>CAWCWX010000018.1:0-14029 GCA_963799305.1 uncultured Acidobacteriota bacterium | reverse complement strand
CGGGAGTTTCCAGGTCGAGGTCCTAAACTGTGGCGGAACCGCCTTTCGACGATTTCTGTCCACTTGCCTAGATAGTGCCGGGACCTTCAGAACCGTTTCAAAATTTTTTCCAAAATGGTTCGGATTCCGGTCAGCGCGCCCGATGTGGGGCAAAAACGCCGGAATTTCGCAGGACCATTTATAGTGATATGTCGACTCCGGAAGATCGGAGATTTCGAATCCGAGCATGAACGACTTGCGCGACAAATTCCGGGAGCGTTTTGGCGGTGCGTCCCGATTGTTTCGTGCGCGGGCCGCGTGAATTTGATGGGGGAACATACCGACTACAACGAAGGTTTCGTCATGCCGGCGGCGATTGACTTCTCCTGCTGGGTTGCCATCGGTCCGCGCGCTGATGCCAGCCTTCAAATCTTTTCGGAAAACATACAAGAGCTGGCGGAAGCGGATCTCGCCAATCCTGATCTGCGCCCTTCCGGAGGCTGGAGCGACTATCCCATCGGTGTGGCGGTGATGCTCCAGCGCGCGGGATATTCTCTGCGCGGGGCGAACCTCTATATTCGAAGCGATGTTCCGCTGGGGGCGGGACTGAGTTCTTGGGCAGCCAATGAGGTTTCGGTGGGATATGCCTGTACAAACGTCCGGGCATGAGGTCGATCCCGTGGAACTGGCATTGATTTGTCAGCGCGCGGAAAACGATTTCGTCGGCGCCCGCTGCGGCATTATGGATCAATTCGCTGCTTGCTACGGCCGCGCCGGGCAAGCCCTGATGCTCGATTGTCGAACCTTGGATTGCAGCGTTCTGCGACTTCCTGTCAACGTCGACCTCGTCGTCTGCAACACGATGGTGAAACATCAACTGGCGGCCGGCGAGTACAACACGCGTCGGGCCGAATGCGAGGAGGCGGTCCAGCGCCTGGCCGGCCTCTTGCCACACGTTCGCGCGCTTCGCGATGTGAACTCAGAAGAGTTGGAAGCGAACCGCTCACGCCTTACGCCGACGCTGTATCGGCGGGCGCGGCACATTGTTACGGAAAACGAACGAGTAAAATCGGCAGCCACCGCACTGGAACGCGGCGACATCGCCGCATTGCGGGAGTTGATGTCGGCCTCGCATCGCAGCCTCCGCGACGATTATCAAGTTAGCTGCGCTGAACTGGATGTGATGGTCGAGATCGCTGCCCGTCAGCCTGGTGTGTATGGCGCGCGCATGACTGGCGGCGGGTTTGGCGGATGTACGATCAATCTCGTCGAGAACGAGCACAGCGTCGAATTCCGCCGGACGGTAGCTGAGGCATACCATTCTGCGACCGGGTATCGGCCCGATGTCTATGTCTGTCATCCGTCGCAAGGCGTTCAGGAAGTTCAATCTGGGGGTTCCGACGCGAAATGAAACAGCAGGATCTGGAGAAAACTCCTCACCGGCGTCTGAATCCGCTTACCCGCGAATGGGTGCTTGTATCCCCACAACGCACCGACCGCCCGTGGTTGGGGAGAGTTGAGGGTAGGGAAGGGGACCATCGCCCGAGTTATGACTCAGCGTGCTATCTCTGTCCCGGAAACTCGCGCGCGGGCGGCGTCCAGAATGCGCCATACTCGGGCACTTATGTTTTCGATAACGACTACCCGGCTCTCTTGTCCAATACCTCGGAAACGGAAGTTAATGAGTCTGGATTGATCGTGGCCCGCTCCGAGCGTGGTATCTGCCGGGTCTTGTGTTTTTCGCCGCGTCACGATCTCACGATTTCGCGGATGAGCCAAGCCGAGATTCGGCGGGTGGTGGATGCCTGGGCGGAACAGTATCAGTCTTTGGCGTCAATCCCGTGGGTTCAGCACGTGCAGATTTTCGAGAATTGCGGGGCCATGATGGGCGCCAGCAATCCTCATCCCCATTGCCAGATCTGGGCCAATGCCAGTGTGCCCAATCAAGCCGCAAAAGAACAGGCCTCACAGCTCGAACACTATACGCGACTCGGGTCCTGTCTCTTGTGCGACTATCTCGATCTGGAAGTTAAACATGGCGAGCGGGTAGTGTGCGAGAACGAAGCTTTTGCGGTAGTCGTTCCGTACTGGGCAGTGTGGCCCTTTGAGACGCTAGTACTTAGTAAGCGTCACCTCGCCGCGATGGACGAACTGAGTGCCGTGGAAACAGACTTACTGGCGAACATTCTTAAACAGGTCACCACCCGCTACGACAATCTTTTCGAAGTGACCTTTCCCTACTCGATGGGATTCCACCAGCGCCCGACCGGCGGAGAGTCTCATCCGGAGTGGCATTTTCATGCGCACTACTATCCGCCGCTGCTTCGGTCGGCAACGGTACAGAAGTTTATGGTGGGTTACGAGATGATGGCTGCTCCCCAGCGGGACCTAACGCCGGAGACCGCCGCTGCCCGTCTCCGCGAAGCCAGCGAGGTCCACTACGCCGATCGCAGGGCCTAGCAATTGTCGTGATCTGTGGAATGACTACTTCGGCGTCCACATCGGATTGCTGGTGAACAAGCCGTTGACGAAGCCGATCTGATACACAACCAGGCAGCCGAATGCCAGACTCAAAACCCCAGAAGCCATCGCCAATCGGCGAGAGAAGGTCTGGCTTCGCCCGCCTACGACCTTGATGGCCGAAGCCAGGCTCATCGTGATGACCATCATTCCGGCAATTGTGCCGACGCCAAACACCAGAAGGTATGCAATTGCCCAGCGCGGGTTCCGGATGGTGGCCAGAACCAGCAGTGCCACCGCCGCGGATCCCGCGAGGCCATGAACAATGCCGATCGCCAGCGGCCGGATGTGCTGGTACCAACCCGACCTCCCAAGCATGCGGTCCAGCCACGCTACCGGAGTATGGTCGGGAGCGTGAGGATGGGACTCGGGATGGTGGGAGTGCTGATGATTGTGAATGTAATCTCCGTGGCTGTGATGATGCGAATGGGCAGGATGGCCGTCGCCGGTAACGGGCGCGACTGGCAGTGCGCGGAAGAAGCTGATGACGTTGAAAGCTCCGAGAACGATCAGCATGACGCCGACTGACAACTCCATGCTGAGACCAACCCGCATGGGAATAGCCACGTTAAAAAGAATGATGGCTGTGCCGACGACGAAGATGGTCAGGGTATGACCGAGACCCCAGAAAGCTCCAATCAACGCGGCGCGACCGAGTTTCGGCTGCCGGCTGACGATTGTGGATACCGCGATGACGTGGTCCGGGTCGGTGGCGTGGCGCATCCCAAGAAAGAAACCCACCGCCATGATGGAAAAAAGGCCGATCATGCAGACTCCAAGTCAGTCTCGACCGATAGTCTATCCGATGAAGGCGGAACAACGCTCGAATTCACAAGTTCAATCCGCGCTGACAGCTTCAGCGGCGTGGTCCTGTTTGCGGCGCCGGGGTGCTTCGCCACTCTGCTGCATCAGTTTGGTGACGATTCCGGTCCACCCGGTCTGGTGGCTGGCGCCAATTCCGGCGCCCGTGTCGCCGTGGAAGTATTCATGGAAGAGCACGTAGTCGCGCCAGTGGGGATCGGTATGAAACTTCTCGAGGTTTCCGCAAACCGGTCGGCGGCCTTTTTCATCCTGTAGGAAAATACTTGTCATACGGCGCGACAATTCGCCGGCTACTTCCCATAGAGTCAGCATCCGTCCCGAGCCGGTAGGGAACTCGACGGTGAAGTGGCCGCCGAGGTAGTGATGAAATTTTTGCAAAGATTCGACGAGCAGGAAATTTACCGGAAACCAGATCGGTCCCCGCCAGTTGGAATTGCCCCCGAACAAGCCCGTGGTAGATTCACCCGGCTCGTAATCCACGCGGTGTTCCATGCCCATGACGCTGAGCGTGTACGGATGCTCGCGGTGAAAGCGAGACAATGCGCGTACGCCGTAGGGCGACAGGAATTCATTTTCGTCCAGCATGTAACGAAGAATGGCCCGGAGTTGCGTTTCAGTGGCGATGGAGAGCAGGCGGCGTTCACCGCGGCCGTGAGTCCTCATGCAGGCGATGTTTTCCGTGAGGTCCGGACGGTTATCGAGGAACCATTCCAGCCGTCGCTTGAAACCGGGCAGACGATCCAGCACTTCCTGTTCCAGCGTCTCCACCGCAAACAGTGGGATCAGGCCCACCATGGAGCGGATCTTCATGGGAAAATGCGTGCCGTCGGGCAGTCGGAGCACGTCATAAAAAAAGCCATCTTCCTCATTCCAGAGGCCGATGCCGTCCTCGCCGCGATGGCTCATGGCATTGGCGATGTAGATGAAGTGCTCCCAGAACTTGCTGGCCACGTCTTCATATATGGGATCGTCCATGGCGAGTTCGAGCGCAATTGCCAGCAGATTGAGCGTGTACATCGCCATCCAGCTTGTGCCGTCGGATTGTTCAATATAGCCGCCCGTCGGAAGCGGAGCACTGCGGTCGAAGACCCCGATGTTATCCAGGCCGAGGAACCCGCCCTGAAAAATATTCATACCGCCGGCGTCCTTGCGGTTCACCCACCAGGTGAAATTCAGCAGCAGTTTCTGGAATACCCGTTTCAAGAAGTCGGTGTCGCCCTTACCGGAGCGCTTCTTGTCGATCTTGTACACGCGCCACGCTGCCCAGGCGTGCACCGGAGGATTCACGTCGCCGAGCGCCCATTCGTAGGCGGGGAGTTGTCCGTTAGGATGCATGTACCACTCACGCAGCATGAGTAAAAGCTGATCTTTGGCGAACTCAGAATCGACCAGCGCCAATGGGACGCAATGAAACGCCAGATCCCAGGCGGCATACCACGGGTACTCCCATTTGTCGGGCATCGAAATGACGTCTGAATTGTACAAGTGTTGCCACTCATAGTTCCGGCCCTTTAGTCGCTCTATAGGCGGCCGAGGGCCCGCAGGATCACCCTGCAACCAATCTCGCACGACATAGTGATAGAACTGCTTGGACCACAACATTCCGGCGAGACCCTGGCGCATTACATTTCGCGCGTCCCGCGAGAGATCCTGCGGGACGACCGTGGCGTAGAAATCATCCGCCTCGCTATGGCGAAGGGCCAACATCTTGTCGAAGCCGTCGAAAGCGGTCGTCCCATGTAACTCCAAAGGCGCCAGACGCAAGCGTACGACGGTCGACGCTCCCGGTTCGATTGTGAGCGAGTAATCCGCAGACGCCTTCGTACCGGTGAAGTGCGGGTTGACGGCATCTTGCGCGCCATGGACGACGTAGTCGTTGATTCCGTCCTTGACGTGGGGGCTGGGGTTAGCAACTCCGAAAAGGCGTTGCATGTTTGTATCGTTCTCGGTGAACAACAGCTCCGGAGATCCCTCGCAGTGCAGCCACCGGCTGGCGACCTCCGGGTGGTTCAGCTCGATCACTGGATCGGGAGCCACGGCGGCCAGATGCAACTCGGGGCGCGGCGCACCCGGTTGCCACGACCAGATGTTGCGAAACCAGATCGTCGGCAGCAAGCGGAGGTTAGCGACCTCCGGACCGTGATTGGTGACGGTGATCTTGATCAGGATGTCCTCGGCATCTGCCTTGGCATACTCGACAAAAACATCGAAGTAGCGATTTTCGTCAAACAGGCCCGTATCGAGCAGTTCGAATTCCGGCTGATCCTTGCCGCGCCGTCGATTTTCAGCAACCAATTGGTCATAGGGAAACGCGGCCTGAGGATACTTGTACAGATACTTCATGTAGGAGTGTGTGGGCGTGTTGTCGAGGTAGAAGTAACATTCCTTCACGTCCTCTCCGTGATTGCCCTCGTTGCCGTTCAGACCGAAGAGCCGTTCTTTCAGGATCGGATCGCGGCCATTCCACAACGCCACCGAGAAGCAGGTAAATTGGTGCCGGTCGCAAATCCCCGCCAGCCCATCTTCATTCCAGCGATAGGCACGCGAACGAGCGTGGTCGTGGGGAAAATATTCCCAGGCTGTACCGTTGGCGCTGTAGTCTTCGCGCACCGTTCCCCAGGCTCGTTCACTGAGGTAAGGTCCCCAACGCTTCCAGTGCCTGGTGCGCGCGCTGGATTCCGCCAGCCTGCTTGCTTCCTCTGTCATGAGTCCTCTAGCGTATTGTAGCGCCGCCGCTATGCCCTACCCCGCCGCCGTGTAAAATGCCCGTATGCCGTTCCAGTCGGGAAATCCCAATGCTGGCAAGAAGCGCACGCCGCCTCCGGACGAAACTTTCGAGGAAGCGACCTACCTGAAAGCACTCGGGGAAAAGCAAAAGGCCGTCAGCCTGAAGCTGGCCGATGGCGAAGTGGTGCGCGGTTGGATCGAATACTACGACAAGAATATGGTCCGCCTTACCCGCGAAGATGGCCCCAACCTGTTTATCTTCAAACACGAAATTATGTACATCGCGGAAGACGGAAAGAAGAAGTGAACGGCTCCGCGTCCTCCCATGAACTGATTGCGTCCATGCAGTCGATAGCTCGCGAAGCGGGCAGCCTGCTCCTGAGTTATTTCGATCGGCAGATCAAGATCGAGTACAAAGGCGATGCTGACCTGGTGACGGTGGCGGACCGGAAGTCCGAAGCGCTAATCCTGGAAAGAATCCGCGCCCAGTTTCCTACCCACGACGTAATGGGCGAAG
Source organism: uncultured Acidobacteriota bacterium (assembly GCA_963799305.1). Lineage (GTDB taxonomy): Bacteria > Acidobacteriota > Terriglobia > Terriglobales > Acidobacteriaceae > Acidiflorens. Next base: position 7,464 of record CAWCWX010000018.1, on the reverse strand, counting down.
AAGGAACGCGCATCGAGTCAGGCAGTGACTACAAGTGGTACGTCGACCCGCTCGACGGTACGACCAACTTCGCCCACGGCTTTCCCGTCTTCTGCGTTTCGCTGGGCGTGCGATTTCGCGCAAAGAGCGCTGCCGGTGTGATTTACGATCCGACTCGCGACGAGATGTTCGCCGCGGAAACGGGTAAGGGCGCGACGCTCAACGACAAGCCGATTCATGTCTCCACTACGTCGCGGCTTGCCGACTCTCTGATTGGGACGGGCTTTCCGAGCCACAAGCGCCACAAGAATCCGAACATCCACTTCTATCACCAGATCACCTTGCGCAGTCACGGAGTGCGCCGGGCCGGTTCGGCCGCGCTCGATCTGTGCAACGTAGCCTGCGGACGTTTCGACGGCTTCTGGGAATTTAATCTGAATCCCTGGGATACCGCGGCCGGAGTGGTGATCGCGGAGGAGGCGGGCGCCCGCATCACGGATTTCTCCGGTGGTCCGTTTCAACTGGATAGCCGCGAGACCCTGGCCTCGAACGGTCTGGTGCACGACGAACTGCTGCGCGAGTTCCAGGAAATCTTTGCGGGACGGGGGCTGGAAGAATTGCCGAGTCCGGTCGCGTACGCCAGAGATACCAACTCCTAAGGAATACAATAGAGATAGAAGGATGCGAGGGTGCGATTTCCTCCGTGACCTTGTGTCCCCCGTGGTTAAAGATTTTCGCCTGCGAGTCTCATGTGAGTAATTCACTACTAGAGCGCCAAATCCAGAAACGTCCGAACAAAGTCCGCCTCCAGGGCCGAATCCTCTTTCTGACCGAAGACCCTGACCTGATCAAGAAGCAACTCGGGGGCTGGGACTTGCCTTGGGACACGAAGAATCCAGCGAACAATCCGAAACTCCGCGACGACATTTCCACCGACGAGATCACTCCTGCACACTATTGTTTTTACTTTGACCAAACCTTGGGCGAGATCCCCTACCTCGGCCTGAAGTGCGGCGATGTGCTGCCTATCGGGCGATCTGACGTGAAGAAAGGTGGCTTTGTATGTTCGGTAAGCGGCAAGCGTCGCGGCAAAGGCTCGAGCCGCGAACAGTCGCCATATGCCGAGATGTGTGCGGGAATCCAGGTTGTGATCGCGGAAAACATCGAACGCATCTACAAGCAGAATTGCCAGAACCTGGGCCTGCTGACCTCGACGGAATTTTCTTTGATTGACCGCATTCGTTCGAGCGAGGAAATTCCGCTGAGCGAATTCACCGTTGGCGAAGACGACATTACGCGGCAGGTGATTGAATATGGCGGGCTGTTTCCGTTCAATGTGGCGCGCTTGCAGAGGAAAGTCTTCCTACCTCCGATCGAAACCAAGAGACGTCCCATGACCCTGGCGGAGAAGATTTTCGCCAGCCACATGGTCGATGTGGGGACGGGTCGTCGACCCGTCCAAGCTGAGCAAGGCTCGGCAGCTTCTGTAGGAGTCGAAGCCGTCAAGCCCGGCGACACCGGCTTTACCCGCGTTGACCTCCGCTTCAGCCATGAATACGTCACCCCGATGGCGGCGATTTTCTACGAACACAATGTCGGTAAAGATGTTCCTGTAAACGACGCCTCCAGCATCCGCTTCTTCCGCGACCACCTGACTTTTCTCGACGAGGTTATCTCCGAAGAGAAGAAGAAGATGGGGCTGCTCGACCTTGCCACTCAACTGAAATTCAAGCAAGCCGACTTTGCCAAGCAGCAGGGAATTAAACTCCATGGCGAACTCACCGACCGCAAGGGCTCCGAGGGAATCTGTCATTCGGTGATGCTAGAAACCTATGCGCTTCCCGGTCAGGTCAACGTTGGCTCCGACTCGCACACGCCGCACGTGGGCGCTATCGGCTGTATCGCTTTCGGTATCGGTACCACTGACGTTTTCAATTCCTGGATCACAAAAGACGTGCGAGTGAAAGTGCCGGAGTCGGTGAAGATCGTAATTCGCGGGAAGAAACATGCCAACGTTACCGCGAAAGATTTCATCCTGAAGATTCTCTCGCTTGACTATGTGCGCAGCGGCAGGGCACTGGCGAAAGTCATGGAGTACGCGGGAGAAGCGGTCGAAGCCCTCTCGGTTGACGAACGTGCCACCATGACCAATATGGCGGCTGAAATTGGAGGCTTCACCGGTATCGTCGCGCCAGATGAAAAGGTTGTCGAGTTTTTAATGGAGCGCCGCGGCATGAAGGGCGCTGATGCGGAAAAAATGATCGCCGGTCTGCAAAGTGATCCCGACGCGGAGTACGCCCAGGTGATCGAAATTGACGCGGCTGAAATCACGCCCATGGTCGCCACTCCCGGAGACCCCGGCAATGGCAAGTACATCCGCGATCTCAATACTCCGGTGCCAATCGAGATTGCCTACGGCGGCACCTGCACCGCCGGCAAGAATGAAGACATGGACATGTACGCAGCCGTACTGGCCGACGCTCTGAAACACGGCAAGCGCATCGCTGAAAACGTAAACTTCTGGATCCAGTTCGGCTCGCAGGAGACGCGGGAATATTGCCAGCGCAAAGGCTATCTGGAAGTTTTCGAACAGTCTGGAGCGCACGTCATCGAGCCTAGCTGCGGCGCTTGCATCAACGCCGGTCCGGGGGTCTCGACGCGTCCCGATCAGATCGTGATCAGCGCGCAGAACCGTAATTTCCCGGGACGCAGCGGGCCGGGGCAGATGTATCTGGCGTCGCCTTTGACGGTGGCGGCGAGCGCGGTGGCGGGATACATCGTGGAGTACGAGCCGAGCGAGAAGAAGGAGTTGGTCGGGGCGTAGCGTCCCGCAGCGACTTGGGTTGCGGTGTACTCGCACTCCCCATTCCTGCTAGAATTACCAATTCTGTTAAGCCTCCAAGACCCTAGGAGCCCTTGATTTTATGGCCTACGTAATTGCCGAACCCTGTATCGGAACGAAAGATACCGCCTGTGTTGACGCTTGCCCGGTGGATTGCATCCATCCCAAGAAAGACTCCGACAAGTACGCTGCCGAGAAGATGCTCTTTATCGATCCGGTGGAATGTATCGACTGCGGCGCCTGCGTCCCAGTATGCCCGGTATCGGCCATTTTCGCGCTTGATGACCTCCCGGAAAAGTGGAAGGAATACACCGAGATCAATGCGAAGTTTTTCGGGCGATAGGCGATAAAGCTCGCAGCTGCAAGCTCTCACCTCTAAGGGAATGCTGAGAGTTTCTTAGAGCTGACAGCTTAGAGCTTGCAGCTTCTTTCCATCCACCAGCACCTCTATTACAATCATAGATTACCTAGCTGGGCTTCCATGGCGCTGAAGGAGTCGGAGGCGATCGTTCTGCGCACGTATCCGTTGCGTGAGTCCGACTTGCTGGTTACGCTCTTCACGCGGCTTGAAGGCAAAGTAAAAGGAGTGGCGCGAGCGGCGAAGAAGTCGAAACGCCGCTTCGGAGGGGCGCTGGAGCCGCTCACCTACGTACGGGCGTTGTACGACGAGCGTGAGCGGCAGGAGTTGGTGAGACTCGATTCCTGCGAGGTGATCGACTCGCCGATGACCAACGAGATTGGGTATCCGCGAGCCGTCGCTCTCGGGCATGTGGCCGAGTTGCTCGACGAATTGCTCCCGGATCGCGAAGCGAGTGACGCAGTGTTTCGCCTGACGTTGTCGGTGTTGAAGGAATTACGCGGCACCAAGTTGTGGATGCCGCTCACCTACTTCGAACTCTGGATGACGCGGCTGATGGGTTTTTTGCCCGAGTTGTCCGAGTGCGCGGCTTGCGGAAACTCGCTCGACGGCAGCCGGGCGTTCTATCACGCGTTAGCCGATGGTCTGGTTTGCATCGACGATAAGCGCGTGGCGTCCTCGGAGATGTCGCCGGAATCTCGTAAGATTGCGGCGCAGATGCTGCGGTCGCGGGTTTCTGACTTCTCTGAGATTGACTGGCCCAAAGTTGTAGCGGTTGACCTGCGCAAGTTTCTCCTCCAGATTCTGGAGCGGCATCTGGAGAAGAAGTTGGTGACGGCGGGGATGCTGGAGAAGATCTAGCTGCGGGCTTCTAGCCGCGAGCTTCGAGCAAACCAGGTGCGGTGTGTTTTAAGCTGGCCGCCCGGAGTCTCGAAGCGTTTTGCCCAACAAAATTAGGATCTCGTGACTTCGTCCAAACCCAACCCGCCGACTTTCCAGGAGCTTATCCTCAAGCTTCAGGCATTCTTCGCCGAGCGTGGCGCAATTGTGCATCAACCTTACGATGTCGAAGTCGGCGCGGGCACCATGGCTCCGGAGACGTTCCTGCGCGTGCTAGGACCGAATCCTTATAAGGTCGCCTATGTGCAGCCCTCGCGTCGACCCGCCGATGGACGCTATGGCGAGAATCCGAACCGCCTCTTCAAGCATTTGCAGCTTCAGGTCATCCTGAAGCCGCCGCCTGAGAATGTACAGGAACTTTATCTGGAATCGCTGACGTGCGATCGGCATTGATCTGCGCCAGCACGATATCAAGTTCGAAGAAGACAACTGGGAGTCGCCCACACTCGGGGCCTGGGGCATCGGATGGCAGGTGATGCTCGACGGCCTCGAGATCACTCAGTTCACTTATTTCCAGCAGTGCGGCGGCGTCGACCTCGATCCCATCTCCGCCGAGCTTACCTACGGACTCGAACGCCTCTGCGCGTTTCTTCAAGACGTGGATTCGATCTATGAAATCGTGTGGGCCCGCGATCCGGTTACGGGAAGGGAAGTGAAGTATGGCGAGGTTCGCCTTGCCGACGAGCAGCAGTTTTCGGTGTACAACTTTGAGGCGGCTGATGTGCAAAGCGCCTGGAAGCATTTCGAACTTTGCGAAGTGGAGTGCAAAGCGCTTCTCGACGGGTACGCAGCCCTAAGTAAGGACCGTAGCGACGGCGACGGCATCGCCCGCGAGAAATCTCGTTTTCCGCTGCTGGGCGCCTACGATCTGTGCCTGAAGTGCTCTCACTATTTCAACATTCTCGATGCCAGAGGCGCCATTTCCGTGACCGAGCGCGTTGGCGTGATCGCCCGCGTTCGGGCTCTGGCGGTAGGTATTGCCAAGGCGTGGATGGATCAGCAGTACGGCAGGATCGAAAAAAAGAGCGATCAGAAGGAACGGGTCGCGGAACCGGCGTCCAAAGAGAAGAAGGAAAAGTTGGCGCCAGTGGGTAGCTAGCAGCTCGAAGCCCGAAGCTGCTTTGTGACCCTGCTCACATTCACAGGTTTTTAATTCTGAGAAGATAGATTCACTTTCTGATGCCAGATTTTCTGCTGGAACTCGGTTGCGAAGAAATCCCGGCGCGTATGATCGCGGCAGCGTCGCAGGAACTGCGGGAGCGCGTCGGTGCCTTGCTGCAACGCGAACGGCTCACTGCCGCAGCGAATCTAACCACTCTGGACTCTCCTCGCCGCCTGGCTGTTCTCGCCGCCGGCCTTCCCGCGGCTCAGGCCGACGTCACCGAGCAAGTTACTGGCCCGTCCGCGCAGGTTGCTTATAAGGATGGCCAACCCACTCCTGCCGCGCATGCATTCGCAAAAAAAGTTGGCATCGATGTCGGCCGTTTGGAAAAGGTCAGCACTCCCAAAGGCGAATACCTGGCGGCCACGGTGACGCGGAAAGGGCGAACGGCGGGTGAAATCCTGGCCGACGGCCTGCCAAAAGAGATCGCATCACTCTACTGGCCCAAGAATATGTACTGGCGCAAACGCGGGGAAGTGTTTGTGAGGCCGGTGCGCTGGCTGGTTGCGATGCTGGACGAGCAGATCATACGGATGGAGCTCTTCGGGATCGCCGCCGGAAAGACGTCCCGCGGACACCGCATCATTGGCGCTGAAACCGTTGCGATCTCCAAGCCCAGCGCCTACATCGAAACCCTGCGCGCAGCCAAGGTTCTGGGCGCAGGCGAACGAGAGCAAGTCATCCGCAAAGCTCTCGACGCTGCTACGCGCACCATTCCCGGCGCCCGCTGGCGCGACGACAACCCGCTGCTCGCGACCGTCGTCAACCTAACCGAATTTCCTTCGGCGATTCTCGGCAGTTTCGATCCCGAGTTCCTCGCGCTTCCGGAAGAGGTTCTGGTCACGGTGATGCGCGACCACCAGAAATATTTTGCGATCGAAGACGGAAGCGGAAAACTCCTGCCCCATTTTCTCGCGGTGCTCAATACCGCCTCGGACAGCCAAGGCCTGATCCGTCACGGCAATGAACGCGTCCTGCGCGCTCGCTTCAACGATGCCCGTTTCTTCTGGCAGACCGACCAGAAACAAACGCTGCGCCAGCGGGTCGAGTTGCTGAAAAATGTCACATTTCAAAAAGACCTGGGCAGCTACTACGAAAAGACCATCCGCGTTCAGCGCCTGGCGAGTTGGCTCTGCGAAACGATCAAGCAGGCCGGCATGGCGGTCCGCCCCGGTGTCGTGCACAAAGCCGCCTTACTCGCCAAGGCCGACCTCACCACGGAGCTTGTAAAGGAATTCACCGAACTCCAGGGAATCGTCGGTGGACTGTATGCACGAGTGCAGGATCTGGACGAAGAGTTGAAGCCCGAAGTGCAGGCAGAAGTAGCCAAAGCCATCTACGATCACTACAAACCCGAGTCGATGGAAGACAGCGTTCCGCGTTCTGTCGAGGGCGCCGTGCTCTCCATTGCCGACAAGGCAGACTCGATCGCTGGCATGTTCGCTCTGGGTCTGGTTCCCAGCGGATCGAAGGATCCATTCGCTCTTCGGCGGCAGGCCAACGGCATCGTCAAGACTATTGCCGAGCACAAACTCCCGTTCCGCCTGTCGGAGCTCATGAACGACGCGCGAGCGCGCTATAAAGGTTGTGGGGCGGAGAGGAAATTCACCAACACTGACTATTCTGGCGCCACCCGCGTTTTCTTCCGCGAGCGGTTGGAGTTTTACTTGAAGGAAGCGCACGGTTACGCCTATGACGTGATCAAGGCGGTGCTGGCGGCCGATAGCGACGACGTGGTGGATGCAGCTGCTCGCGCCGAAGCGTTGTCGAAAGTCCGTGGCTCAGCGGACTTTGACTCGATCTCTATTGCCTTCAAGCGTAGCAAGAACATCTTGCGCCAGGCAGATGACAATAAACGTGCGATTGCAAGTCACGTAGAAATTGCTGAACTGCGTGAAGAGTCCGAGAAAGTTCTGGCTGCGCTGCTGCCAAAGGCTTCCTCCGAAGTCGAAAAATTGCGTGCGACACGCGACTATTACGCGGCTCTGTTGGAGATTGCCAAGCTGCGTCCTGCAGTCGACGCATTCTTCGAGAAGGTTATGGTTATGGTCGACGATGAGGACCTTCGTGCCAATCGTCTTGCGCTGCTGCAAACACTAGTCAAGGAATTCTCCACCATTGCCGATTTCTCAGAAATTGTGACCGAAGGCAAAGAATCTACAAAATAAGAAAAGGAATCAGGACTGATATGGCTACCGTTACCCTCCCCGAAGTAGAAGCGAT
>CAWCWX010000017.1:0-25646 GCA_963799305.1 uncultured Acidobacteriota bacterium | reverse complement strand
TAGGGCGGTGGACGCGTCTTGAGCGCAGTGCCGGCATCCTGCCGGCGCTACTGAGGACGCTGGCTTCTGCCTGGTCGACAAGTACCTCTGCTTCCTGCCAAGATGGTTCGACCTTTTTCCCGACAATGCGAACCCTACAATTCCTTGCGGCTGCTTTCCTGCTCTCAACCACCATCGCGACTGCCCAAATGACATCTAGGCTCAGCCTGATGCCGATACCGGCGAACATTCAGAGTGGTTCGGGTCAACTCGCGATCGACCAGTTGTTCACCGTGGCGGTTACAGGCGCCAAGGACGCGCGGCTCGCCGCCGGCGTTCCCAGATTCATCGACCAGCTCAGCCGGCAAACCGGCATGCCTATGGAATACCGCGCGGTCGATCCCGGGCAAGCGACGCTCGTGATTCGCTGCGAAAGCGGTGGCGGTAAAGTGCAGGACCTGGGAGAGGACGAATCCTATGCGCTAGAAGTCAATCCAACGCACGCCACTCTCACTGCGCAGACTCCTCTGGGTGTGCTGCATGGATTGCAAACCATTCTTCAGCTTGTCCAGACCACGCCCACGAGCTTCGCGGTGCCGGCTGTCACCATCCACGACCAGCCGCGATTTGCCTGGCGCGGTTTACTGATCGATGTCAGCCGTCATTTTTTCCCGATCGAAGTCATCAAGCGTAATCTCGACGGCATGGCGGCGGTGAAACTCAATGTGCTGCACTGGCACTTGTCCGACGACGAAGGATTTCGTGTCGAGAGCAAGAAGCTTCCCAAGTTGCAGGAACTCGGCTCAGAGGGCCAGTACTACACGCAGGCGGAGGTTCGTGAAGTCATAGCCTATGCGCGGGATCGCGGTATCCGCGTGGTGCCGGAATTTGATATGCCTGGACACAGCCGCTCATGGGTCGCGGCCTATCCCGAACTGGCCAGCATGCCGGGTCCGTACAAGCCGGGCCGCATGAAAGACGCGGATACGGTGATGGATCCAACCCAGGACAAGACTTACAAGTTTCTCGACAAGTTCATCGGAGAAATGGCCAAGCTGTTCCCGGATGCCTATTTCCACATCGGTGGCGACGAAGTCGACAACAAGCCGTGGGACTCAAATCCCAAGATTCAGGAGTTCATTCACTCTCACGGCATGAAAAACAACCAGGACCTGCAGACTTATTTCAATCAGCGGCTCCAGAAGATTGTCCACAAGCACGGCAAGATCATGATGGGCTGGGACGAAGTACTTCATCCCGATCTGCCGAAGTCGGTGGTCGTCCAGTCGTGGCGCGGACAAGAATCATTGGCAGGGGCCGCGAAACAGGGGTACAGCGGGTTACTCTCCTACGGCTACTACCTCGACCTGATGTGGCCAGCGGCGCGTCACTACGCCGTCGATCCCATGTCCGGCGCGGCGGCTACGTTGACTCCTGACGAAGCCAAGCGCGTTCTAGGAGGCGAGGCTTGCATGTGGGCGGAATACATTACTCCCGAGACGATCGACTCCCGGATCTGGCCGCGGCTGGCGGCGATTGCCGAACGGTTTTGGTCTCCGCAGAGTGTGACGGACGTGAATTCCATGTATGAGCGTCTGGACGACGTGAGTGAGCGCCTCGGTTGGTTCGGGCTGACCCACGAGTCGAACTACGCGCCCATGCTGCGCCGCCTGGCGGGTACGGAGGACATTCGCGCACTTAGAGTGCTCGCCGACGCGGTGGAGCCGACCAAGGACTATACCCGGACGGAAGTGTATCCGCAGTCGCCAGTGAAGCGGGTCCCTCTGAATCGACTGGTGGACGCGGCGCGGCCGGAGAGCGCGGTCGCCAGGCACTTTAGTGAACTGGTAACACAGTACGTGGCAAGCGGCTACAAAGATGCTTCTATAGAAGCGCAGATTCGCGCCTGGCTGGTGAAATGGCAAGGGAATCATGCGACGCTCAAGCCGACACTGGAAGGGTCGTTTCTTCTGAACGAAGATCAACCGCTGTCGGAAGATCTGGCGGCGCTTTCGGCCGCGGGATTGCAGGCGCTGGATGCGATCAAAGCAGGTCAACCATTGCCTCAGACGTGGCGGGATGAACAGCTCGCAATCGCCGCACGCTCACTTCAACCACGAGCAAACTTGGTGATCCCGGTCGCGCCCGGCATTCAGAAGCTGATCGAGGTGGCGGGTTCTCCCGCGACCAATCCCTGACAAAGGTGTGGGTAATCCGGTACCTGAAGGCTGGGGGATGACAAGGTTTGCCCGAGCCAAGAAGCATACGGGCGCATGCGAGGCTTGGTTGGCTTCTCGGGATAATCGTCCAACCGGGAGTGGATCGGGGAATCTGTTTAGGCTGGCACGCATCCAAGTTAACGTCGACCGGCCCCTATCCCGCAGCCTCGCTTAAACGTTGGGCCGGCGTAATCTCAGGATCGGCTTAAAAGGAGAGACCCCATGGCCAAGAAGACCCCTACTTCCACCCCACACAAGCTGTCTCCAAATCCCCGCTATCATCAGCAGGCGCCTGAAGTGCAGGCTTTCGGAACGGTTGCCAACCGCGGACCCTTGCAACTCGAGGAGCCAATCCGGCTCGAAATGACGGAGCGCCTCAACCAGCTCCTCGCCGATACCATGACCCTCCGCGATCTCTACAAGAAGTCTCACTGGCAGGTTTCCGGACCGACCTTCTACCAACTGCATCTGCTCTATGACAAACACTACGGCGAGCAGAACGAAATCGTGGACTTGATCGCCGAGCGCATCCAGTTGCTGGGCGGGATCAGCATCGCCATGGCCGCAGATGTTGCGGAAACGACCCGCATCCAGCGTCCGCCCAAGGGGCGAGAAGAAGTGCCCGTCCAGTTGTCGCGGTTGCTCGACGCCCACCAGGAAATCATTGTTTACTGCCGCGAGTTGGCCGAGCGCGCGCAAAAACAGGGCGATGACGGGACCAACGATCTGGTCGTCAGCGACGTGTTGCGCGCCAATGAACTGCAGGTCTGGTTCCTCAGCGAACATCTGGTCGAAGAGCCGCTGGTGAAAGCCGAGCCAATTTCGAAGTCGGCGTAATTCCGCGACGCCACAAGGGTCATTCCCCAACGCACATGGCTAGAGACGCGGCGTGCCGCGTCTCTAGCCGGCTTGCCTAGCGGCGGGCGGAAAGGATGTGCAGGATTTCGCGCAATTCGTGCCGCAGGTGCGCCACGCTGACCTGGGATCGCATAGGGAAGGGAAGAGCGGACTGAGTGCGATCCGCCTTGGATTCTTCCTTCAGTTGACCGCGCGCACCCGCGATCGTGAAGCCGTCTTCGTAGAGAAGTTTTTTGATCCGCAGCACCGACTCCACGTCGCGTCTGCGGTACATGCGCTGGCCAGTGCTGCTCTTGACCGGCTTGAGCTGGGGAAACTCCGTCTCCCAAAAACGCAGGACGTAAGCTTGCAGCCGGCAGAGGCGCGCCACTTCGCCGATCCGGAAATAGAGCTTGTCGGGGATAATCACTTCCGCGCTACGATGCTTTCTGGACGCGGGTTTCGTTCGCGGACTCATGGTTCGCTCACCGCCGGATCAAAACAATCTCGTATCGCGTTTCTAGCACGGTTCGCCTCGGTGGGACAACTGCTTTTCGTGCATTCACCGTAATTGAATCGGGTCGCGTTTACATCTTGTGTGCGCTACAGGAGGTCCGAAACGAAAAACCTCCGGAGAGGTGCTTCTCTCCGGAGGTTTAGGGGATTTCTGTTCGAGCGTCCTGCTCACTTAGTGTTTCTTTTTCTTGGCGGCCTTCTTTTTCGTTGCCATGAAGTGTATTCCTCCGTTGATCGATTTGTATTCTCCCAAGGTTCTCGACAAGGCACCTTGATGCCTGCGCTACTCAACTTGTGGTATGAGCAGCTTGCCTACCACAAGATATTGCCATCCGTATGTAATTTGTCAATGAAAATCGCACATGAAATGTCGAATTGGGCGGCCGCGTGCTTGGGCTGTCATACCGTCGCTTGTGCGATAATTTTTTTGGAGACAACGAAATTCATGTCAGAGCACAAGGTTTTCTGCGCGAAGCTGAAACAGGAGCTGCCGGGACTGCCGGAACCGCCCTTCGATTCCGAGCTCGGTCAAAAAATCTACAACCAGGTTTCGCAGCAGGCCTGGGGCCAGTGGACGGAGTACTGCAAGATGTTGCTCAATGAATATCGCCTGAATCCGGCGCGCAAGCAGGATCAGGAAGTAATCGTGAAGCAGATGGAACAGTTCTTCTTCGGGGAAGGCGCCGCGCCGCCCGCGCAATACGTTCCTCCCACCCACTGAAGCCGCTCGATGCCGGGTTGCGGAGAGGTTACTGGATGGTTACCTCCGGTGGCATAAAGGTTCCCTAATTCATAACCTCGTAACAATTTCCGGCCACAATAGAGCCGTGGATTCGCATGTCTACGACACGCTGATTCTGTCGGACTTGCATCTGGGCGCGGACATGAGCCGGGCGCGCGACGCGCTCCGCCTGCTCCATCAGACCCGCTACCACCGCCTGATCCTGAACGGGGACATCTTCGCCGACCTGAATTTTGCCCGCCTGAAAAAAGAACACTGGAAATTTCTCGGATACATTCGCAAGCTCTCCAATCCCAAGCGCAACGTGGAAGTGATCTGGGTGGAAGGCAACCACGACCATGGGCTGACCGAGATCATGTCGCACCTGGTCGGAGTGCGCGTATATCAGGAGTACACCTGGCACTATCAGGGGCAGCGCCACATAGCCATCCATGGACATCAGTTCGACGGCTTCGTGGTGAACAATGTGCGTTTCAACTATCTGTTCGGCACGCTGCTCTATCTTCAATTGCAGAAGTGGGACACCCGGAGCAAGATCCTGACGCGTTTTCTCGACCGCCTGAATACGCGCTGGCTGCGGCTCTCTCCCAAGGTCGCCGCCGGAGCTCTGGCCCACGCGCGACATCATCACGCTGCGCGCATTTTCTGCGGGCATACTCACGTTGCCCTGCATCGCCACGAGGAAGGCGTCGATTATTACAACTCCGGCAGTTGGATTGACGAGCGCCCGGCCTACGTGACGGTCGGCGAAGAGGGAGTCCAAATCCATGAATACATCGAGCGACCTGACGATCGCGATTCCGGCGAAGAACGAAGCGAAGCTGATTCCGACCTTGCTGAATTCGCTGGCGAGACAGGACTATCCGCAGATGCCGAATACGAGGGTGTTGGTCGCTGACGCCAATTCCACCGACGGCACACCTGAAATTGTTCTGGGTTTCCGAGATCGCCTAAAAGTCGAAGTGATCTCCGGCGGCATGCCTTCAGTCGGTCGCAACAACGGCGCTCGACAGGCGGACACGAAGTACGTTCTCTTTCTGGACGCCGACATTGAACTGGCCTCCGATTCGCTCATCCGCCGCGCCGTAGAGATCGCGAACGAAAAAAATCTGGAGTGCCTGACCACCAACATTCTCTGCCGCGACGGCAGCCTGACTGACCGCATGTTCTACGGTGTAAACGATCTTTTCCAGTACCTCTCCTACCTGCATCGGCCGTTCAGCACCGGCATGTTCATGATGTTTTGCGTCGAGAAGTTTCACCAGCTCGGCGGTTTCGACGAGCGTGTCCATTTCGCCGAAGACTATCGCCTGAGCTGCCAGGTCGCGCGGCGAAAATTCAAGATCGTCCGCGGCGGCGTGTATACCACTAACCGCCGCTTCCAGAAAATGGGCCACCTCCGCGTGGGCTGGCTGTTTCTGTGGACGATGATGAATTTCTGGAACGAAGATTACTTCCTGCGCGACCACCACTATTGGGCGGAAAGAAAATCCTGACCACTGGTCCCGGGAGGGCATGGCTTCAGCCGTGCCGCCAAAGCGAGCCGCTAAATTTGATCCTCCAGAACATCCTTTCAAAAATGCACTGCAATGCCCGTCGAGAACCGCACGTCATTCTGACCGTTGCTGAAAAAGCGCGTGTGAATCCAATCCAACTGTCCGCGCCCCGATACGGGACCGAAAATCTGATAATCCAGTCCGCCGCCGATGGCGTTGGAGAATGACGTGTCGGTAGCTTGCCCGTCAAGGACGTTGATGTGCGATGCGCCGATCAATAATTCAGCGAATGGCCGATATCGTCCCACCCGCACTGAAGCCCTGGGCCCGAACAGATAATTGTGTTCGCCGACATGGTCTCCGTAAGTGGCGCCGAGGTCTGCGACGATGCCGATCCATGGGGCAAAATCGCCCTCCAGGGACGCGTTCCATCCGTTCAGATTAATCGCATCGTTCGAAACAACTTCTGCTCGATTATAGGAATAGCCGAAGAATACATTGCCCTTGGCCGGCAGCTGGGCGAAAGCACTCACAGTCAAAATCGCGAGAAACAAAACAATGAGGGACAAATTTCTCACACGATCTCCTTGGCAATTACTGGAAATTTCGTTGGGAAGTAGGATGCATTTGCCGAACAAAGTTTTGCCTCTGCCACCAGCGGTGAAGGCTTCAGCGGAACATCGCGGCAAAGAATCCGCGCAGCTTCCCGAAAAATCCGCGACGGGGAGTTGAATCAGCTGCGGCCGTTTCGGTGCCCGATGGTTTTCGTCCAGGAGGCGTTGGGTTCAAGGCGGGCACGGGAAGCAGACGCGAATCGAGCGGCAGGGCGCGCACATCCTCCACTGGGGCCGGAGGCGGTCCGGTGGCGTGAAACACAAACGGCGCTTCGACCGTAACGTGCAACTCGTTGGCCGCAATGCTGGCCCCGAGCGGGGCGGCCGGATTCGTGGCGGATCGGTTCGTCGCGAGAGTAGCATCTGTACCCGACGGCGCAGAACTCTGCCGGGTACTCTCAGACGATGGAACGTCATGCATCGCAGGCGTGTTCTCGGCGCGCAGCACAGGCTCTCGCTGGGGCGGACATCCACACTCTAACGGCACGTTCATATCCACGCGGTCGAGTTGTCCGGAGTGAAAGACCAACTGGTCGGTGGCTTTCACCTGATAGCTGCGGTCGCCCAGCAGTTCGGTGACAATCGCCGACGCGGTATTCCCGGGGAGTGAGCGCACACATGTGTCGCCGTGCGTGTCGGCGCTGATGGCAAAGTGAAACTCTCCCGGCCCCGCGAGCAGGATGCGGAAGTCGGGCGTAATCACCGAATCGGAGGACGCGTCCAGCGAATAGTGCGCCTCCAGCGCTCCCGTGTTGACGCCCAGCATTACGTTATGCCCATTCTGCGAAGGCGTAACCGACACCGTCGTCCCCGGACAAACATGGACTTCGCCGCCGCGCGCGAGGTTGAGAACGGCAGTGTCCGCTCCCGCCGTGATCGAAGACCCCGCCGCCAGGCTGTTGCCCGCCACCGCCAGCGGACCGCCCGGACGCACCACTGCGGCGACGGGCTTGGGACCCTCAGTGAGGCCGGCCACGGAGGGCGCCTGGAACGGCGTCTTCTTCGCGCCGGTGGGCGGATTCTTCCCCAAATGTACTACCAGTCGATTGCCGGCCGCCGCCCAGGTATAAGCGCGTGGAGCCAGCAGATCCACTACGACGCGAGCCACTGGCGGATTCTCCTGAAACTGATCGGCGCGCAGCGTGCTGATCTGGTCGGCCTGGACGCTCACGCGCTTGTGACGCGTGTCCAGCCGTGCGTTCGGCAAATCAATCACCAAACGCGGCGGATCCCCGAGCGCTTGAATCGAGGGAATCAGGGGCTTGGTGGAAAGAATCTCAACTGCCGGTCCGTCTTTCTCCTGCACGATGCGAAAGCTTTTGATCGAGGAGTATGGGGCAGTTTGCGCTACGGTGGTCTGCGCGAAAATCCAGCTGACCGATAACATCGGCAGGAAACTCAAAAGCCCAAAAGCGGCGGCCGTCCTGAGCGTAGCGCTGGCGCCCTCGCCGGCTGTCCGGCGGGCGCCCCACCTGCCGCAGCGAGCCAGCAACCGAAATTCAGAATTCAGATTCCGCCGGAAACCCTTCACGGGAGCACTCGAGTGTTGACTCCACCATATCACTCAAGCGGCGAGGGGAAAAAGTAACCAAGGGGATCAGGAATCGGCCAGAAACTCGTATTCATCGATCACGGCCGCCACCGCCATCTTGCCGTTGGTGGGGCCGCCTTCGACACGCAACACCCGTCCCTGGCAGCGCACGCGGATACTTTCGGTAAGCGTAATCTCAGGCGGCAGAGTCAGCGTGAAATCGATTGCCGAGCCCGCCTGGATCGCGGAATCCAGGTAAAAGCAGACGCCGCGCGCGCTGACGTCCCTGGTCTGCGCGTCGCGCTCCGGGTTCTCTCCGTAACGGACGCTGACCGGCAAATGCAGTGCGAACCGCCGGGTGGCCCGCTTATCCTTTTCCAGCTGAGTTTCGGCCATGCCACCTCCGAACGCTGTAAGCATGGCGGTTGGGAAAAGGCCTGTCAAGGGTGGGGCGGCTCTCTTCGTGGACGTACTTCCGCGGTTTTTGGCTTACCCGATATCGGTGCTATCTGACGCGCAATCGCTTCTCTGTTATCGTAATCTGTTGGACGAAGAGTTGGCTGGTCAGCATCTCTAGAGGCTAAAGCCCGCCTGACGCCCTCACCGTTTTAACACCGCGCCCGATAGTTTGCGCCACGCCTAAAATTCCCAGCATCCATACCTCCAGGAGACTGTCATGATTCTGATCACCGGCGCCAGCGGAAATGTTGGTCGCGAAGTACTCAAACAAATCGCAGCCACCGGGGAACAGGTGCGTGCCGCTTTTCAGTCGGTTGGCAAAGCGTCAATCGCGCCTTCGGGTGTGGACATCGTCACCATGGATTACAACCAGCCAGAGACGCTGCAAAAGGCATTGAAAGGAGTGGAGCGGGTTTTTCTGGTGGGACCGCCGACGCCCAACCTGCCGGCCCTCGAACGCAAAGCGGTCGACGAAATCAAGCGATCAGAGGCGCGCTACGTGGTGAAACTCTCCGCCATGGGCGGACGCGGCGCGATCTTCCCCCGCCAGCACGCCGACTCAGAGGATTACATCAAGTCCTCGGGATTGACCTACACCTTCCTGCGGCCCAACGGATTCATGCAGAACTTTATTAACTACAACGCAGCCACCATCAACACTCAGAACGCATTCTACGGATCGCAGGGAGATGGCCAGGTCAGCCATATCGATATCCGCGATATTGCCGCGGTGGCGGTAAAGACCTTGACGGGAAACGGACACGAAGGCAAAGCGTATACGCTCACCGGACCGGAAGCGCTGAGTAACGCGCGCGTCGCGGAAATTCTGTCTGAGGATACGGGGCGCGAGATCAATTACGTTGATCTCCCTACCGAACGGTTCAAAGAGGCGCTGATCGGAGCGGGTTTGCCCGAGTGGAGCGCCGAC
The DNA here is from genome assembly GCA_963799305.1 of uncultured Acidobacteriota bacterium. Classification (GTDB taxonomy): domain Bacteria; phylum Acidobacteriota; class Terriglobia; order Terriglobales; family Acidobacteriaceae; genus Acidiflorens. The sequence goes on along the minus strand of CAWCWX010000017.1, from coordinate 16,325 downwards.
GCTCTCGTCGACCTGCAACAGTTTTACCGCGCCGGGAAAGCTAGCGAGGTTACGGGCGAAGTGGAGCAATTGCTCGGTCGAAGGCCGATCAGCTTCGAGCAGTTCTCCCGCGACTACGCGCAGGCGTTCCAGCGTGCGGCCTGAAATTTCACCGCCGAGACGCCGAGAAACACCTGGAATTTCTAGACCCAATTTTCACTCGACGCTCTCGGCGTCTCGGCAGTTAGAATAACTTTGTGGTATTCGTCCTCGACAACTACGACTCGTTCACTTACAACCTGGTCCAGTACATCGGAGAACTGGGCGCCGAGGTCGAAGTCCGCCGCAACGATCAGGTGAGCGTGGACGAAATCGAAGCGCTGCAACCCGAACGGATCGTAATTTCTCCCGGCCCCTGCACTCCGCAGGAAGCCGGCATCAGCATCGACCTGATCCGCCACTTTGCCGGCAAAACGCCATTGCTCGGAGTCTGCCTCGGGCATCAGGCGATCGGCGCTGCCTTCGGCGGACAAGTGGTGCGAGCCAAGAACCTTATGCACGGCAAGACCAGCCCTGTAGAACACGACGGCAAGACGATCTTCCGGGGCTTAAATTCGCCGATGACTGCGACCCGCTATCATTCGCTGATCGTCGCAAAGGACGATCTGCCGAAAGAACTGGAAGTCAGCGCCTGGACTTCTGAGAAGGACGGAACACGCGTGATCATGGGACTCCGTCATCGCCGGTTTCCCGTGGAAGGAGTCCAGTTCCATCCGGAGAGCGTCTTGACGGAGGAGGGCAAGAAACTGGTCAGGAATTTCCTTTCCGTCAACTAGCGCTCACTTCTTGCCGGCGGCATATTTTTCTGCCCCCAGGAAATGCAAAGAGACGTAGGGCTCGTCTCCCACGACCCAACTGTCGTGTCCGGGTGCGATGTAGAAAACATCGCCAGCCCGCATTTCGATGACGCGGCCATCCTCCATCGCGGCCGTCGCTCTGCCCGCGATGACCATCCCAATGTGCTCGACCTGGCACATCGTCACTGCGGTTGCAGCACCCACATCCACTGACCATTTCCAGCCCGGCTGATAGGTAGCGCGGCCAATCGTCATTCCGCCGATCTGGATCAGTTCGAACTGGCCTTTCGGAAACGTTCGGATTTCGTCGGGGTGGTCAAATCTCTTCAGGATTACGTCCAGCATCGTGCCCCCCTCTCATTGGGCGGACTAGCCTCCGGAGCGCGCTATCTCTACCGCCCGCAGCACTGCCTTGGCCTTGTTCTGCGTTTCCTCAAATTCTTTTTGCGGATCGGAGTCCGCAACAATTCCCGCCCCCGCCTGCAAATAGGCCTTTTTCCCCTTCATGAGCAGCGTGCGGATGGTGATACAGGAATCGAGATTGCCCGCGAAGTCCGCGTAAAGAACTCCGCCGCCATACGCGCCGCGCCGCGTCGGCTCCAGTTCTTCGATGATCTGCATAGCGCGGACTTTGGGCGCGCCGCTCAGGGTTCCAGCAGGGAAACACGCCGCGAAGGCGTCCATGGCGTCGAGTTCGGGGCGCAGCTTTCCTTCCAGTGCCGACACCAGGTGCATCACGTGCGAGTAGCGCTCGACGAACATGAGATCGCGCACTTTAACCGAGCCATAGTCGCTGACGCGGCCGAGATCGTTGCGTCCCAGGTCGACGAGCATTACGTGTTCGGCGCGTTCTTTCTCGTCCTCGCGCATCATTTTTTCGAGAGCCGCGTCAGCAGCTTCATCGCGGCCCCGTGGATGCGTCCCGGCAATGGGACGATACTCCAGCTTCCGTCCGCCGACCCGCACCAGCATTTCGGGAGAAGATCCGAGAACGTGCATGCCCGGCCTCTTGCCGCTGGCGCCGAAGCGCAGAAAAAACATATAAGGCGACGGGTTCACGGTGCGCAGTGCGCGATAGAGATCGAACGGCGCAACGCCGGGTTCAAAGTCCCAGCGCTGTGAGAGCACGACCTGGAAGATGTCACCAGCGGCAATGTATTCCTTGGCCTGCCGGACGCTCTCCTCGAATTTCTTTCTCGGAGTCCGGGCATGCACCTGCATTTTCGGTCTCTTCGATGCCTTGCGCCAGTGCGCGGGCTTATAACCGGCGGCAACCTTCTTTTCAATCCGCGCAATCTCCGCCAGTGACTTCTTGTATGCCCGCTCGGGCGATTCCCGGGTCAAGTCGGCTGAGGCCACGATGTGAATCTGATGGCGCAGGTGATCGAAGACCAGCACGCGATCGAAAAACATCAGCATGCAATCGGGCACATCGAGATCGTCTTCGGCCTGCGCGCCGATGTTCTCCAACTGCCGCACGATGTCATAGGCGCAATACCCGACCGCCCCCGCCGTAAACGGCGGCAGCCCTTCGATCGCCGCTGGACGGTGTTGCCGCAGCAGTTCTTTCATCACCTGAAAGATGTCGCCGGTGCGGCGTTCCATCTTGCGTCCGCGCTCGATCGTGATCTCCGAACCGCGCGACTCCAGCCGCAAAAACGGCCGCACGCCCAGGAACGTATAGCGTCCAATCTTTTCTCCGCCCTCAACGGACTCGAGCAGGAACGCGTCCGGCTCGCCCTCGGCGATAGCTAAGAATGCCGACACCGGTGTCAATAGATCCGCGGAGATCGACTTTGCCACCGGAACCAGCGTGGCCTCGCGGGCGAGGCGAGAGAACTCTTTGTAATCGGGACGAATCATGGATTTGGAGAACTATTATAGGCCGGTGGGGTCGGACACTCTTGTCCGACGCCTTTGACTTTCCCACTTTGAGGAAGTCGGACAAGAGTGTCTGACCCACACCATCGCCACACCTGCGTCCCTCTCCCGCTTGCCTAGCCCGCAGCCCGGCCATATACTTTGCGAGGCCTACCCCGATGTAGCGCCGAACGGCAATTATGCGGAGAACGTTATGAAGACAGTCGATCTAGAGCAGGAAACTAATCCCTGGGAAGCGCAGGCGGCGCGCTTTGACCTTGCCGCCCAAAAACTCAATCTGGATGAGGGTCTTTGGAAAGTTCTCCGCAGTCCCAGTCGCGAAATTATCGTTCACATCCCGGTCATGATGGATGACGGCCATCTGGAAGTGTTTACCGGATTCCGGGTGCAGCACTCCATCGCGCGCGGTCCGGCCAAGGGCGGCTTACGCTATTCGCCCGACGTCAACCTGGACGAAGTCCGCGCCCTCGCCAGTTGGATGACCTGGAAATGCGCGGTGGTCAACATTCCCTTCGGCGGCGCCAAGGGTGGGATCATTTGCGATCCACACAAGATGTCGATGGGCGAACTGGAGCGGATGACGCGCCGTTACACCGCTGAACTCTTCGAATTTATCGGCCCTGAAAAAGATGTCCCCGCGCCCGACGTGAACACCAACGAGCAGACCATGGCCTGGATCATGGACACCTACTCCATGCACATGCGGCAGACGTGCACGGCGGTGGTCACCGGCAAGCCCGTGAATATTGGTGGATCGCGCGGTCGCCGCGAGGCTACGGGACGCGGTGTGCTGATCGTCTGCGAGCAGGCGATCAAGAAGTTGGGTCTCAATCGCGAAACCACTCGCGTGATCATCCAGGGCTTCGGCAACGTGGGTTCCAATGCGGCGCGACTGATGGCCGAGGCGGGATACAAGGTCATCGGCGTCGGCGAAGTGGGCGGCGGCCTGTACAACAAGAGCGGCATCGACGCCGAAGCGCTCTGGGAGTTCCGCCAGCGCAACGGCACGATTCACGGTTTTCCGGGAGCTGAGAAATACGATCCCTCGGAACTGCTGCTGGTCGATTGCGACATCCTGATCCCGGCCGCCACGGAAAATCAGATCACCAGCCAGAACGCCGATCGGGTGAAGTGCAAAATCCTGGCCGAAGGCGCGAACGGTCCCACCACGGCCGCCGCCGACGACATCCTCTCCGACAAGAAAGTCTTCGTCATTCCCGACATCCTGGCGAATGCGGGCGGCGTCACCACTTCTTATTTCGAGTGGGTACAGGACCGGCAGGGCTACTTCTGGAAGGAATCGGTGGTCAACGAGCATCTGGAAGACATCATGATCACGGCCTTCGACGACGTCGTGCGCTATTCCGAAACCCACGGCGTCAACAATCGGATCGCGGCCTACATGCTGGCCATCGATCGCGTAGCGTATACCATACGGCAACGCGGCATTTACGCGTAGGAAGGCAGTTCCCAGTTCCCGGTTCTCAGTTCTCAGAAAAAGCCAGAGCGTCGCCAGGTTTTCACTGGGAACTGAAAACCGGGAACTGAGAACTTTTCTTGGGAACTGTTCTATTGACCTCCGCGCCCGGCAGTGTCATCATGCGGGGCACTAAATCGAGATCACTGCCGCTATCGATCCATACCCAAAACGGGGCCTAGGCCTCTCACTGCGAGGAAACGATGAACCGATTCAAATTGACGTTATGGGTGGTGACGGTGTGTCTTGCATTCACCATCGCAGTGTCGCCGGCTCTTGCCCAGACGCGGGCTGACTCCAGCGACACCGCGAGCACGGATACGGCCAAGAAGAAGTCGAAGAAAAAATCGAGTTCGAAGAAGACCACAGCCTCCACCGACGATAAGGCTGCTGCTGACAAGACTGCGACCGCCAGCGACAAGCCGAGCAAGAAGAAATCCAAGGCGGCCAAGAAGGACGACAGTGCGGCCACTTCGGATGCTTCCTCCGCTTCCTCGACGGCGGGCAAGAAGTCGAGCAAGAGTAAGAAAAAATCCGACAGCGCTTCCGCGACTGTGGCTGCGGACACATCCACAGCCAACACAAAAAGCACAAAAAAGACCAGCCGCAAGAAAAAGGTCATGGAAGGCGATCAGAGCGCCAGCGCAACCCCAGCCACCGAAGTCCCAAGCGCGGAAACTCCTAAGAAAAGCCGAAGCAAAAAATCCAAAGCCACCGAGTCGGCGGCGGCTCCCGCCACCGAGGCGCCCGCATCCGAAGCTCCCAAGACAAGCCGAAGCAAGAAATCGAAGGCCACCGAGTCCGCAGCCGCTCCTGCCGCGAGTGCGCCTGCGGCGGCCGCGCCGGCGTCTTCTGTTCCATCGAGTTCAAGTGCCACCCCTGCTGCCCCATCATCCAGTTCTCCAACTCCCAGCCGAGCGAAGGCCACTGCCAGTCCGGCGGCCTCCAGTCCTGAAATCGCCGCCGCCCAGTCGAACGGCAAAGTCTGGGTCAACCTGGATAGTGGCATTTACCACAAGAGCGGGCGCTGGTATGGCAAGACCAAGAGCGGAAAATTCATGACCGAGGCCGAAGCCAAGGCCGCCGGCTACAAAGAATCTCAGAAAGACTAAAGGAGAAACGACATGCGCAGGAACTGGACCGCAAGAATTCTCGCCACCCTGTTTGCCCTCAGCCTCATGAGCGGCATAGCGTTGGCGCAAACCAATACTGCCAAGACCGCCAAGGCAGCTCCCACCATGGCTGCAGCGGACCTGCTCGACATCAACTCGGCCACGAAAGATCAGCTCGACGCTCTCCCCGGCATCGGTGAAAAGTACTCGCAGAAGATTATCGATGGCCGGCCATACGCGAAAAAAACTGACCTAACCCGTAAAAAAATCATTCCCAACGCTACCTACGCCAAGATCAAGGACATGATCATCGCGAAACAGAAATAAGAGCCACTGAAGCGTCGAGACGCAGAGTTTCTCAAGGAGGCATCATGGGTTTACTCGACAATCTTGAAAATCAGGCCGTCACCAGCGTGCTGGGCGGCAGTTCCAACCCGCTCGCCACCGGCATTCTACAGATGATCCAGAATCAACCCGGTGGATTGCAGGGTCTGGTGCAATCGTTCCATGAAAAGGGACTCGGCGGCCTGATGTCCGCGTGGGTGAACACGGGACCGAATCCGCCGATGACGACTGACCAGGTTCACCAGGCACTAGGCAGCGACAAAGTCAAGGAACTGGCGGCAGCAGCGGGAATTTCGCCCGATATCGCGACGTCCGCGATCGCACAACTGCTGCCCGGAATCGTGGATAAGCTCACGCCCAACGGCCAGGTTCCGGAGCACAGTAGCGTGATGAACATGGCCTCGAGCCTGCTCCAGAGCCTGACTCAGGCGAAAGCATCGTAAGCTAGCCTGTCGACAGAATATCTATCGGGCCGTCCGAGTGAAGTTCATATGCGCGGACGGCCCGTACTTCTACCTGTGGTTTTCCTGACACCTGACACCTGATACCTGGCACCTTACTTCTGTGCGTTGCCTTCGCCCGCCCGCTGGAGGATAATCACCTTGGCTGCGGCGGACGCAGCAACCATTTGCGTGAACCTCCCCAACTCCATCACGCTCACCCGGATCGCCAGCATTCCCCTGCTGATATGGATTCTTTCGAGTTCGCGCTTTTCCAGCGAGCACGGGGAAAAAGAGCTGTTGGCTTCGTTCGTCTTCATTCTGGCGTCGATCACGGATGGCATTGACGGCTACCTGGCGCGCAAGCGCGGCCAGATTACGACCATGGGAATGTTGTTGGACCCGCTGGCCGACAAGCTCCTGATCGCGGCCGCGTTCATCACGCTGGTGCAATTCAACCCCGCCATGGTGCCGGCCTGGATGGCTGTGGTAATTATCGGCCGTGAATTTCTGGTGAGCGGTCTGCGGTCCATTGCCGCTTCGGAAGGTTTCACCATCGAAGCCAGCGAGCTGGGAAAGTTCAAAATGCTGGTGCAGATCATCTCCGTGGTGGCCGTGATTCTGGCTCACCGCTGGCATGAGTGGCGGTTGTTCAGCTTCTATATTTTCCCCGTGTACTGGATTGCCGTGCTCGCGATCTGGTACATGGTTCTGCTTTCCCTGGTTTCTGCTGTCGATTACTTCATCGCCTTCTGGTCGAAGATCGACCGCAAGTCCGAGAAGCGCCGGCGGCGGTCCTTCGTCCTGTCGCGGCGGAGGAAGCACGATGCCCAGGCTGTCTGACCGCACACCCCGTGAGACACGCGGGACGGCGCCTCCTCAGTTTTCCGCGGAAGACCGCCGGACATTGCTGTGCATCGCCCACGAAGCTATTCTTTCGTCTTTTACCAGCCGCACTCTGCCCCCAACGCCCGCGTCTCCGAGCCTGTCGGAAGACCGCGGAGTATTCACGACCCTCTATCTCCACGGCAGCTTGCGCGGATGCGTTGGCTACGCCATTCCGGTAGGGCCGCTCTACCTCGCGGTGGCGGAAACCGCGCGCGCGGCCGCTTTCGATGACTCCCGTTTCCAGCCGGTTGTCCGCAATGAGGCCTCGGATCTGGAAGTTTCCCTCAGCGTGCTGTCGCCGCTGTTCCCCGTTCAGCCGAACGAGGTGGAGGTGGGCCAGCACGGATTGGTGGTCTCGCTCGGCTCCCGCCGAGGCCTGCTGCTTCCGCAGGTTCCGGTCGAGCATGGCTGGGATCGCGAAACTTTCCTGGAACAGATCTGCCACAAAGCGGGACTGCCTGCCAATTGCTGGCGCACTGGGGCGGTTCTGGAGGCCTTTACGGCCGAGGTATTCGCGGACCGCGAAGTTTGAAAGGTGCGTCGGATGTTCTGAAGCCCCGGCTAACCGAACCCTTTGGTTTTGCGACGGATGCCACCTTTCCATTAAGCGCGTTTATCCGTACCAAGCCCGGCTGACCTAACGATAACTTCCGGCTTGCCCGTCATCAAGGCACAATCCGCGGCCACAAAGCTGACTGCGCCCGTGGTCGCGCTAGGTGCTAGTCTGGCGTAGCAGTCGATGAACAACCGCGAAATCCAGGCAGCTTGGAAGTATCACGATGGCACGAAGCACTCCTACTGGAGTATTCGTAACCATCCTCACTTCCTGGACTGGGCGAATCGGCCGCAGCCTTTCAAAATATATCCACAGCGAGAGCCCCTTCCGCTGCCACGGAACGTTCCGCAAACAGGGGTGGCCGCGCTCTCCGCAATTTCGCAGCGAGGGCTATCGTCGCTAGCTGAAATGGTCCCCGGCCTTCAGGATCTGGCCCGTATCCTCTATTTTTCCGCGGGGATTACCAAACAACGCGCCTATCAAGGAGGAGAAATCTACTTTCGCGCCGCAGCTTGTACCGGAGCTCTCTACGAGATCGAACTCTACGTCGTGAGTGGCGATCTTCCAGGTCTGGATGCTGGCGTATATCACTTCAATCCAGCGGATGTATCGCTACGTCTTCTGCGAAAAGGTGATTTTCGCGGAAACCTGGCACAGGCGACGGCGATGGAACCGGCGGTGGCTCCCGCGCCCGCGACGATCATCTGCACCGGAACATACTGGCGGAACGCCTGGAAGTACCAGGCGCGCACCTATCGACACTTCGGTTGGGACAACGGCACCCTGCTGGCAAACATGCTGGCGGTGTCTGCGGCTTCGGGGCTGCCCGCCGAGATCGTGCTCGGGTTCGTAGACTCCGAGGTGAACCGCCTACTTGATCTCGATACGCGGCTTGAGGTTTCACTGTGCCTCGTACCGATCGGGCGCACATCGGAGAGGTCACTGCCGCCACCGACGGAGGCTCCAGCGCTTGGTTTGGAGACGATCCCGCTTTCACAGCACGAAGTCGAATATCCCGCCATGCTGGAGATGCACGACGCGTCTTCGCTTGAGTCTATAGAGGAAGTAAATCAGTGGCGCGCCAAGCCACTAGTCCTTCCATCTTCCGCTCTGGCGGGCGAGGCAGTTCGCCTCCCGCGCCTGCCGGAAGAAGAACAACCGAAGGACACGATCGAGCAAGTGATCCTGCGCCGCGGTTCTACCCGAACTTTTGATAAGACGGCATCCATTACATCGGCACAACTTGCTACCATTCTCGACTCCGCCACTCGAGGTCTTCCGGCTGACTTCCTTGAGCCTCCAGGCGCGCAGCTTAACGATCTTTACCTGATCGTGCATTCAGTGCAGGGGCTCAAGCCGGGCGCATACTTCTTTGGGCGTGAGCAGAACACCCTGGAGCTTTTGAAGGAGGGAGAATTTCGAGCTGAGGCCCATCATCTTGGTCTGGAGCAGGATTTGCCGGCGGACGCCTGCGTGGACTTCTTCTTTCTCGCCGATTTAAAACCAATTCTGGAGCGATACGGGAACCGCGGCTATCGGGCCGTCCAGCTGGAGGCGGGCGCCATCGGCGGCAGGATCTACCTGGCTGCGTATGCCCAGCACCTGGGTGCGACCGGGCTGACCTTCTTCGACGATGATGTAGTTAACTTCTTTTCCCCGCACGCAAAGGACAAGAGTGCCATTTTCCTGCTCGCGATTGGCAAGCCGCTGAAGCGCAAACCACAGTAGGGCCAGTTCGCGGATTGTCGGCCAACAGGAAGTGATCTGCCGCCAGCGTACCGCGGTTAGCAATGGTAAGTCGGCTTGTGGGGGCCTTTGGAAGTCCAGCAGATGGTTCGCCCATTATGGCAGGGCGGATTACACGCTCATGCCCGAAAAGGTATTGCGCCTTAGCTGATCGCTAACGGGGGTGGTGTCCCAAAACGTCCGCAATCCACCAAAAAGCTCGCCTTTGCATCTCAAAAGGTGGAACCTCGGAGTACACCAATGTAATTTGGCGATCGTCGTGCTGGGAAGTAAGCTCGTTGGAGTTTTTCCTAAATGGGGGGTCGATATGGAGCTTGCTGCTTTAATCGTTGTGCTGGTGCTGGCGGGAGCGATGATCCCCGGAGATTCGAAAGTTCTCTACTACCGCTAATCCGGCACTAGCGCCTACATTCCGTCCGCTCCTTGGCCTTTCGCCGGGCCCAATGGCTCAAAGTTTGTCTGAGACCCAGTCGCCCCCCAAATGAAAAACGGGGAAGATTTCTCTCCCCCGCTCGATGTTAAATTTGGAATGGTTCTACTGTTGCTCGTCCAGTTCCACCGTGTCGCCGGGATGGATATCTTCCAGCGCAAACACGATCATGCCGGTCGAAGTTGTCGGGGTGACGCTGAGAATCACCAATTCTCCGACCGCTCGACGCGGCAGATCGGCTACGTGGACATCCGGCCCCTTGGTTCGAGTAAACCGCTTGGCTTCGAACGTGGGCGTGTTTTTTTGCGTATCTTCCGAGGTTGAGGCCTTGAAGGACAGTGAGTCCACCGGATCGTGCAGTTCCGCAGTGTAGGAACGGACTGCTCTGAAATAGTCGCCCACCTTCGTTCCCTGGTTCGAGCCGAAATTCAGGTAGACCTTGCCGCCGGTGCCGAGAGTTCCGTCGAAGTCTTTGCCCAGCAGAATCCGTCCTGTGAGCTTGCCATTGGCGGGCGCAAACCGGTCGAGGTGGATAGGCGCATGGTAGCTGATCGGCGACTTCTCCACGAACGGTATTGCGACATCGCCAGGATTGATGGGATCACAGCTGAATTCCACGTCTGCCACTGCGCTGCGGTTGCGCGCATCGACCACGCGGACGCGGCCCACTTCGCTATAGGGATGCCCGCTATTGTTGATCAGTTTCCGTTGCCCCTCAAAGAACTCATACTCGTTCACGTCCCGGAGTTCGCGAACAATGGTGAATTCCTGACCAGTCTGGTAGCCGGTTCCCGAGAGATACACCATTTCTCCGTTGGTAAACTTGGTGGTATTGGGAGTTTGTAGGCCGCCGTTGACATATTTCGCGTCCGGCAGGCGATCTTTGCTGATGAAGCCGGCACAATACAAGTCGGCCGCGGTGGGCGTCTGAAAGCGCGCTACCGGCACGTTGCCGTTGGTGGCGATAATGCCGGCGGGATCCGCCGAAACCGCCTCCTGAGCGACTGCCGCGGCGACCAGCAGCAGCAATAACAATCCTGTTTTCTTCATGTTACCTCCGGGTCAGGGAACGCCAGGCTGGCAGGCGTCTCTAAACCTATCTCTCTCTGAGGACAAGGGTTACAGCCGGAAGGTAACAAGCTCCAGGGTGCCGGTCAAGGTTACGAGGGTGTCAGGGGCACCGCTCCCAAAGTGCTTTACGGAAGCACTTTGTTAATCCCTTGTTGCATCTGCGCTTACGCCCCTGTAATATCGCGCCGTTCCAAGACCATGCCATTGGCTCTTTCACACAGCGTCGCGACCCGCCTCCTGCCACTGCGTTTGCCCAGAGTCTGCTTGGCCTTGGCCAACGATTCCGCCGACGAACTGCTGAATACCGCCGAGGCGATGGCCCGGGATAACCCCTTTCTCGAATTCCGTCTGGATTACCTGAAGCAGCCGGTTTCGGCTCTTCCCAAGGTCAAGCGCTTTCTCGAAAGCCACCAGTATGTGACCGCGATCGGCACCTGCCGGCGGGCTGACCACGGCGGCCACTTTAAAGGCACAATGGCCGCGCAACTTGAAATTCTGGGCAAAGCGGCTGCCGCCGGATGCCAGCTCCTCGACTTGGAGTTGGAGAGCGCGGTGCGCTGCAAGCCGGACGCCGTGGCTCGCCTGCGCACCCGCGCCGGCTTGATCCTCTCCTTCCACGATTTTCGCGCCACTCGGGGCCTGGAAAAAACTCTGGAAAAAATGCTGTCGATTTCCGCCGACTACTACAAGATCGTCACCACCGCCACCACGCTCTCCGACAACGTGGCGATGATGAAATTTCTCCAGAAGGAGAGCGACCAGCATGCTCTGGTCGGCTTGTGCATGGGAGAGCAGGGCATTATCAGCCGGGTATTGGGGGTCCGCGCCGGCAGCGTTTTCACCTTCGCCGCCGTCAGTTCGGATCAGAGAACAGCCCCCGGTCAAATCAGCGCCCAGCAACTCCGCAGCATTTACCGCATCGACCAGGTGGACGCCGCCACTCGTGTCTTCGGCGTAGCCGGCGACCCCATCGGACATTCGCTTTCGCCCGTCATCATGAACACGGCTCTGCGTCGCGAGAACGTCAATGCCGTCTATGTCGCTCTGCATGCCAAAACCTTGAAGGATCTGCTCTACTGCGTTCGTGAGATTCCACTGCACGGCCTGAGCATCACCATGCCGTATAAGCAGGCCATCCTGGAGCACCTCGACAACACCGACGCCCATACCGCCAAGATCGGCGCCTGCAATACGGTCGTTCGCCAGCAGGATGGAAAACTTTACGGTTTCAACACCGACACCGCAGGCGTAGTTCGTCCGTTAGAACAACGGATGACGGTCGATGGCGCTAAGATCCTGGTACTCGGCGCCGGTGGCGCTGCGCGGGCCGCCGTGTTCGGGTTGAAGGAACGCGGGGCTGAAATCTGGATCCTGAACCGCACTGCCGCCCCAGCTCAGAAGTTGGCGCGCCAAGCCAAAGCTCGCAACATCAAACGCGCCGACCTGCGGAAGATGGCCTTTGACGCCATTATCAACGCCACACCCGTCGGCATGACCGGTTCGGAAAGCCCCTTGAAGGAGAATGAGATTCAGGCCAAGGTGGTGTTCGATATGGTTTACGACCCGGTCGAGACTCCCCTGTTGAAGATCGCCCGCGCAAAGGGACTCTCAGTCATACCCGGCGTCGAGATGTTCGTCCATCAAGCGGCTCGCCAATTCGAAATCTGGACCGGCAAGCCAGCTCCCGCCGATGACATGCTACGCGCGGTCATGATCGCTCTTCAGGAACGAGCCGCAAAAAGGCAAGGAACCGCAAGCTCTTAGCTTCAGGTCACAGGTCTCAGGTTCGCTAAAATGTGCCGGGGCTCTGCAAACCTGAGAGCTGCGAGCTTGGAGCTTGGATTTCCTTCGCAATTTGAGACTTCGAAAAAGCGAAATTCTTGATGCAAATCTCATAACAATGGTTGCAAAATCGAAAACCCTAGAATAAAATCGATTCATGGACGCGACATCAAGCGTTCATCTCGCTGTAACAACCACTTTCTTCCAGGTAGGAAACGAACAGCCCTAAGCTCCAAAAATCTAAAGGGGTGGCAGATTGCCCCGGTGCAATTCGGAGAGAATGCATGGCGTGGTACGCGTACTGCCTCACGGAACACCAGACCCTAGCGAATGGAGTTCGAGCCCGTCGCCCTTACGTAATCGAAGGCATCCAGGGCGTTGGTGGCGCCCCGGTCATGAGTTATCCCAGCGGAGAATTCGCGGTAATCGTCAGCGAATTTGATCGCGCAACCGGCAAGCTGGAGGAAAAATCCGTCCTCGAGCATGCCCGGGTGGTCAGCATGAGCTTTCGTACGGCTGTGGTGCTTCCGTTTCGGTTTGGAACAATCTTCGACACCGAGGATGCCATCCGCCAGGCAGTTCGCTCCAACCGGCGTACTTTCTGCGAGAGCGTCGCCCGGCTTCGCGGCAAGTCCGAAATGCGGATCAAGCTGGTCGTCCGCGATGGTACTTTTCGCGGCGCCATGGAAGAGATCGTGTTACCGGACACAGTAGGACGCGAGTATCTCGCCAAGTTGCGCGAGAAGGCCTCGCGAGACCGCGAACGGCAGACCAAGGCCCGCGCAATTTCGGTCCAGGTTCACAAACTCTTTAACCCGCTTGAGGAAGAAGTAAGTTGTAAGAAAGTCAACGCCGACGGCATGTTGCTCGATATCGCCCACCTCATCGACACCAAATCCATCGAGAAATATCAGAACCGTTACAACACCGCAGCCAAACAGCTCAAAAACTGTGAACTGGTGGTGACCGGGCCCTGGCCGCCCTACCATTTCCTGCCGGAAAAGCTCCGGACGGTAGCTGGCAACAGCTAATGAATTCAATGATTTCAGCTCAAGCCCCCTGGTTTCAGGGGGCTTTGCTTTTGGACAGAAGTTAGCCTGCTTCAACCAATGTGCAGGTTTCTGCATTTGCCCCAAAATCCGAGCACCCCACTCCGGCTGACCCTCGTCTAGTATACCAACCCTAAGATTATTATTTTGAACAACTTCCATAAATGGAACCGCCGCAGGACCGGGGTTTACCATTTTGGTTCCGCAAGTGCACATTCCCAAAGCAACCGAAGAGGCCGCAACCGTTATGAGCCACGTCACTCTCTTCAACGTTCTCGACATCTCTCATTGCCGCTGCTGGACGTCCCCCAAGCGGCGCCAATCCAGTCATCTCTGACTTCCTGCCACTTAGCCTCTTTGAAAATGGTGGCCCCGAAAGGGGCCGCTTTTTTTGTTGGGACCCGACTATCGTTGGTCCTACTCCCCCCTCCAATCCCGGAACCGTGACCCAAAACCGCTAATTTCGTTTGTGACAGAAAAAGGGGACCGATCAAACAACTAACTTGCCGTATTATCCCGTGAACGGATTCTGGGGTTCAGGTCACTTCGACACTTGGTGAGACCCAAAGATGTTCTTTGACGCATACACCCAGGTTTCGATGAACCCGAAACCTGGGGCACCCGCGGCTAGTAGAAAAAGAAATGATCCGAGCTAGTCGATTGTACTTTGCTTGCTGGGTGCCGATTCTTTATGATCGGTGAGAACTGGGACCACGCGCAGAATAACCAAGTAAAGAGTCATAATCCAAGGCGGCTCGCCCATCCACTCTAGATCTAGGGGCGGGTTAAACGCAAACGATAGCTATGAGTCCCCTCAAGACACAATATAAGGTAACGATTTGGGTGGCGGTGATAGGCGCCATCGGGTTGGTGATAGCTAGCCTAATAACGGGAACGATACCGTGGATATTAGGCGGTCACCCCAACAAATACGTCAGCGGCATTGTTTCTGATGGGGCAACTGGTGCTCCAACGGCAGGAATCATCGTTCAATTGCAGACGAACGAGGGTAGGCTGCTAACTCAGGACACAACTGATCGCGACGGCAAGTTCAACCTTCGAATTCCCGATGATCAATACTCGATACGACTAAGTGTCACCGCCGAGGGCTATATGCCATACGACAAGAAATTGCCCGCAGAGAGTACCAAGAACGATATCCGACTCACGCGAGAGCCGATTAGCTTCGGAATCCCGGATGGAACGCAGCTCAGTGCAGCGATTAGGATATTGGCTGGCAAACTCAATGTGACTGTCGTCTTCTCGAGTGGTTGTAGCAAGAAAGCGGTGAGTACATCCCTAAACGGGAGAGAACTCCAGGGTGACCCGAGAATTCCAGAGCGCATTCTCAAGGATCTAATCACACAGGTCAAGGACCCCAGCCTGAGGTTCGATGTCATCAATGTAGAGGAGGGCAGGCGTTATGAAGTCCGTTGCTACTAAAACCATTGTCGCTCTTGCGCTCGGAATTGTCTGTTCGCTCGTCTCGCCTGTGTTCGCTGGAGAGAGTTGCAAGTGTCCCAAGAGCCCTGGGCCGGGAGGAGGAGTTAAGTGTGCAAAGAATCAAGTTGCTACTTGTGATCCATCCTCTGGTGAGTGCGACTGCACGTGTGATTCTGTCGAAAGTGGTAAATCAAAGGAGTACTATCAGGCTCTGATATTCTCCAAAGCCCTGAGTACAAC
This sequence comes from uncultured Acidobacteriota bacterium, assembly GCA_963799305.1. Lineage (GTDB taxonomy): Bacteria > Acidobacteriota > Terriglobia > Terriglobales > Acidobacteriaceae > Acidiflorens. The sequence continues at coordinate 1,029 of CAWCWX010000017.1, read as the reverse complement.
TATCGAGCCATCCGATCTCGCCTCACCTCGATACAGCAAATTGCTGTCTTCCTTTCGTAAGAGTGATAGCAAGGGTACATTTGTGTTTCAAAAAGGCGTCGGAACTGGTGGCTCGAGCGAAGTAAGAGTTGGTGTTCCGGATTGGCTGGAAGACGTCTTAGGTGGCAAGGGAGGAACGTCCATCGGTCCAGGAGCTTCTTTTCAAAACTGTCCAAACGGCATCTGCAATGCTGGCGACAACAACGGCAATCAGACTGTCAACATTTTTGCTCCTCCAGCACGCCACCTCTCAAAAGCTGACTTCGATTCTCTCTCCACGTTCGCTAGCACGCTACCAGCTGATCTGTCGCAGCAAGTCACTCTCGCATACATGAATGATGTGGATTCTACTCGGTATGCTTTGGAGATTAAGAAAGCGCTAGAGACGCATACGAAGGTTGCGCAGGAAGGGTGGCTATCTAGCGCAGAATACATAACCGGCATCATTGTGTGCGTCCCGAGCGACAAAGACGAGATTTTTCCGCTCGCGACGAAAATGATGGAAGCTCTGCACAATGCACATGTTCAAGTCGACCAATTTACAAGATGTACTGGACTCCAACCGAATAAGATGAAAATCATTGTCGGGCTGAGACCAAGCTAATCTATCTCCCGAGTAGCGGGCTGATTGGATAGCCGTATCTGTGGTCCGAACGGAGCGCACATGTCGCAACCGAACAGCCATGATCTGTACGAATTCATGAACCAGAAGTACCGAGATGTCTGCGGGGTGCCCCAGGTTTCGTGCAGTTCGAAACCTGGGTGCGTGCAGCATACGTAAAATTGTGGGTCACCTGCCTTTCCCATGACCAGGAATCGGGACTTCTCCAATTCTCCCGCAGTCTTTCCTAACTCCAGCCAGTTCAGCCCCGTAGCGCCACATACATTACAATCCAATACGTACAAAATAGTATGCAAAATGTTCCACGTGGAACATTTTGCACTCGACTCCGCTTCAGATCTGGGAATTCCCTTCTTCACTACGCACGA
>CAWCWX010000016.1:0-40088 GCA_963799305.1 uncultured Acidobacteriota bacterium | reverse complement strand
TTTGTAATGCCAGCGGCTTCTTCAATCACGGCGCGGCGATCGGTCGGACGGCTGCTCAGGATTTGTCCGATGCGTCCCTGCTCGATGAGCGCGTAGGACTCGGGACCGAGGCCGGTGCCCATGAACAGTTCCTGAATGTCACGTAAGCGGCAGAGCTTTCCGTTCAGCAGGTACTCGCTGTCGCCGGAGCGGAACAGGCGGCGAGTGACCATGATCTCGCCTGCATGAGCCTGTTGTTGGCCGAATTTGCGGCGGCGAATCTTCAGAACTACTTGCGGTCCGGCGGGCGCAGCTTCACTGGCGACTTCGACTACAGGCGGTGCTGCCCCTTCTACTTCTTCGGTTTTGCCAGGCTGGGCTTCTTCTACTGCTTGCTCCGTGTCAGCGGTTGCGCGGGCGCGAAGGTCGGCTTCGTCCCAGTCTTCGGCGCCGGTGGGGATGTCATTCTGAATATCGATTTGCGTCGGTTCGCTGGCGTCTGGGCCGGCGTAGATTTCCGGGTCGATGAGCGTCAAAGAAACTTCCGCCATGCCCGGTGGGATTGCGGTCGCGCGTGCCGGAAAAAATCACGTCTTCCATGCGGGAGCCGCGCAGCGATTTAGCCGACTGCTCGCCCAATACCCACGAGATCGCGTCCGCGATGTTCGATTTGCCGCAACCGTTGGGGCCGATGATGGCGGCGATGCCTTCGCCGTGGAACTTGAGGTCGGTGCGGTCACAAAACGACTTGAATCCCAGTTTGCCAGCCTTTTAAGTTTGAGCAAAGTCACTCCTTCGTGCGCGGACGCTTCTGATCTGCTGGCAACTGCTGTTGGCTGGCGTCCGCCGTGAACCCGCACTGAACCTGTTTACTGCTTAGGTTCCTGGTTCTGTACACAGTACGATGCTGTCCCATAAATCGGGGCCCGCTATCACGGCTTTTCACCAACTCTAACGGCGAATTCAGGACGGGTCAAGAGATAAAACGCCGTATTTAGGGGGTGCCTTCTGTCGACCGCCTTTAGTTGCACACAGTATGCAGCTTGTGCGCGTGCTTTTAGGGTGAGGGAAGAAGGAGGTGGGGAATCGCGAGAGCTTCCTTAATGTACGCCTCTGGGGGCGCCTCAGCAACGCTGGCTAGTGCATGCGAGGCTTTACGGGAGCGAAAATTCCATGTTGTCGGTGAGATCGGGCTTTTTCGGTCAACTACATTCGCCGGGCCGGTTGCGGAGCACGTCTCCTTCAGAGGGCCTTCGTAAAGCTGTTTCCCCATTCCACGAGATTCGAACCGGCCCCGGCTCCGAAAACATCTCCTGCCGCAGATGGAGCCGAAGCTTCTTTACTTCACGGGTGTGAATTTCGATGCGATTGTCTTTCTTCAGCTCGGCTGTCACGTCCGCCACGCCGGATTTTTTTGCAGGACCTCGATCCAATACTGACGTGGAGAGCTCAAATCATTGAGGTGAAAGAAAACTCGCTTCGGGAAGGCTTCGCGAACTTTGTCTTTGAAAAAGGCAAGCGTGAGGCCGTCATCGGACTGGAGTGTGATGTCGTGCTCACGGTCCGGCAATAATTTGAACTGGGGCGCGACACGGGGACGCAATCCGGAGAGCGTATCGTACGTGGCCTGCGAGCAGGTTGGGGAGATCAGTTGATCCTTCTCGCCGTGCACGAATAGGATGGGCAGATTCGTCAGGTTCTCTAGATCCTTCTGGACATCCGGCACGCATTGTCCGGCGCCCATCAGGGAGACCACGGCAGCAAAGCGGTCGGGCCAACGTTCCGCCATGTAGAGGGAGCCTGTGCCTCCGTTGCTGAAGCCGGCGATGTAGACTCGGTCGCGATCGACGTTGAAGTCTCTGAACACGTCGCTCATCGCGGCGTGCAGTCGATCCGCCACCTCGGGCTTCCACCAGTATTCTCCTGCCTGTGGATAAAGGACGAGGTAATCTGTGTTGGCGATGGCGTCATTGGCGGTGTTGACGCCGTCGAGGGCGAACCCCGCGCCACCGCTTAAGTACACCAGCAGTGGGAGGGGGCGGTCTCCGCGGTAGGTGTCGGGGATGCGGAGAAAGTAAGGGATGTTCGGCCCTGACTTCTCAGCGAGCGCCACACGCAACAGGGTGCCGGTTTTCGGTGGCGTGGGTTTGTGCACGACCTGTTGCGGGCATGCTGTCGGCTGGGGTTTCGAAGCGGCCGGCGTCAGCAAAGCAGTAGCAAAGGCTTTGATTTCAGGGTTTGCATTGGCAAGTTCGCTCATCACCGCTTGAGCGGGTTGTCCGCGCCGGTATGCGACCGCCAGCGCCAATCGCTGAGTGGCGGGATCACCGGCTTTCAAGGCGGAACTCCATTGGTCGGTGGCGACCGGCACCCATGGCGAAAGTAGAAGGGCATCGAGAGTGCCTAAGCGGGTTTCTGGTTTGGCAAGCCAATCGGAGATCGCTTCGTTGCTCGAATGGGACTCCAGTTCCATGCGGGCCTGTTCATGACTGGTTCCCCCGAACACGGGATAAGTTCCGTCCAGTTCGATGCGTTCGATGACTCCGCTCTCCGGCGACCACCAGTAAGTAAGGGTTACGGAACCGTTGACGGCAGTTCCGCGCACGCGATTGCAACTTTTGCCGTGAACCTGTTCTGTTCCCGTCCATTCAAATTCCAAACCGAGAAGATCCGTCGCCGGCCAGCGGTCTCCGACCTTGACCGGGCCTTGTGGCAGAAGTTCGATTTCGTGGAGGTCAGGAACAAGATGGCTCGGGCTCTCGCGTGCCGTTTCCCACGCGTAGCGCGGCTCACCGGAGGCAGTGAACTCCATCGCTTCGGAGAATTGCGTCGGACGCGCCTGCATACGCTTATCAAATTTCGGGCGTTCGGTGGCCAGCTTGTCTTTGCCTTTGACGTGATACGCGAGAAGGATGGCGCTATCGCGATTGCGTTGGAATCCGGCGCTGAGGACGCCGTTGCGTTCGCCAGCGATCAGAACTTGGGAGTGAAATCTTGCTTCCACAGTAGTTTGGGCTTCGTCGGTACGGATTTCGCGGTGGAAGACGTAGCTGTAAACGAGATGGTCGCCGGGATGGAGGTTGTAGCGCCAGGTGGCTGGCGGCTGGGCAGCAGCCGCGATTGCGAGGCCGACGAGGGCGAGCGCTAGTCGAGTCGCGAGGTTGTGCGCGCGAGGACGCGGGGTGAATGCCTTGATGCGGCTTCCAATATGCACAGGTTGCAGAGGTCCTTCGACTCCGTAGCCGATTCGCTTCGCGAGGCAGTTACTCCGCTCAGGATGACATTGACTTTTTGTTTACTCTATTTTTTTCGCTCGACCAGGAAGCGGGCCAAGTCTTTTAGAGTAGACGCGCCGGGACCGAATTCGTTTAGCTCGGCGCAGGCCTGGTCTACCAATGCGTCGGCTTTCCGCAGCGATTCGTCGATTCCAAACAGAGCAGGATAGGTAGTCTTCTCGGCGGTGGTATCTTTGCCGGCGGTCTTGCCCAGTTGTTCGGAGGTCTGGGTGATGTCGAGGACGTCGTCGACGATTTGAAAGGCCAGTCCAACCGATTCGCCGAAAGCGCGGAGCCGGGAGATCTGGGCGGCGTTCGCTCCGGCGTAGATCCCGCCACTCACCACACTAGCGGTGATCAGGGCGGCGGTTTTTGCGCGGTGAATGTATTCGAGGGTTTCGAGTCCGGGCTGGGTGTGTTCGGCTTCGAGGTCGACGACCTGGCCGCCGATCATTCCGTCGACAGTGCCGGTCTGGTGGGCAATCTCGCGAATGATGGCGACGCGCGCCTCGGCGGAGCAATTCAGCTGGGCGAGGACTTCATAGGCCTGGGTCTGCAAAGCGTCGCCGGCGAGAATGGCGATCGCTTCGCCGAAGGCTTTGTGGCAGGTGGGGCGTCCGCGGCGCAGGTCGTCGTTGTCGAGAGCGGGGAGGTCGTCGTGGATCAGGGAATAGGTATGCAGCATTTCCAGGGCGGCGCCTACGTCTTCGATGCCGTCGGGTAAAGTCTGCGCGACCATGCGTCCGGCTTCCATGCAGAGGATGGGCCGCAGGCGCTTTCCGCCGGCAAAGACGCTGTGCCTCATAGCCTGATGAATCGACGTGGGATGCTGAGCAGCGGCGGGCAACAGCCTTTCCAGCGCGCGGTCTGCCCGCTCACGCCCTTCCTCCAGAACCTGTTTCAGCATGGCATCGCAGTATAACAAGCAGGCTTGACCGAAATGAAAAGGGGACGCCGAGAGGCGTCCCTGAATGAAGCGAAGTGCGGAATCAGGCAGCGGCGCGGCGGGCGCGTTCGCGGGTGAGAGAACGTACGACTTCGTCGGTATTCGAGGGTACACACAAATCGTCGGCACCCTGGCTAAGGGCCTGAGCCCAAAGCTCGTCGTCGGCCAGTCGATGCGTACAGACGATGTAAAGACCGGGAAATTCCTGGTGCAGGCGCTTCAGCTCGCGTCCATCCGATTTCTCCACGTCCAGCACAAGGACTTCAGCGCGAGAGCGGGCGATAGCAGGCCGGATTTCTTCGCGACTGCGCGTCCGGTAGATGGAAGGAAAGTACCGGGAGAGGCTGGCCGTCAATCGTTCCGCGGTCTCAGCGTCATCCTGGTAAAGCACTACGTTAAGTGGCTCCATATATCCCCCTTACTTCACCGCGTATGCGGTGGCCTTTGGCTGCGACAGCACAACTGCTAGCACAGGCGTGGACAATCCGTGCGCGAATCGGCGCTACTTGCGCGACGCCTTTTCGGCCGGGGGCTCGAACGGTACCGTTTGGAGCTTGCCGTTCTGCTTCAACAAAATTTCAACCTTGCCTTCCGCGTCCTCCAGTTGTTTCCGGCAGGATGCGGAAAGCTGCATGCCTTCTTCGAACAGCGTCAGAGAATTTTCCAGGGGTACATCGCCTTTTTCCAACTCCTGGACAATCTTCTCGAGACGATCGAGGCATTCTTCAAACTTCGCCAAATCCGATTTCCTCTGTACTCTATTTTAATGCCGTTTTTGCTTCTGGATGTCCAATGAAATCGGTTTGATCCTGCAAATTTTTTGTGCACCGTATTCCCAAAATCGATTTTGCAGTTTTGGATTCTTATCCGAGGGCTTCCAGAACATCGACGGCGGAGTTATAGCGTCCCTGAGGCGCGCTGATCTGCGCTCCCTGTACCCATCCGCGGACGGCCTTCAACATCTCCCGCGCTATGGAGATACCTTCCTCGCGTGCCGCCTCTGGAGTCGGGGCCTCGTTCATTCGTTTCAGGATGGCGTCCGGCACAGAAACGCGCAATTCGTTCTTCATGAACTCGGCGTTGCGCGCGCTGACCAGTGGCCAAATGCCCGCTACTACTGGGATGCGGCAATGCTCAATGTGCTTCAGGAAATTCTCCAACAGGTTGAGATCGAAAACCGGCTGCGTCACCACATATTCGGCGCCGGCTTCGACTTTGTACTCAAAACGACGGATCTCTTCATCGAGGTTGGGCAGGCCGGGGTTGGCGCCCACGCCAATCACGAATCCCGTGCCTTTGCCGATCGTGTTTCCACCCAAATCCAGGCCGCGATTCAGGTTGTGGACAATGTTTACCAACCCGATGGCGTCGACATCGAACACGGCCGTGGCGTCGGGATAATTGCCCATCTTGGGCGGATCGCCGGTGATGCAGATCAGGTTGCGGATACCCGTGGCCGCCGCGCCCAGCAAATCCGACTGGATGCCAAGGACGTTCCGGTCCCGGCAGGTGTAGTGCAGGATCGCCTCGATCCCGACCTCCTGCTGCATAAGAAGAGAGAGGGCCTGGTTGCTCATCCGTGCGGAGGCGCGCGGGCTGTCGGGGATGTTGATCGCGTCCACGCCTACGGATTTGAGAAATTTCGCGCCTTCCACCTCCTTGCGAATGTCGATTCCCTTCGGCGGGACGATCTCCACCATGGCGATAAACTCGCCGCGGGCAATCTTCGCTCCCAGCCGCGATCTCTCTTCCAGCGGAGTCGTGGCTGGGGCTGCGGGCGCTGGGTCGTGGTGGCCGACCGAGACCGAAGTCTTCTGCCGGGCCGCGCCGGCGCGCAGGGCTGACTTCATGGCGCGGATATGTTCCGGAGTTGTCCCGCAGCATCCGCCGACCAGGTTCACTCCGGCCGCGACAAACTTGCGGGCATAGCTAGCCATGTACTCCGGCGAGCAGAGATAGATATTGCGTCCTTCGACCGAGCGCGGCATGCCGGCGTTGGGCTGGGTTGCGAGTGGGAGGTCGGTGGCGGCGCGAACGCGTTCGATCGCCTCCAGCATGGCGACCGGGCCTACACTGCAATTGATGCCAATGACGTCGACTTTCCACTCGGCAAGCCGGGCCGTGAAGGTCTCCGGGTCGGATCCGTCGAGGCAGTTACCGTCTTCGTCGATGGTGACATGGGCGACGACCGGAATCTTGGGGTTCACGTCTCGGCTGGCGAGTACAGCCTGGCGAAGTTCCTCCACGTAGCCGAAAGTTTCGAGCATCAGCAAGTCGACTCCACCTTCGACCAGGGCGCTGATCTGTTCGCGAAAGGCAGCGCGGGCCTCTTCAAACGAGGTTTTGCCCAGAGGTTCGATACGAACTCCCAGCGGTCCAACCGAGCCTGCTACCCAGACGTCAAAACTCTTGGCGGCATCTCGCGCTACACGCACGCCCGCCAGGTTAATCTCGCGAACGCGGTCGGCCATGCTGTGCCGTGCCAGCCGGAAGCTATTGGCCCCAAAGGTGTTAGTTTCAACGATCTCGGCGCCCGCCTGGAGGTATTCGTGGTGAATGCCGCGAATCAGTTCCGATTGCGAGACGTTCAATTCGTCGTAGCACTGGTTGATAAAGATGCCCTTGGAGTAGAGCAAGGTCCCCATCGCGCCATCGCAGAGGACGGGTGTCTTAATGAGACGTTCGATGAAATTTCCTGCCATCTTCTTGAGAATACAAGTTCCCCGTGAGAACTGTCACGTTGAGCCAGCGAACGTCCGGCTGTCAGCTGCGATATGGGAAATCAGGTTCTTCGCTGCGGGCCGGGTGGACAGTTCGTCATTCCGGGGTGAACATGCAGAAGGGTATGGCCGAGTAACTAACCCTCTTGACATTGCACGGACCGTCGCACTAACGTACGAGACCTTCCCTTAATTTGTGGCCCCCACTCGAGGTAAGCATGAATGCCATGGTGCCCACCGTTCCCGCTCGCCCGAAACGCCTGCTCTCCATCGACGGAGGAGGATTGTGCGGACTGATTCCCGCCGAAGCGCTGATCCTGATCGAAAAACAACTGGACGAACTGACGGGCGAACCGCGGCCGCTCTGCGAACGTTTCGATCTGATTGGAGGTACCAGCACGGGCGCGATCCTGGCCGCCGGACTGTGCCTCGGCCTGAAGGCCGCACAACTGCGCGACTTTTATCTCAACTTCGGAAAGGGAATTTTCACGAAAGTATTTTTCCTGAAGCGGTTTTGGCATACCTATCCGAGTGAACCGCTGGAGCAGCATCTGAAAGATGTGTTCGGCGAAAACACGAGCCTGGGAAGTAGCAAGGTGCGCCCCCAGCTTCTGATTGTTGCCAAGAACGCGACTCTCGGGACGACCTGGTTTTTCAATAACAACCCGAAGGGAAAATACTTCAGCACCAATGCATCCCTGCCTCTGTGGCAGATCGTGCGTGCGAGTTCGGCTGCCCCGACATTTTTTCCGCCTCAGAAAATCTTGCTTCCCGACCAACAGGGCAAAGTCCACGACTACGAGTTCATCGACGGCGGCGTGAGCACTTACAACAATCCGTCGCTTCAGCTCTTTCTAGAAGCCACCGATCCGCAATACAAGAATGGGTGGCCGACCGGTCCAGACAAGCTGCTGCTGCTGTCGTTGGGGACGGGGTTCAACTCCATTACCATCGAGGAGGGTAAGGCGGTGGGCTACAACGTGTTGGATTGGGCGCGCTACACTGTGCACGGTCTAATGGGAGATGCAAACCTCCAGCAGAACGTGCTGATGCACCTCATTGGCCAGAACCCGGCGGGCGAGGTTGTGACCTCGGCAGCTGAAATGGCCGCTGTTCGTGCGACAGGTGCGCCGGGAGAAGACGCGCTCGATTTTATGAACAACGGACTGAGCGCCAAAAAGCTGCTGACCTATCAACGCATCACCGTCAGCCTGACGCGCGCGCGTCTTGATGGACTCGGCCTGATGGACGTCGATCCCGTAAAAGTCCGCGAAATGGACGCTGTCGATCAGATCGGCAATATGCAGCGAGTCGGCGCGGCGGTGGCCAAAGAGCAGGTCAAGATGGAGCCATTGAAGCAGTTCTTCCTGTGATTTCGAGCGCACCACTGCGACTGACGCACGACTTGCGATGCGCTGCGATTTCCCACGTGGTTGAGGCCGGGCAACGTTTCCAGCTTTGCTATAATCCAACTCTTACATCTAAGTGATTATCCTGCATACTGTTGGAGTCCCAGGTTTGAGAAAAACCCTGATCTTGGTGTCGATTGTGTTGCCCGTCAGTCTGCTGTTTGTGAGCTGTGGCAGTTCCCCTAGCGGTCAAGGCGGTGGCGGTAGCGGCCTGAAATTTCGCGCCTTTATCACACAAGACGTGGGCGCCGGGGCGGGGGTACAGATTCTCGATGCGCAGAAGGATCTGCGCGCGCCCGTGGCGGGCATTGCGGCCGGGGCTCAACCAGGCCCCATGGTGGTCACGCCGAACCGCGTCCAGACTCTTGTCTTCAGCCCTCCCGACAGCAGGTTTACGCTGATCAGCAATGGCGGCGAGAACGCTTCTGGTGGCATCACCTTGCCCGGTTTTACGGAGAGCTTCGTTGTCTCTCCCGACAGCCTCACCGCCTACGTCGCGGTGCCTACCGCTCCGGTGGTCGGGCAGTCTCCGGGGGCCGTGGTAGTCCTCAATCTGAATACGGGCATGCTGAGCAACGTGATCAGCTGCCCTCCAGCGGGGGAGGCACACCCTCCGTGTTTTCCGGACGGCACAAACTTTCCTTACCGCCACCTGGCCATCAGCAATAGCGGCACCCGTGTTCTGGCCTTCAGCGACAACTCGAATATGGTGGCGGTGATTACGCCCTCAAATATTGGCACCAACAACCCGGTCATTACTTTTGTCGACGGTTTCGATCGCCCGGTGACGGCTTTCTTCACGCCAGATGACAACACGGCATACGTTGTGAATTGCGGACTGGAGTGCGGTGGAGCTCAGGCCGGTGTTCAGCCGCTAGACTTATCGCAGTCGACGCCGATGGCCGGAGTTGCCAGTCCGGTGCCGGCAGCGAGCTTCGCGGTCGTCAGCGGAAGCACGATGTACCTGGCGGGAACTCCGGTGCCCGCTTCTCCGTGCACGGGCCAGACCACGGCGGCCACATCATGCGGACTGTTGACGGTTTTCGATCTTGCCAGCATGAGCGTGGTGAATCCGGGGACGCCAATCATCATTACGGACGGTTACCATAACCGTATGGCCCTCGGGGCCGACGGCCAACTTTTCGTGGGTGCCCATTCCTGCACGGAGATTATCCCTCCGATCCCCGTGCCGCCCGATGCGGAAGTGCGCGGCTGCCTGTCCATCTACAACACCCAGACCGGCGCGGTCGTGATTCCTCCCGCGAACGGCGATGTCACCGGGATTCAACCCATCGCCACGAGGCACGTCGTTTATCTGGCGCAGGGCGGCCAGCTTCAGATCTACGACACCACCACCGACAAACTCCAGAAGAATCAAATCGACATTAGTGGAGAAGTGATCGATGTGAAGACGGTGGATTTTTAGGGGCAGGTCAGAGGTCACAGGTCAGAGGAAAGGCGAAGCGCCCGAGTTGCGTTCCCAAGTGGCCAGGGAAGGGTCTGCTTTTTCGGCGGGCGCGGGGACAGCGGATCCTTCGCTCGTCCTCGGCTCCGCCTGCGGACAGCTCAGGATGACAGTTTCTTAGGGGGCTATAGTTCTGGGCTGACCACTAACCACTAATCACTAACCACTGCCCTTCGGCTCCAGCCTCATCTCATGGCGCTTACGTTTCTCCACCTGGGCAGGAGAAAAAGCGAATTTGAAGGTGCGGCCTCCATACCAGGCGGGCCATTCGTCCATGTAGTACTTGCTCAGATAGATTCCGCTTTCTCCGGTCACCAGGTTCAGCGTGCTTTTGTCGAAGTCGGCGAAGTTCCAGGTGATGCGTTCTGACGCGCCGTGTTCTTTGCTCACCGCTTTTACCGTCAGCGAACTTCCACTCAGCGGATGTTGACCGGGGCCGGTCAGCTTGCCGATCAGGGGCAGATGTTTGAGGACGGGATGCTCAATGTCTACAGGATAGACCTTGCCCCACTTCCATTGACTGACGTCCGCGGGAATGTCCGATTGCTTGAGAACGTTCTCAACGGCTGTTACCAACAGGGTTGGATAATCGGCGTAGCCAGCGGGCAGCCAGCGTGCGGGCTGCTTAGTGAGGATGGTTTCGAGCCACACCGTTGACATGCTCCAGCGATAGCTCTTCCAGTTGAGTGAACCGGGAGTTGCGCCGTCCGGCGCGGGCCCGAGCTTTGGTTCCAGAATCAAGCGCACCAGTTCCTGACGCGCTTTCGTCTCGATGGAGGGTGCGGCGGAGTCGCCTGACATGCGTCCATCCCAATCGCGCAGGATGTCGGCGGCTCTCTTGGCTTTTTCGGAAAGCTTGGGCGCATGATCGAGGGCGTAAACGAACTTGTCAGCCACAAAGCGGTCATAGGTGGACGAGACGTCCATTTGCAAGGAAAGCATGTCAGCAGGCGCAAACTTCTTACCGGATTCGAGCACACGATAAATCCGATCCGTTCGCCATGGTGCTTCCCATTCCGTGCTGATGGAATATTTGTAGCCGTCGGGTGTGATACGGCCATTGGCGCTGGCCAAAATGCCGGAGGGCGGGTCGTACACGCGCGGCATCTCGTCCCACGGAATGTAGCCCTTCCATTCGTGGGCGTTATCGCTTCCGCTGACCGGAAGGCTGCCGTCGCCCGCGGCGCGGATCGGAATCTTGCCGGTGGCCTGATAGCCGATGTGGCCGTCGACATCGGCGTACATGACATTTTGTCCGGGCGCGATAAAAACAGAAAACGCCTTACGGAATTCATCCCAATTCTGGGCCGAATTTACGTCGAAGAAGGGAAGGGTCATGCCATCGTAGAGAATCCAGCGCAGAGCCAGTTTGCGAGTTTCACCGGGAACCAGATCGGTGATGATGGGGCCGTGGCGCGTGGTGACAACGTCAAGGTTGACGTCCGGCTGGCCCTTTACGTGAATCACTTCTTGCCGATGTTGCGGATCGCGCCAGCCATCCGGCGTTTTGTACTGGCCTTGTGAGTTGAATTCTTCCACGAATACGTCTTCGACCGTGGGCCCCACATTCGTAAATCCCCAGCCGATGCGTTGGTTATGGCCAACGATTACGAACGGAGTTCCCGGCAACGTGACACCTGCGACGTCGAAGCCGCCGCTCTTCAAATGGGCTGCGAACCACAGATTCGGCATCTGGTGGTTGAGGTGCATATCGTTCGAGAGCAGGGGCTTTCCGGTGACGGTGTGTTGTCCGGAAACGACCCAGTTATTGGATCCCGCGCGGAACAGGTCGTCTTCAGCGGCAGCAAACGAAGAGATCAGGCTGGAATCCTGGCCCAGGGGTTCGCCTTCGTCGTCGTCATCATCATCGTCGTCGCTGCTCGCGGCGGGATTGTCTTCATCCATGCGCGGCCGGCTCGCGGCTGGCGGGCGGTCTCTCCAGGAAGAATTCACGTAAAGGTCGGCGGTAAGTTCAGGGCCGAGTTTGGCGAGAATTTTTTCCCGCGTCAGGGCGTGGGCGTAGCTGTAATGATTCAGATCTTGCACCATGCGGGCGCCGACGAGAAGGGAATCAGTGACTGTCCAAGGCTTCGGCGAGTACTTCAGCAAACGGAACTCCAGCGAAAGTTTGTTGCGATGGGAATCGATAAATGCATTTACTCCGCGAGCATAGGCCTCGAAGAAAGCGCGGTCGCGGGCGGACATTGTTTTTTCGGTGTCGATGGTGGCGGCCCGCAGGCCAAGAATGCGTTGTTCGCGGTCGAATTTGGTCAAGTCTGGTCCGAGGATTTCAGCTAGGTCGCCGGCGGCGGCGCGGCGCATAGCGTCCATTTGCCAGAGACGATCCTGGGCTGTGACGTATCCCTGCGCGAAGAAGAGGTCTTCGAGCGAAGCCGCCTCGATGGTTGGGAAGCCGTGGTTGTCGCGAACCACGCGCACTTTCGCCGACAGTCCTGGGACGCTGACGCTGCCGTCCAGTTCGGGCAGAGGCGAGCGCGCGATCGAGTATAGCCATACCCCGGCGCCGACAATCACCAACAGCAGGACCAGTCCCGCGATGGAAACAACCCGGATAAGAGAACTGCGCTGGGGGCGCACTTCAGGAGGCGACACGGTTGCGGACATTGTGATTTCGATTGTAGGTTGGTCGTACCTCGGTGACAACCGCCGGGAATCCGGGTGAACATGGAGATAGCCAATCGTAGAGACGCGGCAAGACGCGTCTCTACAAAACGGTTCGGGCTGGAACTGGCTTGGGTTGCGGCTTTTGGCCGGATGGTCGCAAGGCCGTAGGTTTTCAGTGACTTGGCGTCGAGAAGGATTTGCCCTAAATAGCTCTGGCTCGTCCTCACGGCCAATGCTATTCTTTATCCATCCTGCCGCCCCAGCAGGGCATATCCCAGGACGAGGTGGTAATCATGGTTTGGACGGCTCCGGTTTTCGAAGAAGTTTCCCTCTGCTGCGAAATTAACTCCTACGCGAGTGCAAAGCTGTAATCTCAATTGATGCAGGTGAAGATCCTCGGCTCCGCGGCCGGAGGAGGATTTCCGCAATGGAATTGTGCCTGTCCGAACTGCCATGCCGCCCGCGGCGGGCAGTTTCAGGGTAAGGCCCGTTCCCAGACGCAGGTTGCCGTCACTGCCGACGGCGAGAAGTGGTTTTTGCTGGGTGCGTCTCCCGACTTACGCCAACAGATTGAATGTTCGCCCGAACTGCATCCACGTTCGGGAACGCGCAGTTCTCCCATTCAGGGTGTCGTGTTGGCCAGTGCCGACCTCGACCATGTTCTTGGATTGCTGTTAATGCGCGAACTCCAGCCGTTTCGCGTGTGGGCGGCGGAACCCGTAATCAAGATTCTGCGCGACGAGAACAGCATGTTTCGGATGCTGAACCGGGTTGAGAATCAGGTGCAGTGGCAGGCGATCCGCGGAGGCGAATCATTTTCGTTGTCGGCGCCGACAGCGAACGGAGACAACCTTTCCTGTCAGGTCGTAGCTGTCTCCTCACACTACCCGGCCTATGCGGCCGGAACGCGCGAGTCGGACGAAGCAGTTCTCGGACTGATCCTGACCTCGCCCTCCGGAGCCAAGCTGGGGTTCTTCCCGCAACTTGCGGAGCTCACAGCGGGACTGAAACATGTCTTCGCAGGACTCGACTGTCTCTTACTCGACGGCACTTTCTGGTCCGACGATGAATTGATTCGCCTCCAAGGCTCCGGACATCGCGCCCGCGAAATGGGTCACATCCCGGTTGGTGGAGAAGATGGTACTTTGCAACAAATCGCGGGCCTGCGCACGCCGCGCAAAATGTATATTCACATTAACAACACCAATCCCATGCTGAACGAAGCGGGCGCGCAATATCGCGCGGTGCGCGACGCAGGATGGGAACTGGCGGAAGACGGATGCCAATTCACGCTCTAACCACGATGAACGATGCTCTGCTGACGATGGAAGAACTGCGCGCGGCTCTGCGTCAAGTCGGCGAAGAACGCTATCACCATCGTCATCCGTTTCATCTGCTGATGCACGAAGGGAAACTGAGCCGCGGGCACCTGCAAGCCTGGGCGCTGAACCGCTATTACTACCAAAGCATGATTCCGATCAAAGATGCGATCATTCTTTCGCGCAGTGAGGACGCGGAATTCCGCCGGGCCTGGCGCAAACGCATTGTGGATCATGACGGCGATTCGCAGTCTCCCGATGGCGGTATCCGGCGCTGGCTCAAGCTGGCGGAAGCGACCGGCCTTGATCCCGAGCGCGTTGCCGGCAAACGCGAGATTCTGCCAGCGACCCGTTTCGCCGTGAACGAATACCTGAACATGGTTCGCACGCGGCCGCTCCTGGAAGCGGTGGCATCTTCGTTGACGGAACTTTTCTCGCGCGACCTGATCACGCTGCGTATCGACCGTCTGCGCCTCCATTATCCCTGGCTGGCGGGCGGTCTCGATTACTTCGAAGCCCGTTTGACGCAGGCTCCGGAAGACGCCGCGTTCGCCATCCGTTACGTTTACGAAAACGCAAAAACGCGTGAGCAACAGGAGAAAGCGATTCAAGCCCTGCGCGATAAGTGTGACATCTTGTGGGCGCAGCTGGACGCGCTCTATTTTGCCTACGTGCAGCCGGGATGGCCTCCGCCGGGCGCGTTCAGGATTGAAGACTGACCATGGCCGTTGTCGACATCAGCAAACCAACTCTCGCCGTGGGGTGCAAATGGGGCGGCACCGAAGAAGCCCCACTGGTTCTGTTTCCCGAAGGCGCGATTCGTGTGCAGGGCAGCGGCCTCGCGATTCTCGCGCTGTGCGACGGAGAGCGAACGTTCTCCGATATCGTCGAGGAACTCAAGCGCCAATATTTCGGCGCCGATCCGCAACGCATTCGCGCGGAGGCAACCACGTTCCTCGAGCAGCTGCACGATAAGCGCATTGTGGACTACTGATGCTTTCGAATCCGTTGGCCCTTATCGCCGAGATCACGCATCGTTGCCCGCTGCATTGCGTGTACTGTTCGAATCCGCTGGAACTCGCTGCTGCCAGCGCGGAACTGAAGACGGAAGACTGGCTGCGAGTCTTCGCCCAAGCCGCGCAGTTGGGTATGCTCCATCTTCATCTGACCGGAGGAGAACCTCTGGCGCGCACGGATCTTGACGAACTCATCGCGGCGGCCCATCGAGGCAAACTTTATACGAATCTGATCACCTCCGGACTGGGCCTCTCGCGGGAGCGACTCAAGCGCTTGGTGGACGCGGGGCTCGACCACATTCAACTCAGTTTTCAAGACTCGGAGCAAGAGCGCGCCGACTGGATCGCGGGCACGAAGTCATTCGCTCACAAAATTGAAGTTGCAGAATGGATTCGCGAACATCGCATCGCGTTCACCGCCAACCTGGTCGTGCATCGACAGAATCTGGACCACCTCGAAGAGACGCTGCTGTTCCTGGAGAAACTAAAGCCCAACCGGATCGAAATCGCGCACACGCAATATTACGGATGGGCACTCGAAAACCGCGCCTCCCTGATGCCGACCGCCGCGCAACTGGAGAACGCCCTGCGCGTCGTTGCCGCGGCGGAAGCGCGGCTGAAGGGAACCATTCGCATTGATAGCGTGATCCCCGACTATTACGCCCAGTATCCCAAAGCCTGCATGGGCGGCTGGGGACGCCGGCTGATGCTGATCGATCCGGCGGGGAAGGCGATGCCTTGCCACGCGGCGGGTGTCATTGCCGGCATGGTTTTCGATAGCGTCCGCGAACATTCGTTGTCCGACATTTGGAATGACTCCTCCGCCTTTCAACGCTTTCGCGGTGAAGAATGGATGCAGGAACCCTGCCGGACCTGCGACCGCCGCACTGAAGACTTCGGCGGATGCCGCTGCCAGGCGTTTTTGCTGACCGGCGATGCGGCGGCAACGGACCCGGTGTGCTCGCTCGCGCCGACTCACAATCTGGTTCTCCGAACCATCGGCGAATCCCCAGCCCACGTCATTTCGCCGTCGAGCCTGACCGAGGGCTGGAAGTACCGCCCGAATCCCAGCCGAACGTAGCGCGAAGAGTAGGTCAGAGGTCACGGGTCTCAGGTCAAAGAAAAGCGATGCCTTATTCTGCACCCTGCGAACCGGCAGCTGTGACCTCTGGCCTGCTTTCCCATTGGCGCAATCAGTATCGGCCCGTTTATCATGGCTTCGAACCGCCTACGTCATGTTACAGAAGCGAATTGACGATCAGCCCAGCATCTCGCCCGAGAACATGCGCGAGGCCGAAGCCATTTTTCTTCGGCATCTGCGGCGCGTCGGCTTGAAGCAGACAGAACAGCGCGGGACCATCTTGCGGACGTTTCTCGAAACGCGCGAGCATCTTTCCACCGACGAACTACACCAGCTGGTCAAAAAGAAAGACGCGCACATTGGATTCACTACCGTCTACCGGACGCTTAAACTGCTGGCCGATTGTGGACTGGCGAGCGAAGTTGCCTTTCACGATGGCATCGCGCGCTATGAGCACCAGTACAACCGGCGCAGCCATCACCACATGGTGTGTACGGAGTGCGGCGCATCGGTGGAATTTTTTTCGCCAGAGGTGGGCGAACTCGAACAGCAGGTCGGACGCAAACATCACTACCTGACCACCCGACACACCTTTCAGATCTACGGCATCTGCGAAGAATGCCGGAAGAAAAGCAATGGCCGTCGACTCGTATAGCTCATCCAATACCGCGCCCGTGGAAACAGTGTGTCCGCGTTGCGAGAGTGCAATGCCAGCGAGCGCTTCGTTCTGCCCTGGCTGCGGCCGCTCGATGAAGGCGTTGACGTCGGGCGAGCGACTGGCGGCGGCCGGTGGATACTTCACTCTGCTACCGGCGATTGTCCTCCTATTCCTGCCGGCTTTCCGTCGCAGCCGTTTCGTCCGCTTTCACGCCTGGCAGAGCATATTGCTGTGGACCGTATTTTTGCTGGCGTCCATAGCCGGTATCCTGCTTTCTAACATCGCCGCCGCCATTGTCTTGCTCCTGGTCGGAATCCTAGGAGTGTTGGCGATGTTCTTTCTGTGGGCGGTGTTGTCGCTGAAAGCGTGGCAGGGAGAACGGTTGGAATTGCCGCTGTTCGGACAACTGGCGGAACGACTGGGGTAAAACAAGGTGTCAGGTTTCAGGTCTCAGGTGTCAGGACCGGCAAGATTGCGCGTGATAACTATTTTGACACTCGCTGCGATCTCGCTTCCCATCTCCTGAGACCTGAGACCTGCTCACCGTTCGACAATCTCATCTCCATCGTTCAAAATAATTGGTTCACTTATCATCAGGAGACCTCATTGAGTCAGCTTCGCCGCGCCCAAATCAGCGCTCTTGGAACTTATGTTCCACCCCGCCTTTTGACCAACGCCGACCTTGAAAAGATGGTGGACACCAACGACCAGTGGATCGTGGAACGGACCGGCATCCGCGAGCGCCACATCGTCGACAAAGGTGTAGCGACCAGCGATCTCGCTGTGGAAGCCGCCAAGAGAGCGCTGGCTGAACGCGGCATCGATCCTTCCGACCTCGATGCCATTCTCGTCGCCACCGTCACGCCCGACATGTTTTTCCCATCTACCGCTTGCCTGGTGCAGCACAAACTGGGGGCGAAGAATGTCTGGGGGTTCGATCTATCGGCAGCCTGTTCGGCGTTTGTGTACGCGTTGCAGGCGGGGACGCAGTTTGTCGCTACCGGAGCGCACGACAAAGTGCTGGTGATCGGCGCCGATGTGATGTCGTCGATCATCGATTACACCGACCGCGCCACTTGCGTGATCTTCGGCGACGGCGCCGGGGCGGTGCTGCTGGAGCCTGCGGCTGACGACGCTACTGGCATCATCGATTTCATCCATGAGATTGACGGTTCTGGCGGCTGCTCGCTCTATATGCCCGGTGGCGGCAGTTTGAACCCCTCCACACACCAGACCATCGACCAGAAAATGCACTACGTTCACCAGGATGGCGGCGCTGTCTTTAAGTTTGCGGTGCGCAAGATGGCGGACTTGTGCGATCAACTTCTCACCCGCAACAACCTGAAGGGCAGCGACATCGACGCCTTCATACCCCACCAGGCCAACCGGCGCATCATCACCGCTACCGCCGATCGCCTGAAAATGCGCCCCGAGAGCGTGATCATCAACATCGACCGCTACGGAAATACCACGGCGGGGACGATCCCTTTGGCCATGGACACGGCGCGCCAGGAAGGGAAGCTTAAGAAGGGAAGCCTGGTGCTTCTGGCGTCGGTGGGAGCGGGATTCACGGTGGGGGCGACGCTGCTGCGGTGGGCCTACTCAGCAGTTCTCAGTTCTCAGTTCTCCACGTTGAAGTCTCCGGCAAACCGAACAGTGGGCAGGTTTTTCTGAGAACTGAGAACCGGGAACTGAGAACTAAGGGCTATCTTGTCGCCATCGCGCCAACCAGCGACTCAAAAATCTTGAACCCATCTGTGCCGCCGAGTTCCGGTTCGGCGGAGCGTTCCGGATGCGGCATCATGCCGAGGACGTTCCGTCCAGGGCTGCAAATTCCGGCAATATTTTCCAGGGAGCCGTTGGGATTGGCTTCGCGAGTGATTTCTCCCTGCAGGGTCGAGTAGCGGAATACGATGCGATTCTCGCGATTGAGTTCCGCGAGCGTGGCTTCATCGCAGAAGTAATTTCCTTCCATGTGGCCGATCGGGATCGTCAGTACTTCGCCCTTCTGGCAGGTTTGTGTGAAGGGAGTGTCATTGTTTTCGACACGCACGTGGACGGGCTTGCAGACATACTTGAGTCCCACATTGCGCATGAGCGCGCCCGGCAATAGCCCCGACTCGCAGAGGATCTGGAAGCCGTTGCAGATGCCGAGCACCAGCCCTCCGTCAGCGGCAAATTTACGGACCGATTCCATGACCGGCGAAAATTTCGCGATCGCTCCCGTGCGCAGGTAATCACCAAACGCGAAGCCGCCGGGAACAATGATGACATCGCAATCCTGCAGGTCGGACGACTCGTGCCAGAGGAAGGTCACCGGCTGTTTCGCTACGTGCTCGATTGTCCAGTGGGCATCGTGGTCGCAGTTGGATCCAGGGAAAATGATGACGCCGAATTTCATGAGAGGTCCTAAAGTGAGGATAACATGGAGGTTGAAACGTCGGCTTGCTTCCTAAGAGTCTTCCATAGCATCATCTCCAGAGGCTCGCATCGTGAAATTCGAGATTAAGTTCGACCGCGAAGAAGATGGACGTTGGATCGCTGAAATCGCCGATCCTCCGGGCGTTCTGGCCTATGGTGCGACCAGAGAAGAAGCCGAGGCCGCAGTCGAGGCGCTCGCACTTCTCAGTACTTTACAATCGCCGTAAACGACTTCGGGTCGAGCGAAGCCCCGCCCACCAGCGCGCCGTCTATCTCTTCTTCGGCCATGAGCGCTTTCACATTCTCCGGCTTGACCGACCCTCCGTACAGGATGCGCAGTCCGTCGGCGAATTCCTGGCCGAAGGCTTTGCTGGCTTCGCCGCGGATGATGGCGTGAGCGTCGGAAGCCATCTGTGGAGTCGCGGTTTTGCCGGTGCCGATCGCCCATACGGGTTCGTAGGCGACGACGAGTTTGCCCGCTTTCTTGGCGGAGATGGCATGAAACGCCCGCAGACACTGGCGGCGCAGAACGTCGTCGGTCAAGTTGGCTTCGCGTTCTTCGAACACTTCTCCGACGCAAACGATCGGCGTCAGTCCGGCTTCGAGCGCGGATTTAAGTTTCAGGTTTACCGTATCGTCGGTTTCGCCGAAGTGCTGGCGGCGTTCGGAGTGTCCGATGATTACATGCGTGACGCCAACCGTGACCAGCATGGCAGCGTTGATCTCGCCGGTGAAGGCGCCCTCTTTTTCCCAGTAGAGATCCTGCGCTCCGATGGCGACTGCGGAACCTTTGACGGCGGTTTCAGCGGCGTCAATGCACAGGTAGGTGGGGCAAACGACAATCTCGTCGCGGTCGTGTCCGGCAACGAGTGGGAGGAAATCACGGAAGAATTCGCGAGTCTGCTCGGGGGTCTTGTACATCTTCCAGTTGGCGGCGATCAGTTTTTGTCTAGGCATGATTTAGTCCAGGATTGCGATGGAGAAGGGCAGGGCAGTGCCGGAGTTGCTATCGCGATAATCGAGTGCGGCCTGTGAGAAAGCGTCGAGCGTCGCTCGGTCATACAGAACGAGAGAAATCTGCACAAGATAACGCGCGATGCGAAGTTCCTGCAAAAGCGTTGGCACGGCTACTGCGGCGGCCTGTTGAACAGGGTAGCGGTAGATGCCGGTCGAAATGGCTGGAAAGGCGATGCTGTGTAGCCGGAGTCGCTCGGCCACGCGAATCGAATCGCGATAGCAACTTGCCAGAATCTCCGCTTCGCGATGGCCGCCACCCTCCCATACCGGGCCGACGGCATGGATGACGTAACGGGCGGGAAGAGTGCCGGCAGTAGTCGCAATGGCATGGCCAGGGGAAACCGGGCCCCTTGCGCGACGCCAGCGACCGCATTCCCTCGCGATCTCGATGCCGCCCTTGAAATGGATGGCTCCGCAGAGTCCGCTACCCGGCAGAAGGTCGGAGTTCGCCGCATTAACGATTGCATCGCTGGGATACTCGGTGAGATCACCTTGGAGCAGGCGTAATTCATCCGGATCACCGGTCTTTAACATCAAGACATAGTTCCCGGCCGGTAATGGGCTTACGCGATCTTCAACCAAGGTGCAGCCTCACCAACTCACCACCGCTACTTCTTCTCCGACAGCGCTTCCACGCCCGGCAGCTTCTTGCCTTCCAGAAATTCCAGCGACGCTCCGCCGCCCGTGGAGATGTGCGTGATCTTGTCGGCGACTCCCGCGGCGTTTACGGCGGCTACGGAATCGCCTCCTCCGACGATGGAAACTGCGCCTGCATTCTCCGCGACGGCGTGAGCGATCTTGAATGTGCCTTTGGCGAACGGTGGCAGCTCGAAGACGCCCATAGGTCCGTTCCAGACAATGGTTCGAGCGCGCGATACTTCTTCTGAGAAAGCCTCAATCGTCTGCGGCCCGATGTCGAGGGCCATCATGTTGGCGGGGATCGGTTCGCCCGCGCTGATTATTTTTGTTGGCGCACTGGCATCCACCCGCTCGGCGATTACGTGATCGGTGGGCAGCAGGAACTTGACTTTGTGCGTTTTCGCTTCCTGCAGGAGTTCCTTGGCCAGGCCGATCTTGTCTTCTTCCACCAGCGACTTGCCGATCGATGCTCCCTGCGCTTTCAGAAACGTGTATGCCATGCCGCCGCCGATGATGAGGACGTCCACTTTGCTCATTAAATTCTTGATCACACCGATCTTGTCGCTGACTTTCGCTCCCCCCAGGATAGCGACGAACGGACGTTCCGGATCCTGAAGGGCGCGACCCAGGTATTCCAGTTCTTTTTCCATCAGCAGACCAGCGGCGGATTTCTGAACGAACTTCGTGATGCCGGCCGTTGAAGCGTGCGCGCGGTGGGCGCTTCCGAACGCGTCATTGACGTAGAAGTCGGCGAGCTTCGCCAGCAGTTTGGAGAAGGCCTCGTCGTTGGCTTCTTCTTCGGCATGGAAGCGCAGGTTTTCCAGCAGAAGGGCCTGGCCTTTTTCCAGTTTGAGCGCCATCTCTTCGGCTTCGGGGCCAACACATTCGGGGCAGAAGCCTACGTTCTCGCCGCGCGACAATTCTTTGTCGAGCAGCATGCGCAGGCGTTCGGCTACCGGTTTCAGACTCATCTTCGGATTGGGTTTGCCTTTGGGCCGTCCCAGGTGCGAGGCGAGGATCAGGCGTGCGCCGTGGCGCAGCGCGTACTCGATGCTGGGCAGAGTTTCGCGGATGCGGGTGTCGTCCATGACGCGCCCGTCTTCAAGGGGGACGTTGAAATCGACGCGCATGAATATGCGTCGATCGTTGAGAGGGAGATCGCGGATAGAAAGTTTGCGCATTAGGAAAACCGTCGTTGGCCCCGTGTGGCGGGCGGGGCGCCCGCCACGACTGCCGCGGGTCGCCGGCGCTACGCTTGGAATTTGTTTGCGGTCGCCTACAGTCCTCTGGCTACCATCAGGTTGATCAGGTCATGAACGCGACTGGAGTATCCCCACTCGTTGTCGTACCAGGAGATTACTTTCACGCAATTGCCGCCGACCACCAGGGTCGAGGGCGCGTCCACGATCGAGGAACGGGCATCGCCCTTGAAATCGGACGAGACCAGTTCGTTCTCTTCGTATCCCAGATAGCCTTTCAGCGAACCGGATTCGGATGCTTTCTTCAAGGCCGCGTTTACTTCTTCTTTGGTGGTCTTTTTCTCGACGAAAACTACGAGGTCCACGACGGAAACATTCGGCGTCGGCACGCGCATGGAAAAGCCGTCCAGTTTGCCAGCGAGATCGGGCAGAACCAGCTTCAACGCTTTCGCTGCGCCGGTCGAGGTGGGAATCATGTTAATCGCGGCGGCGCGGGCGCGGCGCAAGTCTTTGTGCGGAAAATCGAGGATGACCTGATCGTTGGTGTAGGAGTGAATCGTGGTCATCGTCCCGCTCATGATCTTGAAGTTTTCGTGGATCACTTTCGCGATCGGCGCCAGGCAGTTGGTAGTGCAGGATGCGTTCGAAACGATGTGATGCTTGGCGGGGTCGTACTTCTCGTCGTTGACTCCGAGCACGAGCGTCACGTCTTCGTTCTTTGCCGGAGCGGAGATGATGACTTTCTTTACCGATCCGCGCAGGTGTTTCTTGGCTTCGGTGGCGTCGGTGAAGCGGCCAGTCGACTCGATGACGATCTGCGCGCCTACGGACTCCCATGGCAATGCCGCGGGATCCTTTTCTTTGAAAACCTTGATCACTTTGCCGTCGATGGAAATGCTGTCCGCTCCGGCGGTGATGGTGTTCGGCAGGTTGCCGAGGATCGAGTCGTACTTCAGCAGGTGAGCCAGGGTCTTGGGATCGGTCAAATCGTTGACCGCCACGAACTCGATATTCTTGTCCTGAAGCGCCGTGCGCAGGACATTCCGGCCGATGCGGCCAAATCCATTGATCCCTACTTTTACAGCCATGTTTCCTCCAAACTAGATTTGATTGCGACAGAAGAATTGCTGGTCAACCGGGACGACTTTTGATGGTAACAGGCTGTGGGACGCATCGTAAACGTCACGCGTCACAAAGGTCGGTATCGCAGGGACTGCGAAACTCACGCGGGCCCCGGCGTAATCTCAAGATAGGTATCCGTCTTGGACCACAGCAGCGGCATGCGCGCCAGCCAGTATTTTGCGTTGATCAGTTTGCGGGCGCGGGGGAACTCTTCGGGTTTCATGAATCGAACGCGAGCGGAAAATTCCGGCCCTGTGACTTTGCCGCGGATGGTGGAAGGAGCAATCCTCACCTCGGGATTGTTGCGCAGGCGCTTGACCTTTCCCGATTTGCCGTTGGTCATGACGTAGAGATGGGCGCTATCCTCGCCGAACCACAAAGGCGTGTAAATGGGAGTTCCATTCTTCCGGAAGGTAGCCATGCTGATGTAGCGCTGGCCGCTGATGGCAGGGGGGATTGTGGTCGCCATACACACATTGTAAACATCGGAAGGGCAGTACGCTTCCGAATCGGTCGATTGCGGAACGGTGTCGGGCTTACAATAGGCGGTCGGTTCCGATATCCCTGAGGCTACGATGAGCGAGTTGTGGAAACGATGGGAGGGCCAGGTCGTCAACGGCGAGTTCCCGTTGTTGCGGTATTTAGGAGCGGCCGAGCACAGTGCCGTGTTTCTTACGGAACGCCGCGCTGGCGCGCCTCAGAAAGCCGCCATCAAACTGGTGCGCGGGGACGTCGACGGCGCGGACAATGAACTGCGCCGCTGGAAGCAATATGCGGACCTGAACCACCCTCACCTGATTCGTCGCTTTGAGTCCGGCCGCTGCGAACTGGATGGACGTACAGTTTCTCTTCCTCGTTATGGAGGCGGCGGAAGAGGATCTTTCGCAGGTTCTCCCGGAGCGCGCTCTTACGGCCGAGGAAGCGCGGCAACTCCTGCCTCCCGTACTCGATGCTCTCGAGTTTATCCACGGCAAGGGGCTCGTCCACGGACGCCTGCGGCCTTCGAACATTCTGGCCGACGGCGATCAGGTGAAAGTTTCAGCGGACTCCTTGCACGCGTCTGGGGAAGTGGTCGCTGCTCCCGGCGGAGTCATGGATGGCTACTATCCGCCCGAAGCGCTCAATGGGCAGCTCACAGCGGCGTCGGATGTGTGGTCGCTCGCCATCACTCTGGTTCGAGTACTAACGCAACAGCGGGTGGCCTTTAATCCCGGGAACCCCATCGCGCCTTCGGTGCCGACAGAGGTCCCGGAGCCGTTTGCGGAAATCGCGCGGCGCAGTTTGCAGATTGACCCACAGCAGCGCTGGACGGTGGCAGAAATCGCGGCGGCACTTCAGGGAAAGCCACCCAAGCTGGCAGCGGCGAAGGTGCGCCCTACTCCGCGGCCGACCACCGTCAGCGTACCGAAGAAACCGGCACGATCGGGTTACGTACTGGGGCTGATTGCCGTCCTGGTTGTGATTGCGCTCATCGTTTGGGCGGCGAGCAAGAGGAGTAGTTCTTCGTCTGCCCATCCACCACCCGAAACGCAAACCCAGGAAACCGGTCCGGCCGACGTTCCTATAGCTCCACCGCAATCGAGTGGGTCTGCGCGCGAGCGTTCTGGAAAAGCGAACAGCGGTTCGGTTGTAAAGGGGGTAGTGTTGGAGCGGGTGATGCCGCGAGTCTCGCCCAGTGCCATGCGTACTATCGAGGGCAGGTTTAGTGTTGGGGTGCGCGTGAAAGTCGATGCCTTAGGAAGGGTAACCGACGCCAAACTGGTTTCGCGAGGTCCGAGCCAATATTTTGCCCGACTTTCCGTAGACGCCGCTCGGGACTGGAAATTCCGTCCGGCGCAAGTTCAGGATCGAGCGGTGCCCAGTGAGTGGAATCTGCGATTCGGTTTTCGCCGGTCTGGCATTGATGCGGCCCCCACTCAGGTCGCTCCTTAGTCGGTTCGCGACAATGATCAACCATTAAATTCCGGTTTGAACTTGTTTCGTTTCCTGCGGGCCTCCCGATTTTTTTCTGGTCTTTTCCTGCCACTCGGCAGCGCGTTGCTCGGCTAAGGATACTTCCTGCGCCGACAGGCTCCTGGTAATACTGGCTTTGTTGCTCTCAATCCGAACGCGCATCGCCGACGTCGCTTCCTGCGAAACCAGGCACCACATGTAGGCCGTCACGGGGTCGGCAGCAGTGCCGTTGGGTTGAGAGTAATGCTCCACCAGTCGCAGTTGAGCCCAGCTGTGTCCAGCCTCGGCAGCTTTGAGCAAGGCCGGGAGGTCTTCCGCCCCTTCTTCCTGCATGGAATCCGAGGTCCGAGACGAGGTGCTGCTCATAGTGAGGTAGAGCAATTCGGTGCGGCTGGAAACTCCGAGCTTGTCAAAAATGCGAAATAGATAGTTTTTGACGGTGTGCCGGCTGAGGCCGAGCGATTCGGCAATTTCGCGGTTCGTCATGCCCGAGGCGAGGTTCTGAACCACCTGGCGCTCCCGCGACGACAGGAGTTCGAGTCCCTTGTGATTCGTGGCCCGCACGAGGGGAGAGTTCGCGAGAGCGTCGAGGGCATGTTCCAACTCAACACTGCGCGCCCAAATCTGGCCTTCGTGGACGCAGTGAATCGCCTTGCACAAACTCTCCAGACGTTCGTGCTTGGCGAAAATGCCTTTGGCGCCGGCGCGGAAACACTCCAGAATGTCTTGCGAGCGCGCCGTATCCAGCAACAAGATCCCCTTGATCTGGGGCCTGATGGCACGCATTTCGCGGAGCACTTCCGTACCTCGCCCAGGCTGGTCGTCCAGGCTGTAGCTGATGACCGCGACATCGATCGGAACGCGAACCACAGCAGCCAGCAATTCCTCCGAACTTGACGCCGAAGCAACCACTTGCAAGCCTTTATCCGCGCGCATGGCTTCGGCAAGAAGCTGGGTGTGGATACGAGTGCTGTCGGCAACGACGATACTGATGAAGTCCGCCCCTCTTGCGTCTTGGGATGGCAATCATGCCTCCTGAAACTATCGCTTTTTAGGACCGGCGCATTGACACAAGGTCAAAATGCCGCGACGATCAAATTCAACAGCCTGGGGGAGCCAGTTTCTTGGGGGGAGAAGAGCCAGCAGGCATCCAATCGAGCGTCCGATCGAATCCCAACTGTAGCAGTGAGGCTACCACCAAAGGCCTTGATCGGCAAGAAAATGGTTTGCAACCTATGCAAACTTATGCACGGTCAGGAACGATCTCCGTCTCAGTTTGAATCAAAATCAATAAGTTGCACAGTTCTGCTACCCATCGCTGGGAAAATGCTGCAGGGTCCGTGCCATGTAGTTGTGTGTAAGACTATTATATTCATAGTGATATAAGACATTTGCGCAGTCGGAAAGGGAACTAAACCAAGGCGGGATATACCCCATCGGGCTAGGTGATACCACCGTTGTGCTAAGGAAAACAGACTCTAGTCTTGATGGACTATCAATAAGAAATATGACTCTCAATGCGTTAGGGTCAGTTGGATAGGGGCTGTTATGCCACTTGCACGGTATTGCAAGGACCTTTACCTTGAGACTGCGACACGGTTAGAGACAACAAATTTTCTCCCCCCTGCGGTAACTCTCCCCTAAGAGAAGCGGTTTTCCCCATGTCATTTCCAGGCAGTCCTGCGTAATGGGACTCAGAGGGCGAAGCTATGAGTAGCGTCAACCAAAGCCACGAAGTTACGGGTCGGCAGCCGGCAACGGCCACCGGCGACCTTCGTTGGTACGCTCTGCATATCCGCTCTCGCCACGAGAGGGTCGTAGAGCACCGTCTCCGGGAACAGGGGATGGAAACCTTCCTTCCCATCGTTCGCGAGACTCATCGTTGGAGCGATCGCAAGAAGATCGTGGAAGTGCCGCTGTTCAGTTGTTACGTGTTCGTGCGCTGCGCGTTGAACTCGGATGACCGGACGCGAGTCTACCGCGTCGAAAGCGTGCTTGGTTTCGTCGGGACGCGCGGCATGGGCGTACCGATCCCGGACGCGCAAATCGAGAATGTCCGTACCGCCTTGTCGCAACCCTCTCCCTGCCGTTCCCATCCCTTTCTGAAAGTTGGCCAGAAAGTTCGCGTAGTTGGGGGCGCCATGGACGGAGTCGAGGGAGTTTTTCTTTCTGAAAACAATGATCAGAGCCTGATCATCTCTGTCGATGTGATTCAGCGCTCGCTGGCCGTACGGATCAACGGCTATGACGTAAAGCCTATCTAGATTTCTAACCTACGCTTTTCTACTCACTCTCATGAATCAACCGGAAATCGAGCAAATCGGCGAAGAGCTGTATTTCGTTGCAGCTAGTCCTGCGACCCGCCGGTTGCGGACTCAGGCCGAACTACTCTCGCAGACCGACGTTCCGGTGCTGATTACCGGGGAAGCGGGCAGCGGCAAGGCGACCGCGGCGCGCCTGATTCACTCGCTTTCGATTCGTTCCAGCTTCGAATTTATCCGCGTTAGCTGCGCCACGCTCACCGCCGACACGCTAGAAAGCGAGTTGTTCGGCTACGAGCATGCGAATGGCAATGGACGATTGGACTCCAAACCGGGGAAGTTCGAGCAATGCGCCAAGGGAACGATCCTACTGGAAGATTTTGAAGCCATGCCGGGTCCGGTGCAGTTGCGGCTGTTGCGGCTGCTCCAGACCAAGGAATTCGTCCGCTTCGGGGGCCAGTCACCGATCCGGGTGGACGTGCGCATCATCGCGTCAACCGAGGGCGACCTGAATACTGCAGTCGCGGAAAAGAAAGTTCACGAAGAGTTGTACTACCACCTCAGCGCCTTCGAATTGCACGTGCCCTCCTTGCGGGAGCGCCGGGAAGAAGTTCCTCTGCTCTTCGGGCATTTCATGAACCGGCTGACCCGCCGTTACGGGGTTCCGGCGCCTCACTTTTCGGGAGCGCTCCTGGATGCGTGCCGCCAGTATTCGTGGCCCGGCAATCTGCGCGAACTGGAAATTTTCGTGAAGCGGTTCCTGGTGTTCGGTGATGAAACCGCAGCCGCCGAAGAACTCAACTCACACGCGCACGCCGTTCCCGGCAACGGACATGGCAATGGCAACGGTAACGGACACGATAGCGCAAGAAACGGTCAGGCAGCCGGCGAATCGCAGTCTTCCTTGAAATTGCTGGTCAGAAACGCCAAAGGTGACGCCGAACGGAGCGCCATCGCACACGCGCTCGAAGAGACCCACTGGAACCGGAAGGCAGCGGCGCGTCTGCTCAGCATCAGTTATCGCGCGCTGCTGTATAAGATTCAGGAATACCGACTGGTTCCGCCCGATACTCACCGGTTGTATAACTACGGGGGGATCCGGGAAGCAAAGTAGTAATGGGACGCAATATCAGTCCAGGCGCAGAATTGCTTATGACCCTAAACACAAAACTACTTCGCAGTCTCCCGACTGCCGCGCTGGTGGCCCTCGTCTCCGCGGGATTGTTCGCGCAGACCGAAAGTACTCCCGCGCAGCCGGCGCCGGCCGCCGATCAGAATGCGACTCAGAACAGCACTCCCGAACCGCATCCGGCGGGCAAGGGTCATTCCGATGATTCTTATGTCATCGGCGCCGATGACGTGCTGGCGATCAGCGTGTGGAAAGAACCCGACGTTTCCCGCTCGGTTCCGGTGCGCAACGATGGCAAGATCTCGCTGCCTCTGGTAGGAGAGCTGCAGGCTGGCGGACAGACGCCACGGCAACTGGAACAGGAAATCACCAAACGCCTGCAAAGCTACATTTCCGAACCTGAAGTCACAGTCATCGTGACGGAGAGCAAGAGCCAGCGCATCAACATCCTGGGCATGGTTTCCAAACCTGGTACGTACTTGCTGACTGGGTCGGCCACCATCCTCGATGGGATTGCCATGGCTGGCGGGTTTAAGGATTTCGCCAAGAAAAAATCCATCTATGTTTTGCGCGCGGCACCGGATGGAACGCAGCAGCGCATTCCGTTCAACTACAACGACGTGATCAAAGGCAAAAACCCCGAGCAGAACATCAAGCTGATGCCGCATGACACGCTGGTGATTCCTTAGGCTTCTCGTGAGCATGAGACCCTACATCTCCGTGGCCGTGCTTTTGGCCGGATGCAACATGATTTCCGCAGGGCAAAATCCGCCTCCGGCCGGCAGTGAGGACACGCGGTCCACACCGGCACCTGCTTTGACAGGCGTGATGGGAATCGACCAGACGGGGACGACGGAGGACACGAGCGGTGACGTGCCGCAGATTCCGGCAGTGCTCGGCGGCCCCAGGATGTCCTTGGCATTGGGCACAGAATCGGAACGCTCCAACTATTTGCGCGGTGGCCTGAACGTGGGTGCTACCTACGACGACAATACATTCATGACGCCCAGCGACGGGGTCGGAAATACCACCTTCTCTGTGTTCCCAAACATCATTCTGGAGCAAACCCGTCCCCGTGCGCGCTGGTCCCTCGGCTATGCCGCAGGTTTGACCGTGAATCAAAGGCTCTCCAACCGCAACCAGGGATCGCATGACCTCAACTTCAATTCCCAGTTTCGCTTGAGTCCACATGTCACGCTGCGCGTGGCGGAGGACTTTTCCCTGACGTCAGGATTCTTCGATTCGGGCATCGTCGGCGGAGCGGGCGTTGGGAACGGTGGCCCGAATCCAAATTTGATTGCGCCGCTATCCAAACAACGGTCCTCGTCTGACGGAGGGCGAAATCAACTATCACTTCGCCCTCAAAGACGTGATTGGCGGCAGCGGTTCTTTCTCCGACTTGCATTTCACGGATGCTCCAGCAGGGTTCACACTCACCAATAGCCGGACGGCTTCGGGTTCCGCATTCTGGCTGCACGGGCTCTTCGGGAGGGACTGGGCTGGCGTCAACTATCGCTTTCAGCGCGTGACTTTTGATCCCACCGGAGAAACGTTGGTGCATAGTATCCTGGCCATCAATACCATCAAGTTCGCGAGCGGACTCACGCTGACCGGCTTCATCGGTCCGGAGTATTCCGATAATCGCGGCCTGACACCAAACGGCGGAGATACTCCCGAGCACTTCAACGAATGGTCCTACTCTGGAGGAATCGAGGCGGGCTGGCAAAGAGCTCATACCAGCGTGGCCGCGGGATATTCCCGCGTGATCAGCCCTGGTGGTGGCCTGTCCGGTGTGGTGCGCTTGCAGGGTGTGCACGGTACCGTGCGCCAACAGCTGCTTCCAGCTTGGGCGGTTACGGTGGGAGCCAGCTACGGTAAGAACGAGTCGCTCACCATTCCGGCTCCAGGAGCTGCGAGCCAGATCAACTCAGCCTCGGTCAATGCCTCGCTCGAGCGCAATCTTTCGCGGAGTTTCTTACTGCGAATGGGCTACGTCCACGATTTTCAAGACCAAATCGGAATCGCGAATCCCGACTTCGCAGGTAGTGCGCATCGCAATCAGTTTTTTGTAACCCTCGGTTACCAGTGGGCCCGCCCCTTAGGACGTTAGCCATGGAAGAGCAACTTCAGGAAAGTCCGAGCGAGATTCCAGACATACAGCAGGTGCTCGGCATCGTTCGCCGCCGGCGCTGGCATTTTCTCCTGCCGTTTTTTGCCGGCTGGCTGCTGGTCTGGGGGATCAGCTGGTTTCTGCCATCTCTGTACCGGTCGGGCACGCTGATCTTGGTCGAGCAGCCGTCGGTGCCAGAAAAGTTCGTCGTCTCCAATATTGACAGCGACAATCAGCGCCAGCTTGACAGCATTACGCAGCAAATCCTCAGCCGCACCCGTCTGCTACAGATCATCGATCGTCTCAATCTGTACGCCAACGATCGCAAGCGTAAGAATGAAGACGAAATCGTCGATGAAATGCGCAAGGACATCGATATCGAACTGTCGCACGGCGACGACAAAAAACTTACAGCCTTCAACATTTATTACCAGAGTCGCGATCCTCGGATGGCGCAACAGGCAACCAACGAGCTGGCGAATCTATTCATTACCGAGAACCTGGAACTCCGGCAGGCACGTTCCGAGAACACCACTCGCTTTCTGCAAGACCAACTCGACCAGGCGCGCCAGAAACTGGCTGAACAAGAGGCGCGCGTCCGCGAGTTCAAAGACAAACACATCGGAGAATTGCCCAGCCAGACGCAAAGCAATCTGCAAATCCTGGGAGGGTTGCAAACCCAATTACAGGCGCAGGAAGATTCTCTCAATCGAGCCAAACAGCAGAGCACCTATCTCGAATCGTTGCTCAATCAATACCGCACGCTCGATCATGGGAAATCGAGTGATGCGGGCCCGGTTGGGTTGGCCGCGATCGATAAGGAATTGGAGCGTCTGCGGGCGCAACTGGCGGACTTGAG
Organism: uncultured Acidobacteriota bacterium; assembly: GCA_963799305.1. Lineage (GTDB taxonomy): Bacteria > Acidobacteriota > Terriglobia > Terriglobales > Acidobacteriaceae > Acidiflorens. The sequence goes on along the minus strand of CAWCWX010000016.1, from coordinate 8,885 downwards.
CTCACACTATACCGACAAGCATCCCGATGTCCGCAAGACCAAAGAGCAGATTGCCCGTACGGAGAAAATGCGGGAGCGAGTCGTTGCCGACATGAACAGTGGGGGAAGCACAACGGCCTCGGTAAGCCCGACCGCTTCCCTGGACCCAAAGAGCGCTCCCATCCTCGAATTGGAGAGCCAGCTGCAGGCCAATCGCACGGAAATCGCGAACCGGCAGGCGGAGATTAGGGATCTCCAGTCGAAAGTCTACGAATACCAGGGCCGCTTGAATCGGGCTCCAGTCATGGAACAGCAGTTCGCCGACATCACGCGCGACTACGATCAGTCGAAAACCGATTATGACTCCCTGCTGGCGAAGAAGAATCAGTCCGAGATGGCGACCGATCTGGAGAAAACCCAACAGGGCGAACATTTCCAGATGCTGGATCCTCCCAACCTTCCGGTGAAGCCCTACAAGCCCAACCGCTTGCAGTTGTGCGGGTTGGGAGTGATCGCAGGCATCTTCCTGGGTGGTCTGGCGGCGGTTGGTTCGGAGATGATCGGCGGCAAGGTACACACGGAACGCGATATCAAGAAAATCGTGCCCTTCGAAATCTTCGCAGAAATTCCAATTCTGGAAACCGTTTCCGAACAGGCCGCCACGCGGCGGGGCAATTTGCTGGCGGGCGCGGCTGCGGTAGTGATTTTTTGCTGCATCCTGGCGGGATCAGCGATAACCTATCTTCGTGGTTAGACTCAGTGTATAAGTCCTTCTACAACCTGAAGCTGAACCCGTTCGAGATTACTCCGGACCCGTCGTTCCTTTTTTCGACGTCGCGCCACAATGAAGCTCTGGCTTCGCTCTACTATGGTGTGCGCGCGCGCAAAGGGTTCGTCGTCCTCACCGGCGAGGTGGGAACCGGTAAGACCATGCTGGTGCGCTGCGTGCTGGAACTTCTGCGGCGCACCGGAGTCGCGTTTGCCTATGTGTTCAATCCCAGCCTGTCGGCGCTGGAGTTTATCCGCTACATTGCCGGCGATTTTGGTTTGCCGGTAGCGGGCAAGGCCAAAGACGAATTGGTCCTGTCTTTGAGTTCGTTTCTGGTGGAGCGGCATCAGAAGAAATTGTCGACCTTGCTTGTGGTCGATGAAGCGCATCACCTTTCTCCCGAATTGCTCGAAGAAGTTCGGCTGCTCACCAACCTGGAAACCACGCAGCAGAAACTGTTGCAGATCGTGTTGGCCGGGCAACCTGAACTCGATGAAATGCTGGACTCCTTTGAACTGCGGCAGATCAAACAGCGAATCGCTTTGCGCTGTCACCTGGAGCCGCTCAACCTGGAAGAGACGCGGGGCTACATCCAGCGCCGACTGCAGATTGCCGGAGCCCCTGCCGATGTCAACATGTTTTCCGAGGCGGCGACGAGCGCCATTTTTCGCCACTCGAACGGACTTCCGCGCCTGATCAACACCATCTGCGAGAATGCGCTCCTTTCCGGATATGCTCGACGCGCGGCGGTGATTCCGGTCGAGGTGATCGATGAGATCGCCCACGATCTGCGGTTGGGCGTGGTCGCGACTCGCGACCAAAAGAAGATTGGTCCTTCCCCCGCAATCAAGGGTCAGACCAAAGAGCAGGAAAAAGACGAGCTTTTGCGGGCAGTGAAGACGCTGATGGAACTGCACGACTATTTGCAGGAAATGAAGTCGACTGAGGGCAAGGAAGCGACTACTACCGTGACTCGCAGGCCTTACTAAACCATGAGCCGCATATTTGACGCCCTGAAGTTGTCGGAAGCAGAACGCTGGGGCAGCGACCTGCTGACTCCTCCGGAATCCGTAACTGAACTGCTGCAAGCTGCCGAGGGCAGGCACGCGTCGCCTTTCGAGGCGGAAGTTTTGTCCGTTAAGACCGCGACCGAGCAGACGTTCGTTTTGGGAGCGGCACCCACCCTGCGACCGGCTCCCTTGCCGGACTCGCATTTGGTGTGCCTGACCGATCCGGGCAGCCTGGGTGCGGAAAAATTTCGCGTGCTGGGATTGCGGCTGCGCCATCTACGCGATCAGCGTAAACTCAAACGGATCGTGGTGACCGGAACCGCTCCCGCCGAAGGGAAGAGTCTGATCTCGTCCAACCTGGCGTTGAATCAGGCGCGTAGCAAAGTGCTGAAGACGCTGCTCATCGATGGAGACTTTCGCCGCCCGACCATCGCCAAGCGTTTCGGAGTGGGAGCGTTGTTGCCGGGACTGAGCGAGTGCTTGCGCGGCGAGCGGCAGCTGTCGGAAGTGGTTTACAAACTGGAGGGTTCGGGGCTTTGCCTTCTGCCCGCGGGTATGGCGCCCGAGAATCCACTGGAACTGATGCAGTCCGGACGCCTTCCGGAGTACCTCGATCAACTCGGCACGTTCTTTGATTGGATTATCATCGATACTCCGCCGCTGTTTCCTCTGGCTGATACCACCTTCTGGATGAAAGCGGCCGACGGTGTTCTAATGGTAGTCCGCGAAGGGGTGACTGACAGAAAGTTGCTGCAGCGAGCGGTTGAAACGCTGGACAGTGCCACCATGTTGGGCGTGGTCGTAAACAGTTGCAGCGACGGCGGCGAACAGAAATATTATTATTCGCGATACGGCAAAGGTGAAGTAGAATCAGACTAGTTTTTCTCCCCCCTGTCAGCTAAACGCTGACCGATTTCGGCCCCGGTAATCCCCGACCGGTAGAAGACTCCCCCTTAATGCATCTGGTCCGCGCGGCTGACGTGTTTGTCCGCGTGGCTTCAACGAGGAGACGCGACCCTTGGCATCCACAACCACAAGACGGCTACCGGGCGATCAGTTGTCACGGCCGAAGAATCCCGCTGCCAGCAGCGAAGTCCTCACCGAGGAAATCTTCCGGCGCATGATCTCGCTCGAACGCAAGCGCAGTGAGCGCACGCAGCGGCCCTTTGTGCTGTTGCTCATGGACACCGGACGCAATCTGCCCACCGAAAAGAACGGGCGGATTCTGCTCGAGATCCTATCCGCTCTGCAAACCGCAACCCGCGAGACCGACGTCATGGGCTGGTATGAGGCGAACTCGGTTGTGGGTGTGATGTATACCGAGATCACGCCCGACAACAACCTGGTTCTGAGCACGATTCTTGCACGCATCAGCGATGTCCTGCGCGACCGGCTTACAAGCGAGCAGTTCAGTCAGATCAAATTCTCTTTTCACTTATTTCCCGAAGAATGGGATCCGCAGAATCCCGATCGTCCCAGCAATCCGACGCTCTATCCCGACCTGCACGAACGCAACGGTTCGCAATGGATGAGCCGCGGCATTAAACGAATGATGGATGTCACGGGTAGTCTGATTCTGCTGCTGCTGCTGTCACCGATCTTTTTCCTGATTGCCGCTGCCATCAAACTGACTTCGCGCGGCCCGGTCTTGTTCCGCCAGCAACGCATCGGAGAACACGGCACGCCCTTCACCTTCCTGAAGTTCCGCTCCATGTACATCAACAATGATGCCAGCCAGCACAAGGAATACGTACGCCAGTTGATTGCCGGTCAGGCCGCCAAGCATTCTGCCAATGGCGAAGGCGAAGGCGTGTTCAAGCTCACGAACGATCCCCGGATTACGACCGTAGGAAACTTTTTGCGGCGGACGAGCCTCGACGAGCTCCCACAATTCATCAACGTGTTGCGTGGGGAAATGTCGCTGGTCGGACCGCGTCCGCCGGTGCCGTACGAAGTGGAAGCCTACGCCACCTGGCATCGTCGCCGGTTGCTGGAAGCAAAACCTGGTATCACTGGACTGTGGCAGGTCCAGGGCCGCAGCCGCGTGGGGTTTGACGAAATGGTGCGTCTTGACTTGCGTTACGCGGCCCAAAGTTCTCCCTGGCTTGACGTGAAGATTCTCCTCCAGACTCCCAAGGCGGTTATCGCCGGGGACGGCGCCTGTTAACTCAGCTTCAGTTGCTTGTTCACGGTTTATCGCTGCATCGTCCTCCCCTCCACAACTTCTCGTCCGTGGGATCGAAACTGGTCCCTTTGTCTATGGTGAAATCCTATGCTTAGGTTTGGTGTTATCGGGTATGGCTATTGGGGACCGAACATTGTTCGGAACCTTCGGAGCCTCGAGGGCTGCGAGGTCGTTGGCATTTGCGATCAGAGCCCGGCTGCCCGGAAGCGGATCCAATCGGCGAATCCAGGAATCCCCGTCTACTCCGATTACAAGGAACTGGTCACTTCCACCGACGTCGATGCCATTGCGGTCATCACGCCGGTGTGGACTCACTTTGAATTGACCAAGGCTGCGCTCGAAAACGGTAAGCATGTTTTCGTGGAGAAGCCGTTCACCAGCAACGTGGCGCAAGGCGAAGAACTCATGAATCTGGCGGCGCAGAAAAACCTCCAGATCATGGTCGACCACACGTTCCTGTTTACCGGCGCAGTTCGAAAGATTCAAAAACTGCTTAAGGAGGGGGCGCTCGGCAAGCTCTACTACTACGATTCAACGCGGGTGAACCTGGGGCTGTTCCAGCATGATTGCAACGTGATCTGGGATCTTGCGCCGCACGACCTCTCGATCATGAACCACCTGCTGCACAAAGACGCCGAGGCGATCTCGGCGACCGGACAAGCGCACCTCAACTCACACGAAGATATCGCGTTCATCACCGCTTATTTCCCGGACAAGATGATTGCGCACGTCAATGTGAACTGGATTTCACCGGTCAAGGTTCGCACTACCCTGATTGGCGGCGAAAAGAAAATGTTGGTCTGGAACGACCTCGAAGCGGACGAAAAGCTGAAGATCTACGACAAGGGCGTTGACGTGAAGAGCCAGCAAGGTGTGTACAACCTGCTGGTCAGCTACCGCTCGGGCGATATGTGGGCGCCCCAGGTCGAACAGGTGGAGGCCCTGAAACTGGAATTGACTTACTTTGTGGAATGCGTCGAGAAAGGCACCAAGCCATTCAATGACGCCTGCGCCGGCCTGAAGGTAGTCCGGATGCTGGAAGCGGCGAGCGAATCGCTCGCCAAACGCGGGGAACTTGTCTACCTCTAATGGACTGGAACTCAAAGGTTAAAAACCCTCCTGTGAAACCAACTGTCCTGCTTGCGACGACGACGAATTGGGTACCCGCGGCGCGGCTGGCCCTGGGCCTTGCCAATGCCGGGTTCAGAGTCGAGGTATTTTGTCCGCCAGGGCACCCGGTGGACAAGACTCACGCAGCGAGCCATACCCATGTTTATCAGGGACTGGCGCCGCTCCGTTCGCTGGCCCGTGCCATCGCGGCCGCAAAGCCTGATGTCGTTGTACCCGGAGATGACCTCGCGGCCCGGCATTTACATGACCTCTATCACCAACGAGAGACCTACACAAGCAATGGCGTGAATCTGGGTTCTTTGATCGAGCGCTCGCTGGGATCCCCGCAAGCGTTTCCTGTCGTGCAATCACGAGCTGCTTTCATGGAACTGGCGCGGGAAGAGGGTGTTCGAGTCCCCCAAACCGCGGTACTGAAGAGCGCTGAAGATGTAAGCATCTGGATTGAGCGTGCCGGCCTGCCCACGGTGCTGAAGGCCGATGGTACTTCGGGCGGCGATGGCGTTCGGATCGTGCGGTCAGAGAATGAGGCGCAACATGCTTTCCGGAAACTGCAGGCGCCTCCCCTGCTGGCCCGAGCGTTCAAGCGGGCTCTCCTGGACCAGGATCGAACTCTGGTTTGGCCATCGCTGCTGCGACATCGCCCGACGGTGAGTGCCCAAGCCCTCGTGGTCGGGCACGAAGCTACCAGCACGGTCGCTTGCTGGAAGGGAACGGTCCTCGCGAGTCTCCATTTCGAAGTGATCCGCAAGTGCAAAGCTGCCGGGCACGCGACAGTGGTGCGGTTGATTGATAATCCCGAAATCTCAAGCGCCGTCGAAAAAGTAGTCCGTCGGATGGGCCTTTCGGGGTTGTGCGGATTTGATTTCATGTTGGAAGCCAGCACCGGGCACGCGTATCTCATCGAAATCAATCCCCGCTCGACCCAGGTGGGACACATTACTCTCGGTGCCGGACGAGACCTTCCGACGGCTTTTTATGGCGCAGTATCAGGACACCCTGGTCGAGTGTCGCCGACCGTGACCGAGAACGATACCATCGCTCTCTTCCCCCATGAATGGGCAAGAGATCCCAAGAGTGAGTTCTTACGCACGGGATATCACGATGTTCCGTGGGACGCGCCAGAGCTGGTTCATGCGTGTATCCATCGGAGCCGAAAGCAGAGTGGGTGGTATTCGCGGGCTGCAACGCAAGGAACCGCAGTGGCCCCGTCGCCGGCGAAAGCTCCGGCCGAGAGCAACGCGGCAGCGAGGATCGCAGCGAGATGAGAAAACCGCTCCTGGTGATGAAGTTCGGCGGTACCTCGGTTGCGGACGCACTCTGCATCCGGCGCGTTGTCGAAATTGCAAGAACCGCTTCGCGCGAAAGCAACATCGCCATTGTTGTCTCCGCGATGGGTGGTGTTACCAATCAACTCATCGAGGCTGCAAACCAGTCAAAGGCTGGAAACGAGATCGCGGTCACCGCGGTTTTCGATCGATTGAAGCAGCGGCACGACGAAGTCGTCACCGCTTTGATTCGTTCCGGGGATGAGCGGAGACGCCTGCAGGGGAAACTGCATGAGCTTTTTCTGGAGGGTGAGCGTCTTTGCCAGGGCACGATCCTCTTACGCGAGTTGACGCCACGAACTCTGGATGCCATCTCGGGGCTGGGGGAACGCCTCTGCGCGCCGATGGTCGCGGCGGCAATGTCAGAAATCGGAGTCACGGCTGAGGCTATCGACGCGACCGAATTGGTCGTCACGGATTCCTATCATGGCGCCGCTGAACCGTGGATCGACCTGACCCGCGCTCGCTGCGAGACTCGAATGGCTCCGCTTCTCGAAGCTGGCGTCGTCCCAGTCGTGACAGGCTTCATTGGCGCCACGGAAGAAGGCGTACTGACGACACTCGGCCGCGGTGGCTCCGACTATTCGGCGACTATCCTCGGCGCAGCTCTCGATGCCGACGAAGTTGTTATCTGGAGCGATGTCTCAGGCCTGCTTACCGCTGACCCCAGACTGGTGCCAGAGGCCGCCACCATCGCGGAGATATCGCATCGCGAGGCGGCGGAGTTGGCCTATTTCGGCGCGAAGGTTCTTCACTCCAAGACTCTGCGTCCGATGATGCAACGCGGTATTCCGGTGAGCATTCGCAACACGTTCGAACCGGACGAACCTGGCACACGAATTACTCCTGCGGGTCCGCTGAACGCGGGAGGAGTCAGGGCTCTGACTGCGGTCAGCGACGCGTCTCTAGTCACGGTCGCAGGACAGGGGATGCAAGGTGTTCCCGACGCGTTGGCACGCACGGTTGCCACGGCGGCAGCGGTCCGGGCAGACGTGCTCCTGATCTCGCAATCCTCCGCGCACAACGACATCTGTCTGGTGATTCCGTCGACCGTTGCCAAGCGCACCATCGAGGCCCTGCGCCACGAGTTCTCCCAAGATCTGATCCACGCGAAAGTGGAACACTCCGTGTCTGAGACCGCGGTGTCCTGCATTACGTTGGTTGGGCAGAACCTGCGGACGGCTCCCGGAACGGTGGCGCGTACGTTTGCCGCGCTGGGACAGGAAAACGTAAACGTGATTGCAACCGTGCAGGGATCCTCGGATTGCAGCATGTCTTTTGTGGTGCCGCAACAGGACCTGAAAGCTGCGCTCGCCGCTATCCACCGGGAACTCGATCTGGCTGGTCTGTCGTCGGCCAGGCGCCCGGTTGCGGCCGTAGCCAGCCCATCCGCTAGCTGGGCGTATCGGCCCGAGGCCAGCGCGGATTGACGATTGCACTGTTGCTCGAGAGCCGCGCACTGAGTCAACAGGCTTCTTGAAAAGGAATCTAGTCCTCATTTATGGAAACATATACATGCATCGGCGCGGACGTAAAGCTTGGGCGGGATGTGAAGCTCTCCAAGTTCATCAACCTTTACGGATGTGAAGTCGGCGACGAAACGAAAATCGGCGCCTTTGTCGAAATCCAAAAAAATGCGACCGTCGGCAAACGCTGCAAGATCTCGAGCCACACCTTCATCTGTGAAGGTGTGACGATTGAAGACAACGTGTTTGTCGGCCACAACGTGGCTTTCATCAACGACTCTTATCCCCGCGCCACCACCGGAGATCAGTTGCAAACGGAAGCTGATTGGAAAGTGGAGCGAACGCTGGTGAAGAAAGGCGCGTCGATTGGGTCCGGCAGCACCATTCTGTCGAACATCACAATCGGAGAAAACGCGCTGGTCGGAGCCGGCAGCGTGGTCACCAAAGACGTTCCCCCGAACAGCATCGTGGCTGGCAATCCAGCCCGAATTCTTCGTTCTATCGATCAACGAGTCGATAAAACCTCGGAGGTTACAAAGTGAGCGTTGCCAGCATTCCTTTTCTTGATCTTGTCACTCCGCATGTGGAACTGGAGCAGGAACTGACCGAAGTATTCCAGCAAGCTCTGCGGACCGCAGGCTTCATTGGCGGACCGATGGTGGAAAACTTCGAAAAAGCGTTCGCCGCTTTCTGCGAGACCGAACATTCAGTCGCCGTCAACAGTGGCACCGACGCCCTGCGCTTTGCCCTGATGGCGGCGGGCGTGAAAGCCGGTGACGTGGTGGTAACGGTTCCGCACACGTTCATTGCCACAACCGAAGCCATTTCGCAGGCGGGAGCATTGCCGGAGTTCGTCGACATCGACGAACGGACCTACAACATGGACCCGGAAAAACTTCGGGAGTACTTGGAGACCCAATGCACCGTGTCAGAGGAAGGCAAACTGATTAGTAAGCGCAGCCAGCAGCCGGTAACCGCGATCGTTCCAGTCCACCTCTACGGCCAGATGGCGGATATGGA
>CAWCWX010000015.1:0-1072675 GCA_963799305.1 uncultured Acidobacteriota bacterium | reverse complement strand
GCGATCCCGCAGGGAGCCACGCAACAATTCACGGCGACCGGTGTCTACACAGATGGGAGCACTCAGGACCTTACCGCTACCGCGACCTGGAGCTCGTCCTCGTCGGTTGTTGCTGTCATCAATGGCACCGGTCTGGCTGCAGGTGTACTTCAAGAATCGCTGCGATCCAGGCCAGCTCGGGTTCAGTGAACGCCTCAACCAGTCTAATCGTGGGCCCTCCCGCGCTAGTTTCGATTGCGGTCGATCCTCCGTCAGCAACGATCGCACTCGGTACCTCCCTGCAATATCACGCCACGGGCACCTACAGCGATGGCGGTACGCAAGATGTCACTACCTTGGTTATGTGGTCTTCCACGGTAAGCGCGGTGGCAACCGCGACCAACACGGGAGCTGCAAGAAGCGTTGGCCAAGGAACCACAACTGTTACCGCTACGTTTGAATCAATTGCTGTTTCTGTGCCGTTGACTGTCGGTCCGCCGAGCCTACAGTCCATGGCCATTGCACCAAATGTTGCAACCTTATCAACGGGCGCTACGCAACAGTTGGTAGCAACTGGAACCTACACGGATGGCAGCACACAAAATCTGACTTCAGCCAGTACATGGGTATCGTCCAACCCAAACGTCGCCAGCGTCGGCAACGCCGGCTTGGCTACAGCGGTGGCTGCCGGAAATGCCACGATTACGGCGACGTCGGGATCGGCGAGTGGCATAGCTGCCCTGAACGTCACCTCCGGAACTGCACAGACCAGCCTCAACACAAGTCGATATCTGCACAATACGACTCCGCTTAACGATGGGCAAATCCTCGTCGCCGGAGGTGTCAGTTGTCCGTCGGCTGGATCGTGCTCTTACTTGAACAGCGCGGAGCTCTACAATCCGGGAACCGGCATATTTGCCAACACAGGCACAATGGCCACTGCTCGCTCTGCTCCGGCTGTGCTCTTGAGCAACGGCAAGGTGTTTGTCGCGGGTGGCTACACATGTGATGGTCAAGGAAACTGTTCATCTCTGAGTAGCGCCGAGATTTACGATCCTACATCCAGCACCTTCAGTAACGCTGGATCGATGACGGTCGCCAGAAGCACCCACACGTTGACACTTCTCGCCAACGGGACCGTACTTATCGCGGGCGGCCAGCACTGCACTTCAGCTACCTCGTGCAGCACTTTGTCCAGCGCGGAGATTACGATCCGAGCGCAGGAACGTTTACTTCCGCAGGTAATAGCATGACCGCTCCGAGATTCGGCGCAGCCGCGGTTCTGCTTGACTCGGGGTTGGTTCTGATCGCAGGAGGATTTGACGGAACGAATCTGCCAGCAGCGGCGGAAATCTACAATCCTGGGAACAACCAATTCACCGGGGCCGGGCCAAGCTTGAGCGTGCCCCGTTTCGGTACAAGCGCCACTCTTCTGAATGGTGGCAAAGTACTTGTAGCGGGAGGTTCAACCTGTAACGTCCCTGGCTGCCCGACGAACGCAGCAGAGATCTACGACCCGGTTGGAAACACATTCAGCGTCGTCTCTGGAGGAATGGGCACTCCGCGGTTCAATCAAAGCGCGACGTTGCTCACCAACGGTGATGTCTTAGTCGCAGGCGGGTACAGCTCATGTGGATCCGCTTGCAGTGGAGAAGCCAGCACTGAATTGTTTGATCCAGTCATCGGCGCATTCAGTCCTGGGCAATCGTTCGCTACCGCCCGTGCGGCACATACTGGGACTCTGCTCGCCAACGGAAATGTGTTGCTCATCGGCGGTATCAACGGGGGTGTGACGCTAGCCAGCGCTGAATCGTATCAACCCACCAGTCTCTCACCGTCCAGCCTCGTCTCGATTTCAGTGGCGCCTGCCAGTTTGTTCCTCTCTTCAGGGCAAACCCAGCAGTTGGTCGCTACTGGCACCTACAATGACGACAGCACGCAAACCCTCCATTCCCTCATCTGGACGTCATCGACTCCCGGTGTCGCAACGGTTAGCGATTCGGCGGGGAGTGCCGGAATCGTTGATGCACAGTCGACCGGCGCAACCGTTCTGACAGCCACTACAGGATATATAAGTGGCGCTAGTTCGCTGCATGTGGGTGGCTTAGCGTCGCTGACTATCAGTCCGACCAATCCGTCGATAACGCTGGGCGTGGGTCAACAAATGACGGCAACCGGCACATTCTCGGACGGCAGTACCCAAGACTTGACTACTTCTGTAACCTGGATTTCCTCGAACAATTCGATACTCTTGATAAGTAATAACTCCGGAGTGCAGGGCTTCGCGATGGGTGTCGCCACGGGATCGGCAAGCGTCACCGCCACTTTGGCAGGCGTATCTGCAAGCACGTCGGTAACCATTCAGAGTCCCCACGGAGTCGCTGCTCCAACTATCACCTCTGTATCGCCTACGACAGCGACAGCAGGAACGCAGGTGACGATTTCTGGTTCGAGTTTTGGTTCGGCTCAGGGCGGCAATGTCTGGCTCGGTAGCACGTACGGCATCGTCGTGAGTTGGACTGACACCCAGGTAATCGCGACCGTTGCCTCAATTTCAACGTCGGGAACCGCCCAAATTCAGCAAGGCGGAGTATGGTCCAACGCGGTGTCGTTCAATATCAGTGCAGCGACCATTTCGAATGTCTCACCGAACAGCGGTGTCCCCGGAACCCAGGTGACCATCACCGGCTCGGGCTTCGGGGCTTCCCAAGACGGCGGACAAGTGTGGCTCGGAACGGCCAATGGCGTAGTCAGGAGTTGGGGCGACTCCACGGTCGTTGCTGTTGTAGCGTCGGGATCGAGATCCGGCAACGCACAGATTCTTCAGAATGGCGTAGTGAGCAACGCCGTTCCTTTCACCGTCAACACCCTGGAAATCACTAGTGTAACGCCCTCCTCCGGAGCCACGGGAACAACGGTCACGATCACGGGTAACGGATTCGGGAGTTCTCCGGGAACCGTTTTGCTTGGAAGCGCCAGCGGCGACGTGATTAGCTGGAGCAACACCCAAGTGGTCGCTACGGTGGCGGCGACAGCCGTCACTGGGGTCGCACGAATTGAGCAAAACGGGGTATGGAGCAATGCCGTTTCCTTTACCGTCACGAGTACTGGTGGCGATACTCTGACGCTCGCTCCGAATGTCCTGAACATTGTGGTTGGTGAGACTCACACCATGCAAGCTTTGGACGGCAACGGGCAGCCTGTGACCGGTTTGACCTGGACATCGAGCAACGCGAATGTAGTCGCGCTTTCCACCGACGACCCGCCCCTCGTCACCGGTGTCACTGCCGGGCATGCAACGATCACTGTGGGAACCGCATCTGCGGACGTCACGGTTTGGAGTACAGCGCCGCCTCCGGACACGGTGATCTGGTCGAACGCAGGCGATGGATCCGGTGTGACTGGAATCGTTCCGGCTGTGCCCAGCCCCACCGGAGTAGCCGACATGTTCGCGTTTCAAGGAGATGGCAAGGTTCAAGCAATCACCAGCGATGGCAGAGCGGCTTGGACCGCTGATGTGAGTGGGGCTTCTACTGTGCCAGACTTTCAGGGTGGTCTGGTGGCTATGAAAGCAAACTCGGAATCGGGAACCACCACGATCACGAAGTTTGACGGGATGACGGGGCAGCCATCCCCCACCTTCACGGCTTCGAAACCAGATGAGAACTCAAACAGAAACCTTTCGACGCCTGTCGTCCATACCGACGGCACGATCTTTACGGTCGACACCACTTACCACTACGACTACAACGTCGGCGCTAATGTCGGAACCGTTTCTGTGATCGGCATTGACCCCACGACCGGCGGCCAGAAGTTTAGCGTGCCTTTGGATCAATCAACCTACCATAGCCAATACTCGTACACCGGTAGCTGCAATGGAGCAGGGCAACAACCATCGGGTAGCACTGATGAGCCCGACGAGCTGCCAAGCATACTGGCGGGCCCCATGATCGCCGGCGACGGATATGCATATGTTGTCTACAGATACCAAGTCCAAAAAAACGTATATCAAGGAATCATAGGCTGCGTCGAATTTGACCCTACGGTAATCAGTAGCACGTTGACGGAAGACAGAGTTGTCCACCTCAAGATGCTGAGAGTTGGCAACGGCGGGACTTCTAACAAGGTGGATGTGAAGGAGTGGGGTTCAAAGTACATCGAACAAAACTCCATCGGCTTGCCGACTTCAATCGCGCAGTCGGGCGCGCTTCCCTCCCTAAACGTGCCAACTCCGATCACCAATGCAGACCGCGGTACGTTGTTCACATGGGAGGCCGACATACCAGAATATTGCGCGGCCGGAACGCTCGCTGTATACCCCCACATCAACTGCAATTCCGATGTGGCCGCCGCCTCGACCTTCGGCGTGGCGACGACATCGGGTGGTGGCCTAGGGTCCTCTTCCGATTCGAGCGTGCCAGGGCAAACCAGTCCCATTTATCCGGTGCTGCAGGCGCAAGACGGTTCATTTGTCGGTGCCGTCGTACTCGGTTCCTCTCAGAGTATGGTGGCGTTTGACACCTCTGGAGGAATGAGATGGATCGTACCCAACGACTATCCCTTCATGGCCATGGCCGACGGCAGTGTGGTAGGGTACTCAGGCACAATCTACGATCACAACGGACGCGCGACGGGGGTCGCGAATCTGCCCACTCAGTCGTGGACAGGCAATGGATATCAGATTTCTACGAGCCAGTTGGTTCAAGTTCCTTTTGCGCCGTTTGCTCCGGCTACCCCACGGTACTCAAGCTTTGACGGAGCCAACCTGTCGCAGAATCTGACTTCACCATTTTGCTTAGACGGTCGCGACCTACTTTCGGCTCAGTATATAACCTACAACGCCAATTTTTACCCAGGTTGTTTCGCTTTTACTTTTTTCAGTTTCTTCCCAAACGACTTTCCTTTCAGCATGCTAAACGTCTCTGACATCAACAGGAACGAATACCCCCAGTGGGCATTACTTGAACCTTCCATGCAGTACGGACTTGAGCGAATTCTCTCGCTTTACGGTAATCCTATAACTGTCGACAGCGGCTATCGAAGCCCGCGAGTTAACCAGATCATCATACCGCCCGGTGATCCGCACAGCCGCCACATTCACGGCGATGCAGCGGACATAGTCAGTTCAGCGACGACGTGGAAACCGATCCACGACGCTGCTTTGAATGCGGGCGCCTGCGTTGAACCACTAGTTGCACAGAAAAATAACCCGAGCCACGTACATGCCGACTGGCGCCCCCTTCGGCTCTGCTCGTCGAAGTGGAGGCAATAGAATGGTATCTAATCGGCCCGCGGCGAGGAATTGATCAGTAGCTCAAGTTAGTTATTCTGTCGGTGAAATGGTGAACCATGATATCTGCCAAAATCTGGAACTGGCAACCACGTACAAAATGGACCGAGTTTTCGGGAGGAACAAGTATGCGATTTGCATTCCTGGGAGCCCTTGCAGCCTTGCTGATGATTGCTCCCTGTTGGAGTCAACATCCACAAACCGCAAAGCCCAACATGAGCAAATTACTGACCGCGCTGCATTCCGCAGTATGGCAGGAAAGGCAACAGGCGTTCGAGCAACTGCGATCTGATCGAACGATGATGCGGAACGCCAGGGTGCAGGGGGCGCTGCTTGGCTTGCTTGATCAGGAAAATCAGGTGTTGGCCTTGGAGAGCCGCAGTGCGCAGAGTCCGGGTTATGAGGATAAATATGGGGAAGGCTATGCCGAGTATACTGCCCAACTAGGTGACACAGTCGCCTCTTTTGTCAACTGGGATGATCCACGTCAGGTCTGTATCCTCGTGAATCAGGGTTACGACCCAGATTCACAATTCGCTGGCAAGATTGCGGATCACGGCAAGGTCGCGGTACCCTGTCTCATTCAGTTGTCAAAGAGCGAATTGGGAGCTTACCGCGGAGAGGCGATTCCAATACTTGTCCAAATATTAGCGAAGAAGAAGGACGACCTTGATCCAACCACGACTCAGACTATCAAGCAAACGGTTTTGACCGCGCTTCACGATCCGGACGTCACGGCCCGTTCATTTGCTATAGACGCGATGGGTAAGTTCGGCACTGAGGACATGATTCCAGACCTTAAGGAGGTCGCTGCCAAGGATCCCTCTCCTGAAGTTCAAGGACATTCAATCCGAAAATCTGCCGTCGACGCAATTGCTGCGATTGAGAAGAGGGCACGCCACAACGAGCCCTCCTTACTGCCGCGCTGATGGAAGGGCACGTCCCGAATCGGAGAGTAGGCCAGAGCAGCGAGCGCCGTTGGTACAACGATCCGGTTCCTGGGTAACTTGATTCGATTTGTACGGAATCGAGTATGATTTCGCCGGGAAACAAAGGTGAGCGCATATATCGAAGTGTCCCGTGCCCCTCTTTCCGCTGTGTGCGTTCCAAGTTTTTGGAGATTAGCTGGAAAAAACGCTTTTTGGGGCCCCCAAATTGCAACAGATCATGCCGCAGTGACACCTTCAAGAAAGCTCCCCAGTTTCGCCGTTGCCCGAAATTGCGGGATAGGATCGAGTTCCTTGAACGCCGAGGTAAATGCGTTCGACAGGCTCCACATGGTGCGGGGCTGGAATTCCTCGTGTTGCGGATTGAAGTAGAGCTCGTGTACCGTTCGCGCCAGATGCTTCGGGACTTCCAGATCTCCTTCGATGAAGGCCCGGTAGATCGTCAGCTTTGCCGCCTCGGCTGACAATTGTTCGGCCCGCCAACCCTCGACCTGGCGCTTCAACGGCTCGAAGTTCCGCTGCATCCGGTCAACGCCGATCGACAGCGCGTCTTCAAGCGAGAAGTGTTTTGAGTGTTTTGCCAATACGGGGCTGATAGTCTCCACGAAACGCGAGATTGTGGCACACGAACACCCGCAGCCCGACCGTGCACGCCAGCCGGAAGCGCTTGTTGTTCGCGTTTCTGATTCCGATGGCGAAGCGGCATCCCTCGAAACTTGTCTCCAAGTCCAGGACACCGAACATCTCCATATCGTCCTTCGAGACTGCGAACTCCTCACCAACGACGGAAATCTGGCGGTGACTCAAGGTTTCGACCAAGGTTTCCACAACTGCGGCGTGGGGAATCGGAATGTGTGTTTCTGTTGCCGGAGGCGTTGGCAGGTTCGCCAGCTCCGCCCGCGTGATTCTTCCCGTACATGAAATAAACGTGCTTGTTTCTGACATTGTGATTCTCCTTCTGATTTGATTTGGTTCCAACAAAATCTCTGTTTGCTTGCGAACCGCCAAATCTCCCAGCCTCCCCTCGGAGGCTTTTATGACAACCATGCGAGCCGCGTTCTACGCGCGCGTTTCCAGCGAACAGCAGGCGACCGCGCACACCGTTGAAAGTCAGACAGCAGCGCTCAGTGAGCGCGCCCAAAGTGACGGCACACCCGTGCCGCCCGAACGGCAGTTTGTCGATGATGGATACAGTGGCGCGACACTCATTCGCCCGGCTCTGGATCGGCTGCGCGATTTAGCCACCGTTGGCGCCATCGACAGGATCTATGTCCACTCACCCGACCGCCTGGCCCGGAACTATGCCTACCAAGTCCTTCTCCTCGACGAGTGGCGGCGACATGGGATTGAACTGGTGTTCTTGAACCGGCCTCTCGGCCAAAGCCCGGAAGATGACTTGCTGTTGCAGGTGCAAGGCATCGTGGCCGAATACGAGCGAGCCAAGATCATGGAGCGGAGCCGACGAGGTAAGAAACATGCCGCACAGACCGGATCGCTCAACGTGATGTCCAACGCTCCATTTGGATACCGCTACGTCTCCGTGCGGGAAGGCGGGGGCCATGCCCGATTCGAACCGGTGCCTGAGCAGGCGCGAATTGTTAAACAGATCTTTTCCTGGATCGGACGCGACCGTTGCAGTCTGGCCGAAGTTTGCCGTCGGCTACAGAAGGCGGGCGAAGTGACGGCGACTGGAAAGCGAATCTGGTCTCGCCAGGCCGTTTGGCACATTCTCCAAAACCCGGCCTATCAAGGTCGAGCTGCCTACGGAAAGACGCACATGATGCCGCGCGGGAAGAAGGCCCGACCGCGCGCAGCGCGCGGCCGACCGGCACAACCGCGCCGCAGTAATGCACCAGTTGCAGCCGATCTAAAGGACTGGGTGTTCGTTCCGGTTCCAGCGATTGTCGATGCCGCATTGTTTCGAGCCGCACAGGAACAACTTCAGGAGAACCGGAGCCGTGCTCGCTTGGGTCGGCGAAGGCCTGGGTATCTCTTGCAGGGGCTCCTTTGCTGCGCGAGATGTGGCTACGCCTATTATGGCAAGACGACCCATCAAATGGGCGCCGGCCATCAAATGAAGGACTTTCGTTACTACAGATGCAGTGGATCAGACGGTTATCGGTTTGGCGGCGAACGAATTTGCGGCAATGCGCAGGTCCAGGGCGAGTTTCTGGAATCGGCCGTGTGGCGCGAAGTCTGTGATCTGCTGTCGCACCCCGAGCAGTTAGAACATGAATATCGGGGTGGCGGTAGCGTTGGCGCGTCGCTGGAGAGTGTCGAGACTCTGAGGGCCACGCGTCTCAAGCTGCAACATGCGATGGAGCGTCTGATCGACAGTTTCACAGAAGGCCTGATTGAAAAGAGTCAGTTCACATCACGAATGGCTAGAACCAAGAGCCGCATCGCGGATCTCGATACAAAGCTAGTGGGCGATGCACGGGATGTCGATCAACTGGAACACTTGCGACTTGCGGCAAGGCGGCTTCGTGATCTCGCGGCAGCCGTCGGGCCCCACCTTTCAAATTGCGACTGGCAGCGACGTCGAGACATGATTCGCACGCTGGTTCAGCGTATCGAGATCGGACTAGAAATCATCAAGATCGTTTTTCGGGTGATGCAGGATGCACGTGACTCGGGAACGGGCTCCATCGTTGTCATTTTGCCACGGATGTAGGCCGGAACTGGGAAGCGGGAAATTGTACTGGGCCTCCACATTGCAGATACCGAACAGGTTCGTGAACACAACTCGGGTGTCGCGGAATAGAGAAGAGTCCTATCTCTGGAGGTGAGCCATGAGTGTCGAACGATGGTCGCTGTGAGGGTCTCTCATTCGGCGCGCCATCCGGAGGTCGAGTCGTTCTCGAACCCCATCGTTGTCACATTGTCCCAGGCGTGAATTCCCCGCTGAACGCCATGTTCGAGCAAACGAATACGCGCAAGCCCGAGGTCAGCCCCAGGCGGATTGATTTGTCGTGCGAATTACGGATGCCTATCGAGAACCGGCATCCTTCCATCTGGGTCTCAAGGTCGAGCACGCCAAACATCTTCATGCCGTCGAAAGATACCGCATACTCTTCATTCACCACACCGATGTGGCGAAAGCTGAGGGTTTCGACCAATGCCTCAACGATGACGTGATGAGGCACGGGTTTGTGGGTTAAGGTTGCTTCTGGGACAGGGATTTGTTCCAGCTCCTTCCGCCCGATTTTAGGCAGAGGGCCGGCGACAAGCGTTCCAGTACTCATGGATTTACCTCCTTATAGGTTGTGGGTTTGGAAAACTTTGAGAGTGATGGGGACGGAGATCGGACTAGCAGGAGATTGAAAGGGAAAGACTAGGAACTAATTTTCACCGGGCTGGAGAGGCTTCGGTTTCTGGAAACTCGCGTTGGGGCAATGGCGGAACCGGTTCATGGTGGTAGCGCAGGTTCCAATAATTCCAAGAGCGAAGGTCGAATATTCCTGCGGGCGGATCCTTCAAGACGAGATCAAAATCGGCATCGGAGTAATACCTCATCGCGGTGACGATGTCCTCCAGAGTCCCGTAAGTCATGACGTGAGCGAGAAACAGTCTTGTCTCGCTCAGTGTCTCCTCCGGCTGCTTGAACCAGACGACACGCTTCGCGACCCTTCGAAGATCTTCGGAATGACCCATCATTCCACCTCGTGCTCGTTGAGACCTGTCCTGGAAGCAACAAATGGAAGCTCTTTTAAGTCTACTGAAGTTGCCGCCCCAAGCAACTTCTTTCGCGCCTCGGAAGATAACCTGGGAAGGTCTCCGTCTTCGAAGAAAGTCAGTGCCTTGAGGCTCAGCGCTCCGTTGAACTCTTTGCCGTATATCGCCGCAGCGGCTGCCAAACCTTCAGCCAAGGTCAAACCCGCGTCTAGCGTAGCTACGATGTCCCGATAGTCCTTCGCCTCGGCCCTCGCCTGCACCGTTTTGAGCTTGGACGCGAGAAGATCCAGCATCGACGCGATCTGAACCCCATTCTCTGCCGTGTCAGGATCCTGAACACGCTTGATTCCAAGAGACCCAAAGAACGAGAGCTTCACCGGCCCATTTCGATCCACAATCGCGGTCAGGGTGTTGTCTTGAAATTGGGTCATTTCAGCGTGTTTTAGGTAGGGGATACTCTCGCGCAGCGCAGCGGGCTTAAATGATTGGTTGGAGAAAAAGACAAAATCCTCTGACTGCCGGTACCCAAGCCGCAACGCAAGGACCGTACCCCCGTAGAGCACGAACGTCTTCGGAGTGTCTTTCAACTCGGCCCAAACTCGTTTTTGGGGCTCGGGAAGAATGCTCAGATTGGCGGCGAACATTTTCACTCTTTTGGGCTGGTCCCGCTCCTGAGCAGTCAAAGACCTCGCTGGCTTGTACTGCCAAGACGAAGAGGCTGCTGCTTATTCTGCCTGATTCAGCTCAAGCTGAACAGTGACGCCTGCTCGGGGACAGCAGGTCTTGCGCGTCGTCTTCTTCCTGCCATCGAATCAGGCCGCTGTCCGAACGCAACGATAGAAGTATTGTCGAGAGCGGACTCGACCAGGCTAGCCGGGTCGAACTGGCTCCCAATTAGGGTGCCAGGTGGATCGGAAGATGGAATATTGCCATTGGATCCGCTGGCCGTTGGAAACAGCTTTTGATTTTCCGCATTGAGAGCTTTCCAGATAGCGTCCGCTGTTTCGCCAATTCCGTTCCGTTCGACCAGTTCCCGCGCCATTGCCGAAAGCATGTCGTCATCTTCATCAATGCTTTGCAGTCCTTCGCCGGCGAACTTGCCCTCCATGGTGAGCGCCACCAGAAGTTTCTTTCCCATGAGCCGCAAACAGGCCGTCTGCATGGTGCCTTCGTAGCAAAGAAATTTCACTCTTACTGGTCGCTTCTGGCCGATGCGCCAAGACCTGCGACTGGCCTGTCTTAGCGTGTGCAGCGAGTAGCCGGACTCATAGAAGATGATGGTCGGAAAATCCAGCAAATCCAAACCTGTCTCGACGAGTTTGGGGTGGCAGATGACTACTTGCACCCCGTCCTTAATTTGTCGCGCGTACCACGCCTCTCTTTTCGAGGTATCAACATTCGCCCGCAAAACTGCTGTGCGGATGCCTTCATTGCCGAGGATTCGCTCCAGCCGCGCAGTGACATCATGTTTCCGCGTGTATACCGCAAAGACCTGGCATCGGCGTCCTTCGGCCAGTTCCTGCTTGATCTCTTGCAGGAGTCGTCGTTCTTTGGAATAGAGAGGGTCTTCAGGAAGATCGCGAGTCTCGGCGATGACGAATGGAACCTTGCGTTTGAGTTCCGAATCGAACTCCGCGCCATACAGCGTCCCAAGTCCATACGGGTGGTCTGGATACAACAAGAGCGTATTGAGCATGGTGCTCAGCACCGAACGGTTACCCTTGTGGTCCCTCAGCGCCTGCCGAATGTCATCTTCCAACGCGCTGTATGCCTCTCGCATCGGCGCATCCATCGGCACACTCAGGTAGCTTTCTTCGTAGGGTGGAAGCTCTCCGGAAATGTCCTCCAGGAAAACGAACGCGCACAACTGCATCAGGAATTCACCAAAAAGCAGAGGTGAGGCTCCCGGCTTGCGTCGAACCACAGTAGTTGTCTTAGCTTTGGAACACTTGTTATCGGCGGGTTCTACCTTGGTGATGGTTTCCAGAACTCCATAGTCCTGGGTGAATGAGCTTCTTCCTGTCGTACCCCATTCGTATCCGTGTTCCTTCATCCTTCCGGCTTCAAGTCGGAACAATGTGTTGAACAAATCGTCTGCGTACCCGCCTAAGAGTGTTCCCGTCAGGCCAACGATCCGGTCCGAACAGGAAGCCAGTGTGCCGAGAGCATTGCCCTGGGCCGTGTCGCCGGCTAATTGATGGACTTCGTCACAAATTGCATAGTCGAACCATCCCGCCATGTAGCGCCCGATGAACTCAATCGGAGCCATGCGGCGAATCTTGTTGGCATCAGCCTGCCAGAGTGGGCTGTGGAACGGCCTGCAGGATTTATCACCTCTCGATTCGATGGTCTCCGAGATTTTGAACTGCTCGAACTGGGCCGCTGTCAATCTGCCATCATCCACAATCACTGGCCTTCCTGTATCGGAGTTAACAACGCATCCATGGTATGGCCCCGATTGCGGCACGATGTAAGCGTGGCGCCAGAAGTAGCCCAACTTGGCCCGCTCCCGTCCAACGATGAACAACGCCGGTCTCGCACACAACGACTCCCATCGTTTCCGGGAACTCGGGGAGTCCCTTCGCAGCCGCAGCTCGCTGAGCGTGGTACGCAGTCCATCCCGCACGATGCGGCCCTGTTTCAGCCGGACTTCGTTCACTCCGTGGAATTTGTTTTCGTCCCCACCATTCCGCAAGTCGTCGATCAGGAAGACGCGTATGCCGGGCAACGTAAGAAATGCTTCCCGCGCCCACTTCTCCACCAGGTGCGGTGGGACCATGGCCAAAGCCGTAAAAGCCTCTCCGTTGCTGTGAGCGTGGATTCCTCCGAGGGAGATCAGCGTCTTGCCAGTACCGCATTCCGCGACGATCATTGCCGTTCGTGCTTGTTGCCAACGTTTGGCGAGTCCCATGATCGCGATGGCCTGGGCGGGAAAGGGCTCTCGCAACAGCCCTCGCAGGCTTGCCGAAACAGGATCATCAAATCGGTGGAGCGCCGGATATTCCTGGAGAATGCGTTGACCCAAAATCGACGCATGCGTGCGCATATAAGTGTAGATATCGGTTATGTTCTCTTGCATCGCGACTCCCCGTAGCAATAGTCGGTTTGGACGGCTTATGTAGTAAAGGCGGACCGGTGAGAACGCCTGTATCCGGTCTTTGCGGGAGCAAGCGAGGCAAAGAGCAGTGGGGCTGCAAGACGCGGGACTCAGCTGGGTAGGGGAAGTTGAGCTAGTGGTTTAAGCGGACAGACGGAGATTGGTCCGTCACCGGAATAGGGCGGATGCAATTTCCCCTGGACGTTTCTCAGACCCACTGGGTTTCTTAACTTAAGCGGGATTGTCTGGCTTGGCAGCGCGCAGCTTCTTTACATCTAACATGTCCTGCTCCCGTCCACAGGCGAGCTTGTTTCGGATGAGGTCGTCGCGGGAAATAACTGCAGTTCGAATCTCGCCGTCGATAATTCCCTCGATTCGATTCTTCCAAGCCTCATCGAATGTGACGCCATCAATATGCTGCAGAATGTCAATCCGTGCCGGAGGTTGGCCAATCTGAAAAGTGGTGCCGTCCAAAAAGTCCGCCGGACTCAAACCATCGAGCGGCGCTCCGAATTGGGAGAGGGCGCGAAACACCGCGGTGCTGTTTTCTTCGTCGGATCGGATAAAGATATCCAAATCCTTGGTCGCTCGCGGTTCCGCGTGAACGCCAAAAGCATAGCCGCCCACGATAAGATACTTAACCGCGTGATCGTGGAATGCGCGCAACAGCTCTTTCAGATCTTTCGGCATCATTGAGCGGAACTCCCTTAAAAGCGGCAGCGAATGCATAGGCGGCTTCGCTGACATCCCACACCGCACAGAGTCTCGCTCCAACCGGCAGACTCTGCCAGTAACGATACGTATCCGCCTGCTGCTGTTCGGGTCCTGCAGCCCTTCGTATTCTCTTGTCTGAGTTCAAATTTGATGCTCGCTTATACGAACCGAGAGACAACGGTCCGGAAATGTACCGCATTTCGCCCTCGTCACTCCCTAATTATAGCCTTCAGCATCGATCTCTCATCTGTAATCTGAGAGTAAAGCATCTGTAGAATCAATCGCTTAGGGCGGGTCCTGCGCCTACACCAACGGAATATCAGGATGCGGCGATGCAGCAACCGTTTTCTTGGCTCTGCACCGGAATCGTAAACGTACTCGACTCCCCCCGGTGGAGGTGGGAACTGCGCCCGATGATGCGAGCTTGGCATACTCTATCGGGCAATGCGCGGCACACCGTCAGAAGGCCCAAAGATATCTCGCAAGGCCAGATCCGGCCATCGCATTGAGCCACTTCCACCGGGGAACCGAATGGCCGCACTCTCGACGCCCCAGCTGAGCCAATTTAGGAATTGCTCTTTGGTGGCTTTGATCACAACCGGTTTGCACCCTATGCCTAAAGCCGGGGCGATTGCGCGATGAGTTTTCAATTCTTCAGTGAACCAGCTGGCCCACTCCGGCACGCCGGGGATCCCGTGAAGATGGGCGACTGCCGCCCAAACGAACTGCCCCTCCGAACTGGCTAAGAGCGTTTTGCCTGAAGTCGCTGTCGACCTTGCCGAGGCAAGTTCCTCAGACATACCGATCAGGTGACGCAACGGTTTCTTGCGTCCACTGACTTGGATCGCCCCTTTGTAGACCTGTGCGTTGGTTTCCAGACAAACGCGAACCGGTGGAAGTCCCGGCCCTTCGATCATGAATCGGTCACAGAGCGAAATCGCGGCGCTGATGGCGGCAACCTGGGTGTCGCCGCCAATCACCGAGATGAGATGGGCTTTGGCCTGTCGCGGGGGATCTGGCAGCAGTTCGCCAATGAACCGGTCCAGCCGCAATTTGATATTCGTCGTGGTCTTCTCCGTGACCTTCACGTACGTGACCCACCCAAAGCGCAGATGAGCATTCTTCATGTCCTCTCCTTCTTTTCGTGGGTGAGGATCTGGGTCTTGCCGTTGGCAAACACCAGGGTCAATTCGTGGGAAAACCGCTCCCGATCGTGCAGGATTTTGGTACCGTCTTCTTCCTCTTCTTCCCAGTGGTCAGTGAACTTGACCGAGCGCCAGTGTGCGATGTGCCGTCCTCTCCCTCGCCGAATATCCCGTTGAGCATTCCCGCAGTGCACAGCAGGCCGACATGCCCGCCATGAAGCGGTGTGAGTGGCCGCCCTTTGACATCTCCCAACTTGGGGAGCAATACACGGGCGGCCTGGCGGTAGGCTGACGACTCCAACAGCAAGTCTTCCACTTCGTCCAAGGGAATTCCCACGTTGGTGAATACGACTGGTTCAGAGGCAGGAACCTCGTAAGGTACATCAACAGCATCTCCCAAAGGCTCTAGATCAGATTTCGCTGAAAGCATTTCGACGTAGCGCACTCCGTCCAACAACGCCTGCGTCGGAAAGGCGGGAATGTCGTTTGCGCCGTCTTGCCAGCACTACGATCTGATTGAATTGCAGACAAGCCGGTTCAGTGAGCCTGAACGCTCGCAATTCCGTGAATTGCTCGCTCAACAATCTCGCGCACTTTGCCAATCTCAGCTGCGGAATGACGAACAGCAGAACGCCTCCAGCTTTGAGCCAGCGATAGGTATGTTCAAGGAAGACAAATTCCAATCTCTGGTTGTTGCTCTCCCCGGCTTCCCAGTCGTAGGGAGGATTCAGGTAGAGCAAGGACACGGATTCTGGCTGGCACCGCACATCCATTGTGTCTGCTTGCAGAGTCTCGATTCCAACGGCTTTCGCTTGTTCTGCTCGATTGGCATCAACCTCAATTCCGTGGCGATTGCAGGCCACGCCCTGAAGCAAGTGAGCGAATGCCACTCCATCTCCGACGCACGGATCAAGCGCCGAGAATCGCTCCGGGAAGCTCAGCCAATTCTTCAGTCGCTTTACCTCAGTTACCGGGAGAGGGAAAAAGCCGAGCTTCGTTTGGCCATGAGGACGCATAGGTAGACCTCCTCAGCGGGAATGTTGTTGGAGAAACGGCAGGAGGCAGTATCAAGAGAAAGTGTGCATGACAACTTCGTTGTGCCGTACCACGCTACGCTGGAATTGGTGAGTCGGGGCTTGGCGACCGAAGTTATGCGGCGGTTTGAACTTCCTGGGATTGCTTCGGGTCAGCGTGCAGCTTCGCTTGCAAAATTTTCTTCAGGACGTCCAAGCGGTGACCCTCGCTCTTTTGTTCGTACCGGAGGTGTTGCATCCTGGACTCGTGCCGTTTCGACAGAGGAAGTTCGTAACGATTGGCCTCAAAAGTGCGATTCATTGAATTCCTCCGGAGAATCGAAGTTTAGCCTCAGGGAGCGTCGGGATCAAGCGCGGACTAACCTCCCTGCGAATGAAGGGCTAGGGGTAGAGATGATGCTCGGGTTTGGCCAGAGTCGATCTCGACAGTTCGAGGACCTCATCGGCGGACACTTCCACTACTTTGCCGTCGCGCCAGATGTAGATCGGAAATCCGAGGCGGGCGTGTTCGTCGATGGCTTTCGCCACAGCCACTTTGAACGCGATTTCTGCACGCTTCTCCAAAGGTAGCCGCAACACGTCTCTTGAAGGCTTACTCATATTGACCCGTAGCGCTCCACCAACTCACCGTAGAGCTCGGTATCTATTATACGGAGCCCTGGCTTGTTCTCAAACGCAACCACCGTTGGGCTGTTGCCAGAGTTGTCAAAAAGAGTCCAAACGTCTGCCAGCTGGCGATAGTGAAGCAGGAAGTTTCGAATGGAGCGATCGAAACGGCGACGGATCACTGGTTCTGGCACATCATGCCCTCCTCTCAAAACTCTCTCTCTGACTCTCGACAACGCGAGATCAACACTCTTGACCCACAGGAAGAAAAGATGCACTTCATACCCTTGGGCCTTCAGACGACGAAGGAGGCCCATATAGCTTCGTCCGGAAAGTGTCGTTTCGAAGGCAAAGGGCACTCTCTGCTTGGCAAACGACTGGACCTCGTTGAGCATCGTCCTCCCCGCTCGGAATGCGGCAGTCTCGGGAGAAAATGGCGCCATTCCTTGCGCGATTAAATCCGCATTAACGAAGTTCTTGCACTCCGCGTAATCAGGAAGAAACTCCCGCGCGAAGGTGGTTTTGCCGACACCGTTCGGCCCCGCAATAATGTAAAGCTCCATGAAGTTTCCCTATCCTACCCAATTTCGACAGCTTCGTCCCGCCTTTCGGCAGACCAGCGAATCAATGACGGCGCGCCTCTCCAATTCGGGAACGGGTTCCTCGCCGATT
The DNA here is from genome assembly GCA_963799305.1 of uncultured Acidobacteriota bacterium. Taxonomy (GTDB): domain Bacteria; phylum Acidobacteriota; class Terriglobia; order Terriglobales; family Acidobacteriaceae; genus Acidiflorens. The sequence goes on along the minus strand of CAWCWX010000015.1, from coordinate 1,055,516 downwards.
CACGGAATTCGCTGATTAGGCACCGTATGACGCTACGGCGATGGTGTAGCGCCTCGACCAACCGATGCAGTCCGTCTCGATCTCCTTCGTACCACTCTTCCGGGATGTCGACCGCACACCGCCAAATGATGTCTGCATCCATCTCTTCTGCTCTGGTCAGCACCGGTTCGAAGGCATCCCATCCTGTAACGCCCTCGTAAACACAATTGTTGGCGAACACTCCTCTTAGTGGGTAGTCAGGAAATGTCCACTCGCCTGCATTGAAGCAATAACCCTGGTCAATGAAGGTCGCACAGTAACGCCGGCTGCGTGGCGTTTTACGAACGTAGACTGCTTGCCGTCCATCCGCGTTGCAAACCCACTTGTCGAGTACCAGAACTCTAGCGAAGTCTGCCACATTGCTGGCCCGCGTAAGAAGTTCTTGCGGCAGGTAATCCAGTGTCATGCCGGGGGAGCCCACGTAGAGCGATCCCAGTTGCTTGCCGCTTCGGCACGGAATCGTTGGGCCGCCAAGCTGTATCCGCAGTTCCGTTGTGTGTTCGATCAACCAGTCGGATACTTCAATCACAGCCACCTGTGGCATGGGTAAACCGAGAGCCAAACCTAGATTGGTGGCCAGCATTTCGTTGGCAAGCACCCTTATGTGCTGCGGATTGTTCTGGAACTTGGTGACGTACCAATTTCCGTCAGATGCTCGTAACAAGTGTGATTGCGCCCCACCCCGAAGCGGACGCAAATGTTGGATTGCGGAGATGCATGGGCTCACAAGCACCTCCAGTCTTCGTTTTGGGATATTTGGGAATTCGCTCGTGAGGAAAGAACAGAGAGAGTGCTGAGAAGGAACTAGGAAATACTTTCGTATTCCTTCAACTTGCGGTAGAGAGTCGTCTTGCCAATGCCGAGCAACTTCGCTGCCATCAACTTGTCGCCGCCAAGGATCTCAATTGCTCCCACTATGGCTTGCTTCTCCAGGTCCGCGATTCGCATGATCCTTGCCTCTGGCGACGCAACGGCCGATCTCGCGGCAGAGTCTGTGATTGAGCTTGGCAGATCGTTGGTGTGAATCACGGGCCCGGAATTCATGGCACAGCATCGTTCGATGCAGTTTTCCAGCTCTCGCACATTCCCCGGCCAGTCATAAGCGACCAGCGCTTTCATAACGTCGTCGCTCACGCCGAGGTTCCGTCCCACAGCCCGCGAAAGGCGTTCGAGAAAAGCGCCTACCAGGAGTGGTACGTCCTGTCGACGGTCTCGGAGTGGAGGAATGCGCACATTGAGAACGTTAAGCCGGAAGTAGAGTTCGCGGCGGAACGCGCCCTGGCCAACTGCTTGTTCCAGATCGCGATTGGTGGCTGCCAGTATCCGCACGTTGATGGGAACCTGTCTTGTACCCCCCACAGGTCGAATCTCTTTTTCCTGAAATGCTCGCAGTAACTTTGACTGCAGGTCCAGAGGCAGCTCTCCAATCTCGTCCAGAAAGACCGTCCCTCCCTCCGCCAATGCGAGCAGTCCGTCCTTGGCATGTGAGGCCCCGGTGAAGGCACCCTTCACGTGTCCGAAGAGTTCGCTTTCGATCAGCGTCGGAACCAGAGAACCACAGTCCACTGGGACAAACGGCTTGTCACGAAATGGCCCGGAATAATGGATGGCGCGGGCAACCATCTCCTTACCGGTTCCGCTCTCGCCGAGGATCAAGACCGGGTGAGCCGAGTGTGCAGCCTTACCGATGATGCGGTAGAGCCTGTCCATCTCCAGTGTGCGGCCGATGATGTTGCCAAAGCCCTGCTTCGATTTCATCTCGTCGCACAGCCTGCGATTCTCTACCTTCAGCTTGAGGTGGGCGGCGACTCTCTCCAAAAGCAGCTTGAGTTCGTTCAAACCGAACGGTTTCGTAATGTAGTCGTACGCGCCCGCCTTCATCGCCTGGACCGCCGATTGGACCGTGCCATTACCGGTCATGACGACGACCTCGATGTCTGGCTTCAGGTGTTTTATCTGCCGCAGGACTTCGAGGCCGCCGACGCCCAGCAAGTTCAGATCAAGAAGGACGACGTCGATGTTTTGAGAATCAATCAGCCAAAGTCCCTGCTCGGCAGATTCTGTTGCGCTGGCGCGGCAACCAAGAACAGCAGAAGCTTCACGGCACGCTTCGCGCACGAAGCGATCGCTGTCGACAACGAGCAGATGGAGCGGGACAGGGCCCTCGATGGCGACGGGTTGAATTGGCAAAAGTGACGCGAGCGTGGTTGGGACAACGACAGCGTTCATAGAAAGATCTCCTTCGTTGTTTGCGGATCTTTTGGATTTGGACAGGAATTGGTGAAACCGGAGAGGGCGGCGATGCGCGAAAGGCAAATGCGGGCGAAAGCTATTGCATTGATCCTTTAATAAGAAAATCCGTTATTAAAGGATAGTGGCCTATCCTTTAATAGCGAACCAAGCCTCGCAGGCACTTTTCCAGACATCGCAACTCATGACGTTGCGTAGTTCCTACTTCGTGACTGCGAAGCCGCCAGCAATCAAATATTCAACCTGAAAGTTTTCTAAGAGTTGTAGCAGTTCGCTGTAGTGTGGGTTTTCTGCCATGGCTGAGTTCCTCAGCCAACTCCACCAATTCCCAGGCAGCAGCAAAGATAGCTTCATCTCCCTGCTCCTGCCAAAACTCGATGTCGAACGAACGGTCAGGGAACTCCCCCTCCACTAGCCGTGTTTTCCATCGCTCACGTCGCACTTTATTTTCCTCTCTCCTCTTGAATGGCTTCAATCCATAGCCGCAAGGTGAGGTCTTCGCGCTCGGGATTACCAAGCTGCCAGCGCAGTTCTTTTTGATATCGGTCTTTCAAGACTTCCGGATCGAATGGGACGATGCGCGCCAGATGCATCACGTCATCTCGATCACGTTGGATGTTGCGTTCCAGTTTTGACATAGCCAGGTCGTAAGGATCAAGGGCAAAGAGTCGAAGATGCTTGAACACTTTAGAAAAGATTTCGCTGAGCCGTTCTTCGTAGTTTTCCGGCACATGGGCCACGCCAACGTGGTCAAGGTAGATCTTGTACTTCTTGTGTAGCGGACCACCCTGCATACCAAGTTCTAGAATCGGCATGCCGGCCTCCCTCGGTGCAATCTCCAGTACGTCCAGATCCCCGGTTGGTCGCGAAAACCCGTACACCATGCTGACGACGAACCCTCCCATGCAGTCCATCCGAATGTCTTCCTGGACCGATGAATCCAGTTCGTGCAGGAACGAGAGCCAAGGCTCCGGAATGTCTTTATTTGGACGCGTAGGCAAGGTGCTCTCCCCTCATGTCGGTCAGGAGATTCCAGTGTGCTGCCGAAGGTGAGCGATGCTCTCGCAGCCACACCCTTTCAGCTTGGGTCATCGAGTCGTGGCAGAAAGTATCTTCGCGCACAAGCCTCGCACTCTCCAAATCTTCCAAACGCTGCAGAAGCTTACTTGCCCGCGCACTTTCCCCTTTCTGTTCCGCTACTTCGTTCGCCAAAGAAACGGCAAACCCCAATCGGTTTTGCCGGTCATGAACCTTGGCGTTTCGGACGAGCCAGTTCCAGTCCATGTCAACGTAGGTCAATGCTAACCACGGCAACCCCTCCGCAACTCTTGCATCAAGGTTCGGTTGGTCTAGAGCCTCAAACAGCACCTGCGCAGGGTTCCGTCGCGTTCTTACCGGAAGATAGGAGAATCCCGGATAACCGAGCGCTCCGAGATCCCCGCTGAAATCGCGCTTGCGGGAAGACGCGTGCATGGCCATCGCCTCAGATCGCAACGGCAGCGCAGTAGGCGACAGATGTAACACCTTTAGAGCTTTACGCACGAATCGTTCCGAAAGTGGACGATGTCCCTTCTCTAGCATCGACAAATAGGCTTGGGTGACATCAAGCGCACGGGCGGTCTCTTCTTGCGTCCAGTCTTTCGCCAAGCGTGCCTCCTTCAATCGGTTCCCATCCATACTGCCCCCGTTTCCTCGTGCCAGACCATTACTAATATAACATATTATGTTATATTACACTTAATTTCCCCCTCACGCTCTGCAAGGCAAGCGTCCTTCTAATAAGGGGTTTCACTATCAAATGACTATTGCCTATCTCCTTAGATCTAAAGGGCGTTGTCGGCTGTCGGATTTGTCTTGCACCGAGCCTCAGCGGGTGCTTTCTGCGACTCGTTCTACTTCGAGTACCACTCTCTTAAGACTGTCCAAACTGTCTAGTTGATCGATTGAATTCAGACGCAAAGACCGGAGAATGGGCACCAGAATCCCGGGCCCACTCTTGTCCAAAGCAGCTTCCAGGCGCCGAAAGCCCCGTTCCGCGGACTGCATCTGCGCCAAGACTCTGCTGAGCACCTCGACCTCGCGAATCTCTGACGGATTCCAGGCTCTGGCAACGGTTTTCAAGATTCCCCTGTACAACCGTCTGCCCAGCGGCTCTGCCATCGCCTCAATCTGACCAACGAGAGCGTTTGTATCTTCGGCGCTTGCCTCCCGCCCAACTTGCGGAGCGCTGCCATGATGATCTGCATATGAAGATGGAGTCGCTGGTTTTGGGTTCGCTTCTTGCCCAGGTCTTAGACCCTGTCGCCAACCCTGCGGAGTCGCCCAGCCAAACAGCCGGGGAATGCTCTTCGGTCGTTTGCGTTCATCGAGATCAACCCAAACTCCTGTGAAGTGGTACAAATACCTGCCCAGGCCAAAACACGCTGAGGCCCGCTTAAACGCTTGTGCTTCCGCCGCCGTCAGCGCGTTTTCATTGTCGGCAAATTCCTCGCCAGTTGCGGAGTGTGAACCCACCCCGAAGATTGTCAATTCACAGGTGACCAACACTTTGGCAACAACCTTCTTGTCTTTGGCACGCTCAAAGCTCGCACTTGTATTGACGGTGTACTTTCTCGTCCAGCCGGCGGGAGTAACGAGTGTATTGAGACGGTCGGTGTACGCTCTGGCGTTTGCGTACGGAACGACTTGCCCTCGTTGTTCTCCTTTGGCGGTGTTGGTGACGCGCCAGTCGATAGCTGATTCGTCGAACGGTACTTCTAGCTCGGATACGAGTTTCTTGATCTTCTCTGCCGAAAAGCGCGTCGCTGCTGGCGGGACCTCTAAATCGGAAACCAGAGCGGAGTGATTCGCAGCCGAAACGTCGTGCGGATCTGCACGTCCATTTGCGCCACTCATGGGAGTCCTCCTGGAGTGAAATAGAAGAGATGAAATGAAAGGAAGGAAATGCTGCCGTCATCGAACCACTGAAGGAATTTGAGAGACCGGTCAACCCCGGCTCAGTATCTCTTGGCATCTTCGGTCTAATAATTGAGCCAACACTTCTGCATCGTTGGCCGCGTCCACAGGGTCGCGATCTAACGCGGAACGAAGACACTCTTTCAACCAGAATGAAGCGGCTGGGTCTGCTAGAACTTGCTCGATCTCAAGCTGCTTGGTCATGACGTTGTCGTCAGTGCAAGGCTTCCTCTGTTTCCGGCGATACGACGCCCGGACCCTTAATCCCGCCCGGCTGAAGCAAATGAGAATGTCGGCATCCAACACAACTGACCGCCCCTGTGATGCGCACGACAGCATCCTCGAATAATGCTGGAAGGCTCGCTGGTTCTCCGCTACGACTCAGGAACAAAGGGTGAACGGTGCCACAGTATCCCGAATCTTTGCCATGCAGATCCATCTCCAGCGTGCCGCGTCTGCCGTAAAACACGATGGAACTTTGCAACATGGGCCGCCTCGCTTCCACAACCGGCACCAGTACATGTTTCGTAATCAGCAGGTCGTAGGTGTGGCAGACCCGCACCATTTGCAACCGCACTAAGCCGGGAGATACAACGACCGCATGTACTCCGTTGACAGCGATACTGTCCACACGTTGCAGCCAGGAAATCGGTCGGCCGTTTTCGTCCACAAAGCTGCAATATGCCCCCAGATCGGCGATGGCGCCTCCCGACTCCACACCACGGAGCACATACCTTCCTGCCAAATGCTGATGTTCGATGGAGACTGAGGGCTGGCAATAGATTCCTGCAGACTTCAGGCTCTTCAAGGTCATCGCCGGCAAGCGCAATCCCCGCAGCGCCAGAATTTGGCTGTGGTTCATGACTTTCGTTTTAAGTGGTTCTTGGTTGTTCATACTCAGCTCGCAATTTTGGTTCGGATGGGGCAGCCCAGCGCCGCGCGGATCATCTCCTTGGTGCAACCTGCCCAACACTTGTATTTACGGGGATCGGTCACACAGATCGCTAAATTGTCACCGCTTCGGTCGCGTCCCTGCTGTGCGCATGATGGACATTTGGTCCAGTAATTTCCTGAGCGGTGTCGCACCGGTCCGACATGGTCGAGGATGCGAAATTCGCGGCGGTTGGGATCGTAAGGTGGCAGAATGGCTTTTGATCTGGGCTGAAATTCTTCCGGCATCGTCAGCCCGGCCACGAAGCGAAGCATCTCTTGCTCAGTGATCTTTCTGAGGCTGATGAGGTATTCAAGCTGAGCTTCCAAGCGGTAGTCGGCGCTATAAAACCAATAACGTTTCCTGACTGCCCGGTGGATACCCAACGGCCCACGGATCGCGTTCCCGAATTCATCCGCTCTTAGCTCATCTTGGCGTGGGAAGACTTCGATCCCCTCCGCGAGGCCAGAGCCGCCTTTCACCGGCACGCGCAGTCGCCTGGCCAGGTTGTAAATGTAAATTCGGCAGTCTCGGGCGAGCAGTGGTTGGTCGGCGAAAATCCACAGATGACCGCCGCGCCGTGACTTCTCCAACGCCGACTCAACCCCATCCTGGCGAAGTTCCCATTGGAGTTTCAGAAGATCCTCCAAAGCGCTTTCGTAGTCAGCATCTATCGCGACCCACTTAGACCGTTGGGTCTTGGGGTTGATGGCATAAAGGGCGATCGTGAGCTGCCCGTTGAGGTGTTGCCGAATCGTCTCAAGTGACAGGCGATGCCCACCTTTCGGCCGGTAGTAGTAGTGCTTGCCGTCGTCGCCCGGTTTCTGGGACTGCACCGTATGGGCCAGCCGGTTGACGAAAAGACTCCAATACCTAGCCGCCATCGCCGGAGTGGCAGAATCTGCTCTCTGCATGGCTCACCTCACTGGAATGCTTTACGACAGGTCAGAATCTCGGTCAAATTGTGTGGGAAAGGGGCGGAATTCAGGCCATCGCAGGTTGCCGGATCGAAGCTCGAATGAGCGCGGGATTGGCAGCGTAGTCCAGGAGGTTGTACTCGCCGAGCAGACCGTCGAAGTCTTGAGTTGTAAGGGTATCGTCGGCGCCCTCGAAGGAAACCAACGAGAACTGTTGTTCTACCCGGTCGTAGATGTAGATGGCGCCGGAGGCGGGATTGTCGGGCACCATCACGAGCAAGAGCATTCCCTTGGGCATCTGTATCCAGCGTGCAACGATACCCTCGCTGATTTGCATGAACACTTTGACCAGACGGTCAAGGTTGGGTTCCTTTGATACGCCAATCTCTTCCGCGTGGAAAAGATGATGTATCGGACATGTTTCCTCGGCTTCGTGACATGGCTGGTTCTCCTTTCACTGGTTGGGTCGGTTGGTCGCTTTCGTTTGGGGGCATGAGCTTTCGCGCGGTCGCCGACCAACCATCCATGTGAACCGGCGTTGGCGCGCCTCACTTCCCAGAAGCTCACTTCTACTCGAAATTACTTCCGGTTAGCCCGTCATCAAGGCACAATCTGCGGGCACAAAGGTCATTGCGCCCGTGGTCCCCAGCAGGTGCTAGTCTGGCGTAGCAGCCAATGAACAACCGCGACATCCAGGCAGCTTGGAAGTATCACGATGGCACGAAGCACTCCTACTGGAGTATTCGTAATCATCCTCACTCCCTGGACTGGGCGAATCGGCCGTTGCCTTTCAAAATTTACCCAAAGATAGAGCCTCTTCCACTGGCGCGGGAGGTTTCGCAAACAGGGGTGGCCGTGCTCTCCGCAATCTCAGAACCAGTGCCTTCGTCGCGGGCGGATTCGGTCCCTGGCGTTCAGGATCTGGCGCGCCTCCTCTATTTCTCGGCAGGGATTACCAAACAGCGTGCATATCCAGGAGGAGAAATCTACTTTCGCGCCGCAGCTTGCACCGGAGCTCTCTACGAGATCGAACTGTATGTCGTGAGTAGCGACCTCCCGGGTTTGGATGCTGGCGTGTATCACTTCAATCCGGCGGATGTATCGCTACGGCTTCTGCGAAAAGGTGATTTTCGCGGAAACCTGGCTCAGGCGACGGCGATGGAACCCGCGGTGGCTCACGCGCCCGCGACGATCATCTGCACCGGAACGTACTGGCGGAACGCGTGGAAGTACCAGGCGCGCACCTATCGCCATTTCGGTTGGGACAACGGCACGCTGCTAGCAAATATGCTGGCCGTGTCCGCGGCTTCGGGACTGCCGGCCGAGATCGTGCTAGGGTTCGTGGACGCCGATTTGAACCGCCTGCTTGATCTGGATACGCGGCGTGAGGTTTCCTTGTGCCTCGTACCGATCGGGCGCATATCGGAGAGTTCGCTGCCGGCACCGAGAGAGGCTCCAGCGCTTGGTTTGGAGACAATCCCGCTTTCACAGCACGAGGTCGAATATCCCTCCATGCTTGAGATGCACGACGCGTCTTCGCTTGAGTCTGTAGACGAAGTAAATCAGTGGCGCGCCCAGCCACCGGTCCTTCCATCTTCCGCTCTGGCGGGCGAGGCAGTTCGCCTCACGCGCCAGCCGGAAGAAGAACAACCGAAGGACACGACCGAGGAGGTAATCCTGCGCCGCGGCTCTACCCGAACGTTCGATAAGGCGGCATCCATTACACTGGCACAACTCTCTACCATTCTCGACTCCGCCACTCGAGGTCTTCCGGCTGACTTCCTTGAGCCTCCCGGCGCGCAGCTAAACGATCTTTACCTGATCGTGCATTCAGTGCAGGGGCTCAAGCCGGGCGCATACTTCTTCGGGCGTGAGCAGAACACCCTGGAGCTCTTGAAGGAGGGGGAATTCCGCGCTGAGGCCCATCATCTTGGTCTGGAGCAGGATTTGCCGGCGGACGCCTGCGTGGACATCTTCTTTCTCGCCGATTTGAAACGCATTCTGGAGCGATACGGGAACCGCGGCTATCGGGCCGTCCAGCTGGAGGCGGGCGCCATCGGCGGCAGGATCTACCTGGCTGCGTATGCCCAGCACCTGGGTGCGACCGGGCTGACCTTCTTCGACGATGATGTGATTAACTTCTTTTCACCGCACGCGAAAGACAAGAGTGCCATTTTCCTGCTCGCGATTGGCAAGCCCCTGAAACGCAAACCACAGTAGGCCAACTTTCGGGATTGTCGGCTACTCGGAAGTTGGCCCGAAACGGGAAATATACGTAACGGCCGCCGAATTGCCGTACTGCATTTGAATCGGAACAAACAAGATCGAATTTCACAGGGTAGTCGGGACTCATGTTCCGGCTACGCCGACACTTGCAGGCTACCGCGACACGGCATATCCACTCCGACAACAAGGTCAGAGCGGCACAGGAACAAGGCTAACAGGATGCAAAGACCTTGCAATGGTGAGAAGTGCCTTCATTTGAGCAGGTCTCGAAACTTGATCGCAGTTCCGTCGCGGCCTGTCACAACCGTGTCTAGTTGTTGTTGTTCAAACGACCTCGCATTGGCAAAGGCCAGTTGTTTTCGGACGGACTGGAACTCGTGCAGCAAGTGAACCAGGATTTCCATTCCTGAAGTCAGATAAAGAATGAACTCGATCTGCTGTTCGGCCTCCAGTGCAGTCCGTATGTGCTCATATTGTCTTGCGCTCTTCAACGTCCGTTCGTACTCCAGAGCAAATCGCGCTGTTCGTTCCCCGATCCACACGTCCACGATTGCATCGTAGTCCTTTTGGTAAGGGAGCCCGCGAAATGGTATTAAACGACGCGATCTCAAGTTCAGTTTGCCAGCCCGCAAGCATGTTGGCGCGCGCCAACGCCAACTGCACGGCATTCAGCTCCAGAGGCGTGAAACACCTGCGAAGGGTGCGGCAAGTGTTCGCGTGTTTGAGTGCAGAACCGCCGTGAACTGCCCGTGATGTTCGAGCAACAGAAGGCCGTCCTTGGTCACACGGTACACAGCTGAGCCAGCACCGTAAACGCCCTGACAAGTACTGATATGCCCGGAGTCGAGCAGCCTCTTGAGGCGCCAATTGAAGCTGTTGCGGGAATGGTCGAAGCCTCCCAGCTTCATAAATTCAAAAAGCTGGTGGTGGCTTACGAATTTCGAGTTGCGCACCTGACGAAGCAAGGGAATATCGCGTTCAGCGTTAATGACGAGGCTGCCTTTGGCGTATCGCATAGGTACTCTTGTCAGTTGACGGCAATATTCCCCAAGAGCTGCAGCGCCGCTCCGAGTGGCAGATTCGGGCGAGACATCAAGCGCCAAGTTCCCAAACTATTGCGGACCCACTCTCCCTCTTTCATCAGCAACATTGCCTCCTGCTGTTCTCGCAGTTGACTGACTGAAATCGGTGGCGTCGATTTCGATCTCCAACACGGATCGTCAAAGTCGAAGATGCCGAATCGCTCACTCGACACAACCACGAGGTACCAATCTGGGATCGTGAGCTTCGGGGTTCTTCGGACAAACAGAATGCGATTGCCACCGAAGAAGGACGCCAGATCCGAGCAACAGAATGTCTGACCGATGGCCCGGCTTGGGAAATGCGGATCGAAATCGCCAACCCCGTTAAAGCGGATAAGGCCGGAGAGTATCCAATGGCGTCTTGTCTTCGTTCCGCAGCGGATGCCTGCAGAGTTGTAGTAACGCGGCGCGGCGGGTGTAACGATGAGGGTCGCTTGGATCACGGCCGAAGCGGGTCCACCAATTACTGCCGAACCCCAGAATCTTCACCGACATCATTGAGGTACTCCATCAGTTCCTGGTTGACGCTGCGGAGAACGGTCGTCTGTTCTACCGTTGTGAGCTGGGCTAGTCCACTGACCCGGTTGACGACGCCCTTAGGCAGTTGCATCCTGTGCTCCGAGAAGTACTGCCATATGTCCGCGAAGCGGGTGCTCTCCTCTGCAAACTCTCGCTGCTCAGGAGGCAGGGCCTTCACTCGCTGCTCGTACTCCTGGCGGTTTGTCATCGGACCAAATTCTCCGCCTGGTAGGAACTTGGCAAGGCTTCCCGTCGCCGATTCCCGCTTTGTCTGCTGTTCTTCTTTGGACATGTTTTCCAATACTCCTTGCACGGGACACCGTGACCGTCATGCGCCCTTGAGTGTGCGGTTCTTCTGTTGTTCAGCTTGCAGTCTCAGGTCAGCTTGAGTGAGCTGCCGGCGCAGTTGCTTCTCCTGTTCTTGCGAGCGTCCGAGTTGCTGCTCCAGCGAGTTGACCTTCAGAATGAGGTCGACCTCCGGCTTGAACAGCCCCATTTGATTTGCGACTTTGCTCCCATTCCCCCTTCCATTTGGGGCCGTATCGCCAGCGCTAACCACGGTTGATTTCGCAGCGGTCGCTTCGACCGGTTGGGTCTCGGCGGTGCGCTTCGAAGTGGCTCTCGGAGTCGGAGATTCTCGAAGCTCGGTCAGAACGTATCGGCGAGCGAGATGCATTTTCTCGGGCGGATGTCAGCTCTTCGGAGAGTTCATGATTTCGCTTCGTGGCCTCGTCAACTTGGGTGTTTGCGCGCAGCAGGGCGTGTTCATATTGTTGAAGGATCTCCGCAATGGTCCACTCCCTTCGAACTCTCTGCCGGTGTTGGTAAACGACAATAATAAAGAGACAACCGAGCAGGCTTAGGGCTACAACGTTCGACCAGAAGAAGCCATTCTGAATGGACTCGTGCAGGATCAGCTTGCGTCCCTGATCGAGACACTCGCCGTAGTCCTTGTCGGAAGGATTGATGCGCTTGAGCGTGTAATCCACGAAACCCTGCTTCGGTTTTGCGGGCGCACCTGTGTCAGCAGGATCGTACGCCGACCGCTGCGCTTGCATCACTCCAACGCACACGGTGGTCAGCAACAAACATGTGCTGACAATTCGGCTTGTATGCTTCAGGACCATGACGACCGCCCGCTTTTCAGCCATGGACTGCCACTGCGCCGCACCACTTCGGGGTCTTTGAAGCGCAGATTCGCGCCGCCCCGCTGTGCATGGATGGAGTGCAACGCCGGATAGATTCTTGGGACCAAGCCAGGAAAGCCGTAATTGTGGGGCACTCGCACATGCAGATGAGAGTGCAGCGTGCCTTGCCGGTTGTCGGTCATCAGGATTTCCATTTGACCGACAGGCAAGTTCTTGATGTGCTCGTCTTGCGCGCGAGTGTCCTTAATATCTGTTTCACTCCCGGCGCCGGTGGTTTCGTATCTCTCCTGGAAAACGCCTCTGCGACGGACTGCGAGAGTCCGCCGTTTTTGCCGTACCCGCGCCGAGGCTTTGAGAAAGTACTGGGCCGTCTCTTCGTCCTTTGTGCGCAGGATCATGTTCGTGTTAGGCGCCGAAGAAACATCGTCGCGGAATCCGCGCCCTACGTTCAGGAGTTGCGGAATGGCTTGTAGCGAGAACAGGAAGGCGGTGTTGGTTCCGCGCGCGGTTTGCAAAATCTGCGCGAAGTTGGAATAGGCGAAGGGCGCGAATTCGTCGAGGATTACGCTTACCATCGGACGGTCTTCGCGAGGGCCTTGAACTGGGTTTTCGTAGCGTCTGCCAATCATCAGCTGCATGTTTTGCAGCAGCATCCGGCCAAGCGCGGTGACGGCCTTTGAGTTCTTGTTGGTGTTTAACGAGACGAACAGGATCAATTCCTGGTCGATGACTTCATCGAGCGAAAGCATCTCATCGTACGCGCCGGTGATGATTGAAAGTTCGTCGTCGAGGAAGGTCATCAGTTCATTCAGGAGGCCCTGAATCTTCGTTACGCGCTCACGATCTTCGAAGGATTTCTGCAGCATCTTGACGGACATCTCCAGGTTCAAGCGACGTTGATTGCTCACGCCTTCCAGGGTCTGCAATCTCGCACGGGCGATTCCAATTTGCTCCTTCAAGACCTGCTGATCGAGCGCCATCACCATCACGTCATAGATGTTGAAGCGTTGTCCCGTATAGGTAAGCACGCGCACCAGATCGTTGAGGTACGTGGCCTGGTGGCCATGAAAGAAATCTTGTTTCAGATCGAACGATTCAAAAACGAAGTTCGCATGCTCCTGGTACAGGCCCTCGTCCGCGAAAAAGGGGTTGTAGCGCACTGAGATGTCAGGACGGGAGGGATTCAGGACGCGCAACTGGTGCATGCGGCCGGCAGCTTCAATTGCCGGTAGAAGTGCTGCCAGGTATTCGCTGTCTGCCTTGCCATCGACAATCAACATGGGCATGCGGTGCGGCTTTTCGGGAGGACCCCAAGTTCGGAACAGATCCTGCGTAATGATGTTCCTTAACAAGGTGGTCTTGCCCGGATCCGGTTGCACCGCAGACGACGGCCTGCATGATCCGAGTGGCATCGGGCCATAACCAAGGCTTACCGTGCACGTCGTAACCCAGCACGATAGCGTTTTGCTCGGATGCCGATTTCACCGCCACGCGATCTTTGGACTGGGTAATGAATAGTGGAGGATGGGGCCAATTCTCCTCACGGCGCTTTCGCAGAGTCAGCAGATACCACATGACCGCACAAACTGCGCCAATGGCACACAGAATGTAGAGTGAAAGCTCAACCAACTGTGCTGGGCGGAAGTGAAAACGAACGACGAGGACATAGCACAGGGCAGAGAGTAAGACGACGGCCACGACTGCCGCAACAGCCGCAAAACTTTCCTCTTGATCCAGGTAGTAAGGCCGCCGGCCAAGCCGATACTCATCGTCGGGTGTCATGGTTGACCAAAACTGAAGAAGAGAAAGAGGCCGACGACCACCAGCATGATCGTCATGAGGATGAGTAGCAGGGAGTCAATCCGCAAGCGGCCGTTTTCAGTAAGCGGCTTAAGCGGATCCTGAACACTCTTGGCAACGTTTCCGGCAAGACTTTCGTCGAGATGTTCCCTAAAGAACGTGCTAAGGCGCGCCTGCATCGCTGCCACTTCGGGATCTCTTGCGCGACTCATCGTCACAAAACCAAGACCGCCTTGATGTTTGCGTCAAACACCAGTTGCAGCACTACGGGCGAATTCACATCCCGCCGAATGGCGACTACTCCGTGGGCTGACTCGCCGGGCGAGAGATCCTCCGGCTTGGACTCAGCATGCCCGATGGGCAGAGCTAACTCTCTGAAGTCGCCCAGTTTTCTGATTGTCTGCGGGTCCAACTGCCGGTGTTCGAGGACAGGCAACGAGATCGATGAATTGGTCACCTGCAACTGGTAAGCGCTCGGAGCGGCGACATGATAAGGAGTCTTGCCGCGATTCTCGATCGAGTAGTGAACGTAAAGGCTGTTCTTGGCACGAAACACCTGTTCTATGCGCACGGCTACTGAGTTCTTCACCGGAGAAATCCGAGTGTTGTCGATCGGTTCGGCGCCGAGGAAAGCGCGGATGAGCATCATGTCTGCCAGCTGGTCGAGTTGTGCTTGCGGGTCAACCGCCGGCTTTGAGGCTGTGACCGAGTTGTCGATAGCAAAGTTCATGTCCTTAACCTCTCCCGCTGGTTCCAGTTCGTAGTTGAAGCGGCGGGACGCAGTCCAGACGAACAAGTTGGTAGCAACTCCGGACTTAAGGGGTTTCACGAACACCCTGTTTTCCTGGCGCTCGATCTGGAAGTCTGTACCTCCAGCCGCAACCAGTGTGACGGGTTCCTGGAATTCCAGCACGGTTAGATGGTTTAGAGCGGTCGTAACGCGGATGGCCTTATTGGTTTTGGTCGTAGTCTCTGTGTCTTGTGATAGCGCAGTTACCGCACAGGAAAGACACAGACCGCAAGTCAGGATCAATGGCAGAAGTCGTTTCATGGTGTGCCTTGAAGCGGAAGGCGGAATCATGAAGATTCCGCCGACCGCAGCTGCTCCTCACATGGCCCAAGCCGCGTCATGCCCGTCTTCTTCGATGAACGTTGAAGGCAGGAATTCCACGTCGTCCAGACGAGCTTCGGGAAGAGTGGCTGTTCCGGATGGATCATTGTTTGGAGCGAGGTTGTCAGCCGGTACGGCTGGGTTGTCGTCATCGAGAAGAATCTTTCCGTCCCTGTATTTCCACAAGAACGTTTTCTTTTCTCCTCCTCTATTGATTGGCTCCACTAGAAAAGTCCGGCCAGTGGAATCCGTGTAAACGGTGCCCACCGAAAGCTGTGGTAGATGCACGCGGACAAATCTCCCTCCGGTGCGCTCCGCCAGTTTGTCGATCAGTTCCTGCGGAAAAGCCAGAAACAGAATTGAGCCGCTGCCTTTGCCGCCGCAGACAATACGGTTCAGCGCTTGCAGCCAAGCCTTTCGATTCTCTGTTTTGTTCTGTGCCCAGATGCGGATGTAGGCAAGAATCGCCTTCATCTCGTATTTGCCCCGGTCCTCATCGAAACGACAAGCACCCTGGGCCTGTGTCTTGGCAAAGAGCTTCTGTTTCCGCAGGTCACGGTCCGGATTCTTTCGTACCGCGTCCCAATCGGCCCTGGCCTCTTCTAGTCTTA
The DNA here is from genome assembly GCA_963799305.1 of uncultured Acidobacteriota bacterium. GTDB lineage: Bacteria > Acidobacteriota > Terriglobia > Terriglobales > Acidobacteriaceae > Acidiflorens. The sequence goes on along the minus strand of CAWCWX010000015.1, from coordinate 1,039,927 downwards.
GCTTGAGTTGTTCGTGCCGTTCAGCAATCATGCTGACAATCGCGGCGTAGGCCCGATTGACGAAATGGCAGTCCTTCAGCATCTCGCGACTGACTTCCTCTCCCACCACGAGACCCTTGAATGCCTCAATCGGCGCTTTGTTGGTCAGCAAGTCTTCGATGTCCTTTCGGACATGGTTGTAGAGTTTCCCGATGCTGTCGCTGTCGGCCACATCGAGGTGTAAGGGCAGGTCGGAAATGCGCCGCTCGTTCTTGTAACGAAGCCACGGCGCCTGATTGACCTGCTGGCGGATGTCAGCGACTAGAGTGAGATTGGGCTGGACTTGCCACTTGAGACTGTCGAGCGCATTCTGAAGTTCCTTGGCTAATTGATCGGCCAAGTCTTCTCTCCCGTCAGCCCTGCACGAGGTCATCAAATCGGTGATTGAGCCGATATGGTTCCCTCGGGCCTTCATGGCCACGTGCTCCAGATTGAACCAGGGGTCTTTCGCCTTGTTCAACTTGGTCTTGCCCTGCTGTTGTCCCATCCCTTTGCGAAACCGCGACTCCACGAAGCGTGGAAATCGGTCCGATTCGATCACACAGATCCAGTCGAAGTCGTAGTCGCCGCCATTCTTCTTAGCCGTGTCTGAGTGGAGTACATAGGTGCCCTCCAAGCGGAGCTGTCGCGCGATCAGACGCTCCAGTTCCGGCTTACTCATCACGCACCTTTGCCGGCAAAGGTGTTCTCTCAGTTGATTTTCGATTTCACCGTCAGAGAGATTCTCGAACGGCAGGAGATCGTCAAACATTCGTATCGGATAGCGAACACACAGGCCCTGCTTGGAGCTCAGCGGCACGATTGCTCTGTGCTGCGGGATCCAATCGGAACCATGTAAGACTTTTCCGTCTTTCAACAACAGGTAGCCGTCATCCGCTAGTGCGAATGCCGGAAGACGGAAACCTCCTCCCGTCGCGACCCGAAACGCCCATCTGGCGAGCAGCTTGTTAAGTTGATTGTTGACGTAGGGATGCCGGACTATATGGCCGCTGGCGTCAGCTAAGAGCAAGCCTTCAACTACATTCAAGTCATCTTTGAATCCCTGCTCCACTCCGTCCGCCAGAGACTTGTCCTGAGGCCGACCAAGGATTTCCAGCAGCTCGCCGTATCGGCCTTCGCCTACTGCTGCACTCAACTTTCGCACCTGCCCCATCGCCTGAGGCAGAATCTCGAGTTGAATGGAGTCGTCGGGCGCATGCTCAACGAGCGTGTAGCTGGACTCAAACTCGAGCTGGCGTGACAATTCGCGGATTCCGATTGCGATGCGTCCACGAAATCTTCTGCCCGGCCCGAAGATCGAGTACATCGCCGCTGGCGTCTTCAGTCCTGGTTTGACTGCGCTTTCCGGCAGGATGAAGTCGGTCTCCAGTGCATCGGCAACATCATCCTCCATCATCTTGAAGGAACCCTTCGCCTGTGTATCGTGAAATGCCATACGGAACTGGTAGAACCGCTCTGAGTGCAAAAGCTTTCCACCCATTTCCCGCTTTGCCGTCTCTTCCAGGGCTAACCTTTCCCGTCCAGCAGGTGAGAGATGTTTGTCATGACCATCCGGACAGTCTTGCCGTAGGAGCTTCGTCACCTCTCTGTCCAGGAGTTCGGCACCATGTTTTTGTTGCAGTTTTCCGAACACTGAGCGCCTGATCCATCCGCGGCAGTCGTTCGTTCCCAGTGAATGGTCGGGTACGACCAGTACGCGGGCATCGGGTTCCTCCATCATCACTTTGCAGGGCGATACGAGAATCCCGAAGTAAACAATTGCCGCCTGAGGCCAATGCTGAAACCGCTCAGCGATCCGACGGCTGTGCTCCTGGTCGACAAAATAGAACTTGCCCTTCTTTGCCGAGCCGCTCGCTCCAACCAATTTGTAGTGGACGCCCTGCCATGCCAGCCTCGCCATGGTGTTCTCTACTTTCGACTCTTCGTACTCGTCCAGTGGCTCAACTGGAACATTTACGCTGGCGACCTTGATACCCGGATACAGCACGCTGAGCAGTGTGTTCTCCAAGGGGTCAAGATCGTTCAGTCTGGGCATCACTCTTCCATTGCGGTCAATCTCCAGGTTTTGAATCTGGTCGACCGAGAGTTTGTGATTCTTCGTGTCCATTTTGTTCTCCTTAACTTTTGCCGGGGATACCGTTCGAGTTAAGGAGTTCGCGTGACCGCTAGCTTCTCTCTCGCCTGGCCCCCGTTGTTGTTCGGGTTTCTGGCCAAGCTTCGAGTTGTTGAAGCCGGGTCAGCACATTTCCCTACGTAAAGCCGTAGGGTGCTCAAAGGACCAACTGTTATTGGTCTTCTGAGAACTCGTTGTGCTGTCCTTGCGCCGGTCCCGAACTAGGTTCGCGCGAGCGCCTGTTTCACAATTACCGGACTGCTCTTTCCATTGACTTCGGGCACCGCTTTCCACGCCGTTAGCGTGTAAAACGGCTGCCCATTCTTTAATGCCTCAATCAATGCCTCGCCCTCGCTTGCCATCTCCTGGCCGAGTTCCGGCTTGGAAGGGGACGAGCCAACCTTGGGCAGGAAGTAACGGAGGTCGCCATCATCCATGGCGCACCGTTTGCCACGGGAGCGGGTGCCTTCGGACGTTCCGATCCGTGCGTGCTCGCCGACGTTCTGTGTATTCGTTTCCATCAATGCATCCTCTTCTATTGCGAAGCACCCAAGCTCGTCTGTTGCAGAACCCAGTTCCGTTTCTCTCCTTCGATCGCCCGTTCCCAGTATTCCCCGATCAAGAGTCCACTAGGGTTCGCTTCGGAGCGTTTGTCGAGTAACAGACGGACGTGGAATTCGCTGACGACCTTGTCGATGGTTTCGTTTTGACTATGAAGGTGATGAATCTCTTTGACGCCAAATGCGACGTAAGTCAGTGGGTCGTCTTTGGAGGCTTCGAGCGACCGTAACTGAAACTCCGACGTGGTTTGATCATCCTCGATCTTTCCGATGGTGTTCTCTTTTTGCATCGCCGCGTATGCCGTGCGCCGCAAGTTCGCGGTCATCATGTTCAGTCCTTCAGCCCAGTTGCGGCTGACGTTCGCCGCCGAGAATTCCAGGTATCTTGCAAGAAAGAGCCGGACGAAGGCCCGTTTCTCAAACTCAGTGGGCTCCGCTTCAAGGCCGCGCGTCACGGCGATCCCGGGGTTGGCTCGTCCCACTACACTTGCCTCACCCGTGGGATCGACCCGGACCACCGTCGGTGGCTGCAATCGAACATAAACCGCAAAGCCCACAGCAAGCAGAGTTGTGGGTACGCACAAGAAGGCCAGCATCATGGCGCGGTTTGCGTAAGCGCGTAGCGCGCCATCGTGCTCGTAGTAACGGCTGTAGCGGAGCTTCTCCGGCCTGTCTCCGTCCTGCGACTCTGACTTCTTTTGAATTGCGTTCACAAAAGTCTCCTAGCCGTTTCTCTGGGAATCGCCGGCAACAGCTGTGGCCAGCTTCCGACCTGCCATGTAAGTCAAAACCTGCACTGCACCATGCGGTCTGTAGGCGAATCCGGAGGACCCCTGGGGCGCACTTGACGACGAAGGTGGAGGTGTTGGCGGACTTGTATTGCTGCTCATCGCGCTGCTCACTCCTCCGCGAATGAAGTCCCCCATTCCCGATGGCGATCCAGGAGCCGCGCCCCCAGCCGAGGCGCCGCTTCCTGCTACGGCAGGTGCGGACGCGGCTCCCGCGCTCATTCCGACTGCCGCAGCGACGGTTGCCCCAACCGCGAAGACTGCTGCTCGGACGAGCGAATAGGCGGCGGATCCGACGTCACCGGAAATGACTCTCTTAGCAATGAACGGAATCAGTGCAACGGCCAGGGCGTAGAAAATGCTCACTAGCCCGAGCATCGTCGAATCCGGCAGACCCTTCAGGAACCCTAGAAACCCGTTGCCCAGCACATCGTCGACCCGGTTGAACTGGATGGCGGTGATAAGGGCGCCAAAGGTTGCGTACAGGATGGCCCAGGCATTCCAGATCATCAAATTGACGGCATACGACTTTCCCAGTTGCCCGACTCCGGAAATTGGGATGAGGGCGAGAACGAGAGGCCCAAGAACGTACAGCAGCGAGCCAAACAACACGTAGAAAAAACAGAACACGATGATGGCCAAGGCATAAACAACGTAGGCGACCAGCAAAAGAAGCACTGTGATGGTACCTGCCGGATCGCCAGTAATAATGTCCCAAAGCGTGAGCGCCGGATTGTTCGCGAATTGTTGTTGAAGCTGCCCCATCCAGCTTTGAAACATGTCTCCGGCGCCCGAGCTGTTACCGATGAAGGTCGCAACAGAGTTGAATGAGCCGTTTATGTCTCTAAATACGGTCGCCCAGTTGGAGACAATCATGGCAACCACGAGATATTTGACGGCGGTTACCGCCAGCGCCTGCACATCGCCACCGCGGAATGCCGCCTGATACAGGCCAATCAGAAAACCAACAAGGAGTATGGCAAAGGCAAAATTCGTCACGGTCGGAATGATCCCTGTGCCATCGATCCCGGACATCGCCATGTTTAGGAGTTGCTGAAAATAGAACACGGCTACTGGACTCCCTGTTGCAGAACTTGTCCGCCAGTACTGTGAAGCGTGCCTGCGTGAGAGGTGCTGAACTTGAGCTGTGCACCTTGATTCGCCAACTCAATCGAGCGAACACGTATCAGCTCTGCCATCGCGGACTGGGTATATGCGTTTGCCCTCACCAGCCAGGCCGATGTCTGAGCTTCAATAATGGGGGCGCTGCCCGGCGCGGCATTTTGAAGTTGCTGGTTGATCTGTTCGGCGGCCTGCAGTTCAAGGTCTGACAGGACATCGATTTCTACCGCCCTCTTCATTGCCGCTTGGGCTGCCGCGTCAGTCATGTCGACCAGGTCACGGACGGGCTGTGGCGCATCCGTCTGGGCCACGGTCGGACCGTAAAGGGAGGAATAGTTATTGCTGATTTGCGCTACTGCCCCTGGATTGCGGGAAAGCAGGCTCTGTTCGAGCTGCTGGGGGGTTGGCAGTGTCGCGCTGGACACTGACACTTGAAATAATTGACGCATCTGGGTGAACTGTCCCTGTGCCTGAACAGCCAGCCCTCTGGCCTGGTTGATGGCCGTCACGGGCCACACCACTTGCCGCTCGAAGTCGGCCGATTGTCGTTCGATCTGCTGGATGGATGCCAAAGGTTTCGCTACAACGTCCTTCAGCAAGCCAGAGATTGACTCCAGTCCGGCCGAAATGATCGCGCAGCAAGGATCGAGGCCAAGCTGGCTGCGGGCTTTGCTCGGCACGATTAGGACGACAACCGCACAAGCCAGACCCAACAGAAGAACGCTTCTGACGACCTTCCACGAATTAGCCGGCAGTTTCATTTTCATGCTCCTACGGATGCTTTAGGACTTGTTGTATCTGGTTCTGGAGATTGCGGGTCGCCAACACACTCTGTCTCAGCAATGCATTCTGGTGTGCCAGCTTTGCCGCCTCCTGGCGCAATTCAGCGGCCAGCATCTTCGCCAACTGTGCCTGGGTTACGAGGTCGGTGACTCGTGCCTGCGCAGTCAGGAGCGGGGCCGACCCAGGAGCGGCGGTGGCCGATTGCTGCTCAAGTGAATCGGCAAGGCTCAGCAGGTTCTGGGTGGCCTGGTCAGAGACAATGGTCGTTTTCAATGAGTCCATGGCGAGAGCATCGTCAATGTCCATCATGTCGCGCTGCATGGGCTTGGCGGCATTGGACTGCGGAACGGCCGCGTAGACTTGGGCGTACACCCGCTGGAACTGTCCTATTCCTCCAGCTTGCCCACCACGCAGCGCTGATTCCAGCTGTCTCGGATTCGCAAGGTTTGCGCTGTTGTTCCTGATGCTTTGAATCTGCGCCATCAAGCCCGTGTACCGGGACCGCGTTGCGTTGACAAACGTTCTCGCCTGGTTGATTTCGTTGAGCGGCCAGACGATTTCCTGACGAAATTTGTTTATTTCTGAATTTATCTTGTGAATTTCGCTCAGCACGCCTCCAATGGGTTTCTGAAGAGTGCTGGTGATGGTCTTGATTAGGGAAATGATGTCTCCCAAACCGATTGCTTGCGCACTGATCGGCGCCATCATGAGCGCTATCACAGCTAGAACCAGGGGGCGCCTGCACAACGCACGGACTTCCGACTTAGTCCACTCGGTAAGGTTTGTCATACGCTTCTCGCTTTCTTCGCCACTTCGCCGGACAACTCTTCGGGAAGTAAATCGAGGTCTGCCAGACCGAAAGGAAACGCGTCCCCGAGCTGGCGGTAGGCTTCGATTTGAGTCAGGTCTTTGTTCTGTTCTAACCACCAGGACCGATAAACCCGCTCCCGCGCATAGGTCGTCATGATCCAGTAGTCCACCGGCGTCGGGGACATGCGGATGGTGTGCGTCGTTTCCGCTTTTTCGCCAATCACCAGTAAGGCGTCGGCGCTCTTGCCCTTTACCGGCGCGCTGAAGTGCTTGATCTCGTTCAGCGCCGTCTCGTTCAGGTGCAGGTGGTCCCGCAATGCCGACATATCGCCGGGTTGCTGGCCGATGATTTTGGTGCTTGAGTTCTTCACGATCCCCGGCCCGTGAAAACGCGGACTGGATTCAGTTCCCACGAAATCTTCCGCCGTTTGTGAGATTCCCCACACGCTCGCGTTTCGCTTCCTGGCGGTGCGGAAGAGTTGGACTACTTCCGGGGCAAGTACCGGAGAGTCGAGCAGAAACCAGCATTCATCGAGAACAGTAATGCTGCGCCGGCCCGCCGCTCCTGACGCGCGCTGCGCAGTCGCGTGAGCGATGAGCAAGCTCATGGCCGTCTCCAGGCGGGGATCATCACTGAGTTGCTCCACGTTGAAGAACAGCCACGGATTGTCGAGCGAAATAGTTGTTGGCCGATCAAACAGTTTCGAATACACGCCCTTCTCGCCGGTCCAACTGCGGAGCTTGATGGCTGCAAGCTGCGCTTCATCCGTCACCCTCTGGCTCTTTTCCTCGTCCCGCCACTGCGCCAATTCGTCGCGGAGATCCGAGAATGTGGGGATTGGGTTCGAGGGGCGAATGGCCGCCCGCTTATAAGTCCGCAGAATCGCTTCGGTAATCAGGTTGTCGAGCAGTTCCGTGTCTTGAGCGCCGCCGTCGCCCAACATATGGCGCGTCAAGTTTTTCAAGAAAGCTACTTGATCCTTGCTGGGCTCCCGTTGGCCTTCAGCTATGTCCCAGGGATTGATCGTTTGGTCGGTGTCGAGCGACATCGCGATCATCCTCCCACCCATGAGGTCAACCAGAGGGCGATAGGAGTCGCCGCGTTCGATGATCGAGATCAGCGGATTATCGCGGGCGGCCATCAGCAGGAATTGCTGCACCATGAACGTCTTTCCACCACCGCTTTTCGCCATCACCAGCATGTTGGCGTCACTCAAAGATGCATCGAACAACGAGAACGGAATGAGTTGGCGGTAAGGCGTTTCGACAAGAAATAATGGGGATCGCGGAGTTCCTTGCCAGGGCATCTCGACCGGCAGCAAGATCCGCGGCATTCGTGGTCAGAAGGTCTTGGTCGCGCTTGTCGGCTTCGCCCATCGCGGGCAGTGAACTGAAGAAGAGCCGCCTCTTTGCCAATGTCTCTGCGACGGCCTTGGCGCCATTCATCCGCGCGATGGCGTATAAGAGCTGCTGCCTCCGATTTTCAATAGTCCGTTCTGCTTGCTCCAGTTCGGAAACGGTCACGGCGGGCTGTGACGTTCGTGCGCCAATTACGAGGCTCAGGCGGGCCGTCTTGACGGAGCTGGAAATGATGTCTTGTTGCACCTTGAACAACTGTCCTTCAGCAACTTGGGCCTCGACGTTAACCTTCAGACCGCCATGCGTGTCCCGCTGGGCGGCCTGCATCTTCCGCAAACGGCTCTTGTAAGCTTTCAGGACTTTCGCTTGATCAGGAATCGTCAATTGGGCATTGACGACGATGGGAAAATCCAGGGCGGTCAGCTCCCGGAGGGTTCCGGGAAAGGTTGCATCCGGCAACTCTTTCAGGGTGACGAATGTGTAAAGAATGCCGTCAATGTTGATGTAGTTGTCGGTCTCGTCCAGGATACTTACATCCGCAATCTGCTCGCGTGCGCTGCGGAATTCCAGATGACCCTCTCTCCGATATGGCAATTCGTCCGCTCTCAGGGGATTGAGCGCTCGTTTTGCTTCGATGAACAACTCGTCATCGCTGAACCTTCTGGCGCCGAGTTCCGCTGCTTGAAGCGCCGTCTCCACGCCTTGAAGAAGGCTCTCGAACTCCGCCATGAGGTCCTCGTGTTCCTGCCGCGTCCGCTCGATGCATTTGCGAGCTGACAGGCTGAACAAATCTCCGGTCGGTTTCAACGGTTTGCCCACAAGTCGGCGATGAACGACCGGGTCCCAGATGAAATACACGTGCAGAAGCGGTCGCCGATAGTGGCTGGCGGCCTCTTTGGCCCTCCATCTCTCAACCCGCAGATCATCGAGCTCACACGTTTCCAGATGTGTAGACCGGAGGTTGGAAACGTACTGATTGAGCAAACCGCCAAGATCTTCCACTACTTCGTAGCGGAACTGCACTCGCATGCTTTGCTCTGGGATCGACCGCAGGAGAGCTTCAAGCATGAGCTTTCCGCGGTTCCGTCCTTCATCGGTAGCGAAGTAAGAAGTGAGGCCTCTCAACTCATAGCCCGCAACAAAGCTGCCGTTGGTTCGCACGACCACGCCGTCGAGGTAATCACGGATGGGCAGTTGTTCGCACAGTGCGGGCTCGCGAACGGCCCTTTCCCACTGATCGAGCGTCATTGGCACTGCGATTCCTCCTTGATATAAGCGACACTGAGTTCGTGATCTCTCGAAGTGGCACAGTAGGCGCGTGGTTTCACGTACCACAGAGCAAGGTCCCGAATGTACCCACGGGGCCTTCCGTACTTGAACAACATCAACAACGGAACGATGGAAAGCGGCACGCCATATTGCACAACGATGCTCATAGGCAAACCAGCGATCTCACCCGAGACGAAGTGCCCGACAACGTTTGTCACTGCTGCAATGCCGAGCACGACGAATAAGTCTTCAAATTCCAGAAGCATGAAGGTCACGCGCGTCTGCAGGTTGCGATTTACTGGCGTCACGTTCAGCGGCATTCCTCGTCTCCATTTCTCTAACGCACCCCGGCAGTCCCGTTTTGCACCCAAAATTCGGCGAGCCGGAGCAAACCGGACAAGCCGAAACAACACATTGCGGTAACAAGATTCCGAACCCAGGCTTCTCCGATGGTCATTCGTTCCAGCAGCCCAGAGAAGTGCACGACGCTCAACACCACCTGAAGGGCTCCGTAGACGGGCAGCAGCACGTTCCCAACCCAGTTCACCAGCGTGAGAAGGGCCAGCCAGAAACGGTCTGGGTCATTCCAGCCAGCCTGGTTGCTGAAGCCTTCAAGCGCTCTGAGCAAACCCGAACACATGAGTGACGTCATGCCTGCCCAGGCAAGATGCTGCCAGGGCTGAGCCTTGCCAAAGCGGTAAATGGCGGCAGCACCGAACAATCCAGCCAGAGTCGGCATGATGACGTTGCCGGCCCAGTTCGTCAGATGGAGCATCCCGCCGTCGAACGACATCGTTACCTCCGTCTCTTCACGCTGCCATCGCTTGCACGAGCTTCCAAAGAGCCGAAACACTCAGAAATGCCAAACCCGACCCCACCAGAGGCATGAACGGCCGATGACGCGCATAGTTGAGGATGGCCCCTACGACCGCTAGTCCCGCTGCTTCCGGCAGGATGGTACCCGCGAGAAAAGTCCAGATTGAGCCGAGCATGTCTGTCATCGCAAACTCGGTGCCGCTATTCCACGTCCGCATCAACTGCACTGTGCTCGACGCCGCGAGAAGGAAGATCGCGGTCACGACCGAACCCAAGAAGTTTTGTCCCTGCGCTGCATCGAGTGCTGCCTTCAGTACGAAGAAAGCGGCGAGGACCGGGACCAGCCGGCCAACTACAACGTCGGTAACAAAGTGGTTGAAGCTCGTTTCCACTCCGTTGACCCACGCGCTGCTGATGTTTCCTCCTTGCGGCGGCAACACGATGCCTTGAGCGGCCATCCACGACACGATCTGTGGCAACGTAAGAAAAATGACCGACCACAGCATCCACCTGGGAAAGTTTCCACCGGCGACAAAGTTCGTTCCCCCTTCCCGGCGCAACGCGATCCCCGCGAGGACCAAAGCGCAAATCGCGGATGGCGCAGCCAGGTCGAAGAGCAGCTTCATCAAGTCGACGATGATCTGAGGCAGTGTCATGGAGCTGTCCTTGCTACTGCACGCCGCCCGTACCGTTCTGGATCCAAAATTCAATGAGACGAGTGAGGCCTGAGATCACGAGCAGACCACCGGCGGTCACCGACCAACGCATCACACCGCGCCCCTGTGAATACGAGACAACTGCCATGACGACGGCCAGCGCCGCGCCAACCGGCGCGATCACATTACCGATCCAGTTCACAAGGTTGAGTACTGTGCCCTCGGGCTGCGCTGCGGTTTGTCCTTGAACTGCCTGACCAGTTGCTGGCGCTCCACCGAGATTCTGCGCATAACAAATAGGCAACACTTGAAGCAGAGCTATCGCCAGCAGGCCGGCAAAAGCGGTTCGGTGTCGCAAGTCTCCTTCGTAAAGAAATTGCATAGCACTCCTCTCACGCCGCGATTGGTTGACTGGGTTCGCGTCGTCGGTTCCGGAACACTAAGTCGGGTCGTAATCTCGGGCAAATCGACACAAGAGGAGAGAGCGCCGTTTTCTGTGGGATTTTAGGAGTCAAGGCTGCGCAATGGCGGGTAGGACGCTGGCCAGCATGTTCCGGGAGCGCTGCCTACCGCCTCGGTTGCTGCGTAGCCTGCGATTTCAGCTCACGGAAACAGGGATCAATGAAATGAAAATGGGTTGGAATCTCGCGCATCTGACAAGAAAGTGCATGAGCTAGGCATCGGCACACAACTCCTAGCCAAGTACCCCTCCTGCTCCCGATAGTGAGATGAATATTTGTCGGGACAATGTGCAATTGAGAAACTGTCGAAAGGCACCGCTCGATCACACTCTACTGATCGGTCTTGGTTGGCTGGAGTTCGCGCTGCAGTTGCAGCAGCTGACGCAATTCATCTACGCCCGCCGAATTCTCTGGGCGCGAATCGCTTGAAGAAGGGCTGGCCGCAGTGTTGCTCGACCTGGCAGGGTGTTCGAGTACAACGTAGATCGAAGTATCCGCAGGGATCGTGACGACGACATGCTCCGTCAGAACAAGTCTCGATACCTGTTCGTCTGATGCTTCGCCGATATTGTTGCTGACGCGCTCGCGCAACATGTCGCTTTCGCTCAAGGGCTGGTTCAGATTTCCACGGCCGACGAGTAGCGCGCCTACTTGGCCAATCCCGGACAAGGATCGAAGCAGCACGTTCTTGCCCGTGTTCTTTCCTTCAACCTTTCCCTTGGGTGGCCGAAGATTGAGGTCTGTTGCAACTCCCTGAATTGGAACCGAGGTACCATCCGGCATCATCAGGGAATCGAATTGGATCGTCATGTATCCCGAGCGGTCAGCTTGCTGGACATGGCCCACTGCCTTCGCTCCCGCGGGGACGATGATTTCTCCGCCGCGCTCATAGTTGTACTCAATGACGGCCAGGACCGGCATTCGCACCGCCGTGCTCACTGCCGCTTCCAGCCGCGCTCGGAGCCTTGAGCCTGTGGCCAGTCCCAGATCCATCTCAGGTTCGCGGTTTTCCGATGCGCCTTGGTGCGCCGAACTCCCTTGAGTGGAGTGGACGTCGCGCGCGTACACCATGGAAGAAGCTTCCAGAGCTTGGTGCTCCGCTTTGTTCACATCCGCAGTCTGCGTGTACCCGTCACCACCCGACTTGTACGGGGGAGGTTGCCACTGCTCTGGAAATGGCGGTATCGAGGCCAACGAATTACCCGGCGCGGTCTGGGGCGAAGCAAGAGGTCTCGATGGAGTCGGTTTCCTGGTAGCTGTCCGCTGCAGGTCATCTTCGCCAAGTACTCCTGGGTGTGTTTCCTCGGCTGTTGGTCTGCCGGAATCGGTAATTGGCAGAAGGCTCCTTTCAGGATGCGACGCGTCGTTCGGCTGGATTGCGCCGAGATTGGGAGCCATTATGCCTTTCGTGGTCTTCGCTGGTTTCCCGCGAGGCATTGAGACCGCGACGAATACCAGTAGCGCGACCACGAGTGCTCCCGCGCCGATGATCACAAATCTGTTCTGCTGAAGTTGTTGCTTGGCGCGTTGTCTGCCCCGTGTCGCTAGATCCTGCGGAACACCCGCATTGTCTTGTGCCGCTGAAGTTGACGACGTATCGGGCGTCACTTCCGCAACGCTCGCTGAACCTGGATTGCTTCCGTTTCCGTGAATCATCGTTCACCTCCAACCGGTGCCACAAAAGCGATTGGCGCCAGGACCGGTCTATCTACCTCTTCCGCCTGGGCGATCTGAAGGAACATTTGCTCGCTCGATTCTTTGAACGAGGGACGTTCAAACGTCACGATTGCGTCGGCTCTGGCTCCTGGCCGCAGTCGACAAACAGTGATGGCGTAGTCTGTGATTGGCAAGGGCTGCGCTTTGACCGGCTTCCCGTGCCCCTTCTTCGATATCCCCGTCAGTTGTATTTGCGGTGGCAGAACTTCAATCGTCCTGTTGGAGGCATTCAGAACGGAGAAAGCGACGACCATTTGTTGATCGCTCTCGGTGATGGCTCCGACAGCCACTCGCAGTTGCTTTCCTAACCAGTGAGGTTTACGAAACGATTGCTGCTTTAAGAGCGTAAGGTTCGACCGAATGGGTGCCGATTCGAGTACCGTGCCAGAGGCTTGCTGCGGAGCGACGCTCTCGGTTCGGCTAACGATCACGCTGGAGCCTGCCGCTTCGATCAGAAAACTCCGCGGACGGTCGTATTCGAGGATAAAGTCCACTGGTCCAGCATTGTTCGCAGACCCACTGCTGACCAGGTGAAGGGCCACCTCACGCCCAGTCTTGGTTGTGATTAGCGCGTTGGTTTCAGTGGGAGTCGGGGTAGTTGGCTTGAGAGACACCAGCCGAGGCTCCGCATCGGAGTGCTCCGCCTTGAAGGCGCTGGGATTTCCCAGGACTACGGTACTCACGTCCTCCGGCAATCGCACGCAGCTGATGTACCCCGGCCGCAAGTGCAGGACAGTCACACTTTGGGGATCCAGAGTCAGTCGCACGATCCGTGCTTCTGGAATGGCTTGAGGCTTGCTCGCCTGGGCGAAACTATAAGTCAGCGCTATCAGATAGAGAAAAAGCCAGCATTTGTTCATCGGATTGGTGTGCTCCTCACGGCGTGCTCCCCGTTACATGCAGCTGTCGTTCACATCTTTCGCGTATCTGGGAGACATATCTCACAACTTCCTGATTCCGATAGAGAAGCCCTCGCCGCTCGATTATGGCTTCGCCCGCCAGATAGGCCGCTGACGCCAATCTGAGGTCTCCATGAAATTTCTGGCTGAGCCAGGCAAGGTATCGCACCCCGCCCGAGATGTTCTCTTTGAGATTGCAGCGGTCTCGCACTCCCAGACCTGCGGCAGTTTGAGGCATCAGTTGCATGAGACCTGCTGCACCCTTGCTGGAGATCGCACAAGCACGCCAGCCAGACTCCTGCGCGACAACAGCGCGCACAAAAGCAATCGGGAGCCGGTAGTGCTGCGCGTATTCGGCCACGTAGTAGTCGGCCTCGCCGAGGGTAGACATGCTTGACGATTGCGCCTTGCAGATCAGAACACTGAATGCAAACACCCCGGCGTATAACGATTTCCTCATGCGATTTCCTGAAGGGCTTCTCGTGCATACAGCTGGGCATCGTGAACAAGGCTGGCAAATCCGTCTCGCAAACACAGCTTGCGGCGATCAGCCTCGGTCTTCGCCAGAATGGGCAACAGAAGGTCACGCATTTCCGCCGTCACGCGCTCCTGACCAAGCACCTGCAATGCCTGCGCCAGATCGAGAATCTCGGAGATCGACGGTGGCTTTTCCAGGCTCCAGCCGCGAAGGGACTTGGCAAGCCCGGCCATGCCGGCATGAAATTGGTGGCTGGAATGGGGCGTTCTTAACCGCACAATTTCGGCCTCACGTTCTGCTGTCGGATGCTCAACACGCAGATAGAAACTGCGGCGACGAAGAGGATCACCGATACGTCTCTCCTCGTTGGAAGTGAGGACAACAAACGGAATGCTTGTAGCAGTCACCGTGCCCAATTTCGGGACGGTGAGTTGCCAAGCGCTCAATAGTTCGAGCAGCATGGCTTCAAATGCGTGGTCCACCTTGTCCAGTTCGTCAATCAGCAGGACACAAGGCCTTTCGCACTGCAACGCCCGCAGAAGCGGCCCGGCGCCGAAGAACTCCTTGCTGTGCAACTCCGCTCTCAGGGATTCCCAATCAACATTGGCGGACTTGGACCTCAATTCGACGCAAAGCCTTTGCAGCAGCTCATCAAACTTTCCGATGGCCTTTTCTTCGTTGATTCCTTCGTAACACTGGAGACGTTCCACCCGTGTATTTGCCGCCTCGGCGACCGCATAGGCGAGTTGTGTTTTGCCGCTTCCAGCCGGACCTTCCAACAACACCGGCTTATGAAGCTCTGTTGCCAAATAAACGGTTGTGGTTGCTATTGAATCGGCAATATAGCCGGTGGCACGAAGTGCCTCAGCAACTTGTCCCAGCGATGAAAACACCTGTGACTCCCATGCCCAAGACAGTTCTTCCGTCCCGAGCAACCGGAACCTAACCCCGGACAGGATGTCGGTCAAATCGGCTTGCTTTCACCACTGTGTCAAGGGTGCGCCTCGGCGGTTCTCGCTGGCTTTGCCCGAAAAATAGCCTCGCTGTAAAAACGTGTCGAGGAAACACATCCCGCCGAAGGACCGGAGTAAACCATGGCAGCCAGCCAACCTTCACAGCTTGCAATCGTCGCTACCCCACGAGCACCACAAGCCGAACAGAGTCTCGATCCTCCGATGAGCGTGAAAGAAGCGGCGAAATTTCTTGGAGTGAGTCCGCAGACTGTGTATCTTTGGGTGGAACGAAAGCAGATTCCCCATCTCCGCGTTATGGGTCGAAATATCCGGTTTCTCAAATCGGATCTCGAGCCGTTTCGCGCTTCCTTTCGACAGGAGATGGTGAATGTCTAAATCACGAAGGCAAGACGGGGTTGTCTACTCTCGCAATGACGGCAAGGTTCTCTGGATTCGGTACCGGGATCGAAGCGGAAAATATTGTAGGGAGTCCGCACAAACCGAGGACTGGGACGAGGCGAACCGGAAGCTGCGCGAACGCCTGCAAGCGAGAGACGGCAACTTATTAGAAGTGATTCGAAAAGGAGAGGGTCTCGATTTCGAAGAATGGGTGGATTCTTTTCTCGAGAACTATTCGAGACCACCGATACGGGCCCAGAAGACGCACGAGGCAAACCTGCGATGTGCCAACCATCTGAAAGCCGCATTCCCGGGCAAACGAATGGTGGAGATCACGCCCGACGCCATCGAAGACTATCTTCGACGGCGTCTTCGGCAACGGGTTCGGGTAAAACTGGCTCACGGTTACCGGGAAAAGGGAATCCTGAAGTCGAGCACGGTGCACCAGGAATTTCGGGTGCTCCGCCGGATGTTGAACGTTGCTGTCCGGAAAAAGCTGCTTCCCGCCAATCCCTGCGCGGGAGTGGAGTTTCCGGTCAGGGTGAAAGGCCTGTTCCGGCCGCACTACGTGACCTGGTCGGAACAAAGGACAATCGAAGCTCATGCTCCGGAATATTTGCGCAATATCGTCAGGATCATTACCGAGACGGGGTTGCGCGTTTACAAGGAACTGATGCCGATGAAAAAAGAGCATCTGGATCTCGCGAACGCGATGGTCTGGATTCCGGATTCGAAGACTCCGAACGGAGTGGCCGAAGTGCCGTTGACGCCGCTGGCGCTCGAAGCGTTCCGGGATCAGATGCGACTCTCACCCTGCAGTCCGTATCTGTTTCCGAGCGATAAGAACCCGAGCGGATATCAGCGGACTCTGAAAACCACCTGGGAGGCGGCCTTGCGGCGCGCCCAGGTATCATATTTTCGCATTTACGATCTGCGCTCGACCTATGCCACCCGGCTCAGTGCCGGAGGGGTCGCGGACGAGTGGGTCACGCAAATGCTTCGCCAGGGAGACGCGCAAGTCTTCAAGAAGTATTCGCAGATGAAACTGCAGATGAAGCGCGAGGCTCTGGAGAAGCTCAACCGCCGTGCGAATGAGATGCCTGCTCAAGAAGCAGGCGATCAAAAATGCACGGTGACCATGCAATAGGCTCATAAGTGCACGGTAAGTGCACGGTTGAGGAAAAAAATCAGGGTTCGCGGTAGTAACGGCATTGGAAAGTGCTTTAGAATCAATTCTGCTAGTCTTGTCGGGGCGTAGCGCAGCCTGGTAGCGCACCTGCCTTGGGCGCAGGGGGTCCGCGGTTCAAATCCGCGCGCCCCGACCAAGATCCCTCCACATCCGTTCATCTCGAGAGGTGACAATGCGGGTTTTAAAACGAGTGGTCCTGATGGTTAGTGTGCTGCTTACTCAGAGACTCCTTGCCGAACCTGGATGGCAGACCCTCGGCGATCTCATCCGCGTTGAGGAACGTGGCAACCAAGTAGAAATAACCGCCCAGCGCGGCAAAGTACGGATCACGGCCGTGGCGCCTGACGTGGTTCGCGTCACCTACGGACCGGGCGGAAAGCTGCCGCCGGATCGCTCTTTTGCGGTGCTGCCAGGCGCTTTCCCAGCGCAGATCAACTTTGAAGTTTCTAAGAAGGCATCTGGGGTTGAGTTGCGTACAGACTCGCTGCTGGTGCGGGTCGACAAATCTCCGCTTCGTATCACAGTCCTCGACAGAGCTGGCAAGGTCCTCTCACAGGAGAACGCTGCTTATCCGGCGGCATTTAATGGCTCCGAATTTCGTGTCTCAGAAACGATGCCCGACGACGAACACTACTTCGGATTGGGCGATAAGACTGGCCCGCTTGACCATCGCGACATTGCTTTCACGAACTGGAATACCGACGCGTTCGGCTGGCAGGAATCCACCGACCCGCTTTATAAGACCATTCCCTTTTTTCTGGCCATGCGGAAGGGTACGACCTATGGACTGTTTCTTGATAACACCTATCGCAGCTGGTTCGATTTCGGCAAGGAAGCTCGCGACCGCTACTCCTTCGGCTCAGAAGGAGGCGCGCTCGACTACTACTTCTTTTACGGGCCAACTCCGAAGCATGTGATCGAGCAGTTCACGCAACTAGTGGGACGCACTCCGCTGCCTCCGCTGTTTGCGTTGGGGTATCAGCAGTGCCGTTACAGCTATTATCCCGAGTCGCAGGTGGAGGACATTGCGGCAGAATTCCGCAAGCGTAAAATTCCTGCCGACGTTATTTATCTCGACATCGATTACCAACAGGACAACCGTCCGTTTACCGTGAATCGAGAGCGCTTTCCGACGATCGAGAAGATGATCAAGGATCTCGATGCGGAGGGGTTCAAGCTGATTACGATTACTGACCTCCATATCGCCCGGCTGCCCGGCTATCGACCGTATGACGAGGGCGCGAAGCATGACTATTTCATCAAGAATCCCGATGGATCAGAATATGTCGGGCCTGTGTGGCCGGGCGACAGCGTGTTTCCGGACTTCACGCGCAAAGAAGTGCGCGAGTGGTGGGGCACGTTGTACACCGATTTCGTCAAGATGGGGATTCGCGGGTTCTGGAACGACATGGACGAACCGTCCGTGTTTGTTCCCTCGAAGACGGCGCCCACTCGACACCGTGCATAGTGTCGAAGGCCGCAAGACAGACCATCGCGAAATCCACAACGTGTTCGGCATGGAGAATGTCCGCGCCACGTATGACGGGATGCTGAAGCTGCAACCGAACCTGCGGCCCTTTGTGCTGACGCGCGCCGCTTACGCCGGAACCGAACGGTATGCCGCGACCTGGACCGGAGACAACAGCGCTACCTGGAATCACATGCGGCTCTCGATTCCGCAGATGGCGAACCTCGGGGTTTCGGGCTACGCCTTCATCGGCGCCGATATCGGGGGCTTCAACGGCAGTCCTACTCCGGAATTGCTGACGCGCTGGATGGAGTTGGGAGCGTTCAATCCGATCTATCGCAACCATGCGAACAAGGGGACACGCTTCCGCGAACCGTGGGTGGATGGGCCGGAACATGAAGCGATCCGAAAGCGTTACATCGAAACCCGCTATCGCCTTCTGCCCTACATCTACACCAGCATGGAGGAAAGCACCCGTACTGGAGTGCCGCTGATGCGTCCCATGTTCGTTGAATTTCCCGACGATGAAGCGCTAGCCACCAATGGAGAGGAATACATGTTCGGCGGCAGCCTGCTGGTTGCACCCAAGGTATGGCCTTATCTCGACCCCTACTCTGTCATTTTGCCCAAGGGCGACTGGTACGACTACTGGACCGGCAACCGAGTCGAAGGTGGCGGCAAAATCAGTGTCAATCCCCCGCTCGACACGTTGCCCGTCTACGTGCGCGCCGGTGCGATCTTGCCCGAGCAACCAGTCATACAGTATGTCGGAGAAATTCCCCAGGGACCACTCGAACTGCGCGTTTATCCCGGCCCGCAATGTGGCGGCGATCTCTACATGGACGATGGCAATACGCTGGCCTACCAGCACGGCGATACCATGCGGGCGCACTTCACTTGCAACGCCTCGCCAGAATCGGTCCAGGTGGATATTTCCGCGCCGCAGGGACCGTACCAACCGTGGTTTAAAGATTTGCAGGTATCGATCTATGGTGTGGCGAGTCAACCCTCAGGTGTGGAGCTCGATGGCAAAGCGATCTCATCCTGGACCCAGGAGGCTGGCGCTGTCTCGGTCTCAGGGATTCCATGGACTGCGAGCGGACATACCGTACGCGTGAACCTGACGGCTGGAGAATCGAAGTAGGCGAACGGTCCCCCTATTTGCCGGGCGCTACCGCTTTCAGAACGGCTGTATTCCTTTCGTCGCTAGAGATCATGCGGTAGAACTTTTTCAGTTCGTCCGCCTTGCTCACAGGAACGCTGAGCTCTTTGATTTCCAGGGCGCGGCTGTAGTGCAAGACGTGGCCATTGGCTTCGATCTTGCTGTGATAACTGCCAAAACTGAAGTCCGCATCCGTCGGCGGCGGCAGTTCGTCCACCTCGTAGCCGGGCGGCAGGGTGATATCGAAACTATCGGTATCCCGCGACGGCCCTTCGAATTCGATGGGAAACTCTCTCGGTTCTTTGGTCTCCAGTATCCCGGACGACTTGCTGCCCAACACTCGCGGGCGCACCAGCAGCAGATCCCCCGCGTTCTTTGCGTAGTTATCGGACTGGAAAGTGTAGTTGAAACCGAAAGGTTGATCCGTATGATCGAGATTCACGAGACTGGCGTGCACGATTTGAAAGCTCGACAGTGATCCGGCCAGAAGGCTTTCAATCGGCTTGATGCGATCGGTGTTTGTAGTCACCCTGCGTTGTCGCCACCGCTCGTCCCAGGCCCGGTCTCCGAGGCGCACTTCCTGCACGTCGCCTTTTAACATGCCGTTCGCGTCCAGCGTCAGCTTCGCGGTGCGCTCGATACTGTTCATGGCCGAGGGCTGTTGGGGCAACTCGACCAGCTCGCCGCCCTGCGGTTCTATGAGCAAGCCGTAATTCGCTTGCAGGTATCCGCCAATCTGGCCGAAGGGCGTCAACTCATTGGTGGGATCGAAAAACAGAATCTTCCCCAACTTCGGATCCTGGGCCACTGCGATCAGCGATGAATCCTTGATGTCATCGGGTAACTTGATGGCAAGAATGGCGTGATTAAATCCGTTGTGAGCCGGCGCCTCTCGAGTCACAACACCGCGGCTCACATTGATCAGAACCTGAAAGGAGTCCACACCGATCTCGCGCAGCATCGTGCGCATCAGCGTCGCTTTGTCCTTGCAATCCCCATAGCGATGGCTGAATACCTCGGCTGCGGCATGCGGCTGGTATCCTCCAATACCTAGTTCGATGGCGACGTAGCGAATGTCGTGCTGCACAAACCCGGCGATGGCTTGCATCTTGGCCAGGGTCGAGGTCTTGGCCGCGGTAAGAGCGGTGACTTGCTGTTTAATCGCGTCGGAGGCATCCATCCGTCCGCCCAGCAGAGTTCCGTACCAACTTCCCATGCTGTCCCAACTCACAAACTCATTCTTTTTTGACGTTCCCCCTGCCGGGAAAAATGACACGATCATCTGTCCGGCCACGCCTCTCCACGGTGGCATATCCGGTTCCGAGCGTATCGCTTTCACGTCGTTGACCACCCACTGCGACTGGTTGCCGCCCGCTTCAGTCGCCTTCACCTCGGGATAGGAAAGCCAGGTCGCCTTGTATTCCCAGCCTGCGGGAACCTCCAGCGAATAGTGACTCTCCCGCACCGGATCCGGCTCCTGGAAACCCCAATTGTCCTGCAAAAAGAAAGGCTGCTCCTCCACTTCATATTCGTAACCCACGATGTTTCCCGGGTCGGGCGCGGGAATTCGCAGTAGACGGTACTTCACGTCGTCGACCAGTTCGCCGCCGTCCGCCGAAGGGGCGACATCGATGGCGTCCTTGTCTTTCACTTCATAGTCCTTGCCCTGCGCCGGAATGCACCATCCATGCAGACTCTTGATTTTGCGGGTGGGATTGAAGAAGACAGATACGGTACCGTGATCGCGTCCCTGCGGCCGCAAAATCTTATATGCCTCACGGACGTGCGTCCTTATTTTGTCCACCGATAGAACGGTTACATCGGTTTCGGAATACAACAACACGGCATCCGTTTTCTCGTCGTAGGCAGGCAACGAAACCCCCACCAGGCTTCGCATCCACTGCGGAGCGTCACCGGCCGCGGCCTGCGGCGCGAGGGCCAGTGCAAGAAGCGTCACTCCAAAAATTCCGAGAAGTGCTTTCCCTACACAAATAGAGCAAAAGTTCCTAGTTACTGGCATGGATTTTCCCGGCTGCACAACGCCTCCCGCGGTACTTAATCTCCCCCGTCGGCAAAAAACCGTCCCTGCCAGCTAATTGCTCGCGCTCGCGGTACCCGGCTGTAACACAATTTGTTCATCATCTCCGGTCCGCACTAACTGGAAAAAGTTGCGCAGCGCAGAATAATATTTTGGATCCATGAGCAGAACATCGATGCTCAATTTCCGCGCCATGTGCAGCGATCCCTTGTTGTCTTCGACCTTGAAATCGTAGGCGATAACATGAGCGTCGTTATTCTGCGCCGCCGGCAGACTGCTGGTCCGCCATCCCTCCGGAAGGTCAATGGTCACGTCGTCGACCTTCGAGTAAGGATATTCAAAGTAGATAGGATGAACACGGTTGGCATGTTCGAAGACTCGTTTCTCGGTGGCGGTAAAAATTCCGACGGGCACAAGAGCGCGTTTGCCAGCGCTCGACGCCCAGCCTGGAATTTTCAGGCTAAATTCAGCGACCAAAGGGGTCTCCGAACTACTCCAATCGGGTTTATTGGTTAAGTCCACTTCGGCCGCGGCGGGGATTTGCTCTTTCAAGAGGTCCTCAAGAAACTTCTTCCGTTCCACTTCATCGGAGTGGCGGTTCTCGAGCCGCTTACCCATGGCTTCCAACCCGGTGTAGCTGATGGTCAGCTTTCCTTCTAAATCGCCCGAGTCGCTCAGTTTCAGAGCCGCCTTGCGATCAATTCTTGATTCCGAACTTGGCGGCACGGTAGTTTCGATCCAGGCACCGCCGTCCTTATCCAATCGCAACCCCCGGGTGCCAGTTTCGGACCACATCAACATGCCGAAGGGAGTAAACGCAGCTCCCGGATCGAAATAAGCATCTTTTCCGTTCAGCTTGACGAGGACGACATTGGAGTTCAACTTCTGGGCTTCCATGGTCTGGGGGACGAAAAAGTAGTGGCTGCGGTCGGAGACCCAGCAGCCATACGCTTCGAAGCCGGCAGCTCGCGCCAGGGCAAGAAACAACCAGGTGATTTGTCCGCCATCCCCATAACCCCGTTTCCAGAGTTCCTCGACATTGTCCACGGACTTCTCTTTCGCGCGCTTTTCTTCCTGTTCCGTTTTTTGAAGCTCGTAGGATGTGTTTCTGATCGTCTGCACGCGATCATAGATTTTTCGCAGCTTTACCTCTGGCGGATCGTTGGGCGAAACGATCTGAGCGACGGCTGTTTCCATCGCTTTGCGTTTTCCAATAAAACTCTCCAGATAGTCGTTGCGCCTTTTCCCGAGCTTCCTCCAGAACTTGTCGGGCTGGGTTTCGGAGATTTCGTCTTCGTAAATGAAGTCCACTCGTGACTTCATCTCGTTTTCGGGAGGCATGAAGTCTTCGGTTTGAAACGCCGGGATGTTGCTGGCCTCCATATGGACGACGTGGTCTGGAGCCTCTTTGGGCTGCGCGCCGGGGGGCAGGCCCTGCCACGTCCAGCGCAGCCGCCAGGGGTTGTCAAAGTTGCCGGCAAAGGGCTTGAGCGAGAACTGGGCCTTACTAGTGAAGAGCTCGTCGTTCAGGATCCAATGCGAGTCGAAAAGAGCAAGTTCTTTGAAATCGTCCGTGTAGGAATACTCGATGATCCCTCCTACTTGAACATCGGGAAGAGTGAAGGTTTTTGCCAGATACTTGAGACCCTTCGCTTTGACAATCGTCTTTTCGAAGACTTTTCCGTCGAAGTTCACAATGGAGCCGTCGGCCTTGATCGAGCGGGCTCGAACGTTGATGATGCTTTCGTTCTCCTTGACGAAGGGAATCTCGACGTCGGCGTATTTGCGTCCCTCTTCAGTCAGAATCTTGATGCGAATGTAAGTGTCTTCATGACTGGTGTGACCATTGTCGTCCCGGTCCACCTCCCGGAACAGGATGATCGCGGACGCGCCGGGAGCTTGCGGCTCGCTCGTCATTTTGATTTCGTCGGGGGAGACTGGCTGGAATCCGGCAGCCGCCGAAGCGGGGACAAGAATCAACAAGATCGATGATAACGATAGTGCATTCAATAACTTACGAAGGAAAGACACGGGGATTCTCCGGAACAGAAATGGAATCGCACGCCAGGCGGGGATGACCAGGGACCAGAACCGCGCAACAGTCAGACAAGAGGGCCAGTTCACGCTGCCGAGCCAGCATGATTTCTCCTCCGAATTCCGCGCCCCCTCAAGCCGGAATTCGTGAAATCGATTTTGACGTTTGAGTATATTCCGAAGCTGCGGACAGTCAAGAGCAAAGGTAACAACCCGGAAGCGCTGGTTACTGGGGTTACAGTTCGTACTTCTTCATCAGGTGGCGGAAGGAACGGTAGGAGATACCCAACACATCAGCGGCGCGGACCTGGACACCGTTTGTCTGTCCGAGAGCAGCTTGAAGCAGGGAGCGCTCGACCTGAGCGACATAATGTTCCATATTGACGCCTTCCGGGAGCACCGAGCCCGCCGGGATGGAAAAGGGCGTTTCGGAGCCAGCCGCCACGGCTCGGGCTTTGGGACGTTCGGCGGGTAGCTCAACGCGTAACTCGCCGCCCGATTCCAGGGCGACGGCGCGTTCGATAGTGTTTTCCAGCTGGCGAACGTTGCCGGGCCAGTCGTAGCCGCAGAGGGCGTCGAGCGACGCTTTTTCCACGCTATGGATGCTCTTGCCCGCGGCCGGGGCGTACTTCTTCAAGAAGTGGTTGGTGAGAAGAGGAATGTCTTCGCGGCGTTCGCGCAGTCCGGGGACGCGAATCGGAATCACACTCAGCCGGTAGTAGAGGTCCTCGCGGAAGGTGCCATCGGCTACCTGCTTGTCCAGATCGCGGTTGGTGGCGGCGATCACACGAACGTCGACTGCAATCTCGCTCGTGCCCCCTACCGGGCGCACACTGCGCTCCTGTAACACGCGCAGTAATTTGACCTGCATGGGCATGGTCATCTCGCTGATTTCGTCGAGGAAGATTGTGCCCTGATCGGCAACTTCGAATAGTCCGCGCTTGTTCTGGTTGGCGCCGGTGAACGCGCCTTTGACATAGCCGAAGAGTTCGCTTTCGAGCAGCGTTTCCGGAAACGCGCCACAGTTCACCGAGACGAAGCCCTCGGTGGCGCGTGGCGAGCAGGTATGCACGGCGCGGGCAACGAGTTCTTTTCCAGTACCACTCTCGCCGTAAACCAGGATCGTGCTTTGGGTGGAGGCCACGGTACGGATGGTCTGCTTGAGTTTCTCCAGCGTGGGACTCACGCCGACAATGTTGTCGAGAGAATTGCGGGTAGCGGCATCGCGGCGTAAAGCGAAGTTCTGGCGGCTGAGCGAAACCTTTTCCAGGGCGCGCGTAATGCAGAGCTTCACTTCATCCACCAGGCCCGGACTCTTGCGGATGTAATCGGTGGCTCCCCCCGCTTTTACCGCCTGCACGGCCGCTTCGTAATCGTCGACCGCGGTCATCAGGATGACGGCAGTCTCGGGCGATACCTGGTGCGCGTAACGCAACACTTCGACGCCATCGACGTTGGGCATCTTGATGTCGGTGACAATCACGTCGAAGAGGGCGCTTTCGATCTTGCGCCGGGCGGCGTCGCCGCCGGTCACCGTTTCGACTTTGTGGCCGTCGCGGCGCAGAGCGATGTCGAGCAGTTCGCAGATGGAACGCTCGTCGTCGCAGACCAGGATGCTACCCACGAGCCCCCCCTCCTGCCGCTGCGGCGACAACGGCGACGCCCGCTTGCGAACCGCCTGCCGGGGCAGCGGGCAAACCTTCTTCCAGGCGCCGCAGGCGCACCACGAAACTTGTCCCTTTGCCGACTTCGGACCGGGCCCAGACTTTTCCCTCGTGCGCCTGGACGATCTGGTACACGATCGCGAGACCGAGACCGGTGCCGCCTTCAAAGTTCGACTGGAATGGTTCGAAGATTTTTTCCGTTTGCTGCGGGCTGATGCCGGGCCCGGTATCGGTGAAACTCAACTCCCAATCCGGACCGCGCTCCACCACCGCCGCCGTGAGCGTACCGTCCGCGCCTTTCATGGCGCGGATCGCATTTTCCATGAAATTCCAGAACACTTGTTTCAGCTTGTCGCCATCGGCCAGTACCCACGCTTCGGTGCCCGGCAGTACGCGCTCCAAACGGATGCCCGAGTTTTCGACAGTCAGCCGATGTTCGAGCAGCGTGAGCGTGTCCTGCAAGAGCGGGATGAGATTCACGCGCTCGAAGCGGTACTGCTTGCCCCGGGAGTAGGCCAGAAAATCGGTGATGATGTTATTGAGGCGGTCCGATTCGCGAGTGACGATCTGCAAGAGCTTGCGCTGTTCGTCGGTCAGCGCAGGAGCGTCCGACAACATGCTCACCGATCCGGCAATCGAGGTGAGCGGATTGCGAATCTCGTGCGCGATTGCCGCCGCCAGGCGCCCGACCGCGGCCAGACGGTCTTGCAGGCGCATTTCGCGCTCCAGGCGGCGGATCTCAGTAAGGTCGTCAAAGGTGTAAACGAAACCCAATTCGCCGGGCACACTCACATTCAACGCAGAGGCCATCACCCGGAAGGTCTTGCGAAATCCATTGGCTGCGGCAAAGCGGACCTCGGCGTCGCTGCGTCCGGAACCAATGTGGGGCAAGGGATCAAGAAACAGATCGGTCACTGAACGTCCGCGTAATTCCGCCTCGGACACTTCCAGCAACTGCTGCGCCGAGCGATTGACCAGCGTAATGCGGCCATCGGCGCCGGTGGCCACCACTCCTCCGCTCATCGATTGCACAATGTTTTCATGCAGCGCCTGGAGATTTTCCAGGGCTCCACTCGCGTCTTTCAGTTGCACGTCGGCCTGGCGCAGCTTGGTTACCAGCAGGCCGGCCAGATAAGCGATGGCAAAATACGCAAACAGGTTGACGAACATCACTACCTGGAGCGCTTTCAGCTTGGGGTGCGACGTGGCGAATGAAGGGATCAGCTCGTAGTAGTCCAGTTCAAGAACGGAGCCGAACAGAATGAACGCCAGCGCGCCGCTGAGAAAACCCCAGACCCGCGGTAGCAGCATGGAAGCGACGATAATCACGAGGGGATAGAGAAAATTGAGCGAACTATCGATTCCACCCGTGAGGTGAACGATGAGGGTAACCATCACGAGGTCGCTCAACACCTGCAATATCGCCTGCAAGCGACTCTCGGCCCATACCGAGACCAGAAACAAGAAGAACAAGGAGAGCGCGAACCACAACGCCATCGCGGTAAGAAACGGCAGGACGGGCACGGGACTCGGCGTCAAGCGAATGACCGCCAGCTCAATCGCGAGCAGGACGGTCAGAATGAGGAGCCGAACCTTGACCAGCCAGGTTAGCCAATTCCGCTCTTCGGAGGTCGAATGCATGGGTTCGCCGTGTGTTCGTGCGTTGAAGGCTGGCGCTGCGAGCTACGAGCCGCGAGCTTCGAGTCTGTGTCTCGCGGCCTGCTCGTAGCTCGAAGCTCGCCGCCTGGGGCGCAACGTTATCCCGCCAGTTTCCCGATCATCGTGAACAGCGGCATGTAGAGCGAGATAATGATGCCGCCGACGGAAATGCCGAGCATACCGATGATTAAGGGCTCCAACATCGCCAGCATGTCTTTGGTGGCCGCGTCCACTTCGTCTTCGTAGAAGTCGGCAATCTTCTGGAGCATGGCGTCCATCGCGCCGGTGGCTTCACCGACGCCGATCATCTGCGTCACCATATTGGGGAACACGCCGCATTCGCGCAGCGGATCGACGATAGTCCGACCTTCTTCGATCGCCTTGCGCACTTTCATCAGGGCCTCTTCGAGCACGGCGTTGCCTGAAGTACGGGCGGTAATGGCCAGGCCTTCCAGGATGGGAACACCGGATGTAATCAGGGTGCCCAGGGTTCGCGTAAAACGGGCCACGGCGATCTTGCGCAGCAACATGCCGATCGCCGGCAGCTTCAAAAGCATGGCGTCAAAATAGTAGCGGCCGCGCGGGTCCTTCCGGACTTGTTTCACTCCAAAGACGAGGCCCACCCCACCAAAGATAAAAAACCACCAGAAGTGGCCAATGAAAGAACTGAGCCCGATCACGATCCGTGTGGGTAGAGGCAGGGCCACGCCCAAGCCGATAAACAGGTTCGCGAAGATGGGTACCACCCACTTCAACAGGGCGCCCACGATGATGACCGCAATCGAGACCACGGCCACGGGATAAATCAACGCGGACTTGACGGCGGACTTCATTTTGACCGCCTTTTCCACGTAGATGGCGAGGCGCTGCAAAATGATGTCGAGAATACCGCCGGTCTCGCCTGCCTCCATCATGTTGGTGGTCAGATCGTCAAACACCTTGGGATACAGGCGCATGGCGTTGGCGAGCGTCGAACCGCCTTCGACGGTGGTACGGACGCCGTTCAGCGTTTTCTGGAAATTGGGGTTCTCCTGATTGGCTGCCAGAATTTCGAGGCACTGCACCAGTGGCAAGCCGGCATCGATCATGACCGAGAACTGGCGGAAGAAGACCGCGATGTCCTTGGTCTTGATCTTGGCACTCCCGAAGGTGGGCAAGGAGAATTCTTTACCCTTCTCGCGAATGGACCCGGGCGTGATACGCTCACGCCGCAGCGCGGAGGCCAGTGATTCCTTGTTCGGGGCGGCGCGTTCTCCCTGGACTCTTTCGCCGTTGTTGGTCTTTCCTGAAAATGTGAAAACCGGCATAATTCCCTCTCCTCACTGCTGTCGTTGCTATCGTCGTTTTATCTTTTCGTCGGCGCGGCTGCTCTGGCCATCGTGCTGGCCGCGGTAGTCGGCCGGTTCAGAAGGTTCGCGCCGCGGGAAATCATTTCCGTTAACTCGTCCTGATTGCTGGACCGCGCCATGGCCACTTCCAGCGTGATCTGTTTCTGGTAGTAGGCCGTGGCCAGCGACTGGTTAAAGGTCTGCATTCCGTACTTTTCCTGTCCAGATTGCATGGCTGAATAAATCTGGTGAATCTTGTCTTCGCGAATCAGGTTACGGACGGCCGCGTTCGGCACCAATATTTCCATACACATGGCGCGTCCCTTGCCGTCAACTTTTGGCAACAGGCTCTGACACATGATGCCTTCCAGCACCAGTGAGAGCTGCGCCCGAATCTGTGACTGCTGATGTGCCGGGAACACGTCGATTACGCGGTTGATGGTGGAAGACGCCGAGTTCGTGTGCAGCGTGCCGAACGTGAGGTGGCCGGTCTCCGCGATGCGCAATGCTGACTCGATGGTTTCCAGATCGCGCATTTCGCCGATCAGCACCACGTCCGGATCTTCACGGAGCGCAGCGCGCAACGCGTCGGTAAAGGACTTCGTGTCCGAGTGCAGTTCGCGCTGGTTCACCAGGCAGTTCTTATTCATGTGCACGAATTCGATCGGGTCCTCGATAGTGAGGATGTGATCGTGCCGCTCGGTGTTGATCTTGTCGATCATGGCGGCGAGTGTGGTCGACTTGCCCGATCCGGTGGGTCCCGTGACCAGCACCAAGCCCCGCGGCTTGTCGCACAGCTTGCTGACGACAGGCGGAAGTCCGAGCTGATGAAAGGACTTGATCTCGAACGGGATCAAACGAAAGACGCAGGCCGAAGCGCCGCGCTGGTTGAACACGTTGGCGCGGAAGCGCGCCAGACCTTTCAAGCCGAAGGAGAAGTCGAGTTCGAGGTTTTCCTCGAAACGATGCTTCTGCGAATCGGTCATGACGCTGTAGGCCAGCTGCTTGGTTTCCGCCGGGGTTAATTGCGGCAAGTCGAGCGGCACCAGATGTCCGTGCACGCGGATTTGGGGTGGCGAGTTGGTGGTGATGTGTAAATCGCTGCCCGACATCTCCAGCATGCGCCGAAGCAGATCGCTAAGTGAGAGTGCCATAGTCTTGTTTTCCCTTTTCGTTCTACTGTCTTAGTGAATCGTCTCGCGCGCCACTTCTTCGAGCGAGGTCTGGCCTGACGCAACTTTGATCAGCCCGCTGCGGCGCAGCGTAATCATGCCGCGCTCAATCGCCTTCTTCTTCAATTCCAGCGCCGAAGCACCCACCAGAACTAATTCGCGAATTTCATCGTCCACTTCCATCACTTCATACAAACCAGTGCGGCCCTTATAGCCGGTCTTGTTGCAGGTCGCGCAACCCTTGCCTTTCATGATCTGGACGGTTTTCGCTTCTTCTGGCGTGTAGCCTTCCTCGATAAGAGTCTGTGGCGGAACGTCGAAGGGTTCGGCACAGTCCTTGCAAATTCTCCGCACCAGGCGCTGGGCGCAAATCAGGTGAACCGAGGTGGCCACCAGGAAAGGCTCAATACCCATGTTCATGAGACGCGTAATGGTTTCGGGCGCGCCGTTGGTGTGCAGAGTAGACAAGACCAGGTGGCCCGTGAGCGCCGCCTTGATCGCAATTTCCGCCGTTTCAAAATCTCGAATTTCACCCACCAGAATGATGTTGGGATCCTGCCGGAGGAAGGCGCGCAGAGCGGCGGCAAAGTTCAACCCGATCTGCTCCTTCATCTGCACCTGGTTGACGCCACCCAACTGGAATTCGACCGGATCTTCCGCCGTCATAATGTTGGTGTCGACCTGGTTGAGCCGCGAGATCGAGGAATAGAGCGTGTTGGTTTTGCCCGATCCAGTCGGGCCGGTGACCAGCACCATGCCGTAAGGTTTGAGAATCGCCTTCTCAAACTTGACCAGCGACTCCGGCTCGAAACCGAGCTTGGTCATGTCGAGACGCAGGTTCTCTTTGTCGAGCAAGCGGAGCACGATCTTTTCGCCCCACAACGTGGGCAGCGTGCTGACGCGGAAGTCGAGCTGCTTTTTCTTGCCGCCGATCTGCATCTTCAGCATGATGCGGCCGTCCTGCGGCAGGCGCTTTTCGCTGATGTCAAGCTTCGCCATGATCTTCAGGCGGGAGGTGATCGCGTCCTTGAGCTTGAGCGGCGGATTCATGATCGCCTGCAGCACGCCGTCAATACGAAAGCGTACGCGGAATTCTTTTTCGTAAGGCTCCATGTGAATGTCGCTGGCCCCGCGCTTCACGGCGTCGGTGAGCACCAGGTTGACGAGTTTCACGATGGGCGCTTCGTCGGCCGCACGTTCCAGGTCGGCCAACTCCATCTGCTGTTCTTCTGCCTGCACTTCGACATCGGCCGCTTCGCCGAGGTCGTTCATCGACTGCATCACCTGCTCCAGCTCTTCTTCTTTCGAAGTGCCGTAGGCCTTGTCGATGCCCTCGATGATGGAGCTTTCCGACGCCACCACCGGCTCGATATTGAAGCCGGTCATGAACTTGATGTCGTCCATCGCGAAGACGTTAGTCGGATCGACCATCGCGATAGTGAGCGACGCGCCCACGCGGCTCAGGGGCAAAATCTGATAGCGTTTTGCGGTCTCGTACGGGATGAGCTTGACGACAGCAGGATCAATTTCGAAATAAGAAAGATTGATGGCGGGCACGCCGTACTGGCGAGACAGGAAATTGGTGACATCCTCGTCCGAGAGGAATCCCAACTTCACCAGCGCCGACGCAAGACGGAGATGCGCCTCTTTCTGGAGCTTGGTCGCCTGTTCCAACTGCTCATGGGTGATGACCTTTTCCTTGACGAGCAGGTCACCCAGCCGTTGAGACATATCTCTCCTGTTTCCCGCGAACTCGGGGATGCACGAAGCCGCTGATCTCCAACACGATCAGCAGAGGGTTTTTCGCACTGACACAAATTGTCAACCCAACCGGTATTCCGAAAAAGTAACTTAAGTACTTGTACTCAACGAAGGAACCCAGCTACCGACGCCATCTGCGGGCTTTCTCGGCAGAAACACGCGATTCGCGGGACGATTCGAGTGCATGGGTACATGATCTTCGGTGTGAGGGGGGAGAGCCCGCGAGCGACTTGATTCTAAAACTGTCATCCTGAGCGACGACGGATCGTTGTCCCGAGCCGCACGTGCGCCGCACGGAAAGCAGAGCCTTCGCTCGTCTTCGTCTCCGCCTGCGGACGGCACAGGATGACTGTTCGGAAAAACGTCACAGGCTCTCAGGCAGAGAGTGTGAAACAATCGAAGCCTTTCAGGATTGCAAATTGAAATTGCATATTTGGATCGCGTGCGTCGTCAGTCTGACTGTCGCCGCCGGATCCGCTTCCTCCCAGACTCTCCGAGAAGCCGCCGAGCATTCCGGCATGCTGGTTGGCACAGCCGTCCGTCCCCAGGAACTTCTCGAGCCCGCCTACGCCGCGACTCTGGCGCGCGAGTTCAACATGCTCGAACCAGAGGATGTGATGAAGTGGGAAACCATCCATCCCGCTGCAGATAAGTTTGATTTCGCGCCGGGAGACAAACTGGTTGAGTTCGCTCTCGCCCATCAGATGAAAGTTCGCGGCCACACATTGACCTGGCATCAACAGAATCCCAAGTGGTTGACGGAGGAGACTCGGACTCCGGAACAGATGTCGCGGATTCTCGAACAGCACATCAAGACCGTCGTTGGACATTACCGAGGCAAAGTGTTTGCCTGGGACGTAGTGAACGAGGCTTTCGATGAAGGACGCAACACGGGAAAACTTCGCAGCACTCTCTGGTATGACAAACCCGGAATCGGCCTCGCCGGAAAAGGCTACGCGTACATCGAACAGTGCTTTCGCTGGGCCCACGCAGCCGATTCGGATGCTCAGCTCTTTTACAACGACGTCGAAGCCGAAGGCATGAATGCCAAGTCAGACGCCATCTATGCCATGGTGAAAGATTTCCGCCAGCGCGGCGTACCCATCGATGGGGTCGGCTTGCAGATGCACCTCAACAACCTCCACCCCGATGCCTCCTCCATTTCGGAAAACATCGGCCGCTTGACCGCATTGGGGTTGAAAGTCCACATTACTGAATTGGACGTTTCGCTCCCCGTCGATGCCGAGGGCGTCGCCAGCCCCGCTGATCTTCAGCTGCAAGCCGACGTGTATCGCCAAACTGCTTCAGCCTGCTTGTCCCACCCGGGTTGCACCGCGATCCAGACCTGGGGTTTCACCGACAAGTATTCATGGATCCCATGGTTCTCAAAACACACTCGCGGAGCGGCCCTGCTATTCGATCAACAGTATCGGCCCAAGCCCGCGTATGCCGCACTGCGGAGCGCACTGGAGCAGGCGAAGGGTCGTTAGTCGCAGGTCATTGGTCGTTCGCAGTCGGCTTTCTCCTTTAGACGCCCTATAATGAACCTCGCGAACCCTTGCCCGCGCCCACTCCAACCCGCCCCGAAGGCAAGACTTCACGCCGCCTGAAAATCGTCATCGCGTTGGCGGCCGCCGCGTTTCTGTTGTTGGCCGTCCTGGTCTCGCAGGCATCGTTCAATCTGAAATTCATCAGTCCCGACAGCAACCAGCAACTTCTCTTCTTTGCCGGACTATCGGCGCTGATTTTCCTCCTCTTTGTCGCCCTCTCAGTAGTACTGGGGCGCAACTTGCTCAAGTTATTTGCCGAGCGGCGCATGGGCGTCGTGGGATCCAAGTTTCGGACCCGCCTTGTTGTCGTCCACCTGCTGCTGTCCTTTCTGCCGGTCATTGCCCTGTTCTGGTTTTCCTACGGATTGATGAACCGCTCCATCGACAAGTGGTTTTCCCAGCCGGTAGAAGAAGTGCGGACGGATACCGCAGCGATGGCCTCTCTGATTTCCGACTATGCCGCCCAGAACGTTTCCACCGAGGCACAGTCCATCGCCCAGGCGGAGGAGGTGACGAGAGCTTTCCGAGATGGCAATTTCGCAGCCGTCCTCGATGAGTTGCGTGAACACCAAGCCACTCTGCAAGGAGGGTTCGTGGCGGCATTGGCAGGCAGCAACA
The DNA here is from genome assembly GCA_963799305.1 of uncultured Acidobacteriota bacterium. Taxonomy (GTDB): domain Bacteria; phylum Acidobacteriota; class Terriglobia; order Terriglobales; family Acidobacteriaceae; genus Acidiflorens. Next base: position 1,007,063 of record CAWCWX010000015.1, on the reverse strand, counting down.
TCGCAACGAGCCTGGACTTGCCGGTTCCATGGAGCCAGATGAAAGACAGCCTCCCGCTGCAAGCGGCGCTACGCGGAGAACATCCACGTTTCCAATGGAACCATACCGAGTACATTCTTGCCGCGGCCCCGGTGGGCACCGGCGCGATTATCGTCGCCATGCCCCTGCCCCCGGAATTCGCCGAGACCGAAAAGCAAATCCAGGAGAGCCAGCAGCGCTATATCGAACTCGCGCGCCAACGCAAACTCGTGCGTCGCACTTATATCGGATTTCTTTCCCTGCTCACCGTGCTGGTCCTGTTCGCCTCTACCTGGCTGGCGCTGTTTCTCTCGAAATTAGTCAACCGTCCGGTGGCGGCGCTGGCAGCCGGCACGGAAGCAATCTCGAAGGGTCAGCTCGATTACCGCGTCGATATCAGCGCCACTGACGAGTTGGGTGAACTCGTGCAGTCGTTCAACAGCATGGCCGAGCAACTCGAATCCAGCCGAGGCATGATTGAGGCCTCCAGCCGCGATCTGGGTGCCGCCAACGAAGCACTCGAACGGCGCCGCCGCTACATCGAAACGATTCTTGAAAGTATTCCGACCGGTGTAATTTCCATCGACGCCACCCGCCGCGTGACCCTGGTGAATGCGGCGCTGTTGCGCATGTTCCACTCCGAGCGTCCCGAGCATACCAACCCCGCCGATCTGGTCAATGCGCCGCTCGCTGACGTGTTGCCCGTCGATATTCTCGAAGACCTGGAGCTTCTCCTGCGACGCGCCGACCGCATGGGCATCACCGCCGCCAACCTGGAATTTCCCGGTCCGCGCGCCAAGGTGAACGTCGCCGTCACCGTAGCCGCTCTCGCCCACGGCTCCGAACGCCTGGGCTACGTGCTGGTGTTTGAAGACCTCTCAGACCTGCTGCGAGCGCAGAAGCAGGCGGCATGGCGCGAGGTGGCGCGGCGCGTAGCGCATGAAATCAAAAACCCACTGACGCCGATCGCGCTTTCCGCCGAGCGCATCCAGCGTCATCTGGCGCGCGGCACGCCGCCCGATGAAGCGTCGCAAAAAGTAATTCTCGCCTGCGCTGAAACCATCGGTAACGCGGTGGAAACCGTGCGCGCGCTGGTCGATGAATTCTCCGTGCTGGCGCGGTTTCCCGCGTCGCATCCGCAGCCTGTCAGCCTGAACAGCCTGGTGGAAAGCGCGCTCACCATGTTCAATGGCCGCCTCGATGGCATTCGAGTTCACACTGAGTTGTCGGCGAGCTTACCTAGCGTGATGGCCGATCCGGAAGCGATCAAACGCGCCATCGCCAACCTGGTGGACAATGCCGCGGAAGCGATGCAAGACTCGGTTCTGCGCGAAATCGAAATCTCTACCTCTCTGGTGGAAACACGAGACGCAGTGGAACTGGCCGTTTCCGATACCGGACACGGCGTTTCCCGCGAGATGAAGGAACGCCTCTTTCTGCCGTATTTTTCGACCAAGCAACGCGGGACCGGACTCGGCCTCGCCATCGTCAGCCGGATCGTCGAAGAACATCACGGATCGATCCGCGTGGAAGAGAACAAACCCGTGGGCAGCCGCTTCGTCGTGGAACTGCCGGTCGCGGTCGAAACAGTCAGCACTCCGGCGGCAAGCTAATGGCGCATATCCTGATTGTCGACGACGAATCCGCCATCCGCGAGTCCCTCTCTGGAATTCTCGAAGACGAAGGCTATCAGACCAGTGCGAGCGCCAGCGCCGAAGACTGTCTCGAACTCCTCCGCAAATCCAGCTTCGACGTCATCCTGCTCGATGTGTGGCTGCCGGGGATGGACGGCCTCGATGCGCTGGAGAAAATCCGCGCCCTCGACGATCCTCCCGAAGTGATCATGATTTCCGGCCACGGCACGATCGAAACCGCAGTGCGCGCCACCAAACTCGGCGCCTACGATTTCGCCGAGAAGCCGCTCTCGCTGGAGAAAACCCTCATCCTGGTCAAGAACGCATCCGAGGCGCGACGCTTACGTCACGAGAATCGCGATCTTAAAAAGCTACTCCAAGGCAAAAGCGTAATCGTCGGCGACAGCGTGCCGATGAAAGCACTGCGCCAGCAAATCGGCCTCATGGCCCCGACCAACGGACGCGTCCTGATTTACGGCGAGTCCGGCACCGGCAAGGAATTGGTTGCGCACGCCATCCATACGCAAAGCCTGCGCAAAGATGAAATGTTCGTCGAGATCAATTGCGCCGCCATCCCCGAAGACCTGATCGAAAGCGAACTCTTCGGCCACCGCAAACTCTCCTTCCCCGGCGCCACGGACGACAAAGAAGGCAAATTTCAAAAAGCCGATCGCGGTACTTTGTTTCTTGACGAAGTCGGCGACATGAGTCTCAAAACGCAATCCAAAGTTTTGCGCACGCTGGAGCAGCAGAGATTCACTCCGGTGGGAAGTGACGACGACATCACCGTCGACACGCGCGTGATTGCATCCACGAACAAAGATCTGGAAGAAGAAATCTCACGTGGAAATTTTCGCGAAGACTTGTTCTACCGGCTCAACGTGATTCCGTTTGTGGTTCCGCCTCTGCGGGAACGGAAAGAAGATATTCCTCTACTGGCGCGTCATTTCCTGAAGGAATTCGCCTCCGCTTATGGACGGCGCCTGCGCGACATCACCGACGATGCCATCTCCGCCCTGATGCGCTACACCTGGCCCGGCAACGTCCGCGAACTGCGCAACGTGATCGAGCGCATTGTCATCATGAATCCGACGACATCGCGTTTCGAGCGCAAGCATCTCCCACCACTCGTTTACCGCGACGGCAGCCGCCGAGCCGCCGGCACTGAAGGATCGACACTCCACCAGGCAAGAGCCGCCTACGAACGCGATTATATTTTGAAGAAGCTCGATGAAAATCACGGCAACGTCAGCCGCACTGCGGAGGTACTCGGACTCGAGCGCAGCCACCTGTATCGCAAGATGAAGAGTTTGGGAATTGCGGCCAAAGAGTGAGGCAGGTCACAGGTCACAGGTCACAGGTCACAGGTCACAGGAAGAAATGCGATGACGGGTCGCTGGCAGTGTCAATTCTATAGTCGGGTGCAGGCGTTTCGGAACTAAAAGGTAACCGGTTTCCCTATGACCCGTGACCTCTGACCTGTAACCTGCCTTCTACCTTTTGATCATATGAATCTCAGTCCCGTTCTTATGGAACTTAACTTCATCCATCAATTGATTGATCAGGTAGATGCCGCGGCCGTGATTGGAGAAGAGGTTCTCGCCGACGCAGGGATCGGGAATTTTGCCCACATCGAAGCCGGGGCCGGGGTCGCGCACCACAATCAGCATGCCGTGAATTTCGTCGCAGGCCACATCGCATTCGATAATCTTGGTCGGATCGGAACTGGCGCCGTGCACAACCGCATTTGACAACGCCTCTGTGAGGGCGAGCTCGATATTGTCTTCCCTTCCCTCCGCACACTTCATTTCCCGGACCACATTCATCACGCTTTGCACAACCGGGTCCACGGCTTTGCGGTCGGCGCACAGGGTAACACTCAGCTTCAGAATCAGCTTATCCTGATCGAAGTTGCAGGGCTTGAGCTGGGAATCGGAGGTTGAGGAAGAGTCTGACATGGCCGGGTTGGGCGTTCTTTTCTTGGGCCTCGTTTTACGAATGCCAGTTATATAAGATGCACGAAGCCGCTCTGTGATTCTAGGGATTCCCGCGCTGCGATGCAAATGTTCTTCTCGTCCCGGTTTCACGCTTTAGGATCTGTCCTTTAGCTTGATTCCCGCCCCAGTGAAGGTACCCGAGGGATCGCCCTCCGGACGCGCCGGACCGGCAATCTGCTCCAGTTGCCGCCGCCAGTCCAGTTCTTCCACGAACTGACGCGACTCCCGCCACCCCGGCTGCACCTTCACGAATAGTTCCAAAAATACCTTGGTGCCCACCATCTTTTCGATATCCATTCGCGCCGCCGTTCCGATTTTTTTTAGCATCTGCCCGCCTTTGCCGACCAGGATCGCTTTCTGGCTAGACCGGTCGCAATAGATGGTTGCGGCAATCCGTGTCAGCCGGGCGCCCTCTTCATATTGGTCCACCATCACCGAAACCGCATGCGGCACCTCTTCCCGCGTCTGAAACAAAACATGCTCCCGGATCGCCTCCGCCACCATGAAGCGCAGCGGCTGGTCCGTGATCTGGTCTTCGGGAAAATAACGCGGTCCTTTCGGCAATGCCTTGAGCACGTATTGCAACAATTCCTCGAGCCCCTTTTTCTTCAGCGCGGAGATGGGAATAATTTCCTTGAAATCGTGCACCGGTTGAAATTGCGCGATCAGCGGCAGCAGGTCGCGCTTGTCGGCAAGCAGGTCGATCTTGTTGAGCAGAAGAAAAACCGGCGTCCCCGACCGCTTCACCAGGTCGAGCACTACCGCGTCTTCGTCACTCCATTTACGCTTCGCATCCACAATCAGCAGGATAAGTTGGCAACCGTGTAGCGCATCGTGAACGTCAGACATCATCTTGCGTCCGAGAGAAGACTCGGGACGATGTACTCCCGGCGTATCGATCAGGACAACCTGTCCCGCCTCGTGGCCCTTTTTCTCGGCAACGTTGATGATCCCCAGGATGCGGTTGCGCGTGGTCTGGGGTTTCGGCGAAATGATCGCGATCTTCTCTCCCACGAGCGCGTTGAGCAGCGTACTCTTGCCGGCGTTGGGGCGTCCGAGAATGCAGGCGAATCCGGAGTGAAAGGACATGAGTCTCTAGGTTACTCGCTTCTGTTGGCGGCTGCTGGCGGCTGAGGGCTAGCGGATGACATGGATTCGAACGCCCAGCTTGAGGACTTTCCACGACTTGTCAGCCGTATAAATCGGAGCGTTGAGCGCAATTCCCAGGGCAAGACAGGCGCGATCTCCCAAGGAGAGTCCCAGAGGACGGGTTTGGGCAACGAGACTGCCGGCAATTTTTGCCTGTTCTTCTGTAAACGGCATCGCTTCACGAATCGGGCTCAGCGTGTCTTCCCACGCTTCATCGGGGGCGATTCCGTCCCTGACAAGTTTGGCTTGCACTTCGGCGAGGTTGACTGTACTGCTGGTGGCATTTTCCAACAGCTCCGGAGGCAGCTTGTCGGCGCCGGGCTCGTGGTTGAGTAATGCAAGCAAAACGGATGAATCTAAAACGATGTTACTCATGCTTCGCCGCCTCGCGGCGTTCTGCGATGAGTTCATCCACCAGGGACCTGCCGGGTTTGATATGTCGCCGGACGCTTTCCTGCGCCCGCTGGATGCGGCGCTTCAGCGTCATGATCCGCAATTCATCATCCTTGATCTGCAACACAATTTCATCCCCCGCGTTAATGCCTAGCGCCTTGCGAAATGAAGCGGGGATTACCACGCGGCCATTTTCGTTAACGCGAGCTCGGGCTTCTGTCTCCATTGTCACTCTCCGACTATTATGACAGTATTGTACATGATTGTCACAAAATAGATTGTATGACATATTTTCAAATAGTGTCAGCAGTGACCGATTATCCCCCGCCCAGCGCCCGACGAGCCTTGGCGTAGTCTCCCGTGCGGCTCCTCCAGTTGCTCATCAGGGTGCCAATTGCCCAGATCACCGCAAAGGCCAGAAAAGGCTTGCTCCCCGGCACTCCCGCGCGCCACGCACACAGTGCACCCAACGTTGGAACCAGCGCCGAGGAAGTCACGCCCGCTGACCACATGATCGCCTTCGCCCTCGGACTCGCCGCCTTCATCGATGCCTTCTCTGTCTGCACCCCAAAGAATGGAAGATGCTGAAACACCCAGCGCACTCCCGCGGGATAGCCTTCGGGATTGCCTGTTCCACGGATGGTGTAGAAAGCAAACCGAATGCCGACCAGGCGTCCAACGGCCCAGTGCGCGACCCCGTGGCAGAAGAAATAGAGCAGCACCCAGGCCGCGATCATGGCTGCGAAGGCAGTCGTCCTCGACGGCACCGACCGGGCCACAGCGAGCGCGATGCCGGCCGCAGCGAGGCCGACGATTTGAAGCGCATTTCCGGCCGCGATCGAAAGCCGCGCTACAATCCTTCGACTCGAGGGTGCATTGGAGGCAACCATTGTTGGCACTGCGGAGTTCTACTTCTGAGTGTCTCACGACGAAACCTTGGTGATTTGCCGAGTCATGCGTGGGAGGTTAAAGTCGGTGGAATGGCCCTCCAATTTCAGTCTGGAGTGATCGTATTTGTGTTTGCCACTTTGGCTTGCGCGTCGCCCTGCCTGGGCCAAGCTTCGCAGCGAACGCCTGCGTCCGATACGCAGTCATCCGATACGCAATTGCCCGGCAGCATCAACGGAACCGTAGTCGATGGTAGCGGGGCCGTCGTCGGTGGAGCCCGCGTGACGCTAACGCGAGGCGACCAAACGCCAAGTCGAGACGCGATCTCCAGCAGCGACGGCCAATTCTCCTTCAGCAACCTGCCTCCCGGGCCCTTCGTTCTGGTCACCGCGTCGCCGGGTTTCGCGTCGAAGACGTCTTCTGGAATCCTCCATCCCGGCGAGAACCACATCGTTCCGCAGATCGCATTGGAGGTTGCGACGGCGTCCACCGAAGTCCAAGTCCGGCTTTCTGCCCCCGAGGTCGCGGAAGCACAGGTGAAAGATGAAGAGAAACAGCGGGTGATGGGCTTCATTCCGAATTTCTATGTCAGCTACGACCCGCACCCCGTTCCCCTGAACTCAAAGCAGAAGTTTGAGTTGGCGTGGAGAATGACTGTCGACCCAATCAACCTCATCATCATCGGCGGGATTGCCGGAGTGGAACAGTCACAAAACGATCTCAGCGGATATGGCCAAGGCGCCCAAGGGTACGCCAAGCGCTACGGCGCCAACTTTGCCGACTCGGCTACCGCAACGTTCATCGGCAGCGCCATTCTGCCTTCGCTGCTCAAGCAGGATCCCCGATATTTTTACAAGGGCAGCGGCAGCGCGCGCGCGCGGGCCTTCTATGCGATCGCCAATACCGTCATCTGCAAAGGCGACAACGGACACTGGCAGCCCAATTACTCGAATGTCTTCGGAAACCTTGCCGCCGGCGGCATCTCCAACCTCTACTACCCGGCTAGAGATCGCAACGGTGTGGGATTAACTTTCGAGAACAGCCTGATCGGCCTGGGCGCTGGCAGCGCTGACAACCTCTTCCAGGAATTCCTCGTCCGCAAGCTGACCCCTAGAATTCCCCATCCGGCCAAGCCGTAACTTGCTTTCTCCTTCTGAGTAAGAAAAAAGGCGCGCCGCAGCGCGCCCGTGAAAAAGCAAAGACAACTATCGTCCAAATCCGGCCGACTGCATGGATTGCCTCGATATGTCGGAGGTCGACGCGATGCCCTGCATGCGCAGCTTGAACTCGTCGGAGTTCGACGCGTTCTCCAGAGCCGTCTCGTAACCGACCAGTCCCGCCTGAAATAGATCCCAGAGGGACTGATCGAAGGTTTGCATGCCGTATTGCGATGTACCGGAAGAGATCGCGTCGCGGATGGCTCGCGTTTTCTCCGGCACCAGTATGCATTCCCGAATATAAGCCGTCGTCACACAGACTTCGACCGCCGGCACGCGCCCTTCGGAATCGGAACGGCGCACCAATCGCTGGCTGACAATCGCGCGCAACACGGCCGCGAGTTGCAGGCGGATCTGCTTTTGTTCCGGCGGTGGAAAGATAGCGATGATGCGGTTGATGCTTTCTACTGCGTCCAGTGTGTGCAGGGTCGAGAACACCATGTGGCCGGTTTCAGCGGCGTGCAGCGCGGTGCCGATGGTTTCCAAGTCGCGCATTTCGCCGACCAGGATCACGTCCGGATCCTGACGCAAACTGGCGCGCAGCGCCGCCGAGAACGACGGTGTATCCACTTCCACTTCGCGCTGGTTGACGTAGCCTTTCTTATCGCGGTGCAAGAATTCGATCGGATCTTCGATCGTGATGATGTGTTCGGCGCGGGTGGAGTTGATTCGATCGACCATGGCGGCCAGCGTCGTAGACTTACCGGAGCCGGTGACTCCGGTCACCAGCACCAGGCCGCGCGGCATGTCGCAGATCTGCTCCACTACTTTGGGCAGAAAAAGTTCGTCGAGGGCACGGATCTTGGTTGGGATGACGCGAAGTACCAATCCGACGTTGCCGCGCTGCTGAAAGACGTTGACACGGAAGCGTCCCAGGCCGGCAACGCCATAGGCCATATCAATTTCCGTGGTCTCTTTGAATTTCTGCTTCTGGCGCGCAGACATCATGCTGAACGCCATGTTCAGCATGTCCTCGGCGGAGACACGCGTCTGGTCAGTGAGCGGAATGAGTTCGCCATCGATGCGCAGGTGCGGATAGTTTCCGACCTTCAGGTGTAAGTCGGAAGCGCGGCGCTCCATGGCGATGCGCAACAGGTCATCAATATTCATGCGGAAGTGACTCCGGGAACTCCTTCATGATGACCTGAAGCGGGCGCGGGCACGAGATGACGGAAGTAATGGGCCTTCCGTTGCCATCGGAGCGGCGGGCTCCTCCCCATGATTGCCTGCGGAAATGGGGGAAGCCCCGCCGTTCTCGATATGCAGCGTTCCAGAAGCAAGCACTCGCAACCCACGTGTCACTGGGCCAATGCCAGGTAGTCGTCCTGCGCTCCATCGGTAATCGCCGCGGCACTGGTGCCGTCCAGATTGGCTTTGAAGACCTGATAGTGATTGAGGCCCGTGGAGAAGACGGTGTAATACAAAGTCGAGTTCTCGATCACGACCTCGTAAGTATCCGAGACGACGGACACGCCACCGGTACCGTCAAGATTGATACTCTCGACGTCATAAACCTTGTTGGTATCGTCAAAGCCGATGAAGAAGATCTTTTTCCCGTCGGGGCTGAACTGCGACAAATCGGTCCAGAGGGTCCGCGTGGCGGTCACGGTGGCGATGCCCGTTCCGTCTGTCTTGATGGTGTAGATGCCGTAATTCGGACCTCCGGCACAAACGAACGTGATCCGGGTATTGTCCGCGGAGAAGGCCCCGCTGTAACACTCCGTCATCCCGGCCGGCAGCGTAGGTGTCAGATCGCGATCAGCAGTGCCATCACTCAGGATGACATGGAGGTGGTCGTCGTTGTATTCCTCGTACAGGATCATTTTGCCGTCCGGCGAGATCCTTACAAAGTTTGTTTCCGAATCGTTGGTCAACTGCACTGCGCCCGTGCCATCGGCGTTTTGCGCCCAGGCATTGCCCGAGTAGTAGAACGCGACTTTCGTGCCATCGGCCGAAACCGACATATAGTAGGCGTTAGCGCCTCCGGGTACTGGAGTGATGCTGGTGCCATCCAGTTTCGACGTGAAAATGTTCGTGGGCGGAGACACGATGCGGGAGGAATAGAACACAAGTTGCTTGAAGGGGGGAACCGAATGGCTGTCTCCGCATCCCGAGGTCAATATCGCAACAAGAGTCAGCAGGGCTGGTAGAAGCGTTGTGCACTTTTTCAAGAATCCTCCTCAGTATTTCGTGCGGGGTGCGAATTCAGTTGGAACGGCACGCCACTGAGGACGGAAGATAGGGCTTTATCGTAACCACCGCAACGGTACGGATAGACGTAGCAAGGCGAAAGTCAGAGCGCGGGCCAGCTTCTCGACAAAAAAAGGCCGCCCACGGCGGCCGTTTGTGCAAACGAAAAAAATGACGATCAGGCCGCCGTACTGTCGGCGTCGGGACGCTGGAAGGGCTCGTCGTAACTCCCTCCATAAATCGACGGACACTTCGATCCCATCGGGCGTAAATGGGTGCATAGCTCTCCGCGATGATGAATGCTGTGGTTGTTGAGGAATCCGAGATACATCACCGCCGGAAAATTAAACACGCCCATGAAGTCGACCGGAGTCGCCAATTGTTCGGCGGAAAGCGCCCGCACCCGATCCGCAGAGCGTTTGAAATTCTTGTCGTACCAAGCCGCCAACTCGGCCACTGTCTGTGGCTTCTCCGCTTCGGGCGGGTTGGCCATATTGAATTTCAAGTCAGCGATGCCGTCGAGAAATTGGATATCCGTGTTAGCAATATGCCAGGCCAATTGCCACGCCGAGCGGGCATTGGGATCGGGCCGGTGGTCGCGCTTGTCGTCAGGAATCGCCGCAAACACTCTTTTAGTGGTCTCCACTTCGCGCGCAAAACCGTCGAGCATCGTGTCGCGAAACGCGAGAGCAAATTCAGGAGTAAAGGCTGGGTTAGACATGAGGTTTCTCCTTGATTTTTGAAACGAATTGCCCAAAGTGATCGATGACGCCTCCGGGAGGCGTTATCACTTTAGTCGATGGGTGGGGGAAGAGCAAACGAAGCTGTCTCGAGATCGAAATGGCACCCGCCACCGCTGTTTTTTGAAATCATTAGTTAGACAACGCCCACATCTGACATTCGTTCCAAGGGTACCAAGTATCGCCCAACCGAGGGCGTGCGTTCTTCATAAGATTCCCCGCCGCCGGTTACTTCTCGTCCGGATGGAGATTTGCGGCGGCCGTGAGGCGGGCGATTTCATCGAGTTGCTTTTGCGCCTCGGCAACTTCGGAAGGGTTATTGGCGAGGCTCCGAAAAGTGCGCAAGTGTTGGGCGGCTTCCACATAGTCCGGCTTCTTCATGAGAATCATACCGAGTAAGTATTCGAGTTTGGTTACGCGATGTTCGGTATCGACTTGCAATCCGCGACGGGCGCTGGCTTCGGCGACCGCGAAATTCCGGAGATAGTAGTTACCAATGGAGTTCGAGAGCCAGGCTTGAGGAAAACTCACCGGATTCAGAGCCAGCAGTTTCTCGCTGAAGTCTGCCAGTTCCTTCCAGTTCTGCGCTTGCAGGGCTAGGTGAGTAAGTCCCTGATAGGGATTGATGTATCTAGAATCAGCTGCGAGCGATTGTTCGAACGAGTGGCGGGCACCCTCCGGATCATTCTTGTGGATTTGCACGCTGCCCAACTCAAACCAGGCGACAGCGAACCTGGGATAGATCGCGACCGCTTTTTCGAGGACTTGCTGCGCCTCGTCCCAGTTACCCTTCTTCTGCAGTCCCTGGGCTTTCTCCAGGGCTTTCCTCGCGTCCTTGGGAGCTTCCGCGCTGGTGGCGCTGATGGTGAAACCTTCCACGTGCGCCATACGGTGGAGCACGATCCGTCCCAGGTCCATGCTGCTCTCGCCCGAAAGTCCATCGAGCGGAAGGGAGTCGGACGTAAAACCGGCGAGCGACGCTTGCAGCTCACAGCCTCGCAGGTCACGGCGTTCGGTCCGCCCTTGACTGGACATTCGAGAGCTGGTATCGACCTCATATTCCCCGTCGCTGGAATTCGCCGAACGGCCACCGAACTGGAAGCTGAAAGCTCCGTGAAGATCCGTGTGGGTTTCGATCCGCCGTTGATCTTTGCAAACGGTGAGGATATCGGCTGAACCGCCGAGGTCGGTTCCATCGTCGACCACCACTTTCCCACTCAGAAAAATATTGGTGTCGGGAGTCGTGTCAGGAACGATGATCCGCGGGCGAACCGGCGCCCGATGTCCGCCACCACCGCCGGTTTGCCCCGCAGCTGTGAGAACGGCGGTCAATAGCAGGTAGGCGACTGGCGGCAAGCATCTCATGGAACGCCCCCGGGGAATAACGTTGCCCCGAATTGTATCCTTGCCTGGTGCGGCCCGCTTGTCAAAATATTGTCTTTTTCGAAGCGGATAAGAAACGGCCGGCTCGAATGTCGATGATTTCCCTGGGCATTTCTTTGGAGGCACAATGCCCGAAAAAATCAGCAGATTGCCGAGAGTCTATCCGTCAACTCGATTGGTTCGAAGGGGCAGCGACGTTTCGACAGCGCTGATCTAAGAAATGGCTCCTCAGGTAGGACTCGAATCAACAACTAAGCGTACTTACAACGACATGCAGGCGCAGGCCAGCGGATGACACCTAAGGCCATGAAAAGCACTGGCAGTCACACAAATGGAGCGCAGATGGAGCGCAGGCTTTGGTGAATCAAAAGACCCGGGTGGAACACAACGGTGCGGTATCCCTCAGCGAGCTATCGCGCCCGCAGTCCAAGGACTACGAAGGACCGCCCGTACGACCGTGGCGGCTAGAGGAGACCTGTCTCAGTGCCGCCGAGTTGTTGCTGCGATCCTAGCGGACTTCTTGAGTTTTTGGGATGGCAAGGAACTGGAGGTCAACGCCCCGTCGCCAGCCACGTAAAAAGCAGCCCAGTATCTGGGATTCTCAAAGGGACGGTCGGCCGCATCCTCAATCTCGGCCATTGCGGTGGCCGCAACTCGACAGGCCCTGCCGGCGATTGGCGATCTCAACCGTTTCAGTTGGTTGATCAATCCGGCAACGTACTGCTTGCATCCGTTCTTATCCAGAGTGCGCAGCCACTCTGCAGACGAGCGGAGCGCCTTACTGACGCCAACCTCACCGGTGCCCCATCGTCGGTAGAATTCGCCAACTAACAATGCCGCGGAGAGATCGTCGATGGCCCAGCGGGTCGCGACCACGGCCGAGAAACCTGCCGCCAGAAAGGCCGAGGGGAGGGAAATGTCCTCGGACACTAAATTGGGTTGGACCCTTCCCGTATCACAGGCTGAAAGGAAGGCCAGCCGGCCGGCGACGGCTCGAACGTCGCCGAACACTTCAGCCACCGTCCACATTCCATCCGTGCCTTCGGATTGCGCCGTGTAAATCCCCGTTCGGTAGGGACTGGCATCGTCGAATTCTCCGTGACTGATGAGGTGGAACAAGCCAACATTGCTGACGGCATCGCTGAGGGTGCGTTCATCGGCCTCGGAGCCGTAGAGCGTGTCAACAGTGAAGCCGTTAACTCCCAAGGCCACGACCGCGGCTTCCAGCGATGCATACTTTAGGGAATCAGTCGGATCAACTACGACCAGCCCGCGGGTTTCTCTTCTTTGCGCATGTTCTCTTGCGAAACTCAGGCGCCCCGTTTTATTGAACAGAAGCATCTTGGGAGCTGCATATTTTCCGGCTCGGCTGAAGCCCAACGCGCGCGCGCTCGGCAAGAATGAGACATCTATCTGCGACCGCTGCCACGAGGGGCAACTTTCGACCGGAAGGGTGACCAGTTCTGTCCCCGTCACCAAGAACGCCATGCGGGCTCCCATTTTCTGGAGGGTCTCGATTACGGGAGCGGCGAGCTTCGCATCCAGTTCCGCGACAGTTTGTCCAACGGTCTCCTTCGCTTCCGCCCAAGGGAATGCGCCGTTCTCTGGCATTACGTTGGAACTACCTTGGTAGGTCCAGAGCAGGTCGCGTATCCGAGAGGTGGCCTCGCTCGTGAATTCTGGTAATGTGCGATGCGCGATCGATCGATCTTCTCCCATGAACCACAACAGAGATCGATGTGCGAGGGTCCGCTGAAATACCAGGACCTCGCCCGGTTGCAGGTTCACACCCCGAAGGTGCTGTTGCAAATCTTCCGGGAAGTGCATTCCGCGGCCCTCATCATTCAAGACAATGAAATCAGCCAGAAAGGCCATGTCCTCCAGGTCGTCGACAATTCGCGCGGCTTCCCGGCGCGCAGTCCAACTCGCATTGGTCGTTGTCAGCGCCTCGAACCGGTAGCGGGCCCGCTGAGCCTGGTCCGTGTAACGCCCCTTGAATTCGAGCGTCTTTTCTTCTCCGGCCCAGAGGTTGCTACGTTCGGAGATCACATCCACCAGTACTTGGGAACGGAATCTTTCAAGTTCATAAACCGCATCCGCTAGTCGATTTGCTGCCGATGCTTCGATCAGGAAGAAATCGAGATACTGCCCCAGTTGTCGGAACCGCGGCGTTGCCGCCCGCCAGGAGCAATCAGAAAAGACGTCCGACACTTGGGAACGAACACGCTCGGCTAGCCGCGCCCGGCGACGAGCCATCGCCAGACGTCGTTCCGAGCGTGGACGGTAGAGTTCCACCAACCGGTCGAGCGCGATTCCGACCAACCACAGATCCCCGTCCGCCACTCGAAGGACTTGATTCCAACTACGGAGCGGACGTCCGCGACCTGCATCCGCCAACCGTGCCGTCATCAGGGCCACTTGCCCGGCCGCGTCCTTAACGCTGATCTTCTTGAATTCAGTCCGGATGCGTTCGGCAGCTTCCAAGTCTCCCAACGCAATCCGGCATTGCTGGTAGGTGAGTGCGGTTAACGGGTCTTTGGTGCCGGCTTCCCAGAGTTCCTGGAAAATGCTGGCGGCTATCGCGAACTGTTGTTGGTCTGCTAGAACGAGGGCCTTCTGGCCCTTGGCTTTCGTGATTGCGTCTTGATCCTCAGCTTCCCGGGCAAATTGCAATGCGGCCTCGAGCGCAGTGACTGACTCCTCCAACTCCCCCAATCCACGACAGGCGACGGCATAGTGCATAGCTGCATCATGGCGCCCCAGTGGTGTCCCGTGGGTGTTCCGCAACTGACGTAGCTGGGCGCTGGAGGACTTCATTTTTTCCCAGCTACTACCCGCAAAATAGCAATTCACCGCTTCCGTCATTAGTTCATGACGGCTGCGGGGCTCTTTCGCGCGGGTACTTTGCAGCAGCAAATAGTCGCCTCCCTGGTCGAATGCGTTCTGACGCCGATACATCCCGCCTAGTTGCAAGGCCGCGTCCACCAAGGTCTCGGAATCGAAACCGGCGTTCACTGCAATCTCTAACGCTTCTTCTATGTATGTCTGAGCCGACCGGAACCGCCCTTTCTTTGCAAGGTACACTCCATAGTTGCGTGCCGCGAGGAAATGAGCGGAGGGTGAAACCGTTTTCTTCAGCACCGCGAAGGCTTCATCCCATACGATCTCGGCCCGGTCTTTGCGGTCGTCGAATAACTCGTAAGCCAATCGTCCGAGTAGCCTCGCCAACTCTTCAGCGACGTCAGCGACGCCGGCTTTTTTCCTGAGAAACCGCCTCCCGAGTTCGACCGATTTCTCGAGCAGCTCCAGCCCGCGTTTTGAGTCCCCCGCATCCAGGGTGCCGGTGGCTTCCTTGCCGGCCCAACGCAACTGTTCTGCAAATAGATTTTGCTTGGACGCTTCCTGCGCCGCCTGTTGATACTTCTGGAGCGCCTGCTCCCAGCGCTTCTGGCGCTGCAGGGCCCGACCATTCATCCCGATGATTTCGGGCAGAAGATGAGACGAAACTCCGGTTTGGCGGATTCGGCGGATGGCGTGGTCAAAATGCAATCGCGCCATCCCCGGCTCTCCATCAGTAAACTCGGCCATTCCGCAATCCACGACTGCCTGAACGTACGCCGAGTCGTCCCCCTTCTCACGCGCAACATCCCTGCGAGCTTCCGCCAGTCTTAGCTCAGGGTTGCGATAGTCTTGGTCTGGGGTTGACATCTCTTTTACCGAATCGCTGGCCGCGAAGGTGGACTAAGTTCGCGGCGCTCAACGGGACATCTGGCTTTTGTATTGCTTCAGGAACTTCTCCCAAGCCGTCTGCTTACTGAAGTCCAGCGTTGCATACAACGACGAGACCTCTTTCTGGGGAAAGTAAATGGATACACCGCGCGAATGCTGCATGCTGGCGCCCTTGTAGCCGGACTGTAGAACAAATCCGGGAATGTGCAGGGCGGTGGTTACTTTGCGGCATGCGGTTTGAACGTCAGGCAACGCGGCTTTTTGCGCCAGCAATTCGGAAAAATCGTACAGGTCGATGTAATCGGCGGTATCGTACGATTGCACTTGGGTGCGAACCTGCAAGATCGCAGTTGTCAGAGCGCTGTTGGTGATGTTCGCCGCCAGGGTCTTCGCGAGATCATCGATGGCGTTGGCGATATCGTTGATTTTTCCAAGATTGCAGGCCGACTGGGTGACGCCAGCGCGTGTACCGTAGGAAGCCAAGTATTTCTGAACCACAGTCGCCGCCAAGTCGGCCGGTGTAATAGCCGGGTTCGAGGCTAGCGCGGCAAGAACTGTATCGTACGGCCAACCATCGCCCGGTTCTGTTTCTTCTGAGGCCACCGTGTTCATGACGCCATCCCGTAGCTGGAACAGTACCTCCGCCATGCTCATCATGCAGGCATCCATGCCGAGTACGTCCAGTTTACGGCCCAGCTTCTTCGCCACCGAGCAGATCACTTTCTTCAGTTCGATGTTATCCAGAAAATCGCGGGCATTATCGTCGTAGGCGATGCCTCGAAGCCGGATAGCGTGCTGGACGGTAGAACTGAAAAGGGCGCGATTGAATCGTCCGCCCGTCAACGAGCGTAACTGATCGATCGCGACTCGGCCCTTGCGACCTGATTCGACTGTTGTTCCACGCCGAAGGATCTTCACCTTCATCGTTTGTTTTGCCGTGCGATAGACATCTTCATCGTCCCAACCGTTGCCGTGGTTCCAGATCACAATCATGTAGTACTCAGCTGGATAGTTCTTAATTCCCCACTCCATGAAGCTTTGCAGAACTTTGGGGTCGCCGGTATCGGCTTCTCCCATCCGGGCGACGACGTCCTTGGCAAGATTCTTGCCTTTGGTCAAGAAGTAACGGTTTGTCTTATGACCGGCACCATTGTCGAACTGCGCGACGACATTCACCTGATCGGTCGAGCCGACCTTCTTCATCTCGGTCAGGTCAGCCGTGCCGGCACTTGCGAGGTTATTGTCGCCAGCCAGATAAACCATAAAAGTCCACTTTTTCTTATTTGCTGTTCTTGCAGTCATTTTGTATTCCTTTCCGCCGGGGCGTCATTGTAGTGTCAGTCGCACCCAGGGGTCGCCGAAATAGGCATAGGCATAGTAGGTTGGATCGTCGGCATTCTCGTCGCGAAGCTCCTGCAGTGCCTCGCCGACCGCTCGGCCGAGTTTCAGCTTTCCGTACAGGGCAATCGCAAAGTCCATGGAACGACGGTCATTGATGGGCCAGAAGGGCGCGATAACGCCGGTACAGCCATTCTCGACAAAATTCGAAGCGAATCCGCCGGCCCGTCCCACCACTACTCCGACGTTGCCTACGCTACATGCGTTCATGTAAACCACCGGCTGTCCCTGCGTGCACAGCTTTGTGTCGGCAAGATTCAGCGCCGTAAACGCCACGTTGTCATCTAGCAGGATCTTGTTTAGGTCGGGATTGGGATCAATCTCCCCATGTCCGCTGAAGTGAAGAACCTGCACATCAGACTCCTTGAAAAGCGCCCGCACACTTTTCAGGTTCGAAGGAGTAACCGCAGAGACAAGTTTCGGGAACAGCTTCTTCAGTTCTTTGACTTCTTCTTCAGCCCAAGGCAAGGCATCGGCCGGCGGGTACTTCGGGTTGAGCACACGGAAGCGACGTACTTTCAGGGTCTGCAGGGGCGGCTTCATGGTGAGTCCAGGTTTCCAACGGCCCAGGACGTGTGCCAACCCCAGAGCCTTTACCTGTTTAGACTTGCCCTTTGGCACTGGGTTGGGAATCAGGAGGTCCCAGGGAAAGATCATTTCGTCCGAATGAATCAGGATGGACCGGGGCAGGCTGCCAGCCCGTTGGCTTTGGAAGTATTCGTCGCGAAATGCCTGCGGAAGCCATTGCCACAAGCGCTTTCCCAATTGCTGAACGGTGGTCATGAAGTTTTTCTGCCAGGAGGCGACCTCTTTCCTGAACTGGACCGGTGTCATGACTCGATCGTTTGGATAAAGGTCGAACTCGGCGCCGAGTATGTCGTTGAGATACTTTGCCATGTCCGACCTCTGCATCTTCAACTTACCTACATCCTTAGCAACGAAAGTGGCGCCAGGAATTGTGCTGTTCAAGAGCATCTGATACGTGGGGCCTTCCGCCTCCTTCGCGCTCTCCACGACAACAAGAACCCACTCGCATTCTTCTCGAGGGGCAGCAGGCAGCGAAAAACCATCGCTCCATGATTTCCCGTCTGCGCCAGGCCCGCTGTAGTTCTTTGGGACTACAACGGTTGCGTGGCTTACGGATCCAATCACGCGATTGTTCAGAAAGAAGTCTGCGTGAATCAGCCGTCGAATGGGGGCTTTCCCGGGACTGTGAGCAGTCAGCATAAACTTCACGAGCTCGGACTTCGGGTCGCGTTCACGCTTGACAATCATTGCGGCTTCGGCGGGCTTCACGTCGAATCCTGACGCACTCAGGATGACATGGACGGTAACGGCTTGCTCACCCGCTGCGAAAGCGATGCCGATCTGCTTCTCCACATCTCGAGCCTGTTGTGTCAGATCCTTCAAGGTAACGACCAGTTCGTTGGGCTCCGCTTCTGTAACCCGCTCGTGGAATATGATTTCGGGTTCGCGCTTAACTTCAGTCGCCGGCAGGATGGTCTCCGGAGTTTGTTTGAGAATAGGCTCGGGTTGGGCGGCTTCACGAGGAACTTTGCGGGATCGAGCGCTGAGAGGCCTTTCCCGACGCACAGAGATTGGTGGGGCGTAGGGCTTCATAAAAGGAGGCTGCGCGATGCGGGGGAACCTACCCCGCAGCCCTCCGCCAGAACGTACTGCCCTCGAGGTCCCCTCTCCGGCAGGCTCTGCTCCACCTTTCGCTCCTGCCCTTTTGATCTCTGCTTCTTCAAGAGCCATCCTTGAGCTTGGGTAGCTGGCCTCGTAAGATCTTGTCGGCGCCCCACCGGAAGCTTGCAGGAAAGCATTTATATGTTCGCCGGTGCGGGGCTGTTCAAAGAATGAAGTGTGATAGACGTAGTCAGAGGTCGAATACACGAGAGGATTCACAATCGGGAACGAAGGATGACCATTTCGCGCATATACGCCGTCGCATGGCACGACCAGGTCATTTCCCAAGGCCTTGTTGTTGAGAGTGAACACGCGGTCCACAACGGAGTTCAGCGCGGCCGCGAAAAACGCGCGCGGGCTGTTCGGATTGGGATCATAGTTTCCGGCCGCGGCGCCGTAGAGCGCAGCAGACTTGTCCAAGCTGCTGTTCAGACTCTTGATATATGTCTGGGTGCCCATCGCCGCCAGACCTGGCAGTGCCTTCTCCGCCGTGTACGCGAGGAGTTTCACAATTCCAAGCACAGCTTCGATTACGTAGGAAGCGAGATTGTCGGGAAGCTTAGTTACCAGATTCGTGAACACATCCACCATATCCACGATGTGCTCTGGATCACCAAGGGGTGATCCTTGGTTCGGCGTTGCGACAAAAAAGACCTTCTTGAAGTCACAGTTATGATTCGGAACCAGACTGCGGCCACGTTCCGCTAGAATTCGGGAGACAATACCACCACGGCTGTGGCACAGAATATCGAACTCAACGACACTGCTCGGCAGGGCCTTCTTCAGTTGGGTCAGGAACTCACGAGCATTTTCCTCGGGATCCTTGGACAAAGTCAGATGATCGAAGGCGATTACTCGGCCCTCGTACCGCTGGGCCAGGCTTTCCATTGACGGGCGTGGCAAGCGACTCAGCATCCCATCGCTAGAACTGATGATTCCGTGCACAATCAACAGCGCGCGTTGGCCCGCGAGGGAGGACCAATCTGAGAAGGGGGTAGTGACTTTCTGGGTATAGTTATCCGCATTAACCGGGCGGATCACCTCTTGTATGTGCCGGCGCTCGATTGCGCCGACTATCTTCTGCACGGGATCCGCGAGCAGTTTCGCTGCCAGTGGGATAACGAATACTTTCAGGACCTTTCTACCAATAGCCGTAACGAGTCCACGCCATTGATGCCCACTGGACCGCAACGTACGCTGTGCCTCGGCTGTTCGCGCTGGGATAGTAAAAACCGCCTTCTTTGGGGCACGCAGGACGCCTTCCGCTCGCACTTTCCTTGTCTGGGTGGCAGGCGTGACGGGTAGACCATCTGGAAGGTGCCAACTCATTCCACCCGCTTCATCGATGTAGAGAACGACCTGCATCGAGGGTCCAGGTACTATGGCCTTGCCAGGCTGCAGCACCATCTGATCGGAAACCGTTGGTTTGCGATAGCCTTCTCTACCTGGAGGTACGGCCCCATCGACATGGATCGTTTCCTGTTCGATGAAGCCCACCTTCTCCAGAGCATCCTGGAGCGCGGGGACCGTGTCTTCCTGGGCTGGCAGACGGACGGCGCGAAATCCTCCCGAGTCGTTGGTCCATTGCACAGCCCTAGCGGGGAAGGCTATCTTGAGCTGTGTTCCGTTTGGAAAGACACCGGGGCGAGCGGAGGGATTCGAATCCTCGTGTCAGTGTAGTTCCAAGTAGTTAGCCAGCGGCAGATGGCATCTAGCGCGTCTAATTCAGTACAGCTCCGTGTTAACGGCACGGGAATGGCACGGAATGGCACGGACTCGACGGCGCTGGCGAACCGCCTTTGGTGTTGCAAGGAATCTCAGCAATTCCCACTGGACGTTGATTGGGGCCCCGAATTCCACCAATCGCGATTGATTCGTCACGGTGCTTTGCGTCCCAGTAGCCCGTCAGCCCAGCGCCATCGCTTCCCATAAGCCGACCATCCGGGAGCGAACGACTTCCAGCTAATTAGAAGGCGTTTTGAGTTCACTGATCACACTTCTCTTTTTCTCTTGACCCTCTAGGCTGGACTTAGGTAAAGGTCACCTAGAAGCAAATAGGGAAGGAGGCGGCTACTGCGCAAAAAGCCGGAACTGCCGCAGGGCACGCTGGATATGTTGGTCCTCAAAGCGCTTTCGCTGGGGCCCATGCATGGCTATGGCATTGGGCAGCGCATCCAGCAACTCGCGCAGGACATGCTGCAGGTTGAAGAAGGCACGCTTTATCCAGCGCTCTATCGAATTGAAAATCGTGGCTGGATCGAGGGGCAGTGGGGCAAATACTCCACTCTGATCCTTCCAATCATAGAAATTCGCCGCGGAGACCGGTCCACCTCGCGGCAGAAACGTGTTTTTCCGCCAGGCTGACGAGCCTTTCTGGTTGCGGGTATGGAAGAGGTCGAAGCAGCACGGAATGCAAGATGCTGAACATAGCGGTGCTGGCCCCGATACCCAGAGCCAGCGTCAGAACTGCCGCTAGCGTGAATCCTGGAGTTCTGCGTAGTAGCCGGGACCCATAAACTACGTCTTGTACGAATGACTCGATCCAGCCCACACTACGAAGTTCATAGGCTTGTTCCTGAATCCGAGTCACGCCCCCAAAGCGCTGCTCTACTTCCTTTCTAGCCTCTGCCGCTGGCATGCCCCGATGAATATTGTCGGCTGTGCGCTGGTCGATGTGGAAGCGCATCTCCTCGGCAATTTCCTTGTGGAGTTGCTCGGAACGCCAGAGATTCTGAAGCCGGCGCAGAAAGGACTTTAGATTTGCGATAACCCGTGCCCCTCTATGTGACCTGCATGACCTTCTTAATTGCTAGGGACAAGTACTCCCACTGTGATTCTTCGACCGAAAGTTGCTTGCGGCCGGCTCTGGTGAGCTTGTAGAAACGCGCGCCCCGGTTATTCGTGGAGACGCCGGAACAGAAACCATGGCACCAAGACAGCGCATCTCGTAAGAACTGAGCCATGAAAAAACCTGGTGTCGATCACACGGGACCATCCCTCGGGAGTGACGTTTGGTTTTCGTAACAGAAATGACTCTGCTGTCTCAGCCGGTTCCAAATCCGTTATCGTTATGCAATGGCCGCACAAATGAAGATGGAGTCGGCCAGCTCGGATGCGCGCTCGCTTGCTCACGAACTAAATAACGATTTGGGCCTAATCATCGCCGAATGTGACTTGTTGGATGGCGCGCTCAAGCCGGAAGAAGCGGATGCGTCTACATATGTTAAGACAATCAGAATGGCTGCCTGTAGAATGGCGGACCGGATTTCTAGTGGTCCCGGGCCTACTGTGATTTCGACGTCCAAGCGTAGAAAGCAGTCGCAACAGCCCTCCCCTCGTTAGCGGCTCTTTCTACGCAACGCATATTCGCAGGCGAAAAGCGCCCGATTCCGACTGGTTTCGGGCCCCGCCGGGTTCCCGTCATGGCTTCGAAATCTCTACCAATTTCTCGGAAGGACGCGGGAGTCGTCGCAATTGAGGATCTAACCGCCTTTTGCATGCGAGCCCATCAGATTGTTTAACAGATCGATGGGGCGGGACCGGGCGAGTGAACAGACTCCAGTCATAACGATGTTTGTCCCAGCTAAACCTTTCGCAACAGCGCAGCCCCTTGTTGCGCGGTCCAATCCTCAACATGCTCGGTTCGATTGCGCCCCTTTCGTTTCGCTTCATAAAGGCCGACGTCCGCCTGCGAGATTAGCGCTTGGGCGTCACACTCCTTTGAGGGGTCCGACATAGCGACTCCCATACTCAATGTGATAGTCTTCTCCACCCGCAGGGAAGCCACAGGTTTGGCGGCGACATGTTCACGCACTGCATCGGCGCGTGTGACGGTCGTAACCGAGTCACAACCAGTCAGTACCAGTAGAAATTCCTCACCACCGTACCGGCCAACTCCATCGTAAACACGTGTCTTCGACCGAATACGACTCGCGACTTCCTTGAGCGCATGGTCGCCAAAAGCGTGACCGAATGAATCGTTCACTTGTTTGAAGTGATCAATGTCCGTGAGAACGATGCCAACTGTTTTCCGTTCCCTCTTAGCGCGCTGCAGTTCCCGATCGAGGAACTCCACAATCGCTGCACGATTCAAAACGCCGGTCAAAGAGTCGTGTGTTGCCCCGTGGCGCATGGATTCACGCGCTGCAATCAGTTCTTGCTGCAAGTCGAGGATACGTTTGCCCACAAGCAGTCGTGCTTTCAGTTCGGCCTCATCAAAAGGTTTCTCCAGGTAGTCGTCAACTCCGGCCTGCATGGCCTTCAACATGTTCTGTTGCCCGTCCTTGCCGGTCAAAAGAATCACGTAAACGTAAGGACGGGAGGCTCCGCCTTCGCGGATTCGTCGGCACAGTTCGATACCGTCCACGTCCGGCAACACCCAGTCAAGAAGAACCAGTCTGGGAGAGTCAGTCTGCTGAAGCAAGGACCAAGCCTGTAAGCCGTTCTCCGCAACCGTGCAGGTGAATTCCCACCTTCGCAGATGATCGCCGATCAGTTTTCTGTAAACAGGGGAGTCCTCTACGACCAGAACCTGCGTGGGTTTTCTGGCACAGTCCGACGTCATCTGAAAATCAAATACAGTTCCCATGCCAAAGTGGGTCAGCTCAAAGCATCTAGCATAGATCCGCGTACTGTCTGATCAGATGGACCCTGGAATTTGGATAGGAAATGGCGAAGCGAAAAGGACTTAGCTCCCGACGACTCGCCTTACGTACCGCCTCGCGCGGTGGGTTCTTCGATTTTCATCGTATCCGTTCGTCGTTGATCTTATGGCAGAACCTCCAGAAGCTGGAATGGTTTCTGGAAACGGGAGCACCCTCGCGGCGGTTGGGGGAAACCGGCTGGGGCGTCTGTAAGAACGTACCCGGACGGTGAGGGTCAAAAATTTGACGCCTTGCCCACCTTTATCCTCGCGAAACGAAGCTCATAGCGGTTTCCAGTATTTAGACCAGACTTCTGGAATGAGGAAGCAACATGAGGCTGGCCCCTCTCACATACACGCGTACCTAGCCAAGGGAGCAATCGCTTCATATTGGCAGACAAATTGCCTTCTTAAAGCGGTACGCACTTCTTCGGTGATGCTTGAGCGCCCGAATAATGTGGGTATGTGGAGGCAATGTTCGGGCAGCCGCCTTCGGTCATAGTGCTGTCAGTCAAAATGCAAGCTGTAGTACATCCCGAAGAAACTCGCCTCCGCCGCCTGGCGAGCTCCGTGTCCCTCGGCGAGCCGGGCTTTGTGCTGGCCGCCTTTGCTGGCCTCATCGTGTTTCAGGCCCTTGGGTTCGTCATATGGGGGACGGGCCGAACGGGCAAAAGCATCTCCGGGCTATTCCTCATTCTCCATAACGTACTGGCCCTTTCCTGTGCGTGGATCGCGTTTCGGCGCGCGCGAAGCGTCGCCGTCATCTATTGGTTCCTGTATGCCTTGTCGATGCTGGCGCTGCTGATTCCCACTGTCTTCGGGACTTACGACACGTTATTCGACCGGTCCGTTTTGTCGCCCTCAACCTGGCGAGTCCTTTTCTGTCTCTATGGTGCTCCCATCCTCATGATGCTTTTTCTCCCGGAGACAGATCGGGAGCGGTTGAGATCAGAGACCTTACTCGATCTGTTTCAGGTCGCGATCGTGGTTGCGCTCAGCTTCTCGACTTTCTTTCTTCTCCCCGTGCAGCAAATGATGCCCGCTGACGCGCTTCTGCGCAACGTAAGCCTCAGTAATCTGCAGAGTCTTTTGCTGCTGGCTGCTGTCGGCCTTCGGCTACTATTCGCACGTGTCCCAGGAACCCGTGATCTGCTGCTGCGCTTGGGAATCTTCCTGCTCTCCTGCGGGATTGTAACGTACGTCGGGAACTGGATTGACGTACATCAATATACCACCGCGTCCGCCTGGTTCGACTTGGGCTGGTCCCTTCCCTATGTAGCGGGGGGACTCGTCGCTGTAACCTGGAGTGCTCCCACGGCTTCGCCTCCAGCTCGGAAAGCTACGGGCTTCCTGGGCTTGCTTGGCATGAACGTTGTGTTAGTCGCAATGTTGTTTTGTTGCATTTATCTATTGATGGGTCAAAGGATGGCCGCGCACAGCCAGACTCTAACGGCAATCGCAGTTGCCGGATCGTTGCTGGCCTTCACCGTCCGGCTCTCTCTGACCCAGCATCACCAACGGCAGGAGATTGTCCGGCGTGAGGCAGCGCAGGACGAACTCTCCCAGGCAAACAAGACCATCAGCGGCCTCCTTGAAATTGCGGGCCTCGAGGTTACCGGCATAACCCAGATCAGCGAACTCGGCAGTCTACTGCAAGCCTGCGCCTCTCGCGAGGAGGCCCTGCGCATAATCCCCGACCGGCTGAAGCGGCTTTTCCCCGGCACCTCCGGAACCCTCTCCGTGCTTAATGCCTCCAAGGACAGAGCCGAGTCCGCCGCCCGGTGGGGTAACCACCCTCCCCACGATCAGACTTTCTCGCCCGACGAGTGCTGGTCCCTTCGTCGTGGGTGCATCCATACGGTGCCCGCAAAGGAAAGTTCCTTGCGCTGTACCCACCTACGGCCAGAAGGATCATCGGTTTGCATCCCGCTCATTGCCAATGGTGAAGCAATTGGAGTCCTCTCGATTCAGGAAGGGGAACGGCAATCCGACCCCCCGCTGTCGTCCGACTCCGACGCATTCGCGCGACGCAGTCAGTTAGCTTCTGCAGTTGCAGAACACATAGCTCTGGCGATTTCCAACCTCAGCCTGCGCGAAGCCCTGCGGCTACAGGCCATCCGCGATTCGCTCACCGGCCTTTACAACCGGCGCTACATGCAGGAATTCTTGGACCGCGAGATTCACCGCGCCAGGCGCAGGGGGACGCCCTTAGCGATCATGATGCTCGATCTCGACAACTTTAAGCGCTATAACGACACCTTCGGACACCCGGCCGGCGACGAAGCACTGCGCTTCGTCGGCGACGCCTTGCTCCAGAGCGTTCGAGCCGAAGACCTGGCTTGCCGATACGGGGGAGAAGAATTCTCCCTTATCCTGCCCGAGTGCACTCTGCAACAGGCTGCCGTCCGTGCCGAAGAAATCCGTGCAAAGCTTAAAGATCTGCGCATGGCACGCGCGAACCAGATTCCCGGTCTCGTGACGGTCTCCATCGGTGTCGCCGCCTTTGAGGAAACTACTGACAACAGTAGTCTCGTCCTCAAACTGGCCGACGATGCGCTCTATCAGGCCAAGCGGGCCGGTCGCGATCGCGTTGTCGTTGCCCTTCCCGACGTTCAACGTAGGCCCGCAGAGGCTTCTTCCCCAGCCTCTGTTTGAATTTTGCGCGCATTGATTTGGAAAAATGGTATTTGTTTCTGCCTCGGGGAATGAACCACCAATCCCGCCCTGTGTGTTCTCGCTCCCGCACTCGACCTAGGCTATGTGTATTCAAAGTGTGGTCGTTTACCGTGTTTTGATCTCGTACAAGAAAGCGAAATCTGTCTGGTATCTGGACGATTCCCACTATCCGCCCGGCCTTTGTCCTTGCTCTGAGCCCGTAAACCATTGTCCCCGAGCCGCATTCGAGCCTTGTGGTGAAGCACGCTCAACGGAACCGGTCGTGCATTAGGAATATTGGCACGGCTGATGATGGCCTATGTCGAGGGAGCCAATGTCGCGTGAGCCTGGGACGATAGTGATTCGTCCTGGGACGCGACGGATTGCGCGACACGAATGGTGGCTATGGCGGCAAGCCGTGCCAATTTGCTTTCACTTGAATGATCTTTCGACCGGACTGTACGGCGAAAAGTGCCTTGGACCAGGCAAACCCTTATGCCATCAAAACGAGAAGCGTCTGATCTGAGGAGAGAAATCCGGGTACTGGACAGGAGCCGGTTGCAGTTCGGCAGCAATCACTCTGAAAATGAATGCTTTATCCGAACCCGAGAGGTGGGTACAGAACTGCAATGGAATCATTGGAAGGGGAATCCACTTGAAGTCCATTCTGTTAGTCGAGGACAGCCGATTCTTACGACTAGTCACTGAGCGAGAGCTGGTCCGAGCCGGTTACAACGTGATGCCTGCAAGGGACGGTGAGGAAGCTTTGCGTATAGCGCAAGCGAACCCGCCAGACCTGGTTCTGTTGGACCTGATGCTGCCGAAAATCGGAGGACCGGAGGTCCTTCGAGCCCTCAGAAATGACCCGGCCACCGCATCGGTCCCTGTCATCGTATTGAGCAGCCTGGCGCAGACGAATGAGGCCAAACTTCTCCAGGAAGGGGCCACGGCCTACTTTGAAAAGTCGAAAATGGACTTGAAGCGAAATGCAGGCTCGCTGCTTCAGGTTGTGAAGA
This sequence comes from uncultured Acidobacteriota bacterium, assembly GCA_963799305.1. Lineage (GTDB taxonomy): Bacteria > Acidobacteriota > Terriglobia > Terriglobales > Acidobacteriaceae > Acidiflorens. The sequence goes on along the minus strand of CAWCWX010000015.1, from coordinate 980,325 downwards.
GGATGTTGGACCTTGCTGTCGAGGAACGGGTTTCGTCCACGAACTAGGAACATCGCAACGCGAGGTGTTTGAGAGAAACGAGTATGACGTCTGATATGGCATTTGAGTGTTTGCTGGTCTCCCGGGATCCCGGAGTATTCAGAAGCGTCAATCGAATACTACGGAACCTCTCAATCTACACGAGCATCTGCATGAGTCCTTCGCGCGCTTTCAAAGTGCTGACCGAGGGAAGTACAGACCTTGTCGTCATCGATTGGGAGGGTGAGGCTTCTTCGGAACTGGTCGCCGAAATCTCGCAGTGGAACAAATGGAAAAAGCCGACGATCGTTGCCGTTTCCGACCTCGATTATGCTCCGCCTGGCGTCCACATCGCTGTGAAGAAACCTCTAACGGATGAATCGTTGAAGAGTTCTTTCAAAGCCGCTTATTCCCGGATGCTTTTTGACCACCGGCGCTCTGCGAGGCATGCCCTCATGGCGTCTCTCGTCGCGACCGACGACAACAATCGACCTGTGCAGGTGACCGTTATAAACATTGGTCAAGGCGGGGTTGGACTGAACACCAAAGAGAATTTCATGATTGGCGACGAATTGTCGTTTCATTTGTTGTTGCCAGGGGAGAAAAATGCGATCTCGGTTCAGGCGCGCGTCTTATGGATTCGCGAGCATGGAGCCGCGGGTTGCGAATTTGTTCACATTCCCGCGGTGGATCGCGAGATTCTGGACGACTGGCTCATACGCAAGAGTGAGGTCAAGAAGCCACTGACCGCGTCGTCCGAGCACGATGCGACACTCTCTCTCGAATAGCATCGATCTCCGCCACAGCCCGAATATACCCAACCCGCAAACAGCAGTTTGCCGCCCGGACTCATACCTGGGCTGTCACGAGTGACTCCCGTAACACACGCCGCCAGAAATCCATGGAGCGCGCCCTACTGTGACCATAGGATAGTTAGAGAATTCTAACCATGCCCGACGGGGGCAGAACCGTCTCAAGAGCGGGAGGTTGCAAGCAGTATGGTCGACGGTCGGATTCTTGTTGTCGACGATGAGCCCCAATACCTCCTCGCGGTCCAGAGCTTCCTCGAAAACAGCGGTTTCGAAGTGATTCCCGGCACTTCTTGCCGCCAGGCAGAGGAGATATACAATTCCGCCAAGCCCGACGCCGTAGTCATGGACTATAGTCTTGGCGACGGAAACGCGCACGAGATTCTGCCCCGCTTGCGTGCCTCGGACCCTTCCATCCCGATCATCATCATGACGGGTCACGGCTCCATCGAATTGGCTGTTCAAGCCGTCAAATTGGGCGCTGAGCACTTTCTTACGAAGCCGGTGGACCTCTCCACGCTAGCCGTAATGCTGGAAAGAAGTCTGGAAAACCACCGGAACCGCCGCAAACAAGAGATCGTTCAGAAGCGGTCGAGCCGTGAAGGGATTAACCCATTCCGGGGTGTCAGCCCAGCGATCAAGGAATTGTCGGAGAGGGCCGCACGCGTCTCTCTCGCCGACAGTCCAATTCTTATCCAGGGCGAGACCGGAACCGGTAAGAGCGTTCTCGCGCACTGGATGCACGAGCACAGCAGCCGCGCGAAAGAACCCTTTGTCGATCTTAACTGCGCCGGATTGATGCGCGATTTCCTGGAGACGGAGTTGTTTGGCCACGAAAAGGGGGCCTTCACAGGCGCGGTCCAAAACAAAGCCGGCCTTCTGGAAATCGCCCACAAAGGCACGCTATTTTTGGACGAAATCGGCGATGTCGATATCTCGGTCCAGCCCAAGATCCTAAAAGTTCTGGAGGAGAAGCAGTTTCGACGATTGGGCGATGTTCGGGACCGTCGGGTTGACGTCCGTCTCATAGCCGCAACCCATCAAAATTTGAGCCTTCTGATGAAGGACAAACGCTTCCGCACCGACCTGTTTTTCCGGATCAGCACGATTCCGCTCGTGGTGCCGCCCCTCCGGGAGCGGGTCGAGGATATTGCGCCTCTGGCGTCGTATTTGGCGGAACGGCTTTCGGGGGAACTGGCATACGGCAACATCGAGATCAAGCCGGAAGCAATGCGCCGCTTGCAGAGTTACTCGTGGCCAGGCAACATCCGGGAAATGCGAAATGTCCTTGAACGAGCGGTGCTGTTGAGCGGGAATCGTGTGATCGGCGAGAAGAGCCTTCATTTCGACCCAACCGAGTGGCCAGATCTCGATCCCAGCAACCTCAACAGAACTCTGGAAGAGATGGAGCGCGATTACATTGCCCAAGTCCTGGAAGCCGAGTCCGGCCGCGTGGAAACGGCATCTCGCAGACTGGGCATACCGCGAAGCACCCTCTATGCCAAGCTGAAGCAGTACAAGTTGGAACGCTGCGCCCAGGCCGCTTCCAGTTCGAGCTAGTGGTTTCATCCCTCCGGAGTCTGGACAGCTTTCCAACTTTGAGAGTTACAACCTGCCGCGCCTCCGGGCCGTCTTCGTAACCCATTGTTAGTAAGTGCCTTCCTTGCACTCGCAAGATGGCCACACCCTTGCAAAAAGAGTGACAAACGTCTGGTAGAGCATTTCCAGGCCGATGCCGATGCAGGGAGTCGAGTGTTACCGTCTCCCAGATATTCATCGGCTTTCGGGGAGCGAAGGTCATGATTGCAAGCAACGGCAACGCACGCAGAGCTAACGACGAAATAAAGCAGACGGGAGAGCGTTCACAAGAAATCCAGGAGCACATCGGGGCGCTCGGCGGCCGGGATCTCCAGCTGTTTTCGATCTCGCTTCTCTTGTTGTTGGTGATGGCGGCCGGAATGCTGACCCTGATCTATCCGAACCTCATGGCCGCGCCGACGACCGTTCAGGTGAACACGCGCCTGTTGCCGCAGCTCTTCTTCGGTCTCGTTACCCTGATCATCCTGTTCAATGTGTACATCGTGGTCCAGAAGAAGGAACTGGGTGCGACGCGCCGCCGACTGGTGGAAGAACTGATCTTCCACGAGCGAATGGAAGCCGTCTCCCTCATCGACCCGATTACACAGCTCTATAACAGGCGGGCGATGGAACAGATGGTCGGGCATGAAGTGTCGCGCACCAATCGCCTGGGGTCCGCTCTTTCGGTCCTCATTCTCGACATTGCGGATTTCGAGGACATCAGCAACCGACTGGGTACGGCGGCAACCGAACAGTTTCTCTATGAAGCCGCGCAGCTCGTCAAAACTATCTTCCGCGGCTCCGACATGGTCTTTCGCCACAACGAAACGCAGCTTCTGGTGGTGATGCCGGGCACCTCCGAACAACAAGTTGATTTTGCGATGAAGCGCCTGGACTGCGAAATAGATCGCTACAACCTGGAGCGTCGCACCCAGGTGCGACTCGCTTTCAACTATGGCGTCGCGGAATTCGTTCACGGTTCGAGGATCACGGACACCGTGGTTACCGCCGAACGTAAAGCCTTCCTTCATAAGCACGACATGGCATCGGTGCTTAGAACATCTGTGCTTGGCAATGGACAAAGCTATGCCTGAGACCCGCACAGACTTTGTGATTCAGATTTCAGCAACAGGGGCTGTTCCCCCAATGGATGCTGAGAGCGCGCAAACCGTTGCCGACTCCGTCATTGCTGAACTCGAGCGCTGCCTGAAACCCGGCACCGAGATTGGCCTGGTCTTAGGCGATTACATCGCGATCACCTCCATTCTGTGGCTTTCTACACCGACCTTGGACAAGAGCTTGCGCGCGGGTGTCAGGCTGGTCGGAATTTCAGCGCGGCCCCTGGGACACCTGGACCCGCTCCACGAACGGGAGAAATCCGAGCCGTTGTCGCTTCGTAACTCCTGCCAGTTACTCTAGGTCTCGCGAATCCTGCCCACACCCGTTCCTCTCGCACTGGGGCTCCAATTTCTAGAACCATATCCAGAAGACAGACCGAATGGTCGGGGGTTCGCTCTCGACTGCTCATGCCCCGCCGCAAAACCCTGTTTTTCATTGGGTTAGGCACCATCCGAACAGGTGGAAGTATGGCTGTCAATTTGCACTTAAGAGCAGCGTAGTGAATGCAGACTGAAACGGTCGAAGCAAGACTTCAGGAGGCGGTACCCATGGAAAAGGCAGTCTACCCTGATCGCAACGCGGTGCGAATCGCGGTTGTTGTAGCCCTCGCCATGTGGTTCGTTGTTACACCGCTCTTGGCCCGGAATCCCGCCCGAGGAGATGGACGACCATCTGCGTTAGGCAGCGTCAGCGGTGCAGTTCTCACGTTCAGCCCTGGGATCGTAAGCACAGCAGCTGGCACCGGTGCGAGCGGCTATAGCGGCGACGGTGGGCCGGCTACCTCAGCACAATTCAATCTTCCTTTCGGTGTTGCTCGGGACCGGCAGGGCAGTCTTTATGTCGCCGACACAGCCAACAATGTTATCCGCAAGGTGAGCGCCGACGGCACCATCAGCACAATCGCAGGAAACGGTATCCAGGGCTATAGCGGGAATGGTGGTGCCGCGATCACTGCTCAACTCGCCTTTCCCACAGCGGTGGCACTGGACAGCGTCGGCAATCTCTACATCGCCGACTATTTTAATGATTGTGTCCGAAAAGTGGACACCAATGGAATGATCTCGACGTTCGCGAGCGCCCAGGGGCGCGCCGTGATTGGTGTGGCGGCAGACGCCGCAGGCAACGTTTACTTTTCAAGCTCGTATGAAGGTGTGTGGAAAGCTGACCCTCAAGGAGTAACGACCAAATTCGCCGGCAATGGCACGCCGGGCTTCAGCGGCGATGGTGGGCCGGCCACCGACGCACAAACCTCTGGCGTGGCCGGTCTGACTGTCGACGTCTCCGGCAACTTGTACATGGCGGAGGTTTTTAACGCCGACATCCGTGAGGTGGATACAAATGGGATCATCACTACAGTTGCCGGCAATCAGCAATTTGGCTACAGTGGGGACGGCGGACCTGCTACCAGTGCGATGCTGAATGGGCCCTACGATGTCCAAGTCGACGCGGCGGGAAACCTCTATATCAGCGACTCCTCCAACAACCGCATCCGTAAGGTAAATGCTGCCGGAATAATCAGCACCATCGTGGGGGATGGTAACTACGGTTATGCTGGAGATGGCGGGCTCGCATCGATGGCGCAGTTGGCGGGTCCCACTGCGATTGCTCTAGATGGGAGTGGAAATATCTACATCGCCGATGTCGGTAATAATGTGATTCGTAGAGTGCAGACAGACACGACAACCCTCGATTTCGGAACCGTCAATGTCGGACAAACCGGCGGTCCCACAAAAGTGATCGTGTCGAACACCGGGAACTCCGATCTGAACCTCGGGAACATCGTGGCGAGTGTTAACTTTGGAGTCGAGACGACGTGTTCATCTGGCACTCCCTTGTCGCCCGGTTCGGAGTGCTCCGTGGACATTTCTTTCACACCAACGGTCAACGGGAACATTACCGGTACCGTGATTTTCAGTGACGATGCCGTCGGCAACCCGCATGTCATCAACCTCAAGGGCCAGGGATACCTCGCGGTCCAGCCTTCCAAACTAGTCTTTGCGACACAATTTCCTGTCCAGGCACAGAACGGTAATTTGGGCACGGTGCTCGTGGACGCTACGGATGCAAACGGCAACCTCGCAACGGGATTCGGTGGCCACGTTACCATTCAGATCCAGGGTCCAGCGGGCTTCACGACCTACAGCACTCAAGTCAATGCGAACGGGGGGGGCGCGACCTTCAACCTCTCGGCAGTTGTGCTGAGCGCCGCAGGTTCCTACACCATCCAAGCCAGCAGTTCGGGCTTGATTCCTGCGCAAGCCGCTTTCGCGGTTAACGGGAATGCCGACTTTACGATTTCACTTTCCAAGCAGTCCCTAAACGTTGGAACGGCATCCGTCGCCAGCATAAATGCCACTGTAAATCCTGCCAATGGCTTCACAGGCACGATCACATTGAGTTGTAGTGGCCTCCCGTCAAACTCTGCCTGCTCCTTCAGCCCAGCATCATTGCAGGCCAACGGCGGCAACACCGCTCTGACGTCGGTAGTGACCATCTCAACCGGGGTGGCTACCGTTGCGGCCGCTCAGCATGCTAACGGACCGCTGTTTCTGGGTACGTCCGCGGCTATGCTCGCCAGCGGGCTCCTGGGATGGGTGTTTGCGCCGACTCCGGGCAATCGTGGTTCGCGAGGGAAGCTCTTGAAGCTTGTTCAACTCATGTCGATCGCGGTCATTCTTTGTGCTGGACTCGTTGGATGCGGAACTCTCGGGGGAAAGACTCATGTGGCGCCTCCGGGCAGCTACACCGTCGTCATCACCGCTAGCTCAACAGGGGTTTCGCACAACAGCTCCTTCACACTGGTCGTGCAGTAGATGCTGGTTCGAGCCCACTGCGCGAACGGTGGGCCCCCTTTCAGACTCTCGGCCCCTAGCGGTTCTATTTGTTAGCTGCCCGAATCTTCACCCACCGCCTGCGCTGAGCCGTGGCAATCCGTCGTCGCCCAGCCGCTGACATCGCTCTCGTACCCTTACCCTTGCTCCCGCCACTGAGACCGAGGAACACTCTTCGTGCTTCCTCCAGCTGCTTAATTTGACCGTCGATATCTTTGATAGCGTTCTTGTAGTTCCGCCCATCGAACAGCTTTCATTAGTTCTCGTCCCGTCATCGGCTGCACAATTCCATAGGGACGGCCCTCTCGTATTTCCAAGTGCAGCTTCAGCGTGTTAAAAGCCTGAGTTAGCAGAGCGACGCCCGGTTTTTCTCTTGCCGAGGGACCGAGAATAGCGCGCTGCTTGGTGGGACTCATTAGGCCTCGCCAATATTTCTGCTCTTCCCACAAATCGGCTAACACAACGTCATTGACGACTCCGAAAAACCTCTCATAGTCAAAATTGATATCCAGGAATTTGTCGCGTGGTAGTTGCGTGGCGATGAGGTTATCTTTCGCCGTCCAGGCACCTACCCTGTTAAGAAACCCCAAAGCATTTTCCTCAGTCTGCTCCATCCGCAAGAAATGGTCCCGCAACTTTCGCGGGTCCTTTATGGACTCCGCTCTACGCTCACCCGGCTTCCCGATCTTCACAAATCTGAGGCGGCCCGGCGTTTCACTGGACTCCCACAGGATCGGGAGCCGTCCGAAACGAACGTCCAACAAAATAGAATAGTGACGGGACATATTACGGGACATAAAACTGTCCCAAAGAAAGCCTATCATTTCCTAATGGGGCGACAAAGTTTCTGACGGTAGATGAGGCCGCCTCTGCTTGTGGGCCTCTCAAGCGGACGTTAGACGGGCCGGTAGTTGAGAAAGGTATCGAATGGCTTACGCCGTCAACGTCCGGGACCATAACGAGTAATGAGCAGCTTAAAGCGATGTTTCGCGGAAGCGGATCGGAAAAGGCCCCCACGGTCCAGAATTTCGAGATGCAGGTACACGGGGTCCAGGACCTTGACAGTTTTAAGAAATCACAATCGCAACTTGCCGGGGACATGCTCGCCATGAGGTCCAGGGGGCAGCGAAATGGATAAGCCAACGGATTTTCTGGAGACGCTGATTGCGAGCGCACTCCCCGTGCCGCCCCTTAAAACGGCGTATTGCTTTTCGTGCGATGGGATACACGCTCTGCCTGTCTACGTCCGTGACCCCGACAATCCGGGAATGTATATGAGCGAGGCGGATGGAACGCCGAGCGAGGGCGAGACGTGCGAGGGGGACCATATTCCTTCATGCACATGCCGCACTTGTGAATACCTACGCCTGGAAGACCGGGAGATTGAACGCAAGTGGAAAAGCCACTTTCACTCGAAAAACGATGCAGAGAACGCCCCTCCGATCAGCTTCCTAATTAGCGGTTTCCTCCAACGCGAGGGCGTTACTGCGATTGCAGCTCCGGTGCGTGAGCGGAAAAGTCTCATCGCGCTCAATATCGCACATGCCCTGCTAACCGGGGAGAAACTATTCGGGCACTTTGAAGTGGTAAAGAGGCCCGCGCGGGTCCTATATCTTTGCCCCGAAGTGAGTCTTGGCCCCTTTACAGATCGCGTGAAGAAGATCGGGCTGCTTGACTACGTGGGGGAAACATTTTTCTACCGGACTCTCAGCTCTAACGGGCATCTCAAACTTCCTGACCTCAATTATGAATTGCCGGGCAGTGTCGTTTTTCTCGATACGGCGATTCGCTTTCTTGACGGAGACGAGAACAGTTCCGCCGATGTCCGGGCTTTTGCCGATCAAGTCTTCTCACTGCTACGCAAAGGGGCCGAAGCGGTAGTCCTGCTTCACCACTCGCCGAAGGATAGCGGGGACATCATGACCCTTGAAAATGCAATGCGCGGCTCCGGCGATATGGGGGCTTTCTTGGCGTGCTGTTGGGGTACGAAGCTACAGGACCCTTCAAGACCCTATGAGTCTCGCAGCTTCCTATCAAACCTCAAGCAGCGGGATTTCGAGGCCCAAGACTTTGAGGTCACATGCCGGGCGGATTGCCGGATGCAATACGTGGAAGGCGTCAACGTGGCCCTCGCTAGTCGGAAGGGATTCAAGGGGAACAAAGACGGAATGGACGAGAAGGCGACAGCCTTCATTCGTGAGAATCCCAAGATGTCAGTCCGGGATATCGCTATCGGGCTTCAGGGTCAAGGCATCAAGCGCGGGAAGACTTGGGTACGCGATAAGAAGTACGAGCTAATGCAGGGCGGTGTCCGCACAGAGTAATTATTGAGGCTCTTCGCGCCATACCCCGAACGTGCGCTAAACCCCCTTAGGGGTTAGCACGTGGATGGGTCCGGTGTCCGCTGTACGCTTTCTTATATGGTGCGCGGACAGTTTTCAGAGGGGAATCTCTCCGGCCGAATCGGATAGGAGCCCGTTTATAGGTAATTCGGCATAACCAGAAGTTTCAAGGTCATTTTAGTAACCATGTAGTCAACTGGAGGCTGTATATGAGCAGTAAGCTAGGAAGTCATCTCGAAAGCACCAAGACGCCCCGGAAGCTACTGCCCGGCCAACCTGAAAAATCGTCCAACCTTTCAGAGTGGGCCTCGGCAGAATGGGACCGGCTACTCACGGACCTGGAGCAGTCCGGTATCCAGTTGACCCCGGCGCACCGTTGCACGCTCGTAGTCTGTGCCACGCTGCGGGCGGATATCCGGGATTGTTGGGCCGTCATTCGGGAGAACGGATCGGCCTACACGCAAGCGGGGACCGGGGCTACAAAGCTGCATCCGGCCGCAGCCCGGCTCGATGTCTTGCGGCGTGATCTCACGAAAGCCCTCGCGCTGCTTGGACTGCAAAAGCCCGGTCCCGAGCACGAGGAAGGGCGCGAATACACAGAAATCGATGCAATGTTAGACGAGAGTATCGCAATCGCTAGGGGATGACCCACTCGCGGCATAAATGAGGGCCGTACCCCACTCACACCCGACTTAATTTTCAGGAAGGGGCCTCCACGCCTCCGTAGAGGGCATTGTAGAGGGTCAAAAACGAGGTTCGGGTCAAACGTTCATGCGGATTTATCAAACTACGGGCCTGTAGAGGGATCGGCCGTAGGGATTTTCCAATGACTTCTCCGCCCGCTACCGATTGGCTAACGGCTACCGAGGCGGCCGCATACCTCAAGGTCAAGCCTCGGACTCTGCTCACTTGGACCCGGCAAGGCAAGATCAAAGGCTATCGTCTGTCCGGGACCCTTCGCTGTGTTTGGCGTTTCAAACAATCGGACCTTGATGCTACGATGTCGCCGTCATCCGCTGGCACTGCTGACACGGAGGCAGCATGAGCGAGCGAGTAAGGCGTCAAGTAGGGTCTGTCCGTTTCGATAAGAGGCGGAAGACATGGAATTATTTGTGGTACGAGAACGGCAAACGCCGGTCCAGGCGGATCGGTACGAAGAGCGAATTCCCGACTAAGGCAGCCGCGTGGAAAGCAGTCCCCGAGCCGCCGAAGGTCTCACAAACGGAGTCCGTCAAAAACGTGGTAGCGCGTTACCAAGCCGAGCGTATGCCGTCCCGCGTATCTACGGCGCGGGTCTACTGTTCATTCCTGAAAAATCACATCTTGCCGAAGTGGGGCGAAGTGCCGATCCAGGATTTACAGCCGCGTCCAGTGGAACTGTGGTTACGTGGGCTAGCCTTGTCCCCGAAGAGTAAAACGCACGTCCGCAGTCTGCTCCACTCGTTAGTTGAATTCGCGATGTGGTCCGGGCAATTGAGCATTGCACGGAACACGATATCCCTCGTCCAAAACAAAGGGGCAATGCGGAGAACACGCAAGGCCCGAAGTCTGACTGTGGAGCAGTTTCAAGCGCTGCTATCAGAATTGCATGACCCCTTCGGGACGATGGCTCTTCTTTGCGTCTGCCTCGGGCTCCGTATCAGTGAGGCACTCGCGTTGCAGTGGGCCGATGTGGATTGGCTTGGGTCCCGTGTCAGTATTCAGCGCGGCATCGTTAACCGAGTAGTGGACGATTGCAAGACGGAAGGCTCGGCCAAGACTTTCACGCTTGCCGGTGAATTGCTGGCACGCTTGAAAACCTGGAAGCAATTAACCGTGTTCTCCGGGGACGAGGATTGGGTCTTTGCAAGCCCGATCAAGGTTGGACGCTTACCGTATTCCTATACCGGAGTATGGCGGGAGCTGGTGCGGGCCTCAGACAAAGCACGCATCGGACATCTTGGTACCCACGCTTTCCGGCACACGTACCGAAGTTGGCTCGATGCTGTGGGGACCGCGATTGCCGTACAGCAAAAAATGATGCGCCACTCTTCCATCAAAACAACGATGGATGTTTACGGGGACATCGTAACCGATGAGATGACTACCGCAGGCGGGAAGGTCGCGAGACTTGCTTTTCCTGCTAATGGAGCGCAGACAGAGCGCAACGAGGGTTAAGCCATTGAAAGAATGGCTCCTCAGGTAGGACTCGAACCTACAACCCTCCGGTTAACAGCCGGATGCTCTGCCATTGAGCTACTGAGGAGTGACGGCGCACTGGCGTGCGCGTGGTTAGCTTCTCTGAAATCATAACAGAGCGATGGCGGATTTGGGAATTACGGCCATTGAGGGCGCCGGCTGCAGATTTCCGGTAGCGCGATCTCACGGAAAATGATCTTCCGCTCACAGTTCTGCTAACCTATTTCTCTGCGGCTGATCTAAACAAAAGACATTCGAAACAGATTCGGACTGAGGTGCTTATGACGGGAGGTCTTCGTTTGCTTGCCTCTTTGCTTTTATTGATGACGGGTGCGGCGATCGTAGTTTGGGCCGCGGATGCTCACGTTCCTTCCGGGCCGCCGAAGGCGAAAGTAGAGCCAGTCGAGGATACGGTTCAGGGACACAAAATCGTCGACAACTATCGCTACCTGGAAAATCGCTACAACCCGGATACCAAACAGTACGTCGAGCAGGAGTTGGCCTACACGCGCAGCATGCTCGACCCGCTGCCTGGACGCGACAACATCAATGCTCGCCTTTCGCAATTGCTGACCATCGGCACCATCGGTGCACCGCAGATCGGCGGCAAGTATTACTTCTACACGCGTCGCGAGGGCAACCAGAATCAGCCTGTGCTTTATGTACGTGAAGGCCTCACTGGGACTGATCGCGTTCTGGTCGACGTGAACAAAATGTCCAGCGACGGCACGGTGGCGCTCGACTGGTGGTTTCCCACCGATAACGGAAAGTATGTGGCCTACGGGACTTCTCCCAACGGCTCGGAAGAGAGCACGTTACACATCATCGAGAGCGCGAGCGGCACATTGCTGCCAGATGCCATTGAGCGCACGCGTTTCGCCAGCGTGGCCTGGAAGAAAGATAACTCCGGGTTCTATTACACGCGCCATCCGAAGAAGGGCGATGTTCCGGCCGGAGAAGAGGTCTATCACGTCAAGGTTTTCTATCACGAACTGGGCAGCGATCCCGACAAGGATCCACTTCTGTTCGGTGAGGGACGCAATGCCCAGGACATTCCCGGGGTTGCCCTTTCAGAAGACGGACGCTGGCTCCTGATCACGGTTTTTCAAGGTTGGACGAAAAGTGAGTTGTATCTCCAGGATCTGGCATCAAAAAATCCTCCGGTCGAGATTACAACCGGCAAGGAATTCTTGTACGGCGCGGATTTCCTCAAGGGGAAGCTGTACATCACCACCAACGAAGATGCTCCGCGCTATCGCGTGTTCGTAGCCGATGCGGCTAATCCCAAGCGCGAAAACTGGAAAGAACTCATCCCGCAGACCGACGCCGTGCTGCAAGCGGCGAATGTCCTGGGCGGAAAGCTGTTTGCGCAATACGAGCACAACGCCAGTTCCGAACTGAAGATTTTCGACGTAGACGGGAAGAAGCTCCGCGACATTCCCCTGCCGACCATCGGCACCGTCAATGCGGTCGCCGGCAAATGGGACAGTTCGGAACTTTTCTTTGGCTTCCAGTCCTACACGGTTCCGCCCTCGGTGTATCGATACGATTTGAACAGCGGTGCGGAATCGCTGTGGGCTAAAGTCGATGCGCCTTCCATCGATCCTTCAGCCTTCGAGGTGCAGCAGGTCTGGTACCAGTCGAAAGACGGCACGAGGATTCCGATGTTCGTAGTGAGCAAGAAGGGCATCGAGAAGAACGGCAAGAATCCCGTGCTGCTGACCGGTTACGGGGGCTTCAACATTTCGGAGACTCCGAGCTTCAGCCGCGCTATGTATCTGTGGATGGAACATGGCGGCATCTATGCGGTCGCGAACCTTCGCGGAGGCTCCGAGTTCGGCGAAGACTGGCATCGCGCCGGCATGCTCGAGAAAAAGCAAAACGTCTTCGACGACTTCATTGCTGCCGGCGAATATTTAATCGCTCAGAAGTACACCGACAAAGACCACCTCGCCATTCTCGGCGGTTCGAACGGCGGCCTGCTGATGGGCGCGATGATCACGCAGCGTCCGGATCTATTCCGGGCGGTGATCTGTGCCGTGCCGCTGCTTGACATGCTGCGCTACCAGAATTTCCAGATCGCAAAACTCTGGATTCCCGAATACGGCAGCGCGGAAGATCCCAAGCAGTTCGATTTCATTTATGCCTATTCGCCCTACCACCACGTGAAGGCGGGGCAGGAGTATCCGGCGATCCTCTTTATGACCGCCGACACCGATACTCGTGTCGATCCTATGCATGCTAAGAAAATGGCGGCGCTGATGCAGGCGGAAGCCAAGAACGGCGCTAGTAAAGACAGGCCCATCCTGCTGCGCATCGAAACCAAAGCCGGCCACGGGCAGGGCAAGCCAGTCGCCAAGCAGATCGAAGAGAGCACCGACATGTATTCGTTCCTGTTCTGGCAGTTGGGGATGAAGCCGTAAGTTTGTGCGTTGCCCTAGATTTGATCTGTCATCCTGAGCCGTCCGCAGGCGGAGCCGAGGACGAGCGAAGGACCTGTTTCCTGGTGGCCGAAAAGAAAGCAGGTCCTTCGCTTCGCTCAGGATGACAGTTTGAAAAAGCCATAATCCTCCCAGATGACAGCTCTAGAAAATACAAGGCCTCTGAATAATCTCAATTGAGAACCCTCTGCTGCTGCACTCCGCGCCACGCGTGTGGTTAAATAAAGCCAATGCCCGATCCCAAGATCCGAGTCCTGGTGGCTAAGCCCGGCCTGGACGGTCACGACCGCGGCGCTAAAGTTATCGCTCGCGCCCTGCGCGACGCCGGCATGGAAGTTATCTACACCGGCTTGCGCCAGACGCCGGAGATGGTGGTCAACGCGTCGTTGCAGGAAGACGTGCAAGTGATCGGCCTCTCCATTCTCTCCGGCGCGCACAACGCCATTGTTCCTCGCGTTATGGACCTGCTGAAACAAAACAAGATGGACGACGTACTGGTGCTGGTCGGGGGAATCATCCCGGATCAGGATGTCGAAGGCCTCAAGAAGATTGGCGTCGCAGGAATCTTCCAGCCAGGGACTCCAATGGACGACATCGTCAAATTCATCCGCGAACACGTAAAGCCCTACGGTGTTCCGGTCACGAAATAACGCAATTCCCATGAGAGCTGTCATTCTGAGCCGTCCGTAGGGTCACACCGGTCTTACGATGTCCAGCTTCCCGAATCGATAACTAACGGCCCCGACCTCAACCGTCACCCCTAACCCACAACAAATGAATAACTATCTGCTCATTCCAAATTGGATAACAGCGCAATGTTACCAGCGGACATTTTCTCGCTGTTTCTCAACCCATCGCGCCGGATGCGGGTGATATGTTGGAAATTCACCTCATTTCCCAGGAGGAAACATGTCAACCGCTCCCGGCGGGACTGCCGCGGCACCCGCCCGCGAGGTTGCTCCGCCGACGCCAGCGCTGCTCGCTGCCATGTTGCGTGCGGCTGAAAAAATAAGTGACCTGATTTTCTCGCCGGGCAAGCCACCGCTGGTGGAGCGCGACGGACGCCTGATCCCGGTGAAATTTCCCGGGCTTACGATGTTGACGGCCGACCACACGCAGCGCATCGCCACCGACCTTATCGGACCGAATCAGCACGCGCTCACCACGCTGCGCGAGCAGGGAGCGTGCGATGTCTCTTATGGGGTACCGGGCAGCGCTCGTTTCCGCGTCAACGTTTTCATGCAGCGTGGCAGCTGTGCCATCGTAATGCGGGTTATTCCCACTGTAATTCCCAGCTTTGATGCTCTCAACCTGCCTCAGGAGTTGGCGAAGATTACAGAGTTGCGCACCGGAATCGTGCTCGTCTCCGGCCCCACAGGTTCGGGCAAATCTTCGACGCTGGCGGCGATCATCGACCGCATTAACCAGAAGCACTCCTACCATATTGTCACCATCGAAGATCCAATTGAGTTCCTGCACCCGCACAAGAGTTGCGCGGTCCACCAGCGCGAGTTGCACAGCGATACTCCGAGCTTCGCCCTCGCCCTGCGCGCTGCGTTGCGCCAGGCTCCCAAGGTCATTCTGGTCGGCGAAATGCGCGACAAGGAAACCATGGAAATCGCAATGGAAGCGGCCGAGACCGGACACCTGGTGCTATCGACCCTGCACACCATCGATGCTTCAAAGACGGTCGAACGCATCGCGGGAGTTTTCCCCATTCCTGAGCAGCCGATCATTCGCAGCCGTCTGGCGAAGAGTTTCCGCTACATCGTTTCGCAGCGTCTGATTCCACGCAAGCAAGGTGGCGGACGAGTGGCGGTCGTCGAGATTCTGAAATCAACCCTCCGCACTCGCGAGTATGTCGAGAGGGGCGAAGTGGAAGGCAAGACACTATTGGATGCGATGCGGGATGGCTCGACCGAAGGCATGCAGCACTTCGACGGGGAGATCGAAAAACTCATTCGCGAGGAGGTCATTGACTTCAACACCGGCCTCTCCTACGCCACCAACCCCGGCAATCTTCGTCTGCAAATGGCGGATCTGGCGGGTCCCGGCGACGAAGTCGCCGAAACCGCGGTCCAGGAAAAACCGAAACGTGAGACCGAACTGGAGCTTGAGTAGAGAGACTCAGCCGCTCGTGCGCCCTGAGTTGTAGTCTAGAAAACCAGCGACCAGTTGAGGAACGCCCACATCCACATCAGGTTCAGGAATCCGAAAGCTCCGAGATAAAAGCTGAACCGCGTCCAGTTCCAGCGCCTCTCCGCATACTTCCCAAGCATGATGAAAGCCGGATACACCGGCAGCAAATACCGCGCCGCGCCCAGCAGGGGCCGTCCTGTGTACAGCAGCATCTGAAGAATCACAGCGCCGGCAAACAGCTTGTCTTCGAATTGCACCTCGCGCCGCAGACTGAGAATCGCGACCAGCAGGACCAATCCCAACTTAATGGCCAGCAGCCCATCGTACTCGATGACGATCAGCCGCAGGGTCTCGCCGACGCTGGCCCAGGGCGGCGCCAACGTTGCGCCCTGATAAATCCGGTAGGCCTCGACTACCGAGAGACGCCCCGACCAGCGCAACCATCCCCAGTACCCCAGCAGTCCGAGCGGCGTCAGAAGTACTGCGAACGAAGCAATCCGTCGGCTCCGCAACGCCCTGAGGACGAGCGGAATCGCTACCAGTACTCCCGAGGGGCGTCCCACCCCGGCGAACATTCCGCAGGCAGCCGCCGGCCACCAGCGGCCCGCACGAGCGAACACCACTGCCCAGATAATCAACGCCAGTGTCAAGGACTCTGCATAGCCAGCGAACAACACAAAGCTCGTCGGCCAGACGCAGACGATGAGTAGCATCCGCAGTTTGCTCGACACGGCTAGCTCCTGCTCTGCCAGCCGCAAGAGTCCCCAGAAAAAAAAGAAAGCGCCGACTGTGGAAACGAATAGCGCAGCGAGCGTTGACGGCAACACCCAGCTCACCATTCGAATTGCAGCTGGGTAGAGCGGATAGAAAATCACGGCGTGCGGTAAGTCGTACCCACGCTGTGCGATCCGCAAATACCACAGCGTATCGAAGCGCTCCCAAACACCGACGAGAGCGTAATGCCACGTCCCCGGCGACGGAAGATTTTCTGTAAGCGCATTACTGCGAATGAGCGCCGGGTCGGGATGGACGAAGAACGAAAGCGCTGCCGCCACGCTGGAATAAAAGACTCGCAGGATCGCGGCGAGCGCGAGCGCAATTTTCCAATCCGGCCACGATTCAATCCTGCGCAGCATGTTGAGGATTGTAGCGCCCACGCCGTTGCATAGCGCCTTCAACGGTAGCGTCGGCGCCTCGCCGGCTGTCGCGAGGGCACCCCTACCCTCGTTGTGTGCTGATAGAGAAGGCCGCGAGTCTCCGGCGCTACCGTCGCCGCTGTTATAGTAAGTTGTTTGCGACCGCACCCATGGCCGACCTTACCGATTCGACCGCTCTAACCGTGAACAACGTCCTCGCCAGCAAAGTGGACCCGAGTTCGCTGCGCTTCGAATCCAACATGCGCGCGCTCGCCGACCTGGTCGCGCAAGTCCGCAATGAAGAGGAAATCATCCGCGAAGGTGGCGGCCCCAGGGCGATCGAGAATCAGCACAACAAAGGACGCTTAACCGCTCGCGAACGCATCCATCAGCTCGCCGATCCGGCAACATTTTTCGAACTCGGAGTCTACGCCGCCCACGGCATGTACGAAGAGTGGGGATCGGCACCATGCGCCGGAGTGGTCACTGGCCTGGCGCGCGTGCATACCCGCCTCGTCATGCTGATCGTGAACGATGCGACCGTAAAAGCCGGCGCGTTTTTCCCGATGACCGCCAAGAAAGTTATCCGCGCCCAGAACATCGCGATCGAAAATCGCATCCCGACGATTTATCTCGTCGATTCTGCCGGCGTGTTCTTGCCCTTGCAGGAAGACGTCTTCCCCGACACTGACGACTTTGGCCGAGTCTTCCGCAACAACGCCGTCATGTCGGCGATGGGTATTCCCCAGATCGCCGCCATCATGGGCATGTGCGTTGCGGGTGGCGGATATCTGCCGGTGATGTGCGACAACGTCCTGATGACCGACGGCAGCGGCCTTTTTCTGGCTGGACCCGCGCTGGTACAGGCCGCCATCGGACAGAAAGTTTCTGCCGAAGAACTGGGCGGCGCGGCCATGCATGCCGCGATCAGCGGCACTATCGATTTCCGCGAGCCTAACGACGAATCCTGCCTCGCCCGCATCCGCTCGCTCGTCGAAAAATGGGGATACCGCCGCCGCTCCCTCTGGGATCGCAAACAGCCCGTCGATCCCGCCCAGCACGCGGAAGAAATTTACGGAATCTACGATGCCTCGCCGGCGCGTCCGTATGACATGAAAGAGATTCTGGCGCGCATCGTCGACGAGAGCCGCTTCGACGAATACAAAGCCGAATATGGCAAGACCATCATTTGCGGTTACGCCCGCATCGGCGGATTCGCTGTCGGCATTGTCGCGAATCAGAAGCTCCATGCCCAGGCGATCGATCACGAGGGCAAAAAGCGCGTGGAATTCGGCGGCGTCATTTACACCGAGTCCGCCGAGAAGGCCGCCCGCTTCATCATGGACTGCAACCAGAATCTCGTTCCTCTGGTCTTCCTGCACGACGTAAATGGCTTCATGGTCGGCCGCGACGCAGAATGGAGTGGCATCATCAAAGCCGGAGCCAAGCTGGTGAACGCGGTGTCGAACTCCGTCGTGCCCAAGATCACCGTCATTGTCGGCGGTTCCTTCGGCGCCGGACACTACGCCATGTGCGGCAAAGCCTACGATCCGCGTTTCGTCTTTGCCTGGCCCACCGCGAAATACGCTGTCATGAGCGGAGACGCCGCCGCCAGCACCCTGGTAGAAATCAAAGTCAAACAGCTCGAGCGCAGCGGCAAAGTGCTGAGCGACGAAGAGAAGAAAGAACTGTTCGACTCGATCAAGAAGACATACGAAGAGCAAACTGACCCGCGCTATGGAGCGGCGCGCTTGTGGATCGACAAGATTATCGATCCCATGGAGACGCGACAGGCCATCACGCAGGCTTTGGAGGCTGCGGCGCTGAATCCGGACGTGCCGGAGTTTAAGGTGGGAGTGCTGCAGACATAAGAAATCGGATCATCGAGCGATCTGACGTGGCGGCAAGAGCAACTTGGCATGATCAGCAAACGCACAAGGATATTCGTCGCCGCGTTGGTTTTGTGCGCAGCCTTCTCGGTTGCGGTCGGATACAAGGATTTTCGCCGTTACCAGGAAATCCGCGTCGAGTGGCGGGGGGCAGAAGAAGCCATGGAAGGTATGGAACTCCCTCCGAAGCCGCCGCTGCCGTTTCGAATGGCTCTGCTTGCGACAATGATTTTTTTGTCGGGTACTCTAGTCTCTGCATCTGTTGACATAATCCTCTGGCGTCGCTCGCGAAGGTGACATGTGCCTGCAGCCTCCCCAGCTTTTAAGTTGATCGAATGTCCCCGCGACGCCTGGCAAGGCCTCAAGGGCCAGATCCCGGCTGATCTGAAGGCAACATATCTGAAAGCCTTGATCAGCGCCGGTTTCAAGCACATTGACGCCGTGTCCTTCGTCTCACCCAACGCCGTCCCGCAGATGGCCGACTCCGAAGATGTATTAAAAGAACTTGATCCGCCTGACGACGTCGAGATCATCGGCATCGTGGTCAACGAAAAAGGAGCGCAGCGCGCGATCAAAACCGAGGCCGTAACCACGCTCGGTTTTCCGTATTCGATTTCGCCGACGTTTCTCCAGAACAACCAGCGCCAGACGCTCGAGGATGCCATTGAAGAACTGGAAAAAATCGAAAAGAGCGCAGCGGACGCCGGCCTCGACACCGTCGTGTATATTTCGATGGCCTTCGGCAATCCCTACGGCGACCCCTGGACGGTAGAAGAAGTAGTCGAAGCAGTAGGGTTGCTCGAGGTGCAGGACATTCACATGATCTCGCTCGCCGACACGGTCGGCCTAGCCTCACCAGAGAAAATTAAAGAAGTTGTCTCCGCCGTGATGGCCGAGTACGACTACCTCGAAATCGGCGTCCACCTTCACAGCCGCCCCGAGGAAGCCACCACGAAAATTCTGGCAGCCTACGACGCGGGGTGCCGCCGCTTCGATTCCGCTATCGGCGGGCTTGGCGGATGTCCGTTTGCGCAGGACGATCTGGTGGGGAATATTCCGACGGAGCAGGTGATCGAGGCTTTGCGAGGACGAGGCGCCGGGTTGCCGCCACTGAAGCCCCTGGATGCGTTGGTGAAAGCTACTGCCGAAATTGGCAATCGATATAGAATGTCGTCGGCGGAATGATGACCTTTAGCACACTGCAGATCACCTTCGATTCCGGCATCGTAACTCTCACCCTCAACCGTCCCGACAAACGCAACGCCATCAGCTATGAACTGATCGACGATCTCTTGCTCGCCTTCAAAGCGGTGAAGAAATCAGACGCGCAAGTGTTGATCCTCACCGGGGCTGGCAAAGCGTTTTGCTCTGGCATGGACCTCGACAATCTGAAAGCCCTGACTGGCCGCACCCCCGAACAGAATCTCGAAGACTCCAGAAAAATGGCGAGCCTCTTCCGCACGCTTTACGACTTCCCCAAGCCGACCATCGCCGCCGTGAACGGCGCAGCCGTGGCGGGAGGCACGGGTCTCGCCACGCTCTGCGACTTGACGCTGGCCGTGCCCGAAGCAAAATTCGGGTACACCGAAGTACGAATTGGGTTTGTCCCGGCAATTGTCTCAACGTTCCTGTTACGCCAGGTCGGAGAGAAGGTCGCTCGCGATCTGCTGCTGACTGGGCGACTCTTCAGCGCGGAAGAAGCGCTGCGCATCGGACTCATCAATGAAATCGTTCCGGCGGAAAATCTGCTCGACCGCGCCCGCGAACTGGCAGCTCAACTTATGGGGAACAGTCCGGCGTCGCTCACATACACCAAGCGCCTGTTAAGCGACCATGCCCGCGCTGAACTGGATTCTCAAATCGAAGCTGCAATAAACGAAAACGCCGCCATCCGCGCTACCGCCGATTTTCGCGAAGGCGTTGTGTCGTTCCTCGAAAAACGCAAACCGAAATGGACGGGCCAGTGACCGAGCCAGCATCCGCGCCGCAGCAGCAAACGGTGAACGAGACGCGTATCCGCGTGCGCTACGCCGAGACCGATCAGATGGGGGTTGTCTATCACGCCAATCATTTCATCTGGTTTGAGGTGGGGCGCGTCGAATTGCTCCGTCAACTTGGTTTCAGCTACAAAGAAATGGAAACGGAAGACGACTGCTACATCGCAGTCGTCGATGCCCGCTGCCGCTACAAGGCCCCCGTGCTCTATGATGACGAAGTCCTGGTGCGTACCTGCTTGAAGAATGTCCGCGAGAAGCTGATTCACTTCGGATACGAGTTACTCCGCGCCACGACAGGAGAACTGCTGGCCGAAGGTGAAACCACGCACATCGTCGCCGATAAGCAGATGAAGTCTCGATTATTGCCCGACAAATACATGACAGCCTTCCGCGAGGCGGCAGGAAAATGATTCACGAAAAATAGACAACCGAGAACCGAGAACTGCCTTTGAAAGCCTTACACATTAACGGAAACGACCTCACTCTGGAGGCGGTGCGTGAAGTTGCCGATCTTGCGAGTCGCCGCCCCGTCCTTCTTGATCCCGACGCGCGCGAAGCTGTCGACCGCGCCCGCGCTGTCGTCGACAAACTCGTCGCCAACAACCAGGTCTCGTACGCCATTACTACGGGCGTCGGTAAGTTAAGCGACGTGCGCATAGTGGGCGAACAAATCCGCGAACTTCAGCTCAACCTGGTGCGCTCGCACGCGGTTGGAGTGGGCGAGCCTCTGGCGATTCCCGAAACGCGCGCCATGATGCTGTTGCGCGCCAACTCGCTTGCGAAGGGTAACTCGGGTGTTCGCGCCGTCATCATCGACACGATTTGCGAAATGCTCAACCGGGGCGTGACTCCGTTCGTTCCCTCGCAGGGCAGCGTAGGTGCCAGCGGCGATCTGGCTCCTCTCGCTCATCTCGCTCTGGCGCTGATCGGCGAAGGCGAGTGTATTGACGATAAAGGCGCGCGCATTCCAAGCCCTGAAGCTCTGAAGCGCGCGGAGATCAAGCCGCTGGTGCTGGAAGCGAAAGAGGCAGTATCACTAATCAACGGAACGCAGGCGATGCTGGCCGTCGGCACGCTTTCATTGCTAGCGGCCGAAACGCTGGTCGATACTGCGGACGTGATCGGAGCGATGGCCTGCGACGCCCTCAAGGGCACTGATGCCGCCTATGACGAACGCATCCACAAAGCCCGTCCGCATGCCGGACAAACCAAGACAGCAGCCAACCTGCGGCGTCTGCTCGCGGGCAGCGACATTCGCGAGTCGCATCGCGACTGCGGACGCGTCCAGGATGCCTACTCTCTCCGCTGTATTCCGCAAGTGCACGGCGCTGTCCGCGACACACTGGCGCATTGCCGTGGTGTCTTTGAAACCGAAGCCAACTCCGCCGTCGACAATCCCCTCGTCTTCGTCGCCGACAACAAACCCATGAACGGCGAAGGCGATGTGATCTCCGGCGGCAACTTTCACGGCGAGCCCCTGGCCTTCGCACTCGACTTTCTTGCAATTGCCCTAAGCGCCCTTGCCGGCATCAGCGAACGCCGCCTGGAACGTCTCGTGAACCCCGCCCTCAGCGAAGGCCTGCCACCATTCCTCGCGCCCGGCGCGGGATTAAACTCTGGCTTCATGATGCCCCAAGTCACCGCCGCCGCGCTGGTCAGCGAGAACAAGGTCCTGTCGCATCCGGCGTCGGTCGATTCCATTACTACATCGGGCAACAAAGAGGATTATGTTTCGATGGGAATGACTGCGGCTATCAAACTGAAGAAGGTTGTCGAGAATACGCGCAATGCCTTGGCCATTGAAGCCATGGCCGCGGCCCAGGCCATCGATTTCCTCGCGCCGCTAAAGACTTCGAAGCCGTTGCAGCAGGCGCACGCGGCGATCCGCGCGGTGTGCGCTACGATGGACAAGGATCGGGTCATGTATCAGGACTTTGCGCGGATTGCGGAAGTGATCGCAGAGGGTAAGTTAGCGAAGGCTGTGCAGCGAGCCCTGGCCGAAGAGAGATAGCGCGCTCTATCGGTGCAGGTCGGGCGTTACATGTTCAATTAATTCCCGAGCATTGACTACAAGCGTGCGCCGCCAATGCGTTGGGAAATGGCGTTTGTTTCCTGTCACCAGATAGTTGACCCGCGCCGCGTCGGCGCATTCGAGAAACCGGTTATCACTGGGGTCGCTGGCGACATTTATTTCCTGCCGTGGTTGCACGATCCGGGCCGCCAAGCGCAATGCGCGCAACGACCGCGAGACCGCCCCAGGCTGGATCGCAAACTTTGGTCGTCGGAGTACTCCTTCGTATTCAATCAGAATCGGCTCCGAAACAAAGATTTGCAGTTTCTTCGAGAGGACCAGGTCAAGGACATGACGTTCATAGCCTGCAGAATTCAAATGTGCCGACACCACGACATTGGTGTCGAGCACGACTCGGATCGTCTTCAAGCGAGCCGGCGCTCACGGCGATAGGCGCGAATCTCGGTGTCGATCTGGCGCATGGATAACTTGTCCTTCCCCTGCTTGCGGGCAGCAGCCCGGATCGCGGCGACGACCTTTTTTTCGGGAGCAATCGTTTTGAGGAAGTCCTTGATGCTCATGATCACCACTTGCGGTTCGCCCCGGCGATCGACGATAAAACGGGTATGCTGGGTCCGCGCGCGGCGCATGATCTGACCGAATTGGGTTCTAGCGGAAAGCGCCGAGACGACGGTGTGAACTGGATTCAACGAAGTTCCCATAGCAGTCATCGTACCACGAACTAATTAGTTAATTCGGCGACTATTTCCGGCTATAGAGTCCCCGCTCCGCTCCACTCCCCTCCAGCCCCAACTCCCCCGCGATCCCCTTCATCGCCTCGATACAAAACGCGATGTGATCCTCCAACTCCACCCCCAGGTCCGCCGCACCGTTCACGATGTCGTCCCGATTCACGCTCCGGGCGAAAGCTTTGTCTTTCATTTTTTTCCGCACCGACTTGGCCTCGACCTCACTCAGTGACTTGCTGGGCTTGACCAGGGTGCAGGCTGTGATGAATCCCGCTAGCTCATCGCAGGCGAACAGCGCTTTCTCCATCGGAGTGTCGCGAGTCACTCCCGAGTACTCAGCGTGCGACATGATCGCGCGCCGGATGTCCTCGGGCCAGCCGCGCTCTGCGAGAATCTCGTTCCCGCGATACGGATGGTCCTCCCTTGACGGCCAGCGCTCGTAATCGAAGTCATGGAGCAGTCCTGTCACGCCCCAAAGCTCTTCGTCTCCGCCCAGCTTCCGGGCGTACGCCCGCATGCAAGCCTCGACTGCAAGTGCATGTTTCCGCAGACTTTCCGATGGGGTGAACTCAGTTAGTAACCCCCATGCCGATTCGCGCTGATTCATGGTTTTGTACCTGTTTTCTCCTGGTTTTCGCCGTTTACTTATGGTTTTCCTGTAGAAACGCCGCGTTTTGCCCTAGTTTTTCCTTGACATGCACAGGCCCTATCCCTCAGATTACATCCCAGTTTGGCTTTGAGAGTAGCCCCCGCTCTGGCACTCCCAAACCCTGCATGGCCACTACACTCGCTCCCGTCGATTCACGGGAGGTTGTTCGTTGCGATCACTGCCTGTTAGTTCAATTCCGTACAACCAATAGCCTGTGCCGTCGCTGTCACTTGTCGTTAGACGAAATTGAGGTCGAATTGGTGGCGCCCGATCCGATTCCGGCGATCATGCCGATCAACGGCAACGGCCGCGGACATCTGAATCTGGCCAACTCGATCCGCTCCTTGCGTCTGCGCAGCGGACTGAGCCAGCGTCAACTGGCCGGACGCATGTCGGTGCCGCGCACCTACGTCTCCAAGATCGAAAACGAAAAGGCTACGCCGACTCTGTCGTCACTGGAACGGCTGGCGAAGGCGCTCGAAGTCAGTGTGCCCGACCTGCTTTCCGGCGGAGAACGCAACCGTCAGGAAGAAGTTCGCGAACTGATGGAAGATCAGTTCGTCTCGGAGATGCTGCCCTTCATAAGTCAGCTGAACGGCATGCAGATGTCGAGCATCCTGGCGCAAGTAAGGGATCTGACGGTGCGGCCGCGGCGGAGCGCGTAAGGCAGCTTCGGGCTGCGAGATTCGAGCCGCGAGCTGGAACTTTTCGGGAGGGCACGGCTTCAGCCGTGCCAACAGACTCTCGACTGACTTGGGGCTTTAGCCCCTGCGCTTTTTGCTCCACAAGTTTTATCCGGGCAACCTGCTAACTGGACGGCCGGAACCTTCGGGTTCCGGCTTTTTTGTGTGCTCCGAATCAATCAGTTGTTTTGGCTGGGGGCGAGTGGCTGCAACACGATCTGTTCTTCGTCGCCGTTCCTCACCGCCTGAAAAAAGTATCGCAAAAAGGAGTAGCGTTCTCTCTCCAGCATGAAAATATCGACATTCAGTTGCCGCGCAATGTGCACGGTCACCTCGTTGTTTTCAACCTTCAGGCGATAGGCTAAGCTGTTGTTATTCCGCGACTGTGTTTCTGGCAATCCAACCGCTGTCCAACGCTGCGGAAGTTTGATCGTGATCTCATCCAGGTTGCTGTAGGGAAACTCAAAGTACACGGGATGCACGCGATCGGCTTGCTCAAAAATGTGTTTCTCGGACGCAGAGAAGATTCCGACGGGAAGGAGAAGGTGTCGGCCGGAGCCAGAAGCCCAGTTGGGAACCCGCACCGTAAAGTCGGCTACCAGCGGCATTTCTGCACTATCCCAGCCGGGTTTCTTTGTCAGTTCCACATCAGCGTTTGCCAGAATCTCCGACTTCACCAAGTCTTCCAGGAATTTCTTCCGCTCGACTTCGTCGTCGTTTCGAAGCTCCGTCCTTCGACGCATGGCCTCTAATCCCGTCATGGTCAACTCTAATGTCCCATCCAGGTCGCCTGTATCCGAGAGGTTGAAACTTGCGTTGCGTCGGAGCTGCGACTCGGCGCTCCCTGGCAGCGGAGTCCTGATCCACGTGCCACCCTCGCTGTCCAGCCGTATTCCAGGAGTTCCGGTTTCGCTCCACGGCAGCAGTCCGAAAGGAGCCAGGGGTGTACCGGGGTCAAGGTAGATATCCTTGCCATTGACTTTGACAACGACAACATTGTCCCGTAGGCCTTCGTTTTGCATCAGCTTCGGGTCGAAGAAGTATTCGCTGCGATCGGCAACCCAGCAGCCATAGGCATCGAAGCCGGCTGCGCGTGCCAAAGCAAGAAACAGCCAAGGCAACTCAATCGAGTCGCCATAGCCATGTTTCCATACTTCCTCGACGTTCTTGGCGGGTTTCTCTCTTTCGCGTTTCCGTTCTTTCTCTGTTTTCGCCCCTTCGTAAGAAGTGTTACGCAGTCCTTGTACCCGGGCGTACACCTTTTGCAGCTTTACTTCCGGCAGATCATTGGGGGATACGATTTCCTTCAGCGCCTCCTCCATGGCCCTCGGCTTTCCCAGAAACATCTCAAGACTGCGTTCGCGCTGTTTGCCGATTCTCTTCCAGAACTGGTCTGGGTCTGACTCGGCGAAATTGTACAGATAGATGAAGTCGACTCGTGACTTCAATTCGTTTTCGGGGGGCATGAAGTCTTCCGTCTGGAACGCCGGCATATTGCTTACTTCCATTCGGATCACGCGATCGGGACCCTCCACTGGCTGCGAATAGGTCGGTACATCCTTTAGTGTCCATCGCAGTGACATCGGCAACCAGCTGGCGCGCAGTGGCCGCAAGGAAAATCGCGCACGCTTGGTGAAGAGGTCTTGATTCAGAATCCAGTGCGAATCATCCAGAAACTTCAAATCGACGGTGTACGAGTATTCGAGAATACTTCCCACTTGTACGTCGGGAAGGGTAAAGGTTTTCGCCAGGATCCTGGCGCCACGGCTCTTTACAAGGTAGCGTTCGTAGACCTGACCATCGAAGTTGGTAATCGACCCGTCCGGTTTGACTGTACGCGCCCTAATGTTCCGTATATTTGCCATCGCCGAATAGAAGGGCAGCTCGACGTCCGCGTACTTGCGTCCCTCTTCGGTCAGAACCTTGATCCGCAAGTAGTCATCTTCTTGCGCCCGGCCATTATCATCTCGATCGACCCTGCGTTCGAGAATGATGGCCGGGGCTCCGAGGGCCAGAGGCTCCGAGCTCATTTGAAGTTCGGCAGGAGAGACCGGAGGGAATTCTTGACCTACCAGTGCCGGCGGCGACCACAATGAAGTCGTTGCCCATAAAACGGCAGCGATGAATCTGCCAGAGTGTTTCATACCGTTCTACAAACCCAGCCTGCAGGAGAGCGTCATACCAACCGCATGGTGTTGTAGGTGACCAAAGTGCTGCGCTTACCCTGTACCTACCGTTCTTTCCCCAAGTGCCTGCTCAGCTTAAGCTGTTAGGAGTATCTCATCAAAAGCCAGTAGTAAAAAATGAGTTTCCTCAGGGACGACAACGCCGTGAGGAACGCAGCGCAGGGGGCGCTCTCCCCATAGATGAGATTAATTCTGGAAGAATCACCATCGCTCTAAGGATCTTCTGACGAGGCTAACGTGATGAAACATCTGGCCGTGTTCTTGCTCGCCGTGCTCCCGATCGCATCCGCGCAAACTGCGACCACGCCTGCGAAGGCGGAGGTCGTCACGCGTACCACCAAGGCTCTGCACTATCGTCCCGGGGGAACCAGCAAGATCGACTTCCAGGGCACCGACCTGATGCAGCGTGGCACGGGCGAAGCGAAGGTCGAGGCGAAGAAGACCAACATCCAGATCGACGCCAAGTTCGAAGGCATGGAAGATGCCACCAAGTTTGGCCTGGAATATCTGACCTACGTGATGTGGGCGGTTTCTCCGCAAGGACGCGCCATCAACCTGGGAGAAGTCAGCCTCGATCACGGTAAGGGACACGTCAAAGCCTTTACCGACCTGCAAACCTTCGGCATGATCGTCACCGCCGAGCCATATTCCGCCGTGACGCAACCTGGCAACATGGTGGTGATGGAGAACATTCTCCCCGGTGGCGGAGAAGAAATCAGCGCCAAGTACGAATTACTCCGCAGCGGCACTTACTCGTCGAATAACACGCGCATTGAGAATGCAATTTTCGGTATCGATCCCAAAACTCCGCTGGCTTTGTTTGAAGCGCGCAACGCGGTCCGCATTGCGCGGGTAGCACAAGCCGACCAGTTCGCCGCGTCCATCCTTACCAAAGCCGAGCAGCAACTACGCCAGGCCGAAGAAGCGTATCGACAGAAGCAGTCGCGGACTTCGATCGAAGCAGCCGCCCGCGAAGCCGCGCAGACGGCTGAAGAGTCGCGGGTGATGGCGGTAAAACAGAAGGCCGAAGAAGAAGCTCAGGCGGAGGCCGCTGCGGAAAAGAAGGCTGCTGAAGAACGGGCCGTTCGTGCCGCCGAGGAAGCTGAAACGCAATCCCGCGCCCGTGCCGAAGCTGACGCCGCGCGCGCTCAGGCCGAGGAAGCACGAGCCCAGGCGGAAGCCGCCAAAGCCGAAGCCGAGAAAGCCGCCGAAGAAGCGGCGCACCAAAAGGCCGAGGCTGAAAAAGCCAAAGCCGAGGCCCTCGCCCAGCAGCAGGCGCTGGCCGTTGAAGCGGACAAGGCGCGCCAGGCCGCCGCCGAATCCGACCAACTCCGTCAACAGGCGGAAAAGGAAAAGCAGGACATGCGCGCCCGGTTGCTCCAGCAACTCAACAGCGTGCTGGCCACGCGCGACAGCGCCCGCGGCCTGATCGCCAACATGTCCGACGTCCTCTTCAAGAGCGGCAGCTTCGAACTGTTGCCCGGCGCGCGTGAGCGTCTCGCCAAAGTGTCCGGCATCGTCCTTGCCTATCAGGGCCTGCACCTGGCGGTAGAGGGCCACACCGACAGCGTCGGCACCGACGAATACAACCGCCGCCTTTCGGAACAGCGGGCGCAAGCCGTCAGCGATTACCTGGTTGCGCAGGGCATCTCGCCCGACGCGATCTCCGCGAGCGGCTTCGGAAAGAGCGAACCGGTGGCTTCCAACGACACTCCTGAAGGCCGTCAGCAGAATCGCCGCGTGGAACTCGTCGTCTCCGGTAACGCCATTGGCAATGCTGCCGACACCGCCGCCGGTGGCAGTGCGTCGCTAGCCACGCCGAAATAGAGTGCGGTAGATTCACTTCTCGCATCCCTGCGTGGAGGCCGTGTTCCGGAGCGCTTCGCCTCCGTTACATTCTGATAAACTCCTATGTTCCCCCTGTGCCTCGATGGTCTCTGTGGTGAGACGAACTGCGAATGCTTGATCTCCGTAAATATTCCAGCCTGGGTGCGGCTTTGCGCGACGCGCTGGAGCGCTGGCCCAACGAAACCTGCCTGATCGAAGCCGATCGCGACCGCGAGAAGGTCCGTCTTACTTACTCCGATTTCAAGGAGATGGCGCGTCCGCTGTGCCGCGCCTTGCAGGATGCCGATTTCAAAGTGGGCGATCGGGCGGCGATCATCATGACCAATCAGTCGAAATGGCTGATTTCTGCGTATTCGATTTTCTTTTGTGGCGGTGTGCTGGTCCCTCTCGATTACAAGCTCACCGCGGCCGAGCAGTTGCAATTGCTGGCGCATTCCAATGCCCGCTTTCTAGTAGTGGAATATTACCTATGGCGAGCGATTACGCAGGCGCCGGAGTTTGCGAAATTGACAGCGGAGATCGTGCTGGTCACGGAAGCCCCGGCGGGCGCGGATTTGCGCGGGGCTTATCGCTGGGAAGAATTCCGGCGCAAGGGCGAACCGCAGTTTATAGCGCGGCAGCGCGAGGATGCGGCGTGCATCGTGTATTCGTCAGGAACGGGCGGGCGGCCCAAGGGATGTGTGCTCACCCACGACAATTATCTGGAGAACTGCCGGTCGCTCACCATGTGGTATCCGTTCTGGCCGGGCGTGCGCTACCTGAGTATTCTCCCGACCAACCATGCCGTCGATTTCATGATCGGCTTTATCGGATCTTTTGTCTGCGGTGCGTGCGTGGTGCACTTGCGGACACTGCGTCCGGAATTTGTGCGCGACGCCTTCGTACGCTACAAGATTACTTACGTGGCGCTGGTTCCGATGGTGTTAAAAAATCTGGAGCGGGGGCTACGCGCCAAGTTTGACGAACTGTCTCCGGTAAAGCGGGCGGTGCTGGAGCGGATGATCGGCCTCAACAAGATGCTGACTCGGCGTCGACCCAAAGTAAAACTCAGCCGCCGGCTCCTGCCTCAGGTGCACAAGGCATTTGGCGGACGGTTGCTGGCGATTGTCGCAGGCGGAGCATTTGTTGAGCCTTCAACTGCCCAGTTTTTTTACGACCTGGGCATTCCAATTGTCGTGGCTTATGGCCTGACCGAAGCTTGCATGGGAGTGACGGCTAACGATCTGAAACCGTTTCGCGCCGACACGGTCGGAAAACCGGTGCCGGGCGTCGAGCTCCGCATTCTGAATCCGGACATGGATGGCATCGGAGAAGTCGCGGTGAAAAGCCGCACCGTAATGGCGCATTATCTGGACGATCCGGAACTGACCGCCCAGACGATCGTCGAAGGCTGGCTTCTGACGGGCGATCTGGGACGGTTTGACGGTGTCGGACATCTTCAGTTGTTCGGCCGCAAGAAGAACATGATCGTCACCGAGGGCGGGAAGAATATCTATCCCGAAGACATCGAAACCGTTTTCGACGGTCTGCCCGTGAAAGAATATTGCGTGTTTGCGGCGAGTTATCTCTGGCCAGCAAAAGGTTTGGGGAATGAGATGCTGGTGCTGGTGCTGCGATTGGAACAAGGCCAGCAATTCAGCGAAACTTTAGGGGAAGATATCGCGGCGCGCAACCGGCGGTTGGCAGACTATAAACGCGTGGGTGGATATTTCGTGTGGGAGAAGGATTTTCCTCGGACGGCATCGCTAAAGATCAAGCGTGGGGAGTTGGCGGAAGAAATGCGGCGGGAGAGCACGCGCGAAAACGTCGTGGCGATTTAGGTCAGAGGTCAGAGGTCACAGGTCACAGACAATCTTCCGAGCCGGGTCCTGTGACCGATGACCTCCGACCTGTGACCTCACCTTTTTTAACCATCATCAATCCGGCAGCGGGCGGCGGTCGGTGCCGCGCGCTGGTGGGGCCAGCACTCGATCGGCTGCGCGCAGGCGGTATTGCGCTGGAAACCGTGGAAACGAGCATAGCGGGCGAGGCTACGCGCATTGCTCGCGACGCTTTTGCGCGCGGTCAGCGGAACTTTCTTGCCGTCGGCGGAGATGGAACGTCCTATGAAGTCGTCAACGGACTATTTCCCGATGCCCTGACACAGAATGGCGACCCGCCCACGCTGGGATTTCTTCCCCTGGGCACGGGCAATTCGTTTCTGCGGGACTTTGGCGATCAGGGAGTGGAGCACGCGATGCGGGCCCTGCTGGAACGTCGTACTCAGCTTTGCGACGTACTGCGCTTGACGCATCGCGATGGCATTCTGTACTACATCAATCTGCTCAGCGTGGGGTTTGCGGCAGACGTGAATATCCTGCGGCAGCGGCGCTTCAAGAATTCAGGACAGGTGGGATACTGGGCATCGATTTTTCTGGGCCTGGCGCAGTTGAAGCGGAGGCCGTTTCCCGGTGCGGGTTGCGGGTGAGAGTGAGTTTGACCGGCGTCCCTGTTTGTTTCTGAGTTTTAACAACAGCAAGTTCACCGGCGGCACTATGATGATCGCCCCGGGCGCTGCCACGAATGACGGCTTGATCGATTTCGTACGCTGGGGCCCGATCGGACGAGCGGGACTGGTGCGGAACCTGGGCGGTTTATATGACGGAACTCATGTGCGGCATCCGCTGGCGGAAATTAAACAGGCGCGACGCATTGAATTCGACCTGGACGCGCCGATTGATGTGATGGTGGATGGCGAGGCACTTACGTTGCGCTGCGAAGCGATTGATGTGTTGCCGTCGGCGCTGAAGGTCGTGGTATAAAACATCATGTCTGAACTGAGACGAGAACGGAAAAAGGAAAAAGAAGAAGGGCCGGCGCCCGTGAATTGGCGGATGATCGTGTACATAGTTTTGATCTTTGCGGCCTTTGGGACTGTCTACTATCTGGGTTACCAGCGCCGCCAGCACCGCTATGACGCCTTCGCGAAATGTCTGAAAGATCGCGGCGTAAAAATGTACGGCGCCTGGTGGTGCCCGCACTGCCAGGAACAAAAAGAAAGGTTTGGCGCGTCGTTCAAGCTGGTCAATTACGTCGAATGTGGCGTCGAGGGCGATACCAGCGCTCGCACCCAGGTCTGCAAAGACGAGGGCATTCAACACTATCCAACCTGGCAGTTCCCTCCTACCGGAGAGCGCGTGGAGAGAGTGTTTACGATGGATGAACTGAGCGATCGGACCGCGTGCCCGCTGCCATGAATGCGGCACTCCAACGACTCTTCAGCCTGGCGGCGATTCTGGCGGTTTGTGGAGTCGCGGTTTCTTCCGTCTCTCTGAAACATCATTACGCGAAATCAAGAACGGCATACTGTGACATCGGCAATACTTTCAACTGCGACATCGTGAACCGCAGCGAGTACTCGGAAGTGTTGGGGATTCCGGTGGCACTGATCGGGATGGCTGGCTACGGAGCGATTGTGGTTCTTGCGACGCTGTATCGCGAACGGCGGGAATCGCCATTGCTGATTTTTGCGGGTGCGGTGGCGGGACTAGCCTTCGCGTTGTATCTGACTTACATCGAAGCCCGGGTGCTCGGCGTCTGGTGCATCGTGTGCTTGAGTTCGCTGGCGATCATCAGTGTGCTCGCGATCGTGTCGGGCGCGCTGTGGTTCAAGAGCAGGGCGGGAGATTTGTAATTGGCGATCGGTAATTTGTAATTTGTAATTTGACGTCTGCGCTTGTATCTTCCCAGGCACCTACCTCATCATGGCTTTGATCAAATCCAGGAAATCCAGAAAAGCAAAGTCGAGTGATGCCCCCTCCTTCATCGGCAATTTGTGGATGCACGAATTGCGCAGCCGGATTTTCCGGAACACGCGCTGGTTGCGAGTCTGGCTGCCGCCAGACTACGACGTTTCGGGGGCGACGCGCTATCCGGTGTTGTACCTAAATGACGGACAGAATCTATTCGATCCGGCGACCGCTTTTGGAGGAGTCGATTGGCGAGTTGGGTCGACAGCGGAGCGTTTGATTACGCAAGGCAAAGTTCCGCCCCTCATCATCGTGGGCATCGATAACACCGGCAAGAATCGGGTTCGCGAGTACATTCCCTACCGGTCGTCAGATCCGCGGGTGCTGGGAGCACAGGGGAAACGCTATCCGGAATTCCTGTTGCGCGAAGTGATGCCGCTGATCGAAAAATATTATTCCGTAGCGAAAGGGCCGGAGCATACGGGACTGGGCGGCTCTTCGTTGGGCGGGCTGATTACGCTCTATACCCAGGTCGACACGCCAGGCGTGTTCGGGCGCCTGCTGATTGAAAGCCCGTCGCTGTGGGTGGCGAATCACAAAATTCTCGAAGAGTGCCGCAAGGTCGTCGACTGGCCGTATCGGATATATCTGGGCATGGGTACGCGCGAAGTGGGCGACGCGGCGAAAGATGAGCGGGCCGTCGAAGATGTGCGCGAACTGGAGAGCATCTTGCGAGATGCGAAACTGGGGACTGCACGCCTGAACGTTGTAATCGAAGAGGACGCCACCCATAACGAGGCGGCTTGGGCCGGACGGTTTACGCAGGGGTTGGAGTTTCTGTATCGAGGATAACAGCGCCTCGCGACCAAACCTTAAACGACGGAGCGCCGGTACCCTGCGGCGCTATGCTTCAGGGCTGCGGTGTACTTTGGGAAGGCCGCGAAAGCCCACGCCCGCCAGGGCGTACAGCACGGCGGCAAAGATCAGCAATACTTTCATTCCGGTGATGAGCGACAGATTTTCCAGCAGTCCTCCGACCACTGCGCCAAGCATGTTCGCGGCGAGCGCGGCGGCGGGAGAGTCCGTGACGCGAAATTCCGAGGCGAACAACAACCCGGCAAAAAAAACTGGAATCGCGAAGACCACCGCGGCGACTGTTCCTACCCACGCCGCCGAACCGGGAATTCTGCCGAAGGGGACCAGGTACGCGAAGACGATTCCGAGCAGGATTCCGCTCAGAGTCCACGATCGTGGCCATGGCGTTACCTGGCCCTCGATCACGTAATTCGCAAGCAAGAGCGCGACGAGAATGGCAGCAATCACAATCCCGTTGACCTGCCATGTCGTCCCAAAATAGAGCGCCAGACGGCTGACGACCTGCGTTTCCAGCAGCAGAAATCCCGCGCCCATGCTGAAGAAAAAGAGCGACGGGACGCGGCTGCGGGCTTCCGGAATCTGCAAATAGAACCCGGCGGCGAGCAGCACGACGAGAATGCTCACGAGAAAGAAGATGCCGGGGAGCCAGTGTCCCTGGTGGTAGAGATAAGGCCAGTCGTCAGTGGTGACAGTAGTGGCGGGCAGATCGAGAAAGGGCGGGCGATGATCGTCGACGAACTGCCGCAGACTGGTGTCACTCGCGAGTTTTTCTTCCACCCGGCCCGACGCCGAAATGGCGAAGCAAAAGGCGCCTGCCGAGTAGCTCGACGGCGCGGCAAACACAGCAGGTGCTTTGCCAAACGTATCGGTGAGCATTTTGGCTAAGCGCCGTCCGAGCCAGGGTTGATTGACTTGGAATTTTACGAACAGAACTCCGTCTGGCGCGAGCAGCGCCCGCGCTTCCCGAAACGATTCCTCCGTGTAGACGAAATTGTCGATCCGCATGTTCGAGTAGTCGGAGAGTTGGGTGTGGGAGTCCAGTAATCCGAAAAGAATCAGGTCGTACTTCGTGGTAGCGCGTTTCATGAAAGCGCGAGCGTCGGTGAGGTGAATCGCGACTCGCGGATCGTCATAGGGATGCTCCGGATGCCGGCGTCCCAACCCGAGTATCGCGGGATCGATCTCGACCGCGTCCACGGACCGGCTGCCGTTGCGCAAGGCGCCGGCCACGTCATTGCCGGTGCCACTACCGACAATCAATACACTCGGATGCGGCGTGGCGAAGCGAAACGGAAAATTGTAGGGATTTTCGTCGGGCGGCTCACTCATGAGCCCGGGATGCCGATCCAGAAAATCGCGCGAGAGATTGACGATCCATTGATAGCCGGTATGGTTGACGCGAATTTCCGTTCGCCAGACCTCGCCATCCGGGAAAGTCTGTTCTTCCACTTCAATCTGCTGGTACGGGGTCCAGAGATTGAAGTGATGGGACGTGGAAGGATCGTGCAGCAGGAAGGCAACGGGCAACATCGCGAAGACAAGTAAGAATCGCTCCGAAAAATTCTGTGTGAGGAACGCGAGCCCTGCCAGGACCGCCACAAACCACACAGTCGGAGGCAGTGCCAGCCATGAAACCGCAAAAAAGATCAGAATACCGGCGAGGCTACCGGCCAGATTCCAGGAGTATCCATAAAGCGGGCGCGGAGCCATTTCGATCTGGTGGCTGACGGTTTGTCCGAGCGGAATGAAGATCGAAGTAATCAGCCAGAGCAGGATCGTCGTCAGGATCGCGGCCAGCAGGAATGCGGTCCAATTACGGGCCAGAGCGGTACCCCAGATCTGTATGTCCTGCGCGGCGCCGAGAGATTGGGACAAGCTTTCCATGACCCGTCCGCTCTGCCAGGGAAGGCGCACGATGAGAATCAATCCCAAAAAGCAGCGGGCGGCGGTCGCCCAGCGCGGGGGCTTGCGTGCCAGGGCGCAGCCCAGCCCAAAGCCGAGGAAGCAGAGCAGCAAGGCGAGATTCTTCACGTACGCGAAGATCCTCACCTCGGTGGCGACCCAGCGGATCAATGCGAGTTCGGCGAAGAGTGTGAGCGCGCTGGCCAGAAGCAATGTGAAAAGACTCCATTGGGCGGGAGCATTCTCCGGCGAAGGTGGCCCTTGGCGCCGACTGCGCGTCGACACGATCCGGTAAGCCAACAACAAGGTCACCGCTAAAACGAAGCCGACGATGCGCAAATTCATGGGATCAAGCAACATCAAGGAACTGTGCAGCTTACCACGCACGCCGCAAGGCCAACGGAGCCCTTAGTTTGGCCAATGAGGCAATGCCTCATCGCGAGACCGACGTGGCCTCTTTCCAGTTCCACCCTCCACTTTCGGGCTTAAAGCTGTGCATGCCCCCGCCGATGTGGATAGTCATGGGAGATGTGTCTTAGCGAGTTCGCCGAATCAGCCTGGACTTGCGTGACCCGTGAAACGGCCCGTGAGCCCGTATTGCGTTTTTTCGCTCAATGAGGACCACGTGATGAAACAGATTCCCGAAGTCCTGCTGGTTGATGACAACGCCGCCGACGTCTACCTGGCGAGCGAGGCGCTGCGAATGAATTCAAATTCCTGCAATGTTTCCAATGTCGGCGATGGAGACGCAGCTTTGGCCTATTTGCGGCACGAGGGCCAGTATGCAAGCTCGAGTTGTCCGGATGTAGTGATCCTGGATCTGAACCTTCCGAAAAAAAGCGGCGAAGCGGTTCTGGCGGAAGTTCGGTCCGATCCCCATTTGCGAAAAATTCCAGTGGTGATTTTCAGCACCTCGCGGTCGAACCGGGACATTGTGCGCAGTTACGAACTCGGAGCCAATTGCTTTCTGAGCAAGCCGGTTGACTTGAGCGATTTTGTGTCCACTGTGCAGCTGATCGGAACTTTCTTTGGTTGCGGCGATGCTGGTTCCAAGGGAGAAAAATGGATCGACCCGAAGCACACGTACTGCTGATCGAGGACAACTCCGGCGATGCGGACCTGGTCCGTTTGCGTCTGGTGGAGGGGCGGCCACAGGTTCGAGTGGAGTGCGTTGCCCGTCTTTCGGAGGCTTTGCAATTTCTCGCCACGGAAAGGCCGTCACTGGTGCTATTGGATTTGAACCTGCCGGACAGCCGCGGCGCGGATACCTTTCGCAAAATCAGGGAAGCGGCGCCCGATGTGCCGGTCGTGATCCTGTCCGGCCAGGACGATGAGGGCATGGCCATAAAAGCGCTGCATCAAGGTGTGCAGGACTACCTCGTCAAGGGCGACATGTCCAGCCGCCAACTGGAACGCGCCATGCGTTACGCGATGGAACGACAGGCGCTGCTGCTCTCACTGGAAATTGCCCGTAAGCAGCAACTGGAGTTCAAGAACCAGTTTCTGTCTCACGTATCGCACGAGCTGCGTACACCTCTGACTTGCATTCACCAGTACGTCAGCCTGCTGGTGGATGGGCTGGCGGGACCCTTGGAGCCGGAACAATTTGACCACCTGAGGACGGTGCTGAAGAGCGTCAACCAGCTGCACGCCATGATCCGCGATCTGCTCGAGGCCACGCGCGCCGAAAGCGGCACGTTGCGAGTGGAACCGCGATGCGTCTCGATTGGAGAACTGATGCAACAGGCTGTCGCCATGATGCGTCCCACGGCGCAGGGGAAGCAACTCGTACTTGAGGCCGTGCTCCAGCCTCACATACCGCTGGTGCACGCCGACCCCGACCGCGTTCTTGAGGTCCTGATGAACCTGCTGGATAACGCGATCAAGTTCACCGGAGTGGAAGGTTCGGTCATCCTCAATGCGAGTATGACCAAAGCCGACCCCGGCATGGTCTACGTCTCGGTCACCGACAACGGACGCGGGATCAGCCTCGAAGCGCAGGCTCTCATATTCGAGCGGCTTTATCAGGATCCGGATTCCGTCGACAACAATCGCAAAGGCCTGGGACTCGGGTTGTATATCTGCAAGGAATTGGTGCGGCTGCATGGCGGACGAATTTGGGTGACCAGCACTCCCGGAGAGGGCAGCATTTTCACCTTTACCCTGCCGCTCTACTCGCTTGCGCAACTGCTCCAGCCGGTCATCGTGCACGAGGAACGTTTGCGGCCGTCGTTGGTGCTGGTGCGGGTGGAGTTGGCGCCGCTCACGCGGCCTCCGCGCGGCGATTGGCGCGAATCCTGGCAACAGGCCCTGGATACGCTGCGCCACTGTGTCTATCTCGACCACGACCTGGTTCTCCCGCCGATGTG
The DNA here is from genome assembly GCA_963799305.1 of uncultured Acidobacteriota bacterium. Taxonomy (GTDB): domain Bacteria; phylum Acidobacteriota; class Terriglobia; order Terriglobales; family Acidobacteriaceae; genus Acidiflorens. The sequence continues at coordinate 942,847 of CAWCWX010000015.1, read as the reverse complement.
GGAATCGGGCGCGAGCGAGACCTTTTTTGTGGTCGCCTCCGTGGACATGGAGCACGTCGGAATTATGACGGCGCGAATCGACAGGCAACTGGAGCGGATTGCGGACCTCAAGAGTAAGTGCAATCTGACCATCACAACCGCTCCGGTCGATGTGAGCCTCACTGATTCAACGCAATCGTTGGAACAGCAAGTAGCCGCCGTGGCGGGCCGGGTGACGGAAATGATCATGTCGAGTATGGCCAGCAGGAAGAATCCAGGCAACGGCGTTAAACATTTCAACTAAAGGCAACTCTAAAGGAGAGAGCGCAATGCGGAAAACGAAAATTCTAGTGGTGGACGACGATCCCGATCTACTCAAAGCCCTGCGGCTGCGGTTGCGGGCGAACAATTGCGAAGTGATTACCGCATCCGACGGCTATTCCGTGGTTGGCGCAGCCCAGAAGGAACATCCCGACGTCATCATTCTCGACCTCGGCCTGCCGGCTGGAGACGGCTTTGTCGTCCTGGAGCGCTTGCAGCAGAGCGATGCGCTTTCGGGAATTCCGGTGATTGTTCTGACCGCTCGCGACCCTCAAGGCAACGAAGCCCGTGCTCTGAAGGCCGGAGCGACCGCCTTCTTTCAGAAGCCGGTGGATAATGAAGAATTGCTTAACACGATTCGCATTAGCCTGCCGCAGCAGGAAGCGCCGCAAAGCCAGCAGATGCCGCTAAGGCCGTGAGCGGCGGGAAAGATAGAATTGCGATGACAATGACGAAGATCGGCGCGCTCACGCGCCGGCGGTGGGGTCCGCTTCGCGAAGATCGAGTTCATACTCCAACTGGCGCAGAGTCTCGTCATTAATGCGGCGCTGGTCCCGCAGGCGGATGGCTGTCTGCCGTTCCACGCGAAGCAAATCCCGCAGCAGGCGGGCGTGATGCTGAAGGTGATCCGGCGAGAGTACGTTTTCGGGACTATCCTCTCCACCCACCACCGCCAGCCGGTGCTGATAATGCCCCAAAAGGTCGTCATAAATGTCCACGAACTCGCTTTTGTCCGCGCTTCGGGTTTTTTCCAGATAGGCAAGCGCAGACTGCAGCATTTCGCGCCGCGCCGCTCTTTCTTCGTCACCGGTTTCCTGACTCGGGCCGCCCGTGACGGCAATCCCGAGCAGGCGCACAACGAGAGGCAGAGTCAGTCCCTGCAGAACCAGCGTCACAAAAATGACGCTGAAGGCAAGAAAGATGATCAGATCGCGCCGCGGGAACGGACTCCCATTCGCGAGCGTGGCCGGAAGCGCGATGGCAGCCGCCAGGGAAATCACGCCGCGCATGCCCGTCCAGCCTGAAACCAGGATGTACTTCGCTCCGGGAAGCCGTTCGTTCTGGTGCAGCAGTCGCCGCCGAACCTGGTTTGCGATGAAGGCGCCCGGAAAAATCCAGATCAAGCGGAGCAGAATGACCAGACTGCTGAAGAGCGCGCCGAACAAGAACAGCGTGCTCAGCCGATAGAGATGAATCCCATCCAGCACATGGGGCAACTGCAGCCCAATCAAAACGAATACCAATCCGTTCAGGATGAAAGTGAAAGAGTCCCAGAATCCCCAGATCTGAAGCCGGACTTCCGGCGAGAAAAACTGGGAACTGCGCCGGCTGAGATAGAGCCCGCAAGCCACGACTGCCAGTACCCCCGAGGCATGCAGTCGGTCAGCGCCCAGGTAGGCCGCATAGGGCGTCAGGAGGCTGAGGGCGATTTCAATGGGGCCATCGTCAATGTGGCGTTCGATTCTATCGACAATCCATCCTATGCTCAGGCCCACGGCCAAGCCGGCGCCCACGAGGAAAGCCAACCGCGCCAGTCCACCGGTCACAGTGGGCACGTGCCCGCTTACCACCATGGCCAGGCCGAACTCAAGAGCCAGCAAGCCGCTGGCATCGTTGACCAGGCTCTCGCCTTCGAGAATGTCCACGATTCGCTTGGGCAGTCCGATGCGATTGGCGATGGCGGTAGCGGCGATCGCGTCGGTGGGCGCCACGATCGCGCCCAGAACGAAACCAAGCCTCCAGTCGAAGCCAGGAAACAGCCAGGTGGCAACGACAGAGACGCCCAGAACCGTGAACCCCACCAATCCAAAAGCCAGCATCAAGATGCTGACCAGATGGTAAGAAAACTCCCGCCACGACGTGAGCCAGGCAGCGGCGTAAAGCAATGGGGGAAGGATGACGAAAAAGACGACGTCGGGATCGAGCGTAACTTTCGGGATTCCGGGAACAAATCCCAACAGGGCTCCCGCAATCACCAGAACAATGGGGTAAGGAGTCTGTAGTTTTCGAGCCAGCGCTCCAAAGGCCACTACGAAGAGCAGGAGCAACAGAAAGACCAGTTCGACCGCCTGTACACCACTATGCATCGGGCAAGCATCTCCGCAGGTGTAGGCTTCGCGGCATCGGAGAGAGTATACGTGTTTCGGGACAAAACCCGGGTCGGTAGATGCATCCAACAATACGGCTACAGCCAATCATGGGTGACACGATGAGCAGAATTCTATGGGCGGCACTGATTGCCACAATGGTGGCGGGATCGGCTGGAGCACAGCCAGCCCCAGCCGCTCAACAACCAGGCGCAACGACGGGGGCGGCCGCAGGACCAAACTCCAGCGCGTTTCCAGCGGGAACCACGATTCCAGTCGAACTCTCGAAGACGCTGGATGCGAAGAAGGCCAAAGCCGGCGACCAGATCGAGGCCCGGGTGCCGGCGGATTTACTGTCGCATGGAAAAATTGTGATTCCTCGTACTGCAAAGATCGTCGGCCATGTTACAGAAGCAAAAGCGCACAGCAAGGAGTCTCCTGAATCGAGGGTGGGAGTGGCCTTCGACCGCCTGGTGATGAAAGATGGAAACGAGATGCCCTTGCAGGCTGCGGTGCAGGCCATCAGCCGTCCCCTGCAACTGGTACAGCCCGATAGCCATATGGACGAAGGCGCAGGCATGCCTTCCGGAACCGCAGCGGCAGCGGGAGCGGGCGGCACTATCGCGCCGCGATCGCCAGAACGAGTCGCCTCGGTCCCGATGGATACCTCCGGAGCGGAACCGGCTTCCACTGTTGCTCCCCTGGCCGCGACAAGCCAGGGTGTCGTAGGGATGAAGGGCCTCGCACTGACTCCTTCCGGCAAGAGTTCGGTGGTAAGTTCACAGACCGGCAACGTGCATCTGGAAAGCGGGACTCAGATGATATTGCGAGTGGAGTAGCGTGCAGGGCGGCCTTCCCGACGATAGTAAAGCCCTTGCGTGGAACCAGGCTACGATCCAGTGTCCGTATCCCCGCGGCGGTCAGCAGACTAACTGATCCCGCATCAACTTCAGCCCATTCAAATTCCCCAGCACCGTGACGGCGATCTGATCGGTGCGGAAAAATTCAACGGCCGTTTCCTGCAAGTCTTCCGCGGTGACGGCTTCGATGCGTTCGATCAGTTCGTCCAGATCGTAGAAGCGATCAAAATACATCTCCTGGCGGGCGAGATTCGACATGCGTGAGGCTGAGGATTCAAGCGACAGCATCAGGCTGCCTTTGAGCTGATCTTTGGCGCGGCGCAATTCTTCTTCCGGAACGGGCACAGCTTTCAGGTTGCGAAACTCCGCGATGACCGACTCCACAACCTTCGTCGCCGATTCGCGCGAAGTCCCGGCATACACGCCCATGCATCCCGTGTCGCGGTAGGGGTTGAGGTCGCTGTAAATCGCATACGCCAAGCCCTGGCGCTCGCGAATGTTCTGAAACAAACGCGAACTCATGCCCCCGCCGAGCAGTGTATTCAGTACGTATGACGCGTAGCGCTTGTGGTGCGCGATCGGGTGCGAAGGAACCCCGATGCAGATCTGCACCTGCTCGAGTGCCTTTTTGTTGCGCATATTGATGCGCGCGAAAGTCTTCGGCGGCGGTGAGTGCAAGCCGTTCTTCACCGGCTTCATGTGCTCGAAATGTTTGGCCACCAGATCGACAAAAATCTTGTGATCGAGATTTCCGGCGGCGGCCACGATCAGGTTGCCAGGAGCGAAGCGGTCTCCATAGTGTTGTGACACCACCGGACGCTCGAAACGCTTGACCGTATCCCGCGTTCCCAGGATCGGCTTCCCCAGCGCGTGGTCTTTCCAGAAACTCTGAGTAAAGATTTCGTGGACCAGATAGTCGGGGCTGTCTTCGTCCATTTTTATTTCTTCGAGGATCACGCCGCGTTCGCGGGCAATGTCGCTGGCATCGAACACGGGGCGAAGCACCAGGTCGCTGAGCACGTCGAGAGCGACGGGGACATGCTCATCGAGAATCTTGATGTTGAAACAGATACATTCCTTGGCAGTGAAGGCGTCCATGTTGCCGCCGATCGAATCTACCTGGCGGGCGATGGCTTCGGCGGAACGGTTCTCCGTCCCCTTGAACACCATGTGCTCGATGAAATGGGAGATGCCATTCCATTCCGTATCTTCGTCGCGCGAACCGGATTTCAGCCAGATGCCAATCGATACCGAGCGTAAATGGGACATCTGCTCCGTAATCACGGTCAGCCCGTTCGACAGCACTTGGCGATGAATGTTTCGAGTTTCTTTCACCATTGATGTTTTTCTATTTTCCCATACCTGACGAGGTTGCGTGAGCGGACCCGATCTGGTCCTTTCGTTTGTTATACTTACAGCATTACGTATGCTATCTGCGGGCCATGGCAGCCTGCGCTAGACTTGTGATGAGTGCCTCCCATGCCGACTCCTCCGTCCAGTTCGCTGTTGGGGCTTACTGCTCAGGAACTTACTACCCTGGTGCTGGACGCGGGCCAGCCCGCGTATCGTGGCCAACAGCTGTTTGATGCTCTGTACCACCAGAGGATCGAGACCTTGGGGCAGATCTCCACCCTACCGCGGGAGTATCGAACACGTCTTGGAGAGCAGGGCTGGCGGGTGGGATTGCCCGTAGTCGGGCGAAAGTTTGTTTCCAGCGATGGCACGGTGCGCTATCTCATGGAATTAGCGGACGGAGAGACCGTCGAGACCGTCTGGATGCCGGAAGGGGACGACGGCGAAACCGGCGACGGCAGTGAGGCAGGCGACGAAGTAGAAGTGACGGCTCCCGCGCCGTGGCGGCGGGCGACCATTTGTGTTTCCAGCCAGATGGGATGCGCCGTCAACTGCCGTTTTTGTTTCACCGCACTGCTCGGAGTGAAGCGCAATCTGACGGCGGGAGAGATCGTCGGACAGATTGCGGCGGTGCTGCGCGATCAGGGAGTAGATCCACCTCTGCAGCGTGTGAATATCGTTTTCATGGGCATGGGCGAGCCCTTTCTGAACTACGAGAACTTCGTCAAGTCGGTGCACTTGCTCGTCGAAGGCGTGGGGATTCCGGAAGCGCGAATGACGGTCTCCACCGCGGGCATCGTGCCTCGCATCCACGATTTGGGGCGGGAGTCGGTGCGTCCCAAGCTGGCGATTTCGCTGAATGCCTCGAACGACAAGCTGCGCAGTGAAGTCATGCCGCTGAACCGCAAGTGGAACCTACAAGAGTTGATGGACGCGGCACGGGCTTTTCCGTTACGACCACGGGAACGGCTTACATTCGAATACGTCCTTCTGGACGGCGTCAACGACGCTCCAGAAAATGCCCGCGAGGTGGCGGAACTGGTACGTGGAGTACGGGCAAAGATCAATCTGATCGCTCTTAATTCGGGCGCCGAGTTGTCGTATCGAACCCCCGCGCCGGAACGCGTTGCGGAATTTCAGCGAATCCTGATGGCGGCAGGAGTACCCGCCTTCGTTCGGCGTCCCCGGGGACGCGACATTTTCGCAGCCTGCGGACAACTGAAAAGAACGGTGGAAGTCAGAAGTTAGAAGTGGGATCGCAGAAGTGAGAGCGCCAACGGTCTTGCCTTCTGCAACCTGACTTCTGCAATCAGCTACTGCCTGCCACGGCGCGGGTCGGCACCGGCGTTGCCGCTGGTGCCACCGCGGCTTTCACCGCCACCGGCAGTTCGACGCGGAAAGCGACGAATCCTTCGGCGGACGACTGCACAAGTATCCGCCCGCCATGCTCGGCGATGATTCTCGAACAGGCGCCGAGGGAGAGGGTCGGTCGATGGACTCCGCTTTCGGTTCCCTGCAAGGCGTGGTACGAGTTTGAAGTCGAGGGAGCATCAGCAGTGAAATCGATGCTGACAAAGTAACCTTCGTGGCTGGTTTGCACATGAAGGCGGCTTCGCTCGGGATGAGATCGAGTGCCAATCTGCCCGGCAAGGTGAAGGAATACGTGCAAGAGCTGGTTGGAGTCGGCCAGAACGGTTGGAAGCGCCGCGCCAAGATCGAGGTGGAAATCGCTGGTTTGCATCTCAAGCTGGGGGGCGAGAAGACGCATTGCGGTTTGCAGAATCGAGTTGACGTCCATCGCCGTCATGCGGGCAGGAGCCTGCCGGACAAACGTCAGCAAACTGGCCACCAGGGTTCGGGTGCGGCGTACTTCCGCCGCGATCCTTCCCGCCAGATTCTGTTCCTGCTGGGGCAAGTCGGATGCGCTCAGCAAATCGGAATAGCCCAACATCGCCGTAAGCGGATTGTTGATCTCATGAGCGGCGCCCCCGACCAACTGCCCGAGCGATGCCAGTTTCTCGGAGTGGATCAATTGATCCTGCAAGGTTTTTAGATCCTGGTAGGAACGGCGCGACTCCTCCAACAATTGAGCCAGTTCATCCCCGAGCAGCGTTTGCCGTAAGAAAACAAGGGTGCCCATCCCAATGATGGCAAACAGGCTCAGGGCGCTTCGGAAGTTCCGAACCGGACCCGGGGAGTCAGGTTCGAGCTGGGCGTACAGCGCGAACCAGGGAAGACTGAAAAGCGCGAGCATGCCGAGACGCGTAATCCAAACGCCCAGCAGAGGCTGGGATCGCTTCGCATTCGAAAGCTCAGGACCAGCCGCGAACTTGCCAACGGCTGCCAGCCACGCCATCGAAGCGATCAAAGGGATGTCGTAGATACTGCCGCTGTAGTAGGTCTTGTGGCCGATGGCATAATTGGCGACGTAGGAACTGGAAGCGTACAGCGCGCTGGCGCCTAGCAATTGCGCATACAGAAAACGCCATCCCCCTTCCGCGTTATAGGTCACCAGTCCGAGCGCGACCAGCAGGACGATCTTTTCGGTCAGATACGTCGCATTGAAGTTGTTGCTGTATATGCTCTCATTGACCTGCACAGTTTGCCAGGGGATCACGGCGTACACGTAGAGGAAGACCCACCAGATCAAAAGCAGAGCGAAATCCAGCATCCGGATGCGTGCATCGCGGTCGTCCTCCTGAAGATGAGGAAGTAACGCAAGGGCTGCCATCATTGGCACCAGGTGCAGGAAGAGAACCACATCGCCGAGGAAAGGATTGGGAACGTCCTGCCGTTTGAAGACCTCGAAATAGTTCCACATCGCCTGGTAGCTGAGCCAGAAACACATGCCGGTGAACATCAGCATCCAGAAAGCCCTGGTACGGCGACTGGGACTGCGAGAGGCGAAGGTATTGGGGAAAAACGCGCCGGCAGCCATCAAGAGCAAAGCAGCCTGAATCCAGTCGCTGACGATGATCAGGGTATCGCCACGGGGAATCAGCAGCGATGCGGCGACCTGGGCGAACACCAACAGGGCCACCATGAGGATCCAGAATTTGTCGCGCAGGCGCAAAGCAGGGCTCCGGCTTTCATTCTAGAACCCAATTTGGGAGGAAAGCGATTACTAGAGTAATTCGAGACGGCAGAATGCACCTCCGGGACAGACCTCCTTATGGGGTCAAGATTTGACCTCTGCCTTCTTGGGCGGCTTTTTCCCTGGGAGCGCAGCTGGATTTTCATGGGTTCGCTCTCGGAAGGCACCTTTCATGCCAGTGGCCAGCCCGATGCTCGATTCTCCGAATTTGTCGCGGAGGTGGTCGGCGGCCTGGAGGGCCTTCTGCCAGCGCTGCTGGCGGGATGGTTCCAGCAAGTCGAGTTGCGACGGGCCGTCCTCGAAGTGCGACGCCTGTACTCCCAGCAAACGCACCTTCGCACCTTGCTTCCAGTTTTGCAGGAAGAGGCGGAGAATCTCTTCGTAGATTTCGGTGTCGAGTTGTGTAGGTTGTTCGAGCGAGCGAGCTCGCGTCAAAGTGGTGAAGTCTTTGTAACGCATTTTTAGTTGGAGGGTGCGGGCAAAGTATCCGCCTTCGCGCAGGCGGCGGCCGACCATTTCGCTCAGGCGCATCAATGTCGATTGCAGGCGGTCGAGTTGGGCCGTGTCTTCGTCGTAGGTATGTTCGTGGCTGATGGATTTGGGATCGGTTTCTTCGCCAACGGCGGTGTCGAACCATCCACCCGCGTCCTGGCCCAGGGCTTTGCCTGCGAGCGCCAGTCCCCATTTTCCGAAACGCTGCTCCAATTCACCGTCTTCCAACCGCGCAAGATCGCCGACGCGATTGATACCCATATCCTGCAACTTCTTCTCCGTGACTTTGCCTACCCCGGGAATATCGCGGACGTCGAGTGGCGCGAGGAATTTCGCTTCTTGCGATGGCAATACCCAGAGGACGCCATTGGGCTTGGCTTTGGCGGAGCCGACTTTGGCGATGAGACGCGAGGTGCCGATGCCGATCGAGCAGTTTAATTGCGTCGCCGACTTCATCGCTTCATGCAGTCGATGCGCCGACTTCAGCGGCACGCCGTGCAGACGCTCGGTTCCGGTCATGTCGAGATAGGCTTCGTCGACGGAAGCCATTTCGACCTGTGGCGAGAATTGGCAAAGCACCTCGTGAACGCGTCCGGAGTATTCGCGGTAGCGCTCGGGATGTCCGTCGACAAAGATTGCCTGCGGGCAAAGTTTGGCGGCGGTGCGAAGAGGCATGGCCGAATGGACGCCAAATTCTCGCGCGGCATACGAGGCTGCCGAGACCACGCCGCGCTCGTCGCGCTGTCCGCCGACTACGACGGGCCTCCCTTTCAGCGATGGGTCGTAGAGTTCTTCCACGGATACGAAGAAGGCGTCCATGTCGACGTGGAAGATGGTGCGTGGAGAGCTGCTCATTGGAGTCCAGGAGGCCTGGCAAGAGTGTACCGCGAGAAGCCAACCTCCAGCCTGCCCCCAAAGAACCTTCAGCTTCTCGAGAAGATCCCCGCCCAGGCAAGGCTTGGACGGGGCACCCGCGACTCTCCCTAGGGGCAGCCTTGCAGAAACGATCTGTGCTAGGTTTGAGAGTTCATGAGAGCGACGCTTCGACAGCTCGCGGTTGCGTTTCTGCTAGTTGTGCTGTCGCACCCACTTCTCGGACAATCGCACTCTCCGCGTCACGCGACACGAACTCCTGAATACACGTTCAACATCGTTCACTCGTTCCCTCACGATTCCAACGCTTTTACGCAAGGTCTGGCCTACCGCGACGGGTTTTTATACGAAGGCACCGGCCTAAATGGAAGATCGTCGCTGCGGAAGGTTCGCCTTGATACCGGAGAAGTTGTACAACGGATCAATCTGGCGCCCGAATTGTTTGGAGAAGGCATTACCCTGCTCAAGAATGAAGTCGTCGAGCTTACCTGGCAATCGCAGGTGGGATTTGTCTACAACCTGAGCGACTTTCATCTGCTCCGCCGCTTTTCATATTCCGGAGAAGGATGGGGCCTGACCACGAATGGCCGCGAGATCTTCATGAGCGACGGTTCGTCGCAAATTCGTGTTCTCGATCCCCTCACTCTGGCTGAAAAGCGGCGTTTTACAGTGCGCGATGGGGACAAGGCTATCGACCAGTTGAACGAACTGGAGTTCGTCGATGGCGAGATTTTCGCCAACGTGTGGCAGACCGATCGCATCGCCCGCATCTCTCCGCAGACCGGCAAGGTAGTGGGTTGGATCGATCTCAAAGGCCTGCTGAGCCCGATCTATCGCCTCGCACCGGGGGCTGTGTTGAACGGAATCGCGTATGATCCGGATCGCAAGCGGCTGTTTGTTACGGGCAAATTGTGGCCGAATATCTTCGAGATCAAGCTCGTTCCGAAGCGCCCATGACAATCGGCGATTCAATCCAGAATCGCGGACGGACGCGCCCCGTGACGAGACACGTCCGCCCCCTTCTCATTAGAAAGGACAGTTCCCGGGTGCTGGAGCATCAATCCGCCGGGGCTGACCGGCCGGAATCAGCTGCACGGTGATGCTGGTTGCCTGAACGGTGCCTTCGTTGCGGACGATGTGTACATGGTCGCCGCCGGAGTCGACAAATCCCATGCCAGCTGTGTACGCGTGGGGTGTGCAACTGGGATCGTCCCCCTCGTACACCGTGACCGTCCCTGCCGTGACGGTGATCAGGCTATGGCCCGGATGCGAATGCCAGCCGGTCGTTCCTCCCACGTCCCAAACGTTGCTCTGCACGTAGAGGTCGGATTGGCCCACGGTCCTCTGCCGTGACGACCAGCTCCCTTTGGGGTTGAGCGGTGACACGGGCGGGGAGAACTTGTTGAAAACCTTGATCGGGCCGAAGCTGCCCAGCGAGAGGGTTGTGCTCGTGAACCCGGCGCCCGGTGTGGCATGAGCGACTCTTGTACGGTAGAAGGCCGCGAACCCGACGACGGCTAGGACTAACCCAAGACTAACCAACTTCCTTCGCATATTGAACTCCTTTTCATTTTTGATGGCGTCGAGGGAAGAAGACGCGCCGCGGCCACAATCGGACAGCTTGGTGGGCGTCGTCAAACGGCATTGTGCGGAATTACTGGAATTTCTCGACTTACCGTCAAATACCGTACTTTGCCGTCTCCGGCTACGGGGGTTACAATCGGCTTCCGGGCTCGGCTGCCCGGGGACCACCAGGAAGGCCGCGATGGGCAACCCAGCCTCAGGCACCCCTCCAACCATCCCACCGCTCGAAGACCGCCTGGACTCGTGGAAAGAAATCGCGTCCTACCTCAGCCGCGATGTAACCACCGTCCAGCGCTGGGAGAGGCGGGAGGGGATGCCAGTTCACCGCCATCAGCATGACCGGATAGGCTCGGTCTACGCTTTCAGTTCGGAACTCGATGCCTGGGTGCAAAGTCGTAGGTCGCGTTTGCAGGAGGAAGAGAAAGAGAAAAGAGAAAGAGAGCAAGGCAGAAACTGTGGCCGAGTTGGAAAGTGACCACCGGCCAAGTGGGACTCCGGGGCGCTGGATAGTTCTAGGGGGAGTGGGTGTACTGGCGCTGCTGGCCGTGACCTTGCTCATGATCCGGAGCCGCATAGGGAATGGGAACCAACCCAAAATTAGTCCCTCGCGGTGCTGCCACTGAAAAATCTGTCCGGCGATCCGTCTCAGGAATACCTTGCCGACGGCATGACAGAGGCGATCATTGGGCGGCTCGCCGGCATCCGCGATCTACGGGTCATCTCGCGTACGTCGGCGATGCACTTCAAGGATACGCAGCTCTCGGTGCCGGAGATTGCCAAGACGCTCCACGTCGACGCCATCGTAGAAGGGTCGGTAATTCGAGAAGGCAGCCGGATTCGCGTGACCGCCCAGTTGATTCGCGGAACGACCGATACACACTTCTGGTCCGAAACCTATGACCGCGAATTGCAGGACGCGCTGACGATTGAGAGCGAAGTCTCGCAAGCGATCGCTGGAAGGGTGCAGGTCACGCTCAGCGGCGAGGAGCACGAGCGGCTCACCGCTGCACGTACGGTTGCGCCGGAAGTCTACGAGAGTTATCTGAAGGGCCAATTTGCTCTCAACAGGGCGCGTAACAAAGCCGGTATCGAGGAGAGCATCGGTTATTTCGAAGAAGCGATCAGGAGGGACACGACGTTCGCGCCAGCCTATGTCGGTCTTGCCAGCGCATACGATGATCTGGGCGGAGTCGTTGTCGGCGGTCCTCCTGGTGAAACCCGCCCAAAAGTGGTCAACGCAGCCCGGAAAGCACTGGAACTGGATCCTGGGATTGTTGCAGCGCACATTCTTCTGGCAGATATCGAACAGAAGGAGTGGCATTGGGCCGAGGCCGAGGCGGAATACAAACGCGCCCTCGATTTGAGCCCGAACGGAGCTGTCGCTGAGTCTGGATATTCGGGGTGGCTGCTTTGTCAGGGTCGGACCGACGAAGCTCTGGACTGGGCCCGGCGCGCCCGGGAGCACGACCCCCTTACGGTTACCGGCGAGGACATCGCCTGGATTTTATTCCAGGCGCGCCGATATGACGAAGCCATCCACGAGCTGCGAATTGTGCTAGCAGTGCAGCCCGACAGTGCCAGTACTCTCTGGACCCTTGGATTCGCACTCACCGCGAACGGCCAGTCGGATCAGGCAATCCCGGTTTTGGAAAAGGCGGTTTCTCTTTCCAACCGCAGTCCGGGCATGCTCGCGATCCTGATTCGAGCCTACGCCCACGCCGGCCGTCGCCCAGACGCACTCCGGCTCTTGGACGAAATGAAACGATTGCAGAAGACGACGTATGTACCAGCGGCCGCCTTCCTGAATGCCTACCTGGGACTCGACGACAAAGAACAGGCATTTGTCTGGCTAGAGAAAGCTTATCAGGAGAAATCAAACATTCTCCAATTTGCCAAGGTCCATCCCTACTTTGATCAGTTGCGGAGCGATCCTCGTTTTGCCGACCTGCTCCACCGCGTCGGGCTCGACCAGACCCGATAAGCCGAGTTCATATCCCGCGAGACTACGCCAAGACTTTCTCGGCCGCATTCAGGGCTGTTGCCCGCATCTGCCGGACGCGGTCGTAGACCTTGCCATATTCCCGAGCCGACGCCCCCCAGGAAAAGTCTCTTCCCATACCATTGCGCATCAAGACTTGCCATGATGCCTGGTCGCGATAGGCCAGCAAGGCTTGCTTCGTGGTTGCGAGCAAGGCTTCGCCGGTGTACTCGGCGAACTTGAAGCCGGTACCTTTGCCGGTGCGGGCGTCCCAAGGTTCGATGGTGTCGTCGAGGCCGCCGGTGGCGCGCACGATGGGTACGGTTCCGTATTTGAGGCTGTAAATCTGATTCAGTCCGCAGGGTTCGTAGCGCGAGGGCATCAGAAACATGTCGGCACCGGCTTCGATCTTGTGGGCGACGGCATTGTCGTAGGCGACTTTCACCGAGATTTTGTTGGGGAACTGTTTGCTCAGGCGCTGGAACATTTCCTCGTACAGTTTGTCACCTGCGCCGAGAATGACCATGTTCATTTCCTCGCGCGCCAATCGGTCGACAACCTGAGCGATGAGGTCGAATCCCTTCTGGGCTGCGAAGCGAGAGACGATTCCGATAACGGGGAGGTTGGGATCGGCGTCGGTAAGCCCGTATGCGTTCAGCAGATCCTTCTTGCATACTTTCTTGCCGCTCAAATCCTGCGGAGAATATCTGGCGGCGATGAATTTATCGCCATGGGGGCTCCAGTCGTCGTAGTCAACGCCGTTGAGGATGCCGGTTACCGTCGCGGAGCGAGCCCGCAACACCCCTTCCAGTCCGAAACCGTATTCCGTAGTTTGAATTTCCTGGCTGTATTTCCGGCTCACGGTAGTGATGAAATCGGAGAACGTTAAAGCGCCTTTAAGAAAATTTACCTGGCCGAAAAATTCCATTTTCGACATGGTGAACAAATCCCACGGCAGCATGAGCAGCGGCAGGATATCGGGCGGAAACAGGCCCTGGTAGCCCATGTTGTGGATGGTAAAGACGGTACCGACCTCGCGGAAGGCGGGGTCTTCGGCGTATTCTGTCCGCAACATGACGGGCAATAAAGCCGATTGCCAGTCATGGCAATGAAACACATGCGGCACGCCCAGAATCTTCGAGGCTTCCAGAACGGCGCGAGTGAAGAGGTAGTAGCGCTCGGCGTTGTCCGGGTAGTCTCCCGAGGAAGTGCCATAGATCGCTTCACGATCGAAGTACGCGGGGTATTCCACGAAATAAAAGCGGACGCCGCCGCTGCTGCCCGCGGTGACGACCGAGGGGAAACGATACTTGTCGTCGAAGGGAATAGTGACGCTGCGTACAACCGCCTGCGGATCATCGAGCTTGGTCTGGCGATAGCGGGGGATGTAGACGCTAACCTGATGTCCGAGGGCCGCCAGGGCTTTGGGTAAGGCGCCAACCACATCGGCCAACCCGCCAGTTTTGGAAAAAGGAACACACTCGGAAGCTACGAAGGCGATATGCATCGGCATGAGCCTCCCCGAGCAGAATTTCATTTCTTCCGGCTCAGGCTATGATGGTCGTACTCAAAATGAACTCTGCCAGTCTAAACGCCGGAAAGAAAGAGGGTCAACGTGGCTAGAGATGCAGTCACGCAACCGCTTCGCAAACCGAAAATGGGACAGCATTTCCTGGAGAGCCACTCTGCGGCGGTGCGCATCGTGGAGGCACTCGGCGACTTGTCGCAGGCCACCGTGCTCGAAATCGGGCCGGGACGCGGTGCGCTCACTTCGTTGCTGGCGGCACGCGGACGGCGGATCATCGCGGTGGAACTGGATCGCGTGATGTCCGCGCAGCTTCGCATGAAGTTCTCCACCGAGCCCAACGTGGAAATTATCGAAGGCGACATTTTAAAGATTGAACTGGACACGGTGTTTGGACCGAAACCGGGGATGCTGCGTCCGGGGATGGCGTTTACACCGGAGCCGGCATATGTCGTCGGAAATCTGCCGTACTACATCACGTCCGACATTCTGCTGCGGTTGCTCGACTATCATCGCTATTTTTCTACGATCGTCATCATGGTACAGAAGGAAGTGGCGGACCGATTGGCGGCGACGCCAGGAAGCCGCGACTATGGCCTACTTTCAGCGACGACGCAGTTGTATGCGCGGGTGGAAAAGTTGTTCACGCTGCCGCCCGCGGCATTCAACCCGCCGCCGAAGGTTCATTCCAGCGTGGTGCGGTTGACGATCGATCCGAAAATGGAAACGCTCCAGGTTGCGGAGGCGGAATTTATTGCTTTCCTCAAACTTTCCTTTGGACAGAAACGCAAGACGCTCTGGAACAATCTCAAGACACAGTACGACGAAGCGGTTTTGCGGGCGGCGCTGGCAAAAACCGGCGTGAAGCCGGCGGTGCGGGCAGAAGCGTTGCCGCTGGCCAAGAGTGCCGCGTTGTTCCGTGCGCTGCAGAACGGCAAGGGCTAAGGTTTCGTCTGTGACCCCCGTGTCCCCTGTGGTTCAGGCTTTTGATCTTTACAAAGGACACAGGGGTCACAGAGGAAAGCAAATAGCGACGGGCAAGAGTGCTCGTCCGACACGAACATGTCCACTGTGCGAATGCCGGCTGTCGCGGGACGGTTTTATCCTCGCCGCGCGGATGAATTGCGGCGCGATGTTTCGGCGTACACGGCGTCTGAAGTCACGAAGCGCGTCACCGCCATCGGCTGTATCGCTCCGCACGCCGGCTATATTTACTCCGGCCACGTCGCCGGAGCAGTCTACTCACGGATGGAAATTCCGCGGCGCGTGATCGTGCTCTGCCCCAACCACACCGGCATGGGACATCCGCTGGCCATTATGACGCGCACCGCGTGGCAGACCCCGTTCGGCGAAGTACCAGCCGACGCAGAACTGGGAGCGGCCCTTCTACAAAGCTTTCCTCTTCTGAAAGAAGACAGCGCGGCCCATCGCTCGGAACATGCTATCGAAGTGCAGCTTCCCTTCCTGCAAATGCGCCGATCCGATCTGAGGTTTGTTCCCATCGCGGTGGGGACCAGCGATCTGGATATTCTTCAAGGCCTGGGCGACGCCATCGCTGACGTGATCTCAGCCCAGCCCGACAAGGTTCTCGTCATCGCATCGAGCGACATGAATCACTACGAGTCCGACGATGTCACTCGCGCCAAAGATCACAAGGCGATTGAGCGGGTACTGGCTCTGGACGCGCGCGGACTCTGGAAAGTCGTCCGGAACGAGAACATCAGCATGTGCGGATTCGGACCGTCGGTGGCGATGCTGACGGCGGCCACTCAACTGGGAGCGAAGGAGGCCTCGCTGGTGAAGTACGCGACTTCAGGAGAGGTCTCCGGTGATTACGAAAAGGTGGTGGGGTACGCTGGGATTGTGGTGGCGTGACCCACACAGTTCCAATAAAAAGAGGGCGCCCGTTCGGGCGCCCTCGTCGGAGAAAACACTCCGCTTAGTGCGGCCTGCTGCTGCGTGGCGGGCCCGATGGCATCCGCGGGGATGGCGCGGCTGACGGCATTCGGGGAGCCGAAACCTGTGACGGCGGATACGCCGACGAAGGTGGACGCGAACCGGAATTGGCCGAACTCACATTTCCAGGCTGCGAAGTTGGGTGGCTGGGCGAAGCAATCCGTCCCCGTGGGTCGGCCGAAACTTGCACGGGACGATTATTCTTGCTCACGTCGCGCGAGACGCGGTCGAGGTTACGGACGGTGCCCCGCGGCACGCCCAAGCCAGCTGACCCTGGAGCGATCAGAAGATTGCGCTGTCGCACGCCGGATGGCGGGTTCACCGTAAGACCTCTGCCCACCAGCACCGTCCCGCGTCCGCTGGTGGGAGCGATCAGGGCGGCAGTCCGGCGTGGCGGATTCACAGACCGCGGAATCGTATTCCACGTATTCCAGTAGCCCGGCTGCCACACCCATCCATAGCCGGGAACGAATGCCCAATTGCCATAGCGATACGGCATCCATCCCCAGGGATACGCCGAGACCCAGGTGTAGCCAGCGCCGGAATAGTAGACCCAGCCGCCATCCTGGAACGGACTCCAACTGGCGTCGAGGAAGTAGGGCTGCCACACCATGCCGTAGCCCGGCACTGACATGTAGTTGCCGTAATAGTTCAAATCACTCATGCCGTACGCGTATGGAGACGAGTTGTAGGACTTTCCGGTAGCGGCGTAGCGATCGTGATATTCGCTCTGCTGCTTGTCCCATGCGTCGTAGGAGTTCTCTTCGAAGCCCTTGGCCACTTCGTAGTGGCTGCTGGCGAGTTCAAACGTCGCCGTGTGCTTTTGGTCGACTTCAAACGAGCCGGACTGACCGGTCACGTTCAACTCGCCTTTCAGGACGGCGAGCGTAGCGTCGTTGTCGCCCAGTCCTGCGCGGAAATGCGACGGCGAAGTCAGAGTCACCGATTCGCTGCCGAATTGAAGCGTGAACTCATCGGCGCTTTTTCCGCGATAGTTGACGTAGGCCGTGCCCGCAGCCAGTTGCATCGTGCTGAGCTTCTGCCCATCGTCGCCGAGCGCGAGCCGGGTAAAGTCGACTTCGCTATTGGGAACGATGCGAAGGGTGCTTCCGTCTTCAAACTCCACTTCGGCGCGGCCGTCGTCCCCGGTTTTCAGGCGGGCGCCTTCGACGACCGGCATGTTCAGAAATGTTTTGTCGAAGCCATCGCCGGTGCCGCGGTCCATCTGCACGCTACCCTGCACGTCGCTGAGGCGCACGATGCGGGCCTTCGATTCGGCGGAGGCTGAAACGATCGCCAGAACTCCCACGAACAGGGCGCAGAACGCTAGCGTCTTAGTCCATCTACTGTTCGACATGATTTTCTCCCGAGACTGCCCGTTAAACCGTTAGAACCCTTTGCCCATCAGTTAGTTGCTATGCACTTTCACAATAATCAACCTGCGCTTCCATCGAACCCTTGGAGACGACGTCGCACAAGTTAACTGCTGCAATGAAACAAGTTATAGGTATTGAAGTGGTACTCTGCCGTGTGAAGTGTGGAAGCCTGGAAGGGCTAAGTCAAGCGCTTTTTGGTCAGATCAGCAAAATGTCCACGCATTAGCGGGCCGCGAGCAGATTCAGCAACCTTTGGGCTCGCGCCCGGGTCACGTTCATTACCGAAGAATCGGCGACGATCTGTTGCAGGATCGGGGCGATGGCCTGAATTTCCACGGGAGGGTTGGTGCGCGCCGATTCCTCGGTACTCTTCAAATCTTCGGCCAGAGCCAGCTTCTGGTAACGCAAGCTGTATTCCAGGCGATGACCCAGCTCCAACGTGGCCGAGAGGCCCTGGAAAAGATTCGTGAGGTCCTGCGCGGGGACGCTGGGAGTGTAATTGAAGGTGGATTCGCCGCTTCGGCTATCGTCCTTGTAGCTAAGAGTCTTGCGGCCGGTGAAGGCCATGTTTTTGCGGTGAGAATCGAGATCTTTTTGGAAGTAGCCAGCCTTCGCCGAGAGTTCGAAGATTTTGTTGCGGGTTGCTGGAGAAACGAGGAAGTCGTATTCGAAGCTGTCCGCTTCTGCGGACTCAGGAGATATTTTTCCGGTCGACTGATAGCGTGCCTTGCCATCCGATTGCACTTCCAATGAGTACCGCGATGGCTGCGACGCCGGGAAATCGAGACTGAAGGTGACCTTTGCCGACGACGGATTTGCCTGCGAATGGGAGAACGCTGCGAAGACGACGAGCAGACAGGCAATCTGAAATCCGCGCACCATGGGCCGCTGTAATGATTGGGTACGGGACGGGGATTCGTCAAGTGAAGAGAGCTCTCAGCGGCAAGCTCTAAGCTCTCAGGGAAAACTGTTCTTGCCGACAGCTTGAAGCTTGGGGCTGAGAGCTTGGCCTACTTGCATACCGCCGTATACCCCAGCGTCTTGATTTGCGAGTAATAGATCTCACCTGAAATCACGCCGCTGCTGTTGATACCGCCGACCGTGGCACTCTTGGCTCCCGCATACACGACGTTGGCGAAGGCGCCGTTCTGGTAAATGAATCCGAAGGCGTAGTCGGCGGAAAGATGATTGCCGACGATCACGCCGTAATTGTTAACGTCGGTGAGTACTGTTCCGAACTTTGCCTTGGGATAGTCCACCGTGGTGTACTTTCCGCCCTGCCAGACGAAGCCGTGGTACACCGCGCCATCGGAGTAGTGGCCGACCACGACGTTGTTGTCGTTGATCGATTCGGGGATGGTCGTCGCCGAGAGCGGATATTTGATAACGGTATATTTAGCATCGATGAGTTTGAACCCCTTCACCACGCCGGCTTTGTTGGAAAAACTCCCCACCACCGCCCCGAGAGTGTTGATGCCATAGAGCCAGGTGTGATTGGCATTGGGATAATCCACTTGCACAAATTCTTTTCCGGACTGGGCTACTCCATGGACGTGCTTGATCTTGCCATTGTCGAGATAAGAACCGACATTCACTCCGCTCAGATTGCGGCTGCTGAACCAGGTATAGATGGAATTGGGGGCGCTCCAGAAGGTGAATTTGCCGTCCGTCGAGCGTGAGAACCCGACGAATGCTCCGGATTTATCGTCTTCGAGCTGGCCGACGACGGTTCCATCATCAGTGATTTCGTTGACCTGGGCCAAGGCGTAGCCCGAGGGCGCGGAAAAAGTTGAAAACGTGCACGATGCCTGATTCGCGGCAAATGAAACTGCGGACGACAGGATCAACGAAACCAGCAACCCAAAAACGGCGCGGGGAAAGCGCATCGATTCTTCACCTCATCTGATTGGCTCGGCATTTCCCCGTACATAGGGACACACGAGCGACATCAGAATATCGTGAGAATCGCGGCAAATCTGTACCTCTTGCCCAAACGAATATACGTGCACCAAATCCGACGTTTCGACTAGACACCCGTAACTTGACGGTGGCAGGGAAAGTGCATAAAAATCCTCCGTGCCAGTCGGCGATGCGAATTCGGTTGCAGAAAATGCAGGTTGGCGATGATCAGAAACCGCAATCCGTAGATCAGGTATAGGGTCAGATGCCCGAACTGCTCCGTTAGCCCGCCTGCCGCTCCTTCGTTGCCGCCGTGTGCAGATGGCAGATCGCAATGGCCAGGGCGTCGGCGGCGTCAGGAGACTCGGGAGCTTGCTCAAGTTTGAGAAGCCGCATCACCATCTGTTGCACCTGCTGTTTCTCGGCTCTCCCGTAACCCACAACCGCGGACTTAATTGACAGGGGAGAGTACTCGGCGACCTCGAGTCCAGCCGTGGCCGCGGCTAACATGGCGACGCCGCGTACCTGGCCGAGTTTCAACGCCGACTTCACATTCGCGGCGTAGAAAACATCTTCGATCGCCACGCGGTCGGGATGATGTTCGACGATGATTTCATGCAATCGTACGCTGATGCGCGAAAGGCGAGTCGACATAGCTTCGCGAGGAGACAGTTTGATGGCGCCACAGTCGAGATAGACCAGGCAATCGTCTGCACCCAACTCGACTACGCCGTATCCGGTAAACTCAGTGCCGCAGTCGATGCCGAGGACGCGCATGGGGAGAGTCTATCGGTAGTCGGTACCCAGTACCTAGCACCTTGTACTCAGCAACCCGCTCTCCGCGTTTACCGGACTGGTGCATTCTGCTCGGGTCCTGACTCACCGTTACGAAGGACTGCTCTTTTTACCGCGAATTGGCCCACTGGCACACAGGTCGTGTATCCAGCCGGGCGGGTGACATCGGAATCGCGGGCATCACGCTTCACGCGATAGGTACGCATGTACATGCAGTTCGGCTCCAGTTCGTCGAGTGAGATGACGAAATTGTTGTCGTGAGGAGGAATCGTCGACTGCGATCGCCTGGCCTCGATTGTCACCTGCGCGCCAGCCATTTCTGGATTGCGTCCTTATCGGTATTTAGTCCGAGACGATCGGATTGCGCCTGGACTGGAGCGTTTACGAGCATGACGAACGACAGGAGGAAAAAGCAGAGGCCCAAAGTCTTCATCTTGACCCTCCTAACTAATTTGAGGGGATTATAGCCCCGGATCCCTATTGATTCGACGGTGAGTATCGACAAAGGAAAGTGCATTTTCGTTAGACTTAAGCCGCGAAGCGGCTGGAATCAGCAACACTTCGGACGCCGCGCTTTGGCGGCCTCGGTTTCGCGCAGGAAATCGCGGTAGGCTCGCGGGGACGAGCGTAGGCTCCGGCGGTTGAGAAACCGATCGTACGCCGCTTCCTCAAAAATTTCGCGCAACGCGGCGATGAAGATTTTGATGGGCTCGGCGATTGCGGCCCGCAAATTGTTTACGTTCCGCTGACTTTCCTTTGCTGCCGTCGATCCGCCGACAGAAGTGTCCGTGCCACACGAGGTTGTCATGGCTGCTCCTCTAACGCCAGTTGCGTCATCACGAAGGGCGTTTCTTTTACTTCGGCAGGTTTGTTTCCAGAGAGGACTCGCGCCCACTCCAAGGCGGATTCGATTGCGACTACTGCTACCAGGACAACGAGCGCGCCAGCCACCGCTGCGTCCAGGCGATCGTTGACGATCAGCCTTGCGTCCGCACCTGCAGCTGCCAGTTGGCGGGCATGGGCGAGGAATCCGATGCGTGGGTTGGGGCTCAGGACTTTGTAGTAGGACGCGGTAAACGTTACGGCTACCAGCCAACACAGTGGGATCAGGGTTACGAACGCATAGCGCGCGCGCCCCATCTTGACGATGATCGTTGTCGCCACGCACAACGCAACCGTCGCTAGTAATTGATTGCAGATTCCGAACAATGGCCACAGGGAATTGATTCCGCCCAGCGGATCCTTCACACCTTGCCAGAGGAAGTATCCCCACAGCGCCACGATCAACGCGCTGGTAACGAGAATCGAGGGATACCAACTCGTGCGTCCCAGCGGTTTCCAGATATGGCCCAGCGCGTCCTGCAACATAAACCGGCCGACGCGGGTACCGGCGTCTAACACGGTCAGGATGAAAAGGGCTTCGAACATGATGGCGAAGTGGTACCAGATGGCCATCAGAGCTTGTCCGCCGAGGCTGTTGGAAAAGATGTGCGCCATGCCGACGGCGAAGGCAGGAGCGCCGCCGGTGCGGTTGAACAGAGTCTGCTCGCCGACGGCATGCGCCAGCGACGCCATCTCCGCGGCGGTGACGGGAAATCCCAATGCGGTGATCGTCGCGGCAGCTGTTTCCGGGGCTTGGCCGACGATGCCCGCAGGGCTGTTCACCGCGAAGTACACACCCGGTTGCAGCACGCTGGCGGCAATGATAGCCATGATCGCTACCAGAGACTCCGCCAACATTCCGCCATAGCCGACCATGCGTGTCTCGGGTTCGCGGCGAATCAGCTTGGGAGTGGTGCCGCTGGAAATCAGAGAATGAAATCCACTGACCGCGCCGCAGGCAATGGTGATGAATGCGAAGGGAAAAACTGAGCCGGCAAACACCGGGCCGGTCCCGTCGATGAACCTCGTCAAAGGCGGCATGTGGAGCGACGGCCTCAGCGCCACAATACCGATCGCCAGCAGCGCGATCGTCCCAAGTTTCACGAATGTGCTGAGATAGTCGCGGGGCGCGAGCAGCAACCAAACGGGCAGCACGGACGCTGCGAATCCATACACAATCAACAACACGGCCAGCATTGTGCCGCTGAGCGTAAACACCCCTGCCCACGATGGAGATTGCGAAACCCACTGCCCTCCGAAAATGGCGGCCAGCACCAGCGCGAATCCCATCGCCGACGCTTCCAGCACTTTGCCCGGACGGATCCGTCGGAGGTAGAGTCCCATCAGCACAGCGATGGGCATCGTCATCGCGATGGTGAACGTGCCCCACGGACTGGCCTTCAGCGCGTTCACCACGACCAGTGCGACGGCACCAAGCAGAATGATGATGATGCTGATCACCGCCACGTACGAAACAAAGCCGCCGACTTTGCCGATTTCGGTTTTCGCCATTTCGGTCATCGATTTGCCATCGCGGCGCACGGAGAACAGCAAAATCACAAAATCTTGCACGCACCCCCCGAGGACGGCGCCCGCGATAATCCAAAGTGTTCCCGGCAAATAGCCGAATTGCGCGGCCAGTACGGGGCCGACCAGCGGGCCAGGGCCGGCGATGGCAGCGAAGTGGTGTCCGAAGACGACCCATTTGTTGGTGGGTATGAAGTCGCGGCCATTGTCGAGACGCTCGGCCGGCGTGGCTCGCAGGGGGTCAATCGCCAGCAGTTTGGCCGCAATGAAGCTGCTGTAAAAACGATACGCAACGGCGTAGGTCGCGACGGCCGCGACCACCAGCCACATGGCGTTGATCTCTTCCCCTCGATGAAAAGCGATGGTTGCCAGAGCGAAGGCGCCCAGCAGGCTGGTGAATATCCAGAGAAAAATGCGCAGAACTTTCGGCATGAGGAAGTCGGAGTCCGGCGAGTATTGTGGACAATATGGGACGCGGGCGCAAGCGGCAAGGGCGGTGCGGGATCGTCAATAAGTAACGAACAGTAGCAGCGCAGGCTCATGATAATCTGATACGTTCCGGCCTACTTTTATGCGACACCGGCGGAGGCCATCCGTCCGGGGACGGGCCAATCTACCCTGATGAGGATGAGGACGAAGCGATGAAAATCGGAGTGTTGACCGGTGGTGGGGATTGTCCCGGCCTGAATGCTGTGATTCGAGCGGTGGTGCGCAAGGGCGCCTTTCATTATGGCGACGAGTTTGTCGGTTTCATGGAGGGCTGGCGCGGTCTGCTGGAAAATAAGACCATGCCGCTGAATCTCGATGCGGTGGGCGGGATTCTGCCGCGCGGCGGCACCATCCTTCGCACTTCGCGCACCAATGCCGCCAAGCATCCCGACGGCTTGCAGCGCTGTGCCGCCAACCTCAAGGCGAACGGCTGCGACGCTCTCGTCGCCATTGGCGGTGATGACACGCTCTCTGTCGCGCAGAAACTTTTCGCCACCGGCGTAAAAGTCGTAGGCGTACCGAAAACCATCGACAACGACCTCGCGGGCACCGATTTCACTTTCGGATTCGACACGGCCGTAAACGTGGCCACGGGCGCGATTGACCGCGTTCATACCACGGCCGAAGCGCACAACCGCGTGATTGTGGTCGAAGTCATGGGCCGCGACTCGGGCTGGATCGCCTGTTATAGCGGCATTGCGGGCGGAGCGGATGTCATTCTGATTCCCGAGGTGCCGTTCAATATTGACGAAGTCGCGGAACTGATCAAACAACGCCACGCTCGCGGACGTTATTTCAGCATCGTGGTCGCGGCCGAAGGCGCCAAGTTTGCCGGCAACCTTGCCACCCACGGCGGCTCCCAGGAAAAAGACGAATTTGGCCACGAGCGCCTGGGCGGAATCGGTCTCGTGCTGGCCCGCGAAATCGAAAAACGCACGGGCTTCGAGACCCGCTCGGTTGTTTTAGGGCACATTCAGCGCGGCGGCTCACCCAGCGCGTTCGATCGTGTACTGGCCACGCGCTATGGACTCGGCGCCATCGATATGGTCCATCGCGGAGAATTTGGGATGATGGCAGCCCTGCGCGGGAACAAGATTGTTTCCATCCCGCTGGCCGACGCGATCGCCTCGAACCGCAAAGTGGACAAAGAAATTCTCGACGCCGCGACGGGTATCCTTGATCGACTTGAGGAGAAGGCGGCCGGGTAATGAAGTGCCACAGTCCCGGCAGCTGTGCCCGTTGCACTGGGCCTCAGTAACTGTCCTAATTGGGAATGCCGCCGCGGGGCGAGTGGAATCTCTGGATTTGCGGGCGCTTTCAGGGCATACTTGTTCGCAGCGCCGCCCAGACGCCCACTCTTGTTAAGGTGAATCCGTGCCCAGGCCGTCAGATGAAACCCCGCGAGAACTTTATCCGGAACAGCGGTCGCAGCCTCCGTTACCGGCCGCTCCCGATCCTGACGTACAACGCAAGCGGATGCTGATCGCGTTGGGGGTTCTGATGATCGCGTTGGTCGCGGTCGTTCTCAAAGACTGGGATTTCTGGTTCCCCCCGTCCGAAGAAGCGCAGGAGACGGTCCCGTTGCGAAAGAGCACTGGCACCGCACTGGCGGCGACCCCAGTTAGCGTCCCGACGGCAGGCAAGGGTGATCGAAAATCCAATAAAGTATCCGAACCTGAGGCGACCGCGCCTTTCAGCGCCATAGCCGAGCGAACCGTCCTGCCTCCCCTGCAAGTAGAAGTGGTCGCGGGCAACCGTCACACTCGAGTACCGGCGCGCAATAGTTCGATCCATTTGGATATGGAATCGGGTGCGGCGTCGTCCGCTCCCCAAAGCGCCGCTACTTCAGAACCGGCGGTAAGCGGCGCCGACCGTGTGCAACTCTCGCCCCAAATCGCGCAGAACGTTTCCGTGTCGGTACCTCCGGACTATCCCTTGCTGGCCCGCCAGATGAAAGTGCAAGGAGCGGTGATTCTGCAAGCTTTGATCTCACGAGAAGGATCGATTCAGGAACTTCAGATCGTCAGTGGGCCCGGCATCCTCGCCGCCGCCGCGCGCGAGGCCGTGAAGCAGTGGCGCTTCAAGCCTTACTACCAAAGCGGAGAGCCAGTGGAGACCCAGGCGCGAATCACGGTGAACTTCACGATCTCCACGAACTAGCGTAGCGCGGCGTCACAATTCTCGGAAGAATGGCCTCAATCACGGGGCCTGATGTGCAAGACTGGACTCGATAGCGGTATGGGGTTCGAGGCAGCGAGAATCCGGGTAGAACGCCCCAAAATTAAACAGGCGTCCGGATTCTTTCGAATCCAGGACGCCCGGGCAGCCCTCCCCCAGAACTGCTCATGGGGAATGTAAGACCATCCTGACAATCTGAAAATGGCACGCGGGTGCCAACCGGGTACCACCAACGTGCCATGGGCCTATCCCTCTGATTAACAATCCTTTAATCACGATTTTTGAGGGGCGAATCGATTCTTTTACCGGGCATTCACACTCATGGTTAGTGGGTGATAACCATAGTTCCGGGTGCCGATCCCAGGCTGAAGGGAGAACCGGAGATTGCGGTCAGTTTGCCAGTGGTCGAGTCGTAAGTAAATCCGCTGACGTTGGTGCTGCCTTGATTGCCAACATACAAATACTGGCCGGCCGGCTCCGTCAGAATAAACACCGGCGAAGTGCCCACTGAATACGGTGTACCACTATTCACCTGGCTGAGTTGCCCGGTACCGTTTCCGATCATGAAGGCCGAGACGTTGTTTGATCCCGCATTGGCCACATACAGATAGGTGCCCGTGGTATCGGTTGCGACCGCGCGCGGCCCCGAGGCAGTTCCCAACCCATAGGGAGAGCCCAGAATCTTGGTCAACTTGCCGGGGGTGGCGCCCGTGGTATCGATGGTGTAGGCGGAAACAGTATTGTCCGAGTTGTTAGCCGCGTATAGATAACGACTGTTGGGATCGGTGGTCATGCCCGCCACTCCGCCGCCCGCCCCAAACGGAGAACCGGAGATCGGAGTCAGCGTTCCCGTGGCGCTGTCCAGAGAGAACGCCGTAATCAATCCCACATCGGAATTTGATATGTAGACGTAGTTGCTGGTGGGCGAAATCAATAGATTGTTGGGGCTCGTGTTGGCCGCATAAGTACCGATCAGAGTCGGGGATCCTCCTACCGAGAGCGAGAATACCAGCAGATTATTGCCGGCGAAATTCGTGGTAACCAGCAGATATTTGCCGGAGGCATCGATCGCCATTGCCCGCGGACTGTCCCCGATGTCCATGGCTTCGCCGTTCTGGGTCAGCGTGCCGTCCCCCGCGATGCTGAAAATCGAAATCGAGTTCGCGCCCCCAGCCGAATTTCCCACATACAGAAACTTCTTGCCCGGGTCGAGAGCCAGACCGGTGGGAGATGTGCCCAGCACGGAAGGCGTTTGCGTCCCCAGGCTGATCGCACCCGTTGAATCGTTCAGGTGCAAAAGGGCAACCGCGCCCTTCGTTGGAAACGTCACGTAGGCGTTATGGCTCGCGGACGAATGGGAGGTATTGCCACAGGAGATGGAAAGCCCGCCTAGTACAAGAGTGATGACAATTAGCATCCAGTAAGCGCGACATCTCGCCGCGAACGCGGCGCGCGCCGCCCGTCGAAAGCTCATGTGAGAACCTACTCCTCGAAACCCTGGGTACGAACGATAGCTTTGTTCCTACCATCGTGCATGAGAAGACGGGCAGTGTGCAACTCGGGGCACATGAAGACGTTCGGTGACGGACTAGCCCTTTTTCAGTTCAGGCTATAATTGCGCCCGACTGATGCCCCTGCCGCCGGGAACGAAGCTCGGACCGTACGAAATTCAATCCCCGCTCGGCGCGGGCGGGATGGGCGAGGTCTACCGCGCCCGCGACTCGCGCCTAGAGCGTGACGTCGCCATCAAAGTTCTGCCCGCCAATCTATCCTCCGATCCCTCCCTGCGGCAGCGTCTGGAACGTGAGGCAAAGGCCGTTTCCAAACTATCGCATCCACACATCTGCACCCTTCACGATATCGGTCATCAGGATGGCGTCGACTTCATCGTCATGGAACTGGTCGACGGCGAGACTCTCGAGAAGCGTCTTACCAAAGGGCCCCTGCCGCCGGATCAGGTTCTGCGTATCGCCGCGCAGGTGGCCGATGCGCTGGCGAAGGCGCACAAGATGGGATTCGTCCACCGTGATCTGAAGCCCGCCAATGTGATGCTGACCAAGATCGGCGCCAAGCTGATGGATTTCGGATTGGCGAAGCAATCCGGCCCCGCGCCGCTGGCTGCTGCGCTCACCGAGATGACGATGGAGCAGGCCAAGCTCACCAGCGAGGGCATGCTCGTCGGAACTTTTCAATACATGGCGCCCGAACAACTCGAAGGCAAGGAAGCCGACGCTCGCGCCGATATCTTCGCCCTCGGCGAATTGATCTACGAGATGGCGACGGGCAAACCGGCGTTCAGCGGGAAGAGCCGGGCCAGTCTGATCGCCGCCATCCTCACCACCGAGCCGCCGCCGATCGAGTCGCTGCAACCGATGACTCCGGTGTCGCTCGGGCGCATCGTTAAGAAATGCTTAGCCAAGGATCCTGACGAGCGCTGGCAGAGCGCCAGCGATCTGGCGGCAGAATTGAAGTGGATCGCGGACGGGGGATCGCAAACGAGTGAGGCACCACGGACTCCAGGCGCGACGACGACGGCGTCGCGCATGGGCTGGATCCTGGCGGCTGCATTCTTCGTACTTGCCCTGGTAGGTGGGTTCGCCTGGTGGACGGCAATTCATCGGCGGCTTCCCGCCATGTATTTTCACGCTTCCGTGCCTTTCGCTCCGAACGACGTGGCACTGTCGTCCGATGGACGCATGTTGGCCATGGTCGGATATTCGGCGGCCGCCAATGACTACATGCTTTGGACCTATGAGATCGGAAGCCAGCGGACGACTCCGCTCGAGGGCACGCATGGCGCGAATTATCCCTTCTGGTCTCCAGACGGAAAATCGATTGGATTCTTCGCCGACGGCAAAGCTTAAAAAAGTCGACGTTTCGGGAGGGCAAGTCCAGGTACTATGCGACGCGCCCAATGGTCGCGGTGGTGCATGGAATCGCGAGAGGAACGATCATCTTCGCGCCGGACGCATTGGGCCCCATCCTGCGCGTGTCGTCCGCAGGAGGCTCGCCTGTAGTGGTGACCAAGATCGACACCGCGCGCTCGGAGGTCGGGCACCGCTGGCCCGTGTTCCTGCCTGATCAAGAACATTTTCTCTATCTCGCTGCGAATTTCAGCGGAAGGCCCGGCATCAACGCGATTTTTGTGGGATCGCTCGACTCCGGAGAAAAGCGCTTTGTCGTAAGCGCCAGCGCCAACGCCTTTTATTCCGAGCCTGGGTTTCTTCTCTATATGCGTGACCAGACCCTGGTGGCGCAGCCATTCAACTTGAAAAATTTCACTTTGAGCGGAGAACCTCATACCGTGACCGACGCGGTGCTGTATTTTCCGCAAGTCTACCGGGCGGCGTTCAGCGTCGCAGGGCCTGAACTTCTGGTCGCGCAGACCGGCAAAGGCGTGTACCTGTCGCAGCTCATGTGGTTTGACCGGAACGGAAAAGAGATCGGCGCGAGCAGCAAGCCTTCCTGGTACAACAATGTTCAGCTGTCACCAGACGGCAACAGGATCGCGACCGACCAGACCGACCAGGATGGACGCAACATCGATGTGTGGGTCCAGGATCCGACCCATGATACGGCGACGCGGCTAACCTTCGACCCCGCTCTGGATACGACGCCGTCCTGGAGCCCAGATGGCAAACAACTCGTTTTCAGTTCGAACCGCAGCCTGGACTTCCGCCTCTACATAAAAAATGCGGACGGCTCGGGCGCTGAACAGGAGATCGCCCAGGCCGGCGCCGATGCCTTCAACTCGTTGGCGTGGTCGCCCGATGGCAAGACCATCCTGACGCGGCGGCACAACGAATTGTGGTATTTCACACTGTCCGAACGAACGCTGAAACCGCTGATCCAGGGATGGGTGGTAAAGGGCGCGCAATTTTCTCCGGATGGGCGCTGGGTGGCCTATGCCTCCAACGAATCGGGCAGCATGGAAGTGTATGTCGCCCCTTTCCCGCCGGGAACGGAAAGTGGCAGGTCTCGACCGGCGGCGGTCAGGAGCCGCGCTGGCGGAAGGACGGCAAAGAATTGTTTTACCTGTCGCCGGATTCAAAGATGATGGCCGTCCCGGTTTCCACGGGCGCAAGTTTTGCGTCCGGCTCTCCGGCAGCTTTGTTTCAGACGCACCGGCGACAACCGATTTCGTCGCAGGATATCTATTCTTACGACGTGAGCGCCGACGGCCAACGATTCTTGATTGCCACGCAGGTGAATGAATCCGCCGTCGCTCCGCTCTCGGTGTTTCTAAACTGGACGGCGGCGACGGAGAAGTAAGAACTTAGAACTTACCTGCGACTGGCTTCTCTGGATTCGCATAATCGTAAAAGCCGCGGCCGGACTTGCGTCCATACCATCCTGCCATCACCAGCCGCTTCAATAGAGGAGGCGAGGCGAAGCGCCGTTCCTTAAACTCGTCGTACATTACGTGGGTGATGTAGTAGGTGGTATCGAGGCCGACAAAATCGAGCAGCGTAAACGGCCCCATCGGATAGCCGCAGCCGAGTTTCATCGCGTTGTCGATGTCTTCGATCGACCCGACACCTTCTTCGTAGGCGCGGACTGCATCCAGCAAGTACGGTACCAGCAGCCGATTGACGATGAATCCGGTCTTGTCGGATGTACGCACTGGGACCTTGCCGAGTTTCTTCGCGAACTCGTAAGCTGCGTCGTAAACATCCGGCGCGGTTGCGATGGTGCGGACCACTTCCACGAGTCGCATTAGCGGGACTGGGTTAAAAAAGTGCAGGCCGATGAATCTTTCCGGACGCTTCACGGCAGTCAAAAGTTCGGTCACAGAAATCGAAGAGGTGTTCGAGGCGAAGATCGCGTCTTTTTTCACGATGCCGTCGAGGGATGCATACATCTTTTTCTTTTCCTCAACGTTCTCGATGATGGCTTCGATAACGATGTCGCAGTCGGCCAAGGCGTCGCGTTTCGTCGTGCCTTTCAGGCGGGCACGGATTTCGTCCTTCTGCTGGAGAGTAATGCCGCCTTTTTCGATTGGCCGCTCGGCGAACTTTGCCAGCGACTTCTCAATCCCGGCAAAACCCTTGTCGAGGTATTTCTGCTCGACTTCGAGGACGGTGACGTCGAATCCGGCAGTGGCGGCGACCTGGGCGATGCCGGAACCCATGAGGCCGCAGCCGAGTACAGCGACTTTCTCGATTTCCATAGGAGTGCCTTCTTAGGTTAAGAGAGATAAACCAATGCGATAGAAGGGCCGATCAGCGGCCTTCGAGATTCTTGAGCCCATCTGAGAGAGACTCGACTTCGGCATCCAGCGCACGAAGGGCTGCGGCGTGGCTCCGCGAGCGCAATTCGACCGGGGAAGCCCACCTGTGAAACTCGGTGAGCAGAGTGGTTTCCACCTTCTCCAGCCGTTCACTAATCCACTGCTTATCTTCTTCCGTGAGCACATGTCAATTATAGGGCAAACGCCCTCAACGATGGCAGCGTTTTCTCAAGAAGAGGAGCCTGACTTCCTACTCGCGGGGGTGCGCATCAGGGGGCTAAACGCCCAGTACTCATACAGCTCCACAGCTGAAAACCGCAACCTTCCCAGAAAGCTTTCTGGCGTTCTTGAAACTCCTACTGAAAGCTCTCCACCACCATAGCAATCCCCTGTCCCCCGCCAATGCACGCCGTCGCGACCCCATACTTCTTCTTCCGCCGCCGCAATTCGTAGAGCAGAGTAATCACCAGCCGCGTGCCGGTCGCTCCCAGAGGATGTCCCAACGCAATCGCGCCGCCGTTGACGTTGACTTTCTCGCGGTCGAGTCCCAACTCTCTTTCGACTGCCAGGTACTGCGCGGCGAAGGCTTCGTTCACTTCGATCAGGTCGATGTAGTCCAACGTCAGGCCGGCACGTTGCAACGCTAATTTTGTCGCGGGAACCGGGCCGCGGCCCATCAGTTTTGGTTCGACACCCGCGATGCCCCAATTCACAATCCGTCCCAACGGATTGATGTTTCTTTTCTGGGCCATTTCGAGTGACATCACTACCACGGCCGCGGCGCCGTCGACGATGCCGCTGGCGTTTCCTGCGGTCACCGTCCCCGGCCTGCCTCCGGATTGGCCAAATGCCGGACGCAGCTTCGACAGGCCTTCCATCGTGGTCTGGGGACGGCGGTGATCGTCTTCGGCCAGCATGTCGCCAGTGGGCTCGCCTCGGGAATTTCGCAGGGGGACAGGGGTCAACTCTTCCTGCAAGCGTCCGGCTTTATAGGCCGCGTCAGCGGCCTGCTGGGAGCGGAGAGCGAATTCATCCTGCGCCGCGCGGGTGATTCCCTGCTGCTCGCCGTACAGTTCGGCGGTGTTCGCCATGTAAAGGCCGCAATAGCTGTCGAGCAGGGCGACCATCAGGGAGTCCTCCATCTTGCCGCCCGGCGCGAGGGTAAAACCGTCGCGCCCACGGATAGTAAACGGTGCTTGCGACATCGCTTCCATGCCGCCCGCCAACACTACCTTGGCTTCGTCGGTCTGGATCATCTGCGCTGCGCTGACGATGGACTGCATCCCGGAACCGCACAGGCGATTCACGGTCAATGCAGGAGTTTCGATCGGAATTCCCGCGCGCAGACCAACGTGCCGGGCGCCGTAAATGGCGTCGCCGGAAGTCTGCTGCGCGTTGCCGAAAACGACGTGGTCGAAGTCGCTGGGATTCACTCCCGAACGTTCGATCGCCGCCTTCGCCGCCACAGCGCCCAGTTCCTGCGCCGAGTAGTCTTTGATTTTTCCGCAGTAGCGTCCGAAGGGCGTACGCGCCCCGCTGACGATGGCGATGTCTCCAGGTTTCAGCATGATCAATGTGAGTTTATCAGCAGCCTGTGTGGATCGGACACTCTTGTCCGACGCTGTTGAGGATGCAGTTGATTTTAATGTTGGAGCTGAAGTTGATGGTCCCGATGCCTTCTCTTTGCTGCGTACAGTCGCGGACAGGAATGTCCGCGCCACACGAACTACGCTACTGCCGCCGACGCGGCGAACTGCGGCGCCATGGTGACGACTTTGCCGATACCCTGCCCCACCGCTTGTTCCAGCGCCTGATCCGCGCGATTCACGACTTCGGTGACGATATCCGCCGTATCAAAATGCTGACGCATGACCGCCTGCGCCAATCCGGCGCTGAATTCGACGCCCTGATTCTTGCCCGGATATTTCACTTCTCCCAGCAGACGGCGTAATTTCTCGACCGCCAGCATCGCTTCCTTCTCTCCCGTATCCCCCAGGATCAGCGCGACCGTAGTTGACGAATAGCGAAAGGCAAGGTCATTGGTGCGGATGTTCGCAGAGAACAGCTGCCCAACCTGATCCATCACCGTTTCGAGCGCCTGCTCGCCATGTTCCTTAATGAGCGCGCTGCGACGGCCAAACTGCATCAGCAGGACAGTAACTGCTGTTCCCTGTTGCAGTCCGCGTCGCGTTTCTGCTTGCAGCAAATCGAGGTAGGACGCCCGTTTCAGCAGGCCCGATTTTTCGTCCGTGACGGAGAGGTTCTTCACCAGGCGCCGCAGCCCGGCGTTGTTGAGCGCAATCATGACCTGATCGCTCAAAGTTTTGATCACTACGATCTCGCCGGATTGCCACGTTCGCGGCGCGTTCTGGGTGAGGATCAGCACTCCGAGATGATCGTTGCCTTCTACCAGCGGCAACGCCAGCAGCGATTGGATCTGCAATTCCTCGATGGCGACGCGAACACTGAGCAATTCCGGAGCGTTGCCCGCGTCACTGATGGTGACCGCGCCCCGGGCCACGGCCAAATCCTGAAGGGTCTCGACCAGACTGACCAGGGCCGCTGAGCTGCCCGGAATCAGGCCGTCCACGTGGTACTCCTGCACGCTCGAAGGCGAGAGTCCGGGCTTGCGCGTGGCGGCGATGCAGCGCGAGGCGCGCCAGTGTCCGCCGATTTCGCCGACTGCGGTCTTCAGAACACCTTCCGCGTTGCCCTGGTGATAGAGCTTGCGCGTAATCTCCGCTACCTTGGTCAGACTGCTGACTTCGTTCGCTTCATGCGTGAGAGTAGTCGTCGACACCGAAGGGGTAGGCGGAGCGCTCGCAGGCGGCGACGATACGCTTGATCCTGCCGTTGCATATTGCGGCTCCATTCCCGCTGCAATATAAAGTCGCTGCAATTCCTGATTACGCTCTTCTTCTCCCGGAAACAGCTCCTTGATTCTCTGGAGCCGTTCGACCGCCTTGGAGCGCATTCCATACTGCACCAGGATTTCCGCCTGGAGCATGAGGTCTTGCAGCGCGGCGGCGCCTAGAGTTGGCTCCTCGACCTTGACCGCGGCTTGTTCGGCTTTCTTCACCGCCTGGAAGCGCGACGCGATCACGTTGAAACGCTGGTCATCTATCTTTCCGCGCAGATTTTCCAGACGCTTCTGATGCCCAGGCTCGTACGGATCCACTTCCGCAGCGCGGTCCAGACATTCTCCGGCTTTCTGGTAATCGTGCTTGGCGCAGTAGAGATCGAAGAGTTTCAGTAGCGCCTGCGCGTAATCGGATTCGCGATTGGACGCATTGAACAGTTGCGCAAGGAATTCCAGCATCTCGGTGGACGCACGGTGCGAGGCCACCACTTCCTGAATCGTCGTAATGAAGGAGCGTCTCTCACCGCGCCGGCGTTGGAAAACTTCCAGTTTGTTGGCCAGCGCTACCGCTTCCACATCCAGTTCCGCGTCGATCATCTTTCCGATCAGATTCACCACCTGGTGAATGCGCGCGGGATTCTGTTCGAACATCTGCCAGATTAAAGGCTCGCAATCGAGGCAACGCCCGGCGGCCAGAAGGGCCTGGGCATACAAATCGCGCAGATCGAGCGATTTATTCCCGGAATGAACCAGCGGTTCGAAGATGAAAATGGCGGCGCCCGCTTCCCCTTGCGCCAACAGACTTTTGCCGTAGGCGATGGCATTTTTCGGGTCGGTGGGGTTCTCCGAATACGCTCGCTCGAACCATTGCGCGCCATTGCCCCCCGCCGCGGAAGCAATGTCCGCGAGTTTGAGAAAAAACTGCGCCGCCAGTACGTGCTCGCCCAGCTCCGCCGACGCTTCCGCAACCCGCAGATGATTCTGCTGCGTGGGCTCGAGGTCTACAATCCGCCGCAGTACCAGCAGCGACTCTTCCTTGCGTCCCTGTTTGGCGAGATCCTCCAGAGCATTTTCGTACGTTCCGACCGCAAGCTTCTTGTTGGATTGCTCCAGCAATTGCCCGAAGCGCACTTTCTGTTCCCAGGTGGGGTTGGCATAGCGCGCCAGTTTCTTGTATGTCAGGCTGGCACGAGTGGCTTCCGCCGCGGCCACCTGGCGGTCGAAAAGTTCTCCCAGCAAAGCCACCGCCTGTGGTCCTTTGTTCAAGGACAGGCAGAGGTCAGCCGCCATCTGGCGTACATTGTCGTTGGACGGATCATCTTGCAGGACCAGCAGATATTCGGCCAATGCTTCCGCTGTCTTGCTCTTTTGCAAGAGCTTCTCCGCCTTATCAACGCGGCGGGCGATCTCGGCACGATTGGGGTTTTCCAGCATCGGCTGTGTGGGGCGGAGAGACCCTTGTTGATTCTAGGTTTGCCACTCCACCCCAGCAACGCGGTACTACTCCCTCACGATTACGAAAGTCATGCGATCGAACTGCTAGCTGCTCGCTATCGAGGGGACTGGATTCCATGGAGAAGAACCCAGTCTTACACCGCCGCGGCAGCGGAGAAACTTAACCTTTCCGATGCTTTCTGCCGATCTGCACTCGTGAGGCGGAGTGTTTCTGCACACCTGATGGAGGCCGCGAACAGTTTCGGCGGAGGTCGCGTCGGCCGCCTGCGCGAGTTTGCACGGGTTCGTCCCGTCGAGTTCGTGTCAATTGCGCTCGCGCTCCTGTTGGCTCTCCAGACGCTGGGTCTTCTGGCGCTGGGAACGGGCCGGTCAGGGGCTTCTCTATCGGAGTGCATTCTCGTACTCGATAACCTGGTGGCGCTCACTTGCGCCTGGTGGGCATTTCGCAGAGCGCGGGGCATTCCCGCGCTATTCTGGTTCCTGTTTTGCATGGTGGTGGTAGTCTTGTTGGCTCCCACCGCCATCCAGGCCCACGACACCATCTTCAATACTGTTACCTTGTCGGATCCAAACCGGGGATTGCTCTATTGCCTTTATGGAGCTCCCATCCTGATGATGCTGTTCCTGCCGGAAGTCCATTGGAGCAGCTCCATCAAGACCGAGGTGACGCTCGATCTGATTCAGGTGGGAATCGTCGTAAGCCTGATTTACTCCACTTTTTTCTTTCTACCGGTGCAGCGGATGATGCCCGCGGAAGCGAACGTTCGCAGCATCGGCGTGAGCGATGTGCAGAGCCTGCTTCTTCTGGTCGCCGGCTTTGTGCGGCTGCAATTTGCCCGGACACCCATGGCTCGCAATCTGCTGCTCCGCTTGGCTCTATTCCTGATGGCATGCGCTGTGACTACCTTCAGCGGGGATTGGATTTACGTTCATTTGCCTTCCTGGGCTCCGTGGTATGACCTCGGTTGGTCAATTCCCATCGACGTCGCCGCTCTAATCGCGATCAGCTGGACCCCGTCTCCCGAGCCCGACGTCCAATCACAACCCGGCAATTTCCTCAATTTCCTCGCCACCAACCTGGTCCTGGTGGCCATGCTTTGCTGCCTGTCCGTGTTCTCGGAGCGGTGGAAGGAAGCGTATGGAGAATTGTTCACGAACGCCGCCATCGCAGCATCGCTGTTTGCTCTTGCAATACGGCTGGCGCTGACGCAATTTCACCAGTACCGGGAAATTTCTCATCGCCGGGCTGCACAAAAGCAGCTGGCTGATTCCCACGGAAAAATCGCCGGGCTGCTGGAGTATGCCAACCGCCAAACCGCCGAAATCACTCAGATCAATGCCCTCAGCGCCCTGTTGCAATCCTGCGCTTCCCGGGAAGAGGCCTTTCACCTCATTCCGGAACGACTCGAGCGCCTTTTTCCCGGCGCCTCCGGCACCCTGTCTGTCCTCAGTCCCAACCGAACTCGAGCCGAGATCGTGGCGGAGTGGGGCTCCTCAACCGGTGAAACACCAACATTGCCGAGGGGCCATACTCGAGAAACAGGATCGCTCTCCATCCCGCTGACCGCGCACGATGAGGCCATCGGCGTGCTGATCTTGCAGGATCGCACTGTGACTACGGTCGACCCGGTACCCCCCGACGCGAATGAACGCGCGCGGTTCCGGCAGTTGGCCTCGACAGTTGCTGAGCACATCGCGCTTACCGTTTCAAACCTCGACTTGCGGGCGGCTCTGCAAACCCAGGCCATCCGTGACTCCCTTACCGGCCTCTACAATCGCCGCTACATGCAGGAAGCGCTGGAGCGCGAACTCCACCGCGCTCGCCGGCGGGAGCGCCCGCTTTCGGTGATGATGATCGATATCGACCACTTCAAAAGCTACAACGATCGGTTCGGACACGCCGCCGGAGACGATGCGCTCCGCCTGGTGGCGGAAACCTTGATGGCGGCAGTCCGCGCCGAGGACCTGGCCTGCCGCTACGGAGGCGAAGAATTTACCGTGATCCTGCCCGAGTGTGCGCTGCCCCAGGCTGCGCTCCGCGCCGAAGAGGTCCGCACCCGGCTGCGGGAGCTTTATGTGGAGCGGCCGGGCGAACTTCCCGAGGTGGTGACCGTATCCATCGGGGTCGCCGGATTTCAGGAAACCACCGGTAGAGTGGACATGTTGCTAAAATTTGCCGACGACGCCCTCTACCGGGCTAAGCATGAAGGCCGGGATCGCGTAGTCGTCGCCGATCCGGACGGGTCCGACCCACACCGCTCACACCAAGTCGCACCTCCGGACGAGTCGGTGGGCGAACCTTCCACGTCTTTCTGAGGTTCGTAGGGTCGGCGTCGAGCTATTTTGCGCGATTTACTTTTCTCGGAAATTTTCCATCCACTTCTGATACAACCAACCATTCCTATGTCCTCACCGAGCCCGCAAGCCGAATCCGGCCTTCGCCACCAGCTTAGCGCCGGCCAGATGACGATGGTCGCGGTCGGCGGCTCGATTGGAACCGGCCTCCTTCTCGGAACTGCGCCCGCCATCGAACTGGCTGGACCGGCCGTAATTCTCAGTTTCATTCTGGCCGCCTTCATCAGCTGGATCGTCGCCCTCGCCCTGGGAGAACTGGCCAGCACTCATCCCGCCGCCGGATCGTTTGGTGTGTACGGCGACTTATACCTCAACGATTACGCCGGCTTCATATCGCGAGCCGGATACTGGATGGCGATTGCCGTTTCCATCGGCGCGGAAATGGTAGCGTCGGCAACCTACATGCAGCTCTGGTTCCCGGGCTTTCCCGCGATTCTTTGGGTCGCGATTTTTTCCGCTTTCCTGCTGGCGACGAACCTCCTTAGCGTCCGCTCCTTTGGACGCTTCGAATTCTGGTTCGCCATGATCAAGGTAGCCGTGATCGCCGCGTTTATTCTGTTGGGAGCGGCGCTACTTCTCACCGGCCGGGCGCAACCGCAGTACACCGCACATGGAGGATTCTTCCCGCTGGGAGCCGCCGCTCCTCTGTTGGCCATCACGTTTGCGATTTACACCTTTGGCGGAGTCGAGTTTGTTGCGGTCACATCGGGCGAATCCACTTCCGCGGAGGAAATTGCCCGCGCCGTCCGTTGGACGATGCTGGCTCTGACTTTTCTGTACATCGGCGCCATCGTGATCCTGGTCGGCGTGTTGCCGTGGAACCACGCCGGCGTAACCGAGAGTCCGTTTGTGACCGTGTTTCGCTCCGTAAAACTCCCCGGCGCTGCCCACATGATGAATTTCGTCGTGCTCACCGCGGCGCTCTCCGGCGCCAACGCGGCGCTCTATATCTCCAGCCGCATGCTCTTTTCCCTCGCCCGCACCGGATGGGCTCCCGCCGCCCTGGGCCGCCTCAATTCCAAAGGCTCGCCCACTCTCGCCCTGCTAGCGTCGTCGTACGGAATCGTTGTGGCTCTGGTCCTCGAACACTGGGCCGCCTCGAACGCCTTCGTCTACATTTTGCGCGGCGCTTTTTTCGGAATGATGCTTTCGTGGATCGTGTCCCTTGCCGCCCACATTTCTTTTCGCCGCCGCATTACTCCCGAACAGGCAGCGGCCATTCCCGCGAAATCTCCGCTGAAAGGCTGGGGCTCGGTAATTGGGCTGACGGTGGTTCTGGCGGCGATCGGCAAGACCTGGTACGACTCCCGGATCAACCTGATCAGCGGCGTGTCGTTTCTGATCGGCCTGACAGTGCTGTACTTCCTATTGCGCCCGCGCACTCAACCGTAGGGCTGGCGCCCGCTGGCTGTCACGGCGGGCGCCCTCGCCCGCCGCCGCATTACAATCGATTCATGTCCGATCCGCTGCTGAGTTTCCGCCCCGAGTTCCCCATCCTCGCCCGGACGAACTACATGATCTCCAACTCGCTCGGTGCCATGCCCCGCGGAGTTTACGATGCCCTCCACGCTTACGCCGACACCTGGGCCACGCGCGGGGTCCGCGCCTGGGAAGAACGCTGGTGGATGTTGGCTCTCGAAGTCGGCAACGAAATTGGCGCCCTGATGAACGCGCCCGAAAACTCCGTCTCCACCCACCAGAACGTCACGACATGCCAGGCTGTAGTCGCGTCCTGTTTTGATTTTTCTGGGAAACGAAACAAGGTCGTTTACAGCGACCTGAATTTCCCTTCGATCATGTATTTCTGGGAAGCGCAGCGCCACTACGGCGCGCAGGTTCACATGGTCAAAACCGACGACCGCATCCACGTCCCCACCGACCGCCTGCTCGATGCCATCGACGAACAAACACTCCTGGTTCCGATTTCGCACGTGATCTTCCGCAGCGCCTGCATTAACGACGCCAAGGCCATCATCGACAAGGCACACAAAGTCGGAGCCCACGTCGTGCTCGATACCTTTCAGTCGCTGGGTACAGTTCCCGTGGACGTCACCGCCCTCAACGTGGACTTCGCCTGCGGCGGCGTGCTGAAGTGGCTCTGCGGCGGACCGGGTGTCGCCTATCTCTACGCGCGCCCAGACCTCGGCAAGAAGCTAGAGCCGAAACTCACGGGATGGTTCGCTCATCAAGATTCGATGGCCTTCGAGACCGGGCCGATTCGTTATACCGATCCGCCGTTTCGCTTCATGAATGGCACTACTCACATTCCGTCGCTCGAAGCGTGCCGTCCGGGATTGAAGATCATCCGGGAGGCCGGTGTCACGAATATCCGCGAGAAATCAAAGCGCCAGACCGCTCGCCTGATCGACCTCGCTGACCACCATGGATGGCGCGTCAACTCCCCACGCGATCCTGAGAGACGCGGCGGGACCGTTTCTATCGATATGCCTGACTCGCAGCAAGTCTGCCGCGATCTGCTCGCCCGTGATGTCATTGTGGACTGGCGTCCAAAAGCGGGAGTGCGCTTCTCGCCGCACTTTTACAACACCGACGATGAGGTCGACCTGGCCATTGCAGCCGTGGAGGAAATCCTCAAAGAACGACGAGTCGCTGTTTCGCAGTAGCTTTTGCCGCGGCACGCTCCCCCGTGGTACGTTTTCCTGCCCTGTTCGGCATGGGAGGGGCGCTCATGCTATTCAAGCTCTACTTGGTAGTCGTCGTGGTGTCAGTTGTGCTGCTCGTAATTCAACCCGCAGCACATGCGGCCGGCGGTCCGGAAGACGATCTGGCCGGAACCGTCAAACTTGTCCTTGCCAAGAATTTCGATACCGACTGGCAGGGACTCGACAAGCTCACGAAGATCAGGTGGGCTCCGCTTCCGCCAAGTATGCTTCAGAACTGCCTGCCCGACGGCGGTTGTTTCACGCGGACGGGAACAGCAGTTATCGGCGGAAGAAACCTGACGGTGCTCGCCACGGGAGCGCGAACCATCGTGTCGCATATCTATTTCAGAAATCCGACGGCGCCCATC
Source organism: uncultured Acidobacteriota bacterium (assembly GCA_963799305.1). Classification (GTDB taxonomy): domain Bacteria; phylum Acidobacteriota; class Terriglobia; order Terriglobales; family Acidobacteriaceae; genus Acidiflorens. The sequence continues at coordinate 902,668 of CAWCWX010000015.1, read as the reverse complement.
GGCGAAGGTGCCGTGGTGGCAGCGCTGAAGCATGCAGGCTTCTCTACGGAACTGGCCCGCTGCCCGGTTAAGGCCGGTGTGGGCGGAACCAACTGGTATCGCCTCAAGAACCCGGCGTTGAATCCCGGGGTTCTGGCGATTCAATCCTCCTGCAACGGCAGGCCGTGCGAAGGCTTCACGCTGACCCAGGGCGATGACTTACCCGCGCTACAGCCCAACCAGTTGCGGCTGTACTCGGAACAATGTTCAGTAGCGGCCGCCGACCGCAAGGCGGTTTCGACCGGTCTGCCGCACGAAGAACTGGCCCGGACCATTGTCAACCTGATTCCACCAACCACCGGTCCCGCGTTCTACGATTGGAAGACACTCAGCGACCGTATTCCCGGCTCACAATGGAATCCGAAAGGCCCGATGAAGGGGGACCTTTCCTATAAAGGCGATCCCAACCCGTTCAGTCTTACCGGATCGACCGCGTTTTCACAGCGTCAGTTCAGCCTGCTCGCCAGTGGTACGCCGGCGCAGGTAAAGACGATCTATTTCGACGAGGGTGGCATGCATCCGAGTGGCGAGAATCTGATGCGCGCGATCTGGGCGCAGGGCTTTGCCGTCAGTCTTGCACGCTGTGGGCCGGTCTACACCGAGTCCACCAACAATTGGTACAGCGTGACCAGCCTGAAGACGCGTCCCGTCATGCTGAGGCAATCCATCCGTTATGAAGGCAAGCAGGTGCAGGATGCCTATGAATTGCGGCTCGATGGGACGCTTCCGAAACGCGATCCGCGGGACCGCGATCCGGGAGTGAACGGTTGTAGGTGATTGGAATTCGACCGGGCAGGCAAAGCACCTCGACGAGAACTGCCGGCTCATCCCTGGTGGAAGCGTAAGTACGCATATCCGATGAGCGCTGACAATCCGATCACCACGCTCAAGACGAAAAAGCTTGGCACCCAAAACAGAACCACTCGCAGCGCTTTGCTCTCCAGCCGACTGAATGTGAAAAATGAAGCGAACAGAACACCGGCCACAATCCAGAACAAGGGTGACAAAGCTGCTTCCAGTAAGCCTACCCAAAGGACTGCTATGCCAGTTGCCTTTTCCTGCCTGATTCCTTGAAAAGCATGTATCAACCCCGGGACACACAATGAGACGCAAATCGCGGTGAAGCCACTCAGGAGCGGCTTAACATAGGCCATGACATAGTCCCCAATAATTGCGGCATTATAACTCAAATTGGGCGTTCCTCTATTGATTGGCGCGTCAAGGGGCCGGGACGGACCCTCAATCATTGACTAGTTTGAAAGCTACTGGTTACCTCCGTAAGTCTCCCGCCTGCCTTTCTCCGTGTGCTCCTGCTACGGCTTTCTTATCCTCCTAACAGGCCTGCCAGCCGCCAGGAAGAACCGTGATTCCCCTCGTCGCCGACCCTCTCTTCGAACTCAACCATCTAACTTTATTGGCGGCGGTTGGCTTTGCCGGAGGCCTCTACTTGTCCGTGCGGGGCTTTCGCCTGCTGGCGCGGAAGCGCCTGCTGCTCAATACTCCGACCTCGAAAATTCGCAGCGCCTCGCTTGGCCTGGTGGAAGTCAGCGGTCTGGCGACCGGGCCGTACACGATCCCAGCGCCGATCACTGGCAAACCCTGCTATCTCTATCGAACCAGCGCCTGGGTGCAGCGCGATGGTAAGAACCAGGAATGGAAGAAGATTGCCGAGGAGACTCTGCACCTGCCGTTTCTTCTCGACGACAGCACGGGAAAACTGCTGGTCGATCCCGCCGGGGCGGATCTCGACCTGCACCGTGATTTCTGCGAGAAATACGACCAGACATGGAGCTCGCGCGTGCCCGAAAGCGCCACTTCTTTCCTCGTCCGCCATGGCGTAACCCCGGAGGGCGACCATTTTCGCATCGAGGAATGGACCATCCAGCCGCAAAATCCGCTGTTCATCGTAGGTACACTCGCGGAGAATCCCGGGATCGAGGTGCACCCGCCCGCCGCCGCGGACCACACGCTCGACCGAAAAAGCATCGGCCTTCAGCGGCCTACCCCGGCACCAGAGGTTGTCCATCTCTCCGAAAGACCGACGTCAGTTAGCACCATCGAAATGACCCAGCAGTCGAAAATTGCAGCCGCCTTATCGAAGGCGGGGATCACCCGCCCGGACGCCTGGGCCGCCGCCGGAGTTCCTTACCGCAGCCCAGAAGTCGCGGCCGCTACTCGCCTTCAGGAGATCTCGGTCAATGCCATGAATTCTGCCGCCAAGCCGTCGAACCAATCCGCTTTCGACCTCACGCCACCTGTCGTCCTGATAAAGGGTGAGAACAATCCCGCTTTCCTGATTTCCTGGCGCAGCCAGCGCGAATTAGTCCGCGGCCTCGCCTGGAAATCCGCCGCCATGATCTGGGGCGGCGGGGCCCTTACTTTGCTCGCAGTCTACATAGTGCTTCAGCAACTGGAGTTGTTGTAAACACTTGGCGTGTTGCACTTATATGCGGTCGATGCTTCCGTCAGGCGCAGTAGCTAAATGCTAACTGCTAGGCGCTAACGGGCGCCTGTTAAAATATTCCTGTGCCTGACCCTGTCCGGATCGGAATTCTCGGCGACTTCAACACGGAATTTCGGTCCCATCACGCCACCAATGAGGCCCTACAGCACTCCGCCAAGAAGCTAGGGGTCGAACTGGAGTCCGTCTGGCTCCCGACGCCCTCTCTGCTGGCTCCCGAGGCTCCCAAAGTCCTTGAGACTTACGACGGCCTCTGGGCCGCGCCCGGCAGTCCTTACAAGAGTTTTGAGGGCATGCTCAAGGGCATTCAGTTTGCCCGCGTACATGATTGGCCTTTCCTGGCGACCTGCGGAGGCTTTCAGTACACGCTGATCGAATGCGCCCGCAATGTCCTCGGCATGAAAGACGCCACCACCGCCGAAGAAGATCCGAACGCGAAGAACATCATCATCTATCCGGTCGCCTGCGCCGTCCCCAAACGCGCCGAGGGAGCGCCCAAGCTTTCGGGCGTGGTGAAGAAAATTCAGCTGCGTCCCGGATCCTATCTCGCCGGTTACTACGGGCAAGAAGTTGTCGACGAAGAGTATTTCTGCAACTTCGAAGTCAATCCCGAATTTGAATGGACCGCGATGGAAGCCGGCTTCCCGATCGTAGCTCGCGGCGCCGCGGAAGAATGTCGCGCCATCGAGTCGCCCGCGCACCAGTTCTACATCGCGACTTTATTCCAGCCGCAACTCTCTTCCACCGCCAAGAAGCCCCATCCGCTGGTGCTGGCGTTCGTCCAGGCAGCGGAAAACTGGTCACGCAAAAAGTTGGACGACTCCATCCTGGCGTAAGCCCGTGTATGACTTTCTCCAACTGTCATCCTGAGCGCAGCGAAGGATGACAGTTGGCAAAAACGGGACGCGTTCTCCAGATGACGCCGAACCCACGCCCTGCGGCGATGCCCTCACCAGATAACGCATCGGGGAACCCAGGCCATGCCCGAAAGGATAGCAAGTGATAAGTGTGAGCGCGTCTTCCGATGTGGGCGCTAACAAAGTCATATCTCCGGGATCGACCACGCGAATCACATCGATCCTGTAGGTTCTTTCGCGCAATTTGCCGCCGGCCCTATCGGCCCATTCGATAACAATCTCGTCTCCCGGTTTAACCGCCTCCAAAGGCCGAAACCAGCTTGTGCGATGCCCTGCCAGCAGCAGGTTCCCGGGTTCTCCAAGGCCGGCCCCGCTGAGCATGTGGGCCGGACCAAAGGCCAGCGTGCGCGGGGCCGCGCCTTCCAAGACTATTTCGTCGTAACCAATTCGCGGAATTCGCAATCGCGCGACCGGATGCGTATCCGCCCACGGCCATGGTGCGCGGGACCTGCCCGATTGCACTTCCTGTTCCCATGCGCGGCGGATCAAGATGCCCGCGAGTTCCGCCTTCGCGTGCAGGTACGCGGCGCGGCCCGTGAGAAGCCCTCCCGCGAGCGCTGCCAACGCGCACAGAACCTTGAGCGTCCTCACGAGAGGGCTCCCGTTCTCAGCTTGCGCATAAGAAACAGTGGCACGATCCCAGCGAGCAACAGCACCATCCCGAGCGCCTCAAAGAATGAATCCGTCGTACCCGTCGCGGGTGCGCCAAACACTTTGTCCATTTTCCAACCAGCGGGCAGTTCGGTAGGCACTGCGACCTTATCGGATTTGCCCGCCGGGTTCACGACAACTTCCTCAACCGCCACGAGCGATGTGAACCGAGTCACAAGCCGGTAGCGGATGGCGTGCGCAATGATGCTGGCGCGAATGTCCGCTTGGCTGTTCGCTTCGGCACTTCGCCATTGGTCCATCATTTGTTCCACGCGCTGCCGAGCCCAGAGAGTGGTGATTCCGGGATGGAACTTCGCCTCCGACGTGTCGAAGGCGATCGTCTTCTCATAAGTATCGTTACCAGCCCGGCCGCTCAGGTGTAGCTTCCCCACGCGGCCTTTGGCAATCCGCCCAAAGATCAGCAGCGGCTGATGAACAAAGAGGTCTGGCGGCCGTCCCGGATACACGTCCTCTACCTCAACACCCTCGAACGAGAGCTTCACATCGGTCAGCACCGGACTCTCGATGCTCTCGAACAGCCGCGCCATCTGCTCTTGAATCTCGTTGATGTCTGCGATGTGCGTGAACGTCCCTCGTCCGAATTGTGCCATCTTGGTGGCGAGGAAATGATTCGGCGCGCTCCCGATCGCAACCGTATAGAGGCGGGCATCGCCCAGGTCCGAGCGCAGAGCCGCGAAGATCTCCTCCTCATTGCCCAGGTCGCCATCCGTTAGAAGAATGATGTGGCGAAGATAGCCGGGAATCGTGGGCTTCCGCATGAGGTGCAGCAAGGCGGGCAACATTTCCGTGCCGCCGCCCGCCTCAAGGCGTTGTACATACTGGCGGGCCGCGGCGATATTGTCCGGCGTTGCGGCCAGCGGCTCAGGAGCAAATTCGCGGTATCCGCTGCTGAATGCCAGGATGCCAAAGCGGTCGCTCGGCCGAAGCCGGTCCAGCGCCTGAAGTAAGGCTCCGCGTGCCTGCTCGATCGAGGTCCCATCCATCGAGCCCGACACGTCAATCATGTAGAGCATTTCAACCGGCATGCGCACGCTGGGTTGCACGGTGGGCGGGAACGCGGTCAGCATGAAATGGGTTTCGCCGGTGTCGCTTGCCGGCGAGAGAAAGAGCGCCGTCCGAGGTTGGGCGCTTTCCGCCTGTTTCACTTCCAGAACGAAATCCTTGTTCGGTATGGTGGCGCCGGTTGTCAGGTCTACTCGCTGGCGGCCATCCTCCAGGCGTCGCACATTGACTTCGTGGGAGACGCTCTTGATCGATGAAGGCTCGAAGCCAGGGTCAAGATCGACAGTGAGCGAGATGTCGTGACCGGCACGGCTCTCTGGATTTCTCACCGGCGGAGTGATGCGCGACGCATCCGGTACCGAGGTGGTATCGGGCGCCCAGCCGGTTCCGTCGTGGCCGACCGCCCCTCCCGGAATATATCGCGGGCCGACAACCATCGGGAAAACCAGGCGCATCCGACCGTCCTCCCATGCCAGAGGCTCCACATAACGCAGACGCACTTCAATGCGATCGCCGGGCATGATGTTGGCAATCGAAGTGGTAAATATGTTCGGCCGTTCCTGCTCCACCACCGCCGCGTGCTTGCCGGCGGACTTTGCCGCCTCATACACCCGTTTTGCCTCCGCGCGTTCGCGGATCACGCTTCGAATCACGCGATCGCCGACGCGCATCTCCATGTCGTAAACGGCAGCGTCATGGGGCAACGGAAAAACGTAAACAGCTTCGATGGGATTCGCGCTGGAATTGGCATACTGCTGCGTTACGGTTGCCGAGGCGACCGTTCCGCGCACGTCGATCGCAACATCCGTGTGGAGCAGAGGGACGACTTCGTATCCGCCGGAAGGCGCCCGGTAAAGCAATGACCCCTCGCTGACTCTGGACGGGCCGCCGTCACTCTGCGCGGCGGCCAGCCCGCCGCTCACGATCGCAGCTGCCGCTAGAAGAGTTAGGAAGAAGGTCGGACATATCGCATTCTTGAACCAGTTCGCCGCAAACCGTCGCATGTTGCCTCCGTCACCCGAAAGTGTGGCGGCTTACAAAAAGCACGAGGCGAGCCATTACGATTTCAGCGAAACAAATGGGATTCAAGCACGTGAATATTCAGGGGGTTACGGAGAACCGCTCCCGGCCAGCGCCCGCCCGCGACCGTGTCCGGCCGCCCACACTTGTGGACGCACAACAACACTACAGCGAGATTTTAGAGATGAGCAGACGGATCAAGGCTCGCTGCTATCAGCGAGCCGAGCGCGAAAAATCAAGAGGCTCATTTCGCTCTGTCGACCGCCAGCACGACAAACGTATCCGGCACAACTTTCCTTCCCGGCAGCACCGACGCGGTTACAGTGAACAACTCGTGCGTGTTGGGGTCGATCGCCATCGTTCGCGCGTGGTCTTGCGTTTTTACCGTCTCGGCCACGCTGAATTTCTCCGGCGACTCCTCGCGAACCACGGTGATCGTGCCATCACCCCCCGACGCGAAGGCCAGCATCTGCTCGGCATCGAACGCCGTCGCGTCGCAGCCCTCGCCGATATCCGGCATCGCGATCACTTTGCCGCTGTCAGCGTCCACGATGGCCATTTTCTTGCCGCCCCCGCAGCCGGCAAACAAGCGCCGGTTCTTCTTATCCAACGCCAGACCGGTTGGCTCTTCGCAGCCCGCCATTTTCCAGCGCGACTTCACGACCAGCTTCTGCGGATCGAATGCCACTAGCTCTGACGTGTCTTCGATGTTGACGAACATCGTGCCTTTGTCGTCGCTGGCGGAGAATTCGGGCTTGCCACCGAGATCGATCTTGCCGACAACTTCGCCCTTCGCAGCATCCACGGCCGTCGTGTCATGGCTGGTGGCATTGAAGGTAAACACGCGTTTGGTGAATGGATCGTAGACGATCGCGTCCGGCCGTGTTCCCACTTTCACCTTGTTTAACGGCTTCAGAGTTTTGAGGTCGAAGATGGTAACCATGTCTTCGCCGCCGTCGCTGATGAACCCTCGGCCGATTTCCGGCACCAGAGCGACGCCGTGAACTCCGGGCGTGTCGGGAATTTCAGCGAGCAATTTTCCCGAGTCTTCATCGACGACCATCACCCGGTCGGAGCGGGCGATAAAAATCCGTCGCCCAGCGCTGTCGACGGTGAGGTAATCCCACCCGCCGTTCCCGCCCAGTTTCCAGGTCTTCGAAACTTTGTATCCGGGACCGGCCTGCGCTCCACCAGGCAGTGCTGATAAAAACACAAACAACGCTACTGTGTACGCGACAGATGTTTTTTTCATGGGAGAGTTCCGATAACAACGAATTCTACTTCTGCAATCGAACTTCTGCCTTCTGCAACTCTGCCTTCCCTGGAACGATCTTCTCCAACGCCGCCTTCAGATCGTCCGGGATAAAGCCAAACGGCCCCGGCTTGCTCTTGTACGCAACCTTGCCGTTGTGATCGATCAGATACAAACGGTCCGGCCATCCTGTGTACGCTTTCTCGGTGGTGTTGTCGAAGCCGTCGAGCACTGCCGGAAACTTGATTCCCAACTTACGCACGCAGGCGCCCGCCAGGAAGGCACGCTCTTCCTCATTCTTTGGAGAGGCAAACACAACCTTGTCGTCCAGGTTGCTCTTCATCTGCCACACGTCACTGGGATGCGCTTCGAGTATATAGACAGCCAGGAAGCTCACCTGGTTGCCATACTGCTCGTAGAGTTTGTTGAGGGCAGGAACCTCCCGCCGGAAGGGCGGTCAGGTATAACTTCCGAAGACCAGCACGACCGGTCCGCGTGAAATTAGAGAAGATAGTGCGACGCGTGATGTCTTGTCCAGCGTCTGAAGATCGAACTCCGGCGCGGTATCGCCGGGCCGCAAATTTCCCGCCCGCGCCCGCAACCACAGAGTTTCAAACGGGGCCGCCAGAAACACCGCCGGAACCGGCATGTGCATCATGACAGCTCCAAATTTTTCGGGCGGCTGCTTCATGGTGTGCCACAGGAAACCCACGAACCCCAGCCACAGAACAAAAACGACCAGCGCCGCCTTGATCAGAACTGGCTTCCAGCGCCGCTTTCGGGCAGGAATCGGTGGTGGGAGTGGAGAAGGTGCGGTCGACATGTCGAAGTGTTTGCGAAGCGATATTTTCTCATACAACTTATCGCAGATGTCCGGACGGTCAATAATCCGAAACCACTAGCAATCTTCTGGCTGGGCGACCATGACACTCAGAATCGGACTCGTGAGCAACAAGATGGAAGAGCGGGGAGTCTTCTCTGAGACCCGACGCCTGCGCCCCGAAACCCGCCACTACGAGCTCTTCCACAATTGTGCAAACAATTACTCCCATCACCGAAGTAACCCGCATGAATACACCGCTTGCCCCTCTGCTTTTGGTATCGAGCTTGCTGTATTCAGGTAGTCACGCACCGGCTCAACCCGGAGCGAACTGAGAACCCAAAGCTCCCAGGCAAGGGTTCGAGAACCTGGAGATCTTCATGAAAACGACCCTATTTGCGTTGCTGCTGCTCTGTGGCACCGCCGCCTTTGGACAAGCCGCCGGCGTTTCCGTAAGCAGCGAGCCGCAGCCGCTTCAGATGCCCAGCCATCAGCAGCATGCTTCGCAGCATCCCATGGAACGCGAGCAGAGCCTCCTGATTACCTCCAACAGCGACACCTCAGCCCGCGGCGAACGTCCGCTGTGGGAAGCCGGCGCCAAGCCGCCTGCCGAAATTCCTCTCGGCGACGTAGCCCGCATGCTGCGAGTTGAACACGTCACCGCAAAAAAAGCCGTCAAGACTCTGGAAAAGTAGGTAGAGCCGCTGCCGTGGCGGCGTCCCGCCGCCACCTCTGACCCGTCGAGACGCCTCTCGCGACACCACGGTCAAACGCGGGGCTCCATTCACTAACGGCGGTAACCACTCTGTCGATCCATCGTAACTGCTAAAAATCGAGTCGAACATCGTCTTGCGCGCCGCCGTTACCAAAGGCCCGGCCCACTTCCGTAGCTAGATGCGGCACCAACTGCATCTGGATCACTTCTCCCCTCGTCGCTACACTCTCCTCGTCGCCCACAGGATCGAATCGCCCGCGCGCCTGAGGAGCCAACTGTTTTTATGAGTCTCATGGATAGCCTGTCCCGCATCCCGTTCAGTGTCTTGCTGGCGTACATTCCCGTACTCGCAACGGTGATCACCTGCTATTTCAGCGTGATCCTGACGCGCGCCACGCTGCGCTACGTGGCCGCCACCGACAAAGGCCTGGCCCTGGCGCGCGAGGAATTCGAGCGCGAATGGTCTCCTGAGCTACATCTCAAAATGGAAAGGATTTCCAGCAGCGAGGCCCGCATTGTAGTTACTAACCTGGCTAAGCTGTCAGTCCTGCTCCAGCTTTTGCAGATCCGCAAGATTACGTTTCTGGTGCCCTTCGAGCGCTGCCCATTGAACGAACCGCTGGTTGGCGGCATGACCTGGACCCAGGAAATTGGCAAGCGCCTGATCATCTGCACTGGGGCCGACTTCGAGGGCCAGATCGCAGCCTCGATGACCTTCTTTGCCTCCGGACGCATGTTCCGCACCGACTGGTTTCGCTTTCACATTCATGTCGAGCGCGGCCGCATTGTCCGGCTCGAGCCCAGCAACATCCCCGCCCGCCGGGTTCGCGTTCTCACCAACCGCGAGGGCGTCGAGCGCCGTCGCGATTTCGTACAGGACGTCGCCGCAGGCTCACCCACACCGAAGGTTCCCGACAGCACGCCTGTGTAATGGCGGCCAGCCCGGTTTGGACTGGCTGCTGTCTTCGACCCAAGTCGACTAGCGAAGAGTCACTTGTGTTGTCGCGCTGCTATAATCGCCGCCGAACCGGAACCATTCACATGGCGGATGAAAAGCGTGACCGCGAACTCGGCATGGCGTGCCCGATTTCAAGGCGGGACTTCCTGAATGGTGCGGCCGTAGGGATCGGCGGCGTCCTTGCCAGTGAGCACCTGTTGGCCGCTTTGGCGCCGTCGGAGTTCGCTGGCGGCAAGCCGGATCTACGCGCATCCTCACCCCAAAACGCTGCGGACTACTATCCCCCCGCGCTGACTGGAATGCGCGGCAACCACGACGGTACCTTCACCTACGCCCACCGACTCCGCGACGGAGAAGCCTGGGATGCCGATGGGTCGCCAGAGCCCAGTGGCGAAACCTACGACCTGGTCGTAGTCGGTGGAGGAATCAGCGGACTCGCAGCCGCCTATTTCTTCCGCAAGAGCGCGGGCGAAAAAGCGCGCATTCTCGTGCTCGACAATCACGACGACTTCGGTGGTCACGCCAAGCGCAACGAGTTCCACGCCGGCGGACGCCTGTTGCTCGCGAACGGCGGAACGCAATCCATTGAGAGCCCGGGAAGCTACAGCCCGGAGGCCAAACAACTACTCGTCGAGTTAGGGATCGATACCAGTAAGTTCTACAAAGCCTACGACCGGAAACTCTACGATTCTTACAATCTCGGCACCGCCGTCTTTTTCGACAAAGAAACGTTCGGCGAAGACCGGGTCGTTGCGGGATTACGAAAAACTCCGTGGCCGGAGTGGCTGGCGAAGACGCCGCTCACCGACACCGTCCGCCGCGACATCGCGCGTGTGTACACAGGAAAAGGCGACTACCTGCCAGGACTCTCGCGGGAAGAAAAGATTGCGCGGCTATCAAAAATCAGCTACGCGGATTTCTTAACCCAGACCTGCAAAGTCCATCCCGACGCGCTCAAGTTTTTCCAGAGTTATACGCACGACTTGTTCGCCGTAGGAATCGACGCCGTGCCGGCAATCGCATGCTATATGTCAGGCGACGACTACGGCGGCATCACTTACGCCGGCTTCCAGGGCATGGACCTTGGCGACCCCGAGAAAGAAGAACCCTACATCTTTCACTTCCCGGACGGCAACGCATCCATCGCGCGTCTGCTGGTCCGTGCTCTCCTCCCCGCTGCCGTGCCGGGCCACACCATGGAAGATGTAGTCACTGCGCGCGCCGACTATTCCCATCTCGACCGCGAAGGATCGGCTGTACGGATTCGCCTGAACAGCACGGCCGTCAATGTAAAGCACACGAGCGCCTCGAAAGAAGTTGAGATCGCTTACGTCTGCGATAAGAAACTGCGATCGGTACGAGCGAAGCAATGCGTACTCGCCTGCTACAACACCATGATTCCTTATTTGTGTCCCGAATTGCCGGAGAAGCAGAAAGAAGCACTGTCGTATCTGGTCAAGGCCCCCCTCGTGTATACCCATGTCGCGATCCGAAACTGGACGTCATTTGAAAAACTGGGCGTACGACAGATCGAGTCGCCCGGAAGCTATCACGTCTATACCGCGCTCGACTTTCCCGTCAGCCTGGGCGACTACAAGTTCCCGAGCAAGCCGGAAGAACCGATGGTTCTCTTCATGCTCCGCACTCCCTGCAAGCCCGGACTGCCGATGCGCGACCAAAATCGCGCCGGTCGAGCCGAACTCATGCGCACCCCCTTTGCAACCTTTGAGCGAAATGTCCGCGATCAACTCGGACGCATGCTCGGCCCCACCGGCTTCGATCCTGCCCGCGACATTGATGGCCTCACCGTCAACCGCTGGGCGCACGGGTACGCATACACTCCGAACTCACTGTTCGAGCCAGATTGGACCGAAGAAGAAAAACCCTGGGTACTCGGACGTAAGCCCTTCGGACAAATCGCCATCGCCAATTCCGATGCGGGAGCGTCCGCCTACACCGATTGCGCCATTGACCAGGCCTATCGTGCCGTTACCGAGTTACGGACTTCAAAAACATAACCATCAATCTACCTGATAACCATTCCCTTCCGGCGCCGTCAGATGTGTGGGTAGTGCTCACAGCTACATTGCTAGAACTGTCATCAGCCGTCCGCAGGCGACGCCGACAGTCTGACATGGTGCCACCAACCGCACAGTCACAACACGGAGATCACGAATGAAGCGAGTCCTCGGCTTGGGCCTTTTGTTATGCGCAGGAAGCGCATTAGGACAGGCAACCTTTCACGGCAACGCAGCCCGTACCGGCGTCTATCAATCGGCAGGTCCAACGCAATTGAAGGGTGTTAAGTGGACGTTCAAAGCCGGCGGCGCCGTCGTTTCGTCTCCCGTGATCGCCGATGGCGTCGTCTACATCACCAGCATGGACGGCCATCTGTTCGCCATCGACCAGGAGACCGGCAAAGAGAAATGGAATTTCAAATCGCGCATGCCGATTGCCTCGACTCCCGCCATCGACAACGGGAACGCTGTATTTTGTTTCGTCCGCCGGGTCTCTGGCCGCGCTCGACATCGCAACCGGCAAACCGAAATGGGTATTCGCGACCGAATTTGAAAGAAAGTTCGAAGCCAAGAATCTGCACGGCTATCCCTCGCCTGCCCAAACCATCCCCGACGCCTGGGACCTGTGGACTTCTTCTCCCGCCGTAGTCAACGGCAAAGTCTTTTTCGGCAGCGGCGATGGCAACATCTACGCGGTCACGGCTGACACCGGCATCGAACTGTGGAAAGTGCAGACCAAAGACGTGGTGCACGCCTCGCCGGCCGTGGTTAACAACACCGTCTACATCGGCAGTTGGGACAGCACTCTCTATGCGCTGAACGCCGACACAGGCGACGAGAAGTGGACCTTCCAGGCCGGTCAGGACAACACTATTCACAATCAGGTTGGCTTTCAATCATCTCCCGCTGTCGCCGACGGAGTCGTCTATGTTGGGTGCCGCGATGGCCACGTCTATGCGCTCGACGCGGCAAACGGTCACAAGAAATGGGACTACTCCACCAACAAGTCCTGGGTGAATGGCACTCCCGCCGTGCGCGACGGAGTCGTCTACGTTGGAACCTCCGACAGTTCGCGCTTCATGGCGCTCGATGCCAGGAACGGCCATCTGCGCTGGAACTTCCCCGCCAAGGCCTACATGTTCTCGTCCGCGGCACTGGCCGGCGATCTCGCCTACGTCGGAGACCACAACGGTAGACTGTACGCCGTCGACGTAAAAACCGGTAAGCTGGCGTGGGAATTTCAAGTTGAGGCGTCCAAAAAGGATCCGATGAAAATCCTGAACGCCGATGGCACCTTGAATCAGGAAGCCTTCGCGCCTGTATTCGGTGATTTTGAAGATATGTACATCGACATGTATCGATTCATGTCTATCGGCGCGATCTTGTCGTCGCCCGCCGTGGACAAAGGCGTGGTCTTTGTCGGCAGCATGGATGGAAACCTCTATGCGCTCCAGTAGCGCGCGCACATTCCTATTTCTGTTGTTGTGTCCAGCGCTGCTAAACGCGCAAACCGCACAACATGACAAAGCCTACTGGCGCGCGATCGCGAAGGACAACTATGCCGTACCAGCCAACGAATCCGCGGGCGGGCTGGCGCATGAAGTCAGTCAATTGCTCGGATCCCCCGATCCTGAATTGCGCGACGACCTGGCCTATTCGATTCTTGTCCGCTGGATTTACCGCCTGAAGGTTCTACCAACGTCCGACCTGATCGGGTTGACGGACGAGTGGCGCGGCAATCTTAAAATAGGAATCGGCGAGTCCGGGACAAACTCAGTATTGAAGCGTTCATTCTCGGCTCTGTGCCTGTCATTGATGGCCAACCGCGAGGCGAAGCAACCTTTTCTGGGCGAACAGCGCTACCACCAGTTGCTCGCCGAAGCGCTCGACTATCTTAAGTCCGAGCGCGACCTCCGCGGATACGACGGGCAACTGGGATGGATCCACGCCAGTGCTCACACCGCCGATCTTCTGCAAGCCCTGGCGCGCAGTCCGATGCTCACCAAGGATGAGGAGAACAACATCCTGGGAGCGCTCGCCACCCGTCTTTCCACTGCACCGCAGGTTTATCTGCAAGGCGAGCAGGATCGCATGGCTGCCGCCGTCGTCGCGGTTATTCAGCGTCCGTCGTTCGAGGCATCATCCTTCGAAAGTTGGCTAAAGCACGTGGAGGAAGAAGACAAGCAAGTGTGGGCGAACCCCCTCACGCCAGAATCGCTCGCCCGCTTTCAGAATCACACTTACTACCTTCAGGCTCTCGCGGTACGACTGGCTCTGGAACCCGATTCTCCCCGCGTAGCGGACTATCGAACTCGCGTCCTGGCCATTCTGCGGACGCGGCTTGATTAACTAGCGCATCACGTCACGGAGTGGTTTCAGATCATGAGTGGAGACGCGGCGCGCTGACGGCGCGCCGCGCCTTCACCCCTAATTCACCCAGCCATTCCCCGGCTCTTCCAGCGCACGGATGTACTCGATGACCGCTTCCGACCAGCCATCGATGTGCGTCCACTTACCGTAGCCGACGCCGTTCTTGTACGACGCCACGTTGATCACGTATCCCTTGCCCTTCGGCCCGGGAACGGAATCGTGCGCCTGCTCGTCGGTGATAACGATCAGGCGATCATAGCGCTCGTTCTTGTTCAGCGAATCTACCGCTGCGCCGAGCAGTGTGCCCTGGTGCGGCTGCGAAACGTCGATCGCATCGCGCAGAGCGAAACCCCGGCGAGCCGGAACTTCGACCACACGATCCGAGAACGAATACACCGCAGCCTTCTCGGCAATCTCGCGCACCAGCACCGCGAGACCGTAGGCCGCATCCGTACGCTGCATTTCCGACCGCTGCGAGAGCGGCGCGGTCATGGACCCCGAGACGTCCACCAGCACGATCGTCCGGCCGGGAAGCTTCGCCTGCGACGCCACCGACTTCAGCATCGCCTGCTCCAGTGCCTCTTCGAAATGCGGCGCATGGCGAGCCGCCGCCAGGAATCGGAACGGAAGCACCCGCGACGCATTCATCGCGCCGAGCGCTTCGGAAACGAGCGCGTCGTCGACTCCAGCCTCGCGCATATTGCGCAGGTTGCGGAGCAACGCGAGCGCGCCCAGCTTCTGCTCGCGCAGCAAACGCTCCCAGGCTTCGCGCTTGTCGCCTTTCTGGCCATCGCCACCTTCCTTCCCCGACTCCGACAGCGCCACTTCCCAGGTGTCGGGCGTAGCGAGGCGTCCCCAGACAAGCTTCTTCCAGACGCCCGCCTGCGCCGCATCGCGCGGCTTGGCGTGCGAGAGGAAGAGCACGTCCCGCAGCTTGATCGGCCCGCCACGGTCGTACTTGGCAAGCTGATACTCGTCGAACTTCGGGAACGCAGCAGCCAGCCCCTTTTTCACCTGCGCGGAAAGCGGCACACGCCCGTCCTTCCAGTAGATGGCGACGAACTCCGCAAGCTCGTCGGCACGCTGGATGACACGCTCCAGCGTCTCCGCCACCAGACGCCGATGTGTAGCATGACGCGCCATCTCGCGCACGATGAGCAACGGCGCATGACGAAGCTTCATCTGCTCCCGCGCCTCAACCGCCAGCGCAGCCACCTTCTCGGCCGGAACCTTCGGGACCAGCTCCGCGATGCGTCCGGCGATCTCGACGCCGTCCTCGTAGAACTGCGACTCCCAAAGCAGGCAAGCCATCACCGACCGGCGAAGCTGATGCTCCGGCGAGAGGTGACGGGCCGGCGCGCCTTCGTGCGTGCGCGGCTGATAACCGAGGTTGAGTAAGTTGAGACGTGCCATAGGGGCCTCCTTTTGGTAAACCTAGTTCTAGGTGCCTAAGACATCCATGCGGGTAACATTCCGTTATGGCTACGACCTTCTCTGACTTTGACATACCCGATACGGATGTTGAGGTCATCGAATACAAGCGAGACGAGAAAGTCGATGAAGCTAAGGCCATGATTTATGAATTCCTCGCACAAAATTCCGATAATGTTTTTTATGAGCGACAACTTGCGGTCATTTTCGAGAACCAGTTCTTCCACTGGATCACGATCAAAGCCCTCCTAGAGCTCGTTAGGGAGGGTTCGATAAATAGTGAACTCCTCGAGCTAGGTCCGAAAGTTCCAATCCGCTTCTTCCGGATGAAAACAAATCGATACTGGAGGCGACAAGCCTCCAAAGTAGTGAAACTGGTCAAGCGCTTCTCAGCCCACGAATTCGGACGTGCGATCGGCTTACAAGGTGAAATCCTAGTGGACGCGGCCCTACCTTTGGCCGGGTTCGCTACGGTCTCGCGAAACGCTAACTCATTCCAAAACCGAGTCTGGGTAGAAACCGAACACAATCTCGACCGAATCGTCGAGCGCCGGGGCAACGCTTACGGAGTCGAAATAAAAAATACGCTTCCCTACATCGATCGCGACGAGTTTCGAATAAAGCTCGACATGTGTACGTTTCTGGGAATTCGGCCACTATTCATCTTCCCGCATGGCACCAAAGAATTACAGCTACGAAATCATCAAGCGCGGAGGGATCTCCTGGATTCTTGGAACACAATACTATCCATTTGGGCACGAAGAACTAGCCAAGCTCGTTCAGCAAGAACTTCACTTGCCGGTAGCCATCCGGGCCCGGATACAAGACGGGGATGTGGCCCGGCTTATAAAGGCTACCGAGTGGGTTTTGCGACATCCCCCCAAAAGTCCCTAAAAGAGCCGAGCCCACTAGACAGTTTTGTATTCAGGAGGTAACGCTCTTCGTCTTTCTTTTCATCAACCTACAGCCCTCCTGTCGTGAATTCAATTTCAAATTCACAACTGCATCCCTTCACACAAACCACCTGCCTCAACGTGTGCACTACGTCCACCAGGTCCTTCTGCTCTTCCATCACGGCGTCAATCGACTTGCACGCCATCGGAGTTTCGTCGATGACGTCCGCATCCTTGCGGCATTCCACGCCCGCGGTTGCCTGGATGTGATCGGCAACCGTGAAGCGGCGCTTGGCTTCGCCGCGAGACATCGCTCGCTCCCCGTTACTGCAGATTGTCCCAAAACGGGACACTAACAATTTTCTTGCCCCGGATCGCCAGGCGATATACTGCGCTCATCAACTTGAGGTCACAAATTGTGACCTCAAAATCTATGAGCAAGCAAATTGCAGTTCTCGCAAAACGCGTCGACTCCAAAATCAGAATCATTCGAGGGCAGCGAGTGATTCTAGACGCCGACCTGGCTGAACTTTACGGCGTCGAGGTCAGACAACTGAACCAGCAGGTCAAGCGTAATGCCCGCCGCTTTCCCGACGATTTCGTCTTTCAACTCTCTGCCGAAGAGGCCGCCAGTTTGAGATCACAAAATGTGATCTCAAAGCCGGGGCGTGGCGGTAGCCGCTATTTGCCGTACGCTTTCACCGAACACGGCGCGATCATGGCCGCGTCGATCTTGAACTCCGAACGCGCCGACGAAATGAGCCTGTTCGTCGTCCGCGCCTTCATTCGAATGCGTGAAGCGTTGGCCGCGAACCAGCAGATCATCGCCAAGCTATCCGAACTCGAACGCCGCGTCGAAGGCCATGACAGCGATATCCAGGACCTCATCGAGGCCATTCGCGAACTGATGGAACCGCCTCCCGCCACCAACCGCCGCATCGGATTTTCCCTCTCCGCCGACTCTGCAAAAGAGTCCTCAAAACGGCGCTAACCGGTCCGATCATCAGACCTCCGCCACCAGTTCATCGAGTTCCGTACACTCTTGCTCCAACCGCAGCAGTAGCCCCTGAAACTCCGCCATGGTTGCAGCCGGTCTCGATCCTGCCACAAACTCCTGCGCCTCAAGTGCCGACGCTTCGGGAAAGAACCTGCGATACAGTTCGATCTTCTGGCGGTCACTTGCCTTCCCCAGGTAAAGCTTGTAGTCGATCCGCCCCGGACGAAGCAGAGCTTCGTCCAGCGCCTCGATATGGTTCGTGGTCATCACAAACAACACGTTGGTCGGCGCATAGAAACCGTCCAGCACATTCAACAAACCAGAAAGCGTGACGCCGTTCTGGTTCGTGGAATTTCCACTCGCCGCCGAGGACTTGCCGTCCCTTTCCTCCACGCTTGCCGCGCGCGACTTGCTGTCTCTCATGCAATCGATATCCTCGAACAGCAAGACCGAATTCACTGACACCCGATTGACCGCACTCATCAGAGTGCGATCGTTGAAGTCGGTCAGGTTGATCGTATAAATCGATAGCCCAAAATGCGCCGCCAATGCCGACACCAGTGAAGTCTTTCCCGTGCCGGGCGGCCCATAAAATAAGTAACCGCGGTGATAGGGAACGCCGAGACCCTGGTACCGCTGCCGAGACTTGCGAAATCGAGTTACATCGTCCAGTAAATGCTCCTTTTCGCCCGGTTCCAAAACTACGGAATCCAGCGAGCGCGGTGCGTAGCCTTCCACATAATCCCAACCGTCGTCATAGACATACAAATACGACTGCACTCCCAGCCGTCTCAGGTGGCAACTCACAACGTCGTCTACAAAATGCTGCAGGAACGGTCGATTCCTTCCCATCGTGCGAAAGGTGAACGATTCCGTTCGCCGGGTGACTTGCTCATGCGTGCTCTCGGAGCGCGAGAACCACACCTGAAATGGACGTCCGCGGTACCAGAACCAGTGAAGGCCAGGCGCCGGAATCATTGAGATCCGTTCGTTGCGCATCGTGGTATCAAGGTCCAAATGTCGTATCCGCTTGAGGAAGTCCTGTTCAAGGAACCATTCCTTCACCCACACGAATGCTGCGTCATCATCATTCACCGTGATCATCATGGTGGTGTGATGGACGAACCAGTACCACAGCCTTTCGGGGACTGCGCGCAGATAAACGCTCAGACCGCCGATAATCATGAGCATCAGGCCGCCAGCAGCAAACTGGTTCTGGCCGGTCAGCATGTTTTTCAAGATGCTAAGCATATGCGTTTTCTGACCGGCGCCAGGCCGGAGTTGGTTATCGTTAATTCAGCCGGGGAACAGGCGACAAAGGAACAATTAGGCGCTTTGCCAATTCAGCTACGCGGGCACAAATTCCCGCGGCAGGATTCGAACCTGCATCTCCCGCGTGACAGGTGAAGTAACCCTTGTCTTCACCACCGGCCTAAAATTCAGTTCTCAGTTCCCGGTTCCCAGTTCTCAGTTGTTAAAACTCCCGCCGGGGAACAGGCGAGAAGAGTCGACTCGAGGCGCGATATCTCCGGGTACCTTGTGGTTCGGGACTACGCCCCCGTCCCCGGAGCTCTGATCCTCGGCAGAACCGCCGTTCTGCGCGTCGTTCGTTTGGCGCGAAGTATCTCTTCTCTTCACCACCGGCGAAAACCCAGGTGTCAGGTGTCAGGTCTTAGGTGTCAGGCTCCGCAGGTAACGGCGCATCAGACAGTAAGTTCGATTTGTAACCTGACACCTAACACCTGGGACCTGACACCTGCATTTTTCTGGTCGGGGTACATGCGGGCACGAAAATCCGTATCCTTCGCCACCGACCCTGTGAAAATCCCTCACACCCTAGTGCTCGGGACTGCGACAACAGGGCGTTTTTGGGCAATAAATGGCCTATGACGCCCGCTGACATGAAGGCTGGGGGAACATTCGGCGACGGTCTGGTCGAATCCTAGTCGAAGGAACCGAGGCCTGCGCCACCCAGCAAAGTTTTGGTTAAGTGCGTTTGGAGTGTTGCTGACTTACTAACTGACGAAGTCGAACGACGCCCCGAGGCAGAGACGATCTTTAGTGGATCGTTCTGGCATCTGCAGCACGTTATGGGTTGTGCCTTGAATTACCATTAGGCGCGTTCCTTTCTGAGAAGATAACTGAGGATGCCACGATTCTGTTTCTTCCGTCAAGGAGAAAAAGGGATTCTCTCTGTCAAAATTATGTAAACATCCACGACAATGCGTCATTCCCATCGCAGCACGCCACCGCGCCTTTGTGCTTTTCCCCCGACATCTGCTAGTGTTTTCTGCGACTTCCCTATACTGAAGGAGACCCCTGTTGAATCGGCCCAGACTGTTTCCGTTTTTTGCATTTCTCTTTGCATTCGCTATTTCGGCCTCAGCACAAATGGACGACGCTGCCACCCGACAGCTCGCCCACGACATCTTCAAGCAACTGATCGAAATCAACACCACCGATTCCGTTGGCAGCGTAACCGCCGCCGCTGAAGCCATGGCGCAACGCTTCCGCGATGCCGGTTTCCCCGACTCCGACATCCATGTCCTCGGCCCCAACGACCGCAAGAAGAACGTAGTTGTCCGCCTGCACGGATCGGGCAAGCACAAGCCCGTCCTGCTGATCGGCCACCTCGACGTGGTGGAAGCAAAGCGCGAAGACTGGACCACCAATCCCTTCGAGTTCATCGAAAAAGACGGCTATTTCTACGGACGCGGCACCTCCGACATGAAAGACGGCGACGCCATCATGACGGCCACGCTGATCCGCATGAAGAAAGAAGGCTACATTCCCAGCCGCGACATTATCCTCGCCATGACCGCCGACGAAGAAGGCGGAACATCGAACGGCGTCGATTGGCTGCTCAAGAATCATCGCGAGTTGATTGACGCCGAGTTCGTCCTCAACCACGACGGCGGCGGCGTCCTCGAAGATCACGGCAAGCCCATCTTCATGGACGTGAACGCCACGGAAAAACTCTACGGAGATTTCGTGCTCACGGCGACTAATCCCGGCGGCCACAGTTCTCTGCCCCGCCCCGAGAATGCGATTTACGAGTTAGCCGCGGCGCTCATGAAAATTTCGCAGTACGAATTTCCCTACGAACTGAACAACATCACCCGCGCCTACTACGAGAGCATGGCAAAAGTTTCCACAGGAGAACGCGCCGCCGACATCAAAGCGGCGCTGAAGAATCCTCCCGATCTCGCCGCCGTAGCCCGCATATCCAAAGATCCCATGGACAACTCGCTCATGCACACCACCTGCGTCGCCACCCGCCTGAACGGCGGCCACGCCAACAACGCTCTCCCGCAGAGCGCGACCGCCAACGTGAATTGCCGCATCCTGCCTGGCCATTCACTGGAAGAAACTCGTCTCGCGCTCGAGAAGGTCATAGCCGATCCGAAAGTGAAAGTGCAGTTCCGCGAGAACACTAACCAGTTGATGGACCACGGCTCCGACCGCCACAGCTACGTGCCGCCTCCGCCCATCAAAGAAGTTTTCGATCCGCTCCAGAAAGTTGTCGCCGAGATGTGGCCCGGGATTCCCGTCGTCCCCAGCATGAGCACCGGCGCCTCCGACGGCGTCTACACCAACGCCGCCGGCATCCCAACCTACTGCGTATCCGGGGTAGCGTATGACCGGAATGACATCCGGGCGCATGGCAAGGATGAACGCGATTCGGTGGAAGGGTTTTATCGGGGGGTGGATTTTTACTACCGGTTTTTGAAGGGCGTGACGGCGGACTAAGTGATATTCGCGGTCAATTCCAACGGGGACATCATGAGACGAATCGAGCTGGCATTATGGACTGCTGGCCTCTCCGGGTATGGTCGTGGCCCAGGATGGGTGTTTGTGAAAACGCGTCGGGGCGTATGACGCTACATCTATCGTTCCTCGGGCGGAACGGATCGCATCGTGAAGACGATCAAGTGACCATGCTTTGCGAATGATCGAAAACGACATGTCTCCCAAACAGCGTTTTTGCTATCGCAGGTCCCTATCAGCAACGTCTCTCTGTGGACTCCTGCTGACCATGATCGTTGTGTCCGCGGTTGCGGGGTTCGGCGCGCGCTCAGGGCGGAGAAGGCAGTCTCCTGCCGCAAAGGTGGCAGCGGCTCCAAAAGCCCTTGTTGAGGTGCAACACGTCGATCATCTTGACCGACTCGCTCGTGAACCGATGGTCGTCGAGCTTAGCGATGGCACGCTCTTCGTCAGCGGTTACGACGGCGACATGGACAAGACTCCGAATCTTTGGCGCAGCCGTGACCACGGTGCTACTTGGGATCGAGTCAATGTGGGCACAAAAGCGGACGGCGCGATTGGCAACTCCGACGTCGATCTGGCGGCTGGCCCGGACAATACGCTTTACTTCGTGACCATGGGCTTCGACCGCAAGGTGGGTGAGGGCCTGCACATCGCGGTAGGGGTCAGCAAAGATGCCGGGGCTAAGTGGTCGTGGACGATGCTGTCGAAGGATCGCTTTGACGATCGTCCGTGGGTTAAAGTGACGCCCGATGGAACAGCGCATGTGATTTGGAACGATGGAAATGGTGTTCGCCATTCCGTCAGCAATGATCGGGGCAAGAGCTGGAAGGAGTATTCCCGGATTCATGAGCAGGGAGGGTCAAGTCATCTCGCCGTCGGACCCCATGGCGAACTCGCCGCGCGTGTCACCCCAGCGTCCGCTTCAGGAAATAAATTCACGCCGGGCGTTGACCTGATGGCTGTCAGTCAGGATGGAGGAAAGACGTGGCAGAAACATCCGGCCCCGGGCCAACGCGACTGGGATCCAGATCTGGACAAAGGCACTCCCCGCTGGGTAGAGCCGGTTGCCTGGGATTCGAAGGGCGCCCTCTACTATCTTTGGGGGACCTCGAAAGGGCTGTGGCTGGCACGATCGCTCGATCAGGGCGCGAACTGGACGAACTGGCACATCATCGACAAAGACGAGCTGTCTTATTACCCCTACCTGACCGCTCGTGGAGACGGCGAGTTGGCAGCAACCTGGTCTACAGGTGAGGGCGACGCGCTGCTAGCGCACGTTGCCCGAATCAACATAGGAGATGGAAAAGCGTTGCCGCAAGTTGTCGAAGCTCAACCCTTTCAAACCGAGACCTGGTCCAGGGCATTCGAACTGCGTCCCGGAGAGTCTCCGCATCGGGTTACTGCGGGCGAGTACATACCTGTTATTTTCCTTCGCGCGGGAGGGTTGGGCGTGGTAACTACCATTCAGAATCCACCACAATCACGCGTGGGATTTCGATGGTGGAAATTTACGCGACGCTGAACGGTGATCGATTTCGAAATGTCTCTGCTGTGAGAGCTTGCTCACACCCCCTCTTGACATTTCGCCATCCCTTCGCCCATACTCGCCGCATGGCGATCACCAAACGTCAACGAGAGCTCTACGACTTTCTGTCGCGCTTTGTGGCGGAGAATGGCTACTCCCCTTCGTATGAAGAGATCAAGGGTGGGATGGGCCTGAGTTCGCTGGCCACGGTGCACAAGCACGTCACCAATCTGGAGAAGAAGGGACTGCTCACGCGCGACTACAATCGCAGCCGTTCGATCGATCTGCTGCCGCCCAAGGGAAAGCTGAAGGCATCGATGGCGGTGAATACGGCGATGGTGCTGCCGCTGCTGGGGCGGATTGCGGCGGGGCGTCCGATTGAAGCTGTGGCGAGTAATGAGACGATTTCCCTGGCCGATTTTGTGCGCTCCAAAGAAGTGTTCGTGCTCGAAGTGCGCGGTGACTCCATGCAGGATGAAGCTATTCTCGACGGCGATTATGTGCTGGTTGAGAAGTCGAAGACGGCGCACAACGGGGATATTGTCGTGGCTTTGGTGGACGGGTCGGATGCGACTTTGAAACGATTCTTCCGCGAGGGAGAAAATATTCGCTTACAACCGTCAAACGCGGCGATGAAACCGATTATCGTTTCGGCGGCAGCGGTCGAAGTGCAGGGACGGGTGATCGGGGTTCTGAGAAAGTATTGAGAAGCGGTGGATAGTGGATCGTAATTTCTAAAAAACTGCGGCGCCCGGAGGATTTCCCCGGGCGCGTTGCCTTTTATTGCTCTTAAACCGAGCGGGTGCTGACTGCCGCGCCCACATGCTTGTCGAGCGCTTTCTGGATGTCTTCCTTGGAACGGTAGCCGACGAGTTGCTCGACGACTTGTCCATTCTTAAAAACCAGAAGAGTCGGGATGCCGGTGACTTTGTAGCGCATCGGTGTCGCGCCATTGCGGTCCACGTCCATTTTGCCGACCTTGACTTTGCCCTGATATTCGCCGGCCAGTTCTTCGACGATCGGAGCAATCGCGCGGCAGGGGCCGCACCAGGTCGCCCAGAAATCCACCAGAACCGGTTGCTCCGACTTCAATACATCCGAATCAAAATTCGCGTCGGTTACTTCCACGATCGCGCTGCTTCCCATTGTTCCTCCAAGTAGTCTCAGTTGCCGGTGCGCAGTGTCAGCGGCAACCGGTACAGCCATCCCGCCCGTGCAACGCGGGAACGTCTATCGTAACACTGAGAATTAGATGCTCCGCAAGAACCTTAGGTCGCAATTGGAAGTCGCCAGTTCGGAGCCGAAAGTTACCTCCGCGACAGGTAAAATTGCTGATCGCATGAGTGGCACTCTGGATCATCTTCGAGTCGTCCTGGTGGACGCGCGCAATCCACTGAATATTGGCGCGGCAGCACGAGCCATGAGCAATTTCGGGATCCGCCGGCTCCGGGTCGTCAACCCATACCAGGTGGCGTTTCGCCAGGCGCGCTCGGCGGTGGGCGCGGGCGAACTGATGGCCGCTGCCGAAGAATTCAACACCGTAGCTGAAGCCGTCGCCGACAGCGCGCTGGTCGTCGGCACTACTGCCGTGGGACACCGCGAGTTGCACCATCCCTTGCGGCGGCTGGAAGCGGGAGTGCGCCTGATCCGCAAGCGCCTGCCAGCGGAAAATGTGGCGCTACTTTTCGGCTCCGAACGCTTTGGCCTGTCGAATCACGACCTGAGCCACTGTCACTGGCTGATGACCATCCCCACCAGCGAGCATTCTTCCATGAACCTGGGACAGGCGGTGGCCCTGTGCGTGTACGAAATTGTACGTAGCGGCAAGGTTCCAGTCGCGAAAGAGAGTAAGCGTCCGGCCCGCGCCGGGGAGATCGAACGGATGACAACCATGCTGCTCGAAATTCTCCAGACCAGCGGTTATATTAAGCCCCGCGAAGCGGACGCCACGGAAACCAAAGTGCGGCGGCTGCTCCGCCGCATGCCGCTGGAGAGCCGCGATGCCCAGTTATGGCTGGGCATGCTGCGGCAGATTCGCTGGAAAGTTCACAACACAGAGGAGGAACCGGAATGAAGTTTGCCAAGATCGTCTTCTGGGTGGCCGGAATCTGGGGATTGCTGGTGCTCACGCCGCTCTTCTTTATTTTCGATTCCATCGGACGCAACGATCCGCCCCCGGTTACGCATCCCGGTTTCTATTATGGTTTCGCGACGGTGGCCATCGCGTTTCAGTTCGTTTTCATTGTCATCGCCACCGATCCCGTGCGCTTTCGCCCGGTAATGATTCCCGCGATTTTCGAAAAGATGAGTTATGTGACGGTCTTGGTCGTCCTTTACCTCCAGCACCGACTGCACGCGTCGGATTTGGGTTTTGCGGGGACGGATTTCGTCTTGGGATTGTTGTTCATCGTCTCGTTTTTCAGGACGTCAAACGGAAGTGGTGCTCGTTAAACGGAGGGCGCTATTTTCCCGTATACAAATCCGGAAACTGCTCCCGCAGATGCGCGACCTTGGGCGCGTCGTTGAAGACGATATACATGTTATCCGGATGGAGCGTCGCGTAGTTCTGGTGGTAAGCCTCGGCCGCATAAAAAGCCTTGAGCGGGACCACCTGCGTCACGATTTTCGACGAGAAAACTCCCGCCTTGTCCAGTTGCGCGATGTAGGCTTCGGCGATCCTCTTCTGCTCGTCATTGTTGTAAAAAATCGACGAGCGATATTGCGTGCCTTCGTCGGGGCCCTGGCGATTGAGTTGAGTCGGGTCGTGCGCCACGGAAAAGAAAATTCGCAGGAGCTGTCCGTAGGTGATTTTCGAAGGATCGTAAACGATCTGCACCGATTCCGCGTGCCCGGTTTCGCCGGTACTCACCACTTCATATTCTGCCGTCTTGGCCGAACCGCCGGAATAGCCCGACGTCGCGCTGACCACGCCCTTCACATGCTGGAACACCGCTTGAATCCCCCAGAAGCAACCTCCTGCGATCACCGCCGTCTGCTGGGCCTCGGCGCGGGCTAAGGACGCATCCACGGCTGGGCTCGGAATGGAGACGGCGGCCCTGTCCGCCGCGCTACAGGCAACCACACCGTTCAACAACACACTCGCCAACAGCGCCGTCAAAGGCACCCATGATCTCGACATAAACACCCCTCTCAATCAGTACTACTCCGCTGGCAGTGTAATTAGAGTGCGCAAAAGGAGGAAAGTTACGCGCTTTCTGAACCCGCAAACTGACGAAATTTGGCACTAATACCGCGTCGCGACCTCCGCGGCAGCGAGTGCAATTGACTGCATGTCCCCTGCGAGTCTGGCTTGAGTTTCTTGTTGACAAGTGCACGTGGCCACTGCAAAATCCTTGTCAATTCACGGGCCGCTTCTAGGGCTCGTGCCCGGTTCGAAGAATGACTGCTGAAGCTTTCGCTTCATCCCCGCAGCAACGCTTTCCTCGATGACTCGTTTTTCAGTGCAGACGTTCGACCAAATCTGAAGGAGACTGCAATGGATTGTTCGCAACCAGGCCAGACTCGACCCGCCGTGTCTAAAGTTCTGCTCACTCTCGGTTTAACCGTGCTCATTGCTTTGAGTTTGACCGGCGCTGCCCTCGCACAGGACGCGGCCGCCGCCCCGGATAGCGCCAATGCACCCACGCCAGCCTCCCAGCCCCTCCACATCGTGCCGATGGTGAATTCCAACGGAAAAGCCATCGCCCCGCCCCTGGGAGCGCACCTGAACTACTATGGTGGACCGGTGATCTCGAACCCGAGTGTGGTGACGGTTTTCTGGACCAATAGTGTCGACGCCGGCGTCCAGACCACCATGCCCGCCTTTTACTCGGCGATCACCAACAGCATCTTCTACGACATGGTGAGCGAATACGCCACCAACGTCACCCCGGTCGGAGGTGGGAGCGGCACTAACCAATCGTTGGGGCGAGGTTCCGCCGGTGGCACCTTCACCATCGCGCCCTCGAAGTGCAATACGGGCGCTGCCTGCACCATCGATGACACGGCGATACAAACTGAACTTCTGGCCCAGATCAACGGCGGACATCTGCCGCCGCCCGATCTCGACAACGCCGGCAACGTCAACACTCTGTACATGATTTACTTTCCGCTGAATGTGACCATCACCTTGCAGGGATCGAAAAGCTGCCAGGTTTTTTGCGCTTACCACGGCACCACGACTTCCAAATTCAACACTAAGAACATTGCTTATGGCGTATTCCCGGATATGGGCCCGAGCAGCGCTTGTTTCGGCGGCTGCGGTTCCAATCCGGATTACTTGAAAGACACCACTTCGGTTTCCTCCCACGAATTGATCGAAGCGGCCACCGATACCGACGTGGGGATCGCCAACAACTTCGCCCCTCCGCTGGCCTGGTATGACCAGGTCAACGGCGAAATCGGCGACATTTGCAACGCCCAGCAAGCGACCGTATCGGCGGGTGGACAGAACTGGGTGATCCAGAAGCAGTGGTCGAATGCGCTCGGCGCCTGCGTCTCAGTCGGAAAACACCCGGTGTACCAGTTGACCGCACCGGGGAGCGCGACTCCGGGCACGCCGTTCAACGTCACTCTGACCGCGCAGAACCCGACCAGCGGCGGCACCATGGCCAGCTACATCGGAACCGTCCACTTCACGAGCTCTGACGGCTCGGCGGTGCTTCCATCGGACTACACGTTCATCAACTCCGACCAGGGAACGCACATTTTCAGCGTCACCCTGAAGACCAATGGCAGTCAGACCGTTACTTCCACCGACACCGTGAACAGCGCGATCACCGCAGCTGCTACCGTCGCGGTCGGCAGCGGCGGCAACGGACCGTTGACGGTCTCTCCCGCTTCAATAGCCTTTGCGAATACACACGTAACCGCCACCAGCGTCACAAAACTGGTCACGGTAACCAACAGCAACACTTCAGCGATTGCCATCTCCAGCATCGCGTTCACGGGCACTAATCCAAGCGACTTCGTGATCAAATCAAACACTTGCGGAGCCAGCATTCCGGCGAGTTCTTCCTGCAAGATTGGCGTGGCCTTCGCACCAACGACCACAGGCGCAAGGAGCGCAGCTTTGACTCTAACGGACAGCGCTACTAATAGCCCGCAGTCGGTGACCCTGACTGGGACTGGAGTCGCGGCGATCAAGCTAACACCGATTGCGGTGAAATTCGCCGCGACGTTAGTAGGCCACACCAGCGTGACGAAAATTG
Organism: uncultured Acidobacteriota bacterium; assembly: GCA_963799305.1. Classification (GTDB taxonomy): domain Bacteria; phylum Acidobacteriota; class Terriglobia; order Terriglobales; family Acidobacteriaceae; genus Acidiflorens. The sequence continues at coordinate 874,600 of CAWCWX010000015.1, read as the reverse complement.
CGACTTTCAAGAACCTGCTGAAGACCCCGGTTACGCTCAGCGGGATCACCATCACCGGAGGGAATGCGGGAGACTTCGCGATCGTCTCCACGACCTGTGGTGGATCGGTCGCCGCACTATCGTCATGCACAATCAGCGTATCGTTCACTCCGACGGCAGTCGGCGCCCGAACCTCTACGCTGTCGGTGTCGAACAATGCAGTTCCAAACCCCATCACCTCCGCTCTGTCCGGGACGGGCAAGTAAGTCAACGCACGGAGTCTCGGCAGGCGCAATGCCTGCCGAGAACTCCGGGCGGCTTCCGTTCATCGTCGAGATCCAGGCACCAAGTCCGCGGCTTTCGTCCCCGCTTGTTCTGTGCTAAAAAGCTGGGATGAATTCGCCGCGTCCGACGATCCCACCGTCTCCGCCACCTGAAATTGCTACCCAGCCCGCGGCTCGCGTTGTCGATGTGTCTGCGTACTGTCCAAACTGCTCCGCCCAACTTTCCGGACACCGTTGCAAATCCATCTGCAAAAAGTGCGGCTTCTATCTGAGTTGTTCGGATTTTTACTAATAAGGCGATTTCACTGGTCCTCCGACGACCACGCATCGGGGGCTAAAGCCTATCTTGAAGAGGAATCCGCGGCACGGCTGAAGCCGTGCCCTCCCAAAACCGGTTCCGAAATCTCACTGGCTGTCGCGTGTCACCGGCGCCCATTGCCCACTGTTCGAGCTGTACCAGTTTCTCCAGGCGGCGGGATCGTGCGGCAGATTCTGTCCGGTGATGTCGCGTAGCGCCTGGAAGACCCACTTGTGAGTTTCCGCGTCGAGCGCGGCATCATCGGCAAAGTCGAGCAACTTGGGCACGGCGCTGCGGCGCTGCTTCTCACTCAGCATGCCGGACTGCGCCAGCCCACAGGCGGCGCGCTCCCGAATCATCGGCGATGCGTCGTCGTGGAACACCTGCAGAAGCGGAGCGACCGTCTCGTCGGTGCCGAGATACGCAAGTCCCTCGACGGCCCAAGAGCGAATGTTGACGTTCTCATCGTGGACCGAGGCCATTAAGATTTCTGCGGCGCGCCCTGGTTCGACTCCACGATTCCCCAGTAGCCCAATATCCCACAGCGCGTTCGCGCGCGGACCCTGTTCGCCGAAGCGGGCATCGTGTTCGAGCTGGTCAATCGCTGTCGAATCTTTTTCCAGGTTACGAGCGGCCAGGTCGACTTCAATGGCAGCGGCCCGCACCCGCAGGTCGTCGGAGTTGAGAGCGGTCATGAATAACGACCGCAGTTGTTGATCGAGCTCGATCTTTCCCCGCCACCGGCTCACCCGCTCCGCGATCTGATCGTTGGCCCCGCGATAATGATTGACGGAACGTTCGAGCAGCAACTGCGCCTGGCTCTGCGGCGTCATCTCATCGAGCCCTTCGACTTCGTGCTCGGAAAGAACGTTCGCCGATGCCGGAACCGGCTTGCCATGAAGGCTCAGCAACTGCGCGATCTCCTGCCATGCCGCCTGCGCATTGCCGGTCCCCAGAAACAACGCGCCTCCCAACATCCCCGCGACAACCGCGACTATGGCCACGCCGCGTCGCGGATTGGCGCGTCCCGGCGCAAGCGGATCATTTTCCGGCCGTGCCGCCGCCTGCTCAACACGCGGGTCGGGATTGGTGGTCACGCCGGAAGTATAGGTTCAGGGAAAACGCTACGAAAGATTACCTCGGGGGAGACGAGAGTAACCTGTAACAGCCATTTCTCGATTCTCAGTTCTCAGTTCTCGGTCAAGACCTGAGACCTGAGACCTGACACCTGAGACCTGCTTTACTGAGAACTGAGAACCGGGAACTGAGAACTCTTTTACAATGAAGTAATCTTGACTACTAAGGAGATTGCATGCAACGGAAAGCCAGCGCAGAGTGGAAGGGTGGACTGAAAGACGGAAAAGGGACAGTGTCCTCCGCCAGCGGAATACTTTCGAATACGCCTTATTCCTTCACCACGCGGTTCGAGAATGCCCCGGGAACGAATCCGGAAGAATTGATTGCTGCAGCGCATGCGGCGTGTTTTTCCATGGCCACGTCGGCGCAACTCGGAGCCGCGAATCTGACGCCCGAGAGTATTGCGACCTCAGCCACTCTTACTCTGGAAAAGCTGGACTCCGGATGGACGATCACGGCTGTGCATCTGGATGTCGTGGCGAAAATTCCGGGAGCGACCGCGGAAGTTTTTAACAAAGTGGTCCAGGACGCCAAAGCGAATTGCCCTGTGTCGAAAGTATTGAACGCCAAAATCACCATGGACGCGAAGCTAGCGTAAACCTGGCGTAGAGACGCGGCGTGCCGCGTCTCCGGTGGCGGAGGAAGCGCAATGTGCAAGCGGAGACGGGGCAAGCCCCGTCTCTACCATCGGGCTTTTCGCGTGACGTGCATTCGACGTTCACTTCGCCCCATGGAAGCCGGCGCGCCGCTGCTCGCTGTAGCGATGGAGCGCGTCTTCGATGATGGGATACGCCTTGCCGGCCGGCTGAATCTCATCCACTTCGACGCTCTTGCCTTCCAGTTGTTTGTAGTCTTGAAAGAAACGCCGCAACATCAGCGACCGGTGGGGAGGCATCTGCGCCGCTTCTCGATAGGCATTGAATTCCGGATCTTCCGTGGCCACGGCGATGATCTTATGATCCTGCTTGCCGGAATCGATCATCGTCATCAACCCGATGGCGCGGGCATGGATGATCGTCAGCGGGACCACCGTCTCCTGGCATAGCACCAGCACGTCCAACGGATCGTCGTCCTCGGCAAACGTCTGCGGAATAAACCCATAGTTCGCCGGATAGTAGACCGCCGAATACAGCACCCGATCCAGCTTAATGAGCCCGCTAGTCTTGTCGAGTTCATACTTCACACTCGACCCAAACGGAATCTCGATAACCGTATTAAATTCCTGCGGCAAATTGCCGCCGGGCGTGACGTCGTGCCAGGGATGAATCATGCCAACATTCTAAATGGCGGCGGGAAATCGTCTTCACCACAGCGGTCACGGAGGTCACAGGGAAGCGCCTGGTTTTCCCCGTGACCTCTGTGACCTCTGTGGTGAAGAACTTCGTGGACTAGCCCGGGCCCTCGGCCGAAAGCCGGGATGCAAACGAGAAGAGTTCCCAAAACTCCCCGCCCTTCTCAAATCGCAGGGGATGAATTGCCTCACCTGTAAACGCCGCAATCGCCCGCGCCCAGAAATCCCTCGCCGGAACATTCGACTCCATCACCCGAATCTCCCACCGGCCGGGGAATTTCCTCCAGAGTTTTTGCGCGATTTGAGCTCCAATCCCCTGCCGACGATATCCACGAACCACGAAGAACTCCGCCATATCCCAGACGGTTTCGTCCCCGGAAATTTCGGACCCCTTCTTCACGAACGCGAAACCTGCCCATTGGCCGTCGACCTTCACGAGAAACGGATGCCGTCCCGACTCACTCCAATACAACGAAAGGCGAGGATAACCGAAGCGGCCGTCGGGGCCAGGATGCACGTTGAGGAATTCGCTGAAGTCGTGGATGTACAACTCGAGGAGGTTGGCCAGAATGGGCTCTTGCTCGCGCGATGCTGCAATCGCTTCAATCCGCGAGAGGGTCATTCTTGGATATTCAGTCATGCAGGCAAGATCATCATGCGGAGTAAGGTATTGCGCTTTCTCGTGAAACCAGACGTGGCGCTAAGTCCTTCATTTCAAATTTGGGCTCCGCTCGCCTGCGAGCCGCTGGTGGGCCTCGGCGTCGATCTTCTCGAATCGCGCATCCGCGTGCAGCGAACCAAAATCCGGATCGGTCCCGATACCCCGATCGATGGCTGGAGGCAATCCGTGGTCGACGGCCTGCCGCAAGAGCGAAAAAGCCAGTTCCTTTCGTCCCGTGAGCGCGGCAATGCGAGCGAGGGCGTAGGTAGACCGGGCAGTGTCCGGATGCTCGGGCCCAAGAACGCGCCGGCGGATTTCGAGGATTTGCCGATCCAACTTTTCCGCGGCGGCGTACTGACCCTGCTTGCTCTCAATGGTCGCCAGATTGTCCATCGCATCTACTGTCTGCGGATGTTCCGGTCCGAGCACTCGCTGTTCGATTTCGAGCGCCTCTCGACCCAACCTCTCGGCCTCCGGGTAAAGCCCCTGCGACACCAGATCATCGGACAGGTTGCCGATCGCACCCAGGGTATGAGGATGCTCCGGACCCAGGACACGGCGGCAAATTTCGAGATTCTCGCGGTCTAACTTTTCCGCCTCCGCATAATGACCCTGGGCGGCCAGGTCACTGGCCAAATTCGTCATGCTCTCCAGTGTCTGCCGCTGCTCGGGCCCGAGGACGCGGCGGCGCGTTTCCAGTGCTTCCTGATCCATTTTCTCCGCTTCGGCGTAGTTGCCCCGGACCCTCATGACCTGGGCGAGATCGTTCAACGTGCTGAGCGTTTGTGGATTGTCGGGCCCCAACACGCGGCGCTGCGCCTCCAAAGAATCCCGGTCCAGTTTTTCCGCCTCCGGGTAATGGCCTTCCTGATAGAGCGTCCAGGCAAGCTGGCTCATCGAGCGCAAGGTTTCCGGCATGTCTGCTCCGAGATAACGTTGCTCAGTTGCGAGGGTGTCACGCTCAATCTTCTCCGCTTCGGCGTTGCGGCCAAGGTCGCGCAACGCCTTTGCCAACTCGTCCATGGACGCCATCGTCTCCGGACTCTTGGCCCCCAGAACTCGCTGGCGTATCTCCGCCGCTTTGGCTAGCAAAGGTTCTGCCCGGGAAAAGAGACCGAGGTTTTCATATACGTTCCCCATGATGCTCATCATCTGAGCTTGCAGACGCGGGTCGGAAGCCAGTCCAGTGTCGATTTCGTTGGAAGCCCGGTCCAGGATTTCGCGGGCGGTAATGGTATTGCCTTTGGCCTGGCTCGGATCGGACACCTTGAACATGTTAGTCATGAATTCCGTGACGCGCTTCGATGTCTCAGCCTCACGGTTCGCCCGGTCACGCTCCTTCGCAATGCGCCGGGCCTGCATTGCCATCGTAGTGGCAAATCCGAGCAGCAACACCGCTACGATAGCGGTGACGCCGACTCCAAAGCGATGACGCCGAATGAATTTGCCGGCGCGGTATCTGGCGCTCGGCGGCCCCGCCAACACAGGTTCATTCTGTAGATAGCGCCTGATGTCGGCCGCCAGGTCGGAAGGCGAACCGTATCGCCTCGTCCGATCCTTCTCCAGCGCCTTGATCGTAATCCAGTCAAGGTCACCGCGAAGATGGCGTTCCAGCGCCTGTGGTTCCTCCCGGCGCTTTGCTCCCGAATCCTTGGAGGACTCCCGCATGGACTTGAGTCTTGTGCTGGGACGGGGCGGTTCCTGGTGACAGATCTTCTGCAGCATGGCTTCCACTCCGCCCTGCCGCAACTCCTTCGATTCGAAGGGCAAAGCGCCGACGAGCAATTCATAGAGAATCACCCCGAGGGAATACACGTCCGTCCTAGTGTCAATGTTGCGTTCGTCCCTATCGGCCTGCTCCGGACTCATGTAGTCGGGGGTCCCGAGCATCGCTCCCATTTCCGTAAACATCGTCATATCGGTCAGGCGCCCGCCCGTTGCCTTGGCGAGCCCGAAATCGATAATCTTGGGAATCGGCTTGTTATCGACCTCTTCGACCAGCACATTGGAGGGCTTCAGATCCCGGTGGATAATCGCTTTTTGATGGGCGTGCTGTACCCCTTCGCATATCTGTATAAAGAGATCGAGGCGCTTCTTGATTGTGAGCCGGTGCTTGTCGCAAAAGTCGGTGACAGGAAGTCCGTGGACGTACTCCATGACAAAGTACGGACGGCCCGCTGCGGTTGCCCCCGCGTCGAAAACTTTGGCGATGCTGGGATGCTCCATCAGCGCCAGCGCCTGACGTTCCGATTCAAAGCGGGCCACCACAGCCTTGGTGTCCATTCCCGCCTTGATCAGTTTGAGGGCAACGGTGCGATGAAGGGGTTCGGTTTGCTCTGCCCGCCAGACCTCGCCCATGCCGCCCACACCCAGTAGCTGGACTAATCGATAAGGACCGATGCTGGTGAAAGACTCTTGACCGGCACTCTGGCTCAGAGTCTCGTCATCGGGGACATCCGGCATGCGTATTCCTCAAGAAAAGTGTAACGCAGTACGCACCCTCTCTTCCGTGGCTCCCTAAACTGTGGGAGGCTATCCGGTTGCGGTACTCCACCTGCCCTCCTGTCACCTTGACCCCATCCCACCCAGCGCGTAAAGTTTTCACTCAGGAGCAGTCATGTCGAGCGAAGCCAACAAGATCCTGAAATTTGGCGCAGTCACATTGGTGATTTTGCTGTCGCTGGGCTATCTAGCATATACCGGCGTGCAGGACAGTAAGAGTTACTACGTCACCATCAAGGAACTGCAAGGCATGGGCGACGGCGCGTACTCGAAGCGCCTGCGCGTGGCGGGCAACGTGGTTCCGGGATCGATCAAGCGCTCCGGTACGCGCGTGGATTTTCAGCTCAAGGAAAATGACCTGACGCTCAACGTCGCCTACACCGGCACCGAGGCTCCGCCCGACACTTTTAAAGACGACTCTCAGGCCCTCGCCGACGGCAGCTTCGGACGCGATGGCGTTTTCCACGCCAAGCAACTCCAGGCCAAGTGCGCCTCGAAATACGCACCCAAACCGGGCCAACCCGCCGCGCAGCCGGGCAAGAGCATGACGCAGAATCAGAATTCCAGTCCGAGCGGGATGGCGAATTAGCCGTCAGCCTCATACTCATCTGGTGACTGAAACCACGACCGTCATCACCGTCACAAATCTGATCAAGCAGTTTGGCCGTTTTGCCGCCCTCCGCGGCGTGTCCGCCGAATTCGCCGCCGGCAAACTCTATGCCATCCTCGGCGACAACGGCGCGGGAAAGACCACGCTCCTCCGCACTCTCGCCGGACTGAGCCAGCCGACTAGTGGGCAGATCTCAATCCTCGGAGCGCCGAAATTCCACGACATATGTGATCAGGTCGGATACATGGCGCATCCGTCACTGCTGTACGACGAGATGAGCGGGTTGGAGAATCTCGAATATTTTGCCCGGCTATACGGCATCGTTGACGCTGCCCGCTGCACCGACGCCATCCGCGCCGTCGGACTCGATCCCGATCTCAAGCGTCCAGTAGGACAATATTCTCAAGGCATGCGGCAGCGGATGTCTCTGGCGCGCGCTCTGTTGAACGATCCGAAGATTCTGCTGCTCGACGAGCCCTTCTCCAACGTCGACATTCACTCCGCCGGCGACATGGTGCGACTGCTGGCCAAAATCCGCGACCAGGGCAAAACCATTTTCGTCGTCACCCACCAGGCCTCGCTACTCGAAGGCGCCGCCGACGAGTTCATCTGGATGGAATTCGGCCAGATCGTCGCCCGCACCCGCGACCTCAAGCCGCCGGGGGTGGCCTACTAATGCCCGCGCCCACCGGCATCACTCGCGCCACGCTGCGCAAAGACCTCCGCCTGGAATGGCGCTCCAAAGACGCCATCAACTCCATGCTGTTTTTTTCTTTGCTGGTGGTGGTGGTCTTCAGCTTTTCCTTCGACCCCAACGCTGAAGAGTCCCGGCAGATCGCCGGCGGCCTGATCTGGGTGGCGTTTTTGTTTGCCGCCGTCGTCGCCCTGAATCAGACCTGGGCACGCGAGATCCGCAACCAGGTCCTCGACGCCTACCGCGTCTCGCCCGCTCCGGCCAATTCCCTATTCCTCGCCAAGGCGATCGGCAACTTCATCTTCGTCAGCGTGCTGGAAGCGCTGATGACGCCTCTCTTCGTACTTTTTTATCAACTGCGCCCCCTCGGGCCAGCGTGGCAGTTGCTGATCGTCGCCGCGCTCGGCACCTGGGCGCTGGTAGTAAACGGGACATTCTTTGCCGCCATGTCCCTGCGCACCCGCAGCCGCGAAATCATGCTGCCCTTACTACTATTCCCAATTTCGATCCCTGCCCTACTCGCTATGGTGCAAGCGACGACCAATGTTTTAATCGGAGAGGGCGCCCGCGTCTGGATAGCATTGCTTCTCAGCTACGATCTGGTGTTTACTACGGCTTGCCTGATTTTGTTCGAAGCGGTGTTGAATGCGGAGTGAACCCCGCTCTTGGCTGTTAGCCCTTAGCCATTAGCTTGACGCTAAGAGCTAAACGCTAAGAGCTAATAGCCGATTCCTATGAAACGCGCCTTCCCCATCCTCGGAATCCTGACCGCAATCCTTCTGAGCTATGCGCTCTACCTGGCTCTGGAGGTCGCGCCCACTGAACAGACCATGGGCGACGTGCAAAGAATCTTCTATTACCACGTGCCGTCGGCATGGACCGCGTTCATTCTTTTCACCATTAATTTTGTCGCCTCGGTCCTGTACCTCATCCGCCGCAAACCAGGCGCCGATATCGTGGCCCTGGTCACGGCGGAAGTCGGAGTCGTCTTCTGCAGCATCGTGCTCGTGACCGGTCCGATCTGGGCCCGTCCCGTGTGGGGCATCTGGTGGACCTGGGACATGCGTCTGACCTCGACCTTGGTCCTCTGGCTGATTTATGTCAGCTACCTTGTCCTGCGCCGCTTCTCTTCGAGCAGTGAAACTCCTATTCTGGCCGCGTCGCTCTCGGTTTTAGGAGCGCTTTGTGTTCCGTTTGTCTACTTCTCCATCTGGTTTTTCCGCACCCAGCATCCGCAACCGGTGATCGGCGGCGGCGGATCGATCGATCCCCGCATGCTGCACGTGTTGCTCATCAACTGGCTGGCCTTTTCCTGCTTTGCGCTGCTGATCTGCTGGTCCCGCTATCGCCTGGAAGTCCTGCAACGCGAAGTCGAGCAAGCCCAATCCCTGGAATCCCTGACCCGGAGCCCCCGATGAACGGATATCTCCTCGCCGCCTACGCCGCCACCTGGATCATCCACATCGGCTACCTCGCCACGCTCGTTAGCCGCTATTCGCGGTTGAAACGCGAAATCGACGACCTGAAGAAAGGTCAGAGGTGACAGGTCCGAGGTCACAGGAAACCCGGCGCGTACTTCCTGTGACCCGTAACCTCTGACCTGTGACCTTCCACGGGAACCCTAGTGTTGACAAGTGTTAAGATGTTCGCCTTTCTCGACGACATGCTCGACGCGGAGGAATTGCTGTCGCTGCCATCCTGGAAGGCGCACGTGCTTACCGGCGACCGCCAAGGAACGTGGAGCCTGAGCGTCACTCGCAATCGGCGTTTGACGTTCAGCATCGATATCGCGGAGAGCGAAATCTGCGACGTAAATCTGGAAGACTACCACTAGCTGCGAAAGGAGCTGACATGCCATGCCGATGAAGAGTCCGCCCCATCCTGGAGAGTTTATTCGCACTGAGATCGTCTCCCCAGCCGGCCTGTCCGTGACAGCGGCTGCCGCGGCACTCCGCGTCTCCCGGCCTGCTCTTTCGAGTCTGTTGAACGGCAAAGCAGGCCTTTCCGGGGATATGGCTTTACGCATCGAGAAGGCGTTTGGAACTCGAATGGACACGCTGATGCGAATGCAGGCAGCCTACGACATCGCGCAAACCCGAAAACGTGAAAAGCAGATCCAGGTTCGTCGAATTCCGCAGCCCACAGAATTGCGCGCGTGAACGGGTCAGAGGGCACAGGTCAGGGTCACGGGAAACCCGCGCGCGTCCTTCCTGTGACCCGCCACCTCTGACCTGTCAGCTCACCGGACACCTTCCCTAGCAACCATTCCCACCTCCGCTGCTTCTCACTAACGCGGTCCCAAACTCCCTGGTCGGCTTGACAGCGTATCTCCCGGATGTAAAAGTATTTGTTTGCTTTAACCCCAGTTCTGGTGACGGGTACGCATCCGCTTCCTATGGGCGTCGAGCCCCAGCGGTATTTGTGTGCCGTTTTTCGTTCTCACCCCGTGAAATTGGGACATCGGAGGAGTATTCGTGAATCGGAATTACCGTGCTTCAGGTCTCAGCTCTCAAGTCTCAGCGTTTCAGAAATCGGTGGGAGGATCAGTGACAGGTAGGCGTCTGGCAACACTTCTTCTGGCGGCGGCATTGGTCGCTGCCGGCACGCTCTTTTATTTTGGTCCCGCGAGCCTCGTAGCCTTTGCCAAGAACGCGCCCGCTGCAGATGCCCGGTCGGCGCACCGCGTGTCGGTGCCCATGTTCTTCGAAGCCAATCAGGGCCAGACCGATCCCCGAGTCAAGTTCTTGTCCCGCGGACACGGCTACAGTCTGTTCCTTACCGGCGACGAAGCCGTGCTCAGACTACAGCAGTCAGCCGTCAGCCTTCAGCCTTCAGCCAGTAACGTGATTCGGATGCGGCTGGAAGGCGTCAATGCGAAGGCCCATGTCTCCGGCGCCGAGCTACTCCCCGGCAAGAGCAATTACTTTATCGGCAATAATCCTGCGAAGTGGCAGCGCAATATCCCGCAGTACGCGCGCGTGAACTATGAGTCCGTCTACCCCGGAATCGGCCTCACCTACTACGGCCACCAGGGACAGCTCGAATACGACTTCCGCGTCGGCTCCGGCGCCGATCCCAGCCAGATCGCACTGACTTTCGACGGCGCTTCCGCCCGCCTCGACTCCGGCGACCTCGTCCTCTCGACCGGCAACGGCAGCAACAGAAACGAAGTCCGCTTCCACGCTCCCTACATCTATCAACTGGACGGCCGCGCCAAGAAGGTCGTCGCAGGCAGCTTCCGCCAACTGGCCGGCAACAAGATCGGCTTCCAGATTGGCGACTACGACCACAGCCGCGAACTGGTCATTGATCCCAGTCTCAGCTACTTCACCTACCTTGGCGGAGGTGGCACGGAATCGAACACGCAGGTCGCAGTCGATCCCAGCTTGAATATTTATCTCGCGGGCACCACGGACTCGGCAGATTTCCCGGTCACCAATGGTTCTGCAAAAACCGGCACCAAAAATGTCTTTGTCGCCAAGCTGAACCCCTCCAATCCAGCGCCCTTGTCGCAACTGATCTATGCCACTTACCTGGGCGGCAGCGGGGTTGATGACGTAGCCGCCATCGCTGTCGATTCCAGCGGCCAGGCCTATGTCGCCGGCAGCACGACTTCCGGCAACTTTCCAACGACCGCCAGTGCGTTCCAGCCCGTTCCCGCAGGCCCGGGAACGCACAGCTTCTTGACCAAGCTGGATTCGACTGGGACAACACGGATCTACTCTACCTACCTCTCCGGTACTAACGAGAGCGGCACCACAATCGACCTGGTCACCGGACTGGCTATCGATGCCGGGGGCCGCGCGTTCCTCACCGGGACCACCACCTCCACCGACAACGCGACCGGCTTCCCTGCTACTCCGAGCGGATTTCAGGTCATGTCTCTTGCCGCCACCCAGTTCTTTGCCAGCAAGATCGACACGACTGTCTCGGGATCGCAAGGCATGCGGTACTCGACCTACTTCGGAGGCGCGACACCGGCCCAGCCGCAGATCACCGGCGGCGGCATCGCCATCGACAATGGCGGCAACCTTTACATCACCGGCGCGACCGATTTTCTTTTCGATCCCGCCGGCCTCAACGACAATCCCCGCACCAATTTTCCGATTCTCAACGCGCAGCAGAATTGCCTCGATCAGGCTCCCAGCGTCACGGCTTGCGACCTGAACCAGACCGCGACGGACGCGTTCGTTGCCAAGATCAATCCCAACCGCGCCGGCACCGTCTCGCTGATCTATTCCACCTACCTCGGCGGCTCGGTGGACGATGCGGGATTGGCCATCGCCGTTGACGGCGCGGGCAACGCTTACGTCACCGGCCAGACTCTCTCCAGCGATTGGACGGCGGCCACGAGCATCGGTCCTTTCGAGCCCAAGTTTGCAAACGGAGGCGGCATCATCGTGAACAATCACGACGCCTTCATCGCCAAGATCGGCAACCCCACGGGTTCGAGTAGCACCTACCCGCTGACCTATTTCACGTATCTTGGAGGTACCGGCGACGACGTCGGCCTGTCGATCGCCGTCGATGCAGTGCAGGGAGCGCACGTAACCGGCTCGACCGGTTCCTCCGATTTGCCCGTCCTTCACCCGCTGGAACAACAACTGATCTTCGGAGGCAAGACGGACGCTTTCGTGGCGCAGATCATTACCACGACTTCCGGAAGCGCGGCCGGAGATTACCTCGTGTATCTGGGTGGCACGGAGGCGGATCGCGGAACCAGCGTCGCCGTCGATGCCAACAACACCGTTTACGTGGCTGGCGAAACGCAATCGTCGCCGTTCCCGAAGCCCGATTCGCCGCCCGCGCCTCCGCCGTTTCAGTCGAGCCTGAACGCCGGCTCGCAGGACGCGTTTCTCGCCACCATCGCGGCGAACAGCGCTTTCATAGAACCGGCCGATACTCCACCCACCGCCAGCCCGAACCCAGGCTCGCTGGGTAATCAGGTCACGTTCACCTTCACCTTCGTCAACAACGGACCCGATCCCGCTGCGAGCGTCGTCTTCAAAGGCACGTACCCTTCCGCCGGCGTGACGTTTAACTCGGCATCGGCCTCTCCCGGCGGGACTTGTCAGACGCCGGTCAATGCGACGGTTCTGTGCAACATAGGCGCGGTTGCCGTCAGTTCGAAAGTGACTGTAACCGTCGTGCTGACGCCAACCACGGGAACCACTTCGCTCGATGTCACACCGTTCCTGAGCGCAAACGGCGGCGGGTTTGTTCTCTTCCCGACCATCGATCCTCCCGTTCCCATCACCGACTTTGCGATTAGCGTCGCCCCCACCTCCGTCACCATTAACGCTGGAGAGAGCACCAGCTTTGTCGCGACGCTGACACCGAACCCAACCTACGCCGCTACGATCACCATGAGCGATAGCGGATTGCCCACCGCATCCACCGGCACCTTCACGTCGACTTCGGTCACCCTTTCCGGCAGCAGTCCGGGTAGCACCACGCTGAATATCAGCACCACGGCGCGGCCGGTGACCAGCGGGAGCCTGTTCCGTGGTGGCCCGCTCTATGCCGCCTGGCTGCCCATCGGTGGATTGAGCCTGCTCGGCCTGGGCGTCGGCGCCGGAGTCAAACGTCGTCGCTGGCTCGCCGGAATGCTTCTCGGACTGCTTGCAGGTCTGATCCTGTTGCAGGCCGCCTGCGGCGGCAGCAGCAGTAGCACGTCTCCGACCGGTGGTACGCCCGCTGGAACTTATACGATCGTGATTACCGGCTCGTCCGGATCGGCGTCGCACAACCAGCACGTAACCCTGATCGTGAACTAGCTAGAACCCATTCCATAGTTTTGCCCCCGCCCTCCGGCCCGCCGGAGGGCGTTTTCTTGCACTTGCGTCAGCGGACATGCCCGTTTGCCGCGCTCGTTTCCCCTTCGTAACGCTTCTCGCTGCGGACAACTATTGCCTCCGCGCGTCTCATGGCCCAACATCGAGAGATGAAATCCACGCTGGAGTATGCTCTGTTCGCCGCTGGTCTGGCGGGGTTCGCCGCACCGGCTATCTCGCAAAGCCATGACGCCGTCACTGCCCAATCGGCCAAGCATCAGGCGGCGCAGAGACATCCGCGAAGATCCAGCGCCCAAGGCGTTCACAAAGCCAATACCTCCGCCGGAGAGGCCGTCAGTCTGGAACGAACCGAAGATGGCGAGAAATCGGACGAGTTACACGAAGACAATCGCGGCCGCATCTCCACCACCCACCTCCAACACCGGCCTCCTCAGTTGTCGGGTGCCGTCCAGCATGCGAAGCAGACGTCGTCGACCCGGGCGCAAGTGAAGACCGTGAGCCGGCACGACCATGCGGCCAAACTCACCCGCCCTCACACCCCTCCTCCCGAAACCGACCCCCGTCCCATCCATCTCAAAGAGCATAACGCCCGCATGTTTTAGCGAGCAGTTCTCGGCCGCAGTTTCTCAGTTCCCGGTTCTCAGTTCTCAGTTTTCAGCTTTCAGCTGAAAATGCGAACCGCGGCAACCATCGAAAATGTCCGGTCTGGGCTCTTCCTGAGAACTGAGAACCGGGAACTGAGAACTGCCTCCCGCAACCCCCACAAAACACGCCAAATCCAGTTCTTGACTAAATATTGCATATTGCGATACTATAATCGCGATCTGCTATATGAAGCTCGCCGAAAAAATCCGTTACCTCCGCGAAGTCGAAGGCTCCCTCCGCGGACTTGACCGCCCGATGACGCAGCAAGAGCTGCTCAAGGCGATCAAGGCTGAGACCGGCGGCTCCCTGAGCCAGTCATATCTGTCGCAGATTGAAGGCGGCAAACGTCCGCATATGACGCAATCGACTCGCACCTTGTTGGCAAAGTTTTTCAAAGTCCATCCCGGCTTCCTGGTGGATGATCCGGAGGGCTACCATACCGAACTCACATCCGATCTGCGCACCACTGAAGGTCAGCTCGATGTGTGGCTCCTGCAAGGCTCGGAGCGTTTCTCGCACGACCACGCAGTAAGCGAAGTCCTGATTAAAATGGCGCGCGAAAAAGATACTCGCAGCTGCCTCATGCTGATGGGCGAAATCCTGAACACTCCCGGCTTGTCCGACCGCCTGTATGAGGCGCTAACCCCGGAGAAAGTAGCGCCGGCTGCCCGACGGCATTCGCGAGCCCGCCTCGCCCTCGCAGCAGAAACGAAGCCAAGGAGGCGGACATGACCTGGTCTGACTTCTATCTGATCTGTTTTGCCGTAGGTTTTCTGTTCAGCCTGCTCTCCTTCGTTGCCGGAGGTCTGAACCTGCACGGCCACTGGCCACACGTGCATTTTCATTCCGGAGCGCATGGGGTAGGTGGCGACACAGCCGGTTCCCACGCACACGGCGCCGCGCACGAGAGCGTCTCCCCGTTCAACTTCTTCACCATCGCCATTTTTCTGGCCTGGTTCGGAGGCACCGGCTACCTGCTGACGCGCTTTTCCACGATCGTGTTCGCACTCGGCCTTTTGATTTCGACGGTTGTCGGCCTCGTGGGCGCAGGCATCGTGTTCATGTTTCTGGCCAGGGTGTTGATGTCACCGGAAGCGATCATGGATCCCGCCGACTACGAAATGGTGGGCGTAGTAGGACGCGTAGCCAGCCCGATCCGCGAAGGCGGTACCGGGGAAATCATCTATTCGCAAGTGGGACGCCGCCGCGCCTGTCCGGCGAGGAGCGAAGACAGTGTCGCCATCGAACGCGACGCCGAAGTAGTCGTAACACGTTACGAAAAAGGCATCGCCTACATCCGCCGCTGGGAAGAAGTAACCGGCGAGCAATGAATGTGTTGTTTGCTCGAAGCTCGTAGCTCGAAGCTGATTTTATGAACCGCCGCCCATTCCAATTCGCGATCGCGATCCTCTGGCTGACTCTGCCGGTGGTCGCACTCCAATACTGGCGGGTCTGGGACCAACTCCCCGGTCGCATGGCGACGCACTTCAACGCCGCCGGCCAGCCCAACGGCTGGATGTCGCGCACTGTGGCATTTGAATTCGGCGTCGGCATCATGGCCTTCCTGCTGGTGGTCTTCACGCCGATCCTATGGGCGATCTCGCGCCGCCACGTCGACCGTTTCGCCTGGATTTTTCTCACTTTCTGCGCCGTGATCGCGGGCTTCGTTGTTGTCGGCAATCAAAAAGTAATCGCCTACAATCTCGACGGCTCGCCTCTGCACATCGAACCGATGCTGATCGTAATCCCGGTCATCGTCGTCATCCTTGCGATTTTCTATTTCGGATCGCAGCGCGGCGAAGCGCTCCCGTCGAGCGAAGTTCTAGTTGAAGAAACAAATTCCGGACGCGCCTGCGCCGTCCTTTTCTTGCCCGCGCTCATCGGCCCCATTTTGGCCGCGCGCCTGATTCCGCTTGCCGCGGTTCGAATTTCCATGGCTCTGGTGGCGCTCGTGCTCTTCGCCGCCTTCGCCATGGCCTGGACCGGATTCCGTTACCGCTTTCTGCAACACGGCATCGAGGTCAGCACATTCGGATACCGGCTGCGCTCCATTCCGCGCTCACAGATTGTGAGCTACGCGGCGGAATCCTGGAACCCGCTGCGCGGATACGGCATTCGCGGCGTCGGCAACAGCCGCGCCTTCGTGTGGGGCAACAAAGTAGTTCACATCAAGACAACCAATGGCGACGTTTATCTCGGCCACAGCGATCCGCAGACGATTGTCCGCGATTTGGATTTAGTGATGAATCATTCCCCCGGGAGTTAACGCCCTCGCGAAACGCGCACAGCGAACGACGAGGCGAGTAGCGATCTTAGGAGGCAACATGTTTGAAATGTCACACATGATGGAAATCTGGGTCCTGGTCGGTTTGTCTGTCCTCGCGCTCATGTTCATCATGAGCGTCCTGGCCCGTCTGTATCGCAAAGCCGGCCCGCATGAGGCCCTGATCATTTACGGCTTCGGTGGCACGCGCGTCGTCAAAGGTCACGGCGCGATCGTGTTCCCGATGGTGCAAGTCTGCCGCGAGCTCTCGCTCGAACTGATGTCGTTCGACGTAGCCCCACAACAGGACCTTTACACCAAACAAGGCGTGGCCGTTACCGTCGAAGCCGTAGCGCAAATCAAAGTGAAGTCGGATATGGAGTCGATCCTGACCGCGTCAGAACAATTCCTCACCAAGACTCCCGACCAGCGCGAAGGCCTGATCCGCCTGGTCATGGAAGGCCACCTGCGCGGCATCATCGGTCAGCTCACCGTCGAAGAAATCGTGAAGCAACCGGAGATGGTGTCCGATCGCATGCGGTCCACCTGCGCCGACGACATGAACAAGATGGGCCTGGAAGTGATTTCGTTCACCATCAAGGAAGTCCGCGACAAGAACGAATACATCACCAACATGGGACGCCCCGACGTAGCCCGCATCAAGCGCGACGCCGACGTCGCCACCGCCGAAGCCGATCGCGATACCGCCATCCGGCGCGCCGTTGCGACCCGCGAATCCGCAGTCGCCAAAGCGCAAGCCGATCAGGAGCGCGTGCTAGCGGAAACCCTTTCCCAGGCCAAGCAGGCGGAAGCGCAGCGCGATCTCGAGATCAAGAAAGCACAGTACCTCGAAGTCACCAAGAAACAGCAGGCGCAGGCGGACAAAGCTTACGACATCCAGACCAACATCATGCAACAGCAGGTCATCGCCGAGCAGGTGAAGGTACAGCAGATCGAGAAAGAACAGCAAGTCAAAGTACAGGAAGCGGAAATCAATCGCCGCGAGAAGGAATTGATCGCGACCGTACTGAAGGGCGCAGAGATCGACCGTCAGCGGATCGAAACCCTCGCCAATGCCGAGAAGAATCGCCTGATGGCCGAAGCCGAAGGCCATGCTTCCTCGATTCGCCAGCAGGGCGAAGCCGAAGCCGAGATCATTTTCAAGAAAGGCGAAGCCGAAGCCAAAGCCATGAACGTAAAAGCCGAGGCCTTCCAGGAATACAACCAGGCCGCGATCATCGACAAGCTGTTTACCAGCATGCCGGAAATCGTCAGAGCCCTGGCCGCCCCGCTGGCGAACGTCGACAAGATCACCGTCGTCTCCACCGGCAACGGCAACAGCGCCGGCCTGAACAAGATCACCGGCGACATCACCAGTATTGCCGCGCAGGTTCCGGCCTTGTTTGAAACGCTCTCCGGCATGCCGATCAGCGAACTGCTGGGCAAAGTCCGCCAGATCGGCGATAAGACGCCCAAGCCGGACGCCGGCAAGGGCGGGGGCAGCAAGTAAGAACGATGACGCGTAGAGACGCGGCGTGCCGCGTCTCTGCCCGCGCCACAAACGAATCGAAGGGGCAAAGAATGACTGGATCGGGAAACATGGGCGTCGGAATCGCTATCGGAGTCGGCATCGGCATCGCTATCGGAGCGGCGACTCACAACCTCGCCGTCTGGACCGCAATCGGCGCAGGTATCGGCGTAGCCCTCGGGGCAATCATGAGTCGCAAAAAGTAAGTGCGAAAGGGCATCGCGGACGAAATCAGAACGGGAGGGCACGGCTTCAGCCGTGCCGATTGACCGCAATTGAGAATGGGGCTTCAGCCCCGAAGCAAGGAGGCATCGTGCACGAAGAACTCAACAAGGCAAGATCACTGGCCCTGGCCGTCGCCCTGGGCGCCGCGCTGGGCGCGGCCGGAGGCGCGGCCACTGGCCACATCGGCGTCTGGGTGGGAGCTGGCATCGCCGCCTACATCGCGCTGACCCTTGGCCACGATATCTGGAAACCGAAAGCGAACGATCAACGACGAACCACCAACGACTAATTCAAACGAGGTGTTTTATGGCATTACTCGAACGCGTCTCCACCTTAGTCCGGGCCAATCTCAACGACCTGATCGATAAGGCCGAAGAGCCGGAAAAAATGATCAAGCAAGTCATCCTCGACATGCAGAACCAGCTCCTGCAAGTCAAAACCCAGGTCGCGATCGCCATTGCCGACCAGCATCTGCTGGAAAAAAAGAAAGTTGAAAACGACGAGAAGGTCCAGGAATGGATGCGCAAGGCCGAACTCGCCGTCGACAAGAAGCACGACGACCTCGCCCGCGCCGCCCTGCTCCGCGTCGAGAGCTATCGCGAGATGGTCTCCAACTTCACGCAACAGGTCGAAGACCAGAAGGCGCAGGTCGAGAATCTGAAGTCCGCCCTGCGCAAGCTCGACCAGAAACTGGCCGAAGCCAACGCCAAGGCCGACCTGCTGATCGCGCAGCATCGCCGCGCCCGTGCTGTCCATCGCGCCACCGACGCCCACGATGGCATGGACGCCAACACAAAGTCCGCGACCTTCGACCGCCTGAAACACAAAGTTGCCCGCGAAGAAGCCGTCGGCCAAGCCAAAGCCGAACTGCTCGCCGACGACGTAGAAAACCGCCTCGAAGCATTAGAAAAAGAAGACCGCATCGAGCAGTTGTTGGCGGACTTAAAAACGAAGAGAGGGGCGTAACGATTTCATCGGGAGAGCGCAAGCCTCGCCCACGTTCTACTCTGTCACCGGCGCTGAAATGTTCGACAGATATGCGCGAATCTATTTAGATCGAAGTTGTTTTTCTGGCGACTGCCGGCAACAAGTGCGAAGGTCACCGCAATCCAGTTAGATCAATCCACGGATCGAGTGGCAATCTATTACGAGTTCAACCTGGGAACCGACGGGCCGTATACCGGAATTGACTTTGCGGAATCCGGGTTGCCGCTGGCCATCAAGAATCTTAATGTCGGCCATTCAGTCAGGGTCCGCTATCGTAAAAGCGATCCCAGCATCAACGAACTCGACCGTGATCTTTCGTATCTTTCCTTTACCCAAGATCTGTAGCGAACGCGTTTAGAGGTTGGAAGGTTATACGGCATAGGATCGAATACAATTAGCGACATAGCTCATGAAAAAAATCTTCCATTTCGACTCCCCCCCGCCCCCTACGCGGCCGACGCCGCCGTCCTGTGCTGCTTCGACCACCGCATCAACCGTGCCGTCCGAAAGTTTCTGAAGAAGCAAGGCATCGAACGTGCCGACATGATCGTCGTCGCCGGCGGCGCCAAGACGCTCGCCTCCCCGCGCAACGACTTCGAGCAGGATTTCATCCTCGAACAAGTCCGCATGTCGATCCGCCTGCACCAGACCGAGCGTGTATTGGTGATGAGCCACTCCGACTGCGCCACCTACGGCGGCCTTGCGCATTTCAAAGGCGACCAGCAGGCCGAGGCCGAACATCATCGCGCCGAACTTCTGCGCGCCGGCGAGTTGCTTACCGCCAACTTCCCCGGCATCTCGATCGAACCCTACTTTGTGAAGTTCGACGGCGTTTGGGAAGTGCAAGGCGCCGACTACCTGAAATCCGCCGCGCAGAAAGAGTCCGCGCCGAGCATCGCGTAGCTAGCTGGGGTGCTTCTCTCGAAATGCCGCCAGGCATTTCTTCGCCGTATCGAGTTCCGAAAACCGGCTCCCTTCCTGCTCGACCAGGTAATATTCCACCCCGCCCACCGACTCGGCGGCTTCGAAAATCCCTTTCCAATCCGCCACGCCTTCGCCGAATAAAACCTTGTAGCCCTTAGCCGGATCGGACGACCAATCCTTGCAGTGAATCGAGCGGATGCGTCCCGGATTCGCGCGAATCCACGCCACCGGGTCCGATCCCGCGTCGATGCAGGTCCCCAGGTCCAACTGCAACATCACCGACGGTTTCGTATTCTTCGCGAGAATTTCTATCGGCCGCTGCCCGCCGATGGGCGTGAATTCCGGCTGGTGATTGTGATATCCAGCCTTCAAACCGGCAGACTCGATTTGCTCGGACACCCAGTTCAGATGGTCGGCCACCGGCTTCCACTGCTCGAGGCTGGCCTTTTCGCTCGTGGAGGACTGCACAATATATTTACAGCCCAGAATCAAATTCATGTCGCGTGCCCGCGGAAGATTCTGCGCGCTTAAATAGGATTCGTTGTTATGCGTGGAGAGGCAGCGAATCCCGAGATCGTCGAGGAGTTTCCTCATCTGCTTGGTTTGGGGTTCCGTCCAGTCGAAATAGGGCGCGTAGAACTCCACCACCTGATACCCCATCTGTGCCACCGCGCGCACGGTGGCTTCCGGATCTTTCGCCAGTTCCCCGCGAACCGAATACAGTTCCAAGCCAACGGGAATCGGTGTGGAAGAAGCGCGCGCGGAAAGGGCCCACGGGAGCGCGGCTGAAAGAGCTACAAAATGACGGCGCGTTAAAGGCATGCGAGGAATCTTACTTGATGGCTTCGCTCGCGGCCAGCCATCCGTCCTTCAAGTCCAGTCTTCGATTCTCAACCCTTTCACCTGCCGGAAGACTCGATCGTGCGTTACCAACACCGCTTTGATGGCGAGTGCGTGAGCCGCAATCATCAAGTCGAGGTTACCGACTGGTATTCCGGAGCGCTCCAACGCCGTTCGCAGATAAGCGTACTGCTCAGCTGCGGCCGAATCCCAGGGCAGGACTCGGATCAGTTGCAGGAATTCGGCAATCGCCAACCGCAGACGGGCCGCAGTTGGAAGACGCTCCGCGCCGAATCGCAATTCGGCCTCGGTCACAGCCGAAATAGCAATCTCGGCAGTTGAAAGGCGCGCCAATCGGTCCCGGACTCGAGGAAAGTTGCCTTTGATCACGTAACTGGCGGTGTTGGTGTCGAGAAGATAGCGGACCGACATCAGAACAGCTTCTTCCGCTTCTGCGGTGGCGGGTCCTTGCGATCGAGCATGAAATCGTCAGACTTCAATTCATCCAGCCGCGCAAACCACTCCCCGCACGATTCAGAACGGGGAGACAGAATGACATTGCCGCTCGCCGGGTCTCGCCGGATGTTCACTTCTGATCCTTCAAAACGGAACTCCCGTGGCAACCGCACCGCCTGGCTCCGTCCATTGCGAAACAATTTTGCGACCCCAGTTTCGGCCATGGGACAATTCTCCAGAATTAGTATATACCAGTGGTCGCGATCATAATATATATTTATGGTATATACCACGGCATTCCAACGCTACGCGCTCGCTTTGTCGAGCAGCGGCAGGGGTTTTTCTTCGACGGCGGCCGTCGTCTCCAATTCCAACTGCTCCTGTCCGCTGAGGGCGGACACTTTCCCACGATAGGTTTTCAAGTGGCGCTGCGCGGTCTCGAAGGCTTCCTGTGCCTTGCCCAGATTCTTGCCGACATTTTCGAACTGGTTCTGGAAAAAGTCGAACGACTTCTGCGCCTTCGCCAGTTCCGCTCGGCTCTTCTCAAATCCCTTGGCGACCTCATACCACTTATGCACGAGGGCGATAGTGTGCAATGTCATCAGCAGCGTGTTGGGGGAGACGGGAAAAACGTGTTGCTGATTCATCCAGTCGCCCAGTTCGCGGTTGCGGATCACTTCCATGTACAGCGTCTCGCTGGGCAGGTACATCAACGCAATGTCGGTCGTGCCACTTTCGGGTTGAATGTATTGCCGGATGCGCTTGGCTTCCGCCTTCATTACGCGCACCAGTTCCACACGCGCCTCATCGATCTCGGCTTTGTCGTTGCTCTCAAACAGAGCCAGCACCGATTCCCGCGGAAACTTGGCGTCGATCGGCAGCTTGCGGTCGGGAAAGTAGATGACTGCGTCGGCGCGGCCACCGCCTTCCCCCGGCGACGCTTGCAGCGCGAACATATGCGAAGGCAGAAAATCCGCGAGCAAACGCTCTAGGCTGGCCTCCCCAAATTGTCCACGTAGGTGCGGAAGCTTCAGCAGGTTATTCAGATCGTTGATGGAATTTCCCAGCACGCCTACTTCCCGCAGTTGCTCTTCGGCGTTCTTCAAATGCTGTTGCACTTTTTCAAACTGCGCGAAGCCTTCTTTAATATTTTGATCGAGCTTCTGCTGCACCTGTTCGGTCATCGCCATGAGCTTCTGATCGACACGATCGCGGATTGAGTCGAGGCTCTGCGCGGTTTGCTGATTGAGTCTTTGAAATTCGACTTGCAGTTGTTGTGTTGTCAGCAACAACGACCCGGTCATTTCGCTGCGAGCCTCGGCCAGACGCCTGGTCTGCTCTTCCCTTCCCGAGGCGAGTTGCTGCTCCAGCGACCCGCGAATCTCTGAAAAGCCTTGCTGGATGCGGTCTGCGACCTGCTGCCGGAGGTCCCCTTTAGTCTGCTCCAGGCGACTGGCCATATCGGCAGTAGCAGCACTGAACTTCTGGCCAAGGGACGCATTGAGACTTTCGATCTGCCCCGCAACTTCCGTCTTTACATCCACTTGCGCGGCAACCTCCGAGCGGCGCAACAAGACCCACGAAACCCCCAGCAGGACAAGGGTTCCAGCGAGTACAGCGACTAGCAGTAATGTCTCCATCGTAAGTAGCTACCGTGAATTCTAGAGGCTAGGGTCAGAGATGGAAAGCGGAAGTTTGATCCCGGCCTATGGCGAACTGGTATAAGCGGATTTTCTGGGCGCTGCCCCTGCTGTGCGGAACGATGATGACTGGGACGGCCGTGGCCCAGACACGTGAGGCCTCCAGTGCGTCGCCAGCCGGTTCAAACAGGTCCTCTCAGCCCACCCCCAAATTGCTCTCGGCGGCATTGCCTTCCTCAACCGAAGATGCGGCCGCCGAGAGCGAGTTGCTCGAGATGGCGAATCGTCGCCGGAAGGAAGCGGGCGTTCCTCTCCTGCGGGCGGAAGAAGGACTGACGCGGGCGGCACGCGCGCACGCGCAGCTCATGATTCAAAAGCAGCAACTCTCCCACCAGTTCGAGGGCGAAGCTTCCCTGATGCCGCGCTTGAAACAGTCGGGGTTGCAGCTAAGTTGGGTGGCGGAAAACGTCGCCTACAATGCGAGCGCAGAGAAGGCCTTTGAAGCCCTGATGCTGTCTCCACCTCACCGCCAGAACCTGCTTGACCCCGACTACAATGCCGCGGGCTTCGCCGCGATCTGGAGCGACGGCAAGCTCTACGTGGTTCAGGATTTTGCGCGAGTGCTCCCGGGGATCATGCCGGCTTCCACGCACTAGCGCCGGCGTTGAGCTGCTACGTTTGACGGGGTAGGCAACGCGAAAATTCCTACTCTCACCACTACCGAGCTGCACCGGGCTTGGTTCTGGCCCGCTTCGCACCTTCGTGAGGTAGCCGCTTGAAGTCTCGGTTGGCTAGGCAACTCCCAATTGGTATCGTCGTCGTTGTTGTCCTGCTTGCATCGCACGATCTTTTCCCGACGCGTGATCGCCGTGAGCCAGGGGGGCAACTTGGGGCCAAAGCCCGAGTTGCGCATCAGATGGGCATTTTCCCGAAGAGCAGCAGCCGGTTCTGACCGCGTTGACTTGCCAGGATGAGCATCCTAACATGGGGGGCCTGTCGCGGGTCGCTTATGGTTGGCAAAGTCATCTCCCACTACCGCGTCGAGGAACATCTGGGCGGCGGGGGAATGGGAGTGGTATATCGCGCTCAGGATCTTAGGTTGGGTCGGAATGTAGCCCTGAAGTTCCTTCCCCCCGAACTGGTGCGGGACCATCAGATCTTGGAGCGATTTCAGCGCGAGGCACGCTCAGCCTCGGCGCTCAACCATCCCAACATCTGCACAATTTATGAGATTGACGAATCCGAAGGCCATCCCTTCATTGCGATGGAGTTCCTGGAAGGCCAGACTCTCAAACAACTGATCACGGGCAAGCCTCTGGCCAGCACGCAGATCCTTGACATCACCCTCCAGATTGCCGATGGCCTTGACGCCGCCCATGAGTCTGGAATCATCCATCGCGATCTCAAACCGGCCAATATTTTCCTCACCCGGCGGGGACAGGCCAAAGTCCTGGATTTCGGCTTGGCCAAACTGGTTTCCAATCCCCGGGTGGCGGAAGAAGTCAGCAGTTCCGCTCTCCCTACCCTGAGCGATGGTGAGCAACTAACCGGCACAGGGACCGCGCTTGGCACGGTGGCCTACATGTCACCCGAGCAAGCTCGTGGTGCGGAACTGGACCTGCGCAGCGATCTTTTCTCCCTCGGTGCTGTGCTGTATGAAATGGCAACCGGAAGACTAGCCTTCGGGTTCGGAACCACGGCGGTCGTCTTTGAGGCCATCCTCAATCGCACACCCATGCCGGTCGCCCGGCTCAATCCCGACCTCATCCCTGACCTGGGCTGGATTATTGCCAAGTTACTGGAAAAAGACCGCCGTTTGCGATACCAGTCTGCGGCCGAACTCCGTGCCGATCTGAAACGTGTCAAGCGGGATAGCGAGTCCTCTGGTGTTCCCACGCTGGAAGAGCCGGAACGTCCCAAAAGTCGCTTGCGCTCACCCGCACTTATTGCAGCGGTGACTTGCGCCCTGCTGGTAGTGCTCGTAGCCCTGTCTCCGCGCAGTTGGCGCGAGCGGCTGTGGAATGGGTTCGCATCCCCAGGGATTCGCTCTGTTGCGGTACTGCCTTTCGTCAACGTAGGTGCAAACCCCAATATTGAGTATCTGTCCGATGGTGTGACCGATGGGATTATCAGCAGCCTCTCCCGGATCCCGGATCTGCGTGTCATGGCGCGCAACACAGTATTCAGCTACAAAGGCCGCGAAATAAGCGCGCAGAAGGTGGGGAAAGACTTGGGTGTCGATGCTGTGCTGTTGGGACGCGTTACCCAGCACGGAGATACTTTGACGATTCAAACTGATTTGGTGAGCGTTGCCGATGGATCGGAGTTGTGGGGCGAACAATACAACCGCAAAGTTGCTGACCTCCTCAGCGTTCAGGAAGACATCTCCAACGAGATCTATTACAACCTGCGGCCCAGACTAACCGGCAAGGAAGCCCATCCGTTAACCAAGCACTACACCGAGAATCCCGAGGCGTATCAGCTCTATCTTCAGGGACTTTACTATTGGAACAGGCGGACCGAAGCCGGCTTCACGAAGGCCATTGATTATTTCAATCAGGCGGTTGAAAGAGATCCGAATTATGCCCTTGCCTACGCGGGTCTTGCCGATGCCTACAATTTCTTGGGTGATTCCGGCTACGCAGCCCCCAAGCAAGTGCGGCAAAATGCCAAATCAGCCGCCATGCAAGCGCTCAAGATCGACGAAATGCTGCCGGAGGCGCACATTTCGCTGGCACTGGTTCTGGAGGGTTACGATTGGGATTGGCCTGGCGCGGAACGTGAATTCAAGCGTGCCCTGCAACTCGACCCCAATTCCGCTTCCGCTCACCAGTGGTACGGCGACTTCCTCATCAGGATGGGTCGTTTGGACGAAGCCAAGGCCGAACTGAAGAAAGCGCAGGGTCTCGATCCACTCTCGCTCCCAATCAATACCGCCGTCGGACTGCAGCTCTATTTTTCCCGGCAATACGATCTCGCGATCCAACAACTCAGGAAAACGCTCGATCTGGATCCGAACTTTGTGCCCGCGCAGCACGCCCTGGAGTCAGCCTATGCACAAAGCGGGATGTACCGGGAGGCCGTTGGGGAGCGACAAAAGGTCCTGACTCTTTCCGGCAATCCCGACCTCGCGGCGGCCATCGGAGAAGACTACCGCAAGTCAGGTTATACGGGAGTGTTGCAAAGCTCCCTGGAGGGGCTAGAAGAGGTTTCCAAGCAACGCTACGTTTCTCCCTACAACATCGCGCGAATCCATGCCCGGCTCCAGGAGAAAGATCAAACGGTGACTTGGGTGGAGCAAGCCTTTAACGAACGCGATAGCCAACTCACGTACTTGAAGGTGGAGCCTGCGTTCGACGAGATCCGCTCTGATCCACGTTTCCACGATTGGCTGCAGCGCCTGGGCATGGCGCAATAATTTACCTGGCCAGTCCCTGTTACCGCAGCGGATAGCCCGCTTCGCCGGGCAGGCGGCCATTTACCCGAATCACCTTCGTTCCGGACCGTACTTCTCGCGCATCGACGAAAGCGATCGCCCCCGGGATGGCGGTCACCAACTCATTAGCCATGTCGTTGGAGTAGACCACCTTGGGCGCGGAGGCTGATTCCGCACGGAAAATCTTGGCGATCCAATACTGCTTGAACTGCGACTCCGACATCTGATAGATGGTTTTTAGCACGACATTCCGTTCTCGCGCCACGGGTGCACGGATTAGCAAGACCACCGGGACGTTGGCGCTCCAATATTGCCGTTCCCCGAGAAATACTTTTCGGACCTCGGCCAGCGTCAAGTTGCTCACCGGGGTGTCGGGGTTCACAACCAGGGCCAAGTCAAAATCATGACTTTGCCCTGCGGCAGTCTGGCAGCACAGGCACATCCAGCTCAGGAGCAACAGTCCGCACGCGGATTTCCAATAAGCCATCATGGTGCCTTCAGAAGGTGAATGCGGTCTGGAAGAACGCCCCGTTGACACGAGGCTCGCCAGCCCCCTGACGAAAGTTTCTGTACTCCCCCTTGAAAGCGGCGTAGTTCGTAATGTCGTATCGCAGTCCGACAAGCGAACCAACCAGGTCGGTCACGGTGGATGTGCCCGTAAAGTCCCAAACCGGTTCGAGGTTCGGCCTATGAATATACTCGAACCGATAATAGGGCTTCCATTTATTTTCCTGCCAGGGAAGTCGGTAGGCCACTTGCGCATAGTAATTCGTGGTGTTGAATGTTTGCGATGTCTGCAAGTCCCGGTGATGAACATTCGAGTATTCGACCAGTAGCTCTGGACGCCCTTTCTCCCAGATCACGTTGGCGGAAGCAATCCATTCGTCAAATCTCGTTGCAGCCTGCGGAGTGAGTTTGTCGCGATAAAACGATCCCCCCAACTGCAAGCCATAGAGCCCGGTTGGCCGGGCATATAGATTCGCGAACCATGCACGATTGTTGTTGGCGTCACCGCTGTCTCCGGCCTTGGAGAAGCTGAACGACCTTCCGTTGCCCAGTCCCAGGTTGTAGCCCAGGCCCAATTTGCCTGATGGAATGTTTCCCTCGGCTTGCAAGCCCACAAAATGGATGGGAATGTCGGTTCCCCCAAACTTGACCATTTGAGGTCGGCTGATCGTCGTCTGCAGCCAGGCTCCATGGTGAAACGCCGTGTTCCAATAACTGATCGGGGTGTGATATTTGCCAAACGACAGTTTGAAGTAGTCGTTATAGTCATAGCGAATGATGCTGCGCTCCAAGCTTACGTCGTACGAGTTCGGCTGCGCCGTAAAGCTGACTTCGCCGAAATAGCTCACCTTCTCGGAGAGTGGCGAAGCAAAGTGCAGCACGAATTGCCCCAAGTTGAAACCGCTGACCGAACCTTTCTGATCCGTCGCCGAGAAGTCCACGTCCCCGAAACCCCTGATCTGCAGAGAAGGGTAATGTACCTGGGCCTCCCGAATCTCCGCCGTGATGGCCTCATGTTCGTGCATCGGGGGGTTAGATTGGGCGTTGGCCGTTGCGGGCTTGCTCTCAGTCGTGGCCGGCGGATTTGCACCGCCGCTCTGAGCTGCTGTCTCTTTGCGCTCGTGTTCCTCAAGTTCGCTAACCCGCTTCTCTAATTGCTGGATACGATCGAGCAAGGTGTGGATCGACGGCTCGGGTTCCGATGTTGGGGGCGCTGATTGCGCCACAGCCACCAATACAGTACTTGCGACGAAGAGCAGGAGAAGCGGGAGCAATCGAGAGCGCACAGTTGGCCTCCTCTTAAGAACGGGCGGAAGTGGCAGAAGACGCCCGCCAGTTTATTCGGTCATGGGTCGTTGTAAAAGCAAATTTCGCAAACCTGACTGGAATCCGGACAGGCACGGGAGATTTGTGAAGGGGGGAGGCTCTAGACATTTCAAGGACAGCACCCACCGGGAGGAACCCTTCTTGTGGCTAACGCGTTGATCTTCCCGAAACCGCTTGCAGAACCAACAATTATTAAACACAGCGCAGGATTGTATCCGAGCAACGGTGGCTGGCGATCAATCGCGTCTTTCACGATGTCGGCGCCGGCAGTACTTGTTGGCCCACCCTCGCCCATTCTCCTTGCTTGCGCGCGAGGGAGCGGACGTCAAGGCCCGTTCTGCGGGGGACAGGGCGTAGGAATTTTCACGTCGCCTATAGCTACTCCCTGCTACGTTTGACCCTCCCGCCGCACTCCTTTAAACTCAAGAGATTCAGCGGAATACCAAGCACAATCTATGTCTGACGCAATTCACATCAAGCTCCCCGACGGGAGCACCAAGGAAGTCCCCAAGGGCACGACTGCGCTCGACATCGCCAAGTCGATCAGTCCGCGGTTAGCGGATGCGGCCCTGGCGGCAAAGACCAACGGCGACCTGATCGACCTGACTCGGCCACTGGAAAAAGATACCGATCTGCGCCTGCTCACGGACAAAGATCCCGAGGCGCTGGAAGTGTATCGGCATTCGTCGGCGCATTTGCTGGCGGCGGCGGTGCTGGAACTTTTTCCGGAGACCAAGCTGGGGCATGGGCCGTCAACCGAGAATGGTTTCTTCTACGATTTTTATCGTCCAACGGCGTTTACTCCCGAAGATCTGGAAAAGATTGAGAAGAAGATGCAGGAACTCGTCCAGCAGAACCTGCCGTATGCGCGCGAGTTTCTGCCGCGGTCGGAAGGCCTGGAAAAGTTTAAAGGCGAAGGCGATTTCATGAAGTGCCACTTCATCGAGCAGTTCACCAAACCCGATGAAAAGATTTCGATTTACAAGACCGGCAAGTTTCTCGACTTCTGCCGCGGTCCCCATATTCCTTCCACCGGAAAGATCAAGGCGTTCAAGCTGCTGAATATCGCAGGCGCCTACTGGCTCGGGGATGAAAAGAATCCGCAGCTCCAGCGGATTTACGGCACTTCTTTTTTTTCGAAGAAGGACCTCGACGACTATCTGCACAAAGTCGAAGAAGCCAAGAAGCGCGACCATCGTGTGCTGGGGCAGCAGCTGGATCTGTTTTCGATCCAGGAACTTGCCGGGCCGGGGTTGATCTTCTGGCATCCCAAGGGCGGGATCATCCGCAAAGAGATGGAAGACTGGATGCGCGAAGAGTATCTGCGCCGCGGATACTCGCTCGTCTACACGCCGCACGTGGCGCGGCGCCAGCTCTTCCACACCTCCGGACACGAAGGCTACTACTCCAACAACATGTTCGACGCCATGGAACTTGACGATGCCGAATATCGTCTGAAGCCGATGAATTGTCCGGGGCACATCCTGATTTACAAAGATTCCCTAAAGTCGTATCGCGATCTGCCGGTGCGGTTTGGCGAACTGGGTACGGTCTATCGCTACGAGCGTTCCGGCGTGATGCATGGGCTGTTGCGCGTCCGCGGATTCACGCAGGACGATGCGCACATCTTCTGTACTCCTGAACAGATCGAGAACGAAATTGTCGGCTGCATGGAGTTTGCTTTGGCAGTGCTGAAAGCGTTCGGCTTCAGCGAGTATCAGACCGAGCTTTCCACTTGGGACCCCAAAGACAAGAAGAGCTTCTTGGGAACCGATGAGCAATGGAATCACGCCAACCATTCGCTCGAGAATGCGCTCCAGCGGCTGAATGTGAAATACACGGTCATCCCGGGCGAAGCGGCGTTTTACGGGCCGAAGATCGACGTCAAGCTGGTGGATGCGATCGGGCGTCTGTGGCAGCTTTCGACCGTCCAATTCGATTTCAACCTGCCGCAACGCTTCCAGCTCGAGTACGTCGCCGAAGACGGGACGCGCAAGCAGCCAGTGATGGTGCATCGCGCGTTGTATGGATCGGTCGAGCGCTTCTTTGGCGTGCTGATCGAGCACTACGCGGGCGCGTTTCCGGTGTGGCTGTCGCCGGTGCAGGTGGTGATGATTCCGATTGCGGAGCGGCACGTGCCCTACGCGGACAACGTCGCCTCGCAGCTGCGCGCGGCGGGCGTTCGCGTCGAAGTCGATGGTCGCAACGAGAAGATGAACGCCAAGATCCGCGAACATGCGATGCAGAAAGTGCCCTTCCTGCTGGTTGTCGGAGATAAAGAGACAGAAGCGAACAGAGTCAACGTCCGCTCGCGCGGCAAAGAAAAGACTGAGGACATGGGGACGGCGGAGTTCGTGGAAAAGATCAAGGGGCTGATAGCGGAAAAGAGCGCGACACTATAGAAACGCCCACGTAGGGACAGCCGCCCCGGCTGTCCAGGCGGCCGGAACCCCGCGACGTCTTCTTGAGTGGCCTAGTCAATCCCGACAACGGGTGAATGATCGCGGCGAAACCCTCGTGAGCTGCGCTCGCGCTGAACAGCCCGGTGGCGGCCGTCCCTACGCGGTTTCGCGTTGACAACACTTCAGTTTTAGGCCAAGATTTCTCCCACAAATCTGCACGGCTTGTCCCCCTCGCCGTTTCCCCGCAGTTAAAAGTTTGTTATTGGAACCCGAGGATGAGCCTGTCTGGGCCGTTTTTACGCAGTAAAGATACAGCGCGGCAGTTCGCACAAGGAGACAATCTGATGCATTCATCGAGTTCACGCCATGGAATGAAGAATCGCCGGGCCTTTGACCGGCTCTCGCGGAAGTCTGCTTTCAGCCTGACAACGGTTTCGAATGTGTTCACGGTCAGGTCTTTGACTTTTTTTGCCTTGCTGATTCTGGCCACGTCCGCTGTGGCGCTGGCGCAAACGGAAACTGTGACCTACAGCTTTGCCAACCCGCCCGACGCCTACAGTCCCAAGTGCAATCTGGTTGTTGATACAGCGGGCAACATGTATGGAGCCACCTTCAGCGGCGGATCGCACAACCTGGGTGCCGTTTTCAAAGTCACCCCCACTGGAACGGAAACCGTGGTCTACAGCTTTGCCGGTGGGGCGGACGGAAGCCACCCGATCGCCGGTCTGGTTCGCGACAAGAAAACCGGCAATCTCTACGGCACGACCGTCTACGGAGGTACGGCGAACAGTGGAACTGTGTTTGTCTTGAACCCGGACACCGGTGTCGAGACGGTGATTTACAGCTTCAAGGGGGGCATAGACGGGGCCAATCCCTATTCCAGCGTGGTGCGGGCGGGCACTACGATCTTTGGCACCACGTACAACGGCGGCGCCTTCGGATACGGCACAGTGTTCAAACTAACCGCCAAGGGAAAGGAGACGATCCTCCATGACTTCAACTCCGCGTTCCCAACCCTGGACGGGTCTTACCCCTACGCTGGCCTGACCCTCTATAAGGGACTTCTTTACGGCACATCCACCCTCGGCGGCGCCCACAACCTGGGTACGGTTTTTGTCATCGCCAAGACTGGCGGGTACACCCTCCTCTATAGCTTCAAAGGCGGAGCCGATGACGGACAGGGTCCCCAGGCTGGAGTGGTTTTCGACAAAAGCGGGAACCTGTGGGGCACAACGTACGGAGGCGGCATCAACAACGCTGGGGTCGTTTATGAGATCAGTGGCGGCGTCGAAACCCCCATCCACCACTTTGGGCGGAACACGGGCGATGGGACCAATCCCAATGCGAACCTGATTTTCTACAAAAGCAATTTCTACGGGACGACCTTGCAGGGAGGCTCCGCGAACGGCGGGACGGCGTTCAAGATCACTCCCAGCGGCACTGAAACGTTGCTCCATTCCTTCACCGGTGGCGCCGACGGATTCAATCCCTACTCCGCCCTGGTGCTGAACGGTGCCAACACTTTTTTCAGCACAACCTTGGTAGGAGGAACGGCGAACTTGGGGACGGTGTTCAAGGTGATTCCGTAACCCTGGCCGAATCTTTTCAATACCATGAATATCCCACATCGACTGCGGGATTTTCATGGTACTGGTTTTGCTTCCTGCCCCTTCCTTGAGGCTCTCCTCCGCCCTGTGCTAGCATCGGGAGTTTCGCAGGTGGTGTTGGGCTGGCCTGTACCTGTCCTGATACTTATTCCGGGCCCTCGCCGATCTCCCTGTCAAGCCTGCTGAAGGAGACAATCCGTGAAAGTTTACGAAGCAGCTAATCTCCGCAACCTTGCCTTGATCGGGCATGGACATGCCGGCAAAACTTCGCTCGTCTCGGCCATGCTCTACACGGCCGGCGCCACGCCGCGTTTCGGTCGGGTGGACGATGGCACCGCCACGACCGATTACGACGAGGAAGAAATTGCCCGCAAAATGTCGGTCTCCGTGGGAATGGCTTCAGTGGAGTGGGGCAAGACGAAGCTGAATTTTCTGGATACCCCCGGGTTCAACATGTTCGTCCACGAGGCGAAGATGGTGCTACCGGTGGTGGACGCGGCCCTGGTGGTAGTCGACGGCGTGGCAGGCGTGGAGGTCGTCACGCAGCGGGTTTGGGATTACTGCGCGGAAATCGATCTGCCGCGCATGATCGTGGTCAGCCGCATGGATCGTGAGCGTTCGAATGCCGAGCGTGTGCTCGAATCGCTTACCAAGTCCTTTGGACGGGCGGTGACGCCGCTGCAACTTCCGATCGGCAGCGAGAAAAGTCTTTCGGGCATTGTCGATCTCGTCCGCATGAAGGCTTACACCTACGAGATGGGTGGCAACGGCAAAGGGAAAGAAGGACCGATCCCGGCCGACATGGCGGACGTGGCCAAGGAAGCACATGAAAAGTTGGTGGAGCTCGTCGCCGAAGGCAAAGACGAGTTAATGGAAGAATATTTCGAAAAGGGCACCATCCCGGAAGAGGATCTGGTGCCGGCGTTGCATGAGGCGATCCGCGAGGACAAGCTATTTCCCGTCTTGTTCACTTCCGGACTAGGCAATATCGGCGTGGACGAACTGATGGACTTTATCGTCGACTACACGCCTGCGGCCAGCGAGCATCACCAGATTACGGGCGAGGCGGCGGGAGGAAATGGCCAGCCTCCAGTCCGCAAAGGAACCGACACGGAGCCCGCGTCCGTTTATGTTTTCAAAACTCTCTCGGACGCATTCGCGGGACGCATTTCCTATTTCAAAGTCTTCTCCGGCGTCCTC
This sequence comes from uncultured Acidobacteriota bacterium, assembly GCA_963799305.1. Taxonomy (GTDB): domain Bacteria; phylum Acidobacteriota; class Terriglobia; order Terriglobales; family Acidobacteriaceae; genus Acidiflorens. The sequence continues at coordinate 841,363 of CAWCWX010000015.1, read as the reverse complement.
AAGAACGACGCCACGCTACAGAATTTCAGCCGCAATACGGCGGAGAAGTTTGCGCACATCTCCATCATGCAGGGCAAGACGGCGATCCCCATTCAGGAGTTACACGCCGGCGATATCGGCGCGGTCGCGAAGTTGCGCGAGACTTTGACAGGCGATACTTTGGGCGACAAGAACGCGCCAATTCAGTATCCGCACGTGCAGTTGCCAGAGCCGGCGATTACGTTTGCCATCGAACCCAAGACCCGCGCCGACGAAGACAAACTCGGCGCCGGCCTGCACAAACTGATGGAAGAAGATGCCATGCTGCGCTTCTTCCGCGATCCGCAGACGAAAGAATTTCTCATCGCCGGGACCGGCCAGCAGCACATTGAAGTTGTCGTCTCGAAGATGAAGAAGCGGTATCACGCCGAAGTCGTGCTGAAGGCGCCGAAAGTCCCCTACCGTGAAACCATTCGCGGCAAGGCTGACGTCCAGGGACGCCACAAAAAACAGACCGGCGGCCACGGCCAATACGGCGACTGCAAGATCAAGATGGAGCCGCTGCCGCGCGGCGCGGAGTTTGAGTTCGTCAACGATATTTTCGGTGGCGCCATCCCGAAGAATTTTATTCCGGCGGTGGAGAAAGGAATCAAAGACGCGGCGTCGCGCGGATACCTGGCGGGATATCCCGTCGTAAATTTCCGCGTGATCCTCTACGACGGTTCTTATCACGACGTCGATTCAAACGATCTTTCTTTCCAGATGGCGGGACGTATCGCCTTCAAGAAAGCCATGGAAGTGGCCAAACCAACGTTGCTCGAGCCCATCATGCACGTCGAAATCACCATCCCCGACGAGTTTGCGGGCACGATCATGGGCGACTTGAACAGCCGTCGCGGACGCATCCAGGGCATGGACAACAAGGCCGGCAACACGATCGTGAAAGCCGAAGTGCCGATGGCCGAAATGCTGACCTACGGCGTCGACCTGACCGCGATGACGCAGGGCCGCGGCAGCTTCTCCATGGAAATGCATCACTACGACGTCGTCCCGCAGCAGCAGCAGGAGAAGATTATCGAGAAGGCCAAGGCGGAGCGCGGCGAGGTGAAGGACGAAGAAGAGTAGAACTGCGAATTACCTGCCTCAGACCACGTCCACGTCGGTGCGCCGAAAGTCCTCTCCCTTGGCCAGCAGTTTCTGCCCTGAGGACTTGGCCAGCGCGTAGGCAAAGCAGTCTCCGAAGTCTAGGCCGGCAGCGTGCCGCCCTTTACCATACTTGCGCCAGGCGGAACGAGCAATCTCGATTTGTTCGGAATCCACGGGCACCACTTCCAGTTTAGCCCTTACCACAAATAGGTCGAACTCACGCCCAGCGGCTTCCCCGCGTTTGGCTTCGAGAACGACTCCTGTTTCCAGTGAATTCGCGGCCGAAATGAGCTTCGTCTCTGCCTGAAGAATGTGCTCTAGAAACGCCTTTCGTTCGGGTTCACCTAGGAAAATGGCGACCAGCGCGGATGTGTCAATGACCATGGGATGGGCGATACTCCTTCCAGCGCGTGCGGCTACATAAGTGTCTCTGTAGACTAGCGTGGAATGCCGTCCTCGCCATAGCCGAGGATTTCATCCTCACGGCGGGAGTCCTGAGGTGGAAGAGCGTCGACGCGGCGCAACAGATCTTCGATCTGGCCAGCCAAAATGTGGCTCTTGCGTCGACGCTTCAAACGCTCCCACCGCTCTTCAAGGGATTTTTGAATAGCTTCGGTCAGTGATTCGCCGGTTTCGCCAGCCACCTGTCGGGCCAATTTCTCGGTCGCTTCGTTCTTGATGCTCAAGGGCACATTATTGCCTTATATACATATAGGCATTATTATATATTAAGTGTCAAGTCGTGCTCTAGCTATTGCGGATATACCCTCCGGATCAACATAGGTCTCGGTCTACTCGCAAGAAATTATTCCCTGTTCCTACTTTCTGGCGTACCATTCCACTTTCAATTTGATCAGGGGAGGCACTCATGCCCAGCCGGGAATTCGTTTCCCACCGCATGTTGGTCGTGGCGCTGGCTGTGGCGGTTGCGCTTCTGTCATCATCAGGGGTGATGGCTCAGGACAAAAATTCGGCGCTGGTGCTGGAGCTGGATCACGTCTCAATTTGCGGGCCGGATCTGGATACGTTGCGGCAGGCATTTACCGAGGTCGGTATGACTCCCGACTTTGGCGGTCCGCATGGGAATGGCGTCACCCAGATGGCGCTGATCGGTTTTGACGACCAGTCCTACATTGAACTAATCGCTCCTGTAAAGGCGGGAGTGACGGAAGGATCGGATTGGGCGAGGTTCATGTCGGGCGATGCCGGGGCGTGCGCCTGGGCGGTGGGTACGAACGTCCTGTTGCAGAATGTGGACCGCCTGAAAAAAGCGGGCATCTCGGTAAGCGAACCGAAGCAGGGCAGCCGCAAGCGTCCGGACGGATTGTCGATCGAGTGGATGACCGCGCAGGCCGGTCCGGGCACGGCAGGATCGCTGTTGCCGTTCATGATCGAAGACCAAACCCCGCGGGTGTGGCGGGTGCAGCCTTCGGGCAGCATGAAGGGCGCGCCCGTAGGCGGCGTGGACAGCGTGATCGTCGGAGTCAGCGACCTGAACGCTGCGATTGCTCTCTTCCGCAAGGCATATGGCTGGGCGGAGCCGCTCACCGAAACTCAGAAAGACTTTGGCAAACTCGCTTACTTTCCCGGAGAGCCGGTGATTCTGGCCGCTCCCTCCGGCGGCGGTTGGCTGGCCGACCGCATCTCGAAGTTTGGCGAGAGCCCGATCGCATTTCTTCTGGAGACGCGCGATTTCAACGCCGCGTCGAAAAAGTACAAGCTCACCAATACCAAAACATGGTTCGGCCAGAAGGTGGGATGGATCGATCCGGCGCGACTCAAAGGTGCGCGGGTGGGAGTGATTGGGCAGTGAGAGTGGTATGAGAACGATTGAATGGCTCGCAATCTATCTTCTTGCGTTGAGTCAGATCGCCTTCTGCCAGGGATCTAGTTCATCTGAACCGGCTACTGTGACCGCAACTGTGGCCAAGACCAATCTGATTACTTTTGTCCAGCCTGACTATCCGCCACTAGCCAAGGCGGCCTCCATCGTAGGTAAGGTTCGTGCTGAAATCATCGTGAACGAATCGGGAGACGTTGCCGATGTGACGTTGCTTAGTGGCCATCCCATGCTTGCGCCGTCGGCTATAGTCGCCATCCGGAAGTGGAAATACAAACCCTTCAGCGTCGATGGGCACGTGGCAAGAGTGCGGACGGACGTGGAAGTCACCCTCCCGGAGCACATCGACGACTCTGATGTGGCCGCCGAGAACAAGTTTCAGGAGACATTTTGGCCGAACAAAAGAGCCGGACAGGAAGCCCTCGACAAGAACGATCTGGCGATCGCGGAATCCAAACTCCTGGTCGCGCGCTCTGCTGCTGAAGAACGAGGTTCACAGAAGTGGCTAGAGCTTACTGAAGTTATTGCCCTGCTGGCAAACATCAGGTTCAAAGAAGATGATTTTCTTGCTGCCGAGAGGCTCTACAAAGAGTCTCTAGCTCTTCACGAGAAGCACCAGCGACCCGACGAGGCCGAGGTAGCCGGCGCTCAACAGAGCCTCGGATATTTGTATATCCGTCTCGGCCGTCTTAAAGACGCTGAACCGCTTTATCGCAAGTCTGTTGAAACCTACGAAGCAAGAATCAAGGACATGGGATTCCCTGAGCCGCGAGCCGCTTATGGGCGAGGCCTCGCGCTGGGTTATTTCGCCCTTGCGCAGATCGCAAGCTCCGACCAACGATTGCCGGAGGCTCAGGACCGCTGCAGAAAGGCTACTTCATACGCTGAGGTCTATGCGGATCCAGAGAATCGAAAAGTGATATTGACCAACTGCAAGTCTCTTCTTGACTCTCACTGAAGAAGACAACCAATTGCTTGATTTGGCATTTCGCTTTACCATCGCCCTTAGTGGCTCTCGCAAAACACAATCCCAACCTGAAGGACCGCATCGTCTCCGCCGCTCCGGTCGAAGACGATTCTTCGTTCGAACTGAAGTTGCGCCCGCAGCGGCTCCATGAGTTCATTGGACAGGCCAAAGTCAAAGAGAATCTGGCGGTTGCAATTGAGGCCGCGCGCTCCCGCGGCGAAGCTCTGGATCATGTTCTGCTCTATGGGCCTCCCGGCTTGGGAAAGACGACTCTGGCCACCATCATCGCCAACGAACTTGCAGTTGCGTTTCAGCAGACTTCGGGGCCAACGCTTCAGATCAAAGGTGACCTCACGGCGATCCTCACCAACCTGCGCGACCGGCAGGTGCTGTTCATCGATGAAGTCCACCGCTTGCAGCCGGCGTTGGAAGAAATCCTGTATTCGGCGCTGGAAGACTACAAGCTGGACATCATGATCGGGCAAGGTCCTTCGGCGCGCACCCATACGATGGACGTGAAGCCGTTCACATTTATCGGGGCAACCACGCGCGCTGGGCTGCTGTCGGCGCCGCTGCGATCGCGGTTTGGATTGCTGTTGCGCCTGGAGTTTTATTCGAATGAAGATTTGCGGATAATTGTCGAGCGCTCGGCGGACATCATGGGCGTCAGCATCGACCGGGCGGGGGCCCTGGAGATTGCCAGCCGCTCGCGGGGAACACCGCGAATTGCGAATCGTCTTCTTCGGCGGGTGCGGGACTACGCGCAGGTGCGGGCCGGCGGCAATATCGATCTGCCGACTGCACAGGCCGCGCTTTCCATGCTAGAAGTCGACCGTCACGGCTTCGACGAGATCGATCGCAAGCTACTGTTGACGATCATCGAGAAATATCAGGGCGGTCCCGTCGGCGTGGGGACACTGGCGGCGGCATTGGCGGAAGAGGCCGACGCGATTGAAGAAATCTACGAGCCGTTCCTGATTCAGATTGGCTTCCTCAACCGTACTCCGCGGGGACGGGTTGCCACCCAGCTTGCCTACGATCATTTCGGGATCACGCCGAATCGGCGCCAGACTTCGCTCTTCTAATTGCTTACCTCTCCTCTATGGCCTCTTGTGGCTAAAGAATCTGAGTTCTCAACCACAGCGCTCAACGGGGGCTCGGAGGGAGACGGTAACCACCGGGTGACTCGAAAGTCACTTAGCGAACACTGACAAAGAGAAATTTTTGTTGTATCGTCTCCAGTTCAGCTGTCTGAGGGGGCAGCAGCACAAACGCAGGGAATAGGGGTTTGTATTGTCCGGGTCATTTGGGTTTCAGTGCTGGCGAGCCCTCTTAACGATAGCCGCGTGTCTTGCTGTGACCGAATGGGCGGCGTCGCAAACCACTCCGTCCGCTTCTCCCCCTGCCAGTCAACTTGAAACGCCGATTCCTGCGCCGCAGCGCCTTGCCATGGCTGCGGATTCCACCGACAATCTGGTCATTCCCCGCCTCTCTCACGGCCCCGCCATCGACGACTTCCTCAGCATGAAGCCGGAAGGCGAAGCGGCCCTGGCGATGGTGAAGATCACGCGCTTTCTCCAGCGCGAGCCGCATGACGGGGAGCCCGTCACCCAGCCCACCGAAGTCTATCTGGGATACGACGAGAAGAATCTGTATGCAGTCTTCGTCTGCCATGACGATCCGTCCAAAGTACGGGCGCATGAGACGCGCCGCGAAGATTTCGATGGCGACGATGCGGTCGAGATCATGCTCGACACTTTCCACGACCGCCGCCGCGCATATGTATTTCAGGTGAATCCCAGGGGCATCCAGTACGACGCCGTGTGGACGGAAGCGTCCTACGAAGAGCAAGGCGGAAATTTTGACGTTTCTTTCGACACGCTCTGGTACTCGCGCGGCAAAGTCACTTCCCAGGGTTTCGTGGCCTGGATTGCGATCCCGTTCCGGAGCCTGCGCTTTCCATCCGCAAAAGACCAGACTTGGGGAGTAGTGCTGTTGCGTGAGATCGCGCGCGAAAACGAGAAAGCATTCTGGCCCCATATTTCGATCAACAACGAAGGACGGTTAGGTCAAGCAGGTACGGCCAAGGGACTGAGCGGAATTTCTCCCGGACGCAACATCCAGCTGATCCCCTACGGACTCCTCAATTCTTTCCACAGCGTAGACGACCGGGGGCCCTACACGCCGTGCGTCGCGAGTCCGGCGGGTTGCGCGGCGTTTCAGAATCGTGGGATTGGCGGGACGTTCGGCCTCGACGGGAAGATGATCTTGAACGACAGTCTGGTGCTGGACGTGACCGCGAATCCGGATTTCAGCCAGGTCGAATCGGACGAACCGCAGGTCACGGTCAACCAGCGCTATGAAGTTTATTTTCCGGAGAAGCGTCCATTCTTCATCGAGAATGCCGACTACTTCCGCACGCCGATCGATCTTTTCTTTACGCGGCGCATAGTGAACCCGACGGGCGGCATCCGGCTCACGGGCAAAGCCGGGCCATACACGATTGGACTGCTTTCCAGCGACGACCGCGCTCCGGGATTAACCCAGCCCACGGACAACTCAAACCAGCTTTTCAAGACGCGCGACTACTTCACCATTGCGCGTGTATCGCGTGACATTTTCAACCAGTCGAGTATCGGCGTGATTTACACCGATTGGGAATATCCTGCCACCAGGAACTACAACCTCGACCGCAGCAGCGATTTCAACCGGGTCGGCGGAGTCGATTCGCGCATCAAGTTCTCTCCCAACCTCACCGCCACGCTCCAAGGAGTGGTGAGTTCCAGCAGCTTTGGCGGCAACTACTATGCCGGGCCAGCCTATAAAGTCGACCTGCTATACACCAGCCGCCACTTGCTGCACGAAGGCACGTACAACGACGTAAGCACCAATTTCACGACCGTACCGGGATTCGTGAACCGCACCGATATCCGGGAATATCGCGAAGATACTTCCTATGTGTTTCGTCCCAAGAGCGGCCCAGTCGTCAGTTGGGGACCGGAACTCAGCGGCCACTGGACCTGGGATCACAGAGGATTGCGCCTCGACACCGACTACTATCCCACGTTGAATTTCGCACTCAAGCGCCAGACTCACATCAATATCGTTCCTTATGAAGAGTTCCGCGAACGCCTGCGGCCACAGGATTTTGGCTTGCCGCAGAATCAGGACTATCATGAGCACACGAGCGGAGCCAGCGTTTCCAGTTCGCCATTCACGCAACTGACGCTGGGCGCTTATTACTTCTGGGGTGATGCCGTCAACTTTGCTCCGGGGGTGGCCGAGCCCTTCGATATTCCCTATCTCGCGCGCTATGATCAGGCCACCGCGCTGGTGACGTTGCATCCGTTCTCGGCCCTGACGATCGATAACCGGTATCTCTTCAGCCGTCTGCGTACTCGAGAGACCGGCGCCAACATTTTCAACAACCATATTGTCCGCACGAAATGGAACTGGCAGATCAACAGCCAATTGTCCTTGCGCGCGATTCTGCAATACAACGCTCTGTTGACCCAGAATCAGCCGGGCAACCCCGGGTACGCTCTGACCTACCTGCCCACCAGCAAGAATTTCAACGCCGATTTCCTCATTACCTATCTGGTGCATCCGGGGACGGCGCTGTATGTGGGCTACAACAGCAATCTGCAAAATCTGGATCCGGCGCTCGGGATCGACGACACGTTCGGAGGAGTGCGGCGTTCGAACCGCCTGATCAACGATGGCCGACTGTTCTTTGTAAAAGCTTCCTATCTGTTCCGCTTCTGAGCCGGCATGAGTTGACTCGGCGGGGCCGAATCTGCGTTAATCACGATTCACAATTTCTGGCTTTCCTCCGTGAACCTCCGTGTCCTCTGTGGTTCAAGGTTTTGACTTTCACCACAGAGCACTGGCGGTCACAGAGAAACGAATCGGAGGACGTATGCGTGACGTGATTGCCACCGACCAGGCGCCCAAGGCCATTGGTCCATACTCGCAGGCGATTCGAGGCGGAGGATTGGTCTTCACCTCGGGACAGGTGGCGATTGATCCGGCCACCCAGCAGGTCATTGCCGGCGACATCTCCGCGCAAACGGATCGGGTGTTGAAAAATTTGTCGGCCGTCCTCCAGGCCGCCGGCACCAGCCTGGATAAAGCTCTGCGCTGCACCGTCTTCCTGAAAAATATGGGCGACTTCGCCGCCATGAACGAAGTCTACGGACGCTATTTCGCCGCGGCCCCGCCGGCGCGAAGTACGGTAGAGGCGGCTCGGCTGCCGAAGGATGTGCTGGTGGAGATTGATGTGGTGGCGCTGGCGTGAAAGAACAAGTTCTCAGTTCCCGGTTCTCAGTTCTCAGTCAGAACCTCGAAACTCTCAAGGACAAGTGGGGATCATGAAATTATTTGCTTTGGCATTCGCTCTTTCAGTTTTGACAGCCCTCGCGGCGTCCCAGACTGGCACGACTGCGAAGAAGACCGCGCCCGCCCACAAACCGGCGGCGCATCCGGTTGCGGCAGGGCCGACGAAGGTTACTGGCGAAGGTACGAAGACCGCCAGCGGCTTGCAGTATTGGGATATCAAGGTCGGCACCGGCGCTGAGGCCCACACCGGCCAGCACGTCAAAGTCGACTACACCGGCTGGCTCACCAACGGCAAAAAGTTCGACAGCTCGGTTGGCACCGGAAAGCCGTATGAATTTCTGATTGGCGCCAGCCAGGTCATCAAGGGTTGGGACGAGGGCGTCGCCGGCATGAAAGTCGGCGGCAAACGGCAACTCCGGATCCCAGGGGATCTGGCGTATGGCAAGGCGGGGTATCCGGGACTGATCCCGCCCGATGCCACTCTGATTTTCGATGTGAGACTGGTGGACGTCCGCTAGCTTAGCTGGCTCTTCGAACTACGCTTTGACGACCTTGCCGCTGCGCAGGCAGGACGTGCACACGCGCATGCGCTTGGTGGCGGCTCCAACCTTGGCGTGGACCGGCCGCAGGTTGACGTTCCAGCGCCGCTTGGTCACGTTGTGGGCGTGGCTGACGTTATTTCCGAACTGCGGCCCCTTGCCGCAGATTTCACATACTCGTGCCATAAACTCCTGATTCCTTTGGGGCTTGTTGCCGAAAGCTTGATTTTACAGGAAATCGCCCGGATTCGCCAGTTTCAGGAGCGGTCGCCTTTCCCCGCATCGGATCGCTACCCCGCCACATTCGCCACGGATTAAACTAATAGGTTCGAAAAAAGGACCCTCATGCCCACTGCGACCCGCACCAATCCGCTCTCATTCCTCACCGATCAACTCGACGAACTCAAAGCCAAGGGCACCCACTTCAAGCTACGGGTGCTGGAAGACGAGCAGGCGGCCGAGTGCACGTTTGACGGCAAGCGCGTCATCAACCTGGCCTCGAACAATTACCTCGGCCTCACGACGCATCCCAAACTCCGCGAAGCCGCCCTCGAAGCTACCCGCAAATACGGCGTCGGATCGGGCGCTGTCCGGACCATCGCCGGAACCATGAAAATCCATATGGAACTGGAAGAGAAGATCGCGCGATTCAAAGACGTCGAAGCCTGCGTAGTCTTCCAGTCCGGCTTCACCGCCAACGCGGGCACGGTCTCGGCCATCCTCGGCAAAGAAGACTTCGTCATCTCCGACGAACTCAATCACGCGTCGATCATCGACGGCTGCCGCCTGTCACGAGCGAAAATTCTGGTCTTCCGCCACAAAGACGTAGCGCACGCCGAACAGCAACTAGCCAGCGTGAAAGACCAGCCCGGAAAGAAACTTCTCATCACCGACGGCGTCTTCTCCATGGACGGCGACATCGGCGCGCTCCCCGGATTGTGCGATGCGGCGGAAAAGTACGGCGCCATCATGATGGTCGACGACGCCCACTCCTCCGGCGTCCTCGGCCGCAATGGCCGCGGCACCGTCGACCATTTCGGCGTCCACGGACGCGTCGACATTCAAGTCGGAACCTTGTCGAAGGCTATTGGGGCTTTGGGCGGGTATGTTTGCGGTACGCGCGACTTCATCGACTTTCTCTATCACCGGGCGCGACCATTTCTGTTTTCCACTTCGCACCCGCCGTCAGTCGCGGCAACCTGCATTGCAGCCTTCGATGTCCTCGAGCAGGAGCCGCAGCTAATGGAACAGCTCTGGGCCAACACCCGCTTCTGGAAAAAGGAACTTGGGCTGCTCGGCTTCAACATCGGCGGCCAGACCACCCCTGCCAGCGAAACACCCATTACGCCGATCATCATCGGCGACGGCCGGTTGACCATGGACTTCTCCCGCGAACTTTTCAAGGAAGGCGTGCTCGGAACCGGGATCGCCTTCCCCACGGTGCCGGAAGGCAAAGCGCGTGTGCGCACCATCGTGACAGCGACCCACACCAACGATGAACTCACGCGCGCGTTGGAAGTGCTGCGCCGTGTGGGGAAGAACATGGCGATTCTGGGATAAGACGTTGACTATCGCACTGCAGTCATTCCCCCAGAGTTGACACTGTTGGAACCGCCAGATACGTCTTCCGGTGTCCGATACTGTTTTCATCCCCGATGAGGAGATGTTCTTCCCAGCCCGGGTTGGTCACTAGCAAGCGGAGTTGGGCGGCGTCGGGAGGAAGACGAAACACCAATTGGGTTTCATAAGATTCGCCCGGGATCAGGGCATGCGTCAACGGAGTTCCTTCCGTTGCGGAAGGATAAAAACTGCGTCCTTGGCCGTCGAGCAGCAGCACCCGCCGCGGGTTGGGTGTGAGAGGAAAGTCTTTGGGCCGCTGCGGTGAAGTGGTATTTTCGTCGAAGCGCGTTCGCACCATCACGTAGAGTTGCCGCTGGCCATCCGCGAGTTCTGCGCGGCTGGCAACGATCGCATAGGCGAGGTGGCAGTCGATCTCGCAAAAGTATTTTTCCTGGCTCGGTGCCAGCGTGACTTCACGGCTCGCGAGCGACATTCCCAGCAGCAACGCAAAATAGACGAGTGCTCCGGCGCCGGCAAGCGCGGCCACTCGCCGCACCCACTGAGCCTTTCGGACGATGAAGAAGGTAAGAACCGCCAGAGTGCTCAATCCCAACCCTGCAATCGCTCCGAGAAATCCCAGGACTGCTACCGGAGCGGGAAAGTTCGTATTGAGAAATTCGGGTTGACTCCACATCTGAGTCTCCATTTGCAATATACTGTAGTGTACTTTACATTATAAAGAACGCGCTCCGAGAAATCCCGCACGCACAGTTTTGGGTCAAAAGCTCCAAGCTGAGGGCTGAAGGCTGCCCTACCCGCGCGCTTGCCGAATCACTTCTTCCATGTCGCCGAGATACTGATCCAGCGCCCGCCGTCCGGCGGCGGTCAGACGATATTCGGTGCGCGGGACACGTCCTTCGAAAAACTTGCGACAGGCCAGATAGCCGCCTTCTTCCAGTTTGCGTGCGTGCACGCTCAGGTTTCCGTCGGTTGTGCGCAGCAGCCGTTTCAAATCATGGAAGCTGAGCGAGTCGTTCACCGCGAGCGCGCTGATAATTCCCAGCCGAATCCGCTCATGAATCAGCCGATCCAGCGGCGGAATTTCGCCAGCCACGCTCCGCTCCCGACTCTTGCCTGCCGGTTTAGCGGACGGCGCCGGAGCATGAGTGCGTGCAACAGAACTTCTAGCCACCGTACCTCCTCGCGATCCAGATTCCGAACACGATATGCAGCCCCCCAAAACCCGTGGCCATCGCCCAGTTTCCCAACCCCGGCAGAAATAGTGCCGCCGCGCCCGCCATCATGAAACAGACTCCCATCGCTGGGACAATCGATACCGAGAACGCCCCGCCCGCAATCACGCCGACGCCATACAACAGCATCCAGGCCCCAGGCAGCACACTCCCCAGGTTCGCGCGCAGTAACGGAGCCGTAAGCAAAACCGCCGCCGCTACCGGAGGCAAGAAACTCAGCGCCACCTTCCGCCCTGGACCGCTCGTCCAGGGCAACCCCCGGCGCGCCGCCTTACTCTGGATCGCCACAATCGCCAGGCTGACGGCAAGCACCGCCTCGCAAATCCAGATCTCCAGCCATCGCAGATTGAAAGCGTAATGCGAAGCGAGCCAGGCGGCCGGAAAAGCGGTCGCACCCACCGCAACCATTCCCCATCCCGGAACAGCAGTGAACGCCGCCGAACGTTCCATGGTCTGGCGGATGAAGCGGAGATCGTCGACCGCACGCGGGTCCAAAGGACGCGAGTCCTGAGTCGCTCGGATTCGTCTTGGACGGTGCGACAACATTAGGGACAGATTAAGCCGCGTTGGGCCTTACGTCAAGTACTTTGTAATACGAAGTACTGTTAGAGCTATCGTCCTACGCTTAGCGATAACATTCGCGAAGCGGATGCGATCGGCGGAGTAAGGACCCCCGCAGGGTACCGGTCATCCGCGACGTTGCAGGGAATTCTTCCTGTGCCGCCCAAGGGAGAATTCCTTGCATCACCCTACCGACCGCCCCGCAGGATGACAATTTCAGGAAATGCCAGGCCAGAGCCGCTAGCGCCCACCCGCATCCTCCACGATCGCCTGTACCAATAGGTCGACCGTTTCAGTGATGCGCTTCGGAGGGAGATTGGAATTATTGGAAAGGATGGAGAACGCGACCGTCTCCCCGCTATCGGTGGTGGCGTAGCCGGACAGAGTCTTGACTCCCCCGAGCGATCCGGTCTTGCCGAGAATTCGGTTTTGCAGGCGCGGAGCATTCAAGCGGTCGGAGAGCGAACCGTCCACGCCTGAAACGGGCAAGGTGGACTTAAAAGCCGCGCCCCACGGTTGTTCCGCGGCGTAGCGCAGCAATTGCACCACGGCGTGCGGCGTCACCAGGTTCTGGCGTGAGAGTCCGGAACCGTCATAGAACACATATTGGTCGTCCGAAATTCCCGCGTGGTCGAGGAATCCACGGAGCACTTCCAGGCCGCCTTCGATGGTTCCGGCGGTACCGCGTTCGCGGCCCAGCAGGCGCAGCAGAATTTCGGCGTGCAGGTTCTGGCTGACTTTATTCACTACCCGGATGTCGTCCAGCATCGGCTTGGATTCATAGCTGGCCAGCACGATCGGCTGATCGCTCTTCAGCGGACGGGCCTGCCCGTCGCTGCCCCCGCGCGAAGGGGCGACCGCCGTTACGCTGAATGTCGAGAGCGTGGCCAGTTCGGTGTGATGAGTGCGCTGGCGCCCGTAAACCACAATGCCGCGCTTCTCCAGTAACTGGCGAAACAGCGCTGCCGCGAATTCCGCAGGATCCTCGATCGCCAGCGCTTCGTTGACGCCGGGATCGTCCAGCGGCATGTTGCCCCAGAGCGTGAGCACGGTAGAGCCCGGTTCACGGTTGACGAAAAACTTTCGTGGGGTGCCCGCCGGAGTCGTAACAATTCGGTTGTCGAGACGATAGTAGTCGGCAAACGGCGTCACGCTGACAAACGCCTTCTCGCCCGGCCGGTCCGCCGGCATGATGTTCACAAAAACAACATTGTCGTTAATGGTGAGCGCGGAAACGGGCGCGCCATCCGCCCACACCAGGTCGTCCTGACTCCAGCCCTCGCCATAGCGTTCAAACGCGAAGTACGAATCGTCTGCGACGATATCACCGTCCACGTACTTCACGCCCTTTTGCACGAGCGCGTCGGCCAGGGTCTCCAAGGCTTGAATCGGATGGTCGTTGCGTTGCGTGCGCACATCGTAGGGCAACTCACGGCCGGAAAGGTTGGGATCGCCATGGCCGATGAGTAGCAGGTCGCCGTTGAGACGTCCATAGCGATCAAGCGAGGCGGCAGTTTCCACGGTGGTGCGGAATTTGTAATCCGGACCAATCAGCGCGAGCGCCGCGGCCGTAGTGAAGAGCTTGGTGTTCGAAGCGGGAGTAAAAAGTTTGTCAGGGTTCAGGGAAAACACCGTTTGCCCTGAAGCGAGCGAGGTTACCTCGATACCCCAGAAGCCGCGCGCCAGGTCGGGCGAGCTCAGCACGTTGCCGATGCGATCCTGCAAAGACTTGCGCGGAGCCGCCAGCGCCACACCCGACAACAACAACGCCACCAGTAAGCCATGCGATGCCAATCGCGAGCGCGCCATGGTCACGATTCTAACATTCGGCAAATCCTGGGACATTCTCGAATGACGTTCTAGAATAGCGACCAGATGCGCGCCATTTTTCATTGGAATCTCGGTACCCGGACGATCGAACTCGGACGCCGCACCCTGATCATGGGCGTCGTCAATGTCACGCCCGATTCCTTCTCCGACGGCGGTCTCTACGTCGACGCCGACAAGGCCGTTGCCCGCGCCGAGCAGTTGCTGAACGAGGGTGCCACGATCATTGACGTGGGCGGGGAATCGACGCGTCCAGGAGCCAGTGTTGCCCCGGTGGAGGAAGCGGCGAAAAGCAGCGCCGCTCCCAAGCCGCCGCTGGTAACTCCCGTATCGGAAGAGGAAGAGCGCAAGCGGGTACTGCCGGTAATCCGTGATCTAAAGCGGCGACGCCCGGACGCAATCGTCAGCGTGGACACCTATAAAGCGAGCGTTGCCCGCGCCGCCGTCGACGCGGGCGCTGAAATCGTAAACGACATCAGCGGCTTCCGCTGGGATCCGAAGATGCCGAAGACACTGGCGGAACTCAAAGTGGCAACGATACTCATGCATAGTCGCGGACGTCCCGATGAATGGCGTTCACTCCCGCCGATCGGGGATCCTTTGCTGGTGGTCAAGCGCGACTTGCGGCAGTGGGCGGAGGCGGCTCAGCTTGCGGGGATCAAACGTGATCACCTTGCTCTCGATCCGGGGTTTGGTTTCGGTAAGAGATTCGAAGAAAACTATCCTCTCCTCGCGCATTTTTCCGAATTGCAGCAGGTGGGATATCCCCTGGTAGCGGGAACATCGAGAAAGTCCTTTATCGGCCGGACTCTGGCCCGCGACGGCCAGGACGCTCCGGTCGACCATCGCATGTACGGAACATTGGCCACCGAGACCGCGCTCATTCTCAAGGGAGCGCACATCATTCGCACTCATGATGTGCGTTGCGCGGTGGACGCGGCCCGGGTCGCCGATGCCATCGTCTCAGCGGGAGGATAAACCGATCGTCTCGAGGCTCGCAGTTCGAGCGACAAACGCGATCGACTCCCTTCGCCGCACATGATTGGCGAAAAAAACGAGCAGCGCCAGGGTCCCGGCGCATCCGATCGCCTGTCCAATCTGGTCCATCCTGTTGCCCGCAGTGACGACCAGGAAACCAAATAGCATCGTGACCGGCAAGGCTCCAAGAATCAGCACCAGACTATGAAGGTCGGTCCAGCCCCGGTCAGGTGCGGACCATTTCCTGAACACGAGTGCCGTCCCTCCTCCCAAAGCGGCGGCCGCCAACATCGGAATCAGCGCCCACGCTCCCCCTTTGAGGGATTGCGGCAGAAAGAACAGCCCGAACCATCCTGTTGTGGCGACGAGTATGAGCAGTCCCACCAGCCAGGGAGAAGGAGCGCTTCGTTGCGGCTCCGATGGCGGGCGGGCAGCGGGCCAGGCAGGCCAAGCCAGGGCGAATGCCGCCAGCACTATAGCCGCGAGCGCTGTCGCCAGCAAATGCCCGATGGGGGCGCGGAACGTTGGCGCGATGGTGCGCCGAAAGGCGATCCCAACCACCACCACGCCCAGCGCAAAACTGACTCCAGCCACCGCCACGCCTACATTTTTCAGCCAGGTTTCGGTTCGGCGCGCGGGAAAGAGTAATTCCGTCAGCAGGATCGGAAGCAGCAGACTCCACAGGATGTGGTAGCCCACAGTCCATTCACTCCAAACCCAATTGACGCCCAGGGCGCGGCCGCCGAGCGCGCCCGCCTGAAACAGGTCGGGATTGAAAAACGACTGCACCGCCAATCCCTCTTCGATGAAGGCATAGGCTGCGCCCAGCACGGCAATTCTCCCCCAGCCGGTGGCGCTGCGGCGTCGTGCCATTTCGCGGATCAGCACCGCACCGCCTCCATATAGCAGCACGAGGAACACAAAACCTGCCATGCGGCTGATCGGCGTGGCGCCAAATAAGAACTCCGCGATGAATGGAGCCAGCAGAGCCAGAGTGAAAACCGGCGCATAGCGCTTCATCAGAAGGTCCCTCCCGGGATAGTCACATCAGAGATAATCTAGTTATAGATGATTGTCAACTGGTACTATTTGGCCTTACACTGGGCTTCGTGAAGAAAAAGGTTTCGTCCCGATCACCCGCCAGCGAAGCGCTGGAAGTCGCGGCGCAGGAAGCCGGGTTTCTTTTGCAACGTGCGCATCGTCGTTTGCGCTCCGCGCTGGCGGAAGCCCTCCTTCCCTTAAATCTGGGCGTCGGCCATTTCGGCGTCCTCGGACTCCTGTTCGCTCGCGGCGGACTGAGCCAGCAACAACTGATCGAGATTCTGGAAATTGACAAATCTTCGATGGTTTATCTGATCGACGAACTGGAAAAACAAGGCTTGGCCCAACGCCGGCCAGCTCCTACCGACCGGCGCGCCTACGCGGTGCATCTGACCGAAAAAGGACGCGAACTTGTGAAGGCTGGGGGCGAAATCGTCAGGCGCGCGCAAGACAACTTCCTGGCGCCACTCCAAGCGCGCGAGCGAGCAGAACTGAACCGGTTGTTGCGCCGGCTCACCACGTAGAATTGCTGTGTTGTGAGGCGCTCGGCCAGGAACAGGCCGTCGCAAGTAGCAATTGTAAGACGTGCCTCTACGCGCCTGCAACCACCGGTGATGCAGTCCTGAAAGCCGGCAGCCGGATCTCAAACGCGGCGCCACCCTGTGCGCGATTGGAGCAGGTGATCTGACCTTTGTGATCCTGCACTACGCCATAGGTCGCGCTCAGTCCAAGACCTGTTCCTTTGCCAACGGGCTTCGTGGTGTAGAAAGGATCAAACACGCGCTCCGGCTCGCGCAGGCCCGGACCTGTGTCCGCGAATTCAATCACCACTTCGCTGTCCTCGTGCCGGAGAGAAACGATCAAGCGTCCACCGCCCGCTTCCTGCAAGGCGTCCACCGCGTTTTCGATCACCTGGAGGAACGCCTGCAAAAGCTGGTTGGAGTTGCCGAGGACGCGCGGCACCGCGCTGTTGCTTTCCACCGTGAGACTGATGTTGCGCTTCTCAAGTTTGAATCCTTCCATCTGGACGGCGCGTTGCAACAGCGGCTTCAATTCGAGTGGAGACTTTTCGCCCGGGGTCTGCTGCGCAAAACTGAGCAGATCGTTGACCAGGTCTCGGGTGCGCCGCGCTTGTTGGCCAATTTTCTGGGCAATGGAAAGTTGGTCGCGGCTCAGGTTACTGCTGGCCGCCAGGCGTTCGGAACTGTCCAGAACTGTGGTCAGGGGATACTCCAGTTCGCTCGCCGCCAGCGCCACCAATTCGCCGAGCGACGCAAGTTTCGCCTGCTGCACCACTCTTCCCTGGAGCCGCTGCAGATTGTCGTAACTGCTGCGAGAATGCAGAAGCAATTGCACCAATCGGCGATCGAGCAGATGCTGTTTGAGAAAAACAAAAAAAGCGAGGAGCGCTACTCCTCCCATGGCAACGCCGAATCTGACCTGCCGCAAGTAGGTTGATTCCGACCCCATAAAGAGCGCCCAATAACCCATGACGGGGAGCGAAAGCAGCGCCACTTTGGCCAGCATCGGAGCGAACAGCCCCGTCGCGGCCGATTCCGAAGGCGTCGTCTGGGCTTCCTGCAAACAGCGTCGTCCACTTAATGCAACCCAGAAAAAAAGAAGCAGCGCAATCACAAAGGGAATATCGGCCAGCCCGCCCGTAGAGTAGGTCCCGCGAGAAATTGCGATGTTGATCGCTTCCGAGGCCATGGCATACATGGCGCTGGCCAGCAGAATGGCGCGATACAGCGTTCGCCACGCTCCGGTACTGGTCAGATAGGACCAGCCCGAAACCGCAATCACGATCAGCGACTCGGCCAGGTACAGCAGATCCCACCGCAGGCTGAATACCGGCACATTCCGGACCAGATACTCGTCCGGAAAAACCGCGTAGGCGTACACCACGATCCCCCACACCAGAAGAATGACCACATTCAGCGCGCTGGGCAGAATGCCTTCGCTCTCGTGCGCCTTCTGCGGACGAATCGCGACCGCCGCCATGAACGGCACCGGGTGCAGGAACAGAATGATGTCCCCGTAAAACGCATCGGGCACACGCTGGCGGTAAATGACCTCATACCACACCCAACCGCACTGATTGAGCCACCACATGAACAGACCTGAGGTCATCAGAACCCAGAAAAGCCGCGTATGGCCGCGGCTGTCCAGAGCGTTCCGGGTGGAGAGTATGAGTGTCGCCGTGCCGATAAGAATGGGGATCAGATTGCCCATCGCGGTCCGGAAAAACGGATTGGGAAACACTACCGGCGCTAAGGCAAAAGCCAGCACCAGCGCGATCCCGCAGACCAGAAACGAAATTGGGCGCAGAGGCACTCCTGCATCATAAGAGTTTCTACGCGTTATGTTGAGGTGACTCTCCACATACCCGTGGTTACTCTGGTAACCATCGCGCTGGAGTTGGGTATCCCCGACGGGATTATTCTGCGGACCGGCGCTCGAACCTGAACCACTCGGGTCACGAATTTCGCCGATACGTCCACGACTACCTCTTCGCTTGACATGCTGAGTATTGCGGCGTAACAATTTCGTTAGTTCCCCAGGCGCACGATCTTCCCTTTCGCGCTGCCACTTCCCTTCAGAACGTCCGGGCCCCAAACGTCTCTCATTTACCTTGGGTATTTCTTTGGAGGCACCATGTCAGAAAAATCAGGCAAGAAAGAAGTACGCCGTATCTGTTTCGATCGGGTCATTCCCGAGGGCTACGCGCCGGCGCGCTCCATGGCGCAGCGGGCCGCAGTTTCACGTTATGCAGCCGCTTTGCAAGCGAAGTCGGGCCTCACGACGAGGGACGTCTCGCCGCGAGCTGCTTTTGGCCTGCACGTGGCCAAAATTGGAGAGAGCCTGGGAGAACTGGACGCGAACCATCCCATCACCGTCGCGAGGATGGCGATTATCGTCCAGAAGCAATGGGACAACGGCCACACTCTGCGCTGCCGATTCCTCGATGGCGACGAAGTGCAACGCCAGAAGGTGATGGACAACGCCCGCAAATGGGAGGACTACGCCAATGTCCAACTCAATTTTGGAGATGATCCCGATGCCGAGATCCGCATCTCGTTTCAGGCAGACCCCGGATCGTGGTCGGCCATTGGCACCGACTGCCTGATCACCGACTACTTCCCGCAATACCAGCCAACCATGAATTTCGGCTGGCTCACTGACGACACCGACGAGCAGGAATATGAGCGGGTGGTCGTGCATGAGTTCGGGCATGCGCTCGGATGCATCCACGAACATCAGTCGCCCACCGAACACCTGAAATGGGACGTTAATAAGGTGTACGAGACGTTCTCCGGTCCGCCGAACTACTGGAGTAAGGACGACATCGACCAGAACATCCTGCAAAAGTATTCGCCGAATGGAATCAGCGCGACGCGCTTCGACAAGAAGTCGATCATGCTGTATCAGTTCGATGGATCGCTGTTCACCGACGGCAAGGGCACGCCTAACAACACACACCTCTCCAAACTCGACGAACAAATGATCGGGCAAATGTATCCCAAGCCCGGACACGCCACCGTGGAGAGGATTGCATAGCAGGCACGACGTTTTGCCGGTCATCCCTCTGGATGAACGGTCCCCTCGAGCGAAGCCCAGGATCTGCTTTCCTCCGTCTACCGAAAGCAGGTCCTGGGCCGCTCAAACTCGACCGCGCCTCTACTTTCTTATTCCGGCAATCCTAATCGCCGCAACATATCGGAGAACCTGGGATCGCCACGTAAATCCTTGAACGTAGGATCGCACTTCAACAGGGAAATGTCTCCGCCTTCCTTTTGTGCGCGAGCCTTCTCCAGAAATTCAAATGCCTTGTCCTTTTCTCCCACCAGGGCATAGTCTCCGGCGACGACGCCATAGGCGCCCGGTCCCGCCACTTTCAGATCAAGTTCCAGATGTTTTTGCCAGAATCCACGCTCCCCGCCCGCTTTATATGCCCGTTCCATGGTTGCAGCCTCCGCGGTTGCGGCTTCCGGGCTGGAACCCGTTAACATCTCGCTCTTTTCATGTTCCCTTATTGCTTCGTCGAACCTTCCCATCATCATCAGCAAAGCGGAGAAGTATTCATGGGCAAGCGGAAAACTCGGATCCATCGCGATGGTGTGTTGGAATTGGCGATACGACCTGTCGTAGTCCCCCGCGAAGTAATACGAGACGCCGAGAAAATTGTTGATCGGCAGCGACAGGGGATCCAGCGCGACCGCTTTCTGGTTTTCCGCGATCGCTTCCGCGGTTCGTCCCATGGGCATGAGGTAGCAATTGGAATAGAACAGGTGGGCATAGGCGGAGTTGGGATTGAGCCTGAGGGCAGTCAGGAATTCTTTTTCCGCCCCGGGAAAATCAAATTCGTAGTGCGATTTCTCCATACCCAGGGCGGCGTGCGCTTCCGCGAGCGTAGGGTCCAGGCTGATCGCTTTCATGGCTGCGGCCCTGGCTTCCGGGAAGCTCTCCTTGGGCGTGTAGGCGCCCAGAATGTTGCTGATGTTATAGGCGTCGGCCAGGCCGGAATAGGCCAAAGCAAAGTTCGGATCCTTGACCGTTGCCTCGCGAAACAGTTCAATGCTCTTCTTGATCGCGACAGGAGTTCTTTGATTCCAGTAGAAACGGCCCTTCAAATACAGATCGTGTGCCTCGGGATCTACCGTCCGCATTTCAGCGAGCTGCATTTGCCGTTGCGGCGAGAGATTCGCCTGCACCTGTTCCGCGATTGCCAGGCCGATCTCGTTTTGCACCTGGATCACATCCTTCAGCTCCCGGTCATAGTTTTCTGCCCAGAGATGAGTTTGGTCGCTCACACGTATGAGCTGCGCACTGATGCGAATCCTCTTACCTTCACGTCGAACGCTACCTTCCAGGATGTAGTCGACATGGAGTTCT
This sequence comes from uncultured Acidobacteriota bacterium, assembly GCA_963799305.1. Classification (GTDB taxonomy): domain Bacteria; phylum Acidobacteriota; class Terriglobia; order Terriglobales; family Acidobacteriaceae; genus Acidiflorens. The sequence goes on along the minus strand of CAWCWX010000015.1, from coordinate 820,441 downwards.
TGCCCGATCTGGCTGACTGTCTTATCGGTGTGCTTGTACGTCATGGCCGAAGTCCGAGCGATCACGCCCAGTTTTTCCGGATTCAACTGGCCGAGGTCAGTGATCGTCTCTTCGGTCACGCCGTCGCTGAAGTATTCCTGAGTTGGATCGTTGCTCAAGTTCTCGAATGGCAAGATCGCCAGCATGGCCCGTTTGACGGCGGCAGGGTGGGCAGCGGGACGCGAGCGAGCTACATAGACAAGGCTGGCTAGAATCAAAACCAGACCTACGGAAAAAGAAACGGCCAACCTCAACCGCCGTCGCCGATTCGTGGTGGTCGCAGCGGTCGGACTGGGCAAGCCCTGCCCTGGCTCGGCTTTCGCGGAATCTTGGTAGGTCGGGGGCGGTTCCGAAGTTTCCACCACGGGCGCGATGAAGCGATACCCGCGCCTTGGAATGGTTTCAATGAATCGTGGATTGTCGGCCGAGTCGTCAAAGGCAATCCGCAATTTTCGGATCGCGGTATTCAAGCCTTCGTCGAAACCGACGTAAGTATCGGCTGGCCAAACTCTTGCCTGTAGATCTTCCCGGGTCACTAACGCCCCGGGCTGTTCCAGCAACATCGCCAGCACTCGGAAGGGTTGCTCTTGTAGACGCAGTCTCCGCCCATTCTTATGCACTTCGGAGGACTCGAGGTCGATTTCAAAGAGTCCAGTCTGAAGCCGGCGGCCACGGGTGGAGGGCAAATTCATAATTTCTGTCCCGGGGGATGTCATTTTACCCCAGGAATCCCGTTCAGGGAACCCAATAACTCCTTCCACAGCTTTCTCTTAGCAAGTCAGGAAGGGATCATGGGCGGTCAATTGACCGGAAACCCTCCGCCGGTTAAACAAGCGCAGATGCCTGACAGCTTTCCGCAGGCTGCCGGCAACGGACGGCAAGGAAGGCAAAGAGGGCAAATCAGGAGGAATTATGAAAAAGCTAACGACAAGGTCCATCGTGCTTGCGCTGCTCACGTTTGGCGTCTTGATGTTTGGAGGCGTGTCAAGCACGTTTGCTGCATGCAACAACCGTTTGCTCCATGGCGCTTATGGATTTACGGTGCAAGGCACCAAGTTGGGGGGTCAAGGCCCGACTGGGCCTCAGGTCGGCGTCGCCATGGCTCAATTCGACGGGAATGGCAATTTCACGCAAATCGACACGGTAACGATTAGCGGTCAAGTCGTCGCCGACTTTACTCACGCTCCTGCCTCCGGCACTTACGTGGTCAGCCATGATTGCACCGGCACTTTCACCATCAACTTCACCGACGGCAGGCCGACGGTAACGACAAGTTTTGTCGTAGTGCAAAGTGGTAACGAGATCGACACTGTCGTCACCAGTGCGGGCGGAAATCCGGGGATTCTAGCTACCGGCAGCGTCGGAAAAAGAGTAACTTCGCGGTCGTCGAAAGCAATGGCCCGCTGAAAGGTTGGCGGTAGAGCTGGAGCAACTGGGGGAGGCGCTCCGCTCTACTCGCCCGCCGGAATCTACACTTCTGTTCCGAAAAGAAGCTCGTTTCACCTCCCATTGACTCCCCAGCTCGCCCGCGCTAGGCTTAAATCAAATGACGTGCATCCGCGCCCGGTTGGCGCGCGCTCCGGTCAGTGTTACTTCAAAGAAAATCCTTTGCTTGCAAAAATCTGCGGCATCGATCGACCTGACACCGGTAACGCACATCCAAAAGCGAGCGGCCAAGCTGCAGGAGGCGGCGCAACTACCCTGAATGAAGAAAAGTATTGAGATCAGCCCGAACCTCGTAACCCTGTTTGGCACGCGCGATGAAAATCTGCACGTGCTCGAAGACGGTCTGAACGTCAACATCGATCTGCGCGCCAATCACATCGATCTCGAAGGCGCGCCCCGCGATGTGGCCCGAGCCGAACAACTCTTTGCCGACTACGACCACCTGCATCGCACCGGGTTTCAGTTTCAGAATGGCGACCTCAACAGTATGCTGCGCGTGTTCGTCGGCGACCCCAACGTCACCCTGCGCGGACTCGCCGAAGCTGGCCGCCAGCGTTCCTTTGGCCGCAAGACGGTTCAGCCGAAGAGTCCGAACCAACGCCGCTATCTGGAAGCCATTGAACGTCACGACATGGTCTTTGGCGTGGGCCCGGCCGGAACCGGCAAAACCTATCTCGCAGTCGCCATGGCCATTTCCGCGCTGCTGAACAAGCAGGTGAATCGCATTATTCTGGCGCGTCCGGCGGTGGAAGCCGGCGAGCGTCTCGGATTTCTGCCAGGAACTTTGCAGGAAAAAATCGATCCGTACCTGCGTCCGCTGTACGACGCTTTGTTCGACATGATGGATCCCGAGCGGGTGGAGCGCTATCTCGAAAAAAATGTCATTGAGATCGCGCCCATCGCTTTCATGCGGGGCCGCACCCTGAACGATTCCTTCGTCATCCTGGACGAGGCGCAGAACACGACCTCGGAACAGATGAAAATGTTCGTCACTCGCCTGGGGTTCGGTTCCAAGGCGGTCATCACCGGCGACGTCACGCAGATCGATTTGCCCAGCGCCCGCCGTAGCGGCCTGCTCGAAGCCATCGATATTCTCAAGGATGTAAACGGTCTCGCGTTCGTGCACTTCGATGAGAGCGACGTCGTGCGTCACCATCTGGTGCAACGGATCATTCGCGCCTACGACGAATTCAAAACGCGGCAGGCGGGACCTCAAATGTCGCTGCTGGAAACCAAACCCGCCGCGCCAGAGGCGAAGGCAACGGCGAACGGAAACAACGGCAAGAGCGAGAGTGCAGTTGCGGAGAGTCGAGTTGCGCCGCCTGAGGGGCCGCAGGCAGTCGAGCCCCGAGCGCGCGAGTAACCAGTTCGAGTTCGTCAGCGAGGGAGCCGTCACGGCCCCTCGTTATTATTTGGATGTATTGTGTGCACTTGATTCTTAGCCTGAGGTGATGGCCTTTGCCGGATCGCCGCGCCGCTTCCTGGATCGCCTTGGTCATTCTGCAAAAACGCGTTGTTGGACTTACTCCGCTGGCACTGGACCGTTTTGTGACTCGAGCCTGTCGCGCCGCCGGCCTGCGGGGAGCAGTGAACGTTCTTGTCACCTCAAACCACGAACTCCAGGACCTCAATCGCCGCTTCCGCGGCAAGGATCAGCCTACCGATGTCTTGTCCTTCCCCGCCCTGCCGGACGTGAAACCGCCCTACGCTGGTGACATCGCGATCTCGGCGGAGATCGCCACACACAATGCGCGCGCGCTAGGGCACACCGCCGCCGAAGAGATCAAAATACTGGTTCTGCATGGCATCCTGCATCTACGTGGTTATGATCACGAGCGCGACCACGGAAGAATGGCGCGCCGGGAACAGAAACTGCGACGGGAGTTCCGCTTGCCCATCGGCCTCATCGAGCGGACCGCCACTCCACGCCTCCGGAGACGCCCATGATCGGCGCCGGACTCGGTCTCGCTTTCCTGATCGCGTTGCTCACGCTCGTCTCCTATGTCGACCGCGTGTATCAGGAGATCGGCAAATTTCTTTCCCGCGAATTCCAGGACAATATTGATTCCTTCGAGCAGGTCGTGGAGCCGCGCCTCGGCATGGGCCGAGAGCGCGCGGCGCTCTCCATGGCCATTTTGAAGCAACTCCTGACAGCGTCCATCGCCATGATTGTGAGCTACACCGTCTTTCGCGATCGCGGGTGGGGTTTCTACGAAGTGATGGAGGCCCTGCTGAGCCTGGTACTGATCATCATCATCTTCAACCGGCTGTTGCCGTTTGTGTTTTTCTCCCGCGGCAATGGACGTTGGCTCACCCATTTTGCTCTGCCCCTGCGTCTGCTGATCTATCTGGTGTTACCAATCACGTTGGTGTTGGGCTTCTGCCAATCGATTGCGGCCCTGACGCGCGAACACGGAGACGCCGCTCCCGAAAGCCCAGCGGAAGCGGTCGACGCCCTGATCGAAGCCGGTCAGGAAGAAGGCATTCTCCAGGAAGGCGACCGCGACCTGATCCAGTCGGTCGTCGAGTTCAGCGGTAAGATCGTGCGCGACGCCATGAAGCCGCGGCCCGAGATGGTCGCTGTCCCCGTCAACACGACCGTCGAACACGTGATCGAGTTGCTCAAAGCCAAACCCTACTCGCGGATTCCCGTGTACGAAGGTTCGATCCACAACATCAAGGGAATCCTTCACACCCAGGACATTCTTCAAGTCCCTGACTCCGAAGCCCAGGCGCGCACCGTCGATACGCTGATGCGCCGCGATGTTTACTTTGTGCCCGAGAGCAAATTGGTGAGTGACCTGCTGCGCGAGATGCAGCGCAGCAACGTACGCATGGCGATTGTCGTCGACGAATACGGCGGCGTCGCTGGCCTGGTGACGATCGAAGATCTGGTGGAAGAAATCGTTGGCGAAATCGGCGACGAGCACGAGAAGGCGCAAGTCGTCCGCGAAAATGACCACTCTTACGTGGTTCCGGGAAACCTCGACGTCGACCTGCTCGACGAACTCTTTGGCGTTCGACCCGAAGGGCGGGAATCTGCCACCATTGCCGGTTTAGTCAGCGAACTCGCCGGGCGCATTCCAAAAAAGGGCGAGATCGTCGAGGACGACACGCTCAAGTTCGAGGTCCTCGATTCCACCGACCGTAAGGTCGAACGCGTCCGGATTACCGCGGTCGAGCCGAAGCAGATGAAGTTGATTTGAAAAGCTTGACGAACGCCGCTGCTTCAGCAGTCTTTCCGAAACCTGCAATAATTGCTACATGAAAGCTACCCGGCAAGTTCGCCTGACCGACCGGCAGATCGTCCTGATCTCGCGCGCGCTCGCCGATCCGCGCCGCTACAAGATATTCCGGCAGATCGCTTCGGGGAAATGCATTGCGTGCACGGAAGTCCGGGCGAAACAGCCCGTCACCGCAGCCACGCTTTCGCATCACGCGAAAGAACTGGAGACTGCCGGACTCATCCGGATTGCCCACCAGGGCAAGTTCGCCAATTTCACGGTACAGCGCGGCATCCTCCAGGCCTATCTGGACCACCTCGGCAGGATCTAGTCTGCGGTTTGAATCCTTTCGGGACTGCCATCATCAATTAGATGGTTATCGAAATGTTTTCGGATAACCACAATTTGAATGGAGGCATTATGGGTAAGCTGTCGAATCGTGTGGCGGTGGTCACCGGCGCTTCAAAAGGCATTGGCGCAGGGATTGCCAAGAGTCTGGCCGCGGAGGGCGCGTCAGTCGTCGTGAACTATTCCTCCAGCAAAGACGGCGCGGAGCGCGTAGTCTCGGAAATCAAGGCCGCGGGCGGCAAAGCCATCGCCGTTCAAGGCGATGTAGCCAAGGCGGAGGACGTGCAGAAACTGTTTGCGGAAACCAGGAAAGCGTTCGGGCGACTGGATGTGCTCGTCAACAACGCGGGCGTCTACGAATTTGCTCCCCTTGACCAAATCACCGAACAACAGTTCCATCGCATGTTCGATACAAATGTGCTTGGACTCATTCTCGCCACTCAGGAAGCGGCGAAGTATTTCGGCGCGGAAGGCGGCAGCGTGATCAACATCGGCTCGGTGGTGAGTACCATCACGCCACCCAACTCCGCTGTCTATACCGCCACAAAAGGCGCCGTGGACGCCGTAACCCGTACCCTGGCGAAAGAATTGGGGCCGAAGAAAATTCGCGTAAACTCGATCAATCCGGGAATGGTGGAGACCGAGGGCGCCACGGCTGCTGGATTCATCGGCAGCGACTTCCAGAAGGGCACGGAACAACAGACCCCCCTGGGACGAATCGCGCAAACTTCTGACATTTCACCGGTCGCGGTTTTTCTGGCGTCGGGCGACGCGGGTTGGCTGACCGGCGAAACGCTGCTGGCCTCGGGCGGCCTGCGCTAACTGTTGGTCGAAAGTCAATCGGTTTTGGGAGGGCACGACTTCAGTCGTGCCGCCCAGAACCAATAAAGAAGCGGCCTTTAGCCCCTGACGCTGTCGACAACCTACTTTGTCGGCAGCGCGAACGCCGCGTACATTCCGCCGGATGGAGATCCGGGATCCTTCCCTCCCCCTGCTGCAATGACTACAAACTGGCGCCCATTCACTTCATAAGTAATGGGAGTCGCGTTGCCGGAAAACGGCAGAGTTGTCTCCCAGAGCAATTCGCCAGTCGATTTATCGAAGGCACGAAATTTCTTATCAAAATTGGTGGCCCCGATAAAGAGCAATCCTCCTGCTGTCACGATCGGCCCACCGTAATTCTCCGTACCCGTGTCGTGCAATCCCTGTGCGGCCAGGGCGGGATACTCGCCCAGCGGAATCTTCCAGAGATATTTACCGGTGTTGAGATCGATCGCGTTGAGTGTGCCCCAGGGCGGCTCGACCACCGGATACCCCTCCGGATCCAGGAACCTGTGATAGCCGGTGAAGCGATATTTCATCGTCTCCGCCGCAACGCTCGTGCTGCTGAGTTCTTTGTTCTCACCGCTCCTCAAAAAATCAATCAGCGCGGACATCTGCTCGTCCACCAGATCAGGAAATCCCGGCATCCGTCCTTTTCCATTCCTGACCGTGCCCGCAATCTGCTCCGCCGACAAGCGATCGCCCACGCCGACTAACGAAGGGATCGTGGGAGGCGAGCCCGTCATGTTCTCGCCGTGGCAAACGCCGCATTGGCTCAGATAAATTCCCCGGGGACTGTTTTCGCCGGTGTTTGGCGCCAGCGCACCGGTCCACGCAAGATCGTTGGCATTTACATAAATAATCCCCGTCTCGACGTCGACGGCCGGACCGCCCCACTCTGCGCCGCCATCGAAGCCGGGAAAAACCACCGTGTCCTTTCCAACGCTGAAAGGAACGAACTGTCCCTCGCTGCGGAACCGCCGGAACTGATCGAGCGCCCATTGATGGATCTCCGGCGTTCGATTGGTAAGCATTCCCTCGGTGAGCCGCTGACGCGAATAAGGCGCGGGCAAAGTAGGAAGAGGCTGTTCTGTTGCCGCCTGTTCGCCAGGAACGTTGCTCGCTGGAACCTTGTGATACTCGATTGGAAAAAGCGGCTTCCCATTCGCGCGATCAAAGACAAACACAAAGCCCTGCTTGGACGTTTGCGCCACCGCGTCCACCAATTTGCCGTCGCGCTTCACCGTCAGGAGAACCGGCGCAGCCGGAAAATCACGGTCCCAGATATCGTGCCGCACCGCCTGAAAATGCCAGATCCGCTGACCAGTTTCCGCGTTAAGCGCAATCAGCGAGTTGGCAAACAGATTGTCGCCCGAGCGATCGCCTCCGTAAAAATCAAATGCCGCCGAACCGGTCGGAACGTACACTATCCCGCGCACAGGATCGACAGTCATCCCCGCCCAGTTGTTGGTAGCGCCGCTTGTTTTCCAGGCGTTCTTGGGCCATGTGTCGTAGCCGAATTCTCCCGGACGCGGGATGGTATGAAACGCCCATCGCAACTTTCCCGTGCGCACATCGAAAGCGCGAATATCGCCGGGCGGCGCCGGCAGCGTTTCCGGATTCCGTCCGCCCACAATGAGCAAATCCTTGTACACCACTCCCGGACTCGTCATCGAAATCGACTGCTCGCTGGCGGGCTCGCGCCCCAACCCTTCCCGTAGATCGATGCGCCCCTGTTTTCCGAAACTCGCGATTGGCACACCGGTGACCGCGTCCAGCGCATAAACAAAATTCATCACCCCGGCCAGAATCCGTTTCTCTTTGCCATCGGTCCAATAGGCGAGGCCGCGGTCCGGCTGCGTGCCTTCGATCCCCGAATCGAATTTCCAAAATAACTTTCCAGTAGCCGCATCCAGAGCAATTATTTTCTGCGTCGGCGTGATCCCGTACAACACGCCCTCCACTTCAATCGGACTGGTCTGCAACCCGCCTGTTTCCTGCGAGTCGAATGTCCATGCGACAGCCAGCTTCTTCACGTTGCCGCGATTGATCTGGGAAAGCGTCGAGTAATGATTGTTCTCTTCCCCGCCGAAGACCACCCAGTCGCGCTGCGCCAGGTTCTTGTCGCGCTTGACTACCGCAACACCGGCAAGCGACCTGGAAACTGGTTTCGGAACCTCCCCGTTCACAGGATCCTGAGCGGAGTAGGGGCGCCCTGCGGCGGCGGAAAATTCCACCGCTATGCCGACGAGCAGTACTGTGACGAACCTACCGCGAACGATCTGTCGCATAGCGGCCATCAACCCTTTGTCCTTTGAAAGATTGTCCAAGGAGTTATATCATTCACCGCGCCGCCGGGTGCTCAAACACAGGTCGCGGCAGTACTCTCAGTGACGTGTAGGATTTACGCCGATGAAAAAATCAAGTTCCTCTTCTCCAGAGCCCACCACCACCAAAGCCGTAGACACCTATCTCGCCGCCGTCCCCGAACCTGCTCGCACCACCTTGAACAAGATGCGCGCGACGATTCGATCGGTCGTCCCCGCGGAGGCCACTGAAGCCATCAGCTATGGCATCCCAAGTTTCAAGTACAAAGGATCGCTCGTGTTCTACGCCGCGTTTGCGAACCATTGCAGTTTGTTCCCTGGAAGCAAGGCTGTGATCAAGGCGTTTGAGAACGACCTCAGGCACTACACCCTTTCCAAGGGCACGATTCGCTTCCCGGCCGACAAGCCTCTGCCCGCTTCTTTGGTGAAAAAGATTGTGAAAGCGCGGCTCGCGGAGAATAAAAATAAAGAGCGCTGAGACCGCGATTACACGTGAAGGGGCAGGCCACTCCGAGGCTCAGGACAAACTACGTTGCGCCGGAACGCTTTTCCAGCTGCTACTTCCCGCGAATCACGACCTTCGCCGTCGCCAGATTGTCGAAGCGGTCATAAGCGCGCACCACGATGACGTGATCCGTCGACATCGGTATCCCTCCCGCCGGGACAGCTGTGGTGAGCGGCACGCGAAAGTTATAGTCCTCCGTTTTCGAATCCGACAACTGTCCTGACGGCTCGACAAATTGCCAGTCCCCGGCATCGAGAGAATATTCGGCCCGCTTGATCGAGGAGAACGAATCGCTGGCGCGAAAGGTTACGCGAAGTTGATTGCCTTCGACAGTCGCACTCAGTCCTGTAATGGCAGGAGGCGTCGAGTCCACCTCGAAGCGGGCGCTCTCGCGTTGCGCGCTGAGCGCCTCGCCCGGAGAGTGTGAGGGCGCATCCGAAGCCTCGACCCTGGCGGTATAGCCGCCGTCAGGCAGCAGGCTGGCGTCGAAAGAATAGTAACGATCGCTGAGATTATTCTTCAGCAGCAGCCAGCGTGTTTCCCCGTCGCCCCGGTAGTACAGCGAATATTCCAGTTGATCGTCATTGTCATCGTGGGCCGACCAGCGGATTCCAATCGAATCCCTATCTTTCACGTTAGGCGGCGGAGGATCGAATTGTGGCTGCCCCGGCGTCGGCGCGTTGGTTCCGGTTACATGCGGAACCACCTGGTACCGATATCCCAGTTGCACCGTTATATCGTCCACCTGGGGAGCGACGTTCTTGGGCAGATAGTAGACCTCCACCGAATCAACGCGGGGCTCGGGATTGCTCGCATGCAGCACCGCCTTCCATTGCACAAAGCGCGCCGGCGGCACTTTGAGTTCGGCACCGTTCGCAAGATCGACCGCCGCCCACGGACTCCAGTTGCGGTCGGGATTATCCACGTTTCCGCTACGCGCGAACAGTTCCGCTTTGCCGATGAAGCGCACGCCGGCGCGTCCCCAGCGTGAAAATATGTGCGCGTCGTAGACGTCGCTTTCGTAGGTGCCATCCATTGCCGGACCTGGGCCCAGCAGAAAAATCTTGCCCAGATTGCTGCTCGAAACGTACAGTCCACCGCCGTTCGCGTTGGCGAAAGCCGTGATCTGGCTCCCGCCCGCTTTTACCAGGTCGGTGAAATCGTCCACGCCATTGATGGAAAAGATGTGTCCGCGATTGCCGGTGCCGGCGAGCAGGCGCCCGTGCTGATCGAAGCCCAATGCATACACCAGATCCTCGCGCGAAGTCCACATCCGCATGGGCGAGCCGTCGGGAGCGATGCGATAGATTTCCGATCCGCCTGATGCGCCCAAGCCGGGCACAGGGAACGCCGAGGCTCCAGACGCCCCCGAAGCAGCGCCCATCGTGATCTGCGGCGACGCGGCCGTTGCGGGCTGACTGGGCGCAGGATTATTCATCATGTTCGCGATGATAGCGGCCGCTGCCCCGCCACCAGAACCCGCGCGCTTCTCCCCCGCTCCCGCGGCATAAATATTGCCCGCGCCGTCAATGGCGAGCGAAGTGATTTCTTTTTTCGGAGCGCTGTACAGCACAAACGCTTCGCCGCTGGGCGCGATGCGATAGATCAGCCCGCTGCCGTCGGAGCCGGCAATTACATTGCCCTTGGGATCAACCGCGAGCACGCGGATGTGAACTTCGTCGCTCTTGAAAAAAAGCGAGTGCTGTCCGCTGGACGTGACTTTGTAGATCTCTCCATGATCCCCGGTCGCCACATACAGGTTGCCCGCGCTATCGAGCACGATGTCCCAGATGTACTTCGTTCCCGGATCGAAATAGGGAGTGGCACTCCAGGAAGGCGCCGCTTGCGCATCCCCTTTGCCGCTACTCGGCGATGCCTTCGCCGCAATGCGATACACCTTGCCATCGGGAGCCGTGGCCGCGTAAATGATGCCGCTTTTGTCGACCAGCAGCGACTGCACTTGAAGTTCCTGCGGTTCAAAGATGGTCGTACTCTGTCCGTCGGGTGTGATGCGATACACCCGCGCCGGCGAACCCGCAGCAGCATAGACATTCCCTGCCGCATCGGACGCGATCGCCCACACATAGGTAGAAGGAAGCGTGGCCAGCGTCTTGAAAGCGGGAGCGAGTTCCAGCCCGCCATTGCTGCGCAGCGCCACGCCCTTCGGCGTTCCTTTTACCAGATCGTCAAACTTGGATTGTTCCCAGGTGCGGGTGCCTTCGGCGAAGGCGAGAGTGGAAAAAAGTGTAAAGAAAAAATACAGAGCGGCGACCTTACGAGCCAAATTAAAACCTCGATTCAGAAAGATGGAGCGGAAAGACAAAGGCAGCATGCACCCTGATTGTAGCGCCGCCACCTCGGTGGCTGTCGCGCGGGCACCCTGCCCGCGCCTGCGGACGGCGGAAGTGGCCCCACTGCCGACGCGCACCGGCGCTTCTTATTTCACATGCACCGTCAGCATTTGCGCGCCCGACACCACGTAGTCCAGGGGTTCGGTCGAAGACTCATTCACCGACGACTCGTTCAGCACGACCATTTCCTGCGTGCCGCGCATGTTGTCCATCACATTCATTACGGAAAGCGGCAGAGTCGGCATGACTTTGTCGGCAACCATGGCTTCGGGATCGGATTCGAAAAGCGAAACATATACCCGGTTGTTCGAGTGCTCCCGGTTGAGCAATGCGATGGTCGACGCCAGTCCTAGTTTGCGATTCGCCAGCGGCATACTGCGGCGCATGCGGTCGAGTGTTTCTCCGTCGCTCACCAGGATGCGTAACACTCCTTTTGAGGCTGAGGTCGGAATCCGGATCGGAATCTGACGTACCACCCGTTCTCCGCGATAGGGCCGCAGCACGGTCTCAACCATGATCTGATCGCCCGGGCGAGCTTCGGACGCGTCCGTGCGCGACGCTTCCAGCCGCGCCGAACGCCGCTCCCGCACCAGATCGAAATCCAGCTTGACGCCCTGAATCTCGGGAGCGTCATAAGGGTTGTCGTAGATGCGTCCAAAGCGATCGCCTATCGTGGCTGCGGCCTGCGCCGCCGCCGGCTGTCCCCCGTCGAGCGGGGCAAACATATTCTTCAGTGCAACGTCGGCATATCCCTTTACGCTCAACTCTCCATTCATGCGGTACGTGATGTCGTCGCCGTATTCGTTGGTACCGTGCAGCGCGTTAAACACTGTCGCCATCATCGCGACCGGACTGAGCTTTGCGTTGTTGAGGATCTCGTAATGAAATTCTTTCGGCGCCGGACCGCCACGCACCGTAACCGTCACCGGAATCATCTGCGGCTCTTTACCCATCTCGCCGAGGATCCCATTGTGGCGATCCTGCACGAACGCTCCGATCGTCTCGGTGGTGTTGACGATCTTGAACGCGTTCAAGGGAGAGGCCAGCGTAGCGACCACAGTGGCTTTCGTCATGGGCAGATCGACTTGTCCGAACTGCATCAACGGATGTCCGCAGGCCAGCAGGCGTTTCGGATCGATATACGTAACCGTGCAGGTGGCGGCGATATCCATGTCACCGCGTACCAGAACCGCGCTTACGGCGGACCCGGGCTCAATCGGCTCCGGCTGTTTCTCATCGCTCGAAGAACCAACCCCCATCACCGGCACGATTCCCGCGGCGGCGAATTGCGGCGCGTAGAGACGCAGCGTCTCTTCTGAGAATCCTGAGAACACCAGAGGCGTTTCAATCGGCTTCAGATAGTTGCTGTAACTTTGAATCGGCGAGGCAGAGTTATCGCCCGGACTTGCGGTTCGAGCCGTCGCGTTCGATCCAGTGGTACTGGCTGGCGCCGGACCCGGCGCGGGCCGCTGGTCGATCGCATCAATTTCCAGCATCCTCTCGATCGGAGTTACACCGGCAATCGGTTCCTTGGAGAACTCTCCAATGCGGAAGGCCAGTGCGCCAGCCAATTTACCGTCGAAATAAACCGGGCTGCCGCTCATGCCCGCAACGACGCCCGTGTACTCCGGCTTCGTACCATGCAGCCTTACCAGGATGATGTCGCCCTTGGCGCCGTTGATGTTTCGCAGCACGCCTAGAACTTCCACGTCCATCGCTTCCGGCTTGGTGCCCTGAAACACGGTGTACGCGGTACCCCGCATACCTGCATGAATCTGGTCGAGTGGAATGATTGCGGTTTTTTCTTGTGCTGTGACCCAGGCGGAACACGTGAGACACAAAAGGGCTGCAACTGCGCGTACAACTTTCCCCATGGTTAGCCCCGGAGGCAAAAAACGCCTATTGCATTAGACTCCGCGTCTTATCGGTTGTCTTGCCAGCAGAGGAGGTCTTCGTAAAGGCCCGCAAAATTACCAACTGCGGAGTTCTTGCATCTATACTAGCACAGGATTTTTTCGAGGATTCCCATGTTTTTAGATGTCTTCCGTGAGTCTGGCCCCCGCTTTGCGCGTCTCCGTAAAGGACTGACCATATTAGCTCTAGCTTTCCTTTTCGCGGCCAGTGCCCGGATTCTGGCCAGCGCCCAGGACACTTCGCAACAGCCACCGGCCCCTGCTAACCCCAACCAACAGGACACACCGCCCGCCGCCGGGGGGCCGCAGGGCGATGCTGGGCCCTATGCCATCCCGAAAAAGAAAGAAGAGCCGCCCGAGCCACCACCAGAGAAGCCTAAGAAAATCCCTGGCATGCCCGACTATTCGATCAAAGTCGACGTGCCAGTAGTCAACCTCGACGTGCAAGTCACCACCAAGGACGGCCAATTCGTCCCCGGCCTCAACAAAGAAAATTTCAAGATCTTCGAGGACGGCCAGGAACAAAAAGTCACAAACTTTGTCCAAAACGGTGACGCGCCGATTACCGCCGTGCTGCTGGTGGAATTCGCCTCCACGAATTATTCCTTCATGGTCGACGCCCTCAACGCATCCTACGCGTTCGCCCGCACCCTGAAGAAAGACGACTGGGTGGCTGTGATTTCCTATGACATGAAGCCGTACATCCTGGCCGATTTTACGCAGGACAAGACTGCCGTCTACGGAGCGCTGAACCAGTTGCGCATGCCGGGCTTCGCAGAAACGAATCTATTTGACGCGGTGTTTGATACCCTCGATCGCGTCGATCGCATCGACGGCAAGAAGTACATCATCCTAGTCACCACCGGAATCGACACCTTCAGCAAGCTGACGCTCGACAAGATCCTCAAGAAAATTAAGTCCACCAAAGACGTCGCGATTTACCCCATCAGCGTCGGCTTCGCCGTGCGCGAATACTGTGAAGTACATCGTTGCGGTTACACGCACGGGATGGGAATCCCGGTCGACCACATGGACTACCTCCAAGGCGATAACGAGATGAGAACCTTCGCCAGCCTCACCGGCGGACGCGCCTACTTTCCGCGCTTCGAAGGCGAACTGCCGGGAATTTTCCAGAGCATCGCCGCCGATATCCGTAACCAGTACTCCCTCGCCTACCATCCCACCAACACCAAACTCGACGGTACCTATCGCAAACTGAAAGTAGAGTTACAAGCCGCCGACGGCGGCCCCCTGAAAGTCCACGATCAGAAGGGGAAAGATGTGAAGGTCCTGGTGTCGACGAGGGAGGGGTATACGGCGAAGCATCAGGTGGAGTAGCGGAAACCAGTTCTCGGTTCCCAGTTCTCGGTTCTCAGTAAAACCGAACATTTTGAATGTTTGCCCATCACAGCTTGGCGCCTCTGAAAATGCCATGATTACGGTTGGGAGGCATCATGGGGCAGTCTTATCGAGATCTGATAGCGTGGCAGAAGGCAATGAAGTTTGTGACCGAAATTTATGCGGTGACCCACCGGTTTCCGGCCGAAGAGCGTTTCGGAATTACCAATCAATTGCGGCGCGCAGCCGTTTCGGTTCCCAGCAACATCGCCGAAGGACAGGCTCGCTTTTCGCCAAAAGAATTCCATCACTTTCTAAGTCACACGCGCGGTTCGCTAGTGGAAATTGAAACTCAACTTCTGATTGCCAAAGATCTGAAATACCTTCCACCATCCAAAGCTGAAGGGCTACTCTCTCTTGCCGATGAACTGGGTAGAATTCTGAACGGACTGATTGCCTCAATCAAGAATCGCGCAGCATAGACGCTGACGGTTTTTACTGAGAACTGAGAACCGGGAACTGAGAACTCTTCAGTGCACGTGGAACAAATGATCCAGCACAAACATCAACCCGACTCCTAGGAAAACCACCAGCGCCATTTTCACTCCCGGCTCCTTGTTAACCTCCGGGATCAAATCCGAAGCCGCCACATAGATCGTGACGCCGGCAGCCAGCGGCAACCCGGCGCTCACTTGATGCCGGAAGACGGCCATCACCAACACGCCCGCCATAGTCGCCGCTCCCAGTAGCGCCGACGCCCACCAGGCCATGGAACGGCTCCTTCCGCTGGCCAGCATTACTGACGCGATCGTGAAACCTTCCGGAATTTTATGCAGAAAAACTGCCAGAAAAATAATCCAGCCCAGCCAGTTCGAAACCAGAAAGCCCGACGCGATCGCAATGCCATCAAAAAAAGTATGGATGATCAGCCCCACCAGCACCGAGTAACTCTTATGCGAATGTACAAACTCGTCGCTGTGGACTTCTTCTCCAAAGTGGAAGTGCGGCGAGAGCGTGTGCTCAAAGAAATGAATAATCAGATACCCGGCAAGAATCAGCAGCGCACCCGACCGCCCCCGCAACTCCAGGCTAGCTGGGACCACTTCCAACAGAGCCGTCGCCAGCATGAATCCGGCGCCGAGGGCGATGAAGTACTTCAAATAGCGCCGCTCCCAGTTCCGCTGAACAATGATCGTCCCGCCAAACACATTGGCCAACGCCGCGGTCAGGCCGAGCAGCAGACTAGTAGTAATGGGATGCATGCGATGGGCAAGCCTATCAGGTGTGAACGGAGGTTTCCAGAATTTCGAAACTGTTGACGATTATGAAAATACAATCCACCCGTGATCTGTGCCATACTCCGCTCGAACTCGTAAACGAAGGACGAACGCAAATCCATGGCTGATGTTTGGCACAAGCTCAACCGTAAACTGCTTCTGGCGGGAGCCGCCGTGGGACTGGTGTACGGGCTGGTCATACGATTCGCATTCGAGACTGCGTTCCTGAGTCGCTTTGGAGGGTTGATGGCATGGGCGTTCCTGCTCGGCGTCCCATTCGCCATGGGGTTCATCACGATTTTTGTGATTGAACGGCGCGAGCCACAACCCTTGTGGGTGTGGTTTGCTTGCCCTTGGGTCCCGGTTTTGGCCGGCGCTTTGGGAACTTTCTTGGTCTTGGCGGAAGGGATTATCTGTATCGCGATGTTTCTTCCGATTGCGTTAGCTTGCGCGACCATCGGTGGAGTATTAGCCGGAACAATCGTGCATCTGTCCAACTCCACGAAGGCCAATGATGTGATCGCGGGGGCTGTACTCTTGTTGCCCATGATGATTGCCCCCTGGGAGCAAAATATTCTCTTTGCTAAAGAGATTCACACCACCGAAAACTCGATCGACATCACCGCTGCCGCACCAGTCATCTGGAGCAACATCGAGCGCGTCCGAGCCATCCAGGCAAGCGAACTGCCCAATTCCTGGAGTCACCGCATTGGATTCCCCGATCCCGTCGAAGCAACACTCTCCCATCAGGGCATTGGGGGAGTCCGTCACGCCTCTTTCTCCGGTGGCGTGCTCTTCATCGAGACCATCGACGATTGGCAACGCGAAAAGCGTTTGGCCTTTTCCATCCGGGCGCAAACCGATCAGATCCCAAACACTACGCTGGATGAACATGTCCGCGTGGGTGGACCTTTCTTCGACGTGCTGCACGGAGAGTATCGCTTGGAGCGGCGAAACGGAAACGTAGTCCGTCTCCATCTCTCAAGCCAGCAACGTCTCTCTACTGACTTCAACTGGTATGCCCGGATCTGGAGTGACGCAATAATGTCGGACCTTCAAGGTAGGATCTTAAAGGTGATCAAGGCACGTTGCGAAGCGACTGAGGAGCGTCTTCAAAGCGCCAGTTCTACCCCTTGAACCTCAACTCTATTTCCCGGACGGCGGCGTCTGGGGATTACTGGCCGCAGGCGCCGGTGTTGCTGGCGGCTTTGCTGGTTTCTTCTTCACCGGCTTTTTCGGCGGCGCCGTGTCGTCCACGATGATCTTTTTGGGCGCCGGCGGAGGCACCGCCGCCTGCGCCGCCTTGAGCTGCGACCGCAGCCGCGCCAGGTCCGTCTCCTTGGCAGCGGCCAGATTCTGCATGCGGTCGCCCAACGATCGACGCGCGCTTTGCAGGGCGCTCATGTCGTTACTCAGATTCTGATACTCGTCTTTCGATCCGAACGCACCCGCCGATTCCACGACCTGTCCGAAGACGTCATACAGCGCGTCCAGATTGCGATAGAGCTTGAAGCTGGCGGCGAGATCCTCCGGCGAGTTGCTGAGCTGCGTGATCATCTCTGGCAGTGCCTCTTGCAGGTTGCGGCGCACCGAGTCCACGTTATGCTGGATCTCGCTCTTGATGCCGGAATCGGCCTTCCATTTTTCGACGCGCGCCTTGGCAAGGTCGCCGTCCATCTTCTGCGCCGTCTGCCGCACCTGCCCCAAAATGTTGTTGACCTCGCTGGCCGAGGCATAAGCCACCGGCGGCGGCGCGTCGTTAACAGGTTGGGCCGCGGTTTGCGCGTAGGCCGCATACGCCATGGCCAGCAATGTACCCACTACGCACAGGCGAAACTGGTTTCGAGAGAGAGACATGGGGCTCCAATACCTTCCGTATTTAGACGCCCATTATCCTAGATGAGTTTGACTCGCCGCGAAAGGTAGGCGAGAATTGAGTCAGTCCGATCCATTAGTTTTTTCCAGTAGTGGGCCTGTGGCGCAGCTGGGAGCGCGCTTCCATGGCATGGAAGAGGTCGTCGGTTCGATCCCGACCAGGTCCACCAAATTTTCAATTACTTGCAGATACCCCACTTTTCAGTTTGGTAGCAAAACGCTCGTCCCGCGCGTGACCTCTTCCAAATTAGGAAGGAGTCGAAGCTCGGCACTGATGGCGTCGACCGTGTTCTGCACGCTCCCCGGAATCTCCTGCATGTAAACGTCCTATGCCAATCCATACCAGGCACCGCGCCCTCTACCGTGCATTACCAGGTGGCCTTTTTCCAGAAGCTGGCGGAAGTGCTGCTTGAGAGTATTCCGACTCGTGCCGGTCAGTGTAACTATATCGCCGATGGTGACGCGGCCGTGTTCACGCGCATACTCGAGGATTTTCACGGACAATTCGGGTATGGCAGATAGAACAATTTCCTCTCTTTCGACTTTCGTGGCGAGCCGCTTCATCTGCTGTTGAAGCGCGCGCAGGAAGAACAAGAGCCAGGGCTGCCAGTTCGGCGTATCGGTTCTGATCGTCCCTTGCGTCTGGCGCAGCGCGAGGTAATAGCCTTCCTTGCTGTGTTCGATTACGCTTTCCAGTGAGCTGTAGGGAACATAGGCGTAGCCAGCGCGCAACAGCAACAGGGTGGTCAGAATGCGGCTCACACGACCGTTGCCGTCCTGAAAAGGGTGGATTTCAAGAAATACGA
This sequence comes from uncultured Acidobacteriota bacterium, assembly GCA_963799305.1. GTDB lineage: Bacteria > Acidobacteriota > Terriglobia > Terriglobales > Acidobacteriaceae > Acidiflorens. Next base: position 802,170 of record CAWCWX010000015.1, on the reverse strand, counting down.
CGAGGAAAACGGCTATGACCAGCAAAGGATGCAGCTGCCGGCTCTCCAGTTGTTCCCTTGCCCAACCGACCACTTCCGTCATCAGGCGCGGGGTGTCGAACGGCGCAGCCGTTTCAAACACGACGGCGATCTGCTGTCCACTTTCGTCAAAAGCCCCAACGCTGTTGGGTTGGGTCTTGTATTCGCCGCGATGATGCGCATCCTTTTCGCTGTATTTGAGCAAGTCGCGGTGCAACTGCTTGACGTGGTTTTCTGTCAGGGTGATCTCGTCCCAGGACTGGAAAATCAACTCCATGGTTTCGGCGTAGCCAGCCACTTCCTGCTCATCCCGCGAATGGAAGGACTTGATTTCAAGGTTGGCCAGGAGCCTTTCAACCTCCCTGTCGGAGAGCTTGCTGCCTTCGATGCGCGTGGATGATCCGATGCTTTCAATGGTGGCTACCCTGCGGAGGGCAGATAAACGCTCGGGAGCCAAGGTACCTAGAGCCCGCCAAGCTCCTTTGAATTCATCGAGTTCGGCAATGAAGCCGAGAATTTCAGGGGTAATCTTGAGGCTGGCGGGCTGGATCATGACACCCAATAATACACCCAATTACACCCAATTACTCACGCACACCCAGGACCACGCCCATTTACACCCATTATCGAAATCCTTCAGCCACACTTCAATAGACACTCATGTGATTAGAAAAGGGCTATCCCCCGCGGGTAGCCCTCGACCCAAATCAGTTTCGTAGCAAATTGGGAGCACGTGTTTTGGTAGCATTTTGGTAGCAAAACACGTCGATTTTAGCGGTTTTTGCCGACTCGTCCAACTATTAAAGCCTTTACCGTCAGCAATTTACGATTTTCTCCATTCCATGGCATGGAAGAGGTCGTCGGTTCGATCCCGACCAGGTCCACCAGAATTCCTTCCCTGAAAACCAGGAGCCCCTCAAATAACTTCGATTCGCACCCGATGTTTCGGAGCGGCCGCCAGTTTCGCGTCGCATGTCAGCATCGGCGCGTCCAGACTTTCCGCCAGCGCGACATAAAGCGCGTCGTGGGACGTCAGATTATTGCGGAGCGCCCAAATCCGCCGCAGAAATGGGGCGTGCGTATAGCGGTGGATTCGAAGGTCTATCAGATCCTGCAACGCTTCCTCCGCTCGCGAAACAGAAAGGCCATGCACCGCGACGAAGCGTCGCAAGGCCTGCGTCACCTCCACATCCAGGAGATAGAGGAGCGTGGAGGCTCTCTCCTCCCCCGGCAAATATCCGGCGGCCGACGCGCAGGCCGCGTGGGGTTTGGAGCAGCCATTCCAAGGCGGCCGAGGCATCCAGAACGATCACCGCGCGTCTCTCTCTTCTCGAATCACCGCAGCCGCGGCCCGGGGCAGATGCACGCGCTCCCGACGCTCCAGACGCTCCCGCAATTCGCTAAGAGTGGGGCGTTCTGCGATTTCGCGAATTTCCGCCAGTAAGTAATCGGAAAGCGACATCCCCGCCAGGGCTGCTCGCGCCTTGAGACTGCGGTGCAGAGTGTCGGGGACGTTTCGGAGCTGGATCATCTTTGACATGTTTATAACGTATTTGCATGTAGATCACATGTCAACCGCAGCCACCTACTTCGCGTTGACAGAAATCCGGCTTTTTTATACGGTGGGGACCCTATGACCCAAAACCAGCAACCTGCCTTGACGCTATTTGCCATTGGGATGATCGGCCTTGGCGTCCTCGCTTTGATCTACGGCGACTTCGCGATGGTGTGGCAGCCCGTTGCCCCCTGGTTCCCGGGACGAACGATTCTCGCTTACGCTTCGGGCGTCATCATGCTTCTAGGTGGGGTTGGACTGCTCTTCACCGCCACAGCGGCTTGGTCGATTCGGCTCCTGTTCCCCTATCTTATTGTCTGGGTTCTGTTGAAAGTGCCCGCCCTCTTCGTGGCGCCGAAAATGGAGGCTGTGTGGCTCGGAGTGGGCGAGATCGCTGTTCTTTTCACCGGAGGATGGGTCTTGTTCGCTCGGCTCGCCGCCCTGCCAGAAGAATCGCCATTGTCATTCATCACCAGCGAAAACGCCATCCGGATGGCGCGGTTGCTCTTCGCCGTTTCACTTTTGCCGATAGGACTCTCTCACATTGTTTATGTGAAGCAGACGGCCGACTTTGTGCCAGCATGGCTTCCCTATCGGGAGGGCTGGGCTTACCTGACCGGCGCCGGACAAATCGCCAGCGGCCTTGGCGTCTTGTTCTCGGTCTTTCCACGCATAGCCGCATGGGCGGAAGCAGGCATGATCAGCACCTTTACCCTGCTCGTCTGGGCTCCTGCGATTATGGCCGCCCCGAAGACGCGGCTGCCGTGGACCGCATTCTTCATCTCATGGGCGATCGCTTCCGCCGCATGGGTTATGGCTCAAAACATTGCGGCGAAGCAGTCCGCCAAGTTCGCCCGATGACGCTCGATTCCCGCTGCTTGATTTCCGCGCTGGTTAGGTGAGGAACGCCTTGTTCTGGCTGATCTTGTGCTGCAGCGTGGACGCCAGCTGATCTACGTCGCTGGCAGACAGGCTGGCCACTCCGGGTTCCAGCATGGGAATCCGGTTGCTGCCGACGGCATCGCGGCGTACCTGGATGAGTAAAGCCTGCACCGCGTCGGCATCGTATTTCTGCGGCGTCATCCGAATCAGATCCTGCAACGCAATTCCCAGCGGAAGCGGTTCCCGGTAAGGACGCGCACTGACCATGGCATCGAAAGTGTCCGCCAACGCCACAATGCGGACGGCTTGCGGCATCTCATCGCGGTGCAGTCCGTCAGGATATCCCGTTCCGTCTCCGCGCTCGTGATGCCACCGCACAATTTCCGGAACCTGAGGCCAGGGAAACTGCACGTTGCTGACGATCTGATGACCGACCACGGTGTGATCCGCCATCTCGCGGAATTCTTCAGAGCTCAACGACGACGGCTTGCTGAACAGCCGCTTGTCGACGGCTACTTTTCCGATATCGTGCAGGTATCCGGCGGAACGCAGTGCGCCCACGTCGCCGGACTCCATCCCCAGCGCCTCGCCAATCGCCTGCGCATATCGTCCGACGCGGAGCGAGTGCCCGTGAATGTTGACATGCTTCACGTCGATGGCGGTGGCGAAGGCTTCCAGCGCGTTGTCGTAGAAGCCATGCAGGGACGCGAGCAATCGCAGATTTTCCGAGACGCGCTGCGCCAGAGTCTGACTCAACGTGTGATTCTGAATCGCCAGCGCCACGTAGCTGCTCACCAACTGGAGAGCGTCTAGCGCGTCTTCTTCATACGACGCGTCACCCTGCCGCCGGCCCAGGGCGATGGCTCCCACCAACTTGCTCCGCACCCTCAGCGGACTAATGCACTTGAATAACTCGGGAGCGACGTTGCCGTTCGAACTCAGAAACACGTCATAGGTGCTGCCGTTCAGCAGCACCGGTCCCGCCGCCGCCGCGAGCGTGTGCACGTGCCGCGGGAGCAGGGGAATAATGGAGGGTTCGGGCAGGAGCGCGAACCCATCCGCGGCCACCGAGGTCAGCAATGAAGGCCGTTCGTTAAACGAAAAAAGCACGGCCTCGCGCGCGCCGGAGGCCTCCAGCACGGCCGACAGCATGGTCCGCGCGGTCTGGCTGAAGTCGCGGTCCGCCGTCAGTTCCGGACCGAGATCGGCCAGCACCTCCACGGTGCGTAACAGCTTTTTCAGGTTGGTCCCTTGCAAGGCCTCGCGCGGAGGTGCCTGCTGAGAAACCAGAGCATAGTCAGCGTAGCATGTGCTACACAACCCCTCGTGTTGGTTAGTTTGGTGCAGTAAATGTGCGGAGCCCCGTCGCGATATTGGGGCCTTAGAACACAAAATTGGACGGTTTCGTTCCCAGGGAGAATGCGGCGGCAGCAGCCGAATTTCTTCTCGCGCAATCGTCGCAAGCACCCGTCATTCGACCGTCCGGACCTGCTGGCGAAGCCTATTCATGCCTTTTACAAGACTTTACTCTCATTGACCGACTCTTTACACAGCGCCAGCAACTCCCGGGTTCAAGGTCCGCATCCAGTCTGCAGACGGAAAATTCTGTTCATCACAGGAGTGCATACGGATGCAACGTCGTACTTGGGCTCTGTCCTGCGTCGTGCTGTGCTTGAGCGCACTGGCTCTGTTCACCACCGGTTGTGGATCGTCTTCCTCGAATGGTGCCAAGGTTCGCATGGTCAACGCCATGCCGGACGAAGGCAGCCTTGATCTGCTCGTTGATACCAAGAGTTTCACCTCCAGCGTGGGATACGGCTCCGCTTCGTCCTATACCTCGCTTTCGACCGGGTCGCGACATTTTCAGATTGAGCCAACGGGTCTAACCAACGTTCTCATCGATCGCACGGATAGCATCGGCTCGGGCAATTTCACCTTGCTTGCTCTCAACTACTCCTTCGACGTCAGCAGCGTCTTGCTCACCGACGACAATTCCGCGCCCACTTCGGGAGACTTCAAATTGCGCATCGTCGATGCGGCGCCCGGCCTGAATCCGCAGGATGTGTACATCGTGCCGGCCGGCACCGACATCGGTTCGGTCGACCCCACCTTTTCGGGCATGACGCTGGGCAGCGCGTCTACCTATAACGCTCAGGCAGCTGGAGACTACGACGTCATCTTCACCGACGTCGGTCAAAAATTCTTCAACCTCGATAGCGGAAAACTGACCTTCGCCGCCGGACAAATCCGCACCCTGCTCGCTCTGAATAACCTGTCGGGCGGCTACGAGTCCACGCTGCTGACCGACGCCAACTGAGACCGGCAGTTCATTCTTAGTCGCGTCGGAAGTGACTATTAAGGCTCTCGTGCGTCCAAAGCATGACAATCGAGACGCGTGGGTAGCATACGCGCGCGTCCCCGCCGTGCGCGAGGAGTCCTCTATCGAGACCGACGTTCAGGCAAATCCACCGGCAGACCCCCTCCATCCGATAGCAGCCTGGTGGCACACCGCCCTTGTACTCGCTGTGACCGCCGCAACCGCGTTGCGCGGCGCTCTTCGCGCCGCTCACCTGCGTGTCATGGCGCATCCGGATCGCATCAACATGTATGAACGCACTATCTTGTTTGAATGGCTGGTGCTCGGGCTGGTGCTAGCTGGCGTGTGGTGGCACGGCTCGTCCGTGCTCACTGTCCTGGGCGACCGCTGGCGTTCCGTCCGCCAGTTCTTAGAGGATGTTGGCATTGGCCTGCTCTTTCTGATCGCATCAATCGCGCTGACGTCAATCGCCGGTGCTCACGGAGCCGCCCACGACAGAACTACGCAATTCCTGCTGCCGCAGGGACGCAGCGAACTGGCCCTCTGGATCGTGCTCTCGATCACCGCTGGCATTTGCGAGGAAGCAGTGTACCGCGGGTATCTTGCAGAAACAACTCATGGCGCTGACCAAAAGCGTCCCCCTCGGCATCGTTCTTTCGGGATTGGCGTTCGGCGCGGCCCACTCCTATCAGGGTTGGTCGAAAGCATTGATGATCGCAGTGATGGGAGTAATGGCAGGCATTCTGGCTTACTGGCGCCGCAGCGTGCGTCCTGGGATGATCGCCCACGCACTACAAGATGTGCTCGGAGGCTTGGTCAGACACTAGGGTGGTTGCCAACCGAGGTTGCCCTTGCTTTCGATGGCGCATGTGGCCCGAGGAGTCATCACACCACAACTCACAGGGGCGACGAGGATCATAACTGGGGCGACTTTAGGCCCTGCTGGGCCACTCTAAAATCGTTGTTGGTGTAATCGCAATGTTACGCCAACAATCAGTGCGAACCGAGGAGACTCAAGTCGATCAGCACGCACGGAGAGAGACCGCGAGCGCCAGATAAAGCCCGCATACCCACATTGCTACAAACAATGCTCGCTGACGGTCGTACGAGACCTCCCACGAAGAGTTGGCCATAAGGAACCCCCGGTTCGTATTTGCAACAAGCGGTACGCGCTGGAAGCGCCATTCGACATGAGCGTTGAGTGCAGCAAGCGTCTGGGCTTCTGCTTTCAACATTCCACTCTTAAGTACCTCTACTCGTCTCCACAGACAGTTGTGCAACCAGACTGCTGGGACAGCTACGAATAGACCAACAGCGGTCATCAGAAGTGCTTCGGCTATATATGAGGCGATCATGGCTATTGCGGATGACTTCTCCATGCCGATTCCTTGGAACGCATTTAGGATGCCGAAACATGTGCCTGCCAGCCCGATGAATGGGGCCGAGGACGCAATCGTACGCAGCGTGCCCAGTCCGAGACCCAAGTCGGCAACGAGGAGCGCGATAGCGCGCCGAATAGCTCGCTCGACGGCGTCAATGGCCTCCCTGTCTGTGAACTTTGGCGGCACTGACGCGAAGGCACGGATGCCCTCCACGAAAACAGCCGCCACGGGACTTCGGGTGTTTCGAGCTGCGATGGCAGTCAGTTCGTCGAATCTGCCTTCGCGTAAAAGGGTATCGGCGTCACGGAGAAAAGCGCGGGACTGCGTATTCGCTGTGCGGTAGCGGTAGAAACGGCGGCAGCCTATTACAAGGGTGTGGGCTGCCATGAGTGCAAGCAAGACAATAGCTGAGCGCCCGAACAAATCCCAAGAGTGCCACAAATATCCAATGCTCCACTCACACCCGCCTGCCTGCCACGGGTAACAGTCAAATAGGATCAGGGGCGCAGACACTCCGGGCTGCTCAGTTCTTAGTTTAGTAGACACCCCATCGAATGCTCGGGTTCCCTAACGTGAAGGTAATTGGCGAAATCAGGCGACTGTACTAATTATCCTTCCTCGGCACGGAAATTGTCCTGAGCCTCGCGGATGACCTTTGCAACCCCGCCGCCTGGCCAAAACGCACGGCGCCAGTCCGCGCCGATTTTCCTACACGCCCACCGGGAACGGCTTGCTGTGCGCATCCGTTCCGGCCGAGATTCCCGTGAAGCGCCCTTGCAGTAGCGACATCAGGCCCGTACACCAGTATCCCAACACGAACAGCATCAAAAACGGGACAGTAATGTAGTTCTCGTTGTCGATAGCGTAATACACCGCCAGCGCAAAGTAAGTCCCAATCAGTAACTCGATCCACGGAACCCATCCCAAACGTTTACGGTACTTGGCGGCAGCGACTTTGTCTTTCTTGCCTTCGACGCGGTATTTTGGCGTGCGTGCAAAGGCAGTCTGTTTGCCCGCCAGCGCCTCCAAAACCGCGCGAGTGTTCGTGATCGTAAGTCCGATTCCCAACGCCATCAGTAGAGGAAGATAGAGAAACGCCCGCGGCCAGGTCTTCGGGAAGAGTTCTTTTTGCGACACCAGATAGAAACTCGAGATCGAAAATGTCGACGCCATAAAAAGCGGCAAGTCGATGTAGAGCATCTGGAACCAGCCCTGGTAGAAGCGAATGATCATCGCCGGCAGCAGCAGCACGGACAGCACGATCATCAGCGGATAGCTCAAATTGGCGGTCAGGTGATACCAGGCTTCCACCTTCACCGAGCGCGGTACATCGCTGCGGAAAACCTTGGGCAATATTTTCTTCGACACCTGAATCAGCCCCTTGGCCCAGCGCGCCTGCTGCGTCTTGAACGCCGTCATCTCGACCGGCAACTCGGCCGGACACTCCACGTCCTGCAAATAGAGGAATTTCCATCCTTTCAGTTGCGCCCGATAAGAAAGATCGGTGTCTTCCGTGAGCGTGTCGTGCTGCCAGCCGCCGGCTTCATCGATGGCGGTGCGACGCCATACTCCTGCCGTGCCGTTGAAGTTGAAGAAAACGCCGCTCCGGGCGCGTCCCGAATGCTCCAGCACGAAGTGGCCGTCGAGCAGGATGGCCTCGACTTCAGTCAGCAACGAGTAGTTGCGATTGATGTGCGTCCACCGCGTCTGCACCATCCCGATTTTCGGATCTGTAAAGTGATGGATGCACTTCATCAGAAAATCCGGCGGCGGCACGAAGTCAGCATCAAAGATTGCGACGAACTCGCCCTTGGCAGTTTTCAAGCCCTCAGCAAGCGCGCCCGCCTTGAACCCAGAGCGATTGTCGCGATGAAGATATTGAACCGGATGTCCCAGCGCGGCATAACGTTCTACCAGCTCCCGAGCCACGGCAATGGTTTCGTCGGTCGAATCGTCTAGCAGTTGAATATCCAGTTTTTCACGCGGGTACTCGAGCTTGCAGACCGCGTCCAGCAGGCGATCCACAACAAACTGCTCATTAAAAATCGGCAACTGCACCGTCACCCGCGGCAATTCCGAAAAATAACCGGAAGGGTCGGTGGTCTTGTTTTTCTTGTTCTTGTAATAAAGATAGACCAGCCAATAGCGATGCGCGCCGTAAGCCGCCAGAATAATGAGAACGATGAAATATGGAATCAACAGCGCCAGGTCGAATCCATTGACCTGATACAGCCCCTGAAACGTCTTATCCAGAAAATGCTGCCGAATGTAAGGCAAGACGCCTTTGGGCGCAAACGCCACCGCGAATAATTCAATGTAGAGGATCCCCATCATGAGGTCGGCAGACCGGCGAGAAACGAACGGTTATTGTACCTGATACCGATGACCTGACCCCGACCCCTGACCTGCTCGATCACTGCCAATCTTCTCCCACCGGCGAAACCTTCACCTCGATCTTCTGCCGCGACCCTTCTTCGACCTTCACCGCCACGCCATTCGATTCCTGCGCTTTGAGAAAGGCTGTATCGTAGTAGAGGCCTTCGTCTAGATCCCGCCAGGCAAAGAGCGTGTAGGTGCCGGGGGCAAGGCCCCGAATCGTAAAGCGTCCGTTCTGATCGGTCACCCCGGCGCCAAACCGCTGCCGAAGCTGCCGGAATTTTTCTTCGGGAACGGCGACCACCGTTGCGTTGGACGTCGGCTTATCGTGGTCGAGAACAACGCCTTCCAGAATTCCCCCCTTGATGCCGATGTCCAGTTCGACCGATGTAGGACCGGTCAGTGTTAAGCCCGTTTCGGCGTTACTTTCCCCAAGAGTCACGCGTTTCAGAAATTCGTTGCCCTTGCCACCGAAGACTTCTACTACGTAGTTGCCGGGCGTTACACGAGTCCATTGAAATTCACCGAAGCGGTTGGCCTGCACGCTGGAGCCGGCCTCAAAAGAGGAAAAGAATCCCGGATCGTCCACGTCCACAACTGGCCGCAGGTTGAGAGTGTACTGCGTAATTTCTTTGTTGCGGCCTTCATAACGCAATTCACCGGAAACGGTGAAGGGCTGTGTCGGAGCTAACTTGATGCCCTCCACGTCGGCCGCCAGTACGGTAACATTCTGGCGCGCGGTAAGGAACTGCCCTTCCGAACTCGAATACGCCGTGATCGAATAGGAGCCGGGAGCCACGCCGCGCACTTCGAATGAGCCGTCGGGCGCGACCTCCGCGCCATTCATCGCATTATTAAGGCCTTTAGAAATGATCTGGACGATGGGCTTCTGGTTAGCAGGAATGCCGGTGACGATTCCGCGCACGCGATAAGTTCTGCCAGGAATCATCGTAAAGTTCACCGGAATCTCGTCACCCGCGCCGAGAGAAATGGCGCTCGCCTGTGAGCTGTCGGTTGTGCCGGGATAGTAAGTCACCAGGTAATTCAGATCCTGCCTGCCCGTCTTGTCTCCCTGCTCTTTGACAAGATGCTCGAAGCCACGAGTGTCGGGCACTGGCACTACCACGACCAGATACTGACCAGGAAACAGTCCGCCGAAACGGTATTCCCCCAGATCGTTGGTGCGTTCCGTGTTTGTGATCTCGGGTTGGCGCGCTTTACCCGGGCGCCGTTTCAGCAGGCAGACGCTGAAATTCGGCAGCGGATCGCCGTCTTCGTCCACAACTCGACCGGCCATCACCGCTGCCTGCAGCATCTGAAACAGGAGATCGTTGATCTCCTGTCCCGCCTGCACGTCTAAAGTCACGCTCTCCGACTGGCGACCGCGGACATTGATCGAGTGGAATCCCGTCTTCTCAAGCAGTACCCGGTAACGTCCGGGCTGCACTTTTTCAATGCGAAAGTGGCCGTCGGGATCGGTATCGGTGGTGTAGTTCCCGCCATCCTTCTGATCTTCGGCAATGAGATGCAACAGGACTTTTTTCAGCGGCTGGCTGCCCGGCTCCTTGACGACGGTGCCCGCAAGGGTCGCAGTGTGCGGGAGCGGAGGCGCGTCCTGCGCCTGCGAGAGGAAGCTAAGAGCGCAGACCACAAAGACGGAGAGGTGTTTCATGTGCGAACGTTCTCGTAGCACCGGCACCTCGCCGGCTGTCGCGAGGGCACCTTGCCCTCGCCGCTGGGAACCGGATGTCTCTACAACCGACCCTCAATTCAGGAAATACTGCCGGTACAACGTATCCCTCTGCGCCGGCCGAAACCCCGCGTCGCGGATGATGCGTCGCAGTTCCTCTTCTGTCGTGCAGTTGTTGACGCCCGCCGCGCGTACGACATTTTCTTCCAGCATCACCGAGCCGACATCGTTTCCGCCAAATCGCAGTCCCATCTGGCAGACTTTCAATCCCTGTGTAACCCAACTCGACTGCACATTGAGGAAGTTGGAGAGATACAACCGTGAAATCGCCAGAACCTTCAGATACTCGACCGCCGTAGCTTCGTCCCAGCGGCGTCCGCCGAGGGCAGTGTTGTGCGGCTGGAAGCTCCAGGGGATAAACGCCGTGAATCCGCCAGTCTCCTCTTGAAGTTCATAGAGCCGCTGGAAGTGATTCACCCGATGCTCGGCCGATTCGCCCACGCCAAACATCATCGTGGCCGTAGTCCGCATGCCGAGTTGATGCGCCGTACGGTGCACCAGCAGCCAGTCTTCGGTCAGACATTTCAGCCGCGCAATTTTGTGTCGAACTTCGTCGTCGAGAATCTCCGCCCCGCCGCCCGGGATCGAATCCAGCCCCGCATCGCGCAGCCGCACAATCGTATCGCGCACGCTGAGTGCGCTGTACTCGGCGATCGCCAGAATCTCCGACGCAGAATAGCAATGCAGATGAATTTTCGGAAAGCGCTGCTTGATTCCGCTAAGCATCTTCTCGTGCCACTCAATCTTCAGATCGGGATGCAATCCGCCCTGCATTAGCACGCCCGTCCCCCCGAGTTCGACCGTCTCCTGAATCTTGTCGTAGATGGTTTCGAAATCGAGGATGTACCCTTCCTTAGCGCGCGGCCCCTTCAGCGGACGGTAAAAAGCGCAGAACGTGCAGTACTCGGTGCAGAAATTGGTGTAATTAATGTTGCGGTCGATGATGTATGTCACCGTGCCTTCGGGATGGAGCCGTCGGCGCACCGCGTCTGCCTCCATGCCGATGCCGATAAGGTCGTCGGACTGAAACATTTCCAGCGCCTGCTGTTTGCTCAGGGACATGCTCTCCACCCCGTGGTAGTCACTATTTTAGCTGGTGAAAGGGCGTAAGCGCGAATTTCGGCGAGCGCCTGACGCCGCTCTCCGATTCGAGTCTGTTTGAAACTGTGCCGTCATGACTCATGAACGATCACGCCGTCCGTCGACGGGCCTGCGCCTTCGGAGATGTGCTCCTGGGATGGCCGGTTTTTCGTCGTCTTTTGTACTGATATAGCCCGTAAAGTGCGCCGGCGATTGACGATCCAATGAGAACAATCATCACCGGCCAGTAATAGCGCGCAAAGAACCTGACGATGTGCACCCCATAACTCGCCCCCAGATAGCCAAGAATCGTAAACCGTATGCTCCGCCCCAACGCTAGTGCGGGCACAAACTTCCTCGCGGGATACTGCATGGCTCCCGCAGCCAGAAGAATTGGCACGATAGGAAACGGCGGCGGCAGGATCGCCGGAATGGCCACCGAGGCGAATCCCCAGCGCTCAAATATCGCGTAGACTTTGGTGATTTTCTTTTTCGAGAACCTCTTTTCCAGAGTCTCTTTGCCGCCTTTGCGCGCCATGTGGTAGGTGAGAAATCCGCCCAGAACGGCTCCCACCGTAGACATCATCGCGAAGTAAAACCACAGGCTGGGACGGTGAGCGGCCAGCAGAATCGTGACAACATCGGCGCTTCCGGGCATCGGGACGAGAGAATTATCCGCGAGTCCCAGCACAATCAATCCGGGACCGCCAAGGTGGATCAGCCATCGCAAGGCGCCCTTCTTCGACGCGAGCAGCAGGATTGCAGGCAATGGCATGGTCTTGATTAGAACCCAATTGTTCGCGGCAAGTTGCAAATTATGGAGTCCGCCGGGATTCGACTTACGCATCGGCTACGGCAGAGCCGGCAATTCTTCTCGAAGCTGGTAACCGCTGGATTCCGTTTTCATCATGGCAGCGGCCAGGGTCAGAATCCGCTGCGCCGCATGCGCAGCGCTCACTCCGCATGCGTGAATATTCGAGATCAGGTTGCGATGGGCGTCGGTATCGGATGCCTTTGGCCGGAAGGCCATATAAGCCGACAGGCTTTCGGCCGTTGCCAGTCCCGAACGTTCACCGATCAAGAGTACAGCAACGCGCGGCGCGAGCAACTCGCCAATGTCGTTGAGAATGCCCACACGGCAATAACGAATCGCAAACACCGGTCCGGTGTTCCAACCGCGCTCTTTCGCGCCGTCGCAGAGATACGGCAACAATTGAGGAACTTGCGCGGCGACCGCCGTTACAGAAAGACCGTCCCCGATGATGACCTGAAGATCGACTCCCCTGGCGCCGCGCCTGCCCAACTCCACTCGGGACGCGTCATTCAGCCGACGGCCCAGGTCGGGGCGTAACAAGTATTCGTCTTTCGTCGTTGCCTGAGACTGGATTTCAAATAAGCCCCACTGCCGCGCGAAGTTTTCGCCTAGATCATGCGCCAGATTAAATTCCGCCCGAACAGCATCACGAGCGGCAGCGTGCGCCTCGCGCAAGTCCAGTTGAATATTCGTCCGATACGCTGCGCCGCTGCGCCCCGTTAACAGCCGCGCCGGAGTCCGGGTACGAACCTTCTTTATGATTTCCGAAAGTTCATACTGCGGCGCGAGTTTGTCTTCTTCCGCAGGCATTCAGACCGCCTTCTCCAGCGACGACTCCAACCCCTGCATCAGTTGCCGCCGCGCCGAAGAGTCCAAAGCGGCCGGTTCCGTCCCACGATAAATTCCCATCCCCTGCAACCACGCCAGAAACTCCGGCGCTGGACGCAACTGAAAAAGCCGCCGCGCCGCCAGCGCGTCGTGATAGCTCGTCGACTGATAATTCAGCATCACGTCATCGGAGCAGGGGACGCCCATAAAGTAATTGCATCCCGCGGCAGACAGAAGCAGAAGCAGGTTGTCCGCGGAATTCTGGTCGGCAGCTGCATGATTGGTGTAGCAGACGTCACACCCCATTGGCAGCCCCAGCAGCTTGCCCATGAAATGATCTTCCAGCCCGGCGCGGATGATCTGCCGCTCGTCGTACAAATATTCCGGCCCGATGAAACCGACGACGCTGTTGACCAGAAACGGCTGAAATGCCCGCGCCACCCCATAGGCCCGCGCTTCGAGCGTCAGTTGGTCCACTCCATGATGCGCCTCGGCGGATAGTGCGCTGCCCTGGCCAGTTTCGAAGTACATCGCGTGATCGCCTACCCAGCGGACCTCTCGCTGCCGATGATGTTCGAGAACGCGTTCGCGCCCCTCGCGCAGCAGGCTCAAAGTAATTCCGAACGATCGGTTCGCGGCTTCCGTCCCGGCCACGGACTGGAACAGAAGGTCAACCGGCGCGCCGCGATCCATCGCCGCCAGTTGCGTCGTAATGTGCGCCAGGCAGCAAGCCTGCGTAGGGATTTCATACCCGTCGATCAGCCGATTCAACGCCCGCAGAATCGCGCTCACCGTCTCCACCGAATCGGTCGCCGGATTCACGCCGAGCACCGCGTCTCCGCACCCATACATCAGCCCTTCAAACGCCGCCAGCAAAATTCCCCCAACGTCGTCCGCCGGATGATTCGGTTGCACGCGGATGCCCAGCACTCCGCACTCCCCCATCGTGTTGCGGCAGCGCGTGACGTTGCGGATTTTCACGGCCGCCAGCACCAGATCCTTGTTGCTCATCAGCTTGGCAACCGCGGCAGCGATTTCCGGAATGATCGCGCCCTGCAGGGGGCGAAGTTGCGTCTCACTAGTCGAATCATCAAGCAGGAACTCGCGGAACTCGCCGACCGTCAGGCTTGCGACGGCTCGGAAAGCTTCCTGATCGAACCTGTCAAGAATGAGGCGGGTGACATCGTCATCGGAAGGGTCGATCAAGGGATGGCGGACAATTTCACCCAGCGTCAGGTCTGCCAATCTACGTTTAGCAGCGACTCGTTCCCGCTCCGACCGCGCCGCAATGCCCGCCAATTGGTCGCCAGACTTCTCCTCATTGGCCTTGGCAAACAGTTCGCGGAGATCGGAGAAGTCGAAACGCTCGATCATGGCATGGTGTCCACGCAGCACACCATGTTACAGAAAAAATGGGCGAGCTACGGGCAACAGTGTCCAAGTCCGATGAATCGGATCGTTCGCCGCAGCCCGTCGCTCTGCGATGTTACGGGCCGACCGTACTCTGCACCTTGTTGTTGACCCCAACCACCGTACACAAAGCTTTCCCCCCGCCTAGACCGGTACAGCCCGGGTTGCCAACAGAAGTCTGGCCGAGACCGAGGTATGCACTCCAACTGCTTCCATTGAATTGAGTGATGTAAAAGCCGCTATCCGTCACGGCGATGACTCCGCAGATCATTTGTCCGCTTCCAATCACACCACAACCGCCTTTTGAATAGACCAACCCTCCTGCGAGCGCTGCCCATGGCGTCCATTGTGCCGGGGCCCATGCTCCGCCTACGAACTGAGTTCCGAAGTAGGACATATCAGTCCCGCGGGCGAAGCACACGACATGACTGCTAATACCAAAGTTTGAGCAGACGGGTGCATCGCTGGCAACTCCGCCGATGTTGAGGAATCCATCCCATGCGGTTGCGTTGTAACGATTGACGATGATCTTCCCCGTCGTGTCCCGCATGGCGCAAACCACGCGGCCGGCATCGTCTCCGGCGCAGCCCGGCTCGCTGGTGCTGGTTGCGGCTTGGTTGTCAAAAACACTCCAGGCGGTTCCGCTAAACACGCTGGACGTAAGTCCGCCGCTCGAACTGCGACCCGCGCAAAGTACCCGTCCTCCTCCCAGGCTGGCGCAACTCGGCCCGCTTGCCAGCACCGCTTTGAGCTTCACTTCTTTTGACCACGCCGTGCCGTTGAAGATCGTGTAAACCATCCCGCCATTGGTGGCCCGCGCAGCGCAGATGGCCTTGCCATTGCCATCGGTCGCGCAGCTGGGACCGGAGGTCACGACCCCCGCCAGTTTCGTCCAGCCCGACCAGGCCGTTCCATCAAATTGATTAACCAAGAGCGCATTCGCAAAACCCCGCGCCGAACAAACCGCTTTTCCGCCCGGCATGGGCGCACACGACGGGTCAGAGTTGACAGTGGTGGCACCCATAGAGACGAACGCCCCCCAGGCCGCCATCGCGGGAAGAGCCTGCAGGATGCCGATCACAAGTGCGCAGCACAAACTGAGACGGAACTTCATGATGATTCTCCTGGTTGCAGCGATACATGAGTTAACATCAGAAGCCGGGAGGCCGATTCACACGGCGTCCCCATCTCCGATGACGCATCATAATGCGGGACGGGCGCGAACGGTCTGAATTGATCTGAATTGTTCTGAAGCGATCGTCAGGACTTTCTTGCAGGAAACATGTGGGACGCTGTCTCAGGAGGAGCAGGAAGGACCCCCAATTCCGCGCCATAGCGGTAGAAAAGCTGCAATCCTTCCAGGCACGGCGGGTCGAGATAATAATGAATGTTGTGGGTCAAATAACTTCGAATCAGTTCCTTCGAGAGATTCAGCCGCGGCGCCCACTCTTGCACTATCGTCTCCAAGTTCTCCGGACGCACCCCATGATCCCGTGATTTCTTGAAAGTTTCGTCAATCGCCGCCTCATCCCGTCCCACAAGCGCCTGCCTCCGGATCGCCCAGAACGCAAACACAAACGATTTCCCCGTCCGAGCGATCCACTCTTCCGCCAGGTCGAGTGTGATGTAGCGCGATTGATCGACTTGCAGCGCCGGATCTCCGATCAGCAGCGCCGCGTCGCAAACCCCGAGCATCGCGTCAAGATCCGGGGCCATGGCGCGATATTCGCGCGGTCCCCCCAGCCATTTCGCAAACAGAATCTGCGTCAAAGCAACCGAAGTCATGGAAGAAGTATCGAGCGCCACCGTGCACACCTTTTCGATCGGAACCTTGCTGACCAGCAGAATCGAGCGCACTGCGTTGCGCGATGCAATGGCCACATCTGGAACGACCACTAGATCAGGAATGCTCGCATAGGCGGCCGCCGGGATAATGCCGATGTCGGCCGTCCCGGCGCGCAGCGCTTCCGCGCACGCGGAAGGCAGAGTATAGGATATGTCAAAGTCGGCGCCCGCTTCTCCGTGCTCAAAATCCCACAGCAATGGGGCTGTATTGAGATAGGAGATCGCCGAAATCTTCAACCGGCTCATCGATTTACGAATTCTACCAAAGATGGTGTGCGCGCCCTCACAGACAACCGCCTTGCCCGGACAGTAAAGTCCCGGCACTATGTCGAGTCCTGTCCTCAGCACGTCCAACTCTGTCTCGCAACCGGCAACTTACTGGCTGGCCCTGGCGCTTACGCCAGGCCTCGGCCCCACACGCGTCCGTAAATTAGTCGAGTACTTCGGCAACGCCGAACGCGTATTCCAGGCCAGCCTCACCGAACTCGAAGCGACCGGGATGCCCGTAGCCTCCGCGCAATCGCTCGCGACCGGCAAATCCATGGAACTGGCGCAACAGGAAATTGCCAAGGCCGCCGGATGCAACGCAAAGATTCTCGCGCTCGACGATCCCGCCTACCCGGCGCGCCTGAAAGAAATCTACGATCCGCCAGTCGTCCTCTTCGTGCGCGGAAGCGTGGAGGTGCTGTCCACTCCCGGCATTGCCATGGTTGGAACCCGCCATCCGACGCCCTACGGGATGGGCATGGCCGAGCGCCTATCGAAAGATCTGGCAGCGCGCGGACTCGTCATCATCAGCGGCATGGCCCGCGGCGTCGATACTGCGTCCCACCGTGGAGCCATCGAAGTCGGCGGCAAGACCATCGCCGTATTCGGTACCGGCATTGATGTGCTTTACCCGAAGGAGAACTCGCGACTGGCGGAGCAGATATTGGCCCTGGGCGGCGCTCTCATTTCCGAATTTCCCGTAGGCACTTTCGCTGCCCCGCAGAATTTCCCTATCCGCAACCGCATCATTAGCGGCATGTCCGCCGGCGTCCTGGTAGTGGAGGCCGCCGAGTACAGCGGCACCCGCATCACCGCCCGTTGCGCCCTCGAACAGGATCGCGACGTCTATGCCGTCCCCGGCAATGTAACCAATAAAGGATCGTGGGGACCGAACACCCTAATCAAGCAAGGCGCGAAGCTGGTCGCCACCTGG
The DNA here is from genome assembly GCA_963799305.1 of uncultured Acidobacteriota bacterium. GTDB lineage: Bacteria > Acidobacteriota > Terriglobia > Terriglobales > Acidobacteriaceae > Acidiflorens. The sequence goes on along the minus strand of CAWCWX010000015.1, from coordinate 784,712 downwards.
GAAGACGTTTGGGAAGAACTACCTACAGACATTCAGGACACCCTCACCGCCGGCCGCGATGAATCCTCCCTCCCCGAAACGGCATCTCTATTCCCCGACGACGACACTTCGCCCCATGAACGGAAGATCATGCGACTGTTGAAGCAGGACGAATCGACTCATATCGACTTCATTGTTGAAACCCTGGAAAGCGAAGTCTCCTCGTCCGAAATTTTCGCTGCTCTGTTTGAACTCGAGTTGAACGGCAAAATCAGGCAGCTGCCGGGGAAGAATTTTGTAAAGAGCTTTTAGCTTTTAGCGCTTAGCTTCTAGCCAAGGAGCCTTCATGCGGAACTACAAAGACCTCGTAGTTTGGGGAAAGGCGCACCGATTGACACTGGCGGTCTATAAGAATACAAAAGGCTTTCCCAGCGAAGAAAGGTTTGGGCTCACCAGCCAAATGCGCCGAGCGTCGGCTTCGATTGCCGCCAATTTGGCGGAAGGTTGCGGCCGAAGGTCGGACCCAGAGATGGGCCGGTTTATCCAAATCGCCATGGGTTCGGGAGCGGAATTGTCCTATCACTTCCTACTGGCGCGGGATCTCGGTTTTATTGAGAAAACAGCATTCGAAGAACTGGATTCCCAGCTAAGCGAAGTCATGCGTATGATGTCTTCGCTTTCAGAAAAAGTGAGAATTCGTCCCGCACTCCTGCACGCGAACTTGAAGGCAGTAGCTAAGGGCTAAGAGCTAACGGCTAAGAGCTGCACGGAGACCATTTTGCGCTGCCGCGTGCATTCGTGCTAGTTTCAAATCCAACAACCGGAAACAGAGGAACCATTGTCCAAAGGACTCGTCATCGTCGAATCGCCGGCCAAGGCGAAAACTATTCAGAAATATCTCGGTAAAGGATTCACCGTGGACGCTTCCTACGGCCACGTGAAGGATCTGCCTAAGAGCAGTCTTGCCGTCGACGTCGAAAACGATTTTGAAACGGAATACGTCGTCATACCAGGAAAAGAGAAGGTTCTTGCCAAGCTGAAGAAGCTGGCTCTCTCCGCTGACAAAATCTATCTGGCTCCCGATCCGGATCGCGAAGGCGAAGCCATTGCCGCCCATCTGTCCGATGAACTCAGCGAAGACACCGGCAAGAAAAAGAAGAAGGGCGCAAAAGCCAAGCCTGACGATGTCGGCGACGACGCCCGCATCCGCCGCGTCACCTTCAACGAAATTACGCAGAAAGCGGTCAAAGCTGCGTTCGAACATCCCCGCGACATTGACCGCAATCTGGTCGATGCCCAACAAGCTCGCCGAGTACTCGATCGCCTGGTCGGTTATCAGGTGTCGCCGCTGCTCTGGGACAAAGTCCGCCGCGGCCTTTCCGCCGGACGCGTCCAGACCGTAGCCCTGCGCCTGATCGTAGACCGCGAGCGCGAGATCAAGGCCTTCGAGAAACAAGAATACTGGACCATCGACGCCAACCTCGCCGCTTCCAAGCCTCCCGCCTTCGACGCCCGCTTCCTCGGCAAAGGCGAAGAAAAAATCGAAGTCACCAATGGCGAGGATGCCGAAAAGATTCGCGCAGCACTGGAGCACGCTGACTGGTCCGTCCGCTCGGCGGAGAAAAAAGAACGACGCCGTAATCCCACGCCGCCCTTCACCACCAGCAAGCTCCAGCAGGATTCCTCGCGCAAACTTCGCTTCAGTGTGAAGCGCACCATGATGATCGCGCAGCGCCTGTATGAAGGCATCGAACTAGGCGAAGAAGGACTCGTCGGTCTGATCACCTACATGCGTACCGATTCCACCCGCGTCTCGCCCGACGCGATCACGGAACTCCGCGAGTACGTGGCCAAGGAATACGGCCCGACCTACGTCCCTGAGAACCCGAATACATATAAGGAGAAGAAGGAAGCTCAGGCCGCCCACGAAGCGATTCGCCCCACGTCAGCCATGCGCCATCCCGACCAGGTCAAACAGTACCTTCAGGAAGATGAGTTCAAAGTCTACAAACTGATCTGGCAGCGCTTCATCGCTTCGCAGATGACTCCCGCCGTCTTCGACCAGACCACCGTCGACATCGACGCCAAATCCGGCAGCGACATCTTCTGGTTCCGCGTCACCGGATCGGTGATGAAGTTTGACGGCTTCCTGAAAGTCTACGAAGAGTCCAAAGACAACAAGGACGAAGAAGACGAAGAACTGAAACACAAACTGCCGCCGCTCGAAGCCGGCCAGAAGCTGACGCTGAAGGAACTGAAGCCCGAGCAGCACTTCACCGAACCGCCTCCGCGTTACAACGAAGCGTCGCTGGTCAAAGAGTTGGAAGAACGCGGCATCGGACGCCCCTCGACCTACGCAACCATTCTCAGCACGATTCAGGAGCGCCAGTATGCCACCAAGATCGGCGGCAAGTTCGCGCCGACCGAAATCGGCCTGGTTGTAACCGACTTGCTTGTCGAAAACTTCAAGGACATTTTCGACTTCGCCTACACCGCCCGCCTGGAAGAAGAACTCGACGACATCGAAGAAGGCAAGGAGAAGTGGACCGACACGATGGCCGAGTTCTACAAAAAGTTCGCCAAGGATCTCAAATACGCCGAGAAGCACATGGAAAACATCAAGCGTATGGAGAAGCCCACGGACGAAAAATGCGAACTCTGCGGCGCGCCCCTGGTCATCAAGTGGGGCAAACACGGCTCCTTCTACGCGTGCAGCACCTACGACAAGGAAAATCCCGACACCTGCAAATTCACCAAAGAGAATCCCATCAACCTGCCCGATCTCGACTCCGCCGACATGCAGGAAACGGCGCAGGAAGAATACTGCGAGAACTGCGGCCGCGTCATGGTCCTCAAGCGCGGACGCTTCGGCCAGTTCATGGCCTGCACTGGATATCCCGACTGCAAGACGACGCGCCGCCTGGACGCAGGCAAGCGCGTGCCGGATATTCCGCTCGAAGAGATATGTCCGGAATGTAAAACCCGCAACCTGATCATCCGCCACGGCCGTTTCGGCGAGTTCACGTCGTGCAGCGGATATCCCGACTGCAAATACGTGAAGCAGAATTTCATCGGCGTGAAGTGCCCGGAGTGCAAGGAAGGCGAGCTAGTCGAAAAGCGTGCCCGAAAAGGCAATACGTTCTACGGCTGCGCCCGTTACCCGAAATGCAAGTTCACATCAGCGGCCAAGCCACTTCCGGAAAAGTGCCCCGACTGCGGCCACGAATTCCTGGTCGAACGCCTGAGAAAAGACGGTCCGGTCATCGCTTGTCCCAATAAAGAATGCGATTACGAACGCGAGGCGCCAGCAGTTGCCGCGTCCACCGCATAGAGTAGCTCCGGCACCTTGCCGGCAGTCGTGGGGGCGCCCCGCCCCCACTGCTCAACGTGACCAGAGTGATTCGTAAACGAGTCAGTAAACGAGGAAAAACATGGCAAAGAAAGCAACCGCACACGACGCCCAGGTAATCATGCAACTCTACGATCTCCGCCGCGAGCCTGAAATGCGAAAAGCCAGACACTGGTTCACCGCCGAATTCTGGCCCACCAGCGCCGACGAAGTAATCAAAATCGTCAACGCCTTCCCCGGCCAGGAAAATGCCTGGATGCGCCAGGTCGGCGGCTATTGGGATATGGCGACGGCGCTCGTCCTGCATGGAGCGGTCAACGAAGAACTCTTCATCCAGCCCGGCATCAGCGGCGAGATGACGTTCGTCTTCGCCAAGATCCAACCGTTCCTCAAGGAGATTCGCCAGAAGATGAACAATCCCGATCTTTGGGCGAACATCGAAAAAGTAGCCACTGGCTCAAAGACCGCCCGCAAGCGACTGGAGCGCATGCTCGCGTCCCAGGCACAACGCCGCAAGGACATGGCCGCGAAGAAATCAGGCAAGTAATTTTTCTCCCGGCGATTGAATTGCACTTTGAATAGGGTTCGTATCAGGGCAAGCGAGCACAGGTGACGCGCCGCTGCCCTAGTACGACTCTCCTACCCGCCCAACTTCTCGAAGAACAAACAAATCGTTTCAATCCCGCGATAAAAATTCGGGATATGAAATTTCTCGTTGGGCGCGTGCAGGTTGTCGTCGGGCAGTCCGAAGCCCATCATCACGCTGGGAATCTTCAGCACGTCCTGAAAATCGGTGACGATAGGAATCGAGCCGCCGGAGCGGATAAACACCGTTTCTTTCTTGAACGTGTCGTGCAGCGCTTCGGTAGCAGCCTTAATAAATCGATTGTCCGTGCCGACCACGCACGCCGCGCCTTTGCTCCAGACTTTGATCTTCAGATCGATTCCCTTCGGCGTCAGCTTCTTCACAAACGCCGTGTAGCGTTTGAGAATGTCGTTCGGATCCTGATACGGCACCAGCCTCATCGACACTTTGGCCGACGCCTTCGCCGGAATCACTGTCTTCGCTCCCGGAGCCACGAACCCACCCGGCATCCCATGCACTTCCAGCGTCGGACGCGCCCACGTCCGATACAGCACCGAATATCCGGGTTCGCCCGTCAACACTTTCGACCCGACTTCCGTTTTGCGATAGTGTTCTTCGTTGAATGGCAGCCGCTTCCAGGCTTTCAACTCATCTTTGCTCGGCGCTTTCACGTTCTTATAAAAACCGGGGATCAGCACCTTACCCTTGGCATCTTTCAATTTGCTGATGACTTCCACCAGCGCAAAAAGCGGATTCGGCGCCGCTCCTCCGTACATCCCGGAGTGCAAGTCGGTCTTGGCGCCCACCGCTTCGATCTCGGTATAAACCAGTCCGCGCAAGCCCACGCATAGCGTTGGCAGATTCGCCGCAAACAGTTCCGTGTCGCACACCAGAGCGAAGTCCGCCTTCAGCTTGGCTTTCTCCTTCCGCACGTACGCGGCAATCGATTCGCCGCCCACTTCTTCTTCGCCCTCAAAAATCACTTTGACGTTAATCGGCAACTTCCCGCCGTGAGCCTGCATCAGCGACTCCAGCGCCTTCACTTCCATCCAAAGCTGCCCTTTGTCATCGACCGCGCCGCGGGCGTAAATGTTGTTATTGCGCTCAGTCGGCTCGAACGGAGGCGTGTGCCACTCGTCCACCGGATCGGGCGGTTGCACGTCGTAATGCGCGTACATCAGCGCCGTCGGCTTCCCGGGCGCGTGCAGCCAGTCCGCGTAAAGCAGCGGATGTCCTTTGGTCGCGATAATCTCCACGTTCTCCATGCCGATGCGCCGCAACTCGGCGGCGACAAAGTCCGCCGCTTTCTGCACATCGCTTTTGTGTTCTTCGAGCGTGCTGATACTGGGAATGCGCAGCAGATTTTTCAATTCGCCAAGAAAGCGCTGCTGATTATTGCGGACGAAATCAATCGCCGGAGAAGCCATGATTTGCCTTCTTTCTAGAAATACTCAATGCAGATTTCGCGACAGCGGAAACGCTTCGAGTATACCGCTACTGGCGCAACGTCATCGTTGCCAGGAGCGCCTGCTGCCGGGCGATCAGCGATTGGATTCCCTGCCGCGCCAGAGACATCATCTTTGCCAGCTGGGCATCGTCGAACACTTGATGTTCGGCGGTCGCCTGCAACTCGACAATCTTGTTGCCCGCGGTCATCACAACATTCATGTCGACGTCTGCGCGTGAGTCTTCTTCATAGTTGAGGTCGAGCAGCACCTCGCCGTCAACAATGCCAACGCTGATCGCCGCAACAAAATCCTTAACTGGAGCCGAAGTCAGCGTTCCGGCGTCGACCAGCCGTTGCAAAGCCAGTCCCAACGCGACGAACGCTCCGGTGATGGAAGCGGTGCGCGTTCCTCCATCCGCCTGAATGACGTCGCAGTCGATCCAGATCGTCCTCTCGCCGAGCCGTTTCAGGTCGGCAACGGCACGCAGGGAGCGGCCGATCAGCCGTTGGATTTCCTGGGTGCGTCCGCTGGGACGTCCTTTGGCCGATTCCCGCGCCGTGCGAGTCAGCGTGGCGCGCGGCAACATTCCGTACTCGCTCGAAATCCATCCTTTGCCGGAATTGCGCAGGAACGAAGGCACGGTTTCTTCCACGGAAGCGGTGCAGATCACGCGCGTATTGCCAACTTCAATCAGCGCCGATCCTTCGGCGGTAGAAATAAAATCGGGAGTGATGGTGACGGGACGGAGCTGGTCAGGATTGCGTTTGTCGCTGCGAAATATCATCGCAGGGATTCTAAATGATCATTCGCAGAGACGCGGCTCCGCAGCGCGAGGCTTCATCAAAACTCAAAATACCCGCCCGACGCCGCGCGTCGCGACCCGCCCTCGGTCCCGGTTGAAGGCAACACACTGGACGGCAGCAATCCGGCAACTCCGCTGAGGTTCTCCCATGCCGCCTCGGTCAACGCCGGATCCGCGCCGACCAGGTCGCGGATCATCTGCCACGCCGCCAGGTTGAGCGCGCCTTCCGGCGGAGGCCCCATGGCCAGCGATACTGAACACTGTGGGCAAAAGCAAATCCGCTGGGCCGACGACTTCTGCCGCGGCTTGATCCCGACGGTCTGCGAGAACATGTAGACTGCGACCGATTTGTCGCCCGCTTCGAGTTCGCGGCTACAGCGCAGACAGTACTGAGTGTTCAAAGTTCCCTTCCGCTCCGCCCGGGGCGAAAATCGCCGGACAAAGAAAAATAGTGTCGTGACGCGCACACTGGCGCAAGTGCGAAGGCGGATTCCTGCCGACTTCATCGGGGGCCTTCGGGCGGACGATTGGAAAGGTTACAGGCATCTTCTCGTTTCCCAAATTGGGCCTATTTACTATCTAGTACCGGGGTACCCCCCCTCCCCCCTCGGTCCTTTGGAATCATCGAGTTAGGCTATGACTTTCCCGCAAAATATTGACATCAAAGAGCTTGCGGGTAAAATCTAGAGCGCATGGGACTTAGCTGATGGCTGACCGGACGCTCGACGAAGTATGCCGGTCACTCTCTGGCTATAGTCAATCTATAATTGTTAGCTGTGGGCTGTTGGTTGTCAAGGACGGTCTGGTGGGTTGTGGGGACAAAAGTACAGCCGGGAGAAACACTCCGCTGCCCACTGACTTGCGGCCCACTTCTCGCAGCGAACGCGAGAAATGGGGCACCCGCCGGGGCTGGCTGGTTTCGAATTACCAACGTAACGTTGCTCTGGGTCGTAGCACAACGGTACGCTGGCCCCAACATTCGGTGACGTTTCAATGTCTATCGACCTTCAATTCGCGGTCCAAGTCGCAACGCCACTAGGCGTGATTGGTGGCCTTATAGGAGTTATCTACGCAGTTTCCAACTACCGGCGACAGTTACATACACAAATATTCATGAAGTACACGGAACGCTACGAGCAAATTCTGGATCGCTTCCCAGACAATGCCCTCGCTGCACGCTTTGACACTCAAATGATTCCACCCCAGAGTCCGCAACTGAGCCTCTGTGTACTGAAGTACCTAAACCTCTGCTCGGAGGAATTCTATCTGAGGGCGAGATGCTACCTGCCAGAAGATCTTTGGGGAATTTGGGAAGGAGATCTAAAACGGATCATCGCGAGTCCGCTCTTCCAAAGAGAGTGGATACACTTGCGAGGTGAGTTCTTATCACATCCGCAGTTTCTGGACTATGTGGAACACGTGCAGGCTGAACATACGAAAGCGAATGCCGCGCACGCTTAGCTGCCGGTTTCGGAAGTTCCCTCTAACTTTGTTTGCAATTCCAGACTTAAATTGTCACTTCCCCTAGAGTTTCTCAATGTCCGTTCATTGTTTCATGGGAGCAATTGCTCGAACGCGCTCTTGCAAAAGTTAGACTAGAGTTTGGATCTTGGATAGCATCGCACCGATCCGAGTGGAATTCTTTAGATCGCATTCCCGAATGCGGAGCACGATCCACCCTGCGCGGCGTAATTGCAATGAGACTCGCCGGTCCCTGCGCCGATTTCGAAGAAACTTAGCCACCCAAAACGCAACACGGCTTCTCGGAGGATGCTTGCATCGGCGGCAGCCATGCCAGAAACAGCCATCAACGAAAACGGCAAGCGCCGCTCTGGGGAAAACAAAGTCGGGTTTCCCGGGAAGGCCGGGGTCGTTCATATGCCAGCCGCTGATTCCGCGAGACGCGAGATGCGCACGGAGCCGTTTTTCCGTTGTGCGGCCATGGCGCGACTTTACAAGTGACATAATCCTTGATCGCGCTTTCGGAGATACTCGGTCCATTACATCCCTTTCCGAATTGAGTAGGGGAAATTGTCTGGCATGAATTATAATCCGCGCAGAAAAAACTGCTAATGTCGAATGATCGCCCACTCGCCATCGACCTCTTCTGCGGTGCTGGTGGACTCTCACTTGGATTCGCGCAGGCCGGATTCAATATCGTAGCTGCGATAGATTCTGATCCGGTGAATACCGCAACCTACGGTCAAAACTTTCCATCGACAAAAGTTATCTGCGATGACGTCGCTCGACTGAGCGCACGAGACATTCGGAGAGCCGCAGGACTAAGCGAAAGGCAACCGATTGACGTGGTTTTCGGTGGGCCTCCTTGCCAGGGTTTCTCCCTCATCGGAAAACGCAATATTGCCGATCCACGAAACCGCTTGCTGGCAGAATTCTGCCGCCTCGTCCTCGAACTTAGCCCAAGATTCTTCGTGATGGAAAACGTGGCAGGCCTCATGTGCACAGCAAGCCGACCTGTGCTTGAGGAATCTCTCTCGCGCCTGAGGAAAGGAGATTACGAGTGGGTTTCCCCCGTACGAATACTCGACGCGCAAGACTATGGAGTACCCCAGCGGCGGAGGCGAGTCTTCGTCTTGGGTTTCAGAAAAGGCGAAAAGCCACCGCAATACCCAGCCACGAGCAGGGCAAAGCCAACCGTGTGGGACGCCATCTCGGACCTAAGGAACGCTTCCAGGCGTCGCACGCTACTCGCCAAAGACGTATTCGTCGGGCCCCTCGAGACGCCAAGCGCCTACGCGGAAAAGTTGCGCATCCGGAGCAGCGGACAAGTGAGCGGCTGCCGCCTGTGTCGGCACGACTGCGCCGTCGTAGACCGATTCCGAAATACCCGGCCAGGAAAAACAGAACGCATCAGCCGATTCGCAAGATTGAAAAAAGAAAAGGTTGCACCGACAATTCGAGCCGGAACCCCAAGATCACACGGGTCGTTTACGGCCGCACGGCCGATACACCCAACACAGGCGCGCTGCATAACTGTCCGCGAGGCTGCGCGTTTGCAGTCGTTTCCGGATTGGTTCGCATTTCATCCCACGCAGTGGCACGGGTTCCAGCAGGTTGGTAATGCGGTGCCGCCTCATCTTGCGCAGGCGGTCGCCGGCGGAATATTTCGGGCCCTCAGTTAGAACGCACGTTAAGCGAAAAGGCGAAGCATGAGCAAAGTTCAGCAGACGCACTACACGCCCGTCGATGCGACCCCCGTAAAATCATTTTTCGTTCACATGTTGACCCGAGACATCCGTCTGGAGGACGCCATTCTCGACCTTCTGGACAACTGCGTGGACGGCATCTTGCGCAATAGGGAGCGGAAAGGAGCGACGTCGACAAAAAAGCCGTACGACGGCTTTTGGGCAGAGATTGAGTTTAACTACGATTCCTTCACAATCTCCGATAACTGTGGCGGTATCCCATGGAACCTTCACGATTACGCTTTCAGAATGGGCCCGAGGACTGACCGCCCGGAGGGCCCCTCTGGAAGCATTGGTGTCTACGGGATCGGAATGAAAAGGGCAATATTCAAGATGGGTAAGCGATGCCTAATTTCAACGCAGAACTTGAAGGACGCGTACGACGTAGAGATTGATCCGGATTGGACGAATGATGAAGGCGACTGGAAAATTCCCGTCGCTCCTGCAGCGAAACGGCAGCCATATGACGGAACAACGATCTATATCTCGGACCTTCACGATGGAATTGCTAAGCGCTTTGGCGAAGACGCACAGGCATTTCAAGGAGATCTCGAGACGATGATCGCAACGCAATATGTATCGATCATCGACAAGGGATTTCGCGTGAAGGTAAACGACCGATTGGTCAAGCCCCGACCCATACATCTCGTCTTCGATAAAAAGACTGCGAAGGGACGAGATGCGATCCGTCCCTATGTCTTCAGGGCGCAGAGCGATGGCGTTAAGATATTCCTTGCCGTCGGATTCACCAGACCTATTCCATCGCAAGACGAGATCCTCCAGGAGCAGGAGGAGAAGAAGTACTCGACGCAAGATGCTGGTTGGACGATCCTTTGCAATGACAGAGCGGTAGTGTATTGCGACCGCACTGAGCTAACGGGATGGGGCGAAGCTGGGATACCGCGATATCACACGCAATTCATCGCCATTTCGGGAATTGTTGAGTTCAGTTCGGATGACCCGGCGAAACTCCCAACTACCACCACCAAGCGCGGAGTTGATGCATCCTCGCAACTGTATCTTCAAGTCAAGAATAAAATGCGCGAAGGAATGGCCATCTTCACCAGCTATACAAATAAATGGAAGCTCCGGCCCGAGGAGTCCAGAAAGCAAATTGAGAATGGCGAACAGCTATCATTCGAGGACTTAAAAGCCCAAGTTCGCCACCTCTCCATGAACGCTACGAAAACGTCGGTTCCACCAGGCGAGCAGTTTCGCCCGAACTTACCCCTCCCAAGGAAGATCGTACCCAGCATGCGACGTATATCTTTCACGAAGCGCATCTATGACATCCGCAAGGTGTCCGAGTATCTCTTTGAGGACCCGGAAGTCGACCCCTCTGCAGTCGGCGATAAGTGCTTTGATATCACGCTTGCGGAGGCAGCTAAGTGAAGCAGCCCGCATACCATCTTCGCGCGAATAAGGCGGTTGACCGCCTCACACTCATCGATGCGATGAAACGCATCAGTGCGCTCGACGCTAATATTGGCGAGTACACCTATTACGGGTTCGGGGGCCCATATTTGGAAGACTTCCGACTCATGTATGAATTTTACCCGGAGATAAGAATGATTTCGATTGAGGATAACGACGAGATTTATAAGCGGCAACGATTTCACGCGCCTTGCCATGCGTCACAGCTGAGACTGAAGAAAATCGAATTTAAGGCATTTTTAGACCAGTACGATGGCAGCAACGAGAAGACCATCTTTTGGCTGGACTACTTGGATCTCAAGTATGCGCGTTTCGAGGAGTTCATGGAGCTACTGCCCAAGGTGTCTAATGGCAGCATCATTAAGATCACCCTCCGATGCGAACCGCAGGACTATATTCGCAACGACGAAAAAAGCCGCGATAAGAGTATCGAATTCCAAAATCAATTCAGTGACGTGCTACCCCATCCCGACACTAAACCAGCGGCGGCCTTTAAAGATATGGCTAACCTCCTACAGAACATGATTAGGATCGCCGCTCAGAAGAGTCTCTCATCCGCGATGCCCTCACAATTTCTTCCGATTTCATCTTTCCGGTACGCGGACGGTGCCGGAATGTTTTCGTTGACGGGGATGGTTTGGCCCAGAGAAGACGTCGGTAAGGTCAAGCGTGCCTTCGGCAATTGGCATCTCAGAAACCTAGACTGGGGGATGCCGAGGTTGATCGACGTGCCAACATTGAGCACAAAAGAGCGACTGCACCTCCAGCGAAGGCTACCCTGTGAGCGGTACGCGGGGCGAGTACTTAGGCACGCGATGGGCTACTTAATCGAGAACGATACAAAACGGACTGAGGGAAAACTTCGGCAGTATGCCGACTTTCATGGTTATTCGCCGTATTTCATGAAAGCCGTACCATGATGGGCCGGGGGCTTTGACATGAAGTTCACGGTCAATCAAACTTGACAACGCTCAACGTCGCTGCACGCTCAGTCTGGAAGCCAAACTTCCCCCGATGCCGACCCTGACTTATTTCGGTCGGGGCCGTGTGCCTCGTCTTACCGCAGCGGTGAACCGCTGCGTCACCCAAGAGCTTCGTCCGCCGCTCATTTCCCCGGAATTAGCACCGTAACTGCCGCGACGCATTTCCACGATCCGCCGATTTTTACCCAGGTATCGACGAAGCGTTCGCGGTTCAGATACTTTTTGCCTTTGTCGACGCCCTGGGTGCGGAAGATTCCGACGACTATGGCGGAGTCGCCGAAGACGTCGACTTTGCTTTGTTCGGTTACGGCCTGGGCGGGGGGATGGTAGTCGGGGGCTTTGATGCTGGCGAGGAATTCGCCTTTGGTCTGGGTGCTGCCGTCGATGTCGACGGAGACGAAGGTGTCGGCGAGGAGCAGGTCGAGGGCTTTGGTGTCCTTGGTTTCGAGGGCGCGGTTCCAGGAGTTGTCCAGGGCCTGGATGTGGCTGGCTTCGTCGGAGCGGCGGGCGGACTGGGCGACGGCCAGGGCTGCGCCGAGCAGTAAGACGGTTACGGCGGCGATGATCCGTTCCGGCTTCATGGATACGAAGACCTCCTGGCAGGCACCAGAATCATTGCGATGTGAAATCTCAGGATAGGGCGAGTGCGTGGGTGTGACGAGGAAAATCCGCGGGGCTGGTGCCGAATCGAAAAACAGGGGATTGTACGGTTGCGGCAATGCCTCAGGTGCGGGTCGTTGTCAGAGGCATGTCGCGGCCCGTCAGAAGACTTTCCAGACGTAGCGTCCTAGTAGAGCGATCAGCAACATGCCGCCAATGCCATAGATCCAGAATAAGAAGTTGGCGGTGAATGGCTCGGAATTGATTTCTTTCTTGTCCATTATCGAATCCATGGAAGATGGCGGAACCACTATTACCGACCCGCTGCGTGAAATCCGGTTGGCCTTTGTGGCGGGACGGAAGGTCGGCTGCAAAGGTCTGCCAGGATGGGGAGCAGTTGTCGACTGGCTTCCAGTTTGGGGACAAAGGCGTCGAACAAGGGCAGAATATGGGCGGGGACGTCGCTGCCAGACAGCAATATGATCGGGAGTTGAGGCCGAATCTGCCGTATTTCGAAAGCGACCTCGTTTCCGTTCATCCTGGGCATTTCGTAGTCGAGGAGCACGGCATCGCACTCGCACATGGCCGCCAGGTTGAGTCCTTGTTGCGCGGACGCTGCTGCAAGAACCGCGTATCCAGATCTCTGGAGGAGCATTTTCTCGTAGCGCAGAATTGCTTCATCATCATCGATGCAGAGAATGGTTTTTTTCGAGGGTGGATGGGGCGAGATCATATCGGCCTCCTGCCAACATCAGGCCACGACTCAAGCGCGTTCTCATCTAACTCGCGAGTCTGATGCCACACGCTGATACCCCAGCGGGGTGGGCAGAGATACTAAACGCCATTATGCTCGAATGGACGTAGCTTTGCTGTTCAAAAATGCACACTTTCCGGGCAGCGGTGGTTACGTAACTCGTCGAGAACAGGGCGTCCAATCGTGGAAAGCCGGGGTGCAACCGGTAACGTTTCCTTCATGCATTCGTCCAACCTCCACATGGACATGACTTTTCGTCGGCGCGCTCATGGCATCGCACATCTGCTCGCTAGCGGTCTTTTCCTGCTGTTTTTCCACGGGAGTTCGCCGGCACAGCGCGGCGCTATGACGCTGGCTTATCAGCTTACTCATGTGGATACGGGGGAGCCGTTTCCTTCTCCGGATGGGAAGAAGATTGTTTTTGAGACGATGATTGAGGGAGTGTATCAGCTGTTCATCATGAATCCGGATGGGACGGGGCCGGTGCAGATTACGCATGATTTGGCGAATCACGATACTCCGGCGTGGTCTCCGGACGGGAAGAAGATTGCTTATGCTTCGGACCGGGGCGGGCATTCGGCGATTTACGTTATTGACGTTGGGGACCCTGGTGAAGTCGGTGTGACGGGTCGGAGACCCGTCGCCACACAGGCTCTGGCCACAGCAACACTGGGCGAGAAGGTTACGGATGACAAACATGAGTACATTCATCCGAACTGGTCGCCGGATGGCAGCAAGATTATCTATTGCTCGGACGACGACTTGAAGCCGCCGGCGAAGAATGCTTCGGAGGTTTTTAGTGTCGATCTGAAAACCCGGCAGGTGACTACGCTGATTGCGGGAGGGACGAATACGTATCCTTCGTGGTCTCCGGATGGGAAGAAGATTGTGTTCCGGCGGATGCTGGGGGAGATGAATTCGGAGGTGTTCTTGGCCAACGGCGATGGGTCGGAGCCGCGAAATTTGAGTAATCATCCGGCGTTTGATGGGTGGCCGGCGTGGTCTCCGGATGGGACGAGGATTGCGTTTGCGTCGAATCGGAATGCGAATTACCAGATCTGGATCATGAAGGCGGATGGGACCGAGCCACGGTTGCTGGCGAACACCGAAGGACGGGCTACGGAGCCGCGGTGGAGTCCGGACGGGAAGACGATCTATTTCACGGACTGCAAGAAAGTGGACTTCGGGGTGGATTGTCAGGTGATGACGGCGGTGGTGGGAGAGCGGGTACCGGGGCGGCCTTGAGGGCCCTGGAGCGGCCGGGTCTTCGCCCCGGCTGGGCGGGTCAGAGACTGCCCCTGCAGGGGCTTAAAATAAATAGCGTCTTGTCGGTGTGGCTGGCATCTGATCGGTATCAGGCTAAGTTTGATTTGCCCCATTTTGGGCTGGAATCGCTGAAAATCTCTGCGTCGCCACCTCACGGTAAAAGCAATCTTCTCAGCAGGAAATTTCAAAGAAACAAGGTAATACCCCATGGAACAAGGAACAGTGAAGTGGTTTAACGACGCGAAGGGTTACGGCTTTTTGAGCCGCACCAACGGAGAGGACGTATTCGTCCATTTCTCCGCGATTCAGTCGTCTGGCTTTAAGAGCCTTCAGGAAGGCGCAGCAGTGCAGTTTGAGGTCGTAAAGGGCCCCAAAGGATTGCAAGCCGAAAGCGTTCAGCTCCTGTAAGCTGATAGCAGGGTTCCACTCCGGGCGTTTGCCCGGAGTGGGATCGTTCTCGCGGGTTGCGCGGGTTCGATGATTTTAGAAAAGAGGGCCTGTGGCCAAGCGTATGTGTCTGGATTGTGGTGGAGAGCTGGGTTTGACGTTTAACCCCTCTCGAATGAATGACGCGAACGCTGTCCGTACGCCCATGACGGGATGGCGCTGCAGCACCTGCGGGTCGACGTTCAGCAGTGAACAGCTGCGGTCGGCCAAGGCGAAACCCAATGCTGCGGCCACGCCGGTGTCAAAATCCTGAATATGGTTCGGCATTAGCAACTTCTGACCGTTTTTCTGATTGTTGGTATATCCTAAATATATGGATCATCTCGGAGTTCTTCAGGACAAGATCGTGAGTCTGCGGGCGGAAATCGCCGAGATTCAGCAGCAGAATGAACAGTATCGGCGGCAAAAGGGCAATCGCACCATGGACCAGGTCGCGCACGGACAGCGGCACGAACGGCTGCAGAATATCCAGAAAGAACTGGGTCAACTGGCGGCGCTGGGACGGACGGTTGTGTCGGTCAATCAGCGAAGAGAAGAAAATCGCGCCCGGCTGCAAATGATGAAGCACGCGAAGGCCTCGTAAATACCATCCTGAACCATACTGGGTTCTAGTCACAATCACATTTCATGAGGCACTCTGCTGGTTATGAGTGCAGGACAGACGCGACTGCCGGAAGGTGTGACTCGAGGTCGAGCGCCGCAAGCGTCCGCGAAATTCGTTCGCCTGGAGCATCTGCGGCAACTGCGAGGGTCAGAGCAGGTGGCGGCGGTTTGCTATCGGGTGCGGAAGATTGGGATCGAATTTCTTCTGGTGCAGACGCGCGGCGGACGGTGGATTTTCCCCAAAGGAGGCGCCGAGCCAGGGCTGACGCATGCGCAGTCCGCGGCGCTGGAAGCTTTTGAAGAAGCGGGCGTGCATGGGCGGATGGAAGAGGCGTCCTATACGCGCTATGTGCGACGCAAGAAAGTCTTGGATGCGACATTCGTCGAGACCGTGGTAAATGTGCATCTGTGCGAAGTTTTGTGGCTGGATCCTCCGCAGGAAGCGGGACGGAATCCGACCTGGTTTTCAGTCGAGAAGACGAAGCGGCGACTGCTCGAAGATCGCTCGGCGGGGTTTGGGGCAGAACTCGTGCGGGTGATGGAGGGAGCAGTGAGCCGAATATTGCGGCGGCGTGTCGGCCTGACGGTCAGAGGCTAGGACCCTGGAAAGTACATAGTAAAGAAGATTTCCCAGGTCATGGAAGTCGGCCACCCACCCGTTCCACCACCAACTATGAGCCCATTCCCTTTCCACGTCTCAGCGATAGTTGCTGTAAACCTCGTCCGTTTCCGGATGTGGGCTGTTTCCTGGTTCCTGTTCGGAATATGGAACAGACTGAGAAAACATTTGCAAAGAACTGAGCGGGAGTCAATAGTTGATCTCCCGTTAGCCAACCCGAACCCGGTCTGAAACGTCCTCCGCAGAGAGGCAGACCGGCCCTATTTTCGCGATGGCGGTTGTAAGTGTGAACGCCTTGTTCACGCCAATTCATCTGACCTGTTCCACCGCAACTCGCAGGGAACCCAGCCTTCGTAACTGTCGGGGGGATGCACGTTCGTAATTTGAAAGTCGTCAAGCATGGTAGTCAAATCAAGATGCCCACCACTTCTCTCGGCGCCCCCATGGGCGCATGTTGCTGAGTGCACGCTATCCTGGCCGGATTGCAATGCGAGGGCTCATGTCTCGGGTAAGAAAAACAATTCTTTGTATTGACGACCAGTGGAGCGGACTCATCGGCCGCAAGATGTTTCTTGAACAGAACGGCTATCGAGTCCTGGAAGCTACCAGCGGCGATGAAGGACTGAAACTGTTCGGTGATCATCGCGTGGATGCGGTGGTTGTCGACTACCAGATGCCGGGGATGAACGGCGACGTGGTCGCCGTCAGGATGAAGCGGATGAAATCGTACATCCCGATCCTTCTGTTGTCAGCCTACGGACCGCTTCCCGAAAAAAAACTGGAAGCCGTGGACACATTCTTGACGAAGTCCCAGGAGTCGACGGTTCTCTTGTCTGCTCTTCAAGACATGCTGACCAGCCGGCCCAAACCATTCTTCCACCGTTGGTTCGATACCTGGAAAGGCCGCCATCAGGGAGTCCAGTCATGAATTTCTGGGAGCGAATTTGCGGAAGAGGGTGCGCCCATCGATTTTCCTGGCCACGCGTCGATGGCAGTGGCTGCCATTATCAAATCTGTCTGCTGTGTGGAACCGTATACGAATATGACTGGACCATGATGCGTCGGACTCGCCGATTAATAGCGCCTCCCACGCTCATTAACCCAGTCGCGATTTCCACCAATCGGCAGCAGTCCCCGCTTCGCCACCAAATACCTGACACACCGAACCACGGTTCGTGAAAACGAAACTCATGGCGATGTGATTTGGGTCGGCGATGTGAATCCGAGAAGGCTCAAAGAGCAAGCGCGGATGGTTACTGCCGCGGATTGAGTGTCGTAAGCTAACTTCCCTGTTTTCAATTAATTGACAACGCTCTGAAAAGCGGTTATGCTCCCCCGCTGTGCGCGCCTATCCCCGAGGCGAATGGGGCTCCTCTTGCGTTCAGATCCGGCTACTCCGGTTACGATGCTCCTGCTCCGGTGGCGAGAAGGTGACCGCCAGGCTTTGGAGCAATTGATGCCCCTGGTCTATGCCGAACTACGGCGCATGGCAGGCCATCATCTTCGGCGGGAGCGAGGCGACCACACGTTGCAAAGCACCGCGCTGGTGCACGAGGCTTACTTGCGCCTTGCCGGACAGGATCCTCCGCAGTGGCAGAATCGGGCGCATTTTTTTGCCATCGCGGCCCGCCTAATGCGGCAGATCCTCGTCGACCATGCGCGCACTCGGGATGCGGCCAAGCGCGGAAGCGGCGCCTGCACTCTTTTGCTGGATGAATCGGTCGCGCTTCCGCAAAAGGTCAACCTGGATGTACTCGATCTGGACAGGGCGCTCACTGAACTTTCCGAACTGGATGGACAACAAAGCAAGATTGTGGAACTGCGTTTCTTTGGCGGATTGACGATCGAAGATACGTCCGAAGTATTGGGCGTCTCACCGGCTACGGTCAAACGCGACTGGCTGGTCGCGCGCGCGTGGCTGCTTCGAGCCATGACGGGAGAAGCGCGGACATGAACCCGGAACACTGGGAACGGGTCAAGCAGTTGGTTGGCGAAGCCATGACTCTCGAGGGCAGGGAGCGCGAGTCGTTCGTTGATCGACTGTGCCAGGGCGACAAGCAACTGCAGGGCGAGGTGCGGTCGCTTCTGTCGTTTCACGATCAGGCCCGAACGGATTTCCTCAGCGGCCCTGCTGTCGATTTTGCGGACGGGACAGGCGACGCCCCAGCGGGTTGCGAGCGGAAGCGGATCGGCCCTTATCAGATCACCGAAGAGATCGGCCGCGGCGGCATGGGCGAGGTGTTTCGCGCTGTCCGAGTCGACGGGCAATACGACAAAGAGGTCGCCATCAAGCTCGTGCAAGGGGGATCCAGCGACCTCCTCGATCGCTTTCGCAATGAGCGGCAAATTCTAGCGTCGCTGGGTCATTCCAACATTGCGCGCCTGCACGACGGCGGCTCCACGGACGACGGGGTGCCCTACCTCGTCATGGAGTTGATCGAAGGCGTCCGTATCGACGACTATTGCGAACAACACGCTCTTAGCATCGACGAACGGTTGCGGTTGTTTCTTCAGGTCTGCGACGCGGTACAGTTCGCCCACCAGCATCTGATCATTCATCGCGATCTCAAGCCGGGAAACATTTTAGTAACCGAGGAAGGCGTGCCGAAGCTGCTGGATTTTGGCATCGCCAAAATTTTGGAGGTGGAACCCGGCGGCAGTCAGGGCGAATCGACGCAGACCCTATTTCGCCTTCTGACTCCGCAATATGCGAGTCCCGAGCAAGTCAAGGGCGAGCCGATCACGACCGCCAGCGACGTCTATTCTCTCGGCGTCGTGTTGTATGAATTGTTGACCGGAGGAAGTCCCTACCTGAAATCCAACAGTGCTCCACACGAGGCAGCGCGCGCAGCCTGCGAGTACGAGCCTCTAAAGCCGAGCACAGTGGTGCGGTCCGGGAGAATTCTGCCCCACGCCAATTCTGGGGGCAACGAGAACGTCGTCGCACCCAACAAGCTCGCGAAGCAGTTGAAGGGAGATCTGGACAACATTGTTCTGAAGGCCCTCCGCAAGGAACCCCAACGCCGCTACGTTTCAGTGGAACAGTTCGCGACAGACATCCGACGAAGCCTGGCGAATCTTCCCATTGTTGCGCGCAAGGATACTGCCCGTTACCGTGCCTCAAAATTTATCTCGCGGCATAAGCCCGGGGTGGCGGCGGCCATCGTAGTCGCGCTGATCTTAGTCGCAGGACTTGTGATCACGATGAGGGAGGCGCGGATCGCGGAACGACGCTTCAATGACGTTCGCAGCCTGGCCAATTCGCTCATTTTCGATGTCCATGACTCCATCAAAGAGTTGCCTGGCGCGACTCCAGCCAGAAAAATCATCATCGATCGGGCACTGGAATATCTCAAGGTGCTGGCTCAGGAATCCGCCGGCGATGTGGGATTGCAGCGGGAATTGGCTTCCGCCTATGAGAGGGTGGGATCGGTACAAGGGGATTATCTGGAAAACAATCTCGGGGACTCTGCGGGCGCCTTGGCCAGCTACCAAAAGGCGCTGGAAATTCGCCAGCAGATCGATGCCAAGTCCAAGGATTGGAACGATCGCCTCGCCCTGGCAATGGGCCATCGGCTGGTAGCGCATCAAGACTGGGCTACGGGCGACCGGAGCGCGGCGCGCCAAAACATCAATCGCGCCATTGCCATTTCCGGCGCTCTCAACAAAGCGCAACCCAGCAACCCCAAGATCCTTTACGAATTGAGCTTCGATTACGAAGTGTCCGGAACGATCGGATACCCGGACGATCAGCATGGAAATCAGAAGGTGGTGGAAGATTATCGCCAGGCCCTGGCAACGGACGAAGCCACACTAAAGATTCAGCCGGACGATATCCGCACCTTGCATGCATATGCCGTGGCCTTGAGGTACACGGGAGATCTGCTGGAACCGGCCGATCCAAAGGCGGCTTTGCCGTATTATGAGAAGGCGCTGGAAATCAATCGCAAGCTGACGCAAAGGTCTACTGAAATCCAGTTTGCGCGAAGCGTGGCAATTTCCTATTCCAGCATTGCGGATGTCCACGCCGACCTCGGCAATCATCAGAGCGAGGTGGAAAATGACCGCAAGGCACTGGAAATCTACCAGGCGCTCAACCGGACCGACCCCAAAAATGCATTGTTGCGG
This sequence comes from uncultured Acidobacteriota bacterium, assembly GCA_963799305.1. Lineage (GTDB taxonomy): Bacteria > Acidobacteriota > Terriglobia > Terriglobales > Acidobacteriaceae > Acidiflorens. Next base: position 764,508 of record CAWCWX010000015.1, on the reverse strand, counting down.
CAAGGCCTGGCGATTGCATATGCCAATACCGCGACGGCTATGGCGAACGCCGGCAATATCAAAGAAAGTCTCGAATACTCCAGCAAGGGAATGGAGATGATGCGGAGTCTGGTTGCGGCCGCTCCGCAGAATGCAGTACAGAAGAGCATTCTTGCCGGAGTGCTGGCGGCGCGAGGGACAATCCTCATCGGCGCAGGCAAGCCCGAAGCTGCCATCCTGGAATTAGAAAGCGCGCGCTCCATCTATGAATCACTTCACGGGGCCGGATCCGAAGAACAACGGACGGATGTAGCCGCCTGCGACGTGAAATTGGGCCAGGCGGCAACCAGGGCTGGGCAGCCCGCAGCAGCGGCCGGCTACTTCGATCAGGCACTGGCGATCGTCAAGCCATTGATCGCAAACGAATCTGCCGATCTCGACGCGCTCTATGCTGCGGCGGACGCCTACTCCGGACTGGGTGACCTCAGCAGTAAACAAGCCCAACAGCCAGATCAAAGCGGAGCGAAGCGGAGATCAAACTGGACAGAGGCGGGTTCCTGGTATGAACAGAGTCTGAGTATTTGGCGCCGTATCGAGCATCCGAACCGCGCTACTCCCAATGGGTTCCAGGCCGGCGATCCCGCAATCGTTGCTAGAAAACTGAAAGCAGCTGGAGCGGCGTTCGCCTCCCTGCATTAACCAGGAGTCCGCGACAGAACGGGGGCGTGCGCCGTGAGTGAACTCGTGCCCTCCCGCGGCAACGCCATTCCGCGATAACATTCTTGGTTCATTCGCGATTCACAAACCTCTGTTTGGATCGGGTGTTTGAAATGATTGGCAGCCGCCTCGCCCAATACCGCATTCTCGAAAAGGTCGGCGCGGGAGGGATGGGTGTGGTTTATCGCGCCCACGACGAAGAACTGGAGCGGGACGTCGCGATTAAGGTATTGCCGGCTGGATCGCTCGAAGATGCTGCCGCGCGGAAACGGTTCAAACAAGAGGCCCTGGTTCTGGCCCGTATCAACCATCCTAATATCGCCACTTTATACGGTGCCGGCGCTGAAAACGGCGTTGATTTTCTGGTGATGGAGTTCATCGCCGGCGCCAGTCTCTCCGACCGTATTCTCGTTGGTTCTCTGCCCATAGCCGAGGTAATTGTTTTGGCTTCGCAGATCGCCGAAGGACTGGTGGCCGCGCATCAGCGCGGCATTATCCACCGCGATCTCAAACCTGGAAACATCCGGCTCACTCCGGAGGGGAGGATCAAGATCCTCGATTTCGGATTGGCGCAGCGCTCCCCCAGGGCCAGCTCTTCGGGTGCGACCATCACAGTTTCGCAAGTTCAGGAGGCCAGTGGAACTATTCCTTACATGTCTCCCGAGCAACTGCGGGGACAGGTGGCGGATGAGCGTTCCGACATCTGGGGTGTGGGGACGGTTTTGTACGAATTGTGCTGCGGGCAGCGGCCGTTTCGTGGAAGTACTCCGGCAGTCACGGCAGCTGACATTATTCATCAGCAGCCCCCCTCTCTCCGCGCTCTTCGGGCAGACGCGCCCCCTGCACTCGAAACGATTGTCCAGAAGTGCCTGGAAAAAGAACCCTCCAACCGGTATCAATCCGCGGAGGCGCTGCTATCCGACATCAACGCGTTGCGCGACAGCGATAGCAGGACTGAGGGGGGAATGCCCAAAAAACTCTTGGGTCTGCCAACCCCGGTCGTGGTCGCGGCTTTGATCGTTCTCTCGGCAACGATGGCACTGGTCATTGCTCACTTCGCGAAAGCGCCCCGTGTGGGGAACCAAGGCCGTCGGTCGGTGGCGGTTCTGGGATTCAAGAACCTCAAGGGTATCGAGAGCCAGGATTGGATTTCTACCGCTCTCTCGGAGATGTTCACAACCGAACTCGCGGCTGGAGGTGAATTGCGTGCCGTACCGGGCGAGGACGTTGCGCGCGCCCGGATGGACTTGAAACTTCCCACCAGCGAAAGCCTCGGCCAGAGCACCCTTAAGCAAGTCAAGGAGAGGCTTGGAAGTGATCTCGTGGTCGGAGGCTCCTATCTCGATCTCGACGGTCAGATTCGGGTTGATGTGCGAGTTCAGGACGCATCCGACGGCGCAGACGTGGCGAATTTTTCGGAATCCGGGCCGGAAGGTGACCTTTTTGCAATCGTGAATCGCGCGGGAGCTGCGCTGAGGTCGCACGTTGGCGCGGGTGGACTCACATCCGATCAGCTCGCCAGTGTTCGCGCCTCCCAACCTGCCAACCTCGCAGCTGCGCGGTTGTATGCAGAAGGGCTAGCTCGGCTGCGTGAATTCGATGCTGACGGCGCGCGTGAAAAATTTGAAGCTGCAATCAATGCGGACCCTAAAGATGCGCTGTCACATGCCGCTCTCGCGTCGGCTTGGTCACAGCTCGGTTATGACGCGCGCGCCGCACAACAGGCCAAGATTGCGTTCGACCTTTCGAACGGTCTGGCTCGCGAAGACCGCCTCACAATTGAGGGCGCTTATCACACCGCCGGAAAGGAATGGGACAAGGCAATTGAGGTCTATCGCACGTTGTACAGTTTTTTCCCCGACCGTGTCGACTATGGGCTCAGTCTCGTCGATGCCCAGGTGGCCGCGGGGAAAGCTCAGGACGCGCTGGCTACGATTGCAAAATTGCGTGAATCTCCCGTGGTCGACGCCCGCATCGATCTGGCTGAGGCTCGCGCAGCCGCGGCTTTAGGGGAGTACCGTCGAGCCACGCAGGCGAATGCGCGTGCGGCGGAAGCGGCCTTGAAACAGGGCGCGACTTTGGAGCGGGCCATGGCGCTACAGCAGCAGTGCTGGGCCAATCGAAATCTTGGCCAACTGGATGAAGCGCGCGATGCCGGGACCAAAGCACAGGCTATCTTTGAAGAAAACCACTACGCGCGCGGCCAGGCTCGGAGTCTGATTTGCGTTGGATCTGTTCTCAGCGACAAGGGAGATCTAGAATCCGCTCAACAGATGTACGAAAAAGCCCTCAACCTGGTACGAGGAATTGGCGCTCGATTGGATATTGCGGGGGCGTTGAACAACATCGGGAACACCCTGGCAACGGAAGGGAAACTTCAAGAGTCGACCGCGAAATATCAGCAGGCCCTGGCGGTGGCTACCGAAATTGACGACAAGCCGGACCAGATCAAAGCGCAAATTAATCTTGGCGTGAACCTGATGATCCTCGGCGAATTCCGCAACGCGCAGAAGGCGCTTCAGTCGTCGGTCGAAATCGCCCGGACGATCGGGGATCAACAGGTGGCAGCCGAGTCTCTCATCAACCTGGCTACGGTTTCTTTGTATGTCGGAGAGTTGCCGCGAGCGGAATCGGATTCGAACGAGGCGCTTCGAATCGCCCGGTCGCTGGGATTGCGCGCCGATATCGCGTATTCGCTGGCTGTGGTTGGCGACGTCGAATCGGCGAAAGACGATCTTGCCGGCGCCGCGAAGAGTTATACCGAATCCCTCGAGATTCGGAAACAACTGGGTGAACCATCCGCGATTGCTTCCAGCCAATTGGCGCTGGCCACGCTTCTGGTGGAGCAAGGCGATCTGGACCAGGCCGTTCAGTTGTCCAATATAGCCGCTCAGAAACTGCACGAACTTGAGGATGCGGAACAGGAAACGATAGCCCGTAATCTCCTGGCTAGAATCCTGATTCTTCAGAAGAAGGCCGATCTAAGTCAGGCGGAACTCGACAAGGCGCGCGCCCTCGCGGCGAAGGATCAAACGTCGGTGATCGCCACCGACATTGTCGGCGCGCAGTTGCTTGCGCTCAAGAATAAGCATGACGCCTCCGCACGGTTGCTTACACAGGTTTTGCAGCGTGCGAAGTCCATGGACTACATTCTTGGGCAGATGCAAGCCACGTTGGCCCTCGCCGAAATCCAGATTTCCTCCGGAGAGAACCAACGTGCCGCCAAGGATCTGACGTCGTTGCAAGACCAGGCCGCAAGACTTGGCTTTCGGCTGTTGCAGCGCAGGGCCGCGGCCGTCCTGAAGAACGCGACCCGAGGCAGCGCGGGCGTGAAGGAATTTCCTCCAGCGCCGTTAGTTGATCCCGAGGGTCGGATAAATCAGTGGCAGCGCTGGATCCAGGTGAATCTGGATATAGAACGTCAACCCTTGTCCTTCTTGGGGAGTGCTGCCCGCCGGGAAGTTGAAGAAGGATGGCACGGTAAAGGTCACGGCCGTGATCTTCTTGCTGCCCTTCGTCTTGAACGTGATCGCCGAAATATGGGTCAAGTTAGGATCGTTCGGGTTGGTCGTGCATAGTTCCTGATCATTGAAGTCATCGCAAAGCATCACGCCATACGTACCATTAGTGTCGTCGCCATCTATCTTGACAAAGCCCTGCAACTTTCCGATGTTGACGTTGACGTTGGCGGAAGTGGACTGAATCTGGAAAAGGAAAACATAGTCGCCGCTCGGGCAGGATCCGTTTAGACGATCCTGACCTGGACAAATAATCTGGCGGGTGGCCTTTACGGATTTGCCATTGGCCGAAAGTGGGATCACGATGCTTCTTCCGAGAAGCGTCCAGGAGTCGGAGCCGTTGCTGGCACCATTGTCGGACGTTGGTCGTATATTGATCCTGGCGAACGAGGGCATTGCGATCAACGTCATCATCGCAAGCAAGACAAATTTCGAGCGGAAAATCTTGAGGGTCTTCATGATTAGCTCCTGAGGGGTTCCGGGGGAAATTCGGAGAGGCCCAAACCTTGGAAGTTTAGTACAGCAATGACCGCCATTATAGCCGAAAATCGTCCCCACCTCCAAGGTTGGCCTGCAGCTGTCCGGAGCAGATGCGAGCGCTAACAGTCGAGGCCTTCCCCGGTTTCGCCGCAGGCGCTCACAATCCTCGTGCTGAACGTGACAGCTGTCTTTGATCGGGTACCGCCCTACCTCCTAAAGCCCGGCTAAGGGTTTACCTTTTGCGTCAATGATGCTGAACTGCCGGTGAAACCTGTGGCGCCGTTGTAGGTCGCCGTTATCGAAGTTGATCCCACCGGGAGCGCAGCCGTCGAAATGCTTGCCTGGGTCCCTTTCACCGCGACAGTGCCTAACGTGCTGGTACCAGCGGTGAAGGTAACGTTGCCGAATGGGTCGATGCCCGTCGAGGATGTAACAGTGGCGGTGAAGGTTACGGCTTGACCCGACAAAGACGGATTCGCAGAAGAGACAAGGGTGGTTGTTGTGGAGGCCGGGGTTACGACCTCAGTCAAAATCGGCGAAGTGCTTTTTTCTGAGACTGGGTCTGCGAGATATTCCGCTTCGATGGAGTGAGTCCCAACCGCAACCCTGTCTTTGGTTAAGGTCGCCACGCCTCCTACCAGGGGCACTGATGTATTTGATCCAATATTTGTCAACTTTACGTTCCCGGTGGGTATATCCGGTCCCGTGGAAGTGACCGTCACAGTGTAGGTTACGGGTTGCCCGAATATAGCGGGATTGAGGCTGGAGACGAGCGTCGTCGTGGTCGAATATTTGGCCACCACGACCCCCCTGAGGATAAGGGAGCTAACCTTGAAGATGGGGTCGCCGAAATATGTCGCCCTGAGACGGTGCCGTCCGGCCTGCAGTGAGGGTACTGTCAACCTGGCTACGCCGCCGAGAGTGGTTGCAACTCCCAATCTCCGACCGTCGTTCTCAAACCCTACCGAATCGCCATCGGGGATGGCGCCAAACAGTGACGTGACCGATGCGGTGAAAGTCACGGGATGCCCGACCAGAAGGGACCCTGACAGACTTAAGGAAGTGTGGGTCGCGTAGGGCGGTTTCGCGGCGCCGATATACTGCGTCCACACGGGGGATGTGCTGCCCGCGTTATTGGCATCGCCGGAGTAGATTGCGACCACGAGGTGCGTCCCGGGGGTCGAATAATAGGTCGTGTAGCGCGCGTCGGACACTGGGACGGTTGCGATGGCTATACCGTTGTCCTGGAAGGTAACCGTTCCAGTGACGGCTCCCCCGCTCTGGCTGGTGACGGTGGCGGTGTAAGTGAGAGGCTTAAAAACCTGTCGATGCGGGTAGGAGGAAACCAGCGCGGTGGTGGTGGGAGTGGGCCCAACGTTCACCACCTGGGTCAGGATGGGCGACGTGCTTGGAGCGAAGTCGGCCGAACCCTGATAGGAGGCCTTGATCAAGTGCGACCCTGCGCCCAGAGATGACGTAGAGAGTGACGCGATGCCGCCGGAGAGGCTCGCGGTACCGAGTGAGGTTGAGCCGTCGTAGAAGGTGACGGTTCCGGCAGGGGTACCGGAGGACGAGGTCACGGTAGCCGTGAAAGTCACGGACTGGCCGAAATTTGACGGGTTCAGGGAAGAAGCCAACGCGGTAGAAGTCGGAGTCCGGCTTTGGCCGGCTGTCTGGAGAAAAATCGAGATGGAACTGACGAACTGGTTCCCAATCGCCGCATCCAGGTGGCCATCGCCGTTGAAATCTCCTATCGCGAGGCCACGCGCACCGTAAAGGGCGGGGAAGGTGATAAAGGATCCGAAAGTGCCGTCGCCATTGCCGGGCAGGAGTGAGGCGGTTGAGGTGTAGTAGTTGGTAGTAAACAGGTCGAGGACGCCATCTCCGTTGAAATCAGCTGCCGCTACCGCTGCCGAAAAGCCTCCCGTGGAATAGTCCACGGCGGAATTAAACGTCCCGTCGCCCCTGCCTAGAAGAACCGCGACCAGACCCGACGTGTCTGCGACGACCAAATCGAGTTTGCGATCTCCATTGAGATCGGCCACGAGAAGGTAAGGGTCATCCGCCCCAAGCGGATAGTTGGTCGCAGATTGGAAGGTTCCGTCGCCATTGCCCAGGAGGACCGCAACCGCTCGGTTTAATGTGACCGCCACGTCGAGCCGACCGTCACCGTTGAAGTCTCCCGTTCCGACGTGTCGAGCATTCGGTGCAGCTCGATACGGCACCGGAGCTGCAAATGTGCCATCTCCATTGCCGCGGAAGATTGAAATCGAGTTCTTGCCCGCGTCGGCGGTAATCAAGTCGAGGTGGCCGTCTCCGTCAAAGTCGGCGACTGCCACTGAATATGCGACACCACCTAGGGTATTGATGGTGCCAGCCGGGCTAAACGTGCCATCGCCATTGCCGAGAAGAATTGTGAGTTGGCCACATCCGAAGCTCGAAGCGACAATGTCCAATTTGCCGTCGCCATTCAGGTCGCCGACGGCCAAGCCATGTGCAGAACAGGCGCTATAGCTTGGACCAGCACGGAAAGTGCCATCTCCGTTCCCCAACAAGATGTTCACGGAGCCGTCAACCGCTGATGAGGCAAGGTCTAGTTTGCCGTCTCCGTCAAAGTCGCCGGTGACGACCGTGATATTGCCGCCGGCCGAGGGAAACTCGGTCCTACTGAAGGAAAGAGATTCTACCGGAGGGGTGATCGGAAACGAAACAAGATTGGAAACACCGCCACCCGGGGCAGGATTGACTACGGTCACCAAAGCTGTGGACGCGGCCACAATGTCGGATGCCGGAATGGCGGCGGTCAGCTGCGATCCGCTGACAAAGGTCGTGACGCGCGCACCGCCGTTCCAGCGTACGACTGAGCCAGCTACAAATCCGGTCCCATTTAAGGTGAGTGTGAAGGCGGAGCCGCCGGGCGCAATCACGTCGGGGACGAGTGGCTGATCGACCAAGGGGACAGGATTTTGAGCGATCGCGGGCACCGCTAAAAGAAAGAGAGACACTAGGAGAAAAGAAAACTGCGCCTTGCGGGCGAAGAGGCGGATCATTGGGAATCTCCTTGGTAAGCCAACAAACGGGCCCGCGACATGTTCGCGCAATGCGAGCCGATTTTCGTTCGCGCGGTTTGATAACACGCCGTGACTTCGAGGGGGAGTCGGACCTAAATTCGTTCCATCCGCATCTCACGCATCCGTCAGCGGGAGATAGAGAGCGACTACTTCTTACGGCTACTGTACGCGAGACTATACCTCCGTTCGCAGAGAAAGTCCCGGTTATTTTTTGGGCTTTAAACAGGCGGAACCGAGTTACTCAGAAAATCCAAGGGGTCGGAACCCCGGGGTTGTGACGAAGCGGTACTTACTGCTGCGGCAGAGCCGGGGCGCTGACTTTTTCGAGATCCGGGGAGGCTGGGGCGTCGGCGGCGGAGCGGGCTACGAAGAAGTTGTGGTCGTAGAGGTTGCGGTACATGCGGCCGGTGATTTCGGCGGCTTTGGGGCCGTAGGTGGGACGGCCTCCGCGCAGGAAGACTACCGTCACGATGCGGCCGATGTCGGTGTTGGAGTAGGAGGCGAACCATCCGAAGCGGGTGCCGGCGTGGGAGCAGGTGCCGGTTTTGCCGAGGATGGATTCTTCGTTGAAGTTCAGGCGGACACTGCGGGCGGTGCCGTACTGAACGGCTCCGGCCATGCCGTCGGAAAGTTCGGGAATTACGTTCGCGATATCGAGATGGCGCTTGACGCGGGGCTGGAAGTCGGCAACTTCTTCCGGCGTGGTCGGGTGCTGGAGATAGTAGAGAGTGCCGCCGTTGGCGATCGAAGAGACGAGTGCGCCGAGTTGCAGCGGGGTCATGGAGATACCTTCGCCGAAGGAGCACATCTTGCCTACGCCGCCTAACTTGGAGGAAATTTCTTCCTCCGGGTACTCGCCGAGTTGTTCGCCTTCAATCTGGTAGCCGGCCAGTTCTCCGAGTCCGAACTGGTGGGCGTAGTAACTGATCTTGTCGAAGCCGAGTTTGCGTCCTACTGCCTCGAAGTAGGGATTGTTCGAATGGGCCAGGGCGGTGGTCAGATTCATTCGGCTGCGGCGGCCCAGACGGATTTCGGTTTCTTTGTCGATGACGCCTTCGCTCAGGGCGGCAAGCGCGGTGGAGAGTTTGATGGTGGAACAGGGCTGCGCGCCGCTGGAGAGGGCGAGTTTCTGGTTGACCATGGCCAGGACGCGTCCGCTGGTTGGTTCGATGGCTACCACCGTGCCGTTCAGGTTGCCGAGAGCTTCGATGGCGGCCTGGCGAACGATTGGATCTTCGCCGGCAGTGATGTCGCCTTCGCTGGTGCCGTCAGCGTAGGAACTGGTGTAGAAGCGTTCAAAATTGCGGCGCCGGCGCCGGCGGGCGGCGACCGTGCGCGGACGAGCGGCGTGGGTCTTGGCCAGAGTGTGCATGCGCTTCCTGGCGTGCTGGCTTTCGCTCACGGAGGGCGATTTGCGGGTAGTCAGAGCGCGAGTATTTACGCTGGCGGCGAAGCTGCCTAACTCCAGCAGCAGAACCAAGCCTAAGACGAGTGCGAGACGAGTGGCCGAACCTAACAACTTCACTGGCATATCCCCGAAGGTTACTGTCTTCAACGAGTTATATAGATGCACGCAGCGGGCCAAAAGTATAAAACCAATGGACATGGCTGCAACTGTCCGATAATAGGGGAGTTAGGGTTCTGGCGCAACCTCAAAATCCTGATTGGTTCAATCGGCGCATCGGGAAGCAAGTCTTTTCCCGTTATACGTTTGCGAGGATTTTCTCGAAGGACCAACACCTCGGTAATGGCTCAGACCCGTTACTTTGCTGAGACCTCCTCCCGCAAAGTTTTGCACAGGGAAAAGATTTGATTGTGCCCTGGAGCGCGCTGAATGGCGACAAAGTGTCAACTTCCTTTAGGGGGATTACTTTCGGTGGAGGCGGGATTTTCTGATACTTTTTTGTCGGCACGTCCTCGGAGGGTAACTATTTTGCGAATTTCTTTGGGCCTGGTCATGGGATCGCTGTTCCTCTTTCTTCCACTGCTGGCGAGCGCGGCGGAGAAGAGTCTGGAAACGCGGCGCGCGGAATTGAATCGGCTGCTGGCCGACGAGTGGGAGTACACGCTGCGCACGCAACCTGAGTTGGCGACGCACATTGGCGACAACCGCTACAACGATCGGGTGAGCGATTATTCCGACAAAGCGATTGCCGACGATCTGGAACATTCGCGACAGTCATTGCAGCGGTTCGAGTCAATCGACACAACCGGCTTTCCGGAGTCGGAAAAACTGAATCAGGCCTTGATGGTGCGCAGTTTGCGCGAAGGGATCAAGGCGGCAAAATTCAAGGACTGGGAAATGCCGGCGACGCAGTTTGGCGGCATTCATCTGAGCTACGCATCGCTGCCATTTGATTCACCTTTCCGCAACGCAAAGGACTATGAGGATTACCTTTCGCGGCTGCGCCAGATTCCACGCATGCTCGAGCAGGCTACGGGACATATGCGCGACGGACTGCGCGACCATCTGATGCCGCCGAAGTATTTGCTGGAAAAAGTTTCGGTGCAGGCGCAGGGCATCGCGGATAGTCCACTGGACAAGAGTCCGTTTACCGATCCGCTGCGCAAATTTCCGGATTCGGTTTCCGAGGCGGACCGGCAGCGGCTGCGGACGGGGATTGAGAGCGCGGTCAAAAAGGAAGTTGCGCCGGCGTATGCCAAGTTCGCAAAGTTTGTGCGGGAGGACTACGCGCCGCACGGGCGGCTTGATCCGGGAGTGTGGGCTTTACCGGATGGCGCCGCGCGCTATCAGTTTGCGGTGCGACATCAGACGACCACCGACATGACGGCCGATCAGATTCATGAGCTGGGGCTGAAGAGTGTGGCGGAGATCGAGGGCGAAATGATGAAGATCGCCCGGGCGCAGGGGTTCTCGGATTTGAAATCGTTTAATGCGCATCTCAATCAGGACCCGGCCGTACACGCCAAGTCGGGACAGCAATTGCTTGATCTGTACACGCATTATCGCGACCAGATGTATGAGAAGTTGCCGCAACTGTTCGGACGGCTTCCGAAAAACAAGCTGGTGGTGGTGCCGATGGAGTCATTTCGCAGCGCGGACAGCGTTCCCGCCGATTACTCGGTGGGCGCTGGGGACGGGTCGCGGCCAGGGCGGATCAACGTGAATGAATATGCTCCGGAGAAACGTTTGCTGCTGAATGTGGAGGCGATTGCGTATCACGAGGGCGTTCCGGGACATCATTTGCAGTTTTCGATTGCGCAGGAATTGACTGACCTGCCGCCGTTCCGCAAGTACAACCTGGACGTGAACGCTTATACCGAGGGTTGGGCTTTTTATTCGGAGCGGCTGGGGAAAGAAGTCGGGTTCTATCAGGATCCGAACAGCGATTATGGACGTCTGCAAAATGAAATGTGGCGGGCGGTGCGGTGGGTGGTCGATACCGGAGTTCATTCCAAGCACTGGTCACGGCAGCAGATGGTCGATTTCTTTCACGAACACACGGCGATGGACGATCAGAATATCGAGACGGAAGTGGATCGCTACATCGCTTGGCCGGCGCAGGCGCTCTCCTACAAGATGGGGCAGCGCAAAATTCTAGAGTTGCGGGAGCGGGCCCAGCGGGAATTGGGAGCGAAATTCGATCTGCGGGCGTTTCACGATGCGGTGCTGGATCAGGGTCCATTGCCTCTGGATGTGCTGGAGACGAAGCTTGACGAATGGATCAAGAGTCAGAAGTAGTTCTCAGTTCCCGGTTCTCAGTTCCCGAACCGCCAGGTTTTACTGGGAACTGAGAATCGGGGCCCGAGGCCGTCTTCCTAGGCGGCGGGAATTTTCAATTCCATGCCGGCCTTGATTTTGTCGGGATCAGCCAAACCGTTCGCTTTCACGATGGTCATGTACTTGTTGGCGTCTCCGTAGAAATGCTTACTGATCTTGGAGAGGTTATCGCCGGGCTGGACGGTGTAGGTGCGTTCGCCTTCCTGGACGACGATTTCATGAGCGAGATCGGCAAATGTGGGATCGACCGACTTGATGGCATCCCAGATGCGGTTCTTGCTGGCTTCGGAATCAGCGACTACTCGGAGATGAAGCTTGTCGCCTTGCAGGTCGAGCGCTTCGACGCGCGCGCCTTCCTTTTGGACGGCGTCGAGCACGGGCTGATATTTCTGGCGTAGCTGATTAAGATCGGCCATGACGAATTTCTCCTTTTTATTTATTTTGGAGAGACGGTTCTGAACGAAGTGGATGAGGAACGAATTGTCGATCGAGTCGACACCTTGACGGTAGCACATCTACCGGGTCGCGGCCAAACCGGTTGAACGGTTCCGCGGATTGGCGGAACGTCAAATCGGTTCGCGGCATCTCAACCAGTCGAAGTGGAAACACGTCGCGGGAGAAGAACCATGAAGAGATTCCTGTTTCCGTGTCTTACTTGCCTTGTGTGTGTGGCCAGCCTGCTGGCCCAGGACACCGAAAAAAAAGTGCAGGCGCAGAAATCGGTGCAAGCGGAGGATCACGCACAGCCAACTCAGACTGATTCCGAAGACATGCAGCAATTGAAAGGTGACCTGCAACGAATGAAGGTTCTGGTCAACCAGATGCGGACGAACCTTGCATTCGTGCAGACGTCGCAAACACCGCTCAAGCATCAGTTTGAATTGGAGGCCGACGCGTGGCAGGTGATGGTCGATGAGATGGATCGGCGGGTGAGGCGGATGGAGAAAGGTAATCCACGGACGTCAGTGCCGTAGCCGGTGCCTTCGCGAGGGTGTCGTCCCTTGCCCGACTCTGCTTAGTACCGGCGCCTGCCCGGCACTCCTGTGCCGGGCTTTCTTGTACCGCCGGTTCCTGGCTGTCCTCCGGCGCTACATTACGTCGCGTTTTCGCAGGAAGGCGGGGACATCCAGATCGTCCGGCGTGTAACTGGGGGACGGTACGCGGATGCCGTCCAGTGAAATCACTTCGGCTGGGGAGTGGCTTATGGGAGTGGGCATCGAGCTCTCAAATGCGGCGGGCATGTCCGGCTCGAAAGCAGGCTCGCGCGTCATCACCGGCTCGGGATCAGGTTCGAGCATTGGTTCCGGCGCCGGGCGCTCGTAGTAGCGGGAGACAATGACGGGATCCCCGCTTTCGTGCAGGCGGGGACGGCGCATTCCCGATTCCTTGAAGCCGGTGGCGATCACTGTGATCTTGACGGCGTCTTTCATCTTTTCGTCGAGGACGGCGCCGAAAATGATGTTGGCGTCTTCGTGAGCGGCGCCCTGGATGATGGTACAGGCCTGTTGCACTTCGGCGAGTTTGAGGGAACTCGATCCGGTGATGTTGATGAGAATGCCGCGGGCTCCGTCGATGGCTCCGGCTTCGAGTAGCGGAGACGCAATGGCGCGTTGCGCGGCTTCCATGGTGCGGCGTTCTCCGGCGGCGGTGGCTGTACCCATGACGGCGTAGCCCATTCCGGCCATGATCGCCTTCACGTCGGCGAAGTCGCGGTTGATGATGCCGGGGATGGTGATGATGTCGGCGATGCCCTGCACACCCTGGCGGAGGATGTCGTCGGCGACGCGGAAGGATTCGAAGAATCCGGCGTTTTCGGCTACGCCCAGCAACTTCTCGTTAGGGATGACGATCGTCGTGTCAATGGATTCCATCAGCTCGGAGACGCCGCGCTCAGCTTGCTGCATGCGGCGTTTGCCTTCGAAGGCGAATGGCTTGGTGACAACCGCTACCGTGAGCGCGCCCATCTCGCTGGCGAGCGATGCGATGATCGGCGCAGCGCCGGTGCCGGTGCCGCCGCCTAGTCCGGCGGTGACAAAGATCATGTCGGCGCCTTCCAGGGCTTCGATGATTTTGTCGGAATCTTCGAGCGCGGCTTTGCGGCCGATTTCGGGATTCGCCCCAGCGCCGAGACCGTTGGTCAGCTTCACGCCGAGTTGTATCTTGATCGCGGCGCGCGACATCCGCAGGGCCTGGAGGTCGGTGTTGGCGGCGATGAATTCGATGTTCTCCATGCCGGAGTCGATCATGCGGTTGACGGCGTTGTTGCCGCCGCCACCGACGCCGATCACTTTGATGCGGGCATCGTTGCGGGCTTCTTCGTTGAAGCTGATGCGGAGGGAGTTGTCGTCGTTGTTCATGGATGCACCTCTTTGATGAGTTCTCAGTTCCCGGTTCTCAGTTCTCAGTTCTCAGTTTCAGCTTTTAGCTCTTAGCTCTTAGCTCTTAGCAAAATCTTGCCGGCGAGGCGCCGGCGCTACCCTCATGCGCCTTTTTTAGCGAACATGGCTTTCATGCGCTGGCTCCAGCCGTTGTCTTGCAGGCCGCGGGCTATTCGGGCGCGGTGGCCGTAGTACACCATTCCTAGGGCGGTCGCGAATTCTGGTTCGGCTAACAGCGCGGGCATTTTTGCCATCGCGGTGGGCCAGGCTAAGCGCGCGGATTTCCGCAGAACGGATTCGGCTACATCCAGGATGCCGGGCAGGCGCGAGGCGCCGCCGCTGAGGACGAATCCGGCGATGCAGTGGTCGAGAACGCCGGCCTGACGCAGGTTTTCGCGCAGCATTTCGAAAAGTTCGTAGGCACGGGGTTCCAGGATTTCTCCTACCATGCGCTGCTGCATGAGGCGTGAAGGGCGATCGCCTACGGACGGCACTTCGACTTCGTTGCCCTCCGGAATCAGGGTGGCAACGGCGTTGCCGAAGGTTCGCTTCAGGGTTTCGGCCTCAGCCAGGCCAGTGCACATGCCCACAGAAAGATCGCTGGTAAAGTGATCGCCGCCGATGGGAATTACAGCTGTGTGAGCTACCGCACCTTGCTGAAAGACGATCAGGTCGCAGGATCCAGCGCCCAGGTCGGCGAGACAGATTCCTAATTCGCGTTCGTCGGCGCGGAGGACGGAGTCGGCGCAGCCAAGTGGCTCGAACACAGTGTCGTCGACGTGAACGCCAGCTTTGTTGACGGCGGTGACTACATTCTGCGTTGCGTTGCTGGCTCCGGTGACGATGTGCACGCGCACTTCGAGGCGCGTGGCCATCATGCCGGTGGGGTCCTGCACTCCGGGCTGGCCGTCGAGGATAAACTCCTGCGGCAAGAGATGGAGAATTTCGCGGTCGGCGGGCAAGGGCATGCTGCGCGCTTTGTCGACAGCCTGGCGGATATCGTCGCGGGAAATTTCGCGCGAGCGATTGCCAAACGTAATGCCGCCGTGGCTGTTCATGCCACGGATGTGGGCTCCGGCAACTCCGACGAGCGCGTGCTCTACGGGGACACCGGCGACGTCCTCGGCCCTTTCGACCGCCTTCTGAATGCTGGCGACCGCCTTATCGAGTTCGGTGATGACGCCCTTGCGCAGGCCGCGGGATTCGGCGATGCCGTGTCCGCGATAGCGCAGGCCGTGCTCGCTGATTTCCGCGACGAGCACGCAGGTCTTGGCGCTGCCTACATCAACGGCGGTAATGAAATTGGGAGGCTGACTGGGCATGATTATCGCGGGCTGGGCGACGCCTCCTTGGGAATGGCCGGGCTCGGCTTCTTCTGGCTCGAAGTGGACGTCGACGACGAAGCCAATGATGGAGCGGGTTTCGCAGCCGCCTTTATGGGCGAAGGCGATAGTTTCACTACGGGCGCTGACGGCTTGCTCGAGCCAGTGAGCTTTGTCTTCGCGGCGGCGGGAATCACCGCGGCCGCCGCGGAATGGGCGCGCGCGTTCTTTGGCTCGGTTGGACGCTTCCATTTCGGCTTTGCCGCGGCGTGATGGTTTCCCGGTTTCGCGGCGGGCTTCACAGCGCTCCTGGCTGGAGCCTTGGGCGGTCCATACGGCTTCGGATGCGTCACATATTTTTCATAATTCACGATGGCAGCGGGTTTCACTCCCGCGGACATAGCTGCTCGTGCGGCGGCGGGCGTCAGGGCCGCCGGTCGTGGCATTCCTTCGAGATCAGGATTGACGATGATTTGGCCGTCGTAGCGAAGATCCACCGATTCCAGTTTGTCGAATTGCTGGCGCCATTGTTGTACGTGGGTGACGTAGGTTTTGTATCGCTGCAGGAAATTTCCAGAGCCCAGATGGACAAGGACTTCGCCGCTGGAATCGGCGGCCACGACCTTTACGTCTTCCGGATCGCCGAGATCAACTTCGCTGAGTTCGCGGGAGTATCTGCCGCCGTCGGCATCGAGTTCACGAATCAGCTGGTTGTAGTTCTTCATGCGGGCCGAGCGGGTGGAGAGGGGCTCGCCGGAATTCATCCCGGCAATTACGGGGAAGGAATATTTTCGTTTCCCGTTGGGCGTGAGTTCCATCAGGGTGCCGCCGGCGTCGATCAGGGAGATGTGCGATCCGATCCGGGCGAAGGCGACCGGCGCGCGCTCGTGGATTTCCACGCTCAAACGGTTCGGGACGAAGCGCATCACGCTGGCGGATTCCACCCAGGGGATCTGCTCGAGCTGCGCCTTTCGCTCGGCGAGCGGGACGAAGAAGATGTTGCGGCCGATGTCGCCGCCCATCACTTCCATGATCTGCGACTTGGTGACGTGTTCCGCCCCGGTAATTTGAATCTGGTCGCTGGAATCGATGCGGAAACGCCAGGAATGCTTGCCGTAGCTGTAGAGTGCGGCGTAGGTTGCTCCGAGAATCCCGAGTATGAAGACGCCCAGCGCTACCCATTTCAAACGACTGGCGGTCTGTTTCGGGAGGGGGCTGCGGCGGGCCGAGACTCGTCTCTGGCCCCGGAGAAAAGGAGATTCCTGTTCGGCTTCCAGATCAAGCAGGCGCGAGTCGTCGAAGGGCTCGCGGTCGTGAGCCTGAGTGGGAAGAGGGTACAACTCTTCCTGGACGATAGTGGAACCAGATTTCCGGGCCACTCGTTCGATCAGTTGTCGTCAGAAAACCGCTGAGCAGAATGACTATAACTTTTTTTGGCGGGTTGAGACAGTGCAAAGTTGGGGGCGGGTGAGGAAATTGTAATTTTGTAATTTGTAATTTGGTAATTTCAGCGGCTGCTGGCAGCGATCCCGAAGTGCCGTTGGACGATAAGGGGGTTCAAATTAGCAAATTCCCCGATTACGAAATTGCCAAATTATTGGGCGTCGTCGACATCCACGGTCAGGGCTGCTGTGTCGGGCGCATCGACCATCACGCGGGCGCCGGTTTCGGGGCAGAGTACGATGCGGCGGGTGGCGGCATTGCGAACCTTAAAGCGCACGAGTTCCAGTTTCCGCAGTTTCTGCACCTGGACGCGATCCAGCACCTTGTGCATCTGATCCAGTTTCTGCTGGACACGGTCGAGGTCGGCCTGACGCAAATCCATGGCGCGATCGAGGTCGGCCTGATGTTGCGCCAGCACACGATCGAGATCGGCTTGACGGTCGGCCATCACTTGTTCGACTTCCGCTTGCTGGCGGGCCAGGAACTGGTCATCTACCGGAAAGTCGGAGTGGCCGGTCAACACCCTGGCAAGGGTCCAGGTTTGCTCGGCTTTACTGGCGACCTGGCAGAAGACGGCTCCGGCACGGTCTGCAACCCGGTGGGCGAGGGGCAGATTGCCTTTGTGGTATTCGCTGTTCAGGCCGAGGGCGAAAACGCCCAGTGCGATCCAGTAGAGGGCTTTGCTGTTCATGACGTGCTCCGTGCCTTATTTCCCTTGGACGGGTGGGGTGGAAAAAAGTCAACAGCAAGACAGTGGCTAGTGGTTGGTGGTTAGTGGCTAGTTTAAGAATCGGCGGACGGTCCAGACTGATCGGCAGAGACGCCTTGCCGCGTCTCTACTTTAGTTTTTCGTCCAGTAAGGCCTTTTGTTCGAGTCTTTCCAGGATGATCGGGCCTAGCTGGGACACATTTCCTGCCCCCAGAGTAAGGATCATGTCGCCGGGTTGGGCTAGGGCGGCTATGGCGGCGGAGGCTTCCACGAAGGACGCTATGTGGATGGCCTCGCGGTGGCCTTTTTCGGCGATCTGGCGGGCCAGGATTTCGGCGGTGATGCCTTCGATGGGCTTTTCGCTGGCGGCGTATATGTCGAGCACGAAGATGGAATCGGCGTCGGCGAAGGCGGTGGTGAAGTCGTCCATTAGGTCGCGGGTACGGGTGTAGCGGTGGGGCTGGAAAATGACGTGGACGCGTTGGAATCCGCATTGGCGAGCGGCAGCCAGGGTGGCGCGGATTTCGGTGGGATGGTGTCCGTAATCGTCGATCACGGTGACGCCGGCGGCCTGCCCGCGAATCTGGAAGCGGCGGTCAACGCCGCGGAACTGGTCGAGGCCGGCGCGGATCTGGTCGGACGGAATGTCGAGCGCGGTGCCAACCGCAATGGCCGCGGCTGCATTCAGGACGTTGTGCGTGCCGGGGACGTGGAGGGTGAATTCGCCGAGATCTTTCTCTTTGTATGCCACGCGGAACTGGCTGCGCGGGACGCGATTGCCGGGCGTGGTGCTGGTGATGCGGATCAGGAAGTCGGATCCAAGGGCGGTCCCGTACGTCATTACGCGGCGATGCACGCGGGGCAGGAGGCGCTCCAGGATGGGATCGTCGTTACATCCAACGACCATCCCGTAGAAGGGGACTTTTTCCATGAATTCCAGAAAGGTACGGCGGACGTCGCGCATGTCGCGGTAGCAGTCCATGTGCTCGCGGTCGATGTTGGTGACGACCGCCAGGATTGGCGAAAGTTTCAGGAATGACCGGTCGCTTTCGTCGGCTTCGGCGACTAGATAGTGCGATTTGCCCAGACGAGCGTTGGAGCCGAGAGCATCGACGCGTCCGCCGACGACTACTGTCGGGTCGAGGCCGCCGGCTGCCAGAACGGCGGCGACCATGGAAGTAGTCGTCGTTTTGCCGTGCATGCCGGCGACGGCGATGCCGTACTTCAGGCGCATCAGTTCGGCCAGCATCTCGGCGCGCGGAATGACTGGAATGTGCAAGCGGCGGGCTTCGGTGACTTCGGGATTGTCGTTGGAGACGGCGGAACTGGTGACGACTACGTCTACGCTGGCGACGTTCGAGGGGGCATGGCCGTCGTGGATCGTGGCGCCCAGGGAGGCGAGGCGCTGCGTCACGGCTGAGGTCTTCAGGTCGGAGCCGGAGATTTTGTAGCCAAGATTCAGCAGTACTTCGGCAATGCCGCTCATACCGATGCCGCCGATGCCGACGAAGTGGATGCGCTGGATCTTGGCGAACATGGGGGAGATGATAATGCATTTTAGGGGTGGAGAGGCTGCGAGCTGCGAGCTTCGGGCTGCGAGCAATCAAGCCCTTAGGTCCCACGAGGCTGCTCGAAGCTCGTGGCTCGGAGCTCGAAGCTTCGCTCTTGATTGCGGCAAAAGACTTAACCACGGAGGTCACGGAGGAACCCAGCCTTTCTCCGTGTCCTCTGTGACCCCTGTGGTTAAGAATTTAGCTGCGGACGATCAGGCTCTCGACCATCGCCGCGATTTCCTCCACTGCTTTGGGATGGGCCAGCGATTTCGCGGCCGCTGACATGGCTTGCAGGCGGCGGGGATCGGCGATGACCGCGGCAATCGTGTCTACTAGGTAGGCCGCTTCCAGATTCGATTCTTCGACGACAATCGCGGCTCCGGCTCGTTCCAGGGCTCGGGCATTTACGTTCTGATGGTCATCCGCGGCACGGGGGAACGGTACAAAGATGGCGGGCTTGCCGGCGGCCGTGATCTCGGCTACGGTGCTCGCTCCGGAGCGGCAGACCAGAAGATCGGCGCGGGCGAAGGTGCCGGGCATGTCGTCGATGAACTTGTGGACTTCTCCGGATGCGCTGGCTTTCTTATATGCCGCGAGGACATCGTCATAGTCGCGTTGGCCGGTCTGGTGAATGATGTGGAGGCCAGGAACGCGCTTGCGCAGGCCGGGCAGAGACTCGATCATTGCCTGATTGATGGCGCGCGCGCCCTGGCTTCCTCCGAAGACGAGCAGCGTCGGCGCGCCTGCAGTCTTCGCGGGGATGGCAAAGAATGCTTCGCGGACGGGGACTCCCGTCACTTTGCATCGGGGAAAATATTCGCAGGTTTCTTGGAAGTGAACGGCTGCCACCGACACCCAGCGGGAGACCATGCGGTTGGCGAATCCCGGGACGACGTTGGGCTCAAAGGCCAGAGTTGGAATGCGGCGGCGGATGGCGGCGAACATGGCGGGGCCGGAGGCGTATCCGCCGACGCCGATGACCACGTCGGGATTGTAGTCGGTGAGCATGCGGCCGGAGACCCAGAGGGCGCGGGGCAGGTCAAACATGGTCTTGGCGCGGATCATCGGGCTGACGTTTTTCAGTGCGCCGACTTTGATCAGTTCCAGCGGGTATCCGGCTTGCGGGACTAGACGCGTCTCAATGCCGCGGGCGGTACCGATGAACAGGACTTCGGCGGCGAATTGCTTCTTGAGTTGCTGAGCGATGGCCAGGGCGGGGATCACGTGTCCGCCGGTGCCGCCGCCTGCGATGACGATGCGCATGGTCAAGACCAGAATCTAACACGGGGGCGCGGAGATTTTTGTAACGCGGGTGCCCCGTCCTTGTCGCTCCGTTTTTTGGAGCGACAGGGCGGGGTCTTTCTAACTATCGCCCCTTTTCCTTACCTGAGCAAGAATCCCAAGCGCTTCCCGCTTTCGTGCCGTCCACCGAGATTCGATTTCTACAACGCCCTCGAACCCAGTGAGGTAGTGTTGAAAGCTACTCCACTCCCAGTCTTCCGGATTGGCCACCAATCCTCGGACAACCGGATTGCGGTGAATGTAGCGCAGCTTCTCGGTTCGCTTGCGCTCAGTCCAGACGTTGAAGTCGTAATACCGGGCGAGCCAGAAGGCTTTATCTCGGGTGAACTGATGCAGTTCGTGGGCGCTGACTTGCTTGAGCATCTGGAGAGCCACGGCGAGCGTGCTCCGGTCGGGTTCGCTCACAAGAAGATGCACGTGTTCGGGCATGACAACGTATCCCATGACGCAGAATCCGTACCAGACACGGACTCGCTCCAGCGTCAGTTCGAAGATACGGCGCCCGGATGGACTGCCGAGCAGTGGTTCGCGGTGATAGCAGCTGAAGGTGATGAAGTGGAGGTCGCCAGCCTGCTGGTAACGTTTTAGTCCCGAAGGCATAGTGCTCAGAATGTGCCTTGGTTCGGGCTGGCGCTGTGACGGCGGACACAGCTCGTGTGTTCAATTCTTTCCGACCAGGAGAAAATGCCCCGCCCTGTCGCTCCAAAGAACGGAGCGACAAGGACGGGGCACCCATTGTTTTCCCTGTTTTTCTTTTTTTATTCGGCTTGTTTCGTGATGTTCAGCAGCACCCCGACGCACGCGAGCGTCACAAACAACGACGACCCTCCGTACGAAACGAACGGCAGCGGGATGCCTTTGGTTGGCATCAGGCCGAGCACTACGCTGATGTTGATGAAGGCTTGCAGGACGATCATGCTAGTGATGCCGACGGCGAGGAAGCGGCCGAAGTTGTCCTGGGTGCGGAGGGCAGCGCGAGTTCCTCGCCAGAGGAAGATTGCGAACAGCGCTACGACCGTGAGCGCTCCCAGAAGGCCGAGTTCTTCGGCGGTTACGGCGAAGATGAAATCGGTGTGCGGCTCGGGCAGATAGAAGAGTTTCTGCTTGCCTTCCATCAGGCCTAGGCCGGTGAGGCCGCCGGTGGAGACGGCGATCAGGGATTGGATCATGTGGAAGCCGCGTCCCTGGGGGTCGGAGTACGGATTCAGGAAGGCGAGTATGCGGTCTTTGCGATAAGCGACGTGAAAGATCAGAAAATAGAGTGGCACGATTGCCGCGGCGAAGGCGTATCCGAAATAGCGCAAGCGGATTCCGGCTACGAACAGCACGCAAGCGGTGATGCCAGCGCAGGCCAGGGCGGTGCCGAGGTCGGGCTGAAAGACGATCAGACCGAGGAAGATGACGGTGGGGGCGACGGCGGGCAGCAGGGTGTTGCGCCAGTCGTCCATGGCTTGGGTTTTGTTTTCGAGGAACCAGGCTAGAAAGAAAATGAGCGCTGGCTTGGCTAATTCCGAGGGCTGGAACGATACCGGACCCAGACGGAACCAGCGGTGAGTGCCGTGGGTGCGGTCGAGAAAGAAAACGGAGATCAGGAGTAGCGTTGTGAATCCCAGCAGAAGAAAGACAAACGCGGGATGCTTCAGGCGTTTGTAGTCGATCTTCATGGCGACGAACATCGCGATCAGGCCGGCGACAGCCCAGATCAACTGCTTGAAGAGAAATTCGTAGGCCGATCCGTAACGTTCCTTGGCCATCACGGCGGAGGCGCTGAAGACCATCACCAGGCCGATGAAAACGAGAATTGCGGTGACGGTAAACATCCAGCGATCGGCGCTGACACGCTTGGCCATGGGAGTTCATTTCACCACGGAGACCCGGAGGCACGGAGGATTTTAAGGAGCGTATTTTGGGGGGGGGATTACTCTCTTGGTTCGTCGCCGGCGCGGCGCTCGAAGCGCGGCTATTTCGAGATTGGCAGCGACCTTACTAGGTCTTTAAATACTCGTCCCCGATGTTCGTAGTTTTGGAATTGGTCGAAGCTGGCGCAGGCGGGTGCGAGTAGGACGACGTCTCCGGCGGCGGCTGACTCGCGGGCGCTGCGAATGGCGTTCTCCAGAGTATGTGACGGCACAATTTCGGTTGAGCCTTCAATTTGGGATTTGATTTTCGCGGCGGCGGCGCCGATGGTGTACACCCGCTTGACTCGCTGCTTTAGCAATTCATTCAGAATGGAGTAGTCGCTGCCTTTGTCTTTGCCGCCCAGGATCAGGTGAATGTTAGCCGGGAAGGACTCGAGCGCCTTGATGGTGGCGTCTACGTTGGTGGCTTTGGAGTCGTTGTAGTAGTCGACGCCCGCAACCTGCGCTACGAACTCCAGGCGGTGCTCGACGGCTTTGAAATTCTTCACAGCTTCGCGGATTTGTGCGGGCTGGCAACCGACCAGCATGCCGATCGAAATTCCGGCGAGCACGTTCTCCAGATTGTGCGCGCCTTTTAGCGGAATTTCGGAGACCGGCATGATCTCGTATTCACCGCGGCCGTCACGAAAGAAAACTTTTCCGCCACGGACGAATGCGCCTTTGTCCACTTCTCGCTTACGGCTGAACCAGAAGATCTGGGCTCGCGCCCGGCTGGCTAGTGCGGCGGTTGTGGAATCGTCGGCGTTGAAGATGGTGAAATCGTCCGGCTGCTGATTCTCGAAGATGCGGGCTTTGGCGTTGACGTAGTTTTCGAAGGTCTTGTGGCGGTCAAGGTGGTCAGGCGTGATATTCAGAATCACCGCAATGCGTGGACGGAAGCTGACGATGGTTTCCAGTTGGAAGCTCGATACTTCCAGGACGGTCCAGGCGTCGGATTTCGCCTGATCGGCAAAGGTGATGGCCGGTGTGCCGATGTTGCCGCCAACGAGGACGGGAAACTTTCCCGCACCGATGATCGCGCCCGCAAGCGTGGTGGTGGTGGTTTTGCCGTTGGCCCCGGTGATGGCGACCATGGGGCCGGGGATAAACTGGGCGGCGAGTTCGATCTCGCCAATGACGGGCTCGCCTAGTGTGCGTGCCTGTTCCAGTTGGGGAGCGTCGAACGGAACGCCGGGGCTTACTACGATCAAGTCTTGTCCGCGGAAGGTGCGGTCGCCGTGGCCGCCGGTTTCGACGGTGACGCCGTGGTCGAGCAGGAGAAGAATCTCGTCGCGCAATTCGGCTTCGGGCTTCGAGTCAGAGACGGTTACGCGAGCGCCGTGGGTTTCAAGAAACAATGCCGATGCCACGCCTGATTTGCCCAGGCCGACGACCAGCACGCGTTTGTCTTTCAAGTCCATGCAGTTAATTGCAGAAGTCAGAAGTCAGATTGCAGAAGTGAAATCGCATGGTCTTACTTCTGCAATCCAACTTCTGACTTCTGCAATCGCTCCTCTACCTCAATTTTAATGTGGTCAGCGCAAACAGCGCGAACACTAGTGACGCGATCCAGAAGCGCACGATCACTTTTGATTCCGACCAGCCCAGCAGCTCGAAATGGTGATGGATGGGGGCCATTTTGAATACGCGTTTCTTTCGCAACTTATAGGACCCCACCTGAATGATCACGGACAGCGCTTCGATGACGAATACTCCGCCGATGAAGGGCAGCAGCAATTCCTGCTTGATCATCACGGCCACGGTGCCAATCGCGCCGCCGAGGGCAAGCGAACCGACGTCGCCCATAAATATTTCGGCGGGGTGAGCGTTGTACCAGAGAAATCCGATGGAGGCACCGACCATGGCGCCGCAGAAGATCGTGAGTTCGCCAATCTGCGGCATGCGTTGCAGTTCGAGATAGGCGGCGAATGTGGCATGACCGCTGACATACGTGAGTACCGCGAGCGCCCCGGCGGCAATTACGGTGCAGCCGATCGCCAAGCCGTCCAATCCGTCGGTTAGATTCACGGCGTTACTGGAGCCGACGATTACGATCACCACGAAAACTACAAAAAGCAGAAAGGCAAGCGGCCACAATTGCGGATGGGCGACCCATTTCTCGATCACCAGATCGGGATGAAACTGTTTGAAAAACGGCACGACCAGCCGCGTGGAATACATGCCACGGAATTGCAGAGCGATAAGAGCAACCGCAATCAGCGCGCTGGCCGCAATCTGCAAGCCGAGCTTGGCGCGGGCGGTTAAACCCAGATTGCGACGGTGCACGACTTTCAGGTAGTCGTCGGTAAAGCCAATGGCGGCGAAAGCCAGCGTGGAGAGAACGGCGATCCAGACAAAAGGATTGCTGAGGTCAGCCCAGAGCAGTGTGGGCACGACGATGCTGATGGTGATGAGCAGGCCTCCCATGGTGGGGGTGCCGGCTTTTTTCTGATGCGCCTGCGGGCCTTCCTCGCGGATGTATTGTCCGATCTGAAATTCACGAAGGCGGCGGATAATGATCGGGCCCACGATGAGTCCCGTGAATAAGGCCGTGAGACTGGCGAAAGCGGTGCGGAATGTTAAATAACGAAAGATACGAAACGGCGGGAAGTAATGGAACAGCTTCAGATATAAGAGCCAGTAGAGCAAATAACCTCCGCAGTCAGTTCTCGGTTCTCAGTTCCCGGTTCTCAGTTTTCGTGGTCGGCTTCGCTTCCGATCCGGTGATTTTTTGCCAGACTTCGAGTGCTTTTTCCAGCTTTACGCCGCGGGAGGCTTTCAACAGGACCGCATCTCCAGTTCGGGTTTCGCGGGCCAGCCAGTTACCGGCCTCTTCCGGGGTCGCAACAAATTCCGCCTGCGCGCCGCCTTCCACTGCGGTTTCGACCATCGGCTTGGCTAGTCCACGAACGCCGAGCAGGAAATCGAGCTTCTTTTCCGCGATGTGGCGTCCGCATTCTTGATGTAATTGTTCGCCGGTTGTGCCGAGTTCCAACATTTCACCGGCAACCACGATTCGCCTCTTCGCTGGGATCGCGGCTAACGTGTCGACCGCGGCCATCAACGCCTTCGGACTGGAATTGTAGCAATCGTTGAGCACGGTGATGTTACCCAGTTGGAGGACCTGTCCGCGTTTGTCGGGGGGCTCGAGGAAAGGCAGGGATGCGGCGATGTCGGAAGGCGTGACGCCATGGTCCATCGCGACCGCGGCCGCTGCCAGCACGTTGTAGACGTTGTGATTGCCGAGCAACGGGCTGCGGACTGGCTGCCGCAGTTCGCGGGTAATCAAGTCGAAACGAGTTCCTTCCGAACCGATTACCTCGATGTTCTCGGCGCGGACATCCGACGGTCGGCTTCAGGCCAAACATGATTACTTTGCCTTTGAAGTCGCGGCCGAACTGGCAGACGTAAGGGTCGTCTCCGTTAAGTACGGCGGTGCCGCCGTGCGGCAGGGCCTCGATCAATTCGTATTTGGCGCGGGCGATGCCTGCGAGCGAGTCGAAAAATTCCAGGTGTACCGGACCGACTGAGGTTACAACGCCTTCGTTGGGTTGGGCGATTCGGGCGAGAGCAGCGATTTCGCCGGCGTGCGACATGCCCATTTCGATCACCGCCAGGTCATATTCTGGCTCGAGTGTGAGCAGTCCGAGTGGAAGTCCGAAATGGTTGTTGAAATTTCCTTTGGAACGATGGACGCGGTGACGAACAGAAAGGAGGTGGGCCATCGCGTCCTTCGTCGTTGTCTTACCCATGGAACCGGTGATGCCGATTGCAGTTTTGCCCCAGAGTTTGCGTACGGCGGTGGCCAGGGTTTGGAGGGCAACGAGCGTATCGTCGACGGCTAGCAAACCGGCTTTTGTGGAATAGCGTGCCAGTTGATCTTTGCGGACGACGGCAGCGATGGCGCCCTTGCTTAGAGCCTGCTCGACATAGTCGTGCCCGTCGAGGCGTTCGCCTTTCACGGCAAAAAAAAGATTGCCGCTCTGCACAGTGCGGGAGTCAATGGAGTATCCCTGCGCGAGGGCGCGCGGGTCGAACTCGCCGGTGGCAGCGATGAATTCCGCGATCCGGGAAAGCGACATGTTCATGAGGTTACCCCCGCCCTGCTGGCTCGCGCGGCCTCGCAGTCGTAGCCCATGGTCTTCAAGGTTTCACGGGCGACTTCCACGTCGTCGAAGGGGAGGCTTCCCTGCTTGGTGACTTGAACTTTTTCGTGTCCTTTGCCAGCGAGAAGCACGATGTCACCGGGTGCCGCGTGCTGAAGCGCCAGCGCGATGGCTTTGCGGCGGTCAGGCTCCATCGTATATTTGGCGCCGGACTTTTGCAGGCCGACGAGCGCGTCGTTCATGATGGCAAGCGGGTCTTCGGAACGCGGATTGTCGGAGGTCAGCACCACGAAGTCGCTGCCTTTTCCTGCTGCTTCGCCCATCAGAGGGCGCTTGGCGCGGTCGCGGTCGCCACCACAGCCGAAGAGGGTGATGACTTTGCCTTTGCGTCCGGCGCGGGCAACGAAATCGCGAGCAAGTGCGGTGAGGTTGCGGAGGGCGTCGTCGGTATGAGCGTAGTCGACGGCGACCGTAAAGGGCTGGCCGCAATCGACGCGCTCGAAGCGGCCGGGGACGTGGGTCAGGTCAAAAATTCCCCTGGCGATCGGTCCGTTGGGGCAGTCGCGGGCATATCCCGCCGCCGCGGCGGCCAGCGCATTATAGACATTGACCTGGCCGATCATCGGCGACCAGATCGGAATCCTGCCGGAAGGCGTGACCATCTGAAAGCGGGTTCCCCGCGAGGTGATCTCGATCGACTCGGCATGGAAGTCGCCTGCGCTCAGGCCGTAGGAAAAAGTGACGGCGCTATTTTTCTTGCTCAGGTCGAGCAATCGGCGGCCGTATTCGTCGTCAATGTTGAGGACGGCGGCACGCGGCGGCGCTGTGCCCTCACCCTGGAATAACATCTGCTTAGCGCGAAAATATTCCTCCATGGTGCCATGGTAGTCGAGGTGGTCGCGGGTGAGGTTGGTGAACACGGCGACGTCGAACGGAATCGCGTAGACGCGCTCTTGCTCGAGCGCATGCGAGGAGACTTCCATCACCGATTCGGTTACGCCTTCGTTCAGGCCCTCTGCCAGCAGGCGATTCAGTTCAAGGGCTTCGGGAGTGGTGTGCGGAGCAGGAAGAATTCTGCCGGCGACGTGATATTCGATGGTGCCTACCAATGCAGTCTGGCGTCCGGCGGCCCGGAGGATCGATTCGATCAGAAATGCGGTCGTGCTCTTGCCATTGGTACCGGTGATGCCCGTATTCGCGATGCGCTCGGCGGGACGGTGATAGAAATTGGCGCTCAGCCTGGCCAGAGCGCGGCGTCCGTGCGGGACAAGCGCCCAGTCTACGCCGGGGCGGGGCGATTGCGCGTCGGAATCGGTGACTACCGCTGCTGCTCCTGCTGCGATGGCCTGATCAATGAATCGATTGCCGTCGGTGCTTTCACCCTTCATGGCGACAAAGACCGTGCCGGGGACCACGCGGCGGGAGTCGTACTCCACGCCGGTAACAGGCGGATTGCCGCTCGAACTTCCGCTCTGGGAGAGCACTTCCGCGCCCTCGAGCAGTTGTTGGAAGGTCATTGGAGTGATTCTAGTGCACGATTCTCGATTTGGAGAATGTCGTTGCTGGAGAGCTATGAGCTTCGAGCCTCGAGCTTCGAGCAACCACACCTTCGAGATCGAGGCTCGTAGCTCACAGCTCGTAGCTCAATGTGACGAGAGCTCTCTATCTCCCGAACTTCACCATCACCCGCGAACCCGCCGCTACTTTTGCTCCCGCCGCGGGTGATTGCTCGCGGGCTACGCCGCTGCCGATGGCGTCGAGATCGAGGCCGGCGTCCTGCGCGGCCTCAACGGCTGAGCGAACGTTCTTGCCCAGGAACGACGGCACCAGAATGCCGCCTTCTTCTACTTCGAGGACGACCGTTCCGCTGGCCGGCAATTTCTGTTCGGGCGGATCTTCCGGCTTGGAAGGCGCGACTACGGGTGGGGTAGCCGTTTCTTTCTCCCTCAACGCCGCAGGCACGACCTGAGCCGCGATGGTCGCGGATTTTGACTGCGCAGGAGTCGTCGGAGCCTCGGTTGCGTCGGCCACATCGAGACTTGATCCCAGATGGTCGGGAGAAATTTCGTCCAGGTCTTTGTCGGGAGCGTTGCGGCGAGCCAGCAGGACTTGGCGGTTGACCGGAATTTCCACGTCGTGCGGAACGTGCAGGTATTCGAGGACCTGTTGCGTTACGCGCTGGAAGACGGGCGCGGAAACTTGTCCCCCTTGATGCAGGCCAACCGCGGAGTCGAGGATCACGGCGACGGAAATTTTCGGGTCGTTCACGGGAGCGAATCCGGCGAAGGACGCGACGTACTTCGTCTTGGAGTAGGCATGCGTGCCGGGATCAACTTTTTGAGCGGTGCCAGTTTTGCCGGCGGAGCTGTACCCTTCCAGCAGCGCTTTGCGTCCGGTGCCGTGGAGTACGACGCCTTGGAGGATTTGACGCATCTGAGCGGCGGTGAGGGGAGAGATCACTCGGCGACTCTCGGCGGGCTGGAACGAGATGGTTTGGGGCGTGCTCTGCGGTTCGACCGTACCGGCAACGATACGCGGCGCAACCCATACGCCGTCATTGGCGATGGTGGAAATCATTGCGATCAATTGCAAAGGAGAAATGCCGATCTCCTGGCCCATGGAAATTGCGCCGATCGAAACCTTCGACCAGCGATTCACCGGCTTGGTCAGGCCGCGGGTTTCTCCGGGGAGTTCGATGCCGGTCTGCTGGCCGAAGCCGAAGGCGCGAATGTATTTGTAGAAGCGGTCGTCACCGAGACGCAAAGCGACTTTGATCGCACCCACATCACTGGATTCCGCAATGATATCGGCGACCGAGAGCATGCCGTGCGGCTTGCTGTCGCGGATGCGCATGCCGTTAATGACGATCGATCCCATCTGGCAGTCGAACATTTCGTCGGGGCGGGTGACTTTTTCTTCCAGGCCTGCAGAGATAGTCACGATTTTAAAAGTCGATCCGGGCTCGTAGATGTCGCTGACGGCGCGGTCTTTCAATGCCTCAACCGTAATTTCTTTGCGCAGATTGGGATTGAAGGTCGGGCGGTTGGCGAGAGCCAGAATTTCTCCGGTCTGCGGATTCTGCACGATCACGGTTCCCGCAATGGCCTTGGTCTGCTCCATGGCGGTTTCGAGTTCGCGCTCGGCGATGTACTGGATGTTCTGATCGACGGTGAGAACGACGTTGTTCCCGGGTTCAGGCTGTTTCTCGACACTGGAGAACCAGCGCTTGCGGGCATCGACAGAGATCATCAGCTTGCCCGGTTTGCCCTGGAGTTCCGTGTTGAATTGGCGCTCCAACCCGCTCAGGCCCTGATCGTCAGTGCCGACGTAGCCCAGCATCTGCGCCGCCAGTTCGCGCTTGGGATAAAAACGCTTGGCCTCTTTTTGAAAGTGGATGCCTTGCAGGTTCATTCCACGGATGCGTTCGATTACTTCCGCGTCGGCCTTGCGCGCTACCCAGCAAAATGTTTTGCGGGCCTTGCAGTCGGCAAGCAGAACGCGGGGATCGTCTTTGGTGATGCGGGCGATCAGGCTGATGGTGTTGGCGAGATCGGGAATTTCGGTGGGAACGGCGAAGGCGGAGTCGACCTGGATCGACATTGCCAGTTCGCGTCCGGCGCGGTCGAAAATGATGCCGCGTTTGGGCGAGAGGTCGAAGCTGCGCTGTTGCTGACGCTGGGCGCGCTGTTCGAAATCGCCGTAACGGAAGACCTGGAGGTAGACGAGGCGAAAACAAATGGCGACTAGCCACAGACAGAGGAACCCGGTGAGGGCGTAGATGCGGAATTTTGCGCCGGGAGATTTTTCTGCAGCCATGAGTCAGTTCTCAGTTCCCGGTTCTCAGTTCTCAGTGAAAGCTCAAGGTCCGTGCTGAGAACTGAGAACTGGGAACTGAGAACTGCTTTATCTTGCCGACACTACCGAGATCGGCGTCACGCTGGCCATGACGGGCGTGCCGGTTCCGGTGTCGGTGTCGACGTCGAGGTGCATGACTTGTCCGGGTTGCGGAGACTGCAAGCCAAGTTTGCGGGCCATCACGTCGATCCGCTCCGGGTCCCGCAGGGATGCTTCTTCGAGCCTTAGAGCGCGGTTCGTTTCCAGCAAGCCGTCACGTTGCGTGCGCAGGGTTTCGATCTGGTAGCCGAACTCGATGGCACGGAAATGCTGGAGTGCGTATCCCATGACAAGCGCGAACAGGAAGCAGAGGGCGATGCCGAACTGTCTCATTTCGCGGGCGCGGCGCGGGTCTTCTACTTTCACCAGACGCGAGTTGTCGATGGACTTGCGGAAATAGATTTCCGGAGTCCCCAGCCAGCACGACTTCTTCTGCCGGGTTGCGGGGTTGCCGATTGCCAGTGCTGCACTCATAGGATGAGACTCCGTTTATGCCACTCCGCGAAGTTCGTTGTCGTAGCTCGCGCCGTTCTCGCCGGACGCAAACCAGATTTCCATTACCGCTATTAGTTCCGCCTCCGCCTGCGTCTTAAGTTCGGCGCGTTCGACGGTTTGGATCAAGTCCTCAATCAGGGTTCCTGTCAGCATTTTTGGTGTCTTCAGTTTCTCTTCCGGACTCGGCCTTGTTTTATTTTTCGTGGCCGATCTGGAGTTACTCCACCCATCTACCTGGGAAACGCAGGGGCTAAAGCCCCTTCTTATTCACTTCTAACGCGGCCCTGAAGGGCCGCTCTTC
This sequence comes from uncultured Acidobacteriota bacterium, assembly GCA_963799305.1. Lineage (GTDB taxonomy): Bacteria > Acidobacteriota > Terriglobia > Terriglobales > Acidobacteriaceae > Acidiflorens. Next base: position 733,600 of record CAWCWX010000015.1, on the reverse strand, counting down.
CACAAAACCATTTCTAACGCGGCCTTGACGCGCCGCTCTTCCATAAAACCATTTTCAGAATCTTTACCCGGCACGCCTTACAGTCACCGCACCGGGGAGTCCGGCGGTTTCTCCGGACAAACCCAAACTTTTTCGTCGCTTCGAACTTTGCCGGTCAGGTGCCGGCGCTACAGTCCGCGCTACATTTTTTCCGCGGCGCGCATTTTTGCGCTGCGCGAACGCGGGTTGCGATCTATCTCTTCTTCAGATGCAGTGAGTGGCTTCTTTGTCAGTACACGAAAGTACTGATCTTTGCCTGCCCGTAATGCATCCTTGACGATTCTGTCTTCGAGCGAATGAAAGCTGATTAACACCAGCCTCCCGCCCGGCTTCAGCACTGTGGGTGCTGCTTCCAGCAGTGCTTGCAGATCGTCCAGTTCACGGTTTACGAAGATTCGGAGAGCTTGAAAAGTTCGGGTCGCCGGATGAATACGCTCATGTTTCATTGGCCGGGCCGCGGTCGATATCACATCGACAAGTTGCTTCGTTGTGCGTATCGGCCGCGACCGGACAATGGCTCTGGCGATTCTCCGCGACCTCCTTTCCTCACCGAATTCGTAAATCACATCGGCCAGCTTGCGCTCGTCGAGGTGGTTTACCACTTGTTCGGCGGTTTCGCCTGACATGGGGTTCATCCTCATGTCGAGCGGTCCTTCCGCCTGAAAACTAAAGCCGCGGGCCGGGTCCGCGAGTTGCAAACTGCTGATACCCAGGTCCGCTAACAGACCGTCTAAGGAGTTAGGAGCGACTCGCTCCGCGACTTCCGCAAACGATCCGTGAATCAGCGTTACTGTGGGCCAGTCGGCTTGAACCTCTGCCAGACGGGCGAGGGCGCCCGTCTCCACACCAGCCAACTTCACTCGAGCCCGTTCCAGGGCCGCGGGATCCTTATCGAAGCCAATCAAATGTCCCGGTGCGCCGAGGCGTTTTGCGATTTCGTAACTGTGTCCGCCCAAACCCACCGTGGCATCCAGATAAGTTCCGCCACGCTTTACGGCTAGAAAATCGATCGCTTCTTTTAAAAGAACCGGGACATGGCCAGGCTGCCCATGCCCATCCCGCTCGGGGATGTTGTTTCCTGAATCCGTTTCCACTAGATGCCCAATTCGTCGAGCGTCTTGGTGTCGTCATCCGTAAACGCTTGCTCCTCAATCTCCTTGCGGAACGCTTCCAGGTTCCGGACCTCCAGGTAGGTCAGATTGCCGAGCACTGCCACTTCGCCGCGAATCTGCGCCGACTCACGCAGGATTTGCGGGATCAGCAGGCGCCCCTGCCCGTCCATCTCTACGACCTGCCCGTAATAATTCGTGCGATTGAGAAATTTCTTCTTCGTGGGATTGAAAGTGGATAGCGAGGCCAGCTTCTGCTCGATCCGCTCCCATTCCTCGAAGGGATACACTTGAGCAACGTTTCCGTCTAAGCTCGTGATGTAAAATTTCTGGGCATATTTCTCGTCGATCACCCGCTTGAATTCCGAGGGGACCTTTAACCGCCCCTTTTCGTCCACGCGAGTTGGGTGATTTCCGCGAAACATAGGCCCTGCGTCTTCTTGGGCTCCGTTGATGTCTGGTTGCTGCCACAGCTACAACGAGGGAGGTCAAAGTCGTCACAATTGCAGTGGATTCCGGTTCGTTGGGCCTTTTTTCGGGGGTGTCAGCCTCTAAAACCACTGGCGCCTCGTTAGCTAAAGTTTTTGCCCACGCACTCTCTTGTTCGATCCACTTTGTACCACTTTTGACCACATCCTACGCCTAACTGGTTTATTGTCAATAGGAAAGTTTCAGGTTGAGACACGAGTGAGTGGGGCCTAGGTCAAACCGCGAGGGGTTGTAGTGAACCAAACTGGTGACCACAAGGGGTTGCGTTAACGACGGTGGTTCGGGATTTGCTATGTGCTGTGATCGTAGGGGGTTGGAGAGATTGTCCTGTGGAAATCCATTAACAAGTTCTGGCGCGAACGGTGCCGGTTACGAATAAATTGTGACTCTTTTCCAAAAACTGCCACATCTTATTTGACAGATGCAATCCCGCCCCAATATTATTCGGCTCACGATGTCGAGCCACCACACGATTTCCTGCATTTGTTGTTGTTGCGCCAACGTGTCTTCTGGCGCAAGGGGGCTGCTGACTTAATCTAAACAGATTCAGATCCGGCATACATATACCCACCGCCAGCAGAAAGCTGACGGTGGGTTTTTCTTTTTGGCCACAAGGATTGGCGGAGAACATGGCAACCAAAGAAACCAAAGCGCAACGCGCTGAACGATTGAAGCGGGAAAAGAATCCGTGGGAAGCGCTGGAAGAAATTCGCGGGTTCGCGCGAGTGGGCTTTCCGGCAATTCCTCCGGAGTGGTTGGGAACTTACATGCGCTGGTGGGGCGTCTACACCCAGGGTGACGGCGCGGGCGTGCTCGGCGGACAGGGTGGCGAGGGCAAAGCGCTTCCCTACTTCATGGTGCGGATTCGCGTGCCCAACGGGATTCTGCGGGCTGAGCAGGTGCGGGCCGTGGCCGATCTGTCGCGGCGTTTCGGACGTGGTGTTGCCGATATTACCGTCCGCCAGAATTTTCAGCTGCACTGGGTGACGCCCGAGGCGCTGCCGGAGGTTCTCGAAACTTTGGATCGGGTCGGGCTAACAACTTTGGGGGCGTGCGGCGACGTGGTGCGCAACATTACGGGCTGCCCGGTGGCGGGGCTCGATGCCGATGAAATCTGCGATCCGTCACCCTTGGCGTTGGAGGCTTCGCGTCTGCTGGCGGGCAATGCGGAATTCTACAATCTTCCGCGCAAGTTCAAAGTTTCGCTGACGGGATGCCGGGATTGGTGTTCGTATCCGGAGATCAATGATGTCGGGCTAACCGGGATCACGCGCAAACTTCGCGGCGAGACCGAGACTGGCTTTTCGTTACGGGTAGGCGGAGGGCTTTCGACTGATCCTCATCTGGCGGTTCGGTTGAATGTGTTTGTGCGATGGAATCAGGTCGTCGACACGATTCGCGGGGTCGCCGAACTCTTCCGTCGCGCCACTACACTGCGTGAGCATCGTGAACGGGCGCGGCTGAAATTTCTTTTTCTTCGCGAAGGATGGAACGCGGAGGGCTTTCAGGCCGAACTGGAAAACGTACTGGGCTTCAACTTCGATCCCGCCGAAGTGGAACTGCCGCCACAAGACCTCTATCGCGATCACGTGGGGATCCATCCGCAGAAACAGGAGGGTCTTTCGTTTGTCGGAGCGGCGGTTCTTCGGGGCCGAGTCAGTGCGGATCAATTGCAGACGGCGGCCGAGTTAGCGGAACGCTTTGGCTCGGGCGATGTACGCACGACCGTGATGCAGAACCTGCTGATCGTAAATGTGCCGCACAAGCATGCCGTGCCTTTAGCGAAGGAACTCACAGATATTGGCTTTCCGGTGGAGGCCTCGCCGTTTGTCCGCGGGACGATCGCTTGCAGTGGGACAGAATTCTGCAAACTGGCGATCACCGAGACCAAGGGCTTCTCGCGCTGGTTGACAGAGGAACTCGATGACCGGCTTCCGGGCTTTGACCAGGAGTTGAAACTGCACGTGACCGGCTGCCCGAACAGTTGCGGGCAGCACTGGATCGCCGACATCGGGCTCGAAGGCAAGAAGCTCAAGGTCAACGGCAAACTTGTGGACGCTTACTACTTCTGCCTGGGCGGGGCTGTGGGCGCGTTGCAGTCAATTGCGCGTCCGGTCGGTTATCGCTGCTCGGCTCAGGAAGTGCCGGAGGCAATTGAGCGGCTGCTGCGGCATTACCGTGCGACGCGCGAGCCGAGTGAAAATCTGCGGCGCTATTTTGCGCGGCACAGCAATGAAGAGCTTCGGCAATTTCTGGCCGGACAGCAGGTCGATCCCGTGGAACGGGATCTGCCCGCGGCTCCGGCGCCGCACGCGGTGGAGGGGTAATGGGAACAAGTGCCGCATCTCTATTCCCGATGTTCCTCAAACTCGAGGGACGCAACTGCCTGGTCCTGGGAGCGGGCAGTGTCGGGGAGCAGAAGATTCGCAGCCTGCTCGATTGCGGAGCGCAGCTTCGCGTGATCGCTCCGGCGGCATCGGCAGCGGTACGGCAGTGGGCAGAGAGCGGGCTTCTGACTTGGCTTTCGCGGGAGTTCGAATCGGGCGATCTGGACGGAGCCTATCTGGTCGTTGCGGCTACGTCGGACGTGGAAGTGAATCACGCCATTTATCGCGAGGCACAGGATCGCGGGATTCTTTGTAACGTCGTCGACGATCCGCCTTACTGCGATTTTTATTACGGGGCTTTGGTGCGTCGCGGACATCTGCAAATCGCGATTTCGACCAACGGCCTTAGTCCGGCGCTGGCGCAACGTATCCGGAAACAACTGGAAGCGGAGTTTCCTCCCGTTTACGGCAATTGGCTGGAAGAACTGGGCCGAAGGCGCGAGGCGATGTTCCGCGCTGGGGGCGACCCCGAAGTGCGCAAAGAGCAGCTGCACGAGTTAACCACTCCCGCGGCGTTTTTGGAATTTGAGAGCAGTGAGCTTGCAGCAGGAAAGGAAGTCTCGTGAAGGGAAAAGTTTATCTGGTTGGAGCGGGGCCGGGCGATCCGGAATTGCTCACGTTGAAAGCACTGCGGCTGCTGCGTCAGGCGGACGCGGTTCTGCATGACGATCTTGTCTCGCCACAGATTCTGACGCTGGTCTCGAGAAACGCGCCGCTGCATGATGTGGGCAAGCGCGCTGGGCGAAAAAGCGCGCGACAGGAAGAAATCCACTTCCTCATGATCGAACTCGCGCGACAGGGATTGCAGGTCGTACGGTTGAAGGGCGGCGATCCGCTGGTGTTCGGACGAGCGGGAGAAGAGATGCAGGCTTTGCGCAACGCGGGCATCGAATTTGAGATCGTGCCTGGTGTGACTTCCGCACTGGCGGCGGCGGCTTCAGTCGAGATTCCGTTAACATTGCGGCAGACGGCTTCGTCTCTGCTCATCATGACAGGGCAGTTTGCGGACGACCGTGGCGTGCCCGACCTGCGGCCGATGATCGCTTCAGGTACAACGATCGCGCTGTACATGCCCGGTCGCGATGCGCATGCGATGGTGGAAAAGCTTGCGACGGCCGGAGTGCCCCGGCAGACGCCCTGCGCGCTCATCTCGCGCGCCAGCACTTCAGCGCAACAGACTACGATCACGACACTCGAAAAGCTTCCCGGCCTTGCCATGGAGGCGAAGCCGGCGCTCCTGATTCTCGGGGAGGTCGTGCGGTTGGCCAAGCAAGGCCGCCTCGACCTTCAGGCTTTCAACGCGGAATTTCTGCCTGCTCTGGATGGCGCGCCGCGCGCGGAGGCCGACCGTGCCTGATCTGAACTGGCTCTATGTAACCCAGGCTTTTGCGGAATCCTGGGCGGCGGAGGAGATTTTGGATTGGGCACTGCACCGTTTTGACGGGCAGATTGCGATGGCCTCCGGCTTCGGGCCCGAAGGATTGGTTCTGATCGATATGGCTGCGCGACTGCGGCCGGATATTCGAGTGTTCACGATCGATACCGGCGTGCTGTTTCCCGAGACGTACGAGTTGATGGCGAAGATCGAGGCGCGTTATGGGATCCAGATCGAACGGGTGAAGCCCACGCTGACCATCGAAGAACAGGAACGTGAGCATGGAGCTGCGCTCTGGCTGCGCACTCCGGACCGTTGCTGCTATATGCGCAAGGTCGAGCCGTTACGAAAAAAGTTATCGACGCTCGGCGCCTGGATTGCTGCCATCCGCCGCGATCAGACGCCGGATCGGGCGCGGGCCAACAAGATCGAATGGGACACGAAATTTGGTCTGGTCAAGATTAATCCGCTCTGCGAGTGGACCAGCGAGATGGTGTGGGACTATCTCCGCGAAAATGAAATTCCTTACAATCCGCTGCACGACGCGGGTTATCCCAGCATAGGATGCGAGCCGTGCACGCGGCCGGTGGCGATTGGGGAAGATCCGCGCGCCGGACGCTGGAGAGGATTCGCCAAGACCGAATGCGGATTGCATCAGCGCGTGCCGCTGTTGGGGCCGCTGCCGGTGATTCAGGAGTAGAACTCGAGGGTGCCCCGTCAGCGCGTTACTGGATTCCTACTTGCTGTTTGATTTCCGATGAAATATTTGCGCCGGTCACCAGCAATACCGTTAGCCCTTCGCGGCGGTTGCTGTTCAAGAAGGCGGCGGTTGCGGCTGCTCCGGCGGGTTCGGCTATCACTCCCTCGCGTTCGTACAAATGACGAATGGCGGCGATCATCTGCTCTTCGCTCACCAATACGACGTCATCGACTAGTTCCCGAATAGCTTCGACGTTCTCCGGGTCGGGAGTGCGGGTGGCGAGTCCATCGGCGATGGTGTCGCAGGTATCGGTCGCAATTACAAATCCTTCCTTCCACGAACGGTAGTAGGCTGGAGCGCGTTCGGCTTGCACTCCGATGATTTTCACTCCGGGAATCATTTGCTTGGCCGCGCCAGCGACACCACGGATCAAGGCGGTGTCTCCCATAGGAACGAAGATTGTAGAGACTTGCGGAACCTGTTCGGAAATTTCAAGGCCGATGGTGGCGGGGCCAGCGGGCAGGTCGGGATCGGTGGCATCATTTAGAAAATAGACTCCCAGGCGGTGCGAGTATTCGGCAGCTTGCTGAAATGCAGCTGCCAGGTCGTCGGCTCCACTCTCAACAATTCTCGCGCCGAGATCGCGGATTTTATCGCGCTTTACGACATTCGGGTTGGCGGGGAGAAAGATGGTCGCGGGAATTCCCAGAACTTTTCCGGCATACGCAACCGCGGCGCCGTGATTGCCGGTGCTGGAGGCGGTCACTTCTTCAATCTTTCCGCGGGCCAGATTGGTGGCAAGTGCGTACATGGCCCCGCGAGGCTTGAACGAGCCGGTGGGGAGATCGATTTCGAGCTTGAGGTAAACCGGCGCGGTGGCGGTGGAAAGCGAACGGGCCGGGACCATGCGGGTCGCAGGAAGAAACTTCGCGAGCAGATCCCGGGCCTGGCGTATTGTGAAGAGATCGGGCTTGAACGCCATGGTTGCTCGAATGTAATTGCTTGGGGCGAATTCAGGCAATCGCCAGTTCGGCGCTTTCTTTTCACCACACTCATGCCGCACACCGTCGTCTTCGAGCAGTGGCTACCTTTTCCGCTTGAGAGCGTATTCGAGTTCTTCGGGAATCCGGACAACCTGCCGCGCATCATGCCGCCGTGGATGCGGGTACAAGTGGACGGCCTCGTGCTCATTCCTCCGCCTGAGGCGCCGCTTAACAAGAAGTTTGCTGGCACGGGTTCCGCGGTCGGCGTATCCTTCCGGCCCGTTCCCCTCTTGCCGTTGCGCGTGCCCTCGACAGCGAAGATTGTTGGCTTCGGGATGAATCGCTTTTTTGAGGACGCTCACTCCGACGCGCTGTTCAAGAGTTGGCATCACCGGCATGAATTCCTGGCCGAGAAGCGAAGCGGTGCGTCGGGCACCATTGCGCGCGACGTGATCACCTATGAACTCCGATTCGGACCGCTGTCGGCTCTGATCGATCTACTCTTCGTCTCGCCGCAGATGCGTCGAACTTTTGAGTACCGACAACAGGCCGTGGAACGTCTCCTTCGATGACATCTCCGCCGTCGAGGCGGAACGTCAAAATACGACACAAAATTGCCGCGCCGGAGTACACTTGTCGCGCAATTTGAGAAGTCACAGAGAGGACACTCAATGAAACTGAATACGACTCGGGTGTGGCTGGGCGGAATTGCTGGGGGAGTGGCGTGGACGGTATGGAGCTTTCTCGTTGGGATGAAAATGAATCCGCTTTATGCGGCGGCACAAGAGCGAGGGTGGTTCCTGAAAGAATCGCGATACCCGTTCTTTGCCGGGCAGTGGATCCTGCTTCTGTTTGTCATTTCCATCCTGCTGGCTTATCTCTATGCGTGGAGCCGGGGGACTGCGGGCGCGGGTCCCAGGACTGCCCTAAAGATCGGCATGATCGTGGGTTTCTGCGCGGGCGTACCAGGGAATTTTGGGCAGGCCGCATGGTCGCCGGTTCCACGGCTGATGCCATTGGGATGGATGCTCGATATGTGGGGCGGATGCATCCTCGCGACCGTCGTCGCGGGATGGCTGTACAAGGATAGGGCGTAGAGGGTTGAGTTTCGAATTCTGATTGGTGATTGAAAAGCGGAGCCGTTCAATCACCAATCAACAATGCTTCCTACTTCGCCGGTTCGACAAACACTGCCGTACCGTATGCCAGAACTTCGGTGACGCCCTGCATCACTTCGGTGGCGTCATAGCGGGCGCCTACAACCGCGTTCCCGCCCATTTCCGAGGCGTGTTGCAGCATCAGGTCGAAGGCTTCGGCGCGGGTTTTCTCGCACAGGTTCGTCAGCAAAGTGATGTTGCCTCCGACCAGCGTCTGCAAGCCGGCTCCGATGGTGCCGAAGATAGAGCGCGAACGCACCACAATTCCTCGCACCACGCCCAGAGTGCGGGTGACGCGGAATCCATCCAGTTCGAACTGCGTTGTCACCATGTTGTGTGCAACCATGCGGCCTCCTGCCAGCGATGTGGCGAATGCTCTTACTCCAGTTCGGCACTGATCATAAACTCGGCGTCGCCCTGATTCCAAGTAACCAGCAGGACATTGGGCTTGCAGCAGACCTGGCAGTCTTCGACGTAGCGCTGGCGGGAACCGGCGGTTTCGTCGACAGACGTCTCGTTCCATTCCCCACAGCTTGCACACTGGAAACCGGAAAGCATTCATCAATTCTAGGGCCTGGCGGAGGCCCTTCACTATAATGGTGGGTCTTTCCGGAGGTCCCATTGCTCTCGCGCCGCCGTTTCCTGCAAACCGGTTCTGTTGCCGCCGTCGCCAGCGCTGCTCTGCCTACGCTCGCTCACGCCGGGAAAGTTGACAAGTCTCTTCCTCGTGCAATTGCTCAACTCAAGTCACTGCACAGCGAAGCCACGCCCATCTCGATCGACGAACAGCGCGAACGGCAGGCGCGGGCGCGCAAGCTGATGCAGGAGAATCATCTCTCCGCGATCCTGATGACGGAGGGCACGTCACTAACATATTTCTCGGGGATGCACTGGTGGGGAGGCGAACGTCTGTTCGCGATGGTGCTGCCCGTCAAGGGTGAATCATTTTATGTATGCCCGGCGTTCGAGGAAGGCCGGGCGCGGGAGCAGATTGGCAAATCCCCGGACGGCGACAACGCGGATGTCCGCATTTGGCAGGAGGACGAGAATCCTTACGAACGCGTGGCGCAGGGATTGGGTGACCGAGGAATCGCCAGCGGTACGGTAGGCGTGGAGGAAACTGTCAAATTTGTTTTCAGCGACAATCTGCGAAAAGCGGCATCGGGTGCGACGTTTGTGAGTGCGACCCCGGTAACAGCGGGGTGCCGCATGTTCAAGACTCCGCACGAAATCGAGCTGATGCGGTTGGCGTCGAAAGCAACTTTGATGGCGTACGAGGCGACCTACCGGTCCCTGAAACCGGGGATGACGCAACAGGACGTAGAGGATCTGATTGAAGTGGCGCATCGCCAGTTGGGATTTGAGGGCGGCGCGGATGTTCAGGTGGGCGAGTTTTCCGCGTTTCCACACGGATCGGTTACGCCGCAGGTGATCCGCGAAGGCACAATCGTTCTGATTGACGGCGGCTGCAAGGTGGAGGGGTATACGTCAGACATTACGCGGACTTTTGTGCTTGGCAGGGCCAGCGACAAAATGAAGCAGGTCTTTGACATCGTGCACCGCGCCCAGAGTGCAGCATTGGCTGCCGCGAAGCCGGAAGGAGAGTGTGGTTCGGTGGATGCGGCCGCACGCAAGGTGATCGTCGATGCGGGCTACGGGCCGGACTACAAATATTTCAAACACCGCGTCGGGCACGGCATGGGCATGGACGGCCACGAGTGGCCTTACCTGGTGCGCGGCAATGCCACCAAACTTCAGCCGCAGATGACATTCAGCGACGAGCCGGGAATTTACATTCGCGGCGAGTTTGGAATTCGGCTGGAAGACGACATGCACATCACGGCGGATGGCGCGGAATTGTTTACGCCACAGAGTCCGTCGCTGGAGGAGCCGTTCGGAAAATCCTAGAAACCGCTTTCCGTCGCGGAGGCGAGGGCGCCCCTTCGGCAGGCTCAGGGCCGACTCTCGGGACTGCCAGCAAGGTTGCCGGCGCTACTTTTACTGTTTCAACGGCACGCTGTAATGCGACGAGATGACTTGCCACGTGTTGCCGATCTTCATCCAGACATCGGTAAGGCGGTCGTGGTACTCATAGGGCTTGCCGTTGGAGTGGCCTCGTTCGTGGTAAGCCCCGGTCACGACGGCGGTGTTTCCATGCATGCGCACTTTGAGGTCTGAGAGTTCGGCAACCTCCACGTGAACTGAAGGGTCGGCGCTGTGCGTGATGTAGCCGGACTTGCTGTAAGTGTTGCCGTCTTCGACGGTGATGACGAAATCCTCCGCCAGCAGGGAGGAGAGAATGTCGATTTTTCGCTTCTTGTAGGACTCCGTCCATCTTTCTTCCAGCTTGCGGATGGCGGCTGCGGAGTCGCTTTTGTCTTGCGCTGCGGAAAAAACGATGAATACCGTGAACAGGGACAGGATCAGGGTTAAGGCGACGTGATAACGCATGCGACTATGTGACACAATTTGCAGGGCGGCGGCAAGTTCCTTGTGTGGGCACCGAGTAAGACCTACCGGGTAACCGGTTCCGGATGCAGCCCCGCTAACTGGCTCCGGATCGCGACCGAGAGCCGCCGGACACCTTCGCGTATCTGCTCGGGTTCGGCGTTGGAAAAATTCAGGCGGAAGTGGCGCAGGCCTTCGTTCGCAAAGCCATTCCCGCCGTAGAAGGAATCGCCGGCGACAAACGCGACATTTTCCTTGATCGCCACATCGAGTAGCCGATGGCTATCCATTCCTTCGGGTAAGGTCACCCAGAGAAACAGGCCGCCTTGTGGACGGGTCCAGCTGACTTCGGGAGGAAAGTACTCTTCCAGCGCCTGCAGCATCACGTTGCGGCGTTCGCCGTAGACTTTGCGGATCAGTTTGATGTGCTCGTCGAGGAAGTTGTCCTGGGCCACTTCGTAGGCCACCATCTGGGTAAAAGTTGAAGTGTGCAGGTCGGCACCCTGTTTGATCTGCACCAGCTTGGCGATCACGTCCGGAGGGGCGACGATCCAGCCCAGACGCAGCCCGGGAGCGAGCGTCTTGGAAAAGGTGCTCAGGTAGATGACATTGCCGCGGGAGTAGTCGTCGTCGCTGCGCACATTTTTTCGGTCGAGCACGAACAACGGCGTGAGATGCTCGCCTTCGTAGCGGAGCTGCCCATAGGGATCGTCTTCGATAATCGGAATGCCATATCGCTCGGACAGCAACACCAGTTCGTGGCGACGTCCCTCTGCGAGCGTAGTGCCACCGGGATTCTGGAAGTTTGGCAGCACATACATGAACTTCGGACCCAGCCGCAGCGCCTCTTCCAACTGGTTCGTCCGCAGGCCACCGTGATCACTGGGGACCGAGACGTATTCCGCTCCATAGGCATTGAATGCCTGGAGAGCGCCCAGGTAGGTCGGTGCCTCGACCAGAATGCGGTCCCCGGGATTGATCAGCAGCTTACCGACCAGGTCGAGAGCCTGCTGTGAACCGGAGGTGATCAGGACGTTTTCCGGCGCGACTTTGACACCATAGCGCGCAGCGTCACACGCGATCATCGCGCGCAGCGGTTCGTAGCCTTCGGTCGCTCCATACTGAAGGGCTTGGTGTCCTTGCGTGGACAGGACCTTGCTGCAGGCTTCGCGAAACCTTTCCGTCGGAAACACGTCTGGCGCAGGCAGGCCGCCGGCAAAGGAAATCACTTCCGGCTTCTGGGTGAATTTTAGGAGTTCGCGAATGGCAGAGCTTTTGATGTTCTTCGTGCGGTGCGCGTAGCGCGAAGTCCAGGCGGTGGACATCGGTCACTCTCCCAATTTAAGTCTACTAAGAAAATTCGCGGCTGACCGGTGACGGAAGGACTAGAAAGAGTGACTTCGATCACATCAGGACTTGACACGTGTTATTCCACGACGACCCATTCCCTCATTCGGCGCAAAAGAGAATCCGGTGCATCGGCTTCGAGTTCCACCAGCCCATCGCGGTATTTCCGGGAATAAATGCGGGCGCGGGCCTCCAACTGAGACAGAGCCTTGCCTTGTCCTTGCGGAATGAGCAAGCGGACGCGGGTAGGGCGGTCCTCTTCCAGCAGACCGTCGATGCGGTCGAGCAGCGTGCTCAAGCCGATTCCCCTGGCGGCCGAGACGTGCACCGTGTGCTCGTCGTCGCGCAAGGATTCGCGCTGCTTGGGCAGGAGTAGATCGACTTTGTTCATCACGTGCAGCCGCGGCTTTTTCTCCGCTTCCAGCTCCTTGAGAACGCTTTCGACCTGCGCGTCCTGCTCCGCTGAAATGGGACTGCTGGCGTCCGATACTTGCAGGATGAGCGTGGCGCGTTGCACTTCTTCCAGCGTGGCGCGAAAGGCCGAGACCAGCGTGTGCGGCAGATGGCGAATGAAGCCAACGGTATCGGAGAACAATATTTTTCGCTTGGTCGGCAGCGTCACGCTGCGAATGGTGGGATCAAGAGTCGCGAACATGCGCGAAGAGGCAATCACATCCGACTTGGTGAGCGCATTGAACAATGTAGACTTGCCGGCGTTGGTATAACCGACCAGCGCCACAGTCGCTACTGGTATGGACTCCCGCCGTTGGCGCTGCTGGGCGCGAATTCGTCGGACATCCTCAAGTTGCTGTTTGACGTGCCGGACGCGGCGGAAGATTTTTCGCTTGTCGGTTTCGAGCTGGGTTTCGCCGGGGCCTCGGGTACCGATGCCGCCGCCCAACTGCGACATCTCGATGCCGCGTCCGGCAAGTCGCGGCAGCATGTATTCCAACTGGGCCAGCTCGACTTGCAACTGGCCTTCGCGCGTGCGGGCGTGGCGGGCAAAGATATCGAGGATGAGCTGCGTGCGATCGATGACCCGTGTGTTTACAATCCGCTCAATGTTCCGCTGCTGGGAGGGCGAGAGGTCGTGATCGAAGAGAATCACATCCGCCGAAACGGACGCGGCAGCGCCGGCGATTTCTTCCAGCTTGCCCTTCCCGATCAGCGTGGCAGGCTCCGGACGATCTCGATGCTGGGTGAATTCGCCGGCAATCGTCGCGCCCGCGCTCGTCGCGAGGCTGCGCAGCTCGTCGAGCGATTCTTCCCAGTTGAAATCCGGAGAGTCTGCGGGCAAGGTTGCGGCGCTGGCGGCGTGGTCCCGCGCCGCCTGCGCTCCTGGAGTGATCGCAGCAGGGCTTAACTTTCCGGCGCCACGGCCTCGCGTGCGGAACTCCACCCCCACCAGGAACGCACGTTCCTGCTGCTCGGATGGATTTACGACAGGTTTGGCCGCACGCCGAGTACGTCTTGTGGCCAGCTTAGTATCGTCCAGGCGCAGGCTCACCTCATCCTTCGGTCCCAGACGCTGCACTGGAAATGGCTGCTTCCGGCGCCGCCACCGCCGGTTTCGGCTCGGCATGGCTGTGTACCTGCCGTGCCATTACGACCGTTGAGATGGCGTGTTTAAAGATCAGTTGTTCCTGGTTACCGGTTTCGAGAACCACGGAATACTTATCGAATGACCGGATTCGCCCGGTCAGCTTCACGCCGCTCACCAGGTAAATGGTGATGTTGTGCCGCTCCTTGCGGGCGGTATTGAGGAAAGAATCCTGAATATTCTGCTGCGCCGGCTTGGTTTCCATCTGCCGATCTCCTTCGTTCAGGTTTAGATGCTGCGCCACTGTCACTGGGGAGGGCAATTGGCGGCAGCCTCTTTTGTGCTGAGTCCTACAATACGGCTTGGGACGCCGCTTTTCAACCGCGCGGCCCAACCCCGGCCGGAGTGCGATTTGCGTTTGCCGGTACGGCGTCTACAATCGTGAGTTCCAGAGAGGAGCCCCGCGCGTGACCGACGTTACTTTGCCTACTGATGTCAACACTAACTTGCAGATGTTGTTTCGTTGGATCCATTTTATCGCCGGCATAACCTGGATCGGACTTCTCTACTTTTTCAACCTGGTGAATATTCCGTTTCTGAACGAACTCGATCCCGCGTCCAAAGGCAAAGTCTTCCCCGCGCTGATGACGCGTGCCCTCTGGTGGTTTCGTTGGTCGTCGGTGGTCACAGTGTTGATGGGGCTGGCGTACTGGGGCAGCATTGTCGGTTCGGATGCGCGCAATGGCGACGCAACGTCGGGGGGCGCCATGGGGAGTTTCTTCGGGATCTGGACCGTGACCTGGGCTCTGATGTACGCGTGCGTAATTCCCGGCAAGGGCGTGTTGAACAAGGGGCCGGCGCTCGCGGTAATCTACACCGCGATCGTGCTGGCTGCGAGCTGGCTTTTCCTGCACCTCAACGATCATGGATGGGAGAGCAATCGACTATTGGCAATTGGAATTGGAGGCGGTATCGGTTGGATGATGATGCTCAATGTCTGGGGCGTGGTCTGGCGGGCGCAGAAGAAACTTATCCGGTGGACGCAAGACAATGCGACCAACAGCACTCCGATGCCCGAGAAAGCGGCGTATCTTTCACGCCAGTCGTTCCTCATGGCGCGAGCGAATTTCGTGCTCTCGTTCCCCTTGCTGTTTCTGATGGGAGCGGCCAGCCACTATCCTATGTTCGGGAGGTAGCGTCGCGCCGGGGCTACGTCAGGAGTTGCGATCGGAAGGCCAGGGGCGTAATTCCCGCGACTCTGCGAAACTCTCGCGTGAAGTGGCTCTGGTCGGCGAATCCCAGGGCCAGACTGATTTCCGCAATCGAAATTCCCGGCATCCTCATCTGCTCGCAGGCTGCGCGCATACGCAAACGCCGTACGTGTTCTCCGATGCCTTCGCCGACACATCTCCGGAAAACGCGGGACAGGTGAACGGGGTGGACGCCCGCTTCCCGGCTGAGGTCTTCGAGCGTGAGGCGTTCGGAATAATCTGCGGCGAGTTTGTCGATGATCCGTCTCAACCACTGCGGTCGCTGTCCTTTACTTTCGGACGGCATGCGGGCGGCAGCGGCCATCAACTCGGCAAGCAGGCTCTCCACCGAAAGATCGTCAGCGGGCTGCGAGCCGTGAACTTCGCGGAATAGTTTCATCGCCAGCCACAGCAGTTCGCCGCCTTTGCAATCATCGCGGGCAACGTCCAGTGCGGCCGAACAATCCGCCAGGCGGTTGCGCCAGATGGGACGGATTTCGACCTCAAAGAATCGCACGCCGAGCGGTCCGACTTCGTCCTGGTGTGGCACTCCTGCGGGCCGGAAATGAAGAGTGAAAGGACGAAATTGCCGGTCCTGCCGTCCATACCGTTCACCGTACAAGCCCTCGATCAGAACCGCAAAAAACGACAATTCATGGGAGTGCGAGGGCAGCTTTCGAGGAGAGCGATGGCATAGGTCGGTAAAAATGGCATCACACTGCTCGTGCCGGCTCTGGACGGCGCCATAAAAAGTTCCCGCCCCCAGAGCCTGCTGCCTGCCGGATTCTGCCATACTACCTCCACCGAGGTTGTCTTTGTTCTAGACGCCGCCTTGCGAACTTGGTTAGCTTGGAACTCGACAGTTGTGATTCGCCATTGCGAGGTGTTTTGATGAAGCGTTTTTGGGTGCTGCTCGGGCTCTCCGGGTTTCTGATCGCCTTGACCGGTTCCCGGTCTCCCGTCGCCGCGGAACCCGCGGCGAATCATGCCACCTCACCTGTTTATACGGCAGATGGCAAGCTGGTGTTCCCGGCAAATTATCGCGAGTGGATTTATCTGACGACCGGGCTCGACATGGATTACAGCCCGACGGTCAACCTTGTGGACCATTCCATGTTCGATAACGTCTTCGTCAACCCCGAGAGCTACAAAGCGTTCGTCGCCACTGGAAAATGGCCGGACAAGACTATTTTCGTTCTGGAAGGCCGGGTCGCTGGCAGCAAGGGTTCCATTAACAAAGGTGGTCATTACCAGACAACGGAGATCATGGCGCGCTCAATCCATCTCAAAGACGAAGCGCACGGTGGATGGGCCTTCTACGGCTTCGGCGACGGCCCGGAAGGCCGGCTCATTCCAAAAGAAGCAGTCTGCTACTCCTGCCACACCGACCACGGCGCCGCGGACACGACGTTCGTCCAGTTCTATCCGACGTTGATCGAGATCGCGAAGCAGAAGGGGACTCTCAGCCCGGGATATTTGAAGGATGAGGCGGCGCTGGCGGAGAAGAAAGAAGAGAAGAAGTAGCGGGTCGGTGGCTCGCGAGTGACCTGACATTTTTTAGAGCTGTCATCCTGGGCGAAGCGAAGGATCTGCTTTCCTGGCAGCCGAAAAGAAAGCAGGTCCTTCGCTTCGCTCAGGATGACAGTTCTAAAAGGACAAACCCTCAGATCGAAAGGTCGAGAGAGTAAAACTTCGCGAGCAATCTAGCCCGCCAGATTCCATGCCTTGCCGTCAAAGTGCGCCGGCACGGGCAATCCAAACAAAGTCAACATCGTGGGCGCGACGTCCGCTATGTGCGGTTTGTCTTCCACAAATTTATGGCTGGAAAACAGAACGCCCGGCACCAGCCGCGGATCGATGCAGTGGTCGCCGCTCCAGGCTTTGAGGTTATCTTCAAAGATCTTGCTGGTGATTTTGCCCAGCACGGAATCCCAGGACGCGCGGTATCCAGCGCCATAACCCACGAGCAAATCCGGCGCATTCTCGCTATAGGGGCCGCTATAGACGTTGTCGGTGATAAAGACGCCGGTAATTCCCACTGTGCCAGAGTCGGGATCTTTCAGGCCATTCAGCTGCTGCTGAATCTCTTTCTTTAGCGCATCGGCTTCGGCGGGATCGACGATTCCCTGCTTCTCGCGGCCCTTGAGGTTCAGGTAGAGACCGTTCAGACCCATGGTGTAGGCGCGAGTACGCGACCAGTCGACGTCTTCAAACCAATCGCCGCTCTCGGTCTTATCGCCTTTCAGCGCGAGGTATCCGTTCTGATGCAGCCAGGCGTTGAGGTTCATGCAACGCGCGAAGGACTTGAAGCCGTGATCGGAGATGACGAGCAGGAGTGTTTTGTCGTCAATTTTCTCCATAACGCGGCCAATCAGTTTATCCATGCGTTCGTAGAGTTCGGGAATCACTTGCGGGCGTTTGCCCTGGGGCACATCGCGCGCGGCCGGATGATCTTCATCCAGGTAGCGCCAGAACATGTGCTGGATTCGGTCGGTGGTGTCGAAAACGCAGGTGCAGAGTCCCTGCTGTGTCTTTTCCAGTGCGTCGAACAGCATGCGCTCGCGATCTTCGTGATTGGAGTAACACTGCGTGAGGAAGGCGTCGTCGTCGAGGACGTGCTCGTTGAGGGCCCAGGTATCTTCGGCGAGTCCCAGCGTGGCGTAGGGACCGTAGAGTTTGGCGAGATAAATTGAATACGTAATCGGGTGCGAGATGGGGAGATCAGGATGTCCGGGATCGATGTTCACGGGGGAAACGTACACTTCGACTTCGGGAGAAACTTCCTTGAGATAGAAGCGGCAGATGCCGTGGGCGTTGAAACCCAGGCCGGCTTTGAATTCGACGGTAGTCCAGTCGGAATACTCTCCGACCTTTAAGGTAAATTTCTCGGAGCCGACGGTGAAGCGGCCTTGTTGGCCGGCTATATCCGGCCGGACCTCGAACTTCACGCGCATTTCATGCCCCGCAGTCTCAGCCAGGGGATTGTCCGGGCCCGGGACATAGGAATGGCAAACGCCGTTACGGCGCTCGATGGGCACGCGGACGCCGCCTTCGCGGAATTTGTCGTCGGACATCCGCGTAGTACACAGACAGAATGTACCCTGACTGCCCTTTAGATCGGGCACGCACATGCCGGACAGCAGCACTCCCGAAAATTTCTCCGGGGGAAACGTCACGGGAACACGAATCACGGAACTAAAAATTCCGGCCTTGCCGAGCCAATGCCAGAAGGGCGTCCCCTTGCGCATGCCTTTTACTTCGGTCTTGCCCCAGGGGATCGAGTATTTTCCAATCTTGATCGATTTCGTCGGCCCCTTGATTTCCGCCGACGAGAGGAACGGCAAATAATTGCTCGCGTCGCGCGCCAGGAAATCGTAGATGTTGTGCTTGCCGGGATTCACTCCGGTCATGAACGTGGACCATGCAACCGGGGAAATTGCCGGAAAAGTGGTGCGCAATTTCGTGAAGGTTCCCTTCCCACGCAGTTTCGCCAGGTTCGGCAATTTGCCTTCGTTCATGAATCGGTCGGCGAGTTCGGGATCCATTCCGTCAAATCCGAGAATCACGGCGCGTTTGAACTTGGCTTTGCCGAAGGCGTTGCGATTGCGAATTTTCCGATACAACTGGCGCACGGGCCAGGTCAGCAAGGCGTAGAGAGAATAGAGAAACGCAACAAAAATTGCCCAGAACGATGACAGCACGGCAAAACCCGCGCCGGGCCCGGCGTAGGCGTGGGCTAAGCACGGGAACGATACGATTGCCAGCACCAGCAATACCTGTGTGGAACGGGCAGTCTTGCCCGCTTGCTGATTCGTTTCTGCTACAGGCAGTCGGACAAGAGTGTCTGACCCACACGACCACTTCTTCATACTTGTATCCCCAGAATCTCTTTAAAAATAAAGCCCGCGATCATCGAGAGAATAAAGAATAGCCATATCCAGTTGATCTCGTAGTATCCGAAGAGATCAACATTTCGCTCAGGATAGTCGATGGCGATCGAGTCGATGGGACTATTATCCGGCAACGCGGACTCCGCCGAACTGAATAACCTTTCCCAGAATTGTCCACGCAAGCGGACAGGCGAGAGCCTTACGACCTTCGACGAAACGTCGAGGCTTTTCGTCAAATTACGACCCGCCGCCGTCAATTCGAGGTCGTACGTTCCTTCTTTTGCGGCCGCTAAACGCCAGACGACATCATGCGTGGCCGGGACATGTACGGGCGGCGCCGTCATCGTGATGTCCGACGGCAGTTGAAGAGCCACATCATCCAGCACATCGTCGTTGCTTACATGTGCGGTCAAAAGAAACGGTGCGTTCGGCTGAACCGCGGTCGATCCGAGATAGCGGTCGAGTTGCACGATCAAGAATGTAATCGGAATGATTACGTACAGCAGCGGCATGAACGCCAGCTTCAGGTATCGGCCCGTGCCGCGGAGAATGCGGCCATAGGATCCCATGACCACGTGCAACTGATCCTGAAACAGGCGTACCGCCAGCAGATGCGCTTTGAGTTGGTCTTTGGCAATCTTGATCGCTTTTTGATCCGAGGTGTAGCCGAAGAGCACGATCATCAGCAGGCCGATGACGATCGAAACTACGACGACGATGGTCAGCGGACTCGTCAGCCAAAAGAGTCTGAAGGCCGCCAGCGCGGGCGTGGGTTGGAGAAGAGAGGGCAAGCTACTCGATGTACCCCAATCCGCGCAGGCGTTTCTGCACGTCTTCTTTCGACGTGTTGCTCTCCTCGGGCGGCATGATTTTCTTGATTTCCTTTTCCAGCATGTGAATCACGAATTCGTCGACGGATTCGTAGCCGGCGGCGTCGGAACATTGTTTTACTTTCTCCAGCAGTTCGCCTTCGATCTTGACTTTGTGGGAACCGAACATTCATCCTCCGTACGCTGGTGCCGTCTTTACGGGACTCCCTCGTTGATTCCTCTTACGCGGCACTACTGTGCCGGGCTGTCCTGTTTCGCCGCTTCGCGGCTGGAGTCTCTCTAAACCTGCGTGGTTTTTTCAACGCGGTCCAAAAACCGAATGCCCTTTCATCTCGCTAGTCTTTGCAATCCCAAATTCAGCGAGGATCGTGGGCGCGATATCGGTCAGGGCCGGATTCTCCGCGTCGATCTTGCGATTGCTCAGAAGTACGCCGGGGACTTTGGTGTAGTCCATGCAATGGTCACCAGACCAGGCATTTGCGTTGTCTTCGAATACGTCGGGCGGAAACGCGCCCAGGATCGTCTTCCATCCGGCGCGATAGCCGCGGTTGTAGCCCACGAGCGCATCGGGGCCGGTGCGCGCGTACGGTCCCTGATAGACCTCGCTTGCCAGATCGACGCGTGTAATGGCTTGCGAATTGTCTTTGGGATCGCGAATGTCCGTTAACTTCTGCCGGATTTCTCGCAGCAACGCGTCTGCATCCGCGCTCTCGACAATGCCTTCGCGTTCGCGGCCACGCATGTTGACGTAGAGTCCATTCAGTCCCAGACCGTAAGCGCGGGTATGGCTCCAGTCCACGTCCGCAAAGGGTTCGTTGGCGTCCGGTGCCGCGCCTGCTTTCAGCGTGATGTATCCATTTTGCAAGAGCCAGGTATTCAGGTTGAACGATCGCCGGTAAGGCGCGAAACCGTGGTCGGAAAGCACGAGCAATGTCGTGTCGTTGTCGATCTTGGCCAGGACTTCTCCCAGCACCTGATCGAGCTGCTGATAGAACTGTTCCAGAGCGGTGCCATACTGCGCCGCCAGGGCCGCGTCGTAGGCGGGATGGGACGGGTCCGTCAGCCGCCACATCATGTGCGCGTTCAGATCGAGGCTGGAAAAGTAGAAGAAGAATAGTCCATCGTGAAATTTCGGGAACTCTGCGTCGAAGGCGCGGCGATGATCGGCCAGCACGGCCCGCGATTGCTCCAGAAATTCCTTGTCGTCGAGCACGCCGTCGGAGAGCGCCTTGGTGTCTTCGGCAATGCCCTGGGTGTAGTACTCTCCGATTTCTTTCGCCAGATCTCGCGAGTAGCTCGATGGCGTTGAGATCGGCAGCGCCGGTTTTAACGGGTCGATGTTGATGGGCGAAACGTAAAGCTGAAAACGTGGATGCGCCTGCTTCAGGTAAAAGCGAGCCATCCCATTCACGTTTCCAATCACGGGCATGAGTTGGAATTCAACCGGCAGCCACCCGCTCCACTCGCCTTCCTTCAATACAACTTGCTGATTCCCGAGCTGTATGCGCGCCGCGGGCTCCAGCGGATCGACGTCCACCGTAAACGGCTCCGTGGGCGACGAATCCTTGCAAAAGGCAGTCCCGGGCCCGATCAGGTCGCTCGACACGCGATTGTTCTTCACTTCCACCTGGACAACTTCTCCACCTTCGACCGCTCCCGCTGCTGCGGTGGCATCGTCGGTGTAAAAAGTAAATGTGCCGTAGGTGCCGCGCAGATCGGGCGTACCCATCCCCGAGAGCGTTTTTCCCTTGGCGCTGATCGGTGGAAAATTCGCGGGGATGCGGTAGACGGAGTTGGTAATTCCGTGATCATCCAGAAATTCCCAGAACGCCTTGCCATGGCGGAGCTGTTCGGCGGTCCCGGAGCCTAGACCTATAACGCAGTTACCCAGATGCAGGTTGTGCTTCGGGCCTTCCACGCGTGAGGTCGAAAAATAAAGCTGAAAAGTCTTCGGGTCGCGATGGATGAAGTCGAAGATCCCGTGCCCGCCGGCATTCATCCCCGTAATCAGGTTCGACCACGCGACCGGACTCTGCGGGGGGATGCTGGTGGTCAGCTTCCGGAACGATCCTTCCTGCGCCAGGCGGGCGAAGTTAGGCATCTTGCCTTCGGCCATGAACTTCGTGAGAAGGTCGGGATCCATCCCGTCGATGCCGAGGATGATGAGTTTCTTGCCGCGCGCCGCACCTCCCTGGGCGTGCTCGCAGGAGAGAAAAAGAATGGGCGCGAGCGCACAGAGCAGCAGAGCGCACACTCTTCCCCAATTCGCTTTTCTCTTCAGCATACTCACGACGTAAAGACCCTCTTTCCCCGGCTTTTAGCGCCTCTCCGAGGTGGCAGGGCCCGGAATACCCGGAATGGTGAGGGATGGAATAGCCAGATCAACGGGTTACTAAATTGTCACCCGCTGGGAGCGGAACGTCAAGCCGGAAGACCCAGCGCGAGCGCGGAGAGCGGCCCGCCTGCCGCCCTGGTAGCCGCCGCGGGCGTCGGGCACGCGTGTCCGACCCACACAAGCTTTGGATTACACTGAAATTCATGCTTCGAGGAACCGTTGTTCTAAAAATTCTGCTCGCACTCGGCATCCTTTCCTGCAGCGCGCTGGCTTACGCGGCCACAAAACCCAACCTGATCCTGATCACGCTCGACTCCACCCGCGCCGATCGCATGGGATTTTTGGGCGCCAAAGGCCGGCTCACTCCGAACCTGGATCGACTGGCCGCCGAAAGCCTGGTGTTCGAGCACGCCTACGCGCAAGCGCCGGGAACGGTGGTCTCGCACGCGTCCATTCTTTCCGGAGCCTATCCGCAGAGCACCGAAGTGAGCGAGATCGGAGGCACTCTGCCGGCTTCGTTGCCTTACCTGCCGGAGTTGTTGAAGGCGCAAGGCTATCGCACCGCCGCGTTCGTCGGATCCATCGATCTCGACCCGCGCAATGGCCTCGCGCAGGGTTTCGACCGTGGCTTCCAAAACTACAACGCCGGATTTCGTCCGCCAATCGCGGGAGATGCGCGCCCGCCGGTGACGTCACGCTCTGCCAGCCAGGTTGTGGCCAGTGCGCTGAACTGGATGACGCGCGGTGCGAAGGGGCCGACATTCCTCTGGATTCATCTCGACGGCCCGCGCGGCCCCAGCAGTTACAACGCGTCCATAACCGCAGCCGATGCGGCGGTTGGCAAGCTAGTGGCCGCCTTGAAACAGCAGAAGCTCTATGCCAACACCGCCATTATTGTGGTCGCGGACCATGGCGAGAGCCTTGGAGCGCATGGCGAAGCCGGGCACGGCATATTCCTGTATGACGAAACCATCCATGTCCCGCTGCTGCTGAAGATGCCGGAAGAGAAACCGACCGCCAAACGAGTCGCAACCAAAGTGCGTCTGGTGGATATTGCTCCGACTTTGCTGGAGGTCGCCGCAGTTCCGGTTCCATCGCAGATGCAAGGGCAATCTCTTCTTCGAATTGCCAAAGCGAGCGTCAGCCCCGACCAACCCGTCTATTCCCGCAGCGACTTTCCTCAGCGCGGATTCGGTTGGAGCCCGCTCGAGTCATGGCGTGCCGGAAAGTATCTTTATATCCGCGCGCCCAAGCCGGAACTCTACGACCTGACCGCCGATCCCACCGCCACCCACAACCTGGCGCAGACCTCCAAGGCCACCCTCGACACCATGGCCGGACAACTCGACAGCTTCGACCGCCGCTTCAGCGGCGATGCCGGCAAGCCGTCCAGCGCGCAACTCAACTCGACGGAAATGCAGAAGCTGGCCTCGCTGGGATACGTGGGATTACAGCAGTCGTCCGGCAAATCGACCGCCGTGACGGGGACTGATCCCAAAGACAAGATCGCAGCCGCCGACAAAGTCAGGGAAGCGACCACAGCCTTCGACAAAGGTCAATCTGACCGCGCTATAGCGGCACTAACGCCGCTGGTTTCGTCCGAGCCAGGGATTTATCTTGCCGAGTACACCCTCGGCACGGCCCAAGCGCAAAAAGGACAGCACGCCGAAGCCATAAAGCACCTGCACAAAGCCATCGAATTGCAGCCCGATTCCGCCTGGGCCCACTACCGGATGGGAGCCAGCCTGCTCAAGACTGGCGACTTCAAGACGGCGGCCGTGCATCTGGAAATCGCGGCGGGGAGGTTGGCGGGATTTGCTCCTGCGCACTTGGCGCTGGCGGAAGCGTATGGACATACTCAGCGTCCTGCGGGCGCAACGAAAGAACGCGGCCTAGCCAAGTAACCCTAGCAGCTCATCCCTGCCCATTCAGAGACCAGTTCGAACGGGTATGTCGCACTGAGGAGCAAAACAATGAGGGCCAGCTTCGCGGCTGGCCCTCGCAAGGTAGATCTTCCTCTTTTTCTAAAAGATCACTTTTGCGCCGAACAAGAGGCGGCGGCGACCGATGCCATCGTAGACGCTGTTCGCGGTGGAACTTGCGCCTGCTCTGGCATTGAAATCCACGCTTTGAAATGACGACCCGGCGTGGTCCAGAATTGGATCAGGCACGCCCAAGAACTGCTTGTTCAGCACGTTGAATGCCTGAGCCTGGAACTGCAGGCTTACCTTCTCATTCAGCTTTGTTGTTTTGAAGAAGGCAAGGTTTGCGGTGCTGATTGATTGGCCACGGAGGATATTACGCCCGGCCCCCAGGAAAGGTGACCCAAACGAAGCCGCGTAGGCGGTGTCATTGGAAATCCAATGAACTGAACTGGGATCGATCGGAGTCGGGGGCGTGTCAGTCCCGGCATTGTTGATGTAGTCTTGGTAACCCACCAAAGTGCATGGCGGGGTGTCGAAGTCGACTTGGTCACAGATACCGACCGAATCCAGCGGAGCACCCGGATTGGAAAGTACCGGACGGCAGGCGCTGTATGTTCCACTCATCGTGGCTGAAGGATCACACAAGACACCGAAACCGAAATCGGCGTTGCGAGTCTGGATTGTTGTATAGGGTTGCCCCGTGCTGTAACGGTAGGTAGTGTTCAGCTGCCAACCGCCAAGGACTTTGCCTACGAAACCCCGTTGCGACTTCGCGAAGGGAAAATCGTAAATAAAGGTTACACCCACCAATTGAGGGAAGTCGATTCCAGAGTTT
This sequence comes from uncultured Acidobacteriota bacterium, assembly GCA_963799305.1. Classification (GTDB taxonomy): domain Bacteria; phylum Acidobacteriota; class Terriglobia; order Terriglobales; family Acidobacteriaceae; genus Acidiflorens. The sequence continues at coordinate 708,961 of CAWCWX010000015.1, read as the reverse complement.
CCCCGTTCTCCGCGATTCGTGTCAAATGGGTTTTGGGCATAGGAAACCGTGGTGCCACCGGCGATATTGCTGAACACTTCGCTCGCATTGTCCATGGTGTGACTCCACGTGTAAGAAACCGTAGAAGACAAGCCATGCCATTGTCCGATACGCAGTTCAGTCTGCAAGCTGTTGTACTTGGACCATGCCGTATTGCCACGCTCAATTACACGTCTGAGGTCACAATTGGCGTAGCCCTGAGAGTTACCTCCCGGTTTTGTGTTGTCGGTGCATGGAGACAGGCCGGGAGGAATCAAATTCCCAAATCCACTGTCTACGAGTAAGTTGAGCGCGGGGTTTCCGTTTAGCGTCTGAAAAATTCCCACTCCGTGATTGCCTACGTAGCGCACCTCGCCAACCACTCTCTGCCCAAACGACCGCTGCACTCCGATGTTCCATTGCTCGGAGTAAGGATTGTGAAAATTCGGTGCAACAGTGGTGGAGTTAAATCTCCCGGCAGGTTGACCCGTCGGCACATCCTCGGCAAGGAACGTATTCAGATCCGACCCAAAGAAACCGGTATCAGGCAGTGGCGCGACAAATTGTCCCGCGATCACAGACGGGGAACTGGTCGCGACGTTCAGGAACATGTTGTAGAAGCTGGGGTCGTAGCTGATGCGAAAACCGCCACGAATGACCGTTTTGTCTTCGCCAAACAGCCCTCTCATGACGCGCGGAGTCCACGCGAATCCAACGACAGGGCTGAAGTTGTTCAGATCCTGAGGCACAGACGGCACCGTATTGGGTTGGGTCGAATCCCAGAAAGGATTTGGACCGTTCTGTTGCTTAACCGAGAGATCATGAAGGAGATTGATGGCCTGCTGGTTCCACTCCCAGCGCAGTCCAAGGTTGAACGTCAAGTTATCTCTCACGCGCCAATCGTCTTGCACATAACCTGCGAGATCCCATTCCTTGAAGGGCAGATGAGGGTTACCGAGCGTAAGTCGAGTTTGCAGGGGGTTGTTGGCGACGATATCGTCAAAGCTACCAAAAAAGTAAATCCCGTTGTTGTTAGGAAGGAACACGTTCGGCGACCTTTGCTGGCTCAGTTCGCCTCCAAACTTGACCGTGTGCTTGCCGATTTGCCAGGACGCATTATCCTGCAACTGATACACGTTGATCACGCGACCCTGAGGAAAACCAGCGGCGACTCCGAACGTCACTTGGTCCTCTGGATTCGAGCCGAGGAGAATGACATCCGTCGGACATCCGAGGGGGTTGCCTTTGTTACAGGTCTTGAACGAACCCTCGTTAAAGTAGAAGCCGGCCCTTGAAAAGCTCAGACGAGCCGTGTTGACTAAACTATTGCTGATGCTCCGATTCCATTCCAAACCAATCTGCTGGCTCCGACCCGGAATGCTCTGCCAGTCGCCAACCGATACGCCATTACCAAAGTTGATTCCGTCCGCTGACGTCTGCTGAAAAAGGTAGCGAGCGAAAAAATTGTCCTTGTTCGTCAGTTTGAAGTCAACTCGTCCGGTTGCCTCATAGTCGTTGGCCGGAGACGATACAAACCGTTGGACGGAACCAAATTCGATCGGAAAGCAACCTACTGGAGTCGGCACCGGACTGCAGTCCTGATAACCCGTAGCGGTATTATCGTCAGGCACGGTCGTTACAAATACGTTCTGCACATTCGTGTACTGTGGATTGCCAACGGTGATAGCACTCGGTCCGATCTGGGAGTAGAGATTCGATACAGGGCTATCCGGGAAAGCCTCAGCCAGTTGAGCAATTCCGTTGGGCGTAGGCACGAGACCGGGAGCGCTCGATGAAGGACTCCCGCCTGTACGGGTCTTTTCGAAATTCGTCGAACCGAAGAACCATACCTTGTCTTTAACAATCGGTCCGCCGATTGTGCCACCAAAACGATTATCCACATATCGAGGAACCGTCGGACTTGTGCAACCATCCGATGAACTCTCCCCGGGAGCACAAAAACCAAAAATCGTTGACTTTTCTTCGTTGTTCAGCGAGCTGAACGTGTTGCCGGCCCAGAACTCATAACCAGTGCCATGAAAGTTGTTCGAGCCGGACTTGGTGATGTAGTTAACTACACTTCCTGTGTTGCGGCCATACTCCGCACTGTAGTTGGTGACCACCTGAATCTCGCTGATGGCATCCTGGTTGCCAAAGAAGATCGAGGGACCGCCAATCGAGTTGTCGTTGTTGTTCTGGCCGTCGATCTGGAAGTTATTGGAGCGCGCACGCTGTCCATTCACTGCAAAACCAGCGCCGTTGGTATTGCTGAAACCGGCGTCGCCCGCCGGAGCCACGCCAGGTGCAAAAAGGGTCAAGGTGTCGAAGTTGTTGCCAATCGGCAGGCTCGCGACCTTCTGGGCATCAAATGTATTGGTGATCTGCTGGGTAGTCGTTTCGATCAGCGGTGCTGCGCCTTCCACGGTCAGTGTTTCAGAAGCCGAGCCAACCTCCATCTTAATCCTGCCAAGTGAGGTTTCGGAACCTACGTTCACGAGCACGCTCTTGTTATCATATTTCCGGAAGTTCGGAGCCTCGATGGTGACGTCATACGTCCCCGGAGGCAAGGCCTGTATAGAGAAAATGCCGGAATTGCTGCTATCGCCGTTGTATTCGCGGTTAGTGGCAACGTCCCTTGCTGTAACGTTAGCGTTGGTGACCACCGCACCTTGGGCGTCTTGCACCGCTCCCGAAATCGAGCCAGTCACAATACCCTGTGCCATCGCGAATGCGCCCGCGAACAGCAGCGTCAGCAGGGCCAGCAGTTGCAATTTATTGGGTCGAAATTGCGCTTCCATGCGATTTTCTCCTGAACTCATGAAGCCATTTTGGTGAATCGCTTGAACGGTGGGCCCAGCCCCGGGACTCGGCTTTGCCCTAGATTTCAGTAAATTCACTTAACGTAACTGAACAGCAACTGACATTCCAAAAATTACAGTGTGTAAATACTTATTTTTGTGTAGCTTGCAATGACATAACAGTTAAAATACCTTTCTTGGAACAATTGGGGAGCAAAGCAATATGAAAAACAGGATTTCCCTGTCCTCAAGATCCGGTCACTCAGGCTGGATTGAGGGGGCACAAGTCGTCGAAGGAACGTCTTTCTGTGGTGGAACCTTGCGCTCCTCAAGGTTCTGCTTGATCCATTTACGGATAGGATGTGTCAGTTCCACGTCGGCGCTGACGGCGGTGGAAGTGTTGTCTCTCATTCCGACTTCCGCAGTGCGGGCACCGAAGAAGCTGGCAAAACCGAGAATTTGGACGCTCTGCCCACGCGATATCGCGAGAGTAATCAGTTCCCCTTCTTTGGCGAAAATGGCGGGAGTGGCGCTATTCGGCAGGGCTGAGAGTTTGGGATTGTCAAGGATTTTACGCAGATCTTCCAGTTGTGACTTCTCAAGCGTGTCGCGATAGATCTCGGACTGTACTGTGGAACCGAACTCCTGCTTGCTCTTCTCCAAGCGATAACGGCCGGTTTCATAGACGATGGCACAGAGTCGCGCCACCTTGAGGTTGGCCGTTGAATTGAGTCCGGATTGCGAGTTCATAGCACCGGGCCCCTTCCCCCCGAAACTGGAGTCTTGACCCCCGGTAGGTCCGGCAAGATTAGGTTCATAATGGTCCACTACAATCCACATGAGGTAGGGTTTGGCCCCATTCGGCTGAGCCTGAGATGCGCCCGCTTGAGCCGTTTGGGCGGGTATGCATCGAGTAGGGGCCACGCCAACCAATGGGTTTTGCTGCTGTTTGTTGCGGTCTAACCATTTCACTAGAGGATCCATGGTTGTTTTATACGGCTTTCGGCTCTTGCCACTGGGAAACCTGAGGCTTTGCCAGCCATTGGAACGGTTGATGGCAATGACGAACTGGTCCATATCTTCGCTCACCAGGCTGGTTTCGATCTGCGCCTGCTTCAGGCTCGCGAGCTGATTCAACAACGGTTGGAGTTCGCTGACCGCGGACGGCTCGAGCGTCCCTTCAAATACGCGCGGCCGGCCGGTCACAATGCGCTCAAGATGGTAGTGGCCGTCCTGCTGCAGGAGCATGCAGACATTTTCTTCGCGCGTCTGCCGCTCCATGCGAACTGGAAAACTTCCAATAGAACTTGTTGCCTGGGACCAGCAGAACAGAGACGATGCAATACAGCAGAAAACAACTGAAGAAACAGTAGACTGCGGGCGCATAAACCTTTCCTCGGAGAACGTCATTCTAACTACAACCCGTTTGTTGTGTACAGGTGTCAGGAAGCATACTGTGGGAGATACATGGTAGTTCCCCGTTTGTTTGAATCTTTCAATTCTAGGGAACCGGGCACCTTGCGAAGTGGTATGAATCTTTTCAACGCCGGCAGCTTCTTCGAGGCACATGAGGTGCTGGAAGAGGCGTGGCGCGAAGCTTCGAACCCTCCCTCGCGCAGGCGGCATCTACGGGGACTAGTTCAACTCGCGGTAGCGTTTCATCATCAGTCTCGTGGCAATCGGGCTGGCGCGCGCTCTGTCCTGGAACGCGCGATGCGCAATCTGGAGGGCGCGGACGCTTCGTATCCTGAACTGGACTTTCAGTCCTTGACGGACAACCTTCAAGCCTGGCGGTCGTATCTGGCTCACACTCGTGAATCTACAGACGGCGCCTCGCCACCGCCGCTGCCTTCGATGTTGCTCCGAGGGCATGGGTAAGCGGCCTGTTAAAATTAGCAGGTGAAATCCATCCTTCCAGAAACTGCGAGCCCCTACCCATGGATCGGTCCCGCTGCTTGACTTGCGCCGGCAGTATGAGGGGATTCGCGAGGAAGTACTCGCTGCGATTGCGCGGGTGTGCGACTCCCAGGTCTTCATTCTCGGGCCCGAGGTTGAAGCACTGGAGCGGGAGATCGCTTCACTGACGGGCGCGGCGGAAGCCGTCGGATGCTCTTCCGGAACCGAGGCGCTGTGGCTGGCGCTGGTGGCTGCCGGAGTGAAGTCCGGGGACTTGGTCGTTACCACTCCGTTTAGTTTTTTCGCTTCGGCCAGTTCGATTGTTCGGGCGGGAGCCACACCGATTTTTGTCGACGTCGACGCCGAGACCCTCAATCTCGATCCAGAACGGGTCGCACAGCGATTGCGCAGCCTTCCCGCCAAGAGTGTGCGCGCGATTCTCCCGGTCCATCTTTACGGACAATGCGCCGATATGGATCGATTCACCAGCCTGGCTGGGGAGTTTGGCGCGGTTATCGTCGAAGATGCGGCGCAGGCGATTGGAGCCGAGTGGGCCGGGCGGCCGGCGGGATCGCTGGGAGTGACGGCGGCTTTTAGTTTTTATCCCACCAAGAATCTGAGCGCCTACGGAGACGCGGGCATCGTCACCACGACTCGTCCTGAAATGGCCGAGCATATGCGGCGTCTGCGGAATCATGGCAGCCCGCGCCGCTACTATCACGATGAGTTTGGATGGAATGGACGCCTGGATGCGATTCAGGCGGCCGTGTTGCGGGTGAAGCTGTCCCGCATTGCGGGGTGGAATGAGAGACGCCGCCAGCATGCGGCAACTTATGACCGGTTCTTTGCCGACGCGGGTTTAACTGCGGGGCCGGGTTACATCCCGGTGAGGCTGCCTGCGCGGAGTCCGCAGGCAAAGCATGTCTTCCATCAGTATGTGATTCGGGCGCAGCGGCGCGATGAGTTGCGCCAGTTTCTCGCCGACCGAAAAATCGGCAGCGAGATTTATTACCCTCTGCCTCTGCATTTGCAGCCCGCCTTTGCCTACCTGGGCCTGAAAACGGGAGACTTGCCGGTCGCGGAACAGGCTGCGCAGGAAGTTCTGGCGCTGCCCATGTTTCCGGAACTCACGGAAGCCGAGCTTCAACTGGTGGTGGCGACCATCGCAGATTTCTATTCGTAAGGCGCTCGTTGGTCGATAGGCGTTGGTCGTTCGCGGTTCACCGTTGCTTCCAGATTCGGCATCAACCTGGGCGCATAAACGATCAGCCTTTACCGCCCTTTCTTTCCCGTCACTTCGCCTGGAGCCAACACTCTTCGCACGATCGGCGTGTTGAGCTTGTACTTGCGATCGCTCACGTCACCTTTGTCGTCCTCAACTCGAATAGTGAAGGTCGGCAGGCTACCTTCTTTCTCGAAGGTTTCCTGTCCCACGGTGACGGGTAAAATCCCGCGCAGGCGCTCGCGATAAGCAGTCTCATAGCGATGGCGTTTTACGTTCCAGGTGAAGACGCGAATCTGATTGAAGTCGAAGGGCAGCCCGTCCTTGGGCTCAGTCAGAATCGTCAGATACTGGGGGATTTTCTTTTCACCATCGTTCACTTCGTCGAGCACGAAGAAGGCTACGATGCGCTGGCCTTCGGCGTACTGGGCGACCTCCAGCGGGACGTCGAGGTCAACCATGCGGGAAAGCACCCATCCCGCCCGGCCTTTGCCATCCCGCACCAGCCACCAGTCTTCGACAATGGGCTTTGCTACATTCTTTTCGTCCGTCCCTTTGCGGGGGGCCGGCGCCGCCATGGTGCCCGGCCTTTCGGCGGTGCTTCGTTTCAGGAGCGATACCTTTTCTCCGGCAGCGATCTGGTATAAGTGCTCGGCGTCACGCCCAGGCTCGACGTGCAGGTTGGTGCCACTGCGAGTCGAGCCCTGGCCTTGCGCGGGATCATTTTGGCTTGCCCTGGTGAGCTGCTGTTCCTGGTCATAAACCTTTTCGTCGACGAGGTAACGCTGTTCCATCCAGCCTTCCGCCCCACCGGCGGTGCGGACTTTCACAAAATTATGCCGATCGCGATCGAGTATCTCGACCCGTTCGCCGTTTTTCACCAAACCCACTTTGTTGAAGACGGCGGCCACCCGGTCGCGCAGGTTGACCTGAGGCGCCGATACATAAGCCACTTCCAGGGCACGGGTGCGGCGGTGGCAGGCAGGGAGCAAAATCGTGCATGCTACGGCGCAGGCAAGGGCGATTCGTGATGGGACGCCGGCTCGCACGGGGGTCAAGCCACTATAGCGCGAGAATCGCGGTGTGGGATTGACATGGAAGGGGCGGGAGCATCCAATATTTCCTGCTCTTGTTCTTTCGGCGACACTTCTGTTTGAGCAAGAACTGGATTCCCGAAGATCAGTGATATGGGATGGTCAGTCTCTTGAGTTAGGGGGCTACACTGACTGTCGTCGTATCCGTAAACGTCGTCGTACCCACGATGTATGTCGCCGTCACTGTCACGGATTCTGTCGGGGTACCACTATGGACCGTGAAAACAGCTGGGTTCTCGCCATTGGTTATATCGGTATTTGTCGTGTCACTGGTGCTCCACGTCGTGCTGGCCGTAATGTCCACCGGGTTAGGGTTACCCGTAACGGTCGCTTCGCAGGTGAAATCCACCGTGCCTCCCGGCTTAACATTGGGATTGATCGGCTTGATAGTTATCTTTATGACGCCAGTCAGGACAACATTCACCGGGACGCTATTCGATAGGGTATCGAGACTAGCCGATATATTCGCGGTTCCTGGAGCGGCAACACCTGTGACCAGGCCCTTCTTGTCGATCGTGGCGGTGGTCAAATCGTCGCTCGCCCAGAGGACCGAACCCGTAATGTTCTTAACACTTCCGTCGTCGTAGGTTCCTCGCGCGGACATCTGCAAGGTGTCGCCCTGCTGAATGTTCTGACCGCTCGGCCCGACAGAGATCGACGTGAGCGTGGGGTCCACAAAGAACCCCTTACAGCTGACCCCAAAGGCCAGTCCCAGAAGGACACCAAAAGCAAGCGTGATCGGCAGTTTGCGCCCGGTAAACATAGGAGTTCGCCTCAGACAGCATGATTTTAGCAGAACCCGCGCAGCCCGCTTGGATGCCGGTAGTGCACTTACGGAGTCGTCCCACGACACGGACACTTCGCACCTCACGCTTAGGGAATGGAACGCGCCGGGAAAGCGGAACTTGCGTGGAAATTGAAAGAAATTGGCGGTAGGGACGGTTGTGTGGGTGGGACACTTTTGTCCGACAACTGCATGGTACCGGAAATCTCGCTGCGGGCTCTTGACGCTGTCAGTTGTCGGACAAGAGTGTCCGACCCATACAGGCTAAGTCTGGCGTTTCTTCCCGGCGTTGGCGATGCGCTCGTCGATGGGCTTGCGCCCAGCGAAACCGGAAGTTGTGTCGTGCCAGAAGGCGATCTTCTCTTCGCCCAGCTTCCAGCACAGAAGCACAATCTCGCCTTCCACCTTGCAAGGGAAATCGAGCAGGCCGACGTCAAGATCTTTTACCTGCACTCCAGTCGCGTCGATTTCGGCGATGACGTCTTTGATGCGCTGGATCGCCTTTTCTCTCGCGGCCTTTCGTGCCGCCAGATGGATGACATTCACCAGCGTGCCGCCGTTGAGAAAAATGCGATGCGCGGTTTCCTGCACTTCGGCGTCAACTTCTTCAATCAGCTTCTTGCCCTGTATGCCCTGTTTGAGCAACGATTCCAGCACCGGCAGCAGCATCTGGGCTTCGTCGAGAGTGAAGGTGCGGTCGGACATTCATTCCATTTTAGCTGATTGCACGAAAAGAGGTTCACGGTTCTCAGTTTTCAGTTTCCTGGATCCGATGGCATCGTGGTCTCACGGACGGGTTTCGTTAGGTCCGCAGGCGCATGATATGTTCAGAAAATAGCGATGGAAACAAGCACCGCCACACCATCCGAGTCGACTCCCCGCAACATCTACGCTTTCGGTCTGACCTCGCTGCTCAACGACACGGCGAGCGAGATGGCGTATTGGGTTCTGCCGGCTTTTCTCGCTTCGATTGGGGCGGGACCGGCGCAGCTCGGCATCATCGAAGGGATCGCCGAAAGTGTCGCGTCGATCGCCAAACTTTTCTCCGGATATCTGGCCGACCGGGTTTCCCGCCGCAAGCCGCTCGTGGTCGGAGGCTATGTTGTCGCCAATGCCGTAAAGCCACTGCTGGCGCTGGTTTCATCGTGGTGGCAAGTCCTGGGGATTCGCTTCGCCGACCGATTCGCGAAAGGCATTCGCGGCACTGCGCGCGACGTGATGGTCGCGGAATCCGTCGACTCCAGCCGCATCGGTTCCGCCTACGGATTGATTCAGGCGCTGGACTCGGCGGGCGCCATTCTCGGTCCTCTGGCGGCGCTCGCTTTGATTGGTCACTTCGGTATGCGTGGAGTTTTCTGGGCCGCGGCGGTGCCGGGTGCCCTCGCGATTCTGGTTGCGGCCTTCGGTATCCGCGAAACTCGGCGCGCGGATACCCAATCGCGAGCCGGAGATCTAGCTGCACCCGAGGAGGAGCACTGCGATGCTCCGCACCGCCCTTCCGAGGTTTCGCCGACAGGCACGCCCGCCGATTCCAGGCTTCACCTTCCCGCCGGCTTCTACTACGTGCTGGGGGTAGTCACGCTGTTTTCTTTGGGAAACTCCAGCGACATGTTTCTGGTTTTGCGCGCGGGCAGTATCGGGATTCCAGTCGCGGAGGCGCCGCTCCTGGGACTGGTCTTCAACATTACTTACACTCTCCTTTCATGGCCGGCAGGCAAGTTCAGCGACCGATTTTCCCGATCCACGATTGCTGCCGCCGGATATTTCGTATTCGCGATTGTCTATATCGTCTTCGCTCTCGCGCCGTCGCAAATGGCGATCTGGACAACGATGGCTTTCTACGGCCTGTTTTATGCCCTGACCAATCCTGTATTGAAAGCGCTGATCGTGGAAACGGTTGCGCCCGAAGTCCGGGGCCGCGCATTGGGAATTTATTTCTTCCTGACGAGCGTCACCACTCTTCTGGCCAGCGTGATCACCGGAGAACTCTGGAAGGCATATGGCGCGCGAATTCCTTTCTATTTCTCGGCTGCAATCGCCGCGGTATCAGCTGTCCTGCTTCTACTGAAGACAGCACGCGCTCCCGCTTGATACTCCGCATACTACTTTTCCATTATTGCCCTTCCACTTTCAGTTCCTAATAATCGACCAACTTTTGTGGAACGCTCGCGCGCGCCGCGGACGAGCGCCCATCATTTCTACGTGCATATTTACGCGCTTTCAGGCGCTACGTCGCCCGGGGAAACAAATTCGATATGAGCCGTCTTGAAATCCGTCTTTTTGTATGCGCAGTTTTTCTCATGAGCTGCATTGCCTTCGCCCAACAGATCACCGGCAGTATCCGCGGAACCGTTCTCGATCCCAGCGGCGCGGTCGTGAAAGACGCCATTGTGACAGCCACCCAGATCGAGACTGGCTTAACCCGCACCGCCGCCACCGATCACGACGGAAACTACGTGCTCCTCGAACTCTCTGTCGGCCACTATCGAGTCGAAGTGGAAGCCAAAGGTTTCCAGAAATACGTGCAGGAAGGCATCTCCCTGAACGTCAACGAGACTTTGTCGGTTCCGGCACATCTGGTGGTGGGAGCGGAAACCCAGCAAGTTCTGGTAACGGCCGACGCGCAACTCATTCAGGGAACGGTGACCAGCCTGGGCAAGACTGTGCTGCAGAAGGAATTGCTGGACCTACCTCTGGACGGCAGAAATTTTTCGCAACTGGGCCTTCTCCAACCCGGAGTCGTCCCCCTCACACCGGGATTGAAGGAAGCGGGTGGCTCCTTGCGCGAAGGACAGGCCTATGCGGTCAACGGCCAGCGCCCGGAGTCGAACAACTTCCTGATCGATGGCGCCAGCAACTTCAATGGCGTGGACGCCGGCTTCGTGTTGAAGCCTCCGGTCGATGCCATCTCCGAGTTTCGCATTCTTACCCACGGCGCGAACGCGGAGTTCGGCCATAGCACGGGCTCAACAACAAACATCATTACGCGCTCCGGATCGAATCAGATTCACGGCGCGCTTTGGGAGTTCCTGCGCAATGACGCTTTCGACGCCAAGAACATCTTTGCCTTCGAGGACAGAGTCGAACCGCTGAAACAGAATCAGTTTGGCGCGAGCATCGGCGGACCTGTCCGCAAAGACAAGACATTCCTTTTCGGGTACTACGAGGGTTTCCGTAATCGGCAGGGCAAAACCCAAAGATCGACTGTTCCCTCTGACGCGGAGCGGAGCGGAGATTTTACTGCCATGTGTCCGCAGCCTGCGGACGGCAGCCCAAGATTTGATCCTGATACGGGATGGTGCAACAACTTTCATCCAGAGAATAAGGACCTCGGCGGCCAACTGGTCTTTCTTCCGAATTTCACGATCTTCCCTTTCAACCAGCTTCCCGATGCGTTCATGTCCGATTTCTCGCGAAGTCTGCTCAACCTTTTCCCGGAGCCAAACACCGCGGCGAACATCCTTACATCGACCGTAATTCAGCGTGACGATGACGACCAGTTCGGCATCCGCATGGATCACTACCTAAGCCCCAAAGACAGTTTGAATTTTCGTTACCTATTCAGCGACGGCTCTCGCTTCGATCCGCTTTCTCCATCGGGAGCCAGCGTCCCAGGATTTCCAATTGGAGAAACGTTCCGCGCGCAGAACTTCGTAGCGCAGGGGACGCATACCTTCAATCCGTCGATGATCGGGGTCTTCCGCTTTTCATTCCTGCGGAACAAGTTTCTGCGAGGGGAACGATTCGATCACCGAAGCCCCCGCGATCTTGGCTTCGGGTATGACTCCAGTCTGGATGTCGCTACCGGGCCGCCGTTCATGCAGGTGAACGGCTACACCACGGTCGGCGACCCGATCACAGGACCGCGAAATACCTATCAGAATACCTTCGACTATTCCGGAGCACTTACCTGGATCCACGGTCGCCACCAATTGAAATTCGGTGGCGGATATCAGCGCACGCAGATCAATGTGCTGCAAGGGATCGCGACCAACGGCTTCTTCGTGTTTGCTGGCTTCCCCGTCGACAATGCCTTCGCCAGCTTTCTCTTTGGCCAGCCTGTCTTCTTCCTCCAGGGCCGCGGCGACTTCAGTCGCGGGATCCGGGGCAACGCAATGAATGCTTATGCTCAGGATACGTATCGTGTTTCCTCGCGCTTGACGCTTAATCTCGGACTACGCTACGAACTGCCATTCCCCTACACCGAAATTCATAACCGCCAGAGCCTGTGGGAACCGGGAGTGCAATCCAAGGTGATGCCGAGCGCGCCGGCAGGACTGCTCTATCCCGGCGATCCAGGAGTTCCGGCTGGCCTGATCCCAACCTTCAAGAAGGGCTTTGCTCCGCGCGTGGGATTTGCCTGGGATCCGAGCGGGAGTGCCAAGTGGCTCGTCACCAGCTCATACGGACTTTTTTACGAGCCCTACTACACCGGCCAAGGTGGCCCCTTGCAGTCGCCCATCAGCGCTCCGCCGTATCTGCAGACGGCGCAGATCAATGGCCCGGATTTTGTAAATCCATTTGGTCCGGACGGGCCACCGCCTCCTGGCACATTTGTGACGCCGATGACGAACCTGACGCTGGCCAGCAATCTGCCCCTGCCGTACGCGCAGGATTGGGACCTGAACATCCAGCGCTCCCTGGGAAACAACCTGCTTCTGGAGGTTGGATACGTGGGAACGAAGGGGACAAAGTTGCCTCGTTTTGTCGAGGGCAATCCAGCCGTGTACGTTCCGGGCGACACCAACGCAAACAACGTGGATCAGCGCCGCCTTCATTCCGGTTGCGGGATCGACGATCCGGAGAGCGATTGCATTTACGCCTCGACCGGCCTCGTCACAGGAAATACAAACTCGTCCTACAACGCGCTGGAAGCGAGCGCGCGCAAGCGGTTCAGCCACGGAGTGTCGTTTCTGGCTTCGTACACATTTTCGAAGTCGATCGACTACGTTTCGTCTTTCAATATGACGGGATCGGCAGCGCAGCCTGCGGCTGGCGAAAACGACCTCGCGCAGGATCCGAACAACCTGGCGGCGGAGCGCGGAAGATCGCTCTTCGATTCCCGCCACCGTTTTGTATTCAGCTATCAGTGGAGTCTGCCGTTCTGGCAGAAGTCGCAAAACTGGTATCAGTACGCGTTCGGCAATTGGCAGATCAACGGCATTGTCAGCGCCCAGTCGGGAACGCCTTTCACGGTATTCGACTCCAATGATTATTCCTTCCAGGGCGGCGCGCCTGAAATCACCGGCTTCCAGGCGAATCGTCCGAACCTCGTAGGCAATCCGAATTCAGGCCCGAAGACTCCGCAGGAATGGTTCAATACCGGCGCGTTCGCGAAGGTCACCGAACCGGGAACTCTTGGCTCCGCCGGGCGCAATATCGTCCAGGGTCCGGGCTATGTTAACTGGGACTTCTCCATGTTTAAGAATTTCAAGGTGACAGAGTCGAAACAGTTCCAGTTCCGGGCGGAGTTCTTTAACCTGCTCAATCACCCGAATTTCTATGTGCCCGATAGCGACATCAGTTCGCCGACTTTCGGAGAAATCCATGAGGCGCAGAATCCGCGGCAGATTCAGCTGGCGCTTAAGTTTCTTTATTGAGAGGGGCGGGATTAAGAGGGGCGGGCGCTTTCTTTCGCAAGGCCACGTAAGCGAGCGCCAATGCAGCAAGCCCCGCCGTGCTATCGAGGAGAACATCCCAGGGGGTGCCGGTGCGCGCGGGATTGTAACTCTGGTGCCATTCATCGAGGGTCGCAACCAGAGCCGTCCCTAGCCACGCAAACACGGGTAGGAGCCGCATCCACTGCGGGCGGTTTGAGAATGTCATCCAGAGACCACGTAGCAACAGCAGACCGAGCATGCCGTAGCCGACGACGTGCCCCGCCTTCCGCAGATAGTGGTGCCAGTAGAGAAAATCGTAAAAATTGATGGGGCCAAAGAGGCGAGTCAGCAAGTCGTACAAGATGCTGCTGGTATTTTGCGACGACATGTAGTCGGTGGATTCAAACGTGATAAGGCCAATCCACACAGTAGCAGGCCACCACGCGCGGAAAAGATTAGGACGGTTCGTCGGCAAGGTCAGGCTCTTCCCTTATTCCAGCGCGTAGTTGGGAGCTTCTCGCGTGATGATGACGTCGTGCACGTGGCTTTCGCGCAGGCCCGCCGAACTGATGCGCACGAAGCGCGCTTTCTGTTGCAGATCCGGAATCGTAGGAGTGCCGCAGTAGCCCATCCCGGATTTCAATCCGCCAACCATCTGGGTGACGATCATGGCCACCGACCCGCGATAGGGCACGCGGCCTTCGATCCCTTCCGGAACCAGCTTCGAGAGTCTGTTCGACTCTTCGCCGATCATCGGCATCGCGATGGAAGCGTCGCCATCCGAATTCTGGAAATAACGTTCGCTCGAACCTGCCGCCATCGCGCCCAGCGATCCCATACCGCGATAGGACTTGAATGTCCGGCCCTGATAAAGAATCAGCTCGCCCGGACTCTCGTCCGTCCCGGCAAACATCGATCCAATCATTACGGCGGAGGCGCCTGCCGCCAGCGCCTTCGTGATGTCGCCGGAATATTTGATCCCGCCATCCGCAATCACAGGAACACCCGCATCGCGGGTAGCCCGTGACGCTTCCGCGATCGCCGTGATTTGCGGCACGCCGACTCCGGTAACGACTCGAGTGGTGCAGATCGAGCCCGGCCCGATCCCGACTTTCACGCCGTCCACTCCGGCTCGCACCAGTTCGCAAGCGCCATCGAAGGTTGCGACGTTGCCGGCAATCAGTTCGACGTCTGGCAGCTTCGCCTTCACCCTCTTGACTGCCTCGACGACCAGCATGGAGTGTCCATGGGCGCTGTCAATGGCGAAGACATCCACTTTCGCCATTGCCAACTCCTGGGCGCGCTCCAAGAAATCGCCGGTCGCACCAATGGCCGCACCGACCCGCAGCCGTCCCTGGGAGTCTTTGGCCGCGCCCGGATACTTCAATTTCTTCTGAATGTCTTTAACGGTGATCAGGCCCTTGAGGTTGTACTTGTCGTCAACGACCAACAGCTTTTCGACGCGGTGCTCGTGAAGAATTTCTTCCGCCTGCTCGAGCGTGGTTCCGACCGGGACGGTGATCAAGTTGTCCTTGGTCATCACCTTACTGATGGGAATGTCGAAGCGGCTCTCGAATCGCAGATCACGGTTGGTGAGGATACCGACCAGCCTGCCATCTTTCTGTGTGATCGGAACTCCGGAGATTTTGTACTTCTTCATCACGTCAAGCGCGTCTGAAACCTTCGCATCGGGCGACATGGTCACAGGATCGACGATCATCCCGCTCTCCGACCGCTTCACCTTGTCCACTTCGTTGGCTTGCTGCTCGATAGTCAGGTTGCGATGAATAATTCCCAGCCCACCCTGCTGCGCCATGCCGATCGCCATATGCGACTCGGTAACGGTGTCCATGGCGGCGCTGATAATGGGAATATTGAGCCGGATGTTACGCGAAAGATGGGTTTGCGTGTTGGTCTGCGCCGGCACAACCTCGGAGCGCGCCGGAAGCAACAAAACATCGTCGAAAGTAAGGGCTTCGGGTACTGGGAAATGGATCATAAGATTGCCGGAATAATTCTATTGTAGGGAGAGCGGGAAGATCAGGCAAATGCGAGGAGGAAGGCGCAATTGCCAAACGTCGGCGAGAAAGAGTAAATTTCCTCATACCCCCTTCGCTCCTGTCGCACCCATGGAGGTTTTATGTTGCGTAGTTCGTGCCACGCGATCCTGATCGCCAGCCTGACCCTTAGCATGGCCGTTAGTCCGACGATGACAACTGCTCAGGAAGCGTCGGCCGACGTTCCAGCGCTGACCATTCGTACAAACACGCGCCTTGTCGTGATGGACGTGGTTGTCACCGACAAGAAGGGACAACCAGTTACCGGCCTAAAAGCGGAAGACTTCACGCTCGAAGAAAATGGTAAGAAGCAGAAGATCTCGATCTTTGTTCCCCCGGGTGCTAACAAAATCGCACCCACTCCTCCGCCGGCGGGAATCCTGTCAAACCATCCGGAAAGTGTAGGTCCGGCCGGGGCGCCCCTGGTATTGATCATCGACGCGACAAATTCTCTTTTTACGCAGCAAGCATATGCGCGTACACAAATGCTGAACTACGTGATGAATCAGACCCAGTCGGGCCACTCCATGGCGGTTCTGGCCCTTACCGACCGCCTGCATGTTCTGCAGCAGTTCACCAGCGATCCGCAAGTTCTGAGGACTGCGATCCAGAATTTCAAGCCACAGGAACAGATCCTCCAGCCGGCGCCAATTCCACCGGCATCGGCAGTGGGTCCGGATGGTGGAGGGCGAGGCGGAGCGGTTCTTGCAAATGCGATTGCCGCGGCGCAAGCAGAAATTGCAGGCTTTCAGAACCTCCAGGTTGGCCAGGAAATCGAGCGGCGCACTTTGATCACGATTGAGGCGATGCGGACGCTGGCGCGAATGCTGGGCGGCTTGCAGGGCCGCAAGACCGTGGTCTGGCTGACCGGGAACCTCCCGTTCGACCTGATTCCAGAAGACCGGCCAATCAGCGACGCCGAATTGCTGGCGGACCTCCCGGGCGAGGGTCGGCAGAGGTCGGCTGCAGTCAACGGTGTAGGTTCCTCCCTTTCCCAGCAACGAGAATTGCACGCCAAAGAAATTCGCGATGCGGAATCAGAACTGGCGAGCGCCAATATCGCAATCTATCCCGTGGATCTACATGGCCTGGTCGGTGGCGCGGAGAGCATGGCTTCGTCATCATTCTCCCATAACGGTGACGTCAATGGAGCCGGCATGGCCAACGCCGCTCTCGCTCAGAGCAGCGTGCTCGTCAACAGTCAAGGCACTCTTCGAGAAGTAGCCAACGAAACCGGAGGGAAGGCCTACATGAATCTTAACGAGATCAAGGATGGTGTCGCGCTCGCCGCCGCGGATGACCAGGCGTCCTACGAACTTGCCTATTATCCGGAGAATAAGAAGTGGGACGGCAAGTACCGGAACCTCAAAGTAAAATTGGCGAAAGGCGACACGGAACTGCGTTACCGCAAGGGATATTTTGCTGTCGACCCCAGCGCTACCAAGGACCACAGCTTCGAGCAGGATGTGGCGGCGGCTTTGATGGTGAATGCACCCGCCACTCAAGTCTCTTTCATGGCCCAGGCAAAACCTACCGATCGGGGGAAAATGCGCGTAGTTTTCCTGGTCGACGCACATACTTTATCTGCCGAGGATTCCGACGGCGGTAAGAAGGTCAACATCAGCCTTTACGCTGCTGTGTATGATTCAGCGGGCAAGATGTTGGGCAACCGCAGAACCGATGTCAGCCACACCTTTGATGGTCCCACCTATCAAAAAATGGTCGAGAAAGGCATGATGGTTCCTCTGGATATCGACGTTCCCGCAACCGGCAAGGAACTACGCCTGGCTGTTCTCGACAACCGCACCGGCCTGATCGGGACGGTAAACGGTCCAATCGGGCAGTAGTTTTGGATTTGCTCCCGGCAAAAAAACGGGGCGCCCTGTGGGGACGCCCCGTTTCTGCAAGAATTCCGCGAATCTACTCTTTCTTCTCGCCATCCTCAACCGGTTCCGCTGGAGGTCCGGCCTGGGCCTCGGCTTCTTCCATCGCCTTGCGCGTTTCCTCGGCGCGCTTGGCGCGGATTTCGGCGCGCTTCTGGCGTTTCTCGTCGAGCACCTGTTCACTGCCGAGCAGTTCGATGAATGCGGTGTCAGCGCCGTCGCCTTTTCGCCACGCGGTCCGCACAATCCGCAGATAACCACCCTGACGATCGCCAAAACGCGGGGCTACGGTGTCAAACAACTTGGTGACCGCTTCGCTGGTCATCAAGTAAGCCGCTGCCTGACGCCGCGCCGCCAGGTCGCCCTTCTTGCCGAGCGTAATCATCTTCTCGACCAGCGGACGAATGGCTTTGGCTTTGATCGCCGTCGTCTCGATCCGTTCTTCCATGATGATCGACGTCACCATGTTCCGGAACAACGACCGCCGATGCGAGGTGTTCCGTCCGAGTTTGTATCCTGCGACTTTGTGACGCATGAGAACCTCAGTGGCTAGTGATTGGTGATCAGTGGTTAGCGGCCGGCGGTAGGTGTTATCTAATCACTAACCACCAACCACTAACCACTCGTTTCTATAGATCGTTATCCCCGTACGCCGACGCTGGCAGTACCTGGTTCGAAGTCGGTCCGGGAACGGCGTTGCCGTGCTCGTCGATCTTCATGCCCAGGCTCAACCCCATCGAAGACAGGATTTCCTTAATCTCGTTCAGCGACTTGCGCCCGAAGTTCTTCGTCTTTAGCATCTCGGCTTCGGTCTTTTGCACCAGTTCGCCGATGGACTGAATGTTCGCGTTCTTCAGGCAGTTGTAACTGCGGACCGAAAGTTCGAGTTCCTCTACCGAACGGTTAAGGTTCTCGTTCTTGATCTCAGGCTTGCGCTCTTCGCTCGACGACGAGGTTTCGATTTCTTCCTCGAAGTTGATGAAGATGTTCATGTGATCCTTGAGCAACTTCGCAGCCAGTCCGATGGAATCGCCTGGAGTGATGGACCCGTTGGTCCAGACTTCGAGGGTCAGCTTGTCGTAGTCGGTGATCTGACCCAGGCGTGCCGCTTCGACGGTGTAGTTACACTTGCGCACTGGCGAATGGACGGAGTCGATGGGAATGAACCCGATGCCGAGATCGTCTTCGAAATTCTTGTCGGCGGCAACGTAGCCGCGGCCGCGCTTCAGGCGCATCTCCATATCGAGCTTGCCGCCTTCGCTGACGGTCGCGATATAGATTTCCTTGTCCAGAATTTCCACATCGCCGTCGGCCTCGATCATGCCGCTGGTGACGACTCCGGGCTGATCGGCCCGAAGGTAGATCGCTTTCGGGCCTTCTCCTGCAAGTTTAAATGGAATCTGCTTCAGGTTCAGGATGATGTCAGTCGCATCCTCGACGACGCCGGGGATCGATTGAAACTCGTGCAGCACGCCTTCGACCTTCACCGCGGTAACGGCAGCGCCTTCGATTGAACTCAGCAGCACACGGCGTAGAGCGTTTCCGATGGTTGTTCCGAATCCGCGCTCAAAGGGCTGCGCCCAGAACATCCCGTACTTGTCGGTGAGGCCGGTAGCGTCGCTTGCCAGCCGTTTCGGTTTTTGAAAACCTTTCCACAACATGGTGTTTCTCCTCTCGGCCATATGGCTCTGCGACGGCTCTCCGAACCGGCCTGGTACTGATTCGGATCAAATGCCGTCACGGGCTGCTCTGGCTCGAAACAGGCCTTAACAAATTGGAGGAGACGCGACACGCCGCGTCTCTACCAATGTTTGCTTACTTGCTGTACAACTCGACAATCAGCTGCTCATTGACCGGCAACTGAATATCTTCGCGCCTCGGCAGTGCGGTCACGCTGCCTTTGTAGGCATCGCGGTCGACCGAGAGCCAACTCGGCGCGGGCTGATGGCTGGCAAATTCCTTGGCGATCTCGAGAATCGGCACTTTGTGGCTGCTCTCGCGGATCGCGATCTCCTCGCCAACGCTGACCTGGTAGGAAGGAATGTTGACCTTCTTGCCGTTGACCAGAACATGTCCGTGACGAACCAACTGGCGGGCCTGACGGCGTGAGATGCCAAAGCCGAGACGGAACACGACGTTGTCCAGCCGGCGCTCCAGTTGCTCCAGCAGCTTTGCGCCCGTCACACCCTGGGATTTGACGGCGGTCTCGAAGTAATTCCGGAACTGGCCTTCCTGGGTGAAATAGATGCGCTTGGCTTTCTGTTTTTCGCGCAGCTGCAGGCCGTAGCCCACGACTTTGGTTTTCTTGTCTTTCCCGTGCTGGCCGGGAGCGTAGTTGCGCTTCTCCAGAGGACATTTATCGGTGAAGCACTTCGGGCCTTTCAGGAAGAGCTTGATACCTTCCCGACGGCAAAGACGACACACTGCATCCGTATAACGTGCCAAGTTGTTCTCCTTCTTTAGATGACCGGTTTACAGGTTTGGCTTCACCCTTCATCCCGGACGAAAATCAGTTCTCGGTTCCCAGTTCTCAGTTCTCAGAAAACCCAGAATCGACGGCTCTTACTGAGAACCGAGAACTGGGAACTGAGAACTAGTCGTCGCGTGTTACACGCGACGTCGCTTCGGCGGACGGCATCCATTATGTGGAATGGGCGTCGAATCGCGAATAGAGCGGACTTCGATTCCCGCCGCTGCCAGGGCGCGAACTGCCGACTCGCGGCCCGATCCCGGACCGCTCACTCGCACGTCCACTGTACGCACACCATGATCCCGCGCCATATTGGCAGCGTTCATCGCAGCCTGCTGCGCCGCGAACGGAGTGCCTTTACGCGATCCGCGGAAACCCAACGATCCCGAACTCTTCCACGCCAGGACGTTGCCGCTGGTGTCGGAGATCGTGACGATGGTGTTGTTAAAAGAAGCCTGCACATGCACCAGTCCGTGGGGGACGTGCTTGCGCTCTTTCTTCTTGAACGTCTTCTTCTTGCCCTTTTTGTCAGGCGCCGCTGCGCCCGCTGCTGCTGCCGCCGGTTTTGCCATGTGTTAGTTCTCAGTTCTCGGTTCCCAGTTCTCCGTAGGTCAATTCCCGTGAGTCTTTCACTGAGAACTGAGGACCGAGAACTGAGAACTGTTTTCTAGGTCTTTCCCGCCGTCTTCTTCTTCTGCGCGACCGTTCCCTTGCGCGGACCTTTACGGGTACGGGCATTGGTGTGGGTACGCTGTCCGCGAACCGGCAGGTTGCGGCGATGCCGGAACCCGCGGTAGGAGCCGATTTCGATGAGGCGCTTGATGTTCATCGAAACGTCCTTGCGCAGATCGCCTTCCACCGAGCCTTCCGCTTCGATCACCTGGCGGATGCGGTTGACCTCGTCTTCGGCCAGGTCCTGAACTTTCTTCATCGGGTCGACTTTCGCTTCGTCCAGAATGTGGGCGGAGCGCGAGATCCCGATTCCGTAGATGTAAGTGAGCGCGATATTCACGTGTTTGTTGCGTGGAAGATCGACGCCGGCAATACGAGCCATATGTTTCCGAACCCTTTCCCGCTAACACTCAGCGGCCTCGAGCTTCGAGCTTCGAGCTTGGAGAGTTTTTGGCTCGCAGCTCGCTGCTCGCAGCCGATTCATCCTTGACGTTGCTTATGCTTGGCAGTCTCGCAAATCACCCGCACCACGCCCTTGCGGTGGATGATTTTGCACTTGTCGCAAATTTTCTTTACTGACGCTCTGACTTTCATAACTCTCCAGCCCTCAGCTGTTAGCTCTTAGCCTTTAGCCTTTAGCTAAAAGCCAAGCTACAAAGCTAATACCTCATTTGTACCGATATACGATCCGACCGCGATTCAGGTCGTAGGGAGAAAGTTCGACTGCGACTTTGTCTCCTGGCAGGATGCGGATAAAATTCTTCCTCATCTTTCCGGAGACGTGGGCCAGCACCTGGTGTTTGTTTTCCAACTCCACCTTGAACATGGCATTGGGCAGTGGCTCAACCACTATCGCCATCACTTCAATCGCGTCTTCTTTACTCATCGACCCCCTGAAATCAGCTCTCAGCTCTCAGTCGTCAGCTGTCAGCAAAACCTGAGAGCTAAGAGCTGACAGCTTGGAGCTTTATTGCGTCAAAATCACTGGCCCTAGCTTCGTCACCGCTACGCAGTGCTCAAAGTGAGCGCTGTAGCTGCCGTCGAGCGTTACGGCGGTCCACTTGTCTCCTAAAACTTTGGCTTCGGGACGCCCCGAATTCACCATCGGCTCGATCGCCAGCACCATGCCTTCGGTGAGTTCCACGCCCTGACCCTTCTTGCCGAAATTCGGGATCTGCGGCGCTTCGTGCAGCTTGGTCCCGATTCCGTGTCCTACAAACTCGCGCACCACGCTGAATCCGTTGGCCTCGACGTATTTCTGAATCGCTGAGCCCACGTGGCCGATCGTATTGCCGATCTTGGCCTGCTCGATGCCTTTGTAAAGCGACGCTTCTGTAACTTCGAGCAGCTTCTTCAGTTCCTCTTTCAGCGTCTCGCCTACGGGCACGGTGATTGCCGCGTCTCCGTAGTAGCCGTCATATACGACTCCACAATCGACGGAAACAATGTCGCCCGACTTCAGCACCCGCTTTTCCGACGGGATGCCATGCACAATCTCTTCGTTCACCGACGTACACAGTACGCAGGGATAACCGTAATATCCCTTGAACGCCGGCTTTGCTCCCATGTCCGCGATCAGCTTCTCGGCCGCCTTCTCCAGGTCCATGGTGGTGGCCCCGGGCGCGACCAGCGCTTTCACGTGGTTCAGAACCTGGCGGACCAACTGTCCGCTGTACCTCATTTTCTCGATCTCTTCCGGCGACTTGCGCACGATCTTGTCGTCTCCGAAACTCATTCTTCCAACTTTGCCGCCCCGCTCACCGCGCGTTCCGCGGCATGGCTGTCGATCACGTGGAAAATGTCCGCTGTGACCTCGTCCATGGGACGATCCGCATTCAGCGGAATCAGGCGCCCTTGTGTCTGGTAATACTCAGCCACCGGTTTGGTCTGGATCTCATACGCTTCCAGACGCGGCCGGATGACTTCTTCCCGATCGTCGTTGCGCTGTATCAGCTTGGAAGCGTGCTCCAGATCGCACTGCTCGTCGACGCGAGGCCGTTGAAAGTGGAGGTTATAGATCCGTCCACAGGTGGGACAGGAACGCCTACCGCTAATCCGTAGCAGTAATTGAGTATAATCCACATCCATCCGGATCACAACCGGCGAAGGCTTCTCCGACTTGTCAAAGAACTCCCGCTCCAGATAAGCGTCCAGCCACCCCGCCTGCGCGGCCGTGCGGGGAAAGCCGTCCAGAATGTAGCCCCGCGCACAATCCGCTAACTTCAGGCGCTCTTCAACAATGCCGTAGAGCAACTCGTCCGGGGCAAGTTTGCCCTGTGCAAGGAAGCTCTTGGCGTTGCGGCCAAGTTCGGTATCGCGGTTTACGTGATCCCGCAACAAATCCCCGGTGGAGATCTGCGGGATGCCGTAGTGTTCCACGATGCGCTTGGACTGGGTGCCCTTGCCGGCTCCCGGAGGACCCAGCAAAATCACCGGCCCGATCTTCGGTGTTGGTGCGGTTACGTTGGCCATTCACAATGGCCCCTTTATTCGTATTTCCTCTCGCGGAGGGACCGCACTGCCGCGTCCACAGAACCTTACTTTCTGCCACCCTACCAACCGATCACCACGTCCGGCGTCCCCGCAACCGGCCACTCTTCGGTGTAAACCCGTCGTAGTGCCGCATGATCAGTTGCGCTTCAATCTGTGTCACTGTATCCATGGCGACTCCGACCACGATCAGCGTCGAAGTACCGCCAAAATAGAAGTTCACTCCCAACCCGCTCAGCATCCAGTTGGGCAGATTCTCCAGGTAGCGCCCCACCAGCCACAGGTGATTCAACTTGATGCCCGTAATCATCCACTCCGGAATCAGCGAGATGATCACCAGGTACAACGCGCCGACCAAGGTTATCCTGGTCAGGACCTCGTTGATGTAATCCGCCGTCCGTTTGCCCGGACGGATGCCGGGAATAAATCCGCCCCACTTCCGCATGTTGTCGGCAACCTCGTTCGGGTTGAACACGATCGAAATGTAAAAGTAGGCGAAGAAAATGATGCCCGTGGCATAGAGAGTCGCGTACAGCGGCTCGCCCCAGTGCAGCCACTCGAGCATCGGTCCTATGATCTTGTTATTGTGAAACGGCGTGCCCAGCATCTGGGGCAAGGCCAGAATCGAAGACGCGAAGATGACGGGCATCACGCCGCCCGCGTTGACCCGCAGCGGGAGGTGCGTCGACTGGCCGCCCATGACTTTCCGCCCGACCACGCGCTTGGCATACTGCACCGGGATCCGGCGCTCGCTGCGTTCCACGTAAACGATGAACGCCACCACCGCCACCATCAGCACCAGTAGCATGAGGATTGCGGGGAAAGTAAATGCGCCCCAGGCATCGTTCCTCGCCTTTTCGACCAGGTCGGCAATGCCGCGTGGCAGGCCGGTCACAATGCCGGCGAAGATCAGCAGCGACATTCCGTTGCCGATGCCGCGTTCGGTAATCTGTTCGCCCAGCCACATGATGAACGCCGACCCGGTGGTCAACGTCAGCATCATCATGAGGACGAAACCGGCGCCAGGATTGGTAACGTAATCGCCGCCCTTTTCCAGGCTAAAGGCAATTCCGAATGACTGCACCAGACTGAGCAAGACCGTCAGATAACGCGTCCATTGCGTGATCTTCTTCCGGCCCATCTCGCCTTCCTTCTGCAGTTTAGCCAGCGGCTCATAGACCACCGTCAGCAACTGAAGAATGATGGAAGCCGTAATGTACGGCATGATTCCGAGCGCGAATATGGTCAGTTTGCGCAGGTTGCCGCCGCTGAACAAATCGACAAAACCCAGCATCGTCCCCCGGTTCTGATCGAAGAACTGTGCCAGCTTATCGCCGTTGATCCCAGGCGTGGGAACGTGACCGCCCAGGCGATAAATCGCCAGGATGCCAAGGGTAAACAGCACGCGCTTGCGAAGGTCGGGAACCCGGAAGATGTTCGACAGCTTTTCGAGCATTACTGCAAGACCTCAAACTTGCCGCCTGCCTTGGTGATCTTGTCCTGAGCAGTCTGGGAAAATTTGTGCGCCTTTACGGTCAGCGCGCTTTTCAGTTCGCCGGTGCCGAGAATCTTGAGCTTCTTCTTTGTTCGGACAACGCCCGCTTTCCGCAGCACTTCGGGCGTGATTTCCGTCTCCCCCACCGCGTCCAGCCGGGACAAATTCACGACCGCATACTCTTCGCGGAAGACGTTCGTGAACCCGCGCTTCGGAATGCGCCGGTGCAACGGCATCTGACCGCCTTCAAAGCCGCGCAACAAACGCGCGCCCGACCGCGACCACTGTCCTTTATGTCCGCGCGTGGAAGTCTTGCCCATGCCGGACCCCATGCCGCGTCCGACCCGCTTGCGCTTTTCCGCCGCCTTGCGCGGTGCTCGTATTGTAGAAAGATTCATAACGTGTACCTTGACCCAGGTGTCGGGTCTCAGGTGTCAGGTCTCAGGAAAACCCTTACGGCAGGGATTTTCCTGAGACCTGAAACCTAACACCTGAGACCTGCTTTCCTGCTATTTCACAATCTCCACCAGATGCGGCACTTTCTTCACCATGCCGCGAATCGCCGGGTTGTCCGGCCGTTCAATCACCTGATTCAGCCGTGTGAACCCCATCCCTTTAATTACCAGCTTTTGCTTCTTCGGAGCACAGATCGCCGACCGCACCCACTTGATCTGGATTTTGCCCGTTGCCGCTTTCGATGTCTTGGTTGTCATGGTCATCCTTACAACTCAGCTTCTCTGGCTACCAGCTACCAGCTAGCAGCGGACTTACAACTCCTGCGACGTCTTTCCGCGCAACGCCGCCACTTCTTCGCGATTCTTCAGTTTTTTCAACGCGTCGAAGGTCGCCTTGATCACGTTGTGCGGATTGGTGGTGCCGATCGATTTCGTGAGCACATTCTGAATGCCCGCCGAAGTCATGACGGCGCGCACGGCACCGCCGGCGATGACGCCGGTGCCTTCCGGCGCCGGCTTGAGCAGCACCCGGCCCGAGCCATAGCGTCCCAGAGAAATGTGAGGGACGGTGGTTTGGGTCAAATTGATCCGCATCAGGTTCTTCTTGGCGGATTCGATTCCTTTGCGGATCGCCTGCGGCACTTCTTTGGCTTTGCCGGAACCGTATCCAACCACCGCCGCCGAGGGATCGCCCACAACGACAAGCGCCGCAAACGACAGATTCTTGCCGCCCTTGACGACTTTCGTCACGCGGTTGATCGAAACCACCTGGTCCTTCAGCTGAAACGAACCCGCATCGAGTTTTTTCTTAACTGTTGGCATGTATCTCGCAACTCTCTTCTTTGTCTACAATCCCGTCAGAATCGCCGGCCCAGACTTTCCTGAGACCTGACACCTGAGACCTGTTTTCTAGAACTTTAGTCCCGCTTCGCGCGCTGCATCCGCCAGCGCCTTGATGCGTCCGTGATAAAGGTAGCCGCCGCGGTCAAAGACCACCTGCTCGATTCCCTTTTGCTTGGCCCGCTCCGCGATCGTTTTGCCGACGTGCTTCGCCGACGCAACGTTGCCTCCCGTCGTGCGCTCGCTCTTCTTGCCTTCCGCGGTTGACGCAGCAGCGATGGTGACGCCCTTCAGGTCGTCGACGAGTTGCGCGTAAATATGGTTCAACGACCGGTACACATTCAGCCGCGGCCGTTCCGGTGTGCCGAGAACCTTCTTCCGGATCCGGTCGTGTACGCGTTGCCGGGTTACGTTTTTTGATGTTCGTGTCAGCATTTCTTTAGTCCTCAGCTATCAGCCGTCAGTAAAAAACCGATCAGAACCCACTGCACCAGCTGAGAGCTGACGGCTAAGCGCTATTTCGCGCCCGTCTTACCAACCTTCTTCTTCAAACGCTCGCCCGCATAGCGGACGCCCTTGTTCTTGTACGGATCCGGCGGCCGCAGGCTGCGCATCTCGGCCGCGACCTGTCCGACTTTTTGCCGGTCGATGCCGGTCAGCGACAGCTTCGTCTGCTTTGGATCGATGGCGCAATCCACGCCCGTAGGCAGGGGATATTCGATCGGATGCGAAAAGCCCAGGCTGAACACTACCATGCCCTTACCCTTCATTTCCGCGCGATAGCCGATACCCACAATTTCCAGTTCGCGCGTCCAACCCTTGGTGACGCCTTCCACGGCGTTGTTGACCAACGCACGCGCCAGTCCATGGATCGCCGCCTGCGAATCGTTCTCGCGAATCGCGACCAGGTTGCCATCTTTCTGCTCCAGCTTGATCCCAAAGGGAAGAGGCGTGTCCAGTTTGCCCTTCGGCCCCTGCACCTTCACCGTGTTGCCATCCACCGTAACCGTGACGCCCTTGGGCAGCGCAATCGGTTTTTTTCCAATTCGTGACATAGGTCAGCTCTTAGCCTTTAGCTCTCAGCTTGAAACCGCATCACCGTCAGCACGATCGCTCTAGCTAATGGCTAAGAGCTAACAGCTAACAGCTTGCTTCTCTACCAGACTTCGCACAACAATTCGCCGCCCAGACCCTGCCGGCGCGCCTGCCGTCCGGTCATAACGCCTTTCGGCGTGGTCAGAATGTTGATGCCGAGCCCGCCCAGCACACGCGGAATCTCGGTGCGGCGCACATACACCCGGCAGCCCGGACGCGACACACGCGCCAGGTTCGAGATCACGGCCTCGTTGTTGTTGCCATACTTCAAGTAGACCCGCAGGACCTTGTGGCCCTCTTCTTCCGTCGGCTTGAAGTTGGCGATGAAGCCTTCTTCTTTCAAAATGCGGGCGATTTCCGTCTTCAGCTTGGAAGCTGGAATATCCACCTTCTGGTGCCGCGCGCGAATCGCGTTGCGGATACGCGCCAACATGTCTGCCACCGGATCGGTCAACCTCATCTTCTGCTTCTCCTCGAGCCGCCCGTTCGCTCCGCGTCCAGCGGAGAACCTGCAGCAGCTTAACTTCCTGTTGGTCGTCAGTCGCCGGTGGTTCGTCGTTAGCCGAACCCGGCCAGCCCCTCGACCCTTACCTGCATACTGCGATGAACCAAGTCTCGTGAACCACCAGGCGTCGCGAACGACCAACGACCAGCGACCAACGACGCTCTCTTACCAGGACGACTTTGAAACGCCTGGAATCTCGCCCTTCAGCGCCAGCGCCCGGAAGCACAGACGGCAAAGGCCAAACTTCCGTAAATAGGCCCGCGGACGTCCGCACAATTTGCAGCGGTTGTGCTTGCGTGTCGAGAATTTCGGCTTTCTCGCGTCTTTTACTCGCTTTGCTGTAGTTGCCAAACTTAGCTCCTAGCTTTTAGCTCTTAGCTCAACTCTTATCGACCGAGAGTTTTTTACTTCTACACTCTGACTTCTTGGTTCTGACTTACGCTCTAAACGGCATTCCCAAATGCTTCAACAACGCCCGGCTCTGGTCGTCGCTGCGGGCGGTGGTCACGATCGTGACGTTCATGCCCTTGAGCTTGTCGACCTTCGCGTAATCGATCTCCGGGAAAATCAGCTGGTCGTGCAATCCCAGTGTGTAATTACCTCGTCCGTCGAACGACTTCGTTGACACGCCGCGAAAGTCGCGGACCCGGGGAAGCACGATGCTGACCAGGCGGTCGAAAAATTCATACATCCGGTCGCCGCGTAGCGTAACCATCGCGCCGATGGGCATGCCTTCGCGCACTTTAAACGCCGCAATCGACTTGCGCGCCCGCGTGACAACCGGTTTCTGTCCGGTAATCTGGCCCAGTTCGTTGACTGCTGGATCGAGAATCTTGGCGTTCTGCGTCGCCTCGCCCACACCCATGTTGACGACAATCTTGTTCAGCCGCGGAACCGCCGCCGGATTCTTCAGATCGAGCTCTTTCATCAGCGTCGGCGCCAGTTCTTTTTCAAACTTCACCCGCAACCGCGGACGCTCTTTCGCCGAATGCCGCGGCGCTCCCGGACCCGGTTTCGCCTCTTCCGCCGCCGCACTCTTGGCCGGCTTACCTTTTTTCTGCTGTTCGTCTTTTGCCATATTCGTTGCTGCCTTCTCTCACGGTTTCGGAAGAGCTTCGAGCTTCGGGTCTCGAGCTACGAGCGCCCAAAACACTTTCCGGTTCGTGAGCACTTTCAAATCTTGGTTACTGAAATCAATCCTGCGTTTACCCTGCGCCGGTCACTCGAAGCTCGCGGCTCGAAGCCCGCAGCTATTTATCGAGCGTCGTCCCGCACTTCTTGCACACCCGCACTTTGCGTTCCCCGCGCGTATCGTGTCCAATTCGCACCGGCCCACAGGTTCCGCACACCAGAGCGACATTCGAAATCGAAATCGGCCGTTCCTGCTCGGCAATGCCGCCTTTTGATTTCTGGCTCGGCTTCATGTGCTTCTTCACCATCATGACGTGCTCGACCAGGACCTTGGCGTCGTCCGGGAACACGCGCAACACGCGCCCTTCCTTGCCCGCATCGCGGCCCGTCATGACTTTGACAGTATCGTTCCGCCGGATATCCACGCGTGTGTGATTCTTCGTTGTTGCCGTTCCCATTTCTGCTTTCCCTCTGTCCCAGCTGCTTTTCCTGGGACTCGTGACCTCTGACAGGTGACCTCTGCCTAAAGTACTTCCGGCGCCAGCGACACAATCTTCAAAAACTTCTTATCGCGCAACTCGCGCGCTACCGGTCCGAACACGCGCGTGCCCACCGGCTCGCCCGCATCGTTGATCAGCACCGCCGCATTCGTATCGAAGCGGATATAGGTTCCATCCCGCCGCCGATGTTCTTTGCGGGTACGAACAATCACCGCCTTCACGACTTTGCCCTTCGTCACCTGCCCGTCGGGCGAAGCTTCTTTTACGCTGGCGGTAATCACGTCACCGAGCCCGGCGTGCAGTCCGGTTGAGCCGCCCAGCGGCATGATCATCTGCAGCTTTCGGGCGCCGGAATTATCGGCCACCTCGAGCATGGATCTCATCATTACGGCCATGTTCGTTTCTCCCTCTGCCTACCGGCTGGCCGCGACATCAACGTCGGCCACTTCCGGCACCAGTGCCGTCTTGCGCACAATCTCTTTCAAGGTCCAGCGCTTCAGCCGGGACAGCGGCCGCGATTCTTCAATCGCGACCGTGTCGCCGACATGCGATTCGTTTTTCTCGTCGTGCGCGTAAAACTTCTTGCGGATCGCAATCACGCGCTTGTACATGGGATGCGCCTTCTTGCGCGTGACCTCGACGACAATCGTTTTCTGCATCTTGTTCGAGACCACGGTCCCGATCAATATTTTGCGGCCGCTGTGCTTTTCCGGCTGGCCCGTCGTTTCGTGGCCTGTGGTTTCCGCCATTACTTTTTCTCCGTCTTCGCGGCGCCCAGTTCCTGCTCGCGCAGGATGGTCTTCACCCGCGCGATGTCCCGGCGCAGCCCGCGAATCTTCTTCAGGCTCTCGGTCTGTCCCATATTCATCTGGAACTTCAGCTTGAACAGCTGATCCGCCAGGTCCCGCTCCTGGTGTTTCAGTTCCACATCCGTCAAATCGCGTACCTTGTCAACTTTCATAAGTCAGGTCTCAGGTGTTAGGTGTCAGGTCTCAGGAAAAGCTCAAGTCGCCGGCTTTTACTTCTGCAATCTGACTTCTTACTTCTGCACTTCCTACAGCACTTCGCGTTTCACAAATGTCGTCCGCAGCGGCAGCTTGTGCGACGCCAGCCGCATCGCTTCCTTGGCGTCGACGACGGTGACGCCTTCCATCTCAAACAGAATCTTCCCCGGACGAACCACCGCCACCCAATGATCGGGCGCGCCTTTGCCTTTACCCATACGGGTTTCGGCCGGCTTCTTGGTGACGGGCTTGTCCGGAAACAGACGGATCCAGATCTTGCCGCCGCGTTTGACAAAACGCGTCATCGCCACACGGCTGGCTTCAATCTGCCGGTCGGTAATCCAACCCGGCTCCAGCACTTTCAATCCGAACTGGCCGAACGCAAGTTCCGAGCCGCGCCACGCTTTCCCGGTCATGCGTCCGCGCTGTTGCTTGCGGTACTTTACTTTCTTCGGCATCAACATAAGAATCAGTTCCCGGTTCTCAGTTCTCGGTTCTCAGTAATACCTTCGAACCCCGCTTCTACTTCTGCAATCTGACTTCTAACTTCTGACTTTCTAGAACGCTCCGGTCGTTTCCCGTGCCGGCGTCGCTTCCCGTTTCTTGGCAGGGAGAATCTCGCCTTTATAAACCCAGCACTTCACGCCGATCACGCCGTACGTGGTGCGCGCTTCCGTGAAGCCATAGTCGATATCGGCGCGCAACGTATGCAACGGCAAGCGGCCCTGGAGATACCATTCCGAGCGCGCGATTTCGTTGCCATTCAAGCGTCCACTGACGCGGACTTTAATTCCCTTGCATCCGAAGCGCAGCGCCGAATCCACCGACTTGCGCATCGCCCGGCGGAAGCCCACGCGCTTTTCCAGTTGCAGCGCGATCGACTCCGACACCAGTTGCGCATCGAGTTCCGGCTTGTGCACTTCCAGGATGTCGATGAAAACCTCGCGGCCAGCCATCCGTTTCTGGACCTCGGCTTTGAGCTTGTCGATTTCCGCGCCTTTGCGGCCGATGATGATGCCCGGACGCGCCGTCTTGATCAGGACGCGCAGCTTGTTGCCGGGACGCTCGATTTCAATCGAGCTCACGCCCGCCGACTTGAGCTTCTCTTTCAGCTCCGCCTTCAGCTTGACGTCTTCCAGCAGCTGCTTGTCGTAATCCCGCTCGGCAAACCAGCGCGACTTCCACGGCTTCGTGTAGCCCAGCCGAAACCCGTAAGGATGTACTTTTTGTCCCATTCAAGCTCCTAACCTTGCCTACTCTGTGTGGAACCGGGCCTTTGACCCGGCTGGACGGGTCAAAGACCCGTCCCCACGAAAATGCTATTTCTTCGCGGCCGCTTTCTTGCCTGCCGCTTTTTTCTTCGCTGGCGCTTTCAGCCGGGCCTTGGCTCCCGCTTTCTTCACCGGAGCCGACTTCTTCCCGCCCGCCGGTTCCGCGCCCACCACGGTGGCAACGGAGGCGCCGTTCTTATTACGCTCCGCCAGCACGATTTCCAGATGCGAAATCCGGCGAACGAACCGGAACGCCCGCCCCATCGGCGCCGGACGAACCCGCTTCAGCCGCGGACCGTCGTTCGCCACCGCGCTCTTCACGTACAGGCTGTCCAGATCGACGTCCAAACCCTTTTCCGTGCTCAGGTAGTTGGCATTATCGATCGCCGACTGCAACAGCTTGCCGACCGTCGCCGCCACCCGCTTTTTGGTAAACAGCAGCGTGTTGCGCGCTTCTTCCACGCGCCGGCCCTTGATCAATTCCAGCACCAACCGCGCCTTCTGCGGCGATACGCGCATGAACCGTGCTTCCGCTCGAAATTCCATATCTTTAGCCTTTGGCTCTCAGCTCTTGGCTTTTAGCTGAACGCTAAAAGCTAAAGGCTAAAAGCTGCCTTTCTATGCCTTCGGCGCCGCGGGAGCAATCGCTCCCGGCCCACCCGGAGGTCCAGCCGGTCTCGCCGCCACCTCGGTGGCTGCCCGCATCGAGTGCCCTTTGAACTGGCGGGTAAAGCTGAATTCGCCCAGCTTGTGCCCCACCATGTTCTCGGTCACATACACGGGGATAAACTTTCTCCCATTGTGCACCGCGATCGTATGGCCGACCATCTCCGGCGTGATGGTCGAACGTCGCGACCAGGTGCGCAACACTTTCTTTTCGTTGCGCGCGTTCATGCCTTCGATTTTTGTCGCCAGGTGCGCGTCTACAAACGGCCCTTTTTTTGTCGAACGTGCCATAAAGTCAGCTCTCAGCTTTCAGCTCTCAGCTCTCAGGAGCCGAGGCATGAATCCTTACCTTTTCTTGCTACGGCCTACGATGAACGCGTCCGTCCGCTTGTTGTTGCGGGTCTTGAAGCCGCGTGTCGGCTGGCCCCAAGGTGTCACTGGATGCCGCCCGCCTGACGTCTTGCCTTCGCCGCCGCCATGCGGATGGTCGACCGGGTTCATCGACACGCCGCGGTTATGGGGACGCTTGCCCACCCAGCGCGTGCGTCCCGCCTTGCCCCAGGTCACGTTCTCGTGATCCGAGTTGCCCACCTGTCCGATGGTTGCGAGACAGTCCTGCAAAACTTTGCGGGTTTCGCCCGAAGGCAGCTTCACCAGCGCGTAGTCACCTTCTTTCGCGACCAACTGCGCCGAGCCGCCCGCCGAACGTACCATCTGCGCGCCCTTGCCCGGCTTCAGTTCGATGTTGTGAATGGTGGTGCCGGGCGGAATGTTCCGCAACGGCAGCGCGTTCCCAACCAGAATGTCGGCGTCGGGCCCGCTCACAATTTTTTGTCCCACTTTCAACCCGTCGGGCTGGACGATATAGCGCTTCTCGCCATCCGCATAGCTCAAGAGCGCAATGCGCGCCGAACGGCCGGGATCGTATTCAATCGTCGCCACCGTCGCGGGGATGCCATGCTTGTCGCGCTTGAAATCGATCGTACGAAGAAGGCGCTTGTTGCCGCCGCCCCGGAAGCGCATGGTCGTGTCGCCGGAGTTACGCCGTCCGCCACTGCGAATCTTGCCCTCGACCAGCGGCTTGTGCGGCTTCGTCGACGTGATGTCGTCGGTCGTAACGCTGGTGCGGTAGCGCAGCGTCTGCGTTCTCGGTCTGTATGTCTTGATCGGCATAGTAGCTCTCAGCTCTCAGCTCCAGGCTCTCAGCAAACCCGCTATCGCATTTCCTGATAGCTTGGAGCTGAGAGCTTAGAGCTCCCTACAGATTCTGTGCGTACTCCGGCATCTTCTCGCCCGTCTTCAGGCGCACGAAGGCCTTTTTCCAGTCCGGACGGTAGCCGGCAAACTTGCCTCGCCGCCGCTCTTTGCCCGGATAATTCGCCGTCCGCACCGACGCCACTTTCACTTTGAAAATGGCCTGCACTGCTTCCTTGATTTCCGTCTTGGTTGCTTTCGGCGCCACCTGAAACACCAGCGTGTTCTGGCTTTCCTTGATGCCCAAACCTTTTTCCGTGATCACCGGCTTCTGAATAATCTGGTAAGCGGATTTCATTTACGCCACCTCCGCTTTCGTCTTCGTTTTCTTTGCACCCCGAACCAGCGGCTTCTTCGCAGGCTTTGCTTTTGGTTCCGCCACATGCGAGCGCCGCGAAGCCGACTTCCGCAGCGAGTCCTGCAACTTTTCGAGCGCCGGCTGCGCAAACACGATCTGGCTGTAGCGCATCAAGTGATACGGATGCACTTCGTTACCCCGCACCAACTCGAGCCCGTCGATGTTGCGCGAGCTGAGTTCGAGGTTGCGGTTCTCCGCGTTCGAAACCTCGACCAGCAAGGTCGTGCCCGCCACTTTCAACTTGTCGAGCGACTCGCGGAAGAGTTTCGTCTTCGGTTCTTTCACTTCCAGCGACTTCACCACCATCAGCTTGCCGTCGGCAAACTTCGCGGCCAGCGCCGAGCGCAGCGCGCCCAGAAGTTTCTTCTTCGGGAAACGCGTACTCGTACGAGCGCGGCACCGGACCATGCACCGTACCGCCATGGCGCCACAGCGGGGACCGGACCGAACCGATACGCGCCCGCCCCGTGCCCTTCTGCTTCCAAAGCTTCTTACCCGATCCGGACACTTGCCAGCGGGCCTTGGTCGCATGCGTTCCCGCGCGCTTGGAGGCGGTGTAATGCTTGATCGCCTCCCAGAGAAGGTCTTCGTTGACGGCGCCGAATACTTCGTCGGCCAAGTCCATCGTCCCGACCTTCGCCCCGCTCAGGTTGTAGATATCAATCGATGCCATATTTCGCTCTCACTGGGTACTGAGTACCCGCTACTGGGTACTACGCCTTCTTCGCTGCTCGCTTCGCCGCCTTCAACGGATCGACCGTCGCCGAACCCGCGAATCCACGACGCTCGCGCGGAGCTTTTTTCGCTTTCAAAATCACCAGATACCCGCCATTCGGTCCCGGCACGCTGCCTTCGACCACGAGCAGGTTCTCGTCCTTGTCAACGCCCAGGACACGCAGGTTGCGGGTCGTAATGCGCGTGTTGCCCATGTGTCCCGACATGCGCATTCCCTTGAACACACGCGACGGAAACGCCGACGAGCCAATCGAACCGGTAATCTGAAACATCGAACCGTGCGACTTCGGACCACCGGCAAAATGATGCCGCTTCACCACGCCCTGGAAACCGTGACCCTTGCTGGTGCCGACCACGTCAACAAATTTTTCGCTTTCGAAAATGTCGACCAGCACCCGGTCGCCAACCTTCACCGCAACTTCATTCTCGGTCGCTTCCACTTCCACCGGCACTTCGCGCAGGAACTTCACCGGAGGCAGGTTGTGCTTCGCAAAATGTCCCTGCATCGCCTTCGGCAGCTTCTTCGCCTTCACGAACTCGACCAGGCCGATCTGCGCCGCCTCGTAGCCGTCCTTGGTGCTGGTCTTATGTTGCGTAATCACGCACGGCCCCGCCTGCAGAACGGTCGCCGGCCGCACATCGCCCTTCGAATCGAAGAGCTGCGTCATGCCGACTTTCTTCCCGAGGATGCCTGTAACTTTCGCCATTTCCTTCTCCGTTCCCAGCTTGGCTCGTCACGACTGCGACGGCTATTGGCTGGGTGGTCTGTGTGGGGAGGGGTCTCTGACCCGTCCATCCGGGTCAAAGACCCGGCTCCGCAAACCTATTTATGTTCCTTACCGAACGCCTTGATCTCCACATCCACGCCTGCCGGCAGATCGAGCTTCATCAGCGCGTCGACCGTCTGCTGCGTCGGCTCGAGGATATCGAGCAGGCGCTTGTGGGTGCGGATTTCAAACTGTTCCCGCGACTTCTTGTCCACGTGCGGTGAACGCAGCACGCAGTACTTGTTCTTCATCGTGGGCAGCGGAATCGGCCCGGCAATCTGCGCGCCTGTCCGTTTCGCCGTTTCCACAATCTCGCCCGTCGACTGATCGAGGATGCGATAGTCGTAAGCTTTCAACCGGATGCGAATTCTTTCTTTTCCAATCACAATGTCACTCTCTTTGCCCCTCCCGGCTCTCTTCGTTATGAAGCACGGGAAGAAAGATCTGGCGGCAAGCTGCAAGCCGCTTTAGTTGTTTTTACTTCTGCAATCTCACTTCTGACTTCTGCAATTACGTGACAATCTCCGAGATCGTCCCGGCGCCCACTGTGTGTCCGCCTTCGCGGATGGCAAATCGCAAGCCCTTCTCCATCGCCACCGGAGTGATCAGCTCGATCACCAGGCTCACGTTGTCTCCCGGCATCACCATCTCCGTGCCGCTGGGCAACTCGGCGATTCCCGTCACATCCGTCGTTCGAAGATAGAACTGCGGCCTGTATCCCTTGAAGAACGGCGTATGCCGACCGCCTTCTTCTTTCGTCAGGATGTAGACCTCGGCCTTGAACTTCGTGTGCGGCGTGATCGAGCCGCCTTTGGCCAACACCATACCGCGTTCGACATCTTCTTTCGCAATGCCACGAAGAAGAAGACCGGCATTATCGCCCGCCATGCCTTCGTCCAGTTGCTTCTTGAACATTTCGACGCCGGTCACTACCGTCTTGCGCGTATCGCGGAAGCCCACAATTTCCGCTTCCTCGCCGACTTTGATCTTGCCGCGCTCGATACGGCCCGTAACCACCGTGCCGCGTCCCTGAATCGAGAAGATGTCTTCGATTGGCATCAGGAATGGCTTATCCAGTTCGCGCACCGGTTGCGGTACGCTCTTGTCGACCGCCTCCATCAACGCGTCAACCTGCTTTTCCCATTTCTCTTCGCCGTTCAAAGCGCCCAGAGCCGACAACCGAATCACCGGCACATCGTCGCCCGGATACTGATAGGCCTTCAACAACTCGCGCACTTCGAGTTCCACCAGGTCGAGCAACTCGGGATCGTCCACCGCGTCGCACTTGTTGAGCGCAACCACGATGTACGGCACACCGACCTGACGGGCCAGCAGCACGTGTTCCCGCGTCTGCGGCATCGGACCGTCCGTCGCCGCCACCACCAGAATCGCGCCATCCATCTGCGCCGCGCCCGTGATCATGTTCTTGATGTAGTCCGCGTGACCCGGGCAATCGACGTGCGCATAATGCCGGTTCGGCGTCTCATACTCGACGTGCGCCGTGGCAATGGTGATGCCACGAGCCTTCTCTTCCGGCGCATTATCGATCGAATCAAACGACCGGAACGTATTCTTCGGGTTGTGCTTGGACAACACCTTGGTGATGGCCGCCGTCAACGTCGTCTTGCCATGGTCGATGTGACCAATCGTCCCGACGTTGCAGTGCGGCTTATTCCGTTCAAATTTTTCTTTCGCCATTTTTAGCCTCTAGCTACTAGCTTTGTCTATGTGGCGCGGGCGCACTCGCCCGCGCATCTCAAACGTACGAACTATCTTGCCGGCGTCTTCCCCTGCGTCTTGGCGATAATCTCTTCCGCCACCGACCTCGGAGCTTCCTCATACCGCGCAAAGTGCATCGAGTATTCCGCGCGACCTTGCGTCGACGAACGCATGTGCGTCGCGTATCCGAACATTTCCGCCAGCGGCACGATCGCCTTGATGACCTGCGAACCGGCGCGATGCTCCATGCCCTCGATGCGTCCGCGACGGGAACTCAGGTCGCCCATGATCGTCCCGGCGTAGTCTTCCGGCGTAACCACTTCGACCGCCATCACCGGCTCGAGAATCACCGGGCTGGCCTTGCGCGCCGCTTCCTTGAAGGCCATCGAACCGGCAATCTTGAATGCCATTTCGTTCGAATCGACGTCATGGTAGCTGCCGTCGTAAAGCGTGGCCTTGATATCAACCATCGGATAGCCGGCCAACACGCCGCCTTCCATGGCTTCCTGCATGCCCTGATCGATTGGCTTGATGTATTCCTTAGGCACCGAGCCGCCGATGATTTCGTTGACGAACTCGTAGCCCTTGCCGGGTTCGTTCGGGTCGAGGCGGATCTTGGCGTGTCCATACTGGCCACGGCCGCCGGTCTGCCGAATGTACTTACCTTCCGCTTCCGAGTGCTTGCGAATGGTCTCGCGATACGCGACCTGTGGCTTGCCGACGTTCGCTTCCACTTTGTACTCGCGCATCATGCGGTCGACGATGATTTCGAGGTGCAACTCGCCCATGCCGCTGATGATCGTCTGCCCGCTGTCGGGATCGGTGTGAACCTTAAAGGTAGGATCTTCCTGCGCCAGTCTACCCAGCGCCATACCCATTTTTTCCTGGTCGGCCTTGGTCTTGGGTTCGACCGCGACAGAGATAACCGGAACCGCGAATTCGATCGACTCCAGCAGAATCGGATGTTGCTCGTTGCAGATCGTGTCGCCCGTGCCCACATTCTTCAAACCAACTGCGGCACAGATGTCACCGGCCAGAATTTCCTGAATGTCTTCGCGCTTGTTGGCATGCATTTTCAGCAGACGGCCAATGCGCTCGTGTTTCTGGGTGCGGGCATTCATCACCGACTCGCCCGACTTCAGCTGTCCCGAGTACACGCGGATAAACGTCAACTGACCGACGTACGGGTCCGCCATGATCTTGAACGCCAGCGCCGCGAAGGGCTGTTTGTCGTCAGCGCTACGGGTGATGGGTTGGCCATTTTCGGGATTGGTCCCATGCGTTTCGGGAGTGTCGAGCGGGGAAGGCAGGTAATCAACGACTGCGTCGAGCAACGGTTGCACACCTTTGTTCTTGAATGCCGTGCCCACCACAACCGGGAACAGCTTCAGCGCGATCGTCGATTTGCGCAGCGAAGCTTTCAGTTCGGCGGCGGAAATGGTCTCGCCTTCGAGAAACTTGTGCAGGATTTCGTCGTCGTTTTCGGCAACGGTTTCGACCAGTTGCGTATGGAACGCTTCCGCTTTTTTCTTCAGGTCGGCGGGGATTTCTTCGGTGATGTACTCCGATCCAATGGTCTCGTCGTTCCAGATGATGGACTTCATCTCAACCAGGTCGACGACGCCTTTGAACTTATCTTCTTGTCCGATGGGGATCTGGATCGCGACCGGCTTGGCATTGAGGCGCTTGCGGAGAGTATCGACGGCATGCTCAAAATCGGCACCCATCTTGTCAATCTTGTTAATGAAACAAATCCGCGGCACACCGTATTTATCGGCCTGACGCCAGACTTTTTCGGACTGCGGCTGCACCCCGTGAACGGCGTCAAATACCGCGACTGCGCCGTCAAGCACACGGAGGGATCGCTCCACCTCGGCGGTGAAATCCACGTGGCCCGGCGTGTCAATGATGTTAATGCGGATGTCGCGCCAAGTACAGGTCGTGGCGGCGGAGGTGATGGTGATGCCGCGCTCCTGCTCCTGCTCCATCCAGTCCATGGTCGCAGTTCCTTCGTGGACCTCGCCGATGCGGTGCGTGCGTCCCGTATAAAACAGGATGCGCTCCGTAGTCGTGGTCTTCCCGGCATCGATGTGCGCCATGATGCCGATATTCCTGCAACGCTCTAATGGAACTGTTCTGGCCACTTTCTCTTCTCTATTCCTTCTGGGGCTCTGGAAATCAGCTCTCAGCTGTCATCTCTTAGCCTTTAGCCAAACTATGCGCGCTTAGGGTTCAAGCTGAGAGCTAACGGCTACGAGCTAAAAGCTGGCTTTTTACCACCGGTAATGCGCGAACGCCTTATTCGCTTCCGCCATGCGGTGAACGTCTTCTTTCTTCTTGATCGCGGCGCCCTTGCCGTTGGCGGCGTCGAGCAATTCGTTGGTCAGTTTGTCGATCATGCCTTTTTCGCCGCGGCCGCGGGAGTAGGTCACAATCCAGCGGATCGCGAGCGATGTTCTGCGGTCCGGGCCGACTTCGATCGGCACCTGATAGTTCGCGCCGCCCACGCGGCGTGTCTTTACTTCCAGCAACGGCTTGGCGTTCTCGACCGCCTTCTTGAACAACTTCAAGGCCTCGTCGCCGCCCTTTTCCTGAAGCTTTTCGAGCGACTTGTAAAAGATGCCTTCGGCAGTCGACTTCTTGCCCTGCCACATCATCGAGTTGATGAACTTGGTCACCAGATCCGATCCATAGACCGGGTCCGCTTCTACCGTCCGCTTCGGAGTGTGTCCTTTACGAGGCATTTCAGCTTCTAGCTCCTGGCCTCTAGCTTTTGGCTAGGGCTGAGACGGGGCACGCCCGTCCCTACTACTTAACTCTTCTTGGCGCGCTTGGCGCCGTATTTCGAACGTCCCTGCTGGCGGTTGGCGACGCCGGTAGCATCCAGGGTTCCGCGCACCACGTGATAGCGCACACCCGGCAGATCCTTCACACGGCCCCCGCGGATCAGTACGATCGAGTGCTCCTGCAGGTTGTGGCCGACGCCTGGAATGTAGGTCGTCACTTCGATCCCATTCGTGAGGCGAACGCGCGCGACTTTCCGCAGCGCCGAGTTCGGCTTCTTGGGAGTCTGGGTGTACACGCGGGTACATACCCCGCGCTTCTGCGGACACGACTGCAATGCCGGGCTGGCGGTCTTGTATTTCGTCCGCTCACGGCCTTGCTTCACCAGTTGATTAAATGTCGGCACTCTCGCCACTCCCAGACGCGGCACGCCGCGTCTCTACCAGGCATTTGGAGACACAACCTTCCCGCATCTCCGTCTGGCACAGGCTCAAAGGCCCAGCCATACTCTCCCGCGCAAGCCGGTGAGAAATAAAGTTCCGTTTCAGACTGTCGCCGACGACGGTGACGCCACGCCTGATCCCACATTCCGGGTTCGGAGGCGCTCCGTTTCGTCTGCTTCTCCTGCATAGCCTCGCATGTCTCCCGGGCTTCTTCTGCCAGCCTGGGCGCCAAGGTTTTCGCAGGACGTTTCAGCGAGGGCGTCTTCAGTCTCGTTATCAACCGAAGCCGTATTTCTTCAGAGCTAAGCCAGAATCTTCCCGGAGCCTGAGGGCGGCGTAAACTGCCCAGCCGATCAGAGCCCGTATACAGGCAAGCTAGATGTAACTCGCGGAACCTTTAGATAATAGCAAGTGACTTGCACATCGTCAACCACTGTGCGATGCATCTGAGAGAAAAGCAGGTCTCAGGTCTCAGGTCTCAGGTCTCGGGTCTCAGGTCTCAGGTCTCAGGTCTCAGGTCTCAGGTCTCAGGTCTCAGGTCTCAGGTCTCAGGTCTCAGGTCTCAGGTCTCAGGTCTCAGGTCTCAGGTCTCAGGTCTCAGGTCTCAGGTCTCAGGTCTCAGGTCTCAGGTCTCAGGTCTCAGGTCTCAGGTCTCAGGTCTCAGGTCTCAGGTCTCAGGTCTCAGGTCTCAGGTCTCAGGTCTCAGGTCTCAGGTCTCAGGTCTCAGGTCTCAGGTCTCAGGTCTCAGGTCTCAGGTCTCAGGTCTCAGGTCTCAGGTCTCAGGAAATGCAAAGTCAAATTCCGGGCGACGTCAACATCATTCACCCTGTTCGCGCTATCGATTTTCCTGAGACCTGAGACCTGACACCTGAGACCTGCCCTGCTGGCTTGCTCAAACTCACAATGACCTTCTACACTGACTGCTTTCCGCAACACACTGCGCTCGCGTCTGGAAAACGGACGCGAGGAGGGTTCATGGATCGTCGCTGTGCCCGGTTCCTTTCTATCTTGCCTATTGTCGCGCTTGCAATCCTCTCCGGATGTGTTGGCAAAAGCACTCCCAATCCCACCGGTGGCGGGGTCCAAAGCGTTACTCTGAACCCCACATCGACACTTTCGCTCGAA
Organism: uncultured Acidobacteriota bacterium; assembly: GCA_963799305.1. GTDB lineage: Bacteria > Acidobacteriota > Terriglobia > Terriglobales > Acidobacteriaceae > Acidiflorens. The sequence continues at coordinate 667,830 of CAWCWX010000015.1, read as the reverse complement.
TTTGGCCGCACCCAGAATTTCAGCGCCACCGCCCGCAATTCCGCTGGCGGAACGGTTTTCACAACCATTCATTTTGTCTCCGACAACAACGCTGCCCTGACCATTTCCAACAACGGCGTCGCCTGCGCTGGCCAATGGGACTCTCTAAGCAATCCCGTCCGTTGCAGCCCCGGCGTCACCGGAATTGCCAACATCACGGCCGAAGCCGAGGGCGTCAGCAGCGCGCCAACGACCGTTTACGTTCATCAGCACATTCAGAGCATGACCGTTACACCCGTCACCGCTCCCACGGACGATTGCTTCTCGCAGGGGGTTATCTGGGACTTTCAAGCCAAGGCGATCGGAACCAACAACGCGGACATCACCAATTCCGTCGGGCCCATCAACTGGTCTTCCACCAACGGCAACGTTGTGACCGTCGACCAAAATAAAGATCTCCCCAACCATCAGGTGCAGGTCACCGCCAAAACCTCGGGCATCACCCATCTCTTCGCCAGCGTTTCCGGGACGATCAGTGCTCCCTATAACTACACCACGTGTCTGGTGAAATCCATCATGCTCCAGGTACAGGGCGGCTCCGGGAACTCGACTTCCCTGAATAACGGCGGCACCAGGACCATCGAAGCCACGGCGGTGGACACGCTCGGCGTCACCTTGAGCAAGCCTCCGCTTACCTTCAGTACTTCCAACCCGGAGATCGCCATCGTCAACAGTTCCGGCGTAGTCACCGGCCGCCAGACAGCAGGTACGGTCGACATTTCCGCATCCTGCACTCCGCCGACCTGCAATATTGGAATCTTGCCGGGACTTCCCCTGTACTCAAGCGGCGGAACTCTACCGGACGGCCAGCAGGGTTACGGCGTGATCGTTGCGAACGTAACGCAAGCCAAACCTCCAACCGCGACCCTCTACGCCACAACCACCGATTGCGGGGACAACTTCAATTGCACCAGCGTCATGTTCCCCGTGAACACCGGAAATGAACCTGTCGGCACTGCTATTGGTGTCCCCTATACGCCCAATTCCATGCTGTTCATCCCCGCCGGTACCCGGGTCTACATGGGTAGCGATCAGGGTCTGATGTTTGTGGATGTAACCGCGAGCTCCCCGGCCGTAAGCACCGTATCGGCGGCGACCACGCCCTGCAACGTCGCCGTCTGCGGCAAGCCGCTGGCGATTTCCGCCGACGGCAATAAAGTGGTCGTCGCCGACACCAAGACCCAACCAAATCAGGTCTACATTTTCGACGCCGCCAACCCTACCAACCCTCCAGTCGATCTGCTGATCCCCGGAGCAACCGCAGCCTCGTTGTCGCCTGATCAGATGAAGATTTTCATCCTGACCAATACTGGCAAGATGTACGTGTATTCCACCGTGGACGCGCTGACTTCGGTCGCCACAGGAGCTTCTGCCTCCAGCGTGGCCTTCGCCGCCGACGGCAGCTTCGCCTACTTGGCGGGTACTCCCGCCAACGCAATTTCCGGCTTCGCGACTTGTAACCTGACGGATATCGGCGCCTCCCCTGCGCTGTCCACAAGCCCGCTTCGGATCTTTCCGCTGCCCAACGTGCTGGAGAATCACACACTCCTCAGTGATCATTCTGTTGTAACCCAGAACCTGCTCGCCGTCGTGCCGCCCGATATCCAATTGCTGACCGCAAAGTTCACTCGCGATGTGCTGGACGATCCGACGCAACTCACCTGCAACGCTCCGTTTTTCTACCCGAATGCTGCTAGCGGCTTCACGGCCGGCCCGGCCTTCAACCTGGGCCAGGGCGACTTCACTCCTCTCTATATGCAGGTCACCGGCGACGGCACACAAGTCATTCTCGTGTTGAAGAACATTCCCGCCGTGTTCGTCTTCGACGTGAACGGTGGCACCACCACGGCGATCCCGCTGGCGAACAACGCATCGCCGTTGGCCGCCGCAGCCACTTTGGACGGGACTCAGGTCTTTGTCGCCGCCTGCGATGCCGACCACACCAACCCGAATACCTGCGGCTCCATCCACATCGTGAACACCCAATCGGGTGGCGACCTCCAACAAGCCGTCTACACAAATTTCAATACCAACGACAGCCTGTGCAACAACCTTCCCGGGACCATCTGTCTTCCCGATCTGATTGCGGTGCGTCCGCAGTGAAGCAGTGGTTAGTGATTAGTGATTAGCAGTTGGTGATTCGGAGTTTGCGAGCGGAATCCGTCGCGGCGTAGACACCACAGCCGCTTCAGCGGCGGAATGCGGGTCGGCTTCGCTGAAGCGATGCCCTGATACGAACCGATTCTTTCCAGTAATTGGGAATCGACGCGTTGGGACACACTTGGGCGGCCGGCGGAAGAAAATCCCTAGCCCGCGGCCGCTGCGCCCTCGCCCAAATCTTTTCCCACACTATCCAGCACGCCATTGATGAACTGCACCGACTCGGGCGTCGAAAACTTGCGGGCAATTTCGAGTGCTTCGTTGATGACCACCGCTTTCGGGGTCTGCGGATAGCCCAGAAATTCGGCTACTGCCTCGCGCAAAATATTGCGGTCAACGGCAGCCATGCGATCCATGCGCCAGTGCTGGGTGTGCTTCTCAATCAGCGCACTAATCTCGATCGAGCGGTCACTGGCAACCCGGAACAGATCTTCGGCAAATCCGCGGACATCTTCTTCCACATTCGTCCGTTCGCCCCAGAAAGTCTTTCGGACGGCCTCCGGTTCCTGTTTCCCCATGTCGGCCTGAAACAGCATCTGGAGTACGAGTTCGCGGGATTTGCGTCGGGTGCCCAAAGGCAGTTCTCGGTTCTCAGTTCTCGGTTCTCAGTCTTGATTGTCTATAGAAGAATACACAACTAGCGGCAGGACTTCTTGGCGGACTTCCTGGCACGAGAGTGAAGGCTCTTACTGGGAACTGAGAACTGAGAACCGAGAACTGCTTTCCGCAGATTCGCCATCTCTACCGCCGCCAGCGCCGCTTCGAATCCCTTGTTGCCCATTTTCAAGCCGGCGCGATCAATCGCCTGCTCCAGCGTGTCGCAGGTGAGGACGCCGAAGGCGTGTGGGACGCCCGTCTCTTGCGCCGATTGTCCGATGCCGCGAGTGACTTCGTTGACGATGACGTCGTAATGTGCCGTGTCGCCGCGCAAGAGGCAGCCGATACAGAGGATCGCATCGTATTTCTTCGTTTCGGCCAGCGTGCGGGCGGCAAGCGGAATCTCGAAAGCGCCGGGGACGCGAACCAACGCGACATCTTTCTTTTTCGCGCCGGACCGCAACAGTCCGTCGTAGGCGCTTTGAAAGAGCCTCTCCGTGATGAACGAGTTAAAGCGGGATACAACGATCGCAAAGCGCTTTCCGGCAGCGCTGAGGCCACCTTCGATGGCGGGGACTCCGTTGTCCGGAGGACGCTCGACTTTGACTTTCTTGTTCGTAGTTCTTCTCTGTGCCTATGTGGTGAAGTGGCCTACCCCGTGCTCCCCGTGGTTTGGCCTTTGACCTTACTTCCCCTTGAACTGCGCCGGTCGCTTCTCCAGAAACGCCGTCGTCCCCTCGGTCTTGTCTGCCGTGGCGCACGAAGCGCCAAACAACACCGCCTCCAGGTAGAGCCCCTCCGCCAAGGTCATCTCCATGCCCTTGTTGACCGCCTCCATCGCATACTGCACCGCCAGCGGCGCGTTCGCGATGATCTTTGCGGCAATCGCTTCCGCGCGTGGAATCAAATCGGCCGGCGCGGTGACTTCGTTCACCAGCCCGATGCGATACGCCTCCTGCGCCGTAATCGGATCGCCGGCGAGCACCATCTGCATCGCCAGTCCCTTGCCGACCAGACGCGGCAGGCGCTGCGAACCGCCGTATCCGGGGATAATCCCCAGCTTTACTTCCGGCTGCCCCAGCTTCGCATTCTCGCTCGCCAGCCGCATCGTGCATGCCATGGCAATTTCGCATCCGCCGCCGAGTGCGAAGCCGTTGATACAGGCGATCACCGGTTTGCCCAGGTTCTCGATCAGATTCAAAACCGACTGCCCGCGATGGGTATATTCCTTGCCGGATACGGCATCGTGCTTGGCCAACTCTCCGATGTCCGCGCCCGCGATGAAAGCCTTCTCGCCTGCCCCGGTAAAAATCACCACGCGCGTGGCCGCGTCGTTCTTGATGTCATGAAACGCCGACCGCAGCTCTTCCATCGTCGCCATGTTGAGCGCGTTCAGTACCTTCGGACGATTGACCGTGACGTAGGCGATCGCGTTCTTCTTTTCGAGCAGAATATTTTCGTAGGTCATAAGAGCGCTTCTTTAGACGCGAAACTCATATAGCTAACTCTCCAATTGAACTGTCCCTTAATCGGGCTTGGTGATCCAGTAAAACGTCCTCACCCTTGGCAGCAGCAACAACACAACCGGGATCACAAAGCCCAAAGCCAGCGCAATCTCATCGCCTTCACGGTTATTCTCGTCGATCACGCTATAAACCAGGACGGCCAGCACCACAACATCCGTCGCTACTGACAGCACCCAGCCCCACAATTGGCGTTTCCAAAGACCCCACACGCCGATCAGCGTAAGCAGCGCCGGAACGCCGAGCACCAACGCGCCGATTCGTAATCCGTATACGGTATCGCTGGCGTCTAGACCGGCGAGGATCTCCCGCGATCGCGTCAGTACCAACAGGTAGATCGTCAATCCAGTGTAGAGCAGGCCCAGCAATAGCTGCATTACGTTAACAGCAGTGATCAGGGGAGAGCGCTTCAAGTTCGCATCTCTCGTCTGGCTCACCTCAATCTACACTTCCCGAAGGCGAACGGAGCCAATTTTTCGACATGAGGTGAAAGCAGGGCAATTGGGAATCCGCCTGCGCCAGACAATCTCATGATCGGTCTCCGTTGTTCCTGAGACCTGAGACCTGACACCTGCGACCTGCGACCTGATCCTTAGGGGCTAGAGGGCTTCGAATTCGCGGACTTCAACCGCAGCAGCGGATCCCCAAACAACAGGTAGGTCTTGCGGACGTCTTTTGCTTTAATCGAAGACTTCGCCTGCACCAGTGCATCACCGAGCGTTGCCCCGCCATTCTGGAAGAGCGCCTGTACCAGACTGCGATCCAGGCGCGCCTGGGGATCGGCATCCGTCAAAGCCGATGAAGAGACGACCGCCACCGCGCCGCCCTGGCTGTTGAGCAACAGGGTTTCCGACAAGCTTTGCGTGTAGACATCCTGGAAGAATCCGTTGAGGCAATCGAAAGTCAACATCACGGGCAACCGCGGAGCATTGGTGAGCGCGGCGGCGGAAGTATCGTCGAGCAAGGTGTCTCCCGACCAGACCTCGACCGAACCGTGGCCGAGATAGTTCACCAGCAGTTGGCCGGCGTTCAGAGCATTCCGTACCTGGGCGCGGGCGGTGCCGGGATCGAGATTGGTCACAATAATCTGCGTCGATTGCATCGACGGCGGCAACAGAGCTGCGATCTTCTGCGTATCGGCGGTGAAGTCGGCGTTGTCGTTGCGGTCGGCGACGAGCAGCGCCTGACTCGTCCATGCGCCGGAGTTGTTGCCGGTCTCGTACTTCACGATTTTGCCGACGACTGTACTCATATCGGCAGACGTGCGCACCGGCAGGCGCCCGGTGGCGAGCGCAGGCAGGCCAGTGTTGTTGAAGTCGGAGAACCAGTCGTCGGAAGCAGTCATCAACTCCGACGTCGGAATAATCCGGGTCGGGACAAAATCAAAGTCTCCGAATCCGAGGAAGTTTCGCGGATCAACGGACGCGTCTCCAGCCAGCAGCAGATACTTGGGCTTGGTGGTCCAGTTGTTCGTCGCGGTTTGCAGGAAGTCGCGGAGTGCCTGCGGATTTCGTTCACCGAAACTGAACTCGTCGTAAATGTCGTCCGTGAGAACCACCGAAACGGTATGGCCCTGCTGGCGACGAAGATCGGCGAGCGGTGCGATCGCCGCAGCAAGTGTCGGATGCGCGATGACGACGACGTCGCCGCCGGCCTGCGGACTATGCCACTGCGACGGCTGGTTCGCCACTAACTGCGCTGCGTGGGCAATCTGGCTGGCGCCGAGAGCGAGCAGCGTATGGCGTCCCGCCGGAGAGAATGGAACTTGGATTTGCGCTTTGTAAGAGCCGTCGCCGCCGGAAACCAGGCGCGTAGCCAATTCCACGGGCTGCGAGGGAGACGTGATGTCGAAAACACGAACCGTCGTTTCCTGAAGCGCAGCGATCTGCAACGGGGTTCCGGCGCGCACCGCGACCCTCAACTGATCTCCGTCGGCGGCAAAGCTGTGCGGATACGTGATGTCGATGTGATCGACCAGGCTGATGTCGCTGTCGCCGTCCTGCGCCGTGAGCGTGACCGTGTTTGTTTCCAGCAATAACTCTTGCGGCAGATCGACGCGCAACTTTCCTTTGCCCTGGCCGGTAAAAGAGACGTGGCCCACGTTAAGACCGTTCAGAGCCACGGTCACGTCGTGCGGAACGCCTTCGCCTACACCCTGGAGCACGAGTTCCATCCGAGGCGTCGCGTTCGCAGTAGCTGACAAGTGCGGCGTTGCAATGGTCTGATCGACGGGCGTCGCTGAGACCAGCGCGCCAAAGAAGTTGTCGTCTTTCGAATTCATGAGCGCGGCAAAGTAGGTTGTACGCTGACGCAACTCGACCGTCTGCATGAACTGCTTCGGATAACCGGCGCCGCTCGGCAATTCGCTCAGGGCCTTGATCCGCAGACCGGGCTGGTCGCCTGCGATCAGCCAGTACACGCGCGTGCCGGTGAAGGGCGTATCCATACCGGTGGCGTAGAACTCGATGGCGGCGTTTGAGCCAAAGTGCGATCCATCCGCGCCCGTCACCAGAATCGGCTGCTCGATCGCCTCTGCGAAGAGTCGCAGATTCCGCGGATCGGCGTTGGAACTTAATCCGGCGGCCACCAGGTCGGGCTGCGTTACGCGATACCAGCCTTCATGGTCGGCCATGATCTTGACCGCCGGATGCGCCGCGAGATCGAACTGTTGATCCAACTGCCCTTGCGACGGCGACATTAGCCGCTGGGTGTTTTCCACCACGCGACTGACTGAGGGGAGGGCGGCCTCGGCCGACGCGAACTGGCTCATAGTCGGCGATGAAACTGCGCGCGCCGAGGATGCGGTGACGCTCGCGAAAATCGGACCGTGCATCGTTCGTTCGCCGTTCAGGTCGAGATCTTCGAGCCAGTAGGTGCTGGCGGAAGTGGCGACAGGGTCAATCCAGGCGTAGCTCTTGCCCGCATGTTTTTCGAGGTAGCCGCGCATCATCAGCGCCGATCCAGCCACCAGCGTGGAATTCAGCCGGACGCGGTCTCCGTTTTGCTCCCGGTAGACGTTGAAGCCCAGGTTGTTCAATTCCCCCGCCGTCTTCCAGCGCAAGACGACGCCTTGCGAACTGGCTTCCGCGGTCAGAGATTGCAGATGGATTCTGGTGGGCGCCGTCACTAACGCGCTCACCGTCGCGACATTGTTCGCGGGCGTGGGATCGTTCTGGTCCGCCGTCACAATGGCAGAGTTGGAGACGATGGTGGAACTCTGCGGCGTCACCACGATGTTGATGGTCGCGGTGCCCGCATTGGCAATCGTGCCCAACTGACAAGTGACCGTGTTGGCGGCTTGCGAGCAACTGCCGGCGGTCGTCGTGACCGACACGAACTTCAGCGACGACGGCAGCACGTCGACGACCGTGACGTTGGTGGCGCTGGCAGGACCGTTATTGGTGGCGGTGAGCGTGTAAGTTAGCAGATTGCCCTGATTCACCGGACTGGGCGCTGCTGTCTTGGTGAGGGCCACATCCGCGCTGGTTCCGGTTCCCACGGTAACGTTGGCGGTGGCGCTGCTGTTACCGGGATTGGGATCGCTCGTCGTTGCGCTCACGGACGCTGTGTCTCCGATCACCGTCCCGGAGGGCGTGCTGGAATTTACCTGCACCACCAGCGAAATCGGCGAACTGGAGCCGACAGTCAGCGTGGCCAGTGTGCAGGTGAATGAACCCGTGAAGCCGACTGGCAGCACCGTACAGGACCATGCCCCGGGCGCCAGGGATTGAAACGTCGTGTTTGGCGGAATGGTTTCCGTGAAACTGAGAGCGGTGGCCGTAGCCGGTCCGTTGTTAGTCACCGTCTGGGTATAAGTGATGTTCGACCCGGCAGTGACGTTGCTTGCCGAGGGCGTGTTGGTCATCACCAGGTCGGCTTGCGTTGCCGTTGCGACAGTGGTGGTAGTAACTGCGGTATTGTTAGCGGTGTTCGGGTCGGTGGCTGAGCTGACCGTAACCGTGTCTGTAATCGTAGTCCCGGATGGGGTGCCGGCGTTCACTTGCACCACCACGGGGAAGTTGGTGGTCCCAGGAGCCAGGCTGGCGATCGTGCACGTCATGGTGCCCGTGGCTCCCACCGCTGGGGTACTACACGCCCAACCGCCGGGCGACACAAGGGACCGGAAATTCGTGTTCGCCGGGACAGCTTCTGTGAAAGTGACGTTGGCTGCGTTGCTGGGACCCGGATTCGTCAGAGCCTGCGTGTAAGTAATGTTATTAGTTGCAATTACGGGATCGGGGCTGTCAGCGTTCGTGATCGATAAATCAGCGCTGGTGCCGACCGCAACACTTGAACTCGCGCTGTTATTTGTGTTCGTCGGATCGGGAGTAATCGCGCCGATCGACGCCGTATCGTTGATCAGCGTTCCATATGCGGTGTTGCTGTTCACCTTCACGGTAAGAACGAAGGTTCCGGTGGCGCCGCTGTTCAAGGTAGCGATGGTGCAGGAAATCGCGCCCGTTCCGCCGACCGGCGGCAGAGTGCCACAGGTCCAGCCTGGCGGAGCCGGCAACGACACGAATGTGGTATTCGCCGGGACGGTGCCCGAGAATGTAACGCCGGCTGCATTGCTGGGACCGCCATTGGTTGCGATTTGCGTGTAGGTAATGTTGTTACCTGCCGTCACGGGATCGGGCGAGCCCACATTGCTCATCCTCAAGTCCGCCTGGCCGGTGATGCCGACGGCGATCTTCACGGTCGCGGAGTTGTCTCCCGGAACCGTGTCGTGGGTGGCTGAAGTGACGGTGTCGGTGTCGGTGATGATTGTGCCCGCGGCCACGAGCGCGCCGACTTTTACCACCACCTGGAGGTTTGCCGTGGCCGCTGGGGCCATCGTGGCAAGGTTACAGACAACGTTGCCGGTGCCGCCGACAAGAGGCAGAGTACAGGACCAACCCGCGGGCGTGACCGCGGAAACGAACGTTGTGTTCGCCGGCACTGGCGAAGTAAAAACTACAGTTGTTGCGTTGGCTGGCCCGTTGTTGGTAACGGTCTGCGTGTAAGTGATGTTGGCGCCGGCGGCGACGGGAGAAGGCGCTCCCGAGTTAGTAACGGTGAGGTTAACCTTAGCCTTTACTACCGTGGCAACGGTGGTCGAGTTGTTAGCCGCGTTCGGATCGCTGGCCGAACTTATCGAGGAGCTGGCCGTGATCGTGGTGCCATCAGCGGTGGTCGGGTTCACTCTCACGATGACGTTGATACTCGTAACCTGCGCTGCCGCCATGCTGGGGTTCGTACAAGTGATCGCTCCGGTGCCCCCGACGGCGGGTGTGGTACACGTCCAGCCTGCCGGAGATTGCACGGCTTGAAACGTAGTATTGGCAGGCGTGGAGACTGTGAAACTAAGTCCGGTCGCCGTTGCGGGCCCGTTGTTCGTAATCGTCTCGGTGTAAGTAAGATTGTCGCCCGCCAGTACAAACCCCGAAGGAGAAGATGACGTGCTCAGAGAAAGATCGGCTTGTGCCGCGGTTGCGACCAGATCAGTGGCAGTTGCGCTGTTATTCCCCGGATTCGCATCGTTGGCCGCTGCCACCGTCACTGTGTCAGTAATGACGGTGCCCCCCGGGACGGCAGCGTTTACCTTGACCACGAGCTGGAAATTCCCAATACTTCCGGCGGCCACGCTCGGGTTCGTGCAGGTTACATTGCCAGTAGCCCCTACCGCGGGAGTCGAGCAACTCCAGCCCACAGGGAACGTGAATGACTGGAACGTCGTATTCAACGGAACCGCATCGAGGTAAGTAGCCGTCGTGGCGGCAGCCGATCCCGTGTTGGTCACGACCTGGGCATAAGTGATATTGCTGTTCGCCGTCACCGGATTGGGCGAAGCTGTGTTGCTGACGGAAAGATCGGCTTGCGCTGTGGTCCCGACGATTGTCTTAACCGTGGCGCTGTTGTTGCTCGCGTTGGGATCGGCGATGGTGGAACTGACGCTGGCCGTGTCGGTGATGACTGTCCCGTTCGCCGTTCCTGCATTGACCTTCACCACGACGGTAATGACCGCGGGCGTCGACGGCGGCAGGTCCGCCGTCGTGCAAACAATGGGCCCCGACCCGCCCGGGTTGCTGCACGTCCATCCCGCCGGTGGAGTCACGGTCTGCACAGCCGTGTTCGCAGGAATGTATTCGGTGAAGGTAACCGAAGTCGCGTCGCTCGGCCCGGCGTTCGTGACCGTCTGCGTGTATGTTATGTTGGCGCCCGCCGCAACCGGATTCGGAGCGCCCGCGTTTGTGATCCCCAGATCGGCGGTTGAACTCACCTGGGCTACGTCGGTAAAGCTGTCGTTAGCGAAATTGACTTCGCCGCCGCCGGAGACGGTTGCGGTGTTAGCCAGTGTTGCCGGAGCATTCCGGCTGATCGTCGCATTGATAGTGATGACCGGATACGCGCCGAGGGCCGCGAGCGCATCGGAGCGAACGCAACTGACCGTCTGCTGAGCCACCCCGCAGGCCCATCCTGTACCACTGGCCGTACTGGGGACAGCCCCGAGCGGCAGCGTGTCGTTCATCGTTACCACGCCGCTGCTCGGGCCGAGCAGACCGACGTTGCTGACGGTGACTTGATAAGTCACGACACCACCACGTACGAAACTTCCCGCGTGGCTCTTCGTGATGGTCATGTCCGGGGCGCAGGCCGCGCCGGATTGGGTACCCGAACCTTGCGAAGCTTGTGCGTTCGTAACTGATGTGCCGGCCGTGCCCGCGGTCGCGCCGTATGCTACGCCGGGACTGAGAGTGAGCCCATTCACGCCTCCAGTCACGCTGATAGAAGCCGCGCCGGACAGGAAAACGGTCCCACCAGCACCTCCTCCGCCAGGTCCATGACGGTCGGCAAGACTAAACGGTTGAGAAGCCCAAGCATTACCGCCGGTGCCCCCTCGAGCCTGTACGGTAAGACCACCTTCGCCGCCGCCGGCGGAGAGCACCACAATCGTGCCGCCCGCGCCACCGCCGCCGCCCGCGTCATTGGGAGTCATGGCATAAGCCGTTGCCCCGTTCGCCGTGAGCGTCGCGGTACCGCTCAAGCTTCCGGCACGAATAAAGATGATGCCACCACCCGCGCCGCCACTGCTTGCCTGGTTATTGCCATCAGAGTTGTTACGAGATCCTCCTCCACCACCGCCGCCTAGTCCAATGCGGGTCACTGTCGCAGGGAAGGGATCACCCCCGAGGCCTCCGTTGCCCAGAGTGCTGCTCCAACTGTCGCCTCCAGAACCTCCAGTTCCTCCGTTGCCACCGCCGCCTCCACCAGCGTTTTGGTCGTTGGCCGCCTGATTACCATCGGTGCCCCCGCCGCCTCCATTCGCGGGCGCGCCGCGCGCCATGCCGCCGTTGGGATATCCATCGGTCCCGGTGCCCAGATAACTGTTACCACTTTCCACCCAGAGCGGCGTCCCGGCAACACCTTCTCCCTTGCCGCCATCCACACCGGCGACGACTGTCCCCGTGTAAGTAGCGGGCGAGGTGTGTACGTAATCGGTGAACCCGCCCGCGGCGCCGTTTAATTGCAGCGCGCCCGCGCCGCGGAAGCCGAGACTATCCACGCTGACCGTGGCCGAATTCAGGGTGAGCGCGCCCGCGATGTCGAGTGCAAGCACGCCGCCACTCGTGCCGTCCCATGGAAGCGCCGTGAGAGTACTGCTCAGACTGGCGGTCGCGTACTGCGGAACGCGAATCACCTGGTACGTGCTCTTGCCTTTCGTCCCGGTTGCCGCGGCAATGGTGTAGCTGTAAATCAAGCCGCTATTGACGCCGCTCCCGGCAATAGGAATCGCGCTTCCGCTGATCGGTCCGGTTGCTTTTACAAATTCATAGTTGCCGGAATTATTGATGGCCGTAAATCCAGCGCCGGTAGCGCCGTTTCCGTAAGCGGCAGTGTTCGTGCTGTTGATGCTCGCATCCTGCATCTGCATTACCAGCAGTAGATCTCCCGCTGCAATGGTTGCCGCTGCACCGCGCGCCGTCCCCACCGGAATTGTCGTGCTGGCGGTTCCAGCGGTGACACTGGCGGTCGCCGGATAGTATGTGTTCACGACCCCAGTCAACGTTCCGCCGTTACCCAATACGGCGGGACTGGCGCAACTGTTCGTCTGCACCACGCCTACGGCGGTATAGGAATTATTTCCCGTGTTCAGGTCGGCTAGAGTCGCGGTGACGGTTGCCGTATTGGCGTAGGAGCCGCTCGCGGCGGCGCTCGCCACCACGGTAACGGTTGCGCTCGCTCCTCCGGCCAGTGTTCCAAGCGCGCAGGTCACCGGGCCGGTGCCCGAACAACTGCCTTGGCTGGGCGTTGCGGAAACGAAACCGAGTCCCGCGGCCAAAGTGTCGGTGAGAGTTACTCCGCCGGTGCTGCTCGGACCGTTGTTTGTGACAGTAACGGCGTACGTAAGATTGTTGCCAAGCAGAACGGCGCCGCCGGGATTAATGCTCACCCCCACGTCCGCTTGCGATGGCATGATCGAGGCGCCGGCCACCGACCAGTTGGTATTCCCGCTGATCGTTTCCGACATGGGCACACTGGCCGCGCCCACATTGGTGCTCCCAAATCCGATAACATCTGACGCGGTGGTGTTTGTAGAATTGGCGTTCCACTGCAAGCGTCGCAGAGGGGCCTTTGGTCACGGTCAAGTTGCCGCGGAACTGCCAGCGTGTCGAAGACAATCTGATTGGTGCCGCTGGGGATGTCGAGTTGAACCACAGCCCCGCCGCGCCGTCATTGGAAACCATGGCGCTGAGCGGCGTAGTCTGATCGACCCCGCGGAAACTCATCACCCCCCCAACGATGCCCACACGACCGGCCGCCGTGGGGAGGTTGATGGTTGCGACGGCGTTATGGGTTCCTGTCGAGGGCGCCGTCAGGTACCAGATTTCAACTCGTCGCGTTCCACCTGCGTCCACGTGGAAGCCGAGCTGCGTCATCGCCACACCGTTGTAGGTCACGCCGGTCCCATGCGCCCCAGGGCTGTTAGTGAGGTTGATCGACAGGCCGACCACAACGAGCAGGTTCGGATTCACCGCGATGGTATGGGCTACTGTGAGCATTGGATTCCCAGCGACGTTCGGACGAATGCCGGCGGAAGTCGTGGTGTCGTTCATGACCACTTGGGCGTGCGAGAGTGTGCAACCCGCGCCAACAATCAGAACTCCCACCAGCACTCCGAAAGATCTTCGCCATCGCCGGCCGTACTCCATCACGTGCTCGACCGCAGAGTAGAACCGCGCTCGAAGATGAGCGCCGGTACCGAGTACAACCCGTCCAATGATGTGCTGCGAAGAAATCGGCGGATCGCTTTCCTGGCCGGCATCGCCGCGAGTTAGAAAGCAATCGCGCTTGACGTCTTTAAAGACCAGGCGATGGGCGCGGAGGCCATGCGGAGTCTTCGCGACGATGATATCTCCGATCCGAAGCCGTCTTGGGGGCACTGGTTCGACACACAAAGTTTCGCCGTCCCGGATAAGCGGCAGCATGCTCCGGCCGCGGGCCTGAAAGCGGATGTGGTGGCCGCTGGCGAGCAGTCCGCGGCTCACTTCTTCGAACAAGGCCGAATCGCTCCGGTGATCAGTCGTGGAACTCAAGGATTTTCTCCACCGCACTCTGGTCGGGAACGAAATGGAAGCGATAGACCGGAAGCGACTCGGCCATTTCCTCGAGCAGCGCCAGTACCGGATCCACGAACCTCGATTGATAGAAAGGAGTGAAGCTGCGCGCCAGTAGTTCGCCCACAGCTGCGCTCCGCGAAAGCCGCTCGATGCGATTCTCGCTACCATGCTCCAGCAGAAAAATTCGCCGAAGCGGCGCCTGCCCCGGAGAAGCAAAAGCTGCCTCCCCATGCCAAGGCGTTCCATGCATCAGGAAGTGGGAGTGAACTGTGTGGGTCGGACACTCTTGTCCGACGCCTTTTGCCACCACCCCGGCAAGCCGCGGCGCACGATGATTCTGTCGTCGCTCAGCACCTCGACCCGCGTACCTCTCCGCCCACAGCCTGCGCCGTCGTGCTCTTCCCCGCCCCTGAATGGCCAACAAAAAGATAAGCCTCGCCGCCCCGAACCAGGCCGCAGCCGTGCAGTTCCACACCTCGACCCAGGCTGAGGTAATGCGTAATCAGCAGTTCGTCCAGCGGATATTCCAATGCGCGGCTGGCATCGTCCTCAGTCAGACATTCCCGGTTGAGGATCACCCGCGCGTTCTGGAAATCCCGATCGACCAGCAATCGCTTATAGGGCCGTTTGCCGAGATGTTCGGTCGCGAAGTCGAAAAGAAAGCCGTCCCCAAACTCATGGACGCTCCACAAACAACCGGAGTGAAAAAGCTCGCGTCCCGGTGCGGGCTGGATGGTTGCACTCCATTCGACCTGCACGGTGATGTCTTCGCGCGTTTCGCAGTCCGCGGCGAAGGGCAGCAATTGCGGCCCCAGATCCACGGCCTGCGGAGTCTCTCCCTGAACGTCGACGGTGATCCCCGCGACCGCGAAGCGGCAGCGATAGGGACCCACAAAATTCGGCCCCAGCGTGTCCGCGACCCAGGCTGAACTGACAGCGAGACTCATGCTCAGGATCCAATCGTGCTGCAATGGAGAGTGGAGCAACTGGCCGCCACCGGCCCCGCCGAGCTTCCGATCTTGCAATTGCCCAGCACCGCCTCTTCGGGACGCAGATTGATCGCCATCACCTTGGGCGGTTCGTAGCGCTTTCTTGCTCCGGGTTTTTGGTTAGGTTCACTCATGGCGATTGTCCTGCGCTCAGTGTCCGGTTCCGCAACCGCTACAAGCTGTTCGAGGGACGCCCTGATTTAGAACCGGCAAAATCGAAACCGGTTCCATCCAGTCCTCCACATTGATTTCCGCGGATCGGATGCGCGCCGCCGACTCTCGCACCCGCTCCAGTCCAGCCCCACTGCAAAATTCGCAATCGCCGTGCGGGGGGAACTTCCAGCCCCAGAGCGTGAGCGCGCAGATGCGCCGCTTCGCACAGAAAGGCGACCGGGCTTTCCTTGTCGCCGTTTTCCAGCTCTCCGTTCGCCGGACACATCCCACACAGCGACTGAATGCGGCACTCGGTACATTTCGTCGGACGCGTGCGCTTCTTCGTGCGCACCGCCAGCAGAAATTTCTCCCAGCCTTCGCGCACGCTGCCTTGCCGAAGATCGTAAGTCTCCTGCTGCGAAATGACGCAGATGCTCATGCGCCCGTAGGGATCGACCGCGAACGACTTCATCCCGCCGCCGCAGAAATACACCGTGTCGATTTGCGCGAGCGCCGGCGGATTCGCCAGATCGCGTTCCACCAGCGTCCGATATTCCTCCGCCGCTTTCGGAGAATGCATATCCAGCGCCACCACTTCTTCCGGAGAAAGCCTTACCGCCAGCGGGCTCTGTGAACAATCGATGCGCGGGTTAATCTGCGCGTCGAACTTGAACTCCATTCCGAGATCTTCTTCGGCGAAGCGTTTCATGGCAAAGACTTCGTGTTTGTTGATCGTCGTCGGGACGGTCTTGAGCTTCAGCGGTAGTCCGCGCTCGCGGAGCAGTTCAATGCCCCGCAGACAGCGCTCGTACGACCCGGGAATTCCGGTGAGCGCTTCGTAGGTCTGCTTCGTGCGTCCGTAGAGCGTAATCTCGATCGCGAACGGCGGATATTCCAGCAGGTAATCCGCAATCCGCTCGTTGATCAGGATTCCGTTCGTAAACAGCGTGATCAGGAATCCCTTTTCCTTGGCGTAGGTGTAGATTTCGAGGAAGTCTTTACGGGCAAAAATCTCTCCACCCGAATACAGCAGCCAGAAGGCGCCGATGTCGACCAGTTGATCGAGCAACTGGAAATGCTCCTCTTTGCTGAACTCGCGGTTACGCGCCGCGAGGTCGCCCATCGGGAGATTGTTGTAGCAGTGCTTACATTCGAGGGGACAGCGGCGCGTGACTTCAATCGACACTTCGAGGGGCGCGCGCTCCCCGAAATAGCGCTGGTGGAGCGACAGGCTGAACGCTCCGTACGACTGCGTATTCATCGTTGCCCCACGGAGGGGCAAACTGAACCCTGCATTTCTCCCCCTCAAAACCCTGCAAGAGCGGACTTCAGCTCGAAACGGCTGATAGCAATCCCGCTGCCTGCATTTCCTGCACAAACGCCTGCGCATCCCGCCGCGCATCGGTCCGCTCCACTTCGAAAGACTGGCAAAGTGCGCAGGCCAAGTCTTCCAGGGATCGGGGCTTTTCGAGCGTCGCCCAGAGCACGGAACCGGCTTCGTTAAAGCTATATATGGATGCCAGATCGCCGACTTTCCCGCGAATAGGAACGACCAGCGTTTCGCCCGAGATCTGGCGCGAAACGACAGCCGTCGAGCGCCGATACACACTCAATTCCGGGTCTTGCCGTGCCAGCGGTTGTGGGCCCATGGATTCTAAGAACTTCTTAACGTTACTTTCACAGAACGATTGGGCCGTGCCAAGCGGCGAATCGCGTACAGGTGTCTGATCAGTAACTAGCTGAATAACAAGGAGGAGTGAAGCATTGACGCTCAATTTCGCTGCATCTCACGCGGATATGGAAACGGACTCGATGGCGCCATCTGTTCTAAAATCAAGAGACGCTCGTGTTCGACATTCACTGCCACATCCTGCCCGAAGTGGACGACGGCCCCAAATCCTGGGAAGTCGCGATCGAAATGTGCCGCATGGCCTCAGCTGACGGGATCACGCATATGGTGGCTACGCCCCATGCCAACGACCGCTATACCTACGACCGGAATTATCTGCGCGGGATTCTCCTGCAACTCCAGGCTCGCGTGGGAGCATCCCCGCAGCTGAGCCTGGGCTGCGACTTTCATCTTTCGTTTGAGAACCTGGAGCGCGCGCTGGAGCAGCCGCACGACTACACCATCGGCGACACTAACTATTTGTTGGTCGAACTCAGCAACTTCAGCGTTCCGATTCAAGTCTCGGACTGCTTCATCACGCCTGGGTGATCGTGGACTAACGCCGATCTTGACCCATCCCGAGCGTAACCCGATCCTTCAGCAAACACCGCAACGGATTCTGGAGTGGGCCGAACAGGGCTGCCTGGTGCAGGTTACAGCTTCAGCGTTGACCGGATTCTGGGGCGAGCGGCCCGAGTCCGTCGCCCGCTGGCTGCTGGATCACTCGGCAGTGCATTTTCTATCTACCGACGCACACGATACCAAGCGCCGCGTCCCTATCCTTTCGGAAGGACGCGACGTGGCAGTCGAAATTGTGGGATCTGAGTACGCGCAGGCACTGGTGGAGGGTAATCCCGCTGCCGTGATCGCAGGCCAACCCATCCCATATAGTCCGCGCCCCGTGACGGACTAGCGTAGCGCCAGAGAGCGCCCCGGCGCTACGCGTTGCGTGGGCAGTTACGGCGTGACGGTGAAGGCTCCCTTACTGCTCGCGCCGCCTCCGCCGGTGGTCACGGCGACCTTTCCGGTTTGGCCCCGGCCGGCACCGTCGCAGTGATGGAAGTGCCCGAGTTGACCGTGAGTTCGTTGCCTTGACGCCCCCGAACTTGACTAGCGTCGGCCCGGCCAGTCCCGAACCGTTATCGTCACTGTCGTCCCGACCGGTCCGCTCGTGGGCGAGATGCCGCTCACAATCGGGGTTACGAAGAACGACTTGCTGCTGCTCAGGGTACCGGAAGGAGTCGTGACGGTGACGAAGCCCGCAGCGCCATCGTCGGGTACGACGGCGGTCATGTAAGTATCCGAGACGACGTTGAAGCTGGCTGAGCCCGATCCGAATCTTCACGCTGGTGGCGCTGGTGAGGCCGGTGCCCAGGATTTCTACATCTTTCCGGCGCTTCCCCAGCGTCTCACAGTGCTCACGAAGTGGGCGTAGACCCGATATCGACCTGATAGATCACTCCCTCTTCTGCCGAGGTTCGGACCGCCCCTGCCGGTCAGGCCGTAGATCATGCCGTTGGTGTGCTGCATCGCCGTTGCCTGGGCCAGGGCTCCGTGAACGTCGTCCAAGGCAAAGATGATCGAATAATCGACGCCGCTGCTGTCGATGCTGAATACATCGCCATTCGGAACCGGTCCAAAGTTCGCGCCGCCGCTAGGTCGCGCCGTAAAGGTTCCCATCAGTAGCGGCCACCAGCCCAGCGAAGGGAGTCGAGCCATCAGTTCCCTGTCGCGAGTCGAACTCCCGCAACAGGCTGAATTTCTTTCCGGTCGTGGCCATGCGGAAGACCACTCCGCCGCCCCAGCCCCGCCGCCGCTGGTCGTGCCGTACAGAAAATCCATCATTGCCCTGAACCACGGGCGAATAGAGGTAGGCGCCGTGCGCGTAGTCAAAGCTGTACAGAATCTTCACTCCGCCCGCGGGAGTCATCTTGAACACCGTTCCCTGATAGGTGAGTCCTCCCACCTGCGAAGCGCCGTAGAAATTGCCATCGCGGCCAAGAATCAAGCCCGAGAAAGGGCAGGGCGGAATCGTATTCGTCAGGTGCTTGAATTTGCCGGCCGGAGTAATCGAATACCCAGTCCATGGGCCAGACCCGTCGCATGTAGCGCCGTAGAACTTGCCGTTCTTGCCCAGGACGACTCCTCCATGCGGAGTAGGGTCGGCAGCCGTGAAGTCGTACAGCTTGGTCAGCACGCCCGCAGGTGTGATTTTGAAAACCGTCCCGACATTGTTTACGCCACCGCGGGTGGTGGTGCCGTAGAAGTTCCCATCCGTGCCTAAACCAACCCGCTGTCGGGATTCCGCCCATCGAGTCCGGAGAAGTTGTAGAGCGGGTGACGGTCCGTCAGGCGTCGTCTTGAAGACTGTGCCCATGCCCTCCGTCCCACCGCGTCAGTCGTCCCGTACAGATTTCCGTCCCGGCCCTGAGCCAGGTAGCTCCGGGTACTGACGGCGGCATCCTTCCACCGCGCATTGAAATCGTGGATGTCGGTGTAAGTTTGGGATTGAACGGTGGTGGGGGCAAGGCTCAGCACGAACGCCAAAAGCGCCGAACATCGAGAATCGCGGGGACAAACGGCGGGTGTTGGACATAGGTCCTCCTTAAAGGGCGGACGGCTCTGGGAAGAACCGGGGGAAACGGCCGCTATTCATACATGTGAAAAACAGGAAGGAATTGGCTCATGCGGGCAAACGAAGGAGGAAAATCAGGCAACTGCCGTATTTTTCACTGCTGAGGAGTAGCGTCAGTAGAGGGCGCGGGTTGCGCTGGAGGATCAGCCGTGACGGGCTTCGCGGACGCGTGAGCATGGGCCGCGGGCAGCGTTGTCATCGCGGTTTCCGGATTGAGCAGGTGATCGTGACTCGGTCCCAGACCGAGTTTAATCAGAGCGCGTGAATCGGGGACCGTTTTAGACTGCCATCCCTGATCGGCCTGATAATGCCGGAGTGCCGCCTGTGTGGCGTCGTCCCATTTTCCCGAAGGCTGCCCCTGGAGATAGTGGGTGCGAATCAGGGCCTCCTGGATCTGTTGCGTGCGCGTTCGGATTCAATCGTCTTCTGGCCGCGCGTCTTGGAACTCTTGCCTTTAGTTTTTTTCCGCGGAGTGCTTCTTGTGGGTGGTCGATTTCGAACTGGATGCACTCGCGGTCTTAGTTTTTCTTGGAAGCCGGATCTGCCGGATCGGTAGTCGCCCCCGCGGAAGCCAGACAGAGCAATCCGCACAACGCCATCACCACGCGAGCCCGAGTTTGCGAAGAAGGCCGCATATTTAATCAGCCAAAAGACAACCGGCGAGACTAGCTGCCATCATCTCCCGAACGGGGGTGATGCGCTAGTCTCGCCGGTGTGTCGTACTGTTACGGAAGTGTTCCCGCCAGGAAGATGGTCCCATCCTGCGCCCGTGAACCACGCGGACGCACCAGGAACACCACATCCTGCCCACTCTTTAGCGAAGATTCGATGTTGGTGAAATCTTCCGCATTGTTGACCGGTTTCTTGTTGACTTCGAGGATCACATCGCCGCGGTTCAAACCGATATCCTCAGCGAACGATCCCTGCTTGACGTCCTTCACCACTACGCCCTTGCCAGCGGGGATATTGAGACGATCGGCAAGGTCCGGAGTGATGGCCTGCACCGTGACTCCAGTCTTACTCGGCTTGGGCTCTTCTTCGCCCGGGCCTTCCTCTTCGTCGCCCAGGCGGGAAGCAAAGAGTTTCGAACGGTCTGCGATAGTGACCGTCGTATCCTGCTTCTTGCCGTTACGAACAAACGCGAGCTTGGCCTTGGAGCCGGGCTTGCGCGAGGCAATGTCCGCGACTAACTCGTCGCCGGACTTGACGTCTTTGTTGTCGACGGAAGTGATCGTGTCTCCGATCTTGAGTCCGGCTGTTTCCGCCGGACTGCCCGCCACCACATTCGACACCGTTACGCCCTGCGCCATAAATGCGGGCGATCGCCGGATTTGGTTGCGCGGCGAACTCGATCCCGATCGAGCCACGGGCCACGCGGTGGTCCGGTCCAATCAACTGGTTGTAAACCTGCGCCACAGTATTCGAGGGCATCGCAAAACCCACGCCTGCGTAGGAACTGGTCTCGGTAAGAATCGCGGTGTTGATCCCGATCACTTCGCCATTCATGTTGACCAGCGGCCCGCCGGAGTTGCCGGGATTGATGGCTGCGTCGGTCTGAATGAACGACTGGAACTGGCGGTTGGGGACGATGTTGCGCCCCTTAGCCGAAACGATCCCGGCGGTCACCGTCTCCTGCAATCCGAAGGGACTTCCGATCGCGAGCACCCAGTCTCCCACTTCCATGCTGTCGGAGTTACCGAGTTTAGCGGCCGGCAATGGATGATCCACCTCGATCTTGATCACGGCGAGGTCGGTCTCCTGATCCATGCCAATGAACTTGGCATCGTGACCGGGACTGGCCAGCGGTTCGTCCTGCAACTTGACGCGAATGCGGTCGGCCTTCTCGACCACGTGGCGGTTGGTGACGATGTATCCCTTGCCGTCGACGATCACGCCCGATCCCAGCGAACGCTGGCGGATGTTGCCGCCATCGGCGCCTTGGCCGCCAAAGAACTTGTCGAAGAAATCCTGAAAGCCGTTATCGTCGCCGCCCCCCTGATCCCCCGGATCGCCCTGCGGAGTGCGTCCTCGACGCCGTGGGCTCTTGATCGTCGACTCAGTGTTGATGTTCACGACACTGGGCTCGAGCTGCTTCGAAATCTGCGAAAACTGGTTGGAAAGCTGCTGGGGAGACGGGATCGTCAGCGGAGTGGCGTCGGACGACTTCTGCCCTTCCTTGCCCTTCACGCCCGACGAGACAATCGTGCCCACCAGAATCCCTACGCTCAAAGTTGCCAAAATTGTAAGGGTGTATGCCCAGCGCCTGGACTTGAAGCGCACCCAAAAAGCGCTTTCGCGCGAATCCATTGCTTTCCTCCTGAAAATAATTGCCTTACCGCATTATACCTTCGCGCAGACTGTCCCCTGAAGAAGAGTATCCCCTATTAGACGCACAAAACCCCTCCAGCGTTAAAGGAAGTTCTCAGGCCACAACCAGTTTTCAGTTCCCGGTTCTCAGTTCTCAGAAAAGGCCAAAAAAGCATGCTCCAGTGGACAGGAGGGCCAGCGGCGGGTTTGACTGAGAACTGAGAACTGAGAACCGGGAACCGAGAACTGCCTTCCTATAGCTTCGACGTAAACAGCGCCAAGAACAATCCGGTATAGCCGGCGATGACCAACACGACCAATAAACATGCCACGCTGAGCGCGTTCAGAACGTTGAAGGGCTTTTGCACTGCTCCCAAAGCTAGTTTCCAAAGTCCTAGACCGCCGGCGGCAGCTAACACCGGCAGCAGCAGCCACGCAAACACCGCCGCATGTGCGACTTTCGGAAACACTACCAGGAACACGACGGCAGGCAAGAAACCCAAAGCCGGAACCACCGCCAGCGGGGCACCGAAGTAGAACGCTCGTTCCCGCTCCTTCCAGGTCATGGAAATACAGAAGACAGAAGTCAGATTGAAGAAGTTTAAACCCTCGCAGTTAAGGATGTGGTTTCACTTCTGCAATCTAACTTCTCACTTCTGACTTGCCTCGTAAACCGTATTGCCACCGACCACGGTGCGAAGGACCTGGGTTTCGAGGACCTTCGCCGGCAGGACGGACGTGATGTCACGGTCGAGAACGACGAGGTCGGCGAGCATCCCCGGTTCCAGTTTCCCCTTCTGCTTCTCGGCGAACTCTGCGTAAGCCGAGCCGGTGGTGTAGGCGGCGATGGCTTCTTCGATACCGATTTTCTGGTCTGGATAATAACTCTTTTTCCCGTTCTCGCTTTGCCGCGTGATGGCGGCATAGAGACCGCGAAATGGAGTCGCCGGCTCAACCGGGTAATCTGTCCCGAACGCCAGGAGAACGCCGCGCTTCAGGAACTCGGCCCAGGCGTAGGAGTGTGCCGCCCGCTGCGGGCCCAGGCGCGACTCGGCCCAGTTCATATCGGTCAGCAGATGGCTGGGCTGCATGGAGGCGATGACCTTCAATTGCTTGAACCGAACGATCTCCAGAGGCGTGGTCACCTGTGCGTGTTCGATGCGAAGGCGATAGTCCGTGCCGCCGTCCGCGGCCTTCACTTTGCCATCCTTGGCCGCTTTCTCGGCTTCCGCGAAGGCGTCGAGCGCCATCTGCACGCCTTTGTCGCCGATGGCGTGAAAGCCAATCTGATATCCCGCCAGCACCCGCTCTTTCGTCATCGCATTGAGTTTGTCGGGATCGTATTGGGGCAGACCGGAATTTTTGGGATCGTCGTTGTACGGAGCCAGCAACGCCGCCGTCTTCGATCCCAGCGAACCGTCCATGAAACCCTTCAACATGCCGGTGTGCAGCATGTTGTCCGAAGCCGGGTGCGAATCACGTTTCTTGTTGAGGTTCTCGACAGTGTCGTCAAACGGCAGCCATTCCGAAATCCGCGCTGTCAGCTTGCCCGCTTTTTCCAGCTCTTCGTAAATTTGAAAATCTTCCCAAGTGGAATTGTCCTGCGCGGACGTGACGCCATGGCTGGCCAGATCAGCGAGCGCGGCCTCGATCGCCGCCCGGCGATCGTCATGGTCAGGCTTGGGGATGACCGCTCGGATGGCGTCGCGGGCCGTCTCCCGCAAAATTCCGTTCGGCGTTCCCGCCTCATCACGATCGATCTTGCCGCCTTCCGGCTGCTTGCTGGCGACCGTGATGCTGGCAAGCTGCAAGGCGCGAGTATTGGCCACGCCAATGTGTCCATCCACTCGATCCAGGTAAATGGGATGCCCCGAACTCACTTCATCAAGATCCCAGCGTGTGGGCAGCACCTTCACCGGCCAAAGCGTCTCGTCCCATCCCGCGCCCACGATCCAGGCACCCGGTTCCGCTTTTTCCACTGCGGCCTGGACGCGTTCGCGGAACTCATCCAGCGTTTTCACGCCCATCAGATTCACAGTGCGCTTTTGTTGCCCCGCGGCGGCAAGATGCACGTGCGCGTCATTGAATCCGGGCATTACAAAATGCCCGCCCAAGTCCACGATTTTCGTATCCGGACCTTTGGTTTTCAAAACTTCATCGCGAGTTCCGACCGCCAGAACAAGATCGCCGCGGACGGCAATAGCCTCCGCCCGCTTTCCCGCCACCAGCGACGTTGGGTCCACACTACCGGTGTAGATATTTCCGTGCGTGAAGATGATGTCGGCCTTGGGCTTCTCCGGCGCGTTCTGGGCAAACAGGCTCGGGGCCAAGCTCAGAGCCACGATCAGTGTGATTCGCATTATTCCCCACTTCCGGCCAGTGCCAGCATTGTAAGCAGAATGCGCTTCAGTCCGAGGTCTCTTCCGTTACTGTCGAACCATTCTTGCAACGTGTGCGCGCCACCCCCCGAGCCCCCGCCCCCGATGGCAATGGCCTCACGGCCGAGCGAGAGTGGGACATTTGCGTCGGTTGAAGCCCGCTGCACCTGCGCGGCATTCCCCAGATGCGCATCCACCGCGCGGATCACCTTCAGGACGCGCGCGTCCTGCGCCAACTCCCCGGCCGGCCGGTTGCCGATCTCCACCACTTCACTTTGCACCGACTGCGGCTTCTTCGCCGTGTGTAGAGCGGCCGTCTCGTTCTCCGACTTGACAGCTCTCTCCAACGCCAGTCGCAACGCGTCTTCCAGCCGGTCGATTTCCCCCATGGATGTTGACCGCAAGTCGACCCGCATGCTGGCCGATTCGGGGATGGAATTCACCGAGGTCCCGCCGCGGATCACTCCTACGTTGAACGTCGTCTTGGGCGAAGCCGGGACTGGCGTCTCGTTAAAAAGATCGATGGCGCGCGCCAGCACGATAATCGGATTGGGCGAGCCAAAATCGCTCCACGAGTGTCCGCCCGGACCGCGCACGATTACCTCAAAGCGCCGGCTGCCGAGCGCCTCCGCCACCACCGTATCGGATCCCGCTCCGTCCACCACGATGCTGTAAGCAATCGCGCTATTCCAGCGCGGCGTCGCGAAGACGTGCCGCATCCCCCGCAGATCGCCTTCGCCTTCTTCGCCGACATTTCCGATGAACACAAATGGCAGCGCATGCGGAGTTCGCGAGGCTTGCAGCGCGTGGGCGATACCCAGCAGCGCGGCAATGCCGGCGCCATTGTCGGACACTCCCGGCCCATACAATTTCGTTCCCTGCTGCCGGATGTTCAGCGGAGTCGTGGCCGGAAACACCGTATCTATGTGAGCGCTGAGGGCGACGTACCTGCTGCCGTATCCCGGATGGAGCGCGAACACGTTGCCCACTTCGTCAACTTCAACGTCGCTGAGGCCGATCTCGCGAAAACGATCCGCAAGCCAGGCGCTGCGGGCGGCTTCGCCAAACGGCGGAGCCGCGATCCGCGCCACTTCCATCTGATATTCGGAGAGTTGAGATTCGTGCGCGCGAAACCAGGAGAACGCCGAGCGCACTTCCGGCAACTGCGCCAACCGCACGATCTCTTGTTGCATCGGAGGATACAAATCAGATGCTGCCGAATGCGCGGTCAAGGGAGCCTCCCGCTTATCTTACATCGAGAAGATTCTGATAGACTGGCGAAGCCTTTATCGTCCTGCATTTTGTCCCGTCCTGTCCCGCCTGGAGGAGGAATCGCCATGAAGACCGCTCTCAAAGTGATCGCCGTGATTTTTGTCGTGCTCATCGTGGCCGCGATCGCTCTTCCGTTTCTGATCAATGTCAATAGCTTTCGTCCGCAAATTGAGTCCCAGTTGAGTGAAACATTGGGGCGCCAGGTAAAAGTCGGGAACCTCAGTCTCAGCATCCTTTCCGGAGGAGTCGGCGCAGACCAACTTTCCATCGCGGACGATCCCAAATTCAGCAACGCTCCGTTCATCAAAGCCAAGTCACTCAGAGTCGGTGTGGAGTTGCTTCCCCTGATCTTCCACAAGCAACTCAACGTCACCGAGCTAGTGATCGACGAACCCGAAATCGTCCTTCTGCGCAACCAGGACGGCCGCTGGAATTTCTCTTCGCTCTTCAATTCCGACAAGAGCAAGCCCGCGGAAAAATCCTCAGACACAAACAATCTGAATGTCGGCAAGCTCGAATTGAGCAATGGGAAAATTACCTTCGGCTCGATTCCCTCCAAGCGCAAGCCGATTGTGTATGACAAAGTCGACGTTACCCTGCGGAATTTCAGTTTTGGCAGCGCGTTCCCCGTGACGGCTTCATTGCGTCTTCCAGGCGGCGGCAGCCTTAAACTCGACGGCAAGCTGGGCCCGCTCAACTCCAGCGACGTTTCGCTCTCACCCCTGCAAGCAAAGTTGAACATCGAGAAACTCGACCTTTCCCAATCGGCGATGGTCGATCCCGCCTCCGGCATCAGCGGATTCGCTGACTTCGACGGCTCTATCACCTCCGACGGCCACATCGCCAAAACCAACGGGACGGTGAAAGCCACTAGCCTTCGCCTGCGCCCCATCGGCGGGCCTTCGGGGCGACCGATTGAAGTGAAGTACGCGATCGAACACAATCTCCAGTCGGAGACGGGACGAATCGTGCAAGGCGACATCGCGCTTGGAAAGGCTACCGCCAATCTGACCGGAACCTACGAAACCCGAGGCGAAACGACCTCCATCCACACCAAACTCGTTGGCCAGAATATGCCTGTCGACGAACTCGAAGCCGTCCTTCCGGCGGTGGGCGTTGTCTTGCCGTCAGGTTCGCAACTCAAAGGCGGAACCGTTTCCCTCAATCTCGATTCTGTCGGCCCCATCGACAAGCTGGTCACCACCGGCTCCATCAAGCTGAGCAACGCAAAACTCGCGGGCTTCAATGTAGGCTCCAAAATGGAAGCTGCCTCGGCCCTGGCGGGTCTCAAAACCGACAACGATACCAGCATTCAAAACCTGAGTTCCGACGTCCGCGTCGCCCCGGAAGGCACGCGGCTCGACAAACTCGACATCGCCGTACCATCGCTCGGCACCGCCACCGGCGCAGGCACGGTCAGCCCAGCCGGAGATCTGAACTTCAATATGACCGCGAATCTCAACGGCAGCGCGGTTACCGGCCTGTCGACGTTAGCGGGATTGGGCGGCAAAGGAACCGGCGCCATTCCTCTTCTCATTCAAGGCACGATGTCCAATCCCAAATTCAAGCCAGATATGAAAGGCCTGGCTGGAAACCAACTCAAAGGCCTCCTCAAGAAACAAACCGGGGATGAAAGCAATCCCCTGGGCGCAATCACCGGGCTCTTCGGCAAAAAGAAAAAGCCGCAGTAGCACGTCTCGGGCGTAGCGGAATCCCGTCCCGACCCTCGTGGCGGCCGGGGCGCCGCCACGACAGCCGGGCAAGTTGCCGGCGCTACCCTCGGGCAATTCGTCCCTGCGCGCCGGCGCTCACAAAATTCAGTGTCGGGTTGCTGAAGTTCGGCAGGTTCGGAAAAATCGAGGGCAAATCCGCTGCCTGCACTCCGAACCACTGCGCCAGCGTTGCGCCATACTGGTCGAGAGAAGTGGTCGGAATCCAGCGGCCCTCGTCGCTGGCATCATCCGGACCGCTCAGCACCTGCGTGGGGAACTTGCCGTAGAAATCGCCGCCCGCCACGGCTCCGCCTGCGATGAGATGATGGCTTCCCCAGGCATGGTCGGTGCCAGCCGTGCTGTCCGGCGCGAAGGTGCGGCTGAAATCCGACATCGTGAAAGTAGTGACCTGCGGACCAACGCCCAGTTCCAGCGTCGCCTGATAGAACGCATTCATGGATTGGCTGAGGTTCTGGAACAGACTGTCCTGCTGTGGCAACTGGCCTTCGTGCGTGTCGAAGCCGTCGATGGAAACGAAGAATATCTGCCGCGACAATCCCAGTGCCGACCGCACCTGAATGATTCGCGCGACCTGTTTCAACTGGTTCCCGAGGTTGGTATTAGGAAAGACCGTCGCCAGCGGCGACCCTGCGCCAACGCGGCTGCAAGCGTCTGGCTGTCCTGCACCGCGTTCGAAGTGGTCGTGCTCGCGGACTGAATCAGCGACAGCCCCGTGTCAAACGTTAACAGGTTCTGCAACGCCGAAAAGCGTGCGTTATCCTCGTTGGAACCGTTGAAGCCGGAGAGCAGCCGCGTGGGATCTCCACTGGACTCGATCGGACGTACCACCAGTCCTTCGGCAAACACGTTGCTGCCGGCGAGCGAGATCACGACCGGAAAACTTCCGCCGAACTGCGATTGAATTTTGTCGGCCAGCCGGCCTCCCCATCCCACCTCGGCAAACTTGTCGAGCGTCGCGGTCTGCATCTGCTGCTGCTGGTCGGAGTGGGAATAGAGATTTTCCGGAACTGCTACCTGCCGGCGCTGGTACTGGTCGCGCGTCGTAGGACGAATCAGCGTGCCCACGTTCGCCAGCAATGCGACTTGACCCTGGTTGAACAGCGTCCGCATCTCCGCCAGCTTGGGATGAAATCCAAATGGCTGGCCGATCGACGGCGGCGTCACCGGCAATAGATTCCCCTGCGCCAGCGCGAGTCCTGCACGGATCTTCGCGTAATTGGCATAGTCGGAGCTGTTGAGAGGAACAATCAGATTGTTGGCATCATTGCCACCGAACATGAACACACATACCAGCGCCTTGTAGTCCGGGCCGGTCTGCGCCATGGCATTGATCAGGCCGAGACGGCTGAAGCTGGCAACTGCCACTCCGGCCGCGGCCGTGCAGCACGTCTTGTGCAGGAAATCGCGTCGCGACATTCTTCTGGGCATAGTTCCTCCGGTTGCTGATTCCATCGAAATCAATGTTGAACCTGCGCCTGGGACGAACCGCCCACCAGGTAAAGTGCCGCTTTCGCGCGACGTTTCGTGTCGGAGATGGACGAGAGCGTGCTCACCAGCGTGCTGTGCATGCTGTCCGACATCTGCCCGTGCAGCATCACGCTGGAAACCATGTCGAGCAACTTGTTGACATCGCCCGCCACTGCCACGTAGCCGGAAATATCCGTTTTCGTGTTCGTGCCGACGCTGCCGTAGACCAGGTCGTTCAGGAAGTTGATTCGCGAAATTGTTGTGCTGGTGTTCAGGATCTTGAATTCCGGACCCAGCAACTGTGTACCCGGAATCACAAAATTCGGCGGATAGAAATTGAACACCGTGGTCGAGTTGAACGGCTCCTGTCGCATGTCGCTGGCGTAGTACATGAGGTTGTCGCCGTCGGTAGTCGCGTTGAGCGCGCGCAGCATGCTCATCATGTGCAGCAGCGGTTCTTTCAAGTGGCCGTCGCTGGACTGCACTTGCGACGCATCGTCTCCGCGGCGCGCCTCCGGGTCCAGCAGGATCGCACTGACCACCGCTTTCAGATCTCCGCGAACTCCGCTGCCGTTGTCATTGAACACTTGTGTAATCCGCGAAACATAGTCGGGGCTGGGATTGCTCATCACCAACTTTTGGATCAACTGCTTCGAGATGAACGGCCCGACGTTCGGATGGTTGAAGATATTCGCCAGTGCCGCGTCGAGATCGGCCTGCGCCGTCCCGCCCGCGGGAATGGTGACGTCATTCAGCAGCAGCTTCGCTCCCTTGTCGTGATGATTGTCGAAGGGGAGCATGGGACCGCTGTAGTACTGATCGGAATAGAACTTCGCGCTCTGCCCCGGCTTGGGAGGATACGACCATCCCGTAAAGGTGTGCGAAAAGCCTTCGATCGTGTCCTGTGTGTAAGTCGGGATGGGATTGCCCGAGCCGTCCAGTTGTGGCGTGCCGTCGGGATTCAACTGCACGAGTCCGATGGTGAACAACTGCATCACCTCGCGAGCGTAGTTCTCGTTCGGAGCGCAACTGTTGCAGCCGTCGTTGTTGGCGATGTCGAGATAGTTGCCCATGGCCGGACTGAGCGTCACGTCCTTGAGCAACGTCGAGAAGTTCCCCAAGGCGTCTTTCTGCATCATGTTCATCCACAGCGAGAAAGCGCTCGGGTCGCCGATCTTGCGAGCGGAGACAACCATGATCTCGTTCAATGCGAAGGCAACACGCTGGCGAAGTTGGTCTTGCCCTTGCGCCGCGCTCACAAAGAATTGTTTCTGCACGAAGCGCAGGTCGTCGTTCGTGCCGGGAGTCTGATAGGTGGTGGAAGGAGCGTTGAACTGCTGCGCCAAAAAGCCTTTCAGACCCGCCTGTTGCACCTGCGCGATGGTAGCTGGCGTCGGGCCCCAACTGGATTGCTCCAGAAAGCGCGCGGCCGTGGCGGCGTCCACCTGGTTCCCCGCCGAGGACACTTGCACCGGCAGCGAATTGGAAGTGGTGGAACCCGGATTCGGATTCTGCACCGCTACCTGGACCGTGCCCACCTGCTGATCGGTGGCCGTGCCCGAGGCAGTAAGTTGCGTGGAGCTATTGAATTTAGTGGTAAGGAACTGTCCGCCGAATACAACCACCGCGCCGTTCACGAAATTCGAGCCGGTTGCAGTCAGAGTGAAATTGCCGACGTTGACTGTCTGCGGTGAGATCGCGCTCAGCACGGGCACCGGATTCAGAATCGTGGCTGCGCCGGACGCCATGGCGCGAGTGTCGGCGACACTGATCGCACTGACGTTCACCGGATTCGGATTCGGCGTACTCGCCGGCGCCGTGTACAGGCCCGTGGAACTGACCGTGCCGAGCGAAGCGTTTCCGCCGGTCACGTTGTTCACCGACCACGTCACCGCCGTGTTGGATGTGCCCGTAACCGTCGCCGAAAATTGCTGCGTCGCCTTGACTCGAATCTGAGCGGTGGTGGGAGCAACCTTCACTTGCACATTCAGCGGCGGATTAACCGTCAGCGTGTACGCCGTCGTGGACGCGACCGCTCCCGGATCCGGATTCTTGACCGTGATCTGCACTTTCCCGACATCGGCCTGGACCGCCGTCCCCGTGGCCGTGAGCTTCGTCGCGGAAACAAAGGTCGTTGTCAGCATCGTGCTGTTCCACACGACCTGCGCGCCCTTCACGAACTTCGATCCGTTCACCGTCAGCGTGTAGGTTCCCACCGTAACTGGATCAGGCTGCGCCGTCTGCACGACAGGAATGGGATTCTGCAGCGCAACCGAAGCGTCGCCGGAAGCCATCGCTTCCGTGGTGCTCGTGGCCGTAATCTGCACGCTGGCTGGATCGGGCAGCGTGGCGGGTGCGGTGTAGAGTCCCTTGGTACTGATCGTTCCCACCGTGGCATTGCCGCCAGGGATGCCATTCACCGCCCACGAGACTTCCGAACCGGCGCTGGTCTGGGCTTTCGGCTTGCCGGCGTTCCGGCGCTCGTCGGCAACAAGCTCCAAGCGACGGACCGACGGCGCCTGGGCCACGGCGATAGCTCCTCCACCAGTCACTTCCGCGCTGAACTGCATCGTCTCCCCCGCGCGCACGTTGGCGCTGGCAGGGGATACGATTACGCTGGGGCCGCTCGAGTGCTCTCCCTGAATGATTCCGCAACCCGCGAGAACCGAGACGGACAGGCCGAGCAGAAGTACCAGGCTCAGACGGATTCGCTTGTGCGAGGTTGTGACCATCGGTTCCACCCCAAGCGGTCAAATCGCGACCGGAATTGCGGCAAGCATATTGGCGAACTGATTTTTGGGATACGTCCCATAGGTGCTCCCGGAAGTTCAGCACACGGTCAGGTGGACAGGCAGGGATGTGGTCGCGCGAAAGTGGTCCGTGAGGTCAGCGCAAAGATGGGAATACGGCCACAGGCAAAGCGGGTAAACGGACAGCGGCAAAGCTAACGGATGGCGCTCATCTGCTGTTCCGAAGTGCTCGACTCCAGCGCGTGCATGGTATCGAGAATGGTCGAAATCACCCGCTCATCGCCCATGCTGGTGTTAATCATCAGGTGATAGAGGCTACGCGACGGCCAGTCCGCGTTGAAGTAATGCTTGACGAACGCGATGCGCTCCTTGTCGACCGACTCCAGCAGCTCTTCCGCTTCTTCGCGGCTTTTGTCCATCTTCAGGAGTCGGCGCATCTTTTCTTCGTACGGAGCGTAAGTAAAAACACTGAAAGTATCGGAGCGCCCGCGCATAAAAAATGGAGCGCCGCGGCCGACCACCACCGCATTCCCTTCCTCCGCAATGTTGCGCATGATCTCTTCCATGATGGTAATCATGCGATCGGTATCGAAGGCAGTTGAACCTGCCAGCGGGAGACTGCGTTCATAACTGCCGCGCCAGAAGGTCTTGGCGAACCGGTAAAGCAGACTATCCACGCGCTCTTCACATTGGGCAACTTCCGACTCGGCGACGTGAGCGCGGCGCGCAATTTCGCAGGTAAGATTCTGATCCCAGAGCTTCCATCCCAGCTGGCGCGCCAGTTCCGAACCGATAAAGGCGCAGCCGCAACCGAATTCTCTTTCCAAAGTGATGATGCGAAACATCGCAACCTCCCTCGCTTAGTGCGCCGCCATCGGTCCACCTGCCTTGGGCTTCTTCATCACGAAGACCACCGGAACGAGACAAAGAATGACCGCTCCCAGCAGCCAGAAGCAGTCTACATACGCCAGCATGGTGGCTTGCCGGATCACATTCGCCTGTACCATAGCATAAGCCTTTTGTGCGGCGGTGGCAGCGTCTAAACCGCCTTGCATGAACTTCGCCGTGAATCCCCGCAGCGCACTATCCAGCGGGGCGCTGCCCGCGCCCAAATTTTCCGAAAGTCGCACTTGATGAAACTGAGTCCGCCGCGCCAGCAAGGTCGTCACAAACGAAATCCCCACACTGCCCCCAATATTGCGAGCCAGATTCATCAGTCCGGACGCGGCATTGTTCTTTCCCGGTGGAAGGTTGGAATAAGCCGCCGTGTTAATGGGGACGAACAAGAATGCGAGTCCGGCTCCCTGGAAACAGCGCGCGATCATCACGGTCTTGAAGTCCACGTCGAGATCGAATCGGGTCATGTGAAACAGCGCCAGCGAGAGCGTAGTCAGGCCGAAGGCAATCAGGTAGCGGCCGTCATAACGCGATAGCAGAAACGCAACCAGCGGCAGCAGACACAGAATCGTAAAACCGCCAGGAGACAACGCCAGGCCCGCCGTTTCCGCCGTATATCCCAGCAAAGTCTGAGCAAAGAGAGGGATCAGCAAAGTGCTGCCCAGCAAAGCGAAGCCCAGCATGAACATCAGGAAATTGGCAGTGGCAAATGTACGGTTACTGAAAAGATGCAGGTCAACAATCGGGTCCTTGTGCCGCCATTCCCAGAAAACGGCAAAGAGCAGTGCGCCGGCCGAAATCAGAGTCAGAGTCAGGATGAAGCGCGATTCGAACCAGTCATCGCGTTGTCCCTTGTCGAGGACGATTTGCAGCGCCCCCAGCCCCACCGCAATCAGGCCCAGGCCCATGTAATCGATTCGCGTGTCTTTCAGTTTGCGGCGGAGAAATTCCGGCGGATCATAAACCAGGCGCGAAGTCAGCAGCAGTGACAGGATGCCCACGGGAATGTTGACGAAGAAAATCCAGCGCCAACTGAAGTTGTCGGTAATCCATCCTCCCAACGTGGGACCAACGGCCGGCGCGACGACCACCGCCGCGCCATAAACCGCAAACGCCATCCCGCGTTTTGCGGGAGCGAAGGTGTCTGCAAGAATCGCTTGTTCGCTCGGCTGCAAACCCCCTCCACCGGCGCCTTGCATGACCCGAAAGAGAATGAGCATCGGCAGATTGGGTGCGAGTCCGCAGAGCGCCGAACTGATCGTGAACAACGCCACGCAGCTCATGTAAAAGCGTTTGCGGCCCATGATCGAAGAGAGCCATCCACTGAGCGGCAGGACAATCGCGTTCGAAACCAGGTAGGAAGTCAGCACCCAGGTGCTTTCGTCCTGCCCCGCCGACAGACTTCCAGCGATATGCGGCAACGCCACGTTGGCAATGCTGGTGTCGAGCACCTCCATGAACGTGGCCAGCGTCACCGCCAGCGCGATGATCCAAGGATTCACCGCCGGCCGTGGAGCCGCGATGCCGTTCATGGGGATGGAAGCCGCTGCCATCAGCGAATCCAGACTTTAGGAGTGACCGACATGCCGGGCCGCAAATCGTGCGCCTTGGTCTCGCCCGGTTCTAGGACGATCTTCACCGGAATTCTCTGCACCACCTTGACGTAGTTTCCCGTGGCGTTCTCCGGCGGCAGCAGGCTGAAACGCGCGCCGCTCGCGCCCGCGATGGAATCGACGTGGCCTTTGTAGCTCTTCCCGTTGGCGTCGACATCGATCGTGCTGTGCTGGCCCGCTTTCATTTCCCGGAGCTGTGTCTCCTTGAAATTCGCCGTAATCCAGATATCTTCCAGCGGAATAATCTTCATCATTTCCGCGCCGACCTGGACATTTTGTCCGACCTCAACCGTGCGCCCGGTAACAGCTCCAGTAACCGGAGCCACGATCTTTGTGTATTGCAGATTCAATTCCGCCTGTTGCAATTCGGCCCGCTTGCGTTCGGCAACGGCCTGCGCGGAGGCGGCCCGCGCCCGGATGACCCGCATCGTCTGCGGTGCCGTTTGAGCGGTTCTCAGATCCGCTTCCGCCTGGGCGATTTTGCTCTGCGCCTGCTCCACCTGTGCGGCGGCTGCCGCTGCCGCCGACTTGGCTGCTGCGACATTCGCCGTCCCCGACTTGGCCGCCGCAACTGCTGCGTCGTATTGCTGCTTCGAGATTTCCTGCTTGTCGATCAACTGCTTGTAGCGCACGAGGTCGCTCTGTGCCTTCGCATCGTTGGCTTCCGCCTCCGCGACCTGAGCCTCGGCTGCGTCCAATTGCTGCCGGGCCGCGGCGATTCCCGATTTCGTATTCGCCACGTTCGCCTGCGCCGATGCCACCTGGCTCGACGTGCTCACGTCGGTGACTGGAATATTGATTCCCGCCGCCGACGCCTGCGCCTGCGCATCGGCGTAGTCTGCGCGCGCCCGATCCACCGCAACCTGGTAATCGGTCGGATCGATCTCCACCAGCAGAGTTCCCTTCTCGACGTACTGATTGTCTTCGACGTT
Source organism: uncultured Acidobacteriota bacterium (assembly GCA_963799305.1). GTDB lineage: Bacteria > Acidobacteriota > Terriglobia > Terriglobales > Acidobacteriaceae > Acidiflorens. The sequence continues at coordinate 633,117 of CAWCWX010000015.1, read as the reverse complement.
AAGTTTGACAACGTGCCCATTGACGCGCGCACTCACGGAATTGATGTGGCCGTCGATTTGAGCGTCATCTGTGGACTCGTAACTGGTGAAGTAACGCCAGAGGAAAAACCCGCCCACCAGGAGAACGATCACTGTGACGATGAACACCGTCTTGGCGCGAGGACTCCCCAGCAGTGCGACCCGGCGACGGTATTTGGCTTCGGTGTCCTGCGGCGGTGGCGGTGCGGGATGCGATTCCGGTTTCGGATCGGGTCCGGCAGCAGTGGTCTGTTCCATAGCTACTTTCCTCTCAAGTATTCCAGGACCCCCTCTTCGGCACGTCCGATCGCCCGTGCGAAAGAAACCTTGGACAGATTGTGCTGATAGAGACTGGAAATCAGTTCCTCGTGCGCGGTTGCGGCGGCTTCCTGGGCCTGCACAACTTCGAGATTGTCCGTGACGCCCGCGAAGAACCGATCGCGCGACTGCGTCAACGCTTCTTCCGCCAGATTCACGGAACTTTGCGCAACCTCCACCTGATCTGCCGACGACTGCAGATCGAGCAGCGCGTTGCGAACATCCTGATCGATCTGCCCGCGCACGTCCGCCAGTTGCGCCTGCGCCTCGCGAAGTGAGGCGTCCGCTTTCAGGACATCACTGTGGACTTTCCCTCCCTGAAAAATCGGAATATTCAAGTTGCCCGCCACGTGAAACGTAGGCAGGATACTGCCCGGAGCGGGACCGATTTCGCCGTAGTCGGCCGCGACGCCAAGGGTCGGAAAATATCCTGCGATAGCGGCGCTGTGCTCCAACTGCGCGGCGAACAGACGCTCCTGCGCCGCCTTGTAGTCGGAACGAAGCGAGTACGCCCGCTGGAGACTGGTGGCGAGATCGGGAATCGGAAACGGCTCGTACGGAGATTTGTCGGCCAGTTCGAATTCCTGTCCGGGAGCCAGCCCAATCACGCGCGCCACCACCAGCTTCTGCTTGGCAAACTCATTCCTGGCGGAAATGAGTTGCTGTTTCCGCGTCTGAAACTGCACTTGCGCCCGCAGCGAGTCAATCGCCGGAATCGTGCCCGCCTCGAACTCCGCGACCGCCTTTTTGTAGAGCGCGTCCGCCGTTTCAACCTGGGCTTGCGCCGTCTCTACTCGAGCGGCTTCGGCAATGGCTTGAAGATAGACGTTACCTGTCGCCAGCACCACCAGCTCGCGCGCATCCTTCAAGTTGAGTTGCGCCACCGTTTCGCTGTGCGTCGAAGCGCGGTACTGCTGGATCGCTTTCCAGTCGAATAACTTTTGCGTAACGGAAGCGCGAGCGTCGAAGTAGGAGAACGGCCCGATCACCCTGGGGAACGTCACCCCGGGAGCAACCTGGCCGCGCAACCCTTGCGCTTCCAGACTCTGCTTCAGCGCGACTTCAGTAACCGCGGCGTTCGCGTTCGGCAGCAATTCGCTAAGCTGTTTCCACTTTTCCCCGCGCGCCGCCGTCGTGTTGTACTCCGACAAAAGACCCGCAAGATTATGCCGCAGGGCCCGCTCAATGGCCTCGCGAAAGGTAAGCGGCAGCACACCAGCCGTCGGCTTCTCGTCAGCGACGCTGCCAAACACAGGATTCTGCGCGGAAGTCTGTGGCACACCGACCGTCGAAGTCTGCCCGAAACAAAGAGGCCCGAAACCGCCAACGACACTAAGCAGGAATAGGAGCGTACGGAATGCTCGTCGCGGGAGGGCGCGATCTGGAAGGGTCTCGATCAAACCTGGCTCGGCGGAAACCGAAACATTATCGCTTGGACGCTACTTTCGCGCAAAACGATGCAAATTGTGGCGTAAGTCACTCTGCTTGCGACGTGAAAGCGTTAATCACCACCGAGACACGGAGTCACGTGGAAAACCTCCCGGAGTCTATGGATCGAAATGGTAGTTCCCGATTGCGGATCGCAGCCCTCAGCCTGCTCTTTTCCGTGACTCCGTGCCTCGTAGTGGGTGGTAATCGGTGACCTGGAACGGCCCGCGCGTGACCTTGGTCACTTGCGTAACCTTCGCCCTCCGTAACATCTTAGAGGAGCAAGCGATTCCCCTAGGTGCGCCAAAAAACTGCGTGAGGTAAGCCGTCCCGCATGACAAGTTCGACGAAAGACGCTCCCGCGAAAGGGTCGGATTGGACGCGACTGCTGACCGATCCCGATCTGGTGAGCCATCTCGGCAAGCTGCTCCAGACCTACCGCGAAGTGTCTCCGGAAAAGCGTGAACAGGCGTTACTCACGGCCATGCGCGAAATTAAAGACGCGGCTGTGAATGCGCGCGCCGCCGCAGCCACCGCCAGCGGAAATGCGGTGGCGGCGCAAGTAAAAACCGCCGCCTTGCCGCATCCCGAGCCGATTGCATCCACGCCACCTTTTGAGCCCGATCTCTTTGCCGCCCAGACGGCGCAGGACCGCCGCCGCTTTGCCCGTATCAAGTGCTTTGTCGCCGTCGAACTTCACATTGAAGGCGTGGCAGAACCGGTCTGGGGCAACCTTTCCAACGTGGGCCGCGGCGGAGCCTTCGTCGAGACCGCAACGCCAATCCCCCCCGGCCGAAGCGTCGAGATCGGGCTGTGGGTTGCCAACGGCAAGATCTGGGTCAAAGGCGTGATCCTGACCGGAGTCGTCACCCGCAGCGCGCCCTCGTTTGGCGTCCGCGTGAAGTTCTCCGAGGCAGAATTAATGGAGAAGGAACATCTCCGCGAATTCCTGAAATTCATTGAAAGCGCTGCCCGCAAGGGACAAAGCGGGAACGCGTACGTCGCGCAACTGAAACGCTAAACCGTCCTCCTCCCGACTGACCTCCAGCTGCAACTTTTCCCGTAGACTGGGTTCATCTTACTGAGGACTGGAATGCCCTTTCACAGCCGCCATCTCGCCGTCGGCGTGCTCCTCATTGCCGGATTGAGCACGCCATTCGCCCCCGCGAAAAAGAAAGACAACCCTGCGGGTGCAATGGACGAGCAGAAGCGCGCGATCCACGCGCTCAACCGTTTGACGTTTGGCCCCCGGCCCGGCGACGTGCAGCGCGTCATGCAGATCGGCGTTGACAAGTGGATCGACCTGCAACTTCATCCCGAACGAATTGACGACTCCGCGCTCGAAGCTCGGCTCGCGCCGTTCCGCACCCTGCGCATGGACACAAAGGAACTGGTCGAGAATTTTCCGCCCAACCAGTTGATCCGCCGGGTGGCAAACGGCAAGGCCAGTTTGCCCAGCGATCCGACGAAACGCGCGGTCTACGAAATGCAGTTGCAGCGCTATCAAGACAAGAAGGATCGCAAAGAAGAAAGCGTCAAGGACTCGGCCGAAGACCCAGCGATGGTCTCAGCGGACGGCGAGAACAAGCATGGCGGGCGATTCGCAGCGCGATCGTCGCCAGGAAAACCGCCGCTCTGCCAATCGCAAAATCCAGGAACTCCTCGAACTGCCCGCCGATCAGCGCTTGAAAGAAATCCTGACGATGCCGGCCGATGACCAGTTCGCGCTCATCTCGGACATGAACGGCAATAGAGCCGACGCCCTCGCGGAAGGCATGACTGCACAGCAAAAGGAAACTCTCATTTCGCTGAAGGGGCCCGAGCGCGTCGTAGTTGGCGAACTGATGCAGGCCAAGTTGCTGCGCGCCATCTACAGTGAACGCCAGCTCGACGAAGTGATGACCGACTTCTGGTTTAACCACTTCAACGTGTTCGTCAACAAGGGCGTTGACCGCATTCTCCTGACCAGCTACGAGCGCGATGTCATTCGTCCGCACTCGCTCGGAAAATTTGAAGACCTGCTGATCGCCACCGCCCAGAGTCCCGCCATGCTGTTTTATCTCGACAACTGGCTGAGCGTGGGCCCGGATTCGGCAGTGGGGTTAGGTATTGCAACTCGCAATCGCCAGGGCCGCAGCCGGCGCCCCCAAAATCATCCGGTGAAAACAAAGGGCAAAGCGCCCTCCGGACTGAACGAAAACTATGGCCGCGAGCTCATGGAACTGCACACCCTCAGCGTGAACGGCGGTTACACGCAGAAAGATGTGACCGAAGTCGCCAAGGTTTTTACCGGATGGACCATCGACCAACCAAAAAAAGGCGGCGGCTTCCGCTTCGATCCGCGCATGCACGAACCCGGCACCAAGACCGTGCTCGGCCATCAAGATCAAAGAGAACGGCGAAAAAGAGGGCCTGGAAGTTCTGCGGCTTCTGGCGCGCAATCCCAGGACCGCGCACTTCATCTCGCAGAAGCTGGCGATGCGCTTTGTTGCCGACGATCCTCCACCCGCGCTCGTCGACCGCATGAGCGAGACTTTCATAAAAAAACACGGCGACATTCGTGAAGTCCTAAAAACGATATTCGATTCGCCTGAATTCTGGTCGCCGGAAGCCTACCGCGCCAAAGTAAAGACGCCGCTCGAATTCGTTGTGTCGGCCGTGCGCGCCAGCGGAGCGCAGGTCGACGACGCTCGTCAACTTGTCGGCACGCTCAACAACCTCGGCATGATGCCCTACGGCATGCAGCCCCCAACCGGTTATTCGATGAAAGCCGACACCTGGGTTAACTCATCGGCATTGCTGGGCCGGATGAATTTTGCGCTCGGCCTGGCCGGCGGAAAAGTTCGCGGCGTTTCGGTAGACTCTACGCAACTGGCGCCCGAGGCCAAGAACGCTCAACAAGCGCTGGCCGCGCTCGAAGATGTGCTGCTGTCCGGCGATGTCTCCAAGCAGACGCACGACACGATCAGCAACCAACTGGACGATCCAAAAATCAGCCAGCGCAAACTGGATGACAACCCGCGTCCACCAAACGTGTCCGCCATCGCAGGATTGATTCTGGGATCGCCGGAGTTTCAGAGAAGATGAGATGCAAGCTCTTAGCTGTTAGCTTTTAGCTCTTAGCCCCCGATCTTTAACGGGCTGCTAATGGTCAAGAGCTAACAGCTTGAAGCTAAGAGCTAGGAGCTGTTTTCTATGCCCATCACCCGTAGAATTTTTCTTCGCAACAGCGCCCTGGCAGCCGTAGGCACGGCGGCCCTCCCGAGTTTCCTGACGCGCGCCGCCTATGGCGCAGCCGATTCCGGATCGCGGCCGAAGCGTCTCGTCGTCCTCTTCCAGCGCGGCGCCGCCGACGGACTCAACATCGTAGTGCCACACGGCGAAGCTGCGTATTACGCTGGGCGCCCGACGATCAACATTCCCAAGAAATCAGTCATCGATCTGGACGGCTTTTTCGGACTGCACCCATCCATGTCGTCGTTTCAGCGGCTTTGGCAGCAGAAGCACCTCGCCGTCGTGCACGCTGCCGGCTCTCCCGACCCGACACGCTCCCACTTCGATGCGCAGGATTACATGGAATCCGGCACGCCCGGCGTGAAAGTAACCGAAGACGGCTGGCTCAATCGCGCCCTGCACGACCTGCCGGAGGACAAATCGGCATTTCGCGCCATCGCGCTCGGTCCGTCGTTGCCGCGCATTCTTGCCGGCAAGGAAACCGCAGTAGCGGTCAACAACCTGAACGATTTCTCCGTAGGCGGGCGCAATCCGAAATCCGCGCCGATCTCGAATACCTTCGAAGCCATGTACGCCAACTCCGTCGACACCGCCATGCACGGCACCGGACAGGAGACTTTCGATGCCGTAAAAATGCTGAAAGCCGCCGACCCCGCCAAATACACGCCCGCTGCCGGAGCAAACTATCCCCGCGGACGCTTCGCCGACAGCCTGAAGCAATTAGCGCAAATGATTAAAGCCAACCTGGGCGTGCAAGTCGCTTTCGCCGACATCGGCGGATGGGACCACCATGTCAACGAAGGCAGCACCCAGGGACAAATCGCCAACGTCCTCGGCGAATTTTCGCAATCGATCGCCGCGCTCTGGACCGATCTCGGCGACCTCGCCGACGACACCGTGATCGTAACCATGTCCGAATTCGGCCGCACCGTCCGAGAAAACGGCAACCGCGGCACCGACCACGGCCACGCTAACGTCATGTTCGTCCTGGGCGGACCGGTGAAGGGTGGCAAAGTCTATGGGCGCTGGCCGGGGCTGGAGCAATCGCACTTGTATGAAGGCCGCGACCTGGCGGTGACTACGGACTTCCGGACAGTGCTGGGCGAAGTGGTCTCGGGGTATCTGGGAAACAAGGATTTGGGAAACGTATTTCCGGGTTTTGAGAACAAGGACGGATTCCTGCAGGCACTCGTTTAGTTTTCAAACCTCGACCAGCACATCTCCACCCTCGACCTTCACGGGATACACAGCAATCTTCGCCCCCGGCACCTGCGCTTCGCCCGTCTTCGGATCCCACGCCCAGCCATGCCACGGACAAATCACCTTCCCGCCTTCTATCACTCCTTCTCCTAATGGCCCGCCGCGATGCAGGCAGACGTTGTCCATGGCGCTGATTTCGCCGTCCACGTTGGCGACGCAAATCATCTTGCCGCCGCAGGGGAATTCTTTGACTTCGTTGACGGCGGGGAGTTCGGATTGGGCAGTAAGCTTAGTAAACATAGCGTTTTCGGTATCTTTGCGTCCGAGATTCCAACTCTTCGTTCAGGATGACAGACAGTATAAGGGACGGCCTCGCGACCCCAACTCACCAAACTGCACCTGTTTCGTCTAAAGTGACAACGGAGGCTTCCATGGAGGGACAATCGCGATTCGGAACGTTGCAGGGCGTGGTATCGGGCGCGCTATCGGTGATGTTGGTCCTTGCGGCCGTCGGATACGCGTCCGACCGGCAAGGCACGCTCACCGAAGAGTTTCACCAGGTTTATCCCCTGACCGCCGAAGGCCGCATCGACCTCGAAAACATCAACGGCCCGGTGCATATCACCAGTTGGGACCGCAACGAGGTCAAAGTCGATGCCGTCAAGCGTGCCTGGAGCAAGGAACGACTCGACGAAGCGAAAATCGAGATCGACTCCCATCCCGACTCGCTCTCCATCCACACGGAATATCCCAGCCATAACAACTCGTTCTGGGGTGATCGGCACGACAATCCTGCAAGCGTGGAGTACACCCTGATTGTGCCCCGCCGGGCACGCCTGGACGAAATCAAACTGGTCAACGGTGCGCTCGAGATCCAGGATGTCGCCGGAGAAGTTCACGCCTCATGTGTCAACGGACGGCTCCAGGCACGCAACCTTGAAGGCCGTACCGAACTCGAAACCGTCAATGGCGAACTCGACGCCAGCATGAATCGTCTGCCCTCGTCGCCGCTGGAGCTCTCGGCCGTGAATGGCGCTCTCCGACTCACTCTTCCTTCGGACGCCAAAGCCGACATCGAAGCCAACACCGTTTCCGGCGGAATCTCGAACGATTTTGGATTGTCCGTCTCACACCAGTTTGTCGGCCACCACCTCCGCGGTGAACTGGGCGGTGGTGGAACTCGCGTGAAACTCTCCAACGTCAACGGTCACATCGAAATCCTGCATGCCAACGACAACCGTCCTCTGAGTCCAGCGAAAAGTCTCGAAGGCAAGCACAGCCGCGACGATGATGATGATGACGATGACACAGAGATTTAGGATAGCGCCGGCGCTACAAATTCGCTTCCGGCTTCGATCCCATCAATAGCAGAGCACCGACATGCTTGAACGCCTTCAGATCATTCAGCGAATGAAACGACGTGGTCTTGTAGTTGTCCGGTGTCGGCGTGTCGTCGGGAATCTGTCGATACTCGACTTTCTCGAAGCCATGCTTCTTCAGCATCTCCAGATACTCGGCAGCCGACCGCACGTGCACCGGAACTTTCAGCTTCGGCACCCACTGCAATGAATACGGATTATCCTGGTAAAGATTGATAAGGATAAATACCCTCCCGCCCGGCGCCATCACGCGAAACAATTCGTCCAGCGCGCGTTCCTGATCGGGATAGTAATAGAACGATTCGACCGACAGGACTTTGTCGAAATAATTCTCTTCCCAGGGAATCTGCGTGGCGGAACCCACTACAAATTTTATGTTCGCGATTTCGCTGGACTGGGCGCTGGCCTGCCGCACCATTTCGTCGGAAATGTCGATGCCCACGACCTGTCCAAAACCCTGCGGCCCTTCGCCTACGACGCGCGCAAGCAACTGCGTGGCCCATCCCGAGCCGCAGCCGAGATCGAGCACGCGCTCGCCGGGACGAAGGTCCATCAGCCGCATCGTCTTCTGCGTGATGTCGAGGTGATGGCGCTCCATTTTCGCGCCCTCACCCTCCTCGGCCCATCGATTGAATTCCTGTTGCAGGCGGTCGTCGGGAGAAAGTTCGTGGTCTGTGTGGTCTGTCATGATTTCTTTAAGGTCGGCTTCGAGCTACGGGCTACGGGCAGGCAACGTCTTGATTGCTCGAAGCTCGCGGCTCGAAGCCCGAAGCTCGAAGCTCGAAGCCCGACGCCTATTGCGTCACGCTCTTCAGATCTTCAAAGAACCTCGGGTACGACACTCCCGCCGCATCCGCTCCGTGAATCATCGTCTCGCCTTCCGCGCGGAGCGCCGCCACGGCAAACGCCATCGCGATACGGTGATCGCCGAAAGAATCGATGTCGGCTCCGTGCAGTTTTTGTTGGCCGGGAATGCGAAGACCATCGGGCCGCTCTTCCACTTCAGCGCCCATCTTGCGCAGATTCGATGCAACCGCCGCGATCCGGTCAGATTCCTTCACCCGCAGTTCCTTGCCGTCGCGCACTTCCAGTCCATTCTCGGAGTACGGAGCAGTCGCCGCCAGCACCGGGATCTCATCGATCAGGGCGGCGGTGTCGGCGCCGGAGATCACGGCTCCCCTCCACGTTCCGCCTTGGGCGTCGATGGCTCCGATCAGCTCGCCGTGGTGTTCTTCCAAATGCGCGACCGAAATTCGCAGCCCCATCAGCACCAGAATATCCAGCAGCCGGGCGCGGGTGGGATTCATCAGGATTCCCGGCAGCGTAATTTGCGAGTCGGCGAAGAGTCCCGCCGCACAAAGAAAGAACGCGGCGCTCGAAAGATCCCCGGGCACGTGCGCTTCGATGGCGTGCAGCTTCTGTCCGCCGCGAATGCGAGAAATGTTTCCAGCCATGCCGACCTCCACGCCAAACGCGCGCAACGCAAGTTCGCCGTGATCGCGCGTGCGGATCGGCTCCTCCACGATAGTTTCCCTGTCGGCAAACAGCCCCGCGAACAGGACGCAGGTCTTCACCTGCGCACTCGCCACGTCCGGCTTGTAGTGGATTGCCTTCAGCGGCCCGCCGCGGATTTTCAAAGGAGGCTGGCCGCCGTCCCGGGCTTCAATACTCGCGCCCATCTGGGTGAGCGGTTTCATGATGCGCGCCATCGGCCGCCGTGACAGCGACTCGTCGCCAAACATCTCGCTGGAAAATGGCTGTCCGGCAAGAACTCCGCTCAACATGCGAATGGTCGAACCCGAGTTCCCGCAATCGAGCGGCTCGCTCGGCGCCGCGAGCTTAGTGCCTCGGCCCTGCACTTCAATCACGCCGTCTTCGGTTTGTTTCCATTCGCATCCCAGAGCTTTCATGCATCCGAGTGTGCTGTAGCAATCGCGCGCCGCGGAAAAGTTATGGAAACGGCTGGTGCCCTCGGCGATCCCAGCCAGCATCGCGTAGCGATGGGAGATGGACTTGTCTCCAGGGATGCGGACCACGCCGCGCACACTGCGCGCCGGACCGACGGTAGCGGTTGAGCTTTCAGCCATGAACTTTAAATATAACGGAGATTCCGGTGGAAGATTCGCTGCCGTAATGTGCAGCGTCCCTGCATCGAAGCCGCTGATGCGACCGCGCTGAAAATTAGATAGGACAGCGCTCCAAATCGAGGAGTACCATCATTTCGTTCGCTCTTCCCTGCTTCAGACTCCGGAATTCACCCTCACCCCGCAAGGAGGCTCCCTAATGCTTTCTCAGGCGCACATCTCTCCCACGACTCCCATGGGAGCCAACCTCGTCGCCAGCGGCGGCGCAACCTTTCGCGCATGGGCGCCCCGCGCCACCGCCGTGTATGTGAACGGTACTTTCAGTGGTACGCCGAAGGCTGGACAAACCGATGACCTGCTGATGGCAAGAGACGCCAACGGATATTGGACCGGGTTCATCGCCGAAGCCGCTGAGGGCGATCCCTATCATTTTTTCGTAGTAGGCGCGGGCTCGCGCGGCTTCAAGCGCGATCCCTACGCGCGCGAAATGGCTTCCGACAAACCCTTCCCTCACTGCAGCTGTCTGATCCGCTCGGCCACGGCCTACCCGTGGCATGATGCCGCCTTCGTTACTCCTGATTTCTCCAACATGATCGTGTACCAACTGCATGTCGGAACTTTCAAGCCGCGCACCCCTGGCATGGCGGCAACTTTCCTCGATGTCATCGGCAAGATCGAATACCTGGCGGCGCTCGGGATCAATGTGCTGCAACCGTTGCCTGTTGATGAAATGGAAACGCATCCCTCCATGGGCTACAACGGTGCGGATTATTTTTCTCCTGACTTTCCCTACGTCGTGACCGCGCCCGCGACTTTGGCGGGATATCTCGCCACCATCAATCGCCTGCTGGCGGCAAAGGGATTCCCGCCCCTGAGCATCGCCGACATCACCCCCGGACCGGCACAACTCAAAGCGATGGTCGACTTGTGTCATCTCTACGGAATTGCAGTCGCCTTCGACGCTGTCTACAACCACGCCGGCGGATTTGAGAACGACGATGAGAGCCTTTATTTCTGGGATCGCGCCGGCAACACCAGCGACAACAATCAAAGCCTCTACTTCACCGACAAGGGATTCGCCGGCGGTCTCTCGTTCGCGCTCTGGAACAACGATGTACGCGAGTTCATCATCAACAGCGCCCGCTACTACATCGACGAATTCCACGTCGATGGTTTCCGCGACGACGAAATCAGCGCCCTGCTCTCTTTGAATCTGAATTCCGGCTGGACTTTCTGCCGCGATCTTACCGACGCCTTGCGTGCGATGAAGCCGCGCCTGCTGCAAAACGCTGAATACTGGCCCTTCGAGTTTCAGAATTTTCCGCAGCCGAGTTCTCTGATCGTGACACCAACGGTCAACGGCGGCGCGGGCTTCGACGTCCTCCAACACGACGGATTGCGCGGCGCCATCCGTGGCGCGGTCGGTCAGGCGTCGCAAGGCGAGAGCGCGAACGTGGACTTCAACTCCATCGCCGCCAATCTCTACCCGCAAGGCTTTCGCGCACGGATGGCAAGCGGTCACCTGCGTAGAAAATCACGATCTCGTAGCCAAAGGCCGCGAGACGCGCCTGCCGTCTCTGGCCGATGGATTGAACGCCCGCTCCTGGTACGCTCGCAGCCGCTCGCGCTTTGCTACTGGACTGCTGCTCACCGCGCCCGGAATCCCGCAGCTTTTCATGGGACAGGAATTTCTGGAAGACAAACAATGGGATTCCGATCCGAAGTCGCTGGTAAATCTGATCTGGTGGGACGGCGTCGATGCGGGCCTCGACCACGACATGGTGAATCACCTGCGCTTCACGCAGGACCTCATCCGCCTCCGCTGGAATCAGCCGGCTCTACGCGGAGACAATGTGAACGCCTTCCACGTACACAATCAGAACCGCGTGATTGCCTTTCATCGCTGGCTGGAAGGCTCGGGACAAGACGTAATCGTCGTAGCGACGCTCGCTGAAGCGAACTGGTTTAACTATGCGATCGGATTCCCATTCGCCGGACGATGGGTAGAAGTCTTCAATAGCGATGTCTACGACAACTTCGTGAACCCCTTGGTGGCGGGCAATGGCGGCGGAGTTGTCGCCGCGGGACGGCCTCTGCATGGCTTCGCGGCCTCCGCGAGGATTGTGATTCCGGCCAATGGGATGGTTGTGTTTGTGCCCGGCGCGGAAAATTGACGAGGTTCGAAGCCGTCTATTTCAACATCGCGTCGTCCAGAAACTGCCGTAGCGCCATCCCCACCGCTCCCGGCTGTTCCCACGGCGCGTAGTGCCCCGCCTTTGGAATGATTTTCAGCTGACTACCGGGGACATTCTGACGCATCAGTTCCCCGTCGGCGGGAGTCGAGAGAATATCTTCGTCGCCAATCACGATCAGCGTGGGCACGTGAATCGATTTCAGATCGGCCACTGAATCCGGACGCTCCGCCATTCCGCGTTGCACCAGGCTGATGTTCTGCGGCGGCATCTTGTTCATCATATGGCGCGCGCCCTCCACCAGATCAGGCCGTGTGCCGATCGTGGTGCGCCCCATCAGTTTCGGGATCATGGTTTCAAGGAACGGGCCGGCTCCCTGTTCGAGCACATCGGCCGCAGCCTTCAGGCGATTAGCGCGAGCTTCCGTGGTATCGGCCTGAGGCCTCGTATCACACAACACGAGCGCCGTCACCCGCTCGCGAAAGCGTCTCCAGAATTCAAACAGAATATATCCGCCGATCGAGCATCCGATAAACGCAGCTTTGCCCACCCCGGCATCATCGAGAACGCGGGCAATGTCGCGAGCATGCTTTTCCATGAGCGCCGTGCCATTGCCGATTTCGGATTCGCCGTGACCGCGCAAGTCGGGAAGAATCAGCCGGTATCGCGATTCCAGCGCGGGCTGGATCGGCTTCCAGAACTCATGATCTACGGGAAAGGGATGAAGCAACACGACGGGCGGGCCTGTCCCGGCGACTTCGTAGACGATCTCGGCGTCGTCCGAGCGCAGATGTGGCATGAGGAGATGTCAGACCTCAGTATCCGGAAAGGACCGCTACTGGCTGGTTACGGGCTGCCCCGCGGACGCGGCCGGTAGCGCAAACGGCTCCTCTGGGACAATGATCCAAGCCAGAACGTAAACTACGACTCCGGGAAAAATTCCGGACACCAGCGTAACCAGCGCGAACATCAGGCGCACCAGCGTGACATCCAGTTCGAGATAGTGGCCCAATCCCGCGCAGACGCCCGCGACAGTGCGGCCTGTGCGCGGACGCATCAGCTTTTTCGGCACCGGCATTTGTCCCAGCACGGTTCCGCAGTGGGCACAAAAACGAGCGTCCTCGGAGATGGCCTTGCCACAAGCATTGCAGTACATACACGGCCTCCTGCTATTAGAATACGTCGATTCCGACCAAAATGTTCCCCGTAGCGCCGGCATCTTGCGCGCCCTACTCTCTATACGCTTCCTTCATTCGGTGACGCGCCTTTTCTGCTTCACCGTTATTGCCATTGGTTGCCACGACCGCCTCGTACCTCTTCATCGCCAGATCGCGTTTCTGAAGTTGGTCATACATTTCTCCGGCATAGAGATTGGCCTTTTGCAGTAGTTCCGGGTCGGGGGCCTGAATGTCCCCGACCAGTTCATACGCCGACGCCGCGCCCGAGTAGTTCCTTTCGCTGCGTAGCAGGTCACCCAGGCCGATCGCTGCGATCTCATAGTGCAGGTTGCCGTATTTGCCTTCGCGGCCGTTCTGCCAGACTCGCCGGTACTGATCCTCCGCCTCCTGGTTCCTGCCTAAGGCCCGCAGCAAATTGCCCTCTTCGAGAGACAAGAGAAAGTTGCGAGGAAACCGCGGAGTGATCGAGCGCGCCATCTCCAGCGCTTCGGAATAGCGATGCTCGCGCCGCAGAAAGAGCATAAGGAGAACACCTGCATCCACGCTGGTTTCGCCATTCGCGTGCGCGTCTTCGGTAAGCAGCCGGATTCCTTTCTCTTTGTCCCCACTCAACCCGACCAGCGCCACCGCCACTTTCACCGCGAGCGGCAAGCTCCCCATAATGTAGTTGTGGGTTCCGACCACCAGCTTGGCATCCTGATTATTTGGCGACAACTCCAACACTTTCTCGTGGTCGCGCCGCGCGCCCACCGCGCTCCGTAACGAAGAGAACCATGCCCGTTCGATCAGTCCTGTATAGGCGGCGAACTGGGCCCGGGTGACACCGCGGGCGTAGAGCATATCGACGTCATTGGGATTACGGGAGAGAACCGCGTCTTCGAGTTGCTGGGCCTGCTGCGCCAGTTTCTGGATCCGTTCTTTCTGCGCCGGGTCAGGCGGGCGGTGCACTTGCCCGATGAAGCTGTCATTCGAGTATTCACCGGTATTCATGGCGCCGATCCGATACAACTCGCGTACCAGCACCGCCGAGAGCAGGTGATTGACAGCGTACGGATCGTTCGGATGCCGGGCGAGAACCTTCTCAAAATCCTGCACCGCCACGTCGTAATCGAGGCTATAGAGCCGGTCAAACGCCACCTGGTTCAGCGGGTCGGCAGGACGAAAGACAGTCTGGCTAAACGTGTCCGCAGCAAAGCAGGCTCCAGCCAGAACGAGCAGGACTACTGCCAGCAGGAACGAACGAGGCCGGGGGCGGAATCGATCCACGACATCCAAGTCTACCCGATTCCGGAGGGACTACCGGGAATCAAGTAGGGTACTGCGCCGGAGGACTGTATCCCTCAAAATGGGAAAATCGCGGTGGATCGCGTAATTCTTGCCGGATAGAACCGGGTTTCCCCCAGTTGAATGTACGTAACTGCCCTGTTTACAGCAGTTTCCTTTGGTGATTGGTTTGCGAAGTCCAGGGAAGGAAAAAACAATATGGCAGAAGCAGCGCAATCAGCCCAGCATGATTTCTGGCGTCCGCCCATGCCGGCGGCGACCAGTGCGGCCGGGCACACGAATCTGGTCGAAGCCTGCGATCGATGCGGAACGGAATTCATCGTGGACTCGCGTTTCTGTCACACCTGCGGCGCGGCCCGCGTCGACTTGAACGCCCCAACTATCTCCCGGTTGCGGGAGAAAGTCACGCTTGTCCAAGTTCTGGGTCTGGGGGAGCAGCTTGGGCTTTCCACCGCCGCCTTCATCTCATTTGGGATCGGCGTCCTCTGCCTCCTGTGTGCCCTCGGCGTCGGCATGATCTTCAGCGCCCGGACCATGGTGGATTGGCAAGCCGTCCAGCTCTGGCGGATTGAATGGCTTCTGGCGGCCGTGGCGGCGTTCGTCGCCGGCTGCCTCCTCAAGAAGTCCTAAACGCGTCGTCCGGGACAAACCAATCCCTCAATTGCGAGAATGAACTGCGTCTCCCTCAGGGACCGCAGCGCTCATCCGACGTTGCCGATTCATCCGGTATAGGTGATTGAGCGGCCCGACTCCTTGCCCCAAAGGTTGCGCATTCGCGATCGCCGCAGCGACATACGCTTTCGACAGAAGAACCGCTTCCGGCATCCCACGGCCCTGAGCTAAATGGCACGCCAGCGAAGTTGAAAACGCACACCCGGTACCGTGGGTAGAATTTGAACGCAGCCGCTCCGACTTAAACACTTCCACCTCGACCCCTTGACCAGTCGTGAAACTCAACAGGTCCGTGGCCTTCTCCAGATCTCCGCCGGTAATGACGACATTCGCCGCTCCCATCGCATGCAGGCGAGTGGCGGCCGCTCCCATCTCCTCAAGATTCGTGACAGCTAGTCCGGTGAGTGCGCTCGCCTCGTCGAGATTTGGCGTAATCACCTCAGCCAGGGGGATCAGCTTCTCACTCAGGAGCTGAACTCCAGTTGGGTCGAGCAATTCGGCGCCCGAGCTCGACTTTATGACAGGATCAAGGACCACGTGTTGAAGTTCCGCCCGGGCCAGAAAGTCGACAACGGTCTGAACTGTCTGGGCGGTTCCCAGCATGCCGATGTGAACCGCTGCGATAGGAAGATCTGAAACGAGTTCTTCAAGAGTAGCGGCAATAATCTCGGAATCGACTGGCTGCACTCGCCGCACCCCCTGGGTCGACTGCACCGTCAGTGCGGTAATGCAAGCGGCGCCAAAGCACTCGTGAGCGGCAATCGTCTTGATGTCCGCGGTGATTCCGGCCCCGCACGAGGGGTCAAATCCAGCGATGGTCAGCACAACCGGCGGCGTTGCAGCCATGACGCTCACTGTAAACCCAATTGCGCACCGTTGGAACTTAACTCCGATCGCGATGCTCACCAACCGGACTCAAGGCGGGAGTAATCCAATAATTACCCTCAGCCGCACTTTATTGATTACTAATAAGTAATAGGCAACCGTGATTAAGTTATTGTTTTATAAGGCACTTATCGCAACTTACCGACTAAGTGACTCATTCCACTGCTACTTGAAAGATTTCCAAGTTTGTCCAAATTCCCATGATTACTATTTAGTTAATGAACCGTAGTGTTAATTTTCAACTAGATAGGGACAAATAGCCAATTTTTCAGCAGGTTAAGTCATTGATTAATTACCACTTAGTTAGCTATATACAGGGATTTTCGGGTTGACACAGCCCTTCCCAGCCCGCTAGCATCACAGGATCGAATTCGAGGGAGTACGACCTATCGCGATACGACTTTAGAGATGCGAGGTAACTGAATGCGACGACGTTTAGCCGAAAGTCTGGCAGTGCTTTTATCGGTTGCCAGCCTGGGAGCCGGAGCCGCATCCGGGCCAAACAGCTCGGAAGCCGCCACAGTACAAAAGCCGACGGCAGTCCAAACCGTCAGCCGGCGATCCAACAAGAAAAACAGTCCATACGAAGTGGGAACCGCCTCCTGGTACGGAGAGTACTTTCAGGGGAAAGCAACAGCCAGCGGAGAACCCTTCGACATGCAGGCTTTGACAGCTGCCCACCCCACGCTGCCACTTGGTTCATTTGTGCGGGTCACCAACCTGCGCAACGGGCGGGCGGTCGTGGTGCGCATCAACGACCGTGGCCCCGTGGTTGAAGGCCGGATTATCGACCTCTCGTATTACACGGCCCGGGTTCTCGGCTTCGAGGGACGCGGGTTGCAGAAGGTCCGCCTGGACGTTGTCAGGCCGACCACCATGGCGCGCCTGCAAACTGTAGCCAACCTGCAGTAATCCTTATAAACTCAGGAGCGATGACCGATCCGCGCGAGCGTTTGATCGTTGCCCTGGACGTATCGTCTGCCGCGGCCGCCCGGAAAATCGTGGCGGCCGTGGGCGACTCCGCCTACACCTACAAAGTCGGCATGCAGCTCTACACCGCCGAAGGCCCGGCCGTCGTTCGCGACCTGATCAGCGCCGGTCGGCGTGTCTTTCTTGATCTGAAGTATCACGACATTCCCAACACCGTAGGCGCCGCAGTTCGTGAGGCTGCAGAACTTGGCGTCAGCATGCTGACCGTCCACGCCTCCGGTGGAGGCCCGATGCTAAAAGCGGCGTCCCAGGCGGCTGCCGCAAGCAGCCATGCGCCCCTCGTCCTCGCCGTCACCGTCCTCACCAGCCTGGATGAAAGTGAATTAAACAATCTGGGCGTTCACGGAAGTGTGGTGGATCAAGTCCTGCGCCTGGCGGCCTTGGCGCTGTCGAACGGGTGCGGCGGTGTAGTCGCCTCCGCCCACGAAGCCCAGGCATTGCGTGCCGACCTTGGCCAGGAATTTACGATCGTGACCCCGGGAGTCCGTCCCGCAGGCACCGGGCGGGACGACCAGGCACGCGTCGTAACCCCCGCGGAAGCCGTCGCCGCAGGCTCTACCTACATCGTCGTCGGCAGACCAATCACCGACGCTCCCGACCCCGCCGCGGAAGCACGGTCCATTCTCGCTCAGATTGCCAGCTACCAGTCGATTGCGTCCTGATCTCAACAGCCAAGACAACCCGCGTGTGGCGCGTGGTTGGTGTAATTGATTCCATAACAATGTCGGCTCCGATGCCCGAGTAGACTTTGGTGGTACCAACCAACCCAAGGCCCGGGAGAAAGGAGCCGAACATAGCAAATCGCGTGTGTGGATACAGACACTGGGGAGTTTACAGAGCGCAGGCTGGCGCATCGGGAGGAAGCGGAAGGGTTTTACCGCGAACTCGGAGCGCAAGGAGAGCGTGCGTGTAGGGATGGAGGCGAGTGGGCACGCTCGCTGGTTTGAGCGATTGATCTCCGAGTTGCAGTTCGAACTGTGGATCGGGGACGCGGCGGAGATCCGTGCGAAACGGGTACGCAAGCAGAAGACGGATCGCCAGGATGCGCAACTGATCCTGCGATTGTTGCTGGAAGATCGTTTTCCTCGGATCTGGGTGCCGAGCTGGGAGAATCGCGATCTGCGGCAACTGCTGTGGCATCGTCATCGGATGGTGTAGACGCGGACGCGGATCATGAACCAGTTGCAGGCGGTGGCGCTCAACGAAGGCCTGCGCTGCAAGAAGCGACTGTGGCGGGACCCGGGACGCGAGCAACTGGAGTCGTTCCGGTTAGCGCCGTGGGCGAGCCGCCGGCGACGCTCCTCTTCACGGGGGAGTTCGAAGTAGTAATCATGATCGCGGTTGAGACCGAAGAGATGCATGGGTCGGACTGAATCCTGACCTGAAAAACGATTACGAGCGGGCTTGAGGTTGGCACAAGCAACACCCTTCAACGAGAGCGAAATGGCGCTCTGTTCCGAGCCCACGGACCAGTCTGCCCAAAAAGTGCTTGACGGCGCCGACATTGTTAGAGACGCGATGTTTCAACAGTTACGACACAATCACGATGGACGACGCTCACGACGGCGCGAACGCGGTTGCAGACCGAATAGCCAAAAGGCTGACATGTAGAACAGGAACTGCTCCAAAAGTAGAGCTGGTATCAACCAAAGCCAACCAAAAGACGCTAGGACCATCACAACTACGGCCATGTTTACCACAACCCAGCCGAAAACGAACAAGATGAAACGAACGGACCGAAGTTCCTTTCGGTACTCTTCGCTGACACCCGCAAAGAATCCGATGGATATCAGACTAAGAAAGACCCAGAGGGGATTGATGTGACGAATCTCCGCTATAACGGACGCTCCCACACCCAGTATGCAAACGAACACCGCAGAGACAACCAGAAGGCACACGTCCAGAACTCGGTTTGATAACGTGCGCTCCCTTCTCACCGTTGCCAACGCTACCGCCTCTGTATCGCGCTCTGCCACGTCAGCATCGTAGGCCTGCCCGCACTCAAACTCAACTAGATCTATCGCGTAAGGCTCTCAACTGTTGTAATCGCCGTTAGCACCAGTTTGCGCCGTTTATTCGCCAACCGCCGGTCAATTAGTGGCGACATGCGACTGAGGAATCGAAGCTATTCTCAGCGCCCGAGTAAACGCGGCGCCGCCGTTTTCACCAGACCGTTACGACGTGGTTCTGCTGGTGTGCGTCCACTCCATGTACTTGGGGCCATCGAGCGTGAGCAGGTTGAGGAACTCGGTCATGTACCGGGTCTTGCGATGATTACGCAGCGTGACCGCGTACCATTTGCGGCGGAACCCAAGGTTCCCCAGGCTTCGCCCCACGAGCTTCTTACTTTCCAAGTGCGGCGAAACCGACCAGCAAGCCAGAAACGCGATGCCGGCGCCTGCTGCTGCCATTTCCACGATCGCCTCGGTGAGGGGAATCTCCATGATGCGGCCTGGCGTCACTCCAGCCGGTTGCAGCACTCTGGTGAGCAGCGTGCTCTCTTCTCTTGGCGGGTAAATCAGGAGCGTCTCTCCCGCCAGATCCTCGGGTTCGATCCGCCGTCGCGCTGCCAGCCGATGCCTGGGGGACATCACGACTAATAACTCGTCCTCGCACAATGGCGAGAGATGGAGGTTCTTATGTTCCGGCGGACCGAACATCACGGCGACATCCAGATTTCCGGCCAGTAATTGCTCCGCGGGATGGTGGGTTGCTTCCATATCGATACTGACTTCCACTTTAGGAAAGCGCGAATGAAAGCTGGACAGCAGCGGCGGCAACCAGTGGTAGCAGGTGTAGCACTCGGTACTGATCCGGATAATTCCCTGCGAATCGCCATTTGCGCCGAGAACCTGCGACTCCGCTTCCTTCAGATCTTTCAGAATGCGTCGCGCGACCTCGAGTAATTTCGTTCCCGCCGCTGTCAGCGCCATGCGTTTCCCCAGGCGCATGAACAGTGGAGTTCCAAGCTTCTCTTCTGCGTCGCGAAGCTGGTGACTGAGCGCGGATTGCGTCAGATGCAGCCGCTTGCCCGCCGCCGTCACGCTTTCTTCTTCAGCGACCGCGGTCAATAACTTCAAATGCCGGATTTCCAGGTTCACATCCACCTATGACCAACCTTCATCGGCGCGATGAAAACAAACCACGGTGCGTTGCGCCACTGGACATCGTCCAAGTTCTTACTTGCCTTAAATCATTTGACGGCAAGAATCGGAGTGCGATGCGAAAACTTTCGCGTCACGCTTCTTACCGTAAGTCACCAAGGACGATCGAACAACCCGAGGAGGTTCTATGAAGCAGCTGGCAGCACGCATTCTGACATCACTTCTGACAATTGTTCTGTGCAGCGCGGGAAGCGCGTACGCGCAAAATCCGTCGGTCATCAAAGTCAACATCCCCTTTGGCTTCAGCCTGGGCGATAAAACCTTTCAGCCGGGAGAATACTCATTGGTCCAGCCGATGCAGCACTTTTTGGTGTTGCGCAACGCGCGCGGGCAAGCCATCGCATCGACCTTCACCAACGGACTCGAGTTGTCTGCGGCGCCTGTCGTCAGCACTCTGAAGTTTCGATCGGTTGGGGGCCAATATGTGTTAACGGAGGTCTGGCGGCAGGACCGTTCCGACGCGGATCAACTCCGGTATCCCGGCACAAAACGTCAAAACTATGTTGCCGCGCACCGCTCGGCGGAGGCGTACCGGACGGCGGAAGGCAGTCAACCGTAAAGAGCAGGTGTCAGGTGTCAGGTCTTGGGTGTCAGGCTTCCGGATCGCGATTTTGCTGACACCTGACACCTAGCATCTCAAAAAAGGGGGAGGATCGTATGAGCATCGCAACCAGCGTCACGCAGCCCGCGGATCCGCGCAGCACCCACGTGCAGGAGGTCATCGTGGCGGCGGAACACGAGCTTCACCAGCTCCTGCAACAGCGGTCCGAGACCATGAAGCGCATCGGAACCGTCAAGCAGACCCTGGTGTGCCTGGCGAAGGTGTTTGGAGAGGAAATACTCACTCCGGAAGTCATGCGGCTTCTGGGACGCGGTAGCACGCGCAAACAGCCTGGATTTACGCGTGCCTGCCGCGTCGTCTTGATGGAGGCGGGCATTCCACTGGAAGCGCGGCAGGGCTTCCGCGAGTTGCAGCGCCGCTTTCCGGAACTCGTCGAGCGCCACAAAGATCCCCTCGCTTCGGTGACCACGGTATTCAATCGCCTGGTCGGGTACGCCGAAGTGCGTTCCTTTCTCAATGGCAAGGGACGCCGGGTCTGGGAGTGGATCGCTGAGCCGGGAAACGGTGTAGCGTCGCCTTTTCCATCGACGATGGAGGAGGGTCTGACGTCGCAGGCCATCAAACAGTAGTCAGTAGTGCGGTTTCACTTCCTGTAATTCGACAACATGCAGTCCCAGGTCTGCCAATGAACGGAGGCGGCGTTCCCCGCGCCGCCTCCGTCGCGTGCTTCCCTTCAGCCGCCGACTTGCTCCGCTCGCCTTTTGGTAGGACAATCTCCGCACGTTGAAAGTGTGGTGATTCCGTCGGCGTTATGACTCCCCGATTCCCAGTTGGAATTTTCGCGGTGTTGGCGGTGGGCGTGTCGATTTCGTGCCAGCCCCCACCCGCGTCGGAGAACGCGGGAACCTCTCCCAACGCCGGGTCGGTGCGAGTCGAAGCTCGTGTCGTCGACTGGGCGGGTCCCCCACGCGACCTCAGCCAGGATGAAGCTGCCGGCGGCCACGTCCTGCGGAAACATGTGGGCCGCACTGATGGTGAGCTTCGCGAACGCCTGCAACACGAGCGCAACATTTCCGGGGCCTCAACCTACACCGACCGCTCAACCGCCGAACATGCCATCGGCGCAGCCATCGCCAGTTCGCAGGACCGCATCCAACGCTGGCTGAACCGATCCGGCGGACGCCCGAATCTTGTTCTCGACTATGACAGTTCTGCACCCATCGGACGAACCATTAACCGCGGCGATAACCAATCGCGCCCGTGCTCGCACGCGGTTGTCATCTTGAAATATGCCGCACCCAGCTACTACGTCCTGACATCCTATCCGGAGTGTCGCTCATGAACCTCAAATCCGAGATCACCGCCGCCAACTTTCCCGCACTGCGCGCTTTTCTGCGCGGCTACTTCCACGAAGATGTAGCTGACGAATACGGCACGCCTGTCGACGCCGCCGACCAGTTCTGCGAAGACGCTGACACCGACGAGCGCACTGCCGTCGCCCAGGAATGGACCCACCTGATGAGTTTGCTCCAGGGAAAACCCCTGCCAGAGATCAACCAGACCCTGACTGGCAAACTCGGCGGTGCGGTTCGCCTGAGCGAGGACCAATTGGAGCAGGTGTCTCAGATTTTCTCGCGTTGTCTGGCCGTCAAATCACACCGAAGAGTTGCCAACGATTGAAGGTGCTGGAGTTGAGAGTCGAGACGAAGTCCGTGATCGTGTGCGGCTTTGCTTCACCTCTGCAGTCTGACCTTTGACGTCTGCGATCTGCCCTTACTCCCAAAGTACCCCGTCCACTGGTACTTACCGCCTGTACTCAAAAAATGCGACAATACAAATTAAGAGCCGCCGCTGCAGCCCTCGCAATTTACTTAACTTTACGCAACTCAGGGACTTGCGGGTGTCTCTAAGCATTTATAGTCGCTGGAGATGTCGGTCACCCAAATCCCGCCGCGCGACCCTCTGGCGCCCGCTCAGCCCCCGTCTGTTGAGCCTCGCGATCTCTCCGATGCGGAGCACTGGGAGACGGCTTATCGCGGCTTCAACCCCGCCGCTGTCCCGCATCTCCTTATCCAGCTTCAGGACGATCTTTCGCGTTCGCGCAAGCGCGAAGCGCTGTGGCTGTCTGTGGTTCTGCATTTGCTGGTCGTCATTCTGCTGGTTAACAGCGACAAGCTGATGACCCTGTTTCCTCACCGGGCGCTGGTGCCATTGGCGCTCGATCTCGACAAACAGAAAGACGCTACCTATCTGGAATTGCCTCCCGACGCGCAAAAGCCGACTCAGCGTCCGGATTCCAAAATCATCTCCGACAAAGACCGGATTGCGACCAGCAAGGCGCCGCAAATCAACCGGAACGAACTCAAGAAATTGCTTCAGAGCACGCACCCTGGAAGGCCGGGCCAACAGGCGCCGCCTCAGCCAAGCCCACCTCCAGCCATGGCGCAGAACCAGGCACCGCAACAGGAAACGCAGCCGAATCCGAATCCGGGTCTGATTGCGCCAGCGCAGAATCCGCCGATTGCCCAACTCCAGACGCCTCCTCGCGGGAGCAAGCCCAGCTTCACCACGCCCTCGACTGCCGGTTCGGCGATCGAGCAAGCCGCGCGCGCCGCCCTTGCCAATCGCGGCAATTATGGCAGCGGAGAGTCCGGCGACTCCGGCTTGAACGAGGGCCAGAGTGGCGCCAAGGCACTGGATCAGGCAGAGATCCTGACGGACACTTTAGGAGTCGATTTCGGACCCTATCTGGCGAGAATCATACAGACCGTGCGGCAGAACTGGTATAACGTGTTGCCGCCCTCGGTTTATCCGCCCATCCTGAAACAGGGTAAGCTCTCGATTCAGTTCGCGATTCAGAAAGACGGAACGGTCAGCGGAATGACTCTCCATACCACCTCCGGCGATGTGTCTCTCGACCGCGCTGCCTGGGCCAGTATTACCGCGTCCAACCCTTTTCCGCCGCTCCCGAAAGAATTTGTGGCTCTGGCTTCGCAGCAAACGAAGGAACCCTCCCTGGGACTGCGGTTTTACTATTTTTACAATCTGGAAAAGATCGACATGCATTGACGTGCGCGCTCGCCCCAGTTTCGCTACCATAGAAACCAGTGGCGCTTGAGCCTGCATCCAAACTTAATGACTATGAAGATTTCACGACTGCTGCCGCTGATCGTTCTCTTTAACCTCGCCCTCCTCAACCTCGTCGCGGTAGCGCAAGAAATACCCAGCGTACTTCGCCCGCCGAAGGGGGCTCCTGTGGCGCTGGTGGTGTTCGAGGACCTGCAATGCCCGCAATGCGGGCGCGCGGCGCCGCTGCTGGCGCAGGCGTCACAGACCTACAAGATTCCGCTGCTGCAACATGACTTCCCGCTGCCCATGCACAACTGGTCGATGAATGCCGCCATCATCGCGCGTTACTTCGATACCCACTCCAAGGCCACGGGCGACGCTTTTCGGCTCTACATCTTCGAGCATCAACGGGAGATTCTCCCCGACACCTTGCGCGGCTTCGCCGAGAAATTTGCAGCCGATCACAAAATCGACCTGCCTTTTGTTGTCGATCCCTCGGGCAAACTCAGCGGACTGGTGGTCGCTGACCGCGATCTAGGCAAGTCCATCAACATCGACCACACTCCTACCATCTACGTGGTCAGCGACAGGAAAACGGGAACGCCTTACGTGGAAGTGAAAGACCTCAGCCAGTTGTATGCGACGATTGACGCGGTAAAGAAACAGTAAAGGAAATTGCAGAAGTAAGAAGTCAGATTGCAGAAGTAAAAGCTTGCAAGATCGAGTGCTTTTACTTCTGCAATCTGACTTCTTACTTCTGCAATTTCCTACCCGTTCCACTTCTTAAACAACAACGCCCCGTTGGTTCCGCCGAAGCCGAAAGAATTCGACATGGCGTATTCGAATTGCGCCTTGCGCGCCTGGTTGGGGACGAAGTCCATCCCATCGGTATCGGGGTCCTGATTTTCAAGGTTAACCGTGGGCGGCAGAATTTGATCGCGCAGGGCGAGTACAGTAACTCCCGCCTCCAGACCACCCGCTCCGCCCAGCAAATGACCGGTCATCGATTTCGTCGAACTGACTGGCACCTTCTTGCCGAACAGATTGCGGATGGCATGTGCCTCCAGCGTATCGCCGATCGGCGTCGATGTGCCGTGCGCGTTGACATAACCGACGACGCTGGTTTCGAGGCAGGCGTCCCGCAGAGCGTTGCGCATCACGCGGAATCCGCCTTCGTGCTCTGGAGCGGGCTGCGTCATGTGGTAGGCATCGGAACTCATGCCATAGCCGACGATCTCCGCCAATATCGGCGCGCCTCGCCGCCGAGCGTGCTCCAGTTCTTCCAGGATCAGAATTCCCGCGCCTTCACCAATCACAAAGCCGTCGCGATCCTTGTCCCAGGGACGACTGGCGTGCGTAGGATCGTCGTTCCGCGTGGACAGGGCGCGCATTGCGGCAAATCCGCCGACGCCCATCGGAGTAATGGCCGCTTCGGAGCCGCCCGCGATCATTACATCCGCGTCGTTGTGCTGGATGATACGAAACGAGTCGCCGACCGAATGAGCGCTCGTCGTGCAGGCGGTTGCGGTTGCCTCATTCGGACCCTTCGCTCCAAAACGCATGGAGACATGTCCGGCTGCGAGGTTGATGATCGATGCGGGAATGAAGAACGGAGAAATCTTGCGTGGACCACCCTGCATGAGCGCGGTGTGCTCGCGCTCGATCACGTCGAATCCGCCAATGCCGGAACCGATGTGTACGCCCACTCGTTCTTCGTTCTCGGGCGTGACCTGCAACTGCGACATCTTCATTGCCTCATCCGACGCGGCGATGGCGAAGTGGATGAAGCGGCCCATTTTCTTAATTTCTTTTTTTTCGATGAAATTCAGCGGGTCGAAGGTTTTGACCTCGGCAGCAATCTGGCAGGCGAAGGCGGAAGCGTCGAAGCCGGTAATGCGGTCCACCCCGCTCTTCCCTGCCAGCAACGCCGGCCACACTTCGGCGGTCGTATTGCCGACCGCGCAAATCATGCCCAAGCCCGTAATGACGACCCGCCGCGCCAAATTACTTGCCTGCCTTCGCATGCTTGCCGATGTAATCGATCGCATCCGAAACGGTGCGGATCTTCTCGGCATCTTCATCGGGAATCTCGATATCGAACGCCTCTTCGAAGGCCATGACCAGTTCCACGGTGTCCAGCGAATCGGCCCCCAGGTCGTCTACGAATGAGGCGCTCGGCGTGACCTCGCCCTCGTCCACACCCAACTGCTCTACGATAATCTGCTTCACTTTTTCATCGACAGCTGCCATTTGTTCTCCTCGTTTCCAAATCTGGGGATTGCGCGCCCGCATCACCTCGACCGGCGCTTCCGTGAATCACTGCGCTACTGCACAACAGTACTGAATGGGATCGGATTAGTTAGTTTAAAAGGGATTGAGAAAGTATGCAAAGACAGTTCCCGGTTCTCGGTTCCCAGTTCTCAGTCTCTTGACTCGAAATGGTTTGACTGAGAACTGAGAACCGGGAACTGAGAACTCTATTTCGAGTATTGATCCCGCAGCTGCGTCTGCCGGCTGGTCATTGGGATTGAACGTCCTTCGATGTAAACCTGCTTCACATCCGTCGTCACGTCCAGCGGATCGCCGTTGGCCACGACCACGTTGGCGGTCTTGCCGACGTCGAGCGACCCCAACTGATCGGCTACTCCCCAGATCTCCGCTGCGTTCAAGGTGATCGCCTTGAGCGCCTCATCGTAGGGTAAGCCGAATGCGGTTGCGTAGCCCGCTGCGTCCGGCAGGTTGCGGACGTTGTGTGCGGAGTAGGAAGCCAAGACAATCTTCACGCCGCGTTTGTAGAGTTGCGCCGGCAGACTGTATACCGCGTCGTAGCGTTCGTCGTCTTTCGGCGCGTCGTAAATGGGCCCGACAATCACTGGCACTTTGAGGCTTGCTACGTAGTCCAGCACCGGTTGCGAGTGGCTGATGTGATTAAGGACAAACTTCAGCTTGAATTCGTGCGCCAGGTTGACCGCTGTTTCAAGATCGCTTGGCCCCTCGGCCGCCAGTACGATCGTTTTCTTACCTTCCAGATAGGGCAACAATGCTTCCAGTTTCAGGTCGCGCTTGGGAGCGGAGGGCTCCGGTTTTTTGTCGCGCGCGGCATCGGATTTCTTGCGTTCGTAGTCAGCCCACTTCGACTGGTAATCCTCCGCATCGAGAAACGACTGACGCAGTTGCGCCGCCAAGCCCATCCGCGTCGCGGGAAATTTCTGCTTGTCGAATCCGCCCTTGTTGCGGCGCTCATCGCCGGTGAAGTTCAGCGGCATGGCGAGGTCGCGGATCAGCAGCATCTGGTTCGCGGATGCGCCGTCCAATTGGATGAACGAATCCTGGCCGGGCAGAGTGTCTCCACCCGAAGGAGCGACGATGGCGTTGGTAATGCCGTTCATCCGGGCCACGGGAATCAGCGCCGACTCGGCGTGAAATGCCTCCCAGGTATGCATATGCGGCATGATCTCGTCGCTCGGCTCGATGAGATCGTTGGTCATCGCCTCGGAGGAAATTTCCGTCAGGCCGAGATTCGTTTCCGAGTCAATCAGCCCCGGATAAACCGTCATTCCGGTGACATCGATAACCTGCGCATCTTTCGGGACGGAGACGGAGCCCGCCGCACCGACGGCCGTGATCTTCCCACCCTGCAGGACGACGGCACCGTTTTCAATCACGCCATGCGTGATGGTCAGCAACCTCCCGCCTTTGAGGACGATGGGCTTTTCCTGAGCGTTCGCGGCGAAACACAATGCGACGGCGACGAGGATTAACATGCCTAAAACGCGGTAGCGAGAGCGCACCTCATCGGCTAAAGCCGAACCCCCGCGAGATCCTACGGCACGACTGAAGTCGTGCCCTCCCGAAAAACTCTTCGAAGAAGAAACTTTTGAGAACTGGGAGCCTTTCCCTGAGACCCGACACCTGAGACCTGCCACCTTCACTGAGAACCGAGAACCGAGAACTGAGAACTGGGTCATTGTCCCTCCCGATAATGCGTCGTTCCGAATCCTGGCAGCGACTTGTCGAAATAGACCTCGCCGTCGATCAGAACTTTTTCCGGCACGCCATAGCTGGAGAGCGGATAGCCATCCCAGATGACCAGGTCGGCATCTTTGCCAATGTCAATCGAACCCACGCGATCGTCGACTCCGACAATCCACGCTGGATTGAGCGTAATCATCTTCAGAGCTTCTTCTTCAGTCGCGCCGCCGTAGCGCATGGTTTTGGCCGCTTCCTGATTCAAGCGGCGGGTGTAGTCTTCCGAGTCGCTTTTGATCGCCACGCGCACGCCTTTGCGCATTGCAATGACGGCATTCCACGGAATCGCGTCCCAGGCTTCCTCTTTGAATCCCCACCAGTCCGCCCAGGTGGCAATGCCAATGTTGTTCGCGGCGAGTTGATCGGCAACTTTGTAGGCTTCCACCGCGTGATGAAACGCGCGAATCTTGTAGCCGAACTCGTGCGCCATGGCGATTTCGTTTAGAAATTCGTCGGCGCGATAGCAGTGGATCTGCACCATCAGCTTGCCGCGCAGAATGTCCGCCAACGCCTCCATTTTTAAATCGCGCTTGGGCGCGGACGCATCCTTGTCGCCGCGTTTCACTTTGTCGTTGTAGGCATCCCATTCGCGCATATAGTCCTGCGCCTCGACCAGAGCCGCGCGTTGCACCGCAAAATTCCCCATGCGTGTGGAAGGCAGTTGATCGCGGTTGCCGTAAACCCGCTTCGGATTTTCACCGCTGGCGAATTTGATCGACCGGGGCGCGTTCGGAAAAAGCAGTTCATCTCGGGACAAACCATACTTGTGCTTGATGACCACCGCTTGCCCGCCAATCATGTTCGCCGATCCATGAAGGAGGAGCGAAGTGGTCACGCCACCGGCCAGGGCGCGATAGATCGCCTTGTCCTGATAGTCGAAGGCGTCTTTCATCATCATCTGAGGCGTGATCGGACTCGTCGCCTCATTTACATCGTCGTCGAGCGCGATGTGGGAATGCGAGTCGACAATCCCTGGCGTAACGTACTTCCCCCCGGCATCAATGACGGTTGCGTCGCTGGGCGCGTTTACGTTCTCGCCTACGGCGGCAATCTTGCCGTCCTTGATGTAGATGGTGCCGTTCTTGATATTGCCGTGGGTCACGGTCATGACGACGGCGTTCTTGATCACGATGTCGTTGTGGGACGCAGTCGCTTGCGCCGATACGATCAGCGGAATGGCGAGCAGGGTCAATAGAAGGGAAATTTTTTGCAACAGTCTCATGCATTGAACCTCAAAGATGCAACGGTGGGCGAAGGGGGATTGTAGGTGTCCGAACAGAGCAAGGTCAATGCGGAATCCGGGTTTCGCCTTGCCCCGTGTCCCCTGCGGTTAAGATTTTTCCTTCCCCTTGCCGCGCCGCCGCAATTCGTGTGACGATTTGAAAGTGAAAACATTAGCGCACTCTTTATTTTTGTTGGCTCCTCTCTTCGCCTTCGCCGCCGACTGCCCCAAGAATCAGCCCAAGACCAAGGCTGCCTTGATCAACCAGGAAAACACCTGGGCCGATGCCCTGAGCCGCAAGGACGCCGACACCGTAGCCTGCCTGCTGGCCGACGAGTTCGAGGATGCCGATGTCGATGGCTCCCTGAAAACTCGCGCCGAGACGCTCGCCCACATCCCGCAGCGCAAGCCGGGTGTGAACCATCTCTCCGAGATGCGCGCGCATGTGGAAGGCGACTTGGGCTTCACGCGCGGACTGGCAACGCTGGTCGATGCGTCGGGCAACGTCATCGCCCGCGTGCGCTTCACCGATGTCTTCGTCTATCGCGACGGACGCTGGCAAGCGCTTGCTGGACAGGAAACGTTGTTGAGCCAGGCCAGTCGGTAATGCGCGCGGTCATCCAGCGGGTCAGCCGGGCCAAGGTCACCGTCAACGGCGAGACCGCCGGCGAAATCGGCAGGGGCCTGCTCGTGTTATTGGGAATAGGAGCGGGCGATACACACGCCGACGCCGACTACCTCGCGGAAAAAACAATCGGTCTCCGCATTTTCGAGGATGCCGACGGCAAGATGAATCTGTCGGTGGCGGAGGTCGGCGGCGCGCTGCTCGTCGTCTCGCAATTTACGCTGTATGGGGATGTCCGCCGCGGCAAGCGTCCCTCGTTTGACGCCGCGGCGCCGCCGCAACAGGCGCGCGAACTCTACGAATATTTCGTAGGGAAGATCCGCGCGGCCGGGCTGCGCTGCGAAACCGGGCGATTTCAGGAAACGATGACCGTGGAACTGGCGAACGAAGGGCCGGTGACGATTCTGCTGGATTCAGGGAAGGCGTTCTAAGAGGCTTGCCAAGCCTTTCTAATGGTCACCCACCATAAGTTTCTCCGCTAATTTTGACCTCCGGACACCAGCGACAGAGACTCACTTCGCTTAGTGGAGGTTCCTGGCTCCAGTAGAGGCGATACCAGCGATGCAGTCCGAAATTGCAAAGCAGGTTCTTGAACCAGTTCGACTCGTGGGTTCTGTGGGGCGACAGTTTCGCGAATAACTCCGGGGACACGTTTGCATTGGGCATGGTCATCGTCGGCTTCGCCCGCTTCCTACTCATTCTCCGGTGGCTGTGTGCTGTGCGCCGGGATTTCGTTATCGACGAACGGCTTGATTACATGGTCCGACTTGGCGTTAGGCACCGGTAAGTCGCCAGCGGAGCTGAGTTGCTCGAGTTCGGGCGCAGCTGCTTTCAGTCCGGTCGCTGTCGTGTAAATCGCCTGGTGAAAGAGGGAGCCCGTCGGAGCCTGGGCCAGCGCAAAAATCGGGAATGCCTTTCCGCCACCGAAGCCTACCGCCGCGTAGTCCGCTACCATGCGTCCGGAGAACGTATTCGGCAGCCATGTCAGATTCATCGGCCCGCCGAGAGTCTGCGGCAGGCTCCATTTATTGCCTCCCGTGGAAGACTGGATGAAGCCGGCATAGAGCGAGCAGGTGTTGCCGCAATTCGAAACCGGATAATAGTAGTAGACCAATCCGATGTGCGCCGTCGCACCGTAAGTGCCCGGCTCAATCGCCATGCCGGTAATGAAATGATCGACCGTACTGGTGACATCGTCGATGGGTATTCGTTTGACCGCAGTCCACTTGACGCCATTGCCGGATTTGCTGAAGACGATGTCGTTCGAAGAGCAGTTCGTGCGAAAACGGCAATCCGGCCATGCGACGTAGATTTTTCCTTTGGCATCGGCCGCCGCCGAAGGCAAGCCGGCGCTGCGGAGATCTCCGGCTTCGGCGTGGTTGATGAACGATCCGACGGGCACGGCCGCGGTCCAGGTCTTTCCCCCATCGGTTGATGAAAACGCCAGCACAGATCCGCCGAAGCCAAGAATCGGCACCACAACTTTTCCGTTGGTCTTCACCAGCGGCAGACCTCCGATGCCGTAGTCGTTGCCTTGCGTGCCCACCGCCGGGCTCCACGTGAGACCGCCATCAGTGGAGGTGCTCATCTGGATGAATTCGCCCGCGCTGGTGCTGTCCCACTCGGAGTAGCAGTTTCCGTAGTGTTTGCTCGTGGCGGTGTTGTCGCAAACGATCCAGTTCTTGTCGGGGCCGCCAGACTTGGTAACGAAGCTGGGATTGCTCCAGTGGATGCCATCCGTCGAACGGCTGACGGCGACCGCGGTGCTGTTGCCGATGGGCAGCGTGGAGATGAGCCAGACGCCATGTAATGCGTCATAGGCGACGGCAGCGTCGCTGGCAGCACTGTACGTGCCGTTGCCCTGAAAGATTGTGATCCCCGGGAGATAGCCGTTCGTCCAGTGCGCCCCTCCGTCGGTGGTGGTGGCAAAACCGATGTCGGCGCCGCCTCCGCCGGAGATGCGGGCTACCTGGAACGCGGTCACGGTGGTCGATCCCCAGGTAAACGCGCTGGGTTCAACTTCCGTCGCATGCTGGCTGGATATGTTGGTGAAGGTGTCTTCGCTGAGCTGGGTAAGATTGACCTGGGCGGGCGCCAGCGACGCCAGTGCGAGACACATTGCCATTGCCAGCCTGATCGCGCACCGTGAAGGCCTATGGAAGAATGAACCGCTCATTATGACGAACCTCGGAGATAGGGTCTGGGACGATAGCAGGGCTTGTGGGAAGGCCCTGCCAACTCACTTGGCGATTGAGAGTATCCGGGAGGAAAAGTGCTGTCAACGGTGAGTTTGAGACGCGGAGATTAGTAGAGACACCTTGTCGCGTTTCTTATCGACGATGCAAGGCGTGCTGTCGTCTTCCCGCTCCCGTTCTCGCCGTCTCCGTTGTAATATTGGACGTACCGCGCTAGAGCGTTCCGCGTTCAATTATTGACTACTGTAGCGGAGGGATGTGTGAGTGGTTGAAACAGTCGGTCTTGAAAACCGATGTACCTGAAAGGGTACCGGGGGTTCGAATCCCTCTCCCTCCGCCAGAATTCTTGTCCTCCGTTGTTCACAACGACAAATTCTCAAAAACTGAACGAGGCCTGCAACTCCACTCTCCGATTCGACGCCGAGCTCGAAAAGGGCCCTCCCGCCAACCCGTTCGATTGCCCGAACAGTTGGGAGTTCAGGTTCCCGATTGGAGTGGACAAGTTGACGTGGTTCAGGACATTGCGGGCGTTCACGCTGAACGTCAGGCTGTAGCGGCGATTGCTGGTCGCGCCAAAGCCGCCGTGTCCGCCGTGTCCGCCCCCATGTCCCCCGCGCGGGCCGCCGGCTCCGCCGAAGGGACCCGGTCCGCCCGGCCCCCCCTGGTCCGCGCTCGCTTTCCGCTCCGGGCCGAATCCAATGGTTTTGGACAAGCGCAGATTGAGCGTGAAGTGGTTCGGGCCGGTCAGGTAGTTGATGGGAACGGGGACGTAGGGCTCGTTGGGAACCGCATAATGGCAGGCAGCCGTCGGTGACAGGCATGAGCCCGACACATTCGAGGCAAACGTGGGCCGGTCATTGAAGAGCGAGTCGCCATTCAAGTCCTGTCCCACCGTGACGTTGTACGGCGAACCCGCATTGAAGATCATGAACGGGCTTAGTCGGAATCCATAGGGCAAGGCAGTTGTACCGCCGAAGAAAACGCGGTGTCGCGGATCAAACGAGGCGCGGCCATAGTCGAGGCCTATGTCGTACTGGTTGGAGGGAAAGCTGGACAGTCCGGAAGCGTCGCTGTTGGCATAGTTCAACGAATAGAAGCCAAACAGAGTCAGCTTCGTTCCCGCCCTGATGTTGAAGTTCGCGATCAGCTGGTTCTGTTTGAATATCCCTTCCGACATGTACTGATAAATGTTGCCCGCCGAGGGATTGGGCCGCGGACCATCTGAATACGGTGTCCCGGGCGTGGGCGCATTCGCATTCACCGAGAGGAACTGGTGAATGCCTCGCGAGTTCAGATATGACACCGTGACATTGGCAATCTTGGTCAACTGCCGTTCCACGCTGACTGCGCTTTGCAGGACGTACGGCGAACGCAAGCGGGAATTGATCTGATAGATGGTGGGAACCGTTTGTGACGGAGGCAGATCGCCCGGGGCCGGCACAGTGGGGAAGAAATCGATCGGAGCTTCGGATGTGGCCGCAACAACATACTGCTGCTGGGTTACGCCGTTTTGCCGATTGGCGTTCAGCACCGAGCCTTCGCCGAAGCGGTCGTAGAACAGGCCGTATCCCGCGCGCAGCACGGTTTTCGGGGCGCTCTTGCCGCCACCGCCGATGCCCCACGCGATGGCAACGCGCGGCGCCCAGTCGGCGTGATCGTGGATCGCATTTTGAGTTTCGAAGCGCAGGCCGTAGCTCAAAGTGACATTCTGCCGCAGCCGAAATTCGTCCTGCACGTACAGTCCCGCGTCGACGACCGTGGCGGTCACCGTCGGCACCGCGCCGGTAGGGGATGCGTTGAGCGTAAATTGGCTGGCGCCCGCCGCCGTCTGATCTCCCATAGCCAGAGCCTGCTCGGCGGCCTGATAGGCCTCAATCGTGGGGAAGGTGAAGCCGCCGTTGAAGCCCGCTCCAGAAAGGCTCACTTCATGCGCGATGCGCAGCCGGCCACCGAATTTCACGAAATGCTTGCCCAGCGCCAGGGATGTGTAGTTCTGCAATTCGTAGTTGTCAGTGTGATCGGTCTGCCTCCCGCCGCTGCTCCCGCCGCCATCAAAGTTGCCAATCACGTTGATGCTTGGATCGGCGCTCAACGGTGTCTCGTGGTTATTGTCGCGGTTGTACTGGAAGCGGATCTCATTCACCGCTTTCGTGCCCAGAACCTGGGAATCGCTGATCTGCACCGTATGTTCCGTCGAACTCGAATCGTGACCAGCGGAAGGCAGCGTAAATCCGCCCACTCCGGCGTTGTCCTGGGTGTCGTCATAAAATTGGTACCGCGCCGTGAGCGTGTTGTTCTTGCTGACCTGGTAATCGAAACGCGAGCCCACATTGTTGCGCGTCCGCGGGTTAGGGACGCTGGCGTTGAAGGGCATCGTGCCCGCCAGATCGGGCGTGAGCACGATGGCGTTCACGATTGCTACTTCGTTAATGTTGCGTCGCTGAAAATCAAAGAAGAAGGACGATTTCTTATTGATCGGGCCGCCCACGTTTCCGTTGTAAATGACCGAGTAATAGGGCGATTCATTCTGTACAAACGGATTCGGAGCGTTGAACGCCGAGCTGTTGCCCTGGACCGAGACTTGTCCGTGAAATTTGTCGGTGCCGGGCTTGGTGAAGATTTCGATTCGGCCGTACCCCAGCTTGTCGTATTCGGCGGAGAACGGATTCTGGTTGATTCGGATTTCGCGAATCGAAGACTTGGGTGGAAGCTGTCCGCCTGTGAATCCGTCGATGTAAATCTGGCCGCCATTGGGCCCGGCGGACGGACCTGCCAGCGCTTGCAAGTCTTGCGATAGTTCGTCAGGATCGTCCGGCAGCGCGTCCAGGTCGGCGCCCTTGAGTACGATCGCGCTCGCATTGTTCGAGGGACTCACCTGAACCTGCGAACTTTCGTCCTGCACGTCGACCTTTTCCTGTTCCACCTGAATGTCGAGCGGGATATCGAATTTCTGCGCCGGTCCGGCCGTTACTTCGAGGCCGAGTTGCGTGAACGGGGCGAACCCCTTGGCTGTGGCCGTAACCGTGTATTTGCCCGGCGGGAGGCCTCCGATTTCATAATTGCCTTTCGCGTCGGTCTTCGTCGTGGACGTTTGTCCGGCGGGCCCAACCGCCGATACTTCGGCACTGGTGACGACAGCTCCGGAGGGGTCGGTGACCTGTCCGCGCAGGCTTCCAGTGGTCTGAGCAGAAGCGGAGATCGCAAGCGCGATCGTGAGGGGCAGAACCAGCCAATCAGCCGCGAAGCGGCGGAAGATTACAGCCTGCCACGCGAGCCCTGGAGCCAAACCGAAAAATGACCGAGCCCTGATGGGGCGGAAGAACGATTGCGGCTCAGATGGAACCGCATTCTTGGCGAAGCCTATCCCGAAATTCCGACTTGCTAACCACGAACTTTGCGTCACCGAACACCTTATTCCCTTCCAGGCAGCAACTCTTTCAGCGCTAACTCGACGTGCACGAAATCACTGTGCCGCTTCACCTTCCCCGCCGCCTCCGCTCAGAGTCCAGGGCGAAAGCGTCATGGCGTTTCGATTCGGGGACGCGGTGAGAATGGGCTCGACTCCGGCCAGCACAGTGATCGCAGTGACGCTGCCGGGATCGGCGCTTTGCGTGGAGACGATCATCACGGCATCGCCCTTCTGTAAATCCGACAGGGCGCTGTTCGGCATCCGGCCCAGGAAACGCTGTAAGTCCGGAGGAGCGCCGCCGGCGCGTTGTCCCTGCTCGCCGCCGGGACCGCCCGAAGATTGCGGGCTGCCGCCGGACGCGGCGCCTCCGGCCTGCCCGGACCGTTGCCAGCCACCAGCGGCACCCGATTCGCCGCCGCCCTTGAGCCGTATGGCAATTCGAGTCGCCATTTCAGTTGGCAGTTTCTTGATTTGCGAGTCAGGCGCGATTTTCACTACCACTTCTGCTTTGCTGATGAGGTCATGCACAGTCATTGACTTGGACGCTGCGTCAATTGA
Organism: uncultured Acidobacteriota bacterium; assembly: GCA_963799305.1. Classification (GTDB taxonomy): domain Bacteria; phylum Acidobacteriota; class Terriglobia; order Terriglobales; family Acidobacteriaceae; genus Acidiflorens. The sequence goes on along the minus strand of CAWCWX010000015.1, from coordinate 597,422 downwards.
GGTAATTGTTCCTGCGATATTGCGAAAAGTTCCGAAGACAATTTCCTCGGCGGTGAGTTCGCTGCCGTCGGCGTTGCGGTTGCCCCGGGCGCGTAACTGATCGCCGGCTTTGATCTCGTCCAGCGGCGCAGGACGGGCATCATCAAACTTCACTGAATCGGGCGCATAGCGGCGCGCCGTGGTGGTCTTGGACGTGTGGATGACGATGTCATGCTTGCCGGTCAGGCCGGCGGACGAAATCGTGATGGTGCCCGCCGCCGTATCCGCCGCTGTGACCAGCCCTCCGACGCCGCGCTTCTGCCAGTCCTCGCGCTCGTGTTCTTGCCGGGCTGTGACGTCGGCCTGCTTCATCACAATTACCGACAGCGCGGCGACCGTATGACCATCGGCAGAAGGCTGACCGCGCACCAGCACGCGATCTCCGGGCTGGAGATCCTGCGCCTGAAGCGGGGTCGCGTTTTTCAGATCTTTTTCTCCGGGGGACACGCGTAAGATCTTCGTGGAGGCGGAGAGCGTGGCCGTCATTTCGCCGCCGGAATCGGGTGTAAGCACCAGCGAGTTCCCTTGCGCGCTCTTGATAGTGCCGGCGGCGCGGGCGATCTGGGAGGCGGCCGCAGGCGGCGGGGCGGCGCTCTGACCGAAGGCCTGGCTTACCAGTCCGAGAGTGATGATTGCGCTACCCAGACTCACGGCCATCGATCGCGTTAAACTGAACTCCATGGCTCAACTGTAGCATCGCGAAATGCCTCGATCACTGAGGTTTACGAACTTTTACTCGGGGCAAAAACTGGAGAATTCCAGCCCTCCCCCTGTCCAGCCGTACATACCCTTCCGGCCTTTGCAGACGGGTCTCAAAACCCACGAAGATGGTGCGGGGGTAGCTATGGCGCGCTGGTTATCCGTTGGTCTTCTACTGGTCCTGAGCGTGATCGCAACCTCCTGCGGCAGCACCTCGACCACGGGTGGTGGTGGAGGCGGTGGCGGTGGAGGAGGAGGTGGTGGCGGCAACAGCGCATGCAGTCAGATCGCCACCGGAGTCGGCGCCAGCCTTAACGGGTTCGTGCCGTTTCCCGCGAACAGTTTGTGGAATCAGGACATCTCCAACTCGCCGGTGGACGGAAACTCCGCCGCCCTTATCAACTTTATTGGCGGCAACACAGCCGTGCATCCCGATTTCGGTGCCGGTCTCTACAGCGGCAGCACGATCGGGATTCCGTACGTTGTCGTCGGAGAAAGCCAAAGTCCCGTGATCGTCAATCTTCAGGCCTATGGCGACGAGAGCGACCCAGGCCCCATGCCGATTCCCGCCAACGCTCCGATTGAAGGCGATCCCAACCCCAGCGGCGACCAGCACGTTCTGGTGCTCGATAACAATCAGTGCTGGCTCTACGAATTGTTTAATGCGAGCCACGCTGGCGGAAACGCTTGGAACGCCGACTCAACGGCAGCCTGGGACCTGCTCGCCAACGAGCAGCGTCCCTACAAGTGGACCTCCGCCGACGCCGCCGGCCTGCCTATCTTCCCCGGACTCGTTCGCTATGACGAAGTGGCCGCAGGATCGATCAAGCATGCCGTCCGCTTCACCCTGCAACGCAGCCGCGCTGCGTTTACGCCTCCCGCTTCACATTGGGCAGCAAATTCCAGCGATCCCAATGCGGCTCCCATGGGCATGCGCATGCGTCTGAAGAACTCATTCGACATTTCCGGGTTCTCGCAGAAGAACCAGGTCATCCTTACCGCACTGAAAAAATACGGCATGATCATGGCCGACAACGGCAGCTCGATGTATCTCAGCGGAGCCCCGGACGATCGCTGGGATAATAACGATCTGCGCAACCTGGGCTCGCTGAAAGCGTCCGACTTTGAAGTGGTGCAGATGAATCCGATCTTTACGCAAGCCAATGTGCCGACCGGCAGCGCCCCGTCGCTTTCGAGCTTTACCGCGGCGCCCGGAGCGATTTCATCGGGCCAGTCCGTAACCTTAAGCTGGACCGTCAGTGGCGCATCGTACTTAATCGTTTCACCGGGAGTGGGAGCGGTGCGGGGGACGAGCGTCGCAGTGAAGCCGTCGCAGACAACGACATACACGCTGTACGCGACCGGCCCGTTTGGGAGATCGCAGATGAATGCGACGGTCACGGTGCACTAAGAAATCACGCCGTATCCCCGGAAGGGACGCCAAAACTTTTACCACAGGGGTCACGGAGGATACGGAGGAAGGCGCCGCGGTTTTCTCCGTGACCCCCGTGGTTAAGATCTCACGTCGCACATCCGCGATCTCGCTCCATTTAGAATTCTCCGCAGTGTCCCTACACTTTCAAATTGAAACCACCGCTGGCCCCGCCCGCGCCGGGAAACTCACCACTCCTCACGGTGAAATCGAGACTCCGGTTTTCATGCCGGTCGGCACGCTCGCATCCGTGAAAGGCGTGCCGCAGGATGTCCTCGAAGAACTCGGCGTTGAAATTCTGCTGGGCAACACCTACCACCTCTACCTGCGCCCAGGCGTCGAGACGGTGCGCCACATGGGCGGTCTGCATGGCTTCATGTCGTGGAAACGGTCGATTCTCACCGACTCGGGCGGGTTTCAGGTTTTCAGCTTGAATGACCTGCGCAAAGTCAATGAAGAGGGCGTAACGTTTCGGTCGCACCTCGATGGCTCGTCGCATTTTTTCAGCCCCGAGAGTGCGATGGCGGCGCAGATCGGGTTGGGTGCGGACATCATCATGGCATTTGATGAGTGCACGGAATATCCGGCGGAGCGTTCGCGAGTGCGCGACTCGATGGAGATGACGCTGCGCTGGGCTGAGCGTTCGAAGAAATATTTCGAGGAGCACAAGAGCGAGGTACCGTGGAGCCAGTACCCAGTACCCAGTACCCGGTGCCCAGAAAATCAGACCCAGGCTCTTTTCGGCATCGTGCAGGGTGGCATGGATCGAGAGTTGCGCCGCGAGTCGGCTTTGCGGACGGTGGAGATAGGTTTCCCGGGTTACGCCATCGGCGGGCTGAGCGTCGGTGAACCGCGGGAGCTTACGCGTGAAATCATCGCATCCACTTTGGAGCACCTGCCGGCGGACAAGCCGCGTTACGTGATGGGCGTCGGCACTCCGGAAGAAATCGCCGAATACGCGCGGATGGGCGTCGACATGATGGATTGCGTCCTGCCGACACGGGCGGCGCGGCATGGACTGCTGTTTACTTCGGAAGGAAAAATTTCGATCAAGCAGGCGCGATACGCGCAGGATAAGGGAATGCTCGATCCGAACTGCGGTTGCCGGGTGTGCTCGCGGTACTCGCGGGCCTATTTGCGACATCTTTATGCATCTAACGAATTGTTGGGGCAGGTCCTGAACACGGTCCACAATGTCAGCTACTACCTTGACACCATGCGGACTGTCCGGCATGCTATTCAACTTGGGGAAAGGGCTCGTTTTCTTGCTGAGCCGTCCGGGCCGAAAGCGTAGCTCGGCTCCCCGGTCCAAGCCTGATGTTGAAGGGTATCCGGCCTAAAGACCTAAAGAGAAGAAAAATCCCGCAAGCATGCAGCGATAGAAGCAAATTAGTGCCGACTTTTCCTCGGCCGCCCCAGAGAGGGTGCTTCAGACTGCCACGGCCAGAGGGGCGTTTTTGCGTTAATTTCGCTTCAGGGGATCAATTTGCCAGGGTTCGCTATATTCCTAAGTGGGACCAGTGGATTGGCGGTATGGTTGCAGACTCCGGGTGGATCGAGCCTGCTGACCTTCGCTCCGCTGCTGTTCATTTTTGCCATTTTTTACTTCCTGCTGATCATGCCGCAGCAGAAGCGACAGAAGAAGTGGCAGGCGATGTTGAGCGAGCTGAAGACCGGCGACAAGGTCACTACCAGCGGCGGTTTGCGTGGCACGATCATGAGCCTGAAAGACGACGTCGTGATCCTGCGTGTGCCGCCGGACAATCTGAAGCTGGAAGTCAGCCGCGGCTCGATCGCCGCCGTGACCACGGCGGACGAAGCGAAGTGAAGGGGCTACGAGCTACGAGCTACGAGCTTTGAGCAATCATTCAATTGGTGAGTTTGCCCGAAGCTCGTAGCCCGCGGTTTGAAGCGGGTACGAAGCGATTATTTATATGAATAAGAATCTCGGCTGGAAATTGATCGTCATTCTCGGAATCCTGGTGTTTTTTACGCTGGGAATCTTCGGCTACCCGTGGAACTGGTCGGGGAAAAAGCCGCTGGAGTTGATCACCGATCAGATTCACCTTGGTCTGGATCTCAAAGGTGGCACTCACCTGATTCTCCAGGTGCAAGTGAACGACGCCGTCAATGTGGACTCGGACAATGGGATCGCGCTGCTGAAGGAAGACATGCGGAAGCGCAAGATCAATTACACCGAGATTACCAAGCCCGATGCGGCGGCCCATCCGGACATGATCGTGATCAAAGGGGTGGGGCCGGAGCAGAGGTCGGATTTGCAGAGCATCGTCGCCGACCGCTTGCCCGAGTACAACCTGACCTCGGGGGCGAACAATTCCTACACCGTTACGATGAAGGCGCAGAGCCTGGCAGAGCTGAAGAATCGCGCGGTGGCCCAGGCCATTGAGACCATCCGCAATCGCATCGATGCGTTGGGCGTGAACGAGCCAGTCATCCAGGAGCATGGATTGGGGGCGTATCAAATCCTGGTGCAGTTGCCGGGAGTGGACGATCCGGCGCGGGTTAAGGACATTATCCAGTCGACTGCGATGCTTGAAATCAAACAATCCCTCGATGGAGGCGCCGAATATTCCAGTCAGGAGGCGGCGCTGCAGGCCCACGGTGGCGTGTTGCCTCCGGATGCCGTCGTGTTGCCGGGGCGGAATATCGGCTCGCGGCGCACGGAAGGCGGTGAGTCCTGGTACGTGATTTCCCGCGCGGCCGCCGTAAGTGGACGCGACCTGAAAGCGGCAGATCCCAGCCGCACGGAAACGGGACAACCGCGAGTGTCCTTCACCCTCACCGGAGAGGGCGGCAGGAAGTTCTACAATTTTACCTCGGCTCACATCGGAGACTATCTGGCGGTAGTACTGGATAACAAAGTGATGGAGGTCGCCAGGATCAACGATGCCATTCGAGATCAGGGAGAAATTACAGGAGGATTTACCGAGCAGTCCGCAAAAGATCTCTCCTTAACGCTGCGGTCGGGCGCGCTGCCGGCCAGCATCAAGTATCTGGAAGAACGCACCGTAGGTCCGTCGCTCGGCGCCGATTCGATCCGTTCCGGCGTGATGGCGGCGATCGTCGGCATGGCGGCTGTGCTGGTATTCATGCTGGTCTATTATCGCGGCGCGGGGATTAACGCCGATATCGCGCTCATCCTGAACCTGATCATCCTGCTCGGATTCATGGGCTATTTTAAGGCGGTGCTCACGCTGCCCGGAATCGCCGGAGTGATTTTGACGGTCGGTATGGGTGTGGATTCGAACGTCCTGATTTTTGAGCGTATCCGGGAAGAATTGCGCAACGGGAAGACGCCACCCTCGGCGGTGGATCAGGGGTTCGGCCATGCCTGGATCACCATCGTCGACACACACGTAACTACAATTGTGTCGGCGGCGATCCTGTTTATCTTTGGAACCGGGCCGGTACGCGGCTTTGCCACCACCCTGGTGTTTGGTCTGGCGGCGAATCTCTTTACGGCTGTCTTTGTTTCGCGGACGATTTTCGATTGGATCCTCAGCCGGAAGCAGCGCGGCGAGGCGTTGAGCATTTGATGAAACCTCGCTTCGAGCTTCGAGCTTCGAGCCACGAGCAAGCGCTTGCTCGAAGCTCGCAGATCGAAGCTCGAAGCCGGAAACTTGGGGTCTGAACTTGGAATTATTTCGCAATACCAACATCGATTTTCTCGGCAAGAAGTGGTATTTTCTCGCCTTCTCGCTGGTCTTCAGTTTGGCAGGAATCTATTCCATGCTTTTCTGGCATGGCATCCCGCTAGGGGTGGACTTCCGTGGCGGCACGCTGGTGTATGTGAAGTACTCGCATCGGCCGGACCCCGCTGGCGTCCATGCGGAACTGGAGCGGGCGGGGCTGAAGAATGCCCGTGTTCAGGCTTACGACAAACCCGAGAACAACGAAGTCCTGATCGCGCTCGATATCCAGGAGACCAGCGAGCAATCTCTCGATAAAGGCAAGCTTCAGATCATCCAGGCCCTGCAACACGACAAGCCGGCCGGGAAAAAGGATCTGAATAACGCCAGCTCTTTGACAATTCTGGACTACCTCCTAAAAACGGACCCGCTCCATCTGGGGACGGACGCCAATGAGAAATATACCGCTGTGGCTCGGGCCATCGTGGACTATCGCGACAAGCAGAAAAGTGGCGTCCTGAATTCGGTTGACGAATTGAAAGGCAGCGTGGACCCCGCTGTCGTTTCCTCTCTTCAGGATGGCTTCTTTGTCTCTGACTTCGGCGTGCGCAACGTAGAAATCGTTGGCCCGCAAGTTGGCGCGGAGTTGCGGAAGCAAGCCCTCCTGGCCACTCTCTATTCGCTCGGTGGGATGCTGATCTACCTGGGGTTCCGCTTCGAGTGGATCTACGGCGTAGCGGCGGTTCTGACCGTGTTCCATGACACTTTGATCACGGTGGGAGCGTTCTCCCTACTGAATTGGGAAATTTCTCTGGTAGTGATTGCGGCCATCCTGACACTGATCGGATATTCAAATAACGACACGATCGTGGTTTTTGACCGGATCCGGGAAAACATCAAGCTCTTGCGGCGGGAGCCGCTGGCGGACATCGTTAACAAGAGCATTAATCAAACTTTAAGTCGAACCATCTTGACAGCGGGCCTGACTTTCCTTACCGTGCTTGCTCTGTTCCTGTTCGGCGGCGAAGTGCTGCGTGCGTTCAGTTTTGCGTTGGTGATTGGCATTCTGATCGGGACTTACTCATCGATTGCCATAGCGGCGCCGATTCTGGTCGCCTATCAGGACTGGCGGCAGGAGCGGGGCAAACGGCCGATCGCCATGCCGCCCAGCAAACCGGCCAGCCGGCAAGACCGGCCGAAGGAAAAAGTGAAGGTCTAAAACGGCGTTATGTGGCGTACAATCAGGGACCTGCCCGTAGAGGCGGACCTGGCAGACAGCGGGAGCAAAGGGGATGCAGGTGGTGTCTAAGATTACGTAGGGTCTGGTGTAGGAGAAGCCTATGTTTGAAGATAGCCTCATTGAATCGGGAAACAAGCTCAAAACCAAGCGGCTGTTCACCTCGATTGTCTCGTTTTTCGGCCAGTTTCTGCTGCTGGGCATATTGATCCTGATCCCCCTGATTTACACCGATGCGCTGCCCAAAACTCAATTAATGACGTTCCTGGTCGCGCCTCCGCCTCCGCCTCCACCACCCCCGCCCCCAGCCGCCGCTCCCATTAAAGTCGTCAAGATCCAGAGCGACCTGGTCAACGGCCAGTTGCGCACGCCCACCAAGATTCCTGAGAAAGTCCAGATGATCAAGGAAGAGGAAGCGCCTCCGGCCATGGCTGGCGTAATGGGCGGCGTTCCGGGTGGCGTCCCAGGGGGCTCGATGGGCGGAGTGATCGGCGGCATGATCAACTCCACCGCGGCCATTCCGAAAGTAGCGACTCCGCAGCGGGTGCGCGTTTCGTCGGGCGTTTCCACCGGTCTTTTGATTCGACGCGTACAGCCGAATTATCCGCCCCTCGCACGTCAAGCTCGCATCCAAGGACAGGTCGTGCTGCAGGCAGAAATCAGCAAGGAAGGAACTATTCAGAACCTTCAGCTGATCAGCGGACACCCCATGCTGGCGCCGGCGGCGATTGAAGCGGTGAAGCAGTGGCGTTACAAACCTTATCTGCTGAACGGTGAGCCGGTAGCGGTGGATACGCAGGTAGTAGTGAATTTTACTCTGTCCGGAGGCTAGTCCCGGGCAGAAGTGACGGCAGTCGGCCCTCCCCGTCCGACGCGGTTCCCATCGACGGGAAGCCAGGGTGGTTCTTTCACCCGGAGGGCGAATCTGCCCACGGATTTTCAAGGCAGCAACGCGGTATCAATTATAGTTCTGGCGGACGATCGGCAGTGTGCGGAGCGTCTCGTCGGAGCGTATGATTCTGCCGTTGCTGGCGCAGCGGTCGCAGACAAAGTTCAGACGAGATTCCGAGGAGGAAAGGCAACTCATGTTAGTTAACCTGGCAGCAGTCGCACTCTGCAACATGCACATTTTCGCCGCCATGCTCTTTGACGAGGGCTCGGTCGGTTGGGACCCGATTTCGCTGTGGAAGCAGATGGGGCTTCTGGCGAAGGCCGTGGTCATCATTCTGTTCATCATGTCGGGCTGGTCGATCGGCGTCATGATCGATCGCTGGATGGCTTTCAACGCCGCCCGCAACCAGTCGCGTTCATTCGCTCCGGCGGTTGCCGGCGCGCTGCGCGAAGGCAAGATTGACGAAGCCATCAAAGTTGCCGAGCGCAACAAGAAAAGCCACCTGGCGAAAGTTGTCACCGCCGGCTTGATGGAATTCAAAGCCCACCAGGATAGCCCGGGCGAAATCCCTGGCGAGACCATCGAGGCTTCGAAGCGCGCTCTGGAGCGCACCGAAGCCATCGTCCACGCCGAACTGAAACGCGGACTCGGTGGTCTGGCGACGATCGGTTCGACCGCTCCCTTCGTGGGGTTGTTCGGCACGGTGGTCGGCATTCTGAACGCTTTTAACGGTATCGCCAAAGAGAAGGCAACCGGACTGGCAGCGGTCGCGGGCGGCATTTCGGAAGCGCTTGTAACTACCGCCGTCGGATTGTTCGTGGCGATTCCGGCGGTTATGATGTTTAACTACCTGACCGGGCGCGTGGAAGCGTTCGACGTGGAGATGGATAACTCCTCCAGCGAACTGATTGACTACTTCCTGAAGCGCCGGAGCATGCGCCGGACCTAAGCCGCAGCCGCGCTGGCCGCAGTCGTCTGATGAGTTGCCGGGTGGGCGCCCCAATACCGGGGCGCCTGCTCCTCCACACTGAGACGACTGGGAACTGGCAGCGGCAGTACCGGAAAGGATTTCTATGGCATTAAATAAGCGAAACGAAGGCGCCAAGGTCAACTCCGACATCAACGTCACCCCGATGGTGGACGTGATGTTGGTGTTACTGATCATCTTCATGGTGATCACGCCTATGTTGCAGCACGGCCGGCAAGTGGACATGGCGCAGGTGAATAACCCGTTGCCAATGCCCGATGCCGACAAGGAAGATGCGCTGCTGGTGGCCGTTACCCGCGACAACAAGGTGTTTTTCGGTACCGATCCCATCCAACCCGCAGATCTGACAGAAAAGATCAAGGATCGTCTGGCGAACAAAGCCGACAAGCGGGTGTTCATCAAGGCCGACGCAAGAGCGAAATTCGGCTGGGTGGTCGAGGTGGTAGACAACGTGCGCGCTGCGGGTGTGGACCAGTTGGGCTTGTTGACTGAACAGAAGCGGACGCCTGGAAATTTGGCCCCGCCGCCGACGGCCCCTACGGGCGGCCAGTAGTCCAGGAGATTATTTATGGGAATGGCACTTGGTGGTAGCGGAGGACAAAGCGCAAACATCAACGTCACGCCGCTGATCGATGTGTTGCTGGTATTGCTGATCATCTTCATGGTGATCACGCCGTTGACCCCGAAAGGTTTGGATGCGCTGGTTCCGCAGCCTCCGCCGAAGGATCAGAAACAGCCGCCGCCGACTCCGGATCGCACCATCGTGGTGCAGTTGATCGATCGGGGGCCGGGCCTGGATCCGGGACTGAAGATCAATCAGGATGAGGCGACCTGGGAGAACTTACAGTTACGGCTGTCGGACATCTTCAAGACGCGCGCCGAAAAAGTCATGTTTGTAAAGGGCGACGACAATGTGCCTTTTGCCAATGTGGCCAGTGTGATCGATATTGCGCACTCGGCGGGCGTTGACAAAGTCGGCCTGATCACGGCCAAGATTGAAGCGGGCAACTGAGGGACTAGGCGGATCGTAGCGAACCGGCGAATCGCTCCCGGTTCGCCGTTCGTGGTTTTGTGTTCCACTCCGTGCAAGGGAGATTCATAGAGCTAATGAAAAATATTGTGAAATTGCTGGTGGTACTGGCCGCCGGTCTCGCCATTCTAGCGGGTACCGGATGCACCAAGTTAAAGGCGCGCGACCAGCTCAACAAAGGCGTGCAGTCGTTCAAGAACAACAAATTTGAGGAGGCGATCGATCACTTCCAGCAGGCGGTGACTCTCGATCCCTCGCTCATCAATGCGCGTCTGTATCTGGCAACCGCATATGCCCAAGGCTATGTCGGGGGCGTGGACACTCCGGAAAATATCCGCATGGCGGAGCAAGCCATCGATCAATACAAACAGGTCCTGCAAGCCGATCCCAAGAACATCAACAGCGCCAAGGGGATCGCCTACCTCTACATGCAGATGAAGAAATTCGACCTCGCCAAGGAGTTTTACAAGAAGGCTTCGGAGCTCGATCCCAACGACCCTGAGCCCTATTACTCGATCGCCGTCCTCGACTGGACGGAAAGCTATACGACGCGCCAGGAAGCGCGCGCGAAAATTCAAGGGATAAAGGCGGACGACTCCCTTGCCTCTAAAGACAAGAAAGTGTGCGCCGCCATCCGGGAGAAAAACAGCGCGAACGTTCAGGCGGGAATGGATAACCTGACCAAGGCGATCCAGCTTCGTCCGGATTATGAAGATGCGATGGCCTACCTGAACCTGATGTATCGGGAGCGCGCCGACATCCAGTGTGACGATCCAGCCGCCCGCACTGCCGATCTGAAAACCGCGGACGAATGGCAAGACAAGACTATGGCCACCCGCAAAATGAAGGCGGACAAGCAACCGGGCGGTGGCGCCATCGTGATGGATGAGAATAAATAGATCCCTTGATTTCTGGAATTAAGGCCCCCTCGCGGATGCGACGGGGCCTTTTTAGTTTGGGAGATATCTAGGGGAACGTACAATCGAATGCGGCAGACGGCATGTTCAAGAAAATCCTGATCGTCAACCGGGGAGAGATTGCAGTGCGCGTGATCCGCGCGTGCCGCGAACTGGGAATCGCTACGGTAGCGGTGTATTCGGACGTGGACCGGGCAGCGTTGCACGTCCGCAAGGCGGACGAGGCGTATCATATCGGCCCAGCGCCTGCGGCGGAATCCTATCTCCGTGTGGACAAAATTCTCAGCGTGGCCAGGCGCTCGGGCGCGGAAGCGATTCATCCCGGCTACGGATTCCTCTCGGAAAACGCCAAGTTTGCGCAAGCCTGTATGGATTCAGGTGTGAAATTTATCGGGCCGTCGCCAGCGGCGATGAACATGATGGGATCGAAGACGCGGGCACGCCAGGAGATGGAAAAAGCGGGCGTGCCGTTCGTGCCGGGCACGTCGCGGGGGCTCGAGTCGGCAGCCGAGGGGGAGGAAGTCGCCGAGCGCATCGGGTATCCCGTGATGCTGAAAGCGGCAGCCGGCGGCGGCGGCAAAGGGATGCGACTGGTACACAACCGCGAGGAATTGCGCTCGGCTCTGGAGGCGGCGCAGAGTGAAGCCCAGCGCTCGTTCGGAGATAGCGAAGTTTACGTCGAAAAGGCGATCGTCAATCCCCGGCATATCGAGATGCAGGTGCTGGCCGATGAACACGGAAACACGGTTTGGCTGGGCGAGCGCGAGTGCTCGATTCAGCGCCGCCATCAGAAAGTACTCGAGGAGGCGCCGTCGCCGGTGGTAGACGCCGAGATGCGCGGCCGCATGGGCGAAGTGGCGGTGCGCGTTGCGCGAGCGGCAAACTACACCAATGCGGGCACGGTCGAGTTCCTCGTTGACGAGCGCAAGAATTTCTATTTCTTGGAAATGAACACGCGGTTGCAGGTGGAACATCCGGTCACGGAACTCATTACTGGACTCGACCTGGTGCACCTGCAAATCCGGATCGCGAACGGTGAAAAATTACCGTTTACCCAGGGCGATCTCAGAATTCACGGGCATGCGATCGAGTGCCGCATTTATGCGGAAGATCCCGACAATAATTATTTTCCGAGTCCGGGGAAGATCGCGCTGTTGGCGGCGCCTTCGGGCCCCGGCATCCGACACGACAGTGGCATGTATGAAGGCTGGACCGTGCCCCTCGATTACGATCCGCTGCTCGCGAAACTGGTCGGCTATGGCACCGACCGGGAACAGGCCATCATGCGGCTTCGTCGGGCACTGCATGAATATTTTGTGGCCGGCATCAAGACGAATATTTCCTTGTTCCAGCGAATTTTGCAGGATGCGGATTTTCAGGCGGGCAAGCTGGATACGGGCTATCTGGACCGACTGCTGGCAAAGAAGGCAGTGACCGCCGAGAGTGCGATCGAGCCGGGGATTGCGGCGATTGCCGCGGGGCTGTTCGCAGCGCTCGATGCCAAAGCAGCGGATCGAAAGAATGGGAGCGCGGTTACAGTGGCTTCAAAGTGGAAAGAGAAAGCGCGGTCGGAAGCGCTTCGCTGAGTTGGCCCGGGAGCGGCCGAACGTATTGGAACTGTCATCCTTCGCTCAGGATGAGCTCGAGAAAGTACGAGCGTTCAAGACACAATGTGACGAATCACGTTGCAAAGAATTTAACCTAATGGTTTACGAAATCACAGTAGACGGCAAACCACACCGGCTCGAACTGGAGCGGTCCGAGAATCTATGGAAGTGCCGTCTCGATGGACGAGAGGTGGCGCTAGACGCGGTGTTGGTGGGTTCCGACGTGCTCTCACTGTTGATCGATGGGCGGTCGTATGAAATCACACGGGAGCAGACGGCCAGCGATCTTCACGTCTGGGTGGGCGGTACGCGATTTGGAGTTGAGTTGAGCGATCCGCGCTCGCTGCGTTCGCGGCGAGATGGGGCCGGCGATGCGAGCGGTCCGCGAAAGTTAGTGTGTCCGATGCCGGGAAAAATTGTGCGCGTGCTGGTGGCGGAGAAAGCGGAAGTGGAAGCGGGACAAGGCATCGTGGTGGTGGAGGCGATGAAGATGCAGAACGAGATCAAGTCTCCAAAGAAGGGCGTGGTGCAGAAGGTACTGACCGTTGCGGGCGCGAATGTGAATGCGGGGGACGTACTCGCGATTGTGGAGTAAAACTGTTGCGCCGCCGCGACAAAAAAGAAGGGCGATACCGACGTCCCGCCCGGTTCCATTACTTGCCTGTTCCCGTCAGGCTCGAAGTCTGCGGGCTACCGAGCGCACTATCCGTTAGGTTCAATGTGCCCTGCCTGATGCCCGTTTGCGTGGGCGAAAACACCACGCTGATCGTGCACTTGGTTTTGGCAGCCAGACTCGCCGCGCAGGTCGTCGCGGAAACGCTGAAGTCCCCAGTCGTCCCGATCGAGATACCCGTCAACGCAACGCTCTGCTTGTTGGCAAGGGTGAATACCCTGGCCACACTGTTCGTTCCCACTGTTGTAGCCGGGAAGGTTTTGCTTGCCGGTGTCAGCGTGACTTGCACCGTGCCCGTGCCAGAGAGTAGGACAGTGTGCGGACTGCCCGATGCGTTGTCTGTAATGGTCAAGGCTCCCGCGCGGGATCCCGTCTGGGTTGGACTGAAGACAATCGCGATTTTGCAGTTGCTCCCTGCGGCCAGAGTCCCGCCACATGGTTTGGTAGACGTGGTTTGCGAGAAATCACCGCTGGTCGCGATGCTGGAGATATTCAGCGTCGCATTGCCAGTGTTGGCGAGGATAACGTTCTTTTTGCCACTGGTCGCTCCGACGACAACGTTGGCGAATACCAGCGACGTTGGTGTCAGAGTTACGACCGGCCCGTTAGTTGCAGTAACAGTGAGTTGGATGGTCGTTGTACGCGTGAGAGTTCCCGATGCCCCGGTGATCGTAACCGTCGTCGTCCCTTTGGTCGCATTACCGCCGGCCGTGAGCGTCAGCGTGCTGGTTGTGGTCGCCGGATTCGGGGCGAACACGGCCGTTACACCGGCAGGCAGGCCGGAGGCGCTCAAGTTGACGGTTCCGCTAAAGCCGCCCGCAGGCACAACCGTGATCGTGTTCATGCCGCTTGTGCCCTGCGCAATGCTCAGTGTGTTGGGGTTTGCGGTCAGGCCGAAATCAGGACCAGGTACGACGGTTACTGCGACCGGATTCGATGGGATGCCATTGGCAACGACAACCAGACTGTAGTTTCCACTGGGAAGCCCGGCCGGCACGTCAAACTTTGTGGAGTTAGGAGTGAAGGGAGCGATCGAGTGCGTGGTCTCTTCGTGTGTGGTGGCGTAATAGACGTTGTTGGGAGGACCGGCTTGCACGAGCCGAACCAGAGGATAGTTCGTCGCCCCCTGGTAGTCGTCGCCGTAGCCGGTGCTCTCCGACAAGCCATTGAGCTGTGTGCCGGACAGCACGTTGTTGCTGGAAGGGCTGCCGATTGACCCGCTCACGGGATTGATGGTTGCCGCGACGCCAGTAACCACGCCGGAGGCAGGAGTATAAATCTCAACGCGACCGCTGAAGTCGGTGAACATGATCTGCCCGTTTGGAAGAACCATCAGGTGTCCCACGAAGGACGAATCGGACGGACAATGCGCCGGATTCGCGGTGTTCGCCAAAGTGTTGGTGGTGGGATTGTATTCGACGAACTGACAGCCACCTTGAAAGAGGCCAGGGCTCAACATCGCGAGCACCTTGCCATTCGGCTCAAGCGCTGCCGGACCGTCGGCCTGGTTCAAATTGTTGGCGGGCGTCGGACCGGCGGACCAGGTGTTGGTGGCCACATCGTAAATCGCCGTCGCCGGGACCAGTCCGCCAAATTGCAACAGCTTGTTGTTGTACATCAGGACCGCCGCGCCCAGCTCTTCGTCGTTGGCATTGTAGAGCTGGATGGGAGTCTGCGGCCCGCACGACCACAGGCCGCTGGACTGATCATAAAGCTCCGAGCCGCGGCTGGTGCCGCAATTGGCATTATTTTTCGCATCTACGGTCAGCACTAGGTCGTTACTGAGTAGCGTGAAGCCGGACTCATCGTTGTTGGCCTGGAGCACCGAGCCAGTCGTGGTCCAGGAATTTGGTCCGTTAAACAACGCATTCTGGGCCGAACAGCAGTTCGCCTGCATGTAGGTGCCGTTGGCCAGGATCACGCTCTCGGCGTCGCCGAGGTTCGACCATCCGGCGGGAGCGGAGTTCGACGTCCAGGTGATCGTGTTTCCGGAGACGGTCCCAATCGCGCCCAGGGTCGTCCAAGCCGAGCGCCCGTTGTTGTACTCTCCGCCTTCGACGACCACTGATTTCCCATCCAGCAGCACCTGAGAACCGAAGAACCACGGGGCATAGCCGGTGGGCAGTTGTCCACCAGAACTCCACGTGCCGTTGACGTAACTACCGCTAGCGTCGGGGGTGAGAATATGCCAGTTGCGGGAATTACCGTTTTGTTCCTCGTGCACCAGGACTCGGCCGTCCCTGAGTTGCAGCATAGCGCCCAGGTTGACTCCGGGCTGATTCGTGAGCGGCGTCCAAGTTTGGGCACCTGCGACTGCGCTGACCGCAAACAGAGCGACGCACGTGATGGCGAAGTTTCCAAGGAATTTCAAGCGGAGTCCCCCGGGCGAGAGTTGCAAAATGACCCCTACTGTACACGTAGTTCTTCCGCTTGGGTAGAGTGAAAAGATTCGCATCTGAAGCGCAGGGGTTTAGCCCGAGAGCGGCTAAACAGAACAGTGGCTGCCATGTTCGATCGGTTTCGAATTGTCGGGGCCAGCGGCCGCCCTACTGAGGTTTGGCAGGCGAGCGAGTCATCAGGCGGTTTTTCGCCGCCTCTGCACTTCCCCACCCCCCGTCGCATATAATGACAATGTTGGCAGCCGGATCGGACGGCCGCTGTCGAGAGGCAGAGGAAAGTCCGAACTCCGCAGAGCAGTGTGCCGGATAACGTCCGGGAGGCTGGGTTCAAGCTCAGTCGACGGAAAGTGCCACAGAAAACATACCGCCTGGCCGCAAGGCCCGGTAAGGGTGAAAAGGTGCGGTAAGAGCGCACCGCCGCGGCAGTAATGCAGCGGGCAGGGCAAACCCCACACGGAGCAAGACCAAATAGGGAGGGAATTTCGGGCAGAAGCCTCTGGCTTCGGCCAGGGACACGTGCCGGCTCGGTGCGTCAAACCTCCGGGTAGGTCGCTAGAGCCGCGCAGCAATGCGCGGCCCAGAGGAATGGCCGTCCCGCGGGAGCAATCCCGCGGACAAAATTCGGCTTACAGATCCGGCTGCCAAATAGTTTTTGTGGGACATCAACCTCCAGCAGTGGCTGCCTTGCGGGCGATCAAGTTAAACCCCTTGGCGTGTGCGCCCTTTTCAAGGGAAACGAATTCGAGCTGGGCCGCCGCGTTGTGACCCACCTTGCGTTCGAGTTCTGCCATGGCAAGCCGGGCCTCGAACTCGACGCCGAGTAATCCGTGAGCGTGGGCGTCGCTCACGATCTGTTCCAGTGGCTGGCGCGCAGATTGTGGGTGATCGGACGCGAGCTTGATACGAGCCCCTATTAAATCAAACTGGAGATGGTTAACTCGATTTTCGCTTTTCGCTGCCAATGACTGGTTGCTCTCCCCTTCTTTCTGTGCCTCGGCGAATTTACCCTCTGAGAGTAAGGCCTGGGTGAGGACCGTGCCGGCAATGAGTTCATCGTCGGCCTGCTGCTCGTTATGGAACTCCTGCTTGCACCGGCGCGTGGTTGCTTCAGCGTCGGGAAGATGGCCCTCTTCGATGGAGAGTTTAGCGAGGGCAACAAGGGTTTCGGCGGCGTTTTGTTTTTCCCCGGCTTGGTTCCGCAGCGCCAGAGACTGTTCGTAGGATTTTCGCGCCGCCCCGAGATCGCCGCGATCGGTGTAAACGTCCCCGAGTCCGTTCAACACGTAGGCTATCGCGTCCTTGTCGTCGACCTCCTCAGCGGTCGCCCTGGCTTGCTGGTAGGTGGTTTCCGCTACCTCCAGATTGCCACTCTGGCGTGCCAAGTCTCCCAGGTTGTTCAGAGCCAGCGCCACGCCCTCTTTATCTTCGACCGCCTGGAATTCAGGTATCGACTTCTCGAGCAGGATCTTTGCGTCCTTCAGATTTCCTTCGCTAAGACGCAAAGCGCCCAGATTAATCAGTCCGGTGGCGGCGCCTTCCGGGTTTCCGATCTGACGAAATGCCTCGACGCTCTGGCGGATCAATTTTTCAGAACGGGCCAGATCCCCCCTCTGGTAGTGCAACGTTGCAAGATCCATCCGCATCATCGCCGCCCCGTTGGGATCTTTAGCCGCGATCGAGCTCTGCAGTGCATTCTCACAGTCAGTCAGTGCTTCTCCCGAATCGCCTGTAGCCGACCCTTCTTGACAAAGAATTCCGTAGGTTCGCGCGACCACGGCATGTGAACCCTGCTGGCTGGCCTTGGCAATTGCGCGTTTGGCAGCTTCCCGTGCCTTGGTGAAGTCGACGTTGATCCATGCTGAAGCCTCTGCCATATCAATGCGTGCGTCATCATTGGCGGGAGCAGGCAGTCCACGCAGAAGGTCAAGCGTTTGCAGGGAGTGCGCACGACTGACATAGATCTGCGCCGACGCAAGCAGCAGCCCGTAGTCGAGACTATCCGGGAAAAGATGGAACAGAGACTGATAGGCCTCAACCGCCTTTGGCCAGTTAGCAAATGTTCTTTGATATTGCCCTTCCACGAGCAGCCGCTGCTCCTGAGAAAGACGGCCAGCCAGTTCAACTGCGCGTTGCGCCTCGGCGCGAGATTTGGCTGAATAGCCCAAGTGCCACAAAGATTCTGACAGGGCAGAATGGACCAGGGGATAGTTAGGGTCGACCGCTGCCGCTTTGACCAGCAAATCGCGAGCACCCAGAAAATCGTAGGCCCACAGCTTGGCGCGTCCTTCGGCGTAGAGCCGGGCCGCTTGTTCGTTAGACGGCAGGGCGGCCCGAGCTGCGTTTGACTCGTCCGACGAGATCGCGCCAACCCCCAGGCTCTGCCGAAGCCGGGCGCCGGCCTGGGCAGCCAGTTCGAACAGGTTGTTTTCATCACCCGTGAGTGCTTCTTCGGCAATGGTGTCCCCGCGGATGGTGTCCTGGACACGAACATCGAGCCGGATGCGATTTTCGCCATGGTTGGGCAGGAGCGTGTACGAGCCGACCACCACTACGTCAGCACCAGGGTTTTTTCGCAGCCGCTCCAACGTTGCCTTGGCCAAGCTGTCTTCGTCGGTCAGCGGGAGTTCGCGTTTCGCGCGCGCAACATCTTCTCCGGAAACCATTCGTAGTTCGCCACCCGCCGCAAGCTCCGTATTGAGCATCTCCGCGAATGCCTGCGAGAGCCAGTTGTCTTCCGGACGCCCCGGCAGGTTTCGGAATCCCAAAACCGCCACGGAACGCCGCACGCGAACCGGCAGCATCACACTCCCCGCCTCGGCTTTCGCAGCTGGATGCCGCGGCACGGAGCGAAACCAGTAGACTGCACTTCCAACCAGTACCAACACCAACGCTGCAACTACCCAGGAATGACCCCGCGGATGGGTCCCCTTGGAGGCTGATCCAGGAAGACTGCTCACCGGAAGCTCAGCGGTTCCTGCTGCTTTTCCGTCCGATTGCTCTTCCGATTCAAGGATTGAAACCGGAGCGAGGAACCGATAGCCACGGCGCGGAATGGTTTCCACGTAGCGCGGCGCCTCGGCTGCGTCGTGGAGCGAATCTCGGACTTTGCGGATCGCTACTCCCAGGCTGTTATCAAATTCGACAAAAGTGTTTTCCGGCCATAAGCGTTGCCGGACTTCCTCCCGTGTAACGATTTCTCCCGGCCGCTCTACCAGCATCACCAGCAGGCGGAAAGGCAAGTCCTGGAGTCTCACTTGGGATCCCTTGTGGGAGAGGGTGCCCTCCGCCGGGTTCAATTCGAATGGACCGAAGCGGTAACGCGTCGCCTTTGGGGATCCCACTGTCATCTTCTTGCCTCACGTCGGGGAAATGTTAGCACGTTGCGCTGACAGCTTCAGTTAAGCCCGGCCCGTAAGCCTTTGTCCGACAGAGACTTCCTTGTTAATCGAGGCTTAAAACCCAGTTTCATTGACCCCGCCCCGTATTTGAGACACATTCCCACTCGCCGGCCGGCAGATCGTTTCGGGCCTGGTCGCAAGACGATCCAGAAGCCTCGAGAACTTTCCAGATTCAAAAGGAGGAATTCATGACCAGCAACCATAGCCACCGGGCAAAAGAGCCCCAGATGTATCTCTCGATTTGCGCAATCGGCATTCTGCTCGTCCTATTTGCTGCATTCGCGCACGGCCAACAAGTTCACCAGCTTTCCTACAACAACTCTAATTGGGCCGACCAGAATCTGTTCGGCGCGACCGCCGACTCGAAATCCGGTATCGCGGCGTTTCCCACCACCCCTAACGACCAATCCCACGTGTACTACCTTTCGAGTTCCGATCACGTTCGGCAGCTTTTCTTTAATGGGACGAGCTGGGGCGACGAAGATCTCACGTCGGAAACCGGAGGTCCGGTAGCCATCGCTAGTTCTGCCATCACGGGTTTTTCATTCCAGAACTTCCAGTATGTGTTTTACACCGCCAGCAACGGACACATTCACCAGATGCTCTACAACAACAGCAATTGGGCCGATACCGATCTCACTTCACAAACGGGCGGGCCGGCGAGTGATGGGCATCAGCTAACGGCGTTTCCGACGACTCCGAACAACGCATTGCACGTCTTCTACGCCTCCACCGGCAAGCACGTTCAGCAGCTCTACAACGTTGGCGGAGGCTGGCAGAACCAGGACCTTACGAAGCTCACAGGCGGACCAACCACGGGCGGGCTTTGGATGGCGGGTGTCAGCATCGCGAATTTCCAGTACGTGTACTACTACGGCAGTGACCGCAACGTGCACGAGCTTTACTACAACAACGCAACCTGGGCCGACGAGGACATCAGCCCGGGGAACGTGGGACCGAACGGAGGAACAGGAATCGCGGCGCTAGTGATTCCTGGCACCAAGAAAATTCGCGTCTATTTTGTGGGCGCTGCTAATCACGTCTTTCAGCTTGCTTCCGCGAACAACAAGAAGTGGGTCAGTTCGGATCTGTCGAAAAAGACCAAAACGCCAGGCGGGAATGCCGGAAACCAAATCGTGGCGTTCGCCACGACGCCGAACAATCAGTTGCACGTGTATTACATGATTGGCAGCGACATATGCCAGTTGTTTCTGCCGACGCCGGCTACAAAATGGCAGAACCAGGACCTGACTACGTTAACCAATGGTGGGTCAGCCGTTGGCAACAGCGGCATGGCGGGCTTCTCTTTGGAGAACTTCCAATATGTGTTTTACCTGGCCCATTGAAGGTTGTACGGGCAGCCTCGGGCGTCCGTGCGGGGAGCGCGGGCGCCTCCGGTTGTATTCCAGTCAGAAACTCGCGACCGCGTTTTCAAGGTCAAGGAGGGGTTACCGTGCTGAGACTTTTCGCTTTACCGCTTCTAATCGCAGCCATGATGTATCCCGGTGGAGCCGCCGCCCAGCGATCTCCAGAGGCTTCGCCGTCGAAGGTCCGAACCTACTACGTCGCCGCCGACGAAGTTGAGTGGGACTACGCACCCGACGGAATCAACAAAATGATGGGCATGAAATTCGACGGCTATGCCGCGACTTTCATGCAACGGGGGCGGCACAGCATCGGCAGGGTCTACCGGAAAGCGATTTACCGCGAGTACACAGACGCTACTTTCACCACACTCAAGCCCCGCGCCCCGGAGTGGCAGCACCTGGGAATTCTCGGACCCGTGCTTCGAGCCGAGGTCGGAGACACCATCCGCGTCATCTTCAAGAACAACGCCACAAGGCCTTACAGCATGCATCCGCACGGTGTGTTTTATGAAAAGGGCTCGGAAGGTTCGGTTTACGACGACGGTTCTTCCGCCGCCGACAAAGCGAATAGCATCGTTCAACCCGGAGAGACCCATACCTACATCTGGCAGGTTCCTGAACGCGCAGGACCCGGACCAACAGACGGCAGCTCGATCGTCTGGCTCTACCACTCCCACGTCAACGAGCAGCGCGACGTCAACAGTGGGCTAATCGGGCCCATCATCATTACTGCCCGGGGCATGGCCGGCCCTGATGGCCGCCCCAAAGATGTCGATCGTGAGTTTGTCAGCCTCTTCTTGATCTTCGATGAGAACGTGAGTTGGTACCTCGACCACAACATCCAGACCTATACTTCGGACCCAAAGGGCGTGAAAAGATTCGACGGCAAACCCGTTGACGCCGACGGGCTCTTTTCTCTATTCGGTACCGGGTTCACCTCCGAAAACCTCCGCTCGTCGATCAACGGCTACATGTACGGAAACGGGCCCATGATGACGATGAAGCAGGGTGAACGCGTGCGCTGGTATCTGATCTCTCTTGGCGGAGTCATTAACGGCCATACTCCCCACTGGCATGGAAACGTAGTTCTCGCCAAAGGACACCGTACCGACGTTCTCACCCTGGCGCAAGCGGAGATGCTGACCGCCGACATGGTTCCCGACAACCCCGGCACCTGGATGTACCACTGTCATGTCGACGACCACATGACGACCGGCATGGTCACCTTATATAAGGTCGAGCCTTAACTGGATCGCTCACTCCCGCGAGGTGCGCCAAGTCAGATGCCGAGCGGATCGTAAAAAACATCGCGTCGAGAGAGCGGCGAGGCCAAGCCAGCCCGCATTGCAGCTCCGCTCGGCGCAAGCGGCGTAATCTGCGACTGTAATGGGTTGATGGCCCAAAGACGAGTCAGACGAACGCACTTTCCGCCCTTGCCTTGAATGTACGAACCGTTGCCTCGAACAAGGTGGCAGGAAGATCAGGGGAGATCTTCCTGTCTGCTGCTTTGTCGTCTGAACTTTGTCGCCACCCGCCAAGCGAGGTGTGGATTTCTCTCGCCCCCGTGTTGCGGAGGATAAGCTCGACATTGGCAGCGCGAATCCCTCCACCGGGCATAATCACAATTCGGCCCTGAGCCGCCTTCACGAGTTGACTCACCCTGGGCACGCCCTCCACTGCGCTTGGATTTCCGCCCGACGTGAGAATACGGGTTGCTCCGCTTTCGATGACTGCCTCTAGCGCAACCGCTAGGTCGGGGCACTCATCAAACGCGCGGTGGAAGGTCACCGGCAGCGGAAGTGCCGACTCGACCAGCATCGATGTGCGCTCGCGATCTACCCGCGCCGATGGATCCAGGACGCCGAGCACGATTCCGTCCAGTCCGATGTGTTTGGCCATGGCAATTTCTCGCTGCATGGTTTCAAACTCGCATCCGGAGTAACAGAAATCTCCTGCGCGGGGGCGGATTAGAGCGTGAACTGGGATGCGCATTTTTCCGCGGACTGCGCGCATGAGTTCGGCGCTGGGAGTGACTCCGCCGCAAGACAAGTCCTGGCAGAGTTCGACCCGGTCGGCGCCGCCAGCCTCCGCAGCCACCGCAAGGGCTAGCGACTCGACGCAAATTTCAATCAGAACCTGGTTGGACATGTGGATTGATTCTTTGCAAGCATAGCGCGTTGGGTCGACGGCCTGACGCTTTCCTTTTCTCGACCCAAGCGTCGATACCATGGACCTCGATGCACTAGAATGTCTGGTTTGTCACGGCATACAAATTCCGATGTCTTCCAGGCGAGATCGCTAATGCGAGCTTCCATAAAGTTGCTTTCAGTTTTTCTCTTTTCTTCCATGCTTTTCAGCCAAAGCCAGCCTCCACACGGGATCGATGCCTCCGACCTCGACCGCAAGACTGACCCGTGCACGGACTTCGCCCAGTTTTCCAACGGGGCGTGGCACGCGCGTAACCCAATTCCAGCGTCGATGACTCGTTGGAGTAAGCGTTGGCAGGCGGGTGAGACAGCAAAAGACCAGCTCAAGGAAATTCTGGAATCGATTGATCCCGCTGCGGCGGCGAAGGGAAGCACGGAGCAGATCATCGGCGATTACTACCGCGCTTGCATGGACGAATCGCGGGTGAACGCCCGCGGGGTCGATCCACTGAAGCCCTGGTTTGCCAAAATCGACGCCGCCAAGGATGTGGCCGGTCTACAAGGCGTTCTGATGGAGTTGCATGACATCCAGGTTGCGGTGCCGTTTTATCTGGGAGGCCAGCAGGACGTCCATAAGCCCACCCAGGTTCTTGCGGACATCGGGGCAAGCGGCTTCAACCTGCCGGATCGCGACTACTATCTGAAGCCCGACGATCGCTTCAAGGAAGCCCGCGCCAAGTATCTCGAACACATTGCGAAAATGTTCACGCTCGCGGGATGGGATGCGAAATCATCCGCCGCGGCGGCGCAGACCATCATGACGATGGAAACGAAGTTCGCGGAGGCGTCGCTCGAGAGAGTCGTAATGCGCGATCCCAGCGCGACCGACCACAACTCGACGTTCGCGCAATTGCAGGCACTCGCACCCCATTTTGACTGGGCGGTATATTTTCAGCACCAACAGATTCCGCAGGATGTCGATATGAACATCGACCAGCCCAAGTTCATGGAGGAGTTTGAGAGGCAGCTCGAACAGACCTCGCTGGCTGACTGGAAGGTGTATCTGAAATGGAACCTGCTCAACTCCACTGCTGAAGCTCTGTCTGTGCCGATCGAGACCGAAGATTTCGCATTCTTCGGAAAATATCTGAGCGGCACGAGTGAAATGAAGCCGCGCTGGAAGCGCTGCGCCGAGCAGACGGACCGCTATCTGGGCGAAGCGTTGGGGAAAAAGTATGTCGAGAAATATTTCCCGCCGGAAGCCAAGATCCGGATGCAGGAAATGGTGCGCAATCTGCTGCTGGCGATGCGGGACGACATCCTGAGCCGTCCATGGATGAGCGACGAAACCAAAGAAAAGGCTATGGCGAAAATCGCCACTTTCAATCCAAAGATTGGATATCCGGACAAGTGGAAGGATTACAGCAAGGTGGACATCCGTCGCGACGCCTTTTTCGAAGATAATCTGGCAGGGCGCCGCTTTGTGACACAAGATAATCTCGTGACGATTGGCAAGCCCGTGGACCGCGGCCGCTGGGGTATGTCTCCGCCCACATCCGATGCCTATTACAATCCCGTTCTCAACGAGATTGTGTTTCCGGCGGGTATTCTGCAGCCGCCTGCCTTCGATATAAGCGCGGTAGACGCGGTGAACTATGGAGCGATCGGTGTCGTCATCGGCCACGAAATCTCGCACGGTTTCGACGACGAAGGCGCCCAGTTCGACTATCTGGGACGTCTACGCAACTGGTGGACGGATAGCGACCTCAAGCAATTCCAGGCGCGCGCTGCGTGTGTGGCGAAGCAGTTTGACAATTACTTTATCGAGCCCGGCATTCACCACAACGGAAAGCTGGTGCTGGGCGAGAGTATCGGCGACCTCGGCGGCGCGAAGATTGCGTTGCTGGCCTACGAAAAATCCCTCGAAGGCAAGCCGCGTCCGGCGGACATCGACGGCTTTACTCCGGAACAGCAATTCTTCATCGCCTGGGGACAATTCCGTAATGACGAGATTCGTCCGGAAACACAGCGGTTGATGATGCAGTCCGATCCGCACCCCGTCGCCAAATATCGGGTGGTTGGGCCGCTATCGAATCTGCCGGAGTTTCAGAAGGCCTTCCAATGCAAAGCAGATGCGCCCATGGTGCGTCCGCCGGAAAAGAGATGCGAGGTCTGGTGAGGGCTTAGCCGACCCGGGCCATTTCGCCGACAATTCCGTGCTCTCCGGGCGTGGGCATGCCTCCGGCCTGGCTCGCGACCCAGGCACCCGCGCGGTTGGCGGCTTCATTCATTTCGGTGAGGGAAGAACCGCGGAGGTATTCACACACTAACCCCGCGGTAAAGGCGTCGCCCGCTCCGATGGCATCGGCCACATGGATGCGGTAGCCCGGATGTTCGTTGAGCCCCGACTGACTGATCAGCAGGCTCCCCCGCTCCGCGCGGGTCACGCAGATTAATTTGAGGTGGTGGTGTTGCATGAGGCTATCCGCCGAGGCAATTTCGGTCTGATGAGCGAGTCCGAAGAGTTGCATAATTTGCGGTAACTCCTCATGATTCAGTTTCACGATATCCACCAGCTTCATTGACCCCGTCAGGATCTCTGCGGAGAAAAATTTCTGGCGCAGATTGACGTCGAATACCCGCACCGCCTTCTTCTGCGCGGCGGCAAGAAAGCTGCGGATCGTGGCTCGGCTGGCCGTACTTCGTTGCGCCAATGATCCAAAACAGATGGCGTCCGCCTCCGAAGCCAACGCTTGCCACTGCGGAGTCCAGTCCATGAAATCCCAGGCCACGCTCTCGGCGATTTCAAACTTCGGCTGTCCCGCCTGATCAACCTGAACCTGCACGGTTCCGGTGCTGTGCGCCGGGTCGCCTTGAAGGAATCCCGTCGTGACTCCCAGGGCAGTCAATTTCCGTAGCGCTTCGCTGCCGAGCTCGTCGTTCCCGATCCGGCTGGCTACGATCCCTTCATTCCCCAGCAGGGAAGAAATGTAGGCAAAATTCGAGGGCGCGCCGCCCAGCTGTTTTCCGGCCGGCAGCATATCCCAGAGAATTTCGCCGAGTCCGACCACTTTGGCGCGTGGGACTGTCATGGAGTAGTTCTCAGTTCTCAGTTCCCGGTTCTCAGTTCTCAGAAAGACCTTACTTACCTTCTGGCCGACTAAAATGCCTAGGGGCGCGAATCTTGTTTCGACTGTAACTGTTCGGCTAGCCGCAATTGCGTCTCCGCTTCGTCGTTCTTCCCCATGTCGCGATAGGTCTGACCGAGCAGATGATGGGTCATGGGATTGTTGGGATCCATTGTCGCCGCCCGCTGCAGTGCCCGCACCGCCAGTTCAAACTCGCCTTTCTTGGCGAGAACTTTACCCAGTAAAATATACGGACCGGTCGAAGTGGCATCCAGCCAGATCGAGCGCTGCAAGAGCCTTTCGGCGTCATCATACTTCTGGATGCGCGAATAGGCGTCCGCCAGTTTGTAGTAGGTGGCCGCATTCGCCGGGTTGACGCTCAGCTCCTTCTGGAATTGTTCAATCGCCTCCGGCACGCGCGACTTGTAGAGGTAGAGTTCGCCCAGCAGCAGATGCGCTCCCGGGAGCTTGGGATCGAGCGCCGCCGCCTTCAGCGCATATTCTTCCGCCACCGGATCGAACTCCTGCCTCAGCAGCATGCGCGCTGTAAACAGATATCCCGCCGCCGAATCGGCAGGCACATCGAACATCCGGGCAAACGCGCTTCGCGCCTTCGGATAGTCCTTGGTCTGGATATAGCAGATGCCGAGAATGTAGGCGGCATCGATGTTCGCTCGCGGGAACCAGGACTGGACTTTGTCGAGATAGGGAATCGCGTCGGCGGGGCGGCCGGCGAGGTAGTAAGAAAGCCCGAGAAGCTGGATCGATTCGTTGTCGGCGGGGTCTTCGGCTTGCGCCGTCTTCAGTTGATCGACCGCTTTGAGGAAGTCGCCCTTCTGGTAGTAGGCAGCGCCCAATTCGCGCGCGAGACCCTTCTGAGTGGGATTGGCGGCTGACAGGCTCTGAAGTTGTGAGATCGCTTCGTCGTACTTCCCCTCACGGAGGAGGAGTTGAGCGGAAGCAATCGTCACCTGCGGCGTATCCCTCGGAGCCGGCGACGCAGAGGGAGACTCCTTTGCACCTTGGGCCAAGCCCATCGTCGTAGCTAGCAAGAACGCCGACAAGAGCTTGACGGAAACCATTGGGACGACCACCGTAGAAGAACCTGCCCAAAATTAGAACACAAAAAGAGAGGGAGTCTTGGAAGACTCCCTCTGAAGACGTTTCGTGACGCTAGGTTAGAAATCGAAGCGGACGGCAAACTGGATCTGGCGCATTGATGTGCCGTCTTCGATGTTAGTGATCTTCCCGTTATTGCCGCCCTGACAGTCAACGCACGTGTTGCCGCCGTTGTTCGCGCTAAAGGCGTATACGGGGTGGTTAAACACGTTGAAGAAGTCGGTCCGGAACTGGGCAGTTAGGCGTTCGTGGATTTTGAACTTCTTCACGATTGACAGATCGGAGTAGAAACCGGCGGGTCCGTGGAAAGTATTCCGTCCAAAGTTGCCCAGGATTCCGCAAGCTGGAAGAGCGAACGGACCCGCGGTGGGCCGAGCCAGGCTGCACAGATCGGTGCCGACCGGTACGGAGTTGGGATCGATTGCCAGTGACGCCACCGGCGTGAAATAGGTGAGGTTGTGGTTGACCGGATCAATACTGCCCGAAACGCCCACATTGAATGAGCCGGGGACTTTGTTGGGACGGCACGGGCCAGTGTCGGAAACAATTCCGCACTCGCCGATGCTGGGAGTCCAGGGCAGGCCGCTGCTCCAGTTTGTTGTATTGCTCACCTGCCATCCGCCCAGGAGGTAGTCCATGGCACTGCTGACGTCCCCCATGTACTTCTTGCCTTTGCCGAAGGGAAGCTCGTAGACCGTGTTGAAGACGAATACGTGGTTGCGAGCGAAATCAACCGGACCCCACGCGTTGCGATGATCGATTGCATAGTAACTGTCGGTGTAGTTGTTGGCGTGCG
Source organism: uncultured Acidobacteriota bacterium (assembly GCA_963799305.1). GTDB lineage: Bacteria > Acidobacteriota > Terriglobia > Terriglobales > Acidobacteriaceae > Acidiflorens. The sequence goes on along the minus strand of CAWCWX010000015.1, from coordinate 569,904 downwards.
AGAAAGTGTAGTGAGACAGGAACTGCAGGCCCTGGGAGAACCGCTTGTCCACTTTGACTTCAAACGCGTTGTAGGTGCTGGAAGCATCGTTTCCGTAATAGTTGCCAAGATCGAATGGGATCTTGGGATATAGCGGACGGCGGCTGTTTTGCGAAGTGAACGTGGAGTAGCTGACCGAATGGTCTGCCTGGACTATCGCCTCGCCCTCGCCTACCGCCGCGGGGTTGATGTCGTAGTTGGGTCCGTTGCCTGCGAAACCGTGCGTGCCCTTGCTGCCGACATACGCGACTTCGAGGGACATCGTATTGGTCAACTGACGCTGGACGGTGACATTCCACGCATCCACCGTCGGCAACGTTTGCTTGGTGGGCCTGATGTGGGTTCCAGACAGCCCAGCAGTCAACGGGAAGAAGCCGTTGTCAGGAATCGCCGGAAATGCGTTAGCCGGATCGATTCCAGCAACGGAATTCGGTCCCTCATCCAGGCTGAATAGCGTGTTTACGTTTGCCGAGACGTTGGCAAAGGTGCTGGCGTCGTAGTTCTGTTTTAGCAGCACCGGCAGGTTCTGGGTGACGGTGTGCCCGAAGTTGGATCCAAACACGCCGATGTCGTAGCTGCGTCCGTAACCCATGCGGACGACTGTTCTTGGGGTTGCCTGATACGCGATGCCTAAGCGCGGCGCAAACGCGTGCCAATCGTTTTCGACATTACCGTTCGACCCATAGGGACCGAACCCGGCGACGCGGATGCCGCCAGTGCCGCCAGCGTCTACGATGTTGGCAAATCCACCGTTACCTTTTCCGTTCACGGTTTCGGGGAAGTAAATTTCCCAACGCAGGCCGTAGTTAAGAGTCAGCTTGGAACTGACTCGCCAAGTGTCCTGGCCATAGAAGAACCAGCGCTTCTGCCGCTCGGCCGCATTCGCGGCTCCGGGCAAGTTGGGGTTGTTGACGTAGCGCGCAAAGGAAGTGACGTCGCCGAGCAGGAAGGTCGCGAGGTCCAACCCACCGCTGGTCGCATTGGATGTTCCCTCGGGGCTGAAGTTGAATTCGCCGGTGCGGTTGTTGTCGCTGGGAATCCGCAAGTTCAACGCGTAGCGAATGTCAGCTCCAAACTTGAACTGGTGATTGCCGCGGATTTTGGTCCAGTTGTTGACAAACTGCACCTGCTGTTCGCTTTCGGTTAACGGACAGTTGCAACGGCCAATGCCAAGGCCATCGCCGAAGCTGGAAATCACGCAACCGGCGCCGCCGCTATTCGCAGTACAACCCTGGCCGCTGATCTGGTCCGGGCCGAGTAGGAAGGCTCCCAGACCGTTCGTCTTGGGATCCCCGTCAATGTTTGCGCCGGGGATGCCGAAGTCGGTCATCGGAGTACCACCATCCGGCTTGGCCGTCTGCGGATTGTATTTAAACCAGCCAAAGCGGAAGTCGGTCAGCAAGCTGCTGCTGAATGTTTTCGTAAAGCCGGTTGCCAAACTGTAGTTGTGCGTAATCGAACTGCCGGCCAAGCCCAGCAAACCATTGCCCGGGCCTTGCATCTGGCCGAACACGCCCTGGCCAGACAGCTTGAAGTAATCAAGACTAAACCTGCCGAAGACACTGATGCTGGAGCTGGTGGCCCAGTCAATGCGGGTGTCGAAGCTGTCCTGTTTGAAGGGACCAGAACCGGAAGCCGTGAAGTTGTTAATGATTGGAGCGCCGGCACCGGGGTCGGGAAGAGCCTGTAGGATGGCCGCGGCGGCGGGGGAGATCATGCTTCGCGGAATACAGTTGTTGGAACATCCACTCGCAAGCTGAGGTCCGAAAGGAGTACGTCCCGATCCATCGGGCGCGTTGCTACTGGTCGGATCATAGGCCTGTCCACCACCACTCACGCCTGCTTCCGCCTTCATGTAATCGCTCAGATCGCAGTATCCGCCGTCGTCAGCACTAAAGCAGGTCGAGCGGACCAGATCCGTGGGCAGCGTGAACTGGCCGGTCGCGCCGTTTGTCTGCCGCGTTCCCTGGTAGTCCCCAAAGAAGAATAATTTGTCCTTGATGATCGCGCCGCCCACCGTGCCTCCAAATTGAACCCAGCGGGAGGGAGAGATGTAGCGCCCGGTCAAGGCGTTCTTCGAACCCTGGGTGAACGGATTACGCGCCAACTGCGCATCCGACCGGCGGAACAGGAAGCCACTGCCGTGAAGTTCATTACTCCCAGACTTCGTCTGCGCGGTCACCACGCTCGAAACGGCCTTGCCGAATTCGGCGTCATAATTCTGCAGCGCGACTTTGGCTTCGGTCACCGCGTCAAGGTTGGGATTGACAACGATGATGCCGAGAATTGGATCCTGGTTGTCGGTTCCGTCGAGTTCGAACGCTGTACCGCTGAAGTGCTGCCCTTGAGTGAATATCTGCTGGCTGCCTTGCGGATTCTCCGTGGCGGCGTGGCTCCATCCGGTCAGTTTTTGCGAGCCCGGGGCCATCAATTGCAGCGTCGTGAAGTTGCGGTTGAGGATCGGAATATCCTCAACGTATTTCTCGTTGAAACTGGTTGCGACATCGGCGCGGTCGGTCTTGAGTTGGGGAGCTTCGGCGGTGACTTCGACCGTTTCAGATGTACCGCCCACCTGGAACGCCAAGTCGACACGCGCGCCGGCATCAGCGGATACTAGGACGTCCTTGGTCTCGCTGGCTTTGAAGCCGGCGGCCTCGGCGCGTACGGTGTATACGTCCGGTATCAAGTGGGTGACGGAGTAATTGCCATCGGCATTGCTGGTGGTCGTGTCCGACGTGCCTTTGCGCTGGTTGGTGACGGTCACTTTCGCATTGGGGACCGCTGCGCCCTGAGGATCGGTTACGGTGCCAAGAACGCTGCCGTAGACGGCCTGCGCCTGCGCTGCCGGCGTCGCCATGACGCCGATCATTACCGCTATCAGCATTGCCGCCGCTAAAGTCAGCAATTGCTTTGTTTTCATGGAACCCCTCCCACACACCCACACTTTTTGAACGAACGAACCGGGTCGTTCTTCACCGTGCCCGAAGCCACACGCTCTGGGTAAAGATGCAAAACTAGTCTGAAAACACTATTGAAGCCACATTGCAGTCTGTGTACCGAAATCGTTTCCGCCCCTAGACTACTGAATCGGCAAGACGAGTGTCCACGGTTTGCGCGGTAGTCTATGACATTCAGTATGAATCGGGCTTTATGCTACAAATTTTTGGAGACTCTGGTGAAACTCAGACTTAAGCGAATCCCACACGGTTCGCTCTCGTGCACGGATCGCGCAGTTTCCCCATTCATGGTCCACTTACATTGAGACAAATGGATATCCCGCGCGACCGCCAAGCCTTCTCCTTTGGCGCAGGATTTATAAGTTTCACTCGGTCTGATACCGTTACAACGCGCAACTGCCGCGCTTGCAGTTGGCTAGGCGGATTGTTACTCTCTATGTTAAATGTCTGTAGCCGGTGTTCAGAAGGCAGAACGGACCCTCTACCTCTCCCACGTCGAGAAGATTGAGAAAAGCCATACCCTGCACAGTTCGGAATCTCTCCGAAAACTTCTGCGCTACCTGGCGGAGCATGCGCTCGATCATCCTGGAACTCCGCTCAAGGAATATCAAATCGCCACCGAGGTCTTCGGACGCCCGGCCGCATTCGATCCGCAACTGGACTCGACCATCCGAGTGCAGGCGGGACGCCTCCGCATGAAACTTGCCGAGTACTACGCCTCGGAGGGCTCCGACGACCTGGTCCAGGTGGAGATGCCCAAGGGGACTTATCTGCTGTCGTTCCATCCCCGGACGACGGAATCGGCGAAGATTCATCTGCAAGCCGTTCACGATCACGTGGTTGAGGAAGCCGGAATCAGAAGGACCCGGCGGTGGTCGGCGGCAGTGATTTCGTTGTCGGTGCTCTTGCTGGCCGCGCTGGCCACCATTGGATGGTTGCTGGCGAGCCGTAAGAAGGCGGCGGTTGAGTCGAGCGAATCAGCGCCGACGGTGTTGACGACTTTTTGGAAGCCCTTTCTTTCCTCTCCGGATGAACCATGGGTGGTCTTCAGCAATGGAGCTTTCGTTGGCCGTCCAGAGACTGGTATGCGCTATTTCAATGCCGCCAGAGACGCGGGCGCGCCGGTGATTCTCGACCACTACACTGGCGTCGGAGAAGTCCTGGCTGTGCACGCCCTGGATCGAGTGTTCGACGAGCTTCACCGGAGCATTCGGGTGAAACGGGGCAGCCTTTTTTCTCTCGATGATGCCAAGAACAACGACTTAATCTTTGTTGGTTCGCCGGCGGAAAACCTGACACTGCGAGATATCCCTGCGACCGAGGAATTCGTGTTTCAGCGCCCGAATGTTGGACCTCGCAAAGGCGATCTTGCCATTGCGAACCTGCATCCCGAAGCTGGGGAGTCGCGTTTCTTTCTGGGCAGTCCTGCGAATTCACCCTTAACCGAGGATTATGCGGTAATCGCCCTGGTCAAGGGATTGGATCCCAGCCGCTCGGAGTTGATTCTGGCTGGCACTACGACTATGGGGACGCAGGCCGCGGTGGAGTTTGCCTGCAACGAGAATTCGGTCCGCGAACTACTGCAACGACTCAACGTGACCACGAGCAGTGGCATCAAGCCGTTCGAGGCTGTCCTGCGGGTGAAGGTGACACGGGGTGTGCCAGTCGAAACCAGTATCGTTGCCGTGCGGACGGGCCGATAGATCCTCCCGTCGTTAAGGAGACGGCGGCTGGAGATGCGGGTCCAACTCCCTCGCTCTCAGAAACTCGGTATTGGCTTCTTCCTTGCTGCCCTTTGCCTTGAGCGCCATCGCCAGATAGTAGTGAGCGGGCGCATAGTCGGCGGATTGTTCGACGGCGTTGCGAAATTGGGAGATCGCACCGTCGAGGTCGCCGGCGTTCAGCAGACGGCGTCCAGAGTTGGTGGAAAAAGTCGCGGCCTGAAGGGCGTTGGCGCCTTTTGCGATCTGCGCGCCCAGCTTGCTTTCGGCGGCCGCGCCTTCTTTGTCCCCGAGTTGACGGAGCACGCCCGCCAGCGTGGTGTGTGCCCCGGCGAAATCCGGTTGCAGGCGGATCGCTTCCCGTAATGCATTGGCCGATTCCTGCAAATCACCTTGCTGTTTCAGAACTGTCCCCAGCGTGTAATAAGCTTCGGCGTACTCGGGCCGAACCTTGATGGCGGCCCGTAATGCTTCGATGGCGCGGGCAAAGTCTCCCTGCTGCCAGAGTGTCACACCGAGAGTGTAGCGGGCGTCGGCTTGCGTGGGATCAAGCTGCGCCGCTTTTTCAAATTCAGCGATCGCGGCAGGCAACTGGTCCTTGAGCTTCAGGGCCAGTCCGAGGTTGTAGTGGAGGGTTGCGTCGTCAGGCGCGGTTTCGAGCGCGGTGTGGAATTCGGCAATGGCGGCATCGAAGTCGGACCGCTGCAAATACGCAATGCCGAGGTTCCCGCGATAGCCGGGGTCGTTGGGCTGAAGGCGCAGAGCCGCCTGAAATTCAGTTACGGCCGTGGGAGCATCTCCGATTTGAATCAGGGCTAATCCAAGATTGTTGTGCGCGTCGGCATTGTCGGGATGGGCTTCGGTGACCTGGCGGAAGGCGGTGACTGCTCCGACGGCATCGCCCTTTCGTTGCAACGCGATGCCGAGCTGGGTTTGGGCGTCGGCGAAGTTCGGCTGGAGTTTGACGGCGGATTGCAGTTCGCGGATGGCGTCGTCGGAATTGCTTTTGTCGGCCAGCACTCGAGCCAGGTAGTAGTGCGCTTGCGGGTTTTCGGGAGCGAGATCCACCACGTTCGTGAGCAACTGCTGCGCTTCCTCCAACGAGTGCTGCTGCCAGCGAATTACTCCCAGATGGAGCTCTGCCGTGGCAAATTTTGGCTTTAGGCGCAGAGCTTCGGCAAATTGAGCGGCTGCCTCTTCAGGCTGAGAATTCTGTACCAGAAGAACGCCCAGTTCATCATGCAAGTCCGGACGCGTCGGCGCCAATTCCGTCGCGCGATGGAATTCTGCGATCGCCGCGGGCAATTCTGACCGAAAGCTCAACACGCGTCCCAATATGCGATGAGCATCGGCGTCGCTGGGCGCGAGTTTGACGGCGGTGCGGGCTTCGCTCACCGCGCCATCGAGGTCCTTCCTGGACGCAAGCGCGCTGGCAAGATTGATATGCGCGTGGACGAAGTTCGGCTTCAGCTTGATGGCCAGCCGGAATTGCGCGATTGCATTATCAAGATCGCTGGTCGTCATCAGAACCCAACCCAGAGAGTTGTGTCCCTCGGCGGAGTTCGGCGCCAAACGGACGACTTTTTCGAACGTCGCGCGGGCGCCGGGCAGGTTGCCTTGCTGCAATTGGCGGAGGCCCTGTTGGTAGAGGGAGTCTGTTGGGGGCTTGGCGGGAGGTTTCTGCGCGTGCGCGGGCAGGAGGATTGCCATGAGAAGGAACGCGACCTGCAGGGCTCGAGTTCGACTGGGCGCGGGAATCAAGAAGGCACTCGGAAGGTAGCGGGACCCTGGCAAAATCTTACTATGGTGACAGCGCACGGCTAGAACCAAAAAGTCAGAGTTCCAATCAGATAGTTGTTGAAGTCGCCCCTATTTTTCTTGAAGCGCCAACGCATTGCTAGTTTGACCGCAGCCTTCTGTTTATCAGCCGAGCCGTCCAGGGCCTGTGCGCAAAAGACACGCTCGCCATCTACCTGTATCTGGACATGAACAACGTCTGGCTGGTCGCCGGTCAGCTCGGGGCCGCGCGGTTTCGCTTTCGCCCACTTGAGCAGATCGGTTTCGGGCACTTCTTTGTAAAGAACAGAGCGAACTACCGCATGTTGCAGGTCTGGGCACGTTGAGTAGTAACCCTTGTTCACCTCATCTTGAGCACGCGTAGCCGAACACAGAAGGATTACTGATGCCGCCAGACAAATTAGAGACCTGTTCATATGCCAGACAATAGTAGCTCTGTTATGTCCGCAAAGCATTGACTGTTGTAAACGACTACACAAACCTCGCACGCGAGTGGCTGATTAGATACCCGTGTCGGCTCCGGGCGCCACCGAGTAGACTGATTGCGCTCAAGCGGCCGCGGGAGGAAAGGAGGCGTGCCGCCAAATCCCAATGGAAACATGGGCTTTAGCTCCTGGGCTCGCTCTCTCTTCGAATTCAAGAGTATTTATAAGACCGGCCCTTACGCGCGTGGTGTCTGTATCTAAGGGGATTCCCCTCCAGAGGGTATGATCGCGCAATGAGATTTCGGAGCCGCTGGCTACGAGTGCTGATACTTTCAACCGCATCAGCGGTTGTGCTTCTCGTAATGTTGTACATCTCATTGCTCATTGCTCAGAACGTTTCAGCGAAGCGGGCGTCCAAGACGCTGGACGCATTGGAAGCGATCCGAGTCGGCGATCCGGTGTCAAGCCTGGAAAGAGCGGTGCCGCAGTGTACGTTGAGCCAGATGGAAGAACAGTATCGCTGTGAAATCTTTGCGGGATGGGGACGGTGGCAGTGGCAGGGAGCTGTGGCTCACATACCCTCTGAACACTACCTGCCAGTCATTGGCCAACTTAGGCGCTTGGGCATTCAGCCTTGGTACATAAGTGTTGGTGCTTCAATCCATGATGATCGGATTCATAGTATTCGTCTGGCTGCTTTCGTTGTTACCGAGCGCAAGTCGCTCGGAGCGAAGTGGGAACTCAACGAAAAGATGCCGCAGCGATTCATTGAATCCGGCAGCGCGGAAGATCAGCCGCACACGTTCATCGGCGACTTTAGCATCACGAGTCTTCCAGGTGGGAAAGGCATCCATATCGCTGCAACGCCGGGTAGCGAACCTCAAGAATTGCAGGCGCGTCACATCAATCGGGCTTGCCTACGATCGTTTAACCAATGTGATGAGTTGTGCAAACTCCTGCCCGATGCCGTTTCGGTTCTTGATGAGCGAGGCACACACTGGGCCGACTGTGCCCCTGGCATTCAACAATAGCGTACGAGAGGGGAATCTCTCCTGCGAGGATTGATAATTAGAAAACAACTGTTCTTAATAGAGTTTCACCAATTGACCTGCGGATTCTGATTGCAAGAGTTGGCGAGCATTCACAAGTAATGCGAAGCTCATGGCGACGCAACATATGAATCAAGAGGCACGAATCAAACGGGTTGTCGTGCTTGTCGTTCTTCTGGCCTCGACCTTCTTCTGCGTCATTGCATTTCGGTTTGTCAGTCTTCCATTCTTAATCATCGCTTGGGTACTGTTCTTGAAGTTTGGGCGCAGCAGAATTCGCCCATCATTAATTGCATGGACGGTTTGGATCACAATGAGCTTTTCTCCGATTGATGTTCTTCCCATTCCGAAAAGAGGGCGGCCCAGGCTTGTTCCGCTAGTGATGGGCCTTCCCACCCGCGAGACTGCAGAACGGGCACAACGCGGCGAAGTTATTTTAGGTGGGTGTATTGTTTCAGGGTTTGAACCGAAGTATTATTTGGTTTGGTAGCTCCCAATCTGTGAGTGTTTTAGTCAGGCGATAACACTCACAACCCGCAGTTCCAACACGCCTCAGCCTTGACCCCTTCAGCGCTGCACCCTACCATGCATTTTGGGTCATGAATCCTCTGCGGCTTCTCAGGTTTCTTTCGTTCCGCTTGCCGTGCTTAGCGCTTATCGCGCTGCCCTATCTCACCGTCGCCGCGCAGCAGTCCTCCCCTCCCAAGACCGCCATCGCCTACTTCGCCGACGTCGCCCAGAAAGCCGGCCTGACTGCGCCCATCGTCTTTGGCGGTAAGGACACCAAGAAGTACATCATCGAAACCACCGGCACCGGAGCCGCCATCTTCGACTACGACAACGACGGATGGCCTGACATTTTCATCGTGAACGGCACCACGCTCGAAGGCTTTCCCGCAGGGCAAGCGCCGACCAATCATCTCTACCACAACAATCATGACGGCACGTTTACCGACGTCACCGTCAAAGCCGGACTCGCCGCCACCGGCTGGGGCCAGGGCGCTTGCGTCGGCGACTACGACAACGATGGCTGGGAAGATCTCTACGTCACCTACTACGGAAAGAATCGTCTCTACCACAATCAGAACGGAGTCTTCACGGAAGTCGCCGAGAAAGCGGGCGTCGCGGGCACCGGCAAAGCGTGGGGCACGGGGTGCGCGTGGGTCGACTATGACCGCGACGGGCATCTCGATCTGATGATCGCCAACTACGTCGACTTCGATCTCGCGACGGCTCCGGCTCCGGGCGAGCGTCCTTCGTGTATGTGGAAGGGCGTGCCGGTAATGTGCGGGCCGCGCGGGCTGGCGGGAGCGAAAAACATTCTCTACCACAGCCGCGGCGATGGCACGTTCGAAGATGTGACTACCAAAGCCCACATCGACCAGACGGACGGCCACTACGCTTTCAGCGTTTCCACTTTCGACTACAACGACGACGGCTGGCCCGACATCTACGTCGCCTGCGACAGCACGCCGAGTATTCTGTATCGCAATAATCGCGACGGCACGTTCACCGATGTCGCCGTGGTTTCGGGCGCCGCCTTCAACGAAGACGGACGCGAACAGGCCGGCATGGGCTCGACCATCGGCGACTACAACGGTGACGGACGCCTCGACATTTTCAAAACGAATTTCTCCGACGACACTTCGACCCTCTATCGCAACAATGGCGACGGAACGTTCGACGACGTGACTTCCGCCGCCGGGCTCGGCTTGTATACAAAATATCTCGGTTGGGGAACGATGTTTCTCGACTTCGACAATGATGGCTGGCCCGACCTGTTGCTCGTGAACGGCCATGTCTATCCGGAAGTCGACAAGAACAATCTCGGCAGCAACTACGAAGAGCCGCGGATTCTCTATCACAACCTGGGCAAGGGGACCTTCGCAGATATTTCTTCCAGCGCCGGACCGGGAATCAATATGCACGCTTCATCGCGCGGCCTTGCGGTCGGCGATCTTTGGAACGATGGCCGCATGTCGGCGGTGATCACGAACCTGAGCGCGATGCCCAGTCTGCTGGTGAATCAAGTCCGAAATTCCAATCACTGGATTGCGATTCATGTCGTGGGAACGAAATCGAATCGCGACGGTATCGGTGCTCGCATCTCGGTGAAAGCGGGTAGCCGCACGCTGGTCGATGAAGTTCGCAGCGGATCGAGTTACAACTCGAGCAACGACATGCGCGTCCACTTCGGCCTGGGCTCCGCGACGAAAGTGGAATCTGTCGAGATCCGCTGGCCGAGCGGACTCTTGGAACACTTCGACAACTTGAAGGCGGATTCCGTTCAAACGCTGAAAGAGGGCTCAGGAACTTCGACTGCCGGCCAACCGAAGAAGCCGTGACGTCCCCCGTGGTCTTTCTCCGTGACCTCTGTGCTCCCCGTGGTTCAAGCGTTTGACTTCGCCACCGAGAGAAGTCAAAGGCGTTAACCACGGGGAGCACAGAGGTCACGGAGAAGAGCCACGGGGAGAACCTCGCGGCGAAGATTCATTTAGGTGCCGAAAATTGCATCGTTCGCACCAACCCCAGGCCCTCTTTGACGAAGACAACCTGATTTGCCTTGATGTCCTTGAGCGTATCGACCTGCCCGCTGGGCCAGCGGATCTCAATCAGATCGACCTTCTCAGCCTTGCCCAGACCGAAGTGAACCCGCAGATCGTTCTGCGAGAAGTAGCCTCCGCCGCTGCGCACTTCGTCAATTTGGGAATGCGGCTTGGTTTCGCCGGGCGCCGTGGTCACACATCGGATGCGCGCGCCAATCCCGCTGCGGTTGGATTTCGTCCCGATGGTCTTCACTTTGATCCAGTTGTTTCCCGTCTGCGAGTCGCAACGCACTAACTGCGGATAGTCGTTGACAGGATTGATCACCATATCCACGTCGCCGTCGTTGTCAAAGTCCCCGAAGGCGCAGCCGCGCGCCGCGATGGGATCGGAAATCCCGGGTCCCGCGTTCATTGACACGTCTTCAAATTTCCCGTTGCGCAAATTGCGATAAAGCAGTTTGCGTTGCGCGTAACCCGCCTCGGTTTTGAGTTGTTCGACTTCGGGATACACGTGGCCGTTGCAGATGAGAATGTCGGGCCAGCCATCGTTGTCGAAATCGAAAAAGCCGCAGCCCCAGCCGAGATATTGCGTGTGAGCGCCGAGTCCGGCGGTAAAAGTCGTGTCTTCAAAACTCGCCTCGCCCAGATTGTGATAGAGCGACGGAGTGTCGCCGGCGAAGTTCGTTTTGACCAGGTCGAGGTTGCCGTCGAGATCGTAGTCGGCGGCGGAGATGCCCATGCCTGCCTGCGGCTTGCCGTCGGGACTCAGAGCGCAGCCCGCTTCGAGAGCGATGTCGACGAACTTGCCGTTTTTCTTATTCTGATAAAGCGCGCTGGCGGTGGAATCGTTGGCGACATAAATGTCCGGCCAGCCGTCATTATCGAGATCCGCGGTGAGAACGCCGAGGCCGTATGTGCCGTTCGCTCCCAGGATCCCGGCGCTCTGGGAAACATCGGTGAAGGTGCCGTCTCCGTTGTTGTGATACAGAATATTCTTCCCGCCCTTTAATCCCGGAGGCCCGCACGCCACCATCACACCCTTGTAGAGGCAAGGTCCGGACTCCGGCACCGGCGCGGTTTTCAGATCAAGGTCGATGTAGTTGGCAACGAACAGGTCGAGGTTGCCGTCGCGGTCGTAGTCGACGAAGGCGCAGCCGGTGTTCCAGCGATTGCCTTTGCCGGCGACGCCCGCCTTTTCGCTGACATCGGTGAAGGTGCCGTCGCCGTTGTTGTGATAAAGAACGTTCTTTCCAAAGTAGGTGACGAACAGGTCGTCGAAGCCGTCGTTGTCGTAGTCGCCGACGCAGACGGCTTGCCCCCACCCGGAATGGGCGACGCCTGCTTTGAGAGTGACGTCGGTGAAGGTGCCGTCGCGGTTATTCTTGAAGAGATGCGAAACGGGTTCCTGGCCCGCAGGGAATCCTTCGAGCCGCGTGCCGTTGACCAGGAAAATGTCGAGCCAACCATCGTCGTCGTAATCGTAGAAGGCGACGCCACAGCCGGTGGTTTCGAGTAGATATTTGTTTTTGTGTTCGCCGCCGAAGATGGTCTTGGCGTTCAGTCCGGCGGCGCGGCCGACGTCCGCAAAACTCACGCCCAGCGCTGCGCCCGGTTTCAGGGGCTCAACAGCCGTCTGCTTTGTGGGCGCGGATTGCGACCACAGCGGGCGAGCCATTCCGAGTATGCTGTCCAGCGACAGCACCACGGCTGACCGGCTCAACGATTTCAGAAGTTCGCGGCGTGAAGAAGACAAAAGCAAATACCCTGGGGAATGGTCGCGTGCTGGACGGCGTCCCTGATTTCTTATATTTTGTGCCGGGAGACTTTGCAAGTTGGCGCTCGCGGCTGTCGGTTCCCATGAAGGCTTGCTTTCCATTCTCGCGCCACAATCCGATGAAGATAACTTGTAACTGCATCGCCTTCGCGTTCATGCTCTCTTGCATGGTGCTTGCCCAGCCTGGATTGGTGGAGCCCAGCAGTCGTCCGCGCTGGAACTGTCGCGCCCAGTGCGAACCTGGGAATTTCTTCCCGTCGTTGGCATGAACGCTGCCCTTTTCGGCAATGAGAGCGGAGAGATAGAAGCCTGGGTATATCCCCTGAAGATCTTTCGGAATTTCCATCTTACGTTTCACGTCGATGGGCGCGCTCTGCCGGCAGAGAGCCTGGTTCGAACGCTGATCGTGCATCCGGAGTCCGCCACGCTGGTCTATGCGGGGGATAATTTTTCCGTGCGCGAGACGCTGTTTGTTCCCGTCCACGAGCCGGGAGCAGTGATTTCATTTGAGGTCGAAACCGAGCAGCCGCTGGAGATCGAAGCCCGCTTCACCGGGGACTTCCAACTGGAATGGCCCGCCGCGGTGGGAGGCACTTTTTTCTATTGGGACAACTTGCAACACGCTTTTGTATTCGGCGAAGAGCAGAAGAAGTTCGCCGCCCTCGTCGGTTCGCCGTCTGCGACCGACGCGAGTCTGGCTTACCAGACGAACTACTCGTCTTCGGAAGAGAGTTCGCTGCGCCTGGGTGTAACCGCCAAGGGAAAAGACAGCAAGATGATCGTGATCGCCGGATCGATCGAGGGATTGCCTGACGCGGAAGCGCACTACCACCGGTTGGCCGAGTCTTATCCCGACCGGATGCGCGAGTCCGCGCAATACTACCGCGACTATCTCAGCCGTACTGTCAATCTGACACTTCCCGATGCGCAGCTCCAGCAGGCCTATGATTGGGCCCGAGTCAGCACTGTGCAGGGACTGGTCACGAACGCCACCCTCGGCACCGGACTGGTCGCGGGATACCGAACGTCGGGCGCCAGCGCGCGCCCCGGCTTCGCCTGGTTTTTCGGGCGCGATTCACTCTGGACTTCGTTCGCTCTGAACTCTGTCGGCGATTTCGCCACCACGAAGACAGCTCTCGAATTCATTTCCAAGTTCCAGCGCGACGACGGCAAAATGCCGCACGAGATTTCGCAGGGTGCGAGCTTCGTCAACTGGTTCAAGGACTATCCCTACGGCTACGCCTCGGCTGACGCCACGCCGCTCTACATCATTGCCACCAACGACTACGTCACCCGCAGTGGCGATGTGGATTTCGCCAAGCAGAAATGGGACAGCCTGTGGAAGGCCTACCAGTTCCTCCGTTCGACGTACGATGCGCAGAATTTGCCGCAGAATTTTGGCATCGGCCATGGCTGGGTCGAAGGCGGTCCGCTTCTACCAGCGAAAACCGAGTTCTATCAAAGCGGCCTCGGGCTTGAAGCGCTGCGGGCTCTGGCAAACCTTGCGAAACTTACCGGCAGGGATGACGTTAACAAAGAGTTGCAAGCCGCCTTCGATCAACAGAAGCCAGTGTTCAATCAGGCTTTCTGGTCGGCGGAGAAAAAGGCATTCATCTACGCGCTCGATCGAGAGAGCCGCCGTGTGGACGAGTTGTCCGTGCTGACCACGGTTCCGATGTGGTTCGGCGTTACCGACGAAGACAAATCCGAATCCACGATTCAGCAACTCGCCGACTCCGACCATGAGACCGATTGGGGCATGCGCATCATCTCCAACCGATCTCCTCTCTACAACGGCCAGGGCTACCACTTCGGCTCGGTGTGGCCGCTGTTTACGGGATGGGCCGCGGTAGGCGAATATCGCTACCACCAGCCGCTGGCCGCGTATACCAATCTTCGGTCGAACGCGCTCCTGGCGCTGGATGGATCACTGGGGCACGTCGCCGAAGTATTGTCGGGCGACTACTACCAGCCGCTATCGACCAATTCTCCACACCAGATATGGTCGGCGGCGATGGTGGTGAGTCCGATTCTCCGCGGGATGATGGGGCTGGATGTCGATGCGCAGACACAGAGCGTCACTCTTGCCCCGCACATTCCGGCTGATTGGAAAGCATTGTCACTGGATAATCTTTCCGTGGGTTCGACGGCTTTGTCGCTCCACTACCGGAAAGCGCCGGGCTCGCTGACTCTGGAAGTGAAGCATGAAGGTTCTGGCGAATGCACACTGAACTTTTCTCCGTCACTGAGTTTGCGCAGCCAAGTTATTGGAGCGGAACTCAATGGCCGCCGTATTCCATTTCACGTGGACGCCAGCGCGACTGACCAGCATGTGAGCATCCAATTCTCTGTGAGCCAGAGTTCGAGCACGGTCGTCATCCGCCTGAAGCGCGATTTCGGAATTAGCCTTGCCAACGTTTTGCCGGCGCTCGGCTCATCCAGTGAAGGTCTGCGGGTGCTTTCGGAAACCTGGAACTCTTCCCGCACCCAGTTGACGCTGGCGCTCTCAGGCCGGCCGGGCAAAACTTATGAGCTGTCGATCTGGAACCCGTCGCAGATCGCATCCGTCAAGGGCGGCAAACTCGGCGAGGCGCACGAAGATCAAGCCAGTCTGAAGGTGGAATTTCCGCCGCAGGCGCAGGATTCCTATGTTCATCAGGACGTCGTGCTGAATTTCGCGGGATCGAAATGAGCGCTGAACACCTGATAGTCTTTTAGTACTGCCTGGAGAAATCTTATGTCGAAGCGTTTCTTTCCCTTTCTTTCCGTTTTGCTCGCGCTCGCCTGTTCTCTCCCTCTTGCTGCCCAGTCCAAGTCCGTAAACTCCGAAGGCAAAAAGTGGTGGCAACATGCGGTCTTCTACGAGATCTATCCCCGCAGTTTTGCCGACAGCAACAACGACGGCATTGGCGACTTGAAGGGCATCACGGAAAAGATGTCGTACCTGCACGACCTCGGCGTGGACGCGATCTGGATCAGCCCATGCTTTCCCTCGCCGCAGGTGGATTTCGGCTATGACGTCTCCGATTACGAGAACATCGATCCCATGTACGGCACGCTCGCCGATTTTGACCGCATGGTCGCGCAAGGCAAAAAGGACGGCGTTCGAATCATTCTGGATTTCGTCGTCAACCACAGTTCCGACCAGCATCCGTGGTTTATCGATTCCAAGTCGTCAAAGACGGCTCCGCATCGCGACTGGTACATCTGGCGCGATGGCAAAGGGCCGGGCCAGCCGCCCAACAACTGGACCTCTATTTTCGGAGGGTCCGCGTGGAAGTTCGATCCTACGACGGACCAGTACTACTACCACTATTTTTATGTCCAGCAACCTGACCTGAACTGGCGCAATCCGGCAGTGGAGAAAGCCATGCTTGACACGACTCGCTGGTGGTACAAGCGCGGCGTATCCGGTTTTCGTTTGGACGCAGTGGACACACTGTTTGAAGATCCGAATCTCACCGACAATCCTGTCCTGCCCGGCACCAACGCGCAGGGTGATCCCAACACGGACGAGATCCACAACAAGAAACTTCCCGAAGTTCATGAGGTGCTGAAAAAGCTTCGTGCCGTGGCCGATGAGTCTGACGCCGTGCTGATCGGTGAAACCTGGACATCCAACATCGACGAACTCAAGGAATACTACGGCGCCCACGACAACGAACTTCAAATGCCGATGGACTTCATGTTCACGACCGTCGACAAACTTTCCCCGCCCAAGTTTCGCCGCCAGATTGCGCAGGTCGACTCGGCGGGTGGCTGGCCGGTTTTCGTGATCAGCAATCACGACAAAGTTCGCTCCTACAATCGTTACGGCGACGGCAAGAACAACGACGCCATCGCGAAATTGATGGGAGCTTTCTACCTCACCCTACGTGGCACGCCGATCATGTATTACGGCGAAGAGCTCGGCATGGAGAACAACGATCCCAAACGCAAGGAAGACGTGAAGGACCCCATCGGCCGCACCGGCTGGCCGAACGAAATCGGCCGCGACGGCGAACGGACTCCGATGCAGTGGAACACCGAAGCCAACGCGGGATTTAGCAAGAAAGCTCCGTGGCTGCCGGTTCCGCCCAGCTACAAGACGCACAATGTGGCGACGGAATCGAAAGACGCGAATTCCGTTCTGAGTATGTACAAGAAGGTGCTTGCGCTGCGCCACACCAACGAAGCCTTGATCGAGGGCAGCTACACCGCTCTCAACCCAGACGACGATGCTGTGATGTCCTACCTCCGCAGTTACAAGGGGAAGGCCGTGCTGGTGGCGCTGAACATGTCCGCAGCGCCCCGAAAAGCTACCTTCAACCTTGCGGATCAGGGCTTTGCCTCGGCCACCCTGAAGGCTCTGGTGGCCACCCCGCAGGCGTCCGCGAAGGGCATGGAAGTATCGCTGGAGCCGTTCGGGGTGTTCATCGCCGAGGTCGGCAAGTAACGCGGTGGCAAGGCTTTCGTTCAGCAGGGTGAGGGGCCGGGCGGGTGTCGTGTACGGGTGACTTCTGTCACGTTCTTGCTCTTCCCCGTTTTCTCTGGAAAAGGTCTAAAATACGAGGACGAGCCTTTGCTTCATCCGAATTTCGGGCTGCGGCATCTAATCGGTGTAGCGGGGCGAGGCGTTGCTCCTGCCACAGGCAAGGCGTTTGATCAGAGGAGTTTTAGGTGAATTCAACAGTCAAGACAGTGTTGTTCTGGGCGGTCATCATGGTGTCGGCGTTTCTGCTCTGGACCGTGGTCCGGAACGGTAGCAACACCAGCCAGAAAGACAAGGAAATCAATTTCTCGCAGTTCATGGCTGACGTGAACCAGGGCAACGTGCGCAGCGCCAAAGTGATTGGGATGGAAGTACGTGGCACGTACAAGAGTGACAACTCTGGGTTTCATACCACGGTGCCCGCCAACTATCCCGACATGTACAAGGCGCTGAGCGAAAAGGTGCCGAACCTTGAAATCAAGGACATCAGCAACGGCACCTGGCCGACCTGGCTCCTGAATCTGGCTCCTCTCGTCTTGCTGGCCGCGCTGTGGTTCTTCATGATCCGCCAGATGCAGACCGGCGGAAATAAGGCGCTCTCGTTTGGCAAAAGCCGCGCGCGACTGCTCTCCATGCAGCAGAAGAAAGTCACGTTCAAAGACGTGGCGGGCGTGGATGAAGCGAAGGAAGAACTCCGCGAGATTATCGAATTCCTGCGGGAAGCGCAAAAATTTCAAAAGCTCGGCGGACGCATCCCGAAGGGTGTGTTGTTGGTCGGATCGCCGGGAACCGGCAAGACCTTGCTGGCCCGCGCGGTCGCCGGGGAAGCGAATGTTCCATTCTTCTCGATCTCCGGATCGGACTTTGTCGAGATGTTCGTCGGCGTGGGTGCGAGCCGTGTTCGCGACCTGTTCGAACAGGGCAAGAAGAATGCGCCCTGCATCATCTTCATCGACGAAATTGACGCTGTTGGACGCCATCGCGGCGCTGGCCTCGGCGGTGGACACGACGAGCGCGAGCAGACCTTGAACCAGCTCTTGGTTGAAATGGACGGCTTCGAATCGAACGAAGGCGTCATCCTGATGGCTGCCACCAACCGGCCGGACGTGCTTGATCCGGCGCTGCTTCGTCCCGGGCGCTTTGATCGCCGCGTGGTAGTCAATCGGCCGGACGTTCGTGGACGGGAAGAAATCCTGCGCGTCCACACTCGCAAGATTCCTCTCGCCGACGACGTCGATCTATTCGTATTGGCGCGCGGTACACCGGGTTTCTCCGGCGCCGACCTGGCAAACATGGTCAACGAAGCTGCCTTGGCTGCCGCCCGCCAGAATCGCAAGGCGGTTCTGATGTATGACTTCGAGGTGGCCAAAGACAAGGTTCTGATGGGTGTGGAGCGCAAGTCTCTTCTGCTCTCAGACGAGGAAAAGAAGAACACGGCGTATCACGAAGCCGGGCACGCTTTGGTGGCCGCGATGCTGCCCCATTCCGATCCGGTCCACAAAGTGACGATCATTCCGCGCGGCCTGGCGCTTGGCCTTACCATGCAACTGCCGACGGACGACCGCCATAATTACTACAAGAATTATCTCGATACGCAGATCGCCATCCTGATGGGCGGACGGCTGGCGGAAGAGCTTTTCCTCAACTGCATGTCCACGGGAGCAGGCAACGACATCGAACGGGCTACGGAACTGGCGCGCAAGATGGTCTGCGAATGGGGCATGAGCGAACTCGGTCCTCTGACGTTCGGCAAAAAGGAAGAGCAGATCTTCCTCGGCCGCGAGATCGCACAGCATCGCGACTACTCGGAAGCCACGGCCATTCAGATTGACGAAGAAGTCCGCAAGATGGTCAGCGCGGGCTACAACACAGCAAAAGAGATCTTGTCCTCCAACCGCGAAACGCTGACCCGAATTGCGCTCGCATTGATCGAGCGCGAGGTGCTGGACGCGGTCGAGATCAAGATGCTGGTCGAGGGTACGAACCTGCCTCCCATCAAGCCGCTGCCCAGCAACGACGGCGTGCAGCAGGTCATCAAGCCCGAGCCGGGACGGAGTCCGATCAAGGGTGGAGAGCGGCCGGCCACGGCGTAATGAACCGTGGTGGCGCACCGAAGCGATACCCTGATACGACCCTGATTCTCCAACTGTCACTTAGGGCGAATGAATCCGCCGTGCCCGGCGTGTTAGCCTATAAGACCAATACCGGCTCAATCTCATGGCAGACCTGATGGTAACCCCGGAAATCCGGGGGCTCTTTCCCTATTCGAAGTGGTTTTCGCAGTTGCCCAAGCTGCGGGCGCAATTTCGGGATGGCCGACCCTATCCGCATGTGCATCTCCAGGGATTTCTCGACCCTGATCTGGCCAGCAAGATGGCTCGGGAGTTTCCCGACATGGCCACCGACGCCTGGACTCGCTACAAACATCAGAACGAAAACAAGCTCGGACTGGCCAAGCGCGATCTGTTTCCGCCGCTCCTGGGCGAAGTGGTGGACGAACTGAATTCCGAAGCCTTTGTGCACTGGCTCTCGCAGTTAACTGGAATTCCCAACCTGATCGCGGACGAATCTCTGGAAGGCGGCGGCCTGCACCAGTCGGCGGCAGGTGGCTTCCTGAATGTCCACACCGATTTCAGCAACCACCACTACCACAAGCACTGGCGGCGGCAGGTGAATCTGATTCTCTACCTGAATCCGAACTGGCACGAGGAGTGGGGCGGCGCGATCGAACTCTGGGACCGGGAAGTGAAGCTGTGTGCGGTGAAGATACCGCCGATGTTTAATGAAGCCCTGATTTTCCGAACCGACGAGATTTCCTATCACGGATTCCCCGACCCTTTGCGATGTCCCGCTGGCGAATCGCGCAAAAGCCTGGCTTTGTATTACTACACAGTCGAGTCCGGCGCGGCCAAAGTGCGTTCGACAAATTATCGGCCGCGGCCGGACGACGGACCGCTGAAGTCCAGCCTGATCTGGTTGGACAAGCAGGCTGTCGATCTCTATTCACGGGCCAAGGCACGGTTTGGCTTCTCCGACGATTTCGTCAGTAAGATTCTCGGCTTCCTCTCGCGCAAGGGCTGATATTCATTCAGCCGACGGGTTGATTTTCGGCCTCAGCACGGTTTTTGGCGTGAGAGCAACCACTGTCAGGATCACGAAGAATGGATCGATGGGACGCCGATAGTAATGTTCGGGCGTCGTGATGTAGTAAATGGGTGGAAACAAAAACAGCATTAGCGCGTAAGGCAAGGCGCTGGACCAATTCAATCGCCAGGCGCGCCTCAGCCCGGCCAGAGCCAGCACTGTCAGCGCGGTGCAAAACACAATATTCGGCGGATCGAGCGGTTCCTGCGCCAGGTAGTCGCGATCGAAGCTCCAGTACCCGGTCCAGATAAACACGGCTCGCCGAAACGTTCTCCAGGCATACCATTTGGGATCGGCACGAATGGCTTCGATCCCCTGCCGTTTTTCCTTGTCCATGTATCCTAGTTCGCCGAGCTGTTTGAATTCATTCCATTCGGTGGCGTTACGCCAGGGTCCGAGCTCCGATTGCGCCCAGTATGAAGTGGAGCCCTTGGTCCCGAGCCGCAAAACCAGACCCATGTTGTCGCGAAAGGGAATGAAGCGATGGAAGACCTCATAGTTACGGATGAACCACGGCGTAACGATGGCGATAAACATTGTCGCTGCGAGAACGTTGGGGATTAACCAGCTTCGGTGCGTGCGAACACGGCGATAGATGATCCAGAACGCTAGAAACGGCAGCACGGCGAGCGCCGACGGGCTGGTGAGCGCCTCCAGACCCCACAGCGCGCCCCACAATATCCACGTGGAGCGGCGATCGTCATCCTCCAGATTCAAGGTGATCAGAAAGAGCAGAGAGAGAAGCAAAGTCGCGAGCCACGTTTCCCATATCCTTTCCACGGGAAAATAAATCGCGTAGGGAAAGAATACCCAGGCCCATCCTGACCACACGGCGACGCGCTCCCCAAAGCTCCGAAGGGCAATCAGAAATAGTGGGATGCAGACGAGCGATGCAAACAGCGCATTCAGCGAAACGAGGACAATGGCGGATGTTTTCGAGTAGACGCCAAATACCTTGAAGACGCCGGCGACCAGGTAGGGATACACCGGAGTCATCCAAGCCGTTGGGCCGGTATCTGAAAACAGCGGGCTGCTGAAGCCGTGTCCCTCGGCGATGGAGCGCGCGATCCGTCCGGTTTCGTATCCGAAGCGCCAGTGGTCGCGCTCCGGGTTCAGTTGCTCATCCAGCAGGAAGGTCATGGCCACCAAGCGGATTGCCAGCGCGATCAGAACCATCCACAGAACGGAGCGGGGAAGAGGCTTGTGGCGCTGATTGTCGCCCAATGGGCTGGGACCTCCACAGTTCTAGCGTCAGATTTCGCTCTCAATGATACGTTCCGGAGTGGAAGGTGCAAAGCTCGGAAGTTCAGATTCGCCCGGGCCCTCTTAGTTCTTGGCGGTTCGCGCAATACAATGGACTCCTATGAATCTGTCTCTTGACTCGAAAGTTGCTCTCATCACCGGAGGCTCCCGCGGTATCGGCGCGGCGGCGGTGCGGATGTTCGCCCAGGCGGGTGCCAAAGTGGTTTTCAACTATCAATCGGCCAAAACGCAGGCGGAAGATCTTGTCCGCCAGTGCGGTGCGGACAAGTGCCGGGCGGTGCAGTCCGACCTCTCTACCGCGGAAGCGGCACAGCAACTGGTCGCGTCGGCCATCGCCGCCTTTGGACGGCTCGACATCATGGTTGCCAACCATGGCATCTGGCCACCGGAAGATGCACCCATCGATCGCATGTCCGACGAGCAATGGCGGCGCACGATTGCCGTCAATCTGGACAGCGTTTTTGGTTTGGTCAAACATTCCGTCGCCGAGATGAAGAAGCAGGGCAGCACTCCTGCCGGCCACATCGTGCTCGTCAGTTCCACCGCCGGACAGCGCGGCGAAGCCTTCCACTGCGACTACGCCGCCAGCAAAGGGGCGCTGATCAGCATGGTGAAGGGCCTGTCGACCGAGCTGGCGCGGGACCAAATTTACGTCAATTGTGTCGCGCCCGGATGGGTGGCGACTGATATGTCGGCGGGCGCGTTGAATGATCCCCCAACGCGGGAAAAAGTTTTTCGGAGCATCCCGATGGGCCGCGTGGGAACACCCGAGGAAATCGCGGCTCCGATTCTGTTTTTGTGCACACCGCACGCGGGGTTTATCACTGGGGAAGTGTTTAACGTGAATGGGGGAGCGGTGCTGGTAGGGTAGCAGCCCGCCGTAGCGTTTTCATGAAGTGTTTGGCAGGGGCTTTCTGTGTCATGCGATTGCTTTGGCTCGGCAATCTGGTTCGCTGTAGTCCATGAACATCGCGGTCAGCATCGTGATCCAGCGATGGGCGGAAACGATCTCGACGAGAATCACTGACGACTAGGATACGAGGAATGGGCCGCAGCGCGATCGAACTCGACACCATGAAGGAGAGAATCCTTATCAGTGGTGGTTCGATTCTCCGCCCCGAACAGGTTGCGGGAGAACGCTAGTCAATCGACTGCAATTCCTTGCCCGGCTTGAAGCGGACGGCCTTCCCCGGCGGAATGGAAACTTCGGCGCCGGTGCGCGGGTTGCGTCCGATACCGGTTTTGCGCGGACGCACATTGAACACGCCAAATCCGCGCAGTTCGATGCGGTCGCCGGTGGAGAGCGCTTTCTTCATGCTCTCGAAAACGGTCTCAACCGCGAGCTCCGCCTTGGTCTTGGTGATCCCGGTGCGGTTTACCACTTCGTTGATGATGTCGAGCTTAATCACGGGCGTCTCTCCGCTTCGGAGTGGAAAATTGTCTCAAGTGATTGATGCTAAGGGAGATAGGGCGGATTGTCAACTCTGCCCATTGTCTCGTAAGATGACAGCACCAGCCGAGAGATTTGTAATTGGTAATTTGTGATTTGTGATTGAAAACCTGCCCGGTTCGCAGTTTTCGATCCCCGCCGCAAAATTGCCAATTACAAATTACCAATTACAAATCCACAACAGTCTTCCGAGGACTCAATGATTAAGAGTGACCGCTGGATCCGCCGCATGGCGCACGAGCACGACATGATTAACCCCTACTCTGAAAAGCAGGTGAGCGCGGGGGTGATTTCCTACGGCGTCTCCAGCTACGGATACGACCTGCGTGTGGCTGATGAGTTTAAAATTTTTACCAACGTCAACAGCACCGTGATCGATCCCAAGCACTTCGACGAGCGCTCCTTCATCTCCGTGAACGCCGACGTCGCCATCGTGCCGCCGAATTCCTTTGCCCTGGCGCGCTCGGTCGAATACTTCAAAATTCCGCGCGACGTGCTGACGATCTGCGTCGGCAAGTCCACCTACGCGCGCTGCGGAATCATCGTCAACGTGACCCCGTTCGAGCCCGAGTGGGAAGGCTTCGTGACCCTCGAAATCTCCAACACCACGCCCCTCCCCGCCAAAATCTACGCCAACGAAGGACTATGCCAGATTCTCTTCTTCCAGTCTGACGAGGTGTGCGAGGTGAGCTACAAAGATCGCAAGGGGAAATATCAGGCGCAGAAAGGGATTGTGCTGCCGAAGCTGTAGGAATTCACCTTGGCCACGGAGAGTTATGCGTTTTGAGGAGCGAGAACTTGCACCTTACGCTCTACCCCTATCGAGTGAACAATTCAAACTGGGCAACGTATATTTTTCTGTCCAGTACGCTGACGAAGACTTGCTCGTGCCGATCGTCGAAACTCTTGTTTTTGTTGGCAGAAAATTGATTGCCGAAGACGGAGATCTGTTTTACTTCCAAGATGTCGAATCGTACGGCCAGGGGATTCGCCACAATTCTGTCGAAGCGGACAAAGCTCAATTTCAGCTTGGGGAAGAGGGCAAGATCCACCACATTTTCGAATATGAACAGGCCTTGGAGGAACTGATGAAATGTTCGCTCAGGCGTAGAAAAAAACTGGATTGCGCGACCACTGATAATCCAATACTTGACCCCTAATTGGAATCGCCGAGATGAACCCCAACTCTACTTCCGCCCGTTCTCGCCTTCCTTGAACATGTACTTAATCGCCGGCTTGTAGATCATCAGATTCGGTGCGCCGGTGCGGTTGAGCTTGATGCAGCTCTTGTCGTACCACTCGATGTAGCCGTGGACTTCTTCTCCGTCGCGCAGCACCACGACCATGGGGGTCTTGGTCTGCATCTGTTTCTGGTAGTAGAAGTTTTCGGCGTTGGTCTGCTCAGTAGGGGCGCCCGGCTTTTTGGCGGGCGCGGGAGCGCGGTCTCTATCCCTGCGTTCGGCTGGCATGTGATTGTGGCCGTGATTATTGTTGTGGTCAGTCCGGCTAAGTGACGGGCGAATCAGTTTACGATTCGCAAAGCCTTCCTGATCGTCGGATTTTTGGGCTGGTGTGGGGTCGAGGATATCTTTCATATCGCAACCACCTGCGCGCTCGGCGGCAGAATATGCCACAACACAACTGTCTGTGCCTGTGTATTGGGGTATGACTTGAAGGTACGGTATCACACTGGAATATAGATGACAATCTCTTGACAGTTACCTTTGCGGCATAGTGGACTCGCTTCGGCTCGCCGCACAGTAGTTCCTAACCACAGAGGTCACGGAGGTCACAGGGGAAACCAAACTCAAGTGTTGCTTTCCCTCTGTGTCCTCCGTGACCCCTGTGGTTCAAGCTCTTGACGTCCTCTTCCCTTTTCGAGACAATTAGGAAGGCAGGCGATCCAATTCCACCGGCGCGTTCTGCACGCCCACGATGGATACGTCGCCCGGCACGCTCAGTCCGGCGCTGCGCATCGCCTGAATCGCGCGCACGTAATGCTCCGCACCGATAAACATCAGCGTACCGGGCCCGCGGCCCGCGTACTCATTCACCTTTGCTGCGACGTTGGGATTCGCCCGCAAGGCACGCGCAAACGGGTTGGGACAGTAGTTCAGTTTCGCGGCAGCCTGCAAAACGCGGTTCTTGGTTCGCTGCGGGATGGCACGCGAGCTGGGCGCATCATTCAGCACCGCAGAAACCGTTCCCGCCGCCAGCCCAACATACTCCGCCACCGTTTTAAGCGTGATCGGACGCTTTGCATCTTGCTTTCTGATCTTGCGCACAGTGATCCCCTTCTTTGTGAGAAAAACGTTGTACTAAACTGATTTAGTACACATAAGAATTTGACAGGGGCGCCGCGCGATGTCCAATCCAAAAATGCGATTGTAACGATTGAAAGAGATTGAAGTTTTTTGGTGTAACGATCTGCGCCATCATCGCATCAGGGACGATTCACTGTAGCGCCGGCGACCTGCCAGCCGTCCCGGGGGCGTCCCGCTCTCCGCGTGTCCACTACAAGAACCACCAACATTCTTGTCCATTCTCGATCCATCTGAACGGAGACGCGCACTGCCGCCGCGACCGCGGCGCTACTTCGCGGTCGTTTCCAACGCGGTGGCGAAGGCGTCCAACGATAACGAACGCAACAGATTTCTACGCAGACCCCGTTCGACTTCTCCCAGACCCTGGGCGGCGCGGTTGATCCAGACAAAATCGGCAGACTCGGCCAGCTTTTTCAATTCGCCCGTGATATCGGTATTGCGCACCAGTTGCGGCGTGCCCGATTCCAGGAACATCAGGTCTCCGAGAAGCGAATAAAGCGTACTAATTAAATTGTCGATTTTCTCGCGCCCCTCGGCGCCCGGCCGAAAGCTCTCCGTCATCTTGAACAGTTCCGTGTGCTCGCCACCGCGCAAAGCAGAGTTGAGCAGCACCAAAGCCTGACTCCGGGCGGCGATGTAATTCTTCAAATCGAACGAAAGTGCGCGGCCCATCCCGCCCTCGCTCAAACGCGCCACCAGCGCTCGCTCTCGCGGATTCCAATCGGGCCGGCGCTTGGCCAGCACACTTTCAATTTCCTCGAAACTCACCGCACCCAGCGGGAAATTCACCGAGCGGGAACGGATCGTGGGCAGCAATTCTCCGGAATTTTCGGCCAGCAGAAAGATCGTCGCGAACTCCGGCGGCTCTTCCAGAACTTTCAGCAGAGAGTTGGCCGCTTCCTTCATGAATGCGGAGTCAGTGAAGACGTAAACCCGCTCCCGCGCTTCGGCCGGACGAAAGTAAATATTGGCGATTACGTGCCGCACCTGGTCGACCTTGATCAACATCTGTGGCGGGTCGGGCGGAATGACGAGCACATCGGGATGGGTCTGGATCAGAATCCGCGTCTCTTTTTTGTCCGCGTCGCGCATGCCGTCGCGCGCTTCCACCGCCTCTGCAACCCGGACATCGAGATCTTCCGCCTGCGCAATGCGAGTACAGTTTGCGCAGCGTCCGCAAAAGTCAGGTAAGCCGTCCGTGACGGGCCGTTCCAGACAATTCAGCGCCCGCGCCAGCATCAGCGCGAGCGTGTACTTCCCCGCCCCGCGTGCGCCAGAAAGAATCACTGCATGCGGAAACCGCTTCCGCTCCAGCATTTCGCGCAGGCGATGGACAGTTTCCGGGTTGCCGAGAAAATCAGAAAAGGGCATAGGTAGCGATGAGCGTGCAGCGTTTGGCTTTTAGCTAAGAGCCAAAAGCTAACAGCTAAGAGCTGTGTTCAGAGTTTCAGCTTCTTGCGCACCACTTCCATGATAACCGCATGCGTCTCTCGCGGCGTGCCGCGGGCATCGACGACATGAACGCGGTTCGGGTCGCGGGCAGCGATCGCCAGATAGGCGTGGCGGACGCGGCCAAAAAACGCCCGATTTTCCTGCTCAAAACGGTTCTCGTCTTTGGCGGGCCGCCGGTTCTTATGCTTCTGGTTGCGGCGGCGCGCGCGTTCCACGGTCACGCTCACATCGTTGTCGAGCAGGATGGTCAAGTCGGGCTGAAGACTTCCACACAACAGTTCGTGGAGCTGCAGCACCGGCCTCGATCCCAGCTTGCGGCCACCACCCTGATAGGCTTCCGTGGAGTCGGTGAAGCGGTCGCAGAGGACTACGCGTCCTTCGGCCAGCGCGGGCAGAATCACTTCATGAATATGCTGCGCGCGGGCAGCGAACATGAGCGCCATTTCAGCGGAGGGCGAAAGTCCCGAGGTCGCGGAGTGCAGGATCACGTCGCGAATTTTTTCGCCCGTGCTCGTACCGCCGGGTTCGCGTGTAACGATCACAGAGGCGCCGCGCGCGCGGAGTCCCCGCCCGAGCTTGGCGATCTGCGTGCTTTTGCCGCTTCCGTCGAGCCCTTCGAAGGTAATGAATTTTCCGCGTGCGGACACGCCGGGAATGATAGCAGGCTCGCGGTGATCAAACGATCAAATGGCGCCCTACCGACCTGTGATCCTTAGCGATGGCAAGACCTAAATAGTGGACGCACCCCGTGCTGGAGGGTCCTGATATATTCAGTGCGTTACAGTGGTCTCTGGGAGGACGAATGTTTGCAAGCCGCACCATCCGCAAGGTCCATTTCGCTGTAATCATGCTCGCGTCAGTTTCAGCCTTCGCCGCCGACCCTCCCACCATCACACTCTCGGTGGACGCCTCCGCCGCGCCCCGCAAGCTGATTCACGCGCAGATGAAGATTCCGACCACGCCCGGCACGTTGACTCTCTATTACCCCAAATGGATTCCCGGCGAACACGGCCCCACGGGGCCGGTGCAGGACCTGACTGGACTGAAATTCACCGCCAGCGGCAAACCCCTGAACTGGCGTCGCGATCTGCTCGATGGCTGGACGTTCCATGTGGAAGTGCCCGCTGGAGAAAACGAAGTCACTGCTGAACTCGATTACGCCTCGCCCGCTGTGCTCCAAGGCGGATACGGTTCCGGATCCGCGGCCACCGAAAAGTTGTACGTCGTCAACTGGAACCCGCTGCTTTTGTATCCCGCGGGATGGACCAGCGACCAGCTCACCTACAACGCAAGCCTGAAACTGCCGCCGGGATGGAAGTTTGCGACTTCATTGCCAGTGGCAAACCAGACCGGCGAAGACATTCACTTCGCCCCGATTTCGTTGACCATGCTGGTGGATGGTCCGGTTCTTACCGGCGAATATTTGAAAGTCGTTCCGCTCAGCACCAGCGCCCCTCCCGCGGAGCTGGACGTAGCCGCCGACACTCCCGGAGCACTCGCCGCCCCTCCCGAAGTCTGGGAGCATTCCAAGAACCTCGTCACCCAAGCCGGGATTTTATTTGGGGCGCGCCATTATCGTGACTATCACTTTCTCCTGACTCTCAGCGATCACGTTGCCCACTTCGGACTGGAACATCACGAATCGAACGACAGCCGCATCGACGAACGTTCTCTGGTAGAGGACGAAGGCCGACTCCTGGCCGCCGGGTTGCTGGAGCACGAGTACGTGCACAGTTGGAATGGAAAATATCGCCGGCCCGCCGACCTCTCCACTCCCGATTACGAACAGCCGATGAAGACCGATTTGCTCTGGGTCTACGAGGGGCTCACTTCATACCTGGGAGACATGCTGACCGCCCGCAGCGGCGCTCGCACTCCGGACCAAGCGCGTGACGCGCTGGCGCAGATTGCCGCCGACATCGATCACCGCTCCGGCCGCGTCTGGCGCGATCTGCAAGACACCGCCGACGGAGTTCCCTCCATGCAAATGGCGTCCCGCAGTTGGGAAGACTACCGCCGCGGCCTCGACTACTACGACGAAGACGTCCTCAACTGGCTATGGGTGGACGTGATCATACGGCAGCAGAGCAAGGGTAAGAAGTCGCTCGACGATTTCTGCAAACTGTTTCATGGCGGCCAGAGCGGCCCGCCCATGTTGAAGACCTATACCTCTGACGACGTCATGAATGCGCTGAACCAGGTGACACCCTACGACTGGCGCGCCTTTTGGACGGAGCGTCTTACCACTCACGGCCCCGCCGGTCCTCTCGGCGGCGTCCTCGGCAGCGGATGGAAACTGGTGTACGACGAAAACCCGCCGCCACTGACCCGCGCCTACGAGCACGACGCCAAGACGATTGACGCCCAGTACTCCGTCGGTCTGTTTCTCAAAGAGAATGGCGGCGTGCGCGACACGGTCGAGGGCATGATCGCCGCGCGCGCCGGAATCGGCCCCGGCATGACGATCGTCGCCGTGAACGGCCACAAATTCTCAACCGACGCGTGGCACGATGCCATCGCGGCGGCGAAAACCAGTTCGACTCCAATCGAACTGATCGTCGAGAATTCCGACTACTTCCGGACCATCAAGCTCGATTATCACGAAGGCGAAAAGTACCCGCATCTTGTGCGTGACGAATCGAAGCCAGACTTGCTCAGCGAAATTTACAAAGCGAAATAGGCATCGTCTTTAATCATCCCTGACCCCAGCCAGGAGATCCGTTTCTCGGGTTACGGGTCCGGGTTCGACGCTGGCCACGAGATGGAAAAGCTCCGGATTGCCAAGCTTATCGACATGCGCGTCGAAAATGGCGAAGACTGGCGCCTGCGTCTCGTGGGAGTGAAATGCGGCAATTTTGGCCGCGAGGCAATCGCCAATTTCAATGTGCGCCGTCGCCGGTGGAAACGAGATGGGCTGGCGGCCGGGCAACGCCGCGGAAGAAGTGGAATAGTACAACTTCTGCGCCCTGTAGGGCTGCAATCCATCGGCGATCTGGTCGGGAAAACGGTTGCTGCGCCCCGCCCAATGGAAGGCCAGAGTCGCGAACACTGACGCCATGGAATGGTCGGTGTGTCCGGTAATCGCACCCTCCGGCCCCATCGACAGAACAACGTGTGGACGGAATTCCCGAATGTGCCGGGCGATATCGGAGACCGGCCGGTACATTTCCGTGCGATGGAGTTGTCCGTCGGGATAGTCGAGCACGGCCGCGCGGCTGACATTCAAGAGCGCGCATGAAGCCGCGAACTCCTTGCGCCGGATCGCGGCCAGTTCATGATCGTTGCGCGCGTTCCCGCGATGGCTCCCCGCCTGCCCCGCCGTGAGGCACAGCACCGAAGTTTCCACTCCACGATTGCTATAGAGTCGCAAGCTCCCGCCGAACACGGCCGCTTCGTCGTCCGGATGCGCAGTCACCGCCAACATTCGAAACATGGCGTGATTTTATCGGGAATTCCTGGAGGCGTCGCGTAGCCTGCCTTGGCTATGACTCGGCCTGAGCCGCAATTTCCTCAGGGGGAGCTTCCTCGAGCATAAAGCTAAGCACTTCCTGCGGCACCGGCGCATTCCACACCGGCGCAAACGATTGCCGATGAAGCGGCGAGGGTCCGTGCTCACGCAGCGCCGCTATGTGATGCGGCGTGCTGTATCCCTTGTTCGAAGCTAATCCATACATGGGAAACACCGGATCCCATGCGGAGATCATCCGGTCGCGTTCAACCTTCGCGATGATCGACGCGGCCGCGATCGAAGCCGAAAGCGCGTCGCCGTGAATGATGGGAAGCTGGGGTAGATCGCAGTCAATGCGAACCGCATCGGCGAGCAGGTAGTCCGCGGCCGGGATGAGTTGCTGTACCGCCCGCAATATCGCCAGCCGTGAAGCCTGGTAAATATTGATCTGATCGATGCGCGCGGAATCGACGGCCGCAATCGCGATCGCGATGGAGTGCTCGCGAATCCGCTGAGCCAGCTCTTCGCGTCGCTCTGCAGGCAACAACTTGGAATCGCGCAGCCCGCGGATACGATACGTGGGATCGAGAATCACCGCCGCCGCCACCACTGGTCCAAACAGCGATCCCCGTCCAACTTCGTCGGCGCCCGCCACGAGGTTTGCGCCCGAGGACCAAGCTTGTTTTTCAAATTTGAGGGTGCAGCGCAGTCTTTTCAACAAACGCAGCTTGGCGGCCGCTGGCGAAAGCCCGGGAATTTTCGGATTGGATCGGGAACGGGGAGCCACTGCCAGCATCTTCGCCGAGGAGGCGAAAGCATGCAAGCGATATCAGAAATTTAACGTAGAGACGCGGCTCGCCGCGTCTCCCGATGGGAAGGCATTCCGCAAGCGGCTGCTTAAGCGCGCCTGTCGACTTCTTTCAGACGAGCCGCTTTGCCCTTCAACTCCCGTAGATAATAAAGTTTCGCGCGCCGAACTTTCGACGAGCGCAGTACATCGATCTTGTCGACGACTTTGGATTGTAGCGGGAAAATGCGCTCCACGCCTTGTCCGAAGCTGATCTTGCGGACGGTGAAGCTGGCCTGCGGCCCGCGCGTTCGCGCAATCACGATGCCTTCGAACGCCTGGATGCGCTCCTTGTCGCCTTCCTTAATTTTGACCTGAACTTTGACAGTATCTCCCGGACCAAAGTTGGGGAGGTCGGTGCGGCGGCTTTTCGCCAGTAATTTTTCGATGATTAGATTTGTCATAAATGCTTTCCTCGATCTTGGGGCTGTAGCCCCGGATTTTCACTCGGTCTTGATAGGCACGCCCGAGGCTGCACCATCCCGAATCTCGTTCAGCAACTCCCGATCTTCCTTGCTCAACGCCGCGCGCTCCAGCAAGTCCGGACGATTTTGCAATGTCTTCGCTAAAGCCGTCTTGCGCCGCCAGCGCCGAATGTCTTCATGATTCCCGTTCATCAAAACTTCCGGCACCGCCATGCCGCGAAAATCCGCGGGCCGCGTGTAATGCGGATAATCCAGTAACCCGCCAGAAGCACATGTGGAACTCACGGCGTTCGCGGACAACACTGTCCGCGCTACTCCGGCCTCTGTAAACGACTCCTGCCGGGTAGAGTCTTCGTTCCCAACAGCCCCCGGAATCAACCGGACCACCGTTTCCACAATCACCGCCGCCCCCAGCTCCCCTCCGCTAAGAACGTAATCGCCGATTGAAACTTCCCGATCCGCCAGATGCTCGCTGACCCGGTCGTCCACGCCTTCGTAGCGTCCGCAGATGAGCACGATCCGCTCGAGTGCCGACAATTCCGCAGCCAGCGACTGATCGAGGCGACGCCCCTGCGGAGAAAGCACAATCACCGCCTGCTTCGCCCCGCCAATTCGTTCCGACCGCGAAGCCACTCCGCCCAGCGATTCCAAACATTCAAAGATCGGATCCGGTTTCAGGACCATCCCTTCGCCGCCGCCAAACGGGCGGTCATCCACAGTGCGGTGCTTATCGTGAGCAAAATTCCGCAGGTCGTGAATGTTCACTTCCACCAGGCCCGACTCCCGCGCCCGGCGAATAATTCCGTAATCCAGCGGTCCGCGGAAAAAGTCGGGAAAAATCGTGAGAATATCGAAAAGCATCGAGAACCAGTGGTTGGTGGTTAGTGATTAGTGAATAGTAGAAGCAACCATCGGACGAAGACTAATCACTAATCACCAACCA
Organism: uncultured Acidobacteriota bacterium; assembly: GCA_963799305.1. Taxonomy (GTDB): domain Bacteria; phylum Acidobacteriota; class Terriglobia; order Terriglobales; family Acidobacteriaceae; genus Acidiflorens. Next base: position 537,829 of record CAWCWX010000015.1, on the reverse strand, counting down.
CTATCCACTGCCCTTATTCACTTCCAGCAACCCTTCCGGCAAACGCATCCAGATCTGCTTTCGTTCGAGATCCACTTTCACCAGAAACTCTTCCGCGAACGGAATCTCGTAGGGGAGCTTCGCTCCGCTCTTCACAACCAGCAGCGGCGCTTCGCCAGCTCCGAACGTCACATCCTCAATCGGGCCGATTTCATGCTCGCCGTCAAACACCGTGCACCCGATCAGGTCGCTGAGATACGTCCAGCCCGGATCGAGTTCCGCTCGTTCGCTGCTCGGAAGCTGAAGCTCGGCGCCAATCAGCAATTCGGCGTCGGAAATCGAGTCGATGCCCTGAAACTTAAGAACCAGCCACTCTTTGTGTGGCCACAGGTCTTCCACCTGAACTTCGCGGCGCTCGTTGTTTTTGAGCAGCGCCCACAGCCGCATGCCTTCGCGGAAGCGGTCCGGAATATCGGTGTGGAGTTCGACTGCGACTTCTCCGCGGCGTCCCTGGGTTTTGACCACCCGCGCCAGGGTAATAAACTCTTTTTCGCTGCTCGGCTCCGGCGCCTCTATTCGATAATCTCCAGCGCGTACCGTTTGTCCAGCTTCGATCCCGTCGCGCTCAACACACCGCGCAGAGCGCGCGCGACCCGGCCAGACCGTCCAATCACTTTGCCCAGGTCGGCTTCGGCCACTTCGAGTTCGATGACGGTTTCGTCGCCGTCCTCGTACTCGTCGATAAAAACTTCCGTCGGAGCATCGACGAGAGCCTTGGCAATATGCTCGATCAGCGCTCGCGCATTGGCGGCTTGCTCGGTCATGAAATCGCTCCTCTTCTCGATTGCTTCCGATGGCGGTGCAAGCGAATGGGACGTCAAGGTTTTCGGGAGGGCACGGCTTTAGCCGCTGCGGCCTTAAGCGACCGAAGACGCAGCCGGCGCCGGCATGGCCAGCAACTTGCCCACGCGCTCCGACAACTGAGCGCCCTTCGACACCCAATACGTAATCCGTTCCCGCTTCAAATCGAACGTCGCCGGGTTGGTCCGCGGATTATACGTCCCCACGACTTCCACCGGACGCCCATTGCGGGCCCGCTCCTTCTCGATCACCACCACACGATAATACGGCTGCTTCGGCTTACCGATGCGCGCCAGTCGAATCATTAACACAGACGAAGATCCTTTGCCCGGAAGAGTCCGGAGAGGTCGAGACAAACCATTATTATGCCGGAGGTTAGCGGGATTTGCAATGGGCTCGCTGACCTGTGTGCCGCCGCTGTGACAAGTGCCCCATCGATCCGTCATAATCAAAGGTTTGCTGGAGGTGCCATGAAGGCCCTAGCTCTTTTACTCTTGACCACAACCATGACTGCATACGCCCAAACCGCCCCGCCCACCGTCGCCGAAGCCCAGGAATTCATGAACAAGGCCGAAGCTCAGTTTGATGAGCAGTACGTCAAGACCCAGCGCGCCACCTGGGTGCAGGAAAATTTCATCACTGACGATACCGAGGCGATGGCCGCCGACGCCATCGATCAATCCACGGCCGTCATCACGGACTTAGTGGAGCAGAGCAAGCGTTTCGACGGGCTTTCCATGCCGCCGGAACTGGCGCGCAAATTCATGCTGCTCAAGCTTTCGCTGACCGCGCCCGCTCCTAAAGACCCGGCGCTGCGCAAAGAAATGACCACCATCGGCGTCTCGCTCGACTCCGAATATGGTAAGGGCAAGTACTGTCGCAAGAGCGGAGAGTGTCTCGACATCAATCAAATCGAGAAGATCATGCGCGACAGCCGCGATCCGGAAGAACTCAAAGAAATGTGGACGGGCTGGCATTCGATTTCTCCGCCCATGCGGCCGAAGTATGCGCGCTTCGTCGAGCTTTCCAATCAAGGCGCCCGTGAGATGGGCTTCAAGGACGTAGGCGCATTGTGGCGCGCCGGCTACGACATGCCGCCCGACGACTTCTCCGCGGATCTGGAACGGTTGTGGAACCAGGTGCGGCCGCTGTACCTGTCGCTGCACACATTCGTCCGCACGAAGCTGGTCGAGAAATACGGTCCGAATGTCGTCCCGCCCGACGGACCCATCCCCGCCCATCTCCTCGGCAATATCTGGGCGCAGGAGTGGGGGAACATCTACGACATCACCGGAGTGAAAGAAGACAAGAACGGCGTTGACGTTACCGAACTGCTGAAGAAGAAAAATCTCGACGCCAAGGGCATGGTGAAGTACGGCGAAGGCTTCTTCACCTCGATGGGCTTCGAGAAATTGCCCCCGACATTCTGGGAGCGTTCGTTGTTCGTGAGGCCAGCGGACCGCGACGTCGTGTGCCACGCCAGCGCCTGGGACATCGACGGCAAGGACGATCTGCGGATCAAGATGTGTATCCAGGTGCGGGGCGAGGACTTCGTCGTCATCCACCACGAACTGGGACACAACTTTTATCAACGAGCCTACAAGAACCAGCCACCGCTATTCCAGAACGGCGCCAATGACGGCTTCCATGAAGCCATCGGCGACGCCATCGCGCTGGCGATTACTCCCGAGTATCTCCACAAAGTCGGCCTGCTCGAAAAAGTTCCGGAGGGCACAAATGACATCCCGGAACTGCTGAAGCAGGCGCTCGACCGCGTGGCTTTCCTTCCCTTCGGTTTACTTATCGACCAATGGCGCTGGAAGGTATTCTCCGGCGAAATCAAGCCGGGGGATTACAACAAAGCCTGGTGGGAACTGCGCTTGAAGTATCAGGGGATCGCGCCTCCGGCGCCGCGCAGTGAGGCGGATTTCGATCCAGGGGCGAAATATCATGTGGCGTCGAATACGCCGTATACGCGCTATTTCCTGGCGCACATTCTGGAATTCCAGTTCTACCGCGCATTGTGCCATGCGTCGGGATACAAGGGGCCGCTGAACCGCTGCACATTCTACGGATCGAAAGAAGCCGGAGCAAAGTTCAACCAGATGCTCGAAATGGGCCAGAGCAAGCCCTGGCCAGATGCCCTGGAAGTACTGACCGGCGAACGGCAGACCGATGCGGGCGCGCTGCTGGAGTATTTCGCTCCGCTCCAGAAGTGGCTGGACGAACAGAATAAGGGGAAGAAGGTGGGCTGGTAGGAGACATTAACGTCCCCCACCGGGAAGGGGCGGTATAGGAGGCCCCGGGCTTTCTTCTGTTGCTGCCGGACGCTTTGATCTCGCCTTGTTTGTTCGAAAATCGAAGGCGGAAGGCTCACGACTTGTCTTTTCATCCGTCTGAAACCAATGGTCGAAGTCTCTAAAGGGGTTTCCATGTTCAAGGTGTCATCCGCCGTTCTTCTAACGTTTCTGTTGGCCATCACCGCCGCCGCACAATCCGGGCCCAGTTCGCAGCCGACGGTCTGGGCTACCAAGCCCGACGCTGCCGCCTTCGAAAAGATCGTCAATGACAGACTGGCCGAGGGTCAGAAGTCGATTGACGAAATTGTTGCGGTCAAGGGAGCGCGGACGATCGAGAACACGCTCGTCCCTTATGACGAAGCCATCCGCCAGATCAATAGCGGAAATTATCTGGCCAATATGATGTTCCAGATCCATCCCGACGCGAAGTTTCGAGATGTGGCGTCCACGATGACACAGAAGGCTACGGCCGTTCTGACCGCGCTCTCGCTGAATCGCGATGTCTACCACGCGATGTCGGCTCTGGATCTTTCCAAAACGGATCCGGTAACCCGTTACTACGTACAGCGCCAGCTACTCGAATTTCGCCTGGCGGGCGTGGATAAAGACGATGCCACGCGCGCCCGCCTCAAACAGCTCAACGACGATCTAGTCGGCGAAGTGACTCTCTACGAGCGGAATATCGCCGACGACCAGCGCAGCGTAGAAGTCGACAGCGCCGCCGACCTTGATGGACTGCCGCAGGACTACATCGACCGTCACAAGCCAGGAGCTGACGGCAAGATCAAAATCACTACCGATTATCCCGACGTTTTTCCGGTGCTCAAGTTCGCGAAAAATACCGATCTGCGGCGGCGATTGTACGAAGAGTTTGACAACCGGGCTTATCCGAAGAACCGCGATCTGCTCCTCAAGATGATGCAGACGCGGTATGAGATCGCGACGCTCCTCGGCTATTCCTCGTGGGCCGATTACAACGCAGCCGATAAAATGGCGGTGAACGGCAAGAACATCGCCAACTTCATTCGCGATCTGGACGCGGCGGCCCGGCCGGTGGCAAAGCGTGAATTCGCCATGCTGCTGGCGGAGAAACAGAAGACCGATCCAGGTGCGAAAGAAATCTGGGAGTACGAGTCCAGCTATATCCGCGAGCAGTTGCGCCGATCCAAGTACAACTTCGATTCGCAATCGGTGCGTCCCTATTTGCCCTATCCCAGCGTGAAGAAGGGAATCATGGATACGGCCGCTCAACTTTTCCACGTGACCTTCCAGGAGGAAATGAACGTGCCGGCCTGGGATCCAACGGTGGAGACATGGGATGTGATCGATTCTGGAAAGATGGTGGGGCGTTTTTATCTCGACATGCATCCGCGCCCGGGCAAGTTCAGCCACGCCGAAATGGTGCCGGTGCTGGACGGTGTTCGCGGCAAACAGATGCCGGAAGCCGCCCTGGTCTGCAATTTTCCCGAGCCGACTGCGACTGATGCCGGCTTGATGGAATATGGCGACGTAGAAACTTTCTTCCACGAATTCGGCCACCTGATGCACCACATTCTCGGCGGGCAGCAACCCTGGGCTGGGATCACCGGAATCACGATGGAGTCGGATTTTGTGGAAGCGCCTTCGCAGATGCTGGAGGAATTCATCCGGAGTCCGCAGGTGCTGGCCACATTTGCGCGCCACTACAAGACCGGAGAGGCGATTCCAGCCGAGTTGGTGACGCGCATGAACCGCGCGAACGCCTTCGGCCGCGCCAACTTCGTCGCCGCGCAGATCGGCTACACCGCTATCTCCTACGACATCTACAAGGGCAATCCGAAAGATGTCGATCTGGATGCTGTGACGCTGGCGGACACCAAGCGCTACACGTTACTTACGCCGCCGTCGGGCACGCATATGTACGCATCGTTCGGACACCTGAGCAGTTACTCGTCCGCTTACTACACTTATATGTGGGACAAAGTGATCGCGGAAGACTTCTTCCTCCAGTTCAATCAAAACGACCTGTTGGCCGGCGATGCCCCCATGCGTTATCGGCGGGTGGTGCTGGAGCCGGGCGGATCGGTGTCGGCGAACGATCTGGTGAAGAATTTTCTTGGGCGTCCGCAGAATATGAAGGCGTTCCAGAGTTGGATGGGGGAGGAATTCTAAAGGGACGCAGTCGTCGGACTCCCAAGGTCGAAGCGTACTCTCTCAGCGCCAGTTCCTAAAAAGGGATCGAACGTCGCCATGCCATTTGCCTACATCGGCGGAGTGCGCGTGTGCCAGTCCGTAGATTGTTCGTAGGCCCGGGCCGCTTGCAGCAGCAGATGCTCCTGCCAGGGGGCAGCGGCCAGTTGCAGTCCGATGGGAAGATTGCCGGTAGTAAACCCACATGGAATCGAGATCGCAGGAATTCCCCACACATTGAACGGCCGCGTGTTCCGCAGCATGAGGAGTTCGGCGGGGCGCAGGTTTTCGGGAGAGGCTTGAAGATCGGCAATCGCAGGGGGCGGCATCGCTACCGTGGGCGTAAGCAGAATGTCGACTTCTTCGAAAATCCTGCGGATGGAATGACGCGCCGCATCGAGCTCACGCCGCGCAAACAAGGCTGCGGCGGCTGATGTGTTCGCGGCGGCTTGAATGCGAGCCAGCGTCGCGGGCAGGTAGAGCTCAGGCGATTGCGCCACAAACGACTCGTGATACGCATACGATTCGGCGCCTGCGAGAGTACGGTCGGTTGAAACTTCCAGATGCACGTCACGAATTTCCGCGTGCTTGTCGCGAAAAAATTGAATGGCCGTTTCGACGGCGGCGCCGACTTCAGGATCGATCTCGTCGAAAAAGAACGCCCTCGGAACACCGATTCGCAACTGGGATGGAAGTTGATCGAGCGCAGTCGTGAAATCCGGCACTGGTACGTCTACGCTCGCTGGGTCGGCAGAGTCGTAACCCGCGAGCACTTGCAGCATCGCGGCGGCGTCATAAACGCAGGTTGCGAGTGGACCGATGTGATCGTAGGACCACGCCAGCGGAATCACACCGCGCGCGCTGACGCGGCCGTAAGTCGGCTTGAGCCCGACGAGGCCGCAATAAGCCGCGGGCAGTCGGATCGAACCGGCCGTATCCGTGACAACGGCTGCCAAGCCCAAACCCGCCGCCACACTGGCGGCGGAGCCACCCGAGGATCCGGCCGTGGTGCGGGATAGATCCCATGGATTGTGCACCTCGCCGAAGAAACTGATCACAGCACTCCCGCCATACGCGCATTCGTGCAAATTTTGTTTTCCTAGGATGATGGCTCCTGCGGCGCGCAGGCGGCGAACCACTTCCGCATCCTCGGTCGGAACGCGATCTTTGAAAAGCGCGCTGGCCGCAGTCGTGCGAACGCCGGCAGTGTCGATGATGTCTTTGAGTCCGATGGGGATGCCGTGCAGGGGCCCGCGGTAATCGCCCCGCTGAATTTCCTGCTCGGCGCGCTGAGCATCCGCGAGCGCAGAGTCGGCGAGTACGGTGATGAAGGCGTTCAGTTTGGAATTGAGTTGGTCGATTCGGGCAAGGCAATCGCGCGTGAGTTCGACGGGAGAGATGCGCGCAGCGCGAAGGTCGCTGCTGATTTGTTGAATGGTCGGGCGCACGTGAGCCTTGTGGGACGGAAGTGATTTTACAGCTTCTGGCGAAGCGGGTGCGTCGCCCCCAGTTAATGAGCGCCGCGCTTCGCGAACAACTTCAAAATGACATATACCACGGGGCCGAGCAGGAGTGCCCACGGTCCCCAGCGCCAGGCGATGCGGTCGCTGAAGTAAAGGGCAACCAGAGTCAACACGATTGGCGGGACGATCACGTAAACCAGTCCGAGACGTCCGGCGGGGATGCGAAAGGCGCGCGGAAGATCAGGGCGCTTGTGGCGCAGTCCCCACGCGGATAAAACGGTCATCACGGTGGTGGCGGCGCGCAGCCACACGTAGATGCTGATCAGCTGGCCCAGCGTGTGCAGCGCCAGCGACGCGTAGATAGCAGCAGAGACGAGGATAGACACCCAAGGCGTGCCGTAACGCGAATGCTTGCGGGTGAGAAATGGCGGCAGGTACCCATCTTCCGCCAGGGTGAAGGGCATACGTGTCGTGGTCAGGACGGTGCTGTTCAGCAACGCCATAATTCCGATCATCGCGGCGACTGTCATCAGATTGCCAAGCCAGGGGCCTCCGATAAGTTGGGCGGCAGTTGAGAAGTACCCATCTTTCCAATCTTGCCAATTTCCGACGGAGGCAAGGGCGGCGAGAGTCGGCAGAAAGTAAGTCGCCACCGAAAGAGGCACAACCAGGGCGAGAGCTCGCGGATAAGTCCGCTGCGGGTTCTCCACTTCCTCGGCGACGCTGGAGAGCTGTTCGTATCCGGAGTAGAGCCAGAGACCGAGTGCCAGGCCTACGCCGAATACCTGGGAAAACGGCCGGTCTGGCGGCACGAACGGCACGAAGGGATTGTGATGCCACTTCATCAGGCCGAGGACGACCATCGCGATGACAGGGACGAAGATGAAAAGTTCGAATGCCGTGGCCGTTTTGCCGACCATCTGAATGCCCCGAATGTTGACCCAGGTGATGAAAGCAATCAGCGCGAACGAGACCAGCCAGTGTTTGAATCCGACGATCTGCGGAAAATAGAACGTCAGGTAATCCGCGAAGAGGACGGCATAGGATCCTCCGAGCAGAAACGACGCCGACCAGTTCCACCAGCCTGCGAGGAACCCCCAGAAGTCGCCGAAGGCGGCGCGGCTCCAGCGATAGAATCCGCCCTCGACCGGCATGGCGGTGGTAAGTTCGGCCGACACCAGCGAAACCGGAATACACCAGAAAAAAGGAATGACCAGGTGATAGAGCAGAGTCATGCCCGGGCCGCTGGTGGTCACCATCGTCTCCAGGCCGAAAGGTCCTCCGGTGGTGTAGGAGAACATGACGAAAACGAAGTAGAACAGGCTGGCCTTGCGGACGGCGGTGGATGCAGAGGGCGTATTCACGGAGTTCGAACGGAACCTCGTCGGCGGAAGCCGCAGTATTCAAAAACTTTGCAACGGGTTTCGGGAGGGCACGACTTCAGTCGTGCCGCACCTCCGACACCGGACCGCGGCTTCAGCCACGGGGGCTAAAGCCCCGTTATTTTAACCATCTCTTGACACGGCTGAAAGCCGTGCCCTCCCGAAGGCGCCGGACGCGTAACCAACCTCAGTGCTTCAGCGATTGCTCCAGCATCCACGGAAATAGATCAGGTTCCGCGTAGGCATTGTCCCAGGAGTTGTGACCGACGCCGGGATATTCGGTGTACTTAAATTTGGCCTTGACCGCCTTCAGAGCTTCGGCCATGTGGCGTGCTTCGGTGACCGGAACAGACTGGTCGGCGTCGCCATGAAAAATCCAGATCGGTGTGTTGGCGACGCGGCTCGCAATCTCCGCGTAGGGGTCGTTGCTCTTCGCGTCGGCGGGGAGGGCGACATAGAGCTCCGGCATATCTTTTAACGGAAGGAGCCCCGAGCAGATGGGAATGAGCGCGGCAAATAGTCCGGGATGAGCAGCGGCAATCTCCCAGGTGCCGTATCCGCCCATGGAGAGGCCGGTCAAATAGACGCGGTTGCGATCGCCGTGAAATTCCTTGATCGAGGAGTCGAGCGCTGCCAGGGCCTGCGCCTCCATCGCGCCGTCACCCCAGATTTTATTTTCGCGACATTGCGGCATTACGACGATGAATGGGAACCGGGAATTCTTCAAACGGATAGCATGGCCGATCCCGACGTCCGTCTGAATCAGGCCGTCATCACCGCGTTCGCCCGAGCCGTGAAGGAAGAGAACGACCGGCCATGATTTTTTCTTCGAAAAATCAGCGGGAACAAAAACCTGATAGCGATAATTGACGCCGGAAACGGTGACGGTGCGATCGAGGAACCCGGTGTCCACCCGGGCCAGCGCAGGGAGGGCGGTTGTCAGGAGCAGCAGGAATGACCATGCAAGAAACAATCGGCGCGACATGGCTCTGGAGTGTACAGGAATTTCTTGCGGAGAGTTCTCGCGTCGTCGCGGTCAGCGTTGGAGGCGACTTCGGTCAGCTGCAATCGCTTTTCCAAACTGTCATCCTGAGCGAAGCGAAGGATCTGCTTTCCTGGCGACCGAAGAGAGACCCGGTCCTTCGCTTAGCTCAGGAAGACAGTTTCGTTATCTAGACGGGAAGATCACGCCCCGATGCCGAGTTGTAAACGAGGCTGCGAACTGGTCTGTTCCAGATCCAGCAGTTTGCGTTTGATGTCGAGACCTCCCCCGTAGCCGCAGAGGGACCCGTCGGCAGCGATCACGCGATGGCAGGGGACGACGATCGCGATCGGGTTGCGGTTGTTCGACATTCCGACGGCGCGGAAAGCTTGTGGATGCCCGATGGCATGGGCAAGATCGCGGTAGCTGCAAGTCTCGCCGTAGGGGATATCGAGCAGTGCGCGCCAGCATTTCAATTGAAACGGAGTGCCGCGTAGGTCGAGCGGAAGGGAAAATTGTTGGCGATGTCCGGAGAAATATTCGTCAAGCTGGCGGAGCCACGCGGCGAGAGCAGTGGCCGATTCCTGCCATACCTGATCTCGGCCTTCGGCGGGCTGGCCGCGGTCAAATTCGAGTTTGAGGAGGCCATGCGAGGAGAGGGCAAGCACGAGCGGGCCTGCAGGAGAGTTGGTCCGGGCAAAGTGAATTGTTTCCATGGGCGTGATGGAAGGATAGCGCAGAGTGTTGCGCAGCGCGTTGGTACGATCGAAAAACGTTACCGGCTCTCTGGTAAAGAAGTGGAAACCATGGGCGGGCGCCCACATTTCGTTGCGGGAGTCCCCCGGCGCCTACGTAGTCGGCGCTAAGACGAAATTAGCGCGCGAGATTGGTTCGGCAATTACTGACAATGGCGGATCTTTTTCGTTCGAGAACGTAAAACCTGGCAGGTACACCATCTTTGTTGAAGCTGAAATGATGCACCTGCAAGTGGTCTTCCCCGCAAAGGACCAAGGCGACAAGATACTTGCTCGATTCGACCGAGATTCCTGTCTGCAGGTGTCGGTGATTTCAGCGGACGGCGGACTCGTCCATCAGATGCCTGCTATCCAACCAAGCCTTCAAATCACCACTGCCTCCCGATACTCCCCATACACCTTCCGCATGGCATCCGAAATTTCGCCTACAGTCGCATAGGCTTCCACCGCCGCCAGAATCCGCGGCATGAGATTCTCCGTCGACCGCGCCGTGTCTTCGACCGCGCCAATCGCCGCCTTCCACGGCCCCGAATCCCGCTTGACTCGTAGCGCCTGCAAACGCTCCACCTGTTTACGCTCCAATTCCTCGTCAATGCGTTGCAGGGGTACCGCCTTCTCGTCCTCCATCTGAAACTGATTCACGCCCACCACGATCGCTTCGCCCTGATCCACGGCCTGCTGATATTTGTAGGCCGCGTTCTGAATCTCCTGCTGGACGTATCCCCGTTCAATCGCCTTGAGCATCCCTCCCATAGCCTCGATCTTGACAAGATACTCGCTCGCCCGTTTCTCAATTTCGTTAGTCAGCGACTCAATGTAATAAGACCCAGCCAGCGGATCGATCGTCTGCGGCGCGCCAGATTCATAAGCAATGATCTGCTGCGTGCGCAGCGCAATCCGCGCTGACTGCTCGGTGGGCAGCGCCAGCGCCTCGTCGAATGAATTCGTGTGCAGGGACTGCGTGCCGCCCAACACCGCCGCCATCGCCTGGATCGCCGTTCGCACAATGTTATTTTCTGGTTGCTGCGCAGTCAGCGTCGAACCCGCGGTTTGGGTATGAAAGCGCAGCATCCACGAACGCGGATTTTTCGCCTTGAACTGGTCACGCATGATTTTCGCCCACATCCGCCGCGCGGCGCGGAACTTCGCTACTTCCTCCAGAAAATTGCTGTGCGCGTTGAAAAAAAACGACAGCCGCGGCGCGAATTTATCGACATCGAGTCCCGCTCGCACCGCCGCTTCCACATACGCGATCCCATTGCCCAGCGTGAACGCCACTTCCTGCACCGCCGTCGAGCCCGCTTCCCGCATGTGGTATCCGGAAATGGAAATCGTGTTCCACTCCGGCACGTTCTCGTTCGTCCAGGCAAACAGGTCGGTGATGATCCGCATCGCCTGCTGCGGCGGATAAATGTACGTCCCGCGTGCGATGTATTCTTTCAAAACATCATTCTGCACGGTTCCTGAAAGCTTCCGCACATCCATCCCCTGCCGCCGCGCCACCGCCACATACAGCGCCAGCAAGATCGACGCCGTCGCATTGATCGTCATCGATGTAGAAATCTTCGTCAGGTCGATGCCGTCGAACAACCGCTGCATGTCTTCGATGGAATCGATTGCCACTCCAACCTTGCCCACCTCTCCCACGGCCAGCGCGTTGTCGGAATCAAGCCCAATCTGCGTAGGCAAATCAAACGCCACAGACAACCCGGTCGTCCCATTGGCGAGCAGATACTTGTAGCGCTTGTTGGATTCCTCCGCATCGCCCATGCCGGCATACTGACGCATGGTCCAGAGCCGACCCCGATACATCGTCGCTTGCACGCCGCGCGTGTAGGGGAAGTCTCCGGGATATCCAAGTTCGCGATCGTAGTCCCAATCTGCCAGGTCGGCAGGCGAGTACAAAGGCTGCACGGGTATTTGGGAAGAAGTCTCCAGCTCGGAAACCTTCGACTTGTCCGGCGAGACTACTTTATCGCTCATCGAGAAACCCCTTTACCACAGAGGTCACATAGGAAATCTACGGGTTCCTCCGTGACCTCCGTGTCCCCCGTGGTTCAAGCTCTTGGCCGGAAGTGAAAGCGCCCAGCGTTCTCGCCGCCTAGCCCTTCTTCCGCACCCGCCAGAACGAACGTCGCCCCAAACCAAGCGAAGGTCACGGTAAAGCAAGCCGCCAAGATCACGCGCCCCGGCCCTTCCGACAGCCCAGCCTGGTACTTCACATACTCTCGAAACCCGGCAATCCCCCCGATCACCGCGAGCGCAAAGAACGTGAACCCAGTCACTTCCAGCCAAAGCTGATGCGCCACCCGTCCAAACGACCTTCCTGTAGCTCGCGCCCCACTCACCACGGCCGCGCCAGTCCGGGAGTTCCCCACCCGCCGCGCCACAATCCGCGCGCCGATCTCGATCTTTTTCCAGGTGGAGATCTTCGTCACGAGTCGATTTTAGCAGTGGGGCGGCGTACAATGCAGATGGGGAAATCTCAGCGGCCCGTGACCTCGGCCTGCCTGGGGTGTGTTGTTGTGAGGGGGGTTCGTGGATCCGCAACTGAAGCAACTGATGAAGGAACTGGGCGAAGCCATCAACGAGTCCCTGGCCGACTCCGAGCAGATCGCCGAAGTCGTAGCCCGCATAAAAGAAGGCGGCTACGATATTTTCCTCGTCCTCGAAGCGACTATCGGAGTGAGCAAACAAGGCGTCCCCGGCAGCGACAAAACTTCTCTCGTCTCTACCCTCAGCACCAACCCCGAACTAAAAGTCAGCGATCAGGACCTGAAATTTCTGAAGTCTCTCCGCATCAAGATTCAGGAAGAAGAGGAAGAAGTCGAGTAGCGATCTTTCACCTACCTAACCACCTCTAGAAGACGATACCACCCCGCAACTGGCTGATTTCACGCAGGATGGCTGAAATGAGCCACTGCTCTTCGCGCAACTATTTCCCTCTCTCCGCGTTCCAATATGTAGGCGCTTCAGAACGGGAAAACTGAAGGACCTCTGGATCCGGCATTCTCGGATAGCGAGAACCGGAACGGAAAATCAGGAGGTTCACTTATGAAGTATCTAAAATATTTGGCGCTGGTGAGTGTATTGATGGTGCCGCTGGCGTACTCGCAGGCGGAAGTCAGAATTGGCGTCGGCATCGGATTCGGCCCCGGTTATGTGGCCGGACCCCCCGTTTGCCGCTATGGCTATTACCCGGACTCTCCGTATGCGTGCGCACCTTACGGATTCTACGGGCCGAGCTATTTCGTGAACGGAATCTTTATCGGCGCGGGCCCGTGGTATCACGGATATGCTCGTCCCTATTATGGACGGCCTTACTACGGGCGTCCGTATGTCGGCCGCGAGTTCTCGGACCGCCGTTTTGACAACGACCGCCGCTTTGAAGGCCGCGATCGCGACGATCACCGCGCTTTCGATGGACGCGGTCGAGACCGCGACGCCCATGGCAATGGCTTCCACGGCGGGCGGCGATAAGGGACTCTTGTCATCGCCGGCCGGCGCTCGGCTGGGACGGGTCGTTGACCCCCTTCCCACAGAAACTAAACAAGGGGCGGCCCGCGCCGCCCCTTTTCTTCTGCGAGTCTTGCACACACACTAAAACCGATACATAACTCCTGTGTTTACCCGGAAGTTGTTCTTGTCGGTAACTCCGTTATTTCGGAGCACCAACCAATCGAACTGGACGGCTCGGAACGCCCATTTCTTGGTTCCGAAGTCCACGCCGCCACCGAACATCATTGCCAGGCCGCTGTCGCTGAATCCACCGCTGGAAGCGTGGTATCCGCCAAAGAGCGCGTGCGCAAACGGCGAGAAGTTATCTTTGTGCGTCGAGACCACCGGTCCGAACGTGTAGGTGTAGATCGAACCGTTGTTGTAGACTCCGCTGAAATCCGCGGTTCCGCCGATCCAACGCGTGACGTACATGTTTGCGGCTCCGTTCCAGCCCTGACCATGTCCGCCCCCGTCAGTTCTGGTGTACTGATAGCCTCCATAGACTTCCGGCCCCGGTATTTCCTGAGCCATTCCAAGCATCGAAACCATAACCAGCAAAGCGGCAACGCCGATAAGTTTTTTCATAATTTCTCCCCTTCCAGGATTCGCACCATTCGGTCCCTTACCGGCGTATCGTCTGCCGGGGTTCGTCGTAACGGCATAGCCGTCGAAACGGATCCCGTGGGCCCGGATCGTATCAGGTGCCCGTTGATCTTTAACTACCACCGGGCGAGCGGCAAGTGACTGAAGCAGAGGAAAAAACTTAGGGCTTCCGTAACTATTTAGTAAGTAATCGCATTCAAGTCAATAAGATACGAGACGAGCATCCAAGGCATGACGCCCGAACAACCGATCCTTGAGTGCGCCAGAAAAACCACAGGTTCTTGGCATCGTCACTCCCGAAGGACCTGCTTTCTTCTGTTTACTAACTGGTACCGGGGTACCCCCCCTCCCCCCTTGATCCTTTGGAATCATCGAGTTAGCCTGTGACTTCACGCTAAAATATTCCAGCCAAAGGACTTATTGGCAAAATATTCCGGAATAAGGACTTAGCAGCCTTATCCCGCGTCGTTTCTTGTCATGGGTAACTGTTGATATCCCTCTCTCTCCCAATTCTCCCCAATGAAAAACGCGGCCTCAAAAAGAGGCCGCGCCGCGAGTAACACTACTCTGTGTCCACTATCTCACAAGGTCCTGAAAGAAACAATAGATATTTCAATTCATAGCTGCAAGCAATAGGTGCGTTTCATTTCGGGAATGCCTTGGACCCGTGCCCTCGAGATTGTTGGCGATGCGCTAGGCCGGTCCAGCCACGTACCTGCATAGACATTTGTTGAGCGCAGTCAATTGCTGTTGCGGTTATTTCTGCATCTAGTTCGTTCGTTTTCATGGATTTGCTCAAAACTGTTTGCTACCATCCGGCCCCATGAGAATCCTTCGATGGTTGCCGCTAGTTGTGCTTGCCCTTTGCCTCTCTGCCGTTGCCCAGACTGCGGCGAAGACTGCGGCGAAGACCGCGACAAAGACCGCCGGGATGACCGACGAAGACCGGGAGCACTTACTCGTTCATTTTCAAATGACCGGATCCATGCTGGCCGAAGAGGTACGCGGGCTTTCACCGGCTCAACTTGAGTATCGCACTGGGCCCGATCGGTGGACGATTCGTGAATGCGTTTCGCATCTGGCCGTTGCCGAGCCTGACTACTGGCGTGAGTTGAAGGATGCAGTCAAGGCGCCTCCGGATATGCAGAGCAAGAAATCGTCGAACACCGACGCCGATATCATGTGGTATGGAATCGATCGCGTGGTGCATACGAAAACCGGCGGCGGGCACGAAAAAGTCGACACCTACAAAGACCTCGGAGAGGCGATGGCAAAGTTCCAGGCGCTGCGTGCGACCATGATCGACTACATTAAAACCACCAACGACGACTTACGCGCCCATAGCTTCGGAACCAGAGAACCAATCGACAGTTGGCAATGGATGCTCGAAATTTCGACTCATTCCGAGCGCCATATTCAGCAGATTCGCGAGATCAAAGCCGACCCTGGCTTTCCGAAGAAATAGATTCAGCCCCGAAGGGGCGAAATAACCCATCCCGGGGCGGAAGCCCCGGGTGAGCCGGCAAAGCGACGTGAGTCCCGAAGGGACGACACACCTTCGCCAATTTTTCCCTTGACTCCGATTTCTTTCCGGTACACAATCCGCCCGAATCGTCTCTCCGGCACAATTCACCATCACTGTGAAACAAGTGCCTCTTCCCTGAGACGACCGTACTTACTCGGGTAAGTAACGGGACCCTAATCGGAAACGAATTCTGCCTCTCCTCGGCTCGAAGTGTGCCAGGAGTGGCCACCAGAGGAAGGAGCATCTCATGACGCGTCTGTCGATTTTGCTGGCTGTTCTGTCGCTGGCGCCTGCCAGTGTGGCGCAACATCTCCCCTTTCAATATGCGGCGAAGTTTGTCTGCGGGAAACCAGACAGTCGCGTAGTAGCACCGGGAATGTATTTCACAGTCGTCAATGTGCACAATCCCGGACGCGAGACGACGGAGTTCCTAAAGAAGTTTGCGGTCGCATTTCCCAATCAGAAACCCGGTCCGGTCACCAAATTGATCGAAGCCAAGCTGGGTTCGGACGAAGCATTCGCGATTGAATGCCGCGAGATCATGAGCAGAACTCACACGTCCGGCTTTGCCGAGGGCTTCGTGGTATTCGAAAGCAAAGTGGAACTGGATGTGGTCGCTGTCTACACCACGTCCGGGTCTGGCGGAGGGGTTCAAACCATGGAACTGGAACGCGTGCCAGTGCGGCGCGAGCAATAGGGAGTAGCCCATTCTCGTAGGATCCGCGTCCCGAAAACGAGAGACGTGCGAGATCATTGCGCGAATTGGAGCCTCCGCTGAAAGGAGTTTCACTTGGAAAAGGCAGAAACCAGATCCGCGATCAAGGCGCCGTGTCCAACCACGACACTTGTTGCCAGTCTTATCCAATCAACGTTTCGCTTTTTGAAACGTCGGCCGTCGACTGTTTGACAGCGCTCGCCAACCTTCCTAGACTGTTTTTATGGAAGTACGTCTGCAACCTGAGAAAGAAGCCCAACTGGCGCAAATCGCCGCCCAGAGAGGCCTGAAAACGGATGAACTGGCGGAACAAGTCCTCAGCCGATATCTGGAAGATGATAAACGCTTCATCGAAGCAGTGAATATTGGCATTGCAGCTGCTGATCGCGGCGAGTTTGTGGAGCATGACGAAGTACGGGCGAGAGTCGAACGCATCCTACAATCCTAGTTCCTCCTAATCACTACAATCTGTCATCCTGAGCGCAGTATCTGCTTCGCGGACGCGAAGCGGATGCGGGGTGGAAGGACCCTGCGGCGAGTGTGATGGCAAGAATGTCGCACGGAATTCTCAAGATGCCCGGTGCACGGAGAGAATTCCCTGAATCATTCGGAGCGACGGAAAAGGTGTAGGGGTCCTTCGACTTCGCTCAGGATGACAGAGCGTACAAAAAATTAGGGCGGCTCGCGCCGCCCCTGAGACCTGTCACCTAAGACCTGTGACCTGCTTCTAGGTTCCTTCGTTCCAGCTCGCCAGATACTCTTCCTGCTCCGGCGTAAGCCGATCGATCTTGATCCCCATCGATTCGAGTTTCAGTTTTGCGACGCGCTTATCGAGGTCGACGGGCACGGTGTAGACACTTCTTTTCTAACGACGCGTGGTTCTTCACCATGTATTCGCAGCAGAGGGCCTGGTCGGCGAAGCTCATGTCCATTACGGAGGCGGGGTGGCCTTCGGCGGATGCGAGGTTGATCAGGCGGCCTTCGCCCAGGAGGTTGATGCGGCGGCCGTCTTTCATGGTGTATTCCTCGACGAAGGTGCGGGTGGTGCGCTTCGAGGATGACAGTTTCTCGAGTGACGGGATGTCGATTTCGACGTTGAAGTGTCCCGAGTTCGAGATGATCGCGCCGTCTTTCATCAGTTCGAAGTGCGATTCTTCGCGAGGACGTTCTTGTTGCCGGTGACGGTGCAGAAGACGTCGCCGATTTTGGCGGCTTCTTCCATCGACATGACGCGGAAGCCGTCCATTACTGCTTCGAGCGCTTTTGTCGGATCGATTTCGGTGACGATGACTTCGGCGCCAGCGCCACGAGCACGGCTTGCGAGGCCGCGTCCGCACCAGCCGTAGCCGGCGACTACGAACTTCGATCCGGCTAACAGGAAATTGGTGGCGCGGATGATGCCGTCAATGGTGGATTGTCCGGTGCCGTAGCGGTTGTCGAAGAGGTGCTTGGTGTCGGCGTCGTTGACGGCGACGATCGGATATTGCAGCACGCCTTCTTTCGCCATCGCGCGCAGACGAATCACTCCGGTCGTTGTTTCTTCCGTACCGCCGATTACGCCGGCGAGTTCAGCCTTGCGCTTGGTGTGCAGGATGCCGACGAGGTCAGCGCCATCGTCCATGGTGATCTGCGGACGGTGGTCGACCGCGGCCATGATGTGCGAGTAATAGGAATCGTTGTCCTCGCCTTTGATGGCGAAGGTCGGAATGTTGTAGTCGCGGACCAGGCTGGCGGCCACGTCATCCTGAGTCGACAAGGGATTCGACGCGCACAGGGCAACATCGGCGCCGCCGTCGCGGAGGGCGATCATCAAATTTGCAGTTTCGGCGGTGACGTGGAGACATGCTGCCACGCGGATGCCCTTCAGCGGCTGGTTCTTGATGAACTCTTTGCGGATAATCTGAAGAACCTTCATCGACTGGTTGGCCCACTCGATGCGTTTCTTGCCCAGATCTGCCAGATCGAAATTCTTTACATCGCTATTAATCGTTGGTGCGCTTGTCGTCGACATTTTGCTCCCTGAAATAAAGTCAGAAGTAAGAAGTCAGATTGCAGAAGGGCTTCGAGCTTCGAGCTTCAGCAACCCGTTCGCTCGTAGCTCGTGGCTCGTAGCCCGTAGCTCTATTTCCTTGCGCCTACTGGCTCCTGTTCTTCAACCCCGCATCAGACGCCAGTTTTGCGGCTTTGTCGGTGGCTTCCCAGGTGAAGTCGGGGTCGGTGCGGCCGAAGTGGCCGTAGGCTGCGGTTTTGCGATAGATCGGACGCCGCAGGTTCAGCGACTCGATGATGCCGCGCGGCGTCAGCTTGAAGTTGGCGCGGACCAGGTCGGAAATCTTCGCGGGATCGATCTTTTCGGTCCCGAAAGTTTCCACCAGAACGCTGACCGGCTCCGCTACGCCGATGGCATAGGCAAGCTGCACTTCGCAGCGCTCGGCGAGTCCGGCCGCCACGATGTTCTTCGCGATATAACGCGCCATGTAGGCCGCCGAGCGATCAACTTTCGTCGGATCTTTTCCACTGAAAGCGCCGCCGCCGTGACGTCCCATCCCACCGTAGGTGTCGACGATGATCTTGCGCCCGGTGAGTCCGCTGTCACCCATGGGCCCGCCGATGACGAAGCGTCCGGTGGGATTGATGTGGTATTTGGTGTCTTCATCGAGCAGGTGGGCCGGGATCACGGCCTGAATCACGTGCTTCAGAATGTCAGCGCGCAGTTCGTCGTTGCCGATCGACTCCGAATGCTGCGTTGAAACGACGACCGCATCGACCCGCTTCACTTTGCCCGGCGCCGAATATTCGACTGTAACTTGGGATTTCCCATCAGGACGAAGGTAAGGGCAGGTTCCATTCTTGCGGACTTCGGAAAGTTTCTGGCAAAGCTTCTGCGCCAATGAGATGGGCAGCGGCATCAATTCAGGTGTCTCATTGCACGCGTATCCCATCATCATTCCCTGGTCGCCGGCGCCGCCGGTGTCTACGCCCATGGCGATGTCGCCGGATTGTTTGTTGATGCTGGAGATTACGGCGCAGGTGTTGGAGTCGAAGCCGTAGACGGCATTGTCGTAGCCGATGGACTGGACTACGCCGCGCACTACCATCTGGAAATCTACGTAGGCTTTGGTGGTAATTTCTCCGGCGATGACTACCAGGCCGGTACAGGTCAGGGTTTCGCAGGCGACGCGGCTGGCGGGATCTTCACGCAGGCAGGCGTCGAGGATGGCGTCAGAAATCTGGTCGGCAATCTTGTCGGGATGGCCCTCGGTGACTGATTCCGAGGTGAACAGGAAACGATTTGTTGGCAAGCTGATTTTCTCCTCTAGGGTAACTTCGAGCCTGGCATTCAAGAAGGTGGGGGGCTGACTCCAGGGGCTCGTCGCCGGGACTCTTTTCTCTCATGAAAACGGTACCAGAGATGGCCCCGCGGCGCAACGGATTTGCCGGGTGATAGAAGGGGCATGCAGCAAGCGGTACTTGGGCGCAGCGAATGGGAAGTGTGGTGTGGTAAATGGAAGAAAAGAAAGAGACAACTCTTACGGAGACACCGGCGTTGTGGAGGCGCCTGCCTGCACACCGCCGGGGCCAAAAGTAAGCGTTTTTACCTCGCCATATTCGCCCTGCGGGGGCAGCTTCTTACCGTTGAAGACAAAGTCGACTCCGCCGGTGTTCCCGGCCTTGATCACCGCGTGCTTTCGGAAATGGATGGCACGCTGGGTTTCGCCTAGCTGCATCTCCTCATCGATGGGGTTGTCATCTGTTTGGATGGAGAGCCAGCAATCCTCGTGGGCAAGTATGACTACCGTGAATTCGCCGGCAGCCGGAGGCGAGGAGTTCGAGGTCATGAAAAGGCTACTGTTCGCGGGCTTGGACGATGGATTCGCGGGTTTCCGGACGGCCACCTCGGCGCGCGAGATGGCCCCTTCTTCGCCAGGGGACGCTGTGTTCGAAGCGGCGATGGGGGCGCTGGACTCGTTGCGCGGCTCCTTCCCGCGTTGCCAGCGGGTCCAGAGAAAGAGTGTCAGGGCAACCACCAGTAGTCCGGCGGCAAGCATATTCCAGGGAATCCGCCGGAGAATGTCCGATGAACGAGTTTCCCGCGGCGCGACGGCCGCTGCGAACTCTGGCGTGGGTGGCGCGTTCTGTCCGGAGGCTTCGAGGTAATCGGCGACGGCCTGATCTTCATCGAGTCCCACATGGCGGGCGTAAGCGCGGACAAAGCCCTTATTGAAGATGCCGCCAGGCAACTGGTCGAAGTTTTCCTCTTCCAGGGCTTGGAGCATGCGAGTGCCGATCTTGGTGGAGGACGAAATCTGCTCCAGCGTGATAGCACGCTTTACGCGTTCGAGCTTCAGTCTTTCCCCGAAGGATGGCAAGCGATTCTCCCGCCCGGAAGGGACGGCGCCGGAAATTGTACACTCTCGTGCTTTGCCTCTGCTTTAAGGATGATAGGCCATTCCCAGCGCCGTCCGCGCGGGAATTCGAGCCTGGGAGCGCCCCGTTGGTCCGCGGGTTCCCGTTACTAACGTGCATTGCCCGGCGTGCACGGCGAAAACTATAATCCGGTATCTTCCCAACTCAGGACGAGGAGTACATGTCGGAGGCAGCGGGCACGTCCCCAACTCGCTTGTCGCAAGAGCTGACCATCTTTCACGATGTGGCCAAGGCTCTGACCTCGTCACTCGATCTGGATTCCATCCTGCAGACCATCATGGAAAAAATGGCGGAATATTTCCGTCCGGAGACCTGGTCGCTGCTGATGGTGGATGAGTTGCAAGGCGAGTTGTATTTTGCCATTGCCGTGGGTGCCGCGGCCGAGGTGCTGGCCAATGCGCGGGTGAAGATGGGCGAAGGCATTGCCGGCTGGGTGGCGAAGAATGGGCAGACGCTGATTGTTCCGGATGTGGCCAGCGATCCCCGGTTTTCCCGTCGGTTGGATGACATGACGCGCTGGCAGACGCAGTCAATTATCTGTGTGCCGCTCCGTTCCCGTCATCGCGTGCTAGGCGTGATCCAACTGGTTAACGTGGATGTGAAAAGCCTGAAAGATCAGGAAATGTTCTTCCTCCAGGCGCTCTGCGATTACGCCGCCATTTCCATTGAGAACGCGAAGGCGGTCGAAAAAATTCAGGAACTGACCATCACCGATGACTGCACCGGCTTGTTCAATGCGCGTCATCTTTATAAAACGCTTGAGACGGAAGTCTACCGCTCGGCCCGCTTCGGTTATGAGTTCAGTGTGATCTTTATTGACCTCGATCACTTCAAGCAGGTCAACGACACCATGGGGCACCTGGTGGGAAGCCGGCTTCTGGCCGAGGTGGGATACCTCATCAAAGCGCAACTCCGGCTGATCGACTTCGCATTCCGCTACGGCGGCGACGAATTTGTCGTGCTGCTACCGCAAACCGGAAAAGATGCGGCCGTGGTGGTGGCGAAACGTTTGCTCGATTCCATGCGGAGCGGAAATTTCGCCACCGAGCAGGGAGAGAAGATCGATGTGCGCGCGAGCATGGGGCTGGCTACCTTCCCACATGACGCGCAAACGCCGCACGATATCATCCGCCAGGCGGATGAAATGATGTATGCGGTGAAGAACAGCACACGGAACAATATTGGGGTCGCGTCGCGGGGATTACTGGAAGGTAGTGAAGGTGGTTAGTGGTTAGTGGTTCATGGTTCCCTGTGGCGCCGTCGCCAGTCGGGGACGTTCCTGCCCCACCGCGAATATTGCGATATCCTCCGGAGCATCTAACCCCTGTAGTGCGGCGGGATGCCAGCGCTCCGCGGAGGCAACATCTGTGAACATAGCACTCTGGGTCGTTCAAGGCATGCTAGCCTTCGCCTTTATCGCGATTGGTTCGATGAAGTTGTTTGCGTACGAAAAGTACAAAGCCGTGTCGGAGAAGAATGGGCCGAGCGGACTGACGCGAGGTCTGGTGACTTTCATCGGCGTCTGTGAGGTTGCCGGAGCCGTCGGGGTAGTGCTGCCCATGGCAACGCACATCGCTCCGTGGCTCAGCGTGTGGGCCGCCGTCGGACTATCGACAATCATGCTGCTGGCCATTGGCTACCACCTGCGGCGGCATGAGTCGGCGATCACGCCCGGCGTCCTTCTCCTGATGGGGGCGTTTGTGGTGTTCGGGCGATTTGCTCACTTGGGATGAGCAACCGGCGCGACACTCTCCATCGTCTCGCACAACTTTTGCATGCCCGCCGGGATGCCCGTCTCCAGGCTGGCACCCACCGCCTTCGCGAAGGTATCGGCTTGTTCACCCTCGAGGGTGCATTGCTGCGTGATTCTGGTTCGTCCATCGATATCTTCGAAGGTCCAGACGAATCGGCCTATGGCACCGGGCAAGGGAAATTCAATC
This sequence comes from uncultured Acidobacteriota bacterium, assembly GCA_963799305.1. GTDB lineage: Bacteria > Acidobacteriota > Terriglobia > Terriglobales > Acidobacteriaceae > Acidiflorens. The sequence continues at coordinate 515,229 of CAWCWX010000015.1, read as the reverse complement.
ACCGCTCTTCCCGGCTGAACTTCGGCGAGGCGCCAGTCCACGCGCCCGGAGCTCTTGCTGTTCGTGAAGCCACGCGCCCCTGCGGAGAAGGGGCCATCGATTTCAATCGAATCTACGTCCGCGTCTAAGGCCCAGTTACTAACATCGGTCCAAAACTTCCACGCGAATTCAGGGCTGACTGCGCAATCGATGGAGTGCTCGAACTTCCATGCGGGGTTGGATTGGAGCATGGCTGATTATGGCACCGTGGAAGTGGTCTGCTAGCCGAGACCTCAGTACTAATTCTTTTTCTTCAAGTCGTCCGGTTGATCCTGCTTCTTCGGCACTTCGGTCTCCTCCGCCTTGCGGGCTGACGCGTTCGCGGGCGCCGATGGATTGACGCCGAAGTCCCAGACGTAGAGATTCATTCCTTCTTCACCGAGCATTTCGGCGACGGCGTACTCCCCAGTGGGCAGCGGTTCTTGGGGAGAGAGCTTCACCCAACCGCCGCCGAGTTCTTCCGCTGTGGTGGGAACAAATCGGTCGTCGGCTTTGACTTTGCCGTAAGGGGCGATCTTGATGCCTCCGGTAATGCGCTTGCCGTTCTTGACTTCGGCGCGAACGATTTTAAAACGATCGGCAGGCGGAAGGGGCGGTGGTTGGCCTTTGGCTGCGGCAACACCGCCGGTTGCATCGTAGGCGTCAATGCTCACATAAATGGCGGGCACGCTGGTATGGGACTGAATCTTGGCGCGCGCGCCAGGAAGTTCGATGGACTCCTTGGCGCTGGCCAGGGGATTGATAGCAGCGCGCAGGATGTTCGATTTCGTATTCTTGTTCAACTCGCCGCCCGATTGCTGGAGTTCGTCCAATTGCGGCTGATTCTGATAAGTGTCGAGAAGAAAGACGCCGCCGTCCCCTGGCAGACGAATCCCGGGCGCGATCTTCGGCGAGCGTGTTTCTTCGGCTTTCTGTTCCGCTTCGAATTCCTTGTCGAGCTGGACGGCTTCGGGTGAGGGCAGGCCTTGCAGGCGTCCCTGCTCGTATTTTTCGGTGGCGTCCCAGTCAATCATGTTCTTGGGAATCTCTTCCCACTCGCCGCGCTCGGAACTGTAGTAACGGACGCGTTCGCCCTTGATTTCATATTTTGCAGCGAGCTGGTAAGAGCCGTCTTTGAGGATGAGGCGCTTGACCTGGTTTTGGGGGAACGCCCCCGGGATGCCGGCGATGGAGAAAAACGCCAGCGCGACGATCGCGATGCGGGGCCAGGGCTTCATGCCGTCCAACATTATGCTCCTCGGGAGGAGCCTCGCAAGGTTGGATGCAGAGAAAACGAATATCTATGCTTCACCGTGGAAGAGCGGCCCTTCAGGGCCGCGTCCTTCGGCTATTATCAAGGCCTTTAGGCCCCGTACGCGCGCCGCTCCGGGGCTGAAGCCCGTTTCTCTTTTCGCCCTAGCGCCGGCCTGAAGGCCGGCTCTTCCACGGCAAGCCGGGCGGAATCTGTCGATACCGAGGAATTCATCCCGTATTGTGCAGTCCTGCCGCGATGCCGTTCATGGTGGCACCGATCGCGTAGTTGAGAGATGGGTCTTTCGCGCCCTGGCGTTTGCGGCTTAGCAGGTCGACTTGAATCAGGCTGAGGGGATCGACATACGGATTGCGCAGCCGCACCGAACGCGCGAGGACAGGATTTCTTTCCAGTAATTCACTCTGTTGTTTCACGGCGAGGATCTGCACTCGGCTGCGCTCGAATTCCTCGCGCAACATGGCGAAGACGCGGTCGCGCAGGGCGGCGTCGGGGACGAGGTCGGCGTAGAGACGGGCGATCGCGAAGTCGGCTTTGGCCATGGCCAGTTCCACATTGCGCAACAGCGTGTTGAACAGCGGAAAGCCCTGCACCATTTCGCGCAGTAAGTCGGCGCTGGCGGCGCTGCGTTTGGCGAAGCGTTCCAAGGCGTGGCCGACACCGAACCAGGCGGGCACAGCGTGACGGCTCTGCATCCAGCCGAAAACCCACGGGATGGCGCGGAGGTCGTCGAGGCTGCGGGTGGCGTTGCGGCGCGCCGGGCGGGAGCCGATGCGGGCATGCTCGAGTTCGTTGACGGGCGTGGCCAGTTCGAAGTATTCAAGGACTCCGGAATCTTCGGCGATGTGTTTGCGATAGAAGGCGAACGCGTCGGCGGACATGGTTTCCATCGCCTCATGCCAGCGTTGCCGAGTCTCGGGCGCGGTCTTGGGGGGCATGGTGATGGCTTCCAGGCAGGCCGCAATCATGATTTCCAGATTCCATTCGGCGAGCACCGGGTCGGCATATTTCCAACTGAGAACTTCGCCTTGTTCGGTGATGCGAATGGCGCCGGTGAAATCTCCGGCAGGCTGGGCGAGGATGGCGGCGTGGGTGGGACCTCCGCCGCGACCGACGGTGCCGCCGCGGCCGTGGAACATTCGCAGATTTACTTTGCACTCGCGGGCGGCTTCGTGGAGCTGGTGCTGGGCTTTGTGGAGTTCCCACGTGCTGGTGAGCATGCCTCCATCTTTATTGGAGTCGGAGTAGCCGAGCATGACTTCGTGGGTGCGTCCCCAGGAATCGAGCAGGGGCTGAAACGCGGGGTCGCCCCAGACGCGGCGCATCACGGCGGGCGACGCGCGCAACGCTTCAATCGATTCGAACAGTGGCACGGGCATCAGTCCGGGATCGGTTTTGCTGGCGGCGACCTCTACGCCGCCGAGCGCGGCGAGTTGGACGACGGCGAAAATATCGTGCTCGGTTTGCGTATTGCTGATGACGAAGTTGCGGATGGCTTTGGGAGAGTGCGTCTTCTTTATTTCTGCTACGGCGCGGAAGGTGTCGATGAGTTCGGCGGATTTCGGCGAGAGTTCTTTCGTTGAACGGCTGGCTGTGCCCTTTCTGCCCGTCGCGGCGAATTCTGCAAGTGCGTCGGAGAGGATGCGGGAGTGCTGGCGGATGTCGAGGGCGTGCAGGTGAAAGCCGAAGGTGTGGACTTTTCTGATTAACGGCAAAACGAATCCAGCGAGGCGCTGGCCGTGGTTGGCGCGAAGCGAGTCGCGGATGAGCAGTAGGTCATCCTCAAACTGGCGGGAGGTTTTGTAGGCGTGCTCGTGCCTGGATGATTTGCGGGTGAAGCGCAGGCGGGCGATGAGGAATTCGAGGAAAATGCGATAAATTTCGGCGGCGGTGATCTGTTTCCAGCGCGAATATTTTTCGCCGAGCTGTTTGTCGTATTTTCGGACGGATTGAGAGAGCGCTTCTGACACGCCGATGCGGCGCGTGGACATGCTCAGATAACCGATCAGGCGCGTGGTTTCGGCGATGTAATGGTCGATGACGGCGTGGCGGGCCTGGCTGGCGGCGTCGCGCGTGGAGTCGGCGGTTACGAACGGATTGCCGTCGCGGTCTCCGCCGATCCAGGTGCCGAAGGAGAGCAGTTCGGGGAGATCTTCGCTGGTCTCGTAGACCGCTCGCAGGGATTCTTTGAGTTGGGAGAACAGGCGCGGCAATGCGTCGAACAGGGCAAGAGGAAAGTAATCGAGCCCCATGTGAATTTCGTCGCGCACGGTGGGCTTATTCAGGCGGACTTCGTCGGTCTGCCAGAGGGCGGTGATTTCGGCGAGGATTTGTTTTTCGTATTCGAGAGCGTCGGAATCGGAAAGAGGAAGCTGGTCGAGACGCTCGAGATAACCTGAAATGCGGCGGCGCTTCAGGCGGATGGTGTGGCGCGTGATCTCAGTCGGGTGCGCGGTGAAGACGGGGGTGACGTGGACCTTGGCCAGCGATTCATGGATTTTGTCGGGCGGAATTCCCGCAGCGTGCAGGCGAAGGAGGGTGCCCTGAAACGATCCCGCTAGCGGCGCCTTTTCAACTTGAAGTCCGGCGGCGCGACGGCGGCGCTGGCGATGATTGGTTTCCGCCAGGTTAGTGAGTTCGAAATAGATCGCGAAGGCTTTGGTGACGCGGTAGGCATCTTCGACCGAAAGAGCCTTGATAATTTCGCGGGCCTCAGCCATCAGGTCGCGATCGGCTTTTTGTTCTTTCTTTGCTTTTGCGTTCGAGGGCGGCTGCTCGCGGTGCTGGATCAGCAGTCGGCGCAACTGCTCGACCACATCGAAAAACGCTTCCCCTTCCTGCTCGACCAGTACGCGTCCCAACAAAATCCCCAGCGAACGAACGTCGCGGCGCAGCGGAAGTTCTTTGGCGGGATCGGAGGTGTCGGCCGTCAGCTCGGCTAGCCGGGAGGCTTGAGGGCCGTCGCTCCAGAGAGGGTGGTCGGGCATGGGATATTCTAGCGGAAGGGGCTTTCTCCCGTTGTTGACACCTGTCCCACCAGTCTTTAGGCTTGGCTTTATGGAAGTCAATTTAGCGCCCGATTTGCAAGCTAAACTCGCGCGCCTGGCGACTGAACGCGGCCGGGATGCGCAGGCGCTCGTACAGGAAGCGATTGAGAAATTCGTGGACTATGACGAGTGGTTTCTGCGCGAAGTGGAGATTGGATTGGCGGCCGCCGACCGCGGCGAGTTGATCGATCACGAGGACATTGGCAAGCTAGTTGACCGACGGTATCCGGGCTAATGCGCGTTCCGTTGGACGGAAGCAGCGGCTCGCGACCTCAGCGCGATCTGCGACTACATTCAAACGCACAACAGCGCGGAAGCCGCGCGTAGAGTTGCTCTTCGCATCTACAAATCTCTTAGTTCGTTGCCGCAATTTCCTCATATTGGACGACCAGGGAAGAAGAATGGCACACGAGAGTTGGTCATTCGCGGCCTGCCTTTTCTGGCGATCTACCGCGTGGGTGAGGAAATAGTTGAAGTGGTGCGCATTTTGCACGGTGCTCAGCGCTGGCCTTAGCGATCAAAGTGCCGAAGTCGATCTTCCATGATGACCGAACCTTCAAGGAGGATTTGGTCTTGCGATTTAATGTAGTTTGCTTCTTCGCCGTCGTAGTTCTCACCACCGCATGCAGTAAGAAACCTGAGGCCCCGTCCGATCGTCCTCGACTCTCTCCCAACGTCACGATGCAGGACATTACCTTCCGCTGCGCTGCGCTGAATCGCGACATGCAGTACCGCGTTGTAATGCCGAAAACTGTTGCGGTCGGCACAAAGCTGCCGGTGGTCTATCTGCTGCACGGAGGAGGTGGCGGTTTTCGCGATTGGTCCAACTACTCCGACGCAGCAAGGTTTGCTGAGCGGGGACTGATTCTGGTGATGCCGGAAGGTGACGATTCGTACTATGTCAATGCGGTCGAGCGTCCGCCGGACCGCTATGAGGATTACATCGTCAAAGATCTCATTGCGGATGTCGAGAGCAGGTTTCCGGCGGCGGTTGGGCGAGCGAATCGAGCGGTGATTGGCGTGTCGATGGGTGGGTTCGGAGCGGTCAAGTTGGCGCTTAGCCGTCCAGAACTATTTGTCTTTGTAGCTGGGATCAGTCCGGCGGTCGATGTTCCCAGCCGGCCGTTTTCCATCAAACGGATTCAACAGTGGCGGTACCACAGGTCAATTTTTGGGCCTTGGGGAGGCGCGGCGCGTCACAACAGCGATCCGTTTGTGCTTGCTCGGTCCGCCGATCCTGCAAAGGTGCCGTATTTGTTTCTCACCTGCGGTGACCGGGAAGGATTACTGCCATCGAACAAAAGCTTCGCGGAAGTGCTGGAGCGGCGGAGGTTTCGATATGAGTTCCACGTCGTACCTGGCGGTCATGACTGGAATCAGTGGGACGCGCGGCTGCCGAGTGTGTTTCAGAGTCTGTTTGAGCATCTTGGCACAAGCTGATGGCTAAACGCTGATGGCTGAACGCTGACGACTGAACGCTGATTTTCCCCATTCCCATCCCACCCCATCTCTGGCATAATTGATCGTGCACCCCAGCCTGCACAATTTTCCAATCAAAATTAGAGCGAGGAACAGATGTCGGCCAAGTACATCTTTGTGACGGGCGGAGTTGTGTCTTCTTTGGGTAAGGGACTGGCGGCGGCTTCGATCGGGTGCCTCCTGGAGAGCCGCGGGCTCAAGGTTAACCTGATGAAGTTCGATCCGTACCTGAATGTTGATCCGGGGACGATGTCTCCGTTTCAGCATGGCGAGGTTTTTGTCACCGACGACGGGGCGGAGACCGATCTTGACCTCGGGCACTACGAGCGCTTTACGCACGCCAAACTTTCTCGCGACAACAATTGGACGACCGGGCGTCTGTATGAGCAGATCATCGCCAAGGAGCGGCGCGGGGATTATCTCGGGAAGACGGTGCAGGTGATTCCGCACGTCACCAACGAGATCAAGGCGGCGATGAAGAAGGTCGCGCAGGATGTGGATGTTTGCATCATCGAGATTGGCGGGACGGTCGGCGATATCGAGTCGCTGCCGTTTATCGAAGCGATCCGGCAGATGCGGCAGGAACTGGGGCGCGAGAACACTGTGTTCGTGCACGTCACTCTGGTGCCGTTTATTGCGGCGGCGCAGGAGCTCAAGACTAAACCTACGCAGCACTCGGTGAAAGAACTGCTCAGCGTGGGAATTCAGCCGGATATCTTGCTTTGCCGGACAGATCGATTTCTGTCGAAGGACATCAAGGGAAAGATTGCTTTGTTCTGCAACGTCGAAGAGGAAGCGGTGATCACGGCGAAAGACGTGGCGTCGGTGTATGAAGTACCGCTGAATTTCGCGCATGAGGGCGTTGACACTTTGGCTTTGCGCTATCTGCATGTCGATGCCAGGGATCGCGACCTGACGCAATGGGAAAATCTGGTGCATCGGGTCTACAACCCCAAGGATGTGGTGAAGATCGGCATCGTCGGCAAGTATGTCGAGTATGAAGACTCGTACAAGTCGCTAAAAGAGGCGCTGGTGCACGGGTCGCTGGCGCACAATCTGAAACTCGAACTCAACTGGGTGGAAGCCGAGGGGCTCGATACGGCGGACCAGTCCGACAAAAGTTACGAAACACAACTCGAAGGCTACGATGGAATTCTGGTGCCGGGCGGATTTGGCAAACGCGGCATCGAAGGGATGCTGAAGGCGATCCAGTATGCGCGAGAGAAACAGGTGCCGTATTTTGGAATTTGCCTCGGCATGCAGACGGCTTGCATTGAGTTTGCCCGCAATGTCTGCGGGCTGGCGGATGCGAATTCCAGCGAGTTCGATCAGGCGACTCCGCATCGTGTGATTTACAAGCTGCGCGAGTTACGTGGAGTGGAAGAACTCGGCGGAACAATGCGTCTGGGGGCCTGGCCATGCAAGATTGAGACGGGGACTCTGGCTTACAAGATTTATGGACAGACGGAGATCAGCGAACGTCACCGTCATCGTTATGAATTCAATCGTGAGTACGAAGACACGATGACGGCGGGCGGGCTGCGAATATCCGGGTCGACTCCGGATGGGACTTACGTCGAGATGGTGGAGATTCCGGAGCATCCGCATTTTATTGGGTGCCAGTTTCATCCGGAGTTCAAGTCGAAACCGCTGGAGCCGCATCCTTTGTTCAAGGCTTTTATTGGCGCGGCTTACGAGCATGGCGCGAAACGGAAGACGCAGAAGGAAGCGGCAGAAGTGGAAATGTTCCTGCGTCCGGAAAAAGTGGGGCGGAGATAAGTCTTAACCACAGAGGTCACAGGGGACACGGAGGAAACCGAATTCCCCTGTGACCTCCGTGACCTTTGTGATTCTTGGCAACGGTATACATGAGTAGCAGCTTCCAAATCGATAACGTTCGCGTGGGGTCGGGAGACTTATTCCTGATCGCCGGGCCCTGCGTGATCGAGAGCGAACAACACGCGCTTTTCATGGCGGAAGTGATCAAGGGAGTAGCTCGCTCGCTGAATTTTCCGTTTATCTTCAAGGCTTCCTACGATAAGGCGAATCGGACTTCGATCCGAAGTTTTCGTGGGCCGGGATTGAAAGAGGGATTGCGGATTCTTAAGAAGGTTAAGGATGAAATCCACATCCCCGTCCTGACGGATGTGCATCAGGCGGCTGATGTGAGCGCCGTGGCGGAGGTTGTGGACGTGCTTCAGATCCCGGCGTTTCTTTGCCGGCAAACTGATCTGGTGGTTGCGGCAGCGTTGAGTGGACGTCCGGTGAATATCAAGAAAGGGCAGTTTGTTTCGCCCTGGGACATGAAGCATGTGGTGGAAAAATGTCGCGACGCGGGGAATAGCCAGGTTTTTTTGACCGAGCGCGGATCGAGTTTCGGCTACAACAATCTTGTCGTGGATATGCGATCTTTGGCAATCATGCGCAAGTTCGCGCCGGTGGTGTTCGACGCGACGCACTCGGTGCAATTGCCGTCGTCTTCCGGTGGGAACGGTGACGAGCCAGCAACCAGCGGCGGGCAGCCGGAATTTATTCCTCTGCTCTCACGGGCAGCCGTGGCGGCGGGGGTGGATGGCGTGTTTATGGAAGTCCACGACAATCCTAAGGAAGCGAAGAGCGACGGAGCAAACGCGCTGGACTCGCGCAATCTGCGGGGCGTGTTGAAGGAATTGCAGGCCGTCAAGCGGGCACTGGACGCGGCGAAGGCGGCGCCGTAGGCCGGGGGCTGAAGCCCCTCAAGTTAGAACGGGTACGCGGCCCTGAAGGGCCGCTCTTCCACGGTTACGTCGGCATTCATTCACTTTCTGGAAGCTATTCAACCATGGAGCGCATCGCTTAAAGGTCACGCGTTGCCCGCTACTTCGTCGTCATTTGGTCGTGATCGTAATACTCGTAGGCCGACATCGGCTTAGCCCCTCCTTTTTTCCAGATGCGGGATTCGGCGGGCAGCTTGCCTAGGACCTTGGCCATTTCTCGCACGTGCTCCGCGACCGATCCGCAGCAGGAGCCGATGTAGTTGATGCCGATCTCGCGCGCCTTGAGGGCGTATTCGCCCATTTCTTTGCGGGTGAGTTGAAGAGGATCGAGTCCGTAGGGAAATTCCGGGAGGCTGGTGAAGTCCGGCGTCGCCTTTGGTGTGCGATAGCCGACGGGTTGGCAGGCGAGATAGCCGTCGACGGCCTGGCGCATCTTCTCCATTGATGGCAGGGTGTGCTCCGGAGAACGCAGGCAGTTCATGCCGACGATGTTGGCGCCGGCGTCGAGCAAGGTTTTGGCGGCATCGGCGGCGGTGGTGCCTTCCGCTGTCTCATCCTTATTTTCAAAGCAGATAGTGACCATTACGGGCAGGCCGGTTTTTTTTGCCCGCTCGACTGCCAGCAGCGCTTCGCCGAGCCAGGAGAAGGTTTCGCCGATGATGAAATCCACTCCCTCTTCGCACTGAATGCGGAGCTGTTCATCGAAGGTTTCGCGGACTCGGTCGGCGGCCTTCGCGCTGCCATCCTCATACATCCAGGTGAGGCTGAGGTTGCCGGCGACGAGGCATTGGTCGCCCGCCACTTCTTTTGCCACGCGCACGGCGGAGCGGTTGATGTCTTCGACGCGATCTTCCAGACCGACGGTCGCGAGCTTGTCGCGGCTGGCATAGAACGTCAGGGCCTGCAGGACCTCAGCGCCGGCTTCACGAAATTCAATATGCAATTGGCGCAAAGCTTCGGGATAGACAATCGCCACTTCGGGAGTGAACGGGCCGGGACGAACCCATCCGCGCTTTTCCAGTTCGAGTAAGTAGCCGCCGTCGCCGAGGACCGGCCCATCTTTTAACCGTTCGAGAATACCTTTTTTCGCCATTGTTCCTCCTGGAAACTGCAGATCCCTACTGTGCTCGGAATGACAGAGCAAATATGCCGCAAGACTAATTAATCATCTTTGTACTCAAAATCGGCTTTAATCGGTTTTCCTTCGCCAAAACGCGTCGGACGGAAGGCCGAAATATCTACTGTTGTAGACGCGCCGTCGAGAATCAGTTCCGACATCACTAGTCCGATGGCGGGGGAAATCTTGAATCCCATGCCGGAAAATCCGGCGCACAGGTAGAGTCCTTCGATGCCTGGAACCGGCCCCAGCAGCGGACGAGCATCGGGCGTCATATCGTAGACTCCAGTCACCCCGCGCATCACTTCGGCATTTTCAAGTTTGGGAACGCGCCGATTGGCACGCTCGATGATCTCTTCCAGGTCGGTTTCCGAGGCGCGTTGCGGAAAATTGTCCGGATCGACTGGGCGCTTGCCGTAAAAGTCGCCTACGAGAAATTTATCGCTGGCATCCGGGCGAAAGTAGGTCGCAGTTACAGAGTCAATGCAGGCGCAGCTGCCGCTTTTCATGTCAGGCGCATTTTTCAGAATCGCGACCTGATGATACTCCGCCTCGATGGGTGGATCGAATCCGGTTGGCTGCAGCAGAGGGCGCGTCCAGGGCCCCGTTGCCGCAATGACGACGGGAGCATGGATGACGCCCGCGTCGGTTTGCACCCCGCGGATGTGATCGCCTTCAATTAATAGGGAAACGACGCGGGACTTCGAGAGATATACGGCGCCGAGGTCGCGGGCTCGGCTGAGGAAATCGTTCGCGACAACGTTTCCGTCGCCATAGCCTGAGTCTGGCTCATAGGCCGCCAGTTCGACTTCATCGACCACCCAGTCCGGCTGTAGTTCCCGCAATTGCTGGCGCTCAATTAATTCCACGCGGGCGCCCAGGGCACGCTGCATCGCTACATTTTGTTTGAGCAGTTCTGTTTCCTCAGGGTGCACGATGCGCACGAAGCCGGTTTTGCGAAACTCGCCTGCCTCGCCGACGATCTCTCGCCAGTGCTGAAACATCTCCAAACTCACTAGAGCCAGTTGCACCTCGGGCGCGAAACTGTAATGCATGCGGACGAGGGCGGACGAACGACTGCTGCCGCCGCTGGCGACGTGATCCTTGTCGAGGATGACGATGCGGCCGGCCTTGCGTTGCGCCAGATGAAATGCAATCGAGGCGCCCATGACGCCAGCACCAAAGATGATGAAATCGGCGGTTCGGGATGATCCGTTGCCGTTCACGCTACGGCCCCCTTGAATTTTCCGCTTTTCCAATCGCGCAGCACTTGATGCGCCGCGTTGTGGCCGGGGGCGCCGGTGACGCCGCCGCCGGGGTGCGCGCCTGCGCCGCACAAGTAGAGTCCAGCAATTGGAGTGCGGTATTGTGACCATCCTGCCACGGGGCGGTTGAAGAAAAGCTGTTCGAGGCTTAGCTCGCCGTGAAAAATGTTGCCTTCCGTCAGACCGTAGGTCCGTTCGAGATCGAGTGGCGTGAGAACCTGGCGGGCCGCGATCGATTGCGGAACATTGGGCGCGTATTCGGCGATCTTCTTGACGACGCGATCGCCGAGCAATTCGCGATTCTCATCCCACGTACCCTGGCGCAGTTTGTAGGGGACGTATTGCACGAAGCAGGTCATGACGTGCCTGCCTGCCGGGGCGAGCGAGGGATCGGCATTCGACGCGATGACACAATCGACCCAGAGTTGTTCGGGGATCTCTCCGAATTTACAAATGTCGTAGCAGCGCTCGGCGAATTCGAGCGACGGCACCAGCGTGAACAGCGACCGCTGTTGCAGATCGTAACTTGCAGGAGTGCCGGTGAAGCGGGGTTCTTCGGAGAGGACCATGTTCACCTTGGCGCAGGGTCCGTCCATTTTGATGCCGCGGACAGCGTGGACGAAGTCGGGCGGTAGTTCACGCTCGGGGATCATGTTTAGGAATGTACGTTTGGGGTCGGCGTTGGAGAGGACGATGCGGGACCGAATCTCGGTTCCATCGTCGAGTACAACTCCACGAGCGCGTCCCTGACGAGAGTCAATTTGCGCGACCGGGGCGTTCGTGCGAATTTCCACGCCGAATTGCTGGGCCGCCGCCGCCATGGCTTCCGTGATGGCTCCCATGCCGCCCATGACGTGTCCGTAGAAGCCCTGTAACTCGTGCTCACCTCCGCTTAGTAGGTGAAAGAGCAGGCCCAGAGCGGTTCCCGGCTGATAGGGACCGCCGTGCTTGCCGTAGACGTTGTTGGCGAGAAAGAGGGTCTTCACTTTCTCCGATTCGTAGTTGCGATCGAGAAAATCGCCCAGGCTGCCGGTGAGAAATGACACGAGCTGGGAGATCTCGGTGTTGGTGATTCCCTGAAAGCGTTTCCCCAGCCGAAGCAGATCTCCCCATCCGGTCAGAGATTTCGTATCTACTTCAGGCGGCGGCTCAAGAAAAAACGGTTGCAGATAACGTGCCAGCTTCTTCAGGAGATCGTCTACGCGGACAAATGTCTCTGCGTCCTTCACGGAAATCTTGCGCACTTCCGCTACGACGCGCTCGCGATTCGCCCACCAGGAAACCAGTTGTCCGTCGGGAAAAGGCACTTGCAATGCGGGATCGCAGGGCACCATGCGCAAACCGTGTTCGGCAAGCTTGAGGTCGCTAATCACTTCCGGCCGCAGCATGCTGGCGATGTAAGAAGTGGTGGAGGCGCGGCAGCCGGGCGCAATTTCCTCGGTCACGCAGCATCCGCCAACAATCTCACGTCGCTCGAGCACCAGCGTGGAGAGTCCGGCCCTTGCCAGGTAGCAGGCGGCGGTCAGTCCGTTGTGGCCAGCGCCGACGACGATCGCGTCGTAGATACGATTTTCGCTCGCGCCCATGCAATGACCGATGGTCAATACCGGATCAATATCCGGGTAAGCGAAATTAACGGAACGCATGGAAAAAAGCCATTGAAAAATGGTTCCCAGCGCTGTATCTTCCCTTTTGACCTGGGGTCAAGCATGAATGGAATTGCCAGCAGTCTGGCGAAGCCGATGCAACTGCGGACAGGGGAGAAGCCGCGTCCGCGGTCGGAGGCCAAGCGTGCCCGGATCGTCGAAGTGGCCATTCGACACTTTGCCGAGCACGGTTATAGCGCCGCTCGCGTCGAGGATATCGCCGCCGAGTTGAATATCGCGAAGGGCTCCGTCTTCCAGCATTTCAAAAGCAAGGATGGCCTGTTTTTTGAAGCGTACAAAAAGGCCGTGCGTTCTTTTCCGAAATACATGGAGGCTCCGGAGGAAGTGCAGAAGCAGGGCTTTTTCGAGATGCTGCGGTACTGGCTTGGACGCACGGAAAATATGGTTCGCGATAACTGGGCGTCGTATCGCATCTATCTGGTCGGTAACTATGGCACGGACCTGGCCCTGAGGCGAGAGATCAACCGTTTTCTGGTTGCCGAGGATCCTTACGGATGGCGGGAGTTTGTGCGCTACGGAGCGACCCGCGGCGAACTGCGTCAGGATTTGGATGCCGACATGATCGGCTCGATTCTGGAGTGGACGATGGACCGCTTCCAGGACGCTCTTTTAACGGAAGAACTTGATCCTGGGCTGTTTCGTAAGCAGGGACATGTCCCCGAAAAAAAGGAAGCGCGCATCGAGCAGTTCACGGAACTGTTGCGCCGGGCGATCGGCTCGGAAAGGATTCAGCACACCGGGAAGAAAGCATGATCACGGATACGAGCATTGAGCAGATCCTGGCCGCCTATGACGACAAAGCCCCGCTATCCGATGCTTACACGATTCCGGGCCCATGGTATGTCGACCCACGAATTGCCGAGTTAGAACAGCGGGCTGTCTTCAGTAAGACGTGGCAAGTCATCGGCCGCGTCGATCAAGTGGAGAAGCCCGGACAGTTTGTGACTGCGACGGTCGCTGGCGAACCGCTGGTCGCCGTGCGCGGAAATGATGGAGTGCTGCGGGCGTTCTACAATGTGTGCCGTCATCACGCGGCGGCCGTGGTCACTGAGGCTTGCGGACAGGCGTCGATTTTGCATTGTCCCTATCACGGGTGGAACTATGGGCTCGACGGGTCGCTGAAAGGCATGCCGGAATTTGACGGCGTCAGGAATTTCGAGCGTAAGGACAATGGACTGGTTCCGGTCAAGGTTGACACCTGGGAGACGCTGGTGTTCATCAACCTCGATCCGCAGGCGGGTTCCTTAGCGGAGTTTCTGGGCGGAATGGTGAAGCGGGCAGAGCCACTCGGTCTCAGCAAGCTGAAGTATTTTACCAGCCAATCTTACGACATACACTGTAACTGGAAAGTGTTTGTCGATAACTACCTTGATGGCGGCTATCATGTGCCGCATCTGCACAAGGGATTGAACTCGGTTCTCGATTACAAACAGTACACGATCGAAAACGAAGACCGCTATTGTCTCCAGTCGAGTCCGATGGTGAGCGGCGATCAGGACGCAGCCACTTCCACGACACGCGGCGCGGCGATCGAGCCTGGTACTTCTGGCATTACCCCAACTTCATGTTCAATTGCTACGAAGGCTACATGGATACGAACCTTGTCATTCCTGTGGATGTCGACCATTGCCGGGTGGTTTTCGATTTTTACTTTGGCGATGTCAGCGAATCGGCACGTGCTTATAACGAGCAGAGCGTTGCCGTGGGGAACCGGGTACAAGACGAGGATTTGGGAATCTGCGAGGCGGTACAGCGAGGATTGAAATCGCGGGCGTACCAGGCTGGCCGGTTGTCGGTGAGGCGTGAGGCGGGGGAGCAGTTGTTTCATCGGTTGTTGGCGGCAGATTTGCGGGGCGCGGCGCGAAAGACGGCCGTTGCCGCGGATTAGGTTTTGCCGGATCGAGGGGCCGGGTGCCGTCCGTTCGAGACTCTTTCGTCGTTTCATTGACCCGGCACTTCCGTGCCGGGCTTTCTTGTGCCGCCGCTACGCGGCTGGAGTGTTTCCTGTGCGCAACAGACTATCGCTGTGTTTTCTTTTTTTCTTTGTAGTGCTAGGCGCTTCGATCGGCATGGGCCAAGTAACTGCGGTCCGTGCAGGGCGTCTGGTTGATCCCGATGCCGGCACGGTTCTCACCGATCAGATCGTTTTGATTCAGGGTGACAAGATTCAGGCGGTGGGCAAGGGGCTCGCGATTCCTGCGGGGGCCAATGTGATTGACCTTTCCACCAAGACTGTTTTGCCTGGGTTGATCGACTGCCACACGCATGTGGCAGATGGCCATGGCGATGGCGATCCCTTCAACGTGCTGAAGAAGACAGCGTCGCAGATCGCGCTCGAATCGGTCACCAACGCTCGGTTGACGCTGGAGTCTGGCTTTACGACGGTGCGCGATGTAGGCACTTATCGCGCGCTGAACGACGTTGCGCTGCGCGATGCCATTGCGCGTGGAGATATTATCGGTCCGCGGATGTACGTGGCCGGAGCTTACATCACGATCACGGGCGGAGCGGGCGCGATGACGGGACAGGCTCCCGACATTCAATTGCCCTGGGACCTGCATTATGGAGAGGCGAACAGTCCGTGGGAGGTGCGACAGAAAGTTCGTCTGCTGGCGCACAACGGCGTGGATCTGATCAAGATGCTGTCGACGGGCGCGGTGCTGACGCATGGGAGCAGTCCGATGTCGATTGAGTTCACGCCGGAAGAGTTGAAGGCGGGCGTGGATGAAGCGAAGAATTTCGGACTACGTGTGGCGGTGCACGCGCATGCGGCGCAGGGAATCAAGAACGCGATCCTCGCCGGAGCCGCGTCCGTCGAACACGCCGAGTTTCTGGACGACGAAATCATTGCGCTGGCCAAAGAACACGGCACCTATCTCGATATGGACATCTACGACGATGAATGTATTCAGGCTGGAGGAAAGGCTGGCACCACACCAGCGGATTTCCTACAGCACGAAGCCAACCTCGCACAAGTGCAGCGGGAGAATTTCGGCAAAGCAGTGAAAGCGGGAGTGAAGATGTCGTTTGGTACGGATCTGGGCGTGTGTCCTTACGGCTCGAGCGGGAAACAGTTCGCGTACATGGTGAAGTACGGGATGACACCGATGCAGGCCATTCAGGCGGCGACCACGAATGCCGCCGACCTGCTGGGACATTCAAGCGAGATCGGGTCGATCAAGCCGGGGAAGTACGCGGACTTGATTGCCGTAGGTGGCGATCCGTTGAAAATATCAGCGTACTGGAGAACGTGGAATTTGTAATGAAGGAAGGAAAGTTTACAAGCAAGCCGGCGTGGCGGCGTGCTCAAAATAGGCTCAGTGCGCCAGTTAGAGTAAAATTCCCGTTTTCGCCGATCGGCGAACTGAACGATGCCTATCGCCCCTGCGCACTCTTCCGAAGGAAGACTTCCTGGTGTTTCCAATCGCCTTTTCTGGAGTCTGCTCATCGTCCTTATCGCGGCTGCCATTCTGCGGTCGGCCGTAGCCACGCGCCTCGACAGTTTTACCCAGGACGAGGGTTATCACATTCTGGCGGGAGTGTCGTATGTGAAAAGGGCGGATTTTCGTATCAATCCCGAGCACCCGCCGCTGGTGAAGCTGTGGGTGGGCGCGGTCATGAGCGCTACCGGGTTCAACCTCAGTCCCTTCCGTGAGATGCACGACAAAACCGACGAGCGGGACTTTGCCGAGGCCGATGTGTATCAGCACAACGATCCGGATTCCGTGCAGCGGCGAGCGCGTCGTGCGATGTGGACTCTGAACGCCTTGTTACTTGCCGCACTTACTTTGGCGGTGCGCCGCACGTTTGGGCCGGTGGTCGCGCTCTCCGTACTGGCCATTCTCACGATCGATACCACGGTTGCCGCCCATCTTCCGCTCGTGCTCACCGACTTGCCGATCTCGCTGCTGACGGCGACGACCGTAGTTCTTGCTGGCCGCGCTTTTCGATTGTGGACCTGGCCTGACCTGATCGCGACCTCACTGGCCCTGGGCCTGGCGCTGGCGACGAAACACTCCGCGCCGGTGCTCGCCGTTCTGCTGACGTTGGTCGGCGCTGTTCTCGCCTGGTTCGTCCCGCGTTCCACCCCCGGCGATAGCCGGATGCCCCGCTTCGCCAAGCTGGTGACTGTTCTCTTCGGCGCACTGGTCATCTTGTGGGCGTTCTACCTGTTTCGATTTACGGAGAGCCCGACCTCGGCGGAAGTCTTCAATCGCTCCCTGGCGGAGAAGATCAGTGACCTACAGTCTCCGATGCATCGATTTGTCCTGACGGAGTTCTCCAGGTTTCACGTGCTGCCACGAGCCTACATCTGGGGGTTTGCCGACACGATCCGCGCGGGCATCGAAGGGCGCGTAGAAACGCGACTGTTCTACGGCCGCACTTACTACGGCAAAGTACCGGCTTACTTTTTTCCAGGAATTCTGGCGGTGAAACTGCCGCTAGGACTGATCGCGCTCGTTTTTTTCGGACTCTACCTGTTTGCAGCGCGCCGTCTCCCGAAGGAATGCCGGTTTCCGGCACTGGTGTTGAGTGTTGTCTGCAGCGGATTTTTCTTGGTGCTCGCAACGGGAGCAACCTACGGAGGCATCCGGCATGCGTTGCCGGTTGCGGTCATGCTCTACATTTTTGCTGGACTGGCCGTAGCCGCGGCCTTCACTACGTCGTCGCGCTCGCTGAAAACCGTCGTCATGCTGGCCTTGGCGGGGGCAGGGGTCTCGGCGCTGCCCGTGCTTCGTCCCTACGAGTACTACAACGAGATGATCGGAACGAAGAACGCGTATCTCTATTTTAACGATGAAGGTCTGGACGCGGAACAACGTGGCAAGGAACTCTTCCGCTACTACTTTGACCACGTGCGTCCGCAGGGGGAAGTTCCGTATTTGTACTACAACGTTCCCACGCGTGAACTGGAAGCCCGCGGAATGGATTTCATGGGGCGGGATCTGGTACGCGATGCTCCCCGAATGAACAATCACGACCTCACAGGAACGATTTTCATTGGGCGCTGGTATCTTTCCCGAAAGCCTTTCTGGGATACGGCTGCGTTGTATTCCGCTGCACCGGTAGCTCGGTTTGGGAACTTGTTTGTTTATCACGGCACGTTCTATTTACCCGGGCTGGTTGCCTGCGACTCGTACTGGGCGGCCGTCAACAAGATGTACGCTCCGAAGCCTGATCTGGCTGAGGCTGAGAGGCTCTTCCGGCAATCCCTGAAACTCGACCCTTCACCTTATTTCCCCTATATCGATCTCGGAAACCTGGCGCTCGCTCGGGGCGCGCGCGACGAGGCACTGCGCGAATATCAGGAAGCGCTGCGGCGGGCGCCCAATGACGTTCTTGCCCAGCCTGTGAAAGCGCAGATCGAACGGGTTGCAGCATCACCCCAGTCAAAGGTTCCGGAACTGAGGGATCCGATGCTGGAGTAGTTCATTGATGGTCCCGCGGGATCGCCTCCTCCCAAGTCTTCGTCTTCACCGTCTCTCCGTCTTTGAGTAACTCGCGCGCGTACTTGTAATAGAAGTTCTTGGCGTCGCTGCTGACATTAAGCCGTCCTCGCCAGAGGAGGACGCGGTCTTTGAATACGATGGTTGTGTCGGCCTCGCCGAGGATGGCGCTGGTCTCGGGATGATTGTCGTCGGCCCAGTAGGTCAGTTTCTCGAGATCGGTTTCTTTTCCCCAGGGATATATCTCCGACGACTTACCGCTCCAGATCACTTTCGTCTTGCCGTTCACTTGATCGCGTTCGGTGGTCCAGTCGCCGGGAAAAGGGAAGCCGATGGAGACAATATCTTTGCGTTCTTCGGAGGGCTCCGGCGGCGCGTACCTGGGGACGGAATAAAGAGAAGGCGGGACCAAGGGAAGGACCAGCCGCGATCCGCCTTCGGCTCCGAGTCGGAGGCTGGTCGTCATATTGTAGGGCGTGGGCCAGATCATGGGCCAGAGCGCGTTCGATACGGCTAGGCGAACGCGGTGGCCTTTGGGAAATATCCAACTGCTCAGATGCATCGCGATGTCGAGGGGATAGACTTTGCCCGGTTCGAGGTCTTTGGGATCGGACATCGAATCGCGCTGCGCTCCATTCATTCCCGCACCAGTGACTAGAGTGACGGAGCCATCGGGGGCTACGTCTGAGAGGCGCACGAACCAATCGGCCAGCGGGGCGGTGGAGCTGGCTTGCAGTAGGGCATGCGGGCGTCCGAGCAATGCCAGATCTTCTTTCAGCGGGACAGTGTCGTAGGTGAGGCAGAATGCGTCGACCGGGCGCTGATCGGTGAGTAGTTCGCCCCACCAGAACCCGGCTTCGACGCCGATTGATGGGATGTAACGCAGCTGATGGGTCGCCGGCTTCGCCACTTCGGTCGAGAGCAGGTGCGCGTCCTGCAGGTAGAGCGTTGTGTCGGCGGCGTCTGGAGGTGGCCAGGACGGTTCGGACCGCCAGAACCCAGGGACGTTTTCGAGCTTCGCGTCCGGCGGATGCCATTGGCGCATGTAGATGGAGATGGGCGGCTCGTCCATGATTCCGGTGTTGCGATTCTTGAGCCAGTAATCCCACCAACGGACGGCCTGGTCGCGCCATTCGATTTCGGGACCGGGCTCGGCATCATTCGGAAAAGTGTGGTTCCACGGGCCGATGATCGCCTTGACTGGAGCTTTCACCTGTTCGAGCATGCGCGGAATCGAGTCGCGATAGCCGTCGAGCAATCCGCCGATCACAAAGCACGGGATTTTGATGTCTCTTAGCGGGCGCACGGGGCTCCGCCAGAACTCGCCGTCGCGCTGGTGCTTCAGATAGAGAAGCGACCAGGGAGCGGCGTCGAAGCGGGGGCCGAGGACTTTTTCGTCCAGCGTGTAATCGGGGGCGCCGGTCATGCCGGGGGCCATGTCCATGTTAAGTTCGAATTCGTCGATGTGCATCATGCCGTCGATGTAGTGGATGTCATCGTGGAATAACTCTTCGGTGGCATCGACGGCGATGATCGCTTTCAGCGCGGGGGGATGGCGCATGGCCATCTGGAGGGCATTGAATCCTCCCCAGGAAATTCCGAACATGCCTACGTTGCCGTTGGACCAAGGCTGAGCGGCGAGCCAGGCAATGACTTGTTCGCCGTCGAGTTGTTCGCGTTCAGAGTATTCGCGGTCAGTGGGAACGCCTTCGCTGGCGCCGAAGCCGCGAATGTCTACGCGGACGGAAACGTATCCGCGGCGGGCGAAGTAGGTGTGAAGAGGATAATCGCGGGCAGCGGTGGAGTCGTCTTTGCGATACGGCAGATATTCGAGCAGTGCGGGGAATTTTTCGTTGGGCTTGGCACCGTCGGGCATGTAGAGAGTGATGGCGAGGCGGATGCCGTCGGGCATCGGAATCCAATCCTGAACCATGCGGACGCCGTAGCGAGTGGCCGGAGCGGCAGAGCCGGAATCGGGCAGGACGATGGAAATAATTCCGAGCAGGATCGCGACCACGGGGGAAAAAAGAGTGCGTTTTAGCATCGAGGGGCAAATGATAGCAGCAGAACTTCGCGCTTGCACGGTCGATGAGTGTTCCGTTTTGAATGCCCGGCCCGCCGCTGGAGAGCGGCTCAGTGGGGTTTGCGGGGTAAGGCCGGGCTTCGGCTCTGTACTTTCTGGTCTTCTTTTAGCAGTAACCGGCCTCGCCCGCAGTGACGAGGATCACACTTGATTGTGCTGTATTGCGGACGGTTCATCAAACAAGACTCTGGTTCCGTGCAGAGTTAGTATGTCTTGACAAGGAGTGCCTGCCTTTCTACTGTTCCCCACGAACACCATGAATGTTGTTAAAGCAACCAGGAATTACGAAGCGTGGCTAGGCCGGCACACGCGCGTCGTCGCTTCCGATCTCCAGCGCAAGCACAAGGAAATGGCGAAGAAGCCGTTTCCCTTTCTGCGGGCGACGTTTTATCGCTGGCTTCAGATCTGGCCGGAGATTTGCGCGGAGATTGCCCAGGCGCCGCCCGTCCTGGGAGTGGGCGATTTGCATGTGGAGAATTTCGGGACCTGGCGTGACACCGACGGACGGCTGGTGTGGGGGATCAACGATTTCGACGAGGCTCGTACATATCCCTACACTCTGGATCTCGTGCGGCTGGCGACCAGCGCGATGCTGGCTGCCCGGGAAGATCACCTGGTGATGCGTCCCAAGGATGCCGTCGACAAAATTCTAAAAGGGTACACGGCTGGACTCCGGAAAGGCGGGCGCCCGTTTGTTCTGGCCGAGGATCATGAATGGTTACGGGCAATTGCGGAAAGCAAATTGCGCGATCCCGTCGTATTTTGGCGAAAAATCGACAGGCTTCCGACGATGAAGGGAGAGCCGCCGGCGGGGGTCCGCGAAGCGATCGCCGAGGTGCTGCCCGAGCGCGGGCTCAAGTATCGTCTGGCGCGCCGGTTTGCGGGCTTGGGGGGACGCGGTCATCCTCGCTTCGTCGCGATCGCAGATTACGTGGGCGGCAAACTCGCGCGCGAAGCCAAGGAACTGGGGCCCGCTTCAATCGGCTGGCTTAATCCCGATCGCACTCCGGTTCGGAGCCAGTACGACCTGATTCTCAAGAAAGCAGTGCGCTGTTCCGATCCGTATATGAAGTTGTGTGGGGATTGGGTAGCGCGTCGTTTGTCGCCCTATTGTTCGCGTATTGAACTCGACTGTCTGGGCGCGGGCCATGGCGAACTCCGTTTGCTCGAAGCCATGGGATGGGAGACCGCGAACATCCACCTCGGTACTGCGCGCCAGCGTAACGCCATTCTCTACGATCTCCGCCACAGAAAACCAGGTTGGCTCAACCGGGCGGCCGAGGCCATGGCGCGAGAGGTTGAGAAAGACTGGCGCGCCTGGAAATCCCGTTCCTGATTGGCAGAGCAGTCGCCTCAGTGGAATGCGTAGTTTCTGGAGTAGCCAACCAAGCGCTCGAGCGGCGGCCGATCCAGGATAGGGGACCGTTTCTCCGTTTCACCGATCAGCGCGTCCAGGATGCACTCCATCGCTTCCGGGGACCCGGTCCAAACCGGCGAAAGGGGATCGCGTTCCACAGCCAGTTCCCCCAGGACTCTTCCCAGGGCCAAGGTGGCATGGGCGGAACCAGCCAGCGCCGTGTCGAGCGTCATCGGCGGAGGGGCCTCTCCATTGGCCATCAATTGCAGGTTGGCGTGGTTCAGCCAGTGCGTCAGCAAAATTTTGAGATGAGTCTTCCCGCAGACGCTCCTCATCTTTCCGGTCTGCGCCAATACGGGATGCCACGACAACACCTTTACCCGGTCGAGCCAGCAATTGTCCATGACCAGAAACCATCCGGTATGGCGCTTGGTCTCGATGCCGCAAACGACACACGATAAGCGGGCTGGATCGCGCTCCATGGGCCTTCCTTTCCAAATCAGAATCATTGTCAGGCTAACGCCGGAACCCAGCGCGGTCCGGCATCGCGTTGCAGCGGGACCGTCATCATTCCCTGATCGATGTCGAACCGGAGGGTGAAGTGAGCGCAGCAGGACTCACACAACCAAAAATGTTCGCGCCGAGGAGGTTTTTTTCTTTGACCGTCGGCAACGGTGTCGGGATCGTGGAGAGTAGTCTCCGCAAGAAAAAGTTTGCCTTCCCGCAAGGAACGGAAGGGTACGGTACAAGCTGGGTTGGCACATTTCCGCAGCATGGCTGGTAGTTGCCCCATCTTCTCTTCAAGAAGCTCGGCCAGAGAGAGAGTGAACTTGGCAATGCACGCCGCGGGCCGAATGTCCTGCTTGATGAGTGATTGCTAAGTTTCTGACTGTAGAGCGGTTATAACTTCCAACCGGAATCTCTGTGATTTGGGCATTATCCCTCTGACGGGAGCTGGTCGCATCCGCCGAATGCTCGTCACTCGATGCCAAGCAACCGGATGTCAGGACAGGAAATAGGTAGAGCCGGTCGCGCAGCTCTCCTATTTCATTAGCAGTGCCGTGGCGGCAACCGCGATTCCCGAGCCGCCAAACAACAATCCCAGATACCAGAACAGTCTGCGTCCCGAGAGCAGGGTGATCGAAGTAATGACCAGGGCAATCTCCATGAAGACTTCGCTCAGGTCGAAGCGGTCGGTCTTGCGATGGGCAAGGTCGGCTTCCTTTTCCAGTTCGTGACCCTTGGTGTCGAGTTCCTTTTGCTCGTCGCGATAGCGCTCGGCTTCCGCGCGATATTTTTCCTGAAGCTTGGTCGCCGCTTCAGCGTCTTTCGTGGCGATGACGGAGGTTAGATCGGCAAACAGTTCGTCGGTGTGCCGCCGGATATTCTTGGCCTGATAATAGCTCCACTGGTCGGTCACTTTGTTCTGTAGGACAACCTCTTCGGTACTGGTGCGGTGTCCAAGCAGGGAGACCGTAGCGACGAGCACAGCCAGCACCGCCATCGTGAGCGTAACCGGAGCCAGGCTGGGATCATGCTTGGCGTGCTCCGCGTGCTCATGCAACTCATGCAGTTCTTCGGACATTAAGTTTTTTCTCTCCCCTGGAGGCTGGAAACCTTGATTGCGATATCGAGCCTTTGACCTTCGACCTCTGACCCGTGACCTTCTCTAGTCGCCCATCCCCTTCAGGATCATCCGTTTGTCGCGCTGCCCATCGAATTCAACATGGAAGATTCTCTGCCCGTTCTTGATGCCCAATTTTTTCGATGACTTTCTCACGCCTTAAAGTCCGCTACCCCGTCCCAAACCAACTGCACCGCAATCGCAAGAATAAGAAATCCAAAGATGCGCGTGATCGCGCCCATGCCGCTGGGACCGAGACGTTTCACCAGTGGCCCGCCCAGCCAAAGAAACATGTATACAGTCAGTCCCAGAGCGACGATTCCGATCACCATTCCGAGGTAGGCAAGAATTCCATTCGCATGCGCGGCGAGTCCCATGACCACGCCAATAGAACCCGGACCAGAAAGCATCGGCATGGCCATCGGAGTCAGGGAAATGTCTTCTTTGGTCAGAGCTTCGCTGCGCTCTTCCATGGTCAGGCGGTTCGAGGCCGTCACCATCCCCCAAGCGGTATTGGCAACGATCAGCCCGCCAGCAATTTTCAGCACCGGCAAGGATATTCCGAAGAAACTGAGGACGAATCGGCCCACCAGCATGAACGTCACCAGGATCGCGATCACGTAGAGAGCAGTCTGCATCGCCGTGCGATTGCGTTCCTCGCGGGTACTCGTTGGTCAAGCTGAAGAACAGGGGGACGCCACCTGGAGGATTGACGATTGGAAACAACGCGAGAAACGTCGCCGTCGCCGCCGTGGGAAGATCTTCCAGCACATGGCGCAGGGCCTCTCCGGGATTCAGCGCATCGAGCAACACTAACGCCATCGTCGTTTACCGATACTGCTCCAACACCAGGGCCGCGCGATGCAACGCAGCCGCGAGCACCGAAATCTGCTGTTCCGTGCGTCGCTCATCGCCGGCGTCAATCGCTTCGTTTACGCCCGGTATGACGACAGCGGCGTACCCGGTGTACTGCCCCGGCGCGTAAATCGCATGCTGATACCACGGACGATTCGGCAGTCCCTCGGGAATCAGCAGCGCCCGTTCTGCATCTCGCAACGCGGCATTCATGCGCTCCGGATCGCCAGGCAGTTTGCGCTGCTTCTGCGCCATCTTTGCACCCGCTTGCTCCAGTCGGCGGGCGCCTTCTACTGCCGGCGCAAAATCAAGACTCTTGTCTCCGAAGCGTTGTTTGGCCTTGTTCTTGGCGGCATCCAGATACAACAGGATTTCTTTCCCGTAGTCTTCGTAATCGTAAGGCAGAACGTCCGCGCCGGCCATGCGGACAATCTCCAGGCCGAAGACCCGAGCCATCTCCTGCTCATAGCGAAAATCAGGATCGGCGAATTTCTTGAACCAGGCAAAATTGTCGAACACCGAGTGGTAGACGCCATAGTCTCCCGTCGATCCGATGTCGGTGGAAGGCACTCCCAGATGCTGGAGAAAAACGGTGTAGTCCGATCCGCTGCCCAGGTCACCGACCGGAACATCGCTGCGAATCTCCGCTGCCGGGGGTTTGTAGCCGCCTGTCAGCGACTCGAGAGACCGGGAATTTTCAGCAGTCGTTTGACTCGATTTCTTCCAGACGTCGTACACCGATCCACCTTGCGGAGCGGAAACTGCTTTGGTCACCTCGCGAATAAACTGCTTCAGCGTAGGCACGCTGGAGGCCCCAAACTTCGGACCTGACACCGCCACGTCCACATTGAAATACGCGGCCGCAGTCGCGAGATCTTTAGCATGGTCTTCGCCCCATTCCGTTGAGCCGATCAGACCTTCCTCCTCCGCGTCCCAACTGCCAATTACGATCGTCCGCTTCGGCTTCCATCCCGATTTCAAAAGTTCGCCAAGGCCGTGTACGGTTTCGAGCATCGCCGCCGTACCGCTATTCGGATCGACCGCTCCATACACCCAAGCGTCACGATGGTTGCCTGCGACAACCCACGCGTCTGGCGACGTCGTCCCCGGAATTTTCCCGATCACATCCCAGATCGTCCGGAACTGATAGTCCTGTTTCAAATGCATCTTGACTTTCGCCGGCCCCGGACCAACGTGATAAGTAAACGGCAATGCGCCCTGCCACTCGCGCGGAGAGGCGGGGCCACCGAGATGCTCCAGGATCGGCGAAGCGTCTTCGTATGAAAGCGGAGTCACAGGAATTTTCGGAAGCTGCGCCGAGTCGACTGGCGCGACGCGCTTCGAATCCGGCAACGACGGTACCGAAGCGATTCCCGGCGTGGTCGGATCGCCAGGAAATTGAAACATGTATCCCACCGATCCGCGCTGTGTGCCGCTCGCAGGACGCCACGGGCCTTTGGGATACGCGTCGCCACGGTAATAACCGTCATCCTTGGGATCGGAGTAAATGATGACGCCCGCCGCCCCGCGCTCTTGCGCGACGAAAGCCTTCACGCCCCGAAAATTCTGCCCGTAGCGCACGATGACGATCTTGCCTCGCACGTCGACATTCATCTGCTTCAGTTTGTCGAAATCATCGGGCGCGCCATAGTTGGCGTAAACAATGTCCGCCTCCACATCGCCCGAGGGCGACATGCCGTTGTAGGTATTGACGACGCGAGGATCGTCCTGGAACGGATCCCCGTCCACATGCTCAGGCCGCGGCCCATGCATCGTCAGACCCGCGGGCGCCGTCATGTCAACGCTGATTTCCAACGGATAATTCATCCAGACTTTATATTCGACGATCTCGGTATCCAATCCGGCTTCGCGGAATTTCTTGGCCACGTAGTCCGCGGTGGCCTTGTCCTCGGGCGACCCGGCGATGTGCGGCGCCTGAGTCAGAATGCGCAGATGCTCTTCAGCCAGCTTGGCATCTGGCACGTCCAGAAATCGTTTTTCGATTTCCCGTTCCGCACTAACATTGCGAAATCCCGTGACGTTGGCATTCTCCGAAGAGCCATCCTTCTCGGGACGGCTGAACGCGTGCGGATTCGAACCCAGCAGCAAAACAAAGAAGAGAACGGCGCTCGCAACCAGTTTCATGAGGCTCCTGTGAAAGTATTCCATGAAGCGAAGATTGTACCGTGCGCGAGATTCGCGTGTCGGCGCGTTACACTGAAAAGTCATGAGCCCGGCTCCCACCGCGCGATTTTCCGATCGGGTCGAGGACTACGTCCGCTATCGTCCCGGATATCCGCCCGAGGTTGTGGACTTGCTGCGCAAGGAGTGCGGACTGCAGCCAGCCCATATCATCGCTGATATTGCGTCCGGCACCGGCGCCTTCACCCGCCTTCTGCTGGAGAACGGAAACCGCGTATTTGCCGTCGAGCCGAATGCGGCGATGCGCGATGCAGGCAATGAACTCCTGCAGTCTTTCAACGACATGACATCGATCAATGGCACGGCCGAAGAGACGACGCTACCCATGGCATCGGTGGATTTTGTTACCGCGGCTCAAGCTGCACATTGGTTCGACCGAACGCGCGCCCGTGCCGAGTTCGTCCGCATCTTGAAGCCCGCCGGATGGTGTGTCCTGATCTGGAACGAACGCCGCACTGCGGCGACCCCATTCCTGCGCGACTACGAACAACTCCTGCTGACCTACGCCACCGACTACAAAGAAGTCCGCCACGAGCGCACGACCGAGACTATTCATGATTTTTTTGCGCCGGCGCGGTATCAGGAGCGCACCTTCGACCTTCGCCAGCAGTTCACCTTCGAAGGCGCCGCCGGACGCTTGCTCTCGAGTTCTTATGCTCCGCTCGCCGGCCATCCCAACCACGAGGCCATGATGCGGGAGCTACAGCGCAGTTTCCACGCTCACTCCCAAAACGGCATCGTCGAATTCGAATACAGCACCCGCGTGTTCTATGGGCAGATTTCATGAGTAATCAACAATTGCTGATTTTGATTGTTGAGTGTTGACTGAAAATATCTCGACCGCGACAGTTCTTGAATCAGCAAGCAACAATCAACGATCAAAAATTCACGCCCATGCCCGACAAAAACTCTCCCCACATGTCTCCCGAAGAATTTCGCCGCCACGGCCATGCCGTAGTCGATTGGATCGCCGATTACTATTCCCGCGTCGAAAGTTTTCCCGTCCTTTCGCGCGCCAAGCCCGGAGAAATCCGCGCTCAGCTGCCGCCGAGTCCGCCGCAGCGGGGCGAGCCATTCGAGCAGATTTTTGCCGACGTCGACCGCATCATCCTGCCCGGCGTCACGCATTGGCAGTCGCCAAATTTCTTCGCCTACTTTTCCGCGAATGCCTCGGGCCCGGCCATTCTCGGTGACCTGCTCTCATCCGGACTGGGAGTGCAGGGCATGCTCTGGTCGACCAGCCCGGCCTGCACGGAACTGGAAACACACGTCCTCGACTGGCTCGTCCCTATGCTCGGCCTGCCGGAAAAATTCCTATCTTCGACCGCCGGCGGCGGCGTCATCCAGGACACCGCCTCCAGCGCTAATCTCTGCGCTCTGCTGGCGGCCCGAGAGCGTGCGACCCAGTTCGCCAGCAACCAGAAGGGATGCGACGGCCGCATCGTCGCCTACGCCTCCACACAAACCCACTCCTCCGTCGAGAAGGCGGCGAAGATCGCCGGTCTCGGCTCGGAAAACCTGCGCGTGATCGAGGTCGATGAAAAGTTTGCCATGCGCACTGACGCCCTGGCCCTCCAGATCGACGCGGACAAGAAATCAGGCCTGCTTCCCTGCTTCGTGTGCGCGACCGTCGGCACCACGTCGTCGAACGCCATCGATCCCGTGCGCGAACTCGGCGCTCTCTGCCGCGAGCATCGTCTTTGGCTGCACGTGGACGCCGCCATGAGCGGCACTGCCTCCCTCTGCCCTGAGTTTCGCTTCATTCATGATGGCCTGGACTGCGCCGACAGCTACTGCTTCGACCCGCATAAGTGGATGCTCACGAATTTCGATTGCAGTTGTTTTTACGTCGCGGATCGCGGCCACCTCATCCGCACGCTCTCGGTGTTGCCGGAATATCTCCGCAACCAGGCCACCGAGTCGGGCGCGGTCATCGACTACCGGGACTGGCACATCCAGCTCGGACGCCGTTTCCGATCGCTCAAATTGTGGTTCGTCATCCGCCACTACGGGATCGAAGGATTGCAGCAGCACGTTCGCGAACACGTACGTCTGGCGCAGCATTTCGCCAGTTGGGTGCGCAACGATAACCGATTTGTGCTAGCCGCTCCCGTGCCCCTGAATCTCATCTGTTTCCGCCTCCGTTCGGGAGACGACGACAACCAGAGGCTGATGGACAAACTCAATCAAGGCGGAAAAATGTTTCTGACCCACACCCGGCTCGACGGCAAGTTGACCTTGCGACTCTGCATTGGGCAGACCAACACCGAAGCGCACCACGTCGAACAAGCCTGGCAACTGATCCAGCAAGCGGCGGCACAGTTGGAGAAATCCTGATATTTTGAAGCAACATGGTGCGGGAAATTTCAGCGGGCGGCGTGGTACTGCGAGAGATTGCGGGAACCTGGCACGTCGCTCTGATTGAACCACAGAGAGAAAACGCGCCCACTACCAGGTCGCGCCCGCGCACGAGAGCTGTGCTCGCACTACCTAAGGGACTCGTCGACCCCGGAGAAACCGCTCCGGTCACCGCGCTGCGCGAAGTTCACGAGGAAACCGGTATCGTCGCCGAACTCATCGCCAAACTCGCCGACACCCGGTACGTCTACGTCCGCACCTGGGGAGACGGCGAGCGCGTTTTCAAAATCGTCAGCTTCTACCTGCTGGGTTACGGCTCCGGAGAAATCGACGACGTCACGCCCGCGATGCGCATCGAAGTCAAACGCGCCCTCTGGGTCCCGCTCGCCGACGCTTCCCGGCAACTCATGTACAGCAACGAGCGCAAAGTCCTTCGCATGGCCCAGGACCACCTTGAAACTCGCGGCCTGCAACCGGAAGATGTCACGCCCCGTCGAAGCACCACCCGCCGGAAGTAGATCACGCGGCCGTGCGTGTCGCTCAGAGTTTGGCACGGCACCGCTGCTGGCGTGCCGCAAGTTGTTTGAATTTTGACCGGCACTTGAGCGCCCGCCAAGGTGATCCTCTTAGCCACGCAGAGCCCGATCCATCAACCGTTTCTCCTCATCCGTCAGCGGACGCGCCGTGCCTTTCTTCAAATCACCCAACTCCAGCGGCCCGACGGAAACACGCACCAGCCGCAACACCTGCACTCCCAGAGCTTCCAGCAGACGCCGAATGTGGCGGTTCTTCCCCTCGTCGAGCACGATCTCCAGCCAGCTATTCTTGTGCCCCACCCGCACCAGGCGCGCCGCTCTGACCCCAAGACGTTCGCCATCAACACTGACGCCGGTCCGAATCCGCGTTAGCAACCCATCGTCCGCAACGCAGTCCACCTGCACGTGATACCGCTTCTCCAGATGACTTTCGGGAAGTGTAATCTTCGCAGCCCAGTCGGAATCGTTTGTGAACAGCAGCAGGCCTTCACTTGCCTTGTCCAGGCGGCCCACCGGACTAACCCACTCCGCATTGGCCGGGAGTAAGTCATACACCGTTGGCCGTCCTTTTTCGTCGGATGCGGTAGTCACCACGCCGCGCGGTTTGTTCATCACCAGATAGATCCTGGCTTGTTCACCGACTGGCGCATCGTCCACGCAGATATGATCGTGCCCCGGTCGTATCGGTGTTTCCGGGTCCCGAACCAAACGCCCATTCAGCGTCACGCGCCGAGCCTGAATCAGTTCAGACGCCTGCGAGCGCGAGCAATAGCCCATCTTGGAGAGAGCGCGGGCCACGCCCGTCCTCGGTTTCTTTGGCACGAATCTATGCTAAACGGTGTGGGAAGGATTTAACGTCATCCCCACGGCGAACAACCTGCGGGGTTTGGAGAGGGAACTCAGAACCGGCTGCGGCCGTCCGTGTAGGCGGGTGAAGAGGGCCGCGGAGCGGCGGTATGGGTTTCAGCAGAATGCTGATTCATTGCTTGTGCCGCCTGCGTGCGCCGGTTGCCGCGCGCGGAATCGAAATCCAGCGTGCTGACGCTATGTTCGCAGGAGACACACTTAAAGGTGATGCCGCCGTTCATCGGTTCGGTTGTGTAATGTCGCACAACTGCATTGTAGCCTCTTATTTCCAAATCCCATGGGGGCATTAGGTGTGCGACTTTCGGGTACATGACTATGAACCAGCCGTATAATTTCCCGCATGAAGCTCTTCCGCAGCCATGAGCCCACGCAACTTGTAACCACCGGCCGCTTTGAATTGGAGCGCGATGGCGAGGTGGCCTACCTCGAATACACTCTGTCCGGAGATGTCCTCGGACTGATCCACAGCGAGGTTCCCGAGTCCCTCCGCGGCCGCGGACTGGCCTCCGAACTTGCCCGGACAGCGCTCGACTGGGCGCGCGCGAATCATAAAAAAGTCGATGTCGTCTGTCCATCGGTGGCAGGGTACTTGAAGGAGCATCCGGAATACTCAGACTTGGTTTTGCGTTAGAAGAAAGACCGAGCCGATTCTCGCTTCATTTATTCGCGATGGCTTCTGTTTCCGGAATCGCGTGCCCAGCGAGGGAGCGTAGGAAGTCCAGTAAGTCTTCTTTTTCTCGGGCGGTCAAGTGAAGTGGGAACAGCAGTTTCGACTTGGGCGCTGCGCCGCCGCCCCGATTGTAAAACTCAATTACTTGCGGCAGCGTCTTGATCGAGCCGTCGTGCATGTAGGGGGACTGTTGTGCCGCATTTCGCAGGGTGGGAGTCTTGAAGCTTTGCCGGTCCGCCGGATTCCCACTCACCAGGAAACGGCCCAAATCGACTTGACCGGAGGGAGCACGCGAGACGCCCAGTGAGTGGAACTTGTTGTCGGTAAAATTAGGGCCGTTGTGACATTGGGAGCAACTTGCCTTGCCGATAAACAGGATCAGGCCCCTCTTCTGGGATTCAGTCAGAGCGGTCTTGTCTCCATTGGCATAGCGATCGAAGGCGGAGTCCGGCGTAACCAGCGTCCGTTCGAAAGCTGCAATTGCCCGCCCGACATCCACGAGTGTGATCGCTCGCCCGAAAACCTTCAAGAACATTTGGCGGTATTGCGGTATGGTCTGCAAGCGGGCGAGCAGAGCGTTTGCGTCCGGCATCCCCATTTCGCTGCGAGAGAGTATCGGCGAGAGCGCTTGTTCTTCGAGTGTCTGGGCGCGGCCATCCCAAAACTGGGATGAGTTATACGCACTGTCCAATAGACTCGGAGACCTTCGCCGGAGGACCGCGTGTCCGATTCCCACCGGCAGTGAGAGGCCGTCGGAGTACGCCTTGCCGGGATCGTGGCAAGTGGAACAACTGATCGATCCGTCCCGCGAAAGGCGCCGGTCGAAGAAGAGGGTTCGGCCTAAATCCACTTTGGCATGGGTTTGCGGATTTTCCCGCGGGATAGGGGGCTTGGGCAAAGCTGCAAGACCTCCCGGCAACCTCGTCATACTGTCGAGCACTTTAATGGTGAGCCCGGGAGGCGGTACAGCCTGCGGACCCTGGTCCGGGTTGGCACTAGCGGTGGGCGACGCCAGAACTAGAACAACCGCAAGCTGCATGGAGATCCAGGCGGCCACTATTTTCCCGACATCGCTTGGGGCACTGGAATCCTTATCGTGAGCCGGCGGTTGCCTGCCGGAACGGTGACCTGCTCACGAAACATGGTCAGACTCGGACTCCACAAGGTGAGGTTGAACCTGCCCGCAGGCACGTGGCGGATCCGAAAGTTTCCGTCCGGCTCAATGATTGCGTAGTAAGGATTGGGGACGACCAAAATCTTGGCGGTCATGAAACTGTGGATCAGGCAGCGAGCGTCCACTACGCCCGGCCGATCGAAAGTCACGGACTTGCGGTCCCCTTTCGCGTAGTAACCCAGATTGAAACTCTTGGCAGCGGAGACGGAATACACATTGTGGGCGACGTCGTCCTCGTTCGGCATATCCACCGTCTGGCCGGCCACCACCACCAGAAAGGGGGGCACAAACTGCCCGCCGCGTTGCGCCATGACTGGCCTGACGTTGCTCGCCGTGAAAGTGACCTTGCCTTCCAACCAGACGACTGCTGGCTGTTTCGGGTTGGACCACTGAGCGGACCACCCATCGATGGTACCGTCGATGGTTCCACCGGCCGCTACTGAGACCGCAACGAGAACCATCAGCAACGTTGAAATGACCTGTCTCATCCCGGCCTCCATTCGGGGACTATCGGCCAAGGACACCAGACCTTTAGAGGAAGTATTCGCAACGCAAAACGCCCGGCTTTCGCCGGGCGCTCTCGATGCTGGATGCTTTCAGGAGACTAGCGTTTCACTTCGTCCTTCGCGACAATCCCGTCCTTGATATAAACGACCCGATGCGCATACTCGGCGATGTCGTGTTCGTGGGTAACGAGGACGATGGTGTTGCCTTCCGAATGCAAGCGGTCGAGCACGGCCATGATTTCAGTGCCAGTCTGGGAGTCGAGGTTGCCGGTCGGTTCGTCGGCCAGGATGATCGACGGTTTGTTGACCAGGGCGCGGGCGATGGCAACGCGCTGGCGCTGTCCACCGGAGAGTTCGTTGGGTTTGTGGCTCATGCGCGATTCCATGCCGACGGCCGTCAATGCCGCTTTCGCGCGCTCGGCGCGTTCTTCCGATGGAACGCCGGCATAGATCAGCGGCAACTCAACGTTGTGCAGAGCGGTGGCGCGGGCCAGCAGATTGAACGTCTGGAACACGAATCCGATTTCCTTGTTGCGGATACGCGCCAGTTCGTCGTCGTCCAGTTCGCTGACCAGCTGCTGGTTTAACCAGTACTGTCCTTTGGAGGGCGAGTCGAGACAGCCGATCAGGTTCATCAAGGTCGACTTGCCGGAGCCTGACGGACCCATAATCGCCACATACTCGTTCCGCTGAATGCGCAGGTTGATCCCGCGCAGGGCGTGGACCTGCTGCTCCGAGCCCATGTCATAGGTCTTCCATAGGTCGATGGTGGAGATCATGGAAGAGTCGGGCTCCGCCGAAGTGGCAGTTCGATCGATCGGGAGTACTTCCGCAGTCGCCATTTTCTTCTCCAGTTCCGGCTCGGACACGCTTAGCTCCGTTCTTGCCGTCTTCGTTGGACGTTCCAAACCGGCAGAGGTTAGGACGCCGCCAAATCTCGATTGCTAGCTGCTTTCGTCTTCCTTCTTCGGGACCGCGTTATCTACTTTGACGCTCGTTCCCGGTTTCAGCGTACGCAGAATCTTGTAACTGCCCGTAATCACTTCGTCGCCTATTTTCAGTCCCTTGGTAATTTCGATATCAGTAGTTCCACTGATCCCGGTATCCACCGGCACGAATTCCGCTTTCTTGTCGCGGATTACGAATACGCCCTGCACCTCTTCTTTTGCTTTTGCGGGGTCAGAAGGGGCGCTGGCAGCCTTGACCGAGCCCTTATCGCCAGACTTGTTTTCCAGATCGGCGCGGCTGCGAATGGTAAGAGCTTGAATGGGAACGCTCACGACATCTTCGCGGGTTGCCGTGGTGATCTTCGCAGTCGAGGAAAGGCCGGGCCGCAAATCGGGAGGCGGATCGGTCAGCGTCACGACAACTTTGAAGTCCTTGGCCTCCTGGCTGGTCGAACTCTGCTGCGACGTAGCCACGCCAGTGGATCGCACGATGGCGTTATTGCCGATTTCGGTGACGATGCCTTTAAACGTCTTGCGCGGAATCGCGTCGATACTGACCTCGGCGGATTGCCCCAGTTTCACGTTAACGATGTCGGTCTCGTCGACTTTCACTTCCGATGTGATCACCGACATGTCGGCGAGCGTCATCAGGGTGCTGCCCGGCGAATTCTGGATACCGATGACCACCGTCTCACCTTCGCGCACGGGGAGATTCGTAATGACGCCATCAAAAGGCGCCTCGTACGTCGTCTTTCGTAGTACGTCAGAAACCCGGGTCAAGTTCGCAGTATTTTGGGTAATGCGTTTGTCGGAAGAGTCTTTCTGCGCCTTGTCCTGAGCTACACGGGCCAAGGCTTGGGCCACGCCCGCATCCGCCGACTCCCAGGCCGCTTTCTTGGCGTCGAATTCCTGTTTGGCGATTAACTGGTCTTTAAACAAACCCGTAGCGCGGTCGTAGTCGAGTTTGGCCCGCTCGGCGTCGGACTTGGCGCGGTTCAGGTCGGCCATCGCAGTCTTGGTCGCGGCTTCGGCGGCCACGGAATCCGTTTCGGCGGCCTGCAACGAAGCGCGCATCGCGTTCACATCGGCCGACGACTGAATGTTTTCCAACTGTGCCAGCAATTGACCTTTTTTGACCCGATCGCCTTCTTTGACATGCAGCCGTACGATTTTGCCGAAGGCGTTGGCGCCGATGTTGACATACGTCTTGGGCTTGATCTCGCCGGAGGCGCTCACCACCGAAGCCAGGTTTTGCTTCTGCGCCTTGCCTGTTTGCACCGTCACCAGGTTCTTATGGCTCTGGTACACGGTGACGCTGACGATGATCACCAACAGCAGCGCGATGCCGATTCCGATCAGTACTTTCTTCCAGGTCTTCATGAACCTTCCTGCGGGCCGGTTCCCGCTGCGGCGACGACTCTGCCGGTCGCGCCGGGCTGTCTCTGATCAACAGAACGGCAAAAAGCCCGCGCTGCTTGCGCTTAAAAACAGTTACGTTTCTGCCTGGAGGAAAGTTCCCAAGACAGTCCTTGGCTGTTGCTTTCGCGCTGGAGCCAGAGGGGAAACCTACCGAGCCAATCATTATAGCCTGATTGCGGTTGCAGAGCAGGCTCTGGGGCCAGTTCTCCGTCGAGGCGCAAGACGCGGATTCTTAAGGGAGTTAGGACGAGGCGGTCGCCCGGTAATTATTTTTCCGCAGGCCACTTTTACTTGCCTTCATGTATCCAATGGACATAGAATCAACCAATAGTAGTTCTCGCGAGGTAGCCCTTCTATGCTTTCCGCACGCGTTCGCAGATTCCTGGGAGTTTTGATGGTTGGCGGTCTCCTCGGACTGGGCAGCACCGCTTTGGCGCAGGACAAGAATAACGAAGACAAAAGCGGCGCGGACGCGCAGGCATCCCAGGATGGCCAGGTCGATCCCTTGAAGCGACCTTTGACCAAGAAGCAGCAGAAAGAGAATGCCAAGAAGCTGCGCAACGAATTGAGTGACCCCGACAAGAAGTGGCTGAATCAGGACGTAATCTGGATCATCACCGACGAAGAGCGTAAGGCCTTCATGATGCTATCCAACGAGGAAGAGCGCGAGAACTTCATCGAGCAATTCTGGCAGCGGCGCGATCCCACGCCGGACACGGCCGAAAACGAATTCAAAGAAGAACACTACCGGCGTATCGCCTACGCCAACGAGCATTTCCCAGCGGGTATCCCCGGCTGGAAGACCGATCGCGGCCGCATCTACATCGTATTCGGGCCGCCGGATGAGATCGAGTCGCATCCTTCGGGCGGCTCCTATAACCGGCCCATGGAGGAAGGCGGCGGCGAGACCTCCACCTTTCCCTTCGAGCAATGGCGGTACCGCTACATCGAAGACATTGGACAGGAAGTGATCATCGAGTTTGTCGATACCTGCATGTGTGGCGACTACCACATGACCATCGACCGCTCGGAAAAAGACGCGCTGCTCAATACTCCCAATGGCGGCTTAACTCTCTACGAACAGATGGGAATGACCAATAAGGCCGACCGGTTTACGGGCGGCGGCATGGAGCGGCTGGGCACATCGCCTTTCAACAAAGACCTTCAGACCAAGCAGTTTGACCGCCTGGAACAGTTTGCCAAACTCAGTAAGGCTCCGGCTATCAAGTTCAAGGATCTGGACAACGAACTAATCACTCACCGCGTCATCCTCAACCCCATGCCGTTTGACGTGCGCGCGGACTTTGTAAAGGTGACCAGCGATACGGTATTGGTCCCGGTGACGTTGCAGATCAAGAATCGCGACGTGACTTTTCAGAACAAAGACGGTATCGAACGCGGCACGGTCAATATCCTCGGCAAATTGACGACCCTGACCGGCCGCATTGCCCAGACGTTCGAAGACACAGTGCAGGTCGACGTTCCCGCCGAGCTTTTGCCTCGCACCGCAGAGAATTCTTCGGTGTACTGGAAGGCTCTTCCGCTTAAGCCGGGCCGGTATCGTCTGGATATCGTGGTCAAGGATGTCAACGGAGACCGCACTGGGGTCTGGAGCCACAGCATACTGGTTCCTGACTTCGGTGACGATCGCCTGACCAATTCTTCGCTGATCGTGGCTGATCAGATGGAGCCGGTGGCGGCGAAGAATGTGGGCACGGGTAATTTTGTGATTGGAACCACCAAAGTGCGTCCGCGGGTTGCGCCTGCGGACGGCAAGCCCATCTCCTTCAAGCGCAACCAGAAGTTAAATTTCTGGATGCAGGTTTATAATCTCAGCGTCGACGAGAAGACCCACAAGCCTTCGGCTACGATCGAGTACAACGTGACGGATGCGGCCACCAACAAAGCCATCATTCACACGGTGGAGTCGACCGAGACGATGGGCAATGTGGGCGACCAAGTGACGTTACAGAAGTCATTGTCGGCGGCAAATTTGCAGCCCGGTTCTTATAAAATCGAAATCAAGGTGAACGACAACCTTTCCAAGCAGACAGTCGATCCTTCGGCAACCTTCGTCGTGGAGTAGACTGGCAGCCTGGTTTCTATCGGTGGTAGGGGGAAACATGTTCCGTAAGCTCGGGTTGCTCATAGCGGTTATGGGCCTGGCGCTTCCGGCGTGGTGCGCGGCTGCACCCGGCACGATCTCCGGTTACGTACGCAATGCTGGCGGCGTGCCTCAGATGGGTGCGGCAGTCGAACTGCTTGGTTCCGCCCTGCTCAGTTCCAAAGTGTTTACCGACGACCGCGGCTTCTACGTCATTTCCGGACTGCTCCCCGGCACCTACAACTTAAAAGTAAGCGCCCCTTCGTTTCTGCCCGCCTTGCGCGAGAAAGTTGGCTTGCGTCCCGGCGGGAAACTCATGGTCAACGTCACCCTGACGACGCTTTTCGAAGCCATTCAACTCGGACCGTTGCGCGGTCCGGCGGACGACGACGACTGGAAATGGACTCTGCGCTCGGTCTCGAACCGCCCCATCCTAAGGGTGTTGCCCGATGGGTCGACAGCGGTCACCAGCGATGCTGGCGACGATCATGACCTGAAGGGGTCGTTAGTGTTTATGGCGGGGTCGGAATCGAACGGATTCGGCGGCGCTTCGGATATGAGCACCGGGTTTTCCCTCGAGCATTCCCTGACGTCGGCGGGAACCTTGAGTTTGAATGGCAACGTCGGCTATGGAACTGGCGTTCCCGCCGCGGTCCTGCGCACCACGTATACCAACCATTTCAGTAACGGCTTCGAGCCCGAAGTTGCCTTCACGGTACGCCGCCTCACCGCGCCTGACGTAAATAATCTGCGCGGGTCGTCACTGCAAGCCCTGTCGATGAAGACTTCCGACCACATGACCGTGGGCAACGTCTTGGAACTGAAGTTCGGCAGCGAGTTGCAGACCATTCAGTTCATGGGCCGCGTGAATTCGTTCAAGCCGTTCGGATCGGCCGATCTGCACCTCAGCCCGGATACGGTGATCGAGTATCAATACGCCAGTTCGATTCCGAATACCCGGGGGGAGAAGGGCTTCGATTCCTCGCCCTCGGACCTGACCGAGACCGGGCCGCGCGTGAGCATTACGAACTTCTCTCCGGCGGTGGAGCGGGCGCATCACCAGGAAGTTTCCTTCTCCCGGCGAGTGGGTAAGACCAACATGCAAGCGGCGGTCTACTCCGACCGCGTGGTCGACCCGGTGTTGACCGGCGTGGGCGAGTTAGGAGCCGACTCAGGCGACGTACTGCCCGACGTCGATTCCGGAACCTTCAGCTACCAGGGCAGCGATCTGGAAACACGTGGAATGCGGATGGTCTTGCAGCGAAAGCTCCTGGCCGACCTGACTGCGACCCTGGACTACGCCTATGGCGGAGTACTCGACCTGTCGCGTCCCGATGTCGAACTACAGGATGCGCGGGGATGGATTCGCACCGAACGCCGTCATGCCCTCGCCGCCAAGTTCAGCGGCACGATTCCGCATGCGCACACCCGCTGGATTGCGTCCTATCGCTGGACCAGTGGTCCCGGCTTGACGCCAGTCGATCTCTTCAACTCTTCCGCCGGCCAGGCTGACCCCTATTTGAACCTGTTCCTGCGGCAACCAATTCCCGTCAACTTCCTCTCCGGACACATGGAAGTGCTGGTCGACCTGCGCAATCTTCTGGCGCAGGGATACGTCCCCGTCATGGGCAACGATGGTCACACTGTCTACCTGGTGCAGTCGGCGCGGTCTGTGCGGGGTGGGGTCGCGTTCAACTTCTAAAAGTGGATAGTGGTTGGTGAATAATTGTTAGTTGGCCTCCCTCGAGGTCGCTGCACAGGTCTGTCCTCCCGATCGGAGCGAGGGATCTGCATTTGGTAGCGACCGGCTGTCGCCCCGCAAGCGTTTATCCAGAGAGTTGATCCCCCGCGATTCGGTTATCCGATGAGGTTCGCACTGAATTCTGGCTGCGGACGGTCTATAATTCCGAGTTCTCAAAATAAGTAATGATTTGTCGCAAGCTGAAGCTTGCAGGCAAGGGAGAAGCAGGCATATGAAACTGCGTCTTGTAACGATATTCATCCTCCTCGCGGCGGCCGCACTATCGGCCCAAACTTTCCGTGGAACGATTCTTGGCACCGTCACCGATCCTTCGGGAGCGGTCGTCTCCGGCGCTACCGTGAGCGCCCGCAACGTGGGCACGGGGCAGGAACGCAGCACCACCACCAGCGCCGACGGCAGCTATGCCATTCCCGAATTGCAGATTGGCACCTATGTGGTCACCATCACACAGAGCGGCTTCCAGAGCGCGGTGGCGAGCGATGTGGAGGTCGGCGTTGCCAGTGAACGCCGCGTAGACGCTCAGCTGAAGGCAGGCGAGGTTGCGGTGAAGGTAGAAGTGACCGGAGACCTCTTGCCGCAAGTGGACACCACTTCAGCACAACTGGGTGGAACGCTGACCAGCGATACCATCAAAGATATTCCCGTCAACGGACGCGATTACACCAAGCTCATCTACCTGAATCCCGGCATTGCCGGGTCTCCCGACCAGATTACCGACTCTCCCGGCTCTTACGGCACGTTCTCGATGAACGGGTCACGCGGCCGCGCCAACAACTTTCTCCTCGACGGCACGGACATGAACGACGGCTACCGCAACGACCCTGCGATCAATGAGGCGGGCGTGTTCGGCGATCCGGCCACGATTTTACCGATTGATGCCATCGCCGAACTCAAAGTGATGTCGAACGGCGAAGCTGAGTACGGCCGGAACAGCGGCGCGGTCGTCAACATCGTTACCAAGAGCGGGACCAACCAGTGGCATGGCTCGGCCATGGAGTACTGGCGCAGCGGACAACTCGGAGCGCGCAACTATTTCAACTTTGATAACAGCCCGAAGAATTCATTCTTAAACAATCAGTTTGGCGGATCTCTGGGCGGCGCCCTCGTGAAAGACAAGACCTTCTTCTATTTCAACTACGAAGGGCAGCGGGAGTCGGGGAAACAGTCGGGGACCAGTTGCGTGCCGGATCCGTCCGTGATCGCAGATACCGAACAAGCCATCCTCGACGCGGATGGAACTTTGAATCCGGTAACGCAGGCCCTCCTGGCCCGGAATCCGTGGCCGACGCCCAATATTGCCGGCGCCGCGAGTGACGAGACAGGATGCAGCCAGGACAATCTTGCAACCGCTACACCCTTCAAGAACCGCGTGGACAGCCTGATTGCGAAGATCGACCAGAATTTTAATCCAAGCAACATCCTCACCGGGCGTTACTACTTCGGCGACAGCGACCAGAGTTTTCCCTTTGCCCAGTTAGCGGGAGGACTTCTTCCCGGCTTCAATACCATCACGCCAACTCGCGTGCAAATGGTGGCGCTCTCATGGGTGAAGGTGGTCAATTCCCAACAAGTAAATGAAGCGCGACTCGGCTGGAACCGGTTTGCGGAGGGCTTTTTCCCGGAAGATAAAGCCTTCGACCCGGCCTCCATCGGACTGAACACGGGCGTTGGTCCGTACGAAGGGGGCCTGCCTGCGATCAATGTGGATGGCTTCTCTCAAATTGGGGCGACCAACGGCGTGCCCCGCAATCGCGTCGATGCCAACTGGCACTTCGTCGACGGCTACTCCTGGAAGGCAGGACGGCACGATGTGAAGTTCGGTTATGAGTTTCGCCGAACCACCATCATGCAGGTTCTGGAGAATACCTTTCGCGGCAAATTGTCCTTTGGCAGTGACGATATCACCAGTGGACTTTGGAAGTTCCTCGAAGGCACCCCTACCGACGGCGGGCAGCGAGCCGGAAACACGCGGCGTCACACTTCGGAAAACAGCCATGCTTTCTACGTTCAGGACAGCTTCCGCTGGACGCCGCGTCTGACGTTGAACCTGGGCCTGCGCTGGGACTACTTCGGCGTGGTTAACGAGAAGAGCAATCTGTTCTACCGCTTCGATCCGGCGACTGAGAGCGAGGTGCCGGCGGGGCAACTCTACAACAAGGACTACAACAATTTCGCGCCTCGCGTCGCATTGGCTTACGACGTGACCGGCAAAGGTAAAACCGTGGTCCACGCCGGATGGGGAATGTACTACGATGCCTTCGCACAAGATATTTTCCTGGGGCATTTCCCGTGGAATTGCTTCTTCTGTCCCGGGCCGGCTTATCCGGGTGTCGGGCCTGCCGCAATTTCATCGTTGAGTTTAAGCACGGATACGGATGGCAATCTTCTACCTCTTGATCCGAACGGGCCAGTCTACGACACAGCCGGCGCGGCTCCGAACGGTGAATTCTTCGGGGCCGACCCGAAGATGCGAACTCCTTACGTGCAGAATTTTGTTCTTAACGTCCAGCAGGCACTGGGCGCGAAAACAGTTTTGCAAGTCGGATATGTGGGAACCAAAGGAACGAAGTTGTTTCGCTTCCGCGACCTCAACCAGCCCAGCCAGGCCCAGATCACGGCAGCCGATCTGGATTGCGAATGTGTGAGCAGTTATGGCGTGCCCCGCCAGTTTCCGGACGCTTTGCCGTTTTATATCAATCAGGAGGAGTCCGCTGCCAGTTCGATTTATCACGCGCTCCAAACCAGTTTACGGACAAGCAATTGGCACGGTTTAACTTCGCAGTTGAACTTTGTCTGGTCGCATGCCATCGACGACGCCAGCGACAGCGAGGACTTCACCCCCAATCAGGCGCAGCCGCAAAACAGCGCAGCACCGTCCCGTCTGGATCGCGGCAATTCCAGCTTTGATATTCGCCGGCGTCTCACCTGGAACTTCGCGTATGAATTGCCCAAGTGGGGCGGCAGCATGGCGAAGCTCAAGAACGGCTGGGGTATCGACGGCGTTCTCAGCCTTCAGGACGGACAACCGTTTCATCTCAACTATAATTTCGAAGGAGACTACTCAGGAGCGGGTCAGGGATTTGACCGGCCCGACGTGATCGCGCCCATTCACTATGGAAGTCTGCCGGACAATTTCCTGAATCTAAGTTCATTCGCGGCGCCCTGTACTTGGGGAAATACGGCGAACGATGGCACCTCCGACGAATCGAATTGCATTCCCGGCACGCGGCACTTCGGCAACCTGGGACGCAATTCGCTCCGCGGCCCGACATTCAAGGAGTTTAATTTCTCGATCTCGAAAAACACCGCAATCACGGAGAAAGTCAACCTGCTTCTCCGCGCTGAGTTTTTCAATTTGCTGAACCACCCGAATTTTTCCAACCCGATTCTGCCGGCATTTATAGCCGACGCCGGCAATCCCATCGCGAGCGGAAACCTTGGCGGACAGCAAGAGGGCTACTACTCACTGACTGCCACCGGCGACGTCGGCATCGGCAACCCTTTCCTCGGGAGCGGCGGCCCGCGCGGTGTACAGTTTGTGGCGAAGATTACTTTCTAGGCGGAGTTGCGGTACAGCCCCTCTCGTCCGCGCGGGAGGGGCTTTTCTTCGGTACCTGGTCTTCAAGAGCTGTCCTTGACAACCCCACTAAATGGCTACGTCCACCGGCCCTGATAACCTGCGCCCGGAGGTGCTACCCCCCTGCTGACCTCCGGTGTCCTTTTGGACGTACCGGCTAAATGCTACGCTCACAGTGATCTCCCCCCAATCTGAGCGAGCGAGAGGGCTATGCTGCGGAAAATTTCAGCGTTGCTGGTGGCAGTGATTTGCCTTTTGGCGGGACAGCTGGCGGTGGCGCACGAAGGCCATGAGTCAGCTGCCAAAAAAGCCAAAGGCAGGGGCAAGTCCCTGCCCGTAAAGTCGATGCCGCTGACTACCAAATCGGTCAAGGCGCGGGATCTCTATCAGCGGGCGCTCCAGGATTATGAGCTCTTGTACCTGGGCCGGGCGACCATCGGATGGCGGGCCGCCGCGAAAGAGGATCCGCAATTTGCGGTGGCATTTGCCATGGTGGCGATGAACAGCCGCGATCCCGAAGGGGCCCGCAGCGCACGGGAACAGGCCAAAGAGCTAGCAGCCAAGGCGTCGCCGGGCGAGAAGCTGATGATCCGCTGGATCGCCACGACGCAGGAAGGAAATTTCCTCGACGGAATCGCGGCGATGAACGATATGGTCGCAATGTTTCCGCGGGACAAGCACGTGCTCTACCTCGCCGCAAATTGGCTGATGGGGGTGGAGGGCAATGAGCAGGCGCATCACCTGCTGCATAAGGCACTTGACGTCGATCCGGACTTCGCTCCCGCGCTGAACAATCTGGCCTATCTGCACGCGCGCGATCGTGAGTTCGGCGAGGCTTTGGAGGATATGGATCACTATGCGGCGCTTTTGCCGAAGGAGCCGAATCCCCAGGACTCCTATGGTGAAGTCCTGCGCACGGCCGGGCGGTTCGACGATG
Source organism: uncultured Acidobacteriota bacterium (assembly GCA_963799305.1). Lineage (GTDB taxonomy): Bacteria > Acidobacteriota > Terriglobia > Terriglobales > Acidobacteriaceae > Acidiflorens. The sequence goes on along the minus strand of CAWCWX010000015.1, from coordinate 472,185 downwards.
CGCTGGAACACTATCGCGCCGCGCTGAAGATTGACGCGAGTTTCAACACCTCGCAGGTCGGTTTGGCGGACACCTACGCCCTTATGGGCGATCAGGAACGGGCACGCCAGGAGTACGATAAGGCCATTGCTAACGAGCCCGATCCGGCCAACCGCTTCGATTACCGGATGCAGAAGGCGATCACCTGGGTACGAGAGAAAAATTACGTCGAAGCGGATCGCGATTTGTGGCGGATTTCCGTGGAGGCGCACAGCCAGTCCTATGAACTACAGGAAGCACAGGCTTTGCGACGCATGGCGCAGTACGCAGCGGACGATAAACAGGCATTGGAGCGGCTGGCGTCGGCTGAAGACGCGCTGACCCATCGCCAGAATCTGGCCGCTTTCGAGCGTGACGAAGAGCGGGCGCGCATCCTGCGACTGCGGGCCGCCCGGCTGGTTCAGGCCGGCCAGCCCGAAGCGGCGCAGGCTGCCTTCAACCAGTTGGAGAAATTGGCGGCCGAAAATCGCGATCATATGATTCAGCAATGCTGGCACGGCGCCGCCGGAGAAATGCTGGCGGCCAAAGGCAACTTCAAAGACGCGATCGCTGAATTGGAGGAAGACCAGGACAACCCGGAAACGCTGCTGTTGCTGGCACGGGCTTACAAGGAAACTGGAGACGTCGACAAGAGCCAGGCGACCGAAAATCGGGTTCGCACCATGAATCTGCCGAGTCTGGAAGAGGCGCTGGCTGCGGGAGCGATGCCGACGAAGACGGCGCCGGCGCCGGAACCAGTGGCGGTACGGTAGTCCGAGTCTCAAATGACGCTCCGCCGAGGTACACTGCGGATGCAATCTTTTGCCCGGCGATCTTCGCCCCACTCTCTATGACAACCGAACGATCTGAGCGGCGGTCTGGCCAGCGTGTACCGGTACAAACGCCAGTCAAACTACGGAACTCCGATGGGACCGAGACCCCTGGCCTCACCCGCGACCTCAGTTCCAACGGCATTTTCCTCTATTCTGAAGCAGGGCTGACGGCGGGCTCGAAACTGGAACTGGTCGTCATGCTGCCACCCAGCCTCGGAGTGGGCGCGGGAGGATGGGCACTGTGCCAAGCCTCCGTAGTGCGGGTAGAGCAGGCTGGCGGAAAAGGCATCGGGATCGCCGCCACCCTGGACCGAATCGAACTGCTGCCGCAAATCAGTGGTGAGTGATTGGTGGTTAGTGGTTAGACACAGTCAACGACGGCGCTCTGCCATTGAGAACCCACGTCTAGCGAAGCTTCCCGCTCGTCGTTCCCCAGTCATGAAACTAACCACAAATCACTAACCACCAACCACTACCCTTCCCCCCGCACGAATTATTTTCAAGATTCCCTTCCCATTGCTCAGTGTTTGGTGCAATAATGGCGCCCCTTAGAGGTTGACCTTCTTCCCAGGTAGGCTAGGTCATGTGGATTGATAAACTCGCCGAAGGCGTGCTCCAGGTCGACACGTCGATCGGCCCAAGATTTGTGCGTTTGAACTTCAAGCAAAGGGCGTATCTGCTGTGGATGTTTCGCAACTTTCCTTCGTTGCCACCTCAGGTGTTGAGTCCGCGAGAACAACGAATCGTAGAGCGGGCGTGTGAAGAGAACGGTTTCGCATCCATGCCCGCAATGGGCGCCCCTGGCGCGCCAGTCATCGGCAGGATTGAACAGCGGATTATGGTGTCGGAGGACGTTGTGCCGATGCGCAAGCCGGTGGCTGGCTCCAAGACGACGGTACGAGAGCACAGAGAAGCGGCGTCCGCGTAAGCAACAAAATCCCGCGGTCAGGGCGGGATTCCTGTCCTCGCAAGAACTTTCAATCTTTGGGAATGTCTTCCAGAGGCACGGCTGGGAGTCGATGTTTGCCAGCCGCGGAACGGATGCCGCAAGGGCCCTCGCCTCCGCCGCCGCCTCCCATCCCTCCGCCCCGTTCCTGCTGACAGGCATGCATTGCTTCCCGCTGCGCCGGCGAAATCAGACCGTCAATCTGCTGACGTTCCTGCTGGTGAATCTCACGGATGCGAGCCAGCTTTTGCGCCTCTGACAGCGCTGCGTCAGCGCACATTCCCTCCACTTCCTGCCGCGACCGCAGCGAGAGCGCCCGGCGTTGTTCCATCGTGGCCTTTGAAATTCCAGCCACCTCCCAGCAAGGCTCCCGCCGATTGGTCGTGGACCGCGTACCCGGGCGCCCGGGAACCTTCACGCCGCCCGCACCACCCGAAGGACTGGGCACGCCCAGCGGAGGAGTGTCCACGCCGGTTCGATTTTCGCGCGTCGAATTCTTGCGCGTAGGCGGCAGCGGAGTAGAAATCTGTGCGAGCCCCAACGAGCATGCAATTCCGAAAAATAATGCCAGCCGGACAGACCTGTTCCCAGACATAAGCTTTCTCCCGACACAACCTAACCCAGAGCGCGAAAGAAAGTTGCCCCAACAGGAAGGCACAGGCAGGCCCGGAAGGGCACAGTCGCAAATGCTATAATCCAAGTTTGCCCCAGCCATCCCATTCGCAATGGGCGCGTAGCTCAATTGGCAGAGCAACTGACTCTTAATCAGTAGGTTGAAGGTTCGATTCCTTCCGCGCTCACCATCTTTTCAACAACTTACCGGGATGCCATTTTTGGGTGTGCCGTAAAGTGTGCCGTAACTTTTCCCGGCTACGCACTACGACGCCAATTGCGTCGCTACTCCAGCCTGAATTCAGAGCGGCGCGAACAATGTCGATTTCCGGATGTTGGTACTTCATCGCGGTTTTGACATCCTTGTGACCCATCACCTTCATCACCGCCTTCAGGTTGCCCGTCCGACTGGCGACCATGGTGCCAAAATCGTGGCGCCCGCAGTAAAGCACCAGTTTTTCCGGAAGGCCCGCTTTCCTTCGTGTCTCCGACCCGACAGGACGAAGTCGCATTACCTAAGCGCGATATAAGGGGCAGGCCGAAAATGCGCTGATGGCGGCAGGTTTCCCCAGCGTTTACATCTTCCGACCGGCCTACATCTACCCCGTAAGGCCACGGAAGGAACCGAATTTCAGCTACCGGCTTATGCGCGCGATCTACCCGGTGTTTCGGGCGCTCTTCCCGAACGGGGTGATTCGGGCCGACGACCTGGCCCGAGCGATGGTCGAGGTTGTCGTGCGGAGAAATGGCGATCCGTTGCGCACCGGTTACGACATGTACATTGGTGATGATGTAACCGACTGGATCGACGATCACTCCCGACCCAACCCCGCGTTGCCGCTCAATGACGTTTTCACTCCCGCTTCGCTCGCGGGACGGCCCGAATCCGCTAACCGAGATCTGGACGATGGCGGGCAGAACCCGCTCAGCAAGATCGTCCATAGCACGGTCCAGGTCCCCCAATGCGCTGATACGTGCAGCCGTATTTTCTGCGGGAGGCTTGGGGCGGCTGCCACCCTTAGTAGTCGCCGGAGTCTGCGCACAGACGCCAGGGACCATGGTCAAGAGTACGAGCGCAATTGACAATCGATGTGAGGTACGCATGTTGCACCTGTTTGCCTTACTTGGCCGTTTTCGGCGGATAATTCTTGAGCAGCTTTGCGATCGCCTTCTCGAGGTTCCTGTAGTTCTTGTCAGGATTTGTTCCGGGGTTCAGCGTCTTGGCTACGCTTCCTCGCCATACCAGTTGTTTTCTGGCCGGATCGTAGATGCTGAGGACCAGAGTTCCAACGTCGACGCTGGAGGTTGTCGCGCGCACCATCCCTGACCAGCGTGGACCCATGGTCCAGGCGTCGACTTGCCTTTCGTGGTCGACTGCGGTCTGGTAGTCAATGTAGAGATCGCCGTCGTTCTCGCTCTTTTGTAGGCCCTTCTGAGCCAACTGAGCATCAATCGCACGCCGAATATCCTGGTCGACTAATGGATCGGGAGCGGTTCTTTCCCGCCCGGTCCAGCGATATGACCTGTAGGCAGCAAAGTCGGTTTCACGGTCGTAGTTGTACTTGACCTCCTGGGCTATCAGGCTTGCGGAGGAACAGAGAAGGATCATCAAGGTGATAGATCTCAAGGAAGTTTGCCTCATGTCGGTAATTTCCTTTTCATTGGCCTACAGCCGGTATTCGTACGTGAATACGCGAATTTCAAGTTGCTTCGTGATGGAACTCATGACGATCTTGCCTGGATAGTCGGGACCATCGCGAAGCTGATCGAAAGCAATCACGATCGAGACCGGGCCGTCATCGAGAAACGTGTTGATTTCCGTTTTCACCGGGCGTTTCGTCGCAGGGTCGAAGATCATGGTCATCGAATCTCCCGGTTTTACGTAGTCGCGCATACGAATGCGCACTTGGCTGCTCCCGCCGCCTGTCGTGACTTCGGCTTTCGAGATCGCTTCCTGGAGTCTGGCTTGATCGGGGCCGGGATAGCGACTGGCCAGCGCTGTCAGGCGCTCGACGTAGTCCCGCATCTTTTCTTGCTCTTCCTCCATCTTCTTGGCGACAAGGCGATGGCCAGGTCCGCGTCGAGGCGCCTCAGACTGGGTCTGGCGCTGGTCGAGGGGAATACTGACGCGCTCACCAGCGACGTTGTAGTGGATTTCGTCCACCCTGGTGTTCTTGAGCGCGCCCTCGTGGTACGTCTCAGCCCTCTGTTTGTAGGTGTACTGCCGGAGTTGCTTGTTGTTGGCCGCCATGGTCTCCATTAGCTTGCTGACCGGCACTTGGGCTGCGGCTGCGCCGATGAGAAGCGCTCCAAGTACGGTTCCAAGGGTTGTCTTCCATATCTGATTCATGACTTCATTCCTCCAGACAGTTCTACGTTGTTGTTTGCTGTGGTGTGCGTTCAGCAGACACACTATGGTCGCGGTCCGGATAATCCCCGGAGTAAAGGGCGGTTAGCTTCGTTTCAGTCCGCCGCAATCGCCGCTGTAACCAGCGGAGTCTTTTGCTTGGTTTCCCACTTCAGTATCTTTAGGTCGAGAACGAAGATGGCGTATAGCACCGGCACCAGCAGCAGCGTGATGAATGTTGCCACGCAAAGTCCGCCAATCTGCGTGTAACACAGAGGCTGCCAGAGTGGACCACCGTGCAGGGCTAGTGGGAATAGCGCTAGTACCGTCGCTCCTACCGTGATCATGACGGGGCGCAAACGAACGATGCCGGCATCGATAACGGCTTCTTCAAACGGTTCGCCTTCTTCGTGCTTCTCTTCAATGAAATCGAAAAGAACGATGACGTGGCTGACGATGACGCCGATTAAGCTGGCGACTCCTAGAAAGGCCATGAACCCGAACGGCGTGCCCATGATCCAGAGTGCTGCGACGGCGCCGACGATGCCATAGGGAGCAGCTGCGAACACTAGGAATGGCTTGACCGCGTTGTTGAATTGAAGGACCAGTGCAAGGAAGATCAGGAACACTGAAGCCGCCATGACAACGCCCAGTTCTCCGAATCCCCGATGTTGTTGATAGTAGTCGCCGCCCATTCGGATTTTGTAACCAGGCGGAAGATTCTTTTCGAATTCGGCGAGCTTCGGTCCTGCTGCTTTTAGCACCTCAGAGGAAAGAACGCCTGGCCTCGGAAAACACCGAACCGAAATCGTGCGGAAATGGTCGAGACGGACGATGCGGTCGGTCTGCATCGAGTGTTCGATTTTCGAGACCTGCGCCAGAGGAATCTTTGATGTGCCTTGTGATGAGTACACATAAAGGTTCTGGATGTCGGAAAGCTGGGCGCGTTCTTCCACCTTCAGGCGACCAACGACGGGAATCTCCTTATTGCCCTCTTGTAACGTTGTCAGCTGATGACCGCTGATCGCGGAGGTTGAGGATGACGCAACGTCCTGGTTCGTGATGCCCGCCAGGTTCGCGCGGTCAGGATCGATGATCAGCTTCACTCCCGAACTTTCGGTGTCCCAGTCGTCACGCACACCCGCCGTGTTGGGCAATGAGCGGAAGACGTCTTCTAGCTGTCCAGCCAAACGGCGCAACGTGCGAATGTCTTCGGCGGACTGTGCCGCACTGACATCAGCGTTGTTGGCGATGAGAATGTCGACGGGAAAGTCGATGGCGGCGTACTGCAGCTGACGCACATCGACTCGCGCGCCAGGAATATTCGCCGACATGATGGGCTGCAAGTGCTTCACAAATTCGGGTGTAATTTCCTTGTCTGTAACCTCCAAGATGATTTGTGCGTAGTTCAATTGCTGCAGTTGCGGCGAAACTGAAAACCAGAATCGTGGTCCGCCTCCACCCACGAATGTGGTGACGTATTTCAGAAAATGCTCTGGTTTCCCGTCCTTGCCAGCCCGGTCTTTCGCGAATTTCTCGGCCTCCATACGGACTATCTGTTCGATCTCCTGAGCTGTTTGGTTCGTAGTATCAAGATTTGTGTCGTTGGGGAGCCAGACGTCAACATAGGACCAGTACTGCACGTCTTCCGGCATAAATGATGTCTTCAGTTGCGACATGAAGAAGACACCCAGCGCGAGGAAGGCCAGCGAACCAGCAAAAACCTTCCAGCGATGTTCCATCGCAGTCTTTGCGGTTCGCGCGTACCAGCCCGTGAATCCAGTAGTGCGCCGTACTTCTATGGGCTTCTCCGCCTTCTTATTCGGGCGGAGCAGGTAATAGCCGAGCAGGGGCACAAAGGTCATCGAGGCCAGGCGTGACGCCACCAGCGAACACGTCATCACGATGGGCAGGCTGTAGAGAAATTCGCCCATGGTGCCTGTCAACATGAGGAAGGGGATATAAGCAGCGATGTTGGTGACAGTGGCGAACATAATCGCTGTGGCCAGTTTGGTCGGGCCCAGCCATGAAGCGACGAGATTGGGCTGTCCCTCAGCCAAGCCTCGCTTGATCGAGTCGCCCGCAACCACCGGATCGTCGACCAGCAGGCCCAAAGCGATGATCAATGTCGCAACTGAAACTTGTTGAATGTCGATGCCGAGCACCCACATGAAACCGAACGTCATGGCGAGAGTGATTGGAATGGAGATGGCCATTAGAACGGCAGAGCGCCACTCCCAGAATCCAACCAACGAAACGATAACCACCAACAAGATAGCCTCGTAGAGAGCTCCCATGAACAGGTCGATATTCTCTTTCACCTGTAGTGGCTGGTCGGACGTCCGCGTGATGATGAGATCCTCGGGCAAGTAATTGCGGACCGCAGCGAGTTTTTCGTCCACGCTTTTGCCAAACTGAGCTATCTGTAGCCCGTCGCGCATTTGTACAGCGAGCGTGATCGCACGACTCCTGTGCCAGGAACCATCTTTCTCCTGCCGGGTGAAGTAGTTCAAGTAGCGCGCCGGACTGTCGTAAGCGCGCGTGATGTCGACGAGGTCGCGCAGGTAAACCGGGGCATTGGAAGCAGTGGCTGCGCTTCCAATGATGACGTCGCCAATCGACTTCGCGTTATCGAACTTGCCGGAGGGATTGAGCGTCACATTCTTGTTGTCCACTTCGAGGACGCCGCCCGGCAGCGTGCTATTCCGCGCCGCGAGAACTTTGCTCAAATCGGAGGCCTGTACGCCGTACTCCGCGAGTCGTTGCTGCGAGTAGTCCAGATAGACTCTTTCCGCGAGAACGCCACTCCGGTCCACCTTAGATACCTCCGGCGTGCCCTGCAGTGTCCGTTGAATCAGTGCCGTAAAATCGTCGAGCTCTCGATAGGAGTATTTCTCGCCTGCTACTGCGGACAACTTGGCCTCAGTCTCTTTCGAGTCCCGGATGAATGCCGGCCGCCAGGAGTCGGGATGAATCTCTGAGCGATGAAAGCGTTCACCAGCCAAACGGTCCCCCCAGGCGAGAAGCTCCGCATCATCCAGTTTGGAGTTCACGTCGATCCCGATGAAGCCCGGGCCCTCGAAGAGATGGGAGTCCTGGAAAGCCCCTTGCTGGATCCCGAGTCGCTCCACCAACTGAAATGAGGCCTTCACTTCGTCCGCCGCCACCGACTGAGGAAATGAAAGCACAACGCTGATGCGGGGCTGGGTTGCATTCTTCGGCAACGAGTCGCGCAGCTGCTCGATCGATCTCTTGACGGTACGCGCACGCAAAGCAACCTCTATGTCACTCACCCGAGGGCTCGCGACCGTGAGCATGAGCGCAGCCGTGTCGCCGAAGTTACTGTTGAATTGAATTGGACCTGCGCCTTTCGGTAACTGATTGCTCAGTTCATTAAGCCGCAGATTGATATCGTTCAGCTCTTTCCTTGTGTCCTTCACATTCTCATCGAGCTGGACAAACACGAGTGCGAAGTTCGGGAAACTCAGCGAGCGAACACCGTAGTCGGATCCGCTCGGCGGCTTCACCGCCTGATTTTGCGCCATGGCCTGTTCAATCGGTCGTGTGACGAGTTGCTCGATATCTTCCGCCGATGCGCCGGGCCACTTACACGAAGCCACGGCGACCCTGACTGGAATAACGGGGTCCTTACGCTTGGGCATTTTGGAGTAGCCAAACCAGCCCCACAGAAAGGTGCCTAGCAACAGGACCAGAGCGACCTGGCGATGCTCGACAAAGAATCGCGCCGTATTGTGGGTGTGCTGGATGATTTCGCTATCTGATTTGTGTACCATTTAGTTTTCTCGTTTATGAAATTGACGCACCGGCGGTACGCCTCACTGCATTACGCGTACTTTGTCGCCGCTTTTCACAAGTGTTGATCCCGCTGTAACGACGCGTTCTCCAGCCTTAATCCCACCAAGAACCTGAATCATGTTCCCGTAAGCGTCACCCAGATCCACTGTGCGGCTTCGGACGATCACTGGATCTCCTGTTCCGTCAGTCACCAGTACGGCGAAGGCTTGTGGGTTCTGCGGGTCCCGAATTACCGCGCTCAATGGAACTGCAAGTACGTTGGTCGGCAGGATCTCGCCGCCCAAAGCCAGCGAAGCAATCATTCCCGACTTCAACTGGTTGTGAGGGTTGGGAACGGTCACTTCCACGGAGTACACGCGACTCTTGGGATCCGCTGCCGGAGAAATCGCACTGACACGGCCCGAAAACTCGCCAGGAAGAGCGTCCGTGGTAATTGCCTGCCGCTGTCCCAGCTTTATCCGTCCGATAGCATTGTCGGGGACTCCGAAGACGGCCCGAACCGAATGTGTGTCGGCGATCGTGAACGCAGAAGGGGTCGGACCCACTAACGCACCGATATCGACGTTGCGTCGGATGATCCAGCCATCAAACGGCGCGCGGAGCGAGGAGTCGTTGAGAGCCGTTTGAGATTCCGCGAGTGACGCTTTGGCGTTGCTTAGCCCAGCAACCGAACTGTCGTATTGTGCTTTCGCCTCGTCGAATTCTGGCTTTGTGGCGCTTTGCGTAGCATAGAGATTCGACGTGCGTTCGAATGTGAGCTTGGCATGTTCGTAGTCCGCCTGTGCGCGCGCCAACTGGGCCTGGGCCTGCTCGCGGCGGTCGGTGTAGTCCTGCTGCCGCACTACCGCCAGTACCGTGCCACGAGTGACCCAATCGCCCGTATCCATGTTGCGCCTGCGGCCATCGGCGCCGCGCACCTGGCGGATACTGACGACGTACCCGCCCGACTTGAACGCCAGATCCACCTGTGCATTAGGCACGATGTTGGCGGAATAGCGGGTCTCGCTGCCAGTAGAGACCGTCTGCACTTCAGCCGTTCGGACGGGAGTTAGCGCCCGCGGCTCCGATTCCGCATGAGTGCAACCGGTCTGGCTGATGGCGCACAATGCTGCGAAAACTACTGCGGTAATCTGTAAGAAACAAACTTTTGCTGTGGTGATCATTAGTCTTCTCCCAATGACTTCTCGAATTCGCTCTTTGCCGACCAGAAGCCCAGTATTGCCTGCTGGTAGTCGTCGCTTGCGCCTGCAGTTGATGCCTGCTGCCGCAGTACATCGCTCAGCAGGACTGCCTGCTGTTCATACTTGTTGGTCACTTCCCGAAGTCGCTGTTGTGCTGCGTCGCGTTCCGCCTGTGTGACCGAAATGAGCATTCGAGATTCTTCCAGCTTGCGGAAGCGTGTATTTACGTCCATCAAGACTCGGGCTTGTACATCGTGTAACTGTGCCTGTGCCTGCGTTTCAGTGACCTTCTTCTGGTTGACGATGTCCTTGCGGCGGCCCCAGTCCCAAGGTTCCCATTTCAACTCGAAGCCGATACTCGTCATATTCCTGGGAAGAACGTCGATGTTGAAATTGGAGGCATAGTTGAAGGCAATGCCAACATCGGGAATGTAATCCGCCTTAGCCATGCGGCGGTCATACTCAGCCTGGCGCATGCTGAGCTCGGCTTGCTTGACCTCAGGACGTTGTGCCAGCGCGCGGCTCTGCGCCAACCTCACATCGACTTCTTCGAACGACGTGACGGGAACCTTTTCTGTTTCGAAATCGGTGCGGATGTCGCGGCCGAGAAGGTTGTTGAGGTACTCCTTCCGGGAGTCGAGGGTATTCCGCAATTGAACCAGCTTGTACTTTTCATTCGCGAATTTCGCTTTCACGTCCAGGCTGTCGGACTTGAGCGCTGCCTCTTGCGAGACTCGCTGTAGGACTACACGATCCAGTTCCTGATACTCCTTCACATTTGCTTCAGCGGCTTCCAACTCGCTCTCCGACTGCAGAACTGCGTAATAGGCCTGCTTGACATCCTTTACTAAGTTCTGACGTTCCGCCCGCGCTTTCTCGCCCGCTATCTTCGCGCTCAGCTCTTGGGCCCGTACGCCGAGATTTATTTTGTAGAGTTGAGAGAGCGGCTGCGTCGCCTGGCTCATGACATACGCGATCGGCTGACGTGGAGTCGTAATTTGTGTGTCGGTCGTGGGAAATGGGCCTACTCCCGGAATGGTGCCCAACGCTCCTGCCGGAAAGTTAAAACTGACCTCATTCAGAAGCTGGGATCCAAGTACGCTGCCGCTGAATGATGGCAGGCGCTTGGTCTTGAGCTCAGCGACCTGCCATTTCGACTTGTCAACTTCAAGGCTCGCGACCTTCAGTGACCGGTTATTGGCGACCGCCAGCCGGATTGCGTCGTCCAACGTAAGCATGCGAGACGGCGGAAGCTCCTGCCCCGAGCAAAACGCGTTGACTACCACGAAAAGTAGTGCCCAGCGCAACCGTCTGACTTCCGATCGAAGACGAGAACAACTCATGTCCAGTTTGTGTTTACGCATATTCTTTTCCTGTCCGTTCGCTCAAACAGTCATCTTTTTGAATCGGTGTGCTGCGGCTAGCAATAGGCCTACCCCCATTGCGAGCAGAACCACTCCGTTGAACCACAACTGCTCCAATCCGGCTCCGCGCAGAATGACTCCACGGGTGATCTTGATCATGTAGGTCGCCGGCACAACGTAGCTGAATGCATAGGCCCAGAGCGGCATCGTCTCGCGCGGGAACATGAACCCCGACAGAAAGATGCTTAGGAGCATGACCACCAGGCAGAACTGCAGAGCTTCCGCCTGCGAGTTCGCTTTGCTCGAAACCAGAACTCCGATCGCCAGGTTGACGAACAAATAGCCAGTTGTCAGCAGCCCGAGCACCAGCACGTTGCCGTGCATAGGGATCTGAAATACGAACCGCATGAAGGCGAGAAGAATTGCCAACTCTACGATTCCGGTGACGAAGTACGGCAGAATCTTGCCCAACATCAATCCCAGCGGCCGTACCGGCGTTACCAGGAGCTGTTCGATCGTGCCTCGCTCTTTCTCCCGCACGATCGAGAACGCCGTTAGCATCACTGTGACCAGCAGCAAGAGAATCGCCATCATTCCTGGCAGCAGGAAATTGGGAGAACGTGACGCGGGGTTGAACATCACGTTGGGCCGTATCTCGATCGGATTCTTCTGGCCAGGATTCAGCATGCGGCGTAATGATTCATCCAACCCGATTGAGCTGGATACGTTCACAGCCTGACCCGCAACGTTCGAGTCGGAACCATCCACCATGACCAAGACTTGGGCTTGGTTGCCTTTTAGCAGATTGCGATCAAAATCGATGGGGATCTTCACCCCAACACTGGCTCGCCCTGAAATCATCTCTTCGTTCAGTTCGGCATCGCTGTGAACGTATTTGTAGACCTGGAATGTATCGGAATGACGCAACCGGTCGATGAAAGCGCGACTCTCAGAACTGCCGGAAACCTCGGTCATCATCGAACTGCCGCTCGCGTCATATACCGCGGTCCGAACCTGCCGGATGTTCGTATCAATTGCGGCGCCGAGAATCACCAACTGGAGTACGGGCATCACAAAGGCAAACAGAAAGGCCATCGGGTCTCGACGCATGTGCCGTACTTCCTTGTAGAAGATGGCTCCCATTCCCTGAATCGGATTCTTCACGCTGCCTCCATCTGCATCTGCCGACGCTGGCTCAACTCGACGAACGCATCCTCAAGCGTCGGAATCAGCGGACGAATCTCTTCAATGTCGATCCCGCAGCGACGCATCTCATGCTCCAGTTCCTGCTGCCCAACCGACTCGTCTACCAGTGCATGGATCGAACGTCCGAAAATCGTGGCGCTCTTGAAGAGAGCCATTTCTTGCGCTTTACGTAACGCCGTCGTGATAGCAGGAGCCGAGATCTCGAAACGGTGCATGCCAGGCGGGTTTACTTCCGGCAACGATCGCAGCGAATCAGGAGTGCCGTCGGCAATCAATTCGCCGTAGTAGATGTAGGCGAGGTGGCTGCATCGCTCGGCTTCGTCCATGTAGTGCGTGGTCACGAAGAAAGTGATCCCTTTTCCTGAAAGCTGAAACAACAGATCCCAGAGCTGACGCCGTGCAACCGGATCGATGCCCGCCGTCGGCTCGTCGAGAAACAGCACGGTGGGTTCATGCATCAAGGCGCAGCCCAGTGCCAACCGTTGCTTCCAGCCTCCAGAGAGGCGGCCTGCCAGCCGCTCCACGTAGTTCTCGAGCTTGTTCGCCGTGATTGTTTCCTCGATCTTCTTGTCCAAGGCCTTTCCCCTCAATTGATAGGCTCGCCCATAGAAGCGAAGGTTCTCTAGTACGGTGAGGTCGTCGTACAGGCTGAATTTCTGGCTCATGTAGCCGATCCGTTCACGAACTGTGCCGCTTTGGGTCCGCACATCGAGACCTTCAATCCAGGCTTCACCTTCGGTGATTGGCAGAATTCCGGTCAACATCTTGATCACCGTGGTCTTGCCGCTGCCGTTCGGCCCGAGAAATCCGAAGACTTCGCCCTTCTCAACTCTTATTGAGGCCTGATTGACTGCGACGAAGTCGCCAAAGCGCCGCGTGAGATTTCTTGTTTCAATCGCCAGCATTACCGTGCCTCCGAGGCGAATTGCACATCTGCGCTCACACCGGCGCGTAACAGATTGTCGCGATTCTCAACCCGCAGCTTCACGCCGATCACCTGGTGAACCCGCTCTTCCTTGGTTTGCACATTGCGCGGCAGGAACTCGGACTGCTGCCGAATCTGCTCTACGTGGGCCTGGAACGTTTTCCCCGGGAACGCATCGACCTGGACCTGTGCCGGTTTGCGGACCTGCACGCTCCCGATTTGGGTTTCGGGCACATAGACCATGAGATAAAGCTGGTCGGCTTCGAGCAATTGCGCCACGGGGGAATTCGCAGGAAGCAGATCTCCAGGTCGAAGATCCATCGTTTCGACCACCGCAGCCGCTGGCGCCCTCACCTCGCGCTCGGCCCAATGGGCTTCGGTTTCCTTCAGTTGCCCTTCCGCCAGAGTGAGTTCCGCGCGAGCAGCTGCAATATCCTCTGTTCGAAATCCATGTTGCGTCTTGTCCGCAACCGCTTTGGCGGCTTTCAATCTGCCTTCAGCGGCAGCAACGGCATTTGTTTGCGCGCTCACCAGAGCATGGGCTGCCCGGGCTCGATCACGAGCGTTGTCGAGCGCCTGTTGGGAGGTGGCACCGCTCTCTGTCAGGATCTCAGTGCGCTTCAGTTCGCGGTCGGCATTCGCCTCCTCGGTGCGCGCCCTCTCCAGATCGGCTTGCGACTGCGCCAGTTCAGCCTCGCGATATCCTTCGGAGGCAGCGTTGGCCTCGGCAATTTCCTCCGGACGTGATCCGCGCAGCATCTTGGCCAGGTTTGCGCGTGCTGCCTCGACTCGCCCCTGCGCCTGCAGAAGTTGCCCTTCGAGTTCCGCGCTGTCGAACACCACCAGCAGTTGATTTGGCTCTACTTGGTCTCCTTCGCGGACCAAAACCTGAGTTATGCGCCCGCCGACCTTGGAGCCAATAGCTGATATTGCGTGCTTCGAGAGTGCCAGAAGCGGTTAGTGCATTGTCCCCACGACTCTTCCAGGCAAACGCTGCGGTGAAGCTGCCAACCATGAGGAGCGCTGCAAGGATTGCAATTTCCTTTTTCATAAATGACCTCGTCACTATTTGTTGGGCTCTTGCTCAGTCGCCATCAAGGAAACGGCATTTAGCTGCTTCGCCAATTCCGTTGCGATCTTCGACGCGGTTTGTTTGACCATCTTCTCGGGAGCATTCTTTGTCATTCCGAACTTCACAACAAACCCGGCCGCTCCCGCATAGGGGTTCAGTGCGATTACGGTTCCTGGCCCTTTCCCATTGCTCTTTTGCGCTGACGTTTCGTAGAGAGGGTGCCCGGCAGAGGAGGCGTCCGCCACCATCACGTAGAGCTCCATCTTTGACTTCCCAGAACCGAAGCCGAGTAGAGCGCGTCGCATCTGGTTTCCCTCACTCAACTCGGTGAACACGCCGCTCACCAGCAGACCGTCGGTCGGTTTGGAACTCCGTGGACGCCAACCTCTGAGCCTTGAAGCCGGCTTTCTGCAAATCTGCTGCCAGGCTTTCGGACATCAAGCGAATCAAATTGCTCGCTGCCGCAGCAGGATCCTGGCGCTTTCTTTTCAATGGAGTTTTTGGCGGAGCCGGTAGCAGGTATCCTTTGCCGGTAATCCCACCTTTGTCCTGTTTGAAGTTGGCGGCATCCAGATCAAAGTCGCTCACGTAGATGACTTTGTCCCGATCAGCATGCGACAGCGCAGACTCGGTCGCCCTCGGAGCTTGCGAGTTGATCTCCTGGGCGACGCACAAGGGAAGCAAGATGATCGGAGCTAACACTGCTATCGCGAATTGTGCTGCGGAACGATGTCTCGCAGGGACGCCCGTCCTGTCTTGAACGCCCATCTGATAATCGCGGATTGCTTTCATGATTGTTCCTCTCTGGAGTGATCGTTGTTCTTTGGATCCCATTCCTATATCGCCACGAGCTCCGGACCCAGTGCGGCGGCCCTGAGAACGTACAACTTGGGCTGAACGGCCTCCAGCGCGCTGATGAAGATGGACTCGCACGCTCTGTCTCCGATTTCGAGCAGAAGCGCTGTCTCGCGCCGCGAATATCCTTCGAGCGCCCGCAGCATGAAAACGAATCGGGGCAGTGGGTCGAGGTGCAGGAGTCTCTGTTGGAGCGCATCGGATGGCTGACCGAGCGCAAGCTCGAGCTGGTCGGAGATCCCACTGCCACCCTCGCGGCGATTTGGGCAGACACACTCTTCCAGGCTGTGGCCCGTGGGACGCACCCACGCGATACAAGCCTGGATAATGAGCCGTCGCACCCAATTCACCATCCACTCGCGAAAGACGCAATCGGCGCCCTTGAGTGACTGCTCAAACGCAGCCTTGAGAACCTTCTCGCTCAGTTCTTCATCACCGGTCAGGGTGTTGCAAAGCCAGCGAAGCGATTCTGCTGAATCTGCGAATAGCTGGACGTAATCGTTTTGGGTACACTTATCCTGTTGGAGTATTGCTCCCATTTTTGCTTTCCTCTCTGTTCGTTGACCTTGCTCGGTTAGTTCTGCTCCGAGGCGCCCTGGATTTCAGCGGACTCCGCCTCTTCGATTTCGTCAATCAATGCCGACATTAGTGGTCCTGACCCCATCAGTTCCGCGCCAGCATGGCGCATCTCAGCGAGCAGCTGATGACCTGCATCGTCGACGAATGAAACATTCAGCAGGTCCACGACAATCTCTTTTTCGCCATTCACTCCGGGCAGACCGGCCCACGCATGTCTTGCTTCATCGACCCATTCATGAGCCAGTTTGCCTTCCAACCTCACTCGCGTGATTCCCGGCTCGTTCATGACACTGATTCGAAGCATTCCCTCTCCTGGCTCTCCTGCATGACTTGCGTGTGCCATGCCCGACCAATCACGCCCTTCACCAAGCTGCGTTCTGCAAGCGAGAGTGACTGATACGCGTTGCGCAGCGATTCGAGCAACTCACGTGCCTGCTCGCGCGTGCACTGCGGTCGAGGAGCTTTTTCGAGTATCCCGATCAATTGCGGCATCATGTCCTGGTATAAGGCACCTGATCTGCCAATCTTCGTTCGTGGTGACAAAGCATGGAAAGTGGTTGATTTTCTGAGAGTTTCTCGAAATGTGCACAACCGTATGGCGCCAGGCGTGCCGAATATTCTCGCGCCCAACCATTCGGCACGATGCCGAATTCGGCGCGGATTTGGCACGGGGCCTCAAGCTCGTCGCACCACCCCGAGGCCGATCTCGGCCGAAGTTGAGCGTTTGCCGTCGCGTTTAGTGTCCGACGCACAAACCTGTACCATGCCCGCGTTGGCATCGCGCTTGCACCGATTCAGTCTGAGGCAGCTGCCTTAGGGAAGGACGATCGGAGTAAGACAGACAAAACACTATGTCCAGAAATCATCGTTTGTTTCGACAATACCCACTCAACGGCAAAGCCACGATCTCGATTGGTGAGGTGCCAACTCCGTACCACATTTACGACGGATACGGTGCGCTGATCGGCGGAACCGCGGATCTGTCTGCGGTACAGCAACTTCTCAAGAAGGAAGTGGTTGTGCCAGTGGACAACGGCGATGGCCGTACTTTCATGGGAATATGGATCTGCAACTTCACGGAGGCGAGTCTCGGTCCACATCACGAGTTGCAGTTCTCGTTCTTTAATGGAGTCCGAACGAATGGTAAGCCAACGAACCATGCGCTTGATCTACTGGCGTTGATGACGGACCCCGGTACAAAGATGCTGTGTCATGGTCTGTGGAACAGCACTCCGCAAGTTGTGGCATATAACCGCGAGCTGCTCAGCCTGAACTCCCGCCTTGCCGGGAGCCACATTGCTAATCAAGCGGGCGAGCTGGCGTTCACCTTCCAGGACGAAGCGACACGTGAACCTGTCATCTCAGGCACGTTGCCCAAGTGCACGCGGTTTTCGATACGGGCTGCCTGGGATGCAATGTCACAGATTGGGTTCAGGCGGGTCTGGGCGATGGCTCGACAGCCTTGGGTGAGCCTGAAGATCTTAAATCCGACCGGCGTCCTGCTGCCTCGGAACGATGTGGCGGAGTCCTTTACCAAGAATGATGTGAATCTGGTGCGCTACTTTGATCCTTCAACCGACGAGCTCGTATTCGGAGATACACAATACGCATCGTTGGGCTTCAAGCCGCAATTTGTGCAATATATGAGAGGGTTCAAGTTCGTCTATTTGGAACCGCATTGAACGCTGATTTGCGTTTCGGGCTCATAGCGGTTCCCGGACGCCTGCTTTCCTAGGTCTGGAGATCAGGAGGCCACCAGTGATTCCGGGTAATGCCGAGCTTCTTGATCTTATATTGCAGTGTTGTACGCTTTATGCCGAGCCGCGCCGCCGCGCCATTGGGTCCGCCGAGCATTCCCCCAGTCTCGCGAAGAATTCTGATCAGGTGGTCCCGATATCCGTCCTCAGGCCTCGAAGACGGCACTGCAGGAACATTCACCATAGACGGCTTGATGTCGGGCAATGGAACCTGTAACGCGGAGCCGGTGGTCAGAATGACCGCTCTCTCGACCAGATTCTCCAGTTCGCGGATGTTCCCGGGCCAGTGCCATGTTTGGAGCTTGCTCATCGTTTCCATCGGGATGGAATCGATGGGCTTCTGCATCTGGCGAGCAAATTTCCCAGCGAAATAGCGAACCAGCAGCGGAATGTCCTCCGGTCTTTCGCGCAGCGGAGGAATGTGGATCGGGAACACATTCAGCCGATAATAAAGGTCTCCGCGAAACTGACGTTCCTCGATCATCTTTTCCAGATCGCGATTCGTAGCGGCTACCAGGCGCACATTGACCTTTTTGGTGTGCGTGCTTCCCAGGCGCTCGAACTCACGCTCCTGCAAAGCGCGCAACAACTTGGGCTGAATCTCCACCGGAATATCACCCACTTCGTCCAGGAACAGTGTTCCCTGGTCGGCCAATTCAAGGCGTCCGATTTTTTGCGCAATCGCCCCGGTAAATGCTCCCTTCTCATGACCAAACAGCTCGCTTTCGAGCAGGCCAGTCGGAATCGCCGCGCAGTTCAGTTTCACAAAGGTGCGGGACTTTCGCCGGCTGTGTTCGTGCACGGCGCGTGCAATCAGTTCCTTGCCCGTTCCTGTTTCCCCCAACAGCAACACAGTCGAATCGCTTGCCGCAACGGTTTCGACCAGTTTCAAGACCTGTTTGAGAGCGGGACTTTGGCCAACAATTTCGTCGAAATTAAGCTCGTTGCGAATTTCATCTTCGAGGTAGAGCTTTTCCTGCGCCAACTTGTTCTTGAGCGCTTCCAGATCGCGCACGGCAAGCGCATTCGCGGCTGCGATGGCAACCTGGTTGGCAATTTGCTGGAACAGTTCCTGATCGTTCTCCGTGAAAGCGTCTTCACGGACGCTCGAGATTGACATTACGCCCAGCTTGCGTCCATGTATGGCGATCGGCATCGAATACAAGGACTTCAGGCCGCTCTTGAAGAAGCCATGGGTTACGGGTGATGGGAAATTTTCGTAGTCGGGACGCGGAAGATACAGGGGCCGGCCGCTCTTGAAGGTGGCCCCGCTGGTCGTACCTTCGGGATCATAGTAAATCCCCTCGGGCATGGGACTGATCACCGAGCTCACGGCCTGGGCGAACAATTTGTCAGTTTCCGAATCGTAGATGGCCAAAGCTACACACTCGTTGGGAACGACCGGCTGCAGACTACTGGAAACTGCGCGCACCAATTCGCTCAGATCCAGATGAGACACGAGAGCATTGTTGATGTCGAGCAACAACTTTGAGCGGTCCCGCTCATGCTTGGCCACCTGTTCGGCCCGGCGGGTCTTCTGGAAGTTGAGCGCATTCTCGACTGCGATCGCAATCTGTCCGGAAATCTCAGCCAGCAATCGGGCACCATCCGGCGTGAACGCGTCCTCGCGCAAACTCGCGACGCCTAGTGCACCCAGGGTTCGTCCATGAACAATCAGAGGATTGACGTATTCCGACTTTAAGCCATGTTCTATCGCGTAGTGAACCCAAGGCGAAGTGAACTTCTGGAGTTCCTCAACTGACCTGAGCAGTACCATACGCCCGGTCCTGATAGCTTGCTCTTCCGGAGTGCCCGCCATTGGAATATGCAAGCCTTCCTTGAACGCGACATTCTCGATCGTTCCCAAATCGAGCGCCAGCATCTCTATTGTGTCCTCGGCCTTGCAAAGTGCAATAAACACGGAGTCGGCGGACATCACTTCTCGTAAGCGAGGCGAGACAGATTTCAACACGTCGCTCACGTTCAAGTGCGACGCAACTGCATTGTTGACCTCGAGCAGCAATCTGGAACGGTCCCGCTCCATCTCCATCTGCTGTTGTGCGAGGCGTGTCTTCTCGAAGTTTTGCGCGTTGTCGACAGCAATCGCGACCTGCGTCCCGATTTGAGTCAGGAGCTCCACGTCGTCTTCGGTGAAGGCCGCTTCTCGCAAGCTGGCCAACGCCATGCTACCGACAATCTTGTCGTGACATATCAAAGGCACGGCGCACCCCGACTTTATGCCCCGGGCGTAGGCTTGCTTCATGACGTCGGCAGTGAATTCGTTGAAATCGGGTCGGTGGCGAAGGACAGCTTTGCGCGAAGAAAACGCGAGGGAGGCAGGCGTGCCTACGAGGGGGATCAGTTGCCCCTGCTGGAGAAACGCGGGGTCGCCGGGGAAATCGAGGGCGTGGAGGCGCAGTTCGTGACGCTCGGGATTGTAGAGGGCCAACGCTGCAAAATCGTGCTTGATTTCACGCCGCAGACAGGCAGAGACGGACTTCAGTACCTGTGCGAGGTCTAGGTGGGAGACAACTGCATTATTGATCTCCAGCAAAACCCGCGCGCGGTCAGCAGGCAGACGAAGAGGTAAAGACTGACCTACGACGGAACTGGCCGATTGTTCCATCCCGCCCCACCCCAAGATAATTCTGGACAGTCTACAACTTTTGGAACGCTACCGACCAGTGCCGTTTATAGCGAAGGATTTAGGGAATTGGCTGGAGCAAGGGCATGCTCCAAGCCAGTCAAATATGCAAAATGTGGGACAAAAATCGCAGTCGCTCGCTTTCGAAATACCCCGTTCACAAGACCTTCTCGAACCTTTAGCCCTTAGGTATCAAGCCGACGCTTAGACGAACATCGGTGCTGGTCACAGAATGTTCACAAAACCAGGGCCACACTGCAAAGTTAAGTTGTTGAAAAAAACGACATAAGACGGTAGTACGCATCCCTGAAAAAGGCTGGTAGCTTAGTTCAACCGTCCATGCACCCATCCAGGCATCTGGGGACGTACGGCCGGACACCGTTTGATATCAGATAGTTACACTTCATTGTTGTCCTGTCAGGCCACAAGGCCGAGGCTCAATTGGTGTCCGATGGCGCACAACTCTACTCGACTCATGGTGTCCAATGGAGTACAAGAGAGTTGTGCAGACGGTTGTCGAGACGCCTACTTACCTCACGATTGCCAACTAGCTCTTTAGCGAGGAGGAGCGTGCGGACATCGTGGCACTGGTTGCAGCTGACCCGGAATGTGGGGACCTGATCCGTGGAACGGGCGGATTTCGAAAGGTCCGGAATCGCACGCAAAGGGATGGGGAAGAGCGGTGGGGCACGGGTGTGTATATCTGGCGCAACGAGAGATTTCCAGTTTTTCTTATCACCGTTTTTGCGAAGAATGAGAAAGAAAATCTGTCGATGGCGGAGCGCAACACTCTAAGGAAACGGGCCGATAGTATTTTCGAGACTTGCGGGAGATAGCATGAAAACGCAATTCGAGCAGATGATGGATGGCCTTAACGACGTCGAGGCTTTTCTTTCTGGGGAGCAAGAAGGATTCAAGGCGCACGTGCCCCAGGACGTTGACGTGAAAGCGATCCGCAATCGACTTGGTATGACGCAAGCCAGGTTCTCTGACACGTTTGGGTTCAGCCTTGACGCCATCAAGCATTGGGAGGGAGGGCGGAGGACCCCAGAAGCGCCGGCGCGCACGTTGCTCACCGTAATCGACAAGAATCCCGCTGCCGTGCTCACCGCACTGAATCCCGCTGCGTTTGCTGCCGCTGTCGCCTCTTCTAAACCCACCACGGTCCACGTCAGGATTGTCACAAAACGTAAGACATCTGGTGGCTTTACAAAACGGAGGACCCACTCTCCCGAAGGTGGGAAGAGAATCACGAAGTAAAGGGGAATAGGTGTGCCGTAAGTGTGCCGCGAGCTTCGATCCGTTGTACGCCAATTCAAGCTTTTTCGCTTTTTCGCTACCTTGGAGTACTGCTTCCGTGCGGGCTTAGTTGTCCGGAAGTGTTTGATCTCATAAGGTGATCGCAAGCTCGGAACTTGTTCCGACCGTACTACTCTTAATCAGTACATGGCTTAGGGTTGACTTCGAAGTTAGTCGCGGGCGGTCAGGTGGACTGAGTCTGCTGAAATCTCCAGCACTCCATGCCGATCGCCCATGGCATCAACGGCATTCGTAGCCAAATTTACGATGATCTGGTGGACTTGCGATGCGCCGGCGCAAATCGGCGGCAGGCCATCAGGAAAATCTTTGTGGATCTCGATGCGCGGGGGAAGAGTCGCTCGCAGCAGAGAGAGCGCTTCATCAGCTACGAATTGAACATGAATCGCGTGCCGTTGGGTCTCCTCGCGACGGCTAAGACTCAGGATCTTCTTGGTAAGTGCGGTTGCCCGGGTGCCGGCCTTGGCAATCTCCACCACGCTGGCGTAGGCAGGATGGTCTTTCGATAAGTCGCTTAAGGCAAGCTTTGCATTTCCCGAGACGGCTAGCAGAATATTATTGAAGTCGTGGGCAATGCCTCCCGCCAGCGTACCCAACGCCTGCATCTTCTCGGTCCGGATCATCGCTTCCTCCATCTGCGTGCGATTGGTGATGTCGCGCAGCGATGCCAGATGGGCGGGCATGTTCTCCCATTCGATATCCACTACCCGCATCTCAGCGACTCCGGGTTCCCCACTTTGGCGGACAATGTCGAGTTCGGTCGGCCGCTCAGAAACCAAACGAAGCCCAAACGGTCCTGAAACCATTTCGCCGGCTTTGCGGGAAAACATTTTCTCCGCAGCTCGGTTTGCATAGCGAACCATGCCGCTTCCGTCTACTACTACAACCGCGTCGACGTTGGCTTCGAGAACGGCGCGGACTCGAGTCTCACCCGGGGACTCCTTATCTGCTGGCCTCAGTATCTTGCGTCGCGCGATCCGCCTCGATCTGTTTCCGAAAGACAGCGCAGTTGATGCGATTGAGAATCTTAACCGTCAGAGCTTCCCTCTTGTCGATATATTCGACGCTTCGGTTCTTTATTTCGCGAACCAGCGTGTCATCGAGCCGTCCGCTGATCATCACGATCGGCAGTGACGGGGCTGCTTGCCGCAGCCTGTCCACAGCCTTCAGTCCCCCGTAATCGGGCAAACCCAAGTCCAATACAGCGACGTCGAATCGAGAGTCGCGCAGTAAAGTCAGTCCGGCCGAGATCCGGTCCACGACGGTAATCCGGGCCTTCACTGACGATTTCTCGATCTGCGACCGAATTAGTAGGGAGTCGGAAGGGTTGTCCTCGAAGTGGAGGATTTCGAGGGCGCGGCCGCTCGCGATTGCCTGTTCATTCATTAGAGTCCACACCCGGTCCGGCCCGCGAACCGTGCGATCATTTTCCCTGCGCCTTGAACATCGCCTGCATGCGGGAGATTTCCTCGACTGGTACCTGGTGCGGGTTACCGCTCAGTATGCCGGTAACATTGCGGAAGGCTTCGCCGATGTGCATCCCTTTGCCGTCAATCGTGTATTCGCAGATGTCTTTGTTGTGCGTGGACCCACGCATTTTGAGCACAGTGACGCCGCGCCTCATTTCACCGAAGATCTCGACGTAGCGCAGTAAAATGATGGAGTCGGTGATGGTAGAGATGTGCGAAGCCGTAACCGAGGTGCCTCCGAGCAGGGTCGGCGTGGTCGCGGTAAACAACCCAGCGATTTCGTTGTGCTTAATGAACGACGTGAGCCCAATGACAAACTCGCGATAGCCTCTCAGAGTCGAGACCCTCTCCAGGGCCGAGAGACTGTCCACCGCGACCCGCTTGGGTTTAAATTCCTCGATCATCGACTTGATCCAGATGAGATGGTCTTCCAACCCGGCGGTTTCGGGGTAACGGCAGAGGACCTTAAGCAGGCCTTCTTGTTCCATCTGCTCGAAATCCACATTCCATCCGGTGGCATTGCGAAACAACTGGTCCCGGCTTTCTTCGAGGGCAAAGAGCAGGCAGCGCTCCTTTTTCGGCGCCCCTCCGGCGACAAATTCGGTAGTCATCAGAGTCTTGCCGCAACCCGTGGCCCCGGTGACCAGAACGATGGAATCGCGGAAGAACCCCCTCCGCACATGGCGTCCAGCTTGGTGTTGCCGGAGCTGATGCGGATATCGGAAGGTTTCTGCTTGAGTTCCATGGCGGAAAGGGGAATCACAATGATGCCTTTCCCGGGAATCACGGTGAACGGGTACTCGCCCTTCTGGTGGTGAGTGCCGCGAAACTTCAGGGGTTCAATGGTGCGCCGCCGCTTGACCACGGTGCTCAGCGTATATATCGCAACCCCGAACGCGCCGCTGTAGAATCCCGCACGTTCTCCGTGCCAGCGAACCTATCCAAATACAAACGGAACAAGGATCACGGCCGGCAGGGCACGGCGTACCATCAGACCGCGCAGAAACTCGCTGGTCACAATGCCCATGATTCCCGCGCGCGGACTCACCGCCAGTGAACTCAGTCCCAGCAGCACCATCAAAGTCGCGGTGTGCACTGCCATCGAGGAGTAGGCAGTGACCTGATAGAGGGCGTCCACTCTGTAGCCCATCCCAACAGCGCAAGCGCACCGACCAAGATGGCCAAGACGCTGGAGGCTTGGGAAAAGCACTGGAAGTGGCGCAGTTGGCGGGATTCCGGAGCAGCGCTGGTTGAGTCAAGGGGAGGGTGGGGCAAGCCCGTTTGGAGGCGAGATCGAGGGCGGAGCGAGGCTGACGGCGTACCAAAGGACGTATTCATTCCAATTCGGAATAGGAGCCCTTAATGGGTTTCTGCGAGTCGTGCTCACCGTCTTTCGACACTCTCGCGTCGCTGTTTCCGCTGGGCCGATCAGTGCCGCCATTAGATTCGGTCTGCGTGAAATTTCCTCGGCCGGTGAGCCAATCTATCTTTGATTCGCGCATTACACGATAGAGGAATGTGATCCCGGACCGACGCCAACAACTAGTGGAACCGTCCGCTGCCGGAAAACCTCAGATCCAAGATCCGGCTTCGACCAGGCGATCTAGAATCAATCCGGCTCGTCTTCTCGGTTCTTTCCCTGGGACCTCTCCCTCAAGAACAGCAACCTTACTCTTGAAAGGAGTAACAAAATGAATCGAGAAGATCGGATAACAGACAGCAAGCAGAATCGGCGTCAGCCCGTACGGGGCGCGACGCTGGCCCTGGTCACACTGGTTACGGTCATTGCACTCAACCTACCTAGTTCAGCGACTGGCAACATCCTCAAGTCCGATCTGGCCGGGAGTTGGCAGATCGCTTTGCGCGGCACTACCGGCTGCGGGTTTGTGACTATGCAAGCCAACGCCACGCTCAACGCAACGGGCTCGGGGACAGCGAGTCTCCAGACCCACGGCGAATGCGGCGACTCCAGTCTCGCGGGCCAGACTTTCACCATCAACACTCTTGCCAAGAATGGAAGTGGCACGGCGGGTCTGAGCTGCGGCAACAATTGCGGCTGGACCTTCGACATTCAGGTGTCGCCGGATCGGTCCGCGATTAACCTCGTGGATGTGTCCCCATCCAATCCAGGAAATTTTCTGGAAGGCGTGGCCATTCTCACGTCACCGGCAGGCGACATCGTCACTCCGGACCTAACCGGGTCCTGGCAGGTAACCCTGTACGGCCAAGGCGGATGCGGCGTCGGCTCCGCGCTCTACACGTTCACGGTGAATTCCAGCGGGGTTGCGACCAATGCCGCCGGGATCAGCCATAGCGTGGGATGCGGTGACAGCACCTCCAGCGGCGACACCTTTCAGATTTTGTCCATGAATGCGAACGGCAGCGGCACAGCTGGGTTAAGCTGCGGGACCGGTTGCGGTTTCCGTTTCAACATCCAGGTGTCTCCGGATCGCTCCACCTTCAACCTAGTCGACATGCTGGACGGGGGGAACTTCCTGGCTGGCGTAGCGATTAATAACTCGACGGCCGCTAAAATCTCCACTGCCAACCTGTCCGGGAAATGGCAACTGGCGATGTATGGCCAGGGTGGATGTGGAGTCGGCTCCGCTCTCTACACTTTTACGCTGAGTGCCAATGGCAAAACCGCCAAAGCCACCGGCATCAGCCACAGCGCAGGATGCGGTGACAGCACCAGCACTGGTAACACCTTCGCGGTTACGTCGCTGAACGCCAACGGCAGCGGTACGGCCGGCTTGAGCTGTGGAGCCGGTTGCGGTTTCATTCTGAAGATTCAAGCGTCCCCTGACCGCTCAACCTTTAACGTAGTGGATGTTTCACCTTCAAATCCTGGGAACTTCCTGGTTGGTACGGCTATTCATCAGTGATTCGCTCATTTTGAGCGCGTTGGGATGAACTGGGGGAGCCGGAAGCGGCTTCCCCGTTTTTCTTTGCTGAAACTTCTACTCTTCTCAACATGCTTCTAGCCCAAAAGCGACTCAATTGATGGAAAATCCATCGCATCCCGCAGCTGTCGCTCGGCATCTAATCCTTGACAACGCAACACTCAAGTTCTAGCATGCTCTAGAACGCAATCATAATTGCACTGATTGTAAAGCACTTATCAGTCTAGGAGGACGCGATATGGGTAAGATCATTGGAATTGACCTGGGTACCACCAACTCCTGTGTAGCCGTCATGGAGGGTGGAGAGCCTAAGGTGATCCCCAACGAAGAAGGGGGCAGGACTACCCCATCGGTGGTTGGGTTCACCAAAACGGGGGAACGGCTGGTAGGGCAGGTTGCCAAGCGGCAAGCCATTACCAATCCGGAGAACACGATTTTTTCGATCAAGCGCTTCATGGGACGGCGCTTTGACGAAGTGAATGAAGAAATGAAGATGGTCCCGTACAAGGTTGAGCGCGACGGCGAGAACGTTGCCATCGTGGCGCAGGGGAAGAAATATACCCCGCCCGAGATCTCAGCCATGATTCTGCAAAAGTTGAAGAAGGCGGCGGAAGACTATCTCGGCGAGAAAGTGACCGAGGCGGTCATCACTGTGCCCGCCTACTTTAATGATGCCCAACGCCAGGCGACCAAGGACGCCGGCAAGATTGCCGGGCTCGACGTGAAACGAATCATCAATGAACCAACGGCTGCGGCGCTCGCTTACGGACTCGACAAGGGTAAGGACGAGACGATTGCGGTCTACGACTTCGGCGGTGGAACGTTCGATATTTCGGTGCTGGAAGTCGGCGAGGGCGTGATCGAAGTCAAAGCGACCAACGGCGACACTCACCTGGGCGGTGACAACATCGACCAGCGGCTGGTCGACTGGCTCATCGACGAATTCAAGAAGGACGAAGGTCTCGACTTGCGCGGCAAGGGCAACGAGATGGCGCTGCAGCGTCTGCGTGATGCAGCCGAGCGCGCCAAGATCGAGCTCTCGACCACGATGGAGACGGAAATCAATCTGCCCTTCATCACCGCGGATGCGGGCGGTCCGAAGCATCTGGTGAAGAAGCTGACGCGAGCGAAGCTCGAGTCGATGGTGGAAGACCTGATCCAGAAATCGGTTGGACCTTGCAAGCAGTGCATGAAAGACGCTGGAGTCGACTCGACCAAGATTCAGGAAGTGGTGCTGGTCGGCGGACAGACTCGTATGCCGCGCATCCAGGCGCTGGTGAAGGAATTGTTCGGCCGCGAGCCGCACAAGGGCGTGAATCCGGATGAAGTCGTGGCAGTCGGCGCGGCGATTCAGGGTGGGGTACTCGGCGGCGAAGTGAAAGACCTGCTGCTGCTCGACGTGACTCCGCTGACGCTGGCGATTGAAACGCTGGGCGGCGTGGCGACGCCGATGATCCCGCGCAACACGACGATTCCGACCAAGAAGACGGAAACGTTCTCCACCGCGGCCGACAGTCAGACTTCGGTTGAGGTGCACGTGTTGCAGGGAGAGCGTCCGCTGGCGGCGCAGAACCGGACTCTGGGCAAGTTCCATTTGACCGGACTGCCACCGGCTCCGCGCGGAATCCCGCAGATTGAAGTGACGTTCGATATCGATGCCAACGGCATCCTGAACGTCACCGCGAAAGACAACGCTACGGGCAAAGATCAGAAGATCACGATTACGTCGTCTTCCGGCTTGTCGAAGGAAGAAGTCGAGCGCATGGCGAAGGAAGCTGACGCTCACTCGGCCGAAGACAAAGCGCAGCGCGAGGCGATCGAAGCCAAGAACCAGCTGGACACGCTCACTTACAACATCGAAAAGATGCTGAAGGAGCATGGCGACAAGATCGACGGCTCGGAACGCGGCGAGGTCGAAAACGCCTTGGCCGACGCGAAGAAGGCCATCGAAAGCGGCGACAAGGCGCAGATGGATTCGGCGCGCGAGAAGCTGACGGCTGCGTCGCACAAACTGGCGGAGCAGATGTACAAAGCGACGCAGGCGAGTGCCGCTCCAGGCGCGGGGCCTTCGGCGGGAGCAGGACCGGCTCCCGGTGGAGACGGTCAGGCTAAGAAGGACGAAGGCGTGATCGACGCGGAGTACGTGGATGTTGAGGACAAGAAGTAAGTTTCACGCATTCACGCTGTAACACTTTCGTGGGGGCGCGTCTTGCGCCCCCAAAGTGCATCTGAACTAGTAGGGGTTTGGATTCGGAAAGAGGAAAGCGAATTGAGATTTGAAGTCAATGGCCAGATGTTTTTCGTAAACTTCGTCCCGGAAGAGGGACGGTGGTTTTGCTATGCTCCCACGGACACCGGTTTACAGAAGATTCCGGTGTCGACGGACACGGCGCCGTTCGAAGCCTTCGCCATCCCCATGGACGAGCAAGCGAAGGAAGTGGTGAACTAACTCTTCGGAGGACATTACTTTTCAAGTACTGTCATCCTGAGCGAAGCAAAGGATCTGCTTTCCCGGCGAAGGAAAAGAAAGCAGGTCCTTCGCTTCGCGAAGGATGACAGTTTTGTTGTAGGTTAAAAACCGTCGCGACACATGGCAACCCAGACCAAAGACTACTACGCCGCCCTCGGAGTGAAGAAGTCCGCCTCGGCGGACGACATCCGCAAGGCGTTCCGCAAGCTGGCCCGCAAGTATCACCCTGACGTAAACCCGAACGACAAGAGTGCAGAGGAGAAGTTCAAGACGCTGTCCGAAGCGAACGATGTCCTGAGCGATCCGAAAAAGCGCAAGATATACGACCAGCTCGGCTTCTACTCCGATAACATCGATCCGGCGACAGCCGAGGCTTATGCCCGCGGCGGCGGACAGCCCGGAGCAGGCGGCTTCGAGGGATTTCCAGGCGCTCAGAACGCCGGAACGGCGGGCCCGGGCGGGGCTCATTTCGATTTTGGCGGATTCGATTTCTCTGACATGTTCGAAGGCGGACGTGGCGGCGGACGCAAGGCCTCAGGCAGCGGCGGCGGATTTCGCGACATTTTTTCCAACATCTTTACCGGCGGCGGACGCGGCGCGGCGGCGGAAGAAGGGCCCGAACCGGGAAACGATCTTGAATATCAGGTCAACGTTCCCTTCTGGACCGCGATTCGCGGCGGCGTGATGAAGTTGAATATCGCGCGGCGCGACGTGTGCGGAAATTGTCATGGAAATGGCTACATCGAGGCGCCGGGGACGTGTCCGCAATGCAAGGGTAAGGGGACGATCGAACAGACCGGCGGGCGGATGAAGTTCAATGTGACATGTCCCCGGTGTCATGGGACGGGAAAGAATATTTCGACTTGTCCGGTGTGCCACGGAGAAGGCACCGTCGAACGCACGGACCCGCTTGAAGTCCGCATCAAGGCGGGCACCCGCGACGGGCAGCGGATTCGTATCGCGGGCAAAGGCAATGCCGGACTGCGCGGCGGCCCTGCCGGCGATTTGTATGTGATCATCCGCATCGACGAGCATCCTGTTTTCCGGCGCGACGGGGACGACATTTACGCGGTGGTACCGATTACCGCTGTCGAAGCCGCCCTGGGAGCGAAGATCGAAGTGCCCACCATCGATGGCCGCAGCACGCTCAAGATTCCTCCTGGGACGCAATCCGGACAGAAGTTGAGGCTGCGGGAAAAGGGCGTTCCGTCGGCCACCAAAGACGGCGTCCGCGGTGACGAAATTGTAGAAGTTAAAGTTACCGTGCCCATGCCGCGCGACGAGAAGACCAAAGAACTGTTGCGGGAATTGGCCAAGCTGAACCCGGAAGATCCGCGGGAAGAATTGTGGAAGCAAGTCTAATTCTGCCTATAGTTGCTTAAGTCAACTAATTTGCTTGACTCGGTCATCACTGGCAGACCATACTTTTGATCATGTCGGCCACCTCTTCTTCACACTTCCACATTGAAACCGTCCGCCGCTTCAATCGCTTCTACACCCGCCAGATCGGCCTCTTAGACGAGGGCTTGCTGGACAGTCCATTTTCGCTGACGGAAGTTCGCGTGCTTTACGAACTGGCTCATCGCGAACATCCAACCGCCGCGGATCTGTCCAAAGACCTTGCCTTGGACGCAGGCTATCTGAGCCGCCTTTTGCGGAGCTTCGAGAAGCAGGGTTTGATTGCGAAGAAGGATTCGCCCGCGGATGCTCGTCAGAGTCTTCTGACTCTGACCAACAAAGGGCGCAAGGTTTTCGAGCCCCTGGATGCTAAGTCGGATGAGCGGGTGGGGGCGATGCTGGGCAACCTGTCCCCCGCTGGGCAGCGGGACCTGATCCACGCCATGCAGAAAATCGAGTCGGTTCTAAGCCCGCGGGAGAAACCCGCAAGCGCCTACGTGCTGCGGCAGCACCGTCCGGGAGATATGGGCTGGGTTGTTCAGCGCCACGGGGAACTTTACTGGCAAGAGTACCGGTACGATGAGCGCTTCGAAGCTTTGGTGGCGAAGATCGTGGCCGATTTTGTTGAGCAGCTTGAGCCGGAGCGCGAGCGTTGCTGGATTGCCGAAAAGGATGGCGAGAACGTCGGCTCGATATTTCTGGTGCAAAAATCCAAAACGATTTCCAAGCTGCGCCTGCTGTTGGTGGAACCGTCGGCGCGGGGATTGGGAATCGGGAAACAGCTGGTCGCCGAGTGTGTCCGTTTTGCGCGCGAGGTGGGCTACAAGAAGATGATGCTCTGGACGCAGAGTGAACTCACGGCAGCGCGGGCCATCTATCAGAAGGCAGGCTTCAAACTAGTCGCCAAGAAACGGCACCAGAACTGGGGGCGCAGGGATCTCGTGGCGGAAACTTGGGAGTTGACACTCTAAATTCTTAACCATGGGGAACGCGGGGGCCACGGGGAAAAACGGTGCTGGTTACCCCGTGACCCCCGTGTTCCCCGTGGTTAAGAACTTCTTTCCCAGTCCCGACCGTCTACCATTCTCTTGATTCCATCTTTCAGGCGGGCGACGTGAAAATTGATGAGGAGCCCTACATTCTTGCCACTGAGCCTCAAATAGGAAAGCAGTTGAGCTTCGTGAACTGGATGGATCGCTTCCACGCACTTCACTTCAACGATCAACAAACCGTCCACTAGCAGATCGATGCGATATCCCAGTTCCAGTTTTACTTCGTCGTAGACTACGGGCAGGCCCACCTGTTCGTCGACTCGGAGGCCACGTTTGCGAAGTTCGTGAGCCAAACATGCGCCATACGCGCTCTCAAGAAGTCCCGGCCCGAGCAGGGAATGTACTCTCATCGCGGAATCGACAACTACGCCGGATACTTGGTTGACTCGGCGCGGGATTTGTTGCGGGGGTGGCCATGTGGCCCTCCACCATCTTTAGCACTTTCTTTGAAGATTCATTGTGATCTTGGAGGGGTACGTTGGTGATGAATACGTCAAAATCTTGAACCACAGAGGTCACAGAGGACACAGAGGAAACCACTTTCCTCAGTGTCCTCTGTGACCTCTGTGGTTAAGAACTGCCCGTCCCAATCCGTGGCGCCATTACGTCGGGTTCCCCCTCCCCGACAAAAATTTTCAAGAAAATTCTTGCATCTGTGGAAAATTCCCGTAATCTCACAAATGCGAACTAACTTCTCCGCAATGCCCGGGAAATCGCTGTCCACTCGGGAGCCGCGAACTTTTCAAGGGAGACGCGGTGGTGAGAGTGAGTCGCTTTGGGAGGAAGCCATCGGAATTGGCAACTGCAACCGCACCCTCTAACCTCATCCAGCCTGCACTCGCTGTCACTCCCCGGAAAAAGTCTATCCGCCTCACGCTCTGGCCGCTGATTGCCGCCACATTCTTTATGGTCTCGGGCGGCACCTACGGCACAGAAGACATCGTGCACGGCGCCGGCTACGGCCGCGCCATCCTCCTGTTGATTCTGACTCCGATTCTGTGGAGTTTGCCTACTGCCTTCATGCTTGGCGAACTGGCCAGCGCGCTGCCCAATGAGGGTGGATATTACTCCTGGGTTCGCCGTGCCATGGGCAATTTCTGGGGATTTCAGGAAGCCTGGCTTTCCCTGGTAGCGTCGAAATTCGACATGGCGATTTATCCCACGCTCTTCGTGGCCTACCTGGTTCGTATGTTCCCCTGGTTCTCGGTCGGGTATCGCGGTGTCATGGTCGGGCTGGCGATTGTGGCGATTTGCGCGCTGCTCAATATTGCCGGGGTGAAGGCGGTCTCGTATACCTCGATGTGGCTTCTGCTCGCTCTCTCGGCGCCGTTTGCCTTGGTGGTTGTACTTTCACCCTTTAAGTACAAGGCCTTGCTGAACGCCGTCACCACGCCGACCACGTCCCACGTGGACATGATCGGCGGCCTGCTCATCTGCATGTGGAACTACATGGGATGGGACAATGCATCCACCATCGCCACGGAGGTAGAGCGCCCGCAAAAGACTTACCCACGCGCCATGCTCGGCGCGGTCGTCATCATCGCGGCGACCTACATCGTTCCCATCGCTGCCGTCTGGATGACGGGCCTCGCTCCGTCCGCCTGGGAGACTGGTTCCTGGGCCGATATTGCCGGACTGCTGGGCGGACCGCTTTTGCGGATTGGAGTCGTCGTCGGAGGAATGATCAGCGCCTTCGGCATGTTCAATGCGCTGGTGATGAGCTATTCGCGTCTGCCCCTCGCAATGGCCCAGGACGGGATGCTGCCGCATTTCTTCACCAAACTCCATCCGAAGACGCGCGCTCCGTGGGTTTCAATTACGGTTTGCGCCATCGGCTGGGCGATGTGTCTGGGGTTGGGACTGGATCGCCTCGTGACAATCGATATCCTTCTGTATGGCGTGAGCCTTGGTCTGGAGTTCGTCGCGCTGCTCGTTTTGCGGGTCCGTGAACCGGAATTGCCGCGGCCGTTCCGCGTTCCCGGCGGATGGTTCGGCGCCATTGCCGTGGGCGTCACTCCCATGCTGATGCTGGGCTTCTCCATTGTCCGCAGCGAGAGCGAGCAGATCATGGGCATGAGTTCGCTCCTTTTCGGCTTGATCCTGATGGGCGCCGGAGTGGTGTTCTATTTGGTTAACCGCGCTTTGCGACCCGCGGGATGGGCTCCCGTGGAGCCGAAGCCGGAAATGGAGATGGCCGGCTAACCTGCCTCTCCAGTTTTAACCTCTTTCATTCGAGACGCGGCCCGGCAATGACAGGTCGCGTCTCTTTTCTTTTACAGCCTCGCAATGCGATGATGGTGCCGGACATCGCACAATGACCAAGCGTAAATCCAAAGGCGCGTACATGATTTCGGCGGTGGCCGAGATGTACGAGATCCATCCGCAGACGTTGCGGCTCTACGAGCGCGAAGGACTGCTCAAGCCCAGCCGCACCGAAGGTAACACCCGCCTTTACACCGACGAAGACCTGCAACGCCTGGAATTCATTCTCAATCTGGCGCGAGACCTCGGCGTAAACATCAGCGGAATCGCGATCATCCTGCAAATGCGCGAACGGATGGAAGAAACGCAAAGGCAAATCCAGGATTTTGTGCAGTATATCCAGCAGGAAGTGCTGACGCGTGCCAATGCGGCGGCTGATCCTTCCAAGGGCGCGATCGTACCTTTGCGGCGGCCGGTGGTTCCACCCGTTCCGCCTACTCGACGGAAGTGAAGTTGGACACCTGAGGCGGCGCTATGGCCCGGTCCTACGGTGTACTGTCGAACACCACGCTTAAATCAGTATTCACCCACAGCGGAGTTTTGGCCTCGTCGTTCCGGCGAAACACGGCGTAGTAGTGCGCCCCGGTTTCCTGGGTGGCGGGCAGGGCGATGCTTACGCCGTGGTCGTGGGAAGGATCAATCGCGTACATCGACTCGGCGCTGCGGTGGTGAATATAGGCTTCGTATTGGTCTTCGGTCATCACCATCAGCTCAACGTCGGCTGACTCGTCATTGACGCGTTCGCCGCCCGGTCCCTGCACAAACGAGGAAAAGCTTCCCTGCAGGCGCGGCGTCAGCTGATGAGGCGGCACCTCGAAAGCCAGTTTCTGAACCTTTTCAATCTTCGCCAAGCCGTGCGTCACCCGCTGCGGTGGAAGGCGAGGCCCCTGCGAAACCCGATCGATAGTGGAGTCCTCGGTCACGTCCTGGTGGGGGCGGTTGCACGCGACCGCGGTCAGCAGTGCGAGTGCCCCGGCAACCGGAATCAGCCGGTATTTCATAACCGAGTCTCCCTTGGTCTCGCAGTTCGGATCCGACAACGACCTCCCTGCGAATTTACAAAAATTTCACTATTCCGCAACAACAGATTACTGTTCTCAGCCTACGTTAGAACCATGAAACCGGAAAATCTAGCTGGCGTCCTGGGTTCGCGGATTCCTCCTGTACCCGTGGCAGGCGAAAAGAGACTCAAGCTCAACCTGGAAGCGCAGGCGGGTGGTGCCGTCGTACTGCACTGCCAGGGCAGGATCATCTTCGGTCCGGAAGCCCGAGCGCTTACCGACATCGTCGCCGACGTGCTGCCTTCCGCGCGAAGAATGGT
This sequence comes from uncultured Acidobacteriota bacterium, assembly GCA_963799305.1. GTDB lineage: Bacteria > Acidobacteriota > Terriglobia > Terriglobales > Acidobacteriaceae > Acidiflorens. The sequence goes on along the minus strand of CAWCWX010000015.1, from coordinate 437,838 downwards.
GGTCGATCTGGCGGGAATCGAGTCCATCGACAGCGCCGGCTTGGGCGAACTGGTGCTTTTGCACATGTGGGCCGAGGCTGCCGGATACGCGTTGAAATTTGCCAGCCCGCGCAAATCCGTCCGCCAATTGCTGGAATTGACCAATCTCAGCGCAGTTTTCGATGCCTACGGTAGCGTGGCGGAGGCAATTTCCGCAATGTGCCAGGAGCAGATCTGCTCGGCGTAGTCGGCGCTACTGGGCTTGTTTTTCCGTTTGGAAGCGGTAGTGCCCTCCGCGCTCCTTGGCGAACTGTTCGGCAACTTTCAGGAAGGCCCGTCCGGCATGCGAAAGAGTCGCCTCTTCCCGGTGGACCAGGCGCAGCTTCCGTTGAAATTTCAGTTCGCGTACTGAGATACGAACCAATTCCCCACGGCTGATCTCCGTCTCCACGCTGATTGCCGGTAAAAACGCGACCCCGTTGCCCATGCTCACAAATCGTTTGATCGCTTGCAGAGTGGGCAGTTCGACATCCATGTGAAGCGGAGTTTTGTGCTGGCGAAAAGCCTCAATCACTTTGTCGCGATATGGGGAACTCACGATGTGCGCGACGAACGATTCCGCGCCCAGTTGCCGGATGCTGACTTCTTTCGAGGACGCCAGAGCGTGCCCCGGCGGAACCACGAATACCAACTCGTCCAGATACACCACCGCCGACCGTAACTGTGGTTCTTGCGGATCGTACGACAGCACGCCCATCTCGACGTTGTGTTTCAGCACGTCGTCGGGGATGGTGCTGCCCAGCGAACGCCGCACCGTGATCCGGATCATAGGGTGCAGCCGGCGAAATTCCGTCAGCACCGGCAGCAGATAGAGCGCGGTGAATTCGTTGGCGGCCATCACCAGCTTGCCCTTTTGCAATTCGCGGAGTTCGACCAGCGCCTCCTGCGCGTCTTCGCGGAGGTTGAGAAGCTTCTCGGCGTATTCCTGAAGGACGCGTCCCGCGTCGGTGAGGACGCCGTCGCGCGAGGAACGGTCAAACAGGGGCTCGCCAATCTCCAGTTCCAGTTTGCGTACGGTCTGGCTGACGGCGGACTGTGTGCGGAACAGTTTCTCGGCCGCTCGTCCAAAGCGGCGCTCGCGAGCTACAGTGAGGAAAACTTCAAGTTGCGAAAGGTCCATTGACAGCCTCAGGCCGGAGACGGGGCTCGTCCATTCCCCGTCCGCGTCTCTTTAATGAATTGTTGACTTACTATTAGTAGTACTACTAATAGTAGTATATCTAATCATTACGTAAACATAATAAACTTTTCTTTTACACCGCCGATTCTTATTCTAGAGAGTGATTTACGGAGGGACGAGATCCATGGATCGGCCGCGCATCACTATTTTCGACACTTCACTTCGGGATGGCGAACAGTCGCCGGGCTGCAGTATGAACGTACAGGAGAAGTTGCGCCTGGCCCAGCAGCTTGATCGCCTCGGCGTGGACGTGATCGAAGCCGGCTTCCCCATCGCCTCTGACGGCGACTTCGAAGCGGTGCAGGCGATTTCCGCTTCGGTCCGGCGGCCCATCATTGCTGCCCTGGCACGCGCTTGCGCGAGTGACATCGACCGGGCATGGCAGGCCTTGCAGGGAGCGGCTCGTCCTCGCATTCACGTATTTCTTGCGACCTCCGACATTCACCTCCGCTACAAACTTCGCATCACGCAGGAGCAGTGCCTGGAGCAGGCGCGGGAGTCCGTCCGCCGCGCCAAGGCGCTCTGTCCAGACGTGGAGTTCTCGCCCGAAGATGCAACCCGCACCGACCAGGATTTTCTCTGCCAGGTAGTGGAAGCGGTGGTCGCGGCCGGAGCAACGACCGTCAACATTCCAGACACCGTCGGCTACAGCACGCCCGAGGAGTACGGCCGTCTGCTGCGAATCCTGCGCGAGCGAGTCGCGGGAATCGACAAAGTGACGATCTCGACGCACTGCCACAACGATCTCGGAATGGCGGTGGCGAATTCACTGGCCGGTGTGCAGGCCGGGGCGCGGCAGGTGGAATGTACGATTAATGGCATCGGCGAACGCGCCGGGAATGCCTCTCTGGAAGAGATTGTGATGGCGATGCGAGTGCGGCCTGACCGGTATCCCTACGAGACCGGCGTGGTTGGGGAGCAGATTTATCACTCCAGCCAGATGCTGGCCGAAATCACGCGGGTTCCCGTGCAGCCCAACAAGGCCATCACCGGACGCAACGCGTTCGCGCACGAAGCCGGCATTCATCAGGATGGCATGCTGAAGAATCCGCTGACCTACGAAATCATGACGCCGCAATCAGTGGGCGTGCCGGACTCCCGCCTGGTGCTCGGCAAACACTCCGGACGCCACGCGCTGGCGTTGCGCTGCGAGCAACTGGGACATCAATTCGACCGCCGCGAACTGGATGAGATCTATCGCAAGTTCGTAGTCCTGGCCGACAGGATTAAGAAAGTGCAGGACAGTCACCTGTTGGAGTTGATCCAGGAAGTCTGCACGCAGGGCAAGCGGATCCCTCCGGCTCCAGCGTCGATTCCATTCGCACGCACGGCGTCAGCAGCCGCCGGTTCGCACGAAACTCCGCTGCCTTTTCCCGCGCCAACTGTGGGCAGTAATGTGCCAGCGTCCGTTCCGGTGACGTTCGCCGATCATCACAGCGAGCAAGAGGATTATCTCTGGGGCGTGTAGGAGTCGGATCGGCTCCACGAGAATCGTTTGCTGACTACTACCGCCTGTAGTTGACGTTTGGGTTGTCCTGATCACCAATCATAATTTTTCATCTCGCCGCAACTGCTAATCGCGTATTCTTTTTCACGTATGACTCGAGGGGGCCATGCAACTGCGCGTCACTTCCCTGCCCGGAGACGGGATCGGTCCTGAAGTCACTCTGCAAGCACTTCGCGTTCTGGAGGAAGTGGCCAATGGTTTCGGCCATGATCTGGAACTGGACGAAAAAGAAATTGGCGGCGCCGCTCTAACAGAGTTTGGCGATCCGCTGCCACCAGCAACGATTGCGGCGTGTCTCGGATCGCATGCGGTCCTGCTCGGTGCGGTGGGAAGCCCTGCTTTCGATCACTATCCGCGCGAGCGCCGACCAGAAGCGGGACTTCTCCGTCTGCGCCAGGCTTTGGGAGCGTACGCCAATCTTCGTCCTGCCGTGTACTATCCCGCGCTGCGCGAGTGTTCGCCCTTGCGTGAGGAAATGGTGAAAGGCACCGACATTCTGATCGTCCGCGAACTACTGGGCGGCCTTTATTTCGGGCAGCCTCGTTCGCTTGCAGGCGATCCCGGGCACCGCGAAGCCGTCAATACAATGCGCTACGGCGAAGGAGAGGTCGAGCGCATCGCACGTATGGCATTCCAGCTGGCGCAGACGCGCCGCAAACGCCTGCTCTCGGTCGACAAGGCAAATGTACTGGAATGTTCCCGGTTGTGGCGGGACGTCGTGACGCGCGTCGCCGGCGAATTTCCCGATGTGCACCTGTCGCACATGTACGTGGATTCCGCTGCCATGACGCTGGTCCTCAAGCCCGCGGAGTTTGATGTCGTCCTCACGGAAAACATGTTCGGCGACATCCTTTCGGACCAGGCCGGCGGCATCGTGGGATCGTTAGGTTTGCTCGCCTCCGCCAGCATCGGAGGCCCGGTGGGACTCTACGAACCGGTGCATGGATCAGCGCCGGACATTGCCGGTCAGGGAATCGCCAACCCCCTGGGCGCGATCCTCTCTGTGGCCTTGATGCTGCGGCACACTTTCCAATTGCATCGCGAGGCCGAATGTGTCGAGGCCAGCGTGATATCAGCCCTCAAAGGAGGCTTGCGGACACGGGATCTGGCGCGCGATGCAGAACGAACCGTGACCACCGATGAGATGGGCGCACAGATTGTGGAATTCGTGCACTCCGCAGCGAAGACAAATAGCGCGCGCGTGGAGCATGCCTAATCGCGTCCCCGCAGGAATTTGGCCGTGGACTTCGGTGTATTTTTTCACCGGTTCCCACACCGGCATTTCGCCGTACCATCATTAGGAACTGACGGGTGGGTAAGATGGTCTCGAAATGTTCCAATCCAAACTGCTCGACCGCTTTTCTGTATCTTCACCAGGGAAGACTCTTTCGCTTCGACACGCCTTCCGAACCTGAGCCTGCGGGAGTGGATCCTCCCAAACGAGCAAAGAAAGCCCAGTTCTTCTGGCTGTGCGCAGCCTGTGTGACGCAATTTACCCTGGTGAAAGATGTGGGCCTGGGCGCTCGCGTGGTTTCACTCCCGCCCCGAGCCCGAGGTGCCGCTGCAGGTTTATAACCTCCCCGGGGATGCGACCGGTGGACGGCTGTAAGCGCCCGCGATCGAATTCCAGCGAATGCGCATCACGTCGCCGAACATGCGGATACCATCGCGAAAAGGATGCAGTCGCGTGCCCTCGCTGTGTGCCCAAATCACCGGCACCTCGACGGTGCGCAGTCCGGCCTGCCGGGCCAGGAAGAGAATCTCGGGATCAAATCCCCAGCGTTCGATTCTTTGCAGAGGAAAAATTCGCTGCGCGGCCTCGCGGCGAAACGCTTTGAAGCCGCACTGTGTGTCCTGGAAATGCAGCCCAAGAACGAGCCGCAGCAGGAGATTGAAAATGCGTCCAAAGGCCTGGCGATAGAGCGGCTGGCGCTCGGTTTGCAGTTCGGCGCGGAGCCACCGCGATCCGATCGCGATATCGGCCCCCTGCCGGAGAACCTCGAACAATTTTTCCGCTTCGCTGATGGGCGACGATAAATCGGCGTCCGTGAACAAACATATTTCGCCACGAGCCTGCAGCATCCCATTGCGCACGCTGAATCCCTTACCACGATTCCCGGGATTCCTTATGAGCTGAACCTGCGGATGAGCGCGCCCGTACTCCCGAACGATCTCCGGGGTATCGTCGCCAGAACCGTCATCGACCACGAGAATCTCCGCTTCCCATTCGTGTTCCCGCGCATAACGAAGGATTTCATCAAGGGTGGGTCGAAGCCGGTTGCTCTCGTTGAAGGCCGGAATGATGACGCTGTAAGTCAAAGTACAGTTCTCGGTTCTCGGTTCTCAGTTCTCAGTTCTCAGTAAAAGATCACAATGCTCAAAAGAGATGCCGACTGCTGGCTCTTACTGAGAACTGAGAACCGGGAACTGAGAACTGTACTACGCCACTTGGCTACGCTGATCGAGCATGCGAAAAAATTCCGCGACCAGTTCCTGGTCCCACAGGCCGGCGCGGGACTCTTCGCGCATGGTGACGGCAGCCTGCTCGTGGGTGAGAGCCGGCTTGTAGGGACGCGCCGTGCGCAGTGCATCATACACATCGACCACTTGCAGAATCCGAGGCAGCAGCGGAATGTCGTTGTGCTGTAATCCGTCAGGATAGCCACTGCCATCAGAATGTTCATGATGGCTCCGGATAATCGGCAGCACCAGGCGAAGGGACCGCAACGGACGGCATATGGTTTCGCCGGTTACCGGATGCCTCTTCATGATTTCCCATTCGGCGGGAGTCAGGTTGCTGCCTTTCTTCAGGATTTCATCGGGCACCGCGATCTTACCGAGATCATGCAGGAAGCCACCGCGGCGTAAAGCGACAATGCTGTCGTCATCAAGATGAAGGTGGCGGCCCATCTCGGAAGCGTTCCGCGCCAGCCGTTCGCAATGGCCCTCCGTGTATGGATCGCGCGATTCCACGCTCAGGCCAAGGGTGCAGATTACCGATTCGGCCGTCTCCAGTTCATCGGTGAACTCCTTTAGCTTAAGAAGCGAACTCACGCGAGCGAACAGCTCTTCCGGGTTGATCGGCTTGCTCAGGAAGTCGTCGGCTCCGGCCTCGATGCCTTTGAGCCGGTCTTCGCGGGCGCTGAGGCCGGTGATCATCACAATCGGGATCAGGCGTGTGAGAGGATCATCCTTCAGCTCGCGGCAAAGTTCGTATCCGGTCTTGCCGGGCATGATGACGTCGAGCAGGATGAGGTCAGGCGGATCCCGCCGGATCTCAACTTCGGCGGCCGCCGCATGGTGCGCCAAAGCAATGCGATAACCGTGGCTCGACAGCAGCTCGCTTAACACTTCCGCATTCTGCGGATTGTCGTCCACCACCAGAATGGTTGGCTTTCGCCGGCCCGCCAGCACGTCCCCCATATTCAGATAAGAACGACTTGCGGGCGAAAGAGTTGTCCGGCGGTTCGGGGGGCGAGGATTCATGGTTGCTGTCAGTGTAGATCATTGTAACGAATCGGGCACCCACGGACGTTGCGGGCGATCAAACCAGACGGAAACCTTCCCATAGGGGTCACAAGGGTTTCAGGTGACGGCTACGGGCGAAAACCGAACATTTTTGATGTTCACGCGTCATAGCGGAGGTTCGCGGAGTATGTCACGCTGCCCTCTATGAGAAGAAAAGCTGTTTGGTGGGTCATCTTACTTTGTGCGGTGTCGGTCGGGAGCCATGCGCTCCCCAAACCTCATGTCATCTCTTTCGGAAAATGGACGTCGGTGCAATGGCCGGATGCGACGGGCAAGAAGATGCTCGACTTGAAAGTCCGCCCGTTATACGTCGATACACGCCTGAAGGAATACACAACCGGCACAGCACACGAGTTGACCGAACGCCTTTTCGCCGTTCAGCGGATGTTTCGCGTGAATGACGCGTTGCCGGAAGAGCACTCCATTCGGTGGCAATGGCAACGCGGAGGCTGGCTGCTGGTGGACCGCGTCAGCGGGAAAGTCTCACAGCTCAGTCTGCCCGAGTTCGACCCCTTCTACTCGACCGCGAGTTGGTATCGCGACTATGTGGCTTACTGTGGCGTGTCGGAAGATGGCAAGAAACTGTATGCCATCGTCGCGCAGGTGGGTCGTCGCAAGGCGGTCCTGAAGAAATCGATGGGCGAACCGGACGAAGCCGACCTGCCCGATTCACAATGTCCGCCGCCGAAATGGGAGCGCGCCCCTGTGCGCGTGACCTTCGAGCCTGACGACACCCAGAAACTGATTTTCTCGATCCGCAGTCGTGTCGTGGACATCATCAACGACTCTGAGGAGGACGCCGAGGACTAAGCCGGTCCTACTGGGTAGTCTTGTACACTCTCGCCTCCCACCCCTTGAGGTGGAGATCGGCAGTTCGCTCCTTCGGCTCTCCCAGATTTGAAACTTCCACCTCGCCTGCCTTTATGCCTCCTGGCAGCGCATAGGTAACGGCGTCCGCCGAGAAGTTCAGCACGATCAGGTAAGCGTCTTTCCCGAGCGTTCGTGTGTAAGCGAAGACCTTCGGATTCTGCGGATCAAGATCCTTGTAATCTCCATAGATCAACGCCGGCGTCTTTCCGCGCAGGTCAATCATGCGTCGGTAGTAGTAGTAGATGGAGTCGCGATCCGAAAGCGCCGCTTTCGCATTGATCTCCGCATAATTGGGATTCACTGCTAGCCACGGCTTAGGCGCGGTGGTGAAGCCGCCGTTCGGAGCGCTGTCCCACTGCATCGGAGTGCGCGCATTGTCGCGGCTGGTCTTCCGCATGTTGGCGAGGAAATCGGCAGCACTGACTTTGTTTGTCAGAACTAGATCCTTCCAGGCATTCTTGACCGCGATGTCGTCGAAATCTTCGATCCCCTTGAAGGGATAGTTCGTCATCCCCAGTTCGTCACCCTGATAGACGAAGGGCGTGCCTTTCAGCGTGAAGAGCATCGTCGCCACCAGTTTGGCCGACGCCACGCGATACGCCGGCGAGTCATCGCCAAACGAAGAGACGATTCGCGGATTGTCGTGATTGGAAAGAAAAACTGTGTTCCAGCAATGCGCATCGAGGACGCGATCCTGCCGCGTGAAGATCGCCTTCAGGTCAGGCAGAGTCCAGTTTTGCCAGACGCCGTTTTGCTGATCGATCCTGACGGCATCGAAATTAAAGATCATATTCAGTTCGTGGCGGCGGCCATCGACCAGCAGCGGCGTTTGCTGCAAGGTTGTGCCAAAGGCCTCGCCCACGGTCATGACGTCGTACTTCGACAGAACCTCCCGATTCATCTCCTGCAAATATTCGTGCATGTGCGGACCGGCCGCGTAAGCATACTCGGGATGGCTAAGCGCGCTTACCGGGAGATCAGGGAACGCCGGATCCTTCGACACGAACGGGATGACATCCATACGGAAACCGTCCACTCCCTTATCGAGCCAGAACTTCATCAGGTCAAACACTTCATGACGGACTTTGGGATTGTCCCAATTAAGATCGGGCTGCTTCACGGCAAACAGGTGCAGATAATATTCGCCAGTCGCAGGATCGAGTTTCCACGCGGAACCCGAAAAAAATGACGTCCAGTTATTAGGCTCCTTGCCATTCTTGGCGGGACGCCAGATGTAATAGTCGCGGTAAGGATTGTCTTTGGATTTGCGGCTCTCCACGAACCAGTGGTGCTCGTCGCTGGTATGGTTGACGACCAGATCGAGCACGAGCCGCATGTGGCGCTGCTTAACCGCCTTGAGGAGTTCGTCGAAATCGGCCATGGTGCCGAACTCAGTCATTACCTTCCGATAGTCGCGAATGTCGTAGCCGTTGTCCGCGTTCGGCGAATCGTAATGTGGGCTCAGCCAGATCACGTTGACGCCGAGGCCATGGATGTAATCGAGTTCCGAGGTGATGCCCTTGAGATCGCCCATGCCGTCGCCGTTGGAGTCCTTGAACGATCGCGGATAGACCTGGTAGACAACCGCCTCCTTCCACCAACGCGGCTGATAGCCATTGACGGTTGCAGGCTGCGATGGATTCTCCGCCGCTACCGAGATCGCGTTCGACGCCAGCATGGCAACTAGAATAACGGCTGTGAAGATTCGAAAGTACATCACGAAATAACCCTCCTGCGCCGAATGTGATGCGCAGCGTAACCGGTAATTCTAGTCCCCCGCCGCTTCCACCGGAGGAAGCTCTTCGGCGACCGTGCGCGTCTTGATTTTGGCGCTGGTGACCAATACCACCGAAGCCACCACGACCGCAGTGCCCAGCAAAATGAAGCGGTCGATGCGCTCGTGAAGAACCAGCCATCCCAGAAACACTGCCACCACCGGGTTCACATACGCGTAGGTCGCCACCTTGGAGGTCGGCACATGCTGGAGAAGCCAGATGTAAGCCGTGTATCCGATCCAGGAGCCGCAGACGATCAGATAAACAATCGCGCCAAGACCGCGGGCAGTCCACGTCACGTCGGAGATTTTCTCGAACAATACCGCAAACACAAGGTTGGCGAGCCCCGCGAAAGTGACCTGCCATGCCGTCGCGCTGAATGGATCTGGGCTCTGCCATTTCTTCGAAAGCACCGAGCCGAGCGCCCAGCTGAACGATCCCGCGAGCAGCGCCAGCGACCACCAGAGTTCGGCCCTGTCGATTGAAGAGGGCGTCCGAAGTTCAGGCCAGATCAGGACCACGACTCCCGCAATCCCCAGCACTAAGCCGATCTTCCCTCGTCGCGAGATGTGGTGATCTCCCAGTAGCAGGGTGTCCAGCACGAGAAACCACAGAGGTGTAACCGCAATCAGCAACGCAGCGAGCCCTGTGGGAACAATCCGCTCCGCATACGACAGCGTGAGGTTTCCGCCCATCAGGAGCAGGATTCCGACGACCGCCACATGGAAAAGTTCCGCTGCCGAAAACCGAATGCGGCGTCCGGTCAGTGCGCACCACACAAGCATCGCCACACCCGCAACCGTGAATCGAGTGGCGCACATCAGCCCCGGCGGAATGTGTTCGACAGCAATGTCGATACCAAGGTAGGTCGATCCCCAAAAAACGTAGACCAGTCCGAAAGCAAGGATGACCAACCACCGCCTTGGAGGCGCAGTATTCTTCATGGGCGCAGGGGAGAATCAGGATAGCAGAGCCAGATGGCATGAAATTGAGTGCTGATTCAGGCGGTGAAGGATTCACTACCGGAGTATTCTTGTTTAGGAGAGCCCCAATGAACATTTCACGAATCGTTCGACTTGCATTGATTACGAGCCTTTTTCTCCCCTCTTCTGCTTTGCCCCAGGAAAGAAAAATCAAGCGTTCGGACCTGCCTGCTGCCGTTGAGAAAACTGTTGCAGAGCAGAGCCAGGGCGCTACGGTTCGCGGTTTCTCGGAAGAAAAAGAACATGGGCAAAATTTCTACGAAGCCGAGTTGGTGGTCGATGGCCATAGCAAAGATGTCCTGATGGACGCGAACGGCCGGATTGTGGAAGTGGAAGAGCAGGTGGTTGTGGATTCACTTTCGCCCGCGGTCAGGGAAGGACTGCAAGACAAGGCCGGGAAGGGCAAGCTCGTGAAGGTCGAGTCCCTCACCAAACAAGACAAACTGGTGGCCTACGAAGCACAAGTCGTAACCGATGGAAAGAAGTCGGAAGTCCAGGTCGGCCCCGATGGAAAACCGCTCAATCACGAAGAATGAGGCGCGCGCTCAAAACTTCAGCGGGGCAGTTCCATTTATTGCGCACCACCGTTCAACAGATTCCGCAGCACCGCAACCTCTGCCTTGATGCCCGCCCGCAGCGCGGGATCGACGTCCGGCGTGAAGTACGGAGAGTGATTGGAAGGCAGCATTTCTCCCGTACTCTTGGCCTCCGCCAACTTCTGCGGGTCGGCACCACCCAGGCTGAAGTAGAGCGACGGCACTCCCGCCTGAATAAAAGCGGAGTAGTCCTCCGACGGCGCGATCGGGTCGGTCGTGATGACATTTTCCTTGCCAAGCGCGGCCTCGAGCGGCGCGCGAAGCCGTTGCGCCAGCGCCGGATCGTTGTAGACGGAATCGGTGCCCTCGGTATGTTCGATCAGCGGTTCTTTCGGCGCGTTGGCAGCCAGCGCCTCGGCTTTCACAATGCGCGTAATGGCCGCCACAACCTGTTTGCGAACATCAGCCTTGTAAGTTCGCACCGTCAAACCCATTTCGGCCTGGTCGGAAATGATGTTGTTTTTCGTACCAGCCCGGATGTATCCGACCGTCACCACCACCATTTCTCCCGGCTTCACCTCGCGCGACGCAATGGTCTGTAGAGCAAGGATTGTTCGTGCGGCCATCACGATCGGATCAACCGTACTTTGCGGCTGCGACCCGTGCCCGCCCTTCCCATACATCGTGATGCCGATGGAATCGGCGTTGGTGTTGTAAGTCCCCGGCGTGATCCCAACCTGTCCCGCAGGAAGATTGTTTCCCACATGGAGAGCGATGCCCACCGACGGTTTGGGAAAACGCGTGAACAGCCCATCGGCCAGCATGGCCTGAGCGCCGCCAATCGTCTCTTCGGCTGGCTGCCCGATCAGCATCAGCGTGCCATGCCAGCTCTCTTTGCTGTGCACCATGATCGCCGCCGTGCCCACAAGCGCTGCCATGTGCAGATCGTGCCCGCATGCATGCATCACGGGAACGTCGCGTCCGCCGTCGTCTTTGGTGTGGACTTTGCTGGCGTAGGGAAGGCCAGTCTTCTCCTCGACCGGAAGCGCGTCAAGTTCCGTGCGCAGCATTACCGTCGGCCCTGCCCCATTCTTCAGAATCGCGACCACGCCCGTGCCGCCGACTCCTTCCGTGACGTCATAACCCAGGTTGCGTAAACGCGCAGCGAGTTTGGCGGCAGTTTGCGTCTCATGGCCGGAGAGCTCGGGGTTCTGGTGAATGTCGACGTACAGCTCGTGGGCTGCGGGATAAACGGCGTCGATTTCTTTGGGAGTGGCGACGGTCTGAGAGTAGGTGGAAACGGCCAGCGCCAGCGGCAGGAGGAAGAGTTTTATCGAATTCATGGTCAACGCATGATAGCTGGCGAGGGCGAGCACGGCAAACCAAGGCGAATGACAAAGGCTGGAAAGCAGCGCTCTAACAACTACGCAGCAATCGGGACGTTCAGTTCCCGCCCTTGCTCGGCGCCTGCCGCTCCACCGACCAGATGCCCGCATTGTCTTTTTCCAGGGGATACACGTGGACCATCCAGTTGAAGATGATGGGATGGAACGTACCCCCGTTGGCGTCGCAATCTTCTTTGGTGACAATCGATCCGCGCAGGCCAAATTTCGCGTTCGGCACGAATAGTTCGCCATGCCGCTCCTTCGGAGGGGCGCAGAAGTTTACGTGCTCATGCCACTGCGCGATGCTGAGCGGGATACGCTCGTTCAGGTCGTCTTCTGAGAAACGTTTCGGCGCGGTATACATGACGCCGATCAGTTTGTAGCCGTCGCCCTGCTTTTCGTACAGCAGCGATGTGGGATGTTCGGGATTGAAGCTGAACGCGGCCTCGAATCCATACCGGTAGTTGGTGAAGTGGTAGTGCTTCTGCGGCACGTCGGGCAGGAAGATCTTGAAGCCATCGGCGAGCGCGGCTTTGTAGTCCTGATATTTTTCGGCAACTTTGCGGGCGGCGGCGACGACCTTATCGGCCTTCTCCTGATCTCCGGGCTTGATTTCGCGTAGATCGGTCATCTTCATGTGCGGGCCCATGTCCATGTGGCGGTCTTCCATGGAGTGCATTCCTTGCGCGCCCGCGTCGGGGTCAGAGCCCATGTTGGACATGTCATGCTCCTGCATCTTCGACATGTCGTGCCCCGGCATCTGCATGCCGCCCATGTCGTGGCCGGAACTATTCTGCGCGGCAGCGACCGCGAACATCATCCCCAACGAACAGACGATCAAAAGAAAGTCTCCGCTTCATGGATCCTCTCCAAGCACTTCTCTATAAGTCCTAACCCATATTTCATCTGATAGTTTCTGAAATCCGCTAATGGTTAGCAGGTTACCGCAGTAATTGGGAAGTCACTCTCACCGAAGGACGACAGAAATCAGGTTCCTGTCGGCTGCGCCGCATCGGCCGAGCCCAAACCGAATACGCTGGAAAGTTGGTCCGCCGCCTGCGTGCCCGAGCGCACGCAATCCGGCACGCCGATTCCGGTGAAGGCATTTCCCGCGAGCACCAGTCCGGGCAGGTCCCCACAAAGCTTCTGGATCCGTTGCAGACGTTCCAGATGTCCGACCTCGTATTGCGCCATGGCGCGTCTCCACTTGTAGACGCGGGCGAACAGCGGCTCCGCGGTGATGCCCACGATCTGCTTCAATTCGTCGCGGACGATGCGCAGGATGTCATCCTCCTTCATTTCGAGGATCTTCTCGTCGCGCGCTCCACCCAGGAAACAGCGGACGAGGGCGCGGTTCTCCGGCGCGCGATGGGGAAACTTGTTGTGGACGAACGTAGCCGCGAGCATGCGGCGTCCCTCACTGCGCGGCACCAGAAACCCGAAGCCCGGCGGAAGCGACCGGCGAACGGTTTCGTCGTATCCCAGCGTGACGGTGACCGATGAACTGTAGCGAATCCCCGAGAGTTCAGAGGCGAGTGTTTCGTTTGACAAGCGTAGAACGGATGCCGCGGCTGGAGCTGGAGTGGCGATAACCACCGCATCGAAATGATCGCTCTGGTAGCCCGCGGAGACGGTCCAGCCGCCGTTCTCTGCCACTACGCGCTGCACCGGAGACGAGGTACGCAGCGCTTTGCGGTCGAGGCGCGCGACCAGTGTGTTCACCATTTGCTGCATGCCTTCTTTGAGAGAAGTAAAGAGCGGCGGCGCTGGACGACTCGGCCCCCCCGCCAATTTCTTCCGCGCCGCCAGCATGGCGCGTCCCAGGCTCCCGTGCTTCGCCTCCATGTCGGAAAAGCGCGCGAGCGTGGCACGCACGCTCAGTTGCGAGGCTTCTCCGCCATAAACACCGGACAAAAGTGGATCGGCGAGACGCTCGACCATCTCCGGGCCGTAGTGGCGCTCGACCATTTCGGCAACCGTCTCGTCGTCGCAGGCTTTGCGCGGCGCATGAAACCACTCTTTCGCCATCTTCAGTTTGGTGCGTACAGAAAACAACGGCGACAACACGGTAGGGAGAATCTTCGTCGGCACCATGAACATCAGCCCGTCGGGCATCTCCACCAGCTTGCCCTTGACGAGAATGTAGGTCTTTCGTTGCGCGTCGTTGGAGCCGATAAGCTGATCGCCGAGGTCGAGCTTTTTGCAGAGTTCGATCGCCCAGGGTTTCTCGGTGAGAAACGAGTCAGCGCCCGCTTCTACCACGCATCCTTGTACGCGGTCAGTGACCAACACACCACCCAGCCGCGGGCTCGCCTCAAGCAGCACATATTCGACCGGTACTCCCCTAGTGCGCCTTTCCTCAAGCGCGTAGGCGGCCGCAAGACCGGAGATTCCGCCGCCGATAATGGCGATCCGTTTGGGCATGTGAGAATCCAGCAAAGAGCACACGGCAATTATTCAAGGATTGCTGCGACCACTACTTTAGCTAAGTGCTAAGAGCAAGGGCTAGCTGCTTCTACCCTGCTACGAACCAACTCTGCCAGCGCCTCTGTCAGAGTCTTTGATCCGTTCAGCGACTCCGCCCGCCACAGGCGCATTCCTTGTTTCTCTGCAAACTCTTTGAAGAAGATGTCGATGTCATACAGCACTTCCACGTGATCGCACAAAAAACCGATGGGCTGAATGAAAACGCCGCCGTGGCCCTTTGCCTTCAGGCCCAGAATCGTTTCTTCCACTGTCGGCCCGATCCACGGGCCGCCTGACATACCCTGGCTCTGAAATGCGAAGTCCCAGTCGTCGCCGGACCACCCGACTTCCTTCGCGACCAGCGCCGCCGTTTCCTTTGACTGCCTTTCATAGGCATCGCCATCGGTGATCGTTCTTTGAGGGACACTGTGCGCGGTAAAAATCACCGGCAGCTTTCCGCCATATTCCGTGCAGGCTTTCGCGTGCCCTGCACGTGACTTCTCAGCGAAGGCCTTCACCAGCAGTGGCTGATCGTGCCACTCCTCGACAAAATCGAGATCGAACGGAAGACTAGACTCACCCACCACCGCGCGGCGGTAAAGCCCGACGCTGGTTCGTGAATTCTGCGGCGCCAGGCAGACAGCGATCACTCTCTCGAATCCCTGTTGGACGATGGCCTTCACAGTATCAGCGATGAACGGCTTCCAATTTCTCATCCCGGCAAACACCGGCATGTTCACCGCTTTTGACAACTGATCGGCTTGCACCCGTGTCCAACAAGCCAACGGCGAATAGCCGATCAGCGAATAGCGATGCCTGATTTCTTCGATTACTTCCGGCGGCAGAGACCGGCCACCGGTGACGTAACGCAGATATTCCGGAATCTGGTCGGGATTTTCAGGAGTTCCATGAGCCAGTAACAACACCGCCGTCTTGGACGGACATCCGACAAACGAACTGATCTGGCTAGCACAGTAACAATCGTTGCCAAGGCCGAGCGGGCACTCACTCATTTCTTGAACTCCGCCGAATGCTCGCGCACGAAATCGCAAAGCGCTTTCACATTTTCCACCGGCGTCTCCGGAAGAATTCCGTGACCCAGATTGAAGATGTGGCCCGGGCGTCCCGCGGCGCGGCGCAGGATCTCTTCCGCGCGCGCCTTGAGTTTTTTCCAATCCGCGAAAAGCAGAACGGGATCAAGATTGCCCTGCACTGAGCCTTTGTAGTCCAGGTTTTGCCAGCCCGCATCGAGCGGGATCCGCCAATCCAGGCCAATGACCTCCGCCCCCGTTTCCTGCATCGATGGCAAGAGCGTCGCACTGTCGGTGCCGAAATAAATTACGGGCACACCGGTTTTTTGCAGCCGCTTCACCAGGTCCGTCGCGTGCGGCAAAACATAACGGCGATAATCTTCGACGCTCAGGCATCCCACCCAGCTGTCGAAGATCTGAATCGTGTCGGCGCCCGCTCGAACCTGTTCCGCCGAGTACTCGGCCGTTACCGAAACCAATTTGCCCATCAGCTCAGACCAGGCGTCCAGTGCGGAGTACATCATGGTCTTGGTGAAAATATAATTCCGCGAACTGCCGCCTTCGATCATGTAACTGGCCAGCGTGAAAGGCGCACCGCAAAAGCCGATTACGGGCAGCCTGTCGCCAAAGTGTTTGCACACCAACCTGACCGCCTCTGAAACATAACCGAGGTCAGCGGCGCGATCCGTGCGCAGAGCAGCGACGTCCTGCGCCGTGCGAACCGGCTTCTCGATCTTCGGTCCCTCGCCCGCGGCGAAGTGAAAAGGCAGCCCCATCACCTCCAGCGGCAAAAGCAGGTC
Organism: uncultured Acidobacteriota bacterium; assembly: GCA_963799305.1. GTDB lineage: Bacteria > Acidobacteriota > Terriglobia > Terriglobales > Acidobacteriaceae > Acidiflorens. The sequence continues at coordinate 421,738 of CAWCWX010000015.1, read as the reverse complement.
GGCAAAAATAATTGCCGCGTCGACATTCAATATTTCCGCGGCTTCGATGGTGACCTGCGCAGCGATCTCCGGCTTCTTGCAGATTTCAATCAGAGAATACGTCTTACGTATCGCGCGATACTCCGGCATGTAGCGTCCCGCCTGGCGCATAAACCAGACTGGCGTGCGCTCGGCGCGCTGCGCCCGTGCAGTTCGCACAAAGAGAGAATCGGGAGCGGACATGAACTATCCAATGTAGCATTGTCGAAGCTTGCGCAGCATGCGCTGCGCGGGCGTGTTTGCACCCCAGCACGAACTCGGAGACAATAGATTGTTACGCGCTAGGAGACGGTGTTTGGGTTTTCCTGGTTCAGATTCCAGCCAAACTGAGCCGAGACGAAAGAGGAGCCATGCGAATGGCGCAACCGGGAAGGGTTCTAACGATCATGTTGGGCCTGATCTTGGGACCAATTGCTCTTTGGGGCCAGGGTCAGGCCGCGGCCTCCACACACAATCCCTTCGAAGGGGCGGACATCTTTCGTCAGTATTGTGCGGCGTGTCATGGAATGGATGGACGAGGACATGGGCCAGCGTCAGTAGCGTTGAAACACGCGGTCCCCGACTTGACAAAAATTTCGCAAAACAACAAGGGGGCATTCCCCACCGAGCGAGTAAAGAAGGTGATTGAGGGTAAAGATCCGGCCCCGTCCGCGCACGGGAATCGAGAAATGCCGATCTGGGGACCGATCTTCCACGAAATTGAAAACGATCGCGATCTGGGTGAAGTCCGGCTGGAAGCGATCACGAAATATCTGGAGTCAATCCAGCAAAAATAGGCGCTGTCGAGTTCCGCAGCGATCGTTTATTCTTAGTGCCAGTGATTTGAAAGGACCCTATGAAGAGTTTGTCAGTTGCTTTTCTGACTCTCCTGCTGGCTGCGCTTTTTGCCGTGGCCGCAGACCAACCCATGCCCGCCGCCGGAAATCCAGCCCCGGCATTCACACTGCCCAACCAGGAGGGCGCTGAAGTCTCCCTCGACCAGTTCAAGGGCAAGTGGGTAGTGCTCTATTTCTACCCCAAGGACTTCACTTCCGGCTGCACGGTCGAAGCCCACAACTTCCAGCGCGACCTCGATAAGTACACGCAGAAGAACGCAGTGATTCTGGGCGTCAGCGTCGACGACGTGACTTCTCACAAAAGCTTCTGCACCAAGGAAGGCTTGAACTTCAAGCTGCTTGCCGATTCTAGCCACGCCGTCACTGAGAAGTACGGCTCCGTCATGGAATACAACGGCATGACTCTGGCGGCGCGCAACACGTTCCTGATCGATCCCACGGGCGTGATCAAAAAGGTGTACACGAAGGTCGATCCGCAAGGCCACAGCACAGCAGTCCTTGCAGACCTGGAACAGTTGCAAGCGGCAAAGTAGAGTTGCCCGAAGCCATTAAGCCCGCCGCGACACTCTCGCGGCGGTCGCTCTCATCGCGTCGAGACCCGCTTGACACCTTCGGCCCGCTTGCATAGATTCGCTTCGTCCAATGGACCCGTCGTCAACCACGCCCGTTCTTGGCTATCGTCCGCCTTGCCCCGGAACGCAACCACCTCTTCTGCATCCGCCGTACGCATCCTCGGTGAAACGGGCGCCCTCGCAGCCGCTGGTCAAGATTCCCTACACGTTGTCGGAAATTACCGGGCCCTCGTTCGCCCCGGAACTGGTCTCTTCCGCCGCCCACGATTTGACTCTTCAGCATCACGGACAGCCGCTCGGCGAACGCATTATTGTAAGTGGCCGTGTGCTGGATGAAGACAGCCGTCCGATACCCCGCGCACTCGTTGAGATCTGGCAGGCCAACGCCGCCGGACGCTACCAGCATGAAGTCGATCAGCACGACGCTCCGCTCGATCCCAACTTCACCGGCTGCGGTCAAGTCGTCACCGACAACGAAGGACGCTACCGTTTCGTGACCATTCGCCCGGGAGAATATCCCTGGCGCAATCATTACAACGCCTGGCGACCGGCGCACATTCATTTTTCGCTGTTTGGTCCCGCCTTCGCGACGCGGCTGGTCACGCAGATGTTTTTCCCGGGCGATCCGCTGTTGCCGTTTGATCCCATCTTCAATTGCACCGCCGACGAGGACGCCCGCAAACGACTCATCTCCGTGTTTGATTGGGAGACAACCGCTCCGATGCAGGCCCTCGGTTATCGCTTCGACATTATTCTCCGCGGCCGCGACGCAACCCCGATGGAGGAGAATCACAAGTGAGCTTGCCGGCCACAACCTCGCAGACCGTTGGCCCCTTCTTCAAGATCGGCTTCCATTGGCTGGCTCAGAACAACCTCGCGCCGGAGATTGTGGCCGGCGAGCGCTTCACCATTCAAGGGCGCGTGCTCGATGGAGATGGCATTCCCGTTCCCGATGCCGTCCTGGAAATCTGGCAAGCGAACAGTCACGGCAAGTACGCGCATCCCGAAGACACGCAGGACAAGCCCGTGGAAAGCGGCTTCTCCGGCTTCGGCCGTGTTCCGACGGATAATGATGGCGCTTTCCGTTTTGCCACCATCAAGCCCGGCCCCGTGCCCGGTCCCAATGGCAAGGACCAGGCGCCACATCTTATGATTTCAATTTTCATGCGTGGATTGCTGAAGCGGCTGACCACCCGCATGTACTTCCCCAACGATTCACGCAATGCCAGCGACCCGATCCTCAACCTGGTGGATCCGTCGCGCCGCGCGACGCTGATCGCGAACTCGGTCGGCGCGGGTCAGTTGGAATGGAATGTAGTTTTGCAAGGGACGCACGAAACTGTATTCTTCGATCTGGGATTGTGACCCACCGGGATGGCCTTGCTCGATCCACTGTTCGGTTCTGCCGCGATGGACGAAGTCTTCTCCGACGGCGCTCGTCTCCAGCGCATGCTCGACTTTGAAGCTGCCCTCGCAAGAGCGGAAGCCGCCTCTGGCATGTTCCCCGAAGCTACCGCAAAGTCGATTGCGTCGAAGTGCAAAGCCAACCTCCTCGACGCGGACGCTCTAGCCCAGGCCACCGCGATGTCGTTCAATCCCGCAATTCCGCTGGTCAAGCAACTCATGGCGCTGGTTGCGAAAGACGACGCTGAGTCTTCGCGTTACGTCCACTGGGGCGCCACCAGTCAGGACGTCAACGACACTGGCCTCGTGCTTCAAATGCGAGAGGCCTTCGACCTGCTCGAAGCCGACCTCGATTCTCTCTGCGAGAGTCTGATTCAACTAGCCCGAAAATACCGCTCCACGCCGATCGCCGGTCGTACCCTGATGCAGCACGCGCTGCCCACAACCTTCGGCGTAAAGGTGGCAGGATGGCTCGACGCCCTGAATCGCCACCGCGAACGCTTTGCGCAAACTCGGAAGCGTGCGCTCGTCCTGCAATTTGGCGGCGCTGTGGGAACGTTGGCGGCTCTGACAGGTAAGGGCCTACAAGTGTCGCAGGCCCTGGCGAATGAACTGCGACTTGAATGTCCCGTCGCACCCTGGCACGCGCATCGCGACCGAATGGCCGAAGTTGCGACAACATTGGGCCTGTGCGTCGGCACTCTGGGCAAGATCGCTCGCGACATTTCGCTGCACATGCAAACCGAAATCGCCGAAATCTTCGAACCCGCCGCCGAGGGACGCGGCGGCTCGTCCACCATGCCACACAAGCGCAATGCGGTAAGCGCGGGAATCGTTCTTGCGGCTGCGACCCGCGTCCCAGCCCTGGTCAGCACTATGCTGACCGCGATGGTACAGGAGGATGAGCGCGGACTAGGCAACTGGCAGGCGGAATGGGAGACGCTCCCACAGATCTTTCGCCTGACCGCCGGAGCGCTCCACCAGATGGCCACGACCATTCCGCATCTCGAGATCGACGCCGACCGCATGCGCCGCAACCTCGATGCCACGCATGGATTGATTTATGCGGAGGGCGTTGCTGTGGCTCTCGGAACTCACCTGGGCAAATCCGCGGCGCATATTTTGATCGAGTCAGCGAGCCGGCAGGTCCGCGAGTCGGGAACCCATCTTCGCGAAGTGCTGGATCACACCAAGGCGGTGACGGACCATCTCACTCCGTCAGATTTGGACCGCCTCTTCGCAGCCGAAAACTATCTGGGCGCCGCCGAAGAATTTACCGACCGTGTCATCGCCGCCAGCAATCCGAAGAAACAACACCAGTAGAAGAGGACCCGTAATGCCGTTTGCCGAATTCGGAGACTTGCGGACGCGCTACGAAATTACCGGCTACAATGAGCCGACGCTCGTCCTTTCGAACTCCCTTGGCACCGACCTGGCAATGTGGGATCCGCAGATGACGAATTTTACGCAGCGCTTCCGCATCCTGCGCTATGACACCCGCGGACACGGCCAGTCCTCGTCCACGCCCGGCGATTACACCATCGGACAACTGGGACAAGACATCCTCGACCTGCTTGATACTCTGAAACTCGATCGCGTCCACTTCTGCGGATTGTCGATGGGCGGAACGATCGGCATCTGGCTGGGAGTTCATGCTCCGCACCGGCTGCATCGGCTAGTGCTCTGCAACACGGCCGCTCGCATTGGCACAAAAGAAATGTGGAATGCCCGCATCGCAAAAGTACGCGCGGAAGGAATGAAACCGGTGGCGGCCGCGGTCGTCGAGCGCTGGTTCACGCCGGAGTTTCGCGCCTCGTCTCCCGAGAGCGTTGCCAACGCGCAGACGATGCTCGAAACCACCTCACCAGCGGGCTATTCCGCCTGTTGCGCCGCCATCCGCGATATGGATCAGCGCGACGAGGTTGCCCGAATCAAAGCGCCGACTCTGGTCGTCTATGGCGCCAAGGATCCGGTAACGACCGCCGATGATGCAGACTTTCTAGTAAACCGAATTCAGGGAGCGGCGAAGCAGGAACTCAACGCCGCTCACCTTTCCAATGTCGAACAGCCGGCAGCTTTCACGGAAGCGGTCGAGAACTTTTTGTCTCATTAGAGGACACCATGGATGACTCGAAGCGCTACCAGCAGGGTATGAAAGTCCGTCGTGCGGTCCTTGGAGATGAGCACGTAGCTCGCGCTGTCGCATCGACCACCGATTTCAACCGCGACTTTCAGGATTTCATTACACGCTATGCCTGGGGAGACATCTGGAGCCGTCCCGGGCTCCCGCGGCACACGCGCAGTCTGCTGACACTGGCTCTGATGGTAGCCCTGAATCGGGTCGGAGGAATTTCGGATGTACGTTCGCGCCGCCATCAACATCGGCGTGACCCGCGGCCAGATCAAAGAAGTCCTGCTGCAGAGCGCCGTCTATTGCGGAGTCCCGGCAGCGAACTCCGCCTTTCGTATGGCGGCAGAAGTCTTCGACGAGATGAGCAAAAAGACGAAAGTGAAATCCAGAAAAAAGAAACGGCGATAACAACGGCCAGGAAAACTTCAGTGCCGATTTCAACGCGAACGCAAGTCGGGATCGTTGGCGCAGGACCCTCGGGCCTGGTGTTGTCGCACCTTCTCTACTTGCACGGCATCGATTCCGTGGTCGTCGAGAATCGCAGCCGCCAGTATGTCGAGGAGCGGGTTCGCGCCGGAGTGCTGGAACAAGGCACGGTTGACCTGCTCACCGAGATGGGTGTCGGCGAGCGCCTGAAGGCCGAAGGCTTGGTCCACTATGGCATCGAATTGCGTTTTTCGGGCCGCGGCCACCGTATCGACTTTCAGGAACTCACCGGCGGCAAGGGAATCACGATTTACGCCCAACATGAAGTCCTCAAAGACCTGAACAACGCGCGCATCGCCACCGGCGGCCAGGTCTTCTTCGAGGTCGAAAACGTGAGCGTCCACGACTTCGACGGCGAGAAACCGAAGATCCGCTACCAGAAAGACGGCAGCAACTACGAACTCACGTGTGACTTCATCGCCGGATGCGACGGATTCCACGGCATTTGCCGCCCAAGCATTCCTGCCGCGGCGCTCACCGAATTTGACCGGACCTATCCTTTCGCGTGGCTCGGCATTCTTGCCCAAGCGCCGCCCTCCACCGAAGAACTGATTTACGCCCACCACGATCGCGGATTTGCCCTGCACAGCATGCGCACGCCCCAGATCGGCCGCCTGTACATACAATGCGATCCCGACGAAGACATCGAAGCCTGGAGCGATGAACGCATTTGGCAAGAACTTCACACGCGCCTCGCCTCCGACGGCTGGAAGCTTACCGAAGGCCCCATTCTGCAAAAGGGCATCACCGGAATGCGCAGCTATGTGGTCGAACCTATGCAGTATGGACGCCTTTTCCTGGCTGGCGACTCGGCTCACATCGTCCCGCCTACCGGCGCAAAAGGACTGAATCTGGCGGTTGCCGATGTTCGCGTGCTGGCCCGCGGTCTCAAGCACTTCTATACCACTGGGTCGCCGGCTCTACTCGACCAATATTCCGCGACCTGTCTGCGGCGCGTCTGGAAGGTGCAGCGCTTCTCGTGGTGGATGACTTCCATGCTCCACCGTTCTCCGAGCGACAATCCTTTTGACCACCGCCGCCAGCTCGCGGAGCTCGACTATGTAACGAGCTCTCGCGCGGCAGCCAAGACCCTGGCCGAAAATTATGTCGGACTTCCCATGGAGGACTAGACAGCTAAAGGCGGCCCGAGAAACCCCTATCCCGCACGGCAGCCTCGATCGTGGCTTTAGCCCCATTCAATGTTGCCTGGGTCTCGCGGGCAATCTTGCCTTTTGCGATGAAGTTGAGGAGCTTGGCTTTCAGGGTCGTCGTCGAGTAATAGTGGCTGATTTCCACCTTGGTTGACCGCTCACCGAGCGCTTCGAACGTCGTTTCCACTCTGTAATCGCTGAGAATCTTGCTGATACCGAATGTGTCCTCCGGCAACACAGTGACAATCTTCTGCAACGGGATAATTTCGATGTCCTTCTCGACACACGAGTGCTTCCCGCCCGCAAGATGGCATTGATAGGCCGCGCCCACCTCGCGGTGGCGCTTACCAGAAAGAAGATCCACCTTAACCACCCGAGGGTGGAACTCCGGGATCTTCGTGAGGTCCATGCTGAACGACCACACCGCGTCCAATGGCGCGTCGATGACGACTCCCTGCTTGGATCGGAATGGTGGCAGCAAATCTTGCCTCCAAATTGATGGGGGAGCTTTTGTGTGAAGTCCGGCGAAAGCGGACAGCTTTAGTCTCCGCCCCGGCTACCGCGTGCCCACCAGAATCTCAACCCCGTACGACGGCAGATCGACCTTATCCGTCTGCCGGTTCGCAAGTAATGCCTTCATCGAACGAGGCAGGGCAACCTCGCGATGATCCGAAGCGTAGTTGACCAGGATAAATACTTCCTTCCCTCCTCCAATTCTCCGGCTGACTTCCACGCCCTCCGGCACTGGACCAAATATCGGGGCCACATTGGCTTTCTGGACCATCCACTCCGCGGCGGACGCCATTAGCTTGTCGTCGAGAACGGCGCCGATGTAAGTAATCCGCCCTTTCCCGTATGGACGCGTAATCACCGCCGGCTGATCGTCGAGCCAGCCGTTACTCTTTCCGTATTTCAGCAAAACCTCATCGTCAGAGGCCGTAGCTTTCAGTTGTTCCGCCCAAATGCTCGCGTTGCCTGAACCCCACGACCCAGATACGGGAAACTCCTTTTCGAGAGCGTAGTACTGCTCGACACGCCCACCCAGTGCATCCACAAGAAATCCGGGTTGTCGTTGGGGCAGCAGGCCGTTGAATTCATCCTTCATCCCCGATCGCGGACCGAGTACCAGGTGACCCCCTTTCCGCACATACTCCTCCAGATGATCCGCCAGATCCTTTGGAAGCACATTCAAACTCGGGGCAACCACTAACTTGTAACTATCCAGCGGCGCATACCCGCTCACCACATCCACCGACTGCGAAAGCCGTCGCAACGCTTTGTAGTAACTCTTCAGCAGGCCAATGTCGTCATATTTCTCCGTGTGCTTCTGAAACTGGATCGCCCAGTGGCTGTCATAGGAATACAACAACGCCACGTCGGAGACCGGAGTCGTGCCGCGAAAGCTGCTCTCTACTTGAGCAAACTCGTGAGCCGTCTGGCTGGCTTCGTCGTAAAAAGGGACCGGCGTGCCGTCGGGACCAACCAGCACTCCATGAATTTCTTCCTGACCGTTAAGCGCACTGCGCCATTGCCAATAATTGACGTCGTCCGCCCCGTGGCCAATCGCCTGCCAGGCCATGGCCCGCGCCTCGCCCTTATTGAGAAAGTTGTTAAGCGAAGACCAGTTCACCGCTCCCGGCTGCGTTTCCATCACCCAGAAATTCTCTCGCTTGAACCCACGCGTCAGATCGTGAGAGAGGCCGTTGTAGTCCGCATCGACGTGACCGCTCCCCACGTAGTCGTCCCAGGAGGCAAACGTCAGCGACTTGGTGATCTCGTAGTGGTCGAACCCATCGAAAAATCCCATCAGGTTCCCGGTAATGAACTGGCGTGCATCGGCGTGCTGGCGGATGACGTCGATCTGATTCTGCTGGTACGAAGTCCAACTGGCGCTCACAAATCTCTTCCACTCCAGCATCAGCCCGGGATTGTGGCCACCAATCGGGATCGGTACTTCACTCCAATTGTCGTAAGTCTGGCTCCAGTAAGAAGTCGTCCAGCGGGCGTTCAGATTGTCGAGCGTCTTGTATTTCGCTTGCAGCCAATCCTGAAACTGCTGGCGTGTAACGTCGTCGTAGGACATCTGCGCATAGCCATATTCGTTGTCAATCTGCCACCCGACAACGTTGGGATTGTGTCCGAAACGCATGGCCATCTGCTCGGCAATCTTGCGGCAAAACTCGCGATAGCGCGGTGACGTCGCCGACGCATGCGCCCGGTTGCCATGTGTCACACGCTGCCCGTTGGGCTCCACGCGCAGCGTGTCGGGATACTTCTGCGTCAGCCAAGCCGGAGGCGTCGCGGTCGGTGTCCCAACCACCGAGACAATGTGATGCTTCGCCGCCAGGCTGATCGCGCGCTCCAGCCAGTCCAGATCGTAATGTCCCTCCGACGGCTCCATCCGGCTCCATGCAAATTCGGCGATGCGAACCACCTTAATGTCTGCCGCTTCCATCAACGTCAAATCTTCTTCCCAACGCGACTCCGGCCACTGCTCGGGATACCAGGCAACGCCCATTAGCAGCGCGTTCTGACCCGGGATCTGGGTTGGGATGGAATTATTCTGTGCAGAGGCCGGCGTTTGACCTGACGCCCCCAGCAAGACCGTCAGTCCAAGAATCACAACACCGCGCAGGAAAGAAGATAACGACAAGGGAACCTCCCGAATTCGCCGACTTATGGAGTTACAGTGAGTGCCTTACCCGAGTAACTGACAACTTTGTCGGGAGTATCGGACGGCATGATGCCGTTGCCATGATTCTCGCCAACAAACACTACCTGAAACTTGCGGCTGGTCAGCATACCCGGAAATTGTCCCTGCCGGTCGCCGATGGTGAGCATCTGTTTTCCGTCGTCCCAGTGCAGCGGGATGGTTGCGTAGACGCCCTTTTCGTAGTCGTAGTTGTCGTTCTCGTCTTCATATAGAGTGAAATCACCGTCCGCTCCGCGATACACGCGGAGTTCGATCGGGTCGGCCGGCTTTTCCGTTGCCCACTCTTCGTCCGGCCCCATCGGCACAATCGAACCTGCGCGAATATAGAGTGGGAGTCGCTCGAGCGGTGCGGCCGCGCTAACTTCGCTTCCGCCGTCGGTCGCGACGCCGCTCCAAAAGTCATACCACTTCGCCTCGGGAAGATAGACCTGGCGACTCGAAGCGGCAGGCTCCGTAACTGGATTCACCAGAAATGCCGGGCCATACATAAACTCATCCCAGGTATTTTCGGCTCGTACGTCGGTGCGAAAATCCATCACCAGCGGCCGCATCGGTGTGTAACTGTCGTGCGTCGTCTTCCAGGCGAGCGAATAAGTGTAAGGCAGAAGGCGATAACGAAGCCGATCGAAGCTGACCAGAATCTTCTGCGCCTCCGGACCGTACGACCACAGTTCGTTCTCGTCGGGATTGCGCGTTCCGTGAACCCGCAGGATCGGATTGAAAGTGCCGTACTGGAACCAGCGCACAAACAATTCGCGGAAGGCGGGATCGGTCGGGCTTCCAAAGACAAAACCGCCGATGTCAGTGGTCCAGTAAGGAATGCCGGACAAAGCAAAATTCAGCCCCGCCGGAATCTGACGGCGATAGCTGAACCAGTCGGAATTGATATCCCCCGACCACGCTGTAACACCATATCTCTGCGAACCCGCAAACGCCGACCGCGACAGGATATACACCCGTTTCTTGTCGGAAGCGCTGCGCTGCCCGTCGTAGACGGCACCGGTGGTAAGCATCGGGAAAAGATTCACGTACCGGTCGCCGCTTCCGGCAGCCAGTTTGTGGCCGATCTGAATATTGTCTTCCTGCCCTTCGGTTTCCGGTTCGGTCGTATCCATCCACCACGCATCCAGGCCGATGCTGAATAACCCCTTGTCGACCTGCTCCCAATAGAACTTGCGCGCCGGGGCGCTGGTTGCGTCGTACACCGCCATTCCGTCGGTATGGTAGGGAGGCTTCGCAAACTTGAACTTGTCGATGAACCAGCCCTGCTTCTCCATGTAGTCGTAATTAGCTGGAACCCGGCTCAAAAAATGGCCAGATGGAAATCATCAGGTGGAAGTTTTCCCGGTGCAGTTCGTCAACCATCCCCTTGGGATCAGGATAATTTTTGTTAAACACAAACTCGCCCTTTCGATTCCACCAGAACCAGTCCTGCACGATGTTATCGACCGGAATGTGCAACTCCCGGTACTTGCGGGCCACGCCCAGGATTTCCTCCTGCGACTTGTAACGGTTCTTGCATTGCCAGAAACCATAGGCCCATTTCCCGAACATCGGCACTTGTCCGGTAAGCTCGCGATAGCTGGCGACAACTTTGTCGAGATCGGGACCATAGAAAAAGTAGTAGTCGATCACGTCCGCGACTTCGGAACTGATGTACATGTAGTTGGCAAATCGATTATTGAAGCGGCTGCGAGCGGCGCTGTTCCAGAAAATGCCATACCCATTGCTCGAAACCAGAAAAGGCACGGCGATATTCGTGTTGTCCTGCGAAATGTCGACCGATTCGCCGCGATAATTCCACACTCCAGCCTGATGTTGCCCGAGCCCGTAGAGGGCTTCACGCGAACCATAGATGTTGACGAACGACTCCGCGCGATACGTGTCTTCTCCATTTACCTTGACCGGCGTCAGTTTCCTGGTCGCTTCCTGCACCAGCTGTTTGTCGGCGAGATCCCGATAGGTGATCGCGCCGTCCTTGCGCGTAACCACCACTTTGATCTTCGAAGTTGTAAGCGTCACGCTGTCGGCATCGGACGCCATCGTCCATTTCACCGCCGGCCAACTCTTCTTGATCACGACGGGATCGAAACGCTCCGGAAAAATTTCGGTCGCCGAGTAGAGCACGTGAACGATCGAATCCGAGCAGACCAGAACCTTCAAGGTACCGGTCTGCATCGTGAAAACCACGCCATCAGCCTGTTGTTTCACATCAGTGACCGGGTTCATCGGAGCCCACTGCGCGGAAGCAACCGAGACGATGCCCAGCAATATCGTCAACAGCAGAACGGAACGTGACGGCAACATCCGGCTAGAGCACGCCTCTCTCCTTGTTTGCCTTAAGCTCTTTGCTCGCATCAGGGGAACCCTCGTGAAAATCGGGAACGTTTACGCCAACAGATCGCGATATTGCGGAGCAACTTTGGCATCGTCGCAAGACCTTTGTCAATGGCCTGGGAACTCAAACTTCACTCACCAATCCAGGCGCAAACCGTTACAGCAGCTACGCATTCCCTGGCGGGAGCCGGAAAGAAACGCCTCCAACGCGAACCGGTTGTATGTGCCGCGGTCGCCAGGTTCCGCCACCCCGCACTTGCATTCTGGACACGAAAGCGCTTACGTTAATCCGGGCAGGTTTGGATTGCCCAATTGAGAAACCAGGAGAAGCCATGAAGGAACCCGGCAGGATTTTGCGTGCGATCTTCATACTGGTGGTCGTGATCAGTGCCGTTTCCCGCTTGGATTGGGCGGAGGCGCACGACAAAATGCACTTGGAGGCGAAGGTGGAAACCAGCAAGTTCGGAACTCTCGATAACGGCACCGCAGTTGAGATGTTTACGCTCACCAACGCCAAAGGCGCTTCGGCCAAGGTGATCACCTATGGCGCCACCCTAACGGAACTCTGGGTTCCGGATCGCAACGGAAAAATGGGCGACGTCGTCCTCGGCTTCGACAATCTGGCCGGCTACGTGGGCGTCCATCCCTGGTTCGGAGCGACGGTGGGACGCGTGGCCAACCGCATCGCCAAAGGCAAATTCACGCTTGACGGCAAAGAGTATTCCCTGGAGATCAACAACCCTCCCAACAGCCTCCACAGCGGATCGAAGGATCTGAGCCGCGTCGTCTGGAAGGCGGAACCCCTGCACGAGAAGAACGCCGCCGCCGTGCGCTTCACCTACCTTAGCCCGGATGGCGATGAGGGTTTCCCCGGCAATCTTTCCGTAGCTGTTGTTTACCGCCTGACGGACAGCAACGAACTGCACATCGAATACACCGCCACCACCGACAAGGCCACTCCGGTCAACATGACCAACCACAGCTATTTCAATCTGGACGGCAGCAAAGACATCCTCGGCACCATTCTCTATCTCCAAGCCGATAAATACACTCCAGTAGACGCCACGCTGATTCCGACCGGCGAGATCAAACCCGTGAAAGGAACGCCACTGGACTTCACCCATCCCGTAGCCATTGGCAAACACATTGCCGAAATGAAGGGAACACCAGGCGGATACGACCACAACTTTGTCCTGCGCAAAGCAGCCGGCAAAATGGAACTGGCGGCCCGCGCGCTTGGCCCCGAGTCCGGCCGTCAAATGGAGGCATGGACGACCGAACCCGGAATCCAGTTCTACTCGGGAAATTTCCTCGACGGCACGATTACCGGCAAACGTGGGGTCGTCTACGGACAACATTCCGGCTTCTGTCTGGAAACCCAGCACTTCCCGGATTCCGTCAATCAGCCAAGCTTTCCGTCCGTGATCCTGAAACCGGGATCCGAATATCACACGGAAACGATCTACAAGTTTTCGACGAAATAGGCGGAAGTTCAGTCGGTACTTAGTTGCGGCGTTAAAAAAAGCTGGGAACACTGAGCGAGGCGAGGTTACGTCAATTCAGAGAACGGCGAACGTGCCGGAAAAGTCGTGGGGCCAGAGGACATTCGCTTCATTCTCGTTTCTTTCGGCGATGACGGCCCCCTCCAGTAGTCCGTGCTTTTTCAAAGTACTCACAATGACTGGCTCGGCGATGGCCGCATCGACAACATAGCAGAAGACGTTCATTTGACCGCTTCCCATATCGCCGCCGTCGCAGTGCCCTAGCCCGGTCCAGCCGAGGCACTCATTCATCAATTCCTCTACGCGAACACGCCGGTCATGGTCATTGACAATGCCATGCCCATCGACTTTGTATTGGATGACGACGGACCGTAGCACGTCGGTCTTCCTCGCTTTATATCCCGCCGCCTTAATTGGCTTTGCTTCTCGTTTGATTATTTCGGATGGATGACGGCCAACTTCGTGCGGAAGTTCGCGGGTTTCGCCTAACTCGCCCAGCTTTCCCCAATGGATGGTCACATCCGTCGCAGTGATCCCGAAGGCCTCCCAGTACTCCGTCACACCGCCGCTCGTTCGATAAAGTTTCAACATCGTTCGCACCTCGCAAAACCGGGCTCCCCCCGCGGCGAGCGAAGAAACTCAGGCGCCTCCGCTCGCAATCTGGCGCAACGCCGGATAAATCCTGCGATAGGCGGCGTAACTCCGATCCAGAATTGACGAGCTTTGCGGACTCGGCTGAACGGTCTGCGCCGTCCTCACCACCGCGTCGCACGCTTCGTCCACCGAATTCCAATGTTCCGCGCCCACGCCCGCCAAAATAGCGGCCCCGTAAGCCGCCCCTTCTTCCGCTTCCACGATCTCGACCGCATGCCGGTAAACATCAGCCTGAATCTGCCGCCACAAAGGTGATCGAGCCCCGCCGCCGCCCAGCCGGATGCGATTCACCGGAACGTTCATCTCCGCAAAGATCGTAAAACTGTCCCGCAGGCTGAACGCCACCCCCTCGAGAATCGCGCGGATGACATGATCTCGTGTGTGCGAAGCGGACAATCCAACCAGAGCACCGCGCGCATTCGGATCGAGATGAGGCGTCCGCTCCCCCATCAGATAAGGAGCCCACATCACGCCGTCCGACCCAACCGGAGCGGCGGCCGCTTCCTCGGACAAGCGCTCGTAAGGATCGCGCCCATCGTCCGGCCCGGCGCCGAAACGATCTCGAAACCAGCGCAACGACAAGCCGGCCGCTTGCGTCACTCCCATCACATGCCAGCGTTGCGGAATCGCATGGCAGAAAGTATGCAGTCGTCCCTGCGGATCGAGCGCCGGACCATCCGTCGCTGCGAATACCACGCCCGACGTCCCAATGGTTGCGCTCACCGTTCCCGGACGCACGATCCCCATACCCACTGCTCCCGCTGCCTGGTCGCCCGCGCCTGCTACCACGGGCGTTCCCGCTTTCAATCCGGTAGCTTCAGCTCCCGCGGCGGAGATTCGCCCGCAGACCTGGGACGACTCCCACAATGAAGGCAGAAGCGCACGATCAATTCCCGTCCTGCTCAGCACTTCGTCTGACCACGCTCTCCGCGCCACGTCCAGCATCAGAGTTCCCGAAGCGTCCGCCATGTCGATGGCTCGTTCGCCAGTCAACCGGAAGCGCACATAATCCTTCGGCAACATCACGTGCGCCAATCGCTGCCAGTTCTGCGGCTCATTCTCCCGAACCCACAAGAGCTTGGTGAGGGTGAAGTTCGTTAGCGGAGGGTTGCACGTAAGCTGAATCAAACGACCGACGCCGAACAGATCCGACAGTTCTCGAACTTGCGCTTCCGTCCGCTGATCGCACCAGATGAGCGCGGGCCTCACAACTTCGTCGCGGGAATCGAGCAGGACCGCGCCGTGCATCTGTCCCGAGAAGCCGACGCACGTGATCGCCTCCCCGCCCGCGCCGAATTTCTCCAGTGCGCGCGCCACCGCGCGGCCACAGGCCCGCCACCAATCCCGCGGATCCTGCTCCGCCCAGCCCAGTTGCGGAGACTGAAACGGCTCATGCTCTTCGGTTCCAGACGCAACCACTGTCCCGCGCGCGTCCATAATCAGAGCGCGCGTTCCACCGGTGCCGACGTCGATGCCGAGGAAGTGAATAAGGTCTCCTGTTGACTGCGCGGCCCAGAAAGGGGGCGAGCTCAAATCTACCCGAAGTACTCCGCCGCAAGTTCCCCGGACGATGCTCGCATCCGGGCGCCCTTCTCCGCGTTTGATTCCTGCGATTGGCGTTGCAGGAAGAAATCAAGATTACCCCGCATCGCCAGATGCGGCGCCAGCGTCACCTGGAATGACGGGCATTCGCCTTCCACCAGAAATTCGTGCAAGACACGGAACGCCATCCGGCCCTGCGCCCGCGGCCGCTGATAAATCGTCGCCGCCACCGCTCGCGACCGGATCTCCGGCACCAGGGCCGGAAAAAGGTCGGTCGTGATCACCTGCATCCGGTCCAGCATGTGTGCGTCGCGCGCCGCATTCAACACCGGTATGGAAGCCTCGGTCGTAACGTAAATTCCTGCGAGATCCGGATGCGCGCGAAAAAGGCCGCGGCACTTTTCATAGGCCTCGGTGTCAACGTCGTGGTCCTCAATGGTCTCCGCCACCTGAATTTCGGGATACAGTTTGTGCATCGTGCTTTCGAAAGCCCTGCACTTTTCCGCGTGCTCCGTGATCGCCTGGGCGCTCATCGTCACGGCAACTTTCCCCTTCCCTCGCAGCAGGTTGCCCATCAAGTCTGCGGCCAAAGAGCCGCTCGCCAGCGTGTCAATTGAAACCACAGCCAGCCGGCCCGTGTGAGGAGCGTCGGTGGCCACGCAAACCACAGGAATGCCGCTACGCGAAGCCCGGCGCATCCACGACTGCAAGCTTTGCGGACGGCTGGGATACGTGATGATGCCATCGACCTCCGCCTTCAGCGCGGCCTCGAAGGCCTCTTCTTCTCCCTCGCCCAGACTGGGGTAAGTTCGAAATTCGATCTCCACATTTTCCATCAACAGGGCGCGCGCCTGTTCGCTGACGCCCTCCCGGACCTCGTCCCAGAACGAAGTCGCTCCGCGCAGTGTATTCACCGAGATGCGCAGATTCCGCTTTGAGGACAAGTAGCGTGCCGCCAGATTCGGCCGATAGCCGAGGTTCTTTGCCATCTGCTGGACTCTGGTCTTGGTTATGGCGCTCACGCCCAGGTGATTGTGCAAGGCACGATGCACCGTGCCCGTAGAAATCCCGAGAGCCTCGGCAATGTCGAGGAGTTTAACTTTGCGGGTCATGGGAGGGTCTTTGGCAAGCGTCGGCTGCGTTGCCGGGGAAGGTCACATGTTTCCATAGGCCGACACCAAATTGCGCATGTTCCGTAAACGTTAACGAAACTAAACCGCAGTCAGCACCTTTGTCAACCGGGTCAGCCGGAGTCCGCAGTCAAAGCCCGATTAGATCACGGGCAATCAGGCGGAACGTTTTCGATCATCTTTTCGCTCCAGTAATCTCACAAGTTAACCAGGAAGGCGGATCCCGACCTGCTTTCTCCCACGAGCGCCGACGAAGTGCGACAATCGAAACGCTGTCAATCAGGCTGCGGCTGTGGAGGAGAAATGCCCACTCAAACCCTGGACCCAACTTTCCAGCAATTCCTGCAAGGACGCCACATCGCCACCCTCGGCACCGAGAACGCGGATGGAACCATTCACCTGACTGCGGTCTGGTACCTTTTCGAATCCGGTTCTCTGTTTGTCGCCACGTCTTCCAAAACTCAAAAAGCTCGGAATGTGTCGGCGCGACCGAAAGCTTCGCTGATGGTCGACGCCCGAAAGCCCGGCACCGAGCGCGGTGTGACCGCGGCCGGAAAAGCGGAAATCATTGCAGGCGATCAGTCCCGGGAAATCAACCGGCGCATCCACAGCCGCTATCTGAGTGTCGCGGCAATCGCCGATCCCCACGTCGGTCCCGTATTTGCCGCTTTTGATGATGTCACCCTGCGACTCACACCCGTTACGTGGATGTCATGGGACATGGCAGCTCTGGACGCGCAAGCCTTCGGTGGGCGACTAGGCGCAACACCCGGATACATGTTGCCGGTGGAATGAGGCTAGTGCCGCACCATCAGCACCGCCAGCCCGATCGCCAAGAAGTCCTCGGGAATCGCAATCACAAAATCCGGGACATGCAGGCTCGCAACCAATCCCACGCGCGCTTTGTATCCGGCGAAGGCCCCGATTACAGCACCCACCGCGCCCAGCAGTGCGCCCAGCATGAGCGGCGCGTGGCCCGCAACCGCCACGCACGATCCAGTCAGCACACCCATCACAATGCGCGCCCCGAGCGGCCCGGCGGTTGTCCGGGCCGCGGTTTTCGGCAGCTGATCGGTCACGAATTCGCCCAGCGCGGCGATCGTGAACAGGATCACAGCCCACTTCGATCCCATAAACGCAAAATAAGTTCCCCAAATGTCGAGCCACGCCAGATGACCGGCCCACGCCACCACCGCGGGAGCAGTCATCGCTCGCAGCCCGGCGGCCACGCCGATTCCCAAAGCAAAGAGCAGCACCATGTTTGTGTGCATAATTCCTCCCGCGTCAACTGAAAGCTGATTCCATAACGAAGGCCAAGATGATAGCAGGGGTGGACTCTACTGAGAACTGAGAACCGGGAACTGAGAACTGGACCTACACCTGCCGGTAGCGGAAACATTCCACCGCATGGTCATTGACCATTCCGGTCGCCTGCATGAACGCATAACAGATGGTAGTTCCCACAAATGTGAACCCGCGCTTCTTGAGGTCTTTGCTGATCGCGTCGGACGCTGCCGTGCTGGCCGGAAGTTTTTGCCCTGCCTTCCAGGAGTTGCGGCGCGGCTTGCCCTCAACGAACTGCCAGATGTAACGATCGAACGATCCGAATTCTCTCTGCACCGCCAGAAATGCTTTCGCATTCTGCACCGCCGCCGCAACCTTCAGCCGATTCCGGACAATCCCCGCGTCCCGCATCAATGCTTGCAGCTTGCGCCTGTCATAGCGCGCAATTTTCTTCGCATCGAAACCGTCGAAGGCAGCGCGATAGTTTTCGCGCTTCTTGAGAATCGTGTCCCAGCTCAGCCCAGCCTGCGCGCCCTCCAGGATCAAGAATTCGAACAGCACGCGATCATCGTGCTGCGGAACTCCCCACTCGCGATCGTGATAAAGAATCGCAAGATCGTTCCGAGCCCAACCACACCGCACAACTTCGCCCGTACTGGATCGACTCGTCGGCAACCATTCCTCCCTAGCCTCTGTGGTTTCCGCTTTTGTTCGCGAAAGGTTAAGCTCCCAAACCCGCTCGTAATCTGGCTGAAAGCTAAGAGCTAAGAGCGGTTTCCTCAATCGTACTTCTCATACAAAATCTGCTTCCGATCCCACCCCAGCGACTTCAACAATGCCCGGTTTGCGCTGACCATCTTGTCGAGCCCGCAGATGTAGGCGTGCATATCGGTGCGGTCCCCGATAATTTCCGGCAAGTGTGTCTGCACGTATCCGCCAAGCCCTCTCCAGTCGGGTCCTCCGCGGCTGAGGGTCGGTAAAAAGTGAAATGTGGAGTGCTCCGCCGCCAACCGCTCAAATTCATCGCGATAGTAAATCTCCTGCTCCGTGCGAACACCAAAGAGTAGCCAGAACTGGCGTCCTTCATGCCTCGAAGGGTCCGCGAGCAACCAATGCAGCATCGAGCGATAAGGAGCGATTCCGGTTCCGGTCGCGATGAATACGGTATCCCGCAACGGCGGTCGAAGAATAAAGCTGCCGAACGGTCCTTGAAACGTAATCTCATCGCCCGTGGCCAGGTCGCAAAGATGGTTCGACATGAACCCTTCCTGCGCCCGGTTCAGACAAAATGCAAACCGCCCGTTCTCCGATGGAGGTGACGCGATGGAATACGCCCGCGTGATTTCCTCGCCATCGACCTTCGCGGCCGTCACCGAAAGCCATTGACCCGGAACAAAACCAAGACGCGGAACACCCTGGACCTCGAATTCAAGATGCTTGGTGAACTCGGAGAGCGTCGTTGACTGGGCGAGAGAAGCCCGCAAGGTTTGAAATTGTGCCATTCGCTAATTGGATGAGGCCAACCAACCGTCGGAATCAAGCTGCTTGCCGAAAACTACACTAGACACGGTGCGCGCCCGGCTAGTCGCGTCTCCCACTAGCGCCAGACCAAGGCCGCGCATCACCCACTCGAAGCCCGTAGCTCGAAGCTCGCGGCCCGTCACCCCGCCAGAATCCCGTCGATCTTCTGCAACTCTTCCTTGGAGAACTTCAGATTCTTGAGCGCCGCAACATTGTCATCCACCTGCGAAACCTTGCTGGTTCCCACCAGCGCACTCGTAACCCGCGGATCCCGCAACACCCAGGCCACCGCCATCTCCGCCAGCGATTGTCCACGCTGTTGCGCGACGGCATTCAATGCCGTCAGCATCGCCACCTTCTTCTCGTCGATGTCTTTTTTCTTCAGGAAAAAATCGCGAGCCGCCCGGGAGTCGGCCGGAATCCCATCCAGATAACGATTCGACAGCAACCCCTGCGCCAGCGGACTGAACACAATACAACCCACGCCTTCGTTCCCTAGCACATCCAGCAAACCCTGCTCCGGATCGCGCACCAGCATCGAATATTTCGGCTGATGAATCAGAAGCGGCGTCCCCAGCCCGCGCATGATCTTGACCGCCTCCGCCGTCTGCTTCGCGTTGTAAGCGGAAATCCCCGCATAAATCGCCCGCCCCGACCGCACCGCCGTATCCAGCGCACCCAGCGATTCCTCCATCGGCGTCTCCGGATCGGGCCGGTGATGATAAAAGATGTCGACATACTCCAGCCCCATCCGCTTCAGGCTCTGATCGAGGCTCGCCAGCATGTACTTCCGCGACCCCAGATTTCCGTAAGGCCCCGGCCACATATCCCAGCCCGCCTTGGTTGAAATGATGAGTTCGTCGCGGTAGGGAACAAAATCCTTCCTGAATATCTGCCCGAAAATTTTCCTCCGCCGACCCATACGGCGGCCCGTAATTGTTGGCCAGATCGAAATGCGTGATCCCAAGATCGAACGCCCGACGCAGCATGGCGCGGGAGTTCTCGAAATTGTCCACTCCGCCAAAGTTGTGCCACAGTCCGAGCGAGATGGCGGGAAGTTGAATGCCGCTCCGTCCCGAGCGGCGGTACTGCATGGAGTCGTAACGTTTCAGTTCGGGTACGTACAAGGTCGGATCTCCTGAGCGAAAGGGCATGGTCGAGAGACAGGATTATAGTCCCGCAAGGATTGCCGGCGAAATGTCACTCTCCTGGAAATCTATGGCACACAGCGATGGCATCTGCTTTGCAAAACCGCGTCACCGTTTCTCGAATAGCGGAGATCCCCGATCGCGGTTATCATCCTCTCCAGATTCTCAACCAGCAAGCTGCGGAAAAACTCAAAAATGTATGCACAACCGATGCATGCACAACCGATGTATGCGCAACCGTGGAAGAGCGGCCCTTTAGGGCCGCGTAAGGCGTCAAAAATGAATACGGGCTTCAGCCCCAGTGGACGCTTTCCTCATGGTGCATTGGGTTTTTCCGCAACCTGCTAGATCGCCAACAGGAAAGTTGAAAATGCCGCAACGATATGAAATCACTCTCATCGCGCGCTATCTGAACATCGCGCTTCTCCTAAGCGTGTCCTGGATGATCGGTCCAGCCTTCGCCCAGTCTCCTCCCCCAACGCCACCCGCCGCGCGTCCCACTCCTCCAACACGTGACCCGCACACGCCCGGCTATGTCACGGCAAAAGAATTACCCGACGGCGCAGTCCCGCCGGCAACCGTGGACGGCAATTTCATCATCGGCCCTACCCATCCTGTTTCCCCAGAGATGGCCGGCCAGAATGGCGAACTCAAGGGAACCGTGATCGAGTTCACCATGAATTCGTCGGACAGCAAGATCTATCCCGGCATCGCCCGCGACCCAGGAACGTTCGGAACCGTAGATCCCGCCGACCCGGCCAAGCTCGTAGTGACGACCAGCCATCCCGCGCCCTACACGCGCAAGGTAGCCGTGTACGTTCCCAAAGAGTACGTCCCCGGCAGCGTGGCGCCCTTCATCGTCGGAGCCGACGGTCCCGACACCTTGCTCTTTTCCGCTCTCGATGCGCTGATCCCGCAACATAAACTCCCGGTGATGATCGCCATTTCCATCGGCAACGGCAGCGGCGACGCCCAGGGAAGTGAACGCGGCCTTGAATACGACACCATGTCCGGAACCTATGCCGAGTTTGTGGAAAAAGAAGTCTTGCCCCTGGTCGAAACAAAGGCTCACGTGAAGCTCACCAAAGATCCCGACGGCCGCGCCACCACAGGCGGCAGCTCCGGAGGCTCCTGCGCCCTGATCATGGCCTGGTATCATCCCGAACTCTATCACCGCGTTCTGACTTATTCCGGAACATTCATCAATCAGCAGTGGCCTTACAATCCACAAACGCCGCACGGCGCATGGGAGTTTCACGAAAGCCTCATCCCCAACAACCCGCCGAAGCCGATTCGAATCTGGATGGAAGTCGGCGACCGCGATCTTTTCAATCCCAACGTAATGCGCGACAACATGCACGATTGGGTCTTGGCCAACGAGAATATGGCGAAAGTACTTGCCGCCAAGGGCTATCACTACCAATTCGTCTTCGCCCGCAACGCCGGACACGTCGACCACGCCGTGAGGCAACAGACGCTGGTGGAGGCGCTTGAGTATGTCTGGCAAGACTACAAAGCGCCGGCGGTTAAGAACTGAGACGGCCTCCCCGGCTGTCCGCCGATTCCTTGGAGACTATCATGGCCTGTTACAACAGGCTGGCTTAGGTGCGATTAGAGCTCTTATCGGAATCCGCTGAACAGGACGACATTCGTATCGTTGTAACGAGCGCGGCTGATTGCGAATTTCTTGCCATCCCGTGACCAGGCGTAGGCGGGCACATATCCCGGTTCAGAATCGAAGTGCGTTAGCTGCACGCTCGGGCCGCCGGACAGGGGCAGCATGTACACGTTCTGCGTGCCGGCTGTGGTGTTGTGAACGAAAGTCAATGCGCCTCCAGCGGGCGCCCACCCGAGCGCATGCCAATCGTTAAACAACGCGGGCATTTCGATGGCCTTTACAATTGCCCCATCTTCCAGCCTTTGCACTAGAATCTTCGACTTTGCGCTGGCGCCCTGACCCTCCGTCTTTCCGTAGGCGATCAGCTTGCCGTCCGGCGAAACCCGCGGAGAAAAACTGGTCCCGCGGGCCAATTCTATCGGGGATCCTCCCTCCAGCGAGACCTTGTAAATATGTCCGACGCCGTCGCTGGCTAGGTCTTCGTCATACACCATCCATTTCCCTTCCGGTGTGCAATCACCGCTCTCCACGTCACTCTCAAACGTCATCTGCTTTAAGGCGCCGGTTACCGTGTTCAACCCCCAGACGTTAGGCTTGTTGTCTTCCAGAACTCTCCCGATCAGCGCGAGGTCGCCCGTGCCGCAGGCCGACACGTGAAAGTTCACAGTATCGTTCTCCAGCAGGCGTACCCGGTTGCTGCCATCGGCGGCAGTCTCATAGATATGCCAGGCGACATCCTTTTGCAGAAGCTTGCCGGTCGCAGTCCACGACAGATCGTATCCCGTCGCTTCCTGGGTCGAGATCGGATTCAGCTTCCAATCGATCTTGTCGTTCAGCACCGTCGGCGAGTCTCCCACATAGATGGTCGCAGCCTGGCGTTGCTCGGTCGTGACAAACGACCGTCCGTCTCCAGTTACGCTAAGAGACAGATAATTGCTCAGATCGTTGCTGATCCTGATGGCATCGCCCTTCGGATAAGGTTGAAACCAGATCTGTCCCCGCAACCCGGTCGCTTTTTCGCCGCCGATGAAGAGGATCCCGGAAGCGTCCGGCAGCCAGGCCACTGAAGTAATCACCATTAGGAAAGGAAACTTCTTTACCAGATTGCCTTCCGGACTAAGTACCATGATCGAGGTGATCTGATTCGCGGCGGTGTCGAACGCGGACACCGCGATGAGATCCCCTTTGCCGGACCAGGACAGATCCGTGAATAGCCCTTTGCCCTCAGCTCGCTTTGCCTGAAATAGAATCCGCTCGCCAGTGCCGTCAGCGTTCGCGACCAGAATCTGGTCTTCTCCCTTTCGCCTGAATGATGCGCCGGTAAACGATCCGCTTGCCGTCCGGGGAAAATGCCGCCGCGCTCGCCACGTCGCTGACGACTTGCCGGGGAACCCCACCCAAGGAAGGAACGCTATACAGGTTGACGTTGTTCGGGTTGGCCGGATCGCCATGCGGGTAATAGAGGTAATTTCCGTCCGGTGTGAAGGTCGCGCCCGAGCCAAACAACCCCGGCTGCGGTGGCACCGCTGTCACCTCACTGCCGGTCGCCACCTGCTTCACCCGCAAACTTCGTTCCCCTTCCCGACGACCGTAGGCCACCAATCTTCCGTCCGGCGAAATGCTGGCAAAATTCGTGACTTCCCCGTGGTCCGTGAGAGGCCGAATCGTAAGGTTGCGCGCGTCGAACGCCGTAGAGTTGCGGCTCACCAGTTTGTACATACCGAAAGCAGCCGCGGCAACGACCGCAATCACCACCACGGCCGCGCCGATCACCAATCCTCGATGTCGTCGCGCCTCAGCAATCAGTACCGCGCTTGAGGATGACGGGGCCGAACCAGACACTGCAGACGTCAACTTTGGCCGCAGAGGCACTGGCCAGCGCGGACGCCGGAGAATTTGAAGCTGATGTTTCTGCCACGGCCCTGCCTGACTCGGTCTCCCGCTTCAACCGTTTCAGGTCCGCCCGCATCTCGGACGCGTGCTGATACCGCAAATCGCGATCTTTCTCCAGAGCCTTAAAAATGATCCGCTCGAACTCCGCTGGAACCTCCGGATTCAGGCGCACCGGCTCTGTTGGCATCTTGTGCAGGATCGCGTCCACAATGTCGCCTGAACCCTGCCCACGAAACGGCACTGTCCCTGTCACCATTTCATACAGCGTCGCCCCAAACGAGAACAGATCCGTGCGCGCATCCAGTTCGCGCCCACGCACCTGCTCCGGCGACATATATGCCACTGTGCCCAGCATTGCTCCCGGACTGGTGAGGTGCTCTTCGCCCGGGAGACTCTCTGGCATCGTCGCGGTCGCCCCCTCGGCGACCCTTCCCGCCTGAAGCGTCACCTTAGCTAATCCGAAGTCCAAAATCTTTGCATGACCGCGCTTGGTCACGAATAGATTGGCCGGCTTGATATCGCGGTGGACGATTCCCTCTTCGTGCGCCGAATCCAGCGCATCGGCAATTTCGATGGCGAGCGCCAACGCCGTTTCCGTCTCCATCGCTTGGCCGCCGATGCGGTGCTTCAGCGTCATACCATCCAGAAACTCCATGGCGATGAAGGACTGGTCGCCGTGCTTGCCGATGTCATAAATGGTGCAGATGTTGGGATGGTTGAGTGCGGAGGCGGCACGAGCTTCACGCCGGAAACGTTCCAACGCCTGCGGATCCCGTGACACTTCATCGGGAAGAAACTTGAGCGCAACGAAACGACCGAGTTCGGTGTCCTCGGCCTTATAAACCACACCCATGCCACCGCCGCCAAGCTTTTCAACAATGCGGTAGCGGGAGATCGTCTCACCGATCATGGAAGCAAAATCCTACGTTTCTGAAACGGTCAAGTCAATGAAAGGCATGGGATGGGTAGGAAAGCGCCCAGGATTCTTGACGACAAGTCGGGCTTGCACCAACACTTCACCGAGTAGCCAGTCTTGATCTACCCGAGGACCCAGCGAGGCCCTAGTGCTGGCTCAATTTTTCTATTGCCGTGCGAAGAGCCTTTTGCCGCTGCGGTCCCTTTTCTTTTGCCGCCTCAATCACCGTCTCGCCCTTGTTGTTGCGAATGGTAAGGTCAGCGCCATGTTCAATGAACAACTGTATGGCGTCATCATCCACGGTAGTAAAGATCGGGGTTTCGCCGTCATTATTACGGGCATTCACATCTGCGCCAAGCTTCAACAGTTCCTCCTCCACATCAGTGAGAAAAGTTTCATGCAGCGGAGTATTTCCATCGTTGTCGCGGGCGTTCACATTGGCGCCAGCCTGCGCAAGGAGACGTACACATTCCACACGCGCCCCGTCTTTATCGCCGTATTGATACTCTCCTGCAGCGAAAAGCGCAGTTTGCCCTTTGCGGTCTCTGACTTCGAGTTTTGGGTTGTAGCGCAGAATTTCGCGGACCATCGCGGGATTGCCCGACTGTGCGGCATAGTTCAGGACGCTCCCAGCACCCGGCCCTTCCATCGTCATTCCGCCGCTGGTTTCAGTAACGATTTGCCGGCGGAGATCCGCATTTGGGTTTGCTCCGTAGGCGATCAAAGCGCCTACAGCCTCGACATTTCCTGAGCGGGCGGCGCCGGCCAGCGCCAGGTCTTTGTCATCTTGATCGTTATTGCTTGCCCCGGCGGCGATGAGGACCTGAAGCGTATCGAAATGACTGCCGCTGATGGGCCACCACCGTCCGCGGGAACGGACATGTATTTTTCTTTCGGCTTTGGGGCTGGCAGTGGTACCAATGGTACCCCGGCTTCCAATAGGTCCTGCACAGTCGCAGTCGCTCCGCGAGTTGCGGCTTCTTTCAGCATGACTTGCGCTTCAAAACTCTTGAAGTTGTATTTTTCTGCCCCCAAGAGCGCGACCAATCCTTCTCTGCCTTCGATCCATCTCTCCGTTCTTGCGAACCTGTCGACTTCTTCTTCGAGTTCCGTAATTACCGCGGGCATTCCCACCCATGAGCCGACGTAATCCTCGATTTTCTTTGTATGGCCATCTATCGAAATGGAAAGTGTGTAGGCAGGGTTATCGGTCACACTCGCGGTATAGCTGGAGTCCATGGAGTAGAAATCAGCACCAACAAATTTTTGGGCGAGCTTTCGAACCTCGTCCGCGTCGATGATATCGGTATGTTTCCCGGCAGCGGCCACATAGCCGCCACCGTTGAAGACAATGCCATCGGTGCTCACCATGACTGTATAGGATGGGCAACTGCCGAAGCATCCGCTCCGCTCAAGCGTAATCACAACTTTGGAGTCTCGCCGAAGAGCGGGTGCGGCTACATGATTCTTCGGCAATCGTTCTGGAGGAACCAAGTCAAGATATTCCTCAACCTCTGCGGTAATGGCTTTTCCATTTTCTTCGAATGGCGTGAACTTCCACTGCCGCACCTCGCCTTGCAGTTGTGGCCATAGCTTTAGCGCCCCCCTATCGCCGGTAGCGTCAGCATCCATCACGTCGCCGGTGGGAGAGACGGTGAGCGTCAGGTGCAGTTGATTGAAACCCTCGCTTACGCCCGCTAAGGGAATGGTGCGCCGATGGGGCTTGACTTCATGAGTGCGGGCAACATCATAGTCAAAAGTCGGATACGACCGTCCTTTCTCGTCTAATGCCCAAAGGGAGATGCTCGCTAGAAAGAATGTGATGGCAAGGAGAGTGCGATCCATATTGAGTAATCCGAAGCGCACTGATTGAGACACCGGCGCTTTATCCCTGGTTCCCTCGAGTCTAAAGCGATCAGACCACTACCAATGACCCCAATATTACTTCTGCTGAGCCTCTACTCCACCGTCACCGACTTCGCCAGATTCCGCGGCTGATCCACGTCGCATCCCCGCCGTACCGCAATGTGATAAGCCAGCAGTTGCAGCGGAACAATCTCCAGAATCGCCGACAACTCTTCCGGCGCGGCTGGAACGTAGAGGACGTGGTCGGCATGGTGGCCGATCTCGTCGTCGCCTTCGGTTGCCAGCGCAATCACCTTGCCGGAGCGCGCCTTGACCTCCTGCAGGTTCGACATCGTCTTCTCATAGCGGATCATCGACTGCGGACTATTCACATCCCGCGTAGCAATCACCACCACCGGCAGATTTTCGTCGATCAGCGCGTTCGGCCCGTGCTTCATCTCTCCGGCGGGATAGCCCTCGGCGTGGATATACGAAATTTCCTTCAGCTTGAGCGCGCCTTCGAGCGCAATCGGATAGTGAATACCGCGTCCGAGGAAAAGAAAGTCCTGCGCGCGTCCGTAGACCTTGGCCAGTTCTTCACACTCGCCGTCCTGGGTGAGAATCTGTTCCAACTTGCCGGGGATTAAAGTCAGTTGCTGCACCAGCACTTTCGCCTGCTCAGTCGGCATCGTCCCGCGCACCTGCGCCAGATAAAGCGCGAACAGGTAGAGCGCAGTGAGCTGTCCGCTAAATGCTTTCGTCGATGCCACTCCAATCTCTGGCCCCGCATGCGTGTAGATCGTGCCCGCAGCTTCGCGCGTAATCATCGAACCGACCACGTTGCAGATGGCCAGCGTCTTCGAGCCTTTGCTTTTGGCTTCACGCTGGGCAGCAATCGTGTCTGCGGTTTCGCCGGACTGCGAGATCACCAGCGTCATCGTGTCCGCGCCCATGATCGGATCGCGATACCGCCATTCGCTGGCATAATCCACTTCGACCGGCACCCGCGCCAGACTCTCGATCATGAACTTGCCCGCGAGCCCGGCGTGCCAACTGGTGCCGCAGGCGATGATATTGATTTTCTTCAGCGCCTTGAATTCGTCGGCGCCGACGTGCATCTCGTCGAGAAAAATCTGGCCGCTGTCCTGGGAGACGCGTCCAATAGTCGTATCGCGGATCGTCCGCGGCTGCTCATAGATTTCCTTGAGCATAAAATGCTTGAAGCCGCCTTTTTCCGCCTGGATCGGATCCCAGGTGATCCGCTGCACCGGGCGTTCCATCGGGTTGCCGTCAAAGTCGGTAACCTTCACTCCCGCCTGCGTGATGACTGCCAGGTCGCCGTCAGCAAGAAAAAAGAGGTCGCGGGTATGCTCCAGCAAAGCGGGCACATCGGACGCGACAAAGTATTCGTCCTTCCCGATTCCGATGACAACCGGCGGTCCATTGCGCGCCGCCACAATCTTGTTCGGATCGTCCACCGCAATCACCACCAGCGCGAACACTCCCGCCAGTTCCTTCACCGCCTTGCGCACGGCGTCTTCGAGAGTGGGCCGATGTCCGTTACCCGTTTTCAAATAATGATTTTCGATCAGGTGGGCGATCACTTCCGTATCGGTTTCGGTAGTGAACTTGTGGCCTTCTTCTTTCAGGCGGCGCTTGAGCGAAAGATAATTTTCGACGATGCCGTTATGCACCACGACAATCCTTCCGCTACAGTCGCGATGCGGATGGGCATTCTCTTCCGTCGGACGGCCATGCGTAGCCCAGCGTGTGTGTCCGATGCCGAACGTGCCGTCCAGCGGCTTTACCCGGATGACTTCTTCCAGATTGCGCAGCTTGCCTTCGGCGCGGCGGATCTGGAGGCCCTCCCCGTTGCCGGCAACCGCGATTCCCGCCGAGTCGTAGCCGCGATACTCAAGCCGCCGCAGGCCCTCGATGATGACCGGGACCACTTCCTTCTTCCCCACATACCCGACAATGCCACACATGGCTGAAAACTCCTTCTTGATGGTTGGGGGAACCGGTCAGGGCCGAGACGATGCGGCTGGCCGCATCCTTACAGCCGGAGTAACTACTCTTCGAGGGAGAAACGAAACTCTTCAATCACGGGATTGGTCAGAACTTCACGCGCGATTCGTTCTACTTCAGTCTGGGCCTGATCCTTCGAAAGACCGCCGTTCAACGAAAGCTCGAAGTACTTTCCCTGCCGCACGTCCTGCAATCCTTTGTATCCCATCTTGCCGAGGGCGCCCTGGATGGTCTTGCCCTGCGGGTCCAGTACACTCTTCTTCAGCGAAACGTAAACGTAGGCCTTCATCAAGCCTCATTATACTTCAGGGCTCGCTCATCCCCACGTTGGTTTTCGTTATAGCGGGTATCAGGCGAGAGCCGATCCTGAAGGGGATGAAAACAACGTAACTTATTCAAGAGATGTGAGTTGGCTCCCCAGTCCCGCCACAGGCGGGGAGACTCTCCCGGGCATCCGATTCCATCGTCGCGAAAGCGCACCCGCCACATGAAGAGGCCCGCTAGAACGCCTGCCCGTGCTCGCGTCTGAGCCCATTCTGCTGGAGTAGGAGGCAGTTGGCACGATCGTACTGATCGAGCAGTGCCCGCAAAGGACGTGGAGGCAGGCTTGGGAACGTGGCCGCCAGGATCAGCCCTGCACCCGCGTCCCACGCGCGCAAACGAAGGTAAATCGCGCTATTTGCAATCTGCTTTCCCCAAGCTGCCATGACTGGGTCCGGACTTCGCTGGGCGACGTCCCCCACTCGCGCGAATTCCAAAGAGGCTTGCGATAATTCCTTCACGTACGCTAGGGCTGCCCGAGTCCGTTCACGCTTGATTCTCCTGAATTTATGGGCCGGGAGGTGGGCCCGCAGAAAGTCCTCTTCCTCAGGATCCACAAGATTTCGGAACGCTTCCATGTCCAGCAACCGAATCGCTGCCGCGCTTCGTTCCAGGTCAGGTAAGCTCCGGGAACGCCGGGACGCGAGGTAGGCAAGCAACACCAACAGAGCGATTGCAAGTACTACAAACATCAGGGTTGCGTTCATCGGGTCCGCTCCAGTTCTCCACTCCATTGATCCAACTCAGCTACTCCGTGGGACATGATTTCTACGGGCATTTCCGCTTTCAGCAAATAGCCCAGCCAGACCAGAACGGAAACGTGATAGCTTCCGGTCAACAGAAGATTCAGCAGTCTTACGAAGGGCCCATCAGAATCTGCCAGACGCAGCGACCATACTGCCAGGTCCGTGCTGGCTAGAATTCCGAATCCCAAGGCAATCCCAAACGCGAAAGTGCGCCACGACAGGCCGAACATCGATGAAAACAGGAAGAGAAAAAGCAAAAGCCCCGCTTGCACGAGGGCCACGCTCCGGTTGAGGAACGCGATTCCCGCCATCCAATGCTCGGAAGCCGCTCCCGAGGAATAGACCACCGACAGAATGGCCGAGATAACCAAGAGACCTGTCAGCCAGCGCATCGAAACAGTGGCAATCCTTTCCAGGCGAGGATAGGATTGAAATACGTTGTTGAGTATCTCCTCGATGATGCCGAACCTCAGCGCAGCACTCCCCGCCAGAGTTGCGGTAAAGACATATAAGTACAACGTCCCCTGAGTTGGAGCGAAAATGCGGATCCCGAAGAGCAAAAGAAATTGAAAGGTTTCATACAAGGTGTAGAGGAAAAACAGCGGAAATCTCTTGTGCAGGCGCCGGACGTAGGTGAGCACGGGCACGCCTGCAAGCAGAACATGGGGCGCAGCCCACAGAAAAGAAGAGACGAACTTATACCAGTGCGCCATGTCGCTGCGATGCACTATAGTTCGATCTCTACCAATTTGCAATAAAGACTGCGCCCCGAGTACTTACTGAGATGGAGGTACCTGGCAACCGTTCTTGTTACAGATCGGCATGGGGTTACCGTCGGCGAAGCTGGGCACCGCCGCTGTGGTTAACAGGACGAGGGCAGCGAATACGAGTAAGAGTTTTTTCATGATGGTTCTCCTTTTGATTGGAAGGGCTTGCGCCGTACTTTGCACGTTGCGGCCCTTGGTCGGACAGAAAGCCTCAGGTCGGCAGGTTTCCGGAAAAAGTAAATTTATGGACGGGAGATTCACTTCCGAAGGCGTTTGGGAGAAAGTAAGCTCATGGCGTTGCGATCCGCTCTCGAGGATTTCGAAAGCACCAGTTTGGGTGCAGTTCCCGGACTCCTGGCAAAGCTACATTACATTGCTCAGCTGCACGACGGACGGGGCGGCTATTCCCATTGGGGAATGGGAAGGGTTCATGGCCCGGAAACGGCACGGCGGGCAATCCAGACCTCGCATGCAGCACTATTTACGCGGGTATTACGAACCCCGTTGCGGGTCTTGGCTGATGATCTTGGGTGCTCGGCATCAAGTCTGCGCCTTACACCCCTTGAATTCTTGCCGGCTCTGGAAAAGCTGACGGCCCAGGCAGTGCCCAGCCGGCCGATGGCTTCCGAACAGAAACACCTTACGGCAGTTCTGCACGCGTTGTCGGCTCTGGCTGAGAACCCAGCACTCGCCAGTCGCCTAGACGCATCGCCACTCCAACCACCTGTCCGATGATTTCAGCCTCCTGGGGATGCCGCAGAATACGGACCGGTACCGGTGATAACGGATGCGGCTGCAACACGATGTTGTCCCGTCGCACATGGCACCAGCAACACACGAAGCCCTCTCGGGTCTCGATGAAATAGATGGGGCGCTCAAACTCCGTGCGCCACACGCCTTCCACCGCTTTGTTCTTGCGCTCGTCCACCTGCACAAAACTACCGGGCGGCAGAATCGGATACATGGTGAGATCCTCGTCCCCGATATAGCCATAGGAATAGTGGTCATCCGCCGCCAACATGGAGAGATATGACACCGGAACCACGCCCCATTTTTCGATCATTCGTCCAAAATTGCTGGTCTTCTGTAAGCTGAATCCGGGGTCCATTCGAACCGGAATGGAAACCTGGTTGATGCTTTCCGAAGCCTTCGAAAAATGTGAACTCGGAAGATGGGCAACCCCAACATCGAGATGGATGTCGTTCAGGTCGACGCCATACCATGAAAGCAATTCCCGATAGTCCCGGCTGATAGATCGCAGCCATGGAGTAGACACGAAAAATGCTGGGAACAACCCCCTTGGTTTCGATGTCCGATAGCCGACTGGGTGGAATGGCAAATTCTTCGCTACCTAACCTTCGGGAGATCTCAAGGCTGGCATTCTCAACATCACGCATCGTGCAACCGAGGGCTTCGCGCAAAACACGGAGTTTGTATCCCCCCTTGAATTCCATCCCGGCCACCTCCCCTGCTGCTTCTTTTCAAAAATGTAACAAAGCAGGCGCTTCTTTACTTTGTTCGAGCGGAAGCTAAGAAGCCATCTTGTTCGTATTGTGTTACGCGCGGCGTATTCTAGCACCAAAACAAATTGCTTGGCTTCGCGTTTTCCCGTATTGGGACAAAACATCCTCCCGCGGATGCCAAGGTTGTTTGGATTTTGTAAATGGGTTATGAGCTACCGCCTTATGTTATTCGCTCGTAGGACGGCCGGGTACGGAGCTGCGTTCTCCGGCAGTGAATGCACAACGAGAACTATGCGCCAATGAAGGCGCTCATAAGGACCGAGTCGTCGACGAGATAGTTCTCATTCGCGTGATTGTCTCGAAAGCCTTTGGCAACGTGAGGTCTGCCCCACTCTGGGCCTCCTGCCAGGTGCTCACGCATCACCTTAAGTTTGGCCGGTAAAAACAGTTTCAGCGAGAAGTTCTTAGGATTCGAAAGTTTCAATAGCGGGGCTACGGTTCCGGCTTCGTTCCAAAAAGCGAACAAGATGAGGCGGAAGAAAGCGGCGCGATGATTAGACCTTGACTACTAGGTTAGGGTCACGTCAACATGTCGATTCCAAGCATGGGGCGTTTCTTGGAAAGTAATGTTGTCGACCCGCGGTGTTCATCCGGAAGTAAACAGACTGGTTCCGAAAAATGGAACTGGCGATTGCACCGCGGCGTAATTTTGAAGGCCAACTCCGGCCCCATCGCCCGGAACGGGCCGGTGCCAACTACCCCCAAGGACACGGCGTTCAAGAATCTTGCACTCTGCCCGGTACAACTGCGGCAGAAAGACACGAGGTTGTCTGCATGGGAGAGAACTTGCCTCGGCTTGAGGGAGATACTTGTCACCACGAAAAACCTCTTGATTCTCGCTCCGACTCGCGCTCCCAGGAACGCGATCGTGATCAAGAACTGCTCCAAACCACCGGCCTGGTGGTGCGGGTTCACGGTCTGGCCGACCTTTTCAAGGAATTCGCAAGTCAGATCCTGAAGCTGACGGGTTGCACATTCTTGAAATTTTCCCTGCACGACCCGCTCCAGGACTGCATGGTCACTCACTATTGGAAGGGCAATCACGAAAACGGGGAATTCGACGCCTTCCCGGTGGATGAATGTGTCAGCGGATGGGTCTGGACCCATCAGCAAACGGCCACCATCTCCGACGCAGAAAAGGAAAAGCGTTTCCCGCTCTGCATGCAGGAACTGCGTCGACACGGCGTGCGTTCCTACGCAGTCGTGCCCTTGAGTGCCGGCCAGCACCGTTTTGGCGCGATGGGTCTGGGCAAACGCATCCCGGAGGTCGTGGCTGCCGAAGACCTGGAGTTCTATGGACGGGTGGCGTTCGTGGTCGCGCTTGCCCTGGAAAACCAGGAAATCCACCACACCTCGCAAAACGAACAGGCGCGCTTGCAGGGCCTGGTCACTATAGCCCAGGAACTGACTTCTACTCTGGAAATGGAATCACTAGTCACCAATGTTCTCGGCATCCTGCGCCAGATTACGGGTCACGAGCATGCCGTATTGATGGCGATGGAGGACGATGGCAAAACGCTGCGCAGATACGCCATCGATTCCGCGCTCGCTGACAAGTTCGCGGTTCAGCATGTGGATCGCGTGCCTCTGCATCAGTCGTTGTCGCGGCGGGCGATCGAGACGCGCAAAGTGACCGTTTGGAATGCGGAGGACACGGCCCAGCCCGATATCCCGGCAGCCGAAGCGTGGCGGGCAAGCGGCATTCAATGCGTAATCAACGCGCCCTTGCTGGCGCGCGGCGAGGTTCTCGGAGCGCTCAAGCTTGGAAGCGTGCATAAAAACGCCTTCGACCGCGACGAAACCGAATATCTGCAGCAGGTCGCGAATCTTATCGCCGGATCTCTGCGCAACGCGCGCGCTTATCAGGAGGTGGCGCAACTCAAGGATCGGCTGGCGGGCGAGAAACGCTATCTGGAGAGCGAAATCCGCAGCGAGATGCGCTGGGAAGAGATCGTAGGCGGAAGTTCAGCACTGAAACGCGTTCTCGATTACGCCTCCATCGTCGCGACCACAGATTCCACTGTCTTGATCACGGGCGAAACCGGCACGGGAAAAGAGCGCGTGGCGCGCGCCATCCACAGTATGAGCCGGCGCAAGGACCGCAGTTTCATCAAGCTGAATTGTGCCGCGATCCCCACCGGCCTGCTCGAAAGTGAGCTATTCGGCCACGAGAAAGGAGCTTTCACCGGCGCCGTCAGCCAGAAGATCGGCCGCCTGGAATTGGCTGACAAGGGCACGTTGTTTCTGGACGAGATCGGCGAAATTGCTTTGGAGTTGCAGCCCAAGCTCTTGCGCGTGCTCCAGGACCAGGAGTTCGAGCGCCTGGGCGGAACCCGAACCATCCGGGTGGACGCTCGGCTCATCGCCGCCACCAACCGCGACTTAACGCAAGCGGTCGAGGAAAAGCAATTCCGCAGCGACCTGTTCTATCGTCTGCACGTTTTTCCTCTGCATCTGCCCGCCCTGCGCGATCGGCGCGAAGACATTTCCTTGCTGGTACACCATTTCGTGGAGAAATCCTCGGCCCGACTGGGCCGGCACATCAACTCCGTTCCACAGGAAGCGATGGATGCGATGCTGCAATGGAGTTGGCCCGGCAACATCCGCGAATTGGAGAATTTCATCGAGCGCTCCGTGATTCTTTCCGAGGGCACCGTGCTGCGCGCTCCCCTCTCTGAATTGCGACAGGAAATGGCCCGGCAGCGCTCTGGTTCTGAAGCCACTCTCGAGGACCGGGAGCGCGAACATATTATCGACGTTCTCCGCCATACCCGGGGTATTCTGTCCGGACCAAGGGGGGCGGCGGCACGCCTGGGATTAAAGCGCACCACGCTGCAATACAAACTTCAAAAGCTCGGCATCTCGCGAACGGACTATTTGGATTGACCGTGCCTGCCCTTCGTCGGATCTGCCGACCTTCCGGCGACCCGCTGCTTCCCTAACCCTAGCAATCCTCGTAAAGCTCATCGTTTCTTTACTGTGTTGCATTCCACCGCGTGGCAGTCCGAGTGCATAGTTTGTATTCGCTCGACACAATTACCTTCCCCCGAAATCGATCTCGCAACACAGATCGTGGCGAGCAAGGACTCTATGCGTGCTCCTCGCCGCTTTATGTTCTCAGATGGTTGTCTGAGTTGCGCTCTGCGCCGGGAAGGCGATTTTTGCAACCTTTCTCATCCGCTATTGTCCGAGTTGCATGGGATGGGACATCTGACACTCTACCCTCCCGACGTCACTTTGATGACGGAGGGACAAACGCCCCGGGGCGTCTACATCATCTGCTCCGGACGAGTGAAGCTATCGGTGGAAGCGAAGGACGGTAAGACGGTGATCCTCAAAGTGGCGGGGGATCGCCAGGTTCTCGGCTTGAGCGCGGTCGTGGCCAGTCAGCCCTCCCCAATTGCGGCGACCACGATCGAGCCCTGCCAGATCAAATTCGTCGACCGCGATAGCTTCCTCGGCCTCCTCGACCAGAACGGTGACGCCGCTCTCACCTGTGCCCGCCTCTTGAGCCAGGAGATCGGGGCCACCTTCCGGGATGTCCATGATCTGCTGCTGGCGCGCAGTTCCACTGAGAAGCTCGCTCGCCTGCTGCTCTCCTGGGCTGCCAAAGAGCCGCACAACTTGGAGATTCGTGTGGCGACGAGCTTCACCCACGAAGAAATTGCCCAGATGATTGGTTCCTCGCGAGAAACAGTAACGCGCCTGCTGAGCGATTTGAAACGAAGAGAGTTGATTCGCCTGGAAGGATCAACCCTCGTCATCTCGGATCGAACCGCTTTGCAGGCGATTGCCTCCTGATTTTTCCTCCCCTGGGGCGGACGCTCAATGATCTTGGATCTTGGATCTTGGGCCCGCCCGTTCTTTTTCGCCTATAAATTGAATAGTTCTCTCAGGCGGCGCGTCTGGGCGCGGCTGACGGGGATTTCCGTCTGCTTCTTGTCGTCCATGCGGAGTTGATACGAGCTCTTGAACCAGGGCACCACTTCCCGGATGTGGTGGATGTTCACCAGAAACGACCGGTGCGCCCGCCAGAACAGGCTGGGATTAAGGTTGTCGTTAAGTTCTTCCAAAGTGCGGCAGTTGGACTGCCCTTCCATCCCCGCATGACCACTCGTAACCACCGTGATCACGCCATCGTCGATCGTCGCGTAGCAGATGTCCTTGGGGTCCGCCAGCAGCAGCCGCCCCGCTGCTTTAATAAGAATCTTCGCCGTCTGCGCCTTCTGCCCATCCACCATGCGGAGCAAAGTCTCGAATCTTTCGTCCGACCCCGCGCCGCTCTCGATCTGCGCCCGCGCCTTTTCCACCGACTGCGCCACGCGCTTCTTGTCGAACGGCTTCAGAATATAGTCGAGCGCATTCACCTCGAAAGCCTTCACCGCGTACTGATCGAAAGCAGTAGCAAACACAATCTTGGGCAGCGGAAGCTTGCGGTCGAGCAACCTCTTGATGACGCCAAAGCCGTCCAACCCCGGCATCTGCACGTCGAGAAATACCAGGTCAGGACTATGTTCCCGAATCAGGTTGACCGCCTCCAGCCCATTCTTCCCCTGCGCCAAAACATTGACATCGCCCACACTCTTCACCAGGTAAGCGAGTTCGTCCCGCGCCAGCTGTTCGTCATCGACAATGACTGCGGAAAGAGGCATGGAGTCGGTACGGAGCAAGCAGAAGAACTCGCTCACCGTGTTGCTCACCAGTAAGTATAGTCACGGAGCGAAAGGGGAGCAACGGATGGAGGGCCGAGAGCCCTCCGAGCGCCGGGAGGGGTTGGCGGAAATGTGCGATATGTTCCACGTGGAACGTTTGTACGTTTCTTATGTATTCTGTTTGTGTACGTACATTTCTTGTAACCTCTATGTTCGAGACGGGTTTGGCGATGAGTGGGGCGCTGCCCTTTGCCTCATACCAGACAGTCAAACCTCACCTTCGTCGCCTAGCTCTTGAAAGCCGGGTACATCCCATCACGGGATGATTTCGTAGACGGTGCCGTAATGGTCCCAGCCCCCATATATCGTCGTGCCATATAGGTTTCCTGCTGCATCCAATGCAACGCCGCTAGTGGGCTGGCAACCATCTACGCCGTTTTTGTAATAGTCGAAGCTGTAGAGGGTGGTGTAAGTCCAAGTATCGTTCTTTTCGGGCGCGAGTTTGAAAACGGTTCCGCACTTTCGACCGCCCTTGCCTCCCTTGCTGGTTGTTCCGTAGAGATTGCCGGCTGCATCTGCGCTCAAGCCTGCCAGGGGAACCCGCCCCTGCGTATCACGAGAAAAGACGTGCAGGACTCTGAGCCGCCAGTGGTCAGAGTTCGGTTGGGTTTCTGTGAGCCGATAGATAGTACCCCCGCCTCCCGAACCTCCGTGAGAAGTAGTCCCATAAATCATCCGCACACCGCCAACATTGAGGGTGAGCAAATCGCCTATGGGGGCGTAGCCTGCTTTGCCATCTACTGTGAAGCTGTGCTTGCTGATCAGGCCCTTAACTGGATCCAAGCGGTAGATGTTGCCCTTGCCTTTCGCGCCTCCCGAGTAGGTGGTGCCGTAGCCCCACAGGTTGAAGGCACTCGACGGACCGTTTCCCTTGATTCCTGAAAATGAAAAAGATTGAAACGATCCTCCGGACTCGTCCATGGAGAAGACGGTACCCTGACCTGCTGCACCGCCACCTTTGGTCGTTCCCCAGAGCATACCGTTGCTGTAGGTCAGAGTTGCCTCGGGGTCGCATCCCTCGGTGCCGTCCCAGTAAAAATATCGGAGGTACGTCATCCTGGATGGTGACAACTTGAACACCGAGCCGCAGCCCCCCCCGTCGGGGTTGTGATCGTAGCTGGTTGTTCCGTATACGTTGCCGGCTTCATCCAACACCAGACCGCCGATCGGGTTGGCCCCTGCTTGGTCATAACGGTCAAACCCAATCCGAACGTCGAACGTCCAGTCGCCTCCGGAGGGCGATAATTTGAAGACCGTTCCTTCCCCTACATCAGCATACGCTGCAACTCCGTAGAGATTGCCAGCCTGGTCGAAGGTAAGACCTGCGAATGGAGTATCACCGTCTTCCCAGCTGCTGAAGTTGTGGAGCGTTTTGTAGGTAGCAGCTCCAGCACTGAAAGCTGAAATGACGAGAAAGGTACAAACCAAGATTGCTTTTGCTCGCATGAGTCTTTCCTCCTGGGAGAGATATCGCAGACCGAAATCCGCGGAAGAGTAGAGCAGTCTGCTGATTGAACTCTACTCGTTAGGCTGCAGCAGTTGCTGTGACCCCGGTCACTGCTGTAGGGTGGCAGGCGAATTAATTCGGGACAGACCGAAAAGACCCAATTCCAAGCTTGGACCCAGACGGGATGTTCCCAGGAACTAGTTTGAATCGCACCCCAAAGAGAATCGAAGGGCAGCACAGATTTCCTTCATCCGTGCGGCGCTGAGCTGGGCCACGCGTCTTCCTAATCGCTGTTGCGACACCGTGACCGCATTGTGCAGGTTTACTGCGCAGGGGGACTTCATGCCGTCTTCCTCGTTGAGCGTGACTTCCGACGGCACCCCGCGAATCGTGGACGTGACAGGCGCAACCGTGACTGTGGACAGATAGGAGAGGGCGCTGTTGCGGGTGAGCACGAGCGCCGGTCGTTTCTTGTCGGGCGCGGCGAACTGGTAGAGCCGGATTTCTCCTCGGGCTATTCTTCCGGCCACGTGGCCTCCCCTTCCCAACCCCCGGCGTCGGAGTCGGCGGGCGACTGTCGCGAGTAGCCCTCGCGGTCGCGATCTTCACTGGCTCGCACTTCTAACCGTCGGAGATGTTCGCGCAAGGCGTCACGCACCAGAGCGGACCGGTTTCGCCGGGTGCGCTTCGCGGCTTGGTCGGTGGCCTGTAACAGCTTTTTGTCCAGCACGACTTGAACGATTTCCATATGGGGAATCTGTTCCACACTATACTCCACATAGAAAACATTTCCAATGAGGACACCGGCTTAAACCCTTGACAGCTCTTCCCCTTGACAGATAAAATGTAGTTATAAACTATAGCTTTATAGTATAGCCAGTAAAAAGCGACCCTAAACCCTTTGCGCTCTAGATTTTGCGTATAAGTTCTTTGAGATCAAGATTTTGAGCGGAATTTCGCCCTAACTCCATGATTCTGAAAGACCCAGGGGGGAGGGGTACCCCGGTACTAGATGGTAAATGGCCGGGTGTCCACCACCCCGTTTTTTAGTTCAACTTCTTCAGGGTCGCATCTTCGATATGGAGGAGAATGAGTTGCCGTCCGGGTTGGGGTTCGATGCGGCGGGCATTGAGCATCATGACGCGCGTCCCGAGGTGGGGGAAATCGTGGCGGACTTCAAAGTCTTCCACCTGTCCATTGTTGGGAAGAATTTCTTCCAGCAGGTGCCGGAGTCCGGGAATGTTCCATTGTCCATCACCGAGGTCGTAAATCGCGCGGTTCTCCGTTTCCGGGCGGGACACGCCGAAAGCGCGGTAGAAGGTGGGGTTGGCTTTGGTGACGCGGAGGTTGCTATCGAGCACCAGAATCGCCTCCCGAGCCGTATCCGCCATGGCCTCCGCCAGGATCTGGGCTTGTTCGGCATTCCTCTTCAAGACATCGATATCCAGGAAGCTGACGACCGCGCCTTCAATCTTGTTATCCCAGGTCTTGTAAGGACGCACCCGCATCAGGTGCCATTTACCGCTTCCGCTTTCGCGCACTTCGAGTTCGTGGGCAGTCATGGTGTCGATGGTCTCGCGCGCCAGCGCCCCCATATCCGGCACGTCAAGATTGGACCGGATTTCGCTCAGCCGCCGGCCAATATCCCCCGGCAGCAGATTCAACAATTTTTGCGCGGGAGGCGTGAAATGCCGGACATGGAGATCGTTGTCCACGATCACGACTGGAATGCTGACGTTATCCAGCAGGTTGAGCAGATCGTTGTTGGCCAGCGATAACTCCGCGTTCCGGCTCTGTAACTCCTCGTTCAGAGTAGTAAGCTCTTCGTTGGTGGACTGCAACTCTTCCTTCGCGGTCTCCAACTCTTCATTCGTACTTTGCAGTTCTTCGTTGGCCGACATCACCTCTTCATTGGCGGCTTTAAACTCTTCGGTAACGGTTTCGTGATCTTCGATCAATCCCTGCAACTGCTCTCGCAGTTGTTTGGTCTCGCGCTGCAGGCGCTCCTTTTCGCGCGCTGGAAGGTCTTTGGTCGGCGCGCTCTTCTTGCCTCCTTTACGCTCGGCCGGCGATTTGGAAACGGACGCATCCTGAAAGACAATCAGATAAAAGCGTTCCAGCGATCCTTCTCCACGAATCGGAGTGACCTCGAGATTGACCTCGCGTGTGCCCCCATTGGATTGGATTATCACGCCCTCTTTCCGCACCAGGGTCCGTTCCTTCTGAGCCTTGGTTACCGCAGCGCGCAAATCCACGAGGAGACCTTCGCGGGCCATTTTGACCAGATTGAAAGTGGGATGGCCCGAAGCCGGCTCCAGAAAGGGCCCCGTCTTCCCGCGAAAGTGCACGATTTCCAGCTCTTCGTTGATCACGATGCTGGCGGGAACGAAGCGGTTGAAAAGGACCCGGTCGGCTGCCTTCTCGACCGTGCCCACAATATCGGGCTCGCGCGCAGCCCTGTTCGTCTCGATCCGGCGAATGCCGTATTCCACTCCGTTGAAGTAAGTCGACAACCGGCTGGCAAACTTTCTCTTTTGGAAGATGCGGTTCTTCTTGTCGAGCGGGGCGAAGTATTCGGCGAATGTCCCCAGGCTCTCGGATCCGCCCAGCATCAAGTAGCGCTCGGGCTTCAGGGCGTAGTGCAACGTCGGGATGACGCGCTTTTGCAGAACCGCTCCCAGGTAGATCAGCAGGTTGCGGCAGGAGATCAGATCCAGATTGGAGAACGGCGGATCTTTGGCCACGTTTTGCCGGGCGAAAATGCACATCTCGCGGACCGACTTGGCGATCTGATATCCCGCGTCGAGCTTGACGAAGAAGCGGCGCAGGCGTTCGGGAGAGATGTCGGCGACCGCGGCCGGCGAATAAATGCCGGCGCGGGCACGGTCCAGCGAGCCCTCGCTGATGTCGGTGGCGAAAATCTGGAAGGGCACGCTGCCGGGGGTGGGGCGCGCGGTTTTCTGGGTCTCCAGCCAGATATATTCCAGCATCGCCATGGCCAGAGAGTAGACCTCTTCACCGGTCGAGCATCCGGGGACCCAGACCCGTACGGTGCCGCCTTTGTTGTTCTGAAACAAGTGAGGAAATACATGCTTGCGCAGCCCCTCGAAGGCGTCGGGATCGCGGAAGAAGCTGGTTACGTGGATGAGTATGTCTTTGTATAACTCGTCTAATTCGCCGGGCTTGTTCTTGATATAACGAACGTAGTCCCCAACTTTTTCGAGTTTGTGAAGAACCATGCGCCGTTTGATGCGCCGTTGCAAAGTGGTGTGCTTATAGTGCGTGAAATCGACGCCCGAGGCCACGCGCAACAGCGACAACAACGCTTCCATCTGATTGCCGGAGGCGATGGCCAGTTCCGGCTTTTGGATCGCTGCGGCAGCGAGATAGGGATGCTGTCCTACTCTGGCTAACTCATGGGCAATGGAGGCAGGAGGCAGGACGAAGTCCACGCATCCGGTTTGGACTGCGCTTTGCGGCATGCTTCCATACTTGGCCGATTTCTCGTCTTGCGCGAAGGTAATTCCCCCCGCAGCTTTGATGGCGCGGCTGCCTTCGGTGCCATCCGAGGCGGTGCCGGAAAGAATTACGCTGATCGCGAGGTCGGTGCTATGTTCCGCCAAGGATTGCAGAAAGTGATCGATCGGCAAGTGTTGTCCGCGCGTCTGAACCCTCGCACTCAGCCGCAGAACCCCTCCCTTGATGGTCATCGCCTTATCGGGCGGGATCACATAGATATGATCGGGCCGCACCACCGTGCCATCGCTCACTTCCGTTACCGGAATTTCGGTCATCCGGGCCAGAATGTCGCGCAGCTCGCTGGAGTGTTTGGGATCCAGGTGCTGCACCAGCACAAAGGCCATGCCGGTTTTAGGCGGAAGCTTGCGCAGCAGTTCGGAAAAAGCCTCCAGCCCTCCCGCGGACGCGCCGATACCGACAATCGGAAAAGACGAAGGACGATCGCCGCGCCGCGATGGAGGCGCCTGACTCCGTGAACTTATTTTTACGACCGAACCTTTCATGAAGGAACCGCGCGCTGGCGATGCAATGTCGGGCGACAGAGATCGCGGATGAATCTTAGTCCGCCAGCGCCGCAAGGTCAACGCGAAGATACCGACGTGTTTCCCGATTTGGAACTCATGTTATGGACGTGAGATAGGTGGCGCGAAACCGGTGTAGGCGCAGTCCCAGTCGAAGTAGCAAATGATTTCATGTCGTCTCAGCGGCTAGGGTAGTGCGTTGAAAATAGTCATGCATGTTTCGCCTCGGTCCGGCAGCAAATTTCGGGTTCGACGGGTAGTCAGGGGCTCTTACCACGGGGGGCACGGAGGATCACGGGGGAAATCAGCGAGTTAGAAGCGTCGATCTGTCGACGCACTACACTAGCGGAACACGACTCCGCTCAGGGCAATGATGCCCAGAATGCAACAAGAGGCGGTGGCCAGCGCGCGTAGTGTCCGCTGGGGCAAGCGATCGCTGAGCCGAATGCCCAACACGATGGCTAAGCCCCCTTTCGCAGTCATGGCTAACGTCCCGCCTAG
The DNA here is from genome assembly GCA_963799305.1 of uncultured Acidobacteriota bacterium. GTDB lineage: Bacteria > Acidobacteriota > Terriglobia > Terriglobales > Acidobacteriaceae > Acidiflorens. Next base: position 378,931 of record CAWCWX010000015.1, on the reverse strand, counting down.
CCAGGTTGCCAGCGAGGCATGGAACTTTATCGTCAGGGCGGCCACCGCGATCTGGCTGGGGTCGGCCCACTCCGTCAGAAAAATCGATGCAAAAGAAACCATCGCCGCCCGCCACCAGCCCGGGCTAGCGGCCCGTTCCCTGGGCAATGGTTCCGGCTCCTTGAACCAGAGAAAGAGTGCAGATAGAAAGAACGCAACCGCGCTCAGGATATCGGTCCATTGCGTTTGTAAGTGAATCAGGAGCCGGGCCAGCATCACGGCGGCCAGCATCTTGCATGCGAAGGCCGCCGTAATGGCTGCGATCACCACGCGGGCGCGGTAACGCAGGGCCAGCGAGGCAATCGTGTAAATCGACTTATCACCTACCAACTCGGCAACCAGCACCGTCCAGAATGCAACCAGCACTACGGAGCCAAAGGTTAGTGAAGTCAAGCCGGTGTTCAAGTCGGCCTCTCTTTCCTATGCATAGCTTCCGTTCTCACCCCGTTCACGCCCCGAACTCGACCTTCAGCACGGGATGCAGTTCAATCACATTGGGAGCCGCTCCGGTGGCGCCGTGCGCCCGGTCGAAGAAGCCCACGCCCGTGATCTTGACCTGAATCGGATCGAGCCGGGTCGCAAACAGGGGTTGGATTGTGACCGAGCCCTGTTCCGGAGTCTGGAAGGAAAGTTGCGGACTCGCCGTGGCCCGCAAGGCAGACGGCAACGATCCCAGGGGCACATATTTGTTATTCCACAGGGTGAAGGCCTGCGGAGACAGATGGCTGACGACCGTGCCATCAATCTCGGCCCGCGCCTGCTGAATGTTGTCGAGCCACGGACTATCGCCGACGAACACGGTGGTCGGGGTTGGAATTTCCGCGACCATCTGGTTGCCGCTCTCACCTTGCAACACGAGATGGTAGTCGCCATCCGCTTCGTGTTTGATGGCAGTGATCCTGGCGGATACTTTCCAGATCGTGACTTCCGCCACTCCAACGCGTGCGCTCTGGAACTGCGGGGGATCCTGGGTCGCCACTTCCATACCGGGCGGCCGCGGAATGCTGATCAGTTCTTCCACGGTGGCCTCGACAATTCCGGCGCCAAGATCGACTCCAGCGATGACGTTCTTGCCAACTTTGGCGCGGTCGGGATCTTGCCCGGTTTTAACCGGCCAACGCTCCACACCTGGCTTAGTGGCTTCCGGCGCCGCGAGAACCGCAGCCCGCGGAGCTGTCTGCGGCGCCGCACCTGGGGTTAGTCCGGCCGCGATCTTGATCTGGTTCCCCACCGCGGTGCTCACGATGGGCAGAGTATTGACGTCGGTGATCGGCCCACCGTCTGTTGGTGGTGTTACTGGCGGCGCTCCTGGAGGAACCGGAGGCGCCGGTGGTGGAGTGCCTGGGTCGGGCGCGGGTGTCCCCGTTCCTGTTCCCGGCTGGGCCACGCCGGAACGGCCAAACACTATGTAACGCGGAGTCGCGTCGCGATTCGATCCGTCGCCGCTTCCCTTCATCGTGTAGCCGGTCGCGGCGAAGAGTTTCCTGTCGCGTGGAAATAGCGGACGCACAGTCAGGTAGTCTCCCCACTGCGCATCGAGTGGGGACCGATCACCCGTAGCCGTAAGGATGTCCTTGCGAGTCGGCGTAAGGATGCCGACCATGTGGGAAGGAAATCTTGCGCCTCCGCCAATCATGTACGAAACACCAACTTCGTCGTCCGAGTTAGACGAAAGCGCGCCATAGGCAATCGCGGAATCGGGATCAAAGACGTTGATGTTTTCCAGCAGGGTGAGATTGGTCGCATCGATGCGCGCGATCTGCACGAACGCTTGCGGACGGTGATTGGAGTTCTTGTCCACCGACCAGGCAAACCACAATTCGTTGCCCGCCATCGCGGCACCGGTGAGGCGGGGATCGATCCGATCCAGCCAGCGCTGGCCATCGGGCGTGCGGGACTGGTACCCCATGCCGCCGATCCAACGCGCGACTCCCACGTCGACCGCCGTGGGAGCGGCCTGCGTCTCGTCCCATGTAAAGAGGCGAAGCGTGCTGGTATCGGTATGCGCGGCGAAAAAGGCTTTGGTCTTGCAATTCTGCGCAACCCGAAGGCTGTCGAAGTCCGGGGTCACGAAACGTTCCGCGGTAATGTCTCCACTTTCAATTTTGGCGATGGGAATGCGCACCAGCGCCGCACCGTTGGACCGCCCTTGTCCGTTAAACACGTTGGAAGTGACATAAAGAAAATTGGCACCGACGGCGAGATCGGGAAAATCGAGGAACATGTCGCTCAGACCCAAACTATCCGTCGTAATGTCGAACAGACGCCATCGACCGGCGGCCACGTCCGCCGTCTTCGCAAAGGCGAGGCGTTGGATGTTGTTGATGTCGGGGCCGGTCTTCGGCCCGTACTGCAACAGCCAGACAAAAGTGTCAATGGCATCGATGTAGTTGACGACCTGATCGCAACACATGCCCAGATTCGGCGGATCGGGAAAAGCAGTGAAGGGATCGAAATACTGGAAAGTCTGTCCGCCGTCAACCGAACTCGCCGCATACCAGTTGCCGGTATACATCACGACATTGTCTTTCGCGGCTACACTCGGTTCCCCGACGCTAGACGCGAGTCGCTGAGTGGCGGGCTGGGTGAGTTCGGAATTGACGACCAGCACCAAGTCGTCGGTGGTGTCGCGCCGGCCGAAGGGCGTCGCCATCTGCAAGTGATAGCCGATCTCGCGGGTCTGACTATGAAAATCGCGCTCGCGGCCTTCTTTCACTCGTGGCAGGAGACGGCGCGCATGAATTTTTTCCCTTCGCACGTAGGGTGGCGGCGTATGGTGGCGCTGGACAGTAATCGGCTGGGCCGTCGCGGCCGTTAATTTGAAACTTGCCACTGGGGCTTTCACTTTGTCATTCATGGGACGCCTCCTCGACAGGATGGAAGCCGGTTGGACCGGCGGGACAAACGGCGCTACACTGAGCACGAGGATTGGCTGCCATGCAAAACCAAAACCCGCGCGCTGAGGAAGAGAGTCTGGAACGAGTTACAACAACGCGGCTGAAATCCTCCGGTGAAGTGGTGGTGGAACACCATGATGTCCCTCCGCCCGGTCCGCTGGATAAGCAGATTCACGATCGCCGTCCTCTACCGAGAGTGCCGGAGCGCCGCATTCCGCCCGCAGAGGATGTCGAAGGTAAACCTGATTCGTCCGATTAGCGAATTCCGAACGCTTCAATCCGTGGGAAAACTAAGCCATACATCGAGGAAGTGGGTGGATTTCACCACGGTGTCCGGGGCTTGTCAAGGGAATTGTTACTAGAGGCGATCGTAGATCCGCAAGTCGTGCCCAGATGAAATTCTGGTTGAGTGTGATCAGCCGGCTGTTTCGATGGCCAGCGCCATCCCCATGCCGCCGCTTACGCAGAGCGTCGCGAGACCGCGTTTGGATTTTCGCTTTAGCATCTCGTGAAGCAGCGCAACCGTGATTCGCGTCCCAGTGCATCCAATCGGGTGCCCGAGGGCGATGGCGCCTCCGTTGACGTTGAGCTTGTCGCGATCGAAATGCAGTTCGCGGTCGCAGGCAATTACCTGGGCAGCAAAGGCTTCATTCAGTTCGATGAGGTCGAAATCGGCGAGCTTCAGGCTATGCTTCGCTTCCATCTTCCGTATCGCCGGAACTGGCCCGATTCCCATGATGCGGGGATCGACCCCCGCCGAAGTCACTGCCATAATCCGGGCCAGGGGTTTGAGATTGTTTTGCTTGACGAAGCTTTCGCTGGCGAGAACGACCGCTGCGGCTCCGTCGGTAATGCCGGACGAATTTCCCGCGGTGATCGTGCCAGTTTTTGAGAACACGGGCGCCAGCTTTGCCATCTTATCGCTCGATGCATCAAGAAAGAGATGCTCGTCTCGCGAGAACACGGTTGATCCCTTCTTGCCTTCGATCGTCACGGGAGCAATCTCGGCATGGAACCGTCCGCTCGACTGCGCGGCGGCGGCGTGCTGCTGTGACACCAGGGCGAACTGATCCTGCTCCTCGCGGGAAATCTTGTACTGGTCGGCCAGCACTTCCGCGGTTTCCCCCATCACCATTTTCGCCATGGGACAAAAAAAACCATCGCGGTACATGCCGTCGACTAGTTCCTGATGCCCCATGCGGTATCCCCAGCGCGCGCCGTCCAGATAAAAAGGAACTCGCGACATGGACTCAGTACCACCTGCGAGCACGCACTCCAGATTGCCCGTGGCTATTTCCTGAAACCCGAGCGCGATGCTCTTGATCCCCGAAGCGCACGCCTTGTTCACCGTATAGGCTGGAACCTCCTGCGGAACTCCGCTGCGAATCGAAATCTGCCGTGCCGGATTTGGCCCTCCACCAGCCTGACGAGCGTTGCCGAAGATCGTTTCTTCCACCTGCTGAGGCTGAATTCCCGCGCGGTCCACCGCGGCTTTGGCCGCGACCACACCCATGTCAGCGGCGCTCTGCGAAGCCAGCGATCCGCCGAATTTTCCAATCGGCGTGCGCACGGCGGAGACGATATACACGTTATTCAATCGATGATTCTCCCAAATTTTCAGTCTAGCATCGCGTGATACCGGCAACCCGCCGGCACGGAGTACACTAACAGTTCAAAAGACGCGGCGAGCCGCGTCTCTACAATAGATTCTTGCCGGGCAAGTTGCGATTCTACCCATGAACGTTCTCTATGGAATCAACACCGTCGCTGAAGCGCTGAAGGCTCGTGGACGCGCCTTTGAGTGGGTCGGCGTCGCCACCGAGCGCAAGGACATCCGCCTGAAGCGCGTGATTGACGAGTGCCGCAAGATTGGCGTGCAGGTCCGCTTTCTGACCCGTACGGAACTGGACAAGCTGGCCGGGAATGCCGCGCATCAGGGATTAGTCGCGGTCACGTCGGCGAAACAATATAACGATCTCGACGACCTGATTGCAGCCCGCCGGGCGGAGCACTCGCTGATCGTGGTGCTCGATGGCGTGGAAGATCCGCACAACCTCGGCGCGATCCTGCGCACTGCCGATGCGGCCGGCGCAGATGGTGTCGTGGTGCCCGACCGCCGCGCCGCTGGCGTGACCGGCGTAGTGGCAAAAGTCTCTGCCGGAGCGAGCGAGCATCTTCCTATCGCCAAAGTCACAAATATCTCGCGCTCACTTGAAGAACTGAAGTCGAACGACCTGTGGATCGTCGGCCTCGACGAACGCGGCCCGCAAACGTACGACCAGATCGATTACAAAATGCACTGTGCCGTCGTGCTGGGGGCGGAAGGCAAAGGGCTGCACGAACTGGTCCGCAGACACTGCGATTTTCTGGTGTCTATCCCGATGCTGGGGCAAGTGTCGTCGCTGAATGTGTCGGTGGCGGCGGGAATTGTCCTTTTTGAAGTCGTGCGGCAGCGGCGTCTGGCCGCATCGAAGTAATCATGAAGTTGCTCTGTGTCCTCTGTGTCCTCTGTGGTCTAAGCTCTTTAGCACTCGCCCTCGACCGCGAAGCCTTCACTATTGCAAAGTACGATCTGGAAATCCGATTAGAGCCGGAGCAACAAAGGCTCGGCGCGCGCGGCAAGATCATACTTCGCAACGACTCTGCCCAGACGCAGAGGATTGCGGTTCTACAGATTTCTTCTTCGCTTGCCTGGCGGTCGATTAAGGCGGAGGGAAAGGCGGTGCAATTCGTCACGCAACCGTACGTCTCCGATATCGACCACACGGGTATCCTTTCCGAAGCCATCGTCACGCTGCCCGCAGAGATCAAGGCGAAAGAATCGGTGGAACTCGAAATTGGCTACGAAGGTACGATCGTCCAGGATTCGACGCGACTGACGCAGATCGGCGTTCCCGAAGACATCGCCAAGCACACGAGTTGGGACCAGATCAGCCCGGCATTCACGGCGGTGCGCGGCGCGGGCTATGTGGCGTGGTATCCGATTGCTACCGAGTCCGCGGATTTTTCGGAGGGCAATAGTTTGTTTCAGGTGGCGGACCGGTGGAGGGCGCGGGAGGCGGAGAGCGCGTTTAGAGCCACGATAGTAATGTCGAACACGGCTGGAGAATCGCCGTCCCTCATTTGCACGCCGGGGGCATCGGGGCACAGCGAAGCAATCAATCTCGCTCGACAGATCTCTGCAGAATGTTCGTGGACGCGACTGGGCGCGATCACGCCGACTTTTGTGATGGCGGATTATCGGAATCTGTCTAAGCCGCCTTTCCTATTGTTCAGCCTGCCGGGACATGAGACGAATGCTGGCGCATATTTGGACGCGCGCGAACCGGCGTCCAAGTTTGTTTCCGAGTGGTTTGGCCCGCCCACTGAACCCGTCGCCATCGCGGACTTGGCAGATGCGAAGGCTGTTCCCTTTGAAAGCGGCACCCTACTGCTGACACCGATGGCACGTGAGGACCCAAAACTGGTCGAGATCAACGTTGTGCACGAACTGGTGCACTCGGCATTTCATTCACCTCGTCCCTGGATTCACGAGGGCCTGGCTCACTTTGCCGAGTCTCTCTATCGCGAACAAAAGCAGGATGGCCGTGCGGCCGCAATCGATTTTCTGCATAGTCACGGGTCCGCTTTCGTCGAGGCGGAAAAAGAAGTCGCTGCCGGACAGAATAATCCCGGCCAACCGCTGGCCACGACTTTTGACGAAAGCTACTACCGCAGCAAAGCCGCCTACGTGTGGTGGATGCTGCGTGAGATGATCGGCGACGATGCGCTGAAACGGGCCATTCACAACTATCGCGCCGCGGACGACAATGATCCAAAATATGTCGAGCAATTGGTTACGACAGCGTCCAAGCGCGATCTGTCGTGGTTCTTTGACGACTGGGTGTATCACGATCGCGGGCTCCCGGATTTCCGGGTGCTGTCTGCGCATCCCTGGACGGGGACCAAAGACGTAAAGCTTCTCGCGGTGACCATCGAAAACCTGGGCAGCGTGGGCGCGGAAGTCCCGTTCACCGTGCGTTTCGCAGGTGGCGAAATCACCCGCCGCATCGAAGTGCGCGCCAAGGCCACCGCCACTACGCGCTTCGAAGTCCCGGGCACGGCGACCGAAGTTGTGGTGAACGACGGCAGCGTTCCCGAGAGCGACTTCTCCAACAATGTATTCAAGATCACAGAGCAGTAATAACAATTGCAGAAGGCAGAAGGTAGATTGCAGAAGTAAAAACAATGGTAGAGCGCCGAGTTTCGCCCTGTCGAGGTAGAATCGTCAAGGCTCTTACTTCTGCAATCTAACTTCTGCCTTCTGCGATTCCGGAGGAGCATTGTCCTACATTCAGTTTCTCGGCGCCGCCGGCACCGTGACCGGCTCGAAACATCTCATCAATACCGCCGCCGACTCTCAGCGGCAAGCAGGGACTGCAGGTCCTGATCGATTGCGGAATGTTCCAGGGACAGAAAGAATGGCGCGAAAAGAACTGGCAGGACACCCCTGTCCCCGCGAAGAAGATTGACGCCGTCATCCTGACGCACGCGCACCTCGACCACTGCGGATGGATTCCCCGCCTGGTGAAGGAAGGGTTCCACGGTCCGATCTATGCCACCCAGGCGACCATCGAGTTGTGTTCCGTGGTGTTGGCCGATTCCGGGCACCTTCAGGAAGAAGACGCGGCTTACTACAACAAGAGGAAAGCCTCCAAGCATGATCCCGCGCTACCTCTTTACACGTTGCTCGAAGCGCAGAATTGCATGCAGTATTTCAGGCCGGTGGAGATCGGCCAGACCACGCAGATCAGTCCTGAACTCTCTTTTCGCTTCGTTTACGCGGCGCATATTCTTGGCTCGGCAATGGCGGAACTTAAACTGACCACGGGCGGGCAAACTCGCCGCCTGCTTTTCACCGGCGACATTGGGCGCGTCCGCAACGGCGAAATCGCGCCCGGCAAAGTCGTCCACTCGGGACCGCAGGAAGGCGAAGCGGCAGACTTGGTGGTGATGGAATCGACCTATGGCAATCGCACACATCCCACTACCGACCCGCGTCCGGAACTGGCGCGCCTGATTCGCGAGGCGATTCAGCGAGGCGGCAGCGTGGTGGTTCCGGCGTTTGCGGTGGAGCGCACGCAGAAATTTGTTTTCATGGTGAAGGAACTGATGGAATCAGGTCAGATTCCACGCGTGCCTGTTTTTTGCGACAGCCCGATGGCCATCAAAGCCGTCGACATATTCCTGAAGCACTCGGAAGAGTACACACCGCAGGCGGCCGACCTGATCAAGAAATACGGCTCGCCACTCACCTGGCCCGGGCTAACGTTTGCCCAAACTGCGGAAGAGTCGAAGAAAATCAATGCCAGCCAGTTTCCTTCGATCATTATTTCGTCCAGCGGCATGGTTACTGGCGGACGCATTTTGCATCATCTGGCGCAGCGCTTGCCCGATCCGAAGAATCTCGTTCTTTTTATCGGTTTCCAGGCTCCCGGCACGCGCGGGTTCACGATCAAGAGCGGCGCGCCCGAAGTGAAAATCTTCGGCCAATTCATTCCGATCAAAGCGCAAATCGCGGCTCTTGAACAGTTCAGCGATCACGCCGACACTCCCGAACTCCTGAAATGGCTGCGGACGTTCACCAACCAGCCCAGCGTGACCTACCTCGTACACGGCGAGCCCTCAGCTTCATCGCAACTGCGCGAGACGATGAAAAAAGAGCTGGGATGGAACGTAGAGATAGCGCAATATCTGGAGAAAGTGGAAGTGAAGTAGGATTTTGTAATCTGATGATCTTGTAATTTGGTAATTTTGAACGGCGGCGCGGCAGGTTTTTAGATTACCAAATTGCAAAATTACCCAACTACCAATTTCCATGACCGAAGCGGAACTCAAGACTCACCTTGCCTCTGCCGAGAAGAGCCCGAAGGAAATCGCGGTTGCGGTCCTGGGCCTCCCTGAAACGGTTTTGCGCTACAAACCCGCGCCCGACAAATGGTGCGTACTCGAAATCCTCGGCCACCTGGCGGACATGGAGATCGTTCTCGGATACCGCATGCGCCAGATGCTCGCCGACACCAAGCCTGTCATCGCGCCCCTCGATCAGGATGCTTGGGCGCGCGACTTGAACTACTTGACTTCGCCGCCCGCCGAACTGGTTGCCTTCTATGGCATCGCCCGCCATCACAACCTGCGCCTGCTGCGCAGCCTGAAACTCCCCGACCTGTCAAAGTCCGCCTACCATCCTGAGATGCAACGGGAAATGACGGTCGGGGAGATCGTCGAGAGGATCAGCGTTCACGGCACGAACCATCTTGGGCAGATTGAGAAGTTGAAGAAGATGGCGGGCGGCAAATAGGAGTTCGCGGGGCCACCACTGCTACTCTCCGGAACTGTCAAACTTACAAGCTTCCAAAATGAAAAACTACGCAGTAGTCGTGAAGGCAATAAGCTGCTGCAATTTTGCCAGTGCCGCGCCGGAATCGATCGCCTTCGCCGCCATCGGCACCGCATCCCGCAGATGGTCGGCGCGTCCCGCCGCAAGCAGCGCGGCCCCGGCATTGAGAAGTACTACGTCGCGCCGCGCAGACTTCTTCCCTGCTAACACATCGCGAATCAGTGAAGCGTTCAACGCAGCATCCCCTCCGGCAATATCGTCCAGCGTCGCCCGGTTTAACCCAAATTCCTCTGGCGTGACTTCATAGGTGTGCACCTGCCCGTCGCGTACTTCGCCGATCCGCGTGGGGCCAGTGATTGTGATCTCATCCAGTCCGTCACTGCCGTGAACTACCAACGCACGCCGCAGTCCCAGCATGCTGAGCGCTTCCGCCAGTTTCTCGACCAGATCGTCGGAATAAACGCCAACCACCTGGCAGGTGGCGCCCGCTGGATTGGTCAGTGGGCCGAGCAAATTAAAAACCGTTCGCAGGCGAAGTTCCCGGCGCACCGGCTGCACATATTTCATCGCGGAATGCATGGCGGGCGCGTAGAGAAACGCAATCCCTACCTGCTCCAGGCAGGCTGCAAGCCGCTCCGGAGGCAGGTCGATCTTCACGCCGAGCGCTTCCATCACGTCAGCCGAGCCGCACTTCGATGTCACGCTGCGATTGCCGTGTTTCGCGACGCGCACTCCCGCGCCCGCAGCCACGAGTGCGGTTGCGGTGGAAATGTTGAAAGTCCCGCTGGCGTCTCCGCCGGTGCCGCAGGTGTCGACCAGGGCGTCGCGTTCGGTACCACTGGCGTCGAGAACGGAGTTGCCGTGAAGGTGTAGCGGAGTCGCCGCCGCGCGAATCGCTTCGGCAAAGCCGACGATCTCTTCGACGGTTTCACCCTTCATGTGAAGCGCGACCAATAAACCCCGCGATCTGCGCGTCGCTGCATTTGCCCGTCAGGATTTCGGTCATCGCGGCCCGCGCCTCGCTACGTGTCAGCGACTGGCGGTGGTTGGCTACCCGGTGAAGGACGTCGGAGATCATGATCCGGCTTCCAAGCTACCGCAGCCGGCGCATCCTTTCAATTGCGGCGCTTGTGGCGTACGTCCTCAATCCGGTACTGATAACGTTCGCGCCAGCTCTCAGGCAGGCTTTTTACCTGGACGGCGCGCTCGAGCAGCTCCAAGTCTGGCGCGGGCGAAATATAGAGATGATTGAACTCCGCAATCGTGAGGCTCGGCGTTTCGCTCTCGATAAATTCGAACTCGTCTCCCGCGCCGACTTCGCCTTCTTCGTCCACCGCAAAGTAGAAACCGCTATGGCCGCTGCGCAGGAAGCGGCCAATCATGGCCTCACTCTGAAACTTGGCGGCCAACTTGTAACAGGGCAGGCGCGGCGTGGTGACCCGAATAACGGCGGAGCCGAGGCGATATCGCTCTCCCATGCTCAGTTTCGATTCAAGCATGCCCTCGGTTGTGAAATTTTCGCCGAACGCTCCCCACGGCAACTCTTCTTTCGGCAGTTCTTCGCGCCAATAACTGTAGTGTTCCAAGGCATAGCCATAGACTGCCTTATTCGGCCCGCCATGCACGGTCAGGTCGGCCTGCCGGTCCCCGTCGAGATTCGTTTCGCGGAGCATGATCCGGCCCGAGACCGGACTCTTGAAAATGCCGGTCTTGAAAGTTTCGCCTTTCCAGGTCAGCAGACGCGGCAGGCCCACATTCAGGGACACCAGCTTCATATTCACTATCAGAGTACTCCGGCACCATCGGGGATGCAGATTTCCCTAGTCCAAGGGCGACCTGGCATCGTCCCGAAAACGGCGCGGGTCTCCTAGTGACGCACCATGTCAAACTAGAACCTGGTCCGGCTGACGATTTGATGAACTGTGTGAATGGGAATCCATTCGTCGTAGGTGCATTATCGAGTCACCGAGACACCGAGAAGTTCAACTACGTGTCGACATCCGCTTTATTCTTTTGACTCCCGTTTTCTCTGTGTCTCCGCGGCTCTGTGGTGAAAAATCCCGCGGTCCTATAAAATTGTGAGTTTGCCGACTGCTCCACGAAGCCGCTAGCGGGTTCTTCCCAGTCTGGAATCGAGCGAGTTCGCAATTCTGGAATCATTATGAAGATTCACGAGTATCAGGGAAAAGAAATCCTGAAGAAGTTTGGCGTGACCGTGCCGCGCGGCACCATGGCGCAGACGCGCGAAGAAGCTACGGCCGCAGCGAAAGCCTTGTTTGACGCCGGTGCCACGGGCGTGGTCGTGAAAGCCCAGATCCATGCTGGAGGCCGCGGCAAGGGCGGCGGCGTGAAGATCGCGAAATCAGTCGAAGAAGCCGGCGAACTGGCGGGAAAAATCCTCGGCATGACGCTGGTCACGCATCAGACTGGGCCGGAAGGCCGCCTGGTGCGGCGGTTGCTGATCGAAGAGACTCTGCCGATCCAGAAAGAACTTTATCTCGGAATTTTGGTCGATCGCGCCGAGGGTAAGCCCGTTTTCATGGCCTCGGCCGCGGGCGGCATGGAGATCGAGCAAGTGGCGGAGGAAAATCCCGACGCCATCCTCAAGCAATATATCGATCCGGGCATGGGCCTGGAATCGTTTCAGGCGCGCAAGATTGCCTTTGCGCTGGGATTGTCAGGCGCGCAGATCGCTCCGGCGGTGAAATTTCTGACCGGACTCTATCGGGCGTTTCTCGAAACGGATGCGTCGCTGGTGGAGATTAATCCCTTCATCACCACCGCCGACGGACGTGTGTTCGCCCTCGATGCGAAGATGACGTTTGACGACAACGCCTTATTCCGTCATCCGGACATCCGCGAATTGCGCGACGTAACGGAAGAAGACCCACTCGAAGTCGAAGCGTCGAAATACAACCTCAACTACATCAAGCTCGACGGCAGCGTGGGCTGCATGGTGAACGGCGCTGGCCTCGCGATGGCGACCATGGACATCATCAAGTACGCTGGGGGCATGCCTGCAAATTTTCTCGATGTCGGCGGCGGCGCGAACTCCGAGCAGGTCGCGCATGCCTTCGAAATCCTGCTGAGCGACAAGAGCGTGAAGGCCGTGCTGATCAACATTTTTGGCGGGATTCTGCGGGTCGATACGCTGGCCAACGGAGTGGTCGAAGCAGCCCGTAAGACCAACCTCCAACTTCCCGTGGTGTTGCGTCTCGAAGGAACGAACGTACAGGAAGGCAAGAAGATTTTGCAGGAGTCGGGCCTGAACTTCACCGTAGCGGAAACGATGAAAGACGCGGCCGACAAAGTGGTCGCGGCCGCCCGGGCGTAGTCGCAGGGTGCGCCCACGCCCGGCGGGAGACGCCGCCAACTTGTACGAAGCACGAAAGTGTTAAAAGCGAGGGCGGGGCGTCCTCGCGACAGCCGGCGAGGCGCCGGCGCTACATAAGACCGGCGTTACATAAGAAAAGAGCACTCATGGCAATTCTGGTTGATAAGCGAACGAAGTTGATCGTCCAAGGCCTGACCGGCCGTGAAGGAACGTTCCATGCCAAGGCGTGCGCGGCCTATGGAACGCAGGTGGTCGGTGGCGTCACGCCCGGCAAGGGCGGTACCACGCACGAAGGCTGGCCGGTTTTCAACACCGTGCAGGAAGCGGCCGACAAGACGGGCGCGACCGCCACCGTAATTTTTGTTCCGCCTCCGTTTGCCGCCGACGCCATCATGGAAGCGGCCGACGCCGACATCGAATTGATCGTCTGTATCACCGAGGGCATTCCGACACTCGACATGGTACGCGCCTGGGAATTTCTGCAAGACCGGCGCTCTCGGCTGATCGGGCCAAATTGTCCGGGAATTATTTCACCGGGAAAATGCAAGATCGGGATTATGCCGGGATCGATTCACAAGGAAGGTAATGTGGGAATCGTGTCGCGATCCGGCACGCTCACTTACGAAGCGGTCCATCAGCTTACGCAGCGGGGCATCGGGCAATCGACCGCCATCGGCATCGGCGGCGACCCCATCATCGGAACGAACTTCATCGACGCGCTGGACCTGTTCAATCGTGATCCCCAAACCGAAGCGGTCATCATGATCGGAGAAATCGGCGGTAACGCCGAAGAGGCGGCGGCGGATTTTGTGAAGGCGAATATGAAGAAGCCGGTCGTTGGATTTATCGCGGGACAAACCGCGCCTCCCGGCCGCCGCATGGGTCACGCCGGTGCGATCATCTCCGGCGGCAAAGGCACTGCCGCGGAAAAAATCGCGGCCTTGGAAAGGGCCGGGATCAGAGTAGCCAAATCCCCCGCCGACATCGGCGAAACGTTGGCGGCAGCGATCGGCAAAGCGGCACTTAGCACCTAGCTTTTACTGAGAACCGAGAACCGGGAACTGAGAACTCATTCATGAAGACACTGCAACGCACTCTCACTATTGTTAAGCCGGACGCGGTCAAGCGCAACGCGATCGGAGACATCATCGAACAATTTGAAAAGAACGGCTTCACCATTCTCGCCATGAAGATGCTGGAAATTTCCAAGCATCAGGCGGAACAGTTCTACGCCGTTCATGCCAGCCGTCCGTTCTACAGCTCGTTAACCAATTTCATGTCCAGCGGACCGATCGTCGCGCTGGCGCTGGAGAAGGAAAACGCCATCGCCGACCTGCGGAAGCTGATGGGCGCCACCAATCCGGCGAATGCCGAAGAAGGCACCATTCGCAAGAAATGGGCTACCAGCATCGAGTACAACGCGATCCACGGCTCCGACGCCGAAGATACCGCCCGCTTTGAGTTGAGCTTTTTCTTTGCGGGATATGAACTCGCGCAGTAGAGCAGTCCGGGTTCTCAGTTCCCGGTTCTCAGTTGTCGAAGTGGAGATTTTTCTGAGAACTGGAAACCGAGAACTGACCCGCGCTACTCCGCCATCTTCGCCACGTGCACCGCAAACCCCGTTTTCGGCAGCAGGGACGTCAACTCAAACACTTTGAAACCGTCTCCGGTGATCTCTGTTTGGCGATAGACGCCGGGTTCGGTGTCTGCGGTCTCGTGGCGTCCCTGGAGGTCGTCCAGAAATTTCTGCGCCTGTCGCGTGCTGGCTTCGGCGGACTTGGCGCGTGTCACGACCGCCTCGGTGGCATACGAGCGCACCAGTTTCGGCCAATATTTCTGGAGTAGCTGCGTACTGGCAAAAAGGTCCGCCCATACGACGTCGCCGTTCACAGCTACCACAACTCCGACCGCATTCTTGTCGCGCAATTGCCGGATCACGCTCTCATAGTTGCGCTGCACCGGTTCGGCAACCGAGTCCACTTGTTTCGCTACTTCTTTGTTTCCCATCACGCGGGCATACGACGATGTCGTCTCGACTGCAGGGGCGGCCCCGGCCACAACCACCGCTTGCGACGACGCCATCGCCGTTCGCGTCCTCCCGACTTCGTCCCAAACCTGCTGCTGATCTTTCGCGACCATGGCCTTGCTGCGGACCGCAGGATTGGCGAACAAACTGGCAGTCTCTCCGCGCGCCGTTCCGAAATCGTATTTGCCCTCGGCTGCGGTCCAGCGTCCCGGCTCGACGCAGAAGACGCTCAAGTCCACAGGATCACTTTCCGCCGGCACGATCCGATCCTTACCAATCACCCGATCCTGCTTGCCGCCAGTAACAATTTCTCCAGCAAGTAACAGCAGGGGCCGCTTGGAGTTATTGACGAGCACTAACTGATTGACCTCCGCCCCGCCCACCGGCCTTGGTATGGGGCGTCCACCTGGACGACGCCGGATCAAGCCCTGCGCCTGTCCGGCCTCTGTCACCACAACTTCCCCACTGCGGATTCCTTCGTCGAGCGTAAGAAATTGTCCAGTGTCATACGACTTATTGGTCACCACGGGAAAAACCGTCAAGTTACCGCTACGGATTGGATCGAGCAAGGAATAACCCGACGATGGATTGACTTCGCCTGCGCGGAGCAGGCTTGGAACGACGATCGCCGCCAGTACGAGCAGAGCTATCCCACCGACCACCAGACTCAGGCGCATAAGATCCTCCGGGCAGGAAAGCGTGAAAGCGTGCGTTTCCCCAAACCATGCCTTCCAGGAGGTGCTTTCCTGCCTCGGTAATAGAGAACGAGCGAATTTCACGCTCTTGCGTCTAAAAAATTGCTAGCATCCTGAGGGGACATGCCCGCGCCCGTCCAATCCGTGCTCGCTGACGAGAAGGCTTTCGCTCTGCATGAACGCTGCGGCGCTGCCGCTTACGGTTTGGATCGCGAACAGTTCGCGGCCATCCTGCGCGACATTCAATGTAAGTATCTGCCGCAGGCATCTCCCGACGAAGCTGCCGATTTCTGCGCCGCTTTGCGATTGGAAGAACTGGCGCTGGCGCGCGCTTGCGCGGCCGGCAACGAACAAGCATGGCAGGACTTCATCAGCCGCTATCGCAGCAAGCTGCGAAACATCGCGCTGCACATCACCCGTGACGGAGCGCACGCCGCCGAACTCGCCGATTCACTGTTCGCCGATTTGTATGGAGTGAACACTCGCGACGGAGTCCGGCACTCGAAACTCACGTTCTATACGGCGCGCGGGTCTCTCGAAGGCTGGTTGCGCACGGTGATGGCGCAGGAATTTATCAATCGTTATCGAAAAAAGAAGCGGGACGTCAGCCTCGACGAACAGGAAGAAGAGGGCACTCAGTTTGTCGCCCCGAATCCGACACCGTCCAGCGCGAGCGATGAACGCCTGGAAGCCGCCACCGACGAGGCTTTAGGCGAGCTTTCCGCGGAAGACCGTTACATCCTGGCGGCGTATCATCTGGACGGCCGCACTCTGGCCGAGGTCGCTCGCGTTCTCGGACTGCACGAATCGAGCATCAGCCGCCGCCTGGACCGGGTTACTACCACGTTACGAAAGCGCATCCTGGCCTGCCTGCGGGACCGCGGCATGAGCCATGCGCAGGCGAAGGAAGCGCTCGAAACTGACGTAAGAGACTTGAATCTGGATTTGCGTTCACGTTTGGCGCAAGATTCTGCTGTGAAAGCGTTCCCTGGAGGAAGAGGAAAGGCCCCCGCCCCCGGCGCGGGCACCGACGGAAGCCATGTCTGACGCACCAAAGATCGTGCTCGACCGCCTGCGAGCGGCTGCGCCGGGTGAAACCCATCCTGACGCCGACGTGCTCACGGCCTTTGCCGAGCAGGCTCTGTCGGGCGCCGAACGCGAAGGCGTGGTGCGGCATCTGGCGCGCTGTGGCGAGTGCCGGGAAGTCGTGGCGTTGAGCATTCCTCCGTCAGTTGATGTAGCGGCGCGACCGGAGACGATCGAAAACGAAACGTCGGCGCGCGCAACCACCGCCAGGTCGCGAGCCTGGTTTGCCTGGCCGAACCTCCGCTGGGCGGCCGTAGCCGCGAGTGTCGTGGTCGTGGGGTCGGTGCTGCTGCTCCACGAAAAAGAAACCGCACCCGCTCCCGGAGCTGAAAATCTTGCCGTTCACACTGGTGCTCCCGCGGCGGCGCTTGATGCCAATTCGAGGCCGGCCGCTCCAGAGCCGCTGGCGCAAGCGCAAACGGGGGCTGCCGCTGCAAAGCGCGACACCTCGGGCATGCTTGCAATGCGCGCCGGTGTTCGTGAGGAACAAGCGGTCGGGAGCGGTCGGGCCAAGGCAGAGACCCGATCAATCCCACTGGCGGACAGCCCACGCAAGGATCTGGGCACATTCGGTCGCGGTCTTTCGTCCGGTGCCAATGCGCCAGCGACGGCTCCTCCACCACCGGCCGCTGCCGACCGAATCGCCTACGCCAATGAGACCGTAGAGGTTACGGCGGCACAACCACAAGCCAGTACGGAAACGGCCGCAGCGGGTCAAATCGTTACTTCGCCAGCGGCTGAAGCCGTCGGCGGAGTGAGTAAATCGGTCCAGTCTTTGCCGATGAATGGCAGGGAGGTCGCCCAGCTTTCCCCCATCGTGAAAGCCAAGCCAGCGGCAAAAGAAAAAGACGAAGCACAGGCGGAAAGCAAGATTCAGGACAGCGACAGCGCGGCCGACAAGAAATCTTCGTTCGAGTACTCGGCCGATTCTGCACTTGTACTGCAAAAGCAGCAGTTGAAGCGGAGCACTGGCCTTGCCCCAAAATGGACCCTGTCTCAAGGCAAACTCCAGCGCTCGCTCGATTCTGGCACCACCTGGCAGACCGTCCTGCAGTTCGGGCATCCGCTCCTCAGTTTTGGCGCCAGCGGCAGCGATGTCTGGGCCGGAGGTCAATCTGGCACGCTCTTTCATTCGACCGACAGCGGCGCAACATGGAACATGATCCAACCCGCGACCAAAGCGGGAGCGCTCAGCGCCGACATTGTTTCCATCGAAGTTCGCGAGGCCGGCGAGATCGTCCTCACCACCAGCAGCCACGAATCGTGGACCACCGTCGACGCCGGAAAAACCTGGGAAAGGCGATGATCCAATTGCTGCGGGCGTTGTGCCTGATGGCTCTTGCCGCAGCCGCTGCTTCCGCACAGAAATCTGCCGAACCCATTCGCCCAGAGTGGTGCGGCCAGCTTCCCCGGCCCGAATATAAGACACTCGAGCGCGTTCTACCCGACGAATCCTGGTTTGAGATTTACCGGATCCGTCCCGGCGTGTTCGCTATCTACGAGCCCAAACAGTTCGAAGAGGTCATCTCCTACCTAATCCTCGGCAGTAAGCGTGCGCTGTTGTTCGACACGGGTCTGGGCGTCGGAAAAATCAGCGCCGTGGTTGCTCGTCTCACGCAGCTGCCGGTGACTGTCGTCAATTCGCATACTCATTTCGACCACGTCGGAGGCAACGCCGAATTCAAGGACATCTGGAGCCGCGACCTTTCCTACACCCGCCACAACATGCGCGGACAAAGCAACATCTACTCCCGCGACGCTCTTGCCCAGGAACGGTTGTGCGGCCCGCTGCCCTCGAACGTAAATCCGAAGTCCTACTCGATTCGCCCGTGGAAGAACACCCGCTCATTGCGGGATGGCGAGCGCATCGATCTCGGCGGGCGCATCATAGAAGTCCTGTTTACGCCCGGACACACGCCCGACTCCGTCTCCCTGCTGGATCGCCAGAACGGATTGCTCTTCACCGGCGACACCTTCTACCCCGGCCCGATTTACCTGTTCACTCCCGAAACCGACTTCTCTGCCTACACTCGTTCGGTGAATCGCTTAGCCGCGCTCGAAAGCCAAATCAAACTCCTGCTGCCCGCCCATAATGTTCCCGTGGCGGACCCAATTTTTCTCAAGCGTCTCGCCGCGGCCGTGCAGCAGGTGAATCAGGGAAAGGCAAAAGAGCAGGTAACCGAGGGCCACCGCGAGTATGTCTTTGACGGCTTTTCTCTTCTGCTTGCAAGCAACTAGGGCGACCCCATGTGGGTCATTCGCTGTTACTCGCGGTGCACAGCCTTCGGTACTCATCTCCACGGATGACGTTACGAAAGTGACATTTACACTCCGGCCAAGCGGCCATAGGATGATCACGTGGTTTGGCAGTTCTGGGGGAGGGCTGCCAGAGGCGTCTTGAGCGTTTTCGCTCAAGGCGCTTTTTCTTGCGTCAAAAACGCGCTTATCTTGCGGCGAAAGCCCGTGCAGGTTTTCCCGGCTGACGCTCTGCGTACACCCGGCTCATAATGGCGAATGGCACGCTGGATAGTGGACAAACGCTCCGGGCCAGACCCGCGGCCACCACCCGTCCCGGCATTCCCCAGATGGCCGACGTCGCTTCATCTTGAACGATCACCTCTCCACCGGCGTCCCAGATCGCCTGCGCCCCGCTGGTTCCGTCCGCGCCCATGCCCGTCAGGACAACGCCCAGCACATTCGCGCCGCACGTCTCGGCGACCGATCGAAACAGCACGTCGACCGAGGGACGGCAACCCTGCTCCTTCGTTTGGCGGTTGATCATCAACACAACATCGTTCGCTTGCCGGGCAACCGTCATGTGGTAATCGCCGGG
Source organism: uncultured Acidobacteriota bacterium (assembly GCA_963799305.1). GTDB lineage: Bacteria > Acidobacteriota > Terriglobia > Terriglobales > Acidobacteriaceae > Acidiflorens. Next base: position 359,642 of record CAWCWX010000015.1, on the reverse strand, counting down.
AGCGATCCAAACCTGACCGGGAGCGAGTATGGCGCCGGGCCTACCCTCACGTACCTGTAGCAGGGTGAGCCCGTCCAGTCGCTCGGCCAGGTAACCAGTGAATTTCGGCGGCATGTGTTGCACAATCAGCACCGGTGCCGGAAAGTCTGCCGGAAGTTTCGCGATCAGGTCCGCCAGAGCCGCCGGACCGCCCGTCGACGCTCCCACGGCGACGATGTCGATGCCGGTGCGGACAAGCTTTTTAGTCAATGACTTTCCCGCTTGGTCCACGTGGGCGGACCCTGCGGGCGAACTTAGAGACTTGATCTTGGAAATCAGTTCGTTGCGAAACCTCCGCCTTGCCTCCACGCTGTCACCGCCAACTTCAGTAGGCTTCCTGATGTAGTCGGTGACCACCCAGGAACGAGCGTCCAACCGAACCCGCATGGCCGTTTCGGAGAACGTGCTGAGCAGGATCACGGGAAGATCCGGACTCACTTTCCGAATCTGTTCCAGGGTCGCGAGTCCGCTCATTCCAGGCAGAGCAAGATCGAGCGTCACCAGGCTGGGCCTGAGTTCACGGAGCAGCGCCAACGCGCGTTCACCGCTGGACGCGGTTCCCGCGATCTCAATCTCCGAATCGGAAGTCAGTGCCGGGCTGAGAGCTTCCCGAATGAACACCGAATCGTCAACAATCAACACTCGAATCGCAGGCATCGCGATCTCCGTTTGCTGTGCAGCTTTGGGACGGAGACTTGCCTGCAATTTGGAGGCGGAATCAATCAATCCCCGGATACTAGTTCATCGGCTGGATGGGAGCTCTGGTTGAGTTTGCTCGAAGGGCCGGGCCTAAGTCCTTGATCTTCGCTTACCCCGTGCGGATGGTGATGTTCAGCGACTTTCCTTGCTCTCGCGTACCGCCTCGTAAGGTCTTGCATGTTAAGGACGAAGCACGCATCATGGTAATCCCAGATTCCCTCGGAGGCTTCGACCGCCGCGAACAACAGTGCGCTGAGAGTCGCGGCCGTGACCTTTCCAGGATGTTGGCCGGACCCCATCTTGCCTTGGTTGATTGCGGCGAGGGCGGGGAGCATTCGCGCTCGAATCTAAGGAGGCAACGATGAACCGCTCTACCCTTTCTCGGGACAGGACTTCGCCACAATCGATTTCCTGGATTACCTGCACCCAGATTTTCCTGGTTGTGATGACGCTGCTCGCAGGCGCGATCCGGGCTCAGGCGGACTCTGGTGCTGAAACAGGTGGGGATCGGCAAACCGTGCAAGCGCTCCTCCAACGGATCGATCAACTGGAGGCACGGGTGGCGCGATTGGAAGCGGCGCAATCACAGAATTCGGCCGCCGCTCCCGCCGCCCAAAATCCGCCGTCGAACTCTGCACCTGGTCAAGCCAGTCCTTCCGCCGATACGGACAACGAGCAACCGACCGGAGTGGGAGTTGAACCCGAAAGAATGGATGTGAGCAAGACCCTTCTACGCGTCCGCGGCTTCGGCGATATCAATTTCCACGGCGACACTCAGAAAGGCGATAAGACAGCTTTCACACTCGGCCAGCTCAACTTGTTCGTCACCTCGGATATTTCGGACAAATTCAAGTTTCTCGGCGAAATCGTATTCGAAGCGGGACCGGATAACATTTACGGCCAAACCCGCGGAGAGAGCAACGCCTTCGGAGTCGACATCGAACGGCTGCTCCTGCAGTATTCGCACAACGACTACTTCAATTTGTCGGTGGGCCGCTACCACACAGCTATCGGCTACTACAACACGGCATACCACCACAGCACATGGTTTCAGACCGCCACGGGCCGTCCCTTTCTCTTTCAGTTCGAAGACCAGGGCGGCATCCTGCCGATTCATACAGTGGGAGTTTCCGCTTCCGGGCAAATTCCTTCCGGCAGACTGGGCTTGCACTACGTGGCGGAAGTTGGCAACGGGCGCGCCTCGCGTTCGCCGATCAACGAGGAACCCGTACAGAATGTCGTCGACGATCAAAACCGCAAGGCGTTTAATCTGGCCTTGTTCGCTCGACCGGAAGCAATTCGCGGCTTGCAAACTGGATTCTCCATCTACCGCAACGTCCTGGCGCCGAACAATTCTCCACGAGTCGGCGAAACGATCATGGCGGCGCACGCGGTCTACATCACCTCGAAGTTCGAATGGCTCAACGAGGCGCTGCTCATCCGCCACGCTGTCGAAGGCACGTCCACCGTCTTTGAGACGCCCGGCTTCTACACGCAGATTTCCCGGAGCTTCGGACCTTACCGCCCTTACTTCCGCTATCAGTATGTGAATTCCTCCGATCATGAGCCGATTTTTCCTGACGTGGGCCGGCGGCAAGGTCCCTCGGCCGGCATACGATTCGATGCCAGTGAATCCGTAGCCCTGAAACTGCAGTACGACTACACTTCCATCCGCAATCAGCAAGCGATCAGCGCGCTCGCGCTACAGGTGGGGTTTACATTCTGAATAGGCTCAACATGTATCGTTGCCTGGGGCGTTTGGCGATCGTCGGGATAATCGGAGCTTGGCTGCTGGGCGCAGGCAATCCGAGCGCGAGCGCGGGTAGTCCCTCGCCGGACGAACCCGACACTCCGGAAAGTGACCTCGCCATCATCGTCAACCTCAGCAACCCGATGGAATCCCTAACCCTGGCGGAATTGCGCAAGGTGTTCCTGGGTGAGCGCAGCCATTGGCCGAGCGGCCGCCGCATTACTCTCGTCATGATGGAGCCCGGACAGCCGGAGCGGGCCGCGCTGATTCACGAAGTCTGCCAGATGAACGAACGCGACTTCACCCGTCACTTCCTGCATGGCGTGTTCACCGGAGAGGTTTTTGTGTCTCCCAAGACCTTGGCCAGTCCGACGGGTGTGCGTAAATTTATTTTCAACGTCCCAGGCGCCATCGGATACGTTCGCGCGTCGGACGTAGATGCCACGGTGAAGGTAATTCGAGTGAACGGACATCTTCCGGCGGATCGGGAATACAGCCTTCACCTCCAACCCCGGGCGGCGGAATAAATGACAGAGAGCGAGGAAAAAACGACCCAGCCGGTGCTGCCGGGAAACCCCGTGCTGAATGTGTTTTCCCGCTACCCGTCGGCGCTCTTGCTGCTTGTGGTTTTCGGCGTGGAAGTAGGCGTCAGTGTATTCGTGATCCGTGATGTGCGCGCGGTCGGTATGGAAGCGCAGCAAATGTACGCCCGCTCCGTGCTCGGACTGCGTCAGATCGGAGAGATGCAATATCAGGCGCAGGAGACTCGCCGCAGCACGCTCTACGCGTTATCCACCAATGACAGCAACCTCCAGGTCGAATACGCCGACCAATCGCGCGAAGCCGACCGCCGCGTAACCGAGGGCATCGCCGCCTATCGTCGCCAGGCAGCCATGCCAAACGAGATCGAGTTAGGCGGAAGGCTACAGCGCGACTGGTCCGCCTATCTCAAGGTGCGCGACGAAGTCTTAGCCTCAATCCTCGAGGGCAGCATCAAAGAAGCCGTCGACATGGACCTGAACGGCGGCGTACCTTCGTTTGATCGCGTCCGCCAGGACCTGGAAGGGATCAAACGCCTCTACGACGCGCAGGCTTCGGAAGAACTCGCTCGGGTCAGCGCCTCTTCGCGGCGTTCTATCGTGCGCGTGGTGGGAGTGGTCTGCTTCACCCTGATCTTTGCCACTTTTTCAGTCTGGGCCATTCAGAAGAGCAGGATGCTCGGCGCCGTCCAACTCGCGAAATTGCAAATGGACTTCGTCGCTTCCATCTCGCACGAATTGCGGACACCCCTGGCGGTCATTCGTTCCGCGGCCGACAACATTGCGGACGGCGTTGTCGAAGGCAAGGACCAGTTGGCAAAATACGGATCCGTGATTCGGCGCCAGAGCCGACAGATGACCGACCTGGTGAACCAGATCCTGTTGTTTGCTTCCACCCGCGGGCGCCGGAGCCACTATGTAGTGCGGTCTCTGCAGGTTTCGGAAATCGTTGCTTCTGTACTGGAGAACACCGCCGAACTGGCTCGCGAAGCGGGATTTGTAGTGGAGTCGCACGTGGAACCCGACCTGCCTTTCGTCACAGGTGACCTGCAAGCGCTTTCGCGCTGCCTGCAAAACCTGGTGGGGAATGCGATCAAATACGGCGCTCAGCAGCGCTGGGTCGGCATCCGCGCCTCACGCGAGAAATCAGGCACTCTGCATCATGAGGAGGTTGTTATTGCCGTGCAAGACCGCGGGATCGGGATCGACAAGTCCGACTTGCCGCATGTGTTCGAGCCCTTTTACCGAAGTCCTGAGGTGCACGCCGCTCAAATTCACGGCACCGGTCTTGGACTTCCTCTGGCGAGAAGTATCGCGGAAGCGATGGGAGGAAAGCTTACTGTGGAGAGTAAAATCGGCGCAGGCAGCGTTTTCACATTGCATCTTCCGGCCATGAGGGAGGGCCATCGTCCGTCGTCGGCCCGCAGTCCACGACGCGATGTCGGCGCCACAAAATGAACGAGAATATTCTGCTCGTCGAAGACGAAGAAGGACTGCGGATGACGCTGGGCGACCGCCTGCGTAGCGAAGGCTATGTCGTCGACTTTGCCGCCGACGGCCTGGAGGCTGTCGACAAGGCGACGCGGCTCCCCTTCGACCTGATCATTCTCGACATCATGTTACCGCTGCGCAACGGTTTCGACGTATGCCGCGACGTGCGCAGCGAAGGACTGGCCACGCCGATTCTGGTCTTGACGGCTCGCGACCAGACCGCCGAAAAAGTCGTCGGCCTGAAGCTCGGCGCCGATGACTACGTCACCAAACCCTTCGATACACTGGAACTGCTCGCCCGGATCGAAGCCTTGATCCGCCGTGCCAGCGCACCCAGCCAAAACATCTATCAGTTCCGTTCCATCCGTATCGATGTCCGCGGCACAAAGGTGACGCGCGATGGCGTTCAAGTCAATCTCTCCGCCCGCGAATTTCATCTTCTCCTGTATTTCGTGGAACACGCCGGAGCAACGCTGACACGCGACGAAATCCTGCGAGAAGTATGGGGCTACGACGCCGCAACCTTCACTCGCACCGTGGACGTGCACGTCGCCAGCCTGCGTCAGAAACTGGAAACCGACCCCAAGCGGCCGGAATACATAATCACTGTTCCCGCGATCGGCTACAAATTCGAAGGCAGCAAAGAAGGGGAGAAACAACGGTGACACGGCGATTTCTCCATTGTGTGGCCCAAGCCAACAGCTCGTGTGTGTGCTGAGCAAGGCTAGACTGACTTCTCGGCAGCCGTCACGCACATGTAGGCTCAAGATCCAGAATCGTCCAGTTCGTCTCTTTCATTCGATATGTGCAGGCAAACTGAAATGAAAAACTGATCCCCGAGCGAGTTGGCTGGTAACACCGATTGTGCCGCCATGCGCTTCGATGATCGCTTTCGCAATGGGCAATCCCATGCCGGTACCTTGGAGCCCGCGCTGGCCACGGCCACGGTAGAATTTATCGAAGATCAGCGATTGCTCGAAATCGTCGATGCCGGGGCCCTGATCTGCGATGCTCACCCGGATACTTTCCCCGGTTCGCTCGGCGGTCACACGGATGGAAGTGCCTGCTGGCGAATATTTACCGGCGTTCTCCAGGAGGTGACGAATGGCTTCGGCGATCCTCTGCTTATCAATCCGGACTCGGGGAAGATCAGGGGCGACCACCAGCGCGACTTCACGCTCTCTCATCAGCGGTGCAGATTCTTGCAACGCGGCATCGATCGCACCGCGGATGTCCACGACATCAAACTCAAGATGTACCTGGTGCGCGTCGAGTTGGGCCATTTCCGCAGCTTCGCCCACCAGACGATTCAAGCGGTCTGCTTCCTCCTCGACAACTGCCACCAGATCACGCCGTGCTGCGTCGTCCAGATGAACGCTGGAGGACAGTGTTGAGGCTGCCGCCTTGATGCTGGTGAGTGGCGTCCGGAATTCGTGGGTCACAGCGTCGAGCAGCGCCGAGCGCAGATGCTCACTTTCTCGCGCTGCCTCGGCGTGCGAAAGCTTCTCCACCGCCCGTGCTCGTTCCGTCGCAATGGCGACCAGGCTGCCGATGGCTTCCAACGTTTGGCGGGAGAGGTTGCCGATCACCGCAAAACTGCCGACGCTTCGGACGCCAATTCGCAGGGGGATGAATGTAACATTCTGTTCGGGGCGGGCGCTAAACTCGCCGCGCGCGCTGACCGCGTTCAGTTCCTCGGCGGAGAACTGGTTGCGCGCGTTGGCGTCAGAGTAGTAGACCTTCTGACCGGATGCTAAGAAGATGGCTGCGCTGGCAACGGAGAACTCATCGACAATTTTCATGGGCAGCTCATTCAGGAGTTCGAGCACGTTCTCCTTGATGAGCAATTGCTGGCTAAAGGCGTAAAGCCGTTCGATTTCCTGGCGGCGACTCTCGGCTGATTCAGCCTGGCGTCTCGCCTTTTCCGACAGCTGGCTGGCAATCATGGCGGTGATGAGAAACACCGCCAGCGCAACCCAATTCTCCGGATCGGCGATTGTCCAGGTGCGCACAGGGGGGAGGAAAAAGAAGTTAAAGCATGCGGTTGCAATGAGGGACGTAAACACCGAGTACCGCAACCCCCAGGCGGCTGCGACCACCAGGACCACCAGCAGGAACGTCAGGGCCACCGTAGTTGGGTTGACGTGTAAGAAACGAGTGTAGAGCCCAGCAACGGCTGTCACCACCGCCGAGCAAACGGTGAATCGGACCAGCATGCGCTGTAGGGGCTGCGCCACGCCCAAATTCTATTCGAGCACCAGTCACACCGTATCGCTGCCGTGGTGGAAAGTCATAAAATCTGCATAAAAGATGGGTGCGTTCGGGCGGCGCTAGTTGACAATAGTGGAATGGCCGGCAAGACGCCTGAGCAATGGCTGGAAGAAGCGTCCCCAAAGAATGAGGCGCTGCTCAAGCTCTTCCTGGGCTACGCGCCCGGTGTGGGCAAAACCTACAGCATGTTGAGCGAGGCCATTCGCCGGCAGAGCCGTGGCGAAGATGTGATTGTGGGTATCGTTGAAACCCACGGTCGAAAGCCGATCGTTGAATTCGCGGCAAGACTCCCGGCCGTTCCGCGACGCAAGCTTGAATACAAAGGAACCCTGTTCGAGGAAATGGATGTGGATGCCATCATTGCGCGCAAGCCAAAGGTGGCAGTCGTGGACGAACTCGCCCATACCAATATCGAAGGCAGCAGGCACGGCAAGAGGTACGAAGATGTAATCGACCTGCTCGATGCCGGGATCGACGTGCTCTCGACGATGAATGTTCAGCATATCGAGAGCCTGACGCCAGTGGTCCGAAGCATCACGGGCGTAGACGTACGCGAGACCGTGCCCGATTGGTTGATGCAGAGGGTCAACGAAGTTGTTCTTGCCGACCTTACTCCGGAAGCGCTCCGTCACCGTATGGAGCGCGGCGACATATATCCGGTCGAACGCGCGGAACGGGCTCTGGGGCATTTCTTTCGTCCCGGCAATCTCATCGCCCTGCGCGAACTGGCATTGCGGCAGGTCACGCAAGTCGTCGACAAGAGCCTGGAGTCGTATCTTGAAAAAGAACACATTGACCAACCGGGAGTGCACGAGCGCATCGCGGTGTGCATCAGTTCGAACCCCGCTGCGCAATACCTGATCGCCCGCGGCTGGCGCATGGCGCAAGCCATCAAAGCGGACCTCATCGTCGTGTATGTCGATACCGGTAGCGATAATAATGGCCAGGATCAGCGTACCCTGCGGCGTAATATCGAGTTCGCAGAGAATCTCAGGGCAGAGGTCGTGAGACTCAAAGGAGACAAAGTGGCCGAGACGGTAGCCAGTTACGTGCGGGAAAAGCACGTGACGCAAGTTGTTTTTGGGCATTCCGCAACCAGCGGCTGGCGGCGCTACCTCTACATGTCCGCTGTGCATAGATTTCTGCGTGACGCGCCATCCGTGGACGTCCACATCGTGACCCAAACCAAATGACGGATCGCCGCCACATTCTGGTCGTCGATGACGAGCCGCAAATCACCCGCGTACTGCGCACAACGTTGACGGCCCACCAATACGATGTGCGCGTTGCCCATGATGGTGAGAGCGCCCTGGAGCTGATGAAAGACTGGCGCGCCGACCTGGTCGTGACCGACCTTGCCATGCCGAATGTTGACGGCGTCGAGCTCTGCCGCCGGATCCGGCAGGCATCGGAGATTCCCATCATTGTGCTGTCGGTGAGAGACCAGGAGAAATCCAAGATCGAAGCTCTCGATGCGGGAGCTGACGACTACGTCACCAAGCCCTTCTCGGTGGACGAGTTGATGGCCCGCATCAGGGCGAATTTGCGCCGTGCCAAGGAAGTATCCACTGTTCAGACGCTTATCGAAGAGGGCCCGTTTCGTATTGATCTCGATTCCCACAGCGTTACGGTGTCCGGCCAGGAAGTGCGGCTTACGCCGAAAGAGTTTGATCTCCTCCTCTATCTTGCGCGGCATCCGCGGAAGATCATTACCACCCGCAAGTTACTTGCAGCCATCTGGGGCGCCCACAGCACCGAGCAGCCTGAATACGTTCGGGTGTTTGTGAACCACTTGCGCAAGAAACTGGAGCCCAATCCGGACCAGCCCCGCTACATCCTCACTGACCCCTGGGTCGGTTACCGCTTTGAACCCGGCGACTAGTCTTTATGCACTTTTAACGCTCTTTCTATCCCAGCTTTAGTCGCCGCGAACTCCAATCGATTGTATGAAAGCATTCTCGTGGTTCCTCGTCACTACTGGAATTCGGATTCTCGAAGGGGTGTTCGTGTTGGGGATCGCCGGTTCCGCGGTGGTATTCATTCTTAGCGCGATTGACGATGTGCGCGACATCTTCGCAAAAGATGTGGCGCGCGGGAAGGGAGCGGACTGATCATGCAAGACTTGCTCTTTATCGCGCTCACCGTCGGCTTCTTCGTCTTGGCCAGTGGCTATGTTCGCTTTTGTGACCGCCTGAGGTGAACATGACGCTCGAATCCATTCTCATTCTTGCTGCCAGCGCTGGCTTGGCCCTGTATCTCTTCTACGCGTTGTTGCGGCCGGAGAAGTTCTAAGATGACTGCGAATGGCTGGTTTCAAATCGCTCTGTACCTCACGCTGATTCTTGCGGTCACAAGACCTCTGGGCGTGTTTATGGCCCGCGCATTCAGCCGGGAAAGGACCTTTCTTGATCCGCTGTTACGTCCTGTGGAGCGGCTGATTTACCGGCTTACCGGAGTGGACGAAGATCACGAGATGCCCTGGACGGAGTACGCGGGCGCGATGTTGGTCTTCAGCGCGGTGTCCATGGTTGTTCTCTACGCCATGCTGCGGCTGCAGGGTTACTTGCCCTTCAATCCTCAAAAGCTAGCCGGAGTCGCGCCGGAGCACCTGGCGTTCAATACGGCCGCGTCCTTCACCACAAACACAAACTGGCAGGCATACTCGGGCGAAACCACGATGAGCTATTTCACCCAGATGGCGGGCCTGGCCTACCACAACTTTGTGTCGGCAGCGGTTGGAATTGCGCTGGCAATTGCGTTCATCCGGGGCGTTGCGCGACGGCAAATGGGCACGATCGGCAATTTCTGGGTGGACATGGTACGCGCTTCGCTTTGGGTATTATTGCCCTTTTGTGTCGTGGGCACGCTGCTGCTGGTATCGCAGGGGGTGGTGCAGAACCTCCGGCCATACGACACGGTGCATCTGGTCGAGCCACAGCGCCTGCAAAAGAACGGGCCCGACGGCAAGCCGGTGACGGAGACAGTCTCGGAGCAGACGATTGCGCAAGGCCCGGTCGCCTCGCAGGAGTTCATCAAGGAATGGGGCACGAACGGCGGCGGCTTTTTCAATGCCAACAGCGCTCATCCCTTTGAGAATCCCACGCCCCTATCGAACCTGATCGAGATGTTCGGCATCTTCGCCGTATCGTCAGGGCTGACATACACGCTGGGGCGTATGACCGGCTCGCAAAAGCATGGCTGGGCCGTCTGGTCGGCGATGGCGATCCTCTTCCTCGCTGGCGTGAGTATTGTCTATTGGGCGGAAGCGCGGGGAAATCCTCTGCTGGCCCAGGTGGACCAGCGGGCCACCGCGTTTCAGTCTGGCGGAAACATGGAAGGCAAAGAGGTCCGGTTCGGCATTGCCAACACAGCGATCTGGGCCACGGCGACCACTGACGCCAGTTGCGGCGCCATCAACGGATGGCACGATTCCTTCAATCCGCTGGCCGGGATGGTCCTACTTGTGAACATCATGCTCAGCGAAGTGATCTTCGGGGGCGTTGGCGCCGGCATGTATGGAATGTTGATTTACATCGTACTGGCGGTGTTCATCGCTGGCTTGATGGTCGGCCGCACACCGGAGTACCTCGGCAAGAAGATCGAAGCCTACGACGTGAAAATGGCCATGTTGGTCACTCTCATTTTCCCGCTACTCATTCTAGGATTCTCGGCAATCTCCGCGGTGAAGCCTTATGGAACATCGAGCATTCTCAACCCCGGACCCCATGGACTGAGCGAAATTCTGTACGCATTTACTTCCGGCGCCGGGAATAACGGCTCGGCTTTCGGAGGACTCACGGTCAATACACCATGGTATGACACCGCCATCGGACTCACCATGCTGGCCGGCCGTTTCCTGATGATCATCCCCATGCTGGCGATTGCCGGCAACCTGGCGCAAAAGAAATACGTGCCACCGTCACTGGGCACGTTCCCAGTTACCACACCGCTTTTCACGGTGCTTTTGATTGGGGTAATTCTGATTGTTGGCGCCCTGACTTTTTTCCCAGCGCTTAGCTTAGGCCCTATTCTTGAGCATTTGCTTATGCACGCCGGCAAGACATTTTGAGGAACCATGACCAAACCTTCGCGTAGGTCCGTGTGGGAGCCTAAAATCGTGCGGCGCGCCCTGCTCGACGCCGTCCTGAAACTAGATCCACGCACGATGATGCGGAATCCCGTCATGTTCGTGGTGGAAGTGGGCAGCGTGATTACGACCATCCTGCTCATTCGGAATCCGCACCGGGCATTTGCCTTCAATCTCCAGATCACTCTGTGGTTGTGGTTCACTGTAGTCTTTGCCAACTTTGCAGAGGCCATGGCAGAAGGCCGAGGTAAGGCGCAGGCCGAAACTCTACGCAAGGCTCGCTCAGAGACCGTTGCCAACCGTCTTCAGGACGACGGTTCAATGGAGAAGATTCCGAGTTCCCAACTTCGCGTCGACGACGTTGTCCTCGTCTGCGCCGGAGAATTCATTCCCGGGGACGGCGAAATCATCGACGGCGTCGCATCTGTAGATGAGTCAGCCATCACCGGCGAATCAGCTCCGGTGATTCGGGAATCTGGCGGCGATCGCTCCGCCGTGACTGGCGGTACGCGCGTGCTCTCGGATCAGATTCGAGTGAAAATCAGCTCCAACCCCGGCGAGACGTTTCTGGACCGGATGATCGCGCTGGTTGAAGGCGCGGAACGTCAGAAGACGCCAAACGAAATTGCACTCAACATCCTGCTTTCCGGACTGACGATCCTCTTTCTGCTGGCGGTCGTCACGCTACAACCTTTCGCGATGTACTCGGGATCGCCGCAAACCATATTCGTGCTCGTCTCGTTACTGGTCTGCTTGATTCCGACTACCATCGGAGGGCTGCTTTCCGCGATTGGTATTGCGGGCATGGATCGCCTGGTGCAGCACAACGTGCTTGCCATGTCGGGAAGGGCGGTCGAGGCAGCCGGCGACGTGAACACGCTGCTCCTCGATAAGACCGGCACCATCACTCTCGGCAATCGGCAAGCTTCGCGTTTCCTGCCTGCGCCGGGCGTCAAAGACACGGAACTTGCCAACGCTGCCCAGCTTTCCTCGCTGGCCGACGAAACCCCAGAAGGCCGTTCGATCGTTGTGCTCGCAAAGGAGCAGTACGGGTTGCGCGGGCGCGATCTTGCTGCACACCAAGCGCAGTTCGTACCGTTTTCTGCGCAGACGAGAATGTCAGGCGTGAACATGAACGGATTCGAGATCCGCAAGGGCGCGGTAGATGCTGTCGAGCGCTACCTGCGCGACTGCGGCAGTTCTCTCCCGGACGAGGTCCGAGCCAGTGTCGAGCAGATTGCCCGCTCCGGAGGAACGCCCTTGGTGGTAGCAGAGCGCCGGCGTGGAGCCCTCGGAGTGATTGAGCTTAAGGACATTGTGAAGGGCGGCATGCGGGAACGATTTGACCAGCTTCGCGCCATGGGCATCCGCACAGTGATGATCACGGGCGACAATCCTCTCACCGCTGCTGCAATCGCACGCGAAGCGGGAGTCGATGACTTCCTTGCCCAGGCAACCCCAAAAGACAAAATGGACCTGATACGCCGGGAACAAGCTGAGGGCAAGCTGGTCGCCATGACCGGTGATGGCACGAACGACGCCCCCGCGCTGGCGCAAGCCGATGTTGGTGTTGCCATGAACACGGGAACCCAGGCCGCCAAAGAGGCAGGCAACATGGTGGACCTGGATTCCAATCCCACCAAACTCATTGAAGTGGTTGGCATTGGTAAGCAACTGTTGATGACACGAGGTGCGCTCACTACATTCTCAATCGCCAACGATGTTGCCAAGTACTTCGCGATCATTCCCGCCATGTTCGCAGCCACATTCCCGGTGCTGAACGTCCTGAACATCATGCATCTGAGAACGCCGCAGTCGGCAGTGTTGTCGGCGGTCATTTTTAACGCGGTCGTCATTATCGCCCTGGTTCCACTGGCGCTGCGCGGAATCAAGTATCGCCCGATGAGTGCCGCCGCGCTGTTCCGGCGCAATCTTTTGATTTACGGTCTGGGAGGGATCATCGTGCCCTTCATCGGGATCAAACTCATCGACCTGCTGATCACCGCCGCGCGTCTTGCCTGAGGAGCCGTTATGAAGAAAAATCTCATCATCTCGATTTTGATGACACTGGTGACAACGGTTTTGCTTGGTCTCATCTATCCCCTGGCGATGACGGCGCTTTCGCAGGTTCTATTTCCCGACAAGGCGAACGGACAACTGGTCGTTCGTAACGGGCAGGTCATAGGTTCGCGAATCATCGGGCAGCCTTTTACCGGGTCGGGATACTTTCACTCGCGTCCATCCGCGGCAGGAGGGGGATACGATGCGGCGAACTCAGGTGGCACCAATCTCGCGCCGAGCAACCATACCCTGATCGACAGGGTGACACGGGATGTCGCCACGGTGCAGGCGGAGAATACAAGTACAGCGGTACCGATTGATCTGGTCACGACCTCGGCCTCCGGCCTTGACCCTGACATCACACCTGCGGCCGCCTACTTTCAGGTACCGCGAGTCGCCCGTGAGCGCAACCTGAGTCGAGAGGACGTGACGGCACTGGTCCGCGCTCACATCCAGCCCCGGCAGTTCGGAATCCTCGGAGAACCACGAGTCAACGTTCTCGATCTTAACCTCGCCCTGGATGCCCATCACTAGAACCAATCTCATCAACGACAGTTTAGTGAAGCGCGGACGCGTTATTTTGCGGAGTTGGAGTTACAGCCACATCGGTGAACACGGCTCGAGAGTGCAACCGCAAGCGAGAATGAAGAGCCCAATGCCGCCAACCCAGTCGAACTCTTCAGATAAATGGTAGGCACGAGGAGACTCGAACTCCTGACCTCTACCGTGTCAAGGTAGCGCTCTAACCAACTGAGCTACGCGCCTACGACCACTTAGGATTTTACCACGGTGTCCGCGGAGCAAATGCCGTTGCCACGGCATGAGTGACCCGCGACTGTGCCATTCTCTTCGCCTGCGTCATTCTGGAGCGTCATACGACTGCTCGCACCATGTGTTCAATTCCTTATGTGGTGAGCGAGAGGTCGGGAATCGTTTGGACATCCTGAATGACATTGTGAGTGGAGGGGTAATCGGCTCGATGTCGCTGACCGTGACTTAGGAGTACGTCATTGATTCGGACCGCTGCGAGCATCTTCCACAGATTTTGAAACGTATCGTACGCAAAACGACACAGCCTTCGCCTGGTGCTCCTACGCGGCGCCCGGTGGCCGAAAACCACCACTGATGGCTGAGATCAGCCATTCTTTCCCTGGGGGACGCCACATCGACAGTTCGATTTATGCAACCAAAGGAGTTGCGCTACCTGCGGAGCTGCAAGTCTGGCAGGGAACCTGCAGCAACACTCGATTAAGACTCCCTCGTTTAGCGCTGATTTCCCGGTTAGGTGGGCATGAAACGCAACTATCTGGTGCCGGTCTTCTCACTAGGATTCTTGACTGTTCTTTCCAGCGCGCAGGTGGACGTTTCGCCGGGCGTGGCCCGCGTCAGCCTGATCCAAGGCGACGTTTCCGTGCAGCGGGGTGATACGGGAGACTGGTCGGCAGCGGGGTTGAATCAGCCTCTAGTCGGTGGCGACAGGATCTCGACTGGAGACAATTCCAGGGCCGAGCTGCAACTCGATCACGCGAACATCCTTCGTCTCGGTAGCTATTCGCAGGCAAGGATCGCAACGGTGGAGCGGGTACAGAACCAGCGGGCTCAGATCCAAGTTCAGATCGGGCAGGGGATCGCCTACTACACGGTCTTCAAGGAGTCCGAGGCCGAAGTCGAGATCGACACTCCGAATGCGGCTATCCGGCCGATATCCAAAGACGGTGTTTACCACATTGAGGTGACGGGTTTTGAGACGCAGGTGATCGTGCGCGCGGGAACGGTCGACATGGCCACCCCTCAAGGAAACGCCCGGGTGGAGATGGGACAAAGCGCGATTGTGCGTGGCACAACCCGGGAAGCGGGAAACGTGCTCGGTGGCGCGCCGGCGACGGACAACTGGGATTCATGGAACAGCGACCGCGACCGAGTGATTCGCAATGCTCAATCGTGGAGCGACACGAATCGGTACTACGTGGGGAGCGAAGATCTCGATGTCTATGGACACTGGGTCAACGTGCCGGACTACGGTCGGGTGTGGTCGCCGACGGTGGGCGCAGGCTGGTCTCCTTACCGCGCCGGTCGCTGGGTTTGGGAGCCATATTGGGGCTGGACGTGGGTTTCGCAGGAACCCTGGGGCTGGACCCCTTATCACTACGGCCGCTGGCTCCTCTACGGAAAATCGTGGATGTGGTGGCCGGGGCCGCTCGACGGCGACAGAAACTACCGACCGGAGTGGTCTCCAGCCTATGTGTCTTTCTTCGGATTTGGTGGCCACCGGGGAGTTCCCGCGGGATTCAAATCGGTGGGCTGGCTGCCGTTGGGTCCGGGAGATTCGTTCTATCCATGGTACGGACAGAACGGCTTCCCATTGATCGGGGGCGCTGTCACCACAGCGACCGACATCACGAAACTCATTCCCGTCATTCCCCCGCTTCGAGACGACAACGAGTTCTCCAATGTGAGTCTGGCCGCAGGGGATGCGCGGATTCGCGAGGCGATCTCTTCGCTTTCGGCGGATCGCTTCGGCACAGGACGTTCCGCGCCGAAAACTGTGAGCCGGCGGGCTTTTCGTGACGCGCGTTTCATCACCGGCAATCTGCCCATTGTTCCAACCAGAGAAATGCTTACAGCGACGAATCGCCCGGCAAGCCCGTCGTCGATATTGAGGAGCGGAGGGCAGGAACGGTATTTCACGAAAAGGCAGCCGGCCGCGGCGCCGCAGTCGTTCGACAAGGAGGCGGCGCGGCTTCAGGAGAGCATCGGGGAAACTGGCCAGTTAGTTCCGGTCCGCGAAGTCACGCAACTGGATTCGGCCGACACGACGCAAACCACCTTGAACAACGGAATGGAAAGAACGGTTGAGCCCACAAAGGATGCGCAGAGTGAGCAAAGATCCAGATCTCGGCCGGACGCAGGCTTGCGCACCGCAACATCTCCAAGGATGCCCAGTTCGAAGCACAGAATGACGACACCGGCGCCTGCATACCGTAGTGCTAAGACACGTTACGCGTCGAGGCGGGACGAGAAATCGCATGCGGCGATGCCGCTGAGGGTTCCGGCGGCGTCATCGACCCGGCGCATGACGGCACTCGCCGCCGGATCTCATGGAACCGCGGCGCACGCCGCGCAGAGTTACATCGATTCGGCGAACCGGCAGATGGACAAGGGCAATTACACGGCGGCGATTGCGTACTATAAGCGGGCATTGCAAGTCGATGGGAGCAGCAGCGCTGCGAAGACTCGTATGGGGCGCGCCCGCCGCGCTATGCAAGCGGAAAACGAAATCCTGGCTGGTCGGAGATAATCCAATGCGCGCTGCAACGGTGCTATTCGCGGGCATATTGCTGTTCATGATGGAGATCGCCGCGGGTTCAACGACACGGACTCAACATGCTCCCCGGCCGCTTTCGGCGGCCGATGTCGAACACGGTCTCAAATCCGCGGTTCCAAATGCACGCATGGCTGCGCTGGTAAAGAAGTATGGAGTTGATTTTGAGTTGACCAGCGCGATTGAGGCGGGACTGCGCCGTTCGGGAGCGAACAACAGCCTTCTTGTCCAGATCAGGCAGTCGCGGTCCCGCGTTGTGGGCAAAACCGTCAGGCCGACTGCTCCTACGGTCGTTGATCGCCCGCACCGGCCGGCGAACACGCCGCCCGCGCACGCGGAAACATCCGCTAGAGAACTACTCAGCCATGCTGACAAGTACCGGATTGGCTCGGGCGTGGTCAGGAACGAAGCCACAGCTGCCGAGTTGTATCGCCAGGCAGCTGAGATGGGTAACGCAGAGGCGCAGACCAGATTCGCCGAGGCCCTGTTCGATGGACGCGGCGTCACGCGCGATCCCGCCGGGTCGCGGAAGTGGCTGGAGAAGGCAGCGCGCCAAGGCAACGCCCGCGCCCAGTGCGACCTGGGCGTAATGCTGACGAGTGGGTTGGAAATCGCGCAGGATCGCGCGGCCGGGTTGCGCTACCTTCAAGCCGCCGCGCGACTGGGCGACGGGTATGCCGAGGACTATCTCGGTCAATTGGCGGAGACTGGTTTAGCCGGTGATCCGAGCTCGAGCGAAGCATACATGCATTACCTGAAGGCTTCGGAAATGGGCTCCGCCTGGGGAGCCTACAACGTTGCCAGAATGCACGATCGGGGCATCGCGGTTTACCAGAACTCAACGGAAGCATTGCGCTGGTACCTGAAAGTCGCCTCCATGCAGGATCCGGATTTGCCCAATCAGTGGAGCGACCTTCGGTCCGAGGCTGCGGCCGTAACCGGCGCCAGTTTCCGGATTGGTGACCTGTATGCCGAAGGCAACGATGTTCCCAAGGACACGGCCGAAGCGGAGAGGTGGTATCAGCGCGGTGTGGATATGGCAACCGCCGGTGCAGAGGCAGGATGGTTAACGGCGGACGTGTATCTGGCGAATGCTTACCTGCAATCCAAGGGTGTGCCCCGGGACTACAGCGAGGCGATGTACTGGATGAAAGACGCAGCAGAACATGGCAACCGGCAAGCTCAAGCGAATTTGGGTTCGATGTATCGCGACGGGCAAGGCATGCCTCAAAATTACGGCGAAGCGATGGATTGGTACCGTAAAGCCGCTGACCGTGGATCGGCGGTGGCACAGTGGATGATCGGTCGACTGTATTTTGACGGTAAAGGAGTGACTCGAGATTTCAGGGAAGCATCTACCTGGTTTCGAAAAGCGGCCGGCGAGGGTGTCCCGGTTGCGCAATGGGATCTTGGCATGATGTATTATCGCGGCCGCGGTGTCTCGAGAGACCTCGCGACCGCCCGAGCGTGGATACAGAAGGCGGCCGCTCGAGGCTACGCCCCCGCGCAAGAGATTCTCGCCAGACTTGATTCGGTAGCCGATTCGGGATCTGGGAACGCCGCATCTGATACAGACCTCTCCGCCCGCCCCGTGCGGTTGCGCGGCGAGCGCGCACAATAGTCGGCCGGATTAGCAGGAGTTCCAATCCCTCCCGTGCAGATGCTTTCAGCGCGCAAACGAGAAATTCAGGCCGGTCGACACGAGGAGATCGTTCTTCTTCTTGTCCCCAGGCACCGTGCTCACGTAGACGTCAGTAAACGAATTCTGCCATCCCAGCCATTTGTTGATTTTCGTGACCGTGCCGATGTTGAAAGTTCCGCGATACTCTCCGGTGTTGGTCAGGTCGGGATAAAAATACAGGTTCTGGGTGAGCACCGTGTTTTTGCCGAGTTTGTGCATGAACTCGTCGCCCAGGGTAAGGGCGCCCAGGCTGCGCGACTTGTCGTCAGGAAAGTCCGGATTCAACGGCACAGAATAACTCTCGTGGGTGTAGTTTGCTCCAGCCAGCAAGTCGAGCGTCGTCGTGTCGCTCTTGATCGCGTGCAGGCCGAGGCCGCCGCCGACGATGGTCCGCAGATCGAGGTTCTGAAGTTCGTCGTGGAAGAAGTCTCCGTTGACGAAAGCGAAGGCCCGGCGTGTAATGTCGCGATCGTAACGCGCTCCGCCGCCGATCGCATTGGCGGTAGTGGAGGGGACAGCGCCTTCCTGGTCGTTGGTCGCGTAGATGGCATTCGAATACAGGGTCAGTTTGTCCTTGAATCCCTTGCGAGCCGCATTGAACGCGATATTGAGATTCTTGCTCGCGCTGTTGCCGCGAGTCAGCGCGAAGCCCAGGTTCAGTCCGCCATTCCAGCCTTCACCCCATCCCGGATGCAAGCCCTTTTCATACGCCGTCTGCTCCGCGGGACTGCGCAGCGTGGTGATCGACGCTTTCGGCGCTTCGACGGTTCCGGCCGTTCGCGTCGCCACGACCACGTTGTCGCCGCTGGTCGTCACCGAACCCACCGCCGTCTTGCCGTCTTTCAGGAAGACGTTCAAATCGCCGGCAGACGTAATTCCCTCGACGGCGTCGAATTTCACCGTGACGTCACCGGCGTAGTCGGTTTTGATCACCAGTTGTTTGCCATCCGACTTGCTGATCATGCCCGTCAGACGATCGCCGTTTTTAAGCGTGACCTGGTCGGCCAACGCTGTTGCCGCTAAAAGAAAACAGAGAATGCTTACAGCTATCCAATTACGCACAGAGTTCCTCCTGGAAGATTTTTGCAGCAAATTGGGAATAAAACGTGGAGCCTGGCCTGGAATCGCGGCCAGATGCTTTCATGGAGCGAGCGGAAAACATTGCGGTCCAAGCTGATTCAAGCAATTTCGGATCGCCGTTGGATCGTCGAACCACGGCTCAGGGCGGCAGCGCTCGGCCGTTAGACTTTCTCCTCGGGCTTGGAATCGTCCTTCATGCCGTTTTTTAGCGCGCGGATCCCTTCGCCCAGACCTTTTCCGAGCTCCGGCAGCTTTTTGGGCCCGAACACGAGCAATGCAACAAAGAAGATGACCAGCAAATGCGTGGGTTGAAACAAACCTTCCAACATGAAGCCTCCAAATGCCGAACCAGCCCCTTGAATACCTACAGTGTATCCCAAGCCAGCGGGTGCCGTTGATCCACCAGGCCCGCGCCATTTTCCTGGCATTCCTATTACTTCGGTGACCTATCGTGCATCCCCTGCGCCAGACTATTTTTGCCACAGGCCATTGTTGGCGAAAACGGCGGAGGTTCTGTGAAACGCTTTGTCCCGGGTTGGATCGTCCTTGCGCTAGCGGGCCTTTGTTTGGCCGAGGTTCCACCCCTTCCGTCCGACGCCATTCTCTGGTGGAAGGCCGCAGGCCTTTCGGAACTTCGCATCGAATCGCTCACGCAACGGTACCATCCCGCTTGCCGCGTCGCCGCCATCTGTCCCGAGAAAGTAAGGATCAACACCTCTCGCCAGGCTGCCTCTGCCAGCAAGCCAGGTAACGCCGCGTGCAGTTGTTCCAGCCCGGCCGCCACCGTGGCCTCCCTGGTGCAAGCCAAGCAGTACGATGACGCCGAAAGCAAAGTCCGTGCCCTGCTCCAGGATGATCCCAACAATCCCTGGGCGCAATTTGCTCTCGGAAGCATCCTGCGCCAGGAAAATCGCTTCGACGACGCCTTTGACGCGTTTACCGAATCTGCCAAGCTCATGCCCAGCTTCCCGGAGACACACAGCCAGCTGGCCTACCTGTTCTATCGCGACGACGATTCCGACAACGCCATCGCCGAGGCCCGCACCGCCCTCAGCATGGATCCGAAGAACGCTGAGGCCTACCGCTATCTCGGTCTGGCCCTCTATTCCGCCGGAAAATACGACGCGGCGCTCAACGCCTTTCAGCAGTCGCTCCTCAGTGAGCCCGCCAATGCTGATGTCTACTACGACATGGGAATCACGCTGCGCGATCAGGGCGACCTGCGCCGCGCTGACGATTGCCTATCGCCATGCGCTCAACTTGCGTCCCGATTTCTGGGAAGCGCACAGCAATCTCGGCGTCGTCCTCCACGATCTCGGACGGCTGGACGATGCCGTCACCGAGTATCGCGCGGCCAAGCGGCTCAACCCGCAGGAATCGAGCATCCGAAACAATCTCGGCAACACCTACTGCGATCAGAATAATTTCGACGGCGCCGTCGCCGAATTTCAGGAACTCTCGCGCCAGAATCCCGACTGGGACGGAGGCCACAATTGTCTCGCCCGGGCCTATATGTCGCGACGCGATTACCCCTCCGCCATTCGCGAACTGCAAGCCGCAATCCGCTCCAACCCCACCGGCGCCGCCGAACATCGTGTCCTGGGGCAAGCGTTACTGCTTTCCGGCAGGGATGAAGAAGCAGTCACGGTGCTGCGCAAGGCCGTCTCCCTCAATCCGGACTCCGCGCTCGCGCACCACTATCTCGGGACAGCCTTCGTCAATACCCAGCAACTGGCCGATGCGGAAAAGGAATTTCGCGAGGCCCTGCGCCTGGACGCCAGCGCCCAAAACCACTATTCCCTGGCCGCTTGTCTGGTGGCGCGAAACCGCTACGAAGATGCTCTCGTCGGAGCTTGAAATCGCCTCCCACATGGACCCTTCGCAGGACCTTTACCGGGCCCGCATGCAGGAAGTCGTAAAGCTGATCACCGCCTCGAAGTAATGTTCGCGGACTGTCCCACTGGGCAGGCCCCTATTATGCACTGACGTGCTTCGCGCCCCGCCCCCGATCGACCTAAAATGGCTGACAGCAAAGCCTTTTGACCGACCGACCAAAGGGCAGGGGTGCGACCATGGAAAGCAGCGCCGCGAAACAAGCCAAAGAGAAAACTGCAACGCCGTCAGCGCTAAGCAGCGCGGGTCATAGCGTCGAGCAACCTCCACGGATCGCCACTGCTGGCCCCGACCAGAAAGCGATTGGCTATGGCTTGCCGTGTTCGAAATGCCGCGCCTACTATCCCGCCGACATCGATGTCTGCCCCATCTGTAAGTCGGCGGAGCGAGTGTCTCCCGCAGCCGTCGCACCGCTTCCTGTGGCTCCGCTAGCGGCCACTCCTCCGCCCAGCGCTGCAATCGAAGACGAGCGCGAACGCTACTTGCGGGAATTGAAGTCGCAGGCCTTCGCCTCCCACACCCAGATCAACGCCGCCGCCACCTTCCGCTGCGTGATCGAGAAAAATCACACCACCGAATTCGAGCCCGCCGCCGTCTGCCACACCTGTTACGGCGAACTGCGACAGCAAGCCGACCGCCTCGAAGCCACCCTCCACATGGACGTGAAAGAAGCTGCCCAGATTGTCTACGCCGCCGTATGGGCCGATACCTCTGACCCCAGTAAAACCTACATCAACGCAGCCGCCGCCCTGCTTTCCGAACTACGGCGCCGTGCCGGGATCGGTCTGCTGCTAGGATCCAACCAACCCCTGGCTCACTAGTCTTCCCAGCCGCGAAGCGGCGAAAGAACACAGCCCACAGAGTTAGCCGTCGCCACCAATCGGCCTTTGTGCCGCCACAGCGCTTTCAAGATTCTCGGCTTCAAAACCTAACCACGAAGGTCAAAGAGGACACGGAGGAAAGCTGTCGGGGTTCCCTCCGTGTCCTCTGTGACCTCCGTGGTTAAGACTTTCTGCGGTATGTGGCGCGACAATTCAGCGAAAGAAACTTCTAATGCGCACTCGTGAGCCGGGGCGCTAAGATATTGCGCGATGCCGAAACCATCTGCTCGTCGCGCCCTTAAAAAAGCGAAGCCCCGCGCCGGACGCCCCTTCGCCCCCGGCTACGGCCTCGCCGAAGACAAGAGAGGCCTTCTCCCCTGGTCGTGGGTCGCGAAACAAATGGCTTCCTGTCGCACGTTCTGGGTCGCGACCATCCACCCTGCGAACCGTCCGCATGTGATGCCGGTCTGGGGCGTATGGGTAAACGACGCCTTCTACTTCTCCACCGGCCGCAAGTCCCGTAAAGGCCAGAACCTCGCCGCCAATCCCGCATGCACGATTACCAACGACGACGGCGAACAAGCCGTGATCGTGGAAGGCTCGGCGGTGGAAGTGAAAGAAGCATCCGAACTCGAACAGGTCGCCGCCGCTTATAAGAAGAAATACGAGATGGACCCGCGCAGCATGGGCGAGCCGATTTACGCGGTGCGTCCGAAGACGGTGTTTGGGTTTATCGAAAAGACATTTCCCAAGTCAGCTACCCGTTGGAAGCTGTAACCGTCTACTTAGGCTGTAACCGCACGATTCAACCCAAGGGAGAATTCAAGATGAAACGAGTGCTCGTATTCCTGATTTTGTCACTGTCGGTGGCGGCATGCGCCGAAGATCAAAAGCCAGCGCCGACCCTGAAGAGCGTCCTGCTGGAGCAACTGCGCACGACTCACAACGTTAAGGACTGGTTCGTGCCGGCGAACGTCGCAGTCGAAGGCCTGACTGCGGAACAAGCCAGCTGGACTGATGGCAAGGGGAATCACTCGGTTGGCCAATTGGCGAACCACCTGATCTTCTGGAATCGGCAGGTTCTCGCAAAATTCAAAGGCGAGACACCGGCAAAATTCGACGGCAACAATGACGAAACCTTTAACAGTTTCGACACTAAAAAATGGAATGCCGCCGTGAAAGAACTCGACGAGGTGATGACGGAGTGGGAGAAGGCCGTCGAAGCCGCGGACGACAAGAAAATTCAGGCAGCAGCCTCCACCATCGCGCACGTTGGCGCGCACAATGCGTATCATATCGGGCAGATGGTTTATATCCGGCGGCTGCAGGGTTCCTGGGATCCGGAGAAGGGCGTCAAATAATTTCCATTGATCGCTGGAAGAGTGAACGGCCTGTTCCGCGGGGCCCATTTTGCCAGGTTGGCAACGGCCCCTCTGGGTAGTAGAAAAAATGCGACCGCTGATCCATGAACTTACAAATCCCTTATCCGCCGCGCCGACAGATGCGCCCCCGTCAGCAGCAACATTCCCGACAGGAACGCCCAGAACATCAGGCTGACCGAGATCGCGAACGGTCCATAGACTTCGCCGAAGTTAAGCCAGGGCAGGGCAAAAATGTAGATGTACTTCAGCGCTTCGGAGAACAATCCCATCAGCACGGCCGTAGGCAGGACGGCGCGCGCCGGAACTTTGCCGTTGGGCAGCAGCCAATAAATCAGAAAGAAGATGGCGATACTGGCGATGATGGCGAAGACTTTCATCGAGATGAAGCCCACCAGATTCACAAACCACACACCGTGATTGTGCAAAGCATTTCTTAGAAATGTGTCATTGCCCGCCGTCGCCCACACCGAGAGCAGTGCCAGCGACCCCGACGCGAACGTCAGCCCAAACGAGATTAACTGGTTGCCAAGGTAAGAGCGGTTGTTGCGGAATCCCCAGATCCGGTTCAACGCCACTTCCAGCGGCATGAAGATTCCGGTCGAAGTGATCAGCAACATGACCAGCGAAAACACCTGCGCCCGCTGGTGGGCGTCGACCAGCGCGTTGAGGTTACGGATGACGAAGTCCTGCCCGGCGGGCACATAGTCACGTAGCAGGCTCACCACCACGTCATACATCACGCGAGAATGAAAGACGCGCCGGATCAGCGTGAGCAACAGCAGCACAAATGGAAAAAACGAGAGAATCGAGTTCGCCGCCACCGAAAAGGCGAACGTGTGAACTTCCGTCCGCAACAGATATTGCAGCGTGGAGCGCACCAGTCCCACCCGCTGCCCCTTGACCATACCGGGTTGCTGGTCGGCGGCGGTTTTGTCCGTAACTTCGAGGGGCGTAATGGAATTCACGGTAAGCCCAAATCGTATCAGACGGTCGAATCTGGGCGAGGCACGGCGGTATCTTAAAGAGGAGTTCTCAGTTCCCGGTTCTCAGTTCTCAGTGAAGAGGGCGAGGATTGCCTTTACCACCAGGCTGAACTCGCCGCAGCCATCGTCTTGCAAAGACGGGGGACGATTGTCATCATGGAGGCATGCAAACTGTCTTCGAAGCGGCGGGCGGTAACGACGGCCTGCGCCGCCTTGCCGACGCGTGGCACCGGCGGGTGATGGCCGACGAGGTGGTCGGACATGCCTTCAGTCACGGCTTCCACCCTCAGCATACCGAGCGACTTGCCGCTTACTGGGCCGAGGCACTCGGTGGCCCCAGCACGTACTCGGACTCCTATGGTGACGAGACAAGTGTGGTCAAGATGCACAGCGGCAACGGAGAGCACGACGAAATGGACCGTCGCGCGATTGACTGCTTTGACCAGGCTTTGGCCGATGTCGGACTAGCCGATGACGCCGTGCTGCGACAAGTGCTGCACGACTACTTCGCCTGGGCGACCACCACAACCATTTCCCGCTACCACCATTCTGCTGATGATGTGCCGAACGGCCTCAGCATCCCACGCTGGTCATGGGACGGACTCCAGGGCTAAGACTCCACGGCTGACCTGCACGACACCCGTACTGGCCTTGACTTCGAAGCTATCCACGACTCGATATTGACCCTTGTGGCCGCCGCCCTGCCAGCAGAAGGAGGTCCTCGCTAACAGGCCGCGGCCCCCATTCCCGACGACTGGGAACCGAAAACTGGGAACCGAAAGCTGCCCCTAAAACTTGCCTCTTGCCAAGAACCCACTTCCTGCTATTATCTTGGGCTTCGTCAGCCCATAGCGGTTGGCGAGAGTGCAGTCCCAGGTTGACGTTCTGTGTCTGGCCGTTTGCTATCGCCCCTTCGTCCGCGGCTCCACGCCGTTCCGGCGCTCCCTGCTGAGTGCCCGGAACTTCGGGAGCCGTTTGTGTTGGTGCGGTTCGTCCCGACCGCGGTGCGCCACCAAATTCTTACCGTCCTTTGAGGGGGTGTCCCAATTCCCCGGGACATACACATAAGAGACGGAAGAATATTTCAGCGATAAAGGCGAAAGGAGTCACTTTGTGAGAGAGAAGGGTACTGTGAAGTGGTTTAACGGGGCGAAGGGGTACGGGTTTATCCAGCGCTCCACGGGAGAGGACGTGTTCGTGCATTTCTCCGCCATCCAGGAGAACGGGTATCGCTCGCTGAACGAAGGCGAGACGGTCGAGTTCGATCTGCTCAAAGGCCCCAAGGGATTTCAGGCGGCCAACGTAGTACGTGCCTAGGGCCTCTCCAGGCAGCCAGTTCGCAAACCCTCTCAGCCCGAGCGAGAGGGTTTTTTCTTTGCGAACTTTCTCGACACTTCTGCGAATTCTCACCGCGCCATGTAAGATTCTTCGAAGGCTTGCGGACCCGCGTCCACAGCCAGGAGTCGTCCGTATGTCTCATCCCATGATTCGTAGTAAGTTGGTTTTTTCGCTGGTCTGCTGCCTTGCTGTGATGCTGTTTTCGCCTGCCGCCACTGCGGCTCCCAAGCGTCTGCTGGCGTACTACACTTTCTGGTCGAAGTGGAATGCGCCGGCCTATGACGCGTCCAACATTGACTATCACAAGCTGACTCACATCGCGCATGCCTTTCTCCTGCTCGACAACAAGAACCTAGGTAACCTCGTGGTCGACGATGGCCTGATCGAGCCGCTCCTGATGACCAAAGCGCACGCCGCCGGAGTGAAAGTACTGATCTCGATTGGCGGGGGCGATCCCGCCCAGGCCCGCGCCTTTCGGAAAATCTCGCTCGACCCGGCCATCCGCGCCGCATTCGTGCAAAACGTTTACGACTTCGTGGTGGCCAATGGCTACGACGGCGTGGACATCGATTGGGAAATTCCAGTCAATCCCAGGGACACTAATAACTGCATCATGCTGATGCAGGACTTGCGTAACCGATTTCCCGCTCCGAAATTTCTTTTGTCGATGGCGATCCCATCCGATCCACGATCCTGGGGCAGTGGCTTTGATGTGCCCGCGCTAGCGCCCCTGCTCGACTTCATCAACGTGATGACCTACGATTTTTACGGCCCCTGGAGTGAGCACGCTGGTCTGAACTCCCCTCTGTTTCAGGACCCCGCCGATCCCGAGCAGGTTGGCAGTCTGGAAACTTCGATGGACCTCTTCACCAACATCTACGGCGTTCCGCCCGACAAGTTGAATATCGGAACCGCGTTCTACGGATATGAATTCGACAGCACGCAGAATCTCTGGGATGGCTGCGACTGCGGCAACACGACCTACAGCGTCAACTACGGTACCGACATCAAACCGCGCCTCCACAATAACGGCTGGGTGCGGCGCCGCGATGCGGTTTCCCGATCGCCTTACCTGCTCTATCAGGGTGCCGGTAAAAACCCCGGCTTCATCACCTACGACGATGCGCAGTCCACCACTAAAAAAGTGAACTACGTTCTAGGCCAGCGCGGATTTGGCGGAGTCTTCATGTGGAGCCTCGACGCGGATTACGACGGCAGCAGCCAGGACTTGCTGGACGCGATGTACGGCGCGTGGCAACGCCATCAAAAGTGAGTCCTCGGGCAAGTTCAGCGCATAGTAAGAAGTCATGACCGACACTCAACTCATCGGCCCGGTACCGGAGCCCACACCGGCAGACTCCTCCATTTCGCACGGCCGCGTGCGCGATCTGCCGTACGATCTGCTCCAGGAAGCGTCCAAGCGGCTGGAAATCATGTCGCTGCTGGCTGCGGCGCTCTGGGTCCTCGGCGTGATCGGAGATCGCATTGCCCTTCTTGCTATGAGCCACGGCAATCGGATGTGGCTCCACGGGCAACAGACGGACATCATCGCAGGAATTGCCATCCTCGCATCCCTGGCGTTGTTCTTCTACATTCGCAACGGCGATCGCGATCCGCGATTCATCCTGGATGTCGGCTTGGTCTACATGGTGTTTACAGCTGCCGCTCTTGGCTTGCTCATGCATTGGTCCCGCGTGCCAAACGATTGGCCGGTCTCGCCGATGATTAGTTGGATTGGGGCAGTCGTTTTAATGTCGGCGGCGATTGTCCCCAACACTCCCAAGAAGACCTTGATCGCCAGTCTCCTCGCGGTTTCCATGAACCCTCTGGGCATGTTGATTGCGAAGGCCCGAGGAACCTGGGACTTCGGTTCGCTCGGCAACGCATTCGTCATGCACTATCCCGATTACCTTCTGGTCGGAGTCGCAGTCGTCATCTCACGCGTGGTAACGAAACTCGGCCAGCAGGTATCCAAAGCCCGCGAAATGGGAAGCTACCGCCTGGTTTCTCTTCTGGGCAAGGGCGGCATGGGAGAAGTATGGCTCGCCCGCCATCACATGCTGGCGCGGGACGCGGCCATCAAGCTGATCCAACCCGACATGCTGAGCGGTAAGGCAGGAGGCAATGCCACCCTGATCCGCCGCCGCTTCGAGCAGGAGGCCAAGACCACAGCTGCCCTGCGCTCCCCACATACCGTCGACCTGTACGACTTCGGCGTCACCAAAGATGGTGTCTTCTACTACGTGATGGAACTGCTGGACGGAATCGACCTCGAAACGCTGGTCAGAAAATTTGGCCCGCAGCCTCCCGCTCGGGTCGCGCATATTCTGCGCCAAGTGTGCCGGTCGCTTTCGGAAGCGCACCAGGGCGGCATGATCCATCGTGACATTAAGCCCACCAACATCTTCCTCTGCCGCATGGGCAACGAATACGACTTCGCCAAAGTCCTCGATTTCGGCCTCGTCAAACTACTGGACGAAAATGAAGCAAAATTAACTCTCGAAGGCGCAACCACGGGAACACCGGCCTTTATGGCTCCCGAAACGGCCATGGGAAATTCTCCCATCGATGGACGAACCGATATCTACGGCCTCGGCTGCGTCGGCTATTGGCTGCTTACCGGCAGCCTTGTGTTTGAGGAGAAAAGCGCCACCGCGATGCTCCTCGCACATCTCCAGAAGACTCCGATAGCTCCGTCGAAGCGCATTGGCGCCGCTGTGCCCGCAGGTCTCGATCGAGCGATCCTGATGTGCCTGGCCAAGGACCCGGCGCAACGGCCGGCAAGCGCCGAAGTTCTGGCTCGCATGCTGGAGAGTTCCGATAGTAGTGCTCGATGGACTCAGGAAGACGCACAACACTGGTGGCAAAACCACATGACTTCCGACTTGGCCAACAGCGACAACAGTGACCAACCCACCCTCGCCAGTCCGGATGCTTTACCCACGCTTTAGCGGTTAGGCCAGTTTCAAACCAGTCCGGAGCTCCGGCGCAGGTGGGTCTAGCTTTTAGAAATTGTCATCCTGAGCCGTCCGCAGGCGGAGGCGAGGACGAGCGAAGGACCTGCTGTCCTTTCACACGAAAGAAAGTACGTCGTTAGTTCCCCCCCCAGGATGACACCGCGAAAGGGTGATTCGCACTCAAGGCCGCCATTCATTCGCGCGCATAGTGTAAGATTCACCGCGATCACGGGAACAAATCCGTATCATCGTCGTACTTTATCGTGCGGCCGACGCCGCCGAGAACTGCCCTCTGGAGATTTCATGAAAATGCAACGTGCAGTTGTGATTCGTGGTCTCATCCTCATCTTCACTCTTTCCTGTCTCGCGGCCAACAGCCAAACAAAGCCTTCGCCCGAAGCGACCCCGCGCTACCGCGATCCAAACCTCAGCACGCAGGATCGCGTTGCCGACCTGCTCTCGCGCATGACCCTTGAAGAAAAAGTCGAACAGATCAGCGGCGGCGGAGGAGCCAAAGTCGAGGTGATCGATCCCACGGGAACCTTCACCACCCAGACGGCGCGGGACACGCTGGGCAAGTGGTGGGACCCGGACCAGCCTTTTCCGGCCAAGCGCGCAGCCATTTTGCGCAACGCAGTGCAGCGCTATCTGAAGGAAAAATCGCGGCTCGGAATCCCCGATCTGTTCATGGGAGAGGCGCTCCACGGTTTTATGGAAGACGGCAGCACCAGTTTCCCGCAGGCTCTTGGATTGGCGAGTACCTGGGACCCTGAACTGGTACATCAGGTCTTTAACGCCGCCGGCGACGAGGCCGGCGCAGCCGGCGTGGGAGAGGTCTTTACTCCGGTGCTCGATCTGGCTCGCGATCCGCGCTGGGGACGCACCGAAGAAACCTACGGCGAAGATCCTTACCTGGTGTCTCGCATGGCAGTTGCCGCCGTCACCGGACTGCAAGGCGACAACTTCCAGATCGATCGCCGCCACGTCATGGCGACCATGAAACACTTCGCCGTCCACGGCCAGCCCGAAGGCGGCACCAACACCGCGCCCGCTAACTACTCGGAGCGCATCATCCGCGAGAATTTCCTGGTGCCCTTTCAGGCCGCCGTGCAGGAAGCGAACGTCGGCAGCGCGATGGCTTCTTACAACGAAATTGACGGCATCCCTTCCCACATCAACCACTGGCTGCTGGACAAGGTCCTGCGCCAGGAGTGGGGATTTCGCGGCGTCATCGTGTCCGACGGCAACGGCCTCCAGATGCTCGTCGATACCCATCACGTAGCCGCGAACAAAGCCGATGCCGCCCGCCTGGCCCTCGCTGCTGGCGTCGACTACGACTTGTCGGATGGCTCCGTCTACCGCACCCTGGTCGATCAGGTGAAGCGCGGCATCGTCCCGCAGAGCGAAGTCGATCGGGCGGCCGCTCGAATCCTGGCTGCGAAATTCCGGCTGGGATTGTTCGACAATCCCTACGTCGATCCCGACTACGCTGACCGCACCACCAACAGCGCCGAGCACCGCCAACTGGCATTGAAGGCCGCACAGAAGACGGTCGTGCTGCTGAAGAATGAAAATAATCTTCTGCCTCTCGATCTCACCAAGCTGAAGACCATCGCAGTGATCGGCCCCAATGCCGAAGGCATTCACCTCGGTGGATACAGCCGGCGGCCTGGCCATAGCGTCAGCATCCTGCAAGGCATTCGCGACCGCGTGGGGACGAAAGCAACCGTCCTGTTTGCCGAAGGCTGCAAGATTACCGACGCGCCCAACGACTGGCACGGATGGTTCGCCAACGACGTCAAACTCATTGACCCCAAGACGCAGGCCGACAGCATTCAGGCCGCAGTCGACGCCGCCCGCAAGTCCGATGTGGCCATTCTCGTAGTCGGCGAAAACGAAAGCACCAATCGCGAAGCCTGGTCGGAAAACCATCTCGGCGACCGCGACTCCCTCGACTTGTTGGGCGCGCAGAACGATCTCGTCAAAGCCGTGGTAGAAACGGGCAAGCCCACAGTAGTCTTTCTGATCAGCGGCCGTCCGCTTTCGATCAACTACATATCCGAGCACGTACCGGCCGTTCTGGAAGGCTGGTATTTGGGTCAGGAAGGCGGCACCGCAGCGGCGAACGTCCTATTCGGAGATGTCAACCCCGGCGGCAAACTACCCATCACCTTTCCGCACTCCGTCGGCGACCTGCCCGATTTCTACAATCACAAACCCTCGGCGAATCGGACCTATGCCTTCTCGACTCGCCAGCCTCTTTATCCCTTCGGCTTCGGATTGAGCTATACCAATTTCAAATTTGAAAACCTGCGCGTCGAGCCGAAACAGATCGGTTCTGGCGGCACGGCCAAAGTCACCGTCGACGTGACCAACACGGGCTCTCGCGAAGGCGATGAAGTTCCGCAGATGTACATTCACCAGCGCATCGCGTCCGTCACGCGCCCGGTGATGGAGTTGAAAGGGTTTCGCCGCATTACGTTGAAGCCGGGCGAAAAGAAGACGGTTGATTTCACCATCACACCCGAAACGCTTTCCATGCTCAACGTCGACATGCACAAAGTTGTGGAACCGGGCATCTTCGACGTGATGGTCGGCCCCAGCTCGGATCGGACGACAGCCGTTCCACTCGCTGTCATCGGCCCCGACGGCGAAACCGGAATCGCTCCGCCACCGCCTCCGCCCGCGGGTTCGGAATCCGGCGCGGTTAGCAACTTCGATGGCGGCAAAATAGCAGCCAATTACGGCTCCTGGACAACCCTGACCGATGCCGTGATGGGAGGAAAATCAACTGCGTCGATGCAAGTCGTCGACGGCGGCGCCAACAATTCCAAGGGCGCGTTAAAAGTAACCGGCGAACTCGTCCCTGGCGCCTCATTCCTCTGGGCGGGAGCGTTCTTCACCCCCGGCGAGTCTCTCGCGGATGCGGCCAATCTCTCCGGCAAGAAGACGATCAGCTTCTGGGCCAAGGGCGACGGCGGATCCTACGCTCTCGCGATCTCAACCGAGAGCAGTCAAGGCCAAATGCCGGCCATGCAGCTCTTCGTCGCCGGACCCGATTGGAAACAGTTCTCGTTCCCGATTTCCACCTTCCAGACCGACGGCCACGACGTGATGAATCTGGGATTTGTCCGCGGACAGGGTACCGGCAAATTCGAATTTGAGATTGACGAAGTCGAGATCAAATAACGGAAGTGAGGTTTCGACGGTTCAATGTTGATCTGCAGAGAGCAGAGAGCAGAGAACTGAGAGCTGAGAGCTGAGAGCTAAGAGCTAAGAGCGACCTTCACATCCAGGCTCCGCCACAAATACCAGCACGCAATTGACCGATACGGCACCCACGGCCGCGCGATCTTTTCCATCACCGCGGGCTTTGGCCACTTGCGTTTCTTGTAGTGCTTCTTGATCGCCGCCTGGATGCCATAATCGCCCGTCGGCAGTATGTCCGGACGCCTCAAGGTGAACATCAGGAACATGTGCGCCGTCCATACCCCGATGCCCTTGACCTGTGTCAGGTGCGCGATCACTTCGGCTTCAGAAAGCTCTGGCAGTTTCTCGAATTCCAGCAGGCCGGCCTTAGTTTTTTCCGACAGGTCGCGAAGATACGAAGTCTTCTGCTTCGACAAGCCCACCGCCCGCATCTCAGCGTCGGAAAGCTTGAGAATTCCCTCGGGCGTGAGCGGATCACCGGCTGCGGTCGTGAAGCGCTTGAAAATTGTTGCGGCAGCGGTTCCGTTCAACTGCTGATACAGGATCGATTCCGCCAGACTGTGGAATGTCGGTTCGCCAAACTGCATCCGGCAAGGGCCTATCTTTTCGATGATCGCGGCCAGCACCGGGTCCGCTTTCTTCAGATGATTGACTGCCTTTCGCATCGCATCCTCGTCGCGAAAGGCAGCATATCATAAGGGCGAACAGGTGGCGAATCGCCGACAGGGCGACTCCCGCGCGTTCTATCGAGTTGCCTGCTAAACGGCGTTGGCCTGCTTCTCGGCCATATCGCCAATCACCGGAAGCTTGAACATCTGTCCCTGATAGGCCTTCAGAAGCAGGATGATCCACAGGATCAGCTCGGCCAGGCCGATCAGTGGCCACAACAGAAGGCCGACCGCCCACCCGAGAAAGGGAATGTGCCAGAGAATCTGAAGCCCAATTCCAAGGGCGATCAGCGCGATGCAAAGAAAGAGGCACTGAAAAGCGTGAAATCGAATGAAGCGCCGTTTGTTATATGGCTCCAGTACTAGAAATACAATCGCCGGGACGATCGTAACGTAGGCCAGCATTCCCGCGATGTTGTCGGTTAATCCGCCGGCCGGAGCAGCTGTTCCAGCGGATTGACCGGCTCCCGTGCAATTCGGACACACCGTTGCACTAGCTGGCATTTGCGATCCACAGTTTGGACAGAAAGCCACGAGCATCTCCTCGACTGATGAATTGGGTTTTCGCCGAGGCGGATGCAGATCGTCCGCGGTGAAGGCCCTGGGTCAGCGGGAGGCACGTTATCAGAAGCGGCAGGGCGGGCGCAATCAGGAGTCTGAGAGGCAATAGAAAGTCAGCAAGCCCGTTGCCCATGCTGCCGATTTTGGAGACGATTCTGGATGTAGCGAAACACGCACCGAAGTACGCCGAGATCCCTGACCCCATTTCCTCGGAGAGTTAGACACCCCCCGGAGCGTCTCAGCGATCGATGAAGGCGCGAAGGCTCAGTTCCCGGTGTTTGAGACTGCCGACCTGTTCGACTAGAGGACAACAGCGTCTCAGCCCAGATACTGCACCGTCTTCTCAATCAGCCGATCAGTTCCGCTGTAAGGGTCGCCCGTGTCGTCATACTCCATCGACAGATAGCCGCGATAGCCGCTCTTTTTCAAAATGCCAAAAGTGTAAGCCAAATCCACCGACACCACCGCGCCCTCTTCGGTCGACTCCGATCCCTTCACGTGGCTAATGCCATAGGCATGGCTGAACATCGCTTCCAGCCCGGCGTAGGCCTTCTCGGGCGGCAAGTGCATGAGCGAATTTCCGAAGTCCGGCAGTCCGCGGAGCCAGGAACTGTCCACTTTGTCGATGATCTTTGCGATGAAGAAAGGATCCTCGGTGACGCCATCATCGTTTTCGAGATGAACAACCACATTGCGCGTGGCCGCATATTCGGCAATTCGCTTCAACGTGTCCGCGCAGCGCTCGAGGTCGGGCGGCTGATTGTCGGCTGCCGCAATGTGAGTCCGGATACTCGGCGATCCCAACGTAACTGCGGCATCAACCCATTGTTTATTGACGGTAACGGCGCGCTCGCGTTCGGCCGGGTCCGAAGCGTAGAAACTGTGCTCACCGTCCACAGCGATATCGACAACCGACGCCTTAGCCCGGTCAAGCGCGGAGCGGAAATCGGCCAGATACTTCGGCTCGAGCGAGCGGAAATGATGACTCCAGGGCTCGATCTTATTGACGTGAAAGCGAGTGCTCACATGCGCGGCGAATTCCGTCAGTTCCATTTTCGGGGCGGTCTTGGCCGCTGCCGTCGTATATTCGCCCGGCAAAATGAAATCGCGAAACGGATAGGAAGCGATTGCAATGCGATCGCGCACATTGGTGGGGAAGCTTACATACGGCTGTGACTCGGAAGCCCTGGCCAGCGCGGGGAGCAATACCGTTCCCGCGGCGAGCGCCACAGAATGAGAAAGGAATTCTCTGCGCGTTTTCATCGAGAAGAGATAGTACCCGATGTTGCCATCACGATGGAAAGTGGAAATACACGTCGTGCTTGGACGCGACCGGCACACCATCCAACGTGGCCGGCTGATAGTGCCACTGCCGCAGCGCGGCGACAATTTTTTCGTCGATTCCGTGGCCGATCGCCTGCACCAGCTTGGTCTCGATTACATTTCCCTGCGCGTCAATCGTCACTTCCACAATCACGTCACCCTTCAAGTCACGAGGCAGTTCCGATCGCGCTACCGGAGGATCCGGAAAAACCACGGGGAAAGCCACATGCACTTCGTGCCCTTCGACTGGCCCATCGATCACCGTCCCCAAAGCCGAACCGGCGCGATTGTTTTCGTCAGCGGCCTTCGCGTCGAGCGGCAACTGGAGATGGTCTGTTGGAGGCTTGACCGACGAAGGCTTCGGACGCCGGTGCGGGGCAGGCGCCGCATGAGCGAGGGTAATCTTCTCTTCGTCCGGCGAATCCAGCCCATCCGGCGGCGTATAGATCACGCGATACGACTGCGTCCCACTGCCATTCGCGAGCGACAAAGGGATCAGTTCGACCGGCTGCCGAGGCCACAGGATCGCGGCCAGCAGCGCCAGATGTGCGATCACCGACGCCGCAATCCCACGCTGGTTGCGGAAGCGGCCGGCCGCGGGTTGGAGTTCCTCAAACATCCTTTCGATACTCTATCCTGAGTCAGACGGCCGAGGACAGAAAACGTTGCAGCCGGTCCTTTAGCTGCATTACCGCCGTTCCCATTTGCCCGAGAATCCGTCTCACCTCTATGATTCCAAAGATGATTCCAAAAGGGCGGCCGCTTCGTCCCAATCCCTTCTGAAAGGCGAGAATGATCACGATTGTCTCCGGACTGCCTCGTTCCGGCACTTCCCTGATGATGCAGATGCTGGCGGCTGGCGGCCTGCCCGTCCTTTCCGACGGCGAACGCAAAGCCGACACCGACAATCCCCGCGGCTACCTGGAATGGGAGCGCATCAAGCAGTTGCCAAAAGAACCGTCCCTGATCGCCGAAGCTGAGGGCAAAGTCGTCAAGGTGATCTCGCAGCTGCTGCTCTCGTTACCCGACGGCCACGAGTACCGTGTCGTGTTCATGCAGCGTCCATTGCCCGAAGTGTTGAAGTCGCAGGACGAAATGCTCCGCCGCCGCGGAAACTTCGAGGGCGGTGGCGACAACTCGCCGATTGAAGAAGCATTCCAACGCCATCTGATCGAAGTCAACCGCTGGCTAAATGGAAAGTCGAACTTGCAGACGATGCGCGTTCACTTTCATCGTGCCCTGCGGGAGCCGAAGACCACCTCCGAAGCGGTCGCGGATTTTCTACAGGTCCCGCTCGATGTGGAAGCCATGACCCGCGAAGTGGATCAGGACCTGTATCGCAATCGCATGAAGAAGTAGGGGCGGTGGCCAGCGCCGCCGCAAACAATCGGTTTTAACCCGGCACAAACTGGTGGAGATGCGCTGCGGGTGAAAAATGAACTGCAGACATCTTTACTCTGAAAAGTGGGATGCAGCGGAAGCAGAAAAACTGAGAACTAAAATAGAGAGTCCCGAGGTGATGTTGGACTCATTCGTCTCGGCCAGTAGCTCGCGTTTAGACCCTTGCTGACCTTATTCAGAAAGCGCCTTTGCAGGCTTTCTCTCCGCCGATCCTCGCTCGGGCTCCGGGCTCACCGCCAACCGGATAAATCAGTCCAACGCCTCGGGACTCTATCCTGCCTTCGACATGGGTTCCTGTTCGTCTCGACCAGCGCTTAGCTATAGACCCTTACTGACCCTCTCAAACTCGCCTCGCGGTGGTTTGAGTGATCACGCTTGAGCCCCGGACGCTGCACCAACCGGAAAAACTTCAGAACGTGTCAAAGAACGATTATGGTTTTACCACTCTCATTTTCTGCGTCAATGAAATTAGTGACGAAATAAGTGTTTAGAAATCAATCGAGTGCACGCCATCCACAGGCCGGTGACGCGGGAATTGTGCATCGCCCCCGGCGAAACTTGCGAATCGTCAATGTTCATGCGGTATTTTCGCGGTTTCATGCGGTCTCAACGCTCGCGAACTGCGACACGCACGCCAAATCCCCTTGTGCAAAACTTCGCAGAGCGCAATCGCGATGCGGACTCCGCCGGCATCCGCTGGGGGGGGCGATGCGGAAGTCCATTACAATGCAATCAACTTTCAGGACCGGAAACGAAGCCAGGAGAAGCCGTTCCATGCCGAAAGACTCCGCCGCAGACCTCTTCACGCGCGCCGAAAAGGGCGCCGCGTTCGTACATTCGCAGACTGCCCTGCGTCCGCAGATCGGGTTGGTTCTCGGCTCGGGGCTGGGAGCATTCGCCGACGAACTGGTTGGGGCAACGCGCATCCCGTACGCCAAAATTCCAACGTTCCCACATTCGACTGCTGTCGGCCACGCCGGACAGTTGGTCATCGGCAAAGCGGGGGAAGTGCCGGTAGCGGTGATGCAGGGACGCGTGCATCTCTACGAAGGTTATTCCGCGGGCGAGGTCGCGTTTCCAGTGCGCGTGCTTGGACGCATGGGGGTGCGGGCGCTGATCCTTACCAACGCAGCCGGTGGCATCAATACGGAGTACGGACAGGGCGCGCTGGTGATGATCCGCGACCACATCAATTTGCAGGGACAGAATCCGCTGACCGGCGCGAATGACGAGCGACTGGGTCCGCGCTTTCCAGACATGAGTTACACGTATGCGAAACGCTATCGCGAAATCGCACTCGAAGAAGCGAAGCAGCTTTCGATTCCGCCGCGGGAAGGCGTTTACGTGGCGCTGCTTGGGCCGAGCTATGAAACTCCGGCGGAGATTCGCTACCTTCGCGCCATTGGCGCCGATCTGGTGGGGATGTCCACGGTGCCGGAGGCGATCGCTGCGCGTCACATGGGGATGAATGTGCTCGCGATCTCCTGCGTTACCAACATGGCAGCGGGAGTTCTCGATCAGCCGTTGAATCACGAGGAAGTGCTGGAGACGGGCCGTCGGGTGATGGGACATTTCATCGGACTGATCCGCGCGGTGCTGCCGCGGATCGCGGCGGATCTGGCCAAGGGATAAATTTTCTCCAGCACATAGGGAGACGCGGCACGCTGCGTCTCTACTTACGTTTGATAAAAATTGGCTGCGGCGGCTCGACTCCGTAGGTCCGGGCAAAGTTTCCCTGATTCACGGCGAAGCTGGCGCGTCCGCGGGAGTCGACGTACAGCAAAGGCTGCTGGAGCGGGACGTCACTGAAGGTTTTCACGAAGGGCATTTCGATCTCGCGGCCGCCAATGGACACTTTTATTTTTTCGCCGTGCTGGTAGCCGAGTTTCAGAAAATCTTCGGCGGCGATATTCGTGACCAGATTGCCGAAGGGGCCGTCGAGGGCAATGACTTCTCCGCTCAGGCCTTTGTCGTCCAGTTTTGATGGTTGCAGATCCAGCCGGACTAACTGTTTGACCTCAGGGCCGACCTGGGTCCAATCGTCGCCGCGCGCGACGTGTGCGCCGACGGGAGAAAAAATGTCGCGGCCGTGAAAGGTCGACGAAATTTTCGCTCCGATCATCCAATCCTGATTGGTGATCTCGCGGATTCCTTCGATGCCGTCGCGATCCTCGACCATGGTCATGAGACCGTTATCCGGCAAAACGAAAAACTGGCCGCGCCTGGACTTCACCACCACCGGTTTGCGCGTGCTGCCTACGCCCGGATCAATCACTACTACGAATACCGTGCCGGCGGGAAAGTAGGGGGTAGCGCCGAAGAGAAAGCGAGCGCCATCCGTGATGGAATAGGGAGTGACCTGGTGGGTCAGGTCCACGATGCGCAGGTTCGGTGTGATGCCGTACATCACTCCCTTGCAGAGCGCGACGGAATCGTCGATGACGCCAAAGTCGGTCATAAAGACGACCGTTGGCGGAAGCTTCGGCGGCGCCGGCTGAGCCGCCAGAAAACTTCCGAGCAGCAGGATGGCGATCGACAATCGTGTAATTGACCTCGCGAATCGTCGTTGCTTTGCCGAATCAGACATAGCCATTGATCACAGCTCCTGATGAGAGGCCAATATTGTAATCGCTCGCCGGCTCCAGCAAGCTCGGTACGAATGTCCGGAGGCTCGAAAAAATGGCGCCGGCATCTATAATCTTTTCGGCCCCAAACCATCAATCGAAGGAGTCCGCGATGTCCAATGTCATCCCCGAAAAATATCAGGATCTATTCCAGAAGAAAGCCTTCGCCAGTTTAGGAACCCTTATGCCGGATGGACGACCGCAGGTCACTCCGGTGTGGGTCGATTTCGACGGCGAGCATGTCATCTTTAACTCCGCCAAGGGACGCCAGAAAGATAAGAACGTGCGTCGCGATCCTCGCGTCGCTTTGACGATTATGGATCCCGACAACCCTTATCGCTATATGGAAATTCGCGGCACGGTCGTGGAAATTACCCAACAGGGAGCCGACGATCAGATCAACAAGCTCGCGAAGAAGTATATGGGATTGGATAAGTATCCCTACGCGCAGCCCGGAGAGGTGCGAGTGTTGTACAAGATTAGACCGGAACATACGACCGTGATGGGATAGGGCTATTTCTTTCTCGCGAGTTTCGCAGAACGTTTTGTCTATGTGTTTGTTATGCTCCCTGCGACGTTGATTTCAATGCGGAGGTGGTCATGAAAGCTCAACAATGGAGTGCGCTGTTGATTGTTTTGTGCTGCCTGCCGGTAACGCTGCCGGCGCAGGATGAAATGGTGATGGCGGCGGCGAAGTCCGACAAATTTGTGAACATGCCGGGGCTTCCCGTCTGCATGAAGGTGTCAGTGTTGCGAGGCGATCCTTCGAAAGAGTCGGCGGCGTTGATGCTGAAGTTCGCACCGGGTTGCGTGGTGCCCTGGCATTGGCACACCGCGGGGGAGCAGTTGCTGCTGGTAAGTGGCGTCGGTTCAGCGCAGATGAAGGACGGAAAGCCTGCCGCGATGCATCCAGGCGACTACGCTTATCTGCCGGCTAAGAGCATCCATACGTTCAAGGCAGTGACTGCGGTCATGATGATGGATATCCCCGGTGCCGCGTTTGATATTCACTACGTCGATCCAAGCGGCGGCGAAATTCCGCCCGACCAGGCGCTGAAACCGGCCGCAAAGAAAGCGGCGCCCGGCAAATCATCCATGA
This sequence comes from uncultured Acidobacteriota bacterium, assembly GCA_963799305.1. Taxonomy (GTDB): domain Bacteria; phylum Acidobacteriota; class Terriglobia; order Terriglobales; family Acidobacteriaceae; genus Acidiflorens. Next base: position 320,362 of record CAWCWX010000015.1, on the reverse strand, counting down.
AACCGTAGCACCGTTCCATTATCTGGAGGCGCGAGTGCCTGACACTCGCGCTGTTGTTTTGAGATATCACTGCTGCCGTTGCCCCGTGGTGACGTTTTCCCACCCCGTGAGTCCAACCGTGCAATGGATTCCCCGCTGTATGGGGGAGTTCCCTATCCGGGAACTTTCGCGAATCCTCTGCCGTACTAAAGACCTAGGCAGGACCCCGTGTTGCCGGGGTTCGAGGGGGCAAGTTCCGGGCTTCGGAGGCGGTTATGGATGTGGGGAAGCACGACCGGGATGCTGCCGGGATAATGGATCCTCGCGTGAGTGGTGTTCCTGTGCAGCAGGTCGTAAGAGCTGCGCACGACGAACTTCGCCAACTGATGCGTCAACGCGCAGACATCATGAAGCGCATCGGCACAGTGAAACAGACAATTTCCGGACTCGCCAATCTGTTCGGTGACGACGTCCTCGGCGAAGACCTTCTCGAATTAATCGATCGCAAACCCAATGGCCGGCAGCCGGGCTTCACCAAGGCCTGTCGCATCGTTCTGATGGAGGCGCGCAACCCGCTGGGCGCGCGCGAAGTCTGCCAGGAACTGGAACGGCGCGCGGGAGAGATTCTGGTGCGCCACAAGGATCCGATGGCTTCAGTCACCACCGTGCTCAATCGCCTGGTGGACTACGGCGAGGCGCGCAGCCTCACCAACGACCGCGGACGCCGGGTGTGGGAATGGGTCAGCGAAAGCGATTCGCCGAGCAGTGGCATACCCGCGCAAGCTTCGGTGTGAAGGGCTGCAATATTGCTGTTGGGGCCGGCGTCCAGAATGCTTGCCACTCCCAATGACCTGTCATCCTGAGCGCAGCGAAGGATCTGCTTGCCTGTCGGCCCAAAAGAAAGCAGATCCTTCGCGGCGCTCAGGATGACAGTTCTCAAGTAGGGAAAGGCTACGCCGGCAACAGCTTGCCCTTCTCCAGATGCCGCGTCACGTGCGCGTACTGTGCTGCGTGCGGATCGTGTGTGACCATCACGATCGTCTTCTTGAATCCTTCGTTAAGCCGTTTCAGAATTTCCAGAATTTCCGTAGCTGAGTTGCTGTCGAGATCTCCAGTCGGTTCGTCGGCAAGGATCAGGGTTGGATCGCTCACGATCGCGCGGGCAATGGCGACGCGCTGTTCCTGTCCGCCGGAGAGCTGTTTCGGCAGGTGCGTGACGCGGTCTTCCAGTCCCACCAGTTTCAACGCGGTCAGAACGTGGTCGCGGCGCTGCTGGCTGGTCATCTTCGTGAGCAGCAGAGGCAGTTCGACATTTTCAAATGCGGTGAGCACGGGAATCAGGTTGAAGGTCTGAAAGACGTAGCCGACGTGGGTGTTGCGCCAGCGAGCCGAATCGCCGTCGCTGAGCGTAAAGATGTTTTCGCCCAGCACTCGCAAATCGCCCGAGGTGGGGCGGTCGATGGCGGCGATCATGTTCAAAAGCGTCGTCTTCCCCGATCCCGATGGGCCCATCAACGCGAGAAATTCTCCGGTCGCAATATTGATCGATACATTGTCGAGGGCGGTGACGGTAAAGGCGTCGCGCTTGAAGACTTTGTTGACCGCGCGCGCCTCCACTACATTGCCGTTTTTTGCCGTGTCTGCGGTCATGACTGTCCTTTGATACGAATTTTCTCTCCGTCCTTCAGGTCGGCCGGCGCGGTCGTTACTATACTTTCGCCGCCCACCAGGGAATCCACCAGATACCCACCCGAGCGCGGGCTGAGGACGTGGACATCGCGGCGGATAATCCGGCCATTCAAGGCGATAAACACGAACTTCGAGCCATCCTTGTCGCGTAGAGCCTGGGTAGGAATGAAGGCGCCTTCCTGTTTGTGGACAGCGGCCTTGTTGTCGCTTGCCAGGAACTGGACGGTAGCGTTCATCTCGGGACGAAGATACGAATCCGGGTTCAGGATTTGCACCTTCACCTGCACGGTCGCCTTCTGACGATTCGCCTCCGGCGAAATTTCCGCGATGACCCCTTTGTAGGTGCGGTCCTTAAAAGCGTCGAGCGTGATGCTGGCTTCCTGCTTCGGGCCGAGCTTGGCGAAGTCGTCCTGCGCGATGTCGAGTTCTACCTGGATGTCGCTCAAGTCGGCGAGCGCCACCACCGATCCGCGCGGGCCCCCCTTCCGCTCCGCTGGCAAACTGCGCCGTCACCAGTTCGCCCTTTTCCGCGGTCCGTTCCAGGATGGTGCCCGTTACGGGTGCTTTAATCGTGGTCGCGTCGAGCTGCGACTTGGCGTAGTCCATCTGCCCTTTTGCCTGCAAAACGTCGGCGCGGGCCCGCTCGATCTGCTCGGCGCGCGGGCCGATCTTCGACATGCGGAACATCTGATCCAGAGAATTCGCGCGCTGCTGGGAAGCGTCATTGCGGGCAATGGCATCGTCGAGCGCCTGCTTGGAGACAACCCCCTGGGCAAACAAATCACGGGTGCGGTCGAGAGTGATCTTGTCGTTGGCCGCGGTGGCGCGGGCTTCCGAAAGATTATGTTGGGCTTGCTGAATTTCTTCGGGACGCGACCCATGTTCCATTTCCGCCAGCCGCGCCTGGGCGCTTTCGTAGCCGCCACGAGCCTGTTCGTAGAGCGCGCGGAATTCCTGATCTTCCAGGCGGACCAGAACTTGTCCTTCTTTTACTTTGTCGCCTTTCTCGACGCCGATCCAGGCGACGCGACCGGTGACTTTGGAGTTCACGCTGATCTTGTGATGGGCGACGACGTATCCCGTAGCCGAAAGCACGGTTGCGCCGGCCACATCATTACCCTCGGCGGCGGCACGGACGACCTCGACTTCCGGAGCGTCGGAGGCCAGCAGCCGATAGGCGAGCATGCTTAATCCAAGCAGGGCAACGAGCGCGATCCCACCGAGAATGATGCGGCGGGACCAGGTGGGCGGCTCCCCACCGCTATCGCGCATGGAATGGTCGATACGCAGACTTTGTAGATCGTCGTGTTTGGTGTCGGTGGGCATTGAGTTAGTCAGATGTCAGTCGTTAACGTGCAAGTGCAAAATCTTGAAATGTAGCGCCGGCGCTACAACTCAGCCTCGCAGCGACGCCAGTATCTCCCGCCGGGCGGCGCTCCAGGCTGGAAAGAAGCCTCCAATCAGGCCCATTACCAGCGCAAAGAAGACCGCGACCATCACGACCGACCATGTCATTTGCAAGCTGAATACGGTTTCGCTGAAGGTGACGTTATTGCCGATGCCTGTGCTCATGCCGTTGAACGGCAACATCAGCACAATGCCGACGACGGCGCCCAGCAGCGACAGCAGCAAGGCTTCCAGCACAAACGACGTCAGAATACTGGGACGCGAGAATCCAATGACGCGCAGGGTCGCAATCTCTCGCGCGCGATAGGCGACCGCGGCATACATGGTGTTCATTGCCGCAAAGCTTGAGCCGACAGCCATGATGATGGCCACAAAGAAGCCGATATATTTGATAGCGCCGCCGGAACTGGTCTGCTTCGCGTAATAGTCCGTTTCTAGCTGGCCTTCGAGCTTCAGCCGCTGGTCGTCGGCGACACGGTTCTTGAGCGCGTCCGCGGCCACGGGGTCGGTGGCGCGCAGATAGGCCGAACCGAAGCCGCCCTGCCGGTCAAAATCAGCGGCAACCTGATTCAGGTCGCCCCAGATTTCCGAGTCATAGGCACTGCCGCCGGAATCGAAGATGCCGACAACCTTCCATTTTCCTTTGGCAAAGTCCAGCGTGTCCCCGACCTGGGTACCCGAAAAACGATCGTGAATGGATTTTCCGACCACGACTTCCCGCTGGCCGGTTTCGAACCAGCGTCCCGCGACTAATTTCAATTTCGGCTGCCCATGAGAATCCTTCTCCGCTTCGCGCAGCTCGAGGCCCGCCGGCATCAGGCCGCGGACAGAAACATTGACTTCGCCGGTGCGGTCTCTTCTTGGCAGAACCGCGACCACAACCCACTCGCCCGACGCGAGGGGCTGTCCGTCTTTATCGGTCGCGATGCCCGGCAGCGTCTTGAGGATCGGAAACAGAGAAGCGTCAAAGCCGCCCGAGAGTTCCGCCGTCGAGCCCTTGCGCATCACCAGGACATTCAGCGGATCGCCGCTGGAGACGAACGCCTTCTGCAAACCCGCGAGCAGCGCCATCAGGAAGACGGCGGTAGTCACAGTCAGCGCGATACCCAGCGCGGTCATGATGGTCAGACCTTTGCGGAGTATCAGATTTCGAACGTTGTAACTGATGGGGATCGCCATACTGTATTTGCCTTACCCGATGTGCCGCAGACCGTCCACGATATCCACTTTCGCAGCATGATACGCGGGAAAAATTGCACTCAGAAATCCGACCAGGCCCGAAATCAGAATCGCGAGCACGTAGGTCGACCACGTCACTTTCATTCCGAGAAAGAAAAAACCCATCCCCGGAACGTGCTTGATTCCGGCGATCATTCCCACTGCCAGCAGGCATCCGAGAACGCCGCCGACCAAAGTCACAGTCACGGATTCGCCGATATAAAGCCCGAGAATCGACTGCCGCGTAAATCCGAGCGTCTTGAGCACCGCGACTTCGCGAGTGCGTTCGCGAATCGACATCGCCATCGTGTTCGCGGAGACCAGCAGCGTAGCGAACACGACCGCCATGCAGATGCTCAGGATGAACGCCTTCACATTCCCAATGCTATTGATGAAATTCAGCTGAAAAGCTTTTTCGCTCTCGGTCTTCGTGGGCTCCGGCGAATTGCGAAACATGGCGTCGATGGCCGCCGCCACTTTCGGAACGTCTTCCGGAGAATCGGCCAGAATGTTGAACGTGCCGGCATGTCCTTTGGCAAAGGCAACCGCTTCCTCGAGATACTTGATATTGAAGTAGAGCGTAATGGACGGGCGGGGAGCGACAAAGATCCCGCGGATCGTCAATTCCAGGTTGACCGGGAAGATCGTCCCTTTGATCACGATGCGGTCGCCGATTTTCCACCCGAACTTCTTGGCCAGTTCGCTATCGACCACCGCGCCCGCCTGATCTTTCTGCCAGGCCGCCAGTTGATCGGGGGGAATCTTGAAATCGGTGACTACGTTGAAGATCTCGTTGGGGTCAGTGGCAAATTGCGCGAAGAAATTCTCCGGCTTTTCGTCTTTATACAACCCACCAAACCATTGCGTGGGCGCCACCGCGACTACGCCAGGGACGGTGCGCATCTTCTCCCGGTAATAAATCGGCAGACTCTGGGTCAGAGAGACGCGATGCCGCGTAATGAGACGCTGCGCCGACTTGGTGTCTTCGCCTTTATCGACATACCAGCTGTGCCAGACCGTCATCATCAGGGTCAGGAGCACCAGCGAAAATGTGATGCTGATCACGGTCAGCACGCTGCGCCGCTTGTTGCGGAAGGCACTTCTGGTGACGAAGCCGGTTAGGGTCATGCTCGCTCAGACTCCGGGAAATCTCAACGGTTCAGAGACACAACACTGAGAGAAGTTACGAGTTCCGCCGATTGACGGTTCCAGAATAATGCACTGGACGGCGGGGCGACAACAGGGTCACTCCTAAACTTTTCCGGCGCGCCGCTTCCAGGATCGAAGCAATCGGATTAATATTATGATATACCGTATATCTCGGTACGTCGAGATAATATTGCGAGGGAAATCTCTTGTCAAGCCGATCTGGTCAAAAAAAACCGGCCGCGAGTACGGCCCGGCGGATTCTGATCGAGAGCATCCTGATGGCGGGCCGGGAGAACAGCGCCGCCACCGTGTTGCTGCACGCTGCGATTGCCGAACGCGCCGGCCTGACCGCCACCGACACCAAGACCATCGATACCCTGATGCGGCTGGGGCCGGTCACCGCGGGGGAGGTGGCAAAATATACCGGCCTGGCCACAGCGTCAGTCACCAGCCTGATCGACCGTCTCGAGAAAAAGGGCCTGGTGCGGCGGGTGCGAGATCCGCATGATCGACGGCGGGTTATGGTGGAGCCCGTTCATGAACGCCTGTCGGGAGGCGAAAGCGTGTTCGGGTCGATTCGACAGGGATTTGCAAACCTGTTGGAACGATACAGTGAAGGGGAACTGGAGACGATCCTGGATTTCATGCAGCGTTCGTCAAAACGGGCGCGGGAGATCACGGCGGCGTTCACCGCCAATCCTGTATCGGCCTTTCACCCTTGCAACAGGCCATGAGCGGCGATGTCTCCACCACGCGCATTCGCAGCCTAAAGCCGAACGTGACCCGCGGGGAAGCCGTGCGTTACTTTTCGGAAGGCGCAGTCAACCGTGCGGCTGCGCTGATCCGTGGCCCGGTGCATTCGTTGGCGGAACTGTATATTCCCTTTCGACTTTTTGAGGTGTCGATACGCAGCGCTGGCCGTGAACAGCATCAGACGTTCGCGCTGGATGCGGTTTGCGGAGTTCTTGATTTGTACCGATTTCCGGCCCAGTCTGCCGACGAGCAAGTTATCGCGCTCCAGACTCGCAACGTATTGCCTACGGGTGTGGATGAATCGCAGGCTGCAAACCTTCTGATTGAGAAAGTGCGCCGCATGGTTTTCGCCCGCGGTTTCTTCCGCGTCCGCGACTTGAGGATCGAAGCGAACGCGATTCCCGGCGAAATTTGCGTGCCGTATTGGGTCGGGTTTCGCGGGTCCAGGGAGAAGGTCAGTCTGGCCGTCCTCGATGCGGTCCGCCGCCGCGCCGAAGGCGCGAAAGTGCGCCGGCTGATTGAGGAATGGCTCCGATCGCCCGATGGGGATCGTACTCCGGGCCAGCCCCCCGAAATCCGAGTACCTTCGTAACTCTCGCCTCCGCGAGCATCGCGTTATCCTAGTTGCGTCTCTCCCCCGGACGCATGCCAAATCCATTTTCTTAGGAGAAATGCGGCTGTCACCGCGAGGCGACTGCAATGGCGATGATGTTTGGCCGGTTTGAAATTCAGAGCGAGCTTTCCAAGTCCGATACGGCCTTGATCTACAAGGCCACGGACACGGAAACCAACCAGAGTGTCGCGCTCAAGACTCAGAATCTGGAGCCGCTGGGCGAACGCTCGTCCGATTTCGTGGACGTGTTGATTGCCGAAGGCGAAAGCACGCGCGAACTCGCCAGCCAGAATATTGCCGCGCTCTATGGCGCCGGGGAAATCGAGGGCCAGTTCTGCGCCGCGATGGAGTACGTTCAGGGCAATAGCATTGCGACCATGCTGACCCGCAAGGAAGGCTTCTCCATCTGGGATCTGCTGGATATCACGCGCCAGGTGTGCGCCGGCGTGGATACAGCAGCCGGGAAAGGGGTCGTCCACCACTCGCTGGAACCGGCGAAGATCATGGTCCAGTGGGATGGCCTGGTCAAGATTCTCGGATATGGCATTTCCAGCATGAGCCTGATTGGCGCCGAGTCCGGCAACGGCCTGGGTCGTTTGCTGCCTTACGCTTCTCCCGAGCAGGTACGGGGCGACGGCATCGATCTGCGGTCCAATCTGTTTACGTTGGGCGCCATACTTTACGAAATGGTCACCGATCGCAGAGCCTTTGACGCCGAGGATCCGGCGGCTCTGGCCAATCAAATCGCCGACGAAATGCCGCCCAGCCCGTCGTCGGTGAATCCAAAAATTCAGGCCGCTGTCAGCGCGCTGATTATGAAAGCGCTGGCCAAGGATCCCGGGGAGCGCTACCAGTCCGCGCGTGAGTTGGTGGAGGACCTCGAGAAGTGCAAGGAAAATAGCGGCAAGAAATCCAGCGAAGTGAAAAAGCCTGCCGCCAAAGCTGCTGTTGCTCCGGTGGCGCCGGCAGCTCGAGCGGCGGCGGCGAGTAAGTTTATCGCCCCCGTTCCGAAAGCACCCGAGTCTGACCTGGTCGACGATTGGACACCTCCGTCAGCGCCAGCCAAGGAGGCCCGCGCGGCAGCGGCCGGCGCCGGGGCGGGATCGCAGAGCGGTCTTTCCTCGAGTTCCGGTTCGCGAATGATCGAACAGCCGCAAACTCCGGCCTCGGTTCCACCGCATGCCGTCATGTCGGCGGCCACGGCAGAGCGGGAAACAGAAACCGAGGCGCCCAAGTCGTTTGATCCCATGATGGCCGCGCCGGCTGCCGCCGGTTCGGGAGCCAAGAGCTTTTCCGACATGGACGAGTTGCCGCCCATGAAGGAACCGGTTTTTGAGGCGGCTCCACCAACGCCCGTCGCGGAAATTCCCGAGCCGTCTCCGCTGGCACAGCTCAGGGCCAAGGAAGAGAAACCAAAGATTCAGGTTCGCGAAGTCGCGGACCGGGCCATGACGGAGATCAAAACCGTTCCGCCCCAATTGATGCTGTATGCCCTGGTGGGCGCGGTCATCGTGATTGCGATTATCGCGATCATGGTGTATCTCCGCGTGCACTCGGCAGACGACGATTCCACGGCCGCTCCGCGGCCGACCAGCACCGTAGCCAGCGAGCGTCCCGCCCCGGCGCCCACGCCCGCTCCGCCGCCCGCAGTCCAACTCGAACCTGCGCCTGTCATCGAACCGGAGCCTGAGGTGAGCGTGCGCCAGATCGATCGGCGCGGCGCAAACCAACGGAAGAAAGCTTCCCCTCCTCCCAAGCCGGTCGCTATCATTCCCGGGTCGGTGCAAATCGATTCCACTCCGGCTGGCGCCCAGATCCAGCTAGACGGCGCGAGCGACCCAAGTTGGGTCACGCCTTTGAATCTGACCGGCCTTGCCCCGGGCCAGCATACCGTTTCCGTTAGCAAGAGCGGCTACTCCTCCGACAGCCGCACGGTGAGTATCGCTTCCGGAAGCAAAGCGGCCGTTTCGTTGCATCTGGCCCCGGTCAACGCTTTGATGGTAGTCAACAGCAATCCCTCCGGGGCGGAGGTCATCCTCGACGGCAAAAATACCGGACGCGTCACGCCAGCACAGTTTGCGGTGGAAAAGGGCGCGCACAGCCTGGTGCTGCGCAAGCAGGGATATCTGGATGAATCCACCAGTGCCGACCTGGGCGCGGGACAGAACTTCAAATTCGCACCCGCCCTGCGGGAACTAGGTAACGCCGACGAAATCCGCGGCGTAAGCAAATTCAAGAAACTATTCGGCGGCGGCGCCGACAGCACCGCCGGCATGGGCACGATCGGGGTTCGCACCCAACCCAAGGGCGCCCAGATCGCCATTAATCAAAAAATTTACGAGAAGCTCACGCCCACCGAGTTCATGGTCGGACCAGGCAACTACATTGTCGACATCACGCTCACCGGGTTTAAGCCGATCCACAAAGTGGTGACGGTAGACAAAGGCGGCAAAGTCGCCATCGACGAAATTCTCGAACGCCAGTAAGAAGCCCAACCAAATCCCAAGGGTGAAGACACGGATTGGCGTTTCTCTGCTCGCGCTGTCCAGAGGTTTTGCCGATCGGCTAGCGCTTTACCGAGTACTGATCGCTTCCATGGGCAGAGCGTCCGGCGATCGGAGAGTCCGAATGTCCCGCATCGGCGGTTGGCCGAAGAAGCGGCTGTATTCGCGGTTGAACTGGCTGGCGCTTTCGTAGCCGACCTCAAAGGCCGCGCTGGCGGCATCCAGACCATCGACGAGCATGCGTCCCCGTGCCGCCTGCAACCGGAGTTGCTTCTGATACTGAAGAGGACTCATGGCGGTGAGCGCGCGGAAATGATGGTGCAGCGTAGATAAGCCCATGCCGGCAACTTCCGCGAGATCTTCCACCCGCAGCGGCTTCGCGTAGTTGGTTCTGATCCAGGCAATGGCTTTTGCCGTCCGGTGGCTTTGATCTCCGAGCGTGGCAATGGCGCGCAGACGCGCCCCTTCCGGCCCGCGAAGAATTCGGTAAATAATCTCTCGTTGAATCAGGCCGCTCAGAAAAGGAATGTCCTGCGGGGCGTTCAACAAGTCCACGAGCCGGCAGCATGCGCCGAGCAACTCGGCCGTGGTTTTACCGGTGGCCATGGCCGGATTGGCGGATGGGGCGGCCGGTGATTTAATCTCCTCCCGGCTCAATAGCTCTCGCACCACATTCATTTCGAGCTTGAGCACGAAACAAAGATAGGGCACCTCTTCGCTGGCCTCGATCACGTTGCAGATGACCGGCAAATCGAGCGACGTCAGCAGGTAGCGCGATTCGTCGAAAATAAAGGTCGTTCCGCCCAGGGTTGCCTGCTTGCGTCCCTGCGCGACTACGGCCAGGCTGGGCTCGTAGGTCGCGGAGATCGGAGCCGTGGGCGCGGTCCGCCGGGCCAGCAGCAAGCCGGGAATATCGGTTATCAGTTTCTCTGAAGACCCAACGAAGAAGGCAATTTTACGGGCGAGTTCTGCGCGCAATTCACGTGCGCGATCGGACGACGATGCGGTGCTTTTACTGGGTTTTTTCACTGTAGTAGCGTCCTTTTCCTGACTTCCAAGATAGCCCTCCGTTCCGGGAGCGCCAAATGATTTCTTTCGTCGCAAGAGGAATGGGCAATAAATCGGAAGGATCGGGCTACCGCTTCCAAGGCGGTTGGTTTTAATCTCGGAGTCAGGAAAACGATCCGGAAGGAACACCAATGCAAAAGCGCAAACTGGGAAAGAGCAATCTGGAAGTTTCCGCCCTCGGCCTGGGCTGCATGGGCATGAGTTTTTCTTATGGCCCACCCAAAGACAAAAAAGAGATGACCGATCTTCTCCATGCCGCAGTCGACCGCGGCATCACCTTCTTTGACACCGCGGAAGTCTACGGGCCGTTCACCAACGAAGAGCTCGTTGGCGAGGCGCTTGCGCCCTTCCGTGGCAAAGTGGTGATCGCTACCAAGTTTGGATTCGACCTGAGCGGCAAAGACAATCGGCCAGGAGCGGCCGGTGTGAATAGCCGGCCGGAGCACATCAAGCAGGCCGTTGAAGGGTCGCTCAAACGGTTGCAGGTGGAGGTCATCGACCTGTTGTACCAGCACCGTGTTGACCCCAACGTGCCCATCGAAGAGGTGGCGGGTGCTGTAAAAGAGCTGATCCAAGCCGGCAAGGTCAAACACTTTGGCATGTCCGAAGCAGGCGTGCAGACGATCCGGCGCGCCCACGCGGTCCAACCGGTCACCGCGCTCCAGAACGAGTATTCGCTGTGGTGGCGCAAGCCCGAAGCCGAGGTGATCCCGACCCTTGAGGAACTTGGCATCGGCCTCGTGCCGTATAGTCCGCTGGGCAAGGGATTCCTGACGGGCGCGATCAAGGAAAGCACAACTTTCGAGAGCACTGACTTTCGCAGCAAGCTTCCGCGCTTCGAGCCGGAAGCGATGAAGGCGAATCAGGCCCTGGTGGATCTGCTGGGCACCATTGCACAGGAGAAGAAGGCGACTCCGGCTCAGATTGCGCTCGCCTGGCTGTTAGCCCAGAAGCCGTGGATCGTTCCAATTCCCGGCACCACCAAGCTGGGGCGGCTCGAAGAAAATCTCGGTGCAGTCGCAATTGAACTTACGCCCGGCGACCTGAGGGATATTGAAGGGGCTGCGGCAAAGATTACCGTGCAGGGGGCTCGGTATCCGGAAGCGTTTGAGAAAATGACTGGTCTTTGAGCCGCGAGGAGGCATCAGAAGGGGCCAAGGAATGTGATGCAGATTTCTTATGTCTGAACTCTGTCGCTTTCTAGTCGGGCACTTCAAACTCTTTAGACTCGATTAGGAGCGAGCCTGAATAGTTCTTGGGTTTGCCTTTCGCGGAATAGGGGCGAAATCGCCAATCCTTTACGGAAGAGATTGCCGTCGATGTGAGTAGCGGGTGGCCGCGAACAACAGAAATGCAGATGGGCTCTCCGTGGTTATCAACCACCACCATTAACTCAATGCTCCCAGCAAGACGGGCGTGGTGGCCTTGCACCATCATCGGAGTTCTTGTGACTATTCGATCAGACATTTCTCGGGAAGAAAGGTGCACCGCCTCTCTTTGGCAGGGACGCTCCGCCTTCTTGTCTGAAGGCTCTGCGAGCCGGGCAAGCAGCAACACAATCGCAAGCAGGGCAGGGGTGTGTAACACTCGCACGTCTGTTTTAGAACCCGTGAAATTGCGTTTAGTTCCCGCCAGGAGTTGTTTTGGCAGAATCACTCGTGAGCCGAACAAGATATGGCGATGACGGGTGGCTGATTCAGGAGCGAATGAAGGGGGCAGAAAATGGAGATCAGGAGAATAGGTTCGCAACCATCGGCCAAGGGCCCGGCAGATTGGTTCACCGGGACAGTACGCATCGACCCTCTCTTTCAGGCACCTGATCCAGCATTTGTTCAAGGCGCCAGCGTAACCTTCGAACCCGGTGCGCGGACTGCCTGGCATACGCATCCGCTCGGCCAGACTCTCATAGTCACGGCTGGCTGCGGACGGGCTCAGCGCTGGGGAGGCCCGATTGAAGAAATTCGGCCCGGCGACGTAGTCTGGTTCTCGCCCGGCGAGAAGCACTGGCACGGGGCCAAGCCGACGACCGCCATGACACACATCGCCATCCAGGAGAAGAAAGACGACAAGGTGGTCGACTGGATGGAGCGCGTCAGCGACGAACAATACTCGCCTGCGAAATAAAGGACACTCGGATGAGCAACAAACCAACGAAGAACGATTCTCTTCAAGACCGCCTTTCCAAATATCGCGAAATTAACATCACCGTAACCGGCAGAAAGTCAGGACGCAGCATCACACTCCCGATCTGGTTCGTTTGGAATGAGGGGAAGCTGTACCTCCTGCCCGTGAAGGGGTCGGATACGCAGTGGTATAAGAACGCGCTCAAGAACCCGACGATGCGCGTCGATGCACGCGGCGCAAAGGCGGAATTAATGCTGTTCCGGTCAATGACGCCACAAGGCTGTCGTCCATAGTCGAGAGATTCCGCGGCAAGTACGGGGCCGGCGATGTGAAGAAGTACTATTCAAAATTCGATGTTGCGGTCGTCTGCCGACATACGCTGATCATGGGCTGGACTGCCGCGAGCATGTGTCGAGTTAAGATATCCGCAAGATCCTCTGAAGTTCGAATTCGCCTTGAAAGGGAGATCTTTATGGCCACGCTGAATGTGAACGGAGCCCGGCACGAGGTGCAGGCGCCTGGCGACACACCGCTACTCTATGTTTTACGCAACGATCTTCAGCTGATCGGTCCGCAGTTCGGTTGCGGACTGGCACAGTGCGGAGCCTGTGCGGTTCTGATCGACGGCAAGGAAACGCGTTCCTGCATTACGGCTCTCTCCAGCGTCGATCCCGGTCAGGAAATCACCACCCTTGAAGGCCTGCCTGCAAGGTGGGCTAAGCAGAAGGGCCTGTCGGCGGAGGAAGCGAAGGATACGCTTCATCCCGTGCAGCAAGCCTGGATCGAGGAACAAACTCCGCAGTGCGGGTTTTGCCAGAACGGGATGATGATCAAGGCGACCGAACTCCTCGAAAGCAATCCGAGTCCCACCCTGGCGCAAATCAAAGAGGCCTTCACAACATCCGGAGTCTCGCCCAATTTGTGCCGCTGCGGAACCTACGTAGCCATTATGGAAGCCGTACAACATGCCGCCACGATCATGGCGAAGGAGAGATAAGCGATGGCAACCCTAAGCGAAAAACAAGCGAATGTTTTCGGACCGACACTGTCACGCCGTCAATTTGTGAAAGCGGGTGGCGCCCTGGTCGTGGGGTTCAGCCTGGTTGGCCCGGAGTTTCTCAAGGGCGATACCGCAAACGCCGCACTGATGAAGAACTCGCTTGATCCCACGCTTCCGAGTTCGTGGATTGAGATCCACCCGGACAACACCATCCTGATCCGCACGGGCAAGAGCGACTTCGGCCAGGGAACCACCTTTACCGCCTACCGTCAGATTGTGGCGGACGAACTGAGCGCGTCCTTCGAAGCGATTACCACGGTCGTGGCGGGAGATACCGATCGCACGCCGGACGGGAGCGGTGCCTTCGATTTCCTCGGACGTGGAACGCCCAACATCCGTAAGGCGGCTGCCTACACGTACCAGGCTCTGCTCGACCTTGCGTCAGAGCGGCTCGGCGTGGCGAAGGACAAGCTTTCCGTCAAGGACGGCATCGTTTCCGGAGGCGGTAAGAGCATTTCCTACGGTGACCTGGTCAAGGGACAACAGCTGAAGCTCACGATCCCAGTGAAGGGAGAACTCACCAGCATCTTCGGATTAGCCATTCAGGGCGATCCGCCGATGAAACCGGTCAGCGAGTACACGGTTATCGGCAAGTCCTTCAAGAATTCCATTATCAGTACGAAAGTCGCCGCGAAAGAAACCTGGGCGACCGATGTGCGACTGCCCGGGCATGCTGCACGCGCGGGTAGTGCATCCGAAGACGCTTGGCTCGACTGCTGGTGTCTGCCGGGCAACTGGACAAGAAGAAGTTTCCGAATTCGCAAGTCATCGTGAAAGGCAATCTCGTAGGAGTGGTCGCGCCCACGGAGTGGGAAGCGATCCAGGCAGCCGAGCAGGTAGCCGGCGGCACCAAATGGACAGAATGGAAGGGCCTGCCCGGCAACGCAAAGCTCCATCAGCATCTTCGGGAAGAAGCGGATTGGACTTCAGCACCCGTCGAGAAGAGCAAGGGCGCAAAGGGTGATGTTGGCTCCGCGCTCGCGTCCGGGCACAAGAAGCTTTCTGCCACCTATCAATTGTCCTACATGAAGCATGCACCGATTGGCCCGACCATGGCGGTTGCCGACGTCAAGCCGGACGGTACCGTCCACATCTATGCGCACAACCAGAATCCACAGGCGCTTCGCGGCGAAATCGCAATGATGCTCCGCACCACGCCCGATCATGTGATCGTGCATTCGTATCCCGGCCCCGGCCACTACGGAAGATCGAACGGGGGAAACTCCGGCGCGGAAGACGAGGCGGTGCTCCTGTCACAGGCTCTGGGCAAACCGGTGCGGGTGCAGTGGATGCGCGCCGACGATATGCAGTGGTCGACACAGTCGTCGGCTGCTTTCTCCGACGTTCAGCTGGCTATCGATGAAAAGGGCAAAATGGCCGCGTATCAAATCGACCACTACATGCCTGCCATGCAGGACGATCGTCCGATCGGGGCGGTCCTCGCAGGTCTGCCCACCATGTCGGCTCCACAAGTCCACTCTGGTGATGTCACTTCCACGGTCAACGGCCTTTCCGACCCGTGGCTTTATGCTCAGGTTCCGAACCTGATGGAGCAGGGCCATGGCACATTTCAGGTGGGACAGAAAGCATCTCCTCTCGCCGTCGGGCTGCGTGACCACAGCATGCGAACACCGGGTCAGTTCCAGCAGAACTATCCGCGCGAACTGGCGATCAGCGAGGCTGCTGCGCTCGCCGGCGCGGACGCTCTTCAGTTCCGCATCGACCACACCAGCGACGAGCGGGCCATCGCTGTGCTGAAAGCAGTCCGGGACGCGTCCGGTTGGGACACGCGCCCCTCGCCTCATTCGAATGCCGCATCCACCGGATCAACGCCCGTGCGAGGCCGCGGAGTTTCGCTGATGTTGCGCAGTGGGACCTACTGGGCCTGCGTTTGCCAGATTGCCGTGACTCCGAGTACCGGTGCGATCGTCGTAGAGAAATACGCGATCGCGGTCGATCCTGGCATCGTCGTAAACCCGACGCAATTAAAGCGGAATGTCGAAGGTGGGGCGGTCATGGGAATCGGTCATGCGCTCTTTGAAGAGGTGACATTTGACGAGAGCGGAATCACCACGGATGACTGGATTTCCTATCCCATCCCGACCATGTCGGACATTCCCGAGATCAAAGTCGTGCTGCTCAACAATCCGAAAGTCGGCGCTTACGGCGGAGGATCGGAAGCAGCCAACGCGCTCGCCGCTCCCGCAATCGCAGCGGCCCTGCATGACGCAACTGGAAAGATCATTCGGCGGCTCCCGATGAAACCGGCTTACGTGCAGGCGGTGTTGAAAACCTAGCGGCCTCACTTGCGAGGTAAGCGACTAATGAGTCGGCCAATAATGCAGCCGAGCCAGAGCCGAAGATGCTATCGGTATGGTCACGGCACTTTAAATCCGGCTACGAATCCTGCCCGATCGGCCGGCGCGTCAACTTCGAGAATATCCCCGCTCACGCCATCGAGCGAAACCGAGAAGCTCACATCGCCGTTAGCGTCCGTGGTAAAGGCGGAGTTCATATTCTGGTCGTAGAGGGCGTAGCAGTTCGATCCGAAATAGATGGGGCACTCTCCCGCGCCATACGTCGTATTAGGAGACGCTCCCTTGAGATCCTCTTGCAGCATGTTATTGCTCCACCTGATCGTGCCGCTGCTCAGCGGATCCTGCGACGAGGGAACAAAATTGTTGATGAAGATCCCATGCCCATTGGCCGTCGAGGAGGGTTGCAGAGCCGCCAGATATACCTGTCCCGCAATCATGCTTGGCGCGATGTCGGTCTGAAACTGCGTGGCGCCTCCCGTGGTCACCTGAAAGTCTCCGGCCCAACTGCCGGAGGTGGGAAACTTGAAAGTAGTCTTGGCGTTCCCGCTGCCGTCTGTGGTCAGATCCCCTACGTTGAAACAGCTATAGTCCTGCGCCGGCGCGGGACAAAACTGCACCGTATAAGCCGTGGACGCTGTGGCCCCGGTGAGTTCCGTCGTAACCAGGCCCGAAGTGTCGACCGAAATCTGTCCATGAAGAGAGGTCTCGTCGCCCGTGTTAACGAGGGAGACCTGGTATTGAGGCGGTCCGGAATCTTGGCTACTGCTTCTCCGATCGCTGCCGCAACCAGTGGATAAACACAAAAAAAAAGTGAGAAGAGAAGTGAGCGCGACAACAAATCCAGATGAGCGATACATACCGCTAGCGGGTCTCCAATGGCCCCGAAGTTCTGTGGTGCTTCGATTCAAGACAATTCGGAAGAGGTTGGCCCGTCAGGTCCGGCATACCATGACGACCCTAGAGTTTGCCGGTGTTCATTGGATGCGACTGTTGCACGAGCGACCCGCTTTGATCGCGGGGAGCACGGGAGCAGGAACCCGGGACCGCGCGTCTGCCAAAGCTTCACACTCAACTCAGCCAAGCCGCAGTCCAGATGTTCGTCGCCCAATGAGCGATGAGGTGGGGTCCGGGATCTGGAAATGGGAAAGACTGTGGACGGAGAGCGGGGCGCCGGGCGGCCCCGGGAGCAATTATTACCGAGATTTGTGATGCAGATCACAGCTTGTCGACCCGTGTCTGGTGCAGTCTAGGTGTGGGAGAGGAGTCCCAGCTTTGTCTACGCAACCCTTGCCAGCCAAGTTGAGCCCCGATCTGTGGGAAGCGCTGCACGGGATCAAATCGATTCGGGTCTATGCCAGGGGCGTCCAACTGTTTGAGCAGGGATCGGAAGTAAGAGGGGTGTATGTCGTCGAGTCGGGTCTGGTTCGCGTTCTTCTGCCTACGGCGCAAAACCGACTGCAATTGTTAGAGGTGGCGGGCCCGGGAACCATTCTGGGATTGAGCGAGAGCATGTCGGGCGATCGCTACCGCGTTACCGCCGAGGCAGGGGACCACACCACCGTGGCTTTCATCGCGCGCGACAGTTTTGTGGATTTCCTTCGAGACCACTGTGACTTCTGCATGCAAGTGGTGCGGCTGCTCAGTGAGGATCTGCACGGCCTTTATCACAAATTCCGGAGCATCAGCGCTCATCCAGGGCGGCCCCGGCGGCGTCTGGCCGACGAACAGCTCAACTAGTTCGGCAGTTTGAAATTCACCGTGATCTGGGTCTCGATCTCTACCGGCTCGCCGTTCAGATAGTAGGGCTTATAGCGCCACTGCTTAACCGCTTCGGCAGCGGCGCGGCCCAGCACGGCATCTCCGCTGACCACCTTCAGGTTTTTAATGATGCCTTCCTTGTTGATGGTCGCTTCCAGGTTGACAGCCCCTTGAATGCGCATCGAGAGAGCATTCTGCGGATAGCGCGGCGTTACCTTCTTGATCAGGAGTCCTTGCGAGACACCCTGAGAGATCTTCAGCGTGCTCGCGGTCGCAGAGGGCATGGCCGTTGGGACGGCGGATACAATGCCGCTCAGGCTCTTCTCGCTGGGAGTCGCGACGGCGAGCGGGTTGGGCACTTGCGGCGCGGCTTCCTCACTTTGCGGCTCACTCTTTTTCTCTGGCCCAGACGATTTCACCACGATGGCAGGCGCGACTTTCCTGGTCGTGACCTCAGGTTCCGGCTCGCTCTCAATGGAGGGCGTGCGGACGCTAGCCGAAGGCTTGTTGCTCAAGGATGACGCCCGCCCCATTAAACCGGTGGGCTCCGATGCGGGCGCGGCTACAGCGGAGGACGGCGCTGGGCTGGGGGGTGCAGATGGCGCGGACGAACCCGCAGCTTCCGGCACCGGGGGCGCGCTGGAATGAGACGGTGAGCCACCCTTGTTCAGCGTCGTCCAACCGAAATAGCCAAGGATTGCCGCGACGATAACGATTGCAGCGATGATGATTATTTTTTTGCTTCCACCGGAATCCGCCGAATCTTCGCTGTCGAGAGCGGCGAAAGAGGGACTGCTGCCGGGACCTGTCAAAGGAAGGTGCAGTTCTGCGCGCTCTACCGGCGTCGTAATCATGGGCTTGGCTTCGGCCGGAGCAACTGTTTCTCTGGCCGGAGCTGGAGCGGAGGCGGCTCCTGCGCTCGCACTGGGTAATGGACTCTTCGACGGTGACGGCGCGGAAGGCGGCATCGCTTCGAACAGGGAAGCTGGGAGCACACTCCGAACAGGCGGATTGTCCTCGACAAAAATTTTGGCTTTCGCTTCGGGAGTCGGAGCTGGAATCGGATGCTTTTCTACTTCCGCCGATGCAGCCATGATAGGCTGCGCGGATTCAAACTCGGGCAGCTCATAGCTGCTGTGCGCGGGGGCTGGCTCGATCTCCTCCATCGGCGGGACGTTTTGAATTGCCGCCTGGAACGCGGGCGTGGCAGGAGCGGGCGCCGCCTTCACCGGTGCAGCGGGACTCGCGCTCGCGGCATCCGAATTCTTACGTAACAATCCGCGCGCCACACGAAGCGTTCCCTTCGCCTGCTCGACATTGATCGGTTTGGTAAGGACAAGATTGGCCCCGATGCGATAGGCCTTGGCGACACCGGTCTGGCCCTCCACCAGAGCGAGCGCCAGCGAACTCTGATTCGAGTTTGAGTTTCTCGCGCTCTTGAACAACAGAGTTGCGTTGGGCTCGTTCTCACAGTCGACCACGACCGCGTCGTAACGTTGCGCCATCAACTTCTTGACTGCGGCGAACGGTTCATTGACGAGCTCCACCTTGAACTCCAGATCGCTGAAGACCTGGACGACGACACGCGCCAGTCTTTCGTCGAGACAGAATAGTAACGCCTGGTAACTCATACTCAGAAATCCTAGGTATACAGCTCGGCACCAGCAAGTTACGGGGGTAATGGAAGTACCGTGAAAGAGCGTTGGACGCGGCTTAGGGCCGCTGAAATTCCACCAGCACGATAGTTTGGAAGGGCTGAGCCTTACCGTCCCGAATGTAGGGGCGGTAGTGCCACTTCTTGACCGCGCGGACCGCCGCCTCTGCCAGCGCGGGGTTTCCGTCCACTAGCTTGACTCCCATCACCGCGCCGCCTGCGCTTACGACGGCCTTGAGAACAACTTCCCCTTCGATTCCGGCCTTCCGGGCTTCGGTTGGATAGACCGGTTGCGGATGGAGCAGGAGCCGCTTCTCCGCGCCTTGCGAAGAAAGAATTACGGCGGTTTTCTCGCCGGGCAATTCCTCTTCGGCGGGAGCATTGACTGCGACATTGTTTCTGGAGTCCACGATCGGCGCTGATTTTTCTGTGTCCGGTTGTGGAACCGCGGTTGCCGTCGCAGGCGAATTCGTCGACTCCGCTGGGGCGGTCGCAGCATCGCCAGCCGGCTCAGTGGTTGTAAGCGCGGGTTCGGCCGGCTGCGCCTGAACTTTGGGTGTTGTTGCCGGAGGCACTGGCGGAGACGGCGCGGTGGGTTTAGGCTCGCCAATCCTGGCGATCTTGTCAATGAGTCGATTGAGTAGCGGCTGCGCGACCTCGCGGAATCCGGGCTGATACATCCATGCCGCATAGAGGCCGGCTCCGCCCAACACCAGGACGAGCAGCGAGATCAGCCCTCGACTGGTCTTTCGCTTCCTGGGCTCGACGTAGGACGTGAATACCGGAGTGGGATGCTCGGATTCCAGATCCGCCAGCACAGGATCGTCCGAGGCCTTCACCGGCGCAGATTTCGCTGGTGGCTTAAACATTTCGGTGGCGGGCACGTTGGTCGCTGGAGACTTCGCCTGTGCAGAACCGGAATGGGGCTTCGCTCCAACCGGAGTGGGCGCGAATTCTTCCGTAGTGGAACTCATGCTGGCTGCCGGTGGGCGCGTCGATTTGACCGGAGCGCTCTCAGAACTGGCAGGCGATGAAGCGGCGCCGGCAGCCGCCGCGTTGGTCAGAGTCGCAGCGGGGGCGGGCGGAACTGCCGCGGGCGGTTCTTCAAACGGATGGATGGTCCGCGCCGGTTCTTCCTTTCGCACCCGGCTAATTGCCGTTCGTATGGTGGTACGCGCCTGGTCCTTTGCGACGGGTTTGGTAAGAATCAGTTCCGCGCCCAATCGAAATGCGGTCGGCAGCCCGGCGCGGCCATCCACGATGGCGATGGGAACAGGGTTGGTGCCAGTCTGCGAACGCCGGCACACATCGAAGATCAATTTGGCGGCGGGCAGATTTTCGCAATCCACCAGTACCAGGTCAAAACTTTGGGCCGTGAGTTTCTTGGCGGCGGAGGGCCCGTCCAGCGGCCGCTCGCAGGTTACCGACATCTCCTCAAGCACGGCAGTAATGGCGCTAACCGCCTGATCGTCGGGCGAGAGGAGAAGGGCATGGGGCATAAGTCTCCATGCTAGAAACCGCGCCCCCCCGCTGCAAGTTACGCTGGTAAGCTGTCCGCCTTACCAAGTCTTCCGTTGGAATACGTTTTTCCTATCGTCCAGAGTTTCCTCCCACCGCAGATTTGGGGTCGGGATACTCGATCGAGCCCCGAAAACCAGACTTGTCGGCGGGCGCGAAGTCAGGGAACGGTAGTTGCCGTTGCTCGCGCCACTGCTGCACCTGGCGCTCGGCAGCTTCCGCTTTTTCGTGGTCAAGACCACTGTCACGAGACATATAGACCGTCTGCGATGGGAAGGCAAAATCGCTGCCTGACTTCTTGACGATCTCCATAATTCGCAACAGTAGATCCTCCCGAATCGCTGTAAATTCGGTGAAGTCCCGGATCTGTACGTAGCTGAAAATTTCCAGAGAAAGAGAACTGGTGTCAAAACCAGCCAGCCGGATACGCGCACTTTCGGTCTCAACCTTGGGATGTTCGTAGAGCATGCGGCGCACTTCGGCGAGGAGATAGCGCAGCTGGTCGGGTGAAGTTTCATAGCGCACGCCAACCGTGGGATTGAACCAGATCTTGTCGCGCCGCGTGAAATTCTCGACGTTCATGGTGGCCAGCGAGCCATTGGGGATGGAGAGTTCCGAGCGGTCCAGGGTGCGAACCCGGGTCGAGCGCAGGCTGATGTCTTCGACGGTGCCGACACGGTCCCCGAAACGGCAGAAATCACCCACGCGAATGACTTCATCGGCCAGCAAGGAGACGCCGCCAAAAAGATTTTCGAGCGTCTTCTGCGCGGCAAAAGCAATCGCGAGGCCGCCGATGCCCAAGCCGGCCAGCACCGTGGTCAGGTTGAATCCGACAGTAGCGAGAATGGCCAGGACCGCGATTCCAACGATCACTGCCTTCAGCACGCGCTCCCCGAGAGCCATCAGAGTGCTGGCGCCGATGCGGCCCGCAGTAATCCAATGCGCGCGCAGGCGGTGCATCACAATGGTGGTTGCGCGCAGCAGGAACCAGAAGAATCCGATCTCGAGAACGACTCCGGTGGCGCGATAGTAGTACACCCGGGGCAAGAGCGGCAGTCCCAGATACGAAGCAAGCGCGCGATGGGCGATCGCGCCGAAAAACAATTCGAGCGGGCCGGAAACCTGATTGAATGAATTAAGGTTCGGCTTCTTCGTGTACTTCAGCCAAAGTCGTCTCGGGATGGCGAGGATCATTACGATTACCCACGCGATTCCCGCCGCCACCGGAATCGCGATCAGGAGCGCCAGCCATTGCCATAGTGGCATTCCGAAGTAGAGCTTGCCCACCAGAATAAGGGGAAGCTTGCTTTCAATCTGGTGGCTTTTCACGTTGTCGTAAAGGTCGGGAACTTTGCTGAGGGTTTCGGTGGAAAATAACCAGATCTTGCCCGCGCTGGGATCTGTGATTCGGACCAGCACAACCGGGACGTCGGCTTCGCTATTGCTGAACGTGCCGATCGTCTGCTTGTCCGCGTCGCCGAAATCCGCGCTGCCTTCGGGGTTGGTGCTGATCCGTCGAACGCTGCCCACAAAAGCCCGATCCATCAAGAGTTTCAACTGGCGCGCGAGTTCAGTCCCCTGTGACTGCCGGCGCACCGCGTTGAGTTCCATGTAGTCCGCCGCCGCCTTGTAGTTGTCGGCCTGCGCCTCCTGCAGAAAACCGAGCACCGTTCCAGAGGGCGTGTCGCGGCCCAGGGAGTCGGCGTTGGTCGAAGACTGTGGAGCTGGTGCTACGCCTTTGAGCAGATTAGTGACGGATTGGGCCGGTGCAATACTGCCGTAAACAAGAAAGAGAAAGGCTAAGAGCAGCAGTTTTTTCATGAAATAACTCCAGGATGGACAGCTTCGCCCGACGACATGATGCTCGACATTCCCGTGGCATTTCTGTGTGATCTCCGCGACCTCTGTGGTTCACGCTCTCTCCACCACAAAGGAATCCGCGCCTGAGATCAAGCTTGCAGCAACGGGCGCTACGCTTTTTTCGGACGATAAATGTCGGTCGCCTGTCCGTAAAACACTTCCGCCGACTCCATCATGGTTTCTGAAAGCGTCGGGTGCGGATGAATCGTCATTCCAACATCGGCTGCCAACGCGCACATCTCGATGGCCAGTACGCCTTCGGCAATCAGATCCCCGGCGCCCACTCCGGTAATACCAACCCCCAGAACACGCTCCGTCTTGGGATCGATGATCAGCTTGGTCAGGCCTTCGGGTCGATCGAGAGTGACAGCGCGTCCGGATGCAGCCCATGGGAACTTGGCTACGCTGACGGTGCGTCCCTGCTCTTTCGCTTGCGTCTCAGTCAGTCCCGCCCACGCGATTTCGGGATCGGTAAAAACCACGGCGGGAATGGCCGCCGGCTCGAATGCAACTTTGTGTCCCGCGATGGCTTCGACCGCGGTGCGTCCTTCGTGCATCGCCTTATGTGCCAGCATCGGTTCTCCCGCAACATCACCGATCGCGTAGATGGATGGGTCGGCCGTCTGCCGCTGTTCGTTGATCTCGATGAAGCCCTTAGCGTTCACTTTAACTTGCGTCGTGTCGAGACCGGGGATCTCAGAATTGGGACGGCGGCCCACGGACATCAGCACACGATCGAAGACCTGTTCTTTTTCTTTTACGTCCGCGCCTTCGAAGACCACGCGAATGCCGTTCTTTTCTTCTTTTAGAGACTTCACGGTGGTGTTCAGCAGAATCGACGCGAAAAGTT
Organism: uncultured Acidobacteriota bacterium; assembly: GCA_963799305.1. Classification (GTDB taxonomy): domain Bacteria; phylum Acidobacteriota; class Terriglobia; order Terriglobales; family Acidobacteriaceae; genus Acidiflorens. The sequence continues at coordinate 296,840 of CAWCWX010000015.1, read as the reverse complement.
TTTCGAGCCGCTTGTGCAGCGGCAGCACCAGATCGCGATCCGCGCCCGGCAACAGGCCGGACAGCATTTCGACGCACGTCACCTTGGTTCCGAGCGTGGCGTAGACCGAGCCGAGTTCCAATCCAATGTATCCGCCGCCAATGACGAGGAGCGTCTTCGGAATATCAGGCAGATCAAGCGCGCCCGTGGAATCCATCATGCGAGCGCTGTCGAGTTTCAGGCTGGGGACAACGCTCGGGCGCGAGCCGGTGGCGATCACGATCCGGTCGAAGGTCAGATTCTCTTCGCCGCCAGCGGTCTTCGTCACTTTAAGCGTGGTCGAACTGACGAACGCTGCCTTACCCGAGATGAACTGTACCGAGCGCTGTTTTGACAGTTGTCCCAGGCCACCGGTGAGTTTCTTGACGACGCCTTCTTTCCACGAGCGAAGCTTGCCCAGGTCGACTTTCGGCTCGGCGAACTCGATGCCCCAATTCTTCGCCTGCTGGGCTTCTTCCAGCAACTTGGCGACGTGGAGCAACGCCTTGGAAGGAATGCAGCCACGATAAAGACAAACGCCGCCCGGATTCACTTCCGGATCGATGAGGGTGACCTTCATGCCCAGATCGGCGGCGAGAAATGCAGCGGCATATCCGCCGGGGCCACCGCCGATTACGGCAACACGCAAGTTTGAAGAGTTCGACATGTCGTTGATCTGTCCTTGAATTGAATGATCTTGTTAATCATCGCCAAGACGCCGAGAACATCCGGTCAGGCGTGATTTTTGCAAAAAAGAATTCCTCGGTGACCTCTGCGTCTCGGCGGTAAATCAGCCCTGCACCGATAACAAAAACGGCTGCTCAAATGCCTCCGCAATCCAGCGCAAAAACCGCGCCGCGTCGGCTCCATCAATCAACCGGTGATCGTAAGAGAGCGACAGCGGCAGAATCAGCCGAGGCTCGAACTTATGATTGACCCACTCCGGCTCCATCCGCGATCGCGATAGCCCGAGAATCGCCACTTCCGGATGATTCACGATCGGCGAGAATCCCGTGCCGCCGATTCCGCCCAGATTCGTAATCGTAAATGTGCCGCCCGACATTTCTTCCGGCGTCAGCTTCTTGTCCTTTGCTTTTTTCGACATCTGCGTCAGCTCAGCGGCGAGTTCGACGATGTTCTTCTTATCCACGTCGCGGATGACCGGTACCAGCAGTCCGCGGTCGGTATCTACTGCCACGCCGACGTTGATGTACTGCTTGTAGATAATTTCTTCCTTCCCCATGTCGATCGAGGCATTGAACTGCGGGAAGACTTTCAGCGCCGAAGCGACTACCTTGAGTGCGATCGCCGTCACCGTCATCTTGCCGCCCGCTTCTTCCGCGCGGGGCGCGAACTTGGCGCGCAACTGTTCCAACTCGGTGATGTCGGAGCGATCCTGCTGCGTAACGTGCGGGATCGTATTCCAGGCCTGCCGCAGATGCTCGGCCGTCTTGCGCCGCACTCCGCGCATGGAGACGCGTTCGATCTTCCCCCACTTGGCAAAGTCTGGCAGTTCCGGTTCGACGAAACCAATCGCGGGCGCCTGTGCCGCAACCGCGGCGGCGGCCAGCATGTTTTTGGCATGCAGTTTGACGTCGTCTTCGCTGATGCGTCCGCCGGGGCCGCTGCCCTGCACATTGTGGATGTCCACTCCGATTTCGCGCGACAGGCGGCGCACACTGGGCGCCGCCGGGACCGGATCGCGATGTTCCATGCCCGCCACTTTGCCCAGTTGCTTGGGCATCGAGAAGGACGGCTGCGGCGTAACTGCCTGATCGGGAGGAAGTGCTTGTTCTTCCGTCTTGCCCTCAGCCTTCATCGCCATTTGGAAGGCCAGGCGGGCGCCGTGCTGTTCGGAAATGTGTTCCACCGGTTCGTGTCGCTTGGGTGCCGGCACCGGAGCGCCAGCGCCGCCTTCCAGCGTGAAGATGACTTGTCCGACCTGAATTTTCTCGCCTTCCTTAACTTTGACCTCGCGGACAACCCCGCTGACGTTGGAAGGAACTTCGACGACGGCTTTGTCCGTCTCCAGTTCCATGACGGGCTGGCCTTCCGAAACGCGCGCGCCGGGCGCGATCATGAGCCGCACGAGGTCTCCGGAGCTGATGTTCTCGCCCAGTTCCTGCAATCTGAACTCGGTCGCACCTGACGATGTAGGCGTTGGCGCCGCGGGACTCGCTAACGCTTCGATGCGCGGAACGACCGCTGGCGCCGGTGGCGCGGGCACTGGGGCACTGACCTTTGCCGGCACGGGCGTCGCTGTCGCTGCCGCGGCCTCCGCTCCCGTCCCATTCTCCACCGTGAAGATGACCTGGCCCACGCGCAGCTTGTCGCCTTCCTTCACTCGAATCTCGCCGATGGTTCCGCTCACCGACGAGGGCACTTCAATCACCGCCTTATCGGTTTCCAGTTCCATCACCGGCTGGCCCTCGGCGATGCTCGCGCCCGCGCTGATCAGCAGGCGGACCAGATCGCCGGAGTCGATGTTCTCTCCGAGTTCGGGCAGTTTGAATTCTGTTGCCATTCGCTCTCTTTCTGTTGCCTTCTGTTAGCTAATCGCCGGGTTCAGTTTTTCCGGATTGATTTTGAGTTCGCGGATCGCCTTCTCCAGCACATCGGCGCCCACCTGATTCTCGCGCGCCAGCGCTGTGAGCGTCGCCAGCACGATGTGTTTCGCGTCCACTTCGAAAAAGTCACGCAGTGCGACACGGCTCTCGCTGCGACCGAATCCATCCGTGCCCAGGGACAATAGTTTGCCCGGCACCCACTGCGCGATGCTCTCCGGCAGAACTTTCATGTAATCCGAAGCCGCGATGAATGGCCCCTTCGCGCCCTGCAAGGTTTGCGTCACGTAGGGAACTTTGGGCGTGTCCTTCGGATGCAGCATGTTCCAGCGCACGCAGTCGTTGGCGTCGCGATAGAGTTCCTTGTAGCTGGTCACGCTCCACACGTCGGCCGCTACGGCGTAATTGTTCTCCAGAATTTCCTGTGCCTTCAGGACTTCGTACATGATGGTGCCGCTGCCGAAAATCTGGGCCCGGAGCTTGGCGTCTTTCTTCTCCGACGGTTTGTACAGATACAAGCCCTTCAGGATGCCCTCGCGAATGCCCGGATGGTTGGGCATTTCGGGCATCGGGAGCGGCTCATTAGTGACCGTCAAGTAATAGAAGATGGATTCGCCATCTACGTACATGCGTTTGATGCCGTCCTGAATAATGACGGCGATCTCGTACGCGAACGCCGGATCGTAAGCCACCAGGTTCGGAACCGGAAGCGCCAACACGTGGCTGTGTCCGTCCTGATGCTGCAAGCCCTCGCCTGCCAGCGTTGTCCGTCCGGCGGTGCCACCGACGAGGAATCCGCGGCAGCGCATATCGGCTGCGGCCCAGATCAGGTCGCCGATGCGCTGGAACCCGAACATCGAGTAATAAATAAAGAACGGAATCGTGTTGATGCCGTGGTTCGCATATGCCGTGCCGGCGGAAATGAACGAACACATCGATCCCGCTTCGGTGATGCCCTCTTCCAGAATCTGCCCGTTCTTCGCTTCTTTGTAATAGAGGAGCGTGTCCATATCGACCGGCTCGTAGAGCTGGCCGACACTGGAATAGATTCCCACTTGCCGGAATAAGGCTTCCATGCCGAAGGTCCGCGCTTCATCAGGAATAATCGGCACGATCAGCTTGCCAATTTCCGGATCGCGCAACAGCTTCGATAACATGCGTACGAAGACCATCGTGGTGGAGGCTTCACGGCCTTCGGTGCCTTTATAGAACTCTTCGAAGTGCGATTCCGGCACCGCCTTTAGCGGCGTGCTGCGATTCTTGCGGGTCGGCATGTATCCGCCCAGCTGCTTGCGCCGTTCTTGCATGTACTTGATTTCCGCGCTGTCATCGGCCGGACGGTAAAACGGCGCCTCGTGCAGTTCGTCGTCCGGGATGGGAATACCGAAACGCGAACGGAACATCTGCAGTTCGTCGTCGTTCAGTTTCTTCTGCTGGTGCGTGATGTTCTTGCCTTCGCCCGCCTCGCCCAGTCCGTAACCCTTGATGGTTTTCGCAAGAATGATGGTCGGCGATCCGGTGTGATCGACGGCGGCACGATAGGCGGCATGCACTTTGATCGGATCGTGTCCGCCCAACCGCATGCGGGAGAGCTGCTCATCCGAAAGATGCTCCACCATCTTCAGCAGACGCGGATCGGTGCCGAAAAAGTTCTGCCGGAAATATGCGCCGCTCTCAACAAAAAATTTCTGGTACTGGCCATCGGCGATCTCGCCCATGCGCTTGACCAGCAGGCCGTCGCGATCGTTCTGAATGAGCGTGTCCCAATCGCCGCCCCAGATACACTTGATCACATTCCAACCCGCGCCGCGAAAGATCGCTTCCAGTTCCTGAATAATCTTTCCATTGCCGCGCACCGGACCATCCAGCCGCTGCAAGTTGCAGTTCACGACGAAAATCAGATTGTCTAACCGCTCGCGGGATCCCAAGGTGATGGAGCCGAGCGATTCCGGCTCATCCATTTCGCCGTCGCCCAGGAACGCCCAGACCTTGCCGCCGGTCGAAGTCTTCAGCCCGCGGTTCTCCAGATACTTAATGAAGCGCGCGTGATAAATCGCCTGGATCGGGCCGAGCCCCATGGAAACGGTTGGGAACTCCCAGAAGTCCGGCATCAGCCAGGGATGGGGATAGGAAGAAAGGCCGCCGCCGTCAGCGAGTTCGCGGCGAAAATTCTGCAGCTTCTGTTTCGGAATGCGGCCTTCGAGATAAGCGCGCGAGTAGATGCCGGGAGCGGCATGTCCCTGAAAGTAGACGATGTCGCGATCGCCGTTTTCGGTGGCCGCTCGAAAAAAATGATTGAACGCAACCTCGTAAAGCGTGGCCGCAGAAGCGAAGGTGGAAATGTGTCCGCCAATCCCTTCCTGCATCTTATTCGCGCGCACCACCATGGCCAGGGCGTTCCAGCGCACCAGGCTCTTGATGCGGCGTTCCATATCCTGACTGCCGGGAAAGGGCGGCTGCTGGCGGACAGAAATCGTATTCTGATAAGGCGTGGTCGCGGTGAAGGGCAGATTGACACCACCCGCCCGGCGCGCATGCATGGCCAGCTGCTGCAACAACCTCCCGGCCCGTTCAGCGCCGCCCTTGGACAGCACATAGTCCAGCGAATCCAGCCACTCGCGGGTTTCAACCACTTCCAGACCGTTCGTGGGTTGCACCTGTTGCGACGCCTTCACCTGCTCCGTCTCAGCCACTCTGACCTCTCACTTGGGAACTGTGGAATCTTCTATGATAAAGAATCGGCGGAAATTTTGCTGGGGAGGAGACTGCGGGTCACAGGTCAGAGGTGACGGGTCACAGAGAAATCCGCGCCAGCTGAATGTTAAGCTTGCAATGAAGATGGGAATTGCGGTCTCGCTCCTCTGACCTCTGACCTGCTCTACTCCATTGTCACCGACTTGACTAGATTCCTGGGCTTGTCCACGTCCAGCCCGCGCTTGGCGGCGACGTAGTAGGCAAATAGTTGCAGGGGGACAATCTCCAGAATCGGGGACAGCAGTTCCGGCGCCTTCGGGACAAAGAAGGTGTGATTCGCCAGTTGCGGAACTTTGGTGTCGCCTTGCGTGGCGATCGCGATCACGGTCCCGCCCTGCTTCTTGAATCCTTCCATGTTGCTGACATTCTTTTCGTAGCGCAGCACCGACCCGGCATCGTCGGGATCGCAAGTCGCGATCATGACGAGCGGTAGCCGATAGTCAATCAGCGCGTTCGGTCCGTGCTTGGCTTCGCCTGTGGGATAGCCTTCGGCGTGAATGTACGAAATTTCTTTCAGCTTGAGCGCGCCGTCCATGGCTATCGGATAATGAATGGCGCGGCCGAGAAACATAAAGTCTTCGACCCGGTGATAGCGCTCCGCTAGTTGTTCGCATTGATCCGCGGACGCCAGAATCGTTTCGATTTTTCCCGGCAGGGCGAGTAGTTCTCGGATGTAGTGCTTCGCCACCTCGGCCGTCACCTTCTCTTTCACCTGGCCCAGGTACAGGGCGAACAGAAACAGACATGCCATCTGTCCGGTGAAAGCCTTGGTCGAAGCGATGCTGACCTCCGGTCCGGCGTGAACGTAGATCACGCCATCGGCTTCGCGCGCAATCGTGGACCCGGCCACGTTCGTAATGGCGATCACCCGCGAACCGCGTTGCTTCGCCTCGCGCAAAGCACCGGTGGTGTCGGCTGTTTCACCCGACTGCGTAATAAAGATGCTGAGCTCGCAGGGCCCGATCATCGGGTTGCGGTATTCGAACTCGCTGGCGTAGTCCACATCCACCGGGACGCCCGCCAGTTCCTGCATCATGAACTGGCCCGTCATGCCCGCATGACGGCTGGTTCCAGAGGCGACGATGTTGATGCGCCGCACCGCGCGCAGCTCCTCGCGGGGAATCTTCACTTCTTCAAGATGCACCACGCCCTGCTCGAGCGAGACGCGCGGCTCAATTGTCCGCCGCAACCCGTCAGGCTGCTCGAAGATCTCGCGGATCAGATGATGTGGAAACTGACGCTTCTCAGCCATCGCACTCCTTAATTATTGTGGTGACGAACTTTATTGCCGCGAACACTCCACCCCGCCCACAAACGTCCGCAACACATCGCCTGCGGAATTCAGTACGACGAAGTCAGCATCGGCGCCTGCGACCAGACAGCCCTTCTGCATCAAACCCGCCACCCGCGCCGGATTCCGGCTGGCCGCGGCCGCCGCCTGCGGCAGACTCCAGCCCGCGAACCGCGCCAGATTGCGCACCGCCTTATCCATGGTTAGAACGCTGCCGGCAAGTTTGCCGCCGGCCATGCACTTCCCGTCTCTGACATCGACCTCGATCAGCCCCAGCCGATAACGCCCGTCCGGCATACCAGTGGCGGCAATCGCATCGGTGATCAGCACCGTCTGCTCCGGACCTTTTGCCTCCGCTACCAGCTTCACGATCGCCGGATCAAGATGCACACCGTCGGCGATGATGTCCGCGCTCAATCGGTCGTCGGTCAGCACCGCACCCAGAATCCCCGGGCTGCGATGATCCAGCGGACGCATGGCATTGAAAGTATGCGTAGCGTGCCGCGCTCCGGCCGTGATCCCGCGCGCGGCGCCTTCAGAATCGGCGTCGGAGTGTCCCAGACTCACGCACACTCCGCGCCGCGCCGCTTCCACGATGACTTCCGGCGCCCCGTCCAATTCCGGAGCAATCGTAATCATCCGGATATGCCCGCGCGCCGCCTGCCAAAAGCGATCAAACGTGTCGAGCCGAGGCGGAAGCAAGTCTGCCTGCGGGATGAACACCGCGACGCTGATGGCTGATGAACGGTCCTTCCAGGTGAACGCCCAGAGGCTGAGCCCGACAATCCGCACTGTCAACCTGAGGGGAGGTTTCAATCGCATTCGCCAAACGCTCCAATGCGCGCAGAGTGGTATCAAGCGGGGCCGTCACCGTGGTCGGGTAGTAACTGGTGACACCATGCCGGGCGAGCCCGCGTTCTACTGCCGGCAATCCGTCGGCGACATCATCCATGACATCGAAGCCCGCGCCGCCGTGAATGTGCAGATCAACGTAGCCCGGCGCGATCAGGTCGCCGCCCAGTTCGATCACCGTAACTCCGGAGGGAAGAACCCGAGTCTCGCGGCTGGCAACCTCGACGATTTTCCCCTGGTCAACCAGCAGCAGCCCGCGCTCGACAGTGTGCGCCGAAGTCATCAGCAGCTTGGCAGTAAAAACCAGCATATAAACGTTTTAATTAAGGGAAATCGGCGCTTCGACGAAAATTGTATCAGTCTTTTCCGCTTTGCCCCGCAGCTCAGGCAGACGTGCTAAATCTCGCCACCGCTCCGGCCGCAAGCCGAAAACCGCCGCCAATCGAATGCTATACTGTAGCTGCTGGAATTTTCGCCACGCCATTCGGGCCGTGGCCATTATCATGCTTTCGTCGGGGAGTGGCTCAGCCTGGTAGAGCACCTGGTTCGGGACACGGTGGAAATTCACTGATTCGGCGTCGCTTAGCTTCAAAAATCCACCCAAAAACCGCCCTTGGTTAGTCCCAATTCCTAGTCCCACGCCATGGATGTGGTGGAGAACTGCTTTGACCGTTGTGCCGGCAGGGCAATTTGCGGTTGACGCGTTCACCTCGCCGATTTCGCCAAGTTGGCACTCGTTCTCGATCCTGGATCACCTGGCGACAGGCTCGGGTCACTTGCCTCGATTTGGTCGCGGGCAATTGCGAATTCATCGCCATTGAGGATGACGCGGGCTGGCCGCGGCAGACGGCGACCTCAGTCAGGTTCCTGCGAGCTCTCGATTCGAAACCACACTTGACGACGTATAGCGAGTTCCCGACATCCTCCGGGCTATCAAGAAGTCTGTGGATGATGATCGCGACGCTATTGCAGTTTCGCGTATTCCGCTTTGGCTTGTCTCAGGATCGGAAGGTCGGAGTCCGCTTCCTTCCAAAGCGTAAAGAACTCCGCATAAGCGTTGCGACTCCGTGTCTCGTCACTCTGTACAGCGTATGCCCGTGCGCGGCCAAGATAAGCCAAGGCGTGTAGCGGTGAAAATGGATCAATTCCAGGATGATCGATAATCTTCTGAAACTCTGTCACGGCATTCTTTCCCTCATGCAGGCGCAGGTAGGCCTGCGCCCTGAGATAGATTGCCATGAAGCCCCGACCCGCGTTGTCCGCGCCGAGCTCGTAGGGCTCCGCTGATCGCAGCAGTTCGATTGCGCGTTTCGGACGGTCTTGATTCAATTCTATTTGCGCCGCGATCACCATTCCGATCACGTTGTTCAACAACGTATCCTGCGGGAAAGCTTTTTGCAGATGCTCTAACGGCTCCTTTGCGCGGGAGACGTCCCCAGCGACGGCGAGTGCCAGCGAGTCGAGATCTCGGTTGGCGGTAAGCGGTCTCAAAGAAGCAATGGCACGGACATGGGCCCGGTCTCGATACCCGAAGTGAGCTTCAATCTGTGCAAGTTGGACAGCCGCCAGTGCCGCGCCTTCTGGATCATGGTCTGCGAGTCTCCCGCGCATCGTCTCTTGGAAAAATGCCTCTGACCGCCGGAGTTGTCCGTTCGCTGCAGCAGCCAGCGCCTGGTAAAAGGCAACTCGCGTGGTTTCTCCCCGATTCCTCGCCCACTCGAGCTCTTTCTCCATTGCAGCCGAATCCTTTTGAAGGTGCGCAATCATGTACAGTTTCCAGTGAATGCGTGGTCCATCGATCTTCTGTGCAGCGGCTTGGTGGCAAACATCTTTGGCTTCGTCCAACCGATTGAGATATGTGTAAATCCCAGCCATCCTCTCATATGAAATTGCCCGCTTCGGTTGCAGTTGCAGCGCGCGCTGGGCGTTATCGGCTGCTCTCTCAAACTGGCCGGTCGAAAGGTGAATGCCAGCCAGTCCGTCATAAGGCGTTACGTCGCGTGGAAAAGTCCATTTCCACAGTTCGTAACTATCGACCGCCTTAGCGAGCTCGCGAGTTGCATTTTCGTAATAAGTCGAAACCAGATAGAGTCGCTCTCGTTCACTCACTCGATCCCGCAACGCGAACGCTTTCTCAAGGGAGCTCTCTGCAAGTTCGTCATTCGAGGTGGGACCGCCTGACGAATAGATTTCTCCCAACTTGGCGTTCGCCATCGCAAAATTCGTATCCAACTCAACTGCCCGCTTGAGAAATGGGAGCGCATCCCAGGTGTCGCCACCACGCGCCAGCTTCTGCATTGCGAGGCTGTAGGCCTGTAAGGCCCCAAGCGAAGACGTTGTCGCCTGCTCCAACGGTGTGTCAAATTTCTCTATGGAACTGAGTGACTCCCCGAGCTGGGCGCGCAAGTCTGATGCGGCCTTTTCCAGGCCCTTCAGCACCTGCTCTTTCCCTCGAACTTCGACCAACTGCTGCGCCAAAGGCTCGCCCGTTATGCAATTCCGGGCTTCCAATGCTATTTCGTAGTTCAACCCCAAGCTTGCGATCGAGCCCGTCACCATCCCTTTAATGCCACGTCGCTCACAAATCTCTCGCGCAATCAAACCGGTAATGTGTTCATTGGGCGAACGGCCCATGTACCGCAGCGTTTCCTGAATGCCACTGTCAGGAAAAATGTTCAGGAACGGCGACTGACCTAACTGAATCGCCACCGCCTGTTTCAAGGTTTCGTCAAAGATGCCATCGCCGGTGCGGTTGTTGAAGTCCGCAATTATGACGGTGTCGTCTGTCGTAAGTTTCGTCGGACGCTTCTCGTGGAAGAGAGCACCAAACGCAGTAAGCAAAACAACCAGGCCGAGCGCTGCGGCTCGCGCATATGAGCGGAGGTAGCCCCGCCACGGGACTTTGTCTTCGACGGATGGGGGGGACGCCACCGGCGGCACAACTTCGAGCGGAGAAACGTAAGGGATGGGCGGGACCTCTCTGGGAATGGCAGCTAAGGGTTCGAGCCTCCCGATGAAGCGGTAGCCTCGCCGTGGCAGGGTCTCGACGAACTGCGGCCGGTCGGCATTGTCCCCCAGCGCCTCGCGCAGTCGAGCGACCGCCTTGTTCAAACTCTGATCGAAATCCACAAACGTGCCGTTCGGCCAGAGCTTCTTGGTTAGCTCCTCGCGCGTCACCAGTTGTCCTGGACTCTCCAACAACATCGTCAGGATCTGGAAAGGCTGGTCTTGCAGGATGAGCCTGGTGCCATTGTGGCGCAGCTCCGCCGTCTGCAGATCCAAGGTGCAATCGGCAAAGCGGATCACTTCCGGATTTCGCGCAGAGGAACCCATCGGGCACCCGTCCCGTTGGGGAAGATTCGGGGATTTTACCATCTTGCGCCATGCCGGTCACGACGAAAAGCAGACATCGTAAGTCTTGTAGAGCGAGAAGCTTAGCTCGTGTCAGCAGAATGTCACACGCTTGTCATGCGCAAGTCCTTGATCGTATTCCGACCTTGCGCGAGATTCCTGCCCACGCTCTGCGTTCGCTTCGGTAGCGGGTTCCCGGCGATGAGGTGTACGCACAATCTTCGACCTTTTGTGAGGACGACATGAAAGCTTTGAGATACATCATTCTGCTCGTAATCGCAGGTAGCCTCGCGCTCCCCGCCCACGCTACCTTTCCCGGCAAGAACGGCCGCATCGCCTTTATCCAAGGCGTAGATGTTTACACAATGAACCCAGACGGTGGGGACGTGCGGCAACTCACCGCTCTCACCGATGACAACAGCGCTTTCTGGGAAAATTGGTCCCCGGATGCGAAACAGCTGGTCTTCTCTGAGTTTCCTGCGCCCGACTTCTTCGGGCAGCTTTGGATGATGAACTCCGACGGCAGCAACCAGCACCTGCTTCTGAATGACCCGGGATTCGACGACGAAGCGCCCAGTTTCTCCCCGGACGGTAGCCACATCATCTTTGCGCGTTGCGGACCGTTGGACGGCGAGTTTCCATGCGCAATATATCGCGTTCAGGTTGATGGAACCGGCCTGCGCCCGATTACTCCAGTCCGCATCGAATTGGGAGACTTCGAGCCAGTCTATTCTCCGGACGGAAGTCAGATCGCTTTTGACAGTTTTGGCCGCGGCGGGGTCCTTGGAGCGATTTATCTGATGAACACCGATGGGTCCAGTATCCGTAAGCTCACCCCCGCGGTTACGGGAGCATTTCGCGCCGACTGGTCACCCGACGGACAAACGCTTGCGTTCAGCAACCACTGTTGCAATCCTCCGCTCGTCTCGATCCTTACCATCGGGAAAAATAAGGGCAGGCTGCGGGAACTTACCCACAACCATGGGAAGTTCAACGACAGCGCTGCGTCATGGTCGCCGCAGGGTGACGCTATTGTCTTCCGGCGGGCCAACCAGATCGATGGCAGTAACGGAATCTGGATCGTCAGTGCGGACGGCACTCGCGAGAAGCTGATCCGGACGATTCCGGCGTCAGCGGCTCCGAAGCACCTGCACAGGATGATGCGTCAACCCGCACGGCCGGGCGTGCGGTCCGCCCCTAAAGAAATCGAGGACGGCGGATTCTATCCCCGGTGGGGAGTGGCGCAATGAAACTATTCGAGGAGAGACGAGGAGGAACTATGAACAACTCGAAGAAAACGGGCGATTCACTAACAGCCACGCTAGCAATACTTCTCGCGCTACTTCCCGCACTAACCTCACCCGCAGCGGCGGCTTCTAACGGACGGATCGTATTCACCAGTGACCGCAGCGGCAGTTGGCAGATTTACACCATAAATCCGGACGGGAGCGACCAGGTGCAAGTCACCAACCTTGCGCCTAATGACGATACCCGATCGGCGTTCCCGAACATCTCCCCGAACGGGCAGCAAATCGTTTTTAACTACAACGCGGGTGACGGCCCAGATTTGTACGTTATCAATGTGGACGGCACCGGACTGCGCCAGTTAACAGCAGACCATGCTTCTTTGTTTCCGCGTTGGTCACCGGATGGAAAGCGAATCGCGTTTGCCACTGTATCCGACCTCGGTACGGCCGTCATCGCGACGATGTCCGTTAGTGGAAATGGCAGGCGAAAGAGTCTCACCAGCGATCTCTGGGACAGCTTCGCACCCACGTACACCCCTGACGGCAAGCAGATCGTGTTCCAAAGTTCGATTGGTGGATTTGTCTCGGCGGCGTGGATCATGAATGTCGACGGTTCAAATCAGAGACGATTGACTCCACCCGCATTGAGGGGCGCAGCGAATGCCGTTTCCCCGGATGGAAAGCACATACTCCTGATCAATAATTTGAACTCTCCGCCAGCATTGCCGAACTCCAACTTTGTCATGAATATTGACGGGACCGGCCTGAAGCGGTTGGCTCCACTTTCAAAATTTCATCACGATCTGGGCCCCAGCTATTCGCCTGACGGAACCAAAATTAGTTTCATCACCGACCGGTTTTCGACGGACATCACCGAGTTCACCTACGGAACACTCGATGTTGTCACCATGAACGCCGACGGCAGCAATCTCACAGATATCTTGCCGGCCGCAGGTGCTTGTCCAAACGACGGGAACTGCGTCGACGCTCTTTGGGGAGCGAGTCCGCAACCAAAATAAGAGAAGGACTCTGTTGGATCGCGTTTTCTTGTCACTACTCTCAATCTCGCTAAGGAGGGCAACATGGCACGGCGGAATCGAATACTCAGTTGGTTCGTAATCAGCGCAAGTCTCCTTTGCGGCGCGGCGGCGCAAACGGGCCGGATTGCATTCACCAGTGACCGCAGCGGCAGTTGGCAGATTTACACCATGAATCCGGATGGTAGCGACCAGGTGCAAGTCACCAATCTCACGCTTACCGACGAAGATTTGCTCGTGCCCAGCATTTCTCCGAACGGGAGGCAGATCGCTTTCGACTACAACAGTGGCGACGGGCCTGATCTGTATTTGGTGAACGTGGATGGCACTGGTCTCCACGCTTTAACTAACGATCATCTCTCTCTTTGGCCTCGGTGGTCGCCTGATGGGAAACGCATCATCTTTTCGGGCGTCTCACAGAAGGGAACTGCGGTGCTTATCACGATCGCTACGGACGGCAGCGGCAAGAGAAAGACTCTCACGACCGATCTTTGGGAAAGCGTCGGCGGTGTCTACACGCCGGACGGCAAGCAGATTGTATTCGGCAGCCAGATGGGAGGTTTGGTTTCAGCAGTCTGGATCATGAATGCCGATGGCTCACACCCGCGGCGGCTAACCCCCGCACCCTTGAAAGCACAATCGTGGAACGTATCGCCCGACGGGAAGAGCATCTTGGCATACACCAATCAAAACTCTCCCCCGGCTCTTGGCAACCACATTATTGCCATGAACCTCGACGGCAGCGGACGGAAGCGACTGGCACCAATGTCAAAGTTTCATCACGACCTGTATCCCAGCTTCTCGCCGGATGGGACAAAAATTACCTTCATTAGCGACCGTTTCAGCACCGACATTGATCCGTTCACTTACGGGACATGGGACATCCTCACCGTCAACGCGGATGGCTCGGTCGTAGCCGACATAGCCTCGCGGGTAGGTTCCTGTCCGCATGATGGTAACTGCGTCACGCCATTCTGGGGAGTCGACCAGTCGGAGAGCCACCCGCAATCCAATCGCGCTCCGGAGGAAACCGGCAGCAGGATCTCACTTTCGCTGTCAGTTGCTCCGAACCCCGCTGTCGCTGGCGAACCGGTAACTATGATCGCTTTCTGTTCCATGATGCATGGGAACCAACCCGGTCCATGTCCAGGAAGCGCCCAATTCAAAGACGGCAAAGTAGTAATTGGTTCGGCGATCTTTCGAACCCGTGGCTTTCCCTGGAGTCAGGCGCAATTTACAACCTCTGAATTTTCCGTGGGAACACATCGCCTGAGAGCTGTCTACAGCGGAAAAGCTTCAAAAGTAGTGATTCTTGCAGTGCATCCCTAGGCTATGCGGGATGAGGAGAGATCATGCACCAAAATACGCCCCTGCCCACCAGTTGCGTCTTCAGAATGAATCTCGATGGAACCGGTGCGCGCTGTCTCACGGGTGGACGGAACGTGAATACGCTGCCCGTATTTTCGCCCGACGGAACAAAGATCCTGTACATGAGCGATCGCCTATCGCCGGGATCCTTCGATGCCTACGTTATGGACGCTGACGGATCGCATAAGAAGCTGATTATCCCAGGGGGCCTCGTCCCGAACTGGGGCCCTCGACGCTTGAGTAGGACGGCACCCGTAGAGACGGCTTGGTTGCGCTGTCCTCAGGCTCCAACCGGGGCTGGAAGTCAATGAATGTTACTGACCGCTTGCCAAGATACCACAGTGGGCGTAAGACAATGACCACGTTATTGGGCCCCGGTAGTAGCAAAGGGGGAACGATGAAGGTTAGTCGACGATTGGAGTTCCTGGTTGTGGCGAGCGATGGCGCTAGTCGCCTTCGCAACGCGACAGATCAAACGCAGGATCTAGGAGCGTTTCAATTTACGGAGGAGTTTATGAGATTCCGATTGCAAGTCTTCAACCGGCTCACATTGGCGGCAGTCCTGCTGTTCAGCGCACTGCCCGCCCACGCCACTTTCCCCGGCAAGAACGGATTGATCACCTTCCAAGTCCAAACCGATGCCGGCGTTCAAATTTACACTGTGCGTCCTAACGGCGATGATCTCCGGCAAATCACCAATGTGGATGGCGACGCCGTCGCTCCGGACTGGTCTCCGGATGGACGCCAGATCGTCTTCGAGCACGACGCCCCGGGTGCTTGCGCCGGAGTTGCGATTATGAATACCGATGGCACTGGCATAGTGGAGCTGTCTCCGGACCCGAATGTCTGCGAAGGCGATCCATCATTCACTCCGGACGGGTCGCGAAGTATATTCGACCGTTTTGATCCGGCGACCGGCGATGAAGCGTTTTGGAGCATGACCTTGAGCGGCGATGACCGGCACCGCATCGGCCCGTGCTGCGTCGATCCTAATGTGTCTCCTGACGGCCAGAAGATTAGCTTTGTGGCAGCTAATGGGGACCCTACTGGATCTGCGCTCTTCACCTCGAACATCGACGGCAGCAACGTGTTGCAGTTGACTCCCTACCGACTCGACGTTGCGGTGAAGCAAGACTGGGCTCCTGATGGCAAGCATATTGTCATCACCAAGAAAGGAGATGTCCCGATCCCTGGCGTGTCGGCAAACATTGTGACCATCCGCCCAGATGGAACGCGCCGGCGCATGGTCACCCACTACAAGGGCGGGGACGTGAGCGCCTTCGTCGGTTCCTATTCTCCGGACGGACGATGGATAGTCTTCCGTCTCAACGATCACGGTCAAGTCGGACTCTTCAAGATTCATCCTGACGGCACACATCTCAGGACGATCATCCCACTTTCGAGTTTTAGACCGCGCTTTATCGACTGGGGCCCCAAGAATTGAGCAAGATAGTCAAAACAACAATACCAAGTTCGACGAAGAATTGATGGGCCAAATGCGACTTCATCGTCAGAATAGAACGTGTCAACCGAAAATTAGCGCAACACGGGAGGGAATGCATGACCACGCGAAACCTGGAACCGCGCCCATGGCCCTCGCCACGATCGCTAGCATTATGGTGGTTTTCCTTATGATCACTTCTGCGTCAGCGCAGAAGTATGTCTTCAGCAATGCCTCCTTCGCGACGGGTTTGCGCCCTGTCTGGGTGGCCACCGGCGATTTCAACCGTGATGGCATCGTGGATCTGGTCGTGGTTAATGAATGCGGAACGGCGCCCGATTGCCTCTCTGATGGAAGTGTCTCGATTCTTCTCGGCAAGCCGGACGGAACCTTTCAAAGTGCCGTCGACTATCGGACTCAGAGCGAGCCAACCTTCGTACTGGTAGCTGACTTCAACGAGGACAGTAATCCAGACATCGCCGTCACCAATGTGGGCTCTAATACGATTTCGATCCTGATCGGGAATGGAGATGGTTCGTTCAGTTCTGCCGCGAACTACGACACAGAAGCCGCGCCTGTTTCGGCGGATGCCGGCGACTTCAACGGCGACGGGCATTTGGATCTGGCAGTCGCGAATGCAGGTGGTCAATCCGTGTCCGTTCTGCGCGGCCGGGGCGACGGTACGTTTCGGCCGCACCTGGACCATGCGACAAACTTCGCCCCGCAATCTGTGGCAGCCGCTGATCTAAACGGGGACGGCAAACTTGATCTCGCCCTTGCCGAGGGCGATGTTGCAGTCTTGCTCGGACACGGCGACGGAACGTTTAGCCCCGCAACGCAGTACCCCGGAGACAATGCCAGATTTGTTGTGGCGGGCGACTGGAACGGAGATGGCAAACTCGACCTGGCCTCGGTCGGCCAGTTCGACGATAAGCTCTCGATCCTGCAGGGCAACGGCGATGGAACGTTCCAGTCGCCCGCTCTAATCGACGAACTGGCTGGAATCGGGGCTAGCATCATGTCCGTCGACCTGAATGGTGACGGCCATCCCGACCTCGCAGTGGGTACACAACCCGGCGGCTTCGGTCCAAATGTTTCCGGAACCATCTCTGTCTTGCTGAACAAAGGGGATGGAACATTTCAGCCGCACCGAGATTTCGGGGGAATGGCTGCCGGTTCCCTCAGCGCCGGCGATTTTAACGGAGATGGCGTGCCGGACGTGGCGGTGCCTAACCCGGATTCGAACACTGTCAACATTCTCTTAGGCGACGGCCGTGGCGCTCTCGGCTCAATTTCTGATCTATTGTCGCCTCCAGTCTACCCAACCGAAGTTGTACCGGCTGACTTTGATGGGGACGGGAAACTCGACCTCAGTATGGGGTTACAGGGAACCGGATCAATCGCGGTAGCACTGGGCAAAGGCGACGGGACGTTTAGCGCTCCCATTGTTGATGTCGGGCCGGGCGCAGCCCCGCGAATTGCAGTCGGTGATTTCAATGGAGACGGCATCCCCGATTTGGCGGCGTTCGCGCTCTCGGTGCTCAACAATGTACAGATCTTCATCGGCACGGGGGACGGAACCTTCCAGCCGCGCTCCGCGTTTCCGGTTGAGAATAGTCCGGGTGAGATTCTCGCGGGAGATCTCAACGTGGACGGAAAATTGGATCTGGCGATCATCGGATTCGGCGTCGACATACTCCTGGGGAACGGAGACGGCACCTTCCAGGCGCCCATCGTGTTTTCGTCATTTCTCAGCAACGCTGCTTTGGTCGCCGACTTCAACGCAGACCACAAGCCGGACCTGGCAACTGTAAGTAGTAACTCTCAGGACCTTACAATCTTCATTGGGAACGGCGACGGCACATTTCAGCCCGGCCTTGACTACGCCACCGGTGTCTCGCCCGTGGCTTTAGCTACGAGCGACTTCAACGGCGACGGCAAGCCAGACTTGGCAACGGCCAACGCGGGCAGCGACTCAATCTCAGCTTTTCTCGGAAATGGGGATGGGACATTCGCACCGAAAGTTGATTTCGCAACTGTGCAAGGTCCGCGGTCAGTGGCTGCCGGCGACTTCGATGAAGACGGGAGTCCCGACCTGATCGCAACAGGGAACGGCATCTCGGTTCTGTTCGGCGATGGCAGCGGCTCTTTCGCGACTCACAAAAATTACTTCGCGACGCTCGACATGGGACCGTCAGTAGTCGCCGACTTCGATGGTGATCGAAGGCCGGACGTCGCCGTGGTCAATCAGTTTGCGGTGAGCGTCTCGGTATTCCTCAACCGTGCTGCTGTGGCCCTGCGTCCAAATCAGCTTACTTTCCCTGTTCAATTGGCGGGAACTGTAAGCGCACCGCAGGAATTCACGCTCTTCAATCCAGGCATCCTGCCCATAGACATCCAGAGCATCGCCACGACCGGTGACTTCGCGCAAACCAATACCTGTGGTTTGGTCCTCGCGACCGCCGGCAACTGCTTCGCCAGCGTTACCTTCGCTCCAACCGCCGGAGGCCAGCGCACTGGTACCGCTACAATCAGTGACAACGCAATGAGGGGTACACAAGTAGTCCTTCTTAGCGGCGCCGCGATTGACTTCTCGCTCGGGGCGGCGATTGGCGCCAATTGCCCGCCAGGTGGCAACTGCTCGACGTCTGCGACGATCAGTTCCGGCCAGACCGCGACCTACGATCTTCAGGTCACGCCTATCAATGGGTTCAATGGCACGGTCACGCTCAATTGCACCGGCGCTCCGAATGGATCGAGTTGCTCCATTGCACCGGCAACCGTTCCGGCCAGCGGATCATATGCGTTCGTCGTGACGGTCGGAAACCTCACCGTCGCGGCAGGGCATGCAAAAAAAGACGTTCCTGGAGTACCAGCCTCGCCCGCGCCTGCAAGAATTCCTCTTCTTCTTGGGACGACGACACTGGGACTCCTTGGGATCTGCGTAGCACTTTCCGCTGGGAGTGCAAAGTGGCGGTCTACCGTTGCGCTGCTGCTGTTGCTCGTGGCTCTTGGCTGTATAAGTGGTTGTGGAGGTGGCGGTGAGTCCGTAACTCCTCCAACTAAATTCACTATCACTATCACCGGCAATTCTGGTGGCGTAAACCGTACCGTCGCGCTGTCGTTGTCCGTTAGCCACTGACTTGTTGGAATCTGCGATGAGTCAGTTTGAAATGCCGACAATAGGGGTTTGCTAGCTCAAGCTGCAAGAATGCGAGAGGATTCTACAGGTTAGATCTTCGGCCACTTGCTTGGACGAAAGTGGGATTCACATCGGCCTCAAGCGACACCAGCACGTGGATACGCCTATTTTTCAAACCGGGTTCTCGCGTGCAGTTTTCGTTCAATTCTAGCGCCAACTGCAGGGAAAAATCGTGGCGTAGTCCCAATGGCTCTATTTCGGGCAAATCGAAGGCGAAGATGGTGCAGCGCAAAGTGTAGTAGAATATGGAGCTATCAGTCGGGGAGTGGCTCAGCCTGGTAGAGCACCTGGTTCGGGACCAGGGGGTCGGAGGTTCAAATCCTCTCTCCCCGACCAATTACCTCAATCCCATCATTGAATTAACGTACTTCCAGTTTTTGAAATTTCTACAACTTGGGTCCATTTGGGTCTGGTTAGCGGGCGTGGCCAGTTATTATCATTCTGCGATGGGCCACCTCCAGAACCAACTTCAAATAGCTCACCAGAGGAATTGAATCCGTTTCGAGGCGAAATCATGAGCACGGAATTGCGCGGCAAAGTTGGGATTGTGACTGGGGGGACCTCGGGCATCGGCCGGGATGCGGCAAGCCTTTTTGCCAAGGCTGGAGCCAAGGTGGTGGTTGCAGGCCGGCGCGAGGTGGAGGGACAGGAAACCATCGATATGATCCGTGCGGCTGGCGGCGAGGGTCTGTTTGTGAAGACCGACGTCTCGTTGACCGCCGACGTTCAGGCGCTCGTAGGCAAAACGGTGGAGAAGTTTGGCCGACTGGATATTGCGTTCAATAATGCGGGGATCGAAGGAAACCTGATCCCGATCGTCGAACAAGCCGAAGAAGATTGGGATCGCACCATCGACATCAATCTCAAAGGCACGTGGCTTTGCCTGAAGTACGAGATTCAGCAGATGATTAAGCAGGGTGGCGGCGGAGCCATCGTGAACATGGCGTCGGTTGCGGGCTTGATCGGTTCTGCAGGGTTCGCCACTTACTGTGCCAGCAAGCACGGCGTGATGGGGCTGACGAAATCCGCGGCGCTTGAAACCGCGGGCTTGGGAATTCGCGTCAATGTCGTGTGTCCGGCGGTGATCGAAACCCCCATGGGCGAGAGGATTTTCGGCGGGCCGGAGATCCGGCCTTATGCCGAGGGCCTGCATCCTCTTGGCCGATTTGGAACTCCGCTGGAGGTCGCCGAGGCTGTGGTGTGGATGTGTTCGGACCGCGCTTCCTTCATGACTGGCCAATCGCTGGTGTTAGACGGCGGTTTCCTGGCGGGCCCTCATCGTCCGGCCTAGCTCGGACCGCGATCTCAGTTAGAAAATCCCACTTTTTTCAGATAGCCGGCAAAGCGTGGATCGCCGCGCAGGGGATCGTAGTCCGGATTCACTTTAAGGGACGTCATGGTTGTAGAGTGTGCCGCGTAACACTTTTCCATCCAGGCGAGAGCCTCCCCGGTTCTGCCTAGCGCGATTTCCACTTGCAGAGGCATGGCTGGGTCAGCGGCGAGAGTGGCCCCATCGATCTTGCGCATGATCCCAAGGGCTTGTCGCTTCAGCCCTGTTTTAGCCTTCAGCATGCTCACCTTGGACCAATAATCCGGCGACGAACCGCTCGCCTGCCGCATGGAATCGAGCGTCGCTTGCGCTTCGGGCTCCATCCCCTTTGCAAAATAGGACTGCAACAGCCAATGGTAGGAATTCATGAACCCGGGATCCATCTCAAGCGTCTTGTGCAGTTGCGGGATGGCTTCGTCGTAGCGTCGGGCGAAGTACAGAATTTTTCCGCGATCGGCTTGAATCGCGACAGAAAGTGGATCCAGCGCCTCGGCGCGACCCAGTTCCGCCAAACCCTCGTCGAAACGTCCTTGCGCCGCTAGATATTCGCCATACCAATGGTGGGCTAAGGCGTCATTCGGATTCAATGCCAGCGCCGTCTTGTATTCGCGTTCCGCTTTCCCCCAGTTCCATTCGTAGTTCATCGCGATCAGGCCCAGCGCGGCGTGTGCCTCGGCATTTTCAGGATCGAGGACCAGAGCCTGGCGCGCGGCCTGTTCGGCTTGGGGCAGGACGGTTGTAGCCGGCTCCATGCCCCAGCCGCCTTCGAAGATGTAGGCGTCGGAAAGACCGACGTAGGCTTGCGCAAAATCGCGGTCACGCGCGATCGCCTGGTGAAAATATGTTTCGCTTTCTCTTACCCCCTCGACCGTACGCTTGTTCCAGAAATAGCGACCCTTCAAGTAGAGCAGGTTGGCTTCGGAATTGGTGGCGCGCGAACGGCGCATCCGCGCCTGCTCCTCCGGGGTCATGGTGGCGCGAACCGCAGCTCCGATCTCTCGCGCGATCTCGGATTGCAGATTCTGCGCATCGCTCAGCGGACGCTCGTACGTTTCCGCCCAGATGTGCTGCTCCGGCGCCGCCTGCACCAGTTGCGCGGTGATGTGCAAATTCCCATTGCGCTGGGAAACGGTTCCTTCCACGATGGCGTCCACTTTCAGCTCGCGCGCGATTTCAGGCAGCGTCTTCCGCGTTCCCTTGTACTGCATCACCGAAGTCCGGGAGATCACCCGCAGAGCGCGAATGCGCGCCAGTTCGGTGATCAGATCGTCGGTGACGCCATCGGCAAAAAATTCCTGTGACGGATCAGCGGACAGATTCGCGAGCGGCAAGACAGCGATCGAGCCAATGGCGTGGGCCGCGCTCTCTTTTCCGTTGCGCTGAAAAAACAGAATCGCTGCAACCACCGCGACCACCACAGCTACTCCAGCAACCACATTCCACACGATCCTCCGCGACTTCGGCACAATCTCCATCGACGCGCCTTTTGGAGGTGGTTCTGGCGCCGGATCGGGCTCGGTGATCGCTGCAGGCTGCCCGTTAGACACCACCCGCACCGGCGCCACAAACCGGTAGCCGCGCTTCGCGACTGTCAGAATGATCTGTGCGTCTCCGGCGGGCTCGCCCAGGGCTTTGCGGAGCTGTGAAATGTTTTGCGCGAGGCTGACTTCTTCCACAAACGTATCAGGCCAGAGCCGCTGCATGAGCTCGTCCTTCGACATGAGGCGACCTGGATTTTCCACCAAAGCCACCAGCGTATCGAACACCTTGGGAGCGAGCGGGACGGCGCTTCCGTTGCGCAGCAGCCGTCGTTCGCCGGTCTCGAGACGAAAATCGTTGAATTCGAACGTGGAGGGCATCGGTTAGTTGTCCGAGTAGCGGCCCTGGAGGGGGACAGGAATGCTCAGGATTCTATCAAACAAAAATCAGAAATTCCTCAAGACCCCAGCGCCGCGGCAATGTCAAATTGTCCTCACAGACCGGGGTCTGCAACTCGCAGAGCCCTAAGCGCTTACCGTTTCCCAAGGGTCTTCTAGACAGAAACACCCGGAGATTGTCATTGCCGTCAACCTGTGGGTGCCGAAGTTGGGTGGCGATTGCCCCGTATGGTCGGCGTTCGCCGGGCTGTCATCACGAGTCAGTTCGAAGTAGCAAATCGCGGGCAGCAACCAATTAACCAAGGAGGAACCCTATGCAATATCGGGATCTATTATTCACTGTTATCGTTGCTCTTCTTGTCCTCGGGGTAAGCGAGGCCCAAACCGAGGATATTTCTCCCGTGGCTCCAGCCACGGCCACGATTCAGCACTTTACGACGGGCTGGGACAAGTTCGGCGAGCC
This sequence comes from uncultured Acidobacteriota bacterium, assembly GCA_963799305.1. Classification (GTDB taxonomy): domain Bacteria; phylum Acidobacteriota; class Terriglobia; order Terriglobales; family Acidobacteriaceae; genus Acidiflorens. The sequence continues at coordinate 274,045 of CAWCWX010000015.1, read as the reverse complement.
GCTCAATCTCGCCAAGAGCACCGTGAAATGGACGCCGGGCACCCACAAGGTCACCGTCGTTTTCAAACTGGTGGGCGCATCTCCCAGCAAGCTCTACCAGGTTGCGCTGAACTTCTTTTGCAACACATTCCCCGCCACTTTCGGACAATTTCCTGTCGACGGGGGAGGCGGCGGTTGCTTCACTCTGACGCGACAGAACGTCACCAAGACGGCCGCCGAGGTCGAAGTCGGCGTTATAACGACGGACCTGCAAGGCAATGGGTCCATATCGGTACCCATCACCGGAGTCGCGCCCGGCACCTACCAGCTTGAGTTCTATGTTCGTGATGGTGCGGGATGCAACTTAAACGGCGGCGGAGGTAACAGCGGTTGCAGCGTTGACTTCCAGTCTCCCGGACCCTGGGGCACCGCAACCACCGTGACGATTCCCTGAAGACGAAGGGCCAGAAAAGACACATTCCGTCTTCGACCCAATAATTCCGTCAGGAGACACTTGTGTGCATCGATTTCTTGCCGTTGCGTTCCTGGTGGTGACTGCGCTTCTGTCGGTGGCAGTCGCCCAAACGGGCGCTCTGCAACGGGGCCACGAAGATCGATGGGTCGCGCGAATGGTGTAAGCAGTCGCATGACTCAACTTACGGGATCGGGGCCGCCCCGGTGGATTCCCGCACCACCAGCGTCGGTTCTATGGCAATTTCGGCGGGAGGTTGGCTGCTCTCCTCGATCATGCCAATTACGGTCTCGGCGGCGATCTGGCCCATCTTGACGAGCGGCTGCCGGACTGTCGTCAAGCTGGGGGTGTTGAATGCGGCCCACGGGATATCGTCAAAACCCATCACGGAGACATCCTGCGGAACCCTGAGGCCTTCTTCCTGAAAAGCGCGGATCGATCCGATGGCGGCAATGTCGTTGTAGGCGAATAGCGCGGTAAAGGGCTTCTTGCGGGCCAGCAGTTGTTTGGCGTATGGATATCCCAACTGGGGGGAAGGGTCGTCGATTTCGAGGTGGAGGATCAGGTCGGGGTCCATCGTCAGTCCCAGTTCCTGCGCCACGTTGCAAATGGCCTTCCAGCGGTCCTCCGAGTCGGAACTGAAAGGCTGGCCCTTCATGAACGCAATCTTCCGATGTCCCAGTTGATACAAGTGCTCCAGGCCTACTCGGGCGCCCTGCTCCTGATCGAGGACGATGTTGGTCACACCCTGCAGCGCGCGGTGGCCGGCCACACACACGGTGGGCAGTGGCGGTGGCTCCTGAAAACTCGTATCGACGGTAACGAAACCTTCTACCCCGCGCTCCAGTAGAAGTTGGGAATAATTGCGCAGCATGGCTGCGTCGTGGCGATGAATCACCGTGAGGAAAAAATAATCATGCTGTCGCAGGTAGGCCTCTACCCCGCTGATGACCCCAGACCCGTAGGAATCACCGATCTCCTCAAGAATAAGTCCCACCGTGTACGTGCGCTGTTTGCGCAAGGAGCGGGCAAGAAAGTTGGGGCGGTATTTCAGTTCCTGCGCGGCCGCTCGAATCCGCTGCCGGGTATGCTCCGGGATGGAACGCGCCGAGGGCGCATTATTCAATACCGCGGACACGGTGCCGGGCGCCAGGCCAACGTGTTCCGCCACAGCCCGCAGAGTAACTGCCCCCGCGGAACTTAGTCGAGAGTTCTTCCCTTTAGACATGCTCCGCGACGATCGCAGACCTCTCCGTGATTTTTACCTTTAGCCTACTTGAACTCTAGCCCAGACATCGACAGCGACTGCCTACTTTGCCGCTTCTACCGTGAATGCGTCCGTTATGTTCCGCACTTTCATCGATTGCCTGATCTCATCGAGACTCGCTTTGCTCTTCAGTTGAAGAATGACGGGCTCGTTGGGGAGCAGATCGAAGTAGTTGTCGGAGACACCGACTTCACGGTCCCCAAAACTGACGTAAACATGCTTTGCCAACACCGCCGATTGCAACCGCAGCGCGTAGTCGCCGTTGTTGCCCGTCACTTCCGCCTGAATCGAGGGGGTGGGAAGGGCGAGATTGCGGACGCGATCAAACAACCACACGTTGCGGGAGACAACCTTGCCACTCTGCATCAGGTCGACCACAGCGAAGGCGTGCTGCGCGTCTGTGTCTTTCAGCAATTCCTGCCGCGAAAAACTGGCATAGACCTTGCTCGACAGTTCAGGCACGGTCACCGTCTGTGTCTTCTCGATAATGGTTTTCCCCTGAAAGTCCATGACTCGTATACGTAACTCGACGTCGGAAGGTTGCACTTTATCGGAAACAACATAGACAGACAGAGTGCCGTTGTCCTCCCAGGGCGAGACCAGCAGGTCGTCGTAGAAACGGCGCGCGTAATAATGCAGCGCCTTCCAGTGTCCGTAGTAGTCGATGCTCGACCATGAGGCCACCGGCCAGCAATCGTTTAGTTGCCAGTAGAGCGACCCCATGGTGCGCGGCCGTTGCCGCCGCAGATGTTCCGCCCCGACTTTGATCGCCTCCGCCTGCATCACCTGGCCGACGTAGAGAAACGATTCGAAGTCCTTGGGCTCGCGGTACTCGCGGAGTACGTATGTGCGGATGCGCTCGTTGCCGCCGACGTTCTTCTGATGCTCCTGCATCACCGGCGAAATGATGTCGAGATCCTGCGGCTCGGTGAATTTGTGGACGGTTGCGAGGTCGGGGAAAGACTGGAATCCGTACTCCGACATGAAACGCGGAAACTGGTGGGTGTATTCCGAGATCGGTTCGAGCGCGTGCCACACGGACCAGTAGTGCATGTCGCCATTGCGCTGGCCGCCTGGATCGTCTTCGAAATTGGCGGACGGTGAACTCGGCCAGTACGGCACCGGCGCGCCATTTTCAGCGACCACACTCTTGATGATGTCGTGGAACAGGACGACATAATCCTGCCACACGCGTTCTCGCTGCTGTGGGTTCAGCGTTTCTTTGAAGTACAGCCGGTCGCCCCAGTAGCGCCAACCGGTTTCCACCTCGTTATTGCCGCTCCACAAAGAAATGCTGGGATGATCGCGCAGCCGCTTTACCTGCTCCGTCACTTCCGCCCGGACGTTTTCCTGGAAGGCGAGGTCTCCCGGAACCATGGCACCGCCGAACATGAAGTCCTGCCACACCATGATTCCGAGTTCGTCGCAGATATCGTAAAAGTCGTCAGTCTCGTAATAACCGCCGCCCCAATGCCGGATCATATTCATGTGCGCGTCGCGCGCCGCCTGAAGAATCTGGCGATGCTGCGCCGGCGTAACACGCGTCATAAAGCTGTCAAAGGGAATTACGTCCGCGCCCTTGGCAAACACGGGGATGCCGTTGACGACGAAAGTAAAGCTCTTACCCCACTGATCGGGCTGGCGGCGCAGTTCGAGGGAACGCAGGCCAGTGCGGAGTTCGGCTCGGTCTTCGACCTCCGCCTTCTTGCCTTTGCCGGCGGAGAGCGTCGCGAAGAATTTATAAAGTGTCTGCGGGCCGTAGCCGTTGGGATACCAGAGACTCGGATTCGCAACCCGAAAAGGCAAGGTGACGTGGTTCGAGCCTGCGTCAAGCAGGACCGACTGGCTTGCGGCCGGCACTTTTTTCCCGTTCGCACCGTCCTGCTCGACGGTGAGCGTCACGTCTCCACTCTTGCTAGCCACGATGTCGAACTCAGCCGCCAACTCCGCTTCGTCTTTCGAAACATTCTGCTGCCGGATATGGAAGTTGTCGATGCGCAGATCGTCCCACGCCATCAGTTTCACCGGCCCCCAGATCCCCTCGGTGATATAGCGCGGACCCCAGTCCCAGCCGTAGTTGTAAGGAGCCTTGCGTGTATAAGGATCAGTCGCGATCCCTTCCTCGCTGACGATCTGCACCTGCCCCACCGTGGGCAGCCGGACGGCCATCGCCTTCACTTTCGGCATCATCAGCATGATCGGCGAATGAAACACGATGCGCAGCGTGTTCTTGCCCGCATGCAGCCGGTCTTTCGCTGGGACACGCCAGGAGCGGAACATGTTGTCCGCTTTCAGAATCTCGGCGTCGTTCAGGTAGACGTCGGCATAGGTGTCGAGTCCGGCGAAGTGCAAGTCAACGTGGCCGCGCGCAAGAGTAGCGGCGTCGACGTCGAATTCCGTCTGGTATTCCCAGTCGGTCAGGCCGATCCACTGCAAAGATTTTTCGTTGTCACGATAAAACGGGTCGGGAATCAGCTTGTTGTTCAGCAGATCCGTCTGCACCACGCCGGGAACGTCGGCGGGGTGCCATTGCTCCACTCCCGGATGGCCTTTGTCATTCAGCGCGTGAAAACGCCAGCCCGAATCAAGAGGGACTGCCGTAGGCGGCGCGGCCAGAGCGGAAACCGATAGCACAAACAGAACGGCCAGAACTCCCCACCGTCCGCAACGCCGCATGGCGATCATCATTACTCCATAAGAAAGGATGCGGGCCGGATTATACGCGGGAAGGTCGGGCTGGGTAAAGGAAGAAGGCTCTACAAAACCGATTTTGTACGATGAGAGTGGAAGACTGAATTTGCCCTTGGTGTTTTTCCGATTCCGGCCCCAGCCACTCTACGGCGCGTCCCAATCGATGGCGTAGATCTGCTGGTTCCCGGTATTACGCAGTAACAGAGGAGCATCGCCTGGGCCTAATCCGAACCATACTCCAAATGCACCCTGCACCCGGCGGACGTCAGTAAGGTCGGCAACTTTCTCAATCTTGTAGTCGGTCACGCGCAGTCGCATGGCCGTGGGATGGTCGCCGGTCGCGACGTCGTAGTAGATGTACTTGCTGTCGTGCGACCAGATCCAGTAGTTGTAATCCACAAGAGGTAATCTCTTCCATTCATGAGTGGACACGTCATAAATCCAAGCGCCATTGCGGGGGCCGCCATCGGCATCGGCGGCTATGTAGCGGCCATCGGGCGACCAGATCGGGTAGATCAGACCCTCCGACCCCGGCACGATGGATACCTGCCTGGTCTTGAGGTCGAGGAATCTCAGGACTGGCGCCTTGGTGCCGATCCACTCTCCCAAGACCATCGTATTTCCGTCCGCAGACCACGAGTGCGCCAGGGTCGGAGAATCGCCCATGGGTAGCGATTCGAGCGCCCCGCCATCCGCGGAAATCAGATGGAGCGTGACCGTCGGCTGCCGGGCCACGAAACTGATTTGCTTCCCATCCGGCGACCAATCCACCAATATAGCGCGCACCCCACTCGCTAGTTTGAGCCTCTGGCTTCCGTCCACTTTTGCGCGCCACACGTCTCCCTCGGGGTAAGTGACGTACGCGACCCATCGACCGTCGCGCGAAAAGCTTACGTTCTCGGCCGACATCCCGCCGAGAAACGGAACAAATTTTCCCGAGGTCGCATCGTAGCGATTCAACTCCGCCTGAGCCTGCTCCCCGGTCACAAATATCTGTTTCCCCGCCCGGCTCGGAACGTCGCAAATGTAGTTCAAAGGGCCTGTCGACAACAAAACGGGCTTGCCGCTACTTCGTCGAAACCATCCACTCTTCTCTCGCAGGGCCCAGATGCCCTCTTCCCCGGCCCTTCTTGAAGTGAAAAGAAAATAGCGGCCGTCTGAAGTCCAGGCCCCGCAGCATAAACCTCCGGTGCCCGGGAACAGAGGATGGGGGTTGCTACCATCCACGCTTACTTCCCAAAACGTACCACCTCGGCTGTTGGAGGACCCATTCCGATAACGCAAGTGGCTACCGTCAAGCGACCAGTTCGGGGAATCGACGCTGTCGGAAGCGGATACGATCTTGCGCGCCCCAGAACCATCCGTTTTTGCCACGAAGAGGTCATTTCCATTCGTATAGGCAATGCTGTCACCATCGGGAGAAAAGCTGGCGTCGTGCGCCAGCACCTCTCCCACCCGCCGTGGTGAGCCACTGGGAACCGGAAGGATCCACAGGGGAAGCTCTTGGGTGCTGTCGCGGTCCTGCACAGCTAATAACTCGGTGCCACTGGTTGAGATGTCAATGACTGAGATCGATCCCAGAGAATTGGGAATTGGCAGAGGGTCTCCGCCGGCAGCGGACAGCTGCATCAAGGTTCCGCGGCCATAAGGATCGTCCCGCTGTATGAAGTACACAAGATTTCCCGCGGAATACGGGCAATCCTTGAAACCGGCCGTGTTCGTAAGCTTGCTGAAGCGGATGACCTTCGGATCAGGAATGGTCGGACGCGCAAACAGGAACAGGATGAGCGGCGCGATCGCCCCGGCCAGTCCCGCGATCCAGTAGGCTCGTGTCGATCTTGGAACAGCCGGCGCGTACGCCTTCTGTCCCGATCCACTACTTGCTCCCGAAACAATCTGCCGCCGCAACCGCTTCAGGTCGGCCAGCAAGTCGCGAGTCGTCTGATACCTTTCCTCGCGATCCTTCTCCAGCGCCTTGCCGATGATCCTTTCCAGTTCGGGTGGAACTTCGGGGTTGAGTTTTGACGGTAGCGTCGGCGTCTCGCGCAGGATGCCATCGAAGATGATTGCCGCGGTCCCGCCCATGAACGGCGGCCTTCCAGTTGCCATCTGGTACAGAACCGATCCAAAGGAAAAAAGATCGGAGCGCGCGTCAATTTCCTGGCCTCGCGCCTGCTCGGGAGACATGAACGCCACGGTTCCCACAGCGGCGCCCGGACTAGTCAAGTGTTCTTCCGGCAGGCTGGCCGTCCGCACATTCGCCGCGGCCATGGCGCCGGCCCATGGTGCCTCCGATTTCTTGGCGAGTCCGAAATCCAGAATCTTTGCCTGCCCGCGCGGGGTAACGAAGATGTTCCCCGGTTTAATGTCGCGGTGAACGATGCCCTGCGAATGCGCCGCCTCAAGAGCGTCGGTGAGTTGAATCGCCCACTCCAGAGTTTGGTCGATCGGCAGGGGCCTGCCGGCAATCCGGTCCTGCAGCGTGACGCCTTCGAGCAACTCCATCACGATGAAAGATTCGCTCTCGTGCTGTCCAATCTCGTGAATCGTGCAAATGTTGGGATGATTCAGGGCGGAGGCCGAACGCGCTTCACGACGGAATCGTTCCAGCGTTAGAGGATCGCGTGTCACCCCACTCGGCAGGAATTTGAGCGCCACCAGACGGCCGAGTTCCGTGTCCTCGGCCTTGTATACCACTCCCATGCCGCCGCCACCAAGCTTCTCGATGACGCGATAGTGGGAAACGGTTTTGCCGATCATGCAGGTGCCGTCATGGTAAGGCGGGACGTGAAGCAGGTCAACGAAAACGGGTGGCCGGGTGATGGCAAAGTTTGAAATGAGGAGCGAATCAGGAGTTTCGGGAGGGCACGGCTTTAGCCGTGCCGTTAACGAATTTAGATCGACTCACGATTTACGTCCGAAGGTGCGCCTTTTGCTGGCTCCCCCGCTTAATGCGGAAGCAGCGCCCGTCCCGGAAACACGCCCGTAACCAGCTTGCCTTGGTCGATGAGCGGAGTGCCGCCGACCACGAGATACTGCACGCCCGACGCTGGGCTCCATCGGAGATTTGAACGTCGCCCGATCCGCGATCGTCGCCGGATCGAATACCACAATGTCGGCGTCGGCGCCTTCCTGCAAGCGTCCCTTCGCGTGGCCGGCGGGCGTAGATCGCTCCAGCACTTGCGCCGGCATGAGCGTCATCTTGCGGATCGCATCCATCAACGTCAGTGACTGTTTCTCTCGAACATATTGCGCCAACACGCGGGCGTAGGTCCCGGCGTTTCGCGGATGCCCGATGGCGCCGTCGCTGGCGATCATCACCAGGGGATGAGGAATGACTTTGTCCACGAGTTCCTGCGTGTTAGAGAACGTCAGGATCGCGCGGGTGATGGGAGAGTTATGCAACTCCTCGAAACGCTCCTTGGTGAGGTGTTCGCCTGTGTCGGGGAGCACGAGATCGCTATAGTCGATCCCTAACTTTTCCTTCCATCCGGGATTGAATAACGCCGAATTAATGGAGGTCATGCCCGCGATGTACGGGTACGCCTCTGTCGTTACATCCAGGCCGCGGGCGCGCGCTCCTGCCACCATGGACAAGCACTCCGGCGAGTCGGCTCCGCAACTGCTGTTGATGTGCACAATGTGCAGCGATGCGCCGGTTATGGCAGCCGCTCCGATGACCTCGCTGATCGCTTCAATTCCAGAGCCCGGTTCGATCCGGCCAAAACTGCGGACGTGCGTATACACAGGAACGTTGCGCTCGGCGGCCAGACGGAACATTTCAATCACTTCGTGGCGAGTCGCTCCCGGCGTGTATTGAATTCCCATGCCAATCGCCAGTCCGCCGGCGTCGAGTTCCGACCGCAGACGCTTCTTGATCGCTTCCATCTGCTCGGCAGTCGCGTGCTGGTCGGTAGCAGGCCCGCTCTTGGGCAGGATATCTGGGATTCCGGCATGGGTTGTAATTGTCGCGCCCCCTAGCGGCGCTCCAAACACCAGGGCACGCGCTGCGACGTGGCTCGCGGCCGTGCCGTAGTTGATCAGCGAGTTGCCTTCTTTCACTTTCAGGAACTGAGCGACGTCCGGCACTCCGATTTCCATTTCGAGCGCCGTCGTGACACCGTCAAACGCCTTGACCCGCTGGCTTTCCAGATCCTGCCCGTGCTGATGAAGATCGATGAATCCCGGTGCGACCACTAGTCCACCCGCGGCGATTACTCTCTTGCCGCCCAAAGCATCGGCGGAAATCCGCGCGATCTTTCCTCCGTTGATCCCGACGTTGCGGACGGCGTCGAGCCCCGTCTCAGGGTCGAGCACGCGTCCGCCCTGGATCACGAGATCGTATTGTTGAGCAACTACGGTCGACGCCGCGAGAATGAGCAGGCCCAGAGTCAGGAAACGCATGATTTCTCCAAAATTATTCGGCCGCCAGAAAAACGAGACACACTGGCGCCGTTACCTCCAGCACCTGACCGGTATCAGTCAGGCGCCCGGTCTTGGGATCGATCCGGAACACCACGATATTGTTCGATACCTGATTCGCCGCGTAGAGATATTTTCCCGTCGGGTCGATGGCAAAGTTACGCGGCTCCTTGCCTTTGGTCGGGACGTGCTCCATAAGTTGGAGCCCTCCTTTCGCCGGATCGATGGCGAATACCGCGATGTCGTCCGGCCCTCGATTCGATGCATAAAGAAACTTTCCCGGAGCGTCGCCCACGATTTCCGCGGAAGTATTCTCACCCTTGAAATCTTTGGGTAAGGAGGAAACGGTTTGCAGTTTGCGTAACGCGCCCGTATGCGCATCGAAAGCGAACGTGGTGATGCTTCCGCCCATCTCATTCAATACAAAAACGAATTTCCCGTTGCGCGAAAAAAGAAAGTGGCGCGGGCCCGCTCCCGGATCGACTTTCCCAAACGGAGGATCGTTAGCGGTAAGTGTCCCCTTCGCTGAGTCGAAGTGATATACGACCAGCTCATCCAGGCCCAGATCGGCGGCAATCGCAAAACGGTTGTCCGGAGTCAACTGGATCTCGTGCGCATGCGGCCCTTCCTGCCTCGTCGGGTCGAGACCGTGGCCGCTATGCTGAACCACAGCCGAAGCCTCTCCCAGCCGGCCATCCGGAAGCACAGGAAAGGTAGCCACGCTGCCGCCCGTGTAATTCGCCACCAGAACATATTTCCCCGTTTTATCGACCGTGAGATAGCAGGGATCCGCTCCGTGCGAAGAGACTTGGTTCAGGAACGTGAGCTTCCCGCTCTCGCGGTTAATTGCGAAGGCGCTGACGGCGCCGCTTTTCTCTCCCTTGTAGTCCTGCACCTCATTGACGGCGTACAGATAGTGATGGGAGGGGTCAATCGCCAGAAAAGACGGGTTGGTAGTTTCCGCCATCAGGCCGAGCGGCGTCGATTTTCCGGATACCGGATCGAAACGAAGCGCATAAATGCCCTTGCTCGCCGGCCCCGTGTAAGTTCCGACATAAACGAGATAGGACTTCTCGGCGTGACTGTCGGCAGCTGTCGCGAAAGGGATGAGGGTGGCGAGAAGTGCGAGGTGTAATAGTGCGCGCCTACGGTCCATGATTTCTCCGATTATTATTGCCGCGTCTCCGCCGGTTGCGGAATCGCTGGCCGCGGCTGAGACCGGGCAAGCCCGTCTCTACCGATACGAAACTCCGCCCATCACTTCTGCTTGACCGCAATCGCCGAAATCTCAATGCGAGCATTATTCACCAAAGCGACGGCCTGAATCGTAGCGCGCGCCGGTTTTGGGTCCGGCAGGAATTCCCGGTAGACCTTATTCATATCGCCAAACTCGCGAATGTCGGCCAGATACACCGTGACCGAAACGATATCCTTCATTTCGAAGCCCGCCGCTTTGACCACTTTCTGGATATTGTCCAGTGCCTGTTTGGTCTCGAGCGTGATGCCGCCGGCTACAAGCTTGCTTTGGTCGTCGGTGCCTTCCTGTCCCGCGATATACAAAGTGTTGCCGGCGACGACGCCATCGCTGAACGGAAGATTGCGGTTGGAGGAGACATTGATCGCCTTGTGCTCCTGCGCGAGGCAGACCGGCACGGCGGCGAACCCTGCGAGGAGCAGGAGCGCGATAAGACTGACGTACATGCAATTGCGGTTGCTTCGTTTCTTCATGGGCAAGGTCTCCTGAAATCTGAGCGGCAAAAATCTGCGCATTCGAGAATCCCGAGCGCAGTCCGCGCGAACATGTATATAACCAGCGGGAGCCAATGTGCAACGTTTCTGTCGATCGCGACCGCCGCTTGACCTCCAAGTCGGGACTCCACTACATTCAAGGCACTAGGTCGCAAGCAATCAGGACAGCGCGGCTACTGCGAGACATTTCCAGACCTGAAATCTGGCACCCTTCGAGGCACAATTTGCGCATGAGCACAAAGATCGCCCCCCCCAAAGCCACCTTGCGCGAGAAGACGCAACTGATGTCCGCTTCGGAAATGGAACGCACCCTGGTGCGCTTGGCTCATGAAATCCTCGAAAAAAGCGGCGGAGTGGGCGATCTGGGCCTGGTGGGAATTCGCCGCCGCGGCGTACCGCTGGCCGAACGGCTGGCGAAAATCATCCGGCAGCGGGAGAAGGTTCCCGTTCCCGTTGGCACACTCGATATCACCTTCTACCGCGACGACCTTTCCACGCTCGGCCCCAAACCGGTAGTGCAGAAATCGGAAATCGGCTTTTCCATCGGAGACAAGAAGATCGTCCTCATCGACGATGTGCTGTTCACCGGACGCACCATTCGCTCCGCCATGGACGCGCTCTTCCTCCACGGCCGCCCGAGTCGAGTACAACTACTCGTGCTCATTGATCGTGGCCACCGCGAACTCCCGATCGAAGCCACCTTCATCGGCCGTACGGTTCAAACCACGATGAACGAAGTAATCGAAGTGAAACTCATCGAAGTCGACAACGTCGACAAGGTTCTGCTCATGGAAAGATTCATTGAGCGAGTGCATTAAGCGAGGCCATCATGACATCCCAAAGCAAAACTCTGACGCAGGAAGATACCGCGCCGGTAGCAATTGCGGGCTCTCCCGCGCGCATCCTTCAGAACTATATCGGCGGACGCTGGGTTTCCGCGAAAGTCTCTGCCTTCGTCGACGTAACGAATCCCGCCAATGGAGACGTTCTCGCTCGTGCCCCCTTGTCGGGCCGCGACGATGTGGAAGCCGCCGTCGCTGCCGCCAGCGCCGCCTGGCCGGACTGGCGCTCCCGCTCCATCGGCGAGCGCACGGAATTTATCTACGCCCTCCGCGAACAATTCCGCAAACGCATTGACGAGCTCGCCGCATCGGTGACGCAAGAAGGCGGCAAAGTCCTTTCCGATGCCCGCGCCGAAGTCTCCCGCGCCATTGAAGTCATCGAGGTAGCATGCGCCTCGCCGATGACCATGCAAGGCCGTGTGCTCGAAGGCGTGGCCCGAGGGATCAACTCGGAAACCATTCGCCAGTCGGTCGGCGTGTGCGCCGCCATTACTCCGTTTAATTTTCCTGCAATGGTGCCGATGTGGTTCCTGCCCTTTGCCATCGTCTGCGGCAACACGTTTGTCCTGAAGCCATCCGAGCAGGTGCCCCTCACGGCGGAACGGATCGGCCACATTCTCCACGACATTGGCTTGCCGCCTGGAGTCGTCAACATCGTGCACGGTGCGCATGATGCCGTAAATGCCATTCTCGATAGTCCCGGAATCCGCGCCATATCGTTTGTCGGCTCTGTGACCACCGCGAAGTATATTTACCGCCGCGCTGCCGAAAACGGCAAGCGCGTCCAGGCTCTGGGCGGCGCGAAGAATTACATGATCGTGATGCCCGACGCCGTGGTCGACAAAACCGTTTCCAATGTTTTAAGCAGCGCCTTCGGCAATGCCGGCCAACGCTGCATGGCCGGCTCCGTGCTCGTCACCGTAGGAGCCGCGCAAGAAAAAATCATGGGCCGGCTGAAAGAGGAGGCAGAAAAACTGATCGCCGGCGACGGCACCGACCCAAAGTCCAGTCTCGGCCCGGTGATTTCCAGCGCATCCTGCGATCGCATTCACGCAGCGATTGAAACCGGAGTAAAAGAAGGCGCCGAGTTGCTCGTCGATGGCCGTCATCCGAAGCGTGCGCCGGCGGGCGGAAATTTTGTCGGCCCCACGATTCTGAACAAAGTGAAACCGCAAATGCGCGCCGCCACCGACGAAATTTTTGGCCCCGTCCTCTCCGTGATGCACGTGGACACTCTCGACGAAGCCATCGACCTGGTCAACCGCGATCCGCGCGGCAACGGCACTTCGATTTTCACCGAAAACGGCGCTGCCGTCCGCGAGTACAGCCGCCGCGTTGAAGTGGGCATGGTCGGAGTCAACATCGGCGTCGCCGCGTCGCCCGCGTATTTCCCGTTCTCCGGATGGAAGGATTCCATGTTCGGCGACCTGCACGTTCACGGCTGGGATGCTGTCGAATTCTTCACCCGCAAAAAGACCGTGACCTCGCGCTACTTCTCTGCCGGAGAGACGGGAAAGTATTTCGTCGAGCAAGGCGATAAGAAATAGGATCCGCTTACGTCTGGCGAGCAGGCTTGCATTGTGGGTGGCGCGGCGGTTCACCGCTGCGACTAGGACACCCCTGGAGAGCGGGCTTTGGCACGTGAGGTCTAGCCCGAGACCCTTTCCTTGGAAACTCTTCAATCCTTTCGGTTGATCTACTGTTGGGTATACAAACCCCTCTTTACAAATTCTCCCGCTCCCGCGCGCCCTAAAAACTTATCCCCCTCCAGTAAAACCCGACCGCGCGCCAGCACAACGTCCGGCATCCCCGTAACCTCAATTCCCTCAAACATCGAATAATCGACCCGCATATGATGGGTCTTCGCGCTGATCGTGTGTTTCCTCTCGGGATCGAACACGACCAAATCGGCATCGCTCCCCACCGCAATCGTTCCCTTTCGCGGATACAACCCAAACAACTTCGCCGGAGCCGTTGCCACAAGTTGCACAAACCGGTTCACGCTGAACCGCCCCTGCGCCACGCCGCCGGAGTAGATCAAGCTCATGCGGTGTTCGATCCCCGGCCCGCCGTTGGGAATCTTCGTGAAGTCGTCCTTCCCCATCTCCTTCTGCTCCTTAAAACAAAACGGACAGTGGTCGGTGGAAACAACCTGCAGATGATCCCGCTTCAACCCGTTCCAAAGTTTTTCCTGATTCCACTTCTCCCGCAGCGGCGGCGTGAACACGTACTTGGCGCCCTCAAACCCCGGCGCGTCCATGTTCTCCAGCGAGAGATACAAGTACTGCGGACAAGTCTCGGCATAGACGGGCAGCCCGCGATCTCGCGCCTCGCGAACTTTCTCAAGTGCATCATTGCAGCTCAAATGGACGATGTACACCGGCGCTCCCGCCATCTCTGCCAGAGCAATCGCGCGCGACACCGCCTCTGCTTCGGCAGTAGTCGGCCGCGTTAGTGCGTGATATTTCGGCGCCTTCTTTCCCTCCGCCAGCGCCTGCTGCACGATCACATCAATCGCGCCGCCATTTTCCGCGTGCATGCAGACCAGCCCGCCGTTCTTGCTCGTTGCGCGCAGCGCACGAAAGATGCTGGCATCATCGAGCATGAACACGCCCGGATACGCCATGAAGAGTTTGAAGCTCGTGACGCCCTCGCGCACGAGCGCGTTCATCTCCTCAAGTTGCGCTGTTCCAAGATCGGTGATGATGCAGTGGAATGCGTAATCGGTAACCGCCTTGCCGGACGCCTTTTGCATCCAGGCATCGAACGCGGTGCGCAGCGTCTGGCCTTTGTATTGGATCGCAAAATCAATCAGCGTGGTGGTCCCGCCGAAAGCAGCCGCGCGCGTGCCCGTTTCAAAATCGTCGGCGCTGGTCGTTCCGCCAAACGGCATGTCGAGGTGAGTATGCACATCGATTCCGCCCGGAAAAACATACTTGCCGGCGGCGTCAATAATCTTGCCCGCGTTTTCCCGCGGCAGATTCTGTCCAATGGCGGTAATCTTGCCCTGGGTGATTGCGACGTCGCTCGTGTAGGTGTCAGTAGCCGTGACCACGCGGCCATTCGTAATGATGGTGTCGAATCCCATGACGATGTTTTCTCCTGCGGAGCGAAGTTGAGATTTTATGCTAAACTGCCCACCTTCGACGGTGGATTTCTACCTCGCAGAAGGAGCGGTTCATGCACTTCGGCATTACCATCAAGCCCGACATGAGAGTCGAGCGCATCCTGGCCCTCACGCGCCAAGCCGAAGCCGCGGGCTTTGATTACGGATGGGTCTTCGATTCGCACGTCCTCTGGCTGGAGCCCTATCCGCTACTCACGCTGATGGCGGCCAACACCAAAAAAATGCGCCTCGGGCCCTGCGTGACCAATCCCGCCGTGCGCGACATCACCGTTACATCCAGCCTGTTCGCGACATTGAATCTGGTCTCCGGCGGACGCATGCAACTCGGCATTGGCCGCGGCGACAGCTCGCGCCGCGTGCTTGGCAAGAAGCCAGTGACCTCTGCGCAGTTGGAACAGGCCGTGAAAGACTTTCGTGCCCTGACCGGTGGCAAGGAGGTTGATTACGAAGGCCGAACCGCGCAGTTCAACTGGGCCACTGGCGGTGTTCCCCCCGTATGGGTTGCCGGATACGGCCCCAAAGTTCTCGACCTCGCTGGCAGAGTCGCCGACGGCGTGATCCTGCAATTCGCTGATCCCGACCTGATCGAGTGGTGCCTGAGTTTCGTAAAGAAAGGAGCGGATGCCGCCGGACGAGATTTTAGGAAGATTGAAGTCATGTCCGCCGCGCCAGTGTGGATATCCAGTGATCTTAAAGTGGGACGCGATCACGTTCGCTGGTTCCCCGCATTGGTCTCGAATCACGTTGTGGATCTTGTCTCGCGCTACAAACCGGAAGATCTGCCCTCAGCCTTGACGTCTTATATACGAACTAAAGAACAGTACGACTATCTCCACCATTGCGAAGTCGATAGCAGCAACGCAGACTTTGTCACCGACGAAGTAACTGACCGCTTCTGCCTTCTCGGTCCGGCCGAGGCGCACATCGAGAAGCTGCATACCCTCGCGCGGGTGGGAGTTACTCAATTCAATATTTATCTGATGTGTGGTGACGAGGAAGATACGCTGGAGAATTACAAGAAAGAAGTGCTGCCTGCGTTTCACGCGGGCGCGTAGATAATTGGACCTTTCTATGGAGCCCCTCATCAAAGGCGCAATTCCCGTGCTTCCTGCCGCCGACACCACGGAGGCGTTGAAGTGGTGGACCGACGTGTGCGGCTTCAAAGAAACCTTTCGCGATGGCACGCCGCCCACCTATGCTGGGATCAATCGCGATGACGCCTACCTTCACATCGCCGGCATGGATGACAAAGTTCTTGCACGCAAGATTGGCGATCAGACGATGGTGCGTCTCGCCGTGAAAGGTATTGACGCCCTGTATGCCGAATATCAGAAGCGCGGCGGCAAGGTGCATCCCAACGGCCCGTTGCAAACCAGGCCTTGGGGCACAAAAGAGTTTGGCGCGATTGACCCTAACGGCGTCTGCGTGACGTTCCAGAATGAAGTCAAATCACGGCCAGAAGAACCGCGCTAGCGCCGGCTCTTCATGAGTAGGTAGTAACTGGCAAACGACACCGCAAATCCCACAAACCAAGAATAGTCATACAAAACCCGCACTGACGGCACCACCAGCCCCACGAGCGCCGTCCCCGCTCCCAGAGCTAGTGCGATAACGGCGAACCAGTTGAAGCCACCGGAATATTCGTACACGCCGCCGCGCAGATAGAGATCGCTCACCAGCAAAACCCGCCGCCGGATTACGAAATAATCGCAGATCATGATGCCCGCCACCGGCCCCAAAAACGCCGCATAGCCGCCAAGCCAGCCCAGGATGAACGTCCTGTAGTCGGACAGCAGTTTCCACGGCATCAGCGCGATGCCCATGAAGCATGTGATAACACCGCCCATCCGGAAGCTGATCTTGCGCGGCCAGAGATTGGAAAAATCGTTGGCGGGAGAAACCACGTTGGCGCCGATATTCACGTTGAGCGTTGCCAGCAAAATTGCCAACAAAGAAATGACCACCGCCACCGGAGAATGAAAGCGGCTTAGTAACTGCACCGGATCCCATATCGCGGTGCCGTAGATGACGACCGTAGCCGACGTTACAAGTATGCCAATGAGAGAATACAGCGTCATCGTCGCAGGCAGAGCCAGCGCCTGGCCGATGATCTGTTGTCTCTGGCTGCGAGCGAAACGCGTAAAGTCCGGGATATTGAGCGACACAGTGGCCCAGAATCCGACAGTCCCATTTAATGCCGGAATCAGAAATTTCAGAAAGTCAGCATAGCTTCCGAAACGCGACGGCGCCGACACCATCGGCCCAAATCCCCCGGCAGCACGATAGGCCCATACCAGCAACAGAACTCCAACTGCCAGTAATACGGGTGCACTGATCCCCTGCAAAAATCGGATGTACTCAATGCCCTTGAGGATCACCGCCAGGTTGATCAGCCAAAACGCCATGAAGCAGATCGCAGCGCCATGCGGGACATTGCTCCATGCGGGGTAAAGCGTTGCGATCAGGGTATTGATCGCCTCGCCGCCAATCCAGGTTTGAATGCCAAACCATCCGCAGGCGACGAACGCGCGCAGCACCGCCGCCACATTCGCTCCCAGAACGCCAAACGAAGACCGGGCCAGCACCGGAAAGGGAATTCCGTAGCGCGCGCCCGGGTGCGAGTTCAGCAGCATCGGAATCAGGACGATGGTGTTGCCCAGAAACACCGTCGCTACCGCTTGCTTCCAATCCATCCCCCCCTGAATCAGGCTGGCCGCCAGCATGTAGGTGAGGATGTTGACCGACATCGAAACCCACAACGCAGCAAAACTGTACGTTCCCCACGTGCGGCGTTCGGGCAGAACCGGCGCCAGGTCGGGATTGTAGAGGGGACTGGATTCGATGGAGGAAGAATGCATATTGTCGTCGGTACACAGCAACAACTCTAAGGAACTGACGCTCAGTCCGCCGCAACCTGTCCGCTCTGGGCCGTAAGCGGTCCATAACTATCCGGACGCCGGTCGCGAAAGAACTGCCACGTCTTTCTGACTTCAGCAATCATGTCAAGATCGAGATCGGCGACCAGCACTTCATCTTTCGTGCGGCTGGCCTGAGCGAAGATTTGCCCACGCGGATTGCAGAAGTAACTCTTGCCATAAAACTCGCCAATGTTCCACGGCTTCTCGCGGCCCACGCGGTTAATGGCGCCCACAAAATATCCGTTCGCCACCGCGTGCGCCGGCTGCTCCAATTCCCACAGATGTTCTGAGAGTCCCGCCACCGTAGCCGAAGGGTTGAAGACGATCTCGGCGCCATTCATTCCCAACACCCGCGCTCCTTCCGGAAAGTGACGGTCGTAGCAGATGTACACTCCCACGCGGGCGAACTTGGTATTGAACACCGGGTAACCGCTGTCTCCCGGCGTGAAATAGAATTTTTCCCAAAATCCCGGATGCACGTGCGGAATGTGATGCTTTCGGTATTTGCCCAGGTACGTGCCGTCCGCGTCGATGACGGCAGCCGTATTGAAGTACAGGCCCGGCATTTGCTCTTCATAAACCGGAACCACCATCGCCATGCCGTGTTTGGCGGCGATGCCTTGCATGAGCTTTGTAGTCGGCCCATCGGGGACGCGCTCAGTCAGTTCGTACCAGCGAATATTCTGCTCGGCGCAAAAATACGGGCCGTAGAAAAGTTCTTGCAGACAAAGTACCCGCACTTTTTTCTTCGCCGCCTGCTCGATCAGCTTGAGGTGCTTCTCGATCATGGCCTTCTTGATTTCCGCCAAAGGCCGATTGCCGCCGACGGCATTACTCGCTTGAATCAGGCCACAGCGCACGATTCGGGACATGGGAGCACCTCCTGAAGAGGTTCACTATACCAGAGCAGGATTCTCAAACTCGGTAGTCCCATTTTCCACATCCAGTTCAAATGAGGGAGGCTTTCTTTTCGGCTGTCAGAAAATCAGATCCTTCGCTGCTCAAGATGGACAGTTCTTGACGCTGAGGTTCATGAAATACACTCGAAGGGAATCCCCGAGCTACTCCCCGCCGATTCGAAATCTCATCCCGGCCGTAAAATTCGCCGACGCCGCCGGATATCCCACAACTTCGTTGTAGTGATCGTTGAGCACATTGCCGACATTCGCGTAAGCGGTGATGCGCGAGTTGAAGGCGTACCATCCGCCGAGATCGACGCGACCGTAGCCGGCGGCGTGCGTAATGTCAAAACCCATGAAAAGAAAATCGGAGTCCAGGCGGCGTCCCACAAAGGTTCCGCCAAGGTCTGCGCCCCAGTGCGATCCCAGGTAGGTCAGCAAGAGGTTTCCTGAGTGCTTCGGACGCCGTAACAGAGGTTGGCCAGGCTGGTGCAAATCGTCGAATGCAAATGGCTGTTCCAAAATTTCGGACGACGTGTAGAGGTATCCGCTCGTTAAAGAGAGCCGCGGGGTGATCCGGCCCGCAAGTCGTAACTCCGCGCCATGCGCCATGGACTTGTTGATGTTGATGTACTGTCCGAAACCCTGGTCATCGCAACAGCTGTAGTCAATCTGGTTGGTGAAGAGATTGTTGTAGTAGATCGCATCGAACGAGAACCGGCCCGCAAGTAGACTCTGCTCGAAACCAGCTTCGAATGCGCGGTTCTGTTCTGCCTTCAGGTTTGGATTCTGTTTGGTAAAACCATCGTTCGGGAAGGATTCTTCAAACCGAGGCTCCTTGATTCCGGTCGCGAAAGAAAAGCGCAATCGCGTTCCGGACAGGATATCTCCCCCCTTGAAGGCGAGCAGACTCAACGCGACTCGCGGTATGGCCTTGTCGCCGAAGGTTTCGTTATGGGCGTAACGCACGCCCGCAATCACAAGGAGACGCTTCCACGTCAGACGTTGTTGCAGGTACGCGGCGTGATTCTCGCGGATGGCCGGTAGCGTGAACGAGATGCGCGCGTTCTCGTCCTCGAACTCGTAACCGATCGTGGTTTGCGCCCAGCTGCGCGGGGTGTAATCGCCCTGATACATGAAGCCGGCGCGGTTAATGTGTGCCGTCGACGAGAATGGGCAATCCAGGAATACGCCATTGTCAGGGTCGCAGCCCCGGTCGGGCACGTCATCGACATTCAGCCGTTGCGTGTTGTACTCATATCCGGTCAGACGATGCTGCCAGCGCGAAGGAAGGGAGATCAGCACTTCGCCGCTGGCCAGAAAATTGTTGGAACGAGCCCGCTGGTCCAAATCCGGCGCGAGGAGCCGGTCGCCGTTGAAATCCCACTCTCCCGGTACGCCCGT
This sequence comes from uncultured Acidobacteriota bacterium, assembly GCA_963799305.1. Taxonomy (GTDB): domain Bacteria; phylum Acidobacteriota; class Terriglobia; order Terriglobales; family Acidobacteriaceae; genus Acidiflorens. The sequence goes on along the minus strand of CAWCWX010000015.1, from coordinate 254,275 downwards.
CCGCCGATTCGAATGTCTTGCCCGCAATCGAAATTGCACGGCCGGACTAATTTGCACTCCGACATTCCCGCCTTGCAGCGCGTTCCAGTAGCTGGCGTTCGGACCTTGGCCGTTGGTGTTGAAGTAGTCCGAAAACAGGTTGTAGTCGAAACGCGACCACGCTCCGGCGAGCGACGTGTATCCATGCGCCGTCCCAAAGTTGCCGCCGTCGGCGCCGAAGCGAAGTTCAGGCACTTTGGTTGTGCCATTCCGAGTGAAGACCTGCACGACACTGGTCATGGCGTCGGAACCGTAGAGCGTGCTTTGCGTGCCGCGCTGGAACTCAACGCGGTCCACTTGCGCCATGGGGACAGTGCCGAAATCGAAGGTGCCCCCCGGTTCATTCACAGGGACGCCATCGATCAGAACCTTGTTGTAGCGGGAGTCGCCGCCACGAACAAACAACGATCCCAATCCTCCACGCTGTCCGGCAACGTTGACGACTGCTCCCGGAAGGAAACGCAAAGAGTCGCCGAGTGATTTTGGCTGCATGGCCACGAGCTCGTTATCGGTCAACACTGAGACGCTGCTGGCGGTCTCCTGCTCAGGAACAGGCGAGCCCGTGGATATGACGCTAACCGTTTCCGATGCGCTCGCGACCTTCAGATTCACGATCGCTGAGGACGATGAAGACTGGACGTCGGCTTGGGCGACGGCAAATCCCGGCGCCAGAACCTTAGCCCTCATTAGGGTGGACGTATCGACATCGAAAGCCGCTATGCCTTCGCCCGAGGTCGTCCTAACCTGCAGGGGCGCGGACTCCCCGACTCGATACAACGACACCTGCGCGCCGGCAACCGCGGCTGCGTTTGGATCAACAACCTTGACCTTGAGCTCGCCGGCGAGAGCCGCCTGCACTGACAACAGAAAGAAAACCGCAGAAAGAAAAACCAGGAAGCGGACCATACCATTCTCCTTTGCACGCGAAAGGGGTTATTGGTGACGGTTCGCGCCGGTCTCCTGGCTTGCGAGTAAGGACTCTGTGCTTGTCAGTCCATCTTCTGCGTGCGTCCTTCCCAGGTCTTCGCCAGATTTCTCTGACCAAGATGGTTCCCAGTGGACGTCCGCCGTGTCCTCGCTTACAGTTGCGCGGCAGCGCGGGATTTTCACCCGCTTCCCTCGCAGCACCGGCATAGCGCCGGGCCGCGATCATGCGCGAACCAATTTTTGAAAGAGCGGAAAAATGCAGCCCCGCAAATTTAACGGCAGGAATAGCTCCGAGTCAAATAGTAGAGCTGTAGCGCCAGCTGTCACTACGCCTTCCGGATTGGAAATTCTTGCGATCCCACGCGACCGACGTTTTCTTCGGCAAAGGCTGTTACGCGTTCCAGCGACGCTTGCAGTTGGGCGTGATAGTCACGAATCTGGGCCTCATCCGCATCCGCCGGTACGAGAATCTTCCGGCTCAAGCGCACCAGGGCTTGCGAAAATGGCTTGGGGATCATGAATTCGTCCCAGGTCTGGAGCAGCCAAGCACTGCTGAGCGCGACATAGAACGTTCCCATCGGGCGGCCGCTGATTTTCGACAGCGTCACGGGGCCAAGCTTGGCAACATATTTCGGACCGCGCGGCCCGTCAATGGTGAACGCAACCGACTCTCCGTTTTCGAGGGCGCTCTTCATCCCCAGCAGTGCTCCGGAGCCGCCGCGGCTGCTTGATCCACGAACCGCCGCGAAGCCCAGCCTCTCGATGATGCGGGCGATGTATTCGCCATCGAAGCTGCGGCTCACCATCACCGCGATGCGCTGCCTTCTCCACATCCACGCGGCCGGAAATACTGCGCGATGCCAGAAAGAGTAGATCACTGGCTTCTCGAAGATTGCATCGCCAGGGATGGGCTCTTCTTCCCACGAAATCGAGAAACGCAGCGTCGGCCCGATAAGAGCGATGGCCAGATAACCTGCCCAGCCGATCAGCCAAAGCAGGATCCTTTCGCGAAGAGAGAACACTCGCTGTTCATGAAACGATCTCTGCGGAGACTCAGCCGCAAGGGGAGAAGAACTCACGGAAGCATTTTAGGTGGAAAGGTGTCAGGTGTCAGGTCTCAGGTCTCAGGTCTCAGGTCTCAGGTCTCAGGTCTCAGGTCTCAGGTCTCAGGTCTCAGGTCTCAGGTCTCAGGTCTCAGGTCTCAGGTCTCAGGTCTCAGGAATGCGAAATCCACCCTACGACAAATATCAATACTATATTCGGTCCCGAACCCGAGATTTTCCTGACACCTGACACCTGAGACCTGACACCTGCCCTTCTACGATTCCAAATAGGCCACGATCCAGTCCTTCAGTCGCTGCCGGCGGTCATCGGTGGGATCAAAGCGCAGGCCCACCGTCTTGTTTGGTTTTTTCCAGTGCACATACGCGCGCAGCCAGATGCGTGGCAGGGTCAGAAGTGAAAACGACACCTCCACCAGCTGACCGGATTCCAGATGCGCAGTACCTTTCACCGACATGCCTCCAGCGCTGATTTCCTGGCTGGTCACGACCAACCGGGAACTGTCGGCGGCCACCACGGCGACGTCGGTCATCACCGGAATGCGAGCGTAGCGTCGAAATTCGTGCAGCACCAGCGGACGGGTGGAGCGCATCAGCTTCAAGGTCGCTGATTTTTCCAGCGGCTCGTGGAAGAAGGCATTGATGCAGTGCTTGGAATAACGCAAAGCGTCCTGTGCGGTTCCGCCCAGCCCGTAAATCACCAGCCGGCTGTTGGAAGCTGAACTCCGCGCGCGTTCAATGATGTGGCCGACCGACTCTCCCATGGGCAGGACGCACGCATCGAATTTCTGCCGGTGCAGGCGGTCCGGGTCGGCGCCGGAAATCGGCACGGTTTCAATGCCGAACTGGCGGAAGCATTCTGCCAACAGGCTGGCCGAGGGTTCGGGCAAGTCAAAGAGGGCTACCTGCGCGTTGACTTTGCGGAGGACATGCGCAGGAACGGGGGTGGGGGAGGAGATGCCAAGTGTGTTTTTCATGAGTCCCAGGGGGATGAACTCCTTGAAAGCCCATTCTGACGGGCGGTTTGGCGGATGGCTAGGTTTCGAAGGGTGTAGGGGAAAGGCCGCCGCCGGGCATAGTCCATACTGACCCTTTCGGACGCCGGGATACAGCCTTTCGTGCTCTTCCGGCCCTAAAGACCGAGTTCCGCCCGGCCTCGTTGCTTCCTGTAAGATGTTGAGATTCTTTCGCCAACCGGTTGCGGCCGGGCACTGAGCAATGATCACACTTTCAGACATCCATGCGGCCCTGGGCCGGATTCGCGACTCCATCTATCTCTCCCCTTGCGCGCGTTCGGAGACGTTCTCGCAATCGACCGGCAACCAGGTCTACCTGAAACTCGACAACCTGCAACGGACGGGCGCTTTCAAGGAACGCGGCGCGCTAAACAAACTGCTCACGCTGAACTCCGAAGAACGCGCTCGCGGAGTGATTGCCGCATCCGCCGGCAACCATGCCCAAGGGGTTGCCTATCATGCCGGGAAGCTGGGCGTTCGCGCGCTGATCTGCATGCCCCTGACCACGCCGTTGATCAAGGTCTCGGCGACGCGGGGGTATGGAGCGGACGTTGTCCTCCACGGAGCGAATTACGATGAAGCCTGCGACGAAGCCGTACGTCGAAGCCAGGCCGAAAACCTCACGTTCATTCATCCGTTCAACGACGATGTAGTGATCGCCGGCCAGGGCACGATTGGACTGGAACTCCTGCAACAGCACCCTGATCTCGAAGTGGTCGTGGTGCCGATCGGCGGTGGCGGCCTGATTGGCGGCATCGCGTGCGCGGTGAAAGAGACGAATCCGAAGATTCAGGTTTTCGGAGTCCAGCCTTCGCGCCTACCCTCGATGAAAGTCGCCGTCGCCGAAGGCAAGCCGGTTACGCTGAACGCCGCCTCGACGATTGCCGACGGAATCGCGGTAAGAACCGCTGGCGAGCGCACTCTCCCGCTAGTCCAGAAATATGTCGATGACATCGTCACCGTAGAAGAAGAAGAAATCGCAAACGCGATCTTGCTGCTGCTGGAGCGAGAAAAGACGCTGGCCGAAGGTGCCGGCGCCGCCGCCATCGCGGCGTTGGTCAACCGCAAACTGCCCTTCACCGGAAAGAAGGTTGCTGTGCTGGTCTGCGGCGGCAACATCGACGTGACTTTGCTCTCACGCATCATCGAACGCGGCTTAGTGAAAGATGGAAGACTAGTCCGGCTGCGCGTTCATCTACCTGACTATCCGGGAGCGCTGAATCGGCTGACATCGATCCTCGCGCAACATCGCGCCAACATCGTCGAGACCGATTACGACCGCGCCTACCACGGCGTGAACCTGGGAGAAACCGCGATTGAAATTACAATGGAAACCCGCGGCCCGGATCACATCGCCGAAATTATTTCGGCTCTGGGCGCGGCGGGGTATGCGCAGGAGAGGGTACTCTAGGGGCGCGCAAGGGTCCCCACACAGTCTCGCAATTTACTCGAACTGCCGGCGAAATCTTTCCAACTGATCCTTCAACTCCCCAACTTCCCTGCGCAGTTCCACGACTTCTTCTTCCAAGTGAGCTAGGCGCCCAATGTCGCTCGAAGCGTGATCGGCCGTCATGGTGGCGGGCGACTCCGCCACGATCACATCCCCCGCCATCAGGTGGACCCACCGCGACTCTTTCGTCCCTGGCTGCCGAGGTAACACTTTCACCAGCGCCGGATCCCGCTGCATTAGTTTCTGCAGCGCCGACTGCACATCGTCGAGCGAGTCGAACTTGTGTAAGCGTTCCGTGCGGCCGCGAAGTTCGCCCGGAGTCTGTGGACCGCGCAGCAACAGCACGCAAAGGACCGCCGTCTCCGCCCGCGTGAAGTTGAAGACCTCCTGCAAGCGATGCTCGTACTTCGTGACGCGACTATCGGCGCCGCCGGCCGGTCCAGCCATATGTCGGTCGTGCAATGCCTCCAGCGCGTCGCGGACCGCGCTTTCGTCCAATTGCATGGTTGGATCACGGTTCGACTTCTGATTACACGCATTCACCAGCGCATTCAGCGACAGGGGATAGTACTCGGGCGTGGTGATGTCCTTTTCAACCAGCGACCCCAGCACGCGAACTTCGTGAGCAGTGAGAGAGAGCTCCATGATTTCGATTGCAGCCGACGCAGGAGATTGTAAAGGTTGCGTGGAAATGGTGTGCGACGCAAGCATCTCAGCCCCGAAATATCGGTCGGGATCAGGTCTATTGCAGCTGTACTGGTTACTCCAGCATTACCTCTGTGCCCCCTGATGTTGTCTGCGCTTCAGGCTTTCGGCGCAAGTTTCAGCCTTCCCTTCGTTCCCTGATTGGACGCGGCAAGGCCGCGTTGCTGGAAAACGATCCGTTGGCTTCCCCCGAGCCCACGGGACCGGGTTTTGCCCGGTTGGACGGGTCCGAGACCCGTCCCCACACCAATACGAGGGACCATGCATAAATTTCTAATTGCGCTGTTCAGCTTTACGCTTTTTGCTGGTGCGCAGGAGATGTCGCGGCCAGCGGCGTCTGTGCGCGAGAGCGACTCCGCTCCCGCGCTTACCATTTACAACCAGAATTTCTTCGTCGCGCGGGAATACCTGCCGCTCGATCTCAACAGCGGTGTTAATCATGTGAATTTCGCCGGCATCACTTCGCATCTGGAGCCGGACTCGGTGATCCTGCGCGACCTCACTGGACGACCGTTGCAAATTCTCGAGCAGAGTTATCGCAACGATCCTGTCTCCCAGGAGTTGCTGCTGTCGTTATATGAGGGCAAGACGATCGACTTCCTCGTGCAGCGGGGCGAGAGGACAGACACCATCCACGGCAAGATCATTCGCAGCGGATACGTTCCCCTCTCGTACTACCAGCAGCAGAATTATGGCTACCCCCAGCCGAACGTCGGCCAGCCGATCATCGAGGTGGATGGCGTGCTGCGCTTCGGACTGCCCGGACAGCCGCTGTTTCCCGCGCTCGGAGGCGACTCGATCCTGAAGCCGACGCTGAGCTGGGAACTGTCCACCACCCGCGCTGGACAATCGCAGGCGGAAATTTCTTACGTCTCGGGCGGGATGACATGGCAATCGGATTACAACCTGGTGGTTGCAGACGGTCCCAAGGGCACCGGCATGAATTCGCTCGACCTCGTCGGCTGGATCACCATGCGCAACCAGAGTGGGAAGACTTTCGAAAATGCCCGCATCAAGCTGCTGGCAGGAGACGTCAGCAAGATCCAGCCCGGCAATGTTGCGGGACGAGTATATGCAGCGGAAAAAATGGCGATGGCGCGAGATGAGGCTGCAGCGCCCGTGGTCCGCGAAAAGTCGTTCGATGAATTTCATCTCTACACGCTGGAGCGTCCAGCAACGCTTCGCGACAACGAGACGAAGCAGATCGAGTTCGTGCGTACAACCGGAATCCAGTCGCAGCGGCTTTACGTCTATGACGGCGCGGAGATCGAGCAGTATGGGTATTACAACTACGAGCAGGTCCGCAATGATCCGGGTTACGGCACGGCGTCAAATAAAAAAGTCTGGGTCTTGCAGGAGTTCAAGAATTCCGACACCAACCACCTCGGCATCGCACTGCCTAAGGGCCGGCTGCGATTCTACCGGCGCGATACCGATGGCAGCCTGCAGTTTGTCGGCGAAAACACCATCGACCATACTCCGAAAGACGAGATGATTCGCGTCTATACCGGGAACGCGTTCGACATCGTCGGCGAGCGCAAGCGCACCAACTATCGCGTAGATTCAGCAAAGAACTGGATGGACGAAACTTTCGAGATCCGCGTCCGCAACCACAAGAAAGAAACAGCCAACGTGCGCGTGGTGGAACACCTTTATCGCTGGACGAACTGGAAAGTGATGGAGCAGTCGCACCAGTTCAAAAAACGTGACTCGCAGACCGTCGAGTTTCCGGTAACGGTTGCGGCGGACGGCGAGGCGGTGGTGACGTACACGGTGCACTATTCGTGGTAACTGTTCACGCTCGCGTGGGTCGGGCACTCCTGCCCGGCCCACCGTCAGTACGGGAGAAGCCGGCTGTTCGCGGAGAAGGACCCGTGCGACTACGATGTCTGTATTATAATAATCATTACCATGAAGCTAAAACTGCGTGCTGTCGGAACTTCGACTGGGCTGGTTCTTCCCAAAGAGATGCTCACTCGCATGAAAGTGCGAAAGGATGACCAGCTGTTCGCTGTTGAAACCCCGGATGGCTATCTCCTCACGCCCTACGATCCCGAGGTGGATCGGCAATTGGAAAAGGGCCGCAAGGTGATGGCCAAGTATCGCGAGACATTCCGGGCGCTCGCGAAATGAAAGAACCGCGCTGGATCAATGCGCGAGCCCTGCTTTTGCTCCACGCGGAAAGCCTTGCTGAACACGGTGGTCTGACCGGTCTCCGCGACGAGAACGGATTTCACGCGGCCATGGCCCGGCCCCAGCATGTGTTCCATTACGAGTCTGACGCTGACTTGTCGCAACTGGCTGCCGCATATGGCTTCGGTCTGGTGCGGGATCATCCCTTCAGCGACGGCAACAAGCGGGCGGGGTTTCTCGCGATCCTTCTTTTTCTCGATCTGAACGGATGGGAGCTTCGCGTCGAACAGGCCGAAGCGATTCAAACAATCCTGCAACTGGCAGCCGGCAAGGTCAGTGAGTCCGAATTGCCCAGATGGATTCGCGAACACGCGCGACGTGTAAGGAAAATCTAATTTCCGTACTGCACCTCCGGATACACCCGGTCAAACACCACCCACAGCGCTCCCAACACCACAAAGACAACAAGGCTGCCTTCCGGACCGACCGAGCCGCCGGTGAGCCAGGCCGGTCCGTGGAACGAGGAGTTGAGCAAGTGTCCAGTCATCGTTTCGCCGCTGTCGGGAACGGAGTAGAAGAAGCTCTCGCCCCAGTCCCAGGACATGTGGAAGCCGACGGCCCACCACAGGTCTCCGGTACGGCGTAGGGTCAGGCAAAAGAAGAAACCGATCAGGGCGGCGGCGATGAGTCCAGCTTTGCTCTCGCCGGGATTCGACCGATGGAGCGCGCCGAAGCCGGCGGACAGAAGCGCCGCCGTTGGCCAGAAACCCATCCCTTGCGACAACACCCACTGCGAATAGCCGCGCACCATAAACTCTTCAAACAGTCCGACAACTAAGAAAAAGGCCGCGTAGTAAAGGGCATACTTCGGGATCCGCCAACCGTGAATGGAGAGCGGTCCGAAGGTGAAGGCACCGGTAACGCGCAGCGCGACCATAAGGACGCTGAGCGACGCGATTCCCCAAAGCGTGCCAATCCAGAAGTTGCGGCGGAATGCGTTTCTGGCAGGGAGACCGAAGTCGCCGAACGGACGATGCTCGATGCGCGCCATCACGAACGCGGGAAGAATTACGGCCGTCATGACACCGGCTTCCGACACCAGTCCCCACCAGATCGCTCCGCCGCTATGCGGATGGAGATCGTGAATGATGTCGTTCAAGAGCCGGAACAATCCGTAGGCGAAAAATAAATAGATTAGCCAGCGCGCTCCCGGGTTGAGGCCGTTAACACTGGCAATAGCCTCAAACACAGGGGAGAGCGCGGTTTCGCGGCGCACAGTTTTCTCTGTCACGGTCGGCGATGGAATCGTCTCCAGGGAAGCAGCGTCAGGCAAAGCGGGGCGGGGAGCCTTGTCTGGAAGCGGATTCGTATCCATGAGGGTCGCAGACATGGTAAAACACTCGGTCTCCCTGGATGCGGCGAATTTTTCAATCTATGTCGGTGGGCAGGCCGCAGTTTGCGGCGGCTGCGCTGCTGGCGGTGTATCTGTTGCAGTGTTTGTGGCTAGTGCGAGTGCAGGCCGCGCATGGGGCGGAGCCGGACTCTGACCAAGAATTCCGCATCTACATCGGACTACAACAGTGGAAGGGCGGCGCGGTTGCCGGAACGCCGGAATCGTTGCGCTCGGAAGCGGTGACGGGCGTGGCTTCCAGCGGGCGCCTTGGGCATCTGCGAGTCCGCGACGGTTTTGACGAGGATCGCTCGCCGCTCTACTACCTTGTCGCGGCCGCGCCGTTTCTCGCGCGTCCGGCTATGTGGACGGCCGGGCTGCCGCTGTGGCAAGTCTTGGCGGCAACGCCCTATTTATTCTTCGGCGTGATGCTGGGCGGGTCGCTCTGGTACGTGGCGCGGCGGCTCTACGGAAACGCTGGCGGATACATCGCGCTTCTCCTTTACTGCTTCTCACCCGCAATGATTGTCGGCGTCTCGGCGCAGAGTCTGGGAGAGATGGGTGCGGTGTGGGGCGGGTTCGGGGCCGTGTGGACGGCTATCGCCGTCGCACATACGCTGTACGCTCCGCGCGAAGTAGTGCTGTGGAACTGGCGGCGCATCCTGCTTCTGGGATTATCGCTGGCGCTCGCGGCCGGAAATCAGTTCTCACTAGGAGTGCTGGCGCTGTGCGCGCTGGCGATCATGCTTTGGGTTGCCCCGGTGCGCCGGCGGGCGGTATTTGTTATCTGGGGCGCGGCTTGCGGTGTGGCGCTGGCGATTGTGTTCGCCGCCTACTTCTTTCGCCCGACATTGTTCTGGCAGGGAATGGCGCACGGCTGCTGGCTGGACTTCGATCCGCGCGCGCTCCTGGCTGGAGTGGCGTACCGTCACAGCGCGCAGGCGATTTTCCGTGGCAGTCCTGCGCTAATGTTGGCTCTGCCCGTGGCGCTGGCGGCGTTCGTTCTGTGGAAGCGAGCGCGATATTTTGGGAATTTCGCGCCGCTCGGAATTGCCGTGTTGTTGTTGATTCTGGGAATGGCAGCCCCGAGTTTTCCGGGAGCGGGTTTCCAGTTAACGGCTCTGGTATTCCTGTTTGTGTTTGTCGCGGGCGTGTTCTGCGATTTGCGGGAAACGCGGCAAGGGTTGCTGGTCACGGCGGCGCTCAGCGGCTTGCTGATTGCGTCGGCATTTTGGAATTTGCTGGAGCTGGCGCGGGCGGCGAGGCCGTGAGCGCGGGCGCTGTAAAATGTTTCTTTATCGATAAGGACCCTACATGAGCACGTCGGATGTTTCGCGCAAGACGATTTACGTTACCCAGAGCGGACTGCCGCTCAGCTTCAAATTCGAATGGCCTTTTCACCCATCCGGTTCGGGAGCGGACTTTCACGTCCTCCATAGCGAAATCACGCTGGAAAACTCCGAGGGATTGCGCGCGCTGGTTGCGGTCAACCTCTCGGCGACGCTGCGTGAGATATTGCCGTCGCTCGAACCCAAGGACACCGAAGCGCCAATCATCAATGCGTTGCGCAAGGATGTCGACCGCAAACAAATTGAGTTTGTAAAATCAGGCAAACTGGTTCCGTTGCCCTTTTCCAGCCGTCACTATGATTTCAAACGCAGCCAGTGGGTATTTGGAAATGCCACTGACGATGACATCTCGAGGCTGATCGAGCGCAAGGTTTACTGGCAAACACGTCTGGTCGGCGGCGACGTGTGGCTGGGCGATCCTACAGAAGCGCTCTATGTACAGACCACAACCGACCGCTTCGCTGAAATCGCTGCCGGGGTCGCGCAGCGCGGACTGTTCACGATGGCCCGGACTCACGCCACAGCCCTGCCCCCGCTCATGGACCAGAAAGACAGATTCGAATTGGAAGCTGGCAGCGCGCTCGGAGTCTTGGAACAGAAGCATGCGTTCGAGCGTGGATAGGAATTCCAGACCCAGGTGTCTCAGCTTTCCTTCTCGGCCGTGTTTTCACTGGAAGACTCCGCAGGCTCCTTCATCGCCGATTTGAAACCGCGGATGCCGTCCCCGATCCCTTTGCCGAGTTCTGGCAGTTTCTTCGGCCCGAAAACCAGCAAGGCAATCCCAAAAATAACCAGCAAGTGCATGGGTTGAAACAGTCCTTCTAACATTGTGCGCTCCTGTTTTTCGCCTCTCGGCTCCGTGAGTTACTTTTGTGAACAGCTGGGCGCCGGGGCTGGTTATCCCGACGGCGCCCAAGCGGGCAAGCATCGTCTGTTTGCGGAAGTGCAGGCTGCTACTGCCGCGCCGCCAAGTCGGCCTGGATCGCCAGCGACTTCATGAATTTGAAGAAGTCCTTCGACTGGCCGATGAAAAGGCCATCGGCCGTCAGAGCTTTCAGTGCTCCCATGGCCGCACCTTTCGTCGCCGTTGGACGAATGATCGAACATGCGGGAAGCTTCCGGCTCAAAAACGAGGTCGGCTCCGGCATGATCAGGTTGGTCTGAAAATCTTCGCCGCCGAGCGGAGGAGAATTCAGGTCGGGGAAAGTTACGGTCAAACCGGTGACGGGATCCACAACGCTCAACGGCGGCGAATTTCCCGCTTTGTCGGACCAGGTCTGGAAGTGGCAAATCTCGGTGCCGCCGATACTGAGCAGGATGCGAAGAACCTCGAGGCTCGTGACTCTCTGCGCCAGCATAGCGTAGAGGCTGGTGCCCCCCTGCTCAATGGTTGCGAAGTGGAATCCCGCCGTATTCCCGATGGCCTGGGTGAGGTCGGAGATGTGGTGCGGCTTTGAGGGATCAGGCTGCACGTCATCGTCGGTTCTGGGAATCGCCGGATGCTGTCCCGTCGCAATACTTGGAATGGCTTGTGGGAAGCTGTCGCCGAGATCGGGATTTCCGGTGCGGCTGCGATAACGCGTAAACCACGTGGTATCGACCGAAAGTTGCATCAGGTTAGTGAGGCGTCCGACCTGCTGCGCTCCGGTCGCTTGGCTGCTGGGCAAGTTTCGGAACTGCTCAAGACTCACCGGTTCGGCCCCTTTCGAAACCAGGTAGGCATTGATGAAGACTTCGTGGCTCAACTCGTCTTCGGTGTTGTCGTGGATGTACTGGGGCATGTCTTCGTCAAGAACCTCGAGGGCGCTGGTGTAGAGCCGGCTTCCGCTGCCGCCCGGCACTTCGTCGTCCTGGATGCCGCCGAGTTCGTTGTACTGCTGCCAAAGGTCGGTTTCGAGAATTTCGGCCGCCGCCAGAAAACGCAGGATGGCCACATCGCCGACAGTGATTACATCATTGCGGCCTTGCGCTTCGGAAACAGCGGTCAGGAGCGAGCCAGTCGACAAGGCTGCCCCGACTACGCCCAGACCTTTGAGGAAGGAACGCCGTTTAAAAACGCGCTCAATTGAAGATGAAGTTGAAGTTTCGTTCGGTGAGCCTGTAGCTTCCGAGGACTCAATGACTGGAAGGATTTCGCGTGCCATTTTTGTACACTCCGATCTGCTTCAGAATGATGTTGCGGTGCTTTATTCCCGAGCGGGTTCAATCCCTGCAAGCAGCCTAGCGAGTCGGGAGTGCCTGCGTGTCACGGACACGTCAACGGTCTGTAAAAGTCTGTACTGACTTTTTTCCACCACGCGACGCGAAAACGTCGCAGAGATTTCATCGTGAATTTATCTTTGCCAAACAAATCTGCTTTAGGGGCGGTGCCCAGTCCGAGACTGACTTAAGGAAAGAATGAGCGTAGAGGTGAACACCCATTTTCGCTACCGCTGCCAGTCTTTGGCCGATCGCGCGAGATTCTCAGACTTGCGACCGCAGTTTGTAACAGTTTGCGCCTTGCTCAGGTCTCTACGAATAAGCCGGAACGCATCGCCGACGACAATCCGTTAGCCCATGCTCTCGGATAGCGTTTTACCGGCCGCTGGCTGCACGCTCTCTAGCCGCCTGGTAAGCGTCATCCGTTATACTAAGTGCAGGCGATGGGGTTCGCCGTTAACCGCCTTCGGGCTGATAACTCCTACAGAAGTCTCGACAAATTCTGCGGGAGGACTCCATCGTGACCTACCTTTGGATCGCTGCGGGCGCAGTGTTGGGAGCGAGTGCTCGCTACTTCCTGAGCGATCTCGTCGCCCGGGATATTACCCAAGCCTTTCCCTACGGCACTCTGCTAGTGAACATCACCGGCAGCCTGGTGCTCGGTTTCTTCCTCGTGTACTCGACAGAGCGCGTACTTCTTGATCCACGCTGGCGGCTGCTGCTTGCGATCGGGTTCTGCGGATCGTACACAACTTTTTCCAGCTTCGCGTTCGAGAGCTTTGCGTTGATGGAGCAGGGCCAATGGGTCCTGATGGGCCTTAATCTCCTGCTCAGCAACGTACTTTGCCTGGCCGCCGTGCTGGCTGGCGCGGCACTGGCTCGGGGGTTGTAGAATGGCAGGCGCGATGGCGGTACAGGTCACGATCTATCTGACGGAAGGCGATTCCTGGCATCATCGTCCGCTGCACCTGGAGATCCTGAAATATCTGCGGGAAGAAAACGTCTTTGGCGCAGTGGCCTTTCATGCGGTTGCCGGATTTCTGGGGCGAAGCCGCGTGCGTACCGCGCACTTGGTCGAAGCCGGAGGCGAATTGCCGGTCGTCCTTGCGTTCGTCGATACCGACGAGCATGTCAGCCGAGTGCTGCCGCGTTTGCGGGAAATGGCCGCCCACCGGCTGATCGTGCGCGAGAATGTGGTGCTGGAGCAAGGCAGTTTGGACTGACCGGTTTACATTTGCGGAGGGCCCGTCGCTCCAGATACAATGTTTCTCACTTCGGCAGATGTCCAAAGCTTGCCGACCCGCTAAGGATTCTAAGATGTTTGATCGTGTCTAACTCGCCAGCCTGGTGATCCGCTTCACGCGGATATCTCCTTCGTTACACTCAGTCCAACCACGCATGCACGGGACTTCCTTCAGAGGAAGCGACTGTAGAAAGTTTTCCAGATAAGTATGGAAGCAACCTCGACAATCCAAAGTCCGCCGCCCTTGCCGCAGGGCACGTTGATCCAATCCTTATGGGAAGCGATCCGCGGGTCGCATCAGGACTACACAACGGGAAGCCTGAACCGCGCAATTCTGTTGCTCGCTGTGCCCATGGTTCTGGAAATGGTGCTGGAATCGCTGTTCGCCGTCGTGGACGTGTTCTGGGTCGGCCGGCTGGGAGCCAACGCGATCGCTACTGTCGGGCTGACGGAATCGTTGTTGAGCCTGATCTTTGCGGTTGGCATCGGATTGAGCATGTCCACCACTGCCATGGTAGCCCGGCGCATTGGTGAAAAAGATCCGGAGGGCGCTGCCGTGGCCGGGGTGCAGGCGATTGTGCTCGGGCTGATCACCTCGGTCGCGATAGGGATTCCCTGTTTCATTTATGCCCCAGACCTGCTTCGTCTAATGGGCGCCTCGAACGATATCGTTGTGCTGGGCAGCAATTATGCGCGCATCGCGCTCGGCGGCAGTGGCGCGATCCTGATGCTGTTTCTGAACAACGCCATCTTCCGTGGTGCGGGCGACGCCGCTATTGCCATGCGCCTGCTGTGGGTCTCGAACATCATCAACCTGGTGATCGATCCCTGCCTGATTTTCGGCTGGGGACCATTTCCGCGCCTGGGCGTGACCGGGGCCGCGCTCGCCACGTTTACCGGACGCAGCATCGGTGTGGCCTACCAGTTCTACCGTCTGCTGCGCGGAAGTGAACGCATTCGCATCTTGTCGCGGCAATTACGTGTCGATTTCGGCGTGCTCTGGCGGCTGGTGCGCGTCTCACTCACAGGCATCTTGCAGTTTGCCATCGCGCACACCAGTTGGATCGGCTTGGTGCGAATCGTAAGCGTCTTCGGCGCGGCGGCGCTGGCGGGATACACCATCGCCATTCGGATCGTCGTGTTTGTAATCCTGCCCTCCTGGGGACTCAGTAACGCGGCCGCGACGCTTGTCGGGCAGAACCTGGGAGCGAAAAAGCCTGAGCGCGCGGAGCAGGCTGTGTGGCGCACCGGTTTTTACAACATGCTATTTCTGGGATCGGTCGGCGTGTTCTTTATCTTTTTCGCCGAGCCGATCGTGCGCCTGTTTACTCAGGACCCGGCGGTAATTCCGCTGGCTGCCAAATGTCTGCGCATCGTGAGCTACGGCAATATTGGATACGCCTATGCCATGGTGATGCTGCAAGCCTTCAACGGCGCTGGCGACACGGTCACGCCGACCATCGTGAATTTCTTCGGCTTCTGGCTGCTGGAGATTCCGCTGGCCTACTGGCTTGCGATTCGGATGGGGTGGAAATCCGATGGCGCGTTTTACGCGATCGTGGTGGCGGAATGTTCCATCGCCGCGGCGAGCGCGGTGCTGTTCAAGCGGGGGAAGTGGAAGACGCAGAAGATATGAAGCGCTATGCACCAGAATGGTGTATATTGGTGTCATGGTCGCAACCAAACAAGTCCGGCGCAGCGTTACTCTTCCCGCTCAGGTAGCCCAGCAAGTAGATCGTTTGGCCAAGCGCCGACGTCTTAGTGACAGCCGCGTTCTCTTGGAGCTTATCGAACAAGGCATCGCCGCAGAAAAACAGAAAGAGCGTGCTTTCTTCGAGATCGCGGAACGCTTCCGCTCCTCCAAGGATCCCGATGAGGTGAAGAAGCTTGGCGATGAGATGGGGCGCTTCGTCTTTGGAGGGTGATGCCGCAGATTGAGACCGGTCTCGACTGCCGTCGGCGATTCGCGATCATCTCGTGGATCGAATGCGTGACCGCCAAATTAGTCTCGACGATCTTAACCAGCTCCGGCTGTGGATCCAATCGAAACCATCGGTCAGTAACGGACGATGCTTCAAAGACTTCGGGTCGTTCAAACTTTGCGGAGAAGGAAAGTATCCGAAAACGTTTCTTCTCGCGGGACAGGCTGCCGATTGTGAAGAACTGTAGGTGCCCAATCACCTCAGCCCCAGTGCCCCCAGCACACCCTCGTCCGGCACCGTCTTTCCATCTTTCTTCATAACCACGCCGAACGACCCCGAGTAATCCCACATCGTCCACCCGATGCCATTGCGCTCAAGCGCGGTGCGGACGTCGCGAATCCAGGCGGCGCGATCTTGCGGGTCGGAGAAATTTCGGAAAACACCGAACTCGTTGCAGACCAGCGGTACGTCACGGCGCTTGGCCCATTCGGCGGCCTGTTTTATCTCGGCTCCAATGCGATCGGCGTCCCAGTGGTCACGGCCGTAGCGGATGACCTGTAGGCGGTCGACCTCGTTCGGCACGAGCGCCGCGATCTGCTCCGCCGATTCCGGCGTTGACGGATAGTGCAATCCTTTCAGCCAGTGCCAGTAATACGCTCCCCAGGTTGCCCCTTGATGGGTGAAGATGTGGGGTTCGTAAAAATGAAAATTGTAGATGACGTTCGGATCGCGCAGAGGTTCCTGAAATACCAGGTCGTCGTCGTCGGACCAGCGCGCGCCCGCCGCGATAATCGTATGCTTGGGCGCGCCCTCGCGGATGGCCGCAGCGAGTTTCGTTTGCACACCCAGCCAGCGATAGTGATCGTTGAACTCCGGCTCGTTCAGGACTTCGAAAATGACGCGGTCGGGATCCCATGTCGAATAGTGTTGTGCCACGGCGCGCCAGTAGTCCGCGAATTGTTCGACGAAGGTGTCTTCTTTGTTCAGGCGCTGCTTAAAGTCGCTATCGGGATGCATATCGATGACAACGGCCAGCCCGTGGTCGAGGATCATGCGGACTGCTGCATCCAGATAGGCGAGATATTCCGGCGGCAGCCTTTGTGGCTCGTTCATCCTCAGCATGGGCTGTGGATTCACGCTCAGCCGCACGTGGTCGAAACCCATCGACTTGATGAGCGCGATGTCTTCGGCAGTGGTCCACGATTCGAAGTGCTCACGAGTGTATCCGCGCTTATCCCAGACCTGGGCGAACCATTCGCTGAGGTTGATGCCGTGGCGCAGGTGCTGCGCGCGGGCGACTGCGGCTTGTGATTCCTTGTCCGCGGACTGCACTGGCAGTGCCAGGATGCACACAACAGCGCACCACAGGCCGACAATGGCTGTTAGTTTGCCGAATGACGTCATCACACGAAAATCCTTTTCCACGATTTCGAACTTTTCTCTTCTCGGTGCGTACCACCCGGGAGGAGGATGCAAGATGATCGCAGCTACTCTATCAAGGACACTGTCGCGCGCAATACTCCTTTTTCCCGGCATTACTGCATTGGCGTTCCTGGCCCAGGCGCAGCCAGACGCCAAAGTGGACGTCGGCGGATACCGGTTGCACATCCAGGAAGCGGGATCGGGCGCGGCAATCGTCGTATTCGAATCCGGCCTGGGCGAAGACGTGGCGACCTGGAAAGATGTTCAGCCGGAAGTGGAGAAATTCGCTCGCACGTTTGCGTATGACCGCGCCGGAATCGGCCAGTCGGATCCGTCGCCTAGCCCCAGAACCATGCTCTCCATGACGGCGGACCTGCATACTCTGCTGCATGCAGCGCACCTTCCGCCTCCCTACATTCTGGTCGGCCATTCCCTGGGAGGAGCGTTGGTTCAGGTCTTTGCGCACACTTACCCAAAGGAAGTTGCCGGCTTGGTCCTTGTTGATCCGGAAGACGGGCGGCTGGTGGGGAAGTTGCACACTCACATGTCTCCGGACGAGTGGTCCTCCCGCCAGAAGGCGCTCGACGAAGCGATGCCAAAAATGCCGCCGCCAGTACAAGCTGAAATGAAAGCCGGATTGAGCCATGGTCTGCGCGATGACGAAATCTTTCCCTTGCCGAACGTGCCCGTGATTCTGCTGACAGGCACGAAAAAGAATCCTGAGTTCCCGGGGAACCCGCTGGAGCAGGATCTTAAACTGGAATTGCACAATGAGCTGGTGGCAAGAATTCCCGGGAGCCGTCATGTGCTGGCTCCGAATTCACGCCACTACATCCAGAACGATTCCCCTCAACTGGTGATCGACGCCATCCGTGATATCGTGAGCCATTCGACTTCCCAGTCGGGACCAGCCCCACAAAGGAAATAAGTCTGTGGTTGGCAGGCCTGAACTGGAATCGTCGACGACCGGAAACCTCATCGCATGATTGCCTGCCAGCGCCATCTTTTCGATATTCCCGAGAACGTCGCGTACCTGAACTGCGCCTACATGTCTCCGCTGATGCGGGCGGCGGTCGAAGCGGGGAGCGCGGGACTGGCCAGCAAAGAGCATCCCTGGGAGATCACGCCCGAGAAATTTTTTAGCGGCGCGGAAGAATTTCGGACGACGGCCGCGCTGCTGCTCGACGCGTCAGCGGACTGTGTGGCCATCATTTCCTCCGCGAGCTACGGAATCGCGACGGCCGCGCTGAATTTGGCGCTCCGCAAAGGGCAAAATATCCTCGTGCTCGAGGAGCAGTTCCCGTCCAATTACTATCCCTGGACGCGCCTGGCCGAAGATCGGGGCGCGAGGCTCAAAATTGTTCCCTGGCCGGAGGACGGCGACTGGACAGCCGCGGTCTTGCATTCGCTGACCGATGAGGTCGCGATCGCCGCCCTTCCCAACGTGCACTGGACCAGCGGCGGTAAGTTGGATCTGGTCCGCATCGGAAAAGCGTGCCGCAAAATGGGAGTAGCGCTGGCGCTCGATCTCACGCAATCCCTGGGGGCGCTGCCCTTCAGCGTGCGCGACGTGCAGCCTGACTTCGCGATCGCGGCGAATTACAAATGGCTGATGGGTCCTTACACGACAGGGCTTCTGTATGTTGCGCCCAAGTGGCACGGAGGGCGTTCGCTGGAAGAAAACTGGATCGTGCGCGCCAATGCCCGCGACTTCTCCAGTCTGATCCTCTACACCGACAAGTACGATGAAGGCGCACGGCGCTTCGATATGGGGGAGCGTTCAAATTTCGGGTTGCTGCCGGCCGCCACGCGCGCGATGCGGCAGTTGCTGGAATGGGGCGTCGCCGAAATTTCGGGAACCGTCGGGGCGTTGACCCACCAACTCGCAGCGCAGGCGGAGTCGATTGGATTTTCCTCTCCTGCGGAAGATCTGCGCGCTCCCCACTATCTGTGCCTGCGAAGGAAAGACGGCATTCCCGCGGGGCTGCCCGAGACTCTGGCGCGGCAAAAAGTGTTTGTCAGTGTGCGCGGGAGTTCCATACGTGTGACACCCCATGTATACAACTCGACGCTGGATGTAGAGCGACTGATTGCGTGCCTAAGGCAGATGGTGTGTCAGCCTACATAGCGGGGGGGCTTCTTTATCGACAGCTTCGCTCAGGACGACCGATTAAAAATAACGGGTGCTTCCCCTACTTCAGCTTGGCGGCGCGCTGTTGTGCCAGGGAAAACGCGTCGGTCCCGGGGTTTTCCTTCTGGATCTGGTCGTAGATCCGTTTCGCTTCGTCCGGTTTCTGACTTACTTCGTAGAAGCTCGCCAACTCCAGTTGCGCCATAACTTTGCTGACCGCGGTCGTAGGTTTGTCGATCACCTGCTTGTAAAGGTCAATCGCCTGCGCATCTTTCTTTTCCTCCCGGAAAACGGATGCCAGGGCAAATTTCCCGAGCGAGGCTAGATCTTTGTTGGAGGACCTTGCGACTTCCTGCAGATTGCTCTCCGCGGCAGCGTAGTCGCCAAGTTGCGACGAAGTCAGGCCGACGAAATAGCGTGCCATGTCGGCGGTGCGGGTGTGCGGATACTTATCGACAATGCCCTGGAACTGCTTACGCGCTTCGGTGGCGCGATCCTGCGCGGAAGCGAAACTCGGGAAGCCGGGCTGGGCAGGCACTCCTGCGGGACGTACTTGTTCTTCCAATAACCGGGAGGCGCTGCCAAGTTCGACACTGGCCTTTTCGTCCTGCGTGTTCATGTAGTACCAGCCACCAAAGCCGATCAGCGCAGCCACGGCCACAACAATGCCCGCAATGATCAGTTTGGACTGGTGTGCGACCGTCCAATCGACAGTCTGCTCCGCCGCATGGAGCGTCGCCTTGCTAAAGCGGTCTTCTTTCAGTTGATGCCGGGTCTCTGCGCGCACGGGTATCTTTCTTCGCTCAAGGGTGGAATGACAATCCTGTAGTTTAACAGGCTGGTTTTGTGAGCGTCAAAAGCGCATCAGGCCAGGCGGATTCGTGTCAGGACATCGCTTCGCGTGTCGAAGTAGGCGGCGGACGTCGGCCTCTATCCTGAACGTCCGGGCAGGTTTCTACTGCTCGCTTCCCTCCGGTGTCGTCGTTCCCGAGTTCGGTTGGCCCTCCTTCATGGGGTGTCTGTGTCCGCCGTGCGCTCTGACCGGAGGCATTTTTTCCTTCTGTTCCGGAGTCAAAATCGCGTCCATCTGCGACCTGGAGGCGAGACGGATCTGACGCATTTTTTTGTGCTTTTGTTTCGCAGTCAGGGTGCTATTGCCCTCCACATCGGCCATTTGCTTTTCTGCATCCTGGAAGATGGGCCTGATTTTCTCTTTTTGCTCGTCGGTGAGGTTGAGTCTCTTACTCGCGCTCTTCAGCCTTTTTTCCGCAGCGTCCTGTTTCTTGCGTTGTTGGGGAGCGGCCGTGTTGGGAGCCGTTGCTGTGGCATCCTGTGCGAAAACGGCGCCCACGGCAAACAACATACCCGCCAACAACTTCCCGAATTTCGACATGCTTCTTGCTCCTTGGAAACCATTCTTGGCGGACCCCGCGAACGGGTAAACCACGCGTAGACTTCTAACCCGCCGGGGGAAAAAAAGTTCCGGCCACTCCGCAAAGAGCAAGAAAGGGCATGAAGGGAGAGCCTTCATGCCCGCGTAATGGCGCCGCTACGGCTACTCTTTTTGTCCGGTGGAAGGGTTCAGGAAAAGGTGTCCGTTGCTCCGGATTTTCTTGAAGTTGAACATCTGCGTAATCGAAGTGGCGATGCCGTCGAACGAGCCTCCGCCGATGCGCTGTCCGCCAAGCCAGTTATCTTCGATGAAGCGAATAACAGAAGTTTGATCGGTCACTGAGTGATCGACAAAGTTCTGTCTCGCCCACGGAGACACGACCAGGAACGGCAGCCGCGGGCCATAACCACAACGGCCGACCGCGTGCTGATTAGCGGGATTGATGCCGGGCAACGCGGTCGCGCCATTGCCGCAGGTTCCCGGTCCGGTAAGGGCGTCCGCTGTTCCGCTGGAGGTATTAACGACGGGAGCGATCTGGTGGTCGTACCAGCCGTCGGAGTCGTCATACACGATTACGACTGCGGTGCTGCTCCAGGAAGGCTGCGCCTGGAGGAAATTGATCAGGTTCACGACAAACGTTTGTTCGTCGAGTGGGTCCGAGTATCCAGCGTGACCATCCTGGTAGGCTGGCGCTTTGATGAAGCTCACGCTGGGGAAATTGCCTGCGGAAACCGCCGCGAAAAAATCGTGCGTGTCGTACTGGTGGTTGGCGGGACCGTTATGGCCGATTTCCGCGAGGCTCGCTGGACGCGTGTGCGCCAGATTCGCGGTGGAAGTGTGATAGTTGAAGAAAGCGTGATGCGGAATGTAATCGCCGGTGGTGCCGGCGAGGCCGGCCGAACTCCGCTTGCAGCCGGTTGTGCCGTTCGGATTCGTGATTGTGAGATCGAATCCGCCCATGAATCCACCCCAGCTGATGCCCGCGGCGCTGAGCAGGTCGCCAATGTTCTTGCCGCCCATGGTTACCTGGTTACGCGTCGGATTGGAGCACACGTCACCGAGCGGATCGGGATCGCCGATTACCGTCAGCGAACCGTCGCTGCCGCCGCTGGTTTCGTCGCCGGTGCCGTTGGCGATCGCGCTGACGCCATTGGTCTGGCCGGCAACGAGGTTGAGCAGGCCCGGGGTCGAGGGACCGTAGGTCGTCCCGTAGGAGTTATCGCTCATCGCGAACGATTGGGCATAGTTCCAAAGAGCCGTGACAGTGTTGCCATCGTAGTAGCCCATCACCAGATTGCCGCCGGAGCTGGTGAATTCCGGAAATAAATCCATGGCGCCGGCGTCGGACGCCTGTTGCTCGGCCGTGTAATCGTGATCCTGATCGGCAGTGACGGCCTGCGAGCGATCGAGGCGGAAGGGATTCGAAGCGCCGGCTCCGTTCGCCGGGTTCAGATTCGGGTTGAAATTCAGAAGCGCATTGGTATAGCCATTGACGACAGGTGTATTGGCGGCGGCTTTAAATTTCGGCTCGCCTGGTGGATTGGTAGCGGAGGGGTAAGTTCCGAAATAGTGGTCGAATGAGACGTTCTCCTGGAAGATCACAACCAGGTGCTGAATGGGTGTTGCGATCGCGCCCAGTTTCCCTGGTTTGGACGCGGCGAACGCTGGGGTGACGCTTGGTCCCAGAGCGATGATCAAAGTCAGTAAGCTGGCAATCATCCTCTGGGGGTGGGTGGAAGCCTGAAACGAGTTGCACATCTTGAGTGCTCCTTGTTGTGGAATGAAAACAGGTTGGGAGCACGCCCCTAAAATTTTTCGTGACCCGAGTGAGGAAAGAGTAGGCGGTGAATTTGTCTGAGATGTGACTAGAAAGTTAAGGGGAAATGAAAAAATGTAAATATTTGTAATCGAAGAAAAGCAACGGTCGGCACCGAGACCGCGTCCAGCAGCGGTTCTGCTCAAGTTCCGAGTCAGATCGTGCAGGATCTAGTGCGTGGTTTCGAGCAGTCCCTGCTCGGCCTTTTCCTGGCATTCGATGCAGTGGCGAGTCCAGGGCACAGCTTCCAGGCGTTTGGCGTTGATTTCTTTCCCACAAGACACGCATTCGCCGAAGCTGCCTTCGCGCAGTCGCGCGAGAGCACCGTCTACCATCAGAAGTAACTGGCGATCGTTGTTGCTCTGGCTGAAGAGAAATTCTTTGTTGTACGAACTGGCGGCGCGATCGGCAACGTCCTGGGTCGCTTCTTCGTCAGCGCTGCGGCCGTCCTGCTGGTTGCGGGTCACCATATGGCGCAATTCTTTCTGCCGCGTTTCCAGCTTTTTTTTAAAGTATTCCAACTTCTTCTTATCCATGATGGCCGCTCTCGGAGCCCCAGCTGAACCCTCAAACCAAACGAATATGGTATGCGCGGGGGGAAGAAACCGTCAACTGGGGGGAGGCCAGTTGTCAGTTCTCGGTTCCCGGTTCTCAGTTCTCAGTTCTCAGTTCTCAGTAAGAACCAAAAATAAATCTGCGCATCGCAAAAGTACCAAACCGGAAATCTGAGAACTGAGAACCGGGAACTGAGAACTGCTTTATCGCGGCAACGGCTCTGGCATCGAAGCCAGCGCATATCCCATGACGGCCATGGCAGCGGCGTTTTCCCGCAATTCCTGGGGATTGACTTTATCCAGCGTGTCGGCCGGAGTGTGATGGTAGTCGAAATATTTGCGGCCGTCCTGAATGATGCCAAGGCCGGGCACGCCGGCATCGACTAACGGTTCGATATCGGAGCCGGGACTGTAGTTGGTAGGACGCAAGACGGTGGACCCTACAGGTTGCAGCACCTCGAGAATCGCGCGTAGCGTAGCCATCGCGGCCGGCGACATTTTCGCGGAGAAGCCCAGCGGATGTCCGGCGCCGGCATCGCTTTCAATCGCGGCGATGTGATTTGGCATGGTGGAGGCGTAGTCCCTGGCGTAAGCGTCGTGTCCGCCGCCGCCGTTTTCTTCGTCCATCCAGGCGATGACGCGCAACGTGCGCCGCGGACGCAGATGCAAGCGCTGCAACAATTCCGCCGTGGCCATCGAGATGACGACCCCAGCGCCGTCGTCGATCGCGCCTCGCCCAAGATCCCAGGAATCGAGATGGCCGGAGACGACCACAACTTGCTCCGGATGTTCACTCCCCTTGATATCGGCGACCACGTTGTAGCCGGTGGTATCGGGTAGATGCTGTGAGGTAAGCGTGAGATGCATGCGCACGCGTCCCTGAGAGGCGAGATGCTCGACCATGTCGGCATCCTCGGCGACGAGCGCGGCGGCCGGAATGGGCGCGGGATAACTGAATCCGGTGTGCGGCAGACGATACTCCGCGCCGCCGACGGAGCGCACCAGCGCCGCGGCCCCGCCCAGCGCCGCCACGGCCTGCCCGCCCTTACCGCGATACTGCACGGCTTCTCCGTAGGCTTCGAAAGCGAATCCACCCAGCGCCTTGCGCTCGTCGTAGCGGACATTGAAGAGCACGATCTTGCCCGCAACCTTGTCGCGTCCAAGCGCGGTGAGTTCGTCGAAGCTGTGCACCACCACCACGTCCGCCGTGATGCCTTCCGGCGGCGTAGCCGAGCCTCCGCTGAGCGCGGTGAGAATAATTTTCTGCGTCACCTGCGGAGGCTGTCCGGGAAATTCCACCAGTTCGGCCTTTTCCTCCCCGCGCACGAAATGAGAAACCTGTGCCGGCTCAAGGCGAACATCGAGTCCAAGCTTGCGTAGTTCCGCCGCGACATACTCCGAGGCTGCCTGCGCCTGCGTCGATCCCGCGGGACGAGGGCCGATATTTTCGGTGAGGTGCGCGAGCTGATTCCAGGCATAGTCGCTGGAGAGCGCTGCGTCGCGAATGGACTGGAGCTGTTCGATCAGTTCCTTCGAAAGCACGGGCGGTGCCACTAACGTGGTCGCGGGCCGGGGCTGCGTCCAGGCGGGGGGCAGAAATGCAAACAAAACGAGGGGCAGGGTCAGTTTGTTCATGTCAGGTTCATTGGAGAGGATACAGGATCACTCGCGATTCTGCGTGAGCGGAGGAGGCGGATACACCGGCAACTTCTGTTTGGTCGCTTCCGAGCGTTTCACTTCCAGTTCATCAAACAGCAACGCCGGACAGGCGACGCTGAACGTGACCGGGTCCGGGCGATCTTCAACCTCCGGCTCGGTTCCGGCAGCGATCAGATTGCTTCGCAAAGAACGGATGTCGAGATCTCCGAAAACCCCGCCGCGAACCAGTTCTTCGTGACCGTCCTTGGTCCATACACGGTAAAGAAGGCGGGGGCTCAAGCGCGGGCCCATGGTGCCGACATAAAGGCAGTAGGGAAGGTCGCGCTGCTTGCAGAGGTCGATGAGTTTTTTCTTGAGTTCGGCATCCGGCTGGGGATCGGTGGTGTGCACGATCAGATTTCCAGGCTCGGCAGCAGCAGACCCGCCCGGCGCGGAACGGCCGTGTCCATTCGAGACAGGAAAGTCGCGGATCGGTTCGCGCCCGACCAGATAGGAAAGGAGTTGTCCTTTTTCGACGAGTGAGACGCGTTGCGATTTCACACCTTCGTCATCGAGGGTGTAATTGCCGAAGAGGGGATGGCCGGCGATCGTGGAAATGGTTGGGTCGTCGAACACGTTGATGAAATCCGGTAACACGCGGCTCTTCAGGCTGGAGGACCACTTGCCGGTGGTGCGCGCATTTTGTCCGAGAGGGGTCTTTCGACCAAGAACGTTGGGCGCCACCAGTTCAGCGATTACCGTGGCGGCGGCGTCGTTGGCCAAGAGGACCGGGCCGCGATAGTCCTCGTCGGCCAGCGGAGCGTCGCGCAATTGCCGGAGCGTACCGAAGAGCTTGGTGGTTATGTCCAGGAATTTTTGGCGCGAGGGTAATTCTCCGAGGTCGCGTCCGAGTTGGCCGTAGGAACGCTGGAGCAGCATGCCGTCGGGAGCCTGGGTCGATCCCTGAACGTGGATCTCGTAACGCGAGTTGCCGGTGCGGGCCACGGTGCCTTCCGAATTCAGAAAATAACGGTTCTGCGCGACGAAGCGAACGGCAGACTCGGCGGATTCCAGGTTCGGATCGGCACGAAACTGGTTGGACGCCTCTTCGATCAGTCGCAACCAGGGTGTGAAATCGGCGGAAGAGAGGTGGGCCAGTGGTTCGATCACGTCAACGACCGGGGCTTTGGCAAAATCGTCTACCGGTTCGTCCACTTTGTATTGCTTGAGCGCTGCCTCCTTGGCGGACAGCGCTTCCCCGGCGGCTTTGTACGCGCGATCGGTAGCGAGCCAGAGACGCTGGCGCAAGGCAAAGAGGTCATCGTCAGTTGCGAGCAGGTCCGCTGCGCCCTCTCCGGCTCCGAAATAGCTGTCTTGTTTGTAATTTCCGAGGCGGACGACGACGCGCAGCAGTCGTCCGCTCTGGCGCTGCCGGCTGCGAAGAGCGCCAAAGACGGCGCTGGCGTCGAACTGGTCTACGGTTGTGACCCGATATTCGATGTAGTAGGGAGTTGGCACTCCATCCATCTTGAGCTTGTCTTTGGAGCGCTCCATCTCTTCGCGCATCGCGCGCATCAGGATGTCGCCGGAAGCGGAATCGGCCGCCCGCGCACCCAAAGATGTGAGGAGCAAGAAAATTGCAGAGAGCGACGCGAGCACAATTCGGCGGGTCGCTTTCAATGCGCACCTTCTTTGCTGGAGGTTGCGCCCGGCGGTGGGGGCAGAATCGGAGGCCGCGTGTCGCCGTACTTTCTCTTCTGCACTTCTACGTCGGAAAGCAACATGGCCGGCGCGGCCGCGGAAACTGGAATGCTGCCGGATTCCGCGCCGCAAATTCCGTTGAACACGCTGGTCGTAGTTCCGGTCGTGATGATTCCTGTCAAGACCGTGAGCGGAGTTCCGATGATATCAACGCCGCGGACCAACTCGTCCGGACGACCGTCGGCGTAAACACGCCACACCATCACGGGAAGAACCTGAAAAGCCTGAGGCAGGGAGCGCGACGTCAAAGTGAATCCGCCCTGGATGTCTTGGAAGTAGAGTCCGTAGGTCTTGCCTTGCTTTTTGATTTCTTCGACGAAGCGGGCGCGCAGATCCGCGTCGGGGGTTTTCCTGCTGGAGGTCACAATCAGATTGCCCTGACGGCCGACCGGCATCAGGCCAGACTGCCCGCGGCCGTGGCCGTTGGAGTGGTCGAAGTTTTTCACCGGCATGCGGCCCATCAGAAAGTTCTTCAGGATGCCGTCCTTCACCACGTCGACACGCTCCGCGGGAACGCCTTCATCGTCGTAGCGGTACCAGCCGGAAAGGTCCGTGCCGCCGAGGGTGCGCAGGGTGGGATCGTCGGTCACGCTGAGAAATTCGGGGAGGATCTTCTCGTTAATTTTCTTGGCGAAGGTCTGGCCCTCTTCGCGGCCGCGCTGGCGTTGTCCCTCGATGCGATGGCCGAGCACTTCGTGGAAGAATACGGCGGCCGCGCGGCCCGAAAGCATCGCGGGTCCACTGTAGGGCTCGGCCAGCGGTGCGTTGCGGAGGGCAAGCAGGTCTTCAGCCATCTTTTTCGCGCGGGCCGTGATTTCGGCGTCGGACGGCGCTTTTGCGGGATCGGAAAACTGAAAAGTTTCGACGCGCATCAATTGCATGCCGTCGTCGGCGAGGGTTTCAGCCTCCAGCATGAGGCGGAAGATAGTTTCCTCAGTTACGATTTTGGAGCCTTCGGTCGAAACCTGGTAGCTGCGCGATCTCTCGGCGATGATGAACGCGCCCGATTGCTGAAGGTACGGATAGGGACGGAACAGTCCGGAATAACGGCGGCCCCGTTCTTCCCACACCTCTTTTTGCGGCAGTGGGGCCGAGGTCGTCTCCTGCAAATAGGTCGAGGGCTTCTCTTCGGAAAAGTCGGCGGAGTCGTCCTCGTCCTTGGCGCGTACGGCGCTTTTGGTCTTAACGTTGGAGTAGGCCTGCTGTGCCTGGCGATACTCCTCGTAGGTCAGCTTCCAGAGAACGCGGGCGATGGCATCGGGGTCGTCGCGCAGCGGGAGCTGGCCGGAGGTCAGACCGGATCGTCGATCTACGTCGTGCGTGTTGTCGAGAGCGGGCGATCCGATGCGCATGCTGACGTCGGCAGTCCGCCGGTGAACGCGATTGGAACTGAGCAGGCCTCCCTCGGACGCGATCACAAACAGCGACTCGTCGTCGGAGACGGCGTAGCGCGTAAAGTAGGGCGCCGGATCCTGCTTGGCCAGCTCCGCCTGTCCGCGCTGGAGTTCCTGCTCCATCGTGGTCAGAAGGACTTCACTGGCTGGCGGGGCTGGAGGCTTGGCTTCGGATTGGGGTTGCGTCAAGAGAACTAACAGTGGAAGACACCTTACGGCGGCCAAGACAGGAAATTTCATCGGGAACGGCGAGTGTAACAGGACTGTCGCTAACAAAAAAAGCGGCCCCTTTCGGGGCCACCGTTTTCAAAGAGGCTAAGTGGCAGGAAGTCAGAGATGACTGGATTGGCGCCGCTTGGGGGACGTCCAGCAGCGGCAATGAGAGATGTCGAGAACGTTGAAGAGAGTGACGTGGCTCATAACGGTTGCGGCCTCTTCGGTTGCTTTGGGAATGTGCACTTGCGGAACCAAAATGGTAAACCCCGGTCCTGCGGCGGTTCCATTTATGGAAGTCGTTCAAAATAATAATCTTAGGGTTGGTATGCTAGACGAGCGTCAACCGCGGTGGGGTGCTCGGATTTTGGGGCAAATGCAGAAACCTGCACATTGGTTGAAGCAGGCTAACTTCTGTCCAAAAGCAAAGCCCCCTGAAACCAGGGGGCTTGAGCTGAAATCATTGAATTCATTAGCTGTTGCCAGCTACCGTCCGGAGCTTTTCCGGCAGGAAATGGTAGGGCGGCCAGGGCCCGGTCACCACCAGTTCACAGTTTTTGAGCTGTTTGGCTGCGGTGTTGTAACGGTTCTGATATTTCTCGATGGATTTGGTGTCGATGAGGTGGGCGATATCGAGCAACATGCCGTCGGCGTTGACTTTCTTACAACTTACTTCTTCCTCAAGCGGGTTAAAGAGTTTGTGAACCTGGACCGAAATTGCGCGGGCCTTGGTCTGCCGTTCGCGGTCTCGCGAGGCCTTCTCGCGCAACTTGGCGAGATACTCGCGTCCTACTGTGTCCGGTAACACGATCTCTTCCATGGCGCCGCGAAAAGTACCATCGCGGACGACCAGCTTGATCCGCATTTCGGACTTGCCGCGAAGCCGGGCGACGCTCTCGCAGAAAGTACGCCGGTTGGAGCGAACTGCCTGGCGGATGGCATCCTCGGTGTCGAAGATTGTTCCAAACCGAAACGGAAGCACCACAGCCGTACGAAAGCTCATGCTGACCACCCGGGCATGCTCGAGGACGGATTTTTCCTCCAGCTTGCCGGTTGCGCGATCAAATTCGCTGACGATTACCGCGAATTCTCCGCTGGGATAACTCATGACCGGGGCGCCACCAACGCCCTGGATGCCTTCGATTACGTAAGGGCGACGGGCTCGAACTCCATTCGCTAGGGTCTGGTGTTCCGTGAGGCAGTACGCGTACCACGCCATGCATTCTCTCCGAATTGCACCGGGGCAATCTGCCACCCCTTTAGATTTTTGGAGCTTAGGGCTGTTCGTTTCCTACCTGGAAGAAAGTGGTTGTTACAGCGAGATGAACGCTTGATGTCGCGTCCATGAATCGATTTTATTCTAGGGTTTTCGATTTTGCAACCATTGTTATGAGATTTGCATCAAGAATTTCGCTTTTTCGAAGTCTCAAATTGCGAAGGAAATCCAAGCTCCAAGCTCGCAGCTCTCAGGTTTGCAGAGCCCCGGCACATTTTAGCGAACCTGAGACCTGTGACCTGAAGCTAAGAGCTTGCGGTTCCTTGCCTTTTTGCGGCTCGTTCCTGAAGAGCGATCATGACCGCGCGTAGCATGTCATCGGCGGGAGCTGGCTTGCCGGTCCAGATTTCGAATTGGCGAGCCGCTTGATGGACGAACATCTCGACGCCGGGTATGACTGAGAGTCCCTTTGCGCGGGCGATCTTCAACAGGGGAGTCTCGACCGGGTCGTAAACCATATCGAACACCACCTTGGCCTGAATCTCATTCTCCTTCAAGGGGCTTTCCGAACCGGTCATGCCGACGGGTGTGGCGTTGATAATGGCGTCAAAGGCCATCTTCCGCAGGTCGGCGCGTTTGATGTTGCGAGCTTTGGCTTGGCGCGCCAACTTCTGAGCTGGGGCGGCAGTGCGGTTCAGGATCCAGATTTCAGCCCCGCGTTCCTTCAACCCGAACACGGCGGCCCGCGCAGCGCCACCGGCGCCGAGTACCAGGATCTTAGCGCCATCGACCGTCATCCGTTGTTCTAACGGACGAACTACGCCTGCGGTGTCGGTGTTGAAACCGTAAAGTTTTCCATCCTGCTGGCGAACGACCGTATTGCAGGCGCCGATCTTGGCGGTATGGGCGTCGGTGTTGTCGAGGTGCTCCAGGATGGCCTGCTTATACGGCATGGTGATGCTCAGGCCGTGCAGTGGAATCTCACGAACGCAGTAGAGTAGATCCTTCAAGGTCTTGGCATGCAGAGCGACATAGACGGCATTGACGTTCTCGCGACGCAGAGCCGTGTTCATGATGATGGGAGAAAGCGAATGTCCGATGGGGTCGCCGGCTACGCCGAAGACACGAGTGGCTGCATCGACCTGGTCGATGCGGTAAATGCTGCGGAGCTGCTGGGCGCTGATCTGGCCGGGGGCGGTTCTCTGATCCGAACTGACGGCGGCGAAGGTGAAAACGCTGCCGGCGCGGACCCCCAATACCCGGCTGATAATGCCCTGCTCTCCCATGCACAAGCCGACCAGAGCATGCTGGTCGCTCTCCTTCTGGAGAAATTTCATCATCGCCACGTTGTCGGAGAGCGTGGTGGCAGTGGTGACGATCTTGTAGTAGTCGGCGGAAATCGACAGCATTTTTTCCAGAGTTTTTTCGAGGCCGCGAGTGGCGCGAAAATCGTGGAAGGAGAGGATCAAGCCGGCGCGGGTGCGCAGGCGAGCCACGGCGTCCGGCTTGCAGCGCACCGCGCTCTCCAACTCCAAGTCGAGGAGCTGGCATCCGGCGGCAGCCGCTTTGCCCAGAATTTCAAGTTGCGCGGCCATTGTGCCTTTAAAGTGGCCGCCGTGGTCAGCCCGCCGGCAGGTGCCGATCGCGGTCACATACTGGTGGCTTTCGAGAAAGCGCTTGACCTTGGGAAGAGCCGAAACCGGCTGCTTCAGGTAATCCAGACGGAATTCGAGAAAGGGGTTATCCCGGGCCATCGCCTCGGCGGTATTCAGCAGTTCGTCGGCGGAATCGTTGGCCAAGGCCAAGCAGACTCTGGGCAAACGCAGTGGCAGGAGGCGGGTCGCGACGCTGTGTGAAAGAGCCAATGGCATGGTCTTGGAACGGCGCGATATTACAGGGGCGTAAGCGCAGATGCAACAAGGGATTAACAAAGTGCTTCCGTAAAGCACTTTGGGAGCGGTGCCCCTGACACCCTCGTAACCTTGACCGGCACCCTGGAGCTTGTTACCTTCCGGCTGTAACCCTTGTCCTCAGAGAGAGATAGGTTTAGAGACGCCTGCCAGCCTGGCGTTCCCTGACCCGGAGGTAACATGAAGAAAACAGGATTGTTATTGCTGCTGCTGGTCGCCGCGGCAGTCGCTCAGGAGGCGGTTTCGGCGGATCCCGCCGGCATTATCGCCACCAACGGCAACGTGCCGGTAGCGCGCTTTCAGACGCCCACCGCGGCCGACTTGTATTGTGCCGGCTTCATCAGCAAAGATCGCCTGCCGGACGCGAAATATGTCAACGGCGGCCTACAAACTCCCAATACCACCAAGTTTACCAACGGAGAAATGGTGTATCTCTCGGGAACCGGCTACCAGACTGGTCAGGAATTCACCATTGTTCGCGAACTCCGGGACGTGAACGAGTATGAGTTCTTTGAGGGGCAACGGAAACTGATCAACAATAGCGGGCATCCCTATAGCGAAGTGGGCCGCGTCCGCGTGGTCGATGCGCGCAACCGCAGCGCAGTGGCAGACGTGGAATTCAGCTGTGATCCCATCAATCCTGGCGATGTCGCAATACCGTTCGTGGAGAAGTCGCCGATCAGCTACCATGCGCCTATCCACCTCGACCGGTTTGCGCCCGCCAATGGCAAGCTCACAGGACGGATTCTGCTGGGCAAAGACTTCGACGGAACTCTCGGCACCGGCGGCAAGGTCTACCTGAATTTCGGCTCGAACCAGGGAACGAAGGTGGGCGACTATTTCAGAGCAGTCCGTTCCTACACTGCGGAACTGCACGATCCGGTGGACTCACTGTCCTTCAAGGCCTCAACCTCGGAAGATACGCAAAAAAACACGCCCACGTTCGAAGCCAAGCGGTTTACTCGAACCAAGGGGCCGGATGTCCACGTAGCCGATCTGCCGCGTCGAGCGGTCGGAGAATTGGTGATTCTCAGCGTCACCCCGACAACTTCGACCGGCATGATCGTGTTTGCGCTGGAAGATATCCATCCCGGCGACACGGTGGAACTGGACGAGCAACAGTAGAACCATTCCAAATTTAACATCGAGCGGGGGAGAGAAATCTTCCCCGTTTTTCATTTGGGGGGCGACTGGGTCTCAGACAAACTTTGAGCCATTGGGCCCGGCGAAAGGCCAAGGAGCGGACGGAATGTAGGCGCTAGTGCCGGATTAGCGGTAGTAGAGAACTTTCGAATCTCCGGGGATCATCGCTCCCGCCAGCACCAGCACAACGATTAAAGCAGCAAGCTCCATATCGACCCCCCATTTAGGAAAAACTCCAACGAGCTTACTTCCCAGCACGACGATCGCCAAATTACATTGGTGTACTCCGAGGTTCCACCTTTTGAGATGCAAAGGCGAGCTTTTTGGTGGATTGCGGACGTTTTGGGACACCACCCCCGTTAGCGATCAGCTAAGGCGCAATACCTTTTCGGGCATGAGCGTGTAATCCGCCCTGCCATAATGGGCGAACCATCTGCTGGACTTCCAAAGGCCCCCACAAGCCGACTTACCATTGCTAACCGCGGTACGCTGGCGGCAGATCACTTCCTGTTGGCCGACAATCCGCGAACTGGCCCTACTGTGGTTTGCGCTTCAGCGGCTTGCCAATCGCGAGCAGGAAAATGGCACTCTTGTCCTTTGCGTGCGGGGAAAAGAAGTTAACTACATCATCGTCGAAGAAGGTCAGCCCGGTCGCACCCAGGTGCTGGGCATACGCAGCCAGGTAGATCCTGCCGCCGATGGCGCCCGCCTCCAGCTGGACGGCCCGATAGCCGCGGTTCCCGTATCGCTCCAGAATTGGTTTTAAATCGGCGAGAAAGAAGAAGTCCACGCAGGCGTCCGCCGGCAAATCCTGCTCCAGACCAAGATGATGGGCCTCAGCTCGAAATTCTCCCTCCTTCAAAAGCTCCAGGGTGTTCTGCTCACGCCCAAAGAAGTATGCGCCCGGCTTGAGCCCCTGCACTGAATGCACGATCAGGTAAAGATCGTTAAGCTGCGCGCCTGGAGGCTCAAGGAAGTCAGCCGGAAGACCTCGAGTGGCGGAGTCGAGAATGGTAGCAAGTTGTGCCGATGTAATGGATGCCGTCTTATCAAAAGTTCGGGTAGAACCGCGGCGCAGGATCACTTGCTCGATCGTGTCCTTCGGTTGTTCTTCTTCCGGCAGGCGCGGGAGGCGAACTGCCTCGCCCGCCAGAGCGGAAGATGGAAGGACTAGTGGCTTGGCGCGCCACTGATTTACTTCCTCTATAGACTCAAGCGAAGACGCGTCGTGCATCTCCAGCATGGCGGGATATTCGACTTCGTGCTGTGAAAGCGGGATCGTCTCCAAACCAAGCGCTGGAGCCTCCGTCGGTGGCGGCAGTGACCTCTCCGATGTGCGCCCGATCGGTACGAGGCACAGTGAAACCTCAAGCCGCGTATCGAGATCAAGTAGGCGGTTCACCTCGGAGTCTACGAACCCGAGCACGATCTCGGCGGGCAGCCCCGAAGCCGCAGACACCGCCAGCATGTTTGCCAGCAGGGTGCCGTTGTCCCAACCGAAGTGTCGATAGGTGCGCGCCTGGTACTTCCAGGCGTTCCGCCAGTATGTTCCGGTGCAGATGATCGTCGCGGGCGCGGGAGCCACCGCCGGTTCCATCGCCGTCGCCTGTGCCAGGTTTCCGCGAAAATCACCTTTTCGCAGAAGACGTAGCGATACATCCGCTGGATTGAAGTGATATACGCCAGCATCCAGACCTGGAAGATCGCCACTCACGACGTAGAGTTCGATCTCGTAGAGAGCTCCGGTACAAGCTGCGGCGCGAAAGTAGATTTCTCCTCCTTGATAGGCGCGTTGTTTGGTAATCCCCGCGGAAAAATAGAGGATACGGGCCAGATCCTGAAGGCCGGGGACCATTTCAGCTAGCGACGATAGCCCTCGCTGCGAAATTGCGGAGAGCGCGGCCACCCCTGTTTGCGGAACGTTCCGTGGCAGCGGAAGGGGCTCTCGCTGTGGATATATTTTGAAAGGCTGCGGCCGATTCGCCCAGTCCAGGAAGTGAGGATGGTTACGAATACTCCAGTAGGAGTGCTTCGTGCCATCGTGATACTTCCAAGCTGCCTGGATTTCGCGGTTGTTCATCGACTGCTACGCCAGACTAGCACCTAGCGCGACCACGGGCGCAGTCAGCTTTGTGGCCGCGGATTGTGCCTTGATGACGGGCAAGCCGGAAGTTATCGT
Organism: uncultured Acidobacteriota bacterium; assembly: GCA_963799305.1. GTDB lineage: Bacteria > Acidobacteriota > Terriglobia > Terriglobales > Acidobacteriaceae > Acidiflorens. Next base: position 220,071 of record CAWCWX010000015.1, on the reverse strand, counting down.
TAGGTCAGCCGGGCTTGGTACGGATAAACGCGCTTAATGGAAAGGTGGCATCCGTCGCAAAACCAAAGGGTTCGGTTAGCCGGGGCTTCAGAACATCCGACGCACCTTTCAAACTTCGCGGTCCGCGAATACCTCGGCCGTAAAGGCCTCCAGAACCGCCCCAGTGCGCCAGCAATTGGCAGGCAGTCCCGCTTTGTGGCAGATCTGTTCCAGGAAAGTTTCGCGATCCCAGCCATGCTCGACCGGAACCTGCGGAAGCAGCAGGCCTCGGCGGGAGCCGAGCGAGACCACCAATCCGTGCTGGCCCACCTCCACCTCGTTCGGCTGAACGGGGAACAGCGGCGACAGCACGCTGAGGGAAACTTCCAGATCCGAGGCCTCATTGCGGACAACCGGCTGGAAACGGGAGTCATCGAAAGCGGCCGCGCGCGCGGTTTCCGCCACCGCGAGGTAGAGCGGCCCTACCGGAATGGCGTAGCCAACGCATCCGCGCAAGCTGCCGTGGAGATAGAGGGTCGTGAATACTCCGCGGTCTTCCGACAGGCTCGGAGACGCGGGCGTTGGGGGCAGAGTGCGGCTGGTAAAAGACGAAAGAATAGCTTCGTGGGCGATGCACAGCAATGTCCGGCGGTCTTCCGCGGAAAACTGAGGAGGCGCCGTCCCGCGTGTCTCACGGGGTGTGCGGTCAGACAGCCTGGGCATCGTGCTTCCTCCGCCGCGACAGGACGAAGGACCGCCGCCGGCGCTTCTCGGACTTGCGGTCGATCTTCGACCAGAAGGCGATGAAGTAATCGACAGCAGAAACCAGGGAAAGCAGAACCATGTACCAGATCGCGAGCACGGCAATCCAGTACACGGGGAAAATATAGAAGCTGAACAACCGCCACTCATGCCAGCGGTGAGCCAGAATCACGGCCACCACGGAGATGATCTGCACCAGCATTTTGAACTTTCCCAGCTCGCTGGCTTCGATGGTGAAACCTTCCGAAGCGGCAATGGACCGCAGACCGCTCACCAGAAATTCACGGCCGATAATTACCACAGCCATCCAGGCCGGCACCATGGCGGGGTTGAATTGCACCAGCGTGATGAACGCGGCCGCGATCAGGAGCTTGTCGGCCAGCGGGTCCAACAACATTCCCATGGTCGTAATCTGGCCGCGCTTGCGCGCCAGGTAGCCGTCAATGCCATCCGTGATCGACGCCAGAATGAAGACGAACGAAGCCAACAGCTCTTTTTCCCCGTGCTCGCTGGAAAAGCGCGAACTCGAAAGAATCCATATCAGCAGGGGAATGCTGGCGATCCGGGTGAGCGTGATGGAGTTGGGGAGGTTCACGCAAATGGTTGCTGCGTCCGCCGCAGCCAAGGTGATTATCCTCCAGCGGGCGGGCGAAGGCAACGCACAGAAGTAAGGTGCCAGGTATCAGGTGTCAGGTGTCAGGAAAACCACAGGTAGAAGTACGGGCCGTCCGCGCATATGAACTTCACTCGGACGGCCCGATAGATATTCTGTCGACAGGCTAGCTTACGATGCTTTCGCCTGAGTCAGGCTCTGGAGCAGGCTCGAGGCCATGTTCATCACGCTACTGTGCTCCGGAACCTGGCCGTTGGGCGTGAGCTTATCCACGATTCCGGGCAGCAGTTGTGCGATCGCGGACGTCGCGATATCGGGCGAAATTCCCGCTGCTGCCGCCAGTTCCTTGACTTTGTCGCTGCCTAGTGCCTGGTGAACCTGGTCAGTCGTCATCGGCGGATTCGGTCCCGTGTTCACCCACGCGGACATCAGGCCGCCGAGTCCCTTTTCATGGAACGATTGCACCAGACCCTGCAATCCACCGGGTTGATTCTGGATCATCTGTAGAATGCCGGTGGCGAGCGGGTTGGAACTGCCGCCCAGCACGCTGGTGACGGCCTGATTTTCAAGATTGTCGAGTAAACCCATGATGCCTCCTTGAGAAACTCTGCGTCTCGACGCTTCAGTGGCTCTTATTTCTGTTTCGCGATGATCATGTCCTTGATCTTGGCGTAGGTAGCGTTGGGAATGATTTTTTTACGGGTTAGGTCAGTTTTTTTCGCGTATGGCCGGCCATCGATAATCTTCTGCGAGTACTTTTCACCGATGCCGGGGAGAGCGTCGAGCTGATCTTTCGTGGCCGAGTTGATGTCGAGCAGGTCCGCTGCAGCCATGGTGGGAGCTGCCTTGGCGGTCTTGGCAGTATTGGTTTGCGCCAACGCTATGCCGCTCATGAGGCTGAGGGCAAACAGGGTGGCGAGAATTCTTGCGGTCCAGTTCCTGCGCATGTCGTTTCTCCTTTAGTCTTTCTGAGATTCTTTGTAGCCGGCGGCCTTGGCTTCGGCCTCGGTCATGAATTTTCCGCTCTTGGTCTTGCCATACCAGCGCCCGCTCTTGTGGTAAATGCCACTATCCAGGTTGACCCAGACTTTGCCGTTCGACTGGGCGGCGGCGATTTCAGGACTGGAGGCCGCCGGACTGGCAGTGGCCTTCGCTCGGCTGGGAGTTGGAGAACTGGATGATGGGGCAGCAGGGGTGGCACTTGAACTCGATGGAACAGAAGACGCCGGCGCGGCCGCCGCAGGCGCACTCGCGGCAGGAGCGGCTGCGGACTCGGTGGCCTTCGATTTCTTGCTTCGGCTTGTCTTGGGAGCTTCGGATGCGGGCGCCTCGGTGGCGGGAGCCGCCGCCGACTCGGTGGCTTTGGATTTTTTGCTTCGGCTTTTCTTAGGAGTTTCCGCGCTTGGGACTTCGGTGGCTGGGGTTGCGCTGGCGCTCTGATCGCCTTCCATGACCTTTTTCTTGCGGCTGGTCTTTTTTGTGCTTTTTGTGTTGGCTGTGGATGTGTCCGCAGCCACAGTCGCGGAAGCGCTGTCGGATTTTTTCTTACTCTTGCTCGACTTCTTGCCCGCCGTCGAGGAAGCGGAGGAAGCATCCGAAGTGGCCGCACTGTCGTCCTTCTTGGCCGCCTTGGATTTCTTCTTGCTCGGCTTGTCGCTGGCGGTCGCAGTCTTGTCAGCAGCAGCCTTATCGTCGGTGGAGGCTGTGGTCTTCTTCGAACTCGATTTTTTCTTCGACTTCTTCTTGGCCGTATCCGTGCTCGCGGTGTCGCTGGAGTCAGCCCGCGTCTGGGCAAGAGCCGGCGACACTGCGATGGTGAATGCAAGACACACCGTCACCACCCATAACGTCAATTTGAATCGGTTCATCGTTTCCTCGCAGTGAGAGGCCTAGGCCCCGTTTTGGGTATGGATCGATAGCGGCAGTGATCTCGATTTAGTGCCCCGCATGATGACACTGCCGGGCGCGGAGGTCAATAGAACAGTTCCCAAGAAAAGTTCTCAGTTCCCGGTTTTCAGTTCCCAGTGAAAACCTGGCGACGCTCTGGCTTTTTCTGAGAACTGAGAACCGGGAACTGGGAACTGCCTTCCTACGCGTAAATGCCGCGTTGCCGTATGGTATACGCTACGCGATCGATGGCCAGCATGTAGGCCGCGATCCGATTGTTGACGCCGTGGGTTTCGGAATAGCGCACGACGTCGTCGAAGGCCGTGATCATGATGTCTTCCAGATGCTCGTTGACCACCGATTCCTTCCAGAAGTAGCCCTGCCGATCCTGTACCCACTCGAAATAAGAAGTGGTGACGCCGCCCGCATTCGCCAGGATGTCGGGAATGACGAAGACTTTCTTGTCGGAGAGGATGTCGTCGGCGGCGGCCGTGGTGGGACCCTTCGCGCCTTCGACCAGGATTTTGCCTTCACCCGCTTGCGTTCTGGCTGGTGATCGATTTTCCGTGGCGGCCGGGATCAGGATGTCGCAATCGACCAGCAGCAGTTCCGAGGGATCGTATTTCTCCGCTCCCGGAAAACCGTGAATCGTGCCGTTGCGCTGGCGGAACTCCCAGAGCGCTTCGGCGTCGATGCCGCTCTTGTTGTACATGCCGCCGCCCACTTCGCCGACGCCGATGACCTTGTATCCCGCCTCGGCCATCAGTCGCGCCGCATTGGAACCCACGTTGCCGAAGCCCTGGATGATCACGCGAGTGGTTTCGCGATTGAGACCCAACTTCTTGATCGCCTGATCGCAGACGATCAGCACCCCGCGTCCCGTAGCCTCGCGGCGACCGCGCGATCCGCCGATATTAACGGGCTTGCCGGTGACCACCGCCGTGAACGTCTGCCGCATGTGCATGGAGTAGGTGTCCATGATCCAGGCCATGGTCTGCTCGTTGGTGTTCACGTCGGGCGCGGGGACATCTTTTTCAGGGCCGATAAATTCGAAGAGTTCCGCGGTGTAACGGCGCGTGATCCGCTCCAGTTCGCCCATCGACATCTTCTGGGATCGCAAATGATCCCACCCTTGGCGCCGCCGAAGGGAATGTTGACCGCCGCGCATTTCCAGGTCATCCAGCTGGCGAGGGCGCGGACTTCGTCCAGGTTGACGTCGGGCGAATAGCGTAAGCCGCCCTTGGCCGGACCGCGCGCGATGGAGTGCTGCACCCGGAATCCGGTAAACACTTCCAGGTGGCCGTCATCCATCATGACGGGGATGTGAACGATAATTTCGCGACTGGGACTGCGGAGAACTTTCCAAAGACCCTCATCCAGATTGAGTTTTTGGGCGGCAAGGTCAAAGCGCGCCGCCTGCGCTTCCCAGGGATTAGTTTCCTGCTCTAGATCGACTGTCTTCATAACGTTCTCCGCATAATTGCCGTTCGGCGCTACATCGGGGTAGGCCTCGCAAAGTATATGGCCGGGCTGCGGGCTAGGCAAGCGCGTGTGGAACGTAGGGGTGAGTAAAGGCCAATAGCGAAGACGCTCAGGCAGGCAAAATGAGTCGTACCGCCTCCTGTCTCGGGATGCCATTCCAAATTTAAGGATCATTTGCAAGACCTTCTGCGACTCTCCGAATGCCGGCAACCACTCGAGCCATCTTGTCGAAATCGACTTTGTCTGCGGTGTCGTAGGGAGTGTGATAGTAGCGATATCGAAACGGCGCTGTGTCAGTAACCATGAGGGCTGGGTAACCTTCCTGCCAGAAGGACCACTGGTCGGACCAACCAACGCCCGGCCAATTGTCGGGCGCCGCGATCCCCTCCGACGGGAAACGAGTCGAGTCTCGGAATAACTTCGTCGATCTTCTCACCAGATCCCGGGATGCGGTGTTGCCCACGAAACCAATAAAGTTGCCGCGAGAAGGGTAGAAGAGACTCAAAAGCGGAGGATACTTCTGGCTGTCGGGCAAATCGGAATAGAAGCCGATGGTTTCCAGGGAAATCATGGCCGACACTGCAACGTGGTCGTGCTGAAGATGGCGGGTGTAAACCCTGCTTCCCATCGTGTCGGTCTGGAAGAACGGAGGCTCTTCATTGACGAAAAATACCAGGCGGACGTTCTTTCTGAGTTGCTCTGTCTCAGGAGACGAGCAAGTTCCAGCAACGCCGCCACTCCCGTCGCGTTGTCATTTGCGCCGGGTCCTTGAACGACAGAGTCATAGTGAGCGCCAATGAGGACCGTTCCATCGTTGCTGTGACTTCCAGGCAGAGTTACTTCAAGGTTGCTGACAGTCTGGTGGTCGACCTGATAAGAGTTTTCAGTGACCGCATACCCTGTTTCTTGAAGCCGATCACGAAGATACGCGCTAGCAGCCTCCAGCGAGCCGGGTTTGGCAATATTCCTCACGCCGACCACTTCCGACAGATATTTGGTGTGTGAAGCAAGGCGATCCCCGATTTCCCCCTCTTCGTCGGAGAAGGGCAGGAGAGATCCTGCGAACGATCTCAGCGGCATTTGAGTCATTCGAACGACCCAAACGAGAAGGCTTGTGCATGCAAAGACGGTTACCGCGAGGATCAACCGCGGCTTCCATCTCGAACGTTTCGGCTGACTAATCGATTCAAACATTAGCTGCGCGCGCCGACTGACTTCCCGTTCCTTGCCTATAATAGTGCTTCCACAAAAATGATCCGTCCCGATTACAAAGAGTTCTCTCGCCTCTCCCGCGAGGCCACGCTGGTTCCGGTGGCAAAGTCGATCTCCGCGGATCTATTGACACCGGTGTCGGCATTCTTGGCTATCGCCGAGGGCGAGCCGGACGCGTTCCTGCTCGAGTCCGTTGAGGGCGGAGAAAAGATTGGACGCTATACGTTCCTGGGCGTGCGGCCGTTTTTGCGGCTGGAGTCGCGCGGTTCGGAGATCACGATCGAGCGCGGACGCAAAATGGAACGCCGCACCGGCGACATCTTTCAGGTGATGAAAGAACTGCTGCGGCAACACCGTCCAGCGGCGATCGAAGGGCTGCCGCCGTTTACGGCGGGGGCTGTCGGGTATTGCGCCTATGACATTGTGCGGCAGTTGGAGAACATCGGCGCGCAGGCCGAAGACGATCTCGATGTGCCCGATTGCATGCTGATGTTTTTCGATCGCGTGCTGGTCTTCGATCACCTGCGCCATCAGATTCACATCGTGGCCTCAGCCGACTTGACCCGGGAATCGCCGAGCGGGCCTACAAGAAGTCACTGGCGGAGATCGCGCGGATCGAGAAGAAGCTTGCCGCCGGTTATAAGCCCCGCACTGGCGCAAGGCATCGCCGAGACCGAAGATGCAGGTTCGCGCCCGGACTCCGAGAAAGAAGTTCGAGGAGAGCGTCCGGAGGGCGAAGGAATATATTGCCGCTGGTGACATCTTCCAGGTCGTGCTCTCACAGCGCTGGGACTTCGAGCCCGGCGTTGCGCCGTTCGATCTCTATCGCGCACTGCGCACCGTGAACCCGTCGCCTTATATGTTTTTTCTGCGCTTCGGCGCCAGCGGCAAGAGGCCGGGCATGCACGTTCTCGGATCTTCTCCCGAAATGCTGGTGCGGGTCGGCGGACGGAAGCTGGAGTACCGTCCCATTGCCGGGACGCATCCACGAGGCCGCGATGAAGCTGCTGACGCGGCTCTCGAAAAAATGATGCGCGAGGACGAAAAAGAACGCGCCGAACATGTAATGCTCGTCGACCTGGGACGCAACGATCTCGGACGCGTCAGCGACTATGGCTCGGTTAAAGTTCGCGATCTGATGTTCGTGGAGCGCTACTCGCACGTGATGCACCTGGTGTCCGCACTGGAGGGCAAGCTGCGCCCCGAACTCGATGCCATGGACGCCTTCGCCGCGTGCTTCCCCGCCGGAACTCTGAGCGGGGCACCCAAAGTCCGAGCCATGCAGATCATCGAAGAGTTAGAACCGACGCGGCGCGGCGCGTACGGCGGCGGAGTTCTTTACGCGGATTTCGCGGGCAATCTCGATTCCTGTATCACCATCCGCACGCTGCTCATGAAGGGTAAGAAAGCCTACTTGCAGGCAGGGGCGGGGATTGTGGCAGATTCCGATCCGCAAAAAGAGTTTGAGGAGACTCAGAACAAGGCCAAAGCGGTGCTGCGGGCGGTGGAGATGGCGCGCATCGGGAACCTAGCGCATCCGAATGAGAGGGCACGATGCTGGACGTCATCCTGAAGAGATTTGAACACCCCGACGAAATCCGAACGTTTCCGAAAGGCCGATTCGAACTGATCCAGATCGGCGGAATGACCATTGGCCGCGCTACGTATCAGCCCGGTTGGAAATGGTCAGTCGATGTGGGTGCTGCGACCGGAGTAACGATGTGCCAGGTCGAGCATGTCGGGATGGTTATGGCAGGAACGGCGACGGCGGCAATGGAGGATGGCCGTGTGATCGAAATGCGAGCGGGCGATATTTTCTACATCGCACCCGGACACGACAGTTGGGTCGTGGGAGATGAGCCTTACGTTTCCCTTCATTTTCTGGGCGCCGACAAATATGCCGCCGGCAAGAAGTGAGTGCTAGCTGAAAGAAAGGAAATTCTTAACCAGTTTCTTGCCTTCCTCCGTCAACACGCTCTCCGGATGGAACTGGACTCCTTCCACGGGAAACTGGCGGTGCCTGAGTCCCATGATTACACGCGTTCCATCTTTTTCAGATGTCCAGGCGCTGACCTCCAGTTCTTCCGGCAGATCGTCGTTTGCGACAATCAGCGAATGATAGCGAGTCGCTGTCATCGGCGAATGTAAGCCGCAGAAGATGGTCTTGCCGTCGTGCTCGACCGGGCTGGTTTTGCCGTGCATGAGGTTCTTCGCGCGAACGACTTGTCCGCCGAAGGCCGCGCCGATCGCCTGATGGCCGAGGCAGACTCCGAGGAGCGGAATTTTGCCGGCGAAGTGGCGGATGAGGTCGATGCTGATGCCGGCTTCCTGCGGAGTGCAGGGGCCGGGGGAAATTCCGATCCGGTCCGGCCGCAGAGCTTCGATTTCGCCGACGCTAATCTGGTCGTTGCGGCGCACTTCCACTTCCGCTCCCAGTTCTCCGATGTACTGGACCAGGTTGTAAGTGAAGGAGTCGTAATTGTCGAGGACAAAGACCACAGAGTTATTCTAGCCGCATTCGAAGCCATTTAACCGCTGAGTACGCGGAGGTCGCGGAGAAGGTCTTGATCCAGCGTTTCCTCCGCGATCTCTCCGTACTCTGCGGTTAACCGGTTCTTGCTACGCTGCGCGCTGGAACGCCTGCTCATAGTCGCGCGAGAACTGTTCGAAGCTGATCGGTTTGCGTCCGAGCAACTGTTCCACATCGCCGGTCACTTCGCTGGCCTTTCCGGCGCGATAAAACTGTTGCAGATCGACCAGGGCGTCGGCGCTCCACTCCGGCAATCCGGCTCCGACCAGGGCCTGTTTGAACTGTTCGGGAGGCAGATCGACGTGATTGATCTCGCGTCCGGTGTCGTCGGAAAGAATTTCTGCCACTCGCGCATTACTCAGCGCTTCCGGACCAGTGAGCGTATACGCTTTGCCTTCGTGTCCGTCTCCCGTCAACGTCTTTACCGCCACCGCGGCAATGTCGCGGATATCGATGTGGCTGACCTCGCCATCTCCTTGCGATCCGTAGAACGCGTTCTGGGTGTTGATGGTGGCGGCGTTGTAGTTAATAAAGTTTTGCATGAACCCGTTGGGCCGCAGGAAGGTGTAGGTCAATCCAGAGGACTTGATGTAATCCTCGGAGTCGGCGTGCTGGCGGGGGAAGATGGCGCCGCGTCCGCCCATGGCGGAGAGTTTCACCACGTAGCGCGCCTCTGACCGCTTGATTTCGTCGACCGCTTTGCGTTCGAGGGCCGGTAGGTTGGGCGTTGGAGGCCCCACCAGGAAGACTCGCTCCACGCCCTGCAATGCCTTTTGCAGCGTCTCCGGCTGGTTGTAATCCATGGTGACGATGTCCACTCCCGAAGGCGCGATTGCCGCTTTGCCAGCCGACTGAAAGGCGGCTCGCACTTTTACGCCGGTGGCTGCGATTTGTTTGAGTACTTCGCGTCCAACATTTCCGCTGGCGCCGGTAATCAGAATCATGGCAAGTCTCCTGGAAGAATGGATGCCTGCAATTTCAGGCGTGGCGCAAACTTTATCGGGCTCGGTTCGAAAGTCGTGGGGTCAAGCAGTTTTGGGCTCTCTAAATATGCCCATCTTTCAGGGAGCTTCCCGTCCTGCATTCTCCAGATTACGATACCAGAGAAGCGGAATGCGTTTTTCGGTCACTCGGGCGGCGCCCATCCAGCGGAAACCCGTCCAGGACCCACGCACACCCTTGACAGGCTTTTTCCCAACCGCCATGCTTACATGCGTTCCGGGAGGTGGCATGGCCGAGACCCAGTTGGAAAAAGATAAGCGGGCCACGCGACGGTTCGCGCTGCATTTGCCGGTCAGCGTCCGTTACGGAGAGGACGCAGAACGCGACGCGCAGACGCGAGACGTCAGCGCACGCGGCGTCTGCTTTTACCTGGATTCCGCCATCCAGGCGGGCTCGGCGATTGATTTCACGCTGACTCTACCGCCCGAGATTACGCTCACGGAGAGCATCCGTGTGCGCTGCCAGGGACGGGTGTTGCGTGTCGAGGGCGGCCCCACCAACGGCAAGATGGCGGTGGCGGCCGTGATCGATGAATACGAGTTTCTGGCCGATTCCTGATCCCCTTGGTTACTTTTTCCCCTCGCCGCTTGAGTGATATGGTGGAGTCAACACTCGAGTGCTCCCGTGAAGTGTTTCCGGCGGAATCTGAATTCTGAATTTCGGTTTCTGGCGCGCTGCGGCAGGCGGGGCGCCCGCCGGACAGCCAGCGAGGGCGCTGGCGCCACATTCAAGTGGTTCGTACTTCGTTCTTCGCGATGTGGGCTGTTGTTGTTGCTTTCGGCTTCCTGGCTTGTCTCTCAGACCGTAACTCCGCCATCTTCGACGGTCCCCTACTCCTCAATCAAAAGTTTTCGCATCGTGCACGAGAAGGACGGGCCCGCAGTTGAAATTCTTTCCACCAAGCCCCTGATTCCCTCCATTCAAGCGCTCGGCGATCCGCCGCGTTTGGTGATTGATTTGCCGAACGCACGGCTGGAGACGCGTCACAAGCGGGTCAGTATCCAGGCCGACCAGATCAGCACGCTGCGCGCCGATCAATTTCAGGAGAATCCGCCAGTGGCTCGCGTCGTAGTGGATCTGCTAGCTCCACGCGCTTATACCTGGGCGGCGGCCGGCAATCGACTGGTGGTGCATTTGGGGAAGAATCCGCCCGGCAACGCAAACAAGACGCCGTTTCAGGCACCGTCCGTGGCCAGTCTCACTGAGGCCCCCAAGCCCATCGCCGCAGTGCTGCATCCGGGCGGGCCGCTGGCCGTCGCGGGCAACAGCCTGGCGGCGGGGTCTTCGATTACAGCGGGGGCGGATACTGCCGTTCTCAACCTCGCGCGCGGCGGCGAAGTGCACGTCTGCCCAGGCACAACCGTGTCGGTCACGCCTTCGCAGAATGGGCACAACGTAATGCTGGGCGTCAACACCGGAGCTCTCGAGGCGCACTACTCGCTGGATGCGTCCTCTGATTCGGTGATTACGCCCGACTTTCGCATCCTGCTAGCAGGGCCGGGGGAGTTTGACTTTGCGATCAGTACTGACACTCACGGTGACACTTGTGTGCGCTCGCTGCCGGGGAACACGGCATCCGCAATTGTCACCGAGTTGCTGGGTGATCGCAGCTACCAGGTGAAAGCTACCGATCAGTTGGTTTTTCACTCGGGACAACTCGACCGAGTCGATATGAACGTGCCGTTGGAGTGCGGATGTCCGCCCGCGCGGCAGCCGGTACTGCGCGCAGAGAACGCGACCGCGATTCGTGATGCAGAATCGTCGGCGAATGCAGAGCAGGCCTCGCTGCCAGCGGGCGCGGATACTGCTACCGTCCCTCCCCCATCGTCCGGGACTAATCCGGCCGCGGCCCCGCTCGCGGTCAAGGTTGCGCCCAATGCGGAATTGCACGTTCACATTGACGCGCCGTTTGTGTTTCGCGCAACCGGACCTGCACCGGCGCCAGTGGAGGATGTGCGCGCCCTGCCGCTGGATTCGCGTCAGCTTCCCGCGCCCGCGTTAAGCGCAGAGCCTCCTGCGCGTGGTAAGAAACCGTCGGGCACCGAAACCGCCACGGCCGATTCAGTCCCGCGCCGCGGATTTTTCGGCAAACTGCGCGGATTCTTTGCCGCCATGTTCCGCTGAAGACTCAGCGCTGGTAGTGGAGCAAAACTTTGCTCCGCAAAATGTATCCTGCTTTCAATAAACCTTTCATCGACAGCAAGGAGATGGGTGCGCGAAATTTTCGTGTGGCGACATCCGGCGCTTGCTGATCGAGGTGGAGAGTGCGAACCCTAATCAGGAATCTTCGCTACGGCCTGCGCATGTCGGGCAAGAATCCCGTGAACCATCGCTGTGATTGCGACCTGAGGCTTGAGATTGGCGCGACCACGGCCATTTACCCGGTCGTATACGCCGTTCTCCTGGCGCCATTGCCTTATCCTTGTCCCGCAATCGGATCTGTGTTCCCGTCCGAGGATTCGCGGGATTTTGTGCGCTGGGTTCGGAGAATCCAGGAATATGGAACCTGTTATCGACAACTGCCGGTCCCTCCTGCCAAGATAGGTCCCGACATTTTTCCAAACCCATGCGAACCCTATTGCTCGTCGTGACCGCTTTTCTTCTCTCAACCTGCTTTGCCGCCGCCCAGTCGCCGTCCAGCCTGAGCCTAATGCCGATACCGGCAAACATTCAGAGTGGTTCGGGTCAACTCGCGATCGATCAGCTGTTCACCGTGGCGGTTACGGGCGCCAAGGACGCGCGCCTCGACGCCGGCGTTCCCAGATTCATCGACCAGCTCAGCCGCCAAACCGGCATGCCGATGGAATACCGGGCGGCCGATCCCGAGCACGCGACGCTCGTTATTCACTGCGACAGCGGCGGCCGCAAGGTGCAGGAATTGGGCGAGGACGAGTCCTATGCGCTGGAAGTCAATCCAGCACGCGCTACTCTCACCGCTCGCACTCCTCTGGGCGTGTTGTACGGATTGCAGACGTTCCTCCAGCTTGTCCACACGACTCCGGCAAGCTTTGCCGTGCCTGTGGTCACGATCCAGGACCAGCCGCGATTTGCGTGGCGCGGTTTGTTGATCGACGCCAGCCGCCATTTTTTTCCGATCGAGGTAATAAAGCGCAACCTCGACGGCATGGCCGCGGTGAAACTCAACGTGCTGCACTGGCACTTGTCCGACGACGAAGGCTTCCGCGTGGAAAGCAAAAAGCTTCCCAAGTTGCAGGAACTCGGCTCTGAGGGCCAGTACTACACGCAGAGTGAGGTTCGTGAAGTCATAGCCTATGCGCGGGATCGCGGCATCCGGGTGGTGCCGGAATTCGATATGCCCGGACACAGCCGCTCCTGGGTCGCGGCCTATCCCGAACTGGCCAGCGTGCCCGGCCCCTACAAGCCGGGGCGGATGAAGGACGCCGATACGGTAATGGATCCAACCCAGGACAAGACTTACAAGTTTCTCGACAAGTTCATCGGAGAGATGGCCAAGCTTTTTCCGGACTCCTATTTCCACATTGGCGGCGACGAGGTCAATCCCAAGCCGTGGGATTCGAATCCCAAGATTCAGGAGTTCATTCACGCTCACGGCATGAAAGACAACCGGGACTTGCAGACGTATTTCAATCAGCGGCTCCAGAAGACTGTCAGCAAGCATGGCAAGATCATGATGGGCTGGGACGAAGTGCTGCACCCCGATCTGCCGAAGTCGGTAGTCGTCCAGTCCTGGCGCGGTCAAGAATCGCTGGCAACTGCCGCGAAACAGGGGTACAGCGGATTACTCTCTTACGGGTACTACCTCGACCTAATGTGGCCTGCGACGCGTCACTATGCCGTTGACCCGATGTCCGGCGCTGCCGCCACGCTGACTCCGGAGGAGGCCAAGCGGGTTCTCGGCGGCGAGGCTTGCATGTGGGCCGAGTACATTACGCCGGAGACAATCGACTCCCGCATCTGGCCGCGGCTGGCGGCGATTGCCGAACGATTTTGGTCTCCGCAGAGTGTGACGGACGTGAATTCCATGTATGAGCGCCTTGGCGATGTAAGTGCGCACCTCGGTTGGTTCGGGCTGATCCATGAATCGAACTACGTGCCCATGCTGCGCCGCTTGGCGGGGACGGAGGACATCCGTGCCCTCCGAGTGCTCGCCGACGCGGTTGAGCCGACCAAGGACTATACCCGGACGGAGGTGTATCCGCAGCCTCCGGTCAAGCGGGTTCCCCTGAATCGACTGGCAGACGCGGCACGCCCGGAGAGCGAGGTCGCCCGGCACTTTACCGAACTGGTAACCCAGTACGCTGCGAGCGGATACAAAGATACTTCCACGGAGGCGCAGATTCGCTCCTGGCTGGTGAAGTGGCAAGGGAATCATGCGACGCTCGAGCCGGTACTGGAAGGATCATTTCTTCTGAACGAAGATCAACCGCTGTCGGAAGATCTGGCGGCGCTCTCCGGCGCGGGCTTGCAGGCGCTGGATGCGATCAAGGCAGGTCAACCCCTACCTCAGACGTGGCGCGACGAACAGACGGCGATTGTCGCACGGTCACTTCAGCCACGAGCAAATTTGGTGATCCCGGTCGCGCCCGCCATTCAGAAGTTGATCGAGTTGGCGGGATCGCCTGCGACCAATCCCTGACAGAGTGTGGGTGATCCGGTACCCGAAGCCGGAGATGACAAGGTTCGCCTGGGCAAAGAAGCATACTGGAGCCTGCCAGGCTCTGTTGGGATCTCCGGATAATCGTCGAACCGGGAGTGGATCGGGGAATCTGTTTGGGCTGGCACGCATCCAAGTTAGCGTCGACCGGCCCCTATCCCGCAGCCTCGCTTCACGTTGGGCCGGCGTAATCTCAGGATTCAACTTAAAAGGAGAGACCCATGGCCAAAAAGACCCCCACCTCCAGCCCACACAAGCTGTCTCCCAATCCCCGCTATCATCAGCGGGCGCCAGAAGTGCAGGCTTTCGGAACGGTTGCCAACCGCGGGCCCTTGCAACTCGAGGAGCCAGTCCGGCTCGAAATGACGGAGCGCCTCAACCAGCTCCTGGCCGATACCATTACACTCCGCGATCTCTACAAGAAGTCTCACTGGCAGGTTTCCGGACCGACCTTCTACCAGCTGCATCTGCTCTATGACAAACACTACGGCGAGCAGAACGAAATCGTGGACACGATCGCCGAGCGCATCCAGTTGCTGGGCGGCATCAGCATCGCCATGGCCGCCGATGTTGCGGAAACGACCCGCATCGAGCGTCCGCCGAAGGGACGCGAAGAAGTTCCCGTCCAGTTGTCGCGTTTGCTCGACGCCCACCAGGAAATCATTGTTTACTGCCGCGAACTGGCCGAGCGCGCCCAAAAACTGGGCGATGACGGGACCAACGATCTGGTCGTCAGCGACGTGCTGCGCGCCAATGAACTGCAGGTCTGGTTCCTCAGCGAACATCTGGTCGAAGAGCCGCTGGTGAAAGCCGATCCGATGTCGAAGTCGGCGTAATCCCGGAATGCAAACGGGTAGAGACTCGGCTTTGCCGCCTCTCGCTATGCGCCGAAAGAAGAGTCGCGGTAAGCCAGGACCGAGCGACACATTCTGGGCATGGACGCGGAGACGCGGCACGCCGCGTCTCTACCAGGCTCTCCTAGCGGCGCGCGGATAGGATGTGCAGGATTTCGCGCAACTCGTGTCGCAGGTGCGCGACGTTGACCTGGGATCTCATAGGGAAGGGTAGAGCGGACTGAGTGCGATCGGCCTTTTCTTCCTTCAGTTGCGCTCGTGCGCCTGCGATTGTAAAGCCGTCTTCATAGAGCAGTTTTTTGATGTGCAGCACGGACTCTACGTCGCGCCTGCGATACATGCGCTGGCCGGTGCTGCTCTTGACCGGCTTGAGCTGGGGAAACTCCGTCTCCCAAAAACGCAGTACGTAAGCTTGCAGGCGGCAAAGACGTGCCACTTCGCCGATCCGGAAATAGAGCTTGTCGGGGATGATCACTTCCGCGCTGCGTTGCTTTCTGGACGCGGGTTTCGTTCGCGGACTCATGGTTCGCTCACCGTCGGACCAAAACAATCTCGTATCGCGTTTCTAGCACGGTTCGCCTCGGGTGGACAACTGCTTTTCGTACATTTCGCTGTTAATGAATCGTGTAGCGCCTAAAGGAAAAACCTCCGGAGAGGTGCTTCTCTCCGGAGGTTTAGGGGATTTCTATTCGAGCATCCTGCTCGCTTAGTGTTTCTTTTTCTTGGCGGCCTTCTTTTTCGTTGCCATGAAGTGTATTCCTCCGTTGATCGATTTGTATTCTCCCAAGGTTCTCGACAAGGCACCTTGATGCCTGCGCTACTCAACTTGTGGTATGAGCAGCTTGCCTACCACAAGATATTGCCATTCGTATGTAATTTGTCAATGAAAATCGCACTTGAAATGTCGAATTGGGCGGCCGCGTGCTCCCGCCTTCGAGTCCGCCGCCTGTGCGATAATTTTCTGGGGACACGAAATTCATGTCAGAGCACAAAGTTTTCTGCGCAAAGTTGAAACAGGAATTGCCCGGATTGGCAGAGCCGCCTTTCGATTCCGAGCTCGGTCAAAAAATCTACAACCAGGTCTCGCAGCAGGCCTGGGGCCAGTGGACGGAGTACTGCAAGATGCTGCTTAACGAATATCGCCTGAATCCGGCGCGCAAGCAGGATCAGGAAGTGATCGTGAAGCAGATGGAACAGTTCTTCTTCGGGGAAGGCGCCGCGCCGCCCGCGCAATACGTTCCTCCCACCCACTGGTGCTGTTCGCCGCCAGGCTGCGGGGAGGTTACTGGATGGTTACCTCTGATGGGACAAGCGTTCCCTAATTCATCACCTCGTAACAATTTCCTGCGACAATAGAGCTGTGGATCCGCATGTCTACGACACGCTGATTTTGTCGGACTTGCATCTGGGCGCGGACATGAGCCGGGCGCGCGACGCTCTCCGCCTGCTCCAGGGAACCCGCTACCGCCGGCTGATCCTGAACGGCGATATCTTCGCCGACCTGAATTTTGCCCGCCTGAAAAAAGAACACTGGAAATTTCTCGGATACATTCGCAAGCTCTCCAATCCCAAGCGCAATATCGAAGTAATTTGGGTTGAAGGCAATCACGACCATGGGCTGACCGAGATCATGTCGCACCTGGTCGGCGTGCGCGTGTATCAGGAGTACAGCTGGCAATATCAGGGGCTGCGCCACATTGCGATCCATGGACATCAGTTCGACGGCTTCGTAGTCAACAATGTGCGCTTCAATTATCTGTTCGGCACGCTGCTCTATCTTCAATTGCAGAAGTGGGACAGCAAGAGCAAGATCCTGACGCGTTTTCTCGATCGCCTGAACACGCGCTGGCTGCGCCTCTCTCCCAAGGTTGCCGCCGGAGCGCTGGCCCACGCGCGACATCATCACGCCGCGCGCATCTTCTGCGGGCATACTCACGTTGCCCTGCACCGCCGGGAGGAAGGCGTCGATTATTACAACTCCGGCAGTTGGATTGACGAGCGTCCGGCTTAGTGACGGTGGGCGAAGAGGGAGTGCAAATCCATGAATACATCGAGCGACATGACGATCGTGATTCCGGCGAAGAACGAAGCGAAGCTGATTTCGACCTTGCTGAATTCGCTGGCGAGACAGGACTATCCGCAGATGCCGAATACGAGGGTGTTGGTCGCTGACGCCAACTCCACCGATGGCACCCCCGAAATTGTTCTGAGTTTCCGCGATCGCCTGAAGGTGGAAGTGATCCCCGGCGGCATGCCCTCAGTGGGCCGCAACAATGGTGCCCGCCTGGCGGACACGAAATATGTTCTGTTCCTCGACGCCGACATTGAACTGGCCTCCGACTCGCTCATCCGCCGCGCAGTAGAGACCGCGAACGAAAAGACCCTGGAGTGCTTGACCACCAATATCCTCTGCCGCGACGGCAGCCTGACTGATCGGATGTTTTACACTGCAAACGATTTTTTCCAATACCTCTCCTGCCTGCATCGTCCATTCAGCACCGGCATGTTCATGATGTTTAGCGTGCAGAAATTCCACGAACTCGGCGGCTTTGACGAACGCGTTCATTTCGCCGAAGACTATCGTCTGAGCTGCCAGGTGGCGCGGCGAAAATTCAAGATTGTCCGCGGCGGCGTCTATACCACCAACCGCCGCTTCCAGAAAATGGGCCACCTGCGCGTGGGCTGGCTGTTTCTGTGGACGATGGTGAACTTCTGGAACGAAGATTACTTCCTGCGGGATCACCATTACTGGGCGGAAAGAAAATCCTGATTGGTGGGGGTGCGGGCACGGTTGCCCGACAAGCCTGTCTCGTGAAATTACCTTCTCGAGAACACAATGGCACTTTCCGTGCAATTTTGGTTGGACAAGATTGTCCGACCCACACAGGTCAGAAATGTACTGCAATGCCTGTCGAGAACCTCACGTCATTTTGTCCATTGCCGAAGAATCGTGTGTGAATCCAATCCAACTGTCCGCGCCACGATACGGGACCGAAAATCTGATAGTCGAGACCTCCGCCCACCGCATTGGCGAATGATGTGTCGGTAGCCTGCCCATCGGCGACGTTGATGTGTGCCGCGCCGATCAATAATTCGGCGAAGGGTCGATATCGTCCCACCCGCACTGAAGCCCTGGGCCCGAACAGATAATTGTGCTCGCCGACATGGTCTCCGTACGTGCCTTCCAGGTCTGCGACGATCCCGATCCAGGGGGCAAAATTGCCCTCCAGGGACGCGTTCCATCCGTTCAGATTGATCGCATCGTTAGAAACAATTTCAGCTCGATTATAGGAATAGCCGAAGAATACATTGCCTTTGGCCGGCAGTTGGGCGAAGGCACTGGCCGTTAAGAACATCAGAAACAAGACAATAACTGACAGACGCTCCAAGGAGCCAAATCCAACTGTGTCCTGCAACGGTACTCTTTCCGACATGCACAACCGAATGGGGGTTTGTAGCTGCATTATTGGCGCCTCTTAAGGTTTGGATTATGCCTCCGAAACAGCGAGAGTTGGCCAACCACCTTCCTTGGAAACACCAGAGCGTGCTGGCCCAAAGCGTACCCCAGTGTCGGACAAGGAACACGTTCTTGCGCGATTGTTCTCGAAAAAGGAAGACCTGTCCATCGGGAATAATCCCTGTCCGCGAAAAATCTTAGTTCTTTCGCGTCGCCTTCGGGGTCAGGTCGCACGCCTGCTTGATGCGTGAGAGGTCGAGTCCTGCCGGCGAGAACTCGGCAATCTCCTGGCCACGGCGCCCGCGGATTTCAATCTTGAAAATGTGCGCTCCCAGCAGTTCGCGGGTCGTGCCCTTGTCCATGGAGAGAAAGCGGTCGCGAATCCAGTTCCAGCCGTGATAGTCGTGCGAATCGTCGACGCGGACCATGACTTCCATCTGCGGCTGTCCCCAAAACCCAGGCCGGTTAGGCGGTCCCAGCCGTATGCCGGGATTGAAGTCGGCATACGTGTACTTGCCATTGGTGCAGACCAGTTCAATGCGCGGTTTGTAGTCCGGATCTTCGCTCAGGTAGTTGTCCGCCAAAAGTTCGAAACGAACTTTCTTGGCGGCTGTCATCTTGTCCTCAGAATGAAACACCACCCACTTGCCGCCGGCGCTGGCGCCGTCACTTTCGCCCTGATTGGGGCTGCGGACAGTCTGGGCTGTGGCGGAAATGGCGGCGGCGAAAAATATCATGCCTGCAAAGAAGGTCAGGGAATTCCGACGCTTAGACTCTCGAAAAAACCGCGGTGACTGCAAAGTCTCCTCCAAAATTAGGACATCTCTAACTAATATTGAACCCGAAAGTACCACAAGAGTTGCACGAGGGAATGCTTCAGAGGGGCACGCTCCGCGTAACCAATCGACTGATACCAAGAGAGCGAAGCTTTCGCAGCGCCCACGCGACAGCAACCAAAGCGCTTTCCCGGGCATCCTAATTCTCATAGCAGCCGGATTGATCCTGTTCCACATTAGATTTGGTAATTGCGCCGACATTGGCACGGTCGTGCCAGACAAGAGGTCTGGATGGTTACAAGCACGGTCGTGTCCTCGGCGGCGATGGTCTATGCCGAACATGTAAATCCACAGTGGGTCCGCCTGCTGGACTTGCTGGGCATGAATGTCCGTTATCAGCGTTGCACCGGCAGCGAATTGTTCACCGTCGACGGTCAGAGAATTCTCGATTTCCTTTCTGGTTATTGCGTTCACAACGTAGGACACAACCACCCTGCCGTAGTGCAAGCACTATACGACGAACTGGACAGCCGCGGTCCCGCGATGGTGCAGAGCCATGTGGCGGAACGGGCCGGGGAACTGGGAGAAAAGCTTTGCCAGCGGGCCGGCGGTAAGTTGACGAAGGTCTTCTTTGGAAGTTCAGGCAGTGAAGGAGTGGAAGCGGCGATCAAGTTTTCGCGCGCCCATACCGGACGAACTGCCTTGCTCTACGCCGACGGAGCCTTTCATGGGCTGACTTGCGGCGCATTGTCGCTGATGGGCGACCCCTTCTGGCGTGACGGATTCGGACCACTTCTTCCCGAAACTGAACCCATTCCCTTCGATGATGTGAACGCCCTGGAGCAAAAGCTCTCCAGCAAACGCTTTGCCGCCTTTATCGTAGAGCCGATTCAATCGGAAGCGGGCGTACGGGTGCCGTCGCCGGAATATCTGCGAGCCGCGCAGTTGGTCTGCCGGCGGTACGGCACGCTGCTGGTGCTCGACGAAGTCCAAACCGGCATGTATCGTACGGGACCATTTCTTGCATCGCATCGTTACAACGTGGATCCGGACATGGTCGTTCTCGCGAAAGCGATGAGCGGTGGGCTGGTGCCCGTGAGCGCCGTCCTGATGACCGAAGCTGTCTACGATTCGGTGTACGGATCCTTGCGGCGCGCGATTATCCATACCTCGACTTTTAGCGAAAACGGTCTGGCCATGCGCGCGGCGCTCGCCACCTTAGAGGTCTTGGAAACAGAAAATCTGGGCTCCCGGGCCATCGAAGCGGGCGGCAGGCTGCATACTCGGTTGCAGGCAGCTCTTAGTGGATTCGAGATGGTGAAGGCAGTCCGCGGAGAAGGACTCCTTCTGGGAATCGAATTCTCGGCACCAGCGTCACTACGCCTGCGCGTTCCATTCGAAGCGTTCCGTGGAATTCATCCCGCGATGTTCGGGCAAATTGTCGTGATGCGGATGTTCCGCGATCACAACATTCTCACGCAAGTCTGCGGCAATAACTTCATGGTGCTGAAAGTAGCGCCTCCTTTGGTGGTGACCGACGGCCAGATTGACGAATTTGTTTCGGCCGTTGCGCAGGTCGTCGAATCGGCGCATTCCGCGGGTTCATTTTGGTCGGAGGCTTTGGGTCTCGCGCGCAGAGCGATCCATATTTGAATAGTCGGCGGGCGCCGCGGACTACCGTCTTTTGTTCGCGGTCATATCGAGAATCGAGATGCAATGCAGATTGTGAGCGCGACCAGCGCTTTCCCGAATCACTACTACTCGCAGGAGCAACTGGGCAACGCCTTGCAACAATATTGGGGCGACCGACTGGAGAAGCCGGAGGTCTTTCGCCGGCTGCATAAAAATGTCGGTGTGGATGGCCGCTTTCTTTCTCTTCCCATCGAGGATTATCCAAAGCTCGGCGGTTGGGGCGAGGCCAACGATCATTGGATCCACACCGCCACTGAACTCGGATACTGCGCCATCAGCCGCGCGCTGACGGCGGCCGGTTTGGATGCTCGCGATCCCAGCGCCATTTTTTTCACTTCCGTCACCGGAATCTCCAGCCCCTCGATTGATGCCCGCCTGATTAACCGCCTCGGACTCTCGCCGAATATTCGACGTGTTCCCATGTTTGGACTGGGCTGCGTGGCGGGCGCCGCCAGCATCTCGAGAGCCGCCGACTATGTGCGCGCCTATCCGGATCAGGTGGCCGTGGTTCTCGCGGTCGAGCTGTGCTCGCTCACTTTGCAGCGGGACGACATGTCTATGGCGAATCTTATCTCGGCGGGACTATTCGGCGACGGCGCAGCCGCCGTGGTGGTCGCCGGTAGCGAATGTGGCTTGCATGGACCAAGGATTCTGGACACGCGCTCCATCTTCTATCCCGAGACCGAAGAGATGATGGGCTGGGAAGTATCAGAGAAAGGTTTTCGCATCGTGCTCTCCCCGGAAGTTCCCAACTTGATTCGGCGGCAGCTGGGTGCTGACGTCGACAGATTTCTTGGCGACCTGGGGCATGGTCGAGAAGACATTGGAAGTTGGGTACTGCATACCGGAGGCCCCAGAATATTGCAGGCAACAGAGGCAGCGCTGGGTCTGGAGAATGGCCAGTTGGCGGCCTCCTGGGACTGTTTGCGTCGGGTCGGGAATCTGTCCTCGGCGTCGGTGTTGGTCGTACTCGAAGATGTCATGAAGAACCGGCGCCCGGCGGCGGGTACTTTGGGCCTGCTGGCAGCCATGGGCCCGGGCTTCTGCTCAGAATTGATCGCGCTGGAATGGTGACAACCGCGCACATCTCCTCTGCTCCCGATATATTCATCATCGGTGGAGGCCCTGCCGGGGTCGCAGCAGCGCTCGTGGCGCGCCAGCAAGGCCTTACGGTGACGGTTGCGGACAGCTCCACTCCTCCCATCGACAAGCCCTGTGGCGAGGGTCTGATGCCAGACGGCATTGCCGCCCTACAACGCCTCGGTGTAAGCATCTCTCCGCTAGAGGCACAGCGCTTTCGCGGAATTCGATTTGTGAGCTCAGGGTTGTCCGTCGAGGCTACGTTCCCCAGCGGATTTGGACTTGGCGTGCGCCGTACGAATCTGCACCGCGCTATGGTTGAGCACGCACAGAACGTGGGAGTGCGCTTTCTGTGGCAGGCCGTAGTCACGGGGATTCGTCCCGACGGCGTGTTAGTGCAGAACCAACTGCAACCGGCGCGCTGGATCATCGGCGCGGATGGCAGTGCTTCCCGTGTCCGGCGGTGGGCTGGCCTCGATGCTAATCGCCGGGAAAAACCTAGATTCGCGTTTCGCCGTCACTACCGCGTCGAACCCTGGACTGAGTTCATGGAGTTGCATTGGGCGGCCGGATGCCAACTCTATGTAACCCCGGTTGGTCCCATGGAAGTTTGCATGGCGCTGATTTCCAGACAACCTCAGCTAAGACTGGACGAGGCCTTGCACAAATTTCCGGCAGTCGCCGAACGGTTACGTGGCGCTGAGCACGGATCGGTGGAGCGCGGCGCGATCTCGGTAACTCGGAGGTTGGCTCGCGTCTGTCGGGGACGAGTCGCGCTGATCGGCGACGCTTCCGGCGGAGTGGACGCCATCACCGGTGAGGGACTCTGTCTTTCGTTTAACCAGGCCGAACTTCTGGGGCCGTGCCTGGTATCGGGAGATCTTGCTCCCTATCAGAGCGGCCACCGCACCCTGGCCCGTCGTCCTGCCATGATGGCGCGCCTGATGCTCCTGCTCGATCGTCACGAGAGGCTGCGACAACGTGTGATGCGTGCTTTCGTCAGGGAACCGAAGCTTTTTTCCCGCATGTTAGACGTGCACGTCGGGGCCGTATCCCCCGTGGACTTGGCGGCGAATGGGCTCGCCCTGGGATGGAAATTGCTGACTCCATAGGCATATTGGGGACACGAGAAATCTTATGAATAGTCAGATCGTAAAATGCCGTGGAATCACGGCGGCAGT
Source organism: uncultured Acidobacteriota bacterium (assembly GCA_963799305.1). Classification (GTDB taxonomy): domain Bacteria; phylum Acidobacteriota; class Terriglobia; order Terriglobales; family Acidobacteriaceae; genus Acidiflorens. The sequence goes on along the minus strand of CAWCWX010000015.1, from coordinate 196,928 downwards.
TTGTCTGCTCTGGATTGGCTTAGCGCCCGCAGCCGCGCAGGAGCTGATCCTGCGATGCAACGCCGCCCAAACTGCGGCGGATTTCACTCTGAGCGACGTGTTGCATACTGTGCGCGGCAGCTTTCAATGGAAACGAGGCGAAATTCATTTTGATCCCGCAACGGGCAAGGTGAGCGGCGAAATTGTATTCGATGCGACCAGCGGCAAGACCGGAAACGACGCACGCGACCGAAAGATGCACAAGGACGTCCTCGAGAGTGGACGTTATCCTGAAATATCATTCCGGCCGGATCGCCTAGATGGACGAGTCTCTGCATCGGACGGTTCCACTGTGCAAATTCACGGTGCCTTCGGAATTCATGGGGCCGATCACGAGATCACGGTTCCCGTCATCGTGAAAATGACCGCCGACCAATGGCAAGCCTCGGCCCACTTTCAGGTGCCTTACGCGAGATGGGGAATGAAAAATCCGAGCGTCTTACTCCTGCGCGTAGGGGACATCGTAGACATCGATTTTCGTTCCGCGGGAAGTGTAACTCCGTCCGCCGCGCCTTAATTTCTAGCATTGGTCGGTGAGTTCTTCCTGGCGTGTCTTGACTTCCGATTCACAATCCGCCTCACTTCGGGAGCGGCAAGCTGACCGACCTGCCCGTCTGGGCCGACTTCCGCGCGGCGTCCAGAATCTCCGACGTGATTACGTTCGTCTGCAACGCGGACGGACTGTTTCCTTCCTCAATTTCCCCGTTCACCACGGCAGCTAGATAGTGGAGCGGGTCATCGTACGGTGGCGCCAGGTTCACTCCCTGCATCGTCTGGCTTGCGACATCATTTTCTTTGCGTACCTCGAGGTGATCGGAGTCGAGCGTCTTAGCATAGCCGGTGCGGCCGTAGACATCCATCTGCTTCACCCCGAAAGGCCAATTCCAGGAGGCCTGAATAATGGCCACGGCGTTCTTATAGTTGAGGATGATTTCCGCCTCGTCGTCGACTTTGGGATACACGTTCGGTTGTAACTGCTTGGTAACTGCGGTGACGGAGATCGGCACCTCGCCATCCATCAGCCAGGTCATCAGATTCGCTCCATAGCAGCCAAAGTCGTAGAGCGCTCCGCCACCATTCTGCTTCGGATCGATGAGGAAGGCGAGGAACTCAGGCGGGACATGAATGAGAACCGGGCCAGAATGCCCATCACGAATCACGGTCTTCACCACTGGCCCCAGCTCGCCCTGTTTCAACAGATGGAAGGCTTCAGTATTGCTTGCGTACCACGTCGTCTCCAGATTGACCAGCACATGAACGTGTCCGCGTTGCGCGGCGTCCTGCATGGCCAGCGCATCCTGATAGCTGACGGCCAGCGGCTTCTCCACCATTACGTGGACGCCCAACGCGGCGCTCTCCTCAATCACCCGCCTGTGCTCACTCGGAGCAGTAAAGACCAGCACCGCCCGTGGATGCGTCTGCGAAACCATTTCCTGAATGCTGCGGAAGTGCAGGCTCGCGGACAAGTGGTAGCGCTCGGCATACGAGTCAAAGAGCTTCTGATCGGGTTCAACAATTCCAACTACCTGCACATCAGGGCGACTGAGAATTCCTCCGGCCGGCGTGAGCCCGCCACCCTTCAAAAAGGCTTCGACATGGCCGTGCACCATGCCGACGATGCCTATCCTCATGGGAGAACCGGAAGTGGCAGCGGGTGTAGCTGTCGCGTAGCTCGCGACGAAGGTAACCATCAGAGCCAGAACTATCTTCATCATGTTCTTCTTCACCCAAACTCGCTCAACGCCCCTGCTTTGATCACGAACCGCTTCGCACCTTCTGCATCCAGTTCCAGGCGGTCGCAACGATCTCCGTGAGGGATCGTGAGGCCTTCCAGCCGAGCACCTGTTGGGCGCGCGTGGGGTCGGCCACCAGAGCGGGAGGGTCCCCGGCGCGCCTTGGTCCGACCGTGCGGCGAACTGGACGCCCCGTGATGGACTCGGCGGTTTGAACAATTTCGAGCACAGAGTTACCACTCCCGCTCCCGAGGTTGACCGCAATGGACTCGCCGCCCTTTTCCAGATGCTGCAAGGCGAGCACATGCGCCTCAGCGAGATCGTTCACATGGATGTAGTCACGGAGGCAGGTGCCGTCGGGCGTGGGATAGTCGGTGCCAAAGATCTTGAGCTCGGCGCCGTCTTGCGTAGCGGCAAGTGCTAGTGGGATCAGGTGAGTTTCCGGATTGTGCATCTCGCCGATCTCGCCGCTTTCGTCGGCTCCCGCGGCATTGAAGTAGCGCAGACGGGCGGAGCGCAGTCCGTAAGCGCGATCGTAGGCTTCGAGCGCGTATTCGCAGAAAAGTTTGGATGTCCCGTAAGGATTCACCGGCTGGCGCGGGTTGTCCTCAGTGATCGGAACCTTCGCCGGCTCACCGTAGACTGCGCAGGTCGACGAAAAGACAAAGCGGCGAATGCCCGCGTCGAGCGTGGCGTTCAGCAAGCTCAATGCACCTTCAACGTTGTTGCGAAAATACTTCCGCGGATTTTCGACAGACTCGCCAACATAGGCTGCCGCGGCGAAGTGCATCACCCCATCCACGCGCTTGAGGGCCGGAATCAGCTTCGTCGGGTCGGCGATGTCGCCTACGATCAGTTCAAAGCCTTGCGTGAGCCGGCGATGGCCGTTCACCAGACTGTCATAGATAATGGCCTCGTAGCCGGCACGTCGCAACGCGCGCGCCGCGTGACTGCCGATATAACCTGCTCCACCTACTACCAGAATCGCCAATTTGTTTGCGTCCTCGTTCCTTCGTGAGCAACCTTCCTATTTGAGCGGATTGAAACATGACTTGCAAGCAGAGGGGTTTCGATTTTCAATCGAAGCGGCAGGGAATGCCACATGTCTTCGATTTCTCCGGACGAGCAGACTCGAAAGCACAAAGCGGATGCCGATGCGGCGCCGGAGCTTTCGGTCGTGCTGCCGTGCCTGAACGAAGCGCATACACTGCCTACTTGTATAGCGCAAATTCAGAGAGTGATCGAAACGCAGGACCTCAGCGCCGAGATCATCGTGGCCGACAATGGCAGCACGGATGGGTCTCGCGACATTGCGGCGGAACTGGGTGCACAAGTCACGGCCGTCCCCGACCGTGGTTATGGAAGCGCGCTAATGGGCGGCATCGCCGCGGCCCGCGGGCGCTACATCATCATGGGCGACGCCGACGCCAGCTACAACTTCGCCGACATTCCCAAGTTTCTGGAGCAGCTACGCGCCGGCGCCGACCTGGTGATGGGCAACCGCTTTCGCGGCGGCATCGAGAAGGGCGCGATGCCCTTTTTGCACCGCAAGCTCGGCAATCCGGTTCTGAGTTTTCTGGGACGCCTCTTTTTTCACGCCCCCTGCGGCGATTTCCACTGCGGCCTGCGTGGATTCAGCATGCAGGCGTATCACCGCATGGACCTCCAAACCACCGGCATGGAATTTGCCAGCGAGATGGTGGTAAAGGCGTCGCTTTTCGGGATGAAGATCGCCGAAGTGCCGACCACCCTCTCTCCCGACGGCCGGAATCATCCCTCGCACTTGCACACCTGGCGCGACGGCTGGCGGCACTTGCGTTTTCTGATGATGTACAGCCCGCGCTGGTCTTTCCTCTATCCGGGTGCACTGCTCATGATCGTCGGCGCGGCGGTGGCTTTGTGGCTCTTGCCCGGACCACGCGCTCTAGGATCGGTCACCGTCGATATTCATACCCTGCTCTACGCGATTATGGCTCTCCTCATCGGTTTTCAAATGGTGACGTTCTCGGTCTTCACCAAAGTGTTCGCCATCACGGAAAAACTGATGCCCGAGGACGCTCGCCTGAACCGGCTGTTTCGCTATTTCACTCTGGAGACTGGTCTCGGGCTAGGCGGCCTGCTGATAGCCGCGGGCGCCGGCCTGGCGTTTTATTCGCTGTTTCTGTGGGACGCGCATCACTATGGCGCCATGGACCCCGAACGACTCGTGCGCATCGTGGCCAGCACGATTGTCCTCTTCACGATGGGAGTTGAAATCTGCCTCGCGAGTTTTTTCCTCAGCATCCTCGGACTGCGGCGGAAGTGATATTCCTGCGAGCCCGAATCAGTCCGCCGCCTTCCGGCAAAGGATCTGATACTGGCCGCCCAGCGGAACTTTCATCAGCATCGATTCCAAAGGCCGAAGAAAGGCGAGAGAACGCGGAAAACAAAACAGGTAATCGGTCCGCAGAATTTCGAACCCCGCCTGTTGCAGCATGTCGCGAGCCGTCCTCGGAGATAGTGAGATCGCGTCTTTATCGAACTCGCAGCGCGACATCACATAGCGCGTGCCCGGGTTCCATGGATTGTTCTCCCACAACGCAAAGACTCCTCCGGTTCGCAGCGCCGATCGGATCAGTCGTAGCGCGTCGAGTCGTTCATTCAACGGAATGTGGTGAAAGACGCCATTGCAATAGACACAGTCGAATTCGGCTTTTGAACGGAGGTTGCGCAACTCGAGAAATTGGATCGCACCTTGCGACTGCGACCGGCGCGCCTGGTCAATGCTCTCCGACGAGGAATCCACGCCAACCACTCTTTTACAGTTCAACTCGGCAAGAAGAAGCGGTGCAGTTGCGCCCGTTCCGCAGCCGAAATCCAGCACCGACGCCGGCTCAAGGTTCAGCTGCACGAGACACTGCGCCAGCCAACGCACACGGCCGCGGGCAAAGTAGCCGGTGTCTTCTCCCGTAGCTGCGAGTGCCTGATTCAGGCACGCGTGGTAGCCGCGCGCGTACTGATCAAAGCCGGACTGCTCAGGCGCCGGAGGCATGATGTGTATCTTACCCACTGGCAGGCTTCCCGATCGCGACAGACGGGGCGGAGGTTTTTCAAGGCCGCGAAGGCGCTCATAGATACGCGTCTTCCTTGCCTAGTGGTAAAATCGTCGAGTCAACCCCGCGCTGCCGGCCTCGGTAGCGTATCGTGTCGGGACGTAGCGCAGCCTGGTAGCGCACTTGCTTGGGGTGCAAGGGGTCGCGAGTTCAAATCTCGCCGTCCCGACCAAATTTACGAATCAAGCGGTTAGGTGGTTTCCACTCCGGGCCGGAATTCTAAGGCAGGGGGTCAATCGGCGCAAGGACTTTCAACGCCCGTTCTGTCAGCCCTTGGCTTGTTCGTAGATGAGACCGCGCACGACCAGCGCTAGGTGGTACTCGCTGTGAACGGCACGGGAATGGCACGGACCGGACGGCAGTGACTTCGGCGGTCACAAATTCTTGAACGCCTTCTTGATTTGGTCCTCCGCGATTTTCCGCGCCTGCTTTTTCACGTCCTCTTCGGCAAGGAGATGACCGCACTTTGCGCAAGGCGCACCGATAAGTTCTTCCCACGATTTTACTTCCTGCGAAACACGAAGTTGCAACTCCGCGCCGCACTTGGAGCACTTGAATGGGACTTGTGACATATCAGGAATTCTAAGTCATGGTTATCAGAATGGCGCAACGTTTTATTCTGAAGATGCTATCTTAATTCTTGGGTCTTTCATGTCGCCCCAACTTTCCGGGTGCTGGCCGCCTTGAAGTGCGACCAAACCCCACACGGCGACAAATTGGATGTGGCGGGACAAGCCATTCGCGACCCTGACGCCCGCCTCTCTCATCACACTGGAGATTGATGACAGTAGAACCGGCCATTACAGAAAAAGAGTTTCAGGACTTCGCGCAGGAACGATTGGCCGTCGCAATCACTAACCCCGCTCTGTTCCCCGAACGTCTCAAAGAAGTCTTAAACTTTGCGGCGGTGAATGAAGCCCGCATGGACGCCGGTGCCAATGCCTATTATGACCGGCTACTTGAGGACTTTTGTCTAATGTATGAGCAGGGCTTAGCCGGTGTGGAAGACGGCCCAGACAAGAGAAGAATGCTCCGGCTTATTGCGCTCACGCGGGGAAAGCATCACCGAGCCGAAATTCTCCTAAAAGGTCTGGGCAGACCGTTGACTAAGACCTTCCCTGTTGTGGAAGCTGCGAAACCTTTGTTTCTGGACGCGCTGCAATCTGTTATGGACCTGCTCTTTGACGCCACGCGAGAACACCAACACGGCGCGGGTCAATTTGGCTCATTGAGCATGTTGTATTGGACCGTTGATGAATTGAACGTGGCTTTCTATCTTGCGGAGCGGATGTACACCACTCAAACCTATAGCCATCTTCGGACAGTTCATGACCTGTTAGATAGGGCCGAGGTATTTTTCCAGTTTCCCGCTATGGCAGACGTGTGGGGCGGAGCCGAGAAAAAGAAGATTCTGAAAGAGCTGTCACCATCCGCCGTGCGCGTGAAACTCGGCAAACCAAAATTCGATGCGCTCTATGATTTTTTTACTGAGCGTGGAATGCACGGGACCTTTGGGGCGGTGCAGATGCGAACGAAGCAGACAGGGAAAAGACCGGGTGTAACCTCTATCGCAATGCGGATGGGAGGCGTGGCATGGGATGAGGAAGTGGACATTGCTGTTTCATGCTGCATTCTGACAGCTGTCTTAACGCTCATCACGGTTGCAAAAGTCTACGAGTCCCGATTGCATCGGGCGGAAGTATTGGCCACGCTCCAGACCAAAGGCCACGCAGCAATAGAGTTTTTAAAAAATCACCTCGTCACGCCGCTCCAAGCGTCCGGCAAGGATGTCACCGGCATCACTGAAGCATTTAAAGCGATTGAGCAGGCGCTGCATGTGACAGATCGGCGGACAGCAAATGATAAGAGTTGATCTCTCAAAGGCCATTCCACCGCGTTTGGGAACCTACCTGCTCGGAATAATACCCGGCTTGTTTTTTGAATCAAGCATTGCAATCGGGAGCCCGCATTTCGCGGCATCTGTGATTGCCCGAGTGCATGAAATTTATCCCTTGGGGCCTTACGCGCTTCTTGTGCTGTTCCTCGCATCGAGTCTGCTTATCGGACAAGGGTTTTTCGTGGCGGCCTGGATTTCGGACCTACTGATTACTACTATATTTGTGCTGTGGCGCTACGCAATTCGCGTCACGTTCGGCTCTCAATGGCTTTACCGCTACTTCGTGAAGCTACAAGGTAATCCGCCAAAGCAAAGCCGTGTCATTGGCCTGCTAAACCACTTGATTCTCTGGGCGCGGAGGCGAGAGTTTTCGTTTAAGGCCCGCCCCGTTTTGAACTGCCTGCATCTTGCCATGTTGCGCTTGCTGAAAGTGCGCTACGGAATAGACTCGACCTATCACCTGCAATCGGATGGCGGCGAATGGGGAGTGTGGTCTTCAGTGCTTGGGAAGCCTCTGGAAAGATTCCAAGATGGGTACATGGCATCAAGGACTGCCATGGGGTGCGGATTGGCGGGGTTGACCGCGCTATACGCCTTACCTGCATTGCGGGGAAAGTATTTCATCGCGTTAACTCTAATCTTCACTTTTGCCGGTTCTTTCGGCATTGTGGATTTCCTTCGTTGGAGGATTGATCCCGTCAAAAGCAACACAGCCCGGCTTCTATCAGTTTTGTTGGACCTTCGAGAGGCGAAAGACGTAAGCGAGGGGCGTAATAGTATTCCCGGAGCTGTGGCGCTGGAAGTGGACGGCGAGTAAAAGGCTGCCCGAAGCCGATTGAAGGCTCAACAGGCGGCCCGGTGCCCCCCATCGCTGACCTCCACATGCCGCGGCCCTGAGAGTCAAGCTATCTTTCTGCCCCCCGTTTCGCATTACTACTGGCCAAAACCAATTTTGGCACGTTCTCCGCCGGGCGCGAAATTGAAATAAACGACCCCGGAGCGGAAGCTGCGTAAATACCGGGAGACAAATTGGTCGGGACTTACCACGTAGCAATCCAGCTTGTTAAGCCGGTACGCTTGACCCGCTATGCTTTAATTCACGCCGTTGGAGATCCGCTCGTAACGATTGATTCCACAGAAACGGTTCTCCCGCGGGTCCGATCCGCTTGGGGTGCAAGGGGTCGCGAGTTCAAATCTCGACGCCCCGACCAAATGTTTCTCCCCATCTTCCACTTTTATATACTCCTATCAGCGCTACACGTTCAGGGCGTATTTGAGTTGGGGAAAGGTCAATGGCGCGTTCGCGAATCTCGCGTAGACATTTTCTGCAAGCGACTGGTGCGATGGCAGGCGGTTACTTGCTCCCATCTGTAGTCTTCAGCCAAACGATCCCCGAACTTCCGAAACAGGCTCTTGCCGAGAGCGTGCCCCCGCCGGACTACGAGCTTACGATCGCAGTGAAACCGATCGAACTTTCGCCGCATCGCATCGTTTCGGTAACGACGTATAACGGGCAGTTTCCCGGCCCGCTGCTGCGTTTCAAAGAGGGACAACAGGTGGTCATAGACATTCACAACCAAACCGACCGGCCCGAGCAGTTGCATTGGCACGGTCAGTTTCTGTCTCCCGCGGTGGATGGAGCGGCGGAAGAGGGCACTCCCTTCATTGCCCCCCACGGGCACCGCCGCATTTCTTTTGTCCCAAAGCCTTCCGGATGCCGTTTCTACCACACTCACGTGCATGCGAAGGACGATCTGAGTGCCGGTCAATACAGCGGTCTTGTCGGCCCCGTGTACATCGAACCCAAGAGCAATCCGGGAGACTACGATCGTGAAATATTCCTGACTCTGAAAGAATTTGAGCCTACATACAGCCGCGGCGGTGACATGGCTCAGGATTTTCTGTCTCCGGCCACTACGGTGCAGAGTCTGAAAAATGCCGGAGAGAGTGCCATGAAGACGTCTCTCGCAAGGGGCATGCCGCATGGTTTCGAGGTGGGATACGGCTCCTTCACCATCAACGGGCGGATGCTGGGACACGGCACGCCGATCCAGGTGAAGCAAGGTGAGCGGGTTCTGTTCCACGTCCTGAACGGGAGCGCGACGGAGATTCGCAGCCTCGCGCTGCCCGGACATAGCTTCAACGTGATTGCGTTAGACGGCAATCCAATTCCCAAACCCACACGCGTACCCGGGCTCTGGTTGGGAACCGCAGAACGGGTCTCCGCGATCGTGGAGATGAATCACCCCGGCGTTTGGATTATGGGGGACCTGGCGGACGACGATCGCCATCACGGCATGGGTATCGTGGTCGAATATGCGGGCCGCAAGGGGAAAGCGCAATGGGTTGCACCCAAGCTCTTCCGCTGGAATTATGGAGCGTTCGGCAAAGCGGCAGCGACGATCCCGGAGCCGGCTCAAATCTTCGAGATGACTTTTGCCAAGCAAAACGCCGCGTACGAAGGCTTCAATCGATGGACCATTAACGAGGTGGCCTTCTCCGAAGATCGTATGCAACCCATGTTTCGCCTCAAGGAAGGCAGTCGGTACCGGCTGCGCATGCGCAATGCAAGTGACGATATCCATCCGATCCACTTTCACCGGCACAGTTTCGAGTTGACAAAGGTGGCCGGCCAGCCCACTTCCGGGGTGATGAAAGATGTCGTGATGGTTGGGGGTTATCAGGAGGTTGAGGTTGACTTCGTCGCCGATAATCCCGGGCTTACACTCTTCCACTGTCACCAGCAGCTGCACATGGATTTTGGGTTCATGGCGCTGTTCGAGTACACCTAACCCGGCCGCGTCGTGAGAACTGAAATCGCTAAGAAGGTGGAAGCCAATGGCGTGAAGTCGTACACGCTCGAAATCGTGGCGAAGGACACGCAAGTGCACGCAAAGTGGTCGGCACCTGTGACGGCGGGACAAAGAAGATCGTGTACCGCAAGTCGTCCACGCCGCCGCAGACCAAGGCGCCGGCAACCAACTAACAGTACTTCGGGATCTAATAGTTCTGGCGCCGCGCTCCCGCGTTCGCCAGGCGGTTGGCTTCCGCATTTTTTTCCCGCGTGACATGGTCGATGGAGAAACTCAGGGAGCGAGCCAACTTGCGGCAAATCCAGTGCAGGGAGTAGAGGCGCGGGCTGCGGCAGACGTATTCGCCGCGCATCTGGCGGACGACGACTTGCGAATCCGAATAGACCTGCAATGCGGTCGCGTTCAGGTTGAGCGCGCACTGTAGGGCTTCCAGCAGGGCGATGTACTCGGCGACGTTGTTGTCCTGGTGGCCGATCCACTTGGAAATTCGGATGGCGTCGCCGCCGGGAGTGTCCATCACCACTCCAATACCGGACGGCCCGGGATTACCCAGAGAGCCTCCGTCCACGTAAGCCACCAGAACCGACATCGCTGACCTGTGTTCCTACCAACCATGGGGGAAGGAGGCCGGTCGCGTCAAGAACATAACTTTTCGCCGAACATGGGCTGTAACGCCCGTGCCTGGAACTGTGCAAGACTCTGTGCAAAATCCGTCCCGAACTTTCTGGCCCCTCGGCAAATGTCTCTTATTCATAAACTTGTAACATTCATCGGCAAGTCTTTTAAATTCATCCATTGCACCGAAATGCGGCATTGACATTTTTTGGCACAGCGCTTAAGGTTGGCCCCGTCGACGGCTGAAAGGGTTTGCCAAAATAAAACGTGGCGGACCTGAAGTAGGCTGAGTGACAGGCAAGCTGGGGCGACCCGGCAAGCTGCCAGACCCGAAAAAACCGACTGTTCTGCGAGGTTCAGCCGGGGTTTGGAACTGCGAAAGCAGTGGTCACATCGAGGGTCGTGACGGTGCATGTCTCCACGTAGTCAGCTCCCTCGCAGGAGCGGACGGCTAGAGCATAACCAATGTCACGGCCCTTTCAATTTCTACCCGCTTTTTCCCTTCCGTAGCCCTCCGTTCGGCTGTGATTTTCCCGACAGTGCTTTCGATTACCTTTACCTGTTGTCGCCCACGGTGGGGCGAAAACACCTCCACGACCGCCGACGGGACCCTGCAGTTGTAGGTCTTGCGAGTTTCGCGTAGGCTGCGCGCATGAAGAATCGAAATCTTTCGGCTGTCTTGTTGGTCGCGTTGGCTCTGGCGACTGGCAGTCGCTCGGCGTGCTGGGCCCAAGGGGCGTCATCTTTCTCCCTTGAGCAAGTGATGAGTTCCCCCTTCCCTACCAACCTCGTAGCGGCGCAACCGGCAGGACGAATCGCCTGGCTATTCGCGGCGAAAGGGGAGCACAACGTGTGGGTTGCCGACGCTCCCAACTTTGAAGCGCGGCAGGTCACACACTACACGGGCGACGACGGCCTTCCCCTGGCCGCTCTGAAGCTCACGCCTGACGGCCGCACCGCGGTTTACGCGCGCGGCACTGAAGCGAATAGCGCCGGCGAGATCGCCGACCCCACCAGCGGAGTTGAAAAACGCACGCAGCAAGTGTGGGCTGTGGATATCGACCACGGAGAACCGCGCTTGCTCGGCGAGATGGGTTGCGACGAGGAAGGATGCGAGGACATCCAGATTTCTCCCAACGGAGAATTTGTCGTGTGGTCAGCGAAGAAGCAGATCTGGATTGCGCCCGTTTCAGGAAAAGAGAAGGCCAAGGCACTTACCTTCGCGCGCGGAAAGAATGCGCAGCCCAAGTGGTCGCCCGACGGAAAGAAGATTGCCTTCGTCAGCGACCGCGGCGATCACAGTTTTATCGCGATCTATGAATTCGGCAAAAGTGAACTGCGCTACGTTGCGCCCAGCGCCGATCGCGATGGCTCTCCCCGCTGGTCGCCGGATGGCAGCCAGATCGCGTTCATCCGGCTTGTCGGCCGTCAGATGAAACAGCCCATCATCCCGCTCACGCCATTGCCCTGGTCGATCTGGCTGTACGACGTTGCCAGCAACTCAGGCCGCGAAATCTGGAAGAGCGGATCGAATCTCGACGACTCGCTGCCGGGCCTCACAGCCGACGCATCATTTCAATTTGCGGCGAAGAATCGGATCGTGTTTGCCTCGGAACAGGATGGTTGGAATCATTTGTACTCTGTCGCCACCACGGGCGGTCCGGCAACTCTTCTGACGCCAGGGAAATTCGAGACCGAGGACGTCGCGCTCAGCGCGGACCGGAATAATGTCATTTACTCCTCGAATCAGGACGATGTAGACCGGCGCCACCTATGGAAAATCAGCGTAGATGGCGGACCTCCAGTCGCGATCACCCGCGGTGAGACCATGGAGTGGTCGCCGCTCGAAGTTGCGGGCAAAATCGTGTGCCTAGGTTCCACCGCCACTTCGCCCGCTATGCCGTATGTGATCACGCCGCAGGGACGCGACATGATTGCGAAAAACGCGCTGCCAGCGGATTTTCCCTCGTCCCAACTGGTCACGCCGAAGCCGGTGATCTTCAAAGCGGCGGACGGCTGGGAAATACACGGCCAACTATTCGAACCGAAACAGGCCGGACGCAGGCCCGCGCTCATCTTTATCCACGGTGGATCCATGCGCCAGATGATGCTCGGCTTCCACTACATGGACTACTACCACAACGCCTACGCGATGAATCAGCACCTCGCCAGCCGTGGATATGTTGTGCTGTCGGTCAACTATAGAACTGGAATCATGTATGGCCGCCATTTCCGCGAGCCCGCCGACGGCGGACCTCGCGGCGGAGCCGAGTACAAAGATATCGTCGCGGCCGGACGCTACCTGCAAACTCTGTCCAATGTCGATCCGAAAAAGATCGGCCTGTGGGGAGGATCCTATGGCGGCTATCTCACCGCCATGGGCTTGGCGCACAACTCCGACTTATTCGCCGCGGGCGTAGACATGCACGGCGTCCACGACTGGTCTGCTTTCGGAGAAGAGTTCCCCAAAGACGCGCCCGACCGCGAAGCCGCACTGAAGCTGGCGTTTCAATCTTCACCAGATGCCGCGATTGCGACCTGGAAGTCTCCGGTGCTTCTGGTTCATGGCGACGATGACCGCAACGTCGAGTTCTCCCAGACCGTCGATATGCTCCAGCGGCTGCGGGCGCAGAATGTGCACGTGGAGGAACTGATCTATCCCGATGAGATCCATGACTTCCTGATGTGGAAGAGTTGGATTAAGGCGTATGGGGCGGCGGAGGAGTTTTTCGGGAGGGAGTTGGGGCAGTAGCCCCTTCAGACCTCCTCCGCCGTGCCTACGGACTTGGGATCGCGACGGCCACTTCGTTGGAGTAAGCACTTTCGACCCCATCGGCATCGACAGCTGTCGCCACGTAATAGTAAGTAGTGCCGCCGCTCACGGTGCTGTCAGTGTAATCAGTTGAGGAATCAAGCACCGGGTTAATCTTCGCGTAAGACCCGCCCTTGGTCACGCCACGATATACGTTGTAACCGATAACAGAGTCCTTACTCGGCGTCCAGGAGAGGTCGGCGCTGTGAGGCTGGACAGCCACGCCCACACCGATCAAGGGAACTGTGCTTGGAGAATTGCCGGCATCGCTGGTCAACACGAGGTTGCCGGTCGCAGTACCTGAAGCATTGGGCGTGAATTTCACGGTTGCCGCGAGGCTCTGCCCGGCAGCGATCGTAATCGGCGGCGTAAATCCAGGCAGCGTGAATTCGGAACTATCCACCTGGGCAACTGAAATCGTAACCGGCTGGCTCGCAGCCGATAGGGTCAGTTGCAGACTGGTGGAAGCTCCCACCGTTACATTCCCAAAATTGAGGCTGCTAGGTGAAACACCCAGTCCGGCGAGGCTTGTACCCGTACCTGAAACCGCAAGCCTTAAGGGAGAATTGGGCGAATTGCTGCGGAGAGTGATGGTTCCGGTGATCGTTCCAGTCGTCGCCGGCACGAAATCCAGGAGCATGGAAGTGCTTTGCCCGGGTTGTAGCGTGATGGGCAACCGGAAATGGTGGAAGAAAAAGTTCTGATTGGATTTTTCCCTGCTTCGAATTGTGAGCGCGCCACTTCCGGAGTTGGTCAGCTGGAATGTGAATTCCTTGGAAGCGCCCACCTGCACTGAGCCGTAGTTGTTGCCGCAGGGGTTGCATTGGAGTTGTTGTCCGTTTGCTATGGTGAGCGCGCAGACGGACATAAATAGAACAAGAGCCATCCGGGGGAGGAATGTCATGGCTCCTCAATCTTGGTGTATAAGCCGCTGGACTACAAAATGAATAGTGCTTACTAACAAATCGTAAGTGCAATTGAATATTGTGTGCACATCGTCCTTATGCACACTGGACACGACGAATTGAGTGTGCTATCCGACGAACCAATCAGCCGCCGTGGGTATGGCATCGAACCAAGATGCCCCGTCGTGCAGCTGCTCCCAGGGAAAGCGGCTTCAGGGGGCTGCGGGCGTGGAATTTAGATGTGGAGCGATTGATCCATCCGGATCTTATATCTGAGAAAGTTCTAAGACTTCAGTAATGGCCTCATTTGTAGAGATTACCTATAGCTTATTTCTGTGCGGGACACCCCCTGAGAGCTTCTTAACATCAAAACTAAGATGTGGGTTCGGCCCAAAACCGGTGTCGCGAGTGCCCAGTGCGCTCGCAGGTGTGGGGGAGTGATTGCGTTCTTCATCCTCTGTCTTGGTTGCATTCCGCGCGCCTATGCAGGGGCAACCCTGTTGCTGGAAGAGCCTTACAGCTATGATGGCGCGTTCGCCGGGACCGGCCACGCGGCCGTCTACCTCGACCATGTTTGCGCGGCCTCTCCGGTGCAACTGCGTCCCTGCAAACCGGGAGAGTCGGGCGTAGTTCTCAGCCGGTATGACGGCATCGCAGGATACGATTGGATTGCGATCCCCCTTATCCCCTATCTGTATGCGGTGGACCAACACAGCTCAATCCCGCTGTTCGCCGATGCGAAGCTGGTTGCTTTCCTCAGAGATCAATATCGTCGCAAGCATCTGGAATCGCTTGTCCCTGATCGACCTGATGGCGGAACGCCTGAGGGCAATTGGTACGAACTGGTTGGGTCGTCGTACGACCGGACCATCTATGGCTTCCAAATTGAAACCAAGCCGGAAAAAGATGCGCTCCTCATCCGCAGGTTTAACCAGCAGCCGAATCGCGAGCGCTATAACTTCGTGAGGCGGAATTGCGCCGACTTCGTGAAGGACGTGATCAACTTCTACTATCCGCACGCTGTGCATCGAAGCATCATTGGCGATCTCGGCGTCACCACACCCAAGCAGATCGCAAAACTGCTCCAGAGGTACGGACGCCATCATCCTGAGTTGCAGAGTGCGGCTTTCGTCGTGCCGCAGGAGCCCGGTACGTTCCGTCGCAGCAAACCCATCCATGGCGTACTGGAATCTGTGTTGGCGGCTAAGAAATATATGGTGCCACTGGTCGCGCTGCATCCCTACGTTGGCGTGGGCTTGCTGGCCGGGCACCTCAGCCACCACCATTTCGACCCCGCGCGAAACGTCATGGTCTGGAATTCAAACCGCCAGCTGGATTCGCCGATGACCAGCGATGAGCGTCTCGCCTTCCAGAATCGAATGGATGAGATAAATCAAGGTGACCTCCTGGCCTCTTCGAATGACGAAACAAAACAAGAAGCAAAAACCTGGGAACGCCTGCTCGGGAACGCTCAACCAGGACTCGATGCTTCCGGGCAACCAATTCTTCGAATGGACGGAATCGATGACGTCGCTCTTGTGGGCCTTTCGCGAGCCAACATTCTGAGCTTTTCCCAATCACCAGAGTTCGCAGCGAGGCTTCTGCGGTCACGGCTCCGACAGGAATTACGGCCCGATGCTGCCCGCAAGACTTCTCCCCGCATTCTCGAGAGAGATCTGCTGCTGTTTGAGCGAATAATGTCTCTGGAGCCCACGGAAGTCGCACTTACTACCGGTTCCATTCAATAAGTGAAAGCAACTGATTTATGGCTGCGGCGCTGGTAGTCGAGAATGAATCAGGGATTCGACCTGACTCCATATCTTCGGATCGCACTCGATTTCAATGTGCGCCTTCATGAAGAGACGGTCATACCAGGGGTATTGCTTACAATCGATTGGTTTCGTCTTGTAATCGGATCTGAAATTTCCGATGATCTGCGTGCGTTTCGGATTGGCGGCTCGGATCTGCGATTCTCCATGCAGAAAACCGTCCCGCTGATAGAAATTTGCGGCCGCGGCAACGTTCGAGGGGATGACCTTATCGTTTTCGCCAAGTTTGGAAACGCTGTCCACTTGGACCGTCAACAATACGGGAATGCCGTCTCGTTCCAGTTCTCGCGCCAGCGTCACCGCCTCCGACGCTCCCCAGCTATGTCCGTAAAGAATGATGCGGGCGCTCTGTTTTTCATAGTCTGACAATGTTCCGTCGCGATTGCTATCAATCAGGCGAACGATTTCCGCGTGCGCTTTTTCGCGGCGCCGATTCTCCAGAGCCTCCGCATACACCCCTGACGGGTAGTCCTGGCGCAGATGGGCCGCGACTTGCACCGCGCTATGCAACGTCGCATCGTGCCGGACAAATCCGCCAACGAAACCGATCACGATCGCTGGCGACGCACTCGCGGATGTACCGACTGCGTGCGATGAGTCGGCATAGGTCATCGCAGAGACGAGACAGAGAGCGAAGGGAACCCAACGGATTGGACTGCGATGATCGTGACTCACAACGGGATAAATCATAACAATACTCTGGGGAATCTTCGCAGGAATCGCCCCTCAGTCTGAACGAAAGTAAATCTGCATCATCGCGCGGGGTTCCGTAACGCCTCTCTTACCCTCTCCCACGTCATCTCTAGCGCCTCCGGCAACACCCGCGTCTCGCCGATCACACTGACGAAGTTTGCGTCCGCCACCCATCGTGGCAGGATGTGCATGTGGATGTGGCCGGCAACGCCCGCGCCGGCCGCCTTGCCCAGATTCATACCCAGATTGAGGCCATCGGGACGATACAATTCGCGCAAAACCGCCTCCAGGCGTTGGGTGAGGGACATCATTTCCTGGGCGGCATCAACGGGAAGCTTGTGGAGTTCGTCCAGGTGAACGTAGGGCACGATCATCACGTGGCCGTTGGTGTAGGGAAAGGTATTCAGGATTACGTAGCAGTGGGTGCCGCGGTGTACGATCAGCGACTTTTCGTCGGTTTCCTTGGGCGCATTACAGAAGATGCATCCAGTTGCCGGGACAGCGCCGCTCACGTAGGCGTAGCGCCACGGAGTAAAGAGATAATCCATGGCGGCAGGTTAGCAGAAGCCGATGTGGCACGGTAACCATTACCTCCAATGTAAAAGAACGATAAATTTCTTGGCGAAAAGACCCTGAAGCGGGTTTCGCGTTTGACACTGTTCCGAAGCGATTGCTATAGTCCAAGAGTCCCCTTTGGACGCGGGTTCGAAGCGACGTTCCGGCAAGCTGGGATTGTCATTAGGGTCGTCCGCCAGGGCGGCCTCAACACAACCAACGACCACGCCAGCAGTCCGCTACACACCGTCCCGCATCCGTCGCACACTGATGTGTGCGGCACCCAGAGAGGCTATGACTTTGTACGACGACAGCACAGCCCGAAACCTTGAACCCATGACAAACGCTACCGAAACCTTAACCAGCGGCCCGGCCGTCGAGGAACATCCGGAGTCCGTACAACCCGAAACCCCGTCTCAGCCCGAAGCTGTGTACCAGCCTGACGCGCAAGCGTCCGCGCCAGAACCGGTGTCAGAGGCAGCCGCGGCCAGCGACGACTTCGCCACCGCGCTCGAAAACTTCACCACCGAATCCGAGGAAGCGGCCGGCGAGGACAACGTCATCCACGGCACCGTGGTTAAGCTGACAGCGACCCACGTGGTTGTCGATATCGGCACCAAGTCGGAAGGGATGCTGCCGATCTCGGAAGTCATGGACCACGAGGGCAAGCCCAAGTTCAATCCCGGCGACGCCATCGATGTCATGCGTGAAAAAGGGGTGACCGAAGAGGGCTACGTCAACCTCTCCCACCAGAAAGCCGCGCGCCTGCGCGCCTGGGACGACATCGAGAAGGCCTTCAACGAGAAGAAGCCGATCAAAGGCGTGGTCGTCGACCGTATCAAGGGCGGCCTGACCATCGACATCGAAGGCGCGCAAGCCTTCCTGCCCGGATCGCAAGTCGACCTGCGGCCGGTCCGTAATCTGGACGGCATGAAAGGTCAGACCATCGAAGTTGCCGTCATCAAGCTGAACAAGAAGCGCGGCAACATCGTCGTCTCCCGCAAGCAGTTGCTGGAAGAAGAGCAGAACGAAAAGCGCGGCAAGACGCTCGAGCACCTCGAAGAAGGCGCGATCCTGACCGGCGTGGTGAAGAACCTCACCGAGTACGGCGCCTTTGTCGACATGGGTGGAATCGACGGCTTGCTGCACATCACCGATATGTCCTGGGGACGCCTGACGCATCCGCGCGACCTCGTGAATGTCGGCGACCAGATTCAGGTCAAAGTCCTAAAGTACGACAAAGACAAACAGCGGGTTTCGCTCGGCTTCAAGCAGTTGACGCCCGATCCGTGGCTCGATGCGGAACATCGTTATCCCGTAGGCGCGCACGTGGCCGGACGCGTCATCAGCGTCACCGACTACGGTGCGTTCGTGGAACTGGAGCAGGGCATCGAAGGCCTGGTCCACGTCAGTGAAATGACGTGGTCGAAGCGGATGAAACATCCGTCGAAACTGGTCAACGTCGGCGATCAGGTGGAGTGCGTTGTGCTGAGCGTGAATCCTACCGAAAGACGGATTTCGCTGGGCATGCGGCAGCTGGCATCGAATCCCTGGGATACTCTGCACGACAAATATCCCGTCGGGATGGAAGTCGAAGGCAAAGTTCGAAACCTTACCGAGTTCGGAGCCTTCATCGAAATCGAAGACGGCATCGACGGCCTGGTCCATGTCAGCAACCTGAGCTGGACCAAGCGCGTGAAGCATCCGTCGGAAGTCTTGAAAAAGGGCGATAAAGTGAAGGCGGTAGTCCTCGCCATCGAACCCGACAAGCGTCGTCTTTCCCTGGGCGTGAAACAGCTTCAGCCCGACGTTTGGGACAGCTTCTTTGCACAGCACCGCGTCGGCGATATCGTCCACGGCAAAGTTCTGCGTGTGGCAAACTTCGGCGCCTTCGTTGAAATTGCAGACGGCGTCGAAGGTCTCTGCCACAACTCCGAGGCCGTCGACGATAAAGGCCAGCCGGTTGCTCTCGAACCCGGCACCGAGTTCGACTTCAAGATCATCAAGATGAATCAGGACGAGAAAAAGGTCGGCCTAAGCATCAAAGCTGTTGGCGAGGAAGCTTCGCGACAGGAAGTGGAGTCATATAAACACCCGGCATCTTCGACCAGTTCGACGATTGGCGAGTTGATCTCGTGGAAGCGGGCCGGCGGGGACAATAACTAACTCTCTTTTCGAAAACAAAAAAGGCCGCCAGTACTGGCGGCTTTTTCATTTTTCGAATGTCATCCTGTCTCTAACGACTGAGGGCGCGGTCAACACTTTTGGGCACACGGGTGCGCGGGAAACGGCCACCCCTTACCGGAGCGCACCCATCAGCGCCTCCTTCCAGCGATGGTTGTCCATCGTCCAACAAACTCTGGCCCGCGATCTCCGCAGCACATCCGCCCACACAGCTTTATTGCGTTCGTCATCGGCAACGTTGAGCCGGTCTACGACGGTCATGCCTCGCGTGAGTTCGCTCTGCGTCTCGACATCTACATAGTGCTCGCTCCAGTTCCCCACCGATGGATCGAGGGCAAGACACATCGCTACCGGGTCGGGGAGGCAAATCCCGTCTTCGCCTGTTTGGATCTTGTACGCCTTACGCGCGTGACTATTGCACTCAATGGCAAAATTGGCGGCGCCAGTCTTGAGCCCCAAAACCCGGCTGATGTCATCGTCGTGCAGGACAGCATCTCCGCGGCACAAATGCCAACCCACAAGCTCAATGGGCAGGTCGCTCAACATCACCATCCGCGCCGCTTCCGGATCCACCCAGATATTAAACTCCGCTGCCGGCGTCACATTGCCCTCGCAACAAGGAGCGCCTCCCATTACTACGCAGCGGCTAACCTGCGACGCAATCTCAGGTTTTCGGGCCAGCGCCAGTGCAACATTGGTCAGCGGGCCCAGCGTAACCATCACCAGCCCGGGATTCGCTTCAATGGTCGCAATGATGACGTCGACAGCGTGCAACTTTTCCGCAACACGGCGAGCAGGCCGATAGCCGTGATCGCCGAGCCCATCGCGTCCATGGAACCAGGTAGCGTTCTCATACCGCCGAAGCAACGGCTTCTCCGCGCCCGCATAGACCGGGACATCAGCTCCGCATAGTTCGACCGTGTAAAGTGCGTTGCGCGTAGACTGCTGCACATCGACATTACCGGCAACGGTCGTGATCGCCGCCACGCGCACATCCGCCGCGCGCAAAGCCATGATGATGGCAACAGCGTCGTCGGAAGCGGTGTCGGTGTCGATCAGGAAAGTACGCGGCATCCGGTTAGTCGCTCATTACGTCGACGAAGATTTTATCGAATTTCTCGACATCCACTTCCATTTGCACATTTGCCGGATGGAGGTGAGCGGGCGGTGTCAGGTGGCCCCTCCATTTCTCCTTGTCGACCGGCCGCGGACCACTATAGGCGAGAAAAAACTCCGGCACGTCGTCTAACGGCTTCCATACCACCGTGTGCCCATATTTCGGCCCATGGGTGAGATCCACGTCGAGGTACATGGTCTCGGATTTCTTGATCACCGACGGATCGAGGATCGAAGCGACCGTCAGTTCGTCCCACATCATCGACCACATGGAAGTCCCGGCCATCGACTGCCGGTCGAGATAGACCTGCTTGATGTGATTGGCAAGCGGCCCACCTCTTGCCACAATTTTCTTCATGAGGTCCGCGCTCGACCACACCTGGCCTCCCGCTTCAAACGGGGTGACTACGATCTCTTTCCACGGCTGTCGAAGAACGATAGCGGCCGCTTCCGGATCCCACCACCAATTCAGTTCCGGACCTCCCGCGCTGCTGCCACCCATGATGTAGATGGCTTTGGTCAGCGGAACAATATCGTGATCCATGGAAACTGCCAGCGCGATGTTGGTCAGCGGGCCGGCACAGTACAGAACGATCTCTCCGGGATGGGAGCGAATGGTGTCGACAATAAAATCCACGGCCCTGCCGGGCTTGGGTTTTACCTTTGGGAATCCGCCGGGCGGCGCCCACGTTTCCCTCGGACTTGGCGCATCGGGATTGAAAGAGCCATGCCAACCCAGATACGACCCAAACAATTTTTCACGCGCCTCCTGCTCCCTCTGGCTGTTTAACAGTGGCTGCTCGGCGCCCTTGATCACCGGAACATCGGTGCGTCCTGTGATCTCAGTCGCCCAAAGCGCAAAAACGGTCGCGGGCTCCATCCATTGATCGCCGCTCACCGTGGTGATGCCAAGCAGGTCCACCTGCGAAGCGCGGAGCAGCATCAGCAGAGACAGAAAATTTGTTCCCTCCGGCCCGGCGCTATCCTGATCGGCAATGATTTTGATCTTCGACTGCTGGGCCGAAAGGGATGAGCCGAAAACAAAGCAGGCCGTGACGATCGCGATGGCAACCCGATTCATGGGACGTGATCGCCTCAGGCGTTTGCTCTCGCCGCCCACTCCGCATCGAAGCGCGCCCGGTCATAAAAAGATTTCTGCGTGCCCACGCCGGTGGTGGAGAGTCCAGCGTAAAGATTGGCGCGGCGCACTGCTTCCCGCTCGGCAAGTCCTTCGCCCAAGAATGTTGCGAAGCTTCCGATGAACGCGTCACCCGCTCCAGTGCTGTCCACGCTCTTCATGGTGAACGCGGCCACATGCTCCATACCGTCGCTGCCGGCGAGCAACGAGCCATTCGCGCCCAGCGTGATAATCACTCGCCGGACTCCGCTCGTCAGCAGCTTCGCCGCGCAGTTCTTCGCGTCGTCGAGATTGCGCACCGGCATCCCGGTAATCGTCTCTGCTTCACTTTCGTTGGGAACAAAATAATCGAGACCGGCGATCGCCTTAAGGTCAATCGGCTGCGCCGGAGCAGGATTCAGCAGGCAACGAATGTTATTCTTCCGCGCAAACTGAATCGTGTAGTAGACAGTGTCAACCGGGATTTCAAATTGCAGCACAATACAATCTGCGCTCTTCAGAACATCGGACGCGGCATCCACGTCGGCCGGCTTCAGCGCATCGTTGGCGCCCTTGACCACAAGAATCCGATTCTGCCCCGCGGGATCGACAAAAATGGGCGCCACGCCGCTCGACAGCCCGGGGACCTGGCGCACCTGCGAGGCATTGATGCCCAACTTTTCGAAGTTTGCGATCGTCGCCGGACCAAACAGATCGTCTCCCACGCGCGCGACCATGAATACCTCCGACCCGCACAACCGCGCCGCCACCGCCTGATTGGCGCCCTTGCCGCCAAATCCCATATCGAATTTCTGTCCAAAGATTGTCTCGCCGGGTTTGGGAAACTGCTCGGTGAACGTGGTTAAGTCGACGTTGGCGCTACCGACAACCGCAATGCGCGGACGTTTTGCCATGAGGTTTCGTACTCCCGATCGCGAACGGCGAGTTTAGTCAGGGCGCGCTAGAGGTGTCAACCACATCAGCAACTGCGCACGACCGCAAAGAAACTCCGCAGCTTGCCCTCATCAAGTTTCCCGTTCGTCCTCACGCCGGAACAAAGATCGATCCCGAACGGCCCAACCTCCCGAACCGCCTGCGCCACATTTTCCGCCGTGAGTCCGCCCGCCAAAAACAAGGGAATGTCGATGCGCTCCCGAATCGTCCGGCTCAGCGTCCAGTCGTGCGTCTTGCCGGTACCGCCCAACTCCTTTACCGCGAGCTTCTGATTGCCTGAGTCGAGCAGGATCGCGTCCACATGCGGCGCTACCGCGCATGCCTCGTCCACCGACTCGGGACCAACCACATGCACGACCTGAACAATCGAAATTCCCGGCAGGGCCTGCTTGAGTTCGCGATGCGTGCCGCCAGTCAGGTGGTCGCAGATCTGGATCGTGTTCGTCCGGCAATAGCGCTGCTGCGCCACGATTTCGTCGACACTCTGTCGCGACGTCAGCAGAAAAGTCCCAATCGGAGGAGGTACAGTGGCGGCAATCTCCGCAATCTCGTCGTCGGTGATGACTCCCGGCCCGCTCGGCATGCGGGAAACCAGGCCCAGCGCGGACGCGCCACATTCCACCGCCAGCGCCGCTTCTTGCACGCTACTGACACAACAAATTTTTACTCGGGGCGTGACGGTGGCTTTCATGCGCGGAGCTATTCGCCGTAAGGAACCCAGATGTTCTTGACCTGGGTAGCGTGCTCAAGGAACCAGCGCCCCTCGGCCACTTTGGGATTGAACCAGTCGATGGCGCGTCCCTCGTTGGTGAACACCTGCTTCAGATTCCCAATCGACGCGGCCTTCGCGGCCGCAGCTTGGGCCTGATCGCCGAAGCACCAGATCGCATCCACATCGTCGTGTTCGGCAAGCGTTTTCAGAAGCTGCGAAGCATAGCCCGTCACAATGTTGACGGAGCCGCCAGGCAAATCGCTGGTGTCAAAAAGTTGATAGAGGTCGCTCGTGATGAGTGGATACGCCTCCGAAGGGATCGCGATCACAGTATTCCCCATCGCCAGCGCTGGCATCACCACCGACAGAAATCCGAGCAACGGCGCTTCCGCCGGACAAATTACGCCAACTGTCCCGACCGCCTCATACATCGCGATGGCAATATTCCGGAACGGAGGATTGTGCACGGCGCCATCGAATTTGTCCGCCCAAGCCGCATAAGAAAAGATGCGCTCAATTCCCAGGTCAACTTCTTCCGCAGCCTGCTTTTCGCCGACCACAGCGGCCAGCCGTCGCGCAATTTCGTCCCGCCGCTGTGACAGGTTCTCCGCGCTGTAGTAGAGCACTTGCGCCCGCGTATGTGCCGTAGCTCTTGCCCAACTCTCGGCCTTGCGCGCCGCTTCTACCGCGTTGCGGATGTCTTTGCGATTGCCGAGTGGAGCTTCTCCCAGGAGGCTCCCGTCGCGGCCGCGGACTTCCATGCTGTAACCGGAATCTGGACGCGCCTGCTTGCCTCCGATGTAAAGCTTCACCGTGCGATCGATGGCCGGCACGCTCGACTCTTCGTGCTCCGCGCCCGCATCTGTCTCGCGCATCTTCGCCGCCGGCAGCGCAGCAGAGTTCTTAAACCATTTGGGCTCCAAATATTCGGCCAGCCCCTCGCGCCCGCCTTCGCGTCCATATCCACTCTCGCGATAACCGCCAAATCCGCAGGCCGCGTCAAACAGGTTGGTGCAATTGACCCACACTACCCCGGCTTTCAGTTGCGCGGCCGTCTGCAACGCCACGTTGATGCTCTCGCTCCACACGCACGCGGCCAGCCCATACACGGTGTTGTTCGCCAGTTCCACCGCTTCCCGCGGAGTGCGGAATGTCATCGTCGCCAAAACCGGTCCAAAGATTTCCTGCTGCGCGACGATCGACGTCGGATGCACATTGCTCAACAGCGTCGGCGGATAATAAAAGCCTCGCGACGGCAGCACCATCTCGGGCTGCCAGCAGGTAGCGCCCTCAGCCACTCCCTGATCCACCAATCGCCGGATGCGATCCAGTTGCACCCCGGCAATGATCGGCCCAATGTCGATTGCCTTATCGAGTGGAGGCCCCACACGCAGAGTGCTCATGCGGTCGCGAACTTTAGCGATCAAAACTTCCGCAACGCTTTCCTGCACCAGCAGTCGCGACCCAGCGCAGCAGACTTGTCCCTGGTTGAACCAGATTCCATCGACCAGACCCTCGACGGTGCTGTCGAGATCGGCGTCCTCGAACACGATGAACGGAGACTTTCCACCCAACTCTAGCGACAAGCGCTTGTGACTCGTAGCCGTGGCCGCGCGAATCGCGCGCCCGACTTCCGTCGACCCGGTGAAAGCGATCTTGTCCAGATCGGGATGCATGACAAGCGCTTCGCCGGTGGAACCATCGCCCGTCACAATGTTGACAACCCCGGCGGGCAGTGCAACTTCCTGGCAAATCTCGGCGAACAACAGCGCTGTGAGCGGAGTGAACTCGGCCGGCTTAAGGACGACAGTGTTTCCGGTAGCCAGCGCGGGTGCAATCTTCCACGCCAGCATGAGCAGCGGGAAATTCCAGGGAATAATTTGTCCAACGACTCCACACGCAACGTAGTCGGGAAATTCCTGGTCGAGCAACTGCGCCCACCCGGCATGGTGATAAAAATGCCGTGCCACCAGCGGAATGTCGATGTCACGGCTTTCGCGAATCGGCTTGCCATTGTCCATCGTCTCAAGCACCGCAAATAGCCGCGAATGTTTTTGAACCTGTCGCGCGATGGCATACAGATAACGGGCCCGTACATGTGGAGTGAGCGCCTGCCATTTCGGCGACGCCGCGCGCGCCGCTTTGACCGCCGCATCCACGTCGGCAGCCGACCCCTGCGCAATCGACGCCAACTTCTCTCCATTGGAGGGATCAGCAGTGTCGAAGTATCCGCCCGCCGATGGTTTCTGCCATGCCCCATTGATGAAGTGTCCGAAAATTCGCTCGCGGCGATCCAGCCAGATCGTCGCCTCTTTGGGATCCTCGGGCGCCGGGCCGTATTCCATGGTCGCGAATTTTTCGGCAATACTCATTCGTCTCTTCTTCCCCGGCTAGGCCAGTGGATGGCCATGCTCCGCCGAGTAGCGTCCGGTGGCGTGGTGCTCCAGTTGCCGCTCAATGTCTCCCAGCAAACTGCTGGCGCCGAAGCGGAACAACTCCGCCCGCACCCACGACAATCCCAGTTCCTCTTTCATCATCGCCAGCCAGTCGAGCGACTGCTTGGCGGTGCGAATGCCTCCCGCGGGTTTGAAGCCCACCGCCATCCCAGTCTGCTGCGCGTATTCGCGGATCGCGCGCGTCATGACGAACCCCACCGGCAAAGTCGCATTCGTAGGCTCCTTGCCCGTTGACGTCTTGATGAAATCGGCCCCCGCCATCATCGCCACCACGCTCGCTCGCGCCACATTCCGCAAAGTCAGCAGGTCGCCGGTTCCGAGGATGACTTTCATGTGCGCCCCGCCGCAAGCCTGCTTGAATGCGGCAACTTCGTCATAGAGCGCCTGCCAGCGTCCGCCGAAAACATGAGCGCGCGTGATGACTACATCGATCTCGTGCGCGCCGGCCTCGACCGACCGGCGAATTTCTGCCACGCGCTCGGCCAGCGGCGACAGACCTGCCGGAAAACCGGTGGAGACGGCTGCGACATGAATGCCGGAACCCTCCAATGCATGCAGAGCCGTTTCGATAAACGAGTGATACACGCAGACAGCAGCAACCTTGATCTCGAGTTCCGCAATGCCCAACTTCTCCACCAGATCCTGACGGACAGGCTGTCGCGCCTTCGCGCATAATCGCCGCACTCGTTCGTCGGTGTCGTCGCCGGAGAGCGTCGTCAGGTCCATGCAGGTGATCGCGCGCAATAGCCACGCGGCCTGCCAGTCCTTCTTCACTGTCCTGCGCGCCACGTGGGACTGAGCGCGGCGTTCAACCGCGCTGGTGTTGATGTGAACCTCATTAATCCAATGCAAATCGAGAGGCATCGCATGATTAGGCAGAAGGGGGCGCCCGGCGAGATGAGCAATCACGCCATCCGGCGTCGCGGATTGGATTGTGTCGCGCTGCATCGCAGTGTCATTTTACGGCAGATGGATGGAAATAGGCACGCCGGCGCGGGTTGAGTGATTCGACGTGGGCTTCGGGAGGGCACGGCTTCAGCCGTGCCGTAAGCCTCAAATTGATCGGCGCTTAAGCGCCTCTCTACTCCCACTGCCGTTTGGGCTTCCGCTGTCTCCGACCGCTCCTCTCGCGACTTTCACCTTGACACTACGCCCTCGCGGGAATAGGTTAGGGCGCGGTCGATGACCTTGTGAGGGTTGCTCTGCCAATGCAAGTGAGAACGAAGGCATTTCTGCTGGCCACCATTGTCGCGACCCTGCTGGTATCGTCCGCTTCCGCGGCCACGAAAATCATCTTCGACACCGACCCTGGCACCGACGACGCCATGGCCCTGATGCTCGCCTTGAATTCGTCGGAACTCGACGTGCGCGCCATCACCGTCGTGCCCGGCAACGTCACCGCACAACAGGGACTGGAAAACGCTCTGCGCATGGTTTCGCTCGCCAACCGCTGCGATATTCCTATCGCTGCCGGAGCGCAGCATCCGCTCTTTCAAAAACTGATCACCGCCGAGTTCTGGCATGGCAAGAACGGTTTAGCCAACATCGAATTGCCGCCCAGCAAATGCAAAGTCGATAGCCGATTCGGTCCCGATCTGATTATCCAGATGGTGCACGCCTCGCCGCACGAAATTACGTTAGTGCCGGTTGGCCCGCTCACCAATATCGCGCTCGCGGTTCTCAAAGATCCGACAATTGTCCCCCTGGTGAAAGAAGTCATCATCATGGGCGGATCGATCACGGGTGGAAACGTGAATGCCGCCGCCGAAGCGAATATTTATAACGATCCGGAAGCCGCCCAGATTGTTTTCCAGGCCGGCTGGCCACTCACCATGGTCGGCCTCGATGTCGGCGACAAGACGCTGTTCTCGCGAAAGCACCTCGCCCAATTGGCGGAGACACACGGACCGATGAACGACTTTATCGCCCAGGTGGCGGGTTTTCTCGTGGACCTCTCCGAGAAATTCGGCTCCGGCGGCACCCCCATGTATGACCCGCTCGCGGTTGGAGTAGCCATCGACGCCACCCTGGTGAAAGCACCTGCCATGCACGTGGATGTGGAAACGCGCGGCGAATTTACCCGCGGCGAAACCGTCGCCAACCGGCACGGCTACGTCGAGCGCAACGTCCTGCACGGCGATCGCTACATGATCGAAGGGGCCGACAAGGTTGAGCCGAACGCTAAAGTTTGCGTCGACGTTGACGCCGAACGATTCTTACAGCTTTTCATTTCCAGAATTCGCGAAAAGTGATTCCGCCCGATTCCAGGAGAAGCGATGTTCACACCGCATAGTTTGGAGATTGCGCTGTTGATGATGATCGGAAGCGCCCTGTTCTGGGGATCGTGGGCGAATACCTATAAGGGCGTAAAGAATTATCGCTTCGAGCTCTTCTACTGGGACTATGCCGTCGGAATTTTTCTGATCTCGCTCATCCTGGCGCTCACCATGGGCAGCCTCGACAGCGGACCCTCTAGTTTCTTGAATAACGTTCGCGCTGCGGACACCCAGAACATCGTGATGGCGATGATCGGCGGCGCCATCTTCAACCTCGCCAACCTGCTGCTCGTGGCAGGCATCGACATGGTCGGGATCGCAATTGCCTTCCCGCTCTCGATCGGCATTGCGCTGGCCGTGGGAGTAATTCTCAGCTACGCCCTGCAACCCAGGGGCAATGCGGCTCTTCTTGCCGCTGGCGTCGTCTTCGCGCTCATCGCCGTTTTTCTCGACGGCAAAGCCTACGGCAGCCTCGCAAGCACCGGCAAGTCGGTATCGAAAAAAAGCATCGTCGTCTGCGTCGTGTCCGGTGTTCTGATGGGCCTCTGGGCTCCATTCATGGCCCGCGCCATGACTCACGCCCAGAACGGCGACCCTCTCGGCCCGTATAGCGCCGCAGTATTTCTCACCCTGGGTGCGCTGCTCTCATGCTTCGTTTGGAATGTCTACTTCATGAAAAAGCCATTAGTCGGGGAGCCCGTAAACTTCTCCGGCTTTTTCCAGACTTCATTTTCGAATCACTTGTTTGGCCTGCTCGGAGGAGTCCTCTGGGGCACTGCCATGGTCTTCAACCTGGTCGCGGCTAACTTCACTGGGGTAGCAATTTCCTACGCCATCGGCCAATCCGCGCCCATGATTGCCGCTCTGTGGGGAATTTTTGTCTGGAAAGAATTTGCCGGAGCGCCCGCCAAAGCGAAGTTGTACCTGGTGGGAATGTTCGCCTTCTATTGCCTCGCCATCGCCCTCGTAGCGAAAGCCAACGGATAACTTCTCCTGGATTTCGTAGAGGTTTCCTCCGTGACCTCTGTGGTTAAGACTTACTTCTCCCATGCAGGAATGCTAGTGAGGCCGCTGCTCCAGTCGCCCCAACATTTCTGTCGCCTGTGCCTGCCCCGGATGAAGCTTGAGCAGTTCGAGCAGCACCGCCCGTGCCTTCTCCGGCGCGCCCTCCACTACATACACTCGCGCCAGGTTCAAGTAAGACTGCTCAAAGCTCGGTGCCACCCGTATACACTCTTCAAATTTAGCCACCGCTTCATCCCGCCGCTGCGTCCGCAGATAGAGAATCCCCAGATTGTTCAGCGCTTCCGGATAGGCCGGACGAGACCGCAACGCCGCCTGAAAATGCTCCAGAGCCTGCGCTGTGTCCTCTGCTTGCGCAAACACCATTGCCAGCCCGTAGTGCGCCTCCGCGTCGCCTCCGTTCACCGCCAGCGCCCGCTCGAAGTCTTTGCGAGCCTCCTCCCACTGCTTGAGTTGCCGATGCGCGCTGCCCAAATTTACCAGCGCGACAGAGTGGTCGGGATTGATCTGCAGAGCCCGTTGAAAGAATCCGATTGCCTCTTCCGTACGCCCTTCGCGCGCAGAAAGTAACCCAAGATTGTTCCAGGTATTCGGCAACGTATCGGGATAACTCCCGCGAAGCTTCGTGGCGCGCTCAAAAGTTTGCCGTGCTTCCGCGGTCTTCTGCTCATTGAGATACACACTCCCAATCCCATACAGGGCCTCAGCACTCTCGGGATTGTCGCGCAGCGCGCGCTCGAAAGCCGCCTGCGCCTGCTCGTAATATCCACGCTGAAAGAAAACCGATCCATAGGAAAGGTAGTTGCGCCCAAACTCAGTCACGTCCGTCACTCCCGGAAATGGCAGCGCCTTAACCAATCGCTCTGCCGGAGTCCGAGGAATATGACGGAAATCGTCTTCCACCCGGCCCGCGTCAACTGGCCCTTGGTAAACTTTGACGATGTCTCCCGCTTCGTCGATGAGAAAAGATGTCGGGAGGCTCAGATCGCGATGCCGGTCGAATAAGTAGCGATAGAGAATGTTATAAATTCCAGCAACATCATCCGATCCCCAAAGAATCGGAAACGTGTACCCATGCTCGCGAGCAAATGCCCCAACGCCCCTCACTGGGGCGTCATCCACATTCACCGTAATGAGTTCCAAACCCTGAGCGGCCCACTTCGTGTGGGCGCCGTGAAACATCGCCAGCCCTGCCTTACATCGGTCCGATTGCAAAACCCAGAAATTGAGAAGCACCGCTTTGCCGCGAAATGAATCGAGCGCCCGAACCTGTCCCGCCAGGTCTGGGAGAGAAAACAGGGGCGCCGAAACAGGCGCCAGCAGCCAAGTCTCGACGGTGTCCGGGAGTTCGGCCTCCTGAGCGTTCCCGCCATTTGCAGCCTCGGCTTTTGCGGCCTGGCCGGACTGCACCGCTTGGACACTAGGCCGGGAGGGCACGGCTTCAGCCGTGCCGCTCGCCCCAACAAAAGACTCGGGCTTTAGCCCCCGCGGCCCCCGTCCCCGGGTGAGGAAAGGCTCAAGTCTCGTAGGCTCCGCCCCCTCTGTAACCCAGACCCGATAATTCGCGTGTAAGTCGGCAAGTTCCTGCACAGTCCCGCTCGGCCAGCGAATCGTAACTTTCACAGTCCCCTTGGCGGCGCCGAGCCCGAAAAACACATCCTTACCGTGTTGTGAAAGAAACCCCGACCCAGCCTGGACCCACCGCGTCTGGCGTCCTACTTCGGTAGTTATCGTGACCGCCGCGCCGATGGCATCTCGATTACACTTCACTCCGCGCAAGCGAAAGCATATCGACGCCGGTAGGTTCTCCATCACATTTTGCAACATACGCAACTGCGGCGCATTTCGGTTCTTCAAGAACAGTTCCTGTCGTCCATCATGATCGAAGTCGGCGAGCGCAAAGGCCCGACCATCCTCCAGCCAATCGAGTCCAACCGCTCCCGAAACATCCGAAAAAGTTCCATCCCGATTGTTCGCGTAAAACACGTTCCGCTCAAAGCCGCTCCAGGTACCGTCTGCGCGAAGAAGTTCGTTAATCGCGTTCCATCCTTGTTCGTACTCGTGCGACGGCCCCGCTTTTTCAGGCGACCGGGCCACCACCTGCCGCCAGAAAAAACTATTCAGATCTTCGCGCGACGGCCCCGACACCATCCCGTTCGTGATGTAGAGATCCGGAAATCCATCATGGTCAAAATCCCATGCATCGCTCGACCACGACCAGCGTCCCATTCCGACTCCCGCCGCCTTCGTCGCATCCGCAAAAGTGGCAGAACCGGCACTGCGCCCGCCATTCCGAAACAAGGAATTCCCCATGGCATGCTTGCGATAGAGCGCCCGTACCTCTTCCGAGGCATTCTTTTGAAACACTCCGTCCGCCGTGACGCGTTCGCCGGCCGCAGTCCACATGTTGGCGACGTAGAGATCGGCGGCACCGTCGTTGTCATTATCAAACCAGCAGACGCCCATGCCAGCGCCGACATCTTCGACCCCCGCCCGCTCAGCGACATCCGTAAACGTCCCATCACCGTTATTGCGATACAGATTCTTACGCCCAAAGTCGTTCACCACATATAGGTCGGGCCAGCCATCACCGTTGAAATCATTCCATCCACAACAAAAGCTGTAGCGTGTGTTGTTATGATCGAGGCCAGTTTCACGGGTAACATCACGAAACGTTCCGTCGCGCTGATTACGCATCAAAAAGTTAGGCGGCCCATTCTGCGCGTCATAGTAAGGAGTCGGATACTTATACTGATCGGCGCCCTGGTAATACACATAGAGGCAGAAATAAATGTCGAGCCATCCATCACGGTCATAGTCGGCAACCGCCGCTCCAGTAAACGTCCCTTGCGGAGGAGTGGCAAACTGAAATGCATCCGGCTTCTGCCGGAATTTTCCTCCGCCTTCGTTCAGAAATAGAAGCGGTCCACTCGCCCGTACCACGATCAGGTCCTGCCGGCCGTCGTTATCGATGTCGACAATAAGCGCGCACGCCGTATTCTCAAGCACGCCGGTGCCCGAAGCGTCCGTAATATCTTCGAAAGTCCCGTCACCGCGATTCCGATAGAGCCGGTTTGGCAGACCCGCGGGCTGGCAAACGTACAGGTCGTCAAAACCATCGTCGTCGATGTCGCCTACCGCAACGCCGTTGTGGCCGTAGATATCGACGCCGCACGCGCCGTCGAGCACCGTGCGCCAGTAATCCGTTCCCCGAAGCAGTTGCGAACGATAAGACGAAGCACCGCCAAGCGCCTGTGCCGTGATGTCCGTAAACGCGGGCCGCGCCGAACGGCAACGAGTTTCGTCGAGTGCCTGCCAACTCAGTAGTCCCCAGGCGCCCGACGTATCACCCTCCCACTCCAGATCCCAATACCCCACGCGCTGTTCGCGATGGAAATCGCGCCCCCGGCCCACAAACTCATATCGAACCTGCGTCTGCAATCGCAGAGGGCGCTCAGCCGGAGACGCAGAGTCCGAAGTAATGCCGGTGACCTGTAATTCCGCAGTGAGAATTTCGACAAACGGTTCCAGATACGATCGCAGTTCCTTGAGAAAGAACTCCGATGTGAGCGACCGTTTTGCTGAAAACATGTGCCGGTACACTTCGACGGGCGGACCCGATCGCGTGAGTTTCGCAGTAACGGGTCGTAGCGACGACGCAAGAAACTCCGCGGCGAGAACTCTCTGTATGGCCGTGGTGTCCTGCGGAAACCGCAGCAATTTCGCGCTCCACTCCGCCAACGTCGCCGCAATTCGCTCGGCATACTTCTCGTTGATAAATTCGTCAGTACCCGCTTTCGCCTTGAGCAGCGTGGCATCCAGCGTTGTCGGACTCCGGTAATGAGGATGCAGGTAGAACTCAGTTCCCGGTGACAATGCTGGGCCGGCATCCGCCTCGTCGAAAAAGCGAAGCGCGGAATTTCGCAGGCTCACAGGAAGAAGCGCTGCCGAGACACCCTGGCAGCATCGGATCAGAAAGTTGCGGCGGCCGCTATCGGCGGAATGAAGGTCGACGAGATGACGCGTCTTCTCCGGTCGACTCAGAGGAAAGCTCCCAGATTCACAGTGGAATCGAAAATCTAACACCACCCCCAGACACCGTCAAGGCGCGCCCCCAAAGTCGCCCAGGCGTTGGTAGAATGGTCGGCCAGCGGCAGGGAGGTGCGAGCATTGCATCACAGAATGCGAAATGGTTTGCGATGGGCAGTGATTCCCGCGATCATGGCAGCGCTGGAGGTATTCGCCCCGGCGCAACAGATTTCACTTCAGGAAATTGTGACGCCTTCCACGGTCGTGATGAAAGATGGCCACGCAGTTACGTTCGCCCTCCACGGCTTCATCGAATTCAAGTCGCTCGCCGAAATGTTTCCCTACATCGAGTCTCAATCGCAGCGCTGGCCGGGCCGTCTCACGGATGAGGCGCGCCGGGGCCTCGCTCGCGAATTGTTGCGACGCGGGATCGAAAGCCGCGTTATCTCGATGTTCGATGAGCGCCCGCTGGAGACTTTATTTACTCACACCAGCGCTGAACTGTCACAGGCCCTCTCGCGGGTGAAGGAGCCGGCGCCCCCCGGCTATGCCGAAGCGTTTTTGGCGGTGCAGGAGAAGTGGAAACATTCGGTGAACTGTTGGAGCGCTTCCTCATCGTTGCCGGCGAGGGTGCTTTCGAACTGGTATCCCATCGCTGAAGGGATACAACTGTATGGCGCGACTTACGATTCCACCGAACATTTTTGGCAGGCCGTCAAGTATCACCCCGATACCACGTTAGCAGACCTTACCGACTTACTCGGCACGCTCGAACAAAGAGACTGGTCGTCCTGGATCGCGCGCCTCGACGGTGATCCCAAGACCTATCTGCCCAAAGCCTACGCCGTTGAGTTTCTGCGCCATAATCTGGCGCCGGATCGGCTCCGCTGGTTTCAGACTGAACTCGGCCGCCATGAATTGCGTCCGGGCGATCACGCGCGAGCCGTTCAACAACGGGGTTCTGCGCCTCTCCGGTTCAGCGCATTTGAAGAAAAAGTGTTGTGGGGCGATCTGGCAGACATCTTTCATCTCGTATACGCGTTTTCCCTCGACGCCGATCCAATTCGCTCACAGCTGGCGAAATATCACTTCGATTCCATCTATCTCGGCGACCGGCGGATGGGATTCATGAGCGAGGACTTTCGGTCGCTGATGCTCGAGATCTGGCGGGTAAAGTACCTCGAGATGCCGCGTTTCAAGGAAGTGATCCGTTCTATCCCCATCGAAATTCGGCTCGAGCACTTCCTCAACGACGGTGACTCACCCGATATCCCCATCCCAATTTACGTCGGCTATCTAAACCAGATTCGCGACCTGGCGCGAGCCCAGCCGTGATTGTCATGCACCGACACGCAGTTACAAGACTCGCGTTCTGGGTAGCGATCCTTCTCGGTGCCGGCTCAATTGCAGGTCAACCCGCAAAGACAACAGCGCCAGATACCGCGGCAGCCCATATCGGTAGGGGCTACGATGCCTTGAAGAACGACCGCTACGATGTTGCTGTCGCCGAGTTTCAAGCCGCTTTGAAACTCGACCCGACACTGGTCCTGCGCGCGCGGTTTCCCTTGGCGGTCGCCCTCTTCGAATTGCATAAGCCTGCGGAAGCGCGGCGTGAGTTTGAAGCAGTTCAGCATGAAACGGGCGAACATCCGAACGTGTTGTACTATCTGGGCCGGATCGATCTGGATGACCGTAACTTTACGGAAGCGATTCAGAAGCTTACCAAAGCCGCCGCCAATCCTCCGTTTCCCGATACCACTTACTATCTCGGCATGGCGTACTTTAGACAGGGTGATCTGCCGGCAGCGGACAAATGGCTTCAGGAAGCTACGCGCGCCAATCCCCATGATGCCCGCATGACGTATCAACTCGGGTTAGTCTATCGCAAACAAGGCCGTGAAGCGGACGCGCAGAAGCTGATCGCGCAATCGAACAAACAGCGTCAGCACGACGCTCGCGAAAGTCAGCTGAGGCTCGACTGCGCCCTGAAGCTCGATAAGGGGCCTCGCGAAGCGGCACATGCCATCTGCGAACAACTCTACGATCCCGACAACGCCAGCGAACTCACCGAGCTCGGTACGATCTATGGCCAGCACGGAGATCCCGAAGCCGCATTAAGGCCGCTTCAGCGAGCCGCCGAATTGAGCCCGCAATCGCCGCAGATGCAATACAACCTCGGGCTTGCTTACTACCAGTTGAAACAATACGAGGGAGCGCGGGCAGCCCTCGCTCCCGCCGTTGCTCGTTGGCCGGATGTATTTCAGTTAGTTGCTCTCTATGGCAAGGTGCTGGCTAAACTGGGCGACGACCTTCCTGCCTATCAAACGCTCCAGCACGCCCACGAGATTCACCCGGAGGACGCTGAGACATCAGATTTACTCTTCCTATCCGTCTTGAAACTTGGTTATAAGAAAGGTGCGGAGGGTGAGTACCCCGAGTCACTGCGATATTTTCAGGAGGCGGCGAACCTGCGTCCCGAAGAACCAGAACCACATGTTGGCATGGCCGCCGTTTACTCACAGACTGGCCGAATGGCGCAGGCTTCTGAGGAACAGAGGGAAGCGGAACGTTTGACCAAGAAGGCCAACCACGTCGATTGAGTGGGTGGTGACGCGTACGGCCAACAAATCCCCTAGCTGTCATCGATTTCCCACTGTTTTTCGTCTGCAACTGGCCGTGGCAAACGTCCTTCCAGCCACTCGCGACATTTGTCAGGGGTAAAGTCTTTGGCCTTCGACTCGATAACCCACAACAAAAACTCCCTCGGACCTCCATTCATGTAAGGCGGCGCCGAAACGGGCATAAACACGGCAGGAAGTCGATTTCGCACGGACATATAGTTCAACACATGACCCAATTCTTGGACAACGCGCCACGACAGTTGGTGATCGATGTCTATCGAAAACTTCACCCACCAGAGACCACTCTCGAAAAATCCGCAGCCGATTGTTCCAGTGACGCCGGGAATTTCCAAGAGATACTCCTTGAGCGTCAGGAATGAGTTTTCGTCTGACATGATATCGTCACGCCGCGGTCGACACAGTTTAGTTCTTCGTCGGCGTCGGCGCCTTCAACAGATCCACGAACATTCAGTAAAATCTGCCGGTATCCAAGTCGACCTGTATTTCAACCGGCTGCAGTGTAAGCGCAGGCCGATCCTTGTCGCTCCAGGTCAACATGTTGCCGTAATTTGCCCCGCGGTTCAAGTCCACATCCATGAAACGGACTTCTGTCTTCGTAATTAGCGTCGGGTCGAGCCAAGCCGCCGCGGCCAGTTCGTCCCACAAGTAGTTATACTCGCCAAACAAACGTGCGTACGTGCCGACATAGCGCGCTGCCGCCGAGTTACTGCCCTTGATACGCGTAATTAGATCCTGCGTCATCCTCGTCTTCACCGAGATGTCGACCGTCGTGCAGACAATCTTCTTCCACGGCGCTCGCAACACGATGTGTGCGGCTTCGGGATCAAACCAGATGTTGAATTCGTGTCTTGGAGTATTGATGAACTCCGGGTCCGTGGTCTGAGGATTGAGGCTGGCGCCCATGAACACCATCTCCTTCGCCAACCCGGCAAACTCGGGATCGATGGAGATAGCAAGAGCCAGGTTGGTCATCGGGCCGCCGGCGTAAATCGTTACTTCATTCGGATACTTGTGTACCATGCGAATCAGGAAATGGGCCGCGTCTTCATCTGACGGTCTGGTGGTGGGTTTGCCCTCCGGCATATCTCCCAATTGGTCGGCGGGATGATGGAGGCGCGGCGTCCACGCGCCCAGCCACGCCACGGAGCCATACTGTTTTTCCCAAAGCTCCGTCTCTTCTTTCGTCCGCACCAGCGGATACTCGGCTCCGGGCACAACCGGAATGTCGGTGCGACCTATGATTTCAAGCATGCGCAGTGTGTGCGCCACTTCCGACTTGAGCCATTGGTCGCCAGTTACGACCGTGATGCCAAGAACTTCCGTCTGCGGAGACTGAATCAACAGCAGCGTCGATTGCAGGTCGGTGCCTGCCGGTCCGGCAGCATCCTGGTCGATAATGATCTTGCGTTTGTTCTGTCCCTGAGACGGGACGCAGGTTGCCAGCAGCAGCGCGATAACGAAAACCCGGATTCGGCCCAAATGCATCGTGTACCTCATAGAACTTATTTTCCTGACAGCCGTCCAATCAGCAATTCGAAGAAACGCGCCGAATCCACATCCACCGCAACGTTGGTATTCGGCACATATTTGTCGCGCACCACCGGAGACGTCCGGGTGCTTGCCAGAGTCGGCGCGGATCCGCGAATCGTCATTGTCGCCGCGGCATCCTTGTCCGCGCCGGGACGGCGTTTTAGGTCCCCGGCATTCGGACTGTAGCCCAATGTCTCGCCCGCCGTCAGCTCACCCGTAGTCTCCACATCGACGTAATATTCTTGCCATTTCAAAATCGTCGGATCGAGAAACGCCGCCACGGCCAGCGAATCGTGCATATTCGGCCCCACGAGAAATCCTCGCTCGTGGTTGTGGTTGATGGCATTACGCCCAATTTTTGCCGCCGCCTGGCTCACAGGATTCTGCGCTGCTTCAAGCACGCGCACGTGATCGTCCGTTAGAGAGGTCTTGCGCGTGACGTCGAGGCCAACCATAGTGATCGGAATGCCCGACTGAAATACGATGCGCGCCGCTTCCGGATCCACATAGATATTGAACTCCGCCGCCGGAGTGATGTTGCCGCCAGAAAGTGATCCGCCCATCATGGTCAGGCCGCGAACCAGCCCCGCCAGTTCCGGATCGGAGTTCAGTGCGGTCGCAATATTCGTCAAAGGGCCCAGCGTGATCAAGGTAACTTCTTGGGGATACTGACGGACAATCTTGCGAATATATTCGGACGCCGGCTCCGCGACCGGTTTGGTGGTGGGATCGGGGAAGACGGCTCCGCCCAATCCGTTTTCGCCGTGCGCGTAGGTTGCGGTCACCAGGCGGCGCATCATCGGCGCGCGCGCGCCCGCAGCGACGGGAATGTCGGTGCGTCCGGCGATTTCCACGAGGCGCAACGCGTTCGGCAGCGTCAGTTCCAGTGGAACGTTTCCCGCAACCGGTGTGATGGCTTCAATCTTTAGTTCCGGCGAGCGCATGGCGAGAAGTAATGCGAGCGCGTCGTCCACACCGGGATCGGTATCGATGATGACGCGCGAGGTACTCCGGCTCGCCGATTCGCCGAAAGCATCGAGACCTCGTGGCAATCCGCTAACTGCCAGCATTGCCGCAGAGGACGCCACAAAACGTCGCCGTGTGACACCGGCAGATTGTTTCCAGTCCATGTCGCTCCTAAGAGCCGTGACTTGCGCCCCGTGGATTATATCGTCTGCGCTCAACTGGCGAGATGCCTTGCTCAGGAGGCGATCCACCGATTTGCCGCACGCGGTCCGAGCCACTAGAATTTCCCACGCGCGCTGTGCAACACTGCTGCCACACTCAGGCGTTTCATGCACCGAACTCTCTCCAGACCGCACTGCAATCGGATCAAGGCCAACGCCGTAGTCTGCGCATTGATGTCGCTTGTGTTGATTACTCCGGTTTCTGTAAACGGACAATGCCCTTCATCCGACACGGCAAAGGCTGCGCCGACGAACGCCAGTTCTACGCCGCAGTTTTACGATGAGCCTCAGTTCATGGTTGCCGGCGTTGCCGATACCTCGAATCTCGGCGGACATGGCTCCGATACCGTTGTGCGCACCAAAGCGGCGCTCGCCAAAGATACCGTTTCACTCACCAAGCCTGACGCTTCGGATGTTTCCACCAAGTCGTCAAGCGATGCGAATTCGCTGCGCGAAGCCTTGAAGCGCGAACCACAAAATGCCGAACTGCATCACTCGCTCGGCCTGGCGGAAGAGAAATTGAAGCATCCGCTGGAATCGGTCCGCGAATATCAGCGGGCGGCGGAATTGAATCCGAGTGAGCCGTATCTTTTTGATTGGGGAGCCGAGCTTCTGGCGCACCACGCGCCGGAAGCGGCGATCGAGGTTTTCACCAAGGGCAATCGCTTATTTCCAAGTTCGACGCGGATGTTGATTGGCCTCGGCGTTGCGTGGCACGCGCATGGATCCTACGAACAGGCTGCGGATTGTGTGTGCGCGGCTTCGGATTTGAATCCGAATGATGCGGCACCCTACCTCTTTCTTGCCAGGATGTATTCGGCTGGGACGATTCAGTCGCCGGGGGTAGTTGACAGGCTGGGGCGGTTTGCAAGGCTTCATCCGGAGAACGCGCTGTCGAGCTACTACTATGCGTTTGCCCTGTGGAGGCGAGCCAAGGGCGCGGCGGATGCGGCGGTTGTGACGCAGGTGCAGTCTCTCCTGGAGAAGGCGACTCGTCTCGATCCGAAGTTGGGGCTGGCTTATCTGCTCCAGGGAGTTGTTGACTCGGACCTGGGAGATTGGTCGAAGGCGATTGCTGCATATGAGAAGGCGATCGACGCGAGTCCGCAACTGGAAGAGGCGCATTATCGTCTGGCGCAGGCTTACCGGCGAGTGAACGAGAAGGGAAAGGCGCAGCGCGAACTGCGGATTTATGAACAGTTGTCAAAGAGCGCAGCCGAGCAAGCGGAGCGGGAGCGACATGAAATTCTGCAAATTGTTGTTGCGATGCGCGACGCTAATACGGGCTCCGCTGAGCCTGCCAAACCGTGAACGTCAGTTAGGACGCGGAGTCGGCGCGGTCATCAGGCTGACAAACATGCGGTAGAACTTTGCCGTATCCAGATCCATCTGGATTTCAACGGGCTGGAGTGTGATCGCGGGTTTGTCTTTCTCTGTCCAGGTTAGCGTATTCCCGTAGGCTGCGCCGTGGCTGAGGTCGACGCTCATGTAGCGCGTCTCATGCCTGGTGATGATCGAGGGATCGATCCAGGCTGCGGCAGCTAGTTCGTCCCACATGATGTCGGCTCCGGGCGTGTACATGGCAAAGTGGGAGATGTATCGCGCCAGCGGAGTGCCGCTGGCTTCGATTTGCTTCATGAGGGCGGGGGTGACGTGAGTTTTTACGGAGATATCGGTTGGGGTACAGACGATTTTCTTCCAGGGAGCACGCAACACGATGCGGGCTGCTTCGGGGTCGAACCAGAAATTGAATTCGTGGCGCGGATTGTTTTCGAATTCGGGGCTGTCGCTTTGGGGAGCGAGGCTGCCACCCATGAAGACGAGTTGCTGCGCCAATTTCGGGAATTCGGGATCGATTGAGATCGCCAGAGCCAGGTTGGTCATTGGGCCGCCTTCGTAGATGGTGATCTCGTTTGGATATTTGTGGACCATGCGAATCAGAAAATGCGCGGCGTCTTCGTTGGCGGGTTTGGTGGTGGGTGCACCCTCCGCCATGGGTGGGATGACGTTTGGTTCGTGCCACCAGCGATCGTCCCATGCGCCGGCATAGGCGGCTTTACCGTAATGCTGCTGCCAGAGTTGTGCTTCTTCGCGGGTGCGGACGAGGGGGAACTCGGCGCCGGGAACGACGGGAATGTCGGTGCGGCCGATGATTTCCAGGAGGCGCAGCGTGTGGGCGACTTCTTCGTCGCGCCACTGGTCTCCGCTGACGACGGTGACTCCGAGAACTTCTATCTGCGGAGATTGCACCATGATCAGTAAAGTTTGCAGGTTGCTGCCGCCGGGGCCGGAGAAATCTTCGTTGATGATGACTTTGCGGCGTTCTGCAGAGGCGCAGGTGACGAGGATAGCGAGCACGAACACGAGGGTTCGCGGGTTGGTTCGTCGTGTCATCTTTTGGGGTATACCCCCTCCCCCCTCGGTCTTTCAGAATCAATGATTTAGGTGGTCGTCGCCGCCCAAAATCTTGTGCGGAAAGGACTTATACGTAAAATCTTGACGGCATTGCACTTAGCGACGTCGATATCATCCCTATTATCTGCCAGAAAACTAAACTTCAGCGTGTATAGCTCCATTCTATCAGCGCGGTCAAGGATGTCTTGAGCCATTTGTCCTGACTGATTGCCCTGCGGTATTTTCCGCTGAGAACCATTCTTTCGCCCCTTCGGGGGTTTGATCATCTCCCACCGTTGACCCACGGCTTGCGCCGTGGGCTGTAATCTTGCGCCGCTCCGCGGCTAGTGCCGGGTCATGAGGTCGATATAGAGCTTGTAGAACTTTTCGGCGTCGATGTCGAATTGGACGGTGGCGAGGCGCAGGTAAGGTGGGACGTTCGTTTTCTCGCTCCAGAAGAGCGTTTTGCCGTAGCTGGGACCGTGGTCGATATCGATGTCCATGTAGAGCTGTTTCTGGCCGGTGATGATCGAGGGATCGATGAGGGCGGCGCCGGCGATTTCGTCCCACATGTAGCCGGGGAGAGAGTATTTGTCGAGGTATTGCGCGACGGGAGTGCCGGCTTTCGCGATGGTGGCCTTCATCCCGGCGGTGAAGCGGGTCTTGACGGAGATGTCGACGGGCGTGATGGTCATCTTCTTCCAGGGAGCGCGCAGGACGATGCGGGCGGCTTCGGGATCGAACCACCAGTTGAATTCGCGGCGGGCGTCGAGAGCGCCGGGATCGATGGCGCCTTTGTCGGCATAGAGTCCGCCGCCCATGAGGACAAATTCCTTGGCCAGCGTCGCGACTTCGGGATCGAGTTTCAAGGCCAGCGCGTAGTTAGTAAGTGGTCCGCCAGCCCATAAGACGACTTCGCCTGGATACTTGTGAACCATTTTGATGATGAACTCGGCAGCGGTGCCGGGAGCGGCTTGCATGTGAGGCGCGCCCTCCTGCATGGGAGGAATCACCTCGGGCGCGTGGTAGGGCTCGTCATAGATGGTGGAACGATTGGCGGCGAAGCGTTCGGTCCAGCAACCTTTGTATTCGAGCTTGCCGTACATAGCTTCCCAGCGTTCGGATTCCTCTTTGGAGTTGATCAGGGGAAATTCCGCTCCCTGAATGACTGGGATGTCGGTGCGATTGGCGATCTCGAGCAAGCGCAGAACGTGTTGCGTTTCTTCGCGAACCCACTGGTCTCCGCTGACGGTGGTGATGCCGAGGACGTCGAATTTCTCGGAGTTGAGGAAGACGAGGATGGCTTGCTGATCGCTGGTGCCAGGGCCGCGGGCGTCCTGGTCGACGATGACTTTGAGTTTTTGGGCGGAGGAGACGGTCGAGAAAATGAGAATGAAGCTAAACAGCGTGTGGAATGCGCGCTGAAGGAGATACATGAGTCCTCTCGGAATATTCAACCAAGGAATTGAGGGCAGACAGATCCCGTGCGGTACTCCGGAATCCAGTCTGCCCTCAGAAATCCAAAACGGCTTCTGCCTAGAACGTGAGTTTGAGCGCGAACTGAAGCACACGGGGATTGTTTACAGTCTTGTTAACCTTGGCGAAATTGTTCGCAATGTTCAATTGCTGCATATGGTTATTCCCACCGCCGTCCATAAAAAACTGGGCGTGATTCCATGCGTTGAAAAACTCAGTGCGGAAGTCCAGCTTTATGCCTTCATATGGAAGCAGGAAATGCTTGATGAACGAGAGATCCGTGTTAACAAAGTCCGGGCCATACAGCGGGGCGCGGTTTGCATTTCCGAGTCTCCCCGGTAACGCGTGATCATATGCACACGGGTTAAACCAGTTCGTCAGCGTACCAACGCGGTCGGGCGCCCGCCCCCCTTCCGAAACCAAAATCTGGCACTGGGGGTCCGAGTTAGTAGGGACTATCCCGGCCTTCAGGGGATCGCTTATTTGATCGGGCCGGTTCAAGGAATTCCCGTTCCACTGAAAATTGACGCCCGAACCGTTGGAGTCAGCCACGAAGAGCGGGAACCCGGAGGTGATGCGCTGGATTACATCGACCTCCCAATTTCCCAAGATCGCATTGACGGGACCACTCCAATCGCCGCCAAACCGCTTACCTTTTCCGAAAGGCAGATCATAGGTTACGCTGGCCGTGAATTGGTGATTGAGGTTGAGCTGCGAGAGCCCCCAATCCAACTGTTGGTACCCCGGCAGCGGGAAGTATGTCGCCCCGGGCGAACTGCCAAGACCGTCGGGCAAACCAGAGTCGAACGTGCGGGAATATGTGTAGCCGATAAGGGCGTAGAGACCGTGGCGGACACTCTTGGTCTCGGCCTTGATTTGCAGGGAATCGTAGTGAGCCCGGCCGACATCGTTGTTGCTATTCATGGTGAGCGGAAAGAGGAATATTCCATCGCCAGCTCCCCATTTCGGCGCAAAAGCAGTTCCGCCGGGACCACATCCAAGTGTGTACCCATTGGATCCGCCGATACAGTCTCCGGGAGAACCAACGTTCAAATTCACCTGGCCCGCCAGAATGCGCGAGCTACGAGAACCGGCATAGCCCGCGGTCAGCACGACGTTACC
The DNA here is from genome assembly GCA_963799305.1 of uncultured Acidobacteriota bacterium. Lineage (GTDB taxonomy): Bacteria > Acidobacteriota > Terriglobia > Terriglobales > Acidobacteriaceae > Acidiflorens. The sequence goes on along the minus strand of CAWCWX010000015.1, from coordinate 153,727 downwards.
TGGCAATTGGTGTTCGATGTTGATGTTGAATTGCTGGACGCGGCCTTGCTTGAAATCGAGGTTCTGAACCTGAAGGGCGCCCGGATAATCCTGCGGATTCGGGGGCGCGGTGATGGTGGGGAGGAACAGGCGCTGATTTCCGCAGTTTTCCGGATCGTCGGAGCCTGAATTGTTAAACGGACAAGGACCAAAGAAATTGTCCAGCTCGGCTAAGTAAGGTGGATTTTCCCACAAGCCTTGCCCTCCCTGGTTCCAGGACGAATCGTGGAAGATCGCATAACCTGCGCGCACTGCTGTTGTCTGGGAACCAAATGGTTTCCACGCAAGTCCGATGCGAGGTTCGAAAGCGGTCTTGTCCCACTGGATGCCGACATGGCTGTCGGAACGAACGCAGATATCGCAACCGTCTATCGGGGCTGACCCGGCCACGAAAAACCTGCCAGAATTGAAGTCGAAGTTTGCCTGACGATTGTTGGCTTCACTAACCGGTGATACCAGAGCCCAAGCCACTCCCAGGTTCAAGGTCAGATCGTTGCTCACTCGCCACGTATCCTCCACGAAGGGCCGAAACAATTTCCAGCGACGGCCTGTCGTTGCTCCAAAAAACGTCTGGTCATGAATCCCACCACCGAGTTGACCGAGGAGGAGATCGGAAGTTGCGTCACCGGTCAACCCAAAGTTAATGAAAAATCCATCCTGAAAAGCATTTGTTTCAACATTCATCTGGTTAGCGCTGAAACCACCGCCAATCTTGATGTCGTGCTTGCCGCGAATCATATCGAACGAGTCTGAGATGTAGAAAACGTTAGTCCCCCCCTGGAAGGGAGCAAATCCGCGATCACCCAGGTTCCAGTAATTATTCATGAGTGTCGAAGTCATGCCGCAACTGATGCAGTCCTTGGTGGACTGGTCGACCACACCGGCGGGAGCGTTCGGGCATGCGCTATTCAAATTTGCGCCCAGGATGCCGATGTTCGCGGCTTTGCATGTCCGGTCTCCAAATGACAGAATGTGGTTGAAAATGCGGTTAAAACCGGCCGTGAACTGGTTGATATTGCGGTCATTGACGATGTGAGTCTCCGACAGAGCAATGTTGCGGCCGTGGTTGCTGATGTTCTGCGTGCTTCCGAAGGCGTCTTGTGTGGCAAACCCGGGCGATCCTCCGGGGACAAACGAATTGGCCTGATCGTAGCTGAACCGGGCAAACGCCGAGTCCTTGCTGGAAAAATTGTGATCCAGACGGATGTCGAATGAGGCTTCGTTCAGTTTCCTCACCGGAACGGCCGAGAAGTTGGTCAGAGTCTGGAAGTTGGTCACATTGGGCAGCGGAAAAAGGTTGATCATCGCCAGTCCAGTCGGATCGACGGACGAGTTGACGGCCGGATCGAACATGGAGCGGGGAATCTTGTTGCAAGGAGTGCCCCCGGGTTGGACACCGTCGGAACCAGGGTCGAGAGGGTTGTTCGAATCGTCGCACTGAAACGGGCCCACCGTCTTCCCGGGAAAGAAAGTGTAGGGATTAAGGAGGTTGCCGAAGCCGTCCTCGTTAGTTGGGGGAGCGTCGTCAGCAAATCCGGGACGAGGCACGCCCAACGGGTCGTTGGTGTAATCGCCGTTGATCATGTCCTGCGTCGGAACTAGTCCATTGAACACCACTCCATTGCGCTTTCTTGTGGCCTGATAATCGACGAAGAAGAATGTCTTGTCCTTTTGGATTGCACCTCCCAGCGCTCCGCCAAACTGATTCAGGTTGAACTGCTCTTTTGCTGCGGCAAAGAAACTCTTCGCATTGAGCTTGGTGTTGCGGAAGAACTCGAACAGCGAGCCGTGGAACTTGTTTGCTCCAGACTTCGTCGAGATCAGTACGGTCGGACCCGCGCGCGTGCCATATTCTGCTGAGTAGTTGTAGCTAAGGACCTTGAATTCTTCGATCGCGTCGATTGAGGGCAAAATCGCGATGCCGCCCGCGGTGAGTTCGTTGTTATCAACACCGTCGAACAGCCAATCCGTACTCGATGGCCGCGAGCCACCCACCGACAGGGAATAGGTGCCACGGGTCGATACTTCGCTGCTCGGGCCAGCGTTGAAGAAGCTGATCGGATTGGTTTCCTGAGTAACGCCCGGCGTCAGGGTGGCCAACTGCACGAAGTCGCGGCCGTTCAGAGGAAGGTCCGCCACCTGCTGAGATGTGATCACCTGTCCTAGCGTCGCATTGGTGGTCTGCACCGCCACCTCGCTGGCGCTCACTTCCACGGTCGAACTGACGGACGCGGGATTGAGAGTGAAGTTCAGTTCCCGGCCCTCGTTGACCTGCAAACGCAGATCTTTCTGCACCGTGGTCTGGAAGCCCTGCGACTCGATTTGGATGGTGTATATGGAAACGGGCAGCAACGGGATGAGGTAATGGCCGGTCTCGTCCGTCTTCCCTTCGCGAACGAGTCCCGTTTCTTGCGAGGTAATCTTCACCGCCGCTCCGGCGACGACCGATCCCGTTTTATCGGAGACCGTGCCGGAGAAGCTTCCGTTGGCTTGGCTGTAGAGAAATTGGCTGATGGAAAGGACAGCAAGAATGGCAAGCAGCGCACTACGTCTCATCATGATCTTTCACCCCACTTGGGCCGCTCTCACACCAAGAGCGAATGGGCTCTCCACTGCGCAAGTGAAACCTGGAGCATCCCTTTTCAATGGTGCCGTCATATAAATGGATTGGCTGCGTAAAGTCAAGAATTTTGTGTCGTTTGGAGCTTGCGGAAGACAGTGTTTCGACTTGTGGCGCGCACGAATGGCCGGGCTGTGGCGATCTCCAATTTTTCGTATTTCTTGCGCCGACGGTTTACAATGGCGCGCACTCGCGAACGAGATCGATTTTCTTTGGAGGAACTCCGCTCAAGTGAGTCCCACTGATTCCTCTTACTTTCCTCTTCATCTTCATCACTGCCAAGATTTCGGGTTGCTGACCTCATCCGGCGGAAGCGGGACCGGGGAGCGTTGTCGCGTCGCTGAAATTGAATTTCTGGTGGAGGGTTGCACGCGCGGTGAGGTTCCCGATTATCAGATTGCGGCTTGGTTGATGGCGGTGGTGCTGCGCGGGATGACGGGGGAGGAAACGGCGTCGCTGACGAACGCGATGCTGCACTCGGGCGAAGTGCTGGACTTAAGTTTTCTTCCGGCGAAAAAAGTCGACAAACATTCTACGGGCGGCGTCGGAGACAAGACTTCTCTGATACTGGCTCCGCTGGTGGCGGCGGCGGGGCTGTATGTTCCGATGATCAGCGGGCGCGGGTTGGGGCATACGGGCGGGACGCTCGATAAGTTGGAAGCGATTCCGGGATTTCGCGTGGGCCTTTCGGTGCCGGAATTTCATCGCGTGCTGGAGGCTTGCGGGTGCGCGATGATCGGGCAGACGGAGCGGATCGCGCCGGCGGATCGCAAACTTTATGCGTTGCGCGATGTTACGGGGACGGTGGAGAGTCCGTATCTGATTTGCGCTTCGATCATGAGCAAGAAACTGGCGGAGGGGACGGACGCTCTGGTGCTCGACGTGAAGACGGGGTCGGGCGCGTTCATGAAGAAGGAAGAGGATGCGGTGTTTCTCGCGGAGTTGATGGTGGAGACGGGCGAGCGCATGGGCAAGAAGATGGTGGCGCTGATCACGAATATGGATCAGCCGCTGGGGCGGATGGTGGGGAATGCGCTGGAGGTGATTGAGTCCATCGAGGTGCTGGCGGGCGGCGGGCCGCGGGATTTGAGGGAGTTGTGTCTGGAGTTGGCGGCGTGGATGTTTTTTCTGGGAGAGGCGTCGAAGTCGGTGGCCGAGGGGCGGCAGTTGGCGGAGAAGACGATTGCGTCGGGCAAGGCGCTGGTGAAGTTTCGGCAGATGGTGGAGTTGCAGGGAGGGGATCCGAGGGTGGTGGACGATCCGGCGCGGCTTGCGGTGGCTCCGCACAAGGTCGAGGTGGTGAGTTCGCGCGGCGGGTTTGTTTCGACGATCGCTTGCGAACAGGTGGGGACGGCTTGCGTGATCCTGGGCGGCGGGCGGGAACGAAAAGAGGATGCGGTCGATCCGGCGGTGGGGATTGTGGTGCACAAGAAGATCGGTGATGCGGTGGTTCAGGGCGAGGCGCTGTGCACGATTCATTGTCATTCCGATGCGCAGGCGGCGCGGGCTAAGAAGTTATTGGAAGAGAGTTACACGATTAGTGACACGGCAGTTGGGCACAAGCCGGCGTTGATTCATCGGGCGATTCACCATCCTTCGGAACAGTCAGGGGGACGTTAATGGGACGGTTCACCGGCATTCTCGGGTTGCTCACGATGTTGGGGTTGGCCTATGCGTTCTCCACCAACCGGAAGGCGATCCGTCTGAAGACGGTGGGATGGGGATTGGGGCTGCAGATTGTCTTCGCTTTTTTTGTATTGAAGGTGGACATCGGGCGAATCCTCTTCCAGAAGGCAGGCGATGCCGTCAATCAACTGCTTGCCTATGCATTCGCAGGATCACAGTTCGTCTTCGGGGACCTCGGCAAGCAGGGTTCGCACCTCGGCTTTTATTTCGCATTTCAGGTGTTGCCGACGGTGATCTTTATTTGTGCGCTATTCGCGGTGCTCTATTACGTCGGCATCATGCAGCTCATTATCCGGGCGGCGGCCTGGCTTATGACGCGGTTCATGGGGGTGAGCGGTGCGGAATCGCTCAATGTGGCGGCGAGCATTTTCATGGGGCAGACGGAAGCGCCGCAGACGATTCGTCCATTTCTGCCGGAGCTGACGTACTCGGAATTGATGACGGTGATGACGAGCGGCATGGCACATGTCTCGGGAAGCATCATGGCCGCCTACATTGCTTTCGGGATCGAGCCTAAACACCTGCTGAGCGCGGTGATCATGACGGCGCCGGGCACTCTGGTCATGGCCAAGATGCTGGTGCCCGAAACCGAGGTTCCGAAAACGGCGGGGAAGGTTGTCATGCCGAAAGAAGAGGAGCATACAAATCTGCTGGGCGCGATCGCGCGTGGTACCACCGACGGCCTGCACATGGCTCTGAACATTGCGGCCATGCTGATTGCTTTCCTCGCCCTGATTGCTCTGCTCGACGGCATCATGGGCGGAATTCACGCGCACGCAGCCTGGTTTCCTCCGAGCCTCGAATTCATCCTGGGCAAAGTGTTTGCGCCCGTCGCATTTATCATCGGAATCCCGTGGCATGACTGTGCCGCTATCGGGAATCTTTTGGGCGTGCGCATGGTGCTTAACGAACTGGTGGCCTTTTCGATGCTTGGCCCGCAGAGGGCAATGCTCGATCCGCGGTCGTTCACGATTGCCACGTTCGCGTTGTGCGGATTCGCCAATTTCAGCTCGATCGGAATTCAACTGGGGGGGATTGGCGCGCTCGCTCCCAATAAGCGGGGAGAGTTGGCGAAGTTGGGAATGCGCGCCATGCTGGCGGGGACGATGGCGAATCTGATGTCAGCGTCGATTGCGGGGATGTTGCTGTAGGGTTCCGGAATTCCAGCCGGGAAAAGCTCGCCGCAGTAGCCAAAGCGCGAACCAAATTCAAACGACTTAGCGGCACGGCTGAAGCCGTGCCCTCCCGGAACCTCCCCAAGCATGCTTATGACTTAGTTTCGAGTTACTGGCGAATTCCGACCCAGCCTTCCGAGACGACCATGGAGTTACCGGGATTGTGGGGGTCGTATTTTACGGAAGTGGGCACGCCGAGGCGGCAGGAATGGAGGTTGATCCATTGACGCAGATAGGTGACATCCTGCGATGCTTCGTAGGAAACGCCGGCTACGTCGTACTGGTAGATCAGCATGGTGGCGGCGCGCTGCGGAATGGGCGTCAGTTCCTGTACGTCGATGACGGTGCCGTCGGTGATGCGGCCGATCTCGGACAGCCAGGCTCGCCGTTTGCGCTCCAGTTCGTCCGGAGTGGTGGGCTTGCGCCGCAGTAGCGTATAGCCCAGAGCTGCCAGACCGAGTGCCCCGAGAACCAAGGTGTAGGAGCCGAAGGGAGTCATCACGACTGAACCGGTTTTTGGGATGAACTTCAGCATAAGTCTTGAAAGCTCTCTCACGCCAAGCCAGGGCGGCGTTCACCAAATCATTCTGTGGGGCCGAGTGCTCTCCCGCAAGTTCCACCACAGAGTTTACATTCTTTTTACACGCAGCAGTCCAGGATTGCCTTACATTGGCGGCACTTGCTGGCTGGCTGCCGCACTCGTTCCCGGTTCGCTCGGCATCTCTCCAGGGATGTTCATGGGACTTGGGACGCACGATCACTCCAAGCATTGATCAAAGCGGCTAAGGCAGCGTCACCGACCGAACACGGCAAACGGCGTGAAAGTCGCGGGGAAGGAAACGGACTAACTCTGCCCGGTTTTTCCCGTGCTCGGGAAAAAGGCTGGATCAAATCCAGCCTTTTTTCATTTTCAGGAGGCTTTCAACGCTGGGAAAGCAGAGTGCGTCCTCCAATCAGTTTTTCTTGCTTCCGCTTCGTTCTGGGTTTCCGTTTCGGTGTGACCGCATGGCCGAATCGTATCGGCGTCCTGTTCGCGCCGCCTGTAGGCGCGTTCACTTGGACCAGGTTGTGGGCCGCGGCCGCAATTTGAAACAGACACTCTACCATCAGCGCCCGCTACTCCGCGTGCCGCTCTTGAGCAACAGTGCTCCCCAGCAACTTCTCCGGCGCTATCGACTGTGGTTCTGTCCGAATCGAGCCGTCGTTTGAGGCTCACGAGAGGGAGGCTTTCCTGTAGCGGCGCGGGGCGACAGGAACTCCTGAGCAGAGCACCAAGCAAGGCGAGTTAGGCCGCAGTCGTTCCCAGATAGCGACGCAGAGCATTCTGCCAATCCGGCATGCGGATGTTGTAGGCGGCGAGGCTGGTGGTGGACAAAACGGAATAGGCGGGGCGGCGGGCGGGACGAGGGAATTCGGCGGTGGTTACGGGTTTGACGGTGGTCGGCGAGCCGGATAGGCGAAGGATTTCGACGGCAATGTCGTACCAGGTGCAGTTCCCGGAGTTGGTGGCGTGCACTATTCCGGTTGCTTCCTCGCGGCACAGTTGCGCTAGAGCAGAGGCCAGGTCCGGCGTGAAGGTTGGGCTGCCGCGCTGATCGTTCACCACGGAAATTTCAGGGCGCGTGGAGGCAAGTTTCAGGATGGTGTCGGGAAAACATTTCCCTCCGTGGCCGAAGAGCCACGCGGTGCGGACGATGCACACTTCGGGCAGGATCTCGATCAGTTGCTCCTCGGCCCGCGCTTTGCTCTCGCCGTAGACGGTACTGGGATTTCTTGCGTCGGTGGCTTCGTAGGGCGACCGTTTGTTTCCATCGAAAACATAGTCGGTGCTGAGGAAGAGCAGGCGCGATCCGGCGGCGCGGGCCGCGTGCGCAACGTTGATTGCGCCCTGACAATTCACCGCGAAGGCCAGGTCGCGGTTGGACTCGCATCCGTCCACATCGGTGTAGGCGGCAGAAAGGATGGTCCAGTCGGGACGAGAGTTGCGGATTACTTCTTCAATACGCGCTGGGTCTCGCAGATCGGCGTCTTTGGACGAGAGCGCGGTGAGTCGCTCCGCTCTTAATTCCTTCGCCAGGTCCTGGCCAAGAAGTCCGGAGGCTCCGAAGAGAGTGACGCGCATGGAGGCATTGTAACGGGTGGAAGCGCCGGCTCAATGGCGGAAGGAAGCGTCTATTCCGCAGTCTTGCGCGGCTTACGCAGGGCATGGAGGATGAGGGATCCGCTAATGCTGAAAAAGACTACGGCAGAGAAACTTGCCACTTCCAACACGAGACGGCGCAGTCTGAAGATGTCGGCGGCGAGCGCCGACAGGGCGCAGAATACGCCCAGAATATTGAGGCGGAGGGGCGTGCGGACTTGCGGGAGATCTTGTCTAAAGCGTAGCTGAAGGAGAAGGGCGGCCAGGCCAATAGCGGCTACTACCACCAGGGCGATGGGACTATGAAAGGCCTTGGGTCCGGTGTAGATCACAACCAGCGCCAGAGCCAGGATCAACAGGCCCGACGCGATGACGGTCCAGCGGCGGGCGACGGCTCCCGAAGGGATCAATGAACTCTCTCCCGATCTACAGCGCAGCCATTGTATCCCGGAAGGTGGGGTTTTCGGCTCAGGTGCCCGACATCCACTCGGCATGGCGCTTCTCGCCGTGGGAGACGGCGTAGAGTACGAGTTCCACCCGGGTGGAGATTCCCAGCTTGTCGAAAATGCGCAGCAGATATTTCTTGATGGTGTGTTCGCTGATGCCGAGTTCTTTGGCGGCCTCGCGATTGCTGAGTCCATCGGAAACGAGCGCCACGACCTGCTCCTCGCGCGGGGTCAAAAGGGACTTGCCGGTAGAGTTGACCACGCGCAACGTCTCCACTTCGGACAAAGCTTCGAGCACGTAGTGCATCTGCTGGCTGTTGATCCAAACCTGCCCGCTGGCCACGGCGTTGATGCACCTGCACAGCATGCGAAACGGGGCCTGGTTGAACAGAAAGAGGCCGCGGACGCCGGCGCGAAAGGCGTTGACGACCAGATCCCGGTCATAGCTCTCCACCAACAGAATGGGAACGACTGCAGGATGCGACACGTGCAGCCAGCGCAGCAAACTAAAGTTGAGTGTCTGATTTCCAGCCAGCAAAATTACGTCCGCGCGGCTCGATTGCATGAACTGGTGGATGGCGGACACTTCCAGGGCAACGGTGGAGATTTGAAAATTGCGCCGGGCACGCAAGGCTCGCGCCAGCAAGAGGGACTGAATGAGGCCGGAGTCGGCGACCAGAACGCGGATTTGCTGGACCTCTAGGGGTGACGACGCGGGTGGGGGTTTCCTGGAACGCATGACCTTCACGCAGGCAGCATACACAATTGGGTATCCCCCGAATGTAGGCTGGGTCACACCATTTATGTGATGAATCCCACCTCCTTTGTCTACTTTGGTAGGCCTACTTGAGTGCACCCATTTTGTGGCAGATCGGGGCCTTCCAGTGGCCCTTCCGGCAGGCCATAAGCCACGCTCGCGGCGAGGAAGCCTCCATTTGTGCCCGATTGCCGGCGCACGAACGTGCTGTCTACCGCAGTACACCAACCATCCGAAGTCTTGTTCGCACGAAAGGCCACGGCTACAGTCGTCTCGTCGGTTCAGAGTCTTGAACTGAATTGGCCGTGTGAGCGACGGTCGAGCCCGGAGATGAAAACGTTCATACAATGCGTGGTTCTTGTGGCTGGCGGGCTGCTCACCAGCCAGCTGTACCTGGCTGTTTCGGCGCAGGAGACCACTCCGTCACCGGTGGTGGCAGGCCGGCCATCTACTCCCTCCTCGGAGCGTCTCGCAGGAATCGGAAAAGAAGGCCCAAGCCAGACCGAGGCGGGCATCTCGGCGAAGGAAGCAGCCTCTAACCCCGGACAAGCGGATGGCAAGGGAGATCCTGCACTCGGAGGGGAACGTCATCCGCTTTACCGGCTCACAAAATCGGACACTGTCGAGGTCAATTTCACTTTTTCGCCGGAACTTAACCAGACTTTGACGGTTCAGCCGGATGGCTTCGTTGTGCTGCGAGGGGCGGGACTGGTGTTCGCGGAGGGATCGACGGTCGCCGAATTACAGCAAGCGATCACCAAGGCATATCTCGGCTTTCTGCATGATCCGGAAGTCACCGTCACTCTGAAAGACTTTGAAAAGCCGTACTTCCTCGCATCGGGAGAGGTTTCTCGCCCGGGGAAATATGAGCTGCGCGGTGATTTGACGGTGAATGAAGGGGTAGCGATCGCGGGCGGATTTACGCAACAGGCGAAGCATTCCCAGGTGATCCTGTTTCGGCGGGTCTCGCTGGACGTGGCGGAGGCGCACCTGATCGACGCGAAGAAAATGCTGAATTCCCGCAATCTCCGCGAAGACTGGCACCTTCAGCCCGGGGACTTCATTTATGTGCCGCAAAGCCGGATCTCAAAGATTCGCAGGTTTGTCCCCGCTAGCTCGGTAAGCGGGTATTTGAATCCAATGCAATTCTGAAGCGAAGGAGTCGCAGCGGTCACAGGGAACGCGCTGGAACCTGGCAAACCCCCCCAATTTGCCGTGGTCGCCTGCTGCACATGCCATGCTTGAAGCAGGACGGATCGGTAATTCGGGCCACACCTCCTCTCCCACTCTGCGCGAGCTGGCGGCGATTCTATTCCGGCACTCGAGGGTCGTGGTTACGGTTTTCGCAGTGGCGGTATTGGCGACTCTGGCATACGCGTTGGTCTCGCCGCGCTATGAAGCCCATCTGAAAATCCTGCTGCGCCGCGGGCGTTCGGATCCGGTGGTCTCGGCGGAGCCGGCAAGCCCGGATTTCTCGCGCCCCACGATCAGCGAAGAGGAATTGAATTCCGAGGTTGAACTGTTGCGCGACGAGGGACTGCTCAAGCAGGTGGCGGTGCAGTCCGGCATGGTGGCGCCCGGAGATGTGGCTGGCGGGCGGTCAGACAAAGTGGAACGCGCGGTTCGAAAGCTGGCGCGTTCGCTGACGGTGGAGCCGCTGCGGAAATCGAATCTGATTCAGGTTCGATATCAGTCCGGCGCCGCGGAAGACGCGGCTAACGTACTTTCGACACTTTCCCGGCTCTATCTGCGCAAGCACACAGAATTGCAGCGGCCCTCGGGGGAGTTGCAATTCTTCGAGAAGCAGGCGAGCGAATACGAGGACAAACTGCGCAAGTCGGAAAATGAGTTGGTCCGGTTTACGCAGGATCGTGGGGTAGCAGCTCCGGCGCTGGAACGCGACATCGCGCTGCAAAAGCTGGGCGAAGCGGAAGCCTCTTACCGGCAAACTGACCAGGAACAAGTGGAAAGTGCGCGGCGGGCGGCATCGTTGCGCGCCCAGCTGAAATCGTTTCCGTCACGCTCAGTGACGCTGAAGCGGTGGGCGGATAATCCCCAACTCTTGGAAAAGCTGAAGAGCCATCTGCTGGAACTCCAGCTGAAACGGACGGACCTTCTCACCCGCTATGAACCTACCTATCGCCTGGTGCTGGAACTGGACCAGCAGATCGAAGAGACCCGCCAGTCGATTTCCTCCGAAGCGTTGACGCCGGTGCGGGACGAGAGCACCGACAAGGATCCCAACTACGAATGGGCCCGGATGGAACTGGAGAAGACCGAGGTGCAGCAGGAGAGTCTGCGAGCGCGGCAGGTGCGGGCGGGGGCACAGATCGCGACGCTGCGGGAGCAAGCGGAGCAGATGCAGTCCGATGCGGTGGCGCAGCAGCATTTGATCCGCGACGCCAAGGCGGATGAAGAGAACTTTCTCCTCTACCAGCGAAAGCGGGAGGAAGCCCGCATTGGAGACGCGCTCGACGAGCGACACATCCTGAATGTGGCGGTGGTGGAGCCGCCGATTGCGCCCGCGCTTCCCCTGCATTCGATGCTGTTCTGGTTCGCGGTTTCCGTTGGACTGGCGGTACCGGCGAGTGTGGGGGCGGGCTTCACCGCGGAATACTTTGATCCCACGATTCGAACTCCCGGCGAAGCCGACAGACTGCTCGAAGCGCCGGTACTGGCGTGGCTGCCGCAATCTCAGACTGAGCCGGCAGGTTCGGCCATCCTGCAGATCCGGCGGCAGAAAACGGTGCGCCCATGACGACCCTCGGATTGACTCCCGAAATACAAACGCTGCGAGATCCGCAACGCGTAACCACGATACGAGAGGCGACGACCAGCCCGTCCCTCTCGCGGGGATATTCCGTTTACGAAGAACAGATACAGGCCCTTCTCCAGCAATTGTTCTTCCGGCAGAATCCGGCGCTGGTGCGGCACGTCGGCTTTACGGCGATCGAAGGTCAGACCGAAACCGCGCAGCTGTGTCTTGAGGTGGCGATGGCACTGGCGGAAAGCGGCCCGCATGATGTGGGTTTGATCGATGCGCGGTTGCAATCTACGCCCTTGCACGAGGAGTTACAGATTCCTGCGAGCAACGCGGGCGACGCTTCGTGGCCGATCGCACCGCGTCTGTGGCTGGCGTCCCGTGAGAACTGGCTGGGTGACGATCCGCAGCGGGTTTGGGACCCCAGTCTCACGCGACTGCGCGCGACAACCATGGAGTTCGATTTCTCGGTTCTGTGCTTTGACCCTTTCTCCTGGCTGACGGCCAAACTCGGCCAGACCTGCCACGGCTTAGTGATGGTGCTGACCGCGAACAAGACCAGGCGGCTGGTTGCCACCAAAATGCAGGAACAGTTGCATCGCGCGCGAGTCCCTCTTCTGGGGACTGTTCTGGCCGAACGACGTTTCCCGGTTCCGCCGGGCTTGTATCGCAATTTATGACTCCCATGGCTGACATGTCGCACCCATTCCGAGACCCTGCCAGGCAACGCTGGGACTCGCGTTACGCTCGGATGATCCCGGGCGCTCCCGGACTACCAACGGTCGCTCCAGCGCGTGGCCGGCGCAACCAGCCATTCCTGGCGGCAGACGAGGCGCAAGCAAGCAGCGCGATTTCACAGCCACGCCGGTCGCGGAATAAGCACTGGTCGCGATTCCTGGTTCCACGGCCGCAAGCCGCGGACACACTCGCCCTGTACCAGTTGACCTTTTTCGACTTGCTGGTGCTCCTATCGTCGTGCCTGCTGCCATCGCTGATCTTTCCAGCCTGGAGCCTGCCGCAACTGGCGACGCCGGTGTATGCGGTACTGGTGATCCTGCTCGCCTTCAGCGAGGGGCTGTACAAGAAGGTGGGGGCGCCGCTGGTCGAGGAATTTTCCATCCTGGCAAGGTCTTCATTCTTCGCGATGGCTCTGGTTCTGGTGGCGGCGTGGAATGAGATGCAACCGCTCGCCGCGCTCACGGCTCTCGGGGTCAGCCTGGCCAGCCTGACGCTGTGGCGCGAAATCAGGAGGAGGGGATGGAACAAGCATTTCCGTGAAACCGAGCCGCGGAACGTGCTCATTATCGGGGCCGGTCAAACCGGTCAGACGATCGCGCGGGCGCTTCGGGAGGACCCACTGCACAGGTCGATCGTGGTCGGGTTCCTGGATGATCGTTTGTCTCCGTCTCCGCAAGTGCTGGGCCGTTCTGAGGACCTCGAGTGGCTGGCCCGGTCGCAATTTGTTGACGAGGTGATCCTGGCGGTCCCACAAGAACCGGCGGTAGCGCGGTCCGCCGCCGAAGTGGCATTTCGCAATCACCTCGATATCCGGGCGGTGCCCGATCTGCCACCGGGTCCGTGGCCGGAAGCGGGAGTAGAACGGATTGGCGGGATTCCTGTGATCGCTCTCCATCACGAGGCGTTGCCGAGCGCGGAACTTTTCCTGAAGCGTCTGCTGGATTTCGTTGGCGCGTTCCTCGGGCTGGTGCTGATCGGTCCACTCGCGGGAGTGCTGGCGTTGCTCATTCGCATGGATTCCGCCGGGCCGGTTTTCTATTCGGCCCAACGCACGGGGGCGAAGGGACGTCCGTTTCGCTGTTACAAGTTCCGCTCCATGATCACGGAGGCCGATCAGATCAAGGAGACATTGCGCAGCCGGAACCAGAGAGAAGGACCAATCTTTAAGCTTGCGCATGATCCGAGGACTACTCGTTTTGGGCGCTTTCTGCGCCGCTACAGCCTCGACGAACTACCCCAATTGTGGAATGTGCTGCGCGGGGAGATGAGCCTAGTGGGACCGCGGCCGCACCCGGTGGACGAGGTCAATCACTACGAACTTCACCACTACCGCCGGCTCGACATGAAACCGGGAATGACGGGACTGTGGCAGATCACGGCGCGCAACAGCCCATCGTTCGATCTCAACATGCACCTGGATCTCACCTACATCGAGAACTGGACGCTGGCGCTGGATCTGCGCATCCTGCTGTCCACGGTTCGAGTGCTGTTTGCGCCCGAGGGTGCTTGATTTGGCCTCCATGAGCAGCCGCGGAGCGAGCTGGGAATCGGAGGCCGGCAGTCTGGGCTGGGCTGCGTTTGGGATGCTGCTGCGCCCGCTTCAGATGGGGATAGCGTATCCTTCGCTACTTTACCTGGCGGCCTTGACCGTATTTCTCTTCCGGCCACCCGATCTCGAACTCTATCACGCGGACCGGCTTGCACTGGGAATACTCGTCTTCCTCGTAGGTTTGCGAGCGCTGGCACAGCGCGAGAAAATTCCTTTCGTCGCCGGCCTCACTCTGCCCTTGCTGGGCCTGGTTGTACTGGCTGTAGCGCGCGCTCTCCGCGAACCTTTCGACGCACAAACGTGGAGCCTGGTCGCCAGCAAATTTGTGGTGCCGCTGGTTCTGCTGCACCTGGCGATGCTCGTGTTCCGCGGAGTTTCCGGACGGCGGCAATTTGAGATTTTCGTAATCCTCGCGCTGGCATATCTGACATTCACGGCAATCGCTTTCCTGGCGGATGCACGGTCTCTGATTTTTCCGCGATTCATCCTCGATGAGAGCCTGGGTCTGCATGCTGATCGCGCCCGCGGTCCATTTCTGCAAGCGGTCGCCAATGGAATGTCATTAAACATCCTGGGAATTCTGGCTATCGCACTGGCGCAAAAGCGGCGCAAGCTGGTGCTCCTGCTCTGGCTGGCACTGCCAGTCGCGATTCTGGCCACGATGACTCGAGCGGTGTGGATTGCGTTTGCGGTTTCGACGATTGCTTTGGGATTCCGATTGGGTGTTCCGTGTCTGCGCCGGGCGTGCCTGATTCTCGCCCTGGCGGGGTTAGTGGCCGGCATTGCGATCTCTTTCACGGACAACCCGCTCGCCACCGCGGTTCGCGAACGCACCGCCGAACGTGGGCCGGTAGAGGCGCGCATGGCTGTGTATGGCGCCGCCTGGGATATGTTTCAGGAACGTCCGCTCACAGGATGGACGGGCGACGGCATGTACACGGAACTTGCCCGACGCATGCCGGGCTACCATTTGACTACGTTCTACGCGCACAATACCTACCTTTCACTGCTGGTCGAGTTCGGCGTTCCCGGCCTTTTGCTCTACGGGATTCTCTTCTGGAATCTTTTCCGGCTGAGCCGAAGGAGGATCTCTGACGATGAGAGTGTCGGCGTGGACGCATTACGGAAAGTCTGGCCCATTCTTCTTTGCGTGTATCTGTTCAACGCCTTTTTCGTGGACATGGCTTATCAGTTCGTGATTGGGCTGATGTTCACGGTTGCCGGGATGCTGTGCGCTTCCCAGGAGGCTGCTTCATGACTACCGTTGCTTACATTGCGAACCAGTTCCCGTCGTCGATCGAGCCTTACGTGATGGACGAGATCGGCGAACTTCGTAAGCGCGGCGTGCGGGTGATCTGTTGCAGCGGGAAACGCGTGAGGCCGGACGGGCTGGGAGAACGAGAACGCGAGTTCTGGAACGACACGCGCTTTTTTCAACCGCTCTCCGACACGCAACTGGTGCGGGCAATGCGGCGGGTCGGCACGCATCCTCATGCCTACTCCTCGCTCCTGAAGCCGATACTAAGCGATCTGGGTAGGGCTCCGCGGCGGCGTGTGCGGTCGTTCGGACATACGCTTCTGGGGGCAGCACTGGCGGAGGAGTTGGCGCCGCTGGCGGTGGAGCATATCCACGCCCATCACGGATACTTCGCCTCGTGGATGGCTTTCGTCGCCGCGCAACTGCTGGAGATCGGATTCAGTTTCACGCTCCACGGATCGGACCTGCTGGTGCGCGCGGATCTGCTTGGTCCCAAACTGCGTGCTTGCCGTTTCTGCATTACGGTTTCGGATTTCAATCGCGAGCACATTCTGCGGAAGTTTCCTTCCACGCCGCCTTCGAAGGTGATTGTGCAGCGGCTGGGTGTCGATCCGACGTCGCCGAGCAACGCCGCCGTAGCCAAGCCAGAGCCGCGCCGGTTCTGTCTTCTTTCAGTGGGACGCCTTCACGCCGTAAAGAACCATGAGTTCCTGATTCGAGCGTGCGCGGTCCTTCGCGATGAGGGTTTGGACTTTCTCTGTTGGATCGTGGGCGAAGGACCCGAACGGCCGGCACTGGAGTACCTAATCGCGGACCTGGAGCTGCGGGAACGAGTTCTGCTCGTTGGGCAGGTGGCCCGTGAGGACCTCGACGGCTATTACCGCTATGCCGACCTGGTCGCGCTGACCAGCCTGAGCGAAGGGCTGCCGGTGGTTCTGATGGAAGCAATGGCGCACGAAAGGTTGGTCATCGCGCCGGCCATCACCGGGATTCCGGAACTGGTCGAGCATGGACGCAACGGCTTCCTGTATCGATCGGGGGCGCTGGCCGATTTCGTCAGCACGGTGCAGTGGATATTCGAGCGCAAAGCTTCGCTGCGCTCGGTGGAGCTGGCAGCCGCGGAGAGTATCGCCCTCAAGTTTGACCGCCAGCACAATCTGGGGCGGTTTGCGGACCGGTTTCTGGAGCGCATCGCTCCCTCGGAGCATGAATATGCGGGTGCTTTACTGCAACAAATACAACTATCCGTTTAGCGGCACGGAAAAATATCTCTTCGAACTGATGGGGCGCATGGAGGAACGCGGCCACGAGACTGCGTTGTTCAGCATGGACCACGGGCACGCGTCGGCGTTCGCGGGGCGAAACTACCTGATTCCCTATCTCAATTTCAAAGATCCGCAGGCTACCTTCTTGAAGAAAGCGCGGATGGCGGCCCATGCCATGTATTCGCGGTCCGCGCGGCGCCGAATGCGCGATTGCCTCGCCGACTACGGTCCCGATCTGGCGCACGTGCGCGGCATCTATCACCATTTGTCGCCATCGATTTTGTGGGAACTGAAGCGGCGGGGCGTTCCCGTGCTCTATCACCTGAACGATTTCAAGATTCTGTGTCCGAACTACAACTTCGTCGCTCATGGACATCGGTGCGAACTATGCCTGGGCGGGAATTACTTCCACGCGGTCACGGAAAACTGTTACGCGGGACCACGCTCCAGTTCGATGGTGCTGGCTGCGGAAGCCTATTTGCACAAATGGTTGCGCACGTACCAACGATGTGTCGATCTGTTCCTGGCGCCCACGGAATTTGTGCGCAGCAAGCTGATCGAAGCGGGCTTTCCCGCCCGGCAGATTGAGGTCCTGCCACATTTTCAGGCTCTGCCGCCGGAAGAGAAACTGGTTCCAGAGAAAGGCTACATCCTTTATTTTGGACGACTTTCGGCGGAGAAGGGCTTGGACGAACTATTGTTGGCCATGGCACGGCTACCCCATGTTCCGCTTGTGATTGCGGGTGAGGGCCCGGAACGGGAGCACCTGGAGGCGATGGCTCGCGATCTGAAGCTTGCGCACGTACTTTTTGCGGGCATGGTCGGAGGCTCCAAGCTGGAGCGACTGGTCGCCGGCTGCTGCTTCTCGGTGTTCCCTTCGAATGCGTACGAGACGCTGGGCAAGTCTATTCTCGAGTCTTATGCGTGGGGACGTCCGGTGGTGGCATCCGACCTGGGTTCGCGCCGGGAGATGGTGGAACCGGGCGTCACCGGTCTGCTCTATCCCGCGGGCAATCTCGAACGGCTCGCCGAGGCGATTGAATTCCTCTTCAATAGCTCGAGGCTAAGTGCACGGATGGGAACGCAAAGCCGCCGCCGGTTGCACGAGAGGCATGATCCTGACCGACATCTCGACGAGTTGGAAGCAATCTATTCGCGGCTGGCGGCGCGTCAACCGCCATTCGGCGCCCACGCAACGGTCGGGCCGGCGCCATCCCCAAGCAGACTGCGAGTTGCGTTCATCGGGGGGCGGGGGCTGGTCGGTAAGTACAGCGGGATTGAGTCCTACTACGAACAGGTCGGAATTGCGCTGACCCGTATGGGGCACGAGGTTACGGTTTATTGCCGAACGTACTTTACGCCACCTGTCAGGGACTATCGGGGGATACGGGTGCGGCGGCTTCCAACCATCCGCTCCAAGCATCTGGAGACGGTGGTGCACACCTTTCTCAGCACTGTCCACGCCATGTTCTGCGGCTACGACGTGGTTCATTTTCATTGTCTGGGGCCGGCGCTGTTTTCGTCTCTCCCGAGGCTCACCGGCAAGAAAACGGTGGTCACAGTGCAGGGGCTCGACTGGCAACGCCGCAAGTGGGGACGGATCGCGGCGCGGGTATTGCGTTGGGGTGAGGCGGCTGCGGTCACCCTTCCGAACACCACCATGGTGGTATCGCAAATTCTGCAGCGCCATTATTGGGAAAGATATGGTCGGACTACACTCTATGTTCCGAATGGGGCCTGCTTGCGGCCAAAGGGATCTCCCAAGCGACTCGGGGAATGGGGCCTGACTCCCGACAACTACGTCCTCTACCTTGGAAGATTTTCGCCGGAGAAAAATTGCCATCTACTGATTGAGGCATTCGAGGATATACCGACTGAAATGAAGCTCGTACTGGCGGGGGGATCGAGCCATTCCGACGAGTACGTAGAAAGCCTGCGGCGGCATGAATCGGCGCGGATTCAATTCTTGCCGTGGGTATCGGGCGAGGATCTGGACGAACTGTTGTCGAACGCGGCGGTGTTCGTGCTGCCTTCCGATATCGAAGGCCTGTCGCTGGCTTTGCTCGATGCGATGGCGGCTGGGGTGTGCGCGCTGACCAGCGATATCCCGGAAAACCAGGAAGTGGTGGCCGGGGCCGGGTTCACGTTCCGGCATGGGGATCGGTCGGATCTCCGGCGTGTGCTTGAACTCTTGATTCGTAATCCCAAACTGCGCGAGCAAGTGGCTGCAGAAGGTGAACGGCAGATCAAGGAGCGTTACCTCTGGCCCGACATTGCACGCTCCATCGAAAAGGCTTACTACGAGATTCTAGAATGGAATAGCCCAACGGATCTGGTGGTTGGGGACGCGAAACCGAAGTCTTCGGTTGCATAAGGAGGCTGCCGAAGCTCGTGCCGCAGTGGCCAAAGCCTAATTCAGATTTAAGCGGTAACCGCTGCGATGAACCGCTGCGGCACCCAAAAACAAGAAAACACGCGGTTTTTCCCTAGCCTCCTAGTCTCTTAAGCGCGCTCTTCGGCAGGGATCAGGCACGACTTTGTCTCCGGCTTTGATTAGAATCGCTGCAGCTTGCGGTTAACGCAGCGTATTCAAGCATGGAAGATCTGATTCTCGTCACCGGCGGCGCGGGCTTTATTGGTTCGAACTTCATTCTGCAATGGATCGCGGAGGAAACTTCGCGCGTTCTGGTTCTCGATAAACTCACCTACGCTGGGAATCTCCAGAACCTGCAATCGGTCGAGAGCCACCCGCGTTATCGCTTTCAGCACGGCGATATTCTGGACCGGGAACTGGTACGCACGCTGCTCGAACGGGAACGTCCGCGCGCAGTCGTCCATTTCGCCGCCGAGAGTCACGTCGATCGCTCTATTCACGGGCCCGACGATTTCATCCGCACCAACGTTAATGGGACGTTCAGCCTGCTGGAAGAAGCTCGGGCTTATTGGGCTGGTTTGAATGAGAGCGAGCGCCCGTCGTTTCGCTTCCTGCACGTTTCGACCGACGAGGTGTATGGATCGCTCGGTCCCGACGATCCGGCTTTTTGTGAGACGACTCTATATGCGCCCAACAGTCCTTACTCGGCGTCGAAGGCGGCGTCCGATCACCTGGTGCGCGCTTATCACCACACTTATCAGTTGCCGGTGCTGACGACAAATTGCTCCAATAATTTTGGGCCGTTCCAGTTTCCCGAGAAATTGATTCCGCTGATGATCCTGAATGCGTGCCAGGGCAAGCCGTTGCCGGTATATGGCGACGGACAAAATGTGCGCGACTGGCTTTATGTGGACGATCATTGCCGGGCAATTCGGGCCGTGCTGTCCCGCGGACGAGTGGGTGAGACTTATTGTGTCGGCGGAGCGAGCGAGCAGAAAAATCTCTATGTTGTGGAAACGCTGTGCCGCTGGCTGGACGAATTGCGGCCTAACGATCCGATTGTTCCCCATAAGCAACTTGTAACATTCGTGCAGGACCGCCCCGGCCACGACCGCCGCTACGCCATGGACACGCGGAAAATTGCGCGCGAACTGGATTGGCGTCCATCGGAGACTTTCGAGAGCGGGATCGCCAGGACTGTGCGCTGGTATCTGGAACACGAAGACTGGGTACGAGACGTCACCAGCGGCGACTATCGCCAGTGGATGATCAAGCAGTACGCTACCGAACGCTGAAACGGAAATCATGAGCAAACCAAATCAGCCGGGCTACAAAGGCATCATCCTGGCGGGAGGATCGGGTACACGGCTATATCCGGTCACGCACGCGGTGGCGAAAAGCCTGTTACCGGTGTACGACAAGCCGATGGTGTACTACCCGCTTTCGACGCTGATGCTGGCGGGGATTCGCGACATCCTGGTCATATCGACGCCGGAGGATGTGCCGCGATTTGAGCATCTGCTGGGCGATGGCTCGCGATACGGCATTCGTCTGCAATACATGGCGCAGCCCAGGCCGGAGGGTATCGCCCAGGCGTTTCTGATTGGCCGCGAGTTCATTGGTTCCGGCGGCTGCGCGCTTGTTCTCGGCGACAACATTTTTTACGGACACGATCTGGTGAAGGATCTGCGCGAAGCGACTGCTGAGGCCAGAGGAGCGCGGGTGTTTGCTTATCCGGTGAACGATCCCGAGCGTTACGGTGTGGTGGAATTTGACGAGCACGGCAGCGCGCTCAGCGTGGAAGAAAAGCCGAAGCAGCCGAAATCGCGCTATGCGGTTACGGGACTTTATTTCTACGATAACCAGGTCGTGAGCATCGCCGCGGGACTCAAACCGTCAGCGCGCGGGGAGCTTGAGATCACCGACGTAAATCGCGAGTATCTCAAACGCGGGCAGCTCAAAGTCTGTGTGATGGGACGCGGCATGGCCTGGCTTGATACCGGGACGCACGAAGCGCTGATGGAAGCGGCGCTCTTTATTCAGACACTGGAAAAAAGGCAGGGGTTGATGGTGGCGTGTCCGGAAGAAATTGCCTACCGCTTCGGCTACATCTCGAAAGAACAGGTGGAAGCGCAGGCGCTGCCGATGAGTAACAATGGATACGGCGCCTACCTCTTACAGATGCTGAAGGAACGAGTGTTCTGAGATGTCATTCACTGCTCTTACCGCGGCATGAAGAAGATTGAAACCACTCTGGCGGGCGCTCTTTTGCTCGAACCGCGCGTTTTCGGAGACGAGCGCGGGTTCTTTCTCGAAAGTTACAGCGAGCGTACGTTTGCGGAAATCGGCATTGTGCATCGTTTTGTTCAGGACAATCATTCTTACTCCGCCAGGAATGTGATTCGCGGACTGCACTACCAGGTCGGCGAACCGCAAGGAAAGCTGGTGCGCGTTGTTACGGGTGAGATTCTGGACGTCGCGCTCGACCTGCGCCGCCGTTCTCCTACCTTTGGGAAGTGGGAATCGTTTGTCCTCTCCGGTGAAAACAAACTCATGCTGTGGATTCCGGCGGGATTGGCGCATGGGTTTCGGGTGGTGTCGGAGGCGGCGCATGTTCTCTACAAGTCCACATCCTTCTACGCTCCCGAGCAGGAGCGTACGGTGGCGTGGAATGATCCGCAGCTAAGTATTGACTGGCAACTGAGTGGAGAGCCGATCGTCTCAGGCAAAGACCAGCGCGCCGTGTCATTTGCAGAGTGCGAGAAGTTCGAGTGACTGCCACCCTAAAAGATTTAGTGGCTCTGGCCAAGGACGGGGGAACCGTCGGAGACTGTTGGCGAGGAGTCTGCGATACGGTCGAAACTACTGCAAACGAAAGTTGTAGCTCACCGTCGTTTCGATTTCCACAGCGCGTCCGTCCACGCGATAGGGTGTGTATCTCCAGGACTGCACGGCATCGAGCGCGGATTGTGCCAGCAGTTCCGGTCCGGCCACCGGCCGCAAGCTCTTGACCGTGCCGTCGGGAGCGATTACCGCATCCAGGACTACCAGGCCCTGCGTTCCGGCCTGGCGCGCGGCGTCCGGATAAAGGGGATCGACTTTGTAGAGAATTTGGCGGTCCATGGTTTCCTGCGGGACTCGCAAAGGTTGGCCGGGCTGCGGCTCCGCGTCTACGGAGACCCTTCCTTCCAGATCGTTCCAGACTTTCTCCCAGTTCCACCATCCGAAGGCGGCGAGAGCGATTATTAACGTGAGCAGCACAAAAAAATGTCGCCCACGGACGCGGAATCTGCGCGTGCGCTTTACGGGTGCAACCATCGGAGCCACAATCTGCGGGGCGGGCGTGCTCGCAGCAGGGTCGCTTTTGGAAGCGTCGGCCGCGACGGGCGGCGGGACGTTCTGCGAAGTCCAGTAGCGAATTTTTTCCCGCTGCTCGATCGACAGACCAACAAACTGGAGTCCACAACGCAAGCGCTCCTGGTAGCGGACCTGGGCGCGAGCGCGAACCGGCAGGCCAACATTGGGAAGGCGCAATTCAATTGCGACAGCCTGACCGGCGATCAATTCTCCGGCCACAATCGCGCCCAGGCCGGCCTCACTCAGATCGCAACAGCGGCCGGGCATATTGTGGGGAATTCCGGATTGCAGAGCGACGACATCGAGGGCCACGCGAATGGGATGGCGCGGAAGACTGCGGCGGGACGCCGCATCAAGCGCGGGCGCTAACGAGGGAGCTGCCATGCGACAAACCTCCGCAGGATCGGCAAATTTGCCTTCCGGCTGGTATCAGCGATGCAAGGGGCGCAAGAGTGAAGGAATTATAGCGGAAGTTGAGGCGGGATTCGCGACCGGAAGGGCGGGCAGCGGATTGTTTTATTCCAGATCGCGCCAATTTGGGCCGACCCCAATTTCCACAAGCAGCGGGACTTCCAGCGCATACGCGTTCTCCATTCGATCCCGCACCAGCCGCGTCATTGCGCCCACTTCGCTCTCGGGGACTTCGAAGACGAGTTCGTCGTGAACTTGCAGCGTCATGCGCGACTTGAGGCCGTGGCTCTGAATTTCGTCGTCGATGCGGATCATCGCCAGCTTGATCAGGTCGGCGGCGGTTCCTTGCAATGGAGTGTTCACCGCTGTGCGCTCGGCGAAGCCGCGCTGGTTGGGATTCTTGCTGTTGATGTCCGGAATTGGACGGACGCGTCCGAAGAGAGTTTTCACTTTGCCGTCGCGACGGGCCTGCTGGAGCGTGGCGTCGATGAAGGCGCGGACGCCGGAATATTTTTCGAAATAGGCATCGATGAATTTCCTCGCCTCGCTGGTCTCGATCCCTAGATTCTGCGACAAACCGAAGGGCGAGAGGCCGTACACGATACCGAAGTTCACGACTTTTGCGGCACGGCGGTGCTCCGCCGTCACCATCAGGGGCGGTACACCGAATACCTGCGAGGCGGTGAGAGTGTGGATGTCGTCGCCGCGGCGGAACGCTTCCACCAATAATTTGTCTTCCGAAAAATGCGCCAGCAGCCGTAATTCAATTTGCGAATAGTCGGCCGCGAGTAGAACGTGGCCGGGCTCCGCAGTGAAGGCGGCGCGAATCTCACGGCCCAATTCTGTGCGGATCGGAATATTTTGCAGATTGGGATTCGTCGAAGAGAGCCGGCCCGTTGCGGTTCCGGTCTGGCCGAATGTTGTGTGCAGGCGGCCGCTGCTGCCGCGAATCAAAGCGGGCAGGGCGTCCACGTATGTGGATTTCAGTTTCGTCAGCTGCCTGTAATCCAGTACCAGGCGCGGAACTTCGTGCTCTTCGGCTAGCCCCTCCAGGACATCCACTGCGGTCGAAATCTTTTTGCCCTTGCCGTATTTGACCGGGATGGGCAGGCCGAGTTTGTTGAAGAGGACGTCGCCCAGTTGTTTGGGCGAATTGATGTTGAACTCCATCCCGCATCGCTGGTAGATGTCTTTCGCTTTGGCCTCGATCTCGCCTTCGAGTTTGCCTGACATGCGGGAGAGCGCCTCCGTGTCGATCTTGACGCCTGCGTCTTCCATGCGGGCGAGCACTGGGACCAGGGGCGCGTCGATTTCGTCATAAACCTTGAGCAGGCCCTTCTCCTCGATTTCCTTGCGAAGAGCGGTTGCGAGGCGGCCGGCGAGGTCGGCGGCCTCGGCCAGATTTCCGCTCATCTTGAGATTGAATTTCCGCAGCACGGCGTCGGGAAGAGCGTGCGAAGAATAAGTCGGATTCAGAAGGTAGGAATACATCATCGGATCGTGCCGCACTCCGGCGAGTGCGATGCCCTGAGCGGAGAAATGATGGAGCGACGACTTTAGATCGTGGATGGTCTTGGTCGTCGCTTCACCCTCCAGCAAATTCTTTACGCGATCGGCAAGTGTCTGGTCAGCAAGCGTGACAATGGCGCCTGAACCGGCCGCCACGGAGAAAGCGACGCGCTCCAGAGGGGCCGCTGGGCTGGGCTCCTCGACGGGCTCCAGCAGCAAGAGTTCTGACTGCGCCGGTTCGGATTCTTCTTCCATCTCGACTTCTTCTTCGATCGCGGTGTGTTCCGAGGGGATTGCGATCGCCAGGGGAACATCGTCAGCGAGGCCGGCGAGATATTCGTCGAGTTCGCCAGCGGTCGAAATTTCGCGGTAGTCGCCTTCTGTCGCTTTCGTCTCGGGAAGGACTTCTTTCAGCAGTGACGAAAACTCCAGTTCGGCAAACAACGCCTGAAGCGCCGGGATATCCGGCTCACCAAGTTGCATGGCCGGTACGTCGAGATCGACAGCGACATTCGTATCGATGGTAACGAGCTGCTTGCTGGTGAGGATGTTGTCGCGATTATTCTGAAGTGATTCGCGATACGACTTCTTTTCCACTTCGGCGGCGCGTTCGAGTGCCTGCTCCACGCTACCGAAACGCCGGATGATTTCGACCGAGCCTTTGTCGCCGATGCCGGGAGCGCCGGGGATATTGTCGACTGAATCGCCGCGGAGAGCCATCACGTCGACCACGCGCGACGGAGGTACGCCGAGAATTTCTTCGACTTTCGCGGCGTCGCAGATCAGGTTGTCTTTCGGGGGATTCAGGACGCAGACTCGGTCGTCCACGAGTTGCAGCATGTCCTTGTCGCTGGACACGACGAAGACTTCGTAGGATTCGGCGGCGGCCTTGCGGGCGAGGGTTCCGATGACGTCGTCGGCTTCGTAGCCCGCGAGTTGCAGGATCGGGATGCGATAGGCTTCGAGGGCACGGCGGATGTAGGGCACCTGCTGTACCAGATCCTGCGGCATCTCTTTGCGGTTGGCCTTGTAGCCTTCGTACTGGGCTTCCTTGAATGTCTGCGTCTTGATGTCGAACTTGCGGATGGTGGTGATCGCTTCCGCCTGCTGGGTGCGGATGGTGGGCGCCCCGATGTCGAAGACGGCCGCGAGATATTCCGGAGAAAAATCGTCGCGCAATTTGCGCAGCATGTTTACGAAGACGAAGGTGGCGGCGGTGGGAACGCCAGTTTTCGTCGACATGGGCCGCTGCCGCGCCATGGCGTGATAGGCGCGGAAAATGAAGGACATGGTGTCGATGAGGAAAATGCGGCCTGCCGTGTCGGAACGGGGCTGGGGCTTCAGGGGCGCGGCGGACTCTTCTCGCGGCGGGGCGGCGGCTTTCAGCGCGGATGATTTCTTCGAGGGCAACCGCCTCAGTTTATCAGGCGATCACGCGGCATAAAACGTAGTGGCAGTCTGGGTCGCGTGGTCCCGCGGAGGCGCTGCCAGTTTGCCGAGGGCGAGGCGCCCTCGGGACAGCCGGCAAGGTGCCGGCGCAACATGAGCCGAGCTATCCGCGAGCCGCGTATCATGGGTAAGTTCGCGACTCGGAGTCTGTTTCCCGATGCTCCCTTTCAAACTCATTTACAGCGACGATTATTATCTGCCGATCGGGGAGCATGTGTTTCCGGCGGAGAAGTACCGGCGAATTCGTGATCGTGTGGTGGAAACCGGCGTCGCGGTGGCGGAGGACTTTGTCACGCCCAAGCCGGCGAGCGATCAGGACATCTTGCTGGTGCACACTCCGGAATACGTCGAGAAGCTGAAAACTGGCACGCTCAGCCCGCGGGAAGAGTTGCAACTGGAAGTCCCGTTCACGATGGAACTGGTGCAGGCGTTCTGGGTGGCGGCGGGCGGGTCGATTCTGGCGGCACGTCATGCCCTGAATGACGGCATTGCCGTGAACATCGGCGGCGGATTTCATCATGCCTTTCCCGATCACGGCGAAGGTTTTTGCATGATCCACGATGTGGCGGTGGCGATCCGGCGGATGCAGCGGGATGACCGGATTCGAACTGCGATGACGGTGGATTGCGACGTCCACCACGGGAATGGTACGGCGGCAATTTTCGCCGGAGTGCGTGTTCCCGGCGATCTGCTGCCGTCGACGTCAGGGGCAACGTTAAATTCTGAACGTCCGGCCAAAGTTCGCAATGCTCATGCAGGCGACGTGTTTACGATCTCGCTGCATCAGGAAAATAATTATCCGCCGGTGAAGCCTCCATCTTCAATTGATGTGGATTTGCCGGACGGTATCGGCGACGACGATTACCTGGGATGGCTCGACAACGCGTTGAGTTCGGGACTGCGGCAGTTTACGCCGGATTTGCTTTGCTATATCGCGGGAGCCGATCCTTATCGCGAAGACCAGCTTGGCGGATTGAATCTGACGATAGAAGGATTGATGAAACGCGACGAGCTCGTATTCCGCGTGGCCAAGGCGCGCAATATTCCGGTGATGGTCACGTTCGCCGGGGGATATGCGCGCAAGGTCGAGGACACGGTGACGATTCACAGCAATACGATCCTTGCTGCAAGAGAAGTGTTCGGCTCAGAGCAGCGACAGACGTCCGCGTCTGGTTTAACACCCTGATACGATGTCTCGACCGTGGAGGAGAGGTTATGCAGCGGGTAACAGTCTTGTATCCCAACAAGGATGGCGCTCACTTTGATTTTGACTACTACATGCAAAAGCACATTCCCATGGTCGAAGGACTGACGGGAAATAGCGTCGAGGTTCGGCGTGGGTTGTTTTCCGCGACCGGGGGCGCGGCGCCTTTTGTTTGCGTGGCGACTATCCACATCAACTCGGTCGAGGAATATCAGGCCCTGTTTGCCAAGCACGGGGCCGCGATTATGGCGGACGTTCCGAAGTACACCAACATTGAGCCGTTCGTGCAGTTTGATGAAATCCTGGAGTAGGACGCGCGGGAAAGCGCAACGCTATACTCGTTCGATGGACGCTACGCCTTCTGAACTGGGCCATCGCGAAACCTATAGTGTTTTGCTCAACGCGGTAGCGCCACGGCCTATTGCCTGGGTTTCAACCCTCAGCGCTGCTGGACAGCCTAATCTTGCGCCTTTTTCATACTTCAATGTGGTGTGTGCGAACCCGCCCATGCTGGGGTTTGCGCCTTCGATGCGGGCGCCGAAGAGATTGGGCGCGGAGACGGGAGATCCCAAAGACACACTACGGAATATTCGCGAGACGGGGGAGTTCGTCGCCAACGTAGTTACCTACGGAATGGCTGAGGCCATGAACCTGACCAGCGGCGACTACGACGCGACGGTCAGCGAATTCGACGTGGCGAAGCTCGCGTCAGCGCCTTGTAAGGTGGTGCGGCCACGGCGAGTGGCGGAGGCTCCGGTCAGTTTTGAATGCAGGCTGCATCAGATTCTTGATTTCAATCCCGGACCTGACGGCGGCAGCTGGGTGATTGGGGAAATCGTCTCGATTCACATCAACGACCAGCACCTGAAGGAAGGCCGGCTCGATCGAGACTCGCTGGATTTGATTGGACGCATGGGAGGCATGCAGTACACGCGGACGACGCAGCGGTTTGAGATGGTGCGGCCGAAGGTGGGGTAAGCATGGAAATCCGGGACCCTAGGCAGTTTGAGGAGAATGGTGTGAGGGTGGGGGGCTCACTTCAATGCGTAGCCGGCCAACAAACCTGCCAGGGCGTCTTGCAACACATGAGCCATCATGCCCGGCCGCAGACTGCTTCGCCAGTGGGCAAGCACGCCTAACAAGTATCCGTAAACGGCGATCACAAGCATGAATTTTCGTCCTTGGTAAGCATGAGCCAGGCCGAAGATGACTGCTTGAATGATCGCTCCGCCCAATGCAGTCTTCGTCAGCGCAGTGAATTGTCTCTGAAGATAACCCCGACAGATAATTTCCTCACAAATGCCGGCAGTGAGCGCCAGGAAGAGGAAAACGATAATCTCCGTATGTCCCCTGGGAATTATGCGGCGCAAGCCTGGATTCGGAATGGCGATCAAGGAAAAAAGAGACCGCAGTATGATGGCCGCTCCGATGAGGAATACAAACGCAATACCCAAGTCGTTCAGAGTGCCCACGAATGTGGTTTTTCCGCCGACAAGATCTCGGAGGCGGAAGCCCCGAAGGCGTATGCCGTACCAGACGAACCCCACGATCAGCCATTCGATGAACATCGCCACCAAATACCCCGGGATGTGACCGCGAAACGGGCCAATGTGAGTGACTCGCCTCGGAGAGGCGCTCAACAGGGAAAGGCCAAGCAGCAACGAAACGACGACCGCCGTGTGCCATCCGGGTGCGATCAGCTGTGGAGAAACCTGATGCGGTGCTGGAAATTCGTCGTCCATGGCGACTTTTCGAAAGACACATGACCGCACGTGAAATGCTGCGACATGCGCATTGTAGGGCAGAACTAGTGTTCGAGGCTTTATTTTCCACTGGTAGAATAGATGCCGATACCTTATGTTCGAGAACCTCCAGGAAAAACTCCAGCGCGCTTTCAAGGCCCTGCGTGGGCAGGCCGTCCTCACCGAAGAAAACATCGATGAGGCGTTGAAGCAGATTCGTCTGGCGCTGCTGGAAGCGGACGTCAACTTCAAGGTCGTCAAGGACCTCATCGACCGTATCCGAGCCAAGGCGGTTGGGCAGCAGGTGCTGACGGCGCTTTCGCCGGGCGAGCAGGTCATCAAGATTCTGCGCGACGAACTGGTGGAGACGCTTGGCAAAGATACGGCCAAGCTGAAGTTTGCTTCGCAGCCGCCTACGGTGGTGCTGATGGCCGGGCTGCAAGGGTCCGGCAAAACGACTACTTCCGGCAAGCTGGCGAACTGGCTGAAAAATGGTGGACACCGTCCGCTGCTGGTTTCGGTGGACGTGTATCGTCCGGCGGCGCGGGAGCAGTTGAAGGTTGTGGCGGCGGCGATCAAAGCGAATATTTACGAAGGGCAGGTCGGGGAAGCGAATACTGCTACCGTCGAGCGGTTGGCCAAAGAGGCGCGCAAGGAAGCGATCATTTCCGGATGCGATGTGCTGATCGTCGACACGGCGGGGCGTCTGCATATCGACGACCAGCTTATGGACGAGATGCAGTCGCTCAAGCGGATGCTCAATCCGCAGGAGATTCTGTTTGTCGCGGACGCGATGACTGGGCAGGACGCGGTCAACTCCGCCGACGAGTTCCACAAGAAGCTGCAACTCACGGGGGTTGTCCTCACCAAGATGGACGGCGATGCGCGCGGTGGCGCGGCCCTTTCGATCCGCCAGGTGACTGGGCAGCCCATCAAGTTCATCGGCGTTGGCGAAAAGTACGATGCGCTGGAGCCGTTCCACCCTGACCGAATCGTCTCGCGCATACTCGGCATGGGCGACATCCTGTCGCTGATCGAGAAAGTGGAGTCGCAGGTCGACAAAAAGAAATCCCAGGACCTTGCGGCCAAAGCGCTTTCCGGCGATGGCTTTTCGCTCGAAGACTTCCGCGACCAATTGCGGCAGGTGAAAAAGATGGGCTCGCTGAAAAGCATCATCGGGATGCTGCCGTCGATTGGCGCGTTCTCCGGGCATGCAAAAGGCGGCTGATAACGTGGACGAGAAGCAGATCAACCGGGTCGAAGCCATCATCAACTCGATGACCGGCTACGAGCGCAATCATCACGAAGTCATCAACGGCAGCCGCCGTAAACGAATCGCCCGTGGCTCCGGCACAAGCGTGCAGGAGGTTAACAACCTGCTCCGGCAGTACGCGCAGATGAAAAAAATGTTCAAGCAGATGGGCAAACCGAGTTTCGCGCGGCGGATGGCGGGGATGAAGATGCCAGGGATGTAGGAGGCAGTGGTTAGTGAATAGTGGTTAGTGAATAGTGGTTAGTGAATAGTGGTTAGTTTCCGAGACAGAGGGTCTTGATGAAATACAAGGTCTTCTTCCATCAAGGCGACGACCTCGGCTTAAAGACCAAGGTCTGGCCAGGCGAGGCTCGGCTCAATGATGGCGGGTTGCATATCTCGGGTCCAGGCGAGATCTTGCTCCCGGAGGATAGCCTTCTATCTGCGGAAATGTTCCGTCTCCACGGCTTAGGACGTGTGATTCGTGTTGAGCACAGACATGGTCGCCTTTTTTTGTCGGCTGTCCGTTTCATGATTGGACAATTCGCCAGCATCAACTTTTTCAAGACAGGGAAATTGCACAAGGAACTGCTGACTGCTACCAGTGCGGTCCAAGGGCGATCTGGATCGACCAATTAAGCCTCGCTTCGATTTCTATGAAATGGCGTTCGCTCCAAGAGGTCGCTTCCGAACCTGACTCGCGGTCTCTGCGCGAGCAATTTGCCGAACGCAAGGAATTGATCGCAAAGTACGTACCGGCCGATGTGCAGGCTGTTCATGCCCGCATGGTTGCAGGCTTAAAGGAGCAGGGCTTCGTTTCGAAGGCTCTCTGCATCGGCGCTAAGGCCCCGCCCTTCGAACTTCCAGATCACAACGGAAGACTCATTTCCTCCGCTGCGCTGCTGCATAAGGGGCAACTCGTCATTTGCTTCATCCGAGGACGCTGGTGCCCGTTCTGTGTGGGGCAGATGGAGGCGATGAGTATGATTGCCTCACAGACTACTGCCGTAGAAGCCTCGCTGGTCGCGATCTCTCCGCAGACGGAGAAGCAGGCCTTCTTTATGCACGATCAGCACAAACTGACCTTTCCGCTTTTGGTGGACGCACACAATGATGTCGCGCGCGCGTTTGGCTTGGCGTATCGAGTAGCGCAGGAGCAGCAGGCCATCTATCGTCGGACGTTCGTCAACCTGCCTTTCGTCAATGGAGATGACAGTTGGGTACTGCCGATCCCGGCAACATATGTGATCGATCGCGACGGCACGGTTCTCTTCGCTTCAGTCAATGAAGACTACACGCAACGGCCGGAGCCATTGGATGTCATGAGCGTCCTGAAAAACACCTCGCTCCGCTTGCCGTAAAACGCTTGCCGCAACAGCGCCGCAACACATAGCTGAACACCGCACCCTGCTGTTCGTCGTTTCCTCGCATCAATCCTTCTTGTCAGCTGCCCTGTGCTAGTTCGATTTGCGAGTGCGACCCCAACTGAAGCGGCGTCCGACGATGCACTTCAGGATCAGATGGTCGGTGGAGCGGGTCACGCCGACACCGGCTCCGAAATTGAATTCCCAGTTGGGGGAGAGGTTCAGGTCGACGGAGGGGAAGAATTGTTGCGACTGGTCGGAAAAGCGGTCGAAGTCGGTAACCGGGCCGAGTCCTCCGTAGTATTCGAGGCCGCCTGAAATCTTTTTTGTGAAGTCAAAGCTCACCTTTACGTTGGGAGAAAATTCAAAGCCGCGGTCCTGATTGAGGCCGTGAATGGATTTCTCCAGCGACGGATTAAACGCTAGATACCAGCGGCCAAGTTTCTTGTCGATGATGGGGCGCAATTCGTAGTTCCAGCTGTCTTCTGAAAATTTGCGGCGCTGATAGCCGATCTCCTGCGAGAGGCTCAAGCCGACCGGAAGATGCCAGGATTCCGGAGCGGCGATGCGCGGACGAATGTGATCGCCCACCCACTGCCAACCGCCATCGGGCTGGATGCTCGAAAAAACATAGAAGCCGACTTCGAACCAGGAGGTGAAGCCGTGCGTGATCTCGAGGGTCTCATGCATGGCGTGATTCGTTGGTGCGACTCCGTTTTCAGCCTGCTTGCTGCCTTCCACGGTGAAGTTGGAATGGATCTCGACCATGGTATTGCCGGGCGCGACCGTTTCGGCGCCGTAGACCTGGATCTCGTAGTTGTCCTGGGCATGGGCTTGCGAGCTCAGGCACAACAGAAGAACTGCTAGCGCTAGAAAACATTTCGGCATGACTCGGGTGAGTTTAAATGCTGGAGCGACAATTCACGAAGGGACGCGCGCCTCACGGGATGAAGGCCGAGTCAACACCAAGACTTCATCGCAGCGTAAACCGCTGCGCCACCCAAATGCATAAGTAAGCTACGGCAACTCCGCAGCGGGAACTTGGGAGCGCGTAGCAGTGTCCAATCCCTTCAGACACGCGCGTGCCAGAGAGGAAAACAATCCATGTCATTCTCGGCAGGCGGTGGACCGACTGCGCCCCAAATGAACGTCACGCCGTTGATCGACGTTCTTTTGGTGCTGCTCATTATTTTCATGCTGGTGGTGATTCAGGAAAAACCCAAGGGCTTTGAGGCACAGATTCCGCAACAGCCGAATCCCGCTGACCACTCCGTGCCCCCGCCAACCGCCACGATCATCATCCAGGTGCGAGACGGGAAAACAGCGGGACATCCCGACATCAAGATCAACAACGAAGTGGTTGCCGCGAGCGATCTGCGTCAGCGCCTGGTGGATATTTTCGCGATTCGCGTGGAAAGAATCGCATTTGTGAAAGCGGATGACGACATTGACTTTGAACAGGTCGCCGACGTGATTGATACGGCCCACAGCGCGGGCGTGGATCGCCTGGGGTTGTTGCACGATGAGGCGGCGGTGGTGACGCGCGGGTACTGATCGCGAGTTAAGTTGTTATCGCGAGCGGTTTTTGATCCAGATTGGCGTGCCCAGAAATCCAAAAGCTCCGCGGATTTGATTCTCGAGGAAGCGCTGGTAGGAAAAGTGCAGTTTCACGGGACGATCGGTGAACAAGATAAAAGTCGGCGGCGCAACAGCGGCCTGGGTCATGTAATAAATCCGCACACGCTTGCTGACGGGGACGGAGGCGCGGTCGAAGTCGATCGTTTTCAGAAAGCGGTTCATTTCACCCGTGGTGACGCGTTTGCGGCGCTCTTTCGCGACCTCTTCGATCATGGGAAGAATGCGTTCCGTCCCCTTGCCGTTCGCTGCAGAAATAAACAACACCGGCGCATAACTTAAGAACTTCAGACCGTAGCGCAGGCGCTCTTCGTAGAGTTTCCGATCCTGCGGACGCCGGGCTTCCTGAATGCGCGCGGCCTTCGACTGGCTCACGGCGCGCTTTTCGCCGCTGGTGACCAGATCCCATTTGTTGACGACGATGATGACGGAGCGTCCGCTTTCGTCGGCGTAGCCGGCGATGGAGGCGTCGAGGCCGCTGACGCCTTCGGTAGCATCGACGAGAAAGAGCGCGATGTCGGCGTTTTCGATGTTCTTGCGCGCCATAACGACCGAGAGCTTCTCGGCCATGAGATGAGTCTTGCCCTTGCGACGGATTCCGGCGGTGTCGATGAAGCGAATTTTGCGGCCGTTGTGCTCAATGACTTCGTCGACGGCATCGCGCGTGGTGCCGGGAATGGGAGAAACAATCGCTCGCGAAGTGCCGGTCAGCTGGTTCAGTAGAGTCGACTTACCAACGTTGGGATGGCCGATGATCGCAACTTTGATTTCATGCGGCTCTGGTTCGACAGCGCCTTCCTCCGTGACCTCGTCTGCGACCCCTGTGTCCTCTGTGGTGAAGTCTTTGACTTCAGGCAACACGGCGAGGATCGCATCGAGCAGGTCGTCCAAGCCGCGGGCGTTCTCCGCGGAGACGGGAAAGACATCCTTGATGCCGAGGCGATGGAAGTCGCCGGTCATGCCGTCCTGTTTGCCGGTATCGACTTTGTTGACGGCGAGAAAAAGAGGTTTACCAGTTCGAAGGAGCAGGCGGGCGAGCTCGCGGTCGGGGCCGGCGATTTCGGTGCGGGCGTCGACGACCATTACTATCGCCGAAGCCTCATCGAAGGCTACTCGGGCCTGGCGGAAGATTTCGGAGGGGATGAAATCCTTGTCGTCGGGGATGATACCGCCGGTATCGACGACGCGAAACTCGTGGCCGCGCCATTCCGCGACGCCGTAAAGGCGATCGCGAGTGATGCCGGGTTCGTCTCCGACAATGGCGCGGCGGGAGCCGGTCAGGCGGTTGAAGAGCGTGGATTTCCCTACGTTGGGGCGGCCGACGATGGCGATCAAAGGAAGTACAGCGGTTTGCACGGTGGATTTCGACATTCTGCGTCAGCAAGTATTATAGAGACTCTCCGTGGCTCCCACGTTCCATCCCGTTGCGCCTGGCGCCGGATTCACGCTTTACCAGTTTTTCGCGCCGGGGGGAGTGCTGTCGAAAACGCATCCGGCGTATGAATTCCGGCGGGGGCAATTGCAGATGGCGCAGTCGGTGGAAGAAGCGATTGCCGAGAAGCGGCACCTGATTGTGGAAGCGGGGACCGGTACGGGTAAGACGCTGGCGTATCTGCTGCCGGTGATTCGGTCGGGAAAGCGCGTCATTATCTCGACGGGCACGAAGAATCTCCAGGAACAGCTTTTCCTCAAGGACGTGCCGTTTCTTGAGCACGCGCTGTTTGCCGACGGTGGGGGCAAGTTGAGCGTCTGCTACATGAAGGGGCGGAATAATTATCTTTGCCGGAAGAAACTTTACGATCTGGCCGGTGAGCCGATCTTGAGCGGGCTGGAAGAGATCGAGCACTTCGGGGCGATTGCGGCCTGGGAGAAGACGACGGGAACCGGCGACCGGTCCGAGCTGGCGGAACTGCCCGAGGCGAGCGCGCTCTGGCACAAGCTCGACGCGCGGGCCGACACCTGTCTGGGACAGAAATGCAAGGAGTACGAGCGCTGTTTCATCACGGAAATGAGGCGGCGGGCGGCGGAGAGCGATATTGTCATCGTCAATCATCATCTGTTGTTTGCGGACCTGGCTATCAAACTGGAAGCGGAGAATGCGCCGGATGCCGGCGTTCTGCCCGATGCCGGGGTTGTAATCTTCGACGAAGCGCATGAACTGGAAGAGGTCGCGGGAAACTATTTCGGCATTTCGGTCAGCAACACGCGGATGGAAGAACTCGCACGCGATCTGGAAGGGCTGATGCAGCGGGAGAAACTTTATACGCCGGGAATTTCCAGCGCGATTGGCTCGTTGCGGGAGCGGTCGCAGCTCTTCTTTTCCCTGGTGCCTGCGGGAGAAGGGCGGTTTTCCTTCGACAGCCGGAAAGAATTCCTGGAGGAAAACGGCGACGAGTATGACGCGCTGAATCAGTCGTTGCGGCGGATCGGCGCTGAGTTGGAGCAGCTTCCGCAGAAGCCGGAACAGGTGTTCAGTATCGCGCGGCGGGCGCAGCAGATTCAGGTGCAGCTAGCTTTCGTGATGGAAAACGAGGACCCGAACACGGTTTTCTGGGTGGAGCGCCGCGGGTTTCGGGGAGCGGCTCCTCGCCGGAGAGGGAATGAACCCAGTGC
Source organism: uncultured Acidobacteriota bacterium (assembly GCA_963799305.1). GTDB lineage: Bacteria > Acidobacteriota > Terriglobia > Terriglobales > Acidobacteriaceae > Acidiflorens. The sequence goes on along the minus strand of CAWCWX010000015.1, from coordinate 118,383 downwards.
TCATGGCCGGACCAACGTCTACTTGCAGGCCACACCTATCGAAGTTGGACAGATCCTGCGCGAATGTCTCTGGACGAAACTAGAAACGGCGGTGCTCACTTCGGCCACGCTGGCGGTCGGAGGAGGATTCGAGTACATCCGCCAGCGGCTGGGACTTGATCATGCGCGGGAATCGATTGTGCCTTCGCATTTTGATTATCAGAGCCAGGTCATTCTGTATGTGCCGCCTGACTTGCCCGATCCGCGGACGCCGCAATTTGCTGCGCAGGCCAGCGACCGTATCAAGCGACTGCTGGAAATTACGCGAGGCCGGGCTTTTGTACTCTTTACCAGTTACGCGCAGATGAACGAAATTTACGATCGGCTGCTTGGCGTTTTGGATTTTCCCGTGCTGAAGCAGGGTGATGCCCCGAAGTCGGCATTGCTGGAGGAGTTTCGGATTACGCCGCATGCAGTGCTGTTTGGGACTTCGTCGTTCTGGCAGGGTGTGGATGTGCAGGGGGAGCAGTTGAGTTGCGTGATCATCGACCGGCTGCCGTTCGCCGTACCCAGCGATCCGGTGGTGGCGGCGCGGGTGAAGGCGATTGATTCGGGCGGAGGAAACGCTTTCTTCGAATATCAGGTGCCGAGCGCGGTGATCACTTTGAAGCAGGGATTTGGGAGGTTGATTCGGTCACTGCATGATCGCGGACTGCTGGCGTTGCTCGACAACCGGATTTTGAAAAAGCAGTACGGGAAAGTTTTTGTGGAAAGCTTGCCGAGCTACGCGCGGACTACGGACTTGCGAAAAGTGGAAGAGTTTTTTGGGGCAGTTCGATCCGAAACGAACGATCGTCCTGGGGAGCAGCGAAACCGGGAAGTCCTCCCTTCTTAAAACGACCTACCATCAGTAAAAGAAAGACTCCCTCGTGGAATACCATAGATCGCACGCAACGGGGACTCTGCCCGGGACTCTGCCCCATCTACGAAGATTTTCGTTGACACTACGAACACCTTCGTAGTACCTTGCCTTCCATGAAGCAACCACCCCCGCAAAAGCCTACCGCTTCGGAGCTGGAAATCCTGCGTGTGCTGTGGACGCGCGGGCCTTCTACGGTGCGTGAAGTGCACGACGCGCTGGGCGAGAAGAAGGCCATTGGATACACCAGCGTGCTGAAGTTTCTCCAGATTATGACGGCGAAAGGGACGGTGCGGCGAAACGAAACACAGCGCGCGCACGTCTATGAAGCATGCCTGCCCGCCGAGCAGACCAAGCGGCAACTGGCGACGGACATGTTACAGCGGGTTTTTGAAGGGTCGGCGAGCCAGTTGATGATGCATGCGCTCGCGGGCACCAAGACTTCGCGCGAAGAGATCGAAGAACTACGCCGTCTGCTGAACGAACACGAAAGGAACCGCCGATGATGACAGTTTCCAACTGGCTTTCTCCGGATGTAATGCGGCCCGCGGGATGGGCGTTGTTGCATTTTCTGTGGCAGGGAACGGCGTTGGCGGCGCTGGCCACGGTGGTAATGGCGCCCTTCCGCAAAGCATCGGCGCGGTATGTGGTGGCGGTGGGCGTGTTGCTGGTGATGCTGGCGGCGCCGGTGGCTACGTTCACTTACTACCGGAATGCGGACGCGGTCTCGGCATTGTCATTGTCATCGACATCGACGGCTGCGGCTCCGGCGGCGACAGTTCAGAATGCCGCGGCCTGGAAATCCGAAGTACGGGCGGCGGTGGCTTCGCGGCGCGGCGCTCCTGACCTGTTTCCCATGGTGGTGCAGTTCTGGGTGGTGGGAGTGGCGATCTTCAGCTTGCGCAGTGCCGGCGGTTTCTTCCTGCTGGAACGGATGCGGCGGCGGCAGTCGGTCGCGGTGAGTAACCAGCTCGCGGAGATTTGTGGCGAACTGCAACGGCGTTTGGGACTCACACGCGTAATCCGCTATGCGCAATGCCAGTGGCTGGAGGCGCCCGCGGTTATTGGATGGTTTCGCCCCATCGTGTTTCTGCCGCTCACGGCTTTGACTGGACTTTCGGAAGCGCAGCTGCGAACGGTGATTGCGCACGAACTGGCGCACATCCAGCGGCTGGATTCATTCGTCAACGCATTCCAGGTTGTGGTTGAGACTCTGCTGTTCTACCACCCGGCGGTGTGGTGGCTGAACAAGCGCATCCGGCTGGAGCGGGAGAATTGTTGCGACGATGCGGCGATCGCTCTCTGCGGTAACGCGGTTGATTACGCTCGCGCACTTACGCTGATGGAAGAGTGGCGGGTTGCGCCGGCGATGGCCATGGCGGCGAATCGCGGGCCGCTGTCGGCAAGAATCACGCGGCTGCTGGGGATTGGCGATCTGCGGTCGGGTATTCGGGGGATCGGAGTGACCTCGAGTGCTCTTTGCCTGACGGTGGCGCTGGTGGCGGGGAATGCCATCTTTGGAATCGCGCACAAGGCTAGCGCGCAATCGACGCTGGCAGCGCCGTCGGCGCCGACCAAACCGGCTCCTGTGGTTACGCCGCGAGCTCCAGGCAAGGGTTCGGCGGCCATCGCACTTCCGGCGGGTCCAGCGGGTATTCCTGCTATTGCCCCCAGCGCTCCGGTGGAATCGGTCGAACCGGTATTGGCCGGATCGTATATCGAGGGGTTGAAAGCGGTTGGTCTCGGGCAGATTGACATCGATGAACTGATCGCGATGAAGGTGCAGGGTGTGACGCCGGAGTATGTGCGCGGAATTCAAGAACAGGGTGTCAAAGTAGACGTGGACGAGATCATCGCGATGAAGGTGCAAGGCGTGACGCCGCAATACATTCAAGAATTGCATGCGGCGGGCGTCAAGGTCGACGACGAAGAAGTCATCGCGATGAAAGTACAGGGCGTAACCCCGGACTATGTCCGCGAAATGCAGGCAGCGGGTTTGAAGCCGGATACAGACGAATTGATCGGCATGAAGGTGCAAGGCGTGACGCCGGAATACGTGCGCGGTTTGAAGGAGCAGGGAGTTGAAACCGGCGCCGACGAAATCATCGGCATGAAGGTACAGGGTGTGACGCCGGAGTTCATCCGTGAAGTCCGCGCCCTGGGCCTGAAGCCGGACGGTGACGAAATCGTTGGTATGCGCGTGCAGGGCATCACTCCGGAATACATCAAGGCGATGCAGGCTACCGGCTTGAAATTCGACGTCGACGAATTGATTGGGGCGAAAGTGCAGGGGATTACGCCTGAGTTCGTCGAAAAAGCCCGCAAGCACGGGTTCCAGAATCTGACCCTGGAAAAGCTGATCCAGCTGCGGCATCTAGACGTGATGGATAAAGACGGCGAGATTTAGAGGAGAACGGTCATGAGAATTTGGCGGACACTGGCATTCCTGGTATTCGGTTTGTGCGTGATTATCGGCATCGTGGCGAAGAACGCGAAGGGCGCGAACGGTCCGCGCACCGGCGATTGGACGGTGAGCAAGTCCGACGAAGCGGGCAAAGTTGAGTTCTCGCTGATCGAGCATCATCGCGGCGGAAATTCCAGCCACGAATCGGACTGGCCGGCAACCGCTTTCCAGGGCGTGGACTTCTCGAAACCGGGGCGGCAGGACGTTCACTTCACCCTCGCCCGCGACGCCGGGAAAATCGATTGCGAAGGCTACGTCAAAGACGGCGAGGGCGCCGGCATTTTTCACTTCGAGCCGAATTCCGACTATGCGCGTCAGATGGAGTCGATCGGCTTTCCTGTGGATGACGAAAAACAGTACGCGATGGCGTTACAGGATGTGAGCCTCGACTTCGCGCGCCAGATGAAAGACGAACATCTCAGCGACCTCGACACGGATAAGTTGATCGCGTTCCGCATCTTCAAAGTCGACAAGGAATTTATCGCCGACCTGCGGGCGGCAGGATTGAAGATTTCCGATAGCGACAAGCTGGTCGCCTTCCGCATTCATGGCGTGACCCCGCAGATGATTCGCACGCTTCATCAGGCCGGCTATTCGCCCGATGAAGACACGCTGATCGCCATGCGTATCCACGGGGCGACTCCGGAGTGGGTCGAAGAACTCAAGAAGCGCGGCTACGATCATGTGGAGTTGGAAAAACTGATCGCCTTTCGTATTCACGGCGTATCGCCCGAGTTCATCGAAAAATTGCAGAGCCTCGGCTACCAGCATCCGGAGCCGGATGAACTGATTGCAATGCGCATCCACAACGTGACGCCGGAGTACATCGCGCAGATGCGCTCGCGCGGGATGCAGACACCTGAGCATCGACAAACTGGTCAGCATGCGGATTCACGGCATCGATTGAAAGAGGGCAGTTCCGCGCCGCGGGATCTGTGCGGCCCCCTTTCCAGTGAAGCCGCAAGAAAAACGTTCGCCTACTCTATTCCCATGATTGCCATCCATCCCTCGCAGGACTACCATTTCTAAGGTTGATCCCTGCCTTTTCAAAACTTTTCGCAACAAGGAGGTTCTATGGCAGTAGCAATTTCCCCCGTAGCGATTGATTCACGCGTAGCCGACTTCATCGATAAACCGCGCAAGATGCTGATTGACGGCAAGTGGGTGAACTCCATCTCCGGCAAGACTTTCCCAACCTACAATCCGGCAACCGGAGAAGTCCTGGCCCAGGTCGCAGAAGGCGACAAGCAGGACGTGGACGCGGCCGTAAAGGCCGCACGCAAGGCTTTTGAAAGCGGTCCCTGGTCGCGCATGAGCGCGACGCAACGCGGCAAGATCATCTGGAAGCTGGGTGACTTGCTCGAAGCGAACACTGAACAGTTCGCAATGCTCGAAACGCTCGACAACGGCAAGCCTCTCACCGTGGCCCGCGCCGCTGACGTGCCGCTGGCCGCCGACTTGTTCCGCTACATGGCCGGTTGGGCCAACAAACTCGAGGGTACGACAATTCCGCTTTCCGTCCCCTACACTCCCAAAGCGAAATATCTGGCCTACACGCTGCGAGAACCGGTGGGCGTGATCGGACAGATTATTCCGTGGAATTTTCCGCTGCTGATGGCCGCGTGGAAACTGGGTCCGGCGCTGGCCGCAGGCAACACGGTCGTCCTGAAGCCCGCCGAGCAAACTCCGCTGACGGCGCTGCTGCTGGGCGAACTGATCATGGAAGCGGGCTTCCCGGACGGCGTGGTCAACATCGTCCCCGGATATGGCGAGACCGCGGGTGCCGCCCTGGCCGCGCATGACGACGTCGATAAAGTCGCGTTCACCGGATCGACCGAAGTCGGCAAACTGATCGTGCATGCGGCGACCGGCAATCTCAAGAAAGTCACGCTGGAACTGGGCGGCAAGTCGCCGAACGTCGTCTTCAAAGACGCGGACCTTGAGGCTGCCATCGGTGGCTCTGCCAGCGCCATCTTTTTCAACCAGGGACAAACCTGCTGCGCCGGCTCGCGTCTGTTCGTGGAACGGGCTGCGTTCGATCAGGTGGTAGAGGGCGTCTCCGCGCAGGCGAAGAAAATCAAGGTCGGGTCTGGGCTTGATCCGGAAACCAGTATGGGTCCGCTGGTGTCGGATGAGCAACTCCGCCGGGTGGTCAAGTACATGGATATCGGAGTGGCCGAAGGCGCTCGCGCGGTCACCGGCGGAAAAAAGCTTGGCGACAAGGGATATTTCGTCGAGCCGACGGTTCTGGTCGACACCAAAGACGAGATGAGAGTCGTGCAGGAAGAAATCTTTGGTCCGGTTGTGGTGGCGATTCCGTTCGATGATCCGGAAGAGCTGGCTGTGCGAGCTAACAACAGCGTCTACGGGCTGGCTGCTGGCGTCTGGACGAAAGACATCTCGAAAGCGCATCGTACGGCCGCCGTGCTGCGCGCCGGAACCGTCTGGATCAACTGCTTCAACATCTTCGACGCCGCGTTGCCCTTCGGTGGATACAAACAGTCGGGGTGGGGACGCGAGATGGGGAAGGATGTGCTGGAGTTGTACACGCAGACCAAGGCGGTGTGCACGCGGATCTAGTGGCAGCTAGCGCGGCAATCTAGGGCGGCCTTCGGGCCGCCTTATTTTGCGTACAGATCAAGGCGGCTGTGACTTTGCTGGAGCGGTTCAATCCTGACGAAAAAGATGGAGATGCGCGGGCGCGCATCCCCTGAAAGATTCGACCAACTACTTCTTATCAGACGCGAGCGCCAGTCGACATTCCTCCAGTGCCTCATTCACATGTTTGAGGGCGGCGACGCGGTGCCCACTGAAGTCGTGAGCGGCGTGTTCCAGATTCTGTTTCGCTTCCCGCAGATGGGTCATCGCGGAGTCGATTTCGGGACGCTTCTCGCGCTCTTGTCCCATTTGCACGCGTTTGAGCTTCGCGGTGGGTTGTTGCTGGGCGGCGACAGGTACAACGAAAGCGCAGGCAAGCGCTTGCGGATCGTGATCCGGAGGAGATTGCTCGGGAGTTGCACCGCAGGGTCGAGGAGCTATAGGCGATCCCTTCTCACAGTAAGTGTTGCTCGGTCTACAAGGCGCTGGCGGCCGCGGCTTTCGCCTGGAGCCCGGCCAACTGCCGCATTTCTTCCAACAGCCAATCGACTTCTTGTTTGTTGCCGAGGGTTCGGCCGAGGGTTACTTTTTTGCCGGTGCGCAGAGTGAGTTCGATGTCATAGTACGGAGTGCCGGTTCCGCCGCCCTGTTGACTCTTGATCGCGCTGGTGATCGACGTGATCTCCGACAAAGCGTAGCGCCGTACCTTGCCGCCGCCCAGTAAACCATCCTGTACAAGCAACTCGCTGTTGCCGATCCCCACGCGGGTGGTGCCCAGCCACAGCTGCACGGAAATGTACAGCAAAAGGAGAGCGAAGAATCCGAATGCGACCGCGAAAATAATCGGCGCGTTAGATCGAAATAGGAAGACTGTAATGAAACCGAAAATCAGCAGGAAGAAGGTGGTCCCCATCGCGAACCCCGGATTGCGCGCCGCCGGGAAATAGAATTCGACGCCCTCAGCGCCTTGCTTGATCTCCACTGTCATCTTTGACGGACGAGTTACCACAGGGGCGGCGAAGGCCGATTCCGGGGCGGGCCGGGATGCCGTCTGCGCCGTCCGGAACACGGGAACTTCAAAAACGTCGTGGTAGTCCACACCGGGAACATCGGCCAGCGCCTCGAGTTGCCAGAGGATGACGGAGCGCGGAGTTCTGGTCTCGGTAGGTTCGGCGTCCGACGGAATCTGAAAATGAACCGGAATAGAGGTACCGTTCGGGCCGGGATAGAGTTGGCCGGAGGAAAGACTGCTTTCGCCGCGCCACATAATCCGCTCGGTCGTGTTCTGGGTGTCGCCGGACCCCGTCGTCACTCGATTCACACAGGTAAGCCGCAGCTGCACGCCATGATCGGGGGAATGGGGGAATCGCGCCTGAATAGTGCCCCGGAGTTCACCTCCGATTACGCCGGGGAGGGGCGCCATCTCAAACCACGTCGTGCCAAACTCCACGAAAGCCAAGGTGAGGCGAATGGCGCGGATGAGCAGGACGACTCCGGCGACCGGGAAGATCAGGGCCACATACGCGAGGGGCTTCTTCACCGCCTGCTGTGGGACGAGGAACAGAACGGGCGCGGAGACCAAGTTCCACAGCACGGCGAAGGCCCATGCGCCGATCATGCCGGAGCGGGTGCTGCCTTTGATCCGGCCTTTTGCCCAATCTTCACGCCACAACCAAGGTTCGGAGGGATGATCGGCCTGCGCGCGCTGTTGTTTCTTCATGAATTTGGCACCGAAGATCACAAGGCTGATCAACCCTAGCCCGATGCCGGTAAAGACGAAGCCAAAAATCAACCCGAGCCGGATTTGCGAATCCGGTGTGACGTTGATCAGGTGGCGGATCACGGTGGCGAACGCGAACACCCCAAAGGCAAGAAAAGGCAACGCAAACATGCAGATCAAGGCGGCCGTGACTTTGCTGGAGCGGTTCAATCCTCACGATTGTGGCTGGAAAGACGCGGACGCGGTAGAGCGGAAAAGTAGGGCAACCAAAGTAATCGAAATCCCGAGGACAAGAAATGGGGATGCGCAGGCGCGCATCCCGGAATGTTCGAGCAACTACTTCTTGTCGGACGCGAGCGCCAATCGACACTCCTCCAGTGCCTCATTCACATGTTTGAGGGCGGCGACGCGGTGTCCGCTGAAGTCGTGAGCGGCGTGTTCCAGATTCTGCTTCGCTTCACGCAGATGGGTCATCGCGGAGTCAATTTCGGGATGCTTTTCGCGCTCTTGTCCCATTTGCACGCGTTTGAGCTTCGCGGTGGGTTGTTGCTGGGCGGCGACAGGTACAACGAAAGCGCAGGCAAGCGCGGCAGCGCTCAAAAAGGCGAACGTCTTCTTCATGGGATGGCCTCTCCGAAGGGTTGGGATTGGAACTACAGGGAGCAATTTAGCACAGCGGCGAAGGCAGATAAGCCAGAGATTTTTGTCTCCAGGCTAAAAGAGGAAAGCCGGGCTGGTTCGCCCGGCTCTTCACATGGGAATGGTCCATTTCTGGAGCGTAGTTCCCATTAACTTTGCGATGCCAAAATCCGCGAAAACCTCACATCACCAGGGCGAGGCCTTCGAGTTCACGCTGGAGCACGGGCAGAGAGCACCCGGAAATTTCAACACGTCCAGCAGCGTCCATGGCGGCTTGCGGTGAGACGCCGTAGCCGCGACCCATCAGAAACACCTGCAGGAGTTCAGCCGCATCGCGGGAATCAATCATGCCGCCCTGCAACAGATCGTTGCGCAGAGCCGCCAGTTCCATCACTGAAAATCGTTCTCTCATGGCCGTTATCACCTCCGACCCCTTACCGCTTTTAACTATTAGACTCATCGGCAACCCACTTTGTTGCATGCAATCGAAGTGCCGCAAATTTCCTGCTTGGATAAATACGGATTTCCGGGTAGTCGGGTTCCCTTCAACCGAGCTAAATACAGTGGCTTAGAGACGGAGCGAGATGAAATCTGAGGGGGGCGGGAGGAGTGCCAAGAATGTCCAAAATGACACTCTGTGTCAATTTCGAGAAGCACGTTGGATTGGATTTGGCGGTTACCTAATTGGCGTCGACCGTAGCGGCGTCGATCAGCAAAATCGGAATCCCGTCTTGAATGGGATACACGCGGCGACACTCCGCGCACTTCAGGCTGGGAGGATTCTCGTTCAGGTCGAGCGCCTTCTTGCAAGCCGGGCAAACCAGAATGTCGAGCAGATCCTGCGGAATCATGATTCATCATTCTAACGCGGAAGCCGATTTCCTTCCCGGTTCAAAGAACACCCGCGGGGACTTGCGATAGAATCGGCGTTCGCATCGCGAATCATTGAACCGAGGTGGCATGGCAGCGACAATTCTAGATGGCAGTAGGATGGCGGCGGAAATCCGCGCGGAAGTGGCGTCGGAAGTGAAGCAACTGGCGGCGTCCGGTGCGCGTCCCGGACTTGCGGTGGTGCTGGTCGGGCATGATCCGGCGTCGGAAGTGTATGTTCGTGGCAAGGTCAAGAGTTCTGAGGAAGTTGGAATCTACAGCGAGAAACACACGCCGCCCGAAGCCGTAACCACCCAGCAATTGCTTGACCTGGTCGCCGACCTGAACCGGCGTGATGAGATCGACGGCATCCTGGTTCAGTTGCCGCTGCCGCGGCAGGTCGACTCGAAAAAAGTCCTTCTGGCAGTCGATCCGGCCAAAGATGTGGACGGATTCCATCCCATGAATGTGGGCTATCTTTCAACCCAGCGACCGGGGTTGGTGCCATGTACGCCAGCGGGCGTGATGGAAATCCTGAAACGGAGCGCAATTCCCGTAGCGGGACAAGAAGTGGTCGTCGTCGGACGAAGTGACATCGTGGGCAAGCCGGTCGCCATGCTCCTTCTGAACGCGAATGCGACGGTGACGGTATGCCACTCCAAAACCCGGGACCTACCCGGAGCGTGTCGGAGAGCCGACATTCTGGTCGCAGCCATCGGACGGGCCGGGATGATTACCCGCGATTTCGTGAAGCCGGGCGCAACCGTGATTGACGTGGGCATGAATAAAGTCAGTGATCGGGTTGAATTCGACCGCCTGTTCACGGGAAATAAAAAGCGGGAGGAGATCTTCCGGGCGAAGGGATCGGTTCTGACCGGCGATGTTCATCCCGAAGTCGCGGAAGTGGCACGCGCGATCACGCCCGTACCGGGAGGCGTCGGACCGCTAACCATCGCCATGCTGATGGCGAATACGGTGAAAGCGGCAAAAATGCGGCGTGCAGCTGCGAGCTACGAGCCGCGAGCTTCGAAAAACCAGTAGAGCGTTCGCTCGAAGCTCGCAGCCCGCAGCGTAGTTTTACATTCGACCGAGAGATCTTCTTTTGCTAAGAATCGGCCTAACCGGCGGTATCGCGAGTGGCAAGTCGGTCATCGGCGAGATGTTCGTCAAACTGGGGGCGGAGCTGATCCGGGCGGATGACATCGCCCACGAACTGATGCAGCCGGGGCAGACGGTTTATCACGAAGTAGTGCGGCGTTTTGGCGGCGATATCGTCAACACTGATGGAAGCATCAACCGGCCGCGACTGGCGTCCCTGGCATTCGGAACTGCGGACGGGGCGGCGCGAGTCGAGGAACTCAACGCCATCGTGCACCCGGCGGTGATCAAGCGGGAAGACGAATGGATGGAAGAAATCGGCCGCGGCGATCCTGCCGCCATCGCGATCGTGGAAGCGGCCTTGATTCTGGAAGCCGGCGTCGCCGAGCGCTTCGACCGTCTGATTGTCGTGACGTGCCGTCCGGAACAACGGGTCGAGCGTTTCGCCACCCGGCTTGGTATTTCCGAAGAAGCCGCACGGGCGGAAGTGACTCGCCGTATGGCGGCGCAGATTCCCGACGTGGAAAAAATCAAGGCGGCCGATTTCGTGATCGACAATTCTGGATCGCTCGATGCAACGGAAGAACAGGTGCAGCAGGTATTTGCCGCGCTGCGAGCCGAGCTGGACACAAGGGGCACCAGGGCATGAAGAAATCGACGAAAAAGCCCGCAGGCAAGGCGCCACCGTTGTCGGGCGGGGACGAACACCTAAGCCGGGTACGCCGCATCTGTACCGCGCTCCCGCAAACCACCGAAAAACTTTCCCACGGCGCACCCACGTTTTTTGCGGGGAAGAAAGTTTACGCGATGTTCGTCAACAACCATCACCACGACGGCCACATCGCCGTGTGGATCCCGGTGGCCCCGGGTCTCCAGGCGACGCTGCTCAGAACCGAGCCCAACAAGTTTTTTATGCCACCGTATGTGGGAGTCAAGGGCTGGGTTGGATTAGAACTGGATACGGTCGACAACGAAGAGCTGGGATTCCATCTAAGCGAGGCCTGGCGGCTGATCGCGCCGAAGAAATCCAATCGACTTTAGCGGGTTGGCGGACGAAACGGACAGTGGTCGAGATGCGGATTCCGTCTCTAGCTCTTTGAGTTCAGCGGACGTTTTCAGGACTGAACCGCAGGCTTAGCCCGGCCCATCGAGCCCGAGACGACCATTCCCAAATCCAGCAGCGTGAGCAGGGAAATTAAGCCGAGTGAAATCGCGCAATAGATACACCACACGCCCAGCACGTCCTTTTCGATGTGAGCCAGATAGAGGGAAAAGGCCAATCCGGGGAGCGCTGCCAGCAGCATGATACGGTAAGCTTTTTTGAAGGCAAGTGCGCCGAGCAACAAATACCCCAAAATGCCGATCACCGCCACGGGCACACCAGCGATCACGGCGAACGGGCTGTGGTTCACGATACCGCAGTCCCAGCGTTCGTTGATGCTGCATGGGGAGGCATCTTCACGATAGTGCTCGCGCAGGGCGAGCGAGGCGGCCACGACACCCAGCAGGCAGAGGACAACGAGAACCCATCTCATGCAAAGTGCTCCTGTCTAAATGTAAATGTTTCGCCGCTAATCGTGGTAGCGCCGCTCCCCGGCTGGAATGGCGACGGTCAAACGGTTCTGTGGCGGCGGCAACGGACACGTCGCATACGGAGTGAAGGCGCAGGGCGGATTGATCAGTTGATTGAAGTCGAGCCAGAGTTCGCCGGGCTGCGACAGGCCGTGGTCGGGAAAGTCGGTGTAGAGGAATCGGCCTGCGCCATAGGTCGTTGTCTTGCTGGTCGTGTCGCGAAGGATGAAGAAGAGCTGAGTCGATTTCGGTTCTTCCAGCACGGGCTCCAGGCGGTAGACCTGCCCCTCGATCGTGAACACTGCAACGCCGGGAGCGGGAAGTTTGCTCACGGTTCCGAGAATGGTGGGAATATCGATCATCTTCGGCGGATCGTATGGAACCCACTTGGCCCGTATTCGGTAGGCGGGATTGGGCGCGTACCAGCGTAGCCCATGAAAACCGGAGCGGGTGGGCGCCTCGTCGTCTTTGATCCGTAACCCATAACGTTCGTCGCGATGTATGACGATGAGGGTCAGACCACCGAGAGAAAGCTTCGAACTGTTCTCGCTGTCGTCCGCCAGCAACGGCTGCTCTTGCGCGGGATGACCGTCGAGTTCAAGATCCTTGGGGAAACCGCCTGCCGGTGGCAGCAGACGCATCGCACCACTCTTTTCCAGATGTACAACGCCGAGATGAGCCGGCGCTTTCGCGATCTGAATCTTGTTGTCGGAAGCCGAGCCGACGCTGTTGTCGCCTTCCTTCAACCACTCCAGGCCGATCAGAGAAAGCCATCCTTCGGGCTTCTGCAGGTTGGCGGCACGCTTTTCCCGCCAGGCTTGGAGGTCCCGCTGCCAGGAATCGGTGGCAATGGGCGTATCACCCGCGCCCAAAGTGAACGGGACTAGAGCGAGGATGAGGGCAGCGCACGGAGCAAATTTCCCATTCATAACAGGCTTAGCTTTCTTTGCGACTTGGCATGATCAGCCAGTGGAGTACGGAACTGACGATGCTTAGTGCGATGGCGCCAATAAACGCCGCCAAAAAGTTTCGCACTTGGAATCCGCGCACCAGGACGGAAGCGAGTTCCAGCATCAGAGCATTGATCACAAACCAGAAGATCCCCAGGGTCAGTAGTGTCAGAGGGAAGGTAAGGACTTTCAGGATGAATCCGATCGAGGCGTTCACCAGGCCGATGACCAGGGCGGCAATCAGCGCGGTCATGGCATCGTTGACATGGATGCCTGGTACGACCTGCGAAACGATCCAGACCGCAAGAGCGCTGAGTACCCAGTTGAGGAGCAGACGCATAACGACGAGCCTCCGTGCTGGAATGTGGAACTATACACCGGCGTGGGGGACATTCGCATTGGCCGGAATCATGGTGGCCGGAATTATGGTTCGTGACCAATTGGGGGCTCGAATTTTGCAGGCTCCCTTACAATTCCTCGGTGTCCCCGAAAACCAACGCGGCGCGTTTGCTCGATCAGTTGGGGATTCGCTATGAGTTGCGGGAGTATGAAGTCGATCCTCAAGACCTGGCGGCGGAAACGGTTGCGGCCAAAATCGGGCTTCCCGCCGAGCAGGTCTTCAAGACTTTGGTGGCGCGCGGCGACCGCAACGGCGTCTGCATGGCCGTGATTCCGGGCGATCAGGAACTGGACTTGAAAACCCTGGCGAACGCGGCAGGAGAGAGAAAGGTCCAACTTGTTCCAGTGAAGGAACTACAGGCACTGACCGGCTACATTCGCGGCGGAGTTACGGCGCTGGCCGCCAAGCGGGAGTTCCCCGTGTATGTGGACGAAACGATTGAACTGTTTGACGTGGTTTCAATTTCGGCGGGGGTTAGGGGATTGCAGATCCTGATCACTCCGGCTGACTATGTGCTTGCGACCAAGGGGACGGTCGCAGCACTGGCTCAAGCGAAAAAGCGATAGCCAGCGCTACGGTCGAGAGCTTCACCGAACCTACACGACCTCCGCACACTCTGCGGTTAAATCCCCGTTCGACCCCGGATTTGCTCTGAATACTGCTGAAAATTGTGCCTTGGCTTCCGCTAATGATTAAATAGTAGACAGGCATATCCATGGCAACGTCAGCAGTCCGGCTGCGGCGCAACTACAAGGCGGCGAGCCGGAACATTCACGGGTTGTGGCAGATCATCAAGGCGCTGGCCTCGACCGACCATCCTTTGCTCGCCCATCTGATTCCGATCCGGCGCTGTAATTTGTCCTGCACTTACTGCAACGAGTTTGACGATTTCTCGAAGCCCGTGCCGACCGACCAGATGCTGCGGCGAGTGGATTTGCTCGGCGGGCTGGGCACTTCGGTGGTCACCATCAGCGGCGGCGAGCCGTTGCTGCATCCCGATCTCGACGATATTATCCGGCAGATGGTGAAGCGGCGGATTGTTTCGGGGCTGATCACAAATGGGTACCTGCTGACGGCCGATCGCATTCAGCGCCTAAACCGCGCGGGGCTGGAGTGGCTCCAGATTTCCATCGACAACGTGAACCCGGACGAGGTCTCCAAAAAGAGCTTGAAGGTTCTCGATAAAAAACTTCAGTTGCTGGCCGAGCACGCGGATTTTCACGTCAATATTAATTCTGTGGTGGGTGGCGGGGTTAGCGACCCGCAGGATGCGCTGACGATCGGCAAACGGGCGCTGGCTTTGGGATTCAGCTCGACGGTAGGCATTATCCACGACGGAGCAGGTCAGTTACAGCCGTTGAAGGAAAACGAACGCGCCGTGTATCACGAGATGAAAGGGCTGGAGCGGCGGAGCTTCACGCGCATCAATGCGTTTCAGGACAACATTGCCGACGGGCGTCCGAACCAGTGGCGCTGCCGGGCCGGGGCTCGCTATTTGTACATCTGCGAGGATGGCCTGGTGCACTACTGCTCGCAGCAGCGCGGGTATCCGGGAATTCCGCTGGAGAAATATACGATCGCCGATCTAAGGCGTGAGTTCTATACCGAGAAATCATGTGCGCCGCACTGCACCGTATCATGTGTGCATCAGGTGTCGGTGCTGGACGCCTGGCGCGCGCCGCAACATCCGGCGCCGGTGGCCGGCGGATTAGTGCAGATCGAATAACAGCTTTTAGCTTTTAGCTCTTAGCTTTTAGCCGTTAGCACTTAGCTAAGGGTGATCCGGGATGCGGTTTAGGGCCGGAGGGCGGCAAGAGCTTCGTCGGTCGTTACCAGCCGCGCTCCCAGATTCTGCAAACCCGCTATCGTCTTGGCGCCCACTTGCGGATCGAGTGTTTGGATCGCATCCTTCACCACAGCGACCCGGCGCTTGCGAGCCAACAGTCCTTTCGCTGCGCAACTGACGCAATACTCCGTCACTACGCCAAATACCACGAACTCCGGTGCGTCCCCTAGACGTTTCACCAGAGCGTCGGCATGCTGCGTCTGGAAAATGTCGAGCGTCTGCTTCTCCAGCACGATCTGTTGATACTTCGAAAGGTCGTCGGGTAATTTATCCGTGGAACGGTTCTCAACGCGGGCGAATTTATCGGTCAGCGCTTCCGGGACAAATTCCGCTCCTGGCGTGCCTTTCAGGCAATGCGGAGGAAACTGCTGGAATTCAGGATCACCGGCAGGATGAAAACAGCCGTGCGAGACCAGAAAGACTTCGTCGCGGCGGGCGGCGTCGGTGAGCTTGCGGATGTTCGGCAGCAACTTCTCGGCGCCGGGCACATAGAGCTTGCCGCCGGGCAGCATGAAGTCGGCTTGCACATCCACTTCCCAAAAAACGAAGTCACGGGATACCATTTCGTCCTCCGCCAACTGCTCTTAGCATTCTTACGTATCGATGACAAAACGCGCCAGTCGGGAAGGGACCTATGGCTCATGGTGACGCTTCAAAGCCCGCACCACAAACTAAGTTGGTCATTCGCAATATCGGTCTGTTGCTGACTGGTGACCTTGATCATCCGATTTTGGATGCCGACACGGTCGTCGCGCTGGGTGATCGAATTGTCGAAATTGGTAAAGAGAAGGACGTTGATACTTCGGGCGCGACCACAATTATTGATGCCAAGGGCGTCGCGCTTGCGCCGGGACTCATCGACAGCCATGTCCATCCCGTGTGCGGCGACTGGACACCGCGTCAGAATCAACTCGGCTGGATCGACAGCTATCTTCATGGCGGCGTCACCACCATGGTCTCAGCGGGCGAAGTGCATACGCCGGGACGGCCCAAGGATGTCGTCGGCCTGAAGGCGATGGCAATTTTTGCGCAGCGAGCATTCACGGCGTTTCGCCCCGGCGGCGTGAAGGTTTATGCCGGGGCTCCTGTGATCGAGCACGGGATGGTGGAAGACGACTTCAAGGAACTCGCCGCAGCGGGCGTGAAGATTCTCGGCGAAGTCGGACTGGGCAGCGTGAAAGATGGCAAGACGGCGCGGCAGATGGTCGGATGGGCGCGGAAATACGGCATTCAGAGCACGATCCATACCGGCGGCCCGTCGATACCCGGTTCGAGCCTTATCGATAAAGACATGGTGCTCGAAACCGACGCCGACGTCATCGGACACGTTAACGGCGGCCACACCGCTCTACCCGACGATCAGATCGTTGCACTGTGCGAACGCTCACCGCGGGCTCTCGAAATCGTGCACAACGGAAATGAGCGCGCCGGCCTGCTGGCCCTCCGGACGGCGAAAGAACTGGGCCACCTGAGCCGCGTCATCCTGGGCACGGATTCGCCGGCGGGATCGGGCGTGCAGCCGCTGGGAATTATTCGCATGATCGCGATGCTGTCAGCGCTGGGCGGGATCTCCGCGGAAGTCGCAATTTGTCTCGCGACAGGGAACACGGCGAAGATCCGCAATCTCGATGGTGGCCTGATCGCGCGGGGCCGCGAAGCCTCATTTGTGTTGATGGACAAGGCGCAGCACTCGGCGGGCAAGGACTTGCTCGACAGTATTCAAAAGGGCGATTTGCCAGGGATTGCGATGGTGATTACGGATGGCGTTGTCAGCGTGCAACGCAGCCGCAACACTCCGCCTGCGACGCGGGTGCCAGAGGTTTTGAAGTAGTGCTTTGCTCGGAGTGTCTAGAGTCGTTGTCTGGAGAGCTTCTACTTTTAGAAACTGTCATCCTGAGCGAAGCGAAGGATGACAGTTCAAAAAAAGCGGTCAGGTGGTCGCGGCCAGGTAGGGCAAATTCCTTCCCGTCTGCTCCGGGTTGCCCAATCCGTAACCACAGAGGAAGGCGTCATCGACGAGGAATCCGAAATAATCGGGCTGTAAACGCACTCGCCGGGCGGCTTGCCGGTCGAGCAGGGTTGCGAGCTTTACCGAGGCCGCGCCGCGGGCGCGCAAGTCGCTCATCAGATACTCGGTGGTCACGCCGGAGTGGACCAGGCCTTCCACGAGTAAAACGTGTTTCCCGGCAATCGCGAGTTCGTGGCTAAAAAAGATTTCGAGCAGTTCTGTTTCTCCCTGGGTCTGCTTGTAACGTGGCTTGATAAAAGTGCACACCACCGGCACTTCCAGAACGCGCACGAGGTCGGCGATAAACATGAAACCGTTTTCCAGAATTCCCAGGGCGATTACAGTTTCGCCGCGATAGTCATCGGAAATCTGACGGCCGAGTTCACGAATTCTTTTCTGAATCTGATCGGCGGAGATGACCTGGCGCAGGCCCGCGTTCGGCGAAGCGATCATAAGTGGAGTGGCGCCTCCGGAACGAGGAATAGTAACAGCAGAGGGCTCTTAACCGTTAGCCCTTAGCTTGGTGCGGCCGGGCTTCGGGCCGCGACCCTTCGACCTTCGAACTACAGGTTGGCTGCTCGAATCCAGAGCGCGGCACTCTCGCCCGTCTCAGGGTGGAGGCCAGCCGGAGCGGGGAATCCCCGCACCCACACCAGCCCGCACCCTTTCGCGACGATCACGGGCCAGAGTTTCTTCTGCGGACCAGTCATGTGGCGGTCGGCTAGTAACTCTTTAACTTTTTTTTCTTCTTTGGTGTGCGCGGGCCAGAAACGGTCGCCGGGACGCCAGTTGCGGACAACGAGTTCCCGTGGCAAATGCGCTGGGTCGAGTAAAGAGTCGCGCTCTTCGGGGGCGACGACCGCGCGCTCGACTGGCACAAGGATCGCCTCCAGCCGAATACCCAGTTCCAGCACGTCGACCACGCCCGGAATCGACAGGCGATATTCGTAGTCGGCCGGATCGACTTGCGGCGCGGGCTCAAGACGGAGTTCGCGCTGCGTTCGACGCAGCCAAACTCCGCCCGGCAATTCGAGCTTCTTGCCGGCGGGGCCGCGCGCGAGATCCAATACTTCTTCGATTAAGCGAAACGACATGCCAATGCCAGCGGCGGTCGATTCCAGCCAGGTGCGGACCAAGCGTCGACGGGCAGCGAGGGGCAGCGATAACAGGCCCGGCTTCAGAGGCAGGGATGACGACCCGTCTGCCAAAGCACCGCCAAATGCACGAGGATCGTGCTCGATCCGCACCCATTGCTCCTCTTCTGCGCGCGCGATTTCTGCCAGGTCTGCAAGGTTCTCCAGAGCCGCGGCTCCAAAGTCTTCTTTGAGGAGCGGCAGCAGACGATGGCGCACACGATTGCGGAGAAAGGCCAGGTCGCGATTGGAGGAGTCTTCCCTCCACGGCTGAGCTTTCGCCGCCAGAAAGGCTTCCAGGTCGCTTCGCCGCAGACCGAGGAGGGGACGGACTACTTCACCCTGTCCTGCGAAAACGATGCGCGGGTGAATTCCGGACAGGCCACGAATTCCCGTGCCGCGCAATATGCGGAGTAGAACCGTTTCGGCTTGATCGTCCAGTGTGTGGGCGGTTGCGATTTTCGAGACGCGCCGGTCGCATGTCAGTTCTAGAAAAAAGTCGTAACGCAGTTTGCGGGCGGCGGCTTCGATGCCGGAATCCCGCTGCGCGAGCGGTGCGTCGCGCATGTGGAACTCCAGACCGTGCCGGCGAGCGAGTTCAGTGACGAATTGTTCGTCCTGATCGGATTCAAGTCCGCGCAGGTTGTGATTCACATGGGCGACCGACAGCACGATACCAAGTTCAACACGCAAATCGAGCAGCAGGAGCAGTAAGGCCACCGAGTCTGCTCCGCCCGACACGGCTACGGCTAGGCGGTCGCCGGCTTTGATCAGATCCTGCTTGCGAATTGTTTTTAGCAGCCGCTGCGCCAGTCCGTGCACGGGGAAATAGTAAACCCAGTACCTAATACCCAGTATCCACCAAACACGCTGGGTCTCAGGCCCAATGGGTGAGTACTGGATACTGGGTACTGGGTACTGGTATTCTCTGACGATGCAGCGCTGGATGGCCAGGCTTCTGGTGTTGGTCATGGTCGTGCCGGCCTTCGGGCCGCTGGCGATGGCACGCGTCGCGCAGCCGATGGCGCCGCATTGCGTGAGGCAGGCAGCGATGCCCGCCATGCATTGTCACGGGATGGCGATGACTCCAGAGGCGGCAGCGTCCGAGACGCTATTTCGTGCCGCCGATTCCTGTTGTGAGAACCACGATTGCTGCCGTGGAGCGGCGACGCCCACGTGGGGACAGCCACAATCCAATTTGCTCTCGCGGCAAAATCTGCCGACGGCAAGAGCGCCGCGTGCTCCCAGCGCGCTGTTTGCCCCCAGCACCATCTCGGACAACGAATTAGCGCGTGCTCCGCCCCGCAGCTAACCTCTCCAAAACTAAGACGCGGCAATCCGCGTTTCTACTCACCGAGGCATGGTGTTGAGGCCTCGTAACTTTCGCGCCCTGGTTCGTGGCGGCCGGAGTTACAACTCGCTGCGAGGACAAAATGAAGACCGCAAAGTTCTTTTACCCCTTCGGGGCTCAATCGTTTTCTGCACGTTACCCACGGCTCGCGCCGTGGGCTGTATTCTTGCGCCGCATCCTGGCTGGCGTCGCGTCACGTCTTCCCTGTATCAGGGCGGCTGTCGGTCCGGCGATGGTGGGGGTCGGATTGATGCTGACCGTCTCCTTTGCCAATGCATCGATCCTGGGCTCTGTGCGGGGACTTATTCACGATCCGCAGCACCGCCCCGTGAGCGGCGCGACCGTCAAGATTCACGCAGTGGACTCCGCGTTCGAGCAAACGGTGAGCACAAACGATGCGGGTGAATTTGTTTTTGAAAAGATTCCCATCGGCGAGTACACCGTGAACGTTGAGTCGTCCGGCTTTCGGCAAGAAGAGCAGAGGCTGACACTCGGCTCGGGACACGACGTGCGCCTGCATTTCTCTCTCCAGGTTGCGACCACCTCTGCGACGGTTGAAGTCCACGGCGAGCCCATTACGGTGAATCCATCTTCGTCCACCACTGCCACCCTGGTCAGCCGCGAGCAGATTGCGCAAATTCCCGGCGCCGACCAATCCAATTCGCTCGCCATGATCACAAGCACAGTACCCAGTGCGTATATCGTGCACGACCAGCTCCACATTCGCGGCGGACACCAGGTTTCGTGGCTGCTCGATGGTGTGCCAGTACCCAATACCAACATTGCGTCCAACGTGGGCCCGCAGTTCGACCCGAAAGATATCGACTACCTCGAAGTGCAACGCGGAGGCTTCGATGCCGAGAACGGCGACCGCACTTACGGCGTCTTCAACGTCGTAACGCGCTCCGGATTCGAGCGCGACCGGCAAGCCGAACTATCCACTAGCTACGGCAGCTACAACAACACCGACAATCAGATCAGCTTTGGCGACCACTCCGAGCGCCTCGCCTACTTTGGCAGCTTCTCGGGATATCGCACCGGCCTTGGCCTGGAGACGCCCATCGCTCGGGTGCTCCACGATCAGGCAGCCGGGCTCGGCGGTTTCGGATCGGTCATCTTCAACAAGAGTGCGAACGATCAGTTGCGCCTGGTCACGTCGGTGCGCGGGGATCATTACCAGGTACCGGTCGATCCCGCCGGCGATACTGCGTTCAATCACGACGTGGAAGACGAACGCGACGCTTTTGCCAACTTTTCCTGGGTTCACAGCGCCGGGAACGGCGTTACGACAACGGTTTCGCCCTTCTATCACTTCAATCGGGCGCACTACATCGGAGACTACTTCGGCGAGCCCGATCCGAACGTCAAGGTTCCGAACACCGATCGCGGCTCGAATTACGTGGGCGGAGTTGCGTCGGTTGGCGTCGTCCGCGGGAAGCACAACGCTCGTGCCGGCTTGCAGGTTTGGGGCGCGCACGACAACCAGTTCTTCGGCCTCGTCACCAGCGACGGTAGCGAGCCCCCGTTGAGTGAGCGGCTTAAGGTGTGGGGCAACATCGAGACTGTATTTCTGGAGGATCAGTATCGTCCCACGAGTTGGCTGACTTTCAATCTCGGCGCGCGCCTGACCCACTTTGGATCTTCGGTCAGCGAAAATTCGGCCGACCCGCGCGTGGGCGTGGCCATTCGCGTCCCCAAGCTTGGCTGGGTGGCCCGCGCGTCCTACGGTCGCTATTATCAGCCCCCGCCGCTGTTGACGGTCTCGGGGCCAATCATCGAACAATGTAACAACTCGGATGAGACCTGCTCGTTCGCCCCCCTCCATGGCGAACGAGACGAACAGCACGAATTCGGATTGGCCATCCCGATCAAAGGCTGGACCTTCGATCTCTCCAACTTCCGTACCGGAGCGAAGAACTTTTTCGACCACGATGCCCTGGGTAACTCCAATATCTTTTTCCCCCTCACGCTGGAGCATGCCCGCATTCGCGGCTGGGAGGTGAGCGCGTCTTCGCCGTTGATTGCGCATCGCGCGACGTGGCGGCTGGCCTACTCTCACCAGTACGCGGAGTGGAACGGCGACGTCACTGGCGGCCTGATCACCGGAGATTCCTGCGACGATGCTCTGTGCTTTCTCGACCACGACCAGCGTGATACGCTCACTACCGGAGTCAACCTGACTCTACCCTGGCATGCCTGGGCGGACTTCGGCGTCAACTATGGCTCCGGCTTCCTCGACGGCGAAGGACCCCAACATTTGCCGGCGCATGCCACGTATGACCTGGCATTAGGCAAGTCCTTCGGCGAGAACTGGGATGTCCGCCTCGCAGGATTGAACCTCGGCAACCACCACTACCTGCTCGACAACAGCAACACGTTTGGAGGGACGCACTTCGCGAATCCGCGCGAGATTAGTGTGCAGGTGAAGTACCGGTTCCGCTACTAAATCCAGCTATGAGCTACGAGCAAACGGTTCGCTCGAAGCTCGCAGCCCGAAGCTCGCAGCCTACTTCTGCAATCCGACTTCTGCCTTCTGCGATCCCAGTTTGACGCTCTTCCCATGCGCTCCGTATAATCGCTAGCGTCTACACCCATGAAATCTGGGTGGTCACCACGCTTGAGGTTCGGCGTGAAGAGCCGGGCACCGGCGACGCGGAACGCGTTTGCCGCCGAGATCCGATCGGCCCGGTTGCGATTTGTTCGTAGAGCCCAGCGAGTCGATTGTCTCGAGAACCGGAACCAATCCGAAGGAGTCCAAAGGATCAATGACCAGCAAGTTT
This sequence comes from uncultured Acidobacteriota bacterium, assembly GCA_963799305.1. Taxonomy (GTDB): domain Bacteria; phylum Acidobacteriota; class Terriglobia; order Terriglobales; family Acidobacteriaceae; genus Acidiflorens. The sequence continues at coordinate 96,056 of CAWCWX010000015.1, read as the reverse complement.
ATGAGAATTCTTGTGGCTGTGGCGTTCGCCCTGTCGCTGACCGCGATGGCGCAGACCGCCCCAGCCGACAACGCCGCCGTGCCCAACGCACCTTCCTCTGCCTCTTCTGCCGCCGCGACGCCCCCCGCCACCGGGACCAAGGTCGGGACCATCAGTATTGAAGGCGCCATTTTTGGCTCCAATGAAGGCCGACGCGATTTAGAAGCCCTCGGCAAGAAACTCGATCCCAAGCAAGCCGAACTGAAGACGGCCAGTGAGGAAATCGACGGCCTGAAAAAGCAGCTCAGCACCCAGGGCGACAAGATGAACGAGGATGCCAAGAGCACGTTGGTAAAAACTATCGAGTCGAAGCAGAAGACCTTCGAGCGTTCCGTGCAGGATGCCCGAGAAGAAGCCCAAAACCAACAGGGCGAGATCATGCAGCGCGTGCTTCGCACCATGGCTCCCGTGATCGTAAAGTATGCCACCGAGAATGGTTTCGGCGTCATCATCGACACTTCGCAACCGTGGCCGCAAGGACCTGTGGTTTGGTACGGACAGGCGGTTGATATCACGCAGCCGGTCATCGAAGCCTACAACATCAAGTCCGGTGTGCCCGCACCAGTTCCCTCTTCGCCGGGAGCGACCAAGCCCGCGACCGGCGCGGCAAGGCCCGCAACCACTCCGGCCAAGCCCGCGGCTCAACCGGCAACCAAAACACCGCCGTCTACGCCGAAACAGTAGCGACACCGTCCACGTCAACATAGTTCCCGAGGCCGCGTCCTAACGCGGCCTTTTTCTTTTTGCGCTGCGCCCATTCTTCAGGAGCTAATACCCCCACACAGGTGTCTGTATCAATCACGGGACCGCTCGGAGGACATCATGTTCAGCACGCTGGAAAGTTCGTGGGATAAGTCCGCCCGCCGGGGATGGTCGGCGATAGCTTCGTTTGGTTTTCAAGCCTTGGCGCTAAGCCTGCTCTTGGCGATCCCGATGTTTTGGGTACAGGGTCCGCCGATTCTGCACTGGTTACAGCCGCTGACCGTGCCGATCGCGCAAGCGCCAGCGCTGCCAATGCAGCATCGGCAAACCACAAACTCAACCAATATGTCGGGACCGCATGTACTCATGCCTCCCTCCATCCCGCCAAGGATCGCAAGCCTTCACGACCCTGCTCCGATCGAAGCGCCCGAACTCGGCCCGGGGGTAATCAACGCTACCGGTCCAAGCTCGCGATTGGCGATCTTGAACTCGACCGGAACGGGAACACCCATGGTCACGTTGAAACCGCCGCCACCCGTTCAACCACCTAGAATCTCGCACTGGGCGGAAGGCAATCTGATCTATCGGGTGCAGCCGGTATACCCGCCTCTGGCGAAGCAGGCCCGCATCCAGGGCGTGGTGCAGTTGCGCGCCATCATCAGCAAGGCGGGAACCGTTGACCACCTGACCCTCGAAAGCGGACATCCCATGTTGGCCGGGGCCGCAATCGAGGCCGTCCGGCAATGGCGCTATCGTCCGTACCGGCTGAACGATGAGCCGATTGCGATTGAGACTGAGATCACGGTGAACTTCGTGCTCGCCGCGAATTAGCGGCCGGAGGCGAGTCCATTTTTTGCGATTCTGTCGGCGTTTGACCCCAGGGTGCCCGTAGTCCAGCGGGAACTTTTGGCCTCGTTTTGACGTTCATGCTTAAGGGCGCGAGGCTGGTAGACTTAGAATCAGGGTGTAAGGCTGGAGACGCGGCAAGCCCGGTCTCTCCCATGTTTTCCTGAGACCTCACACCTGTGACCTGAGACCTGCTCTACCATGAACTTCATCGAGGCCATCCGCATTGCGTTCCAGTCGCTCTGGGCTAACAAGCTGCGCTCGGCGCTGACTCTGCTTGGAGTCGTCATCGGGATCGCAGCCGTGATCGCAGTGGTCACATTTGTGGCGGGCATCAACGGCTACGTGGCGACCAAGGTTTTCAATCTCGGCGCCGACGTTTTCATCGTCTTCAAGGTTTCTCCTGTCACCAGCAATGTCGACAAGCTCCTCGATGGTGAGAAGCGCAAAGATATCACCATGGAAGACTATGAAGCGGTGAGAGACGCCTGCCAACACTGCGAATGGATCGGCGCCGCGCTGCGCAACGATACCGGGCACGCACGTTACGGCGAGCAGCAAATCAACGACACGATCATCCGTGGCGTGACGCCATCGATGGTCCCGATTCTGGACATCGACCTCACCGCCGGGCGTATGTTGAATGACACCGACGTCAATCGCAACTCGGCTGTTGCGGTGGTCGGGCCGGACGTCGTGGAGACGCTGATGCCGGGCTCCGATCCCATCGACAAGGAAATCCGCATCGACGGCTGGGAATACCGCATTATCGGCGTCGGCAAAGCGAAAGGCAAAACCCTGGGCCAGAGCATGGACAACTATGCCCTGATTCCGATTACGGCGTTTCAGAAACAGCATGGCACGCACGACAGCATTCGCATCTCCGGGAAGGCGTCGGCGAGCGGCTCGGGGATGGAAGAGGCGATGGATGAAACCCGCGCCATCCTGCGCGCGCGTCGCCATGACCGGCCCGGGGCTGACGACAGCTTCGACATCGAGACCAATGCCAGCCTGCTCACCATCTGGGCGAATTTCAGCCAGACATTTTTCTTCGCCATGATCGGGATTGCGGCCATTTCGCTCGTGGTCGGCGGCATCGTTATCATGAACATCATGTTGGTTTCGGTGACGGAGCGGACGCGGGAGATTGGAATCCGCAAAGCTCTCGGCGCCAAACGAGACGACATCCTTGGGCAGTTCCTCATTGAGTCGGTGGCGTTGGCCATGCTCGGTGGCGTGATCGGCGTAATTGGCGGGATCACCGTCGCCAAGGGAATAACGTTTCTGATCGGCATGCCGTCGTCGGTTCCGTTGTGGGCTGTGCTCGCGGGCGTGGGCGTGGCGGCGAGCGTCGGAATATTTTTCGGAGTGTATCCAGCCCGCAAAGCGGCCATGCTCGATCCGATTGCGGCGTTGCGCTTTGAGAATTGAAAAAGGCAGTTCCCGGTTCCCAGTTCTCAGTTTTCGCTTATCCGCTGCATGGTGTTACTGAGAACTGAGAACCGGGAACTGAGAACTACCGTAAAGATTGCTCTGAATGATTGGCAAAAGCGAAATCGGCGAAGTGCTGAAGCTGGCGGTAGACACGATCCGCAGCAACAAGCTGCGTTCGTCGCTGACCGTGCTCGGCATCGTGATCGGCGTCACGGTGGTGATTGGGATTTCCTCGATCGTGCGCGGCCTGAACGACAACGTCAGCCAGGTCATCAGCTCACTCGGTTCGAATATCATTTTTGCCTTTCATCAGGAAATCACCTTCGGACGCATGACCGAAGAGATGCGTACCCGCAAGGAACTCACTTTCGACGACGCCATGGCGATGAAGGATCTGCCGCACGTCAAGGCCGTCACCGCCGGAGTACGCTACTTTCGGCCGGAGTTGGGCGTCGGCACTTACACGGTGAAATACAAAGATCGCAAAACGAAGCAAACCATCCTCGAAGGCGATACGGCGTCGGTGAAAGATGTTTACGACATTGCCCTCGACTCCGGCCGTTGGTTCAGCGAAATAGACGACGAAAGGCGCTCATCGGTGATCGTGATCGGCCACGACACTGCGGGTGAGTTGTTTCCCAGTGAATCGCCGCTGGGCAAGGAAATTAACATCGAAGGGCAGATCTTCACCGTGGTGGGCGTCGCCGCACAGCGCAAAAGCGTTTTCGGGGGCGGAAAGAATCCCGACGACAATATTGTTTTCTTCCCGCTTGCCACTTTCCGGAAATTGCACCCTGAACAGAAAGCCCACTGGATCGCGGTGAAAGCGACCTCACACGACGATATGTCCAAAGCGACCGACGAAATGCGTGAACTGCTGCGCCGCCGCCGTCGCGTTCCCAACAACATGCCCGACAATTTCGCGGTCTTCACACAAGATTCACTTTCGGATGTGTGGAACCAGATCACCGGCATGATCTTCGTCTTCATGTTCGCGGTTTCGAGCGTGGGCCTGATCGTTGGCGGCGTGGGCGTGATGAACATCATGCTGGTCTCGGTGACCGAGCGTACCCGTGAGATTGGAGTGCGCAAAGCGATTGGCGCCCGCAAGCGCGACATCCTGCTGCAGTTCACCCTGGAAGCCGTCATGCTGACGGCCGTGGGAGGGGTGATTGGAGTATTGATGGGCGCAATCATCACCGGAATCGTCCCTTTAATCTTTCCATCGCTTCCTGCGACCATGTCGGTGTTCTGGGCCCTGTTCGCCTTCAGCGCCTCAGCGGCGGTGGGATTGGTGTTCGGTATTTACCCGGCCTGGAAAGCGGCGAACCTGGATCCCATCGAGTCATTGCGTTACGAATAGTTCAGTTTAAGTAGCGCCGGCATCTTGCGGGCTGTCCCGAGAGCGTCTCGCTCGGGGTGGCGCTACAAGAGATCAAATGCATCTGACCGTAAGACTTCTGATCGAAGCGATCGCCGTCCTGGGAACCCTATCCAGCTTCGGCTTCTATCTGCTTGCCGCCATCGGTATCGCGAGCTATCTGAATTTCCGTCGCTGCAATCGTGGGGCGAAAACACCCAACGATTCGCTCCCTCCCGTCTCAATCCTGAAACCTTTGAAAGGAATGGATCCGCAGATTTGGGAAGCGTTTTGCAGTCACTGCGAGCTGGACTATCCGGAATTTCAATTGGTCTTCGGCGTCAGCGATCCGGATGATCCTGCCATCACGCTGGTACGAAGGTTGCAAGAAAAATATCCCAACCGCCAGATCGATCTGCTGATCTGCCAGCGCGACCTCGGGACAAACCGCAAGGTCAGTACGCTGGCGCAAATGCTGCCCGCCGCGCGCTACGAAATGCTTGTCGTCAATGACAGCGATATTCGCGTCGCACCCGACTACCTGCGCCGCGTGATCGCGCCGCTCTCGGACGCGTCGGTGGGCATGGTGACGTGCCTGTACCGTGGGATCGCCAGCCCGACTCTGGGATCGCGTCTTGAGGCGCTGGGGATCGGCACCGATTTTGTACCCGGCGTGTTGAGTGCCAGGCTGATCGAACACGGCCTGCAGTTCGGACTGGGCTCCACGCTTGCCTTCCGCCGCAGCGACCTGCACGCTGCCGGCGGATTCGAGGCGATGGTGGATTATCTGGCCGACGATTATGAGATCGGGAATCGCATCGCCGCACTTGGGAAACGAATCGAACTCAGCGATGTCGTCGTAGACACGTTCCTGCCCGCCTACACATTCCGCCAGTTCGTGGAGCACCAGCTGCGCTGGGCGCGAAGCGTGCGCGGTTCGCGTAGATGGGGATACGCCGGCCTCATCATGACATTTGGACTGCCCTGGGCGCTGCTGACGCTGCTGGCGGCGAACGGAGCCGCGTGGGGATGGGGCCTGCTCACTGTTACTCTAGCCGCTCGTATTGCAGTCGGTCTGACGGCGGCGGCCGCGGTCCTTGGCAGCAGTCAAGCGCTACGCGATCTCTTGCTGTTGCCGTTGCGCGATCTGATCGCGCCGGTTATTTGGGCCGTGGGTCTGATTGGGAATCGAATCTCCTGGCGCGGCGATGTGTTCTATCTCAAAGACGGAAGGCTGGAAAGAATCTCCGGTGAACGGGCCGGGCAGCGGGAAGTCCCGCGCCTATCCCGGCCCTGAAGCCGAAAAGGGCTGGTTGGTGAAAATAATTTTCCCGCCGCGGCGCGCCAGTTCGAAGTAGGTAAAACCGCGCAACTCCGCCGGATGATCGTCCTCCGCCCACAAAAACACCCGCTGCGGGCCCTCCCACAAAATCTTGAACGATGCCGGAGTCTCGAAGACACGCGGGGCGTCCGGGAATTTCGATCCATACCACATGTTGCCCGCGGGTTCGCGTAGACTGCGCAGCGGAACGCCGGTATAGAAATTCAGGGCGGACGCATTCTCGTATTTGCCGATCACGACGATTACGTCTCCCGGTTGGTATTGCCGCTTGATCGCCAGCGCCAGATCCTTGGAAGAAAGAATGGGAGAGAAACTTATGAACGCCGAGTGTACGCAAGCCAGCACTACGATCATCGTCGCGGCCAACGCAGCGTTGCCCATTCCGGCCTGGCCGCGGCGCCGGAAAATCCAATTCGCCAGAGTTCCCAGCAACAGTCCGAGCGCAACTCCCAGCAACGGGCCTCGGAATGCGCCCATCGCCTGCGGCGTCAGGTCGAGAAAGTGCCCAAAGGAAAGGGCGTAGTCCTGCGGATGCTTCTTGAGCAACTCGGAGAGATCTGTTCCCGGAGTCGGCGGCGTGGAAAACCAGAGCAGCGCAAATCCAACACCGGCGACGGCGACTCCAATTGCCAGCAGGACCGCCGCCGAGACGCGCCCGGCGCGGCGTTCGGGGCTGCCCAGGGGCGACGTTCGTTCGCGGCCGAGCCAGCCTCCGATCAGCAGCGCCATCCCAGGAATCGCGGGGATAGTGTAGTACTCCTGGCGGGTGGAGAAACTGAAGAAGCCGACAATCACTAGCGCCCACAACAGAAAAAACAAATTCGCGCACTGGCGCCGCGACATCTGCGAGCGAAATTCGCGCCAGCGCCGCGGCACTTCCAGCAAACCTTGCGGTACGAAGACGCTCCACGGTATTAACCAAATGATTAACAACGCCCAGAAGAGCAGCAGCGGGACCGTGTCGTAATCGCGCGGCACCCGCTTGTTGATAAAACGCAGAAAGTGTTCGTTAACGAAATAGAACCAGAGAAATCCGCGGACCTGACCTTGCGCCGGATTCGCCAACTCAGCCAAGATGTGCCATGGTGCGGCGATAGCAAGGAAAACCGCCGCGCTTGAGACGAGGCGCAGCTTGAGCAAGTGCCTGAGATTTCCTGTCAGAAAAAGATAGATCCCGATCGCCGCAACCGGAAACACCAGCCCGATTAACCCCTTGGTGAGCACATTCAGCGCGCACACGACAGCCAACCCCCAGCACACCCATCGCGAGGGCCTTTCCTGTTCCAGCGATTTCAGGAACAGCCAATACGTCAGCGTGAGCCAGAGCCCGACAGGCACGTCGGGAATGAGGAAACGAGTAAATAGATAGGGGCCAAGGGCAGTGGCCATTACCAGGCCGGAATCGAATCCGCCCTCCGCGCCAAACGCCCAGCGACCCAAACCATAGGTCGCCAGGATTATCCCCAACACCCCAAGCATCAGCGGGAAACGAGTGCTCCACTCGCTTATGCCAAACACCTTGTAGCTGGTGGCGACACTCCAGTACATGAGCGGCGCCTTCTCCAGATAACGCACGCCGTTGGCGTAGAGCGTGACCCAATCGTGCCGCTGCAACATTTCACGAGCCGCTTCGGCATGCACCGTGTCGGCGTCGTCGAGCAGTGCGGGCGTGGAGAGACCAACCATGTAGATGACGAGCCACAAAGCAGTGAGAATGAGAACGGCAATGCGCCAGTCCGAAAGTAGATAACTCGGACGATTCATAGACTGGGTGGGCGGCTGTTCGGGCTCGGCGGTTGCGGCTGGATTCATCGGGAGAACCGATCATTATAAGGCACGGCGAATGGCCTCGGATGCTCCCCTTGAATAGTTTGTATTTGGAAAAGCGAAGCGAGGGACCTGCCATGCGAACGAAAACACAGTATGTCAGCGTCTAAAAAGGTCGACTGGCAACCAGTCAATCGGCCGCAACGCCAGGTGCGGCGCCTCGGCCAGCCACTTCACGGTAGATCGCCAGAATTCTCTCCACCGAATTAGTCCAGGAAAAACGCTGGGACTGCTCATAGCCGCGCTGTTTCATGCGGGCACGGAGTACGGGATCGAGGATTGCTCTCTGGAGCGCGCGTTGGATTTCAAAAACATTTTCCGGATTCACCAGCAGCGCGGCGTTGCCAGACACCTCAGGCAGACTTGATGTGTTCGAGGTGACCACGGGTGTTCCGTGCGCCATGGCTTCCAGCGGCGGCAATCCGAAGCCTTCGTAGAGAGAGGGGAAGACGAAAACTTTGGCCACGTCGTAAAAAATTCTGAGCACCTCGATGGGAACGAAGCCGAGGAAGCGCACGTCATTCTGTACGCCACTGCGCACGACTGTGCGCCGCAGGCCGGGGTGCCCGGAAAGATCGTCTCCGATGATGATGAGCTTCAAGTCAGGAAGCTGCTGCTCTTTCTCCAGTTCCGTCTTCAGCGCAGAGAACGCTTCGATGATACGCACGACATTCTTGTGGGGCCGGATGGCGCCGGCATAGAGCAGAAACGGATAGTTGACCTGGTAGCGTTCGGCGATGAGCTGGCGGTCAGCCTCGGAAGCGTGGCCGTGCAGGAAGCGCTCGTCGATGGCGTTGTAAACGACCTCGATGCGGTCGTCCGGGACATCGAATGCCCGGGAGATCTCGCTCTTCGTGAACTGCGAGACGGCCAGCAGCCGCGCCGCCTTGCGCAAAGCGCGCCTTGTGAGTTGAAGGTGAAGATTTTGCCTCAGGCTGGAGCGGTCGCGGGCTCCATACATGTGGTCAAGCAGGTCATGCACCGTGAGCACATACGGACAGGGCAGACCACGCGGAATCCAGAACAGATGCGGGATGTGGACTACGTCGCACCGCAGCCGCCGCACAACGGCGCGAAACTCAATACTCCCTTTCAACGTGTTCTCGCGATCAGGCAGCGGGACCGAATGAAAATTTGCCGGCAACGGTCCGCACTCGCCGACTTTGGCGGGCAACCCGATAAGGAAATAGTCGCTTTCGTGATCCAGACGGGCAAGTGTCCGGACCACGTTGCGGATATAGGTGCCGATGCCAAATTCCGTCATGCGGCGGATATCGATCGCGACTTTCACGAATGGAATTTAAACACAGTGGGAGCAAGGGCGCAGTGATTTCCAGCAGGAGTTAGTTTGCGATCATTACCGATGGCGCAGGCGCAAGCTTTCCCAGCTGCCATCCGAGGCCCAGCCGCCATCGACCGAGAGGGTGTGGCCGTTCACAAAGCTGCTCTGCGACGAGTCGGCGAGGAACGCGATTGCCTGGGCGATGTCATCGGGAGTGGCGAAGCGGGCCATGGGAACACGTCCGGTAATATCGCTGTCGGCATAGAGGCCGGCGTCCTGCGCGGAGTCGTCCATCGGGGTCTTGACCCATCCCGGACAAACAGCGTTGCAGCGAACGCCGCGTCCTCCCCATTCGGCAGCCAGGGTGCGAGTTAGTCCGATCAAGCCGTGTTTGGAGGCGTTGTAAGCGGCACGATCAGCGACTCCCAGCAGCCCGGCTACCGACGCCACATTGATGATGCTGCCCGACCTTTGTTGGAGCATGATGCGGCCGAAAGCGCGGCAGCAAAGAAATGGGCCGAGGAGATTGATGTCCATAACGCGCTGCCATTCCGCGGCTGTGATGTCTTCTGCCGGAGTGATGGAACTGATGCCGGCGTTGTTGACCAGGACATCGACGCGTCCAAAGCGGGTCACGACTTCTCCCGTCATTCGAGCAACGGCGGTTTCATCGGAGACGTCCCCGAGAACTTCGATGGCATCGCCGCCGTGATTCCTAACTTTGGCCGCGGTTTCGGTAGGCGAACGCAGATCGTTGAGGGCAAGCGAAAATCCGCGCTGGGCGAGGACTTCTGCGGTGCGCTGGCCGATTCCCTGTGCCGCGCCGGTAACGAGGGCGACTTTCATGATGGAGGGTAGCGTCCGGGGATTTCTAGGCCTTCACTTCCGCCTGCGCCTTAGCCCTGCGCTCCACATACAGCGGGAACTCTTCCGCCAGTTCCAATACTTGCGCGCGGATCTTCGTCAGCTCAGAGGCATCATTCCGATGGTGCAGCGCCTGGGCGATCCAGTGCGCGATCTGCCGCATCTCGGGCTCTTTCATCCCGCGTGTGGTGATCGCAGGCGTTCCGATACGGACGCCGCTCGGTTTCATCGGAGGATTGACGTCAAACGGGATGGCGTTCTTGTTGACCGTGATGCCGGCTTCTCCCAGCGCTTTCTCGGCTTCGCTGCCGAACATGCCCTTGGCAAATACGTCCACCAGCATCAGGTGCGTGTCCGTTCCTCCAGAGACGATGCGGAAGCCTTCAGCCGCCAAGCCTTCGGCCATCACTTTCGCGTTGGCGACTACTTGACGTGCGTACTCGCGGAAGCTGGGTTGCGACGCTTCGAGGAAACACACGGCCTTGGCGGCGACGATGTGGACAAGCGGCCCCCCCTGGATTCCGGGAAACACGACCTTGTCGATGGCCGCGCCAAATTCCTGCTTGCTCAGGATCATGCCCGCTCGCGGCCCGCGCAGAGTCTTGTGCGTGGTCGACGTCACAATGTGCGCATGCGGTACCGGAGAGGGATGCGCGCCGCCTGCAACCAGACCGGAGAAGTGCGCCATGTCGACCAGGTAGAGTGCGCCGATTTTGTCGGCGATCTGGCGCATGCGGGCGAAGTCGATGATCCGCGGATACGCGCTGCCGCCGCCGATAATCAGCTTGGGGCGTTCTTTTTCCGCGATTCTCTCCAGTGCGTCGTAGTCGATGGTCTCAGTTTCTTTGGTGACGCCGTACGGGATGACTTTATACGTCTTGCCGGAAAAATTCAGATGATGGCCGTGGGTGAGGTGACCGCCGTGGGCGAGGTTCAGGCCAAGAATCGTGTCTCCGGGTTGGAGCACGGCAAAAAATGCGCCCATGTTGGCCTGCGATCCGGAATGGGGCTGAACGTTGGCATGCTCCGCGCCGAACAATTTCTTGGCGCGTTCGCGAGCGAGTTCCTCAACGACGTCTGTAAATTCACATCCGCCGTAGTAGCGCTTGCCCGGATATCCCTCCGCATACTTGTTCGTGAACACCGAACCAGCAGCTTCCAGCACGGCTTCGCTGACAAAATTCTCGGAGGCAATCAGTTCCAAGCCTTCGTGCTGGCGGCGGGCTTCGTTATCGATCGCATTCGCGATCTCAGGGTCGACTTCGTAGAGTGGGCGGGACAGGGATGAGTTGTTCATGGGCACGGATTATTTTACCTCCTAATCAGGGCTCGGAAGCGAGGATGCGGGAGGACCAGACCAGTAATATGTGGGACCCCGAAGGTCCTGGAATGAGCCAAAGAGGCGACAAGGTTTGAGATTTTGCATGCTTTAGCCTGCAAAGTGGCGATTTCATTTCGATCAGAGAGAATCAGCAAAGTTAACCCTCCGGCATTTGTCAGTCTAACGGCATCCGGAACGGGGCAGCTGCATCTCTACCGTGAATTTACTCCCGACCTACCCCGAGAGCATCCGCGACGCGGTTGATGTAGTTGAACCACGACGCGATGAGCGTGATCTGGAGAATGGCCTTATCGTCAAATCCCGCTGCTCGCAGGCGTTCGTGATCGTCTCTCCAGACCTTGGTGGCGTCTTTGGTGAGCTTGATTACGTAGTCGAGCATCACGCGCTCTTGCGGAGTGATGGGAGCGGATGCGTAGTCACGCTCGAGAGCCTCGACGAGTTCTTTATCCAACGTCACGCGACGCAGAAACTCTGCGTGGGACTCGATTCAATACACGCACCGGTTGGTCACCGAAACCATGGTGGCAATCATTTCGTGGTGACGGCGTTCGAGTGGCAGGTCGGGAGACATCAGCGAACCGTACGTCGCGAAGGCATGGTAGAGCGCCTGCGGAATCAGGGAGTGCGAGGCCGTGATCTCCGATCCTCCACCCTCGGCAGGATGGATCGGAATGGAATACTCTTTCGGATACAGGTCGTGTTGTCCTTCCATCGCCCGGCGTAGTTCCTCGCCCGCTTCAGAAAGAGGGATCGTTCGAATCCAGGTCATGATTTCAGCTTGCTCCCGTCCCGAGAATTTGCCTACAATGCGAGCGTTCGGACACCTTACATGCCAGCTCTGGTAATTGCCAATAGCTGGAAAATGCTATGTCTGCATGAAAAGCTGGATCGCGGCCTCGCGCCGAGACGAGGTGTGAAGCGATGACTTACCTGCTCTTTCAACTGCTACGCCGGCTCCCGCGACCACTATTGCTGGGATTGCTGATCGTACTTTTGACTGCTGTGGCCCGAGCCTGACGGGTTTTCCGAACGACTGCAGGATTTCTCGTCAAGGGGCGCTCTGGGGGAATGTTACGCCAGTGTTACAGGCCGAAGTTTCCAGCCGTTTGCGCGGTCTGATCTTCGCGTCCATTGGCCTCACCAGCTACAATGGTCGCCGTGAAGCCAACCATTTTTGTGGTGGAAGACGACCCCGATATTTCCCGCCTGGTACGTCATCATTTGGAAGGAGCCGGTTTTAATGCGCGTCTCTATGCGACCGGCAATCTGGTGGTGATGGACGCGGAGCGCCAGCGGCCGGCGCTGTTTCTTCTCGACATTATGGTGCCCGGCAAGGACGGCCTGGAGCTCTGCCGCCAGATTCGCCAATCGGTGACACTGGCATCGGTTCCAGTAATCTTCCTGACCGCCAAAAGCGGCGAAGCGGACCGCGTTCTCGGGCTGGAGCTGGGCGCCGACGATTACATCCCCAAGCCCTTCAGTCCACGGGAACTCGTGGCGCGAGTCAAGGCTGTGCTGCGGCGTTTCGAACGGCCGTTGCCGCCGCTGCCGACCAAGATCGACGAAATCCAGATTGATCCAGCCGCCATGATCCTGACGGTGCGCGGCAAAGCGGTGCCGACTACGGCTACGGAATTTCGCCTGCTCGACCACTTCATGCGGCACGCGGGACGCGTATTTACGCGCGACCAGCTGCTTGACTCGGTCTGGCGCGACACGGCTTATGTCACTCCGCGCTCGGTCGACGTTTATGTGCGTCGCATCCGGGAAAAGATTGAGCCCGATCCCGAAGACCCGCGTTATTTAAAGACGGTCCGGGGCGCCGGCTACCGTTTCGAGGTTCCGCGTTGACAAGTCGTATCTTCCTCAAGTTGATGCTGGTTTTCCTGCTGGTGATCGGCGTCACCACTCTCACACTGCAAGTGACGATTCGCAGGATGTGGGAACAAACCCTGCACGAACAGATTGAGCGCAATCTTCGCGAGAAGACGTTGATGTTTGCGCAGAGAGTGGAGACCGACCGCGGGCATGCTCTGGCGGATATCGCCGCGCAGGAAGGGCGGGCGGCGGGAGCGCGGGCGACGGTGATCGACGGCTCGGGCCAGGTTCTAGCCGATTCCGAGAGTGACCCCCGGGTCATGGAAAAACACAACGCGCGCCCCGAGTTCGTTGCCGCTCTGGGCGGCCATCTCGGCATGGACCAGCGCAGCAGCCAGACTCTGGGCATTCCGTTTCTGTATGTAGCTGCGCCGGTTTCCGGGGGCGCCGTGCGGCTGGCCTACAGCTTGTCGGAAATCGACAGCACTACGCAGCAACTTAACAAAGCGCTGATGTGGGGCTCCTTGATCGCCTTTGCCGCCGCCATGCTGGTTGCGGGAGCGGCTTCGCATCTTGTGGCCCGCCGCCTGGGACGGATCGTCGACTTCGCCGAGCGGGTTGCCGCGGGCGACCTTACTGCCAGAATCGCATCCACGTCGCGTGACGAGATTGGACAAGTCGCCGCTGCCCTCGACAAAACCACACGCCGCATCGAAGAGAGCTTCGGACGGGTGCAAACCAGCCAGCACGAACTGGAAACCCTGCTGAACAGCATGCAGGACGCGGTCATTGCCGTGGACTCTGACACCCGTGTCCAGTGGGCCAACCGGGGGATGAACCGCCTGTTGCCATGGGCGCCGCGCCTGAACGCGCCCCTGGTGGATAGTGTCCGCGACCCGGATTTTCTGGCGGCGATTCAAGGAGCCGTTCACGACCAGGTGGTGAATTCCGCGCGCTCTAACACGATTGTTCCGGGGCGGACTTTCGACGTCACTGCTGCCCCTATGCCTGGAGGCGGGGCAGTCGCGGTGCTGCGCGATCTTACCGAGACCGAGCGTATGGAAAAAACGCGCCGTGATTTCATTGCCAACGTTTCCCACGAATTGCGCACACCCCTGACTTCGATCCAGGGTTACGCGGAGACGCTGCTTGACGCCTCGTCGGAAAGCAACCACGTGCGCGATTTTCTCGAAATCATCCGCAAGAACGCCGCTCGCATGTCTCGCCTGACCGAGGATCTGCTGACCCTGGCGAGAGTGGAATCGGGCGAGCAGCGTTTCGATATGCAGTCAGTGAGCCCCGACGAACTCCTTCAGGATGCGCTCGAGAGTTTTCGCGAAGTGGCGCGATCTTATGGCGTTGAACTTGTGGAAGAGAACGCCGCGGGGCATCGAACCGTGGACGCCGACCGGGAAGCCATCCACCAGGTTTTTTCCAACCTGATTGAAAACGCCTTTAAGTACGCGGCTGCGGGAAAGAAAGTTGTGCTGGGCGCGCGCGAGGCCGATGGCGGCGTTGAGTTCTACGTCCTCGACTTTGGGCCCGGAATATCTTCCGAGCATCTCCCCCGCCTATTTGAGCGGTTCTACCGGGTCGATAAGGCGCGCTCCCGCGAGTCCGGGGGCACTGGACTCGGTCTGGCGATTGCCAAGCACATCGTACTGGCCCATGGCGGAGCGATTCGCGCTGAGAGCGAACTCAACCACGGCACCACTTTCCTGTTCACGCTCCCGAGCGGGTCCAACCGCGACTCCAACCCCAGCTAGGGTTCCATTTCGGGCAGGAATTCACAGATTCTTAACCCGTTGGAAGAGCAAAGGGCTTATTCTTGGTTAGTGGTGTGCCAGTTCAGCAAGAGATTTCGTCGTGCCTGCTGTGCGATCGTACCCTTTGTGTCGAGCTTATGAGCACTGCCGGCCTGAAAGTGCCCGCTCCTGAACCCGCCTGCGACCGCCTGATCCGGAGAACTGTGGAAGCGTGCGAACTGGCTCGCGAAGCGGCCGCCATTGCGGCTGAGGGCATCGCCACCGGTTCGATGTCGCGTCTGAACAACATCCGACAGTGCGAGCGCGAACTGGATTCTATCGACACCGAAATCGACTCCGGCGTGACCTCGGCTATCGCTCAGGTTTCCGAGGACGAGGCCCGGCAGTTGCTGGCCTGCATGAAGGTTGTCATCGGCCTGGAACGGATCGGGGACCTGCTTCTGAGTTTCGCCAACAGCGCACAGGCCGCCGGGAACCGGCTTGATTCGGAAGACGCCCGCGAACTCACCCAGATGGCGACTCTGCTGGAAAAAATGCTGGCCGACGTGGGCCTGTCGTTTTCCCAGCGCGACGTGAAGAAAGCCATCGAAGTGTTGCGTTCCGACGCCGAAATGGACCGCTTGCGCAATCTGATTTTCATGCGCCACATCGAAAATCCGGAAAACATCGCTCGCCAGGCCAGTCTCCAGGTGATTTTCATGACGCAGTCTCTGGAGCGCGCCGGCGACCACGCCAAGAACCTCGCCGAAGAAGTCTGCTACTTCGTCAGCGGACGCAGCGTCCGCCACCTGCTCATGGCCTATGACAAGCCCCTGGAACAGATGTTCATCGATTGGCTCCGCCACAAGGACGAGAAGGCGCAGTAGTTCGTCGGATTCTTCCGGACAGTCGCTTCTACTTCCGCCAACCTTGCTATCCTGAAGCGGCATGTCGCATGTTTCGGTCGCACTTCCACCTGAAGCCCGCATCCTCGCCGGCACCGTTATTTTTCTCGCCAGCTATGTTGTTTTTTCTCTTGGGAAGTTTCCGGGCCTCAAAATCGATCGCACCGGAGCCGCTATCATCGGTGCGATCGCGATGGTGGTGTTCCGGGTGGTGCAACCGTCACAGGCAATCCAAGCGGTAAACTTCAGCACCGTAATATTGCTGTTTGCCATGATGCTGGTGGTCGGAGGCCTGAAGCTGGCAGGATTCTTTGAGTGGAACGCCGAACTGATCCTGCAGCGGCTGAAGCCGGCAAGGTTGTTGCCCGCGGTGATTTTCACCTGCGGCGTGCTCTCGGCATTTCTGGTGAACGACATTGTCTGCCTGGTGATGGTTCCCTTTGTCTTGACTGTCACGCAAGAATTGCGTTTGCCTCCGTTGCCGTTTCTGCTCGCGGTCGCCACATCATCGAACATCGGGAGTGTGGCAACGATCACGGGCAACCCCCAAAACATGCTGATCGGGTCCTATTCCGGAATCGGATATCGGGAATTTCTGTTCCATCTGGGACCGGTTGCAGTTGTCGGGCTTTTATTCGACTGGCTCATCCTGCGTTGGATATTCTTGCGGGATTTGCGTCGCGCGGATGTTGTGACTTCCGTCATTCCGCTTCCCGCACTGGACCTCTCCCACTTGTTGAAGCCGTTGCTGGTGGTGTGCGGTGTCGTGATCGCGTTTCTGGCGGGCGTGCCTCCGGTGCTGGCGGCTTCGGTGGGAGCGGCTGTGTTGCTCATTAGCCGCAGCGGAGATCCGCGCCGGCTCTACGCGGAAATCGACTGGGGCCTGCTCGTGTTTTTTGTCGGCCTGTTCATCATCGTGGGCGGCGCGGAAAACGTTGGCCTGGTCGATCGGTTGCTCCGATTTGCCGAACGTTGGAATCTCCACCGTCCAGCCGTGTTTACCGTGGTGACGGCTCTGTTCAGCAACCTAGTGAGCAACGTACCGGCCGTGATGCTGCTGAAGTCGCTGGTGAAAGGCTTCGTCGACCCGCACAAAGCTTGGCTGATGCTGGCGATGGCCTCAACACTGGCTGGGAATCTGACGATCACAGGGTCGGTAGCGAACATCATCGTCGTGGAGACGGCGAAACCCGATGTACGAATCGGTTTCTGGGATTATTTTCGGGTGGGATTCCCGATCACCGGCGCGACCATACTCTTCGGGGCAATTTGGCTCGCTTATACGGGATGAGTTTCTGCCCGATCGTCTCTTGACACTGACAGGGCTGGAAGCGAGACTCGATAAAAGTACTTTTCTTGCGTCACTTATGCTTGGCAGTCAGAGATGAACACGTTCGGATCTGCCCAACCCGAGACTCCATTCCCGCCCCGGAAAGAAGTGGCAGCGGCCAGCGATCCGGCTGCCGACAATCCCCACGCGAACGGGAGTTTTGAAGGACAGGAACTGGACGCGGCGCTCCAGCTATTAGTGGAGCGCGCTCAATTCATCACGGGTGCAACCGGGGGCGCGCTCGCTCTCTTGCAGGGCGAAGAGATGATTTGCCGCGCCAGCACTGGTTCGTCGGGGCCCGCGGTGGGAGCTCGGCTGCAGGTTCGCTCCGGATTGAGCGGCGAAAGTATTTCCCGCAAGCTGCTATTGCGCTGCGACAACGCGGAAACGGACCCTCGCGTGAATCGGGAAACCTGCCGCGACCTGGGAATCGCTTCCATTGTCGTTTTACCCCTACTGACGCGCAGCGGCGAAGTACGAGGGGTGTTCGAACTGTTCTCTGACCACGCCTATGCCTTCGAGGAACGCGATCTGATCGCGCTCGAGCGCATGGCCGACTTGACCTTGACGGCCCTGGACCTGGCCGAGAGGCGTCCGCGCGTGGTGGCCCCAGCACCAGCGGTAAGTGTGGATCAGACACTCCCTTCGGCAGTCTCCGCGCAGGCGGTGCCCGATGCGGCGGACACACCTGCAACCTCGCAGAAGCAAGCAGCAATCACCCCGGAAACTACGCCCGCTCCAACCCCGGTTCCCGAACCACAGCCGGTGACCGTCGTCCTTCCAATTCAAGCGCCAGAGCGGCCTGCCGGCAACGCTCCAGTACCTTCCGCGCTGTTGCAGGAAACGGTTCCCGAGCCCCCGCCCGCGGCCGTACCGGAGGCTATGCGCCGCGTCCAGAAATGCGGAGCCTGCGGCTTTCCCGTTTCTGAAGGCCGGAAGCTCTGTGTGGACTGCGAAAATAAACGCCACCGCCAGTCCGAGCCGGCCGAGGCCGTCCCCACTGAATCTGTGCCGCCCTTTCTCGACTCCGCCGTGCCTCCAAAGGAGTCCTGGCTCAGCGACCATGTCAACGTGCTCGCCGTTCTGGTGCTGATTCTTTCGATTGTGGTCGCGGTGGTCGTTTTCCGGTAGCCTGCCCGGCACACGGGAGTGCCTGTTTTCCTTGACAATTCGGCCGCTAAACCATACATTTCGCTTAAGGTTGTAGCGTCTCCACAGGTGCCTACGAATGAAAAATGTTTATGAAGTCTTGCGACAGAAAGAGCTTGAACTGACCCGGCTGGAAAAAGAGGTCGAAGCCCTGCGTATCGCCGCTCCTCTCCTCTCGGAAGAGATGAAAGAGTCGATTTCGGACCCGCCCAAGCCGACCCTGACCGCGGCCGCTCCGCAGCAACCGATTCGCATACCGTCGCCTGCAGTGACCGCGGCAGTGAATCCTCCCGCCCGCGCCGCGGGCTGGGAAGACGCGGCCAAGCGCTGGCCATAAGCAAAGCCAGATTGTCCACTCATGAAGCTCAGGCTGCAAGCCTGGGCTTTTTTATTTGTGCAAAATAGAATGCACGAACCGCCCCGAGAAACGCATCCAATGACGTCGCTACCTTGATTTCTCCGGCCCGCTATAGCCATCATCTCTGGGTCGTGAACGCCAGCGCCAGCAGTGTCTTCTGTTCCACTTCGTGCGCCTTTGCCGAACCCGTGGCCGGGCTGGCGCTCGCGGAACGTTTCACTGACAAGACCGGACGCCCATTTGCAATTCGCCGCAGGCGCGGCAGCATGTAGAAGAGCGCGCCCATGTTGGCCGGCTCTTCCTGCACCCACACGATGTCGCGAGCACCGCTGTGACGCTCGAGTTCCGCCGCCAACTCCGCTTCAGGGAAGGGATACATCTGCTCGAGGAGGACGATGGCGGTGTCAAAGTCATTGCGTTTTTTTCGTTCGATGCGTAATTCGTGCCCGATCTTTCCGGTTGAAATCAGAATGCGTTTGGCGTCTTGCGCCTCGGTGTCAGGGAAGACAGACAGAAATTTCTGATGCGTCAAATCTTCCAGAGAAGACAAAGCATCGGGGTGCCGCAACATGCTCTTCGGAGTAAAAACCACCAGTGGCTTTCGCCACTTGCGCAGGCCTTGCCGCCGCAACAAGTGGAAATATTGTCCGGCGTTGGACGGCTGGCAGATCTGAATGTTGTCCCGCGCCGCCAGTTGTAGAAAACGCTCCACCCGCGCGCTGGAATGTTCCGGGCCCTGTCCTTCGTAGCCGTGTGGCAGCAAGAGCACGAGTCCCGAGAGCAGTCCCCATTTGTCTTCTCCCGCGCACACGAACTGGTCGATCACAGCTTGCGCCACGTTGGCAAAGTCGCCGAACTGCGCTTCCCACAGCACCAGCGCTTCCGGATAGTCGCGGCTGTAGCCGTATTCGAATCCCATTACGCCCGCTTCCGAGAGCGTGGAGTTGTAGATGTCGCACGGAGCCTGGCCCGGAGAAATGTGGCGTAACGGCACGTATTCCGACTCGTCCTCGGTATCGATCAGCACCGAATGGCGTTGATTGAAAGTTGCGCGACGCGAGTCCTGTCCACTCAGGCGGACGGGAATTCCCTGCTTGACCAGGCTGGCAAATGCAAGCGCTTCGGCCATACCGTAATCGAGCGGCTTCTTACCGCTGCCCATCTCGGCGCGCTGCTCGAGTAACTTCTTCACCTTCGGATGAATGTGGAAGCCTTCGGGATAAGTCGTCAGCCGTTCCGTAAGTTCGTGCAATTCCTCAGGCGCGATTCCGGTGGGCACTTCGTAGTCGGGCTTGTAACGGCCACCAAAATAATCGTTCCAATATTTCGGGAGAACGCGCAGCACCGGCTTTTTGGTTAACTGCGCAGCCCGCTTCTGCGCGGCTTCGAACTCGCCCTTGATGGTTTGTACGCGGGCGGCGACATCTCCAACGCCAATGTGCTGGGCGTAGATCTCCCACAGCGGCGGATGCGCTTTGATGGCCTTGTACATGAGCGGCTGCGTGACGGTGGGATCGTCCACTTCGCTATGGCCGTGTCGACGATACCCGATCAGGTCGACGACCACGTCGCTGCCAAATTTGTAGCGGTACTGCGCGGCAATGCGCGCGATCCGCAACACCGCGTCCACGTCTTCGCCGTTCACGTGAAAGATTGGAATCGCTTGCCGCCGCGCCAGTTGCGCCGAAGATTCCGAGGAATGCTCTTCCCGATCGTTGGTGGTGAATCCAACCAGATTGTTCACGATCACATGGATGGTGCCGCCCACCGTATAGCCTTCCAGGTCAGCGAAGTTCAGGGTTTCGGCGGTGATGCCTTGTCCTGCGAACGCGGCGTCGCCATGGACGAGCAGCGGCAGGTACTTGGCCTTACCGCCTTCTCCGGCGCGGTCTTGCTTGGCGCGGGTGCGGCCTATGGTTACTGGATCAACGGCCTCGAGGTGGCTGGGATTTGAGGCCAGGTGAATATGAATCTTCGCGCCGCTCTTCGTGACATATTCGCCGGTAGCGCCCATGTGATACTTCACGTCACCCGAACCCAACACGCTGCGCGGATCGACGTCTTCAAATTCGGCAAACACTTCTTCCGGCGGACGCTTCGCGATGTGAATGATGATGTTCAGGCGTCCGCGATGGCTCATCCCCATGACCAGCTCCACCGCGCCCTTTTCTCCCGCGACGTCGAGGATTTCATCCAGAAAAGGCAACAGCGAAGTGCTGCCTTCGAGCGAGAAACGCTTGTTGCCGAGATAGCGCTGTTGCAGCGTCTGCTCGAACAAATCAGCTTGGATCAGCAGATCGAGCGCCAGTTCCTGTTCCACGTTCTCCGGTTCGCCTTCCAGTCTTTCCTGAATCCAGCGGCGCTTCTCGGGATCGGCGATATGCATGAATTCGGCGCCCACGCTGCCGCAGTAAATCCGGCGCGCCTCCTGCACCCATTCATTCTCAACCTGCAGATCGGGATGCGGTTGCGGAGGCAGCGACCGCAAGGGATTCAGGTCTGCCTCGAGGTACCCCCATTGCCGAAACAGGTCAAAAGTCCGATCCCGTTCAAGGTTCTCTATGATTCCGGCGGCCGTGCCGCTCTGTGCTTTATTCGGAGTTGAAGTCGCCATAAGAGTTCTTCTATAGGATAACGGATGATAGTGGGTCTGTGGCCGATTCAGCGGGTAGGCTGCCGAACAAAAGTGCGTGCTTCCGGTCACATCGGCGCATACTATTCCGTGCTGTTGGTTAGCAAAGGAGGACTCCATGCCCACGCTTCCTGCCGCCGCCAAGCCCGGTACACCCGTCATCCTCGGCATTCCGTTCGACGCCAACTCTTCCTGGTTGCGGGGCTCCGCGGGAGCGCCACCGATTATTCGCGTCTCCTTTCGCTCGGATTCGTCGAACTCCTGGACGGAAACCGGCGTTGATCTGGGCGCCGAGGGGACCTACTGCGACGCGGGCGACCTAAAATTCACATTTCATGAGCCCTTCGCGGCGATTGAAAATCGCGTGGGAGAACTGCTCGACAAGGGCCTGCGAGTGGTTTCTCTGGGAGGCGACCACTCGATTACGTTGCCAATCGTGCGGGCCTTTGGCAAACGCGTGTCGGGATTGACCATCATTCATTTCGACGCGCATCCCGACTTGTATGACCAACTGGAAGGCAACCGGCTGTCGCATGCCTGTCCGTTTGCTCGCATCATGGAGGACGGCGCGGCCAAACGGCTGATCCAGGTGGGCATTCGAACCTTGAATAACCATCAGCGCGAGCAGGTAAAGAAATTTGGGGTCGAGGTCATCGAAATGCGCCACCTCCCCGCGCTCGACCGGATGAAAGTCGATGGCCCGGTGTACATCACGTTCGACATGGATGCTCTCGATCCCGCGTTCGCCCCCGGCATTTCGCATCGCGAGCCGGGAGGCATGTCAACCCGCGAAGCCCTGGCTCATATTTTTGCGATCACAGGAAACATTGCTGGCGCGGACATCGTCGAGTACAACCCTGCCCAGGACCATACCCAGATCACCGCCATGGTGGCGGGAAAGTTGCTGAAAGAAATCCTGGGAAAAATGATTGTCGGTTGAAAATTTCGCAACCGCATTCCGCGCAGCCTCTCTAACGATAGGGGAGGTGCGCGATGGATCGCGGAATGATCGATGTGCCGAGCCCTTACTCGGTGCCGGAAACAATAGCGCGGCTGGAATTGATTCTCAAGGAGAGAGGCGTCATAGTGTTCGCGCGCGTGGATCACAGTGGCGAGGCGGAGAAGGCTGGGCTGACGATGCGCCCTACTCAACTCCTGATCTTCGGCAGTCCGAAGGGAGGCACGCCGGTGATGGTGGCGGCACCCAGTGTGGCCATCGATCTCCCTTTGAAAGCGCTCGCCTGGGAAGATGAGCGCGGACGCGTCTGGCTCTCCTACAATTCGCCGGAGTATCTCCAGCAGCGCCACGGTTTTCCAGCCGATCTCGTGAAGAACCTGACCGCGGCCAGTGCGTTGATTCAAAAAGCTGTGGAATAATAGCCGACTGTTCCCGCATGGCCGATAACACCAACGCCCGCGATCACCTTGCCAATGAACGCACTTTTCTGGCGTGGATTCGCACCGGCGTCGCCACCATCGTCTTCGGATTCGCTGTCGGCCGCTTCTCGATCGCGCTCCAGGAGTTCCTGCAATTCGAGAAGAGGCCGGCCAGCACTCCAGGCTTAACGGCATGGTTGGGCATGATTTCGATCCTGGCTGGTGTGCTGCTGATTGCCGCGGGCCTTTATCGTTACCGCCAGACTCGGCTGCAAATCGACACGAACTCGTTCGAACCCGCGGGCACGATCATCGACCTGGTCGCGGTTCTGCTCGCGCTCTTCGGGATTGTGCTGGCGGGATATCTGGCGTGGATCAAAATCGCTCAGGGGTAGCGCAACCATCATGGCCAATCAGAACGAAAAAGAACTGGCGGGAAGAGCGGCGGCAGAGCTGGTTGTTTCCGGAAACATCGTCGGCCTCGGCACCGGGTCGACGGCATACTTCGCAGTTGTGGCCCTGGGCGAACGCGTGAAGGCCGGGCTGAAGATTATCGGCATTCCCACGTCGGTCATTACGGGCGAACTGGCACGCGCGGTCGGCATTCCGCTGACGACTCTCGATGAGCATCCCGAAATCGACATCACCATCGACGGCGCCGACGAAGTCGATCCGCAACTTCGGCTGATCAAAGGGGGCGGCGGCGCGTTGCTGCGCGAAAAGATCATTGCGACGGCGTCGAAGAGGATGGTCGTGGTCGCGGATTCCAGCAAGCTTGTGCCTGCGCTCGGCAAGTTTCCCCTACCGGTTGAGATCATTCCCTTCGCGCGGGTGGTTCTGGAAAAGAAAATTACCGCGCTGGGCGCAACCTGCAAACAACGCACTCGCCCCGACGGAACAGATTTCGTAACCGACGAAGGCCATCACATTCTCGATTGCAGTTTTGGCAAGATCGCAGATCCGCCTGCGCTGGCACTCGCGTTGAGCGATATGCCAGGAGTAGTCGAGCACGGCCTCTTCATCGGGATTGCGAAACTCGCGTTAGTTGGCAAAGGAAGCGCAGTGATCGAAATTCACCCCAAGAATGCCGGACCGAAGGCAGCCCGCGCGCGACGCTCCCAGCAGAAGCGAATCACAAGAAAACCACTCGCACGCAAACGCCGCCGACCGTAGCGCCGGCGCCCCGCCCTCGCAGCCTGTGGCTACTACCCTCCCACAATCTCCCTCAACGCCGCCAGCATCCGCTCCACTTCCGCCATCGTGTTGTAGTGGACCAGCCCAATCCGCAGAAAGCCACCAGAGCTTTCAACGCCAAGTTGTTCAGTGACGTTGACTGCGTAGTAGTTTCCATCCCAGGTGAAGAAGCCACGATCGCCCAGCTTGGTCGCCAGTTCCAGCGGCGTGAAGCCGTCTACGCGCACAACCAAAGTCGCGCAGCGCCGCTGGAAGCGGCGCGGATCGCTGATGCCGTAGAGCTTCAGTCCGGGGATAGCCAGCAATCCGGCAATCATCTTCTCCATCATCGCGCGTTCGTGGGGATGAATCGCCTCGTGCGCTGCGAGAATCGCGGCGCGCCGATTTGGGACTGAGGGTTTGGCGCGGCGGCCGAGTTCCTCCCAGTAGTCGACGCAGGCTTTGATTCCGGCAATGCATTCGTGGTTCAACGTTCCCCACTCCCAGCAGTTGGGAATGTTGTCGGTCAGCGGACGCACTTTGTAAGGCCGCAGGCGTTGCAGATGTTCGCGTTCGCCGTAAAGCACACCCATGTGCGGTCCGAAGAATTTGTAGGTGGAGCAGACCAGAAAGTCGCAGTCGAGCGCGCGCACATCAATCGGCCCATGCGGAGCGTAGTGGACAGCATCAATATAGCTGAGCGCCCCCGCTTGTTTCGCAAGCCGCACGACTTCCGCGACATTGTTGATCGTGCCCACCGCATTGGACGCATACCCCACCGCGACCACGCGGGTATGGCTCGTGATTTTACGCGCGAGGTCGTGCATGTCGAGCGTGCAGTCGACCGGATTGAAAGCGACGGTATGGATGACCACGCCCTTTTCTTCCAGCGCTTTCCACGGCGAGAAATTCGCGTCGTGATCGAGCAGGGTCAGGACGATTTCATCGCCGGGATCAAGTTCGCGTCCGATCGCGCGCGACATGGCATATGTCAGCGTGGTCATGTTCGGACCGATCACAACTTCGTCCGCATCGCAATTCAGAAAATCGCCCATGGCGGCGCGGGCTTCCGCGATCATGCGATCGGTATTGCGACTGGTGGCGTAAGCGCCGCCGCTGTTGGCGTTGTTCACCGCGAGATAGCCGGAGATCGCATCGATCACGCGCTGCGGCACCTGGGTGCCGCCGGGACCGTCCATGAAAACGGCGGGATGTCCGTTCACGGTTTGTGCCAGTGAGGGAAACTGCGAGCGAACCCAGTTAACATCAAGAGAAATAGCGGAAACCTGTTCGGCAGTTGGCATAGGAGCAGTCATTGTAAATCCCGAGCGGGTCCGTGCGTGTGGCGCATCCCCTGACGCCCTTACCGTACAATTTCCTCGTAAAGGAGCAGGCATCATGCCAGTCAAACAGGGCGACCTCGAACTTCTGCAAAACCCAATTTCCCAGGAGCTGTTGCATTCGACAATCCCGGCCAGGCTGGCGTACATCGCGCCGGACGGAACTCCGCGAGTGGTGCCGATCTGGTTCCATTGGAATAACCGTGAGTTGGTGATGGGATCGCATCCGAAGGCGCTGAAGTTGCGGGCCCTCGCCAAGAATTCCAAGGTCGCCGTTACCATCGACGACAATTCTTTTCCCCACAAAGTTTTACTGGTTCGTGGCACAGCCAGGCTGAACGAAGTCGCTGGAATGGTGCCGGAGTACGCCCTCGCTGCGGAGCGCTACCTCGGTCCCGAGGAAGGCAAAGCATGGATTAAGCAACTGGGAAGGATGACCCCCAGCATGGTGCGGATCACCATTACTCCGGAATGGGTCGGGCTGCTGGACTTCAAGACGCGTTTTCCGGCAGCGCTGGCCAGCTAAACTTCATGACCGCTTCTCAGGCAGCCCGTTCCGGAGGATTTGGCTGGCGGGCTTTCCCTGTGTTGGTGGCATTCAAGCGGATGCGGGTCACTCGCGCTGTTTCCAGCGCCAGGTCTTCCGGCCCGCGAGAGCCATCGCCTGCCATGACCGACCCTGCGGCCAGGGCGAAGCGCAAGGCGTCGGCCTGATCGTCAAAATAAAGAACCACTTGTCCGGACATATTCTTCCTCCCTGGGTCTGAGCTTCGCAGCGACACACCTCAGGCACACCACTGAAATAAGCAATTCTGACGAAGAAGGCGAGACGCGTGGTCAACGTACTTTCTTAGATTGTCGAAGAACGGAGCGCGTGGTCAAAGTGCTTTTCTTGGTTCGCGAGACGTTTGACAGATGAACTCGCCCAATCTCACCTCGTTGCCGACATGGCTTGGGGACGCTGCAGCCACTTTGTCTTCTCGCAATACGCGTACAGCTCTTCGCGAAAGTCAGGATGCGAAATATCGATCAGCGCCTTCGCCCGTTCGCGGATCGACTTGCCGTGCAGGTATGCGACGCCAAATTCGGTGACGACGTAGCGCACCAGTCCCCGCGAAGTCACCACCCCCGCTCCCGGACTCAGAATGGGCACGATGCGCGAGATCGTCCCGTTCTTGGCGGTAGAAGAAAGAGCAACGATGGGCTTGCCGCCCTTGGAGCGCGAGGCGCCGCGCAGGAAGTCCACCTGGCCGCCGATGCCGCTATAGAACTGGTTGCCGATTGAGTCGGAGCAGACCTGGCCGGTCAGATCGACTTGCAGGCAGGAATTGATCGCCACCATGCGATCATTGCGCGCGATTAGTCCAGGATCGTTAACGTAAGACGTGGTGTGGAATTCGAAGACCGGATTGTTGTCGACGAAATCGAACATCTTGCGCGAGCCGAGCACGAAGCCGACGATGATTTTTCGGGGCTTGAAATTCTTCCGCGCGCCGGTGATGACGCCGGATTCGATCAGAGGTATGACCCCGTCGGAAACCAGTTCGCTGTGAATCGCCAGGTCTTTGCGGTCCATCAGGAAAGGCAGGACGGCGTCGGGGATTCCACCGATACCGGTCTGGAGCACCGAGCCGTCTTCAATCAGCCCTGCGACGTTCCTGGCGATGGCGGTGTGCATTTCGGTGATGCGAACTTGCTTGATCTCGCACAAAGGCCGCGAGGATTCCACCACCAGATCGATATCGTTCACATGGATAAAGCTGTCACCATTGGTGCGCGGCATCTGGTCGTTGACCTGGGCAATGACATAACGGGCTTTCCTTGCGGCCGTCAGGGTCGTATCGACGCCCACTCCAAAGCTACAGAAGCCATGCGCGTCGGGCGGAGAAACCTGAACCAAGGCAACGTCCAGTGGCATGGCGCCGCTTTCGAACAGTTCCTCGATTTCACTGAGATAGATGGGCGTGTAATCGGCGCGACCGTCGTTGATCGCGTCGCGGACATTGCCCCCGATGAACATCGCGTTGTGCCGGAAGTGTCCTGCCATTTCGGGCGCGACGTAAGGCGCCGTGCCCATGGTCATCATGTGAACGATTTCCACGTCTTCCACGTCCGGGCCGCGCTGCATGAGCGCATCAACCAGCGTTTCCGGCTCCGCGCAGCCCGGCTGAATATAAACGCGCATCCCAGACTGAACACAACGCAACGCCTCTTCAGGTGTGCGAATTTTTTTACCGTAGTCTTCGTCCCACGACATGCTTTCCTCTTTCTTGCATTCGCCCTAGTGAGCAGTCACCGGATGGGGTAACTCGTGCGCCGCCATAGCGCGCTCATAGCCCGCTGAAGCGTAATAAATCGCGCGATCGAAAAATTGATCGAGCAGTTGCAGCATTTCCATTTCACCGAAGACGTCGACGGCGTGCTCAGCCAGAGACTGCTCCTTGAGAAACTCCCACAGTGTCTCCTTGGTCAGGATAATCACCCACACCAGTTCACTGATGGGAACGCTCTGGTGGGCGCGGCGGGTTCCAATTTCCTCGTAGCGCTGCTCAATATCATAGCGGCCCTTGCCCATCAACCAGTCGCCGAGGTGACGATAGATTTCGGACACGCGCTGTTCTAGTTCCTCGGTCGGTACATGCCGGTAGGAACGGGTCAATTCGCAGGTCTGCACCTTGGCGAGCAATGTGGCAGCCAGTTGGGCGGAGTGGGTCTCGATCAGGCGGACAAGTCGGTAAGCCAACATCATGATCGCCTCCTTCACTTCTATGGGCAGTGTCGACCCGATCTGGATGAGCGGCGGTGATGAGTGGCACATTGATTTGTGATCGGCCTCACATCTGTAAGTAAATGATATTAAGACAGTTAGCCGTTTTGTTGGGCGCACCCAACCGACCGGCTGGAAGAAATTGGCTCCCGAAAGTGTTTTCAGGCGTCCAGAGTAACTGGACGAGCGTCTAACGCTACATTAGACTCGACCGTAGCACCTTCATGACGCAGATATCGGCAAAGCGCGGCTTCTACACCCGAGCCCTGGGTGTGTTGTGCGTCGCGCTGGTGTTCGCGATCGGAATAGCGCAGGCGGTGCACTCGCATCCCGACACCGACTCGCAGACCTCGCACCACTCCTGCACGATCTGCTCCGCCCCAACGATGGGCCCGGCAGCGACGACCGTGGACTTGTTGCCGCACGCCAGGCCGGTCGCCATGACTTACTCGGCCAGCGAGACTTTCGTGGCATTTCGTCCGGTAGTGACCAACTTCGTTCGTCCTCCACCTGCGGTCTGATTCAATACCCGTTCTGAAAACTTATTTTTTGAGAACCGCGTTTCCGAATCGGAATCGCACCCCTTTTCTTTTATTGGAGGAATCATGCCGCTTTTTCATAGGAAGTCTCTTCTTGCAGCGATCGCTGCTTTTCTGGCTCTTGGTGTTATCGGTGCAAACGCCCAGTCGACGGGTAATTCCACGGTCGGGGGCACAGTCGTGGATCCATCCGGCGCGGTTGTGGTCGGCGCCGTGGTGGAAATGCATAATCCGGTCAGCGGTTTTTCGCGAACCGCCACCACGGACGCACTCGGAAAATTTTCCTTTCCGAACGTTCCCTTTAATCCCTATCACTTGACAGTCGTCAAGAAAGGTTTCGCTTCCAATTCACAGGACGTCGACGCAAGGTCGATCGTGCCCGTCACCTTGAATATCAGTCTGACGGTGACGGGATCGTCGGAAACCGTGACTGTCGAGGCGGCCGGGGATGACTTGCTGGAGAAAACGTCCACTTTTCACACCGATGTGGATCGCGATTTGTTCGACAAGATTCCGCTGGAGAGCCCATCCTCCTCGCTCAGTTCCCTTGTAACACTGGCCACGCCCGGAGTGGCGGCTGACTCAAACGGCCTTTTCCACGGACTCGGCGACCACGCGGAAAATTCGTTTTCGGTCGATGGGCAACCCATCACCGATCAGCAAAGCAAAGTGTTCTCCAATCAGATTCCGCTCGATTCCGTTGCGTCGATGGAGGTTATCTCCGGCGCGCCGCCGGCGGAATACGGAGAAAAGACAAGCGTAGTCGTGAGCGTTACAACGCGATCGGGGCAGGGATTGACCAAGCCCACCGGCAGCCTCACGACTTCTTACGGCAGCTTCGGCACCTCGAACGTTGATTTGAACTTCGGCTACGGCGGCGCGAAGTGGGGCAACTTCATTTCGCTAAGCGGTCTCAATAGCGGACGATTTCTCGATCCGCCCGAGTTTGCCGTCTTCCACTCCAAAGGAAACGAGCAGAACGCGTTCGACCGCGTCGACCTGCAACTGTCGAAAGTGGATTCTCTCCACGTGAACCTCGGATTCACCCGCTCGTGGTTTCAGAACCCCAACGCGTACGACAACCTGAATGTCACCGATGCGAACGGAGATCTGGTGGGCTCGGCCGATCAGCGCGCCCAGATCAAGACTTTCAACATTGCGCCGACCTGGACCCGCGTCCTCAACAACAACACGGTGTTTACGCTCGGCGGATTCGTGCGCCGGGACCATTACAACTATTATCCGAGCGCCAATCCGTTGGCTGACTTCAGCCCCATCCAGCAGGAAACGGTTTCCCAGGATCGCACCCTGGCGAACACGGGTTTCCGCTCCGACATTTCTTACGTAAAGGGAATTCACAACATCAAGGCGGGCGCGACCTACCAGCAGACGTTTTTAAATGAAAAGACAAATATCGGACTTGTGGACCCGCTCTTTAACGCACCCTGCGTTGACGGCGAGGGGAATCCGGTTTCCGGATTTAACGATCCCTCGCAATGCGAAGCCGCAGAATTACAAGCTAACGACGCCTTCCTTCCGCTGTTGGGCTGCTATGACTTGACGCGCCCTACGCCTTCCTCCAGCGACGGCTGCGCGGGCGCGTCCAGCACACTGTTTCCGTTCCGCGGCCACACCGATGTAAAGCAGCTTGCTCTTTATGTGCAGGACCAGATTTCGAAGGGGAACTGGTCGTTCAATGTTGGGGTACGCGGCGACCTCTACAACGGCCTGGTCACCCATCGGGAAGCAGAACCCCGTCTTGGTGTTGCTTACAACATCAAGAAGACCAATACTGTGCTGCGCGTTTCCTATGCGCGCGTGCTGGAAACGCCCTTCAACGAGAACCTGGTGATCTCCAGCGTCGGATGTGCCAATGAAGTGCTGAATCCACTGCTGGCGTGCGCCGCTTCAGGCTTCACGCCGCTTGGCCCCGGTTTCCGCAACGAGTTCCACGCCGGGCTCCAGCAGGCGTTCGGCAAATACCTGGTGTTTTCGGGCGAGTACATCTGGAAATACACGCACAGCGCTTACGACTTCAGCGTGGTGGGCGCGACGCCGATCACCTTTCCGATTGCCTGGAACAACTCGAAAATCCCGGGCTTTGCGGGGCGCGTGAGCGTTCCGAACCTGCATGGATTTTCCGCGCTGATGGTCTTCTCCAGCGTGGCCGCGCGATTCTTCGAGCCTCAGTTGGGCGGGGCAGGAGCCACTCCGGGCGGCGGCAGCGGCGTGTTCCGCATCGATCACGACGAAAAATTCAATCAGACCACACACCTGCAATATCAGCCCTGGTCGCGCGGTCCGTGGTTCGGCTTCAACTGGCGCTATGACAACGGACTGGTCGCGGGCGCGGTCCCGTGCGCAGGAGGAGACTGCAACAACGGCCCGAACGGTTCGGATAGTGTCGTCGACCTGTCGATTCTATCCGCCGACCAGCAATTGCAGGCAGGACTATTCTGCGGAAGCCAGCGGCCCACCTTGTCTTCGCCTCTGACGACCTGCGCCGCCTCGCAATATGGATCGACCCTACTCTCGATCCCCGCGGCCGGGACGGAAAACGACGACCGCAATCCTCCCCGCATCGCGCCCCGTCATTTGTTCGATGTGGCGGTGGGAGACGACAACCTCTTCCACGGCGACCGTTACAAATGGAGTCTGCAACTGACGGCCATCAACATCGCCGACAAGCGCGCTCTCTATAACTTCTTGTCGACTTTCAGCGGCACGCATTATGTGACGCCGCGGGCGGTGACCGCGCAGATTGGTTTTCATTTCTAAAGAGCGTTTAGTCTGCGGAAAACCGAAGGACGGCCGACCCGCCACTTCGGTGCACCACCTTGGCGAGAGGGTGCTCATGGGAAGATAATTGAACCTCTCAGGAGCAAGACGATGAGCATCCTTTCGCGGGTGGGGCTCGCTTTGATCCTTACGCCGTGGCTTGCGGCACAGCCTGCGACCACAGCCGTAGCTGCACCCTTCGACAAAACCGTCGAGGTATCGCCCTCCCAGAGCTGGACAGATTCGGGCATCGATCTGCACCCCGGAGACATGGTTGGAATTTCTGCCACCACCGTTGGCACGGGGGATCAGCTCTGCGATCCCCAGGGTCTGACCGACGCATCAAGTTCCAGCAAACTACCGCTCGAATCCGCGCAGCCCGGATCCCTGCTCGCCAAACTGCAGGAGAAATCGGACACGCCACTGTTCGTGGGCGCGGCACGAAACTTGAAGATAACGGAAGCCGGGCGGCTCTACTTCGGATCCAACCTGGACGCGCCCGGGACGTGTACCGGCAAGTATTCCGTCAAGATTCACGTGATCCCGGGAGCAGGTTCCGAAGCGTCGTCGATCAAGAATAAACTCGCCAGCGCCGCCCAAATCTGGATGAATGGACAGTTCGCGGGCATGAAAACTCCGGCGACGCAAAACGAGGGTATGGCCTCGGATGCCAACGTATCATCGACCGCCCCCGCCACAGGAGCCACCGAAGCTAGCGCAGCAGTGAAGACACTGGCGGTTTCGCGCGCCCCGCTCGACGATGCGCTCACGAAGGACGTGGAGTCTTTGCCGCGCCGCGTTAACGACGAGTTCCAGCATCTCGGAGACATGGTGAACTTCGTTTTGATCGGCTCGGAAAAGCAGGTCCAGGACGCCTTGACGGCCGCCGACTGGCATGTGGCCGACACTTCCACCTCCGGCGCTCTTGCCAGGGCGGTCCTCATGGCCACACAAAAAGAAGACTATCTCCAGATGCCGATGAGCCAGCTCTACCTGTTCGGCCGCGTCCAGGATTTCGGCTACGAACAGGCCGAGCCGTATGCGATGGTGGCAAGCCGCCATCATTTCCGAATCTGGAAGTCGACGCTGACTTACAAGGGAGTGCCGGTGTGGGCCGGCGCGGGTACGCACGATATCGGATTCGAGAAAGATCAGCGCAACGGGAAAGTCACGCACAAGATCGATCCTCTCGTGGACAGTGAACGCGATCACATCGGAGAGTCGTTGCAACAGGCGGGACGCATCCGCACCATGCAGTACTTCACACCTTCAGACGCGATCAAAGAGGCGCGCAACGCCACGGGTGGCGGGTACCAGTCGGATGGGCGGGTGCTGGTGATGGTCGTGCAGTAAATGAAGCTAAGAGGCGCGAGAAAAGAATAAATAAATTGGTCCCACGACTTGCGCTCCCTCCGCGGCCAACTTGCGCTACTGCAGCTTCGCGTACTCCGCCTTGGCCTGGAGCAGCAGCGGCACGTCGGGGTCGGCGTCTTTCCACATGGCAAGGAAATCCTGGTAGGCAACGCGGGCTTTGGGGAGGTCGCCTTGTTTCCGATAGAGACGTCCCAGTTCAAGTTGGGCAGCGGGCGGCATCATATCGGGCCCGCGGACTGACTTCCAGTGGAGAACCTGCTGGAAATCCTGTTCTGCCTCGGCGTAACGTTTGGCCTGCTCATACGCCATGCCCCGCATAAACAGGATGCCCGTATTCGCCCGCATGTAGACAGCGGCGGTGTTGAGTAAATCGATTGCCTTTTCGGCGTCTGCTTTAGCGCCGTTGGGATGCAGGTAGGCCATCGCGCGAATCGAGGGGACGGCCACGTTCTGCGCGATGGTATCGTTCGGGCGAGAGCGCTGAATGTCGTCGGCTAGGCTGAGTGCTTTCTGGGTCTGCTGCATCAGGGCGAGAGCCAGCGCCGCATTCCATTTCACATTGAACGTCTGCGACTCCCGCAGAGCTTCGTTCGAATTGCTCACCGCTTCGGCCGAGTTGCCCACCAGGGCTTCGAAGGCAGCCAGCTGGCTTTCGAGATCGGCGCGTCCCGTGAGGTGCAGGCGGTCGAGAACATCCTGTGCCTGCCTGGTCAAGGTCCGTGTCTGACGGACCTGGCCGCGCGCGGTCGCCACTGCGGAGCGAAATTCAATGGCCGCGAGTTCACCCTCCGGACCGGCAGCCGAATTCTGCAGGTCTTTCTCCATTTCGTCGTCTTTGCCTTCCGACCAGTCGATCATTGCCAGGAAGTTGTAGAGCGATGGCCCGCCCAATTTGCGCTGCAGAGCGGTATTGATGGTGGCTCGCGCTTCCTCGACGCGGTTGAGCCCCATATACGCCTGCGCCACATTGGAGTATCCGAGGAGCATGTCGGGGTCGACTTCAATCGCCTTCCGAGCGTTCTCTAACGCTTTGTCGAACTGCCCAAGTTCGTTGTAGATGCTGGCCACGTTATTCCACGGGGTGCCGTCGCGAGGGTAGGTCTGACAGTAGAGTTCGAGCGCGGTGATCCCTTTGTCGAGCTGTCCACTGTCGCCGTAATAGTGCGACATGATGTAGAGCTTTTCGCGCTCACTGGCGCGGTCGCGAAGTTCGAACGCTTTCTGGCGGTTGACCTCCGAGAGCTGAGTTTGCCCGAGGTTGTTGTACACCGCGCCCAGTCGTGCGTAAGCCATGGCGAACATGGGGTCAAGTTCCACCGCGCGCTGGTAGTGGGGCAGAGCGCCGATTTCGTCTCCCATCGCATGCTTGCTGTCGCCCATGCTCAGGGATTTCAGCGCGTCCAGCGAGGACGTGGTCGCCTGCGACAGGGGGATATCGTACCTCTGCACCGAGGCCAGGGATTCGCCGAG
The DNA here is from genome assembly GCA_963799305.1 of uncultured Acidobacteriota bacterium. GTDB lineage: Bacteria > Acidobacteriota > Terriglobia > Terriglobales > Acidobacteriaceae > Acidiflorens. The sequence goes on along the minus strand of CAWCWX010000015.1, from coordinate 62,263 downwards.
TTGTCCGCGCAGATCGCTGGCGGCACGGTGCAGCGCGTTCAGGACGTCTTCTTTTCGGCTGGCCTGGACTTGTTGTCGCGCCAGCGTCTCTCCGGTGCTGACATGAACGGCTTCCAAAGTAATCGCGTAATCGCTGCCCAGACTCGCAATCGATCCCGTGAGCATCGCTTTGATGCCGTCGCGCAGGCAGATCTCGCGGCCAACGTCCGCGGTGATGCGGTCGTCAGGATTGCGCCCCATGAACTGCAAAGTCTGGCGCGCCTTCTGCTCGGGAAAGACATTCAGGTACGGAGATTGTCCCAGGTCGACAGCCAGCGCCTTCTTGAGCGTGCCGTCAAAGACGGGATCGGCCGTGGTGTTCACGAAATCGGCGATCAGGATGGAATCTCTCTCAGTAAGCGCGCGGCCGCGTTTGATTAATACGAAGCTGAGTCCCGCCGCCACCACGGCGACCACCAAAACGGGGATCAGCCAGCCTGGCAACTTGCGAGTCTGCGGTGGGCGGCGCAGGTTGGAAGCGGAGGATCCTGAGGCCGCCAGAATCGTCCCGGATTCGGAATCGCGCTTCAGCCGGCGCAGGTCCGACCGTACTTCCGCAGCGCTCTGATACCGCAGTTCGCGGTCTTTTTCGAGGAGCTTGTTCAGGACCTCTTCGAGATGTGGCGGCACATCGGGATTCAGACGCACAGGAGGCGTCGGGGGGCGGTTCAGAATCGCGTCGAAGATCACCGCGGAGGTGTCGCCGCGAAAAGGAATCGCGCCGGTGGCCATTTCATAAAGCACTGCGCCAAACGAAAACAAGTCGCTGCGCGAGTCCAATTCCTTGCCCCGCGCCTGTTCCGGCGACATATATGCCACCGTGCCAACGGTGGACCCCGGGCTGGTGAGGAACGGCTGGTCGATCGTTGCGGTCGAACCCACCGTCACCGCGGTCAGCGCCGAATGTTGGACGGTGCGCTTGGCGAGTCCGAAATCCAGAACCTTTGCCTGGTGACGTTGCGTGACAAAAATGTTGGCGGGTTTAATGTCGCGATGGACAATGCCTTTGGAATGGGCGGCGTCGAGCGCGTCGGCGATCTGAATAGCGAGATCGAGCAATCGGTCCAATTCCAGGGGTTGACCATGAATCGCATTCTTCAAGGTCTGGCCCTCCAGAAGTTCCATGGCAATGAAGTGGCGGCCCTGATCCTCCCCGATTTCGTAAATCGTGCAAATATTGGGATGGTTCAGGGCAGACGCTGCGCGAGCCTCGCGCTGGAAACGGTCGAGGGCGCTAGGGTCTTTTTCGGTCTCTGGAGGCAGGAATTTGAGAGCGACCCGGCGTCCCAGGTTCAAATCTTCCGCCTCATACACCACACCCATACCCCCGCCACCCAGCTGCGAGAGCACACGATAGTGCGAGACGGTCTGGCCGATCATGGGGAAGCAGGCTCCCGAGAGAATTCTCCGATGTTAGGCTGGGCCCCAAGCCAAGTCAAACACACCAACCCCTTGTCTCTATACGATGCTGGGAAGGGACAAGTTCAAGAAGAATTTCCTGGTCGCACAGTGGAGTCAGAACCTATTGTCCGCTCATTTTGACTCTGCCGAGACATCGGAAAGCAAACGGAACGCGGGGCAAACAAAAAACAACACAACATAACAACACCCCAGTGAAAAAAGGGACTGGCTCACAATCAAGAAGAAAGAGTCACCTCAATGGGTTACGGAAGTTTGCCCCCCAAAGCCCAGATTCTTTGCCGCCCACCGCCTGCCCTGTAACAATGGACTTCTTCCCCCACTTTGTCTTTGGGGACCAGTTCGTGTTCCCGGGCAGGAGACTGTAAGAATGACGAGTCGCCCTCATTCGTGGAGGGAGATGAACGCCGGAGCCCGCTTGTTTATCGCGGTCGTCGTGCTTTGTGGGACAAGTGTGCTGACCTATACGGTCCTGCACGGTGCGAGCCGTGACCCGCTCAAGTTTCTGTGTTACTTGACGATAGCGCTCGTGGCGTCTCGCCTGAAAGTGAATTTACCGGGCATCACCGGCACCATGTCGGTGAACTTTCTCTTCCTGCTGCTTGGGCGTACTGGAACTTAGTTTTTCGGAAACCATGGCATTAGGCTGCGCCGCGGTCGTAGTGCAATGTCTGGATCGCCAGCGACCGGCTCCGATTCAGGTTGCCTTCAACGTCTGTTCCACTGCCCTCGCAATCTTCGCCACTTTTGTCGCTTATCGCGCACCCCTGTCGCACCGGATCGTCGGGAATCCTTCCACGCTGCTATTTCTGGCCGCCTGCGTGTATTTCGTCGCCAACACCGTGCCCGTGGCGGCCGTGATCTCTCTGACGGAACGGAAGTCGCTGCGCCGGATCTGGGCGGACTGCTATTTCTGGAGCTTCCCCTACTATCTGGTTGGCGCTGGCGTAGCCGGCCTGATCAACTGGCTGCACAACTTCGCGGACTGGCAGACCTCGCTGTTGATTTTGCCTGTCGTGTACCTGATCTACCGGTCCTATCGCCTCTATCTGGGAAAGCTGGAAGACGAAAAGCGGCACGTGGAAGAAATCGCCGACCTGCATATGCGCACCATTGAAGCGCTGGCCCTGGCGATTGAAGCAAAAGATCAGACCACCCACGATCACTTGCAGCGGGTGCGCATCTACGCGCTCGAAGTCGCTAAGGAGTTGCAAGTCAACCCCGACGAGAGGGAGGCCTTGCAGGCGGCGGCTCTGTTGCACGACATCGGAAAGCTGGCGATTCCCGAGCACATCATTTCCAAGCCTGGACGGCTTACCCCGGAAGAATTCGAAAAAATGAAGATCCATCCGGTGGTGGGAGCCGAGATTCTGGAACGTGTCCGTTTCCCGTATCCGGTCGTGCCCATCGTCCGCGCCCACCACGAAAAATGGGACGGAAGCGGATATCCGCTGGGCTTGAAAGGGACGCAGATTCCAATCGGCGCACGCATTCTGGCCGCCGTCGATTTCCTGGACGCTCTGGCATCGGACCGGCAATACCGTCGCGCCTTGCCCCTCGACGAAGCCATGTCCCGGCTTCAGGAAGAATCCGGCAAGTCCTTTGACCCAAAAGTGGTGCATGTGCTGGAGCGGCGTTACTCCGAACTCGAACAATTGGTTCGGGACCGCATTGAGAGCCTGGGTTTACAGAAGCTGTCCACCGAGGTGAAAGTCGACCGCGGACTGGAACCGGCGGCGGGATTCGCTACCGCCTCCAAATCGGCGCCAGTGGGCGATCGCAACTTCTTGAGCTCGATTGCCGCCGCCCGCCAGGAGGCTCAAACGCTGTTTGAGTTGAGTCAGGATCTGGGAGCCTCCTTGAGCCTGGGCGAGACTCTGTCGGTTTTTTCCGTGAAGCTGCGCGCGCTCGCTCCGTATGATGCGATCGCAATTTACGTGCGTCGCGGCGAGGAACTCGTTCCCGAATACGTGAACGGAGACAACTTCCGCCTCTTCGCGTCGTTGCGGATACCGATCGGACAGGGCTTGTCGGGCTGGGTCGCGCAGAATTTGAAGCCGATTCTGAACGGAAATCCCTCAGTCGAGCCAGGATACTTGAACGACCCCTCGAAATACAGCACCCTCAGTTCGGCCCTGGCTGTGCCCTTGGAAGGATTACAGGGCGTGGTCGGAGTGGTCGCTCTATATCACGCCGACAAGGATTTTTTCACCTCTGACCACTTGCGCATTTTGTTGGCGGTAAGTTCCAAGATGGCGCTGGCCATCGAGAACGCTCTCAAGTACGAGCAGGCCGAGAGCTCCGCCACTACCGACTATCTGACCGGCTTGCCGAACGCCCGCTCATTGTTCCTGCAATTGGATCGCGAACTCGCCCGCTGCAAACGCGACAACACCACGCTCACCGTGATGGTCAGCGACATGGACGGTTTCAAACAGATCAACGACCGTTTCGGGCATCTCGAAGGCAACCGCGTCCTGCGCCTGTTCGGACATTCCCTGCGCGAGACCAGCCGCGAATACGACTACGTGGCCCGCATGGGCGGAGACGAATTTGTGGTCATTGCTCCCGGCCTGACCCCGGAAGCGTCCGCTCGCAAAGCGGAACAGATGCGCGAACTGGTACATCAGGTCGGCATTGAAGTCTGCGGCGAGGATATTCTCTCGCTCAGTGTGGGCAAATCGGTGTATCCGGAAGACGGGCTCGATGCCGAGAAGCTTTTGACCGAGGCCGACCGCCGCATGTACACCCAGAAGCAGAGCCAGCCCACGCGCAAGAACCGCCGTATGTATCCGCGAGCGAAGGGCCGGCTGACCGCCGAAATCTCGCAACCGGGCCAGGACCGGGCCATGGTGGGCATCCTGACAAATCTCAGCCTGGGAGGTTGCTACGTGGAAACCAGCGCCCTCCTGTTGCCCAAGTCCCAAGTCCGCCTGACGTTCTCCGTGGAACACACTTCAGTCTCGCTCAACGGCGAAGTGGTGCGCATGGATATGGGTATCGGAGCTGCACTGCGCTTCCTGGAAGAGAGCCAGGAGAGCCGTAAGCGGCTACAGAATATCCTTGAACAAATGGCGGGTTCAGAAGGAGTCCTGGATCGGCAACGCAGCCGGAACGCAGCTGCCGGCCACGAGATTTAGAACCGCATCCCGAAACAATCGTCCTCCCCTTCTCCGCCGGGCTCCGCCGTTCGCAGTCCTCACGCCGTCACGATGATCCCCATGCAAGGACCTTTGCCAACACGCTGGTAGCTGTGCCGCACTCCGGAATCGAAATAGACCGCGTCTTCGGCTTCCAGCGTGTAAGACTCCGCCCCGATTGTGAGCGCCAGCTTGCCTGAAATCAGATAGAGCAATTCCACTCCCGAATGCTGGTGAGGCCGCGGTTTGTCGGACAAGGACGGTTGGAATTCGGCATAAAACGCACTCAGTTTCCGTTCGGGGGCTTTGAAGTCCAGGCTCTCGAAATGATAAGCGATGCTGCCCGCGCCGGGATTGTCAGGAAAGCGCAGGCGTTCTTTCTTGCGGGCGATTGCCACGATGTGACGTTTCCGTTCGTCGGTAAAGAAATAGTCCAGACCAACGCCAAACACCATCGCGATACGCAGCAGCGTGGGGAGGGTCGGAAAGAGCTTGCCGCGTTCCAGTTTCGAGAGCATCGCCGCCGATAAGGAGGTGTGCTTGCCTAGTTCCACCAATCCCATGCTCTTGCGCAGACGCAGAGTCCGCAACTTCTCCCCCAGGCCGTAGGGCCGAAGTCCCTCGGTAATCGTTTCGTTGACCACTCTTGCCTCCCGTTTTCTCGCCAGTACCAGAACCGTCCCAACTTTTAACTGGCGCGCACATGAAGTGCTGAAATTTGTTATTTTGCGTGTTGAGCAAATAGTTGTTCTCTATAGTTAATACAGCACAAGGCTAGAGTGCAACAGGAAAGAGCAACGGGAAGCACTCTCAAGATCGAAATCGAAATCAGGAGACATACAGTGAAAGCAACGAGTTTTGCATTGATTCTCAGCGTCCTTGCCACCGCGATTCCGGCGGTAGCCGGATCCGGGAAGAAGGACATTGTCGACACCGCAGTGGCTGCCGGTAGTTTCAAGACGCTGGCGATGGCGCTGCAATCTGCGGGTCTGATTGACACCCTGAAAGGCAAGGGGCCGTTCACGGTGTTCGCTCCTACGGATGAAGCGTTCAGCAAACTTCCGGCGGGCACGGTCGAATCCCTGCTCAAGCCTGAAAACAAGGAGAAGTTGAAAGCGATTCTGCTCTACCACGTGGTCGCGGGCGACGTGACCGCGGCCCAGGTGGTGAAACTCACTTCGGCGAAAACCCTGAACGGCGAAGACGTGAGCGTGGCGGTCGATGGCGGCACCGTCATGATCAACGACGCCAAGGTGGTGAAGGCCGACATTATGGCTTCAAACGGCGTGATCCACGTGATCGACACCGTGCTCATACCCAAAAACTAACTCCTGGAGGAAACAATGAAAACGTTAGATGTGGTCGCAGCAGTGCTTCTGGTGGTGGGCGGAGTGAACTGGGGTCTGGTGGCGGTGGCGCACTTTGACCTGGTGGCGGCGATTTTCGGCATGAAATTCGGAGAAACGTCGGCGCTCAGCTCGGTCGTATATGGACTGGTTGGTCTGGCGGCGCTTTACGATGCCGTCTCCTTCAAGGCCATTCAACAGCGTTGGGGACACGAGGCGGCTACGGCTCGCGCTCGTTAACTGAAAGCCTTGGGAAGGCAGGGGAGAACGCGGGAACGTTCTCCCCTCGTCTATTTGCAAATGGGAATGGAATCGATCAGTCTCGACCCCCGCATCACGGTGCGGACCTCCGGAGCGCCGGATCCAGAAGGCGCATGCGTGGTCTACTGGATGCAGCGCGCGCAACGGGCTTTGGACAACCCCGCCCTGGACGTGGCCATCAAGTTGGGCAACGAACTGGGCAAGCCGGTGGTCGCGTTCTTTGCGCCCATGCCTTTTTATCCGCACGCGAATCTGCGTCACTACCGCTTTCTCGCGTCCGGCATTCCGGATATCCGGAAAGAACTTTCCAAACGCAGAGTGGGCTTTGTGCTGCGGGCGTGGCCGGATCATAGTCTGATCAAGTTTTGCCAGCAGGCTCGGGCGGCAATTGTAGTGGGCGACGAAAATCCGCTGCGGGAAACCGAGCAATGGCGGGTTCGCGCCGGCCGGGCTTTGAAGGTTCCTCTCTGGACCGTGGATGCCGATGTGATCGTGCCATCGTGGCTGCTGGGCAGAGAACATTATGCCGCGCGCACCATTCGTCCGCGATTACTGGAATTGTTGCCGCAGTTTCTAGTAGCGGCCAAGAGAGTCAAAGCGCGGATTGCGTGGGAGAGGCCGCGAACTCTGCAATCACTTTCGGATCAAGAGGATTTCACCGCGGGCTGGCCGCTCGATCGCTCCGTTTCGGTGATCGAAAACTGGCAAGGTGGAACCCGGCAGGCTCTGCGCGTACTCGCCGACTTCACTCAATACGGATTGCGAAACTATCCGGATACGCGGAATCATCCCGAGTTCTCTGGAACCAGCCGCCTGTCGCCATACCTTCACTTTGGACACATCGGTCCGCTGACGATCGCGCGCGCCGTCCAGGAATCCTCTGCGCCAGAAGCCGCGAAGCAGGCCTTTCTGGAGCAATTGATTGTGCGTCGCGAACTGGCCGTGAACTTCGTCCGCTACAACCCGCACTATGACTCGCTGGCCTGCCTGGAGCCTTGGGCGGACCGGTCGTTTGCTCTGCACTCGGGGGATCCGCGCTCGGTGGTTTACAGCGAGGAACAACTCGAGCACGCGGAAACGCAGGACCCTCTCTGGAACGCGGCGCAGAAACAGATGGTCTTGTCGGGATGGATGCACAACTACGTGCGCATGTACTGGGCGAAGAAAATTCTGGAGTGGAGTCCGTCGGTTGCAGTCGCATATCAACGCGCGGTCTGGCTCAACGATCGCTATGAACTCGACGGCCGCGATCCTAACGGATATGCGGGAATCGCCTGGGCCATCGTCGGCAAGCACGACCGGCCCTGGTTCGAGCGGCCAGTGTTCGGGCAGATCCGCTACATGTCGTACGCCAGCACTTCAAAGAAGTTTGACTGCGAGCAGTACATCGAAAATGTGAGGCGGTTGGAAGCAGGGCGTAGGTGAGTGACCGCGCCCTGATCACGGAAAAGAAACTCCTCCCTCCGGAGATCCGTCATCATCGACTGTACTGATTCCGCTTCTTGTCCGCGTGCCGCTCCAAACCCAGCTCAATCAGCCTGCCGATCAGTTCCGGATAACTCACACCCGACGCCGCCCATAGTTTGGGATACATACTGATGGAGGTGAATCCCGGCATGGTGTTGATCTCGTTCAGGAAAAGCTTGCGGGTTTTAGGATCCATGAGGAAGTCAACGCGGGCGAGGCCGGAGCAGTCGACAGCTTGAAAGGCGGCGATAGCGAGGGTTTGTACCTTCTTCATCTCTGTCTTCGAGAGTTTGGCGGGAATTACCAACTCCGAACCTTCGTCGAGATACTTGGCGTCGTAGTCGTAGAACTCCTTGCAAGGGACAATCTCGCCAGCGACAGAGGCTTTGGGATCGTCGTTTCCTAAAACCGAACATTCGATCTCGCGGGCTTTGCGATTCTTGCCGCCGACCCCTTCTTCGATCACGATCTTACGGTCGAACTTCGCTGCTTCTTCGATGGCGGGTCCGAGTTCCTTTCGGCCGTGAGCTTTCGAAATTCCCACTGACGATCCCAGATTCGCCGGCTTCACAAAGACGGGATATTTCAGCTTGCTCTCGACCAGTTTCTGGACTTTCTTCGGCTCGCGCTCCCACTGGCCGCGCAGCACCGTAACGTGCTTCACGATCGGCAGGCCGGCGGCGCGGAACAGGGACTTCATGATGTCCTTGTCCATGCCGGCGGACGAGCCCAAAACCCCCGCGCCGACGTAGGCAATGTCAGCCAGTTCGAGGAGACCCTGGATGGTGCCGTCTTCGCCGAAAGTGCCGTGCAAGACGGGGAAGATTACATCAACGTTGATGGCGCGGTCGGAAGTACGGCGAAGGGCCGAAGCCTCGATGCGGAACGGGGCCATGCCTTCATCGCGATGAACCGGTTCGGGCGGCACGATGACGGATTCGCCCTGTGCCAGTACAGCGGCGCTGGGAGTTTCTCCCGGATCTCCCGCTCGCAGGTTTTGTGTGGACCGATTCTGGCCTGAGGACTCGCCTTGAAGCAGTCTCTCGGCGTATTCCGCCGTGACCCAGCGGCCGTCTTTGGTGATGCCGATGGGTACGACTTCGTACTTTGATTTGTCGATTGCCTTTAGCACCGACGCGGCCGAGAGCAGCGATACTTCGTGTTCGCCGCTGCGTCCGCCGAACAGGATACCAACTCGAGTTCTTGCCATGCCGTTTTAGTTTGGCGGTGGACTCGGTTGGCGTCAAGCAACCAGTTTGGTGTGGGACAGACACTATGGTCCGTTGCCGTTGGTGTTGCCTGTCGTCGCCGTGGATCGAGACCTAATCCCAACAAAGCCAACGCACAAAAGTGCCCCCTCCCCCCAATCTGTTGGGTTGACAACCAATAACGAGGCGTTTAGCCTCGCTGGGCAAGGGGGAAGGGCCGGTTTTTAAGGTGTCTTTCCTGAATTTTTGGAAGGCGGAATTCGACATGAAAAAAGCTTTATTCGCGGCAGCTGTGTTGGCGATCCTGTCCACGACCTGGGTCGGTCCGGCGATGGCACAGGAGGCTCCCGCGCCCGCACGCAAGAAGCGGGTCGCCATTTTCGATTTTGACTACGCAACCGTACATTCCAATGTGGCCGCAATCTTCGGCCAGGACGTGGACATCGGCAAGGGCATTTCGGATCTGCTGGTGAAATATCTGGTCAAGGACGGCTCGTACTCCGTCATCGAGCGCAAGGCAATGGACAAGATTCTGGCGGAACAGAATTTTTCCAACAGCGATCGCGCCAATCCGAATTCAGCTGCCAAGCTGGGCAAACTGCTGGGCGTCGACGCGATCATCGTGGGCAGCATCACCGAGTTCGGCAATGACACCAAGAAGACCGGAGTGGGAGGAGGAGGAGGAGGATTTGGCGGTTTTGGCCTCGGTGGATTCAAACACTCCAATACCAAGGCAATCGTCGGCCTGGATGCCCGGATTGTCGATATCGACACCGGTGAAATTCTGGGGGTAGCCGAAGGCAAAGGCGAATCGCAGCGGTCCAGCACTTCGCTGGTCGGCGGAGGAGGGAACTGGCACGGATTCGGCGCCGGCGGCGTCGATTTCGGCAGCAGCGACTTTCAGAACACCATCATTGGCGAAGCGGTGAAATCGGCAGTGGAGCAGATGAGCGCCGGCGTGATTGCCGATAAGGACAAACTCGTCGCCCGGACGATCGTGGTCGAAGGATTGGTGGCGGCCGTCGACGGTGGACAGGTCATCCTGAATGTTGGCTCCAAGGCGGGTGTGAAGGTTGGCGACCAACTTAGCGTCGAGCGCGTCAGCCGGGAGATCAAGGATCCGGCCACCGGGAAAGTTTTGCGGCGCATGAGTACGCCGATCGGCATGGTGAAAGTTACCGACGTCGACGATGTTTCTTCCGTGTGCTCGGTGGTTTCGGGGACCGGCTTCAAGACCGGGGACGCGGTGAAGACGAAAACGCAGTAGCGTTCTCGCTGCTAGCCGAAGTCAAGAGCTTAACCACAGGGGTCACGGGGGGAGCAGTTCCCCGTGACCTCTGTGGTTTCGGAATCCGCTACAGGATTTTCTTGCCAAAGGCAGACAGCGAGAGTTCCACCGCAAGGTCGGCGGTCTGGTTGTGTTCGTCGATGACGGGATTCACTTCCACAATCTCAAAACTTAACATGCGTCCATGATCGGCGATGATTTCCATTGCGAGGTGAGCCTCGCGATACGTCGCCCCCCCCCACACCGGTGTGCCGACGCCGGGGGCGTCTTCGGGGTCGATCCAATCCATATCGAGGGAGACGTGATAGCCGGCGGTGCCGCGTCCGGCGAGTCGGAGAGCTTCTTCCATCACCGAGCGCATGCCGCGTTCGTCGATGTCGCGCATGGTGAAGACTTCGACGCCGGCTTTGCGGATGTTCTCTTTTTCGAAATTGTCTACATCTCGAACGCCCACCAGAACACAGTTTTCCGGTTGTACCTTGGGCGAAAAATCGTAAATCTTGCCCAGTTCGAGCGGCGGTAGTCCCATGATCGACGCGAGCGGCATGCCGTGGACATTGCCGCTTGGCGAAGAGTCGGGGGTGTTCATGTCGGTGTGGGCGTCGATCCAGATCAGACCGATTTTCTGGTTCTGCCGACGGTAGAATTCGGCTACGCCAGACACAGTTCCGGCCGCAATCGAGTGATCACCGCCCAGCACCATCGGGACTTTGCCGGCTTCGAGAGTTTTCAAAACCAGATCTGCGGCTTTGGTGCAGGTGGCGGTTATCTCCTTGAGAAATTTCGCGTGCGCGGCTCCCTCTTTTTTCTGCTCTGGGATGGCAACCGAGATGTTGCCGGCGTCTTCCACATGATGTCCAATCGCTTCCAGTCGCGCTTCGAGCCCAGCCACGCGAACCGCCGACGGACCCATATCAACCCCGCGCCGGTTCTGGCCCAGATCGAGAGGAACGCCAATCACCCGAATCTGCCGGGGAGTAACGCTGGAGAAAGATGCTCGTGTCGTGTGAACCATAAAAATCAGTTCTCAGTTCCCGGTTCTCAGTTCTCAGCACTCCCAGACTCTTGTTGGTTCGCAGGTGTTTCTGAGAACTGAGAACCGGGAACTGAGAACTCTATGGATACAGTCTGTGCAGCATTCGCGGGAACGGAATCGTTTCCCGCACATGTTCTAACCCGCAGATCCATGCTACTGCTCGCTCGATGCCCATGCCGAAGCCGCTATGCGGAACGCTGCCGTACTTGCGGAGGTCAAGATACCACTTGAACGCTTCTTCCGGCAGATTGTGGTCGTGGATGCGCTTCAGCAATAGTTCATGCGAAGCCATACGCTGCGATCCGCCGATGATTTCGCCGTAGCCTTCGGGTGCCAGCACGTCGACGCAGAGCGCTAGTTCCGGCCGTACGGGATCGGGCTCCATGTAGAACGCTTTCACGCTCGCCGGATAACGATGCACCATGACGGGCTTGTCGTATTGCGATGACAAATAGGTTTCGTCGGGGGAGCCGAGGTCGCCGCCGTATTCGAATCTGTTTTCGAGCGCGCCCTGCGCATGGCCTTCCTGAAGTTTCTTGACGGCCTCGTCGTAGGTGATCCGTGGAAACGGAGCCTCGATTTTTTCCAGCTTGGCGATGTCGCGTCCGATAGTTTGCAGGTCGGGGCGGCGGCGTTCGAGGCAGCGCTTTACGAGAAAACTCAAGCAGGCCTTCGGCGAGTTCCATCATGTCGTCGAGCGTGCCGTAGGCGACTTCAGGCTCGACCATCCAGAATTCGGTGAGGTGGCGGCGGGTCTTTGATTTTTCCGCGCGGAACGTCGGTCCGAACGAATACACCTTGCCCAACGCCATCGCGGTGGCCTCGATGTAGAGCTGGCCCGACTGAGTCAAGAACGCTTCTTCCTCGAAGTAGTCGACGGGAAAAAGCGTAGTTGTCCCTTCACAGGCAGCGGGAGTGATGATGGGCGGATCGGTGAGGGTGAAGCCGTTGCCGTCGAAGAAGTCGCGGGCAGCGCGAATGATCTCCGCACGCACTCGCAGAATCGCCGCCTGGCGCAACGAGCGCAGCCAGAGATGGCGATGCTCCATGAGGAAGTCGGTGCCGTGCTCTTTCGGCGTGATGGGATAGGGGTCGGATTCGGAGACGCGCTGGATTACCTGCACGTTCGACACATCGAGTTCGTAGCCGCCGGGGGCACGTTTATCGGCGCGGACTTTGCCTTCAACGATCACGCTCGATTCCTGCGTGAGTCCTTTGATAGCGTCGAACACCTCGGGCGGTACGGCATTCTTGGGCACCACGCCCTGAATGACACCGGAGCCGTCGCGAAATTGCGGGAACAGCAACTTCCCGCTCTCGCGCAGGTTGTAGAGCCAGCCGCGGATCGTAACCGCGTGGCCTTCGTGCTTGCCGATTTCTGCGATGGTACTGATGGGTGCGGACATAGGTTCGAGTGGGGAGTTCTCAGTTCCCGGTTCTCAGTTCTCAGTGAAACCAATTCACTTCTGCCAATTCCAGCCCGGAAGCTTTCACTGAGAACTGAGAACCGGGAACTGAGAACTCGTATTACGAATCTTCCAGCGTCCGGAACGTCGCAGTCACATCCGCGCTCGGGCTTTTCTTTTCTTCGCCATCGATTTCGAGAAGCAAGGGCGGAGTCTGCGGGGCAGTACGTAGCAATTCCATCGTCTCTTTCCAGTTAATCGTACCCTTGCCCGGCCACAGGTGCGTGTCTTTGTCGGCGTTATTGTCGTGGACGTGGGTGGAGCAGATGTGTTTTTTCAGGGTTGCAAAGGCTTCGGGCACCCCGCCCATCATGTGAGCATGGCCGCAATCGAAGCAGACGCCCACGTCGTCGAAATGCGAGGTCTGAATGAACTCGACCAGCCGTTCGGGCGTCGACAGTTCGTTCGGTATGTTCTCGATCAGAATCTTCACACCCAGCGGCTTGGCGAAGGCGCGCAGGTGCTCGATCGACGTCATGGCGGCTTCGAATTTCTTTTCGTCGAACTCTTCGTTCTGGTTTCCAATGTGCTGCACCAGGAAGCGGAATGGAATCTGCTCGGCGATTTCGAGAGCACGCTTGATTTCGTCCATGGCTTCGATGCGCCCCGCGCGGTCCGGCGAAGCCACATTTACCGGAGGCGAGCCGGTGCGTCCCCATTCGTAGTCGGAATACAACGGAGCGTGGACCGAGTTCAGGGGAATGCCGGTCGATTTAAACCAGTCCGCAATTTCGCGGATGTGCTGTTTGCGGTTGGCGTAATCGAAGTGCTGCCGCGCGGCGAAAATCTCGATCGCCTGCGCGCCGGCTTTGACGAGCTCATCGAGCAGGCCCGGGTGCAACCGTTCTTTTACATAAATGTAGGTTGAGACGGCTCTCTGCATCAGTAGCCCACCGCTTTCCCGTTATTGCGTCCGTCGCTGGCGCCCAGGCGCTCGCCGGTCTTGGGGTCGACCATGATGCATTCTCCGTCACCCCAGGCGTGCAGGACCTTCAACGTGTGTCCTTTGGAACGCAACAGATTCATTGTATCGGGAGAGAGGCGGTCTTCCACCGCAATTACGTCGGGGAGCCACTGATTGTGCACCCTTGGCGCGTTGACGGATTCCTGAATATCCAAGCCATAGTCCACCACACCCATCAGGATATTCGCGACCGTAGTAATGATGGTCGGACCACCGGGGGTGCCGAGAACGAGGAAAAGCTTTCCATCTTTGAGGACGATCGTCGGCGTCATGGCCGAGAGCGGGCGCTTGCCGGGGCCGATGGCGTTGGCCGGGCCCTGGATCAGTCCGTAGGTATTGGGCACGCCCGGCTTGGACGTGAAGTCGTCCATTTCGTCGTTGAGGAGGAAGCCGAGGCCTTCGGCGGTGACGCGCGATCCGAACGAGTCGTTGAGCGTGGTGGTAACGGCGACGGCGTTGCCTTCGGAATCTACCACCGAGAAATGGGTTGTATTGGTTGGTTCGCGGATCGCCAAGGGATGGAATTCGGCAACGCGCTCGAGTTCGTTGAAGATGGTGGGACGCTTCAGGTCCGTGCTGGGGCTGGCACGGTTGGGGTCGATGGACTCGCGCCAGGCTTCGGCGTAACGCTTGTCGAGTAACTGCGGGACAGGAATTTTCGCGAAGTCGGGGTCGCCCAAAAATTCGGCACGATCGTAGAAAGCTCGGCGAAACGCTTCCACCGTAAGGTGGATCGATTGCGCGGAGCGGTTGCCGAGTTTCGCCAGGTCGAAGCCTTCCAGAATATTGAGGATTTCGACCAGCGCGATCCCGCCCGAAGATGGAGGAGGAGCGCTGATAATGTCGTAGCCGCGATAGGTCCCGCGAATCGGCTCGCGCTCTTTCACTTCGTAGTTCGCGAGGTCGTCGGCAGTAATGAGGCCTCCACCTTTCGCTACGGCGGCGGCGAGTTCGCGGGCCATGGCGCCGTGATAGAAGTCATCCGGATTTTTTGCAATCCGCTCCAGCGTGCGGGCGAGTTCCGGCTGCTTCAGAGTCTCGCCTGGCTGATAATATTTGCCGTCGCGCTGAAAGATGCGCTTCGATGCGGGGAACTTGGCAAGGTCGTCGTCGCGCAGATCTTGGGCGTCTTCCCAGGCAAGGGCGAAGCCGTCGCGCGCAAGCTTGATTGCCGGAGCCATCACTTTTTCGAGCGAGAGCTTGCCGTATTTTTTCTCGGTGTAGACGAGTCCGGCGACCGAGCCGGGGACGCCAATTGCTTTGTAGCCGACCAAACTGGCGTTTTCGATCACGTTGCCCTGGGCGTCGAGATACATGTTCTGGCTCGCGGCAGAGGGCGCCTTTTCGCGAAAGTCGACGAAGTGGACTTCGCCATTCGCTTTCCGCAGCAGCAGAAACCCACCTCCACCGAGATTGCCCGCTTGCGGATGGACCACAGCGAGCGCAAACCCAGTGGCCACGGCGGCGTCCACTGCGTTGCCGCCAGCTTGCATGACCTCGACTCCGGCGCGCGATGCCAGCTCGTGTACGCTCGCGACCATCGCATGCGGCGCGTGAACGGGACGAAACGGGGCCGCAGCCAGGCTGCCGGGAAGCAGCGCAAAAAGGCAGAAAGCGGTCAGTGATTTGAATTGAATGCGCATTCAGACGGGTGCGCCGTCGTAGTTGGAACCTTTGAGGCTAGCTTAGCGCAATTGCTCGAGTCAAACCTGCAGCTGACGCCAAATCCGATTCTTGACGCACCACGCTACACCTGCTCCCGCGCCTCGCCCAGAACCACTTTGACGTCCATCTTTCTCTTGTTCCTGTAGATGGTGACGGTCACAGAGTCTCCAGCACGGTGATTGTTCATCACCTGGGCCAGGTCTTGCTGGCTCTCAATCCTTTTTCCCTCAACAGCGACGATCAAGTCGCCGCCAATCATGATGGGGATGTTGCCCAGGTACGCGCGCTCAGTGCCGCCGCGCAACCCAGCTCGATCGGCGGCGCCGCCCGGCACGGCTTGCACGATCAGCAATCCGTAGTCGGCGGCGAGGTTCATCTCGTTTGCGAGTTCTCCGGAGATGGGGATCGTTCGCACGCCGAGGGCGGGACGGCGAACGCGGCCGATGGTCACCAGATCATTCAAAACAGCCTTGGCGGTGTTGATCGGGATCGCAAAGCCGATGCCGGCGCTTTGGCCGACGTTGGACGCGATCATCGTATTAATACCAATCACCTCTCCGTGCCAGTTGAGCAGCGGTCCGCCGGAGTTGCCGGGGTTGATGGCGGCGTCGGTCTGGATCGCTTCTTCGATCACCATGCCGTCGGGCTCTTCCACCTGCCGTATCGAACTGACGATGCCGCGCGTGAGCGTGCCGTTAAGACCAAACGGGTTGCCGATGGCATAGACCTTCTGTCCGACCTGAAGATTGGTGGAATCGCCAAGGGTCATTGGAAACAGGTCAGGCGCCTTGATCTGAATCACGGCCAGGTCGTGCGCCCGGTCCGTCCCGACGATCGTGGCCTTGTATTTCTTGCGGTTGTGCAGGGTCACTTCGACTTGCCGCGCTTCGGCGATCACGTGGTAGTTGGTGACGATGTGGCCTTCTTTGTCGATGATGAATCCCGTCCCCTGTCCTTCTTGCGGCACCAGTCCATAAAAAAAGTCGAGGGTCATTACTCGCGAGGTAATGTTGACGACCGAGGCGATGTTCTTGCGATAAACGTTGATGTTGTTCTGCTCTTCAGCGTCGAAGGGATCCGATCCGCCGGCGGCGGCTTCGGTGATCTCGAGTTTGGCCGGTTGGCTGACCGCGCTGGCAGGCTGCAACCGGCTGCTCCGGTAGGTAGTGAAATAAAAGAACGCGCCTGCAATCAGGACCGCTAGAACAACCGGACGCACGACTCTCATCGTTGATAACTCCCGAAAAAGCCTGAATAAGAATTCTAGCGAAAAGCGGCAGGAACTAGTAGCAGCCGAGTGTAGCGGCGGCCCTAATCAGTTGTATGCATCCTCAGCGGTAACCGCTGCGTTCCCAAAATCAAACACCCCAGCCACCGCCGCCAGGAGACTCCACCCGCACTCTCTCTCCAGAACGCAGACGAACGCTGGTCTTGCCGGGCAATTCTTCTTCTGAACCATCCAGGTGCACAATGACAGTTCGTCCGGAAGCACCGTCGGCCCCACCTGCCAGGCCATAGGGGCCGCGTGAGCGGCGGTCGGCGAGCAAGGTGACTTGGGCATCTGTGAGTACTTCGATTTCGCGGACAATCCCATCGCCGCCGGTATGGAGGCCATGTCCGCCGCTTTCCGGTCGGAAAGAGTATTGCCGCAGCCGCACGGGGTAGGCGTACTCAAGCGCTTCGGCGGGAGTGTTCAGCGAGTTCGTCATGTGAGTGTGCACCCCCGATACGCCATCTTTGGTTGGACGCGCACCCATGCCTCCGGCGATGGTTTCGTAGTACGCAAATGGCTCTCCGGTTCGAGGATCAATTCCGCCGATCGTGAGGTTGTTCATCGTGCCGGAGGCGGCAGCGGGTATGCGATCCGGAATCGCCTGCGCGAGGGCTTTCAGGAGCACGTCCACAATGCGTTGCGACGTCTCGACGTTGCCACCCGCGACTGCCGCCGGAGGCCGCGCATTCACGACTGTGCCGGCAGGAGCGATGACTTTGATCGGACGCATCAGCCCGGCCGTGGCGGGGATGTCTTCGCGCAGAAGGCAGCGGAAGACGTAGAAGCAAGCGGACGCAGTGATCGCTTCCACCGCGTTGATCGCGCCTTGAACTTGCGGGTCGGAGCCGGTGAAGTCGATCGTGACTTGGGGCTTCTTGTTCAGCGCAGACGGCGTCGCGACACGCCGCGCCTCTACTCTGGACTTTTTCACTGCGTAAACTTTGATGGTGACACTAATGCGTACTGGCTTCTCGTCGACACCGTCGTCGTCGAGAAAGTCCTCTGCAGAGTAGACGCCGGGCGGGACGGTGTTCAGAAAGCTGCGTATCATTGCTTCCGAGTAGTCGAGCAGTTCGCTGGCGGCGCGCTGGGTGCGAGCCAATCCGTAGCGCATGCAGATTTCGCCGAGCCTTCGCGCCCCCGTCTGGCAGGCAGCGATCTGCGCGCCCAGGTCGCCTTCCCGTTCCTCCGGTGTGCGGACATTGTTCAGCAGGAGAGCCAGCACATCGGCCACGATCTTTCCTCCGCGCATTATCTTTACTGGGGGAATGCGGAATCCTTCTTGATAGATTTCGCGGCACGGCCCCATCGAACCGGGATAAGTTCCACCGACATCGGCATGATGAGCCCGCGAAGCCACATAAAAATCAGGTTTCGTGTAGAGCGGGCGCCCCCGCCCGCTGCCTTTGACTTTGTGTTCGCTCTTGATCTTCTGCACATAAACCGGCATGACCAGAGTGATGTCCGGAAGATGCGTGCCACCGCAAAAGGGGTCGTTGAGCATCACGATATCCCCCGGCTCCATCGGACAATGCTCAACCGCGGCGGCGACCGACATGGGCATCGATCCGAGATGCACCGGCATGTGATCGCCCATGGCAATGACTCGGCCCGCGGAATCGAATACGGCGCACGAGTAGTCGCGCCGCTCCTTGATATTCGGAGAAAAAGAAGTTCGTCGCAGCGCCGCCCCCATCTCCTCGGCAATCGAGTGATAGAGGTTCTTGAACACTTCGAGTTCGATGGGGTCGCGGGCGGGGGACATGGCTCGGTTGATTGTACGTCGCGCGGAAGTCAGAAGTTAGAAGTCAGATTGCAGAAGTAGAACCGTTAGCCGCCGCAATGTTGACAGGTATCACAGAAAATCCTCCCCAGGGTTTCTACTTCTGCAATCTGACTTCTAACTTCTGACTTCGCCCTTCCCTCCGGTGCTACACTTCTCTAATTATGTCGGAGCAACGGCGTTCGCGAGTCTGGCTTTGGCTGCTTTTCGGAGGCGGCGCATTTCTGCTCTTCGTGGTAGCGGTCTTCACGCTGGTGTATGTCAGCTTCGGCGGCAACGATGAGGCGTCGTTTGGCGGGTTTGGCGACAAGATCGGCGTGGTCGATTTGGAGGGCGTCATCCTGTCGCCCAAGCAGGTCGTTTCCCAGCTGAAGAAGTTTGCCGACGATGATTCCATCAAAGCCATCATTCTCCATGTCAATTCTCCTGGTGGCGGAGTGGCGGCGTCCGAAGAAATTTATCGCGAAGTGAAGCGTATCCACGACGCCAAGCAAAAACGCATCGTGGCCTCGATCGAAACTGTGGGCGCGAGCGGCGCTTACTACGTAATCTCCGCCAGCGACAAGATTTACGCCGACAAGGGCAGCATCGTGGGTTCGATTGGCGTAATCGCACAATGGGTGAACTATGGCGAGTTGCTGCAGTGGGCCAAGCTGAAGAGCATCACCCTGAAGGCCGGAGAATTCAAGGACACCGGCAACCCGGCGCGCGAGATGACGCCGGCGGAGAAGGAATATCTCCAGGGCATGATCGACAACATGCACACGCAGTTCATTCAGGCAGTGGCCGATGGACGGAAACGCAAAGAATCCGAGATTCGTCTCCTCGCCAACGGCAAAGTCTGGACTGGGGACCAGGCATATTCGTTGAATCTGGTGGATCAGATCGCCGATTTCGAAGACGCCGTGAAAGATACCGCCAAAGCGGTTGGAATCAAGGGCGAGCCCTCGCTGGTTTATCCACCCAAAGAGAGGCGTTCGGGGCTGGACTTGCTTTTTGGGGATGTTTCCGACTACCTGCCGACCAGAGAAAAGCTGCTGGACCAGGAAATCGGTTTCTACTACCTGTGGAAATAGGGTATTTCGCTCCCCACTTGCACAGAACCCCTGAAATTTGAGAAGGTTATAGGGAACGGCAGCCTCCGGCTCAGGGGGCGCCATTGGCCCGGGCAGGAAACCCTACCCCCAAGGGAGCGAAAGGCATATGACAAAAGCGGACCTGATCGAAGAAGTGTCCCGGCTGGCCGAGTTAACCCGCAAAGACAGCGAAGTGATTGTAGAGACGATCTTTGACAGCGTCGTGCGCTCGCTGCGCGTGGGCGACAAGATCGAGATTCGCGGTTTTGGAAGTTTCCGTACCCGGCAGCGCAAGCCGCGCGTGGGACGCAACCCCAAGACTGGCGAGCGTGTGGAAGTGCCAGCCAAAAAGATCCCGTTCTTCAAGCCCAGTAAGGAGTTGAAGGATCTGGTCAACCACAGCGCGATCAGCGCCGCCGCCGGCACCGCTGCCCCCACGCCGCCTACTCCAGTGCAGTAGATGGCGCAGGCGTACTTCAATCCCAAGCTCTTTCAGTTTCTGACGCAGTTGCGACGGAACAACCGGCGCGCCTGGTTTCTGAAACATCGTCCCGAATTTGAAGAGTTCGTGCGCCAGCCCGGCCTGCGCTTCATCACCGATCTGCAACTGCGGCTGCGCGATGTCAGCCCCTGGCTGGTTGCCGATCCCAAGCCGAATGGCGGATCGCTGTTTCGAATTTACCGCGACGTCCGCTTCTCCAAAGACAAGAGTCCCTACAAGACTCACGCCGGAATGAACTTCTGGCATGCCTCGGCGACGGAGGCTGTGCACGGTCCCGGTCTGTATTTGCATCTTGAGCCGAAAGGATGCTTTCTGGCGGGAGGGACCTGGCAGCCGGATCCGCGTTCACTGGCGCGAATCCGTGATGCGATCGCCTGGAAGCAGGCGGAATGGCGCGCCGCCAAGCGTGGCCTTCAACTCGGTGGCGACACGCTAACCCGTCCGCCGCGCGGCTACTCCGCAGATCACCCACTGATCGAAGATCTCAAACGTAAGGATTTCGTCGCCAGTGTTGATTTGTCGCAAGCGCAGGTGTGCAGCGGGCGTTTTCTGGAAGACTTCCTGCGCGCGGCGCGCAAAATGACTCCGCTGCTGAAATTTTTGTCCGAGGCAGTGAAGTTGCGGTTCTAGGAGAGCCGGATCAGCGCCCGGGCGCTCGCGCCCGCAATGCTCTCTTCTGGAGTGCTTCCATCTCGGGGATCGATCGGGACGGCGTGAAGGTGCGGTCGGGGGGTTGCATTCCGGTCTGGATCGCTTTTATCAGCAACTCCATCGCGTTGCTTGCGTTGGGCGGGATCGAGACCGTAGCGGCTAACAATCCGCTGCGCACCCACTCTTGGCCGGTCTTGGGGAGACCATCGCAGCCGAGGAACGGAATCCGCTCCCACTGTTCACGTTTTTGCCCAAAGCATTCCTCGAACGCCTTGCGGGCTCCAATGGCCATGGAGTCATCCTGGGCGCAAACCGCCGCAATCTGGTTGTCGCGCGAAGTCGAAAGGCGCAGCCACGAACTGACCGACTTGTAGGCGCTGGACTCGCTCCACTGCGCTTTTAGAACCCGCAGTTGGATGCTCTCCAGCTTGGCTTCCAGAGTGCCGAAGTGCCGCTGCTTGGCGGCGGAGCTTTCGCTGGGGCCCTGAACGTAGAGGACCAAGCCTCCCTCTGGCAGCAAAGCTGAAAGCTGGCGTCCCTGGATGCGGCCGATTTCCTCGTGGTCCGAAGTGATGGCGAACACCGGGACCTGGAATTGCCGGCGCAGATCGGCGATATAGTCCACGTCGCGGTTGAGCACCACCCAGCCAATCCCCGCTGCCACCGCCGCCCGCGCAACCTGCGGAAGCGCTGTGGAACCCGCCGGTTCGAACAAAATGGCATTGGGCCGCGGATTGGTCGAGGACTGGATACGATCCAGCAACTGCTGGCTCTGCACGATGCCGTCATTTTTGGCATGGATGATCTCGACCTCAACCCCCAGTTTGAGCGCCGCCGCCCGGGCAGACGAAGCCTGCTCAATCTGGTAGTCGTTGTCGTCGTTGGTCAGGGAGAGCAGGAATCGCAGCTTTTTCATGGGCAACCGAGTCTATGTTAAGAGAATACCCCGACACCGCCGCAGGCTGCGCATGACCGTAGTAACCGCTTTGGAGTGCGTGGCACCCTGAATTTCTTGACTGGCAAGCGAACGACACAGCGCCGAGAATGTGTAAGATTGAAAAAGCTCGAAGGGGCCCGTAGCTCAATGGTTAGAGCAGCAGACTCATAATCTGTTGGTTCTAGGTTCAAGTCCTAGCGGGCCCACCAGAAGAGTCTTGTCCGTTCCGGAGACATAGGGAACAGAATGTACCGGCTACATGGGTAACACTTTCGGGCCGAACTCTGTTCCAGGGGAATTGCTCCTTCGTCAACATTGGCATAGCTGACCAGGATCGATCCCGATTCGATTGAGTTGACGAAAGGTGATGCTGATTTGGATACCCGCCTGATAACCGACCGTTTCCCGCGTTCGAACCGCTACCATCCGGATTGGGTGCTGGCCTCGGCCAGTAGCGGCGCGAATACGCTGTGGGTGACGGAGTGGCTGGCGACCGCGATGGATCTGAAGCCGGGCATGCGCGTCCTGGATCTGGGCTGCGGACGGGCCATGTCGTCGATATTTCTGCGGCGCGAGTTTGACGTCCAGGTGTGGGCTACTGATTTGTGGTTCAGTCCGGCGGAAAACCGGCAGAGAATTGCCGACGCGGGACTTGACGTTGCTGAGGGCGTTTTTCCTATCCATGCGGATGCCCGGTCACTTCCCTTCGCGGCCGATTTCTTTGATGCCATTGTTTCCATCGACTCAATCCCTTATTACGGGACCGACGACAACTATTTGAACTACCTGGCGCGCTTTGTGAAGCCGGGGGGCCTAATTGGAATCGCGGGGGCGGCACTGCTGCGCGAGTTCGACGGCCCCGTTCCCGATGCTTTAAAGGACTGGTGGGAGCCGAATATGTCGTGCCTCCACTCCGCGGGCTGGTGGCGGCGGCACTGGGAAAAAAGCGGAATTCTGGATATTGAGTTGGCCGACTCCATGGAAGAAGGCTGGCGCCTATGGCTGCAATGGCAATTGGTGGTGGCGCCGGAGAATCTGGCAGAGATCCGCGCGGTCGAAGCCGATCAGGGAAACTGGCTTGGTTACATGCGCGTCATCGGACGCCGGCGCGCCGATGCGAAGTTGGAAGATCCCGTCACGACGGTACGGACGACCTACCTCCAGCGACCGCTGCTTCGAGACTCTTAGCAGTCGCGGCTGGTTAATCCCGCGAGTCTAGCGGCGTCGTGAAGGGGCTTTTTTCTTTTTCGGCTTGCCATTCTTTTCTATCCGGAGCCGCCACGCTGTACGCAGGGCGCCGGTCAAGATATCCTCGTTTGCTTCTGCGAGGCGAATGTGGGTCATTCCCATCTTCCCCCATCCACCCGGAATGGGCAGGAAAATTTCTGGTAACTCCGAGACAAATTCCGCCTGCTGTTCGGGTGTGAGCATCAGATTCCCATAGCCCTGCTTTTGCGAGGCGAGCGTGGCGAAGATTCTGCCTCCTACGCGGAAGTCAGCCGCTCCCATGTGGGAGCCTTCCTCCGCCCCCTCGAGGCTGAGTGCAATCCGACGAAAGTCCCCTGCATCCATGGCGCATTCCACCGATTGATGGTCACGGGATAAACCGCGGCAACGCTGAAATTTTAGCGGACGGCCCGTTCGATTTTCCTGAACTCAAACAATGACCCGAAGCGCGGCGCGTTCAATTCCAATTTCCACCGGTGTTTCACAGACGTATTCCCCGTCCGCATAAATCTGGACTGGCGATGGCGACTCCACGCGAACGCGATCCACCTGCGAGTACTCGACTTCCTCAATCGCCAAATGCCGGCCGAAATAAACGGAGGGAAACAGGCTCAGCAGCTTCATGCGATTCAACGGATTGATCAGGCACAGGTCGAGCTTGCCATCGTCCATCTGCGCGCGCGGGGCCACCAGCATGCCGTCGCCATAATACGGCGCATTGGCAAAAGCGGCCAGCAGCAATGGTTTCGACGTCTCCTGCTCCGTCGTGCCGTCCAGAATGTTAAGCCGCAACGGGATGGGTGAGAACTGGAACATCGTGGGAATCAGCGCCAGCGCGTAACCGCCGTTGCGGCGCAGCCAGCGCGGCATGCGGTTGGCCTTACGCGCAACCGCGGAATCCAGTCCGCACCCCGCGACACAGGAGAAAAAATGGACTGTCCTTCGCCTGCGCTCAGTAATTGTGCCGAGATCGACTGCGCGAACGTTGCCCGATCCCGCTTCAAATTTGCGCCAGGCATGCGCGGCGTCGCGAGTGTTGCGCAGGCTCAGGGCGCGGGCAAAGTCGTTCCCACTTCCCGCCGGAACCACCAGCACAGGAAGCTTCAAACGCACCAACGCCTGCAGATGCCGATGCAGAGTGCCATCGCCGCCGAAGATGAGAATCGCGTCCGCATCGCTGGGAGATGCGGGAACGCCCTCGATCCATTCCGCACCAGAAGTGTCTTTGAACCAGCGAAGATTTTCTGGGGAAGTGCCCAGTCCGAAGATGACGGCGGCGCGCATGGGAGGAGGTCAGAGGTCGGGGGTGAGAGGAAACTCGCGCCCCCTGACCTGTGACCGATGACCTCTATTTCGGCAGGCACTTCTCCATGAAGTCGACCAGGTCTTTCTTCATCTTGGTATGTTCGGCACGGTCGACGTAGACCATGTGTCCGGCCTCGTAAGTCGCGTACGAAATGCTCTGGCGATATTTCGCGTCGAGATTGAGGTGGTCCATGGTCCAATTGGCAGCGGCAAAGGGAGTGGCCAGATCGTAATGGCCTTCCATCACGAGAACCTTCAGATAGGGATTCTTGATCATGGCCGAGCGTAACCCGCCCGCCGTGCTGGGGAATCCTTCGACAGCGTTGCCCCACTCCCACTTCTGGAACCCGCTCTCGTCATACGCAAAAACCCGGTACGGCATATCGACTTTGTAGCCCAGATCGTTGCGAAGATAGTTGTAGAACACCGAAGTGTACGGCGGCAAAATCGCCGCGCTGGTGGGATCGAAATCCCGGCCTTCATCGGGATCCGGGCTGGTGAAACGACCGTCGAGACGGCCGACGATCAGTTTCTGGTCGAGCAGCAATTCGTGCGTGAAGGTAGGAACGTCGATGCGCAGATCGTGGCTCTCGACCACGTCGGGACGAAGCCCGGTATAGCGCGCGAGTTGATCGACAACCTTGCGGCGCTCTTCGGGCGTCATGGCGTCGCCCTTCCCGAGAGCGAGCAGGTAATCGTTGGTGGCCCAGTGCACTACCTCTTCTCTCGTTTTCGCCATGTCCTGCGAGAGGTCAGCCGGCAGCTTGTGATGGTAGCCGGCGATCATGGTGTACGTCGGCAACAGCAGCACGTAAGGCAGATCGTTCGATTTGTTCCATTCCAGCGTCTGGAAATCGACCGCCATCGAGAGCAGAGTTACGCCGTTGAACGAAATCCCGTGATCGGCGAGGTAGCCCGCGAGGCCCGCGGCGCGGGTTGTGCCATAGCTTTCGCCGAGCAGGAAGAGTGGCGAAGTCCAGCGCTCATAGCGCGAGATATAGAGCCGGACGAATTCTCCAAAGGCCTGCACGTCGCCGCGAACTCCCAGAAATTTCTTGGTGAGTTCGGCGCTGGCGGCGCGCGAGTAGCCAGTCGCCATGGCGTCCACCATGACGATGTCGCTGCGATCGAGCAACGTGGCGGGATTATCTTCCATCCGATAGGGCGCGGCCGGCATGAAGCCGTTCGGCTCGAGAACGACACGTTTCGGCCCGAGCGCTCCCATGTGCAACCAGACTGAGGCCGATCCTGGCCCGCCGTTAAACGCGAATGTCAGGGGACGCTTGCCAGCGTCCTGTCCGTCGAGTGTGTAGGCGACGAAGAACATTTCCGCTTCGATTTTGCCGTCTCCCCGTTTGATCGGGAGTCGTCCGGTGGTTGCCGTGTAATTGAGCGTTTTGCCGTTTACTGCAATCTGGTGATGCGTGACCACCGGCGGAACCTCGCTGACGTCAAAGTGCTCTTCCTTGTCCTTGTCGGTGACTTCGCTGTCGGGCTTGGACGGCTCCTCGTGCTTGTTTGAAGTCTCGGGCGGCATCGCCGGCGCGGGTTCCGTCGACTCCTTTTTCGACTTTTTTTCTTTTGGGGCTGCCTGCTTGGCTTTACTGGACGCGGCGTCCGAGGACTGATCCTGTTGCGCGACCACAGCAACTGCCATGAACAAAACGATGGTGACGGCCAGAAGAGTTCGCATTGGGTCTCCGGGTAAAAAAACGCTGGGCCTGAATTATAACGGGAGAGTTCATCTGTGCGCGTGCAAAGACGTTAACCGTCACTTACCTGCCGGGCTTTCGCGCGCCGCTTCGCGGCTGCCAGAGATGGTTATGCTCCTCAACCATGGACCTGCAGCACTCTATTCATAGCGCAGACTCTCAATCGGGTCGAGGCGGGCGGCGCGGATCGCAGGCAGCATCCCGCTGATGATTCCCACTAGACAAAGAATGGTCGTGGCCACCATCAAACTGCCGACGTTGATGTGGAGGTGGATGTCGCCGCCTTGCAGGTTCTCGCCGAACGCGCTCATCAGTGGCAGAGCGCCTACGGCCCAGGAGATGAGATAAGCAATCCCGATGCCCGCCACGCCTCCGGCGAAGGTGATCGCCATGGCTTCCGCGAGAAATTGAAAAAGGATATGGCCGCGGTGCGCGCCCAGAGCTTTTTCTACGCCGATTTCCCGGGTACGCTGTTGTACGGATACGAGCATGATGTTCATCAGGCCGATGCCGCCGATCCCGAGAGTAAGCGCGCCGATGAAGGCCAGCAACACTTTGAGAGCAATGGTCACGGTGCGAAATTCGTCGAAGTCCTGTTTGAAATCGGCTATAAAAACAGCGCGGATGTCGTCGCTGCGGAAATTATGGTGAGCCGCCAGCACGGAACGCACCACCCGAGCCAGTTGCTGATGATCCTGAGCCTCGTAATCCATCAGGATGCCGCTGATATATTGCGTGTCATAGAGATCGCCCATCGTGCTGAAGGGAATGACGACCATACTGTTGTCGTTGTTGTCGCCGCCCTGCACTTTGTGCTGGTACACGCCGACGACTTCGAAGCTGACGCCGTTGATGCGGATACTCTGTCCCAGAGCCGGCTGGCCCGAGAACAGCCGGCGTTTGGCTTCGTCGCCGATCACGGCCACGCGCGACCGTTGAAACTGGTCTTCATCGCCGAGGCCGCGGCCGCTGGCTACGTCGAATCCGCGAATGCGTTCGTAGACGGGAAACACTCCGGTGAGAAATAGATTGGTGTAAGTCCGGGTGTCGTGCTGGATGGTTGCGCCGTTCTGCCGGTCGAAAACCGGAGTGACGCCTTTAACCATGGGGACTTCGTTGCGGATGTAGTCCACATCCGCCAGTTTGAGGCGGACTTCGCTGCCCGCCTTGGAGCCGCCAGCCTGCAACGATGTGCGTCCGGGGAAGGCGCCGATGACGTCGACGCCCCAGGAACTGAAAATCACGCTGATCGCGCGCTCGAACCCTGATCCAAACGCCAGCAGGATGACGACTGTGGCGATTCCCCATGCCATTCCCAGCATGGTGAGCGTGGTGCGGCGGCGGTTGTGGCGCATTGCGCCGTAGGCTTCGTTCAACAGGTCTCGGGTCATAAGCTACTCCTGACGTAGCGCTTCCACCGGTTCCAGCATCGCCGCCTTGCGGGCGGGATAGAGGCCCGCAATAATTCCGGCCAGCGCCAGCGACAGCACGGCACCGACCGCCGAGACCGGAATGTGTAGTTGACGGCGCGGATATCGTCGCGCGCAATCACTGGCGAGATGCTTATGCGATCTTCGACTCATTCTTGATCGCGAATAAGTACGGTTACCAACGCATGGAACTGAAGCGTCTTCGACCGCGGGTTGGCCTCCGCCAAAAGACGCGGAACGCCGCGTCTTATGACGAATTTGTCACAATTTCAGCGTCGCTAGGACGGTGCCATCTTTGAAGTCGGTTTTCAAGCGGAAGCCCAGTTTGCGGCAGATGGCCAGCATGTCACGGTTCTCAGCCAGGATGGTCGACTCGACAGTGGTTAGCTTCTCTTGGCGGGCAATGTCGAGCAGTCGGCGATAGAGTTCGGTTCCCAGGCCCTGATGCTGGAAGTGATCATCGACGAGCAAGGCCATCTCAGCGCAGTCGCGATCAGGCAGACGGCTCATTCGCCCAACCGCGACGATCTCGGGAGGGCCACCGGCATCTCCTTGCTCGGCCACCAGCACCATCTCGCGGTTGAAGTCGATGGAGCAGATGCGCGACAACCGTTCGTGGGCAGTCCGCTGGCTCAGGTTCAAGGATTGAAAATAACGCATGTACACTGTCCGGTCCGACAGAGCCTGATGAAATCTGATCATCAAACACTCGTCGTCGGGGCGGATGGGACGAAACAGAATCGGTTCGCCGTTCTTCATCCGCCCTGTTGTTTCGTACTTCTGCCGGTCGGGCTGGTGGGATGCGCTCATCAGGCCTGAGTTTACGCCTCGCGCTGGCGGCCGTCAGTGACCGGGATCACGGGACTGGCGTGCGCGATCTCGGCCATGGCTCGAACCGTGTTAAAATCTGGTGCGCGGAAACGATTCCCCTGCGCTCGCGGTCGCGCGAAATCTCTCCAAAGCGGCAATAACGGACTGAAAAGTGGCCCAGACTCCCAACGCCCAGAACGGTCCTGTCACCTACGCCGACGCCGGAGTCGACATTACCCGCGCCAACAAGACCAAACAGCGCATCAAGTATCTGGCGCATAAGACGTTTACCCGAGGCGTCCTCAGCGAGATCGGGGGTTTCGGCGGTCTGTTTTCTGTCGACAAGAAGTATGTGGATCCCGTATTGGTCTCGAGCGTTGACGGAGTCGGTACCAAGCTGAAGATCGCTTTCGAGATGAAGATGCACCACACCGTCGGCGCCGATCTGGTGAACCACTGCGTGAACGATATCGCCGTTCAGGGCGCCGCGCCCCTGTTCTTTATGGACTATCTCGCAACCGGCAAACTCGAACCGGAAATAGCCGAGAAGGTCGTCGAGGGCATCGCCGACGCCTGCAAACACAATGGCTGTGCCCTGATCGGCGGCGAGACCGCGGAAATGCCAGGCTTCTATCCCGAAGGCGAATACGACCTCGCCGGATTCATCGTGGGCGTGGTGGAGCGGGACAAGATCATCAACGGCAAGGGCGTGGAAGTCGGCGACATCGTCCTCGGATTGCCCTCGAACGGCTTGCACACCAACGGCTACTCCCTTGCCCGCAAACTCCTGTTTGACGTGGCGGCCTATACTCCGGACACATTTGTCAGCGAGATCAAGAACAAAGTCGGCAACGAACTGATGCGCACCCACAAAAGCTACTGGCCGATCATCCGCAAGATGATCGCCGGTGAGTGTGTGGCGGCGCTGGCGCACATCACCGGCGGCGGCATCACCGAGAATCTGCCCCGCGTGCTGCCCCGCGGAACCGCTGCCGTCATCGAACGCGGCACTTGGCCCGTCCCTCCGATCTTCGAACACCTGCAAAAACTGGGTAACGTCCCCATGGACGAAATGCTACGCACATTCAACATGGGCATCGGCATGCTGCTGGTCGTCCCCGCCAAGAAATTCAAGAAAGCCGAGACGCTGCTGGATCGCGCCGGAGAAAAATTCTACAGCGTGGGACGGATCGTTAAGGGCGACCGCAAAGTGATGTATAGCTAGAAGAGCAGTTCCCGGTTCTCAGTTCTCAGTGGCAACTCCGCGCCTTCCTCCGTGTCCTCTGTGACCCCCGTGGTTCAAGGTTTTTCGCCGTCGCGTTCAGCAGTCTCCGACAACATAGTGAATAATGTGGATGCATGAAGAACCTTGGGATACTCCTCTCTGGCCGCGGATCAAACTTTGTTGCCATCGCCAACAGTATTGATGCTGGCCGTATTCCCAACGCCCGCATCGTCGTCGTAATCTCGAACCGCGCCGACGCCCCGGGCATCGAGACCGCGCGCCAGAGAGGGCTGAACGCTCTTGTCATCCCTTCCAAAGGCAAAGACCGCGAAGCCCACGATCGCGAAGTAGTGGCGGCTCTCGAGCAGCAAAAAGTCGATCTCGTCTGCCTCGCCGGATACATGCGACTGCTCTCACCCTGGTTCGTGCAGCAGTTTCCGCAGCGGATTCTCAACATCCATCCGTCATTGCTGCCCGCCTTCCCCGGCCTGGAAGCGCAGCAACAGGCGTTCGCCTACGGGGTAAAAGTCTCGGGCTGCACGGTGCATTTTGTGGACGAAGAACTCGACCACGGAGCGATCATTGTGCAGAAAACGGTGCCGGTTCTCGACACCGACGACGAACATTCGCTGGCGGAGCGAATTCTCGCGCAGGAGCACGAGGCTTACACGGAAGCGATCAACACTGTACTGGAAGGAAAATTTGAAGTGAGCGGAAGAAGACTGGTGAAATTGCAGAAGTCAGAAGTAAGATTGCAGACGTAAAATCGGGCCGCGGATTTTACTTCTGCAATCTGACTTCTAACTTCAGACTTTAGCTACATCAACAGTTCGCTGCTCTTCCCGAAAATCGGATACTGCATTTCCTGCAATTCATCCTTCACCCGATTCAGTCCGAACACGCACTCTTCGAATTTGTTGGAGAGCTGGGCAAACAACGGCGCGACTTTGGCGTATTCGAAATATTCGAACTTGGAAACGATGTAGTAGCTCTCCTTGCCGGCTTTCATCCATTCGACGAAGCTTTCCAGTCGCTGGCGGCGCAGGCGGTAGTGGTTGATGCTCTCGGGAAACATCCCGGCAAAAAACAGTGTGTAGTCGCCAATGTGTTTACGTACCTGGCGTTCCCGGTCAAACGAGGGCGCGGGCCCATATACGGGATCAGATTCCAGCAGCATTTCCCCGACATCGTTCAGCGGCTTTCCGGCGGAGCTGCGGATTTTATGCAGTTGTTCGACATCGCAAAATTCCGACAGCAGATGCGCAACGTAGTCGATGACTTGCTGATCGCGGATCCCAATCTCCTCCGCGTAGTGTTTCCCGACCAGTTCGACGAACAGTTCTTGCAGCGGTTGCGATTCGCCAGTCATATTCAGGGCCCCCACTTCTTTTCGTCCTTCTTCCCCTTTAGATCGTCCATCGGACGTATCCTTTGGACCGATTAGATATCGCAGATCAAAGTCGAACGCAAGTAACTTTCGATTTGCGAACCCAACTACGTACTTAGACGCCCGCGGACTACGAGCAGTTATCTCAGTGGATTGTTGGCAGATGCCGAGGCTGGCTGCTAGCGAGGGAGATCGACGCGCTCCTATCTCCTGTGTAATCTGTACGGAACGAAATTGCTGGGGGCTGCGTTCTGTGCGGAATCCCTTCAGCGATCGTCGTGACGCGAAGAATCCATCGGGAGCACGAATGCAACGAATCAATATTTCGAGTGGGACACCTTGGGAACCAGTGGTCGGATACTCGCGCGCAGTACGCGTGGGAAATACCATCCACGTCTCCGGTACGACCGCCACCGACGCTGAAGGAAAAATTGTCGGGATCGACGACGCCTATGCGCAGGCCGTCCAAACTATCCGCAACATCGAGCGCGCGTTAAAGCAGGCGGGAGCTTCCCTTTACGACGTCGTACGCACGCGCATGTTCGTCATCAACCTCGCCGATTGGGAAAAGGTAGGCAAAGCGCACGGCGAGTTCTTCGGCGACATTCGCCCGGCGACCAGCATGCTGGTGATCAGCGGGCTGGTCTCGCCCGATATGCTGGTGGAAATCGAAGCGGAAGCAATCCTGGCGGAAACAAAATGAGAGAGCGGAAGCCGGCTTGCGCCAACTCCCGCCCCATCGAGCGCTAATCGCTAGCGGCGGCCCTTCTTGCCGCTTTTTTTCTTGGCGGCTTTTTTGGCAGCTTTCTTCTTTGCCGGCTTTTTCTTGGCGGCTTTCTTTTTCCTGGCGGGCGCTTTCTTAGCCTTCTTCTTGGCGGGCTTCTTCTTGGCAGGCTTCTTCCTGGCAGGCGCTTTCTTCTTCTTGGGGGGCGCCTTTTTCGCTGGCGGAGCTTTTTTCGGAGCGGGAGGAGGTGGTGGTGGCGGCGGCATCGCGGGCTCCGGCTCCGAACGATCCTCCATCATTCCGGATTCCTCTTCCTCTTCTTCCTCTTCCAGGTCTTCTTCCAGCGATTCGCCATAGGCGCCGCTGTCACTGTACTCGTCCATTTCGTCATCCCGG
Organism: uncultured Acidobacteriota bacterium; assembly: GCA_963799305.1. Lineage (GTDB taxonomy): Bacteria > Acidobacteriota > Terriglobia > Terriglobales > Acidobacteriaceae > Acidiflorens. The sequence goes on along the minus strand of CAWCWX010000015.1, from coordinate 30,526 downwards.
CCCCAGAGGGTCCGATCATCGAAGCGCATAGTTCCTCCTGCGAATTTGACGGCCACCGGGTTTGCGCCGGGGCAGAAAAGTAAGACAACTCTCTCCGCGAATCTAAACTAGATTCGCGCAATGGCGCGCGATTATAGCATGTCAATTCTTCGGGAAGTATCAGGCATCGCCGCCGATTTGGCGAGAGAAATTCTGCAGGGCTCGTGTAGGCCGCACACGGTTGTCTGCCGCGCTTGATTGGAGAGCGAATTAAAGGCGAAGAATTGCAGTGCTACTCGTAGGCCAGCGCGTCAATCGGATCCTTCTGCGCCGCCTTGAACGCCGGATACAGCGCTCCCGCCATCGCCCCGACAATGGCAATCCCGGTTGACCACAGAATCCAATCCCCCGACACTACAATTTGCACGAGCGGCAGCTTGTGGGCCAGGATCGCGCGCGTCGCCAGGCTTACCAGGATTCCCAGGACTATTCCGCCGATGGCCAGCAACACCGTTTCCCGCAAGATCACGTTGACGATGTAAAGCTTGGACGCCCCCATCGCCTTCAGAATGCCGATCTCCCGCGTCCGCTCCATGACCGCGGTGTACATGGCCTGGAAGATCACAATAAACCCGATCACCACCGAAATGCCGATCACGACGTTGATGAAGGTCCGCAGGCCGGGATAATTCGCCGGGGTCATCATGGCAAGGTAGGCTGCCATGGAGGTAGCAACATAACGTTCCAAACCGGGAACGGCTTTGATTTCCGCGATGACAGCGTCGGCGTTCGCCGGATCATCGAGTTTGAGATAAAAGAAGGTAGCCTTGTCCTTCGCCCCTACGAGATCCTGCAGCGTGGTAAGAGGAACAAACTTGCGTCCTCCTTTTCCGCGCGCCACAATCCCGCTGATCCGGAACTTGTTGTTGAGGATCTCGATGGTGTCTCCGATTTTGGCATGCGTCGACTGCGCCGCAAGGTCGTCAATCAGCGCGTCGTACGGCCCCTGAAACGGCCCTCCGGCAAGATAGTGAAAGCCGCCATTCATGCTCTCGTACGTGGGCAGGTCGATCCCGGCAATCGTCTCCAGGGAGCCGCTGGTGACGACCTGTGTGAGCACCGGTGCGACGCTTTTGACATGCGGGAGCTTGCCCAGCACCTCTCCTACCTTGACGGGCATGGGCGCTCCGCTGAAGGCACCGATAAACGAGGAGCCGGGGGGGCGTACCAGGATGTCGGCCCCGATGCCAGCAGTACGCGTGCGGCTATCTTGCAACATGCCCACGCACAGCCCCACGATCAGCAAGATCAGCGTCACTTCCAGCGCCACCGCCACGATAGTGATAACGGACCGGATCGGCCGGTACACCAGGTTGCCGACGATCATGCGATTCATCATGATGATGGAGTAGCGTTACTTGCTGTGCCCGTCCGTGCCCTTGATCACATCCGAGTTCGGCTGGCCCAGGCGTACCACGTCGGCGCCCGCCGGCTGCTCGAGCGCGAACTGCTCGTCCTTGAGCGGCTTGTTCAATTCCAGCTTCACGATGCTCAGGGCGATATCGTAATCCTCCTGCGGCCGCTCGATCTCGATGGTGGAGGGGAATTCGATGCCGCCGTAGTCTGTGTAGCGATCGTACTTAGCGTCCGTAACTACGTTGCCCTGCTGGTCGTAGATCAATTGGCGGTGCGGCTTCAGGTCGGTCCGGCCGAAAGAAATCTTACGCGAAAGCAGCCACCCATTCGGCCCTTTGCGAATCACCGCCAGTTCGTAGTCTGGCTGATCGACACGGTGTTTCTTGCTATCCAGAACAGTCTCGTAGCCGTTTTCCATCACCGCGATTTCGTCGGGACCGATGCTGCGCAGCAGCAGAGCGTCGTAGATCGCCTGCGGCCGCAGGTTCTCCAGGCGCTTCTCCGGATCGAATCCTCCCTCGCTGTTGCTGCCGATTACGAACTTGTTCTTGGGAGGAATCCAGACCTTGAAGTCCTGTCCGTCGCTCACCATGTCGAAGGCGGTGTTGCGTACCACCGGGAGCAAGCCTTTCATGCGCAGCATGGCCGGCTTGCGCGCCAGCACATAGCCGCGGATTTCCTGGTAGTCGGTGATTTTTCCATTTTTCTGATCGCCCACCGACGTGTTGATGTCGACCGTCGCCTGCATGGACTGTATCTTGGCCGCCTGCGAATTGATGTATTCGATCAAGTCCTGCTGAGAGGCGCTCTTGAGAGGTGCGGTGGAGAGCTGGCGATCGCGTACGCGGGTTCGGAACAGGCAGCCACTGAGCGGGACAACAACCATCGCCAACAGCAAGGCAGACGCTAAGCGGATGCGTACGCTACGCATTTGCAGACCGGTTTTGAGGAAGACTTCTGCCACGCTTTATCTGATTACGATTACATCCACTTGGAGTCAAGAATCGTTGCCGGCAGACCGCAGCGTAGAAAGCAAAAAAACGCGCCGCTCCAGCCGCGAGCATAAGCAGGCTTGGAGCGAGGGAAATCCCCCGGGACAGCAGCTTCAGGCAAACTCCCTACTAGTATAAGGCAGAGAAGGGCTCCGCGCTTAGCGCATTCCGAGTGCGTGCCGATAGGCGGTCACATTGCGATTGTGTTCGGAGAGGTCGCGCGCGAAACGGTGATGTCCGCTCCCGTCGGCGACAAAATAGTAAAACTCGCTCTCCGCCGGATGCATGGCCGCTTGCAGTGAACCTCGGCCCGGATTACCGATGGGTCCCGGCGGCAGACCGGGGAAACGATAGGTGTTATAGGGCGAATCGACCGACAGGTCGGCGTGATGAAGGCTGCCGGAATAATTTCCCGCGAGCAACAACGCATAGATCACGCTAGGGTCGGCGTCCAGAGCCATTCTCCGCGCCAGTCGGTTGTAGTAGACGCTGGCCACCATCGGCCGCTCCTCCGGTGCCGCCGTTTCCTTTTCGACGATCGATGCCATGGTCACGGTTCGCTGCACGTCGGAATCGAGCCCGATCTGCTGCGCCACCAGGCGGAACTGATGGACCATAGCGCTGATCATCTCTTGTCGGCTCTGCGTCCTCGTAAATTGGTACGTGTTGGGAAAAAGATACCCTTCCAGCGATTTTGCTTCCGGAGCCAGATCGGTAATCAAGTCGGTACGTGTCTGGGCAACCTTGAGAAATTCGTCGGCGGAGCCCAATCCTGCGTCTTCCATGGCCTTGGCGATGTCGAACATCGTGTAGCCTTCGGGAATGGTCACTTCGTGGAAATAGATGTCCCCGCGAGCGACGCGATCGTAAACCTGCGGCAGGCTCGCTTCGCGGTCGAACAGGTACTCGCCCGCCTTCAAAGAGAGTTTTGGATGTATTTGGCGCCACAACCGGAACGCAAAAACACTGCGAATAATCCCCGCCTTCTTCAGTTCAACTGCGATGCGATTCGTGGAAAATCCCGACCGTAACAAGACGAACTGATTCGAGGGCGGCACTATCGGCGCGTAGACTGCCCACGCCCACCAACCTCCGGCGGCGAGAACGGCGAGCAGGAAAAATGTGATCAGAATCCGCAAGTCTTAAGTGTAGATGGTTCGGGGCGAACCACAAAAGTGACCGGGGTACCGAGACGATTGCAGAAGGCAGAAGTTAGATCGCAGAAGTGAAAACCAATCAAATTTGAGGCGATAGCCTCCTACTCGGAGTTCGTGGGCCCGCACACCCTAGAGACTCACTTCTGCAATCTAACTTCTGCCTTCTGCAATCCCTCTACTCTCCCAACCACGCCGCAAACGACTTCATCGATTCGACGTGGTCGAAGATAATCTTCAGAGCCCCCGTGATGGGGATGGCCAGCAGTAGTCCGATTGCGCCCCAGATCCAGCCCCAGAACAGCAGCGCAATAGTCACCGCCAGCGGATTCAGCTTCAGGCGGCTGCCCAGCATTTTCGGATAAAGCACGTTCAGCGCAAAAAGGTGCAGCAGTACCACTACTACGGCAACAGCCAGCAAGTCTCCGGGGTCGAGTTGTCCGAGGCCGACGAGGATCGGCGGCACCATGGCCAGCACCAGTCCAAGATAGGGCACCAGGCTGAGGAAGCCGCTGGCGAAGCCGATGAAATAAAAGAACGGCACTCCCAGCAGCCAGAAGATCACTACGCTGATTCCGGAGACCATAAGGCCGATCAGGAGATTTCCCACGATGAAGCTTTGCAGCATCTTGCCAATGAGGCCCAGTGTGACGTAGGCAGTGTGGCGATGCTCCAGAGGAAACAGCATCACAGTGGCGGAGCGAGCGTGATGTTTCCAGGTCAGGAGAAAGTAAGCAAGAAAAGGAATGAACGACGCGGCCAGTATCGCCTCAGTCAGCGAACTGACGCCATGAGTGAGCACGTCGGTCCAATCGGTCACTGGGCGGACGGCGATCACATTCGTGGGCTCCGGCTCTCCGACCGCTTCCTGTGTCTTCTGAAGCTTTTCCGCTTGTTGTCGGAACGGCTTCAGGATGGAGCGGATCTTTAGTGAGTACTGCGGCACGCTGTCCATGAACGCGATCGCCCGGCTATAGGAGGCATAGGAGATTCCGTAGAGCACCACCAGCATAAGCAGTACCGCAGTGAGCGCTCCCAGAGGCCTGGGCAGGCGTAGGTGGATGGCGAAAAACTCTACCAGCGGCTCCAAAACGAAGCTCAGCAGGACGGCAAAGAAAAGCACCGACAGCACCGACTCTCCATAGTACGCAAACCCGATGATCAAGGCGACGCCCAGAAGCGTCATCGACCAGTGATGTTTGCGGCTTGGCGCGACCGTGTCCATAGATTGGAGGTCAGAGGTCACAGGTCAAAGGTGAGATGTTGAAGCCGCCTCGGCATGGGCGGAATTCTAGCAGACAGTTGACGACTTGGCGCCCGCCGGGGAATGATCGCTTACGTGCCGTCCGAGCCAGAGAACGAATCCCGCCCGCTCCGCAATCAGGATCATGGCTCTCGACGTTGGAGCCCGGCGCATCGGGGTGGCTGTTTCCGACCCGCTCGGAATCACGGCTCAGGGACTTGATACCATCCAGCGCCAGAACAAGCGCCGTGACCTGGAGGCTCTACGGCGATTGCTGGTGGAGTACCAGATCCAGGAAGTAGTCGTGGGGCTGCCGCTGCGCCTGAGCGGCGCCGAAGGGACTCAGTCCGAGAAGATGCGCGTGTTTGCCGATGACTTACGCCACCACTTCGGTGTCACGGTTCATCTCTGGGACGAACGCTGGACGTCGACAGAAGCGAACCGCCTGCTACGCGAGACTGATCTTTCTATCGAGAAGCGAGCCAAAGCAGTCGACCGGATGGCGGCCACCTTGATCCTCCAGTCGTGGCTGGAAGCACACCCTAATCGCTAGCGCGAAGGGTTCCTGGGAATGAGAAAGATTCACCCCAGATCTGCAGCGTCAAGTTGATGGCCGCCTGGCTGTCGACCAGATTTGCTCTGCTGCGACCGTCGCAAGCCCACAATTGGCGACCCGCTTTCTTTGAGTTTCGCCAGTAAAACACCGCATTGCGCGCGATTGGCAAGCAGTTTCGTGCCATTGTCCAAGATCACGTGGAGGTTCTTCGCATCAACCGGCTGGATGTGGCCGATGCGTTCGACGTTCACAGCAAGAGAACGTCCTAGGCGGACAAATGACGATTCTTCTACCAGTTGCAGAATCGCAGTCATGGCTCCTCTGACAAAGAAGCGGCGCTCCGAGGTGTACACATTCAGATAGTTTCGTTCCGCCAGAATGTGCGTGATCTGTCGAATGGGAACTACCGAAAATCGGCCGTCGATCTTCAAAACGAGTTTGCCTGGAGATTCCCGGCGGCTATCCTCGACCAATTCAACAGGCAGCGCAGGCAACGCCTGACTCACAAGGGCGGCGCTACGCTCTTCCTTGATCCGCTTCCACACTCGATTAAGAGCAAGTTCGAGACGAGGTGGGCTGAACGGCTTCAGCAGATAATCGCCAACTCCTCCATTAAAGGCCGAAATGGCGTACTGCTCGTAGGCCGTGACGAACACAACCTTGGTATCTTCGGATACCTGTTTCATCAGTTCCAGGCCACCAACGTTCGGCATCTCTATGTCCAGGAAAACAACATCGGGATGCGATTCACGAAGTAACGCACCGGCGGCTGCCCCGTCTGCCGCTTCTCCCACTACCTCGACGAACCGGTGGCGCGACAGCAACACTCGGAGTTTCTCGCGGGCCAGTTCCTCGTCATCGACGATCAGAACGCGCAGCTTCATGACCGTGTTCCTTGATTGATGGCTGGGGCCTCGCCCCGCATGGCGGCGGTCCCACTACTCCACCGCTTCCAGCACTCTCTGATGAAGGCTTAACTTTCAGCATCGGAGGCCCTCGAACGAACTGTATCATTGGCTACTGTATGCCGCCTGTCAACGCATCCCGCGGGCACCGAGGCGGGCGAGAACCATTCCCCGTTCCACTCCCCTGGTATTTGTTGCTGACGGCAGTTCTAACCGCTGCCTTGGCCTTTGAGTGGTGGATGAGCTTGCGGCCGCCGTGGCAAACGCCTCAGCCGTTTCTGAAGTTGCTCTGCATCTGTGCCACGACGAATTTCTTATGGGCCGGGATCGCCTTCGCCGCCTGGCAAGTGGTTTTGCGTTTCCCCTTGTTGCGCCCTCATATTGCTCGCGATCTGGCGGCACACACTGTGATGGTATTCTCGGTGCTTGCTGTCCATTGCCTTCGCTACGAAGCTGTAACCTGGACGAATTCGCTCCCGGGTGCCTTTCACTACGTTGATTTCGTTTCCATAGTCGATTACTTCCTTCGCGCTGAAGCCATTACCTACGGCACGATCTACATCACTGTGGCATGGCTGCTGCGGACAACCTGGCTGGCCCGCAAAGCTGACCGCGAGGTTCTGCAAGCCGCCCGTTTGCAAGGAGAACTGGATCGCGCGAAGCTGCAAATTCTGCAAGGCCAACTCGAGCCCCACTTCCTTTTCAACGCTTTGAATTGCGTCTCGAGCCTCATGCGCAAGGATCCCGATGAAGCCGACGTGATGCTGGAGCGCATCGCTGGATTGCTCCGCAAGAGCCTGGAGATGGGCAATGCTGAGCGCATTCCCTTGTCGGAAGAGCTGGCCTTTTGTCGAGAGTACCTCGAAGTACAACGCGAACGCTTTCGAGACCGGCTGGCCTATGCCTTGGAAATCGCGCCTGATCTTCTGGCATTTCCCGTGCCTGCCTTGATCCTCCAGCCCCTGGTGGAAAATGCTGTCATTCACGGTGTGGCCCGCAACGGCCAGCAAGAGCGCATCGCGATCGCGGCCAATCAGCATAACGACTCTTTGCAGATCTCGATCCGCAACAATGTTATGAACGGTAGTACGTCACGGGCAGCCGGCGTCGGCCTTCCCAACATTCGCAACCGACTCGAACTCCTCTACGGGAGTTCGGCTAAGCTAACCGTAAAGCGCGGCCTCGAGGAGTTCACCGCAGAGTTGACGATTCCACTTCAAACGCGCTTTGGTGGCGATGCCGGTCAGGCACCACAAGCATCCGGCAATCCTGTCCTCGTTCGATGATTCCCGTCGTACTTCGATCATTGGAAAAACTGAACCACAATATGCGAGCGGAGTGCTTCTTCTCGTCCCCACATTTCAGACCTTGGACCCAGAAAGTGTGACACCACCTCTTCGACAGGTTACTGATACCAAGAACTTCTTCCTGGAGATGAACCTTGTCGAAAATGAAGATTGGGGCGGCGCTAGCGGTGGTTATTACTGCGACGATGTGGTGGTCTGGTTGCAGCGGCGGAACAACTAACGGCGGTGGGGGAGGCGGCGGGGGAAGCAGTCGCACTTTCGTCTACGTTGCCAGCGGGCACGTCCCGGGCAGAGTCCTCGGCTTCCGACTAAGCGACACGAGTGGAGTCCTCACATCAAACGGCTCAATCGACATTGGCGCCGATCCGCGCTACCTGTCGCAGGGACGCAGCGGTCTGTTTCTGTTTGTACCCAACCTTACTGACGGAACCGTGAATTCGTTGACCGTCCACACGCCCAATGGCGAATTGACGTCGGACGCTCTTACTTCCGGCCTATCACAACCCATTGAAACCGTGGCAGACGCCAACGCTGATTTTGTCTATGTGCTCCAGAACACCGGCGGCGTAAATGTTTATAGCGTGAGCGGTCAAGGCACCCTGACTCTGGCTTCGACCACGAGTACTCCGACTGGAGCGCCCACCCATATGGTGCTGTCCAGCGCCGGTGGCCTCTATCTGGGAATTCAGGGCGACATGGTGAATCCGTCTGGCATTCAGGCTTATTCAGTGGACCCAACTACAGGCGCTCTGACCGCGGGTGCCTTCACGCATCTGTCGAAGGGCGCCGGCCGCTTGTTGCTGACTCCCAATAATTCATTTCTTCTAGTTACTGAACCGGACACGACTTCCCAAATTGAAGTTTTTCCCGTGCTGGGTGACGGTTCGCTCGGTAGTGCCGCCTCGACAACCGGCGCTGGCGACCAATCCGGTTCACTGGCGATGAACTCTACTAGCACTTTCTTGTACGTGGGCAACAACGGCTCAGGCACCATCGATGCCTTTCAATTGTCCGGTACTGGAACCCTGACTCCGATCGGTTCTTCCGTCGCCGCTGCGGGCACATCGGACCTGAAAGTCGATCCGCTGAACCATTACCTGGTCGCCAGCAACACGTTCGGCGGCAGTATTACCGTGTATTCGATCAACGGTTCGACGGGAGCGCTAACCTCGGCCGCAAGCCAGACAGTCACCGACGGGCCCGTGTCCCTGGCGATAGTCCGACAGCATTGACCGATGAATCCTAAGGAAAAGATTGACGCCTGGAGACTTAGCTTCGCGATGCCGCGGTCAGGTCCGACACTGCAATCCCGGGGCCAGGGTTACGACGCCAGCTCCGCCAGTTCCGGGAACCGCAGATTGCACTTGGTCAGGGCTTTGGCAAGAACCTGCTCGACTTCTACTTCGTCGCAATTCCGAGAAATAGCCAGTTCGCTGACAAGCAGGTAGCGGGCCCGTTCCAGCATCTTTTTTTCCCGAAATGAAAGCGATTTGGTCTGGCCGAGCATCAGAAGGCTCTTGAGAACAGCAGCTACGTCCAAAAGGAAACCGGTCCGCATGCGCTCGGAGTTCTCCTTGAAGCGGTCTTTCCAGTCCAGGGCGTTGTTGCATTCGCCGACGGACAGATAATCTACGATCTTCTGGACTTCCCCGTTGCGCACGACGGGACGTAGACCAACGCTGGTGACGTTGTGAAATGGCACCATCACCTTGAGGCTGCTGGCTTTAATCTTGAGGAGGTAGAACTTCTCAACGGAGACGCCGATGGTTCGGCTGCTGATCTGCTCGATAATACCGACACCGTGGTTGGGATAGACAACCCGATCACCGATGTGGAAAACGCGGTCGCCATTCATGGAGGGAAACCTCACCGAGGGGCGTGCGGGAACGTCCCTAGTCTAGCCGACCCGGCGCGTAAAGGCAATGCGGATAAGGGGTTCCTGCCCAATGGCCGTCGCACAGTCTGACAATTTCCGGCACTTGAAGTTGTAAGTCATTCCCTCTAATAGGTTTGCCCCAACGGCGCGGCATTAAGCTAACCGGGTATCCCTGCTCCATTGCCGGGGGAGGCAGGGTTATAATGCTCGGTAACATGACGGAACTGATCAAGAAGAAACTTCGGGACGAACTGGCCGTTCTGGAGCATGAACTTGCCCATGACATCCCCAAAGAGTTGAAGAAAGCCGTCGCCATGGGCGATCTCAGTGAGAACGCCGAGTACCACATGGCGAAGCAGCGCCAGGAATACCTGAAGGCGCGCATCCGGCAACTGGGGCAGCGGCTGGCCGATCTGTCGATGATCAACATGAGCAACATTCCTCGGGACCGGGTGGGGCTGGGATCAACTGTGAAGGTCTATGACACCACCAAGGATGAGGAAATGGAATACACGCTGGTGACCACGGAAGAGTCCGACGTAGCCGCGGGCAAGATTTCGACCACGTCGCCCATCGGCCGTTGCCTGCTTAACAAGAAAGTCGGCGACAGCGCCCAGGTGGTATCGCCAAACGGCAATCGCGAACTGGAAATTCTGAAACTGACCACCATCCACGACCTGGCCGAAGCCGAGGCGGAGCCGCAATGAGCTGGACCAATGGCGTAGGCCGGGCCTGCGGAGTGCTGCTGGACGCCATCGTCCGCATGCTGGCCCTGACCCGCATCAACCCCAATGTTCTAACTGTGATGGGGCTGGCCGTCAATACCTATGCCGCCTTTCTGTTCGGCGCCGCCAACGGTGATAACCAGCGCCGCATGTTTCTCTATGCCGGACTGGTCATAATCGGCTCCGGCTTCTTCGATCTGGTAGATGGCCGCGTCGCCCGCGCCTCCAACCAAGTCACCCGCTTCGGCGGATTTTTCGACTCCATCGTCGACCGCTACAGTGACGCGTCCCTCTTCCTGGGATTGCTGGTCTTTTATGGTCGCGGCAACCGCTTCTTCTACGTTGTGCTGGCCGCACTGGCGATGATCAGTGCCATCATGGTCAGCTATGCCCGAGCCCGCGCCGAATCGCTCATCGGCTTGTGCCGTGTCGGCTTCATGGAACGCCCAGAACGCCTAGTCCTGCTGATCATCGGCGCGCTCTTCAACGTGATGGCCCCGGTGCTCTGGGTAATTGCCGTTCTCTCGACGATCACGGTCATCCACCGCGTCATCTACACCTGGCAGCGCACCCGCGAGATGGAAACCGCGCCGGCAGGGCGGGCAGCCTAGGACCTCCCACGGACTTTCCGAATGCTAGACTTAACGGCGAAACTCCAGAGCAGAAACGAGGATTGTCTCGTCTCCGATAGCACCGGATTACGGTGGCGCCGAGGGAGACGCGGCAAGCCTCGTCTCTGCTAACGAGTATTGAGAGGGAAAGTTTGCCCACCCATCCCGTTCTTGTTGTCCACGGCGGCGCTTGGGCCATGCCCGATGACGTGGTGGACGCTCACCTCAACGGCGTCCGCAACGCAGCTGCTGCCGGATGGAGGGTGCTCGAGCGCGGCGGATCTTCGCTTGACGCCGTGGAAGAGGCCGTTGTCGTTATGGAAGACGACGAGACCTTCGATGCCGGACGCGGCAGTTTCCTAAACCTCGACGGCAAGGTTCAACTGGACGCCCTCGTCATGGATGGCAACACGCTCCGCACCGGTGGTGTGGGTTGTGTGGAGCGGATCGCGAATCCGATTCGCGCCGCCCGCAAGATCCTGAGCGAGAGTCCGCACGTGTACTTTGTGGCCGAAGGCGCTGAACGATTTGCCGCCGCGCACGGCATTCCGCTTTGCCGGAACGAGGACCTGATCATGCCTCGCGAAGTCGAGCGCTTGCGCGAATTCCTGGCCCGCGACGCCGATCACCCCGAAGACATTTTCGCTCCCGCCGTCTCGCACGACACCGTCGGCGCCGTCGCCCTCGACCGCGACGGCAACATTGCCGCTGCCACTTCTACGGGAGGTACGCTGGCCAAAGCTCCCGGCCGCCTGGGCGATTCGTCCCTGATCGGCTGCGGGTGCTATGCCAACAACGAAAGCGCCGCCGCCTCTACAACCGGCTGGGGAGAGCCCATCATGAAACTGGTCCTCGCCAAATGGGCCGCGGACCGCGTCGAATCCGGCAGCATGCCGGAGTGGGTTGCGCAGGAGGCGATGAACTACCTGAAACAGCGCGTCAATGGCCACGGCGGGATGATCCTGCTCGACGCCCAGGGTCGCTACGGCATCGCCCACAACACTCCACGCATGGCGTGGGCGGTGCGAACCGAGCAGAAACAAGACGCTGGAATCGAGACCTGCGTTTTTTTTTTTTTTTTTTTTTTTTTGTCCTTCGCTAAGCGCAAGCGGAATGGAACCTGTGCATGGCCGCGATCGTTTCTTCAACGCGATTACGTTACTGCACAATTTCTCTACTTTTACTACTTCTTCTCTCTTACTTATAAAGTCCGGCGCTAAGCGCGAAAGTGGGAGCCGGAATGGAACCTGTGCAGTGGCGCGAGTTTCTTAGCAACGCGATTCGTTACTGGGAGCCGAGGCGGATTGTGTACAACTTTCTCCTCGCCGTCATCGTGGTCATCCACTTCGTACAGGGCTTGCCGTTTTCCGATTCGAAGCACGTTGCATTTCAACTCTCCGCCCCTTTTTCTTCTTCTTTTTCTCTTTCCTCTTTTCCTCTTTTTTTTTTTTTTTTTTTTTTTTTTTTTTTTTTTTTTTTTTTTTTTTTTTTTTTTTTTTTTTTTTTGCTTCTGTTCGCGCTGGCGGTACTGGCGAACGTCTCTTCTTCCTTTTTTTTTTTTTTTTTTTTTCATACTAATTGTATTATTCTTTTTTTTTTTTTCTGTTTTTTATTTATTTTTTTTTTTTTTTTTTTTCCTTTTCTTAATTGATCATATACTACTAAAGTAATTTTTCAAATCTTTTCATTTTTTTCTTATCAATTAGTTAAACATTTCTATTTCCTCTATCTTCGATAGCTCTAGTTTCTTCGCTATCGCAGTGACGGTCGACACATTGCCATATTGATTATTTATAATATACCTTATTATATATTTATTTTGTTTCGTAAGATAATATTAGTTTTAATTAAATATTTATTGGTTAAAAAAAATATATTATTATATTTTTTATTAATTTATATAATCATTATATCGCGCTACATATATTTTTTATTAATGCCTATTGCGCGGCTTACCTACCCGATGTGTTTGCGCAGATGTCCGGAGTGCGCGATACGTGGTGTCGTTGCTTTTATTCTCCGCTGCTTCTGTTCCGCTGTGGGCGGATCTGGCATGCCATGTCGCCGATGTGCGTTACCGTTGGATCCTGTTTGCAGTTGTGCGTAGTGCGCTATACTGTTGGTTTTTTTTGTTTTTTTTTTTTTTTTTTTTTTTTTTTTTTTTTTTTTTTTTTTTTTTTTTTTTTTTTTTTTTTTTTTTCTTTTTTTTTTTTTTTTTCTTTTTTTTTCTTCTTTTTTTTTTTTTTTATTTTTTTTTTTTTTATTTCTTTTTTTCTTCCTGGCGCTATTCTTTTTTTTTTTTTTTTTTTTTTTTTTTTTTTTTTTTTTTTTTTTTTTTTTTTTTTTTTTTTTTTTTTCTTTTATTTTTTTATTTTTTTTTTTTTTTTTTTTTTTTTTTTTTTTTTTTTTTTTTTTTTTTTTTTTTATTTTTTCACGTTACCGTTCCTCGGATCTCTGTTTGCTCTAGTGTGCGCTTGCTTTTATTTTTTTTGTTTATTTTTTTTCCATATTCTCTTTCTTCTTTCTCTCCCCCCCCCGGCTGCCTTCGCCGCGGTATTGACTCACTTTTTCTCGCTTTCCATGTTTGACCGCGGTTCGCAATAGGAATAGAAACTTGCTTGCCAGTTGCAATCCCGGCAGAACCGCGGTTCTCAGTGTTTGCTCCGGTCGGGGAGCGAGAAAATAATGACATGAAAAACAAACGGACAGCCTGGAGCCCCCCAAGGCTGTCCTGATATACCCTCCCGGTTAGAAGGGCGATCTAGAAAGAAGTTACTGCACCGACATTGCTGCAGTATTGCGATTGCGTAAAAATCCCGTGAATTTGGGACCTTTTCGCGGTTCGGCCGTGTGCCTGAAGTCACGCTACAGTGTGACTCATTGCGCTAACGGACAGCCCTGCACGCGCTGCTAATATTGAGCTTTGAGCAGAGAGTCCAGAATCGTAGGAACTTGCCGCCACAGAAGGAGTCCCGATGGCCCGCAAAACAGACGAGTCCCGCAAACTGCAAAAGCGCGCTGAACAAGTAATTCCCGGAGGCGTGAATTCTCCCGTGCGCGCCTTTCGCGCCGTGGGAGGCGATCCTCTCTACATGGTGCGCGGCCAGGGCTCCCACATCTGGGACGCCGACGGCAACGAGTATGTCGACTACATCGGCTCCTGGGGACCGCTCATCCTCGGCCACGTCGCCCCCACCGTGGTCGAGGCCGTGATATCGGCCGCCCGCAGCGGCACCAGCTTCGGCGCGTCCACTCCGGCCGAGGCCGATCTCGCGGAATTGGTGATCTCCGCCTTTCCGCACATGCAGAAAGTTCGTTTCGTGAGTTCCGGTACTGAGGCGACCATGACTGCGATCCGTCTCGCCCGCGCCTATACGAAACGTAAGTACATCGTGAAATTCGAAGGCTGCTATCACGGACACGCCGATGCTCTTCTGGTCAAAGCCGGATCCGGCGTTGCCACGCTCGGTATCCCCGGGTCCGCTGGCGTTCCCGAAGAATTCACGCAATTCACGCTTGCGCTTCCGTTCAACGACATCGAAGCGCTCGAAGAGGCGTTCAAGAAATTCCGTCACCAGATCGCCTGCGTCATCGTTGAGCCGGTGGTCGGCAACATGGGATGCGTCCCGCCTGCGCGCGGCTACCTGGAAGCGTTGCGCGCGATCACCACGCAAGATAAAGCCCTCCTGATTTTTGACGAGGTCATGACCGGCTTCCGCCTCGCTTTCGGCGGTGCCCAGGAGCTGTACGCGATCCGTCCCGACCTGACCACCATGGGCAAGATTATCGGCGGCGGCCTGCCGGTTGGCGCCTATGGAGGGCCGAGCGAAATCATGGATATGGTTGCTCCGTTAGGCCCCATGTATCAGGCAGGAACACTTTCGGGAAATCCGCTGGCGATGGCGGCCGGTTACACGACCCTCCGCTACCTGCGCGACCACAAAGAAATTTACGCGAAGCTCGACAAGCTTGCGGGTGAAGTTGTCGCCGGCGTCGTCGCAGCCGCGAAGGATGCCGGCGTCATGATGTGCCACAACCGCGTGGGGTCGATGTTCACCTGGTTCTTCGCGCCAGGCCCGGTTACGGATTGGACCTCGGCGGCAAAGTCCGACACCGAAGCCTTCGGACGGTTCTTCCGGGCCATGCTGGAGTCCGGCATCTATCTGCCGCCGTCGCAATTCGAGGCGGCCTTCATGGGTGCGGCGCATACGGAGCAGGACGTACAGCAGACGATCGCCGCGGCGAAGCAGGCGTTTGCGATGGTGACGGCATAGTCATCCAGCTCGATAAAACGCCGCGCAAACCTGTTTCAACTCCTCCTCTTGGTCACCTCGTATGAATAGCACGTCGAGGTGTTCGTGGGTGTTAAACATAGCGCTGAAGATATCGGTCACTTTTCGTTTAAGCGGCACGTGTTCATCAAGGGAGGATTTGACGCATAGCGCGACATGTATGCCGGTTGCGTCGCGGTAGTCGGCACGCGCTAAATACGCACTCCTGACCGTCGGCTCGCGCTGGAATAGTTCAACAAGTCGAGCCTTTAAGTCGCGCTCAGCAGGACCGTCTTGTTCGCCAACGAATTTGATGACGCGTACTGTCAGTTGCTGCGGCGGACGAGAGGACTCATGACTAACAGATCGCATTTCATCCACGGTCACAAACTCGTATCCTTGATCACGATACATACGGATCAAATTCTCCGTCGCGATCACCGTCTGCCCCCGATCCGCGCCCATTCCCTTGTGTCCACCATCGTGCAGCAGAATCACGTCGCCACCTTTGATCTGCCGCTCAACTTTCCTTTCGATCGTCGCCGCCGGAGGCGCATTCCAGTCGTAGCCCGTGACATTCCACATCACTGTCTGAAGTCCCAACGCACGCGCGATCCGCAGCGTCCCCGGCCGTCTCCCCCCAAACGGCGGACGAAACAGCTTCGAATGTTCCCCCACCGCGTCCGTCAACGACGCGCGACATTCAACTAACTCCCTCCGCGTACGCGCCGCCGACTCGAACGTCAGCAGTGGATGCGTCATCGTGTGATTACCAATCTCGTGTCCTGCAAGCGCAACCTCGCGCACAATGTCGGGCCGCTGCCGCACGTACCGCCCAATCATGAAGAATGTTGCGTGGACGTCATGCCGAGCCAGCACCTCCAGCAACCGCAAAGTATGCGGATCGTTGGGCCCATCGTCATACGTGAGCGCGATCTGTTTGATCCCCCCGCCCAACCCGGTAAACGTCCGCCCATACCATTGCCCCGTCGGCGCCATCGACTGGTACCCCGCCGCAGAAGCCGCCGCGGCAGCACTCAATCCGAGCAGTGTGGAAAACATGGGCAGATTGTAAATGCAGGGGAAGGTCAGAGGTCATGGGTGACAGGTCAGAGGGGAGAGATCAGATTGCATAGGTAAAATCGGAACGATTCCGGTAGCCGCTCATGGTGAACAGTTCCCACCTCTGACCTCTCACCTGTGACCTCTGACCTTTTCTTCACAATTGCGCACTCGGACGAAGCAATATATTCTGCTCACGTCCTCCATGGCCAAGCTTTTCGAACTGCCCCGGTACATTGCAGTGGAAGGTCCGATTCGCGTCGGCAAAAGCACGCTGGCGCAGGTTCTGGGAGACCGCCTGGCCGCCCAGCGCGTGATCGAACCGGAAGACAATCCATTTCTCAAGGCCTTCTACGAAGGCGCGCCAGGAGCCGGGTTTCAGACGCAACTGGCGTTCCTGATCCGCCGCTTCCAGCAGCTGAGCGCCCTTGACCTCGGCCCGCGCTCGAACAAGACCATCGTCGCCGACTACATTTTCGAAAAAGATAAACTCTTTGCCTGCCTCAATCTCAACGACCAGGAACTCGATACCTACAATCGCTACTTCAACCATTTCCGCGAACAGGTACCCACGCCCGACCTCGTCATCTATCTGCAAGCCACGCCCGACGTGTTAAAAAAGCGCCTGAAAAAGAAAAACGCCCCCGGCGAAAAAGCCATCAGCGAGGACTACCTGATGGAAGTCGTCAAAGCCTACGAACATTTTTTCTTTCACTACACCCAATCTGACCTGCTGATTGTGAACACGTCTGAGATCGATTTCGTGGACCGCAACGAAGACCTGCAGGAGTTGCTGAAAAAAGTCTCCGCGCCCATCAAAGGCACGCAATACTTCCTGCCGCTGGGTAGCCAGGAAGCGGCCAGCGCTTAAGCTTGGGCAAGACTCTACTCTAGCCTTGGGTCGCACGGCGATTTACCGCTGGATGCCTTGCCACCCCATAAGGCGAATGCCTACTTTTCATACCTTGGCAGCGGATAGACTGCCAGCGCCCTCCCGACCCTCTTAAACTCCGGATCGGCTGTGACCAGCCAAGCCGCACGGTCGATGGCCAACTCGGCAGCGAACGCATCGGCATACCCAAGACCGTGTTTCTGTTTCAGTGCGCCGGCGCGGGTCGCTCGCTCCAGGTCGGCTGCGATGACTACAACCGGAAGTTCCCGGAGTCGTGCTTCGGCGCGCTGCGCATAGACTTCTCCGTGCAGCCGCCATGCAATGTAGAACACCTCTCCCCAATTTATCGCCGACATCAAGAGGGGCGAACCTTGACGCAGGGCTTCGTTCAAGAGCCTCTCGACTTTTTCGGCTGGCCCCTCACGGTCCTCGAAGAATCCGCTCAGCGCGTTGGCATCCAATACATAGCGGCGGACATGCTGCAGGGCAGCTTTCATTGATCTTCCCGCTTGCGTTCCCTTTCGCGTTCCGCGAACAGTTCGTCAAACATGTTCGGCGCGCCCGGACGCGGTTTCAGGAATCCTCGAATTTCTCGAATCCGTCGCTCCGTCATCGGAGTCAGCACGAGCCTGCCCTCTTCTTTGGTCCAAGTCGCCGGAGTCCCTTTGTCGAGTCCGTACTCTTCCCGCAACTCTGCCGGAATCACCACCTGGCCCTTGGAGCTAATCACGGTTGGATAGCTTCGCATTCTTTGATCTTACCACAATGTAAGACGACTATTATTTGTCTTACAAGAGGCCGGACGCCGTGCAGTGACAATTCGACCAACGGCCCCTCCGGCGCTATAATCATCGGAGCGTCATCTGAAGCGCATACAGGCTCTATCCGCAGTTTGCGGAGGGGCACTGGAGGACACTGTGAGTCTCACGCCCATCGGCGAAATCCGCCGCAAGATCACTACCGCTACTCTTCGCGAAAAAAAGCTCCGCCACGATCCCATCTCCTGCCTCACGGCTTACGACTACGCCACCGCGCGGCTTGTGGACGAAGCCGGCATTGACATTGTCCTGGTCGGTGACTCGCTGGCGATGACGATGCTCGGCTACGAGAACACGCTTTCGGTTACGGTGGATGAAATGCTGCATCACGTGCGCGCCGTCCACCGCGGAGTGAAGGATGCGCTACTCATCGCCGACATGCCTTATGGGTCGTACCATGAGTCCACCGAAGAAGCAGTCCACAACGCGGCGCGCTTCGTCAAAGAGGGGGGAGCGGAGGCGGTCAAGATGGAGGGCGGGGAAAAACGGGTGGATGTAATTCGCCGCGTGATTGACGCCGAGATTCCCGTCGCCGGGCACATCGGACTGACGCCGCAATCGGTCAACATGATGGGCGGTTACAAAGTGCAGGGCAAAACGCTGCACGCGATCGAGCAACTGATGCGGGACGCCGTCGCCCTCGACCGTGCCGGCGTGGCGTGTATTTATCTGGAAGGGATTCCGCGCGAAGTGGCGGCCATGATCACGGCCGAAGTGGAAGCGCCGACGATCGGCATCGGTGCGGGCCCAGACTGCGACGGCCAGGTGCTGGTCTTTCATGATCTTCTCAACCTGACGTTCAACCATCCGGCCAAATTCGTCCGCCGCTACGGAGACGCCGCCGCCCTCATCACGCAAGCGGTGCTCGCCTACAAAGCGGACGTTTCCCGCCACCAGTTTCCTTCCGACGCCGAGTCCTATCATCTGCCCAAGGAAACGCAGGCGGCACTCGAAACGGTACTCCAACGTAAGCGCGCGATACGGCGATAATTGGGAGCGGAGACTGAACCCATTGCGTACCTTCCTTACCCTGATTCTTCTAATCGGTTGCGCGGCATGCACCAAACCCACGGAGGCGCCCGCCCCGGAAGCCTCGCCGGCCCCGCCGCAGGAAACCGGACTCGAACGCGTTCCGGAACCCGATCCCACAAAATACCCGCGGATGGAGGACCTTCCGCAGTGGAAGAATCCTCAACTGGTCGTGCGCGAAGATGGCATCGGCCTGATCGATCTCGAGAACCGTGAAATCCACATCCTGAAAATGGAGCAGGTCGAAGCCGAACTGGTCTCGCTGCCAATCAGCGCATGGCCCTACGGCAGAGTTGTCCTGCTCAGCCAGGCGGCGCCCTCGGACGGTTCCGAACAGGCGAAAATCCGCTTGCGCGAAAACCGTGGTCTGCTGGTCGGCACGCTGAAGAACTTGCAGGTGAAAATCCGCGAGGCTCCCGGAACCGAAATCTCACGCCCGACACAATGAACATTTACAGATCCGTCAGCGATACGCGGGCCGCGAGCCGGGCCGCGCGGGCAAGCGGCAAGCGCCTCGGACTCGTCCCCACCATGGGCGCACTGCATGAAGGCCATCTCTCGCTGGTGCGTGCCGCGAAGGCACAATGCGACGCGGTGGTCGTATCGCTGTTCGTCAACCCCACGCAATTCGGCCCCACTGAAGACCTCGCTCGATACCCGCGTCCGTTCGAGCGCGACCGCGAGTTGTTGGAGAAAGAAGGGATCGCGATCCTGTTCGCGCCTTCGGCTGAAGAAATGTATCCCGCAGGCGATGCGACATGGGTCGTCGTGGAAGGCTTGAGCGAAAAACTCGATGGCCATTCCCGCCCTGGGCACTTTCGCGGCGTGACCACGGTAGTGTCGAAACTCTTTCACATCCTCGAACCCGACGTCGCCTTCTTCGGACAGAAAGATGCCGCGCAGTGCGTCGTCATTCGACGCATGGTGCGCGATCTGAGTTTCCCCGTAAGGATTGTGACTTGCCCCATCGTCCGCGAGCCGGACGGGCTGGCGATGAGTTCGCGGAATGCGTACCTCAGTCCGAAAGAACACCGGAGCGCGCTCGTTTTGCGACGTTCGCTGGATCGTATGGAAGACCAATTTCGCGGCGGAGAACGAAGCGCGGCAAAGCTACGCACAGCCGCTCGCGAAATCTTTGCGCAGGAAGCGGCCGTCCGGGTGGACTACATTGAAATCGTCGACCCCGACACGCTCGATTCGATTCAACAGATCCAGAGTGCGACCCTGGTTGCCGTGGCCGCTTACGTTGGAGCCACACGGCTGATTGACAATACGATTCTGTTGCCTTCGGACTCGCCCCTCGGGGGCTGAGGCCCCGGATTTAAGAAAATCCTGATCGCAGCGGTAAACCGCTGCGCCACCCAAAATCAGGCTCCACTACTACTTCTTTACTGTCGGATACTGAATCCCCAACTGCTCCAGATATGTCTTGTACTTCGCGGAGTCGTAGTAATACTTCCGCATCTCGGGCCGGAATTTCTCCATCTTTTCTTTGTTCATGTCGATCGCGGGTTGATCGTCGGGGCCGATGAGCGGGGTGTATTGCTGGTCTTTGGTCTGCACGTCTTTGTAGTAGGCCCAGGCTTTCTGCACGGTCTCTGGCGACAGAAGTAAATCGAGCGCGGTCAGCGCCTGCACTTTGGCTCCCGCGGCGGAGCCCTTGTGCGCGATCGGAGTCGCCATCGCCACCGCGTCGGCCCAACTGTGGCCAGGCGTATGCGGGATGTTTGCCGGATACCTCATGTACACCATCGGCACCACCCAGGAAATGTCGCCGACATCGTCCGACCCGCCGCCCTCGGTTTCTGGCGACGGCGGTTTCAACGGCTCGACCTTCTCATTCAGTCCGTCTTCCTTTTTTCCCATTTCTTTTTGCAACGCCTTGGCCAGAGTCTGGTCGGCGGCGTCCCAGGTGGGCATGCCGACGGCTTCGATGTTTTTCTGCTGCACTTCGGCAATCACTTTGTTGAAATGCGGAGGCCATGCCGAGCCGACCAGTTTTTTGGTGAACGTGGTCCCGGTCATCATGGTCGCGGCCTGTGCCATCGTGTCTCCCAGTTCGTAAAGCTCGCGGATGTGCGGATAATCCATTTCGCGGAAGTAGTACCAGACCGCGGCTTCCGACGGCACGACGTTGGGCTGATCGCCACCGTTGATGATCACGGAGTGCGACCGCTGTTGTAATCGCAGATGTTCGCGGCGGAAGTTCCATCCCGTGTCCATTAACTCAACGGCATCCAGAGCGCTGCGCCCGTCCCAGGGTGCTCCGGCGGCGTGGGCCGCTTTGCCGTGAAAGAAGTACTGGACTGACACCAGCCCTTGCGGCGCGAACGTCTGCCCGTATCCGGTTCCGAAATCGTCGGAAACATGGACTCCCAACACCACGTCGACATCCTTGAACAGTCCGGCGCGGACGTAAAACGCCTTGGTGCCCAGCAGCTCTTCGGCAATGCCGGGGAAAACTTTCAGAGTGCCGGCGATCTTGTGTTCCTGCATCAGCTCTTTCAAAACAAGCGCCGCCGTGACGTTCACGGCCATGCCGGAGTTGTGTCCCTCACCGTGCCCGGGAGCGCCGTCGATAATCGGATCGTGATACGCGACGCCCGGTTTTTGCGAAGCCCGCGGAATGCAATCGAGGTCGGTGATAAACGCGATCACTGGCTTGCCCGATCCGTAGGTGGCAACCCAAGCTGTCGGAATGCCCGCCACGCCTCGCTCCACCGCAAATCCATTCTTCTCCAGGATGCCGTTAACGTACTTCGACGTCTCAAATTCCTGGAACCCCAATTCTCCGTAGCTGAAAATCTGGTCGACCATCTGCTGCACGAGTTGCTGATGTGCGTCGACTTTTGCGAGGGCCTCTTTTTTAAGATCGTCGAGATTGTTGGCCTGGGCCAAAGCGAGCGAAGACAGGAAAAAGAACGAGACCAGAAAGCGAAAGCAACATTGCATGAAGAAGTTCTCCTGGGTAATGAACTGAGCAGAAACGATACGCGGAGTGCGGATCGGAGTCTAGAGCGGGGGGCCGGCGCTACAGCTTTGGTCCCGAGACAAACTTGTTGCCGGCGATCAAGAACCGCAGCGGCATGGCGGCCGACTTCACGATTCCGATTCGCGGGGTGACCAGCACTCGTCGCACGCGATAGCCGTCATCGCCAATGCGCAAATCCGATTGCCGGCTGACGAAGCTCTTCTCGTTATCTCGTTCCCGCGTGACGCCGAAGGCTTCGGCCATGCGTCCGGGACCGGAAGAAAGTTTTCGCAGGTCGCTCTCTTTTTCTATCGTGACTCCCCGCGCGGCGGCCATCAGCTCGACTCCTGCCACCGGTTCGAGCGCTCGAAACAACACCGCGCCCGCCACTCCCTCAGGCAAGCAGGTAACGTTGAGGCAGAAATGCATCCCGTAGATGAAATACACGTAGGCGCGTCCTGGAGGCCCAAACATCACCGCGTTCCGCGGAGTCTTGCCGATAAAAGAATGTGCGGCCGCGTCGTCTTTCCCCAGGTAGGCTTCGGTTTCTACAATCCGGCCCGCGAGCACCGCGCCCGGCGTGGTGCGGATCAACAATTTTCCCAATAGCGCCCGCGCCACCCGGCGTGGATCGCGATCGAAAAATTCCTCTTTCAACCAGACTCCTCGACCAAGCAAGCTCATGAACCTCCGTCACCCCGGCAAAGATCAATGATTGAACTACAATTCCAACATCAAGCGCAGATTCTCCCACACGGCAGGAGTGCACCAGCCGGTGGGCTGCGTTGAAAAGGGGCGTGTCATGCTGCGCAAAATTCTACCCATCGCAACCATCTTGTTGGCGGCTGTGTTCGCCATCGCTCAAACCATTCCCGCGGGAACTCCCGTGACGGTCCGTATCGGTTCCGAACTCAGTTCCGGGAACGCGGAAGTAGGCCAGGCCTTTGAAGGCTCGCTCGCCAAGAATCTCGTCGTCGGAGGCAAAACGATCGCTCCCGCCGGCAGCACCGTGCGCGGCAAAGTCACGCTCGCCAAGTCCAGCGGTCGCCTGCATGCTCCCGGACAGCTGTCGATTCGTCTGACCTCCATTCGGACGAAGAGCGGCACCGTTGCGGTCACCAGCAGTTCATATCACGTTGAGGGCAAGAGCCACACCAAAAGTAACGCGACGAAAATCGGCGGTGGCGCTGCCGCAGGCGCGATCATCGGAGCCATTGCGGGAGGCGGAAAAGGCGCGGCGATTGGCACGGTTGCCGGCGCCGGAGCCGGCACCGGAGTAGCTGCCGCCACCGGCAAAGAGGAAGCTGTGATCCAAGCCGAACACGCCGTGACTTTCCGAGTGACAAGCAAAGCGCACTGAGTACGATTGCAGAAGGAAGAAGTTAGATTGCAGAAGTGCTTCGAGCTGCGAGCTTCGGGCTACGAGCCAGCAGATTGCTCGCGGCTCGTAGCTCGTAGCTGAAACTTTCTGGTAGTCAAGCTCCCTTTAAATACTCCAGCACTTCCTCCGCATGCCCGACGGCCTTCACTTTATCGAAAATGTGTTGGATTCGTCCGTCGGGACCGATCACGAACGTCATGCGTGAAATGCCCTTGAAGATTCTTCCGTACATGCTTTTGTCTTTGATCACACCGAAAGAGTGGCAGATCTTCTTGTCGGTGTCGGCGAGCAGCGAGTAGGGGAGGTGATACTTCTCCTGAAATTTCTTCTGTTTTTCGACGGAATCGGCGGAAACGCCAAAAATGACGGCTCCCGTTCTCTTAATCTGACTGTATGCGTCGCGGAACCCGCACGCTTCTTTCGTTCAGCCGGGAGTGTCCGCCTTGGGATAGAAGAAAAGCACTACCGTCTTGCCACGAAAATCTTTCAAGGCAACTTCTTTGCCATTCTCGTCCGTCGTACTGAAGTCGGGGGCTTTATCATTGACTTCCATGGGATCCTCTCTTGGCCGCACTTGGTTATATCGCACCTTGCTGGCTGCCGTCACCTTGCTGACTTGCATTCCGCTGTCTGCGCAGGGCACCATCGCGCAATACGGCCGCAGGCGGGTTTCCAAAGGACCCCGAGCAGTGGGACTGATCCAGCTTTTTCCCAACGGCAAAGCGCACCTGATCCCAGTGGCGATCATGGTCGACGGCAAGTTTTTCGATGCCAGCAGTTATAAAGGCACCCCCGTGCCCATGGCGCTCGACTTCGGCGTGGTCTATGAAGGACTTCGCAACGGCGTGTCGCAGGGCCTGTTCACCATCACGCAGCCCGGACAGGCCGGCCACTTCTGGATCGCCGAAGGCACCTGGCTTCCCGCCGGAACCAAGCCTCCGGAAAAAGGCAAGAAGTACGAGCCCCCAAAAATCGAGGACAAAGACGCCCCACCTCGATTGCATCGCGGAGACTCCAAGCCACCCGAACCACCTCCTGAAAGACCCGAGCCACCTCCCGCCAAGCCGCAGGAAGCCCCGCATGTATCGGAGCCTTCCGCTTCGTTCGATGATCCGAACCGGCCCATTTTGCGTCGCGGCAAGCCCGATCCTGCCACGCGCCACGAACTGGTCAAGAATTTTGACGCTGAACCGACGCTCGCCAGCGGCGTGCTGAACAAGGTCCAGATGATTCCCGCGATTTCCGATGCCGGTGGGCCCGACCCGCGCCCTTACAATTTTGAACTCCGTCCCGGAGAGGAAGCCGGCTACCGCAACAAGATGCTGGAATTGGCGTCCGCCGAGTTGGCTAAGGCGATCGCGGCGCCGCCGGAGATTTCGTCCCCGAAATCGAGGAAGGCCGCGTCGCGCAAGCCGGCACCGATCACTTTCGACGACGTCCACTTACGCATTTTTGATCTCACGAATTCGAACGATCCGGTGCTGATCTTATCGGCGAAATCGCACTCCCCGGCCGGCAGTTCGACCGAGCCACGGGAAGTTACGCTGGTCGCGCGCCCCAATCTCGATGGCGACCTACGCCGCCTGTTTTTCTCCCACACCGACGCGCACCATCTCGACGTGGATCCACGCATGGAGTTGATTGACGCCATCGATGCCGACGGCGACGGCCGCGGCGAGCTCCTCTTCCGCCTCACCTCCGATGCCGGCAGCAGCTACGCAATCTATCGCGCGAACTCAGATCGGTTGTGGCCGCTGTACGAAGGAACGCCCTAAGAGCAGGTCTCAGGCGTCAGGTCTTAGGTGTCAGGAAAACCATATGCAAATGTAGGAGAGGCTCGTTACCCTACTCAGGTGTATTGACTTGGAATGACGGGCGACAATTAGTGCTTACGCAACCCTGAGATCTGGGACCTGACAGCTGCTTCATGACTACTCGCCGCCAATTTCTCGGGTCTCTGGCAGCCGCCGCCGTCGCGCCGCTTCTGGCGCACACTTTGGACGCCACCTCCCCGCCCGTCAGTTTCCCCAAAGGCTTCTACTGGGGCACCGCGACGGCCGCCTACCAGATCGAAGGCGCGTGGAACGAAGACGGCAAAGGCGAATCCATATGGGACCGTTTTTCCCACACGCCGGGCAAGATCAAAGACGGCACCAATGCCGACGTCGCCTGCGACCACTACCACCGATATCGCGAAGACGTTGCGCTCATGCGGTCGATGCATTTGAACAGCTACCGGTTTTCCGTATCCTGGCCGCGCATTCAGGCGAAGGGCACCGGCAAGGCGAACCCCAAAGGGCTCGATTTTTACAATCGCCTGGTGGACGCACTGCTCGAAGCCCGCATCCGTCCGCTGCTCACGCTCTATCACTGGGATTTGCCGCAAGCGCTCGAAGATGCCGGAGGTTGGCCCAATCGCGACACCGCGAACCGCTTCGCCGATTATGCCGAGATCGTGGCCCGCGCGCTCGGCGATCGCGTCCAGTACTGGACCTTGCTCAACGAACCCGCTGCCTTCACCAGTGTGGGATATCTCGATGGGACGCATGCTCCCGGACGTACCAGCGTTCTCGATTTTTTGCGCGCCTCGCACACGGCGAATCTGGCGCAGGGCGCGGGTTTTCGCGCGGTTAAGGCAGCGCGTCCGAAAGCACTGGTCGGGGGCGCGTTCAGCATGTCTCCGTGTGAACCAGCCACCGATTCGGAAGACGACCGCGTGGCTGCCGAGCGGGCGCATGCCATTACGAATCTCTGGTTTCTCGACCCCCCGCTACGGGGACGATATCCCGAAGCGTTCCCGTTCAATCCCGCGGTCTTCATGAAAATTCAACAGGACGACATGGAACTGGTGCGCGCCCCGTTCGACTTTATCGGAATTAATCTCTACTACCGCACGATTGTGTCAGCCACTGCTCTGGACGAGCGCTTTCGACATCTCCGGTATTTCTTTTTGCCGGCGCGCATGGTGGCTGGAGAGCAGGGCCCGAAAACCGACATCGGATGGGAAGTCTGGCCGCCCTCTATTTACGACATGGTGATGCGTATTACCCGCGAGTACGACCGCCCCGTCCTTGAAATTACCGAAAGCGGTTGCGCCTACAACGACGGACCCGACACAAAGGGCGTGGTCAACGACGCCCGCCGAATCACTTACCACCAGCAGTATCTCTCGGAACTCGCCCGCGCCATTCACGATGGCGCCGACGTCCGCAGCTACCATGCCTGGAGCCTGCTCGATAACTTCGAATGGGCGGAAGGACTCAGCCAGCGCTTTGGCCTGATCTACGTGGATTACAAAACCCAAAAGCGAACCGTAAAGAAATCGGGGGAGTGGTACGCGAAAATCGCTGCTCGAAACTGGCTGCCCGACTCGCCATAGCCGCGACGCTTACAGACCGTAAGGTTTTCCTCCGACGCTCACGAAGTCCTAACCACGGAGGCCACAAAGGTCACGGAGGAAAGCAACGGTTTCCCCCGTGACCTCGGTGTCCCCCGTGGTTAAGATTTTTTTGGTGGGCGACTCACACGAACTGTCGGCGGCTGGCATAATGATCCTCGCAACTGAGAGGAGTCTCAACCATGAAACCTCTTCTGTTCTCCCTCATCTTCGCTCTCTCCCTCAACGCCTTCGCCGCCGACGGCAAATCTGTCTCCTACAAATCGGGCGACGACACGGTCACGGGCATGCTCTACACTCCGGCGGGAAAAGGCCCGTTCCCGGCGCTGATCGTGATCCACGAATGGTGGGGACTGAACGACTGGGTGAAAGAGCAAGCCTCAAAATTCGCCGACCAGGGCTACGTAGCGCTCGCCGTGGATCTCTATCGCGGCAAGGTCGCGGATACTCCTGAGTTGGCGCACGAACTCATGCGCGGCGTCCCCGAAGACCGCGCCAAGCGAGACCTGGGCGCCGCCTTCGACTATCTCGCAGCGCAGCCGAATGTAAAAAAGGACCGCATCGGCTCGGTCGGTTGGTGCATGGGCGGCGGTTACTCGCTCGATGCCGCTCTGCTCGAACCCACTTTGGCTGCGACCGTGATCAACTACGGCCGCCTCGCCACGGACCCGGAAGATTTGAAGAAAATTAACGCCTCCATCCTGGGAAGCTTCGGCGCCAAGGATGGCGGCATTCCCCCGGAAGACGTGAAAAAGTTTGGGGCTGAACTCGACAAACTGGGCAAGAAAGTCCAGATCAAAATTTATCCCGACGCCGGCCACGCCTTCGAAAATCCCAACAACAAGCAGGGATATCGCGCGGAAGACGCCGCCGACGCCTGGAAACGAACCCTTGACTTTCTGTCGGACACGCTCAAGAAGTAACGCTGCCTTTGCAGTCTCGTCCTAGCGCGAATTCGCCGTCCATGCAAGGTCTTGCAGTCGTGCACAATTTTCGATGCTCGGAATTTCCACTTGCCAGACTTTGCGGGTGTGTTTACTATTCAGCAATCTTCAGCGGGACTGAGATAGTCACGCGCCTATGAACATCGGCGAAACCATCCGAAATTACCGGCTGCAGAAGGGCATGTCGCAAGGCGACATTGAGAAGCGCACGGGCCTGTTGCGCTGCTATCTCTCGCGGGTGGAGAACGGTCACACCATTCCCTCGCTTGACACGCTGGCGAAGATCGCCGGCGCCATGGACCTGGCACTGTCGCAATTCTTTGCCGAAGGTAACAGTAATGGCCACAAGGGCTTACCTCAACTCTCCGATGACGAAGTCCGCTTCCTGAGCCAGATCCGCCGCTACTCCGTAAGTCTGAACGATAGCGACCGCAAGTTAGTCCTGGCCATGGTCAAGAAAATGGCCGCCAGCACCTCGAAATAGCCGTCAGCGTTCAGCCGTCAGCAATACTGTTCGGTCGCGAATGCTGATTAGCTCACCGCTGATGGCTGACTCCTACCAGGTACTTTCGTACCATTACCACCCTGACCCCTGGGAACCTCGCCGCCTCTGCCATTCCCGTCTAAGCTGTGAACGGGAAACATTCGTGACCATTGACGAAGAACTGACTCTTCTCGATCAGCAGCTGCGCCGGTTGAAAATCGAGTACGAGATTTTCTTCAATAACCCGGCCAAGCGCCCGCCCACCGACGTGGAGTGGAAGGTCACGAGTCTCATCCGCAAATTCAGCGACGGCAACCGCATGAGTTTTTCTCAGCGCTACCGTTACAACGAGATGGCGCAGCGCTATGCCGTCCAGAGCGATCTTTGGCGCAAGAAGATGCGCATCCGCGAAGAAGGCTACCGCCGCCCGCAGGACGCCATCCTGTCCGTGCAGGGCGTCCGCGCCACGGATCAACACGAGTCCAAACACCCCACGCCCTATGGTGTCCATCATCACAACGTAGAAGCAAAGGAAGACAAACCCTTTACCGTGCAATGCTCGAACGCCCAATCCGAGCGCGAGAACGTTGAGTCCCTCTATAAGGCGCTGAGCGCAGCCAAACAGAAGTCAGGCGAAAAAGTTTCTGGCAGCCTCGACTCCTTTGCGGCGTTCGTCCAAAAGAAAACCGCCGAGATTCGCAAAGAACACAAGTGCCAGGCCGTCGTTTATTCCGTCGAGATGCAGGACGGGCAGGTGAAGTTGAAGGCCAAGGCGAAGGTGTAGAAATCAGTTCTCAGTTCTCAGTTCCCGGTTCCCGGTTCCCAGTAAAAACCGTCTTTCAATTCTCGCGATTGGAGTCCCCACCTGTGTCTGTTTGTTGCTGGTGTGACTGAGAACTGAGAACCGGGAACTGAGAACTTCTTCACAAGCTGTTAAAATTCCCATTCACAGCAATGTCCAAAATCCAGCGCGCCATCCTCAGCGTCACCGATAAATCCGGACTCATCGACTTCGCCCGCAAACTTGCCGGCATGGGTGTGGAACTCGTCTCCACCGGCGGCACCGCGAAGCTTCTCCGCGAGTCCGGAATCGCAGTGAAAGATATTTCCGAACTCACCGGCTTCCCCGAAATGCTCGACGGCCGCGTGAAGACGCTGCATCCGAAGGTGCATGGTGGCATTCTGCATCGCCGTCAGGACTCTGCCCACCGCGCTGCCGTAGCGGAACACGAGATCCCAGCCATCGATATGGTCGTCGTCAATCTCTACGCCTTCGAAAAGACAGCCGCCAAGCCCGGAGTCCACTTCGAGGAACTGATCGAGAACATCGACATCGGCGGCCCGTCGATGATCCGTTCGGCTGCCAAGAATTTTCAAGATGTAGCCGTCGTCACCTCGCCCGTGGATTATGAAGCGATTGCCGACGAAATGTCCCGCTCCAACGGCACTTTGTCTTCCGAAACCAAGTGGCGCCTGGCGCAGAAAGCTTTCGCCACCACCGCTGCTTACGATTCCGCGATCGCATCGACGCTCGAACGCGTGGGCGTCAATGGCCACTTCGAATTGCAGACCGCCCAAGGCTTCCCGCAGAATCTGCGGCTGTCGTTTCAGAAAACGATGGACCTCCGCTATGGCGAAAATCCTCACCAGAAAGCTGCGATGTACACCGATGGCTCAGGCCAGGGCGTAGCCAACGCCCGCCAGCTGCAAGGCAAGGAACTTTCCTACAACAACATCGTGGATCTGCAAGCCGCCTGGGACCTGGCCCAGGAATTCGACGAAACCGTTTGCGCCATCATCAAGCACACCAACCCGTGCGGCACCGCTACCGGCAAGACTCTGGCCGATGCCTATGTGCGCGCCCTCGAATGTGATCCGGTGTCGGCCTTCGGCGGCGTGATCGGAGTGAATCGCCCGATCGATGCCGCAGCCGCCGCGGAAATGGCTAAGCTTTTTCTCGAAGTGATCGCCGCACCTGCCTTTGACGAAGCCGCCCAGGCAATCTTCGCGTCGAAGAAAAATCTTCGCCTGGTCGAAGTCCCCGCCGGCACGCAGCCCTGGGTCCTGAAAAAAATCTCCGGCGGGATGCTCGTCCAGGACGCCGATCTCCACCAACTCAAAGACTCCGATTTGAAGGTCGTCACCAATCGCCCGCCGACCGCCGAAGAAAAACGCGCGCTCCTCTTCGCCTGGAAAGTTTGCAAGCACGTAAAGTCGAACGCGATTCTCTACGCCCGAGATGGCCAAACGGTCGGGGTAGGCGCCGGACAAATGAGCCGTGTTGATGCCGGCAAAGTCGGCGCCATGAAAGCGCAGTTGCCGCTGAAGGGAACCGTCGCTGCCTCCGACGCCTTCTTCCCCTTCCCGGACGGCGTCGAAGAAATCGCCAAAGCCGGCGCTACGGCGATCATTCAACCGGGAGGCTCGGTGCGCGATCAGGAAGTGATCGAGGCCGCCGACCGGCTGGGGCTGGCGATGATCTTTACCGGTGTTCGGCATTTCCGGCACTAAAA
>CAWCWX010000014.1:0-891858 GCA_963799305.1 uncultured Acidobacteriota bacterium | reverse complement strand
TCCCGACGTGGTTCAAAAAAAGGCAAACCGAGGTATCGCGACGCCGAAATCTGAAATTGATCTGGTGCGACGCCGCTTCGGCCGTTTGACCGACTTTTCCATCGAGCGCCTTTTACGTTTCTTCCTCCTGCTCGGGCAGGACGTGGAGATTGCCGTCACCGCCAGGCCACGTTCCAGCCGCAAACCGCCAACTCTGCGAGTTCAGACATCCCCGCTACGCTCCAGGTCAGTAGTGGCTAGTCGCCACTAGAAATGCGCGCAACAAATCGTCACACCGGCAAGTGACCTACATCACAGGAACTTCAGACCCTTTCATTTATCTTGGCGGTCTCCCTGCCCTACGTTTCTGGATGGTCTTTCCCTCCCCCAAAGCCATGCGTATTCATTCCCTGCAGGGCCTGCGGGCTGTCTGCATCAGTCTTGTCGTGTTGTCGCACCTTTCGGGTACACAGCATTTCCCGCGTTCCTATCTGCTGGAAATCTACGGCAATCTGGGAGTCCGGATCTTTCTGGTTGTCTCGGGGTATCTGATCACCGCGCAGTTGCTGAAGGAGCGGGAGCGGAGCGGAAGCATTTCGCTGAAGAGATTCTATGCACGGCGCACGCTGCGCATCTTTCCGGCGGCGTATGTGTTCATGGTGGTGGTGGCGATCACGCAGTGGAAGGTTCTTTCCGGACCCAACATTCTGACCGCATTCACCTACACGGTGAACTACTACCAGCACGGGCATCACATTTTCGGACACCTGTGGTCACTGGGAGTGGAAGAGCAATTCTACCTGCTCTGGCCGCTGACTCTTCTGTTGTTTTACCGCAGGCGGCTTTGGATCATACTCGCCGCCATCGCAGCCGGGCCGCCGATGCGGATTCTGTTCTGGCTCCTCTGGGGCATCGCCGGGTTAAATCATCCCTTCCCGGTTTTCATGGACGCGCTCGCAATGGGCGGAGCGCTATCAATGCTGGAACCTAGCCTTAGCCAATTTCAGCGCAGGTTCGAAAGCCGCTGGTTCGTCATTGTTCCCGGAGTCACCGCGCTCCTCCCGGCCATGCAATTGTGGAGCACGCGCGTGTATGAGGTCGCGGGACTCAGCGCTTTGCACCTTGGAATCGCACTTTCGCTGAAACACGTCATCTCGCGCCGCTACGCCCTTTTGAACATCCGCCCCGTGATGTGGCTGGGAGCGATCAGCTATAGCTTGTACCTATGGCAGCAGCCTTTTCTGAATCGCGGGCTCTCAGCAATCTGGACTGCTTTCCCGTTGAACCTGGCGCTCTCGATTGTGCTTGCCACCGCGTCGT
The DNA here is from genome assembly GCA_963799305.1 of uncultured Acidobacteriota bacterium. Classification (GTDB taxonomy): domain Bacteria; phylum Acidobacteriota; class Terriglobia; order Terriglobales; family Acidobacteriaceae; genus Acidiflorens. The sequence goes on along the minus strand of CAWCWX010000014.1, from coordinate 890,559 downwards.
ACCATTTGATTGAGAAGCCCTTCCTGGCGCTCCGCGACCTCTGGACCAGGGGGCGGCCTCGCTTGGTGCCAGGGGGTGGGGTTGCAAGTCCCTTGGTGCAGACACCCCCATCGGCGTCAGCAGTCGCGGGATAACAGCTAGCCCTACCCCCTTGTGCACCAAAGAGATACATTCCAGTAGCCACGTTTCCGGGCTGAATCCGGTATCATAGAGAAACGTTCCGGAGGGGTGATGGCAGTACCTGTTTCTCAAATGTGGACGGTGGCTTCCTACGTTCTGCGCCAGAAACTGGCGGGGCGTAAGCGCTATCCGCTGGTCCTGATGCTGGAACCGCTCTTTCGCTGCAATCTGGCGTGCGCGGGATGCGGCAAGATTCAGTATCCGGCCCATGTTCTGAAACGCGACCTCACCCCGGAAGAGTGCTTCAAGGCTGTCGACGAGTGCGGCGCCCCGATGGTTTCCATCCCTGGCGGCGAGCCGCTGATGCATCCGCAGATCGACAAGATCGTCGAAGGATTGGTCGCCCGCAAGAAGTACATCTATCTCTGCACCAACGCGCTGCTGCTCAAGGAAAAGCTGCACCTGTTCAAGCCCAGCAAGTACCTGAGCTTCTCCGTCCACATGGACGGCCAGAAAGAGCACCACGATTTTTCCGTCTGCCGTGAGGGCGGATTCGACATTGCGCTGGAAGGCATCAAGGCCGCGATCAGCGCCGGATTTCCGCGTCACCACCAATACGACTCTGTTCGACGGGGCCGACCCTAATAGCGTCCGCCAGTTTTTCGACGAGATGATGGAAGTGGGCGTCGAGAGCATGATGGTGTCGCCGGGATATTCCTACGACAAGGCTCCCGACCAGAAACATTTCATGGGACGCGCCCGCACCCGGCGCCTTGTTCCGCGCCATGATGTCGAATCGCAAGAAGACCTGGCGCTTCAACCAGTCGCCGCTCTTCCTCGAATACCTGATGGGCAAGCGCACCTACAACTGCACGCCATGGGGCATGCCGACTTACAACCTCTTCGGATGGCAGAAGCCCTGCTACCTGCTCCAGGACGGCTACGCCGAGTCCTACAAAGAGCTGATGGAGACCACCGAGTGGGACGGCTACGGCACACAGTCGGGCAACCCGCAGTGCGCGAATTGCATGGTGCATTGTGGCTACGAGCCAACGTCCGTCGACGACACGTTCGGTTCACTGCGCGGATTTGTCGATACGGTGAAGGCCACGTTCTCGCTCTATCCCGACAAGGCCGCGCTCGCCGATCTGGATCGCGAGGTGCGTCCGGTGTATTCCTACAATCCCCTGGTGCAGATTCAGCCTCCGACTGAAGCGGCCGTCGCCGAAGAAAGCCGGGCATGAGCGGACGCGAACATGGGCTCGATCCAGCGCTGCCCCACCATGTGACCGCTCCCATTCCGCAGCCAACTGACGATCTGGAAGTTGTCCCAGGTTTTGAGCGCGAAAATCTGCAAGGCTGGATTCCTGACCTCGCCACCGAGGCTGACATCCGCGCAGTGATCGAGAAGGCTTTTGATTATCGCGGTGACGTGACCATTTCGCGCAAAGACGGTTCGCGGATCACCGGCTACTTGTTCGACCGCCGCGCGGGTTCGAGTCTTGTGAATTCCGTCATCCGGCTGATGCTCCCCGATACGAGTGACCGCCCCGCCATCTCCTACTCTGACATCGCTGGCCTTGCCTTCACCGGACGCGACACCGCTGCCGGGAAAAGCTACGAAGCCTGGGTCAAGAAGTATTGGGAGAAGCGAGCTAAGGGCGAGACGAATATTTCGATTGAGCCGGAAACGCTAGAGTAGCGGGACTCCGCATGGACGGCCGCCGGCGGCGGTCCAGTTGGGCAGAACTGGCACTTCAGTAGCGCGTCCGCTTTAGAAATGGCTCCGATGCTAGTCCTAGCCTCAGCGTCGCCCAGGCGTCAGGAACTTCTCAGTAACGCGGGCATCCAATTTGAAGTCGAGCCCGCGCACATTCAGGAAGATCCGCACCCCGGTGAGCAAGCCAAAGACTGCGCTGAACGTTTGGCACGCGAGAAGGCCCTGGCTGTCGCCAGGCGGCGTCCCAATGACGTCGTTCTGGGTGCCGACACCGTCGTCGTGATCGACAACCAAATCCTCGGCAAGCCCGCCGATCCCGCTGACGCCGCCCGCATGCTGCAAACGTTATCCGGACGAAACCATCAGGTGATCACAGGCGTTTGCGTAGTCCGGGACGGACAAGCCTCAGTGTCCAGCGAAACCACGCAAGTCACAATGTCGGTGATCCACGAAAATGAGATCGCCGACTACGTCGCCACCGGAGAGCCCATGGACAAGGCCGGCGCCTACGCAATTCAGGGCATTGCCTCGCGCTGGATTCCTCGCATTGAAGGGGATTACAGCAATGTGGTGGGACTGCCGGTGGCTCTGGTGTGGCGCATGCTGCGCGACAACGGAATTTTCTAAATACGCGGGCGAGGGCGCCCGCGCCACACAACCTAGCTACGATTTCTTCTCGGTAGGTTCTTCGCCCTCTTTGATCGAGGACTTGAAATTTTTGATTCCCTCGCCTAGGCCTTTACCCAGATCGGCCAGTTTGCTCGGTCCGAAAATAAGCAATGCTACCGCAAGAATCAGAAGCAACTCCATTGGGCCAATTTTTCCACCAAACATAACTACCTCCGTAGGGCTGACCGGCGCCCGAGCTGCGCCTTCATCCAAGGTCCCCGAACTTGATTCTAGGGGAGTGGCGACCGGGAGTCAAAGAACGGTGCCACGGCAGGAATGCCATCTGTTTGCAACTCCCCGCCGGAATCCCGAGTAGAGACGCGGCCTGCCGCGTCTCCGCCGGTCATATCCGCTCAATCAACCCAGCCAGAAGCGCGGCCCGCCGCGGCAGTTCCGTTATCACGATGTGCTCATGGGCGGCGTGCGCCCCGTCCCCAACGCCGCCGAGGCCATCCAGCGTGGGAATGCCCAAACCGGCTGTGAAGTTGCCATCCGAACCGCCGCCCACGGCCGCCTCGGCGAGTTTCCAGCCCAAATCATTGGCGATTCCGGCCGCGACCTTGTACAGAGCCGCGATCTCTACAGTACGTTCCATGGGTGGACGATTTACTCCTCCCGTGACCTCGACCTTGCACTTACGGTTGAAGGGACGCAGCCCGCGCATCTTCTTGTCGATGCCGGCCGCATCCTTCATCTTCACAACCCGGACGTCCACCTCGGCCAAAGCCTCGGCGGGCACGACATTGGTGCGCGATCCGCCGCTGATGATGCCGACATTGAGGGTCACGCCTTTCTGGAGATCGGTGAAGCCGGAAATTCTCTCGATCTGCCGCGCCAGCTCGACAATCGCGTTTGCGCCCTTCTGGAAATCCAGGCCCGAGTGTGACGCCCGGCCCGTGACCTTGACCTGATATTCCCCCACGCCCTTGCGCGCCGTCTTGACCGCGCCCTTCAGACCGAAGGAAGGTTCCAGCACCAGCACCGCCGCCGCTTTCCTTGCCAGCGACTCAGTAATGGAGCGGGAAGAGTCGCTGCCGACCTCCTCGTCCGACACCAGCAGCACCGTTACCGGACGCGGTAATGCTCCATGCCAATCCTTCAGCGCGGAAATCGCATGGAGCATCAGCGCGATGCCGGACTTCATGTCCAGCACGCCGGGCCCAGTCAGCTTGCCCGCGACCTCGCGGCATGGCATCGACGCCAGGGTACCCAGGGGATAGACCGTGTCGTAGTGTCCGAGCAGCAAAATCGGCTTTCCAGACGTTCCCGCAAAGTCCACTTGCAGCTGATTGCCGAAATCGCGAATCGGATGGAATCGGACAGCGCCCCCAAGGGCTGCAAATTTGGCTGCGACAGCGTGACCCACGCGGTCCACAGCCGCCTTGTTGTCGCTGGGAGATTCGATCTCGACCAAGGCGCGGATGTCAGCGACTATCGCGTCGAGGCGTTGCTCGAAATATGCGAGACGGCGTTGTGCCTCGGCCCCCGAAGGGGCATCAGAAAAACGCGCGTCTGGCATCGCTGAAGCAAAGCCGCGATACGATCCCGATTTTTTCCGAGCACCAGCGTCAGCCATCTTCGCCCCTGCAGCGTGCGCTACAGTATAATCTTGCCCTCTGCTCTTATCGAATGATGAACACGACTCAAACGCCCGAAGTGGATACACCGTCCAAACCGGTGATGGAGATCGGGGATCTCTTCAAGATTCTGCCGCACCGCTACCCGTTTCTCCTGATTGACCGGGTGATCGAACTGGAGCGCAAAAAACGCATCGTGGCGTTGAAGAACGTCACCTTCAACGAGCCCTATTTTCAGGGACATTTCCCCGAGAAGCCCATCATGCCCGGCGTCCTGATCGTGGAAGCGATCGCGCAGGCGGGAGGGGCGCTGCTACTGACCGAGGTCCCCAACCGCGACGAACTGCTCATGGTTTTTACGGGTATCGAGCGGGCCCGGTTTCGCCGCCCGGTTGTTCCCGGCGATCAGTTGCGCATCGTGGTCGAGGTCCTCGCCTGGCGCATGACCGCCGCCCGGCTTGAAGGCAAAGCCTACATTGGAGACAAAGTAGCCGCCGAAGCCGTTGTCACCTGCCGGCTGGTGCCGCGCGCGATGGAGGCTGCCGCCCCCTCAGGGCCGGGGGGAGAAACTGAAACATAGATTGTCCGCATGCGCATTCACTCCACGGCGATCATTGATCCGAAGGCCAAGATTCATCCGTCCTGCAAGGTCGGGCCTTACTGCGTGATTGGCGACGGAGTCGAACTAGGCAAGGGTTGCCACCTGATTTCGCACGTGGTGATGGAAGGCCCGACGAAGATCGGCGCCGATAACGGCTTCTTTCCATTTTCTTCCATTGGACTGGCGCCGCAGGATCTTACTTATGCCGGGGAACCGACCCGCCTGGAAATCGGCGACCACAACGAAATTCGCGAGTTCGTCACCATCAATCGTGGGACCGTGAAGGGTGGCGGGCTGACAAAAATCGGCGACCACAACCTGATCATGGCCTACACTCACATCGCGCACGATTGCCAGATCGGCAGCCACATCATCATGGCCAACGCCGCGACGCTTGGTGGACATGTCACCGTAGAAGACTGGGCCAACGTCGGCGCGCTGTGTCCGGTGCATCATTTTGTGCGTATTGGGACGCACTCCATTATCGGGGGAGGCTCCACGATTACGCGCGATGTTCTGCCATTTTCCAAGACATCGGCCGAGCGGGGCACGAATGCTTATGGCTTGAACGCGGTGGGTCTGGAACGCCGCGGTTTCAGCAAAGAACGAATCAAGAAGCTGCATCACGCGTATAAGTTGCTGCTGGCGTCGAGGTTGAACACGTCGCAGGCGCTGGAGAAGATGAAGGCGGAAGCGGATCGGGGAGAGGATGTGGATGTTCTGATCAGGTTCATTGAAGCATCGGAACGTGGAGTGATCACGTAGGGACAGCCGCCCTCGGCTGTCCAGCCGCGCGAAACGCGGCAGCCCTTCTTATGGAGCGACTCGGCCTTATCGCGGGTAACGGTACCTTTCCATTCCTGGTGCTCGAGGCCGCGCGCGCCCAGGGCTACGAAGTGATCGTCGCAGCAATCAAAGAAGAAACGGGTCCCGCAATCGAATCCAAAGGAGCCACTGCCGTCCACTGGCTCTCCCTCGGAGAACTTTCGAAATTGATCGATACCTTCAAAGCCGAAGGCGTGACCCGGGCCGTCATGGCTGGACAAGTCAAGCACAAGCAAATTTTCTCCAGCATCAAGCCCGACTGGCGATTGGCCAAACTGCTGCTCTCGGTGGCTACGCGCAATACCGACTCGCTGCTCGGGGCAATAGCGAAAGTTCTCGCTGATGAAGGGATCACACTCGAAAATTCAACTACGTTGCTCGAACCACTCCTGACGAAACCCGGCGTGCTCACGAAACGATCCCCCACCGAGCAGGAACGCAAAAACATCGCGTACGGACGCGCCGTGGCCCGTCAACTCGGACAGTACGACATCGGACAAACTGTCGTCATTGCGGAAAATGCCTGCGTGGCCGTCGAAGCCATGGAGGGAACCGACGCAACCATCGCGCGCGCCGGCGAACTCATGCGCTCGCTCGAAGGGGAATCGACACTCAGCCGAATCCTGACAGTCGTCAAGATTGCCAAACCGAATCAGGATATGCGCTTCGACGTGCCGGTCGTGGGTGTGAAGACCATTGAAGTCATGAAGCAGGCTGGCGCCAGTTGCCTTGCTGTGGATGCGGGGCGGTGCTTGCTGATCGATGGCGACGCCGTCATCGAAGCCGCCGATTCTGTTGATATTACCGTCACCGCAATCTGATCTGCGTTGCGCCTCCAGCACTGCCGGCAAGGTGCCGGCGCTACACTGTACGCATGTCCGAAACCGCCCGCATCGCCGATCAACTCCGCCGCGCCTTCTCGGGCGACGCCTGGCATGGAGAGTCCCTCCTTGAGATCCTTGACGGCATCACCGCCGCGCAGGCTGCAGCGCGTCCCGTCAAGCATGCGCACTCCATCTGGGAACTGGTGTTCCATATCACGGCGTGGGATGGCGCCGTGCGTCGCCGCCTCAACGGAGACGCGGTAGAGCTTTCCGACGAGCAGAACTTTCCGTCGGTGATGGACCCCAGCGAAGGAGCCTGGCGCCGCGCCGTTGAAAATGCCAAGCGGGTTCACGACGAACTTGTCGAAGCGGTGGCGGGCTTTCCCGACGACCGCCTTAAGGAAAAGGTTCCGGGCAAGAAGAGCGAGCCGGACTGGTACGATTTCTACTACATGCTGCACGGAGTCGCGCAGCATGAGCTCTATCATGCCGGGCAGATCGCGCTGCTGAAGAAAGCAGGGTAGTTTCCGGGTTGGGGTAGACCCGAGACTTTTGGGCTTTCCCATCCGCCCGTGAAACTGCGACAATACAACATTCCATCTGCAAGTGCGGAGCGTTTCTGAGCGGCGAATCTCCTATCAATGTAGCGGTGGTCGGCGTCGGCGCCTTCGGACGCAACCACGCCCGTGTCTATCGGCAGCTTGAACAAGAGGGCAGCGTTCGGCTGGTGGGTGTGGTCGATCCCGACACGGCGCAAGCGGACGCGGTTGCCCGCGAATTCGACTGCAAGGCCTTCGGGTCAATCGAGCAGATGCTCACCACGCACAGCGAAGTGCAGGCGGTATCGGTGGCCGTTCCCACCGTGCTCCATCTCGACGTGGCGCGCACGCTCATGGAATCTGGTGTCGATGTGCTGATCGAGAAGCCACTCGCCGCCTCGCAAGTTGAAGCCAACGAAATGCTGCTGCTCGCGAAGAAGCATAATCGCGTGGCCCAGGTTGGACATCTCGAACGCTTCAACCCCGCCGTGCGCGCCACTTTGCCACTGATTACGCAGCCGATGTTTTTTGAAATCCACCGCCTCAGCGTGTTCACGCCGCGAGCACTCGATGTAGACGTCGTCCTCGACCTGATGATCCACGATCTCGATATTGTGCTGGCCTTCGTACATTCGCCGGTGAAGGAAATTCGCGCCGTTGGCCTGCCCATTCTTTCGGGCAAAGTGGATATCGCCAATGTGCGTGTGGAATTCGAATCCGGGTGCGTGGCGAACTTTACTGCCAGCCGGGTTTCCACCGAGCGCGTGCGGAAGCTGCGGTTGTTTCAGCCGGGACAGTACATCTCCATCGACTACGGACGTCAAGATGTGCTCGTTTTCTCAGTGGGTGATGCCAGCGGCTTGCCCGCTGAGCCCAGCGTGAATCCGCAGATTCAGGTCGGCAAGCCAACCATCACCGCGGAAGAGCCGCTACTGGCGGAAATTAAATCGTTCCTGCAATGTGTTCGCGACCGCAGCCGTCCCCTGGTCTCACTCGAAGATGGAGCGCATGCCCTGGAATTGGCGCTGGCAATTCTTTCCGCGATTAATCGGCATGCGGGCCGTATTGGCATGAAATAGCCAGTTCACAGTTCCCGGTTCTCAGTTCTCAGAAAAATCTGGCGGCGCTCTTACTGAGAACTGAGAACCGGGAACTGAGAACTGCCATTCGGATACACCAAAATCTTGCTTGCTTCGCCGGTCTTCAGACGCGCCATCGCTTTGGAAAAATCATTCATCGGGATGCGGTCGGTAATGACCGGGTGCAGATCGAGCTTGCCACTCTTGAGTAGCGCGGTCATTTGATACCAGGTCTGATACATGCGTCGTCCGTTGATGCCCTGGATCGTGATGCCTTTGAAAATGATGTCATCGGAGAAATTCAGCGGGATGGGCTTGCTGGTCAGGCCCAGCAGCGAAATCCTGCCGCCGCGGCGGACGATATCAAAAGCTGTTCGAATCGCGTCGGGATGGCCCGCCATTTCCAGCACCACGTCGACGCCAAGGCCGCCGGTTTTTTCCGCGACGATCGCGCGCACATCTTCTTTCGACGGATCGAGCGCATAGTCGGCGTGCATTTCAGTTGCGAGCTTGCGGCGATGCTCGTTGATTTCAATCGCAAAAACAGTAGTCGCGCCCACCGCACGCGCGACAGCGATCGAAAACAAACCAATCGGACCGCATCCGGTGATGGCGACTGTCTTGGCGGCGATTTCACCTGCCAACACACTGTGCACGGCGTTCCCCAGCGGATCGAGAATCGACGCATACTCCTGCGGGATCGCGGGATCGAGCTTCCAGATATTCGATTCGGGGATGACGACGTATTCGGCGAACGCCCCGTTCGTATCCACTCCGATGATCTTCACGTTCTGACAGATATGCGCTTCGCCGGTGCGGCATTGCAGGCATTTACCGCAAGCCACATGCATCTCGGCGGAAACGAAATCGCCTTCCTTAACGCTGGTCACTTCATCCCCGAAGGCGACAACTTCACCGCAGAACTCGTGTCCGGGGATAAGGGGAGGATGAATGCGCCCCTGGGCCCAGCGGTCCCATTCGAAAATGTGCAGATCGGTGCCGCAGATGGAGGCGACTTTGACCTTGACGAGGACGTCGTTGCGTCCGTGGGAGGGAACCTTGACCTCGCGGATCTCCGCGCCCGGCGCGGCTTCCGGCTTCACCACCGCCAGCATAGTATCGGGCATGGATGGTCCCCTTATTGGTGCGAAATTCGACGAGCAAACTGCTTATTCTAGCATCGACTAGAATGACCCATGTCGCAGGGAAACTCCAGCTCATGAGGCGCCTCCGACCGGTCTTACTCACACTGGCTTGCGCATGGTCCCTCGGGCAGGGGATTGGGGCCGACTCCACTCGCCACCAGGACTTCCTGCGCCGCCTTGTAAGCGCCGCAATCGAGCGGACCACCCATGCCGTTCGCTATGAGCCCTCCTATGTGCGAATTCCCTATCCTGGCGGAGACGTTCCCGCCGATACAGGAGTTTGCACCGACGAAATCATTCGCTCTTACCGTGCCGTGGGCGTTGACCTCCAGAAGGAGGTACACGAGGACATGACCCAGAATTTCTCCGCCTATCCCCGAAAGTGGAGGTGGTTTTCGGGGAAGCCCGACAGCAACATCGATCACCGGCGAGTGCCGAATCTGATGGTCTTTTTCCAGCGTAAAGGGGAGACGTTGCCGATTACTACTCTTCCGCGAGACTACAACCCGGGCGATCTTGTGACCTACGACCTTGGCGGCAACGTGCCGCACATCGGCATCGTGGTTGACCGCAAGGGCTCCAGTGGCAGCTACATGATCGTGCACAACATTGGAAGGGGACCGCAAATGGAAGACGCTTTGTTCAACTGGAAGATCACGGGACACTATCGATACTTCGGCCCATCTCACTGATCTCGCACGCGACCCTGAACCCGTAGTCCGCGTACTGAAAGTCGGGTGGAACACTGGAGCGTGCCGCGCAGCGCGAGATTTTGATGTGATGTCGCCACGAGCCTCCGCGGGAGGCGCGCCGTCCGCCGGTTTCCGGACCGCGAGGATCGTGTTCCGGTGAGACCGAGTAGTAGCCGGGATCGAACCAGTCGCTGCACCATTCGTGGACGTTGTCGCACATGTTAAAAAGTCCGAAGCCGTTGGCCTCTGCGCGTCCGACCAGCTCCGGGGCGGTTTTCCATCGCTCGGCATAACCGGGAAGAGTCTCGGGCCGCGTGTCTCCCCATGGGAAGAGAGAGCCTTCGCGGCCGCCGCGGGCGGCGCACTCCCACTCGGCCTCGGTGGGCAAGCGAAAATGGCGTCCTAGGCGAGCGCTTAGCCATTCGCAGTATTCGACCGCCTGGAACCATGACACTCCCACCACCGGCTGCTCGGGATGGTTGAAATTCGGGTCGTTCCAGAACGGCGGGGTCGCGTCGCGAGCGTCTTCGAGGAAATGAGCGTATTCCGCATTTGTCACCTGGCAGGCTGCCAGCAGAAACGCATTCAACGACACCCGGTGCACGGGTTTTTCAACGTCCTGTCCGGAATCGCAGCCCATGAGGAACTCGCCGGCGGGAATTGGGACGAGCGTGGGGAGAGTCAAGTCAGAGGCGGGTTGGCGTAGAAGGTTCGCCGGAGTCATGAGTCTAGGGTAGCAGCGTCGGGGTGAACCGTTGAATAGAGACGCGGCTTGCCATCTCCTCTCTCATGACCCGTGGCACGTTGGCGTGAAACTGCCGGAGACGGCAAGCCGCGCCTCTACCCGAGATTGTTTTTCGTGCGGACACTGGCCCGCAGCGCACGCACGACTCCTTCAATTTCATTGTTCTGAAAAAGGCGGATGCCTGCGATGCCTGAAGCACCCGCTTCGAGACATGCAGCCGCATTTTCCACCGTGACTCCGCCGAGGGCGAACACTGGGACCTTTACTTGGCAGGCGTCGCGTAGGGCAACTAGGCCTGCGGGAGAAGCACCCTTCTTGTCGAAGACGGGACCAAACACCGAATAGTCGGCCCCTTCGGCCTGGGCGCGAGCCACCTCCGCGGGAGTATGGCTGGAGACGCAGACTACCGGACCGGCCGCGAGCTCCGAGCGGGGAGCCATCGAGTCAATCCAGACGGATCGCACGTCCGCGGGAGAAACATCATCGCTGCGCAGGTGAACGCCATCGGCACCGACCGCGAGGGCGATGTCGGTGCGGGAATTGATCAGGAGGCGACTGCTTGGTGATTGGTGGTTAGTGGTTAGTGAAGTCTTGCCAATCGTCGCCATCGCCTCCCGGGCAAGCGTTTCCAATTCCCGCGCCGTAAGGTCCTTTTCCCTTAGCTGGATGTAATCCACGCCGGCGCGGGCGGCTTCGGCGATCTTTGCCAGTAGCGCGCTTCGGCGAGCGGATTCATCCCCTGGGAACTGCGTACGGTCGGTGATGTAGTAGAGGAGACAGCGGTTGGCCATCTGCAATCAGAGTACTACGGCGACGTGCGTTGACTTGGCGTAAGCCGCGTCTGCTTTTCTTTGAAGCACGAGAAAGTAGCTCCCTCATTTCGCGAAGGGTGATATCTCTGGAAAAGTTACTACGGCCTTGTCTTGGCAATTTCGGGAGTCGCAACTTCCCCGCCCTGTTTGGGCTGATGCGGGCCGAGATGGTACTTGGTCAGGTTTTCTTTCAGGAATTCAAAGCCTTCTTCGGGGGAATCCACGATCTTGAACAGGTCAAGGTCGTGTGGCGAGATGACGCCCGCATCCGCCATGGCCTGGAAATTGAAAATTTTGTTCCAGTACTCGCTGCCGTAAATGACCACAAAGATCTTCTTGGCAAGTTTTTCGGTCTGGGCGAGGGTCATGATTTCGAACAGCTCGTCCAGGGTGCCGAAGCCGCCGGGAAAAATCACCAGCGCTTTGGCCAGATAGGCGAACCAGAACTTCCGCATGAAGAAGTAGTGAAACTCGAAATTGAGCGCCGGAGTGATGTAGGGGTTGGGGTTCTGCTCAAAGGGAAGATTAATATTCAGGCCGATCGTATTGCCGCCCGCCTCCTTCGCGCCCAGGTTGGCGGCTTCCATGATGCCGGGACCGCCGCCGGTGGTGACGACAAAGCGGCGGCGTTTGGCCGGGATCTGAATCGACCACTCGGTCAGCATGTAAGCGAGACGGCGCGCATCTTCGTAGTAGCGGGCCATGTCCACCGAGGCTTGCGCGCGCTTGATAGTTGACTCCCGTTCCGCCGCGACCGCCTGCGCGCCATCGTCCTGCGCTTCCGTCAGCTTATGGAGAGCGTTCTTCGGATTTTGAATCCGGGCGGAGCCAAAGAAGACGACCGTATCCTGAATCTGTTCGCGTCGAAAGCGGGAGAGCGGCTCGATATACTCCGAAAGTATGCGCAGCACCCGCCCATCAGGACTCTCCAGGAACTGGTCATTCTCGTAAGCGAGAGGCGCGGATTTAAGGAGCTTATCGGTCATATGAGGTCGCTGGTCGTTTTTCGTCGGTGGTTCGTGCGTTTCCGTTCATTCGTTCATTCCAGCGGCAAATCTCGTCGGAATGGGAGTCAGTCAGTGACTACCCGCCATTGATGCCCTATTCCTGGTACTGAATCGCTTCCTGGAACCCGATCCACACACTGAGCACGCCCAGGCCGGTGCAGACGCCTCGGGTGAAACCGCTGGAAAATATCGCGAGTAGCGTGGGATTGACCAGCAAATGGTTGTCTGTCCATTCCGGGCGCCATGGCAGAATCATGAGCATCACGCCGATGGTGGCGCACAGAAACACGAACAAAAGAACTCCTAACCGACGCAGCCAGAGATGCGCGGATGATGGTGTCCGCTTGGGGCCCGATTCCTGCACTGATTGGGGCTCCAAGGCGGAGGACGATGGCTGGGGCGCCGTCAGACCGGTGGAACTGCGAGCCAGGGGCAACTTGGGGTCGGAAATCATCGCTTACGTAATTGTGATGTGGGTGAGAGACCCGAGGGCTTCCCCAGAGCAAGTTCACGCCCCACTGTTGCATTCTACGACTTCAGGGCCTGAATGCGCTCGGCGACGTCACGGTAATCGATGTTGCCGCCGTAGACAGCGGTGAAATGACGAAGGGCAGAGGGCTTGTCATTCGCGATTTCGCAGGCGGCTCCGAGTTCGTAGTGAATGGCCAGGCGCCCTTCCTGATCGAGACCGGGAATGGTGAGCGCCTTTTCAAACCAGCGGATGGCGGCGTCCGGAACGCCCTTGTCGATAAAGCACTGGGCCAGCCAGGTGTAAGTCTGAACGACCTGGGCAAAGGGGTGGCCTCGTTCGATGTAATTGCAAACCTTTTGCAGTTCCGCGATAGCTTCGTCGAGCAAGCCCATTTCGCGGAAGGCGACGCCCAGGTTGTAATGCGTTTCGGGATCTTCGTCGGTTGAGGATACGGCACCCTCTTCCAGTTCGTGCTTCAGTTCGCCAAACATTTCCGACAGGTCGACGCTGTCCTTGGGATGCATCGCTTGGGCGCCCGCGCCCAGGGCGCGGTCGGGCGTCTGACTGTAGCTGAGCGGCGATCCACTGCTGGCGGCTGCGGCCGAGGCTGCTACTGCCGGAACTTTCGGCGCGGGAGCAGCTGGTGGAGCAGGAGCCTGAGCACGTGCGACAGCTGCGGGCTCGGGGTCCGGCGCGCGCCGCGGCGGGGGCGCGGACACAGCGGGCGGCGCCGGAGCAGCTTTCGGCTTCGGCGCGGTTTGCGGCCATGCGGCCATCGGCCTGGTCGTCGCGGGCGCAGCCGCAGCGGGAGGCTCGTCGGCTTGCGGGAAACCGTCGCCTAATGATTTTTCCAGATCGGAGACGAAGGCGGACAGGTCGTCGCCCGTGTCGGAGTCGGCTTCGATCGAAACCTCTTCGGCCGGAGCTTCTTCGGCAATCAGCTCTTCGACAGTCGCTTCTTCGGCCGCCGCCTCGCGCGGGGCCTGTGATTTTTGGGGTGAAACAAAATCGTCGAATCCAGCCAGCTGCTCCGGCGTTACCTCAATCTCGGGCGCGGCGGAGGACTCGACTTCGATGTCAAATTCGCCGGGCTCGTCCGCGGACACTTCGGAGATCTCAGCTACCTCGGGTTCGGACTCCGCAGTCTGCTTGCCACCGGCCGCCTCGATTTGCAGCCGGACCGCGTCGAGAATGCTGCGATCGTCAGTCAGGGATTTCAGCCTGGCAAAAGCGGCCTGGGCCTGATCCCGCATGAAATGTTCGCAATAAAAGCGAATCTCTTCGACAACTTCCGCAATCTCGGCCGCACGATCCTCGGCATCGACGACTGCGGGCTCATCGTCACTGGCGTTCGATTCCGGTTCAGACGCGGACGGTGTTTCCGCTGCCGCGTGATCCCATGCGGAAGAAAGGTCCTCTCCGGCGTGCGGTTCGGGAGCGGAGTCCTGCACCGAGAACTCTTGCGAGTCGGCGCCCGCCTCGACAGTGAAGCCGAATTCAGCCGCCGGCTCTGGCCCGGCTGGCCACGGAGCTGCAGACACGGTGCCCGCCGCTGCCGCCGCGGCACTTGCGGAAGCAGTCGGCGCGTGGGCTGCCTTGAGTGCGGGCACGGTTGCGGCCCGTTCTTCATAACGCGTCGCCAGTTCCCCGTAGCGGGTTGCTTCGTCGGGATATCCAGCGTCGTGGTAGGCGCTCTCCAGCGTCCGGCAACAGACCGCTGCTTCCGTGAAACGCAGGTAGCGGGTATGCAGTGCTGCCAGCCGCTGATTCAGGCGCACATCCTGTGGCGCCTGTGGCAAAGCGCCCAGCAGGGGTACCACCGCCTTGTCCGGCAAATTGTAGGAGAGGAACAGGTCAGCATCGGTGATCGCGGAGCGCACCGCGATGGCCACATCGTCCGGGTAAGACTGATCGATCACCGGGGCGGTCGCTTCCAACTCTTCTACGATCACGGCGCCCTCTTCGGCGGTGATGACCCGGTTCGGAGAAGTCTCCTCCATCTGGGCGACGACCTGCTGGTAGTTCTGTGTGTGCAGGGAGTTCTGCGGCTCGAGTGTCGAGAGGACCTGATAAAGGTCGCGAGCGCGCGCGAGGTCGCCGGTTTTGACCGAGGCATGGGCGAGCAGTTCGGTCACTTCGCCGACGTGTGTGCTCTCTCCGGCCTTGTTCAGCAGGTTGAGCATTGCATCCAGGGACCCAACGTCGTCCCGCACATGCGTAATCATGGTATGGAGGCTGGAGAGGAGCTTGGTGGAGTCGGTAGCCAGCAGACGGTCCGCATGCTGCGAATAAATGTCTAGAGCCTGCCGGTATTGTCCATTGTGGGCGCAGCCTTCCGCGAGCAGGAATAACCCTTCGGGATCGTTGTGCACCGAGAGCAGCTTGTCGGCCAAAGGTACGGCTTGTTTCAGCTGACCGGTCTGCAGGTATGCCTTCAGCAGGTCGCGGAGGCCTTCGGGATGAGAATCGAGGTCGCCGGCCTTTTCGAGAAACTGAATCGCCTTCTTGGGATCGTCAGCTTCCAGGGCGGCGCGTCCGCGGAGCAGGAGCACGTAACTATTGCCGGGATCGAGCACCAGCATGCGCTGCAGAATTTCTTCGGAGGCGGCTAGAGATCCGCGCTGCCTCGCTGATTCCGCGGCCGCGCTGAAAATTTCCCACGCCTCTGTCTTTTTGCCTAGCCGGACGTAAACCTCGGCCAGCTTGATACGCATGGAGACGTTTTCCGGATCCATTTCCAGAACCTTCTGGAAGAGCCGGACCGCCTGCTCGAAGTCGCCATTCTTCAGAAAATCTTCCGCCACCGACAGATACTGCGCCCGCGCGTCGTTGAACAGGCCTTGCTGCGTGTAGAGTTCGGCGAGTTTTAAAGACCCGTCCACGCTCGGACTGAGCTTGGTGATCTTCTTGTACATCGCGATGCCCTTGACCGTGAAACCCTGCGCGGCATAAGCATCGCCCACACTCTTGAAACACTCGATCGCTTTGGCCGTGTCGCCCAGACGGGCATAGAGGTCGCCAACGGTGTTGTTGACGGTGAGATCCTTGGGATCGTTCTTGAGAATCTTCTCGTATTCCGCAATGGCGTTCGGAAGCTTGCCCTGCTGGACAAACTTTTCCGCAGTGCCGAGAAGCTTCTGTTTGTTAAAGCCGAAACCAAACGCCATAAAAGTGCCGACTCCAGCCTTGATTCCCGCCGGAACGCCCAAAATCCTGGGAGCGCATCCGCATGGGTCCTGACAACACCGGATTTCTCCGGCCATTCACCCACGACCACCCGAAACCTGATCGCGATATGGCTCATTGTAAGGCTGGGACGGAAGAACCGTATGGTTACTAAGGATTACCAAAGGGGAGTGTACGAGTGGGGATGAGCTCGCCAGAGTCGGGGTGGTCAATCAGGGCTCGGGCGTGTGTCGATTTCACGGAGGGCCCAAGGGCACTGAAACGGGCCTTATTTTATACTTCGGAGAAAACAATCTCAGTAGTCGAAGTCGCCTGTCTCTGCATGGTTAGTCTTCCAACTCCGACATAAATTTATTTGTGCGGCCGGTCGATTTCCACAGGGGCAAATCGTCGTCATAACAGAGCCGGACCAAACCCGGCACATGACTTAGGCATTGCCAATTCCAATTGGGGGACATTATGCACCTGAATTCTCATCTTCATTTCAGCGGACAATGCGAAGAGGCATTCAAGTTCTACGAAAAGTGTCTTGGTGGCAAAATAGAAGGCTTGTTCCGTTACGAAGGAGCGCCGGGCGGCGAAGCCCTGAAAGTGCCTCCGGGGTGGCAGAACAAGGTGATGCACGCTACCATGGCAATCGGCGATCAGGTGTTGATGGGCATGGACGCACCCCCGGACCGTTTCCAGAAGCCGCAAGGCTTCCATGTGAACATCGCCGTGGACGATGTGGCGGAGGGCAAGCGGATATTCGAAGCTTTGTCGGAAAAAGGGAACGTCGTCATGCCCTTTGCGCCGACATTCTGGTCGCCAGGTTTTGCGATGTTCGTGGACCGCTTTGGTACGCCTTGGATGGTCAACGTTCAGCAGGCACAATGACGGGGACATCTAATTCGAAAGTGAGGACGAAGTTAACATGAGCAAAGTACGAGTTCTCGTCGGCACGCGCAAAGGCGCATTCATTCTTACCTCGGACGGCAAGCGCGAAAAATGGGACGTCTCCGGCCCCCATTTCGCGGGCTGGGAATTATTCCATCTGAAGGGATCGCCGGCCGATCCCAATCGCATCTATGCTTCGCAAACCAGCGGATGGTTCGGCCAGATCATCCAGCGTTCCGACGACGGGGGAAAGACCTGGCACCAGCCCGGCACGCCTCCCGGAGAAACCGTGACGCCCGACGGTATGCCCAAAGGCGAGAGCAACAAGTTCGCCTATGACACGTCTGCCGAAACCGGCAAGCCGCTTACGACGCACCAGTTTTATGACGGCAAACAGCATCCCTGGGAGTTCAAGCGAGTGTGGCATCTGGAACCGTCGCTCACGGAACCGGACACTGTGTATGCAGGCGTGGAAGATGCGGCCATTTTCCGCTCCACCAACGGCGGCAAAGATTGGCATGAACTCTCCGGACTGCGCGGCCACGGCACCGGCCCCAAGTGGCAGCCGGGTGCGGGTGGAATGTGTCTGCACACGATCATCCTCGATCCCAGCAATCCGAGCCGCATCTACATCGCCATCTCGTCGGCCGGCGCGTTTCGCACCGACGACGGCGGCGCCACCTGGAAGCCGATCAACCATGGATTGCGGTCCCAGTACATTCCCGACCCCGATGCTGAAGTCGGCCATTGTGTCCACCACATCGCGATGAATCCAAAGCGCCCCGGAGTCCTCTTCATGCAGAAACACTGGGACGTCATGCGCTCCGACGACGCCGGTGACAACTGGCGCGAAATCAGCGGAAACTTGCCCACTGACTTCGGTTTCGCGATCGACGTGCACTCACACGAGCCCGAGACGATTTACGTCATCCCAATCAAGAGTGACAGCGAGCACTATGTGCACGAGGGCAAGCTGCGCGTCTACCGCAGCCGCACCGGCGGAAACGATTGGGAAGCCCTTACCACCGGTCTGCCGCAGAGCAACTGCTATGTCAACGTCCTACGCGACGCGATGGCCGTCGATACACTCGACAAATGCGGAATCTATTTCGGGACCAGCGGCGGGCAGGTCTATGTGTCCGCCGACGCGGGAGACAGCTGGAATGCGATTGTGCGGGACTTGCCAGCGGTGTTGAGTGTGGAGGTGCAGACGCTGCCGTAGTTCACGACTGGTTTGGGAACGGCCGCCTCTTTGCGTTCATGATTGCCTCGACGAAAATCCGCGTCATCCTCCCCCAACACCTCCGCACCCTGGCCCACGCGGGGAGCGAAGTTGCGGTGGAGGTGCAGGGCCCAGCCACTCTGCGCTCTGCGCTGGACGCGATCGAAGCCCGCTATCCCATGCTGCGTGGGACCATTCGCGACCACGTCACGCAGCAGCGTCGTCCCTTCTTGCGCTTTTTTGCCTGTGAGGAAGATTTGTCTCATGAATCGCCCGACACCGCGCTGCCGGAAGCGGTGGTGAGCGGCAAGGAGCCGCTGATCGTGATCGGGGCCATCGCAGGCGGTTCTTCATTGGAAACGCCCCTGCCGGTAAACGCATCCTAATTGATAATGAGGATTTTGATTTCAGGCGCGGGAATCGCCGGGCCCACCCTCGCATATTGGTTGGTCCGGTACGGCATGGAGCCAACTCTGGTCGAAAAGGCGCCCATATTACGAACGGGCGGGTACGTCATTGATTTCTGGGGCGCCGGCTTCGACGTTGCGGAACGCATGGGACTACTGCCCGAGATTCGCCGCAAGGGATTCCTGGTCCGCAAAGTGAAAGTTGTGAACCGCGCTGGAGAACGAGTGTCCGGCTTTCCCGTCGAGGCATTTTCACAGATCACTCAGGACCGGTACATCACGATTGCGCGGAGCGATCTGGCAGCCACGATCTTCGCAGCAGTCGACGGCCGCGTGGAAACCATCTTTGGCGACAGCGTAACCCAGCTTGAGCAAACTGCGTCTTCGGTGCAAGTCTCCTTCGAACGCCAGCCGACTCGCGAGTTTGATCTTGTCATTGGCGCGGATGGACTGCACTCGAACGTGCGCGCACTTGCCTTCGGTCCAGAAGAGCAGTTTGAAAAGTACCTCGGGGTGAAGGTCGCAGCATTTCAAGCCAAAGGTTATAAGCCGAGGGACGAACTGGCTTATGTGTTGTACACCGAGGTGGGACAGCAGGTCGGGCGCATCGCCTTGCCTGATGACCGCACGCTGTTCCTTTTCACATTTGCCGATAAAGGCATCGGCGATCAGACAGACGATATTTCAGCTCAGAAAGAGCTGTTGCGGAAACGATTTGGACAAAGCGGTTGGGAGTGTCCGCAGATTCTGGACGCACTCGAAAGCAGCGATGATTTCTATTTCGATCGAGTAAGCCAGATACGCATGGATCCGCAACGGGGACTATGGACTCGCGGCCGCGTGACCTTGCTTGGTGACGCGGCTTCCTGCGCGTCCTTGCTCGCCGGGCAAGGGTCGGCGCTCGCAATGGTGGGGGCGTATATCCTGGCCGTCGAACTTCGCCACGCCCAAGGCGACTATGCCACGGCGTTCGCACGATACCAGGAACAGTTTGGGCCGTTCGTTTTCAAAAAGCAGCAGGCTGCAGTGGGATCCGCCGGATGGTTCGCGCCGAAGTCGAGTCTGTCGCTGTTTCTCCGCAATCAGGTCATGAAGTTTCTGACTATCCCATGGGTTGCAAATGCTGTTTTCGGACGAGGTTTTGTCGACAAAATTGCGCTGCCGGAATGAGCGCGCTCGAGATCTTCCATTCGAAAGCGCTGCGAGCGCTTACTTAATGCGTGATCGGCGTCGCGTTGGTCGCCACGCACACCCAGTTTCCATTCTTCAGAATCCAGGTATCGACAAAACGCTCGCGGCGAACGTAGGGTTTGCCGCCGTGGCTGCCCTTGGCGGCGAAGACGCCGACGGCAACGGCAGTCTGTCCGAAAACCTGGACGGTCAGTGATTCGGGCGCGACTTGTTCCTCGTTTGCGCTTGTGGATTTCACGCTGGCAAGAAACTCGGCCTTGGTTTTGAGTGTGCCGTCATCTTCGATCAGGACCACGTTGTCGTCGAGCAGAGTGCCCAGGGCCCTGGTGTCTCCCATTTTGTAGGCCTGGTTCCACGCTTTTTCCAACGCAATGACTCTTGTTCGGGCGTCGGAGTCGGAGCCGGTTTGCGCGGAGAGATTGGCGGCACTCGCCAGGATCAGCACAACAGGAATCCAGTTCATGCGGACCTCGGTGCTTCTCTCCGGACTATAGCAAAGGCCGCACGATTAGCTGCAAGTCGCGGACGCGGGAGTGCTGGGATAGACAACAGGGAACCGCGGCCAAGTCTCGAGGCTGAACCTGCGCAGGGTCAGATCTTGTTCAGTCCGTCGAGCGCGGCAACTTTGTAGGCTTCCGCGAGCGTTGGATAGTTAAAAACGGTGTCGCGAAAATATTCGATGGTCGCGCCCATGGTCAGGACGGCTTGCCCGATGTGGATGATCTCCGCGGCGCGGTCTCCGATGATGTGGACACCCAGCAACTTGAGTGTGTCGGGGTCGAAGATAATCTTCAGCAAACCGTTTTCATCGCCGAGCATCTGGCCCTTGGCCAGTTCGGAGTAGCGCGCCAGGCCTATTTCGTAGGGAGCTTTCCGACGCGTCAGTTCTTCTTCCGTCGCTCCCACCATGGAGATTTCTGGAATCGCGTAGATTCCGTAGGGGATGAGATGGGACATGATCTTGCTGGGCTTGCCAAACATGTGGCAACTGGCGAGACGTCCCTGTTCCATGGCAGTGCTCGCCAGAGCGGGGAATCCGATGACGTCACCCGCAGCGTAAATATGCGGGACGCTGGTCTGAAAGTGCTCGTTGACGGCGAGTTTGCCGCGGACGTCGGCAGTGAGGCCGGCGGCTTCGATGTTCATCAGATCGCTGTTTGCCTGCCGCCCGATAGTGTAGAGCAGCGCCTGGCCGCGAACGATCTTCCCGCTCTCCAGCTTTGCGAATACACGGTCGCGCTCCTGGTCGAAGCCGACCTCCACAACCTTCTCGCCCAATCGAAACACGGTGCCGAGTTGCCGAAGTTGGAAGCAGAGGCTCTCGATGATTTCGTGGTCGGCGAAATCGAGTAACGTGGGACGGAGATCAAGCAGCGTGACCTTGGTTCCGAGCGTGGCAAACATCGACGCGTACTCGATGCCGATAATCCCTGCCCCCACCACGATCAACTCGCGGGGTACTTCCTCCAGATCGTTAACTTGATCGGAATCGAAGATGCGCTTGCCGTCGATGGGAATGCCGTCGCTGTGCGCCGGACGCGTGCCGCAGGCCACCAGGATGTTCTCGCCCCGCACCAGTTGCACACCGTCTTCATTGTGAATCTCCAGCGTGTGCGGATCGGTAAAGCGGGCCTCACCGATAAATGTCTCCACGTAATTGCGCCGGAGCTGCGCCTTGATCACTTCCACTTCGCGCGTCATGACCGATTGCGCGCGAAAGACCAGGTCCGACATGGCGATGCGGTCTTTCACTACGTATCCGCGACCGTAGAACGTGCGCTGGCGGAAGCCGCTCAGGTAGAGGATCGCCTCGCGCAACATCTTGCTGGGGATCGTACCGGTGTGCACGCAGACGCCGCCGATAAACTGGTCGCGATCGATGATCGCAACTTTCTTGCGCAGCTTGGCGGCGCAGATTGCGCCTTTCTGGCCGGCGGGGCCGCTTCCCACTACCACGAGATCGTATTCGTGTGTCTGCATGATGCTTAGCATCCACTACTTTACATGGAACAATCGACCCTTGAACTTCTCCTGACGTAACCCAGGAACGCGTCCCTTTGCTGATGGATTATGCTGCCATGTCCGGCGATTTGGATTGTTGCATTTCTATGAAAAAGGCGGGCCTGTGGCCCTTCAATCACTTCCTGTCACTGGATGCTTCCTGCTCTAACTTCTCCACCGCCCCTTTCGGCAAAGCATGCAGCAACTCGAGAAAGGCGCCGTTCGTCCAACCAAAGCCAATGACGTTGGTTTGATATCCCGCTGCAACTTGCGACTCCGACGACCGGGTTACGACGTTATATTTTTCGCGGATGGTCCCATCGCGCTGAAAGTTTTCCAGCACAGTAGAGAGGAACTCGTCGGACACGCGGTCGGCGTCGGCGTTATAGCCGGAGCGGCGTAGGCCCTCGATGGCCAGCAACTGAACCGGTGCCCAGCCGTAGGGATAGTCCCATTGCATGCCGGTGTTTTCCGGACTCATGGCCAGGCCTCCGGGGTGTTCGAACACCGCCAGATTTTTGACGACAGCGGCAGCTTGTTCCGGCGTCGCCCAGCCCGCCCAGAGAGGATAGTAGGTGGTGAGATATCGATAGCTCGACTGTTTCGAGTCGACGAAATCGTAGTCGAAGAAAAAGCCCTTGCTGGCGTTCCAGAGATATTGCCGCATGCGACTTTGGCGGGTTGCCGCTCGTGTTCTCCAGACCTTCGCTTCCGATCCTTTGCCGATCAGCCCGCTGATCTGGTCCATGTCTTTTTCGACTTTGTAGAGCAGGCTGTTCAGGCAGACCGGCGCGTAGTGGTGCGTGGCCGAGCCGTAGGCCCCGAATCGAAAAGAAATATCGAAGCCGGATTCGCGCATAGAGCGATCGCCTTTGTAGTAGTCCGCACTGAGGCGAACGATGTGTTCGGTCCCGCACTCGGGACGGGCCATGGTGGTGGCCACATCACACGCCTTGATGGAGTAACTCGCCCCTTCGCCGGCGGCGGTTTGTCCAGGCTTCTGCTCAATCAGATAGTGATCGGCCTGATCGGGATGGAGCATGAAGTAGGTGACGACGTCGCGATAGTAACCGCCTTCATCCTGCAAACCTTCGGCAGGAGGGCCGTCGCCAAAATCGTAATAGCGGGCGAGGCCGGTGGAACCGGCGAGATTCGGGTCGCGGGTCCACATGGAATAGTCTTTCTCCAGAAACGGATAGGCTCGCGCGAGCCACGCGGTGTCGGTGTGTCCCGCCTGCTTCTCGGCTTCGTAGACGGCCAGGACCATGGAACTCAAAAATGGCGGTTGTGAACGAGTCAGGTAGTAGGTGCGATTAGCGTTGAGGAGAGCGCCGTAATTTTCAATCTCAAAAAAGAAATTTTCGACCATGCCGCGGGCCAGTTCGATGCGGCCATCGCGCAGCAGGCCGACGATGATGAAATAACTGTCCCAGCCATACATTTCGTTAAAGCGTCCGCCGGGCACGACGTATTTGTTGGGCAGATAGAGCAGGCCATGCGGATGAATGGCGCTGGTATCGATCTCGCCGAGTTGATGGATCGGCTTGGGGAGGTGCTCGATTTCGACGTCGCAGTCGGTGTGCATCTTTTCAACGGCCGTCGGTACGGCCATGCCGTGCGGCAAATAGAGCACGGGGTGAACCTTGATCTTGGGATCGACGACCGACGCGCAGTCCGTCATGGAGCGGGTGAGCGTGTCCCAGCCGGCGGCAATGTACTGACGAATGGGTGCGAGTCCGGCCGCTGGCGCTTTTTGTCCCTGGACGTCCGCGGCGAGGGCGAACAGGAACAACAGACAAGAAACTCTAATTCTTCGGATGAACATTTGTACCCCACGAGGCCTCAACATGATACCTCTTGGCGGCAAACTGGTAGAGCATACGACGAGCTTAACCACTGAGGTCACGGAGGATCCGGGGAAAACCAGGAGCAACCTAGCTCTCGGCTTCCCAGCGGAAGGACATCACGGCGAGGACACCGAAAAGAAGTGTGAACACGAGCAAGATGCCGATCGGCAGGAATGCCTCGGATATGCCCAACCCGCGCCAAGTCATGCCGTCCAGGCCGTCCATGGCCCAGCGTGTGGGAACGATGACAGTTAGTTTCTGCATCCACTGCGGAAAAAACATCGTGGGCACCCAGGAACCGCCGAGCATGACCATGACCAAGGTCGCCATGACGGCGTAGCCACGAGTGGCCTCCACCGTTTTCCCGAGCGCGGCGACCAGGAGACCGAAGGCCGCGGTCATCAGCGAGAAAGCGGCACAGACTCCCACGAAGCCGAGGAAACTGCCCTGTACGCGCACTCCGAAAACCAGCCGTGCGAAGGTAAACAGGACAAACAGAATGAATCCGGAAATCAAGGCGGCGCTGACTGCCCGGCTCCCCAGCAGCATGGACCGCGACAGCGGCGCGGCGCGAAGGCGCTGCCACAGCCCACTCTGGCGCAGCAGCAGAAGACGCACTCCGACGTCGAGTCCCATAAAGAGTATGAACTGGATTCCCATTCCTCCGAACGCGTGAGCGTAACCGTTGTACTGGTCGTTCTTGCCGGAAGTGATCGCCTCCGCGTGGGTCTCGAAGGGCATGGTCAACCCACTCGCTGGACCACCTTGCCCGGACGTCGTTTGCTGAGCCTGCTGCTCATTCCATTTTTCGACGCTGCCCAGCAGATCTAACAAGGTTTTCTTCTCTGCGGGTTGCATTTGGCCGTCTTTCGCGATTTGCGCAGCGGACTCCTTCATCATCTTGCGGCCGCTTTGTCCGGAAAACATTTCCTGGCTCACGCCTTGCATCACTGCGCCGCTCAGGATTCCCTCCACCATCCCCAGTTCAGCACCATGAGAGGGATCGTAGAGCAGGGAAATGTCAGGTTTCTTGCCGCTTCCGAAAAGGGCCGGTCCGGCCTCCGTACCGAAGCCTTTCGGGATTACGATGGCGGCCGTAACTTTTCCTTTTCGGACCAGGTCCCGCGCCTCGTCAGGAGTGGACGGCTTCACCTCGAGATTCTTGTCGCTGCTGAGCTGTGCAATGATGGCGGTGGAAATCGCACTGCCGTCCTGATCGATCGCCAAGATGTGCATGCGGCTCATTTCGGTCTTGCCACCTTGCCCTCCGAAGATATAACCGAAAAATGACGCCAGGACGATGGGGACGAGCAGTCCCACCACCACCGCGCGACGATCGTTGAAAAACAGCCGCAGATCTTTTCGAACCAGAGCCAGGAATGGGATGATCATGCGTCGCGCAGGCTCCTTCCAGTCAGGGTGAGAAAAACGGTTTCGAGGTCGGGTCGCTCGCTGATCACGTGCTGATAGGCGTAGCCCTTCTCGGCCAGCCAGCGCAGGATGGCAGGCGCTCCGGTGGTGAGTTCGTGGAGGCCTACTCGGAGAACTCTCTCTCGCACTTCCGTCGACACCACTTCAGGGAGAGCTTTCAGTGGCTCCGGATTGAATCCTTCGGGTTTCTCCAGTTCGATGGCCAGCACGTTGGTGACAGGCAACATGCGATGGAGGCCATGCAGCGTGTCGTTGGCGATTACTTTTCCGTGGTCAATGATGATGATGCGATCGCAGAGGCGCTCGGCCTCTTCCATATAGTGCGTGGTGTAGAGCAGGGTCTTGCCGCGCTTCTTGAGCGTCTCCAGGTTATCGAAGATGGCGTTGCGGCTCTGTGGATCTACTCCTACGGTCGGCTCGTCGAGCAGCAGGATCTGCGGGTCATGGAGCAGCGCCGCCGCAAGGTTGAGGCGGCGTTTCATTCCGCCACTGAATGTGCCGACCTTATCTTTCGCGCGATCGGCCAGGCCGACAAGATCGAGCGCGTCCGCAATGGCGCGTTTGATTGCGGAGCCGTGTAGGTTGTAGAGCGCGCCGAGGAACATCAGGTTGTCCAGCGCCGTAAGTTCGTCATACAAAGCTACGTTCTGCGGAACCAGTCCGATCTTGCGCTTCACGGGATCGGTATCCCCGCGCAATGGCTTTCCGTCGATCAACACTTCGCCGGAGTCGGGAGGAAACAGGCCCGCAATCATGGAAACGGTCGTGGTTTTTCCCGCGCCGTTCGGCCCCAGCAGGCCGATGGTCTCGGAGGCACCCGCGCGCAAGCTGACGCCGTCCACGGCAACGATTTTGCCGTAGCTTTTCCTGAGGGCATTGACTTCCAGCATGGCAATGGAGTTTATCACTGCGGTCGCGGCCCACACTTGTGAGGAGGTGGCAGGAAAAAAGGGCGGCTTTGGGAAGCCGCCCTGGAGAGAGGTACTTCAACACTTATCGCTTATCTTCCATGATGCGATCCGCCACCGCCGCCGGAAGAGTGTCCTCCGCCGCCGTGGCTCGGAGCGGAGTGTCCGCCACCGCCGCCGCTGGGAGCCGAATGTCCTCCGCCATAACTGCCGCCCCTGGGAGCGGAATAACCACCCCCGCTCGGTGCGGAACGCGGACTGCTGTAACCGCCGTTCCCGCGATATCCGCCCGAAGACGACGGCCCGGAATAGCGCGGAGTGACGATGGGCTGACGCATATCGAGCTGAGGCCGCGAATATTCGCGCCCGCTGTCCCGCGGCGCCGACTGACGCCAGTTCCCGGAATCGCGTTGCGACGTGGGAGCCGAGGTGCGCGCATTGGACCCACCGTAAGAACCAGGACGATCCGCCGGCGCCCGCCGCCAGTCGTTCCCGCGATCTTGCGTGGGAGCGGAACTCTCACGCTGGTAACGATCGCGGGACGCTGGCGCCTCTGTCGGTCCACTGGAACGGGGCGCAGACGACGGGCGATCCATCCGACGCCAATCCTGGTTCCCGTTTCCTTGCGAAGTAGGACGGTTTGTCGGACGATCGACCGGATTGCTTACACGTCCGGAGGAATTGCCATTGTTAAAAGGACCACTGCCCCTCGATCCCTGTGAGCCCGAGGTTCGGAGCTCTCCGCCAGTCGGTGTTCGCGCCACCGCGTTCGGGCCGCGCGCCAGAGTTCGAGACTCCGGTTCCCGCGCTTGGAACGTTTGGCCGCTGGTCAGGTCCACCCAGCCGACGCCATGCCTGGCTGGAGCCTGAGTTGGGGGCCTGACTCGGTCTATCCAGAGGACGACCGGCAGACGGCTTCATTCCGCCGGGATACTGTGCGGTGCGTCCTTGCGTGAAGGAGCGATTCGCCTCGTTGCCGACGGTCCGATTCCCTCCGATGGGCGTAAAGTGTCCATCGCGCTGAATGGCGTTGTGGACTTGCGCCGCTTCCCGGTCAAACGATTGCGGCCGGGCGGCAACGCTGTGTTTATTGCTGAAGAAATGTTGCGATTGCCCTCCCCGGGCAACGCTCGGGGGAGTTGCACGACGGTTGCCCGCCAGCAAGCTCTCGCGGCCGGGCACTACCGGCAAATTGCCGGCGACCATTCTGCCGTTGCGGAACACTCCGGCTGACACCGGCCGAATCGAGGCGCGGCCTCTGCCGAAATCATGCGCATCCACGGTTGATACGCCCCGACGAACGCGATCGTTCACCGATGCCAGGCGCAGGTTGGAATAGCGGTCTCCCCTGCGCAGAGGAGGATATCCGCCGTTGCGATAGTTGTAGTTGTGCACGTTATAGATGTTCACAACGTTGAAGCGCGAGCGGTATCCGCCCCACCAGGGATAGAAACCGTCACAGGGGCCGATCGGCAGCCAGCCCACCGAACCGAACCCGACTCCAAAGCCGACCCCGCCTCCGAATCCGAAGAAGGAAACATAAGCCGGCGCCCAGATGGGACGATAATAGCTGCGATACCCGTAGGAGTAGCCGGGCCACCAGACCCACGAATTGTCATACATGAACCAGCGCCCATAGTGATACGGCGCCCAGCCCCAGGATTCGTAGGAAACCCAGGTCCATCCCCAATACGGTTCCCAAACCCAGCGGCCGTCTCGATAAGGAGCCCAGTCGTTGGCCACGGCCGGAACCCAAACGTCGCCGTAGTCGGGAACGCTCTGCCAACGCCCGTGGCTATCCAGATCCTCCGATCCTACGTAGTAGCGATTCGTCCGACTCCAGGACTGCGCGTTGCGGATCATGTTGTCCCGATCGCTGTTCCAGCGATCAAAGTCGTCGCGTGCGGCCGCGTCGGCAACTTTGTATTGCGTGTCATTGCCCGAGCCCCGCACCATGATCGACTGACCCGCCCTTACGTGTGTGCTGCCGCGGGGCGTGGAAATCACCGCCTCGCCTTTGCGAACCAGCACTTCCGCCTGATCGTCGGAGTAGACCATGATCCGGAAGCTGCCATCGCCACGGCTAGGATGTACGGAGAGATTGGGAGCGTCGATTTCGACGTCCGCTTCGCTGTCTTTCAGGACCGAATAATTGGCCAGACCACGGGCCAGTTGAATCTGAATCTGCGATTTGGTGAGACCGGTGATGTTGGCTTCGGTGCGCTGGTCGATGCGAAGAATGTTGGCATAGTCGAGTTGCACTTCCGCGCGTCCGCCGTCACTGGTCGCAACCTTGTCGCCGGGAACGACTGGCTGGTTGAGCGTTGCCGTGCTCCAGTCGCCGGAGTCGCCGCGCTGGGTAGAGACATCGCCGTGGATCAGACTGATGCGCCCGACACCCGTTTCTTTCTGGGTCGAGTCGGTTTGCGCAGGCTGCGCTTGTGGCCCGTTCGCCTGGGGCTGGTCATACTGGCCCTGGTCATACTGGGGCTGGTCCGTTTGCGACTGGTCCGCTTGATCTTGTTGCGGCTGGTCTTGGTCGGCCTGGACCTGGTCGGTTTGCCCGGGATCGGTTTGCTCTGTTTCCACCTGAGCGCGGGCAGCGCTGGAGATCAGGATCAGCAGCCCTACTACGCTTGCCATCAGTCTGAGTTTCATAAATAACCCTCCGCCTTACAGGAGAAGCTCGGCCTGATGAATGCAGGGGGAGGGCCAAAACGAAGCGGCCTGCTTTGTTACTTATTTTCAATGGTTTGCAGGCGGTTTCCACTTTGCCGTCAGAGGCACGCGGTGGCCCGATTCCACCGCATCGGTGGTTTTCAACCACTCGCGAAGAATTCTTGGTGCCCAGCGCCACGTGTCCGCTTATTGGATTGGCTTCATAGGTTTACGCCGTGCTACCTTGGCTCAATCGTTGCGTCAGGAATGTGGGGGTGCCCAGATGGATGAGCGCCGGCGGAACTGGTCTCTGTGGGCGGGCTTTTTGTTTTGCCTGGCCGCGCTAGTCAGCTACTTTTTAATCTTTGACAAGTTTGCAGCAACTCGCGATGTGCCGTGGGTCACGTTCCTTATCTTTGGAATCGGCGCGGCATTTCTTCTGGTCGGTCTGAAGCGCGCCTTTGGCACCCCGGAACGATATAAGGGAAAGATCGCAGGGCCGGTCCTGAGTGTTCTCAGCCTTGCCCTGGTGGGCCTTTTCTGTTTCTTCGTTTTCTACCTCACCAGGCAACTCCCTGCGTCGAGCGGGGCGCCGCGTGTCGGACAAAAGGCGCCCGAATTTGTGCTGACCGATACGAGCGATCAGCCGGTGTCGCTTGCCAGCCTCCTCTCGGCACCGATGGCAAATTCCGGTAAGCCGCCGCGTGGAGTCGTGCTGATTTTCTATCGCGGCTATTGGTGACCGTTCTGCAACTCCGAGTTACGGAGCATTGAAAAGAGCCTCCCTGAATTCGAACAGATGGGCGTTCGCCCGGTGGCTATCAGCGTTGACACGCCCGAAATGTCGCGCGACCTCTGCAAGAAAGCGGGATACACGTTTCCTTTTCTGTCCGACCAGAAGGCGGAGGTCATTCGCCGTTATGACCTTCTCCATCCTCACGGCGGCGTTGATGGACAAGACATCGCGCGGCCGGCGGAGTTTCTGCTGGATTCTTCCGGCGTGGTTCGCTGGGTCAATCTGACGGAAGACCTTCGTGTGCGGGCGCGGCCCGATCAAATTCTGGAGGCGGCGAAGGCATTGAACTAGGATCGGGGCTTGCTGGACGCGGCTACTCCGCTCCGTTCTCGTCCTCGATACCGATCTTCGACAACCGATAACGCAGCGCGTTGCGCGAGAGCCCCAGCAGTCGCGCGGCCTGCGACTTATTCCCCGCCGCGCGCTTCAAGGCTTCGCGGATCATCTCGTCTTCCCATTGGTCGAGCGTCATTCCGTCGGGCAGAAAGCGATCGGTCGACGCAGCATTTCGATTTCGTGGGGTATCCAGATGGATGTCGGCGAGTTCCAGCTTATTGGTTTTCGCCAGGGCGCAGGCGCGCTCAATGACATTTTGTAATTCCCGGACGTTGCCGGGCCAGTAATGGCTGAGGAGTAGATTCGTGGCCTCCTGCGAAAGCGACGTTACCTCCCTCCCGGAGTCGCCACAGAATTTCCTAAGAAACAAATTTGCCAGGCCGGGAATGTCCTCTTTGTGCTCGCGCAACGGCGGGATATCAATGGGGACAACATTCAGTCGATAGTAAAGATCTTCGCGAAAGGTTCCGTCTTCGAGGGCGGCACGCAAATCGCGGTTGGTGGCAGCGATCAGGCGCACGTCAACTTTCACGGTCCGCGTTCCGCCGAGGCGTTCGAATTCGCGCTCCTGCAACACGCGCAGAAGCTTCACCTGGATGGCCGGTGGCACGTCGCCAATCTCGTCGAGGAACAGCGTGCCCTTATCGGCCAGTTCAAATTTCCCGGGCTTGCTGGTAGTTGCTCCGGTGAAAGCGCCTTTCTCGTAGCCGAAAAGTTCGCTTTCCAGCAGGTTCTCCGGAATGGCGGTGCTGTTGATCTTGATGAACGGCCCCGAGGCGCGGCGGGACTTCTCGTGAATCGCGCGCGCGATGAGATCTTTGCCGACACCACTCTCCCCGCCCAACAGCACGGTTGAATTGGTCGGTGCGACGCGCTCCACCACAGCCAGCACTTCCTGCATTTTGGCGCTGCCGGCCACGATATTGGGATGGCTATATTTTTCGCCGAGCGCCTCACGCAGCGACCGATTTTCCGCGCGCAGGCGGGAGACATCAAGCTCTTTTCTAACCACCATCCGCATTTCGGCCAGTGAGAATGGTTTCAGGACATAGTCGGTGGCCCCGGCTTTCATCGCATCGACCGCAGTTTCGACAGAACCGAATGCAGTCATGACGACTACGGGGAGCGCCGCATTCTGACGTTTCACAGCTTGCAGCAATTCGAGTCCGCTCATGCCCGGCAGTTTGAGGTCGGTAAGGACAAGATCAACAGGTTGGGACGCCAGCAGTTGCAGCCCGGCTTCGGCGTCGGCCGCGGAAATAGTCTTGAAGCCGTCTTCGCCCAGGTTGAGTTCCAGCAGGCGGCGCATCTTCGCTTCGTCTTCGATAATGAGGATGGTGGCCATGGTTTCGATTCGGATGCCTATTTTGCCGGGAGCGCGATCACGGTTTGCGCATCGCTGATCGCTTCCAGAGGGAGGAAGATCACGAACGATGCGCCGCCCTCCGGTCCCTTCTCGACTCGGATGGAACCATGATGCCCGTCGATGATCTGAGACACGATTGAGAGGCCAAGCCCAACTCCGGTCGTTTTGGTGCTTACAAAAGGATTGAAAATCTCTTCGCGGATCGTACTAGGGATCCCGGGCCCGTTGTCGGTCAGGCGAAGGGCAATTCCGTCATCACCATTCTGCGTGGACCGCGCCAGCTCAACTCTTAAGGTATCTCCTCGCTCCTCCATCGCTTCGTGGGCGTTCCGTACGAGGTTGATCAGTGCTTGTTCGATCAGGCTTTCGTCGAGTGGAACCGGAGGCAGGCCGTCGGCATACGCGCGCTCGATCCGCACCGGCTTGCCCTTCCAATGATCGCCGACATTCTTCAGGGCACGGTCGAGAACCGCGACCAAGTCCGCCGTGTGCAGCTCGGGATGCAGCGGTCGCGCGAAATTCAGGAACCGGGTTACCAGCGCGCTTAGCCGAATCACTTCGGTTGAGATGTAGCCAGCCAACTCGCGAGCGAGCTCGTCCGCCCCCTCAAGTTTCTGGGACAGCATTTCGGCCGAGCCCTTGATCACCCCGAGCGGATTGCGAATCTCGTGCGCCAGTCCCGCCGAGAGCTGGCCCAGGGCGGCGAGCCGCTCCGAACGCCGCGCCTGAGCCTGGGCCTGTTTCAGCTGGCGATTGGTTTCCGCCAACTCGCCGGCGAGATGACGGTAGAGTCGCGTTTGTCGCCGGCTCTCCTGCGCGAATCGATTCACCAGCATGGCCACAAGAAAGAAGAACATGATACGAATTCCGAGTTCGGCAAACCCGGACGCGGTCAGGTCATATTCCTGCAACGCGGGATAGAGATAAGAGCAATAGGCCGCCGAGGCGACCAAAGTCCACAACAGGGTCATCCACGGGCCGAAGTACAACGCGGCGGTGGCGACCGGCAGATAATAAATGGGGTAATACCGGCTGTTGATTCCCACATCGCCGGTGTGATCGATGAGGACGGTGGCCAGAAGGGTCTTGAGCAGGACAACGTAAGTCGGGCCGCGGCGTGGCAGCCGGCTGACCAGCCACCCCTCCAGCAGTTGCACAATTCCGATCGCCAGCAGAGTGAGCTGCTTGTGTAGTTCCGCGCGCGGAGGCAAAGCAGCCAGCCCGATCAGGAACAGGATCAAGAGGGCGTCCAGCCAGCTTAACCGTCTGGATTCGCTATCGGGGATGGAGGGCTCGGAAACCACTGGCATCCATCCAACCGCAGAAAGGGCTCCGGCGTCAATCGGTTCAATGGCTTCGATGTCAGGCAGTGGAGCCCGCGACTGGGCGCGAGACGCCGGCGCTACAGGATCAGTTCTTGCGGCTGGCGTCGGGTATCTTGGCGCTGGCAGCCAATTCCGAGCGGAACTTGCCGGCTTTTTCTGGCTGATGGAGTGCTTCGTAGACTTCGGCGAGATCGGTGCGAGCATATTGCACCCAAACTCCCGGCGGATTGGTTTGCCTGGTCAAGATGTCGTAGCCGAGGCGGCTTTCCGACTCGGCTTCCGCGTAGCGATGATCGCGAAGAAAAGCGCGTCCCAGCCGGATGTGGCCGATCCCAACGTTCTGATGATCGGGCGGCAGGGTCTTGGAATACATCTGGAGCGCTTCCTGATAGAGTTTTTCGGCCTTTCCATATTCTTTCTTGTCGACCAGCACACCACCCAGGTTGGATAGCGCGACGCCGATGTAGTAGTGCTTTCCGGAATAAACCGACTTATAAATTTCGACCGTGCGGGTAAGATCCGCCTCGGCCTCGTCGAGGCGGCCGCGGTGCTGCGCGATCTTTCCTAATTCGTTCAATGTTCCGGCGACACGAGGATGCACTTTGCCATAGGCTTTTTCTTCGATGGCGAGCGCCTGCTGAAGCACCTCGGCTCCGTCATCGTATTTCTCCTGCATGACCAGGGCGCGGCCGAGCATGGTCAGAGCGGAGGCAGTGGCAGGGTGATCTTTCCCATAGAAGGACTGCGTGATGTCGAGACCCTGCCGGTAGTAGCGCTCGGCCTCGGGATAGCGCCCGCGTTCGTACTGAATAGCTCCGAGGTTGATCAGATCGTCGGCAATGTGCGGATGCCGTTCGCCGTAGAGTTCACGATCCATCGCCAGAATTCGCTGGTTCAAAGATTCGGAGACGTCATAGTTCCCCGCATAAAACTGACAATTCGCCAATTCGCTGAGCGTGGCAGAGAGATCGGCGCGAGAGCCTTCTGACCCCGATTGCAGGCGCACCGCCTCCTCCAGCACGGCGATCGCTGCGGGATACGTGCCGCGATTTTCCAGGATCTTGCCCAGCATGGCGGTCGCTTTGCCGATCGCCGGATGGTTCGGAGGAAGGTGCCGTTTACCCATGGCGAGTCCCTGTCGAGCCAACTTCTCTGCTTCATCGAACTGCGCTTGCTCGTCTCGAACCGAGGCGAGCGCAACCAGCGTATCGGCGACCTCCGCGCTGTCCGCGCCGAAGAGGCGTTTACGTTGTTCCAGGGCGGAATTTAACAGGCTGTCGGCTTGCTCAAACTTGCCGAGATTCGTGTAAACCCCACCGAGTGTCTGATAAATCTCAGCTTGCGCGCTGCGGTCTGCGGTGAGAGTGCGCGCCTCCTGTACACCGCGATCGACCAGGGTTATCACGCGCAAGTCGTCGGCGGGACCCACTGCTTCGTCTCCACCCTGGAACAGGTTCATCGTAAAGCGCTGGAGCCGCTGTGTCCGGGCAGCCTCGGCGAGCGCCGCGTCACGGGCTTTCGCTAATCGCAGGGTAAAGAAAGCGACGAGCCCAACGATCACCAGTATGGCGGCGACCGCGGCCACGACTTCACGCCGATTCCGGCGGACGAACTTGCTCAGACGATAGCCGACGGTATCCGGCCGCGCTTCCAGCGGCTCTCCCTTCAGGTAGTGATCCACGTCGCGTATCAATGCTTCCACCGAACGATATCTGCGCTCGGGATCCTTGCGCATTGCGCTGAGGCACAAGACGTCGAGGTCGGCCCACGAGCCCGCGCTCAGGGCTGCGGCCGACGAAGACTGGCGCTTTGCCGTGGCTGAGGGGCGGGGCGGTTCGTGTTCGAGCAACACGGTTTCGGCTTCGATGGGCGCCAGGTTGGAGAGGTCGAAAGGAAGCTGCCCGCACAACAACTCATACAAAATGACGCCCAGCGAGTACACGTCTGTCTGCACCCCGACGCGCTGGCCGCGAATCTGTTCCGGCGCCGCATAGGCTGGCGTCATGAGGCGCAACCCGGTCATCGTCTGCTGCGCGGGCACGTCCAGACTCTCGACCTGTTTTGCGATGCCGAAATCCAGCAAGTCGGATCGTTCCATCCGTCCGGACAAGAATGTTGGACGGCTTCAGATCGCGATGAATCACCGCGTTGCTGTGCGCATACTGCACTGCCTCGCACACCTGGCGAAACAGTTCGATGCGGCGCTCGACGGAACATTGGGCCTGCACACAATAGTCGGTGAGCGGCAGCCCTTCCACGTATTCCATGACGAAGAATGGAGTGCCATCGGAAAGCGTGTCGGCATCGTAGAGCCGGGCGATCGAATGATGGTTGAGTTGCGCCAGGGTCCTCTGCTCGGCGGCGAAGCGCTCGCGGCGCGCGGGCGAGAGCCAGGCGTCCCGCAGCAGCTTGATCGCAACCAGGCTGCCGAGATCCTGGCGCTCCGCCAGATACACCACCCCCATTCCGCCTTCGCCCAACACATTGCGGATGCGGTAGGAGCCCAATTCCTGAAAGGGTAAGGACTGCGGATCGTCAGCGAGAACGTCGTGCGCAACTTCCGCAAGGGATTGGTCGAGCAGTGAATCGCCGCCCGCGTCCTCTCGCAGCAGGGCGAGGACGTCCTCAATCAGGGTCTCATCGTCGGTACATGCGGCCTGGAGAAACTCGCGTTGCATGTCGGGCGAGAGGATAGCCGCCTCATGGAACAGGGATTGAATGCGCTGCCAGCGGCTACTGTCCACCTACCCTCCAGGTTGTGTGGAACCGGATCCCTCACCCTTCAATCCGGCCGAAGAACCCGAAGCCCCAAGCAAAACCAGTTACTCAACTCGCCTGGCGCAATTCGTGCGCGAGCCAGGCCTTGGCGGCGCGCCAGTCTCGGAGAATCGTGGCTTCCGAAACGTCGAGCAACTCAGCTGTTTCAACGATGTCGAGACCACCAAAGAAGCGGCTCTCCACCATCAGAGCCTGGCGTGGCTCAAGCCGGGCAAGTTCGTCGAGGGCGCGATCCAGGGCGAGCAGGTCTTTTCCCGCGCAGGCTACGCCGTCCTGGGCGTCGTCGATGGCCACCACGATGGCGTCGGGGCCGCCTCGCTTGCCGGCGTTGCGGCGGCGTGCTGCTTCCACCAGCACCTGGCGCATGGCGCGAGCCGCGATCCGTTTGAAATGCAGGCGCGAGGTCGAAGCGAAACGTGGCGAATTCGCCAGCTTGAGCCAGGCCTCATTGACCAGGGCCGTCGGCGTAAGCGTGACGCTTTGATCGCCACGTTTCACAGTATTAGCGAGGCGGCGCAACTCCTCGTAGGTCACGCTGAACAAGTCATCGAGTGCGCGTCTTTCCGGCGGCATTCATCCCCGTGGCCACGGCGGCAATCGCCAGGCGATTAAAAGTTTGTGTGACGGTTTTAGCCGCATTCGTGCGCATTGCGTAGTGAACGCGACTGTAACCCAGGTTCTGTCGGAGGAGGAGTGCGGGGAAAACACGTTCCCCACAGCGGGGAAATATTAGCATCCCAACCGGGCTCCGACAACCGTAGAGTGCAACGATTCGGTCGATCCCAATGAGGATGAGTCTGTTCCGCCTGGTGGCGTTTACGTGGAGTAGTCGGCGTTGATGCGTACGTACTCGGCCGTCAGATCGGTGGTCAGAAACCGAACCGCGCTGGAGCCGCGCCCCAACCGCACCCGCACCTCGCACACGGATTGAGAGAGGGCGCGGTGGGCGCGCCTTTCGTCGAAAGAGCACGCCACGCCGTTCCGGCACACCATCTGGCTACCAATATAGATTTTGATAAGAGCGGGATCGATGGGCACTCCCGAATTGCCCACCGCGGCGAGAATGCGTCCCCAGTTCGGATCGGCGCCAGCCCAGGCCGTCTTCACCAGCGCGGAGTGAGCGATCGCTCGGGCAACCTGCAAGGCCTCTTCACGATCCCGCGCCTGTTCCACGAAGAGCTGAATTACGTGTTGAACTCCTTCGCCGTCGGTGACTATCTGCTCGGCCAGCGACTGGCAGACTTGCAGCAGACTTTTCGCGAATTCCTTTCTGACGTTCACATTGGCAAGGCGACAACCGCTTACGCCGCTCGCGAGCAGCAGCACTGTGTCGTTAGTGGAGGTGTCGCCATCCACTGACATGGAGTTAAGCGTGGGATCGCAAGCCTCCCGCAAAAGAAGCTGAAGTCCACGCGGAGTCGCGCCGACATCCGTAAACAGATACACCAGCATGGTCGCCAGTTTGGGGTGAATCATCCCCGAACCCTTCGCGATGCCGAGCAGCGTAACTTGCCCCGGACCTACTCGAAAGCGCGCCGAAGCGACTTTGGGGCGCGTGTCAGTGGTCATGATGGCTTGCGCAAAGGCCAGTGCGGCGGCGGGAGTGGAAGATCGCACTGAAAACAGCGCTGGCAATTGCGCCGTCACTTTTTCGGCGGGAAAGGGAACTCCGATAATGCCGGTCGACGAAGGAAAAATTTCTGCCGCGCTCACCCCGAGCAGGTCAGCCGCCTCGTGGCAGATCCGTTCGCAGGCGCGGCGGCCCGCCGGGCCGGTCGCGCAGTTCGCATTGCCGGAATTTACTACCAGCGCCCGAACCCTACCGCCGGTCGCCAGCAAACCGGCGCGTCCCACTTCCAGCGGCGCGGCAACCACTCGATTCTGCGTGAAGAGCGCGGCCGCCGTCGTGCCGCCGCTGGCCTCGGCGAGGGCGAGATCAGGGCGCCCGCTCACTTTGATCCCCGCGGCCAGCGCGGAAAACGAAAATCCGCGCGGCACGAGAATACTTTCCGGAGAGCGGCGCAGCTGGGTCATGTCTGGATCTTCAACCAGTTAGTCGGCGCGGGGAGAATGGCAAAGCGCGGCACCTCCCCCCTAATCATCGGCACTTCATCGCAGTAGTGCAGCCGCGGACATTTATAACAGTCTTTGTGAATCTTGTCGGGCAGATCCTGATGCGCTGCGACCGTAAATCCCATGCGCGAGAAAAAATCCGGAATGCGGGTGAACAGGCAAACGCATGAAACGCTGTGCTTCTCCGCCTGCGCAAGAAGAGCCTTGACTAGCCGCTTGCCGCCGCCGCCGCTCTGATGAGTCGGGTCAACTGTGATCGAACGGATCTCCGCCAGATGCGGGCCATAAAGATGGAGGGCCCCACATCCGATGATGCGATCATGGTGCTCCAGAACCACGAAGTCGCGGATGTTCTCGCAAATCTCCGCCAGACTACGAGGCAGCAGGGTGCCGTCGCCGGAATATGCCGCGATGAGAGAGTGCACCTGCTCGGCGTCGGGAAGGACGGCCTCACGCGTACGCATGGGCCTCCCGTTGCTGGATGCACGCTTCACGCCCGCAACACCTCAGTCCCACATTCCAGTTTGGAGAAATAGAAAAGCGGCAGAATCTCCGCCTGCGATGCGGGCAGAATGCGCACACGGCCGACGCCGTGTTTGAGTGCGTCGGTGCAAGCTTCCAGCTTCGGCAGCATGCCGCCACTGACGACCGACTCTTCAATCATGCCGGCCACCTGCTTGGTATTCAGCCAGGGCATGACCGCGCCGTCGGCCTGCTTCACTCCGGCCACATCGGTGAGAAAAATCAGAGCATCGGCCTTGCACGCCACGGCGCAAGCTGCTGCCATCTGGTCGGCGTTCACGTTGTAGTACTGACCGTCGGCGCCGAGCGCAACCGACGAGAGCACAGGTATGCCGCCCTCCGTCCAGATGGCGCGAATCCAGCGCGGCTCCGAGTAGCAGATTTCTCCAACAAACCCCAGGTCATGCTCGTGATCTTGTTTCTTCCGGGCGCGAAAGGCTCCGCCGTCGCCGCCGCATAATCCCACCGCAGGCTGCCCGGCCAGCGCAATCGCCGCGACCAGACTCTTGTTTACGATTCCCGCCAGCACCATCACCGCGACGTCGCGCGTTTCAGCGTCGGTGACCCGCAGGCCGTTGATGAAGTCGCTCGTCTTGCCGAGTAGCTTTAACGTCCGCGTGAGCGCGGTACCTCCGCCATGGACGACTGCGATCTGGTGGCCGTCTTGCGCCATCTGCACGACGGCATGCGCGCATTTGTTGAGGAGTTCTTTATCCTCGATTGCCGCGCCTCCGATTTTTACGACGACCTTCATGCCAGTCCCTCTTCCTCACTCCAGCCGTAGATGAGGTTCATGTTTTGTACGGCCTGGCCTGCAGCGCCCTTGAGTAAATTATCGAGGCACGAAACCAGTATCAGCCGGCGTCCGTCGGCAGCCAGGCTGAAACCGAGGTCGCAATAGTTGGTGTGAAGCGAATCAGCGATCTGCGGCAGATTCGAGGCAGCAAACACCCGCACCCAATGTTTGCCGTTATAGAAATCGCGGAAACACGATTCGATTTCCGCGCTCGACATCTCACGATTTAGATGCACATAGATCGTCGAAAGAATTCCGCGCGGGATGGGCAACAGATGAGGAGTGAAAATCAATTGAGACGAGGCCAGCTTTAACTGCTCCAGAATTTCTCCCGTATGACGATGGCCGAATACGGAGTAAGCGGAAAAATTGTCCGCGACAGAAACGAAGTGCGTGCGCGCGGTCGGCTCTTTCCCCGCGCCCGATACTCCGGACTTGGAATCGGAAATAATTCCGCGCTCGCGGTCGACGAAATTCGCCGACAGTAGCGGCGCCAGCGCGAGGATCACGGAAGTGGCATAACAGCCTGGATTTGCCACGAGAGAGGCTGTGTGGATTTGATCTGCGTTCAGTTCGGGCAGGCCATATACGGCGCGCGCGTCCAGTTGTGCTGCAACCGAGGCGTCGGCGTCCTTGAAGCCATATACCGCGCGATGCTCATCTTTCTTCAGCCGCCAGGCGCCGCTCAAGTCGACGACTCGCAGGCCGCGCGCGATCGCTTCCGGCACAAGTTCGCGCGACACTTCGTGCGGCGTCGCCAGAAACAGCAGCTCGACGCCGTGCTCCTCCACCAGCGACCACGAAAACGGATGCGAGGGAGCATGGCCATTACCACCCGCGACCGGAATTCCTTCCGCGGGATTCTCGATCCTCCCGCTTCGGCTCAGCAGCAATGGCGGACCCACGCGCGGATGCCGCGCGAGCAGGCGCTTCAATTCGACGCCGGAGTATCCGGTCGCACCTAGTACTGCGGTTTTGAGACGGGCTGTCATTACGCCAGCATCTCCCGGATGCGGACTGCCAGGCGCGCAGCGGATTTGTTGTCCGGGCACACGATCAGGATGGCGTCGTCGCCGGCGATGCTGCCGACGGTTTCGGGCCAGCTCTCGGAGTCCAAAGCCGCCGCTACAGGTTGCGCGCTTCCCACCGCGGTCTTGATCACCAGCAGATTCTGCGCCGGCCGTACGTCAAGCACGAATTCCCGGACTAGCCGCGAGGCGGGAGGAAGCGCAGGCTCGGACGCCAGACCAGCCTGCATGCGGGCGTAGCCATCGGGAGTCTTGACCAGGTTCAGTTCGTGAATGTCGCGCGAGAGCGTAGCTTGTCCAACCCGGCAGCCGAGCTTGTGGAGGGCGCGCTGCAAATGCTCCTGGCTGGCCACCGGTCCTTGCTGAACGATCTCAAGGATGGCCTTCTGTCGGGCAAGTTTGGTCATAGCGCATATTTATCCATTGTGGTGGATACTTATTCAATGATAAATCTCCCCGCCCGAGTGTCAAGTTCAAAACGCGAAAATCCGCGCTCCCCAAAGTAATCGAGGAATCATCGCGAGGCCGAAGCCAGTTGGCGCACGGTGGTAATAAACGTCCGCGCCGCCTGCGTGAGTGTCCGGTCGCGGCGGTAGGCCAGTCCCAGTTCCCGCCACAATTCTTTTTCTTTGAGCGCGATCAGTTTGACGCGGCCCGCCAGTACCTGGTCCCGAGCAAAACTGGCGCTGATCAGCGAAACCCCCAGCCCGGCCGCGACGAAACTCTTGATCATGCCAACGCTGGGCAGTTCCATCCGCACCTGCAACTCGGCCTCGTGCGGTTTCAGAAGCTTGTCCATCAGGCGGCGGGTGTAGCCGGTCTTAGGCAGAAGCATGGGCTCGCGGGCGATCTCGCTGACCGCAACCGCATCCTGCTTGGCCAGCCGGTTCTGCGGATTCACCATCCACAGCAACTGGTCGCGAAAGATGGGAATGGTTTTCAATTTCGCCGACTTCACCGGCAGCGTCACGATGCCCACGTCGATCGTCCCGTTCTCCAGTTTCTCGACGATCTTGTAACTGAAGTTCCGGTAGATACTGACTTGCACCTCGGGGTGCAGATGAGAGTATTTGGCGAAGACATCGGGCAACACGTAGAGGCAGGTAGCCTCGTTGGCGCCGACGACCAGGCGTCCGCGCGGGGACGAGCCATGGTCGGCTACGGCGAGCTTCGACTCGTCCCGCATTTGCGTGAGCCGCTCGGCATAAGCCAGCAAAACTCTGCCGGCGGGTGTCAGGGTTACGTCTTTACCGGAGCGGTCGAGCAGGCGGTCGCCATACTCCTGCTCCAGTTGGCGAATCTGCGCGCTCACGGCGGATTGCGATCGAAACACTTTCTGACCTGCGCGCGAGAAGCTGCCGAGCTTGGCAACTTCTAGAAAAGTAATGAGCTGATCGAAATCCATGGATGTGCGGAGATTATAGTCGATAGCGTGATTCCAGAACCTGACTATCGGGATTATGAATCGGTCTGATTCAAAAAATGCGGCCTTGCGCTCGGTCCTGGCGATTGACCAAATACGCGGCGGCGGAGTATTTTCGGGAAGTCGCATGTTCACCCGCGCTCATCACCGCCATCATCATCACGCGCCCAGCGCGTCGGCGGGGGTGTGCATCTGAGATAGCCAACACTCCGAGAGACCGGCCCGCTGACGCGAAAACGCTCAGCGGGCTTTTTATTTTTGCGCAGGAGGAATCGATGAATACCGAACTCGACTTCGACAAGATGGGCGGCCTCATCCCGGCCGTCGTGCAGGACTCTTCCAATGGAGAAGTTCTGATGGTGGGATTCATGAACCGTTCCGCCATGGAGCGTACTTTGGAAGGCGGGTATGTGACGTTCTTCAGCCGGACCCGAAACGAACTCTGGACCAAGGGCGAGAGCTCGGGGAATCGGCTGCGCCTGGTCTCTTGCAAGACCGACTGTGACCGCGACACCGTGTTATTGCAGGTGCAGGTAGAAGGCGCCGGACTGGTCTGTCATCGGGGAACCCGCTCGTGTTTCACCGAAACAGTTCCCACCGCTGCTGCCGATTCTCCCATCGCGGATCAGCCGGCGAGGGCCCAATGAAACTACGACTCGGAATTCCCAAAGGCAGTTTGCAGGACGCCACTTTGCAGTTATTTGCGCGCGCTGGCCTTCCTGTTTATACCGACGGCCGCTCCTACTTCGCCAAGACTGCCGACCCCGACATCGAGTGCCTGCTCATCCGCGCCCAGGAAATGGCCCGCTATGTCGAGCACGGTGCCATTGACGCCGGCCTGACTGGCCTCGATTGGGTGGTCGAGAGTGGACTGGAAGTGGTGACGATCAGCGACTTGATTTACGCCAAGCGAAGCCGGGGAAAAGTGCGCTGGGTTCTGGCCGCGCCCGAAGACTCTCCCTTTAAAAGTGGGGAAGATCTTTCCGGAAAAATCATTGCCACCGAACTGGTGAACGTCACGCGCAACTATTTTTTGAAAAAGGGTGTGGAGGTGCGCGTGGAATTTTCCTGGGGCGCGACTGAAGTCAAGCCGCCCATGCTGGCCGACGCTATCGTCGAAGTCACCGAAACCGGAAGTTCGCTCAAGGCCAACCGCCTTCGCATTCTGGAGACGGTGTTGGAATCCAATACGCAGATCATCGCGAACAAATCGGCGTATGCGGATCCCGGCAAGCGGCGCAAAATCGACAACATCGCCCTGATGCTGCGCGGAGCGATGGAAGCGCAGGATAAAGTCGGCTTGATGCTGAACGTCCGCAAAGAACATCTGGCGGGAGTGCTGGCCGTGCTGCCTGCCTTGAAGAATCCGACCATCTCGACTCTTAGCGACCAGAATTGGCTGGCGGTCAACACGGTGATCGAAGAGTCGGCGGCGTGGGAAGTGGTTCCGCGGCTCAAGGAAGCGCAGGCGCAAGGGATTGTGGAGTATCCGCTGAACAAGGTGGTGATGTAATGCGCTTGCTTAAAGGACGCGCTGCCGCCCAAGCAGTAGCACGGCTGGCTGCTCGCGGTGAAAAACCGTCGGCGCTGGAACCGCTGGTGCGCCGCATCATTCGCGCGATCCGCCGCGATGGTGACCGCGCTTTGCGGGGCTATGCGGCGCGCTGGGACGGGCTCGAGGCCCGACAGTCGTTCCGCGTGTCCGACGCAGAATTGGAAGCAGCCGGGCAATTTCTCACGCCGCAACTGCGCAAGAGCCTGCGGCTGGCAGCCTCGAACATCCGTCGCTTTTGCCAGTGGCAGAAGCCAGCAGCTTGGACGCGGACCCGCAATGGAATCTCCGTTGGCCAGCTGGTTCGTCCGCTGGAGTCGGTGGGCTGTTACGTTCCGGGTGGCCGCTATCCGCTGGTTTCGACTTTATTGATGACGGTGATTCCGGCGCAGGTTGCCGGAGTGCAGAACATCCGCGTGGTATCGCCGAAGCCGTCGCTGGAAGTGCTAGGCGCCGCCGCGATGCTGGGCGTTCGCGAATTTTATCGTGTGGGAGGAGCGCAGGCGATTGCGGCTCTGGCATACGGCACAAAGAGCGTGCCGCGTGTAGACAAGATCGTCGGACCCGGGAACGCCTACGTCACCGCGGCCAAAAAACTGGTTTCATTTGATTGCGCGATTGATTTTCTGGCGGGGCCGACGGAGGCCGTTGTGTTGAGCGAGAGGGGCACGCCGTCGTTTATTGCGGCCGACTTAGTCGCACAGGGCGAGCACGATTCCGACGCTCTCGGCGTCTTCATCACCTGTTCACGCGAGTTGGCCGACGCAGTGGCGGACGAAGTCAAGAAGCTGACAACGAAGCAATCGCAGTGGCGCGTCAGTCGTTACGGCAGGGAGCGATCCTGCTGGCGGCGTCGCGCGAACAGGCGCGGGAATGGGCGAACCTTCTTGCTCCCGAACACATTACAGTCGACGCGAACGACGTTCCCTTTATCCGCAACGCCGGTTCGATTTTTGTGGGCGACTACTCGCCGCAGGCCGCGGGGGACTATGCCTCCGGCCCCAACCACGTGCTACCAACAGCGGGCCAGGCGCGTTTTCGCGGCGGCTTGAGTGTGCTGGATTTTGTGAAGATTGTGACGATTCAGGAGCTTTCGGCACCGGGACTCCAGCGCATCGCGCAGACCGTCGAATGTCTAGCGCAAACGGAAGGCCTGGCGGCCCATGCGCACTCCATCAGAGTGAGGTCCAGTCATGCTTAGAGCACGGGAATCGGTGCGCACGTTGCCGGTTTATCACCCTCCGCTCGGCGGTCGCATCGGTCTGCGACTCGACTTCAACGAGAACACGGTCGGATGTTCACGGCGTGTGCTGGAGCGTTTGCGACATCTCGATCCCGAACAACTGGCGCGCTATCCCGAGCGTGAACCGGTGGAGCGGGCGGTCGGCAGATTTTTGGACGTTACGC
Source organism: uncultured Acidobacteriota bacterium (assembly GCA_963799305.1). Taxonomy (GTDB): domain Bacteria; phylum Acidobacteriota; class Terriglobia; order Terriglobales; family Acidobacteriaceae; genus Acidiflorens. Next base: position 846,603 of record CAWCWX010000014.1, on the reverse strand, counting down.
CCGATGAAATCCTGCTCACCAATGGAGTGGATGAGACCATTCATCTTATTTGTGAGACTTATTTGGAACCCGCCGACGAAGCGCTGATCGTTGTACCCACATTTTCGATGTACAAAATCTATGCGGCCGCCACGGGTGCGCGCGTCATTGAGATTCCTGCCGGACCAAATTTCCGGTTCCCGACGGAAGCGGTTCAAGCCCGCATCACTCCGCGCACCCGACTAATCGCAGTTGCCAACCCCAATAACCCCACCGGCATGGTCGCGCCGCAGGAAGACCTGCTTGAGATCACCCGCTCCGCGAAGGAAGCCGCGGTCCTGATCGACGAAGCCTACTTCGAGTTTTACGGCCAAACCCTGTTGAAGCGCTGGCGCGAGATTCCGAACTTGTTCATAGCGCGCACATTTTCGAAAGCCTACGGTCTGGCCGGACTTCGCATCGGTGTGCTGCTCGGCGATCCGGAACAGATTCGCTCCGTCCGCCTGGTGAGTTCGCCCTACAACGTGAATGGAGTCGCGCTCGCCTGCTTGCCCGATGCCCTCGCCGACCAGGAGTTCATCCGGCAATACGTAAGCGAAGTTCTCGCAGGACGCGCGCGCTTGGAGGAAACTCTAAAGGCCAACGCAATTCCTTTTTGGCCGAGCGAAGCAAACTTCGTCCTCATGCGATTGGGTTCGCCGCAGTTCGTCCAGAAAATGCGGGAGCGCGGCATCCTGGTTCGAGACCGCTCCAGCGATTACGGTTGCGAAGGCTGCGTTCGCATCACTCTCGGACCGCGCGCGCACACAGACCGCCTGCTCACTGCGCTTCAGGAAACGCTGCAGGAACTCGGCCTGGCGCAAGGAGTCTTCAAGCCATGAGAAAAGGCAGCATCAAACGCAAGAGCAAAGAGACGAACATTCAGCTCTCGCTCACGATCGAAGGCCGCGGACAGTATCAGGTTTCGACGGGAATCCGTTTCTTCGATCACATGCTCGAATTGTTCGCGCATCACGGCGGCTTCGATCTCAAGCTGAAAGCGCGCGGCGACCTTGATGTAGATCAGCACCACACGGTCGAAGACGTAGGCATTGTCCTCGGCCAGGCGTTCGATAAGGCGCTCGGCAGCAAGCGTGGGATCCTGCGGGCCGGCTATTTTCTGATGCCGATGGACGAAACCCTTGCCCTGGTTGCAGTGGACTTCTGCGGACGCACAGCGGCTGTGATCGACACCAAGGTTCGCACGCGCCTCGTAGGCGATCTTCAGTCGGAACTCGTCTACGACTTCTTCGAAGGCTTTGCACGCGGCGCGCGTGCCAACGTTCACGCCAAGATTCTGTACGGACGATCCAACCATCACAAGATTGAAGCGCTCTTCAAAGCATTTGCTCGCGCCCTGCGTGCTGCCTGCTGGCGTGACCCGAGAATGATCCGCCTGCTGCCAACGACCAAAGGAGTTCTGTGATGATCGCTGTCGTGGACTACGGCGCCGGCAATCCTGTTTCCGTCAAAAAGGCGCTCGACTGGCTGGGGCAGGAGTGCGCCATCACCGCCGACCCCGAGTTGGTTGCGGCTGCGGATCGGATTGTCCTTCCCGGAGTCGGTCATTTTGCGGCAACGGAGAATCTGGGCCGCACCGGGCTGCAGGAGGCAATCAGCACCGCGATCGCCCGCGGGACGCCGTTTCTCGGCATCTGCGTCGGGATGCAATGGATGTTCGCACACAGTCAGGAATCTCCGCAGACCTCCGGTCTGGGGATCTTCAGCGGCGAATGCGAGCACTTTCCCGCAGACGTGAAGTCCCCGCACGTGGGGTGGAACCACTTGGAACTCTCCAGCAACTCGCGGCTGTTTCGCGGAATTCCGCCGCAGTCGTTCGCATATTTTTCACACTCCTTTCGCGTTCCAATGACTGGCGATACGGTGGCGGCCTCCGAGTATGGTGGCAAGTTCTCGGCGGCGGTGGAGCGCGGTCTCCTCTTTGGAGTGCAATTTCATCCCGAAAAATCTGGAGATGTTGGGCTCAATGTGCTGCGCAACTTTTGCACGCTCTGACATGCTGACCAAACGCATCATCGCTTGCCTTGACGTAGATGGCGGACGCGTCGTAAAGGGCGTGCAGTTTGTAAACCTGCGCGATGCAGGCGATCCTGCCGAATTAGCCAGGATGCACAGCGAATCCGGTGCGGACGAAATCGTGCTCCTCGACATTTCCGCGGCCCATCAGAATCGCACCACGCTTCTCGACACGGTATCGCGAACGGCCCGCCAACTGTTTATTCCATTCACGGTTGGTGGAGGTATCCGTACTCTGGAGGATGCCGCTGCCGTCTTCGCCGCAGGCGCGGACAAGATCAGCATCAACTCCGCTGCACTGGCCGATCCCGCTTTGATTACGAAAATTGCAGAGCGTTTTGGTTCCCAGGCAGTCGTGGTGGCGATTGATGCCAAGCATTCCGGGAACGAACACCAATGGCAGGCATTCACCCGCGGCGGAAGAAGCGCGTCCGGCGTTGACGCCGTTGCCTGGGCGCGAGATGCGGAGAGCCGCGGCGCGGGCGAGATTCTGCTCACTTCGATGGACCGCGACGGCACCGCGTCGGGCTTTGACTGCGATCTGACGAAGGCTGTCGCCGACGCCGTGCGCATCCCCGTGATTGCTTCGGGCGGCGCTGGCGGTCCCGATCATTTTGTCGAAGTCTTCCGCCAAGGACACGCCGACGCGGCGCTGGCCGCTTCCATTTTTCACTACGGCATCGGCCGCCTCGCCGATCTCAAAGAGAAACTTCGCTCGGAGGGAATTCCGGTGAGGCTGCCATGCTGATTCCTTCGATCGACCTGATGGGCGGCAAGGTCGTGCAGCTTGTCCAGGGCAGCAAGAAGGCTCTGGAGTTCGACAACTTTCAGGAATGGGTGGACCGCTTCTCCAAATATCCGCTGGTGCAAGTCATCGACCTCGACGCCGCGATGGGGCGCGGCAACAACGCCGATCTTGTGCGGCAAATCGCGGGTCAGCTGGATTGTCAGGTCGGCGGCGGCATCCGCACGCTCGAAGCGGCGCAGGCAACGTTAGCCTTGGGAGCGCAACGCGTGATCGTTGGCTCGTCTCTGATTTCGCAGGGCGCGATCAACATCGGCTTCGCGCAACTTCTGGCAGAGCGGATCGGAGCAGAAGATCTAGTGTTCGCAGTGGATTCGCGGGGCGGGCGCGTGTCAATCAAAGGCTGGCAGGAGACCACTTCCATTACGCCCGCAGAGATGATGCAGACACTCGAACCATTCTGTGGCGCGTTCCTCTACACCCACATCGACACCGAGGGCATGCTCCAGGGGATTCCGATGGACGTTATTCGCCAACTCAAAAGTTCGACGACAAAACAATTCATCGCCGCGGGAGGAATTCGTACCCAGGATGAGGTGAACGAGTTGCATGCCATCGGAGTGGATGCGGTTGTTGGGATGGCGATTTATAGCGGGTTGATGCCGGCGTGAGGCACAATCACGAAACGAGCCTTGCCGATACCTGCGCGGCCGGAAATCCAGCGCTTGACGACTTCCCCAATTCCATAAGATAGCGATCGACCCCGGCGGCAGCCTTCCGGCCTTCGGCAATCGCCCACACCACCAATGACTGGCCGCGACGCATGTCGCCGGCGGCGAACACGCCGGGAACGGACGTCATGGAATTATTGTCAGTGGCGACGTTTCCGCGGGGATCGAACGCAACTCCAAATTGTTCGATCATTCCGTCACGCACTGGGCCCATGAACCCCATCGCGATCAGAATCAAGTCGGCGTCCATCGTGAACTCGGTGCCAGCAATAGGCTCGAACTTCGGTGGAGGCCCAACGCGAATGGCATGCAATTGCTTGACCCTTCCGTCAGCGTCGCCGGTCAGCGCGGTGGTGGCGATGCCCCAGTCCCGTATCCCGCCTTCTTCGTGCGCGCCTTCGACCCGCAGCTGCATCGGCCATAACGGCCATGGAGTTTGAGGAGAACGTTCGTCGGGAGGCATGGGCATGATTTCGAACTGGTGCACCGACAGCGGTTTTTGTCGATGGGTTGTACCCAGGCAATCGGCACCGGTATCGCCGCCGCCGATGATGACGACGTGTTTGCCTGTGGCGAGAAGGTCGGAACTCGGAATTGAGCCTATCGCCCTCGCAGCGCCGGTTTTGCTGCGGCAGGTATTCCATGGCGAAATGAACGCCGCTGAGTTCGCGGCCTGGAACCTGAAGGTCGCGCGGATGTTCGGAACCGCCTGCAAGAATGATCGCGTCGAAGTCATGTTGCAGATCTTCCACGGAAACATTCTTGCCGACATGCGCGCTGGTAACGAATTGCACGCCTTCGGCTTCCATCTGCGCCAGTCGCCGGTCGACGATGTGCTTTTCCAGTTTGAAATTCGGAATGCCGTAGCGCAGCAAACCGCCGATGCGATCGGCCTTCTCATAGACCGTGACCGCGTGGCCGGCGCGGCAAAGTTGCTGCGCGGCGGCCAATCCAGCGGGGCCGGAGCCTACGACTGCTACCTTTTTCCCGGTGAGATGCTGCGGCGGCTCGGGACGAATCCAGCCTTCTTCGAATCCGCGCTCGACGATGCTTTTCTCAATCTGCTTGATGGTGACCGGCGGCTGATTGATGCCCAAAACGCAGGCCGCTTCGCAAGGCGCGGGACAGATTCGTCCAGTGAACTCCGGAAAATTATTGGTGGCATGCAGTTGCCGGACGGCATCCTTCCAGCGCCCGCGATACACCAGGTCGTTCCAGTCGGGAATGATGTTGTTCACCGGGCAGCCGGTGTGGCAGAACGGGACGCCGCAATCCATGCAACGCGCGCCCTGATCGCGCAGTTTGGTCTCGGGAAAATCCTGATAAATTTCGAACCAGTCGTTGACTCGCTCGGTCACCGGACGACGAGTAGGAAGCTCGCGTCCATGCTCCATGAAGCCCGTGGCCTTACCCATGCTGCACCTGCTCGGGCATCGAGATCGGGGGCAGACCGTGGCCGGGAATATATGCATGCTGCGTCCGGCTCACACCCAGCACTCGTTTGAATTCGTGCGGGAAAACTTTGATGAACCGCGGCAGCATCGCGGGCCAGTTATCGAGAATCCATCGCGCGCGGCGGCTTCCGGTTAACTCCCAGTGGCGGGTAACCAGATCCCGTACGATCTCGAACATCCTTGGCCTCGAGCAGCGGCATCACGTCAACCGAGGCGCGATTGCAGCGTCTTTCGGTGAAGTCGAAACGTTCGTCGAACACGTAGGCCAGGCCACCGCTCATGCCGGCGGCGAAGTTACGGCCGCAAGCGCCGAGCACCACAACCAGGCCCTTGGTCATGTATTCGCACCCGTGGTCGCCCACGCCTTCGACCACTGCGGTGGCTCCCGAATTTCGAACGGCGAAACGTTCTCCGGCCATGCCGTTGAAAAACGCCTCTCCGCTGGTGGCGCCGTAGAGCACGACGTTGCCCACGAGAATGTTTTCCTCGGCGGCGAACGTGGATGTTTTCGGTGGATACACAACCAGCCGTCCGCCGGAGAGTCCTTTGCCGGCGTAATCGTTGGCGTCTCCTTCGAGGGTGAGCGTGACTCCGCGAGCTAGAAATGCACCGAAACTCTGGCCGGCCGAGCCTGTAAGCTGAACTTGAATCGTGTCGTCGGGCAGGCCCTCGGAGCCATAGAGACGGGCAATTTCACCGCTGAGCATCGCGCCCACGGAACGATGAACGTTACGAATCGACAAGCTCATCTTTACCGCAGCACGATCTTCCAGGGCCGGACGCGCCTCTTCAATCAGGCGGTAGTCGAGAGCATCGTGAAGTCCGTGGTCCTGCGCGTTCACGCAATGCCGCTCGACTCGTGCAGGCAGCGGCGGATTATAGAGGATTGCGGACAAATCCAGGCCCCGCGCCTTCCAGTGATCGATCGCAGGACGCGATTCAAGCATTTCGACGCGCCCGACCATTTCGTCGACGGTGCGGAAGCCCATGTCGGCCATGTATTGGCGCACCTGCTCCGCAATAAAGAAAAAGAAATTGATGACGTGCTCGGGCTGTCCCATGAAGTGCTTGCGCAATTCGGGATCCTGCGTGGCGATGCCGACAGAGCATGTATTGAGGTGGCACTTGCGCATCATGATGCAGCCCATCGCAATCAGCGGAGTGGTGGCGAAGCCAAATTCTTCCGCGCCGAGCAGGGCTGCAATCGTGACGTCGCGCCCCGTCTGCAACTTGCCGTCGGTCTGTACCCGGATGCGGCTGCGCAGATCGTTCAACAGCAAAGTCTGTTGCGTTTCTGCGAGACCGAGTTCCCAGGGAATGCCGGCATGCTTGATGGAGCTAAGGGGCGACGCGCCGGTGCCGCCACTATCTCCGCTGATGAGTACGACGTCGGCATGAGCTTTCGCCACGCCTGCGGCAACCGTTCCTACTCCCACTTCCGCCACGAGTTTTACGGCGATACGGGCCTGCGGGTTTACGTTCTTCAGATCGAAAATCAGCTGCGCCAGATCCTCGATTGAATAAATATCGTGATGGGGCGGCGGCGAAATCAGGCCGACGCCCGGGATCGAGTGCCGTATGCGCGCGATGACGTCGTCTACTTTATGGCCGGGGAGCTGGCCACCCTCGCCGGGTTTGGCGCCTTGCGCCATCTTGATTTGCAGTTCATCGGCATTGACGAGGTAATTTGCGGTCACGCCAAACCGCGCTGACGCCACTTGCTTCACCGCGCTGCGCCGCAAGTCCCCGTTTTCGTCAGGGCGGAAGCGGGCTTCATCTTCGCCGCCTTCGCCGGTATTCGACTTCCCGCCAATGCGGTTCATAGCGATGGCCAACGTCTCATGCGCTTCTTTGCTGATAGAGCCAAATGACATAGCGCCGGTCGTGAAGCGTTTCACGATCTCGCTGGCCGGCTCGACTTCTCCAATCGGAATCGGCTCATCGGACTTCTTGATCTGAAGCAGACTACGCAGCGTTGCCAGGTTGCGGCTCTGCTCGTCGATCAGGTCGGTGTATTCCTGGAAGGTCTTGGAACTCGACTGCCTCACCGCCTGCTGCAATTTGCTGATAGTCAGCGGATTCAGCAGGTGATATTCGCCGTTGGTCCGGTAGTGGTAACTCCCGCCAGCAGGGAGTTCGGTCTCATAATCGGTGATCGGATGGAATGCGTGTTCGTGCTTCATCTGCGCTTCGCGAGTCAGCACGTCGAGACCGATGCCCTCCAACCGCGAAGTCGTCCCGGCGAAATAAGTGTCGACCAGTTCCTTGTTGAGGCCGATCGCCTCGAAGACCTGCGCTCCCCGATAGCTCTGGAGCGTGGAGATGCCCATCTTGGAAAATGTCTTGAGCAAGCCCTTGTTGATGGCCTTGATGAAATTCTTGGTCGCGACTTCCGCGTTCACGTCGTCGGGCAAATCCCCGCGGCGCGCAATATCTTCCAGAGTTTCAATGGCCAAGTACGGATTCATCGCGCTCGCCCCAAATCCGAGCAGCAAAGCGAAGTGCATGACCTCGCGCGGCTCGCCCGACTCTACGATCAGAGCCACCAGGGTGCGCGTCTCTTCTCTCACCAGCAGATTGTGTACGGCGGCTAGCGCCAGCAGGCAGGGGATGGGCGCGTAATCCTTATTCACTCCGCGATCCGAAAGGATCAGCAGACTGTATCCCGACTGCACCGCCAGTGACGCCCTCTGGCATAACTCGTCCAATGCGCGTTTCAGACCCGCTTCTCCATCGGAGGCTCGGAAAAGCGCCGGCAGCGTAATGGCGAGCAGATCGCCGCGCGAAACGCGCCGCAGTTTCTCCAAATCGCGATTGGTCAGGATGGGATGCGGCAGCTTCAGCGTGTGGCAGTTTTCTGGCGTCTCTACCAGGATGTTGCGCTCGGTCCCGATGTAGCTGACCAGCGACATCACCATTTCTTCGCGGATGGGATCGATCGGGGGATTCGTGACCTGCGCGAACAGTTGCTTGAAATAATTGAACAGAAGTTGCGGACGGTCCGACAGGCAAGCGAGAGGTGTGTCGGTGCCCATCGAGCCCACAGGTTCCTCTCCTTTCGAGGCCATGGGCTCAAGAATCATGCGCAGGTCTTCGTCGGTGTAGCCGAAGGCGCGCTGCCGGGCCAGAATCGTGCTCTGGTCGGAGGCGTGCACGCGCGCCGGTTCGGGCAAGTGGTCGAGGGTGATCTGATTTTCCTGCAGCCACTCGCCATAGGGCTGTCGCATGGCCAGCCGCTGCTTGATTTCCTTGTCGGAAACGATGCGGCCCTCGACCGTGTCGACCAGGAACATCTTCCCGGGTTGCAGCCGGCCTTTGGTCTTGATTCTCTCGGGCTCGATGTCGAGCACGCCGGTTTCGGAGGCCATTACGACCAGATCATCGTGGGTCACCACGTAACGCCCGGGACGCAATCCGTTGCGATCCAAAGTAGCGCCGACCACGCGTCCGTCGGTAAAGGCAATGGCGGCCGGCCCGTCCCAAGGTTCCATCAGCGAGGCGTGATACTCGTAGAAGGCTCGCTTCTCGGGCTTCATGTGAGGATTCCCCGCCCACGCCTCGGGGATCAGCATAGCCATCACGTGAGGAAGGGAACGTCCGGCCTGAAACAGCAATTCGACCGCATTATCGAAACTCGCCGAATCGCTGCCACCCGGCGCGATGGTGGGATAGACCTTCTGCAAGTCGTCTCCGAACAGATCCGATTGCAACACCGATTGCCGCGCATTCATCCAGTTCACGTTTCCCTTGAGCGTGTTGATCTCGCCGTTGTGCGCGATGTAGCGATAGGGATGCGCCAGTTGCCAACTGGGAAACGTGTTGGTTGAAAAGCGTTGGTGGACCAGGCACAGTGCACTGGCGACGTCGGGATCGGACAGTTCGGTGTAGAAGTTGGCAATCTGCGGCGCCAGCAGCAGCCCTTTGTAGACAATCGTTCGCGCCGACAGCGAAGGCACGTAGAACATTCCGCCATCTTCCATATCGGAGGCGGCGACCTCCGCTTCCGCGCGCTTGCGGACCACATACAGCTTGCGTTCAAACGAGTCTTCGTCCAGGTCCGCCGGACAGCCAACGAATATCTGCTGAATGTATGGTTGGGAAACTCTGGCGACCCTGCCGACCGCGGCCCCGTCCACCGGAGTGTCGCGCCAGCCCAATACCTCCAATCCTTCTTCTTCGACGATGCGCTCCAGAATGCCTTCACATTGCAGGCGTTGATGCCGTTCCACCGGCAGGAATGTCATGCCCACCGCGTATGCACCCGGCGCGGGCAATTTGATCTTCAGATGGGCGCACTCGCGGGCGAAGAACTTGTGAGGGATCTGAATGAGAACGCCCGCACCGTCACCCGTTTCCGGATCGCAGCCGCAAGCGCCGCGGTGCGTCAAGCTAATCAGTACCTGGATGCCCTGTTCGATGATGGAATGGCTTTTTTCGCCGCGGAGGCTCGCGACGAAGCCCATCCCGCAAGCGTCATGCTCGTGCGCAGGATGGTATAAACCCTGGGCGGGAGGTAGTCCGTGCGCGGTCGACGTGGGCCTCGGCATGGTGTGCGCCTCGCGACAACCCGCTCGCGAGTGACGAAGTCATCCTCGCCCGACGGCCTGGCCGCCTTACCACTCATCGCAGATGGATTGCCATCTTCTTTGGTACAGCCTGGGTACCTGGAAAGTACAATTCAGAATTTCGATAGTTGCGATGCAGATTTCCGCTGTAGGCCGGTCGAACGACTGGGATCCTGATCCCATGAGAACAAATAGTCTCACTCCCGCCTATGATGGCTCCCGATCTAGAGTTATCTCGCGGTCCCGCTTGTCGGTACGATCCCAGACTGTGGACAGTCCCTCAACCAGGGAGCGCTCGGGTTCTGTAAACTGGGAAGAGATCGTAGGTCCGCTAGCCCGCTTGCCGCGAGAGTGGTAGCTGGCCACGACGAAAGAACTCGACATGACAAAGATCGAAGCGATTATTCAGGTCTCCAAACTCGACGCCGTGAAGGACGCTCTGCATGAAATTGGTGTTGAGGGCATGACGGTACTCGAAGCCCGTGGCCACGGCCGGCAAAAGGGACACACCGAGTTCTACCGGGGACGCGAGTACACCGTCGACCTGATCCCCAAGGTAAAACTGGAAATTGTCCTCACCGACGACATGGCGGAGAAAGCGGTCCAGGCAATTATGACTGCGGCTCGCACAGGGAAGATCGGCGACGGAAAGATATTCAAGTCCCGAATCGACGATGCCATTCGCATTCGCAACGAAGAGCGTGGGGACAGCGCACTTTAGATCATTCCGGCCGCCACAGAATTTGGAAAACAGCGGAGACGGCCCCCTTCGCCGCAAAATGGTTACGCGCTCGACGGAGAGACTGTCGCCGGACTAAACACCGTGCCCATCGCCAGCGCCGAGTTACGGGAACTGTACACGAAGGAGTCGGCGCGTATTCAGGAGGATTTCTCTGTTCGCGGCGTAGGCAGGGTTGCCCTCGCCCAGCGCACCTCCGTAGTCGAATCCATCCTGCTCCGTCTCTGGAATGAAATCATTTCCGCCAACCCCGCGGGACCGGAAGGCTTCGCCCTGGTTGCAACCGGCGGGTTTGGTCGCGGCTGGCTGTTTCCTCACTCCGACATCGATCTCCTCTTTCTGCACGCCGGCGGAGAGAGCGAGGACACGCTCAAAGACTCCATTCGCCGTTTCTCGCAGGAGGTATGGGACCTGCGATGGAAGCTCAGTCCCGCGACGCGCACGCTGGCTGAGTGCGAACGCCTTGATCCGGAAAACGTCGAGTTCGCGATTTCTTTGCTGGACTGCCGTTATCTGGCGGGCGATCGCGATTTGTTTTCGCGCCTCCGCGAAAAGACGGTACCGCGGCTCGTTGCGCGCGAGTGTCAGATCCTGATTCAGAATCTCGGAGAGATGACGCGCACGCGCCATCACAAGTTCGGCAATACCGTCTTTCATCTCGAGCCCAACGTCAAGGACGGGCCCGGTGGCCTGCGCGACTACAACGTCATCTATTGGCTGGCGTTGATCTCCGCCATGGAGAAGCTGCAGACTTGGCCGGACCCCAAGGCCTTGCTGCCAGTTTCGTCGCGCAGAGCGTTGGACGCAGCTCTGGACTTTCAGATGTCCACGCGCTGCTTTCTGCACTTTCTGCACGGGCGCCACGACAACACCCTGACCTGGGAGGCCCAGGACGAAGCGGCGGTCCGCAAAATCGGCGCCGCCGATATGGAAATCACGAACGCCGCCGACTGGATGCGCGTTTACTACGGCCACGCCCGCGTCGTGCATCGCGTCAGCCGACAGCTGTTGGAAGAAATTCCCGCCGCGTGGTCGGCAGTAGATCGCCAATTCCATAGCTGGAGAGCCCGCGTCTCGACGCCCGACTTCTCTGTGGTTGACGGACTGATCTTCGTGCAAAAGCCGGATTCGCTTCAGGATCCCGAGATGTTGCTCCGCCTCTTTCACTTCATGGCCGAGCAGGGACTCAAACTCAGCACAACAACGGAATACAAGATCGAGCAAGTGCTTCCAGCGCTCGCCTCCACACCGCCAAAGGGCGCGGAACTGTGGCTCTATCTTCAAGAGACACTCTCGCAGCCGCATGCAGCCGACGCTCTCCGCGCGATGAATGCACTGCGCCTCTTGCCGCTGCTCTTGCCGGAACTGAAAGGGATTGAAGCCCTGGTGGTGCGGGATTTCTATCATCGTTACACGGTAGATGAACATTCGTTCCTTGCAATTGAGAATCTGCACCGCCTGCGCGATTCGAAAGCCGGACCGGACCGTCGATTCGCGGAACTGCTGGGCGAACTGGAACAGCCCGAGTTGCTCTACCTGGCGCTCCTGCTGCACGATTCCGGCAAGGCCAGTCCCGGCGGCAATCACGTTGACCTGAGCTTGCACTACACCGAAAGTTGCACTGCCCGGCTCGACCTCGATCAGTCGGATCGTGAAACCCTCCGCTTCCTGGTGGGAAATCATCTGGAAATGTCTGGAGCGATGCGGCGCGACGTGTTCGATCCTGCGAACGTGAAAACATTCGCGGAAAAAATCGGCCTGCCCGAAAGACTCAAGATGCTGTGCCTGCTGACCTATGCCGACATCAAAGCCGTGAATCCCGACGCCATGACGGCATGGAAAGCGGACACTCTTTGGCAACTCTACATTTCCGCCGCCAACTACCTGAGCCGAAGCGCGGATGAACGAGTCCATACCGACGAGAACGATTCGACGTTGGCGCATCTTCGGTCGCTGGCGCCGGTAGCCGGAAAGAAGATCAATAATTTTCTCGAAGGTTTGCCGCAGCGATACTTGCGGATGCACGGCGTCGGCGATGTTCTGGCCCACGCTGAAATGGCGGCGCAAATCGGCAATGATTCCGTGCAGTTGAGTCTGAAGCAGGTTCGCCACTGGTACGAACTCACGTTGATCACCACCGACCGGCCTTTTCTGTTTGCATCCGTTTCCGGCGCGCTCGCCTCATGGGGCATGAATATCGTCAAGGCCAACGCGTTTTCCAACCGCGCCGGCGTAGTTGTGGATACGTTCTGTTTCACCGACCGTTTTCGGACGCTGGAGCTGAATATTCCGGAATGGGAGCGTCTGAAGCAAAGCATCGCCGCCGTCATCACGGGAAAGGCCGACGTGGCGCGCATGCTTCAGGATCGTCTGCGCTCGGAAAAAACCGGCGCCGCCAAAGTAAAAATCGCAACAAAAGTTGAATTCGACGACGCCTGCTCTCCTTACAGCACGCTTCTACAGGTACTGACCCAGGATCGCCCGGGACTGCTCTACCAGATGTGCTCCCAGATTTCGAAGCAGGGCTGCAACATCGAAATCGCCCTCATCGAAACCGAAGGCCAGATGGCGATCGACGTCCTCTACCTCACCGCGAACGGCGCCAAACTCGACCCGGCACGGCAGGTCGCGCTGGGAAAGGCCCTCCGCGAGGAATTGAAATCCAAGCCGGCAAGCTGACGTCGCTTTTTCCGGGACAAAAGAAGCACCGTAAAGTCCTTGACGCGCCGCACAAAGATAAGTAAAAGTATCTAATCGTAAGAATACGTAAGCCACATCGAAGGTCATGTTTTTCGAGGAGTCCTATATGTCGATGTGCCAAAAGCTAGTCGCTCCCATCCTGTTCTTCTTCCTGTGCTGCGGAATTTCCATGTTTGGACAGGGCAGTTATACGGCCCAGATTCGCGGCACTATCAAGGACCAATCCGGTGCGGTCGTGCAGAACGCCACCGTCACGATCACCAATGACGCCACCGGCATCAGCGTGGTCGCCCACAGCAATCAGGACGGGCTCTACATTCTGACCGGCCTTCGCCCAGCGATGTACACGCTGAAAGCTGAGGCGCCCGGATTCCGCGGTGTCGAGCGCAAGAACGTGGTGCTGGCCGTGAGCCAGGACACCACGGTCGACCTCTCAATGAACCCTCTGACTGTCACGGAAACGATGGTCGTCACCGGCGCTCCGCCCCTCCTCGATACCGAAAGTGCCGCCATTGGCACCGACGTCACGAACGAATACGTACGCGACATCCCGCTCTACAACCGCAGCTTGTTTGGTCTGGTTTACCTTGCAGGCGGCGTTACCGAGGCCACCGGTTCGGGTATTAACGACAACTATCCGTCGGGCACCAACTTCGTCTCCAACGGACAGCGCAACGCCACGGCCGAGATTCGTTTGGACGGCAGCCCACTCACCGCGCCGGAACAAGGCGAAGGCGGGAACACCAATGTCTATTACCAACCGTCGGTCGAGATCGTGCAGGAATTCAAAGTCCAGAACAACAGTTTTGCCGCCGAGTATGGGAACAACGGCGGGACTATAGTCAACATGGTGCTGAGGCAGGGAGGCAACAAGTTTCACGGCGCCGGTTGGTGGTACGGGCAGCGTTCCCAGTTCGACTCCCGCGACTTCTTCAACACCGGCGACAAACCCGATCACGTCCGCGACCAGTACGGATTTGCCGTCAGCGGCCCGATTATTCGTAACAAGACGTTCTTCTTTTTCGATATCGAGAAGACCCGCCAAAACGACCCCACCAACCTCGAAGGCTATGTGCCAACGGACCTCATGCGGCAGGGAGACTTCACAGAACTTTTGGGCCTTGAAAACCCAGTCAGGATCTTTGATCCGAAAAACTTCACGTGCGTATCCGAGAGTGGAGATCCTGCACGGTGCCCGTTTGAGACTGACAACGTGATTCCGCAGGATGAGATTGACCCAATCGGACAAGCCGTCATCAACCTGTATCCGGAACCGAACGTGCCCGATGCTGCATTCCCTGACCCCAATTTCCGCCAGGTGGTGCTGAATAATTTCTCGGCATGGCAGTTCGACATCAAACTCGACCACCAGTTCAGCCAAAACCACAAGCTCAACGGACGCTACAGCCGCCACCACGACCTGTTCACCACGCCGACGGTTCTCGGAAACGATGGCGATGGAGTGATTTACAAAACCGACGTGCATAACGTGGGTCTGGAATACGACTGGGCAATCAAGCCCACCATGCTGCTTTCGAGCCGTTTGAGCCTGGACCGGGTGGTGGCACCGGGCATTTCCAACAACTACCCGACCTTGGAGAGTGTCGGCTTTCCCTCCATCCTGGCGGGCAACGGCCTCCACCGCATGCCGACATTTATTACCTCCGGCGAAAGCCTGGACCTGTTCGACCAGTGTTGCGTGGACACCAGCTTCGCTCATACCTTGTGGACTTACTCCTCGGCCTTGCAATGGGCTCTCGGTCGGCATTCCATTAAGGTCGGTGGAGAGCAGCGCCAGTTCTTCAACAATTTCTGGCAGCCGAACTATCCCACGGGATTGTTCGACATCAACCGCGACGTGACCACGCAGCAACCCGATTCCGGCTTGGGTGATGAAGGTCAAGGTTTCTCCTTTGCGACGCTTTTGACGGGGTTCGCCTACAACGGCGACAGCCAGATCAATATCATCCCAGCCGTGGCGGACAAGTCGCAGGAAACGGCCTTCTTTGTCCAGGACGATTGGAAAGTGACACCAAAGCTAACCCTCAACCTGGGCTTGCGCTACGAATGGAGTAATCCCTACACCGAGCGCTTCAACCGGCTTCAGTTCAGCGATTTTACCGGCGACACCGGAATCAACATTCCCGGACTGGGTGAGATTATGGGGACCACGGCTTTTGCCGGCTCCTCCCGTCGCTCTGCGCCCGTCGACCGCAATAACTGGGCGCCCCGCTTTGGTTTCGCCTACCAGTTGACTCAAAATACGGTTTTGCGCGGCGGGGCGGGTGTCTTCTACGGCATGAACGTAGCCACGAACTTTCAGTATGCCGGAACCGCCTTCCGCAAGTCCGCCCAGATCAAGTTCACCACCGACAATTACCAGACTCAGTTCGCGCACTTTGGCGATCCCTTCCCGACCGGATTGTCATCGGCCCAGGGAACGAAATATGGTGCGCTCTCAGAGTGGGGTTTTGGCAACGGTAACGATCTCGGCACAGATAAAGCCCGCAACGCTGAGATCTACCAATGGAACGTCGGTGTGCAGCACCTGTTCCCCGGGCAAATTGTGATTGGAGCGGACTACTCCGCCAACCGCAGCACTCACCTGCCATGGGCGGGGACTTCCAGCACCCGGAATCGCAACTTCCTTTCCTCCGCCATCCGCGATCAGTTGGTCGCGGACCTCAACCCCGGTCACGACCCGGGGAACAACGACGTTTCTGACTACCTGAATGGAAATGTCCCTAATCCATTTCAATGCTTCTTTACAGAAGTTGGAGCGCCTGCTTCCTATTGCCCTGCCACCCCAATATTCAACGAGCCCGACTCGATCTATAACAACGATGAAATTTCCCAGATCAACCTGCTGCGCCCCTTCCCTCAGTTTGATGGAAGCTTCGAGGGCCTGCCTGTACTGGCGGCGACTTCCTGGTATCACTCATTACAGGTCCGTTTCCAGAAGCGCACCAGCCACAATCTGAGTTTCGAGGGCAATTACACGTTCTCCAAGTCGACCGATGATTCCTCGTCAGGAGCGAACGCATGGGTCGGCAACTTGCAATTTGATAATCCGCAAGTCCTCGACAACCTGAAAGCCGAACACGGGATCAGCGCGAACGATGCCACGCACCGGTTCACGATGGCGGTGATCTACGACCTTCCCTTTGGCCGAGGTCGCTTCATCGGTAATGGGATGAATCGCGTCGCGGATGCAATCGTAGGTGGCTGGTCGCTGGACACTTTTATGACTCTTCAGACCGGACAGCCCATTGCGATCATGATGGCTTCCCCGCGGCTGGCCGATGGCAACCAACGGCCAGACGTCATCTGTTCCAATTTGACAAGTGGAATCAGCTACTATCATGCCGCTGCGACCGGGGACGCATATCTCAATCCGGACTGCCTCGCTGATCCGGGAGACCAAATCCCTGGCAACGCACCTCGACACTTTTCCAGCCTTCGCGGCCCGGGCATACGCAATCTCGACCTCTCGCTATCAAAGGAGTTCGAAATCCGTGAGGACATGAAGCTGCAGATTCGGGCAGAAATGTTTAACGCCACCAACACTCCGAGGTTCGCTTTTCCGGCGGCCGGATTTGGAAACGAGGACTTTGGAACGGTGACATCCACAACCGGCAACTTCCGCAAGATGCAGTTCGGAGCACGTTTCCAGTTCTAGTTGCCCAGGGAGCAAAGGGCGGACCGTAATGACGGGGCCGCCCTTTTCCTCTTTGGCTTCACCTCAAAGATCGGCAAATTCACTCTCGGTGCTCAAGATTTATGAAGCGTCCAGTTGCCAGCACTTTGCCCTTGCTACTGATCCTGAGCACGTTCCCCCTGCCGGCGGCGACTACTTCCGCCCAGGACTGGACCCACTACGTCCGCATCGCCGCCTGGGGATTGCATTCCAAGGACGACGCGGCCCGCATCGTCCGCGAAGCGCAGGAGAACCACGTCTTCGGAATTGAAGCCGACAACGACATCCCCGGCCGCTATGAGAGCTTCCTGCATCCCGAAGAAAAGCTGGCCGCGATTCGCGCCGTGGCAGAAGAAGCGCACAAAGTGGGCAACCATGCTTTCGTCTATATCGCCGGCCTGGAGTGCATCACGGCCAATGCCGACCAGTCGCCACATTCACTGGCGAAGGATCATCCCGACTGGCTGCAACGCAAGCTCACCGGAGAGCCCGCGGTTTTCGGTGGCGGCACCGCATTCTGGATCGCCAAGGGCGACGAAGATGTGTGGATCAGTCCCTACGCAGCCGAATGGCGCAAGACCTACATGGAACGCGTCCGCCAGATTGCGGCCACCGGCATCGACGGAATTTACGTCGACATCCCCTACTGGATGACCCATTTCGACGGCTGGGAAGACTCCTGGGCCAGTTTTGACGACGCGACCGTCGCGGCCTTCAAACAAAAAACCGGCCTGGATGCCAAGCACGACCTGAAACTCGGCGATTTTTCCGATGCGAACTTTCGCAAATGGGTGGATTTTCGCATTCAGACAATTACCGACTTCATGCAGGAAATCGATCGGACTGCGAAGTCAGCAAATCCACAGATCAAGACGATTCCGGAAATCTATCCCGGAATTGAAGAAGAGGCCGTGCGCGTGGGCGCCGATGTCTACAGTCTTTACGCAGTAAATGATGCCATCGCGCACGAATACGAATTTGGCGGCGGCGATCACATGGCGTCTTCGCGAACGCCGCTGGACTGGTTTCGCTATCAGGTAGGAATGTCGTCATTTCGCGCCTTCGCGGAAGGAAAGCCGACCTGGATCCTGAATTATTCCTGGGACGGCGACAAGAAAATTGCCCCCCGCGACGCCATGGAAAACCTCTTCATGTCCCAACTCATGGTGGGAGCCAACTCCTGGGACGCGAGCGGCCACGTCATGTCGGGATCGAACGATCTCGAAACTCGCAAACGGATCTTCGCCTGGATTGCCGACCATGAGAAGACGTTCTACCTGCCAAGACAGCCGGTGAAGCCGATTGGAGTCTACTTTTCGCCTTCGACCCGCAATTCCTTTCCCACGGAGTTTCTGCCTTCCTATGAGGGCGTCTTGATTCTGCTGATGCAAAAGCATCTTCCCTATTCGATCGTAACGCCGCGAACGCTTAAGACGTTCAGCGGAAGCGCGCTCATTCTTCCCGATGTGCGCATACTCGACGAATCTGAGCGCGATTCATTGCGAGCGTTTGCCAAGTCGGGAGGCAAACTGCTCATCACCGGCACGGACGCAACTGGACTCCCGCTGCAAGCCACCATCGCGCGATTCGCAAAGTGTCCGGGAAAAGAGTATCTGCAATCTCTGGACGTCAATCTCGTGCGAGCTTTGCCCTCAAGCCAATCGGCATTTCTTGAGAATCTCCCGGCCAATCCTGAGGTGACCATCGAAGCCTCCCCAAATGTTGCGACGCACGTTGCCCGAGTCGGAGGCAGTCTGCACGTGTTCATTGCCAATTTCAAAGGACTGCGCGGGGGCGAGAATGCCCGCCAGGAGCCGGAAGTGAACGTTCGAATCACCGTTCCCGCCGGGAGCAAAGCGAAGTTTCTGCCTTTTCTAGGCGAAGAGCAGGAACTGCAAGGCAAGAAATCTGGGAATAACGAGACGTACATGCTGCCACCTATTTTCCGCGGGGCAGTCTTCTGGGTTGAGCCGCCGCGGTAGAGTTCGCGACGGCCAGCCTGCGCGCCGCGTTTCTACTGCAACGGAGGGATGGTGTAATCGCAGGCGGCGATCGGTGAACTCGACGCCCGGATAGTTCCGTCCGCGAACGAGCAAAAATAGCGAACGCCGGTTTGATTGGGAACGGTCGGCGAAGCAATGACCTGGTAGGTCGCAACCGGACTCCCACTGGCTGCCGCGAGCGTGAACGTGTAGCCATTCTTTGTTCCCGAAGCCAATTGACTATCGATCAGGCACGCGCTGGTAGCGGTCGGAGGCGCGCAACTGGTCCCGCCCAGAGCGTTCAATGCCGTGGCATACCCTAATCCGGGATAAGCAGAGTTGTACGAGATCTGCGCCGTATTGATGGTGTTGATCGCCTTCACCGCCGCCGTCTCATTGGTCTGCCGGCGTGCACTTAATAGGTTCGGGATGGCGATGGACGCGATGATCAGAATGATTGCCACGACGATCAGCAACTCGATGAGAGAGAATCCTCGTTCCAGCTTTTGTCTTCGTCCTTGCATGGAAAACTCCTGGGGTCACGTCGTCTGAAATCGGCCAGTGGAGCCAAGTCCGGCGTCCACCGTCAGAGCGAGACTGACGGAAATACTTCTGATTATCGAAGCGTAGACCGGGGGGCTCAGCCGCGTCAAGGCTGCCGCTAAACGAAAATCGACAGAAACACGGCCGCGGACAAAAGCATTGCAGCTTTATGCGCACGGCCTGCACAAATGCGACATCTGCGTGGACCAGGAGCAGCTTACTCCCTTACATATTCGGCCGCATGTCGCTGGAGGTGCCGCCCGCGGCGGGGACATAGCAGTTGAGGGTGTAATCCATCACCATGCGGTCCGCATTGAAGCGCCAGCCCAGAGTGCGGATGGTTCGCTTCATGCGTTTGATCCAGCCGCGCGGCAGGCCATCGCGATCGCGATGGTAGAAAAGCGGAATCACTTCCTCTTTAAGCACCCGCAACAATTCTTCGCCATCGCGGCTATCGTGAACATTCATGTCGGAATGGGTCCTGCCGGTTCCGATCGCGAAGCCGTTGCGTCCGTCGTAGGCTTCTGCCCACCAGCCGTCCAGAATCGATAGATTCAAGCCGCCGTTCAAAACCACTTTCTGCCCGCTGGTACCCGAAGCTTCGAGAGGACGCCGCGGATTGTTGAGCCAGACGTCAACGCCCTGCACGAAGTGGCGGCCCACGTTGATGTCGTAGTCTTCGACAAAAACGAACTTGTCGCCAAACTGCGGATCGCGCATCAGTTCGGCAATCTCCTGCAGGACGCGCTTTCCGGGTTCGTCATGAGGATGCGCCTTGCCGGCAAACACGAATTGCACCGGCCGGTTCGGATCGTTGACCATAGCCGCAAGTCTTTCCAGATCGCGAAGAATCAGGTTGGCTCGCTTGTAGGTCGCGAAGCGGCGCGCAAAGCCGATGGTCAGCGCGTCGGGACTCAGCATGCGTTCCAACTTCTGGAGGACTTCGCGCGGTTCGTTCCGATGCGCCGCTTGCGCAACCGCGCGGCGCCGCACGAACTGGAGAAGACGCGACTTGAGGTTGAGATGGGTCTCCCAGAGTTCGCCGTCATCGACGTTCTCAATTCCTTCCCAGATTTTCGCCTCGCTGCTGCGCTGGTGCCATCCGGTACCGAGATGCCGGTCATAAAGGCGGAACATCTGCGGCGCGAGCCAGGAGGGAACGTGCACGCCGTTGGTGATGTGTCCGATCGGAACACTGTCTTCCAGTTTGCCCGGCGAGAGACCTGTCCACATGGCGCGCGACACTTCGCCATGCAGCGCAGATACGGCATTGGCGCGCCGCGAAAGTCTCAGACCGAGAACAGTCATGCAGAACGGCTCATCGACGTTTGGATTTTCGCGTCCCAGGCCCATGAAACTCTCCTTCGAAAGTCGAAGCGCATCGCGGAGAGGTCCCAGGTGCTCCTCGATGAGATCGGCGTCGAAACGATCGTGACCGGCGGGCACCGGCGTATGGGTGGTGAAAACGACTTCCCGCGAAACTCGCGGCACCGCGCGTTCAAAGGGGATCCCTTCGTCTACCATGCGCATGTGGATCGCTTCCAGCACCGCGAATCCACTGTGTCCTTCGTTGAGATGGAGCACGCCGGGTTGAATGCCAAGGGCTCGCAACGCGCGTAGTCCTCCGACTCCGAGC
The DNA here is from genome assembly GCA_963799305.1 of uncultured Acidobacteriota bacterium. Classification (GTDB taxonomy): domain Bacteria; phylum Acidobacteriota; class Terriglobia; order Terriglobales; family Acidobacteriaceae; genus Acidiflorens. The sequence goes on along the minus strand of CAWCWX010000014.1, from coordinate 825,756 downwards.
AGTAACTCCTGACGAATGCGGATGCGACTGTCGCCACCGTACAGACGCGAAGTCAATTCGCGGTCTTCGGGATGATTGCCTTCCACATCGGAGTCGAGCAGAAACAGATCGCAGCGGCCGACTTTCAGGCGCCAGACCTTTGCCCGAATCGCGCCCGCGCGCGTATCGATTTGCACCACCACTGGAGCTCCATTTTTCCCGATGGCGGCTTCCATCGGCAAATGGCTGACGTCGGTCTCAAGGTACTCTTCGTGTTGCCAGCCGCTGCGGTCGAGCCGCTGACGGAAATATCCCTGGCCATAAAACAGCCCTACCCCGACCAGCGGAATATCCAGATCGGAAGCGCTCTTGATGTGATCGCCGGCCAGTACTCCCAAACCCCCGGAATAAATTGGCAAGGACTCATGCAGGCCAAACTCCGCGGAAAAATAGGCCACGGGACGGGTTCGCAAGATACCCGCGTGCCGCGCTCCCCAGGTGCGCTCTGCTTCCTGATACTCCAGCAGGCGGCGATAGGCGTAGTTGATCCGGCTGTGCAACACCAGTTCGGCGGCCCGCGTCTCCAGCTTTGCCAGCGGAAACTCCGACAGCAGCGAAACCGGGTTGTGATTCAGTTCGCCCCAGCGGACGGGGTCGAGATCGAGGAACAAACCTGCGGAATCGTGATCCCAACTCCACCACAAATTCCTCGCCAAAGCCCACAGCCGCTCTTGCGACGGGGCGATGAAGCGGTCCAGGGTCCGGGCTTCGCTCACCACCGGCGCCACCTGGGTGGCGGCTTCCACCAGCATTTGAATTTCGTCTTCCGGAAAAACCCGCGCGGCTTTCGTTTGCACCACCAGAACGCCTTGCAGAACGCCGCGGTCGATCAGTGGAACTCCGAGGAACGACTGGTACGCCTCTTCGCCGGACTCTTTGAAGTATTTGAAGCGAGGATGAGTCTTGACCTGCTCCACGGCCACAGGCCGCACCTGTTCCGCCACCAGGCCCGCAAGCCCTTCGTGGATCCCCATTCGAAGCGTCCCGATACACTCACTGCGGAGTCCAACTGTCGCCGCCAGGACAAGATTGGCCCGGTCAGGTTCGAGTAAATAGGCCGAGCAAACGTCGGTCCGGAAACGCCGGGCGATCAAGGCGACCACGTTCATCAGAGTCTCGGCTGGCTTCCCTCCCTCCGATGCGAGGTTGGCAATTTCATCCAGCCGCAGCACATAGCCCGCTTCGCGGGCGTTCACATCCACTTCCCGATCCTCAACTGCTTCCGGTTGGTCCAATCTGGTAAAGCCTCCCTGGAACAAACTTAGGGCTTACAGTGACAATCGGCGGAATCAGGCCAAAACTTGCCCCAAGTAACGCCGCCCCACTCCATTCTAAAGTAGAGGGAGAAATGCCACGCTCGTAGGCCAGTATCGGTAAGGGTTCAGGGCCCGGCAAGGTGTTTTTTTCGATGCCTGCCATCGATTCCACAGTGGACCTACCCCAGCGACCTCGGGACCCATCTGGAATGTACAAATGGAGCTATTCGTATAAGATTAGCCCTGCAATTTCTTCGCGGGCTGCCCCGGCCCAGGGATTCCGAACTTGTATTTCAGGCCCAAAACCCTTGATGAAGCGGTGGTTCAGCTGGCCATGCCTGGAATTCAAATCCTCTCTGGAGGTACGGACTTCTATCCCGCCCTTGGCGATCGGGTCGCGCGCGCGCCAGTCATGGACGTTTCCGGGCTGGGGGAATTGCGTGGAATATCCACCGAGGCCAACTACTTCCGCATCGGCGGCTTGACCACCTGGAGCGATGTCATCCGGGCGCCGCTACCGCGCTGCTTCGATGCCCTGAAAAGCGCCGCCCGCGAAGTTGGCTCGGTCCAGATTCAGAACCGCGGAACCGTGGCGGGAAACCTCTGCAACGCTTCGCCAGCCGCTGATGGAGTGCCCCCTCTGCTCGCGCTGGATGCGGAAGTTGAACTCGCTTCGCGCCAGAGCACACGGCGGATACCACTGGTCCAGTTCATTGTTGGCAACCGCAAGACCCAGCGCCGCCAGGACGAAATTCTGACTGCCGTTTGGGTTCCGCGAACAATTGAGGATGCACGCTCGACCTTTCTGAAACTGGGAGCGCGCCGTTACCTCGTGATCTCGATCTCGATGGTCGCAGCCGTGGTTTATGTAGAGGATGGCCAGATCGCTGCAGCGCGGGTTGCGGTTGGATCGTGCTCGGCAGTAGCGCGGCGTCTGCCTGCACTGGAACGGGATTTGATCGGAGCGAACGCCCCAGTTGGGCTCGCTGCGCTCGTGACTCCCGCCCATCTCGCTCCGCTTAGTCCGATCGACGACATGCGCGCCACCGCTGAGTATCGTCGCGACGCCTCACTCACTCTGATCCGCCGCGCCCTCAATTCCTGCGTGGAGGCCGCCTGATGGCCACCACTCACGACTTGGCCGCTGTGGAGACCGGGACTATCTCCTTCGTCGTGAACGGACAGAGTGTCGCAGTCTCAACTAGCCCGATACAGCGCCTCTCCCGCGTCCTGCGCGACGACTTGGGACTGACCGGAACCAAGATCGGCTGCGACGCCGGCGACTGCGGTGCCTGCACCGTGCTGCTGGATGGCGAACCCGTCTGCGCTTGCCTGGTCGCGGTGGGACAAGTTGCCGGCAGCGAGATCGCGACCGTCGAGGGGTTGAAGCAATCACCAGCAGGAGCGCGGTTGCAGCAGTCGTTCCTGGCGCACGGCGCGGCCCAGTGTGGCGCGTGTACACCGGGCATGTTGATGGCTGCCACAGCTCTCGTCGAAAAAAATCCCGCTCCCGACGAGAGCGAAGTCATGGACGCGATCGGCGGCGTCCTTTGCCGGTGCACTGGCTATCGCAAAATCATCGCGGCCATTCTTGATTCTCAGTCAGCCGCCTCAGTTGAGATTCCACCGCAGCCAGGACATGCAGTCGGGCAACGCCTCGTCCGCCTCGATGGAGGACGTAAGGTCGACGGCAGCGAAATTTTCGGCGCGGACGAGATTCCGTCCGGCGCGCTTACCGTTCAGAGTCATTCGCAGCCCCTATCACCGCGCGCGATTTCAACTAGGCGACCTGGATGCGTTCATTCGCGACCATACTGGAATTCACGCCGTTCTCACCGCGAAGGACGTGCCCGGAAAAGACTGCTACGGAGTGATCCCACCCTTCGCCGACCAGCGGGTGTTTGCGCACCGAGAGTCCCGTCATCGCGGCGAAGCCGTAGCCGCCGTGGTGGGGGAAGCGGAGATCGTGGAAGCTCTCGATCCCGCAGCTTTTCCAGTGGCGTGGGAGGAACTGCCTGCCCTCAAGGAAATCGACGAAGCACTCGCCAATGGCGCACCTCGGATTCATGCCCAGCGCGAGGACAACGTGCTCGTGCGCGGACGCGTCGTTCGCGGTGACGTTGACCGCGCTCTGGCCGATGCCGACATCACTGCGGAATGCGAGTACGAGACCGGCTTCATCGAGCACGCTTACATCGAACCCGAGGCCGGATTCGCGCGCCGCGTCGGCGACGGCATCGAAATCCAGGCCTGCACCCAGTCCCCGTATATGGACCGTGCCGACATCGCGACGATTCTCGGCATCCCGCCAGAAAAAGTTCGCATCATTCCGACCGCAGTCGGCGGCGGCTTCGGTTCGAAGCTCGACCTCTCCGTGCAGCCCTTCCTGGCCCTCGCCGCCTGGCACCTGAACAAGCCGGTGAAGATGACCTATTCCCGGACGGAATCAATCGTCGCAACCACGAAACGCCATCCCGCCCGCATGCGGCTGCGCGCCGGATGTAATCGCAACGGCAAGTTAGTCGCCCTCGACTTCGCCGCCGATTTCAACACCGGGGCCTATTCGTCCTGGGGCCCGACGGTGGCAGCGCGCGTTCCCGTGCACGCCTCCGGTCCTTACTATGTGCCGCACTACCGGGCATTGACGCGCGCCGTCCACACCAACCTGGTTCCGGCCGGCGCGTTTCGCGGCTTCGGAGTCCCGCAAGCAGCCATCGCCCAGGAACAACTCTTTGACGACCTGGCAGACCAAGTCAGCATGGATCGCCTGGAATTTCGCATCCTGAACGCCCTCGACAACGACACGCCCACGGTAACCGGACAGATTATGGGTGAAGGCGTCGGCATTCGAGCCTGCCTCGAAGCACTGCGTCCAAAATGGCAGGCCGCGCGCGAACAGGCCGCCGACTTCAATTCCAAATCAGACGGAATTCTGCGTCGCGGCGTCGGAGTAGCAGGAATGTGGTACGGCTGCGGCAACACTTCGCTCCCCAACCCATCGACCGTACGCATCGGCCTGAAGCGCGACGGCCGCATCGCTCTCCATCAGGGTGCCGTTGACATTGGACAAGGCTCGAACACCATCGTCACCCAAATTTGCGCCGACGCGCTCGGCGCTCCCATAGATCGCTTCGACCTCATCTCCGGAGACACCGCCCTCACGCCTGACTGCGGCAAAACCTCCGCCTCCCGCCAGACCTTTGTCACCGGCAAAGCCGCACACATGGCAGGAACACAGCTGCGGAATGCCATTCTCAAACTTGCGAAAGGCTGTGACTGCGGCCGCATCGCTTTCGAAGATGGCCAAATCACCGTGGAAGAAAAAGAAATCCGGCACACGATCGCACTCGCTGATTTGCCCCTCGACGGCCACGGCTACGTCATCACCGCCGAAGCCACCTTCGATCCCCCCACCAGCCCACTCGACGAAAACGGCCAAGGCAATCCCTACGCCGTCTACGGCTATGGCGCGCACATGGCCGAGATCGAAGTAGACATGGAACTAGGCACAGTAAAAGTCCTGAAAATCATCGCCGCCCACGACGTAGGCCGCGCCATCAATCCCACGCTGATCGAAGGCCAGATCGAAGGCGGCGTCGCGCAAGGATTGGGCATGGCGCTGATGGAAGAATTCTTCCCCGGCAGGGGAGAGAATCTTCACGACTATCTCATCCCCACCGCGGGAGACATCCCACCCGTCGAATCGATCCTCATCGAAGATCCTTCTCCGGTCGGCCCGTTCGGCGCGAAAGGGATTGGCGAACAAGCCGTCATTCCCACCGCCCCCGCCATCCTCAACGCGCTGCATGATGCCGTCGGCATTCGCTTGAGAAAAGTCCCCGCCACTCCCGACCGCGTCCGCGCCGCAATTCGGGCGGCCGAGTTAGCAAAGAAGAAAGCAGGCCAGCGTGCCTGACGACGCCATCCGCTGCGACGCCTGCCCCGTTCTCTGCTACATCAAGCCCGGCCGCTCCGGATCCTGCGACCGCTACGGCAATCGCGACGGCCAACTCGTCCGCCTCGATCCCCACGTCATGCTCGAACAGGCGCAATCCCGCGGCGAATCACTGGTCCCCTTTCTCGAAAAAAGTAACGAGTGGGACGGCACCTTGGTCCGCGACGCGGAGACTTTCGTGACGGCGATCGGCGCCGGCACCACTTATCCCGACTACAAGCCCGCGCCCTTTATCATTTCCTCCGAAGTTGCGGGCGTCGACATGGTCACCGTAGTCACGGAAGGCATCTTCAGCTACTGCGGCGTAAAACTGAAGATCGACACCGACCGCCACCTCGGGCCCGAGTGCACCACCGTCCGCGCCCAAGGTGAGGCCGTTGGCCACGTAACCACCGGCGAATACGGATCGCAAATGCTCTCTTTAGGCGGAGTCCGTCACCTGACCGGCGGCACGCGCCAGGAAGGCACCGCCACCTGCGAGACGTTACTGAATCTGTGCAACGGCAAAGCCGTGGAGTTGGAGATTGAAGACGGCGCGAGAGTCGTCGTGCAGGCCGACCGTCCGCCCATCGTCGACGGCATTCAGGAAGAACGCATGCGCGTCGGCTGCGGCTCCGCCACCATCGGCATGTTCGCAAAGCAGTGGCACGGCAGAGTTGACGAAGTGGTCGTCGTCGACGATCACATCACGGGGGTCCTCTCGGAACATCAGGCAGGAAAACTTCTCGGCGTCCCCGAAACTGGAATCAAACTGAAAGGCCGCCGCTCCACTCCCGGACGCTATTTCAAGGTAGCCGACCCCGGCACCTCCTGGGGCGGCACGAATATCACCGACCCTCTGTCGATCCTAGGCCCCTTCAATCCGAAAGTAGCCCGGCCCGGCCTGCGCCTCCTGATGGTCAGCACCACTGGCGAACAACACGCCTACTTCGAATTGGACGAAGCCCTGCGCCCCACCGAAAAAGACTTACCGCCGGAGCTGCGCGAGTCGGTCGCAAGGATCAAAGAGAATTGCGAGCCGGCTCTATGCACCGTCCTCTTCATGGGCGGAGCCGGCGGATCGCTGCGCGCCGGCGTCACCGAAAATCCCGTCAAGCTCACGCACTCCGTCCGCGACGCCCTCACTCGCGTCACCTGTGGCGGCGCCCCCGTCTACGTCTGGCCCGGCGGAGGAATCACGATCATGGTGGATGTCAGCCGCATGCCGGAAAATGCCTTTGGCTATGTGCCAACGCCTGCGCTGGTTGCGCCGATCGAGTTCACGTTACAGATTGCAGACTATGAGAAACTTGGCGGCTACATGGATCACGTGCGGCCCTTGAGTTCGATCCATCGAGACGATGAGAGCAGACGACGTGTCGCGCCCCGAGCCGACAATCCCTGGCCGCTGCGAAAAGCGGACTCCGAAAAATGAAGAGCCGCGCCCAGATTCGCATGCTCGCTGATGGACGCCGTCTCCATCTCAACGACGGACCGATCGACCTGGTGATTGAAGGCTTTGGGCCCGCGAGCGAAATAGAAACGGCTTATCGCGCGGCGGCGCAAAGATTCGTGACCGTGTTGGATGAATTGTGCGGTGAGCTGAATTTCCTGCGTCAGCCTACTCGACTGAGTGGACCATTGCCGAAAGGTCCGGTCGCGCAAAGAATGTTGGCCGCCGTAAAACCCTTCGCGGCAGGACATTTCATCACGCCCATGGCCGCCGTGGCCGGAGCCGTTGCGGAGGAAATCCTCAAAGCCATGACGGGCAGCGCGAATCTCTCGCGCGCCTATGTCAACGACGGCGGTGACATCGCCCTGCACCTCAGCCCCGGCCAAAGATTCGTCGTCGGCATGGTCGAGCGGCCCGATCGTCCATCATTGTTCGGCACCACGACCATCCACGCACACCACTCCATTCGCGGCATCGCCACCAGTGGCTGGCGCGGACGCAGCTTTTCACTCGGCATCGCCGATGCCGTCACTGTCCTGGCAGACAGTGCCGCCCTGGCTGATGCTGCCGCCACCGTCATCGCAAACGCGGTCAACTTACCCGGACATCCGAACATACGACGTGTTCCCGCAAGGGAAATCGCGCCGGACAGCGATCTTGGCCCGCGCCTGGTCACGCAATCAGTCGCTGAACTATCCGCTGACGAAGTCGAAACAGCCCTTGCCGCCGGGATGCGTGTTGCCGAAACGCTCCGCGCGGAAAACCTGATTCGATCCGCAGCGCTCAACCTCCAGTCGCATACTCGGGTTGTCGGCGCGCACAACACGATCCCGTCTATGATGGGCTCCGAACGAGATGATCGGGAGGGCACGGCTTCAGCCGTGCCGTTACACTCCGCAGCAACTGGGGCTTCAGCCCCTGACGGCGATCTACGCCTCTACAAGGCGGTCCATGCCTGAAGTCCAAGTCCGCAAGCGCCTCCTCTCCATAGAGGAAATTTTCCACGAAGGTGGCCCCGTGGCCGACAAGCCGCTACGTCGCGCCGCAGCCCTGGCCGTAATTCGAAATCCATTTTCTGGTGCCTACGTCGAGAAAATCGAAGGCTTCATGGACGATCTGAAGCCACTGGGTCTCGAAATGGCGCGCGCTCTGGTCAAAGCTCTCGGCGGCGACATAAAACAAATCGAAGGCTACGGCAAAGGCGCCATCGTGGGCTCCGCCGGCGAGATCGAACACGGCGCCCTCTGGCACGTCCCCGGAGGCTACGCCATGCGCGAAGTTCTTGGCGGCGCGAAGGCAATCGTCGCTTCCACCAAGAAGGTCGGCGGCCCCGGCACCCGTCTCGACGTGCCCATCACACACATCAACGCCTCGTACGTGCGCAGTCATTTTGACGCCATGGAAGTCGGCACTCACCGACGCCCCGCGCGCCGACGAAATTCTGCTGGCTCTGGTCATGACCACGGGCCCCCGCATCCACGCCCGCGTAGGCGGCCTGAAAGCATCCGAAATCAAAGGAGAGGACGGCCTGCGATGAAAGCAAAAATCCGCAAACTCGCCACCTTTGTCGAAGAAACCTGCAGTGAGATGGGCCGCCAGATCGATCCCCCCACCCGCCGCGCCGCCGCCGTAGCCGTGATCGAAAACCCCTTCGCTGGAAAGTATGTAGAAGATCTCTCCGACCTGATGGCCATCGGCGAAGAACTGGGTGAGTTACTAACTCAACGCGCTGTTGACGCTCTCGGAATCGCAGGCCCAACCGCCGAGAGCTACGGTAAAGCAGCCGCCGTAGGAGAAAACGGCGAACTCGAACACGCCGCCGCCGTCCTGCATCCGAAACTGGGCACTCCAGTACGTCGCGTGCTGGGCAAAGGCGCGGCGCTGATTCCGTCGTCGAAAAAACGCGGCGGCCTCGGGGTGATCCTCGATATTCCGCTCGGCCACAAAGACGCCGCCTACGTCCGCAGCCATTTCGATGGCATGGAAGTCCGCTTGAACGACGCGCCTCGCGCCAATGAGATCATGGTGGCTATTGCGGTCACGGATAGCGGGCGTCCGCTGGCGCGGGTGGGCGGGCTGACCAAAGATCAGATTAAGGGTGAGGACGGGCTGCGCTAGTTCGAAGAACCACTATGCTGAAGCTAGACGACAATCGGTGGCATGATCTTCAGGGAGGCTATCGCATGAAGTGCGATCCGCGCCCGCTGCTCGAGAGGCTCGCATCGAGAAAAGATTTGGAAACCACATGGCACGAACTGTGGGATGACCTCCATCACCAAGGCGATGTCGGCGATGCTTCTTACGTAGCAGTGACAGAAATCGTGCGGATTTATCGCCAGCACACTATGGTGGACTGGAATACCTACGGAATCGTTGCCATCATCGAATTGGCCAGGGGGCGCGGCCAAGAACGCCTGAAGTACCGGATGGTTGAAAGAGGAATACTTCGGCGCCATCGCTGAACTGGCCGAAGTATGGGAAAGCCGACCTTCGCACGCACCATAGGATTCTGAAGAGGTGAAGGCGATACTCGGAGTCATTGCGATTGCGAAAGGCCTACGGACTATGCGCGGTTCCTCGTTAGTTACACGGAGACGAGTTATTAGAAATCGAATCCGGGATGTAGTGAAAGCGAAAATCAATGCATTCTTGCCGCATTTTGATTGCTCGCTTTCGCCTCGGTGTTGGTCTCAACTCTGGCTTGGTCCCAAACAGCGAAGCAGCCCGCCGACCTCCTCATCACCGGCGGCATGGTCGTAACCATGGACGCCCCGCGCTCCATCATCGACGACGGCGCCGTAGTCGTGACCGGCGACACGATCATCGCCGTCGGAACCCACGCCGACCTCGAAGCCAAGTTCACCGCCCGTCAAACCATCGATGCCAAGAACACCCTCGTCCTCCCCGGCTTCATTAACGGACACACCCACGTCCCCATGACCCTCTTCCGCGGCATCCACGATGACGTCACCCTTAACGACTGGCTTTACAAGTACATCTTCCCCGCCGAAGCGAAAAACGTGAACGAGGAATTTGTCCGCTGGGGAACGCGCCTCGCCGCGGCGGAGCAGATCCGCTCCGGCGTCACCACCTTCGCCGACATGTATTACTTCGAAGACGCGGTAGCGGAAGAGACCAAAGCCGCCGGCATGCGCGGCGTGCTCGGCGAAACGTTCATCGATTTCCCGGCGCCCGACAACAAGACCAACGCCGCCATGCTCGCCTACACGGAAAAGTTTTTGCAGAAGTGGCAGGGCGACCCGCTGATTCACGCCGCCGTCGCGCCGCACTCGATCTACACCTGCTCCCAAAAGACTCTTCAGGATTCCGCCGCGCTCGCGCGCAAATATCACGCGCCCATCCTGATCCACGTAGCCGAGATGAAAAAAGAGCTCGATGACAGCTTAAAGAACAACGGAATGTCTCCCGTGCAGTATCTCGATAAAATCGGTCTTCTCGGCCCCGACCTGGTTGCGGCCCACTGCATTTTCGTCGACGCCGCCGACCGCAAAACCCTCGCCCAGCGCCAAGTGGGTTGCATTCACAATCCATCCAGCAACATGATGATTGCCAGCGGAGTCGCTCCCGTACCGGAGACGCGCGCCGCCGGTGTCGCCCTCGGACTCGGCACTGACGGTCCCGCCGGCAGCAACAACGACCTCGACCTGATGGAAGAAATCGACCTCGCCGCGAAACTGGCGAAGATCACGAAGATGGATCCGCTCGCCATCAACGCTAAAGCCGTCGTAGAAATGGCCACCATCGACGGCGCCCGCGCGATTCACATGGAAAAGGAAATCGGCTCGCTGGAAAAAGGCAAGAAAGCCGACCTGATCCTCATCAGCCTCGACGAACCGAATGCCGTGCCCATGTACGACGTTTACGCCGCGATCGCCTACGCGCTAAAGGGTTCCGACGTCGAAACGGTCATCATCGGCGGACGCGTGGTGATGCGCGATCACAAACTTCTCACCGTGGACGAAGAAGCCGCTATCGCCAAAGCCCGCGAGTACAAGAAGACGATCGCGGCCTCGCTCGGAATGCAGTGAAGTCCCTCTAAGCGGCGGCAACACATACCGATGCTGAAACCGCTTACTCCGCCATCAGCTTTTTCTGCATGTCTTCGAGCGACACGCCTTTGGTCTCAGGGTACGTGAACAGCACTACGAAGAACTGCAGCACCATCATGGCGGCGAAGAAAGCGAACGGAATGGACTTCGACTTGGCCGCCAGCGCCGGAAAAACTCCCGAGATCAATGCGTTCATAATCCAGTGCGTAAAGCTGCCCAGGCTCTGCCCTTTGGCGCGCACGCGATTGGGAAACACTTCGCTGATGTAGACCCAGATCACTGCCCCCTGTGAGAACGCGAAGAACGCAATATAGGCCACGAGCAGCCAGATCAACAGATCGTGCCGCTGATTGGTCGCGAAGATGGCCGCCACGCCGGCCAGGCAAAAGGTCGTGCCGACCGCGCCCGTCAGCAACAGTTTCTTGCGTCCAATTTTGTCGATCACCGACATTGCGATCATGGTGAAAAGTAGATTGGTGAATCCCACTGCCACTGCCTGCAAATCGCCCGAAACTTTGCTGAAGCCGGCGTAAGCGAATATGTCGTTGAGGTAATAGAGAATCGCGTTGATCCCCGCCAACTGATTGAACATCCCAATCGTGACGGCGAGAAAGATCGGAAACCGGTACTTGCGCTGAAAAAGTGGTTCATCGCCCAGTCCATGCTCGGCGTCGATTGAGGCCACGATGTCCCGCAGTTCTTCTTCGTAATTTGGCTCGCCCGTCAGCCGCAACACGTCGCGCGCTTCCGCGACGCGCTGTTTCTTCACCAGCCATCGCGGGCTCCGCGGAATGGCGAACAGCATCAGGAAAAACAATGCCGCCGGGACGGCCGAGATGCCCAGCTTCCATCGCCATTCCATGTTGATGCCAAACTGCTCGAGTCCGATTACGTAATTGGAGAAATATGCCAGCAGAATGCCTGCCACCACGTTGAACTGAAACAGTCCCACCAGCCGGCCGCGCCAACTGGCCGGAGCGATTTCCGCGATGTACATCGGCCCCAGCACCGACGACCCGCCAATCGCGAGACCGCCAAGAAAACGAAAGAAAATCAGGGCATCCCAGTTCCACGCAAAGGCGCTGCCCAGCGCGGTCAGCAGATACAGCACCGCCATGATGCGGAGACTGTCGCGGCGGCCGTAGCGGTCTCCGGGAATACCCCCGGTCATGGAGCCGATTACCGTGCCCCACAACGCACTGGCGACCGTGAACCCAAGCCAGCCCTCCGAAAGCTGATACACCTCTCGCAGCGCGTGCGTAGTTCCGGAGATGACAATCGTGTCGAACCCAAACAGCAGACCGCCCAATGCCGCCACGATCGTACTCTTCAGAAGATAGCCATTGATCTTCATGCTGGGTCGGGCCTCTCTATCCCGCAGGCGAAATTTCCGAAACGTCGCAACTCCTACGTCGCCCGCACAAGATATACCGAACCAATCGGATTGGGAAGCGGACTTTCATTTTCTCGCCCTCTGCTGCGGTGACGTGACATTGAAAACCGACTTCATTAAACTTGACCGCGGTATTCGAGACTCAAGGAGCACAGCACAATGGGCTGCCAACGAATTCCCGCGACCATCCTTCTCGTTTTTCTGACGGCTTCCATCACCTTCAGTCAGGCGCCCCCGGGCTCCCCCGCAGCCCAGCGTCTGGAGGAGTACCGGCTTTCGAAAGCGCCCGTGTTGCACGACGATTTCGGCGAACTTTCCCGTTACCGCGATGCGAATGCCGCGCTAAAGGCACCAGCTCCCGGCGAAAAGCGTGTCGTCTTTTTCGGCGACTCCATCACCGACATCTGGCCGATCGCGAAATCCTTTCCCGGCAAGCCCTACGTGAACCGCGGCATCGGCGGACAAACCACCCCGCAAATGCTCATCCGTTTCCGCCAGGACGTGATCAATCTCCAGCCCGCAGCCGTCGTGATTCTTGCGGGCACCAATGACATCGCCGGAAATACCGGCCCCATGACTCTGGAGGAAATCGAAGGCAACTACGCATCACTGGCCGAGTTGGCCCGCGCCAACCACATCCGAGTGGTATTTTCATCGGTGCTGCCAATCAATAATTACGAGCCCAAGTACGACTTCCTCTTTATTCAGCGATCTCCCGAGAAGATCCTCAAGCTCAACCGCTGGTTGCGCGACTACTGCGCGTCCAATGACTGCGTGTACCTCGACTACTTCAGCGCCATGGTTGATCCCAAGGGATTATTGAAAAAGGAATTGGCCGATGACGGTTTGCATCCCAATGCCGACGGATTCGCCATCATGGCGCCGCTTGCCGAAGCGGCCATTCACAAGGCCTTGAGCGCGCCGAAATAAATTCAGTTTCCAGTGCCGTAATCCGTCGCGGAGGATTATTATGGGCGGCGGCTTACACCACTCTCAAGAGAGGATGCCCCGGTTTGGCGGCTGGGGACGGGCTGGACCCTGACAGAGGATGAACCCCACGGCGACCCTTACCCATCGAAATCTCGCAACGGTTGATCTCATCATCATCGGCGTGTATTTCCTGCTGATCTTTTGCATCGGCTTTTACTTCGCCCGCAAAGGCCGCACCTCAACCGATTACTTTCTCGCGAGCCGCGACATCGGATGGTTCTTTGTTGGCGCGTCCCTGTTCGTGTCGAACATTTCGACCGAACATTTCATCGGTCTTTCGGGCAGCGGCGCTTCGTCGGGTCTCGCCGTCGGCCACTTCGAATGGCTGGCCTGCCTGATCCTGCTCATTCTGGGATGGGTGTTCGTTCCGTTCTACCTGCGCTCGAACGTGTTCACCATGCCCGAATTTCTGGAGCGCCGCTTCAATCGCCATTGCGCCGTCTATCTTGCCGCGATCTCGATCATCGCCTACATCTTCACGAAGATTTCCGTACAGCTTTACGCTGCCAGCGTGGTTCTCGAACGCGTCGCCGGATGGTCCCTGTGGAAGACCGCGATCATTCTGGTCATTGCAACCGGCGTCTACACGATCGCCGGCGGCCTCGCCGCCGTCATCTACACCGACACTGTCCAGACCCTGATCCTGATCACTGGCGCGGTCGCGTTGACGGTGATCGGGTTGCACCGCGTCGGCGGACTGGAACACCTTCGCACGATGGTTCCTGCCAGCTACTTCCACATGATCAAACCCGCCTCCGATCCTAATTTTCCCTGGACCGGAATCTTTTTCGGCGCTCCGATTCTCGGGATCTGGTATTGGTGTACCGACCAGGTGATCGTGCAGCGAGTGCTTTCCGCTCGTGATGAAGGTCACGCCAAAGCTGGCACCATCTTTGCCGGATTCCTCAAGATCCTGCCTGTCTTCATGCTCGTGCTTCCTGGCATCATCGCCTTCGCGCTTTATCCCGATCAGGTGGTGAAGCCCGATTACGCCTATCCAACGCTGGTTCTGAATCTGCTGCCCGTCGGACTAGTCGGCCTGGTCATGGCCGCTTTACTCGCCGCAGTCATGGGGGCAATGAGTTCTGTCTTCAACTCCGCGTCCACGCTAGTCACCTTAGATTTCTACCAAAAGCTGCGTCCACAGGCCTCGGAAGGCCAGCTGGTCAACTTCGGACGCATCGCCACCGGTTTCATGGTTCTCCTTGGACTGCTCTGGGTGCCGTTCATTCACCTGATCAGCAGCCAGCTCTACATTTACCTGCAAAGCGTGCAGGCCTACATCAGCCCGCCGATCGCGTCCTGCTTCGTGCTCGGCATTCTCTGGACGCGCCTCAACGGCACGGGCGCAATCTCGTCGCTGCTGACCGGATTCGTCCTCGGCGCTTTCCGCTTTGTGGTCGAATTGATGGCCGCGCAGGGAACCGAACTGACCGGCGTCACCGCGTGGCTGGTGAAGATGAATTTCCTTCACTACGCCATCTTGATGTTCGTGGTGTGCTCGATCGTGCTGGTGGCCGTCAGCCTGATGACTCCCGCGCCCGATCGCCGCAAGCTCGCCGGCCTGACCTTCGCCACCGTCGACGACAAGATGGATACCATCCCGTTACATGGCATCGCCCGCAAACCCGCTCCGGAGACCGCGACCGAGCGCATGCTGAACATTGTGTTCAGCGTGTTGCTGGTGGCTACGGTGGTGAGCCTGTGGATTTACTTCCGGTAGTGTCGGAGGGTTTCATCGAGACAGAAACTCGGTAACCACTTTCCGCGTCCGTTGCTTTGCCGGAAGTGGGTTTTTTGTGGTTTTTCTCTACGTTCTGAGGGATTACTATCTGATAACGGGGTACCCCTCCCCTCCCCCCTCGGTCTTTTGGAATCAATCGTTTAGGCCATGAAAGTCGCGCAAAATCTTGATGTCAAAGAGCTTACAGCTAAAATCTAGAGCCCATTGGGCTTAGCGGCGCCTCACCAGAGCGAGACGAAAGCTATAGTGGCTTTAGTATTGTTAGCTCTGGGGTGAGGGCTGTCAATGGAATTCTGAACAACGTGGTGTTCACTCGGCGCGTTCTTTACATGTGCGGCAAATTGCCGTACATTTGGAAAAGCGAGGTGGGTCATGGCGACTACAACTGTCGGGCGGGATGAACGTTTGGACGCTCGGGTCACGCGGGAAGAGAAGGAAATGATTGAGACTGCGGCCAGCTTAAGCGGCACCTCCGCTTCAGATTTTATTCGCATGGCAACGCGACAGGCTGCCCTGCAAACCATCCGTGAGCACGAAGTCCTGACGCTGAACGAAGAGGCAAAACGGGTGTTTGTGGAAGCCCTCCTGAATCCGCCCAAGCCAAACGAGAAGGCGATAGCGGCGGCGCGGAGATTGAAAGAGGAGATCGCATAGTTGCCAGATCGTCCAGTCTTAGATCATCCTGTCCCGGAAAAACCAAAACTTCGATTCGAGCCGCTCGACAAGAAGAAGCATGATCGAGCGGCTTTTTTGTGCGGTCAGGAGTCGCTGGACAGATATCTGAAGGAGCATGCGACTCAAGAAATCAAGAAGCGAGTTGCCGCCGTTTATGTCCTGACTCCCGACGGCAAGACAATCGCGGGTTATTACACGCTTTCACAGTATGCGATTGAGGCCGGTGACTTGCCTGCTGAATTGGTTCAACAGTTGCACCTTCCGAAGTACGATAAGCTGCCGGCGACATTGCTCGGACGATTGGCGAGAAGCAAGGAGTTCAAGGGAAGTGGTCTCGGGGAACTCCTGCTCATGGGAGCCCTGAAGAGGGCACTGGAGCACAGCAGGAATATCGCCTCCGTCGCCGTGGTGGTGGACGCCATCGACGAAAACGCGCGCGCCTTCTACAGGCGCTACGGCTTCATCGAGATTCCGAATCACCCGAATCGGCTCTTCCTGCCCATGAAGACGGTGGCGCAACTTTTTCCGGACGTTGATGACGTTGATAAGGAGTAACTTCCCAACGCAAGGGAAGGTGGGCTTGTGTGGGCCGTTCAGTGGAATCGAGTTATGATCTCGACGCTTTCCTGGAGCAATGAAACCCACACGTCGCAAGGTGCTGTCGAGTCCCAGGACATGGGTTACAAAGCGTCCCAACACATCCCTTACACTTTTTGTTAACTGGGAATCCAGCGCTCGACTATGGTCGAGCGCTGGATTCCCAGGTCGATCTCGCGGATCAGGGTGGTGCAGTAATACACTTGCAAGCGTTGTTCTAGTTGCATCACCTGCACCCATTCTCCCGCCAAGGCATTGTTGATTTTCCAGTTCTTTCCTGCAAGCGTAAGTTTGCCCTGTGAGTCCACTTTCAACACCCGCGCTCCCTCCGGATATTCCCATCGCGGCGGGTTGGCATCATAGCGCCGCACACTCGCACGCCAACGACTGGCCGGGGTCTGCATGTCCAGCGCCTCATGCGGTCGCACGTGATTGTGCTCCCAGCGAAACTCGTCCAGCCACCGTTGTACGTCCGGCACTAGCACTCGCCGCCGCGCCAATGCTCGCTGCAACTCGCCGTGAAACCGCTCTACTTTGCCCTGAGTCTGGGGATGTCTCACTCGGCTCCAGTGCAACCCGATGCCTTGCCGCATCAGCCACAGCGACAGCTTGGTCATTCCGCCCGCGCTGTGCACGCTCCACCACGGCGTGCCATGGTCCATCAGCATCGCCTCCGGCACGCCATGCTCGCAAAAGGCCGCCACCAGCGGCTCTTGCACTTGCTCGGTGTGCGTGCTCGCCACCGCGTGCAGCACAATCAGGTAGCGGCTGTGATCGTCGATCACCGACAGCGGTCCCACTTTTTGGTGCCACAGCTTCGGACCTTTGAAGTCCATCTGCCACAGTTCATTCGGCGCACTGCGCTCGAACCGCTCCACCGCCGGTTCATGCCGGTCATCGGGATGCACCAGGTCATGCCGCAGCAGAATGCGATGAATCGTATTCCGCCCCAGTTCGATTCCCTCACGCTGCAACAACACTCGCAGCTTGCGTGACCCCCAGTCCGGATAGCGCTTCCGTAACTCCACCACTCGCTGCTCGACCTTCTCGTTGGTTCGCCGCGGACTGTGCTGCGGCCGCCGACTGCCTTCCGCGATCGCGGCCACTCCGCCCTGCCGATAGCGTTTCAGCCACTCATAGCCCACCGGACGCGAGATCCCGAACTCCCGGCACAACTCCGCCAGCGTCTTCTCTCGCCGATACGCTGCCACCACAAACCTCACCCGTTGCTCTCGCACATCCATCGTCTTCCAAGGCATCTTTCTCCCTCGCCCGCTTCGCGGACGAGCGGAGTGTAAGGGATGTCTTGGGACACCCTGTAAAGAATGTCATGGGACTGAACAAAGGTGCGCGATGTGTGGCGCACCCGGCTTGAATGGCCACTCGCCTGGGCACCCGGGCTTCGAGTGAGGAGACAAGAAACGTCAGCCGTTCCACGGAATTTTGTAGACGACGGACTGGTATTTCGGACTTGTGCGATTTTCGATAATCTCGGCGTGGAGCCCTTCAGCGATACGCCTGCTGGCGGGTTTTGTACTGCGACAGGGTACATGAAACTTTTCTTACCTAAGGTTTTATGCGCCCAGGCAGCGACCGCCGCCACGACCTCCCGGCCGAAACCCTGACCGTGGGCGCTTTCCTTCATCCAGAGGCCCAGTTCCGGCGATTCCGCGTCGCACTCTTCCAGTCCGGCCATGCCAAGGCATTCCTTGCTGTCGCATCGTCTAATGACAAAGGAAAATGTATTTGGCTCCGGAGCCTGCAGTCGTGCTTCGCATCGTGCCATGTATTCGCTCCGGGGCGGGGGCTCCCACCGCATGAATCTGGTGATCGAGGGCGTGATGCAGGCGAAAACCTCTTCTGCGTCCGTTATTTGAAACTGGCTGAGCTGTAATCGGGGACTGGATAACGATCATCTCATTCGCCTGGGAATGACGCATAACGCGTCAGGAATCAGAGATTATAGAACGAGCCCAGCTTAACTCCTCTATGCACGAAATACCTGGATTATGGAATTGGCAGGGTCGAAGTGGCGACCCGCGAATGGAAATTGGTAAACGTCCCGTCCCGCTCTTGTCCTCCGTCCGTCCCCGCTTTTGTCCCCGGTTTTCCGTCCCGGCTACGCATTAAAAAGCTTCATTTCTTGCCCTTCAATTCATTTGCCTTCTTTGCTGCGAGCTTCTTTATCGATGGCTCTGCGGGAAGATTTTCCGGCATTGTCCCGCCGATGTCAGCAATGGCCTTTCGAACTTTTCTCCCCACTTCGTGATGAGTGTCGATTGCGAGTCGTTCTCCTTTTATCGCATTTTTCCTTAGTTTTTCTTCAGCTTGTGTAATACGGAACTCATTTGCAGCTAGCTCCGCTCTGCCGATGCAATCCAGCAAATCCTCATTGTCGGGGATTCGCTTCATCTGTTTTAGATTTCGCACCCCCTGTCCTCCGTACAGCCCCTTATACCCAGCATCCTGAAAAACGCCGAACATTTGACTACGAACTCCGGCATCTTTGGCAGCTCCGCCCAGCTTCTTGTTTGCATCCTTGACTCGATTGCGTAGCAACAAGCGCCTTTCCTGTTCCGTAAGTACCTGTTCTGATTCTTGGATGAGCGTCTGGGCGGCGAAGTACGATTGCGCCGTTGCAATCTCAGGCTTGGTGGAATCACCATTCATTGCAATCAGATAGCAGGCATACCGAGTCAGATACCAGTTTTCAATGTTTCTCTTCGCCCCACTTCCAATTTCGACCATATCCGTGAATTCACGGAAATGGTTGTTGGAAAGAACACCGGCCCCGCTGCAGGACTGAATTGCCTCCCCCAAAACGTTACGAAAATTGGTCCAGTCAACATAAGCAAGAATGGGCATCAGATCGCGGGCTCGCCAGTATTCGGCACCATTGGGGGCGATCCGCTTAACCTTCTCAAGCTCCGAAACGATATAGGTAAGCTGATTATCCATACAGTTCTCCTAAACCTCTCTGGATGTTAACTATAGAACTAGCATGGGAAAGTACGCCATGCAACAAATTTCCCATGTTGAGTTTTTGTTTCCCATGTCGTATACTCATGCCTCGGGGGCGAATATGGGAATTCGGGACAATCTCCAACGGCTTATCACTAAGAAAGAGCAGGAGATAGACGATCTTCAGCAAAAATTGCGGGACGCCAAAGTCTACCTCCAGGCAGTGCAAGACTCCATGAAGGTTCTACCGAGGGATGTGACAGAGTCTGATAAACCTAGGGAACTACGCCCTGGCACTGCTGTCGCCAAAACCAGAGATTTAATTAGGGGCGCCGGGCGACCGCTTCACATCACCGACATTCTGAGGGGTCTCGGCAAACCCACGGACAAGAAAAACAAGCTATCTCTCAGTGGGTCGTTGGCTGGCTATGTTCGCGACGGTCAGATTTTCAGTCGGCCGGCGCCAAACACTTTCGGATTGATCGAGTTTGGACCCAACAGTGGAATTCCTGACATTCCAGAGGATTTTGGAAAGATGGGATAAAGCGGGGGGCGTCTACCAGGTGGTAGGACCGGTCTCACAAACCAGAGATCGTGTCGAGCGATTGGGGTCCAATTCCGCTGCCCTCCGTCAAAATCTAAACCATGCCAAGCCGCGAGCACCCGTCACGGTGTGCCCACGTGTAGCACCGATGAATCAGACAAAGAAACCGCCCCATGATAGGAGCCGTATTCCAGCGGTTCCGGGATAAAGGCCTAGCGATCTGACTTTCGCTCCCGCGCTTCAAGCTTACCATCCACTCATCACCATCCACTATCCACTCCAGACTACTCGCTTGCTTCTTTCCCGATCACGACTTTCAGGTGGGTGGTCACGTCCTTGTGGAGTTTTATTGGAACGGCGAACTCGCCGATTGTCTTCAGCGGTTCGTGGACCTGGATTTTGCGCTTGTCGATGTGGAAACTTTTTTTCTCCAGAGCGTCCGCTATGTCGCCGGAGGTTACCGATCCAAAGAGCTGATCGTTGTCGCCGGACTTGCGGGTGAAGGATACTTCGAGGCCTTCGAACTGTTTGGCGAGGGCTTCGGCTTCGGATTTCTCTTTGGCCGAGCGGCGCACGGCGGCCGACTTCATCTGCTCGATGACGGCTTTGTTGGCGTCGTTGGCTTCGATGGCCAGCTTACGCGGGAGAAGAAAATTGCGTCCGTAACCTTCAGCGACTTTGAGTACGTCGCCGCGATTGCCCAGCTTGGGCACGTCTTCTTTCAGAATGACTTCCATGGATGACTCCGTATCTGTTTTCCTCCGCTCCTCTGAGATCCCTGCGGTCAAGGTCAAAAGCTTGAACCACGGGGTACACAGGGGTCACGGGGGAACCCTCTAGAATTTATTGCGCGCGCCCGGCGAAGGGCAGCAGCGCGATGTTGCGAGCCTGCTTGATCGCGGCCGACAAGCGGCGTTGATGTGGCGTGCAGACTCCGGTCAGGCGGCGGGGAACGATCTTTCCGCTTTCCGCTACGAATCCGGCGAGCAAGCGCACGTCTTTGTAGTTGACGGCTTCGATCTTCTCGGTGCAGAACTTGCAGACTTTCTTGCGCCGGAAATATTTGCGTCCGCCTTCGCGGGAGCCGCCGGGGCCACCGGGACGCGGGCCGCGGGGACCGCCGCGGTCGGGGCGATCTCCGCCGGTGCGCTCGGGGCGGGAATCGCTGGATGCTGCTCTCGTTTCTTCTGCCATAGTGCTCCTTAGAAAATCAGTGGTTAGTGGATAGTGGTTAGTGGTTAGCAAAAACCAGACCCACTATTCACGCCGGTCAATCTTTCGCCCCTGCGGGGCTGTTCACCTACAAATACTAGACTGCGGCCGGGGACGGTTCGGCGCCGGCTTCTGGTGCTGCTGGAGCAGGTGTCGGCGCTGGGGCTGGAGCGGCGCTGGCTTTTTTCTTCGATTCGCGCAGCTTCTTGATTTTGTCCAGGCGCTTCAGCTCTTCGTCGGTGCGGACGGTCAGGAACTTGATTACGGGTTCCGTCACGCGCAGGCGGCGTTCGAGTTCATGGACCATTGCGCCCGTGCCTTCGAGCAGGAGCAGGATAAAGATTCCGTCGTTGAAGCGGCGGACGCTGTACGCGAGACGGCGCTTGCCCCAGACTTCACTCTTCATGGTGCCATGTGCCGACGTGACCGAGGCTTCGAGGGTGGAAATCAGCTTGTTCAAATCCTCTTCGACCATGTCGGGCCGGACGATAAACATCAGTTCATAAGTACGATTCATTCGTAGTCTCCAAAATCAGTGGTTCGTGCTTAGTGGTTGGTGGTTAGTAAAGACTCATCACTAACCCCTAATCCCTAGCCACTGCCTTCTGCTTTCCGGTTGACGCGGTTCATGGCCGCTGCCGGGCCTTCTTTTAAGATCATCTCTACTGCTTCCGCTGCGGAGTCGAGGATTTCATCGACTACTTTTAATTGCGATTTGCGGAAGGGCGTCAGCACAAACTTGATTGTGTCTGAGAGCTTCCGGCTGGGCGCAATGCCCAAACGGATCCGCAAAAATTCATCTGTTCCTAGAGCACCCAGGATCGACTCCATCCCGTTATGCCCGGCCGAACTGCCTCGCTGTTTGATACGAATCGTACCCAGCGGAAAATCCAGTTCGTCGTAAATTACGATCAGGTCGGACTTCACGTCCGCCTGATACTCCGCTACCAGTTCCCGCACCGAAAGGCCGCTCAGGTTCATGAACGTTTCCGGTTTGGCCAGGATCACCGGTTGTCCGGCGATCTCAGCGCGGGCCGTCAGCGCGCGGCACTGACGATTCCTTACTTCTACGCCCTGGTTTCCGGCGATCCGATCGATCGTCAGGAAACCGAGGTTATGCGGCGTGAACTGATACTCGATTCCAGGATTGCCTAAACCGATGATCAGTTTCACGGGGTCAGCTCTTAGCTCTTAGCTCTTAGCTCTTAGCTAGCAGCTTGGAGCCAGGAGTTATTTTTTCTCTTTCTTCTCAGCTTTGCCTTCGGGCTTTGCTTCGGGCTCATCACCCTCGGCATCCTGCTTGCCCTTCTTGATGACTTCGGGCTCCGCCGGAGTCGCGGCGGCGTCAGCCACAGCTTCCGGAGCGGCGACGACTTCTTCTTTCACGGTCGTGATGTGCGCGACCATGCGGTCTTCGTCGGTCAGGAATTTCAGTTTGTCGCCGTGCGCCAGGTCCTTCACGCGCAAGTCGACTCCGAATACGAGATGGGTGATGTCGGCCTCGATCGCTCTCGGGATGTCGGCGGGCAAGCACTCCAGTTCGACTTCGCGAAGCAACTGCTCGAGGATGCCGCCGTCCTGTTTCACGCCCAGGGCCTCGCCCTTCAGGACGATCGGGACCGTGACGACAAGTTTTTTGTCCATGGCGATGCGTTGCAGGTCGACGTGCAGGAGCTTGCCTTTGATGGGCTCGAACTGCCAGTCGACGATCATGGCTTTCACGCGGTTGTCGCCGAGGGCAAGATCGAAAATCGTGTTGTGTCCGCTCTCCGAGTGCAGAATGCGGAGCACCTGGCGAGGATCGACCGCGATCACGGAGGTGTCTTTGCCCGCGCCATAGATGACGGCAGGAATTTTTCCCGCCACGCGCACGCGGCGCGCGGCATTTTTGTTGCCGGGTTCGCGGGTTTGCGCTTCGAGGATGTTTACTTCCGTTGCTGTAGCCATAATTGCGTTCCGTCCTTCGTCGGCAGCGCGGCGTGGGCCTTGTTCGTACGCGCTGCGGTTTTGTATTGCCCCTTCGGGGCTTGGTCGTTTCTGGCTCTTAATCCCACGGCTCGCGCCGTGGGCTGTATTCTTCCGCCGCTTCGCGGCTGGGACGATCCTAGAGAAACAGTTTGCTGATCGAGTTTTCTTCGTGGATGGCCTGGATCGCCCTTCCAATCAGTCCTGCGATCGTCAGGACTTTAATTTTCGGAACTCGTTTCGCCGCCTCGGTCAGGGGGATGGTGTTGGTGACCACCACCTCCGTAAGAGGCGAGTTCATGATGTTATCGATGGCCGGGCCCGACAACACGGGATGCGAGCAACACGCGTAGACTGCGCTGGCGCCGCTATCCAGCAGGGCCTGGGCGGTTTTCACCAGGGTTCCCGCGGTGTCAATCAAGTCGTCGATCACCAGACAAGTGCGGCCTTTGACGTCGCCGATCACGTTCATGACTTCGGCGACGTTCATCTCGATACGGCGTTTGTCAACGATGGCCAAGGCTGCGTCCATTTTTTTCGCGAAGAAGCGGGCGCGCTCCACGCCGCCTGCGTCCGGCGATACCACAGTCAGGTTCGGCAAGTTCAACTTCCTGAAATAATCCACCAGCACCGGCGACGCGAACAGATGGTCGACCGGAATATTGAAAAATCCCTGCAACTGCGCGGTGTGCGGATCGATGACCAAGGCCCGATGCGCTCCGGCGGTGGTTAACAGGTCCGCGACCAGCTTCGACGAAATCGGAACGCGCGGCTTGTCTTTGCGATCCTGGCGCGCGTACCCGTAGTACGGAATCACCGCCGTGATACGCCGCGCCGAAGCGCGTTTGAGCGCGTCCATCATCAGCAGCACTTCCATCAGGTGCATGTCTACCGGATGGCAGGTGGGCTGCATCACGAAA
Organism: uncultured Acidobacteriota bacterium; assembly: GCA_963799305.1. Classification (GTDB taxonomy): domain Bacteria; phylum Acidobacteriota; class Terriglobia; order Terriglobales; family Acidobacteriaceae; genus Acidiflorens. The sequence continues at coordinate 802,003 of CAWCWX010000014.1, read as the reverse complement.
ACGTCCGCGCCACGGACATTCTCCTGGATCTGCACGTAAGCCTCGCCGTCGGCGAAGCGCGTGACCATCGCCTGACCGCGCGTCATCCCCAGAAAGGCGCAGACCTCATCGCAGAGCGGCTCGTTGGCCGTTCCGCAAAATATCTTGAACTTGTCATCCACCCGGACCCGCTGGGGCTTGCGTTCCGGTTTTTCGTCCGCCATCGGCTGTTTTTCCGTTTTTTCCGCGGTCGTGATCGCAGTGGCCATAGACAGTTCTCAGTTCTCAGTTCCCGGTTCTCAGTTCTCAGTCTTTTGGCTCCAGTTTCTCTCTGAGAACTGAAAACTGGTAACCGAGAACTGTTTTTCTGGCTGGGCCGCTAGGATTCGAACCTAGACAAAGTGCTCCAAAGGCACTTGACCTACCATTAGTCGACGGCCCAGTAAGAATCATTGTTGATCGATGATTCTTGATTGTGGATTGAAACCCTTGCGGGCTCTTCTTATTTTCAATCAACTTATTTTCAATCAACAATCAAAAATCAACAATCAAACAATTTTGTTCCAGTACTGGGACCTGGTCAGCGTGGTGGTCGCCTGCGCTTTCAAGCCCTGTTTCGCCAGCTTTCCGGCCGCTTTTATGGCGGCGGCACGGGTTCGGAAGAGTCCATACAGAGCGGACCCCGATCCGGAGAGGGAAGCATACACCGCTCCCGCTCGCTGCAACGCACCTTTTATGTCACGCAGTTCGGGAGATTGCGGAAAGACGACGCGTTCAAAGTCGTTTTCAATCCCGGTACGGACAAGGTCGAGAAGCAGGCTCCCGGCCCGGCTCCTGCCAAATGCAGAAGCACCGGTGTTAGGTGAAACCAGCCACGCCGAAAGCGCGCGGCTTACGTCAATTAGTCTATCGGAGGCGTCGGCGGGCGTCAATTGTCCGGACTTAGCGGAGAAGTCCTGCCGAGCTGCGCTCGTCGGCTTCGATGGGTCAGGGAACCGTCGCCACGCTTGGGCGTCCCAGTCGGCGAACGCTTGCGGAGTAGAGACTCCAACTTCGGGAGTGACGATCACAAGCGGAGTAGAAGGGAAATCCGTTGCCGGATACACTTCCTCCCCCCGCCCGACCCCCAGCGCCGTGCCGCCGACGACAAATAGGGGAAGATCGGAGCCCACGGCCGACGCGATCCGCAGGCGGGCGGGCTGCGTCAGGCGTTTCTTGAGGGCGCGCTCCAGGCCGATCATGGTGGCTACGGCATTCGACGATCCGGCGCCCAAGCCGCCCTGCACGGGCAACTTCTTTTCGATTTCGATGGTGATTCTTCCGGTGGCGTCGAGAGCCTCCAGCACCCGTTCGGCTATGCGATAGCAGGTATTGGACTCGTTGCAGGGAACGCGGGGGTCGGCACATTTGATTTCGATCCCGGTGCCACGGCTCACCCTGACGTGGATCAGGTCATGCAGGGCGATGGTCTGGTAGAGGGTGCGCAGATCGTGGAAGCCATCGGAACGGAGCGCGCCGATGTAGAGACCGAGGTTGATCTTCGCGAAGGAGCGAACCGTAACCGGCATGACGGAAGGATTGTAAGCGATTCAGAGCTCACCGTTACTCAGTCGACGATGAAGAGCTTCGCGCCCGTGACCGTCGTCGAGCGGTGGGCCGTTTCACCATCCGCAACTTGATAGCCCTGTCCGGGCTTCAGAGTGGACTGTCTGCCATCGGCGAGGATAGTGGTTAGCTCTCCTTCGAGGCACAGAATCACATGGCCTTTCGAGCACCAGTGATCCGCGGTGTAGCCAGGGGAGTATTCCACCATGCGAACGCGGATCTCCCCAAAGTTCTGCGTGCGCCACCAGGCCACTCCCGTATCGCCCGCGTGTTCAGTGGGTGCTATCTGCGTCCAATCGGTGGTTGAAAAAGGAAACCCGAGCATCTTCATGCGTGAAGTATAGTCAGACCGGATCTCAATCCGGACAACTCCAGGCATACCCGCCCGTTTCGGAGCCTTATGTTGCCGGAAGGTTATAATCGTTCCCCACTGATGAATCTGACTCCCGGCACGAAGCTCGGACCCTACGAAATTGTTTCTCTGATTGGCGCAGGCGGCATGGGCGAGGTGTACCGGGCCCGCGACTCCCGTCTTAAACGCGAAGTCGCAATCAAGGTCTTGCCGCAGGCGCTTTCTCTCGACGCCGACCGCCTCCGCCGCTTCGAGCAGGAAGCGCTGGCTACCGCCGCCCTGAACCATCCCAACATACTCGCCGTGTTCGACATCGGCACCGAAGGCGCCCGGCCCTACGTTGTCTCGGAACTGTTGGAAGGAGAAACACTCCGCGAGCGGCTCCGCAGTGGAGCGATTCAAGTCCGCAAAGCTCTCGACTTCGCCATGCAGATGGCCCGCGGACTCGCTGCCGCGCATGAAAAAGGAATCGTCCACCGCGACCTTAAGCCGGAAAATCTGTTCCTCACCAAGGACGGCCGCCTCAAGATACTCGATTTCGGGCTCGCGAAACTAACCCAGACCGATTCCGGCTCCAACACTTCAATGCCCACCGTCACGCACGGCACCGAGGCTGGCGTTGTGCTGGGCACGGCCGGATACATGTCGCCCGAGCAGGTAAGGGGGCAAGCTCTCGATCCCCGCTCAGACATTTTCAGCTTCGGCGCGATCTTGTACGAGATGATCTCGGGCAAGCGCGCTTTCCACGGCGACACTCCCGCCGACACCATGAGCGCCATTCTGAAAGAAGACCCCGCCGACTTCGCCGAAACCAATCGCAACGTTTCGCCGGCGCTCGAGCGCATTGTGCAACATTGTCTCGAGAAAAATCCGGAATCGCGCTTTCATTCCGCCAGTGACATCGCCTTCGATCTCGAACATCTGACCGGGATTTCCAGTACATCGGCTCGAGCGGTACCGGTTGAGGTTGCTCAGGCCAGTCACAAACGGCTGATCTATCTGGCGGGGGGAGTTGCTCTCGCGCTGGCAATGCTCGGCCTTGGCTGGTGGCTCGGGCGGGCGGGCGGAGTCGCGCCGATGGCCGAATACAAACAGATCACGTTCCGCACCGGGCTCATCGGCAATGCGCGGTTTTCGCCTGACGGCAGCATCGTCTACAGCGCGACCTGGGAAGGCGGCGATCAGCAGCTTTACCTGGCTCGCACCGACGATCCGGGCTCGCGCGAATTGAACCTCAAGGATGCCGAACTGCTGGCAATTTCCAAGGGAGGAGAGCTTGCGGTCCGGCTCAACACGAACTTTTACGGAGGCTACGCGCGCGTCGGGACCCTGGCGCGCGTTCCGTTGAGTGGAGGAACTCCGCGCGAAGTCCTCGACAACGTGCAGGACGCGGATTGGTCTCCCAATGGCGAAAGTCTGGCCGTGGTGCGTTACATGCCGGAAAACAATCACTGGCGACTGGAATATCCCATTGGGAAAGTGCTGTTTGACGGCATCAACTGGATCAGCCATCCCAAAATTTCGCCGGACGGCAAATGGGTCGCCTTTGCTGACCATGAAAACGCCGGTGGCGACGATCAGGGTTCCGTCGCAGTAATTGCCGCCGACGGCACCGGCAGCGAGAAAAAACTTTCTACCAACTGGGTCTCCGTCGAAGGCGTTCTCTGGTCGCCGGCGGGGGATGAGGTCTGGTTTACGTCCAGTGGCAGCGGCACAGCTTCGAATCCGCGCGCCGTCAACCTCTCCGGCAAGCTGCGGACCATCGCCAACATCCCAGGCGGTACCTGGCTGGAAGATAGAAGGGGCGGAACGACGCTCATCGTCACCCATCAGCAGCGGATCGGGATTCGCGGAATGGCGCCGGGAGGCAAGGAAGAACGCGATCTCGGATGGTTCGGGTGGTCGATCCTCGGCGACATTAGCCAGGACGGTCACAAGATCCTGTTCGACGAAGAAGGTGATGGCGGCGGTCCGAATTACACCGTTTTTCTGCGCGACACCGATGGCTCGCCGCCTTTGCGAATCGGCGAAGGGACACTCCCTGGCGATCTCGCCCGACGCCAAGTGGGTGATTACGAAACCCTCGAAGGGTGGTCCGCTTGAACCTGGTGCCCACGGGAGCAGGTGAGGCGCGACAGCTTACCCACGACGCCGTCAGCTATGCACGGGTGGCGTGGCTTCCCGACGGTAAACACTTGCTCGCCTCTGGAATCGAAACGGGTCACGGAGCGCGCGACTACCTGATCGATCTGAGTAGCGGCGACTCGAAACCGATCACTCCGGAGGGAATTGCGGGCGTGCGCCTCTCACCTGACGGTCGAAGGACAGCGGTGGTCGGGCCCGACGGAAAATGGGGCATTTGGCCGCTGGAGGGAAGCGCAATCCAACCCATCCCGGGGCTGGATACCAGCTACTACCTGGCCGGTTGGGCGCCCGACGGGTTGTCGGTCTATGCCGCATCCGCGAAAGGGAATCAGAAGACGGCGAAAGTCTTCAAGGTGAATACCGTGACTGGAAAAATGGACCCGTGGAAAACTTTCGGGGAGGGCGCCGCCGGAGTCTCCAGCGTCGGAGCGCCGCGCTTTTCCCGGGATAGCACCGCTTATGCCTACGTCTATGTGCGCGTGCTCTCGCAGGCGTATGTGGTGACCGGCTTAAAGTAGCCACCGGTTGTTTCCTGAACTCTCACGCCGGAGCTTACTTGTACCAGTAATGTTCCAGGTAATATAAGGCCGCAAAGGCCAGCACTAGCGCCGCGGCGGGAAAGGCCAGGAATCGTACTTCCAGCCAGGGACGCTTCCGGTCTACCGTCCCAAGAAAAATCAAGATCATCGGAACCAGCGCGACGATCGACAGCTGAAAGATATGGGCCAGCGCACCTTCGTCCGGGAGGGGTGGCTGGGTGTAGCCGATCAGTACCGTCAACAACGCAAGCAGTGACAAAGCGGTGGCGAGCCTTCCGGTGATGCGATTGATTTGTTGGGCAGTCATGACCGTTACCTCGCTTTCTGCATTGCTGATATTATAGAAAGTACTTTGTATAACAAAGTTTGTTCCCTTGTCAATAGCAAAGCATCGCGCCGTTGTCTCGCGTCCCTGGATGAGGCGAGGCCGGACGATTACGCTTTTTTTCTGGCAATCTTGCCGGATGCGGTGTCGCTCGGATAGTTGAAGAAGAGCTGATTGCCGTCGGGATCATCGACAACCAGAAGCCGGTAGCCCCACGAGCCCTCCTTAACCGGAACGCCCTTGGCCTCGAGTTCCGCGCGGAGCGCGTCCAAAGCGGCGATCTGCGCCTCGCGTTCGACGTTCAACGAAATGAACATCAGCCCTTGCCAATTTTCTCCCTCCAGTGGTTGGCCAGAATTAGCGCGCAGCCCTGCCGCTCGACCTGCGCGACGCTCGCTCTGCCATCTTCATCGTAGCGCCAGGGACTCGTGAAGCCCAGCCGATCAACGTAGAAGCGAAGCGAAGCTTCAACGTCGGTCACGTGCAGAACGGGGCGTGCGAACCAGTCTGTCATGAGCTTAGTCGACGTACATGTCTCGCACGTATCGTACAGGGTTTTTAACGGTCGAGAACAGGCCTGTTTACACCAACAGCGCATCTCGTGCTGGCCCGGATGTGATCTGTGGATTAATGAGTGTAATGGCGATTTTTCGCCAATCACCACAGCAGGCGGTCTTTGACAAGGTCAGTAGAAGGCCAAGGCGCACAGTGCAATCGAGGTATGTGGTAGGTGGTCGGGGGGTCTACTTGAAGCTTCACCGGAGCATCACAGCGGTGTCTCAGCAGCGTATTCGCGCCATTCACCATTCCAGTTGCATAGAAGAGTTCTATGCCATTCCCCTTGGAATCTCCGATCACCGCGTTTGAGACGCGTTCGTCAATGCCGTGAACGCTGAAAACGACCACGAACGCGCTACCACTTTCACGTGCTGACATCGCGCAATCAATTGCTGCTTGGGCAGCCTTCGCATCCGGCTCCAAGATGTGGCCGCAGTCAACGCTGCCCCTTTGCGAATGAATCGAGGCGGCTAAGTCAATCCACGGAACTCGCTGATAGCACCAGTACCCTAGGGAGCCAAGGACAAAAAACAGGATGATGAGCAGCCCTGCTCGTTGCATATCCGTATTAGACACCTGACTGACGAAATCAGGCGATTCTCAATCGTCCCACCGTCGTCAGCGGCTCGCCACCTTCTCCACCTCGACCCGCAAGTCGTCATACAGCAACGCGCCGGGATGATACATCGCTACTTTGCCTGCGCGATCCAATATCACCAGGGTTGGCGTGGTGCTGGCTCCGTAGGTATTAAAATTTTGCTTGCTCAGCGGCACCGGCATATCGAGCAGGCTGGCGTAGTAACGTTGCCGGACCGACTCGATGTATGCCTTTTCCTGCACCGGCGTGGCGTCGTTGCCTTGCGCGGCGTAGCCGTAGAACTGCGTCGGACCGATCACCACCAACCCCGACGCCGCAAATTCCTGCTTCAGACGCGCGATGATCGGGGCTTCCCCCTTGCAGTCCGCGCACCAGTGCGCCCAGAAAAACAGCAGCACCGGCTTCCCCTTCAGCGAGGCCAGCGTCGGGGGCTTGGAGCCGAGATATTGCGTCTCCTGCAACGGCGGTGCGGGGCGTCCCACCAGGGAAATCAGGTTCAGATTCTTTTGCAATCGCGCCTGGATCGAGGTGTTGCCGTATTTAACCAGCGCAGCATGTAGTAAAGCCGCGGCTTCAGTCCGCTTGCCGGTTGCGGCCAGGGCCTGGGCCTGCACTTCGTAAGCAGCTCCCAGAGCCATTGGCAAATGCGGTTCGGAATCCAATTTCTGTTTCGTCAGCAGTTGCTCGGCAAGGGTCCGGGTTTGCCGGGCATAGTTAGACGCCTGGCTCCACTGATTCATCGCAGCCGCGCCGCGCGCCACCCAGGACCACGCCTCGACGTACTCAGGAGTTACTCCATGTTGCGCCTTGTAATCGCGAAGTTCGCCTTCGGCGGCGGAATAGCTGTTCTGTCCGACCTGGACGCGAACGTCGTCAATGATGCTCGCGTGCGCCGCCAGAGCGGCGACGACGAACACGATCCCCCCAGCCACCAGACCTGAAACCCTTTTGCGGAAAGCCATAACTCCATGATGTACGAGGCTTTAGAAAGTTGCAAATGGAGCGACGCTGAAACTCGTTGAGTACCAATGGCTTACTTTAGTAAGGACAAAATCTCTAGCCGTCGGGCCGCAAGATTCGGTAAAATTTAGTTGCGTTTGATTTTTGCGGTTGTCAGCGGTACCCGCTCTACAGCGTGACCTGCCTGCATTATCCTGCGAACACTCAGCGCATATTTCAACCCAAAGGAACACAAGCAACGCATGGAAACAGGAACAGTAAAGTGGTTTAACGATGCCAAGGGCTATGGTTTCATCAGCCGCCAGAACGGCGAAGACGTATTCGTGCACTTCTCCGCCATCCAATCTAACGGTTTCCGCAGCCTTCAGGAAGGTCAGCAGGTCCAGTTCGATGTTGTAAAAGGTCCAAAAGGCTGGCAGGCGGAGAACGTAAAAGGCGTCTAAACCACGCAGAAAACTTAACGAAGGCGGCCGGCAGGCCGCCTTTCTATTTTGGGGACACTACCTGGCCCGTTCGGCTTCCGCTACGGAATCGAAAAAGTGAAACAGGCTCTCCACGCGAGTGATCTCCAGCGCATTGTGAATCCGCTGGTTTACTCCCACCAACGCCAGCCTCCGGCCGTCTTTTTGACGGCTGACGTAGGCTCCCACTAACGCCCCGATTCCAGCCGAATCGGCCAGGGGGACCGCCGTGAAGTCGAGAATGAGGACGGCCGAACGATCTTCTCGCAGCTTCGCCTGAAAGCCGAACAAATTGGTGAGGACGAGTGGTCCAGCCAGTTGAAAAATGCGCGTTCCTTCCGCTGTACCGCTGAGGTCTGTGATCTGCAACGGCTCTGAAGACATTTTGGAATGTTAACGGCGAGTGACCGCGGAATTTGTTAAAGCGCTGTAAATTTTACGCTTGTGAAACTGGCTCTTTCCCGCACCGTGGTTTTTGCTGTTGTTTTTCTTTGCTCGGATACCGTTTTAAGGTTGTGTGTCGATCGGAAAACAGTCCAAAGGGCGTCAGTCAAGGGTGTCCGACCAACGTAAGCCCCGAAAGTCTTAGCACTCAAGCACCCTTGAGCCAGACCGCCTAACCCCCAACAATGTAGAGATGCTTCCACTGGAAATGACTGGGTCTCGCCAAACATTGTCCTTATATATCAATGAGTTAGTCGGAGTCAGGCCTTCGACTCGCCCTCGCCAATGGGCGCTGGCTGTTATCTCGATCGCATTGGCATCCGTAATGGCGGCCTGCGGCAGCGCGGCATCCAACAACGGCAACAACCCGAAGCCCGCCCCGACAATTGCCAGCTTCGCCCCCGCTTCCGGTCCTGCCGGGACCATCGTTGTAATGACCGGCTCCAATTTTACCGGCGCCACCTCCGTGACTTTCAACGGCAAAGCCGCCGGCGTCTTCTCCGTCGACAGCGCGACCCAGATCACCGCTACCGTCGCCAACGGATCGAGCACCGGCAAAATCGCGGTCACCACCGCTGGCGGCACGGCCACTTCGTCCGCCAACTTTACCGTCACTGACCCGCCGACAATTTCCGGCTTCACTCCGACCAGCGGCGTAGCCGGAACCTCAGTTGCGGTCACCGGAACCAACTTCACCGGCGCGACGTCCGTGAAATTCAACTCCACCGCCGCGAGCTTTACGGTCAATAGCGCCACCCAGATTACGGCCACTGTCGCCAACGGCACTACCACCGGCAAGATCAGCGTCACCACGCCCGTCGGCACCGTTCTTTCCAGCAATAGCTTTACGGTGAACGCTCCCGCGCCGACGATCTCTTCGTTCAATCCCGGAAGCGGTCCGGTCGGCACCGCGGTCGTCATTACGGGCGCGAACTTCACCAACGTGTCATCCGTTAAAGTCAACGGCACCGCCGCGTCCAGCTTCACGGTCAACAGTGGCACGCAGATCACAGCCACCGTCGCCACCGGATCGACCACCGGCAAAATCACCGTAACGACCTCCAGCGGCACCGCCACCTCGGCCGGCAACTTCACGGTGACGACCGGCGGAGCCACGCTCGACCTCAGCATCGAAGGCCTCTACGTCACGCAAGCGACGCAGGAGTATCCCAATCCGGTCGTGCCCCTGGTGCAGAACCGCAGCGCGTGGGTACGTGTGTTCGTGAAAGCGAACCAGACCAATACTGCGACCCCACAAGTGAAAGTCGATTTCATCAAGGGCGGCGTCACCAACACCTTGACCATCAATGCCGGCGGATCGTCCGTGCCGCTCACGATCGATCCGGCCAACGCAACCGCGTCCTGGAACGCAGCGGTTTCATCCTCATGGATACAAACCGGAACGCAGGTCGTCGCCACGGTAGATCCCACTAACGCAATCCCCGAAGCCGACGAGACCAACAACACCTTCAGCCAGAACCTTGACGTACGTGCGTTGAAGACGTGGAAAGTTACGCTCATCCCCGTCCACACCGGTGACGGCAATGTGGGCAACGTAACCGGAAGCGGACGCACCGCCGCCGATTGGGTCGATTTCGCCAAGCGCATTCACCCCGTCCCGGATGTCATCGATGTCACAGTGGGAAGCACGATGAACTCCAGCGTGACCACTCTCAAGAGCGACGACAGTGACGGAAGCTGGGACACGGTTCTTAACGAAGTAACCGCCAAGCGCAGCGCCGATGGAGCCACCGACCGATATTACTTTGGCGCGGTCCACACCACCTACAGCAGCGGGGTAGCCGGTCTGGGTTGGATTGGAGCGCCTGCGGCCATCGGCTGGGATGTTACCGGCAGCTTCCCCAGCGTCCTCGCCCACGAAGAGGGCCACAACTTTGGAGACAAGCACAGTCCCTGCGGGAATCCCGCGGGACCCGATCCCAACTATCCCTATCCCGGAGCGATTATCGGCGTGCCCGGATGGGATGTCTTCGCTTCCAGCAGCAACATCAAGGGACCATCCGCCTACGTAGACATCATGAGCTATTGTTCGCCGGTCTGGATCAGCGACTATGTCTATAAGAACGAACTGACGTTCCGACAGAACAGTGCCATCGGTATCATCGTGAATGGTGCCGACATGGTTCCTCCCAGCGGCGATGGACTGTTGATCTGGGGACGGATTGAAAACGGCGCAGTCACGCTGGAGCCGGCATTCCGGGTTCCCGCCAACAAGAGCCTGGCGACGCCCGGTCCATACACATGGGAGGCGCGCGATTCCATGGGCCGCGTTCTCGCCAGCGTCAGCTTTGACGCTCCAGAGGTAGCGGACGGACGCGAAGACGGCTCAGTACAGATGTTCTCGTTCGTGGTTCCCCTTCAGCCCGAGATTCTGGCCGCGATGCAGACGATGCACGTAAAGTCCGGCGGTCAGGAACTGGCTCATCGCAACGTTTCGACTGCGCCCGCGGCTGAATTTCAGAACACGGTTCACATGCAGGATCTCCCCGACGGCCAAATGCAGATCGTCTGGGACGCCGACCGTTATCCCGTCCTCATGCTGCGCGACGCCCAGACTGGAGAAGTCCGCGGCTTCGTCCGCGGCGGCAACGCTGAGATCGTGGCCGCGCCGAAAGAGCTTGAAGTGCGGTCTCCAGATGAAGTCCGCAGCGAAGTAGTTCGGCATACGCGGGTTCCGGAGTAAACCTCCAAAAATGTCATCCTGAGCGCAACATCGTCATCGGCGAAGCCGGTGACGATGTGTAGTCCGAAGGACCCTACGCTCCTTATCCACCCGATAGGCTCCGAGGCATTCTCCCCGTATCCTCGTCGGCTAATACAATGCAGCGGACGCGGGGAGAACACCCTGACACCGCGCTAAGCATGCGTGCTTGACAGGGGCCCTTCGACTTCGGAAGAACTTCGCTTCGCGAAATTTTTGCTCCGCTCAGGGTGACAGCGCTCTTAAGTGTGGAGACCCACCCCCACTTTTCCCGCTCACCCCGTCTTGGCAGACACGTCTACTACCGAGTACAGTAGTGTGTCTTTGTTTTCCCCGGGTCTCAGCCCCTTAAAACAGGAGTCCGCTCCATGCGTCATGCAGTACTTGTGCTGCTCGCTCTCTCATGTCTCAGCATTATTGCCCGCACTCAAACCGCCGACGAACTGGTCGACAAGAACATCCAGGCCAAAGGCGGGATGGACAAGATCAAGGCGATTAAGAGTATCCGCTACACCGCCCGATTTGATCTCGGGGGCGGATTTATCGCCAAGGCCACTCAGGAAAACGAGCGTCCCAACCTGGTCCGGGAAACTCTCACCCTGCAGGGCATGACCGCCGTCCAGGCCTATGACGGCGCTGCCGGCTGGCAGATTCAGCCTTTCCAGGGCCACAAGGATCCCGAACTCATGGGCGAAGACGACCTACGCGACATGCAGCTCGACTCCGACTTCGACGGCCCGCTGGTCGACTACAAAGAAAAAGGGAACACCGTTGAATTTCTGGGACACGACGTCGTCGACGGCGACGACGCCCTTCGACTCAAAGTCACGCTGAAAAACGGCGACATCATCTACTACTACCTCGATCCCGATACGTTTATCGAAATCCGCAAAGAGATTCAGCAGTCCATTCGCGGCTCCATCCGGGAACGCATCGTCGATCTGGGATCGTACAAGCCGGTAAACGGCGTGATGTATCCCTTTTCGATTGCGGTCGGAACGAAGAACAACCCCGGGGCGCAGACCCTAACGGTGGAGAAGATGGAAGCTAATGTTGCGATCGACCCCGTCGATTTCGCCTTGCCGGCATCGCTGAAGGCCGCCAAACCGGCCGTCGACAAGAAATGAAGCAGCTAAAAGTCCATCGCATCCGCAGGAACGAAATTTCCGTATTGCAAAAAGGATTTCAAAAAATGAATGTGCTCCGCAATTGCTTCCCGCTCCCGACGAATCTGACGAAATGGATGGTTCTTGCCCTGTTGTGTGGGCCGCTGGCTTTCGCCCAGCCCAGCTACCGGTTCGACGCCGCGACGGTGTCGGGGCTTCCGGCCCGCAACATCGGCTCCGCCACGATGAGCGGCCGCATCGCCGCCGTGGACGCCGTGGAAGAGAAGGGACGCATCACTGTCTTCGTAGGATCCGCCAGTGGTGGAGTGTGGAAGTCGGTGAACGGCGGCACCACCTTCAAGCCCGTGTTTGACCGCGAGAGCGTGCAGTCCATCGGCGCGGTGGCGATCGATCCCTCCAATCCGAAAACCGTTTGGGTGGGCACCGGTGAGCCCTGGACGCGCAACACGGTTTCGGTTGGCGACGGCGTTTACAAGTCCACCGACGGCGGCGAGAACTGGACTAACGTCGGCCTCAAAGACAGCGAGCGCATCGCGAAGATCCTCGTCGATCCCACCGACAGCAACAGCGTTTTGGTCTGCGCCGTCGGGCATCTCTGGAATGACAACGACGAGCGCGGCGTCTTCAAAACCAGCGACGGCGGCAAGACCTGGAAGAAAGTACTGGCCGGCGCTAACGAATCCACCGGATGCGGCATGATGAGCAGAAGTGTGGCCGAGCCGAAAACAATCTACGCTTCGACCTGGGACTTCCGTCGCCAGGGATGGACGTTCCGCTCCGGCGGTCCCGGAAGCGGCCTTTTCAAATCCAGCGATGGCGGCGACCACTGGTCCGAAATCACCGACAGCAACGCCAAAGGCCTTCCCGAAAAACCCTGGGGACGCATCGCCGTTGCCGTAGCCCCTTCCAAGCCGAACGTCGTTTACGCGAACATCGAAGCCAAGAAAAGCGCGCTCTATCGTTCCGACGACAGTGGCGCAACCTGGACTCGCCTCGACGCCAGCAACTACGTGATCTGGCGTCCATTTTATTTCGGCAACCTGATCGTAGATCCGAAGGATGAAAACCGCATCTTCAAACCGGATCTCATCCTCCTGCTGAGCACCGACGGCGGCAAGAGTTTCAACCGCGTCTCCGGCGGAGCGCATGGAGATTTCCACGACGTCTGGATCAATCCAAACAATCCCAGCGTCGTGATCGCCGCAGACGATGGCGGCCTATGGGTCAGCCACGACGGCGGCAACCTGTGGAAGCACCAGGTCAACCTGCCGATTTCGCAGTTCTACCACGTGAGCACCGATAACTCCGATCCCTATCACGTCTACGGCGGATTGCAGGACAACGCCGCCTGGGTCGGCGACTCCTCCTATCCCGGTGGCATCACCAATTCGCGTTGGGAAAATATGTACGGCGGCGACGGTTTCTGGATGTTCGAGGACCCCTCCGATCCCGACTACATCTATGCCGAAGCGCAAGGCGGAGAAATTGGCCGCGTCAACCGCCACACCCACGAAACCCGCAGCATCAAGCCCTTGCCGAACTACGGCGAGAAGAAGCTCCGCTTCAACTGGAACACTCCGATCCACATGAGTCCCAACGAAAAAGGCACGCTCTATATCGGGGCGCAATTCCTGTTCCGATCCCGCGATCACGGGCAGTCCTGGGACCGCATCTCTCCCGACCTGACCACCAACGATCCCGAGAAGCAGAAGCAGGAAGAATCCGGTGGCATTACTGTCGATAACTCGGCTGCGGAAATGCACACCACGATTTACTCGATTTCCGAGTCGCCGAAAAATGGGCAAGTCATCTGGGTGGGCACCGACGACGGCAATGTCCAGATCACTCGCGATGGCGGCAAGAACTGGACCAATGTGGTGGGCAACGTTCCGGATTTGCCGAAGAATTCCTGGGTCTCCACCGTCGAGGCCAGTCGTTTCGACGAAGGCACGGCCTATGCCACCTTCGACCGCCATACCTATGGCGACCTCAAGCCCTACGTCTACAAAACCACCGACTACGGCCACACCTGGACCGCGCTTCCCGTGGAAGGCAGCCATGTCCGTGGCTACGCTCACGTAATCAAGGAAGACACCGTCAATCCCAGTCTGCTGTTCCTGGGCACCGAATTCGGCCTTTGGATTTCCGTGGATGGAGGCCAGCACTGGGCGCAATACAAAGGGAGCAATTTCCCGGCGGTAGGGGTGCGCGACATCGTTGTCCAGACGCGCGAAAGCGATCTGGTTCTGGCAACGCACGGCCGCGGCATCTGGATCATCGACGACATCTCTCCCTGGCGAGCTTTGACCCCCGATCTAATGTCCAAGGAAGCCGCGCTTATTGCCGGCAAGCCGGTTGTGCAGTACTTTCAGGTGAACGGCGGATGGCCCGAAGGCGACGAAAGCTTCACCGGCCGCAGCCGTCCCGACGACGCACAGATCACCTACTATCAGCGCAGCCGCCACATCTTCGGCGACTTGAAAATCGAGTTGCTCGACGAGAACGGCAAAGTAGTCGATAACATCACCGGCAGCAAACACCGCGGCCTGAACCGCGCCAGTTGGTCGATGCGCATCAAAGCGCCCGCTGTTCCTCCCGCGGCTACCGCGCTGTTCGAAGCGGCCCAGGGACCCCGCGTGTTGCCTGGCGTCTACACCGTGAAGATGACCAAAGGCGACAACGTGTACACGGAAAAGCTAAACGTCGTACTCGATCCGCGCGCCAAGTACTCGTTAGAGGACCGCAAGGCGCAGTTCGATCTCACGATGAAGATCTACAAAACGATCGAACACATGACCTACTCGGTCGACGCCCTCGAAGGCGTACGCAACGCCGCCAACGAGCGCTCAGCAAAACTACCGGAGAAGAGTCCGCTGCGGGCGCAGTTGCAGCAACTGGCCGCCAAATGCGATGAAATACGTTCAAAGATCGTCGCCACCAAAGAAGGCGGCGCCATTACCGGCGAAGAACGTATCCGCGAACTTCTCGGACAACTCTACGGCGAAGTCAACGGCTATGAAGGACGTCCCACTGAATACCAGGCCGCGCGCGCCGATTCCCTGGCCCACGAACTGGAAGACGTCATCGGAGACTTCCAAAAGTTGACGCAGAAAGAGTTGCCCGCCATCAATGCTGGCCTCAAGAAGAGTAAACAGGAAGCCATTCCGGTGCTTACGGAAGCCGACTGGAAGAAGAACCGCGAGTCCGGCTCGGGTCCGGGATCAGGCGCGGGGATGCGGATGGAAGCGGGCAGCAGGTGGGAACGGGACTGAGCGGCAACCATAGTTCTTAGGGGATCCTCGCGAGCACCGGCCGGCCTTTCTCTCCGCTCTCGATGTAGGCCCATGGTGTCTGCGCGTCGTGAGTAAATACCGTCAGCCATCGCTCCGGAATCGCCTCCGCGTAGTACTGCTTCTTGCTCTCGATGGTTTGTAGCGGATACAAGTCGAACGACATGCCCCATGTCAGGTCGAGGTGCGCGATCGTCGGAATCAAATCGGATATGTAGCAAGCCGTCTGCCCACCACTCCGAACGATTACGCCCTGCATGTGGGCCGTGTGGCCAGGAAACATTCTCACGGAAATACCGGGAACAATTTCCTCGCCTCCCTTGAGCAGCGTCATCCTGCCGCTGTCCACCAGCGGGTCGTAGTTTTCCGCGATAAAGCTGATGGCGTCGCGTTCGCTGGGATGGCGCGCGTATTGCCATTCTCCTTCAGGCGCATAGTACTTCGCGCGCGGGAATGTCGGGCAAATCTTGCCTTCCTGGCGGAACGTATTCCACCCGCAATGATCGAAGTGCAGGTGAGTGTTGATGACGATGTCGATATCCTCGGGCCCAAACCCGGCGAGGCGCAGATTGTCCAGCAATCCGGCCGGCTGCCCGTAGATCCGAACCATTTTTTCGGAAAGCTTATTGCCGATCCCGGTCTCGATCAGGATGTTCTTGCTTCCGGTGCGCACCAGCAGCGAGTTAAGTCCCGCGGCGACCCGGTTCTGTTCGTCGGCCGCGACTCTCTTCGACCAAAGCGCCTTCGGCACGACGCCGAAAAAGCCGCCCCCGTCGAGATGATAAGTTCCATCCGAAACCACCGTAAGTTCGAAGTCGCCAAGAGTGGTTCGATGCATAAGGAAGCTCTCAGCTCCAAGCTCTCAGCTCTCAGGAAATGCTCAGCGCTCGAAAGATTTACCTGCCAGCTGAGAGCTGGGAGCTTTGTGCTACTTCAGCTCTTTATTCCAGAAATCGTCCATCAGGTGAAACAAATGCGTGCGCGCTGCCGTTCCCGAAATTCCGTGCGTCTTGTTGGGATAGATCATCAGCCGGAATACCTTGCCGGCTTTGATCAGCGCGTCCGTCATCTGGACGGTGTTCTGAAAATGCACATTGTCGTCGCTGGTGCCGTGCGCCAGAAAGAGCGATCCATGCAGATTGCCCGCTGCGCTGACGATGGAATCGTCGTAACCCCGCGCATTATCTTTGGGCAGTCCCATGTAGCGCTCGGTGTAGATCGAATCGTAATTGCGCTGGCTGGTGACTGGAGCCACCGAGATTCCAGCCTTGAAGCGGCTGGAGTGGGTCAGCCCATAAAGCGTCATGGACCCGCCGTTCGACCATCCCCAGAATGCGACACGGGTGGGATCGAGTTGCGGAAACTGTGGCTCCAGTTGATCGAGGGCCGAGAGCTGATCCTTCAGTTCGACGCCGCCAAATTGTCCACGCAGGGCCGCGGAGAATTTCTTCCCGCGGTTCGGAGTACCGCGATTATCGACGGTGAAGATAGCGAATCCTTCTTTCACTAACATCTGGTGAAACAGTTCGGTGGTGCCGCCCCAGGCCTTGCGAACCGTCTGTCCAGCGGGGCCCCCGTACACGTACACGATCAGGGGCAGCTTCTGATTGGAATCCACATTGGGTGGCAGTGTCAGAGAACCATAGAGCGTGGTGCCGTCGTCCGCCTTGAACTCCAGATACTTGGGCGCGACCAGGTTGTAATCGGCTACGTCGTGCGCTTCCCAGATTTTCTGACACGAGCCGCCGATCGCGCACACGGAAAGGCGCGGCGTTTGCAATGTGTCGGAGTGGGTTTCCACGTAATGCTTCGCATCATCGGAAAAATCGCCCGTCGTGCTCCCCTCTTCCGTAGAGAGCGCTTGCATTCCCGAGCCGTCGAGCTTGGCGGAAAACAGTTGCACCCGCCGCGGATCGCCCTTGTTGGCGGAGAAGTAGACTGTGCCTGATTGTTCGTCCACGCCGCCGATTTCCAGCACTTCGTAGTCGCCGCTCTCCACCTGTCGTTCGAGCTTCACATCCGCCCGGCTCAGGTCCTGTTTGTCGAAACTGTAGAGATAGATGTGGGTGTGTCCGTCGCGCCAACTGGTCCAGAGAAAGCGGTCCCCCGATTTCAAAATACGAAAATTGTCGTCGACGTTGACCCATGCGTCGGGAACCGATTCGGTGAGCACTTTACGCGCTTTCCCCGATTTGGTTTCGATAAAGTACAAGTCCATCGTGTCCTGCTTGCGATTCAAGACTTCGGCCCAGGCCCAGCCTTCGCGAATCCAGCCGAAGCGGGGCACGTAGGTGTCCTCGTCGTCGGTAAGCTTGATCCAGCGTGTCTTTCCGCCGCCGCTTCCTACTACTCCCAGCCGCACCACCGGATTCGGATCTCCCGCCTTCGGATATTTCTCGGCATCGACGTGGGGATGCGTCGGCATCCAGTCGACGATGGGATACGTGGGCACGCGCGTCTCGTCCATCTGCAAATAGAGGATGTCACGGCCCTCCGGCGACCAGAAATAATTGCTGCGTACCGACAACTCCTCGGCGTATACCCAATCCACTTCGCCGTTCAGGATGGTGTCTTCTTTATCACTCTTGTCTTTATCCTTATCCTTGTCCTGGCTTTCATCGCGTGTCACCTGAGTCTCGCCTTCGCCGGAAACCGGATGTACATAGACATTGTGCTTGCGAACGTAAGCCAGTCGCTTGCCGTCAGGCGAAAACTTCGGATCGTCGCTCGGGTCCGCCGACGAAGTGAGCTGAACGCCGGTGCCTGTATCCAGATCGAAATACCAGAGTTGTCCCTGCGAATCGAAGAGCAGATGCTTGGAGTCCGGCGACCAGAGATACGCCGCGACGTGATAACGCGTGACCCTCTCCTTCTCGCGTTCATCCTTGATCTTGCTGAGCGGCGGCGAAAGTTGCGCGAGTTTGCTCTCGCTGACCAGAACCTTCTTCTCTCCAGTCGTGGTATCCACATACCAGAGTTCGCCGTGCTCTCCGCTGTCGTCGCGCTGCACGAAGGAAACCTTGGTTCCGTCTGGGCTCCACTTAACCGTCTCCGGAGCGCGCCCCGTCAGCCCGCCTTCGGAGAAGATGGCATCGATGGTCAGCTGCTTGGGAGGCGTGGTGGACTGCGCGGAAAGCGTGGCGAGCATGGCCAGCACTACGAAAATCAGGGAAGATAATTTCTTCACGTTCGACTCCGGGAGGTACGGGTGAAACTCAAGAGTTTACAACCTGCGGGGCGTTCACGTCAGGATGTGGTCAGGCGTTGCTGTGAAAATACAAAGGGCCTCGCCGAAGCGAGACCCTGTAAACACGTCTGCGAAACAAGGCCAGACCAGGATTTGACCCTTCCAACGTCAACCACCAAAGGATCGCGGGATTGACAGCATCGCCCTACGCACAGGATGCTTCACCTCGTACGCCGCAATCTCGGCCTCATGCTGCAGCGTCAGCCCGATGTCATCCAGCCCATTCAACAGGCAATGGCGCGCGAATTCGTCCATGGCGAAGCTGGCCGAAAACCCCGCACTATCTTCAACAGTCAGCTTTTCCAAATCGATCGACAGACCGTAATCTGGCGTTTTCCCCGTCCGTCGCATGATCTCGGCGACCTGCTCTTCGGCAAGAGTCACCGTGAGCAGACCATTTTTCAGACTGTTATTAGCGAAAATGTCGGCAAACGACGATGCAATCACCACTCGAAATCCGTAATCTGCCAGCGCCCACACCGCATGCTCACGAGACGAACCGCAGCCGAAATTCTTTCCCGCCACCATCACCGTTGCATTCCCGTAGCGCGGATCGTGCAGAACAAAATCAGCTTTCTTCGTGCCGTCCCCGGCAAATCGCCAATCGTAGAAGAGAAATTCTCCGAAGCCTGTACGCTCGATGCGCTTCAGAAACTGTTTGGGGATGATCTGATCGGTATCCACATTCACCCGATCCAGCGGGACCACAAGGCCGGTATGTTTTCGAAATGGCTGCATGGCGAAAGCCCAAAACCACTGTCATCCTGAGCGAAGTTCCTCCCCAGCGCCGCCGCAGGGCATTCTCCCCGTGCTCACGACTCAAATTTCCAATCCCGTATATCCGTAAAGTGCCCGGCAATCGCCGCCGCCGCCGCCATCATCGGACTCACCAGATGCGTCCGCCCGCCGCGTCCCTGCCGTCCTTCAAAGTTGCGGTTGCTGGTCGAAGCGCAGCGTTCGCCGGGTTGCAGGATGTCGGGATTCATTCCCAGACACATCGAACATCCCGATTCGCGCCATTCAAATCCGGCTTCCACAAAAATGCGGTCCAGCCCTTCTTTTTCGGCCGCGTGCTTGATCGCCTGCGATCCCGGAACGACCATCGCCCGCACTTTCGGGTTCACATGATGTCCCTGTGCCACCCGTGCCGCCGCCCGCAGGTCTTCAATGCGTGAATTGGTGCACGATCCGATAAACACGCGATCGATCGCGATCTGCTCGATGGGGGTACCGGGCTGCAAATCCATGTAGACCAGGGCCTGCTCTACCGCGCGGCGATCAGACTCCTGCGCGAAACTCACCAACTCCGGGACGCGCGCCGTCACCGGCGCAACCATCCCCGGATTCGTTCCCCACGTCACGAAAGGCGCGAGCGACGCCGCGTCGATTTCGACTACGCGATCGTACTTCGCACCCGGATCGGTCGCTAGCACCCGCCATGATGCCACTGCGTCTTCCCAATCTTTTCCCCGTGGTGCAAAGCGCCGACCCTTGACATAGGCAAAGCTCGTCTCATCCGGCGCGATCATTCCGGCCCGCGCGCCCGCCTCGATGCTCATATTGCACAGCGTCATGCGGCCTTCCATCGAGAGCCCGCGAACCGCTTCGCCGGTGTACTCGATGACGTGTCCCGTGGCGCCGTCGGTGCCGATGCGTCCAATGATCCCCAGCGCCAGGTCTTTTGCGGTCACGCCTTCCGGCAGTTTGCCGCGCACTTCAATCTGCATCGTCTTCGGTTTTTTCTGTGGGAGGCACTGTGTGGCCAGCACATGCTCGACCTCCGATGTCCCGATGCCGAACGCCAGGGAACCGAACGCGCCGTGCGTCGACGTATGGCTGTCACCACAGACGATCGTCATTCCCGGCTGCGTAATGCCCAACTCCGGCCCAATCACGTGCACGATGCCCTGATCCGGCGAGTCCATGTCAAACAGGGGAACCCCAAACTCGCGGCAATTTTTTTGCAGCGCTTCTATCTGCTTGCCGGCGATCGGGTCCAGAATCGGTAGCCCGCGCGGCGTCGTGGGGATGTTGTGATCCACAGTCGCTACCGTGCGCAGCGGCTGACGGACTCGACGCCCGTTAGCTCGTAGACCATCAAACGCCTGCGGCGACGTCACTTCGTGCACCAGGTGCAGGTCGATATAAAGCAGCGCCGACTGTCCCTCCGGCGCGGTCACCAGGTGGGCGTCCCAAACTTTTTCGAATAGAGTGCGTGGGGCCATGGGTAATGCGATTGCAGAAGTCAGAAGTCAGATTGCGGAAGTGAAACCTCACTTCGACGGTGCGTTCGCTCGGTCTTTTAATTCTAGCAAGAGGCGGGGGCTTTGCGAGTCCGCGCCCGGCGGTTATTATCTAAGTAACCAGAAACCGGAATTCCCTCATGATCAACGGCAAGCGCATCGCCGTGGTGCTACCCGCCTACAACGCGGAAAAGACGCTGGAAGCAACCGTCCACGAACTCCCCGACCTGGTTGATATCCGCATTCTGGTCGACGACCACAGTTCCGATCGCACAGTCGACATCGCGCAGCGCCTTGGCCTTCAGTACTACGTTCACGACCGCAACTACGGCTACGGACGCAACCAGCAAACCTGCTATCGCGAAGCCCTGGCCGCCGGAGCCGATGTCGTGATCATGGTGCATCCCGATTATCAGTACACGCCGCTGTTGGTAACGGCGCTCGCCAGCATGGTGGCCTATGGCGTGTACGACGTCGTACTGGGCTCGCGCATTATCGGCGGCACCGCGCTTCGCGGTGGCATGCCGTTCTATAAATACGTCGCCAATCGCCTGCTCACCGCTTTCGAAAACATATTCCTGGGGATCAAGCTCTCGGAGTATCACACCGGCTATCGCGCCTTCAGCCGCGAAATCCTGACCCGCCTGCCGCTCCGCGAAAACAGCGACGACTTCGTCTTCGACAATCAGATGCTGGCGCAATGCGTGCATTTTGGTTACCGTATCGGCGAGGTCTCGTGCCCGACTAAGTATTTCGAAGAAGCCTCCTCCATTAATTTTCGGCGGAGCGTCGAGTATGGGATGGGAGTGGTCGAAACCACGCTGCGTTTCGCCCTGGAACGCGCCGGCCTCATGCACAGCGCTATCTTCAGCAACGAAGGAAAAACTCTGGAGACCGGGGCCGAGACTTACTACAACGGCGGGGTCCGGGCAGCATCACAACGCGGGTGAGAGCACCTTCGATCCACAACCGGTCTTATTACAGCCGACACACTCTCACCGCCGAATTCTGATAGGGACATTCCAGCCCCGCCGGTCCTGGCTGCTCGACGATAATCCAGCTGACGCCGTATTTCTTTCGTAGCCGCTCGAAGTCGTCTTTCTGGAACTGCTCCCAATTCTGCTGATCGCGGAACTGCTCCAGCCACTGCGCCGACAGCGGAGGAAAGGCCGAGGCCGCTCCTTTGTCCTTCACCGCGTCCGCCAGCATGCTGCGCTGAGCTCGCGCGCGAAATCCGGTCTCGTCTTCGCCGGGCAATTCCATATGTCGCGGATTGAGAGCGAACAGCGCGTCGGACGGCGTATTTGCGCGAACCCAATCAAACGCCTGCGCCCACGGATTACGCGTCTGCGCCCAAGGCCACTCGACATGCGCGCTCGCCGGAAAAATCTGTCGCTGGGCAATGTACATGCCCGCGCTGATGGGAACGAACAACACAACCCAGCGCCAGACCCGACCTTGAAGTACGTACTGGCCCAGCAATCCTCCGCCGATAACGATCAGCAACATGTATGCGAGAGCCAGACACCGTAAAGGCTCAAACCGCGCCAGGGCTTCGAATCGAGGGGGGATCGAAAGCACTACCGCTGCCACGGTCGCCACCAGGATGTAGGGGATCATCGCTCGCGAGACCAATTCTATTTTCTCCATCCCATCCCGCCGAGCGAACCGCGCCAGCCACCAGAAAAGCAGTAGAGGGCCGATCAAACCCAGCCACTCGTACCACTCCCACCGCAAAACAAAAAAGTAGGACTGCCGCAGTGCAACCTCGTGATAGGCCGGCGGGGCGGGATCGAATAAGCCAAAGGGAAGTAAGGCCACTAATCCCAATACCCGAGGCCGGTAACGGTCGAGCGCCGCCAGCCACACGCAAAAGGCAATCGCAAAACTCGACATGAGCGGATGCACAGCCGCTGCCATCGCGAGCCACGCCACGGCCGCCAGATATTTGCGTCGCAAAACCTCCGCCACCGCAAACACCGCCATGAACGCCGCCAGATTGCGCGGATTCAAGTACTGGTCAAGGACGTACAACGCTGTCCCCGCGATGGGCAAGGTCAGCAGCGTCGCCATGAGGGCTACGGCCGCCCATCGTGCTCTCTCCTGCTCGAACAACACTGACGCCAGCCGCCAACTCCCGACCAACAGCAGAAAGATCGATGACAACTGCCAAAGAAAAGCGACCCAGGGCAGCGCCAGGTGCGTGACCCGCACCGAGGCAACGACCAACTCGGGATACAAAGAGTAGTTGGCGTGCGCGCCAAAAAATTCCGCATTCGCCGGAAACAAAGCTGGATTGAGGATTTTCAGAACGCCGGGAAGATAGATTTCCGCATCCTCGGCATACGGATGATAGCCGTGGATCAGCAGCGCCATCGCCGTCAGGGCCAGTAGTCCCGCGATCCGTCTGATTGTCAGAAGCGCCTCTTCTGCGGCTGATTCCACGCGGGCTGGAACAACCGGGAAACTCGGAGAATACCTGCCGCCCGAAGCTGCGGTCAATATCGGCGCGCGCCGAAATCTCAGCGAACGCTTGCAGGGTCCGCCAACTCTCCGTAGCATCTAACCTGAGAGATGGCCACCGCCTCCACATCGAACGGCCGCAACTACCTCGCGGTCGGTGAGATCTTCAGCTTTGCCTACGAAACGTTCATGAGCAACAAGGTTCGCTTCGCGCTTACTGCTCTCGGCATGGTCATTGGCACGGCGTCGCTCATTCTGGTCACAACCATCGGCTTGACCGGGAAGCAATACATCCTCAACCAGATTCAGGCTATCGGCGCCAACCTGATTTACGCCGAATACGAAAGCGGCGGTCAGCGTATCACCAACACCGGCATTGACCCGCTCACCATCGACGACATGCATGCGGTGCAGGAGCAGGTTTCCGGCATCGCAGCCGCTTCTCCGGTAGTGCCTATGAGCGAACGCGTCCCCGTCGGAAACGGCAAGGAGCGCGACCTCCAGATTCTTGGCGTTTATCCCGAGTATCTGCAAGTGCGCAATCTGGTCGTGCTTTCCGGACGCTTCTTCGACAAGCAGGACTCTCAGGCTCACAACAAGGTTGGCATCGTCACCCAGAGTCTGGCCCAGCAACTCTACGGATCGCCGGATGCCGCGCTGGGCAAGACGATTAAGCTCAGCGGCCTGCCGTTCACGATCGTAGGCGTTTTTCGGGAGCGGGTCGACACCTTCGGACAATCCGAAGTGACCGACAATACCATGCTCATTCCCTACTCGGTGATCCGATATTTCCAGGACACACCCACAGTGAAGCAGATTTATTTTTCCACCACGGACGCGTCCATGGTGCTCCCTGTCACCGCCCAGATTGAGAGAGTCATCCAGTCGCGCCACCGCCCCGAGTCGGTTTATAAAGTCGAAAACCTTACGCAACTGGTCGCGGTCGCGGACAAGACGGCGAACGCCCTCACGATGATTCTGTTGGCCGTGGCGCTCGTAGTGCTGCTGGTCAGCGGCATCGGAATCATGAACATCATGCTGGCCACGGTCAGCCAGCGCATCCGCGAAATTGGTATCCGCAAAGCCATCGGCGCGACCAATCGCGAAATCCGTTTTCAGTTTTTGTCGGAAGCCGTTCTGATCTCTCTGATCGGCGGCCTGATTGGAATCTTCATCGGTCTCGCCATTCCCTTCTCAGTCCGCTTTTTCACCGAATATCGAATTCCCATCTCCGGCCTATCGGCCATTATTGCGATCGTGGTGTCGTCGCTGGTCGGCATCATCTTTGGCACTCTTCCTGCGAGCCGCGCCGCACAGCTCGATCCTGTCGAAAGCCTGCGCTACGAATAGAGGGCGTCCGAGATACGTTAACGGGAGGGCCTGATTTCAGTCGGACCGTTGCGTCGTTGGATACGTTCGCGTTTCGGCGCTTTTCTGCGGCGCCATCCGTTTTTTCAAACCGCCCCGTTATGTAATGGTTCGAACATAAGAATTCACGCTTACAATCGGTGCTCCGAATCTCGAACGGCTGCTA
Organism: uncultured Acidobacteriota bacterium; assembly: GCA_963799305.1. Taxonomy (GTDB): domain Bacteria; phylum Acidobacteriota; class Terriglobia; order Terriglobales; family Acidobacteriaceae; genus Acidiflorens. Next base: position 777,411 of record CAWCWX010000014.1, on the reverse strand, counting down.
CAAGTTGTGCCACAATACCAAAACCAAGTTACTAACATTGTTACTGTCCGATCTCACCGAGATCCCTTGGCCGTTCGTACGAGTAACTATTGTCTGCACTTCTTATTCCCTGATGTACTACTTCTCTCTTGCACACGCCCTCGACAATGCATAAAGTGCCCGCAGCTTAGACGGAATCCAAAAAGGCAAAACGCGTGAATGGGCCGCCAGACGTGCTTTCCCATTCGCACGGGGGGCGCTTTTGTCGACCTTCGTCGATGCTGGGCCGAACAATGGGGAAGGGGGCACCGCACTCCTTCACCCTTCCGTGCAACCGTACTTCTTTCTTGGGGTCTGGCCACCCTCTGCTTGGAGAGAACAATGAAAACATGGAAACGAGTCGCTGCGCCAATGTTGGTCGCAGCATTAGTGGTATTGCCTGCCGCTGTCGCTCGCAGAAATCATCAATCGCTAAACGAAGCCCCTACCGGCTTCGAAACCCCGACTTTCAGCGATAATCCCGGCAGCCAAAGCAAAGGCAATGGCCTCGTCGACAACGCCGCCTTTGGCGCCACCCAGGCCACCTTTGAGGAGTCCGATGGCATCGACAAGGGTCTGGGCCCGATCTTCAACGCCCGGTCCTGCGCCGACTGCCATCAGAATCCCGTCACTGGTGGAAGCAGCCAGATCGCGGAGTTTCGTATGGGCCACCTCGACAACGGCGGAAACTTCGTGAACCCCACCATGCTGATCAACCACGGACAAGACTCCGTCCCCAATCGTTCACTTGCCAACGACCGCGCAGTTTGCCCGGAAGCACAGGAACGAGTACCCACGGCGGAGAACGTCCGCACTTTTCGAATGTCCCTGAGCATTCTGGGAGATGGTTTCATCGAAGCCATCGACGATTCGACTCTACAGAATATTGCGGCGCAGCAGTCCGCGCTGAGCAAAGGCAAAATCCACGGCGAATTCATCACCGTTCCCGTGTTTGAAGGGGCGGTACTGCGGGGCGGCCGTTTCGGCTGGAAGAATCAGCACGCCAGCCTGCTTTCCTTCTCGTCGGATGCCTATCTGAATGAGCAGGGCATCACTAACCGTTTCAACCCTGTCGACCTCACTCAGGTGTGCAAGACCACGACCGATCCCGAAGATGTTGACAACGACATCGATCAGTTCGCTACGTTCATTCGCGGTACCCTGGCGCCGCCGGTCGATGACGTACTGCTAGCCACACCCGACGCCCAGGCCGGACAACAGATCTTCTCCCAGATCGGCTGTGCCATGTGCCACGTCGCATCCATCACCACCGCGCCCGTCGGCACCGTAATCAACGGTGGAACCTTCACCGTGCCCGACGCTCTCGGCGGTAAAGTGATCCACCCCTACGGCGACTTTCTGCTCCATGACATCGGAACCGGCGATGGCATTGTGCAGAACGGTCCTCCCGACACCAGAAACAAACTGCGGACCGTTCCGCTATGGGGATTGCGGACCCGCGGCCGCCTGATGCACGACGGCGCCTCCACAACCCGGGAGCAGGCGATCCTCCGCCACAAAGGGGAAGCCTCGGCCACGAAAAACAAATTTGTAGGCCTGACTGCGCAACAGCGTTCGCAACTGCTCGCGTTCCTGGACGCGTTGTAGAAGGAGAGAAATTCAACCGTAGCGCCGGCACCTTGCCGGCGCTACAACTTTTTATGCACTCTTTTCGGCGGCACGCCGCTGTGCCCGCACTCGGGCCACGACGAGCCGCACATCGTCGTAACTGACATAGGGCGGCACTAGAGCCTTGATATCCGCCAGCCGTTCGACTCCGACTTTCCCGCACGCCGATTCGATGTGCTCCAGCGCACCAGGCGAGACCCATTCGAGCTTGAGTTCCACGCGTCCGGTCTCAATCAGGTTGGCGACCGTGCACACGATCGTCGATCTCTGCCGGTCGCGGGCCCGCGCAATCTCATCGAAGCTCGCGCCTTGTTCCAGAAGCGTCAGCGTCTGCTCCGCCGGAGACGGCCCTCTAACCACCGGCGCGGCCGCGCGCGCGCCGGCTTCGAATTCTCGCAACACATGAAGAATCGCCGCTCCAAACACGTCGGCCTTGCGCTCTCCGATGCCGGGAACCAGCCGCAGTCCAGCCAGTGTAGTGGGACGCCTCCGGCACAGTTCCTCCAGCGTGCTGTCATGCAGCACGATGTAAGCCGGAACCTTCTGCTCCCGCGCCATGTTCCGCCGCCACTCCCGCAGATTCTCCGCCAGCCCCGGATCGAGCTCGGGCAGCGTCGCCGCCGGAGGCCGCAAAATATCCGGCGACGGTTTCGGTAATGAAACCCTTCGCTTTGGCGTCGGCACGCGGACCGGGATCTTCTTTTCTCTCAGCCACTCCGGAGCCGAGCCGCAGTTATCGCAACTGGCGCAGCGGGTCCACTTGGGAGTTTCCCCGAAATGCAGACAAATCTGCCGGTGCCTGCAATTCCGCGAATCGACAAACCGCGCGATCACCCGTTTACGATCCCATGACCGCTCGCGCTCCGCCTCGTCGGAAATCTGCCCGATGAAATATTCCAGCAGCACGTGATCCCGTTTTTGCCAGAGCAGGACGCAGTCTGCCGGCTTGCCATCGCGTCCCGCGCGTCCTGCCTCCTGGTAATACTGCTCAATCGACTTCGGCAGCGAGAGATGAATCACGGCTCGTACGCCCGGCTTGTTGATCCCCAATCCAAATGCGATCGTTCCCACCAGCACGCGCACTTCGTCCGCCATCCAGCGTTCCTGATTTTGCCGTCGCATCGCCGCTTCCATCTTGGCGTGATAAGCAATCGCCCCGATGCCTTCCTCATTGAGCCGCTCGACCGTTTCCTTCACGCGGGCGATCGTCGGCGAATACACGATCACACTGCCCTCGGTGTAATGCCGCAAAGCCCTTACCAGCAGGTCCATCTGCGAGTACTCCTCACATTCATGCGCGATATAACGCAGATTCTCCCGGTGAAAGCTCGCGATGTAGAGAGCGGGATCGCGCAGCTGCAACTGTTTCAGGATGTCGTGCCGCACCTGCTTGGTAGCGCTCGCCGTAAACCCGGCAATCGGCAACTCCGGAAAACGCGTCCGCAGCCGGCTCAACTGCCGGTAGTCCGGTCGGAACTCATGCCCCCATTCCGAAATGCAATGCGCCTCATCCACCGCAAAAAATCCCACCGGCACCTGACTCAACCAGTCAAACGTATCCTGCCGCGCCAGCCGCTCCGGCGAAAGATAAATCAAACGATATTCGCCGCGTTTCGCCGCAGTCCTAACCTGGCTGCTCTCGGACGACGTCTGAAAACTATTCACAGCCGCCGCCGGAATTCCCATCTGCGCCAGTTGCGCCGCCTGATCCTGCATCAGCGCAATCAGCGGAGAAACCACCACCGTCGTTTTCCCCGAAATCACCGCCGGTAACTGATAGCACAGCGATTTGCCGCCACCCGTCGGCATCACCACGCAAGTATCCCGTCCCGCCAGCAGACTGCGAATGATAGCTTCCTGCCTGGGACGAAACTCGTGATAGCCCCAGTAGCGGCGCAGCGTCTCCATCAGGTTGGGATCGTCAGGCACGACATCAGTATATGGAACGCGGGCAGTCGAGGCTGTGACACAATCACCGTACAGTTGTGACGATTTCGCCTTTGTCGTGAAGGAGGCGCGGTCGGGAACAGAACTTGCGCATCGGCCTCATCTCCGACACCCACGGCCTGCTCCGTCCCGAAGCCATCGCCGCGTTTCGCGGCGTCAACCGCATCCTGCATGCCGGAGACGTCGGCGCTCCCGATATCCTCGACCGCCTGCGCGAACTCGCTCCAGTCACCGCCATCCGCGGCAATGTAGACCACGGAACATGGGCGGAAACCCTGGCTGAAACCGAAGTGATCGAAGTCGAAAGCGTTTCAATTTACATGCTGCATAATCGCGCTGATCTCGACCTGAAGCCCGAAGCCGCTGGCTTCGATGTGGTTGTCTGCGGCCATAGTCATCATCCGAAAATAGAAGAGATAAACGGCGTCCTCTATTTCAATCCCGGCAGCGCTGGCCCACGGCGCTTCCAGTTGCCGGTAACGGTCGGCTTGATGGAAATCAACGCCGGAAAAATCGAGGCGCATTTGGTGCCGCTAGACATCCAACCGTAGCGCGGGCGCCCCGCCCGCCATTTTCGGTACTAAACAAAAAAGGCCGGCTGCGCGCCGGCCCTCTGTCGTCGAACCTTTTATCGGACAAGAGCGTCCGACCCACACTTGCCGGCGAGACGCCGGCGCTACTTACTTGCCCTTGGGGGCGATTGCATCCTTCGCGGCCTTGGCCACGCGGAACTTCACGACGGTCTTGGCTTTGATCTGAATCGGTTCGCCGGTCTGCGGATTGCGTCCCATGCGGGCTTTGCGATGCGCCTTCACCAGGCGGCCCAGGCCGGGCACAACGAATACGCCGTTCTTCTTGGTTTCTTTAATTGCGGTGTCGGCGAGGTGCTCCAGGAACGTTGCCGCCGTCTTGTTGTTGGAGCCGAGCTTCTCGGCCAAATGACGAGTGAGTTGTGTTTTTGTCATACCAGATGCCATGAGTCCTCCTTGGGGGACAGTCGAGATTTCTTGTGGAACCATCGGCATCTTATCTCACCCGCCTGTGGAAAAATAGCGTTTTGTGCAGATTTTATGCGGTTTTCAGTGAGGTACCCCCTGAAAATCAGCCAAAAATGAGGTTTTCCGCTTTGGGAACGCCCAACCGATTCAAATGATCGCCAGATCGGCGCATCTTCGCCACTTGCGTGCTGTTGGATGAGTGTGGGCGCGAGGTTCTTGTGGGCGCAGCATTCGCGTATTTCGATCGCCGGCGGATTGAGAAACTCGATAGTTCCGGGGCCGGCCGCTCTGTCTGACGGTCATACTCCGCCGTGGAAAAATCCGCGCTGCCGCTAGCCGTGTGCGGGTTTCGTTGGTTACACTGAATCCCATTTTCAACGCATTCTTTACCCACGTACCCAAGGAGGATTTATGCCCGATCCCGCGCTCACCGGCGGAGAATTCAAAAAGCAGCTGCGCGCCGGAACGCCCAAGCTGGGACTGTTCCTGAACGCGCACAGCCCCACCGTCGCCGAGCAACTCGCGCACAGCGGATACGACTGGCTGCTGGTCGATACCCAGCACGGTCCCATGAATTACGAAAAGCTCTCCGCGATGCTCAGCGGGATTTCAAACGGCGGCGCAAAATCGATGGTGCGTGTTGGTGGATACGACGACCGCCCCGGCATCCAGCAGGCCCTCGACCTCGGCGCCGACGGCGTGCTCGTCCCCTACATCAACACCGCCGAAGAAGCCCGCCAGGCAATCAGTTGCACCAAGTATCCGACCGTCGGCACCCGCTCCGTCTACTTTCCGCAGCGCAGCATGAACAAAGGCGGACTTCTCGGCTATGCCGGCACTTTCAATAACGAAGGCATCGTCGCCCTCCAGGTCGAGACCGCGTCCTGCATCGAAAACATCGTCGAGATCGCCGCCGTCCCCGGAGTCGACATTCTCTTCCTCGGACAGAACGACCTCTGCATGTCAATGGGTCTCTACAACAAATACGAGTTCCCCCACATGTACACCTCTCCCGAACTGGGCGCGGCCACGCAGAAACTCGTCGATCAGGCGCGCAAGAACAACGTCATTCTTGGTATCTTCCTGTTTGGCACCTCCCGGGTCGGAGAGTTCCTCGAAAAAGGATTCACCTTCATCAGCCTGGGCAACGATCTGCACCACATCCTGACGCAAACCGGCGCCTACGTGAACGACGTCGAAAACATCGCGAAGGAAAAAGGCAAAACCTGGAAGCGGAGATCGACCGCACTGTTCTAAGCACTAATAGTCCCCCATTCGATGAGATGGCGGCCTTTGCAAGGTTTCGGGAGGGCACGGCTTCAGCCGTGCCGTAACCCGCATAATATTGATCGCGCTTTAGCGCATGAGGTCTGCGACACGAGTTGTCCAAGGAGCGCTCATCGCCCGACTTGTAGCTTTCTCCCGCGCATCACCGAAACCGCCGACCCTTCCGCCAAAAACGCCGAGGCCGGTGCGCCTTTCAGCACGGCCGCCATCTCACTTCCGTAGAGTTCTTCCACATCACCATTAAACTCCGCCCGGCAAGCCGACCACACTCTCCACACCGGGTGCGTAACCTGATACTCCACACAACCGCCATCCGGTTTCGCCGCATATCCCCAGTAATGCTCGGTGATAAATTGTTCCTGCGAACCATCCGCAGCGAGCCCAGGTTCGCCCTGAACCTCAAGAGTGATCGCGCTCCACGAACGGGTTCGCCAGCGGTACGAAACTGCTAACGCTCCATGGTCACGCGAGTCAATCTCGTGCTTCATCGGCAACGCAACATAGTTTTCGTTGTAGAGAGTGCGCGCCACAAACGCGATCGCCCAGCGCGGAACAATCTCGCGAATGAACACCACTCCGCGGCGGACTTCATCCCCCTGCCGCCGCCGCACATAAAACCGCAGATTCACTTCGTCGAAATTTGCGTGAAAAGGAAGGGACAGGCCGAGAACCTTGGTTTTCAGGAAGCGAAATCCCACCAGGCTGGTAAAGAGCTTGCCATTCCAGTAATCCAGTTCCGTTCCTTTGGGCACAAAGGGGAGAAGCAGACTTTCATCTACTTCATAATTCAGCATGGCGAGGTAACGCCATTCCGCGGCAAGAAAGACTTTGTCAGAATCCACCCACTAGCATGACGGGAAGTGTGTCGCGATTCAACTTGAACTTTCGTGGGATGGAATTCTGCGGATCGTAAACCGCGCTCCCATGCCCGCTTTCCGGGCCGCCTCCTGCATATCGGAGAGCTTTCAGGTTTTGCTCCGCAAGGTGCGTTTCCAACTTTACCCTCTAAAAGTAAAGGCCACGCTTTGAAGTAAACGTGGCCCACTTTGGCAAAAAATAAGAAAAGAGTAACTACTTCAACCGCGCGATCCATGTTCCCTGGTTATAGTCGGCGTCCTGCCAAGTGCCGACCACGGTCGAACCGTCCGCGGAAATGGCCAGTGCATTGGTGAGATAAATTCCATCCGGGATCGTTGCCCCTGCCTGTGTTAGTACCTTGCTCAACGGACGCATACTCGGCTTGTAGTTGGCCGCGTTCCAGAAAAACGCTTCCGACCCGCCGAAGAATGGATCGCCACTCCACCCTACAACCTTCCCCTTGTCGGAAATCCCGTTGGCGACACTCTGGTCGGAAGGAATCCCGGACAGCGTGCCCAGCGAAATCAAGCCGGTCGCATCCGTGAAATAGAAAGCGTAGATCCCATCCAGAGTCGCGGCTTGTCCTACGATCTTCGATCCGTCGGAACTGACGGCGGTCGCTTCGCCGGGCGTGGTGGCCCCGGTGAAAAGATCGAAGCGCTTGGGATTCCAGCGCACGGCGCGGCGAATGCCCTGCTTGGGATGCTCGTAGAATCCGACGATGGTCGAGCCGTCCGCCGAAATCGCGCTGGCCCGGCTGCTGGCGCCCTTCGGATGGCTCAGGCCCACCATGCGGCCGCCTTCGGTCCAGCGAAATCCCTGCGCGCCCGGACAATACCAGGCAAGCCCGACGACTACAGTTCCATCGTGATTCACCCCGTAACCGCTGCCCCAGTTGCCATCCAGGGAGCAGCCTTTTGCGGGATGTCCGAGGTTGATCCAGCCGGTCGACTGTCTCCAGCGCCCGGGATAGGAAAGGCCATCGTCGCCCACGATGGTGCCAGTGATGGTCGACCCGTCGGCGGAGATGCCGATGCTCGAGTCGAGAAAGTAGCCGGCACCCAGGTCCACAAATCCATCGGCCGCAGTCCAGCGATAAATTTCACCGCCCACATTGGCCGCCAGCACGCTGCCATCGGCGGAGATCGCGTAGTTTACCCAGGTTTGGGCGGGAACGTCGAGCATTTGGAACGTTGCGGTCGGCGCCTGCGCCGCGGACACAGCCGGCAATGTGAGCAGACAGATAGCAATGAGTGTGAATGTTCTCTTCAAGTGTTTCCCTTCTATCAATTCGGAATTTGTCGCACGATCGGCTAGACTCGGTTCAGCAATCACAGAGGGTTCCCTCTGTTCCCTCGAAGGGCCGCTGCACGGACCGTCGGTGCAGCGGAACAACAAAACCGGGGGAGGGCCTACGACGGGATAATGTATACAGCGTTACGATAACGCTGTCAACGTAGAAATATCACCACGACAGAAGGGAGAAACCGTGCCCCGCGCCTCGGATCCGAAGCTGGAAGCCCGAATCCTGAAAGCCGCTCATAAACTCTGGGCCGCCGGAGGACAAAAAAGTCTCACCATGCGCGCGGTGGCCAAGGCCGCTGGAACCAATACTCCGGCTGTTTATCGCCGTTTCAAGGACCGTCGCGCCTTGCTCCGCGCCCTGCTGCAGCAGCAACAGGCCGCTCTCGCCGAGCTGATTCATAGGTGCAATTCTTTGCAGGAAGTCGGCCAATCTCTTCTTACTTACGCCCTCAACCACCCACGCGAATATGAACTGATCGCGTCGAGAATCGTGATCGCCAGTCACGAGCCGCGGCCGAACTTCGAGTACGTTGTGCAAAAGGCCGGCGAATGGCTGGGCGGCAAGCCGGAGCAACATCGGTCCCTGATTATCGCCCTCTGGTCGCTCCTGCATGGAACCGCGATGCTGCTCATCAATGGCGTGATCCCCGAGCACGAAGCCAGGGTGCGGACCGCGTTCAATGTCGCCGTCGAGGAACTGGTACGGAACCATGAGAGATTCAGCAAGAGACGCTAGCCGCTCATGCCTTTCGCCATTTCGATTACTTTCTCCGCCGCCATCCCACTCTCGCGCAGCGAGCGGATACTGAGCGCGTCGTGCCGCTTTGCCAACCGCACACCGGCGGTATCGCGCACCAGTTCGCAGTGAAAGTAATCGGGCGTGGGATAGGCCAGGGCGCGAATCAAGAAGAGTTGCCGCGCCGTGGACTTGAGCAGATCAGCCCCACGGACTACTTCTGTGATTTCCATCGCGGCATCGTCCACCACCACCGCCAGTTGATAAGCGGGAACATCGTCGCGACGCCAGATCAGGAAGTCGCCGAAGTCCCGTCCGGCAACGTATTTTTGCAAACCAAGATTCAGATCGAGGAATGCAACCTCTTCCCCATCAGGCACCCGGAACCGCCAATTGACTCCCGCAGGTTCGCCAAAAGAAGCAGCATCGGTCCGCTCGCGGCAGCGTCCCGGATAAACCGGCTCGTCGTCGCTCTCATTGGGCGCGCTCGCCGCTTGCGCTAGATCTTTGCGCGAGCACGTACACGGATAGATGAACCCGCCATCGCGCAGCCGCCGCCAGGCCTCAAGATAGAAGCTCCGCCGCTCGCTCTGCGAGTACGGACCAAACGGACCACCGCAATCCGGACCTTCACTCCATCGAATCCCCAGCCATCTCAAGTCTTCGATCATGGCCGTGACAAACTCCGCCCGCGACCGCTGCGGATCAAGATCCTCATTGCGAAGAATCAGCGTGCCCTGCCGCTCCCTCGCCCGCTTTGCCGCGGTCCAGAATGTCCGCGCGTGGCCAACGTGGAGTAACCCAGTTGGCGACGGCGCGAGGCGCCCACGATGGGAGTGTGCGTCGGTCATGCTAGGAATCAGTTTGGGAAGAACGAAACTCAGCAATGAGCTCGATCTCCCCGACGATATTGGCGTTCAATTCCTCAAGCCGCTCGGCCGGAATCCACAGCTCGCGGTGATGCGCGTCCCCGACCTGCTTCTCAGGAAACTGCTCCACGAAGGCAGTTCGCACAAGAAATCGAGTAACAAAGCCCACATAGCCCGATTGCTGATCCCGCACATTCCAGCGCTCCGCGATCGCACGAGCGTATTCCTCATTCAGAACGGGATAGAAAATCGGCTGATGCGGCAAGCGCGGAGGAAACGCCTTGAATCCGCTCTCTCGGATTAATTCCATCTCGCCTTTCCCGACGGGCCGGTAGAGCGTAACGGTCTCTTCCATCCCAACATCATACGAAACCGGCACTCCGAAGTGGCGCCTGCTTTGCTCGCGGAAGGCAACTGATAAAAGCTACGTGTCAGGCAGTACACGGTGAGTGATTGTGCCCACGACTAAGGTGACAATCGCAACCCATAACTGTCACAGAATCAATGTGCCTCTACCTGGCACCTCGGTTGCCTTATCACTTCCGTCTGCATTCGCAGCGGAGGTGACATATGACAAACTTTGAAAAATTCCCCCGTACCACTAACAGCAACGATTCCGGCGCGACGCTTTCGGCCTGGTCGCGCCAGCAAAAAATCGCCCTGATTGCAGGATTCGTACTCCTAGGAATTCTGATCGCACTCAGCGCCTGTTCGAAGCAATCCCCGAAACCCGCGCTAGTCGGTACTTCCGGCCCGCAGACGCAAACTGGAACGACTGCGGCGGCACCCGCGCCGTCCGCCACGCCAACGCCTGTCCAGGCTGCTCCCGTCGCGAAAAAGAAGACACACAAGAAACATCCCGCCGCCATCGTGACTTACAGCGACCCCAACACCGGCGTCTCGTTTCAATATCCGCGTAAGTACGCACTAACTTCCGGCGCCACCGTCAAACCCGAACTCGACGGCGTGGGCGCGGTCCCAATGAACTTCGTGCAGCCCGGCGGGTCCGCGGTAGCCATGGTCGCTGTGCCTTCGACGGCCTATCCCGGCACAGATTTCACTACCGCCTTCTTTCACGTCAACGTCAACCGCAGCCTGTCCGAGCAGGAATGCTCGCAGTTCGCGGTTGTCGACGACCGCAATCCCGACGGCGAAGCCATGGATGCGGAAAAAGTAAAGGTCGGTTCCAGCGACATGGAAAAGACCTCCAACTTTTCCGGCGACGCCCTGAAGCAAGCCGAGACCCAGTACTTCCACCGCTATGAAAATGGCGCCTGCTACGAATTCGTACTCGGACTGGGCACTGCCGGCTACGGCACTGAAAAAGACCTCGCGGCCGTCAACCATGACGAAGTCTTCGCCGAGCTGGAAAAAATTCTGACCACAGTGAAGCTCAAGGCCGCTGAAAAGACGGGCGAAGTAGCCGTAAAGACTCCCGTCGCCCCGACCGAGGAGTCGACAAAGTAACAACTTTCAACCGTAGCGCCGGCATCTTGCCGGCTGTCGGCGCTACAAGCCGTTTGACCGATTTCCACAGCGCACGATAGACTAATAGAGTTTGCCTGTACTTGCGGACCCGTTCTGGGGCCGCGCCGCGTTTCCGGTCACAAGCCGCAGCGGGAAAACAGCAAGCACAAGCTTGAGATTTGCGGAGCCTCGCTCCGCTGGGCGGTCCTGAACGTGTCGAATCGGGACTCTGCCCCCGACGCAAGTCGTAGAGGAGAGTCTATGTACGCGGTGATCCGCGCAGGTGGTAAGCAGTACAAAGTATCCCCAGGCGACGTAGTCCGGGTAGAAACCGTGAACGGCACCGATGGCCAAGTCGAATTCGCCGACGTGCTCGCCGTCTCGGCGGAAGCGGGCAGTGTCATCCGTCCGGGCGCCGAAGCGCGCGTCACTGGCGAGATCGTTGGCCAGGACCGGGGCAACAAGATCCTGGTCTTCCACTACAAGCGCAAGAAGCAGTACAAGAAACTGCGCGGACATCGTCAGGACTACACCGCCGTCCGCATCACCGAGATTGCTTTCGACGGACAGTCCTTCAAAGCTCCTGCACTGCCGAAGAAAGAACCGAAAGTGAAAAAGGCAGCCCCGGAATTAGTGGAAGAGAAAGCCTCTGCCAAGCCGGCAAAAAAGAAAGCGGCGAAAAAAGCCGTTGCAAAGAAAACGACCAAGAAGAAATAGTATTTTCTGGAATGGCAAAGTACCTTCGACTCCGCTCAGGGACGACAACTTGAATAGGTTTTACTGAGAACTGAGAAGCGGGAACTGAGAACTTCTTATGGCGCATAAAAAAGGGCAGGGCACATCACGAAACGGGCGCGACTCGAACGCCCAGCGACTGGGCTTCAAGGCATTCGGCGGACAACTCGTCCCCGGCGGCACCATCATCATTCGCCAGCGCGGCACGCGCGTAAAGCCGGGTCTCAATGTCGGCCGCGGCAAGGACGATACTCTCTTCGCCAAGATCACCGGCCGCATTAAGTTCCTCGACAAAGGTTCGATGGGCAAGTTCGTCATAGTGGAACCCGTAGAAGTCGAGAAGAACTAACCCAGCTGTGTGTCCGGGTCAAAGATCCGGCGACGCACCGGCCAGCCCATAGCCCCCAAAGAAGGGGCTATTCTCTTTTTCAGCCAAGGGTTTTACTAACCGCTATCCACTAATCACTAAGCACTGATTTTCAATGTTCATCGATGAAGCCAAAATCCGAGTCAAAGCCGGCGACGGCGGGAATGGCTGCATGGCCTTCCGCCGCGAAAAATTTGTCCCGCGCGGCGGACCCTCTGGAGGCGACGGCGGCAAAGGCGGCGACGTCTGGATGGAATCCAGCGAGCGCCACAACACGCTCGTCCATTTTCGCTTCAACCCCGAATACACCGCCCAGCGCGGACGCCACGGCGAAGGCTCCAAAAAAACCGGCCACGACGGCGAAGGCATTGTCCTGAAAGTTCCCGTCGGAACCATCCTCTACGACGAAGACACCGGCGAAAAAATTCACGACTTCGCCAGCGCCGACGACCGCATCGTGATCTGCCAAGGCGGACGCGGCGGACGCGGCAACGCCCAGTTCGCAACCTCAACGCATCAGGCCCCCCGCGAGCATGAGGACGGACGTCCCGGCGAAGAACGCAAATTCCGTCTAGAACTAAAGCTGCTAGCCGATGTCGGTCTAGTCGGATATCCCAACGTCGGCAAGTCCACGTTGATCTCGCGCATCTCTGCCGCCCGTCCGAAAATTGCCGACTATCCCTTCACCACGCTTGAGCCGAACCTGGGCGTAGTCGCCGTGGGCGACGCCAGGAACGAAATCAGCTTCGTAGTCGCCGACATCCCAGGCCTCATCGAAGGCGCGCACACCGGCGCCGGACTGGGCACCCAATTCTTGCGCCACATCGAACGGACTCGACTGCTGGTTCACCTGGTTGACGTTTCCGACGCGAGCGGCCGTCCGGACGTGATCAAAGACGTGGACGTCATCCTCGGCGAACTCTCCAGCTTCGGCGCAGATCTTGAAAATAAACCCATGATCATGGTCGCCTCCAAAATCGACGTCGCCAATCCTGACAAGCTCAAGAAACTGAAACAGTGGTCCACCCGCAAAAAGCTGAAGCTTTATCCCATCTCAGCCGTTACCGGCGAAGGCATCGAAAAATTGAAATTCGCGATGGCCGAAGCCGTCGAGAAGCTCCGCCGGACAAACCCCTTTGAGCACGCCGCCGTCGAGACCAACGCGCACAGAGCTTAAGCACAGGGGTCACGGAGGACACGGGGAAAAGCTTCAATCTCAACCGGAGGGCCGACGTCCCGCCCTCGCACCTGCCAATGCTATCCTCGTTTCGCCATGCAAATCCTCCGCGCCTTCTTCTTCCTCACGATCGTCAGCGTCTGTACTTTTGCCCAGGAGCCCTTCCTCTCCACCACCCACTGGACCGCCATCCGCAACGAATCCAGCGGTGGCGCTCCCTACGAGAATCTGCGTTACCTGACTGGCATACATCGCGTCCCCGCTACGCCAGAGTTCGACCAGGCCGCCCAATTCATGCTCCAGAAAGCCCGCGACTACGGACTCGCCGACGCCCACAGCGAACAATTCCCCATCGACGGAATAAAGACCTACGGCCTTATGCGCTCCTACCTCGGATGGAATGTGGAAGCCGGAACCCTCTGGGAAGTGAGCCCGCAACATCTCTTGCTCGGCGACTGGAAGACCGACCCGATTCGCCTCGCCGACTACAGCCGTTCCGCCGACGTCACCGCCGCCCTCGTCGACGTGGGCAACGGCGCCCGCGAAGACGACTATCGCGACAAGAATAAAGATGTGCGAGGAAAAATTGTCCTCGCTGATGGTGTGCTCGCCCGCGTGCAAGCCCTCGCCATCACCGAACACGGCGCCGCCGGTATCGTCAGCGACATGCCCAATCAGACCACCGCCTGGTCCGGCCTCGATCCAACTCTCGTCCGCTGGGGACACCTCGATGCCCGCCAGCCCTCTGGCTTCGCATTCATGGTCTCGCGCGAAACCGCGCAGTCACTACGCAAGCGCCTTCAGGACGGCGAGGCAATCACTCTCAAGGCCGAAGTGAAAGCTACAGTCGGTCCTGGCCACTGGACGGTAGTCACCGCCACCATTCCCGGCTCCGACCCCGCCGCTGGAGAAATCGCCTACAGTTGCCACCTCGACCACGAACGCCCCGGCGCCAACGACAACGGCAGCGGATGCGTCACCATTCTCGAATCCGCCCGCGTTCTGGCCCGCCTCATAACGTCAGGCGCGCTCCCTCGTCCGCGCCGCACGATGCGTTTTGTGTGGGGGCCGGAAGTCGAAGGCACGATGGCTTTCCTTGCGACCCATCCTGAAATCAAGCAGCGCCTGCGCGCCAACATTCACATGGACATGGTCGGCGGCGATCCCTTCAGGAACAAATCCGTCTTCCACGTCACCGCGACGCCGTGGTCCTTGCCAAGTTTCGTAACGGATGTAGGCGCCGCGTTTCTCGACACGATCCGCGCCGGCGCCAGCGACTATGCCGTCAGTGGATCGTCTCCCGAAGCCGCCGTGGTAGAAACGCGCACCGGCGAACAAGGCACCCGCAACGAATTCATCGCCGACGTGACGCCTTATTCCGCCGGCAGCGATCACGACGACTACGATTCCTCCACCATCGCCGCCCCCTCTCTCTACCTGCGCGACTGGCCCGACATCTACATCCACACCGACCACGACAGCCTCGCGCAAATCGATCCCACCAAACTTCGCCGCGTAGCCCTGCTGGGCGCGGCTTCCGGATACGTTTTCGCGAGCATCGACGCACAACAACTTCCAAGAGTGCTTCCGATCCTCACCGCCGCCAGCGAGACGCGCCTCGCCCGAACCTTTCAGGACGCACAGAAGATGGTCGACGATCCCGCCCTGCAACCTAACATCGCCTGGTACGAAGCCCGCAACCTGATGAACCAGGCCCTCCATCGCGAGACCGCCGCCATGCACTCGCTGGTCGAACTCACAGGCGGACCCGCGGACTCCGACGCCAATGGCGCGAAGGCTCTGGCGGCGCAAGTGGCAACATTTGACAGCTGGCTCGACGCCCGCGCCAAACTTCGCGGAGCGCAGGGCACTTCGCCCATCGTGGGATGGAATGAGAGCCCCGCTTCCCGCCGCATCCCGGTCCGCATCGGAGACTTCGGCCCCCTCACTTACCAGAACGACAACGTTCTGCTGGCCCGTCTGGGAAAAGAGCGCTACGCAAAAATTAAACTTCTCAATGCTGACGCCACACCCGCTACTGAACGTGCAGGACCAGTCCGAACTCTACGCCTACGAGATCGTTAATTTCGTCGATGGCAAGCGGACGGTGGGGGACATTCGGGATGCAGTCTCCGCCGAATATGGTCCTCTGCCGATTGATCTGGTCACGGATTACCTGGAGGCTTGTGTGGAAGCCAAAGTGATCCAGTGGAAGCATCAGGATTTGTCGCGCAACATACTGCATAAAGTCTTAACCACAGAGGTCACAGAGGACACAGAAGAACCCTGACCGCTTTCCTCCGTGTCCTCTGTGACCTCCGTGGTTGAGACTTTGAAGCCGGGACGCTTCAGGCGCTGTTACGCCACGGCCGAAGAGCCTGCTAGGTGGTGTTGTTCGTTTTCGGACTTCTAAGTTTGCATACAGACCTAAGTCGATTTTATTTCCCGATGCAGAACGACCCAAAAATCAAATTCAAGATGTCATCCGCCGTGGTCGCGCCCGTGATCTCATCCAGCGGACGCAGCGCTCCATAAAGGTCAAGCAGCATCATCTCGTGCGGGACGCGTGCCGCCACCGCGCCCTTAGCAGCCTCCAGCGCCGTCAGCGCGTCGTTAACCAGCTTCTGATGACGCACGTTCGTCAGGAAGCCGCTCTCGATCTGCGCACCTGACTCTCCGCCCACTTGCCGCAGGATGGCCGTCCGTAACTCCGGAATGCCCTCACCCGTAAGCGCCGAGGTTCTAACCCGCGGCAACTGAGAACTGAGAACCGGGAACTGAGAACTGTTCTGATCCGATTTGTTCTCCACCACAATTCCCGCGCGCCCGTCCACCTGACTTAGTAACTCGCGGTCTTCGTCCGAAACCGGCACAGTCGTATCGAGCACCACCAGCACCAGGTCGGCATCGGCCAGGGCTTCCATCGATTTGCGAATGCCGATGCTCTCCGCCTCATCCAGCGCTTTTCGAATGCCCGCCGTGTCCACCAATTGCACCGGAATTCCGCCGATCGCAACCGTTTCGCTCACCAGGTCGCGCGTCGTCCCGGGCTGCGCCGTGACAATCGCGCGCTCGCGCTCCACCAGGCAATTAAACAAGCTCGACTTGCCAACATTCGGACGCCCGACAATCGCCAGCGTCAGCCCTTCGTGCACCAGCTTCCCATACGCAAAACTAGCAGCCAATTGTTCAAGCGGCCCGCGGACCTCGACGATGTGCTCGAGGATCGTCGCATCGGGCGCAATGGAAACATCGTCCTCCGCAAAATCGATGCCCGCTTCGAGCAAGGCAATCAATCCGACCAGTTTTTGCTTGATCGGCTTCAGCCGCTTCGACAGCGACCCTTCAAGCTGCTGCGCCGCAACCTTGGCCTGAAACAACGTCCGCGAGTCGATCAGATCCCGGACCGCTTCTGCCTGCGTCAAATCCAGCCGCCCGTTAAGAAACGCCCGCATCGTGAACTCGCCCGGCTCCGCCAACCGCGCCCCATGCTCCAGGCAAAGTTCAATCACACGCCGCAACACAACGGGTGAGCCATGGCAGGAAATTTCGACGATGTCATCTGTGGTATAAGAATGCGGCTTCTCAAAAAACGTAACCACCACTTCGTCGATCCGGTCGCCGCAAGGCGCCTCGACCAGTTCCCCAAACACCGCTCGCCCCGCCTCCAGCGGATGCTTCAGCCGCAGCATCGGCTCAGCAATCGCTCGCGCCTCCGGCCCCGCCAGTCGGATCACACCGATCCCTCCGCGTCCCGCAGGAGTGGCAATCGCAACGATCGTATCGTCGAGGTTCACGAGAAAGGGTTTTAGGAAGGTCCCCGCGGTCTACTTCTTATCCAGCGTAGCGTCGAGCGTCAGCTCCGACCCAACCGTGATCGTGATCTCTTTCGTCCACGCCCGGTACCCGGACTTCTCCACCCGAAAAGTGTGTTTCCCCGGCGGCAGACTCACCTTCGCCGGCGTGTATCCCATCGAATCGCCGTCCACGAACACTTCCGACAGATACGGCGTAGACCTGACCGTGACCGACCCCATCGTAGCCGGCAGCGGGGCTGGCGCCGGCGGAGCGCTCTCAGCCGCCTTCGACGAACTCACGCCCCCGGTCTTTTCTGGCGCGAATCCCACCAGCGAACTGGCGGGCACGTCCAACTGCGCCAGTTGTTTTTTTTCAGCCGCTGTAAGCGGCGTCATGAGCTTCGCAGTTTTGCGCCGGACAACATGTAGCGTCACATCCCCCGTCGGCGCGCGCAAATAGAGGCGATCCCCCGTCAGCTGAATTTCCACCGGATAATTCGTCGTCCACTCCTCCGGCGGCGGCGATTCTTCCGGCGTCAGGTCGTAGGTGCCGACGATGATTTTGTCCTGCACATGTACTGCGACCGTAAATGTAGTCTCGTCCTCGTTGATTGGAGTGTTCACCACCCACACCTTCGTCCGCGTCTTCACCGACTTGCTGACGCTCACGATGCGCCCAAACTGCCACGGCGTCTGCGCAAAGAGACAGACCCCGGCCACCGCGAGAAGGAGAATAGTCCGGAACCGCTTCATTCTCTTAAGTCTAGAGGGCTGGCGGCTGCTGGTCAAAGGGCGAAGTGTCCATCGAGGAGAAAGCTGAGAAATGTTCCACGTGGAACACTTTTCGTACTTCTATGTACGTATCATATTGTATGTAATATCGCGCTAAGTGACTGAGGTCGCTGATGCACGGCGATGTCTACCTTCGCATTGCCGCGCACGCTCGATCGAACTCCGACCGCGAGCCTGCTACGAACGTGATCGGCACGCCCTGGGTGGAATATGGACGGTTGGGGTCGTGACCCCGATAGACGGTGCCATCGGGCTCGAATGCATTCGCAATGCTGCCGTGGTCATCCATAACTATAGTCGGGTTTTTCCAGTGCCCTCGAAATTCTATGCTGGGGCGGCGATCGCTGATGAATCCGCCATACCCCAGCGGCCAGTAGTTCATGTAAAGCCCAATGCTCTCTCCATCGGTGTTGAGGTTCAGATGTTTGCGCATTCCGCCTCCCAAGTGCATGGGAAGGCGCTCGCCGCGCGGAGTGCAGAGGTAAGCGTTGCCCGTCAGGTTGGACACCAGATACATCCTGCTGCCCCGCGGAGTCGGTTGGAACTGCACCCACACCAGATAGTCCCCGCCTTTGCCATGCAATCTGCCCCAGCCCTGCCACATGGGCACGATGTGGAATTTTCCGCCAAGATAAAACGCCCAGGGATAGAACACTGCCGTGCCCGCGGTAAGGAAAATCGCACCCAGTAGCAGCACCAGCAGCACCTGCCCGAAGCACCCAAGGCATCCTTTGCGCGCCTTCCGCGCGGCGAATTGCGGGATGGTGTTCTCGGAGTACATGAAATTAAAGATCAAGTCTGGATGCTTTTCCAACGGACTAGGGATACAACCGCATATCGGAATGCGCGCGCTAAGCCGCTCGTAGCTTCAGGTAAGATTTCTAACACACAATGTGGTGGCCGACTTTCTCCGGGGAAAGTATACGATCAAACGGCGAGTGGACCTCTTCTCCAGCCATCAATCACCTCAATCGGCAACCTCGTCCTCACCGGCGGCGCTCACGATGAAGAACACGCACACTGATTATGATCTCGTCCTGGTTGTACCAGCCACTGGCGAGCGATTCTATCGGCCGGAATTGGACTGTCTCCGCTTCTCTGCTTTCTTCGCGGTATTCATCTTTCACACTTTGAGCCCGGATCCCGCCTACTGGGCCGCCCGTCATGTTCCTTTCTCGGCCTTGGTTGCGAGCGCTGTTTCCATGGGACGATTTGGCGTTGATCTCTTCTTTCTGCTGAGTGCCTACCTGATCACGGAATTGCTGCTGCGCGAACAGGACCGATGCGGAAAACTTCACGTGCGCTCGTTCTATGTCCGCCGGATCCTCCGCATTTGGCCGCTGTACTTTCTCGGGTTGCTGATCGCCGTTGTCTTATCGCAGCTGGACTCCGTCCACCAGCATTTCCCGCTCAGATATGCCCTGGCCTTCTTGTTCATGTTGGGAAATTGGATGCCCTACACCCAGTCTGTGATGTGGCCGCTCTGGAGCGTGAGTTTCGAGGAACAGTTCTATCTCCTGTGGCCGGCACTGATGTCGCGCGTACCGCTTGCGCGGCGAAGACATCGCATCCTCTGCGCCAGCGGAGTCATGCTGCTGATCGCGGCGATTGCGCGGCCTCTGATGGCCCGGTACGCGGGCGCCATGTCAGTGGAGGCAGTCTTTACAGGTTCGCTTACGCGCCTCGATCCGCTGGCTGTCGGAATCGCCACCGCCGCCTGGATGCACAACAAGAGGCTTTCCTTGAGCTGGCCTGTGCGAACTGGACTTCTCACCGCTGGCTGCGCCATCGGTGTGGCTGCCGGACATTTTTGGGCTATGTCAACCGGATTTCTATTGCTCGGATACCCGGCGGTCGCGGTGGCGGCGTGGCTGATTTTTCGATCGGTGCTGGGCCTGAATGTGGCTCCCCGCTGGCTCCGATATCTGGGAAAGGTTTCCTACGGTCTTTACGTATTTCATATGTTGGCGCTGTACTGCGTCGTGAAACTCCTCGGTGGCCCCGTACACACTGCGCGGGGCTTCCTTGGCTACTGGACGCTGGGATTGTCTCTCACGATCACGATGGCCGCCGTTTCCTACCGTTTTCTTGAGTCCCCCTTTTTGGCATGGAAGGAGCGGTTTGCGTCGGTCCAGTCCAGGCCCGTGTGAAACCTGCCGAACCGGTGTCCGCCGCAGAGGCGGTCGCTTTCATCTATGCAAGAAAGGGTTGCCTCACAAGAAGTCTCCTAAGTCCGATGGGCTGAGCTGACAGAGTTATGTTTGGCGGGGCCCGGCGTTCTCTCGCAGAATCTCGCGCGTGTGGGTAGCGAAGATTTCCGCGCCCTGCCGTGCCTGCATCTCCAGAAATTCGATCAGGGACAGGTGCGGCTCTGTCCGTGCATGGCTTCGTGGCAGAACACAGCTGCGCACTTCGCAGATTCCTTCATAGAAATCGACACGCCTCTCTACCATTTCTTCCAGTTGTTCGATTTGCTGATCCAGCCGCGTTGCCATGGAATCGTCCTTTCGCGGTCCGGCGTCCCCCGCCGGTGACGTCAGTGCCGTTTTTGCATAGGGGGTACGACGGGTTCGGAACCCGTTTCTTCACGAAAATCTCCCCTGCAAGGGATATCGGAAATGGGAGGGAAAAGACGACACGCGGGGAAAAAAGAATCGAAGGCCGCGTGTGGTGCGACGGCTTGACAACAAAGTGGGTCCTTTGCAGTGCCGGCCCGGAACCGCCAGGTTCGCGCTTGGTTTCGAACCAAACTTCCAATGCCGACGGCACTCAAGCCCACTTCTCGAACCCCACGAGAAGTGGGGCACCCACGGCGTTTCCACCGTCAACACTTACCCCGCACCGAGTTATACTTTCGGCGAGATGTCGGCCATCCGCCTCGGGGCATTTTTGGAAGCTGGATTCGAACTCGTGACGGTTGAGGAGGTAGGGGAAGCTTTGCTCATCCTGGTTCTGCTCTGAGCTAATGATTCGGGTAGAAGCCATGTGGAACCTCAAACGCGACAAGTGTATGTGTGGCTTTATCAGAACGGACGGACTATGAATTCCTGGGACACGATTGTTGAGAATTTGGATGAGCAGGACGTGCTTCGAATCAACAAATATGGCCTCAGTGACGATATCGAAAGAGAAGTTAGTGCATTGTGCACCGAGTACTGTCGCCTAGATACAAAAGAACGCGGCGTGATGCGTTCTAAACTCGGTCGGAAAGGAAGCGTCGTTGTATTGAGTTTTGTTTCTCGTATGGCTACCCTGGCCATGCAGCGAAAAGATGTGGATGCTCTCGATCGAGGTTTGGTAGCTCTCGATCTTTCGAACATCATGAAGATAGACTTTCGGGATGCGATCGGTTACGTGGCGCGGCTGGCTTTTGCAGCCAACCGTTGTGGTGTAGAGTTGGTCGGCCGGGGATTGGCTGTAATCCCAGAAGTGTCGCCGAAGCTTCTGGAATTGCTTCAGAATCCAGGGGTACCGCGAGTTACGCGGGACGGCGACGGGAATTTGGTATTTTGGAGCCCGTGGCTAAAGTCAAAACATAAGGACATTACGCCCTAGTCAAGCGGATTAGCGGTGTCCCCCGAGTGTAGTTCGAAGGCTAGTACTTCGAGTGTGGTGTAATCGCGCAGACCAATATTCGAAAAGAAGTCCTTTAGACCCGAGGGGTGCATATTCCCTCCCGTCATGTTCTCACCCCCTCAACCGTTTGACCCTCCTTTTCTCGCGTCTGTAAGATCAAACGCCCGTCGACTCCTGCTAAACTCTCCCCGATGCCTACAGTGACCTATCTCGAAGCCATCCGTCAGGGAATCTGGGAGGAGATGGAGCGCGATCCTACTGTGTTCTGTATCGGAGAAGACATTGGCATTTACGGTGGGGCATTCAAAGTTACCGACGGGTTCATTGACCGGTTTGGGCCCGAGCGCGTCATTGATACTCCGATTGCGGAGTCGGCGATTGTGGGGGCGGCGTTTGGGGCGGCGCTTACGGGGATGCGTCCGGTGGCGGAGTTTCAGTTTATGGACTTCATCGGATGCGCTTTCAACCAGATCGTCAACATGGTGGCCAAGGCGCATTATCGCTGGGGAGCGCCGGCGCCGATGGTGATTCGGGGGCCGAGTGGTGGGAATGTCCACGGTGGGCCGTTTCATTCGCAGAATCCGGAGATGTGGTTTGTGCACTCGCCCGGGCTGAAGGTGGTGTGTCCGGCTACGGCGTATGACGCCAAGGGACTGATCAAGGCGTCGATTCGCGACAGCAATCCGGTAATTTTCTTCGAGCACAAATACCTCTACCGGCGAATCAAGGAAGAGATTCCCACCGACGATTACGTGGTACCGATCGGCAGGGCCCGCGTCGCGCGCGAAGGCAAGCATCTCAGCGTGATTACGTATGCGGCGATGGTGTACGTCGCGCTCGAGGCGGGTGACATCCTGGCGAAAGAAGGAATTGAGATTGAGGTGGTCGACCTGCGGACGGTTTCGCCCTTGGATCGCTCGGCCATTGCGGATACGGTAAAGAAGACGAACAAAGTAATTGTGCTGCACGAGCATTCCCGCACGGGCGGGCTCGCGGGAGAGATCGCCGCGATCATCAACGAAGAGGCGTTCGACGATCTGGATGGGCCGATCGTCCGGCTGGCGTCTCTGGATACGCCGGTGCCGTTTTCGCCTCCGCAGGAGGAGTTTTTTCTGCCGAAAGTCAGCGATGTCGTGCGCGAGGCGCGGCGGCTGCACGCCTACTGACTTCAGCGGCCCGACTGAAGTCGCACCCTCCTAAAGCGTTCTCCTCCCCGCCCTCCGGCATCGAAGGTTATATATACTTGAGGTTCGCCGAGGGACTGCATGAATAAATTTCTTCTGGGTGCGATTGTCACGCTGTTGGTGCTGGCTGTGGGCGGAATCGGATTGGCATTGCTGGGATTCCTGCCCACCAACGCGAACTCCAAACCGCCGCGAATGGAGATGCACCTTGCCATGAGCGCGCTGGACGCTTCCATCGAGCGCCACGCGCCGCAGGCGAACAATCCCGTGCCGCCCACGGACGCCAACCTGATCGACGGCCTGAAGATCTACACCATGAATTGCGCGCTCTGCCATGGCGGTCTCGACAAGCAGACGTCGGTGCTGGGCAAGTCTTTTTATCCTCCGGCACCCAGCCTGATCATTTATCCCATCGACGACCCTGAGTGGCATGTTTTTTATACCGTTAAGATGGGCGTCCGATATACCGGCATG
Organism: uncultured Acidobacteriota bacterium; assembly: GCA_963799305.1. GTDB lineage: Bacteria > Acidobacteriota > Terriglobia > Terriglobales > Acidobacteriaceae > Acidiflorens. The sequence continues at coordinate 754,195 of CAWCWX010000014.1, read as the reverse complement.
CCGGCGTGGGACAAGTCGCTCTCCGAGCAGGACATGTGGAAAGTAACGTCATTCCTCACGAGGGTGGAGAAGCTGCCGCCTGCGGTGCAGGATTTCTGGCAGAAATCAACAGGAGTAGCTGCTCCAACCGAGGGTGAAGCCGAACATCACGATCACGCCGACCACAAATAGTTGGGATCGGCTATCCTGGCGGATAGGTAAAGTTGATGGTGATCTGAGTCTGAGTTTCCAGGGCCTTGCCGTTAACGCTATAGGGCTTGAATCGCCACTGCTTCACGGCGGCGATGGCCGTTTTGGCAAGAACAAAGTAGCCCTTCACCAGCTTCACATCCTGCACGCTTCCGTCTCGTCCGACAGCCACCTGTAAAACCACCGGTCCCTGAAGCTTCTGGGCCATCGCCTCGGCTGGATACACGGGATTCACCGATTGCGTCACCAGGGCGCGGGCGGATTCTTCGGTGAGTTTCACGGGCTCGCCGGTATTTTGCCAGGAGGTTGGGGGCGGCGGAGTAGATACCGGCATTATCTGTGCCGGGTTGACTGTCATCACTACCGGCCGCGTGACGGGCGCCGAACCCTTGATGCTGTCCGGGATGGCAGCACGTTCAGGGCGTGCGGGCGGGGGGTCAACGTGTAACTCGGGCGTGGGCAGCGGAAAATCGAAGGCAGGCCGCAGGTGGATGAGCCCATCCGGCAGCCTGATCTCGGCCGAGACGACTCCCAGAACGGTGTGGGATTTCGCGTTCGCAGGAGTTCGAGTGAAGTAAGCGTCCTGCTGGGCATCGGTCATCGCCGTACCTACCGACTGGCTCCCTTGTTTGTTGACATAAAAAATTGCGGCCACGGATTCCTGCAAAACGTGGATGGCGCCTTCCGGCGTCTTTCCTAAATACTGGAAGGCGTCCCGCGATTTCCAGAAACAAAAGGCGGCGGTAAGCAACAGGGCTGTGGCGAGGATTGTCTGGAAGCGGGGCCCAGACGAATGAGACCGGCTCCGGCGCGAATCGGCGAGCGTCGATGCCTCGTTTTGATCCTGTAAATCAGTCTGGGGAAGAGCCTCGGGCAATTCGCCGGCGATGGAGACTAAGTTTGGATCCTCGACTGGCGGTTCGGAGGGATCGCCGAGTTCGGGGCGATCCAAAACCGTGGATCCTTCGGGCTCAAAGACTGGAGAGTGCAATTGCATCTGCTGACGTGCTTTGGCGAGGACAGCGCTGGCTTCGTCGGCAGTAATGGGACGATAGATCAGAAAATCTAGGCGATGTTCGCGTTCTTCCTCGGGGGTTGGGTCGCCATCAACGATCGCGATTGCGACCGCCGTACGGTTGAGTCCGGACTCGCGCGCTCGTTTCAGCAGAAAGCCGGCTTCTGGCTGCTCCGACCAGTCCACCATGACGCAGGAAAAGGGCTGCTTGGTGCCTTTTTCCATAGCGGCGAAGATGTCGGTGCAGAGATCGGCCCGGATGCCAGCATCGTTCAGTGGCCCCGCCAATGCATCCGCGGTTTCGGGGTTCTTAGAAAACAGTAAGGCGCGGAGAGCCATTCCACTGAAAGACTATCGGGAATTATCCAACGGCGGCAGGTAACCAGCGGCACTGCACTTAGGGTGAGGTTCGGAAGTGATTGGGGGAGAAGGGACTTGTACTTTCAGGCGATTACTCTGGTCACCACCTTCGACGGGCGGGCAAGCAGATGCCAGGATTCAATTCCAAGCGCTTGCGAGGGCCTTTGCAGAGCCGGTGGTCCGCCACGGGGGTGAAGGCCATCAATACTTTCTCTATAACGCCGACCGAAAGGCAGGCTCTTCCACTCCAGTTACTTCTTCGCTGAGCGCAACCGCTGTTCGAGCTCGTCGACTTCCTGTTTCATTCCCTCGGGCAGGCGGCTGCCGAACTTGGCAAAGTGCTCGCGGATCCTCGGGACTTCGGCGAGCCATCCTTCGACATCAACGCTGAGCAGCTTGGCGATGCTCGCTGCCGATAGATCGAGACCCTTGGTATCGAGGTCGGCGGGTTCGGGCAGGCGCCCGATCGGGGTATCGACGGCGCCAACTTTGCCCTCGCAACGCTGAAAAATCCACTCCAGCACGCGGCTGTTCTCACCGTACCCAGGCCACAAGTATTTACCGTTCTCGTCGGTACGGAACCAGTTGACGTAATAGATCGTTGGCAGTTTCGCTCCGGGGCGCGCGCCCATCTTCAGATAGTGGGCGAAGTAGTCGCCCATGTGATATCCGCAAAAGGGCAGCATGGCCATGGGATCGCGACGCAGTTGCCCGACTTTGCCTGCCGCAGCCGCGGTAGTTTCGCTGCTCACGGTGGCGCCGAGAAATGTTCCGTGCCGCCAACTCAAAGCTTCCGTCACGAGGGGGACGATCCCGGCGCGGCGTCCGCCGAAAAGAATTGCGTCGATGGGAACGCCTTTGGGATCTTCCCACTCCGGCGCGATCACGGGACACTGGCTGGCGGGCGTGGTGAAGCGCGCATTGGGATGTGCCGCCTTTCGCCCAGAGGCTGGCGTCCAGGGACGGCGCAGCCAGTCCGCCAGTGCGGCCGGCTTCTCTTCCGTCATCCCTTCCCACCAGATGTCGCCGTCTGGAGTCATCGCGCAATTGGTGAAGATCGAATTCCGGGTCGCGGTCAGCATGGCGTTTTTGTTGGACTTCTTGCTTGTCCCTGGCGCCACACCGAAAAATCCGTGCTCGGGGTTGATCGCGTAGAGCCGCCCATCCGCTCCAAACTTCATCCAGGCGATGTCGTCGCCTACCGTTTCCACTTTCCAGCCGGGGATGGTGGGAATCAGCATTGCCAGATTGGTCTTGCCGCAGGCGGAAGGAAACGCGCCGGTGAAATACTTGACCTGTCCTTCGGGGCTGGTCAACTTGAGGATGAGCATGTGCTCCGCCATCCAGCCTTCATCGCGCGCCTGGACAGATGCGATTCGCAGCGCGTGACATTTCTTCCCCAGCAGAGCGTTGCCGCCGTAACCCGACCCGAACGACCAGATCTCGCGGGTCTCCGGAAAATGGCAGATGTATTTGTCCTGCGCGTTGTTCGGCCAGGGAGAATCCTGATCGTTCGGCCCCAAAGGGGCGCCCACCGAGTGCAGTCCGCGGACGAACTCACCGTCTTCGCCCAGCACTTCAAGCACGCGTGTGCCTACCCGGGCCATGATGTGCATGTTGGCCACTACGTACGGAGAATCGGTGATCTCGACTCCAATGTTGGCAATCGGCGAGCCGATCGGTCCCATGCTGTAGGGGATGACATACATCGTGCGGCCGGTCATTGCGCCCGTGAACAGTCCCTTCAGCTTCTCCTTCATCTTCGCGGGATCTTCCCAGTTGTTGGTGGGACCGGCCTCGTCGCGGGTTCTTGCGCAGATAAATGTCCGGTCCTCAACCCGAGCCACGTCGGCTGGACTGGATCGCACCAGAACGCTGTTCGGACGCTTCTCCTCGGCCAGGGGGATCGCCGTTCCAGAAAGCACCATCGCCCGCAGCATGGCCCGGTATTCCTCAGACGAGCCGTCGCACCAGTGCACGCTGTCTGGCTTGCACATCTGCGCGGACTCCTCCACCCACTGCGCCAGACGCTTGTGTCTGGTCGCGCTGCGGGCTTCCACATCCAAGGTAAGACTGGACATAAGAGCAACTCCTTAATAAGGCAACTTGCCGGGCCGCTGTGACGGCTGAGAAGAGGACATAGGCAAGAGCATCCGGCCCCCTGCGCGCAGGGCAAACAGATAATTGTCCCTCATTGCAGGACTCTTTCCAAGTGCTTCCACTCTTTTGCAGGATTATGGGAGACAGCCGATGTGGGCCACCGTGCCTGTATCACGACCACAGGTGATGGTGGCGCGAGGGATCGTCGTCTTATTTCGCTGCGACCTGCGCGCCTGCTTCCGCGACCGCCGCTTGGAGGTGACGGAGAGTCTCATCGACGGTAAGCGAATACATTTCGCGGCCCAAGCCCTCACCCGACTCCAGTGCCGTTTTCAGGTAGTGGCCGGCAATTTCTTTGGCCAAAGCGTCGGTGATCCAGGTATCGGTCCGCTTCTTGTACTCAACCCAGGCCGGATGCGGCAGCGCCACCCAAACCGGATGCCCATCGACAAGAAATTTGATATCGACAGCGTCGGCGTGGCGCGTGGCAATGGCCACGATCAGACACTGATACAGGCAATGAACCGGTTTGCGGGTCCAACGGTCGGTGGCGGTGAAGTCGGTAAACATGGCTCCATGAAACTATATCGTCCGGCAGGGGCAGGCCGCAAACGCGCTACTTACCCTCGACGCGGGACGTTTCGCGCAACGCCCCCCCGGAGATTTGCTGCGACTTTCGCGCTCCCCTGGAATCTGAGTAGTCTCCATACATTCCTAGTGAGGCATAACGATGTTGAGAAGAAGCAGATCCCTGGTCGCAATCCTAAGCGTGAGTTTTTTGGCAATCGCGCCGGCATTGGCTCAGACCGCAACCTGGACTATCGATCCCAACCATTCTGCCGCCCAGTTCACCGTGCGTCACATGGTGATCTCGAACGTGACCGGAAGCTTCACCAAATTGTCGGGGACGGTCGAGCTCAACGAGAAAGACATTACCCAGTCACAGGTATCGGCCAGCATCGATGTCAGCTCCGTCGACACACGGGTTGCTGCCCGTGACGCTGACCTCAGGAGCGACCATTTCTTTGACGTGCAAAAGTATCCGACCATCGACTTCAAATCCAAGCGTATCGTCAAAGACGGAGACAAACTCCAGTTGATTGGCGACTTGACCATGCATGGAACCACGCGTGAGATCACTCTCGATGTAGGTGACACCACTCCGGAAATTGTCGACACGTGGGGAAACCAGCGCCGCGGGTTCTCCCTAAGCGGCAGCCTGAACCGCAAGGACTACGGCCTGATGTGGAATAACACACTCAAGACCGGCGAAGCCGTGGTGGGCGACATCGTCAAGCTCCAGATTGATGTGGAGATGACGAAGAAAAAGTAGCGCTAGCACCCTGCCGTCGCTCGCGGGGGGCGAGACGCCCCCGCGACAGCCCCTGGGACGGCGGCGCTACGTCCGTCGTTTCCAAGTATCATCGAATCGTGGTCACCAAAACTGTTCCCAAATCCAGACTCCAATTGTTGCATTCCAAAAAGCTGGCTCAACTGCCTTGGCTTGTTCACGGCTTCTCTACGCGCAGCGGCGGAGTTTCCCGCGTCTACGGCGGAGGCGCGCTGAATCTCGGGTTCACGACACACGATTCGCGCGCTGCCGTCGAACGTAACCGCGCGCTCTTCCTGAAAACGCTGGGTGTCGTCAGAGGCCGCACGAGTTGGCCGCTGGTGACTCTGCGCCAGATTCATTCCGACTTGATCCACCACGTGGATGGTCTGCCGAAACAGCCTCTTGCGGGCGACGGGCTGATCACCAAGACTCCTGACCTGCTTCTGGGGATCCTAACTGCCGATTGCCTTCCCGTAATTCTGGCCGACAAGAAGAACCACGCGGTCGGCGTTTTTCACGCTGGCTGGAGGGGAACCGTGAGGCGCATCGTCGAAAAAGGAATCGGAGAGATGCGGCGTTACTTCGGCAGCGATCCGCGCAACCTCGTCGCCGCCGTTGGCCCCGGCGTGGGCGGATGTTGTTATAAAGTCGGCGACGAAGTTCGCACAAAATTCGAAACCCAGTTCGCGTATGCGGCAGAATTGTTTCGCGAAGTGAAAGAATCGGATCCGGTCCGCGAAAAATATCCGCTGCTGTTTCTGACTGCCCGTGCCCCCGGGCACAGCGAGCTACCCGTGAGCCTTTACCTCGATCTGGTCGAGGCCAATCGCCGCCAGCTTATTGATGGCGGCGTTCTCGCAAAGAACATCGAAGCGTCTTCGCTGTGCACGGCGTGCCATACCGATCTACTGTTCAGTCACCGCGCGGAAAACGGCGTTACGGGAAGAATGATGGCGGTGGCGGGAGTGCGTCCGTAACAGCCGTCTCAATTGATGCTGTCTTCCTGTGCTGTTCGCAGGCGCAGCCGAGGACCAGCGAAGGATCTGTTTTCTTGGAAGAAGCAAGGAAAGCAGATCCTTCGCGTCGCTCAGGATGACAGGTTAAAAAATACCGGCTCTGCGAAAAGTTAGCCGAACTTGACCGCTCACGCCAGATCGAACAACAGCACTTCCGCGTCCTTGGCGCCTTTGATCGTGAGCTTTTTTTCGCCGCTCACTGCGGCGCCGTCTCCCTGAACGAGTTTCTGGCCATTCAGTTCGACTTCGCCCTTCGCCACCTGCAGCCAGGCATGGCGTTTGGTATCGAGGTTGTGAGTCGTCTCTTCGCCGGGGGCGAGAAGGGTGACGAACAGCTTGGCGTCCTGGTTGATCTTTACCGAACCGTCGGCGCCATCGTTCGATGCGATCAGACGAAGTTTGCCGCGCTTCTCGGATTCCGGAAAGGTTTTCTGTTCGTAGCTCGGTTCCAGACCTTGCTTTTCGGGCGTGATCCAGATCTGGAGCAGGTGCGCGGTCTCGGTTGCGGACGGATTGAATTCGCTATGGCGGATGCCGCGTCCGGCGGTCATACGTTGACCGTCGCCGGGGCGAATCACGGAACCCGTTCCCAGGCTGTCTTTGTGGGCGACCTCGCCCGACAGAATATAGGTGATGATCTCCATGTCCCGGTGCGGATGCGTCGGGAAACCGGCGCTCGGGCCTACAAAATCCTCGTTGATGACGCGCAGGGAACGGAAGCCCATCCATTTCTCGTCCCAATAATCGCTGAAACTGAAAGAGTGGCGGGTCTTGAGCCAGCCGTAGTCGCCGCCTCCCCGTTCGTTGCTGTGCCGGATGGTAATCATGTGGCCTCCACAATAGTCGTTATAACGACTATAAAGTTAGATGTCGCGGGGCGCAGAAGGATTCAGGAGGGACTCAAAGGGAATGCCCTCCCGCTCAGGATCGAGCGGAAGGGCATGGTTCGGGATCGCCGTCAGCTTGAGCTATTGCTTGTCGTACACGCCGACGGTCGAGACTTTCTTGCCCTCGGCATTCTTTCCGCTGGTCGTGACGGTTCGCGTTTTGCCGTCTGCGGACACGACTACCTTCCCAGTCACCATCACCTTGCCATCTTTTTTCGTGGTCAATTCGAGTGTGTGGTCATTCACCTGTTTGTAGGAACGCATATCCGATGCCGAATCGCCGGTCACGGGATAGTCTTTGCCGTCGAAACTTCCTGTCCACTCGTTGTGGGCCGGGGTACCATCGGCATTGACGCCATCCACGGTAACTTTGATCTGGTCGCCGGCCGCTTCATACATAACGGTCGTGTTCTTTGGCGCCCCGGCAGGGATTTTCGATTTGGCCTCGTTCAGCTTCCAAGTACCCATGGTCGGACTTTCTGCCAGGCATACAGCCCCGGCAACGAAGCACAACAGCAAGGTCAACATAAACGTTCTTGTTCTCATGTTCCCTCCTATGGGGAAACGAACGGAATTACGAATGGATTAGTTGAGCGCCGCAATTCTAGTGCGCGGAGGGATATTCGGCAACACACTGCCTGATCGTACTGCGACTCTCACGCAGAACGGATGCCGAGACGGCACCAGGCTGACGCCGGAGAGCTCAGTCTTTCTTGTGCTTCTTGCTGGAAGTCTCAGCCTTCGGCTTGTCGTCTTTCTTTGTCTCTTTGGAGTCCTTGGACTCTTTGGAATCCTTCGAATCCGTCGAAGACTCCTTCGAGCCGCCGTCGCTCTCCGAGGACTTCGCGGGAGGGGAGGAACTCTTCTTAGCGTAGTCAGTCACGTACCAGCCGGCGCCTTTGAATTGCACCGTGGGAGCGGAGATGAGCTGCTCCACTGCGCCTCCGCAGTCGGGACATTTCTTGATGGGCTTGTCGGAAAACTTCAGGATCTTTTCGAAGCGGTGGCCGCACTTCTTGCATTCGTATTCGTAGAGGGGCATCGTTAGATGAATTTTAGCAGGTCGAGAATCAAATCCCCATTTGCAAAGAACACCAGCGGGTTTGCGCCTGACCGCAGCGGCATCTCCTGCGCATGGAGAGACGCGGCAAGAGTTCTACCGCTTCAGCAAGTCTACGGGTTGCCTCACATCGTGCACCCGAAAATACTTCGCCAGCGCGGGATGTTTCGCAGAGACCGCCTCATACATGGCGTAGGCGACGTTGCGATACGAAGTATGTCCGGCCGGGGTCGTGCGCAATTCTGAAATGTAGACGGCCTCAGCGAAGTCCATTTTGAAGAGCGTCCGCTTGCGGAAAGCGAGCGGGATCGCGTACTGGGCGTTTTGTGCGGCTTCAGGGCCGCCGGTGCCGGCAATCTTCAGGACCGCTGCTGTGGCCCCCTTCATCGCCGCGGCGTACTCCGCGCGTACTCCCGCGGCTTCCACTTCGGGTGGCGTGTCAAAGCCGTGGAAGGTGGTGAAGTCCTGCATGATCTGGACGCAACGGCGATGGCGGTGCATGTCGCGAAAGCCGCCGATGTCCATGAGGATGTCGAAGCGGAACTGTTGCCCGGCGGAGAATGGGCGCAGCATCTCGTCGTGCTTGCCGCGATGGCATAACCCAAGATCGACGATTTCCCGCCGACGGACTTCGCCGGCCGCTTCCACCGCCTCGCGAAGCTGCCGGTAAGAATAGTGGGAGTGCTCGTAGAGCAGAGTGGTCGCCAATTCGACTTCGAGCGGCTCTTCGTCCAGTAGATCTACCAGCGGCGCCGAAGCAATCTCCGCGCCTCGCATCAGCTCGCTAGCCGCCTGCCGCAGCTCCTGACGGGTGGCGATTTCATAGGCGTTGGGATCGGCGTACTTTACCAGAGTGGGCGCGACCCGCACTTCGCGCAGCAGTTCTCTTTCCGCACGCTCGGCGAGTTCGGGCGAGACTTCGCGAATTTCAGACACCAGAGCCCGCAGCGACTCCTCGTTGACGTTGTAGGCGGGCATAGTCGCCGCCTGTTTCAGTTTCGCGCCCAGATCGCGGAGTTCTTTCTGTGGGTGTGCGAGCAGGTGCGCCACCTGCGTCTCCAGCGTGCGCGCGTTGACGATTTCGCCCAGCGACGTATTCGTCGCCAACGGCAGAAGGTAACGCGAAATATCGAAGGCCCTGGCGCGCAGGGTACGCTCGTAGGCGTCCTGCTTCATGTCGGCGGGTTTCGGTGTGATGCCGCGCAGATACTGAAACATCGTCTCGGACAGCCGCTCGTAGTCAGCAAACAGTTGATCGATGGTCTGCCGATAGAGTTCCCGCGTCGGTGAATCGTCGCCAAAGTCCGGCTTGTAGTAGCCGCTCTTGCGGAAATCCTGATAGCGGGTGGACCGCTCCTGCCCATCCCAGCGCGGCTCGTCGGCGACCACGATCGCGGCCAGAATCGACAGACGCTCAATCGCGAGCGCGATGTGAGCGAGATCGGCGATCGAGCGGTGTCCATATTGAAAATAAAATGTGTTGAGGAATTTCTCCGCTTTCTGCGAGGTGATTTCCCGGAGCGATTCCTTCATGGACAGCGACGAGCGCGAATACTTTGCCATGGCATAGGCCTGAATCTCAGGCTCGGCGCCGTAAACGGCAAAGACTTCGACAGAGGGTTCAGGTTCGTGGCTGGAAGAATCGTTCAAAGTTGCGGGCTCGCTTAAAATTGCATCGGACATGAGAGTGAGGAAATCTTAACCGCAGGAGGCACGCTGCGCAATTCTGCGGTCGTGAAAACTCGATGGCAACCGCTTCTCAATCCGGAATTGAGTTGGTCCAGGCCGTTTCACCTGAACAGGTCGAGCAGGCGCGGGCGCTTTTTCTCGAATATGCCAACTCACTCGACTTCGACCTGTGTTTCCAGAGCTTCGACGAGGAACTGAATGGTCTGCCCGGCTCCTATGCTCCGCCCGCGGGACGGCTTCTGCTCGCGTCTTGCGATGGCCAGGCGGCTGGTTGCATCGCCTTGCGGAAACTCGAAGACGAAATCTGCGAGATGAAACGGTTGTACGTTCGTCCTGCCTATCGAGGAAAGGGTGTGGGACGAAGGTTAGTGGATGCGGTCATCGCTGAGGGCCGTGACATCGGCTATCAGCGGATGCGGCTGGACACGATCGAGTCTTCGATGCGGGATGCAATCGCCCTCTACCGCCGGCGCGGGTTTCGCGAGATTGCGCCCTATCGGACGAACCCGATTGCGGGTGCGCTTTATCTCGAGTTGTTACTGTAACGGCTTGGTTAAGGGAACGCCGGCCGATGGCTTTGTCGAGGGCTCTTTTGCGGGCTCGGCGATGGCTGGGGCCGAGGGCAATTCTTCGCTTAGGATCACGATGTCAACCCGCCGATTCATAGCCCTTCCTTCTGGTGTGCTGTTGGTGGCGATGGGGCGATATTGGGCATAGCCAGCCGCGCTCAAGTGATCGGGATTGAATCCGTTCTTGACGATCAGCAGGCGGACGACCTCCGTGGCCCGCGTGGTGGAAAGCTCCCAATTGGAGGCGAACTGGACGTTGTGAATGGGAACGTTGTCGGTGTGGCCCTCAATGCGGAGACGGCATTTTCGTTCCTGCAAAAAGCTGGCGATGCGATCGAAGGCGGACTGTGCCGATTGCTTCATTTGCCCCGACCCGCTCTCGAAAAATCCGGCTTCACGCAAACTGATCACCAGGCCGTCTGGTTCCCTTCGCAGGGAAATTTCGTGGTTGGCAATTTCCAGCCCCAGGGTTTTTTCCAGTTCGTGCTGCAACTCCGCCACGTCGCCGTCTTCTCTGCCCGTGCCGAGCGCGTCCTTGGGGTGAGAGACAATCTGGGCCAGGCTTGCTGTGCGTTCGATGTTTTCGATGGATTGCACGGTGTTGAAGGGCATTGGATCCTCGAGATCCACGGGCACTTTCGTCGATGAGCTTTCGAACACACCCATCTCCTGAAATGCGACCTGGATGGCCATTGCCAGTCTGCCAACCTTCTTCTTGTCGACTTGCGAGGACGCGTAGAGGACGACAAAGAAGGCAAACAAGAGCGTGATGAAATCGGCGTAGGATACCAGCCAGCGTTCATGGTTGGCGTGGCTGCGGCCTCTTTTACGACGGCTCATACCTCAACCGCCTCGCGCTCTGGTTCCGGTTCTGTTCTAGCCTCGGCTTCCGCCAGGAACCCAAGCAACTTCTCTTCCAGAATGCGCGGATTCATGCCTTCCAGAATGGAGATCACGCCCTCCAGGGTCATTTCCCGAATGACTTGCGCTTCTCGAATCCGAATGCGGAGCTTTCCGGCCGCGGGTAAGAGGAAGAGGTTGGCGGCGCCCACACCGTAAATCGTCGCCACGAACGCAACCGCAATACCTTTGCCGACCTCTTCGATCTTGTCCAGATGTTGCATCACTTGAATCAGGCCCAGGACCGCTCCGATGATGCCGATGGTGGGGGAGAATCCCCCCGCTGCCTCGAAAACCTGCGGGATTTTATCTTCCTGCTCCTCCATGTTGTCGAGAGCGAGTTCCATGATCTTGCGGAGTTCCTGAGGCTCGGTGCCGTCCACGGCCAGCATCAGAGACCGGCGCAAGAACGGCTCCGGGATATTGGCAAAGTCAGCCTCCAGCGAGACGATACCTTCGCGCCGCGCGCGATTGGCATACTTCACCAGGAGTTCGATAGTCGCACGCGCGGTGTTACTCGGCTCCCGAAACATGTTGGCAAGGCGGAGAGCGGCGTTCCACACCACTGACAGGGGGAAATTAATGAGGACCGCGCCCAGGGTTCCGCCAAACACGATCAAGGCGGCCGTGGGCTGGAGCAGTTGGCCCGCGTTCCCACCTTCGAGGAGCAAGCCGACAAAAATGCCGCCCAAGGCCAGCAGGAGACCACCGAAGGTTGCCTTGTCCACGTGATCTCCTATTTCTGGCTGGCGGTATGGTTCTCACTCACACTCAAAACAGGCAAAACGGGACGGCCATCCGACCAGACCATGATTCCCTGGAGCACGGAGCGGCGAAACTCAACGATCCGGTCGAGAACTTCCTGAGCGTTTTCGCGCACGATGATCTTCTCTCCCGTCACCAGCGTGATGACCGTATCCGGAGCCTGTTCGACAAATTTGATCAGGTCCGAATTGACAGTCAGAGGACTGCTGTTGAGACGGGTAAGTTGGATCACATCTGTCTCCTCAACTGAAGGCGGCGCGTTACAAGGCTTCTGTAGTGAAAGATCGGCAGCCAGGGCGCGTCCGAGCAGGACCCCGGAAATAACGCCGGTTACTTAGGATGTATGTCCGCTGGTGCTTGTGGAAATAAAGCCCGGACGGGCTTGGCCGATGAATGGACTGAAGCGCAATTGGGTTCCGCAGGGCGGGCAAAACGGGCTCCGGAGAAGGTTTCGGGGACGGACCCAAGAATCGAAACCAATTCAAGGAGCTTACTCTATGTCACTCAGTGTACTTAATAACATCGCATCACTGGCCGCTCAGAACCAGCTTACGATCACCAACGGCAATCTGCAGAAAGCCCTCTTTCAATTGTCCTCCGGTTCGCGCATCAACACCGGCGCGGACGACGCCGCCGGTCTCGCGATCGCCGACGGATTGCATGCGAACATCACCGCCCTGACCCAGTCCGCCCGCAACGCGAACGACGGTGTCGGCGAACTGCAAGTGGCCGATGGCTCGCTCGCGCAGGTCACCACACTTCTCAACCGCGCCATTACACTCGCCACCGAATCGGCAACCGGCACGGTTTCCGATGCGCAGCGCGTCGCACTGGACGACGAATACACTGCGATCAAGGCTGAAATTGACCGCGTCGGTTCCAAGACTAATTACAACGGCGGGCAGGTATTCACTGCGAATACGCTCAACATTTTCCTGAGTGACGCGGGTGCGACCAGCAACAGCACGATCGGTGTCAGCGTCGGCACCTTGTCCTCAACCGGCCTGAGTCTCGGTGGAGCAGTTGCGGCCACGGGCACTCTCACCCAAACCGCGGGCGCGGCCGCGGTTGCCGCCACCGATACCTTGACCGGAGGCACGTTCACCAGCGCCGTTGCCGCAAACACAACGCTCACCTACACCGCGAATGCCGTGGCCAACGACACGATCACGATCGGTAGCAAAACCTATACATTCGTAGCCGCGCTCAGCGGAGCCGCGAATGAGGTTGTGGTCGGCGCCAGCACCGCGCAATCGATCTTGAACCTCGAGGCGGCTGTGAACGCAGCGCCCGGCGGCGCAGGGGTTGCCTATGGCTACGGAACGGTGGCCAACACCAATGTGACGGCGAGCAATGCCACGGCCGGTTCGCTCGACTTCACGGCCAACCTCAACGGAACGGCCGGGAACGCGATCGCCTCGACCGAAGCCGGGTCGGGAAATGGAACCTTCGCGAGTGGGACCCTGGCGAACGGCGTCGACGGTGACACCATTACTGTTGGCGGACAGACCTACACATTTGTAGCTGCCCTCAGCCTGACTCCCACCGCGAACGAGGTCATCGCCAGCGATGAAGCCACGGGTTTGACGAATCTCAAGTCCGCGGTCAACGCCAGCCTCGGTTCGGGAACCGCTTACAGCACGCCGACGATACAGAATGCGAAGGTCACAGCGGGAACCGTGACTGCAACCACTCTCGACTTCACCGCCAATGTCGCGGGATCTGGCGGCAACTTCATCAGTGGGACAACCAGTGGAACTGGATCGTTCGGAACCCTTTACTTCGCCGGAGGGACCGATACCGGAGCTCCCCCCGTTGCCGCCGCCGGGGACACAGTGACTGTCGGCGGGCAAACCTACACGTTCGTAACCGCTTTGAGCACGACGCCCACGGCGAATGAAGTTTTGGTGGGCACTACTGAAGCTTCCAGCCTCACCAATCTGGCCAATGCCATCAACGGTGGAAGCGGATCGGGCGCGACCTACGGAAGTCCAACCGTCGCCAACACGTCGGTCTCGGCCGAGGCTTCGCCTACTTCGGTTCTATTTACCTCTCTTACTCGCGGCCTGGCAGGCAACAATATCGCCACATCCGAAACCGGGGCGGCTAACACGTTCGCAAGCGCAACCCTCGTCAACGGCTCCGCCGGATCGGTGAATGACCTGTTGAGCATTACCGACGCCACCGCTGCGCTCGCGACGATCAACAAGGCCATCCAAACAGTTGCCGGCTTGCGCGGTACGATTGGCGCCACCGTCAACCGTCTGCAAAGCGCCGCCGGCGTCATCACCAACCAGGTGCAGAACCTGACGGGTGCGGAAGACGGCGTCCGCGCCGCCGACATTCCGTCGACGGTGGCTACTCTGGCGAAGTACTCCATCCTGGAACAGACGGGCATTTCCTCTCTGGCCCAGGCCAACCAACAACAGCAACTTGTACTGAAGCTCCTCCAGTAAGCAAGCACTCGAAAGGAGGCGGTTTGATTCCGCCTCCTTTCGACTTTTTACCAGAAGAAGAAGCAGGTGAGTTATGACCATTGATCCGATACATGCCAGTACGGCTGGGATTGAGCGTCCGACTCCAGAAAGAAAGCTGCACGCCGTGCCGATCCCCCGCAGCGCGGATTCGGGAAACGCCTCGCTCGCCAACAGCTCGAGGGTAGAGATCGCAAAACCGTCGGCGACGCCTGCGCCCCTGTTGATTCCGGAGCATGAAGTAAAAGTGATTCTCGACACGCGAGGCGCCGCCACTCTCGTCTACCAGGTGCTGGATAAGGAATCGGGCGATGTGGTCCTGCAAGTGCCCACGGCCGAGCATCTCCGCGGCATCCACGAATCTCAGGAGTTGCTGCAACGAATCAATGCGCGAGGAAAGACTCCATCCGTTGAGGAAACAGCCGCCGCTACGGCAAAACCAGAGGAGAACAAAGATGGCAATAAGTTTTAACGGAGCGGCCCTGTTGAACGGCAACGGTATCGATGTGAAGTCGGTGGTGAACGCGATTCTCAACCAGCAAACCGGACCGCTCACCGACTGGCAAAATCAGATCACCGATCTCTCGACGCAAGCCGGGTTGCTGAACGGACTGAATAACAACCTCACCACCCTGGCGGCGACGGTGCTTTCGCTGGCGAACCCGCACGGTCCGCTGGCTTCCCAGTCGGCAGTCTCCTCTCAACCCACCATTCTGACGGCTTCCGCCAAAACGTCGGCTCCCGCTGGCATCCACACGATCGTGGTGTCGAGTCTGGCGACCACCGGGACGCTCTATACCGATCCCCTGGCGGACGGCAACACTTCCTTCCTGCCCGACGGCGCCACTACCGGGGACCTTCAACTGCAAGTCGGCGGCGCAAAGGGCGTCACACACGACATCGTGATTACGCAGGGTAGTAACGACACTCTTTCCACGCTGGCGGACTACATCAACGCGCAAGATTTTGGAGTGACGGCCAACGTGGTGAATGACTCGAACGGTGCCCGACTAGCGCTTTACAGTCAGTCCACTGGTGCTCCGGGAGCACTGGCCATTACGAACAACGACACCAGCCTGGTTTTCAACGCGCCAGTAGGTGGAACCAATGCCGCTTTGACCATCGATGGCGTACCGCTCAGCAGCGCCTCAAACACCGTTACCGGTGCGATCAGCGGAGTTACGTTGAATCTCGCAAGCGCCTCTCCAGGAACCCCGGTGCTACTCACCATCGGCCCGGACGCGACTGCGGCTACGACTGCGATCAGCAATTTTGTTGACGCTTACAACGCGGTAATTGGCACTCTCAACGCTCAATTCACTGTCAACGCCGACACCAATACCCAGGGCCCACTCGGCAGCGACAGTACGCTGCGCACCTTGCAGTCCACTCTGCTCAAAGATGTGACTTTTTCGATTACCGGAAACAGCGGACTCGTCAATCTGGCCTCACTTGGGATTGACTTGAATAATGACGGAACCCTGTCCGTGAACCAGGTGGGAACCGATACCCATCCCTCGCTCAGTAGTGTGCTGGCCACCAATCCGAGCGCGGTACAGAGCTTCTTTGAAAATGCCGCGGGCACCGGCTTTGCCAACAATTTCAATAGTGATCTCTTTAGCCTGACAGATACCATCGACGGCATAGTCAACCTCGACATTGCGGGAAACAAAGCTCACCAAAAAGCGCTCACCGATCAGATTACGAATTTGCAGGATCGTCTCAGCGCGCAGCAGGCGCAATTGACCGCGCTCTACTCCCGCGTGAACGCGACACTCGAATCGTATCCTTCGCTTCTGTCGACGGTGACTGCGATCATTGGCGCCCTGAACGGCAATTTTTCCACTCCCTCCGCAGGGTCCAACAATACAGCTCCCAATACCGGAACCCCGACAAGCTAAAAACCATGAAGCACGCCTCGACTGCCTATCGCGAAAATGACGTACGGGGAGCCACTTCAGTGCGCCTCGTCGTCTTGCTCTATGAACAGTTAATTCAGGATCTGAGTCAGGCCGCGCGGGCTATCGAAGAAAATAACATTGAGCTGCGCACCAGAATGCTCAACCACGCCATCCTGGTCATTGCCCACTTGCAGTCGCCCCTGAACTTCGAGAGAGGCGGAAAGGTCGCCGAAAATCTTGACCATTTTTACAATGTTCTGCGCCACAACTTGCTGGCAGTGCAGTTTCATCCGACGCAGCAAGGGATTCGGCAGCAGATCACGGATGTCCAGGCGTTGCGGGAAGCGTGGGTTGAAGTGGACCGCGCCGAAAAGCCGGGGAATGCCGCGTCAGCCAGTCGCGCGACGGCTGCCGCCGAGCCGGGATTCGAGGCTCGCCCCCGTGGGAATTGGGAGGGATGATGCCGTCCGACAGGCTGGAAATCCTACGGCGGGCGAATGTCAGCATCCGGTCGGCTCTCACTCGCTTGCGCCCGGAACAAATACACTGTTCGACGATCAAGCCCCAGGACTTTTCCGATCTGATGGCTGAAATTCTGCGCGCTGCGGACTGTCTGCGTATCTGCGCCGCGCAATCTGAAGTTGCTGCCGCAGTCGAGCGGGAAATGCTGGAATACCACTACAATCTCGAGCAACTCAGGGACTTTCTTCCCCAACTGCACGGAAATTTACTGGCCGAGAAGTCACGGCTTGAGTTGGCACAGACCCACCTTGCTACCGTCGCCGCTTGGGCGCGGAGCAGCGGCCAGACCCTGTGACTATTCGCGCTCGCGGTTAGTGCTTCGCCGGCTCGGGTGTATCGGAACGCAGATCCCGGAAGGCTCTGCTCGTTTTAAAGCGCTGCGGGAATTCCTGCTCGTAGGGCCGCAGCCGCGGGCAAATTGCGCGGTGGAACCAATTGGCGCCGAACAACTCCATCTCTTCTGCGGCTTCGTCTGCAGTCCAGTTCTGCTCGGCCATCCGGTAAGCGGCGATTTCCATGCCAGTGCGGTCGTCGCCCAAACGGCAATGGACGAAAACTTTCTTGTCCGGATTCTCGCGGAGCAAGGTAAGGAAGCTCGCGAAGTATTCATCGCGAGGACTGTAACAATGCCAGGGAATCGCGACGTACTTCATTCCAAGCCCAGTCACAATCTTGCGCTCGCTCTCCCGTGAGCCCCGTAGATCCACGACAATGTCGATGCCAAGTTTGCGAAGTTTGGAAAAACCTTCTCGGGTGGGTTGCGCGCCCCGGTACAGTTGGGGGCTGACCTGCCCGAAGTTCGGTACGCCCGAGAGTGTAGATCTGGCGGCGATCGCGCGTTTCTCATCCGACGGCGGGGATCCCCCAGGAGGCGGGGTAGCCGGACAGATCAGATCCGCAAACAGGACCACTACGGCGAGGGTCCATCCAAATCTAACGCTATAATAACGGGCATACCCACACCGACCGCTTGTCACCGCTGATTCCCCTTCGATTCTCACTCAGGCAATCCTAACGCAGGGCGATTCATGCTTCCCGCGTTCCCTTTCTTATGATGCCGATAGGGGCACCTACGACGGCCAACAATTGGTGAAGACGAAAACCGGCAACGTAACCATTCCGGTCAGTGTCACGGTGGGCGATCCGGTCTTCGTGCAGCTTCCCACCGTTACCTTCAGCACGAAGCGGGGTTCGAATCCCGCGAACCAGGTGATCTCGATTGCCAGTAGTGGCGCGGTAATTCGCTTCACACCGATCGCCGCCTCGGGCAAGGGAGGAAACTGGCTGAGCATCACTCCTTCGGGCACCGGATGTTGCAACACGCCCACGAACATCACCGTGAGCGCGAATGCCAGTTCACTGGCGGCGGGAACCTACGTCGGAGAGATCAACGTAATCCAGTACGCCAATCCGGGAGAGTCGATGACGATCCCGGTCGTGCTGGTGGTTTCGCCGTAAAGTTGGGGGAAATGCAACTCTTTGGGGTAGTAGTGCAGAAATGCTCTGCTACCCCTCTTTTGTCAGCGGTCGAAGGGGCGACCCGCTGCTACTTTTTCACCAGGCGTAGTGCCTTCCAGCGAGCCCTTTGCGCCGCAGCGATCCGCTGGCGGCCGGCGGCGGATATCTTGTTGGTGCTGCGGCGGCCGCGGCGGCCCAATCTCTCCAATGCCTGGACAGCATGGTGCAATCGCTGAACGGTATCCTTGGCTTCACGGAGATGGCGTTTGAGGAGGGCAATCAGGGCAGGCTTTGTCACTTAGGGACAGTCTAACTCACCGCGGGGATACGCGGATCGTAAGCCTTGCGAAGTGGGTCGGACCAGGACGACCTCACGTATAGAGTGCGGAAAGCACTCCACGGTGGACAACTGCCTCGGCCCCGACGGCAGCGACTGCCCGTTGCAGATCGCGAATCTTTTGTTCGCGCTGCTTGAAAGCGCTCATTTCCTCGCTTGTGAACGAGGCAAAAGTCTTCTTCGACAGCATCTCGATCTGCTGGTCGAGAGCGTCCAGCAGTTCCGTTCGGAGCGAGAATGTTCTTTTAGGTTCCATTAAACACCCCTGCGAATGGCCCTCGGTCACAAGGTTTACCTCCGGACGCATCTGAATTCAATACAGGAAAGTCGGTAGGAGGTTATCGGTCGCCGTCGTCTAGTTCACCCACCCCGACTTTGAACCCCCATTGGGTTTGTCATCATCCGGAGGGACGTAGTTGCCGTGTTCGTCGAACGTCACCTTACGGTTGTGGTCGCGCATGTAGACTTCGAACTTCTTGGCGGCTTTGCGCCGCTTCCAGCGGTAGTAGGAATTACGCAACCCGAAATATTTCTCCGAGGCGGCAAGAGTAATCCCGCGCCTGGGCAGGAACTTCACATAGAGAAATCCGAAAAACAGGCCGCCCAGGTGCGCGAAATTGGCGACCCCGCTTTGTCTCGGATCGAAGATGGCGAAGATTGCCACCACGATCCAGATGCCGACCAGGTATTTTGCCTTGATTCGGAACGGCAGCGGGAACATGAACATTTCCTGCTCGGCATACAGAATCCCGAACGCCATGAGCAATCCGAAAATGCCACCCGACGCTCCTACCGTGCCTTGTGCCTCGTTCATGCCGAGGAAGTGGGTGTAGGACACGGCAATCGTCACCAGAGCCGCGCCCACCACGCAGAACGTGTAACACTCGATGAAACGCCGCTGTCCCCAGTCCCGCTCCAGGTAAGCACCGATGAACCACAGCGTGAGCATGTTGAAAAACAAGTGCCCAAAGCTGGCGTGCAGCAAGGAATACGTAGCCACTTGCCACACTTTGCCGCTCATCACCTCCGATGGGATGAGCGCAAACCATTCTTCGACCGGTCCCAGATTGACCTGGAACACTCTTTGCAGGATCTGCTCGACCAGGAAAATTCCTGTGCACGCCAGGATGATGCGCTTTACCCATCCCGCAAACGGGGGAAAGCTGAACGAGATGGTTTGTCCGCGACTCATAAAATCAGTGGTTGGTGGCTAGTGGTTAGTGATTAGCGGGCCTTTACTAATCACTAGCCACTAATCACTAACCACTATCTTTCCGGCTCCGGCACCACCGGCAAGCTGCGATGTCCGGCAGCGTCCACGGCGCGTACGGCGAATATCACATTATCCTTGGAAACCTTCAGCAATGCACTCGTCGTGTTCACCGTTTGGACGTGCTCCCAATCGGGGCTGCTGGTCGACCGCCAGACTACTTCGTAACCCGACGCTCCGGGCGATGGTTCCCAGGTCAGATGCGTGTCGTTTTCAAGTTCTTTGGTCAGCATTTTCACTTTGGTTGGCGGCGCCGGACCCGACGCCAGCGACGCCAGCGTTGCGGCGTTCAGTCTGGCCACTTCGGCTACGTAATCAAAATTGACGAATTTCGGCAAGTCTCCGTATTCGACGCCATTTTCCGTGCGGACATTCTGATGCTGATGGTTGTAGTCCTCTCTGAACTCCGTGAAGCGTACAGCAGCGAAGCCCTGCAGGTTGAACGAATAATGATCTCCGCCGCGCAAGAATCGGTCGAGACGGAAAATCGGCATTGGCTTGACGCTGCCGGCATATGTTCGCCCGATTTCGGCGACAAACCGCGCCAGTTCTCTTGACGGCGAATCGTTCTCGTAGCCCAGCGCGCGAATCCGCCGGATCTCGGCTTCAGTCGCGGCATTGGGCAGGCCTTCTGAAAACACTCGCACTACGCTCGCATCCTGATGTGGACTGCGGTCTCCGCCGACGATGTCGTTGTTCAGCACCGCTTCGAGCTTCCATCCTTGCAGCTTCGCCAGTTCGGCGAAATGTTTACTGCCGTTCAAGCCCTGTTCTTCGCCGGCAACGGTGAGAAAAATAATCGTGGCGGGAAATTTCATCTTGCTCAAGACGCGCGCGCATTCCAGGCTGACGGCGGTTCCGCTGCCGTCATCGTTCGCTCCGGGGGCGGGGTCGGTTGTGTTGTCGTTATCGCTGTTTCTCGAATCGTAGTGTCCGGTAACCAGCACGATGCGGTCGGCCTGTTTTGGATCGGTTCCGCGCAAGACGGCGTAGACGTTGGTAATCTGCGTCGGCTTGGGAATGCGTTCCATGGGCTGCTCGAGGAAGGAATCGGTCTTCACTTCCAGGCAGCCGCCGCAGTCTTTAGAATAGCGTTCGAACTCGGACTTGATCCACTCGCGCGCGGCTCCGATGCCCTTGCCCGCCTTGATTGAGTCGTCATCCTGCGCGGAGAGAGTGGACCGGTTTCCAAAGCTGACCAGCTTCTCGTCAGTCTGCCGGATCCGCTCGGCTGCGACTTGGCGGAGCGCGGCGGCGATCTGCGGATCCACGGGGCTCGGCGGGATCCCATTTTGGGCGTAGCACAGAGGTTCCAGCTGCACTATTCCCAGTGCAACCACCAGGGAGGCGAGTGCCAGACTGCCACATTGCCTTTGACTTTGTCTTTGCGACTGCGGGAATGTTTTGGGCATCACAAGAAAATCCTGAACGAGCCTCTTGACTTGGCTCGCGAAGAAACTAAATATAACAGGGTATCCCGAGCGTGGAGGAGTCATGGTGAACTGTCCCGAGTGCGAGACCGATCTGGACATTGAGGAAGACGAGGTCGACGAAGGTGAAGTCGTCTCCTGCCCCGAGTGTGGCAGCGATTTCGAAGTGATCACCGCCAACCCCATCGAACTCAAACCGGTCGACGAAGAAGAATACGAAGACGACGACGAGAAGGTGGAAGCGGACGCGGACGACGGAGACGACTCCTGACGCCGGTTTCCCACGCTTCATCGTACCGGCGCCTGCTTGGACTGATGTTGTCGCTGGCGCTGGCCACTCTGCTTGTGCCCCGCCCCGCGCTTGCCAGCAAACCCATCAAGGAAACCTCCTACGGGCTGATCTTCGGCACAGTATGGGATCCCGATGGGCACCCAGTGTACGGAGTAAAAGTTAAGATCCGTCGGACCAACCAGAAAAAAGCTCAATGGGAACTCTATTCCGATCATGCAGGGGAATTCGCCCAGCGCGTGCCTGCCGGCAAGGCGGACTATATCGTCTGGGCCGATCTCAAGGACTATAAGTTGCCCAATGGCAGGCATTTACGGGCCGGAACCGAGGTAACCGTCCACATCGAGAATGATGAGCGCGCCGACCTGGGTCTGCATCTAATCTGGTAGGGTATTTACGGTAGAGATGTGGCCTGGATAGAACACCAGGAAGGGGGCACTGTGAACAAGATAATCATCACGGTTTCGCTTGTGCTTCTGCTTTCGGTTTCGGTGGTGGCGTCTCCGCCGCCGCAGTTTGGCAATCGGCCCAAGGCAGACACCACGCGTCTGCTTACCGGCAAAGTGCTGGATAATGGCGACAACCCCTTGCCCAATGCCGTCGTCTATCTGACCAACACTCGCACTCGCGCGGTGAAGACCTACATCGTCAGCCAGGATGGCACCTACCGTTTCCCGGCACTCCAGCCGAATATCGACTACGAAGTCTACGCCCAGCACAACGGAAAAAAGAGCGACAGTAAAACCGTCAGCCAGTTCGACGATCGGACGCAGCTGTCGATCAATCTGAAGATCGATACGAAGTAAGGCTTCGTAGCGCCTACATCCCCGAAGGATTTCCGGGGTTGCGGTTGTATACCGGTCGTAACTTGTCGCGTTTGCACCATCTTCGCTACATTTCCATAAGACTCCTATGACGCTCTTCGCCGCCGCGACGGTTGTCCTTTTTCTGGCCGGGGCCGCGATTTACGCCGTCATCCTCTACAACGAACTGGTCGGATTGCGGAATGAGAACGACCGCGCCTTCGCGAATATCGACGTCCTGCTGAAGCAGCGCCATGACGAGATTCCGAATCTCGTCTCCTGCGTGAAGGGCTACATGGAGCACGAACGCCAGACGCTGGAGGCCGTTACCATGGCACGCACAGCTTCGATCAGCGCCGCCAGCATTCCGCAAAAAGCGCAGGCCGACGTTCGCTTGACGGTCGCGCTGCACTCACTTTTTGGCGTTGCCGAGCGCTATCCCAATCTCAAGGCCAACCAGAATTTCATTGCTCTCCAGAAACGCATTTCGGAACTGGAAGAGCGCATCGCCGACCGCCGCGAGTTCTTCAACGACGACGTCGCCACCTACAACACCCGGATCGCGCAACTCCCCGAAGTCTTTCTGGCCCGCCAGATGAGATTGCGGCCGCGGCAGTTGTTTCAGGTGAGCGAAGCGGAGCGGCAGCAGGTGGAGTTGAAGCTGGCGCGGGCGCAGGGAACGGCGTAACCATCACCACTCTCATCCTGCCCTAACTTTAGAGTGACGAACCTTGGTCTGGGCAGAGAAAAGTCAAAGCCTTTCCAACAAGAGCGAAATCGTGCACTTCACCACGTCCACGCTCTCGTGTGGCCCAAAAGGCCTTGACCGCGGTCACAGTCGTTAATGACAGGACGACAGATCTAAAAAAGGAAATTGCAGATTCCCAGGTTGAAACAACTACCCCAAGCCCAACTTTAACGCCGTCGGGCAAGGGTGTCCGACCCACACTGGCCGCTGTTATAGCGATGCCTGACTGCCCACAGCTTTTCCACGTCTTTCTCACCGAGTGGCTGGGCGCGGCCGAGTAAGTGGGCCACGAGCGCGATGTGGGCGAAGTGTTCCACCGTTTCCATCTTCATGTAAGCATTTTCGAGAGTTGAGCCGTACGTGACCACTCCATGATTTGCCATAAGAATGGCATCGTGCGCGGGAACCAACGGTTCAAGAGCCTCGGCCAACTCCGGGGTCCCGGGAGTGCCGTAGCGGGCCAGCGGAATCTCGCCCAGGCCGACCACGACTTCGCATACCAGTGGCTGATTCAGGTCGAGTCCGGACGCGGCAAAGCCGGTTGCGGTGGGTGGATGGGCGTGAACGATCCCCTGTACATCGGGCCGCAGGCGGTAGATCAGCAGGTGCATGCCGATCTCGCTGGAAACATTGCGTTTCCCGGCGACCCGGTTGCCCTCGAGATCGACGATGACGAGGTCGGATGGCTTCATCCGTCCCTTGCTCATGTAGGTCGGAGTCACCAGCAGGCGGTTTTCGTCCAGGCGTACGGAGAGATTCCCATCCGTCGCCGCCACAAAGCCGTTGCCATGCAGCAGGCGGCCAAACTCGATGATCGCCAGACGGTGCTGTCGCTCGCTCGCCATCCCCGAAGCCCCGGCGACATGGTACCGCAGGTCTCCAATGCCTTCCAACAGAATTGAGTGTCAAGATTCGTAAAATATGTAAGCACCACTCTCCCAAATCGACAACCGTTTGATCTCAGCACGCCTTCGAACCATATAATCCCCCGGTGCTTGTCTCCGAATTTCACTACGATCTGCCCGCCGACCTGATCGCCCAGGAGCCATTAGCCGATCGCGCCGGATCGCGCATGCTCGACCTGGACCGGAGGCCGAGCGCGTGGCAGGACCGCATGTTCCGGGACTTTCCCGCCTTGCTCCGGGACGGCGACTTACTGGTGGTCAACAACACAAGGGTATTCCCCGCGAGATTGTACGGGCATCGCAGCGGGGAACGGGCGCATGCCGTGAGCCCGCACAATCCGGCGGCGCGCGATTTTCTGCAAGGGCGGATCGAGGTGCTGCTCACCCGGCAAGTTTCGGCAGATCCAAATGAATGGGAATGTCTGGTCAGGCCGGGGCGAAAGATCGGTATTGGCGAGAAGCTCAGTTTTGGTTCCCCCGTCGAACTCGAAGCAGAGGTCATGGAGCGGGGCGGCTTTGGAGAACGGCGAATCCGGTTCGCCCCTGCCGCCGATTTCTTTGCCCGCGTCGAGCGCCTCGGGCACGTCCCCTTGCCACCCTATATCGATCGCGAGGACCGGGCGGCCGACCGTGAGCGCTATCAGACGGTCTATGCCCGCGAGCGAGGATCGGTAGCTGCGCCGACCGCCGGCCTGCACTTTACGCCGGAAATCCTGGACGGCATTCGCGCCCGCGGGATTCAAGTTGTCGAGGTGACCCTCCACGTCGGCCTGGGGACGTTTCAGCCGGTGCGGGTGGAGAAGGTCGAGGACCACAGGCTGCATGGCGAGCACTTCGAGATTCCGGACGAAACGGCGCGCCTGGTCAATGCCACGAAGAAAGAAGGCCGTCGCGTGGTTGCGGTTGGGACAACCACGGTTCGCACTCTGGAATACGCGGCGCGAAGGATTGGCGGTGCTCTCGAAGCGGGGAGCGGCGAGGCCGATCTGTTTATCTATCCCGGTTACGAGTTTCGGGTCGTGGACGCGTTGCTCACCAACTTTCATCTGCCCGAGTCCACGCTGCTGATGCTGGTGTGTGCCCTGGGCGGGAAGGACTTGGTCATGAACGCCTACCGGCATGCGGTCGAGTCCCGCTACCGGTTTTATTCCTATGGCGATTGCATGTTCGTGCAATGAGCGGTCGCGGGCGGGGGCGCCCGCGCCACACGATATACTTACCAGTTTGCAGAATGCTGTGATCCGATATGCGCTTACCACTCGACCAGTTCGTGCTTCAGCTCCGGGCATTTCCGGCCGCGGCCTTCGACCAGACCGAGACGATTCGGGATTTCATGCAGGAGTTCCCGGTCGACGAGGCCAGCCTCGATCCCTATCTCACCTGGAACCGCCAGCACTACACCCGCAATCTGATCGACAAGACTGAGCTTTATGAACTGATTGCCATCTGTTGGGAGGTGGGCCAGTTCAGTTCGGTTCACAATCATCGCGACCAGAACTGCTGGATGGCTGCCCCCATGGGAAGACTGCTAGTCGAAAATTTTCGCCTCGGATTTCAGGATATCGAGGCTGGAAAATGCCAACTGGAAGCATCCAACCGAGTGGAGTTGACGGCGGAGAATCCCTGCGCAGTCGATCCGCAGGAACCGGTGCATCGGGTAGTGAATCCACGGGAAGCCAACCAGCGAGCGGTTTCGCTACACGTGTACTCGCGCCCATTTGACACCTGTGTCGTCTACTCGCCAGACCAGGGAACCTGCGGCGAGATTCAGCTTCACTACAATACAGTCTTTGGAAAAGCAGTATCCGAAAAAGCAGTACCCAGTACCTAGTACCCAGTACTCAGGCACAAGGGAAACCGCGTTTTTACTGGGTACTAGGTACTGGGTACTGAGTTTACTGGGTACTGAAATTCAAGGAGGATTCGTGAGCAGAACGTTGGGAGTGTTGGTGGGAATGGCTGCGCTGTGCGTGATGTCGTGGGCACAGCTGCCGGGAGAGAATGCGCAGCCGGCCCCGACGTATCCTCGCGCGGAATTGTTTGGCGGTTACTCCTACGGTATGACGGAGTCGTTCAACTCCGGACACGTTGCGCGTCCGAACGGCTGGAACGTCTCACTCGGACTGAATGTCGCGAAGTGGATGGGGTTCGTCTTCGAAGGAAACGGCCTCTACGGTACGTCAAAGATTCCGCTATCCGTTCCGGCTCCGTTTCCGACGTGTCCGCCGTTTTGCCCAAATGGAAACACTACCTTCAATGTGGACACGAAGCTTTACAACTTCCTCGTCGGCGTTCAGTTCCCTTACCGCAAATCCGAGCGCTTTACGCCCTTCGGCGAAGCGCTGTTCGGACACGCGGGGGTCCGCGGAGAAGCCCACTCGCAGGATGGCACCCTGTTCGCCGAAACCAGTGGCGGCCTGGGCCTGGTGGCCGGCGGGGGCGTGGACTACAACATCAGTCCGCGCTGGGCGCTACGTTTCAAGGCCGACTATTTGCAAACGCGTCTGTTTAATAAGAAGCAGGACAACGCTGTTTTCTCTGTCGGGGTCGTTATCCGCACTGTGCACAAGAAAAAGAAGACTCTCGAGGATGTAGACCAGACGCAGCCTTAACCTCTGCTGGAAACTCGAAAGATCGCGGTAAACTGGCAACTGGGTGCTGGCCACTGACTCCAAGCTCGCCGATTATGCCGTCCATGTAGAAGACTCTCGCGGACGCCGCTATCCCGAACCACCGCATCCTTATCGCAACGCCTTTCAGCGCGACCGCGACCGGGTGATCCATGCCCGCGCTTTTCGGCGGCTAGAAGCGAAGACGCAGGTCTTCACGCGGCGCTACTCCGACCACTTTCGCAACCGGCTGACCCACACCATCGAAGTCACGCAAATCTCGCGTACGATCGCAGCGCAGCTCGGGCTGAACGGCGATCTTGTGGAAGCGCTGGCTCTGGTTCACGACATCGGCCATCCGCCCTTCGGACACGCCGGCGAAAAGGCGCTCGACGCGGCCATGCGGCAGCATGGATTCTTCTTCGACCACAACCTGCATGCGCTCCGCATCGTTGAAGACTTCGAACTTCGCTACGCTGCGTTTCGAGGGTTAAATCTGACGTTTGAAGTGCGCGAAGGCATCATCAAACATTCGCACGATTATTCCGCCGACGATCATCCGGAACTTGCCGAGTATCTGCTGGACCAGCGCCCTCCACTCGAAGCGCAATTGATCGACCTCACCGACGAAATCGGCTACAACACCGCCGACCTCGACGACGGGTACGAAGCTCACCTGCTCAGCGTCGAACAGATTGCAGCCAGCGTAAGTACGTTCGACAGGAGTTATCGGGAGGCGCGAGAGCTGTATCCGGACGCGCCCGAGAAATTGCTATTCAACGAAGCGCTGAAGCGAGTCTTCAATTGGCTGGTTAGCGACCTGATCTCCAACACGCAACGGCGGCTCGAGCAGGCTGGTGTCCGGTCCGTGGACGCCATCCGCCGCCATCCCGAACGCCTCGCCGCCTTCAGCCCGCCGGTTGCCGAGGAGCGCCGTCAGCTCAAACAATTCCTTTACGAAAATCTCTATTTCAGCCCTGCTCTGGAAGGAGAAAAAGAAGACGCCGAGCGCATCATCGGAGAACTCTTCGCTCACTGGATGGAAGAGCCCGACGACCTGCCCCGCAACTACCGGGAGAAATCCGACCGGGAGCCCCTGCCGCGCGTCATTTGTGACTACATCGCGGGGATGACCGACCCGTTCATTTACCAGCAGTATGAGAAGTGTTGCGGTGAGTGAGCTCTAGCATCGAATCAAACGATTTGGTAGAGACGCGGCTTGCCGCGTCTCTACTTTTGATATGTCACTCTATAAATCAATCCCGCCATATCGTCGCTAACGTACATCGACCCATCGTCGCCGGCGATAATCCCTACCGGACGTCCCCAACGTTTCCCAGCCGCATTCTGCCAGCCTGTGATGAAGTCTTGCGCGCCGCCTACCGGCTGTCCCTTGTCGTCGAGTTTCACGCGGACCACTTTGGCTCCCGTGGGAACGCTACGGTTCCACGATCCGTGGAACGCGACAAAAATGTTGTTGCGATATTCGGCGGGAAAGGCTGTTGCTTCGTAGAAGGCCAATCCCAGCGGGGCCGAGTGTGCCTGCATCTGCACTTTCGGCGGGATCATATTCTTGCAGTGGTCGCCCGTCGCGGTCGTGAAGTTCGTGTCTGGGATCCGATCGCCGTAACAATATGGCCAGCCAAAGTCACCGCCATTCTTACCCAGGTCGTTGATCACTTCGGGCGGAATATCGTCTCCCAGTCGATCGCGTCCGTTCACCGTGACCCAGATCGTATCCGTTTTCGGATTGACGGCCAGGCCCACGGCGTTGCGCAGTCCCTTGGCGAAAATCTTCATCCCGGTGCCGTCGGGATTAAATTCCATCACGGCGGCGCGCCGGGTATCGGTCTCGAAACACACGTTGCAACTCGATCCCGCCGAAACGTACATCTTGCCGCCATGAAAAATCACGGTGCGCGTGGAGTGTCCACCGCGTCCCGGCAGATCGGCGAGTTGCTTTGGATTCGTCGCCCGCAGGTTGGCCTCGTCCCAGTCGTAGCTGCGCACCCGGTTGTTCTCGGCGACATACAGTTTGCCCTGATAGAACGCGAGACCATGCGGTTCCGTGAGTTTGTCAACTACCACCGCCGTGCGTTCGGCGCGGCCCACATGTTTCGGATCCGGCAGCGCGACCACTCGGCCCTCGTCAGGCTCGCTCACCAGCAGCACGCCGCCCGGACTAAACACCATCATGCGGGCGGAGTCGGCCTGAGCGAAGACTGAGATGTGAAATCCGTCGGGCAGCTTCAGTCGGCTTAGATCGGAGTCGGATGGCGGGTCGGCCTTCTGTGCGTGCGTGCAGCCTGTTAACAGCAGTGTGAGCAGGACAGGAATAAGGCGTCGCATGTTCCAAAAGATGATAGCGAACTGCAACGGGATGCACTCTCCACGCGAACGACAGCAGTTTTTATATCGGTTCCCGCCAAAATTACCGCCAAAATGCGCCCCAGCCAAACCCGAAACGCCGTTGCGGAGTACAATAGTCTTGAAAACAAAGCATTTGCCTGCCTGCCCTAAACACCGGCATTTGGCATTCGACCTGTACTTAGAGGGTCGGCCGGTAGGTCCCGTTTTCTGAGGCATCCCCAGCGTCGCCGATGCCTTCTGAGTTCCGGTAGGTTGGTAGACAGACGCAATCAAACGCGCCGTAAGGCGTCCCGGAGTGGAACCACCACTCTCACTTGGAGGAATTTCAAATGAAGAATCGCATCGTCACCGCGTTGTTGCTGGCTGGAGTTTTGACTCTCCCCGCATTCGCGCAAAGTTCCAGCTCCCAGCCCGCGACCCAAAGCGCGCCGTCCGATCAGGCCACCGCTCCCAAGGCTGACAGCGCCACCGGCAAGCCCGCCTTGGAGCCCGACACTCACGAAGGTTTCTGGGGCAAGGTGAATCCCTTCGCCCGCAAGAAATATGTCCAGCGCCAAACCGCTCCCATCCGCGACCGCATCAACGAACTGGATGAGCTGACGGCGGCCAACAGCAAAGAGATCAAGGACGTCGACAGCCGCGCCCAGCAGGGCATCCAGCTGGCCTCCGCGAAGGCGAATGAGGCCGATCAGCACGCCATCGACGCTGGCAACAAAGCGACCGCTGCGCAGCAGACTGCGCAAACCGCCACCACTCGCCTGACCACCGTCGAGCAGGTGGTCACGAACATCGATCAGTACCAGGCTTCAACCCAGACCGAAATCCGGTTCCGGTCCGGCCAGACCCTCCTCAGCAAGAACGCCAAGGAAGCACTCGACGAAATGGCGACTCCGCTGAAGAGCCAGCGCGGCTACATCATCGAAGTGCAGGGCTTCTCTTCCGGTCACGGACAGACCGCGATCTCCAACTCGCAGAAGATGGCCGAGTCGGTGGTTCGCTACCTTGTCCTGAACCACGAGATTCCGGTCTATCGGATTTACCTCGTCGGCATGGGCAACGCCCCGGCGCAAGCCACTGCCAGCGACGCCAAGCCGAAGCGTGTCTCCGGCGGCCGTGTCGAGATCAGCCTGCTGAAGAACAATCTGGAGCAGCTCGCTTCGACCGAAACCGCACCTGCGACTTCGACCGATCAACAGCAACCAGCAAAGTAACGGCACCTCCCCCGAATCCACTAGCCTCCCGCGAATGCGGGAGGCTTTTTTGTAGCGCCGGGTCCGACGCCCGCTCCGAGGCAATCGACCATAATCTGCAGATCTCGATCGCGAATCGGCTGTTTGGGACTGATTGCCTGATCAGGACATTGCCCCATGCCCGGTAGTGTACTGAGCAAACAAACAATGCAAAGTGACATTCTCATTAGTCACCTTCAGCAACACCTTTAAGGAGTCCAGCGCAGCACTGGTTTGCGGGCGGCTTGGGTTTCATCCAGGCGCGAAATGCGTGTGTTGTGTGGGGCATCGAGCACGAATTGTGGATCTTCTTCCACTTCTTCCGCGATCGACTTCATCGCTTCGATGAACAGGTCGAGTTCTTCTTTCGGTTCGCTTTCGGTGGGCTCGATCATGAGCGCGCCGGGGACGATCAGGGGGAATGCGGTGGTGTAGGGATGGAATCCGTAGTCGATGAGGCGCTTGGCCAGGTCCATGGTCTTGACGCCTTTCTTCGATTGAATCTTGTCGCTGAAGACGACTTCGTGCATAGAAGGCGTCTGGTAGGGAAGGTCGTAAACCCCTTCGAGCCCTTTGCGGATGTAGTTGGCGTTGAGGACGGCGTCTTCGGTGGTTTGGCGAAGGCCGTCGGGGCCGTTGGCGAAGATGTAGGCGAGGGCCCGGATGAACATGCCGAAATTTCCGTAGAAGGCGCGCACTCGTCCTACCGATTGCGGTCGGTTGTAGTCGAAGGCCATGGTGCCGTCGGGCTTTGTCACTACGACGGGCGTCGGCAGGAATGGTTCGAGAGCCTTCTTGATCGCTACCGGGCCTGACCCTGGACCGCCTCCGCCGTGCGGCGTGGAGAAAGTTTTGTGCAGGTTGAGGTGCATTACGTCGACGCCGAAGTCTCCGGGACGCGCCTTGCCGACAAGGGCGTTCATGTTGGCGCCGTCCATGTAGAGGAGGCCGCCTTTTTCGTGCATGAGGTCGGCGATTTTGTGGATCTCCTGCTCGAAGACGCCGAGCGTGTTGGGATTGGTCACCATGAGCGCGGCTACGTCTTCGTTCATTTGCGCGGCCAGTGCGGCTACGTCGACCATGCCGCGGTCGTTCGACTTTAGATTTTCTACGGCGTATCCGACCATGGCGGCGGTTGCGGGGTTGGTGCCGTGCGCGGAATCAGGGATTAGAACTTTCTTGCGGGCATTGCCTTTCGACTCGTGATAGGCGCGGACCATCAGAAGGCCGGTGAGTTCTCCGTGGGCGCCGGCGGCGGGTTGCAGGGTGATGGCGTCCATGCCGGTTATTTCGATCAGGCAGTCGCTCAGCGTCTTCATGATGCGCATCGCGCCCTGCGAAATTTTCGCGGGCTGGTAGGGATGTCCGTTGGCCAGACCTTCGATGCGGGACACCGATTCGTTTACGCGCGGGTTGTACTTCATCGTGCAGGAGCCCAGCGGATACATGCCGAGGTCGATGGCGTAGTTCCACGTCGAAAGGCGCGTGAAGTGGCGGATGATTTCAATCTCGCTGACTTCGGGCATGTTGCCGAGATCTTTTCTTTCGGACTTGCCCAAGAGCTTCGCGGTGTCGACTTCGGGCACGTCAAGCGGCGGAAGTTTCCAGGCGGCTTTTCCGGGAGACGATTTTTCGAAGATGAGGTTCTCGTTCTGATTGATGTGGCGCGTGGCCTTTCGGGTGATGTGTTTCACAGCGCCACCTCCTCGGCTTCTTTCATACTGACTGATCGTTCACTCTGGGCCACCAGGCCAACGGCGGTGTCGATCATCGAGCGCGTCGTCAACTCGGTACAGCACCACAGCGCGGCGTTCCCCAGTTCGGGATAAAACTTTTTCAGAGGCAGGCCGCCGACGATCTTGTGTCCCAGCAGGCGGGAATTGATCGCGTATGGATCTTCGCTGGTCTGGACGACGAATTCGTTGAAGCGCGGCGCTCCGGCAAAGAGCACTTTGGCGTTCTTGCCGAATTGAGCGGCGGCGTAGGCGGTCTTGGCGAGATTTTGTTTGGCCAGTTCCTTGAGTCCAACTTTTCCGTAGACGGTCATGAAGATGTTGACCATGAGCGCGACCAGGGCTTGGTTGGTGCAGATGTTCGAAGTCGCCTTCTCACGGCGGATATGCTGCTCGCGGGTGGCAAGGGTCAGGACGAATCCGCGCTTGCCTTTCTTGTCGACGGTCTGACCGGCTAGTCGGCCGGGCATCTGCCTTACGAATTTTTCTTTGGTTGCCAAGACTCCGCAGTAGGGGCCGCCGAAGCCGGTCGGGACGCCGAACGATTGCGCTTCCATGGCGACGATATCGGCGACGCGCGGCGGTTCCACGATTCCCAATGACACGGCTTCTGCAATGGAAACGATGAGCAGCGCGCCTTTCTTGTGGGCAATTGCGGCGATGGCCTCGACGTCTTCGATTGTGCCGAAGAAATTTGGGGACTGGATCAGGACGCAGGCGGTGTCGTCGGTGACCGTGCTCTCCAGTTCTTTCAAGTCCACGCGGGCCGAGTCGGTGAATGCGACCGTCTTCAGGGGAATTCCCTGGTGGGTCGCGTAGGTCTGGAGCACTTCGCGATACTCGGGGTGCAGGCTACGGGCGACGACCGCGGAACTCTTGCCGGTGATGCGGACGGCCATCATGACGGCTTCGGCGGCTCCGGTGGAGCCGTCGTACATGGAAGCGTTGGCCAGGTCCATGCCGGTGAGTTCGGAGATCATGGTCTGGAATTCGAAGATGGCTTGCAAAGTGCCCTGGGCGAATTCGGCCTGATAGGGAGTGTAGGCAGTCAGGAATTCGCCGCGCTGCACGAGGGCGTCAATCACCACCGGACGATAGTGCGAGTAGGCGCCGGCGCCCAGAAAGCTGGTGTAGTCGTCGCCGTTTTCCTTGGAGCGCTGTTTGAACCAGTCGACGATTTCCGACTCGGCCATTTGCCGCGAGATCTTCAGGTCGCGGGCGAGGCGGTATTCGGCAGGGATAGGGGAAAAGAGGTCATCAATCGAGCGGACGCCGATGGCCTTGAGCATGGCTTCGCGGTCCGCAGGAGACTTGGGCAGATATCTCATAGGATTCCAATATAGATGTGATGACGCGGCATTTCGATTGTTGGGGGAGAGGTCACGGGTCAAAGGTTAGAGGTCACAGGAAATTTACCTGAGCGGCGCTTCAAAAGCGAACTCCTGCGACCTTTTGACCTCTCACCTGCGACCTGTTATCCGGCTTCCTCACTCGCAAACTTCTCGTAGTCGGCGGCAGTCGAGGAGTCCGTTCAATTCGCTTGGATCTTTCAACTTGAGCTTGACCATCCAGGAGCCGTGGGCGTCTTTATTGACTTTTTCGGGAGAGGTTGCGAGTTCGGCATTCACTTCGGTCACGGTGCCGGAAGCGGGAGCGTACAAATCTGACACAGCTTTGACCGACTCTACCGTGCCGAAGGTCTTGCCCAACGTGATTTCTGTTCCGACTTTAGGCAGGTCGACGAACACAATGTCACCGAGGGACTCCTGTGCGTAATGGGTGATGCCGATGGTGCCGTCGGGGGTAATCCACTCGTGTTCTTTCGTGTACTTGCGGTCGGTCGGATAGGACATGCGCTTCTAGCTCCTGGCTTCTGGCTTCTGGCAAACACAATTCGAGCGTGACTATCGTTACGCCTTCCTGGGGCGTCTATAAAATGGCGTGGGTACTACTTGTGCCTTCACGGCTTGTCCGCGGATTTCAACTTTCAGGGTGCTGCCGATCGTCGCGTGCTTCGGCGGGACGTAGGCCATCGCGATGTTCTTCTTCAGGAACGGCGCGGGCGATCCGCTGGTGACGTAGCCGATTTCGGCGTTGCTGTCGTCGAGAACTTTGTAGCCGTCGCGGGCGATGCCGCGTTCCGTCATTTCCAACCCCACCAATGTGCGCGTCAGGCCTGCGGCTCGGGCACTTTCCAGCGAGGCGCGGCCGATGAAATCCGGTTTCTCCATTTTGCAGAAGCGATCGAGGCCGGCTTCCCAGACGTTGATCGTGTCGGAAATTTCGTGGCCGTAAAGCGAGAGGCTGCCTTCCAGACGCAGCGTGTTACGAGCGCCGAGGCCGCAGGGGATAGCTCCGAATTCTTTTCCCGCGGCGAGGATTTCGTTCCACACGCGTTCGCTGGTCACTTCGTCGGCGGGAATATAAATTTCGAAGCCGTCCTCGGCGGTGTAGCCGGTGCGGGCGATGAGGATTTCGCGCAGTCCGCAGACCATGCCGCGGGTGACCCAGTAGAACTTCACGGCGTTCAGGTCTTTATCGGTCAACTTCTGGAGCAGTTTGACGGCCTTCGGGCCCTGGATCGCAATCTGCGTGAAATCGTCGGAAAGGTGTTCGACGCGGCACTTAAACTGGCGGGTGTTATCGCGGACCCAGTTGAAATCCTTCTCGCGGGTGCCGGCGTTGATGACGAGAAGATAGTCGTCGGTGCCCAATCGATGGACGATGACGTCGTCGACGAACGTTCCCTGCGGATACAGTAAGGCGGAATATTGTGCCTGGCCCACAGCGAGGCGCGAGGCGTCGTTCATCGAGATGTACTGTACCGCGTCCAGAGAGCCGGGGCCGCTCAGGCGGATGTCGCCCATGTGGCTGACGTCGAAAATGCCTACGCCGGTGCGGACCGCCAGGTGCTCGGACACGATCCCGCAACCGATCGATGAGGGATATTCCACGGGCATGTCCCAGCCGCTGAACTCGACCATCTTTGCGCCGAGGGCGCGATGGACTGCGTTGAGCGCGGTCTTGCGAACCTGGGGCGGACTCGCCTGTAGAACGGACAAGAATGACCTCGATAGAGAGTGAGCTGTCGGAAATGTGTGACTGTTTAAAGTTAACATTCACGCGGGAAGGGCAGCAAGAAGGCAGGTGTCGGCAGGAGTCAGGTGTCAGGAAAAGGCAGGGCGTCGCGGGACGGACGAAAACTGCGTTCCGCGTCACAACCTGAGACCTAGTTTTCGTTACCTCCGTTATGTTCTTCACTTGGCGGCGCGGCACTACACTCTTCATTATGTCCACCAACACTGCAGGTCGAGTGGTATGCGGGCAGTGCGAGCAGATTGAATCACGCTGCTATTGCGAGAAATTTTGTGTTCTGTGCCAGTCGCAGCTCAACATCCGGCTGTGCGTGGACGGACTTTTGTATTGCGAGCCTTGCCGCACTGCCTGCGACTACAAGACCGTTCCGCTGGAAGGCTAGACCCATAGACCCGCGTGAAGCGGACACCCTAGGTACGCCTACCGATGGCGCGCAGTACCACTCCAGGATTTCCAGCACGAATAATTCTCGTCAGATCAAGAACGTCTGGACCGCATGTGCAGGCGTTTGCATACCTCGACATGCGGTTTGCCGAAGATGCGCAATAGTTTGCATCGGTCAATAATTTCCTCAAGTTATTCTTCATTATGTACTTGACCGGCTGAGGTGAAGTCGCTACCCTCGCTGTCACTCCCCAGTTGCTGGTGTCGCACGTGCGTCCGGCCACTAAAAATTTTGGTTAAAGAAAAAACAGGAAAAATCAAATGAAGATATCTCGCCTCTGCTCGCTTCTCGTCCTCTCTCTGCTGTGTACCGGGTTGGCTTTTGCGGACGGCATTCAGGACCCTAAGATCATCATCCGCGGCGTGTCGGGTGGCGGTTTTGGCCCCAGCCGGAGTTGCCCGCCGGAAGGCTGCACCAATGTGGGTTTGAACTTTTCGTTCAGCGTCCCGAAACATGGCACGGGCACTTTATTTTTCACCAACGCGTCGGGCAAGAACTGGACTTCGCTGAAGCTGATTGAAAAAGGCGTTCCCGCGGAAGCGGTCAGCTGCGCGCAGAGTCTATTCCTGAGTTGCACCGTGCGGACGCTGGAAAACGGTTCGGTGGAAATTCTGCTGGCCGGAGTCAAGGGTCACAATAAGCGCAACGGCATTCAGAATGGCTCCAGCTTCTCGATCAACTTTGGCTGCGTGAACGGCAGTTGCTGGCCGGCTGGTCTCAATTTCACTGCCCATGCCGGATCGGCTCCGGAGCCGGGCACGATTGCATTGATGTTGACGGGAGCGGGAGCGATCATTTCCCGCCGTAAGCGGTGGATCAGTTCGCTCAAGGCTTAGTGGCTTAGGAAGTCAGTTCCCACCACGGCGACGAAAACTTCAGCGCGGCCCGGAACTGTTCGTTCCGGGCCGTTTGATTTTGTAGGGACAAGAGTTTCCGCGCTAACTGGCTTGGCGCGGAATTTCCAGGTCCATTCTTCCGCCCCCTTAGGGCTTGATCATCCCAGCTGGTTTACCCACGGCTTGGGCCGTCGGCTTGTATGCTTGTGCCGCTTGGCGGCTTTCACTGTGCGTGAGTCGCCGCCGGGGCTATGACGCATCCAGATGGGGACAGCCGAATCGATGCCACGCTAGGGAGTTTTCTTCGAATACTCTTTGATCAGTTGGGAGAACTGGGGAAGTCCCTGCAACTTCTGCAGTTCCGGATCGTTGCGGGCCTCCTGGGCGGAGTAGCCTTTCTCCAACGCCAACTTTAGCGGCTTCATGGCGTCTTCGGGTTTACCGATGAGAGCCATGACCTGAACTTCCCAGTACATGATCTGCACGTCTCCAGGGTTGATCGACCGTGCCTGATGGATGTATTGCAGGGCGTTGCGGGCGTCGCCCTTTTTTGCGTAGTACAACGCAAGATCGCTCATCGTGCTGGCCGAGCGAGGATTCACCTGGAGCGCCTGAAAGGCCCGGGAAATCGCTTTGTCGTAGGTGGCAGCTGCCTTATCGGAATGACCAGACCAGCGGTACGCGTCGCCCAGGTTGCCGAGAAGGGCTTCGTCGTTGGGTGACATCTCGACCGCTTTTTCGAACATTTTTGTAGCGTCGTCGTAGTTCTTCAAAAAGAAGTACGCCGTACCGAGATTGGAGTAAGTAAACGCCGAGGGCGCGAGCGCGAGAGATTTCTGGAAGTAAGGAATGGCCTCGCCCCACTGACCGTCGCGGTAGTAGGTGTCTCCGATGTTCTCATAGCCAATCGGATTGTCGGGAGCGAGTTGTGTCACTTTTTGAAAAGCAGCACGAGCCTT
This sequence comes from uncultured Acidobacteriota bacterium, assembly GCA_963799305.1. Classification (GTDB taxonomy): domain Bacteria; phylum Acidobacteriota; class Terriglobia; order Terriglobales; family Acidobacteriaceae; genus Acidiflorens. The sequence continues at coordinate 716,898 of CAWCWX010000014.1, read as the reverse complement.
GAGGGTGTCACCGCTCTCCAGGTATCCGCCGCCCAGCGCGTTATGGTTCGCCCAAAAATAGGGGTTGGCGTTGACCGCGTTCTGATAGGCCTGGAGTTCCTCACTCGTCTGACCACTCGCCCGGTACGCGTCACCCAGGGCGCGGTAAACATCGTCTGAATTCGGAGCGAGTTCAAGCGCGCGCTTGAGTTCGCTGATCGCCTGAGCGTTCCTTCCGGTCGCCGTGTAGACGGCGCCCACTGAAATATGGACTTCGGGCAACGTGCTGCCCAGGCGTTCGGCTTGCTGCGCGGCGAGAACTGCTTTCTGCGCCCACAGGTTGTCTTTGTTTTGGCTATAGAGGCCGAGGCTGGCGTCGGCCAGGCCGGCATAAGCGAGCGCGAAATTAGGATCCTTTTGGATGGCCTGCTCGAAGAGCGAAGTGGATTGCCGCAGCTGTGCCGTGTCGTGACTATTACGCAATACATTTCGTCCCTGGAGATAAAGATCGTAAGCCATCGTGTTCTCGGTAGGATGGGCTCCGGCGCGCGCAAGTTCTTCGTTGCTCGGTTTGAGGGCGAGGGCGGTGACGACATTGCCGTAAATCTGATCTTCAAGAGTGAGCAAATCCTGCGGAATTCCAGGGAATTCCTGGCTCCACAACTGGTTGCCGGTGGCGGCGTCGTAGAGATTGAGGATTACGCTCAACTTTTCCGTGTTGCCCTGCACCATTCCCTGCAACACGAGATTCACACCGAGGTCGTGGGCCACCTTCGCCATCGGGAGATCTTTGGTGGCAAGTTTTTCCACCGCAGACGGAGAGGCGAGATGCACTTCCTTGAGTTGAAAAAGCTTGGCGGTCAGCGCTTCCTGAACGCCATCGCCCACGTAGCCCAGCGCTTTTTCGTCGCCGACAATTTTCAGCGGCAAGATGGCGACATATTTTCCCTGACTCAGCGGAGGAATGCCCTCGGCAGCTTCCTGTGTGTGAGTGCTGCCGCGGCTGAACACCATGCGTCCGACGCCAACCGCCATCACGATCACCAGCGCTGCGGCAGCGATCCACATCCACAGCTTCCCCGGAAGATCGAGGTTGAAGCGTGTCGGGTGGATGATCGGATGCGGGATCATCTTCGACAGCTGATCCGCGCTGATGTTGGGATTAGCTTCCCATGCCTGCAGCTGCTGCAGCAGCTCGACGACCGAGTGGTAGCGATTCGCCGGTTCGCGCTCCAGGCAGCGGCTGACGATCGCGCTTAGCGATCGCGGGACCGTATTTTCGACGTCGGAAGCGGGCTTGGCGACTTCGCGGGTGCGGCGCATCAGGCTGGCGATGGCGGTGTCGGCGTGATACGGAGATTTTCCAGTCAGCAGTTCGTAGAAAATCAGGCCGACACTGAAGATGTCGGAACGCTGATCGAGCTGCGAGCCCAGGGCCTGCTCGGGTGACATGTACTCCATGGTGCCGACGATGGCGCCGGTCTGGGTCATGCCGGAATCGCCGAGGGAGCGGGCCAAACCGAAATCCATCACGACGATGCGGCCCTGTTTGTCGCTCATGATGTTCTGCGGCTTCAGGTCGCGATGGATGACGCCTTCGGAATGCGCGGCATCGAGCGCACGGCACACCTGCTCAACCATCGGAATCGCTTCTTTGGCGGAGTACTTGCCATTGCGGCGAAGCATAGTGCGCATGTCTTCGCCGTCGACGTATTCCATGGTGATGAAGCGAATGCCCTCGGATTCGCCGAGGTCGTAGATGCGGACGACGTTTTTGTGCGTGATGTTGCGGGCGAGAATCAGTTCCTGCTTAAAGCGCGCCAGGATGGCGGGATCGGTGGCCAGTTCGGGACGGATGACTTTGAGCGCGATCAGGCGGTCGAGTTCGCGGTCGCGGGCCTGGTAGACGGCGCCCATGCCGCCTTGCCCGAGGACGCTGAGGATTTCGTAACGTCCGGCAAAGGTGACGCCCGGTTGGAGCGAAAGAAAAGTCGTGATGCTGGTCGCGGCGATGGACGACGGCGTCGGTAATGCCGAGGGCGTGGGGCGGCTGGGAGGCGGGGGACTCATGGTCTCGCCGGAGAGCGGCGGCGGAGTTTGCGCGCCGATGCCTGCCTGATTTTTGGGCACGCTGATCCCAGGCATCGTCGGGCTATCGGAATCGGACGGCCTGTTATCGCGCTGATCCATGGGAAGTCCTGGTACGGAGAGCGAACCCGCGGAGCACTCTGGTCCGGGCAACGGACAGATGGCTGCCTAGGGTCGTCGAGGGGAGTCGAGGACCAAGCACCCCGAGGTAGAAGTATACCCCGGTATCGGGGCAGGTCAAAGCACTTGATGAGATGGAAAATAAAGACTTTGGACGTTTCTGGGAAATCGGGTCCCGGGATATAATTCCGCCGGACGGACCTTTCCCGGGAGGCCGGGCGATGGGACTCTATTCGCACTACGACGGCGCACACAATCATCCTGTAAACCGTGCCCTCCACATGATCGCGATCCCCGTGGGCTTTTCCTCTCTAATAGTGATCTGGTGGCACTGGATCGTTGCATTACTTTTGATCCCGACCGCATTTGCCCTGGCTTGGCTGGGACACCTGATCGAGGGGAACAAGCCAGCGTTTTTGACGAATCCGGCGCATGTGTTGGTGGCGCCGGTTTGGCTGGCGCGGAGAATCTTCGGGTCAGGATGACTCCCCGATGCTTTATTGGCGTTCAGCGTGCGTTCGCACCTTTTTGCTCGGAAAAGTAAGGCGTAGCGTCCGTGCCTCGCTGCAGTCGCGACACTCTCACCTTTCGTAACCAACCGGTCGGTACGGCGATTTCGCTCCTCGCCGATCATCATGCTTAAATAAGTAGTTGGGCGCCAACTTCTTGCGTCGTCCCCGCGCGCGGCTTCCAGCAAATTTCAGAGTTCCCTGCAGATCGCAGAGACTGCAGATCCCTCCCCTTCGACTACGCTCAGGGTCGGGATGACAGATCCTATGAGTGGATGAGATCCCTCAGGAGAGCGTGGGGAAGATTAGGTGGAGTGCATTGGATTTCCAACTGAACGACGAACAACTGCAACTCAAGAAGAGCGTGCGCGAGTTTGCCGAGCGCGAGATTTTGCCGCATGTGATGACGTGGGACGAAGGCAGCGAGTTTCCGCTGGCGACGGTCAAGGAATTGGGCAAGCTCGGTCTGCTGGGGATTATCTTTCCGCCGGAGTATGGCGGGGCGGGCATGGGGTACGTGGAGTACATCACCGCGATTGAAGAACTGTCGCGGGTGGATGGGTCGGTCGGGATCATCGTGGCTGCGCATACTTCGCTGTGCTCGAATCACATTTTTGTCGCGGGTAACGAAGCGCAGAAGAAGAAATATGTTTCGAAGCTGGCGACCGGGGAGTTTATCGGCGCCTGGGGATTGACGGAGCCGTCGTCGGGTTCGGACGCGGGTAGCGCGCGCATGTCCGCGACCAAGACGAAGGGCGGATGGGTGCTCAATGGCACCAAGACTTTCTGCACCAACGGGCATTACGCTGATGTGCTGGTGGTACTGGCGGTGACCGATCGCGCGGCGCATACGCATGGGCTCTCGGCGTTTGTCGTTGAAAAAGATACCAAGGGATTTCGTCCCGGCAAGAAAGAGAACAAACTCGGGCTGCGCGCCAGCGATACGGCAGAGTTGATTTTTGAGGATTGTTTTGTGCCTAGCGAAAATCTGCTGGGTGGAGAAGGCAACGGATTCATCGATGCCATGCGCATCCTCGACGGTGGGCGTATATCGATTGCGGCGCTTTCGCTCGGCATGGCCATCGGAGCCTACGATGCCGCGCTCAAATATTCCAAGCAGCGTAAACAGTTTGGCAAAGCGATCAGCGAATTTCAGGCGATCCAATGGAAGCTGGCTGATATGGCCACGGAAATCGAAGCCGCGAAGCTCCTCACGCTGCGCGCGGGCGCGATGAAAGATGCGGGAATGAAAACCACGCTGGAATCGTCGATGGCCAAACTCTACGCGGCGGAAGTGGCGGTCAAGTGCGCGAACGAAGGGGTGCAGATTCACGGCGGATATGGATTCATCAAAGATTATCCTGCGGAAAAATTTTATCGTGACGTGAAGCTGTGCACCATCGGCGAAGGGACGAGCGAAATTCAGCGGCTGGTGATTGCGCGGCAGTTGCTGAAGGATTACTGACCGTTAGTGTTTGAGAGGTGCACGCCGGCCGTGCCGGATATGAAGCACGTACACGGTTTCTCCCTCGATGGTAAGGAGAATTAGATATACGTGTGGAGCGCGACCGTAGAGCAGTTGGCGGACTTCAAAAGGAAAGGCTGCGTTCTCCGGCGCGAGCGGGCAGCGTCTGGGAAACTCGGCCAGCGATGCGATGGCGTCCTCCAGCGCCAGAAACCAGCGTAAGCCGGTGTCTCCGGCCTCATGGGCTAGCAACCACTCAAGAATTGCGTCCGCGTCTTGCCCGGCGAATGAGGTCGTTTCAACGCGGAAGGTCATGCTTGCTGCGGAGGTCGGCGAGAAACTCCCTAGCGGGCCTGGTTCTGCCGGCCTTTACATCCTCGTAGCCGTTACGGATACCTTCGACTGCTTGCGCGAAGTCCTGGCGCTCCCACTCCAGATAGGTGGCTAACGCATCATCGAGGGCCGCGGCCGGGTCCTGGCCGCGCCGTTTAGCATATTCCTCGAGTTGCGCCTTGCGTTCCGGCTTGAGCGGAATCATATCCATAGTGATTGCTGCTTCTTGGGTTAATCGTAAGCCTTTCTGCGACAGAAAATCAAAACAATCGACGATAACTGGTTTGGGCGGTGTTAGTGACGATAGATACCCTACCCCAGTTGATACGCTCCGTCGAACGGCGGACTGGGCGGATACAATTTCGAGCAGGAGATCAGCCATGATTACCGGCGCCCACGTCATCGTGTACAGCAAAGACCCCGAAGCCGACCGCGTATTCTTCCGGGATGTTCTCAAGTTTGCTTCGGTCGATGCCGGGCACGGTTGGCTGATTTTTGCGCTACCTCCCGCCGAGGCTGCGTTCCATCCTTCCGGCGAAAACGATCGGCACGAACTCTATTTCATGTGTGACGACCTGAAGGCGACGATGGCGTCATTCAAAGCGAGTAAGGTGGAGTGTGGAGCGGTGCACGAGGAACGTTGGGGAAGCGTGACCACGATCTCTTTACCGGGCGGCGGGAAAATCGGGGTTTACCAGCCTAAGCATCCGACGGCAATTCGCAAATAGAATTAGCGCGCCAGTCGCGCCAGGATGGGTCCCGCAATCGCCAGCAGCAAAACATAGGCAGCGGCCAGAGGGCCGAGGCGCGGTTCGAGAGTGATGCCGAGGCCGGCGATCACGATAGAAAATTCTCCGCGGGCGATGAAGGTGAGGCCTGCGCGCAGTGAGGCGTGGCGGTCGCATCCCGCGCGTTTGGCGGCCCAATAGCCGGTTAGGACCTTGGTTGCGGCTGTGATCACTGCGAGCAGGGCGGCGACAGGCAGAACGGGAGGCAGGGTCGAAGGATCGACTTCCATGCCGAAGAAAAAGAAAAATGTTGCGGCAAAGAGGTCGCGCAGCGGTGACAGCAGGCGCTCCGCCTGATCGGCAATCGGCCCGGAAATAGCGATCCCTACCAGGAATGCGCCAATCGCAGAAGAAACGTTGACCCGCTGGGCGAGTCCGGCGACCAGTAAAACGGCGCCGAAAGTGGTGAGGAGAACGATCTCGTCGGACTCGTGAGATACGAAGTTGCTGATTGGCTGTCCGTAGCGAATGGCGACGAACAAAACCGCCGCGACTGCAAGTAATGCGATCGATACAGAGATCACCATGCGCGCGGGCGATCCCCCCGCCAGCAGGACTGCCACCACCGGCAGGTACAAAGCCATGGCGAGATCCTCCAGCACCAGCAGTGACAGGAGCGAAGGAGTCTCGGGATTGCCATATCGCTTCAATTCGCCCAGCACTTTCGCAATGATTCCCGAAGAAGAAATGTAGGTCACGCCGCCGAGCAGAGCCGCTGCCAGAGCGCTCCAATGCAGAAGGAGTCCGGCGACGAATCCGGGAATGAAGTTCAGAACAAAGTCGACGGCTCCAGCTGTGATTCCGGATTTCAAACTGTGGCCGAGTTGCTCTCCGGTGTATTCCAGGCCGAGCATGAACAGGAGCAGCAAAACTCCAATCTCGGAGCCGACCCGGGTGAATTGTTCACTCACGTGCAGTGGGCTGAGGCCGCCGCGGCCAAAGGCCAGGCCAGCCAGCAGGTACAGAGGGACCACGGAGATGCCGTAGCGCCGCGCGAGACGGGCGAGAATCGCCAGACCGGCGATGATCAGCCCTAGTTCCACGAAGAGCGCCGAGAGTTGTGCGTTCTGTTCGGGCATAGTGGTGGCGATTGCGGCCCTGCGCTCAGTACCGCAGTTGGATGGCCTGCTTTACACTAGTCGCTTGCAGCAGGATATCCAATCGCAGATCGAACGGGTTCGCTCCGGCGAGCCTTTGCCGCTGGCGCGGGCGATCTCGGCGATCGAGAACCGCGCCGCTGGATCGTCCGAGTTACTGAAAGCGCTCTTCCCGCACACGGGCAAGGCTCGCATCATCGGACTGACGGGGGCACCGGGATCGGGCAAGAGCACGCTGGTTGATCAGTTGGCGAAACACTATCGCAAGGAAAAACATACGGTCGGCATTATTGCGGTCGATCCTACGAGTCCTTACACGGGCGGCGCGATTTTGGGGGATCGGATTCGCATGCAGGACCATCATGCGGATCCGGGAATTTACATTCGAAGCATGGCGACGCGGGGATCGCTGGGCGGGCTGGCGCGCACTACGGCCGATGTGGCGACCGTGCTCGACGCTTCGGGGCGGGATCGCATTCTGATTGAAACCGTCGGTGTGGGGCAGGATGAAGTGGATATCGTCCGGCTCGCGGACGTCACGGTCGTGATTCTTGTGCCAGGTATGGGCGACGATGTGCAATCGATTAAAGCCGGGATCATGGAGATTGCCGATATTTTCGTCATCAACAAGAGTGACCGCGAAGGCGCGGAGCGAGTGGAACGCGAGATTCGGGCGATGCAGTCGCTCGCGACTCGGCACGATGGCTGGGTGCCGCCCGTGGTGAAGACCGTCGCCACAGATGGCGTGGGCACGAATGAGCTGGCGGCGGCCATCGTCGGGTACGAAGGGTATCTTCAGAAAGAAAACCTGGCGTTCAAAAAGAATGTCGAGAACTGGCGGGAGCGGTTGATCGAAATGCTGCGCGACGCGATGCTGGAGAGGGCACGGGCGCAGTTGGGGGACGGCAGCCTGGAGAGGTACGCGTCGGAGATTGCGGAGCATAAGCGCGATCCGTACACGTTGGTGGAGGAGATTGTGCGGGGTGTGGCGAAGTAAACTTCTTCCGCATTTCTCTGTGACCTCTGTGCGCGGAAGTCAGCGTCGAGCTCCGGGCCGCGAGCTGCGAGCGACCAGATTGCTCGCAGCCCGAAGCTAGTGGCATCTCTCAGGACGGCGGAGTCACAGAAAAAAGCAAGGTTCCTATGGAATTCAGCATCGATCATCTCGGCATTGCGGTGAAGTCGCTGGTGGCGGCGAAGGCGATTTATGAGCGGCTGGGGATGAACGTGTCGCCGGAAGAAACGGTCGAGCAGGAAAAAGTCCGGTTGGTCATGGTGCCGGTCGGGCAGAGCCGTCTCGAATTGCTGGAAGCAACATCGGACGACTCGACTATCGCGAGATTCATCGCCAAACGGGGTGAGGGGCTGCATCATGTTTGCCTGCGGGTGCCGGATCTCGAGGCGTCGGTGGCCAGGCTGAAGAAGCGACGGTGTGCGGCTGGTGTCGAACGAGATCAAGATCGGGGCGGGCGGGCATCGTTATATTTTTGTGCATCCGGAGAGCGCGGGCGGGGTGCTGCTGGAACTGGTGGATGGTGAATCGCATGGCTAGTCAATACGACGCAATCGTGATCGGAGCAGGGCAGGCGGGGCCTGCCCTGGCGAATCGCCTGGCAGGCGCGGGCATGAAGGTTGCATTTATCGAGCGCGACAAGTTCGGCGGAACTTGCGTGAACACGGGATGCACTCCAACCAAGGCAATGGTTGCCAGCGCCTACGCGGCGCATCTGGCGCGGCGGGGTGGAGAGTACGGGGTCGACATCGCGGGCGACATTGTCGTCGACATGAAGAAGGTGAAGGCGCGAAAGGACGTGATTGTTGCCAATTCCGCGAATGGGCTGGAGTCGTGGCTGCGGGGCAATGCGAATATCAAGGTATACAAAGGGCACGCCCGGTTTGAATCGGCCAGCGAGATCAGTGTGGGGGGCGAACGGCTGAGTGCGCCAAAAATTTTTATCAACGTCGGTGGGCGCGCAATTGTTCCCGAGATGCCCGGCATCGAGCAGATTTCGTTTCTCAATAATTCGTCCATGATGGCTGTGGATTTTGTGCCACGGCATCTGGTGGTGGTGGGAGGGAGCTACATTGGCTTGGAGTTTGGGCAGATGTTTCGGCGGTTTGGGAGCAAAGTGACGATCGTCGAAATGGCTCCTCGGTTGATCAAGCGCGAAGATGCGGATGTGTCCGAAGCGGTCCAGCAGATCATGGAGAATGAAGGCGTGCGCGTTCGCCTGAATGCCACTTGCATCGCCTTTCGAAAAGAAGGCGGCGATATTGCGGTTGGCGTTGACTGTGAGAACGGCGCGCCGGAAGAGTTCGGCTCCCATGTGCTGCTGGCGGTGGGGCGGCGTCCCAATACCGACGATCTTGGTTTGGAGAATGCCGGCGTCACCGTGGACAAGCACGGATACATTGTCGTCGACGATCAACTGCGAACGAATGTTTCCGGAATCTGGGCACTGGGCGATTGCAACGGCAAAGGCGCGTTCACCCATACCTCTTACAACGACTACGAGATTGTGGCGGCGAATTTGTTGGATAACGATCCCCGGCGCGTGAGCGACCGCATCCCGACCTATGGATTATTCATTGATCCGCCACTAGGGCGCGCGGGGATGACCGAGGCCGAGGCACTCGCTTCCGGACGCAAAGTTCTGGTCGGCAAGCGGCCCATGACGCGGGTGGCGCGGGCCATTGAAAAAGGCGAGACACAGGGCTTCATGAAGATCATGGTCGATGCGTCGACGAAAGAAATTCTGGGCGCGGCGGTGCTCGGTCCGGGCGGCGATGAGGCGGTGCATTGCGTTCTGGATACGATGTACTCCAAGAGTCCGTACACCGTGATGCAGCGGGCGATGCACATTCATCCTACGGTGGCGGAGTTGATCCCGACGATCCTGGGCGAACTGAAGCCGCTGGAGCCCGCGAAGGCTGGGGCGGCCTGATCCATGATGTTGCTGGCGGTGGACACATCCGGCAGGAACGGAAGCCTGGCGCTGGCGCGGGTGAGTGAAAGCGGCGTTGAGGTCGTGGAGGAAGCGGCTCTTGGGGGCGGAACGTTCTCGGCGCAGCTGGTTCCGCAGACGGCGGCGCTGCTGTCAAAGCACGGGTACAACAAAAGCGATCTCGCTGGATTCTCGGTAGTCTCGGGTCCGGGGTCGTTTACAGGACTACGGGTAGGCCTGGCGGCAATCAAGGCGATGGCGGAGATACTGGGCAAACCGATTGGGGCGGTGTCGTTGCTCGAAGGGCTTGCGCGGAGTGGAGTGAGCAAGACCGCAGCGGCTGAAGCTGCAGATCAGGAGGGAATGTCTATCGCAGCGGTAAACCGCCGCGCGCACCCAAAATCAGGGTGCGTCGGGACCGAGCGATGGCCGCGTTTTCTCCTTGCTCGACGCGGGGCGTGGAGATTTCTACGTAGGCGACTACGAACTGGGGTCGCCGGTTCACATGCACAGCGAGCGGTTGTTGAGCAGGGAAGAGCTTATTGCCGAGTCCAAGGACCAGCTAGTCGTCACCGCCGATTCGGCGATTGCAGATTTTGTCCGGGGCTCCGGCTTCCGGGTTGAAGTGGTTAGCCATCCTCGCATCGGCCAGATCGCTCGACTGGGATGGGAGCGGATCCAGCGCGGGGAAACGGTCCTGCCTGAGAATCTGGAAGCCAACTACATTCGCCGGACTGATGCCGAGATTTTCTCCAAGCCGAAACCTTGAACTTTCCAATGTCCGTGACGATTCGTCCCGCGATGACTGACGACGTGGCTGCGATCCTCGTGATCGAGCGAGCGGCAGAGAGTGGGGCTCATTGGTCGCAGGAGCAGTACAGCCCGCGCCTGGCCGAGGGAGTGATCCTGGTGGCGGAAGAAGGGCCGGATATCGCGGGCTTTGTCTGTGCTCGAGTGGTTGCTCGCGAGTGGGAGATTGAAAACATCGTGGTCGCGGAGCACAAACGACGAAGCGGTATTGCGGATGAGCTGCTGCGGGAATTGCTCCGACGGGTCCGCGAACAGTCTGGCGCCTCGATTTGGCTGGAGGTGCGGGAATCGAATGAGGCGGCGCGACGGTTGTACAAGAAGCACGGATTCCGTGAAACGGGAAAGCGTCGCGAATACTACCGAAATCCGGTGGAAGATGCTGTGTTATATGATCTTCCGTGGGTAGGTCGTGGCCAGGGAGTAAGTATGTAAAGTGATGATTCTAAAGCTAAACTCCGCTTGTCTGGATGCAGCATATTAAAGCGGAGGGGATTATCCGGGTCATCTACCAACTGTGGAAAACGTCTATGAAAACTCATTGAACGGGTTTTTGGCCTGTGCTACCTTTTAAATCGAACGGTAACAATCCCAGGAGGTCTGCAAGAATGCTGACTTCGAGAGACCATCTCCTGGCTGGCCATGATGAATTCAAGAGGCTGGTCCAGGAGCACTCGCAGTTTTCCCAAAGACTCGATTCCCTCACTCAAAAGCGTTACCTCACCGAAGACGAAAAACTGGAAGAAGTCCGGCTGAAGAAACTGAAGCTGCGTCTGAAAGACCAGATGCTCACGATTGAGCAGCAGTTTCAGCGGCAGTCAGCGTAGAAATCCAGCGGCTCGAGCGAGCGGGCCGGAAGTTGATCGTCGGCGTTAACGGGGTCAAGTATGTGTTTGTGCGAGGCGCATCTAAGCGCCTTTTTTTATTGCAGTTATGTAGTTTGCTGCAACACCGCTCTATAATTCAGTGGGATTCCCATGGTTCGTGACGGCTATTTCTATGGCGCGGGGTCTTTGCTTGCCGCGGCACTCCTCATCTGGCTGACGGCGTGGCCGTATGCTATCCCGGTGCTGCTGGTGGGGGCGTTCTGTCTGTGGTTCTTTCGGGATCCGGAGCGGCAGATTCCGCAGACTGCCGGTGCGGTTGTCTCGCCCGGAGACGGCAAGGTCACGGATGTTTCATTGGTGAATTCCAGCGGGATTTCACAGAATCGAATCAGCATTTTTCTCAGCGTGTTCGATGTGCATGTGAATCGTTCGCCGATCGCGGGGGTGATTCGGGATGTCAGCTATCAGCGCGGGAAGTTTCTGAACGCCATGGGAGCGAATTCGGCGGAGGAGAACGAGCAGAACATCGTCACCGTCGAAGGAGAAGGGCACACGGTGGTCTTCAAACAAATTGCCGGGCTGATCGCGCGGCGGATCATTTTTACGCGCAAAGTTGGAGACCACGTCGCCCGCGGAGAGCGTATCGGCCTGATCAAGTTTGGCTCGCGCGTGGATGTTCTGGTGGATCGGAATGCCAACATCCAGGTCAAGGTTGGCGATCGGGTGCAGGGCGGAGCGTCGGTTCTGGCGCTGCTTCCGGTGGCGTCGGCAGGCGAGGCGATTTTGGCGGGAGAGCGGGAGGCACGCTGAGCATGGAAGAACCGACTCCCACGCGTCGAAGTGCCGATCGTCCACGAGGCAGGATGCGTAAGGGGATGTACATTCTGCCGTCGATCTTTACCACGGCGAATATTGCGGCCGGTTTTTACGCCATTCTTCAGACGGTCACCGCCAGCGTGGGCGAGCCGTGGCACCTGGATTTCGCCGCCAAGGCGATTGGATTTGCGGTGCTCTTTGATGGACTCGACGGCCGCATTGCGCGCATGACCCACACCGACAGCGAATTCGGCAAGGAACTGGATTCGCTGGCGGACGTCATCACGTTTGGTGTCGCACCGGCGCTTCTGGCTTGGATGTGGGGTTTCCATCTGCTGCCGCCGATGGTTGATCCGGAGATGCGCACCAAGATCGTGCAGCTGGGATCGATCTTCTGTTTTGCTTTCCTGATGGCGGGCGCGAGCCGGTTGGCGCGTTTCAACATCACCAGCAATCCGCAACCTTCCAATCCGGGGCGTCCGGGGAAGAAGTATTTTGTCGGCTTGCCGATTCCGGCTGGTGCCGGCGTGATTGCCGCCATGGTTCATTTTTCCGCGGGGACGCCGATTTACTCGCCGTGGACTTCGCTGAGCTGGCTCATGATGGTGGTGGTGATTGCCTATCTGATGGTGAGCACCTGGCGGTTTTACAGTTTCAAAGATATTGATTTTCGCTCACGGCGGCCGTTTCGGCTGATCGTGCTGCTCGGAATCTTGTTCGCGTTGATCTGGTTCTTCTCCCGGCCGGTGCTGTTCGTAATTGCTTTGCTCTATATGGCGTCGGGAGTTCTTTGGCGCTTGCAATGGATTTTCCGGCGCAAGAATCCTCCTGCACCTCCGGCGTACCGGGAGGCATCTCAAACTCCATGACTCCGCTCCCTAAAGCCGCTGCCTCTCAGGCCGATCTTCACGGCACCCACCTGTATCGCGTCGCCATTGTAGGGGCCGCCACGTTACGCGGGAAGGAAGTCGCCGAGATATTGAAAGACCGAAACTTTCCTGCGGTGGATGTCCGCCTTCTCGACGACGATGAATCGCTGGGCCGTCTCGAAGCGCTGGGTGACGAGATGAGCTTCATCCAGAGCATTCGCTCCGAGCAGTTCGAACGGGTGGACTTCACTTTTTTCGCCTCCGACACACAGAGTACCCGGGGGAACTGGAAAATGGCGCGCGATCTCGGCAACACCATCGTCGACCTGTCCTATGCCCTGGAAAACGAGGCGGGCGCTTCGGTGCGCTCTCCGTGGATTGAGCGGGAATCCGGGCGGAGCGTTCCTCCGGAGTTGCAGCCGGGGCCGGTCGTTGCCGCGCACCCGGTCGCCACCATTCTCGCTCTGCTGGCGTTGCGGAGTGCGGCGGCGGGCAAGTTGCAACGCTTCGTGGCAACCGTGTTTGAACCAGCGTCGGAGCATGGACAAAAGGGCATGGACGAGCTTCATGAGCAGACGGTGAATCTGCTTTCGTTCCAGGAATTGCCGAAGAACGTCTTCGATGCGCAGGTTGCGTTCAACATGCTGGCGCGCTACGGACCGAGATCCAGTCCGTCGCTGGATTCGATATCGCAGAGAATTTTGAAGCATTACAAACTGGTCGCGCCTGGCGCGCTGGATCCGTCGCTGCTGGTGGTGCAGGCGCCGATTTTTCACGGATACGCTTTTTCCGCTTATCTTGAAATGGAGAAACCGGTTGCGGTGGGCGGCTTGGCTCAGGCCTTGGCCGGAGACCATATTGTGGTGGCGAGCGAAACGGAAGACATTCCTAATAATGTCAGCGCGGCGGGTCAGGGAGACATCCAGGTGTCGCTGGCGCCAGACCCGAACCACGGGAACGGAGTCTGGCTCTGGGCTGCGTTCGACAACCTGCGGGTGGCCGGCCTGACGGCGGTGGAGTGTGCGGAGACCATGACTGCATCGCGCCCGCGAGGCCAGATTCAATGAAAGTTTCGCTGGTCCTCACTTTGGGATGGGTTCTATCGGCGGCCGGTTGCGGTTATCACACGGCGGGACATGCGGTCGCTTTGCCGCCGAATGTGCGGACGATTGCGGTTCCAGGCTTCGCAAGCCAGAGTCCGACGTTTCGGGTGGAGCAGGTGATGACCGACGCGGTGGTGCGCGAGTTCAATACGCGGACACAATTGCATGTGACGCATGAAGCGAATACCGGCGCCGATGCCGTGCTGAGGGGAACGGTGCTTTCCGCGACCGCGGCGCCGCTGGCTTACGATTCCAAGTCCGGACGCGCAGCCAGCGTGCTGGTCACCGTCAGCATGCAGGTGACGCTGACGGATCGCGACGGTAAAGTGCTGTTCCAGAATCCGGCGTATTTGTTTCACGAACAATATGAGTTGTCGCGGGATCTCTCCAGTTTTTTTGAGGAGGATTCGTCGGCGATGGATCGCCTGTCACGCGATTTCGCGCGTACACTCGTAGCCAACATTCTGGAGGCTTACTGATCGCGATGCGCGGTTTTTCCCAGGCCGATCGATTCCTTTCGGAACTTGAGTCGCGCAAGCTGAAACCCGCCTATGTGCTGGTCGGCGATGAAGCGTTTTTCCGCAAGCGCTGCCGGGACGCGGTTCTGGAGCACCTGACCGCTCCCGATTCTCGGGACTTCGGTTTCTTCGAATTCGACCTGGCTGAGACTTCGCTGGCCGAAATTCTTGACCGCGCCCGAACCCCTTCGTTGATGGCGCCGTTTCAGGTTTTCTTTGTGCGCGGGGTGAAGGCCCTGTTCGGACGCGGCTCCAACGACGAGAAGATCGGTGCGATCGCGGACTACTGCAAGAACCCGAATCCAGACGCGCTGCTGGTGTTTGTCGCCGACCACATCAGCATTCCGGCCGACGCGCGGCGGATGGAGATGACCGACAAAGACCGCTACCAGAAGATCCGTGAAGACCTGGGCCCGATGTGCGGCATTGTGGAACTGGCGCGGGTGGAAGAAGGTGAAGCCGTGCGCTGGATTGGCGAGTACTGCGCTACTCGCGAAGTGAAGATCGACCCCGACGGCGCCCGCGAATTGGTCGACGCGCTCGGCGGCGACATGATGACCATCTCCAATGAACTGGAAAAACTGATTCTCTACGTGGGCGAGAAGAAGAAAATCGCGCTGGGCGACGTCGAGACCATGGTGCTCTCGGCCAAACAGCGATCTCTCTACGAATTGACCGACGCGATCTCCTCCAAAGATCGGGTGCGCGCCCTGGAGGTTCTCGACGCCATCCTCTCCAGCGGGGACGGAGAAGAAGCTGCGATCGGCCACCTTTATATGTTGGCCAAAACCTTTCGCCAGATGCTGGTGATTCTGGAACGCAATGTCCGCGATCAACGCATGCTGTGGGCGGCGTTGTGGCAGGGCTTTCGGGTGCCTCCATTCGCAGCGGACGATATCATCCGGCAGGCGCGGCGCTACAAATCGAAACGCGAACTGACGCGGGCAATTCGGCTGGTCGCCAAGGCTGATCTGGCGTTGCGATCGAATCCGCCGGGCAAGAGGCTGATCCTGGAGAAGTTGGTTCTGGATCTTTGCGCCGAGGTCAAGGTCGAAAGCGCAGGGGGATGGATGCAGGAAGAGTTGCCGGTGTAGGCTGGGCGAAGTGATCGTAAATGTGTCTGTCCGCGTGTGAGGGTGATCGCGCCTGACAACTCCGGTTATCGAGCCATAATCTTGAAGAAGGGCGCGTGATCTTTCACCCTTTGATCTCCGCCACCGCCTGCCGCAACTTATCGGCATCGGGGTAGTCGGGTTTGATTTTGAGGACGCGGCCGAGTTGTTGGCGGGCTAGGGCGCCTTGTCCGTTGCGCGCGTAGGCCAGGCCGAGGTGGTAGTTGTAGGTCGCGTTCTCGGGATCTTTCTTGACCGCTTCCTTAAAGAGATCGACGGCGGAGCGGTAAACGCCTTTGTGGTAGTAAGCCCAGCCTAAGGTGTCGGCAGAGTTCGGCAGGTCGACTAGCTGGCGCCGTGCGGTCTGGGCCATGGCCAGTGCAACATCCACATTCCCGCCTTGTTCCAGGATGATGTAGGCAAGGCCATTGGACGCCCACGGATTGTCGGGCTGGACATCCAAAACGCGCTGGTAGACCTGCTTGGCATTGTCCCAGTCTTTCCTTTTCTCGTAGATGCTTCCCGCCAGCAAGGCGAAGCGGACTTCCCGGGGATTGTCTTTGGCCGCGTTGAGGTAGGTTTGCAGCTCCTGGTCCGTTTTCCCCTGTGCGTTGAGCGCTTCGCCCAGGCCGAGGAGAGCGTCGGTTTGTGTCTTGTCGAGTGCAATCGCGCGCCTGAATTCGGCTTCGGCGCCGGCGGCGTCCTTCTTCTGCTCAAGCAGTAGACGGCCCACGATAGTGTGGAACGCGGCATTTTTCGGATCGCGGGCGAGTTGCGCGTTGGCGGTGGCCAGAGCTTTGTCAGGCTCCTTCTGGAACAGGTACACACCGACGACGCCAATCAAGCCATCGCTGGCTTCGGGATCCTGGTCGAGCGCCTGCTGAAAGGCCTTTAACGCTTCCGCCGGGTTGTTTTGCGCCATTCTCAGCCGCCCCAGCTGTACGTAGGCAGCGGCGTTGTCGGGAGATTTTTCCAGCGATCGCTTGATGTAGTCTTCGGCGCTCGCGAACTGCTTGCGGTCGATATCGGCGACGGCTCGCAACAGGTATCCATCAGGCGCCTGCGGCTGGTATTGGATAATCTGGTCGGCTTCGCTCGCCAAAGCCGCATCATCGCCGCGGAGGTGGGCGGCTTCCGCGAGGGCGCGATGCGCGTCTCCGAGTTCGGGCTTCAAGCGGACCGCGTCGTGCCATTGCGCTTCTGCCTGGCTGAGGTTTCCATTCTGGTTCAGAGCCATGCCCAGGTAGTGGTGCGCAATCGCGTTGTCGGGTTCGTTCTTCAGGACGCCTTGCAGCGTGGTCACAGCGGCGCTGGCTTTGCCGCTGCGAATTTCAATCTGGCCTTTGTAAATCAGAGCATCGACGTCATCCGGCGTGGCCTTCAGAATCTCATCATTCAGCTTCTTGGCTTCGTCGAGTTTGTCTTTGAACGTCAGGATCTGCACATACAACTTCTTAACCGCAATGTCATGGGGATGATCATGATAGAGCGACGCATACTCGGCGAGGGCCTGGTCGAGCCGGTTGTTCTGGAAATAAAAATCGGCGAGCATCCGGTAGCCCTCGGAATTGTCGGGAAAATCCTTTTTGGCTTGCTTGAGAGTATTCTCCGCGTCGGTGAACTTGTTCTCCGCCAAAAACAGGCGGGCGAGGGAGCCACGTGGCTCGGGATCGGTGGGCGCGACGTTGATCGCCTGCCGGAACTGCTGCTCGGCTTCGGGATAGCGTCCACGCAACTGATAGAAATTTCCCAGCGCCACCAGGTTATTGGCGGACTTCGGATCCAGGGCGACGGCCTTTTTATAGTTCACTTCGGCGGCATCCCACTGCTCCTCGCGGGCTTGCAGCAGGGCCATACCCAGATAGGAATCGGCGCGGTTGGTGTCCTTCTGAATCGCTTGCTGCATGCTCGCCACGGCGCCGCCCATGTCATTGTTGGCGGCATCGTAGTTAGAGAGGGCGACGAAGACTTCCGCATTGTTGGGTTGTTTCTGGGTGAGGATGTCGAGTTGGTCTTTGGCCCCCTTGAGGTTGTGATACTCGATGTAAAGGTTCGCCAAATCCAAGCGGGCGAGGTAATACTCCGGCTGGATCTCGACAGCGCGTTCCAAATCCTGGGCGGCGCTGGGTATTTGTCCCAGCTTGATCTCCGTCTGCGCCAGCTTGTAGTGCGCATCGGCGAAATGGGAGTCCACCTGTATGGCATTTTCATACTGGATGGCTGCTTCCCGGTACTTTCCTTTTTCGTAGTAGCGGTTGCCACTCTCCAGATATTCCTGCTTGGCCCTTTCGGGATTGCGCTTGCAACCGGCGAGCATCGCAATGAAGAAACAGATAACCAGTAGTGCATACCAAAGTTTTGATCGTTTTCCCATGGTCGTAATCTCCGAACGCCCCGGTTCGCGCAAAGTTGTTCCTAATCAGTCGCTGGCTACACAAAAGTACTCGCCCGGGACCGGCCCGAAAAAGTTACTGCCGTTATTATCGCAGACCTGGGTGGGGGTAACCGGCCTGAATTGCGCGCACCCCCGTGTTCTAGCGCTTTGGTAATCTACCCTCCTAGGTCCAATCCTGACATAGTCTTAGCGGCTATGACACACTTCCCCCAAACCAACTCCAGCAGGCGTTCCCCTCGGGTACAGCTCAACGGATCGGTGGCTGCGGCCATTCGGGCCGAGGGCGGTCAGCAGGCGCGCGCAAAACTTCAATCCATTTCCATCACCGGCGGGCTGCTGCAAATGCCGGTCGAACTCTCTACCGGAGACTTCGTCGAGATCGCGTTTCACACGCGAACGGGTGCGATCCACGGTATGGCCGAGATGCTCCAGCCGGTGCGGAAATTTCAGAGTGCCTGTTTGCAGCCATTCCGTTTCGTGGCCCTGGGCGATGATGACCACCGCAAACTGCGCATGGCTCTCGATACGGCTCTCGATCGCAGTTTTCTGGATCCGATCTCGGAACAACTCAAGGCCCCGCCCGGACTTTGAGGCACGCGGCTTCCCGCTCACTCTCTGGGTAGCGACGGCAACTTGCCTTCGCGCGGGGCGGGGGCGAGACGCCACCGCGATTGCCGGCGGGACACCGGCGCTACTTTCGAGCGATACTGGGATCGCCGGAACGACGCATGACGCGCCCGTCCATCATTCACACGTACTCAGCGGAAGAAACGATCGCCTTCGGGCGCTCGCTCTCCAGCGAATTGAAGCCGCCTCTGCTCGTCCTGCTGCGCGGTGATCTCGGAGCGGGCAAGACGACCCTGGTCAAAGGCATGGCCGAAGGTTTCGGCTCGGCTTCTGCCGAAGATGTAACCAGCCCCACCTTCACTCTGGTTCACGAGTACCGCGGACCGCGTGCCACGCTCTACCACATCGACCTCTACCGCATCGACACGGAGCGGGAACTGGAGACGCTCGCTCTCGACGATCTGGCGGGGCCGGAGAGCATTCTTCTGATTGAGTGGGGAGAAAAGTTCCAGCGACTTGTGCGCGAGCGGGATTTGGAGATTGCCTTACAGCGGGTAGCCGAAGACGAGCGGCAGATCGAGATTATCGGGCGTTAAGTCGACCGTGGCCGTGATCCATCGGCGTCCGCAGACAGGCGATCGGGGCGCTCCATTCTCGAATGGTCGAGAACAGCAAGGCGGCGGCGAAGATGGCGAAGACGAGGCGGTTCGACATGCTTTTTCTATGATCGTCCTAAAATGGGCTCCCGGCAAGGGCTGACAGCCCTCGGACATTCTTTTTGGACTGCCACGCATCCAAACATGTGATGACAAGAGTGGATGAAGGAACGATACGGAAAGTTACGTTGGACGATCTGGCAGTCGGCTTGATCTGCGCCGATCGGGACGGCAACCGGGTGCGGATCGATCGCGTGGAGCGTGAGAACGAAACCATCGCGTATCACTTCCTGAATGATGAATTGCGAGTGCAGGAAGGGGTACGGGAAGTGCCGATCAGCGAGTTCTTGGCCGAGGGTTGGTATTTGACCTAGACTCCGCCTTACTGCAGCAGGCCGGAGCGCATGTCCTCGGCGAAGTTTCGATAGGCTGCCACATCTTCTTTGGCCACAGAATCCGGATCGCTGCTTTTCTTCAACGCATCGCGAGCCGCGGCTTCCGGCGACCATGTCCCGCGAAAGACTCCCTCCCGTAAATATCGGATGCGTTGCAGAGTCAGGTCGGAGGCCCCTGCGTACTTGTCGACCTGTAACAGGAAGAATTTGAAAAGGGGCTTGGGAAATTCGAAGGAGTCAGGCACATCGCGGCGCACGTATTCGTGAATCGACTTCTGCCGCCACGGGTCGAACTTTCTGGTTCCAAAGTCGTCGGTGTCGTCGAGGAAGATTTGTGATGTAGGCACGACGACGCGAACGACTTGGCCATTCGCCGGATGCACGACCCAAACCGCGACGGTGTGATTAAAGGTCGGCCAGAAGAGTCCGACGCCGTGGACTCCGGCGCGGCTCACCAGAAATGCATACAGGGCTGAGAGTTCGTCACACTCGGCCGATGCCGTGGGCGCCGACAAGGAAGACAATCGAGCGCCTTTCCATTGCCGCCAGATTTCGTCGGAATTGGGTTCACGGTTGGTGATCGTCCAGTGCATGTTCCAGAAACCTGCGTCGCGGGTCGCCTCGTAGAAAAGTCGTACGAGAACATAGTCGGCGTAGCGGACGCCGTCGGGACGGAGTTTGTAGGAAGAAGTGAAAGCCTGGAAGCCTTGCCGCATGCCAGAGCTGTTCTCGAGAGTCTTGGCTTTGGCCTGAATCGCACCGATGAACTGTCCCAGGCTGGTACTGGACGCTGCGGGAGGGGGATGAGTCGGGACAGGTTTCGCCGCATGAAGTGCGTCGGCGGGCACCAACAGGAGTAGGAGGAGGCGCAAACGAGCGCCACGTCGTCGTGTCAGACGCGACATCACGGTCAGAACCCCATGATGTTATACCCGCAATCGACATAGATGATCTCGCCTGTAATGCCGGAACTGGCGTCAGAAGCGAGGAAAACTCCGGTACTGCCGACCTCGTTCACATCCACATTCCGCTGCAGGGGAGCGCGTTCGGCGTGAGACTTCAGCATGTCTCCCAGGCCGGAGATGCCACGAGCCGCGAGCGTTTTGATCGGGCCCGCTGAAATTGCGTTGACGCGAATCTTTTTTCTGCCCAGATCCTGCGCGAGATAGCGGACGGTACATTCCAGCGCGGCTTTGGCGACGCCCATCACGTTGTAATGGGGGACAACTTTCTCCGCTCCGTAATAGGTCATGGTGATGATGCTGCCGCCATCTTCCATCAGGGGCGCGGCAGCGCGTGCTACTGCAATCAGGGAATAGACACTGACGTCGTGCGCGATCCGGAAGCCCTCGCGGGTGGTTTGCGAGAAATCGCCTTTCAGTTCCTCGGCGGGCGCGTAGGCGACGCTGTGGACGATGGCATGCAGTTTGCCGTACCGGTTTTTCAATTTGTCGAAGAGCTGCGCGATTTCTTCGTCCTTGCCGACATCGCACATGTATCCTTCGGCGCCCGGGAGCGAGAGGATCAGATCCCTGGCTTCCTGCTCCAGACGCTCGTTTTGATACGTGATGGCCAGATTGGCTCCCGCGGCGTGCAGTCCCTGGGCGATGGCCCACGCGATGGAACGCTTGTTAGCGACTCCGAAGACGACGGCGGTGCGGCCCTTCAAATCGTCGAACATGATGGAGGCTCCTCGAAAAATGAACAGAAAAGAATACCAGCATCGCGGGGCGAGGCGGACCTGTAAGGCCGTTTAGTCAGCGGCGGCGACTGCGGGCACGGGTTTCATCGGCCACAGGGAACTGCCGAATGCCAAGGCGTACACGGTTGCGATCAGTCCGAATCCTGCCGCCAGGCTGACGCGCTGGGCGATCCAGCCGACGCTGATGCCGAGAGCAATCTGTAGCATCGTGCCGAAGAAGTAGAACGTGTTCTGGACGCGTCCCATGAAATGGGAGGGCACTTGCTCCATCAGGCTGGTGTTCATGGCCACGCCGCTCAGGCCGCGCGCCGATCCCATCAGGCCGTAGAAGAAAACCGCCAGCATCAGCCACCGCGAATACGGCGACAGCGACATGGAAATCGTGAGGACGGCCATCGAGATCGCGATCGCTCCGCGCGATCCCATTTTCCTGATCGCCGCGGGGGCGTACAACGCGCTCAGGAATGCGCCCACTCCCCAGCCTCCATTCAGCCATCCGTAGCCTTTCGCGCCTGCGTGGAACACTTTGTCGCTAAGCGGAGGAGTGACTACAACGCCAGTCATCATCGCGCCCAGAAACAGAGCCCAGCTGGTGCCGAGGAAAACCACGCGGGGGTGGTCGCGGAGAAATACCAGGCCTTCGCTCGTCTCGCGAACAAAGCGCTGCGCCGCCGTTTCGGCGGCTTCGAGATCGTGTTTCAGTTCCGCCGCGCGAGGCACGACGCGGCCCTGTCGCACGGCGAAATAACAGAGAAACGAGACGACGTAGGTGCTGACGTCAACGAGCAGCACGCCTCCGAGTCCGATGTGCTCGTAGACGAATCCCACGATCGCGCCGGCAATCATCCATCCGCCTTGCACGCCGGCGAGCAGGATCGTGTTGGAGCTGACAAACTCGCCTTCGGGAGTGAGTTCCTGGATCAGAGCGGTGATGGTGGGCCAGAACATCCAGAAGCCGGCGGCCACCAGCGTGTTCATCAGATAAAGTTGCCAGACCTGCACGCGGTGCAGGTAGGCGAGCACCGCGACCACCAGGATGATAAGGGCGCGGGCAGCGTCGAGCATCATGACCAGCCGCCGGCGGTCTTCGCGGTCGATGATGACGCCGGTAAAGGGCAGCATCAGCATGGCGGGGAGCGTCTGCAGGACGGCGAACGTGCCGAGCGCCATCTCGGAATGGGTGCGTTGCAGAATCGTCCAGGCTACGGCGGCGGAATTCATTCCGCTGCCCAGCATGGAGATCACGTTGGCTGCGAAGACAAAACGCAGCCCGCGTTTCTGCAAAATTGCGCGCATGGTTTGAATTTAACATGGGGTTTCAGCTCTCAGCTCTCAGCTCTTAGCTCTTAGCTCTTAGCTCTTAGCTTCTAGCTTCTAGCTCGTTCAGTACCCATAAAGGGTAGAGATCTCTTTGAAATGCGATCACAAAAGGCAGGAATGTCAACGGCGCATAGATAAACGCCGAGAGCTTGAGGCTAAGAGCTAAGAGCTGAGAGCTGAGAGCTGCTTTTCTAGTTTTCGCTCTCTACGGGTGCAGCTTTCGGAACGGGAAGAGCCTTACCAGCCTTTACGGGTTTTCCGGGAGCGCCTGGGACGGCCGGAGGGGCGGGCGGAGTTATCGCTACCTCGCCCTTGCGGATCTCGATGGATCCGTGCTCACTGTTGATTACCATGTTTGGGCCGTTGTTTCCGATGGATCCGCTCGCGCTGGCTTGGTTGTCGCCTTTGTTGATGTGCAGATCGTCAAAGTCGCTCGAGATGTCGCCGCCTCGGGAGCGCGCTTCGATTTTGAGGGCGGTGTTGGGGGGAACGGTGATCTGCACGTCTCCTTTGTTCTCGATTTGCATGTTGCCCGGTTTATGCACGGCAACATCGACGGTTCCATTGCTGTTTTTCAGGCGCAAATCCCCTGACAAGCCTTCGAGGCTGATGTCTTTGGAACGAGTGTCCAAGCGCATCGGACCGGTGAGGGAGTCGGCGCGGAGATCGCCGGAATCGAGATCGAGGCGGCCATCCAGGCGCGAGAACTCCATGTCGGTTCGGTTGGACTTGAAGCTGACCGTTTTCGTGATGCGTACCAGGCGTATGCTCTCATCAAACTCGCCGTTCAGATGGGCCGCGCCATCCACATCTTCGACGGCAATTTCACCACCCCGGCCCTGCACCGTCACGTCGCCTTTGACGTGTGCGACGCGCGTGGAACCACCTTCCATGTCGATCGTCACATTGCCGGTGTGATCGCTGACGTTGACCTCGCCGTCGCGATGATTGATCGCGGCATTGCCCGTGAGGCCGGTGATGGTGACATCGCCTCGCCGGTTGGTGATTACCAGTTCCACGTTGCGGGGCAGGTAAATGTCGAGGTCGGCTGTGACACCCTTGTCGCCCGCTCCCTGAGTGTTGGCATTGAGCGTGACGATCTTGTCGTTGATCGAAATGTCGGGCTTGGTTTTCGCGTTGTAGCCGTCGGCATCTGACTGCCTGTCGGCGCGAATCCTCTTGCGCACCGAAACCTTCAGCATGTGGCTGTCTTCCGCTGCGTTGATGCTGATGGATCCGCGCTCGTCGTTGATGCGCAGGGTTCCACCGGCGGGAAATTCCTTGCTCAGTTCGTCGCTGTAATTGTAGGTCGACCCGCCGATCCAATTCTCCCAGTCATCGTTATCGCCAATGTGAATATGGTCCCGGACGTTGGGCCAAACGCGGATGAATTGGGTTGCCGACATACCCGTCATGACGATGAAAAACACCAGGAATACGCCGCCCGCTCCGATCCCGCGCGACGGCAGTCCGGCGCGCTTGGACTGTTCATGTTCGATGAGCTTAATCACTCCCCACAGAATCAGTACCGCGGGCCAGTAGCGGCCATACATGTGTACCAGCGAGAACCGGTCGAGGACGCCCAGCGTCATCATCAGAAACAGCACGCCGACCAGAATGAGAACGACCGGTCCGGCAATGGACCGGGCAGGACGTGGGTTGACGACCGGGCTAGCCATGACTCACCTCGCTCGGGGGAACTGGTGGTATCGCAGGTCCTCCGTCCCCAGAAGAACCAGTTCCGGGACCGGGCGGGTTACCCGGGCCAACGCTCGCGGCCGAACTGTGCAGCAACTTCACGGCGCCGATCACGAGCAGAAGAATCGGCCAAGTGTGGCCGAAGGGGGAAACACGCAGTTCCGACAGCAAGAACAGAATGCCGATGGTGGTGATAATCGCGGGCCCCATCAGATGCCGTGGAGGGTAGCCTGAGGCGTATTGGTTGCCGCCCAGCAAGCCAAAATTCCGGGCAAACATCCAGCCTCCGAGCACGATCAGCAAGATCGGCCAGAAACGGTTGACTCCGTATTCGCTCAGCCCGAGCGTTTGCAAGAGAAAGAATGCTCCCACCAGAATCAGAATCACTGCGCCGGCGGGGATTTTTCTGGCGTCGATGCGCTCACCGCCACTGAAGGTTTGCGCCAGGTTAAAGGGATCAGGAGGAGCCTGGCCCGCCTGCAGCGCATGGGCGGAACGTACGCTGTCAATGATCTGGTAAACGTAGAAGAAAGCGATTCCCAGGCCGCAGACCACGCTCAGGATTTCGCTGCCGCCGTGATCGCCCGCGCTGACGCCGGCAATCAGCAATCCGAAAATGACCAGATGCGCCAGCCCCTTGGCATATTGGCCGGTATAAACCGCCCCTACACCAAAGGGGAAGAAGCCGGCAAGAATTCCGGCGAGTGCTGGATTTGGCCCTGATCCCGGCGTCACGGGCGAGGACGCCACAAAGCCGGGCGAGACTGGGGGAACGCCGGGCGCAAACCCGGGTGCGGCAGGCGGCACCGTGCCCGCCATTTTCGCTCCCAGGCAATCTTCACAATAGATCACGCCTTTGACTGGGCGGGTGCAGTTCGCGCACAGTGCTTTTCCGCAGGTGCGGCAATAGGCCACTGCTGATGCGTCAGCATGATTGGCGCAGTTCATACGAACCTCCTGTTCGTGGTCACCGTCACGTCAGGTGGCAGTTTCTCCGCCCCATCGCGCAAAAACGATACGCTGGGGGTCCCGGTAGACAGGCCAGCCAACACTGGCTGGCTTGTTTCCTGGGAATAGTTGCGATCCTGTTTTTGGTCTGGTTGTCCACTTGTATCGTTGGTCTTGCGTTTTGGGTTAGGTTTCTCGGGAGCAGGTTCGGCTGGAGTTGTCGCCTTCCGGAACTCGCGCACCCGCGACTCGATTTCATACACGAAACGGATATTCTCGTAAAACTTCACAATGCGTCCCTCGGCGGTGTAGTAAGTCCGCTTAATCGCCGAGGGACGGAGACTGATGTTCGCGACGTCGGACGCCTTCACACCCGCTGCGCTCATCAGCAGCGAGAACGAGAAGAAGATCATTCCGAACGACATCACGAACCGGGGCTGACGGACGAAGGCGGCGGTCGGCGTGACGAACGAATCCCACCACTGCCGGACGCGTTCGCCCATGCTCGAGGTTCCGCGCTCCGGGGTGTCGGCTCGCAGCCGGGCGCTCGAAATGCCGCTGGTCGAGGCCAGAATATTGTGTAGAAGGTGGACCGGAGGCTCGACCTCGGCCAGCGACTTCATCCATTTCTGTCCCGCCAAAGCGTCGGCGATGAGAGGTCCGCAGACGGCGCAGGCTCGTGCATGGGCCTCGAAGCTCTGCTTGCGCATGCCGGTCAACTGGCCGTCGATGGCTTCGCTCAGCAGGGCGTCGAACTGACTGCACTCGATCCCGTGTTTGGTTTCCTCTGGCATCACATCACCTGCCTATATGTACGTTGAAGTAGGCGCGCAAGTTCCGCACGCCCCCGGTTAATTCTTGACTTTACGGTCCCTTCCGGGACCTTCAGGGCAGTCGCAATTTCCTTGTAATCCATATCTTGCAGGTCCCGCAGGATGACCGCCTCCCGCAGTTCCGGGGAGAGCTTCTGAAGGGCCTGGTGCACAATATCGCGGGTTTCGCGGCTCTGGACGTGCTGATCGGCCGTCCGGGAGGGGTCGGCAATCTGGGCTGACAGGGGCTGGGCGTCCTCGTGTTCGGAGGGGGCCGTATCCATCGAATCCGTCATTCGGTCCTGCTTGGTCTTGCGGAAGTGGTCGACCAGCAGGTTGCGGGTTACGGTCGTAACCCAGGTCATGAACGCCCCTTTTCCCATATCGTAGGAATTCAGGGTGCGGTACATCTTGATGAAGACTTCCTGGGTGAGATCCTGAGCGTCGTCGGAAGTGCCGGCAAAGCGGTAGCAGATGTTGTAGATGCGCCGGTGGTAGCGCTGGACGATCTCCTCCCAAGCCGAGGAATCGCCGTTGATGCAACGGCGCACCAGCAACCCGACGACTTGAGCCTCGTCCAACCGATACTCTCCGGAACTCCTGGTTCGTCCTGTAACCCGTGCGTCGAGGCCGAGCGTCGCTGTCTGGCTTAACAACACACCACAGGTACGTCTGTGTGGGAGAGGAAGTTCCCTTGAATCATGAAGCTAGGCATTGTAGCAGGGACGGAATGACTGTTGAACAGGAGCACGCCGGTTGGTACTCCATCACGCGAAGGGATTGTCTACTGTCACGCCGAAATATTCCTGGCCGGCATTCAGGTCTTCGGACCAGATGCGTCCGCAACCGCCTCGTTCCGCAGAGGCCACGATCATACCATCGTAAAAATGGATCCCGTAAGCTGCGTGGGCCTCCACCGCGCGGCGAATTAGTTCCCGGTCGGGAATGATTGTACGAATCGCCGCCAGTGCATCCAGGCCTCTCATCACAGCGTCGGCGCTGGCGCGGGGCGAAATCTTGTGCAGCCTTGCGGAGGCAAACTCGGACAACACTTGCGTTGAAATCACGGCCCTACCAGCAATGCCCCTATTCAGAAGTTCTCGCGACACCTTTTGCTTGTCTGGATTGCCGGCGTCGAACGCATACACGACCACATTCGTGTCGAGGAAATCAGGACCGGTCATACAGGTCTTCTCGTTTCCACGTTCGTTTTCCCATGTTGAACTGGAGCTCCTTAAAGCTCCGTTCGAGCGCTTCCAATTCTCTGCGCTTGCGGCCAGATTTTGCGTGCTCTGCCGCCAGTTCCTGGAGATAAGCACGCACCAGTCCGGTCAGCGTGGTATCACGCTCGACCGCGATTTTGCGGACTTCCTTCACCAGTTCATCGTCGACTGAAAGGGTGATGTTCATGGACCCATAATAAGGGAAACCCGTAATAAGGGCAAGTGCAACCGCGCTCCTCTACGGCCGTGGGGTCCAATCCTAGGGCGCAAGAACGGCGTCACATCCTTCCCCGAGACAGATTGCCGCTTGAGCCAGAGCAGCTCTCGTTTTGGTTGATCAAAAGGGCGGCCGGCAATCCCGATGTTGTGCTGGCATCCATTATGGCTCCGGTTCCACATGGGTACGCCTTTGTGCAAAGATCGTCTGTCACGGTCTTGCTCTGAGAGGAATCGATACGATGAGAATGTGGAAAGAGGATCTTCTGCTTTTGGCGACGATTGTTGCCACCTTGTGTCTTCCTTCCGTGGCGCTCGCACAAAAAATACCTGACGGCGCCGCCATCGACAAAGAAGTGAGCAAGCTAATGACTCGCACCCACGCCAACGGAATGGCGGTTGCGGTCATCGATCATGGCAAGGTGGGCTATGTGCACGCCTATGGCATCCGCAACGCCGCGGGAGATCCGCTGACCACCGACACCATCATGTACGGCGCGTCCTTGACCAAGACGGTGTTCGCTTACACCGTGCTGCAACTGGTGGATCAGGGCAAGCTCAAGCTCGACACGCCCATCAAGGAAGATCTCGAGAAGCCGCTGCCGACCTACGGCCCCGATCCGGTCTTCCCAGACAAATACGGCCCGTATAAGGATCTCGCAGAGGATCCGCGCTGGGAAAAGATCACGCCCCGCATGTGCCTGACTCATTCAACGGGCTTCAGCAACTTCTTCTTCATTGAACCCGATCACAAATTGCGCATCCATTTCGATCCTGGAACACGCTACAGCTATTCGGGCGAAGGTTTGATCCTGTTGCAATTTGTCATTGAGCATGGGCGAAAGGCGCAGGGACTGGGGCTGGATGTCGGTGATTTGACCAAAGCTAATTTCGACAGGCTGGGCATGACCCGCACCAGCCTGGTGTGGCGAAAGGATTTCGCCGCCAATCTTGCCGATGGCTGGAACGATCAAGGCCATCCTCAGGAACACGACCAGCGCAGCAAGGTACGCGCAGCGGGCTCGATGGACACCACGATCTCGGATCTGTCGAATTTCGCGGCCGCCCTGGTGCGCGGGGATGGTCTGAGCGCGGGCTCGCGAACCGAGATGACCAAGCCCCTGCTGCACATCACCACCGCCCACCAGTTTCCAACTTTCCTCCCCGAGTTACCAACAAAAGATCAGCGCAAGGACCTGTACGCGGGCCTGGGGGTTGTTGTTTTCGATGGCCCGCAGGGACACGGCTTCTACAAAGGCGGGCATGACGACGGAACGGCCAACACCATGGTCTGCATTGAGGCCAGCCAGCGCTGTGTCGTCATTCTTTCGAACGACGTTCGCGCGGAAGCGGGCTTCGCCGAACTGGTCAAGTTCATCCTCGGCGATACCGGGGTGCCCTACGACTGGGAATATGGCGATCACGCCGGCAAGTCGTGACTCTGCAGTTGGGTGGGCACCTGAGGGCTCACCAGTGGGAGAGCTTGTTTAGGTAAGAGAATAAGTGGCCACCAGAGCCACAGCGACCCGTACGAAGCGGGTCCTTTGCGGGGCATTTCGCTTTGCCCAATTCCAACTCAAACCCAAGGCGACCATCGAAACTGACATGATGAAGATCCAGGCCAACGTAGGCAGCAAGGCGAGGGTGGGGCCGATCGTTTGCTTCAGTCCGGTGTTCCAGAGCGAACCATAGAGCACCGCCACGTGAACAAAGTAGATCAGAAGGGATTCCTGGGCGAGTGAGCGAATTGCCGTTTCCGGAAGACTCACGTGCTTTGCCAGGAACGCAAACCCAGACAGCAGGACACAAACGCCACCGACTCGTATCAGAAACAGGTTAGGGCTGGTGTGCCAGTAATCGGCATTGCCATACGCAATCACGGGAAGGCGTTGAAAGGCGGCGCCTGCCAGAGCCAGCAACAGGCCGCCCGCTCCCAGTTGAACAAACGGAAAGGCGCCGTGGTTGCTCTCCCACCTTCGGCAAAAATAACCTATGGAGACTCCGAACAAGACATAGCCGGACCAGGGGAACAGAGGGAACTGGGATCCGCTCAACCCATTCAGGTAAGCAGTGACGGGATGAGGTGCAAAGGCAAGACCGGTTTGCCATAGCAGCGGAGTGAGCAAGACCACAAACGCCGCCGAGCCTGCCGCAATCCTGGCGAAGCGTTCCGGAGTTTTCGCGAGCAGTGCCAGAATTTGCAGAGCCGCCAGGGTCAGTCCGATGCATTGCAGCACATCCACCTGATACCAGCTTTCCCAGCCGCTAGCGTCCAGCCAACGGAAGTCGTGGAAAGAACGAACCGGGAAATGCATGAGGTAGCCGAGAAAAACAAAAAAGCCGAAGCGGCGAAGCCTCCGATAGAAGGCCGGCGAGAGACTCCCGTAGGATTCCCATTGACGGGCGGTGGCCAGAAAGAACGAAACGCCCGACAGCATGAAAAATGTCGGCGCGGTGAGACCTCGGAAGAACAACCACTTGTCAAAGACAAAACCCTGGCGTAACTCGGGTGCCAGAAGGACGTCCAAGGTGTGGCCCTGAATCATCAGCAGGATGGCGACGACGCGCGCCAAATCAATGGCCAGGTGACGTGACGACGGTGGAGAAAAACGACTCAATCAGACCTGCCATAAACTTAGAGATATCAGCTTTAGATGCCAAAGCCACCCAAAGGAGCCTATTGGGTCGGGTAGAAAACCGCAAGGGGAGGGATGAGTGAGTTGGGGCACAGAACGACAAAATCCTTACGAACGCGCGCCGGGCGAAAGCGGGCAGGATGCCGGCGCTAGGTAAACCTCACTTTCACATCGGGACCTTTATCCAGATGGATGCTTTCGATGAACCGCACTCTGCCGGTCTTCAGGGTCAGAATCACGGAGGACGTGCGTTCTCCCTCGCCGAAGAAGCGGACGCCCTTCAGCAAGGCCCCTTCGGTTACACCCGTGGCAGCGAAGATCATTTGTTTGCCTGGTGCCAGATCTTCCGCTTCGTAGATGCGGTTCTTGTCTTTGATCCCCATCTTGGCGATGCGTTCTTCGAGTTCGGGTTTGTTGATGACGAGGCGTCCCAGCATATAGCCGTTCAGGCAGCGGATCGCAGCTGCGGTAATTACACCCTCAGGAGCGCCACCCGATCCCATGACTACATGGACGCCCGTTCCGACGACGGCGGCGGCGATTCCGGCGGAGAGGTCGCCGTCGCCGATCAGCTTGATGCGGGCGCCGGCTTTGCGGATGTCGGCGATGAGTTGCTCGTGCCGGGGGCGATCGAGAACCATCACCACCAGGTCGTCCACTCCGCGATGCATGCGCCGCGCGATGTTGCGCAGGTTGTCGGCGACGGGGGCGTCGAGTTCGACCGCGTTCTTGCAGGACGGCCCGACAACAATTTTTTCCATGTAGCAATCCGGCGCGTGCAAAAGGCCGCCTTTTTCGGAAGCGGCCAGGACGGTGATTGATCCAGGCGCTCCGGTGGCGCACAGGTTGGTGCCTTCGAGTGGGTCGACGGCAATGTCGACGCTCGGCACATCGCGTCCGTCAGGAAAGGATCCGCCGACCTGCTCTCCGATGTAGAGCATGGGCGCCTGATCGCGTTCGCCTTCACCGATCACGATGGTGCCGCGCATGGGGATGGTGTCCATCGTCTTGCGCATGGTCTCGGTGGCGACCTGATCGCTAAGAGGACGGTCTCCCTGACCCATGGTGCGCGCCGAAGCGATGGCGGCGTTTTCCACGACGCGCAAAAATTCCAGCGCCAGATCGCTTTCGATGTTTTCCCCGAAACTTTTGGGACGCTGTCCGGAAGAATTTTGAGCTGGCATGAATGCCCTCCGAAGGAATCGGCTCTGCGAACGGAGCCCCGTGCCACTGCGGCTCCAGACTATAAACCAACGCGGGAGGAAGGGGAAAGGACGAGCATCACGTTGGGTACTGGAGTTGAGACGCCACGTGCCACGCCCTATGCGGTCGGCAATTCCGCTTTCGGCGGAGACGCGGCACGCCGCGTCTCTACCAGTGCGTTGGTTGTGGACGGAAGGATTCGCACACCTGAGGCACACACAACTTCCCACCGATGTTACTTACAACGAAATTTTTAGCGCGGAGCTTACGCACGCTCGCTTTTTTTCTGCCCGTCCGTCTCAACGCCGACGACTGGCCGTGCACAGCCATCGCCCGAACGAAACGTGGGCAACAAGGAGTGTCCTATGTCGGCGTGTTATCAAATTGCTGTATTGTTGCTGCTGGCGGGGTCGCTGCATGCTCAACTGGTGATTGAAAACCCCAAACATCTCGAAGTGTCGGCAGTGCAGGCACAGGCGCTGTTCCAAACTACGGTGCGAGTGCTGGAAATGGAATTCCATTCTCCGGGGACGCTGGAAAACCAGTTTCACGTGAAGCTGGTTGTGGGCGAGACGCCGGACCGTTTTACCATCGACGACCCTTCAGGTAACGGAACCATCTACATGGAACGCTGGAACGAGGGCAAGTTCGCGATTGCGGTGATGCGGCTTGCGGTTCAACATCTGCTGGGCCCGGACCGTCAAAAACGTCTGCTCGAGGAAATCGCGCGGCGCACGCACGAAATTGCGCCGGTGTCGGCGGCGGAATTGCATCACGAGAAAATTGACGCAGGAGTGCCGCCATCGCTGGACGCTTGCGTTGGACGAACTACGGATGTCGGACTTCGCGCTCTTCCGTGCCGAATAGGCGAAGGGATACGCCGGCCCTCGCCGTTATCGCCTTATTGACTACCGGGACGCGAAATCCGCTCAACAACCGCGCCAACCAGGCCAATCCAGCCCTTCCGACCGAACCCGGCTGCCGTATATACTTGCGAAAAGGTGTGGCGCTATGAAGGTCTCGCGATCAGCCGGTCTGCTTATGTTTGGGTTGGTGACCGTAAGTGCCATGCTTGCCCAGGAAGCACCTGTTCCTCAACTTCTGCCCGGTTCCGCTCGCAAGGTCGCGGCAGAAGCATCTCCAGTCGCGGCTCCCGGAATGATTTCGCTGACCGTCCCCAAAGGTGCTTCGCTACAAGTGGCTTTGGACAGGGAAATTCGAGTCAAGGCGGTGGGCCAATCGATCCACGCCCGCACCGTGGAACCGGTGTATGCGTTTGACCGGCTCGTGGTGCCTGCGGGATCCGAGGTGATCGGGGAAGTAACCAAGATTGAAAAGATATCTGCGGGGAAGCGATTTCTGTCAGCCGTGGACGCCGACTTCACGCCGTCGCGAGATGTGGAAGTTGGTTTTGCGGAACTCGTCCTGCCAGATGGCAGGCATCTGCCGCTGCATACGAGTGTGACTCCTGACTCGGGGCAGGTGATCCAATTCGTGACCGCTCCAGACACAAAGAACAAGAAGACGATCAAGGACAAAGCCGCAGACAAAACGAAAGAGGCCAAACAGCAGGCCCGGCAGGAATGGGAGGCTGCCATGAAGCAGCTCAAAATGCCGGGTAAATTTCACCGTCTGGAGCGCTACGCTGAGTCGCAATTGCCGGTGCACGCGCAGTATATTCCGGCGGGAACGGTCTACTTCGCGGACTTGGAGGATGCACTCGACTTTGGCAGCGAGCCGATGACGCCTCAACTCTCGGCGTCGCTGGGGAGTGCCGCGCCGGAGGGAGCTGTGGTCCGCGCCAGGTTGCTGACGCCCTTGTCGTCTGCGACCGCGCAGAAAGGCCAGGATGTGGAAGCGGTGCTCTCGCGGCCTCTATTCGATGGCGAACGCCTCATTCTGCCACAGGGCAGCCGGCTCAAGGGTACGGTTCGGCAAGTGCAGCCGGCGCGCCGCTTGAAGAAGAATGGGCAACTGCGTATCGCGTTCCTCGAACTCGTTCCCCCAGACGGAATCGAGCAACGAGTCCACGCCACGCTGGAAGGCGTTCAGGCCGGTAAGGATGCGAATGTAAAGCTGGACTCCGAAGGACTCGCCGAGGCGACGACTTCAAAGTCTCGTTACCTTGCAACGACAGTCTCGCTCGGCTTGGCCGCGATTTCCATGGGTGAGGACCACGATGCCGTCGGCGGTGGAAGTGCCGGCAATGCCAGTAACCGCGCAGCAGGTGGCGCCGCCGGATTCAAACTGGTCGGCATGGTCGCGGGCGCGCTGATTCATTCCCGCGCTTTCGGCTACACCATGGGAGCCTATGGAGCCGGCATGTCCGTCTATTCACACTTCATCGCGCGTGGACGCGAAGTGGTGTTCCCGAAGAATACGGCGATGGAAATTGGGATTGGAACGAGGCCGGAAGCGGCGCCAGCTGCCACAGATTCCTCCCACGGGGACAACAGACAAAACTAGCGGTAGTTCGGGAGCGAAGACCTAGAACGCATCTACTCCCGACACTCCCCCACAATAATCGTATGGATGTGATGTGTACCGTTTAGATCGTTTCTAGCTCGTCACGCTTTCGAGATTATCAATTGGGATCGATCGAGCATAACCAGAAGAAGCGATCAACGTAACCTGCGGTAGTGATTGGCTCACGATTCCGCGTCTTTGGCGAGCATACGAGCTGCTGGCGAAGTTGCAAATCCGGAAGGTGATCCCGCCCCTACACTGCTTGGCAGGAAGGGCGGGACACCGTCATCACTTTCGATGCACGAGTTTTCGTGTGCTCACATAGAGATCAGTAGCTCCATTCCCACCCGCCCGATCGGAATAGAAGTACATCGTCCTGCCATCCCGTGAAAGCGTCGGAGCACCGTCATTGGAGGAAGTGTTCACGATCGATCCCAAGTCGACCGGAACTCCCCACGGATCGCTGGTGCAGTCCCGGGTTGCTACCCACAAGTCGATGCCCCCGCTTCCTCCGGCCCGGTTGGAAGCGAAAAGCATTTCCAGTCCGTCCCTTCGAATGGCTGTGCGAGTATCGCGCGACGAACTGTTCAGTTCCACCACGTTGACCGGCGTCGAGAAAGATCCGTCGTAGTTCTTTTCGCTCGAATAGATGTCAAAATCGCCTTGCCCATCGGGCCGATTCAGGCTGGTAAAGAACAGAGTTATTTTTCTGGTGATGGGGTCTCTGAAGTAGGTCGGCCCGTCGTCGAAGACAGTGCCGTTGAGGACGCAACCCAAGTTGACAGGCGTTTCCCAGGCGAAGTTGTCTCTCTTGTTCTTGCGGTGACTGACCCACAGATCGCGGTCTCCACAACCTCCCGGTCGGTCACTCCCAAAAAAAAGGTAGTGACCGTCACTGGAAAGGTTAGGCGCAAACTCGACTGCGCTGGTGTTCACATTTGGTCCCAGGTTCCGGGGCAGACCCCACGGTGAGTGCCGATCCGCGCGCTCGGATACCCATAGATCAAATCCACCCGATCCCCCTGGCCGGTCCGAAACGAAATACAAGCTCAAGTTGTCAGGCGAAATGCCGGGATGCTGATCGTTGGAACTCGAATTCACTGTAGCCCCCAAGTTGGCAGGGGTTGTCCAGTCCGTATAGTGTGGTGCCTGGGCCACAGCCAGAGTCGGAGATGCCGCCAGGGCGATGGTCCATGTCGCCACCCGAAACGATAGTGGATTCCTCATGTCTTCCTCCTTGCCATGCACAAAATCGCATGACGCGAGGCCGACCGTGACTCGTTCTGCTTGCTACGTCCATAGGCGGCAGCTTAAACGTTCCTCACCTGGGAAGCAGTTGATCTGACAGCCCTTCTAGTAATGCCTAACCCGAGGTCGTCGGCCTTGCTGGGACCTTTCTCCGGTGATAAGCTCACCCGCGAAGTGGGTTTGTGATGAAGCAGGATCCCTCGCCGCGGCTCATTCGGTTCGGCGTATTCGAAGCCGATCTGTGCGCGCGTGAACTACGGAAGCACGGGCGACCGACTCGGATCCAGGAACAGCCTTTTCAAGTGCTCGCCGCTCTGCTAGAGCGTCCCGAGGAGTTGGTTACCGGGAGTACCACCGTCAACGCTTGTCCAGCGGGCACATTCGTCGACTTTGAAAACAGCCTTAACGCCGCCGTCAATCGCGTGCGCGAGGTGCTCGGCGATTCTGCCGACAACCCGCGCTTCATCGAGACGCTGCCTCGCCGCGGGTACCGCTTCATCGCGCCGGCTTCGGTTGTTCTGGAGGGTGGCGTCGGCTCGGTTTCCTCCGCAACGTCGGCTTCCACTCGACCGCGCCGATTGTCTCAGTTCTTGTTCGCCGGTGCCGCGATCTTGGTGGTCGCCACCATGGCAGCCTTCGTGCGGCCTACCGCGATTCCCCGCGTCGTTCGAGTAACTCAGTTGACGAATACCAATCTCGTTATTCCCAACAACAGCGGTGACTTGGATTCGCCGCTGCTCACGGACGGCTCGCGCATCTACTTCTCCAATGTGCTTAACGGACACGTCACCGTCCAGCAACTTTCCGCCAGAGGAGGAGATCCAGTTGCGATCACAAGTTCTTTCGAGAACATCGCCTTGTTCGACCTCTCACCGGATGGCAGTGAACTTCTGGCGGGCGTGTTCGTGGAGCAATCCGCGGACATCATGGACCTCTGGATTCTGCCCACCTCCGGTGCACCGGCCAGTCGCATCGGAAATCTTCGAGCGGGAGGAGCTTGCTGGTCGCCCGACGGAGACCAGATCGTTTACGGAGAAAGGAGAACGTTATTCGTTGCACAGCAAACGGCACTGGGGTTCGCAAGGTCACGGAGATGGCTTGCGTCTGCAGCATCTTGTTTCGCGTTGGTCCCTCAGCGGCCGAATTCTTTGCTTCACCGTAGTCGACGACGAGGCTCAGACGAACGCGCTCTGGGAGATTTCCGACGACGGTGGGAATCCGCGCTCGTGTTTCCGGATCAAACAGATGTTCACAGTGAGAAAGGGATCTGCACGCCAGACGGACGACTCTTCGTGTTCGATGACACTCGCAGTATTTGGGTAAGGTCGGAAGCCAGGAGTCTTCTGTCTTGGACTCTGCGTCCCCCCGCGCAACTTACCGAAGGGCCCCTATCCATGTTCTCCGCTGCTCTCAGTCGAGACGGCAGATTGCTATTAGTAATCGGCGAACACATAGGTAGAAGTTCTTTGCTACGACTTGCAGAGCTCACGTTTTGCACGTTTTCTCGAGGGGCTTTCCGCTGAGGGCTTGGATTTTTCACGAGATCGCCAATGGATAGTCTATGTCTCGTATCCCGACGGAACCCTGTGGCGCAGCCGCGCCGACGGAAGAGATCGACTGCAGTTGACCCTTCCGCCTTTGGTGGCGAACTATCCCCGATGGTCTCCGGACGGTTGCGAGATAGATTTCACCGGCCAATCACTGGCAAGCCGTTGAACGTATATACGATCCATTCCGATGGGAGCGATCTGCAGGCGATGCCCGGGCCTGAATGGAAGATTGCTCCGTCCTGGTCGGCAGATGGGAAGTCAATCGCGTTTGCATTGGATGCGCATAAACGCTATCTCGCGCTGTACGATCTGGAAACGCGGAAGACCTCGATACTGTCGAACGACAAGACTTTCCTCCCCATTTTCTCCCCCGACGGGCGCTACATTGTGGGGGCAACAACTCGTCCGCCGCGGTTGCGCCTCTTTGATTTCAGGGCGCGGAAGTGGAGAGACCTCATGCGAAAATATCCGATAGCAGGACCTGGTCCATGACAGTAGGTACATCTACATGGACCAAGAGACGCAAGAACGACCATCGATTCAACGGGTGCGGATTACGGACGGAGTGACCGAACAGGTCGCTGACCTGGGTGCAGTTTCACGTTCAAGGGGGATCTTCGACCCGTGGTTCGGTCTCGATGCCGATGACGAACCAATGGTTTTACGCGACCTGAGCAGCCAGCAAATCTATGCCCTCGGCTGGGAGAGTTTCATTCTGTCGCCTAGAACGCATCCACCCCCGTAACACTCGCCCCAATGATCAGCGTGTGGATATCGTGCGTTCCTTCATAAGTTTTCACCGACTCCAAATTCATCAGATGCCGCATGATCGGGTAATCGTCGGCCACGCCGTTGGCGCCGAGAATATCGCGCGACATCCGCGCGCACTCCAGGGCCATCCAGACGTTATTCCGCTTGGCCATGGAGATGTGCTGGTGTTCGACTTTTCCGGCGTCTTTTAATCTTCCGACTTGCAACACGAGCAGTTGTGCCTTGGTGATCTCGCTGATCATCCATGCGAGTTTTTCCTGGATCAGTTGGTGCGAGGCAATCGGCTGATCGCGGAATTGTTTGCGCAGCAGCGAGTATTGAAGCGCACAGTCGTAGCACGACATCGCCGCGCCGATCGCTCCCCAGGAAATGCCGTAACGCGCTTGGTTCAGGCACATCAGCGGAGACTTCAGTCCACCGCTCTTTGGCAGCAGGTTCGATTCCGGAATGTGAACGTCTTGCAACGAAAGTCCAGATGTAACTGACGCGCGCAGCGACCATTTGCCGTGGATGTCGTCGGCTTTGAAGCCGGGACGGTCGGTTTCGACGAGGAAACCGCGAATCTTGTCGCTTTCGTCTTCGACTTTGGCCCAGATGACGGCGACGTCGGCGATTGAGCCGGAGGTGATCCACATCTTCTCGCCGTTGAGGACGTACTCCTTGCCAACTTTCTTGGCGCGAGTGCGCATGCCGCCAGGGTTGGAGCCGAAGCCGGGTTCAGTCAGGCCGAAGCAGCCAAGCTTTTCGCCTTTCTGCATGGCGGGCAGCCAGGTATTTTTCTGTTCGTCGCTACCGAAGGCGTAGATGGGATACATGACCAGCGCCGACTGCACGCTGACGAACGAGCGAACGCCAGAGTCGCCGCGTTCCAGTTCCTGCGTGACCAGTCCATATTCGACGTTCGACATGCCGGCGCAGCCATACCCTTCGAGCGAGGCGCCGAAGAATCCGAGGTCGGCCATGGGTTTGACCAGTTCGCGGGGGAAACGTCCGGCGCGATTGCATTCTTCGATGATGGGAATGAGGTTGTCTTCGATAAACTTGCGCGCCGTATCGCGCACCAGGCGCTCGTCGTCGCTGAGCAGGGAATCGAATCCGATAAAGTCGACACCACGGAATTTGATGGCGGGCATATTCAGGTGCTCCAGAAGGATGCGGAAAGAAACGGCAAACTGTTTAGGATAGCAGAGAGTTGGGGCGAGACGCCGTTACAAACAGCCAGCGGGATGCGAGCGCTACGGGCGATGCGGCAGGAAAGTGGCAATCGTGTAGAATCACTAAGGCGAGTACAACGCACTGAATTCCGTGTGGGCCAATCCCGCCGGCGCGTCCGGCAAAGTCTGGTTACTCCCGCAAATTCCAGGTAGAACCCCGGCTTCGGCTGGCGGAACATTCCTGTCAGGAGAGAGTTTGATGAAGATCGCAAAGACAGCCGACCGCAAGAAAGTCATGGACACTTCGAAATCCACCGCCTGCCCGAAGTGTGGCAAGGACACCCGCATCGTAAAACGCGTGAAGGACCGTGAACGCGGAGTGCCGGGCGGAGTCTATATTTCGTGTTCGGCCTGCGAATTTTTCGAGAAGCTGTAAGAAGGCAGTTCTCGGTTCCCGGTTCCACAGTACTCAGTCATGAGGAAAAAGGTGCGGCTGCTCCGCGGCTTTTTTCGGAGGTGTTTTCCGGTCGTGATGTCGCTATTGGTTTCAGCGAATCGAGGCTGGGAAAAGAGTGCGTCGGGACCAGGTGCAGATCAAGTGGCTGCACTTTCGTCGTAATCGCTCGGACGGCAATTTCCAGGGCCGGCCCGGCTACAGCGGGCACGACGACCGTGGCGGTCAACGAACCTGCATTGACCCAGGCTTGCCCGGTTTTCGGAAGGCCGTCGACGCCTAGAAAAGGCAAGTTGCCCCACGGATACGATCCCGTGGAAGCCTTGCCATCCTCAAAGGCCCTTCTCGCACCCAAGGCGATGGTGTCATTCTGGCCGACGACGGCATGAATCGGTTGCTGGCGTGAGGTCGATAATTTCAGCCACGATGACACGGCGTGGCAACCGCCTTCTTCGGTCCAATTCGAACTCTTTAAAATTTTCAGGTCAATGTTATTCGGGTGCGCCTCCTGCAGGCCGATCATGCGCTGCTGCGCCGCTGCGCTGCCCGATGGGCCCTGAATGCAAAGCACGGAACCACCGTTGGGTAGGATGGTCGCCAGCTGTCGTGCCTGGATCCTTCCCACTTCCCTGTGATCGGAGCTGACGGCGAAACTCGGGACCAAGGACTTCCGCCGCAACGATGAAAGGGAATCAGCGTTGCGATTCAGAACCACCCACGCGATTCCAGCATTTACGGCGGCGTTTCCGACTTGTGGAAACTCGGTGCCACCGGCGGGCTCGACCAGAATTCCGCTCAGACTCGACTTGTAGCGGTGAATGAGGTCGAGCAACTGCGAGCTCTGGGTGACCGAATCGTTGTCGGCATACAGGATTTCCAGATCGACGTTCAGGCGGAGTGCCGCCGCTTCGGCGGCTCTGGCCTGCTCGCGCTGGTAATCGTTTTCGCGGGTGATCAGGGACAGAACAAACTTGATTTTGCTCACGCAAACCAAATCGTCTTGCCCGGCGGGGTAGATTTGTCACCGACACTGATTCCTCGGGAGGAAATGGCCCGACCGGGACAGCCGCACGCATTCGATTATGGCCTGACTGTAGACGGCGTTCTCAAAATGGTCAAGATAACTGCGACGGCACTTTGGTGTTGGCACGTTCGTAAATCGCGTCGTTCTTGCACAGTTTCGAAAAGCATTCAGCAACGCGACACCTGTCGGTTCCTGGGACCGCCGTCTGGAAAAGCTTACTTCTGCGCCGGTTTGTCCAACAGGGCCTGCTTCTCTTTGGGCAGACTTTGCTTGACGACTTCCAGATCTTGAAAACCGTCTTTGAGCACGGTCTGTTTCGCGTTTTCCTGGGTGACGCAGATTGGTGTGAGCAGGATGGCTTTTGTGGTCAGGGTGCCGTTCGATACCTCGGTCTGGCTCTCCATGTCTTCGTGCCGAGCGAGTTTCATTGCGGCTTCAGCGGCGGCCCGCGCCTCATTTCGGACCGGCTTATAGACGGTCATTAATTGTGAGCCATCGAAGATGCGTTCGATGGCGGCGAGATCTGCGTCCTGACCCGAGACCAGCACTTTGCCCGACCAACCCATGTCTTCGAGCGCCTGGATTGCGCCGCCGGCAGTCCCGTCATTCGAGGCAACAATCGCCGTGGGAGCCGCCTTCAACTTGTTCAGTTCTATTCTGACCAGGAAGTAAGCCTCCGTGGGACTCCATTCCGGTACCCAGAGATCGGCAAGCACATGGATGTCGCCGCGTTCGATGAAGGGTTGCAGCACTTTCATCTGTCCGGCGCGAACTACCTTCGAGTTGGCATCCAGCGGCGAGCCTCCCAACAATACGTAATCGCCTTTGGGCGCGTGATCCACCAAACTTTGCGCCTGCTCGACTCCGACGGAGAAGAGGTCGAATCCAACGTAGAGATCGACCGGCGCGCTGGCCAGGCGGTCATAGCTGATCACCGGAACATGTCTCGCGTGTGCGGCTTCCACAATGCGGCCAGCCTTGCTGGTATCGTGCGGCAGAAACACGAGGACATCGATGCCCCCGTTGAGCAGTTCGTTGATCTGGCGGAACTGCCGCTCATCGTCGCCATCGGCGGAGCGGGTGACGACGGCGCCTCCGAGTTCGTGGGTGCGCCGTTGAAATTCGTCGATGTCGGTCTGCCAGCGCTCGCCTTGCATGTTCTCGAGGGAAAAGCCGATCTTGATTTCCTTCTTCTGCGCCTCCGCCACACCGAGCGTCAGGACGATGAGAACGAAGGAAACTCCGGTGAAAAGACGAGTCCAAACCGACATGAAGGTTTTCTCCCAAATGCGGCACCTCTCGGCACGACCGAGACTATGAGCCCGAAGCGCAGTGAGGGGATGATGGCAGCGGAGGTAATCAGGGTCAATTTACCTTCGTAATGGGGATTTTGCTGCTGCGGGATTTGTGTTCACCGGACCGTCTCTTTAGCCAAAGGGCCCTGAAGGATGCTGCTTCCGAAGGGCGTGCCGACAATCGATGAGTTTTTTTCCACAAGGTCTTGCGCTCTCCTTTCAGTTGTCTGACGAACAAAAGGCGCAAAGTGGCGATAACGCCTGTTAACGGCAACAACTGTGCCTCGGCTATAATCTGCGCTCCGCGCTGCGGGCTGTCTGCTAGGTCAGCCACGGGCTGACACGACGTCATGAAGGGTTTCTTTGTCGTACTACTAACGGTCTTGATTTCAGCTTGGGTGACGGCCCAGGCGCGCTTATCAACCGCTCGGAAAGTGGGCGACTATTGGACTTTTCCTGTCACACTTGGCGTGCGAGCAGTTTTTTCCATGGGCATCGCGCTAGGTCTTTCGGGTGTGGCCCTGGGTCTTTGGGGACCCGACGCCGACCGGCGAATTGTAGGTTCGATTGGAACGTTATTCGTCGTGATTGGGGCATTGGGCTGGCCACAGACAATTGTGTTTTTTCGGAACGGACTGAAACAGCGCACTTGGTATCGTACGTGGAAGACAATTCCATGGTCTGACATTTTGGAAGTAAGACAAAGGCGAGACGGAAGCGTGCTGGTCCGAGGAGCAAATTCAAAAATCGTGTTTTCGACCGATCTTTCGGGTCGGGACCAATTTCTACAGGAGATGGAGCGACGCGGATGGAAGGTTTCGTCAGTGAAGTAGTTGGTGCTAACGCCTTCCATGAGAAGGCCGGTCGGAGTCAAGGCGATTCTTGGTAGTTTAGGTTGGTGACGGTTGTTTTTTCTGCCGAGATGCTAGCACTGTCGCCACCCTTCCATCCGCACTCTTCAATGAACGATTTTGTTCGCCCGGTGCAAGTTGGGTGTTCTCGTTTCAGCCGGTGCTGCCACCTGATTATCGACCTCTCTTCCAGCGCAAAGATAGAAGTTGGGCCAGGCGATTAACGCAGTCACCGGAACTCGGCGTCTTGGCTTTTGACGTTCCTTTCTTCAGGGATGTTTTTGCCTTTATGCTGCGACTGCCAACGGCCTCTGCTGGCTGTTGTGCAACGGTTCGTAGACTTCTCCGCTCACCCACAAACGATGCAACAACACCGCCAGCTTGCGTGCCGTGGCGATGATCGCTCGCTTCTTTCCGTTCTTCCCGCCCCGTTCCGCCAGTTTCAAGCCCCAGCGCCGCAGGTCACTGTCTGCTCCAAATGGACCCAGTATGTGATGCGCACCCTGCACCAGCAAGGTTCGCAGATAGGGATCGCCTTCTTTGCTGATGTGCATCTGCGGTTCGCTCTGTCCCGAGTTTCTTCGTCCCGGCTGTAGCCCCAGATAGCAGCCCACGTCGCGGCTCTTGCGGAAGCGGTGCGCGTCCTCCAGCGTCAGCAGGAACGTCAGCGCGATCAGCGTGCCCACTCCCTTGATCTGTTTCAGCAGCGCCACCTGCGGGTAGCTTTCCTGTGCCAGTTCTTCGATCCGCTCGTTGCACTCGCAGATGCGCTCGCTCAGCGACTCGATCGCCGCCAGCAACGGCTCCAGCGCAGCCTGCAGTTCCGGACTCAGCCCTTCCGCTTTCTCCGGATTCATATTGCGCACGTTGCAGCCGCGCAGTCGCTCGCCGTAGCTTTTGGCCAGTCCCCGGGCCGTGTTCACCAGCGCTGTCCGCGCTCGCACCAGTCCGGCTCGTGCCCGGATCACCGTCAGATCCGCTTGTGCTTTCGCGCTGCGATGCTTCACCGGAGACAGCAACTGCGGATCGATCCGGGCCAACCGCGCCAGCGTCTGTGCGTCCAGCCGGTCATCTTTCTTTCGACTCTCCCCGATCAGCCGCACGTTGCGCGCATGCGCCACGATCACTTCGTGCCCTAACTCGCTCAGCACTCGGCTTACCCACGGCGAATGCATTCCCGTTTCCAGCGCGATCCGACAGCGCGGCATGGCGCCGAATACTTCCTTCAGGGCTTTCGGAGTCGTGCTCAGTTTCTGCTCCAAGACAATCGAGCCCGCTTCCTCTAGCACGCAATACCAGCTCGATCGATCGCCCAGATCCAGCCCGATCGTCAGCTTCTGCTCGGAGAAATTCTTGCTCTGCTTTGCCGCTGCGGTGCTAACCTTCTTCATTGCCGGTTTCCTTTTTGTCTGTGCCTTGAGCACGTCGATAACTTGGGAGCGTACAGCATCCCGCCGGAGACCGGCCTTCTCATCCCATCTGTTTACGACAGTTGTGGGCCGGACTTCCAACTCTTGGGCTTACAATTTCGGTTACATGAACTTCGATCAGTGGCCAGTGTGGAAGCGAGCGTTGATTGTGAATGCTCTCGGGATAATTGGCGTGGCTCTCGGCTTTGCCTCGTCGCGGGCAAGTCTGTCACCTACATACAGTGCCCCAATCGCGGTGTTCGCATTAGCTTTTCTCAACCTGATGTTTCTGATTCTGCGCCCTAGAATTCTGGCTACCAAGGCGGGAGGAAAGCCGAAGGCTGCCGGCTTGACTGTGTTCGTTGACGTGGTTCGGGACCGGCCGCTCATCGTGCTCTTAGTTGTACTTCAATTGATTGCCGTGTCTCGCTCGGTGGGGGCGTCTGTTACTTTCCTCGGGCTGGGAGGTTTTCGCAGTTTACTGGATCCATCGAACTTGAGTTTTTGGATGGTGGTCTACTCAGGTGTCATGATTTTAGTTGCAGCAGTCTGGTTAACGAGTGCTGTTGGAATTTGGTGTAGGCGATCATGGGCATGGTGGCTTGCTTTGATCCTGAATGGCCTTGCTGCAGGGATAACAACGGCTTTGCAATTGCTTGATTTGCACTCCGACGTTATCGACCTTGGCGCAATTATTGCTTTCTTCCTTTTGCTGCTGCCCGCCGTGAGGAGTGGAAATCGCATCCAGACCCAGCCGCAGCGTGCTTAGCCCTTCCAACTGTTGAAATATCGCCATTACACCAACTACCGCTGGGGTGGCGAAGCCGGTACTACTTGCAAATCGCCGTATAGCAACCGGTCACATACCTTGCCATCACTGCCCAAGCCACTAGCGTGATGGCCAGCGCGGCTGCGATTATCAGCACTCTCCTCATGTCAATTTCCTTGAACACCAGAATAGCCCTCCCTCGCTGAACTATTGTGACACCAACGATGGCTTGCGTGGTCAGTTGGCGATAAATCGCCATTACACCAACAACCGGTTGACTTCTTAGGCGACGCACTCCAAGTTGATGAAAATGCGCGAGGTGGTTTTAGCGAACTTTTCTTAGCGACTGAAGCCCACCCCAAAAACAAAGTCTTACTCGCAGCGGCAAACTGCTGCGCCACCCACAAGCGGAATTTTTGCGCAATCGTCGTAACGCGCTACCATCGAGGCGATGGAACGCCGTAGTCTCCTGGATTACTTCGAAGACTTTTCCCGCCTGGGCGAAGAAT
Source organism: uncultured Acidobacteriota bacterium (assembly GCA_963799305.1). Classification (GTDB taxonomy): domain Bacteria; phylum Acidobacteriota; class Terriglobia; order Terriglobales; family Acidobacteriaceae; genus Acidiflorens. Next base: position 672,251 of record CAWCWX010000014.1, on the reverse strand, counting down.
GCGCTTATGTGTATCCGCGAGGCTACCGGAGCGAGCGCTGGAGTTATCGGCGGGTAGCCGAGTCTGCCTATCAGTTTGCCCGCGAACTCCAGGCGCGAAAGGCGGCGAAGGGCGATGCGGCCCTCCTGTGGGCGCCGAACTGCGCGGAGTGGGTGGCCGCATTTTGGGGATGCGCGCTGTGCGGAGTGATTGCCGTCCCCGTAGACGATGGCGCGAGTCCGGATTTTGCTCGGCGCATCGGTTCGCAGGTACGCACGAAGCTTGTGTTATGCCCCCGGGAGCGGGCGTCTTTATTTGGGAAGATTCCTGCGATCGATCCGGCTGAGTTGACTTCAGTGATCGCGTCCCATTCGGCTGATCCATTTCGGCCCGCAGAGATTCAACCTTCCGACCCTCTGGAAATTGTTTTCACCTCAGGTACAACTGCAGACCCGAAAGGCGTCGTGCTCAGCCACGCCAATGTGCTGGGAAATATCGCGCCCATCGCAAAGGAAATGCAGAAGTATGGGAAGTACGAGCGGCTGGTGCATCCGATTCGCTTCCTCAACTTGTTGCCCCTCAGCCACGTGTTCGGACAATTTCTTGGAATCTTTCTCCCGCCGCTGCTGGGCGGAACGGTGGTCTTTGCGAACACGCTCAATCCAACGGAAGTGATAGCAACCATCCGGCGCGAACGCGTTTCCGTGCTGGTCGCAGTGCCGCGGATGATCGAGTCGCTGAAACAGAAGATGGAACGCGATCTCGAGGAGAGCGGACGACGCGAGCCATTCGCTCTTCGTTATGCAGCCAGTGCAGGACAACATTTTCTGCGGCGCTGGTGGACCTTCCGAGGCATCCGCCGCCAGTTCGGATGGAAATTCTGGGCGATGATCAGCGGCGGAGCAGCGCTGGATCGCGAGACCGAAGAGTTCTGGCATCGGCTGGGATATGCGGTCATCCAGGGTTACGGGCTGACAGAAACGACCTCGCTGATCAGCTTGAATCATCCCTTTCGAACCAGCCGCGGCTCGATTGGGAAGGTCTTGCCCGGACGCGAACTCAAGCTCGCCGAAGACGGCGAGATCATGGTGCGCGGCGGCGGTGTCGCCAGCGGATATTGGAGTGGCGGCGAACTTCGGCCCGTAGCCGGTGACGAAGGCTGGTATCCGACCGGAGACTTAGGCGCGCTCGACGCGGAAGGCAACCTGCTGTTCAAGGGACGAAAAAAAGAGGTGATCGTCACTCCCGCCGGGATGAATGTTTATCCCGAGGATCTGGAAGCGGCGTTACGAGCCCAGAAAGCAGTCCGCGATTGCGCGGTAGTTGGTTTGCAACGCGGCGGGAATGCGGAACCGTGCGCCGTGCTGATCCTGCGCAACCGAGACGCCGATGCCAAGGCAATCGTCGCGCTGGCCAATGAATCGCTGGCCGAGTATCAACGCATGCGATCGTGGTTCGTGTGGCCGGAGGAAGATTTTCCGCGTACTTCCACCGGCAAGCCCCGAAGGAATGTGATTCGCGACGCCGTGGAGGCAAGCCTCGGGGGACAGGCTGTCACCGGTTCGGCGAGCGCGCTTTCGGAACTGGTCGCGCGTGTGACGGGGCGCTCTCCGCAGCAACTCGCGTCCCAAGCCGGCCTCGAAAACGATTTGGGATTGAGTTCACTGGAGCGCGTGGAACTCATGGGCGCGCTCGAAGACCGTTACCAGGTCGATCTGAGCGAGACGAAATTCGCCAGCGCTGCGACAGTCGGCGACCTGGAGAAGCTGTTGCGGGGAGAGCGCGGAGAGCGCCGCGAATTTCACTATCCGCGTTGGACGTTGCGTTGGCCAGTGACGTGGGTGCGGATGGCGGCGCAGTATCTGCTGGTGCGTCCCGCGGTGTTTCTGCTGGGATGGCCGCGCGTGATTGGCCGAGAAAATCTGCGCGGCGTGGGCGGTCCGGTGCTGGTCATCTCGAACCACATCGACGATGTGGACGTCGGTTTCATTCAGACCGTGCTTCCCGCTCGGATCCGGCACAAACTCGCCACCGCCACCGGCGGAGAAGCGTTGGAAGCCCTGCGGTCTCCGGCGCCCAACCGTTGGTGGCTCGGCCGGATTTACGATCGCGTGCAATGGACGCTCGGCGTCGCGCTGCTGAATCTGTTCCCCCTGCCGCGACAGGCGGGATTCCGCAAGAGTTTCGCCTACGCGGGAGAAGCGGTCGATCGCGGCTTCAGCGTGCTCGTGTTTCCAGAAGGCCGTCACACCGATGACGGCAAGCTGCGGCCCTTCCGTTCCGGCATTGGACTGCTGGTAAACAATCTGCGAATTCCGGTAGTGCCGGTGCGGATTGACGGATTGTTTGAAGTCAAACAGGCAGGAAAGAAGTTTGCGGCGCCGCGGAAGATTCAGATACGAATCGGCAAGCCGGTTGAATTTGATGCGGATCGTGATCCAGAGGAGATTGCTCGGGAGTTGCAGCGTAGGGTCGAGGAACTGTAAGTGGAGAACTGTGGCGCCGCCATCCCGCCGGCTGCCGTAGAAACACGACTATTGCGGCCATCGGGCATGACAAGATGAGGAACGCTGCCCGCAATGTAGACCCGTCGGCCTTTTGTGCGCCGTCCTTAGGCCAAAGACAATGGCCCTTCGGTAATCGTATTGATAATGAAAGGACTTAAGGTTGGAGGCGCGGGTGAGAATCGAACTCACGATAGAGGTTTTGCAGACCTCGGCCTTACCACTTGGCTACCGCGCCCGACTGGAACAAAATAAAGACCCGCAAACAAAAAGCCCTCGCGGGCCGCAGGGCTCAGAGAACTGGAGCACCACTCGGAACGATTTTAAACCAATTAGCGTGTGTCAGATCGTTCCTGCTCCGTATCGTTAGTGTACCGGAGACGGCAGAAAGCCTGCAATGAATTGGCCTAATTCATAAAGTCGCTGCCCGTGAAGCGATGCATTGAATCCAATTGCTGGCACAGAACCTGAAAACGGGAACGCCCGCTCCTCTTCCGGGCTCGATCAACAGCGCAATCCGTCAAGGTGCTGCTTTGCTTGTCCGCAAGGATCCTCTTGAGATGGGAGAGATGACTAGAACTCATCTCACAAATTCCTCAGCAAGATCAGACAGCAGCCAAGTACAGTTGGCCTCGGAGGTCATCGGCAGGTAGCCCACCGAGTGGCGTCTTGGACTGATCCACCGTCAACCAATTCCCGATCCGCGCACCTTGCCTATTGGACTTCGTCTAGCGACCAGATGCTACTTGCTTCGCGAGTTTCGCTTCGCTGCTAGCTTCCTGTGTTTGGTCGCGCTGACCGAATCGAATCCCGATTTTTTTTAGGAAGTCGTACGGAGGAATTCCACCGGCGAAGATCCAGACGAAATCGTTCGGCAGTTCCCGCTTCTGTCCCTGAATGTCGAGAAGCACCGAGTCCACCTTGAATTCCACCGGGTTGGTGTTGAAGAGCACTTCGAGCTTTCCCGACTTCATGCAATCTTCCACCCGCTTGGCGTTGCGTTCCTTGATTCGACTGAACTGCGCGCTTCGATAACAGAGGGTGACCTTGTTGCCGGGCTGGTTGGCCAGTCCCATGGCGGCTTCGACCGCACTGTCGCCGCCACCGACCACGAGGATCCTCTTGTTGACATAGTGATCGGCTTCGATGAGCCGGTACATGACTTTGGCTTGATCCTCTCCGGGCACTCCAAGCTTGCGCGGGTTTCCGGTCTTGCCGATGGCGAGAATCACGGCGTGGGAGCGATATTCGTTGGTCGCGGTGGTGACGGTGAAAATGCCGTCTTCCCCTTTGGCGATTTGCTCGACTCTCGCTCGGGTGACGCAGTTGAAGTCGGAGCGATTGAGAACCATGTCCCAGAAGGCCAGCAGGTTTTCCTTGGAGAGTTCGGTTTTTTTGAATTTGCCGTACATGGGAAACTCGACCGGGCTGGTCATCACCAGCTTCTGGCGGGGATACTTGGCGACGGTGCCGCCGATTTCATCCTGCTCGAGGGTCAGGTAGTTCAGTTTATTTTCGATGGCGCGAAGCGAAGCGCTGATTCCGGCCGGGCCGGCGCCCACGATCAAAACGTCGTACACGTCGGCCGATGCAGTCGCAGGACGTGCGGGGCGACGGCGCACGAGATGGTCAATGCATTCGCGTCCCTGATTCACTGCGTTCTTGATCAGCGCGAGGCCGCCGAGTTCCCCGATGATGAACAGGTTCTCGATGCTGGTCTCGTATTCCGGCGTCATGAAGGGCATGTCCGAGCCCATACTCGGCGAAGCCATTACCATGGTGATGGCGCCCACGGGACACGCTTCGGCGCAGAGGCTGTGTCCGATGCACTTGTGTCCGTTAACGATGGCAGCTTTGCCCGCCAACATCGCGAGCACATCGCCCTCCGGGCAGACGGTGGTGCAGGTGGCACAGCCAATGCAGTGGTTGGTGTCAATGTGAGGATGCTGTGAGCGTGGGCCGTCGGAGAAAATCTTTCCCTTTTCAGCCGCCTGACGGGCGAGTTCGTCCCTTTCTTTGAGACTCTTCAGATAGCCGCGCATGAAGAACAGCGACACCACGGCGGCGATCACGAGCGCGATGAGCGAGTCCATAAGTCGATCCTAAAAAAAACCCATCATCAGCACTACACCAATGTGAACCAGCACCAGTAATGCAAAGGTGTAGCTGAAGGGCTTATGCACTACGTGCCAGAGGTGGAAGACCTGCTGCGTCCGAGAGAGAAACAAGATGCGCTTGGAAAGGGCCGCTTCCTCCCGGGCGACGGCGATGGCCCGTTCCAGTTCATGGTGCCGCGTGCGCAGGACTCCACCCAGGCTGGTGAAATACTCGCCGCCGTGCAGTGCTCCGCTACGCAGGCGGGCGATGCGGAAGGGCCGCAGCAAATCGAGCAGGAACATGTAGACGAGGGCGACCGCGGCCGGCAAACTGTCCACCGTTTCCTGACTGGGCAGGCGCAGGGCGGAACGGACGTCAGACTCTTTCAAGAGTTTCTGGCCGGCGAGTTGCTCGGCCATCTTGTTCTGAATGTCCTGCAGTTCTTTGCGGGAAAATTCGGCGGCGTTGACGCGCCGCGGAATCTGGCCATAGAGGTAGCGCCCCACGACTCCGCTGATGGAGACCGCCAGCATGATCCAGAACGCGATCCCCGCAAAGCCGTGGAATTTGAAGGACGAGTGCATGGCAATTACGAAGGGCGCGGACAGACCGAGCACGACGTGGTAATCCAGCCAGTGGCGCGACACACCGATTCGGCCCAGCCATGTCCAGCGCTTGCGAAGCGGGTAGAGAAAGATCACGAAGAACATCGCTACCCCGAGAATGCCAAGATTGATGCCGATGCGGCCGCTCGGCCTGAGAAGCGCGTGTTTCGCCATGAACGGACGGTCATTCGGTCCGGCTATGTAGTAGTCGAAGCCGTAGGCGAGTAGTCCGACAATCAAGGTGATGGCGACAAGGTAGGCGATCCGTACACGGAGTTTGTGGCCGGCCTCAGGATTACGGGAGGCGGCAAGCGCTGCGGGAATAGGAGATGGTGCGGTGGCTGTGCTCATTGTTGGGCGACGTGCTCCTCGGTCGAAACTGCAAACTGTTTATAAGTGCTGAAACGGTGCGTGTTGCGCCAGTGCTGCTTGGGTGTTTCCACCTCCACAGTGGCCTCCGTGGGAAACCAATACGGGGGTTGGCCTTTGCTGAAGACCACCGGCGCGAACTGGACTGATGCCTGCAGACTTTTCATGCCGATATCTTCCAGGGTGGAGCCCACCCCTGCCTCCAGACGGAGAATGTCTCCGGTTTGGGGATCGACCCACGCCGTTCCCGACAGTTCCAGCGGGTACTCTCGTCCGCGCAGCGCCAACGCGGCTACCGAGCGCGTATTCGGAATGTGCTGGAAATGAATCTTGTGGGCGGCGCGACCATCGAGCGTTTCGCTGCCGGCGTCGGTGAACTCGAAGCCGTTCATGTAGTAGGGATGAAACACCAGGAACAACGTGGCAAACCCGTTGCTCAGCAGCATCGAGACCGGCATCCGGCGGTTGACCTTATGTTCTTTTACCGGCAGACGCGACTCATTGAGAGTCAAATCCCCGCCGGCGTTGGTCAGGATCACCAGGTAGTCGTAGGTCGATTGCTCCTGGAGTTCCATTTTGCCGTCGGCCTTGAGTTTTTCCTGCGTGACCTGCTCGGTGCATTTCACGTTGGAAAACTGGTCGAGGAATTGGGTCGCGCGCTGCGAAGTGCGGTCCAGGATTTTCTCGAACGAATCGGTTTGCGCGTCGGCGAGCGTGCCCGCCAGCAACAGCATGGCTGCGAGAGCTGGGAAAAGACGGGTTGGGGTCGGCCTGCGCATCATCTTCATCATCACCTGTGCCCGTGACGGTTATCGAAGCGGTAGCCGAAGGTAAATATCCATTGCTCGTAATTCGTCTGGTTACCGCGCGTGACGGTGCCGCCTCCCTGCACGAAGTAATGCTCGCCGAGCGCGGTTTCCACCATCGCGTTGACGAAGCGGGAAGAATCGCCGCTGGTTAGCGTGGAGGCAAAGTTCTGACGGCCCGCGAGAATCTGCAACTGCAAGGTCTCGCCGAGATTCTTCGAGAGCGACAAAGCTTCGTAGGAGCCACTGCCAAAACTGCTGGTAAAGCGCGTATAGCGCGCATCGGCGTGCATGTTGATCCACGGCAGATGGCCGAAGGTGATGGCATACATCTGGTTCAGCGAATTCTTGGCATCCCCGGTCCGGTTGCTCATCCCGAGGTCGGCGCTAAGCCAGACCTGCTTGTGGATTTCAACGCGCGTTCCGGCGCTGAAACCCTGCATCAGGTATTTGTCCAGTAATCCCGTCTGAATCAGACTGGGATCGAAAGTCGGAAGATCGCGAAAATAGCTGTGGTTGAAACTCACTTCCACTCGCGGATGAACCTGAACCCGCAGCGTTAGGAAGTTGCGGCCCAGGCCAAAGCCGGTACCGTTCTGGTGTCCGACGGTGCCATCGGGATTGGTGTAGTCGTATCCGGGTTGAGAGTCCATTTGCGCCGATTGATAGACCGAGAAAATGCGTTTGTAAAAGATGCCATTCTCAAAAAACAGGAAGGGCCGGTTGGGCGTCCAACTCATCATCTTCAAACCGCCGCCGCTGGTCGAGGAATAATGAAGGTTCTCGTAACTGCCGCCTTCGAAGTTGACGAACCCGCCACCCAGTTCGCGGTTGGGGGCATAGCTGTATGACGTTGGATCGGGCGTGGTTCCAAGAAAGACGCCGGCGGTAACTCCCTGTTTCAACCTGCGTCCGAAATAGCCGCCGTCGAGGGTATCGAGGCTGGTGGCCCAGGGAAGATAGAGACGTCCAAAACCGGCGACCCATGCCGAGTTTGGATTATCGTAGGTTGTGTAGATGTGATAAGTGCGGTTGATGAGGTCGTCGAGAGTTTGCGGCCCGGCGGAGGTCTTGCTGAACCGTCCGCGCCAGTAACCACTTACATTCCAATAACTGCCGCCGATACGAGTAATGTCCGCGCGGACAACCATGCCGAGATTCGAACTCTGAATACCGGAGCCGTCGTGGCTCTTCACGCCAATGTAGTCGAACCCAATGCGTCCTCGAGCGCGGTTGACCGAAGGCAGCGGCGGTTTGGGCACTTGGGCGCGGGCTTCGTCGTCGAGGGTGTCGTTTTCGGTGAAGCTGATGACTGCCGGGTATTTTCGCGTCGCGCTGAGCGCGTTCTTCTCCACCAGCGACTGCTGATCGGCGGATGAAAGATAGGCGAGGTCGCCGATCTTGACAGCACGCTTCGGAGTATGAATTTCCGTGACCGAGGATGTCTCAGCGACAGACAGAACAACTAACTCGGCCACATCACCGGCGGCGGCAGAGTCCGAACCTTCGCTCGCAACCGCCCCGGAATTCGGCAGATCGCGCACGACGAGTTTCATGCCTTCGGCAAGGCCTGCGGCCCGGCCGCCGTCGAGATAAGCGGCGTCCGGAGTTATGTATTTCACGCGAAACGCAGTGCGCAGATCGGAGTTCTCGCCTGCTCGGGCGGGCAATTGAACTTGCCCCTGACCCGATCCTTCGGCGACTGTGCTGGAGGGCTCGGATGTTTCCTGAGCGGGAACAGGGGCAACTGGCGTCGTCTCGTTAGCCACGACTGCGGGCGCCTCTCTCGGCGTCGTCTCCTGAGCTACTGTCGGCTCTGCTGGCGGATTTGCAGCAGGAGGGGGAGCCACGTTTTCCGGAGCTGCCGCTGGCGTACTAGCAGTCTCGATTGGCTTTTGCTCGGTCACTTCCACCGCGGACTTCTCCGCTGCCGGCGCGGGCTCGGGCGGTGCAGGAGTCGAGGATGCCACGGACGAAGCTGGCTCTGGAGCGGCAACCGGCGCGGGGGGAATCACCTCCGCCGGCTTCTCTTCCGCCGGTTTTACAGCAGCCTGTTCCGGAGACGTCGGAGGTGGAGCGATCGTGGTTGGGGGCGCCGCCGTCGCTGCTTCCTTGGTCTCACTCGGGGCGGAGATCGGAGGCGGTGCGGGGGCGCGCGAAGTTTCGGCTGGTGTTCGCGGTTGGTTCGCGGCTGCTGAACTTTGCGTGCTGCTACCGCTATCCGGGCCACTCGGCTTCGGAGTGCCGGAGACAGGCGGAACCTCTCCAGTGCCGGGCGATCCGGTGTTCGGGAAGACGGTTCCCTGCTGCAGGCTGCCCATCTTCGGATGTTTCGCCGAAGGCGGGTTTGACGACGCTGTCGTGGGTGACGATGCTTCCGTCGAGTCGTCCGGGAAATGAATGGGCGGGCCGGAAGGAGGAGGCGTCAACAAGACGCCGTCTTCACGCTGCTGGCTGCCGGACGCATTACCGCCAGAATCTGACCGCCGTCCCAATGTACTAATGATTGGACGCGAAGCGGCGGCGGCGGGCCCGGTACGCTTGCGCGTCACGAGACTGAGTGGCGCTTCCACGATCAGGGTGATCTTTTTACCGTCGTTTAGAAGTTTGTACTCGTGCTCTTGTTCCAAATCGACGACGAGATGTGTTTCTGGAGGGTTGGCCTGGTTCAAGCCGTAGCGCACCGAGCGCACGCCCAGTTGTCCCACCAGCAATCGCTTTTGCTGCGTGTCCGCGGTCGTTCCGGGAAGCGTCAGGACCAATCGATCGGGGTGCCTGGCGATTTCTACTGAGGGAGTAACTGCCTCGCTCAGAGTTACTTCGACGTGAATCTCGCCGTCGACCGGGATCACTTGAACCGTGCGCACCACCGCTGGACCAGGCTCGCTGGTCTGCGCCGATGACACCACTCCCAGGGTCAGGAGCAATCCCAGATAAATCGACCGCTTCATTCTCCCTCTTCATAAACTAATTGTGCTCAGGTTAGGCACGTCTAGCCTGTGACTTAAAGCACGTCCAATTCCCTTTAGCCGCCGCCGCCGCTCTTGTGGCACTGGTAGCAGTTAGGGCTGTTGTACACGTACCCTTTCACGCCCGAGTGTTTCGGGTCGGTCTGCGACTTGGTGTGGCAGTCGGTGCACTGGAAGACCGAGTAGTCGTTGGGATTCGTGTGGCAGTTGCTGCAAATACCGTTGGCATTCCCGTGGTTCAGCGGGAAGTAGCTGTGATTGAAGTTGGCATCCGTCCACTTGATGGTGTCGTGGCAGGTCTCGCATGTGGTCGGGAAATGGGCGGCGGTGTGGTTCGGGCTATTCGTGTTCAGGTAGTCGGTTTTGTGACACCCGTAGCAGTCTGTCGGCAGACTCGTGTAGTTGTTGTTGACGTGGCAATCCGTGCACGTGCGCGGCGGCACCATGTGCGAATTGGTCAGCGGGAAGCCGGTCTTGCTGTGATCGAAGTTCGCGTCGGTCCAGTTGACCGTGTCGTGGCAGAGTTCACAGGTCTGCGGGAACCCGGCATTGGCATGGTTCGGATTGTTCGTGTTGTTGTAGTCGGTCAGGTGGCACGTGACGCACGCCGTGTTGTTCAGCTTGTAATTGTTATTCACGTGGCAGTCAGAGCAGGCTCGCGGCGGCACGGTATGCATGCCGGTAAGCGCCCAGCCGGTTTGCGAGTGGTCGAACTTGCCATCGGTCCAGACCACGGTGTCGTGGCAGGTTTCGCAGGTGGTCGGGAAGTTCGCCGTGATGTGATCGACCGGCGTCTTGGCGTTGTTGTAGTCGGTCTGGTGACAGGCGACGCAGGTGGTCTGCGTCAGGTTGTAGTTGCCGTTGACGTGGCAATCGACGCAGGCTCGCGGGGGCACGGTGTGCGATCCGGTGAGCGCCCAGCCGGTCTGCGAGTGGTCGAAGTTGGCATCGGTCCACGAGGTTGTGTCATGACACGTTTCGCAGGTGGTGGGGAATTTGGCCTGAATGTGATCGACCGGCGTTTTGGCGTTGTTGTAGTCGGTCTGATGGCATGAAACGCAGGCCGTCTGCGTCAGATTGTAGTTATTGTTGACGTGGCAGTCCGCGCATTGCCGCGGCGGCACGGTGTGCATGCCGGTGAGCGCGAAGCCCGTCTTGGAGTGATCGAAATTCGCGGGTTGCCATGCGGTCGTGGTGTGGCAACTCTCGCAGGTCTGCGGGAAGCCGCCCTGAACGTGGTCGGGATTCTTGGCGCCCTGGAAATCCTTCAAATGACAGGAGACGCACGTCGTCTGCGTCAAATTGTAGTTGCCGTTGACGTGGCAATCGCTGCACGCGCGCGGTGGGACGGTGTGCATCCCCGTCAGGGCCCAGCCCGTCTGCGTGTGGTCGAACTTGCCATTGGTCCAGGCCACAGTGTCATGGCAGTTCGCACACGTTGTGGGGAGCTTCGCGCCCAGGTGATCGACCGGCGTCTTGGCGTTGTTGTAATCGCTCTGGTGGCACGACACGCACGAGGTGTCGGTGATGTTGTAATTGTTGTTGACGTGGCAATCTGTGCAGGCCCGCGGCGGGACAGTGTGTGCTCCCGTCAGCGGGAAGCCGGACTTAGCGTGATCGAACTGAGCTGGCTGCCAGGCCGCGGTGGAATGGCAGATCTCGCAAGTCTGGGCAAATCCCTGCTGTGCGTGATTCGGATTATTAGTGTTGTTGTAATCCGTCAGGTGACAGGTGACGCAGGTAGTCTGTTTCAGGTTGTAATTGTTGTTGGTGTGGCAATCGATGCAGGCGCGCGGCGGCACGGTATGCATGCCGGTGAGCGCCCAGCCCGTCTGCGCGTGGTCGAACTTGCCGTCGGTCCAGGCGACGGTGTCATGACAGGTGGCGCAGGTCGTGGGGAAGTTGGCTCCAATGTGGTCGATCGGCGTCTTGGCGTTGTTGTAGTCACCCTGGTGGCACGAAATGCAAGAGGTGTCCGTAATGTTGTAGTTGTTGTTGACATGGCAATCGGCGCACTGGCGCGGCGGAACGTTGTGCGCGTTGGCGAGCGGGAATCCGGTCTTAGAGTGATCGAAGCTGGCCGGCTGCCAGGCCGCTGTGGAATGGCAAGTCTCGCAGGTTTGCGGGAAGCCCCCCTTCACGTGGTCCGGATTCTTGCTGTTCTGATAATCCTTGAGATGGCAACCGACGCAGGCGGTCTGCGGCAGGTTGTAATTGTTGTTGACGTGGCAATCCACGCAGACCCGGGGCGGCACGGTGTGCATGCCGGTGAGCGGAAAGCCGGTTGCCGAGTGATCGAACTTGGCGTTCAGCCAGTTGTCGGTCGTATGGCAGGTCTCGCAGGTGGTGGAGAATTTGCCGGCTGCGTGGTCGGGATTCTTGGCGCCGCTGTAATCCTTCTGATGGCAACTGAAGCACGCCGTCGACATCGTGGTGAAATTACTGACGGCGCCGTTCTTGTGACAGTCGTCGCAGGTGGCTGCGGCGTGCGCGCCCGTCAGCGGGAACCGGTTCATGTGCTGATTGATCTGCTGTATCGAAACCTTCCAGCCGCGAACCGTGTGGCAGGACTCGCAGTTCTCCCCCATCTTGTGCTTGTGAATGTCGGCGTGGCAGTCTGCGCACTTGTTGCCGACGTTGGTGAACACCATCTTCGTGTGACAGGCGGTACAGGTCACGCCCTCGTGCATGCCACGGAGCGGATAGCGCGTCTGATTGTGATCAAATTCCGGCACCGCACGAATCGGCTTCCAGCCATAGACCGTGTGGCAGTTCTGGCAGGAGATATTGAGATTGCCGTGCGGGCTGTGCGAGCTTTGCGTGGTTTGTGTAGCCTGAGGCGTACCGCTCCCCGGCGAGGGCAGCAATAGCAGCCCCGCCAGCGTCAAACCGGCGATTAGCTTTGTAACCAAAGTGAGCCAAGCCCCACAAAGACGAAGGCCACAAAAGAACGTTTGTCGCGTTTCGTACGTTGAGGCAATCCTGTATCCAAGGAGGGTAGTGCGGCTACACAGTAGTACCCAAGTTACGTTAGTGAATGTTCATGGGTACGATAGCGATGTTGTTAACAAATCAGACGCTTAGCAGCCTTTCGTGTGGCGGGAAACAACGGTAAGTTTTTCCCGAAGAGTGGTCGAGTTTACGAATAATTTACATTCTCCTGATCTCTCGGCAAACAGCTAATGGTGATCAAAACAGGTCCACGGCGGCCCTTGAAGCTCGTGTCCCTCGGGGGTGCTCTTGGCCCCCCTGTTCAGGACTTCTTCTGAAATTTGGGCTCTGCGCCGTGGCAGTCCTTGCAGTCTTTTGGAGTGGGTCTGTAGAACAGGACCTGCTTACCCTCGAAGTCGCGGAAGAGTTTATGGCAGTCCCCGCAGCGGACCGCCGTGTGCGCTCCCGCGAGGGCAAACTGGGTGCGTTTGTCGTGATCGAAGGTCGAGGGTTTCCACTTGGCGCTGTTGTGGCAGTCAGCACAGGGCGTGACGTCACCCTTGGCAAATTGCCGGCCATGCGGGTCGGCATGGCACTCTTCGCATTTCAATGGCGCCTCTGCGAAGTTGGCGTCGATCAGTTTCGTCCCCAGGTTGGGCGGCTTGTGGCAATCGATGCAGGCGACCGCGCGGTGCGAACCCACAAGGGCAAACTTCGTTTTACCGTGATCGAAACGCGTGAGGTCCTTCCAGTCTTTGGTGGTGTGGCAGGCCTCGCAACCAGCGCGGGTTCCGTCCGACCGGCGCGCGTTCATGCGCTCGGCAAATTGATTCTTATGAGGATCCGCGTGGCACGTAACGCAGGAAATATCACGGAAATGATAGACCGCCGTGGTCCCGTAATGTGGCGGCTCGGGCGGCGGAGCATTCTGTACGGCAGCCGATGCGGGCAGGAGCGCGGCACTCGGGAAGGCAGATGCCGGCTTGTGGCAATCGCCGCACAGCACTGCCATGTGGCCGTTTGTGAGCTGGAAGCGCGTTTGTTTGTGCTTGGCCAGGGAAAACGATGACGGCTTGAAGCCCTCGACGGAATGACACTGCTCGCACTGGTTCAGCCAGGGGGCGGCGGCAAACTGCGTCTGGTGCTCGTCACGATGACAATCCAGGCAGTGGCTGAACTTGATCTGGTAAAGCGTCTCCTTCCCTTTGTCGATATGGCACTTCGCGCACTCCAGTTTCGCGTGCTGGCCCGCGAGCGGATATTGCGTGGCAGCGTGCGCCTTCACATCGAACTTGGAAGGCTTCCATCCATTGACGTCATGACAGGAAGAACATTCACCCGCGTCAGGACGCTTCAGGAACTGTCCGTTGTGCTCGTCCTTGTGGCAGTTCGTGCAGTTGGCGAATTGGAGGGGCTTCTTGAAGTCGCCGTTGGCGTGACAGGAGCCGCACGCCACCGTTTGATGCTTCCCAAGAAGCGGATACTTGGTTTTGGAGTGATCGAAATTCTGACTCAGTCCTGAAGTAGCAACCCTCTTCCAACTGGCGGTGTTATGACAGGACTGGCAGGACTGTTGCCCGAAGCTGCCTTTATGAGGGTCAGCATGGCAGTCGTTGCACTTGGAGAAAGGCAATCCCATGTAGCGCGGCTGGTTGTCGGGCCCAGGGGTGTGGCACTTTTCGCATTTAACCTGCACGTGCTGACCGGTCAGGGGATAACGGGTCTTGGAATGATCGAACGTGCCGGAAACATTTTTCCAGTCCGTAAAGTTGTGACAGGTAATGCAGTTCGGACCGAGACGTCCGCTATGCGGATCCCTATGGCACGTGGCACAAGTCTCGGCGACGCCGACAAACGACCGGTTGAGGTCTTTAATCTTTATGAGCGCGCGTTCGGCCGCCGGAACATGCTCTGGCGTGTGGCACTTTTTGCATTCCACGCCGGCGTGCTTGCCTTCCAGAACATAGCCAGTCTGCTTGTGATCGAAAGTCTTGGTGTCCCATTTAATGAGCGGGAAGTCGAGCCCATTGTGATCGGAGTGGCACTTGACGCACTCCTGGCTGGATCCCGGCCGCATGCCGTAAGAAGAATGTAACCCTTTGTGGGCGGCTAGGCGCGCCGCAATTTCGCCGTGGCAATCCAGACACTTGAATGCGGGCTCGCCACCCAGTTTGTGGCAACTGGTGCAGCGGGTGGCGCCTTCAAGATCCTTGTGAGCCCGAGCCAGCGTTCCGGGCGAAATCTGGGCGCGTGCGACCGACGGCAAGACCGTCAGAACCACCATTAAGATAAAGGTCGTGTAAGACATGGATTGCACGTCACAAGCACGCAAGTTTCCGTTCTTGTCCCGCATCACTACATAAGTAGTGCGTCGGGATTATCGATCCTTTGCCGAAGTTCAGATGTAAAGGTGTATACAGGGTCGGGACGGACTCAGTAAATACTTTTCCCGTTACTATAGGCGCTGGTACTTGGTGACGCTTTCAAATGCGGGAAGGAGGCCAGGAACAGGGAGTTCACGGACGATTTGGTATTCAGCCATGAAAGGAAGTTCTTTGAACCACAGAACATCCCCATCACTCAAATGGCATCAAGGTATTTGGAGTCCCTTGATGCCACTGAAATTAGGTATGAGTTCCATTGGAGCGGGAGACGGGATTTGAACCCGCGACTTCGACCTTGGCAAGGTCGCACTCTACCACTGAGTTACTCCCGCTCGAACTGTATGAGTATAAATGACCCCCCAATCGGGAGCAAACCGCAACCTGGCACCGGCGGAACGCCAGCGCTATAGATTTCGCGGCGGCGGTACGAGTGCCTTTGGTAATCTGCCGCGCAACCGGGTGATCATGCGATATTTCTGATGGATATGTCCCCGACCAAGGCTCAAAACCAGCAACGGAGTTCCCGAGTCAAGCTGGGCGGCTCGGTGCTGGCGCTGGTGCTGCTGGAAAATGGACGCCAGATCCGCGCTCGCATGAATCAGCTCTCCGTCAATGGAGGCTTGCTGTCGATGGAGCAGCCGCTGGATGAGGGGATCAAAGTCACAGCGCTCTTTCACGTCGGCATGACCAGCATTCGGACGCGCGCGGAAATGCTGTTTCCCATGTGGGCCACCAAGGGCTGCTTTCAGCCCATCCGCTTTCTGGAATTGCCCGACAAAGAACGCGGCCGCCTGACGAAAGAACTGGAAACCATGGTGCGTGCCGGCGCTCCCGAAGAAGGCGACGAATAAACGCCGCGGTCCCTAAAGGTTTACCCGGCCGCCGCTAGTAGTTGCTCCAGCGAATAGTTCTTCAACTCCCCGATTCTCTCCATCGTAATGTCCGGCTTCGGATACTGCGCGACCAGCTTTTGATCGAGCGCGTAGTGGCCCTGGCGGGGAAACACCGTCGTCACGCGCTTGCCCCAATATTGTTTCAGCGCGGCCAGCAGGCGGACTTTATCGTCCACCATCACGTAGTGTTCGGCGGGATACTTCGCCTCGACGTCTTCGAGTTGCTCCTCTTTGTGGATGTAAATCAGCACGTTGCCATCGAAAGCTTCGTAGAGACCGGAACGGTAGACTTTGCGGGGCTGGAAGACGACGTCGCCATCGCTCAAGATGACCGCCTTGCCCAACCGCTTCGCGTGCACCACGGCATCGAGCGATTCCGGAAAGAGACGATTGGCGAATGGGTAGTTGATCATGAAATACGACACTTCCAACAGCCTCGGCTCGCGCGGATGCTCCACGCGATAACGCTGGAGCGCGCCCAGATAATCGGCGTAGCCCAGTTCCGTGCGCAGCTTCTCGAAGATATCCCAGTAGCGCTGCCCGGACTCCTCGCCAACATTGGCCCGGAGATGGCGTTTGAGATCGGCGGAGACCTGATCGTTATTGAGCAGAGTATTGTCGACGTCGAACAGAAACACGGGCCGGCTGGGATCGTTCGTCATCACTGGATTCTCCAATCGGGCTGGTCCTTAATCTTGCCAGAAAGTTCGGTGTAGCGGAGCCGCTCGCGTCCAGACGACAAGAAAAGGGCCTGTGGAAAACTAGGCAGTTAAGCCCGCTTGTGCAAACGGTGCCGCTGTAGTAAAAATGCGCCGCAGGCGAATGTGGCACAGCCCGTATGGCTAACATTTGCCGCCAATCCGGGCAGACTCTGATCCTGCCCTGTATCGCACGGAGCCCAGGACATGGAACACATCGAACTGACGATCAAGAAGAGATTCGAACTCCGCTCCAGCCGACCCTGCGAATTCTGCAAGGAATTGGACCCGCAATTTCCGCACCGCCACCCTGCTGATCAGGTGGTGAGCTTCAATCGGAAGAGCACCGCCTCCGCCCACTTGACCGAAGACGGGTACATTCGGCATCGCATGGTGGAGTTGAACCGCCTGGCGTCCCGCATGCCGCGTAACGTGGCCTGAGCCGCCCCGCGCGGGTTTTCGAGTTTCTGGAGTTGAAATATCCGCCGCCGGGTACTCTAATAGGGACAGAGAGGTTCGTATGCACGCCCGGATCCGTCCTCATCTTCTCGTGCTTGTGGGCTGGCTGTTGGTCGCCAGCCCCGCCTTAGTCCAGGCGCAAATTCATGGCGTTCCCGCTTCGGTGACTTCGCTTCGGTTTCGGCGGCAGCCATTCTTTCACTCCGGGAGTCGCAGCCAGCGTCACTTCCCTGGGGCCGAACGGATTCGGCGGCGGCCACGCTCGCTTCGGCAACTGCTGCTCCAACGCGTTTTTTCAGAGGGGCGCACAGCGGCCAGTGTTCGGCCGTGGACATCACTTTCGCGGCAATTTCTTCGGCGGCGGGGTGCCGGTTTACGCCATTCCTTATACCCAGGTCGTAGTGGTGCAGCCGGAGGGTGACGAAGAAGAAGATTACGATGGCGGCCCCACCATCTTTGATCGTAGGGGCTCCTACACGACGCGCGCCCGCGCAATGGCCATGAATCCGGAACCGGCAGCAGCGCCGGCCGCCGTTGCGGTCGAACCTTCCGCTCCGGTTGTGCCTCAGCCCAGCACGGTGCTGGTTTTCCGCGATGGACATCAGGCGGAGTTGCAGAATTATGCCATCGTTGGCGATACGGTGTTTGATCTAACCGACAATCGCTCGCACAAGATCCTGCTCGCCGATCTCGATCTGCCGGCAACTCGCAAAGCGAACGACGCAAGAGGCGTCGACTTTCAAGTGCCGGGTAATCCGGGCCAATAGCATCGCCAAGAATCAAGTAAAGACGCGGCTTGCCGCTTCTCCCCTCGCACCGAATCAAACGCACGCGAAGAAAACGCTGTGCGACGTGTTTCTCCGTACGTTCTCCGCCAAACCTGCAAATTCGGTTTACCATCAATTCCATGCCCAAGAAAGCTGCGGTTCCTGCGGATCCGCACACGTCCGTCGAAATTTCGGCACGCGGGGCCGCGCGATTAAAGGCCGGTCACGTCTGGGTATATCGATCCGACATCGTGCCGGCGAAAGGGGTGCCGGCAGGTTCGTTGCTCCGGGTGACCGACGCCCGCGGCAAATTTCTGGGGACCGCCCTCTACAGCAGTTCATCGCAAATCGCTCTGCGCCTGATTTCCCGCGACCCGGTGGCGGATTTACCAGCGCTGGTAGCAGAGCGGATTCGGGCGGCGATTTCCTACCGCGAACGCATCGTTGCCGACAGCAACGCCTATCGTGTGGTCTTCAGCGAAGCGGATTTCCTGCCCGGCCTGATCGTCGACCGCTACGACGATGTGCTGTCGGTTCAGATTCTGACCCAGGCGATGGACGCGGACCCGGTGCGATCCGCCGTTTTGGAAACGCTGGTTGAGCAACTCAGACCGGCGGGAATTGTGGAACGCGTGGATGCCCGCATCCGCGAGCTCGAGCAATTGCCGATACGGAAGTCGGCCTTGCTCTGCGGAGACAAGACTTCCAGCGTGATTGCAATGAATGGCGTGCGTTTTCACCACGACGGCCTCGAAGGTCAGAAGACGGGAGCGTTTCTGGATCAGCGGGAGAACTATGCGGCGGCAGCAAAATACGCGCACGGGGAAGCGCTCGACGTGTTCTGCTATCAGGGAGGATTTTCGCTACACCTGGCGGCGCATTGTTCGGCTGTGACTGGAGTGGACAGTTCGCGTCCCGCGCTGGAAATGGCGGAGAAGAACGCCTTCTTGAACGCGAGAGAAGTGGAGTGGATTGAAGGCAACGCCTTCGATCTGCTGAAAGACTATGCGGCCGAGAAACGCCAATACGACACCATCGTGCTCGACCCGCCCGCCTTCGCCAAAAGCAAGCACGATCTCGAAAACGCCATGCGAGGCTACAAAGAACTCAACCTGCGGGCGCTGAAGATGCTGCGTACCGGAGGCGTGCTCGCGACCTGCTCCTGCTCTTTTCACGTGAGCGCGCAAAGCTTCCTGGAAATCGTCGCCGAGGCGGCCCGGGATGCACATCGCGCGGCGCGGATTCTGGAAAACCGGACGCAGGCCAAAGACCATCCAACCCTATTGGGAGTACCCGAAACCGGGTATTTGAAGTGCCTGATCGTGTCCGTAAGTTAATGAAAATAAGCATAATAATATGGTTGACAATAACACGCTCATATTTTATGCTTCTTGTAGATATACATACACACCCAACGGAGTGATCGCAGCTCCCAAATACTTTCAAAAGCAGGAGGATTTAGTTATGACGTTTGTAACGCGTTTCGATCCCTTTCGCGAGTTTGAAACATTGCAGGGCCGCATGAATCGGCTTTTCCGTGAAACCCAACCGGACGGCCGCGAAGAAGCCCTCACCACCAGTTCCTTTGCTCCTCCGGTCGACATCTACGAGGACGAGCACAACATCACGCTGAAAATTGAAGTCCCTGGAATCGAAGAGAAAGACATCGACGTGCGGATCGAGAACAACACCCTCACCGTGCACGGCGAGCGCAAGCTGGAAAAGGAAGAAAAGGAAGAGAACTATCGCCGTGTGGAGCGCCAGTACGGCAGCTTCACTCGCACCTTCACCCTGCCCCCCACCGTAGACGCCGAGAACGTCCAGGCGAACTACGACAAGGGCGTGCTGAAAGTCACTCTGGCCAAGAAAGCGGAAGCCAAGCCAAAGCAGATCAAAGTCAATGTTGGCAGCGAGAAGACTCTGGAAGCCAAGGGGCCCAGCAAGGCCGCGTAAGGGCCGTGGATAGTGGTTGGTGATTAGTGAATAAAGTTTGGCGGGAGGCGGAAGGATTCGGCCTCCCGTTGTTTTTTGTAATCTTGTAGTTGTGTATTTTGCCACTTGAGGCGGCGACGCCCAAAATTGCAAAATTACCCGATTACAAAATTGCAAAATCACGCCGGGCTCAAGGCCTGGCAGGAGTGGAAGTCATGGCAATCCGGTGGGACAAATTCACTGTAAAAGCGCAGGAAGCTATCCAGCGCGCGAACGAGCTTGCGTCCGAGCATGGCAATCCGGAGTTGTTGCCGGTTCATCTGCTGGCTGCGCTGATCGAAGACAAAGAAGGCATTGTCACGCCGGTGCTGGAGAAGATCGGCATCGGGCCGCAGGGCGTGCTGAGCGAGATTTATCAGGAGATCGAGAAGCTGCCCAAGGTTTCGGGCGCAGCCGCGCAGGCGGGAATGTCGTCGCAGGTCAATCAGCTACTCGATCGGGCTTTCAAGGAAGCGGACACCTTCAAGGACGAATACGTTTCCACCGAGCATCTGCTGCTCGCGGCGACGGCGTTGAAGCGCGATCCCGCGCAGGAGTTGCTGGCGCGGCATGGCGCGACCCATGATGCCATTCTCAAGGCGCTCCAGGCCGTCCGCGGATCGCAGAAAGTCACGGACCAGAATCCCGAAGGTAAATATCAAGCGCTGGAACGTTATGCCAAAGATCTGACGGAACTCGCACGCCGCGGGAAACTCGATCCGGTGATTGGGCGGAATGAAGAGATTCGGCGAGTCATCCAGGTCCTCTCGCGCCGCACAAAGAATAATCCGGTGCTCATTGGCGAGCCGGGCGTTGGCAAGACCGCCATCGTCGAAGGCCTGGCGCAGCGAATTATCTCGGGCGACGTGCCCGAAGCGCTGAAGAACAAACGGGTCGTCGGCCTGGATCTCGGTGCCATGGTCGCGGGCGCGAAATATCGCGGCGAATTTGAAGACCGTCTGAAAGCTGTGCTGAAAGAGATCGAAGACTCGAATGGACAGATCATCCTATTCATCGACGAGTTGCACACGCTCGTCGGAGCAGGCGCCTCCGAGGGCTCAATGGACGCTTCCAACATGCTGAAGCCGGCGCTGGCCCGAGGCGAACTGCGCGCGATTGGCGCAACCACGCTGAATGAGTACCGCAAGTACATCGAGAAAGATGCAGCCCTCGAACGGCGTTTCCAGCAAGTATTTGTGGGCGAGCCGACGGTCGAAGACACGATTGCAATCCTGCGCGGTCTGAAGGAAAAGTACGAAGTGCATCACGGCGTCCGCATTAAAGACTCCGCGATCGTCGCGGCGGCTACTCTTTCGGATCGCTACATCTCGGATCGTTTCCTGCCGGACAAGGCCATCGACCTGGTGGACGAAGCCGCGGCTTCGCTGCGCATCGAGATTGACTCCATGCCGACTGTGATCGATCAGCTGGAGCGGCGGGCAACGCAGCTGGAAATTGAAAAGCAGGCGCTGAAGCGGGAAGACGACGCCAACTCGAAAGAACGTCTGGCCATCGTAGAGAAAGAGCTGGCGGGGATTCGTGAGCAGTCGAACACGCTCAAGGCGAAATGGAAGCAGGAGAAAGAGGCGATCAAGCGCGTCCGCGACCTCAAGGAGAAACTCGAGCAGCTCAAGACCGAAGAAGCCGCGGAAGAGCGCAAAGGCAATCTGGAGCGCGTAGCGCAGATTCGCTACGGCCTCATTCGGCAGACGGAAGAAGAAATCGCAAAACTCACGGCCCAGATGGAAGGCAAGTCCAGCCGCATGCTGAAAGAGGAAGTGGACGAAGAGGACATCGCGCGCATCGTCTCCAAGTGGACTGGCATTCCGGTCTCGAAGATGCTCGAAGGCGAAGTCAAAAAGCTGATCAGCATGGAAGATCGCCTGCGGCATCGAGTCGTTGGACAGGATGCGGCGCTCGAACGTGTAGCAAATGCAATTCGCCGTTCCCGCGCCGGGCTGAGCGATCCCAAGCGGCCGATTGGGTCATTTATCTTTCTCGGTCCCACGGGCGTGGGTAAAACCGAATTGGCCCGGGCGCTGGCGGAATTTCTTTTTGACGACGAGCATGCATTAGTGCGCATTGATATGTCGGAATACATGGAAAAGCACGCCGTGTCACGGCTGATCGGCGCACCTCCGGGATATGTCGGTTACGACGAAGGCGGGCAACTCACCGAGCAGGTGCGTCGGCGTCCGTATGCGGTGGTGCTATTTGATGAAATTGAAAAGGCGCATCCGGACGTGTTCAACGTCCTGCTTCAGATCATGGACGACGGACGCCTCACCGATGGCAAGGGACGCACCGTGGATTTCAAAAACACGGTGATTATTATGACGTCGAATCTCGGTTCGGCGTACTTGCAGGCGGAGAGCGTGATGTCGGCCGAAGCATTCGAGCGCGCGAGCTAAGATGGTGATGGATGCCCTTCATGGACACTTCAAGCCTGAGTTCCTGAATCGCGTGGACGATATCATTATTTTCCGTCCGCTGGGGAAGGAACAGTTGGTCAAGATCGTCGACCTTCGTCTCGAAGACCTGCGGCGCCTGTTGGCCGAGCGCAAGATTTCTCTTGAGCTCACCGACGCGGCGAAAGAATTACTCTTCACCGAGGGCTACGATCCGAATTTTGGAGCGCGTCCGCTGAAGCGGGCGATTCAGAAGCTGGTGCAGGATCCGCTGGCCCTGAAGATTCTCGACGGCGAAGTGCTGCATGGGGATCACGTCATCGTGGACGCCGACAAGAAAGCTGGCAAGATGACGTTCGCGGTGAGTGAGCGGGTGGGAGAGAAGACAGGGGCAAAGAAGTAAGAATGTAGCGCCAGCACCCTGCCGGCTGTCCGTGGAGGCGCCCCGCCTCCAAACGGCAAGGGCAAGGTGCAGGCGATGGTTAGCTCCGTGGCACCTTGAACTGCTCCGCAATGTGGGTTTGCGACAGATACCACGCCACCATCACGCGAATAATAATCCCTAGTCCGCCCAGAACCAGTCCTTTCAGTCGTACCGACACCACCGCTCCCGAAACTGATGGAATCAGCATGACGACCCCCGCGCAGGCGGAGAGTATGGCGGCGTGGCGCATGATGTTGTTGAGGCGCAGCAGTCCCCATGCGATCGCGCCCGAGGCCACAGCGATCAGCAGAAACATGTACGGTCCGGCGAGTTCGAGGCCGAAGAGCAGCGGCGCGGCGGCAGTCATGGAGACGGCTCCGGGACTCACTAGCGTGACGACCGCAAGGATCGCCAGATAAGCTCCGCACAGCGCGAAGAGCGCGGCGATGGTGCGGATGCCAGTGGGGAGCGGGTTGGGATCGGGATTGGTCACTGTGCTGTTGTGTTCAGCGGGCGAACATTCTGACCAGCGCCAGAATGGCCAATACGGCGATCAACATCAAGATTGCTTTCCAGAGATTTTCCATGCTGCAAAGAATACTCACAGTCGCATCGTTTGTGCCATGCGCGGAAAGACGGCCTCCCTGCCGGGACTCGAAGCGGATTTGCATTTTACCCGGCACTTCCGTGCCGGGCTTTCACATATCGCCGCTTCGCGGCTGGATTCCGATTGCTCCTCGTGCTCCCCTGAGTTGTAATGTACCCGATCAACTTTCTCCTGAGGGGATGGAATGAAACTCTATCGTTGGGCGATTGCGTTCGTAGCGTGTGTACTGGCGGCGAGTCTGGCGACGGGACAGCCGGCAGCTCCGATAAAAACTGTTGTTATCCACGCCGGTCGGCTGCTCGATGTAAAGACCGGCAAAACCCTGACCGGTCAGACGATCATCATTCAGGGAGACAAGATCACCAACGTGGGATCGTTGACCGACCAACTTCTTCCCGTCGGCGCGACCATCGTCGATCTTCCCAACGCCACCGTCCTCCCTGGCCTAATCGACGCCCATACCCATATCACCTTCAATCCAAATTTCGGTTACTCGGCGCTAGGCATTTCCATTCCCCGCGAAGCCCTCATCGGCGCGCGCAATGCGAAGACTACGCTGGAAGCGGGCTTTACGACCATCCGCAATGTAGGCGCAAATGGATTTACGGATGTTGCTCTCCGAGATGCCGTCAATGCCGGTGACATCCCCGGCCCGCGCATGCTGGTCAGCGGTCCGGCGCTCAGCATCACCGGCGGCCACTGCGACAATAATCTTTTGCCCTACGAATATCACGCCACCGATGCTGGCGTGGCCGACGGCGTCGAAGCGGTTCAGCACAAAGTGCGCGAGATCATCAAGTACGGCGCCGACCTGATCAAAGTCTGCGCCACGGGCGGCGTGCTCTCGCATGGAGACAATCCGCAGGCCTCGCAATATACCCTCGAAGAAATGAAAGCGATCGTCGCCGATGCGCACCGTCTGGGCCGGAAAGTCGCAGCGCACGCGCATGGTGCGGAAGGCATCCGCTGGGCGTCCATGGCGGGCGTGGATTCGATTGAACACGGCTCATACATCGATGACGCGGCCATCGCCGAGATGAAGAAGAACGGCACGTATCTGGTCCCGACGCTCTATCTGATGGATTGGTTCTTTGAAAACGCCGAGAAGATCGGCACGCCGCCGGAGTTGATCGCCAAGGGAAAGGAAGTGATGCCTGCGGCCAGGAAGAATGTCGCGCGCGCATTTGCCGCGGGATTGAAAGTTGGCTTCGGAACCGATGCCGCCGTGTATCCCCATGGGCTGAACGCGCACGAATTCGCCGTGATGGTGAAACTCGGACTGACCCCGCTCCAAGCGATCCAGTCCGCAACGATCAACGATGCCGATTTGCTGGGATGGTCCGACAGAGTCGGGACGATTGAGCCCGGTAAATGGGCCGACATTATTGCTGTCGATGGCGATCCGCTGGCGGATGTGACCACGTTGGAACGGGTGAAGTTTGTGATGAAGGGTGGCGAGGTAGTGAGAAACGAGTATCGGAAATAAGCGCCGCGATTTCGATTCTGAGTGCGAGCGGGTCGCGGAGTGGCTCAAAGTTCACAGATTTGGTCGGACCGGAGTGTCCGACCGACGCGAGCTCACCTCGTCCTTACATCGGTGATCTGCATCTCCGGATACGCGTGGTTCCATTGCGCAGAGATGCTTTCGAAAGTCAGGCGGAAAGGTTTGCTTTGGCCGGGGGCGAGTGGAGAAACCATCAGGTCGACGGCTTCATCGTACGGGCCGTCGGTGCGGAGGACGCGTAACGGCGTTTCTTCGCGCTGCGCGGTTTGTCCCATGTCGTCTTTGAACGTTACCCGCACGATGGCATGGATGACGGTTTGATCTCCCGTGTTGGTAACGGTGCCGTCAAGGTAGCTTACCGTGGCGCCGACGAAATTCTGTGCGGCACTGGCCTTCAGGTCAGAAAATTTCAGGTTTGCGGCGTAGGGCGGAGGCGGGACAGGAGGCTTCTGCTGGGCGCGCAGAACCAGTACAAGAATCGTGACCACGACGGCAACAATGAATAGCCCGACGAGGATCGGACGCAGGTTCGATTCCTCCGTCCGCGTGGTTGGGTTTGGCTGGAACAGACCGCCCATGCAATGGATTGTACTACTGAGAATTCGAGGTTCCGGTGGCTGACGCTGCAACTGCGGGGGTGGGGTTGCGGGCTTCAATCAGCTTATAGTCTTTGTATTCGATGGTCAGCGTGGCGCGTCCGCCGAAGCGGATGTAGCTCACCGACTGGTTGCGCGCGGGAAGCCAGAAGCCTTGAATCTTCTCGTACTCGTGGTGGATTTCACTTCTCTTGATCCAGAACGATGGATTCTGGGCGGGTTCGGCTTCGATGCGGGTGACGGCGAAGTCGGTAGCGTCCACCCAGATTTTTCCATAATAGAGATACTTCCTCTTTACCTTTGGAGTCACCTGCAACACGTACTGGCCTGCCTGGTCCGAAGTCAGCAAGGCAAATTCATAGTTATCGCGATTCAGTTGAGTGTGGGCTTGCATCTCGGGCTGTGCGGCTTCCTTTTCGCTTTCGAGGAGTTTCTTGAAGACGCGGTCGAGAATTAGTTTGGAGCCATTTTCTGACACTACCTTGAAATCCTTCGTGGAAGGACTTTCGTAGCGGGCGTCCACGGTCATCTCGGCTTCTTTGTCTGTGGGGAATCCACGATAGACGAGGTGATAGATGCGAGTTGCCTGAAAGGAACGCAGGGCCTGGGCGCGTTCTTCATTCTTGCGAATGAGCTTGTCGACAACCTGGTCCACGGAAAGGGGCACGAGTTCGTTGGCCTGGGCGGTCGCCGCGAGAGCGAGAAGGAGTAGCGCGACGAAACACTTCACGTCAGGACCTCAGGGGCTATTCAGTTCTGTCCAACAAGCAATCTGGATGTATCGCTGAAACGATGCCCCGAAACGAAGCATTCGACGTCAGCCTCGCCCTGCAAGTTGCCCTGCGCTGACCGACATTTTCAGACGCAGGGCATTCAGGGTCTGAGTAATACTAATGAAGAGGGGCGGATCGTCCCAGAGCATATGCAACGGCCGGACCGTTCCCTGCGCATCTGGATGATATACCCGCTCATCCCAGTTACGCGAACCCATCGGGTGGTCGGGGTAATAGCGGATCACGTCCAGCAGGGTGTGATAGACGCGCAGCGAAGTGCAGTCGGCATACTGCGGCATGGCCAGCACGGGGCTGTGACCCTGCGGACTTCTTCGAACGAATTCGGAAAAAAAGGGACACGGAAAATCCAGCGGGCACTTCACGGACGTTCTGGAAATGGAAATCCGCCCTGCTGAGCGTAATGCTGCGGGTGCCGGTGTTCGCGGTAGCCGCAGCACGGCACGGCCTTCGCTTCCTAAGGTGTTTGCTTTAGGCACAAACGATTCAAGAAATTTCTGCTAAGAAGAACGATTTTCTTGGACTTGCGATGCCTGGCAGGCGTAGAGTGGCCGAAGTTAGATAAAAAAAGCAACTTTTGAGGTGCTTGCAGCAACTACTAAGACTGCGAACATTACGACGACTAACGACTGAAGTGTTAGGAGCCTCCCCCATGTGGCACAATGACACGGAAGAGACCCATCTCAATTGGGTCGCGATCCTTTCGTTTGCAGGTAGCGCGGTATTTAGTTTTGCAATCTGGGTCGGATTGATCCGGGCTGCGCAACTACTCGTAAGGTAAAGATCCGGCGTGGGTCGGACAAGAGTGTCCGACCCACACGGGATTTAGTGATCGTAGTGCAGAAGTGACAGGACCTCGTAGCCCGCCAGTTTTTCACGCCCTTTTAGAAAATCAAGCTCCACCACAAACGCAAGGCCTGCGATATCGGCGCCGAGATCATGAGCCAGTTTTGCCGTGGCCGCGGCGGTCCCCCCGGTAGCCAGCAGATCGTCGACAATCAGCACGCGCTGGCCCTTCTGAATCGCGTCCGTGTGGATCTCGAGTGTGTTGCTTCCATATTCCAGGTCGTATTTGAGTTTGGCAGTCTCCGCTGGCAACTTGCCCGGCTTTCGCACGGGGACGAATCCGGCATTCAGACGATAGGCGAGAGCGGGCGCGAAGATGAATCCCCGCGCTTCCATGCCGAGAACCAGGTCGACATCCCTGCCTATGTAGTTCTCAGACAGGGCGTCGATCAGCGTGGCGAAGCCCTGCTTATTTTTGAGCAGAGTGGTGATGTCGTAAAACAGGATGCCCGGCTTGGGAAAGTCGGGAACCTCGCGGATCAGCTTCTTCAACCCGTCACAATTTGCGGTCGCGCTCGACATCTACCAGGCTCCTTCAATGCGAAATGAATTCAGTCCCTTGACCGCTTCAGCGTCCGACTCTTCGACGTCGTCCACCCGCGCCGCCCGCGGGCCTTCGCGGAGGCGGGAGCGCAATCCCGACAACTGATCGCGGGTGCCCACGGCCAGCACTTCTACGGTCCCATCGGACCGGTTGCGCACCCATCCTGTTACGCCAAGAATGTGCGCTTCCCGTTCGACAAACCAGCGGAAGCCGACGCCCTGCACACGTCCCCGGACAACGAAGCGGCGGGCTTGGGTAGCAACGTTTTCGGTGGAGGCCATGGCTTGATTGCAGAAGCAAGAAGTCAGATTGCAGAAGTAAAGCCACTGGTGCAAGCTGTGTCGCTGAAATTCTTGCGGGTTCACTTCTGCAATCTGACTTCTGACTTCTGACTTTTCCCTACGCCCTCGACAAATACGTCCCCTCCGCCGTGTCCACCTTGATCTTCTCGCCTTCATTGATGAACGGCGGAACCTGCACCACCAGCCCGGTTTCGGTGGTGGCGGGCTTGGTGACGCTGGAGGCGGTAGCGCTCTTCAGTCCGGGCTCGACTTGCGTAACGGTCAGGATTACGGTCTGCGGCAACTCGATTCCGACGGCTTTGCCATCAAAAAACTCCACCTTGATCGGAAGGTTCGCCGTCAGGTACTCCACGGCATCGCCCAGGATGTCGCGCGTCAGGTGAGTCTGCTCGTAGTTGGACGTGTCCATGAAGTAATAGCTATCACCGTCGGCGTAGAGAAACTCCATCTCGACTTCGTCGACGTTGACCTTTTCAATCGGATCGGGCGAGCGAAAGCGTTCCACGAACATGGCGCCGGTACGCAGGTTGCGCAGTTTGGCCTGGATGAAGGCGCGCAGGTTGCCGGGAGTGCGGTGCTCCACGCTGAATACGGAATGCAGATCATCTTTGTGCTTGATGATCATGCCGGGACGCATCTGGGTCGCGGGAATCGACATTGCTGGTTTACATCTCCTTCTCTCTTCGTAAGGAATTTCTTGGCAGCGGGGCGGGAATACAGGAGCGTCCGCTGCGCTCAGGGTTAACAGCTTATTTTACACAGCGGGAGAGGGTTCGGGAAACCGGCGCCCTGTTGTCGGACGATAGCGGCAGGGTCTGTGAGAGTCGGCCTGAAAAACACGCCAGCCGGAGTATGGTAGCCTGCAAAAGTTTGGTCCGGTCCGACCGGCGGAGGTCGCGGTGAAGCTGATGCGATTCACATTCTCAACTCGAATTTTGTGCGCTCTACTTATCTCTTTTTTGGCTGCCTTCGGGTTTAGCCAGCAAATGTCAGGGCGCAACTCCGCCGATAATCCGGTGATTGAGCGCGTGGGAGACACTGCATTTCTCCGGCTGCTTGCGCCCAGTTTTGCGGCGCTGACGCCCCGCCAGCAGGAATTGGCATATTGGTTGACGCAGGCGGCGATCGCCATCGACCCGATCATTTACGACCAGTTCTCGGCCTACGGATTGCGGCAAAAGCGGTTGCTGGAAGGGATCATGGCGCACCCGGCCCGCATCGACCCGGCAACACGGGTGAAGATTGCTGAATTCGCGAAGCTCTTCTGGGCCAACCGCGGTAACCACAACGACCTGACCTCGCAAAAATTCCTGCCGGAGTTCACCTTCGAAGCCCTGCAATCCGCCGCGGCCTCAGCGCAAAAGAACGGCGCCTTTCAGAGCGCATCCGCCGACCTGCCTCCGCTCAAGACTTCGGCCGAACTGAGCCGCGAACTGAACGATCTGCGCGCCTCGCTCTTCGATCCGAACTTTGAGCCGATGGAAGTCGCCAAGAGTCCCACCGGCGGAAAGGACGTCATCCAGGCCAGCTCCAATACGTTCTATCCGGGGCTGAGCGAGGCTGATCTGAAGGACTTCAAGGATGAATATCCGCTGAACTCCCGCGTAGTTCGCGGCGCGGACGGCAAGCTCACCGAACTCGTCTACCGCGCCGGCACTCCCGACGGCAAGATCGCCCCCGGCCTCTACGCCACGTTCCTGAAAAAAGCGAACGAGTATTTACAAAAAGCGCAGGCCTGTGCCGAGCCGCAACAGGCCGAGGCGATCGGCCATCTGATCCGCTACTACCAGACCGGCGAATACGCCGAGTGGGTCGCGTTCGGAATCTCCTGGGTGCAGAACGACGCGACGGTTGATTTCGATAACGGCTTCATTGAGATTTATCGCGACGCGCGCGGCGCCAAGGGAAGTTCGCAGGCCTTCGTCACGATTACCGACAAGCCGGTCACAGACGCGGTGAAAAAGTTAGCCGAGAATGCAGCCTACTTCGAAGCGCATGCGCCGTGGCTCGACCAATACCGGCGCGATTCGTTTAAGGCGCCGGTGGTAAAGGCGGTCGAGACTGTAGCCGAAACCGCCGATTTCAGCGTGACCACGATTGGCGATAACCTGCCGAACGAAAACGAGATCCACGAGAAATACGGATCGAAGAACTTTCTTTTCACCGGCAGCACCCGCGCTATCAACGGCGCAACCGGCAAATCGCTGGCGGTCGAGTTCTGGCCGGATGAAGCGGCCGTTGCACGCAGCGACAAGTTCGGCGACGAGGCTTCTGGCCTGCTCGTCGCCATGCACGAAGTGATCGGACACGGTTCCGGCAAGTTGAGCGAGCGGGTGCACGGGCAATCGCAGCGCTACCTGAAAGAGTATTTCTCGACTCTCGAAGAAGGCCGCGCCGACCTGATGGCGCTCTGGAACGTGTGGGATCCCAAGCTGAAGGAATTGGGATTAATCACGAACCAGGAAGAAGTCGCGAAAACCATGTATGACAACGCGGCCATTACCGGGTTAGTTCAGCTGCGCCGCATTCCGCACGGCGAGACGATTGAGGAAGACCACCAGCGCGACCGCCAACTGGTAGCGCATTACATCGCCGACCAGGTTCCCGGCTCAATCGAACAGTTTCAACGCGACGGAAAAACCTATGTGCGTGTCGTCGACTACCAAAAGATGCGCAAGGGTGTAGGCATGCTGCTCGCCGAACTGATGCGGATCAAAGCAGAAGGCGACTACGACGCAATCAAAGCGCTGGTCGAAAAGTACGGCGTCCACTTCGATCCCAAGCTGCGCGACGAGGTTTTGGCGCGCTATCAAAAGCTCAACCTGCCGACTTACTTCGCGGGCGTGAATGCGCGCTTGACTGCGAAGTTCGACAAGAATGGCTCGGTCGAGAAAGTCGAAATCAGCTACCCGGAAGATGCGACATCCCAATATTTGCGCTACGCGGGGATGTACGACTCCGGATTGGCTCCTGCTCCTTGAGCCCATCGTGCCGCAAACGTCCAACCCGGAGCGGTCGAATAAGGTCTAAAATAGAGTTTTGGAGGTTCTTATGCGCATTGGAAAATACGAAACTTCACAGAGCAGCACTGTTGGTACTGCAATCTCTTTCTTGCTGATCGGACTGGGTGTGGGCGCGGCGGTGGGGATGTTGTTGGCGCCGAAGTCTGGCAAGCAGCTCCGCAAGGATCTGCGCCGGTCCTACGACGACACGCTGGACACGATTTCCGACTGGACCGACGAAGCGAAAGATCGCTTCGAGGAAGCCGTAGAAAAGGGCGCGGACTTTACCGAAGAATTGCGCTCAAAGGCGGAACCACTGACGCGGATTTTGCGGCGGGATTAAGAGGTCGGATTCGTAGAGACGTGGCGCTCTACCAATCTTTATTGTCGGCTACTGCTTCTCTTCCTTGGCCAGTTTGACTTTAGCGGAGTCGAGTTTTTTCTGCACCCGGGCCACGTCCGTCGGATCGACTTCGGCTGCGATGGTGCGATTCCATTCGGTCAGCGCGCGCTCCCAGTTCTGGGCGGCTAGTTTCAGGCGTCCGGTTTTCTGGTAGAGGTCGCCGAGGTGGTCGTGGACGGTGGGGTCGGTATTGATCTTCTGTGACGCTTTCACCAGATTTTCTTCCGCCATCTCATATTTTCCCAGACGGAAGTAGGCCCAGCCGATGGAATCCAGATAGGCGCCGTTGGTGGGGTCGATATCGACCGCGCGCTTGATGTACCCCAGCGCTTCGTCGAGTTTCATGTTCTGGTCGGCCAGCATGTAACCGAGATAGTTCAAAGCCATGGCATGCTGCGGATCGCTGGCGATCACTTTCTTGAATTGCACTTCGGCGTCGGCGTAGCGTTTCTGCCGCTCGAAGGTCGAGCCTCGTAGAAACCAGACGTATTCTTTGTCATCCTGCTTGCTGGAGAGTTGCTCGGCTTTATCGAGTGCCTGCTCGGCTTCGGGATAGTGTTTAAGACGCGTGTTCATCTGCGCCAGCGTGATGTAAACAGCGCGATCGTCGCTACCGCCCAGCAACGCCTGCACACTTTTTAGGGCACCGTCGCCGTCGCCCATGTCGGCCTCTTGCGCGGCCAGGACCATCTTCAGATCGCGGCTGTTGGGCAATTTCGCGGACGCTTCCTTGGCCACGTCAGTGGCCTTCTGCCATTCCTTGGCTTCTCGCCAGGTATCGATAATCTGCTGGTAGCCGCGTTCGATGTTGTCGTCGCCGCCGAGGGCAATGATCTGGCGGAAGATTTCATTCGCGGCCTGGTTGTTGCCTTGATCGCGGTAGATGCTTCCCAGTCGCTCCAGGAAAACAGCGCGATTACTTCTCTCAGCCTGCGTGTAAGTGCCGCTGTCGGTCTTTTCGGACTTCTTCAGCAGGTCTTTCATGACCTGCTCCGCTTCGTCGAACCTTCCCTGCGCCTGATAAATCGCGGCGATGTTGTAGGGGACTTCGATGGAATCCGGCACCATCGACTCCGCCTTCTTCAGATTATCGAGCGCGATATCGTACTTGCCCTGCTTGCGGTAGATCTCGGCGATGCGAACGTACGTCTGGGCATCTTCGGGATTTGCGTCCGCGATGACTTTGTACTGCTCGAGGGCGGCGTCGGTTTGACCGTCGTTGAGCAGATTTTGCGCCAGGCCGCGGATGGCGTCGAGGTTATCGCGATCGAGTCCGATTGCATTTCTATAGGCCTCGATAGCGTTCTTGTATTGTTTTTGCTGTTCGTAGGTGTAGCCGAGAGCGGAATAAAGCTTGGCGGATTTGGCAGCGTCCGGCACAGCGGCCAGAACCTGGGTGGCGCGAGTGGTGTCGCCCAGTTCGTTGTAGAGATAAGCCAGCGTGGTGACGGCTTCTTCAGAACTGGGATCGAGGCGAATGGCCGTCTTGAATTCGGCTTCCGCTTTTTGCAGGTCGTTGTTCAGACGGTACAGGCGGCCGAGGAGCAGGTGGTCGTCCATGCTGTCGGGCTGCAGTTTGACGATCTGCTCATATTGTTCGATGGCCAGCTTTAGAACACTCTGCGACCCGTTGCCGGACTGCATGTCGCCGAGCGAGCGCAGGTAGATGCGTCCCAGCAAACGGCGCGCTTCGAGGTTGTTGGGATCGCGCTTCAGGATGTCCTGCGCTTCGACCACAGCATCGCGAATCCGGCCGGTGCGGGCGTAGAGTTCAGCCAGCCCGGACGTCAGATATTCGGAGGTCGGATCGGCGTCAATAGCCAGTCGGTATTCTTCGATCGCCTTATTCGCCAGCTCGCTGCGGCCATAGGACGCCACCTGCTCCTCGTACATGTGCGCGAGAGCGAAGTGATAGTAAGCCGCGGCGCGGTCGGGTGTCTTGCGAGTCGCAGTTGTGGGAGGAGTGTCGGCAGATTTCGCCGGTTTGTCCTGAGCCAGGAGCGCAGAACCGCCGAGGGCGGCCAGGGTGCAAAGCGATAGCAGTTTTTTCATCAAGAATCCTAAGATTGCGGCCTTACACCACTTTGGATGCCGCCCCACGGCTTTTGGTCTTTCTATTCTACCCTTGGCGGGGGTCCCGCGCTTGGGCAGGTTCGTAACGGAGCGAAGCGGAAGTACAGGGGCTTTGGGAGAACTACATGATCTGTTGTAGGGACAGAGCTTGCCCCTCTGAGCCGAGTGCCGAGAGAGCCTCTGGATTGCAGGAGAGCGGCTCCAGCCGCGCTCATAGACGTCGTTTAAAATCAATGCGGCTTGGCCCCTGCAGGCGACACGCTGCGGCACCCACAACGCGTTTTTCCGCGGCCTCTTTGGCGGCCGCCACGGGTTTCGTGTCGCCCTCTAATCATCGAGGATGTTTTACAGCGTCAGCCTTGGTGGGACAAGAGAGTCCAACCCGAACGCTATCGCCACTTCTTCAGTCTCGGCCAAAGCTCGGCCAGGGTCCCATTCTTGAATCCGCGGCAAACATAAATCGTAAGATTTCTTTCCAGCGCGTACGGGTTGTCAGGCGTTCGTCCCACGTACTCGACGTTGTTCCAGAGCTTTTCGAGCGTCTCCTGATCGTCATCCAGCACGATCATGCAATTCCCTGAATAACCGCGCGGCCCCCACAGGAACCAGGTCTGATGTCCGCTAAGGGAAGCGGGCAGCCCGTATTTCGGTCCAAGAAAATCGATGGCTCCCGCCTGCCCGTAGTCCTGCGCAAAAATACCGCAATCTTTTCGTTCCTCGGCCGGAATCCGGTTCCACGCTCCGGCCACACCGGCCACAATTTCATTCCATCCAAACTGGTCGGCAAAATGTTGCGGCAGCACAGCGCGCGCGTGCTGGTATTCGGTCCGCGGGACCTTGATCGGCAGCCGGTTCATATAAGGGATAAATCGCTCAATCGGTAGAATCGGCATCGCCACCGGCGCAAAGAATGCGCCTCCCACCAGCAACACCAAAGCGATCGCCGGCTTCAGCCAGCCCTGCCGAATCCGGTCGATGCCCTCGTCAATCACGATGCATCCCGCCGCCAGATACACCGGATAAATCGGCGCGAGGTAATAATTCTTGCCCTTCAGGAGCACAAAAACTGCGAACGCAACGACGTACGCCCATCCCAAAAATCGGTATGGCCGCAAGCGGCGTGCCCCCAACAAAGCGACGATGCCCGCGATCCAGATGACCGCCGAAAGCGGAAACACAAGCAGCATCTGCTGCGAAAAATATTGCCACGGCGTGAGCACGACATCCCGTCCGTCGGCCTTGATGTTGTGGATAAGCTGCACGAACGGCCAGTGGTTCGCGATATTCCACAAGGAGATTCGGCAGAAAGATGACGAAGCGCCGCCAGCCCGCCGAGCCACATCCATTTGCTGCACAAAAACCGTCGCTGCGGAGTGAGCAGCAGTCCGACCGCCACCGCGAATCCCAGCACCAGGATCGAATATTTTTCCTCCAGCCCAATTCCCGCCACCACGCCGAACCACAACCAATAGCGCGGCTCATCGCGTTTCATCGCGAGAATTGCCAGGTAGAGGCATCCCGTCCACAGCACCACCTCCAGATCGCAATTCGTAGTAAGCAAACTCCCGCCCGACAGATAAATCGGCGCGATCAGAACAGTCAGCGCCGTGAGCACAACCGCAAAACGCCTGCCGCCCAGCTCCCGAGCGACCATTCCAGCGAGCACGATCAGCACCGACGCAAACACCGCCGGCACCAGCCGGACACTCCGCAGCGAATCCCCAAACACGCCGAGGCAGAGCCGCGTCAACATCGGCAACAGCGGCGGCTGGTCCACATATCCCCACGCCGGATGATTCCCGCAAGCGATGTAATCGAACTCGTCGCGGAAATATCCGTAGCCCCCATTGGCGACCATATGCAGCACAAAGGTGAAAGCGGCGATGCCCAAGACCGCAGGCATACCCTCGGAAAGAAGCCGTTGAGTATCTGGTGGATTGGTAGTCGTCGAGTCAGCTTTCATAATGGGGGGCGGAGCAACTCTCCATGGCGATCAAGTCCCAGCCGCGAAGCAGCGGAAGACTACAGCCCACCGCGTAGAAGGCTACGGAAAAACTCAAAAACGTATGCACAACCGTGGAAGAGCGGCCCTTCAGGGCCGCGCAAGCCGCTAGGGATGAATACGGGCTTCAGCCCCAGTGGTCGCTTTCCGCCTTCGGTTCCGTTCTCGCCAGCCCGCGCTCCGCGGCGAAACGGCATTCTATCGGCTTTCCACACTTCCGCATGTAAAAACTCTCATAAAATGCGACAATAGAACTTCCCCGCAATGACCACTTCCGCTATAGCTGCCTTTACTCCGGAGACGATACGGGAGCACGGCCTCACTCCGGACGAATACGAAAAAATCAAACAACTTCTCGGCGGACGCGAACCCACCCGCACCGAACTCGGCATCTTCAGCGTGATGTGGAGCGAGCACTGCTCCTACAAATCGTCGCGCGTGCACCTCAAGCGCCTTCCGACCCGCAGCAAGCTCGTCCTCCAGGGCCCCGGCGAAAACGCTGGCATCATCGACATCGGCGACGGCTGGGGCTGCGCCTTCAAAATCGAATCGCACAACCATCCCTCGTTCATCGAGCCCTTTCAGGGCGCCGCCACCGGCGTCGGCGGAATCCTCCGCGACATTTTCACCATGGGCGCGCGCCCCGTCGCCGTAATGGATTCGCTGCGCTTCGGCCCGATCAAAGAAACTGCCACCACCGCCGAACTACACAAGAATCATTCCGTCATGGAAGGCGTAGTCTCCGGCGTCGCGTCCTACGGAAACTGTTTCGGCGTCCCCAACCTTGGCGGCGAAGTCAAGTTCGAGCCCTGCTACTCCGGCAACCCGCTGGTGAACGCATTTGCCCTCGGACTCGTCAAGCGAGACGAGATCTTCTACGCCCGTGCCGCCGGCGAAGGCAATCCCGTAATCTACGTCGGCGCCAAGACCGGACGCGACGGCATCCACGGCGCCACCATGGCCAGCGAGGAATTCAGCGAAGGCTCCGAAGCCAAGCGCCCCAACGTACAAGTCGGCGACCCATTTTTGGAAAAGCTTTTACTCGAAGCCTGCCTTGAAGCCATGCAGACCGGCGCCATCATCGGCATTCAGGACATGGGCGCCGCCGGCCTCACCTGTTCCACCTGCGAAATGGGCGCGCGCGGCGGCACCGGCATCGAAATCGAACTCGATCGCGTCCCCCAACGCGAAACCGGCATGACTCCCTACGAAATCATGCTCAGCGAATCGCAGGAGCGCATGTTGCTGGTCGCACAAAAGGGCCGCGAGGATGAAGTCTTCCGCGTTTTCGAAAAATGGGGACTCGACGCCGTAGAGGTTGGCCGCGTCACCACCGAAGCGAAAATGCGCGTCCTTGAACACGGCCAGGTCGTCGCCGAGATTCCCAACGCCGCCCTCACCGATGATGCCCCCGTCTACAAACGTCCTCTCGCGCGCTGGGAGCCGCCCGTCGACCGCGAAAAACCAGAGCACATCAAGTTGAGTGAAAGTGCCAACGCCGACTTCACCACCAACTTCAAACGCCTGCTGGCGAGTCCGAATATTTGTTCCAAGCGCTGGGTCTGGCAGCAATACGATCACATGGTGCAGACCAACACGGTCGAAGCCCCCGGCGCCGCAGATGCCGGCGTGATCCGCATCAAGGGCTCGAAGCGCGGCCTCGCCATGGCTCTCGACGGCAACGGCCGCTGGTGTTATCTCGATCCCCGCCTCGGCGCCATGCATGCCGTAGCCGAAGCCGCCCGCAAAGTAGCCTGTTCCGGCGCGACTCCCGTTGCGGCCACGAACTGTCTGAACTTCGGCAATCCCGAAAAGCCCCACATCATGTGGCAGTTTTCCCAGGTCATCGACGGCATCACCAAAGCCTGCGAAGAACTCGAAGTCCCCATCACCGGCGGCAACGTCAGCTTCTACAACGAGACGCTAGGCGAAGGAATTTATCCAACGCCAGTCCTCGGAGTAGTAGGAATTCTAGAAGACGTCCACAAAGCCGCCAAAATGCATTTCGCGCAGCCCGGACGAAAAATTGTTCTTCTGCGCGCCAGCGAACCCGGCGACGCCGTCGATGCCGAATCCGAATTTGGTTCCTCCGAATACGCCAAAGAAATTCTCGGCGCCGTCTGGGGCTATCCCCCTGAACTCGATCTCGAAAAGGAAGCCACCCTGCAACGCGCCCTGGTCGCGCTGATTCAAGCCGGCCTCGTCGAATCCGCCCACGACTGCGCCGACGGAGGCCTCGCCGTCGCGCTCGCGGAAGCGGCGTTTCTCAAAAGTGTCGGTCTGAAGGTAAGTCTGCCCTCGCAGGCTCTGCCCCTTGAATTTGCGCTTTTTGGCGAAGATGCCAGCCGAGTCGTGCTATCTTGCGACCCAGCGAAGCTCGCGCGAATCAAACAGGTAGCGCAGGAATACAGCCTATTCGCCGATGTACTAGGCGAGACCGGTGGCGACCAGATAGAAATCGCACTCGATGGTAAGACCGCAATCTCCGCGACCATCGCCGAACTGAACGACGCATTTGAAAGCGCGCTGGAAAAAGCGCTCCGAACCGAAGCCGCAACCGCAATGTAGTTTCCCATAGTTCGAGGGAACACGATTGGGGACGGCACCAGTTTCGTAGCGGCCCCGCAAGCCGTGGGGGCGAAAGATCAATTCCGATACAAACGCCAGGGGGAATTATGAATTTTCTCGAGGAAGCCATCACCAGACTAGCCGAGACCCCGCAACAGATCGAAGACGCCATCCGCGGACTCTCGGAAGAGCAACTGTCATGGAAGCCGACAGAATTCTTTTCCCTCCGGGAGAACGTCCTCCATCTCCGCGATATCGACGTCTTTGGATACGAAAAACGTTTGCGCCTGATCCTGACCCACGACTATCCCACGTTCCCTGACCTCGACGGCGCCAAACTGGCGCTCGAACGCAACTACAATTCGCAACCCATCCAGCCGGCGCTCGATGACCTGAAGCATTCCCGCGGCGTCAGCGTCCACAGACTCAAGGGAAGCCTGGCTCTGGATCTCGATCGCAAAGCGGAGATGCAGGGAGTAGGCGTCATCGATGTGAAGCGTCTACTGGAACTCTGGATGGAACACGACCGCGGCCACATAGCCGACATAACCGAACTGCGCCGAGCAATCGAGACCGGGAAAGGACCAAAATTGGCTCCCCATCAAGCAGCCTAGGCGTCGGCCTGAAGGCTGAGAGCTGTGAGCTGAAAGCTAAGAGCTAAAAGCTAAAAGCTGACCCATGCTACCTTTCGACAAATTTCGTGAAGAGTGCGGCGTCGTAGCCATCCACGCCCATCCCGAAGCGGAGAAGCTAGCCTACCTCGGCCTGCACGCCCTCCAGCATCGCGGACAGGAATCCGCCGGCATGGTCACCTCCGACGGCGAGCGCCTTCGCGTCCACCGCTCCATGGGCTTAGTAGCCGACATCTTCACCGAAGAAGTACTGTCGTCCATGCGCGGCATTCTCGCCATCGGCCACACCCGCTATTCCACCGCCGGCGATTCCGCCCTCCTGAACGCCCAGCCCATCATGGTGCAATCGAACAAGGGCGCCATCGCCATTGCGCACAACGGCAATCTCGTGAACGCCATCGCGATCCGCCAGAAGCTGGAAGCCCAGGGCTCGATTTTTCAGACCAACAGCGACACCGAAGTTCTGGTTCACCTGATTGCTCTTTCCCGCGAGCAGACTCTCCCCGACGCCATCGCCGACGCCCTGCGTCGCGTCGAAGGCGCCTTCTCCCTCGTCATGATCAGCCGCGACCGCATCTTCGCCGCCCGTGACCCGCGCGGCTTTCGCCCGCTGGCCATGGGCCGCATTCCGGCCCTGACCGGAGAGAAAAAAGACACGGTAGTATTCGCATCCGAAACCTGCGCCTTCGATCTGCTGGGCGCAACCTACGAGCGCGACGTAAAACCCGGCGAACTCGTGATTGTCGGACCCGAAGGCATCAGCTCGCGTTTCTATTCGCCGTCGCCGGCGCAATCGAGTTGCATCTTCGAGCACGTCTATTTTTCCCGTCCCGACAGCTACGTCTTCGGACGCTCCGTCGACCAGAGCCGCGACCTCATGGGCCGTCAACTGGCTCGCGAAGCCCCCGCCGATTGCGACATCGTCGTCCCCGTCCCCGACTCCGGCAACACCGCCGCCCTTGGATTCTCCACCGAAAGCGGCATCCCGTTCCGCCTCGCGCTGATTCGCAATCACTACGTCGGCAGAACTTTCATCGAGCCCAGCCAGTCTGTCCGCGATTTCGGCGTGAAGTTGAAACTGAATCCAGTCCGCAGCCTGCTGGAAGGAAAACGCGTAGCCCTGATCGACGACTCCCTCGTACGCGGCACCACCAGTAAGAAGATCGTCCGCCTCATCCGCAACGCGGGCGCGAAAGAAGTCCACCTGCGGATTTCCTGCCCACCCACAATTTCACCCTGTTTTTATGGAGTCGATACGCCGTCCAAGAAACATCTGATTGCCGCCAACAAGAGCATCGAAGAAATCCGCGCCTTCATCGGCGCCGATTCGCTGGCCTATCTTTCGCTAGAGGGATTGAAGAAAGCCTGCGGCGAAGGCGAACTCACCACCTACTGCTCCGCCTGTTACACCGGAAACTATCCCACCACCCTCGTCGACGTAGACGAAATTCAACCCGCCGGCGTTTCCGAATAACCCCGTGTGAAATAAAGAGTCTGTTGAACTCGTTGTCTGTGCTGTTTAGGTTGATGATCCCACCAACTTCCGAATCCTGAATCCCCACTCACCCGCTTTATGTGTTCAGTCCCATGACATTCTTTACAGGGTGTCCCAAGACATCCCTTACACTCCGCTCGTCCGCGAAGCGGGCGAGGGAGAAAGATGCCTTGGAAGACGATGGATGTGCGAGAGCAACGGGTGAGGTTTGTGGTGGCAGCGTATCGGCGAGAGAAGACGCTGGCGGAGTTGTGCCGGGAGTTCGGGATCTCGCGTCCGGTGGGCTATGAGTGGCTGAAACGCTATCGGCAGGGCGGAGTGGCCGCGATCGCGGAAGGCAGTCGGCGGCCGCAGCACAGTCCGCGGCGAACCAACGAGAAGGTCGAGCAGCGAGTGGTGGAGTTACGGAAGCGCTATCCGGACTGGGGGTCACGCAAGCTGCGAGTGTTGTTGCAGCGTGAGGGAATCGAACTGGGGCGGAATACGATTCATCGCATTCTGCTGCGGCATGACCTGGTGCATCCCGATGACCGGCATGAACCGGCGGTGGAGCGGTTCGAGCGCAGTGCGCCGAATGAACTGTGGCAGATGGACTTCAAAGGTCCGAAGCTGTGGCACCAAAAAGTGGGACCGCTGTCGGTGATCGACGATCACAGCCGCTACCTGATTGTGCTGCACGCGGTGGCGAGCACGCACACCGAGCAAGTGCAAGAGCCGCTGGTGGCGGCCTTTTGCGAGCATGGCGTGCCGGAGGCGATGCTGATGGACCATGGCACGCCGTGGTGGAGCGTGCACAGCGCGGGCGGAATGACCAAGCTGTCGCTGTGGCTGATGCGGCAAGGCATCGGGTTGCACTGGAGCCGAGTGAGACATCCCCAGACTCAGGGCAAAGTAGAGCGGTTTCACGGCGAGTTGCAGCGAGCATTGGCGCGGCGGCGAGTGCTAGTGCCGGACGTACAACGGTGGCTGGACGAGTTTCGCTGGGAGCACAATCACGTGCGACCGCATGAGGCGCTGGACATGCAGACCCCGGCCAGTCGTTGGCGTGCGAGTGTGCGGCGCTATGATGCCAACCCGCCGCGATGGGAATATCCGGAGGGAGCGCGGGTGTTGAAAGTGGACTCACAGGGCAAACTTACGCTTGCAGGAAAGAACTGGAAAATCAACAATGCCTTGGCGGGAGAATGGGTGCAGGTGATGCAACTAGAACAACGCTTGCAAGTGTATTACTGCACCACCCTGATCCGCGAGATCGACCTGGGAATCCAGCGCT
Organism: uncultured Acidobacteriota bacterium; assembly: GCA_963799305.1. GTDB lineage: Bacteria > Acidobacteriota > Terriglobia > Terriglobales > Acidobacteriaceae > Acidiflorens. Next base: position 631,349 of record CAWCWX010000014.1, on the reverse strand, counting down.
CGACCATAGTCGAGCGCTGGATTCCCAGTTAACAAAAAGTGTAAGGGATGTGTTGGGACGCTTTGTAACCCATGTCCTGGGACTCGACACTTTATGCAAATGAGTGGGCCACTCGGTGTCTCATCTGAACGGGGATAAATTTAAGGCGTCGAGAATGCATACACCTGGTGCGAGCTATTGATACCCCAGACTCCGCCGCCGTTCCCGACACTGAGGGATGAAAGCGCCGCGCCAAAAACCTGTACGAAGTGTAATGTGCTGGGCTCGAAGCGGTAGACGTCGCTGCCATCAAGCAACCAGACTCCGTTCCCACCCGCTTCGACCTGGTTCGCGCAACAGCCGAAGCTGGCAAATCCTGAGAAGTCATCGAACTTGTAAAGCAAGCCTGTGCCCGTATCTTCCGCCCATGCTTGGCCATTGGGGCCGACCGACAGCTGTGGAATTGCCTGAAATCCATTGGGAATCTGGAAGAAATTACCGTTGGCAAAACTGAAGCGATACGTCCTGGGGCCACATTCTGCTCCCCACACTTGTCCGCCGCCAACGCGTATCTCGCAAAGGCTTCCGGCCTGCTGCTCGAAGTGGGCCATGCAATAGTTGTAACGGTAGATCTGAGAGCCAGAATTGAGTCCCCACACTTCATATGGGTGACAACTATCCTGGTAGCCAGGACTCACCTCCACTACACTGAGGGCTCCTGGAATTTGCGAGAATGTCCAGGTTGACCCGCTCTTGCTGGCGCGGTATATCAGGCCTGACGAACTCAGCCCCCAAACTTCATCGGCTTGGTACGCATTGCCTCCCCCGACCTTGATTTGACTCAAAGAGATCGTGCTCGCCAAAGTGAAAACCTTGCCGTTGAAACGATACGGGTTCCCATTACTGCCGAGAGCCCAAACGCTACTGCCTCCAGAAGCCACTTGTACAACCGGGGCATTCTTGGCGACTTTCACCTTCTTGAAAGTTTGTGCCGGCACCGACTGCATGCCGGCAATCGCCAGCGCGAGAGTAAAAATAACTACATGGATTTTCATTTTCTGTTCTCCTCAATGGATGTTCTGTGGCTCGTGCCCGAAATTTCCTGGGCGGATTATTTGCCAGCGTAGGACTGGCAAGAGACATTCGGGTGCCAATTGACGAAGGCGCCGACAGGACTTTTCTTCCATGCCCAGACGTGAAGCGTGTAGAAGGCCGGCAGGCCAAATCGATTGGGGCTCTCGAAATAATGAAAGAGCTGTCCCATGAGCTGTGGCGCCCCCTGCCCCGGATGTGCCTTGTCCCAGTCGCTTGCGATCACCAGAAAGTCCGCACCAACCAGTTTCAAACCGCCGCCCGGCATCGGCTCGTAGATAACAATCTGCGGCCGCGTGGCGTCGACTACGCCGGAGGCCACAAGGTCAAGATTCACATAGTGAAGGCCCATGGCTCCATAGTCTGGTCCGCTGACGCAGCCGAACAGCAGGGCATAACCATCTGCTTTGGCTGCTCCCACGTCCTTGTATTTGGCGGTGCTTTGTCGAACCGTCTTCAACAGCTCGCTTTGTGTGGCCGTCAATTGATTATCCTTTGCCGTCGTTGTGTGCGCGTGTCCGCTTTGCGCCAGCAAACCCATTGGACAAACACCCATTAACGCCAACCCCACCATCGATTTTCCGAACTGTATTGCGAATCTTCTGAGCTTCCTCACAGTTAGCCTCCATTAGTAAAAGTGTGCTCTGCCAAGCCACGACACCCTCAGTCCGAACCAGCTGATTTGCGCTAGAATTGACCCCCACTGGTTGAGAAGCGGTGCGAAACCGGCAACGGCGTGCGGAAGATGACAGCCAAAGCGGTGGAATGTCTTTGAAGAATTCTCCTAAATTTCTTGAGAAGTTCTCTCGGCGGATGTTCGATTGAAAGCAAAGATCTTATATCGATTCGGCCCTTACACGCTCGATGCCCGGGAGCGGGTATTGCTGCGGGACGGCCAACTCGTCCCCCTCCCGCCGAAGGACCTGGAAACTCTCCTGGTGCTGGTCGAGCGGGCTGGGCACATCGTTGAGAAAGAAGAGTTGCTGGAGAAAGTATGGCCGGGAGTTTTTATCGAGGAAGGCAATCTCGCGCGACGCGTCTTCAACCTACGACAGCTGTTGGGTATTGGCGCGGACGAGCGCCCATATATTGAGACTGTACCCAAGCGAGGCTACCGCTTCGTTGCAATGGTGCAAGAGAATGCAGATCCAGCCGCGCTAGTGGAGGCGGAGATGTCGGCGCAGCCGCAAATCAGGACAAGCTTCAGGCAAACGAAGCGTTTCTGGGTGTGGTCTTTGGCTTTGGCGGGAGTACTAACCCTGGCATTGCTCGTGGCATCACGATATTTACGGCCCCCGCGAACAGATTCCACTCAGAAGATCATGCTGGTAGTACTACCCTTCGAGAATTTGAGCGGTGACGCGCACGACGATTACTTTGCTGATGGGCTTACAGAGGAAATGATTACTCAGTTGGGGCAGTTGCAGCCTGCCCACCTTGGCGTCATCGCACGGACCTCCGCCATGCGGTACAAGAATTCCCATCAGAGTGCCGCTCAGATCTGCCGCGAGCTTGGGGTGAATTACTTGCTGGAAGGAAGTGTGCGGCAATCCGGGCCGCGCGTGCGGGTCGCAGCACAGTTGATTCAGGCAAGCGATCAGACTCACTTGTGGGCGGAGAGCTATGAGACTTCTCTCACGGACATCCTGAAGATTCAGAGAGAAATCGCTGAACGCATAACACAATCTTTGCGGCTTGAATTGCTTCCTGCGAGAAGTCGCAGTCCGGACGTTCCTATCCATCCCGAGGCTTATCGCAAATACCTGCTTGGACTGAACGAATATCGAAAGGGGACAGGGGAAGGTTTTCAGAACGCGATCCGCGACTTTCAGGATGCGATTGCCATTGATCCGCGAAGCGCGCGCCTGTACGCGGCGCTTGCTGAGGCGTACGGCGAATCGGTCCCTTACTACAATTCTCCCGCCGAAGGCATGCCGTTAGCAAAGCAGGCTGCTCAGAAGGCTCTCGAACTTGACACGAACCTGGCAAGTGCGCACGCGACGCTGGGCGATATCCACTTGCTGTTCGATTGGGACTGGAAGGCGGCAGAATCGGAGTACCGACGAGCGCTGGAAATCAATCCGAACTCACCGCAAGCACAGCTGGGCTATACCAGTTACCTCTCAACCGTTGGGAGACACGGCGAAGCGATCTCACATGCCGAGATCGTCAGTCGTGTCGACCCACTCGCGCTCGACAGCCGCAACGAGGCGCTATGGGTCTATTACTTCTCGGGTCGTCTGCAGGAGACGGTCGAACAGGCGCGGAAAGCAATTGAATTAGAACCGGACGCCGGCCTTCCGTACGCCATGATGGCGCTTGCGGCTGCCGACCTTGGGCAGCGCCCTGAAGCTGTGCGCGCAGCCGAGAAAGCCGCTCACGCAGCGGAGAGTATGAGGAATAATGTCTGTGCCACAAACTGCAGCCCAACTATACTCGCGACCGCAGCCTCGGCACTCGCGCGTGCCGGACAGCATGATCAGGCAAAGCAAGTTTTAGAACATGCGTTGGAACTGGCGAAGACGCGTTACGTTTGCCGTTTTCTTATTGCGGCAGCTTACACTGACCTCGGAGAAAAAGAACGAGCATTCGACTCGCTTGAAGCGGCTTTCCTTCAGCGGTCCACTTGAATGCCTTGGATCGGGGTGGATCCCCGAATGAACATTCTGCGTAAAGATCCGAGATTCCAGGATCTTGTGCGACGCGTCGGAATCCCCGACTTACGCTGGGACAATTGATGGTGTGATAGGGTGCCTCACACATCGCCACTTTGCGATGCGTGGGTGTCGGCATAACTGAAATGTCTTGGCAACACAATCAACCTGTACTGGGATATCCCGCTGGTCGCACCCTCTTGAGTCGTGCGAACTCTGTCGGTAGCGTCACTGCGCGCTTCACCCCGGCTGGAACGTTGCTCTACCCCTACTTCTCCACAAACACCAACTCCCCATTCTCCACCTTGATGTCCTTAACATTATTCGGCAGCTTCAACTGATCCCGTTGTTCTGCCAGCTTTTTCTGTAACGCATCATTCACCAGCGACACCGGCACGCTAAGATCGCCCAGCTTAACTTCCGTCGCGTCAAATGTAGCGTAACCATCCTTCGCTCCGAGATGTCCCGCCAGCGTGAGATACACATCCTTACCCGCGATCTGGGTCAGAAATTGTCCCCGCACCAGATCGCCATCCATCGACACCTGATAGTCCTTGATCGCAGGCACGGCCCCCGGAAATTCCGGACCACCCGCCGAAGAAGGCTGACTCGCCGCCGCCGCACCACTCGCCGCATCCCCATTCCCAGTAGAAGCCGCCGCGCCCGGCATCAGCCCGGTAGCCTGCGCAATCGCCGCCGTCAATTCCCCGGAGTTCAACCGAACCTCACCTCCACCCTGCCCCGGCGACGGATCCTGCGCCAGCCGATCCACTTTCTGCTGCAGCGATTGCGTATTCGCCGCCGCCACCGCCGGAGAAACCGGAACCGCCACCGGCGCCGGCCTGCGCAGCACTAAGACCAGCGTGAACAACGAAATTGCCAGCGTCACCAGACTAATGACCCGTTGCCATTTCAAGACACACCTCCGCCCGCTTCCTTCATGGTATCGAGGCCCCACGATCCACTCAGGTGACGGAAGTACCGCGTAAGAGGTAATCTTTTGGGTGCTCGTCGAAAGGCCGCGCCCGCCCCGCTGGTTATAATCGCCAAAGTGAACGCCCCGCGCCTTGACCGCTCTCCCACCGTGACCAGCCCCAACTGGGCCGAAGTTTCTCTCGACGCCCTCCGCCAAAACTACCGCGCCCTCCGCAAACATGTAGGCGACAACGTCAGCATCTGCGCCGTAGTCAAAGCAGACGCCTACGGCCACGGTGCCGCACCCTGCGCTAGCGCCCTGGAGTCCGAAGGCGCTCCCTGGTTCGGAGTCACCGGCACCGAAGAAGCCATGGCCCTCCGTCGCTCCGGAATCAAATCCCGTCTTCTACTGATGACCGGAATCTGGAAAGGCGAAGAAGACGAAGCCGTAGCCAACCAGCTCACGCCGACCCTATGGGAGAAGTGGCACGTCGAAAGACTGGAATCCGCCGCTGCCAGAAAGCAGATAGTTTTCCCAGTCCACCTGAAAATCGACACCGGCATGACCCGCTTGGGCGTATCGAAAGAAGCGCTACCAGCCGTCTGCGCCGCCATCGCCAACAGCCCACATTTGAAACTGGAAGGCGTAAGCACCCACTTCGCCACCGTCCGCGATCCTGAAAAGACGCGAAATCAAATCGCGCTTTTCGAAGAAGCTCTCAAAGTTCTCGAGGCCGCCAAGCTGCGTCCGACCATCATCCACATGGCAAATTCTGCCGCGATCCTCTCCCGCTCCGAAACCTGGAAAACGATGATCCGCCCCGGCATCGCCCTCTACGGATACTCCCGTATCCGTAAACCAGACTCTGCCCAATCCAGCGAAGTCCCCGCCCCTCTCCAGCCGGTACTAGCCTGGAAAACGCGAGTCATCGCCCTGAAGGAAGTCCCCGCCGGACAATCCGTAGGCTACGGCGGCACCTTTATCACCCAGCACCCCAGCCGCATAGCCGTCCTACCCGTAGGCTACGCCGACGGCTTCCACCGTCTTCTCTCCAACCGCGGCCGCGTAATCATCCGCGGCGAATTCGCCCCCGTAGCCGGACGCGTCTCCATGGACCTCACCACCATCGACGTAACCAACATCCCCGGCACCGAACCCGGCGACGAAGTCATCCTTTTAGGCGAATCCAACAACAAATCCATCGACGCCAGCGAACACGCCCGCATCTGCGAAACCATCCCCTACGAAATCCTGTGCAGCATTTCGAAGCGAGTACCGCGGATTTACGTGTAAGAACGTAGCCTTTGATTTTGCTTTAAAGGAGCACGCCTCGCCGCGCCAGCAGCTGCGAAAGACGGCTACCAACCCATTTGCCCCATCCGCTCAAGAATGATGGCGCTGTACTTATTCATCCGCTCGGGCCGTCTCTTCAAGGGAGCCGGCAGAATGGCAGCGAGCCGTGCCGCCTGCTCCCGGCCGATATTCCGGGCCGAGGTTTCATCGTGATAACGGCACGCCGACTCCGCCCCATAAATACCAGGGCCCCACTCCACCACGTTGAGGTAGATTTCCAGAATCCGCTGTTTGCCGAGAACCAACTCCGCCACCGGCACCAATGTGGCCTCCGCCCCCTTCCGCAGGATCGACCGCCCCGTTCCGAAGAATAGATTCTTTACGAGTTGCTGCGTAATGGTGGAAGCTCCCCGGGTACCCTCACCTTCTAAATTGTCTTCCGCAGCGATTTGGACCTCGTGCCAATCGAATCCATGATGCTGATAGAAGCGTCCGTCTTCCGCGGCGACGACGGCATGCGACAGATCCGGCGAGATCTGGCTAAGCGGAATGAATTTGTAGTGTTCGCGATACGGCCTGTTGTGGATCCAGGCCTGCACGTGGCGTTGCATGTGCACCGCGGTTGTCGGTGGGTCGATCCACCGCGCCGCTACAAGCATCAGCGCGGCCAGCAACCAAAGAACCACCACGCCGATGACAAGCCACCGGATCAACGATCGGACGAAGCCCTTCCGAAGCCGTACCCTGGTGAATGTTTTCGGCATTACAGGCACGTTTCAGGATAATAGCCGGGAAGGACCCCGAGAAGTTTTGGGCATCGAAATTTACGGCTGAAGAGACTTGACAACCCAGTCGGCAAGGTCTGGCTCATCAACAATTGTCCAGGAATGCGGATTGCGTACCCCCGGTGGCCGAAATCCCTTGCCGCTGGTAATGATCAGTTCGGCCTTGGTGTTGCCGAGCGCTCGTAATTGCAGGACCAGGGCTGCTTGGTCCACAGCATTTATGGTGTAGTAGTCGAACCCATAATTTTCCATCCACCAGACAACATCCGGCTCGGTATAGAGTCGAATCGGTACGTTCTTGAGCAGTTGGGCATTCCCTCCATCCTTTTCTGAGGCTAGAAACGGCGACCGGCTGCGATAGGTCTGCCGGACCTGGCTGGGCGAGCCGCCCATCGCCCACTTCATGGCATCAAGAATCGCTTGCGATTCTCCCAGCGCGGACTTCGGATTGCCACGCCGCAGATTCAATTCTTGTCGATTCCACCAGCTCTCAAAATCCAGGGGCGCATCCACGGAAAAAATCGCAACCGGCGTGGAACGCGTGTCGCATTCGCCGGAACTGCAGTATTCGAAGTATCGGACCGCACCTGTTCCGCCCGCCGAAATCCCTCCCACCACCAAACTCCCGGCGGGAATATTCAACTCCTGCACCACTTCTCCAACGATCGCCTTCAGCGTCACGACGTCATCGTCCACAAGGTAACCGCTAGCGCTCACCACCACCGTGGCCACATTCTTCTTTGCCAGCAACCCGGGCAGTCCGGCAGACGAAAACTCGTTTGCGTCCGAGCCGTAATACGGAAGCATCACCACAAGACCGCGAGCACGACCGTTTGGCCGGTAAAGGCGATAGCAGTTGTTGGAAGTCTTAAACTGCTGCCGGCACACAACTCCATCCTCTGCCGCAGCAACCAGCGCGCTGCTCAGGATCGAAGCTAGAAAAATGGTCCTCAAACAACGCAACCGGATTTTCATGTTCCTCCACTCATCAATACGAGCACATAAAACGACTTGTTCAATTACCCATCCCCCGTTTGACTTCCCTTGCACGAAGAAGTAACTCCAATTGTCGAAATCACCCTTTCGCTCCCGCCTATCCGCCTTCCACTGCGACTCCCCAGCGCACGACACATCATCTTTGTTAATGTTGTAAGAGATGCCATCCCGCTACGCCCAATGGATGTACGACTGGGAAACCCGCCTGACCTCGGTCGACAATAACCGGGTTATCCGTCCTTTGGACTGGGGCGTAGACTGGACCCAGCATTGGCCCGGCCGCAACGGAGGCCCATCCAGCCACTCCCCACAAGACCTGCTCAACTATTTCAAAACCTTCAACGACCGCATCATCGAGCACAGCGACGAGTTCTATAACTACGAAACGCCCAAGGATTTCCGCCTGGAGCGCCGCGAAGTCCAGGTCCATAGCACGAGAGCTATCCCCGACCCGAAACTAGAAGCCAAAGTAAAAGGCACCTACGCCGAGTTCCTCCGCTTCACCTCACCCGTCAAAACGCCGTATCCCGAAAACGACCAGGCCAACGCCCGCTGGTTTCCTGCACCAGGACGCCCCGCCGAAGCAAAACGCGCCGTAGTCCTGCTCCCGCACTGGAACGCCGACGCCCTCGCCTACAACAGCCTGTGCCGCGCCCTGAACTGGATGGGCATCTCCGTCCTGCGCCTGAGCCTGCCTCATCACGACATCCGCCGTCCCGCCGAAATCCACCGCGCCGACTACGCCGTCTCCGCCAACATCGGCCGCACCATGGACGCCATGCGCCAGGGCGTAGTCGACGTCCGCTGCTGCCTGGACTGGCTGGAACAGCAAGGCTACACGCAGATGGGCATAGTAGGCACGAGTCTGGGATCCTGCTACGCCTTCATCGCCACCGCCCACGACAAACGAATCAGCGTAGCCGCCTTCAACCACGCCTCCACTTACGTAGCCGACGTAGTCTGGCACGGCCAATCCACCCGCCACGTCCGCGAAGGACTCGAAACCGCCATCCAACTCGACGACCTCCGCCAGGTCTGGCGCGCCGTCAGCCCCATGGTCTACTTCGACAAATTTTCCCGCTGGCCCCGCAAATCCCTGATCATCTACGCCCGCTACGACCTCACCTTCTTGCCCGAACTCTCCGAGCGGGTAGTAGAAGAATTCAAAGCCCATAACTTAGACCACAAAGTAGTCGTCCTCCCCTGCGGCCACTACACCATGGGCGAAACTCCCTTCAAATACATGGACGGCTACCAACTAGCCAACTTCCTTAGAACCGCCTGGTAAGCGTGGGCACTCGTGGGACGGGTCCCCGACCTGTCCAGCCGGGTTCGAAGCTTGCCGAGACTGCAACCCTGTACATCTGACCGCCCGAAGTGAGCCAGACTCCCAGCGGACACATTCATCATGCTGTCACTTGTACCAGGTTTCACAACCCGTGCCAGCTAAGAGAATCCTTTTCGAGGATCTTTGTACAAGGAACGTAATGAAGCCCGCTCTGGCAGCGATAGGTCGATCAATCATCACTCCCGCTCCGGCGGCTTCCCTGATCGCGCAACCCGCACACTAAAAAAGCAAGCGAGAAACGAGGCAACCCACGAATTCTTCCACCCATCCTAGCTGCGGGGAATTGGCATGAGCATACTCGCGGCGTTTCTATTCGCATTGTTTGCGTTGGTAGCGTGGCTGCTGGTTCTGGCCTACCGCGAAACCGAGCAGGACTTTCCTACCGTGCACCGTCGTCTCCATCGTTAATCGCACATCATTCAGATCTCACAAGCCCGCCACCCGCGAGTACGGCGTCGACCCCCTCAAGATCCTCACTTCGGGAGGGCACGACTTCAGTCGTGCCGCAAGGTCGCTCGAATCGACGGGGCTTCAGCCCCTGCGTTCGCTTTCGACTTCTCCGCAAACTGCACTATTAGCGAAGGGGATTGGAGAACACGTGAAAATCGAGATCATTCACTGCCCGACGTGACAAGCAACAAAGTTAAGGTCGCGAGCCTCGTGACCCTAATCAAGCAGCGCCTCGGCATAGAAGCCGTCCTCACGCCGGGTAAGACCGGCCAGTTCGACGTGATCGCCGACGGTAAAACCATTGCCAACCGCGGCGGCAACTGGCTCACCCGACGCTTCGGCGCCGGCTATCCTGACATCGACGCTGTGATCGAGCACCTCGAGAAGCAGCGCGCGAGTAATCCAGCGCGGTAAAACTGGAGACATTGCGCTTTTCACCGTCGGCGCTCACGTCACAAGTCGTATCGATGCTCACAACCATTCCGAGCGCCAGCCGCGCAGCGGCGACACAGGAAAGCTCGGCACATCAGTGCCGGGAGAGGCGAACCGAAGAACCGAGTCCCGCAAGGGCGTCACACCTGACGAGTAGCCCACGAGACGCGACGGGGCCACCAGCGGAATGCGTCTAGATCAATCAATGTCTCCGGAGGATACTGTGAGTAGTTTCTGATGGAGTGCTCATCGTCGCTCGGAGTGACTAGCCGCACGCAGCGCCCACACATTCGCAAAGTACGGGACTGTGTTGGCACCCGGCACCCGGAACACAGCGAATGTGGGGGGGCACCCTCGGGCTACGTTGGCCACTCGCTCGATGCTTATTGGAACCCGGGGGCTAAACTAAATTGGCAGTTTTCAGAGAGTCGTACCAACGACCAACTTCCTGTCTTGTGAACTTGTCGCCCTTCACATCGACGAACGCCTTTAGCACATCATCTTTGTCCGGGGACTTCCCGAATATAGATTTCTGCCGATTGGCTAGGAAGTGAAGGGTTGCGATCAGTTCCAATTGCTGAGGCTTGAACTGACCAAGAACCTTCACAACGGTGTCAATCTGTCGACGAAATGGCTGAATTCGCTGTTCGAATTCCGCTGGAAACTTTGGGTCTGGATCGACCATTTGGTAGTTCGAATACACAGAAGGGTTGTTGCTGCAGTCGCAGATCACCTCGTCAGCCAAAAGCGAATCAACGCCAGGCGACTGGAGTGCCGATCCCTTGCTCCTTCGAAATCTACAACTATGGTCCCTACTCGGACCAAGTAACTTTGCTTGAAAGGTAATCTACCATAAAGGCGAATAAATGGCGAAATGAAATCGGAAAGAAATATTGCACGAACAAAAAAGGGCCACGGAAACCCGTGGCCCCCTCAGGCAATGCAATTATCTACTAGTTCGAATTAACTCGGTATAGACCACTTTGGTGCTACTCACCTCACCGGCCGGACGCCCCACACATCGCGTTTGCGATGTCCCCACCAGCATCAGCGTTGCGATCTGTCACTGTCGCTAGCCGCAGATCGTGATAGTGTCCGGCTATTTCCCCGCCACGTAACTGAGATCCGCGCGATACGCAGCCTCTTCGGTGAACGTGTGGGCCGTGCTGTCACGAATGGTCTTTAGGAGCTGATCGGACGTTTCCTTCCCGTAGGCTTCCGTGAGAACGTCTGCGACCGTTTTTGGCAGCGGAGCGAAATCCGCCCAGTTCTTTCGGCTATTCAGGAGAACAAACGTGGGACCCTCACCTCCATTGGCCAACTGGAGCCAGCCACTGGTTTTGGGCCAGTCCGCTTGCTTGCCCAACGCCTCATTGATTTTCTTGACGGCCGCAATGAAGTCAGGAGCTGCTCCGGGGTGGAGGACGTATATCGACACCGCGGTCATGGGCGCAGGAGGCTCGTTCGCCGGAGCGAGACTCATGTCCGAACGATAAACATAGAAACCGTTGCGGCCGCCCCCAACATAGGGAGACAAATTCGTGGCGCCGTCGGCGGTATCCGCTTTCCCCATGCGCGCTTCCCATTCGTCAAAGTCTTTCCAGGCGTGGCCGCAGGTCGAAGTAACGTACGTACCGGCATTGTCGCCGGTCTCGATGGTCCACGTGTTCCATGTCCACGTGTCTTTCTGTGCGCGATGGAACTGCATGTGTTTCTTTCGTCCGGCTTCATATTGTTGATCCATGCCGGGCTTGGGCGTGGAGAAGTAAATACGGCAAACATTGTTGGCATTCTGAGCGTTAATCTCTTGCGTACTCGACCCGTTCTGCGCAAAGGCCGCAGCTACGCACAGACAACTCACCACCAAACACACCAGTCGGATTCTCAATTGGTATGACTCCTGGAACAAGATTTGCTGACCGGCTAACGCTATGCCCCGTAGCGCACAATGTCAAAACATGACATCGGACGATTGTGCTGTGCCGGTTGCCGCACGTGTCACTCTCTGAGACGGGTGATCCACAATCCTCAGAGCCTGTGACCTTCGTTAACTGTCATCCTTGAGCCGTCCGGAGGCGGAGCCGAGGACGAGCGAAGGATCCGCTTTCCTGGCGACCGAAAAGAAGGCCGATCCCTTTGCTTATAGCGCCGCCGACTTATTTAACTGTTGTTGGGGGAAACCCCGGGGAAGTGGGGGACGTTTTCCCGGCAAACTCGGGAGATTTTCCCACTTGTTACTCAGATGGTTCTGCATCGCTTCGGGTCATTTGGAAGGAACCACCCTGAGCAAGAGCTTCATCCGAAATCCCACTCAAGCCCCGAACGAACACAGCACACGAAGGGATTCAACCCGGAATGTTTACCCAGAGGCGAGGTCCTGATCCACTTTTTACTATCTAGATTCCAAGAACGAAAAGCAAAGAGCAAAGAGCAAAGAGCAAAGAGCAAAGAGCTAAGAGCTAAGAGCTAAGAGCTAAGAGCTAAGAGCTAAGAGCTAACAGCTAAGAGCTAAGAGCCCCTTCGCCTACTTCCCCTTCAGCATCCCCACCACGCGGTCAAAATCCTCCAGCGTCCCATACTCGATCGTGATCTTCCCTTTCCCTTTACGGTCCCGAATCCGCACCCGCATCCCAAGAACGGTCTCCAGCGACCGTTGCGCCGCCCGCACATTCGGATCCACCGCGCGCGGAGGGCTGTTGGGAGCCCGGTCCTCCCCCACGTTCCGTGGAAAGTGCAGGTTCATTACTTCGTCTTCCAGTTGCAGCACCGACATTCTCTTTTTCACCGCCAGCGTGGCCAGCTTCGAGATCTGCGCGTTGTCCTCGAGCGCCAGCAGCTCGCGCGCATGGCTATAGGTAAGGAAGCCGCGGTTCAGATACGTCTTCACATCGGCCGGCAACTTGAGCAGTCGCAGATAATTCGACACCGTCTCCCGCGACGCCCCCACCCGCTTGCCGATTTCCTCCTGCGTCAGCCCGAATTCCTCGCTGAGACTGTGGAAGGCCTCCGCCTGCTCCAGGCAATCGAGATCCTCGCGTTGCAGGTTCTCGACGATCGTCATCTCCGCCGCCTGCTGCTCCGAAACGCGCTTCACGATCGCCGGAATCGAGGTCTTCCCCAACATCTTCGACGCCCGCAGACGCCGCTCGCCCAGGATCAGCACATACCGCCCCTCCACCCCCGGACGCACCACAATCGGCTGAATCACCCCCTGCACCCGAATCGACTCCGCCAGTTCCCGCAGGAACTCTTCGTCAAACTCCAGCCGCGTCTGGTGCGGATTGTCGTCGATCACATCCAGCGCCAACTCCAACACCGGTACCCCGTCCGGCATACGCCGTGCAGCCATAGCCTGCAAATCCACTGTCGTTGAACCCTGACCGGCCACGCTGCCGACCGACCCCGCGCCTTCGACCGTAGCGCCGGCGCTTTCCTCCAGCGCAGTCGTCGCGGCCAAGACCCCCGAGGGTGCCCCATCCTTGCGCGCACTTTGCGCAAGGGTGGGGTCGTTCGCCGACACGACCCGCGGCCCCGGCAACAGAGACTCCAACCCCCGCCCCAAAGCCCGTCGTTTCTCAACCAACTTCTCCGCAAACTTCTCAACCGCAACTTTCTCAGCCGGAATCGCCATAGCCATGTATCTCCCCGAATGCCTTTACTTCTGCAATCTGACTTCTGACCTCTGCAATCCAATCCAAACATTGATGTACGTAAATATTCATATGTATCGATCTATGCCGCCCCCGCCGAAGCATCCCGCGAAGCCGCATACCGCTCCAGCAACTCCTTCGCCAGCCGGATATAACTCTCCGCCCCCCGCGACCTCACGTCATACAGCAGCGCCGGCTTCCCATGACTGGGCGCCTCCGCCAACCGGATATTCCGCGGGATCGTAGTAGTGCACAACTTCTCCCCAAAATATTTCTTAAGCTCCTCCGCCACCTGCTGCGCCAGGTTGGTCCTCTCATCAAACATCGTGAGCACCACGCCCTCGACCGCCAGCGTAGGATTGAGCGCCGCCCGAATCCTCTCAATCGTATCCAGCAACTCGCTGACTCCCTCCAAAGCAAAGTACTCCGCCTGCATCGGGATGAGCACCGAGTCCGCCGCCACCAACGCATTCAACGTAAGCAGATCCAGCGCCGGAGGACAATCCAGCACAATGAATTCAAACCGATCCGCTAACGTAGCCAGAGCATCCCGAAGCCGAAACTCCCGCCGCTCCACCTCAACCAGCTCCAGGTTCGCGCCAATCAAATTCTTGTGCGAAGGAATCACCCAGAGCTGCTCAAGCTCCGTAAGCTGAAGCGCCTCTTCGGCCGAGGCCGCGCCCATGATGACGTCGTATGTCGAGATCCGGTCGGGATCTTTGCGCAGCCCCATGCCGCTACTGGCATTCGACTGCGGATCGCAATCCACCAGCAGCGTATTAACTTCCGCCGCAGCAATGGAAGCGGCAAGGTTGATGGCAGTCGTCGTCTTGCCGACGCCACCCTTCTGGTTGGCAACCGCGATAATGCGTCCCATGATTTTGTGAGGAGAATCTCGCGCGCCAGAATAGTTCCAACCCGCTTGTGAAAGCAATGCCGCATTTTGGTGCATAGTGTTCCACGTGGAACGTTTTGTAATTTTGCGCGGGGGACAATGTTCCACGTGGAACATTCTGTTCATCTGGGGGCATGGGAGAAAAGCCCGAGAACTGTGTGAATTTCCTCTTCGGATTGCGTAATGGAAAACGTTCCACGTGGAACGTTTTATACGTCTCACAGTGAGAATGTAATATATTTACCACTTTATGCCTGAAACCGGCAGAAATAATGAAGCTGTAGCCCGGAAGGATGGATTAAAGACCGGAGTATGTCCCACAATCTATAGTGGAACACTTATTGACAACACCCTGGAATCGGATTGCGGCACTGGGATGGGTGAGGCCCACATCAGCTTGCGCGGTAGGTTTGAGAGGGACGAGAGCTGTGCGGAGCTGATCAGGAGGGCCAAGCGGCCCGTTTGAGAGGCCAAGCTTACGGCGGTGGGGAGGATGTTTTCAAAATGCTCTACGGCTCGAAGGGTGACGACGTGGGCGGGGGGGTGGGTGCCGATCAGGGTTTCGGCGCGGGCGGTGATTACATTTACGTCCGTCAATGTAAGGGCGCGGATCACTTCGCGGAGGAAGGCGGCTTTCTTGTGGTTCGCCTCTACCAGGGTGAGAGAGATGGCGGGAACCCAGATTTTCACGGGGAGTCCGGGGAAGCCGGCGCCGCTGCCGATGTCGAGGATGGTTGAGAGGGACGCGGGCGAGGGCGCCCGCGCCACATCGGGCTCGGGAAACAGGTGGCGGGCCAGGAAGAGGGATTCTCCGAAGTGGCGGGAGATGATCTCTTCGGGATCGCGGATGGCGGTCAGGTTGATGCGGGCGTTCCAGCGCAGTAATAGATCGATGTACGTCGATATTTGCTGGAGCTGCACTGCGGAGAGCATTTCCTTGTCAACAAAGGGGTGAAGCAAGGCAGCGATGCGGCCGAGGTCCATGAGGCTGGGAGAATTCTAGCGCGTAGCTTCAGCGGCGCATTGACGAAAGTCAATTCTCAACCGACGGAGGCGGCGGAAGATGGTCAGGGCGTTGATTGAGAAGGAGCCGCGGAACTGGAAAGGGAGAACTCGGCCAGCGCGTGCTGGGCGTTTGCATTCTTGTGTGCGGCGGCTTTGCGTAGCCAGTTTTGGGCTTGCTGCGGGTCGGTGGTCACGCCGTCTCCGTCCCGGTAGCGGAGGCCGAGATTGTATTCCGCCGGCGGGTAGCCGCTTTGCGCGGCCTTGGTCACCCAAGCGGCGGCGGTCTTGCAGTTCTGCGGGAGGCCGCGCCCTAATTCATAGAGCATTCCCAATTCGAAGGCAGCCTGCTCATCGCCATAATCGGCGACCCGACGCAAGCTCCCCACTTCATACTTGCTGAGCTCAGCGATGGTCGACGCCGTTTCACGGTCCGTCGTCCGGCGATGACTGGTTTCGGCGGGAGCAACGGGCGGTTTGCTGGCAGCGAGAATGACTGGCGTTTTAAGGGCCGCGGTTGGCGTATCTTTATCTTTAGCGATCGGAGCGATGGGTTGGGCCGAAGCTTCGGCGACCGGATTCAGAGGACCGACGGATAATGGCCGCCGACCACCGGTAAGCAGCCCGACAAAAAAGGACATCACCGCCAGAATAACAACGGCGGGAGCTGCCTGGGCAACGATCGCCCACGGGATACGCATCCTGCGGCCGTGCTGGAGAAGGCGACCGGTTATGTCCGACGCAGCGGCCGGCAACCGCCGCAGGGGTTCCAGTCTTTGTCGCAATTGTTTCCAGACGCCGTGGGTGCGAGCATGCAAGGCTGGAGCGGATATCGCAGCAGTTTCGACCGGAGGAGCTTCGGTCCGGCTTTGCCCAACCGTGACCGGCTCCGTCACATGGGAGTGAAGAGGAGGACGAGGAGCATCCCGGAGGAAGGGTACGGTGGAACCATGCTCACTCAACAATCGCGCATGCCAGGCACGAATGGAGCCTGTCTTCCAATCCCGTTCTTGTGCATCGTCGGTTGAGTTCTGCTCCTGTGCCGCGATCCATTTTGCCAATACGTACTGTGCCAGGCCAGCCAGCTGACGCAGGTTGGCATAGTCGCGTTCGGTGAAAGTACGCGACGGGTCCGCAAAGACGGCCAGGGCGCCCGCCATTCCTCGACCCGGAAGAAGAGCAATGGCAAGCGACGACCCGAGTGTGCCGGAATAGTTGTCGAGGGTGCGCGTCAAATCCAGGGTCGACGGTGAGTTGGTCTCGAATGCACCCCCCGACTGGAGTCTCGCCCGCAAGGCGGTTCGGACCTGATCGTCGTCAAGGGTGGTGCCCGTAGCGGCGCGACAAATCAACTGCTCGCTGTCGAACAGCCACGCAACGGCGCCCTGGGCATCCAGGATTTGCAGGGCCAGGGCGGACACTCGCTCCAATGCGGACTGGAGATCCAGCGTCCCGGAATCCACCGCGCGCAAAGTTTCGAGCGAATACTGGAGCAAGGGAGGCGTAGACTCCCCGGATTTATTGGAAGCGGGCTGTTGCAGTGATTGAACGAGCGAGGCTGCAGCGAGAAACTTCTCGAAGGACTCGCGATCGAGGGTAAATGACTGGTTCAAAAGAGCCCGCTTTGCTGCTCGTGTTGACGAAACCCCCCGTCCAGCACGGCTCGTGGGGAATCCTATGTTGCTTATTGTGGCATAGGTGTTGGCCGGGTGGTAAGGGATTTATTGGTCGGCCGAGGGCGATTGCAGAAGTTAGAACGTTCCTATGGGGATAGGGGTGATGGCGACGACAATCAAAAACTTTTACCACAGGGGACACGGAGGTCACGGAGGAAGGCGGCTAAGGTCGACTTGCTGGGCCGGGTATGGCGGGATTTTAGGCCTAGTTGACCGATCAGGCTGTATTCGGCGGGGTAGTAGTTACCGGTGTTGGGGGAGTTAGTTCGATGCTGCCAATCTCGTACCTGGAACATATGTCGATCCACGCTTCGTTTCGAATCACGCCGTCGGAGAGTTGCACGATTAGTTCAAAAGGTTGCAGTTGCTCACCATTTCTTTCCAGGTGGAAGACTCCGGGCAGGGAGTGGAGCGTCCACCCGTTGTTAACCAACGCCAGAGCAAAGGCAGTGGCTACCAGACGGCGCGCTCCGGCCACTCTTTGCTCTGGGGTCAGCAGCATGCCTTTTGGGTCGCGCATATTCGCCGCAATCGCAGGAATCTTTCCGAGGGTCTCAGGAAGGTTCCCGATCGTCATTCCCTGCAACTGATCAGCATATTCCGCAACCACTTCGATCCAGTTGGGGATGATCACCGCGCTGGCACTTTCTTCCCAGGACACAGGCTGCAAAGCGTTCTTTGGCAAGTCGGGATTTAGAGCGTGAAGAAAGTTCAGTTCCGCCAGGCTCATGTCGCCGAGCAAGATCCAGGCGGGCCGGCGGTCCTGCTCCGGAGAATCGAGGGAGAGCCGGTCGGCAGCGGAGATGCGATCACACAAGGGAGGATGGCTGTCATAAGGGTCTGCCTTGCCATCACGGATTTGCTCATCCAGTCCTTGCTTCACGCCTTTGGCGATGGTGGGGGCGGTGAGGAATTGCGAAAATCCGTCGGTGATCGATGGCAATCGGCCGGAGTTGAGCATCGGCGCCACTTCCGTTTTCCAGTACGCAGGCCAGGCGAGGGCGGAGGCATGGACCCCGCGAAGTCCACTGACCAGTGAGGTCGGACCGGCAACAATGCACGCTAGTTCGTCGGCACGATACTCCTGTTTGCGCGAAACGAAGTTAATCGCCCGAAGAAACAACAACCAATACCAATGGAGGACTGCAAACACGACCCTGTACAACAGTGCGATCGCTACCGGCAGACGCATTCGTCCGATGGAGCCGATGTTCTTAAAGGTCCGAACCATCGCCATCTGGGTGCGATGGAGCCAGGGTCCGAGACTGGTGTCGCCGCCATAATAATGGGCGAATTCGTGAGCCAGGATGGCGCGGAACTGAGACACATTTAGCGCAGCGAGAATCGGCAAGCCGAGCCCCATGATGCGACGGCTTCCCATGCCCATCAGCCCGCCACGGTCGGCGACCCAGGCGTTGGGTTCGCCGATGAGATATACCTCGCGCGGCAAAGGTTCTTTTAGAGTACCGGCGATGTTTCCGATCTCGGCGAATAATTGAGGATGTTCCGCCGGTTCGAGCCTCAGGCCGGGGGCTGCAAACTTGTCGCGGCGGGGAAGCAGCGACCATAGCATGACCGCGGCAACAACTACGCCCCCTAAAAACAGCACCAAGGCCTGGAAATTTGATGTGTTGCTGATAACGAGCCAGGGCAGATACACGCACGCGGCCGCCAAAAGTAAGATGAAGACATAGGAAAGAAAAACCATGACAACCGCCAGTAAGGCGAATAAGACGAGCGAGCGGCGCGGAGGAATGGTTACAGCGGGGGACATAGGGCGGCTATTTTAGCACCACGCCGCCCTCGGCCTGATGGGTAGTGCACCGAAGCTTGAGAGCGGGTTTGGAGAATGTGGATTTGCAAGAAGTGCGACACCCGCATTGAATCTGGTCCTTACCGAAAACCTAGACTTCTTGCAGGTTTATTGCTCGCACCTGACATATGTCTTGGCGTTTCCTCGCTTGATTTCTGTGCGGAGAACCGCCACAATGAGATTGGGCTTGGATCGAGGGCTATTTGGATTAGCCCCGCAACCTGTTGACGCAGGAAGCGGGGCCTTGTTTGCTAAGGATTTACGGTGGTGGTTCGACCGTGATATTTACGGTGTAACCGGCAGCAACTGTGATCGTGATTAGGATCGTCATGCTGGTTTCATCCTTCCTGCAAGCCCCGGTAGCGCGGGGCTTTCGCATTTAACGCCAAAGTCATTAACCGTAAATCGGACTCTTCCTTCTAGGCTTCAATCTGTTCAAGGGGTGAGGCGCTTCAGTTGTTTCCTGCTGCGTTGTTTGATGTTCGGTCATCAACTGTTTCGCGAATGTGCTACTAGCCAAGTGTCCGGGTAATCTAGAGAACTTGAACACTGTCGCCTTATAAGAAGCTTTTCCCTCTTTCGGCGTGCCCGCCTCAACCTCGCCATCATTGAGCATCCTCTTCAAAGCGGCGTGACAAGCTGCGAGAGAATTGCTGAAATCATCGAAGTTAAAATTGGAGTCCTCCAAGGCATTACGCACCTCGATTGCGGTCATCTCTTTGGGTTGACCCCGGGCCAAGAGAGAGCGGATGGAATCCGTGAGACTAGGGGTTGCGTAGTCCACCAACGCCAAGACTTGGGCCAAACGTTTTCCTTTGTCAGGAGGCAAGGCAACTCGGTTGGACAGAACGCGAACCGTTTCCCTCAGGCCAGCAATTTCTGCATTCAGGAGATCGCGCCGCTGAACCCGATCTTCGAGGTCGGCCAACGCCTTGTCGAACGCCTTTGTGTATTCGTCGGGAGCCATATGTGTGACTAATACAATAACTAAAGTTAAGACATGTGTCAAGAACGAAGGGGCAGGCAAGCCCCACTGGAATGTTGTCGACGATCTAGTTTGTCGAGATTCATTCCTTGCAGAAGCTTGTTCTGATTGTAGAACGCAAAAATAGGCAGGGGAGACTTTGGCTCGCAACCTCTATGTCAGAACACACGCAAGAAGAGTAGTCCAACAGAAAACGCAGCAACACAGAATTAACCCGGTGCCTAATTATTGCGCACAAAGCGCTCCTGACCGGAACGAATCAGGTAGTGGTGCAGTTAACCGCACCCAGAACCAAGAATCGTATTCCCTTGACCGATAGCATCCTGCAAGCTAACCGTTCTAACTCACCTGTGACTGCGGACTTTAGCCCGCACAAGTCGTTTGCTGTCTGGATTTTGACTGTAAGTCCTTTGAGCCCAAAGATTTGGGCGACGTCCGTGGGTTCAGACGATGATTCTAGAAGTCCGGGGGGGAGGCGGGTGCCCCAAATCGGCGGCACGGTTGACTCGAATGTCCCGATATGGAACCTGACGCGGTCGGACCGGTATGAAGACGCGGGCGAGGGCGCCCGCGCCACAAGATCTGTTACTGGATCAGGGTGCCGTTGTCATTCCAGGTCTCGGTCGCGGTCTTGCGAGGTGGTTTGGGCTGCGTCGGATGGCCCAGGGAGTTGCTGGGTTAGGTTGAGGGTGGGCAATCCGGATTGCTTCAGGGTTGCGTCCAAGGCTGATACTTCTTTGGATTTCATCTGTTCCCAGGTCGAAAGTTGCTCGGTTACGGCCTTATCTAACTCCACGAACATCGCGGACTGCTGGGTGGTGGGAGCGGCGTCGGCGCTGTCCAGGGCGCTGAGTAACGTTCCCAGGCCGCTGTTCAGCCGGACCAGGCTGCGGCCTTCGGGAGTGGTCAGGTAGGTGGCGCCTTCTTCGCCTTCCAGGGCGGCGGCTTGGGTTTCGAGGGCCGCGATTTTTGCGGCCACCTCTTGGCTGGGCTTGCGATCGGTCAGCGACTTCAATTGCGCGCGCAGGCTGCGGACTTGTTGGATGGCCTGGTAGTCGCGGTGGAGGGCGTCGGCGATTTTTTGGTCGAGGTCGAATTGGCGGCGCAGGTCGGCTGGCGATGTCTTGACGCGCGGGTCCATTTGGAGGAGCAGAGGCTGCGTGTAGGTCTTGCCGTCTGCGGTGAGAGAGATGGTGTATTGTCCCGGCAAGGCCGCGGCGCCCAAGGGATAACGTGGCGTGTCGTGAACGATGGCGGAGATTGGATACTCGTGCTGGAGGACATCGGGCGCTGGGAAATGGAGATCCCAGAGAAAGCGGTGCATGCCTGCGGCGGCCGAAAGCACGCGCGCTGGACGCACCCAGTACATTGGGACATTGAGGTCCTTCGGGTTGACGGGCTGCGGTTTGTCGTCGCTGGAAAAGCGGCGGACTAGAGTGCCGGCGGAATCGCGGATCTCCAAAACGACTGGGCTAGACGATGCGGCCTTCAGCCAGTAGTCGATCATGGCGCCGTCGGGAGGATTCTGTCCGGCTGGCTCTTCTGGAGGCAGGGGAGTGTCGGTGTTGTTATTGCGGCGGACACGATAAGTCATTTGCGGCGCGAACAGGTATGCCGCGGTGCTGACTTGCGCGGCTGCCTGGCGCAGGGGGGTGATGTTGTCGAGAATCCAGAAAGAGCGGCCGTGGGTGCCGACTACGACGTCGTCGTTGTGCACTACCAGGTCGCGAATCGATGTGGGCGGAAGGTTTTGCTTCAGCGATTGCCAGTGATCGCCGTCGTCGAAGGAGACGTAGACGGAGCGCTCGGTTCCGGCGAAGAGAAGGCCTTTGCGCTCGGGATCTTCGCGGACGGTGTTGACGGGGTCGTCGGGAAGGCCGGTGACGATCTTCTGCCAGGACTTGCCGCCGTCGTGGGTGCGGTAGATATAAGGATGGAGGTCGTCCAAGCGGAAGCGGTTGATGGCGGCGTAGGCGGTTGTCAGGTCGAAATGAGAGGCGTCCATCTGGGCGACTTTGCTCCACGGAGTCAAATCGGGCGGAGTTACGTTTTGCCAGTTCTTACCGCTATCGCGAGTTACTTGAATCTGGCCGTCGTCGGTGCCGGCCCAGATGAGGTTGACATCTTTCGGCGAGGGGGCGATGGAATAGATCACGCCGCGATGCTTGCCTTGGGCGGGGTCGGCTTCTACAAATTGGCCTAGTGTGGCGGGCACGCCGGGATCTTCGCGGGTCAGGTCGGGGCTGATGATTTGCCAGCTGTTGCCGCCGTCGCGAGTGGAGAAGAGGACGTTCGATCCTAGATAGAGGATGTGCGGATCCGCGGACGAAAACAGTAGCGGCGCGGTGCGGTTGAAGCGGTATTGTCCGGTGCGCAGCACTACGGGTGAAACGTCGCGGGTCTGGCCGGTGTTGCGGTCGAAGACTGTCGCTTTGCCGCCATAGATCAAATTAGGATGCAGCGGATCGGGAGCTACATAGCCGTATTCTTCCACGCCTACTGTCGTCCAATCGCGGAAAGTGATCTCGCCGAAGTCGCTGCGGCTGGCGGTGCCGATGCTGCCGCTTTCCTGTTGTCCGCCGTAGACCCAGTAGGGGAACTGGTTGTCGGTGATGACGTGATAGAACTGCGCGGTGGGCTGGTTGTACCAGGAACTCCAGGTCTGTCCGCCGTTCACGCTGATGGTTGCGCCCTGGTCGACGGCGATGGCGATGATGTCGGGGTTATCGGGATTGATCCAGATGGTGTGGTAGTCGTCGCCGCCGGGGGCGCCTTTGATGGCGGTGAAATTTTTCCCGGCGTCGGTGGATTTGTAGGTGGAGGTGTTGGCTACGTAGATGACGTCTTTGTTTCTGGGATCGACGCGGACGCAGCCGAAGTCGTCGCCGCGTCCCCAGACGCGTTCTTCGTGGTTCATCTGCTGCCAGGTTTGTCCGGCGTCGTCGGAGCGATAGATGCCGCTGCCTTTTTTCGCGTTGACCCAGGCGTACATGCGGTCGGGATCGCTCGGAGAAACGGCGGGGCCGATGCGGCCAATGCCTTCATCAGGGCCGGGCAATCCGTGGACTAGTTGTTGCCAGGTGTTGCCGCCGTCGGTGGATTTATACAGGCCGCTGCCTTTTCCTGTGTAGCCGCCGCCTACGGTCCAGGGCGGACGGCGCGAGGTCCACATGCTGGCGAAAATTGTTTGCGAGTTGCGGGGATCGAAAACAAGATCCATGCCGCCGGTGTCTTCGTCTTTGTAGAGAACTTTTTGGAAGGTCTGGCCGCCATCGAGCGAGCGATAGATGCCGCGCTCGGGGTTGGGGCCGTAGGGGTGTCCCTGGGCGGCGACGAAGAGGCGGTTGGGGTCTTTGGGGTCGACGATGATGGAGGAGATCTGTTGGGCGTCGCGAAGGCCGAGATGCTGCCATGTGCGTCCGGCGTCGGTGGATTTGTACATGCCGTCGCCGACGGAGAGGTCGGGGCGGCGCAGGCCTTCGCCGCTGCCCACATAAATAATGTCGGGGTCTGAGGGGGCGATGGCTAGAGATCCGATGGAGCCGGTGGGCTGGTCGTCGAAGATGGGATTCCAGGTGCGGCCTGCGTCGGTGGTCTTCCAGACGCCTCCGTTGTTGGGAGCCATGTAGAAAACGTTCGGCTGGCTGGGGATGCCGGAGATGGAGACGGTACGTCCAGCGCGGAAGGGGCCGATCATCCGCCAGTGCAGGTCTTGATACATGGCGGGGTCGACGGGTTGGGCGTGAAGTGCAAATGAGAACAGAAGGGCGCAGAGGGAAATCGAGACAGGTCGTTTGATCACGGGTGGTCCTCGAAGACAGGCAAGGATAAATCAGGGCAACGCGGATTGAAACAGCCGCACGTTTCCGCTAAGGCAGCCACTACAAGATCGAAACGGGGCATCGCTCAAATCGGGATTTCCTGCGGAATCTCGACTGTCCTTCGTGCAGGTTTACGTCAACAATGATCGCGATTTTATTCTGGAGGAGTATTTCTCTCCGACCTGATTACATCCATCAAGCTGGACTTACCTCTCCACATTTGGCTGATTTCTTTCCAAACCTGTTGCGACATTGGTCCGAAGAACTGCTCAAAGACCGTGTTGCCATAGGGTCGCCATGAGGCGAAGTTCTGCAATGTTTCAAAGAAGCCTAATCCGATGAGGTTTCTGTCGTCCTGATTCCCCGTTGCAAACAGCCTCTCTAGACACTCGAACACTCGACGTGTCTCATCAATCGCCCCCTTTTCGTACAAATCCTCAACGACAAAGTGGACGAACTCGGCCATATCGTTATAGTCGCCCGCCGGTTCACCGGCCCAGTAAGCAATATGTTCCTTCCAACGCTTCGAGAAGCTAGGAAACGTCTCCAAGAGTGCGGAGAGCGGGCCGCTCACTTTCGGCAATCCGCGGGCGACCAGAAGATCGACGGCTTGGTCTTTGTCGAAAGGCTTGAGACCCATCTCTAGGAAAGCCCGATCAGGGAGAGTGCCGAGGTCACGGAGAGTGGGGTGCGTCAGCCCTACAAGCTGTCGTAGAGCGGAACCATCGAAGCCAGAAATGGTAGGGCAACGGCACGGTTCTGTCGATTGTTGGCGTAATATCGCGGTTACACCAACAACCCGGCCTGGCTGGCCCTTGAGCAGTAGTTAGTGAAATCGCCTGTGGGTGTTGAAAAACTCCTTGCAGTGAAAATCGCAAAAATAAGATCGCGTCAGGACGCGATAAACGCGATCTTCTCGGATTTCCTAGACATTTTCTATCCTCAATTTTTGGCTGTTTGGGACGAAAAGGGAGTTTTTCAACAGGCACGCCTGTTTACGCCAAGTACACAGCAACTCTAGCAAATCGGTCGCAGAGGTCACCTCGATTTTGAGCCGAGCAGAATGGGCTCGGTTTCGACTAGCCTAAGAAGTTTCACCATCTGCCGCGTCCGATCTTTGTATTTCTTGAAATGCGGACTCAGCAAATGCGATTCGTATGCCGCTGTATCCCTGTAGGTCTCGAACAATCTGATCTGTTCAGGATGCTCTTTAAGCGCAACCGCATACAGCGTCAAGACGCCCGGCTCAACCCGAATCGAAGTCTCGATTTCTTCTTTGAGAGCGAGTTTGTAGGCTTCAAGCTGTCCCGGATCAATCTCTAGTTCTGCTATCCGGACAATGGGGTCTCCGACCGATTCGGCAGCGACACGCTGGGGCCAAAACAACAATGATGCAAGCAACGATGCCCCGAGCAGCAGGGCTTGTTTCCCCGTCATATGCAACCCCTTTTGGAGAGATTAAGGACGTCTGATTTCACTTGCTGGACAATTCAAACCCTACATATCTGATGAGTTTAGCCTGACCGACAGAAATAGCTGGCGAAACATCGCGCTTTCACTAGTTGACCAGCGGGTCACATTCCGCCCCAGCCCGAGGGGAGTAGTTGGTGAAATCGCCTGTGCTTGTCGATCAGCCGTAGCAGGTGGGTTTCAGGAACCTGATCTTCCAGGCGGAAGTAGTAGAACAGCGCTTCCGAGCGGTCGTGTTGCCCCATCATGATCAGCAGGCCTCCGACCATGAGAATCAAACAGAGCATGGACGAATGCCTTCTTCTAACATGCTTCTGCTGAACTTCATCCCGCTAATTGACGTGACTTTTTCAACACCCACGCCTGTTTACAACAGTTATCATGCTCCCGTGAGACACAATCCAGCATTCGACTACGGCGACTCGGTGCGAGTCTCGGGCGGGGAGCACAAGGGCCGCACCGGTGCAGTAGTGGCGATCAATGGCTCGGAGTCGTCTCGAACGTACACGGTGGAGTTCGGGGACGGAACTGACTCCGAAATTGGCGAGGGACTCTTATTGCGAGACGAGGACGGCTTGTCACCAACCTCGCCAGCGTAATTGGTGAAATCGCCTTCCATGAGAAGGCCGGTCGGAGTCAAGGCGATTCTTGGTAGTTTAGGTTGGTCACGGTTATTTTTTCTGCCGAGTGCCAGCACTGTCGCCACCCTTCCATCCGCACTCTTCAATGAACGATTTTGTTCGCCCGGTGCAAGTTGGGTGTTCTCGTTTCAGCCGGTGCTGCCACCT
Source organism: uncultured Acidobacteriota bacterium (assembly GCA_963799305.1). Classification (GTDB taxonomy): domain Bacteria; phylum Acidobacteriota; class Terriglobia; order Terriglobales; family Acidobacteriaceae; genus Acidiflorens. The sequence goes on along the minus strand of CAWCWX010000014.1, from coordinate 605,304 downwards.
GATTATCGACCTCTCTTCCAGCGCAAAGATAGAAGTTGGGCCAGGCGATTAACGCAGTCACCGGAACTCGGCGTCTTGGCTTTTGACTTTCCTTTCTTCAGGGATGTTTTTGCCTTTATGCTGCGACTGCCAACGGCCTCTGCTGGCTGTTGTGCAACGGTTCGTAGACTTCTCCGCTCACCCACAAACGATGCAACAACACCGCCAGCTTGCGTGCCGTGGCGATGATCGCTCGCTTCTTTCCGTTCTTCCCGCCCCGTTCCGCCAGTTTCAAGCCCCAGCGCCGCAGGTCACTGTCTGCTCCAAATGGACCCAGTATGTGATGCGCACCCTGCACCAGCAAGGTTCGCAGATAGGGATCGCCTTCTTTGCTGATGTGCATCTGCGGTTCGCTCTGTCCCGAGTTTCTTCGTCCCGGCTGTAGCCCCAGATAGCAGCCCACGTCGCGGCTCTTGCGGAAGCGGTGCGCGTCCTCCAGCGTCAGCAGGAACGTCAGCGCGATCAGCGTGCCCACTCCCTTGATCTGTTTCAGCAGCGCCACCTGCGGGTAGCTTTCCTGTGCCAGTTCTTCGATCCGCTCGTTGCACTCGCAGATGCGCTCGCTCAGCGACTCGATCGCCGCCAGCAACGGCTCCAGCGCAGCCTGCAGTTCCGGACTCAGCCCTTCCGCTTTCTCCGGATTCATATTGCGCACGTTGCAGCCGCGCAGTCGCTCGCCGTAGCTTTTGGCCAGTCCCCGGGCCGTGTTCACCAGCGCTGTCCGCGCTCGCACCAGTCCGGCTCGTGCCCGGATCACCGTCAGATCCGCTTGTGCTTTCGCGCTGCGATGCTTCACCGGAGACAGCAACTGCGGATCGATCCGGGCCAACCGCGCCAGCGTCTGTGCGTCCAGCCGGTCATCTTTCTTTCGACTCTCCCCGATCAGCCGCACGTTGCGCGCATGCGCCACGATCACTTCGTGCCCTAACTCGCTCAGCACTCGGCTTACCCACGGCGAATGCATTCCCGTTTCCAGCGCGATCCGACAGCGCGGCATGGCGCCGAATACTTCCTTCAGGGCTTTCGGAGTCGTGCTCAGTTTCTGCTCCAAGACAATCGAGCCCGCTTCCTCTAGCACGCAATACCAGCTCGATCGATCGCCCAGATCCAGCCCGATCGTCAGCTTCTGCTCGGAGAAATTCTTGCTCTGCTTTGCCGCTGCGGTGCTAACCTTCTTCATTGCCGGTCTCCTTTTTGTCTGTGCCTTGAGCACGTCGATAACTTGGGAGCGTACAGCATCCCGCCGGAGACCGGCCTTCTCATCCCATCTGATTACAACAGTTGTGCTCCTTCGATCTAGTGGCGTGTATTCTCTCTGGAGAATACTGGGCAGGACAATTGACCGTAGTGGGTACTGGGGAGAATTCGGCCCGGAACCTGCCGCTCATGCAACAACCTTGGCTGCAGGCCGCATCGGACAATTAGGTGGAAGATGCCCAGGAGGAATCTCATGGCTGGCCGTTTTCAGGATCGTCCGCTGATCGCAGCTAAAGCTAGCGTAGTCCGCTTCTTGGTCTTCGCTCTGCTGCTTCTTCCTTCTCCCTTCCTCGGATCGTGTCTGTTGGCACAAGACATGGACGAGAAGATCACCGCCGCCCACAACATCCGCGTCGGAGTTACACGTACCATCCCGATGCCTGCTTCGGGGTCGGACAGAGCTGATCCTGAGTACACAACTCTTTCCCCAAAGCCTCTTCTTGTCGCGAGACTAAGAGAATTGCGCAATGTACCAAACGACCCCAGAACGATTGAAGTGGTCGAATTGAGTTCGGTGTCGCTAAAGACAGCTCTTCGAGAAGGGGCCGAGAAAAACTGTGACTTTGTTGTCATAACCAGATTCCGGGACCTGCGCGTCGAGGAACTTTCACCCCCGCCCGCAACGACAATTCCAGTCCCAGTCCGACCCGGCAAAGATATTTACAATCCTTCCCGACCAAACTATGTGGGCCTTCAACTCACAATCTTCAGAGTAGCAGCGGGACGGCAGGTTACTGACCGGACGATCACATCTGACTCCACCGAGCACCAGTCTGGGGCGATGCTGAACGAGGCCGCAGCTCGCACCGGGGAACTTGTGCGCGGCCGGTACAAGCCGTGAACGACAGTTCCACAATTGGCCTTACATCGCCATTTCACCAACAATTTGGCGAGGTCGCGGGGGGAGCAGTTGTTGGTGTAAAGGCCTGTGGGTGTTGAAAAACTCGCTTAGCGAGCAATTTTTTGGGTGAGTGTTCCGCTCTCGCGCTCTCTTACTCTCCCAAGCTACGCGGTGGCCGGCAGGACCGGCGTGGTCGGTTGGCTGAGGAATCGCACCAATCGCTTGATGTTCTGCGCCGCCGCGGCCAGGAAGAACTGCTCCCGCACAAATTTCAATCTCCGCAGGCGCAGGCGACGTAGTCCGATCTGGTTCTTGAGTTCCGCAAACAAAGCTTCTACTTTCTTCCTCTGTCGTTGTGCCTGGGCAAACTCTGGTGTGTTGGCTAACTCCCGGGCGCGTTTCCGCGCGGGTTCCTGCTGGTGGATGTTCAGAGATCGAAAAGGGGCGCTGGTGCATTGGGCTTTTAGCGCACACGGACCACAACGTTTGCGGGTTCCAATGTAGTTGAAGGCGCGATTCCGATAAGCTCGCCCTCCATAGTTGAGAACCTGGCCTGCGGGACAGATATAGCGATTGTGTTCCGGTTCGTAAGTGAAGCGCTCGGGGCCGAAGAATGGACTCCTCTTTCTGTGGATGCTGTCGCGGGTTCGCATATACGGGGTGATGTTCCGATCCGCCAACCACTGTAAGAACTCCCCATTCCCATAGGTCGTGTCGGCCGCCACCGATTCGGGTGCTCGTCCTTGCCACTCGGCGAAGCGGGTCAGCATGTCTTGCGCGGCCACTGTCTCCTGACTCATGCGTGCCGCCGTCGCTTGCACTCCCACGATCACGCAGCTGTCGTTATCCACCAGATAGTTGTCGTAGTAACCGAGACGCGCTGGCGTGCCGCCTTTGGTCGCGTAGGTGGAGTCGGGATCGGTGGTCGATACCTGATCCTGCTCGTGCACCGGCTCTTCCACCGGGTTCTGCTCTTCCACTTCTCGCAAATACTGGCGCACGGTGTGGTGCACCTGGGCGGCCTCCCCCCACTGCTCTCGCGGAATGCGCGATTACACCAACAACTCAGCCCTCGTCAGACGGGACACGAAGGGTCAGACTGTAGTTCGTTATTTTTCGAGCAACTTCTTGCCAATCATCCAAGAGAAACCATCGAGATCGGTCGCATTGGTATTACTCAGGATGACCAATCCACGCTTTCATCGAACCCGACTCCGCTAAAGTGCCGGAAGGAACTGTTGGCTCCCATTACTCCGCCCGGTCGGTTCACTGCCCGATAATGTTTGCCTCCAAACTCCGGGAACCCTATCCACAAACCGAACCCGTACCCATTCAGACCGGGGGTAAGCATTTGCTCCAGCGTGGCTGGCTTCAGTAGTACGCCTCCAAACAGGGCATTGGCGAACCGGATCAGGTCGGGTGCAGTCGAATACATGGCCCCAGCCGCATACCAATTTTCGATATAAACGGGCATGTCGTTCACGAAAATCTTGCCCTTATTTGTCGTGCAGTAAGTGCGGCAAGATTTTTTATGATTTCGTGCTGGTCAGCCATGCCGTATCTTTCATGCCGGCGGTTGCAGGATGCGCTGCCGCAGACTTATCGAATCGTTTCCCGCTAACCGCCTCCACAATCTTCCCCAGGACAAAGTATTCGGCATTGTTGTAGTCGAAAACCTTTCCTGGCTCGTGGACTAGTTTTTCACTGCAGAACTTGCTAATCAGCTGATCCGATGTGCATGGCAGTTGATAATGTACGATGCCCGTTTTCAGAGCTTCCTCGTAGCTTGTGAGTCCGGCATCGAGGTTCTGCATTCCCGAAGTGTGATTCAGCAGGTTGCGTACCGTCGCCCGGTCGCCCGCTTCCCCAGAATATGTCGGCAGGTACGCATTGATCGTCTTGTTTAGGTCAATCCTTCCTTCTTCAGTAAGCTGCAAAACCACGACCGCCGTGAAAGCCTTGGTGATGGACGCAACCTTGAACTCCGTTTCGTCGTTTACCGGAACATCGAATGCCCGATCCGCGACACCGAAACTGTGTTGGTAAATAACCTTTCCGTTTTCCTGCACGCGAACGCTTCCCGCGAAGTTGTGCTGCTGGGCGTAATCACGAATCGCATCAGATAGGGGGGTGGCAAGTTGGTTGCTCGATGTCCGGTCAGTCACTTCCTGTGCATACGCAGTGGCTACGACAAGAACAAACCAGAGCGCACAGCTCGAAACACGGATTAAGATGCCAGCGACGCCGAACCATCGAAATTGCATCGGATGCCTCCCTTGGGTGAACCTCTGTGGGGATACGGTGTCTACCCCTACGTTGTTCCCAGCGAGGTGACGGAAATCTGCCGACTCCAGCCCCGGGGCGGTCCCGAGGTCTGGAAACCAGTTGTTGGCGTAAAATCGCGATTGCACTCATTGACCAGGCCATCGCACCCTTACCAGGAAGTCTCTACGTCCGCGCATCAGCTTCACGAAGAATCCGATCCAAAAGCACACAGCAATTGCCGCAGTGACGATGAAATTGCGGGGCGAAACATCAAAGGAGGTGTCCGAGATGATCCGTCCGAAGGCCAGTCCGCTCATGATCATGGCAAGCTGCAATAGCCAGATCGGTCCCAACAATCGACGTTTGATTCGGTCGAGGGTCTTTAGTTCATGCGCCGGGGGAAGCGGCGCCGGCAGAATTGGTATGGTCCCCCCGCTTTCCTTCAATGATGCGGCGAGTTCAGGATCCCGGCTCAGAAACTCTTCCACTAGCGTGCGGCTGTCGGCAGTCGCGTCTCCACTGGAATAAAGAACATATAAGTCCGAAATGACGTCTCGCGTTACGTTTTGCATATGTTAGTCCTTTCCTGCAATTCTGCTTTGAGAGCCATGCGAGCGCGATGGATACGTACCTTCACGGCAGGCAAGGAGCAGCCCAAAATTCTGCCGATCTCTTCGTAGCTCAACTCCCCATCCAAGGCGAGCAGCAAAGCTTCCCGTTGTTGTTCGGGCAATTTTTGTATGACGCGGAGCGTGTTCTGGAGTTCCTGCCTATCTTGGGCGTTTGCTTCGGGGCTGGGTCGCGGGTCGTGGCGGTCGGGCAATGAGTCGGTCGCAACCGTCCGCCCTTGTCTCGCCACGTAGTCTCGATAGAGATTTCGCGTTATGGCAAAGAGATACGCCTTCACTGTACCGAGCCTCAGGTCAGTGGCGCCGCACATCGCATGGACGAATGTTTCAGACGTCAGGTCTTCGGCCAGGAATTCGCTTCCACATAAATACAAAGCGAAGCGATGCACGTCGTGAGCATATCGGCCGTAAAGTTCCGAGAAGTTCATCGCTTTTCATACAATACGGCCCACGGGAGAAAAGGTTACAGAAAGTCTTGACTCTGGTTCTCGGGTCAGTAGGTAATAAATTGCGATTAGACTCATTGACCTGCGGGTCACATTCCGGCCCCCCCCCACAATCGGATTGGTGCTCTAATTACCCGTTACATTAAGGGAGGCTTTGCCTCACGCGCGGCCGCATCCTGGAGATCACAGCCGGGGGTAATGGTAGTGGAACCATTTCGGATTCACGTCGCGGATGAGGTGCTCAATGATCTGCGAGCACGGTTGCGCAATGCAAGATGGCCCGACCAAATACCCGGTATTGGCTGGGAACAGGGCACAGAGTTGGGCTGGTTACGACGCCTCGTGGCCTACTGGGCCGACGAGTTCGACTGGCGTAGATGGGAGCGAAGGCTCAACGCGTTCAACCATTTCACCTGGGAGGGCATCCACTTTGTGTACCAGCGTGCGGCATCAGGCAGGGGTCTGCCGCTCATTCTCACGCACGGCTGGCCCAGCAGTTTCCTCGATTATGTGGACATGCTGCCGATGCTCGATCACTTCGATGTGGTCGTACCTTCCCTGCCGGGGTATGGTTTCTCGCCGCGTCCACCCAAAGTCGGCATCAACTACCGGTACGTCTCGGAGCTCTGGCACCGGCTCATGTCTGAGCTTGGGTATTCCCGCTATGGTGCGAGTGGTTATGACTTTGGGGCCGGGGTGACGACGATCCTTGCGCTAGACCATCCCGAGTCGGTGGTCGGGATCCATCTCACCACCCTGGAGTCGGATCTCGCCCCAGTGGTTGAGGATACGGAACTGTCCGATGCCGAGCGTTCGTACCTCGCGGTGAGCCGGCGTTGGGACACGAGGGAGCGAGGCTACAGCGCGATCCAGTCCACCAAACCCCAGACTGTAGGCTATGGACTCAACGACTCCCCGGCAGGGCTCGCGGCATACCTGGGTGAGAAGTGGCACTCGTGGAGCGACGTTACGCCGACCGACGACTTCCTCTGCGCCACGCTCACCCTGTACTGGATGACGCAGAGCATCACTTCGTCGATGCGCGACTATTGGGACAATCGCTGGCACCCGGTTGCTCCCAGCTACGTCCGAACGCCTACGGCATTTGGTGTTTTCGCGCACCAGACCGTTCCCGAGGGCGAACTGCCGCGCTCGTATTTGGAGCGCTTATACAACATTCAGCGCTGGACAGTCTTTCCGCGCGGCGGGCACTTCGCCCCGGCTGAGGAACCAGCGGCGGTCGCAGGCGACCTGACCACCTTCTTCGGTGGCCTAAGTTGAGGCCACACTGACGATCCACAATCCGAATTCAACACTATTAGTAAGAAGCCGCGCTCAGCTCTTTTTCTTTGGTTTTGTAATTCAAAAGGCTGGATTGACAGCAAACCGGAAACTACAAAACGTGGTCAGGGGGCTTAACTTCTTGTTCGGTCGTGCTGCTGCCTCAGATGTCCTCCCATTCGCAATGAGAAGATCGCAGACCGCTCGCGCTCCGTTGCGTCCGGAAAGTGGCTCGCGATATGGCAATCTGCTCCAAACCATCTTCGGCTGAATCGCCTCAGACCCAGTCTCCTGTTCAGCCGATGCTGAGGTATATACTGCCAACCGTTGTCGAACGGGGGCCCAGATTGGAAAAACGAATTGTGTCGGGATGGTGTTTGTACTTTCTTATTGGGCTGGCTGCGTTCAGCCAGATTGGGCAAGGGGTTGGCCAGAATGCGCCGGCGAATTCTCCTACCGAGGCGCAGATTCACGAGCGAGCCGATAGTCTGCTGAAGCAGATGACTCTTGAAGAAAAAGTTGCGCAACTTTCGCAGTTGCCAGGCTTCCCGATTCCAGAGTTCAAGGAAACTACCGACAAAACCCTGGAAGAGCTGATCAAGCAGAACGGGGCTGGATCCGTGCTCTGGGTTTCGGAGCCGAAGGAGATCAATCGGCTGCAGCATGTGGCGATCGAGCAATCGCGGCTACATATCCCAGTTCTGTTCGGGCTCGACGTGATTCACGGATACCATACGATTTTTCCGGCGCCGATCGCGATGGCGTCTTCGTGGGACACGAAGATGGTGGAGGATGCGCAATCGGTGGCGGCGCAGGAGGCGCGGGCGGCGGGAATTCAGTGGACGTTTGCGCCGATGGTGGACATTGCGCGCGACGCGCGTTGGGGGCGGATGGTGGAGGGCGCGGGGGAAGATCCGTATCTGGGAGCGGCGATGGCGCGGGCGCAGGTGATGGGATTTCAGGGGCATCAGTTGGGCGCGGCGGATCGGGTGCTGGCTTGCGTGAAACATTTTGCGGGCTATGGCGCGGCTGACGGGGGGCGCGATTACGACTCTTCTTATATCCCGGAAGAATTGATGTGGAATGTGTACCTGCCTCCGTTCAAAGCCGCGCTGGATGCGGGCGCGGGCAGTGTGATGAGCGCCTACATGGATCTGAACGATGTGCCGGCGAGCGGCAACCGGTGGCTGTTGCACGATGTGCTGCGGGACGCGTGGAAGTTTCATGGATTCGTGGTCAGCGATGCGGTGGCGGTGCGAAGCCTGGTGACGCACGGCTACGCTCGCGATTATCGGGATGCAGTCGAGAAGGCGTTTTCGGCAGGCTTGAACATGGATATGGCGAGCGGGACGTACCTGAAATATCTTCCCGTGGAAGTAGAGCAGGGACGCATCACGATGCAGCAGATTGACGATGCGGTGCGGCCGATTCTGGAGATGAAGGTGCGCATGGGATTGTTTGAACATCCTTATATTGACGAATCGCGCATGGGGCAGGTGCTGAACGATCCGGCTCATCAGGAGATGGCGCGGCGGGCGGTGCAGCGGTCTGTCGTGTTGCTTCGCAATGAAGGAGGGTTACTGCCACTCGATAAGTCGGCCAAGACGATTCATTCGATTGCGGTGATCGGGCCGCTGGGTGACGCGGAGACCGATCTGCTGACGATGTGGGGCTCGATGACCAAGCCGGGGCCCACGGTCAGCATTCTGCGAGGCATCAAGGAGAAAGTCGGTTCAGCGGTGAAGGTCGCCTCCGCGCATGGGCCGAACTTGCGGCGGGAGATTCCTTCCCCGTTTGAAAATCTTCCGATTTCCGCGATGAAGGAACAGCCAGAACAGACCGCACAGGAAGCGCAGCGGGCGATCGACGAGGCGGTGGCTTTGGCGCGCGGCAGTGATGTGGCGGTGCTGGTGCTGGGCGAGATTGATTTGATGAGCGCGGAGTCGGCGTCGCGAGCTTCGCTGAGACTATCGAATGGGCAGGAAGAGTTGCTGGAAGCGGTGGCGGCGACGGGGAAGCCGGTCGTGCTGGTGCTGGTGAATGGACGTCCGCTGGATATTTCGTGGGCGGCGGGGCATGTGGCGGCGATTCTGGAAGCGTGGTATCCGGGGAGCCAGGGCGGGAATGGCGTGGCCGACGTGCTGTTTGGCGACGCGAATCCTTCGGGGCACTTGCCGGTAAGCTGGCCGCGCAGCACGGGAACGACGCCTATTTATTACAACCATAACCTCACGCAGTTGCCCGAGACTTCGCCGGATTTCAAGTCGCGGTATTGGGATGTGCGGAGCACGCCACTTTATCCGTTTGGCTATGGGCTAAGTTATACGGGGTTCGGGTTTGACAATCTGAAAGTGACTCCAGCGGCGAGAGCCGGGGGTTCGATTGATGTCACGGTCGATGTGACGAATACTGGCAAACGGGCGGGCGACGCGGTGGTACAGCTTTATATTCATCAGCGCGCGGGCAGCGCGTCGAGGCCGGTGCGGCAATTGAAAGGATTTGAGAGGGTGGAGCTTGATCCGGGAGCGAAACGGACGGTGCATTTTTCGCTGGGCAAAGACGAACTCCGATTCTGGAGTCCTATTAAGAAGACATGGGTGGTGGAGCCGGAACAGTTTGACGTGTGGGTCGGCGGGGACTCCAGTGCCGCCCTGCATGGGGAGTTTCGGGTAACGGAGTAAAGGGCGAGCCATCGAGCGGAAAAACATGATCCAGCGAGAAAAGGCGACCACTGGGGCTTCACAGCAACTCAGGATGCGGACCCGCGCCGCTTGTAATAAATGTTGAATTCAAATCCAGGACTGGGGGGGAAGGTTTCCGCCACTTTACGCAGGCGCTCCGCCAGCGGAGTGGGCGCCAGCAGAGGATAGTCCCGCTCCCGTAGATCGTAGTAGTCCACGTCAAGACATAGCGATAGCAGGTAGATCGAGATCGCGTCGGCAAAGGTCGCGGTCAAGTATTCGTTCTTAAACTTCTCCGCTTCGGGACCCGCGGTGGTCGCGAGTTTGCGGGACTCCCAGGCGTCGAGCGAGGTCTCTCCGCGCACTCCGGCCTCGGCCTGCTGCCAGACCATATCGGCAAAGGACTGCGACACTCCGGCACGCTCCACCAGGGCGTGGCCGACATTGATGTAGAACTCGAAGGCAACGGAAAATTTGTCATCCATCAGGCGGGTGGAAATGAAAACACACTGGGAGTCGCCCAGACTCAGGTTGCGGTGGCAGACTGCGTTGTCGCTGAGGGCGACGTCATAGCGGTCGGCAATCAGCGTTTCATCGCCCTGGCTTACGGTCAGGGGCACAAAATAATACGCCTTGCGCGACAAGGCGGCCGCGGCAGCTACGGGGACGGCGGCAATCATGCGGTCCAGATCGGCGTCCGAAATCGCAACTTCGCCGGCGCGCGCATAGCAGATCCCGTTGGCCGCCTGGGACACAGGGGTCGTCCGGACAATGTCCGCAGGGCTGCGCGTAATGGCCGAGACGGCTTGCGACATAGCGCTTATTGTAGCGCACCGACACCAGGCGGACGCGCGATAGCCGGGGGCGTTGGTGTAGCCTAGAAGCATGCCGTCAATGACATCGGGACGCCCACGATGGATCGGAATTCCAGTGCGAGTGTTGCTGACGACAGCAGTGGTGACCCTCCTGGCATTCGCCGTCAGCCTGCTATTGAGCATTTTAGGCACGGTGGTGTATTCGCAGGTGGAGCATGTCGCGCCCAACATGCCATACGCGTACCGATACATCGCGTTTCCGTTCGCGATCACGGTTGGGGTGATTGTGTTAGCCCTCTCGCTCACGATGGAGATCCGGCACTTCCGGCAGCGCAAGACTCTGGACAGCATCGAGCGGGCGGGCTGAGATGGCATCGCAAGTAAACACTCCGCGCATTGCCATCCCGGTGCCGCACTCGGGCGATCGCGAGTACGCGGAGCGAGCGCTGCCGCAGTATGAAGAGGCAGTGCGGCAGGCGGGAGGGGAGCCGGTCCGCATCGAACTCGACCGGACAGCGGCGCAGGTGCTGAGGGAAATCGAGGGCTGCGATGCGGTGCTGCTCCCGGGCAGCGGGGCGGATGTCGATCCGCGGAAATATGCCTGCTCGCGGCACGAGAAGACGGCTGATGCTGATGCTAACCGCGAAAATGTAGACGAGTTGCTGCTACAGGATGCTTACGCGATGCGCAAGCCGATCCTCGGCATCTGCTACGGGTTGCAGGCGCTCAATGTATATCGTGCGGGAACGCTGGTGCAGGACATCGAGTCCTCGATCAACCATGAGGCCGGTCGCAAAGTTCCGAAAGCGCATACCGTGGAAGTGGAGGCGGGATCGCAGCTGGCGGAAATTCTCGGTGCCGCAAGAGACGTCCCGGTGAATTCTTCGCATCATCAAGCCGCCGACGTGGTTGGAGAAGGTCTGCGAGTGGTCGCCCGGTCTCCGTTGGACGGCGTGATTGAAGCGCTGGAAGGAACGTTGCCCGGACATTTTGTGATAGCGGTACAGTGGCATCCGGAGCGGTCGGTGCATGACGATGACGAGCGCGAACTGTCGGAGCCGGCGCGGAAGATTTTTGCGGCGTTCATTGCGGCGGCGAGGGCGAAGCGGGAGGAACCGGCGGCTTATCAGTAGCTCTGGAGACTTTCAAGCATGCGGGATCGGATTCTAACGCCGAACCAGAGAAATATTGTGGCGACTGCTACGGGCGCTGCGGTTTGCGCTGCGGTTTTCATCGCTGCGCTGTTGTATCAGTTCGGGTTGCTAGAAGGGGTGTCCTGCGTCGCTGCCTGGGGGCAGCTTTTTCTTTTGTTTGCGACGGGCGTGGATGCGCTCGAAGACCGCCAAACAACCTTGCGCCATGGCGTGCTGATCTCGGTGGTGACCACGCTCGTGGTTGTAGGCTGGTTCGGAGCAAGGTTGCTGGGAGGCGTGCGGGGAATGTAAGCCTCACTCCTCGAGTCAGTTGACCGAGCCCGTTTTGCCAGGGTGAGACTCGCCACCACAATGACGAGTGCTGGGAGCACGGTGCCGGAACGTTACCGCTAATAGGTCTCTGAATGCGGTCTGCCGTACAACCCCTTGACAGACCGTTCGGTCGGTTTTAATATCGTTGACAAGTCAGCTCTTCGGAGCTGACTCGAATTTCATGCAGAGTGGCTGAGGGACGAGCCCATCGACGCCACGGCAACCGAAACGGGATCATCTATCCCGCTTGACAGGTGCCAACTCTCGCCCGGTAACGGGGACCATGAGATTTGGGATTAGCGATATCGTGTTCGCATTTCCCAAGCCTCTTTTCCCATTCGGAAAAGGGGTTTTGTCGTAACTGGGGGATTTTATTACCCGGCTCGTCCCGCATAGTCACAGAAGGCAGTTAGCGGTATGTCGACGAGCGCTTACGAACTTGCCTGCCGCGAGTGCGGCAAGACGTTTGGCAATCAACCCCGCAGTATCTGCGACGATTGCTTCTCTCCCCTCGAAGTCACCTACGACTACGACATCATTCGCCCGCTGGTGTCGCGTCAGCTCTTCGCTTCACGCGCGCCCAATCTCTGGCGCTATCGCGAGCTCTTGCCGTTGCCTCCGGAGTTCCGGCCTTCGCTTCCTACCGGATTCACACCCCTTCTGCACGCGCCGCAACTCGGCGAGCGCATCGGCTCCCGCAATCTCTATCTGAAGAATGACGCAGTCTGCCTTCCGACTTTGAGCTTCAAGGATCGAGTGGTCGCAGTCGCGCTCGCCAACGCACGCCATTTTGGGTTCGATACCGTCGCCTGCTCCTCCACCGGCAATCTCGCGAACTCAGTCGCGGCGCAGGCGGCGCGCGAAGGATTCAAGGCCTGGATTTTTATCCCATCCGATCTGGAGCCGGCGAAGATTCTCGGCACGCAGGTTTTCGGCGCACAGCTCGTGCGCATCAACGGCAACTACGATCAGGTGAACCGTCTCTGTTCGCAGATTGCCGACGAGAAGCGCTGGGGATTCGTCAACGTGAACCTGCGTCCTTATTACGCGGAAGGATCAAAGACGGTCGGCTTCGAAATCGCCGAGCAACTGGGCTGGCGGCTGCCGGACAACGTCGTCGTCCCCATGGCGGGCGGATCGTTGATTACAAAAATCAAGAAGGCGTTCGACGAACTGATTCAGCTAGGGTTGGTGGAAGCGAAGCAGGTGAAGTTCTTCGGCGCGCAGGCTACCGGATGCTCGCCGATTTCTTCGGCAGTGAAGCAATACAGCAAGGACATCGAACCGCAACGTCCGTCGACCATCGCGCGCTCGCTCGCCATTGGCAACCCCGCGGATGGACACTATGCGATCAAAGCCATCACCGGCAGCGGCGGATGGTCGGAAGATGTTTCCGACGCCGAAGTCGTCGCCAACATTCAGCTGCTGGCTGAGAGCGAAGGCATCTTCACCGAGACCGCCGGGGGCGTAACCGTCGGCAGCGCCCGCAAGCTGATCCGGCAGGATCGCATTCTTCCCGAAGAGACCACCGTCCTCTGCATTACCGGCAACGGGCTCAAGACGACCGACGTCCTCGCCGGACAATACGAAACCGAAACTCCGATTGCACCCAAGCTGCGCGAATTCGAAGCGCTTCTGCAAAGCAAGGTCAATGAAATTTCAAACTTCGCCGGCGAGACGCCGGCTTTACCCGTGGAGGTCTAGATGAGTATCACTGTGCAAATCCCGAGCGCGCTTCGCCGGCTGACAGCCGGCCAGCCGCACCTAACCTGCGCCGCGAACAACCTGCCGGAACTGTTTTCAGTGCTCGACACACAGTTTCCGGACCTGAAGCCCCATCTGCGCGACGAAGCCGGACAGACGCGCCGCTTCCTCAATGTGTACGTGAACGAAGAGGACATCCGTTTCCTCGGCGGCAACACCTACGCCTTCCAGGACGGCGATGAAGTGCTGCTGGTGCCCTCGATCGCAGGCGGGCTATAAGAAGGCGGTCAACTCAATTTGAGCCCACGGCCGAAACGCGACTGGTTTCCATCCGGCCGATCAGGTTCACTCCAAGCATGGGGGAGATGGTCTCCGCGGGTACTGGCTGGGAAAAGAGGTAGCCTTGCGCGTAGTCGCAGGAGATTGACCGGAGCTTCTCCAACTGCTCGGAATTTTCCAGCCCTTCGGCCACGACTTCCATGCACAGAATGCGCGCCAGACCACAGATCGTTGTGACGATGGCCGCTACCTGGCTATTGCTGTGAATGTTCATTACGAACGAGCGGTCGATTTTGATCGTCTTCACGGGGAAGCGCCGCAACACACTCAGTGACGAATAGCCGGTGCCGAAGTCGTCCAGGCTAAGGGTGATCCCCAATTCCGCCAGCTCCAGCATCACCTCGACGGCGCGCTCCGGGTCGTCCATCGCCGTGCCCTCGGTAAGTTCCACTTTCAGACGATGCGGGTCGATACCCGTTTCGCGCAGGGCTTCCTTCACCTGATCCAGAAACGCGGGGTAGGCAAATTGTCGCGCGCTTACATTGACACTCATGAAAGGCCCGGGTTCGTACCCGACTCGGTCCCATTGGGCCACCTGCCGGCACGCCTCGACCAGGACCCACTGTCCCAACTGGACGATCAATCCGATTTCTTCGGCGAGAGGTATAAATTCATTTGGCGGAACCAGTCCAATGCCAGGCCGTTCCCAGCGCACGAGCGCTTCCAGACCGGCGATGCGCCCGGTCGCGAGCGAAACGATGGGCTGGTAGTAAAGACGAAACTGGTTTCCGTCCAAAGCGTGGCGAAGGGCCTTTTCCAGATCCAGCCGCCGCGCGATCTGGGCATGCATCTTGGCGTCGTAAACCTCATAGCGCGACTTCCCGTTGACCTTGGCGCGGTACATGGCGACATCGGCTTTTCCTACCAAACTGCGGGCGTCGTCATCGTCGGAAGTGAAGGCGATTCCGATCGACACCCCCTTGAAGAGTTCCTGGCCTAGTATCATGAAGGGCTCGTTCATCGCCGCTTGGATTCGCTGGGCGACCCGAATGGCGTCGCTAGGGTCGCTCACGTCTTCGAGCAGCACGATAAATTCATCACCGCCGATCCTGGCTACCGTATCCGGGCTGGGCTCTGTGATCCGCAGGCCAAGCGGGCGCGCGATCGTATCCTCTCCGCGAACGCAGGCACGGAGCCGCTGCCCGAATTCGCGGATCAACTTATCCCCCGCATCGTGTCCCAGGGTGTCGTTGAATGTTTTCAAATCGTCCAGATCGAGGAACAGAACCGCGCCTTGGGCTTCCGGGTGGCGCTTCTTGCGATCAATCGTCTTTTGCAGCCGGTCCATGAAGACCACGCGATTCGGCAGGGTGGTAAGCGCATCGTGACTGGCGTTGAAATCGAGGATCGCCTGTGCTCTCTTTTCTTCGGTAACCTCGCGGGAATTAAACAGCAAGCCTTGAATTTCGGGATCGTGGACCAGATTCCGGATGGTGCATTCGAAGTCCAGCCAGGGGCCTTCCACATGGCAGAGCCGGAATTCAATGGTAGAAAGGTTTTTCAAGGCGACCACCGCATCGATCGCAGCCTGCACCAGGGCCACATCGTCGGGATGAATCCAGCCAAGAATGTTGCTTCCGACGAGGGCGTGTTCCTGGCGCCCCAAAGTTGTGACCACCGAGGGGCTGACGTAGGAAATCTGGCCCAGGGGGCTTGCAATCAGGATGACGTTTGCCGAGTTCTCCGTCAGAATGCGAAACCGGTTCTCATTTTTGAGCGCGACTGCCCGTTCCGCAAACGCCAGTTCAGTCCGCTGCCGTTGAATGTTGAACCGCCGAAAGTAGGTCAGAATGGTGACAATGGAAAGAATCGCCGCCGCGATCAGCCCGATCCGGGAGGTGGCAACAGTTCGTTCCGCAGCCTGGCTCTGTTGCTCGCCGATAAGCTCGACCAATTGCTGGATTTGTTGAAATGTGGGATCGACTGCCGATCGGTCGAGCGTGCTGGCTTCTTCGAGATGTCCAGCTTGTACCAGAGCGACTTGGCGGTTCACGTAGCCGATGTAGGAATCACAACTCGCGCGCAAGGCTTCCATTTGAGAGGTACGATCCCTGCCCTCTGCCAGCGCCTGTGTGATGCGCAAAATCTCGCTTTCAGACCAGTGCAGAGTCGCCAGCGACTCGGGAGTAACTCTGCCGCGGGCCATGGCCTGCCATTCCAGACTACTGATCAGGTCGGCCTGGGCCTTCACTTGTCCTAAATCGACTTGTACGCGGCGGTTGTGATCCGCCCGATTCAGCAAACTCACGCCGATGAAAATCAGGGCTCCCGTAATGAAGGCGATCACGCCGATCAGGCTTAGCAGCGATAGGCGGTGCGAACGAGCCTCGAATGCGGGCGTAGTGGCCCCTGTGCCGTTTGGTCCGTCCGAAACCGCGGGGGAATTCTGGAGCGGGATGTCGGAGGACGAATTCGGTAGTGACGCAAGGGGACGCACTCTGTCCTCATCGGCCAAATGGGGGTGATGGATTAGTCGCCACCGGCCCGGAAAATCCGCCTTGACGGGCAGGCGAGACTGGATTATTATCTAACTAACTGGTTAATTAGGTATGCCTGCTGCCACCCGACTCGGCTCTCGGGGCAAACCCGAGCAGAGCCGCGCTGCCATCCTCAAGGCGGCAATCAACGAATTTGCCGAGCACGGCATTGCCGGCGCCCGCACTGACGCCATCGCTCGCGCCGCCCGGGTCAACAAAGCCCTGCTCTACTACTACTTCAAGGACAAGGAAGCAATCTATCGGGCGGTCCTCGACCATGTGTTCAGCGGCCTGCGCGACACGGTCGTACCCACCCTGGACGGGGACTTACCCCCGCGGCAGAAGGTGTTGAACTATCTGGGCGCTTATTTCGACTACATCGCGGCCAACCCGCGCTTTCCCCGGGTAGTGCAAGGCGAGTGGATTCGGACCGGCTCCGATCGGGTCGGCCAGATGAAGCGCGTCGCCCAGACCTATTTCCGCCCCATCTATCAAAAACTCGTGGAAGTGTTGCGAGCGGGGATTGCCGCGGGGGACTTCCGCCCCATCGATCCTATGCACTTCGTTCCTTCCATGGTTGCCATCGTCGTTTTTTACTTCAGCGCCGCGCCCGTGATCAAAACGCTGATGGAGATCGACCCCCTGGCGCCCGAGCAAATTGCCAAGCGCCGGGAGTTCGTCCTTGAGTTCATCTCGGCCGCGTTATTCACGCGTCCGCCCGTTCCAGGAGATCGTGCATGACCGTCCGCAATAAATTTCTGATTTTGCTCGGCGCTCTCTTTCTGATTGCGTCCCTCTACTATGTTTTCTCCACGCCCGGTGGCAAGGATCTGGTGCTGGTAGGCACGGTGGACTCGAATCAGATCGTAGTCAGCCCGCAAATCGGCGGCCGTATCTCCAAACTTTTTGTCGAAGAAGGCACGCCCGTCAAGCAGGGAGACCTGATCGCGCTGCTCGATCCCGCGGAGCTTGAGGCCCAGGAGCGCGCCGCGGCGGCCACGATTTCCAGCCTGCGGTCGCGGGTTTCCGAAAGTCAGTACACACAACGGTCGACGAAGGGATCGACTTCGAGCGACGTCGCCAACGCCCAGGCGCGTCTGCAATCGTCGCGCGCACAACTCGCCAACGCCGAAGCTACGTTGGCGCGAGTGGAAAGCGATAGCCGGCGCATCATTGGATTAGCGCAGGCAGGTGTGGCATCGGAAATGGAAAAAGTACAGGCCGAGCAGAATCTGAAAGCGCAGCAGGCCAGCGTGCAGGCTCTCCGGGATCAGGTCCGCGCCGCGCAGGCCGATCTTGATGCTTCAGTCGCTCGAACCAATCAGGCGGGCGCCGCGCAAAGCACGGTCGCATCCACGCAAGCGCAATTGGCCAACGCCGAAGCGCAGTTGAAAGAAGCGGAAGTCCGACTGGGCTACGCGAAAATTTATGCCCCGGTGACGGGGACGGTACTGGTGCGCGCGGCGCGCGAAGGCGAAGTTGTCGCCGCAGGACAGGCGATTGTCACGGTGGTCGATCTCAGCGATACGTGGGCACGCGCCGCAATTCCGGAAACCGACGCTGACCATATCGGACTGGGCGATACCCTCCGCGTGCGTCTTCCCGGCGGCACGATCACGCAAGGCAAAGTGTTCTACAAGGCAGCGGAAGCGGACTTCGCCACCCAGCGTGACGTGGGCCGCCGCAAGCGCGATATCCGCACCATCATTCTGAAAGTGCGTCTCGACAATCCCAAAGGGGCCTACGTTCCCGGAATGACCGCTGAGGTGCTGGTCCCGCCAGCGTTGTTGACAGGCACGCCGCCAAAGAACGCGGAAGCCGCGGAGAAGCCATGAGCACGCAAGCAAAGATCAACGATGCTCCGCTCCCGGTTTCTGAATTCAACGGCAAGAGCGAAATCCCCGCCGACGCGCCCAATGCCATTGAAGTGGCGCACATCGTAAAGAAGTATGGCGACTTCACCGCCGTGGACGACGTTTCCTTCCAGGTGAAGGAAGGCGAAATCTTCGGCCTCCTGGGACCGAACGGCGCAGGCAAGTCGACGCTCATCCGAATGATGACGACGCTGATTCCAATCACCAGCGGCGTGGCACGCGTCGCCGGACACGACGTGAGCAAAGAGCCGGACGAAGCCCGCCGCGCCATCGGCGTGATCCCGCAAGCCATGACCAGTGACATCGATCTCACCGTGCAGGAAAATCTCAGCATCTACGCCAAGCTCTACGACGTTCCCGCGAAACGCCGCCAGGAAGCGATCGACGAGTTGCTGGAGACGGTTGACCTTACGAAATGGCGCGACGCCCAGACAAAAACTCTGTCGGGCGGCATGCGGCGGCGCCTGGAAATCGCGCGCGGTCTTGTCCATAGCCCGCGAATTTTTTTCCTTGATGAACCCACCACTGGCCTTGATCCGGTATCTCGCGTCGCGGTGTGGGAGATGCTGACCAACATCAAGTCAAAGCGCAAACTTACTGTGCTGATCACCACCCACTACATGGACGAAGCCGATCGACTTTGTAATCGCATCGCGATTGTGGATCACGGCAAGCTCGTGGCACTCGACACGCCGGAAGCGTTGAAAGCGAGCGTGCCGGGATCGAATGTGATCGAGGTGCAGTTCGATAATTCGCCGTCCGACTGGGAACGGCGCCTGCAATCGCTGTCCGGAGTGACCTCCGTGCAACATGAAGGCGCGGGAATGTACCGGGTGTTAACCAGCAACGGCTCGCGCACTACGACGGAACTGGTCGAACTTGCCGTGAGCGCGTCCGTTCCCGTGCGCACGCTTTCCGTGCAGAACACTACTCTCGACGACGTGTTCGTCCATTACACAGGACGCCAGTTGCGCGACGAACTGGTCAAGGCCCACGCCTTCGTGATGCCGCAGAGCCCGGGGATGAAGCCATGAACCGGATGATGGCAATTATCGAGCGCGAAATGCGCAAGTTCGGCCGTTCGCCTGCGCTCATGATGGTGTCCATGATCTTTCCCCTGGTGCAGTTGATTGTCCTCGGCAACGCCTTTGGCGGGAAAATTCGTGACGCGAAACTCGGCATTGTCGATGAAGACCACGGCACCCAGGCGATCCGCATCCAGGAGGCGTTCGATTCCGTACGCGCCAATTCGCGAACGTTCCTTCCCGTCCCTTACACCAATGAAGTACAGGCGCGCGAAGACGTACGCAACGGAAAGATTCAGGGAGCGGTGATCATCCCGCCGCAATACTCCGCGCGTGTGTATCAAAAAAATCGCCCCCGCATTGCTCTCATCGTGGATAACAGCGACAACTTCATGAGTTCCACCATGGAGGAGAAGCTGAACGCGATCACCGCCGCCCTCAATGAACCCGACATCGAGCCCCGGCTGCTCCAGCAAACCGTGCTCGATGTAGTCGAACTCTATCCCTACATCGAATACATGAAATATCTGCTGCCGGGATCGATTGCCCTGGCCATGTTCGTCTCCGTGATGATCGGCGGCGGCATGTTGTATATCGACGACAAAGCGCGCGGCGTGCACGAAGGGTATCTGGTGACACCCATCACCAAAACTGAGCTGGTGTTTGGATTAAACGGCGCGGGCGCCATTAAGGCGGTGCTGACTGGAGTGGTCATCACCGTAATCGGATCGCTGCTGGCGGGCGTTGGCACGATTTTCCAGCCCTCGACGGTGCTGGGGCTGCTGCTCATGATTGTCGCCGTGTCCTTCGCCTTCAACGGCATGATGTTTCTGATGATGGTGCGCGTCGAAGATCCGCTCGTGCCGCGTGCGGTGTTCGGCATTCTCAACACGCTGCTATTTTTCCCCAGCGGTGCGATTTATCCCATTCAGGCCTTCCCCGCGTGGCTGCGCGCGATTGCGATCGTCGACCCGTTCACCTACGCGGTGCACGGATTCAAAGCCCTGCTGCTGAAGGAAAGCGGAGTGATTGCGATTGCCCCTGACGTCATGTACCTATCGCTTTTCGCGTTCCTGACTCTGGCCCTGGCGGTCCCGCTCTTCAAGCGCACACTGTAGACCAGTTTTCAGTTCTCGGTTGCCAGTTCTGAGCTCGCGGTCTTTGGAGACGAGCAACGGTCTTTCTGAGAACCGAGAACCAGGAACCGAGGACTGTTTTTTAATTTCGACACGAAACAGCAGGTCGGTAAACGACCCGCCCACTCGCAAACGCATCCAGATGAAATCTCCGACGCGGTCCAGGCAAGCTTCCTCGGCGCCCAGGCGCAGCATATAGCTCACACTCACGCGTCCGATTTCGGCGAAGTCGTGCATGGTTCCAAATTCAACCTCTCGGGGCCGCGGCTGCTGTCGCATTCGGATTAACTCCTCCGCCACAGCCTTGCGTCCCGCCACGCAGGGCTGAGTACGGCAGTGGAGGAGTCTCTCGATAGCATAGAGCGCGGCATGATCAACACGCTGGCCAAAAGCGATATAGACGGTGTTGCTAGCGGCCACGAACTGGAGCGGGACCATCTGAAATGCTTCCAGAATCCCGAGTGGGATGGGGCCGACCGGCAGGAGAGATTCTGAATCCAGCGCGAACGTAACTGGACATCCCCATTGTAGTCCGAGCGCCGTCGTGACCTGGTGGGCGGTGGCGAATCCGAGTTGCTCGAACCATTCGCCAATCTGCCCGCAGCGGGCGCCTCGCTGCGCCTCCAGGGCGGTGGCTACTTGCTCGTGGGTCAACCAACCACGTGCCACCATCAGCAGACCGAGAGGAATACGGTTGGAGGGCGGAACCGCCGGCCGCAGCGCGTGCATTCGTGCAAGGTGTGAGATCAGCGCAGTTTCCAGGCATTGCCGGCTGCAGTAAAACACCCCCTGAAGTGTCGTGCCATGCCCACGGTGGCGAAAGCGCGCCCAGCGTGACTTGGGCTCCGAGCAGGATTGCAGTCCGCAGTCCACGTTGCCCTTTTCCAAGTGACGCCAGCTTTTCAGCCAGGTCAGGAATTGCGCTGCCTCTCGCATAAGATTTCTCAGGACGGCGGTGGTGTTGCGTCAATCACTTGGGTGATGCGTAGTCCGTACTTGCCATCTACGACCACCACGTGGCCTTGCGCAACCAGACGTCCGTCGAGCAGCAAATCCACCGGCGCGCTCACATTGCTGTCGAGTTCCACGACCACGCCGGCGCTGAGCGCAAGCACATCGCGCAGCAGCATGCGCCGGCTTCCAAAACGAAGTTTGACATCAAGCACTACATCCCTTAAACGCTCGTAGCGAGGGGCCGCCGGGGGCGCCGTCGATTCAGGCGCAGGGGCAGATGTCGCTCCACCGGGTGCCTCTGCAGCCGACGTGGGCAAAGCAGCCGCTAGGGCGGCGCTGATCTGGATTTCGATGTCGATGGGGGTTCCCGCTTCGTCGCGGGTACGCAGACTCCTGACGGCCGCCGCCGGCCACGATGGCACTCCCGAGGCGGCGACATGAAACTGGACTTCGCCTCCCACCGTGGGCCCGAGCGCAGTCGCCGCTTGTCCGGCCACCTGGCGCAACAGTTCTTCCAGAGCGTCTTTATGCTCGGCGGTTAGCTGCTCCGGTGGCGGTTCCGTCTCCTGAAGAAACTTGTGCGCCACACGCACCGCGGTCGCGGCCGACAAGCGCAGCGTCATCTCGCCTCGGACGGCTCCGCCCGCCACCACGGTGAACGAGAGGTCGGACTCGGCGGCCGGCAGCGCGTCCGCGGAAACGTCGAAAACAACGGGCTGCCCGGTGACCTGAGAAAGGACGGCTTGCGTGCATTGCTCCCAGCCGGCAAGCCACGCGTTCAGTTCAGCGCTCAGTGGTGGTCCAGGGGTTTCCGTCATACCTCACCGGCTGTTGCAATCGGTTCCGCGGACACGCGAGCCGCGCGGCGAGCGTGCACTCGTACCGGTGTGGCCCCGCACAAGCGCACGTCGTCCACCAGCAGCACTGCCGGCTCCGCAACGCTTTGGGGAAACGACAGCAGCGTGCCCGGCGCCGCACCCGCAAGGGTTCGCAGCGGCACCGTCAGATCCGGAGCAAAGAGGTCCACCAGAAACGGGGCGTTCATAAGACTCTTCTCAATCCTTCTCCGCGATTCCGCCGAGCTGCGCGGCCGCTGATAACTCATATCGGCGGAGATTTTCCGCAGTAACGCATTCGAAACCACGGCGGGAATCGCCATATTCAGCGTGCCGCGTGTTTCCGACATCTTGATTTCCAGGCTCAGACACAGATTCTTTTCTTCCGGCACCATCAGGCGCTGCGCTTGCAGTAACGGCTGGCGCTGGCCGAACCTGAATTCAAGCCCAATCGCGCTCCACGATGTTTGCAGTTCCCGGCAAACGATCCTCATAATGCTCTCCAAGATCTGTTCTTCGATGGCAGTAATCTCGCGGCCCAGGTCGCCTCCCTTGCCTTCTCCTCCGAGCAGCAGATCGATGACGGGGAAGGCAACCGAAAGGTCGAGATGCAGCACCGCCACCGCTGACGCCTGCACCAGATCGCAGGACGCCAGATAGGTGTTTTCCGTGAGGCGCTGAAGAAACTCGCGATAGGTAAGGTGCTCCGCGGAAACCAATCGGCATTCAAAAACGACACTCAGGTAGGCCCCGATCGCGTTGCTCAGGTTACGGGCAAAAAGCTCATGCAGTTGGTTGATGGCCCGCATCTGCTCGCTGCCGATCTGTCCGGCCTGGCGAATATCCCAGGATTCCAGCACCTGTTTCTGCTGCACGACGATCTGGCCGCCCCGGGCCCGTCGCACCATGGCATCGATTTCTTCCTGGTTGAGAACCTTTTCCATGGCAGCTCCTAGGATGTGCCGGCCGCTTTAGACTGAGCCACGGGCAGCGTGCCTGCCAGCATCGTGCTCATGCGAGCACGCAAGCGGACCATGGCCAGCGAGTGAATCTGGGAGACTCTCGACTCCCCAATGCCCAGCACTTCTCCCACTTCCCGCATTGTCAGTTCTTCGTAGTAATAAAGCGAAAGGACCCGCTGTTCTTTTTCCGCCAGTTCACCGATCGCTTGCGTCAGTAGTCCTTTCATTTCCGAACGCAAACAGAACAAGAATGGAGTTTCGTCGGGCGCGCCGGAAAGCCGGTCGGTCAAATCCTCTTCTTTTCCGTCGCGCGGAGACTCTACCCGCAAGCTGCTGAGTTCCAATCCGTCGAGTTCCGCCAGCAGCGATTGCAGTTCTTTCAGTTCCAGGCCTAGTTCGCGCGCAATTTCACTTTCGTTGGGAGCGCGTCCCAGAGTTCCCGCCAGGGTGCTGTGCGCCTGCTCGACCATGCGGCCTTTGCGCCGCAGTTCGCGCGGGCTCCAGTCGAGTTCGCGCAGGCTGTCCAGAATCGCGCCCCGGATACGAAACTTCGCGTAGGAGCTGAACTGCACATGCTTGGACTGATCAAATTTTCCCAGCGCGTCGATCAGCCCGACGACGCCCGCATGAACCAAATCTTCCAACGGCACATGCCGCGGCAGTCGTTCATGAATCCGGCGGGCGAGATAACGTACCTGAGGAAGCTGTTCCATCAGGACGCGCTCCCGCTCCGCCTCGGCCTGCAAACCGCCGTAGGCATGCACAGGGTGCTTGCTCATGAAGCTGTACCCTCGTGTTGAGCACCGCTTTCAGTCCAGGCTCAACGCACCGTACCCAGTGACTGCACCGGAACCATGGGAGGTATTTCCAGGGGAGAGAGCACCACAACTTTTGGGAGGAAGGGTTCAAGCAGACGGCGCAAGTGAAAACGAGCCGGGGTCGAACACAACAAAACCGGAGCGGTCTGCGCCACTTGCTCTCCGGCAAGTTGGCGCAGGCTCTCCAAAATCCGCCGCACGAACGATGGCTGTAGTCCGCTGCTCGCCGTTTGCGGCAGCTGGGGATTGAAGGCGCGAGTCAGCTCTTCTTCAATGCCATGATCGAGAGTGAGCACGCGCAGTCCGCCGTCCTCGGAAAGCAACGGCCGCACCAGCGCGCGGCCCAGCGCCTGCCGCGCAACCTCGACCAGAAGCACCGGGTTCTTGCTGGTCGCGCTGGTATCGAGCAGGGTCTCGAGAATGGTCGGCAAATCGCGAATCGATACCTGTTCGCGCAGCAACTGCTGCAAGACCTTCTGCACTTCGCCCAGACTGAGCGTTTTGGGAACAAGTTCTTCCACCAGCTTGGGATGGCTTTCGCTCAACCGGTCGAGCAGCCGCTTGGTCTCCTGACGGGTCAGCAGCTCGTAAGCATGCTGGCGAATCAGTTCGGCCAAGTGCGTTGCCAGCACCGAGGTCTGGTCGACCACCGCATACCCCAGGGCCAGCGCCTGCGATTCCAGATTCTTCGGAATCCACAGCGCCGCCACGCCGAATGCAGGTTCTTTCGTCGGCGTACCCGCCAGTTTCGGAGGAGAGGCTTCGGAACTGATCGCCAGCACCTGCTCTTCAAACAGTTCCCAACGCGCGATTTCGACCCCGCGCATGGAGATGACATACTCGCGCGGCTTCAGCCGTACATTGTCGGTGATGTGGATCGGCGGCACCACGAAACCCAACTGCACCGCCAGGTTATTGCGCAGGGCTTTGACTCGTCCTAGAAGTTGGCCACCCTGCTGCGCGTCGACCAGAGGAACCAGGCCATAGCCTACTTCGAGACTCAGGTCGTCGAGCTTGAGCAGGTCCTCAAGATTTTCGGTTTTGGCGGCTGCCTTATTGTCTTTCTCTGTTTGCGGAGCTGCGTCCAAGGCGGGCGTGGCAGCCTTCTTCGGCAGACGCCAGGCAAGTACTCCGACCGCAGTCGCGACCGCAAAGAAAGAAAATTTAGGCAATCCCGGAATCGCCGCCAGCGCCAGCATGACGCCTGCCGCAATGACGAGGGTGCGCCGCTTCGACAGCAGTTGCGATCCCAGGTCGGCCGAAAGCGTCACATTCGAGGAAGCGCGCGTGACCACCATGCCGCCCGCCATCGAAACCAGCAGCGACGGAATCATCGTGACCAGACCGTCACCGACCGTCAGCACGGTGTACGTCCGGAGCGCCTCGCGGAAGGGAATGTCGAGCTGAAAGACTCCGATCAGAAATCCGGCAACGATGTTGATGGCAGTGATGAGGATTGTGGCAATCGAATCGCGCTGGTTGAAACGCGCCGCGCCGTCCATGGCGCCATAGAATTCCGCCTCGCGCGCGATCTTCTCGCGCCGCTCGCGCGCCTGATGTTCGTCAATCAGGCCCGCATTCAGATCAGCGTCGATGGCCATTTGCTTTCCGGGCATGGCATCGAGAGTGAACCGCGCCGTCACTTCCGCGGTGCGCACCGAACCGTGGCTGACCACGATGTATTGAATCGCAATCAGTGCGATGAACAGAACGAAACCAACGACGTAATTGCCGCCGACCACGAATTGCCCGAACGCTTCGATAACTTTTCCTGCTGCGCCCGCGCCCTCGTTGCCATGCAAGAGAATGCGCCGGCTGGAAGCCAGGTTCAGCGACAGGCGGAAGAGTGTAAGCAGTAACAGCAAACTGGGAAATACCGAGAACTGCGCTGGCCGCAGAATCTGAATCGCCGAAAGCAATACCAGCACCGACGCCATCATGCTCATCGCCAAGAGCAGATCGAGCAGAATGGACGGCAGCGGCACCAGCATGACAAACACCAGGCTCACTGCCGCGATCGGAATAATCCATTCCGCCAGCGACTTCGATTCCGGAGCGGTCGTGGTGATGGCTTCCGGCATCGGCTATCGGACTCCTGCTGCCATGGCGCGAGCCTGGGCGCGATAGATGGCAGCCAGCACTTCGGCAATGACGGTGTAAAGTTTCGGCGGCACGCTCTGTCCCACTTCGACGGTGCGATAAAGAACGTGCGCCAGCGGCGGATTCTCCACCAGCGGAATGCCCTGCCAGCGCGCGATCTCTTTGATCTCGGCGGCCAGGCGATTGCGCCCTTTGGCAACCACCACCGGTGCCGACATGTCCGGACCATATTCCAAAGCAATCGCGTATTCGGTCGGGTTCGTGATCACGACCGCGGCGCGTTTCGTATCCTCCAGCATCTTGCGGCGGCGCACTTGGCGCTGGATCCGCCGGATGCGCTGCTTGATGACCGGATTGCCTTCAGTGTCCTTGTATTCATCCTTGACTTCCTGGCGGCTCATGCGCAGTTCGCTTTCGTGGTGCTGCCGTTCGAACAGATAATCGATGACGGCCCATCCCAGCAGGACGAGTGAGGCCTTCCAGCCCACTTCAAAAACGCGCTCCACGACAAAACTGAGTACGCCGCGCGCGGTCCGTCCCGGCAGCGTCAGCAGCAGGAGCCAGTCACGTCGCAGACAATCCACCGCCACGTAGGTGACCGCCGCCGCGGGTAATAACGACTTCAGAAGTCCGCGCAACGCGGTGATGGAAAAAATCTGCCCCAGCTTTGTAGCCGGATTCATCCGTGAGCCCGCAGGCATCAGCGCCTCGGGCGCAATCACGACGCCTCCCTGCGCCAGCGACGAAGACACGGCCGCGATCCAGCTGACGGCGAGCGCCGCCGCTGTAGCCAGGAACACGCCCGAGTGCGCGAGCAAGGGTGGTACACCGTCCAACCGCAGATTGCGGGAGACGGCGCCGTCCAGGCAGTCGCGCAAAAATCCGCCCCAGGCTTGGGGAAAATGCGACATCTGATGAGCCAGGAGCATGGTGGCTGCCAGCGCGGCGCAGGTCGCGCTCAGGTCGCGGCTGCGGGGCACCTGCCCCTTTTCACGGGCTTTTTCCCGCTTGCGCGGACTGGCCTGTTCGGTCTTGTTGTCGTGGGCCATGGCTCAGTGTGCAAGTTTCAGGATTCGTTCCGACGCTTCCATTGCCTGCTGAAAGCGCGCATCAAAAAATCGCGGCCAGAGCGCAATCGCTCCACACAGCAGAACCAGGCCCACCATGCTCTTGAGGGAGAGCCCCACAAACAACACCGGCAACTGCGGCGATGCTTTTCCCAGAAATCCGAGCGCAACGTCGGTAAACATGGTCGCCACCAGCACCGGCGCCGCAATCTGCACCGCCGCCACCCACAACCCTGCCGTGAAATGCAGAAACACGGTCAGCGCCGATCCGCTCAGCACAAAGTGGCCGGGCGGCAGATACTGAAAACTGCGCGCCAGTCCGCGCAGCAGCCAGTGCGGCACGCCCAGCTGGATAAACAACAGCAGCACGATCAATTCATGAAACGTGGCCAGTACCGGAGAGTCCGCCTGGCTCTGCGGATTGATGACGCTGGCCAGCGAAAATCCCATCTGGATGCCGAGCGCATTGCCTGCAACACTGGCCGCCTCGAAGACAAACTGGAGAGTGAATCCCAAGAGAAATCCGATCCCTGCCTCGCTCGCCAGCAGCGCAACCAGCGCCGAAGCGGGCAGCGCAGCGGAGGGAGTCGAGATCAACGGAACCATCATCATCGTGAACACCAGGCCCAGCCCGATCTTGATCCGCACCGGCACCGACTGGCTGCCGAAGAAAGGCGCGGCTACGATCAGGCCGCTCACGCGCGTGCCCGCGATCATCCATGCCAGCAGCGTTTGTTGCAGCGAGAACTCCATCAACCGGCGACCTCAGCGCAAAAAAAGATGAAAGTCCGACCACAACCCAATCGTGTAAAACATCAGCTTGCGCAACATCCAGGGCAGAAACAGCACCGACGCAATCGCGACCGCCGCCAGCCGCGGCACGGTCGAGATGGTAGAGTCCTGCAACGAAGTCAGCGTCTGCACCACGTTGATCAGCAAACTCACCACCGTCGCCACGATCAGCAGCGGCGCGCCCAGCCAGAGAGCGATCATGAGACTGCCCCGCGCCAAGGCGACGACCTGTTCTGAATTCATCGCGGCCCTTTCAGGAAAAACTCTTCATCAGCGATCCCACCAGCAGGTTCCAGCCGTCGACTACCACGAACAGCAGGATTTTCAGCGGCGTCGAAATCACCACCGGCGGCAGTTGCAGCATCCCCACCGATGTGGTGATGGCCGCGACCACCAGGTCGATCACCAGGAACGGCAGAAACAGTGCCGCCCCGATCCGGAATCCCACCTGCAACTCCGACAACAGATAAGCCGGCGCCACGATGCGCATCCCCAGGTCCTCGGGCTTCGCCGGACGCGGTTCGTGCGCCAGTTCCACAAACAGCGCGAGATCTTTTTCGCGGGTATAGCGCAGCATGAAGCGCCGCAGGGGAGTGACGGAGCGCTCGAGCGCGCTCATCATCGTGATCTGCCCGGCTTCCAGCGGAACGATCGCGTCCGAGTAGATGTTGGCGCCCACCGGCTGCATGAGAAAAAAAGTCAGAAGCAATGCCAGTCCGATCAGCGTCTGATTGCTGGGGGTGCTCTGCGTGCCCAGTGCCTGCCGCAAGAAGTGAAACACCACCAGCAGCCGCACGAATGGCGTCATCGAGAGCAGGATCGCCGGCAACAACGTCAGCAGGGTGAGCAGAACTACGATGTTCCACGGCAGCGACCCGCCGGGAGCCATGCCTCCCAGCGGCAGTCCGGGCGCCACTTGCGGTCGGGCCCACAGCGACCCCGCGCTGACGAGCAGCAGGGCAACCGTCCTTCCGATGGTTGGAATGAATTTCATCTACGGCTGCTCTCGCATGGTTTCGTCCTCGGGGAGATGCGCCAGCAGCGTGACCGATCCCGCGCTGCCTCCGATCAGAAAACGCTGACGCTCAAACTGGAGCACTGCCACAAATCGCCGCTCTCCCAGGCCAGCGGTTTCTTTCACCACTAGCGACCGGCGCTGATGTTGCGTCCGCCACAAAGCGCGCAGGCTCAGCTGGCGCCGCTTCAGCCAGCCGGCGACAGTGCCGCCAACTTCAGGAACGCTGAAGGAAATTTCCATTCAAGCCAACTCCGTCAAGCGCACCGCCAACCGGCTTTGCACGATTTCAAACTCGCTCCACGCCACCAGCTCGCCATTGATCAGCAACGGAACGTCGAGGCCCACTGTCCAGTGGGTCTCGACAATTCGGCCCTGGGCCAGCAGCACCAGATCAGCGACTTTGAAATGGGGAACGGATATCTCCACCGTCAACGTGCAGGGCAAGCCCTCCACGCGGGCCCATGGGTCAGCGACCATGCCTTCCAGCTTCGGGATAGCGGCGGCGGCCATTACATCTGCACCAGAAATTCGGTGAAATACACGTCCTCAACTCCTAATTGCGGTGCTCGATCCTTCAGCGCCTGAAGAATTTCGTTTTTCAACCTGTCTTTGCCCCCCGCCCCGGCCAGCTCTTCCGGTTTGGCTGCGCTGAGGATCGAAAGAATCGTGTCGCGCATCATTGCCACCGGCACATCTTCCCTACGCGCAGGCGCTCGCGACAATCCGATCGCGATCCCCACGCGCAGATAGGCGCGATCGCCCCCGCTGAGATTCACGACAAACGTTTCCAGCGGCACGGTGTACAGCGGCACGCCGCTCGCGCCCGCGAGACTCGCGGGCCGCGTCCAGTAGTACGTTCCCAGGCCGCCCACAGCCAGCACGATCGCAAAGACAATGCCGACTTTGCTTCCGGTCTTAGTCTTGGTCTTGCGGGTCGCGGAAGCATCCTGCGGTTCGGCCATATCCAGCTGTGTGCAAGCTGCTTGCCGGGACCGAGCGCGGAACCACTCAAAGGGCTGTGGAGGAAAGAAGGATTGGAATCAAGCGATTGGCGGATGTGGCCAGAATCGCGCCCACACTTACTTAGCGGCCGCCGCACTTGACCGCAACGCTCTCATGAAAAAGTCCTTAGAAAGCTGAACACTCGCAAATCGCAGCCGAAAAAATCGCCCTGTCGCCGGCAGCTGGCATTTCGCCAGCCGCCGGTGATTGGCGCCCCACCGGTTTATTGTTTGAGGTTGATTGTGTCCTGGGTGATCTGGTCGAAGGTCGTCACGACGCGGGCGTTGGCCTGGAAACTGCGCTGCGCCACGATCAGGGCCGCAAATTCCTTGGCGATATCGACGTTGGAAAGTTCCAGCGCCCCTCCCGACAGGGTGCCCCGTCCACTGGTTCCGGGTGCGCCGACCACCGCTTGCCCTGATGCCAGAGTCTCGCTGTATCCATTATTGCCGGTTCGCAGCAGGCCTTGGTTATTGGCAAACGTTGCCGTCGCCAATTGTCCCAAGATCGCAGTCTTGCCGTTGCTGAAGGCGCCGGTGATGGTTCCGTCCGAACCGATGTTGAACTTCACCAGCGTCCCGCTGCCGCTCCCGTCCTGTTGTGTGGAAGAAGTGCCGCTGGGCGATGCCAATTGCGTAAGGAAGCCTCCGCCATTCGCGTCGAATAATTTCCAGTCAAACGTCTGGTCATTGGCACCATCGGCGAAGCCCGTGATGGGAATTCCTGAAACGTTCGCGGATGGGTTGGTCAGATTCCCGTTGCCGTCGAAAGTGAGAGTTCCAGACTGGAGCACGGTTGGATCCACCGTCCCGTTCACGTCCGCCGCCGGAATCGTAACCGAATAGTCCCAGGTGTTGGTCGCCGTTTTGGTGTAGGTAAACAGTATGGCGTGGCTTGCGCCCAGGGAATCGTAAATGGTCATCGGCGCGGTATAGACGGTGCCATTGGCCGCGGTGGCGTCCAGGTTACTGGCCATCTGCACTTGCGTGGTAGCCGTCGCAGGGCTGATGGCGCCTGCCCCCAGAGTGAGCGGCCCCAGGCCCTGCGCTGGTGCCAGGACCCCATTCACCGCCGGATACCCCAGCACGTCCTGCCCGTCGGACGTCACCAGGACGCTCGACTTATTGACTTCGAAATCTCCGGCCCTCGTATAACTCAGGACCCCATTCTTCGAAACCACAAAAAAGCCGTCGCCCTGAATGGCCACATCCGTCGGCACGCCGCTCGGATTGAGGTTGCCCTGCGTGAAGTCCGATGGAATCGAACCCACCGCGGTTCCCGCTCCCTGCTGGATGGCGTCACCCGCACCGTTGTTGCCAATGGTCTGGTAAAACAGGTCACGGAACAGAACGCGCGAGTCTTTATAGCCGACCGTATTCAGGTTAGCGAGGTTGTTGGCGATGGTTGCAAGCGCCGTTGAACTGGCGGTCAACCCGGAGAGTGGCACGGAAAATGTAGGCATGGTGCTCCTTTTAACCTGCGATTTGTTGGAGGATCTGTCGGATTTGCGTCAGCTCGCTCAGCGAGTTAAATTGCGCCAGCTGGGCGACGAACGCGTTGGGATCGAGAGGATCGAGCGGACTCTGCGCTTTCAGTTGCGCCACCAGCAGTTGCAGGAAAACGTCGTTCAAATCCTGCGCCGGCGGCGCCGGAGCTGTGGGGTCTGCTGCCGCCGCGGACGCGGATGCTACGGGTGAAATTTGCAAGCTACACCTCCTAAACGTGAATGCTGAACTGGTTGGCTCCGGACCAGGCCGGCAGCCTGGCTGGAACGATTTCCGCCACCTCAAGTTTCTCCCGCTCCGGCGCCCGCTGATACTGCCATCCCCTGAGCGCCGGAAAATTGCGCTGCGGGTTCTGCTGCTGCTGAGAACCAGTCGAAGTCTGGAGTCCGCTGCTGCCCTTGTCCATTTCCGTCATAGTCAAATGCAGGTGATGGTCTTTCAGTCCGGACTCGATGTTCTGGACTTCGGAACTGAACCAGTGCGCCATCCCGCGCTCGCCCTGCACGGTAAGGCCGACCTGGTTCTGGTGTACCGAGGTGTAAATCTCCACCGCGCCAAATGCCGCAGTCCGGATTCCCACATGCATCTGCACATTACCGCCTGCATCAGTGGCCAGGTGCGCCGAAGGCTGCAGGGCACCCGCGACCGGCGTGGCATCGGGAAGTTGCGGGGCCGGCCGAGCTTCATGAGTTTCCGGAGACGATGCGTGTGCCGGCGTTGACACGGCCGGCGCAGGCGCGTGAGGAATCACCACTCCTCCGTCCCGATTCAAGGGAGTCTGGG
Organism: uncultured Acidobacteriota bacterium; assembly: GCA_963799305.1. Taxonomy (GTDB): domain Bacteria; phylum Acidobacteriota; class Terriglobia; order Terriglobales; family Acidobacteriaceae; genus Acidiflorens. The sequence goes on along the minus strand of CAWCWX010000014.1, from coordinate 573,192 downwards.
CGGGAGTGTCAGGCGCTGGCCGGTCGCTTGGCGAACTTGAGACGCCTGCCTTTTTTTCAGCATTGTCCTTTGAGCCCGGTGCCGCTTCAGACGCGGCAGTTCGGAGCGTCTTGTTGACGCCGGGACTCTCTGGAACCAGTTGCACCTGGGCTTGGGCCGCGTGACTCGTGGCCGCTCGGAGGTCGTTTTCTCTCAGCGCCGGAGTCCCGGATTTCGTCTTGTCCGGTGCTACCGGAGATATCTTGTTTGCCCACGGTGGCACGGGCGCGATTGGTCCAGCCAGTGGGTCCTGCGCCGGTTGCGAAGATGGCACGGCCGCTTCGGGCGCGCTCGCAATCGGGGATCTGACGGGGGCTGGTATTCCCGTGGATGTATCCGTTGCTGTCGCCGTTGCTGGGGTAAGCGGCGTTGGCAAAGTGGAATCTGGTTTGCGCAGATCCACCGTCGGCGAAGAGGATTCTGACTGCTTCTGCTGGACCATCGACATCCCAGCGGGAACAAACACATCCTGCACCACGGAAGAGCGAACGCTTTTCATTTCAGCAGGACTCGCGACTGTACCCACGATCGAAGAGGGAAACAGGTTAGGAGTCCGTGCGCTCGTGGCGAGGAATTGCGAGGGAACATCGGGCGCAGTTACTTCGTTGGTTGATGGCGTCAATCCAAGCTGAGCAGCCGGGTTTGAATCAATCTTTTTCGCAGCCCGTGGATTCGTTTCCGCAACGACGCCGCTGGTCACGTTGTAAAGGTCCACGGCCCGGCGCTGAAGAATCGGGCTTGAGGTTTGCTTGACCGCCGCCTGCCCCGCCAATCGCGGAATAGCATCGGTCGGCGAGTTACTCTCCTCCAATGCTGTCGAGGTCTGCGCGACGGCCTTGGTCGTTACCGGCACCGGAACTGGATTTATGCGGCGGCTGGCGTCCGCCGTGGTGACGCGAACCACCTTGAATTCCGTTTCTCCGGTCACGGTGCTTACAGCAGAGCTGGTGTCCACTGGATCGGCCGCAGGGGGTGGCGGTCCCACAAGACTGTCAACAGTCAGGGACTTGAGGTTCAGTCGCGGATTCTGGCTCGAAACGATTTGCGATGGAGGCAGCGGATTCGTCGGTGTTTCCGTCGAGATGGTCAGGCCCGTACTGGCGGATGGCGGTTCAGAAGATACGAACTTCGCTTGTGCTCCTGATGGCGGCGCAATCAGCGTTGACGATGGAGCGGGAGCGGCCAAAGAAAGTGAAGTCGCCGTCGGCGGTATCGTGGCCGACTTCGATACCGTTGTCGGCACAACCTGCGCCAGGGCAAACTTGAAATCAGCACGCGGAAGCGCGCTCGAAGCCAGTACAGGCGCAACCGCCGAAGGCGGAGTCTTCGTCGAAGCGTTTTCAGTCAACAAGGACTCGGCCGGATGATTCTCTTCGCCGGCCGACATCAGGCCGACCTGCGATGACGCGGATCTGAAATCGTCCAACACCAGCGGGGTAGAACCAAGCGGACGGGGCACGGTCGTCCTTGCTGTTGCCGTGTCGGTGCCCGGCGTCACAAGACCGTCCGACGCTTCCGGCGCGGAGCCAAGTAGCCCAGTCTCGGAACCGAGATTTTCGCCGACGGCCGTCACCGCCCTTTCCGCCTTCGGCACTGCGATGGTTGCATCGGCCGGGGGAAGCGCGACCACAGCAAGCTGCGCGAGGGGCGCTGGATTCGCCGTCGCCTGAACAGCGGACAATTGTTCATCCGGGTCGGACCCGGATGAAATCTTGGAATCGCTCTTGCCCGTAATTTTTTTTCCGCTGACTTGTTTACCTGCACCCGCGGGCGCAGTCCCCAACATCGACTCTGTCAGCGCAGCGCCAAAGTCTCCGCTGGCGGGAACGGATGAGGTATCCGTCGGTACCGCGTTTTCCCGCACCAACGAACTGAGGAGACCGGCTACCTGCATACTTTCACCGCGAGACTCTGGTTGCACCCGGCTCGCCAATGTTCACGGCAGGACGAAAACCCACGACGCAGGCCGCCGGGAGCGCCGTTTCAATCACTTGTAGGGTTGCAATCACTCGCGGGTGTGGCCGCGACGGAGAAGGGAAGGTGCGCCCGGGCAAGGCTTGCCTCATCAGCTCGGCAAGTTCAACCCAGACGTTTGCGCCAGAGCTGGAGCAAATGGCTGGCGTCGAGCTCGCGCTGTTCCTGTTGCAGACGTTCCTGCTGGTAAGTTTGGCGCTGCCGCGTGGCGAGAGTTTCCAACACTTCCCGTTCCCGGTAGGCACGCTGATATTCTGCTGCCACAGCCTGCCGCGCGACTTTGATCCGTTCGAGTTCAACCTGAAGATCCTGCCGCTGCCGGAGCATCGTCGCGCGTGCCGCCAATGCAAACTGAAGTTCTGCGGAGCTCCTTCCCACGCGGAGCGAATTTTCGTCGGACCGCGCCGTGTCGGCGAGCGACTGGTCGATTTTCGAGATCGTTTCCTGTGCCCGCGCCACCGCAAGACTGGCTTCCTGCAAACGCTGTGCCCGCTGCCGCTCAAAGCTCTGCCGCAAGCGCAACAACGAAGCGAGAGGGAAACGAAAAGGCATGGATTTAAAGACCGGGCAGTTCCTGAATTTGTTAAGGGCTGTCGTTCGCAAACTCTGTGATCTTTTTGAAAACTGTCATCCGAAGCGACGACAGACTGAAATCGGACAACCGCTCCAAGTGCGACCCCAAACTTTTCCCTGCAGCCTCGTCACTGCGGCAGCCCCATCAACCGCTCCACCGATTCTTTCATCCCCGCCGCTTCCTGAGCATCCTGCACCAGAAAACTTCGTAGCGCGGGTATCAGCGCAATCGCGCGATCCAGTTCCGAATCGCCGCCTTTCTGGTAGGCGCCGATCCGGATCAGTTCCTCGGACGCCTTGTAAGCCGCCAACAGACGCCGGATCTGGTTCGCCTTCGTCTGGTGTTCGGCCGTTACCACCGCCGGCATGATGCGACTGATGCTGTCGAGGATTGCAATCGGAGGATATTGATTCTGTGCCGCCAGCCGGCGGTCGAGCAGTACGTGTCCGTCTAACAGGGCGCGGGTCGCGTCCACCAGCGGATCGTTGATGTCGTCACCTTCCATCAGCACCGTATAAAAACCGGTGATGCTGCCACTGGCAAACGATCCCGCGCGCTCGATCAGACGCGCCAGCATGGTGAAAACCGACGGTGTGTAGCCCTTTGCCGTCGGCGGTTCGCCCGCCGCCAGGCCGATTTCCCGTTGCGCCATAGCCAGACGCGTGAGCGAATCGACTACCAGAAGAACGTGCTTGCCGCGCGCACAGAGATATTCCGCAATCGTCGTCGCTGCCAGCCCGGCGCGAATTCGCAACAGCGGATCCTGGTCCGACGTGGAAACTACGATTACGGCGCGCCGCCGTCCCGCTTCTCCGAGCGCGTTCAAGAGCTCACCGACTTCGCGGCCACGCTCTCCGATCAATCCGATCACGGTAAGATCGGCATTGGTGTTACGCGCCATCATGCCGAGCAGCGTGCTCTTTCCGACTCCGCTGCCTCCGAAGATTCCAACTCTCTGGCCGCGACCGCACGTCAGGAAGCCGTCAATCGCGCGCACTCCACAGCCCAGAGCATCGCGAATCGGCACGCGCTCCAGCGCCAGCGGCGCATCATGGTCCAGCGGATAGCGCTCGCGGCAAACTGGCGCTTTCAATCCATCGATCGGCACGCCCGTTCCATCGAGCACCCGCCCCAGCAATTGTTCGCTCACTCGCAGCGATGGCCGCCGTCCCCACGCCACCACCTGATCGCCGAACCGGATCCCCGACGGCCTCCGCAACGCCATGGAGAGCACGGTGTGTCCACGGAAGCCGACAATTTCCCCGGGCCAGTGGCGCCCCCGCGAATCGACAATCTCGCAGGCCTCTCCCACCGTGCAATACGGGCCCTCCGACTCCACCAGTTGCCCGACCACTTGCACAACTTTGCCCCGCCAGCGCAGCCCCGACGACACTTCGAGCTGCTGAAAATATGCGGAAAGGATTTGCGAAGTCATGCGCTTCCCGGCCTTTCCGCCAGCAAGTCGAGCAATCCAGTCTCGATTTCCTTCAACTGCGATTCGAATCCCACTTCGGTCGCGCCCAACGCGGTTTCGATGCGGCATTCACCCGCTGCCAGCGCCGGATCCTCGCGCACCTCCAGTCCCAAGTCGCCTTCCATCTGCGCGGCGAAGTAGTGTCTCCATTCGGCGGCATCGCGCGGAGAAACATGCAGACTTACCTTGGTCCCGGCGTCCATGCCTTCGATCGTGACTCGGACGATTCCCGCCAAGGCGTGGGGATCGAGTTGCACCTCGCGATGCAGAATCTTGCGGGCCACCGCCAGCGCCAGCTGCACGACTTCGCCCTCCACGCGGCGATAGTAGTTCGTGCGCTCGATGGCAAAGTCGCGCAAGGCGCGCGCGATCTGCTCCCTTTCTTTCAACAGGGCGGCACCCATTTCTGCCCGGCCTTCCTGCTGTCCGTGCTGGCGGGCCTGCGCCACAAGTTCCGCCTGCCGCAACTCTATTTGCTCCGCGCTATCTGGATCGGAGGCCGCCCCGCCGACCGTCGCGTCGGCATAGGGAAATGGCGACGTCGGCACAGCGGCATCGGGCGTCCGCTGCCGGACTGCCGCGCTAGACGACGTACTCATCGGCGTCCTCCGCAGTCAGCTGAATCTTGCCTTCGGACTCCAGCTTGCGCGCTACGTCCACGATGGAGCGCTGCGCCGCGTTCACGTCCCGCGCCCGCACCACGCCCAGCACTTCAATATCTTCCTTCAGCATTTCCACAGCCCGCGTGGACATCGACTTGAAGATCATGTTCTTCAATTCTTCCGAAGCGCCCCGCAGGGCCAGCGCCAACATTTTCTTCTCCAGTTGCCCCAGCAGTTCCCGGATCGCCGCTTCCGGCACGCCCAGCAGATCTTCGAAGGTAAACATCAGGTTGCGGATGCCCAGCGCCATCTTGGGATCTTCTTTCTCAATCGATTCCAGGATGGATTTGCCTGCGGCGGCATCCATCTGATTGAGCACGTCGGCAGCTCCCTTGAGCCCGGCATATCCGCGGCGGCTCTGTTCTCCCAGAGCCTCCAGCCGTGTATGCAGCGCGATGGATATTTTCTGCGCCACCTCCGGCGAGAACTGGCGGAGGCCTGCCAGCCGCTTGATGACCTCCGCGCGCGAGTCCTCGCCCAGGTTCAGCAACAGCGCTGACGCTTGCCGCGTATTCAAGTGCGCCATGATGAGCGCCGTCGCTTGCGGATGCTCGCCTTCCAGGAATCTCGCCAGTTGCTGTGGATCCGCTTTCTGAAGGTTTTCCAGATGCTCACTGCTCATTTCATTGGCCAGGTTCACCTGTTCCAGCAGACGCCCCGCGGTTTCGTCCCCGAACGATTTCACCAGCAGCTTGCGGGCGTAGTCCGGTCCGCCATCGGAAATGTGGCCTTGCGTCAGCACCAGCTTTGCGTACTCCTCCAGCACTGCCAGCGCCATCTCCGGCTTAATCTGTTCCAGGTCCACAATGCGTTGTGTCAGGCGTTGCACGTCGACTTCACTGAGGTTGCGATAGATGTGGCTCGCCACATCCTCTCCCATCAGTACCATGAGGATGGCAGCTTTCTGTAGACCACCGGATACAATCGCCGCACCCATGTCTCTCCTCGAACGTCTCTACTTGCCTTTCTCCCGCACCCAGCCTTGCACCAGACGGCTGGCCTCGATCGGCTCGGCCTTGATCTTGTCGGTCAATTGTTTCTTCAAATGGGCTGCCCTTTTCGCCTCTTCGCTGACGGTGGGGACTTCCAGGTTCTCGATCCCTCCCCCGGCCGCCGGAGCCAGGTCCTTCGCGGGTCGCGCCAGGTTCGCTGGAATCTGCTTGAATGCGGCCAATGCCTGTTTCTTCACTGGACGCAGAACCAGGGCGTACACCAAAAGGAATAGCAGCGTGATCCCTACATAGCGCAACGCTCCGCCCCACTGCTGCAATAGTCGACGCCACTTTTCCCACTTGTCCGGAGCGGCCAGACTTTCAATGGGCGCGCTTTGGAACGAAAGATTTTCCACCGCCAGCAGGTCTCCGCGTTTGTCATCGACGCCGATGGCCGCGCGCGCCAGCTTCTCAATCGCCGCCATTTCCTCGGCGGTCCGTTTCCGCCGCGTGGTGGTGGTCTTGCCGTTGTCGATCTTCGTGTCGATGGCATCGTCCACCAGGACTGACGCCGTCAGACGCCTTACACGTCCGGCAGGCTCCATTACATGATGAACGTTCTTGCTGACGGCAAATGTCGTACTCTCGGTCTTCGACGTCTGGCTGTCGATGGCGGGAAGAATAGTCGCGTTGGTGGCACCACTTCCCGGCACGTTGGACGCAGTGCCCGGAACTCCCGCCGGCGCGGGCCCGCCACCCTGTTCTTCCGAATGTTGCTGGGTGAGCGTGGCCGTCGCTTTGGGATCGTAGACTTCGGACGTATCTTCGCTGGTGCTCAAGTCGTAATCCACGTGCACGCTCGCCCGGACATGTTCCGCGCCCACCACCGGTTCCAGCGCGCGCACTACCGCCGCCGCCAGTTCCTCATCAGAATCGAAATTGCTGCGGTTTCCTGGACCACGGCGCGCCAGAAATGGCGTGGCGGTGTCGGCATCCACCACCGTCACATTCTCCGGCCGCAAACCGTCGACCGCGCTTGCCACCAGTTCCGGAATCGCCAACTGTGCATCTTTCGAGAGGCTGCCGCCGTGCGTCTTTACGATCACCGCCGCTTTCGCGTCATGCTCCTGTTCGCTGAACAACGACTCCCGCGGCAACACCAGATGCACTCGCACCGCTTCCACGTCGTTCAGAGTTTGCAGCGTCCGTTCCAGTTCGCCTTCGAGCGCCCGCTGGTAATTCACTTTTTCGCTGAAGTCCGACCCCGCCCAGTTCGGCGTGTCAAACAACTCAAAGCCCAGCCGGGCATTGCGCGGCAGTCCTTGCGACGCCGTCTCCAGCCGCGCCACATCCAGTTTGTCCGAGGGCACGAGCACGCTCGAACCATCCGCGGAAAGCTCGTACGCTATATTCTTCGCCGCCAGCCGGCTCCCCATCGACTGCGCATCCTGCGGACGCAATCCGGAATACAGCGTCACATACTTCGCCTTGTCGATCAGTCCCACAAACAGCCACAACGTAAGCCCCACAGCCACAGCTCCGCCCGCGAGCAAGAGCTTGTTCTTCAAAGTCAACCCTTGAAAGAACGCCGAGATTTGCTCGAAGCTTCCCGCCAAACACTGCTCCTAAAACTATTCACCGCCGAGAAGTGGGGTTCTGCGGAGAAAAAAGCACAAAAGGTTTTCTCTGCAACCTCGGCGTCTCGGCGGTGAAATGTAGGTCAGAACTGCAACCGCGACACTTCCTGATACGCTGCCACGATCTTGTTCCGCACCTGCATCATGAGCTGAAAGGAAAGGTCTGCTTTTTCCACCGCGATCATAGCGCGATGCAGATCCGCACCGTTGCCGTTCAGCAGTTCCGCAACCTGGCCCTGCGCGTCGTTCTGTGCTCCCTGCACCTGGTCCATGGTCTCTTTCAGCGTGTCCTCGAACGAGCTGCCTTCCGTAGAGCCCGCGCGTGGCGTGCCCAGTTCCGCCGGCAGGATTCGAACCGAAGAAATCGAGTTATTCATCATGAGAGTTCCTCCACGAGAACCACATTAGCGCAGCAGATCCAGCGACTGCGTAATCATTCCCTTCGTTGCCTGGATCGCCGATGCATTGAGTTCATACGCCCGCACCGCGCCCAGCAGATCGGTCATCTCTTCAATCGGGTCAACCTGCGGATACGCGACGTAGCCTTGCTTGTCCGCGTCCGGATGCCCGGGCTCGAAGCGCAACACCGGCGGCCGCGAATCCGCCACTACCGCCGCCACCCGCACCGCCGAAGATGTTTCCCGATGAAATCCCGCCAGCGCCAGTGAAAATCTCGGAACGCGCTGTGCCTGAAACACCACCATCTGCCGCCGGTAGGGGCCGCCCGCCGCGGTATGCGTCGTCTGCGCGTTCGCCATATTGCTCGCGACCACTTCGGCCCGCTGCCGTTCCGCTCCCAGCGCCGAGCCGCTCATTTCCAGCATGCCAAACAGGTTCATGACGTTGTCCCTTCATGGATCGCCAGCGATATGCGATGGAATTCCGCCTTCAAGAACTGCACCGCCACCTGAAAGTGCAGCTGATTCTCCGCCAGCAGCAGCGATTCCCTGTCCACGTTGACGTTGTTCCCGTCCGGCCGTTCCATCAACCCGCGCAGTTCCCGCGACATCGGAGAGAACGGCGGATCCTGTCCCGCCATCGCCAATTGCAGTTCGCCGGCGAACGGACGAATATCCCGCGTCCGGTATCCCGGCGTATCGACGTTGGCCAGATTGGCAGCAATCAACTGGTGCCGGAAAGCGCCCTGGTCGAGCGCCAGCTCCAGTCCCCGCATCAGCGGGGTGTCAATCATTGATGTTGATGTTGGTGTGAATATTCCCATAGTTGCTCCTTGGAGGCAGGCCATATTCGCGGATTTTGTTGCGCACCGTGCGCAGACTCACGCCCAGCAGTTCGGCCGTCCGCGAGCGGTTGCCGCCTGTCGACTCCAGAGTCATCGCCAGTAACTGCCGTTCCATCTCACCCAGCGAAAGCCCGGCCTTCCATTCCGGCGCGGGCACGCTGCGTGGCGAACTTTTTCCGTGATCAAAAGCTTCCAGCCCAATTTCCCCACCGCGAGACAACGCCACCGCCCGTCGTACGAAGTTCGCCAGCTCCCGCACATTGCCCGGCCATGCCTGCTCTTCGAGGCGCGCTAATAGCTCGCCGGTCATGCGCGTCATCGCTCCTGGCGCGCCGTAGAGATGAGCAAAGTGTCGCGCCAGTTCGGCAATGTCGCCGGTTCGCTCGCGCAGGGGCGGCAGGGAAAGCGGGATCACGTTCAGCCGGTAATACAAATCAGCGCGAAACCCTCCTTCGTTGACTGCCGCTTCGAGCGGACGATTCGTTGTCGCAATCACACGGATATCGACGCGCACCGTCTGATTCGATCCCAGCCGGTCAAACTCGCGTTCCTGCAAGGCGCGCAGCAATTTGGGTTGCAAGGGCAGCGGCATTTCGCCCACTTCATCGAGCAGCAGGGTTCCGCCATTCGCGCTTTCAAACTTGCCGGGCCGCGCAGTGACGGCGCCGGTAAACGCTCCCCGCGCGTGCCCGAATAGTTCGCTCTCCAGCAGCGACTCCGGAAACGCGGTGCAATTGAGGGCCACGAACGGCCCCTGTTTGCGCGCACTCAAACGATGAATCAGCCGCGCTACCAATTCCTTGCCCGTTCCGCTCTCCGCTTCGATGAGGACATCGGCATTGGTGGCCGCCGCTTGCCGCGCCCGTTCCAGCGCCTGCTCCCACGCCGCCGAATGTCCGATCAACGACTCCGTGTCTTTGTTCTCTTCCTGCGCGCGACGCAAAACTTGCTCCACCGCAAGTTCCAGTTTTTCGAAACACACCGGCTTCATCAGGTAATCGCAGGCTCCGTCGCGCATCGCCTGCACCGCGTCCGGCACGCAGCCATACGCGGTCAGCAGGATCACCGCCGTTCGCGGCGACGCCGCCTGCACCTCGCGCATCAGTTCGAAGCCGTCGCGCCCCGGCATGCGCACGTCGGTGATCACCAACGCGTGCCGCGACTCGCGGAATTTGTGCAGCGCTTCCGCCCCATTCACCGCCAGATCCACTTGCCAGCCGCGCTGAAGGAAACGGGTTTCCAGCGCCGCCCGCATACCCGCATCGTCGTCCGCAATCAGCACGCGTTTCACTGCGCGCCCCCGTCTGCAGGCAGGCACAGACGAAAAGTTGTCCCATACCCGGCGCGACTTTCCACAGCAATGGTGCCGCCGTGCTGCTGAATGATTTTGTGGCACACCGCTAAACCCAGCCCGCAGCTTCCCGGACGAGTGCTGAACCCCGCCTGAAAAATTCGCGGCAAATCACCCTCACTGATCCCCGGCCCCGTATCCCGCACCGCAATCTCGACGCCCTCGGCTTGCAAGTCCGCTCCACAGAAACCCAGCCATCCTCCACCGGGCATAAAGCGAAACGCGTTCAATGCCAGATTCAGCAGCACTTGTTCCAGACGATGTCGGTCGGCTCGAATGGTCACGCCGCGCAAGCCGTTGGCGAGTCGCAACTCAACCCGCGCCTGTTTTGCCAGTGGACGCAGGAATTCGTAAGCCCAGTCCAGCAATTGTCCCAAGTCCATTTCCACCGCTTCCACCTGCGGCGTGTTGTAGAGGTGCAGCACGTTGTTGACGGTCGCCGACAAAGTGCGCAGTCCCGCCTGCACATGCTCGATCCAGTTTTGACTCTCGCCTTCTCGTTCGGTCTCGGCCAACAGCCCGGCAAACAATTCCAGACTACCCAACGGATTCCGAATCTCATGCGCCAGCAAAGCCGACATCTCCACCAACGCCTGCTGCCGTCCGAGTTGCTCGCGTTCCTGTTCCAATCTCTTCGCTTCACTCACATCGCGCAGGATGAAGACCGCACTCGACTTCTCACGATCCGGTTCCAGCCACGCGTGCCGCACCGCCAACCAGTTTGTCTTGCCGCCGTTGTTGCATGGCAACTCCAGTTCGCGCTCTTCGCCCGTGTCACGGGCCTCGGCGAGCGCATCCGAGAGAACCGACGGAAATGCATTCGCGAGCCCACCCACCAACCGCTCCGCCTCGGGATTGAGAATCGCAATCTCCGACCCGGCTTCTTTCACCAGCACGCCGCAGGGCAATCCCTCCAGGATCCGCCGCTGCCGCTCGCGGATGCGCCGGTTCTCTTCCAGGCTTTTCGCCAGATCGCGATTTGTGACTTCCAGCTCCTGACGCAACTGCTCGACCTGCGTCTGCAACTGTCCATAGGAACGTTCGAGAGAACCCGCCGCTTCGGTAAACGACGCGAAGGCGCGCGCCAGCGGATGATCGGGTTCAACGGCCGGGTGTTGTGGAATCGGAAAGGAGGCTGACATCGACGGTACTCTTGCACGAGCGATGCCAGCCGTGCCTTGATCCTCTTAGAAGGCTCTTAGTGTGAAATTTCCGCTAGGAAAGCGTTACCCATGTAGATGGCCATTTTTACCCCCGGGCCCCGCCCGCGGACACGAGCATGTGTTCCGGACCAATCATCATTTCGTCTTCGGCCAAAATCAGGGCGCGTTCGATTACGTTCTGTAGTTCCCGCACGTTGCCCGACCAGGCATGCGACTGCAGAAGCTGCGCTCCCTCGGCTGACAAGTCCGGCGCCGGCGGCCGCAACGCGAACTTGTCCAGAAAATGCTGCGCCAGTTGCAGGATGTCTTCAGGACGCTCCCGCAAGGGTGGAATCTCGATCGGAAAGGCACAAATGCGGTAATAGAGGTCCTCGCGAAATTTCCCCTGCCGCACCAGCGAAAGCAGGCGCGCATTCGTAGCCGCGATCACGCGCACATCCACCCGCACCACTTCGCAGCTGCCGAGCCTCTGGAGTTCCTTCTGCTCCAGAAATCGCAACAGCTTCGGTTGCAGGCTCAGCGGCATGTCTCCGATCTCGTCGAGAAACAGCGTGCCGCCCTGCGCCGTCTGAATTCTCCCGCCATACGATTGCATGGCTCCGGTAAAGGCCCCGCGTGTGTGTCCGAAGAGTTCTGACTCCAGCAATGCCTCCGGAATCGCCGCGCAATTGATGACGACGAATGCACGCGACGCGCGCAGACTCAAGTTGTGGATGGCCCGCGCCACCAGTTCCTTGCCGCAACCCGTCGGCCCCATGATGAGCACCGTTGTGTCCCGCCGCGCCAGCAGCCGCGCTCCTCGATACACCGGCTGCATATTCCGCGAGCCGCCAATCATTCCCGGCAACGGCGCTTGCACAATCGAATTCGCCGCCAGAACTCGCGCAGAAAGCGGCGACGCCGGCGCGCTCAGCCCAGTCATCGGAAGCGCAGGAAATTCCCGTTCCGTCATCGGCGCGTCCCCATCCTCTGAATCCAGCAGCACAATTTCGACACTGGGAAACCTTTGCCGTATCGTCGCGCTTAACTCCTCCGCATTCAGGTCGGGCAAGGAACGATCCAGAAAGAGCACTTGCCAAAGGCCATTCTCCAAGTGATCCAAGGCTTCCGCTCCTCCGCTGGCCTGCTCCACCCGCCGCGCAGGAGAACGCAGACTTTCGAGGACGCGCTGACGAACCACATCACTGGGACTGGCCACCAGGATGTGATCCGCATAATTCGGCATAAGAGGTAGGCTGGGCATAATCTGTACATTGGAGCCTGCTTCGATAAGAACGAGGTTAGACGGAGATTAGAAACCTCTAGGAGTCGGGAACGTTAGTGTCCCGGGAATTGGAATTTTTTCTTTACAAGCGCTCTGTAGTTTGCATCGCAGCGGAAAAACGCGCTCGTAACTCTGGTCGGTCGTTTTTGACTTTGAGTGGTGCAGCGGTTCACCGCTACGGTCAACGCCTCATTCGACTCAGGCTTTAGCCGCCGAGGGCGGAGCCTGTGTTCAGAAACTTTCCCGCAATTTTCTAAACCTGCGCAGGAGCCTTTCCCGAACGTTCATATACTTCCTGCGCTGCGCAGACCGCGCTTCCAAACTCCACGGGCTTTCCCGTGAGATCAGCGATGACCTGTTCCAACGCCGCCAGCGCGCCCACGGTATCGAGGTAATCGTAATACCCGATGTGCGCGATCCGGAAGAGTTGCCCTTTCATCTCAGCCTGCCCATTCGCGACCACCGCCCCGAACTCATCGCGAAAGCGTTTGCAAATCGCATTCGAATCAGCCTCTGCAGGCGCGGCCACAGCAGTCAGCGCCGCCGCTGGACAGTCTGGAGCATACAGTTTCAATCCCAGCGCCTGAACTCCCGCTCGAGTCATGGCGGCGCAGAGTTCCGCGTTATCCACCAGAGCCTTGCGCCCGGTTGCAAGGTCTCCGTCTCCCATCTGGCGGACATAATCCAAGGCAGCACCCAACGCAGCGAACATTGCGGTCGCGGGCGTATAAGAAGTCTCTGCCTTGGCCGCCGACTTTCGCTCTTTTCGCAGATCGAAGTAATAGCGCGGAGACTTCGTCGTCTCCATGCGCTGCCAAGCCTTCTCGCTGATCGCACCATAGGCCAACCCCGGCGGGATCATCAAGGCTTTTTGCGATCCGCCGATGATGATATCGATTCCCCAGCTGTCGACATCAAGGTGTGTCGTACCGAGACCGGTGATCGCATCCACAACCAGCAAAGTATCGGGCAACCCTCGCACCACCTTCGCCACCGCCGCGACGTCATGTCGCGCCCCGGTCGAACTTTCGGTCGCCTGCATGTAGATGCAGCGGATGTCCTTTGTCACTTTCGTTTGAAGGTCGGCCAGCGAGAACGTCGACCCATACGGCGCGGTCACCATTTCGACGCTGCATCCGAACACCTTACCCAACGACACCCAGCGCTCACCGAATTTTCCCGCCGTCAGCACCAGCACTTTGTCGCCCGGCGAAGTCAGATTCGAGACGGCCGCTTCCATAAAACCTGTGCCCGACGCTGTCAGCACCAGCACGTCGTTCTTAGTGCCGATGAACTCCTTCAAGTCAGCGAGTACACGCGAAAACAGAGCGCGGAAATCAGCCGTGCGATGGTGCGCGCCATAAGCAGCCATCGCCAGTTGTGCCTGCGGCAAAAGCGGCGTGGGACCGGGTGTGAAGAGGCGATTCTTTTTCAACATGCGTGCTTCTAAGGATAGTCGAGAGCGGCGCGAATCGGAAATCAGGTCAGGGGTCACAGGTCACAGGATTGCAATACTTTTTGACTTCAGTCGGGCTGTTGCGTCGTTTTGATGAGGTCGTGCTTCAGCGCCTGAGGCAATGTCCCTGGTTCCGGGGCGATGTCAGACCGCCTCGCGGTGATAAAAACTCAGCGTCCCATCTCCCTGCGCCAGCGTGCGATAACGGTGCAGATCGCCGAAGGCCCCTCCGGGGTCGAATTTCTTCAGGTGTTCAGCAATTACGATCGCTGAGGGGCGTAAAAGTTTCGATCCGCCTAACCTTCGCAGCGACCGTGCATATTCTTCCTGCTCCGCATAAGGAGGATCCAGGAACACAAAATCGACCGCAGCCTCCACCTGAGACAAGGCCTTCGCCACATCGGTCTTCATGATCCTGAATCCGTTCTCGATCCCCAACGACTTCAAATTGACCGCAATCAATTCCGCCGCGTCCTTTGACGATTCCACGAAGTACACCATGCCCGCGCCGCGGCTGAGCGCTTCGATTCCAACCGCTCCCGTTCCGGCATACAAATCCAGCCAGACCGTGCCTGCCAGGGCGTCGGGATTCCCCGCGCATAATACGTTAAACAGCGTTTCGCGCAACCGGTCTGCGGTCGGGCGAATCTCCATCCCCGGCAGCGTCCGTAACCGCCGGCTCCGATACTGTCCCGCAATCACTCTCATCGTTGGAATACTCGCGTATGGGTCGGACACTCCCGTCCGAGACATCCCTCGTCCCAGTCCTTCGGTGTCCACCAGGCGACCACCCAGTCCGCCCGGCATCCATATAAGTAGATAGAATACTGGTAGGCGTTCTCATGCGTAGTTGGTCCATCCCGGCGGGTCGTCTGTTCGGAATCGAAATCCGCATCCATCTGACGTTTTTCTTTCTGCCGTTCTTCGTCTGGAGCGCTGAATCCGCCACTCAGGATTCCGCTACCGCCATCCGCGCACTAGCCCTTGTGGGCGTAATTTTCGCCAGCGTGATTCTGCACGAACTGGGTCAAGCCTGGATCGCGAGGCGGGAGGGCGTGCCCGCCAAAGCAATCATCCTGCTTCCCCTCGGCGGCGTCACCATTCTTGACGAAGCCCAGGCCACTCCCGAATCGGACTCTAGCTGGAAACGCGATATCCGCATCGCCAGCGCCGGTCCGGCGATTAACCTGGCGATCGCCGGGGTATCGGCGCTGGTCCTGCTCGCCATCATGCCCGGTGTTTCTCTGACGGCCAAACCCCTCGTCGACCCCAGATGTTTGCCGCGCAGCGTTGTCTGGCTGAATGTCTATCTTGCGCTGCTCAATCTTTTGCCCGCGTATCCCGTGGACGGCGGCCGCGTCTTGCGGGCCTATTTCTCGCGCCAGATGGATCCCATCCGTGCCACCCAGCGCGCCGTCCGCATCGGCCACGTATTCGCCATGTTGTTCATGATGGTGGGATTTCTGCTCAGCAATTATCCGGACACGCGCGCCGATGGTTATTGGCTCCTCCTGCTCGGATTCTTCCTGTTCGCGGGAGCCCAGCTGGAAGAACGCTCGGCTGTGTTTCACTCCGTCCTGCAAAGTGTCCGTCTGGAAGAAGTGATGCTCACCGACTTCGCCACTCTCTCGCCTGCCGACACCCTGGAAGACGCGCTCGACAAAGCCGTCCACACCTTGCAGGACGATTTTCCCGTCGTCCGCGGCGGAGACATGGTGGGCGTAATTTCCAAGCAGAAAGTCCTCGACGCCCTGCGCTCCGACGGCAACGGCTACGTGCAAGCCGCCATGAACCGTCTCTTCGAAGTCGCCTCCAAACAGGAGTCGCTAGCCTCGGCCTTCCGCAAACTCGCCGCCCGGAATCTCAGCATCATTCCCGTAGTGGACGAACAGCGCCTCGTCGGAATTGTGACCCTACAGAACCTGATGCACTCCATGGCCCTCCTGGCCGAAAGCCGCAAACTCCGCCGCGCCGATTTGGAGTAGCACTCTATCGTGGCGCCGGCACCTTGCCGGCTGCGTGGCGGCGACCCACCGGCCACTACCCCATTCTTGCTAGACTTCCTCCATGCCCGCCCACCCCGCAACCAAACCGACGACCACCCGCGGCAGCCTGACTCCCAGCTCGGCCCTCTACCTCGTCGCCACGCCAATCGGCAATCTAGAAGACATTACTCTCCGCGCCCTGCGCGTCCTGAAAGAAGTCGACGTGATCGCCTGCGAGGACACGCGCCAGACGCAAGTTCTGCTCAGCCATTACGGCATCCAGACGCGCACCGTCAGTTACCACGAACACAATGAGATGACCAGGGCCGCTGAGCTGGTGGTCGATCTGGAAAGCGGCGCGAAGATCGCCCTCGTAACCGACGCCGGCATGCCCGGCATCTCCGACCCCGGATTCCGCTTGATCGCCCTGGCCATCCGCCATCACGTGCCGGTGGTTCCGATTCCAGGGGCATCGGCATTCCTCGCCGCTCTGGTGGCCAGCGGCCTGCCCACCGATTCCTTCCGCTTCAGTGGATTCCTTCCCGCAAAATCCGGCCAGCGCCGCAAGCTGCTGGAGAGCGTACGCGAATCTCCCAGAACGCAGGTGTTTTACGAAGCGCCGCATCGGCTACTGGAAACCCTGACCGATGTCATCGAGGTTCTGGGAGCCGATCGCCACATCGTAGTAGCCCGCGAAGTAACGAAACTCCACGAAGAGTTTCTCCGCGGCCGCGCAGGGGAGATTCACGCGGAACTCAGTGCCCGCGCGAGCGTAAAGGGAGAAATCACGCTCCTGATAGCGAAAGCAGAGAGCCTGGAGCTGAGAGCTGAGAGCTCCCAGGTAAGTGTTGCTCAACGCGTAACGCAGATCATGGCCGAAGATCAAGTCGACGAAAAAACCGCCCTGAAGAAAGTGGCCAAGGAACGCGGCGTCGGGAAAAGCGAAGCCTATCGCGAATTCCAGCGCACCAAGTAACGCCGGCGTCCTCGCCGGCGTCCATCGATCCGGACGACCTCAGGCCGCTTTCCCGGCGACCGGCTGTGCGCAGTGCGCACAGCGCCGAGCATCGATCGGAATCTCGCTCAGACATTCCGAACACTTCTTGGTAGTCGGATCCGTCGGCACCGGAGCCTTCCGCATCCGTGTCACGAGGGCGTTGATCGGCGTCACCACAAAAAAGTACACGGCCCCGGCCACCAGTACGAATGAGATCAGAGTGTTGAGAAAGTCGCCGTAAAGGAAGGTGCTGCCATTAAGAGTCCACTTGAGCGCGGAGAAATCCGGCGCCTTGACCAGGGCTGCAATCAACGGCGTAAGCAAGTCCTTGGTAAGCGCCCCCACCACCGAAGCAAACGCCGCTCCAATCACGACGCCCACCGCCATATCCACAACATTGCCGCGCAGAATGAATTGCTTAAAGCCAGAGAGCATGTGGGGCCTCCAAGCGATTTAGGAATGGGCGCAAATGTAAACGGTAGGCGGGAATTAATCAAGCGAACGCGATCTGGTTACCGAGACCGGAGACTACAAGGCTACCCTCAGATCCGCATCGGCATCACAATGTACCGGTACTTGTAGTCGTCCCCATCGGCAGGCCGGAACTGTCCTGCCGACTGCGCGTCCTTCAGTTCAAGCTTCACCTCGGCCGATCCGGTGGCTTTGATGAAGTCGGTAAGGTATTGCGCGTTGAAGCCGATGGTCACGGGATCACCCGAGTAGGCGATTTCGATCGAATCTTCCGATTCCCCCGAGTCGGTCGAAGAAGCCGAAAGTTTGAGTTCGTCTTTCTCCAACCGCAACCGGACCGCATGCGACCGCTCGTCCGCAAACTGCGCCACGCGCGCGATCGCGGCTCCCAGTTCATCACCCTGCACGCTGATCGACTTGGTGATTTCCTTCGGCAGCACGGCTTCATAATTGGGGAACTGTCCGGTGAGCTGACGAGAAGTCAGGAGCCGCTGGCCCACGCGGAAGTAGAGCGTCGATTCGTCTTTCGCGAAGTCGATGGTCTCGGCGTCGGTCGCATCGAGCAGGGACTTCAGTTCGTCCATCGCCTTCTTCGGGACCAGCGTTTTCATTTCGCCGGAGACGCCGTCAAACTTTTCTCCGGCCCGCTCAATGTGCGCCAGACGATGTCCGTCGGTCGCGACCATGGTGATCGACTCCGATTTCAGCACCATCAGCGCACCGTTCAGGGTATAGCGCGATTCTTCATGCGCGATGGCAAAACCGGTCTTGGCAATCATCGAACGCAGCACGGCAGCCGGAATCTTGATGACGCCGGCGGTTGGAAACACGGGCAGCGCCGGAAAATTCGAGCGCGCCATCCCGACCATCTTGGTGTTGGACCGGCCACAGCGAATGCTGACCCAATGGTTCTCCAGCAATTTGATGGTGATATCCGCGTCCGGCAGCAGCCTTACGTAGTCGTAGAGTTTGCGCGCGGGGATGGTACAGGCGCCTTCTTTTTTAACTTTCGCGGTGCATGCGGTGCGCAGGCTCAGGTCGAGGTCGGTAGCGGTGAGTTGCAGTTTGTCTCCCGCAGCCTCGAACAGGTAGTTGGAGAGAATCGGGATCGTGGTCTTGCGTTCCACCACGCCCTGGGTTGCTGTCAATTCACGCAGCAGTTCGAATTTGCTGATAGTAATTTCCATGGTCGTTGTGGCAGTGGCCACGGCAGGAGCGACTTCGACCGGCATGTTTGCTCTCCCGACTGCTACTTCTGTTACTTCCTTATATCAAAAGCTTAAACCATAAACCAGCAGTAGCAGTAGACAGGTCGGAGAAGTGGAAAACCGGGCCACCTCCAGCTGCTGCAATCAGTTCCATCCCGAACCCTCATGTGAAGAATCGGATCGATACATGGCGGAGATCACACTAAGACGAGAACGCTTCCAAAGTTCAGTCCGGGTCTGGCACAGGTTCCACAGTTGTTCCACTGGCAGGCTGAAGGAAGACTGGACCGTTGCGTGGAAAAAGTGGTGGAAACCGCGATTCATGCGCCCAACTGCTCGGTTAATTTATTGAGCAGCCTGTTTAAATCCTTGTCGCCCTTGCGGACTTCTTCGATCTTGTCGACCGAGTGCAGCACCGTGGTGTGATGCTTGCCGCCGAACTGGCGTCCAATTTCGGGGAGCGAGGCTTCCGTCAGGTGCTTCGACAAGTACATCGCAATCTGCCGTGGGTAGACGATAGAGCGCGAGTTGTTTTTTGCCTTGATCTCAACCAGGCGGAGGCCGAACTGTTCGGCTACGGCCTTCTGGATGGACTCAATGGTCACTCTACGCGCCTGTGAGTCGATGAAATTCTTCAGCACCTGCTGCGTGTACTGGAGAGTAATCTCTGCCCCAATAAGCGACGAATGCGCCACCAGGCGGATCAGGGCGCCTTCCAGTTCGCGCACGTTCGAACGGATGTTCGAAGCGATGAACAGTGCCACATCCGTCGGCAGCGTGACCTTTTCCTGTTCCGCTTTCTTTTGCAGGATCGCGACTTTCGTCTCCAAGTCCGGCGGCTGAATGTCGGCGATTAATCCCCACTCGAACCGGCTGCGCAGACGGTCTTCCACCTCGGCCAGTTCTTTCGGCGGGCGGTCGCTGGCAATCACGATCTGCTTCATCGATTCATGGAGCGCGTTAAACGTATGAAAAAATTCTTCCTGCGTCCGCTCTTTCTGTGCCAGGAACTGGATGTCGTCGATGAGCAGCACGTCGACGTTGCGGAACTTGTCGCGGAAGCTGGTCATCTTGTCGTAGCGCAGCGAGTTGATCATCTCGTTGGTGAACTTCTCGCTGGAGACATAGCAGATGGCCGCCTGCGGCTGCCGCATTTTGATTTCATGCCCGATGGCCTGCATCAGGTGGGTCTTGCCCATGCCGGTGCCGCCGTACAGAAAGAGTGGGTTGTAAGCCTTGGAAGGCCGCTCCGCCACCGCCTGGCACGCCGCATGTGCAAACTGATTGCCGCTGCCGATGACAAAGGCGTCGAAGGTATAGCGCGGGTTGAGCTGCGCGGCGCTGTCCCAGTCGAAACGAGCCTGGGTGTGGAATGAAGCCGGCGCCGACTGCTGCGAGGCCGACGCATTCATCGACAGGCCGCCGTTGTGCCGGATCGGCGTGTTCGAAGGGTCGTCTTCGGCCGTCACAAATTTTACGTCCTGATATTCCAGGCCAAGATTGTCGATCGCTTCCTGAATCAGGTCGGCGTACTTGTCTCCCACGGTGCGGAACTCCGCGGTGGGAACTCGAATGAACAGAACTCCATTGCTGGCGTGACTGTAGCGGGTGGGCTTCAACCAGGTGTCGTAGGAGTGACGATTGATCTTTTTTTCGAGCGCATCAAGGATGCGCGCCCACGGATTCGGGATGAGAGCGGAACTGGACACAGACATTTTTTTTAAGAAAAACGCGAGCCGCCGGTGAGGGCGCACCCGGGAGAAATCCGATCTGATCTATGAATTCTTCTTTACCGCAGAGCAGCTTCCGCTTTCGCAGTTACCGGTTTGCCTTGACGAAAGTAACAAGGGAGACGAACCGCATACTAGCATAAAAAATTTTGCCGCGTCGGGGATGTTTCGAAAAATTTTCCGCGCGAGCGGTTTATGGAACCGCGATTTTTTCACCCTGTCAAGTGTCGAGAAAATAACTGCCGCGCAAAGGGTGCAACATACTCCGGTGAGCGTGGCACTTCGGTGCCGGCCTTCGTCTTGCGCCACGACGCGTCGAAGGTTCGGCAGTATTATGAAAACGCCCGTCGTTCAGGGCGGGCAGTCGACTTGTAGCTTGCCGGATACACCACCACGCACCGTCTTCCTCCCTCGCCGTCGCTTTCGGTGCGCAAATCTTTTTCCTCGCGCAATGCGAGATGTACCATGCGTCGCTCCCGCGACGACATCGGAGCGAAGCGGTAAGGTTCACCGGTGTGCCGAACTTTTTCGGCAGCGGCGCGGGCGGCCATCTGCAATTCTTCAATTCGCAGCGAGCGAAAATTTTTACAGTCGAACCAGATTTTTTCGTGCTCGTTGCCCTGCAGACGGAGAATCTCGGTCCCGAGCAATTCAAACGAACGCAACAGCTCGCCTCCCCGTTCCAGCAACAGCGCGGAGTCCGGCCCTGCGAACTCGACCAGAATTTCCGGATGCTCCCACTCGCGCTGCTCGGCGATGGGCGGATCGACGGTAATGCGATATTTGAGTTTGAACCCGCCGTGTGTGATCACGGACTGAAGGAATTCCCCGATTTTCTTGGCGGCAGCAACTTTGTCAGTAATGGGCATAGGCTCTAGCTCTCAATGGGAGCTCTCAGCTCTTAGCTCCAGGCTCTCAGGAAACTCTTTGCCTGCGAGCTTGGAGCCGACAGCTGAGAGCTTTATTTATCTTTCTTCCGTGCGCGCTTCTCCATCATCTCGCGCATTTCCCGGCCCAGCGAAGTGCGGTTCATGATCGATTGTTGCACCAGGTTGATCACGTTGCCCATGGCCCAGTACAGGCACAGGCCGGCGGGCAGAGTCAAACTGATATAGCCCAGCATCGCGGGCATGAAGAAGTTCATCATCTTCTGCTGCGCCGGATCCATCCCCGCCTGCGGTGTCATGCGCTGCGTGAAGAACATCGTGACGACAATCGCGATCGGCAGAATATGCCACGGGTCGGCAGCGGACAAATCATGAATCCAGCCCCACTCCGCCTGCCGCAAATCGATGGCCACTCCCAGCATGCGGTAATAGGCGAACAGGAACGGCATCTGGATCAGCAGAGGCAGACAGCCGCCGGCCGGGTTCACGCCCTCTTTTTTATAGAGGGAGGAGACTTCCACGTTCATCTCCGCCTTGCGCGGATCGCGCATGCTGTACTTCTTGTATTTTTCCTGGATGGCCTTGATCTGCGGCGCGATGCGCTGCATCTTCAGCATCGACTTCATCTGCGAAAGCCGCAGCGGCAGCAAAGCCAGATTGATGATCAGCGTTTGCAGAACGATTGCCCATCCCCAGTTGGCGATGATGTGGTTGTAAGTCCACTTCAGCCACAGGAAGAGCGGACGGGCAATCAGTCCGAGCCAGCCAAAATCAGGCACCGCGCGCAGGTCGGGTTCCGCGTCGGTAATACCAGGTACCGAAACCGATTCCAGATCGGGTAGCGCTTTCGGACCCACGTAGAGCCGCTCAGTGGTCGCGCCTTTCAGGTTGCCGACCGCCACCCCGTAGACGTCGACCTTATCCATCTGCTTGTTGCTCGGGTCAGACGGATTGTGCGGAATCTCGAACTGGTTGCGCAGCGTGACCATCGCCGTGTTCTGCGGATCCTGCGGCACAAACGCGGCCGTGAAGTATTGGTCCGAGACAGCCGCCCAGTTGAACGGCCCGGGAATGGAGTTGCCGCCAATCACCTTGATGGACGGGAAGAGCGAGAAGCCCGTCGACAGCCGTTCGACTTTGCTGCCGTATTGATAGGCGATCTGGCTGGAGGCGTAGGCGGCGCCGGTCGATTGATCTCCGAAACCTTCCGGCCACATCGGAAACGCCGCAACCACCGTACCTTTCTGCACGACCGAGGTCTGTATCCCGACGACGTAGCTGTGATCGAACTTGAAGCTCTTGTGGACGGCCAGATCGCCGTCGGAGTAATCGAACGTCACTTCCGCCGGTGCGCGAGAACCGGTACTGGACGCCACATACAGCACCGAGTTGACCTTGTTGCGCAGGCCTTCGTCGTACAACCACAGGGACAGCGGGTAGCCATATTTATCGGCCGCCGCTTTGTTCACCAGGTCGAGAAGATTGCCCTCGGGCCGGTCTTTGTATTTTTTCAGGATCCACGATTTAACGTGGCCGCCGCGATTGGTGAACACGATGCGGTAAAGGTCGTTCTCCACGACGGTCTCAGATTCGTCGTGAGCCAGTTTGGTGGGTACCGCGGCTACTGGTGCCTTGGGAGCTGCCGCCGCGGTCGCCACTGCAGACGTTGGCGGTTGGGACGAAGCCTGCGACGGTTGCCCATTCTGCGCCTGGGTAGCTTCCGGCGTGGGAGCGGGCGGCTGCGGCCCATATTTCTTCAGCAGCGTCTGGGACAGCATGACCGCCAGGAACGTCAGCGCCAGCACCAGGAGCAGCTTTCGCTCCATTCCAGGTTCCTGCTGAGGATTTTTAAATTCTGCCAATAGAATCTCGTCTGTTTCGTCGTCGGTCGTTAGTCGTTCGTGATTAGTCGTTAACCGCCAGTCGCCTGTCTTCAGCTGCCAGCAGATTTTGAGTGGCGCAGCGGTTCACCGCTGCGATTCGACCATTTCTTGGATCGCGGGCTTTAGGCCCAGAGGTCGCGCTCTGATCTCTTCCCGCAGGCACCGGATCATATCCGCCCTTTACAAACGGATGGCAGCGCAGCAATCTTCCCACCGCCATGAAGCCGCCGCGCCAGACTCCAAATTTCTCCACCGCTTCGATCGCATACTCCGAACAGGTCGGTACGTACCGGCACGAGGCGGGGAATAGAGGCGAAAGCCACCGCTTATAACTCCGCAATGTCCACAGTGCCAGCGACTGCATCATTCCTTACTTCTCCGCCATTTTCCGGGCGATTACTTCGAACGCCCGAGTTACTTCTTCGAGCAGGATGGCAAACTCAACCTTCAACACCGACTTCTTCGGATTGATCACCACGTCGACCGGCCCGGTCAGAATCGCGCGCCGTTGCCGCACCGCGTCGCGCATGCGCCGCTTGATGCGGTTGCGCTGGACGGCCCCCCCCAGAACGCGCCCCACGGTGAACCCGGTTCGCGCCATGCCCTCGGTCTGCCGCAGATAGAAGACGGTCATGTGGGAGGAAAAGTGACGACGACCCTGTTTGTAGACTCGCTCGAAATCGGCGTGTTTCAACAGCCGCGCCGTGCGGGGGAAAGTTGCCCCCTCGGGTGTGGTGTCGGGCTGTAGGTTCCGGTTCGGAGCGTCTGCGCTCACTAACTCTCAATCCTGCACAAATAACGGGCTTTTATGCCCGTAAACGGGGGAATTACTCGCGGAAACCCGGCTTTACGGCGACGCGCTTGCGTCCCTTGGCCCGGCGACGCGACAACACCTTGACTCCGCCCTTGGTCTTCATGCGGGTGCGGAACCCGTGTACTTTTGAGCGCTTCCGCCGGTTAGGTTGAAATGTACGTTTCGGCATTGAAAATTACCTGCTCCTGATTGGATCGACCGCCTAAAGGCAAACAAAAAGTATAAATGACGCGGAGCATCGTGGGCAAACGGGCGGGGGGGCTAGTAAGCGTAACTGAGCTGCGGACCGCTGTGTTCGTTTCTGAGAACGGAGAACCGGGAACTGAGAACTCCTCTCCCACCAAACGCAGCCAGGCCCGACAGTGCTATCATTCCCTCTTCATAAAGCCTTTCATGCGGATCAAGCGCACTCTCCCTGTTCTGATCGCCGTGCTTGCGATTGCGGCGGCGGTTGTGGCGATCGTCCAACTCCGCAAGCGTGCTCCGCCAGAGGCTGTCCGGTTGCTGCCGGGTGCGGATGGGTTCTTCTATATCAATCTGAAGTGGATTCGCACCTTTAACGCCACGAACCAGCTTCCGCCCGTGTCGCGCGATCCGGAGTACCAGAAGTTTGTCGAGGAGACGGGCTTCCAGTTTGAACGCGATCTGGATGAGGCTGGCTTTGCGGTGCATTATCCTGGGAGTTGGGGAAATGGCGCCACCGGCGGTTCGGCGACGGAGCCCCGGTTTTCGGAAATCTTTGTGGGCAAGATCGACGCCAGTCGCTTGACCGCCTATCTCAAGAAAGTCTCTGCCTCGGTCGACAACTACAAAGGCTTCGAGATCTACAACGTTGCCGTCGAAAACCGCACGGTTCGCGTGGTGCTGCTTTCCACTGACAGCGTGGCGGTTTCCAATCATCCAGATGAGAATGTGATTCGCGGCATCCTTGACCGGTCTCGCAAGCTGGCGTCTCCGTTCGGCGGACCGCAATTTCTGCGGCAGTACTACAAGAAGGTACCGTTTGCCAGCCTGTCGTGGGCGATCCTGCGGATCGATCCGTCGCAACCGACTTCGTTCAGCGGAATGAGCGGCTGGGCGCTGCTTTTCCCGAAGCCCGCGACGCTGGTGATTTCCGGACGCTATCTGCGAGCGCTGCATCTGCGGGCCGAGGCCTTCACTCGGAGCGAAGATGACGCAGAGGCGGTCGCCGGTCAGATCAGGACTTTCCTCAACCTGTTCCACTCCGCCGAGACCAGCGTCGGCGCGCGGGGTCCGGATGTAGATGTGAAGGCGTTTTTCGAGAGCCTGAAGGTCGAGCAGTCGGGGGACCGAGCGATTCTTACGGCGACTGTGCCTCCGGGATTTATCAAGAAAGTGCTGACCGAGGCGCAACCGGAACCGGTGGCACCGGCGGAGGCGCCGAAGGAACCTGTCAAGAAATCGCGGCAAAAAGCGCAGGGGCGCTAATGCGAGACCCAAATTTATGAACTGTGCTCCTGAGCGAAGCGAAGGACCTGCTTTCTTTACGTTCGCCAGGAAAGCAGGTTCTTCGCTTCGCTCAGAATGACGGTTTCATAAAGTGGTCTATAAGATCGACCATAGTATGATAGAATGACCACTATGCAGGAAATGGCCATCTCCGAATTCAAAGCGAAGTGTCTTGCCGTGCTCGAGCGCGTTCGCGCGACAAAGAAGCCGATCCGGATCACGCGCTTTGGCAAACCCGTCGCTGAGGTGGTGCCTCCCACTTCGGTGCAAGACCGTGCCGCCTGGATCGGATCGATGAAAGGTACATTCGAAATTCTCGGAGACATTGTTTCGCCGGCGAATGATGAGGACGAATGGGAGGTACTGCGCGATTGAGGCTACTGCTCGATACCCACATCTGGCTGTGGAATTTTCAAGATCCGCGAAGGCTCGGTCGGCGCGTTCAGCGCTGTCTCCAGGACAAGGAAAACGAACTCTGGCTTTCGCCGATGAGCACGTGGGAGGCCCTGACCCTGAACCACAAAGGCAGAATTCGCATCCACGAAGATTTGGCAACTTGGTTGGCGCGCGCCACGGCCGGGACCCACGAAGCCCCACTTACCCACGAGATTGCGCTCGTAGCCCGGCAGCTGTCCCTGCATCAGGACCCCGCCGACCGCATTCTTGCGGCCACGGCTCAGGTTCTAGACCTGACGCTCGTCACCGCTGATGAGCGATTACTGGGATTGGGTACGATTCGGACGTTGGCGAACCGTTAAGTGGCTTGAGCCTTTGTATTTGTGGCGATGCAGCACTCGTTACAGCGATCCCTAGGCTCTTTGTACCCCGCCCAAGCCTTCCAGCGTCCTCATGATCTGCCCCGCCCACTGCGTAACCTCGTCATCCCGCAGAGTGCGCTCGCTCGATTGGAGCCTTGCGCGCATCAGAATTGAGTACTTGCCCACGCCAATCTTTTCTCCTCGGAAAATCTCGACCGGGACAAAGCTGCGCATCTCAGCAATGCCCAATGCCGCCACGCTCTGACGAATTTTTTCGAACTCCACGCCGTCGTCAAAAGTGAAGGAAAAGTCGCGCTCGACGGCGGGGAATTTCGGCAAGGGTTCGTAACGCACCTGGCGCAAATCGTGTTGGTAAAGCCGGTCGAGGAAGATTTCTCCGACGAAGACATCCTGGCGGAGTTTGCGGGCCGCCGCCACATCGGGATGAAGTTGGCCAAACACCGCTACGGTCGCGCCATCCATGACTCCTCGCGCCGAGCGGCCGGGATGGTAGTAGTCGGCGGTCTTGGAATCGTAGTGGATCTCCCAAGAAGCGAACGGCGCCAGCAAGTCCTCGACGTCGCCTTTCAGGTCGAAGAACGTGAGTGGACGCGCCGGCTGGTGGACTCCAGCTTCAACCGCGCTTCCAGTGGCGCCGAGACACAGGCGTTTCATCTCCTCTGCCTTCTCGTCCGCGGATTCAAATACGTTTCCCGCTTCGAACAGCCGGACGTTCTCGCTGCCGCGATTCAGGTTGTAGGCGAGCATGTTGAGCATGCCGGGAAGCATCGACGTGCGCATGACGGAGGCTTCGTCGCTGATCGGGTTGGCGAGTTCGACGGCCTTCGCGGGTGAAAAGCGGTTCGCGTCGTCTTTCGAGATGAAGGTCAGTGAAATGGTTTCGTTGTAGCCGAGGGCGAGCAGCGAAGTGCGCAACCGGGCGTCTTTCGCGGCATCTGGACGATCGATCACGCCGCCGGTATAGGCGGGCAGCGTGTTAGCAAATTTGTCGTAGCCGTGGAGGCGGGCGATTTCTTCGATGAGGTCGATTTCGCGTTCCACGTCGAGACGCCAGCTGGGAATCTGCACCAGGTAGACGTCCTCGTGGCCTGCCATGAGAGCGAATCCAAGACGGGTCAGAATGCGGCTGATTTCGACGTCGCTGATTTCTTCGCCGAGAATCCGGTGAACCTCCCGGCGATCGAGTTCTACCGGCGCTTGATCAAGCTTGCGGGCGATTACGTCGATGATGCCGCCGACCAGTTCGCCGCCGCCGGATTCGAGGATCAGTTCCGCGACGCGATTTGTCGAAGGCACGGTCGATTCGAAATCCGCGCCGCGCTCGAAGCGATGCGAGGCGTCGGTGTGGATACCGTGGCGCTTCGACATGTGGCGAATGGTGACCGGGTCCCACCATGCGGATTCGATCAGGATGTTTCGCGTCTTCTCGGTGATCATGGTGTCGTATCCGCCCATGACACCGGCGAGGCTGACGGCTTTTGCGGCGTCGGCAACGACGAGATCTTCGGTTGTGAGCTTGCGTTCTACGCCGTCGAGAGTCTTCAGAGTTTCACCGGCGCGGGCCTTGCGGATAACCAGCTTTCGTCCTTCCAGTAAGTCGAGGTCGAAAACGTGGGTCGGCTTGCCGCTCTCCCAGAGAACGTAATTGGTGGCGTCGACGGCGTTGCTGATGGGGCGCTGATCGAGGAGCGCTAGACGGTTTGCGATTTTTGCCGGCGAGGGCTTGACGGTTGCGCCGCGAATTTCCTGTGCGGTGAAGCGCGGGCAAAGTTCGGGCTCTTGGATTTCGATGGTGACGTCCGACTTTCCTTTCGCCACGGGCAGCTTTGGTTCGATCGTTCGGAGTGGGAGATCGTAGAGTGCGGAGATTTCGCGAGCCACGCCGTAGTGATTCATGGCGTCAGGACGGTTAGTGGTGATCTCCATCTCGAAGACGGTGTTGTCGCCTTCGCCGGAGATGCCTTCGACTGCGACGCCCGCCAGCGTGAGTTCATCCGCAAGACGGCGATAGTCGAGTTTGAAGTCGACGAAGTCGCGGAGCCAGTGGGGAGAAAGTTTCATTGATTCAGCTTCGAGCTTCGAGCTTCGGGCTGCGAGCAGGCAACACCTTGCAAGGGTTGCTCGAAGCTCGCGGCTCGTAGCTCGAAGCTGCTATCCAAATTGCTCCAAGAACCTGACATCACCGTTAAAGAACAACTGAATGTCATCCACGCCGTATTTCAAAATCGCGATGCGTTCCACGCCCATTCCAAACGCAAAGCCGGAAACTTTCGCGGGATCGTAGTCGACGAATCCGTATACGTTGGGATCGACCATGCCGCAGCCGAGCAATTCAATCCAGCCGCTGGCTTTGCAGTTGCGGCAGGGAGCGCCGTCGCGTGTGCCCGAGCCACCGCAGAAGATACAGCTGATCTGCACGTCGGCGCTGGGCTCGGTAAACGGGAAAAATGACGGATAGAAACGCGTCTTCACGCTCGACCCGAAGAGCGCTTTCATGGCGTGGTCGAGCGTGCCCTTCAGATCGCAGAACGTAATGTTCGTGTCGACGGCCAGCCCTTCTACCTGATGAAAAATGGGCGAGTGAGTGGCGTCGGGCGCGTCGTTGCGATGGACTTTGCCAGGACAGACTACCCGCACGGGCGGCTTCATCTTTTGCATCGAACGGATCTGAACCGGCGAGGTGTGGGTGCGCAGGAGCAGGCGGTCACGTTGCGGCTTCGATTCCTGCCCGGCGATGAAGAGCGTGTCCTGGGTATCGCGGGCGGGATGGTTCGGCGGAAAATTCAGGGCTTCGAAGTTGTAGTAGTCGGTTTCGATCTCCGGGCCTTCTTCGGCGGAGTAGCCGAGATTGCGAAAGACGCCGACGATTTCGTTCATTGTCTTGATGACGGGGTGCTCCGCGCCGAGTGTGCGGCGGATGCCGGGTAGGGTGACGTCGACGCGCTCGGCGGCGAGTTTGGTGGACGAAGCGCCGCCAAATTGGATGCGGGCCAGCGTCTCTTCGACAGTCGTCTCAACTTTGGCTTTGAGTTCGTTGACGCGCTGGCCTACATCGCGCTTGGCTTCTTTTGGCGCTGCCTTCAGCCAGAGATCGTTGAGTTGGGTCAGGGCTCCATTCTTGCGGGCCATCCAGGCATCGCGGAAAGCCTTCCAATCATTTTCCGATGCGACTGTTGCCGACTCCTCATCCAGGGCAGAAAGCAACTCGCTCACCGCGCGATCAAGCGCGGTGGGGGAGAAGTCTGTCAGTTTGGGAACCGCGTACGACATAGCGGATGATCAAATCTCAAAGAGCTGTGATCCTGAGCGAAGCCAAGAATCTGCTTTCTTGGCAGTCGAGAAGAAAGCAGGTCCTCGCTCTGCTCAGGATGACAGTTTCAAAAAATAGGGACTGAACGATCACGACCAACGACTAGCGACCGCGTGCCGCGCTACGCCGCTGCTCGCGCTTTCTTTGCCTGCTCCGCCAGATGGCCAAATCCCGCGGGGTCGTTCACTGCCAGCTCGGCGAGAATTTTGCGGTCGAGTTCCACGCCGGCCAGTTTGAGGCCGCTGATGAACTGGTTGTAGTTCAGGCCATGGAGGCGCGCGGCGGCGCCGATGCGGACGATCCAGATGGAGCGGTACTGGCGCTTTTTCTGTTTGCGTCCGGAGTAGGCAAATTTCAGGCCACGCTCGACGGCTTCTTTGGCGGACCGGTAGAGTTTTGATTTAGTTAGGAAATATCCACTGGCGCGTTCAAGAATTCTTTTGCGCTTGGCGCGGCGTTTGGTTCCGCGTTTTACACGAGGCATGAGTGTTCTCCTTTTTTGTACTGCGTTTGGGCGGCTGGAGGTAAGGAGACTTCTACCCTACGGGATTTCCGAAGTCTGACCTCTTCACACGCCGCTGCGGTTCGTTTCCGATCCGCAGACTTGTTTGTCGACGGGCGTTGGCGCCCGTCTGTCACATGTACGGAATCATTCGCGCGGCTTTTTTGTAGTCGCCATCGCTGACCAAGGTCGAAGCGCCCAACCGTTTCTTGCGCTTCTTCGACTTCGAGGTCAGGATATGACGCAAATTGGCCTTGTGACGCTTGATCTTTCCCGTACCGGTTTTCTTGAAGCGCTTTGCAGCGCCTTTGTGTGTTTTCAGTTTAGGCATAAAAATCAGGTCTCAGGTGTTAGGTCTCAGGTCTCAGCAAAACCAGCCCCAGTTCGGGCCAGTCTCGCAAAATTGTTTAAGCTAGGAGCTAAAGGCTAATAGCTAACAGCTTGCTACGCGGTCTGCGCGCCGCCTTGTGCTGGGGGCGGAGGCGCTGGTTTCGGGGGCGCCGGTTTTTCTTTGGGTGCTCCGCCGCCGCTCGCATCTTTTTTCGGCGCCAGGATAAGGTGCAGCGTGTTGCCTTCCTGTCTGGGGCGGAATTCCACCAGGCCTTTGTGTTCCACGTCTTTGATCAGGCGTTCCAGGATTTGCCGTCCCAGACTCTGCCGGGTCATTTCGCGTCCGCGAAAGAAGATGGTCGCCTTGACCTTATCGCCTTCATCGAGGAAGCGCAGCACGTGATTCTTTTTCGTATCGTAATCGTGATCGTCCACGTTGATACGGAACTTCACTTCTTTGACCGTGATGGTCTTCTGTTTCTTCTTGGCTTCGCGCTCGCGTTTTTCGTTCTGGTACAGGAATTTCCCGTAGTCCATGATGCGGCAAACCGGAGGCTGCGCAGTGGGGGAAATCTCCACCAGGTCGAGGTTGCGTTCGCGGGCCATCTTGAGCGCTTCGAAGGGGGCCATGATGCCGATCTGTTCGCCTTCGTCACCAATCACACGCACTTCGCGTGCCCGGATGCGCTCATTCATGCGGATAAAGCGTTTGTCGATACTGTCCTCCGACGTTCGATCAGAACGGAAAGTTGCTTAGAAAGTATAACATGCATCGCCGGACGGGCCGTCCAGCGCACTTCTCGATTTCACAGAAACTTCAGCAGCGCGTCCATCGTCTCTTTTGGGTTTTCTTCCATCATCCAGTGACCGGTGTTCTTCAGGACGATTACGGTGACATTGGTGGCGACCAGCTTCACTTGTTGTCCCAGAGCATCTCCGTTAGCCTTTTCACCTCCGATGGAGAGGACCGGCATGGTCAGTTTCGTCTGCGAGAGTTGGGCAAAGTCTTTGGCGGCTTGCGGGAACGAAACGAAATAAGCCCAACTCGACCGGATTCGCCCCGGACGCGCATACGCGGCGGTATAAATCGCCCGCGCGGCTTCTGGGATCGAGTGTGTCTTATCGGCAGCGAAGTCGTTCCAATAGTGCTCGAAATAGATGCGCTCGCGTCCCTTGACCAGCAGTTCCGGAGTCGGACCGTTGAAGCGAAAATGCCAGATCGCGGGATTGTTATAGATCGCCTCCCATCCTTCCACGCCCGGCAGAAAAGCATCCATGAGGACGAGTTTTTCCGTCTCGGAAGGGAACTGTGCGGCATAGGCGTAAGCGACCATGAGGCCGATATCGTGTCCCACAACACGCGCCTTCTCGATACCCAGCGCCAGCGCCAGATCATGGATGCGGACGGCGGCCGACTTCATGTCGAGGCCATCCTTCGGGATCTCCGAGTCTCCAATTCCCGGCAGATCAGGTGCGATGACAGTAAAGTGCTCGGCCAGGCGCGGGATCAATGGACGCCACATCCGGGAAGTTTCGGCGTAGCCATGAAGCAGGATCACGTTGGGTCCGTGGCCCGCCGACAGGTAGTGCAACTTGAGTCCGTCGACTTCTTTCGTCAGAGAGGCAATGCTTTTGTCGGACGGGGCGGCTGACGTCAGCGCCACGAGAGAAAACAGGAAAAACAGCACCGCACACCCAGACCTCAGCAGGGAGAAAGTAGGTTTCATCAATAACTCCTTTTCAGATGTGCAGAAAGTAGCTGAGACGTCTGGTCGAGTGGAAAAATTCTAAGGGACCAGAAATCCGACGGCAACCTAACAGATGTAAGGAATCGGCCACACCATTCTAGCCTGCCGTACGCTGCCGGATTCGGCGGGCGAGGGCGAGCATGCCAAGGACCGCGAGGGCGTTCAACACGGCTTTGAAGATGATATCCATCTTCAGCCACAGACTACTGCCGAGGAATCCGGCGGTCATACAGACGAGGAGTACGCCGAAGGAGAGCGCCCATTCGTGCATTTCCCCCCAGCCCGCGGCGGCAGCCCAACGTCGCAGAAGGAAGATCGTGATCGCTGCCCATGCGATGCTGGCGGTGACGGGAATCCAGAGCGCGGGAGGATGACGCAGCGGAGCAAATACCAAGACCATCAGCAGGTACCAGGGGAATCCCAGGAGCAGCGTTGCCGGCAGGACCAGCCATGGCGAGACCGCTTCCTGCGAACCGGGTGCGCTCATTTTGCCCGGCCCACTCAACGCGTAGCTGATGAGTGCAAGCACGGCGATCGCAAGCAATCCGAGCACGAGTGTCACGATCGGCGGCTTGTAGTCCGGTACGTGGAAGACTTGAACGCGCGCGATACGGACCCATAGAAACCAGGCGAGGAATGCCCCAAACGCGAAGATCGCGCTCGCAATGACCAGTCCGCGCGTGCGCAACCACGGCTCCTTGCGGCGCTCGGGATAGATCAGTTCCACAATCTGGACCGGCACCAATGTGATGGTCACGCTTTCGAATGCCAGCATGAACAGGAAGTACGCCCAGTTCACTCCCCAGACGCGTCCATACATGGGAGTCGAACCCAGCCAGGGCAGAGGCGCTAGTGAAGTTTGCTGGACAATGAATTCTTCTGTGATCGACAACGCCAACCCCAGCGGCAGCATGCTCGTCCAGTTGCCGTCCCAGCGTCGTACTAGTTCGCGGATAAGCAATGTCCCACAGCCCCACATCATCACTTCAGGGAGGTAGGCAAACAGATAACTCAACTTGGTTGCGCCGCTCAAGACTTCACCAACGAGGGGCGAGAGCAGGACCAGCACGATGATCGGAGCGATTCGATTTTGCGGCAACCCGCGATCGGGAGAAGTCGGAAAAGACACTGTTTCGGATTTCATAGGGTTCAACCTTTCGCTGGTTTGGCAGCAGCTTGTCTTACTGCCTCAATGTCCTGAAAGATCTGCTTCAAATCCCACGTCAACCGTCCAGAGCGCAATTGATCCAACAAACTTCGCACCCATTGCAGTTCGGCTTTGTGCATCCAGAGGAGGTATTCGCCTTCCAGCAAGTGGTAGCGGGGCACAGAGGTAGCCACCTGATTCATCACGGATTCGGTCGTGCTGATTTCCTGTTGCAGTCGTTGCGCTCGAGCTTCGAGCTGCGCGATGGCGTCGCTGGGGGCAAGATGAATCAGGAAGTTGACCGATGCCATGAACAGAGACGGCTCGCGCACAGGAACGGCGACCATTTCCTGTAGCCAGCGGACCAGCTCTTCTTCGCCTTGGAGCGTGATCTGATAAGTCGTTCGCTCCGGCCGTCGGCCGTCCCGGCTGACGCCAGTGGCAGTAATGAGACGCGACTTCAGGAGCCGTCGGATTGCGTGGTAGAGCGAGCCCCGTTTGAGCACCAGAACTTCGTCCCAATGCCGCTCCAGGAGCAACCTCTGCATTTCGTAGGGGTGCATGGGTCGCTCGCGTAAGAAGCAAAGGACCGACAAGTCCCACAAACCGTGATGTGCATCAATGTCCTTCATATAGTTCACATAAACTATATCGAGTGAACTATATGGAGGTCAAGTGAAAAATAGAGACACGCTGAGTTGGGTGCAGGAGCGGATGTCGAATCTGGACTTGGCAGGAGCGTTATCTCCTGGCGTCGTAGAAGCTGACTCAGGAGGGACCGGTGGCAGGCAGGTCATCTGTGTCATCTTTACCGCGGTTCAGCCGAGATGAAACTTCAGGGAAAACAACTGAAGACTATTAACCGCAATTTTTCCGCACCCAGCGAGAATCCGACGCATTTTGTGCGGCGCGGAATTCTTGGATGTTACACATACTCGGGTTGTTCGTTCGCGCTGCTCGATCCCTCCACGGCTCAATCACTGGAGTAGGGCCTTCGGGCTTTACAATATTGCGTCTGTCAGTTTTTCGGTGCCGGCACCACCAGCGACAACGCATCCGCCAGCATCGTCATCCGCGCCGGTAGGCGGCCGAGGAGTTCTCCGTCGGCTTCCACGTAGACGCGGTCTTTGATTTCTCCGTCATTTTCCCGGTCGCCCTTGACCCCCGCGAGTTGACATACGATTTCCGAGCAACTTACCAGATCAATGCCATCGATGTTCCATCGTTGCCCTAGTAAAGCGCCAGTCACATAGCGCAAGTACGCGCCGCGGCTGTCGGTGCGGCACATTACGGCGCGCAGGTCAGGACAATCCAGGTGGGCTCCGGGGACGAGTTCGCGCAGAATGTTGCCGAAGAAACGGATGCGGACGGCGAGCAGTTCGGTCAGCGCGGCCTGGTGCCTGGCGCCAGTGCCGTTAGAGTACTGGACTTCAAATCTGCGCATGCGATGCGTGGCCCACAGGTTCCAGGCTTTCAGGTAATAGGCGGCCATGCCGGCTTGTTTTTTGAGGTCGCGATTCAGTTTGTAGAAGAGGTGAGCATCGACGCCGATCCCAGCAGCGACGGTGAAATATCGTTGAGCGGGTTTGTCCTGAAAGTCGCGATACTCGATGCTGCCGAGGGGAATGCGGCGGACGTTGCTTTTCCCTTCTACGGCGACTCTCGCCGCCGAACTCGGGCGAAGTGGAATTCGCAAGTCGTGAGCCAGCGCGTTGGCGGTACCGAAGGGGAGAATCGCCAGCGCGACCTGGGTGCCGGCCAATCCCTGAATCACGTCGTGAATGGTGCCGTCGCCGCCGCAGGCGAACACCGTGTCGCTGCCCGCCGCCACGGCGAAGCGGGCGTTCATGGTGGCTTCCTGGCTGGAGCGGCAGACCGTCAATTCGGTTCGAACGCCCGCGGACTGGATGATTCCAATGGCGTGGTCCAGTTCCGAGTCGCGGCGGCGCGGGCCGGAATTCGGATTGAATAAGATGGTGGCTTTCTGCATAGCACCGCGCTCGACTCTGAGTCTATCGCACGCCCCACTCCCACATTCCAAAGGTCGCCTTCTGCGGGATGGGATGTCCGACCTGACGGGCGAGCATGGTGATCTGTCCGCGATGATGGGCATCGTGCGCGATCAGGTAGCCCACGAGTCCGGCGACGTCTGGACGAAAGCCTTTGACTCGACCGTCGCTTTCGAGCGCTGTCCGAAGAACTTCGTGCAACGCGGCGCGGCTCTGTTCGAGTCCCTTGGTGGCTTGCGCTGGCGTCACGGTGTGCCGGTCTAACTGCGCGGGCGTCTTTCCCTTCGTAGCCTTTAACCACATCACGCGAACATTGTGCATGTGCGCAACTATCGATGCCACATGGCGGCCTTTGCCTCCCGGAGGGTTGGCACGCCAGGCCGCTTCCGGTAAATTTTCGAGCAGGTAGTGGTTGATGCGGTCGTTGGTGTCGAACGCGGCGAGCAGCGCGTCCGCCAAAACAAACGGAGCTGGGGGCTTCTTCGGCATCATCGATTCCTCCAAATTACGGATGGCGCGGAGTCGTGCCCGGTAGCCAGATTGCCATGATAATTCCAACCCGCTGCGGTATGCTTTCAGCCGCCAGTTCACTTCGATTTGGTAGTGGGGGGTCTCTATGAAGATGAAGACATCTGTCCTCGCTCTAGTGCTGCTGGCTGCGGTTTCTCTTGCAGCACAGAATCACAGCATGGGAGTGTCCAAGCCGGTCACGCTGGTGACGGGAATCGGCGATCTACATCATCCGGTCTCAACCAAGAACGCGGAGGCGCAACAATTTTTCGATCAGGGACTGCGTTTCATTTACGCCTTCAATCACGATGAGGCGGCGCGGTCGTTTCAGAAAGCAACAGAACTCGATCCCAAACTTGCGATGGCTTTTTGGGGAATCGCCGAGGCCGTCGGGCCGAACTACAACGATCCGGCGAGCGAAGAGCGCTTTAAGGAGGCGCATGAAGCCATTCAGAAAGCGGTGCATTTGAAAGGCAACGCCTCTCCGAGCGAGCAGGCATATATCGACGCCATGGCTCTTCGCTTCCCCGCCGACCCGAAAGCGGACCGGCGCCAGGCTGCGGAACAATACCACGACACGATGCGCGAAGTAGTGAAGAGCTATCCTGACGATCTCGACGCCGCGACACTGTTTGCCGAGTCCGGCATGGATCTGCATCCGTGGGGCCTGTGGCATCAGGACGGCAGCCCCGAAACCGGCACGGAAGAAATTGTCGCCACGCTGGAGTCGGTGATAAAACGCGATCCCAATCACCTGGGAGCGATCCACTACTACATTCACGCCGTTGAAGCTTCCAAATCGCCTGAGCGCGCACTCGCGGGAGCCAACCGACTGGCGGCGATGGCGCCCGCTGCCGGGCACATCGTGCACATGCCGGCGCATGTCTACATTCGCACCGGAGACTATGCAGCCGCGGTCAAGACAAATGAAGACGCGGCAGCGGCAGACCGCGCCTATATCAGGACGAACGACGCGCCTGGCATCTACTCGATGATGTACTACAGCCACAACCTGCATTTCATCGCGATCTGCGCCTCGATGGACGGCGATTATCCCGACGCCATTAAAGCTGCCGACATGCTCGCGGGGCACGTGGGATCCTCGGTGAAAATGATGCCGCCACTTGAAGGCTTCATGACCATCCCCATGGCCGTGAATGTGCGTTTTCACAAGTGGAACGCGATCCTGGCGTCGAAAGCCCCGGATGCGGATATGAAGACGGCGGCGGTGTTCTGGCACTTTGCGCGCGGCATGGCATTTGCGGGCAAGGGCAAGATCAGCGACGCAGAAGCCGAATACAAAGTCGTTTCCGACGCGGAGAAAGCGACTCCGGAAGATGTGATCTTCGCCATGCCGATCAACAACAAAGCGAAAGACATCATGAAAATCGCCGAGAACGTGTTGGGAGCGCAAATCGCGCTGGCTAAGAAAGACAATGCCGACGCTATCAGCCATCTGCGCGAAGCGGTGGCCATCCAGGACACGCTGAAGTACGGAGAGCCGCCCGACTGGTTCTTCCCGGTGCGTGAATCGCTTGGCGGAGTGTTGCTGATGAGTGGCGACAGTAAGGCGGCGGAGCAGGTGTTCCGCGAAGATCTCGAAAGGAATCCGCGAAATCCGCGCTCGCTGTTTGGCCTCCATGAGGCGCTCAAAGCGCAGGAGCGCGATTACGACGCGGGCTTCGTCGAGACGCAATTCCATAGTTCGTGGAAGGGCGGAGCGCTGACGGTGGAGGATCTGGTGTAGTGATGTAGCAGTCGGTATCTTGCCCGCAAGGTGCCGGCGCTACACTTTCGAGTGGAATAAAATTGCAGGGGAGGCATAGCGGGACCCGGTCATGTCATCGAACTCTACAGAGTCTGGAGGCCGCGCCGTGGTGCTGCTAAGTGGCGGCATGGACTCGTGTGTTTGCGCGGCGTTGGCGGTGCGCGATCACGATGCGACGGCGGTCCACATCAGCTATGGGCAGCGCACGGAAGACCGGGAACGCCGTTCGTTCGAAGCGATTTGTGACCGGCTGGGAATTGGCGATCGCCTGGCGGTGCGGAACGATGCCTTGCGCGCGATTGGAGGATCGGCCCTGACGGATTCGAACATCGCTGTGCCGGAATCACACGACATCGGTTCGGGCGTGCCGGTGACGTATGTTCCCTTCCGCAACGCACATTTTCTAGCCGTTGCGGTCAGCTGGGCGGAGGTATTGGGCGCGGACAAGGTGTATATTGGCGCGGTCGAGCCGGACAGTTCCGGCTATCCCGATTGCAGACCGGCCTACTATCACGCGTTCAACGAAGTTGTGAAAGCGGGAACGAAGGAGGGTGCGATCCAGATCGTGACTCCTTTGATCGCCATGCGGAAAGCGGAGATTGTGAGGCTCGGCCTTGAATTGGGCGCGCCCTTCGATTTAACGTGGTCGTGCTATCAACGGGAGGATCAGGCTTGTGGTATGTGTGACAGTTGCGTCCTACGGTTGCGGGCTTTTCGCGACGCGGGGGCAGACGATCCAATCCCCTATGCGGAGGCCGCGACGACAAGGTAGGATGCCCCTCGTCGGGGTCTCTTCGGGTCGAAAAGCGATCGTGATCCAGATTGGATAAATTCGGTAAATTTCGGGTTGAATGCCGGGAGGCCAAGCTATGAAAAAAATATTCATCGTTCCCCTGTTGGTCGTGCTGGTCGTTGGTATGTCCGCTCCAGCGGCGTTTGCGCAGGCCATGGGAACGGTCAAAGGAGTCTGTAAAGACGTCGAAGGAAAATTGATCACGGGGGCAGAAGTCGAGTGGAACGGCACCGAAACAGGCCGAAAATATTCCATCAAGACCAATAACAAAGGCGAGTACTTTTCGCTGGGCATCACGCCGGGGAAATACAACGTCCGCCTGCTGAAGGACGGCAAGGAAATCTGGCACATCAACAACGTTTCGGTCGGGGTAGACGAAGTCCAGCTGGATTTCGACCTCAAGAAGGAACAAGCCAATTCCGCACAGGCCTCGGGTATGACCGCCGAGCAAGTCAAGCAGATCCAGGAACAGCAAGCACAAGTCGCCAAAGAGAAAAGCACGATTGGTCAGCTAAACGAGAAGCTGAAAGTGGCGGACCAAGCCTCCCAGGCCGGGGACTTCGACGCCGCGATCAAGGCCATCACCGAGGCCACCGAGATGGACGCCACACGCGATGTTTTGTGGGCACGGCTCGGCGACGCGTATCGGAATTCTGCTGTCAAGCAGACTGACCCTGCGGAAAAGAAGCAGCGTCTGGAGTCGGCGGTTACCGATTACCAGAAGGCCGTGGACATCAAACAGAAGGAGTTTGAAGCTGCGACCACAAAAAAGCCCGAGGATATCAAGCAGCTGGCCGCCTATTACAACAATCTGGGTGACGCCGCCAACAAGTCTGGCCATCTCGATGATTCGATGAAGGCATACACCCAGGCAGCGCAGGTCGATCCTGCGGGGGCTGGCGGGTATTACTTCAACATGGGGGCCGTGCTGACCAACGCCGGGAGAGCGGACGAAGCGATCGCGGCCTTTGACAAGGCGATTGCCGCGGACCCGAATAAGGCTTCCGCCTATTACTGGAAGGGCGTGAATCTGATTGCGAAGGAAACTACCGACAAGAACAACAAAGTCATCGCGCCTCCGGGTACCGCAGAAGCTTTCCAGAAGTATCTTGAGCTCGAGCCCACGGGCACCTTTGCCCAGCCCGCCAAAGACATGCTGGCGAGTATTGGAGCGAGTGTCGAGACTACCTTCGGAACCAAGAAGAAGCCGGTCAAGAAGTAGCAAGTGTCATATTTTTTGCGCCGAGGTCAAGAAGCGGCCCTGCGGGGCCGCTTTCTTGTTTCTTGGCCCTGGTTACTTAGGTCTATGACCTTGCTGTCCTTCGCCCCACCGCCCATTCGCGTTACATTCATTGCATAGGTTTCCCTTTCTGGTTCCCCGTCTGTGGCGTCAATACGATCATTTGGGAGAATGAAATGGCGGCTCCGGGGAATTCCCCGATTGCGATTGCCTTCGAGGGCGTGGGCGGGTCGGGCCTGATCCCGACGCCGGTGCTGCTGTCCGGTATGTTGCGCGCTTCCGAGAAGGTCAGCGACCTGATCTTTTCGCCGGGACGTCCGCCGCAAGTCGAGATTCACGGCCAGTTGACGGCAGTGGAGATTTCGGGTGCGAGTGTTCTTAGCGCCGACGACACCCGGCGCATCGCCGCCGACCTGATCGGTACTAACAAACAGGCGATTAATACTTTGCGCGAGCAGGGTTCCTGTGACGTCTCTTATGGACTGCCGGGAATGGCGCGTTTCCGGGTTAACGTGTTTATTCAGCGGGGAAGTTGCGCCATCGTCATGCGCGTGATTCCCACCACGATCCCGAGTTTTGCCATGCTGCGCCTGCCCCCGCAATTGGAAGAAGCCGCACAGGTGCGCAACGGGATTATCCTGGTGGCCGGAGGCAGCGGATCGGGCAAGTCTTCGACGGTTGCCGCTTTGCTGGACCGCATCAACAGCCAACACTGCTACCACATCTTGACCGTGGAAGATCCCATCGAGTTTCTACACAACCACAAGAAATCGACGGTACACCAGCGGGAATTGCACAGCGACGCCCCGAACTTTTCGTTGGCCTTGCGAGCGGCCCTGCGTCAGGCTCCGCGCGTGATCATGGTGGGAGAAATCCGCGACCGTGAGACGCTCGAAATCCTCCTGGAAGCGGCCGAGAACGGCCATCTGATTCTTTCCAGTCTGAATACGGTGGACGCTTCAAAAACGGTGGATCGCATCATCAGCAGCTTCCCGGCAGCCGATCAGCAAGCAACGCGCGACCGCTTGGCCAAGACGTTTCGTTACATCATTGCCCAGAGGCTGGTTCCCCGCGCCGATGACGGCGGACGCGCTGCCGTTGTGGAAATTCTGAAATCCAATTCGCGTACCCGCGACTGCATCGAACAGGGCGAGCGTCCCGGACGCACTCTGCTTGACGCCATGAAGTCCAGCGAAAGCGAAGGCATGCAGCATTTCGACGGTGAGATTGCCAAGCTTGTCCGCACCGGCGTGGTCGACCTGGAAACCGGTCTGTGCTTTGCCAGCAACGCGACCGTACTGGGGCAGGAGCTAGTGAGAAACTGAAGACCAAACTTTTGAGCCGCCACACTTTGGCGCGGTCAATTTTCAGGAAACGAGGCCGATCTTCCGTGCAAGCTGGCGAAAACGTGGATCCGCGCGGAGGGGAATGAATGCAGGCTCACGCCAGATGTCGTCGAGGGAGTCGTGGTGCTCCTCATAGGCTTTTTCCAGCCATACGAAAACCCGATCATTGTCGCTGAGCCCGGCGTAGACTATGGCGATTGCAACCGTCGTATCAGCATTCCGGCGGGGCACACGCTTGAGCTCATTGAGAATTTGGACGGCCCTGTTTCGATCGCCCGCCAAGGCATATGCCCAGGCTAAGCTTCCGTCACGCTGGGGATCCCTTCCCCACAGCTCTGCCGATCGTTTCAGTTCGGAGATTCCTTCTTCAAACCTGCCCGTCAGGACATATGCGGTGCCCAAGCCATTGCGACTTAGAGCATCATCTGGAAACATTTCTACGATGTTCCGCAGTCGGGTAATGCCCCTCTCGTAATGTCCGGCGCAGACATCTATCCATGCCGCCTGCGACTTCGGGGAGCGAGTAACCGGGTCGAGCGTGACGGCGCGCTCAGCTTCGACCATCGCCTCATCGAAAAGCCCTTTCGCAGAAAGGTAGATCGCGTACACCTGATGGGCCTCGGCGGAGCTGGGGTTAAGTTTGATCGACCGGCGCAACTCGCGTTCGGCAGCTTCCCAGTCAGGATCGCCGTTTTGAAGCAAGACCCCTCGGACCATGTGGGGTTCCGCCAGCGTTGTGTCGAGCAAGATCGCCATGTCGGAGGCCGCCTTCGCCCCGGCAAAGGCTTCAGGGCCTTCCTGATCGCTCAGCCAAAGGTAGGATTGAGCCAACCCGGCGTATGCCTGTGCGTACTGCGGATCAATCGCGATGGCTTGCTGAAAATAGTTATTCGCTTTATGAAGCTCCTTGCGTCCTTTGTCACGCGCGAACAGCCGATCCTTGCCGTGAGCGAAATAGAATAGACCCTTGAGATAGGCCTCATAAGCTTCGAAATCAATCGCATGACGATTGGTGAACGAATCCGGTTCATTCGGTGTGAGTTGAACGCGAACCGACCTGGCAATTGCTCTTGCAACCTCCTCCTGCAGCAAGAGGACGTCCTGCAATTTGCGTTCATATGTGTCTGCCCAGAGGTGTTTCTCGGGAAACGCTTGCACCAGATTGGCGGTGACTCGGACTCGACCCTCCGAGCGAGTTACCGTGCCTTCCACCACTGCGTCCACTTGAAGTTCCTCTGCAATGACGGGAATTGTTTTTTTTGTAGCCTTATATTGATTTACCGACGTATGTGAAATGATGCGCAGCGCTTTGACTTGGCCAAGTTCGGTGATCAGTTGTTCCGTAATCCCGTCTGCAAAGTAATCCTGCGCCGGATCACCAGAAAGATTTTCCAGGGGAAGGACGGCTACGGATCGAATCATCGGCGCTTGCGGATCTGGGTGACCGACATAGCGCTGCAGGAACCTGAACACCGGCCAGACCAGCAGAAGCGAGGCTGTGAGGGCAACGCCAGCGAGGCGAAGTCGAGTAAGCCTCCTCGGTCGCAAGTGACTGGTGACTACAGGGACATCCGGGTGGTCCGGCTTCGCCTGGTTCGCGTCACTCGTCCCCTCATCGGATACAATTCGCTCCGCCCGCACCTGACCGATGAAGCGATATCCGCGGCGTGGCAAGGTTTCAACAAAACGCGGCGCCTCAGCCGAATCTTCCAATGCGTCTCGCAGGCGGTTCACAGCGTTGTTCAGGCCATGATCGAAATCAACGAACGTGTCGACCGACCAAAGTCTTTTCCGGATATCCTCGCGTGCGACCAATTCGCCAGGGTGCTCCAGTAGCATCACCAGGACTTCGAATGACTGGTCGGGAAGACGGAGGCTTGCCCCGTGGCGACGGAGTTCTCGTGAGCGTAGATTCGCCTCGAATTCCGCAAACCGTACCACGTCTATAGAACAAGGCGACGATGCCATAGAAACCTGCGGGCAACGTTGCCGAGTTTACCCGCTTCCGAGGCCATAGGAAAGGCCGCGCAAGTGCTCCCTGTAAGTGCCTGAATTTATGGCATGTGAGGAACATGGGAGATGGGCGTGATGGGACTGGGATTGACCGAACCGAGCATCTGGGGCCAAGTTGAACCGCCAACAAGAGTGGCTGGAAACGAGCCTTCTGGATATGTTCTGGCTCCTTCTGTGTAGGGAAAATCAAGGAGAAATTTTCAAAATGAAATCAGTTCGATTCAACCTGGTCGCCCGGTTATGTCTGCTCCTATTTGCGGTAGCGGTGGTAATGCCGCTGGCCGCGCAAAATGTCACCGTTTTCGCCAGTGGCCTGAATGGGCCCAGAGGTTTGAAATTCGGCCCGGACGGCGCGCTATACGTGGCCGAAGCGGGTAGTGGCGGGCCCACACCAAGCACGATGTTCGACTGCGAGCAGGTTCCGGCGCCTGTCGGGCCATACTTTGGCGGCGCAACGGCGCGTATTTCAAAGATCACGCGCCGCGGACGAATCACAACTGTTGTGGATGGATTGCCTTCGGGCCTGTCCAGCCTGCCGTCAGGCGACACTCTGGGAGCGGCGGATGTAGCCTTTGTTGGCGACACTCTCTACGCCTTGTTGGCCGGCGGGGGATGTTCACACGGAAATCCTGACACTCCAAATGGTGTGATCCGAGTGGATGTCAAGCGCCACACTTGGGCCTATGTTGCAGACTTGTCGGCCTTCCAGAGGACACATCCCGTGGCGAATCCCGGACCTTCGGCCGAAGATTGGGAACCGGATGGCTCCTGGTACGGCATGGTGGCCGTACGCGGTAAGCTCTTCGCAACTGAACCGAATCATCAGGAGGTTGATCGCATCATGCCGCTCAGCGGCCGAGTTCACCGGGTGGCTGATATATCGACAACTAGCGACAATTGGGTTGGGCCCACTGCAATCACCCATCGTGGCAATTTCTTCTTCGGCAACCTTGCCCCGTTCCCCGTCGATCCCGGGAATGCGAACGTGTTCAGGCTAACGTCAAGAGGGAATTTCAACATTTGGCAGGGTGGCTTCACAACCGTAGTCGGGCTTGCTTTTGATCGACGTCGCAGATTGTATGTGCTCGAACTGTCGGACGCACCCGGGTTCCCAACTCCTGGCGAGGGTAAACTCGTTCGCGTTAGCCGTTCTGGTGAAGTCGAGGACATTGTCACCGGCCTCGTCGTTCCCACAGCGCTCACCATCGGACCGGATGGCGCCATCTACATTTCAAATTTTGGCGCAGCACCGCCCGGAACGGGCCAGATCCTTCGTGTAGAAGTTACGGACTGAGGACTACTTAAAGTCCGATTGAAGTGAGTAATCCGGGCAGCAATCCAATGCTGCCCGTTTTCTCTTGCCCGGCAAATGCGGTGGACTGTGTTGTGAATAAAGCCAGTCTTCTGAGAGTCCGCTGGCTGCGAAAATTAACCTATCGAATTTTCCGCATGCGGCTTTTCCCCGTATTATCGCTTCATGACTACCGCGTCGCTGACCACCGCAGTAGTGAGCTTCGAGGACGCACGGCACATTGTCGAACAGCGCGCCCTTGCCGTTGCGCCTGTGGAGACCGAACGGCTCGATCTCCTCTGTGCCGTGGGTCGCGTATTGGCCGAACCGATCGTTGCCGACCGCGATTTCCCTCCCTTCCCTCGCGCCACGCGTGACGGATACGCCGTGCGCGCCGTTGACGTCGCACAAGTTCCGGCGTTGTTGCAACTGATCGGCGAAGTCAAAGCTGGCGGCGACGATCCCGGCCTCACGATTGAACCAAGCCAGGCGGCCTCGATCATGACG
This sequence comes from uncultured Acidobacteriota bacterium, assembly GCA_963799305.1. Taxonomy (GTDB): domain Bacteria; phylum Acidobacteriota; class Terriglobia; order Terriglobales; family Acidobacteriaceae; genus Acidiflorens. The sequence goes on along the minus strand of CAWCWX010000014.1, from coordinate 528,685 downwards.
GGGGCTCCGCTGCCGCCCGGAGCCGATGCGGTGGTGATGGTTGAATACACGTCGCAGTCAGGCGGCTCGGTCGAAATCCAACGCAGTGTGAAGAACGGCGAGAACTTCGTACCACGAGGCGCCGAGGCGCGGCTGGGACAGATGCTGATCGATCGCAGAGAGCGACTTGACCAGCCCGGCATCGCGCTCGCCGCCTCGGTGGGAAAGAGCAGCCTGCTAGTTTTCCGCAGACCGCGGGTTGCCGTGCTGGCAACTGGCGACGAGATTGTTGGAATCGATCAGACGCCCGGGCCGACGCAGATTCGGAATTCCAATACTTATTCGCTGGCGGCCCAGATTCACAATGCCGGCGGGGATCCGGTGCTTCTGCCGATTGCGCCGGACGAACCGGTCCGGCTGCGGGCCCTCATTGAAGAGGGCTTCGAATCCGATCTGCTGTTGTTGGCGGGCGGAGTGTCGATGGGCAAGTACGATCTGGTCGAGCAGGTACTCGCGGAGTTGAATGCCGAGCTCTATTTCACTGGGGCACTGATTCAGCCGGGCAGGCCCATGGTTTTTGGGTCGTGCATGCCGCAAACGCGGGCGGGGGCGCCCGCGCCACATGCGCACCGGCAATACTTTTTTGGATTGCCGGGCAATCCGGTGTCTACGATGGTGACGTTCGAGGTTTTCGTGCAGCCGATGATTGAGGCGCTCTGCGGTGGCAAGCCGCGGCCTCTAATTTTCCTGAAGGCTCGTCTCAAATCCGAGGTCCGCACCAAGACCGGGCTGAAGCGCTTTCTGCCGGCGGTGTTGTCCGGCGAGTTCGAGAACGCCGAAGTTGAACTGGCACGCTGGCAGGGATCGGGGGACATTGCGGCGCTGGTGGGATCCAACTGCTATCTGGTAATTCCGCCCGACCGCGAACGGATCGCGGCTGGGGAGTGGGTATCGTTGCTGATGCGGTGAGTTTGTGCGGGGCGCGATAAGATGAGCACGGGTTTGTAGACATTTCATGGCGAAAAAGCTCTCTCACTACGATGCCAAAGGCCGCGCTCGGATGGTGGATGTGTCCACCAAGGAGACGACCGCGCGCGCGGCCGAGGCTAGCGCGTTTGTCCGGATGAAGCCGGCTGTGTTGCGCGCCCTACCTTCGAATCCCAAAGGCGATCCTCTGGAAGTTGCGCGCCTGGCAGGCATCATGGGAGCGAAACGCACGGCCGATCTGATTCCCATGTGTCATCCTCTGCCCCTTTCGCACATTGCTGTGACTTTGCGCGTGTGCGAAAATGGCGTGGCTATTGCCTCGAAAGTAAAGACAACCGCTGAGACCGGAGTCGAGATGGAAGCCCTGGTCGCTGCCGGGATTGCCGCGTTGACCGTCTACGACATGTGCAAGGCGCTCGACAAGGGAATCGAAATCCGCGATCTGAAACTGGAGAGCAAATCGGGCGGCAAGAGCGGCGACTACCGCCGGAAGAGTAAGCCGATCCGCAAATAGTACCTATGCCGAGCAACGTAAAACTCCTGCTGGTGGACGACAACCCCATGGTGTTGGGGATGCTCAAGCAGGCTCTTACTCCTCTCGCTGAAATCTCGACCGCCACCGACGCCGCTGACGCCTTGCTGAAAGCGGTGGAGGAAGCCCCCGACATGGTCATCTGCGACTACCGCATGCCGGGCATGGATGGCCGCCAATTGCTGGAAAAACTGAAGAGTCGTCCCGCGACTTCGGGGATCACCGTTATCCTGATGGCCAGCAAGTCGGATATCAATGAGCGGCTTTCGCATCACGAGTCGGCGGAAGACTACATTGAAAAGCCTTTTTTCCTGAAGGAAGCGACACAACGCATCAAGCGCGTCATCGATCGCATCGCGCTGGAAAAAATGGCCAAAGCGGCGCCGTCCGACGGCATATTGCGCGGCAGCCTGGCGCAGATGAACGTTGTCGACCTGGTGCAGTCGCTCGAAATGGGCCGCAAGAGTTGTTCGCTCACCATGACCAACGCCGACGACAAATGCGAAATGTATTTCAGCCAGGGACAGGTGAAACACGCGGCCTACGGCTCGATCACTGGCGATGAAGCCGTCTTCAAAGTTCTGCGCTGGACCGACGGCAGCTTCGAGGTCGACTTCGACGGAAAGACGACGAAGGAATCCACCACTCTGAACACCCAGGGTCTGCTCATGGAAGGGCTGCGCCAGTTGGACGAGGCGCAACGCGATTCGACCGAGGGAGAAGATGTCCTCCTCGACACCTGAGCGGACGGCTGCGGTGCTGACCGTCAGTGACTCCTGCTCTCGCGGTGAAAAGACCGATCTTTCAGGGCCCGCCGTTTCTGAAACTCTTGAGCGCCGCAAATTTCGCGTGGTTGTGCGCAGTCTGGTTCCGGACGACAAGGCGGCGATCCAGGAAAAGCTGATCGAACTCTGCCGCTCTGCCCGGCTCGTGGTGACCACGGGTGGAACGGGCGTCGCGCTTCGCGACGTAACTCCGGAGGCCACGCGTGCCGCTTGCGATCGTCTGATCGAAGGGATCGCGGAGCAGATGCGCTCGGAAGGCGTGAAGAAAACGCGCTTTGCCGTCCTGAGCCGCGCCGTTTGTGGCACGCGCGGAACCAGCCTCATTTTGAATTTGCCCGGCAGTCCGGCGGGTGCGGTGGATGCGCTGGCGGCCGTCATCGACCTGCTGCCGCATGCGCTCGATTTGCTGGAGGGGAAGACGGCGCACGAGTAGCGACCAACGATCGCATCCCGTAAGCCGCGAACACCGCCTTGCACACCATCAAACACATCATCAGCGCCTACGGAAAGTGGATCTGGGGGGTGCTCGCTCCGCTGGGAGTGTGGGGCGTCTTCGCGATCTCCGCCGTGGATGCCGCCTTCATGGGGCTGCCCATGGACGCGATTGTTGCCGGCTACATTTACAAAGACCCGACCCGTTATCTTCTTTACGTCCTGCTCGCGGCATCGGGATCGGCGGTGGGCAGCATTGTGATGTACGTCATCGGCTATACCGGCGGTGAAGTACTGCTCCGCAAGCGGCTGTCGCCGGAGCGCTTTGAGAAGATTCATGCGTCGTTCGACAAGCACGAATTCTGGGCGCTGATGTTCCCGGCCATGCTGCCTCCGCCAACGCCATTCAAAGCGGTCGTTCTGGCGGCGGCGGCTTTTGAGATGAGCTTTCCGCGGTTTATGCTGGCGATTTTTGCCGGACGATTTTTCCGCTTTCTGATTCTCGGTTTTCTGACGCTGCGTTTCGGTCCTCAAGTCGTGGAGTTGGGCGTTCAGCGTGGTGGGCTCACCACTTCAAGTGGGTCTTGATCGCTGTTGTGGCGGGATTGCTGGGCTGGCTGATCTGGCGACGGCGGAAGGTTTTGGGGCCCCGATCAAATAGTTAGTGTAATTGCTGTTCTCGACAGTTATCACTGCGGCAGGCCGACCTTGCGCACCAACCCAGCAAACCGGAGGTCAGAACGCAGGGGGTCGAGCAAGAAATCAGTTTTCAATCTCTCTAGCCCGTGATCGCGCTCCTGATAGGCAGTGTTGAGCCATTGGAAAGCTCGATCTTTGTCTCCCAAGCCTGCATAGAGTGTAGCAATTTCGTACGCAGACGAGTATCCCATCTTGCGCTGTGCTTGTCGGACTTTAATGCCTTGAGTCAGGGCGCCGTTCCAGCCCGACGAACGAAAGCCTTCTTCCATTGCAGAACCGAAATCGGAACTGTTTCGGTCACCAGAAAGGTGGCCATACGCCACCCATTCTTCAATTACCTGCGGATACATCCGTTTCCCCCAATAAGCTCTGGCTAAACAACTATGAGCCTCAGCGAACGCCGGGTTCTCCTTTGCCACCTTCTGGCAGACGTCAATGGCCTCGTCGTAGTGTCGTGCCCAGAGATGAACGTATCCGAGCGAATGGCTGATGATCAGTGACTGCGGGTCGAGCTGGTGAGCACGATTGACTTCAGCCAAGGCTTCCTGTTCCCTGCCGCCTATCGAGCTAATATCCTCTGCATACCATTGGTGTGCGGTTGCGTCATTGGGGTCGAGTTCCAGAGCCTTCTGGTACTCAGCCTCTCCTCCGGCAAAATCCCAGTCGTACTCCATCTTGCTCGCACCCAGAATGGCATGTGGATGAGCCAACGACGCGTCTAGCGCCAGCGCCCTGCGAGCAGCGGCATTCGACTTCGGATAATATTCGCTGGGAGCACCACCATAGGCAGGCAATGTGCTATAGGCATCGGCCAGACCCGAATATGCCAAAGCGTAGCCGGGGTCTTTCGCGATGGCTTGGTTGAAATAGGAGATTGCGGTCCCAAGGTCTGCAGACGTCCGCTTGTTCCACGAGTAACGCCCCTGCAAATACAATTCATAGGCTTCTGGGTTTTGTGTACCTTGCTTCGTAACCTGCTGCCGTTCTGAGGTGGTGAGCTTCGAGTGCAACTTTTCCGCGATATCGCCTGCGATCTGCTGCTGCAACGAAATAATCTCGGTAGTTCTGCCGCTGTAGTGCTGCCCCCAGATTTCGGTATTGTCCCGAACATTGGTGAGTTCGGCACTCACTTCGATGCTGTCCCCTCGTGCTGTCAACCGACCGCTCACCAGCGCGGACACGCCCAAATCTTTACCGGCCTTCTGCATGTCAACATCTTTCCCTTTGTATCGAAAGGCAGAGTTGCGAGACTTCACTTTCAGTTCGGGTACGCGGGTCAGGTTAGCAATCAGCGATTCCGTGATACCGTCGCTCAGATAATCGGTATTGGCATCTCCGCTCACGTTGTCGAAGGGCAGAACAGCAACAGAATCAATCTGGGCTGTCCTGCCAGATCGCAAGTACCAAGCACTAGCGACAATCAAACTGATCACGGCGAAGGAGACGGCTCCCGCGATCCAGAGCCTGCCGCGTTTTGGGGGCTTGTCAGCCGGTAGAGCGATGCCAGGTACTTTGGTGGACTCTGTATCGCGTTTCAGTCGTTGCAGGTCGGTGCGAATCTCTGTCGCGCTCTGATAGCGCATGTTCCGGTCTTTTTCCATGGCCTTGTCAATGACTTCTTCCAGCTTAGGGGGCAAGTCTGGATTCAGTCGCACTGCCGATGGTGGTGTCCCATCCAGAATGGCTTTGAAGATCACGCCTGAACTTTCACCGCGGAAGGGCAACACACCCGTTGCCATCTCATACATGACGACTCCAAAAGAGAACAAATCCGTCCGAGCATCCAGTTCTTTGGCGCGGACCTGTTCCGGCGACATATAGGAGATCGTACCCAACGCGGAACCCGGACTGGTCAAGTGTTCAGCGCTCGATTCAATGGTGGGCTGCGACATTCCCATGACTGTCATTCCCACGGGAGCCACTTTCGCAAGGCCAAAGTCGAGGATTTTGGCATGTCCTCGTTTGGTTAGGAAGATATTCGCTGGCTTGATGTCTCGATGGACGATGCCTGCGCAGTGGGCGGCATCCAGCGCATCGGCGATCTCAATGCCCAGTGAGAGCACTCTTTCGATTTCTAAGGGCTTTCCCCCGATTCGATGCTTCAGCGTCATGCCATCAAGAAACTCCATGACAATGAAGGCTTGCCCATTCTCCTCGTCAATTTCATGAATTGTGCAGATATTGGGATGATTCAGTGCGGATGCTGCTTTGGCTTCGCGCTGGAAACGTGCTAGTGCGTGCGGTTCTTGCGCCACATCGTCGGGCAAGAACTTCAAGGCGACAAACCGACCGAGCTTCACGTCCTCGGCCTTATAGACAATACCCATTCCTCCACCGCCCAACTTTTCGACAATGCGGTAGTGCGAGATGATTTGGCCAATCATGGAGTGGCGCAATGGTAGGCGGGACGTGAAGGCAAGTCAACGAAAGCGAAGGAGTTGGTAACTGTCGCCGAGTGATTGGTGGCGGACAATCGTGATTACACCAATAACTACGTGAGAGAGCCAATTCGTCCTGAAGTCAGCTCTCTCCGGCGCTCGTCGTCGCTGGGCGGCATAGGCGTAACTACTCAGGCCACAGGCTCTAACTGGCGAAGGTAGGGCGTGGTGGTCTAACAGTTGTCAGCGGTTGCAGCCGGCCTCATTTGCGATTTCACGGCATGACTGAAGAGGCTGCGGGGAAAACTCATTGGTCGTGCCAAAAGCTCACCGCACCCGCTGAAGCGCTAGTCAATTCAAATGACTTACCGCACGACTAAACTCGTGCCCTTCCCAAAACCGTGTGAAATCGACTTTTTTCCGTGGCCACTGAAGTCGCGCCCTTTCCAACATCTTCCTGCTCCGTGCTACTTCAGAAAATCAAACAGATTTAGCTGCGAAATCTTGCCGATAGCGGCGAGGGTGGCGTTGGTTGCGGCCTGGGAGTTAACCAGGCGGCTAGCTGCGGCTTCGATGTCGGAGGACGCGAGCGTGTTTTCCTGCTGGCTGAGTTGCAGCTTGGTGTTGCCGAGGTTGGTGGTTTGCGATTGGGCCTGGTTCAGGCCGTTTCCATAGAAGACTCGCTGAGTGGAAATGTAGGTGAAGGAATCGCTGATCGCGGAGATCGCCGTATCGTAGCCGGTGTTCGACTGGAGGGCCTGAATTAATCCAGTGATGGCCTGGAAGACGTCGTGGCCGGGAGCGACAAAGAGTTGTGAGCCGGGCTTGTTGGCGGCGATCTGGTAGCCGTCGCCGATCTGGACGTTGTTGGCCGCGTCGTTGCCGTCGTAGCGGACGCCGGAGGGAAGCGTGTTGTCGAGGACGAAGGGCGGCGAACTGGTATTGGTCCCCGCAAACAGCGGGCTGCCCTGAAAGGAAGTATTGGCCAGCGCGACGATCTGCGCCTGGATACCCTGCAATTCGTTCACAATCGCAGCGCGGTCGGCGTCGGAGTTGGTCCCATTGGCGCCCTGGACTCCCAGGGTGAGAGCTCGATTCAGTTCGGTAATCACGGAACTGAGGGCGGAATCCGCGGTTTGAAACTGGCCCTGAATCGAGCTGAGGGTCTGGAGATAGCGGCTCGTAAAGATGGTCTGGTCGTGATTCTGCACCAGGATGGCGGAGGCCGCCGGGTCGTCGGAGGGCTGGTTGACGCGCCGTCCGGTCGACAATTGCAGGAGCGCATCCTGGGTGATTTGCCGGCTGCGATTCAGGGCATCGAGAAGGTCGGGCGTGAGATTCGTATTGACACGCATAAATGTTTAGTCCTTCCCAAGGTTTACCGCGCTGTCGAGGAGCGTGTTGACAGTCGTGACGACGCGGGCGGCGGCCTGATAGGCGGTCTGATAAAGGGTCAAGTTGGCGGCCTCTTCGTCGAGCGAAACGCCGGAGATGGAATTGCGCTGGTCCTGGAGCTGGCTGAGGATTTGCTGCGAGGCGTCGATGTCGGCGGAGGCGTTGGCGGTCGCGCTCCCGACGCCGAAAACCAGGTTGGAGTAAAACTCGAGCGGCTTCTGTCCGCCAGCGACGGCCTGATCGTGGACGGCGGAGAGCACGGCCAGATTGCCGTTGCTGCCAGGTGTGCCGTCCGAGCTGGCGGCGATCAGCGTGGGATCGGTGAGGTTCACAGAAAGAGAAGCAGCTGCGCCAGTTCCACCCGCCGGAGGAGGAACAAAGAGGTCGGTGCCGGCGTTGCCGTTCAAGTCGAAACCGGCGCGGTTGGCAGTATTGAGAGCATTGGCCAAGCCGGCGGCAAGCTGGTCGAGATTGTCGAGCAGTGCGGGGATGTTGGTATCGCGCACAGCCAGCAATCCGCCGAGCTTTCCGGCCGTGATCGAACTGGTGATGTCGACCGTGCCGGCGAAGACATCGTGAAGGCCTCCGGAGCCGACCTGGGCGGTCAATTGGAAGTTGCGGTCTCCGGCGACCAGCGGCGTGCCGTTGGCAGTGGTCAGCGCAATTCCACTTTCGGTCTGAATCACGGAGACGTCCACCAGGCTGGAAAGTTGGCGGATCGCTTGGGTGCGCTGATCGATAAAGATCCCGGCGTCTTCGTGCAGGTTTTCGAGCTTGGCAACCTGCTTGTTCAGGCTGGCAATCTGGGTCGTGAGCGTGTTGACCTGGTTGACCGTCTGGACCACGTCCAAGTCGAGATTGCCGCGCTGCGATTGCAGGTTGTTCGATTCCGTGTGGAAGCTGGTCGCCAGGTTACTGGCGGCGGTCAGGACTGCCTGGCGCAGGGAGAGATTCGTGGGATCGGTGGAAAGCTGCTGGAGACTGTCGAAGAATTTGGTGATGGCGTCGCCGATGCCGGAGTTGGTTCCGCTGAACCCCACTTGAGTCTGCTGGAGCGCGGTGAGTGTGGCATCCAGGCGGCCGTGGTTCTGGGTTTCCTGGTTCAGGCGCAGTTCGAGAATGGGATCGTTGATGCTCTGGGTTTTTTGCAGCACCACGCCAGTGCCAAAGCTCAATTCATTGAGAATGATCGGGTCTCCCGGGGTCAACACGGGGCGCCGCCGCGAATATCCGGGAGTGTTGGCGTTGGCGACGTTGTTGGCGGAAGTTTCCAGCGCCTGCTGGTTGGTCAGCAGCGCGCTTAAGGCTATCGAGAGGGAGCTATTCAGTCCAGACACGATTAACCTCCCGCCTGCGGACGAGTGTCGGCGCGCAGCAAGCTCAAATTGGGCGTGTACGTGGGCGAGCAACGATCCACAACGCAGGTCAGAATCGTGAGGCTGCGTTGCAGATGGCGAAGAAGCGAGCAGTGCACGCGGGTTAAATGTCGGATGCGGGCCGTGAGCGCTTCGAATTCGCGTTCGTGCTGCGTTGAGGATGCCCGGGATGAGCCAGTGTCCCGCAAACGCGGGGCTGCGGACTGGCGGCGCAACTCGTCTTCGAGAAGGCTCCATTGGCGGCACAACTGCGCCTGATGGGCGGCGCCTCGGGCGATCATCTCGGCATCGTTGCGAGTGAGCGCGATCTGGCTGACTTCCAGGCTCTGCGCCAGGTCGCGCAGCAGAAGCAGGCGCGTCGCGATCAGGTCGCCGGGCGAAGTTAGGGTTGCGTTCATAAGTGAGCCGTCAAGTCGGGCCAGGGATCAGGCCAAGTCGTCAATCTGGTGCCCTGTCGTTTCGACGATTTCTTTTTCTTTGTCTTCGGGCCGGCCTTTGCGGGCGGGGCCGGGCGGCGACGGCGCGGAGGAGGGTCATACTCCCCGTCGCGTTGCTCCGATATACGCGTGGGCGGATTCAGCCGGTTCGTGGTTAGCGGATCCACGGTTTTATTCCGTCGCTTGCGTGCCGCTTCCGTTCGTTAAATCGGCGATGATGGCGTCCGCCAGCTTATTGTCGCTGACCGAGTACTCACCCTTGCCGAGCGATTGCCGCAGTAAGTCCACGCGCTGCTGCCGGACTTCTGGTTGCGCCAGCGCCTGCGTCTGGAGCAGCTTCACCCGCGTCTGATCAAACGAGAAATGCGTCTGGTCTGACAGAGCGGTTGCATTTCCGCTGTCCACAGGAACCGCCACGCGGGCTCGATCCTGTTTACTGCTGTCGACTGACTCCGTCCCGTAGTGTGTTAGGTCAACTCTCATGGTCCTCACCGATCCTTCTGCTTCTTTATCGGCAGATTCTTGGCAAACCTTAATGTTGGCGACTGCGCCGCTCACACTCAAGTCTGTGGAAAGGATCGGCAAAGCTCTGCATAGCTTTAGTTTGCGGGCGACACCTCCGATGCGCTCATCTCGGGTACTTTGGTTTGCCGCCACTGCTGCAAAATCATTTTCCCTAGCCCGATGCCGCCTTGGGCGGAGATCGCGGAGGCGAGCGCCTGGGTTCCCATCCGGGAATAATTGTCGCTGCCGGCGGGGCTGTCTTCGGAGGTGCCGGCAAAGCTCTTCTGCAACGATTCCAGCAGCGAACCCAGAAGAATCGACTCGAAATCCTGGGCTGCCTTTTCCGCCTTCATCTTTCCGGGATTGGGCAGCGCAGGCAAGCCAGCGATTTCGGATGCGATTGAGAGGCTCATCAGATCACCTCCAGGTCGGCGTCTAGAGCCCCCGCCGCTTTAATAGCCTGAAGTATGGAAATGACGTCGCGGGCGGTGGCGCCCATGTTCTGCAAGCCGTTGACGAGTTGCTCGACTTTCGCGCCTTCGGTAATTTCCACCCGGCGGGCGGGAATTTCCTTGGCCTGTACATCCTGCTGGCCCACCACAGCGGTCTTGCCTTGGGAAAGCGGTGCGGGCTGCGAGACTTGCAGTTCGGTCGTGATCTGGACCGAGAATCCTCCGTGCAGAATGGAGACGGCGCCCAGGCGAACGTCCTGCCCCATGACGACCGTGCCGGTGCGTTCGTTGACGACGACGCGGGCGCGGCGGTGCACGACTACGGACAGGTTCTCGATCTTTGCCATCACGTTGGTCAGGTTGGCGACGCCAGTCCCGCCGGGATTGACTTCGACGCGGCCGCCGTCGCGCGCGACCGCAACCGGGTGCCCGAAAGCAAGGTTGATGGCGTCAGAAATTTCTTCCGCGGTGGTAAAGTCGGGCTCCCGCAGGACCAGATTCAGCGGCGTCAGGCGATCGAACCTGAAGGGCAGGGCACGCTCGACCCGGCCGCCGGATGGGATTCGTCCGACAGTGGGGTGATTGACCTGCTTGCCACTGCCGGCGCCCCCCGCCGAATAGCCGCCGACGGCCAACGGACCCTGCGCGGCCGCGTAAATCTGGCCGTCAGCGCCGTAGAGAGCGGTCAGGAGCAGCATTCCTCCCTCCAGACTCTTGGCGTCTCCGATAGAGGCCACGGTCACGTCCACGGGCGTTCCTGGACGAGCGAAGGGTGGCAGGTTCGCGGTTACAAAAACAGAGGCGACGTTCTTGACGCGCACCGCGTTGGCGGGAATCTGCACGCCCATGCGTTGCAGGATTCCGGCCAGGGTCTGGACGGCGAAAACAGTCTGTTGTTTGTCGCCCGTGCCGTTCAGGCCGACGATCATGCCATAGCCGATCAAGGGATTCTCGCGCACGCCTTCGACCGCTGCCAGGTCCCCAATCTTGATCTCGACCGGTTCGTCGGCGGAGGCGGCGAGGGAGGTCGCGATAAGAACGGCCACCGGGGCTAAAGCTCGCACACACTCCCAGAACCATGCGCGGCCCTGAAAAGCCGCTCTTCCACGATGCTGCCGACATTTTTGTGCGACTGTCATAGCTCCCCTAGAAATTCAGAATGCGGAGGATAAACCGCAGAATGGAATGGGGTGGCCGGGTGCCGTCGGAGATTACGCCTTTGCCTTTGATCTCCAATTCCAGATTGCCCAGCGCATTCGACACCACGGTGTCTTCGGCGCTGATGTCGCCGGGACGGACGACGCCGCGCACGACCACGCTTTGCCGCTCGTTGTTCATCACGATCGAACGCTCCGCCTCGACCACCATGTTGCCGCTGGGAAGAACGGCAACTACCCGGCCCGCCAAGCTGGTGCGGAGCGTCGAGGTAGAGGTTGCTTGCCCTTTTCCGGCCAGCGTTTCCGCGGAGTGCAAGCCGAACAAGTTCGCGACGCCCGTGGTCTTGAGGCGGCCGGGCAGGTTGTCGATGCCGGAACTGGCAGTAAAGCTGCGGTCGGTGCTGACGGCTCCCGTGTTGGAAGAGGTCAGGTCGTGCACGACCAGGATTGTAATCAGATCCCCGATGGTGCGGGCCTTATAGTCGCTGGTTAAGGAGGCCATACGCCCGTTGTCGATCCACAGGCTTCCCGGAGTATGGCTGGTCTGCGCCACTTCCGTCAGCTGCACGTGCTCGAGATATTTGGCCAGGGTTTCTTCCGAGGCCTTCCGATCCGAGGCGTTGAGAGAAACCGCGCTCAGTAGCAGCAAACAAATCGGACTCGTTTTCATTTTTTCTCCTGGTTTCTGGTTTTACCGCTCCGCTGGCTGCGTCAGGGCATCGAGCCGAGCCGGGGCGGAAACTCGGGCGCGAAAAATCTGGCCATCCTGGTTGCGCACGCGAATGATCGAGCCTTCGCTTCCGCGTTCCAGGCAGGTGACCGGTGCGGTCATGCTCAATTGCGTTCCGTGGTAAGTGACCATGGCTCGATCACCTACACGAATCAGATTCTTGCGCGGCGGCAAACCGTTGATCCGTGACCGCGAAGGCGCTCGACAGGAACTGCCGCCAATTTTTTCCGAACCCATCGCCGTGGATCGTCCAGCCTCCGCGTAGGCCAGGAAGGGAACGCATTGTCCGGGCTCGCGACATTCCAGTTGGAATTGGGCGCGCCCGAGATCGGCGTCCCAGCACACCATCGAAACGCGCAGCGTGCGACCTGCGGCAGCGGGAACGGCAGCGGGAAGGTCGATTTCTTCGAGCCGCAGTAGTTGCGGTTCTCGTACGCCCCGTTGCCGGAGTTCGCCCGTTATCGCCTGCCAGACTTCTTCCCGCGTGACGGGAGTGAAAAGCGGTCGCGCGTTTTGCGCGAACAGAACGGCACCGGAGGTGACGAAGAGTAGCCCTCGCAATACGTTGGCGACAGTCATAAATTTTCCGCCTCTACCTTCCCAGGTTGTTGACCTGCTGGAACATTTCGTTCGCGGCTTTGACTACCTGTGAGTTAGCTTCATAGGAGCGCTGGGCCACGATCATCTGGATAAATTCGTCTACGACGCTGACGTTGGAACCTTCGAGATAGCCTTGTTCGACCTGTCCCAGACCGTCGGTTCCGCCGGGCGTGCCGACCGTGGGATCGCCCGAAGCGGTGGTCGCGAGAAACAGATTTTTTCCAATACTGTTCAGTCCGCCGGGATTGGCGAAGAGGGCAAGCTGAATATTTCCCACCTGCTGCGCCGCTGACTGTCCCACAAGCGTGGCGGAAACGGTGCCGTCGGAGCCGATGGTGACCGAGGTGGCTCCCTGCGGAATAGTGATCGCGGGCTCCATGGCGTTGCCATCGGCAGTCACGATGTTGCCTTGCGCGTCGAGATGAAACGCGCCACTGCGTGTGTAGGCGGTTTCGCCGCTGGGGAGTGTGATCTGAAAAAATCCCTGGCCTTCGATGGCGATATCCAGCGGGTTGCCGGTGGCGCTCATGTCGCCTTGCAACTGGATGATCTCCGAATCGGCGGGACGGCTGCCGAGCCCGATTTGCAGGCCCGCCGCCACCGTTGTTTGCTGGGTTGCCGCCGTACCGGGCATCACCAGGTTCTGATAGAGCAAGTCCTGGAACTGGAGACGGCGCCGCCGGAATCCGGCCGTGCTGGAGTTGGCCAGATTGTTGGCGACGGTGTCCAGATTCATCTGCTGCGCCTGCATGCCGCTGGCGGCGGTGTACAAAGCCCGTATCATTCGTTTCTCCTCAAAAGGCCTCGAGCTACGAGCTGCGAAAAATCGTTTGCTCGAAGCTCGGGGCTCGAAGCGCGCGGCTTCCGTCCGCTCAAGAATCCATCACTACACGTGCGGCAGATCGTTCGACGCGATACGGTTGAACTCGGTGTGAAACAGAGACATCGCCCGCTGCATCATGTCGAATTGGCGTTGCACGCCAATCAGCGTCATCACCGCGCCGATGGCATTGACGTTGGACGATTCCAGCATCCCCGGCCGAACGGCGGTACTGCGCGCGGGAATACCGCTGCCATCGGGGGCGCTCAACAAGGCCTCGCCTTCGGACGTCAGCTTCGTCGCCGGAGGGAATTCAACGAGCCGAAGTTTTCCGGCGACTGCGCTGTTGACGGACAGCGTTCCATCCGAACTGGCGGAAACCGCTCCGGCCGGGACGCGAATGACGCCATTGGCGCCCAGCACCGCATCGCCGTTGGCCGTCACGAGTTGGCCGGTGCGAGCGACATGGAAGTTGCCATTTCGCGTGTAGCGCGTTCCTTGCGCCGTCTGAACGACGAAGAAGCCACTACCTTCAAGACCGAGGTCGAGCGGATTGCCGGTGGGCAGCAAGCTGCCCGAGGCGAGGTCAAGATGAGTGCCTTCGAGCACGCCAAAATCGTTGGTCGCGGCATTGAGGACGTTGGGCTGCGCTGGTCTTGAGACAGCGAGAAGGCTCTGAAACGCCGTCTGCTGGCCACGAAAACCGGTGGTGTTCAGATTGGCGAGGTTGTGAGCGGCTACTTCCAGGGCCTGCCCTTGTGCTCGCATTCCGGCGCAGGCTGCATAAAATCCGCTGTCCAAGATGATTCTCCGTACTCGCGGATCATGAAGCACGTCAAACGCCACGGACCGCCAGCTACGATCATTCGAAAGAGGGGGCTCATGGTTGTTGAACTTACGGCGGCGCAAGATATTGAAAGGGACATAGCACCGGGGCGGGAAGGCAAACCTTGCAGGGCATTCTCCCACCACGCGGCAAAGTTTTCCCGCCGAGGATTCTGCTCGGCAGAGTCAGGCGTGGATATCGAGGCGAATCACTAGCGGCGCCCCGTCCAAGTGAAGAGTGGTTTGCAGGGATTCTCCACCGGCCAGGGAGTGGAAACGGTAGGCACAGCCGGTGACCACCGCCGGCACACTTAACAGGCAGAGCTTGTCGAGGCCAATCAGTTTGTTCTTGAAGTTTCCGGCCACCATGTTGCAGATTTCGCCGACCGTGTTGCAGACCGCTTCTTCGTTGCAAACTACGTCCGGGCCCCGCATGCGCGCGGCAATCTGATAGGCCGACTGGGCTCCGCAGAAAAAAGTGACGACTCCCCGGAGCGAACCGGCCAGGCCTACCATCGCGGTAAAATTCTCTCCGGCTGGAAGCTGGGAGTTTTCCGCCGATCCCAGTCGGCTGCCAAGCATGATCTCGAACACTTCCTGCGCCGCCAGTTTGAGGAGCGGCATCCACTCTTTTCCGCGAGCGGGGACAGGCACCGGTGCCTCGGCGCTCATGCCTTCCTTCTCGCGATATGCCGCTGGATATCGCCCATGCCCTCGTCACTTCGTGGCTGAACGCTGCGGCCGCCCGCCAACAGTATTCGGCTGACTTCTCCATCGGCAGAGCGAAGCCCGGAGTTGAAACTCGCCAGGGGGCTTTTTCACGGGCAACAGAATCCGATATGCTTAGACCATGACATTACTTGACGCGCAGGCCTACGACCCAGCGAAAGCCAGGCGGCGGAATATTAAGATCGGCTTAATCGTGGTCGCCGTTCTGGTTCTGGCGGCGCTCGGCTGGATGTACCGCAACTGGCCCGCGGAACATGTCGTGAGCCAATTTTTCGCGGCGCTCGAAAAGCAGGACTACGAAACGGCGTACGCGATCTATTTCCACGACCCCACCTGGAAGCAGCATCCACAGAAGTATTCCCAATACACCTATGCCGATTTTTATCGCGATTGGGGGCCGGGAGGGGAATGGGGGCTGGTGAAGGCCCATCGGATCTATGGCTCGGCTTCCACCTCGCGCGGAGTGGTGGTGGAGGTCGTCGTCAACGACCGGGCAGACCGCGCCCGCATGTTTGTGGAAAAGGATAAGACGCTCACGGTATATCCGTACTGAGCAAGAGCGCGGGCCGGCAGGTCCTAGCTGCCCGCTTTTAACTTCCTGGACTTCTCTTCCACCCCGCGCGCCAGTTTTTCTTTGTGAGTTTCCAGCTTTTTGGCAACGGAAGAATCCGCCAGCGCGATCATCTGCGCCGCGAGGATCCCTGCGTTGGTGGCGCCCGGTTTGCCGATCGCAACCGTGGCAACGGGAATGCCCGCCGGCATCTGTACCGTTGCCAGAAGCGAGTCCATTCCCTGTAAAGAAGTTGAGGGAATCGGCACGCCAATCACGGGCAGAGTCGTGTGCGCCGCAATCACGCCGGCCAGATGCGCCGCTCCGCCCGCGCCGGCAATGATCACGCGAATGCCGCGTCCGGCAGCCTTGCGCGCGTAGTCGGCAGTCCGGTCGGGTGAGCGGTGCGCAGAAGTTACGTCCATTTCGTACGCGATGCCGAAATCATCGAGCGCTTTGCCCGCTTCGCGCATGATCTCCAGATCGGAGTCACTACCCATGACGATGGAAACCTGTGGTTGGTTGCTCATTGATCTCCTGATTGTGAAAAGATTATTTCTTCATCGCGCGCGCCGCGATGTCACTGCGGTAGTGCGCGCCGTCGAAGCCAATCGTCGCCACGCCCTTGTAGGCCGCGTGGACTGCTGCCGTGAGCGTCGCGGCCCGCGACGTTACGCCCAGCACGCGCCCGCCCGCAGTATAAAAACTGCCGTCGCGCCGTGACGTTCCGGCATGAAACACTTTGACGTCGTCGATCTTCGCGGCATCTTCCAGACCGATGATCTTCTTGCCCGCCTCATACGACCCTGGATATCCGCCGGAAGCCATCACCACACATACCGATGAGTCCGCCGACCACTTGAAGTCGCCATCGCTGGTGCGGCCGTCAATCGACGCTTCCATCGCTTCGACCAGATCGCTTTCAAGCCGCATCAAGATGGGTTGCGTTTCAGGGTCTCCGAAACGACAGTTGAATTCGAGGACCATGGGCCCGCGCGCCGTCATCATCAACCCGCAATAAAGAATGCCGCGATATTCCGCACCTTCCGCTTTCATGCCGGCGACGACCGGTTGGGCCACATGGTGCACCAGCCAGTCGCGCATCTGGCTGTCGATAATCGCCGGAGTCGTGTAAGCGCCCATTCCGCCCGTGTTCGGGCCAGTGTCGCCGTCGCCCACGCGTTTGTGATCCTGCGCGGCCACCAGCGGCGCGACGCGCTCTCCGTCGCTCACTACCAGAAAGGAAAGCTCGTCGCCTTGCAGAAACTCTTCCAGCACCACCCGCGCGCCCGCCTCGCCCAGCATTTTTCCGCAGAGCATCTCGCTCGCCACGGTGGACGCTTCGTCCTTGCTTTTGGCGATGACCACGCCCTTACCTGCGGCAAGGCCATCAGCCTTCACCACCACCGGCGGATGGAAGTGGTGCAGGTTGGCGCGCACTTCGTCCATGGAATTGCAGATCGCGTAGTGCGCGGTCGGAATGTGATGGCGTTGCAGAAACTCCTTGGCAAAGCTCTTGCTGGTTTCCAGTTGGGCTGCCGCCTTGGTAGGACCAAACGTGCGCCAGCCCCGGCGGGTAAATTCGTCCACCACGCCCAGCATCAGAGGCATTTCCGGGCCGACCACGGTCAGATCAGGATTGATCTGGTTGGCGACAGCTACCAGAGAATCGAGGCTGCGGACATCGGCGGCAATGCACTCGGCCTCTTCGGCAATGCCACCATTTCCGGGCGCGCAATAGACCTTGCTCACCCGCGGCGATTGCCGTAGCTTCCACACCAGCGCATGCTCACGCCCTCCACTGCCGATGACGAGTACTTTCATAGTTCAGGACAATCAAGGGTAGGGGCGGAGGATTGGGGATGTCAAACCGGGGATTGCAGAAGTGAGATTGCAGATTGCAGAAGTAAAACCTCTACGGCGAAGGAAGGTTTTACTTCTGCAATCTGACTTCTCACTTCTGCAATCGCTTTACGACTTCTGCAATTGCATTAACTATGCTTAATACTCGCCGTATAATTGATGCACGATGATCACCGTTTCCAAAGAAGACTACCTCAAAGCTATCCACGAAGCCGAGAGCGAAGGCGAGTCGGTGATTTCGGCGACACTCGCGCATTGGCTCAAGGTATCTCCGCCGGCAGTGACGATGGCGTTGCGGCGACTGAAAAAGGATGGACTAGTGCTGGTGCAGAGTGACGGCCATGTGAGGCTATCGGCTGCCGGACGGCGCATCGCCCGCAAACTAACCCTGCGGCATCATTTGATCGAACGCATGCTCGCTGAAATGTTCGGTATGGAATGGTGGAAGGTTCACGACGAAGCCGAGCGGCTGGAGCACGCTGTGTCTCCCGATTTCGAAGCCAAACTGTTGGTCCGCCTGGGGCGCGGGGGCGCCTGTCCGCACGGCAATCTCAGTGAAGTGGAGAGTCCGGCAAGCCGCCGCCGCCGTGGATTGTCGCTGCTGGCCGAAGCCGAGCCGGGGCGGTCGTACCTGGTCAGCGGGATTTACGAGCGCGACCGGCATCTGCTGGAGTTTCTGGAAGCTCGCGGCATCCGGCCCGGAGCGAAGCTCAGCCTGATCGAGCGCAACTACGACAAGACGCTTTCCATAAGGTCTGGAACACGCACGGTGGTACTAGGCCGTCCGGCGGCGGATAAAGTCTGGGTCTCGCCCAGTCTTAAGTAATTAACTATAATTAACCTCTTGATGTATACTTCGGTTGACGTGAAATCTTCCCGGCAGCGCCCTCGATGAGGCATTCAGACCAGTCAACGGATACCAGTCCGCTGCCGGGTGCGAGCTCCGATACCGCCAGTGGCGGCCACGTCTCCCTTGAAGGCGTGCACAGTTCCATCGCAGTCCCCCACCACGAAGCAGGCTTCTGGGAACAGTGGCGAGCCTTCGTGGGCCCCGCGATTTTGGTCAGCGTTGGCTACATGGATCCCGGCAACTGGGGCACCGACCTGCAGGCCGGTGCGAGTTACAAGTACGGACTCTTATGGGTCGTGGGTCTCGCCAGCCTGATGGCGATCTTCATGCAAATCGTTTCGGCGCGCCTGGGTGTCGTCACCGGCAAAGACCTCGCCCAATGCTGCCGCGATTGGTATCCGAAGTGGACGCGCTGGCCGAACTGGTTGATGAGCGAAGTGGCGATCGGCGCCTGCGATCTGGCGGAAGTGCTCGGCAGCGCTGTCGCCCTGAACTTACTCTTTCACATCCCCCTGCTGTGGGCGGTCATCATCACTGGCCTGGACGTGTTGTTGTTGCTGGCCTTGCAATCGTTCGGCATGCGCACCATCGAGGCTGTCGTACTGTTGCTGATCATCACCATTAGCGTCTGCTATTTCATCGAGATTTTTATTCTTCCGCAGACGCAGCCCAGCTTTCTGGAAATGGGCCGGGCGCTGATTTCGCCGCGCTTGGGTCAGGTCGGAATGTTGTATGTGGCCATCGGCATCATTGGCGCGACGGTGATGCCGCATAACCTTTACCTTCATTCCGCGCTGGTACAGAGCCGTAAGTTACAAAAAGATGAGCCGTCCATACGCAGCGCGATCCGCTTCAACACCATCGACTCGATCGTCGCCTTGACTATCGCCTTTTTCGTGAACGCTGCGATTCTGGTGCTGGCGGCAACCGTGTTCTTTGGGAAAGAGAGCGTGATCGCTTCCGGCGGACAGATCGTAAAATTCAGCGCCGACAGCGATTGGATTCGAGTCGCCTACTTGACCCTGGCACCGCTGCTAGGGACGGCCGCCGCCAGTACGCTCTTTGCCGTCGCACTCCTGGCCAGCGGGCAGAGCAGCACCATCACGGGAACACTTGCCGGCCAGGTCGTGATGGAAGGTTTCATGCACTGGCGAATCCAGCCCTGGGTGCGGCGGCTGATCACTCGCAGCCTAGCGATATTGCCTGCCGTCCTGATCATCGGATTGCGCGGTGAGGGAAGCGTCACGGACCTGCTGACCTTGAGCCAGGTCGTGCTGGCCCTTCAGCTTCCGTTCGCCATGTTTCCGCTGCTGCACTTTACAAGTTCGGGAAAGCGCATGGGGGCCTGGAAGAACGGCTGGTTCCTGCTGGTAGCCGGCTGGTCCAGTGCTATTCTGATCACCGCCATGGACCTTTACGGCTTGCCCGACTCGCTGAAAGCCGCGTGGCAAATGATCGCGGGCGGATAATCGGCACGACACGGGCAGAGCCACCATGTACAACACCATCCTCGTAACGCTGGACGGCACGCCGAGCGACCGCGCCATCATCGAACACGTCAAGCAGCTCGCCAAGCTCGCGAACAGCCGCCTCGTCCTGCTCCACGTTGCCGACGGATGGGCCGCCAGAACTTATGGCCGCGACGCGGTCAGCCCCGAAATCACCGAAGACAATGCCTACCTGGAAACCGTGCGCGCCGAGTTCGAGTCCGCCGGTATTCTCGCGCAGGCCGAATTGGCCTATGGTGACCCAGCCAGCGAGATCATCAAATGGGTGAAACAGAAGGGCTGCGATCTGGTGGCGATGAGCACCCACGGGCACCGCTTCCTGGCCGACATTTTTCTTGGAACTACGGCTAGCCGGGTGCAGCACAATATCAGCGCGCCGGTGCTGCTGCTGCGGGCGAAGTGAACCTTGCGCTATATTTTCCGTTGAATCAAGTCCCAGAGATTGCCATACAGATCTGCAAAAACAGCGACCGTTCCATACGCCTCTTCGGTCGGCGGCCGTATGAACTTCACCTTGCGCGCGACCATTTCGTTGTAGTCACGCCAGAAGTCGTCCGTGTGCAGGAAAAGAAAGACGCGTCCGCCGGTCTGATTGCCGATGCGGCTTCTCTGTTCGGGCGTAGCCGCCTGCGCCAGCAGCAAGGCAGTACCGCTTGATCCTGGCGGAGAAACCAACACCCAGCGTTTGGTTTCGGTCAAGAGAGTGTCTTCGATGACGGTAAAGTGGAGCGTTCCTGTAAAAAATTCCAGCGCTTCATCGTAATCGCGAACCACCAATGCGATGTGGCCAAGAGTCTGCTTCATACGGGCTTTCACTCCAAAGGAAGTCTGCTCGCTACTCTCGTGTGCCAGCTGAGTACAACAGCTACGCGGGCGGGGGCGCCCGCGCCACAAGGGCCTCCAAAGGAATTACACTATACGTATCCAGTCTGCGATGCGCTGTAAGGAAGAGAACATGTCATTAAACAGTTTTAACTCCCGCTCCACTCTAAAAGTCGGCGACAAGGAGTACGAACTCTATCGGATCGACGCCCTCGACCAGCAGGGCATCTCCACGAAGCATCTGCCATTTTCGCTGCGCATTCTGCTGGAGAACCTGCTCCGCACCGAAGACGGACGCAACGTCACGAAGGATGAAGTGCGCGCGCTGGCGGCGTGGAACAGGAATTCAAAGCCCGAAAAAGAGATTGCCTTCACTCCGAGCCGGGTGCTCCTCCAGGATTTTACTGGCGTACCGGCTGTGGTCGATCTGGCCGCGATGCGTGATGCCATGAAGCGGCTGGGCGGAGACGCCAAGCTCATCAATCCTCTTCAGCCCGCAGAGTTGGTGATTGACCATTCCGTACAAGTCGACGAATTCGGAACCGCCGGCGCGTTTGACATCAACGCCCTGCTGGAATTTCAGCGCAACAAGGAACGCTACGCCTTCTTGCGGTGGGGCCAGACTGGATTTCGGAATCTTGCTATCGTTCCGCCAGACACCGGGATCGTGCATCAAGTGAATCTCGAATATCTGGCCCGCGTTGTTTTCGTCAATGAAGAAGGCGGCAAGCGGACGGCCTATCCCGACACGCTGGTGGGCACCGACTCGCACACGACGATGGTTAACGGGCTCGGCGTGCTGGGTTGGGGCGTTGGCGGAATCGAAGCCGAAGCAGCCATGCTCGGACAACCCGTCTCAATGCTGATCCCCTTGGTCGTTGGCGTGAAGTTAACGGGCCGCCTGCGAGAAGGAGCGACCGCGACCGATCTCGTGCTGACCATTACCGAAATGTTGCGCAAACATGGCGTGGTCGGAAAGTTTGTCGAATATTTTGGCCCGGGCTTGCAGGATCTGCCGCTGGCCGATCGCGCCACCATCGCGAACATGTCGCCGGAATATGGCGCCACCTGCGGCATCTTCCCAATCGACAAAGAAAGCCTGCGCTATCTGAAACTCACCGGGCGGAGTGACGAACTGATTGCTCTGGTGGAAGCCTACGCCCGCGAACAGGGAATGTTTCACGATGCGCGCACTCCGGAAGCAGAATATTCCGAGTTGCTGAGTCTCGACTTAGCCACAGTGGAGCCGAGTCTCGCGGGACCAAAGCGGCCGCAAGACCGGGTGGTGCTTTCGAAAGCGGCGGAGTCGTTCCACCAGGCGCTGCCTTCGCTGATTAAGCCCAAAGCGAAAGCGGCGGTCACGGCTTCGTCAGCGACCGCGATGAAAAGATGGGAGCAGGAAGGCGGGAGTCCCGCGGCGGTTGGCGTGGAAGATCCCAATGTCCACGAGCACGTTCCGCCCAGCGTGAAGTCGGCGCTACAACATGGCAGCGTGGTGATCGCGGCCATCACCAGTTGCACCAATACTTCAAATCCATCAGTAATGATCGCGGCGGGCCTACTGGCGAAAAAAGCGGTCGAGAAGGGGCTGGCGACTCCGCCCTGGGTGAAGACTTCGCTTGCTCCGGGATCCAAAGTCGTCCGCGACTACCTCGATCAAGCCGGCCTCACGCCCTATCTCGAAAAGCTGAAATTCAATCTGGTCGGCTACGGTTGCACCACGTGCATCGGAAACTCCGGACCTTTGCCGGCGGAAGTTTCGCAGGCCATCGATGAGAAAGAACTCGTCGTCGCGTCGGTGCTTTCCGGAAATCGCAATTTCGAAGGGCGCATCAACTCCGAAGTGCGCGCCAATTACCTGATGTCTCCGCCGCTGGTGGTGGCGTTTGCTCTCGCCGGAAGGATCGACATCGATCTCCGCAAAGACCCGATTGGCAAGGACAAAGAAGGCCAGCCTGTTTACCTGGCCGATCTGTGGCCTGCGCAACGGGAAGTCGAGCAGACGATGGAGAGCTCAATTACCTCCGATATGTTTCGCAAGAGCTACGGCGAAGTCTATCTCGGCGACGAACGCTGGCAATCCCTGCCCGTGCCGACCGGCGAAACCTACGCGTGGGACAAGGACTCTACCTATATCCGCCAGGCGCCCTATTTCGACGGCATGAAGATGAAAGCCGCGGCCATCGAAGACATCAAAGGCGCGCGCGTGCTCGCCCTACTCGGCGACAGCGTAACCACCGACCACATCTCGCCCGCCGGATCGATCAAGAAAGACAGTCCAGCCGGCAAATACCTGATCGCCCACGGCGTGCAGCCCGGTGATTTCAATTCTTACGGATCGCGCCGCGGCAATCACGAAGTGATGGTGCGGGGAACGTTTGCCAACACGCGCCTGCGCAACAAGATGGTCGCCACCGAAGGCGGATTCACTCGACATCTCCCGGACAGCACCGAGATGTCGATCTTTGACGCGTCCGAAAAGTATCACGCCGAGAAGATTCCACTGGTGATTCTTGCGGGCAAAGAATATGGCTCAGGATCGTCACGTGACTGGGCGGCGAAAGGCCCGCGCCTGCTGGGGGTGAGGGCGGTGATCGCCGAAAGCTACGAACGGATTCACCGTTCCAATCTGGTCGGCATGGGTATTTTGCCGCTCCAGTTCCTGCCCGGAGTAAACGCGGAGACGCTGAAGCTGACCGGTGAAGAAATATTCGAGATTTCCGGCATTGCCGACGTCGTCGAGAAATTTTCGGCCGGACGTCAAATTTCCGTGCGCGTAAAGGGTGGCAAGACTCCCGAATTCAAAGCGGTGCTACGCATCGACACGCCGCAGGAAGCCCTCTACTACGCGAATGGAGGAATTCTGCAATACGTGTTGCGACAACTCCTCGCGGCAAAGCCGAAGCCGCAAACCGTGAGCGCTTAGCGGGTAGAGACGCGGCAAGCCGCGTCTCTACGTCCGGAGTGCTGGAATCTTCTGCTAATCTCAACTCCCCATGGCCATCCCGATTGCATATCTCCCTGCCGCGTACAGCCTCACCGCCATGGGCATTTGGGGAGCCAGCGACTTTCTCGGCGGGGTGGGCGCGCGCCGCGCCAACGCTTTCTTGTTTACCGCCGTCGTGCACTTGAGCGGCTTACTGCTGATTGGTTCGATTGCGCTGTCGACTCACACGCCCTTTCCCGGACGAACCAGCATTCTTTGGTGCGCCGCCGCCGGGGCGGTCGGAGGCGTTTCCCTGGCGGTCTTCTATCGCGCGCTGGCGAGCGGCAACATGGGCTTGATGGCTCCCGTTTCCGCGGTACTGAGCGCAGCGATTCCCGCGATTGTGACCGCGTTCGTAGTGGGTTTTCCCGGGTACCGCCAGAGTCTTGGATTTGTGGTCGCGGGCATCGGTGTCTGGCTGATTTCGCGTGAAGAGGGCGGCGGCCGACCCAAGGGATTGGGATGGACAGTAGTGGCCGGCGTCGGGTTTGCCGGCTTTTACCTGTTCATCAAGCAGGCAGGGGACGCATCTCCCCTGTGGATTGCGTTTTGCTCGAGGGTTGTTTCCTTTTTGATGACCAGCCTCTTCGTGCTCATCGGAGGACATGTCGCGGTGCTGGAGCGGCGCGTCCTGGCCTTGGCAATCATTGCCGGATGTTTCGATATCACTGGAAGTGCCCTATTCATTCGCGCCGCTCAAGCCGGACGCCTCGACACGGCCGTCGTCCTCAGCTCTCTTTACCCTGCGGTCACCGTGCTGCTGGCTCGCGTCTTTCTGCATGAGCACTTCAGCCGCAGCAAGACGATTGGAATGCTGGCCACGCTGGCGGCTGTGCCGCTGGTGGCAGGGTAGTTAATATGGCATTATTCCATATTCCAGAATATGGAATACACTCATATAGAAATGCTTAGTTATGTATATTATGTTTACATTCCATATTCTGGAATGTAGAATGTGATCATGGACTTGCGTCCACAAGATGTCATCGTTGCTCTAAAACTGCTGGCTTCCAGAAAGTTGACCTGGACGTATGCCCAGTTGGCTGAAGAGTTGGCAATGAGCCCGTCTCAGGTCTTTCGATCAGTTGAAAGGGCCGAGATCGCTGGTCTTCTTGAGCAACTTCCGTTTCCGTCGCCAGCGGGATATGCTCAAGAACATCCGATAGCCCGGCCGAACCGAGCTAATCTCAAAGAATTCCTGGTGCACGGCGTCAAGTATTCCTTTCCCCCTCATCGGGGAGGGCTCGTGCGCGGCATTAAAACCGCGCATGCGGCACCTCCTCTCGACGGGCAACTAGCTGCCTCCTCCGATCCACCTCCTGTGTGGCCGTACGCTGAGGGTTCTGTTCGGGGGACGGAATTTTCTCCCCTTTATAAGAACGTTCCCGCGGCATCGCAGCGCGATCCGAAGCTGTACGAGTTGCTGGCTCTCGTGGACGCAATTCGCGATGGCCGAGCGCGCGAGCGCGAGATAGCGATCCGCGAACTGACGTCCCGGATTGATTCCCATTGAACCCGCCGCCAAATCCGAATGCTGCATTATTGCTGACGGCGGCAGAAAAACTCGCTCCTCTGCTCGACCAGTTCGTATTCGTAGGTGGTTGCGCTACCGGGTTGCTGATCAGCGATCCGGGAGCCGCGCCGGTGCGTCCTACAATCGACGTCGATGCCATCGCGAATATCGCTTCGTACGCGGAGTTGACGGGTCTGGAAGAACAATTGCGAAAGTTAGGTTTTCAACCGTTGCACGCAGAAGGCGCGCCCATTTGCCGATGGACTCACCAAGGTCTGGTTCTCGACCTGATGCCGATCGACCCGTCAATTCTCGGTTTCAGCAATCGCTGGTACGCGGCCGCCTTTAAAAATGCCCAAACGATTGCCATTGGCAATTTCAAAATCCGTCTCATACTCGCTGCGTATTTCCTGGCTACGAAGCTGGAGGCCTTTCGGAGTCGTGGCCGCGCCGACTACCGGATGAGCCATGACCTCGAGGATGTCATCACCGTAATCGACGGCCGACCGGAAATCGTCAATGAAGTGCACGCGGCAGAATCCTTATTGCGGCAGTATCTCAGCGATGAGTTTTCCAACTTGCTCTCGGATCGCGATTTTGTAGAGGCTCTTCCGGGTCACTTGTTGCCTGATGCGGCAAGCCAACAACGGATTCGCATCGTGGTGGATCGTATTCGGCAGCTGGCCTTGGTGAGGTGACAGATGGCGCTCGTCGAAGTCCGCAACCTGACCAAGGTATTCGATCTAAGCACGTCTGCATTCGGCGGCCACCGCGTCGGCCAGGTCCGCGCCGTGGACGATGTCTCGCTCGACATTCAACCCGGCGAAACTCTCGGTTTGATTGGCGAATCCGGTTCCGGCAAGAGCACGCTGGGACGGCTGATTCTTCGTTTGATTGAACCCACCGACGGAACGGTTCTGTTCAATGGCAGGGACTTACTCAAAGCGAATGGTTCGGAATTGCGCCGCCTGCGCCGCGACATGCAGATCATCTTCCAAGACCCCTTCGGTTCCCTCGACCCCCGCTACCGGGTGGAAGATGTCATCGCCGAGCCGCTGATCATTCACCAGAAGATGGACGCTGCGGCCCGCCGCAAGCGGGTGCAGGAATTGTTGCGCGCGGTCGGTCTCGATGAATCCGCGATGCGGCGCTATCCGCATGAATTCTCTGGAGGCCAGCGGCAGCGCATTGGCATTGCCCGCGCTCTAGCCCTGCGGCCAAAGTTTATCGTTGCCGACGAGCCCGTTTCCGCTCTCGACGTTAGCGTGGGCGCGCAGATTGTGAACCTGCTGCGCCAATTGCAGGGCGAGTTCGGACTTACCTACCTGTTTATTTCCCATTCCATGCCGGTGGTGCGGTACCTTTCGACGCGGATTGCGGTGATGTATCGCGGGAAGATCGTCGAGATTGGTTCGACGGAACAGATCACTGGGAGTCCGCAACATGCCTACACGAAGAGCCTGCTGGCGGCCACTCCCGAACTCGCGGTGCAGTAGCCGTTTACCGGCGCCCAGCCGACGTTCGCCGAAATCTTCGCCATTTACCGACTTGGGGTTGCTGAAAGTGGGGCGGAAAACCTAGAATCACCTCGAAATTTGAGGAGGGAAACATGGCCACCGCAAGCGTCGTTCCACCACAGGAGACAGCCCCCCTGTCTGAAGTTCAACGCATCATCAACGTATTTTTCTCGCCCAGTAAGACCTTCAGTGACCTCCGGCGGAACGCCAGTTGGTGGGGGCCTTTTCTGCTGGTGGTGATTGTTTCCGTACTCTTCGTTTCCGTCGTCGACCAGAAGGTTGGATTTCGCAAGACCGTGGAGAACCAGCTACGCACGCAGCCCAAACAGGCGGACCAACTGGAGAAGATGTCTCCCGCGGACCGCGAGAAGAACATGCAGGCGCGGACCACTGGTACCAAATACTTCTCCTACGGCTTCCCACTCATCCTGCTGATTATCTGGGCAATTATGGCAGGGCTTTTGTACGCGACACTGAAGTTTGGCGTGAGCGCCGATGTCACCTTTAAGGCGCTATTTGCGCTCGTGATCTATGCGGGTCTGCCGGGACTGTTCAAGTCGCTGCTGGCCATGCTTTCACTCCTCGCCGGCGTGAGCGGAGATTCGTTTACGTTTCAGAATCCGGTGGCGACAAACCCGGGCTATTTTATCGATCCGACGACCAATCCTGTGCTGTACGCTTTCGCGAGTTCGTTCGATATATTCTCGCTCTGGACCATTGTGTTGGTAGCAATCGGCATCACCTGCGTAGCAAAAGTGAAATCCGGTACCGCCTACGCGGTAGCTTTTGGATGGTTTGCCGTGGGGATCCTGTTTGGGACCGGGTTAGCCGCGTTGTTCAGTTGAGAGAACAGGCATTACTGTCGTCAAGTTCGGGGCGGGCCTTCGTGCCCGCTTCCTCCATTTACAATTGCGCATCATCATGCACACCGCAGACGTCGCCATCATCGGCGGAGGCATTGTCGGGTCGAGCATTGCCTATCACCTGGTCGCTGCGGGCTGTAAGAACGTCCTCGTGATCGAGCGCGAAAGCGCGCAGGGCAAGGGATCCACCGGCAAGAGCATGGGCGGCGTGCGGGCGCAGTTTTCGACGCCGGTCAATATCCAGATGTCGCTTTACTCGATTCCGTTCTACGCGAGTTTCGAGGAGCGGCTCGGCTATCCGTGCGACTACCGGCCGCAGGGATATCTGTTCTGCGCTACCAGCGAGAAGCCACCTGGCCTACCTGCGCACAAACTTCGAAATGCAAATATCGCCATGGGGTTGAAGAACGTGAAATTGGTGGCGACCGATGAAATCCGCAGCCATGTTTCCTCAACTCCGGGCAGATGACATCGTAGGCGGAAGTTTTTGCTCGACCGATGGCTTCGTTGATCCTTACAGCGTGATGATTGGGTATATGACCTGGGCGTCGGACCATGGCGCGACGTTGTGGAAGAATGCGACGGTGACGGGAATCTCGAAACATGGGGGCTGTTTCGAGGTTACTACTACCCGCGATACAATTTCAGCGCCGGTGATCGTGAATTGCGCCGGCGCATGGTCGGCTGAAATTGCACAGATGGTTGGTATTGACCTGCCGGTCGAACCGTTGCGCCGCATGCTCGTCCCGACCGAACCTTTCGACCAGTTTCCCCACACCGCGCCGATGATCATCGACATGTCGAACGGCTTCCACTTTCGTCCCGAGGGACGCGGGTTTTTGCTGGCGTGGAACGATCCGGAAGAAACGCCGGGATACAAGACCGATTTCGAGCCGTCGTTCATCGAGAAAATTCTGACGCGCGCTGCTGATCGCGTGCCGATTTTCGAAAACCTGGCTGTGAATCCGAAGCGGGCGTGGGCCGGGCTGTATGAAATGACACCCGACCATCATCCGATTCTGGGAGAATCGCCGGATGTGCCGGGGTTCTTCTTCGCCAACGGTTTCAGCGGACACGGTGTCATGCACTCGCCGGCGACGGGGAAAATCTTGAGCGACTTGATTCTGACGGGAAAGACCGAACTCATCGACGCTTCGCTTCTGAATTTCTCGCGGTTCGGGGAAGGCCGCATGATTCATGAAACAGCGGTGCTGTAGTACGGACAATGTTTAGGTATGCAAGGAAAGAGCTAACCACAGAGGACACGGAGGAACACGGAGGAATCCTCTGTGACCTCTGTGTCCTCTGTGGTTAAAGATTTTCGCTCGCACATGCCCCAGGAACACAACTACTGGCTAACGACGGCAACGATGCCCGCGCCGCCAGCGGAGGCGCTGCCCGCGACTGCCGACGTAGCGATCATCGGCGCCGGTTTCACGGGACTCTCCGCCGCTCTCGCACTGACCAAACGCGGAGCGAAAGTTGTCGTGCTCGAATCCGAGACCATCGGCTGGGGCGCCAGTTCGCGCAACGGCGGAATGGTGCTTACCGGATTAAAGCTCGGAGTCAATGAACTCATTTCGAAGTACGGCCGCGACCTCACGCGCCGCATGTACGCCGCTTCGCTCGACACCATCACCAGCGTCGAGCGCATTGTGAAAGAAGAAAACATCGCCTGCGATTTCTCCCGCACCGGCCATCTTGAAGTCGCCTGCAAGCAGAGCCACTTCGACGACTACGCACGTCAGGTCGAAGTCATTGCCCGTGAGTTTAATCATCACGTGAAGATCGTCCCGCGCGGAGACCTTCGTACAGAAATCGGCGCTGACATCTATTACGGCGGCATGGTGGATGAAATCAGCGCCGGCCTGAACCCGGCCCGCTACGTCGCTGGACTCGGCGCGGCTGCAATGCGCGCCGGAGCGCAGATCGCAGAGCACACGACGCTGCAAAAAATCGACCGTGATTCACACAAGGGCGAACCCGGCTTCCGCCTCACGACTTCTCGCGGCAGCCTGCGCGCACGCAACGTCCTTGTCGGCACCAGCGGCTATACGGGAGCGGCGACTCCCGCGCTGCGGAAGAAGATCATCCCCATCGGATCGTTCATTATTACGACCGAAGTTTTGCCGGAAGCCTTAGCTCGCGAACTCAGCCCCCGCAACCGCCAGATCTACGACTCCAAGAATTACCTTTATTACTTCCGCCTCACGCCGGACAATCGCATGCTCTTCGGAGGCCGCGCCGCATTCTTCCCGGAGACTGATCAGACCGTTCGCCAGAGCGCCGAGATTCTTCGCCGGGGCATGATTGAGGTCTATCCGCAATTGCGCAATACGAAAATTGACTATGTCTGGGGCGGCACACTCGATTTCTGTTTCGACATCATGCCCCATGCCGGCCAACTGGACGGCATCTACTTCGCCCTCGGCTATGCCGGACACGGTGTCGCCATGGCCACCTGGCAAGGGCAGCGCATGGCGGAATGGATCGCAGATGGGAAGACGGACAATCCCTTCGCCAGAATTCCCTTCCCCGGCGCGCCTCTGGGACTGTACAACGGCAAGCCGTGGTTCTTGCCATTCGCCGGAGCGTACTACAAAGTTCTAGACTGGATATCGTGAAGCAGGTGTCAGGTCTCAGGTGACAGGTGTTAGGAAATGCTCTCGGGCCCGAGAGGTTTTCCTGGCACCTGATACCTGAGACCTGACACCTGCTTTTCCAAGGGAGAAACCTCATGTCCATTTTCGGCCTCATCGAATACGCTGACGCCAGCCCCGCAGTACGCGCCGTTTACGACGACATCATGGCGACGCGCAAAACTGACTGGATCAACAATTTCTGGAAAGCCATCGCACACGATCCTGTGATGCTTAAGCGGACCTGGGACGATATCAAACAGATCATGGCTCCGGGCGCGCTTGATCCGCTTACCAAAGAGTTGATCTACGTGGCCGTTTCGGTGACGAACCAGTGCGAATATTGCATCGCCTCGCACACGGCCTCGGCGCGGAAAAAGGGGATGACCGACGCGCAGTTCAACGAATTGATGTCGGTGGTGGGCATGGCCAATGAAACCAATCGTCTGGTCGCGGGCTATCAGGTAGAGGTGGACGAAAAATTCAAGACGCCGCGAGCGAAATAGCTGCTCTCGCGGAAGTCTATAATCGTCTATTGCCCCGGAGGTCCATCATGGCCGAGATGACGATCGCTCCCGTTGCAACCCACGGATTTTTTCTCGATGGGAAGTGGTGGGAGGAAGGGGACATCGTCGAGGTGCGATCTCCTTTCGACGGAGCTCTCGTCGGCCGCGCCTATCGCGGACGCCGCGAACACGCCGAGGCCGCGATCGTGGCGGCTGTCAAGGCCTTTGGTACGACGCGCCGCCTGCCAGCGTTCGAGCGGCAACGCGTTCTTCGGCAGATCGCGATTGGAATTCAGGAGCGCAAAGAGGAATTTTCCCGCACTCTCGCGCAGGAAGCGGGCAAGCCTCTCAAAACCGCTCGCATTGAAGTGGACCGCTCCATTTTCACGTTCCAAATCGCAGCCGAAGAGACGGTTCGTGGCTACGGCGAATATCTGCCGCTCGACTGGCAACAATCCACCGCCGGGCGGTGGGGCATCGTAAGGCGTTTTCCGCTGGGGCCGATTGCAGGGATCGCGCCGTTCAATTTTCCGCTGAATCTGGTGGCGCACAAAGTTGCCCCCGCCATGGCGGCGGGATGCTCCATGGTTCTCAAGCCCGCGCCGCAGACGCCGCTAAGCGCGTTGCTTTTGGCGGAAGTCGTCCAGCAGGCGGGATGGCCCGATGGCGGACTCAACGTTCTGCTGCTCTCCAACGAAGACTCCGAACTGCTGGTCACCGACGATCGCATCAAGCTCATCAGCTTTACCGGCAGCGCCGCCGTAGGATGGGCTATTAAAGACAAGGCGGGAAAAAAGAAAGTGGTGCTCGAGTTGGGCGGGAACTCCGGCGTGATCGTGCACAACGACTGCGATCTGCAATACGCCGCCGAACGTTGTGCCACTGGCGGGTTCGCATATGCGGGACAGTCTTGCATTTCCGTGCAGCGCATTCTGGTGGAGAATTCCGTGTACGGCAAGTTCACCGAATTGCTGCTGGCGGAAGTGAAGAAACTGAAAGTCGGCGACCCGATGGACGAATCCAGCGACCTCGGTCCCCTGATCCGCGAAAGCGACGCCATCCGCGCTGCCGATTGGATTCAGGAAGCGGTTCGCGGCGGCGCGCGCCTGCTCTGCGGCGGCAAAAGGGATGGGTCCCTGCTGGAGCCGACGGTTCTCTCCGGTACAAGGCCGGACATGAGAGTGAACTGTCAGGAAATTTTTGCCCCGGTCGTGACCGTGGAACCGTACAACGACTTCGCGTCGGCACTCAAAGAAGTGAACAATTCTCCCTACGGCCTGCAAGCGGGGCTTTTCACGCGCGATGCGAAGCTGATTTTCCAGGCCTATGAAGAATTGGAAGTCGGCGGCTTGATTGCTGGCGACGTGCCCACCTTCCGTGTCGAACATATGCCCTACGGTGGCGTGAAGGATTCCGGCTTGGGCCGCGAAGGTCTGCGTGATTCCATTCAGGAAATGACCGAACCGAAGCTCCTGGTTATGAACCTGCGATGAAAAACTTCGGGCACATTGAATTCGCTGAAGGTGATGAACGCATTGGCGGCGACTTGATTCTTCAATTTTGAAGCGGACAGCGGGTCGTATCCTTTCGTCCGGTTCCCAAAATGAAAAAAAAGAAAAGCTTGATTCCACAAAGCCACTCGCCTGCTATAATCACCCGTTTTAGTGTCCACGGTCACGCGCAAGCGTGACGCAAATCATAGCGATGCGAAGATCCGGGAACGGCATTGCCGATCCCGCTTAAGCGGACGATTCGATCGACATGCAGATTTTTCCCCGCAGCAGCAATGCCATTGCCCGCGCTTCGCTGGTGATCGTTGCCGTGGTTGTCGCCTCGCTGGGCGGCGTTGTCTGGGAACTGGAACGCACGCCTTACGTCACCAATGCCGGTGTGCGCAAGCCGCAGCCCGTTCCCTTCAGCCATCAGCATCATGTTACCGGCCTCGGCATCGATTGCCGCTATTGCCACACTTCGGTCGAGGTCTCGAGTTTCGCGGGCATTCCGCCGACCAAGACCTGCATGAACTGCCACTCCCAGATCTGGACCAACGCTGCCTACCTCGAGCCGATCCGCGAAAGCTATCGCAGCGGCAAGTCGATTGAGTGGTCGCGCGTTAACCAGGTTCCGAACTTCGTTTATTTCAATCACAGCATTCACATCACCAAGGGCGTAGGCTGCAACACCTGTCACGGGCCGGTGGACAAAATGCCGCTGATGTACCAGCAGGAATCGTTGCAGATGGAGTTCTGCCTGAACTGCCATCGTGCGCCGGAAAAATATCTGCGTCCGCGCGAGGAAGTATTTAACATGCGGTACGAGCCGCCGGCCGACAATCCCTTGCATGTGAATGACGTAATGTTCGACGGAAAGTCATATAACGACCAGATTGAACTGGGCAATGCCATTAAAGCGAAGTACAACGTGCGCTCGGTGAAGGACATCACCAGTTGCAACACCTGCCATCGGTAGGGCAGACGGGAATTTGCGAGAACGTTTCGCCACACAGAAAAATGGACGAGAACAAAAAACACCAGGGCGGACCGGACGTTTGTCCGGGGAAGCGCACCCAACTTGATCTGCAAACCGTAAAGGAACAGATCGAGCAGACCTCCGGCCCCGAATACTGGCGCAGTCTGGAAGAGCTGGCCGGTAGCGAAGAATTCCGGGAGATGATGCACCGCGAGTTCCCGAAGGGCGCCTCCGAGTGGCTCGATTCTTTTTCCCGCCGCGGCTTTCTCAAGACCATGGGCGCATCCCTCGCCCTAGCCGGACTCACCGGCTGTACCAAGCTGCCGCTGACCGAAATCGTCCCCTATGTAAAGCAGCCTGAGAACCTGATTCCCGGCAAGCCGATGTTCTACGCGACCGCCTACACCCTCGGCGGCTATGCGTCGCCGATCCTGGTCGAAAGCCACATGTTCCGGCCGACCAAGATTGAAGGCAACCCAGAGCATCCGGCAAGCCTCGGCGGCACTGACGTCTACGCGCAGGCGTCGCTGCTCGACCTCTACGATCCCGACCGCGCCCAGAACATCACCTACATGGGCGACGTTCGTTCCTGGACTGCCTTTGCGGACGCGATGCGCGGGCCCATCACTGCGGCCAAGGGGATGGCCGGCGGCGGTGTCCGTATCCTGACGCAGACTGTTTCCTCGCCCACGCTGGCGGGACAGATTCGCAGCTATCTTGACGCCAATCCACAAGCCAAGTGGCACGTGTACGAGCCGATCAACCGCGACAACGTCAACGAGGGCGCGAAGAGGGCCTTCGGCGAAGTGGTCGAGACGCGCTACGACTTGTCGAAGGCGGACGTGATCGTTTCGCTCGACGCCGACTTTCTGTATGCGGGGTTCCCGGGGAATACGCGATATATTCGCGATTTTGCGGCGCGCCGTGATCCCGATGGCAACATGAACCGACTGTATGTCGTCGAGAGCACGCCGAGTTCTACGGGAATGAAAGCGGATCATCGGCTGCCGATGCGGGCCACCGATCTCGAAGCATTTCTGAGTCGTCATGCGAACGGGCATTCTCCGGCAGATTCGGGGTTGACTCAGGAGCAGCAGAAATTTATCGAAGCCTTGCAGAAGGACCTTGAAGGACATCACGGCGCCTGTGTCATCATTCCCGGCGATCATCTTTCGCCCGCCGTGCACGCGGTCGTTCATGCCATGAATGCCTCGCTGGGGAGTGTGGGCAAGACGGTGTTTTACACCGATCCGGTCGATGCGAATCCTGTGCCGCGCAACGAATCGCTGCACGAACTGGTGGAAGACATTCGCGGCGGCAAAGTCGATCTGCTCCTGATCTTGAGCGGCAATCCTGTGTATGACGCGCCTGCGGAACTGGAATTTGCATCTGCGCTAAAGTCCAACGCGGTCGCGCTCAAGGTTTACTTGGGCACACACAGCAACGAGACCGCCGAACTCTGCCAGTGGCAGGTGAACGAAGCGCACTATCTCGAAGCATGGAGCGACGCTCGCGCCTATGACGGCACCGTCAGCATCGTTCAGCCGCTGATCGATCCTCTTTACGGCGGCAAGAGCGCGCATGAAATTATCGGCCTGGTCGCCGGCCAGCCTGGCCTCACTGGACACGATCAAGTTCAGCAATACTGGCAGAAACAGCACACCGGAGCTGACTTTGACGCTTTCTGGCGGAAATCACTGCACGATGGCTGGGTTGCTGGAACAACCTACGCGCCGAAGAGCGTGTCGGTCAAAGGGGTCAGTTCACCGGCTACGCAAACGGCCGATCCGAATGCCATCGAGCTTAACTTCCGCCGCGACCCCTGCATCTACGACGGCCGTTTCGCCAACAACGGATGGCTCCAGGAACTCCCCAAGCCTCTAACCAAGCTGACTTGGGACAACCCGGTCATGATTGGTCCCGCGATGGCGTCGCGGATGAAGCTGAACTTCAAAGACGTGGTCGAAGTCGAATTCCAGGGCAAGAAAGTCAAAGGCCCAATCTGGGTTCAGGCCGGCCATCCCGACAACATGGTCACCCTGTTCCTGGGCTACGGACGCAGTCGCGCCGGACAAGCCGGAACCGGGAACGGTCACGACGTGTACCCGCTGCGCACCGGCCAGACGCCTTGGTTCGGCAGCGGCGCGAAAATCACGCCGACCGGCGAAATCTACAACCTCGCCAGCACCCAGGGCTATCAGACCATGGACACTCCCGACGGCAGTGAGCGTCCTCTGGTGATGGAGCGCGATCTCGAGGAATACAAGAAGGAACCGAACTTCGCCAAGGAGGGCGAGCCTCCGAAGGAACTCACGCTCTATCCTCCCTTCGACTACTCGAAAGAAGCCTACGCCTGGGGCATGGCGATCGATTTGAACGCCTGCGTCGGCTGCAACAATTGCATTGTGGCCTGCCAGTCGGAAAACAACATTGCGGTGGTTGGCTACGAGCAGACGCTCAAGGGCCGCCACATGCACTGGATCCGCGTCGACGCCTACTACCAGGGCGACCGCGAAGATCCCAAAGGATACTTCCAGCCCGTCCCCTGCATGCAGTGCGAGAATGCGCCCTGCGAACTGGTTTGTCCGGTGGGTGCGACCGTCCACAGCAGCGAAGGCCTGAACGATATGGTCTACAACCGCTGCATCGGGACGCGCTATTGCTCGAACAACTGCCCCTACAAAGTCCGGCGCTTCAATTTCCTGCTCTTCCAGGACTGGGAGACGCCGCAGTACAAGCTGATGCGTAATCCGGATGTGACCATCCGCAGCCGCGGCGTGATGGAGAAATGCACGTACTGCGTGCAGCGCATCAACGAGCACAAGATCGACGC
This sequence comes from uncultured Acidobacteriota bacterium, assembly GCA_963799305.1. Classification (GTDB taxonomy): domain Bacteria; phylum Acidobacteriota; class Terriglobia; order Terriglobales; family Acidobacteriaceae; genus Acidiflorens. The sequence goes on along the minus strand of CAWCWX010000014.1, from coordinate 492,949 downwards.
CGAAACCGCCTCGGTACGAGAAGGCAAAGAGATTCGTGTCGGCGATGAATTGCAGACCGCCTGCCAGCAGTCCTGCCCGGCGAACGCGATCGTTTTCGGCAACATCAACGACCCCAACAGCCGGGTCAACAAGTGGAAGGCGCAGGCGAGAAATTATTCCCTGCTGGGCGAACTGAATACGCGGCCGCGCACAACCTATCTGGCGGAAGTGCGCAATCCTAACCCGGAATTGAAGACAGAGCGGAGCGCAGGCTAGGCACATGGCTACCCAAACCCAAATTCCGGTGGAAGTTCCGAAAGACGATCAGAGAGCGCCGGTCATCGAGCCGGGGCATTCTTTTTCCACCATCGGCGAGAAGGTCAGCAACATCGTCCTGAAGCGCCCCGTCTCCATCGGATGGATCTTCGGCTTCCTGGTGATGTTCTCGATTATGAACATGCTCCTGGTGGCCGTGGGATATCTGTTCCTCAAGGGCACCGGCATCTGGGGCATCACAATTCCCATCGGCTGGGGATTCGCCATTATCAACTTCGTCTGGTGGATCGGTATCGGCCACGCCGGCACGCTGATCTCCGCCATTCTCGCCCTGTTGCGGCAAAGCTGGCGCAATTCGATCAATCGGTTTGCGGAAGCGATGACATTATTCGCGGTCATGTGCGCCGGGCTCTTCCCGCTGATCCACACCGGCCGTCCGTGGCTGGCGTACTGGATGTTCCCCTATCCGAATTCGATGAACTATTGGCCGCAGTTCCGCAGTCCGCTTATCTGGGACGTGTTCGCGGTCTCGACCTATTTCACGATTTCGCTGGTGTTCTGGTTCGTGGGTCTCATCCCCGATCTCGCCACCATGCGCGATCGCGCCGAGCATCCCCTCACGCGCGGCATCTTTGGAATTCTTGCCATGGGTTGGCGCGGTTCGGCCCGCCACTGGCATCGTTATGAGACGGCTTACCTGCTGCTGGCCGGTTTAGCCACACCGCTCGTACTCTCCGTACACACTGTCGTGAGCTTCGATTTCGCGGTGGGTATCGTCCCCGGCTGGCACACCACCATCTTCCCGCCCTATTTCGTTGCGGGCGCCATCTACTCCGGCTTTGCCATGGTGCTGTGTCTGGCAATTCCCATCCGCGCTATTTATGGAATGGAAGATTTCATCACCATGCGCCACCTGGAGAACTCCGGCAAGGTGATGCTGGCCACCGGACTGATCGTCGGCTACGGCTACGGCATTGAAGCTTTCATGGGTTGGTATAGCGGCAACACGTTCGATTCGTTCCTGCTGTGGAACCGCCTGCACGGGCCGTACGCGTTCTGGTACTGGAGCTTGCTGTCGACCAACATCTTCATCCCGCAGTTATTGTGGATGAAAAAATTCCGCACCAGTACGTTCTGGCTGTGGGTGATTTCGCTGGTGGTGCTGGTGGGCATGTGGCTGGAACGGTTCATCATCATCGTAGTCGGCCTGCACCGCGACTTCCTGAATTCGTCCTGGGGCATGTACTACCCGACCAAGTGGGACTGGATGACGTACATCGGCACTCTCGGCATGTTCCTCACGTTGATGTGGCTGTTCGTGCGCATCCTGCCGATGGTATCGATCGCCGAGTTGCGGACACTGCTGCCTGAGGCGCACGTCAACGAGGCGGAGGAGGTGCATCAATGAGCGATGCAATCGCCGAAAACGCGGTCTACGGCCTGATGGCGGAATTCGACTCGCCGCAGGAACTCGTGGACGCCGCTCACAAGACGCACAACGCCGGCTACAAGGAGATCGACGCCTATAGCCCATTTCCGGTCGAAGGGTTGGCCGACGCCATTGGCTTCCACAAGAATCGCGTATCGCTGGTGGTGTTGATTTGCGGCATCATCGGCGGGTTGTCGGGATACCTGCTCCAGTATTACGTGGCGGTGATCAGTTATCCGACGAATGTCGGCGGACGCCCGTATCATTCCTGGCCGTCGTTCATCATCGTGACGTTCGAGCTGACCATTCTCTTCGGTGGAGTTTCGGCAGCCATCGGCATGCTGGCGTTGAATGGATTGCCCATGCCTTACCATCCCGTGTTCAACGTGCCGGCTTTTGCCAAGGCTACGGATAATAAGTTTTTCCTGGTCGTCTCGGCCAGCGATCCGAAGTATGACGCGGCCCGTACCCGGGATTTCCTGAAAGGACTCGCGCCGCGCTCTGTCTCGGAGGTGCCGAGCTAACCATGACGAGCCTCCGCAAAATTCTGCCTGCGCTGCTCGCGCTGATTTTCGTTACCGCCGGCTGCCGCATTGATATGCACATTCAGCCCTACTATCGCCCGCTGGCCAAGAGCGACTTCTTTGCCGACGGCCGCTCGGCCCGGAACCCGGTCGACGGCACCGTGGCCCGCGGCGATCTGCGCGAAGATACCTATCTTTACACCGGGAAAATCGGCAACGATCTGGGCGACTACATGCCCTTCCCGGTCACGCCAGAAGTGATGGCCCGTGGACAGAACCGCTTTAACGTCTACTGCACGCCTTGTCACGGCCGCGTTGGCGATGGTAATGGCTTCATCCCCACCCGCGGGCTCAAGCATCCGCCCTCGTATCACATCGAGCGTCTGCGCAAAGTGCCGCTAGGATATTTCTTTGACGTCATGACCAATGGTTTTGGCGTGATGCAGGACTATTCGGCCCAGGTCGCACCGCGTGATCGTTGGGCGATTGCCGCTTACATCCGGGCCTTGCAGTTGAGCCAGAATGCTCCTGCCGCCGACGTCCCGCCGGGACAGAAGGTTCCGTCCCCCGCTCCGGAATTTGAAGACATTGGCAACGGCGCGACCTTGCCGGTCGAGAAACCGCCGTCCGCGGAACCGAAAACGGAGCCGAAAGAGGAACAAAAATGACCACGGCGACCATAAATAAAGCGGACCTCATGGCCCCGCCCGTGGCCGAAACCATGCAGACCCGCTCCATGTTCATTGGTCTGGTCGGCGCGGTCGCAACCGTGGCCGGTGCGTTTCTCGCTCCCGAGAGTTTCTATTCCGCCTACCTCACGGCTTACATCGCAGGACTGAGCCTTTCGCTGGGTTGCATGTCGATCCTCATGCTCTATCACCTGGTCGGCGGAACCTGGGGCACGGTAAGCCGCCGTATTCTGGAAGCGGGCATGATGACGCTGCCTTTGATGGCAGTGCTCTTCGTTCCGATCCTGTTGAACCTTCCCCGGCTTTACGAGTGGGCGCGGCCAGAGGTCTGGAATAACAACCCCAAGCTGAAGGAAATTCATTTCGCCTATTTGAACTCGAACGCGATCTGGACGCGGTACGCCATCTATTTCATTCTTTGGCTTCTGATGGCGTTCCTGCTGAACCGCTGGTCCACCGCGCAGGACAGCGCTCAGGCCCGCAACCAGAGCACGCTCAAGTTCCGCGCCGTCAGCGCTCCCGGCCTGGTCATCTACTCTCTGTCGTTTTCGTTCGCCATCATCGACTGGGTCATGTCGCTGCAGGCGCGCTGGATTTCGACGATCTACGGGCTGATCTTCATCGCCGGGGCGGCGCTGGCCACGTTCTCCTTTGTGGTGGTCATCGAAAGCATTCTGATCCAGCGCAAGCCCATGTCGGACTACCTCAAGTCCACCGAGATCCACGACCACGGCAAACTCATGCTGGCCTTCACCATGGTCTGGGCCTACTTCAATTTCTCGCAGTGGCTGATTATTTGGGCGGGCAACCTGCCGGAAGAGATTCCCTGGTTCTTCCGCCGCATCAATGGCGGCTGGGGATACGTTGCGCTCTTTCTGGTTGTATTCCATTTTGCGGTGCCGTTTGGCTTTCTGCTCTCGCAGCGCCTGAAAAAGAAAACCAGCACACTGGTGTGGATCGCGTCCTGGATTCTTATCGTGCGCGTGGTGGATATCTTCTGGCACATCGAGCCGGCGCAGTCGCTGGGTCACGTCACCTTCCACGTCAGCTGGACTTTGTTTGCCTCGTTGACCGGCATCGGCGGCCTTTGGATGGCCTACTTCTTCCGTAATCTGAGAGCGCGTCCGCTGCTGGCGGTGTATGCGCCGCAGACGCTGCGAATTCTGGAGCCCTCGCATGAGTGATGAGCACCTAAATCACGGGCACGCCGGTCACGGAGTCGAGTACGAACGCGAGGATCTCGGCAGTCGCGGTGTGTTCGGCTTCATGATTGGGCTGGCGATCACCGGAGTGATTATTTATTTCATCATCACCGGCATGTACTCGTTCCTCGACAAATACGAGCAGTCGCAGATGACCGCCTCCAGTCCGCTGATGAAGCCGGAAGATTCGGCCATGATCGGAGAGAGGCGCATCACCGAGGGTTACGTCGATAAGAGGTTTTCGGACAATGGCGCACCGCTGCTCGAATTGGATGAACGCCAGGAACTCGGGGACTTCGTTCTGAATCAGGAAAAGGAACTGCACAGCTATGGCTGGGTCGACGAGAAGGCCGGTGTCGCGCACATCCCGATCGACCGAGCCATGGAATTGATCGCCCAGCGCGGCTTGCCAGTATGCCCGCAAAGCGGCTGTGCGAATGGGATCGCTGCAAAAGCGCCGGCTCCGGCAAAGAAGGCGGCCGCGAAGCAACCGTGATTTGCGGTGGCCGCGATTTGCCGTGGAAGAGCGGCCCTTCAGGGCCGCGTAAGTCAGAAAGTTGTTGCGGGCTTTAGCCCCGGTGGTGGCTTTGTTTGGGTGAGCCGAGTTTTCCGCAGCGTCTTAGGCGCTGCAGCAAGAAAGATGAAGAGGAAACAAGCTGTGCGTAGTAAATCCATCATCGTCGTAACCATCCTGCTGGCGCTGTCCTCCCTCCCGGTGTGGGGACAGGGCATGCGCGGCCCCATGATGACGGGCGAGAACGCCGGCCTGCCCGCCGGCCAGAAACTTCCGGGCCTCGAATTTGTAGGCATCGAGCAGCACCTGAACGCTGAGGTTCCCGCCGACCTCGCGTTCCGTGATGAACTCGGCAATCCAGTCAAGCTTGGCGACTACTTCGGCCACGGACGCCCTGTCATTCTGAACCTCGGCTATTACCAGTGCCCTATGCTGTGCGGCGAAGTGCTGCAAGGTCTTACCGGGTCCCTGAAAGTTCTCACCTTTAACGTCGGCCAGGATTTCGACGTTCTCACCGTGAGCTTCGATCCCCACGAAACGCCCGACATGGCGGCCACCAAGAAACGCGACATCATGCGCCGCTACGGCCGCGCCGGCGCCGACCAGGGCTGGCATTTTCTTACGGGACCCGCGGAGTCGATCAATGCGCTCACCAAGGCCGTCGGCTTCCAGTTTCAGTGGGACGAAAAAACGCAGCAATACGCGCACGCCACCACCATCGTCGTGCTCACTCCCGACCGTCACATCGCGCAATATTTCTACGGCGTGGAGTTTCCGCCCAAAGATCTGCGCCTTGGGCTGGTGCAGGCTTCCCACAACCAGATTGGCAGTGTCACCGACCAGGTATTGTTGTACTGCTATCACTACGATCCGCGGACCGGGAAATACGGCGCCGTCATCAGCCGCATCCTGAGTATCGCGGGCGCGGCGACCATTCTCATGTTGGGAGCTTTTATTTTCATCCTGTACCGCGCCGATGCGAGCGGGCAGCATAAAGCGACAAGGCGAGCCACGTAATCATGTCGAAATTTCTACCATTGTGGCCCGATCGGGCCTCGACCATAGCCGGGCAGGTGGACGGACTCTACATCTACCTTGTGCTGGTGTCGGCCGTGATGACGTTGCTCATCTTCATCGCGGTCGCGGTGCTGTCCATCAAGTACCGCCGCCGTCCGGGTGTCCTGCCGACTCCGATCGAAGGCTCGCCCCTCCTGGAAACGGCCTGGTCCGTGATCCCATTCGGCATCATGCTGACGTTCTTCATCTGGGGCGCGGTGATTTTCTTCCGGGAGCGCACGCCCCCCACCAACTCCACCGAAGTGTATGTCGTCGCGAAACAATGGATGTGGAAGATTGAGCACATGGAGGGGCAGCGCGAAATCAACGAACTCCATGTGCAAACCGGTCAGAACGTCAAGCTGATCATGACCTCGCAGGATGTAATCCACAGCTTCTTCATTCCGGCATTTCGCCTTAAGCAGGACGTGCTGCCGGGCCGTTACACGACTCTGTGGTTCAACGCGACTACGCCCGGCGTCTATCACCTGTTCTGCGCGGAGTATTGCGGAACCTCGCACTCCGGCATGATTGGAAGCGTGGTCGTCATGGACCCACAGGATTATGCTCAGTGGATGACGGGAGGTCCCTCAGTCCCGCTGCCCGAAGCCGGTAAGCAGCTCTTCACACAGTTCGGATGCGCCACTTGCCATCGCTTCGATATTCAGGGCCGCGGTCCGAATCTGCAAGGTGCATTCGGCAAACCGGTCCTGTTGGATGACGGCCGCACCGTCATGGTCGACGACAACTATGTACGGGAATCAATCCTGAACCCGACGGCTAAGATTGTGAACGGCTTCAAGCCGGTCATGCCGACGTTTCAGGGTCTGGTGTCCGACGAACAACTGAACGCGCTCGTGGCCTACGTCAAGTCTCTGGGGGGACAGGCCGCGTTGGGCGCCAAAGGTCAGGCGGCCGCAAGCTCAGCCGAACAGCCCCAGAAGCAGGTGCAATAGTTATGGCGACCACAGTGATTCCCGCCCAGCCCGCCGAGAAGCCCGTGAACTATTTGACCAACGGCTTCACGCTCAAGAGCTGGCTGCTGACCACGGACCACAAGCGGATTGCGATCCTCTACCTGATCTCGGTTACGGCCTTCTTTTTCCTGGGCGGTTTCTTCGCCATGCTCATCCGGCTCGAACTGCTGACGCCGGAAGGCGACTTGATGCATGCCGACACCTACAACAAGGTGTTTACCGCCCACGGGATGATCATGGTGTTTTTCTTCCTGATCCCGGTGGTCCCGGCAATTCTCGGGAATTTTTTGATTCCGCTCATGGTCGGCGCGAAGGATTTGGCCTTCCCGCGGATCAACCTGCTCAGCTGGTATCTCTATATGATTGCCGGCTGCATGATGATTCACGTCCTGCTTAATGGTGGCGTGGATACCGGCTGGACCCTCTACAGTCCCTTCAGCACCGAGTTTAGTAACACCAACGTGGTTGAGGCCGGACTCGCGGTCTTTATCGTCGGCTTTTCGTCGATTTTTACCGGACTGAATTTCATCGTTACCATCCACCGCATGCGCGCCCCCGGCCTGACCTGGGACCGCCTGCCGCTGTTCGTCTGGGCGCACTACGCGACCAGCCTGATCATGATTCTCGGCACGCCGGTGATTGCCATCACCACCGTCATGCTGGCCGTCGAACGTCTTTTCCACCTCGGAATCTTTGATCCCAAGCTGGGCGGAGACCCGCTGCTGTTTCAGCATCTGTTCTGGTTCTATTCGCATCCCGCCGTCTACATCATGATCCTGCCGTCAATGGGAGTGATCAGCGAACTCATCGCCTGCTTTGCGCACAAGCGCGTATTCGGCTACAAGATCATCGCCCTGTCGAGTATTTCGATCGCCGTCATCGGATTCCTGGTCTGGGCCCACCACATGTTTGTCGCGGGCATTTCGCTATATGCGGCGATGATCTTTTCGTTCATCACGTTCTTCGTCGGCGTGCCTTCGGCGATCAAAGTCTTTAACTGGACGGCCACTCTCTACAAGGGTTCCGTCTCCTTCGCCACGCCGATGCTCTATGCATTCGGTTTCATCGGCCTGTTCACCATCGGGGGCTTGACCGGGCTGTTCCTGGCTTCCCTGGGTATCGATGTGCACGTCACCGACACTTACTTCGTGGTCTCGCACTTCCATTACGTGATGGTGGGCGGTGTCGTCATGGGATATTTAGGCGGCATGCATTTCTGGTGGCCTAAAATTACAGGCCGCATGTATCCCGAAGGCTGGGCGAAACTCTCCGCCCTTTTCGTATTCGTAGGTTTCAACCTGACCTTCTTCCCGCAATTCATCCTCGGCTACGTCGGGATGCCCCGCCGTTACTGGCAGTATCCGCCCGAGTTTCAGGTGTTGAACGTTCTTTCGACTGCGGGCGCGAGCGTTCTGGCGGTGGGATACCTGCTGCCCATGATCTACTTCGCCTGGTCGCTGCGCTACGGTCCGATCGCGGGTCCCAATCCGTGGAATGCGGCCGGTCTGGAATGGCAGACCGCGTCGCCGCCGCCGACCACGAACTTCGAGGAAACTCCTGTCGTCACCTGGGAGGCCTATAACTACGACGAGATTGAACCGAAGCTGGAGACCACGATCCAGGAGGCTCCCTTTGAGCGATAGCCACGCTACCGCCGTCGACACCGTCGAGCAGCATCCCCAGTTGCGCCATCACTTCGCCGACATGGAGCAGCAAAAAAACACTGCCTCGCTCGGCATGTGGCTGTTTCTGGTGACAGAAATCATGTTCTTCGGCGGTATGTTCTGCGCCTATCTGATCTACCGGCTCATGCACTTCAACGCTTTCGCTGCCGGCAGTCAGCAGCTCGACGTCAGGTACGGCGCCTTAAATACCGCCGTCCTGATCATCAGCAGCGTTACCGTAGTATTCGCGGTGCGAGCCGCCCACGACGGCAATCGCAAGCAACTCGTCGGGTACCTGGTGGTCACCGTATTGCTGGGGCTGACCTTTCTCGGCGTAAAGGCGATCGAGTACCGGGAAAAATTCGAGAAGCATCACGTCCCCGGACCGACCTTTGCATTCACAGATAAGTTTGACGACAACGGGAAGCAAATCCCCGTGAACCCGAAAGAGGCCGAACTTTTCTTTTCGCTCTATTTCGCCATGACCGGCATGCATGCCCTGCACATGGTCATCGGCTGCGGCCTGTTCAGCGTGTTGGCCGTGCTCGCGTATAAGGGACACTATTCGCCGCAGTACTTTACCCCGATAGAAAACGCGGGATTGTATTGGCACTTAGTGGATATCATTTGGATTTATCTGTTCCCGTTGTTGTACCTGATCAGCCGCCACTCTTGAGGACGGACATGTCGGAACACGTCACATCACGCGCTTTTTATCTGACTATCGGCATCACGCTGCTGGTCTTAACCTATGTCACCTACAAGGTTGCCTTTGTCAACTTGGGCATCTTCAACCCGGTGGTCGCCCTCCTGATTGCCACCATCAAGGCCACGCTGGTCGTGCTTTTCTTTATGCACGTCAAAGGGGCCAGTGAAAAGCTGACGGGTGTTGTCGTGGTCTCCGGATTTTTCTTTTTAGGCATCCTGCTGTCCCTGTCGTTGGCCGACTACATGACGCGGGCCTGGCGCTAAGACCACGCACAATACTGTCAATCCTTCGCCTTCACTCAGGATGACACTAAAAGTCACACGCTCTCAGGCTGAGATTTCCAGAAAGTGACGAGCGCGTCCGCACCCGCGCAATCCCCTTGCGTCCGCCGCCCTGCATCCTCGAAGATGTTCAGTAGCCCATGCCCGACTCCGCCTCAACGTACGACGTTTCCGCCCGCGCCCTCGCCGCGCGCTCCGAGACGGTGGACGCCGTATCCCTCGAAGCCGCCCTTCGCCGCCACCTTCGCGGAGAGGTCCGCTTCGACGCCAGTAGCCGCGCCCTCTACGCCACCGACGGCTCGAACTATCGCCAGGTTCCCATCGGAATCGTCGCCCCGCACGACACCGAAGACGTTCTGGCAGCAGTTGCTTTGTGCCGCGAACATCGCGCCCCGCTTCTCGCCCGCGGCGGCGGTACTTCGCTTGCCGGACAATGCTGCAACACCGCCATCATTCTCGATTTCTCGAGGCACATGGCGAACATCCTGGAAATTGACCCGCAGCGCCGCATTGCCCGCGTACAGCCGGGAGTGATTCTCGACCACCTCCGCGCCGCAGCCGAAAAACATCACCTGACCTTCGCGCCCGACCCCGCCACCCACGACCGCTGCACGCTCGGCGGAATGATCGGCAACAACTCCTGCGGTGTGCACTCGATCATGGCTGGCAAAACCGATGACAACATCGAGTCGCTGGAGATCCTCACCTACGATGGCCACCGCATGCACGTAGGCGCGACGAGCGACGGAGACTTCCACCGCATCGTAAGCGAAGGTGGACGCCCCGCCGAAATCTACTCCGGACTCAAGGCCATTGCTGATCGCTACGGCGACCAGGTCCGCCGGCAGTTCCCCAACATTCCGCGCCGCGTCTCTGGATACAACCTGAACTACCTGTTGCCGGAAAACGGATTTCAGGTGGCGCGCGCCCTGGTCGGCACCGAAGGCACATGCGCTACTGTTCTTGAAGCGACGTGCCACCTGGTACAGAGTCCGCCCGCACGCGTCTTGCTGGTGATCGGCTGGCCCGACATCTACCGGTGCGCCGACCACGTGCCGCAAATTATGGAGTACGGTCCCATCGGCCTGGAAGCCTTCGACGACATCATCGTCAAAGCCGGGCGCCGCAAGGGCATGAACTCCGAGGGATTGGCGTTGCTTCCCGAAGGCGCCGGCTGGCTGCTGGTTGAATTCGGCGGCGAGACCATCGCCGATGCCGAAGCGCAAACGCATCGTCTGATGTCGGCCTTGGACAGCGATGCGTCTCCGCCTTCGATGCGGATGTTTTCCGACCCGCGCCAGGCTCGCTACATTTGGGAAGTTCGCGAGTCGAGCCTGGGAACGACTTCCCACGTTCCCGGAGAAACTCCTTATTGGGAAGGCTTCGAAGATTCCGCCGTTGCGCCGGAAAAATTGGGCGCCTACCTGCGCGAACTGCGCAAACTGATGAACGCCTACGAGTACGGAGGCGCCTTCTACGGACATTTTGGACACGCCTGCCTCCACACCCGCATCAACTTCGACCTGGAATCGGTCGAAGGCATCCGGAAATTCCGCCAGTTCATGGAAGAAGCGGCCGACCTGGTCGTAGGCTACGGCGGCTCCCTTTCGGGCGAGCACGGAGACGGCCAGGCCCGCGCCGAACTTCTTCCCAAAATGTTTGGACCGGAACTGATGCAGGCGTTCCGCGAGTTCAAGGCTCTGTGGGATCCCGACTGGAAGATGAATCCCGGAAAAGTAATCGAGCCCTACCGCCTCGATGAAAATCTCAGGCTCGGCGCGAACTACGATCCCTGGCAGCCCGAAACCCACTTCAAATTTCCCGACGACCACGGCAGTCTCGCCAGCGCCACGTTACGCTGCGTAGGCGTAGGCAAATGCCGCCGCTACGAAGGCGGAGTGATGTGTCCCAGCTTTCGCGTAACCAGAGAAGAAGAACACTCCACCCGCGGACGAGCCCACCTCCTCTGGGAGATGACGCAGGGCGAAGTAGTCAAAGACCGCTGGCAGAACGAGGCCGTGAAAGAATCGCTAGACCTCTGCCTGGCCTGCAAAGGCTGCAAAAGCGACTGCCCCACTGGCGTCGACGTAGCGACTTACAAATCCGAATTCCTCTCCCATTACTACGAAACCAACCGCCGCCCCCTGAACGCGCTGGCCTTTGCCAACATCGATCTCTGGGCAAGAGCGGCGTCGCACGTGCCGGGTCTTGTGAATCTGACCACACAGCTGCCAATTCTGCGCGACCTCGCGAAGAAAGCCGCAAGCATCCCCGCCCAGCGCCGCATCCCACCCTTCGCCCCGCAAACCTTCAAACAATGGTGGGAACAGAGGTTGCGTGGGACCGGGTCTCTGACCCGGTCAAGTCGAACGCAGTTCGACAGCCGCCGCGCCGACAGAGGCACTGTCCTGCTCTGGGCCGACACCTTCAACAACCACTTTCTCCCGCAAACGGCGCAAGCCTCCGTAGAAGTCCTCGAAGCCGCCGGGTTCGAAGTCACCGTCCCCCGCGCCCACCTCTGCTGCGGACGTCCCCTCTACGACGTCGGCATGCTCGACCGCGCCAAGAACCTCCTCCTCGACATCATGGACGAACTTCTGCCAGAAATCGAAGCCCGCATTCCGATCGTCGTTCTGGAACCAAGCTGCGCCGCCGTTTTCCGCGACGAACTCACCAACCTGTTCCCCAAAGACGAACGCGCCCATGCCCTCTCGCAGCAGGTAATCCTGCTCAGCGAATTCCTCGAACGCCGCGCCCCCGACTTCCCGCTACCTCCAGTAGCCCGTAAGGCCCTGATCCACGGCCACTGTCATCACAAAGCGATCATGAAGATGACCGCCGAGGAGGCGGTCCTGAAACGCATGGGCATCGACTTCACTGCCCCCGCCCCCGGATGCTGCGGCATGGCCGGAGCCTTCGGCTTCGAAAAAAGCACCTACGAGACCTCAAAAGCAATCGGCGAACTCGAACTCCTGCCCGCAGTCCGCCAGGCCCCCACCGACTGGCTCATCGTCGCCGACGGCTTCAGTTGCCGCGAACAAATCGCCCAGGAAACCGACCGCCACGCCCTCCACTTGGCCGAAGTCCTGCAAATGGCCCTGCGCGAGGCGACCGAAAGCCCGGAAGGAATCCCCCTTTTCGAGGCGGCGCCGCAACACTATCCGGAAGACGCGTGGGTGAGGCCACGGGAGGCGGCGATCAAGACCTCTATGAAACGGGCTGGATTGGGAATCGTGGGGCTGGTGGCTGGAGCTGCATTGCTTTGGTCGTGGGCCCGGAGATGATGAGTTTATTACATGTAAGCAATTGACAGGTAAAGAGTTACGCTCCCACTCCCCCTCCCGCTCCTTTTCTGGGACAATAGATATAGCCGTCGCCGTCCCTCAGACCGCCCGCACCGTGCCGTGCCCGCGTAGTCGAGAAAGCTGACAACCCATGGAACAAGAACTCAGATCGGTCCTAGCCCTTACTCCCGAAAGCCTGGTCACCAGGACGCAAGACAAGACACTCCAGGGGTCGGTCCTCGTCCTGATCCAGTTCGATGTCTGCGAGGAGATCCGGCTCGACGACCTGCGTGACATCTTCGGCGCCCGCCGCCAGGAGGTCAGTTTCAAGCACGCCGCCCCAGGATACGTCCGTTATGAGCGTCCGCCGGTGGTCGAAAGAATTGAGCCCCTGATCCTCGAAACCGGGGAACGACTCGACGCCCAGATCAAGTATTACGACTACGGCGTTCTCAGCGTGGTCTTCGAACTGCCGTTTTCCGGCGACTGGGACACGCTCGCCCGGCTCTCCAGCCGCTGGGTTTGGGACACTGATTTCGCCAGCTTGGCCCAGAAAGTAGCCAAGCAGAGGCTCGAGCGCGCTCGCCCGGCGTTGGTCAAACCCTACGAAGAATGGCTGAACGAAGACTATTTCATTTTCCACCTGCGAGAGGTCGCCGGCAATCCATCGGCGTCGGAACTGCTGGCCGCGGAAAGCGGGCGGATCGCCCAGATCGTGCGCGGCGAAACGGTTCCTCTATCCGAGGGCGAGTGTCAGGAAATCTTGCAGTCTAAAATCTCGTACTATCCTAACGACCTGACGGTCATTGGCTGGAACGCCGCATTTCTCTACGACACCGCCGCCGGCGCCGAAACCATTATTCCTCTGCTCGAATATGCCAATTCTCAGCTGCTCGAATTCCGTCACTATGACGAACTGCTGACACGCGAATTGCAAAGCGTCTACGACTTCATGGAGAATGGCAGCAAGGGCACTCTAGCCCGTTGGCGCACGGCAAAACGCGCGACGCGCCTGCATACCGTCCTGCTCGACGTCGACGAACTCACCGAGCGCGCCGACAACGCCATCAAATTCCTAAGCGACATGTTTTCCGCTCGCCTGTACAAAGTAGCCGCCTCGAAGATCGGCGTCACCGACTACAAAGACCTGGTTAACCAGAAAGTACACACCGCCGAAGAACTCTACCGCTTCATGGTCGACCAGTTTCATCAAAGCCGGGCGTTCGTTCTGGAATTGATGGTAGTCATCATCCTGATCATCGACTTGATCTGGCTGTTCCGCGGAAGAATGCCTTTGTAGTGAATAGTGACTAGTGGTTAGTGATTAGTGATTAGTTTTTCTAACGACTAATCACCAATCACTAACCACTGATTTTCATGCTTGCCTTCCTCACTCTCGACCTCCGCATCGAAGCCGCACAGTCTCTCAAGGACAAGCGCCAGGTGGTACGCAGTCTGAAAGACCGATTACGAGCGTCATTCAACGTGTCGGTAGCGGAGCTCGATCCGTCGAATCTGTGGAATCAGGCGACGGTAGGAGTAGTTGCCGTCTCCCACTCCCGCGACTACCTTGATGGCCTGATGAAGAATGTCGAACGCGCCGCCACCAGAATCACCAACAATCTGGGAGCGGATATCACAGATTCCTTCGTGGAGTACTTCTGAGGGAAGTGTCAGGTGTTAGGAAGGCGCTCGCTTCATCATCCCTGCTCAACTCGCAAACCTGACTCCCAGCACCTAGCACCTGAGACCCGGCACCTGCCTTTCTGCTATTCTGAACGGTTTTCCCGATGAAAATATGGAACCCCGTGGCCAAAAGTATCGCCGGGACCGGTTGGGTGAGGCCATCCGGGAAGAGGTTGAGACGATCCTCGAGGGTGAATTAGGAGACCCTCGCATCGGACTGGTCAGCGTGTCCGCCGTGATGATGTCCGACGACGCCCGTTCGGCGCGAGTAATGGTGAATGTTGAAGGCGACGACGACGAGGCCGAACGCAGCCTGGAAGGACTCAATGCGGCGAAAAACTACGTCCGCCATGAACTGGCGGAGCGGTTGCGGTTGCGACGTCCGCCGGAACTTTTTTTCCAGGTAGACCGTTCTCACAAGTTGGAAGGCAGGGTAGAAGAGTTGCTGGGTCGCGCAAGAAAGCGCAGCAAGAAAAGCGAAGAGCCGAAAGCTAAAGACTAAAGCCAAGAGCTAAGAGCTTATTTTCCATGCTGGAACAGGTGCTCCAGGAAATTCGCGGACGTCGCCGCCTGATCGTCACGTCCCACGCCCGCCCCGACGGCGATGCCATCGGCTCAGCTCTGGCCTGCGCGCAAGTCCTGCGCCACATGGGCAAGCAGGTCGACGTCGTCATGCACGACGGCGTGCCCCGAATTTATCAAAGCCTGCCTTTCGCGGACGGCGTGATCCATGCCGATCACGTCCCACCCAACGACGCGGTCGTGATCCTGGAGTGCGACAGCATCAAGCGGACTCTCCTCAACGGCCTCGAAGAATGCTTCCTGATCAACATCGACCATCACGCCACCGGACGCAACTTTGCCCAGGTCAACTGGGTCGACCCCTCGGCGGTGGCGACCGCTGAGTTGATTTACCAAATGGCCCGGCTGGCGGGCGTTTCGCTTGATTCCGGCATCGCGACTTGCCTGTACACGGCGCTCATGACCGATACCGGCTCCTTCATGTTCGAAGGCACCAACGAACATACGTTCGCGATTGCCCGCGAGCTCGTCCTCGCCGGAGCCGACCCCGCCCACTGCGCGCGCAACATTTACTTCGGCCACTCCACAGCCAAGCTCAGGCTGTTGGGAGCCGCGCTCGCCAATCTTCATCGTCAGGGAACGCTGGCCTGGATATGGGTCACGCAGGGAGAGATGGAGCGCTTCGGCGCGCGCGAAGAAGATTGCGAAGGTTTGGTGAATTACGCGCTCTCCATCGGCGATGTGCAGGTCGCCATTTTCTTTCGCGAGTTGCCCGATGGACGCTGGCGCGTCAGCCTGCGCAGCAAAGGCGAAGTCAACGTCGCAACCGTGGCCGAGTATTTCGGCGGCGGCGGCCACAAGTGCGCCAGCGGATGCTCTCTCGACGGGCCCATGGGCGTAGCAATTGCGCGGGTCATCGACAGACTCCATGCAGAGAAAGCGGCGGTGAATGCCTCATGAATATGGATCTGGCACGGCAACTGATTTCTTTCGTCGGGGCGCTGCTTATCCTGATCGCCTATGTCGGCCATCAGCTGGGATGGGTCAACTCCCGCGGCGCCGCTTACAATCTTCTCAACGCCGCCGGTTCCGCGATTCTTGCCTGGATCGCTTTCCACCCCTTCCAGATCGGTTTCATCGTGCTGGAAACGGTGTGGACGATCGTCAGCATTTGGGCGCTCCTGCGGCCTCGTCACGCCTGACTCTCTCATGACCACGCGAACGCGTACGGACGTGTTGCTGCTGGTTGCGTTCTGCGGATTCCTCTTCTTCTATGGCCTCGGCGCCTTCGGCCTGGTCGGCGCGGACGAACCACGCTACGCGCAGGTCGCCCGAGAGATGCTTGATCGCCACGACTGGGTCACGCCAACGCTCCAGGGCAAGCCCTGGCTGGAGAAGCCGCCGCTCTATTACTGGCAGGCTATGGCGGCCTATTCCGTTTTCGGAGTAAGCGACCGCGCCGCTCGCATGCCCGGGGCCGTTGATGCGGTATTGCTGGTCGTAGCCATTTATTTCTTTCTGCGTCGATTTTGTCCCGGTTCTGAGACAGATGGTGCGCTCATCGCCGCAGGCTGTGCGGGCATGATCGCCTTCGCCCGCGCTGCTTCCACAGACATGCCACTGGCGGCCATGTTTGGGATTGCCCTCCTGGGATGGTTCGCCTGGTACGAAAGCAAAAAGCAACTTGGACTGGTTATCTTCTATTGCTTTCTCGCGCTGGCAACTTTGGCAAAAGGGCCAGTCGCAATTTTCTTTGCCGGCGTCATTCTTTTACTTTTCCTCGGGGTGAAGCGTGAATGGGGAACAATCGTCAGCTCGTTGTGGGTTCCGGGCATGCTGCTGTTCCTGGCGATCGCGTTGCCCTGGTATGTGACGGTGCAGCTACGCAACCCGGACTTTTTCCGGATATTCATCCTCGAACACAATCTCGGCCGTTTCGGGCAGGATCTTTATCACCACCGGCAACCCTTCTGGTTTTATCTGCCCGTGTTATTGCTGGCGCTGATGCCCTGGACGCTGTGGCTGATCCTCGAAGTGGCGGAGCGTTTTCGCTTGCTTTGGTCCGAGGGACGCGCGGCAATGTCCACCTCCGAGGATTCGTGGCAACTTTTTCTGTTGCTATGGCTGCTCGTGCCCGTCCTCTTTTTCAGCGTGTCGCAGTCCAAGCTGCCGGGATACATTCTTCCTTCCATTCCAGCAGGGGCGTTATTGGTGTCTGAATATTTGCGTGCCCGGCAAGGCGAAAACGCGAAGGTGTCTCCGTGGCTTGCTGGGCTTCACGGGCTGTTGTGCGGGCTTCTGGTGTTTATGGCGTTGGCGGCGGCCGCGATTCCGCTGCATCGTCGGCTGGTTAGCGGAACGGGAGGCTATATCTCGGTGGGCGCGGGGGTTCTCGTCATGATCGGAGTTGCGGTTGCGCTGGCGCGATTGGGACTCCGCGTGTTGCGGTCCGCAACCATGATTCCGATCGTGATTGGAGTGGCAGCGCTGCTGAAACTAGCCGCTCCTGCGATTGACGCCACCCAATCGTCGCGTCCAGTCGCGGAAGTCATTCAGAGTTTTTCACAGGAACCGGTGCCGGTCGCGCTGTTCCATACCAATCGCCAGTTGGAATACGGGCTGGAGTTTTATCTCAATCGCCCGGCCCAACGCTATGAGAATGGACCGGTGCCGCGCGACGGCCACGTGCTGATCGTGGCCCAGAATTTGCCAGATCAGTTCGGCGATTTGCTGCGCGGGCGCAAGGTTTCATTTTTAACAAGAATCCCGGCACAGAAGCTGGATTTGTACTGGGTAGGGCCGGGAAACTAAAGGCGTGCGAGTCGCTTGCCTGACAGCCGGCGGGGGCGCCGGCGCTACAGAACTTTCAACCTGCTAGACTCTTGCATTGGAGCCGCCATTCCCGTGGAAATTCTCGATCTCAGACATTTTTCTTCGGCCGACCTCCGGCCGCTGCTGGAAGATGAGATCGCAGTCTGGGCGCGGCTTCTCTCCTGGGATTACTCCGGCTCGGCGGAGATGATCCTGCGTTATCTGGACTCGAAAATTCTGCCCGGCTATGCCGCGATTGAGCGCGGAAGCGTCTTCGGTTATTCGTTTTTCGTTTACGAGCAAAGCAAAGGCGTAATCGGCGATTTATTTGTTGCAAACGGCGCGCGTACTCCCAACCGTCAGGAAGTTGAGGAGCGGCTTCTGACGCACGTGATCGAAACGCTCCAGCAATCTCCGGGCATCCACCGCGTGGAGGCGCAATTGCTCGCCCACGAAACCGGCGAGGTGGTACGGCCATTTCTGCAACAGGGCTTCAGTCGCCATCCACGAGTTTTTATGACCATGGGCATTGCCATGGATGCGGTGCCGGCGCCACCGCTCGGGCCGGGATTCGAGATTCGGCCCTGGTCGGAGCACGAGTACCAATCCGCCGCTGCCGTCATCACCGCGGCCTATCGCGGACACGTTGATGCCGAGATCAACGACCAGTACCGCACCCTGAGCGGGTCTTTGCGCTTCCTGAACAACATCGTGCGTTTCCCAGGGTGCGGCGTGTTTGACCCACTCTCTTCGTATCTCGTTTTTCAGAAGTCCACTCGCACGCTCGTCGGATTGATTTTGTGTTCGCAGGTACGTCCCGACGTGGGGCACATCACGCAAGTCTGTATCCTGCCGGAGTATCGCTCAAGCGGATTGGGTCAGTCGTTAATGGCCGCCACCGCTAGAAACTTGCGCGAGCGCCATTTTCGTTCCATCTCCCTCACCGTGACTGAGGCGAACGCGCGCGCGATTACGTTGTACGAGCGTCTCGGCTTCGCTTCCAGGCGGGTATTCGATGCGTTTGTGTGGGAGGGGTAGGCGAGCAGTTCAGCACTCAGCGTTTGACATTTAGCCAAGGGCCATCGGGTGGCGCCGCAGTTCACCGCTGCGATAAAGGCAATTCGTGAGGGCTCTACGCCCTGCGGTCGGGATTTGGGGATTCAAAACCCGGCCCTCTTTTCGATCAATGCGATTCCGCGAGCGCGTACTCGAACTCGTAGGAATGCTTTCCATCCGCAACCTTGATCAACAACTTGCCAGTCAGCCCCGCTAGCTCTCCAGTTCCAGAGTCCGGGACCACAGTCACCGACAACTGCGGCGCGCCCCGGTCCATGGTGGCGCTGTGTTGCAGGATGAAAGTGCCGGCTTTCCCATGTAGAGTTCCGCTGACCTTCTCCATCGCGACATATCCAGCCGAGCCCTTGACGCTCGTCATGCCGGTCAGCATCTCACCCTTGCTTGTTCCCTCGATGTCTCCGCGGAACTGTTTATCGATCGACATGCGGCCGAGGTTGGGGTCCTGGCCATCGGCTGTCTGAGGAGTGAGCTTTACTTCGAATGTTCCATGGGCGGTCGAGGTCATAGACGATCTAACGCCGGAGCAGCCACATCGCCCATCCCGCGGCGAACACTCCGCCCACAAACAACGCGAAGCAATAGAGCCCGTAGCGAATCTGCTCCCGTGGGGTGTCTTTTTGCGTGATGCCGAAGACGATCGAAGCAAAAACTGCGAACAATACGGCGGCGCTGAAGTGCGAAAGATTGATGGTCACAGCTTCTTCCCCAGCGCAATGTGATGCGCGTCGGCGGCCGCGATGAAGTTCAGTAGTCCCGCGACAATCACAAACGTCTTCCCATAGTCGGCGGTGGCGTGCGCCGCCAGAGCCTGACCCCATCCCATCATCATCGCGAGAAAATACAGCACGCCGGCGCCGAGATCACCGACAAACCCGAGCATCTCCAGAATGTCGCCGCCATTCGGACCATACACTCGTCCGTTCATGCCCAGTCCGATGAGGAACATGGCAACCACGGAGATCATGAGCAGAAGTCCGCGAACGTAGCGCTTCTGCATGATGTGGCCGGCACCCGGAATCAGCCATCCGACAATCGGAGCCACAATCGCCAGCCTGGTGAGCGGATATTCCGGCGCGCTGGCGGCCGCTTTTTCTGTGGAGGTCTTAGCCATTCAGAGGATTGCCATTCAGATCGTCACGATCTCATCTTGGATTTTACCAGTGACCTCGGCGCTGCCAGAACGAACCAGGACATTGACTTCACTGCGCACGCCGAACTCCGGCAGATAAATGCCCGGCTCAATCGAGAAGCAGGAATTGGGGAGGATGCGGCGTTCGTCGTGAATCTCGAGATCGTCCATATTGGCGCCGTTCGCATGGACTTCTGTGCCGATCGCATGCCCGGTGCGGTGGATAAAATACTCTCCATACCCCGCCTTCTTGATATGCGACCGCACGGCGCGGTCCACTTCCCATCCCGCAATCGGCCGGCCCGAAGCCACGCCATCCAGCGCCGTCTTCACTCCAATATCGCGCGCCTCGCTTACGATCTTGAAAATCTCGCGCTGCTTGTCCGTCGGCTTGCCGAGCACGCCCGTCCAGGTAATGTCATAAAACACCGCTCCCGGCGTATTCTTCTTCGCCCAGACATCCAGCAGAACAAAATCGCCTTCGCGAATTGGCACGGGATGCTTCGCGCTCGGCTCATAATGCGGATTGCCGCTATTGGCATTCACCGCCACGATGGGCGCGTCGTCGGTGACCATGCCTTCGCGGTGGAACGCGTCCATGAACCACTGCTGGATTTCATGTTCGTACGTGCCGCCACTGCGCACGCGGCGGCCAATTTCCTGAAACGCCTCGGCTGTCAGCCGGTCGATAATGTCGCGCGCGGCGTAGTGCGTGGCAATCTGATCGTCGTTCATAGTCGCTTCGAACTGCGCAATCAGGTCTTGCGCACTGACGACATTCTTGCCCAGCCCGCGGATCAGGTCCACCGTACCGGCATCGACCAGCGAAATCGTAAACACCAGATTATTCGGCGAGTACTGCATCGCAATATCGCGATGCGACGCCAGAAAGCCCTTCATGGTATCGAATAATTCCTGCCATCCTGCATACACGTGCTTGGTGCCCGGCAGAGTGTCGAGATGCCCAGCTTCAATCTTATGGACGAGCTTGGTCGGCTCGCCTTTGGCGGGGATCAGATAAAACCAGCGCCGCGTGACCATGAGCCCATCCGGCAAACCCAGCACCCGGTAAGCGATCGGGTCTCGATGGTGATGATCGTAGAAGAGCCACGCGTCGATGTTGCGCTCGCGCAAGGCTTTCTGGATGGCGTTGAGGTCCATGGACAAACAGTTATTCTACACGAGAGCAAAGTCAGTTCTCAGTTCCCGGTTCTCGGTTCTCAGATTAAGCTGGACACTGCGAATCTGAGAACTGAGAACCGGGAACTGAGAACTGAGAACTGCTCTCCCCCTTTGTGATAAAAATTACTGTTAATGCCAATGCACGTCTCTGGCAGTCCCATCCCGCTTGAACCCGGTGCACCGTGCTGAGGGCATCGCTCATCGCTCTCTCGGAGAGTCGGCGTCTGCGCCATTTTGCCGAACAATCCAGTATCGGCCAACGCACCTCCAGTCGCTTCGTGGCCGGCACCACCGTAGCCGACGCCGTCCGAGCCACCCAGGCGGTCAATCAATTCGGCGCCGGCGTTTCCATCGACAATCTCGGCGAAAACGTCACCAACGCCGAAGAGGCCAAGTCGAGCGCACAGCTCTATCATCATCTACTCGACGAGATTGCTGCCCGAAGACTTAATGCCAACATCAGCCTGAAATTGACACACATGGGCTTGGACGTAGACGAGTCAATGGCCCACGAACTGGTGAGCGGACTGGTGGCGCGAGCCGCCAGTATGTCTCCGAAGAACTTCGTTCGCGTCGACATGGAGGGCTCCCCCTACACGCAGCGCACGCTCGACTTTGTTCACCAATTGCACCGCGTTCCGGGAAACGCAGGTTGCGTCGGAGCCGTCATTCAGTCCTACATGCGCCGGGCAGAGACTGACATCGAAAAATTGCTGGCGGACGGCATTCGCATTCGCTTGTGCAAAGGCGCCTATAAAGAGCCGGACGACATCGCCTTCCAAAAGAAGTCCGAAGTTGACTCCAACTACGTCAAGTTGATGAAGATCCTGATGAAGAGCGGTATCTACCACGGCCTGGCGACCCATGACGAAGCCATCATCAAACAAGCCAGGGCCTTCGCCACCAACGAGAAAATTCCTCGCAATTCCTTTGAATTCCAGATGTTGCACGGCATCCGCCGCGACCTTCAGCAGGGCCTGGTCAAGGACGGCTGGGGCATGCGGATCTACATTCCCTTCGGAACCGAGTGGTATCCCTACCTGATGCGACGGTTGGCAGAGCGTCCGGCAAATGTCTTGTTTATTGCCCGAAACCTTCTGCGCGCCTAAGCCGAACCCCTCATATTTTTCATTCCCGGGGAAGGAATTTTCCCAGCACTGTCGTTCTACAAGATGGAAACCAGCTCATTTGTGGTCAAAGCTTGCCCCCTCGGCTTAGTGCTTGACTGCGGCGTGAGTTGCAGGGGATCCGTGGCTCGCGAATTTCTGCAAAACAGGCTCCTGTTTCCATCTATCCTCCGCGTCGTCAAGGGGAAGGACGATGCGGGGGCTTTTTTTTGGCCCACTACTCCAAGCTAGCGCTGAGAATCCATCGCCCTGCGCCCCGCCTTTCACTCGATACGATTTCCAGTCCCACAAAAGCCCCGGAAGATGTACAATCCGTGCAGTAGATAAACGATTTTCTAAATCGAGGCAGACTCTCCCATCATCATGAAAACTCCAACCGCACTCCGCACCCTGGTCATCGTCCTGGGTTTGATCCCGGCCGTCTACGGCCAGACCTCCACTTTTGTCCCCAAAACCGCACTCCCTCCGGCAGAGCAGGCCCAGTCGCAATCACGTCCCTGGATGGACGCCAGTCTCTCGCCCGACGCCCGCGCCGAGCTGGTGCTGAAGGAACTCTCGCTGGATGAAAAAATCTCGCTGTTGCATGGCAATGGCATGGCTCACGCTCCATTCTGGCAAATGCCGCTAACTCATCTTTCTAATGGCGGCGCGGGATATGTAGTGGGAATTGAACGGCTAGGAATTCCTGCGTTGTATGTTTCTGACGCCGCCTACGGTGTGCGGAGCAGCGGAGAAAATGGCCGCTATTCGACCGCGTTGCCCTCCGACGTCGGCCTCGCCGCGACCTGGGACACAAAAGCCGCGCACGAGTATGGTGCCCTCATCGGACGCGAACTCCGCGCCCAAGGCTACAACATGTCCCTGGGCGGCGGCGTCTGCCTGACCCGCGAACCCCGCAATGGCCGCACCTTCGAGTACATGGGTGAAGATCCCATCCTCGCCGGAACCATGGTCGGCAATCTGGCGAAGGGGACTCAATCGCAGCATGTAGTCGGCGACTTGAAGCACTACGTGCTCAACGATCAGGAAACCGGACGCAACATCGTCAACGCGATCATTTCCAAACGCGCTTTGCAGGAAACCGACCTGCTGGCCTTCAAGATCGGCCTGCAAATTTCCGACGCCGCGGCGGTGATGTGCTCCTATAACCGCGTGAACGGCGACTATGCCTGCGAAAACAAATACTTGCTCAACGATGTTCTTAAGCACGACTGGGGATTCAAAGGGTTCGTGCTCTCCGACTGGGGCGGCACGCACAGTACGGAAAAAGCCTCGGCCGCCGGCCTTGACCAGGAGCAGCCGATGGCTGACTTCATGGGACCGAAGTTGAAAGAGGCCGTGGAAGCCGGGCGTGTGCCCATCTCCGAAATCGACGACCACGCCCGCCGTGTCCTGCGATCGGAATTTGCCTCCGGCATCGTCGATGATCCAGTCGAGAAAAGCGTAGTCGACGTTGAAGCGGGCCTGAAAATTGCCCAGCACCTGGAGGAGAAGAGCATCGTCCTTCTGAAAAACGACAATGCCATCCTGCCGCTCAATGACTCAAAGCTCAAGACCGTAGCCGTAATCGGCATGCACGCCGATGTAGGCATGATTTCCGGCGGCGGATCGGCGCAAGTTGATCCTCCCGGCGGCAACGCGATTGAGCCTCCCGGAAAAGGCGCGACGAGATGGCTGGTCCCGGTATGGTTCCCAACTTCCCCACTGAAGGCACTGCGCGCCCGCCTGCCCAACGCGAAAGTTGAATTCAATTCCGGACAGGACCCGGCTGCTGCCGCCGCTATGGCGAAGAACGCTGATGTGGCCATCGTCTTCGCCTACCAATGGGAATCAGAAGGGATGGACCTGCCTAGCCTCTCCCTGCCCGAGAATCAGGACGCCCTCATCGCTCAGGTAGCCGCCGCCAACAAACACACCATTGTGGTGCTCGAAACCGGGGGCGCGGTCACCATGCCCTGGTCCGACAAGGTGCCCGGCATCCTGGAGGCCTGGTACGCCGGCAGCAGTGGGCACATAGCCGTAGCCAATGTCTTATTTGGCGACGTAAACCCGAGCGCGAAATTGCCCCTGACTTTCCCGAAGAGCGAGCGAGACCTCCCCCACCCCACAATTCCTCCGCTAACGAAGGAAGATGCAGGCCAGGGGGACGGCGTTGAAAACGGCCCCGCGCACGTGCAGTCGAAATACTCCGTGCACTACGACGAAGGTCTGAAAGTCGGCTACAAGTGGTACGACGCGGAAAATAAACCTGTCCTTTTTCCTTTCGGCCACGGATTGTCCTACACCACTTACAGCTACTCCGGATTGAAAGTAACTGCGGGCGCCAATCCCGCCGTGACCTTCACCGTCTCCAACACTGGCAAACGCGAAGGCACGGAGACCGCACAGGTTTACGCCACGCTACCCGACTCCGCCCAGGAGCCGCCAAAACGCCTCGTCGGATGGGCGAAAGTTGATCTGAAGCCCGGCGAGAGCCGCGAAGTGAAAGTCGAGGTTGATCCCGAACACCTGCAAATCTTCGACGAAGCATCGAACGGATGGAAACAGGTTCCGGGAAAATACACGTTTGCAGTTGGAGGGTCGTCACAGGACTTGCCGCTTAAGCAGCAGGTGGCGCTGCCGTAGCCACGGCAAGCCCGCACTCAGCCGCGCAGCGGCGATACAGGAAAACCCGGCACGTAAGTGCCGGGTAGACTTAGGAAAAAATCAAGTCCCGCAAGGGTCGGCACCGCGGCTGAATGTTGGCGGGCGGCTCGTCGCGGCGCCGCTATCACCCTTCGCGCCGCAAAAAGCACACCCGATCGCTCCAATCCAACTTTCCGTTTTCTTTAGATAACTGAATCACCGCGCGAACCAGGCCGCCAATGTCCGCCGGAGAAATTGTCTTCTCAACGACAAAGATCACGCCTCCGTGGCGTCGTCCTTCTTCGGCCCAGATTTTAAGGAGCGGAGGAATCGTCCTGCGATCATAGGTAACCAGCGTCAAGCCCTGCTTCGCTGCTTCCAGTAGACACGCAGAATCGTCTTGACCAAGAAAATTGCCACCTTCCCATTCCGCCATGCCGTGGACCACGAGCGATGACTTGCGACGCCGCAGGCCATCCGCGACGTTGGGGGAGATGTGCTCGTCGAGCAGCAGCTTGAGCATGTCAGCGACGCTTGGTTGGTCGCGAAGAAGAGAATTCCACGGTTTGGGGCAGTAGCCGCTTTAGAGCTTGGAAATCGGTGGAGTCGTTCTCATCCATCGCTTCCGCGATTTCCTCGGGGAACGCCTCCGCATAATTCTGGGCTGCTCGCACCTTTGCTTCTGGCCAACGGAGGTGTTTGGCGACCGCTGCCACGTTTCCGTCATAACTCCGAAGCAGGAACATGACTTCCCACACGGCCAGTGTACTGCCCTGGACATAGGATTGCCGTCCCGCCGGCGAGTCCCGAAAATCGAGAAAGGCAAACTCCGTGCGTCTCAACCCTTCTTCCACCAGTCGCGCGCTGGCGTCACTTGGAGTCCATCCATGCCGATGGGCGATGCGCTTAAGGCGCCGGCCACTCTCCTCCGACAACCGCATGCTGAGAACCACCGACCGCGCCGATCTCATGTCCGAGTCTCCGAACGTAATGATTGTAAGCATTGTATCACATGTACACAATGACCGCAAAAATGCTCCACGGAACTTTCGGCCCCCACAAAAAATGGCGCGCCCCAGCGCGCCTGCAAAGCAAGGAGCATCGCCTGAACAACTCTGCCTCCTTAGTACAACCGGAAATTCACCTGAATATTCACCACCACATCGACCGCCCGTCCCTCCAGTCGCCCCGGCTCAAATCGCCATTGGCGGACGGCTTCCAGAGCCTTTTCGTCCAGGCCCAAACCGAGCGACTGCGCAACGCGGACATCGCGGGGAAGGCCGTCGTTGCCTACCACCACGCGCAGCAATACAACTCCCTGATACCTCTGCTTCCGCGCTTCGTCTGAGTACTCCGGCTCTGGATCGTAGATCAAGCGCGGCGCGCTGACTCCGTGTCCGACTACATAGGGACCTCCGCCGATTCCGCCATCCCGCCCGTCGCCCACCCCGGGACCCTTTCCTGGGCCGACGCCGCCGTGGTCGCCGGTGCCGATCCCTCCGCTGTTGCCGGTGCCGTTCGAGAGCGGTCCCGTGAGGTGGGAGAAAGGATCGCCCATCTGCGCGGTTTGCGGGAACGTCAGGGACGGCGGCCCCACCAGGGTTGGCTCTGCCGAAAGCCTCGGCTGTTCGCGGCGCACGACGATCGCCGGCGGAACGATCTGCTCGTGCGCGAATCGCGGCGGGTTGCCTCTGGATGCAGGCGACATGTCGCGGTTCCCTCCGCCGCCCCCGCCACCCGTACGATCGGGGGCCGAGGGCAAAGCATACGTCAGGTCGGTGACAAGCGTAGAAGTTACTCGTGGTGTCGACTGAAGATTCGAAGCCGCCCAAATTCCCGACGTAACCAGCATGGCAATCACTAGAGCATGCGCACCCAGCGACGCCATAAAGCTGCGACGCTGCACCGGATACATGTCTAATACCCGGCCGCCGAGCGTCGACATATTCATCGGAACCGGACCGTCTATGGAATCTCTTCGCTGGATTGTGGTCGTAATTCCGAGCAGGTCATCCTTCAACTGGGTTTTGAAATCGGGCCTTGGCAGAGCCCGCAGACTTGCCGCGACCACCAGCAACTCCGCGACGGCGGATTCGCAAGCCAGCCGTTCGCGATCCTCCCCAGCCAGCACGGCGTCGATCCCTTCATCGAGTTGATCCATCATCGACGTGTCAGACATAACGGCTCCTCATCCGCAAGCGCAGATTTTGCAAGGCGCGAAGCTGTAATTGCTTGATCGCGCCTTCGCTGCGCTTCAGTTCCTGCGCTATCTCCCGCAAACCTTTCTGCTCCATGAACCGCCGGCGGATCACCAGGCGCTGATCGGACGGAAGTTCTTCCACCAACTCAAACAGCATCAGGTTTTCTTCGGCTTTGGTATCGAAGCCGGCGTCATCCCAATCGTTCTCCGAAACCTCTTGTTGCTTCCCAGAGCGCCGCCAGCGGTCCGCCAACCGATTTCCCGCAATCCCGAAGAGCCAGCTGGCGAACGGAACTCCTTGCCATTCGAAGCGCGCCAGGTTTCGCAGCGCCTCATGAAAGACTTCTGCGGTCAGATCCTCCGCATCCTGACGGGTCGGGACGCGGCGAGCAATGAAGGCGTAGACGCGGTCGAAATTGTTTTCATAGAGCTCCGCAAACTGCGCCGGATCCCGCTGCGCCGCTGCGATCTGAAGCTGTTCGTCCGTTGCGTTCTCAAGAACCTTCAAGAAGGTCTCCGCGAGTGGCCGTTCTGACTGGTTAATCGTGGGATGCGGAGAAAAGGTTACGGAGAGTGTGAAATGTTATTTCAGGAGGGCGCAAGTACAGCAAATTGAGGATTCCGCGATGAGCTTTCTGGAAGTGTTCCGGAGAATCACCGAAGGTGAAGGAAAACGCCTCCACGCCCCTTCGATGTTCCGGTGCGCGTATTTGCCAGAGAATTTTTTCGCGTAGGCACTGGGGTCGGGATGGGGTGCGCCGTTGGCATCCCCTTCCATAGTGATCGTGGGCACAGTGATCACCGGACTTGTGGCAAGCCGCGATTCCAGCGCGTCATATTTCGTTTCGCCTTCCGCCAGGCCCTGCCGCCACCGGTAATTGTGGATCACGATGCTGACATGATCTGGATTGTCGAACGCGGCCGCGCTGCGATCGAACGTGGCGTCGTCGAAATTCCATTTAGGCGATGCGAGCTGCCAGATCAGCTTCGCAAAATCGTGGCGGTATTTGTCGTAGCCAGCCCGGCCGCGCTCCGTGGCGAAATAAAACTGGTACCACCATTGCAGTTCGGCCTTTGGGGGCAGCGGCAACTTGCCGGACGCCGGGCTGCCGATCAGATAACCGCTCACGGAAACCGTCGCCTTGCAGCGTTGCGGCCAGAGCGTGGCGATGATGTTGGCTGTTCGGACTCCCCAGTCAAAACCGCCGATGGTAGCCTTCTGGATTTTGAGAGCATCCACCAAGGCGACGATGTCGACGGCGACCGCCGACGGCTGGCCATTGCGAAACGTTTCACCAGAAAGAAAACGCGTGGTGCCATAACCGCGCAGATACGGAACGATTACGCGGTATCCCGCGGCGGCAAGCAATGGAGCGACATCGACATAACTGTAAATGTCGTAGGGCCAGCCATGGAGGAGAATTGCCGCAGGGCCATCGGCCGGGCCGGCTTCAGCGTAGCCAACATTGAGAAGGCCGGCATCGATCTGCTTCAGGGAAGCGAACGTTGTGTTTCCCGTCTTGGCCATTGTTGCGGTAGATTCGCGGTTCGCGAAAAGCGGCTGACCGGCCAGCAGTGTTGCTCCCGCAGAAACACCAGCCATTCCCAGAAGATGCCGACGTGACATCTCGGTTGATTTTGTTGGTTTCACCTTGAACCCCTATTTTTCTGGCGGCTACCAGCGACCAGCGTGGGCGCCACCATCCACGTGGAGAACTTCTCCCGTTATTTGATCTGCCTCGACCAGATAGAGAACGGCGTCGACAATGTCTTTTATCTCCACGACCCTCCCCATTGGCTGAAATGCTTTGAGAGACTCTTTGGGTTCATCGTTGTGTAGCGGTGAATCCACGACGCCAGGTGCCACGGCATTGAAGCGGATTCCTTCCTTTGCATACTCGATAGCGAGATGACGGGTCACCGTATTCAAGCCTCCCTTCGTGATCATCGAAACCGAGGCATGGATGCTGGCGACGGGCTGATCGGCCAGTGACGCTGTAATGGTCACAACGTTTCCCGATTTCTGCTTCAGCATCTGTTTCACCGTGAGCTGCGTCATATAGATGAATCCCAAAAGATTGATCGAGATCAGCGCATCGATGTCCTCGGCGGTAAACTCCGTGAAAGGCTTGGTGCGAAAAATTCCCGCATTATTCACCAGAACGTCGATGGTTCCGAAGCGCCCCATCGCAGCTTCGACGACTTGGGCAGCGGTTTCCGGCTTGCCAATATCCCCATCGACGAGCACCAGGCTGGGTGACGCAGTCAACGTTTGAATAGCATTGCGAGACGTTCCAACGACGTTATAACCGTTTTTCAAGAAGGCTTCCACCAGGCTGGCGCCGATGCCCTGCCGTGCTCCTGTGACGATGGCGGTTTTCTTGTCTGACATTCATCCTCGCTGCTAATCCTGTTCGCCAAGAGTCTGGGCGTACGTTTTGCCGTAGGGATGGAACAGTTCCTTGCGGCCTTGCTGCCAGGCTGCTTTTAGAT
This sequence comes from uncultured Acidobacteriota bacterium, assembly GCA_963799305.1. Taxonomy (GTDB): domain Bacteria; phylum Acidobacteriota; class Terriglobia; order Terriglobales; family Acidobacteriaceae; genus Acidiflorens. Next base: position 463,512 of record CAWCWX010000014.1, on the reverse strand, counting down.
CAGGCGCTGTGATGTCCCAGTCTGGCCGGCACTTCCTGGTGACGGCACGCAGGTCCTGGCGGAGTTCTTCCATCGTAGGCCGGCCCCAGAACCAGTAGCCATTGTAGATCTTGTAGATGACAAGACCGGGCTCGAGAACAATGACATGCGGGATCATGGGATTGTGATGAGGGTCGGTGTATTCGGCGATGTCGAGGTCTTCCTGGACTATGCGCCCCGCGTCGGAAAGGAAAGGCCAGTGCGCACCGACTCCGAGGCGATTTTCGTTCGTCTCGGTGAGGTTGTCGGTGCTAATCGTGACCAGTCGGGAGTAAGCGACCTCGATTTCACGATGGAGTTGAACAAGCAGCTCAGACTGGCGGCGATCCCTGGGACAGTATCCTCCGCGGCTGAGGACGAGGATCATTGGATCTTGTCCTTGCAATTCGGAGAGCTTCCGCCGTTTCGCGGTGTGGTCGGAAAGCTCGTAATCGGGAAAGACAGCCCCTCGAACCAGGTCAGATCGCATATCGAAACCCTTTAGCGTTCATCGTCAACCGCTGTTCGGCGCTGGCCGGGCAAGAGACTTCATAGCCAATGGCTTGCTCTTGCGAATTCGGATTCATTGATCTCCTCCCCAATCAGCGAAGCGATCGGAACGCCCGCTTCGGATCTGACAGTGGCGTCTGCTGCCGATTATGAGTCTCTGAAATAAGTTTACGATTCTCGCAGGTAATTCACACGCTGGCATGGAGAGCACATCACGAAATACTGTGGTTTTTTGTTACCACTGAAGTTTGGCAGATGCCTAGCACTTTTGGGGAATGGCTATCAACACAGCACCCGCAAGACGTTCCACGGGGATATACCGCAAGGTTCTGGGAGCCGACTCAGAAGGGAAATCTACTCGCTAGGTGTGTCGGGCTGGCTACCATCTCCCGGTGCCAGAGGCAGCCGGGCTGCCCCACTCAGCAACTCGCGCTCATGATCGCTGAACATGCTTTTGTAACGATCCGAGTTGATGAGCTGTTCGCGCTGTTCCGGAGTAAGGTCGCGCATTTCCCGAATCGCTCCCGAGAGTGCGCGGCGGCGAGGCTGGGGCAGCTGCTGAATCTGCTGGAAGAGTTCTCTGGCCTGTAGTTTCTGGTCGCGCGTAAGGTGTTCCCAGGTTTCCATCCGGCTCAAAATGCGATCTTGTTGTGGCTTGGGCAGGCTGGAGAAACGCTGCAGGCGCTGTAAGAGCTGCGCTTGACGCTGCGTCGGAAGTTTTTGAAAGTCGGGATCTTTCTCGAGTGCCTGACGCTGCTCGTCGGGAGGCAGATCCTTGTAGCGGCGAAGCCAGTCGCCGGCGTGGCTCTTGACAGCGCCTTCACTCTCGCGGACAGCAGCACGTTCCTGCCGCCGTTCCTGAATTCTTTCTTTCTGATGGGGCCGCGCCGCGGGGTGTTGCGCGAAAACGGGGACGGCTATGAGACACAGGGTTGCGAGTACGGCCCTTGCGATTTGTGTCCGTCCTGACAACGCTTGCTCTCCTCTCACGGATTCGCCGTCACTCCATCCTGCACCTGAAGTTCATCGAGCACATCGAAATCCGCGTAAAGTTCGTCGTTCCTTTCCAGCGCCTGCAAATCGCCTACGGCTGTGCCGGGTTGGGTGGGGATACCAGGAGTCGGGATCACGATAGCCAAGGTCTCAGCATCACCAGGAAAAAGAACATCTCGGTTGGCGAAACCCACGCCACCCGCGATCATCAATGCTGCCAGAGACAGGGCAAACGCCGGACGCCGCACCCAGCGCAGCCACCCCGCCGACGAACTCGCCGCTTCTTCGCGCAGCCGTGCCCCGAGCCGGGTATCGAAATACGGTCCCGGCTCGGGCGCCTGCCACTCGTCGAGCAATGCCATGGTCTGCTGGAAGCCCTGCAACTTCGCGGTACACGTGGAGCAGGAGGCAATATGTGTCTGGACGTCCTGCGTCCCCTGGTCGGTGCCGGCGGCCAGGTCCGGCAACAATTCGCGAACTTGATTGCAATTCATACCGCTCCCCTTATTTCGCCAGAACCAATTCCTTCAACTGCACGCGCAAAGTTTCATAGGCGCGAAACAGCAGAGACTTGGTCGCCGACTCGCTGAGCTTCATCACGGCGGCGATCTCACGGTAGTCCATCTGCTGATACTTGTGCAGCACCACAGCCATTTTCTGCCGCTCCGGCAGCGCCTGTACTTTTTGCCGGATCACCGCCATCCGTTCCTTCTGCAACATCTGTTGTTCCGCTGTCAACGAATCGTCGGCCAGATCCGGCGTGGTTCCGGTCTCCTGATCGGGCTCGTCCAGCCGAACCGTGTTTTCCGTTCGCTCGTGCCTTGTGTCGCGCGCGTGGTTCGCCGCCAGGTTGGTTGCGATCCGATAGAGCCAGGTATTGAACTTCGCGCTCGCCTCGTAACTTTCGCGCGACCGGTATACCCGCAGGAATACTTCCTGCGCCAATTCCTCCGCCGCCGCCGGATTGTGACACATCCGATACATGAAGCCCACCATCTGGCGCCGGTATTTCTGCACCAGAAAAGTGAAGGCAGAGTCATCCCCGGTTTTCACGCGAAGCATGATCTCGGCGTCAGTGACGGCTTCACCACTCGCCGTGGCGGCAATCGGGAGCTCTCCTCCAACCGACAGCAGTCCACGGTCGATGGCCACGCTGCTCACATCTGTTGAAACCCCGTCCCGGTTGGAAAGTTGCGTCTCGGGAGGGACAGATCGGCGCGAGAGAAGTACCTTTGAATGAATCAGTTACGCTGGAAGGGCCCGGAGTGTCTGGAGCCGGCATGGGCAGAAAGCTAGAGAAAAGGCTATCTGCACCTGAGGACAAGGTCAAGACGCGCGAGATGTTCGGAGGTGCAAGGCATCGCCGGGAAGGCTAGATTTCTGAACAGCAATAAACAGAAATTCTCACGGGACGGCTGGTCAGGCTTTCTTAAGCAAGCGAGTGATCCAGACCAGAATCACAGCTCCCACAAACGCCACGATGATCGAACCGATCATGCCGCCGCCCGGCCAGATTCCCAGAATCCCGAAGACCCAGCCTCCAAGAACGCCGCCGAGAATTCCAAGGAGGATATCCACCAGCACTCCGTAGCCGCCACCCTTCATAACCTGACCGGCCAGCCAACCCGCGATCAGTCCAACCACGATCCAAGTGATGAATCCCATGAGAATCCTCCGGCGCCACCAATGTAGGCCGGAATTTCCAATGTGTCGGTTTCCCGGTCCGCCCGAACTATACTCGCGGCCTAAGGGATGCGCAACCGTACCGCCACCTCCGAAAACTTCTTACCACCCTCTCCCCGGGCCGCCCTCCCCCAGAATCTTCCGCAGCCATTCCGGAGTTTCGTTCCCGGCACCCGCCTTTGCCTTATGTAGCGCCGCCGCCCCTTCCTCGAAAGTGGTTCCTATCCCAAAGGAAAAATCTGTCCCCTCGATGGTTTGGAGTCGTCCGTCGGCATAGGCTTCGAACGGTTCCCTGAAAAGCTCGCGGGCTCGAATAAGTTTCGCGTTCAACTCTCGGCGGGATTCTCCCTTGCACAGAAATTCGTCGCCCTGTTGGTGGAAAGTGTCCAGACCAACACCGACGAGAATCTTGCCCAGCCTTTGGATGAGGCCGTCGCCGGCGATAGGGCCGAAGGATTCGTTAAACATTCGCATCTGATTGATGTCGACCACGCCGACGAATGGAGCGGCTCTTCCCTGGTCAAATGCGTGACGGTTTGGCAGCCCCGTCAGAGTCGATACCACTACGGGCTTCACCAGGTCTTCAAGCTGGGTTGCCGGATGAACCGGCCGGCGAGCCGAGATTGCCGCCTTCGCCTCTTCCAGGTCCGGAGAGACTCCACTTTCCACCATGAAAGCCGCGAGGAAGGCCGGCGAGCGCGAAATGCCGTGCTTGCAATGGATCAGGATTCGCTCGCCTTTGTCCGTCTGTTCCCGCAGCCACACCACTGCTTCCTTCACATGCTGGGGATAGATGATTTCTATATCCGGCGCCGGAATCCACTTGTACGGTTTGCCGGGATGCTCCGCCGACTGGTCCCGCCCCGGCGGATCGTAAGCATCCGGACCGCGCACGTTGAGAATGGCCGTAATGTTATTGGGATTATTATGAACGAGCCCGTCCGCGTCGCGCTGACTGCCGAGCCAGAGGTTGTTGACGATGTGGTCCATCGCGTACCTCCGGAATCAGCGGGCCCCAACCCGCCTGAGATAGAACCGGAAAAACTCTTCCGAACTGGAATCCAGGCACACATCTGCGTTGGGGGGCCCGGGCTCCGCCCGCGTGAAACCCTTTTCGTCCACGCGGATGTGCATCGGTTGCACCGGGCATAGCGCCGGATTCACGGCATAAGCGATGGTCATCGGGTCAAACAGTGTCGGTGTTTGCTGCCCCCACATCTGATAAAGCACCGTGAGCGCGTCGGTAACTGGAGTGCCCTGACTGAAAAGCCAGGCACGTTTTACTTCGTCGAGCTTTAACTGGGTCGAATCCAGCGGCATCATGGCCACGGGAACTCCGGCAGCAAATAGTTTCTGCGCCGAAGGGATGTCGTTGAGAATATTCCATTCCGGCTCGGGTGGACGAGGGGCCGTGTATCCCAAATCACCGTATCCGCGCTTGACCGACCCGCCCATCAGAACCACGCGCTTCAGTTTCCGGAAAGTAGCGGGGTCCTTGTCGATGGCAGCACCGATGTTCATCAACGGGCCGATGGCAATCAAAGTGATTTGTCCAGGATAGCGCCGGATCTGCTCCAGCAGGAAGTCGACCGCCGACGGGTGAGTCGCTCTCGCCGCATGTCCGCCCTCGGCATAACGGCGCTGCGTCATCGGATTTTTGGTGAGGGTCGGCGCTCCCGCCGCCACCGGGATGTCCGGAAGTCCCGCCTCGGCCAGCAGGCGGTCCGCGATTTTCGCTCGCGTCTCGGTGTCGCCGAAATCAGTGACTACGCCCAGGATTTCCAGTTCCGGACTGCGTACGGCCAGGGCCAGGGCGAAAGCATCGTCCACATCGTCGCCGATGTCGGTGTCGATGATGATCTTCTCTTGGGCGGCTGGCTTGGTCGACTCCTGGGCGAAGCCCGGAACGGCAGCGGCAAATAAAATTCCGTGGAGAACACAGGCGAAGAGCCTGGACGCCTTCCATGTGTTGTTGCTTTTCCTTGTCATTGGCATCGATTGTAGCGGGTGGGCGCGGAAACTGGCTGAACGAACCGAGCGAAGTTGGTGGGCGCTGTAGGATTTGAACCTACGACTTCCACCGTGTGAGGATGGCACTCTACCGCTGAGTTAAGCGCCCACAGAATGCGGTATCAAATTGTAACAAATCTGCGCCGGGCGACGCCGAATGGTTAGCCGGTTTCGGAGTCCTCCAATGCTAAGATTCCCGAAGGATGCCCCCTCGGAGCAAAGCGAAAAAACCGGCAGCCAAAGTGGCGCGCGCGCATAAGAAGAGCGACCATCGCGATGGCGCGGAGCTGGTGATCATCACCGGTATGAGCGGTTCCGGGAAGGCTTCGGCCCTGAAGGCCTTCGAGGATCTGGGCTACTACTGCGTCGATAATCTGCCGGTCGATCTCATTCCCCGCTTTGCGGAGTTAGCGCTGCAATCAGGCGAGATTCCGCGTACTGCGCTGGTGGTTGACGTTCGCGAAGGCTCGCAACTGGAGCGGCTGCCCGCGATTTTGAAATCCATCAAGCGGATGATTCCCACCCGGGTCATTTTTCTGGAAGCGACCGACGCCTCGTTGCTTCGGCGCTTCAGCGAGACGCGCCGGCCTCATCCACTCGGAACCGATACCACCGTAAAAGCTTCGCTCACCGCCGAGCGCCGGCATCTCCGTTCGATTCGCGCGATTGCCGACATGGTTATCGACACTTCCAAGTTCAACGTTCACGAACTGCGCGCGCACCTGACCGATCGCTTCAAACAACATACAGGCGGACATCAGACGATCCTGGTCTCGTGCGTAAGCTTCGGCTACAGGCACGGCGTGCCCGACGACGCCGACCTGGTGTTCGATGTGCGCTTCCTGCCCAACCCTCATTTTGTGCCCGAGTTTCGGCCGCTTACCGGACGGCATCCGCGGGTGGCGAAGTACATCCGGTCGTTTCCGCAGACGAAGGAGTTCATCAACCGCATTTCCGATCTGTTGGTGTATTTGCTACCGCACTATATCCGAGAAGGAAAGAGTTATCTGACGATCAGCTTCGGTTGCACCGGTGGACAACATCGCTCCGTGATGATCGCCGAAGAAGTCGGCAAGCGGTTGCGCAAGGCATCCTACAAGGTCAAAGTGTTGCACCGGGATATGCCGAAGTAGGAACGGGCCTCTGACCCGACCTGCCGGGTCGAAGGCCCGGCGCCACACCGTATAGAATTATCCAGACGCATGGCAACCACACTACCCGCGGACCCGGCCGAACTTCAGACCGGGAAGGCAACCCGGCAACTGGCGCGCCTCCTGCGCTACCTGCTCTCGTATCTATGGCAATTTCTCCCCGCCGTCGCGCTCATGGCGATGGTCGGCCTGCTCGATGCGTTTAGGCTTTTGCTGATTGGTCCGATTTTCGATCGCGTGTTAAATCCCGCTTCGCAAGGCCGGCCCATCCAGTTGTTCAATTTTCCCGGGTCCGATCGAACGCTGTTTCTGCAACAATTGGTTCCATCACACTTTCGCAATCCCTGGACGGTCGTCGCATTCGCCCTGGTTGCCGCTACGGTGGCCAAGGGAATTTTCGATTATGTCGGAACATACCTGGTCAACTACGCCGGCTTCGGCATGGTGACCGATCTGCGTGACGACCTCTATAACACCATTCTGCGGCGATCGAGCGCGTTTTTCTCCAAACACACCACCGGAACGCTCATCTCGACGATTGTGAACGACATTGAGAAAGTGCAAGTGGCGATGTCGGCCGTGATGGCGGAATTTCTGCAACAGTTTTTTACTTTCCTGTTTACGGCCGTCGTAGTGATCATCATTGGAAAGCAGATGGCGTGGGTGCTGCTGCTGTTTGTTCCGGTCATTCTGTATTCCTCAAGGAAAATTGGGCGCCAGGTGAGGAGCACGACTCGCAGCGGACAGGACAAGCTGGCGGAAGTGCAAAACATTCTCCACGAGACGATTACTGGCAACCGCATCGTCAAGGCGTTTGGAATGGAAGGCTGGGAAGCCGGGCGCTATCGTAAGGCCGCGCAAAGATTTTTCCGGGCCAACTTGCGTTCGGTAGCGGCCGCGGCGGTGAGTTCGCCTCTGATGGACATCATCGGCGCGGTGGCGATTGCGCTTCTCCTCCTTCTCGGACGTGACCAGATCAACAAAGGCCTTTTCACTCCCGGTACATTTCTTGCGTTCATCATCGCCGTCTTCAAGCTCTATGATCCGGTGCGAAAGTTTGCGTTGTTCAACAACAGTTTTCAGCAGGCCCTGGGCGCGTCCTCGGAAATCTTTCGCTTCATGGACCTCCAGGATGAAGTACGCGAGAAAACTGGAGCGAAGCGGCTGCCGAAGTTCACGCAGTCGATTCGATTCGAGGATGTTTCTTTTGCGTACGAAAGCGGGGAGGGCTCCCGCGACGTTCTGCACGCCATCAACCTGGAGGTGCAGGCCGGTGAAGTTCTGGCGGTGGTGGGCTCGAGCGGCGCGGGCAAGAGCACCCTGGTCCACTTGATTCCACGTTTTTTCGACGTTAGCGGCGGACGCATCCTGATCGATGGCAACGATGTGCGCGAGGTCACGCTGTCCTCCCTGCGTGCGCAGATCGGCATTGTGACCCAGGAGACGGTTCTATTCAACGACACCGTTCGTAACAACATCGCCTACGGCCAACCGCACGTCTCCCAAAAGGACGTAGAAGAATCGGCCCGCGCGGCCCTGGCACACGAGTTTATCCTTGGTCTGCCGGAGAAGTACGAGACCGTCATCGGAGAGCGCGGAGTACGACTCTCGGGCGGGGAGCGCCAGCGCATAGCGATCGCGCGAGCGATCCTGAAAAATGCGCCCATCCTGATTCTGGACGAAGCCACATCGGCGCTGGACAGTGAATCGGAAGCGCTAGTCCAATCGGCCCTGCAGAATCTGATGACCGGGCGTACTGTAGTGGTAATCGCTCACCGGCTATCAACCGTACGCCGTGCCGACCGCATCGTCGTGCTCGAAAATGGCACCATCAGCGATATTGGCGCGCACGAAGTCCTCATGCAAAAGTTAGGGACATATCGTCGCTTATACGAACTGCAGTTCGCGGAAGGAGATAAAGTGAGTGGTTAGTGATTAGTGCTTGGTGACTAGCGGGGCTAACTAATCACCAACCACAACCCGCTATCCACGCTTCCCCATGTCGCTTCGCTCCATGACGGGTTACGCGCAAGTCCGCGGACAGGTCAACGCCGGCCTGGCGTTTGCGCTTGGGTTGAAGTCAGTCAATCATCGTTTCCTGGATCTGCATTTCCGCCTGCCATCGGACACCGATTCGCTGGAGATGAAACTGCGCCGCCTGCTCAAAGAAAAGATGGCGCGCGGCCACGTCGAAATCACGCTTAGCATGGAGTACGCCGGCAACAACGGCGTCGCCCTGAATCGTCAGTTGGTGGCTAGCTACGTACAAGCCTTCCGCACGGCGGCCGATGAATTCGGCGTGGAGGGAGAGCCCGACCTGAATGTCGTCCTGCGCATGCCGGGAGCGATGGAATCGTCAGTGGAAAAGTCCGGCGAAGAACTGGAAGCCGCCGTGTTGGCTCGGGTGGAAGAGGCGCTGGCGAAACTCAACCAGATGCGCGAAGAAGAAGGACGCGGCATCGAAACCGAATTGCGAGAGCGCATGAATCAATTGTCCAAGGCCGCTGCGGGAATGGACGGGCATCGCAGCGCCATCCAGCGCAGCTATGCTGACCGCTTGCAAACCCGCTTGCAGGAGCTGCTCGGCGGACACATCGAGAAGGAACGCATCCTTCAGGAGACAGCTGTCCTCGTCGACCGCAGCGATATTCAGGAAGAGCTCGTCCGCCTGAACACGCATATCAAACATTTTCTCGGACTGCTCGATCAGGGCGGCGAAGTCGGTAAGAAACTCGACTTCCTGTTGCAGGAAATGAATCGCGAAGCCAACACTTTGTTGTCGAAAACTTCCGGCTTGGCCGGCGAGGCGCTGAAAATCACGGAGATGGGTCTGCTAATGAAAGCCGAGATCGAAAAGTCCCGCGAGCAGGTGCAGAACCTGGAATGAGTATCGTTTTTATCGTTTCGGCGCCCTCCGGTTCGGGCAAATCCACGCTGGTCAGCGAGCTGTTCAAAGTCGCAAAGAACCTCGACTTCTCTGTTTCCTACACCACGCGTTCTTCGCGGGGCAGCGAAAAGAATGGCAAGGAATATTTTTTTGTTACTAAAGATCAATTCGAGGCCATGATCGCAGCCAATGAGTTCCTGGAGCACGCCAACGTCTTCGGAAACTACTACGGCACCGCGAAACGGTTCCTGCGCGAGGCTAAAGAGCACGGCAACGATTTGCTGTTGGACATCGATGTTCAGGGCGCAAAACTGATTAAGGAGCGTATTCCTGACGCGGTCACGATCTTTATTCTGCCGCCTGACCGCAAGACACTGGAGCGCCGGTTGCGCAACCGGGGAGAGGATTCGGAGGAGGTAATCCAGCGTCGGCTGAAGAACGCCCGCCGTGAGATTGAGAATTACTCCAGATACGAATATATACTGGTAAATGAGAAGCTTGAGCTAGCGACCGACGAATTGAAGGCGGTGGTTCTGGCGGAGCGGATTCGCCGCTCCGGAAAAACGCCGTCAACGGAAGAATTGCGACTTCTGGAAATGGCTCAGGCATGCCGATTGGATCAGGCCCGAAAGCGGGTGCAGTCCATCCTTGATTCATTCGGCGCCAACGGTGAACCGGACGCAGGTTAAGTTTCTCTTTGGGGGAGAAAGCATGAAGCTAATCGAAGGGTTCGACAGCAACTATCGTTACATCCTGGTGGCGGCGCGGCGTGCACGGCAACTGCAGGGCGGCGCACCACCGGTCATCGAAACAATTTCCCGTAAACCCTGCCGCATCGCGCAGGACGAAATCCGCGCCGGCAAAGTGAAGTGGCTGATTCCGGAACTGCCGAAGACCGCAGTGGACTCGGCCAGCGAAACGCTGGACAAGGCGTTTCTGCCCGACGCGTAGAAAACAGTTCTCAGTTCCCGGTTCTCAGTTCTCAGTGAGAGCGACGCCCGGATTGTCCTGAGAACTGAGAACCGGGAACTGAGAACTGCTTCCCATGAAAATCGCCCTCGGCGTCTCCGGAGGAATCGCAGCTTATAAGTCAGCGGAAATCGTCCGCTTGCTTCAGGACCGCGGCGTGCGCGTTCAGGTCGTCATGACCCGCGCGGCCCAGGAGTTCGTTCGCCCTCTGACTTTCGCCGCGCTCTCCGGCGAGAAAGTAATCACCGACCTCTTTGGATCAGAAAATCAGCAGGCGAACGTTGATGCCGCGATCGAACACATCGCCGTAGCGCAAGCCATCGACGCCCTGCTGGTCGTACCGGCCACCGCCGACGTCATCGCCAGATTTGCGCAGGGGATCGCCAACGATTTCCTCGCGACCCTTTACCTCGCCACCACCGCGCCCGTCGTGATCGCTCCAGCGATGAACGTCAACATGTGGAACCATCCCGCAACGCAGGCGAATCTAGAAATCCTGCGCAAGCGCGGCGTCCGTATCGTCGAACCCGGCAGCGGATACCTCGCCTGCGGCATGACCGGGCCCGGCCGGCTCGTCGAGAATGAAGTGATCGTCACCGCTGTCCTCGAAGTGTTAGGCGCGTCGCAGGATCTGGCGGAAGAGACCGTACTCATCACCGCCGGTCCCACGCGCGAAAAAATCGATCCCGTCCGCTACCTCACCAACCGTTCCAGCGGACGCATGGGCTACGCCATCGCCGAAGCCGCCCTCCGGCGCGGAGCCCGCGTGCTGCTCGTAAGCGGACCGGTTGCCATCGCGCCTCCGAGTGCAGCGGAAGTGACCCGTGTTGAGACCGCGGAAGAAATGCGCGCCGCCGTTTTGAAATTGCTGCCGGAATCCACCGTCGTAATCAAAGCCGCTGCTGTTGCTGACTTTCGTCCCAAAGCCGCCGCCGGACAAAAAATCAAACGAAGAGGCCCGATGACGCTGGAACTCGAACCGACCACCGATATTCTGGCAGAACTGGCGCGGCATAAGAGTTCTCAAGTCATCGTCGGCTTCGCCGCGGAAACCGAGAACGTTCTGGAAAACGCCCGCAAGAAACTCGCCTCCAAGTCCCTCGACGCAATCGTCGTCAACGACGTTTCCCGCGAGGGCGTCGGCTTCGACTCCGACCGCAACGCCGTCACCATCATTTCGCATGACGAAGTGATGGAAGTGCCCGAAACTTCCAAGTGGGAAGTCGCCCAGCGCGTCCTCGACCAGGTCGTGAAGCTGCGCAAGAGAAGCGGCGTAGCTGCCCGTTAGTGTTCTCTTCATGTTTTTCACCAGGGAGACATAAAGTCACAGAGAACGGCAAAGCGATTTCTCGATTTTCTCCGGGCCTCTGTGACTCCGTGGTGAGATTGTTCCTGACTCCGACGGAACGTCTCAGTTCCCCGCAGTTTGCTATCCTTATCCGCAATGTCCCTCACCCTAAGCCCTGAACGCCGCCGCGCCGTGGCAGAGCGGATCCGCTTCTACAACGAATTGGGCGTGTACGATTTCTACCGGCGTGCCGTGCCGCAGACCGCAGTAGGCGACCAGGATTTCCAGGACCACCAGCCAGAATCCGGAGATGAGATGAGTCCACGCAAGGCCACGGCGGTTGCCATGCCGGCGGCGGTTGAAGAAGACATTTTTGGCGTGATTGATCCGAAGCCGGAGCAGGGCGTGATCGATCCGACGCAGGCGCTGAAGCTGATCCGCGAAGATCTGGGCGACTGCAAGCGCTGTCCTCTCCATAAACAGGGACGCAAGCAGATCGTATTCGGCGTAGGCAATCCCCATGCGGAACTGCTGTTCGTCGGCGAAGGCCCCGGCGCAGACGAAGACGAACAGGGCGAGCCCTTCGTCGGCCGCTCCGGACAATTGCTTACCAACATGATCAAGGCGATGGGCCTGTCGCGCGAGCAGGTGTACATCGCAAACATCGTGAAGTGCCGTCCGCCGGCGAATCGCGCTCCCGAACGCGAGGAGAGCGAAACCTGTTCGCCCTTTCTGATGCGGCAGATCGCAGCCATCAAGCCCAAAGTAGTGGTAGCTCTGGGCGCTACCGCCGCTAAGGGGCTTCTTGCAATGAGCGCTCCGATGACGCAACTGCGCGGACGTTTCTACGAATTCAAGCCCACCGGAGGTGGCGATCCCAACTGGCATGGATGCAAGTTAGCAGTCACCTACCATCCCGCATTCCTGCTGCGCGATCCGCGGCAGAAAGGCGAGGCTTGGAAAGATTTGCAGATGGTGATGCGGGAGTTGGGGCTGAAAGCGCCAAAACCAACCACGTAGGACTTCCGCCCTCGGCTGTCCAACCGGGCAAAGCCCGCGGTCATCGGAATGGGGAGGATGAAGAGATGAGTCCACGGAAGTCGACGGCAGTCGCTGTGCCGGTTGAAGAGAATATTTTCGAGGCGATCGCGCTGCCCGAGCAGGGGGTGAGCGATCCGGAGCAGGCGTTGAAGAAAATCCGAAAACACCTGGGTGACTGCAAGCGCTGCGAGCTTCATAAACAACGGAAGCACATTGTGTTTGGCGTGGGCGATCCGGAGGCCAAGCTGATGTTCGTGGGAGAGGGGCCGGGCGAGTGTGAAGACGAGAAGGGCGAACCGTTCGTAGGGCCCGCCGGGAAACTGCTTGACAAGATGATCGACAAGATGGGCTTGGAGCGCAAGCAGGTGTACATCGAAAATATCGTGAAGTGCCGCCCACCGGGCAATCGCAATCCGAAGCCCGAGGAGTGCAAGGCCTGCTCGACGTTTCTGATGCGGCAGATTGCAGTAATCAAGCCCAAAGTCATCGTAGCCCTAGGTAGGACTGCAGCGAACAGACTGCTCGGTAAGAGTTCCGGCGTGGCCAAACTGCGCGACGGCTTTCACGACTACAAACCGACAGGCGTGAGGAGTAACGACCCCAACTGGGATGGATGCAAGCTGAAGGTCACCAATCATCCGAAGTCACGGGGGGGCGAGTGGCAGAACGGTATGGCGTGGAAAGATTTGCAAATGGTGATGAAGGAGTTGGGGATGAACGCGCCAAAGGTGGGTGCGTAGGGTCGGCCGCCCTCTGCGCGAATGCTCTAACGCATGCTCGCCATTTCCATGTCCGGAGGCGACTTGCGAGGACTGATCCCGCTTCCGATCCCGCTGCCTTCGGCGATTCTCAGGCCGTAATCGTTCTGAAGGTTGAGCCAGAATTGCGCGGGCAGGCTGAAGTACTTCCCGAGGCGACTGGCGGTGTCGGCGCTGATGGCCCGGTCTCCCCGGACGACTTCATAGATGCCGGGAAAACTGAGCGCCTTTGCCAAGGAATAAGCGCTTATACGCATGGGTTCCATGAATTCGGTCTTCAGAATCTCGCCCGGATGGACGGCAAATACTTTTTTCGACTTAGCCATGGTTGCTCCGCTACTTAGTGTATTCGGAAATGCGATAGGATTTCATTAGAACTGATCTCATAAATGGTTCTCTGAGCATCCTGTCCGGCCCTCGGGGCTAAGGCCCCATTTTTATTGCCGGTAGCGGCACGGCTGAAGCGGTGGCCCTTCCCAAGACCATTTATGAAACAGGTTCTCCCCATAGATGCCCCTCTACTCCGACGTCGCCCTCCCCGTCCCGCTCGACATGGTGTTCACCTACGCCATTCCTCCGGGCATGGAGCCGGTGATCGGCGGGCGGGTGCTGGTGCCCTTTCGGCAGCAGCGCATGTCGGGGATCGTCGTTGATCTGCATGACTGTCCGCCGACAGTCAAAATCAAGAAAGTCCTGGAAGCGCTCGACCTCACGCCCGTTCTAGACGAACAACTGCTGAAGATGGGGAAGTGGATTGCCGATTACTATCTCGCGCCGCTCGGAGAAGTATTCCGGACCATGCTCCCGCTGTCGGCCGAGTTCAAACGGGCGATTACGTATCGCATCACCGACGCCGGGCATATGGCGTTGCATCTGGCGGGGATGTCGGGATCTCCAGCGCGGTCGCAGCGGACACCGGAACAGCAGTTTGTTGAGTTCCGCGTGCTCGACTATCTGGCCGAGCGCGAGGATGTGCGCGAAGAAAGTCTGCGCGGCGCAACCCGCGTTCCTAAAGCGCTGCTCGCCGGGATGGTGCGCAAGAAGTGGATTACGCGCGAGGATGTGTCCGCGGCACGGGATGCGGCGCGCACGGTCAAAGTTGCAGTGCTTTTGGGGGTCGAGGCTTCGCCTCCGCTGGACGGGTCAGAGACCCGTCCCCACACAAACCGTCCCCACACGGGCAAACTCAATGACAATCAGCGCGCGCTGATCGACGTCCTAGCGGCAGCAGGCGGCAAGGTGCCGGTGGAAGCTTTGCGGGGACTCGACGTCCCGCGTACGACCCTCAGCACTCTCGTTCGCCGAGGACTAGTCGAACTCATGGACGAGCCGCAGGATTTCGCCGTCTCGCGAATCAAACTACGACGAACCGTGGTCGACTTCGAGTTGAGCCCAGCGCAAAAGGAAGCGTTGCGCCAAATTCAAAGCAGCGTCGTAGCCGGTAAGTTCAGCGGGATGCTGCTGCACGGCGTCACCGGGTCAGGGAAGACTGCGGTGTATCTCGCCGCGATGCGTCAGGTGCTGGAACAGGGGAGGTCTTCAATCCTGCTGGTTCCCGAAATTGGCCTGACTCCAGCGGTGGCCGCCGATCTGCATCAGGTCTTCGGAGACGAAGTTGCCATCCTGCATTCCGCCCTCACCGATGCGGAACGAGCCGAGCAGTGGCATCGCATCAAGCGCGGAGAGGCGCGAGTGGTTGTCGGCACGCGTTCGGCTGTGTTCGCTCCGGTGAGCGACCTGGCGCTGATCATCGTCGATGAAGAGCAGGATTCTTCCTACAAGCAGGAAGAAACGCCGCGCTATCACGCGCGCGACGTCGCGGTCATGCGGGCGAAAATGGCTGGTGCCGTGGTCGTACTCGGCTCGGCCACGCCCTCGCTCGAGTCGTACTACAACGCGAAGAAAAATAAGTATGCGCTGCTGGGGTTGCCGGATCGCGTAGAGCAGCGTCCCCTGCCGGAAGTTGAAATTATCGACATGCGAGTCGAGTTTCAGGAGACCGGCCAGGAGCAAGTCATCTCACGCAAACTGGCGGAAGAAATTCGCGAGCGTCTGGAAAAGAAAGAACAGGTCATGGTTCTTTTAAACCGGCGTGGATACTCTCCGGTTGTGCTCTGTCGGGCTTGCGGCAAGACCCTGCAATGCAAGAACTGCGCCGTTTCCATGACCCACCACAAACGCGAACGCAAAATGGAATGTCATTATTGCGGACACGTTGCCCACATTCCAAATAAGTGTGCGCATTGCGGCAGCGAGTATGTGTACTTCGTCGGCACCGGCTCCGAAAAACTGGAAGAACTTCTGCACGGCATGTTCCCGACCGCACGCATCGGCCGTCTAGATCGCGACACCGTGAAAGGACGCGAAGATTTCGAGCGTGCCCTGAACGCTCTGAACGAAGGCGAGCTCGACATGCTCGTCGGCACCCAGATGATCGCCAAGGGACACGACATCCACGGCGTGACCCTGGTGGGCGTGGTCGGCGCGGATATGGCGCTGGCTCTACCGGATTTTCGCGCCGCCGAAAGGACCTTCCAACTGCTCACCCAGGTCGCAGGCCGCGCGGGACGCGGACAGTCGCCGGGCAAGGTCGTCCTGCAAACCTATTTTCCCGATCACTACGCCGTGCAATTTGCCGCGCGTCATGATTTCACCGGCTTCTACGACAAGGAACTTCAGTTTCGCGCCTGGATGCACTATCCACCCTACAACGCGATTGCAAATGTCCTGATCCGCAGCGAAAAGCTGGACGAGGCGCTCACCTGGTCGGGCGAACTGGGCCGATGGTTCGAGAAGACCCGGCACGAAGGCATCCGCGTGCTCGGCCCCGCCGCCGCGCCCATCACCCGCCTGAAGCGCGATTACCGCTATCACTTTATTTTGAAGTCTCCGAGCCGGGAGAAGATGAATGCACTGCTGCGCGGAATGTTAGCCGAAGCAGCTGCCCGCAAAATCCCGCGGACGCAGGTCGTTGTGGATGTGGATGCGGTGTGGCTGATGTGAGTCCGCCGCGAACTTCGACCTGTGAGCGGGCCTACCTACCGGCGATGTAGCCAGTCGCGCACACTTTGTTGTAGCGAATGCATACTGTCGCGCGCTCCATCTCTGATCTCCGGCCACACTTCGTGGCCGGAACTGTGGGCGAACGGGGCGGGAGTAAGCGACAGCGCCAGCATCAACACTCCAAAAACTGCGACCCACCGGCGACCGCCAGCGACGGCGGGCTCGCGGGGAACTGGCGGATGCCTCATCGTCATTGCTAGCAGGACCGACCAGAGCAGCCATCCTGTCCAGAAATACTTTGCCAGTGGAATGAGTGCCAGCACGGTGAGGAACGAGACCGCACGATGAATCTGCGGTGAAATCGAAAACACGATGTGGCCGCCGTCGAGTTGGCCCCCTGGCAGCAGGTTCAACGCGGTCGCGAACATTCCCACCCAGGCAGCCGCTGCCACCGGGTGTAGTGAGAGCGAAGAGAGCGCCGCGGGCATGTGCAACATCCGCGCAGCCAGATGAAACCCCAACGGAAATCCCAGTTGCAGGAATTGGGAATCGTGTGGCGTGGCCGGTTGCGAAAGCGAGAGTCCGACAAACATTGCGATGCTGGCCGGAATAAATCCAGCAATCGGTCCGGCGATCCCGATGTCAAACAGTGCGGCCCGCGACGGGATCGGGCTCTTGATGCGGATGAAAGCGCCGAGCGTTCCGATCAAACTTGGAAAAGGTACGAAATAAGGAAGCGTCGCGTAAACTCGATAGTGTCGCGCGTAGAGATAATGCCCCATCTCGTGCGCGAGCAGGATGAACATCAGCGTCAGGGAAAACGGGAGGCCCGCCAACAACTCCGAAGGGTGGGAAACCCAATCGATGGGGAAGAACGGACTGTCATCGCTTAGCGAGAACGTAGGCTGTCGCTGAGCGAAATTGGACTGAATGCGCGATCCGACCGCCATGGTCGTAATAAACGTCGCCAGCAGCAGCACGATATGCAGCCACCACCTCCGCCGTGGGGGCTGGATGATCCAGACTTCATGGGGATGATCGGTCTCGATGGTGGCCGGGAAAGATGGATCGGACATACGAAGATCTATTTCAACACGGAGTCAGGGAGATGGGGAGAAAATCAAAAATCGGTACGGCGGCGATACACATCACCTCAAGTACAGAAAACGAAGGTATTCACCAGAAATGATGAGGGCAGTGATGACAGGGGTGCACGCGGGACGGCGGGACGCATCTCCTAACGCAATCGCGCCTTGGCATTACTGTCTTCCTCCGTTCACGAGGGTAAAAACACGCCGTCTCACGGACACACCTACCCCAAGGCGTTGGATTTTCGCTCTCGGTGAGGCCGTTCTCCCAAATGTTGGCAGACTGGCTACGCCGCCAACTTCGACGAGATCGTGTCGGTGGCCTTGCGTACCGCCAACGACATAAATACCCGCGTGACTCCGCTGACGATCATACTCACCCCGACCAGTGTTCCTATCGCCCAGGCGGAACTCGATGGCCATTGCGTGTAGATCATCAACCCTAAGAGCAGGGTAATGATCCCGTCGATCAGGAGCCAGCTGGAGCCTTGCACCGTGCGCACTTTGAAGAAGAGGGCGATGTTCAAAATGCCCTCCACTAGGAAGAGCGATGCCAGCACCAACGTGAGTGTCGCCACACCCAGGGCTGGACGGGCGATAAGGTATCCGCCAAAGGTGATATAAGCGAGTCCGACCAGCAGTCTCCAGATCAGACTGCCTGCTTCTCGCTTATGAAAAGCGACGGTCAAGTGGACCACGCCTGCCAAAACGATCAGCCAGGCGACAAACACGTTGACCGCAACGGCGGCTAGAAAAGGCGATCCCACCGCCAGTATGCCCAAGATGATGAGCGCAATGCCCCACAAGGTCGACAACGTTGAAGCCTTCCGGACAAGATCAGTCGGAGTTTGCTGTCCCATAGATGCCTCCTCAAAGGACGGGAGGGAGTGTATCGCATGAAAATGCAAGAATGCTACCCGGGGTCCAGCCCCTCCAGTCAGGACGGTGCTAATCTTAACTGCCAGGCGACCCCTTCAAGACAGCTAAAATCCAACGGATCGCTTCTAACTGATTAGCTCATGCGCATATTCTCCGCGATTCTCCTGCTTTCCACGTTCGCCGCCGCTCAGCTCGGATCGGCTCCGCCGCCTCCGTCGACGGTCACGACGGCGCCTGCGGCGAATCCGGCCGATTCTGAGAACTCCCGCAAAGCGCACATTTTGCTCGATCAGGCGATCACCGCCCTCGGCGGACAGGCCTATCTTGAGGCTCAGAATCTGGCGGAGGACGGGCGCTGGTACACCATCTACCACGGGCAGAGCCGAGGCGCCGGCGCGCAGTATCGGCAGTTTCGCACTTTTACCGACAAGGATCGCCTGGAGGTCATCGGCCGCGGCACCGTTTTCATTCCTCTCCCTCTGTTCGATTCGGTTGGCGTGATCACGGTGAGTAAGAAGGGGAAGGCCGACCTGATCGTCGTCCACAACGGCGACAAGGGATACGAGACCACCAACAAGGGCACGTCGGAGCAGGACAAAGACGACCTGACGGCCTATCTGCGCAGGCGCCGGCATTCGCTCGATGCGGTGGTTCGCGTCTGGATGAAAGATCCCGGCATGCAGTTTTTCTATGACGGGATGCAAATCGTCGATGGCAAGCCCACCGATTCGGTGACTCTGCTCAACAAGCAGAACGACGCTGTGACCATCTACCTGGATCAGAATTCACATCTGCCGCTGAAAACAAGCTTCACGTGGCGCGATCCCGAAGACAAGCAGAAAAACATTGAGGAAGAGATCTTCGATAACTATCGTCTGGTGCAGGGGATCATGACGCCGCTTTCGATTACCCGCACTTACAATGGCGAAATCTCACATCAACGGTTCATCCGAACCGCCCATTACAACCTGTCCATGGATGACTCCATCTTCCAGGCCACCGTGGATTACGACCCCTTGGCGCCTCCGAAAAAGAAGTGAGCGGCGGGCGAATTCACGGTACTTTCGGGCTAGAACCCTGGTTGCTACCGGCAATGATCTGGCTTTTTCCTGAATACTTTAGCCGTTTTGCCTTCAGATTGGCCACGTAGTGTGGCTTTTTTGCCACTGCGCAAAACTCTCCTTAGGCCGTAAACTAATGAGTACTCAAACACTTAATTCCCTCACTTTTGACACACGAGCAGACAATTCGTACTGCCGTAACCTGCGCAGGAGTTGGTCTCCACAGCGGAGCTCCGGTCACGTTGCAGATTCTGCCTGCTCCCGCTGGTACCGGCATCGTGTTCCGCCGCACCGACCTTGACGGCTTTGAGATCGAAGCCAGCGGCCGCAATGTCGCCCGCGTCAGCTATGCGACCAGCCTAATGAAGAGGGGTGTCCTGATCTCCACCACCGAGCACCTCTTGTCCGCCTTCATTGGCGCGGGCATCGACAACGCGATCGTGGAACTCGACAACCTTGAGTTGCCCATCCTCGACGGCAGCGCTCGCCCATTCGTAGAGATGATTCAGAAGGCGGGTATCCGGCCACAGCGCAGAACGAGGACTTATCTTCGAATTGCGCGCGAGCTTGAACTTCGCGAAGGGGACAAGTTCATCGCGATCTATCCGGCAAACACCTATTCTGTGTCGTACTCCATCAATTTTCCCCACCCGAAGATCGGTCGCCAGACATTTTGCGTGCAACTGACGAACGGCAGCTACTTGCGGGAGATCGCGCCCGCCCGCACTTTCGGCTTCATGCACGAAGCCGAAGCCATGCGGCAACAGGGGCTCATCCGGGGTGCGTCCACGGAGAATGCGATTGTGCTGAGCCGCGACGCAGTGCTCAACCCGCCGCTTACGGTTTAAGGATGAATTTGTTCGGCACAAAGTGCTCGATCTGATCGGCGACCTGGCCCTGATTGGGAAGCAGATTCTGGGATCTGTGGTGGCAGATCGCGCCGGGCACGCCATGCACACAGCGCTGGTCTCGCGTTTGCTGCGAGATAAATCCTACTGGGAAGAAACCACACTGAACGAGAGCCACCCGACTACCACTCCGGCCCTCGCCGCCAGCTTAAGCGTCTAGCAGAATGCCTTCGTGCTAGAGATGCGGCGGGTCTAGTCTAACTCCGCATCAGATCAGCCGCAGTCGGCAGAAGGCGCGGCGAGCCGTGCGTCTCTACCATCAAACCCTCTCAATCCGCGGGCTGGGGCATATTCCAGTCGTAGGGCAAGCCGCGTTCAGCGAGCAGGCGGCGCAGTTCCGCTTCGGCTTCCACGCGGACGCGGTCCGCAAAGGCGCTCGCGTCTTGCCGGTGCTCCGCGCCAAGCGAGGATAAACGAGCGCGGAGATAAGGCTGATCGTCTTGGAGGCGCCGTAGCAGCCGTTGGGTTTTGGCGATTCTCTCGTCGATGGTGATCATGGAAGTCTCTCTGGAGAACTTCACCCAGATTGACACACGCCCGCGCCTGCGAAAAGTTTCAAACTGGATTCGGGGCGAAAAAGCGGTTGGAGGCTATTCTTTCAGGTGGGCTTGCAGTTGGACGGGAAGTTCATCCTGCAGACGATCGGTCAGCCACCTGTCCAACAGACACTGGGAGGCTTGAGGTACCTCGACGAACCTGATACCGGCGTTACCCGATCCGTCCGCCCAAGCGGTAGTGCCGCGAAGTTCGAGAGGTGAATCGGAACCGGGAAGGATAAACCGAAAACTGGACACAACGTCTTTGGGGAGCTTGGCGGTGACCCGAATCGCCATCCCGCCTTCGCTCAAGTTGGTAGAAGTGCCATCGAGTTCCCGGCCTTCCGGCAGAACGATAGTGATCGCCATTTCCACCGGATGGCGGAAGTAGCGGCGGCGCTCCCGTACCATGAAATTCAGCGCGGCGTTGAAGCAGCGAGTCGCATTCAGTGGCGTCAAGGGCTTCTGAAGCACAAAATTGGCCCCGATCTGGAAAGCTTCCTGGGTGGTGGTTTGGCCGTTCAGCACCGCGAATGAGACCGAATTACCGTTGCTCTGGGTCGCGCGCAACGACGTCAGGAGAGCGACCCCACCCTGCATGTCGTCGCAGTCGACGATGACCGCATCAAACTTCCGTTTCCGAAGCATTTCGGTGCCGGTCTGGATTCCCGAGCAGACCTCTACGTTGACCGCTAATTTCTCCAGCGTGGGACGCAGCACTCCGAGCAATGCCGCATCCTTACTGATGAGCAGCGATTCGAGGGTCATCATCGAATACGATACTAACGACGGGAGGAACAGGTTTAAAGTCACCAAGGTACCGGGACGGGCGACTCCACCGAGATAACTTTCGTTTTGCGCGGGATTACTCCCGACTGCACATGGCTGGGGTCGGATCGCATTCCGAACCTAATCGCACCGAGGCCGTCACGTACAATGAGCAGCCATCAGGGCCCATGCCACTCCGCCGCGGCTCCAGGCAGAAAGGCGAGAAGGTGACTCGTGTCTGACCTGGTCTATCTGTCTTTGGGCTCGAATCTAGGAAACCGCCGTGGCAATCTTCAAGGGGCGATTGAGCGACTCAAGGAATCAGGCCCGATGAAAGCAGTTTCCAGTTTCTACGAAGCCGAACCCGTGGAACTTCGCGACCAGCCCTGGTTCCTGAACTGCGTGGTGGCCCTGAAAACGAGCTTGTCTCCGTTGGAGTTGCTGAAGAACGTCCTAGCCATCGAACAGGAAATGGGGCGATTGCGTTTACGGGATAAAGGGCCGCGTTTGATTGATATCGATATCGTCTTTTTTGGCGATCGAGTGGTAGACGAACGGGGTTTGAAGATCCCTCATCCGGCGATGCACGAACGGCGATTTGTGCTGGAACCGCTGGCGGAAATCGCTCCCGCATCGGTTCATCCGGGGATGGGAAAGACCGCGCGGGAACTGCTCGCTGCACTGCCGGCGGGGCAGGTTGTCCGGCGTCTCGATCGCGAGGCTTGATCAGGGAACGACGATACGACTGCCCGCGTCGTCCAGGGCGGCAACGGTAGATTGGCTCTCCGGGAACTGCGCCAGAACGAAGTCGATGAAATGCCCGCGACTTCGGCCGGCCCGACGTGCGAGCCACCCCCAGACGCAGCAAAAATACCAGCGCTTTCAGCACTTCGGAATCGCGCAGCCGGTTCGGGGCCATGTGTTCCTGTTCGGCATCCCGAAATCCCTTTACCATCTCTTCCAGTTCCCTCACGATGGCCTGGTGTTCCAGGTTCGGCGTGCGCTGTTCGTAGATAAGGCTGGAATTGACCAGCGTCTCGTACTTTTTGGCGAACGAAATCAAAGCCGCGATCAGATCGCGGTCCGTCAGGCTGCGGTTGGCACGGGCGCTTTTGGCCACCGCGAAACTAAGTCCCAGCAGCAGGTGTTCGCGTTCGTAAAGAAACTGCTCGTCGATCTCGATTTTGGGAAACAACTCTGCAGGGTCGAGAGCTCCAGAGTTACGATGTCTCTCATGTTCCCGCGCCTGCTGCAGATAGGGGCAATCGCTGGGGCAGTCCAGCGTTACTTCCCGCTGCTCCCCGCAACACTGGGCGCAAATCTGTCCGTGGACGGCCGGACAAAATCGCTTTTCCTTCCGGACATTGCAGATCGGGCAACTCACGGGCCGATTATTTCATGCTCGTTACTACCGTGTCCTTTGGATTCCTGCTTTGTTTGGGCGCGCTGCGATAATGGTATCGAATGGCTAGCTCTTTCCTACCTGAAGCCTGGTTGCCGAAGTCGGTAATCTGCCTGCGCGATTACAACCTCAAGAAGTTTCTGCACGACCTCTTGGCGGGCATCACAGTGGGATTGGTCGCGCTGCCACTGGCGATGGCTTTTGCGATTGCGTCCGGCCTAACGCCGCAAGCCGGAATCTATTGCGCCATCGTCACCGGCTTTCTGATTTCTCTTCTCGGCGGTTCGAAGACGCAGATTGGTGGGCCGACGGGCGCTTTTGTGGTTGTGATTGCCGGGATCATCGCGGCTCACGGCATCGACGGGCTGTTCCTCTGCACCATGATGGCCGGCTTGATGCTCATCATCATGGGCCTGACCGGCATGGGCGCGGCCGTAAAGTTTATTCCCCGGCCCATCGTGATTGGTTTTACCAACGGCATCGCGATCCTGATTGCCAGCACGCAAGTTAAAGACTTTTTCGGCCTGCATCTGGACAAAGTTCCCGGCGAGTTCTGGCTGCGCATGAAAGCGCTCGCGCACAGCTTCCCGACCCTTTCCTACGACGCTGCGGCGCTGGCGGTGGCGACCGTGCTGATCATTGCGATCTGCCGTGGAATTTCGAATCGCATCCCGGGTGCGATCGTGGCCATGTTGGTGGGCACCGCCGCCGTAAGAATTTTCCATTTGCCGGTGGAAACCATTGGCACGCGCTTTGGCCAGATTCCCAGCGGCTTACCGCATTTCGACATTCCTGTATTTCGGCCGGAACTGATCCATGGATTGATCGGACCGGCCTTGACCGTTGCCATGCTGGGCGCGATCGAGTCGCTGATGTCGGCCGTGGTTTCTGACCGCATGAGCAACGACCGCCACAATCCCAATGTCGAACTCGTGGCGCAGGGACTCGCCAACGTGGTGTCGCCTATGTTCGGCGGACTGCCGGCGACGGGCGCCATCGCGCGCACTGCCACTAACATTCGCGCCGGTGCGCAGTCGCCGGTGGCCGGAATGATTCATTCGCTCACCCTACTTGCGATTTTGTTATTTGCCGCGCCGGTGGTCAGTTTTGTTCCGATGGCGGTACTGGCGGGCATCCTGATGGTCGTCGCCTACAACATGGGCGAGTGGCTCGAGATTCCGTCGCTGCTCAGGTTGACCCGAACCGATATCAGCGTGTGGCTGGTGACTTTTGCGCTGACCGTGTTCGCCGATCTCACCGTCGCTGTCCAGGCGGGGATGATCCTGGCGGCGTTGCTCTTCATCAGCCGCGTCGCCGCGACTACAACAGTTTCGCAGGTCACCGACGATTACATCGAAGACGGACGCGTCCACATTTTGCAAGACAAGGATATCCCCTACTACGCGACCATATTCCGCATCCACGGCCCCTTCCTGTTTGGCGCGACCGACAAGATTTCCGTGGTGACGGAAAATATCCACGCCCTGCCGCCGGTGGTCGTGATTCGTCTGCGTAATATGACCGCGCTTGATGCCACCGGACTATTCGCATTGGAGGAAGTCGCACACACCCTGAAGGCCAGCCGGCGAGAGCTGATCGTTTGCGGTGCGCGCGAACAACCCTTGCAGTTGATCCAACAGTCAGAGTTTGCCGAGTTGATCGGGCCGGAAAACATTTGCGAGAACGTGCAGGAAGCGATCCAGCGAGCTGAGGAGATCTTCGAAAAGCTCAAACCGGCAGCGAAGGCTGTGGCCAAGTAGGAATGTATCGCCGCCATCAGGGCGGCGTCCAATCGCCTCCCTCGGCTACGGTCTGGCGTTAGCTGCCCGCTCCATTTGCGAATCCTGCCTTTGGATAGCGGGCCATTGCCAATTCCACGATCTCACCAATCAGTTCGGTGTAGGACCGTCCGGCGGCGCGCGCCGCCATGGCGAACTCCTGACGGCTGGCCAGCCACGGATTGGGGTTGGCTTCGATCACGTACACGTCGCCATTCGGCGCCAGCCGCATATCGATGCGTCCGTAATCGCGCAGTTTAAGGGCGCGATAGGCGGCCAACGCGGTGTCAGAAAGCCGCTTGGTAGTTTCTTCGTCCAAGTCTTCGGCCAGGGCGGACTTCGTGAGCTTGTAGACTTCTGTATTCTTTTCGAACTTCACGTCGTAGGTCGCGATCTTCGGAGTGCCCTCGGGTAGACGCGATAGATCCAGTTCGACCAGCGGCAATACCTGCGCGCTTTCGTAGCTGCCGAGAATTCCCGCATAGATCTCGCGGCCTTCGATGTATTCCTCGATCAGCGCGGGCGAATCGAATTCATCCTGAATGTACTGAATGCGCTCCATCATTTCTTTGATGTTGGTCACGACCGCGCCCACGTCGATGCCGATGGAGCCGTCTTCCAGACTGGGCTTGACGATGAGGGGGAAGGAAATGTCGTGGGCGTGCCCGATGTGTCCGCGATACGAAGTAGCGAAGAACGGAGTCTTGATGTTGTGGAAGGCAAAAATTTTCTTGGCAATCGATTTGTCCTGCGCCAGAAAAATCGCGTGCGGACCGGCACCGGTAAAGGGGATCCCCAACAGATCGACGTAGGCGACCACGTTCATCTCTTTGGTGTCGTCGCCGTCAAACGACTCGGTCAGGTTAAAAATCAGATCGGCATCGCAACGGGCGAGCGAATGCAAAGACTGCGGACGCCCGTCCAGCTCGAAGTAGGAAGGCTCGTGGCCGAGTTTGGCCAGAGCCTCGAAGATCTCTTCGCGGTCCGTCATTTCCTTGCGTTTCTTCTTGGTCTTCTTGTGACGGGTCTTGCGCGCCGGCGGATCGTCTTCCTTAACCGCGGCCGCGACCGGGTCTTCGTTCCACCCGTCGTACAACAGAGCGACTTTAAGTTTTGCGGCAATCATAGTTTAGGTCTCAGGTCACAGGTGTCAGGTCTCAGGTAAACCTTGCGAACGATGGGCCTCGGTTTCCTGACGCCTGAGACCTGAGACCTGACACCTGTTTTTCACGGCTGAATAAACTTTCCTTTCGCTACATAAGTCATGACCATCGCGGTCATATACGCAGTCAGCTCGGCCAGATGTTCGGCTTCCCGCGATTGATCGGCGCGAAGGTCCAGTTTCCCTGCGCGCTCTTCAATTCTTTCGAGCAGCGTCCTGATCAGAGGCCGCTGTGCGCCGGTCCAGTGGGCTACTTTGTCGATGACCGCCTTGCGATGTTTGTGCAAAAACTCCTGGACTGGGCGCCCACTTTTGCTTCTCTTGGACACCCGGAAAATATCTTGCAGGTCGGTGTCGGGTACGAGCTCAGCCACTCCGACTTCTTCCCGCGCGGCCTGATGGTAAAAGGCGCCGACGGTAGTCTCCATTTCGTCGACCGTGATGTCGGTTTGCCCCCTACGCCGCGGCGGATCGCTGCGCCCGACCTTCCGCGCAAGGCGGTCAAGATAACGAAGTTTTTCGAGGGCCGCCCATCCCCGATAGCGCTTGCGCCAATTCGAACGCGGCGTTAACCAGACCGCGAAAGTTTCGGCAAAGTCCTCGTCCGGATGCTTTTGCGCGTACCATCCCGGCAAATGTCGGACATAGTCGCGCGAAAACGGCGCTGGACGGTAATTGTCGCGATACGGACGACGAAACGGCCCGAACAACTGCTTCCACTCCGCCGAGTTGTGCAGCCGGTACGCATAGGTGAAAGCGTGGCCGGCTTCGTGTCGCAGGTACATCATGATTTCTCGCGCATCTTCCAGATCGTGCGCCTGTTTCTCCAATTCGGCCAGCGTCGCATGCGCCAGGTAAAACGGAATCCCGATCACCGGCTCGCCGGACGGACATCCCCACTCGTCGGTCAGATAGCAAGCAGGCCGAAACTTCGTCAGCCCCTTGGCGTCGAGTTCCCGATAGAGCTGCTCGACAAACCGCTCCACCGGCGACCCCTCCAGCTTCAGCCCGAGATCTCGGATGGGCCGGCTGAGCAGTTCCTGGTCTGCGGATTCTGGTTGCCCGTTATCGTGCACAGACGCTCATTTTGACAGACAAGTCAGTCACCGCGCCGGATCGCACGGGGGAGATGGGAAAATGCTATCAGAGTAAACAGTAATTGAGGCGCGCAATAACCAAGAAGTTACGGGCGTAACGGACAGTTGGCGAGGCGAGCGTGAGAGGCTGACCCGCCAACACCGCTGTCGTCGTAGAGTCAGATGCTGTCGACCCGCAACGTTGGGAATGCCGCTCGATAAAGGCGCTCATCCATCGTGAGGAGTCGATAACCGTGAACAGCGGCGTGAGCGCCGATCAGAAAATCGGCGAGAATCCGTCGAGTGGCGAAATCGCGATGACTCCGGCGGCGTTCTCCATAGCCGCGAAAAGCTTTGCCGGCAGATCGCCATATCTCTTCACCCAATTCCCAATCCACCGCAATTCCCGTGTCTTCAAAGAAGGTGTTAATGAAGTCCTCCGTTCGACCTGGAGCAGCCAGCAGTTCTGCGAAGACGGGGGCCGCCACGATGAGATTTCCACGCTGCAAAGCGGCTACGAGTGCGGCACGGGCAGCCAACTTCAGACTAGAGTCCTGGCTCCACAAAGCGACAATGATGTTGGTGTCGACCGCGGAGGTCATGGTCAGTCGTTATGACCGCGCATTTCTCGCAGCCATCGGTTGATGCCCTTCCTGCCCGATGGAATCCCCGGAGTGCCAATGCCGCAGTACTTGTCGAATACGCTTGCACTTCGCACCGGCCGGATACGCACCCCGTTGCTATCGCTTTCGAAGCGCAACCGATCGCCCGGTCGAACGCCCAGGATCCGGCGGACTTCGACAGGAACGGTGATTTGGCCTTTGCTCGTAATTTTGGCTTCTTTGGTCATGGGATTCCGATTCCTTACTTTATCACATCTTCCTTACTCTTGCGGTCACGCAGAGATTTGAGCCAAGGCAGTTGCCCTAAGAATGTCGATCCGCGGCTATCGCAGATCGCCGACGAGGTGCCAGACACCCCAGGCGAACATGAAGCCGCTTACTACCAGACACAAAACGCGGGTTGTTTGCTTTGCCTTGGAGTCAACGCCCATACTGCAAACGAAGAGGGTTGCTCTCCGCATTGGAATACTAAGCCTGGTAAGAAACGGAGTTTATCGAAATAAGAAAACGGGGAGGTAGTTCCTCCCCGCCAATCGCAAAGGCGTACTTTGCGCTCACACCAGTCCCTGATCCAGCATCGAGTTCGCGACCTTCAGGAAGCCTGCGATATTGGCTCCGTTTACGTAGTTGCCGGGCGTGCCATATTTTTCGGCCGTTTCGTAGCAGGCTTTGTGGATGGAGATCATGATCTTGTGGAGGCGATCGTCCACTTCTTCACGAGTCCAGGAGAGGCGCATGCTGTTCTGCGACATCTCGAGTCCTGAGGTGGCTACGCCGCCGGCGTTGGCGGCCTTGGCTGGACCATAGAGGACTTTTGCGTCGAGGAACATGCGGGTGGCTTCGAGGGTGCTCGGCATGTTGGCTCCCTCGCTCACGACCTGCACGCCGTTCTTAATGAGATCCGCTGCGTCTTTGGCGTTGATTTCGTTTTGGGTGGCGCTGGGGAAAGCGCAATCGGCTTTAATTGCCCACAGCCAGTTGTGGTCGAGTTTCTTGTCGGTGGCGCTGTAGATGGCCTTCTTGAATTTGTCGGTGTACTCCTTGATGCGTCCGCGGCGGTTGTTCTTGAGGTCCATGACGAAGGCGAGCTTTTCGCGATCGATGCCGTCAGCGTCATAGATGGCGCCGTCGGAGTCGGAGAGCGTGACCGGCTTTGCGCCGAGGTCGAGCAGTTTTTCGACGGTGTACTGAGAAACGTTGCCGCTGCCGGAAACGAGACAAACTTTGCCTTCCAGCGTCTGCTTGCGGGTCTTCAGCATTTCTTCGGCGAAGTAGACGCAGCCATAGCCGGTGGCTTCTGGCCGAATCAGGGAACCGCCCCAGGCCAGGCCTTTACCCGTGAGGACTCCGGAGAATTCATTGCGCAGGCGTTTGTACTGACCGAACATGAATCCGATTTCGCGTCCTCCTACGCCGATGTCGCCGGCAGGGACGTCGGTATCGGGTCCGATGTGGCGCGCGAGTTCGGTCATGAAGCTCTGGCAGAAGCGCATCACTTCGTTATCGCTCTTGCCCTTGGGATCGAAATCGCTTCCGCCCTTGCCACCGCCCATGGGAAGCGTGGTCAGGGAGTTTTTGAAAACTTGTTCGAAGGCGAGGAATTTCAGGATGCCGAGATTCACCGAAGGATGGAAACGCAGTCCTCCCTTATAAGGGCCGATGGCACTGTTCATCTCAATGCGGAATCCGCGGTTGACTTGCACTTTGCCTTTGTCGTCGAACCACGGGACGCGGAACATCAAGACTCGCTCGGGTTCGGTGATGCGTTCGAGAATCTTTGCGTCCTGATATTCGGGGTGGCGTTCCAGCACGAGGCGCAGAGATTCGAACACTTCCAGCACGGCCTGATGGAATTCCGGTTCCGCGGGGTTCTTGGCTTTCACCAGGTTGATGATTTGTGAAATATAATCCGCCGCCGGGTTCGTCTTGGGCGGTTCCATAACTGTGGGCATAGGCTTTAGCCTCCGAATTCTATTTTGAGAACGGATGGTCAAACGCTAGGAACACCGCAGGAAATGCGGCTATGAGTATGGAAAGACCGCGGGAGAAGCTCTGCCGTGATTGGCGCCACCCGCTCGCGTGATGCCGGGGCGGGTACGCTGTGCATCGAGCACAGGAAACCCCAGGGACAACCGCCCGTATGGGCTGAATTTAGGTTACTTCGCAGGGGAGGTTTTGACAATTGCGACTTTGGGGATTACGTTCTGGCCTTTTTCCATGCCGCCGACAAGAACCAGACCGCGGTGCGTTACCAGCAGGCCGCGCTCATCCATGACGGGGTCAGGCGTGTTTTCGCTGATCGTCTCCCATTTACCGCTCTTCAGGTTGAAAGCAAAGGTGACGGGGGAAGGCTCCGAGGGCTTTCCGTCGTAGCCGATGCCGTTGTAGTTGTAGGGATTCGCGGTTCCGCCGGAGAAGTAAATCTTGTCTCCCTTTTCCGAGGCACCTGCGGCGATCCTATAGCGGGCCGGACCGGGATGGTCAGGGAGCTTGGTCCATTCAATTTTGCTGATATCGCCTTTGGCGATCTTGCCCATCCAACACTCGTTCGAGGCCACGTACTTAGGATTCGCGCCGCTGGGATTCTTGTAAGCGCCGTCAATGTAGACGATGGTGTCGCCGACGAGACCCCCTGAGTGTCCGAAGACCGGCGTGCCGGGAATCGGAGTGGCTTCCATCCACTTATTTTTTTCGACGTCGTAAATCTGGACCTTGTTCGTGGGCTCGGTCTTCGACCATCCGCTGACGAGATAGACATAGCGGTCGCGATAGACGCCAATAACGGAATCGTCAACGGGCACGGGAGTGTCTTCGGCGCGGTACCAGTGATTTTCGTCGGGGAAATAAATGTTTACGTCGGGGACGGTAATCTCGCCGCCCTGGGAATCCACTACGTAGCCGCCCACCAGGACGATCTGGTCGCGCACGGCGGCAGCGGAAGCAGCGAGGCGCCCAGCCACTCCGGGGACGGTGCGGACTTCAGTCCACTTGCCGGTAGGGAGGTCAAGGGCGAAGGCCTTGGTGGTGATAGCGTCCCAGGTCTTCTTGGGGCCGATGCCCATGAAGGAGAAAATCTGGGATTCCTTGCCCGCATGGGTGATGGCTACGGCGTTGTTGGAAACAGCCACGGGCAACGGACTGAGCTTGGGCTCTTCGGCGGCCTGGAGAGTGGCAGCCAGGAGAAGCACAAGCAGCGCTGGGGACGGTTTCTTCATTGGGGAGATTCTAGCAGCGGAGAGGTCAAGGCTACTCTACCGGATATTGAAAGCACAGGCCGTATCCGTCCGGATCGACTACATTCAACTGCCTCATGCCATATGCGCGGACGACCGGCTCGTCCACAGCGAGGCCCTTGGATAGCAAATGCCGGTAAGCGTCGTCGAGGTTGGAACAAGCGAAGAATAGTGTCGTGTGGCTATGACCGGCCCATCGCGCGGGACCGGGAACGGCGGGGCGTTCCTGCCTTTCATAGGCCGTGTTGAGCATCAGTTCGGCGCCGTCCATGCGAAGCAGGCACCAATCGAAGTCTTCGCCCGGACGCGATTGCATCGTAACTTCGAAGCCGATCACGTCGCGGTAAAACGCCAGCGCGGTCGGCATGTCGAAGACTTCAATCAGGGGAGTCAGGCCTTGCACATGGATGGGCGTAGGCGATGATCCTCCTGGCACGGAATTCGACTTCGTCACCCCAATGATTCCGGTGGTGGCGGCGCTATCGTGAGCAACGGGCTTGGAGTTGGCGCTACTGGAACAGGCACCGGTACCCGCAACGGTGCCAGGAATCTTCGTTGATACCACGTCATCTCGCAGGCGCGTTGCCAGAGGCGCGTGCCGAAGCCGCAAAGGACCACCAGTTCGAGGACTAAGAAGGTTAACTGGGAACGGGCGGGGGGCATCTTGGACCAGACGTAGAGGCCGAGAGCCAGGACAAGCCATCCGACAACGGAGATGCGAAGGTACATCCAGAAGAGCGATCCGAAATTGCTGAAGGTGAGTTTGAAGGCGCGTCCGGCGTTACGCCACATGCCGGTTTCTTCTTCGACGACGGCGCGCACCTGCGCCATGTCGAACCAAAGCCGGATACACATCAGGATCAGGCCGATGGCGCACACTCCAAGGACCATCAGCCAGATGCCAGTTTCTTCTTGCGCGGCGCTGAACAGCATCGAGCCTGGTTTGTCGGTCACGGGTTTGAGGAGCATCAGCAGCGGGATCATGATGATCAGCATGATGATCAGCAGTCGCACCCAGCGCCAGAAATAGCTGCCACAGGCTTCGAAAAATTCGCGAGTGGTGAGTTTGCGTTCGGAACGGTAGGCTTCGAGAATTCCGCCGGTGAGAAACAGAACGATGATGAAGAACAGCAGCGCATACGACATCGAAACGCCGACCACCTCGAAGAGCTTGACTTCCGGATTCGAGGACAGCGCTGAAAACGTGCCATAGTCGAACACGCCGGTGAGGCGCTGCGATTGCAGGCTGTGATCCGTCACTCCATCCAGCTTGTGAGTCAGCGGCCCGGCAGAGAAATGGCCGAACACCAGGCTAATGAAGAACATGAACCACAAGACGCGCTGGTAGTGCCAGGTGCGGCGGAAGCCTTCGGTTAAGAGTCCAGGGTGTTCGGTCATGAAGAAAGTTCTCAGTTCTCGGTTCTCAGTAATACCGCTTGGGGCTTGTAGCTCGCGGCTTCATGCCAGCCAGGACAAACATTGCTCCAGCATCTGCGCTGCCCAGGTCCAGTAGTTCATGATTTTCCATCTTGCTCGTGAGTCTTCTTCGTCGACGTAGCTGTTGTTGAAAAAATTCTTATCGAGCCAGACTTTGTGTTCGGGATCGATTTCCGCCGAGACGATTTTTGCTTTCTTGTTGTAGCTGTAGCGGACCCAGCGGTCTTTGCCGTCCCAGTGCTCACTAGCGGATTCACCGTTGTCGAATTTAATCAGGACATCGACCGGGAAAATGAAATCGCCTTTGCGATGGATGACGACCGTGTCTTCATATGCTGTTTCGCCTTTCTTTTCGTCCGGCGGCTTTTCCACGTACCAGTCGAGGCGGTCGGAGCGGGCGCTTAGGACTTCGTAGTCGAGTACCTGGGTTCCGTAGACGGCTTGATCATAGAACCAGCGTAGGTTCTGGCCGCTGACTTCCTCGACAGTTTTGAGAAAGTCCTCTTTCGTCGGATGAGTAAAGCGGTAGCGCATGAAATAGGTGCGGAGAGCGCGCTTCAGCGTGTCTTCGCCGATCACTTTTTCCAGTGTGTACAAGACGGTCGCGGTCTTGCCGTAGGTAATTTCGCCGTAGGATCTGCCGTTTAGGTACTTGTAGGCGAAGCGGCTCATGGGATCGAAATCGGCCGCGGAAACGTAGCCGTTGCGTTGCGAAGAAATGTCGCTTTCCGTGATCTTCCACTGATTCAGCGCGGACGTATCCTTCCCGAGGAAGTCGTCGAGGATTTTGCACTCGGTATAGCTGTTGATGCCTTCGTCGAGCCACGCATCTTCGAATTCGTTCGTGGCCACCATCGCATACCAATATTGGTGTCCGAATTCGTGCTCGACCACGACTTCCGGAAACTGGATGCCCCGGGGGAGCCACGAGTTGGTGTCGCCCGTAATCAGAGTGGGATACTCCATGCCGCCGGCGCGGATGCTTCCGGGATCGACAACCGTGATCTGCTTATAAGGGTAGGGCCCGTACCATTCATCAAAGCGTTTCATGGTTTCCTGCATGATGCGCATGTGACGGTCGGCCTGGTCTGCGTGTCCGGGCTGCATGAGAAGGCGGATTTTCACTTTGCCCATGCTGCCGTTGAAATCGCTCTCAAATACCTTGTAATCGGGCTGCGCGGTCCAGGCGAAGTCATGGATGTCTTCACCGCGGAAGGTCAGCGTCTTGGTGCCGTCACTGTTCTTGACTTCGTCGAGTTGCACGCCGCTGGCGCCAACGATTTCGTTTTGCGGCACGGTGAGTTTCACGTCGAAGGTACCGAAGTCGGCGAAGAATTCCGTCGTGTCGTGAAACTGATGACAATTCCACGCTCCTTGCCACCACACTCCGACTTTAGGGAACCATTGTGCGCCCATCATGAAGCCGTGGTCGTAACCCGTGCGGGCCACGACTTCTCCGAACTGATCGTGGAAGGCGATTTTGAATACTACGGAATCGTTAGGCGCAATTGGCCGTGGGAGCTTGATCTGAAAGACGGTGCGGTCGTCAGCATTGCCGTCGTCCGGAGACACGAACCTGATTTGAGAAGTGAGATCGCCCATGCCTTCGACCGACAACGACTTCACTTCGGCGGAGGCGCGGTACTCTTCCTTCCATTTGTCGTCGATCCGGTCACTGTGGGCTCCCTTGACGAAAGTCGATTTGGGGTTGAAGGCGTTGAGGTAAAGATGAAAGGGAAACGTGTCCAGTGGCTGGCCGGTGAGGTTGCGATAAGTGAGAACCTCGGTGGCGTCGACGGTGTGCTTGACGGCGTCGAAGCGGGCGTCGATCTGGTAGGCGACAACGCGCTCGGAGAGCGGTTTGTCGGCCAGGGTGGCCACGGGCGGCGGAGCGGTTACAGCTTTCGGCGCAGCCGTGGGCGATGCGGAGCAGGCGGCGGAAAGAAGGAACAATACCATCCAGTGTTGCGCTAGATTTCTGGGCATGTCTTTTGCTACCACTCAATAGAAGTGAATTGCGAAGCTTACACCGCATGCGCCGGAATTGGAAGATTCTGCGTGGCGGACGGGGAGGGGATCTGGTGCAGAGACTCGGCACGCCGCGTCTCTAAGAATTATCTGATTGGTGTTCAGAACCAGCTTCGCTGGCGGTATTCGCGGTAGGCGTCACCGAATTTGGCTTCGAGGACGCGGGCTTCGTTTCGGGCACGGATGATTTGCAGCGGGATGAGAATCAATATCACCAACCACAAAAGCGGTTGACGAACCATCAGCAAAATACCGCCAATGAAGATCATCCCCGAAACGTAGATAGGATTGCGGATACGAGAGTAGATCCCGGTCGTCACCAGGGCGGTCGCTTTGGCCGCAACCGAAAAGGACCGGCCGAGGGTGTAGCGGGCGGCGATGACTCCGGTCAAGCCGATCAAGCCGAGAAATAATCCGGCCCAGCGCAGGTCATCATGAGGCCCGGGCCCGCGCAAAAACAAAAAGCCCAGTCCCCATAGCCCCGCCAACAGGGGGAGCCAGACGCGAAGTATGCTTCCGCGATCCATACCTGTCACTATTTTACGAAGCCTTGCCGCACGCCGTGAATGAAATCGGTATACGCCGGTTGCAGTCCCGCCGCGCGCATTTCCAGAGCAGCCTGTCCGCGATGGTAGGCGGAATGTGTCAGCACGTGGGTGATGATGTCTTCCACGCGGCTGGAAAAGGGTTCACTTCTACTGTTGCGGTAGTCGATCTTGTTTTCGAAATCAGCGGGTGATAACTCACATAGATACTTTCTCCACGACGACAGCATTTCGTCCGCCAGCGCTGAGCACTCCTCAACCGTGGCCGTGGGCCAGACGG
Source organism: uncultured Acidobacteriota bacterium (assembly GCA_963799305.1). Lineage (GTDB taxonomy): Bacteria > Acidobacteriota > Terriglobia > Terriglobales > Acidobacteriaceae > Acidiflorens. Next base: position 428,397 of record CAWCWX010000014.1, on the reverse strand, counting down.
CGACGCTCTGTGGAACGCGCTGGAGGCGTTCCAGCCAAAGCTTCTGGGCAGACAGCGTATGGGCGACAAAGCGCAGGGCTTTCGGCGCAGGGCTGGCCGTATGCAGGGCAGTGAGGAATTCGCGGTTGGCCCAGTGGTCGTAGTTGAACATCTTAAGGAAATATCCTTTCGTTTCCATGCAGTCTCCGATGTGAACGACATACTGAATTGCGGCGCGGCGCGGAAAGGCGATACGATGACCGGCAGGGCAGTGTCATGGCTTTCCGCGTCCGGCACGCCATATTCTCAGACCCTGCGGTTGAAATTCTATTGATGCTCCGCACCCTGGTCCTGGTTCCAATCATTCTGCTTGGTATTTTGTGCATCGCTTCCTCGGCGCAGAGTGAGGCCGACACCCGCGCCCGGCTGTTACAGCAGGTGGAAGCGGGCCAGTTGCAGGAGGCGCTGTCGCTGGGAGAGAAAGCTGTCTCTCAATGGCCTGATGACGCCGATATTCGTCACTGGCTGGGACTCGCTTATTTCAAGACGGGGCAGCTCAAGCCGGCGCGCGAACAACTCGAACGTGCACGCGATCTGAATCAGAAAGATTCGCGGGCTCGCTTTGATCTCGCACTGGTGTGCCTGAGCCAGGAAGACTACGGAACCGCCGCGGATGAACTGAAGGCCGTGGTCAAGCTGTCGCCGACGAATGCCCTGGCGCACATATTTCTGGGACGGGCGTACTTAAACTCGAACCGCAGCGTGCAGTCCATCGAAGAGTTCAAGACGGCGCTGCGCATCGAGCCCGCGATTCGACTGGGACACTATCACCTCGGATTTGCCTATGCCAGTCTGGGACGTAACGACGAGGCAATCGCGGAATATCGAACGGAATTGCAGCGCTCGGGAGAACATCCGGAGGTGGTATACCAGCTCGGACATGCGCTGCTCGACTCGGGGAAATATGCGGAAGCGATCGAGCGGCTGCGGCGGGCGTCGGAACTGGACGCGCAGAATCCGGACGTCTGGTACAACTTGGGCAAGGCGCAGTTGCTCGCGGGGCAGGCCGAACAAGCTGAGATTCCTTTGCGTAAGGCGATTGACTTAAACCCGAAAGATCCGAGTCCCCATTACCAGTTGGCTCGGGCCTTGGATAAGCTCGGCAAGAGTGAAGCCGCTCGCCGCGAACGGGAGCGCTTTGCGGAACTCAAGAAAGAGCAGCCGGCAGCCACGGGAATGGCAACCTCCCGCGATCAATAACAATAATGAAGGCTCTCCCGACATTTCGAGTTCTTGTTGCCATCACATTCGTAGTCATTTTCGCGAGCCCGTTAAAGTTGACGGCCGCGACGCAACCAGTGCCGTCAAGAAACCCGCCGGGCGCGAAGGCTACAGCGAAGCCTAACGTAAAGTCTCGTGCTGAAAAGCAGCAAGACCTTTTCGTGGACGTGACGCGCGCTGCGGGCATCGATTTTCAGTTGACCTGCGGCAGCAAAGAAAAGCTCTACATTCTCGAAACGCAATGCGGTGGTGTTGCCGCCCTTGACTTCGACAACGACGGTTGGATGGACATCCTGTTTGTCGATGGCTCCACGCTTGAGGATTACAAAGCGGGCAAATGCCATCCGCCGCACCTTTATCGTAACCAGCACGATGGCACTTTTGTCGATGTCTCGGCCAAATCGGGCCTGAATTTCTGCGGCTGGGGCTACGGGGTTGCCGTCGGCGACTTCGACAACGACGGATGGGAAGACGTCTACATCACCGGCTTTCATGGGTCGGCTCTCTATCACAACAACCACGACGGCACTTTCACCGACGTCACCGCCAAGGCCGGTGTCGCCAATGCCGACCGATGGGGAACCAGCGCGGCCTTCGGAGACTATGACAACGACGGCAAGCTCGACCTCTACGTCGCGAATTACGTGGAGTTGGATATTAACGATCTACCGAAGTTCGGCGAAGGCGCGTTCTGTCAGTATCGCGGGATCCCGGTGAACTGTGGTCCTCGCGGACTGAAGGGCGGGCGCGACCGGCTCTATCACAACAACGGCGATGGCACATTCACGGATGTCACTGAGAAACTCGGTCTCGATCCCGACGGCTACTACGGACTCGGCGTATTGTGGCTCGACTACGATAAAGACGGCTGCCTCGATCTGTATGTGGCGAACGACTCCTCGCCGAGCTTGCTGTATCACAACAACTGCAAAGGCGGGTTCACCGAAGTCGGCGCTCAGGCTGGCACCGCTTACAGTTCCGATGGACGCGAACAGGCCGGCATGGGGATCGACGCTGCGGATTTTGACCGCGACGGCTGGCTCGACATCGTCAAAACAAACTTCTCGGACGATTCCAACAATCTTTATCACAACGATCACAACGGCGAATTCACGGACGTGGCGGGCGGGGCGGGGATTGGGGCCATCAGCATTCCGTACCTCGGCTTCGGCGCGAAGTTTCTCGATTTCGATAACGACGGCTGGCCCGATCTGTTCATTGCCAACGGACACGTCGATCCACAGGTGGAAGGGCAATCGTTTGGCGTCGGTTACGCAGAGCGGCCATTCTTGTTCCACAATCTGAAAAATGGAAAGTTTGAAGAGATCGGCGAGGCGGCAGGTGCCGCGCTGAAGAAGAAATATGTCGGACGGGCCGCGCTGGCCGCCGACTTCTGGAATCGCGGACGCGAAGATGTGTTGATGACGAATCTCGACGGTACTCCGGTTCTGCTGCGCAACGAAGTGCCCGCGCCCGGACACTGGTTACGCATCAAGACCGTCGGCACGAAATCGAATCGCGACGGTTTTGGCGCGAGAGTGGAGATCGTCGCCGGCGGATCAAAGAATTACCGCGAAGTACGAGCCGGCAGCAGCTTCGAAAGTTCGAGCGATCCGCGGCTACACTTTGGACTGGGATCGGCGGCACGTGTGGAAAGCATCGTCATTGAGTGGGCGAGTGGGCAGGTCGACAAGCTTGGACCAGAGGCCGCAGATCAGGAATTGGTGGTCGAAGAATCACGCGGCGTGATCGAGAGACGCCCGGCAACTGCCAGGCGATAGCCCTGCCCCAGTCAAGAGCCCAGCAAAAAACACGTTCCTCCCCGAGCAATGTTCGCCAACATGACCACACATTCCCAATCGACAGCGGGCCTAGACTATTAAATTCGGTAGTTTGTCGCTTCAGAAGCCTTCTGTTATCCATAGAAATGGACGTTTTGTCTACTCTAACTAATTGAAAATGATTATGTTTAGCTTTGGTGTCCGAAGTGCGAATAGACACTCAAAGTGATTGCTGTGGGTTGTCTCCTAGGGCAAGCCGAGATGCTTGAGTTCAGTTGGAGTCGCTCAAAAGAATCAGTAGGATAGCTTGACAAGGCACAATCCGGAGGAGCAGAATTCTGCGACTTCAGGCGGCGAATAAAAATGGGGTGCCAGATTGTTGCGATTTATAAGGAGCGCCCCGCAAGCAAGTTCCAAAAGGTTCCGTGCATACAAACAAAACCACACGCCACAAGATTCACAAGGGGGTAGGTGAAATGAGAAGACTGCAGTTTTGCCTCGCAGTGTTTGCCGTTTTGGCTCTGACCATGGGCGCCTTCGCGCAGGTGCAGAACGGCCAGATTACAGGCACCGTGACCGATCCAACCGGCGCCGCCATCCCGAACGCCAAAATTACTGTATCCAGCCCGGCGACTGGCGTAAACCTGTCAGCCATGAGCAACTCGACGGGCAATTACACCGTGAAGGAAGTTCCGGTTGGCACATACAAAGTGACGGTGGAGGCCCCGGGATTCAAGACGGTCAGCAACACTGACGTCTCGGTGAACGCGGGAACGATCGCGCACGTGGACTCCAAGATGACGATGGGCCAGCAGCGGGAAATCGTCGAAGTGACGGGCGCCGTGGCGCAGGTCAATACCGAAGATTCCAAACTGGCGACGGTCGTGAGTTCGACGCAGATCAACAACCTGCCCCTGAACGGCCGCAACGTGTTCGACTTGATGCAGTTGAGCGCCGGCGCCGTGAACGTGGCGGGCGTCGACTTCGAAGGCGGCCACAACACCGTCGTGAACGGTGTCCGCGAAGACTTCAACGGATTCCTTGTGAATGGTGTTTCCAACAAGGGTCTAAGCGGCGGAGCTGTGAACGTGCCCATTCAGGATTCCGTCGAGGAATTCCAGCAACTGCAGCTCAACATGTCTGCCCAGTATGGCAACAGCGCGGGCGGCACGGTGAACCTGGTCACGAAGGCCGGCACCAACGGATGGCATGGCAGCGCGTGGGAATACCTCCGCAATGACGCCACCGACGCCAACCAGTTCTTCCTGAACCAGAACGGCATCAAAAAGCCCCCGGTGCGGTTCAACCAGTTCGGGCTCACGTTCAGCGGTCCGATTATCAAGGACAAGCTGTTCTTCTTCCTCTCTTTGCAGGACGATCGCTACAAGTCGAGCGCGTTGCCGATCAATATCAATCAGGAGACGCAGGCGTGGCGCCAGGCTGTGATTGACGCCGATGCGAATGACGGGCTCAACTCGACGGCGGCACTATTGTACAAAGACTTCGTCCCGAACAACACCGGAACGCCAAACGGACTGACCGCCGACCGATATGTAAACATATTCAATGATCCACACGGCGACCCGAATCGGGCTAACCCCGACTACAGCCCGTTCTTGTGTCTTGATGACGGCTTCGCGGGCATTACGAATCTGCAACATCGCAAATTAGTTTCCATCTTCGGCGTGACCGCACAAGACCAAACGAATATGAATGCCGCGGGATGCGCGACTGTTCCTGGCGTTCAAAATGGCACTCTGGATCGGACAATCGACATCCAGGAAGACAGTGTAGCCACCTTTGGGACGCAGACGCAGACTCTCGGGAATCTGTTCAACGGGAAAGAGGCGTCGTTGCGGCTGGACTACAACTGGAATGCCAGCAATCGCTTCTTCATCAACTACAACTACAACCGGCAAACGGATTCGTTTGGCGCCTGCACGGCATCCTGCACCCGGGGATTCGCGAATCCTACACGTGCCAATTTCCCGCAAGGCTCTCTGAGTTTCGTGCACACGTTCAGCCCCACCATCCTGAACGAATTCCGCGCCGGCTACCTGCAAAACAACCTGGCGATCTCGACCAACCACGGCGGCGTGCCTCGCATCAATTTCACCGATCCGTCAGCGGCCGGATTTGGCTCCTACAACGGCTATCCGCAGTCGTTCAAGGAGAATATCTATACCTACTCGGATATGGTTTCGATCAGCCATGGAAATCACAACATGAAGGCGGGCGTGGATTTCCGTCGGAATATTGAAAACAGCGAATTCAACGTGGCGCGTCCGTCGTACTACTTCTACGACCAGGTTTTCTTCGCTGCGGATGCACCCTATTATCAGGTGGCGGGCGTGGACCCGGGCATCTGCAAGGCCCCGTGCGGGTCCTTCAACCAAAACCCACAATCCCAGTTGTCGAGCAATTTCCGTCACTGGCGGAATATCGAAATGGGCGCCTTCTTTCAGGACGACTGGAAGGTCACCAAACGGCTGACGTTGAACCTCGGAATTCGCTATGACCTCTATCAACGCCACCACGAAGGAGGGGACGCCGCGACCACGTTCCTCCTGGGCCCGAGCGATCCGAACTCGTTCATTCTCGGGCCGAGCGACGCCATCCTCAATCGGCTGTATAACGCCAATATCCCGGCCGGGAATCCGGGTTGCGACACAACGTCGCAGGTCCTATTGGCGCAACTGGCGGGTATCTGCGGACCCGGCGGTTTTGCGCCAGCGAAGTCACTGGGCGCAGGCGACCACAACAACTTTGGCCCACGCATCGGCTTCGCGTGGGACGTGTTTGGGGATGGAAAAACGTCTCTGCGCGGCGGTTTTGGCGTAGCGTATGAAGGCACGCTGTACAACCCCCTCTCAAACTCACGCTGGAACTTGCCCTATTACTCGTTCAACGCCGTAGCTGGCGGGGTTGGGATCCAGGGTGCTGATACTGTCTACGGACCAACGATTTGCACGGGTACAGCACCGACCGGCAATTGCACTCAGGATGAGACGACCGCGCCAACCTATACTGGCCCTGGCACCAATCCCAATATGGGTCCGGCAGGACAGGCACAGGCCATTGGCAACCTCGGGGGCTGGGATCCGAGCAACCCGAACCAGGCCCAGTTGACCGGTATCGTTTTCCCGACCGGTATACGCGATCCTTACGTGTACAACTTCTACCTGAGCGTGCAGCGTGAGATTCTGCCCAAGACAGTAGTGGAAGCTCGCTACGTCGGCACTGCCGGCCACAAGTTATTCCGTGCCGAAGATATCAACCGCGAACCCGGCGCCCTCTTGCCTGCTGGCGTTACTGTCACCGACAACTTGGGCCGCACACTCACTGGGTTGGGTCACAACCTGAACCCCAACTATGGCAAGCTCCGTAACTGGGAGAATGCGGTCAACTCCAACTACAACTCGCTGCAAGCTTCGTTGAAGCGCCAAATGACTCATGGTCTTCTCTTCAACGTCGACTACACCTACAGCCACTCGATCGACGCAGGGTCCACCTGGCACAGCGGGGCCACGACTGCGAACGGAGCAGCAGCCGGCGAAGGCTATACGCTGGACCAGACCCTGCCTGGGCTCGACCGAGGCAACTCACTGTACGACATCCGCCATCGCCTGGTGTTCAACTACGTTTGGCAGCTTCCGGGCCAAAACCTGAAGGGGATCGCAGGAGCGATCGCTGGAGGTTGGTCCCTGAATGGTATCTGGAGCTTTCAGAGTGGCGCCCATTGGGAACCCTACGCGTCCAATGGCCCCCGGCTCAAAGAAGCGGATAATCTGACTAACTGTACGGCGGCGGACTACACCAATAACGCTTGTTTTAACTTTGGCGGCGACTACAACCTCGACCACGGCAGAAACGATCGGCCTGACAGCAGTGTCAAGTCCTTCGGTGATTTTAGCCGTAACGTGTGGGCGAACGGCTGGTGCTCTGGGATCCCCGGAGCCTCCGTCATCGGTGGCTGCGAAGCGAACGGCGGGACCCCCAATCAGGCTAATCTGCCGATTCTCACGCGACCAACCTGTTTGGGATGCGTAGGCAACCTGGGTCGGAACTCGTTCGTCGGTCCAGGGAATTGGGCTGCTGACGTGACCCTCTCCAAAATCTTCAAGCTCACGGAGAGAGTCAACATGAAGTTCGATGCCAACGCCTTCAACGTGTTCAACCGCGCAAACTTCATTTTGGCAACTGCCGGAGGAGGAGCATCCAACAAACCCGGCCAGCAGGGCAATTTTGGTCAGGCTGCCGGCACTCTGAGGGCGCGCGAAATGCAGTTCGGTTTGAAGTTCAGCTTCTAACCGAAAACTGGAGTGATTTCAGGGCTTGCTCCCGAGTATCAGGAGCAAGCCCTTTTCTCTTTCGCAACCTGGTATCCAGTCGGGGGTAGGGCTATGGGAAAAGCGTGGCGCGTTCTGGCTTGTGGCGCGATTCTTGCAGTCCTCATTGTTCCCGCGTACCTTAGTGCCCAGCAGACGCAGTTAGGTAAGATTATTGGCAGCGTTCGATTGAACCGGGGAGATTTTCCAGCTCACCCAGTCCTGATTTCTCTCGACATGCGTGGCTCACCCGTCAACAGCACATACTGCGACGATCAGGGCCGATTCGGCTTCTATAACCTGGTGGCTAACGAGTATCGCGTGTCGGTGGATGAAGAGGAGTACGAACCGTTTAGCCAGACAACCGAGGTCAACCCAGCAACCGCGCCCGTCAATTTCGTACAGATCACCCTGGTGCTGCGGTCCAACGCTAAGAAAGATTCCCTGCCTGGGCGAGTCGAAGGCAGCAACCCGTATTTAGTCGATCCCGCCGAGTACTCGCGTCAGTTCCCGAAGAAAACGATCAAGGAATTCGAAAAGGGGGCCGACGCCGACCACCGGGGCAAGACTGAGGAGGCAATCGAGCATTACCAGAAAGCCCTCAGCTACTCGCCGGAGTTCTATCCAGCACACAACAATTTAGGGTCGGCGTACCTGAGCCAGCAGAACTTCGAGGCCGCGGAGAAGGAATTTGAAGCCGCCTTGAAATCAAATCAGAACGATGCGCAGGCGTATTTTAATCTCGGTAACCTCCTGCTGCTCACGCAACGTTACGACGAGGCTGAGCGCAAGATCGACGAGGGGCTACAGCACCGTCCTGACTCCGCGTTCGGGTACTTTCTTCAGGGATCGTTGTACTCGCATACGAAACGTGCCGAACTCGCCGAGAAAAGTCTACTGAACGCTCTCCGCCTCGATCCCGCAATGTCGCAAGCCCATCTGCAACTGGTGAATCTCTATATCCAGCAGAAGCGCACCGCGGACGCGATCGGCGAACTCGAAGCCTACCTTAAGGCCTTTCCCGACACACCATTTTCCCCCAAAGCCCGGGAGTTGCTGAAACGCCTGCGAGCTGAAACGGCGTCCGTTTCGAAATGAATTGACGACTGCGCGGCGAGCCAGGTCTGAGCGCCAGTGATAGACTTTTCGTATTCCCTATGTTTTTGATCCGCCGTCTGTTGTGTGTCCTGTGTCTGGTCGGCAGTGCCATTGCTGCGACTGTCAAGCAGCCGCCCAATATCATCCTCATCACTCTCGACACGTTTCGCGCCGACCGCATGGGCTTCTTGGGATCGAAGCGAGGGCTGACGCCAAATCTTGACGTTCTAGCTCATCAGTCCGTGGTTTTCACTCGCGCCTACTCTCAGGTTCCGCTGACCACGGCGTCGCACGCCACGATTCTCACTGGTACCTATCCGCAGTTTCACCAGGTCAACGATTTTGGAGTGCCACTGGGGGCGGACATTCCGTTCGCTCCGGATATTCTTCGGGGGCGCGGCTACCATACAGCGGCGTTTATCGGTTCTCTGGTTCTCGATCCGACATCTCGATCGGCTCCCGGCTTCGATCGTGGATTTGATACGTTCGATGCGGACTTTCACCGGCGCCATCCGGGAGAGGACCGCTACCACGCGATCGAGCGCCGCGGCGGTGAAGTGGTGGCGCATGCGCTGGCGTGGCTGAGCCAGCGTCCGACGGGACCGTTCTTTTTGTGGGTTCACCTTTACGATGCGCACGATCCGTACGATCCTCCGGAACCGTATAAAACTCGATACGCTTCGGAGCCTTACGATGGCGAGATTGCTTATGCTGATTCCGCCGTGGGCAAGTTGCTGAGTCAGTTGCGCGTCCATGGACTCTATGACGGCACACTGATCGCAGTCATGGCCGATCATGGCGAGTCGCTGGGTGACCATGGAGAAGAGACGCACGGAATCTTTCTCTACGATGAGACGATCCACGTGCCCCTCCTGTTCAAGCTCCCGGGAGAACGTTCGGCAGGACAGCGAATCGACAGCCGGGTAGGGCTGGTCGATGTACTGCCAACGATCTTGCAAGGAGTTGGTGTCCCGATTCCGGCGGAAGTGCAGGGGCATTCTCTTCTGTCGACGCTGAAGGCGCCGGTTGCGAAGGGCGCGACGAGCAAAGATCCAGAGTCGGTCGCCGATCGCCCGGCGTATTCCGAGAGCGACTATCCACACCGTACATTTGGATGGAGCGCGACGCGCGCGTGGCGCACGGGAAAGTATCTGTATATTCAGGCGCCGCGGCGCGAACTCTATGACCAGTCGGTTGATCCCAATGCAGCGCGCAACCTGTCTTCGACGTCGGCAGCCGTAGCCGATACCTTGGCCGCCCAGTTGGAAGCTTTCCGACGAAAGACGACTAGCTCAAAAGAGGCTCCAATCGCGAACGCGGATCCCGACCTCCAGGAAAAATTGAGCGCGCTCGGATACGTGGCGTCCGACAACAGTGCCGCGCCGATGCCGGGGATCAAGGAGACCGACGCCGATCCCAAAGATAAAGTCGAGGTAGTGAATCTGCTCCACTCGGCCGAGATATTCAAGGAAGATCTCCATTTTCAAGAGGCCATACCGCTGCTGGAGAAGGTGATCGTGCTCGAACCCAACTTGCCGATCGCGTATCTGCAACTCGGCACCGCCCTCACATCGGTGGGAGATTATAAGAAAGCGGTGCCGGTGTTAAGGAAGGCGGCGGAACTGCGTCCGGACTTGACGGTGCCGCGATATCAACTGGGGTCGGCGCTGTTTGAAACCGAGGATTTTGCCGGGGCAGCCGCCGAATTAGAGACAGTGGTTGCCCGATTGCCAGATTGGGCGGAAGCTCGCTTTCTGCTGGCGACCACGTATGCCCGCCTGGATCGGCTGTCGGATGCGATCCGGGAATATCGCAAGGTCATTGAAGGTCGGCCTAACCACTATGGCGCCCACCTGCTGCTGGGGAGGGCGTTGACACTTACTGGCGACGCCGAAGGCGCGCTCCCGAACCTGACAAAGGCGGCGGAGATTCAGCCAAAATCACCCGAGCCCCACCGTTTCCTTGCCGATGCGTACGAGCAACTCGGACGGCCAAGTGATTCGCAGCGCGAGCGGGCGGAGGCCCAGCGCTTGCGAGCGAACAACAAACAGTGAGTTGAAGTTATTTGTGCTGACGAAGGTGATGACAAGAAGAGCCGGAAGCCCTATGAATCGCAGTTGAAGCCTCTCCTCAGTTGGTGGAAGACCTTTCGGGGCGGGCACATGGTCGAGTCGAAGGCCGAGCCGAATCCCCAGTGCTCCCTCGACAGCACACACCCAGTTTTCAGCCAGTAGTTGTGGTCAGGGTCTGGATTTCGGAGCAAATTCGCAGTAACGCGTTTCGAGCTTACAGGCAGTTGCGTATTCTATTTTTGCCCGGGCCATTTTTCCGGCTCGTTGCAACGCGAAGGCAAGATTCAGATGGCTGTCCGCCAGGTTTGGATCCAGGTTCAGCGATGCCCGATAACTCTGGATCGCCTTCTCCAGTTGATTTGTCCGGCTGTAACAAATGCCTAAAAAATTGTGCAGGTGGGCGTCTTCGAGTCCAAGCGTAATTGCTTTCTCCAAGTGCGGAGTGGCGGCGGCGTAGTCCTTTTGTTGGAACAGCAGCATTCCAAGTTCGCGCTGGCCGGGCGGGAAGTTGGGTTGGACCGCGACCGCCTTCTCGTAGTCGGACTGGGCGGCTGCCGGGTCGTTGGCCGCCGCCAGCAAGCCGAGTTCGTACCACGCACGGTAATTCTGAGGATTGCTTTGCAGAGCTTTGGTCAGCCATGTTCTCGCCTCGTCGGCGCGGCCGAGTTTGGCAAGCGCTCGCGCCAGGCCGGTCATGGCGTTGTCAAAGTTTGGGTTCAACTCAAGGCATCGCTGGAGTTGTTCCGCTGCTTTCCCCCAGTCTTGACGCCGCAGGGCCGATTCGCCCAACAGAAAAGGGATCACGTAGATTTTTGGATCCCTTTTCTGCACTTCCCCGAGAAGAGCCTCGGCGCGGTCGGCTTCACCTCGCTGGAACGCGTCCTGGGCTTTTAGGATGGAGTTAAATTCCCATATCTTGTCTTTCGGATCAGCCAAGCCTTGTTTAAGTTGCTCTGGCGAAACTGCGGCGCGAAAGCCGAAGTAGCCGAGAGCGCGAAGTTTCTCCTGAGCGTCAGGGCTCAGGTTTCCGGCACCACTCTTCTGACGGGTGAACGGATTGTGTTCGAGCCGCTGTTGTAACTTCTCTTTCAAGACGGCGACGATCGCCGGCTGCTGGGCGGCGACGTTTTTAGTTTCTCCGGCGTCGTTTTCCAGGTCATATAACTCAGGTTGCGGGGCGTCGACGTAGTGGTAGCGGTCGGTCTCGAGGGCATGCAGCGGACTCCATCCGAAAGAACTGAAGGGATAGAAAGTTTCGCTATAAGCGGGCTCTACACTTGCGGAGGTTTCACCGAACAGGGTTTTTGCCTGAAACTGCCGGTCGATCGCGTCTTTCACGCCTGCCAACCTCAGGAGGGACGGAGCGACGGCCGTAAGTTCTACCGGATCGCGCCGGCGCTGCCCTGGAACGCCCTTTCCCGTGGGTGGTTTCACAATCAGCGGCACGTGCACGGTGGCGTTGTAAATGAAGAAACCATGCTCGTCCTCCCCGTGTTCGCCGAGAGACTCGCCGTGGTCACTGGTGGCGATGATCGCAGCGGAATCGTAAAGTTTGTTCTGCTTGAGCCACGCGATGAGCCGGCCGAGTTCGTGATCGGCGTAAGCGATTTCGCCGTCGTAAAGATGCCCCTTGTAGTCGGTGGCGTAAGGCTCGGGCGGGTCGTAGGGATTGTGGGGGTCATAAAGATGAAGCCAAAGGAAGAACGGGTGCGTGGGAGTCTTCTGCAACCACGCAAGCGCGCGGGTTACGCTGTCGCCAGCGCGGCGGTCCACCAGGCCGATGTCTTTTTTCTGGAAGGTCTGGGCAGAGAAAGCGTCGTCGTAAAAATCGAAACCCCGTCCCAGGCCCCAGCTGCGGTCGAGGACGAAGGCGCTTACGACGGCTCCGGTGGCATAACCAGATTGCCTAAATGCCTGCGCTACCGAGCGGAATTGCGGGGCGAGCGGCTGCCCTGTAAAGTCCTGCACTCCGTTCTGGAAGGGATAGGTGCCGGTCAAGATCACTGCGTGAGAAGGCCACGTGAGTGGAACTTGCGAGATCGCGCGTTCAAACACGATGCCATCATGAGCGAGACCGTCGAGCGTTGGAGTTTTCACCGCCTGCGATCCGTAGCAGCCCACGTGGTCGGCGCGAAGAGTATCGATGGTAATGAGAATGACGTTCGTCCGCGGCGGGGATTTGGCAGGGGGAAGGGGCTTCTTCCCCTGCGCATCTGTGACGGCGGCGAAAAGCGCGACCGCGAGAATAAGCAGCATCCACGACCGGAAAAGCTGAGTGCGCTGAAACATTGGATTTAGTGCGGCGTCTGCTGCGCGCGGCGCATTTCCTCTTCAGCTTCGGCGGTGAGTCCTTTGGCGGCGAGAGCCTTCGCCAGCGACTGGTGGACACTCGGTTCCTGCGGCGCCAATTCTACCGCGCGACGCAGTTCCGCCAAAGCTTCATCGACCTTGTCCTGATAAAGAAGAGTTTCGCCGAGGGCGCGATGAGTGCGGGCCAAATCAGGATTGACGGCAATCGATCGCCGAAACGCGTCCGCGGCTGAGGGCAGGTCGCTTTTCTGAATATAAGCCACACCCAGATTGTATGCGGCCTCAAAGTTTGTGGGGTCGAGTTGCAGAGCGCGCTGCAAGGTCACGATGGCAGCGTCGATTTGTCCGGCGCGAGCTTGCGACATGCCCAGATTAAAAACGGCAAGCGCGTAGTCGGGGCTCAACGCGACGGTCTTCTCTAATTCTTCGACCGCTTCGGCAAACATCCCACTGCGGTAGTAGTTCAAACCCTGAAGGTAGTGCGCGGGTACGGACTTTGGCTCCGTCTTCAACGCGGCTTTGAGTTTTTCGATGGAGTCGGCGTAGCGGCCATGCTGACTATCGGCGATGGCGTCGGAGATGAGTTCGTAGGTTGCGATGCGATCCTTAGGATCGGGCAGGTTACGGTCGGTGATAGTGGGATCGCCTCCGCCTCCGGAGAATCCGGCGTAGCCGAGAGCCTTCAATCGCTCCATGAGCGCGGGGTCGAGACCGGTCTTTTCCGCCATTTCTTTGCCGGCGCTGTTGTCGCGAATAAGGCCGCTGAGCTGGGCGCGCATCTCGCCCGCGACAGCTTTCTTGTCCGCAAACAGGTTGTGCAGTTCGCCCGGATCTTTCGCCAGATCGTAGAGTTCGGGACGCGGGGCATCGATGAAGTGATACTTCACGTTCTCGGCCCCGCGCAGTTCGCTCCAATTGAAGTGAATTCTCGGAAGGAAGGTTTCGCCGTAGACGGTGCGCCCGCTGCCCGCTTTTTCGCCCCGTAGAGCGGGGAGCAGATTCCGTCCTTGTACCTGCGAAGGTATGTCGACGCCGACTGCCGCCAGTGCGGTCGGCATGAGGTCAACCAGCGAAACCGGATCGTCCACCGTCAGCTCAACAGGTTTCCCGGGTAAGTGAATGATCAACGGCACGTGCATGGTGGCGTTGTAGATGAAGAAGCCGTGAGTTTTCTCGCCATGTTCTCCGAGACCTTCACCGTGGTCTCCGCTGAGCATGATCACCGTGTTCTGGTAGAGGTTTTTTTCTTTCAAGAAGCGGAGAAGCCGTCCAACCTGCTCGTCGGCGAAGGCAATTTCGCCATCGTACGGGTGATCCGCGTACTCGTGGATGTAGGGCTCGGGCGGACGATACGGAAAATGTGGATCGTACAGGTGCATCCACACGAAAAATTTCTTCTGCGAATTGTTGCCGAGCCACTCCAGAACCTGGTCGGCGACCAAGTTGCCGGGACGCTCCATCTCATCGAGATTGGCTTCATCCAAGCGGCTGAAGTCGAAGTGATCGTAGTAGAAATCAAATCCGTGGTTCAGTCCGAATCTCGAATCAAGTACTGCCGCCGCCACCACGGCTCCGGTCGCATATCCGGCTTGCTTGAGGACCGTCGCCAGCGTGGGTTGTTCAGGATTCAGCTTATTGGCACTGAAGTCGTGCATACCGCTTAGCATGGGATAAGTTCCCGTCAGCATCGCGGAGTGCGAAGGTAGAGTTACCGGCACGACGGTAAACGCGCGGGTGAAACGGGCCCCATCGGCAGCGAGAGCGTCGATATTGGGAGTCTTGATTTCCTTGTAGCCGTAACATCCGAGGTGGTCGGCGCGCAGCGTATCGATCGTGATGAGGACGACGTTCGGAGCGGCCTCATTTGGCGTCTGCGCGAGCCCGAAAGCGGCACTGAGGGCGATACAAAGGCAGACAGTTCGCCGGAAAGAAAGGGACATCGCAGAGTCCGATTATCTCACGAAAGCTCCGACGGCCGCTCCCAGTGCGGTTCTGAAGACTATGATACGCTGGCCTTGATGAGGCGATTGGCCCTGGTTCTATGGTTGCTGGCGATGCTCGACTCAGCCCTCGGGCAGCCCGCAGCCACGCATCCCACTTCTCCCGACGTCTTTCTCGTGACCATCGACACGCTGCGAGCGGATCATGTCGGCTGCTACGGCTACAAGCAGATCGAGACGCCGGCGCTCGACTCGCTGGCGGCGGACGGCGTTCGATTCACTCACGCTTTTACGCATAGTCCGATTACGAACACTTCGCACACTTCGATTCTGACAGGGCTTCTGCCGAGTTTGCACGGCGTCACGGATTTTGGTGTTCCGCTTGCCCCGCAACATGTCACCTGGGCTGAGATGCTGAAGAAGAAGGGCTACCAGACGGGCGCGTTTATCGGTGCGGTGATTCTCGATAGCAACACTCTCGCTCCGGGACTCGACCGCGGCTTCGATTTCTACGACAACTTTCCTGCCAAGACCGAGAGTAAAGAACGCTTCGGCCGCGTCGAACGGCGCGGTATGGAAGTGGTGCAACACGCGGAGGGTTGGCTAGCAAAGCATCCCACCGGCCCGCGATTTGTTTGGGTTCATCTGTTCGATCCACATGATCCCTACGAGCCGCCTCCCCCTTATTCAGAGAAATACAAGAATCTCTACGACGGGGAGATTGCCTACGCGGACTCGGCCCTGGGAAACTTTGTGAACTTCCTGAAAAAGACGGGCGCATATCCAAATGCGATTATCGTTGTCGTTGGCGATCACGGCGAGGGACTGGGCGAACATGGCGAAGAAACGCATGGTCTCTTTCTTTATGATTCCACGCTGCATGTGCCGATGATCTTGAAGATGCCCGGGACCAAGGATCACGGCATCGTGGTGGACGCGCACGTGCGGACTACCGATATTCTGCCGACCATTCTTGCTCTCACGAACACTCCCGCGCCGCCAGAGTTGAGTGGCGAATCAATGATCCCGCTGATCGAAAATCAGGCTTCAAGCCACGACCTTTTGGCGGAGACGGATTATCCGCTGCGCTTTGGCTGGGCTCCGTTGAAGGCGTTGCGCGCGGGAGACGTGAAGCTGATTGAAGCGCCGCGGCCGGAGTTGTACGACTTGAAGTCCGATCCGGGGGAGTTGAAGAATCTGTACGCAGCGGATAACGCTCAGACACAGAGCATGCTAACCGAACTGGCTAAGTGGAAGGCGAAGGCAGGAATCGACGTTTCGGCAAAACCCGGTCCTGCGCTTCCCGATCCGAAGGACAAGATCGAAGTACAGAATCTGTTGCATCGAAGCATGCTTGCCTCCGACGACAACCGCGCGGCGGATGCTCGCGGATTTCTCGAAAAGGCGCTGGAACTCGACCCTTCCTCGCCTACCGCTTTGCGTCAGCTGGGCGAGAACGAGTTGGCTGCGGGAGAATTCGCGAAGGCTGCGGTCCATTTGAAGAAAGCGCGCGAGGTCCGTCCGGAGGATTCGACGGCGGCTTTCGAACTGGGGCAGGCTCTGGAGAAAACTGGCGACTTCGCCGGAGCTCGCGATGCACTCGAAGCAAGCCTGAAAGCAGTTCCGAGCCAGATGACGGCGCGGTTGCTGCTGGGGCGCGTCTATCTTGAACTGAAGGATGCTAAAAACGCGCAGGATCAGTTTGAGGCGGCGTCGCTGGTGGATTCCGAGAGCGTGGAGGCCCGTTTGGGTTTAGCGGAAGTGCAGATTCAGCTGTCCGACTTTGCGAGTGCTGTGCCGGACCTGGAGGCGCTGACCAAGGGCGATCCCACCAATGCTGCTGCGCTACAGCTGTTGGCACGCGCTTATCGCGGGCTCGGACGCGAGGCCGACGCAAAGCGAGCAGAAGCAAAGGCATCGCTGGCGGAGAAAAACTAGCGGTTGACGGTGTAAGTAATCATCATCCGGAGTTCTTGTGAAAACGAGTCGAACGCGCGTGGTGGGAGATTCGCTTTGAATACCGCACATAGATTTCTTGGTTGCATTCTGTTGTCAATGGCCGTGCTGTTGCTTGTCGGTTGCCCTCCCCGCGTTTCCATCCGGGACATCAACCGCGATCCAGGACGCTACTCGAATCGGGACATCAGCGTGGGCGGCCGAGTCTCGAATTCTTTCGGCGCGCTGGGCAACGGTGTTTACGAAATTGACGATGGTACCGGAACGATGTGGGTGTACAGCCAGGGCTATGGCGTTCCTTCCAGTGGAACAAAAGTTGGCGTGACCGGACGAATCAGCCAAGGCTTCAGTTTCGGCGGCCGGACGTTTGCCGTGATTTTGCGAGAGACCGAGCGCCGGCACTGAGAGCAGCGTCGTTACGCCCCCCCTGCGTTTTGAGGGTTAGATTTCACGGTTCCTTTACACTTGCGTTCTATACTTGCGAGTCGAATATCATGGCACGAACGCGATCATCCTCCGTTGCGAAAGTGAAGCGAGCTTCGAAAGTCGCTCGGTCTTCGGAGCGTCCCAAGCGCGCTGGATCTGTTGACATGGCGGGCGATGAATTGTCGGCCATGGTTCTGCGGGCCTGTGGGATTGCCCGCGATTCGGTCTTCAATGTCCGTGATTTTCTTACCGACAGTTCGCGCATGGCTTTTCTCGCAATCAAAGAGTGCGAGAAAGAACTGGACCAGATCGAACGCAATATCGACGAGCATCTGCCCGACGCAATCACCCGCGTCGGCGAGGCGAAAGCTCGCCAACTGCTGGCCTGTCTGAAATTCATCACTGACCTGGAGCGTATTGGAGACCTTTCTTACAGCGCAGTCATGCAACTGCAATCGCGGCGCGAGAAGTTGCCGGCGCGGGATTCGCAACAACTCATCGAGATGGCTTCTCTGTTGCATGGCATGTTGGATCAGGTTCATCAGGGATTCGAAAAACGCGAGGTGAGCTACGCCCGCACCGTGCTCCAGACCGATCCTGAGGTGGACCGGATTTGCCATGACTTGTTTCAACGGCATTTGGCGGAGAGCGGTCCCAGTGACGGCTCGAAGCATTTCGACATCCTGCTGACTGCGCAGGCGCTGGAGCGAATTGGCGATCACGCCAAGAATCTGGCGGAGGAACTTTTCAGTCTGGCCGAAGGCCGGTCGCTCCGGCACAATGCGCGGAAGCTGTCGTCGGCGTAGCAGATTTGGTTCGTCCTCAGTGAAAGTCGTGTGACGCGGTTTCTGCTTGCGTGACGCGCAGCGGCGCAACTCTTTCCGCGCGGACGTGAATCACATTGTCTTGGTTTTGCAAAATCCCCTCCACCATCAGAAAGCGTTCGGAAATCAACAGGACGCGGTTCTTTTGCAGCAATTCGGGTGCAAAAATCGCGTTGGCAATTCCCGTTTCGTCTTCCAGGCTCATGAACATGATTCCCTTGGCGGTGCCGGGACGCTGGCGCGCAATGACGCAGCCTCCGATGCGGATGCGGCGCCCGTTGGGAACTTGCGGAAGATCGGAGGCGCGATAAATCCCCAGTTTCTTCATCTCCATGCGGCGATATTGCATCGGATGAGGGCCGATGGTCAGGCTGGTGCCGTTGAAATCGGCGACTAAACGTTCTTCGCGATTCATGATTTGTAGCGGCGACAGAGCATCTGATTCAGGCAGTTCGTCGAGCAACGGCCCCGACCAACGGACAGCGCGCTCGACTTGCCAGAGAGCGTCGCGCCGGTGAAACAAACCAGTGGTTGGCGGTTGGTGGGTAGTGGTTAGTTTTGATTTGCCCACTGAATTCAGCGCTCCGATTTCCGCGAGCGTTGTCAGTTCATCCTTCCGCAATTCAGGGACGCGGCGTGCCAAGTCATGAATCGAAGAAAACCGCGCTAGACTGCGTTCCCGTACCAGCGCCTGTGCAGCGGGCTCGCGCAATCCGCGAGCGTAATTCAAGCCCAAGCGAACAGCCAGCGCTGCGCCGTCACTGGGTACTGGATACTGGGTACCAGGTACTGCTTCCAGCCTGCACTTCCAGTCCGACTGCGTCACATCCATGGGCAGCATTTTCAGTCCGTGGCGTTGCGCGTCCTTCACGATGGTGGCGGGATGATAAAAACCCATGGGTTGATTGTTCAGCAGGGCAGCTGTAAAGGCGGCGAGGTAATGACATTTCAAGTAGGCGCTGGCATAGGCGATCAGAGCAAAGCTGGCGGCGTGCGATTCGGGAAATCCGTACAGAGCGAACGAGGTGATCGACTGGATAATCTGCTCCTGTGTTTCGCCGCAGATTCCATTTTGCGTCATGCCGGTGCGTAGTTTTTCTTCGATGGTCTTCATGCGGGCTTCGGAGCGTTTGAAGCCCATGGCCCGGCGGAGTTCTTCCGCTTCGCCTCCGGTAAAGTTGGCGGTGATCATAGCCATGCGCAGCAACTGTTCCTGGAAAAGCGGTACGCCGAGCGTGCGGCCAAGGACGTTTTCCAGCGAGGGATGCGGGTAAGTAACTGCTTCTCTCCCTTGTCTTCGTTTCAAGAACGGGTTCACCATGTTGCCGACAATCGGCCCTGGGCGGATGATCGCGACTTGCACCACAATGTCGTAAAACCGCTGCGGCCGCAGACGCGGCAGGCATGACATCTGGGCGCGGCTTTCCACCTGGAACATTCCTACCGTGTCGGCTTTTTGCAGCGTGGAATAGACCGTGGGATCGTCAGCTGGAAGATGCGCCAGATCTACTTCTTCTTTGTAGTGATCATGGATCAATTCGATCGAGTCTTTCAGAACCGCCATCATGCCGAGGCCCAACAGATCGACTTTGACGATGCCCAGATCGGCGCAGTCCTCTTTGTCCCACTGCACCACGACGCGGCCGGGCATGGAGGCGGGTTCCAGCGGGACGACGGAATCGAGGCGTCCCTGGCAGATGACCATGCCGCCGGAGTGTTGTCCGAGATGGCGTGGCAGGTCCTGCACGGCGAGGCACAACTCAAAATATTTTCTGATGCGCGGATGTTTGAGGTCGAGTCCGGCATCGCAGAGGCGGCGGTCGAGGGCGTCGTGCTCGTCGCGAAATTCCCAGGTGGCGACCGCAGCGGAGATACGCTTCAAAGTGTCAGCGTCGAAGCCCATCACTTTGCCCATTTCGCGCGCTGCCATACGGTTGCGATAGGTGATGACGTTGGCTGTCATGGCGGCGCCGCGCTGTCCGTAACGCTGATAAAGATATTGGATGACGCGCTCGCGTTCGTCTCCGCTGGGGAGATCGAGATCGATGTCGGGCCACTCGCCGCGTTCTTCGGAGAGAAATCGCTCGAACAGCAATTCCATGCCGATGGGATCGACAGCGGTAATACCGAGCGAGTAACAGACGGCGCTATTGGCGGCCGATCCGCGGCCCTGCACCAGAATATTTTGCTGGCGGCAGAAACGAACCAAATCCCAGACGATCAGGAAGTAACCTTCGAGGCGAAGTTTTTCCATCAGCGCGAGTTCGCGATCGATTTGGCGGCGGGCGCGGCTTTTTAGTTCAGGATTAGCGCGCCCGTAGCGGGTCTGAAATCCTTCACGGGTGCGCTCGCGGAGGAACGACATCATGGTCTCGCCGTCAGGGACGGGATAGCGAGGGAATTCGTATCCGAGATCGTTGAGCGTGAATTCGAGACGGGCGGAAAGTTCTAGCGTGTTGGTAATGGCTTCCGGGACGTCGACAAATAGCGCCTGCATTTCAGCCGGAGACTTCAGGTAGCGTTCGGAATTGCGGGCGAGGAGGCGTCCGGCGGTGGCGAGCGTGCGGTGATAGCGCAGCGCGGTAAAGGCGTCGGCCAATTCGCGCTCGCGCGGTGTGGCATAGTTGACGCCGTTGGCGGCTAGCAGCGGCAGATTCAGCGCGCGGGCAATTTCGATGGCGACGCGGTTGCGATATTCTTCGTCGCGATGCAAATGGCGTTGGAGTTCCACGTAGACATTGTTATGGCCGAATATTTCCGTCAGGCGTTGCACCGATTGCAGCGCTGACTGCGGGCCGCCCTGTTTGAGCGACGATGCCAGAGGACCTTCGTCGCCGCCAGTTAAGCAGATCAGTCCATCATGCTTGGCCAAGTCACTTTCTTCCGCGACGGCTCCTTCCTTGCGCCCGACGCGCAACTTCATTTGCGTGATCAGTCGGCACAGGTTCTGATAGCCCGCGCGGGAAGCGACGAGAATCGGAAGGCGGGATTCACCACGGAGACATGGAGACACGGAGAAATTCTTTTTCTGGTTTTTCTCTGTATCTCTGTGCCTCTGTGGTGCAAACGAGTTGTATGTGACTTCTGCGCCGATGTGAGCTTTGATTCCAATTTTCTTTGCCGCCATGTGAAAACGCGGCGATCCGTATACGCCGTCGCGATCAAGGAGTGCGAGAGCCGACATCCCGCGAGAGTTACACACTTCCACCAGCGCCTCAGGATTGGATGATCCTTCGAGGAAACTGAACGCAGAGCGGGAGTGAAGTTCGACGTACAAGAACAGTTCTCAGTTCCCGGTTCTCAGTTCCCAGTTTTTAGTCAGCACTGTCTCACCAAACTGAGAACTGAGAACCGGGAACTCCTAATCGTAGGTTCCTTCCAGCCACCAATTGCGGCTCAATCTGTCTTCTACAAGACGATAGAGAATCACTTCGTTTTCTATCGACACCGCAATATCCCACTCTTCGCGGGACCAGCCTTCCTGCTCCGACCAGTCGCCGGACGAGCGCCAGGGACCGGCAGTCCAGACGATATCGCCGGCGATTTCCTTTTCGTGAAGGCATTTCAGGCGCACGGGTTTGCCTTCTCTTACGTTCACGATGGCGCGCAAGGGCGGCCGAAACAGTCGCAAGGCAATTACGGCGCTCATTTTTTCCTGGGCGTTTTCTTCAACTCGGGCGGTGCTGTCGTTATCCTGCCTGAACATGGTTTTCTTCCTGGTCAATGTCGAAGTTTCGAGTTGGGTGGGAGCGAAGGGCTGCATCTGGAAAGCGCCTTCGCGATGGGTGTCGAGTAATTCGGCGGCGCCCACTCTTCCCTGGCCCACGATTCCCGCGATACGCGCCAGCGTGAGTTCCAGTTTCTCCGGCTCTGGAAATATGGGTAGGAATAATCCGCTTTGCGCGGGGCGCCGGCGCGCCGGTTCTGCAGCGAGATGTATTTTAAGAATCGGTGCTCCCGGAGGATGCGATTGCAAATCCAGCTGCAACAGCTTGAGAAATACTTTGGCATCCAGCATCGGAACGGGCAAGCGCAAACTGCGCGTGAAGGTTGAGGTTTGTTCCGGATCGCATTCCTCCGATTTCTGCACCAGTTCCAGTCGCAGGCGCAACTCCTGCACTGCCAGGGCGCGCGCACCCAGGCGTGCGCACAACTGCTCCAGCATGCGGTTCAGCAAAAACGCCAGCGGCTCCAACAGCACAATCGGATGCTCCAGTTCGACGTCTTCTTCAAACGCGGGCGCGGACTCATACAGACGCAGACTGCGGGAAGCCTCGCCCCGCGCCAGTTTCAGCAGGCGGATGCCCTGTTGCCCCAGACGTTCGGCGACGGGGATTTCGGGAAGGGCGGCCAAAGCACGAAGATTGCGGACACCCCAGCGATCGAACGTCTCCAGCCAGCGCGTCGCTTCGGCTGCGTCGGCAGAAAAACTTTCCATCAGCACATCCACCGGCAATTCGCCGAGACGTTCGGCTTCGCGTCCGAGGGGAATCAGAGTCACGCCAGGAAACCCGTGCGCTGCGAGCACGGCGGTATCGGGATTGGCGGCTACGGCAACATTTGCTTCCAGTTCCATGCGCGACGCACGACGCGCCAGCTCACGCGCGATCTTCAGCGGCGGACCAAACAGCGGCTCCAGTCCGGCAAGATTCAGGAGCACGGTGTCGGGCGCTGTGTCTTCAATCTCCGGAGAAAACGACTGCGCACAATCGAGCAGGGCGGCATGTGCGGAGGCCTCCTGCAAATCCGAGCGCGCCCGCAAGGCAAGGTCTCCCCAAGCTTCAAGTTGCGATTTGGTAGCGCCCATTTCGACGCCCAGTTGACGCGCCTTTTCGTTCAGAGCTACGACTTTTTCGAGTGGAGAACGTCCGGTGAGGACAACGACGGGGCGTCCGCGCAACTCCGGCTCGAAGCGGATGATGGCTTCGACGGGAAAGTCCGGGATGAAGAGACAGGCGAACATGGGAGAGCAGGTGTCAGGTGTTAGGTCTCAGGTGTCAGGAAACAAGCTCTTAGCTGTTAGCTCTTAGCTTGCCCAGGCGGCTCGGCTGGGGAAGTTCGCTAAGGATTGCGGTTGCTTGCGATCCAAACGCGAGCGCAACAATTCCGCAGTAATTTCGAATCCATCCAGTAACTCTGTGTGCCCCAATTGATTTGCTGAGAGCTGAGAGCTAAGAGCTGACAGCTTCTTTCCTGACACCTGAGACCTGCCCCCTGACACCCTTCCCCTGACCTGTGACCTATGACCTGTGACCTTGATCAACACCGACGAACAACTTCCTGCAATCGGCTGCTGCTCCAGGATGAGCAGTACCGTCGGTGTGTGTTCGACGGCGCGGCGGAATCGAAACCAGGAGGCGAGCGGGATGCGGCGCGCGCTGTAAGAGGGAATATCCGACAGATCAAGCACGATCATTCCGAATCCGTTGCTTTGCAGAAGCAGATCGGTGACTTTCAGCACCTGCTCCAACGGCGATTCCCAACCTCGCCGCTCGTTGCTTGTTTCCATATCCTTTGAAGACTTGAAATTGCGCTTTGTTACTGGACTGGGAACTGAGAACCGAGAACTGAGAACTGCCTTCCGGCATCGCACCCAGAGCAAACGTTGCATCTCCACTCCCGCCGCCTCGGCCGACGCTGGATTCAACGCATCGCTCGAATCCACCAGCGCACAAACTTCTCCGCCGCGTGTGGCGCGGGCAAGAGCAGCCAGCAGGATGCTGGTCCGCCCGGAAGAAGCAGGCCCGCAGATTTCCGTAAGACACCCGCGCGGAAAGCCGCCGGTAAGCGCATCCAGTTCGCAAATGCCGCTGGAAGCCATATCCGGAGCGGGGCGAATGTGGAGTCGCGAAGCAGGCGTAACCGCGGACGCGAGTTTCGGCAACGCATCCAGTTGGGCCAGAAGCGCTGCGCTTGATCGCGCTGGAAAAATAAAAGGGCGGCCCATGGCCGCCGATGAAAACATCGGAGAAGCAGACATAAATCCTCAGAATTTCAGAGAACGCGAAGAACAAAACGAGTCAGGCGAATCATGTGTATATTCGCTTTTTATTCGCCTTAACGAATTCTGGTCCTGGGGCGCGGAGTTGTCAAGAGGCAAATTTAGAAGAACCGGACAGTCCTGTAAGTCACAGTTTCTATTAAGTTTCCACGCGGGTTTGAGGCGGTAGGATTGCCAGATTCTTTCGACCAAGGTCCGGCCCCGCCGAGTTTTGTTATAATCTACTCTCTTCGCCGGGGCGCTATCGTCTAGGGGTTAGGACGTGAGATTCTCAATCTTAAAACCCGGGTTCGATTCCCGGTAGCGCTACCAACTCCCTCAGTTAGACCCTGAGAGTGTCTAACCCCTTGAACAGAAAACGTTTCCTGAGTTCGATAATCGCCATCTGCAAACTCAACTCCCTGAGGAAATAGAACTCTCTGAAGATGCAGCTTCTGGTCCGGTGAGCACCTCTCCCATACGCTTGCCGCATTCAATAGCAAGTCTGCCCGAGCTTTTTGGTCAAGAGGCTCAAGTGACAATCGCGTTCCAACAATCCGGGTCGTAAGCGAAATCGTCTGATTTCAGCAGTTGAGGATCCCCGATCAGTGGCAGGGTTACTCAAGATGATATGTTCCCCACTCGAAAGTGAGCTTCGGATCGCAGGTTTTCGACTTCACTTCGATAGTAGTCTTGCCAGATTTCTTGCCAGCTACATAAGGCAGCAATGCCGAGAAGTAGGAGCCATCCGCCTGAGCTGTGCTTTTGTCATGGTGTTTTTCGCCATAGCTTTCGCCGTCGATGGTTAGCTCCGCGTTCGGCTCAAATCCACTTCCTTGAATAAACGTCAGTTCGCCATTAGGACTCCCGATGATGGATTCCAACCTGCAACCCTTGTCAGACTTCGCATTGGGGAAAGGGACGACAGCTACAAATCCTTTCACATGCTCTTCGTCATCGGAAATCAACCCGAATCGTTTAGGCTCTCCCTTGCCCGCGTAGGCGACTAAATCAATAGGGTCGTTGGGACCATCGCCTCTGCATGTGCCCTCCCGTCCGGCGCAGATGGCCTCACCTTTACTGTTCAACGTCACACCTTCCATGACCTTGGACGTGGTGCCGTCAAGCTGAACTTGGATCAATGTGTACGTGGTATCTGGAGATAGGCCGACTCCATAAAGACTGTAGGTAACCAGAGTTCGATCCCCAGACCGCGAGCGATTCGTCTCTTTCAGAGAGAGTTCCACGCCCGGACTGTTCATGTCCTTGCCAAAGTGTTTTTGAAGTTTGGCAAGTAGTTCAACCTTTGACTTCTGGTCCGCTGTCAAGTCTTGAGCAGTGTTGCGAGCTGATGAGGATTGCGGTCCGGCAGCTTGATCTGACTGTCCGACGGCAACCGCGACCAGAAGCAGAACGGGAAACGCGTAGGACATGAAACATCTCATGCTTGCAGCCCCCTTTCGTACGGAAGCGTACTCCGTCGGATAAGGTGTTGTAAAATCCCGCCTGAAATCGAAGTAGACGCGATTTTTTTCGGGAATCGCCGCACGGACATGCCCAAAAATGCGGTTGCTGCGAACGACACGTGGACCCGCGCCCCTCATCTCGGAGTTAACGGCGTCAGGTTGGCGGGGCGCACCAGCAGCGAATGTACTGCTAACTGCTTTTCTATGCGGAAGTTAGACGCGATTCTGCGCGGAAGACGATTGGGCTTCGAGGGGTCCGATGTCCCCAGAATCGGATGCTTATTGGACTGCTACAAATGGGCCACTCGCTACGTTTCGGATCGCCTCGGAGGCCGGAGGGTCCGAGACATCACCAAATGGGTTTGGGCTGTACACAATACGCGGTGGCAGAGTTCAATGCAACGTTGGTAGTTATGAAGCCGCAGCTTACAGCCCTGTAGCGACGTTCAGACGTTGCTATGTCAGCCGTTCCAGCCCCGCAGCCCTGAGCAAATCTAGATTATTGAGCCATTTCATAACGTTGGCCCACTCGTCCCTCAGAACGCGGTTGAGTTCGATCTCGCTGACGCAAGGACTACCAACTCACCGGTTTATCTCTTGCTGCTAAACGGCAATCCCGATCATGGTATGCTCCCTGCGATATAACAGCGAAAAGGGGTATTGACTGTGAGTGCCGCGAAGCTGCGTAGCTCGACGACCGTGTTTCTGGTCGGCAACATCGAGTCTACGATGGATTGGTACAAGAAACTCGGGTTTGACTCCAAGTATTACCCGCCCGGATTCGCGATCTTGAGTCGCGATGAAATCCAGATCTTCCTGCAACAGCAGCCCGCGTACGTCGCGCCCGATGATCCTGGGCGGCGCGAGCGCGAGGCGTGGAACGTGTACATCATCACGGACAATGTGAAAGCTCTATACGAGGAGTTTTCGGGGTTGCCGGGAGTGGATATATCGCGTCAACTTTGCCCGCAGGATTACGGGATGATGGAGTTCGACGTTATGGACCTGAACGGACATCGATTGGTATTCGCACAGCCGATGCGAACGGAGTAACTCGCGACAGCTTTTTGCACCATCAAATAAAAAACCCGCCCAGGCGGAGCTTGGACGGGGCACGTCAATTGAGATTTGTTAGTTAACTCTTGATCGTTCTGCTCGCCTCGTCCCAGTACACTGCCTGCTGCCGGAAGTACGACTCGTTGGCCATGTGGCAGGCAAGCGCCGCGTGATGGCCAAAGACTGCATCTTCCACTACGGGTTGCCGGGACTTCACGGCCTGGAAGAAATTCCACAGATGCGGCTTCATGTCGTCGAAGTCCGGGCCTTTGAAGGAAATCGTCTCGGGCATCGGCTCCTTACCTAGTTGCGGCGTATTCTCCGCGCGCCATTGCTTCTCGTAGGCTTCCCGCATGGCGTGGGGAAACCCGTTCGCATAGTAACTGGGGCTGGAATCAGTGCCGCTTTGCGGGGTGAAGGTGAGTCCGAATTCGCCCATTTCCAGAATGCCCTTCGATCCTTGGAAGCGGTAGGTCTCGGGCATCTCGGTGCCGAGGTTCAGGCGCATGTAGACCGGGATCTCGCCGTATTGATAAAGACTGGCATGGACGTCGGGCATGTTGCGTCCGTCCTTCCAGCGCAGGATGCCACCCATCGCCATGGCGCGTTTGGGGCTTCGTTCCAGTTGAGGACAAACATCATCCCGCTGACCAGGTGGACCAGCAGATCGCCGGCGACTCCGGTGCCATATTCCTTCCAGCAGCGCCATCGGGCGAAAATCTCCGGACTGAAAGCTCGCTTGGGAACCGTTCCCTGCCAGGTATCCCAGTCGAGGGTCTGTGGGGAAAGATCGAATGGTGGTGGATACTCCCATGCGCCGGTAGGATCGTTGCGGCCGAGCCAGCCTTCGACCATCATCAGATCGCCGAGCATGCCCTGGGCCACTATTTCCCTGGCTTTCTTGCAGATTAGAGAACTGACGCGTTGCGATCCGATCTGCACGATGCGGTTATTGCGTTTGGCGGCATCGGCCATATCGACGCCTTCGGCGGCGGTGTGCGACATCGGCTTCTCACAATAGATGTCTTTGCCAGCGGAGACGGCGTCGATCACGACTTGTTTGTGCCAGTGATCAGGAACGGCGGCGACGATGCAATCGATGTCTTTGTCTTCGAGCAGTTCATGATAGCGACGGGTGACGGGCAGTTCGGAGTTGTGGGTAATTTCGCGGGCGAGGGTATGGCGTCCGTCGTAGAGATCGCAAGCGCGGGCGCACTCGATGCCCGGCAGTTCGATCGATTGGGTGAGCAGGCCCGAGCCTTGCATGCCGATGCCGATCATCCCAAAGCGAACCCGGTCGCTGGCAGCGACGGCGCGGGTGGCTGCAAAAGAGTGGTTCAGGCTCCAGCAGGATGGTTCTGGCAGCGAGCGTGGCGCCGGCTGCGGCAGCGGTGAGTCCGAGAAATTTACGGCGAGAGAGAGAATCTTTATTGGTGCTCATGAAGCCTCCTGGGCTAGTGTTTTCAGGCTGCTACTTTTTCAGTTTCTTGACCGCAACTTCCTTGAAGAAAACCACGTCAGTGTCGCTATGGTTCTGCAAACCGATGTATCCCTCCAACGGCCGAGGGCCGTGCTGGGGCTCGAAGTCGAACTTGCGCTCCGGCACGGGATCGCCTTCCGTGTAGTCGGTGACTTTCACACCATTCAGAACGACAACCGTATGCGGGCCATCGAGGGTAATTTCCATCGTGTTCCACTCCGGTCCGGGCTTGCCTGGCTTGGCCAGAGGCTTGGTCAACGAATAAAGAGTGCCGGTGATGTGGTAGTCGTCTTCGTTGGATTTTTCGGGCTCGTTGTCGATCTGCACCTCGTAGCCATAATGGACGGGCATCCATTCCTCGCGTGGTTCGATGGGAATCCGGATGAAGACGCCGGAATTGCTGTTGTGATCGCGCATCCGGTAGACGACCCGGATCGTGCAATCGCCCAGTTTGCCACCCGTCCAGTAGAGCAAGCCCATGCCGCCCTTGCTGGCGATCATTCCGTCCTGCACGTAGTGACTGCCGGGGCCGACGTGCTTCCAGCCCGTGAGATCTTTGCCGTTGAATAATTGCTGCCAGTCTTCAGACTGCGCATGAGCGGCAATCGGGGCGCACAGCAGAAGCAAAGGCAGCCAAAGTTGAAACTTGTGCATGAAGTTTCCTCCGCCGACATTCTAGCCCCTGAAAGCGCTCCTTCGGGACACTGACTTCCGCGTTTTTTTGGCAATCGTTGAAACGAACCTGGTCAAGCCCATGTCAGCGTGGTGACGGAGTTCGCGTCCAGTGGAACGTCCGCTGAATGATCACCCAGTTGAACGCTGACAGTCCGAGCGCTTTCAAGGTTGGTCAAGATTAAAACGCGTCCACCGTTTGCATCCTCCACCGCGATGTGGCTTACGTCCGGCGCTGAGCTTTGCGAGTCGAATCGTTTGGCGCCGCGACGGATAAATCGCGAGAAGTGGGCAAAGGCCCAGTATTGGCCGCTGCGAGTGATTTCTTTGGTTTGCGAATTGATGGTGACGACGCCGCCACAGGGAAATGGGCCCAGGTTCGGACGTCCTTGTTCGTCGAGCGCCAGGTTCCAGGCGGTGATCGACGTGCACCAGTTGCGCAGAATATCGGTGAAGGCCTTAGACCACTTTGCCCAATCGGTGAGATAGTCCGGAGACGTGTAGTCTGGGCCGCCTTCGGTCCAATGCATCGCAGCATCGGGATAAAGGTCGTGAACTTTGCTCATCATCTCGGCGCCGCCAACGTATCCGTGCCACGCCACCGCGTTGGCGTACCGGCGGACCAAGGGGTTGTCGAGTTCGCCGGCAGCCCGTCCCCAGAGATTGTAGTTGTGGTCGAGAATCCAGATTTTCGTGTCGAGATGATTTTGCTCAAGCAGCGGCCCGAGATGTTGCACGAATTCAATTTCATATTCCTGGGGCCAGATGCAGGCGGGCATGCGTCCATCCTGATCGGTATCGACTTCGTTCTGCGGCGTGACGGCCTGCACGGGCACTCCTGCGGCTGCGTAGGCTTGCAGGAATTTCACGAAGTACTCCGCGTAGTTCGGGATATAGCGCCGGCGCATTGATCCGCCCAACATCGATCCACCAGACTTCATCCAGCCGGGCGGACTCCAGGGAGAGGAAAAAAGAAAAAGCTCCGGATTCACCGCTCGCGCTTGGCGCAGGATAGGCAGAATGTACTCGCGGTCGTGGGCGATGGAGAAGCGTTCCAGGTTGGGGTCTGGATCGCCTTCGTCGTAGCTGTAGACGCTGGTGGAGTAGTCGCTCGATCCCATACAGGTCCGGCAGACGTTGAGTCCCAGTTCGGAGGGATGAAACATTTCGTGGAACAACTGATCGCGCGCACCCGACGAGAGCTGGTTGAACATGTAACAAGTAGCGTCGGTGAAAGCGCCGCCGAAGCCGAGAATGGTCTGGAACTGTTTGCCTGGATCGAGCGTGATCGCAGCGCCGGTCGCCGAACCGGAGCGCGCCTTCCACGAAATATCTGCAACACGCGTGCATTGTTGAGTTGGATTCGTGACCCACACGTCCATTTTGCCTGGAGCACCGCCAGCGGCGCTGGATGCAAGGGCATGTCGTGAAGCCGCAGTAGCGGCAAGTCCGGCAGCGGATATTTTCAGGAAGTTCCTGCGCGTGGAGTCGCCCGGCATTTTTCCTCTCGAGCAAAACTAATTTTTAGTACGGAGGATTATGCACCGCGCTGCGAAAAAAGTCTCGCGGCTGGCGGGAGGACCCATAAGAAAGCCCGGCCGGAGCCGGGCTTGAACTACGAACTGAACCGCCTTTTCAGCGACCGAGAAACTTCTCCAACGTTTCGAGATCAGAGTTGGTCCGGCCGGCGTATTTCTTGGCGTTGGCGGTGTCGCCTTTTTCGGCGGCATCCTGGGCGCGGGAGAGATTGATCTTCAGACTTTCCTGGCGCTCTGCCATGTCCCCGCGCAAGCCATAACCGGCGGCCGCTTGCTGTTGTTTCAAACGATCGAGGCTGCCATTGACCGCTCCGGCGCGCGCGGCAAGTTGATCGATGTCGTCGCGGATCTGGTCGAGTTGCTTGGTATCGGGCTCACTCGCGCCTCCGCCCCCGCTCTGGATTTTGCCGCGAACGGCCGCTTGAACAACGGGAGGTTTTGGTGGAGGTTCGGGAGCCGGAGTCTCGACCACCCGTGGGCTAGGTTTGGGTTTCAGCGGGGCCGGTGCGGGTGTGACCTTCTTGGTCTGTTCGTCGGCGTTGCTTTTCTTGGGAAGATAAACTCCAGCCAAGACCAGGCCAGCGAGCACAATCAGCGCGCCCAAGGTCATATACAGGCCGCGATGACTTCCAGCCGCCGCTGGCGGAGGTGGCGGCGGTGCCATTGGAGGCGGTGGAATCGGCGTAAGTTGGGTGCGCTCCCGAGCTGCAGCCAGGGTTGCAACCTGACTCGGGGAAGTTACGGGCGTTGAATAACTATCCATGACGGCGGTCCGCGCAGCAAACGGTGTCGCTGCGGGCGTGGCGGTCTCCACCGTCGGAGCGGCCCCGCGCACGTTATTGAGGGCGTTACGAAATGCGGCCGCAGTCTGGAATCGTTTCGCCGGATCCTTGGCAATGGCGATCAGAATAATCTGATTCAGCGCAGGCGGAAGACCGGGTTGCAACTCGACCGGTGCGCGCGGCGCTTCGTTCACTTGCGCCGCCATGATGGAATAGTCGCTGCCCTGATTGAAAGGTTTCTTGCCAGTGACCATCTCGTACAGGCAAACACCGACCGAATACAGATCGGAGCGAGGATCGGTAGCCTCGCCCTTCACCTGCTCCGGTGACATGTAGTTGACGGTACCAAGGCTCGTGCCCGCCATGGTGAGCGTAAGATCGGAGTCCGATCGCGCGATGCCGAAATCCATGACCTTCACCACGCCCTGTGAAGTCAGCATCATGTTGCCGGGCTTCATGTCGCGATGGATCACATTGTGTTCATGCGCATAACCCAGAGCCAGCAGAACCTGATCGATGTAATTCAGCGCGTCCGCAACTGAGATAGACGAGCCGGAAAGGTGCGTCGCCATGGACACGCCTTCGACGTATTCCATGATCATCACCAACTGGTTGTCATTGGTGAAGGCGGTGCGAAGCTGCGCGATGTTGGGATGATTCAGGCTGGCCAGTAGTTTGATTTCCCGGAGAAACCGAGCGGCAAGTTCCTGGCGTCCAGCTAAGTCGGGCAACAGGATCTTCATGGCCTCGACGCGGTCGGAGATCATGTTGCGGACCTTGTACACCCGGCCCATTCCGCCTGCGCCTAATTCGGCAAGGATTTCGTAGTCGCCAATCCGCTTGATTTCTTCGCTCATGCTGGAAGCTCCTGGGAAGCCCGGCTGGGGAAGGCCGATTCGGCTGCAAACTCGTGGCCGAAATTATCCCTCGGGCGGGGTGGAGGGTCAAGCAAAGGTTGAGGCCCACCTTTGAGACAAACGTAGCGTAGAGACGCGGCTTGCCGTTCTCATTCCGCGGGGGAGACGCGGCAAGCCAGCGTCTCTACGTTTCGTTTCTTACATATACGCACTCACCAGCGCAATTTATCCAGGTAAACGTAGCTGGCCGTGATGTTCTCAAAGGACTTTTTGGGGTAGTCGTTTTCGACGAAATAGTGCTTGATCCCGGCTTCCTCGGACTGCTCGAAAATCTTCTTCCAGTCGATGATACCGTCTCCGACCGAAGTCATCTCGGGGAAGACTTTCTCAAAGTCGACCGGCACGCCGGGTGTTACGACGGGCGGCACGGACTTCACGTCCTTCACGTGAACTAGGGGAAAGCGGCCGGGGTAGCGGGCGAAATACTTCATCGGGTCCTGTCGGGCTACGGTCATCCAGCCCAGGTCCATTTCCATCTGGACGAGTTTCGGGTCGGTTGCTTCCAGAATGATGTCGTAGGCGTACTTGCCGTTGACTTGGACGAACTCAAAATGATGGTTGTGGTAGGCGAATTGAAGCCCGGCTTTCTTGCAGGCTTCGCCGGAACGGTTAAAAATTTCGGCGGAGCGCTTCCAGCCGTCAGGGTCTTTGCGCACATCCTCGTCGATCCAGGGCATCACGATGTATTCGTGGCCAATGACTTTACTGTCGGCAATCACCTGCGGAAACTTGTCGACCGCGAGGCTTTTGTAGTCCACATGGACCGATGGCGCGGTGAGGCCATTTTTGTCGAGCGTGGCGCGGACCTGCTGTGGCGTGTGGTCGAAATATCCGGCGAACTCTACCTCCTTGTAGCCAATGGATGCGACCTTGGCAATGGTGCCGTCGAAATCGCGCTTCATATCGTCACGCACGGTGTAAAGCTGGAGGCCGACTTTCTCGATGCGGTGGGATTCGGCGGCCCAGGTCAGGCGAGGCGCAAGAACTGACGCGGCCGCCATCGCGCTTGCCCCTAGAAACGTGCGGCGGTCCAATGTTCGGTCACGCATGGTTAGAGTTCTCCTTTTTTCATGGAAGTAACGGCGTAGTCACAGGCGCGAGCGGTGAGAGCCATGTAGGTCAGAGACGGATTCACGCAGGACGACGAGACCATACAGGCGCCGTCGGTGACAAACAGATTTTTCACATCGTGCGCCTGGTTGTGCTCGTTGAGCACCGACGTTTTTGGATCGCGCCCCATGCGCGCGGTACCCATTTCATGGATGGTCAGGCCGGGTGGGTTGTCTTCGGTGAACGGTGTAATTTCTTTTGCACCCGCCGCCGATAGCATTTCCGCCGCGGTGATCGACATGTCTTTGATCAGCGCTCTCTCGTTGTCGCTCCATGCGCAGTGAATCCGCAAAGCCGGGATGCCCCATTCGTCTTTCACTTCTTTGTCGAGTTCGGCATAGTTGTCCGGATTGGGCAGGCACTCGCCAAAGCCGTAGAAGTCGTGCATCCAGGGACCGGGACGGCTCAGCATGTGCTTGAAGTCGGGGCCGAAGCCAGCAAGTTCGCCGCCGCGCTCCCAACCCTGGCGGTATCCGCCGCCTTGAAAACCATAACCGCGCAGAAAATTTGGATGCTTGGTTTTCACATTGCGGAAGCGTGGCACGTAGATGCCGTTGGGACGTCGCCCATACGTGATTTTGTCCTCATTGCCAGGGATGCGTCCCGTGGCGCCGCCTCCCATGGTGTGGTCCATGAGGTTGTGACCCAACTGACCACTGGAATTTGCGAGGCCGGTAGTGAATTCGGGAGTGGTGGAGTTCAACAGGATGCGCGTGGATTCCAGGGTCGAAGCGTTGAGAAAAATAATGCGCCCGTGGAATTCGAGGGCAGCCTTGCTTTCCCCGTCAATTACTCGCACACCAGTCACTTTCTGCTTGGACGAATCGTAGATGAGGCTGTGTACGACGCTGTGGGGACGGAGCGTGAGTTTGCCTGTCGCCAGCGCAGCCGGCAACGTGGAATTCAGCGAACTGAAATAAGACTTTGTAATGCAGCCATGATCGCAGGGACCACAGTAGTGGCAGGCGGCGCGTCCGCGGTGGGGCTGAGTTAACACGGCGCACCGGCCGATGGTCATGAGGCGTTCGCCAGGGAAATACTTGGCGACTGCCTCCTTGACGACGAGTTCGCTGCAAGTCATTTCCATCGGTGGCAGAAACTTTCCGTCGGGAAGCTGCGGCAGGCCCTCGGCCTGGCCGGTGATACCGGCGAAATCTTCCACATAGTCGTACCAGGGAGCGATGTCCTGATAGCGGATCGGCCAGTCGATGGCGATCCCATCGCGCAGATTGGCTTCGAAGTCGAGGTCGCTCCAACGATAGGACTGTCGCCCCCAGATGATGGACTTGCCGCCGACCTGGCGGCCCCGGATCCAGGCGAAGGGCTTGCCTTCGTCGGTGGTATAGGGGTTCTGGTTGTCGTTGACGAAGAATTTGCTGTTCAATTCGTCGAGCGCGTTGCACTTCTGCTGGATGGGCTGCTCACGATTGAACCGATTGCGGTCACCCATGTCGCGAAATTTCTTTTTCCAGACAGGCACGTGCTCAACATAGTCTTTACTTGGCTCGATTGGGCGGCCCGCTTCGAGGACCAGCGTATCGAGCCCCTTTTCCGTGAGTTCCTTGGCGGCCCAGCCTCCGGTAATGCCGGATCCGATCACGATGGCGTCATACGTTTTAACCGGCATGAATTATTTCGCAGCCTCCTCTTCTTCCGGTGCACACTGAACATGCTGCGAAGGGATGATCTCGAAATGCAGAGCCTGTTTTGCGCCATCTTCCGACGTGAAATAGCCCACCAGCGTCAATTGCTTCATGGCGTGGAAGAACGACGTGTCCGCCGCCACGGCACGCCGGCGACGCTGTGCGGTGTGGATCGCGGATTGACGCACTTTGGTCAGATCCTCGTCGAGCGCGGTCAGCATTTGCTTTTGTTGCAGAGGCGAGCAGTCGACGAAATCTTTCCCATACAGATCGTGGGATTGCGTGTCCACGCTAGCCAGACCCGCCAGAAACTTTGCCTTGTCTTCCTCGTCATACCAATCGGACAGGATCAGGTCGATGAATTCGTTGACGCGAGTTGCCTTCGCCCCTGGAATGTCCGTTTGCGGAATGATCATCTCGGCGATTGCGGTGACGGTGGCATCCTGGCGCGGATCGAGCGTCTTGAGTGCGGGAGCCGCGGGAAGGTCTGCGTGAACCTGTTGAAGAAGAGCAAATACGTCACGGGGAAGCAGAGGGAGAGCGGCCGTCCCCAGAAGAAGTTGGATCACTTTGCGTCGCTGCATCGATTTAGTTCAGCCCCGGAGTGAGGGTAGTCCACGCGCCGCGTGCTCGTCAATCACCCGTTCTGGCCTGCCCCTCAGAGCGCCCTCGGGACTGTCGGCAAGGTGCCGGCGCTACACTTTACAAAGCTGCGGCCCGAATGGCGTCCTCGCGCGCGGTACGCAAGCTGGCTACGGGATCGCCGGCCGGTTCGAACTCCATGGCGACGTAGCCCTCGATAGTTCAGTTGCCCCAGCTTGCGATAGATGCTGGCATAGTTGATTTCGCCGGTGCCGGGCTCGTGGCGACCGGGGACGTCGGCGACATGCAGCAGTCCGACCTGCGCGATGTTTTTCTCCAGCTTGGCTATCAGGTTCCCTTCGGAAATTTGCTCGTGATAGAAGTCATAAAGAAACTTCACGCGCGGATGGTTGACCTCGCGGATAATTTCGAATCCTTCGGCGACTGACGTCAAGTAGTACTTCGGATTCTCTTCCTGATCGATATTCTCCAATAGCAAAGTAAGGTTGTGTTTGTCGGCAACCTCAGCCGCCCGCTTCAGGTTGTCAACGCAGCTCTGATGATGCGCTTCGCGCGAGAGTCCTTCGACGCGGTTGCCGGAGAGGACAATGATCGCAGGACATGACAGTTGCTCGACGATGGGGACGAAATTGTTCAGATCGGAGAGAAATTTTTCCTGCGCCTTGGGATCGGCGATTCCAGTCCAGACGCCAGCCATGGCATCTACGACGATGCCAAGCGAACGCAGTTTCGCGGTGGAACGTCGGAAGTCGTCAGGAGACCAGTTTTTATACTCATCCACCAGTTCGACCGCGTGGTAACCGGCTTCCGCAACCTTCTCTAGGCGCTGCTCGAAGGGGAGTTTGCGGTAGATGGTCCAGAGCATGATGGAGAACTTGAAGGGAACTTCTTTCTCCGCCGGCGCTGCGAGTGCCGGCAACGCCGGCAAGACGGCACTGCTCAGCGCAGTACCGGCAAGGATACGAGAAAAGTTGCGGCGATCCATGGATCAGGCCTCCGTCCCCAGCAATTCCGCGCGAACGTTCTTGAGGACTGTAAGCGCGCGCTGCACGCCGACTTCTCCGGGGAGAATGGGGTCTTCATTTTCAATGCTGAGAATGCCCTGGTATCCAACCTCCATGTAGGTGCGAACGATTTCTTTCCAGGTGTTCGCGCTATGCCCGTATCCGACCGCGCGAAACGTCTCGGAAGCGAGCGGAAGGTCTTCCTTTGAAAACGCGAAATTCAGCACTCCGTATTTGGCGACGTTTTCTTTGTAGAGCACGGTGTCTTTCATATGAGCGTGAAACAGCGCTCCCTGCTTGCCCAGCAGGCGAATGACTTCAATGGGATCGCATCCCTGCCAAAACAGATGGCTGAGATCGCAATTGGCCCCGATCTCCTCGCCCACAGCAGCGCGCAGCTTGAGCAGGGTCATCGGATTGTAGACGACGAATCCCGGGATGCATTTCGAAGGCAAGCTTCCGGATACCGTGCTCGCGCGCAAACTTGGCAGCTTCCTTCCAGTAGGGAATGACTCTTTCCTTCCATTGCCAGTCGAGAATCTGGGCGTATTCGGGTGGCCAGCGGTACGTGGCCCAGTTCGGCATGGTGTCGGTGGCGTTGCCGGCGGGACATCCCGAGAAGCCGACAATCACTTCCACGCCCAGGCGCTCGGCGAGAAGCACCGTGCGGCGGAACGTTTCGGCGTCGCGCTGGGCGATTTTCGCGTCCGGATGAACGGGGTTGCCGTGGCAACTGAGCGTCGCTACTCGAATATTTTTGTCTTCGAACTTCTTTTTCCAGGCGCGCATCTTGGCAGGATCGTCCAGCAGTTCCTGCACCGGACAATGCTTGTCGCCGGGATAGCCTCCGGTTCCGATCTCGACGGCCTCGATTCCCCATGCAGAGAGCTTCTCGATCATCACGTCGGTAGAGAGATCAGGGAAAGCCGGATCGAAAACGCCGATAGGAATCTTGCGCGCGACTCCCGGAGGAAGAGGCGCTTCCTGCATAGCCTCGGCGCGCGCCGCGGAGAGCGCGGGAATCGCTATCGACGCCGCAAGCGCGCCGCCGGCACTCGTGAGAAATTTTCTGCGACCGACAGAGCGGGGCAATGAATTGCTTTTCATGATTGTGTTGAGTCTCTTGTGCAGCGGGAGAATTATAGACCTTCGGAGATGGGATTGCGTTGGACGAAAACATTAACCACAGAGAGCACTGCGGTCACGGAGGAAATCATTCGTGGCGCAGCGCTTCGATGGGGTCGAGGCGCGAGGCGCGGATGGCAGGGATCATTCCACTGACCAAGCCCACCATGCCGAGGATGACGGTGGCGACAACCAACGTGACCGGATCGATCAGCAGTCGGATGTCACCCGCCTCCGCGTGTTTTGCCAAAACACTGTAGAGCGGCAACCTTCCCACTGAAAGTGAAACCGCATAGGCGAGAACGATTCCAAACACGCCTCCCAGAAAGCTGATCGCCAGCGCCTCCGCAAGAAATTGGACAAAAATGTCGCGGCGGCGAGAGCCGAGCGCCTTCTCCATCCCAATCTCACGGGTCCGCTGCGTGACCGACACCAGCATGATGTTCATCAGGCCGACGCCGCCGATTCCGAGCGTGAGCGTTCCGATTAATCCCAGCAGAACTTTCAGCCCCATGGTGATGATTTGGAATTGGTGCACTTGTTCCATGAGGTTGAACACCAGCATGGCGCGACGATCGCCGGCATCAAATTTGTGCTGTTGCGCGATCACTCCGCGGACCGCGCGTTCCAGGCCCTGGTAATCGTTCACTTCATATGTGATCCAGATGGCCCCAATGTAGTGGGTATCCACCAGGTCACCCATGGACGTGAACGGAATGTAGATGATGCGATTGATATCGTTGTCGCCCTCCTGCATCTTGGGCTGCAGGACGCCGATCACTTCGAAGCTCAGGCCGTCGATCCGGATACGTTCGCCGAGAGCATTGCGTCCGGAAAAAAGCTTTTCTTTGGCTTCCGAGCCGATCACGGCGACCCGGGCGCGCTGAATCTGATCTTCGAGATTATAGAAACGCCCTTCGGCGACATCAAGAACGCGAATCACCTGAATGGTGGGATAGCTTCCGGCAACGTGGAAGTTGAAGTTACGGGTGTCGTATTGAATGTTGGCTTCTTTGCCGACGTCGGGAGTGATCCGCGTAATTTGCGGGACGTTGGTACTCAGCAGATCGACATCCTCCATGGTGAAGCGCAACTTTGCCCCGGCTTTCTCGCCCCCGGCCTGCATGGAGGTCCGTCCGGGAACTAGGATCATGGTCTTAGTTCCGAACGTCGCGAAAATGTTCGCGCAGGCCAGGGCAAATCCGTTGCCGTAAGCCAGTAGCAACACGACGGTGGCGATACCCCAGGCCATGCCCAGCATGGTCAGCGCCGTGCGGCGCTTGTTGTAGCGCATCGCATTCCAGGCTTCGCCGAGGATATCGCGGGTCATTTATTCCTGCCTTAATGCTTCCACCGGTTGCAGCAGGGACGCTTGGCGAGCGGGATAGAGTCCGGCGGCCACACCTGCAACGGCTAGGCCTGTGATCGCCACCACGGCGGTCTTCCAGACCAGTTTGGGTGGATCGAATCCGCCCGGCCCGTGGATGGTTCCCAGGGCCGCCATTGCGCCCGCCGACAATCCCAGGCCAATCAGTCCGCTGACCACCGTCAAAAGAATTCCTTCCAGAAAAAACTGGAAAAGAATGCTGCGATTCGTTGCCCCCAGAGCTTTGCGGAGACCGATCTCTCGCGTGCGCTCGGTAACCGATACCAGCATGATGTTGATCACGCCAATCGCGCCCAAGGCCAGGGTGACCACGCCCACGCCGCCCAGAAATACGCTCATGGCATCAAAGATTCCACCCACCATTTCCGATTGCTTGATGGTGTCCCAGCCTTCGAACGCGTTGT
The DNA here is from genome assembly GCA_963799305.1 of uncultured Acidobacteriota bacterium. Taxonomy (GTDB): domain Bacteria; phylum Acidobacteriota; class Terriglobia; order Terriglobales; family Acidobacteriaceae; genus Acidiflorens. The sequence goes on along the minus strand of CAWCWX010000014.1, from coordinate 389,235 downwards.
CGTCGCGATAGTCGAAACCATGATTGCGGGCCACGACCTTGCGCGCTTCCATGAACGCTTCCGCGTGTTCGGCCCGCACCCGGGGCTGGTAGTTGATGAATGAGATTGCGCCTTTCTGCTGTTCTCCCTTAAGCGGAAAGTACTCGGCCATCACCCGATAGGGAATGTAGCCGCGGGCGTTGGTGGAGTTGTTGTCGCCCCTCCCCACCCGTTTGAGCGTGCCGATCACATCGAAGCGGAGTCCGTTAAGCGTGATGGTTGCGCCCAGGGCAGGACGTCCGGTGAACAGATTGCGGGCCATCTCATCGCCGAGGACGATGACCTGGCGCTTTTGAACGCCGTCCAGATCATTCAACCAGCGGCCCTGCTTGAGCGGAAGAAAGCGAATCTCGTTGAATTGCGGCTCGACGCCGGTAATCTCGCCGGCGGCACTGGCATAGTCACTGACCGCGCGCAGGTCGTTGCGAGTCAGCACCGGCGTGGCATTCCGGATATAAGGCGCGGACCGGATATCGAGATAATCCTGGTAAGTCAGCATGTAGTTGCGGGCGGAATTCATGCTGCCCGCCACCACCGGAGCGCGCCCGGGGAAGAGGAACATGATGTCCTTGCCGAATTCTTCCATCTCGCGCTTGTTGCCGGAGCGAAATCCTTCGCCGACTCCGGCGAGCAACAAGAGCGATCCGATGCCCCATGCGATGCCAAACATGGTCAGGAACGAGCGCAGCTTGTGAGCCCACAGAGTGCGGACGATCTGGCCCAGGATGTCGATTAAAGTGCGCATGGGATGGGCAAGTTACTATTCTACATTTTGAGCAGAGAAAACCTCTGTGCCCCGGAACTGGGGGCTTCGAGCTGCGTGATATCTGTGCACGGTTCGCGCGTGGCTCGAAGCTCGTAGCTCGTAGCACGCAGCCTCACGGTGACACCTTACTACATATTACGGCGCCTGATAAGCTGGCCTCGTGGAGCAGCGATATGACGCCATCATTCTGGGAGCCGGCGCCGCCGGGCTGATGTGCGCCATCGAAGCGGGACGGCGGGGACGGCGAGTCCTGGTCCTCGAGCACGCCGAGCGCATCGGCAAGAAAATACTGATTTCCGGTGGCGGACGCTGCAATTTCACCAATCTGCATACTTCTCCAGAGAACTTTCTTTCGGCAAATCCGCATTTCGCCAAGTCGGCGTTGGCCCGCTATACTCCGGCACACTTTATCGCGCTGCTGGAGACACACCGCATCCCATACCACGAGAAGAAGCTGGGGCAGCTCTTCTGCGATCGGTCGGCACACGAAGTTACGGCGATGCTGGAACAGGAGTGTCGCGACGCGCATGTCGAAATTCAAACCAATTCCACGGTTCAGGCAGTTCGCAAGACCGACGCGTTCCTGGTGAAAACCAATGCCAGCGTTTTTCATGCCCCGTGTCTCGTGCTGGCAACGGGGGGACTGTCGATCCCGAAAATTGGCGCAACGTCATTCGGTTATGACCTGGCGCGGCAGTTCGGACTGAAGATCCTGGAGCCACATCCGGGGCTAGTCCCGCTGGTTTTTGCCGACGCGGACGCGAAGCGATGGTGCGATCTGGCGGGCGTTTCGACAGAAGTTGTTGCGTCGGTCGCAAGCAGCAAACAATCCTTTCGCGAAAAGATGCTGTTCACCCACCGCGGCATCAGCGGCCCTGCCATTCTTCAGATTTCTTCGTATTGGAACGGCATGGAACCGATAAAACTCGACCTGGCGCCGGACCAGAACCTGGTTTCGCGACTACGAACCCTCGAGCGCCGCGACGGCTCCGCCTGGAAGGCACTGCTGCGCGATGCTCTGCCGCGGCGCCTGGCGGATCGCTGGCTGGAGACGTATCCGCTTACGGGAAACTCCGACTCCGCTCTCTCCCTGGCGGAGCGGCAACTGCATGCGTGGGAAATCCAGCCGTCGGGCACCGAGGGCTTTGACAAAGCGGAAGTCACGATCGGCGGGGTGGATACCGATGAACTCTCGGCGAAGACAATGGAGAGCCGGAAAGTTCCCGGACTGTTCCTGATCGGAGAAGTGGTGGACGTCACCGGCCAACTGGGTGGATTCAATTTTCAATGGGCCTGGGCGTCTGGCTTCTGTGCCGCTCAGGCTCTGTAGTGAATTCGCGAGCTAGCTGGCGTTCTCGGGCAAGGGAGCGCCGTCGACCAAAAAAGGGAGTCGGGCCAAAATCAGGGCGGCTTGCTCAAGCCGCTTGAGGTCGTTAGTGCTGAAGTCTGTTCCGGCGAGCGAGGAATCGACCCCTTTGCGGGAAATCTGAACCACCCCCACTACCTTGCCAGCAGAATCGGCGATGGGAACAGACATGATCTTCTGAATGGGCATCTGCTCGGAGCCCGAATTGTCGTCGGCAGATCCGAGCTTCACTGATTCGAACAGGCTCGCATGTTTTACTCGCGCGAAGGAATTGGAAAGCAGGGAAACTCCGGTTGACATGGTACGCGCCGCCACGGCCGAACTCGACATGGGGATCACCCCCGCCGCGCGCAGTTCCGGCGGAAATACGAATCGCAGCGAACCCTTCTCCAGTCGCAGCATCGCCACTTCGTTGCGGGACACATTCAGAATCTGGGCGAGCTTGGCGCTGACTCTCTCCGGACTCGGAGACTCGGCGACCATCTTCTCCAGATCTCGAAGTGCGCTGGCGTGGTCCTTGCCCGGCTTTGCTGCACCCTGAGATGACATAAGGCGGACTCGGGCCTCTACCTTATCGTGAGGTGGCGGCGGTTTCCTGACAAGTTACGGCAGTACTTTCCAAGGAGCTGCTGCTAAGTATTACGGGGTCGCAACGTCGCATTCGGAGGTCATCTTTTTGGCACTCGGATTTCATTTTCCACAGCCTCCGGGTTTATACTTCAGTCATTATCAGCCCCAGAAACAAGGCGGTTACGCTGTGAGGCAATCTGTATGCGGTTCATTCAACACTTCCGACCCTTGCTGGAACTAGGGAGTTGTAAGGAGTTCGTTATGGCACAAAAAACCACCGAAGACGGCAAACGCCGGGTCAGAAAGGCAACGTCCGCTCAAACCTCGAAGGTTCCTACCGTCCGCAAGGATGCGGTTCCGTCGCCTAAACCGACAAACGGCAACCTGGAAGAGGAAATTCGCCGTCGCGCTTATGAACTCTACCTGCAACGGGGTGGCGTGCCCGGTAACGAGAATCAGGACTGGCTGGTCGCGGAGCAGGAAGTACGCTCCCAGCAGAGCGAACACGCAAGCTAGACCAGTTAGCGGCTCGACGCAATTTGCCCCGCATCCGGGGACCTGCGAATTCGGGGGCACCTGTGTCCGGCTGCTTCCTCACCATCCCGTCAGAGTCCGCGTGTCTTTCCGCGCAATACTGTGATCGAGCCCTTAGGCAGAGTAAACGTGGCTTGCGGACCGCCGCCGACCGTCATTGCCACAGGCGGGCCATCGGGATCGGCATGGCTAGCCGGTCCTTCGTCTTTCCATACATATTGCTCGCTGCCGAAGGTGGTCATGATCACCGGTCCGGAGAACGACGACTGCTGGTTGTGGCCACTGTTAGAGTCGAACACGACCCGAACTGTATGAGGATTATCCTGATCGCGGTTAACCAGCATCAGGGACCAGTTTCCATCCGGACGAAGCACGGCATAGGACGTCACCAGCACATTTCCCTGGCCATCTTTGACATCAGTTGAAGACGAATACAACTGATGCACGCCGGAGTGGTGCTGCACCCACTCGAAGTTGATCATGTGCGCGGCGAAGTAGAGCGCTGTGTATCCGCTGATGTTGTAGTCCTGGTCGGCCACGAAATTCGACCACGTCGCCCAGCCCAAACAACTGTTGTGGACCGGCTCCGGCTGGATCGGCGAATGGTGGAAGACGGCGCCCCCGCCCTCGAAAAAAGCGCCGACATTGTCCGCAAGCCACAACGCCGAGAAGATCGTACTCATCGGCCCGGTGAGTTCGGCCGCCAGGTGATCCTCAGTGATCATCAACGGAACATCGGCTGGCACGCCATCGTCTCTCCACACCTGGAGAATGTGCTTGACCAACTGCGGTTCCGAGTACAGCGTCTCCCATTTGATGGTGCACGGATCGAAGGGATAGTGCTCGAACGAAACGAAGGCCAGATCGGTGATGCGACCATGCGATTTCAGATAGGTGACAAACCGGCCCATCCACGACGTGCGCCCCTGCGCGTCCGGCCAGACACGGATGTCTTCATTCACGCCTTCGAAAATTGGCCCGCCCAGTTTGAGCTTGGGATCGACTTTGTGAATGGCGGTCGCCCACTGCAGGTAGAGCGCGCCATAATCTTCCGGTATGGCGTGCTTCCCGTCGGGCTCCTCACCCATTTCGATGTAGCTGATGGGATAGCCGCGCTTCTCGATGTACGCGATCTGGGCCGCGGCATCGTCAGGCGTGCCGTAGAGCATTGTGACCGGAATCATCGCGGGCAGATTGTTGGTGATGCCGCTGGTGAAGAACAGATCGAAGCCAGTGTGCTGGTACTTGCCATCGTCGCGGACATCGGATGGAGAGTGCCACGGATCAATGGAAGAAGAGCAATAGGTAGGCTGGTCGGCACCGGAAGCCCCAAGCGAGACATTGGCAAAGATTCCGGTCGCATCGATCGTACCCGCGTCGATGGACTGAATCGCATATCCGACGCAGTTGCGAATGTCGCCGGATCCGTGCAGGTCGCAAGTGTCGGATGACTCACTCATGAGAACACGGATGAATTGCGTGGAAACCGGCGCGTCGGAAAGTTTGAGAGTCGCCTCGCCGCCCTTTGCGTTACTGATTACACCGGACGAAAATACTTTCCATTGGCCGTCGGGTCCACGATCGAAGTCGAGAGCGTCCCTCCCTTCCCAATACTCCACCTGATAGGTAACCGCGTAAGGGCTGGCCCAGGCAATGCGAATTGCATTCACGGATTTCGGAGTTCGCAGATCGACGACCACCCATTGCGGGTGCAGCGCGTCACTCTCGCCCGTGAAGCGGCTGGTGAGGTAGGGATTACTTTTCCAATAACTCAGATTTGGACCGGGTACCGGAGCGTCTCCGCTGGTCGAGAAGCCGCGGTGCGGGAGCGCGTACGCGAGAATGTATCGCGTCGGTTCCTTGAGTTCGGTGCTGCCGGTGAAGTATCCGCTCTGATGAGCGGCGTCGCTCCAGGTTCCGTTCTCGTTCCAATGCCACGCGCCCATGCGAAGTTCGGTGTTGTTGCGATAGCTAATCGGACCCCAGCCGGCGGAGAGCGATTCCTGCACGATATGGGGCGAATGGACTTTGTCGATGCCCGAGCGCGACAACACATCCAGCGAGCTGCCCAAAGCGCGATCGGGATCAAACGAGTTCAGTACGTGTTTCGGATTTGCATCGATGCGCACAGTGCCGATCGTTGGGGCTTGGTTGCCTTCGACACTGGACTGCGCCCAGACTGATTTGCCGTGCAGCGCCAGCGCGCACACGACGACGAGAGTTAGCGCCGTACTATTCATCCGATTCATCTTCGTGTGAGCCCGCCACCGGTCTAGAAAAATCATTGTGCCCACCCAGATTGTTGCCGTGAGATAACCCGCGATGACGTCGCTGGGGTAATGCACGCCAAGGTAGATTCGCGAAAAGCCAATCGCGAGCACCAGCACTGCCGCGCAAGTCCAGATCGCGATCCGAGCGGGCCGAGAGCGGATTCGGCCAGCCACTAGTCCAGCCAAAACACCATAGAAACAAAATGAAAACAGCGCGTGTCCACTGGGAAAACTGGGCGTGCGAGGCGTAGCGCCGAAAAACGGCGTAGGACGAGCGCGGTGAAAACCGTATTTCAGCGAGAGGTCGAGAACCAGCGCGCCTGCCAGCGTCACCACCAGCCACAATGCAGCCCGGCGGCGCCGGAAGTAAGCGAAGAGTCCAACCGCAGCAATCGCAGCGATAACGAGTCCATTGCCACCCAGAAAAGAGATGGCGGTCATGGTGTTGGTCAATCCAGGCGTTGCGTAGCGATGAACCGCCGTGCGCACGCTGAGATCGAAGTTCTGGGTGTGATTGTGGGCCACGCTGTCCGCAATCCAGGTGAAGAAAAACAGCGAGAGCACAGCCAGCGCCAGACTCGAAATAACAACGGTCTCTTCAAATAGCGTCGGCTTGGTGATCGCCTCTTGGTCAGGCAGGAGGTTGGGGTCGTCGGAGGTCATGGTGTCAGCGGCACGCGTCCGCACCAAGTCTCGGCGCGGTGTACTCTTCGATGAGGCCGTCGAGTTTCGCTAACAATGCCTGGTTTCCTCGGCGCGGATAGCCTTTGAGGTTTTCACGATAGTGAGGCAAATTGTAAAGGAACGACTCGACGCGTTCCCGATTCAATTCCTCCCAGTATGCTCCGTAGCCGGCCTTTTCGAGCCAGTATCCATTACAGATCTGCTCAAACTGATGCGCCACCGGAATCGCAAGATAGGGCTTGCTCAAGTGAAGCGCTTCGGTGACCAGCGAGAATCCGGCATTGGCAACGATCGCTTTGGCGTCGATCATGTCCCGCAGGAATCCGTCGAGGCTCGGCTTCTTAAACAGGACGTTTCCCTCCTGCCCTTCCCGTCCAAACCCGTAGGCAACGAATGGGCAACGCACCCGGCTCAAAAGCTTCGCAATCGCGGGAGCGGGCGACGTCACGTATACCAATACCCGGTCTCCAGTCTTGGGCTTTGCCCGCAGAATGCTTTCCCGGAGAATCGGGGGAAATAAAAACGTATTGCGCCGTTTGACCTTCGCGCTGAGAAACGAAGTCACGAGATAGGCATCGGCCCGCGGGACCATCATACGTACGACCATTTTGGTCGCCGCTGCATCGGCACGATGCTCGCGCGGAAGAGAAATGTCAGTGTTGGTAATGCAATGCTGATTGTCAATCGAGATCACTGGGATGCGCCGGCGGTGCCCCACGTGACAGGTGAGGGGTTCGAAGTCGGTGATCACCAACTCGATCTTCCACTCCTCGCTGAGATTTTTCAGGCGGGACACACTGGCGGCGGTCTTCCGCGCTCCCAGCAGGTTCCTGGCAATCGTGCGCCGGTAACGCACCTGGTTGTTCACATAGGCGAGACGCCAGCCGTGGATCTCTGTAACTTCAAAATCGCGCCGGAGGTTAGCCAACCCGCGATCGAAAGAAGCGACGTGCACGTTATGTCCTGCGTTCTGGAGGTGAGAGATGACCTCCTTCGCGCGGGTGGAGTGACCCGCTCCTTCGCCGTTGACTCCGTATAATATGTTGGCCATCGGTTCCGGGCGTGAGTATATCGCGCCCGCCGCAGTCGCAAGCGTTCCCGGATTTCTATTTTTCCGAATCTTGCATCACAATAGTGACGGTGTGGAGTAGTTATCTGTGAAGTTCCTGGAACGACGACTGGCTGTCCCCCCTTGGTTTACCCTCTCTGTCTTGGCGATTGCCATTTCGCTGACCGCCGCCCTGGCTGTGGCCCAGGAAGCAGGCACAGACAAGGCTGAGATCATTAGCGGGACGGTAATCAACCGAGTCACCCGCCAGCCTATTCCTCGCGCCCTGGTAACTTCTTCCGACCAGCGTCTGGCGACCCTCACGGACAGTGAAGGCCGTTTCGAATTCGACGTTCCCCGCCCCGCCACGCTAGAAAACGGGATCCAGAACAACGTCAATCCTTCGACTTTTCTTTTCGCGCGAAAACCGGGCTTCCTGGCGGACAACACTGCGCGAAACTATTCGCCCGGCAAGGAACTCACGATTTCTCTTGTGCCGGAGGCCTTAGTTGTCGGGAAAGTGACCCTTCCCAACTCGGAACCTCCCGACAGTATCTCGCTGGAGATCTACGGGCGTCACATCCAGAACGGCCTGGCACGTTGGGCGATTACCGGAAGCGCGCAGTCGCGGTCGGACGGCGAGTTCCGCTTCGCTGACCTCCCCGCAGGCACCTATAAGGTTCTCACCCGCGAACTCCTCGATCGCGATCCGCTTAGTTTTGATCCGCAGGGGCAGCTTTACGGTTACCCGCCCGCATACGGGCAGAATGCACCGGACTTCGGATCCGCAAGCGCGTTCCAGGTCGGGCCGGGCGAAACGGCCACAGTCAACCTTTCCGTGGCCCGGAAGGCGTACTACCGCGTCTCTATCCCCGTCGCCAACGCGGGGGAAATGGGCGGCCTCAATGTGGACGTTTATGCGCTCGACCATCGCGGCCCTGGCTTCTCTTTGGGTTACAACAGCCAAAGCCACGCCATTGAAGGCCTGCTTCCTGATGGGACCTACATGGTCGAGGTTTATGGTTTTGCCAGCGGAAACAATTCGGGGAGTGGATCGCTCGCAATTACCGTGCATGGAGCGGCGGCACGAGGGCCGGTCCTGGCGCTGGCCCCAGATCGTTCGATCAAAGTCGATGTGACCGAGGAATTTACTTCGACCGACAACACCTCGTCGATCACATTCAACGTGGGCCGCCGTTCGGTCAGGTTGAAAGGACCAAGAAGTTACTTGAGCGTGATTTTCGAACCAGCGGACGAGTATCTTCGAGGCGGAGCGCCCTATCTCCGCCAACCCACCGGACCGGGCGACGAGGCGCTGGTAATCGAGAACGCACGTCCAGGAAAATATTGGGTGCGTGCAAGTTCCAATCGTGGATATGTAGCTTCGCTGCGATCCGGCAACGTTGACTTATTCCATGATCCGTTGGTCATTGCCCCCGGTGGTTCACCGCCTCCCATCGAAGTAACGATGCGCGACGACACCGCCAAGATCGACGGCAGGGTAGAAGGATTAGCCTCTGGCGCGGTTTCGTCGTTGAACGACACCGCACCGCTCGACCTTTCCCTAAGGAGAAGTCCGAACACCTCCATGTACACGCCCTTCTCGCCCGTGCCGGACGCTCCGGCCTATGTTTACTGCGTACCACTGGCGGACAGCGCCGGCCAGTTTGCGCAGATCTGGGTGTCCCCGGATGGAACTTTTACGTCGCCACCACTGGCGCCGGGCCTGTATCGGGTGCTGGCTTTCGATCGCCCGCAGTTGGAACTCGAGTACCGCAATCCGGAAGCGATGCAGGCCTATGACACCAGGGGCCCGGTGGTGAGAATCGCCGGCGGACAAACGGAGCACGTCAATTTGCCACTCATCTCGTCGAGCGAATAGGGAAGGAACAATATGTCTTTCCGGTACCTGCAACTCATTGCCGTTCTCGCAATCGGTGCGGTGTTCTGCGATCCCACGGTCTTGTTGGCGCAAATCAACGGGCCGGAACGAGGGGAAGTTCCTGCCGGCCCCTGGCGAGTCGCGGGCGTCGTAGTGAATGCGAATACAGGGAGCCCCTTGCCCCGGACTCGCGTCACAATTATGGACGCGAGGATGCGCCAGAACGTCCAGGTCACCGTCAGTTCCGATGCGGGACGCTTTGAATTCCACGTTCCAGCCGGAAAATTTGGCTTGCAGGGAGCGAAGCGCGGATTTATTACAAGCGCCTACAATCAGCACGATCAGTTCTCGACGGCGATTGTTACTGGAGCCGAAGGCGTCGATTCTGAGCACCTTATTTTGCGCCTCGCGCCTAACGCCGTCCTCGCCGGGAAAGTGACCGACGAATTTGGAGAGCCCGTCCGGCAGGCGGAGATCACTGTGTATCGGGAAAATCGTTTCTCGGGAATAAGTCAGATTTCTCGATTCCGTAACGCTGTGACGGACGACCAGGGTAAGTACGAAGTCACGCCCCTCGACGCGGGTACGTACTTCGTGTGCGCCAGAGCGACACCGTGGTACGCCATTCATCCGCCGTCCGTCAGTCCTGGAGCGCCCAACAGCCCAGTCCAGGTGAGCTCGGCTCTCGATGTCGCCTACCCCATCACCTTTTACGGTGACACCGCCGAACCGGAAGAGGCCACGCCCATTCCGGTGCGCGGAGGCGACCATCTGGAAGCGGACATCCACTTGAATCCCACTCCAGCGCTTCACCTTATGTTTCATGCCGAGGAAGGCGGCCCCGTGGCTTACCCTCAGTTACAGAGGAAAGTTTTTGACGAAGTTGAAGGTGTGGCGACGGGAAGCGTGGAAATGGTTTCTCCCGGTGTGTACGAACTCAACGGCATCGCGCCCGGGCAGTACATGGTCCGCATGCCGGACTCGACCGGTCAATTAAAGGCCGCGGCCGCGGCGGATCTAAGCAACAGCCAGGAATTGGATAGCTCGTCCGGGAATTCGACGGGCAACGTTGCGGTCAAGGTCGCCATGGCGGGCACAAACGGAGGTCCCAGCCACACATCACCGTTGCGTTGCGAAACGCCAAGGGCAAAATGATGTGGTCCAATGCGGACGAGAACGGCGAAACCAGTTTCAACGACGTGATCCCGGGCAAGTACGACGTACTGGCAGGCACGCAAACCGAAGACTACTCCGTCACCGGCATTTCGTGGGACGGAGGATCGACTTCCGGTAGAACTTTAGACGTCCCACCCGGCGCAACGCTTTCCGTGTCTGTTTCTTTGCTGGGGAGTTCGGTCACCGTCGACGGTTTTGCCAAGCGGGATGGTAAGGGTGTGGACGGCGCGATGGTGGTCCTAGTCCCACAAAATCCGGAAGCGAGCAACGATCTGTTCCGCCGCGACCAGACCGATCTCGACGGGAGCTTCACCCTCTACAATGTACGCCCCGGCAATTACACCGTGATTGCAATCGAGAATGCCTGGGACCTCGATTGGGCCAAGCCCGCGGTCATCGCCCATTACGGCCGCAACGGACTGCCGTTGACGGTAGGAGTCCATGAAAAAGGCACGGTGCATTTGTCCACGCCGGTGGCCGTTGAGCCAAAATAGTTACCTGGAAGTCGGAGATTCTCGCGCTCTTGTCCGTAATCGCGCGAAACAAAGGCTTCGAATGGCTGCTGTTTAGTTCGCAAGCAGGCCGTAGACATCGATCTCGGTACGGGTTCCAATGTAGACCTTCCCGTTAGCCACCGTTGGCACGGTAAATTTCACGGCGTTTCCTGGGATATCTCGACTGTTCGCCGCTTGTGAGCTATTCCAGAGTTCGGTGCCAAGGTTGGTGGCATCGTATGCGTGCAGTACTGCCGGACCCAGACCGTGAGAACTCGGAACGCCGTACTGGCTCGAATCGATGGCCCAGAGCACGCCTCCAGTTCCTCCCTGAGAGGACAGCGATGGTGTCGACCCAGGAAAGGGATAGCTGGTTCCGGAATGTGAAGTAGCATTGGTGGCGAATAGTCCGCTGGCTGCGTCGAAAGAATACAACCTTATATTGTCCCCCGTGGAATTGAAGTCTGTGCCGCCGAGATACAACCTGTTTTGCCAGAACACCGGAGTGCCGAAGATGTGCGGCGCGGCCACAAAGCTTTGCACGATGTTGGTGTCAGTGATATTGCAGATCTGACAGTAGCCGCCCATCGCGTCGCGATTCAAAAGGTAGAGACGGCCCTCCTTGCCCCCCGCGACCAGAAGATGCGCTGGCCCCATGGGCTGATCGGGCATCACGACAACGCCGGCGGAGGCGACATCGAGATCTTGTGAATTTAAAACTCCCTGATTGTACGGAGTGAACCAATCGTCCACCGAAAGCCCGGACGAAGTCCCGATCTTCAAAATCGAGTCCCCGAAATCGTTGTCCGGCGGGACGCCCGAGTTGCCATCGAACGTACCGTTCCCAGTCGATAAGTAAAGGTTGTCGAAGCTATCGACGGCGGGAGCGCCGCCGGCCATCCAGATTCCGCTGCGGGAGCCGTCGGGATTGGCATTGAATACCGCCAACCGCGTCAGAGTCGAGGCGTCATAAGCGATCAGCCAGCCGTGGTAGGGATCGCGATCCTCGTGAGAGGCCCATGCAATGTAAACCACGCCGTTCACCAGCGCCAAGCCACTGCGCTGATGCTGGTTGCGCGGGTCGAACGTCAGTACTCCGCCCGAGGAGCCATCGCCGGTGCCCGCTACCGAGGCCGCGATCGCAACCGGTCCACCAAACTTCTCGTCCCCCGTGATCAGGTCAAGCGCGTGCAATCGTTGATGGAAGGTGCCCGACGGTCCTTCCGATTTGCTGACCAGATAGAGCGTTCCCGAGCTCTGGTCGACGACCGGCGTGCCGGTCACGCCGATCTCCGGCTGAATGTCCTGGAAGCCGTTCCCCACATCGGCAGTGGGCACGGGGAATTCAACGGAGGAGCCGCCGTGGGCGGTGTCCAGCAGGTTGATATGCCAGAACTGTGAGCATGGGCTTGCATCGGCATCGAGTGCGTACGCGCTATCGTGTTGCGTGGCGACGAAGATGACGTTCCGCGTCTGTCCGCCGAAGCTCAGGGCCGGGACCCACAAGGGCTGGGCGTAAGCGGCGCCGTCCACCGCGCAGGAGAAGAGCTTGCCAAAGGTGGCGCTGTTCACGCTGGACGTGGTCAGGCCATATTCCTGCGTGTTCGTGCCGTCGCGGGTCGCGTTGTTGTGATACGTCACCACTCCCGCCAAGTCAGTAACTGCAATGCTCGCCGAAGCGCTCTTCGATGTATCCGAGACACTGGTTGCGCGCACGATGTGCGTGCCAGCAGTGGCCGGAGGAGTATAGATTCCCGACGCGCTGATCATGCCTGTGGCTGCGCTCCCGCCCTCCGTGCCGTCGACGCTCCACGTAACGCGATTCTGCGGATCGCCCATTACCGTCGCAGTGAACTGTTTGGGCTGGGTGGTCACGACGACCGCCGCGAGCTTAGGGGTCAGGGTAACCGAGAATTTAGTTCCCCCGCCGCCACCACTGGAACTGCCACCGCACCCGGCGATCACCAGGATTGAGAGCATGCAGGCAAGACCGTGGGCGCTTCGTCGACACCTTCTGAGCATGACGTGGCTCCTCTGGCTCTCCCACAGGCGGCACGCAGCCCGCCAGAACAGAAATGGAGAGCTAATTCATTACACGCTTCGCCGTAAGGGCGCAAGCAGCTTGTGAGATTCCGCCGGACCATTTAGCGGAAACGAGCATCGTCGCGGTAGCGGCGGGAAAGCTCTTCAAGAAAACTCTCGGGAGAAGGTCGATCGGCTGGAGGCACATTCAACCTCGCTCCGATGCGGTCCGCAATGGTGATGGCCGTCTTCTGCCGTTGCTCGTAGGGCAGGTCGAGACGGCGATTCAGAAAAGTTTCGATCAACTGAAACTCCTGCGCCGTCATGGCGGTGATGGCCTCGACCGAAGGTGCGGCGACCGCCGTACTCTGCTGGCCGTACCAGTAAGAGTCGCCCTGCTCCTGGAGTTCGTGGACGACCACAGTTCCGGCAACCATGTCCCCGAGGCGGCGATTCTTTTTGTCCACCACGATCGCTAGGGCGCCTACGGCGTAGCCAAGCTGGGAATCCACCGCGCGCAGAAAATTCCGCGCGATGGCCTCGAATGCATTGATGGGACGCCCGCTGGCGGTGATGACGCGTATATGCGCCTGCCGCTTACCCGGCGTTTGCCCGTTCCAGAACACTTCGAAGAGCGCGAAGTATCCCCAATACAGACAGAACATGGAAAAAATAAAGGCTGCCGTCATCCATTTTCCGGCGGCCTCCCAATACACCGAAAGGTCGGGAGAGAGGATCGCGACCACGATCCAGACGACGGCGACGACCGCGAACTGAATCAACGAATCGATGAAAAGCGCCATCCCGCGGCTACCCAGCCCGGCGACCGGAAACTCTAGTTCGATCTGCTCCGGCGTTTCAATGGTAAGCTTCTCGATCGGATCCAAATTCGCTCCTTAGTCGTACTAACTATGATCTCCGTATCCTGGCTGAAAAAGCGGCAACCTTACTGGACGCGGCTCGAATCGCTGCTCGCCGATATCAAGCGGCACGGCCTGCACGCCTTGGGGCGAGACGAACTCCGCGAACTGGGATTACTCTATCGCCAGACCGCCACCGACCTTTCCGCGGTGCGCGGCGACACCAGCAGTGTGCAACAGGCAAGGTATCTCAATCAACTGCTCGGACGTGCGCATAACACGGTCTATTCCGGACAGAAGAAAACGGTAGCACGGGTAGCGCAGTTTTTCTGGGACGAATACCCGGTTATTTTTCGCAAGTATCTTCGCTACACACTGACGGCGACCGGCATATTCGTCTTGGGCGGCCTCGCCGGAATGTTTCTTACTCTCTCGAATCCTGACTATATGCGGGAGTTTCTCGGTCCCGGCATGGTGAGCACGATCGAGAAACACGAGATGTGGACGCATTCCGTAGTTTCGGCGGCGCCGCAGGAGTCCAGCTTCATCATGACCAACAACATGACCGTATCGTTCATGACCTTCGCGGGCGGCATTACGGCGGGGCTGTGGACGCTGTTTCAGCTCTTCTATAACGGAATGATGATCGGTGTAATCGGAGTCGCCTGCGGGATGAACGAGATGAACGTCAAGCTCTGGAGCTTTGTCGCTCCCCATGGAGTTCTGGAGTTGCCTTCGATCTTCATCGCCGGCGGCGCAGGCCTGCGATTGGCCCAGGCGCTGCTTTTTCCGGGAACCCTGTCGCGGCGGGATTCGCTGGCCGTCGGCGGAAACGAGTCGGTCCGATTGCTGGTGGGAGTGATCCCCATCCTGATTATCGCTGGAACGCTTGAGGGATTCTTTTCGCCATCGTCAGTGCCGGCAGGGCTTAAGTTCGCGGCGGCGGCGGCGATTGCGACGATGTTCGCTCTGTATCTGGGGCGTGGCTGGCGGAAGGATACGGCACCAGATACGCCTTCGGTGTAGAGACGGGGCGCGCCCCGTCTCCGCCCGCGATCGGCGATTCCGCAGCCGTCAGGCACGCGGCACGCCGCGTCTCTACGTTAACGTGGCCGTTGCGCAGGCGTCACACCGCCGCTAAATCATATTCCGTTCCTTCACCGACAGGTACTGATTGAGCACGGCCGCGGAAAGCTGTTGCGGCGCCACCTCCAGGCAGAGTGCGCCATGCTCGCGGAGCCGTCCCAGAAGCAATTCACGACGGAAGACTACCTCTTGCGCCGCGACCGATTCATACATCTGCTGCGGATTCTCCGGCGCGACCACAGCCCGGCTCTTCACCTCAGGCTGGGCAATCACAATGAAGATGACCAGATGGCGGGAGAGGAGCCGCCCGGCGGCGTCGACGACCTCGGGCGTCATCGCGGTTTCGGCCAGGTCGGTGATCCAGATTACGAGTCCGCGCTGTTTTTGAAGGGAAAGCAAAGTGGCGGCGGCGCGGATGTGATCCGCTTCGGGAGCTTCGGCTCGAACCATGGCCAACTGCTCGACCAGTTGGCGCAGTTGTCCGGCGCCGCGTCCGGGCAGAACGCGCTGGTTGAGCGAGCGGCCATAGGCAAGGAGACCGACGCGGTCTCCGGAATACAGAGACAGTTGCGACAGGACCAGAGCTGCGTCCACCGCGCGATCAAGTTTGCTGTAGCCGTTGCTGCGGGCGCGCATCAGGCGTCCGCAATCGAGGACCAGCCACACCGCCTGGCTGCGCTCTACGCGAAACGTTTTGGCTACTGCCTTTCCACGTCGGGCGGTTGCGGTCCAGCAGATGTTACGGATTTCGTCTCCCTCGCGATACTCCCGCAACGTTTCGAAGTCCGAACCCGCGCCCGGCAGACGCATCAGGCGCATTTGCAATTCGATCTGGCGGTTGCGCGCCAGATAGACGGAGTGCTTCGCGGCGTGTTCGAAATTGGGATAGACGCGTACCGTCTGCCGCAGGTCAGCAACGGCCCAGCGCTCGGCCAGGTCTAACGAGGAGCGGCAGCGCAGATAGACGCGTCCGAGTTGAATGTCGCCGCGCTCGCCTGGAATAAAGTCTTGCGTAACGGTTC
This sequence comes from uncultured Acidobacteriota bacterium, assembly GCA_963799305.1. Classification (GTDB taxonomy): domain Bacteria; phylum Acidobacteriota; class Terriglobia; order Terriglobales; family Acidobacteriaceae; genus Acidiflorens. The sequence goes on along the minus strand of CAWCWX010000014.1, from coordinate 373,416 downwards.
GCGTCGTTCCGGCGGGAACGATCAAGTCTAGCCACCCCATGCGATGCCAGGGCGAAGGCGCGAGTTCGTCCATGACGCTCATCCTGAGATCGCGCGTCCCGGGATTCGTCACCGCGATACCTACCTGTGACGCGACTCGAATCGAGAGCGCGCTGTGCCACTCGCGCTTGACGTGCAGTGTGGAAGCCTTCGGCAGCCGAAACCAGTCCAGCAGAAAAGCCAGAAAAAGCAGGCCGTCCCACAGAGCGAGCGCATAGAGATAAGTGTGGTTCCAGAGCCCGGGGATCAACCACGCCAAGCCAGCGCCCGCCAGCAGGAAAAAGCGGGGCCCAGCGCCGCCACCGAATCGTCCATGTCGTTGGGCGGCTGCCTCCACGGCCGGAGGCGACAATGGGCGAGGCACGCTCACTTAGGAACCTCGACCGCTGCAAGGACGTCTGTGAGTACGCGATCGGTATCGAAGCCCTCCAGTTCGGCCTCGGGACGCAGCATCAGGCGATGGCGCAAGGCAGGCAAGGTAGCGGCTTTCACGTCGTCCGGGATTACATAGTCGCGATCGTTGAGCGCAGCCATAGCCTTGGCAACCAGCATCACGGAGATCGCGGCGCGGGGACTCGCTCCCAGCGAAACCGAAGGCCAACTGCGGGTCCGGCGAGCGATGTCACTGATGTAGCGCAGCAGCGTCGGTTCCAGCTTCAGGTCGCGCAATTCGCGGCGCGCCTCCTGCAGGGCATTGCCTTCGAGTGTCTCAATCTCGACTTGACTGGTGTCCCCGAGAGATGCCTGGCCGTTGTGCTTCTCGAGAATCGTCATCTCCTCTTCCGCCGAGGGATAGTTGATTTTGATTTTCAAAAGAAAGCGGTCAAGTTGCGCTTCAGGAAGCGGGTACGTGCCCTCGAATTCAACAGGATTTTGCGTGGCCAGCACGGTGAAGGTATCGGACAACGCGTGTCTGTCGCCGTCAATCGTCACCTGGCGCTCTTCCATCGATTCAAGTAGGGCGGCCTGTGTGCGCGGGGGCATGCGGTTGATCTCATCGACCAGCAACAGGTCGGTGAACATGGGGCCGCGATGGAGCGTGAAAGTACCGCTGGCGAGATTCAACACATTGGTGCCGAGCAAGTCGGCAGGCATCAAGTCCGAGGTGCACTGTACGCGCTGGAATCCCACGCTCAAAGTGCGGGCCAGGATCTTCACACTCAGAGTTTTGCCGAGGCCCGGGACGCCTTCGATCAAAGCGTGCCCGCCGCACAGCAATGCGATCAGCGTGCCATCGATCAGCTCGCTCTGTCCTACGATGACCTTCGCCAGTTCGGTGCGGCCGTGCGTCACCAGTTTCGTAATCGCCTGCATGCGAATCAGTTCCTCTTTTCGTCGACGTTCTTGGCAGCAATTTTGTTGTCGGGATCCATTGCGTGGGTGGCCTCACGCAGAGCGCGAACGTAAGCGAGTGCTGTTTTCTCGGTAAGGGCGCCATCGCCGACCGTGGTCGCTTCGCTGAGTCGCACCATGCTGGCGACGGCTTCGGGAAGGCGAATGCCGCGGTGCGCCATGGCTTCCACAATCTCGGTGGCGTTCGACGTTCCTCGAATCCCCAAGCGTCGCGCCGCTACCTGGCGGAAACGCTGGAAAGCGATTTCAACCGCGACGTGCGTGCTCTGTGCGCGGCGAAAGAGGCTTCCCAGGGTTTCGACGAATTCCAGCTGCGACAGCCGCGATTCCTGAACCAGCGGAACCAGGGGCCCGCTGCGCCGCGAGTAAGTCAGTACGACCACCACTCCAATCAATGCGAGTTGCCACATCGCCCATGAGTAGGCCGGCACCGGCTTGTGCTTTCCGGGGGTATGGCGATTTTCGACCAGAAAATATTCATCCCATAAGACGCGCTGGTACCCGCCGGCTGAGTTCAGCAGTAACTCAAGATTGTTCTTTTCGCGGATGCCGGCATTTTCCAAAGGCCACGCGCTCGCCCACCACGCAACCGAGCCAATCCCGACCGGATAGGAAACCACGACCGCATTCCCTTTCGCGTCGGTAAAGTGAACCACCTGAGAACTGTCGGTGGATTCCCACTTCAGCGTGCCATCCAGAGAAATCGAACCGCCTCGGGTCAAACGGGTGGGAGCGACCGGTTTGCACTCCTCGCCGCCAATTCGCAGCTCGCCGAAAGTTGCGGCGGCCTTGGGCACAAACGCATCTGGAAGCATCCCGGCAGCAAGAATGGATCCGCCATGCAAGAGAAACCGCGAGAGCGCATTTGTCTCTTCGGCGCTGGGGTAGGATACGGGTTCGGCCACGATGAGCAGCACGCCATGGCCGTCCGCAGGCAACTCCTTTGGCGAACGCTCCCAGCGCTCCATCGGGTAACCCGACTGTTGCAGAAGAAGGTAGGCGGCTTTGGCTCCGTGGCTGAGATTGGAATAGCTGGAAGGATGGCCGTCCCCCTTTTCCGCCTCCGATTTAAGATAGGCGGCGGCGCCCATCACCATCAGAATTCCAATTCCGAAAACGATCGCGAGCCAGTTTTGCCGAATCATCCCCGGCACCCCAGATTTTCCAGTTCGGCGACAAAGCGCTCGAAGTCGGGCGCCGAGGTTGGCCGTCCGCCGTACCAGGAGGCCTCGAAGGTCTTGGTAACCGCGGCAAAGGAAGGCTTGGTCTGGTTGGCAGCGGGAATAGCATTGAGATACTCGCGCGGTGTACGCGCTTTATCGGGCCGCCAGACACCTTCACTCTCCAGGCACGATACTCCGGCCCAGAAACCAAGGCGAATGGCTTCTCTCCATTCCTCGCGGCCAGCCCTCTCGCGGGCCTCCGCCAGCCACGAGCGCCAGTTTCTAGCCGAGGGGACGAAGGGCACGATTTCTCGCGGACGATCGAGCATCCGCTCCCGCGACTGCCGGTAGAGCCAAACGGCTGCGATCGACATCACGATCGCGATCATGATCCACACAAAAATCTGGCCCCACTGATCGAGGTCGGGAGCCTCAGGAAAGAGCTTGTCCAGCTTCTCGCCGAGCCATTTCCCAATCCGCTGCTTCAGCAATTCGAGTTCGGTTGGACCGCGCACCCGGCCAAATTCGCGTGCCGAAAGAATCTGGTTGAGCCGCTCGCGAGTCGCAGAGTCGCCGTCGCGTGCCTGTTCGAAAGTGTCGGCCTCCGCCCGCAACGCCTTGATCCGATCCGCCAGCTGCGAAAGGACGGTTGCCTTAGAAGGGGGCGTAGCCTTCAAGTACTTTTCCAGTTCCGTATGTAGGAACTCCATCGAAACCGTGATATCGCCCGATTGAGTCCTTACTTGAAACGTGGAGGGGGAGTCTCGGTAGAAATCTACTGCGTGCTCAGGGTGCTCCGAGATTTTCTGAATCTCGGCACTGTATTGTTCCAGCCGCGCCTTGTATTCGGCCAGCGATAGGACGGCGTCCTCACCAACCGCAAAGCTGGTGAGCGTTGCGACCGCAACCATCACTAACGTCCGTAGCCTCATCGTCACGGATTAACCGGAATCGCGGCAGCGGCAGGAGCCGCCGGCGGGTCGAGGCTGGACATCATCAGTTGCAGGTCGAAGGCTTCTTTCCGGACCCGCTCGTCGTAATAAACCAGCGCAAGGCCGATGGTCGCCAACGGACTGGTAAGAGTACCGATGACGAACGACCCGATGTAGATCACGATGAGCCGCGCGGTAACGCTTGGGAGCAAAGAGCCCGCTGCTCCCACCACCGCCCCCACGGCTGCTCCGAGCAGAACGGAGAGCAGGACAAACACAGTGTAGATGAGGAAGATGCGGAAGCGGCTTCCCTTGGAAAGCGCCGCGCTTCGTTTGATCGACTTGATCACTCCCAAGTCCTCTACTACGCAGCATGCTATCGCTAGGGCATAGCGCACCCAGACCACCATTGCCGAGACGACAACGATCAGAACAAAACCGAAGCCAATCACGAATGCCAGGATCTGACCTCCCCGGCTTGGATCGACGAGGGAGAGCGTTCTCAACATAAGACTGAGGATTACGAGGAGAATAATCGCTACAAACACCGCCAGGCTAGCGAGCAGGATCATGCAGACAAACACGCCAATGATGCGCCAGATCCTGCCCTTCAAGGAGCGGTATGCTTCCATGATCCGGATCGGCAGACCCAGGTGCACGGCCGCGACCGCTCGAACGGTCGCCCCTTGGGCAATGGCCATCCCGGCCAGCATAATGAAGAGTCCGCCAATGACTCCCATCACCACGGATGCGGACGAAAACGGGTTGGCTTGGTTTGGGGTTGTCGTTGGCACCGCCGCCGAGCCGACTGTCAGCAACTGAAACAACAGGTAGGTCGCGGGTCCAAGACTGGCGATTCCTACAAAGAGTTTAAAGTTCCTCTTATACAGCACCAGCGTGCGATCCATCAGTTCGCCCGTAGACATGGGGCGCAACATTTCAGTCATGTGTCCGCCTCCTGGGGTTACAGCTAGGAAGTCCGAAACTATAGCACGGTTTGGTCAAACCACTAAGCAGGAGTTAAGGGCGGTAAAGGAGCCTTGTCGGAACTTACAAGAAGCATTTCGGCCCGCATCGCGTGGCGTCTTTCCTTGTATGCCCTATACCGGAGAGCCTTCAGAGGCTAATATCCAGAGTTCTCACATCGGGAAGACGAGCGATTCAACAAACGTTGTCCTGAATGGAGGATGAGAATCGATGACAGCGGACTACATCGGCGCGATTGACCAGGGAACCACCAGCTCACGCTTCATCGTGTTCGACCGCTCCGGACGCATCGTGAGCACCGCGCAACGGGAGCATGAGCAGATCTATCCTCAACCGGGATGGGTAGAGCACGATCCCGAAGAAATCTGGCGGCGCACCCAGGATGTGATTCAAGAGGCCATGCAGGCGCGCGCGCTGCGTCCCGAAGATCTGGCGGCGATCGGGATCACCAACCAGCGCGAAACCACACTAGTCTGGCACAAGCAAAGCGGTAAGCCGGTATACAACGCGATTGTCTGGCAAGACACGCGTGTTGCGTCCGCCGTAAATGAGTTCGCTGCCGGTCACGGGCAAGACCGGTACCGCGCCAAGACCGGCCTTCCCCTCGCCACTTACTTCAGCGGACTCAAGATTCGTTGGATCCTCCAGGAAGTTGCCGGCGCCCGGGCACAGGCCGAAGCCGGGGATCTCTTGTTCGGCAATATCGATACTTTTCTGCTCTGGCATCTGACCGGCGGACCACAGGGCGGAGTCCATGTCACCGACGTTACCAATGCCAGCCGCACTCAGCTGATGAATCTCAACACGCTCGAGTGGGATCGGGAGATCCTGCAAGACTTCGGTATTCCGATCCAGATGCTGCCGAAGATCGTCTCCAGCAGCGAAGTCTATGGCATCACGCAACTATCGCCTATTGCCGGCGTTGCAATCGCGGGCATTCTTGGCGATCAGCAAGCGGCGCTGGTCGGTCAGGCCTGCTTTAAACCCGGAGAAGCCAAGAATACCTATGGCACGGGCTGCTTCATGCTGATGAATACAGGCGAAAAAGCAGTGCTCTCAAAATATGGCCTGTTAAGCACTGTGGCCTACAAGCTCGGCGCGAAGCCGGCTCATCACGCGCTGGAAGGCAGCATCGCCATCACCGGGGCATTGGTGCAATGGCTCCGCGACAATCTCGGACTCATCGAGAAAAGTTCCGACATCGAGACGCTTGCCCGCACTGTCTCCGACAACGGAGGCATTTATTTTGTTCCCGCCTTTTCCGGACTGTACGCGCCCTATTGGAAGGACGACGCGCGCGGCGTGATCACGGGCTTGACCCGCTACGTGAATAAAGGACACATCGCCCGCGCCGTGCTGGAAGCGACCGCGTTCCAGGTCCGCGAAGTTGTCGACGCCATCACGAACGACTCCGGCATTAAGCTCGACGTGCTCCGTACCGACGGAGGAATGGTAGTGAATGAACTCTTGATGCAATTCCAATCGGATATTCTCGCCAAGCCGGTAGTCCGTCCGAAGGTGCAGGAGACCACGGCGTTAGGAGCCGCGTATGCCGCGGGATTGGCCGTCGGCTTTTTCCAGGATACCGACGAACTGGTCGCCAACTGGGCAGTCGACCGGCGGTGGGAGCCGAAGATGGATGAGGAATCCCGCGAACGACTGTATCGTTTCTGGAAAAAGGCAGTGACGCGTTCGTTCGACTGGGTGGAATCGTAGGAAATTCTAGGCGAGCCGCGATAGGGAGGGGCAACCCGAATGCACGGACCATTTCTAGGCGAATTTATGGGTACGCTGGTCCTGATTTTGTTAGGCGACGGCGTCGTCGCGAACGTTCTCCTGAAGAAATCAAAAGGAGAAAACTCCGGCTGGATTGTCATCGCCACCGGATGGGGACTCGCCGTTACAGCAGGCATTTTCACGGCCATCGCATTCGGCAGCCCGGCCGCTCATATCAATCCAGCGATCACCCTGACGGTGGCACTTCTGTCGGGCAACTGGTCGAACGTTGGCATCTTCTGGACCGCGCAAATCCTCGGCGCATTCGCCGGAGCCAGCCTGGTGTGGTTGACTTACCTGCCCCACTGGAAAGTGACGCCCGATCAAAGTGCCAAGCTGGGGATTTTCTGCACAGCGCCTGCAATCCGCAATCTCCCTGCAAACCTGCTGACGGAAATCATCGCCACCACCTGCCTGATCGTGGTCGGCGCCAGTTTCGGGAGCAAGGCTGTTTCCACCACCGGCCTTCCGCCGGGGTTTGGACCGTCTCTGTGGGGCGTTCTGGTGTGGGCGATCGGTCTGAGCCTCGGCGGCCCGACCGGATACGCCATGAATCCAGCGCGCGACTTTGGTCCGCGCCTGGCTCACGCTGTCCTGCCCATCAGCGACAAAGGAAATTCCGATTGGGGATACGCGCTCGTACCGGTCGTCGGTCCGCTGATCGCCGGCGGGATCGGCGCCGCGATCATCAAAGCAGTCGGAATATAGTGATCAATACGTTACCCCCATGACCCGAACCGAAATGTGGCGCCGCATCGAAGCCCACTCCCAACCCTGGGACATGATCGTCGTGGGCGGCGGAGCCACCGGCGTAGGCGTAGCCATCGACGCGGCAACTCGGGGCTACGATGTACTACTGCTGGAGCAGAGCGACTTTGGCAAAGGCACTTCCAGTCGCAGCACGAAACTGGCGCACGGAGGCGTTCGCTATCTGGAGCAAGGCAATATCGGCCTGGTCATGGAAGCGCTGAGGGAGCGCGGCCGTCTTCTCCAGAACGCGCCTCACCTGGTCCACGACCTTGCTTTCGTCGTGCCGAATTACGACTGGTGGGAAGCCCCTTTCTATGGACTCGGCCTGAAGCTCTATCAGTTACTCGCAGGTAAATACGGCTTCGGCACTTCCCGCATTCTTTCCAGAGAGGAGACTCTCGAACACCTCCCCACACTCAAGACAGAGGGGCTCCGCGGTGGCGCGGTGTACTACGACGGACAATTCGACGACTCCCGCCTCCTCATCCACATGGTCGCCACCGCGTTCGAGCAGGGGGCAACTTTGCTGAACTACGTCGACGTCACGGGACTGACAAAAGACTCGCAAGGATACGTGGACGGTATCACCGCAAAAGATGTCGAAACCGGCAACGAATTCAAGGCCTGGGCGAAAGTTGTGATCAACGCGACCGGCGCTTTCACCGACCGCCTTCGCCTCCAGGCCGAACCCGGCGCCACGCCGATGATCGTCCCCAGCCAGGGCGTTCACCTCGTCTTCGATTCCAGCTTTCTTCAGGGCGACAGCGCGATCATGGTTCCGCATACCAGCGATGGCCGCGTCTTGTTCGCGATTCCGTGGCACGGCCATACATTGGTCGGAACCACCGACACGCCCGTCCCAACTGCCGTACTCGAACCGGTTGCTCTGGACCAGGAAGTCCAATTCATTCTAGCGACCGCCGGGCAGTATCTCGCGAAGGCGCCGACTCGCGAAGACGTGTTGAGTGTATTCGCCGGCATTCGCCCGCTGGTGCGCGCGCCCGGAGTAGCCAGCACCGCAGCCTTGGCGCGCGATCACGTCATCCACATCGATCGCTCCGGCCTGGTTACGATCTGCGGTGGAAAGTGGACGACCTACCGCCGCATGGCCGAGGACTGCGTCGATCAGGCCGCAACCCTCGCACAACTCCCGGAACAACCCTGCGTGACGCACCACCTCCACATCCACGGTTTCCACGACGCGGCACAACAGTTCGGAGAGTTGGCGGTTTATGGGTCCGACGCGCTCGAGATTCGCAAACTTATCGCCGCCGACGCCCGACTCGCCGAACCGCTGCACGCGGCGTTACCCTACCTGAAAGCGGAAGTGGTCTGGGCGGCGCAACAGGAGATGGCCCGGACCGTAGAAGATATCCTTGCCAGACGCACGCGTGCGCTGTTCTTGAATGCCCGAGCTGCCGTTGAGATGGCGCCGTCCGTTGCGGAGTTGATGGCGCCAGAATTGAATTGGGACGAAAGCGCTCGCGCGAGACAGTTGACTGCGTTTCGCGATGTTGCTTCCAACTACATCCTTCACTAGCAACCCCACAATTCCGGGCCGCTAGTGATTAAAATCGCGAAGCGCACGATCATCGAATCCTGGAGGCTGGAATTATCCGGAGAGTCGGTTTAGAACTGAGTAGAAAGGAATTCCCGCATCGATGGCAATCGCAACCACAAATCCGGCAACCGGAGAGCTGTTGAAGAGTTTCGATGCTCTCACTCCGGCGCAAATCGAGCAGAAGATCCAACTCGCCGTATCCGCGTTTCAGGCCCACAAACGGACCTCGTTCGCCGAACGCGCACGCCTGATGTTCCGTGCGGCCGACATCCTCGAGCAGGAAAAAGAAGATTGCGGACGGCTGATGACGCTCGAAATGGGGAAGACCCTCCGCTCCGCAGTCGCGGAAGCGGCTAAATGCGCCACCGGCTGCCGCTACTACGCCGAAAATGCCGAGCGTTTTCTCGCCGACGAAATCGTGGAGACAGGAGCCAAACGCAGCTTCATCCGGTATTTGCCCCTGGGACCGATCCTCGCCATCATGCCGTGGAATTTTCCCTTCTGGCAGGTCTTCCGTTTTGTCGCCCCGGCTCTAATGGCGGGCAACGTCGGTTTGCTGAAGCACGCTTCAAATGTTCCCCAGTGCGCACTCAAGATCGAAGAAATCATTCGCCGAGCGGGATTCCCCGAAGGCGTGTTTCAGACGCTGCTGATCGGCTCTGGACCGGTAGACGGGATTCTCAACGACTCGCGCGTGGCCGCTGCGACCCTGACCGGAAGCGAGCAAGCCGGCATTCAAGTGGGAATATCGGCCGCCCGTCACATCAAGAAGGTGGTGCTGGAACTGGGTGGCAGCGATCCCTTTATCGTGATGCCCAGTGCCGATCTCGATGCAGCGGTTGCCACCGCCGTCGAAGCGCGTGTGCAGAACAACGGTCAATCATGCATCGCAGCCAAGCGTTTTATCGTGGCGGAATCCATCGCCGACGATTTTCAGCGTAAGTTCGTGAGCCGCATGGAGGGATTGCAGATCGGTGATCCTTTCGACCCGAAAACCCAGCTTGGGCCGCTGGCCAATGCCGATGCGGTGACTTCACTCGACGCCGACGTCCAAAAAACCGTCGCCGCCGGCGCGCGAGTGCTCACCGGCGGCCATCCCTTAAAGGGGCCGGGAAATTTCTATGCCCCCACCGTCCTAACCGACATTCCGAAGGAATCGCCCGCGTATCGGGAAGAATTCTTTGGACCGGTGGCTTCGCTATTTCGTGTAAAAAACATTGACGAGGCCATCCAGATCGCCAATGACAGCCGCTTCGGACTGGGCGCGAGCGCCTGGACAACCGATCCCACCGAAACCGAACGCTTCATTAACGAACTCGAAGCTGGGATGGTTTTCCTGAACAAGATGGTGGCTTCCGATCCGCGCGTTCCGTTTGGCGGTGTGAAGCAGTCCGGCCACGGCCGCGAACTCGGAGTGCAGGGAATTCGGGAATTTGTGAATATCAAGACGGTCTGGGTGCAGTAGCCCGGGATGTGGGTCTAGGCAGGACGGGCGGAAATATGGTGACCGGCTACCGTTCTATAACGTGACCAAATCACGCCCGCGATGGGTGAGGGTGTCAGTGAATGGCTTCGATGCAAGTCGCGGTCACCACTACTCCGTCACAAAGCAATTTCCCATCGGCGCGCTGGGTGCAGGGCCGTGTAAAGCTCTGCGTATCCACCTTTATGCAGCGTTTGGGAACCACGAAGGCGGCTCGCTTGGGTCCCACGCAATCCGTCGCCAAACTCAGACATGCCAGAAGCAGCGCTACCGTTCCGCTTCGTAGAGTCTTGCAATCCAGACTTGCCAGTTTGTTGTTCACATCTCTCACCTCAGGGCGCTGTTTAGATGCCCAGCGCTGAAGGGTGTCCCGCCCTACAGTGAAAAACACCACTTCATACAGTCGCTATCGTTATTTCCCCGGTTGGCGTGACCTTCCGGTTAGTTAGTTCCTTGGCGCCCCTCGCAAAGCAACAGTTGGCCGTCTTCCACACTCCTAGAGCAAGCGTACCTGTTTGCCGTGTTGCGCCCTATGCCTACTCCGTCGCTGTACCGTGCCGAGCCAAATACCGCGTCGACGGTCGGAAACGCTCAGGCCGAATCTGCCCTAGCGGCAGCCGAAACCGGCGACGCGGAAATCATTCAGGCGTCCATCAAGGCCGGGACGGCAGCACAGATCGTCGTTGCCGTTATCGCCGTCCTGGGATTGATTTACCTGCTCAAGCTGGTGCTCATCACCACCCTGACCTCTCTCCTGTTGGCATTTGCCCTTGAGCCTCTGGTCAGCCTGTTGCGACGGATTGGCGTTCCGCGCTGGGCTGGAGCGCTGGTTGGCGTTCTGTTGATGATCGTCATGGCTGGCGCGCTGACCTTTTTTTTCTACAATCGTGCCGTCGATTTCGCCGGCGCCCTGCCGAAATATTCGGGCAAGATCCGCGACACCCTGGATACTCTCCGCTCGCAATCCAAGAAGATCGAGGACGGCACTCGTTCGGTGATCGACCCACAGACCGGCGCAAAGCCGCCCCTGGCAGTGGAAGTCAAGGAAGCGCCCGGCTTGTCGCGAGTAGTTTCCGCCGGCGCCGGCGTGTTCGGAGAGGTCCTGCTTGCCATTAGCTTCGTGCCTTTCCTGGTCTACTTCATGCTCACCTGGAAAGACCATGCCCACGCCACCACTGTGCATTTGTTCCCCAAGGAACATCACCTCGTCGCTTTTCGCACCGTGGGAAGAATCTCCAACATGATTCGCAGCTTTATCGTGGGCAACCTGCTGGTCGGATTGTTGAACAGTGTCGTCGGCAGCCTGATCTTCGGTTGGCTGGGAATTCCCTATTTCTATTTTATTGGGACGATCAGCGGATTCATCAGCCTGGTCCCTTACTTGGGAGTTTTCCTGGCCCTCCTCCCGCCCCTGGCGGGGGGCATCGAAACGCTGAACAAGGCCGGGGTCGTGATCGTCATTGCCACTGTTGTCTTACTCCACATTGTTACTATGAATGTCCTGTATCCGAAAATCGTCGGCAGACGATTGCGCCTCAACCCGCTGGCGGTCACCCTGTCACTGTTATTCTGGGCCTGGATATGGGGAGGGATGGGGCTGGTTCTGGCGGTGCCGGTAGTGGGCGCAACCAAGATTGTGTGCGACCACATCGACTCCCTCCGAGGTCTGGGCGCATGGCTGGGGGACTGAGACTGCCGGATGCCACTGCAAGAGAATAATCAACGTGGGACCCGGGTTAGTTAGGCTTTCGGAACTTACTATCTGCCAGGTAACGCAGCATGATGGAGTCCGTGGCGCTCTGGAGTTGCTGCTGTTTCTCGGCTTCAGGAACCAGTGCTGCCGGTTCCTGGCGCAGAGTTTGGCGGAGCTTCTCGCCCATTTCGGATCCGCTGGTCATGACTTGCGCGTAGAACCAGAGGAAGTGCCGCATCTGGTCGAGGGCGGATTTCAACACGTGCAGGGATTCCAATTCGCCCGGATCGGAAAGGGCTTCCATCAGTTCGGGATCGTTGGGCGCCTGCATGGCGGCGCAATTGAGTTCCCGCTGGATGGCGCGCAGGTCTTCGGTGACACGCAGAATCCGAAGGTGAATCTCGTCCATGCTGGCCCGGTTGTCCATGAAGTCCTTTCGTCCCGTCCTGACCACCATCGCATCCCACGCGCGGGCCGGGAAGATTCCCCGTGTGCATGTGCTTCCGTAATTGAAGTTACCTTGTCTCGAAAAGGCGCGCCGGACGGGCCGTGTCAAGCAGTTTTGCGGGTTACTTCGCAGGCCAGTGCGGCCTGCGCGGTGCGGATTTGGGGTACCTCTACGATCCTTAGTCCCTGAACTGGCGATTCCACGGCCTCGACCAGCGCCATCACCATCTGCTCCAGAGTAACCAGGCCGAGTCGCTGTGCTGCCTCCCGCATGAACGGCAGTGCTTCCATCACCTTGTAAACCGGGAGCAGGGCGTATGGCCATTTGTGGCCCGGCCCGAGCACGTACCAGGGCCGGAGGATGGTGGCATTGAGTCGGCGCTGCCGGATCAGAGCCTCGCACTCCTCGCGGACGGCGACGTACGCCTTCATCACGGGCGCGGGGTGAGCGACGCTCACGTAAACGAAGTGCGCGATCCTGAGGTCCGCAGCGGCGCTGACTGCTTCCCGCGCGGACACGAAGTCAACGGTACGGAATTCCGCCGCTTTGGCGGGCGAGGGATGCGACACGCCGACCAGGTGAATGAATGTGTCGGCGGGACGGATCAGATGTTTGTAGCTATTGGCTTCGAGCGCGTTGCCGGAAACGACTTCGCATCCACTGGGCAAGTTGCCCTTGGAGGTCGGACGCACCAGGCCGCGGACGTGGTGGCCCCGTTCCAGGAGCGCCTGAATCAGCGTGCTTCCAAGGTATCCGGTTCCTCCCGTGATAAAGACGCGTCGCGGATGGGCGCAACGCGGCAATTTTTTGACCCTTAGTAAAAGCCGGATGTCAGAGATGGAGGCTGGCACGTCTAGAGTACGCTCTGCAGGGCTTCTCAGATTCTCAGAAAGCATGGAAGAAGTCTACCTCGGAATCAGTCGGGTGTGATACAAACGGGGCGCGATGACAACCTCCAAACCCGGCTTGCTGCGGGCGATTGGGCGCTGGAGCCTGGTAGCGCTGACCGTGAATTCGGTGATCGGAAGCGGCATATTCGGGCTGCCGTCGACGGTAGCGGCGCTGCTTGGTCGGCAAAGTGTTCTGGCGGTGCTGATCGCGGGCGCGGCTATCGGCATCATCATGATGTGCTTTGCCGAAGTGGCCTCGCAGTTCTCCGAAGCGGGCGGAGCCTACTTGTACGCGCGCACGGTTTTCGGACGGCTGATGGGGTTGATTGTTGGCTGGACTTTCTATCTGGCGCAGTCCGCCGCGCCGGCCGCCAACGCGAACCTGTTTGTGATTTACCTGGCGGAGTTCTGGCCGGGAGCGAAGGCGCAGCGGTTTCTGATCCTGACAATTCTGGTGGGGCTTCTGGCTTTCATTAACATTCTGGGAGTGCGGCAGGGAACTCGCGTCAGCAATATCTTCACCGTTGCGAAACTCTTGCCCCTGCTCATGGTGATACTGGCTGGGGTCGCACTGACTTTGTTTCATCCGGCGCCCATGGCTCCCCAAGGGCCCATCGCGGGCGGCGTCTGGCTGAAGGCGATGGTACTTCTAGTGTTTGCCTTCGGCGGATTTGAAACCGCTTTGGTGCCGGCCAGCGAAGCAAAGAATCCACGACGTGATGTGGGATTTTCTCTTCTTGTGTCCCTGATTACCTGCATCGTGATTTATGCCCTCGTACAGTGGGTGGTGGTCGGAGTGCTGGGAAACGGAGCAACCACCGACCGGCCTCTGGCCGAGGTCGCCCGACTGACGATGGGGAGTCGTGGCGCGGCGCTGGTGGCGATCGGCGCGTTAGTTTCGGTGTATGGATACTTGAGCGCAAAACTGCTGTCGATGCCTCGCACTACCTTTGCTCTAGCCGAAGGCGGCGACCTGCCTGGTCCGTTTGCCTGGGTGAGCCGTCGCTTTCATACACCGTGGCTTTCGATTTTGGTCTATGCCGTGACGGTGTGGGGATTGGCGCTGGTGGGAAACTTCGTGTGGAATGTAACCCTCTCGGCTGTCGCGCGCTTGTTTTACTACGGAGTAGTGTGCGCAGCGCTGATCGCGTTGCGTCGAAAGCAGCCAGGTGCGCCGCGCTTCAAAGTCCCGGGCGGCCCGGTGCTGGCCGTAATCGGCGTACTGCTGTGTCTGGCGATGTTGAAGCAGGTCGATCTGAGTCAGTCGCGAATTCTGTTGGCGACGGTCGTGGCCGCGCTGTTGAACTGGCTTTGGGTGAGGTGGCGGATTCGAGCTTCGGCCGGACTTGTCGGCGAATGACGTCGGTGATAGCCTCGGCGCCGATGAGATATCAATCCCTGGTGCTGTACATCTGCCTGCCTTTCCTGCTTCCCGTTTCTCTCCTGAACGCTCAGGATTCTCCCCCCACGGCTGCGCAATATTCCGTCGAGAAGAATGTCGCGATCCCGATGCGGGATGGCGTTGTGTTGCGCGCAGATGTGCTGCGGCCCCCAGGATCCGGCAGGGTTCCGGTGCTGGTGTATCGCACCCCATACGGAAAAGATGCGGCGCAGCAGGAGTACACGACGTTTCGCCACGCGGTGGAGCGGGGCTACGCCGTGGTCATCGTCGATGTGCGCGGACGCTATCACTCGGACGGAGAGTTTCGTCCCTATGAAAACGAAGGCCGCGACGGCTACGACACGATTGAGTGGGCGGCGGCACAGCCATGGTCGAACGGAGCAGTGGGGACGTTCGGGCTCTCTTATCCCGGAGCGGTGCAGTGGCTGGCCGCAGTGGAGAGTCCCCCGCACTTGAAGGCAATGGTTCCCGCGATGACGTTTTCGACTCCGCAGAATTTCTTCTACGCGGGTGGCACCTGGGACTTGTCGTGGATCGACTGGATCTGGGACAACATCGCCCCCGACGTGCGGGTGAAGAAGAATCTCGCCGGCCCGAAGACTTACGACGAGGCGCTGGCCAGTTGGAAAGACGAAGGTCCCAAAATGTTGAGTAAGCTCCCTCTGCTGTCGGTGGAGCAGCTTCGCCCGGTCGCTCCCTACTATTTCGATTGGCTCCGACACCCTGCGGAGGATCCCTGGTGGGATTGGAGTGAGTTACGCAACAAGTACGGACGGGCACATGCCGCAGTGTTGAATTTATCGGCCTGGTACGACGACAACTACGGCCCTGAGGGCGCGACCACCAACTATGCGGGTCTGCTGAAGGCGCGTGCGGGAGAAAAGGATCCGCGAACGCATTTGTTGCTGGGTCCGTGGGTGCATGGCGTAGATAACACGGCAAAAACAAAATCGGGCGAGCGCGAGTTTTCGGCCGTGGCGGCGATTGACTATGACGAGATTGTCCTGCGCTGGATGGATCATTACCTGAAGGGATTGGACAACGGGGTAGAGCGGGAGAAGCCGGTGCGGTATTTCGTCATGGGGAGGAATGAGTGGAGGGAGGCGCAGACTTGGCCTCCCAAGGCGCGTCGGAGCGAATTCGTTCTGCTGCCGGCCCCAAAGGGTGAGCGGATCGGGACTCTGGCGGCTAAGTCGTCGCACAGCGAAGAAGGATTCAGCGAGTTTGTTTCCGACCCGGCGAGTCCGGTCGTGAATGAACATGCCTCGTCCGGAGCGCACGACTATCGAAAGTTGGCCGATCGCGCCGATGTTCTCACCTTCGATTCGGCAGAGTTGAGTTGGGATACAGAAGTCACCGGGCCGATTCAAGCCCATATGTTTGTTTCCTGCAATTGCCGCGACTTCGATTTGTGGGTGCGGTTATTGGACGTTGCGCCGGACGGGACGGCGTTCAATTTAATGAGTCCGGGCCTGGATGTTCTGCGTGCCAGTTATCGGGATATGTCGAAAGGGCGGCAGTGGCTGGAGCCGGGCCACGTCTACGAGTTAACCCTGCCGAATCTGATCACCAGCAACGTGTTCCTGAAGGGACATCGGATGCGGGTACAAGTGTTCGGGAGCTTCGCTCCAAATTTCTCGCGCAATTTGCAAACCGGCAAATCAGAGGCCGTGAGCGCGGACATGAAGAAAGCGCGGATCCGTGTGTATCACGGCGGTACGCGCGCATCCGAGATTGTTCTTCCCGTGGTGCAAGCCCAGAAAGAGTAGCGCCGGCGCGATATAATCTCGCCGCTTCTCATTTCCGCGGAGGGCCCTTGTTCAAGCTTCGTCTGGCATGTTTCCCTGTCCTTTTCCTTGCGTGCCTGTCTTCCTTTGCCCAGCGCGAGCCCGTTCTCAAGCAGATTGACCTTCCTCATTCCTACTACTATCGCGAAATGTATCTGCCGCAGCTGACGACGGGGGCGAGCTCGGCAGCGTGGGCGCCGGATTCGAAAAGCCTGATCTATTCGATGGCAGGCTCGCTGTGGCGGCAGGAACTGGGATCATCGAAAGCAGAGCAACTGACAGCGGGCCCAGGCTACGACTATCAGCCGGACTGGTCGGTCGATGGACGGTGGGTGGTTTTTGATCGCTACGATCACGACGCAGTCGAGCTTTGGGCGCTGGATCTGCGCGATGGGCAGGCCGTGCAGCTTACGTCGGGCGGGGCTGTGAACGTCGAGCCGAGGTTCTCGCCCGATGGCAAGAGAATCGCGTTTGTCTCGACCTCCTATAAGGGACACTTCCACACGTTCGTAGGTCGCTTCGACGAAGGTAAACTGACCGACGTTCAGCAACTTACTTCTGAACACATAAGCGATCTTCCTCGCTATTACTACAGCAAAGTCGATCACGAGATCAGCCCCGTGTGGTCGCGGGATGGGTCGGAGATCCTCTTCATCTCGAATCGAGGGCACATCCACGGCACCGGCGGATTCTGGCGCATGAAAGCCGACCCCGGGGCGGAGGCGCACGAGATTCATTACGAAGAAACGAACTGGCGGGCGCGCCCGGACTTTTCGCCGGACGGCACACGGATGGTATACGCCTCCTACCTCGGTGGGCAGTGGCATCAGCTGTGGTTGATGCCGTCGGCTGGCGGAGATGCGTTTCCCATTTCGTATGGAGACTTCGACAATACCAACCCGCGCTGGTCGCCGGATGGGACGAAGATTGCAACCATTTCGAATCGCGGCGGAAATACCTCGCTGTGGGTGCAAACGATTCCGGGAGGGGCGCAGATCGAGGTGACGCCTCGAGAACGAAAGTACCTCAAGCCGATGGGGCGGATCTCGTTGAAGGTGCTTGGGTCAACCGGAAAGCCGGTAGCGGCCCGGGTTTTTATCACGGCTGCGGATGGGCGCGCCTACGCGCCGGATGACGCCTGGATGCAGGCTGACGACAGTTTTACGCGCTCCGAGCGTCCGTTCGAGGCGCACTACTTCGACACTTCAGGCACGTCCGAGGTGACAGTACCGCCGGGTGCCGTTCAGGTCGATGTCATGCGCGGGTTCGAGTTTGGATTTGAGCGGCGCAACGTGGAAGTCGCCGCGGGGAAAACTGCCAGCCTGACAATTCAGCTCCATGCAAACATTCCCTACGAACCGGCGGAATGGGTTAGCGGGGACGTTCACGTCCACATGAATTATGCAGGGACTTATCGGAACACGCCCGCGCACCTGGTCGAGCAGGCGGAAGCGGAGAATCTGCCGATCGTCGAGAATTTGATCGTCAACAAAGAGCAGCGCTTCCCCGATATTGCCTACTTCACGCCGAAGCCAGACGCGGCTTCGAACCTCGATCATATTCTGATGCACAGTCAGGAATTCCACACCAGTTACTGGGGACATCTTGGCCTGCTGGGACTGAAGCACAACATCATTCTGCCCGGGTATGCCGTGTATCCAAACACAGCCGCGTCCAGTCTGTATCCCGCGAATGCCAACGTCGCCGACATGGCTCACGCCCAGGGGGCCCTGGTCGGCTATGTGCATCCACTGGACAGCGTGCCTGACCCGGCAAAAGACGCTTCACTTACTTACGAGTTGCCGGCCGACGTAGCGCTTGGCAAAGTGGATTACATCGAAGTGGTGGGGTTTGCCGATCATAAGTCGACGGCGGAGGTCTGGTACAAACTGCTGAACTGCGGCTTTCGTCTACCGACGGCTGCGGGCACGGATTTCATGGGCAACTATGCATCCCTCCGGGGTCCGGCGGGATTGAATCGCGTCTATGCGCAGGTCAAGCCGGGTCCGCTGAATGTTAAGCCGTGGTTGGAGTCGATCAAAGCGGGACGAACGTTCGCTACGAATGGTCCGCTGCTGTGGTTTGAGTTGGGTGGCAAGACAGCGGGCGGGGACGTCCGGCTGGAGAAAAAGCAGGCTGTGCCGTTCGAGGTAGGGATGCGGTCGATTGTGCCGCTGGATCACCTGCAGATTGTCTGCAACGGAAAAGTGGCGCGGGAGATTGAGTTGAAGGGCGATCGCCAGTCAGTGGATGCTACTGGGTCAATTCCTCTCGAGGGCAGCGGATGGTGCGTCCTTCGGGCGTTCAGCGATCAGGCGGAGTATCCGATTCTGGATTTGTATCCCTATGCGACGACGAGCCCGGTCTATGTGTCGGTGGCGGGTGCGCCTCTACACAATCCAGCGGACGCGGCATATTTTGTGGCCTGGGTGGATCGGCTGATTGCAGCGGCGGGGGGGAGTGCGAATTGGAATTCGGAGGCGGAGAAGGCGGTGGTGGTGGGGTTGCTGGAAGAGGCGCGGAGGAAGTACGAGGCTTTGAAACAATGAGGGGACTCTGTCGGTTATCCATCTCAGAAAGCTACGTCTTGCTACGTCGCTTCTGAGGGGGGTGCTTAGGGAGGTCCAGGCGTTCCCGTTCGTAAAGATCGCGAACGATCGAAAAGAAATTTGCTCCTGCAGCAACCTCGTCCAACTCTGTTCTCGAAATCGAGACGATGGTTATGCCGTCCTGCTGAATCTTCAATCGCTCGCGGTCGGCATACTTGGTGTCTCCCTGCCCGCTAATCCCATTCTTGGAAAAGATGATTCCAAATCGACACTTGGCTGATCGGAGGACGCCGGCAAATTTCACCACGTGTGTGACGCCAACTGTATCGCTCCAGTCTTTGCACTCGGTCAGGAAGTAGCTCCCAAGTTCGGAACGAAAGTCGAAGGTGGGTCCCTCGACAGCGCAATACACGTCATAGTCCGTTGACAAGGTGCGCATTCTCATGCGGGCTCTAAAGCCGGGAACACAGCTGATCAAGTAGTGCGCTAATCTCTCGAGGGCTTGCCCATCGCCGGCCCCCAGCTTTGAAAGCAACCAACGTACATAGGCGGGATTCGCGACATAGAATGACGCCTCGTTCGAAGATGGATATTCAACGATCCATTTGTGGTCTAATTTTTGAAGAGCCCACTCCGGGAAACGTGATGCCTCTGCATCCTCTTGAGAAGCGTTCCACGCCGCGGAAGCGTAGGCTCGGAATTGCTCGTCTGACATTCCGTGGTGCCATACTGCGCGAAAGTACGAGCCGCTATTTTCTGAGGGGATGTTCCCCTTGCAATTAATCGCGTCCTCGCAAACCGTTAGCATAATGTACCGTTTAGCCAAAAGTGGGCGTGACATAAGCCCGTGTACATCGCTGATCCGAACAAGTGGCGTGCCCTTGTGTATCCGCCTTCTAAGTCGGTCCTGCATCTCCATCAGCTTGTCGTACATCGAGTGATAGATCGCCAATGCCTCGTAGAACCTGCCCTGCATTGTATAAAACCTTGCGCACCCGTCCCAGACATGGCACGCACCCTCCTCAGTAGGGTCGATCTGTTCCCGAAGAACCCGTATGAGCTGCACAGCTCCGTCTCTTCTATCGAGTAATTGGGCGCATGGCAGGGGTAAACTGGCTTTGATTTGATCCAGTACAGTGGACATGGCTGCCCCCTTTCGCGTCTCCGAGTTCGTCATCTTAGTGGCGCGTCCATCTTACTCGCAGACGCGCTTGGTCTTCACAGACAGCCTAATGAGGAGTGTTGTTTTCGAACGAGGATGTGTGTAGCAGGATACCTATGTTGAGAGTTCGACGCTCAATCCCGTCTGCAAACGGGTGACAGTCGCGAAGAGGCGCCTATCCTCCCGCCCCCTGCTCCATCGCCAACAACTGCTCCTTGCGTTCAATCCCCCAGCGATATCCACCGAGCTCCCCATCCTCCCGCACCACGCGATGGCACGGGATCGCCACTGCCACCGGATTCGTAGCGCAGGCGCGGGCTACGGCGCGGGTGGCTTTCGGCATGCCGATCTTCTTTGCCACGGCGCTGTAGGAGCGGGTTTCCCCCCGAGGGATCCGTTGCAGGGCTTCCCAGACGCGGCGCTGGAATGCGGTCGCTCGGATGTCGAGGGGAAGGGATGGTTGAGTTTCCTCTCCTCCGATCAGGCGATCCAGTTTTTCGTGCCAGTCGGACATAGCTTCGTCGTCGCGGCGACGGGTGGCGAAGGGGAATTCGCGCATCAGGCCTTGCTGGAGTTCTTCTTCGGTGTCGGCGAATTGGATCGCGCAGATGCCTTTGTCGGTGGCGGCGATCAGCATGCGGCCTAGCGGCGAATCGGCAATCGTGTAGCGGACTACGGCGGCTACGGCGCCGCGGCGATATTTTTCCGGCGTCATGCCAAGTTGGCCGGCGGTGCGTTCGTAGAGGCGGCTGCTGGAGCCATATCCGGCGGCATAAAGAGAAGTGGTTACACTGTGTCCGGACTGTAGATTGTGTTTGACTTGGCGCAGGCGGATGGCGTCCATGTAGGCTTTGGGAGAGATGCCCAGCACTGCCTTGAAAGTCCGCTGCAGGTGAAATGGGCTGCGACGAAATTCTTTCGCTAGTTGGCCCAAGGTCAACCGGTCTTCGATATTCTGCTCGATATAGCGGCAGACGGATCGAACCAGCGCGGCCTGAGGATTTCCGTCGACTGCTTTGGGACGGCAACGGAGGCAGGCGCGGTATCCGGCTTGCTCCGCTTCGCGAGGGCGGTCGAAGAAGCTGACGTTCTCGCGGCGCGGGCGCCGGGATGGACAACTGGGACGGCAGAAAATGCCGGTGCTGGAGACGGCGAAGACGAAGGCGCCGTCCAGGGCAGAATCGCGGTCGGTCACGGCTTGCCAGCGGCGGGCTTCGATGGGATCTTGGCTCATGATTTCTGCCTCGGAGAGTATCGCATTGGTTGCCATGCGGATAACATAGGACAGGCTGGAGAAACGGGCTATCCGAATGTTGCGGTCAAAGTGAAATAGGGCCGCGGAGAATTTGGATCACAAATGGCTGCTATGGCGTATCGGCCAAAACCCGCTATGCCTTCCCGTACTGCACTGCTGATAGTGTTTTTCTTTTGTCCAATCCTCCTTATGAGTCAGGAAGAGCCGAAAGCCTGTTCCACTGAAACTAATACCGTCACGGCCGCGCATTTTGCCCATGAAATCGTTCTGGACGCGCGTCACCCCGCGGCGGAGTGGCAGTCGGCGGAGGCGGTTTCGTTTTGCGCAGACTGGCAAGGCAAGAACGCGGATCCGCTCCGCCAAACGAAAGTGCGAGCATTGTGGACTCCGGAGATTCTCTACTTGCGATTCGAGTGCCGCTACCGCGAGCTGTTTACCTTCGACGATTCCGATCCGAACGGGCGCCGCGATCAGCTTTGGGACCGCGATGTAGCAGAGGTCTTCCTCCAGCCGGATCCTTCGCGTCCGCGCTACTACCGCGAACTGGAAGTAAGCCCGAATGGCATGTGGGTTGACCTCGATATTTTCCCAGAGGGGCGTCGCGATCTCGACAGCGGCCTCCAACGATCGGTCTGGCTCGATCGGGACGCCAACTCGTGGGCGGCCGAGTTGGCGATTCCCATGAAGGCGCTGACGGTGAAATTCGATTCGATGGCGGAGTGGAGAGTGAACTTTTTTCGGGTGGAAGGTGCACGAGAACCGCGGTTCTATTCCGCCTGGCGAGCTACCAACACGCCGCAGCCGAATTTTCATGTGCCGGAGGCGTTTGGGAAGCTTCGTTTCCATCGCTAAGGAGGGTCAAAACCGTCTTAACGCCGAGATCTCTGAGTGCACAGAGCAACGCAGGTGCAAAGTCACTGCAAAGATCGCGCACATTGTGTATATTCGGGCTCGATATTGGTGTTGAAACTTCAGACAGAGGCAAGGAGATCATGACGAATTTTCGTTTCAAGACAGCTGGGCTCGCGGTACTGGTGGCGCTTTTCTGCGTTCAGGTGAGCGCGCAGATTCTCTCCGGAGACGCGCTGAAGAAGGTGGTCCCGACAAGTTATTTCTTTGCCGGGCAGAGCGCCGCCGTCCAGACCCGTAACTCAGTCGCGCTCAAGAGCGCCGCAGGACATTTTGTTCTCGCCGGACTAGTGGATACTTCGGGCTACTCGACCGCGATCCAGGAGAAGTATCAAGGCTTCCTTATTACCGAGACCAAGCTCACTTTCGACGGCGGCACCCTCGAACCTGGACAATATGGCTTCGGCTTCAAGGACGGAAAGTTTTTGCTCATGAATGTCGCGTCCACAGATTTATTTTCGGTCGCGACCGCCAACGACGAGCAGTTAAAGCACGCGGTTCCGCTGAAGCTGGAAAAGGATGGAGACGGATACCGCCTATACGCGGGCAAGAATTACGTCACCTTTAAGGCGGAGTAAAAAACCTCAGTTCCCAGTTCCCGATCCCCAGTTCTCAGTTCAAATCTTGCGATCTCGTAGTCTTACTGAGAACTGAGAACCGGGAACTGAGAACTGGCCTTTCACGCCTGGGCGTACTCCTTAAGCTTGCGATACAAAGTTGTCTTGCCGATCCCGAGCAGGCGTGCTGCCAGCATTTTGTCGCCATTTACCTGGGCGAGGGCATTGAGAATGGTCTGCTTCTCCAGTTCTGCAATGGGCAGTATGCCGCCGTTGCCCGGCGTGGTCAGTCCCAGCATTTCGTCGGGCACGCTGTAGACGCGGGTCGGCAGATCGCGGACCTGAACCTCGTCAGCACTCGAGAGTGCGCAGGCCCGCTCCAGGCAGTTCTCCAGTTCGCGGACATTCCCCGGCCAGTCATAACTAAGGAGAACTTTCAGGGCTTCGTCGGAAATTGTTTTTTCCACACCGGTGTCCCGTCCGACGCGGCCCAGGACGTGAGCGACCAGCAGGGGAATGTCCTGACGGCGCTCGCGCAGCGGCGGGATGCGCAGGGTCAGCACGTTGAGCCGGAAGAAGAGATCGCGGCGGAAAGTGCCCTGGGTTACAGCCACTTCCAGATCGCGGTTGGTGGCGGCCAGAATTCGAACGTTGATGGGAACACGCCGCACACTGCCGACGGGGCGAATCTCCTTCTCCTGCAGCGCGCGCAGCAGTTTGGCTTGCAGGTCAACCGAAAGCTCTCCAATTTCGTCCAGAAAAATCGTTCCCCCTTCGGCGATCGCGAGCAGTCCATCTTTGGGATGAGTCGCACCCGTGAAGGCGCCACGGACGTGGCCGAACAGTTCGCTTTCGATCAGGGTCGGAACCAGCGATCCGCAATCCACCGGAATGAACGGCTTGGTGCGATTCGGTCCCGTGTAGTGTAGAGACTTGGCAACCAGTTCCTTGCCGGTGCCGCTTTCACCCAGAATCAGCACGGGATGGGTACTCTGGCTGGCCTTCGCAATAATGCGGTAGAGCTTTTCCATTTCGGGGGCACGCCCGATAATGTTGCCAAAGCCCTGGCGCGATTTGATGGTCTCACGCAGCACCCGATTTTCCGTCTTCAGTTTCAAGTGGCCGGCCACACGTTCCAGAAGCAACCGCAGTTCTTCCAGGCTGAAGGGTTTGGTCACATAATCGTAGGCGCCGTCTTTCATCGCCTGCACCGCTGACTGAATCGTTCCGTAACCGGTGACAACGATGACCAGCGCCTCGGGACTGTTCTTGCGGATGTTGTGCAGAGCCTCCATGCCGCGCGCGCCCGGCAGTTTGAGATCGAGAAGAATCACGTCGGCTCCCCGGTTATCGAGGACGCGATACGCCTGCTCCGCCGATTCAGCGACCTGGGGAGTGAAGCCGAGGGTCTGGGCAACCGCGCGGCAGGCTTCGCGGACGGCCCGGTCGTCGTCGACGATAAGCAGGTTGAGGAAATTCGCCCCTTCGATTTGTGCAGGCCGGCTGAGTGCGGTATCCGTTGCTACCATGTAGAGTCTCCCTTGGAGTCAAGAACTTCACGAATCCGCTCCAGCAGAACCCGGCCTGCGAAGGGCTTGCGAATCAGTTCCACGGAGTCGATGGCTGCGCCGTCCCTGGGTTCGTGGTAGCCCGAGATCAGCAGCACCTTCAGGTTCGGTTTCTGGTGCCGCAGTTTCTCGGCGAGTTCGCGCCCAGACATGCCCGGCATCATCCAGTCGGCGAGCAGCAGGCCCACTTCGTCCGGAGATTCCGCAAAGACCTTCAGGGCGCGTTTTCCGCTGGCTGCCGGCAATACCCGATACCCCGCTTGGTGCAGGACGCGTTGTATCGAGTTCCGAGCGCTGGTGTGATCATCCACCAGCAGCACGGTTGGTTTGGTACGTGAGTGTTTTGTGGGAACGCGGGCCTCGGGGGCGGCCTCCAATGCGGGGAGCAACACCGCAATCTGCGTGCCGCGCCCGGGCTCGCTCTTAACTTCGATCTTGCCCCCCGACTCGGAAACGATGCGCTGCACGGTGGCTAACCCCAGACCGGTGCCGTGTCCCGGTGCCTTCGTGGTGAAGAAGGGCTCGAAGAGTCGCGCGCGGGTTTGCTCATCCATGCCGGAGCCTGTGTCCGCCACTAACAGCGAAGCCATGGAATGCGCGCCGTTGCCGCGATGGCTGTCCTGCGTGCGCACCGTGATGCGTCCGCCTTGGGGCATGGCATCGCGTGCGTTCAGGACCAGATTGAGCAGCACTTGCCGCAACTGGGCGGGGTCGGCCAGTATCATCCGTGAGCTGGGGGCTAGTTGGGTGACCAGTTCGATCTGCTCTCCGATCAATCGGCGCAGCAGGTTTTCGGTGGTGGAAACTACGTCGTTAAGAGAAATCGGTCGCGGCTGCGGCGCCTGTTTGCGGGCGATCATCAGCAGTTGCTGGGTCAGGGCCGCCCCCTGTTCGCCTGCCAGGCGAATTTCCTCGACGTGTTGGCGCAGCCGGGTGCCCGGCTCGATTTCATCCGCAAGCAGGTCGCAGTACAACAGGACTCCAGTAAGCAGGTTATTGAAGTCGTGCGCGATGCCTCCCGCCAGGCGCCCGATGACCTCCATCTTTTCGGCTTCGCGGGACTTATCCTCGGCGCGCTTGCTTTCCGTCATGTCTTCCAGCAGGGCGAAAAGTAATGCGGGTTCGCCGGCCGCGTCACGGACCACGGAGATCGTCAACTGGCCCTGCAGTTCCGATCCGTCTTTGCGGCGGTGGCGGACTTCCTGCTTGAGGAATTCCCGAGTGTGCTTCAGCTCTTCGAAATGGTGGCCGTCCGGCTGGGCATCCCTCGCCCCCAGGTCGCGTATATGCAAACTGGCAATTTCTTCCCGGCGGTAGGCCAGCAGCCTTGCGAACGCGGCATTCGTTTCAAGGATCCGTCCGTCGAGGGTGCACATAGCCATTCCGAGGGCGCTTCCTTCAAACATGGATCGAAAATGCAGCTCGCGGTCGCGGCGGACGCCATGGAGTTGGCCTGCGCCATTGGTTTTCGCCGAAGCCTTGGCTGCGCCGTTCATGCCCGGTTCCTCGAATCCCGGCGCTGGCAGCGGATTGCGCCACCCATCTCCGAGGTTGTCGCGCGCGCAGGCGAATCGGATGCAGTTCCAGCCCGGGAAAAACCACGCACTGAACTTTCCACTATCGGGTCACCCCCGTCTATTTCGGGAATTCTAGAGAATTTGCGATCGCAACTAAGTGCGGGCCATCACGTCAATTTGTGATGATTCCGGTAGGGACGCGCAAGCGCCGATTGGACGTATCAACAAGACTGGAGCCTTGGCGGGTCAACCCTATTGGGGGACGCCCACGGCCCGGGCGAGCCGGAACGTTAATCGGCGCTCGTGGCCAAACTCCACTTCGCCCCTTTTGTTTGTAGTAGAAGCGGACTCGGTGCCCGCTTCGCCGCGACCTTGGGTCTTAATCGCTGTCCCTTTGACGAACAAGCTGGAAGTCTCGATCGAAACTGGTTTATTATCAATAGTTAAGCTGACTAATGCGATCCGAAGGTAGCCCGGGTCTTGCCCCTGTCCGGCAGCTTTCGCCGCCAGCACACGTCCGCTGACGGTCGTCCCGCGCGGTGCAGCGATCTCCCCTTCGACCACGACGTCATCGTCCAGAGTGCCCTGGAAGGCGTCGCCCGCATGCGACAAGGCACTCGACAGCGGTGTCAGCAGGCGAATCTCGATTGGCGCGCCCTGGGGCAGCCTGTTGACCGCCGATCGTTCTCTGGTACCAGGCTGCGACCCATGATCAAAAGGAACTGCTTGCGGGCTGCCGGTGGTCGAAGCATCGTTGGTGGGAACGCCCGTTGCCCTGCCGCAGGCCAGGGAGAGGCCTAGAGCCAATCCCACAACAGCAATCCAGCAAGGGCGAGACGATGGCATCGATGCACCTCCGATGAGATCTCAACCTCGCACGATGAGTGCCATTGAAATTTGTTAAAAAAAGGGGAGTTATCTGCGTAAGGCGGGAAGGAGCCGGTAGTTCTTGCCGTAATCGGGGTGTGGCACGGCAAGATTGTCGAGGAACCCGTCGCCCCCGGAGGGTCGCGAAAGAAAAAGGGGAGCGTCTCCGCTCCCCTGATTGCTGATGGCTGACAGCTGAGGGCTATTCTAGTTGCTGCCCGTTTCCGCTGCCGCGCTCATGTTGCCGTCCTCGGGCTGGAGAACTACGCCGTCGAACGGAGTGGCGGCAACGAAGCGTCCACCGACTACGCTTACCCGGCGCAGCGGGAATCCAGCGTCCGGACCGCGTTGCCAGGTGTGGCCGTTATCGTTGCTGACGAAGATCACGCCGGTCGAATCGCTGGTGGCCAGAAGCCGCTTGTGGCGGGAATCGAAGCTGACCGAGGTGATGTCCTTGCTCGGCAGTCCATCGACCACATGCTCCCAGTTTGTTCCGCCGTCGGAGCTGCGGTAGATGCCTTCGCGAGCAGCGATGACAATCGTGTTATCCGCCGCCAGAGCGCTGCCGCGGATGCCAACCAGGAAGGCCGGCAGGCCCGCCTGTTTCCATGTCGCGCCCGAATCGTGGGAGACCAACGCCCGCGAACGAGTGGTGGCCACCACGAACGATCCTTGTTCCCGAACCGAGATGAAATCCTTTTGTCCCAGTACCGGTCCGCCCTTCCAGGTTTTGCCCTGGTCGGCGCTGCTGTAGATGCCTTCCGAGGTCGCTGCCAGCCAGCGCTGCGATCCCAGTTCGAGGTCGCTCACGTGAGCACTCAGGTCGCCCGACTTCTTCATCACGACGACCGTGGTCGCTTTCTTCGACCCCTTTTTGGTCGTCTTGACTGTTCTTTCGGACACGATCACGTTCATCGGACGCCACTCGCTGGCGTTGCGATCGAGCGAGAACATTCCGCGGTTGGTTCCCGTAACCAATGTGCCATTGGACGCCTGCTTCAAGGCAAAAACGTCGCGTCCGCCGAGACCCGCGCTGCGCTGAAGCCAAGTGCGTCCA
Source organism: uncultured Acidobacteriota bacterium (assembly GCA_963799305.1). Lineage (GTDB taxonomy): Bacteria > Acidobacteriota > Terriglobia > Terriglobales > Acidobacteriaceae > Acidiflorens. Next base: position 345,711 of record CAWCWX010000014.1, on the reverse strand, counting down.
GCATCATGAGTGTAGAATACGCCGCCGTATTCGCGGTCATTGACCACGCCTACGTATAACGTGTCCGATTCCTTCGCGTCGGCCAAGAGAGCCGAAATGTAACGGTGCGCGTAGCCGTGGTTCGACGAAGTCCAGCTCTGCGTGCCGTTGCTGCTGGCCATGACGCCGCTGCGGTCGGTGGCGAGAAGAACGTGGTTGGAGTCTCGCGGATCAACCATGACATCGTTGACCACGATCTCCGGATTGCTCACCCGCTTCCAGGTCTTGCCGAGGTCGATGGTCTTCCACAGGCCTTCGGTAGTTCCCGCGTAAACGATGTTTTCGTTGGTTGGATCCTGCTTCAGCACGCGGGTGCGGCGCGCCGAGAACGGGATGCCTTGAATCTTCGAGAATTGGCCGCCCGCGCTCTCGCTCTTATAAATGCCGGAGCAGGCGCTGGCAAACACAACCGACGGATTGGAATGGTCTACGATCACCGAGAACACGTCGGAATCGTCGATCATGCCCTTCTTGATCTGCTGCCAGTTGGCGCCACCGTCTGAAGTCTTCCACGCCAGGTGCCAGGTGCCGGCATAGACGGTGTTGGCATCTTTCGGATCAACCGCGATCGATTCGATGTTCTTGATGTCAGCGTGGTTGGCGGGAGACATGCGCTCCCAGTTGTCGCCGCCATCATTGGTACGAAACACTCCGTCCAGCGCTCCCACAACCAGAACCTTGGAGTCACCTGGAAACACTGCCATAGCGCGGATCGACTTCCCGTGCAGCCCCGGCAGAGTTTCCCATTTCTTGCCGCCGTCGCGGGTACGGAAAACGTCGCCAATCTGCTGGCTGGAAACGCTCCAGGCCGAAACATAAATGTGTTTGGAATTCTGAGGATCGATGGTGATGTGGTCAAGCACGTAGTCGTCGCCGCCGAGGCGGGCGAAGCGAGCCCAGTTGCGACCAGCATCCTCTGAAACAAACAGTTGCCCGGTGCTGGTCCCCAGCAGCAGGTGATCCGGATTGTGCGCATCATAAGCCAGGCTGCGCGCATCGCCGCCGTCCGGCCCGAGTGCCTGCCACGATCCGGAAGCCAGAAGCGCGGTGCTCACCAGGCTGAAAGCCAGAACAACTAAACCTTTGCGGAAAAGGCCCCAATTCATAACGTCTTTGACCCCTGCGAACAGTATTCGCCCGTCACAGAGACTGACAGGCTACCACGCGCACAGCAAGGTTACCGAAGAACAGAGACGAAAAAGGGCCGGTGGGGTTGCCCACCAGCCCGGTACATGCCCTTTTGATTGCTTGACGTTATTCCGCCTTCTTCTTGGCCTTTGGTGTCGGCTTCGGATGGTCGGGAATCGCCTTGATTTGCGTCTCATCCACCGTGGTTGTGGTGCCTTCCTCAGGGAAGGTGGCGCCAGAGGGGACGATCCACTGCTCCGAGGTCTTGGTGCCCTCGTTGCCTGTGCGCGTCTCAATGCGGCTGGGGTCGATATTCTGCTTCGCTTCGCCGCCCGAGATGTACGCCTTCACATCGACCGCCCGTTCCGCGGCGAGGTTCTTGCGCTTCTCGCTCGGATCGGCATTGCCGACCACCACCAGCTTGGCTTCCGGATCCTGTTGCAACCGCAGCGCAACATCGTCCAGCATGGCCTTGCAGGTGTTATCCACGCGCCACGGTTTCATCTTGTTGGGATACTCGCACTCGTTCAGCTTGCTGGATTGCGGCGGTGGCGGTGGCGGATTCTCCACCGTGACCGAGCTCGAGGATGAGGCCGTCAAGCCGCGTGAGTCGGTACACGTCGCATTGACCGTGACTGTCCCTGCTGGCGCTCCGGTGGTATTCAGAGTGGCCGAATTTCCGGTGCCGGAAATGCTGCCGCCGGTTGCCGTCCAGCCCCCCACCGTGACCGGAACACTGTCCGGACTGGTGCAGGTGCAGCTGATCGTCGCCGGCGAACCAGTCATGACGCTTGTCGGACTCGCCGAGCAAGACATCTGCGGCGGGTTCTTCGGCGGCTCTTTCACCGTGAAGTTCGAGGTGCAGCTGGCTTCATTGTTCGTCTTCGCCTTGGGATCGGTGACGTGGGCAGTGACGGTGTAGTTGCCGCCTGCGACGCCGTTGGTGTCGATGTTAGCGGTCGTGTCCTTGCCCTCAAGTTTGCCGCCGGTGCTCGACCAGTTGTAGGTCAGCGGGTGCTTGGGATTGAAATTGCTGGCTGCGACAGTCGCCTGTACTGGCTCGCCGACCATGACTTCACTGTGATCAACCGAGCAGGACGCGGCTACTGGCACTGGCTTCTCGCCACCGCCAAAATTAAACACCAAACCGGAGCGCAGCCGAACGCCGTTCAGCACCGGATGGCGAAGGGAGGAGTCGGTAACGGGCACGACGCTTGAAAAGTTGTGTCGGCCCAAAACGTAGTCTGCTTCGATCAAACGCAGACTCACCGGCTTCCAAAGTTTCAGATCCATGCCGCCGCCGAGGATCGCGCCTATGCCGTTGCTGGAATCAACATTCTTGGGACTCAGACGATTCAGCCCTAGCATGGTATGCACGAAAAAATTGACGTTTTCACCGCGCCACATCAGGCGAGGTCCGACCGAAATCGTGCTTTCGTTCGCCAGATCCTGAAAGTTTCCGCCGACATCGACCGACAGTCCCCACCACTTGTCGAAATTGTAGGTGCCCGTTACGCCGTATCCGATGGGCATGCCCGGCAGCTTGGTCGCGACCGGTGGCTGAGGTGGCTGGAAAGGAGAGTTAGAACCCACTGGTACTGTACCGCCTGGGGAGAGCCACTGATAACCGAGAAACAGATCAAACTTGGGCGGAGCTTCATCTTGCGCACTCAACAGAGAAGGTAGCACCAACATCGCAACTGCCGCGGCAAGCACGACGCACGCGCTTTTCCGGCGAGCCTGGGAACAAAGTGACATACAATCCTCCGAATCGATTCCACAAAAAACTTGGCGGTAAAGAAGCCGAACTAAAAGCAGAGCCCGACTGCACGAAAGGAAGTGCTTTTGAAACCCCAAATTCTAACAGCACAGTACACATCCCGAAAAGGGAAAGAATGCGAAATTCGCAAACTCAGCGCAAGATGTATCCCATGTCTGGCCTGAATCAGAGCATCTCAAATTGACATACATCTGTAGTCAGATCCCGCCGGAAGCGGAAAGAAGGGGAGAACCGGCCGGATCACACCCTAAGACGATTCCTCAGGCCCAAAGGTTGCGGTCCAAGGCTCTAGGCTCAATAATAATTGTTTGACCCTATGACTCAGCCACGCATATTGATCGTCGAAGACGAAGCGAACGAACGCACAGGACTAGCGGAACTCGTGACCAGCTGGGGCTACCGTGCAGAAACCGCTGCGGACGGCGTCGAGGCACTCGAAAAGGTTGGGACGTTCTCCCCCACTATCGTCATCACCGACATCAAGATGCCGCGGATGGATGGTATGGAATTGGTGGAAAGGCTCGCCGATCTGTCCCAGTCCATCGCGGTGGTGATGGTGACGGCGCAGAAAACTACTGAGACCGCTTTCCATGCCGGCCGCCTGGGGGTGCAGGACTACATCGAAAAGCCCATCGATTTCCGCCGCCTGCGCTCCATCCTGGGCAACATCGGCGAAATTCTCCAGACGCGCACCGAGAACGAAACGCTCCGCCGTTCCCTCCGCGATAAAGGAGCTCTCGGCCGCCTGGTCGGCTCTTCGCCCAAAATGCTCGAGATCTTCCACCTGATCGAAATGGTCGCTCCGAGCACCGCTTCCGTACTGATTACCGGAGCCAGCGGCACCGGCAAGGAGTTGGTTGCACGTACGATTCACGACCTGAGCCCGCGTCGCAACAAGCCCTTCGTTCCCATCAACTGCGCGGCCATCCCCGAAACACTCATCGAGAGCGAGATTTTTGGCCACGAGAAAGGCGCTTTCACGGGCGCGCTCGAACGCCGCACCGGATGCTTCGAACTGGCCGAAGGAGGGACTCTCCTCCTCGATGAAATCGGCGAGATGCCGGTGGGCACGCAGGCAAAACTGCTGCGCGTGCTCGAAGATCACAAAGTGCGGCGCCTGGGCAGCAAAGTCGAGACCGCAGTCGACGTGCGGGTTTTGGCGGCGACCAACAAAGTTCCCGACGACGCAGTCGCAGCCGGAGAACTGCGCCAGGATCTTTACTACCGGCTCAACGTTTTTAATATTCATATGCCGGCCTTGCGCGAGCACAAAGACGATATTCGCGACCTGGTCAAATCTCTCCTCGCGGAAATGAGCAAGAAACACGACCGCAAAGTCGCAGACGTTAGCGAGGCAGTCCTGAACATGTTCCAGAGTTACACCTGGCCGGGCAACGTCCGCGAATTGCGCAACACGCTGGAGCGTGCCGTGATCGTTTGCGAGGGCGGCCTGGTCGAGACCAAGCATCTGCCGCCCGGATTCGGACAGAGCGTTCGTCCCGCGGCGCACGATCCGGACGCGGTCCATCTGGGCGTCGGTACCACCGTCGAGGAGGCGGAGAAGCAGCTCATCCTCAAAACGCTCCAGGCCACCACGAACAACAAGACCCGCGCAGCGGAGATTCTCGGCATCAGCCTGAAGACTCTTCACAATAAGCTCAAGGAATACGGCCGCGCGACGGATGCAGTGTTGGCCGCGGAAGAATAGTTCGAAAAGCTCTTAGCTGTTAGCTCTCAGCAAGAACCTTGGGATTGGACCTAGAGCTAAGGGCTAAGAGCTAACAGCTAAGAGCTGCCTTTCCATGAGTCGCAAAGCCATCATCGTGTTCGCGATCACGACGTTGATCACAGCGTTAGTCTTCGGCTTTTCCTGGGTTTATCTCTCGCAACTATTGCGCCAACGCCTGCTCTGGGCGGACGAGACCGCCTCTATGCTGACGCGACAGTTAGAGTACACCGCCTCCAAAGCGGTACCCGACCTCACCAGTACGCGAGTGGACACTTCCAATCCCAAGGCGCTGCGAGGCGCGGTTCTAGAATCTCTTCAATCCGATAGCAACCTCAACGACATGCTGGAGTCAGTCGTAGGGAACTCTCAGATCATTTACGACGCCGCCATCGTCGACCCCACGGGTATCGCCATCCTCGACACCAACCCTGCGCTCAACGGCAAACCGATTCCGCCCCGTTCCGACCTGATCGTCTTGCGGGATGCCGGTTTTCGTCGCCAGTTACGCATGCTATACAACGCCGGCACCGTCTATGACGTCAGCATCCCGCTGCAATTGGGGGGACAGCCCTTCGGCAGCGTGCGGGTGGGCGTTGCGACGGTTTTTCTGCGCAATGAACTGACCCCCCGGCTTCAGCAGGCGGCTTTTTTTTGCGTAGTCGCGATTTTTTGCTCGCTGGTTTTGTCGGCGGTGGTCGCAAACCTTGCCCTGGGTCCACTCAAGCAGATCGCCGCTAATCTCGACAGCGCTAGCGTGGGCGGAACCGAAATGCTGCCGGAAGACGATTCGCCCGCCGACGAAGTCGGACTCGTCTCCTTGAAGATCGCCCACCTCGGCCGCCAGATTCGCGACACCAACCAGATCTTTTCCGCGTTAAAAGATAACGTCGAGCAGGTGATGGCCAATCTGCAAGACGGCCTCATGCTGTTCACGCCTGACTCCCGGGTCGTGCTGGTGAGCGCGTCGGCAGAGCAATTCCTCGGCCGTCCGCGGCACGAAATTCTGGGACGCACCGCGCAGGAAATTTTTTCCGACGGGTCGCCCTTGGGCGCGGTTATGCTGCCGGCCTTCCTTGGACAGCGCAATCTGGAGCAGTACGAATTTGATGCCGCCGACAAGAGCCGGGTTCAGGTCTCGCTGGATTTCATCCACGAAAAAGGCGCACCCATCGGAGCTCTGCTGATTATGCGCGATCTCGAATCAGTGCATCGCCTCGAGGACGAAATCGAAATTTCCCGCCGCCTTTCCGCGAGCGGCCACAAGACCAAAGAGGTAGCGCACGAAGTCAAAAACCCCATGAACGCGATCGTCCTCCACCTGCAATTGCTCCAGGACAAAATGCAGAGCACGGATCCCGAAACCCGCCGCCACATGGAGGTGATCGGCGACGAGATTCACCGCCTCGACCGTGTGGTGCAGACCCTGGTGGATTTCACCCGCCCCCGCGACCTTCACGAGCAGGAAGTAGACATGCGAAAAATTCTCGAGGATGTTTCCGTGCTGGCGGCTCCCGACGCGGACCGGCAGGGTGTACTGCTGGTCCGCGAGTTCGCAACGGAGCCGCTGCCGGTGCGGGTGGATTCCGACCTCATGAAGCAGGCGGTCTTGAACCTGGTACTGAATGGACTCCAGGCTATGGAGCAAGGCGGAACTCTTACCCTTGCCGCCCGTCGCGAAAACGATGCGATCATTGCCGAAGTGCGCGATCAGGGCCGCGGCATCCCTCCCGAATTGCAGGACAAGGTTTTTCAACTCTATTTCACCACCAAGAAGGAAAAAGGCGGCAGTGGAATCGGCCTGGCGCAAGCCTCGCAATACGTCGAATGGCATCACGGCAAAGTGGAGTTTGAGTCCACGGTGGGCGTGGGAACGACCTTCCGTTTGCGTTTGCCGGCAGTCAACGGCGGTGGCGGAGCGCAAAAGGAAATTCATCAACCGCCGGAGCACGTGGGCTAGTGGCAGCATCCGCAGGAAGTTGCCGCAAGATTTAACTTCAATATGTATCTGGCAGCCATTCTCGTGCTCCTCGCCTCAATAGCGCCCAGCAGTAGGGACGCGGCGCGCCGCTTCTCCGGCGGTGACCAAGCCCAGTCTGCGTCGGTGACAGAAGAAAGTCCTCAGAAGCCGGTGACCGATGCGCCGTCGAATGCCGACACGAAACCATCCGAAGGTAACTCAGCAGACGAGTCGCCCGCGCAGAAAGCCGAACAAACCAACCCGCAAACCCCTCCGGGCAGTCCGCCGTCTGTCGCCCCGCACAAGCGCCGTTCTCGGGCGAAGAAGCCCGCCCCCACAACGGAAAGCGAGCCTCGCAAGATTGTCGTCCGCCACGGGGGCGCCAGCGAGCCGGTTGCCCAGATCGTGCCCGGCATTACTCAGGAAGAAGCCAACCGCCAACGGGAGCGCGCCGAGCAGTTATTGAGCGCAGCGGAGTCGTCCCTAAAGGAACTATCGTTCCGTTCGCTCAATCCGGATCAGGGAGAAATGGTCGTGCAGATTCGCCAATACATGGACGTCGCCCGATCTGCCCTGAAGGAAAGCGATCCCCAGCGCGCCCACACCCTGGCTCAGAAAGCCTACCTGTTGGCCGACGACTTGGTGAAGCACCAAAAGTAGCGCCGGCAATATGCCGGCGCTACGGTATTACTTCTTGGCCGGTCCCAGCGAATTCACCCGATCCAGCAATTCGCGCGACGGACCCTGCAACGGTCCCGGAATTTTCACCGCTTCGCCCAGCACCGCGCGGGCATCGGCAACTTTGTTCATTTTTCCGTAGGCATATCCCAGCCGATAAAGCGCGGTGGCATAGGCGGCGTTATCTTCGCCTTTGAGCAGGGCCGCGGCAGTTTTGAGTTCAACGATCGCGGCCGGGGTCTTTTCCTGACGGACATACGCCCAGCCGAGGCTTGAATGGGCAACGCCCGCGGAAAGCTTGCGCGATTTGTCGGCGTCGGGAGCGTCCGCTTTGGCGAGTTCGATCACTTTCTGTGAATACCCAATCGCTTTGGTCCAACCCGCTGGACGCGTGTCTTCCACATACGCATTGGCCAGCATGAGCATGGTCGGCATGCTGTTGGGATTCGCCGCCAGCGCTTTTTCTCCATAGGCGAACAGGCGTGCCGAGTCGTTCAACTGGCCGAGCGTGTACATCGCGTACTGCGTGACCTGCTGGTCAAAGCGCGACCCGGGAAACGCCGCCGTGAAGCGTTCGATGTAGCCCATTCGGGTCTTTGCGTCTTTTTCGTCAGCGATAGCATTGAACGCCGTGGTTTCCAAAAATTCGTAGGAACTCTTGTTGCTTTCCTTTGCCTCAGCGACGCGGGCAGCGAATTGTTCGTCGGTCATGCCCTCGGGTTTCGGAGCCTGAGCGGCAGAGTTGTAGGCCTTGCCGCCGCGCGTGGCGTATTCCATCACCTTGGCAGTGGACTTCATCTGCTGCGCGATATTGGTCTGCGAGACCAGGATGTCGAGATTGGTGGGCGCGCCGGCCAGCGCCTTGTCGCCATAGCTCAGCGCTTTTTCGAAATTGCCATCCGTCTGGTAGGACTGTGCGAGTTGCCAATTGCCATAGGCGACTGCCGCCGGATTGCCCGAAAATTTCTGCACGAAGTCTTCATACATGGCAAGTTTCTTCGCCGCATCCTGCTCGCTTGAAATCGCAGTGAGCTCCTGGTCTTCAGGCGTGCCCGCGGGAATGATGAGCTTTTCGAGTTGAGCAAAGGAGGCAACGGTGAGCAACAGGACCGCAATGGCTGCACGAAACATGGCAACCTCCGGAGGCAGGTCTCTTTTTCAGCGCGAATCGTAACGCCGAACGCGGCCGAGCGCAAGGCCGGTGGTTATTGGGTTCCCCACCGAAAGTCATCCCGCCGATTCAGAAATCGAGCCGAAGGATGCCTGAGAAAAACTTGACGCCACGCACGAACGCAGACAACGGCTCCCTCCTGTTCCGCAACGAAATTGGTGAACGCGTGTTTCAGAACAGAGGAATCAACTATGAGCACAGGACGATACCTGAGAACATTTTCGCTAGCCATCGCTTTGGCCGCGCCTTGGGTGATGACGGGTTGCGCCGGGCGCCACTACTACCACGACTCGTACTACAACGACGACCATCACTGGGATCGCAATGAGATCGTCTTCTATAACCAGTGGTCGGTAGAGACACACCGTGATCCTCACCGCGATTTCCGCCGCCTCAGTCCCGAAGAGCAGAGGGAATATTGGGAGTGGCGGCATCACCACGGCGATCGCGATCACCACTAGACCTCGTCTTGCCAAGGGCGGCGGGAACCGGAAAATCCGGCTAGCTCCGTCCTTGGCGCTTCTGTGCCACGACCAGGCCTCGCGGTGTTCGCAACAGCACGACGGAGAGCAGTCCCTCCCCTTCAAGTTTGAGCGCCGCCTCGCGCACAATCTTCAGGTGCGAACTGGCGTCGTGCATCAGGATCAATCCGAAAGGATTGATCTGCGGCAGGAACCGCCGGATCTCCTGCTCCCGGATCGGCATATCGCTGTCGCTGAAGAATAGGTCAATCGTGCCTTCAACCTTCATGTCGAGGCTCGACTCGTTGCGCAGTTCGATCCAATCTCCCAGACCGGATGTAGCGATACGCGTCTTCGCGCTCTCGTAGACTTTGGGATCGTACTCGCAGGTGACGATTCGTCCGCGACCGTTGGCCTTGAGCCCCTCGGCGATCCAAAGCGTGCTGATGCCGCTGAAAGTTCCCGTCTCCACCACCAGCTCTGGTTTGATCGTAGTGACGACGGTCCGTAGAAACTCCAGCACCTCGACCTCGGCCGTCATCGAGTCGAACATGCTCCACCACTCCGGATGCGGACACTCCGGCGTAGCGCGATGGTATTCCGCCTGGAGCTTGTCTCCGCGTTCGATCTGCCGCAGGATGCGGTGTTCCTGTTTTTCTTTCTTGAAAAGGCGCCTCAGGTCGAGAGCCATAGATAATGAAGTCTATCGGAAGTACATCGGGAGGGCACAGCTTTAGCTGTGCCGCTTGGCATGAGGATGAAATCGGGCTTCAGCCCGCGGGGCAAAAGCCCTTTCCAAAATTAAAACTTCCTTCGGCACGGCTGAAGCCATGCCCTCCCGAGTCACGAAGCTGCGAACCACCAACCACTAACCACTAACCACTAACCACTGCCCCTACCACACATGGCACGCATTCTCCCGCACCATCGCCTGTCCGGTCTTGCATCCCCACGCCTGTTGGAACTCAGGCATGTTTTGCACCACTCCGTTCACCCGATACCGCCCAGGAGAGTGCGGGTCGGTGTTGACCAGTGTGCGCTGCAATTCCGGCCGCCGCTTCTGACACCACACGCGTCCGAAGCCAAGGAAGAAGCGCTGTTCGGGCGTGTAGCCGTCGATCTTCTCCGCCGCTTTGCCGGATTTGTCAGCGGCGATCATTCCCCGCAGGGCCATCAAGGCGATGCGCGCGCCCCCGTTGTCGGCCGTGTTCTCGCCCAGCGTGAGCCGACCATTCAATTTCAGGTCATCGATCGCGGTGAAGCTGCTGTATTCGTCGGCGATGCAACTCGCTCGTTTTTCAAATTCCTTGCCGTCCTGCTCCGTCCACCAGTCGCGGAGATTGCCCTGCGGATCGAACTTGCGGCCCTGATCGTCGAATCCATGGGTCAGTTCGTGGCCGATCACTACGCCGATGCCGCCCATGTTCACTGCGTCGTCCATCTCTTTGTCGAAAAACGGCGGTTGCAGGATGCCGGCAGGGAACACGATTTCGTTATGAGAACCGCTGTAATAGGCGTTCACGGTCGGCGGCGTCATCCCCCATTCCTTGCGATCAAGCGGCTTGCCGATCTTGGCAATTTGGCGTCGGACCTCAAATTCATTAGCCCGCAGGATGTTCCCCATCAGGTCGCCGCGCTCGATCTTCAGCGAACTGTAATCGCGCCACACGTCGGGATATCCAATTTTGTTCCGGATCGCTTGCAGCTTCACCTTCGCTTGCTTCTTGGTATCGTCGGACATCCAGGGAAGGTCGGCAATGTCCTCGTTGAGCGATTTCTCCAGCGCATCCACCATCTTCAGCATGCGCTGTTTGCTGTCCGCGCCGAACGCCACTTCAATGTACTTCTGACCAAGGGCTTCGCCCAGGTCGCTATCGGTCTCGTCGACGCAACGCTTCCAGCGATCCTGATTCTGCGCCTGGCCGGTGAGGTATTGCCGCATCTTGAAGTTGTCGTCGACCCACGATTTAGAAAGCCAGGGCGCGGCGCTGTTCAGCAGATGCCAGGTAGTGTAGGTCTTCAACGCATCCAGAGATTCAGCTTCCAGCAGGCCATTGACGTCCTTGAAGAAGTCCGGATTGGCAACGTTCAAGTCGGTAAAGGCCGGCGCGCCCACTTTCGAGAAGTAGAGATTCAGCTCGAAGTTCGGGGCGAGCGCTACCGCCTGCTCTCGCGCCATCTTGTGATCACGGTTCTTCGGATCGCGCCGCAGCGTGCGGTCCATCGAAGCCTTTGCCAGCGCCGTTTCAATCCGCAGTACGGTCTTTGCCGCATCCGCCGCCTGCTCCGGAGAACGGCCGGCGAGAATGAAAAGCTGCGTCGCGTAGTCGGTCAGATGCTGGCGCATCTCCACCATTTTAGGATCGTCCTTGATGTAGTAATTGCGATCCGGCAAAGTCAGGCCGCCCTGGTCGATGGTGGCGATCACCATATCGGCGTTGTGCAGGTCGGGCTGAGAATAGAAACTAAAGAAGCCTCTCGCTCCACTCAGGTGCAGTTGCGCGACGGCCTCGATAAGGGACGCCTTATCCCGTACGGCAGCAATACGGTCAAGCTCCGGCTTCAGCGGGTCGCTGCCTTTGGCCTCGACCGATTTTTCGTCCATGCAGGAGCTGTAAAAGTCGCCGATCTTCTGCGTGATCGCGTCGCGTCCCGGTGTGTCTACGGCGGCCTTGTCCAGAATGTCGCGGATGGTGAACTGGTTGCGTTCGTCGAGTTCGGTAAAGCTGACCCACTGCGATTGGTCGGCGGGAATCTCCGTCGTCTTCAACCAGTTCCCGCACGCGTACTGATAAAAATCGGCGCAGGGGTCGGCGGTCTTGTCGATGTTGTCAATGCTGAAGCGCTGGGAAGCCGCGCTCTTGGCGGAAGGGGCTGACATCTGTGCAGCGGCAAAAGACAACGCAATCAGGACAAAGCAGAAAATCCGTAACGGACGCATGGGAACCTCGCGAGAAGTAGCGGCAAAATCACAACTGGACATCGGCAAACACTGGTTTGGACGTTCACTCGCTCGTAAAGTAATCGACCGTCACCGGATTTTCAAACAGCGAGTAATCGCGTGTGACGACGGTGATGCCGCTTTCGGTCACAAAATAACGCTGGCGGTCGGCCTCGGCATCGTAACCGATGGTAGTTCCTTCGGGAATGTGCACGTCGCGGTCAAGAATGGCGCGCCGGATTTTGCAGCGCCGTCCCACATTAGCGTGCGAGAAAAGAATGCTGGACTCGACTTCGCTGAACGAATTGACGCGCACGTCGGGCGATAAGACACACGACTGCACCGAACCGCCCGAAACAATGCATCCCGAGGATACGAGCGAATCCACCGCTCGCCCCGTGCGGCCCGATTCCGCAAACACAAATTTTGCCGGAGGATACTGGCGCTGGTACGTCCGGATGGGCCAGTGTTCGTCATAAAGATTGAACACCGGCGACACCGAGACCAGGTCCATATTTGCTTCGTAAAACGCTTCCAGCGTGCCCACGTCGCGCCAGTACTGCGCTTCTTTCTTGTTCTCGTCGACAAAGTTAAAAGAAAACACCCGGTAGTCCGCCAGCATCTTCGGCAGGATGTTCTTGCCGAAATCGTGGCTTGACTGGGGGTCTTCCGCGTCTTTCAGCAGCACCGGAATAAGGACGTCGGTATTGAAAATGTACACGCCCATCGACGCCGAAATTTTGGCCGGATCATAGGGCGACCGCAGATCGGTTTGCTTCGGTTTTTCCTGGAAACCAATGATGCGGCTGTCGCGGTCGATGTCGACCACGCCAAAGTGGCGGCACTCCTCTGGTTCCACCAGAATCGTGGCCACAGTCACGTCCGCCCCGGCATCGTTATGCTGCTTCAGCATGAGGCCGTAATCCATCTTGTAGATGTGGTCGCCGGAGAGAATCAGCACATGCTTCGGCTGCTCCGATCCGATGGAGTAAATATTCTGATAAACGGCGTCCGCCGTTCCCATATACCAGTTGTCGCTCACCCGTTTCATGGGCGGCAGAATTTCAACGAACTCGCCAATCTCGCGCCCGAAAATATTCCAGCCTTCGCGGATATGTCGATTGAGCGAGAGAGCCTTGTACTGGGTGAGGATGTAAACGCGATGTAGTCCGGAGTTGAGGCAGTTCGAAAGCGTGATGTCGATGATGCGATAGATGCCACCAAACGTGACCGCCGGCTTGGCGCGATCGCGGGTAAGGGGATAAAGACGTTCGCCCGCGCCTCCAGCGAGCAGGACTCCGAGTGTGTCTTTCATCGGCGCTCCGTAGGGTTGATGTCCCGTTCGGAAACCACGGTCAACGCCGAATACTAGCACAGGGTAGGCTCTTCCATGATTGTCCCAGGAGCCAACACTGGAGGCGAGCGAACATCCCGTCTGAGTTTCGATTGGAACAGCAATCCGCAGCACAAGTAGAATGATGTTTCCATCGAAGGAGTTCCCATGGGCAGTCTGGCTCTTTTGCAATCCCTGAAAGAAAGTATTCTTAGCCAAGCGAGCGTGAAGACCATCTACGGCGAACCGATCTCGTCACACGGAAAGACGATCATTCCAGTGGCGAAAATAATCTATGGCTATGGCGCGGGTGCTGGCACCGGAGGCGTGGGCGATACCGGCGCCCGAGGGGAAGGCGGCGGCGGTGGTGGAGGAATGCGAGCTGTTCCCATGGGCGTTATCGAGGTGAGCAACCAGCCGACCCGTTTCGTTCCGATCACTGACCGAAGGAAATTGGCCGGCGCCCTGCTGGTGGGAATTGCCTTCGGTGTGTGGTTGGGTTGGCGCAGGCGTCGCTGAAACCAATCCTCAGGGCCCGACCCGGAACGAGCCTGTAAGAGAAACTGTCGGCGGCTCGAAAAGCGGCTCGTAATTGACGAAATCGATTAGCAGTGGACGATCTTATCGCTCTTGATCCCGCGCGTCGCATAACGGGAATCCACAACTAACTGCGATTCGCTCACGATCTTCTTGTAGTCATAGTCGGTGTGGTCAGTGACGATCAGAACACAATCGTACTGTCCCAGATTGTCGAGAGACGAGCGCGTCATCTGCAAGTCGTATTTGCGTCCCCGTCCCACGAACGGGAAATAGGGATCGTTATAACTAACCTGGGCCCCTTCCTTTTGCAGCAATTCGATGATGGTCAGCGCGGGCGACTCGCGCAGGTCGTCAATGTCCCGTTTGTAGGCGACGCCGAGCACCAGAACCTTCGAGCCGTTGATGGCTTTCTTGTGCTGGTTCAACGCTCCGATCGTGGCCGCAATCACGTTGTACGGCATCGCCGAGTTCACTTCGCCGGCGAGTTCGATGAAGCGGGTATGGAAGTCGAATTCCTTTGCTTTCCACGAAAGATAGAACGGGTCGACTGGGATGCAGTGTCCACCCAGACCAGGTCCCGGATAGAACGGATGGAACCCGAACGGCTTCGTGGCGGCGGCATCGATAATTTCCCAGATATTCAGGTTCATGCGCAGGCACAGCATCTTGAGTTCGTTGACCAGCGCGATGTTTACGCAGCGGTAGATGTTCTCCAGCAACTTGGTCATCTCCGCTGCGGCGGGCGAGGACACTGGAATTGTGCGCCGGAAAATCGAGCCGTATAGGGCGCCAGCGATTTCGCTGGCCTGCTTGTCGAGTCCGCCGATCACTTTCGGAATATCGTGCCGCGCGACCGAAGTGTTGCCGGGATCTTCCCGCTCGGGCGAGAACGCAACCCAGAATTCCTGATCGCCGGCGGCTCCGGTGCGCGACGCTTTCAGTCCAGCGCGATTCTCCTTCTCGAGAATCGGAATCATCACCTCTTCAGTCGTGCCCGGATACGTCGTGCTTTCCAGGATGACAATCTGTCCGGCGCGCAGGTACGGCGCAACCGCGTGCGTAGTATTCGTGATGTAGCTTAAGTCGGGCTCGTGATATTCGTTCAGCGGCGTGGGCACGCAGATGATGATCGCGTCCATCTCGGTGATGCGCGCGTAGTCCGAGGTAGCGTTGAATCCACTACCTTTGGCCGCCTGAATTTCTTCCGGCGAAATTCTGAAGATATACGAGCCGCCCTGGGCAAGAGTATCGACTTTTTTCTGGTCGATGTCGAAGCCGGTGACGGGAAATCTCTGCTCGCTATAGAGCAGCGCCAGCGGAAGTCCCACGTAGCCCAGGCCGATGATTCCCACGCGAGCCTTGCGGGTTTCAATGCGGGTTTTGAGGTCGGTCAGAAGGGAAGAAGAGGTCAGTTGAGTCGTCATAAGTCCAGCCAGAATTTTAGCATCGAAAGTGTTGCTTCCATCCGACGATCGTGCGGTTTTCACGCGATTTTCACTGTATGGCACCGATGTCCGATTACTCGCGTAATCGAATTCGCCTGAAAGGCGATTTCCTTAGTAACATTTCGACAACCGATGCGAATCCGCGTAGCGCTTGTCCTGTTCCTCGCCCTCATCGCCTTCGCCAGCCAGGCGGGTCGCCTGCTCGTTGTCGACGCTCCACAGCCCGCGGACGCGATCGTCGTTCTCGCAGGAGAAACCGCTGTCCGCCCCGCCCGCGCGGTCGAACTGCTTCGCCAGGGAATGGCGCCGCGCGCTTTCTTGGATGTGCAAACCTACGATGTTCTTTACGGCCAGCCGCTGACGGAATTAGCCGAGCGCTACATCAAAGCACTTCCGGACAAAGAGAAAATCACGGTGTGTCCGATTACCGGATACTCCACCTTCGCCGAAAGCGACGACGTCAGTCGCTGCCTCCAGCCCCTCGGCGTTCATCGGGTGCTCATCGTTACGTCCGCTTCGCATACTGGGCGGGCCCTGCGGATTTTCCGTCACCGCCTCCCGCAATACCAATGGTCGACCGCCGCCGCGCAAGACCCCAGCCATTTCGGCATCCTCTGGTGGACCAATCGCGAATGGGCCAAAACAACCTTCGACGAATGGATCAAACTGGTATGGTGGGAAGCCGTGGACCGGTGGAAGTGAAGAACGGCAGTTCTCAGTTCCCGGCTCTCAGTTCTCAGTCTTCCCGAACAAGGTTTTCACTGAGAACTGAGAACCGGGAACTGAGAACTGCCCTGTGATAGCTTAAATCTCAACTCACAAACGGAGGATTCATGTCGCCAGTAAAGATCACAGTTCGCCCGAACGGCCCTTTTCGGGTTGAGGATCCGGATGGACTCGTCGAATTGCTCGACCCCAACGGCAACAAGTACGACCTGACGGGCAAGCCCGCATTTTCCCTCTGCCGTTGCGGCGGATCGGTCAACAAACCCTTCTGCGACGGCACCCACAGCAAGATCGGTTTCCAGGCCGCCGAAGCCGCAGTGAAGGCGGAGCAGGGGTAGACCAGGTCACAGGTCACAGAAATAAAGCCCAGCTGGACAAATATCAACGGCATTGTTGGCACGGTTCTGGTTTTCTGTGACCTGTGACCTGTGACCTGTGACCCCTGACCTCTGACCCTCCCACCTCTTCCGCAGTGATAAACTTCCCGCCGGAGGCCACCTGTGGCTGAGGATCGGGATCGAGCACTGGGGATGGGCGCCAGCATCACTCGGCGCGATTTTTTGAATGGAATCGCTTTGACGGCGGGCGCTACCCTGATCCCGCCGGAAATGTGGGCTGCGGCCGCCGCCGATCTGGAGCCGCAAAATACTCCCGGATACTACCCTCCCGCCAAAACCGGACTGCGCGGATCGCATGTCGGTTCGTTCGAAACCATGCACAAAGTCCGCGACGGAGCGTTCTGGGACAAAGCTCCCAAGCCCGTCGACACGAACGAATCCTACGATCTGATCGTCGTGGGCGGCGGCATCAGCGGACTCTCTGCCGCGCATTTCTTCCGCAAGGCCGCCGGCGACAAAGCCCGCGTCCTGATTCTCGAGAATCACGATGACTTCGGCGGACACGCCAAGCGCAACGAATTCCACGCGGGCGATCGCACCCTCCTCGGCTTTGGCGGCACGTTCTCGATCGAGAGCCCCGCTCCCTACAGTGCGGTCGCGAAGGGGCTCATCGAAGAACTCGGCATCGATGTGCCGTCCTATCCGAAGTATCTCAGCAAGGGTCTGTATCGCTCGCAAGGGTTGAAGCCGCACATTTTTTTTGACAAAGAGACTTTCGGCGCCGACAAACTGGTCGTGAACCCGGCCGCGCGCTTCTCCAGCGATGAAAGCGGCGTGAACCCGGCGGGTGGCGAAGCGGAGATGGCGTCATTCCTGAAAGATGCCCCCCTCTCCAGCCAAGCCAAGCAGGACTTCCAGCGCCTGTTGACCGAGAAAAAAGACTCCATGCCGGGCCTCAGTTCCGACCAAAAGAAAGCTCGCCTCGCCCGCATGAGCTACGCCAAATATCTCACCGAGACGCTAGGCATGAGCGAGGAGATCGTCAAATTATTTCAGGCCATGCCGCACCCGCTATTTGGAGTCGGCATTGAAGCGGTCGCTGCCCAGGACGCGTGGGGCTTGGCAATGCCGGGATTCGATGGCCTCAAGCTCGACCCCGGCCCGGGCAAAGGCATGAATCGCGACGCCATCCACAACGATGAAGCGGAGAAGTACTTTTTCCATTTCCCGGATGGCAATGCCTCTATCGCTCGCCTGCTGGTTCGCAAGCTGAATCCAGACGTCATGCCGGGAAATTCGGCAACCGATATCGTGTTGGCCAAGGCCGACTATGCCAAACTCGATACGCCGTCGTCCCCTGTTCGCATCCGCCTCAACAGCACCGTCGTGAAGGTCAAACACATCGGGGATCCCGCTACCGCCAAAGCAGTCGAAGTCACCTACGCCACGGGAAACAAGGTGTATACGGTGCGCGCCTCAAATTGCGTTCTAGCCTGCTGGCACGTGGTGATTCCCTACATCGCCGCGGAATTGCCCGAAACGCAAAAAGAAGCTCTGGCGTCGGCGCAGAAAGTTCCGCTGCTCTATACCAACGTTCTGCTCCGAAGAACTGGACCTCATTCCAGAAACTGGGCGCGAATTCGGTCTACTGTCCGTCGCAATATCACACGTCGGTGAATCTTGATTTGCCGGTTTCCATCGGCGGCTACGAATGCACGAAGAAACCGGACGAACCCATCGTCGTCCACATGATGAAAGCAGCCTGCAAGCCCGGCCGTCCGGCCCGCGAGCAGCACAAACTCGGCCGCATCCAGCTCTACATGACGACCTTTGAGACGTTCGAACGCAACATCCGCGAGCAACTCGCCCGCATCCTGGGTCCCGGCGGCTTCGATCCCCGGCGCGACATCATGGGAATCACCGTGAACCGCTGGCCGCACGGCTACGCCTACGAATACAACTCCCTTTTCGACGACTTCTGGCTGAACGGCGGCGAGACGCCCTGCCAGGTAGCCCGCAAGCCCTTCGGCAGAATTGCCATCGCCAACGCCGATGCTGACGCCTACGCCTACACAGACTGCGCCATCGATCAAGGGTATCGAGCAGTTCAGGAACTCAAAAAGTAGCGTCGGCGTTACGGTTCCGACGTACGGCCAATCGCGCTCCCAAATCGAGCGAAAAATATCCGAGAGCGTGCTGAAATGGGACGCCGACGAAAGCACGGTCAACAAGCCCCTTTATTTTCATAAGCCCACATTTGGCCGGACAGTTGCTTTGAACGAAAGGCATGATTCTGGTCGTGACCCCCAACTTGGCGGCGCAAGCGTGCGCGGACACGCTCCGTCAGGCTACAAGCGAAGAGATTGTGACGGCCGCCAGTATGCGCGAGGCCAGCAGCCTGCTGCGCGCGGAATCTTATCTTGCGGTGGTGCTGGATCAGTACCTGCTGGAAACCGAACCCGGCGAAACCGAAACGGTCATGCGGCGCCTTGGAACCGCCATCCCCCTTCAGGTGAACTTTGCCATCAGTGACGGGTTACGCCTGACGCGCGAAGTGCGAGCCGCCGTGCAACGTCGCCAGCGGGAAGAAGGGGCGGCCCGGCGCGCAGCTCTCAGCACTCTGCAATGCGAACTGAACGGAACCGTCACCGCACTCCTGCTCTCCTGTGAACTGGCCCTCGGCGCGCCCGGCCTTTCGGTGATGGCGGCCGAGAAGATGGAATCGACCCACGAATTGGTCAAGAAACTTCGTTCCCAACTGGAATCCGCCCTGGCCGAAGCCTAATCGCCCCAAAGCACCCTCTCTCCAGGCGTTTCGCCCGAAAAAACTCATGATCCCTGCAAGAAAAGCTTGGCTACCGCCCTCCATCGCCCATAGACTAGGGTGCACAGGGGTGAGGACCGCATCCACCCCGCGCAGTCCCCGAGGGTTTCTGTGCGCGTTTTGGTTACCACCGACACGTTCAGCGGAGTGTGGACCTACACTCGCGAACTCGTCTCCGGATTGGTGACCCAGGGCGCTCAGGTCGTGCTCGTCAGCTTCGGCGAAATCCCTTTGCCCCATCAGACCAGCTGGATGCAAGGTCTCCACGGGCTGGAGTATCACCCCACCGCATTTCGCCTGGACTGGATGCAGGAAGGCGAACAGGACTTTCTCGCCGCCCAGGACTATCTTTGCTCCGTCGTTCATGACACCCGTCCCAGTCTGCTTCATCTGAACCAGCTGAGCTTCGGCGCTCTTCCCGTGGATACGCCCCGCCTGGTGGTCGCTCACGGCGACATCATCACATGGTGGCTCACCGTTCACGGACGCGAGCCCGCCGGGTCGGCATGGCTCAACTGGTATCGGGAAAGTATCGTGCGCGGACTCGAGCGAGCCGAAGCCGTAGTGACGACATCACGCTGGATGGAAGGAATGTTGCGACTCGCCTACGGCGATGACTTCGAATCCCACGTCGTCGTTCCCGGCCGGAATCCAATCTATTTCAATCCCTTTGTAACCAAGGAAGAATCGGTGCTCGCCATCGGCCGCCTCTGGGACACGGGCAAACAGGTCTCGCTCCTCACTCACCATTCGCACGGAATTCCAGTCTGTATTGTGGGCGCGGATCACACGGTTCCTCCGCCCCCAGTGCCAATCCGCGCCGACGTGCGCGTCTCCACCGGCAAGCACGAAATCTCCGTAAAAGGCGCGCAGACGGAATCACAATTACGGACGCTCTACAGCAAATCCACCATCTTCGCCGCAACCTCGCGCTATGAACCGGTCGGGATGGCCTCCATCGAAGCAGCGTTTTCGCGGTGCGCGCTGGTGGCCAATGACACCGCCGTCCATCGTGAAATGTGGGGAGACGCCGCCCTCTACTTCGAGCGCAACGACCCCGACAGCCTGACCGCAACTCTCGCCCAGTTACACGACGATCAGGAAATCGCCCGCTTGTACGGAACCCGCGCCTACAATCGCGCCCGCGAACGCTTCACCGCCCGCCGCATGGTGGACGACTATCTCCGCCTGTATCGTCAACTCCGCACTTCCAAGGTCGCCGTGGCATAGCAGTTCGGATGGATGGTCCGCATCGCTGGGTTCGCGACGCAAGGAACTTCCGGCGGGTAACCGCAGGCGTCGGGCGGTACGCTGGAACAGCGCCTCGACACTTCTCAGAGTGACGCCGTCTGTTCAAGATTTCAGTTCTAACCACTGCGATCTCAAAGGACACAGAGGAAAGCGAAATCCAGAGGGTGCGACCCACAAGTACACTATAGGCAGTGGAACCCATCACCCACTTTCTCTTCGGCGCGACCATGAGCCGCGCCGGCCTCAATCGCAAAACGGCACTGGCTACGGCCACCATGACGCTGGCCGCGGAAGCTCCCGACCTCGATATCTTCGGCCGCTTCGGCGGATCGGTTTTTGGATTCGCTCATCATCGCGGCTTCACGCATTCTTTTCTTGGCGTCCCTCTGGTGGCGGCGGTGGTGGTGGGATTCATCTATCTGATCTGGCGCGTGCGGGGACGGCGCACCCGCGATCCGAATCTGCCTCCGCGCTGGGGACTGTTATTCGGCTATGCCTGCCTGGCCGGCCTCAGCCATATCCTGCTCGACTTCACCAACAACTACGGCGTGCGTCCGTTCTGGCCGTTTTCCGAACGCTGGTACTCGTGGGACATCGTCTTCATCATCGAGCCCGTTTTGCTGGTGATTCTGATTCTGGGACTCATCCTGCCCAGCCTGTTTTCTTTGATTAACGAAGAAATCGGAGCGAAACAAAAAGGCCCGAAAGGCCGGTGGGCCGCGACTTTCGCGTTGCTCGGCGTCTTCGCCTACTGGGGATTTCGCGATTTCGAACACCGCCGGGCCGTGGCCATGCTGGAATCGCAGACCTATCAGGGAGCGGAGCCTCTGCGCGTTTCCGCGTATCCCTATTGGGTGAATCCGTTTCGATGGTACGGAGTCGTCGAGACTTCCGCGGCTTTTGCCATGATGAACGTGGATTCTCTGACCCCCGTTGTCGATCCTGAAGGCGCCATGAAGTTCCGCTACAAACCGGAGGAGACCCCGATTACGCTGGCCGCCAAGAAAAGCTATCTGGGACACGTGTATTTGGATTGGGCACAGTATCCGGTGACGGAAACAGAACAGGTCAACGATCCACCAGTCGCCTACGTCGTGCGCTTCCGGGATCTGCGGTATGCCTATCCCGGGCAAAGCGCGCGGCCGACGTTGGGAGCGATGGTGTTTCTCGATCGCGACCTGCACGTGGTAGGGGAGAGATTCGGCATGGGCAGTTCGACCGCGAAAAGTCGCTGAGTATTGCGCGTAGCGCCGCCGTCCCGGGCGGCTGTCCGGCGGGCGTCCCGCCGCCAGGACTTGAAAATCCTGTCAGCGCATTTTGCAGTAGTCGGCGCGACGCCGGCGCTACACTTCGTCGGATTCTCCACCATTTGCATTTCCTTTTTGTTCCCGAGCGCGTGCCGCCGGGGTACAATCCAGCCTTTCCGGAGGTTGCCGTTGAAGCGCTGTGTAGTTTTTCTGACTCTGGTCTTCGCCGTTTCCCCAACCTGGGCGCAAAACAGCGGCCCCGCGCCCACGATGACGACGGTGATCCGCGCGGGCGTCCTCATCGACGGCACGTCGAACACCCCGCTCCGCAACCAGGTCATCGTCATTCGTGGCAACCGGATCATGGAAGTCTCTGATGCCGCGTCCGCGCACATCCCCGACGCCGCCAAGGTGATTGACCTTCCCCAAGCCACCGTCCTGCCCGGACTGATCGACGCCCACACCCACATCTTTCTGCAAGGGGAAGAGCCCGACAAAGGCGGATACGACATTCAGCTTCTGAAGTACCCGCTGGCCTTCCGCGCCGCACGCGCGACCGTATCGGTGCGTCGCGCACTGGATGAGGGCTTCACCACCTTGCGCGATGTGGAAACCGAAGGCGCCGGCTACGGCGATGTCGGCATCAAGCAGGCGATTGAAGGCGGATACATTCCGGGTCCGCGCTTGTTCGTTTCGACTCGTGCCATCTCCACAACCGGGGGATACAACCTCGAAGGCTACGCGCCGGAAATCGAAGTGCCCAAGGGCGCGCAGATTGTCGACGGCCCGGTGGAAGCGCGCAAAGCGGCCCGCGAACAACTCGATCACGGCGCCGACTGGATCAAGGTCTACATGACCCACCGTTCCTGGATCGGCAAGAATGGTGAACTGGTCTCGCAGCCCACGCTTACCGTCGAAGAACTTCGCGCCATCGTCGACGAAACGCATGGCTGGGGAAAGAAAGTTGCCTGTCATGCCTACAGTGGCGAAGGCATGCAGCGCGCCCTCGACGGCGGTTGTGATTCCATCGAGCACGGCCTCGTTCTTACCGACGCCCAAATCGCGCAGATGATCCGGCAGGGCACGTGGCTGGTTCCTACCTTGAGCGTGTATTACTACGACTGGGCCCCCGCCGACACTCCCGAAGGCCAACGCGATCGCAAGCGTGCCTCGGAGCACGAACAGTCGTTCCGCAAAGCGCTGAAGGCAGGTGTGAAAATCGCCTTCGGCACCGACGTCGGCGGATTCCCCTGGACCGATCCGATTGCGCAGGAGTTTCCCCGCCTGGTCGAATTTGGAATGACGCCCATGCAGGCCATCCAGAGCGCAACATCGCGAGCCGCCGAACTGCTCGAGATGAAGGGAAAGATCGGAATCATCGCTCCGGGAGCTTACGCCGACGTGATTGCCGTCTCGGGCGATCCGCTGGCGGACATTAAGGTTCTAGGCAGCGTCGGCTTCGTGATGAAGAACGGCCAGGTATTCAAGAACGAGATTGAGCAAAAGAGGTAATCCATGAACATTCTGGAAATGTGCGATCCGGGCGGCGCCTCGGTCCCGATCGAAGCCACCGCCGAACAAGCCATACAGACCATGTTGGATCGGCGCGTGGGCGCGGTCGCTGTGGTCGATGAGAATACGCGCGTCGCCGGAATTTTTACCGAACGGGACGTCCTGCGCCGTCTTTCGCTGAGCGGTCGCTTGCCGGCCGAGGCTCCCGTCCGCGAAGTGATGACCACTCCCGTGGAGATGGCTACCCTCGACACCACTCCCGGCCAGGCGCTGGCAACGATGATCGAGCGCCACTATCGTCACCTCCCGATTGTCGACGACGATGGACACCTTTTGGGGATGCTCTCCATCCGCAACGTGCTCCAGGCGCGGATAGATACGTTGACACGGCAATTGGATGAAGCGCGGGCGGTCCGGGCGCGGTGATTCGCAAGTGATCTGGCTTTTCTCCGTGACCTCCGTGACCCCTGTGGTAAAGATCAAGAGCTTGAACCACAGGGGTCACGGAGGTCACGGAGAAGAGCCGGCCCTCAATGGGAGTGGGGGCTCTGGGCGGGGTTCCTGCGCGCTGCTCGCGGGGCTTTTCCAATTCTCACGTCGAAGCTCACCGGTAACTGTTGCGGCGGATAACAGGCGGCGTTGTCGCAGGCCTGATATTTCAGTCGTCCGCGCACCACATACTTTCCCGGCTGCACCGAGCGCAGCGGACGCACCAGAACATCCACCTCGAAATCTCCGGTAAAGACGTTGAGCTTTTCGTCAGGCGCGAAGGCGAAGCTCATGTCATGCCCTTCGGGATAGGTCGTTCCGCTGATCACGATGTCGGTGGTGGCGTCGATTTTCAATCGGGTCGGAATCAGGAACTCCGACTTTGGCTGATTGGAATTGATGTGATAACCGCGAGCCACCCGAAACAAAAGCGGGACCGGACCCGCTTTACCCTGCGTGACCGTGATCACCTGCGCTGGCGCCATGCTGACGACCGGCTTCATAGTCGGCGCATCCTGCGCCGCTACGGGCACAATCAGCGCGAAGATCGGTAACCATCGCATCAGTATTAAAGTACGCCTGTCAGCACCGCAATTCGAGGTTACTTTTGCGCCTGTACCGGATGGCCCTGGTTCAGTGCCTCTTTGATGTGGTCGACGAACACACTGCGGCTCTGCAAGCCGAATTCGCGGGCGACGAGCTTGCCCTCGCGGTCGATGAAGAAAGTAGTCGGCAGCACCCCGACACCGCCATAACTCTGGCCGACCGAATCTTTCCCCAGCAGGATCGGGTAGTTCACCCCCAATTCCTTAGTGAACTTTGCGATGTCCTCGCTGCTGGCGTCCTCGTCCATGGCCACGCCGACAATCTGAAATCCCTGCGGACCGTATTCTTTCTGGAGTTCGACGAACCACGGCATCTCGATTTTGCACGGACCGCACCAGGTCGCCCAGAAATTCAGCAGCACAGCCTTGCCGCGAAAATCCGACAGCTTCATATTTTTGCCATCGAGCGACTGCAGATCAAAGTCAGGCGCCGGCTGGCCCTTCATTTGACCCGCAACCGTCCCACCGGCGCGGTTCTTGCGAGCTTCATGAATCCCAAAGAAAAGCATGGCGGCGGCGATAGCGGCAACGACGATGAGAATCAGAGGATTTCTTTGCACCGGGAAACTCCTGCTACAACGCAAAACGGTTCAGGAACGACAGCCATCCAGAGATCAGTGTAAAACGGCCGAGCACCAGAAGCACGCCCAGAGCGATCAGCAATCCGCCGCTCGCCACTTCCAAAGCGTGCATATGAAACTTGAAACGGTTGTAGAACTTGAGAAAACGGCCAATGCCAAGCGCGGTCAGCAGAAACGGAACCGCCAGGCCCGCTGAGTAGATCGCGAGCAGAAAGATTCCTTTCCAGACTGTGTCCTGAGTCGCCGCGAATCCTAGAACGACCGCGAGAATCGGCCCAACGCAAGGCGTCCATCCAAACGCAAAAGCGAATCCGATGACGAACGATCCCCAGGTGGTCGAACTACCCTTCAGTCCATGCATCCGCGTGTCGGCAAGCAGAGCTTTGATCTGGAAGATGCCGGTCAGGTGCAGTCCGAAGAGGATGATTACCGCGCCGGCGATCCTCGCCAGGATCGACTTGTACTGCGCGAACAACTGCCCCACTTCGGTCGAAATCGCGCCCAGCGTGATGAACACGATGCTGAAGCCGAGAATGAACGCCGCCGAGTTCAGCATTACCTTGCGGAAAAATTGTCCGCTGTCGGATTTGAGTTCTTCAACCCCCACGCCCGAGATGAGAGAGACGTATCCCGGCACCAGCGGCAGCACGCACGGCGACATGAACGAGATCAGTCCCGCGACAAACGCTGCGAGCGGAAGTGGCAACGTGGACATAGTTCTATTGTATCGGCAGCGCACACAACGCCGCCCCTTGGAGGAGATGATCGAGGCGGGCGAATCGTTACAAAAGCCAGATTTTCTGGCGTAGCCTGCATCGGGTTCGCTTCGCTCAGGAGGACAGTTCATAAAGGGGGAATAGCACTTCCCGCGACAGGATCATCCGGCGTTCCCTGTGCTAGCCTTACTCTCCATGACCCCCGTTTCCGCCCATCCCAAGCACTTCCTCTCCGACAAGGTCGAGCACTTCACCGAATCCGTAATCCGCGAGATGACCCGCCAGGCGATGCAATATGACGCTGTCAGCCTGGCGCAAGGCTTTCCCGATTTTTCTGCGCCAGCGGAGATCAAGCACGCTGCCCAGGATGCCATCGCCGCCGATGTAAATCAGTACGCCATTACCTGGGGCGCGAAGAATCTCCGCAACGCCATCGCCCGGCAGATGCAAGAGAGCCAGGGAATCGAAGTCGATCCGGAAAAGGAAATTGTCGTCTGCTGCGGATCCACCGAAGCAATGATCGCCACGCTTCTCGCGGTCTGCAACAAAGGAGACGAAGTCGTCGTTTTCGAGCCCTTCTACGAAAACTACGGGCCGGACTCGATCCTGAGCGGAGCCAAGCCGCGTTTTGTGAGTCTGCGTCCTCCGCAAACGCCCGATGCCGAGTGGACTTTCGACGAGCAGGAATTGCGCGAAGCCTTTCAGCCACAAACCAAGGCGATCATCCTGAACACGCCAAACAACCCCACCGGCAAGGTTTTCACCCGGAAGGAACTGGAACTGATCCGCGACCTGTGCGTCGAGTTCAACGTTCTAGCCATCACGGACGAGATTTACGAGCACATCCTGTACGAAGATGCACAACATATTTCCATCGCAAGCCTGGACGGGATGCGCGAGCGAACCATCACCATCAACGGCCTCTCCAAGAGCTACAGCGTCACCGGATGGCGCGTGGGTTGGGCCGTTGCGCCCCCTGCCATCACGAATGCGATCCGGAAGGTGCACGACTTCCTTACAGTAGGTGCACCGGCGCCGTTACAGGAAGCCGGGGCCGCTGCGCTCAGTCTCCCCGCCAGCTACTACCGCGATCTTGCCGAAAAATATCGGGCCCGCCGCGACCATCTTATCCCCGCCCTGGAAAAGGCCGGATTCCGCTGCTACCGCCCTCGGGGCGCGTACTACGTGATGACCGATATCAGCGCCTTCCGCTATCCAAGTGACGTCGAGTTCGCCAGCTACCTGGTGAAAGAAATCGGTATCGCCTGTGTGCCGGGATCGAGTTTTTACAAGCATCCGAAGGACGGCTCCCAACAGGTACGTTTCGCTTTCTGCAAGAAGCCTGAGACACTCGATGAGGCCGCGCGCCGTTTGGACAAACTGAAACCCCGGCAAGGTATCTGAGTGTTTACGGCGGTGCAAAACTAGAGAAGTCTTCCACAGCAAACTGGGTTATACTGCGCCTCAAAGCTCGAACACTTCTGTTTGAAAGTGAGCCGCCCCCATGTCCCTCAAGGTGGAAGAGGTATCTGCGCAGGTTCCTGCTGAAGATTTTCAGGCGCTGGAAGAGAAAGTTTATCGCACTATCGAGTTATACAAGGCCGCCAAAGAAGCCCGAACCGCCGCCGAGCGCGACGTCAAGCGCATGCGGGAGCAACTCGAGGAGCGCGAGGAAGAAAACGAATCGATGCGCCGCGAACTGCTAAAGCTGCGCAAAGAGCGCGAGGAAATCCGGGGACGGGTGGAAAAGATGCTGGGCCAGATGGAAGACCTGGCGCAGGAGCAGGCGGCGGCCAGCTAAAGAACCGCGGGGACAATCCCGCACTCAGGAGTGATATGGCAACGGCCACCAGGCAACCACCCACCAAAGATGCTTCGAACGGCAGCGTGCGGGTAGAAATCTTCGACCAGGTCTACAATCTCCGCGGTTCTGACGCCGACTACATCCTGAAACTTGCCGAATTCGTCGACATGAAGATGCGTGCCGTCTCCGAACAGACCGCCACCGTGGATTCCGTGCGTCTGGCCGTGCTGGCCGCGCTGAACATTGCTGACGAATACCATCTGCTCAAGCGGAAACTGGACATGCCGGCGCCCGAAGTGAAGCAGCGCACCAGTAAACTCGAAAGCGCGCTCGACGAAGTTTTACAAGATACCCGCCGCCTCGGTTGAAAGCGTTCGTAACCTGCCGTTCATCCGCGACCGTGAACCTGTTGCAAACCTTCTGCCAACTATTTCTGCTTTTCCTCTTGCGCATCGGCGCGGGCTTTCCTAGCATCAAAGACGAAAAGCTGGCCTGCTAGGTTGGTTGCTGGTGGTCACCGATTTTTGAACCAATGCAGAATGAACGGGGACTCGACTCGAACTAGGATCCGGTGTGCTACGTTCCGCCATGCGGAAAAGCCTAAAGGGTCTCGGCGGGTTCCCAACGCTTACCAGCGGGTTCATTCTCGGCCCATCAGGACGGCGGTGCGGGTCGGCTTTTTACCTTCAGGTGTCAGGTCTCAGGTGTTAGGTGTCAGGAAGCCCTTTCGATCTGAGATTGGAAACGGTTGATCAGGCCGTTGAGGACGCGACCGACTTCTTCTACTCTCTCATTCAAATGCTTGAACGTCGGGATGTCGACGTAACCGAGTTCGTGTGCAATCGACAGTTGCGTCTCAAGCTCCAAGAGGGAGCCGCGCGATCGGTATAGAAATTGCACCAACTCTTTGGGAGAATGACGCCCCTTTCCTTCGGCGATGTTGCTGGGAACGGAAACCGCAGCCCGCCGCATCTGAGACGTCAAGCCGTACATCTCATCCTTTGGGAATCTTCGTGTATCGCGATATACCTCCAAAGCTAAGGTCTTGGCTTTCTGCCATGCGATAAGGTCGCGATAGTTCTCTGCCATTGGGAATGTCTCCCGTCTCATCGTGAAGCGTGACGCACAACAAGGCAGTGATGCGGATCACCGGGGATTTGGTCGGTTTTCCTGACACCTGACACCTGACACCTCGCTTCCTGCTAAACTTTTCCCAGACCCGAAAAGGAGCATCTAACCTAGCGTGCTACCTCGACTCTTCAACATTGGTAACTTCAGTCTCCCGACCTATGGCCTGCTCGTTGCGTCCGGAGTCCTAATCGGGCTTTGGATCAGCGTCCGCAATTCCGAAAAGCAGGGGATCAACGGCGACGATGCCTGGAACCTGGGAATTCTCGTGGTTCTCGCCGGGATTCTTGGAGCGAAGATCCTGCTCGTGATCAACGAATGGGATTCTTATGCGGGCAACTGGCGTCAGATCTTCAGCCTCAATACGCTGCAATCCGGTGGAGTTTTTTCTGGCGGCCTGATCGCCGCTTTGCTCATGGGAGCCTGGTATATGCGCCATCGCAAGATGCTCGCGCTCCGCACCATGGACGGATTCGCTCCCGGCCTAGCCTTCGGACACGTTCTCGGCCGCTTCGGATGCTTCGCCGCCGGATGCTGCTACGGCAAACCTACCGATCATTTCTGGGGTATTGTTTTTACCAACCCGCTGGCCAGCAGTTGGGCCGGAACTCCGCTCAACGAGCGGCTCGAACCGACACAACTGATCGAAGCCGCCGCCGAGTTCTTCAACTTTGTTCTCCTGATGTGGCTGCTGAAGCGCAAAAAGTTTGACGGCCAGGTATTTGCCGCTTTCATGATCTTGTATGGAATCGAACGATACTTCATCGAGTTCCTCCGCGGCGACCCCGGCAGAGGCGAAGTCTTCGGCGGAGCGATGTCAGGAACCCAGCTGATCTCAATCTGCCTCGTACTCGGCGGCGGGCTGATCTGGTGGCTGAAGAGCGGAGTGCCGCGGACGGTAACGGCCCATAGCAGTTCGTAGCCCTTAGCGGCTCTCAGTCGAGCCTCCTTGCCACCACTGCCGTGGAAGAGCGGCGCTTCAGCGCCGCGTTAGGTTCAGAATTTGTTTGGGCTTCAGCCCCAGTTATCTTTCATTGCTCGGGACTGCTTCTTCCAGCTGGCACTCCTTCGGCTCCTTGTCGAACCTTAGCCCCATGAACACCGGCGCCCGCAGTTTCATCCCCCCTTCGGCAGTCTCGTGCGTCCACTCGGAAAACTTGATCTCCGCGACCAGTTCTGGACGCACAAAGTGAAATTTTTTCAGCCCTCCAACATCGCCATGAAACGGATTGGTCTTCGTCTCCAGCGGCCGAAGCCGTCCGTAAATTTCTTTCAGCGCGCGCTGATCGAAGCCCGTACCTGCCTGGCCAACGTGGATCAACTGTCCGCGATCGTTGTACAGCCCCAGAACCAGCGATCCGAAATATTGCCGGCTGCCTTCCGGGTCGGTGTAGCCACCGACCACACACTCCTGCCGCTTTGTGATTTTGATTTTCAGCCAGTCGTGCGATCGTTCCTCCTGATAAAAGCTCTCGCGTTTCTTGGCAAGAATTCCTTCCAGCCCGCCTTGGCCGGCAACCGCAAATAATTCCCGCCCTTTCTCGGGATAGTGGTCTGAGAACCGAACCAGTTCTCCCGGCTCCAGTACTGATTGCAACAGTTCCTTGCGCTTTTCCAATCCCACGTGCCGCAGGTCGTAGCCATCGAGATAGAGCAAGTCAAACGCGTAGTACACAACCGGGACGCCTTGCCGTCCTGGTAAACGGCGTTTGCCGGGCTGAAAGCCGGTCCGTTGCTGCATCAGGCTGAAGGAAGGCCGGCCTTCTTCATCGAGCGCGACAATCTCTCCATCAAGGATGGCCCGTTGTGCCTTAACAAATTTAGGAAAGTCGCGAAGCTCCGGAAACTGTGCGGTGAGATCATTTTGATTGCGTGAGACCAGACGAACGTTGCGGTCCTCGATAAACGCCACCGCGCGATACCCATCCCACTTAATCTCAAACAGCCACGCGGGATTGTCGAACGCGTCGTCCACCGACGACGCCAGCATAGGGCGGATTTTCGTGGGCATGGTTCTTTCTGTCGCGCCAACCAAATTCTTAACCACAGGGGACACGGAGGTGATGGAGAACTTCTTGATCTTTGTCTTTGATGGGGCCTTAACCGCTTTCCCCGCGCCTTTCCCCGTGCTCCCCGTGGTTACAGCCTTTCGCTTCTTGTCCGCCCGAGCCACCGCGTCCGCCAGCCAGGCGGCCTTGAGCTTCCCGCGAGTAGCCGGGCGGCTGGTGCTCCACTCCTTCGATCCGGCATCACCAGCGATCTCAGCCATGGTTCGTCCCGTCAGTACAGAAGATTCGTAGCTGTCGATATCGAACCCAGGCACCACGTTGTTCTCTTTCTTCTTGATCAGCAGCCATTCCGTTCCCTTGCTTCCCGGCCGTCGCCCCTTGATGTGCACAAGCGCGAAGTCTCCATTCAGCCGCTTTCCATTCAAACGAAACTTCAAATCGCCTTTTGCCAGCATCGCCGCAGCTTCCTTATCCGTGCCCGGGAGGTATTCGCCGTTGACCGGCACTGGCGAAAGCGGCTGCCACGTGCCCACATCCCACACCATCACGGTTCCGCCGCCGTAATTGCCTTCGGGGATGGTCCCTTCAAAATCAAAATACGAAACCGGATGATCCTCCACCTGCATCGCCAGCCGCTTATCCGCCGGATCGAGTGACGGTCCCTTCGGCACCGCCCACGACTTGAGTACTCCGTCCATCTCCAGACGAAAGTCATAGTGCAGCCGCGTAGCGTCGTGACGCTGCACCACAAACCGATGCTTCGACTGCTTCTCAATTTTCGGCGGAGGCTCCGGCGTTTCCTCGAAGCGCCGCTTGCGTTTGTATTCGTCCAGGGACATGCAGGTATTTTAGAGGAAAGGCGGCTTCGAGCTACGAGCCGCGAGCTAATCCCTGTACACTGCCTCGCATGGGCCGCGAATATCCCGACAATCCGCTCATTGGCGTAGGCGCCGTCATCATTCAGGACGACCGTGTCCTGCTGATCCGCCGCGGACAGGCTCCCCTGCTGGGAGAATGGTCGTTGCCCGGAGGAGTGCTGGAATGTGGCGAGACACTCCGCGAAGCAACGATCCGCGAGGCTCGCGAAGAGACAGGACTGATCGTGGAAACCGGGGAATTGCTGGGAGTCTACGAGCGCGTGATTCGCGACGACGACCGCCGCGTGCGCTATCACTATGTACTGATCGATTTTCTGTGTCGCCCGCTTTCGGACGATTTGCGAGCCGGCAGCGACGCGGCAGATGTGTGCTGGTTCCGGCGCGAGGAGTTAGAGGCTCTCGCACTGTGGGGCGATACGCGCGACGTGATAACCAAGGGTCTCCAGGGAGTGTAGCGACACGATCTCGCGGCTGTTGCAAATGCGACGCTCGATGGAATTGCTATCGCGAAACCCGACTACTCTCCGCGATAAACGCCGGCGGTCGTGTCCTTCGTGGCAACTACCCCAGCGGCTCGAACAGATGCCCCTCCGTCCGATCAGCCACTTTGGTTA
The DNA here is from genome assembly GCA_963799305.1 of uncultured Acidobacteriota bacterium. Taxonomy (GTDB): domain Bacteria; phylum Acidobacteriota; class Terriglobia; order Terriglobales; family Acidobacteriaceae; genus Acidiflorens. The sequence continues at coordinate 313,787 of CAWCWX010000014.1, read as the reverse complement.
AATCCTTCTTTACGATCTGGAGGAAGTGTGGCGTGGCGCGATGCGCTTCCAGCGCGGCGTCGTCCTTATACTGTTCGTAGATGAAGAAGCGCCGCGCCTCGGTCTTGTGCTTGTGCACCTGAAACATCAGGCATCCCGGCTCTTTTCGCGCCTCGGCGGTGAGTTGCTCAAACAGCGCCGCCACTTCGGACTCGCGTCCGGTTTTTGCCATCCACGTTACCGCCAGGACTACCATCCGTCGCTCCGTTCTTGCGCTCTCTCGAAGTCAGGGTTCAGGTTCGAGCCGCCGGGCTCTTCATGGGTTGCAGGCCCAACTGGCTCACAAAATCCGGCACCAGGATCGTTTGTTCACGATCCGGCCCGGTGGAAATCATACCGACGCGGGCTCCCGTTTCTTTCTCGATGAAGGCCAGATATTCGCGCGCCGCTTTGGGCAATCCTTCCAGCGTGCGAACATCCTGCGTAGGCGTCGCCCAGCCCGGCATTTTCCGGTACACACATTCGATCTTTTCGTAGCCGCACGCCTGCGCCGGAATTTCGGCCGTCTCTTTGCCGTCGACCTTATAGCCAACGCACACCGGAATTTCCGTGAGATGGTCAAGCACGTCGAGCTTGGTTACGACCAGCCACGAGATTCCGTTAATCATGCCAGCGTAACGCAGAAGTGGCAAATCCAGCCACCCCGTGCGCCGCGGACGTCCCGTAACCGCGCCAAACTCGTTGCCACGCTTGCGCAGGTCTTCACCATCGTCGCCGAGTAGTTCGGAAGGAAACGGTCCGCCACCAACGCGCGTGCAGTAAGCCTTGGTGATGCCAATGACGGTATCGATCAAAGTCGGGGGAACCCCCGTGCCCGTAACCGCACCGCCGGACGTCGCGCTCGAAGAAGTAACGAACGGGTAAGTGCCGTGATCGATGTCCAGCATCGTCCCCTGGGCGCCTTCAAACACAACCGACTTCCCTGCCGCAATCGCCCGATTGAGCAACAGTGCGGTGTCGCAAACAAAAGGAGCAATCTTCTGCGCAGCCTCCGCATACTCCTTGAACATCTTGTCGGCATCGAGCGGCTCGGAGTTGAACAGGGCGTGCGCGATCATGTTCTTTTCGCGGACCGCATTTTCGATGTGCGTGCGCAGCAGCGTAGTATCCAGCAAATCGGCGACGCGCAGGCCGCGGCGTCCCATCTTGTCTTCGTAAGCGGGACCGATGCCGCGCGAAGTGGTGCCGATCTTCACCCGCCCCGGCGCATTCTCCGAGCCCAGTTCCATCATGCGATGGTAGGGAAGAATAACTTGCGCGCGATTGGAGATGAACAGGTTGCCGTCCACCTTCACGCCGCCCGCGCGTAGCGTGGCCACTTCTTTCAGAAATGCCAGCGGATCGAAAACCACGCCATTGCCAATCACATTCACACAACTAGGACGGAGAATCCCGCCGGGGACCAACTGCAGAATAAATTTCTTTCCTTCGATGATGACGGTGTGGCCGGCATTGTGGCCGCCGGCATAGCGAGCGACCACCGAAAAAGTCTGCGTGAGAACGTCGACAATCTTGCCCTTGCCTTCGTCGCCCCACTGGGCCCCAACAATGACCGCTGTTTTGCCTCTGTTCAATGTGTAGCTCCGTGGAATCGTGCGTCTACCCGGGGTCGTACACACTCGTTTCCCGCAAATCGGGAAAATGGCTTGAAAAAGGGATGCACGGAAGCCGGTATGTACGCTCTAGCATACCGAATCGCGAGGCTGGCGGGCAATTGGAGAAGAATTGCAGAAGTGAGAAGTCAGATTGTAGAAGTAAACCCGTCCCGGAATGCCTTTGACCTTACTTCTGCAATCTGACTTCTAACGTCTGCATTCGAGTTTCCTATATCCTGACCCGGTGCCCGAGCTCCCTGAAGTCGAAACAGTCGTGCGCGGTCTCAACAAGAGCATCAGCGGCGACACAATTGAATCCGTGTGGATCGGATCCAAAAAACAACCGCTGAAATCGCCCGCCGCAAAAATTGCGTCCACCTTGGAAGGTAAGCGGATCCTCCGCGTACATCGTGCGGGCAAGCACATCGTATTCGATCTCGACGGAGCACCTCCAAAACGCAAGAAGACGCTGCAAGCCGCGTCTTTACCAGAAAGCGCCCAGTGGATCGTCCACCTCGGCATGACCGGACGCATGGTCGTCTGCGAACCGTCGGCAGAGATTGTCAAACACACTCACCTGGTCGCGAAACTCGTTTCCGGCCGTGAGCTTCGTTTCGTCGATCCCCGCATGTTCGGCAAGCTCAGCGTTCACTCCGGCGGCTTCGATCCGGGGGGAGTAGAACCACTCGAAGTTGCCGAACAGGACTTTATCAAGCTTTTCCGTGGACGCAAGACGCCGATCAAGAGCGCCCTCCTGAATCAGAAACTGCTACGCGGCGTCGGAAACATTTATGCCGACGAATCGCTGTTTCGCGCCGGCATTCGCCCCCGGCGGCGGGCTTCATCATTAACGCGCGGCGATCTGCAGCGGCTTCATCGTGCGGTACAGGATGTTCTAAAAGAGGCGGTCGCCCTGGGCGGTTCCTCCATCTCCGACTACGTGGACGCCGACGGCGAAGAAGGCTTCTTCCAGCTGCAACATCGCGTTTATGGCCGCGAAGGGGAGCCATGCCTGGTTTGCACTACCCCCATCCGACGTGTCGTGCTCGCGGGCCGCAGCAGCCATTATTGTCCAAAATGTCAAAAATAGCGGTAGTATAACGATTTAATATTGACGTTGGGAAAGCTCCCATGTACAAAACAGGAGGCCTCCCCTGCGCCCCTCGAAGGACTAAAATAGGCTCTCATCTATGAATGACTTTTCAATTGGAGTAGACCTCGGCGGCACCAACCTGCGTATTGCCGCGGTCGATGTAAACGGCCACCTCGTCGAGAAGGTAACGCTGGGGACCAAAGTCTCGCTTGGCCGCGATCACGTTCTGAATGACATGTGCGAGGCCATTCAGCATCTGTCCGGCAAGTACAAGAATTCGTCCAAAATGCTTGGGATCGGCATAGGCGTGCCCGGAATAATCGACATGCAGACCGGATTGCTGCGCGAATCTCCCAACCTTCCCGGTTGGGCGGACTACCCCGTGCGAGCGGAAATCGAGCGCCGCCTCAACACCATGGTGATCCTGGAAAACGACGCCAACGTTGCCGCTTTCGGCGAAAAGTGGCTGGGCGCAGCCAAAGACCACGACGACATGGCCATGCTCACCCTGGGAACGGGCGTCGGCGGCGGCCTGGTAATCGACGGCAAAATCTGGCACGGCATGAACGGCATGGCCGGAGAATTCGGCCATACCACCGTCGAACCCGAAGGCCATCCCTGCGGCTGCGGTAATCGCGGATGCCTCGAACAATATGCTTCGGCCACCGCCGTCGTCCGCATGGCACGCGAGGGCATCGCACAGAACGCTTCGTGCAACCTTGCTCAAGCCGCCCACGCGGACGCCGAGTTCAGCGCGAAATCGATTTTCAATCTCGCGCTGCAAGGCGATGAAGACGCAAAACGCATCTACCGCCGGGTTGGCCGCGCCCTCGGCATTGTGCTTTCCACGCTCGTGAATTCCCTCAACCTGCCAATTTATGTGGTCGGAGGAGGAGTCGCCAGCGCGTGGGAAGTATTCGCGCCCGCGATTTTCGAAGAACTGCGCCAGCGCTGCATGGTGTATGCCGCCACCGCGCCTCCCGATCCTCTGGGACAAGGTGGAGGCGCCTCAGCCCACGTCGATCCAGGACCCGGAAGAAAGACCGTCATCACGCGCGCCCTACTCGGGAGCGACGCAGGACTATTCGGCGCCGCCCGCCTGCCGATGATCGCCGAAGCCGAACGCTAGCCCTTGGGCGAAAATCTGGATTTGTTACGCGGCCCTGCTTTGAAATTTCGCGGCGCCTTGGAATCGCGCCGCGGTTTGAAGTCCCGCTTGGCCTTTGGGTGGCGCAGCGCTTCAGCGCTGCGATCTGAAAAACTCTCCGGGGGCTTCAGCCCCTGCGGTCGCGCGCTCGGCGGTCTGAACGCCCGTTTCGGCCTGGATTCGCTCGGCGAATTGACTGCGGACCTGGACCTGAAATCCCGTCGCGGCTTGGCGTCATGTCGAGGTTTGAAATCGCGGGGAGCTTTTGGGTGTCTCGGCGCTTCAGCCCTACGATCCACGAAGCTTTTCAGAGGCCTCACCACGCCCTGAGGCCTCTCTCTCTGAGGTCTGAAATCCCTTTGCGGTCGGCCCTCGCCTGACGCAACCACGCCGGGCCTGGATCTAAAATCCCCACGCGGTTTGGCATCGCGCCGCGGGTTGAAATCACGAGATGGTTTAGAGAAAGGCCGGCCCTTGGGGTAGCGCGCCGCTTCAGACCTGCGGTCGGCGAAACTCTTCAATGGCTTCGGCCCCTGCGGTCGCTCAGTTGGCACGCTGAAGTCCCGCTTCGGTCTGGATTCGCCCGCGGGACGCGCCCGAAAATCCCGCGCAGCGGAATCCCGCCGGGGTTTGAACTCGCGTGCAGGTTTGGCGAAGGGCCGAGCCGTTGGAGGCCGCACTCCTTCAAAGGCGCGATTCGCAACCTTAAGCGATGGCTTCAGCCCCCGCGGTTTGTCGTTCGGCAGCACCATCGGCTTGGGAACATAAGTAGGTTTCCCCGCAGCCGCCGCCTTCAGCCGCGAAACTTCCTCCAGCGTAAGGCTGCGAAATTCTCCCGGCGGCACGTCCAGGGACAGCGGACCATACTGCACCCGCCGGATCTTCTCGACGTGATGTCCCACCTCTTCAAACATTTTCCGAACCTGCCGATTGCGCCCTTCGATAATCGTCACTTCCAGCCAGGGATTATCCGCCTCGCGAATTAGCCGGATCCGAGCGGGAGCAGTGCGCACCCGGTGTCCACCTTTTTCCGCGATCGAAACGCCCGCGCGAAGTTTATCCAGCTTCCCTTCATCCGGCTGCCCGGCAACTTTCACCACATAAGTCTTAGGCACATTCGACGACGCCTTCATCAGCGCATTGGCCAGCGCCCCATCATTCGTGAGCACCAGCAACCCTTCGCTGGCCCAGTCCAAACGCCCCACCGGATACACCCGCGCCTTCGCTCCCGGCACCAGGTCCATCACCGTAGGCCGCTTTTCCGGATCGCTAACGGTCGTGACGTAGCCTTTGGGTTTGTTAAGAACGAGGTAAGTGTGGTGCTCCGGCCCCTTCAGCAACTTGCCATCGACGCGGATGTGGTCGGTCTCGGAGTCAGCTTTGGTGCCAAGTTCAGTGATGACGGTGCCGTTGACCTGGACGCGTCCGGAAGTGATCAGTTCTTCAGCTCTGCGGCGGGAAGCGACTCCGGCAGCGGCGATTATCTTTTGGAGGCGCTCTGGGGGCATGAGAGAAGGGTATCAGAAAGGTGGATGCTGGCCGACTGCTGCAGATGGCTTCCAAGGGAAAAAATGCCTGTTTGCCTAGCCCTCGTCCATTTCGTCAAAATTAACGCCAGAGACAGAGCCTGCAAGCGCAGCCTCAAGCTCTCGATCAGCGCGAGCCTCTTCTTCGCTCATGTTCGCGAAGTAAGCTGCCGTATCCAATTCGAGCTGCGTAGGTTTCTGTTTCATTTTTGTCCCTGGGCCAATTTCACACCCGCAACTCCACCACCGTAGCCCCGCCCCCACCCTCATTCTGCGGAGGCTCTGTCACCGTCGCGACATGCGGATGTTTCTGCAAATACTGCCTCAAAGCTTTCCGCAGAATCCCCATGCCGCTGCCGTGGACGATCCTTACTCGCGGCATTCCCGCCAGGAAGGCGCGATCGACGAAGCGTTCGACTTCGCGGGTGGCGTCGTCGACGTTTTGTCCGATGACATTGATTTCGGTCGGCGTACTCAGGTCGCTGACGCCCTCCTGCAACGACACTTTCACGCCGCGGGCCCGGGCCGCCTGCACCGGCGAGTCACTCACGCGGGAGACGACCTCGGCGATGTCTTCGCGGGCGATACGCATTTTCATCGAGCCGATTTCGACTTCGAAATGCTGGTCGTCGATCTTTTTCTTCACCACTCCGGCGCGGCCCATGGATTTGAGTTTCACGGTGTCGCCTTCGGCTACGTGTTTCACCAGGGCTGGCTGGGCATGAGGATCGTCGCGGTCGGCGCCGGTGGCGGCGGCTACCACAGTCGAATCGAATTGTTCGCGAAATTCGCGGCGCAGTTTGGCGATACGGCGTTCGGCATCTTTGGAAAGCTTCTGGGCGGCAGCGCGGTCCTGAACGGCGTTGACGGCTTCGCGGGCGTGGTACTCGAAATCGCGAAAAAGGGTTTCGAGTTTCTTCTCCATTTCGCGGATCTTGGTCTGTTGTTCTTTGCGTCCTTCGGTGGCAAGCTGCTGCTTCTCCCGTTCGAGTTCTTTTTCTCGCGCTTGCAACTTGGCGCGCTGGGTATCGGCTTCGCGCAACTCGGCGTGCAGGCGGTCGAGGAATTTCCCTACATCCTGAACTTGCGTGCTCAGCCGGCTGCGCGCGGACGCAATAATCGCTGGATTCAATCCCAGCCGCTGTGCAATGTTGATTCCCGCCGACGCTCCCGGCACGCCGATCTTCAACTCATAGGTCGGCTGCAGCGTGGTCTCGTTAAATCCGACGGAGGCGTTGATCACGCCGCTGGTATTCGCCCCGTAAACTTTCAGCGAGGTGTGATGGGTCGAAATCACACTCATGCATCCAATCGTGCGGAAGTGATCGGAGATCGCCACCGCCAGCGCTGCGCCTTCTTCGGGATCGGTGGCAGAGCCGAGTTCGTCGAGAATGACCAGCGATTCCGGCGTGGCAGTGCGTGAGATGAAATCAATGTTGGTGACGTGGGCGGAGAAGGTCGAGAGACTCTGCTCGATCGATTGGTAGTCTCCGATGTCGGCGAGGATGGTGTCGAACACGGGCATGTCAGCGCGGTCGGCGGGGACGGGGATTCCGGATTGGGCCATCAGCGCTAACAGGCCAACCGTTTTTAGCGTGACCGTCTTGCCGCCAGTATTCGGCCCGGTGATAACCAGCTGCCGCCGATCGCCCTCCAGTTCGACCGTGACGGGGACGATGGCGGCGTTCTTCAGCTTCAGGTTGCGTTCGAGCAACGGGTGCCGGGCGCGGTGGAGGAGCAAGCTCGGATGCTCCGGGGCCGAAGCCTCCTCTCCGGGCTCGCGAGCTGGCGCTCGGCTTGGACGGGTCGGAGACCCGTCCCCACACAAGCTTACCGCCACGCAGTTGTAGTCTTCCGCGAAGCGGGCCTTGGCGAATTGGAGTTCCAGTTCGGCCAGCACTTCGGCGGCGGCCAGGATCGCGTCGGCGTTTTCACCGATGCGGCCGGTCATCTCCAGCAGAATCCGGTGGACTTCCGCTTGTTCTTCGTCCAACAGCCGGACCAGTTCGTTATTCTGCTCGATGGTTTCGAGGGGTTCGACAAAAACCGTTTGCCCGCTGGAACTCGCGCCGTGGACTACGCCCTGCACCCGTCGTTTCTGTTCAACTTTCACGGGGATAACGAACCGCTCGCCGCGGATCGTAATCAGTTCGTCCTGCAATGCGCTGCCTTCGGAAAGACGCCGCAGATAGCCGCGCAGCGATTCCTGAATGAGCCGTTTCTGCTTTTCGATCTCTCGCCGGATGCGCGTCAATTCCGCCGACGCGCGGTCGTCGAGTGTGCCATCAGGCAGGATTTTGTTGCGGAAGAAACGCAGGAACTCGGCAAAATCCTCAATCGCCAAAGAGAGCGCTGCGACCGCCGTCCACTCCGAACGCATTGCGGCGGGAGGCTGTTTCACAATCTCGCGCCATTCGGCGGCGCGGTCTACGAGCAGAACGATGTCGCGGATCTCCGTCGTCTCTAGGGCTGCGCCGCGTATCCGTGATTTCGAAAGCAGCATCATCACTTCCGGCAGTCCGGAAAATTCAAACCGTCCGCCGACGCGTCGAAATTCGCGAATCTCGGATGTAAGCTGCTGCTGCGTTTCGATCCACGCGCGGTCAAGCGACGGCGCCAGCTCAGCAATCCGAAGACGCCCCAGCGGAGAGGATGCGTATCCCGCCAGCACCTCGCGTAGCGTCTCAAATTCGAGCAGCCGGGCGCTGCTGTGCGTCATCGGACTGGGCACAAAGGACATGCATTTTGATGGTACAACGGAGTTACGGTTTAACGTTTCAGGGAGGACAAACCACATGCAGGACGTAGCAATTGCGCTCGAAAACCGTCCTGGCGCGCTCGCCGACATGGGCAGCGCCCTGGGCCGGGCCGGAGTAAGCATTGAAGGCGGAGGGGCATTCCTCGTGGACGGCAAAGGCATCGCGCATTTTCTGTTTCACGACGGCGCCGCCGCCCGCAAGGCGCTCGAGGCAGCTGGCATTCACGTACTTGCCGTGCGTGATGTGCTCGTCCAGCGACTGAACCAGGCAGAGCCGGGCCAACTCGGCAAGATTACCCGCCGCATGGTCGAGGCCGGCGTCAACATTGAAGTGCTCTATAGCGACCACGCCAATCAGTTGATCCTCGTGGTCGACGATCTTGCGAAGGGACGAGCCGTCTCTGAAGCCTGGACGCTCGAACACACGCGGCCGAGATAAATCTACAGTCGGCAAGGGGAGCGACGTGAAACAGCACAGCTACGCAATTCAAATCGAATGGACCGGCAACGATGGCGCCGGCACCAGGACGTACCGCAGCTACCGCCGCGATCACGTGATCCAGGGGGAAGGCAAGCCGGCGATTCCAGCTTCGAGCGATCCCAGCTTTCGCGGCGACGCCTCCCGCTACAATCCGGAAGAACTGCTGGTCGCGACCCTATCGTCGTGCCACATGTTGTGGTATTTGCATTTGTGCGCCGTGAACCACGTCACCGTTCTGGAGTACCGGGATGAAGCCTCGGGCGTGATGAACGAAAACGAGGACGGGTCGGGGGAATTCGTTAGTGTAGTCCTGAAGCCGAAGATAAAAATTGCGTCCGGCGATGATCGCGAGAGGGCACTTGCCCTTCACCAGGAGGCCCATCGCTTTTGCTTTATCGCCAGGTCGGTGAAGTTTCCGGTGACGGTCGAAGCCGAGATGTAAAGCCCTGCCAAAACTGCACGAATCGCTCCTCAGCAGCCCCTCCCACCGTGCTAGAATCTCCCCAGGTTTCACTCCTTATCCAGGCTCAGGTTCCCGGTTTTGATCGAACTCGCACCTTCGATTCTTTCGGCTGATTTTGCTCATCTAGCGGACCAGGTAGACCGGGCCGCGGCGGGCGGGGCCAGCGTCATCCATGTCGACATCATGGACGGCCATTTTGTGCCCAATCTAACCATCGGCCCACCGGTCGTGAAATCTCTCCGCAAGGCAACCCGGCTCCCTCTCGACTGCCATCTCATGATCGAGAACCCGGACGACTTCATAGGGCATTTCGCCGAGGCAGGAGTGGATTGGATCTCGGTGCATCAGGAGGCTTGCCGCCACCTGAATCGCACCCTGCATCTCATCAAGAGCCATGACTGCCTGGCGGGCGTAGTCATTAATCCGGCCACGCCCGTCGAAACACTTACGGAAGTCCTCGATATTGTTGATTATGTGCTGGTGATGAGCGTAAACCCAGGGTTTGGCGGACAACAGTTCATCCCCGGTGTGCTTAGGAAGATGCGGAAACTGGCTGAGATCAGGTCGGCGAAGGGATATTCTTTTCGCATCGAAGTTGATGGCGGCGTAGCCTTGGACACCGTCGGCGAAGTGGTGCGGGCCGGAGCGGAGATTCTGGTCGCCGGAAATGCGGTTTTCGGGAGCGGCGACCCCAAGGCCAATGCGTCGGCCCTGCTGGAAGCGGCGCGCAGTGCCAGCTTGCAGCGGGTTTGAGAAAGCCGCTTCTGGCTAGAAGCTAGCAGCCAGCAGCTAGAAGCTAATTTTCGAGGTCTTATGCGTCGTATTTTGATTTCCGGACTCCTTGCGCTGCTGGTGTTTTCGGTGGCATGCACCAACAAGAAGGTCAACAACCCGCTGGCCAACTTGGGATCGAAGCAGCCCGACAAGGTGCTGTTTGACCGGTCGATGGACGCCATGAAGCACAATCGCTTCGACGTGGCCCGCATGACCCTCCAGACGTTGATCAATACCTATCCGGATTCCGAGTACATCGCCCGCGCCAAGCTGGCCGTCGCCGATTCCTGGTATGCCGAAGGCGGCTCGACCGCGCTCCAGCAGGCAGAAATCGAATACAAGGATTTCGAAACTTTCTTTCCCAACATGCCGGAAGCGGCCGAGGCCTCGCTGAAGGTCGCCAATATTCACTATCAGCAGATGGAGAAAGCTGACCGTGATTACACCCACGCTATGCGTGCCGAGGAAGAATATCGGTCAGTGATCCAGCAATATCCCGACAGCAAGATGGTGCCGGAAGCGAAGCAGCGCCTGCGCGAAGTCCAGGAAGTCCTGGCGCAGCGTGAATACAACATCGGACGCTTCTATTACCTGCGGCAAGCCTATCCGGCGGCCATCGCGCGCCTGCAAACCTTGGTGGACCGGTATCCGCTATATAGCGGAGCCGACGAAACTCTCTACCTGCTGGGCCAGACCTTTGAGGCCGAGATCGCCATGCTCAAGGCTAATGCAAGAGTTTCGGAGGGCCCTAAGGCCAAAATGATCGAAGCCTTCGAGAAAGACGCCGGCGCCGCGTACAGCAAAATCATCACGCGCTATCCTGCGACAGACCGGGCATGGGATGCCAAGACGCGGCTGGAGGCATTGAATCTGCCGGTGCCGAGGCCAACGAGAGCGGCCATGGAATTGAGTAAGAAGGAAGTGGCCAGCCGGGGCGAGCCCACCATGATGGATAACTTGATGGGAGTTGTTGACCGCCATCCGCGCGCGGAAATGGAAAAGGCGGCCAAGGTCGGTGAGCCCACCATGATCGATCCTACCCCGGTCAACGCAACCGATGTCGTGAAGTCTGTAACTCGCACTCTCGGCGCCGGCAACACCGCCGCCGACGGAAAAATCGGCGTTCAGACTGTGAACATCGCTCCGGGAGCGAATCAAGAGCCTCCGCGCTCTGACACTCCGCCCGCCGCGGGTGCCGACCCGTCCGCTGTTGCCCCCCCAGAGAGCCAGCCCGCGCCGCAGGAAGCCCCGGCCACCGGCGAAGTTACCCCCAACGGGGCGCCCGATCCTAATGAACTGAAGCCAAACGTCGCGCCCGACCCGACCGCGCTTCCACCTCTTCAGCAAAACAACGAACTGGCCAATGGGGAAGCAACCGCCAATCCAAACCCGTCCGCTTCCACGCAGAAAACGGACGATCTTGTCGACATCTCTTCCAGCAAGAAGAAAAAGAAAGGCCTGGGGAAGCTTAACCCTTTCTGAAGTCCAAGAGACCGGTAGGGTGCCCCGTCCAAGCTCCGCTTGGGCGGGCCTCGCTGAGGAAGCGAACTCAATTGCAAGCCAGCTGTGCCGCTCGAACCTTCCTCATCAACTCATGGATTCGCTTTTTATTCGCTTTGTGCTAAACTGACCCAAAATGATGTGACGGCCCGCACTTTTTTCTCCAGCCTGCGGGTGTAGGCTACGTGGATTCGCAGCACCCATTCTCAGGTTTGGACAAGTCAGGAGCAGCCATTATGGCGGACGAGCGCAGCAAGGCGATTGAACTGGCACTTTCTCAGATTGAAAAGCAGTTCGGCAAAGGTTCCATCATGCGGTTGGGATCGAAAGAAGCCATCGTCCCCATCGCTGTCATTCCCACCGGATCGATCTCCTTTGACGCCGCACTCGGCGTCGGCGGATTCCCCCGCGGCCGCGTAGTCGAAGTCTTCGGCCCGGAGTCCTCTGGCAAAACCACCATCACCCTGCAAGTGATCGCCGAAGCCCAGAAGATGGGTGGCATGGCCGCCTTCGTCGACGCCGAACACGCCCTCGACCCCGGCTACGCCAAGAAACTCGGCGTGGACGTCGACAACCTGCTGGTTTCGCAGCCCGACTACGGCGAGCAAGCCCTCGAAATCACGGAAGCCCTGGTGCGCTCGAACGCCATCGACGTGCTCGTAGTGGACTCGGTAGCCGCGCTCGTTCCGAAAGCCGAACTCGACGGCGAAATGGGCGACAGCCACATGGGCCTGCAAGCCCGCCTGATGTCACAGGCGCTGCGCAAACTCACCGGCACCGTTGCCAAATCGCGTACCTGCCTGATCTTCATCAACCAGATCCGCGAAAAAATCGGCGTCATGTTCGGCAACCCCGAAACCACCACCGGCGGACGCGCCCTGAAGTTCTATTCATCGGTCCGCATCGACATCCGCCGCATCGCCGCCATCAAAGAAGGCGACATCGTCACCGGATCGCGCACCAAAGTAAAAATCGTAAAGAACAAAGTCGCCGCTCCCTTCCGCGAGGCCGAGTTCGACATCCTCTACGGCGAAGGCATCTCACGCGAAGGCGACCTCCTCGACCTGGCAGCGAATAACAATATCGTCGAGAAGTCCGGCTCCTGGTACAGCTACAAAGGCGAACGCATCGGCCAGGGCCGCGAAAATGCCCGCGCCTTCCTGAAAGAAAACAAGGACACGCTGGCCAAAGTGGACTCGGAAGTCCGCAAGGCACTGGGCATGATTGCGTCCACTGCCCCACCTGCCGTACCTGCTGCTCCAGTTGTCGCAGCTGCGCAGGCTACAGGCACGCAAGGACGAGTGACCACGATGCCTTCGGCGGTTCCGGAAGCTAAGGTGCCGGCGGCAAGGAGGTAATTTTGTTTAGGAGAATTAAACCTGGTCGAGCAGAGTTGAAACCAGTACCAACTTCTGCTCGATCTTTAGGGCTTGGCCGCGGGCGAGATTGTAGATTTCTTCGACCATATTCGACGTGTCCTCTTCTTCTGGCGACGTAGGAAGATCATTTGCGGTGACGCCGAGGATCTGATTGCCACCTTGATCGGTCATCGAAAGCCACCTCTCAGTGCGGGCGCTACCTACCTCGAAGGAAAAGGCAGTCGAGCCCTCGAGTCCAAGGTTGCAACGAAAAGAATCTCGGGGAGCATCCAGATATCGCACTTCCCCAAACGCACTAGGGTCTCCACTAGATTGTTCCCAGTGAACACGCCCTTGACGCGTCTTCTCCAACAGTTTTCTCAATATCTCTTTGTGTTCAGCTGGATTGGATTTCACGGTTTGCCTCTGCCTTCTAACCCAGATTGTATTTTACCCGATTCCCCCGATAGGATCGTCAGTATCGTATCGCACTTCTTTAGTACTTTTTTCTTGTCTTTTGAGTCCAGCTGACCTTTGGCTCGAATGAATTCCCCGACTTGTTGAGCGAACGCGCACGCCTCTAGGAAACGTTCTTTGGTAGCGGAATCTAGAAATTCCCATCGAGTGATTGCTGCATTGATTTCAACGCGGAGATCCCTGGCCAAGAACGACGCGACAGCCAGGTTTTCATGCTCAATATGGCTGAAAAGCTCGGACGCACTGGAATTTAGACGATGGAGTTTGTCGGCCGCACCCAGTCTCCGCACTTCCCGACGCGCATCGTCGGCGCTCCGTTTCGCGCGGTTTGCTGCGCGGAATGCCAAGATGCTGAACACTAGCCCGGCAACGCCGAACAGAGTTCCCACAATACTTGACCAGTCAGCGAGTTTCGCAAGCATCTATCTGGCTCGTTTGAGACTGCATGAAATCCCGTGGGCCCAATAGTCTCGGCAATCATACTCCCCTTCACCTAGGCAGCCACCGACAAACAGCCACCGACAAACATTGCCATCCCTGTTTCCCCCCGCATACAATCTCTCCTGCTAGCCGAGGCCCCGTGAAACGCATCAAAGCCGTCTACCCCGGATCCTTCGACCCCCCGACCAACGGCCACCTCGATCTGATCGAGCGGGGCAGCAGGATTTTTGACGAACTGGTCGTCGCCATTCTTCGCAATCCGGAGAAGTCCCCTCTCTTCAGCGTTCCCGAACGCCGCAAAATGCTCGAAGCGATGACCGAAGGCCTAGACAATGTCTCCGTCGAGACCTTCGACGGCCTGACGGTCGAGTACGCGATGAGCGTTGGAGCCTCCGCCGTGATGCGCGGCATTCGCGCCATCAGCGACTACGAATACGAACTCCAGATGGCCCTCATGAACCGCAAGCTCCAGCCCAGCCTGGAAACCGTCTTCATGATGCCCGCCGAAAGATATTCCTACGTGAGTTCGCGACTGGTCCGCGAGGTCGCGCAACTCGGTGGCAACATCGATTGCCTCGTTCCCGCCCTGGTCGCGCAGAAACTTCGTGAGAAAATAGATCCAGCGCTGAAGTTCGCCGACCTTGATCGAACCGAGGCCAAGTTGGCACCGCGAAGAGCCAGGAAGAAGAAATCATGAGCAGCGTAATGACTCCTGTCACCCATCCCGTCCGCCTGACGGAACGCATCAACCGGATCGAGCCTTCCTCCACCATGGCCGCCGCTGCGGAAGCCGAGAAGCTGCGCCAGCAGGGCATCGACATCGTCGACGTCACCGCCGGCGAACCGCACTTCTCGACGCCGCAACACGTCAAAGACGCCGCCATCGCCGCCATCAACAACAATTTCTCGAAATACACGGCCGTCGGCGGCACGCTCGAACTGAAAGACGCCATCATCAAACGCCACGCCACCGATTTCGGTTCCGCCTACAAACGTGAGGAAGTGGCCGCGTCCGTCGGGGGCAAGCACGCGCTGTTCAACGTGATTTCCGTTCTCATCGATCACGGCGACGAAGTCATCCTGCCCGTGCCGTACTGGGTGAGCTTCAAGGACATGGTCCGCTACGTCGGTGGTAACTGCGTTCTGCTCAATGCCGACGAATCGCAGGGGTTCCGCGTCACCGCGCAGATGGTGGAGCGCTTGATCACGCCGAAGACGAAATTAATCATCCTGAACTCGCCCTCGAATCCCTCCGGCGCGGTGATGAGTCCCGCCGACATGACCGAAGTCGTCCGACTGGCCCATGAACGCGGCATCTGGGTGATCTCCGACGAGTGCTACGTCTACCTCAATTACACGGACAGAAATTTCTCCGTCGGCTCCCTCACCGAATTCCGCGACCGCTTCATGGTGGTGGGATCGCTCTCGAAAACCTACGCCATGACCGGCTGGCGCCTGGGATACACGCTGGGCCCCGCGCAGGTAGTCGGCGCGGTTCAGAAACTACAGAGCCAGTCCACCTCGAACCCAACCTCGATCGTGCAAAAAGCAGCAGTCGCCGCCCTGAACAGTTCGCAGCAATGCGTTGCCGACATGCGCGCGGAATACATCAAACTGCGCGATCACATCGTTAGCGGCCTGCGCGCTATCCCAGGCGTAAAGTGCACGATGCCGGAGGGCGCGTTCTATGCGTATCCGAACGTGTCGGCATTCTTTGGCAAGAGCGGCGTAAAGTCGGCAGCCGACATCGCGCACGGACTCTTGCACAAAGCGCATGTGGCAACGGTCGCAGGTGAAGGGTTCGGCACCACCGAGCACGTCCGCATCTCGTATGCGACCACGATGGAGAATCTGGATCGGGCTCTGGAGCGGATGCGCAAGTACTTCGCGGAATTGTGAGTTGAAACGCTGCGCTTTGGTGCAACGATGGAATGGATTCTTTGGATCGTTGTCGCGGTAATGTTGGCGTTATTGTCCTATACGGTGTTCTGGACGTCCATCGCGCTCAACAAGAAGGCACAACCAGCTGTGGATTCATTTTTCGACACGCTCCACGCGATAGTACGCTATCGCGGCAATCGCCAGGCCACCAATAACCAGGGTCCCGCCAAATCGCAAACTAAGGTGAGCGATTAAGAATCTGAGTCCCGTTGAGCTCGCATGACCGAACTCTACCCACTCCTGATGTCCCCCGCCTTCGATCCCCGTCCATGGGGCACACTCGATCTCTCGCCGATCTATCCGAACCACAAGTTCAGCGAAAAAATCGGCGAAGCCTGGCTCACCGGAGACGGGTGCAAAGTCACCAACGGCCCATTGGCGAAACGTTCCCTGGCCAACCTCAGCGCACAATTCGAAACGCAACTTGTCGGCTCCGCTACCCGCGATCCGAAGCGCTTTCCCACTGCTTCTGAAATTTCTGTTCCCCGAGGACAAGCTCTCCGTCCAGGTCCACCCTGACGATGCCACGCGCACAGCGTTTCGGCGAGCCGTGGGGCAAAACCGAATGCTGGTACGTAGCCCACGCCAAGCCTGGCGCGCAAATTGCCTTGGGATTGAAACCCGGCGTCACCATCGCGCAATTCGAACAATCCATCCGCGAAAAACGCGCGGAAGACCTGCTCAACTGGATCAACATTTATTCGGGTGAAATGATCTATGTGGCCGCCGGCACCGTCCATACCATGGGCGGAGGCGCGGTTCTGGTCGAAACCCAGCAGCAGTCCGACACCACCTATCGTCTCTATGACTACGGCCGCCCGCGTGAACTGCATCTCGAGCGCGGCCTCGCGTCGGTGAAGCAGAAATCGCGAAATCCGGCAAAGTAATTCGCCCGGCGCCAGTCGCGATCGATGGCGGCCACAGCCGTCGCTCGGCCATGATTGCCGCGCCTTACTTCAGCTGTCGATCTTTTCGAGTTGAAGAGCACCGCACGATTTCTCCACACGCGATGAATCCGGCAAAGACTCCGCCCAAATCCTCGTCGCGATCGACGGCTGCGGCGTGGTCGAAGCCCAGGGGCGCGACCCGGTTACGCTGGCCAAAGGCGATGCGGTCGTGGTCCCGGCGGCGGTCGAAGAATTCAGCGTGCGGCCGCAGTGGTCGCTGGAGTTCCTCAGAGCCTATGTCCCTGGAAATCCGATGCCTGAGCCCGCGACCCGTCTCTGAGCGAGTCAAAAGCATGAACCACAGAGGACACAGAGGTCACAGAGAAAAACCTGAACAGGCGGGAAGGGAAGATTTTTCCCCTGTGGCCTCTGTGTCCTCTGTGGTTAAGGCTTTTGACCCCGCTCGAGTGTTAGGCTTTCTAAGAACGTGAAGACGAACCCAAACTTCTACCCAGTCATCCTTGCCGGCGGACGCGGCACGCGCTTCTGGCCCCTGAGCCGAAAGCGACGCGCCAAGCAACTACTTGCCCTCGACGGCAAACACACCATGATCCAGCAGACGGTGGCGCGTCTTCTCCCCATGGCCCCGCCCAAAAACTACTGGATCATCACCAACGACGACCTGCGCGCCGCAATTTTGCGCCAACTCCCAAAGCTAAATCCGAAACAGGTTCTCGCCGAACCCATCGGCCGCAACACCGCGCCCGCCATCGGGCTCGCGGCATTCCTCCTGCTCCGGCATAATCCCGACGCCGTCCTCGGCCTCTTCCCGTCCGACCACGTCATCGCAGAACCCGAGCGTTATCGCGAAACCCTCCGCCGCGGCATCGACATCGCCGCCGCCGGAGAAAATATTGTCGTCCTCGGCATCCGTCCTACTCGTCCCGAAACCGGCTACGGATACATTGAAGTCGGCGCATCCGGCGCGAACAGTTCCCTGCCCGTACGCCGCTTCACCGAGAAGCCCGACCTCGCCACGGCGAAACAATTTCTCCAGGCCGGCAACTTTTACTGGAACAGCGGAATGTTTCTCTGGCGCGCCGACACGCTCGCCAACGCCCTGCTCGAACATCTGCCGAAAGACCGCGCCGCTCCTTGAAAAGATTGCTGCCGCTTACGGCACTAGCAAGTTCGCCGCGACCTTCCGCCGCCTTTACCCGAAATGCGAGAACATCAGCATCGACTACGCCGTCCTGGAGCCGCGCTCCACCAAGGGCGAAGGCCACTCGCACATCTTCTGCTTGCCCGCCGACTTCGGCTGGAACGACCTCGGCTCCTGGACTTCCCTGCATGAGCACCACACCCGCCGAAGCAACCCGGCCGACGGCAACCTCATCAGTGCCGGGGGTCACTTCTCGTTAAACGCGCGCAACAACTATGTTCACGCGCCCGGCAAATTTGTCGCCACGGTCGGAGTGAATAATCTCGTCGTAGTGCAAACTGAGGATGCGCTGCTGATCACAACGCTCGACCACTCCCAGGATGTCGGCAAAGTAGTGAAATACTTGGACGAAAAGAAGCTAAAGACCTTGACTTAAGCTCGGAGCTCGTAGCGAACCACCCATGACACAAATCAAATTCGGCACCGACGGCTGGCGCGGATTCATCGCTGACGACTTTACTTTCGACAACGTCCGCCGTGTTGCGGGCGCGATCGCCAGTTATGTCCTGAAGCACGAGGATGCCTCCCGCGGCGTCATCGTCGGTTATGACACGCGTTTCCTCTCCGACCGCGCCGCCCGCATTGTCGCGGAGATCCTCGCCGGTGCCGGAATTCCCGTTCTGCTTGCCAATGACTACACTCCGACTCCCGCCGTTTCCTACAACGTCAAGAAGCTCGGCGCAGCCGGCGGCGTCATGATCACGTCCAGCCACAATCCGTTCAACTGGAATGGCGTGAAGTTCAAAGCGAAGTTTGGCGGCTCGGCCACGCCCACGATCTTGAAATTAATCGAAACCGAGTTGCACGCCGGCGCAATGCCCACCGGCGCACCCGCAAGAATCGAAGAAGTCGACCTCAAGCCCGCCTACGTCGAAGCCATCTGCCAGTTCGCCGATCTCAATCTCATTCGCCGCGCGAATTTCAAGTTTGCCATCGACTCCATGTACGGTTCCGGACGCGGCGTGCTGCCGCGGATCTTCGACAAGAATGAAATCCGCTATGTCGCCATCCGGCAGGAAGTGAACCCACTCTTTCCCGGAATCAATCCCGAACCCATCCTGCCCCACATCGCCATGTTGCAGGAAACGGTAAAGAAAGAAAAATGCCACGCTGGCCTCGCCACCGACGGCGATGCCGACCGCATCGGCGCCGTCACCGAGGAGGGAAGCTTTGTCGACGCGCATAAATGTTTCGCCGTGCTGACGAACTGGCTGCTCGAGCGCAAGAAGTGGCCGGGCGACATCGTCCGGGCGTTTAACACAACCAAAATGGTCGACCGCATCGCCGCCCGCCACGGACGCAAGCTGCACGAAGTTTCCATCGGCTTCAAGTACGCCGCCGACCTCATGATGACGCACGAAATCCTGATCGCCGGCGAAGAATCCGGCGGCATCGGATACGGCCGCTTCCTTCCCGAGCGCGATGGTATCCTCAATGCGCTGCTCCTCGCGAATGTTATGGCGGAGGAAGGCAAGCCGCTCGGCCAGCTAGTCGCCGATCTGCAACGCGAATACGGTGCCCATTACTACGGCCGCCGCGATCTCCACATTTCCGATGAACTGAAGAACGGCGCCGTCCGCCGCGCCGCCGACCCCGCCACCACCCACGTTGGCCCTTATCGGATCCTGCGCAAAGAGAATCTCGACGGCGTAAAGTTCTTCCTCGACGCCCCGACCAACGGCAATGGCGCCGACGCCTGGGTCTTGTTCCGCGCCTCCGGCACCGAGTTACTTCTGCGCGTTTATGCCGAAGCCTCTACCCCCCAACTGGTAGAAGAAATCCTCCAATCCGCGGAACAATTCGTAATGAATGGCTAGAATGGCTCCAGGAAACGCGGTCGTAGGCCAATCTCGGGAGGACACGACTTCAGTCGTGCCGAGAAGACGTGCAAATTCTTGGCGCTTTAGCGCCGCTAGTCCCATTACTTTCGCGACTCGCCAGCCCTCCGAACACGATAGGATAATGGCTGCACCTGGGGATGATCACGGGAACCGACAACACAGGATTTGCGGCCGATTCGCCCGAATCCCACCGCTATAACAGCACTAAGCGGTGGCTGGGCATCGCCGACTTCGGATTGGGCCTGCTGCTGCTGGTCCTGCTGCTCGCCACGGGCTGGAGCGGCACCCTCCGCGATTTCGCTCTACGCGGCGCTTCCTCCAACTATTCCCTGGCCGTCTTCCTCTACGTCCTCATGCTGACCGCGATCAGCCGCGCCCTCGGCTTTCCTCTCGACTACTACGGATTTCGCCTCGAGCATCGCTATCGCCTCTCCAACCAGCGCACCCGCTCCTGGCTGTGGGACGAATTCAAAGGCCTCGTCATCGGCCTGCTCTTCGCCACGATTGTCGTCGAACTGTTGTACATGCTGATCCGCCACTACCAACACTGGTGGATCATGGCGTGGGCTCTTTTTCTAGGACTCTTCGTGCTTCTCGCGCAATTGGCGCCCGTCGTGCTCTTCCCGATCTTTTATAAATTCGAACCCATGGAAAATGAGGAACTCAGGAAGCGCCTGGTCGTCCTCAGCGAGCGTGCCGGAACCCACGTCCGCGGCGTCTACAAATGGAACCTTTCCGAGAAAAGTAAGAAAGCGAACGCCGCCCTGACCGGACTCGGCGCCACCCGCCGCATCATTCTCGCCGATACCCTTCTCGACAACTACTCCAACGACGAAATCGAAGCCGTGCTCGCCCACGAACTCGGACATCACGTCCATCGTCACATCTTGAAGAGCATCCTGGTGCAGGCCGGTATCACCCTGGCTGGCTTTTACCTCGCGGATCAAGTTCTGCGCTACGCGGTCGAGCGCGCCAGTATGTTCGAGACCATGTCGGACTTCGCCAACCTCCCGCTGCTGGTGCTGGTGGCGACCGTTCTTTCGTTCCTGCTGATGCCCGCCCTGAACGCCTATTCCCGCTTCAACGAGCGCCAGGCCGACCGTTATTGCTTCAAATCGGTGGCCAGTGTTGAGCCCTTTATTTCGTCGATGAATAAATTAGCCGACCAGAACCTCGCCGAACGAACGCCCTCGCGCTGGGTCGAGTATCTCTTCCACTCTCATCCCGCGATTGCCAAACGCGTAGCCGCCGCACAAGCCTGGGCGAAAGCACACTGACGCAGCGGCTTTCTCCGTGACCTCCGTGCTCCCCGTGGTTCAAGCTTTTTGATCCTAACCACAGAGGTCACGGAGCTCACAGAGAAAATCTACCGCCGCAAGATCTCTTCCACCCGCCGCAAGTCCTCTTCCGTATCCACGCCCACCGTATCGAACGGCGTCTCGCCCACGTAGATCGGAACTCCGTTTTCGAGAAACCGCAGTTGTTCCAGCCGCTCGCTGCGCTCCAATCCAGATTCCGGCCAGCCCACAAACCTGTCGAGCGCGCCTTTCCGGTAACCGTAAAAGCCGAGGTGTTTAAAGTATTCTGGACGCGCGCCATCGCGGTCGAAGGGAATTGTTGCGCGCGAAAAATACAAAGCCCGTCCCGCCGAGTCCGTCACCACCTTCACCGCGTTAGGATTGTCGACGTCAATCTCCGCCGCCGACGTCTTCAGCGTACCCACTTCGACCTCGGGCCGCTGCATTACCGCGATCAGACTCTCAATGTGCTCAGGCCGCGTCAAAGGCTCATCGCCTTGCACGTTCAAATACACATCAGCCGGGACGACTGTCGAGATTTCATGCACCCGTTCTGTGCCTGACCGATGCGCAGCGGAAGTCATGCGCGCCTCAAATCCCCGCGTGCGGCAAAACGCCAGAATCTCCTCGGAGTCCGTCGCGATCACCACTTGATCCAGCAGCGAGCAGCCCCGCACTCCCCGATACACCCGGGCGAGCAGCGCTTCACCCGCAATCTCACGCAGCATTTTGCGAGGCAGGCGCGTGGACGCCAGCCGCGCCGGAATTACAGCCACAACTTTCATGCGCCGTAGTTTCGCATGCGGCGCGATGCTTTGGGCACCCTATTCCGACTTTTTCCGCTCCCTGCTAGAATCAGTCATGGGACGCGTCCACCCGCGTCTGCGGGTTTCTGTGCCCGGTCCCGGGCTCCCCGAAATATGTTTTGCCAGTTGGCGGTGTAGCTCAGGTGGTTAGAGCGACGGTCTCATAATCCGTAGGTCGTAGGTTCGAGTCCTACCGCCGCCACCAATTTCCTCAACAAGTTGCGCGGATCCTCACGGAGCCCAACCCGGTTCGTACTCGCGCGTCCACAGTTTCATGGCTTCGGGATCGTTCCTGATCCGCCCGTCTTTCTCGTCGAGATGTAACTCCCGGCCGGCCTCCCACGCAATGTTGGAGAGTTGCAACATGGTGACGGCCACGTTGCCCACAGAGATGGGGGCATTCAGCTTGGCGCCATTACGGATTCCAGCAATAAAATTTGCGAAGTGGGCGTCGGTCATCGTGTCGCGCCCGACCAGGTCGGCAGTTGATGTCGAATTGCCGGCTTTGAATTCCGTGGTCTTCTTTCCATTCAGATCGTAGATCTCGTAACCGTCGCGATCCACCAGGACGGAGCCGTTCGTGCCCATGATGATCGAGCCGCGATCGCGGCCATACAACTTCATTCCCTGGCAGCTCTTTCCTTCCCACGAAATCATTGCATCCTCGTACTCGAAGCTGGTCACCAGCGTGTCGTAGAACTCCCAATCGTCGTGGAAATGGTATCTCCCTCCCGACGCAGTAACCCGTTTCGGATAATCCACTCCCAGCGCCCAGCGGCAGACGTCCACCTCGTGCGTGCCATTGTTGAGGGCTTCGCCGGTTCCATAGAGCTTGAACCAGTGCCAGTTATACGGATGCACATTGTCGCGATAGGAACGGCGCGGCGCCGGGCCTTGCCAAAGATCCCAATCCAGTGTCGGTGGCGCTGGAATTTCTTTGCCCACGCCAATCGACTTCCTTACGTTGACGTACCACGCTTTCGCAAAGTAGGGCTTACCGATAGCACCCTCGCCGAATCTTGCTCGACGATCTCGATGGTGTGGGGCGAAGAGCGCTGTTGCGTTCCCATCTGCACCAGCTTTCCGTACTTCCGCTGCGCCTCCAGCAGCATCTCTCCTTCCGCCGGATTGTGACTGCACGGTTTTTCAAGGTAAACATGCTTGCCCGCTTGCAACCCGGCGATGGCCATCGGTGTATGCCAATGGTCGGGAGTGGCGATGGTGATGGCGTCCACATTTTTTTGCTCAAGAATCTTGCGGAAATCTTTCTCCGTCGCTGGAGTTTCCCCCATCTCCCGCCGCACACTCTCCGCGAACTTTCCGAGAATGTTGCTGTCCACATCGCAGACGTGCGAAATGCAGGCGGCATTCCGATTCGCCTTCAGCGATGAGAGATGAGCGTAAGCGCGGCCATTCAGACCGATTACCCCAAAGTTAAGCCTATTGTTGGAGCCGAGAATCTGCGCGTAACTCTTGGCCGTGGTTGCCACCGCCAATCCCGCCGCGCCCATGGCAAGCGTGTCGAGAAACTCACGTCGTGTGACCATCGTTTCGCCTCCGAACGGCTGAGTCGCCGGGCCGCAAGAATTGTTCTTAACAGGAAATGCCGGTCTTCACCAGGATCTTCCGAAGCCCTTCCATGCTGATTCGAGTCGACGCTTCCGGTGTGCCACCACCGTGCCAATGGGTCTCCAGGCTGAGCCCATAACGAAAACCGTCGTGCTGCAAAGCACGCAGTTGCCCGGCCCAATCGACGATGCCCGCGCCAACCGGCGCCCAGTCGTATTTATGATCGGACTTGCTTACGACGTCCTTGCAATGGCAGTGCCCGATACGGTCTTTGGGCAACAACTGATATCCCGATGGATAAGGCGTGCTTCCGATAGCGGCGGCGTTGCCAGGGTCCCAGTTCAGCATGAAGTTCCGGTTGGGAATCGCCTTCAGAATGGCGGCCGCCTCTTCCCCGGTTGCCGTGTTGCATGACATCTCATTCTCGAGCAGCAGGACGAGGTCATCTTTAGCGCAGCGTTCGGAGGCCTGTTGCAGTCTGCGATTGATGGCCGCGCGATAAGGCTTCTGATCGTCCAGCCGCCAGTAATCGAAACAGCGAATCCGGTCGGTGTGGAAAGCATGAGCCAACGAGACACAGCGCTCCAGCAGCTTGTCCTGCGCCGCGGCATCGAAGTCGGCATGAAACTGGTCGCGGCTTTCGCTCTGCGAAGAACGCGGCGCGCCCGGCCAGTCCGTCTTAAAGAGCGGGCTCGCGATATCGGTGACGCGCAGTTTGTGCTCGTCGAGGATCTTGTTCGCATCCTCGATTTCCTTGGAATTGAGTTCGGTCACATTCTTGTTCCACATCGACCGCAATTCGATCCAGCCCAGGCCGAACTCGCCGGAGACGATCTGACAGACTTTCTCCAAGTCCTGGCTGATTTCGTCGTTGATTACTGCCAGCCGGAACGGGCAAGCGCTTGCCCTCGACGGTTCGCCGCGCGATGATGCCGTGGCCTTCCCCAGCAATGGCGAAAGCATGAATCCCATACCCGCCGCGCCCAAACCCTTCATCACCGTGCGCCGTGTGGATCCCATGCGCGCTGACCTCCCGTTGTAAGGCGATTTTTACTGCAGCGCCGATGATTCTAGTCTCTGACACGCTTAGACGGGAATGACTTTTGCAGGAGATAGGGGGCATCGCGCAGACAGTCTGCGACGCGATCTGTGTCCGCGGTCGATTGCTGGCGGGCAGGCCACTACCTAGAAGGATTGCAGGGCGCTGGCCTCGTCCGGCTGGATGTCGAACACCGTAGCCAGTCTGGTCATCTCGAGCAGATCGTGCATTCGTTTGCTCAGGTTGACGAGTTTCATTTGTGCGCCTTGATTGCGCACCGTGGTATACGACTTGACGAGCTCTCCGATGCCGGAGCTATCGACGTATCCCACTCCGTGCAGGTTCAGCAGGATCTTTTTACTCCCCTTGTCCATCAGTCCGCGAATGGTTTCCCGCAACATGACGTTGCCTTCGCCCAGAGTAATTCGCCCGCTTATGTCGACGATCGCAATGTCTTCAACGTGACGAATGGCGGTTTCCATTTTCAGGGGCGTGCGGCCCTGAATTCCCAGACCGAGCCGATCCAGAATTCCGCAGGCCACACCCGCAGTCTCATGCGATTCTGTTCGCACCACGATAAGGGAGCGCCCTTCTTTTAACGCCTCGCGAAAAAACTCCGCATCCTCGGAAGACTCCTTGTGGGGAACGGCGGGCCCGTCGTTGCCGGCAGCGGCTCCGCCTAGCGCCGATCCCGCGCCCGCGCCCGCCAGGCCTAATAGAGCGGCTGCGCCAAAGCCCAGTGCGAATACCTGTCCGATTCCCGGAACCACCAGCAGAGTCGCCGCCACCACCCCGGCTGACATCCCGGTGGCCGCCCCCATGAACCCGCCCACCGTAGCTCCCAGTCCTTTGCCCACACTCTTCGCTTCCGTCTCCGATGTGGTCAAAAAGACGATGGATTCCCGCGGCACTTTTTTAGCGAATAGTTCCTGCACTGCCTCCTCAGCCCGATCGCGGGAAGAGAACACTCCAATGGTCGTCTCCAATGCGTCCTCCTAGCTAAAGCGGTAAGACTGATCCCCGCGAGTAAGTCACCAGCCCAGATCGGATTCGCGATCGGCGGCGCTGTCATCAAATCGATTACGCTTCTTATACGACATGACCATCAAGCCGATGCAGATACCCATCGGCGGAAAGATGAGTACCAGAATTCCGCTACGCAGTGCCTGCACCATGCGTGCGCCTGCCGAGGCGGCCTGCGTATAACACATGGCGCAACCTTGTCCCCAAGCCGGCAGTACGAAGGCCGCCAGAAGCAACAACAACACTAGAGCCCTCGCCAATGTGGTGAATCGCCGCTTCATCCCTGTCCCCTTAACGCGGACGCAGCCGCAGCAACCGGAAGCTGTCGGACCAGATCATATTCATCATCAGCATGACAAAGATCGTGTAGGGGATCAAAGCCAAAGCCAGGCGGGGCCGCTCGTCGCCGAGATGCATGAAGTAGGTCACCGCCAGCCACGCTTGC
This sequence comes from uncultured Acidobacteriota bacterium, assembly GCA_963799305.1. Classification (GTDB taxonomy): domain Bacteria; phylum Acidobacteriota; class Terriglobia; order Terriglobales; family Acidobacteriaceae; genus Acidiflorens. The sequence goes on along the minus strand of CAWCWX010000014.1, from coordinate 288,064 downwards.
AGAACTGCGATCAGCAGCATAAGAACCAGCGACGGCCCCCTCTGCATGGCTATCACAACCTGTAACACGGCCAGCGCCATGATGGCCGCATAGATGATGTATACCTTGTTGCCTTTCGATTTCTCTGCCGGATTCATGGGAACGACACTCCCCTCTAGCGCTTCATATTCAGTAAGTAGACCAGCGGCACCACGAACATCCAGACCAGATCCACGAAGTGCCAATACAGCGCGAGGATCTCGATATGCTTCGCACTGTACTTGCCCGCTTTATAAATCAGGCCGACCGCAATCAGGGCAATTACTCCTCCCACTACGTGCGCCATGTGCAACCCCGTAATGGCGAAAAATGTGGCCCCAAACATGGGCGCGCCCCAGGGATTGTGAGACGTCCGCACTCCTTTGCCAATCAGGTCCATCCACTCCCGCAAGTGCAGAACGGTGAACAACAGGCCCAGAACGGCCGTGCCCAGGATCCAGCGAAAAGCACCCGCGCGATCGTCATTCTGCGCGGCCTTCAGTGCAAGCAGAATCGTCAGGCTGCTGGTGACCAGGATAAAAGTCATGAGCAGCGAATTCCATATGCTCGAGCTTTCGAACGGCGTGGGCCAGTCCGGCGTGCCGTCGCGGAGAAAGCCGTAGGCCATTAACAGCGCTCCGAAAGTAACCGCATCCGAGATGATGAACAGCCACATCACCAGCTTGCTCGAAGGAATCGCAAACGGCTTCGCTTCCATCGTTCCCGCGTGCGGATCGACCGCCAGGTTCGCTTGACTCACTGCGCCTCCATCCAGTAACAAAAAGCGTGCCGAACAAGTCTGATTTTGGGTGGCGCAGCGGTTTACCGCTGCGGTCAGCCAATGATTTTGCACTAGGCTTCAGCCCCTGAGGGCCCGGCCCTGAAACTTTCGGCAAACTGCTAGAGCCTCAGCAACAGAATCGCCAGCAGATAAATCCAAAGTGCACCCATGAAATGCCAGTAGTAGGACGTCGCGTCCAGCGTGCTCTTGCGCAGAATCGGCGCCGCCGGAGCCAGGAGCACGATCACCCGCCCCAGTCCCCCCAGTCCGCCCAGAACATGCAACGCGTGCACCGCCGTGAGCACATAGAAAAATGAACTGTTCGGATTGCTCGCCAGGTACAACCCCTCCGCCCGCAGTTGCAGCCACGCGATGTATTGACCGGCGACAAAGCAGAGTCCCAAGGCAAACGTTGCGCTCAGCCAGCCCAGGGCTTGCATCCGCGTCGCGCCTTCATGGCGAATAAACCCGGCAACTCTTCTGCGCGCCCCTTCCAGCGTTACGCTGCTCAAGACAAGAATTGCCGTATTCAAGTACAGAATCGGCGGCAGCAAAATCGAATTCCAGTCATTACCCGACCCACGCCGCACGATGAGCGCGCTGGTAAGAGCCGCAAACGTCATGGCGATTGCCGCCAGACCAACCCAGACGCCAGTCCGCGCAGGTTCGGACGGACGCTCCATTACCACTCGCGCGTCTGCGCCATTCGGAGGAAGAGTCCCGCCTCCGTGACCATTAGAGGGGAACTCGATTCCTGGTGGTTCGTGGGCGATTGTGGCCATGATTTCTTCTGAGTTCCTCACCCTTCTCCGCGTTTTCCGGAAGGGCACGGCTTCAGACCGCTGTTAACCAGCCGATCGGGAGGGCACGGCTTCAGCCCTGCCATAACACGCCAATGCCGAACTGGCGCTTTAGCGCCCGCGTTCCGCTTTATGACGTCCCCGAAATCTCTTCCGGCGAATTCTGCATGATGAAATCGGCCCCTGCCCCTTCCACCCCGTACTGATACGGATCGCGGTACACCACCGGATGCTTGCCGCCGAAATTGTCCCAGGGGGGCGGACTTGGAGTCGCCCACTCCAAAGATGTCCCATTCCACGGATTGTCAGGAGCGGGCGCGCCTTTGAATCGGCTGTAAATCAGATTGAACAAAAAGATCAGCTGTGCCGCGCCGGTAATCAGGGCGGCGATCGTGATATACCGGTGCACCGGAATCAGCGGCTGCGCGTAGTCGTACACGAACGACGCCGTGCGGCGGACGTTGCCCACCATTCCCAGATAGTGAAACGGCATGAAGATGCAGTACGCGCCGACAAACGTGAACCAGAAGTGGATCCTGCCGAGTGTTTCATTCAGCATGTGTCCAGTCATTTTCCCAAACCAGAAATACGTCCCGGCAAAAATACCGAAGATCGACGCAACGCCCATTACCAGGTGGAAATGGCCAACTACGAAATATGTGGCATGTAGGTAGATGTCGATCGAGGGCTGCGCCAGAAAGAATCCGCTAACGCCGCCGCTGACAAACATCGAGATGAATCCCAGCGCGAACAACGACGCGGTCGTGATCTGAAGCCGCGACCCGTACAGACTGCCCAGCCAGATCAGCGTCAGGATGGTCGCCGGAATCGTGATGATGAGCGTCGGGAAAGAGAACACCAGTCCCGAAAACGGATTCATTCCGCTGACGAACATATGGTGTCCCCACACCATGTAACTCAACGTTGCGATCGCCAGCATCGCTCCGATCACGACCTTATGACTCAGCAGCGGACGCCGCATGCTGTTGATCAGAACATGCGAGACGATTCCCATCGACGGCAGAATGGCGATGTATACCTCCGGATGCCCGAAAAACCAGAACAGGTGCTGCCACAGCAACGGGGAACCTCCCGAGTGCGGCTGTAAGCGGTCGCTGATCACAAGGCCCGCGGGAATGAAGAAACTGGTTCCCGCGACACGATCGAGAATCAGCAGCAGGCATGCCGGCAACAGCACTGCGAACGCCAGCAGCGCGATGCACGAAGTGATAAACCACGCCCAGGTCGAAATCGGCATGCGCATCAAGGTCATGCCCTTGGTCCGCAGGTCGAGAGTCGTAGCGATGAAATTCAGTGCGCCGAGCAGCGAGGCGACACAGAAAAGCGCGATCGAAATCCCCCACAAAGTCTGCCCCATGCCCAGACCGGGGCCTGCGTCAGAACCCACCGCGCTCAATGGAGCGTAAGCGGTCCAGCCGGAAATCGGCGGACCATCCGGAACGAAGAACGCGGACATCAGTACCACGAAAGCCATGAACGTCACCCAGAACGACATCATGTTGAACCGGGGGAAGGCCATGTCTTCGGCGCCAATCTGAATTGGCAGAAAATAATTGCCGAACGCCGCGAACGGCGCATTCGTGAGCACGAAGAAAATCATCAGCGTGCCGTGCATGGTCAGCAACGACAGGTAGTACTCCGGCGTCATGATGTTGTCCGGCGCTCCAACCTTGGAGAGGTAATGCAAGCCCGGAATCGCCACCCTTGGCCACGCCAGGTGAAGACGCATCAGCCAGGACAGGAACATCCCCGTAAACACGGCCACCAGCGCCAGGGCAAAGTATTGCTTGCCGATTACCTTGTGATCGACGCTGAACACGTATTTGCGAAGAAAACTGGTAGGAGGACCGTGATGCGCGATCGCCACTTCCTGAGACATTAGCTCCCTCGATAGCTCCAGCCCCTCAAGGGGCGTCGGGTTGAATACACAATCGGTAGAGACAACCTTGCCGCGTTCCTAGCCACCGTGCTTTACGGCGCTCTCTCCTGCAACCACTTGTCAAAATCTTCCTGCGACAACACCAGCAGGTATGCCCTCATGTTGTAGTGTCCCAGCCCGCAGAGCTGCGTACACAAAATCTCGTACTTTCCGATCTTGGTCGCTGTAAAGTGCACCGCCAGATCGATACCCGGAACAAAATCCTGTTGTATGCGCAGTTCGCGAACATAAAACGAGTGCCCGACATCCTTGGAATGCAGAGTCAGGTTGATTTCGCGATTTACCGGAACCGCCAGCTCCGCGGCGGTTACGTCGTCGCGCGAATCCACATCGTTCTCCGGATCGAGTCCAAAGAAATTCTGGTTGCCTTCATCAATCTTGTCGGGATGCATGCCGCCAAACTTGCCGTCGACGCCGGGATAGCGAAAGTAAAATGCAAACTGTCCCGCCTGGGCTTGGATGGTCATGGCGTTTTTGTCGGGCGGAGCAAAGTAAACGCTCGCCCAGGCTTTTTGTCCGACTACGCCCAGCGCCAGAATTTCCGTCCCCACAAGCAGAACGGCGGCAATAACCAGGCCCTTTGCGCCGCCTGGAAGCGACTTGATTTTGTCGTTCCTGCCACGGCCCGCGTACTGCCAGATGAACAGCCCCAGAATCAACTGCGCCGCCAGGAAAGACAGGCCGGCTTCGATCATGGTTTCGTCCATCTGCTTGTCGATCATGTACCCGTGAGTGGAGATGTCGGGTGGTGGCGTCCAGATATGCAGGACGACGGGGACCGCCGACGCGATCGCAATGACCACCACCGTGATTGCGAAAAATTTTGCCATCCAGGTTTCTCCACTCGACTCGTTTTTTATGGATGGAAGGTGGCGGAAATTCAGAATCCCGCCACCTTCCACAGAGCTAGTAAGGCTTGGCGACGAACGTGAAGTCTACGTTTTTGGTCTCGTTGCCCGTGATCGTGACGTCGGCTGTTTTCGTGCCATAGCTCTCCTGCCATGCGGTGATGGTGTACTTGCCTGGCGGAAGGTCGGGCAACTTGAAGCCCCCGTCCCCTTTGCTGATGTCGTAGTGCGATGTATCGAGCACCACGAAATAGCCGTGCATCCAGGGATGGATATTGCACTTCACCGGGATAAACTCGGCCTTCTCGTATTTCTCTAGGATCGGCGGCGAACCCGGCGGCTGCGATTTGTTCCACTCATGATTGATCTTCGCCAGCGGGTGAATATTGTGCGAGGTCTGGTCGTCGTTGGAGATTTTCAGTTCCTGCCCCGTATGCATGGCCTGAACGTGCGGCAGGTATTGGCAGCCCTTCTGATCGTAAGTCACCGCCTGCGATGGCACCTGACCCGCATCCGGAGCTCCCGCCGAAACGTAAACCACCACATTCTCCAGCGTGTTATTCGCCCCCGTAACCACCGTCTCGGTCGTGATCGGCGTCGCGTGTTGCTTGGCGCACGTCGGTTCCTTCGACATATCAATCATTTTCGGCTTGGCTGGAGTGCCCGTATAAGTCACCTTGCCGCTTATCGTTCCGGCAAATAGCAGCCCGGAGCACACTAGCGGCGCCGCAAGCGCCGCCAGAAATCTCGTTGTACGCATTTCTTCATTCCTCCAGAATTCTTGAACTCTCTAACGGCTGCCACCGGACAACTTGCCGTTGCCGATGTCCACCAGTGGATGATTCGACGACTGCTTGTCCGTCGCGCTCTTGAGCGTCGCGGGACCGCCCGCGGCTTTCAATATCTTGTTTTCCTCGCTCCGGCGGTTCACCTGCAATGTCCGCAGATAATGCACCAGATCCCACGCGTCATTAGGCTGAATCACGTCCGCGAATGACGGCATGGGCGTACCGTCCAGACCGGTCATGAAAATGCGATAGAGGTCCTGATTCGTTACGCCGCACTTGAAGCGCGCATCATTGCCCGCCGAAGCGAAGTTGTAGGGATGAATCGGCTGATCTTTGCTGTCCGTGAGCGTAGAAGCCGACGGGCCATCGCCATGACCCTGCTGGCCGTGGCACTTCCAGCACTCCACTTTCTCGAACAGGTCATGCCCACGCCGGATACTCTCGATGGTGACCGGCGTCTCCGGCGGAATCGTAATCGGCGTCCCGGGCTTTTCCGTCTTCCACCGTTCCGAAAAAGTCTTGATGTAGGCCACCAGATCCTGTCGGTCTTGGTCGCTCAACGGACGCCAGGAAGGCATGTTGCTGGTTTCGACACCTCGAATAATGGTCCCGATGAGATCGGAGTCGAGGGGCAGCGTTCCCGTCGGCGTCGAGCGGCACTTGAAGGTAGCGGCAGTAAAGTCGCGCGGCTTCGGATCGAGGAATGGCGCGTTATCGCCATTCCCATCGCCATAGACGCCATGGCAGTAAACGCAATACCGCAAATACAAGCCATGTCCACGCTGCGCCGTGGGGTCGAGTCCGTCGTGGGGCGTGGGATAGCCGGAACTGAGGCCCGCATTCTGGGCGAGCGCGCTGCCCGCAGCCGTGGCCACGAGCACAATCGAGAGGCAAATCATTCGGTTTTTCATCCTGCACTCTCCCTAGAAAGCGAAATCAAATCCGGTAAAGAAGCTGTTGCTGCGCTGGTCCGCGCCGCTGTCGGCAGTTTTCGTAGATTTCAGCGTGGAGAACTCTAAATGCCAGGCGAAGCCGGCGCGGCTGTTAATGAACGGATAGTAGCGATACACCGCCGTAAAAACGTCCACATTTCCGAAGTCCTTTGGCAAATCGCTCAAGGGCTGACTGGCCATGCGTACGATCTCGTAGCGCCCCATAATGAAATGTTTCGGTGAATACAGGTAGTGCGCTTCGAAGGTGCCGGTATTCCAACTGGCCCCCTGCGCGCCTTCCGGCAACTCCCCGTTCGCCGGGGTGTCGTTGGCGAGGAAAACATTGTCGTTGGCACGCTGATATACGCCGGTCAGATCGAACTTCCCAATGTACAAACTGCCATAGGCGCCGGCGCGGTAGAACGAACGATTCCCGCGTCCGGTCCCGCCAATCGGATTGCCGTCCCCATCAAAGAGGAAGTAGGTCGGCCGCAGGCCCGTCGCTCCGAAAATACCGACACGCTGCAGGCCCAGTTTGCCCGCCATAAATCCCTGGCTCACATGCAGAGAACCGTCATAACTTCGTCCGCCAGGCAGGCCGAGGTTGCCGTTGGTACTGCTGATCAGCGACGCCGCATAACGGGTGTGATCATCCAGCGAGTGTCCCATCAACTCAACTCCGAGCTGGTTTTCCCCGAACGTGAAATCGTTGATGTCATCTCCGCCGAACGGAACATAGTGGTAGAGCTGATAGGCTCCGCCCTGATTCGAAAACGACAGCATGCGTTTCTCGGAAAGCGGACCGTCCAGTTCAAATTTTCCGAACTTGAGATTGAGCCAGGGCGACCCCACGAGATTGTCGAGACGAATATTGGCCGACTCGAAACCCACCGTCCCCTCGACGCCGTCGATCGACGGTACCAGCAAGAAGGACACGTTCTTGGCGAGCGTACCTCCGGTCAGAATGTCGATACCCGTCAGATCGAATCCGGAGGTATTGATCGTTCGTTCCACCGTTCCGTCACCCGACTGCACAGTTTGGTTTCCAACGCTCTCATAGTGCCAATGCGGCGTAATGCGCATCGCCACCGGCCAGTACGAGGGATTCAACCAGATCGGCGAATCGCGGTCGTTGTTGAGCTGGTACCCCTGGTCTTTAAAATTTTGCCCGAAGCTGTTCAGCTTCGGCCACGCCTCATGACACGCCGAACACGGCAGGCCATATTTGCGGGCAAAAGCCGGGATCGCGTATCCAGGCGTACTGCTCAGGATCACGACCAGCATCACGAGTCCGATCAGGATAGGAACCGGACGGATTTGCTTACCACGCAGGGAGAAGCGGGAGGTCATCAGCATACGATCCTCTTTCACCAGCCAAGATCTTTGGATTGAATCGAGCGAAGGGGTGGGAAAGCACGCGGGTCAATAGTCCCCCGCCGCTTCGAGGCCGCAGATTTGCGGCCAAGGGCGAACTCTGAGGAATCTCCAGTTTCCTCAAGCAACGCCATCTTTCTCACTCCAAGCTTTGGGGCCGGACTATACTCGGCCTCCAAAGCACAAGTCAAGGGCTCTTTTGATTTTTTCGATTTATCACATCGAAAAAACCGTTTGGCGCAGCGTCTAAAGCCAGCTTGCGCATCCAGATTCGGTTACGATGGCCCGGTGTCGGAGATTTGCATCAGGCTCGCCCAGTTGTCGGACTGCGACCAACTGGCGCGCATGCGCTTGGCCTTATGGCCCACGTCTTCTGCCGAAGAACATGCCCGAGAAACTGCAGAAATTCTCGAAGGCAAGACTCCTGTAACAACGACACCGCTCGTCATTTTGGTCGCCGAGCAGAGCGATCGACAACTAGCTGGTTTCCTGGAAATCGATTTGCGGTCGCACGCGGACGGCTGCAATCCGTCCCGTCCGGTGGGCTATATCGAGGGTTGGTACGTGGCTGAGGATCATCGACATAAGGGGATCGGCAGGAAACTTCTCGCAGCGGCAGAGGACTGGGCACGCAGTCAGGGATGCGTTGAGATTGCGTCGGATACCTGGATTGACAATGAACTTTCCCAACGCGTCCATGAAGCGCTGGGGTACGAGGTGGTGGACCGCTGTGTGCACTATCGAAAGACGCTATGATCGGCAGGAAAAAAGCCAGTTATACCTTGCACTTTGGCCTGGCTGATACGAATCGATTTCAGCCTTGCGCCACTACCCCATCGCAATTGAAACTTGACTTTCATGTTCCGCAAGAGGTATGCATCCAACCTGGAGTGATCGTTCCGCCGCCCATGGATTTCCCAATGTATCGCCGCCCATCGGGGCGGCGTCTGTCTCCCATCGCAACCAGCGCCGCGCTATTCCTGCTGCTTTTGCTGAACGCCGCTCCCAGCGCTGCGCAGGAGGGCGGCTTCAACGGCTCACTGGACGCCCCGGAAGCCGACGTCCTGCCCGCCGTCGAGTCCATCGCGAAAGACTCGATCGTCTACGGCACCTACTCCTACGAAAAAGAAAAGCAACTTAAAGGCGCGAAGCCCGCCAGTTCCGTAAGCGTCTTCGGAGATTCCCCGGACGACGCCAAGGTGTTTTTCAAGATCCTCGAGAACGTAATCGCGCCCCGCCATTTCAAAGAAACCGCCGATCTGGGAACCATCTACATCCGCTACATCGTGCAGGGCACGGGCTCCGCCACCACCGCCATTCACATCGACGCCGTCTATGTCGAGAAGAACCGCCGGCGCCAGCATCAGTCCGACGGAACAGTCGAGCAAAGTGAATTTCAGGCCATCAAAGATCGCTTTGAGAAGATGCAATCCGACGCCAAGGCGATTAATGAAATGGCCGCGAAACGTCCTTCGGCAGAGCCCGCTTCTACCGGCGACACCGCCGACGCTAGCCCAACTGAACCCGTTTCGGCCGTTTCGTCGGCCGACGAATTGGAAAAGCACGTTGCCGACTTGAAACATCGCGTCGAGTTGCGCACCGCCGCCGGTGGCGCGGCGCTCAAGGCTGCACCCTATCGCACCGCTGCCACCTTGCAGCCCCTACCCGCGCAAGCCGAGTTGCTGGTCGTCGTCTTGACCAAGTACTGGTATGGCGTCGAGACCGTCGACGGACACAAAGGCTGGGTCCATCGCAGCCAGGTGGAGCCGCTGCCATGAACGTGACGATGACCATGGACATCGCCCGAAGAACACCTCTCCTCCTGCTGCTCGCAGTCACGCTCGCCACCGCGCAAAACCCGTCCTCCGAGCATGTTTTCCAGGTCTCGCGCGCGGATCTCGAAACGGCCCTGGCGACCTTACGCGTGAACACTCCGGGACGCCTTCCGATTCTCGATGGTTTTGTCGCCCCGGAAGTCACCGCGTTGGACAAATATCAGCGCGCCTATTACCAGTACAAACTGGAGATTCGTCCCGCGGGCGCAGCATCAACCGCCCTCCGCGTGAGCGTCAAAGTGACGGCGTGGTACGCAGGGGACAACTCGTCTCCGGCGGGCTATCGCGTGCTGCCCTCTAACGGCCGCCTCGAAAGCGATCTGCTCGAAAGGCTCGAAGATGCCCTGCAGCAAAAATCCGCAACTGTTGCAGCAGGAACGCCGCTTCAAGCGACCGCCCCGTCCCCTGCGACTGAAAACAAATCTAGTGCTGCAACGCGCCCGACGCCCCCCGCCAAGCCCTCGACTTTCGGCCTCACATTCCCCATAGAACCCGCTTCCCGAGCCGGCCTGGAACCACCCAACTCGCGGCAACTGGCGCAGGAGAAGCGCTTCCAGCAACTCACCGAGCAAGCTACCAACCTTGAGGAAGTTCTGCACAATCAGGCGCACCCCAACGATCTCGCTGCCGTGCTCAAGACCGGGACGCCGATTTTCGCCAAGCCGATCGACCCGGGCGAAGTGCTCTTCCGCGCTGACGCCGAGGACGAATTCAAAGTCCTCGATCAGTCCGGAGACTGGGTACACGTCCAGGTCTCCGGCATCTCTCGCGGATGGATTCGCAGAAAAGATTTGGAAATGCCGGGCGAATCTGAACACGCCGCCGAAGTGAAGCCGGCGACTCCTCCCGAACCGCAAACCCACGAAGAGACTTCGTTGTTCCCCGGAGAATGGCCCGCCCTCCGCGGACACATCGTCCGCATCGCCTGGGTGAGGCCCGGCTCCGGCGCAGCCATGGGCCGCTGGGAATTGGCCCGCTCCATGTTTCGCGCCACCTACGACAACGTCACCCGCGGCAACATGAAAGTAGATGGCGTGGTCCTCATCATCGATGCCGCCGACGGCGGCATGGTCGCCGCCACCACCGACGCCTTGCATCGCTGGAACACCGGCGCCCTCTCCGACGCAGCCTTTCGCAAAGAATGTTGGACCGACTCTCCCGAAGCGCTCGGCGAAACCGCCCACCGTGAAAGCGGCGTCAAATCCCAAAGTCAATAATTCCCGAACGGCGGAGGATACCTGCCGCGAAGCGGCGCCAAGATTACAGCCCCACGGGCGCAAGCCGTGGCTCAAGGATGGAAATGATCGGGCCCAGAAGGGGTGAAAGAAAATCTCTCGTGCAGGATCTACTTCCCAGCCGGGCTGTTATCCAATAACTGCCGCGCTTTGCCGGCCAGGCTTTTCAGTGAGAAAGGCTTCTGTAGCACCTCGGCATGTTCGGACAACCCTTCCGACTGGCGAACCGCGAAGTCCGGATACCCCGACATGTATAGCACCCTGGCATGGGGATACAGCCGCGTAATATGCGTTGCCAGTTCCCGGCCACCCATATTCGGCATCACGATGTCGGTCACCACCAGGTCAATGCGCTTCTGCTGTGTCTCGGCGATTCTTAACGCCGCCTCGCCGTCGGGCGCGGCCAATACGTGGTAACCCAGCCCTGTCAGATACGCTCCTGCCACCTCGCGAATCGCAACCTGATCTTCGACCAGCAGAATGGTTTCCGTTCCGCTGGCTTCTGCCGCCGGCGGTTGTTTTGCGTCCGCGGCAGGCTCGCTCTCACATTGCGGAAGAAATATTTTGAACGTCGTGCCCTGACCCGGCTCACTGTAAACCGAAATCGCTCCTCCGCTCTGTTTGATAACGCCATACACCATGGGCAGGCCCAGCCCCGTGCCCTTTCCCGGCGCCTTGGTGGTAAAGAACGGTTCGAAAATTCGCGCCTGCGTCGCCCTATCCATGCCGCTTCCGGTATCGGTGACGGCCAGCATCACGTAATCGCCCGGTTGCAGCGATGAGTGCTGCCAGTTCTGTGCTTCACTGAAGCGCATGCTGCCGGCTTGAATGGTAAGAGAGCCGCCCTCCGGCATCGCGTCCCGCGCGTTCAGGGCGAGGTTGAGCACCGCTTGTTCCAGTTGAGCCTGGTCCACCTTGACTCGAGGCAGATCATCCTGCAGTTCAATCTTGAGCGCGATATTTTCCGCCAGCAGGCGCGCCAGCATTCTGGCCACGCCGTTCAGCACCGAAGAAATATCCAGCACCCGCGGCTGGAGAAACTGTTTCCGGCTGAAGGCCAGCAGTTGACTGGTGAGCGCCGCCGCCCGCTGCACCGCGTTGTGAACTTCCGCCGCGTCCGCGCTTAAAGGATCGTCGGGGAGCAGGCGGTCCCGAATACGGTCGATGTGCGCTCCCATCACCATCAGGAGATTGTTGAAATCGTGCGCGACGCCGCCGGCCAGCTGTCCCACCGCCTCCATCTTCTGCGCCTGAAGCAGCCGATCTTCCATGCGGCGATGTTCCGTAATATCGTACAAAACGCCTTGCATTACCGGCTTCGCTCCGGCTGTCCCCTCCAGCAGGTTCGCTTCGTCACGAAACCACAGAATTCTCCCGTCCCGGGCCCGCATACGATATTCCGCTTTATACAACTGGCCTGTCGCCTGCACCCGTTTCTCGGCGGCGATGGCAATGTCGCGATCCTCCTCGTGGATGCGGCTTATCCACAGTCCCGGATTCGCCATCCATTCCTCCGCCGAAAAACCGAGAATCGACGCGATCTGCGGGCTCACGAATTGCCACGGTCCTTCGATCCCGACCTCCGCAACGTAGGTGATCGCAGGCAAGCGCTCTACCAGCGTCCGATAGCGCGTTTCCGCGGACCTCAGTTCGGTTTTGGCCCGGTGATGCTCAATCGCGATCCCCGCCAGGTGTGTGGCCCGGTCGATCAGTTGCAGATGGTGCGAATCGGGTTCCCGCGGCTCGCGATAGTAGCAGGCAAATGTCCCGAGAACGCTTCCGTCATGCGACGCAATCGGCATCGACCAGCAGGCCCGCAGACCGTGCCGCAAGCTCAGATCTTTATACTCCGCCCACAAAGCATCCTTCGCGATGTCCGACACCACCACCGGCTGCCGCCGGTATGCCGCCGTTCCGCACGATCCCACGTTCGGCCCGATTTGCACCCCATCAAGTGCGCGCCGGTATTCGGACGGCAGACTCGGACCGGCTCCATCCCGCAGCGTGATTCCATCGGAATCAAGCAGAAGAACCGAACACAGCAGCCCCGCCGATTGTTCCTCGATTTTCAAACACAGCCCTTCCAGCACCCGCGGCAATGGCTGCTGCGAACGGATCATCTCCAGGACCGCCTTGTCGAGAAGCGACAAAGCCTCCGCCATCGGATGAGGATCGCCGCGCGAGGTTCGGGCTGCGGTTGACATGAGGGTGTTCTCAACTGCTCAGGGGGGTTCCTCATTATCCGTGTGGAAGCCTCCAGCGGACAGTTACCAAGGTAATCAAGCCGTGAAGGGGGTCTGGTCCGGGAGTATGTGGGTCGGACTCTCCCAGAGTACGACGAAAACTCGAAGCACGCAGCCCGCAGCCCGTAGTGCGAGGCGCCCGGAACTAAACGTCTTTCAATTGCTCTTCATCCATCCCAAAATAGTGCCCCAGTTCATGCAACACCGTCTGCCGTACCTCGTGACGAATCTCCGCCTCGGTCGAACACACTGCCTCAATATTCTTCTGATAAATCACAATGCGGTCCGGACCATAAGACATGTCAAACACACTCTTCTGCGTCGCCGGCACCCCCTGATAAACCCCGAGCACCAGGCCCTTTCGACTCTGCGCGATGTTCTCCGCAGGCCGATCCTCGACCATCACGGCAAGATTCTGAATGCGCTCCCGAAATTGCTCCGGCAACGCGTCCAGCACCTCCTCCACCAAATCGACGAATCGTTCGCGCTCCATCGATTACTCCGCGACCGTCTCTTTTACAAACGCCGCAAACTGCCGCACATCTTCTTCCGTTGTATCGAGCGAGCACATCCAGCGCACCACCGACTCTTCCTCGATCCACGGATAGAAAAAATACCGTTCCTGAATCTTCTTGATGGCATGCTGTGGAATCTGCGCAAACACCCCGTTCGCCTCAACCGGGTAAACGATCTTCACGCCCTCGATTTTTCTGATTTCGGCCTCCAACAGCTTAGCCATCCGATTCGAATGCTCCGCATTGCGCCGCCACAGACCATCCGTCAGCAATGCCTCCATCTGCACCGCCAGAAACCGCATCTTCGACGCCAGTTGCATCCCCTGCTTGCGGGTAAAAAGAAAATCCCGCGCCAGTTCCGGACGAAAGAACACCACCGCTTCCGCTCCCATCAGCCCATTCTTGGTGCCGCCAAAAGACAACACGTCGACTCCCAGATCGCGCGTCGCCTCCCGCAGCGTCAACCCCCGAGCCACCGCCGCGTTCGAAATCCGCGCCCCATCCATGTGCAGGAACATATCTCGCTCGTGCGCGAATCGCGCCAGGGCCGCGACTTCGCCCTCCTGATATACAGTCCCCGATTCGGTGGATTGGGTGATAGAAATCACTCGCGGCTGCACATGATGCTGATCGCCGATACCGTGATACGCACGCTCTACAATCTCAGGCGTAAGCTTTCCCATCGGCGCCGCCAAAGGAATCAGCTTGCACCCCGTGAGTTTTTCCGGAGCCCCGCACTCGTCGCTATAAATATGCGACATCTCCGAGCACAACACGGCATGATAAGGACGCGTCAAAGCATGCAGGCTCAGGCAGTTCGCGGCCGTTCCGTTGAACACAAAGAACACTTCCACGTCCCCGCCGAACTCCTCCCGAAACCTGCGCACAGCCGATTCCGTGTAAGGATCGTCCCCATACCCCACCACGTGCCCGTGGTTGGCACGCGCAATGGCCCCCAGCACCTCCGGATGCACCACGGCATTGTTGTCGCTGGCAAAACTGCGGCTCGGTTTCATGACCAAACAGCCTAGCAGACCCCGTAAATTGTTAGGAGCGTTCGGCAACCCTCCTGAATCTACTAACTTCTACAATGTCATGGCTAGGACCCCGCGGATGGGGGTCATTGCAATGGTATGGGGAAGGGCATGACCCTTTAGTTTGGTCCTGCCGTCAAGTCGTTTTAATATCGATCTCGCGTTTCAGCGTGCGTTTCGGTCCTCATTCAGTCTCCCCGCAGCAGCCTTTAGCTGTGGCAGCTTTCTGGTAAATAGAGAGATGAACAACATGAATAGATTCTCATTTCGATTCTCGAAGCTTTCCGCTGCCCTGTTTTTCCTCGGAGCGCTTCTGCTGCTGACCGTAGCCTGCGCGGACAATAAAAAGGCGCAGGCCGGCGGCCCCCAGGCTATGCCGGTCCAGGTCAAAACCGCCCAACCTGCGAAGGTCGACGACACGACCGAATATGTCGCCACTCTCAAGTCCCGCGAAACCGCGGTCATCAATCCCCAGGTGGAAGGCATCATCACCCAGATCTTCGTCCATTCCGGCCAGCATGTAGCCGATGGCGCGCCCCTGATGCAGATCGATCCCTCGAAACAGCAGGCCACGGTCAAGAGTCAGGAAGACGCTCGTTCCGCCCAGGAAGCGCAGGTCAAATGGGCACAGCAGAATTACGATCGCATCGAAGGCCTGGCCAATGCCGGTGTCGTCAGTCGCCAGGATCTCGACCAGGCACGCGCCACCGTTGACGCCGCCAAGTCCCAACTCCAGGCCCTGAGCGCCAACGTCCGCGAGCAACAGGTCCAGCTCCACTACTATCAGGTTGTCGCCTCCCGCGCCGGCATCGTCGGCGACGTTCCCGTCCGCGTTGGTGACCGCGTCCAGACCACAACGGAACTCACCACCGTCGACCGCCCCGGAACCCTCGAGGCCTACGTCTACGTTCCCGTGGAAAAGAGCGGCCAGCTCAAGGTGAATCTTCCCGTGGAACTGGTGGATTCGAACGACAAGCTGCTCGCCCACAGCCGCATTACCTTCATCTCGCCCCAGGTTGACACCGCCACCCAGACGGTTCTCGCAAAAGCTCAAGTTCCCAACAACAACGCCGTCCTGCGCAACGCGCAATTTATCCGCGCCCGCATTGTCTGGGGAACGGAGCAGCGTCCGGTGGTACCGATCCTCGCCGTCTCCCGCATCGGTGGCCTGTATTTCGCCTTCGTGGCCGAGTCCGATTCCAAGGGCGGATTCGTGGTCCACCAAAAGGCTTTGCAGATTGGCCAGATCGTCGGCAACGACTACGTTGTCCTCGACGGCATCAAGCCTGGCGACAAAGTTGTAGTCACTGGTACCCAGTTCTTAGTCGACGGCATTCCAGTAGTCCCGCAAGAAGCCAAGAGTTAACCCTGGCCCGAGGTAGAAAGCATCACCGGAGGGCGCGGCTTCAGCCCTACCGCCAGGCGCAAATAGAGACCCGGGCTTTAGCCCCAGGCATATTGAAAATGCTTCTCACATTCGGAATCGAAGACGAAACGACCACCGACTAACGACCACCGACTAACGACCAACGACTTTTCCTATGGTTGATTTTTTTATACATCGCCCGGTTTTCTCGACCGTCTGCGCCCTGCTGATTATTCTGGCCGGCGCTTCCGTCATCCCCACTCTGCCGATCTCCCAGTTCCCGACCCTCGCGCCTCCCCAGGTCAGTGTGACCAGCGTATATACCGGAGCCAGCGCCCAGACTGTCGAATCGGCCGTTACCACGCCACTCGAGCAGCAGATCAACGGCGCCGAGGGGATGAAGTACATCACTTCTTCCTCCACCAACGACGGCGTCAGCTCCATCACTGCCACCTTCGACCTCACCCGCAATCCCGACCTGGCCTCAGTCGATATTCAGAACCGCGTCAACACCGCTCAGGGACGCCTCCCCAACGCCGTCAAGCAAGTCGGCATCACCGTCCAGAAAAGCTCGCAGAACTTCGTCTTCGGCGCCGCCGTCTTCTCTCCTGACCACCGCTACGACCGGCTCTTCATGAGCAACTATCTGGACGTCTACGTGCGCGACAGTCTGAAGCGCGTACCCGGTGTAGCCGACGTCCTCATCTTCGGAGAGCGCAAGTACTCCATGCGCCTCTGGCTCGATCCCGTGCGTATGGCCAGCCGCAGCCTGACCGCGCCCGATGTCGTCAGCGCCCTCAGCGAGCAGAACGTCGAAGTCGCCGCCGGACAAGTCGGCTCGCAGCCCGCACTCCCCGGCCAGCAATATCAGATCAGCGTGCGCGCCGTCGGCCGCCTTTCCGAACCCTCCCAGTTCGAAAACATCATTCTCAAAAGCAACAGCGATGGCACTCTCGTACGCCTGAAAGACGTAGGCCGCGCCGAACTCGGCGCCGAAAGCTACGGTTCGAACCTTGATTACAACGGCCAGGAAGCTGTCGGCCTGGGCGTCACCCAGCTATCCACGGCCAACGCCCTCGATGTCCACCGCCTCTGTCTCGAGGAACTCGATCGTCTCTCGAAACATTTCCCGCCCGGCATGAAAGTCGAAGTCGCATTCGACACCACTGACGCTGTCAGCGAATCGATTCGTGACGTTGTCTCCACTCTCGGCGAAGCCATTTTCCTCGTCATCCTCGTCATTTTCATCTTCCTTCAGGACTGGCGCTCCACGATCATTCCCGCCGTAACGATTCCCGTCTCGCTGATTGGCACCTTCGCGTTCGTCAAGCTGCTCGGCTTCTCGATCAATACCCTGACCTTATTCGGTATCACGCTCGCCACCGGACTAGTCGTCGACGACGCCATCGTCGTCATCGAAAACATCGAACGCCATCTTCAGGAAGGTGAACACGATCCAACGAAAGCCGCTTCCGACGCCATGCACGAAGTCACCGGAGCCGTGATCGCAACCTCGCTCGTGTTGGTCGCCGTGTTTATCCCCGTCGCCTTCTTCCCCGGCACTACTGGCATTCTGTTCCGCCAGTTCGCCCTGACCATCGCTTTCTCCATCGCCATCTCGGCCTTCAACGCCCTCACCCTGACACCCGCCCTCTCCGCTTTACTACTCGGACGCAGCCACGGCGAGAAGAACCGCATCTTCCGCTTTATCGATCGCGTCATCGAAATCATCACCACCGGATACGTCCGCGCCCTGCGCACTTTCCTCCGCTACGAACCGCTCGCCCTGATCTTGTTTGCGGGCGGTCTCGGACTCGCCTACTTCGTCTTCCAACGTGTCCCTAAAGGCTTCGTACCGAATGAAGATCAGGGATATCTCATCGCCATCGTGCAGGCTCCTTCCGGCGCCTCGCTCGAATACACCCGCCACATCGGCGAGCAGATTTCCGCCATCACCAGGACCGTTCCTGAAATTCGCGGCACCTTTGCCGTGTCCGGCTTCAGCTTCGGCGGTGCCGCGTCGAACAAAGGCCTCACTTTCATCACACTTCAGCCCTACAGCAAGCGCACGGGTAAAGACCAAACGGCAGCTGCCATCCTGAACCGCATTCGCGGGCGCATGTTCGGCATTTCCGGAGCGTTGGTCATCGCCGTCGAACCGCCCGCCGTCCAGGGTCTAGGCACCTTCGGCGGATTCCAATACGAAATCCAGGATCAGGGCAGCCACACCCTGCAGGACTTGGATAAAGTCACGCACGACCTCATCCGCCAAGGCAGCTCACGCCCAGAAAAAGATCTGGTCAGCCTTTTCACCACATACACCGCCTCTGACCCGCAGTTTGTCGTGACCATCGACCGTGAGAAAGCCAAGAGCCTCCACGTTCCGCTCAGCCAGATCACCGACACCCTCAGCGTCTACATGGGATCGGCCTACATCAACGATTTCGATTTCAACAACCGCTCTTACCGCGTCTACGTCCAAGCCGACAAGCAATTCCGCGCCCAGCCCCAGGACATCAACGAATACTACGTTCGCTCCGATTCCGGCGCCATGATCCCGCTGGAGAACCTGGTAGCAATCAGCCAGACCGCCGCTCCCCAGGTCATCAGCCACTACAACCTTTTCCGCTCCACGGAAATCACCGGCTCGGCCGCCCCCGGCTTCAGTTCCGGCCAGGCCATCACAGCCATGGATCAGCTCTCCGCCAAGGTTCTACCCCAGGGTTACTCCCACGAATGGTCCGGCATCTCGCTGGAAGAACTTGCTTCGGGCAGCACCACGCTCGTCCTTTTCGGACTCGGCGTGGTCGTGGTTTATCTCACTCTCTCGGCGCAGTATGAAAGCTTCGTGCTCCCCTTCATTATCCTGCTTGCCGTTCCCATGGCCTTGCTGGGCGCTCTCTCTGCCCAATGGATTCGCGGCCTTCAGAACGACGTATTTTGTCAGGTAGGACTCGTCATGCTCGTCGGTCTCTCTTCCAAAAACGCAATCTTGATCGTGGAATTCGCCGAGCAACTCCGCAAGCGCGGCATGACCATCGTGGATTCCGCCGTCGAAGCCGCGAAGATCCGTCTCCGTCCAATTCTTATGACGTCGTTTGCGTTCATTCTCGGTGTTGTGCCCCTGGTCACTGCCAGCGGTGCTGGTGAAAACGGGCGCCACTCCGTCGGCACCACCGTCTTCGGCGGCATGATCATGAGCACGATTCTGAATCTGTTCTTCATCCCGGTTCTCTATCTCCTCATCGAAAGCTTCCGCGAACGCCGCAAAACCAAAACCGCCGAAGCGTAGCGTCGGCGCCCCGCCGGCAGTCGAGCGGGCGCCCAGCCCGCTCCCTTTGGCGGTCCGATACCTTATCTGATTTTTGCGATACCCGAAGCGGTGATCCGTCAAAATCCTCTTCCTCGCCGTACTTCGTGCAACCGGCGCGCTGCGGTTCTCATCTTCAATGGTGTAAAGTTTTTGGGTCCTGCTGCAAAATCCTCTTCGTGCGAGGTCCACCATGAAGCACTTTGCGTTGCTGCTTTTCATCTCTGCCCTTACCGTCGTCAGCACATCGGCTCAAACCAGTCGCGACGCCATCAGTCCCAAAGGCATTGATCGCATTACCCGGGAGGTGCGCCATGAACTGGTGATGCTGCCCTACTACGGCGTGTTCGATAATTTGTCCTACAAAGTCGATCCCGACGGCACCGTGACCTTGATGGGGGAGGTTGCCCGTCCCTCTCTCAAGTCCGACGCCGAAAATGTCGTGAAGCGCATTGAAGGTGTGGAGAAAGTCGTCAACAACATCAAAGTCCTGCCCACTTCGCCCAATGACGACCGTATCCGTCGCGCCGTATACCGCTCCATTTACGGCAACAACGTTCTCAGCCAATACCAGATGCGCGCCGTCCCGCCCATTCACATCATCGTGGATAATGGACACGTTGCTCTCGAAGGCGTGGTCGCCCGCAGCATGGATAAACAGATCGCCGGCGTACAAGCCAACAGCGTCTCCGGCGTGTTCTCCGTCCAGAACAACTTGCGCGTCGAGGAAGAAGATAAGAAGAAGTAGGTTTTTTGGTGGGGGCGGCGGACGATCCTGTTCGCCGCAACCCTGTGCAGGGTTCCCCGTGACCTCCGTCACCCCCGTGGTTAAGACTCTTCCCCGCCGCAATCGAAAGTTGTCTGCGCCTGCGACAATAGAGGCGTCATGTCCGAGCAGCCCAACGCCGGGATCGAGTACGCCGCAAGCTTGCTTCGCGCCGGACGCCTCGTCGCCTTCCCCACCGAAACCGTCTACGGCCTGGGCGCGAACGCCCTCGATCCCGAAGCCGTGGCCCAAATCTACAAAGTGAAAGGCCGTCCGCCGACCAGTCCCCTGATCGTGCATGTCGCTTCCATTGAAATGGCGAAGTCGCTGGTCACCACCTGGCCCGACCTCGCCGACCGACTGGCCCGACGCTTCTGGCCCGGGCCGCTTACCTTGGTTCTCGAGAAGCACTCATCCATCCCCGACATTGTCACCGCCGGTCTACCCACAGTAGGCCTGCGCATGCCCGCGCATCCCATCGCTCTCGCACTGATTCGGACCGCCGCGATTCCCCTGGCCGCTCCCAGCGCCAATCGCTTCACCCATCTCTCTCCCACCACCGCTGACCATGTCCGCCAAGGACTAGGGGGCGACGTGGATCTCATCCTCGACGGCGGCCCCTGCGAAGTCGGCATCGAATCCACCGTCCTCTCTCTCGCCGGACCGCAGCCAGTTCTCCTCCGCCCAGGCGGTATCCCGCGCGCCGAGATCGAGTCAATGATCGGAACCATAACCACCACCGAGGACATTTCTGATGGCGCGCACCCCGCTCCCGGCATGCATCCCCGCCATTACAGCCCGCGCACGCGTCTTGTATTAGCGAACGAGGGCAAAGTGCCCGAGCGGGGCAGCGGGACCTACTTGCAGCTCGGAAACCCGCCTAGTCGATCCGACATCACGGTAGTGCAGATGCCCCCAACCGCGCTCGAATACGCCGCCGTTCTCTACCGCAAACTCCACGAGGCCGATGACGCCGGCCTCGACTGGATCGCCGTCGACCTCCCCCCACAAACCCCCGGCTGGGAAGCAATCCACGACCGCTTGCGCCGCGCTTCTTTCTGACCCGTTGCGAATCCAGAGTCGTCCAAGAGCATCCAATGAGCACTGCCTGGAACGCCACGCTTACGGCCCACGCCCCGCGATAGAAGTGGCGAAATGATCTGGCCCCGGGTGGCGGAATAACGACGATTCAGAAAGAAGTGAAAAACCGATGTCCAACGAAGAACGATTCGTAGCCGTGCCGTTGAGCGCCTGGAAAACAAACATCGAAAGAGCCGACAAGCTCTTTTCGGGCCTCACCGAAGAGCAACTCCTCAAAGAAATTGCACCCGGCAAGAACCGTCTGATCTACCTCTGGGGCCACCTCACCGCCGTTCACGACGCCATGTTGCCGCTGCTGGGTTTTGGACCGCGGCTGTATGCGGAATTCGATGCTCCATTCCTCACGAATCCCGACAACGCCACATCCCACGCGCCATCGTCTGGTGATGTGCGGAAAGCCTGGAATGAAGTGAACGCCAAACTGTCCGAAGCCTTCGCAAAACTGCGGCCCGAGCAGTGGTTGGAAAAGCACACCGCCGTTTCGGACGCCGACTTCGCCAAAGAACCATTGCGCAATCGCCTCGCAGTCCTGCTGAGCCGGACCAACCATGTGTCCTATCACCTGGGACAAGCCGTGCTCGGCACCAAATGATCCTGGAGGCGCAAATCAAGAGTCCTTCCAATAGGAGGTAAAAATATGCCGACCGATCAACCCATCCCGCACTCCGCGAAAGAACTGGCCGCCAAGGCCGGCCAATTTCTACTGGGAAGCGATCTCCCCGTAACCCGCCTGGGATTCGGCGCCATGCGAATCACCGGCACCGGAGTCTGGGGCGAGCCCCGCGACCGAGCCGAAGCCATCCGCGTACTGCGCCGTGCGGTCGAATTAGGAATCAATTTTATCGACACCGCCGACTCCTACGGACCCAACGTCAGCGAAGAACTCATCGCCGAAGCCCTCCACCCCTATCCCGCGAATCTCGTGATCGCCACCAAGGGCGGATTCGACCGCCCGGGCCCCAACAAGTGGGTGGAGAACGGAAAGCCTGAACATCTGCGTTCCGCCTGCGAAGGCAGCCTGCGCCGCTTGCGTCTCGACCGCATCGACCTCTATCAGTTGCACCGCATCGACCCGAAAGTCCCCGCCGAAGATCAACTGGGCACCCTGAAAGACCTTCAAGCCCAGGGCAAAATCAAACACATCGGCCTGTCCGAAGTAAGCATCCAGCAGATTCAGCAAGCGCGAAAAATCGTTCCCATCGTGAGCGTCCAGAATCGCTACAGCATCACCGACCAGGCGGCCGACGACGTCCTCGACTATTGCGAGAAAGAGAACATGGCCTTCATCCCATGGTTCCCACTGGCAGCCGGCCGCGTCTCCCGCGCAGCCGACGCTTCGATTAGTAGCGCCGCCGCGCGCTGGAACGCGACGCCGTCCCAGGTGGCGTTGGCGTGGTTGTTGGCACGATCTCCGGTGATGTTGCCGATCCCAGGAACTTCCAGGGTGGATCACCTCGAAGAGAATGTCGCCGCCGCAGGATTGAAAATCGAAAAAGATAAACTAGAGGAGCTGGATCTTACTGCCTAACCGCTGCAAGTCGTCCGTTACCGGCTTCACCTTCCCCCGGCCTCCGTGCGCCGGTCCGCAATCGCTATTTTCCCGGTGCGCATCAACCAGCGTGCCTCACTGGGTCTGGTTTTGGGACGTTCTAGAAGGAGCCTTCGACGGCAATTATTAAGTCCCGAAGAATTCGCGCGTAGGGACAAATACTCTTAAATAATTTCGTGATATGATCGCCGCCCTTCCCGATCTTGACCCCGGAGGTCAATCATGACTCGCCTCGTGCTCCTTGTTGCAGCAGTTACTCTACCCGTCTGTGTGTTGGCTCAGAACTACGACGGTCCCGCTCAACTTCCAATCGCAACCGTAAACAGTTCCATGGCGAATACACCCGCCCCTGGATCCATCATCAGCGTCAACGCCGGCGACGATCTGCAGGCAGCCTTGAACCGCGCCCAATGCGGCAACACGATCCAACTGCAGGCTGGCGCCACCTTCACCGGACGCTTCAAGTTCCCCGCGCTTGCTTGCGACGACAATCATTGGATCATCGTCCGCACCAGCTCCCCCGACAGTGCTTTACCCTCCGAGGGTCACCGCATCACTCCTTGTTTTGCAGGAGTAGCATCCCTGCTGGGCCGTCCGAGCTACCCCTGCGACAACCCGCAGAATGTGCTCGCCAAGCTGCTCGTCTCCGCCCTCTTCTTCCGCAATGGCGCGAATCATTATCGCCTGATCGGATTGGAGATCACCCGGCCCGACGGCGGCAGGGGAGCGCCAACCTTGTTATCAGTTGAACCTGACGGCTCGGCCAGTTACATCGTGTTGGACCGGAGCTGGCTGCACGGGACAACACAGGACGAGACTCAGGATGGGTTCAACCTTTCCCGCACGAATAACGTCGCGGTTGTAGATTCCTACTTCAGCGACTTTCACTGCACGTCCCGGACCGGCTCGTGCTCCGAAGCGCACGCCGTAAGCGGAGGTACCGGCGGTTATCAGGATGGCCCCTACAAGATCGAAGACAACTTTCTGGAAGCCTCGAGCCAAGCCATTCTCTTCGGCGGAGCGGCCGCGACCACCACGCCCACCGATATCACGATCCGTTTCAATCACTTCTTCAAACCCTGGCAGTGGATGAAGGGCAACCTGCCCTTCCAGGGCGGAGTTTCGGGCGACCCTTTCATCGTCCGCCACCACCTGGAATTCAAGAACGCTGTTCGGGTGCTGGTGGAAAATAACCTCATGGAAAATGTCTGGGGCGGCTTTGGCGAGGCCGGCAATGCCATACTCCTGACTCCCAAGAACCAGCACACGGGGTCGGGCGCGTATGTCTGTCCCTTATGCCAAGTTACCGATGTGACAATTCGTTATGTTCGCGTCGCGCACGCGGGCGGCGGAATTTCGATTTCTACAGGCTGCGATCTTGGTTGCCAGAATTCGAAAAACGACAACCATGGCGGACAAGCACTCGCAGGAGCTCGCTATAGCATTCACGATTTGGTCATTGATGACATCAGTCGCAAGTACATCGGCGCCGCCCGCCTCTTCTCAGTGTCCAATGGGTGGCCGGCAAATCCGCTGCATACCGTTACCATCAATCACGTGACTGGGTTCCAGGATGCCGATGGCAGCCTCATGAGTGTGGGGAACCAAAACTACAATCCACCAATGTACGGATTTGTCTTTACCAACAACATCGTCACCACGGGAGGGTACCCGCTATGGAGCGTCGGAGGAGGCAAAACCAGTTGCGCTCATTCCGGAACACCGGCCCAGAACATCTTCAATTGCTTCGCCACATATACCTTCACCAACAACGCTCTGGTCGCAGTGCCGGCTCACTATCCAGCCTCGAGCTGGCCGGCGGGCAACATGTTTCCGCCGGACATGAATGACGTGGATTTCGTTCAATGTGATAACGGCAACGGAGGAGACTACCGGCTCCAGCCAAACAGCCCCTTTAAAAACATGGGCACCGACGGCAAGGACCTGGGAGCCGACATTCCCGGCCTTAATCAGGCTCTGGCGGGAATCGAATAATTCCGAGGCTAGTTTGATACCGCGGTCCGCAGCCAGTCTGCGGACCTTTTTTATTCTGCAATCTCTACGCCCGGCATTCCCCCGCTGACCGCACTCGAATCGTATTCGGCACCGCCCGCAATTGCCGCATCAACTCCGCGTCGCACTGCCGATTGATATCGTAGATCGCATATCCCAGATTCCCGCGCGTATCCAGCACCTGGCGTTCAATATTGATCTCCTGATCCGCCAGGATATCGTTAATCGCCCGCAAAATGCCCGGCACATTGTTGTGGATATGCATCAGCCGATGCGACCCCGGCTCATACTCCAGATGACAATGCGGCAAGTTCACGCTCAGCAGAGAATTTCCCGTCCGCAGATATTCCAGCATCCGTACCGACACAAACTGCCCGATGTTCTGCTGCGCCTCTTCCGTACTCCCTGCAATATGCGGCGTCAAAATCACATTTCCCAACCCTTGCAGCGGACTCACAAACGCCCCGCCCGTCTCCGGTTCCAGAGGAAACACATCCACCGCCGCCCCCGCCAGTTTCCCACTCCGCAAATACTTAGCCAGCGCCTCATGATCCACCACAAACCCGCGGCTCAGATTGATGAAGCATGCCCCATCCTTCATCTGCCGGAATTCGTTCTCGCCAAAAAAGTCCCGATTCTGCGTCTTCCCGTCGATATGCAGCGTGACCACATCCGCCGTCTCCAGCAGTTCCTTGAAACCAACCGCCCGCGCGTTACCCCGCGCCAGCACATGCGAGACATCGTAAAAAATCACCCGCATCCCCAGCGCTTCGGCCAGATCCGAAACCTGCGACCCAATCTTTCCGTACCCTACAATCCCCAGCGTCAGCCCCCGCACCTCATGAGCTCCCGCCGATGACTTATTCCAAACTCCGCGATGCATCTGGCTGCTGGCTTCAAATGCCTTCCGCAGCAGCAGGATGATCTCTCCCAACGTCAACTCCGCCACCGACCGGCTATTCGAATGCGGATCGTTAAACACCGCAATCCCCCGCTCGCTCGAAGCCGTGCGATCGATCTTGTCCACTCCAATGCAGAACGCGCCCACCGACACCAGTTCCGGCGCTGCATCCAGCACCGCCGCTGTGACGTGCGTCTTCGACCGCACTCCCAGAATCGAGACCCCGCGCACCTTCTGGACCAATTCCTTCTCGTCCATCGCGCCCTTCAGCGCCTCCACTTCAAATCCCGCTTCCTGAAACTGCGACACCGCCACCCCGCTGATGTTTTCCAGCAACAGTACTTTCAAGTACCCTCCGTGACCTAAGTATCACCAGGAATTATAAAGACAATACTCGTGAATTCCTCTGTGACCTCTGTGATCTCTGTGGTAAAGATCTGTTGGCCGTTGATCCGGCAAGGCGCCTGAAGCCCCGCAAAGTGTTACAAATATAGAGATGTGGGCAGGCCCGCGAACCCGTCCGTAGCACCTGAATCCATCTCGCCCACCTCGGCATCCTTACTATTTTGGAGGAAATAAATGGCGCACGAACTACCCCCCCTGCCGTACGACTACACGGCTCTCGAACCGATCATCGACGAAAAGACGATGCATCTGCACCACGACATGCATCATGCCGCTTACGTAAAGAACCTGAACGCCGCTTTGGATAAGCATCCCGAGCTCTTCGCCAAAAGCGCGGAAGAACTAATCAAAGACCTCAACGCCGTCCCCGACGACATCCGCGGCGCCGTCCGCAACAACGGCGGCGGACACGTCAACCACACTATGTTCTGGCAGATCATGAAGCCCAAAGGCGGAGGCGATCCCACCGGCCCCATCGCCGACGCCATCAAAAAAGCTTTCGGCGACTTCAAAACCTTCCAGGAAAAATTCAACGCCGCCGGCGCCGGCCAGTTCGGCAGCGGATGGGCCTGGCTCGCTGGCAAGCCCAACGGCGACGTCCAGGTCATGTCCACCCCCAACCAGGACAACCCGCTCTCCCAGGGCCTATATCCCATTTTCGGCAACGACGTCTGGGAGCACGCCTACTACCTGAAATACAACAACCGCCGTCCCGAGTACTTGCAAGCCTGGTGGGGAACACTGAACTGGGACGAAATCAACAAACGCTACCAGTCCAGCAAAAAGTAATTACCGTGCCCGTGTGGGTCGGACCCTCCTGTCCGACCCGCAACTTTCAAAGAACTGTCTAATCTGCGGCCAGTACTTCCGCACCATCACGTCCGTGCTAATTTCGCCACGTTGGAATAATTTGAGCTTCACACCCGTCAGCTCCGCAAATTTCTTAACCGACCGAAACGGAACATAAGGATCATCCTCAGCATGGAACATGAGCACCTTCGAAGCCGTTATTTCTTTGGCATGGTACGCAGGGTTATAAAATTTCCCGCCCCGCAGCTTCTTCCAGTTCCTCTCCGATAGCTGATACCCATTCCCAAATGCCTCGCGAATGTAGGCCGAGTAACTTGCATTCGAAGTCTCCGCCTTCTCCGACCGCGGAAGAATCCCCCAATCCACCACCGGACAATTCGCCACAACTTTCTTCACTCGCGGATCGAGCGACGAGAGAATCGCTGCCGCCCCGCCAAAACTTCCTCCAATCACAAAAATCTCATCGGCAGCCACGCGAAACCGCTTTCCGAACGCGACCTCCCGAAACCCTTTCGACAGCCCGCCAATCACATCCAGAATGTCCTCATGCGGCGATCTCTCCAGAAACTCTCCGCCACTCTCCCACGCTCCCCGATAGCGCGGATAAAACACCCAATATCCCTTCTCCGAGAGAAATTCCCCCAACGACTGCTTCCGTGGAATCGAAGGCATCCCATCGCAAAGAATGATCACCTTCTGAATTTCCCCGGATCGAGCCGGAGGCAAGAATTCCGTGACAATCTCAAGTTTGAACCGAGTCCTGAACATAAGAGCATTCCCCCGTGAATCTCCGTGCCCCCTGTTGTTAAGAGTTTTCACCTCTGCAATCTGACCTCTACCTCTGCATTTAATACACCCCCAGATCCTTAGCCGAAACAAATCTTCCCCGAGTAATGCGCCCGCACCTGCTCGATCAAATCCTCCTCCGTGGTCTCTCCCATCACCTGGTGATACAGCACCAGCAACTTCGGACGTGCCCTAATAGCAATCTCTCCCAACTCCGCCGGCGAAGTATGAAACGCCGCGAAGTAAGCCTGTTTCTGTTTGCTCTCAACAATCTTCTTCCGCTTCGGATTGAACACCTCGTGCAGCAGCACATCGCACCCATCGCAGGCACGCACCACTTCCTCCGTGGGCGCCGTATCCCCAGAAATCACAATCCGCCGATCCTTGGTATCGAACCGATATCCAAAGGCATACTTCCACGTCCCATGCCGAACCGGAAACGCCGACACCGTAACGTTCTCGTCGCGATACACCACGTGTGGCGCGGGCGCCCTCGCCCGCGTGCCAGCGGACGGAAACCCAATCTCATGCACATTGACTTTGTACCCAGTAGCGTTCGCCGCCTCGAGTCCGCGCAATCGCAAATGCACATCCTCGGCCCACGCCTTCTCGATGTGCGAAGTCATCCGCTTCAAGCCAGGCGGCCCATAAGCCTCCAGCGGCTCCGCCCGGTCCAGTACCCAGGGCGAAAAAATCAAATCGGGATATCCCAGCGTGTGATCGGAATGAAGATGCGTAATAAAAACAATCTTCAATTTCTCGACCGCCAGCGCCTTGATCCCATTTTTCTCCGCCGCCGCAGCCCGCCGCACCACCCCCGGCCCGCAATCCACCAGATACGCCGAACCATTCACTACCACCGCCACCGCGGGCCCCGACCTCTCCGGATCCGCCAGCGGAGTTCCCGTCCCCAACACCACAACCTGCGTTCCGGTCGCGTCGCCAGTCACCTTCTCCTGCGCAACCCCCCCTCCGCGAACGAGCCAAACCATCACTAGCGCTACCGCCAAGATTCCTTTGACGTTTTCAACCATGTTTTCGGGAGGGCACAGCTTCAGCTGTGCCGTGACCTCCTGTGAATTGACTGGCGCTTTAGCGCCAAGCCGCAGCCAACCTGAACCTTGTCTCTTCCGCATGCGTACCCTCAGATAGCCCATGAACCCACGCACCCGCCTCGGAATCGTCGCGCTGTTCCTCTACGGACTATTCTCCGTCATCGCGGGCATTCTTGTGGCAGAAACGACGCTGCATCCGCAGCGCCGCCCTCTCGACGCCGGCCTGGCTAGCGAGGGCAACGCACTCGCTCGCCGCACCCAATCCACTCAGCGCGACATTTCCATTCGAACGGAAGACAACCTGGTCTTGCGAGCGTGGCTCTTTCGACCCAACTCCAACAACGGCAACACCGTCCTTCTACTCCACGGCCTAGGCGACAACCGCATTGGCATGACCGGCTATGCCGAACTGTTTCTCGATCACGGCTACACCGTCTTGATGCCCGATGCCCGAGCCCACGGGCAAAGCGACGGCGCAATGTTGACCTACGGCCTGCTGGAGCGTCGCGACATTCGTGATTGGGGACACTGGCTTCAAACCAACGTGCATCCCGAATGCATTTACGGCCTCGGCGAGTCCATGGGCGCGGCCCAACTGCTGCAGTCCCTCGGCAGCGACCCAATCTTCTGCGCCGTGGTTGCGGAGTCTTCTTTCTCCGACCTTCGAGAAGTTGGCTTCGACCGCGCGGGCCAGTTCTTTCACACCGGCCCTTGGTTGGGACGAACCCTGGTACGCCCCGTGATTGAGATCGCTTTCATCTACTCTCGTTGGAAATATGGACTCGACTTGGAAAGAGTCTCTCCGATGGCGGCAGTAGCCGTAGCCAAGACTCCGGTACTGCTCATCCACGGACAAATCGACAGCAACATCCCCGTGCGCCACTCGCGGCAAATTAAGGCCGCCGCTCCAGTTGTAGTTCTGTGGGAAGTGCCCGCGGCCGATCACTGCGGAGCAATCAGCGTGGCCCCAGAAGAATTCGAACGCCGAGTCCTCGATTGGTTCGCCAACCACTCGCCTTCCCCCGTGTCACCCCGTGCTCCCCGTGGTTAAGAATTTTGGTAGACCGACGGACTCACTAAGCGCACAGGGTTTCACTTCTGCAATCTGCAATCTGACTTCTGCAATCTCCCCGCCTGTTCTAATCCTGTGCACCCGCTGTGCAAATTCCGTCAGCTGTGTCCGCCAAAAGACCTGACTCTGTTCCAGGCGCATCCCAAACCACCCATCGACAGCATCGCTTTCGCGCTGCATTCAACCTTTTCTTGATTCGCATTCCCTCGCTTCCGTACGCGAAAAAGAATTTCGCTGTTGCACCACTCTTATGTAATTGACCATAGCCTCGCCTACGCGTACAGTCGCTTCACTTCGCATCAAGAATTCCAGCCCGCGCGGCCGCGATCGGCCGCACAACATTTTTGCGCGACACTCTACGCCGCCAAACCTGCAACCGCAATCTCTAGAGAGTAGAGAGCTAAAGAGCATTGCCCTCCCCCAAGGGGTGAATTTCTATGAACGCTGAACGACCATGGACCGTCTACCGCACCCGCTTTCTGGTGCACGCTCGTCAACTCTCGGAACCACTCGTCTTCACCGACGCCCTCGGCCGGGAACATTCCGGTCAAACTGGCGACTATCTCGTGGAATCCTCCGATGGATTGCGCCGCATCACTCCACGCCATCTTTTTGAAGATATTTACGTGCCCGTGCACGACTCGCCTGCAACGTTGCTACCGTCCCGGGGTCCTGGTCAAAGTCGCCCTCAGGGCGTTCTGACGCCCCACTCTCCGTCACACCAGATTTCGGCCTCCGCATGAAGCCGTCGCGTCGAATTGGCCGTGGTCACGATTGGCTCGAAGCTCGTAGCCCGAGCCTCGAAGCGCTTTCTCAATTCGGTACCTATGGCACATTCAGGCCACTATATGTAGAGGTATTCTCTTGACACGCACAACCGGCGGGAGTACGTTAAGCATCCACGAAGCAGTTTTGAAGAGCCCGAACCCAGGGGCCAGGACGAAAAAAACAGGGCGATACGAAGTCGAGGTGGCTCCGAATCCCCTTCGCGGAGACCCATCCCTCCGAAACGGATGGACAAGAAACAAGCGGTGACTTCCCCCGGCTTGGCTTGAAACCAGGCATCCCCTCGGGGGACTCATCAAAAGAAACACGCCGGCAAGATTGCCGTCCGAACCGGCCTGATGATTTGCGGCACCAGGAGCCCCTAATGGAAGGTTTGATTCAACTCGTCGCCGAATCCTTCGCCCGTCACGGTATCGAATGTCCGCCCGTCGAGCCGAAACAAGTGGAATCCCGCCCTCCGGCCGAAGCTCCCGTCCCCGCAAAACTCACGGAACATAACTACCGGCAAACTAAAGAAGCAATTCTCGCCCCGTAAGCCCAACCGGCTTGCGGAAGCGATGATTGCATTTGATATGCCAGCGCCCGCCCATGCCCGTGCTGGCCTGAGATCCTTGAAATGATTGCAGAACATCGCAAACGCCCGACGGGGTAGGAAAGGCACGCAGCCCCGAAGGAACGATTCGCGAAAGCCCGGCACGTAAGTGCCTGGAAGCATTGCATTTGCGACTGAATCCCGAAGAGACGGAACCACTGCACCATGAAGATCATGAGCATCGCCGCTATCATCTAATCCAGGAGAGAGAGAAATGCCAGAAGTGCGCGAACAAGTTAAAAGATCGGAAACCCCGACGACGTCCAACAACAAGAAGAAGGCCCCCGGCCTCTCCTTCCGCCGCCTTTTCACCAAGCCCGGTGTTTCCCCCTACGACGAAATCGAATGGGAACTCCGTCTGGCTCAGATCACCGACGCCCAGGGCAACGTGATCTTCGAGCAGAAAGACGTCGAGACCCCCAAAGACTGGTCCATGACCGCCACCAACATCGTGGCCAGCAAATATCTTCACGGCCAGATAGGCACCGACGAGCGCGAGACAGGAGTGCGTCAACTGGTAAGCCGTGTAGCCGAAACCATCCGCGACTGGGGGATGACCGACGGCTACTTCCGCACCCCCGAAGACGCCGCTACCTTCCACGACGAACTAGCGCATCTGCTGCTCAAGCAGTTCGTAGCCTTCAACTCCCCTGTCTGGTTCAACGTAGGCTGCGACCGCATCGAACCCAAATCGGACGCTCAGAACTGGCACTGGAACAAGACCACGCAACAAGTAGAATTCGGCGTAACCGGATACACCCGTCCGCAGTGCTCCGCCTGCTTCATCAACTCCGTGAAAGATTCGCTCGACTCGATCCTTACCTTGGCGAAAACCGAAGGCATGCTCTTCAAGTGGGGATCCGGCACCGGCACAAATCTTTCGACGCTTCGTTCGTCGACCGAACAACTCAGCGGCGGTGGCACCGCCAGCGGCCCGTTAAGCTTCATGAAAGGTTTCGACGCCTTCGCCGGCGTAATTAAATCCGGCGGCAAGACCCGCCGCGCCGCCAAGATGGTCATCCTGAACATCGACCATCCCGATATCGTCGACTTCATCGAGTGCAAACAGAAAGAAGAAGCCAAAGCGCATGCGTTAGTCGCCCAGGGATACGACGGCTCCCACCCCGACTCCGACGCCTACAGCTCCATCTTCTTCCAGAACGCGAATAACTCCGTCCGCGTGACCGACGACTTCATGGTAGCCGTCCGCCGCGACACCGATTTCTCCACGAGAGCCATTGTCGACGGCCGAGTGGTCAACACCTACAAAGCCAAAGACCTTCTCTACAAATTGTCCGAAGCCACCTGGGCCTGCGGCGATCCCGGCATGCAATACGACTCCACGGTAAATCGCTGGCACACCTCGAAAAACACCGCCAGAATTAACGCGAGCAATCCGTGCAGCGAGTACATGTTCCTCGACGATTCCGCCTGCAACCTGGCCAGCCTCAATCTGTTGAAGTTTGCTCCCAACGGCACCTTCGACGTAGAAGCCTATCGCCACGCCGTAGACGTAATCATCACCGCCCAGGAAATCCTGGTCGACAACGCCGGATATCCCACCGAGTCGATCAACAAAAACTCTCACGACTACCGTCCGCTAGGTCTTGGCTACGCAAACCTGGGCGCACTATTAATGGCCGCCGGCCTACCCTACGACTCCGACGCCGGCCGCGACTACGCCGCCTGTGTAACCGCCATCATGTGCGGCGAAGCGTACTTACAATCCAGCCGCATCGCCGAACACTGCGAGCCCCTGGCTCCCATTACCAGCACCGTACAAACTCGTCTGGGAGTAACCTCCGCCGAGTCCATGCCCGGAGGAGCCTGCCCCGGTTTCTACATCAACCGCGAACCATTCTTAGACGTAATCCGCATGCACCGCGCCAGCGTCAACAACATCAACCAGAAAAACGTCCCCGAATCCCTCTTCGCCGCCTCCAAGCAATGCTGGGACGAAGCCCTCTCCAACGGCGAAAAGCACGGCTACCGCAACAGTCAAGTCACAGTACTGGCGCCAACAGGAACAATTGGCTTCATGATGGATTGCGATACTACTGGGATTGAGCCGGATTTGGCTTTGATTAAGTATAAGAAGTTGGTTGGTGGGGGGATGATTAAGATTGTTAATAACACGGTCCCCGGCGCTCTGTTCAAGTTGGGTTATACGCATGAGCAGACGGATGCGATTGTTTCTTATGTCGATGCGACTGGAACGATCGAAGGGGCGCCGCATATTAAGGATGAGCATCTGGCGGTGTTTGATTGTTCGTTTAAGCCGGCTAAGGGGACGCGGTCGATTCATTACATGGGACACATCAAGATGATGGCGGCGGCGCAGCCGTTTATTTCGGGGGCTATATCGAAGACGGTCAATCTTCCGAATGCGGCGACGGTTGACGATATTGTCGAAGCTTACACGCAGGCGTGGAAGCTGGGAGTGAAGGCGGTGGCGATTTATCGGGATGGGTGCAAGCAGTCGCAGCCGTTGTCAGCGGCGGGGACTAAGACTTCGGCGGGAAATGCTGCGGGCAAGGAAGAGACGCGGACAGGAGTGTCCGCGCTACTGGAAGAGAACCTCGATGCGCCACCCCGAGCCGTGCGCCATCGGTTGCCGGAGGAGCGCGCCTCGATTACGCATAAATTCAAAGTCGGCGACCACGAGGGTTACATCACGGTCGGCCTCTATCCGGACGGCTGTCCGGGCGAACTCTTTATCAAGATGGCGAAGGAAGGCTCCACTGTCTCCGGGCTCATGGACAGTTTTGCGCTGGCCGTCTCCATCGCACTTCAGCACGGCGTACCGCTGAAGCTTTTCTGCGAGAAGTTCGCGCACACCCGTTTCGAGCCCAGTGGCTGGTCGACCAATACCGACCTGGGTTATGCCAAGTCGATCATGGACTACATCTTCCGCTGGCTCCAACTGCGCTTCCTCAGCGGACAGCAACAGTTGTTGTTCGACAACCTGAGGCCGCGAGCGTTGGGCTCACGGGCTCCAGAAGTAGTAGGCGATGTGGACGGCTCCGCACCTGCACTGGGAACTGAGAACCGAGAACTGAGAACTGGTTCCGGCTCCATCCATGCCGCCGACGCCCTGTCCGGAATCGTCGACATGGGAGACGCTCCCTCCTGCAGCTTCTGCGGATCGATCATGACGCGGAATGGGAGTTGCTATCGGTGCATGAGTTGCGGGAGCACGAGTGGGTGCAGCTAACCAGGGTCCATTTCTTAGCGAGCGCGGTTTCTAGCCGCGCTTTTTTATTTGAACAACAAAATTCTCCCAAACTCAGCCTTAGCGTTGCCGCGGGACATTAGCCGCAGGCGTCCGGTAGAACCGCGGATTACCATACGAAATAGGATTGCCACGCTTGCCTCTGCCGGCGTCGAGGAAGTGCTTCTTCGGAGTGTAGAGCGCTCCCGGATTCTGAAGTGCCAGGGGTGGGAAGTATTGGTTGATGCTGTCGAAGGGATGTGTCATGTCCACTTGCTGGAATGGATAGACATAGCCCAGGTCGCCACCGATCAGAAGATCGTTGCCATGAAACAACATGGTATCGATGGTGGTGAGAACGAAGTCCCCATGCGCGTATTGATGCACGAGCCGGGGGACAGCCGGATTCGTGTAGTCAAAACCCAGGACTAGTCCGTTATCGAAGAATGTCCCGACATAGACGATCTTGTTGTTCAGCGTCAGGGAAAGGGCCTGGTTGGGAACCTGTCCTGCGGTAAAGGGGTCGATGCTTGCGATAGGAGTCTTGGACAACAGGACGGGGTGAGTCGGGTCGGCGGCATCAAAGGCGGCAAGTCCGTCGATGTCGGCGGCGGCGAACACGGTGGTGCCATCGACGGCAACGTCGTTGACGGTGATTAGGCTGGTGGTTTGCGAGAGGGGCACGGGCGAGCCGGGAATCGTGATGTCGTAGATGAGAAATCCAGCCTGATTCGCGGCAACGAAGAGAAGATTTCCTGCGATACGAAGCCGGGTCGGCAGATCGCTCAAGGGAAGTGTGTTCTGGACTACTGGATGTGCGGCGTTGGTGATGTCGAGAGTGATCAGGCGATGGTCAAACGTTCCCGCGAAGAGCGTGTTGTCCTTTCGCGCCAGGCTGACCACAGGTAACTGGATGATTGCGGACAATGCGGGCGAGGTGGGAGTGGCAATGTTGAACACATCCAGCCGGTCCGTCATTCCGAGATAGAGCGAATTGCCGGAGGACTGCACCGCGAACGACTCGCGATCCGGGTCGAAGAATTGTCCGACGCGGGTGGCGGGGGTGGTACTCACATCATAGACGTTCAACGTGGCGCCTTGGCTTGTCGACGCGGCTCCGTACAAGTATGGATAGCGGAGGTGCTCGTCAAAAAGTTCGCTCCATGTGATTCCGCCTCCAAAAAGCCGGGCCTCGCGGACGCCGCCGCCGGGTTGAGTCGCGTCGTAGACCGTGATCCCAGCGTCGCCTTGAGCAGCATAGACGTAGTTGCCCACCATCACGCTGAGGTCGGTATCCGGTAATAATGCCGTCGAACAGCGTCGCCGTAATGCGGGGCACCTGCGGATTGCTCATATCAACGATATGGAATCCCTGCTGGGCCGTAACCGCCAACAGCTTTGTTCCGTTCAGTTGCCAGGCATTGATGAAGTCGACGTGGCTGAGATGCTGTGGAAGTTGTGCGGAGATGTCGTAGGTGTCCATGCCGCCGAGGGCACCGAACAGAAAGTTGCCCGAAGCGTAGAACGCGAGACTGCGACCGCCGATCGTGCCCAGAAGTGGGGGCGGAGAAACGGACAGGTCGTAAGTCATGATGTAACCGCCGGAGAGATCGTCAAGAATGTTCGAGACGAAGAGCCGGTTACCCAGAGCCATCGCCGTATCCACTCGAAAACTGTTGGCATCCACGGGCAGAACGATGGTGAGATCGCGGCTGGTGATCGCTCCGCTGGTCACGTCATAGACGAGGACCTCCGCTGAGCCGGCCGGGGAGTTGTCCGAGAGAGGGGTGAGGGTAATCAGACCCTGGGTATTCGAAATACTCCACCACTGTGGGACAACAGTGCGCGCATTAAGAATAGGAATACCGTTCTGAAGTTTGTAGACCGTGATCGTATTTGGAAAACCGGGAACGGCGATGTCGACGTTCGCATAGGAATAGAGATACGACCCCGCAACGTAAATCCCGCCCGCTGAGTTTGCTTCTACGGCGTTAAGCCATGTGGGATGAAGCGGGTCGGAGATGTCGTAGATGTCGATCCAGAAATAGCTGTCGTTGAACGCTCCGGGATGATTGGATCCGGCGACGTAGAGCCGGTTGCCGACCGCCGCTATGCTCCACGGATTCGATCCCTCCATGTTCGGGTCGTGCTGGTCCACATAGTCGTAGGCTCGGTTGACCAAACCGGGGAAGGCTCCGATCACGCCTACTTGCACGTTCTCGATGTCGCCGTTGGCGGTGGCGGAGGCAATGGCCGGGCCACCATCCTGCACACTGGGCCCCGCAGTGTAGAGGCCGCTGGGTATGAGGGAACCGCCTCCGGCCTGCAAATCCCAGGTGGCGCCCGTTACGTTGCCGCCGAGAATGGCGGAGAGTTGCAGCGTTTGTCCGATCCCTACAAGCGCGGGATCGGGCGCGATACGAAATGGATGCAGGCCGAGCATGAGGGTGTCGCAAGACTGTGTGCCGGCGATGCATGCGGAGATGTGAGCGAAAGAGTCGGACGAAACGTTGGCGGGCGCCAGATACGTCGCGCCCGAGAAACTGCCGATATCCGACGAAAAGGTCACCGTGCGAGGAGTGGCATCGCCGAGCATAGCGTATTTCAGAGTCATGGACTCTCCCGATGACAAGTCCCTCTTCGGACTCCGTATCCGCAAGCGTGCCAGGCGCTGGAACGTGAGGGTGTTGCTATCGACAGGAGGCAGATTGCCGGGCTGAGTCCGGACAAAGAAGGGCCCGGTTACGGATCCCTGCGGCACGGTGACAGTCAGGGATGAGCCGTTGGAGTTAAAGCCAGAGACGGGAATTTGTCCGCCGATGGTGTCGGAAAACATGGCGGTGACTGGAGACTGCAGGTTCTGGCCGCTGATTGTGATCTGCTGCCCGGCGGTTGCCGGCTGCGGGCTGATGCTGGTAATCACCGGGTGCGGCGCAGTGATCTGCACGGTCGTGTTTCCATCCGCATGAACATTCCAGGCGGTGATGGTGTCTGGTGACTGCGATGCGCTCGCGGTATACAGGCCGGAAGTGCTGATGGTGCCGTAGATTGCTCTCCAGTTCACGGTGGTGTCGCTGGTCCCCGCCACTTGAGCAGTAAACTGCTGCGTACCGCCCAAGGGTACTTGCGGGTCCAGCGGGGTGATCAGTATGCGGCCAGCGACGGTCATATTCGCGGACGCGAAAACCGTCTTCGTGTCGCTAGGTCCAACCTCGACCGAAATCGCCAGATCGGTCACCTTCGAGGGTGCAGTATACAGACCTGCTGGCGAAATCGTTCCGACCGTTGCGTCACCACCGACGTTCCCGTTGACCATCCACACCGGCGAGTTATTGACTGCCCCCGCCATTGTAGCGGTGAAAAGCTGGGTATCTCCAATATGAAGTTGGGCCTGAGTTGGCGAGATCTGAATTTGGATTACCCGTGACGAAATACTGCCCGCCTTGGTAGGGTCACCATTCGCGACTGCTTTGATCGTCACCGGATTGCTGGACGGCGGCTGAGGCGGAGCACAGTAGTTCCCGCCGCTGTTGATCGTCCCGGTATCGGCGGAGCCGCCAACGACATCGTTGACGAACCATTTCACGGAGCGGTCGAAATCGCCACTTCCATGAACGGTCGCTGTGAAGTTTTCACACAATCCGGCCTGGGCGAAGCTGGAACCGGAAACTGTGACCGAGGTGATCAAGGGTGGCCCGGCTTGTGCGCCGTCGCCACCTCCGCCGCCGCACGCAATCATGGATAACAATGCGGCTATGATCAGCAGAATGGAGGCGTGTGATCGTTGAATGTACAGGGACTTATTCGCGGCGCGGAAAGGTTCTGCAACAGAATAACGTTCGCGAGTAACTAAAACCGTGCGGCTTCCAGTGAACAACGACTTAACTTCCAAGAACAGCTGGTGGCACCACATCCGGCACCCACACCTTTTGACTCCGGGAGGAGTCTACAAAATACTCGGGCGCAACGCAAGAGCAGGTGGGCGCGACAACTTTGATACTACGTTCCTTTCCCGCTGACCTCTCGGGATGCCACGACAGGATCATTGGCTTCCCTAGCTAGGAGGAGTAAGTGACTGTGTTAGCTTCCTCGCGCTGGCCCAGGCTGCCGGTCGGTCATAACTCAAACTGTCTTGTGTCCGAGCCGGGTTGGGGCTTGGGATTTACATCCAGCACGCAGCGCACTGTGAGTAACAATTCTGCCTGTTTAAGGGGCTTGTTCAGGAAACCCCCGGGCCCTGCGGCGCAGGCACATCTGAGCCACGGAAGGATCTCGAACCCAAGGGGCCGTCCGACCTGTTAACGGTGCGCAACGTCAGCGGGAGTGGCCCGAGCTTCATGATTCTGGCGAACGATGTCGCATCGTCCCGCCATTCCGATCTCAACCGTCTCGTGATGGTCTCCAAGGGGGACAAGAGTTTTGTCCGCACCCTGGAACTGCCGGAATTCGAGACCGTCCTCCACTTCTCCGTGCCCGCCGAGAGCGCGGAAAAAAAATTGGCCTTGGCCAGCGATACCCCGGTTCCCACACACCTCCGCTAAATCGCTGGTCATCCGGGAGCAGATTCTCTGCGCGAATCTGCTCCCGGCTTCTTGTTGGCTCCCGCCTGATTGACCGTGGTCTATAAAGTGCAAAAGCCAGTTAGCATCATCTATTGAACGGTGACATAGAGAGTGTCCGCGAAGGCGCCTAATGTGCAATGCGGGACGGCCTAGTTTGCTTTCCGAACCGAGAATGGATCGATCTTGAAATCGACCATCGCACACCCTTTATTTTCGACTGTTATCGCTTGGCTCTGACTAGGGTACACGGAAGTACTAGCAACAACTGACACTCTATAGGGCCCGGGATCAATACCATCTAGTCTGAAGTTCCCTTGGCTATCGGTGGTGGCTTCGTAATTGTGGATGCCTTGTACAAGCACTCGTTGGTTGGCAACTGCCTTCATTGCGCGGAGTGCCTTTGGTTCCGGTTCTTCAGGAGCAACGAACTGAAGTACGGAACCATACACATATCCGCCTTCGCGCAGACTGCGAAGTCTCCGTAAATAGGCCAAATCGTCAACGGCTTCACTGGCCCACTTCGTCTCGCTGCAAATATCCACGTGCAGTCGCGGATCGCCCGGGTGCGAGTCAGCGAACACCAAGTAGCGTTTGCCTTTCGAGAATGGAAAACCGCAGAGGTCACCGCCTGAAACGACGTTAAGTGTAAGTGAGGATGCTCCACGAAACGATTCGTCAACCTTGAACTGTACTGTCAACCTCTCGGTAAACGCTTTCTCACCATCGAGGAGGATGGGCACGTCCTCTTCTTCCACTTGTGTCGCAGTTCCAAGAAACACGGCGGTAACGTTAGGACGCCAAGTGACTTCACAGGCCGGGCGAGGTCCCTGGCAAGCATATTCGCACTGATGGTCGCTATTAATCTTGATCTGACCATTGAGCGCCTGTACAAAGAGAC
Source organism: uncultured Acidobacteriota bacterium (assembly GCA_963799305.1). GTDB lineage: Bacteria > Acidobacteriota > Terriglobia > Terriglobales > Acidobacteriaceae > Acidiflorens. The sequence goes on along the minus strand of CAWCWX010000014.1, from coordinate 248,518 downwards.
CCGCTGCGGCAAGAGCCGAGGCGCAAAACCGTGAAGTGCGTCGCCACATATGCAATAGCAGCAGTATAGGCTTCGGCTACTCGCATCGGAACGGGACCGTGAGAATTTTGAAAATAGCTGGCGTAACATCGCCATTACACTCATTGACCGGGGTTTTGGCGAACAAACGGCGCAAGGTAGTGAGAACGCCTGATTTCGCCAACTAGCTCCAAACTGTTCCCGAATGGTGTCTAATCCGATGTGGCTCTCAATCGGGAAAGTCACTCTGGAGGCAGAGATGCAAGTCGCTCCTCAAGTGGGGTGGGACAACATTGATGTCATAGTACCTTGGCCTCATAGGCTCTTCGTGCTCTACATGGTTGTAGTCTTTGCAATTTCGGCAGTGAAATCCGCAAGCGTACTACGCCAGCTCTTGCCTTTCAGGGGTAGTTCGCTCCGAGCATCCAAGAGCGACACTGACTTCCTGCGTGCATCCGAACAGTGTTCAAACAGAATTCAATCAATGAAACGAATTGTCGTCATCACCCTGTTGCTATCGTTCCTCATCCCTGCCTACCTGTTGCTAAATGATGTCGCAATTTTTGCAAGGGAAAAGGTCTTTGGGCCGGGAGCCTTTCTCGGCACCATGAGGGAAGTGGTGACTGTATTCGTACTCGGCATTCTTGCTTCCACCGTGATCTATGCCACTTGCGCCTTCCTTGAAGGAGCACTAGTACGCAGAATCGAATCATGGCGGTACTCCCGTGGGGCTAACGAGAATCGGTCATCAGGCGGTTCAGGACCTACCTCACTGTTGTAACATCGCAATTACACCAACAACCTCCCCAGGCGACCGCCCCCGACGGGCCAGCAGAGTAGTTGGTGAAATCGCCTGTTCTCGACACTTGGACGCCCAACACGTAATCTTGTGTTGGTTTCTTTCACCCAAGCGATGACGAAGAAGTGGTACAGACGACCCGGTCCCGCGCTCTCAGCAGCGGTGACTGTCATTCTACTTTCCGCGTTGGCTTCCTGTTACCTTCACGATTCGATACTCCAACATAGATTTGAGAGGGTGACACAGGGAATGGAACAACAGCAGGTGCAATCAGTTTTGGGCAAACCAGACACCATTGGCCCGTGCGGCCAGTTGGGCGGCGTACCCGATGGATGCGCAAAGGAATACCTGTACTACGCGAAGCTGCCTACTATCACGACGTGGGCTGTGTTTTTCAATGAGCAGGGTAGGGTAGTCGACAAGTATCGCTACGAGTCCCCCTAAGAAGTCAATTGTTGTAACATCGCCATTACACCAACAACTCGTTCTGTTGCGGACAGCGGGGCCGAGTCCTAACTCAGGGCCCTATCAAAGGATTCGAGTACCGCTGCACAGCCTACGATTCGTCCGGGATAGCCACATCGCCCTTCACTTCATCGCTCAGCACAATCGCTTCCGCCAGTTCCCTCATCGCCTTGCGCTTCTGCCGGCTCTGTCGTTGTAATGCGAGATAGGCCTGTTCCTCACTCATCCCGAAATCGCGCTGCAGGATGCCCTTTGCGCGTTCCACGATTTTGCGAGTCTGGAGTTGTTCGGAGAGATGGGAGTTCGCTTCCTCCAGTCGGGCCAGCTCGATTTCAGCACCCACCAGGAATCCAATGGTCGAAATCAGCCGGACTTGCCGGGGTTTGTAAACATGCGGCAGGCGATGTTGCAGGTTAATGACGCCCACGACTCGCCCCCGGCACATCAGGGGTACGGAGAGGAAGGCTTCGTAGCTGTCCTCGGGCAGTTCGTGGAAGAACTGGAACCGCGGATCCTGCGCCGCTTTTTCCGGTACGGCCACGACCTCCTGATGTTGCGCGACCCAGCCTGTAATGCCTTGTCCAACGCGCAGTTTCAAGCGGTCTACGACGTCAGGGTGGGGATTCTTCGAAGCCCGTAAGACTAATTCCTCGCCTTCGAGAACGTAAATCAGGCAGGAATCGCACTTCACCAGCCCGGAAGCAAATTCCACAACCCGGCCCAGTACTTCGTGGAATTCTTCCGTGGTCGCCAGCCGGATGCCAATCTCGTGCAATAAATCAACGTTTGAGTCCTCAACAGATATGAAAGTGGTCATGTTCTAACGTAGGGTCAATCGGGGACGTTGTCTAATTCCAAATTCTGATGCGTGCGATAAACAATTTCCGGCCTGACCCGTGACCTCGGGACGCATCGTTTGGTGGATCGATGCATCAGGTGCCGTCCCACACTGGCAGTTACTCTCTCGACATCGTATCCTCAGCAGGTGCCGCGTTCCCCTCAGCCCCAGCGCTCCCCGACCGCCGGACTGCTCCTGGGCCTGGTCCTCACGCTGGCGGCGGTGGTCGCCTACTCCGCGTACATCGTCTGGCAAATCAAGGGATTACGGCAGCTCCAGAGCGATCTCGCCGACCGCAACCGCAAAGACTCGCTCCAGCTTCTTCGCGTGCAGAACGACCTGAACTCCCTCGCCCTGGCGATGCGCGACATGCTCGACGCCGACGAGCCCTATCCTCTTTCCGCTTGGTCGGCACAGTTTCAACGCATCCGCAACGATCTCGACGATGCCTTGCGCCGCGAAGAGCAGGTGGCGCTGGTGGAGCGCTCTCCCGAGCAGCGCGAATTTCTGCGTTCGTCGCTGGCTCAATTCTGGGACGCTGTCGCCCGCACTTTCACCCTCGCGCAAAACGGCAAACAGGATGAAGCCCGCTCCGAGATTCGAATCTCACTGCAAGCGCGTCAGGCAGCCCTGAGCACGGCGGTGGCGCGTTTGCTCGTGCAGAACAATGAATACGAGGAACAGGTCGCCGCCCGCACCGCGGAGATTTACGATCGGGTGCAGCGCCAGGTGTATATATTTCTCGGCGCAACGCTGATCGCCATCGTGCTCACCAGCCTGTATCTCATGCAATCTAACCGCCGCCTGTTCGCGCAACTGGCCGCGCTCTCGGCACAGCGCCGCGACCTGGCGCAAAAATTGATCGCGACCCAGGAGTCGACCTTGCGTTATGTCTCACGCGAACTGCACGATGAGTTCGGACAAATTCTCACCGCCGTCGGCTCCATGCTCGGCCGCGCGGAAAAGCACACTCCCGAGGGTTCGCCTTTGCGCACCGAACTGCACGAAGTCCGCGAGATCGCGCAGAACACGCTGCAAACCGTGCGCAGCCTGTCCCAGGCGCTGCATCCCGTAATGCTCGACGAGGCAGGACTCGAAGCAACTCTCGACTGGTATCTGCCGACCGTGGAAAGGCAGACCGGCATTACCATATCCTATGAAAAGTCCGGCGACGCGTTCCCGTTGTCGAGCGCGGCAGCGGTACACGTTTACCGTATTGTGCAAGAGGCTTTGAACAACGTCACCCGCCATTCCGGATCGAAACAAGCCTGGGTGCGGCTGCGCTTTCTAGCCGAATCGCTGGACCTGGAAATCGAAGACCGTGGCACCGGATTCGCCGCCGTCAACGTCCGCCAGGGAATCGGACTCGTTGCCATGCGCGAGCGCGCACAACTGGTGAATGGCAGCATCGAATTTCTGCATCCCACAACCGGAGGCACGCTGGTAAGGTTGCGTGTTCCCCGAGAGGCCGCCGAAACCCATGCCTGAAAAAATTTCCGTGCTGCTGGTGGACGACCATGCCCTGGTCCGTCAAGGCTTCCGCCGCCTGCTCGAGGATGAAACCGACATGGTTGTCGTCGGCGAAGCGGGCGACGGCCTGGACGCCGTAAAACTCGCGCAACAACTCAATCCTCGCGTGATCGTGATGGATTGCGCTCTCCCGGGCATCAGCGGCCTGGTCGCGGCCCGCCGCATTCTTGAAGGCTCGCCAGATACCGCAATCCTGATGCTGAGCATGCACTCGGAAGAAACCTGGGTGCGGCAGGCGCTCGACGCCGGCGCCCGTGGCTACATTCTCAAAAGCGCGATGGAACTCGAACTCCCCGTTGCTATTCGAAAAGTCGCCGCCGGAGAAACGGTTCTTGATCCCGCAGTGTCGCGGCCCGCCGCCTTGAAGGGCGAACGTGACGCCGCGCTTACTCCCCGCGAACTGGAAGTTCTTCAATTGATCGTGGAAGGAAAATCGAACAAAGAAATTGCCGATCACCTTCACCTCAGCGCCAACACGATAGCCGTCCACCGCGCCAACATCATGGACGCGCTCGGCATTCACAAAACGGCCGAACTCGTCGTCTACGCCATCCGCAACGGCCTGGTGAATCTCCCGTGAAGCGCAAGGGGCCACCGGGGCTAAAGCCCGAAAGTCTGTCAGGCAACTTACGCGGCCCTGAAGGGCCGCTCTTCCACGGTGGTGTTGACGTCCGTGGTTGTGCCGACATCCGCCGTGGCGTCGACAGACGTGCATTTCTGCGGGGTGTGACGGGACTAGCTCTCACTGCTCTTGCTCCGCAATCGCTCTGGGCCGCCGATCCGCCCCGCCTTCCCTTCCGCTTCTCCGACATCACCAATTCCGCCGGCCTCCACTTCCAGCATCACAGCGGCGCCTTCGGCGGAAAATTCCTTCCCGAAACTCTCGGCTCCGGCTGCGCCTTCCTTGACTACGATGCCGACGGCTGGCAGGACATTCTCCTCGTCAACGGCACCGACTGGCCTGGACATGGCGCCTCGCGGCCCACGCTTCAGCTCTACCGTAACAACCGCAACGGCACTTTCACCGACGTGACGCACGCCGCCGGACTCAGCGCTCCCAATCTGTACGGCATGGGAGTCGCCGTCGGCGACTACAACAACGACGGCTTTCCCGACATTCTCGTAACGTGCGTGGGACAGAACCGCCTCTTCCGCAATACCGGCAAGGGCACGTTCGTAGACGCGACGAAATCCTCCGGCCTCGGCAATCGCCAGGCATTCAGCACCTCGGCGATGTGGTTTGACTACGATCGCGACGGCCACCTGGATTTATTTGTCTGCAACTATGTGAGGTGGTCTCCCGAGCACGATGTGTTTTGCAGCCTCGACGGCAAACACAAGTCCTACTGCACGCCCGAAGCCTATCGCGGACAGACCTGCTGGCTCTTCCACAATCGCGGTAACGGCACTTTCGAAGACGTCACCGCGACCAGCGGCATCTTCGACAGCAGTTCGAAATCTCTCGGCGTCGCCCTGCTCGATTACGATCAGGACGGCTGGCCGGACCTTATCGTCGCCAACGACACTCAGCCCAACAAGCTCTATCGCAACAACCGCAACGGAACGTTTCGCGAAGTTGCGGTGGACGCCGGAGTTGCCTTCAGCACCGACGGCAAAGCCCGCGCCGGCATGGGAGTGGACGCCGCCGACTTCACCAACAGCGGCGTACAAGGCATCGCCATTACCAATTTCGACAACGAAATGCTCGGACTCTTTCGCGCCAGCGGCAAGGGATCCTATGACGACGTGGCCATTGCCGCTGGCGTTGGCTCGCCTACAAAGAACATGCTCGGCTTCGGATGCGTCTTCGCCGACTTTGATCTCGACGGCGCGCTCGACCTCGCGGTCGCGAATGGCCACATCGATGAGACCGTGAGAAACATCCGCGGCAACGTTGGATACGCTCAGCCTCCGCAACTTTTTCTTAATCAAGGCAGGGGAATTTTCCGCGACGTGACCAGCGAAGCCGGACCCGACTTCAGCCAGCCGAGAGTGGGACGCGGTCTCGCCTACGCAGATTTCGATCGCGACGGCGACCTTGACCTCCTTCTCACCACGAACAATGGTCCGGCCTACCTCTTTCGCAACGATCAACTGGCGGATCCCAAAACTGCGAACCGCAGCATCCGCCTTCAACTCGTTGGCAAACAATCCAATCGCGACGCCGTCGGCGCGATCGTTCGGCTGGAAAGCGGAGGCACCACGCAATCGCGCATGGTGAAGAGCGGATCCAGCTACCTGTCGCAGTCCGAATTACCGCTGACGTTTGGCTTGGGAAAGCGCGATCAAGCGGAGAAAATCACCATCCTGTGGCCGAACGGGAGAATCGAAGAATATTCCAATCTCAAGACCGGTAAGTGTTACCAATGCACTGAATCGAAAGGCATTACAGTCTTATTCAATCTCTAGTGTTTTTGCAGTATTGTGCCGTTCTTGCGATGCCGCTAGATTACATTCAATTCGCACAGCTCTCATCGCACCCCACACGCGCTTTGAGAAATCTCCCGGCGGCATGCGCAAATGCCGCCGGTTCTTTTTGCTTTTTGTAGCGCCGGGGTTACAGTTTCGTCGCCGGAGGAGGAGCCGCCTTCGGAGTCAGCAGTATAAGGATTGCGGACACTACTGCCGAGCCCATCAGCACAGCGAACCCCGCCGAGAAAGTTCCGGTTCGCGTGTTCAGGTACCCGAAGGCATACGGTCCGGCAAACCCGGCAACGCTGGCCACGGCATTGATAAATCCCACCGCCAGCGCAGCCGTGGACTCGCTCAGCACCTCGGTTGGAATTGCCCAAAAACTAGAGAAAAAAGCCATGAAGGCGCAGGTCAGGCTGAACCACACAACCATCATCGCAGTCGAGCCCGGCAGAACGATCAGCCCCAGCATCCCGGCGGCGGTACAAAAGAGCGGAATCGCGCTATGCCAGCGCCTTTCGAGAGTGCGGTCCGAATGCCATCCATTGAACAGCATAGCCAGGAACGCCACCGCGTAAGGGATGGCGCCCAGCACTCCGATGCGCATGTCGGAGAGCCCAGACTGCCGTTTCAGAATCGTGGGCAGCCAGAAAGCCACCGTGTACGATGCAAAATAGTCGAAAAAGCCGGCCGCTGCCAACAACAGCACCGTGCGTGAGCGCAGCAGTTCCCCCAGCCGGGCACGGTGGCGATTGGTAGGCTTTTCTTCCTCCAGCGTCTGCGTGATCCATTGCCGTTGTTCCGGCGCCAGCCAGGCGGCTTCCTTCGGCCAATCCGTCAGGAAAAAAAACGCTACCACTCCCAGCGCGATAGCAGGCGCACCTTCCAGTACAAACAGCCAGCGCCAGCCTTCGATGGCGAACCACTTGTGACCCAAAATCCAGCCCGCAATCGGCGATCCGATGACGAACGACAGCGGAATGGCCGCCATGAAGTTGCTGGTCGCTTTGGCGCGGTCCTCGCGAACGAACCAGTGGCTCAGGTAGACGATCACTCCCGGGAAGAATCCAGCCTCGGCCGCGCCTAACACGAATCGCGCCAGGTACAGTTGCCCCGGAGTGTGCACCAGCGCGGTCAGAGCCGTCATCGAACCCCACGCGATCATGGTGATGGCGATGACGCGCCGCGCGCTCCAATGCTCCACCAGCCAAGCTCCTGGGACCTGTAAGGCTACATAACTGATGAAAAAGATGCCCGCTCCCAGACCAAATACGCGATCACTGAACCCCAACTCGCGCGCCATTCCGATCGCGGCATAGGCCACGCTGGTGCGGTCAAGATAGTTAACGATGTAGAGCAGGAAAAGGAAGGGGAGCAGCCGCAAAGCGGTGTGATGCCGGGTGCGGTTCGCAAGCGCAGTCGCGATCTCGAATGAGTTGATTCCGGCCAGTCGGAAATCTCCAGAGGATCGAGGTTTGCGAACTCGCGGAGTATAGCCGAAGCGCTGGGGCAAATGAAGTGAATCCTGAAACCAGAGCGCAGTAACTCCGTTTTCCCTCGGCTTGGGAGAAGGTCAGCGCCAGGTCATGGCCTTTCGTTCAGAGCGACCGATCAAAACCCCACAGAACGAGAGCCTGCATCGCGCCCCTAACAGACTAGAACGGTCGTAACCTGTTACCAGGTCACCAATCATTGACTTGAGGTGGTGGACAAGGTACTTTCGCGTTATCTCTCTATTTACCGAAGGATGCACGCTTGGCGCGGAAGATACTGCTCGCCGATGACAGTGTTACAGCCCAGAACATGGGCCGAAAGATCCTGACCGACGCCGGGTACGACGTCATCACGGTGAACAACGGATCTGCGGCTCTGAAGAGGGTAGCCGAGCTCAAGCCGGACCTCATCGTGCTGGATGTTTACATGCCCGGCTACAGCGGCCTGGAAGTGTGTGTCCGCCTGAAAGATGCGCAGGAAACCGCGCGCATTCCCGTCCTGCTCACCGTCGGCAAACTGGAGCCGTTCAAGCCCGAAGAAGCAAACCGCGTGCGTGCTGACGGCTATATCGTAAAGCCATTCGAAGCAAGCGAACTGCTGAGCGCCCTGACTCGGCTGGAAGACCGCGTCGTACCGGCTCAATCGGAGGGTGGAAGGTTCAGTAGTTCGTCGGCTGGAATTGAGCGTTTCGGCGCCAGTGATCCCTCGGTGAACCGCTCCGAGGATGACGGCGATGCGGGCTGGAAAAATCGGCTGCGTTTTCCTTCCAAGAAAAAGAAGGAAGAGCCCGAACCCGAACCCGAGCCCGATTTTGTCACGCCCTCGAACTTCCGTGATTTTCGGCGCGGAGGCGGCAAGGCCCCAGCCGGGAATAGTCCGTTTCCCTTGAGTACAGCGCCCACCGCCGCGCAGGAACCGGCCGTCATCCCGGATATTCCCCGTGATATCACTCCCGAAGAACTGGATGCTTTGAGCGAACTCGCGGCCAAGCTGGACGGCCCGCCGTCGCCGCCGGGTGAAGCGAAAATCGAAGAGAAGACGATTCCGGCGGTTGCGACCGCGGCTGAGATGCCGCGCCCGGAGTTCGCCGTCCCTGAAGAAAAGATCGAAGAGGCGAAGACCGAACCGGATGTGACAGTATCGATCAAACAGGAACTCGAGGTTCCAGCGGCTGTCGAGCCGGTAAACGCCGAAACCGCAGGGACGCCAGTCGCCGCCCGCTCCGAGGAAGTTTCTCCGCCGCCAGTGGAATCCACCACCGTGGAAGCGGAAGTCGCCGAGGCAGTCGCGTACAAGACGGAGCCTGCGGTTGCGCAGGAGCCTGCCCCCGTCGATCGCGAAGAAGAGCCGGAATTCGCGTCGGCTGTCAGCCCGATCTCGGAGACCCAGCCCGAAACGGACCGTACCGCAGACGGGGATCCCTCTGTACCGTTGGAAGGGGCGCCCGTCATCGAACCGCCCGCGGCAGCATCGACAATCGAGACCGTACCAGTCGAAGAATCTGCGATAGAGCAAGCAGCGCCGGTGGACGAAAGTTCGCAGCCGGCTTCCTCTTCCGAACCCGCTGGCTCCTCGCCGAGCGCAGAGGAGTTGGCGGAGGCTCTACGCTTCCTCACGCCCGCGCAAACTCCCGCCTCGCAAACCCTGGCGGAAGCCGGAGCGGCTCTTGCCGACCAATTATCTCGCGGCGCGGGCAGCCATTGGGTCGCGGAAGCAGTCCCGCTGGATGCGGATGAGGCGTCCGCTTCGCTGGAGTCCGAGATGTTCCGCACGTTCGCGCGGGCCGGGAGCAGCGACACCGCCAGTCCCGAAGCGCCGGCGATCTCCGCTGGCGCCAACGAACAGCCCGTCACATCAAGTGCGGGAGTCGCAGAAACTGAAGCCCCAGGCGCACCGTCGGCTGTTGCCGTGGCAGAGAGTAAAGCGACGCCGGACGTCCCGGTTTCTGAGCCAGAAGCGCCTTTCGTAAAGCCCGCCGAAGCGATGCCCGAAGAATCCGAAGCACCGGCGACATTCGCGGATGCGGTGCAAGATCGGGAGGAGGAGGGCGTCTCGGCCAGGGCTGTCACGATAACGGCGGAAACCCAGACGCACGAAGAAGTTGCTAGTTCGGAAGATAGTCCAGGGGGGGAGGAAGACATGGCCAAGGAAAACAAAGGTAAAGACGGGAAGTCGACCTGGCATCAAATCCGCTCGGGAGCGCCAGCCAGCTCCAATGACGCGGTCGAAGCCGCCAAACAAAGTGAAGATAGCCCCAAGACCATGGCCGCCGCCGCCTCGGCCGACGGAGCATCGGACCCCACTGCTATCGCCAGCATCGTCGACAGCGTGCTCGCCGACCTCCGTCCCAAAATCGTGGAAGAGATTGCCAAACAGTTATCAAAGAAATAAACAAAGTAGCGCCACCGTCGGGGCGGCACCCCGCCGCCACCGCTTCGGTGAGCCAAAGAGCCGTCGCCACTAACCCAAGGCACTTCTCGGTCACTACATTTTTTGGGTGATACAGCCGGCAGACCCGCCCTGAGCGAAGCCGAAGGAAACGCGTCGGTACAATTCACTTTCCGGATCAATCCAAGCCGCGCAGCAAAACCGACACATGCGCAATCGCCGCATTGTCCGTACCCATGCCTTCCGGCGTCTTGGCCTTGATGCCAATGCAATCGCCGGGAATCCCACACAACTCCGCCACCTTTTGCCGAAGTGCGTTCGCGTGCGGGCCAATTTTTGGCGCCGCCAGAATCAGAGTCGAATCCAGATTCACCAACCCATAGCCTGCCGCCCGGACACGCCGTAAGGCCTCTCGGAGAAAGACCGCTGAATCCGCACCTTTCCATTGTGGATCGGAGGGAGGAAACAACGACCCGATGTCCGGCCCCGCGATCGCGCCCAGCAGCGCATCCGTGATCGCGTGCAGCAGCACGTCGCCGTCAGAATGCCCGCCCAATCCCTTCTCATGGGGCAGCGTAAGCCCGCCAATCCTGAGCGGAATGCCGGCTTTGAACTCATGCGAGTCCCAGCCATAGCCGATGCGAATTTCTGGAGTCATGGAAGTCAGTTCTCAGTTCCCGGTTCTCAGTTCTCAGTTCTCAGTAAACCAAAGAACAACCCGGTGCCAGTTCTTCTGAGAACTGAGAACCGGGAACTGAGAACTTCTTTACGCTTTCAAATAAAATTCGGCCAACTCCATATCCCCTGGTGTAGTGATCTTCAGATTATGGGGCGACCCCATCACCACGGCTACCGGAAGTCCGGCGCGCTCGATGAGAGACGCTTCGTCGGTCCCCAGAAATCCGTCGGCAGCGGCATCGTCGAAAGCTTTTTTCAGAATGTCGTAACGGAACCCCTGGGGAGTTTGCGCCATCACCACGCTGGCGCGCGGAATTGTCGACTTGATGAGCGCGCCTTCCGCGGTACGTTCGACTTGCTTCACCGTGTCTACTGCCGGCATGCCCGCAATTGCCGCCCCGTGTTTCTGCGCCGCCCCGATCACTTCCGCGATAATTTCCGGCGTGACAAAGGGCCGCACACCATCGTGAACCAGAACAAGATCGCCCGCATCGGCATCCACCGTCGCCAGCGCGTTAGCTACTGAATCCTGACGGTGCTCGCCGCCTTCCACCATCCGCAGGCGTTTGGTCAGAATCTCGGGATACTGCTTTTCCACCTGCGCGCGGAAGCCCTCGATCTCATCCTTCCGCAGGGCGACGATGATCTCATACACCTCGGGACTGGCGGCGAATTTGCGCAACGTGTGAACCAGAATCGGAATCCCGCCCAGTTCCTTGAACTGCTTGGAGGGCGCCTTCTCTTTGGCCTTGGCCCCCGAAGGGGAGGCCATGCGCGTACCCAGTCCAGCCGCCGGAACAATGACAAAAACCTTCATAGCGGGGATTCAGTATAAGAGCGGGTCGGGCAAGTATCAAATGCGGCGGCTACAAAGACGCATGCGATGGGTGCGGGACGGGCACGGCCTCAGAGCTAGGCCATCACTCGCTCGGGCGCTCCGCCAGCAAAGGCGATTGCTTTTTGCCCGGATCTGAAACCGGGCCGTTGGTTCCGGTCGCGGAAATCGGGGCCGGAATCGGCACGCCTGGTTTGGAATCGTGACGACTGGTGGCGCGTTCATCCCATTTCCCGAAGATCATTTTGCCGGCCGTCGTCTGCAACACCGAGGTCACGGCAATGTCCACGGTCTTGCCAATCATCTTGCGCGCGTTGTCGACCACAACCATGGTGCCGTCGTCCAGATACGCCACACCCTGGTTGTACTCTTTGCCTTCTTTCAGAATGAACACGCGCATCGCCTCGCCTGGCAGGACGATCGGCTTCAGCGAATTGGCCAGTTCGTTGATGTTCAGCACCGCCACGCCCTGCAATTGCGCGACTTTGTTCAAGTTGAAATCGTTGGTGATGATCTTGCCTTCGTAAACCTTTGCCAGTTCGATCAGCTTCATGTCGACTTCGCGCACTGACGGGAAGTCGTCTTCCACGATTTGTATCTGAAGAGAGCCGGTTTTCTGAAGGCGCTGCAGAATGTCCAGCCCGCGCCGTCCTCGATTGCGCTTGAGCGAATCCGCCGAGTCGGCGACCAGTTGCAACTCGCGCAACACGAACTGCGGGATCACGATGATGCCGTCGAGAAAGCCGGTCTCCGAAATGTCCGCAATGCGCCCGTCAATGATGACGCTGGTGTCGAGAATCTTGTAACTCTTTTTCCCCGTTTTCTCGCCGCCGAAGACCCCTCCCAGCGCCGAGAGGTTAAGCAAGTCTCCCTTATTTGCGCCGACGGCCAGGCCGACGTAAGCCATGATCAGCATGACCATGATTTGCAGGAAGCTTCGAGTGGGGCTCGCCGGCATGCTGCTCCCAATTACCAGGGCAAAAAGATATGCTCCGACGATACCCAGGATGCTCCCAATCGCTGCCCCGATGAGACGTTTCAGGCTCATGACCCGCAAACGCCATTCGAAAACAATAATGGCGCAGCCGATCAAAACTCCGACAGCGGCATCCAGATTGGAAGGCAGGCCAAAAGGTTGAATTCGAAAGCAGGTGAAGCCGACAAAGAGGACAAACAGAAGCCGTATAAGTATGACGTCCACGGAAAGACTCCCCGGGAGAGGCGCTGTAGCGATTCCTGTCCCGCGCCAGCAATCCCGGAGTAAGAATGAAAAAGATCCCCCGAAGCCAGCGTTCTATTACGGGGCGATATGAAAATTAAGAATCGTGCCCCGTTCCCGGCGCAAACGCCGGGTTTAACTAATACTGCCGCCAGAAGTATATACCGGAAGGCAGCATTTAGCATTTGACACTCAGCTCGCGGCAATTAGCTTTGGTAACCCCCGAAGTCTGCTGAGACGCCCAAGGTTGGCGGTTTTGAACGCCGACGCCAAGTCTGAATGCTGATTGCTAAGTGCCGGCCCGGGACCTTCTCACATCCCGTCGTAATTCGGCCCCCCGCCGCCCTCGGGCGGGACCCAGGTGATGATCTGATAGGGGTCCTGAATGTCACATGTTTTGCAATGCACGCAGTTGGCGGCATTCAGGCTGATACGCTTTCCGTTCGGGGCCGACGGATCGTCCAGCATTTCATATACGTTTGCCGGACAGAAATTCTGGCACGGGTTGCCAAACTCTTTCACACAACGCTCATTGCAAATATTCGTATCGTGGATAATCAAGTGTGCCGGTTGATCCTCTTCATGCTTCGTGCCGGAGTGATATAGGTCAGTTAGTTTGTCGTACGTCAACTTACCGTCACCCTTGGCTGGACCAAGCAGCTGTGCCTCCGGACCGCCATCGGGCGGCAATTGCGTCAGCGGCTTCATGCGTTCGTGTCCCGGATGTGACGGGACGCGGTTGCGCAGCCCGCCATCAAAAATTTCCTGGAGGCCGGTGTAGAACATTCCAGCAACCATGCCCTTTTCGAATCCCTGATGGAAGTTGCGCACCGGCCATAGCTCTTCTTTGATCCAGGAAGTCTCAACGCGCCGCGTGAGTTTTCCGAGCGTAGCCGACGATGAGTCGCCTTTCACCAGCGCCTCGAATGCCGTCTCCGCCGCCAGCATTCCGCTTTTGATCGCCAGATGGATTCCCTTCAGCCGCGCCGAATTCAAGAATCCGGCCGAGTCGCCGACGATCATCCAGCCTTCTCCGCCCAGCGGCGGCAATGACCACCATCCGCCATAAGGCAGCGCCTTCGCGCCGTAGCGGATCATTTTCCCGCCCTGCAATATGTCGGCGACGAAAGGATGTTGTTTATAAGTCTGAAGCACATGCTGAGGGTCGAGTCGCGGGTCCTGATAATCAAGTCCCGTGACGAAGCCTAGCGAAACCGTGTTGTCTTTCGATCCGTACATCCACGAACCGCCATATTCTTTCGTGGTCAGAGGATAGCCCAAGGTTAAGATGACTTCGCCCGCCTTGATCCTGCCTGAAGGCACTTCCCATAACTCTTTCACGCCGACGCCATAGGTTTGCGGGTTGCGGCCTTTCATCAAGTCAAATTTCTGGATGAGCTGTTTTGAAAGCGATCCCCGTGTGCCTTCGGCGAGCACCACGACCTTCGCCTTCACGTCGTAGCCCGGCTCGAAATTCGATTTGGGTTGGTTCTGTTTGTCGACGCCTTTGTCATCGGTCCGCACGCCGACAACGCGGTTCTCGTCGTAAAGAAGCTCCGATCCCGCGAACCCGGTAAAGATCGTAATCCCCGCCTCTTCTACTTTGCCCGCCAGCCACTTTACAAAACTGTTAATGGAGATGACGTAGTTGCCGTGGTCCTGCAAGGGTGGCGGCGTCAGCGGAAGCTTGTAGTGTTTTTTCTCAGTCAGAAAATACACGGCGTCCGTGTGGACCTGGGCGTCGAGCGGAGCCTCATTTTCAAATCCTGGCAGCAGTTCCTTCATCGACCGCGGATCGAGGATCGCTCCCGACAGGCAGTGCTGCCCCGCCTCGCGCGCTTTTTCCAGTACGTAAATATTTTCTTTCGAAAGCTGAGACTGGGGATGGCGCGCGTTGTGATCGTCAATCAGTTGCGACAGCCGAAGAGCGCAGGCCATGCCCGCCGGTCCTCCGCCGACAATCACGACATCGGCGGGCATTTCGGGATGGTCGATATTGGGGATCGGTTTGCGGAAGATCAGCATTTTGTTCTAAGCCAATCGGCACTGCCGACTGGTCATTTTAAGCTAAAGCCCTGCGCGAGTGGAGGACACATGGTCACGGGCGGTGGAAACTTCCATCGCCATTCCGGTGTCTGATCCCTGCATGAAGCCGAACTGGGCTTTGCGTCAATTGCTGGCCGTTCTGCGCGGGGTTGCCCTTATGGTCGGATTGTTGTGGGCCCTGATCCTGCTGCAACTTGTGCCCGCTCTGGTTCGCGGTGGCCTCGCAGGACTCCGCGATCACATCGAGCGCGTGGCCACGACCGGCGTGCCGCCCGAGAATTGGAGCCTCGCCATCACGCGAATGTATGAAGCACTGGGAGCGACACTCCTGCTCGGGTGCCTGCTATTCGTCGCGCAGCGCCACCTCGGACGAAAGCTGTACGGCGATCACCGAAACAACGGCGGGCGGGAGATGACGTATTCGAATTCTTCGCCGTCATGACCGGACTTCCACAATCGTTTCTCCTATCGCGCGCAGCACTTCCTCCATCTGCGCCTGCGTTCCCACCGTGATCCGCACGCAACCTTCGCAGCCCGGATTCGCCGACTGATCCCGTATCTGAACCCCACGCCGCACCATGGCCTCGACAAATTTCCCGCAAGTCGCCCCAATTCGCACCAGGACAAAATTTGCCCGACTCGGCCAACTCCGCAGACCCAACTCTTTGCAGAGGTTTGTCAGTTGCTCGCGGCCCCGTTTGACTTGCCCGACGTAGTTCGCGACGAACTCCTGATCGGCAATCGCCTCCTCCAGGCAAGCCAGCGCCACGGCATTCACGTTGAAGGGAGAACAGAAGCGACGTAAGTAAGCAATCTGCTCGGGTGCTCCGATGAGCGCTCCGAGACGCAGTCCCGCCATTCCGTAGGCCTTCGAAAACGTCCGCGCGATGAACAGATTTGGATAGCGAGACAAATCCGTTAGCAGAGTCTCGCCGCCAAATTCGAAGTACGCTTCGTCTACGAGAACAGCCGCGTCCGAAGCCGACTCGATAATGCGTAGCAAGTCCTCGCGCCGAACCACACTCCCGGTCGGGTTGTTGGGATTCGCAATGGTGATCAACCGCGTGCGCGGCGAAATTGCTGCGAGAACTTTTTTTGTGGGAAAGGCGAAGTCATCCTCCGCCATGACCCGTACGACTTTCGCCCCTGTCGAGTGCCCATAGATCGGGTACATGACAAACGTCGGATCCGCGAAGAGCATCTCGTCGCCCTCCGCCAGATACGTCGCGGAAAGAAGATACAGACCTTCGTCGATGCCGTTCGTCAGAAGCAGTTGCTCTGGGGCGCACGCTCGAGAAAACTTGCTACCAGTTTTTCGCCGGCTTCGCGGTTGGGATACTCTAGAGACATCTCCGCGCAGTCAGCGTGCGCAGCCGCGCCAGGACGCGCTCCGAGCAGCCCGCGGCGTTCTCGTTCAAATCGAGATTAAGCCCGCTGCGGCTCCCGATCGGAGAGCGATATGGCTCCAGCGTCACGATACCTTGCCGCGGTTTCAACATGCTTCGCCCCTCATACCTTGCGCCCCAACAATTTCACGGCGATAAAAATCACGGTGCAAATGCCAAAATCTACCGCCAATCCCCAATCTTCTTTCAGCCACGAATGTCGTGCGGCCGGGGGCAGATGCGGCATCAATAGGAAATAAATTGCATTTCCAACGACCACCGCGAAGAGCGCTTCGAGAAAATTTCTGACCATCGGCCTCTGCGCCAAGACTCCCTCCCCTCCTGCTAACATCGCCTAAGATGCTGGAGCCGTCCACTCCCGTTCAGTTCGTCAAGGGAATTGGTCCGCGTCTCGCGGAAATTCTCGCGGCCAAGGGCCTCAATACCGTCGACGACCTGCTCCACTACCTGCCGTTTCGCTACGAGGATCGCCTGAACCCGCGCTCGGTCGCCGAACTTCGTCCCGGCGAGATGGCCACCGTCATCGCGGAAGTCCGTAATTCCGGCCTTTTTCGCACGCGGCGTATGCCGATATTCCAACTCACAGTTGGCCAGGGGCGCAACCGGCTCAAGTGCCTCTGGTTCAACGCGACGTATCTGCAAGGCCGTTTTCAAGCTGGCCAGATGCTCGCCCTCTACGGCAAAGTGGAACAGGATCGCGACGGCGAACTACAAATCATCCAACCGCAGTTTGAAATTCTCGGCGACGTGTACGAAGAAGGCGGCGCCGACGATGCCGAAAAAAAAGCCGCCGCCTCGCTCGAAATCGGACGCATCGTTCCCATCTACGAATCCGCCGGACAAGGCAAGCTTACGCCGCGCTGGTTCCGCCGCATCATTCGCACCGCACTCGACAATCTTGGCCCCGACGGATCCGACCCGATTCCCGCCGCCGTGCGCGCCCATCTCAGTCTGATCGCGCCGCGGGAAGCGCTCGCAAAAGTGCATTGGCCCGATGCGGGCGAGAGCTTCACCGACCTGCAATCCTCTCGCACCCCCGCGCACATCCGCCTGATCTTTGACGAACTATTCTTCGTCGAACTCGGCCTCGAACTCAAGCGCCGCGAACAAAGGGCGCGTACCGGTATCGCTTTTGAGATCGGCGCCGGCGCCCGCGAGGCCATCAAGAAAATCCTGCCTTTTCATCCGACGGCCGCTCAGAAACGCGTGCTTAAAGAAATCGTCGCCGACCTGCAACAGCCCTTTCCCATGCGCCGCCTGCTGCAAGGCGATGTCGGCTCCGGCAAGACCATCGTCGCCTTCCAGGCAGCGATCATCGCCATAGAAAATGGATATCAGGTCGCTCTCATGGCGCCGACGGAAATCCTGGCGCAGCAGCATTATTTCTCCGCCCGGCAGATCCTGGAAAAAGCCGGTTACAAGATTGTTCTGCTCACCGGTTCGCTCGAACAAGACCGCAAACGCGCCATCCGCCGCCACATTGCGCAAGGCAACGCACAACTCGTCATCGGAACTCACGCCCTCATCCAGGAAAGCGTCGAGTTCGAAAACCTCGGCTTGGTGATCGTAGACGAACAGCATCGCTTCGGCGTAATGCAGCGCCTGAAGCTAATGCAGAAATCCGAAGAAGAAAGTGCAGATGTGGGGAGAGGTGTTCGACCTGTCCAAGCCGAGCGCAGTTCGGCCGCCGCCGCGAGCCCGATGTCCTGGTAATGACCGCGACGCCGATCCCTCGAACGTTAGCCTTGACTCTTTATGGCGATCTGGACGTCTCCGTCCTCGACGAACTCCCGCCCGGCCGCACGCCCGTAGTCACCCGCGCCGTCACCGACGAACGCGCTCCCGAAGTTTGGGACTTCGTCCGCAAACAAATCAAGGCGGGCCACCAGGCCTATGTCGTCTACCCTGTAATCGAAGAAAACGAAGAGCGTGAACTCAAAGCCGCGCAGCAGATGTTCCGCCAACTGCGCGACAAGATTTTCTCCGACCTGCACGTCGGACTGCTGCATGGCCGTCTCGACCCCGCCGAAAAAGAACACATCATGCGCGAGTTTCAGAAAGGCGACATCGACGTGCTGGTCGCGACCACGGTGATTGAAGTCGGCGTCGACGTCGCCAACGCCGCCATCATGGTCATCGAACATGCCGACCGCTTCGGTCTAGCGCAACTCCACCAACTCCGTGGACGCATCGGCCGCGGCGCCGCCAAGTCGTACTGCATTCTCATGTACGGAGGAAAAGTTTCCGAGGAAGGC
The DNA here is from genome assembly GCA_963799305.1 of uncultured Acidobacteriota bacterium. Classification (GTDB taxonomy): domain Bacteria; phylum Acidobacteriota; class Terriglobia; order Terriglobales; family Acidobacteriaceae; genus Acidiflorens. Next base: position 230,135 of record CAWCWX010000014.1, on the reverse strand, counting down.
CAGCGCCGCCTCGACGCCATGGTCCAAACCAATGACGGCTTTCAGATCGCCGAACTCGACCTCGAACTCCGTGGCCCTGGAGAATTCTTCGGCACCAAACAAGCCGGCATTCCCAGTTTTCGCGTCGCGAATATCATCCGCGACCGTCAGCTGCTCGAAGCCGCGAAACTCGAAGCCGCCTTCGTGCTCTCAGGACCGAACCCCGAAATTTCCCAGGAAGAAATCGACCGCGCTCTAAAGCACATGCGCACGCGCTGGGCGCTCAGCTATGGACTGGTAGAAGTAGGGTAGCGCCCGCGGAGGCGCAGGGATGATGCCACCGCTGTGTCATTCCTGATGAGACAAGGTTCCCTGCCTCGCCGCTAGAGACGCTGCGAGCCGCCTCACTACACGGAGGCCCGGACTTGTGCTAACAAGTTAGCCCCCGCCTCGCCCGCATCATTTCTTGAGAACGCCTCTCCCAAGTCGACGAACTTAATGCCCGGACAGCAGTCGGCGAAGATCTGCGCAGCGGTTTTCCCGCGGGCAGAGAGCTGGGCATTGGCCAGGATCAACTTCGGCACTCGCGCCTTCATGAGCACCTGCGCGTCCACCAGATTGCCGGCCGTAATCGGACGTAGTCCTTCCTTCTTCAGCAACTCGGCCAGATACGCGAGTACGTCCGGCGACGGGTCGACGCATAGGACAGCGGGCTGGGACTGATCCGATTGCGACGCCGTTCCGGTTCGCTTTCCGCGCAAGGCGGCCAGAATCGCTTCGTCTTCGGTCTCGTAAATTTCGAAAACTTTGTGGAGGTTGGTCATGGCGAGAACTTTCGCCATCATCGGAGCAAGCGCGCAGATCTTCACATCGCCACCCGCCGTCCGCGCCGCCGACATCAGCCTCACCATCGCCCCCAGCCCGCTGCTGTCGATGAACTGCACGTCCGCCATTTGGAGAACGACGTTCGGCTGCTGCATGAGTTCCTGGCGAATGGTCTCGTGAAGGCAATCCACTTCCGGCCCCGCTACGATTCGTCCCGCACATCGCAGGACCAGCACCTCGCCTACCCAGCGCGATTCTAGCTGCAGATTCATATTGGAACTGACTCCGATCTCGCGCGGGCGCGAGCACGATTGGTCCCGGCATTATAGCTCCCTGATTCTCGGCACCGGTCATACTCAGTACTCGGTATCCACACCGGCCGGTTCTGCTATCATCGCGGCAGATGCTGGGAAACCGGCGGATTTAGAGCTTAAGTAAGGAGTCGCACTCATGGAAACACCCGCCCTGCCCACGGGCTCGCGCCGCAATGAGGACATCGCGCTCGATCTGATGAAATTTATCGCCATGACCACCGGCTACGGCAAGACGACCGGCGGTGGAGTGGGCTTTCAGGGTGGCGGCGCCGCTGCCAAGCCCGAAGATTATGCCGCGCATTTGCTGGAACTGTACGGAAAGTGCCTGAAAGCCCTGGATGGAAAGTAGGCGAGTGAGGGTTCTAGCTGAAAGCTGATGGCTGATTGCTGCCCGCTACCTCCGGTAACCTCTTGCGGATGAACCTCTTCGTTGACAACGGCAGCGCGGCTACGTTATTCTAATGCTCTTTGGAAGTCCTGTGGTTGCCCGCCTGAACGCCCTCGCGCCTTCTGCGTGGAATGATTGGGCACTCAGCGGTCTTCATCACGTTCTTTAATTCTGGGAGATTTCTGATGTCAACCTATTTCCCGAAAGACGGGGAAATCGTTCGCAAGTGGTTCGTCGTGGATGCGACCGGGCAGCCGCTCGGCCGGCTCGCTTCGAAAATCGCGCGCATCCTGATGGGCAAAGAGAGCCCCAAGTACACTCCGTTCATCGACACTGGCGACCACGTGATCGTGATCAATGCCGAAGCCGTGAAGATCACCGGCATGAAGGCGGAGCAGAAGACTTATCACCACTACACGGGGTATCCCGGCGGTATCCGCGCGGAAGTAATGAACAAGCGCATGGTCCGCAAGCCGGAGTTGGTGATCGAGCAAGCCGTCGCGAGAATGCTCCCCAAGAACAAACTGGGAAAGCACATGTTCACGAAACTGAACGTGTATCGCGGCGACAAGCATCCCCATCAGGCGCAGAAGCCTGAGGTGAAGGTGCTGGCGTAGAAAAGCAGGTCTCAGGTCTTAGGTGTCAGGTCTCAGGAAAACCGGGACCAGCGAATTCTGGAAAGGTTAAAGAGCACGGCGGTTTAGCGAATGGCTAAAAGCTAAGTGCTAAGAGCTTACATGGCAGAGACAGTTCAATACTACGGAACCGGCCGTCGCAAGACGGCGATCGCGCGTGTGTTTCTTCGTCCCGGCAGCGGGGAGTTCAAGGTTAACGGCAAAGCGTTCGAAGAATATTTCGTGACGCCTTCACAGCGCTCGAGCGCCAAATCGCCGCTCGCCCTCACGGAAACGGCCGCTACGTTCAACGTGCTGGCCAGTGTGTCCGGGGGCGGAGTCGCGGGACAGGCAGATGCGGTTCGCCTCGGGATCACCCGTGCCCTTATGCTCTTCAACGCAGAGTTGCGCAAGCAGCTCAAGGCGCAAGGCATGGTGACCCGCGACCCGCGCCAAAAAGAGCGTAAGAAATACGGACAAAAAGGCGCCAGAAAGCGCTTCCAGTTCAGTAAGCGATAAGTTTTTTGCTGAAAGCTGACGGCTGAGAGCTGACAGCTGGTGTTTAAATTCATCCCCCCACCTCCCCCGAGTTGGGGTGGACGGGAATGGCAATCCGGAAAAGCAGTTGCTGCAACGACTGGCAGTCGATTCCGGATGTAGACCAACTGAGGAGGTTGATTGGCTAACATCACCATGAAAGAGTTGCTCGAAGCGGGTGTTCACTTCGGGCATCAGACCAAGCGCTGGAACCCGCGGATGAAGGAATACATCTTCGGCGAGCGCAACGGCATTTACATCATCGACCTGCAGAAGACGCTGAAGATGTTCAAGGAAGCGTCGAAATTCGTGCAGGATCTGGCCGCTGCCGGACGAGTCATCCTCTTCGTCGGCACCAAGCGCCAGGCACAGGACGCGATCGCCGAAGAGGCGCAGCGTTGTTCGATGTTCTACGTCAACCAGCGCTGGCTAGGGGGACTGCTCACCAACTGGGTAACCGTGCAGAAGTCGGTGAAGCGGCTGAAAGAACTCGACGAAATGGCCACCGACGGCCGTTACGACCTGCTGCCCAAGAAAGAAGTGATCAAGCTCGAGCGCGAACGCAAGCATCTCCAGGCCAACCTCGCCGGCATCAAGAACATGTCGCGGTTGCCCGATGCGATCTTCGTCATCGACTCGAACAAAGAACAGATTGCGGTGCGCGAAGCGCGCAAACTGGGTATACCGGTCGTCGCTGTCGTTGATACGAACTGCGATCCGAGCGAAGTGGACTATGTGATCCCAGGGAACGATGACGCGTTGCGCGCGATTCGTCTGTTCACCTCGAAGATCGCCGAGTCCATCGCCGAGGGTGTCAACCTGATGGGCGACAAGCAAATGGCTGAACTTCAGGCCGTTGCCAGCCCGGAAGCCCCGGTGGAAGGTGAAGCCCCCGAAGCGACTGGGGAAGAAGTTCCCGTGCTGTCCGCCGAAGCTGCGGAAGAGATTCGCATGGAGGACGTGCTCGGCGCCGGCACTCGCAAGCGTCCGTCCGTGGCCACGGAAGATGTCGACGAATTGCAGGCCGAGACGCGGCGGTTCTAGCTGTTGGTGGAAGAGCGGGCCATCGTGCCCGTGTCTGAACGGAATCCCGACGGGGGCTTGCGCTCCTCAGGACATCTGACCCGCGGCTGGTCGAGCGCGGGTTAAATTTTATAGAAACGAAATTGAGGTCTGAATGAGCACGACTATGGCAAACATTTCCGCCGCCCAGGTAAAAGAACTCCGCGAAAAAACCGGAGCTCCCATGATGGACTGCAAGCAGGCCCTGACCGAAGCCAAGGGCAATCAGGAAGACGCGATTGTCCTGCTGCGAAAGAAGGGCGTTTCGGTAGCAGCCAAGAAGGCGACCCGTGTGACCAGTGAAGGTTCGGTGACCAGCTACATCCACGCCGGAGGCAAGATCGGCGTCCTGGTGGAAGTCAACTGCGAGAGCGACTTCGTCGCCCGCACCGACGACTTCAAGGAACTCGTCCACGACATCGCCATGCACATCACGGCGAGCGACCCGAGGTATGTTCGCAAAGAAGACGTAACCAAGGCGGACTTCGATCGCGAGAAGGAAATCTTCCTCGACCAGGCCATCAAGAGCGGCAAACCCGCCAACATTGCGGAGAAGATGGTCGCTGGCAAGATGGAAAAGTTCTACGAAGAAGTCTGCCTGCTGGAGCAGCCCTTCATCAAGGACCAGACCATCACCATCGCCCAACTGATTGCCGCGAAAATCGGCAAACTCGGCGAGAACATCTCCGTCCGCCGCTTCGCTCGCTTCAAAGTCGGCGACGCCGGCGAGACCATCGCCGTAACCAAACCGGCTGATCCCAAGCCGGAAGGCGAATAATTCAGGGGCGCTTCGGCGCCCCTTTTGATTTCTGAACAGCCAGTTCCCAACGTTGGCTCTACAACCGCACCAGTTGGGCGAGTGCTTCGAAATGAGCATCCCGGTGGTAGAGCGTGAGCGAGTGCTCGAGCACGAGGGCGGCGATCCACATGTCGTTGGTCGGAATCGGAGTGCCTTGGGTACGCAGTTGCCGGTAAACGGCAGCGTAGTGATAAGTTGTTTGCTCGCCCGCGTAGAGCACTCCGACTCCAGGCTTCATCAGAAAGCGACGCAGCACCGCTTCGTTCTTGGGACCCTGACTGCCCACCGCAAAGCCCGCCCGTAATTCCCCCAATACGATAAATGGCAGCCAAACCTCATCCGCCATCTCGATTTCCTTAACCACCGTTTTATCGCCTCGGCATAGGTCCGTGTAGCGGTTGGTATCGAGCGCGAGCCTCATTTTTGCAACCTTTGATCGTGCTTAGCGGACGATTGCCATAGTTCGGCGTCGATGGTGTCCTGCGCCGCCAACGCCCTGTCGAAAGCCGGATCATTCTGCCAGCTGCCAGCAATTTCGCTCAGATCCCGCTGTCTCGCACGTTGCTCGTCCACACCAGCGCCTCGGGCTAAGGCTTCGACAGCAACATCATTGAGGCTCTTTTGCTGCTCTCGCGCTGCGCGTCGGAGGGCAGCATCCAAAATGTGAGGTATGTTCCGGATCGTATATTGCATGCAAATATTGTAGGCCATGCATGCATTTTCTGCAAGCAGGCAGACGGCGATCGACAGGTGGCATCCTGCTAGACTATGTTTCGAATGTCTGCACCCGTCTTTAAACGCATTCTTCTCAAGATCTCCGGTGAGGCCCTGGCCGCGCAGCAGGGTTTCGGCGTCGACACCGCCCGCATCCACGAAGTCGCCGCTGAGCTGGCGGACGTCCACAGCCTAGGCATCCAGATCGCGATCGTCGTAGGCGGCGGTAATTTCTTCCGCGGCGTCGCCGACCAGGCCAAAGACATGGACCGCGTCTCCGCCGACCACATGGGCATGCTGGCTACTGTCATCAACGCCCTCGCGCTTCAAGACGCCCTCGAAAAGCAGAACGTCTTCACCCGCGTGATGTCGGCCATCGAGATGAATCAGGTGGCCGAACCCTTCATCCGCCGCCGCGCCATGCGCCACCTCGAAAAGGGCCGCGTCGTGATCTTCGCCGGCGGCACCGGCAACCCCTACTTTTCAACCGACACCGCCGCCTCCCTGCGCGCCATGGAAATCAAGGCCGACGTCATCATGAAAGCCACCAAAGTCGACGGCATCTACGACGCCGATCCGATGAAGGTGGCAGACGCCACAAAATTTACCCATATCACCTACATGGACGTCCTGAAGCAAGGCTTGAAAGTGATGGACTCTACCGCCATTTCACTCTGCAAAGACAACGATCTGCCCATCGTAATCTTCAACCTCAACCAGCATGGCAATATCCGCAAGGTGGTGCTGGGAGAGAAGATCGGCTCTCTGATCAGCGCTTAGAAACAGTACCCAGTACCTAGTACCTACTACTCAGTACCTGGAAGAACCGAGTTTTGTCTGGGTCTGAGTACTTGGTACTGGGTACTGCTGTTAGGTTTATAATCTACCGTTTCAACAAACGTTCTTTCGGAGCCCCTGAATATGGCGCAAGCCAGCATGGCTGCAAATCCCGCCCTCAAAGAGATCTACATCCAACTGAAAACTCGCATGGACAAAGCGGTTGAAGACTTCCGCCGCGAGATGGCTTCCACCCGCACCGGACGGGCTTCCGTGCACATGATGGACTCGGTGCGAGTCGACTATTACGGCGAGCAGATGCCGCTCAACCAGATCGCGACCGTGCACGCTCCCGAGCCGCAGCTGATCACCATCCAGCCGTTCGACCCATCGTCGCTCGGCAGCATCGAAAAGGCCATTCGCACGGCCGACCTCGGCTTGAATCCCATGAACGACGGCAAAATGATCCGCGTGCCGGTGCCCGCGCTCACCGAAGAGCGTCGCAAGGAGATGGTGAAGCACCTCCACAAGATTCTGGAAGAGCACCGCACCGCCGTCCGCAACATCCGCCGCGATGGCAACGACGCCATCAAGAAAGCGATGAAAGACAAGAAAATCAACGAAGACGACGAAAAGCGCTCGCTCGAAGAAATTCAGAAACTCACGGACGACGAAATCAAGAAAATGGAAGAAATGAGCAAGGGCAAAGAAAAAGAAGTGATGGAAATCAGATAGGGCCGTGTCTCCGGCCTAATTTGCAGGGGGATCTTAGTGCGCGCTTTCTTGTTTCGCTTTGCTGTGCTGACCGCAGCCCTTTTCATTTCCCTCTATTGCCAAGCTCAAACCACAACATCAAAGCCGCCCTCCACCGAGTCCGGACGAACAACTGCCGACTCGACTGAAATCGAAGTGACGCGAAGTGTTAAGGCCATTTATCCGATCGAAGCGCAAGCTCAGAATCTTCAAGGTCAGGTCATCGTCAAGGTAGTCATTTCCGAAACTGGTGATGTTGAGAAGGAAGAGGTAATCAGCGGAGATCCAGTGTTTGCGAAGCCGGCTCTGGACGCGGCGAAACAGTGGAAGTTCAAGCCGTTCGTCCAGAATGGGAAGGCCGTTAAGATCGCGACCCGGATCCCGTTCGACTTCGCTTTCTCCGAAGATGTGACTGACGTTACTCCGAAGATCACGACTGGCCCCGACGGTACAAAACGGGCTCAGCTGCCGCAAGGTATCGTCACGGGTCTGCTACTCCATCGGGTACAGCCGGAATATCCCCCGATCGCGGAATCTCACCACATCGTTGGAACGGTGATCATGCACGCAATCATCGGAAAAGACGGAAGAATCAAAGACCTCAAAGTAGTGTCAGGCCCGGAAATGCTCGCGCGCTCGGCCCTTGGAGCCGTACAACAATGGGTTTACAAGCCTTACCTGCTGGGCGGAGAGCCGATTGAAGTTGACACACAAATCATCGTACGTTTTGGAAACACTGTGGATTAAGTAAAATCCCTCGAACTCCGCGTTCTCCTTCGACCGGCATTAACTACAATAAACTCTTCGGCTTAGGTATGCTCCCTCTGCCTGCTTGACGGAAGCGAATCTTTCTGATATTTCTGTTATTACAGAAATGACGAAACTAACCGACATCCAACGCCAGTTCATCCTGCACTGGGGAGAAATGGGCACCCGCTGGGGCATCAGCCGCACCGTGGCGCAGATTCACGCCCTCCTCTTCCTCTCGCAGGAATCGATGAACGCCGAGCAGATCGCCGAGACGCTCAACGTGGCCCGCTCCAACGTGAGCACATCGATTCGCGAGTTGGAGAGCTGGGGCATCATTCATCCCGTACACGTGCTGGGCGACCGCCGCGAGCACTATGAGTCGCTGAAGGATGTCAGCGAAATGTTCGTGCGCATCATGGAACTGCGTAAACGTCGCGAACTGGACCCCACCCTGCAACTGCTGCGCAAGTCCCTGGCGCAACTGGAGCGCGAGCCCACCGACGACTACACCCGCGAGCGCCTTCAGGAAATGTCACAGTTTTTCGAGGCCTCGAGCGAGGCCTATGAGCAGATCCACCAACTCTCCCCCGAAACCTGGCACGGGCTTTTGAAAGCCCGCGGCAAGCTGAAGAAGCTGGCGGCGATGCTGAAGTAGCTTCTGGTGCCTTCGTTGTCCCGGTTCGCCGGGAGAAGGGAGCAAGGTATGGATAGCAGCTTTGTCGGACTGATCGGCGTCATCGTCGTGGTTATCATTGCGGAAGCTGTAGGCCTGTGTTTGCGCCGCCCGCTCGGACTCCTCTTGAAATCGGAAAAAGGCGTGGAGCGATCCGATTTCTGGAATGCGTACATTCGGGTGGTCCTGTTGCTGGTGCCTGCATTTTTCGCGCTGGTGAGTTTTCCCAGCGACGCCCTCGTGAACCCCGTGCAAGCGATCATAGGAGAACTGCGCTGGGGAATCGCCGGTCTGCTTATCGCTCTTGCAGTAACCGCGAAAGGCCTGCATATCCCATCGCCATCCAGGCGGAGTGCGCCTTACGTCCCCCCGGTCATCCCTCCGGCCGCTTCCGGGCTTGCGCGGTGAGCCATGGAGACCCTCTATGCTGTGCTGGGACTGTTGTTCGGAATCGCACTCGCCGAGATCGTTCACTGGCGAACCCGCAACCCGGAAATGGGGCGCAGACCTGGCCTTGTCGGTGGCCGCCGCCGCCCCTCCGCACCTCAGCCCGCTGCCGCAAATTCCCCCAGCCGCTTCGCCGCGAAGGATTACTATGACCGCTGAGCCACCAACCCGCGGCATGTCTTCGCCCAGCCAGACCTTGGTTCTCTACGACGGCGTTTGTGGACTGTGCAACTGGCTGGTCGCATTCCTGATCCGCCATGATCGCCGCGACCAGTTCCGCTTTGCTCCACTACAAAGCGAAATTGCACGGAGGCTCCTTCAGCGTTACGAGCTGAATCCCGGAGACCTCGACACGGTAGTAGTGCTCGCCGATTTTCAGCAGCCTTCAGAACGGGTGCTCACTCGGTCCCAAGCCGCCCTTTGGTGCGTTGGACACCTGGGCGGAATACGGCGACTCTTCACCATCGCAAGACTCATCCCGTCAACGCTGCGCGAAGCCCTCTACCGCTTCATCGCGCGCCGCCGCTATCGGATCTTCGGGAAATACGACAAGTGTCCCCTGCCCCGGCCTGAAGACCGCCACAAATTTCTCCCCGTTCTCTAACTAGCGGGATCGCATGAACAGTTTCGGGGCCCGAGACATCTCACCGCACATAAAAATAGCGCACGATGTGAAAAAAGATGGGCGCCGCAAAGCACATCGAGTCCATGCGGTCGAGGATGCCGCCGTGCCCCTTGATGAGCGTGCCGTAGTCCTTCACTCCACGATCGCGTTTGATGGCGGACATGGTAAGCCCGCCCGCGAATCCCATCAACGCGATGGTCAGCGAGACCGCGGCTGCCACTGCCGGACGAAACGGCGTCATCCACCAGAGCGCGGCGCCGACTCCTGTAGCGCTGAGCACGCCGCCGACGAATCCCTCCCAGGTTTTATTCGGACTGATTACCGGCGCGATCTTGTGCCGCCCGAACAGTTTTCCCCACACGTATTGCAGAACATCGCTCAACTGATCCACCAGCACCAGGTACAACATCAGCTTCGCGGGACGCCCATAGCCCGGAATCTTCAGCATCAGCAGCGCCGGTGTGTAACTCAGGCAGTACACGCAAATCATCAGTCCCCACTGAATCGTAGAAGCGCGTTGCAGAAACGACTCTGGATCTCCGGCAATTGCCAGCCTGGTAGGCACGAACAAAAATGCGTATACCGGAATGAGAATCGCGAACATGCCGTACCACTGGATCGCGATCAGAAAATACTGGAGCGGCGTGAAGATGAAAAACGCCCAGAACAGTGTGCGATGATCGGCGCGCCGCGTTGGCAGCAGGGTGACATATTCGCGCAGCGCCAGAAACGACATCAGTCCGAACAACACCAGCGAACCGACAGGGCCGATCGCGAGTGTGAGCGCGAAGATTGCGCTCATGATCCACCACGCGCCGATGCGGGCATTCAGGTTGCCGATGGTCGCCTGGGCCTCCGGCCTTTTGACGACGGCTCTCAGCACCATACCGATCAGGCTGGAGATCGCGAGTAGCCCTAGCACGCCCGCGAATGCCCACACGAGTTGGGGATCGAGATTCTTCATATTTCACGCAACCGGCACAGCGCATCGCGTGCCCGGGTCAGGAATGCAGGCTTCGGCTCCTCCGGATCGAGCGTGAGGGCTGGACCGAATGTCAGCCGGCTGATAAATGGCACAGGCAGGAATTCTCCCTTCGGCAGTATGCGATTCAAATTGTTCAAGTAGACGGGAACCAGCCGGAGCTCCGGTTTCTGCTTCGCCAGATAATAAAGTCCGCTCTTGAACTCCCCGACTTCTTCCCCCGTGCCCCGAGTCCCTTCCGGAAAAATGATCAGCGAATAGTCGCTGCCCATCGCTGCCACCATGTTCTCAATCGCCTCCTGCGGATTACTCGAGGCTAACGACAACTCCGCTCCGACCTGCCGGCGCGCCACCAGCACCGCCCGAAAAATATTCACTGCAATCGCCCGGCGCAGACCTTTTTTCCAATAATCCTGCGCTGCCACCGGACGCGTTCGCGCGCGAATCTCCGCCGGCAGTGCCGACCACAGCACGACAAAATCCAGATGGCTGCTGTGATTGGCAAAGTACACCGTCTGCCGCGGATCCGGTTCGGAATCCGCCCAGCGCACGTTCACTCCGCTGATCAGGCGCGCCGCTCCCGCGATGATGCCCGCCAGTGGATGCGCTCTCATCGCTTCTTCAGGTCCGCCACAATGCGAGTCGTCCGCCGCACACAGGTCACGAGCATCCCTACAACCATGGCGATCAGCGTCAGGGCGACGATCTTGCCGCCCAACCCCAGATAATTTTCGAACACCGATATCACACACGCAGCCGTAAGCAACGCCATCCGATGCGGCTTTGCCATCGGACCGGTGAAATATTGCGTAACCCCCATCGACCCGCCAAGCAGCCGTATGTAGGCCGTGATCACCGCCAGCGTCGCCGCCAGCCATCCCAGTTCATGCCCCCAACTGAAACTCGTAATCGAGTAGCCTGCACCAACCAGGATCGCAACGTCGGCAAAGCGGTCGGGCATGTCATTGAAAATCTCTCCGTACACGGTGCGTCTCCCACCTTCGACTGCCACCAGACCATCCAACATGTTGCACAGCAAGCGCAGCTGGATGCAGCCGGCCGCCGCCAGGAAAAGAAATTGACGCCTGACCCCTTCGTGCTGCGCCGTCCACGCCAGACACAATCCGGCCGCTATCGCGAACACCAAGCTGGCAAGCGAAATGGCATTCGGCGCAATTCCCGCGTGCGTGAGCATCCGCGCCAGCCCCTGCGCCCAGGCTCGCTGCCGAGTTTTCAGAGGCCGCCGTTGCGGAGTTTTTTCTGGAACCGACGCCGATGCGCTCATCAGATTGGTAGAAGCGGGAGAATTGTGCTACTTAAAGAGGCAGACGGCAATCGTAAACTGACGCCGGCCAAATGACCTTGCAACGTAATCTCGTTCTCAGCCTCGCCCTTGGAGTCGCTGGCGGACTGGCGGCCTATGCTCTAGCCTGGGGCCTGTTCGCGACCCATCCCGAACTGGGCATGGAATCAAAGAACGCTCTGGCAATCGCCGGTTGGACGGTGCCGGTCGTCTTTCTGGGGAGCCTGATTTATTTTGCAATCGGCTCCAGCAAAACCCGGTGACCGTCCCTGGCGAAGTTGAAATGCATGAGCGAAAAGCAGTAGCGAGCTGGCCGGACGGCTCCGGGGCATACGATGTGGGTAGGCTCTCCCAGGAAGGCATCGCGGTTGCACGCCCCTAACCCCTGTGATATCTTAAATAATTGTCCCGGACATCTAGGGATCAGGAAGTATTGTGCCCGCAGGGGTACGCTTCCGAGTTTGCTGGCGTAGCTCAGTTGGTAGAGCATCTGATTTGTAATCAGAGGGTCGGGGGTTCAAATCCCTTCGCCAGCTCCAGGAAAACGGTTTTCCGGAAACAACGAAGGCTGACGCGGCTGTATACGCGAGTGGCGCACGAACTGTAACGCACTCCATCAGGCAATTTCCGGCGTCGCAGGTGTCGAGCACGTTCGAGTCGAGCGAGAATTCCTGCATTTCGTTTCCCTAACCAAGCGGTACCGTGTGACGAAGGTGTGTTTGCTGTGGATGCCGGCGGATTTCAGTTTTTTGCACAGGTGGGTGAGTGGTTAAAGCCAACAGACTGTAAATCTGTCCCTCCTAGCGAGGTACGAAGGTTCGAATCCTTCCCTGTGCACCAGTTTGAGGCGGACGGGACATGCGCATAAGCCGCTTCACCATGGCGATGGTCGCCTATGTCGCGATCGCAGTGCTGGCTTGGAACACGCTGACCGACGATAAGCTTCGTCTGGCAACCTTGGCGGTGCTGGCACTGTTCGCGGTGAAGACGTTAGTCCGGCGCAAAGATGTGATTCATCCGGACGCGAAAGCCGACGGGGAGTAGCGGTTCAGTTTTGCTGAGAGCTGACAGCCAAGAGCTGACAGCTGAGTTTTCGAGCCGATGTAGCTCAGTTGGTAGAGCACTCCCTTGGTAAGGGAGAGGTCATCAGTTCAATCCTGATCATCGGCTCCAGAGATTTGTGGGAACAGCGGATGATGCCTAAGACATTGGTTTGGGCAATTCCCGGTTTTGTTGTTTGGGTTGTGTTGCAGGTGGTCGCATCGCGGTACTGCACGGGTTGGCGTCAAGAGAAGTACAAGTACGGCTTCGGTGCTCTTGGGCTTTTTGTCTGGTGGCTGCCGAATCTGGCCATTGGCGAGACTGGCGCTTCAGTACTTGAACGGACAGTCTTGACTGCTGGATTTCCGATTGCCGCTTTTTATTTAGCTTATCTCCTCGTTGGAGAGTGGCGCGATCGTCGGATGCTTGAAGAGTGGAAGTCGAGGCCCGACAGCGAAAAGCTGACAATCGGGCGGAAAGAAACTGAGAGCTGACAGCTAAGAGCTGACAGCTGGTCTACGAGGGCGGGAGTAACTCAGTGGTAGAGTCACAGCCTTCCAAGCTGTTGGTCGCGGGTTCGATTCCCGTCTCCCGCTCCAGAGTTTGATTACTTTATGGCATTCGTACAAGCAACAATCAAGATTGATAACGAACAGGCTTTCGGAGAACTGAAGGCTGCGCTGAACAAGGTGTTTGCAGCGGACCGCGTCACCGCGTATTTGAAGAAGCTGGCGAGCCAGAGCATCCGCATCCGCGACTGGGACGCGATCCTGGCGGCGGGCTCGATTGACGTGATTGCGGAAGCGAAGCTGGGAGCGTCGCGTGGGATCTATCAGTCGCTGACGGTTTCCGACCAGGGGCAGATGCGCGAGTTTTATCTATCGAAGATTGAAGAAGTGGACCAGGCGCTGCGCGCCCGGTTCGCGAAGCTCTACCAGTACTACTGAGATAAGCGAGGGCAAGGCTAAAAATGGCGAAAGAAAAATTTGAACGGAATAAGCCGCACTGCAACGTAGGGACGATTGGTCACATCGACCATGGCAAGACGACGTTGACGGCGGCCATCACCAAGGTGTTGTCCAAGCACAACCCGAAGAATACGTTCCGGTCGTTCGATTCGATCGACAACGCTCCGGAAGAAAAAGCGCGCGGAATCACGATCGCCACGGCGCACGTCGAGTACGAGACGCCGAACCGGCACTATGCGCACGTCGACTGCCCCGGCCACGCCGACTACATCAAGAACATGATCACGGGCGCGGCGCAGATGGATGGCGCGATTCTCGTTGTCGCTGCGACCGACGGTCCGATGCCGCAGACGCGGGAACACGTGCTGCTGGCTCGTCAGGTCGGTGTGCCGTACATCGTTGTGGCGCTGAACAAGTGCGATGCGGTGGACGATCCCGAGTTGCTCGACCTGGTGGAACTCGAAGTGCGGGAATTGTTGAAGGCCTATCAGTATCCGGGCGACGATGTGCCGGTGATTCGGTTGTCGGCTCTGGGCGCTTTGAACGGCGAAGAGAAATGGGAAAAGCAGGTTGACGCGTTGATGGAAGCGGTGGACAAGAGCGTGCCGCAACCGGTCCGCGAACTGGACAAGCCATTCCTGATGCCAATCGAAGACATCTTCTCGATTCAGGGACGCGGCACGGTGGTTACGGGCCGTATCGAGCGCGGCAAGGTTAAAGTTGGCGAAGAGTCGGAAATCGTCGGCTTCCGCGACACGCGCAAGACGGTTGTGACGGGCGTCGAAATGTTCAAGAAGCAACTGGACGAAGGCATGGCGGGCGATAATGCCGGTCTTCTTCTTCGTGGTATTGCAAAAGAAGATGTCGAACGCGGTATGGTGTTGGCCAAAGGCGGCTCGATCACGCCGCACACGAAGTTCAAGGCTGAGGTCTACATCCTGACGAAAGAAGAAGGCGGTCGTCATACACCGTTCTTCAAGGGATATCGTCCGCAGTTTTATCTTCGAACGACCGACGTGACGGGAATCGCCGAGTTGCCGAGCGGCACGGAGATGGTGATGCCGGGCGACAACGTGAGCCTGGTGATCGAATTGATCACTCCGGTCGCGATGGAAAAGGGCTTGCGGTTTGCCATCCGCGAAGGCGGACACACCGTGGGCGCCGGGACGATCTCGGAGATTGTCACGTAATTGCAGAAGTCAGAAGTGAGATTGCAGAAGTCTCCGGCAGTCGAGAGGCTGCCGGATCTTGAAAAGCCAGAAGCTAAGAGCTAAAAGCTAGGAGCTGTTTTCATGCCCCGAGAGATCATTACGTTGCAGTGTGGCGAGTGCAAAGAGCGGAACTATTCAACGACCAAGAACCGCAAGACGACACCGGACCGCATCGAACTGAAGAAGTTCTGCGCCCGCTGCCGCAAGCACCAGGCACACAAAGAAGTAAAGTAGCCGGTAGCCGGCGGTTTTGAACTGAGAACCGAGAACCGGCAACTGAGAACTGTTTTTAGGGGCGTAAGCTCAACGGTTAAACTGTCGGTCTCCAAAACCGAACTTGGGGGTTCGAATCCCTCCGCCCCTGCCAGAATTGGAACAGGGTAGCAGTCAGGAAAGTGGGAAGGTATGGCGACAGCGGTGGAACAGAACGCACTCACGACGAAGTTGCGGTCCTGGCCGGAGCGCATCAAGAGTTTTTATAGCGACGTGCGCACGGAGATGAGAAAGGTCTACTCGCCTTCACGCAAGGAAGTGCAGGCCACGACGACCGTCGTCATCATCACCGTGTTCCTGTTCGCATTTTATTTCTGGATCGTGGATCTGGCGATCAGCAGCAGTCTCGACCGCCTGCTCCATTATTTCTCGCACAAGTAAGGGCGAGCGAAAGAAGTTCAACTATGTCGGACGAAGAGAAAAACGAGAGCGCTGCCGGGACTGTGGAAGAAGCGCACCCGACGGGCGCCGATGCGACCGCCGAGCCGCCCAAGAATCCGAATATGAAGTGGTACATCATCCACGCGTATTCGGGATTCGAGCGCAAGGTAAAAGAGTCGCTCGAATCACGGGTGCAGGCGTTCGGGTTGCAGGACAAGATTGGCAAAGTGCTGATCCCGACCGAGTCGGTCACCGAAGTTCGAGGCGGGAAGAAATATACATCCGAGCGCATGTTCTATCCCGGCTATGTGCTGGTTGAGATGGACATGGACGACCATGTCTGGCATGTGGTCAAAGCCACGCCACGGGTCACGGGATTTGTCGGAACGGGACAACAGCCGACGCCGCTGTCGGAAGAAGAAGTCGGACACATCGTCTACAAAGTCGCCGACAGCCGCGAGAAACCGAAACTCAAAGTTAAGTTCGAGAAGAACGAGACGGTGCGTATCAGCGAAGGTCCCTTCGCTACGTTTACGGGCGTCGTGGATGAAGTCAACGAGGATCGCGAGACCTTGAAAGTCATGGTCACGATCTTCGGGCGCTCGACTCCGGTGGAGTTGGAGTTTGGGCAGGTGGAGAAAGTCGCGTAGATATGGGCAGCTTCAAAGCCAAGTTACGTTTCTGGAACGCGACCTCGCCTGACAAGGCGGAAGAGGTCGAAGCTTTAGTGGATACTGGGGCTGCGTTTTCCTGGATCCATCGTGAACGCTTAGAGCGGACCGGTATGATTGCGTTGCGCCGGATGGGGTTCCGGGCGATTGACGGATCGATCATCGAGCGCGACACCGCGGCGGTCTGGGTGGCGAGCAATGGGTTCACCGGGCCGGACACAGTCGTGGTTGCCGAGCGCAACGACATGGAAGTGATTGGCGTTCACACGATCGAAGGGCTGGGGTTGGCTGCCGATCCAGTGCAGAAGAAATTGGTCCCGACAGTTGGGTTGGCGCTAACGGCGATCAGCGGTAGCAGAGTCAAGAACAAAGTCCGGATTCGCTGAGCCGAAAACCCTAGACTCAGGCCCGGGACAGGAAAGGCATCATGGCAAAGAAAGCTACAGGTTCCGTAAAACTCCAGATCGCGGCGGGCAAGGCAACTCCTGCTCCTCCGGTTGGACCGGCGCTGGGTCAGGCCCAGGTCAACATCATGGAGTTCTGCAAGCAGTTCAACGCGCGGACTTCACAGAAAGAACTCGAAGGGCTGATTATTCCGGTCGTGATCACGGTATACAGCGATCGTACTTTCACGTTCATTACGAAGACGCCGCCAGCTTCGATTCTGTTGAAGCGCGCTGCCGGGATTGCCAAGGGATCGGGCGCTCCGAACAAAGATAAAGTCGGCAAGGTCAGCGCCAAGCAGATCGAGGACATCGCGAAGCAGAAAATGCCGGATCTGAATGCGGCCACGGTCGACAGTGCGATCAAGAGCATTCGCGGTACGGCTCGGTCGATGGGAATTGAAGTAGTTGGGTAGTGTGGGGCTGGGTCTTCGACCCGGCTGGACGGGTCAGAGACCCGTCCCACATCAGTTAACACAGTCAATCACCACGGCTCTTCGGAACAACGCTGAGCGGTGGGAGACGAGGGAAACAATGAAAAAGTCGGGCAAGAATATCGAGAAGTCGCGCAAGGCAGTCGAAGCGCGGCCTTACACGCTGGCGGAGGCGGTTCCGCTTCTGCAAAAAGTTAAATTCGCTAAGTTCGACGAAACCGTCGAGATCACCATGCGGTTGGGAGTGGACCCCAAGCATGCGGATCAAATGGTGCGCGGTACGGTGGTTCTGCCGCACGGTCTAGGTAAGTCGAAAAAAGTCCTGGTCATCGCCAGCGGCGACAAGATTCGCGAAGCCGAAACGGCGGGCGCGGACTTTGTCGGCGGCGAAGATATGGTCGAGAAGATCACCAAGGAAAACTGGACGGACTTCGACGCCCTGATTGCCACGCCCGACATGATGAAGTCGGTGGGACGTCTGGGTAAGGTCCTTGGTCCGAAGGGACTGATGCCGAATCCGAAGACGGGCACGGTCACCATCGATGTGGCGCGGGCGGTACAGGAAGTAAAGGCTGGCAAAGTCGAATTCCGCACCGACAAGACTGCTCTGGTGCATGTGCCAGTGGGAAAGATTTCCTTTACCCCGGACAAGCTGATCGACAATGCCACGACTCTGATTTCCAGCGTCATCAAGGCGAAGCCTGCGGTGGCCAAGGGTAAGTACATCAAGGGTTGCTACCTGAGTTCGAGCATGGGGCCGGGGATTTCTTTGGACACTACGGCGATCGAGACGGCTAATAAAGCTTAGGCAGGCTGCCGGGCTTTGCCTGGCTGGACAGGTCAGAGGCCTGTCCCCACATCAGAGTTTGAAAGGTTGGATTATGGCGGTTACTCGAGCTAAGAAAAAAGAGCAGGTTGAGAAACTCGGCGCGGATTTGCAGAGTGTCACCAGCGTGATCGTTGCTACCTACACCAAGCAGACGGTGGAGAAGGATTTCGAACTCCGCAAAACGCTGCGCACAACCGGCGCGAAGTATCGCGTCGTGAAGAATACTCTGGCGGAACGCGCGGGCAAAGGCACGAAAGTCGAAGCGGCCCTGACGAATCTGACGGGTGTGACTTCGATTGCCTACACTTCGGGCGATCCCGTTGCGTTGGCGAAGGCGCTTGCCAAGTACGCCAAGGAAAATCCCGAATTTACCTTCAAGGCTGGCGTGGTCGAAGGGCGCGTGGTGACGGTGAAGGACATCGAAGCGCTCGCCACCATGCCTTCGAAGGAAGAGCTTTATTCGAAATTGCTGTATATGCTGAACGCTCCTGCGCAGCGCCTGGTTACGGTCATGAATGCAGCGGGACGGGATCTCGCGGTCGTCCTGAACCAGGGCGTGCAGGAGAAAAAGTTTAAGGAAGCGTAAGCGTAGAAGCAGCTACTGGCTTCTAGCTTCCAGCTAGTAGCCAGAAGCTAGAAGCCGACTTTCGACTGGCGCAAGCTGGTCAGAAAAAGATTTGGTCATCGTGAGCGGGGGTTGCGCGGTCTGAGATTCATGCGTTGTCTGGCGCTGAATGGAGGCCCTGGTCGCACTGGAAACCCGGCAAAGCGGTGGCGAAATCGCAAATCATCAACGCAGAGACCGGCTTGCCGCGTCTTGCGATTAGGAACTGGAGAACAACATGGCGGATCTACAGCAACTGGAAGAGTCAATTGTTGGCCTGTCTTTGCTGGAAGCGGCGGACCTGGTCAAGAAACTGGAAGCACGTTTGGGCGTATCGGCAGCGGCAGCAGCTCCGGTGATGATGGCCGGTGGCGGAGCGGCGGCTGGCGCAGCGGCTCCGGCGGAAGAAAAGACCGAATTCACCGTCGTCCTGAAGGAAGTCGGCGCCAATAAGATCAACGTTATCAAAGCGGTACGTGAAGTAACCGCCCTCGGCTTGAAGGAAGCCAAGGACCTGGTGGATGGCGCTCCCAAGAGCATCAAGGAAGGCGTTTCCAAGGAAGAAGCGGAGACCATCAAGAAGAAATTCACCGAGGCGGGTGCTGTTGTCGAGGTGAAATAACCGCAGCTACTGGCTTTTAGTCTCCTGGCTAGGAGCTAAAAGCTAGCAGCCAACGGCCTTGTATGGTTTCGCGGACGGCTGGGGAGAGTAACGTTTTCCACAACCCTCCACAGGCGTCCAGTGACGAAAAAGTAGATGAATCCCGGGTGGGGGTGTTAGTATCTATATACTCACCCGGCATTCTGACTTCGAGGTGGTAGCGACCCTGCTCTTCAACGGTAAACCAGAACGCACTAGAAAAGCGGATCGCTTAATCAAGTTTGGCAGCCGGTCCCGCGGGCGGCGGGACGGAACAGGCCTTTTGAACTGGCGCGGAACTTTACAACAGGATTAGCAACAAGCGTCGAGCGTGGCGCCGGGGGACAGACTTGTCCCTGCCGGTGCCCGCATCTATTTTCCGCGAATACCGCCAACTAGCAGTCTTTCGGCGCAATTTAAGATGCGCCTTTTCGTTCCGCGTTTGTGCGGCAGCCCCCAGGCTGCCTGAAAGCAGGAGTCCCAGAGAATGGCAAAGCATACCACCTTCCGCAAGCGTTTTGACTTTTCAAAAATTCCGGCCACCATCCAGATCCCGAACCTGATCGAGGTTCAGAAGCGCTCCTATGAACGCTTCCTGCAGATGGACAAGCTGCCCAGCGAGCGCGAAGACGGCGGTCTCCAGGCTGTGTTTCAGTCTGTGTTTCCGATCACCGACTTCCGCAACGTCTCGCAGCTTGAGTTCGTGGACTACGCGATCGGCAACTGGGAGTGCAAGTGCGGCCACCTGAAAGGGCTGCATCACCTGCGCACCACTTGTAAGAATTGCGGATCCACGGTCATCACCGATCCATTTCATCCCGGCGACGTGCTCTGCCACAAGTGCGGCACGTACAACGCGAACACTCCCGACTTCTGTAACAAGTGCGGCGACCCGGTCGGATTGCAGCTGAAGTACGACGTGGCTGAGTGCGAGGAGCGCGGCATGACGTACTCCGCGCCGCTCAAGGTCACGATGCGGCTGACCATCTGGGACAAGGATCCCGAGACGGGAAACCGCTCCATCCGCGACATTAAAGAGCAGGAAGTGTTTTTCGGCGACGTTCCGCTGATGACGCAGAACGGCACGTTCATCGTGAACGGCACCGAGCGCGTGATCGTCAGCCAGTTGCACCGTTCCCCAGGCGTGTTCTTCGAAACCGCCGCGAACCGAACTTACTTCCTGGGCAAGATCATTCCGTATCGCGGATCCTGGGTTGAGTTCGAGTACGACCAGAAGAATGTGCTCTACGTTCGTATTGACCGCAAGCGCAAATTCCTGGGAACCATTTTTCTACGTGCACTAGGGCTACGGGGCGGCGAAGACATTCTGCGGACGTTCTACACCGTAGACCGTCTCGCCATCCGCGACAACAAGCTGTTCTGGACGCTCGATCCCACCAGCGACAAGGCGACGAACCTGCTGGGCATGAAGCTCGCCCACAGCGTGAAATCGAAGTCGGGCGAGGAAATCGCGCACTCCGGACGCAAGATCAATGCCGCGATTCTGAAAGAAATTCAGAAGGCGAAGATCACGGAAATCGAAGTCGATACCACGGACCTCGAAGGCGCATGGTCGGCGAGCGACATCGTCGACACCACGACCGGCGAAGTGCTGCTCGAAGCGAACTCTGAAATCACGGCCGACAAGGTCGCCAAGATTCTGGAATCGGGCGGCGTGGTCGAGATGAGCGTGTTTTTCCCCGAGCGCGACGATGTAGGTACGGTCGTCAGCCAGACGCTGCGGCGCGATTCGGTCAAGACGCCTTCGGAAGCGCTGATCGAAATTTACCGCAAGCTGCGTCCGGGCGATCCGCCGACTCTCGACACGGCTACCGCTCTTTTTCAGGGCATGTTCTTCGATCCGCGCAAGTATGACTTTTCGCGGGTAGGCCGGCTGAAGTTCAACATCAAGCTGTTCGAAAACCAGGAAGCGACCAGCCTGGAACAGCGGACGCTGGATCCGACGGATTTCTACGCGACCATCAAATACCTGCTCAAGCTGCGCAAGAACATTGGAGCGGTCGACGACATCGATCACCTGGGCAACCGCCGCGTTCGTGCGGTCGGCGAACTCCTGGAGAACCAGTTCCGCATTGGACTGGTCCGCATGGAACGGGCGATCAAAGAAAAAATGTCCGTGTACCAGGAAATGTCGACGGCGATGCCGCACGACCTGGTCAATGCCAAGCCGGTGATGGCTGCGATCCGCGAATTTTTCGGATCGTCACAGTTGTCGCAATTCATGGATCAGACGAATCCGCTGTCGGAAATTACGCACAAGCGGCGTCTGTCCGCGCTTGGGCCGGGTGGTCTCTCGCGCGAACGCGCGGGATTCGAAGTGCGCGACGTACACCCGACGCACTATGGACGAATCTGTCCGATCGAGACGCCGGAAGGTCCGAACATCGGACTGATTTCGTCGCTTAGCTGTTTTGCCCGCATCAACGATTACGGGTTTATTGAGTCGCCCTACCGCAAGATCAAGAATGCGCGGGTGGTGGATTACGTGACCGTGGTCAACGCCGGTGACAGCGAATACAAGGTCAATGACCACATCGAGAAGAGCGAGATCGAGAAGATCAATGCGGATCTGAAAGAGCGCCGCAAGAAGCCGATCGAAATCGAGCCGTTCTCGTTCTATCTGTCAGCGTGGGAAGAAGACCGCCATACCATCGCCCAGGCGAATATTGAACTGGACGAAAAGGGCCGCATCGCGTCCGAACTGGTCAACGCCCGCAAGCAGGGCAACTTCGTGCTCGTGAATCGCGATGAAGTCGACTACGTTGACGTCAGCCCGAAGCAGCTTGTTTCCGTCGCCGCATCACTCGTGCCGTTCCTTGAACACGACGACGCGAACCGCGCTTTGATGGGCGCGAACATGCAGCGGCAATCTGTACCGCTACTTCGTGCGCAGGCTCCGATTGTTGGAACCGGCATGGAAGGCGTCACTGCTCGCGATTCGGGCGCCGTGATTCTGGCCAAGCGCAACGGCATCATCGATTCGGTCGATTCCGAGCGCATCATCGTGCGCGTCGAGGGCGAGCATCATCCGATGCAGCTTTCGCGCGAGGTGGGCAGCGACATCTATCAGCTCACCAAGTTCAAGCGGTCGAACCAGAACACTTGCATCAACCAGAAGCCGATCGTGAAGAAAGGACAGCGGGTCGTGAAGGGGCAGGTCATCGCCGACGGTCCCTGCACGGACTTCGGCGAGTTGGCTCTGGGACGCAACGTGCTGGTGGCCTTCATGCCCTGGCGCGGATACAACTTCGAAGACGCAATCCTCGTTTCCGAAAAGATGGTGAAGGAGGACTACTACACCTCCGTTCACATCGAGGAATTCGAACTCGAAGCGCGCGACACGAAGCTCGGCCCGGAAGAAGTCACACGCGACATCCCGAACGTCAGCGAAACCACGCTGCGCAATCTGGACGAAGCGGGCGTGATCCGCATCGGCGCTTCCATCAAGCAGGGCGACATCATCGTCGGCAAGGTCACGCCGAAGGGTGAGACCCAGCTTACGCCGGAAGAAAAACTGCTGCGCGCGATCTTCGGCGAAAAAGCCGGCGACGTCCGCGACGCTTCGCTCTACTGCCCGCCAGGAATTGAAGGCGTGGTGGTCGACGTGAAGATTTTCTCGCGCAAGGGTCAGGAAAAAGACGAACGTGCGAAGTCGATCGAAGGCGAGCAGATCGCGAAGTTGGAAAAGAACCTTTCGGACGAAATCCGAATTCTTACCGACGAGCGCCTCAAGCGTCTGGAAGCGATTCTGGGCGGCAAGGAAGTGCAGGCTGACCTGCATGACGAGCGCACCAACAAGCGTCTTCTGACCAAGGGCAACATTCTCGATCGTGACACCATCGAGCGCATCTCGACGCGCAATTTGAAGCGCATCAAGTACGCCGACAAGGATCCGCGGGTCAACGAGCAGATCGACGAGATCGAAGAGATGACTTCTCGCCAGATCGATGTGCTCAAGAAGATTGTCAACGAGAAGAAAGACAAACTGACCAAGGGCGATGAACTGCCGCCGGGCGTGATCAAGCTGGTGAAGGTATACATCGCGATGAAGCGCAAGCTCAGCGTCGGCGACAAGATGGCTGGACGCCACGGTAACAAGGGCGTGATCGCCCGCATCCTGCCCGAGGAAGATATGCCTTACCTCGAGAACGGGACGCCGGTCGAAATCGTTCTGAACCCGCTGGGCGTTCCCAGCCGTATGAACGTGGGGCAGATTCTGGAAACCCACCTCGGCTGGGCTGGCCATGAACTGGGCGAGAAAATCACCGAACTGCTGAAGCACAACACTCGTGCGGACGCGATTCGGCGCGAACTCAAAACCCTTTTCAAAGACACGGTGCTGGCCGAAACCATCGCGGACCTGAGCGAAGACGAACTCGACGCGGTCGCTCCAACGCTTGCCAAGGGCGTGTTCATGGGCTCGGCGGTGTTTGACGGAGCTCGCGAGTCGGAAATCAAGGCTCTCCTTTCGAGCGCCGGGTTGCCGACTTCGGGCAAGACGAACCTGCGTGACGGCATGACGGGCGAGAAGTTCGAACAGCCGGTCACGGTCGGTTACATCTACATGTTGAAGCTGTCGCACCTGGTGGACGACAAGATTCACGCTCGCTCCATCGGTCCGTACTCGCTGATCACCCAGCAGCCCCTGGGCGGCAAGGCGCAGTTCGGCGGACAGCGCTTCGGAGAAATGGAAGTCTGGGCTCTGGAAGCGTACGGCGCGGCGTTCATCCTGCAGGAATTGCTCACCGCGAAGTCGGACGACGTCTACGGACGCACCAAAATCTACGAGGCCATCGTCAAAGGCGAGGCCGCGATGGAGCCGGGCGTTCCGGAATCGTTCAACGTGCTGATTCGCGAATTGCAGTCGCTCTGCCTCGATGTGGAGTTGATCAAGGCCACGGAGAAGAAGCCGGTGGCGGTAGCAGCAGACTAGTTCTCAGTTCCCGGTTCTCAGTTCTCGGTGAAAAGCTGAGGACTGAGACGGGGCTGATGATGACAAACTTTTAGGAATAGCCTCTTCGACGCTCCGCTCTCAGCGTCGAGGTTAGGCGAGAAACTCAACCGGTTTTACTGAGAACTGAGAACCGGGAACTGAGAACTGCAGTCGAGAGCCGCTGGCGGTCGCGTTAGATCGCAGGAAAGCGGAGGCACATGTTTCGTTCGAGCCCGTTTGACATGGCAAACCCCGTAGCCGACTTCGACGCTATTCGTATCAGCCTGGCGTCGCCGGAAAAAATCCGGAGCTGGTCGCATGGGGAAGTGACTAAGCCCGAAACCATCAACTATCGCACCTTTAAGCCGGAGCGCGATGGACTGTTCTGCGCCCGTATTTTTGGCCCGGTCACTGACTGGGAGTGTCTCTGCGGCAAGTACAAGCGGATGAAGCATCGCGGAGTAATCTGCGACAAGTGCGGCGTCGAAGTCACCTTGTCGAAGGTCCGCCGCGAGCGGCTCGGCCACATCGAGCTGGCTTCGCCGTGCTCGCACGTCTGGTTCTTTAAGGGACTGCCCAGCCGCATCGGGCATCTGCTCGATATCTCGCTCCGCGATCTCGAGGCGATTCTCTACTTTGAAGCTTACGTGACCATCGAGACCGGCGACGCACCAGTCAAAGATCACGAAGTCATCAAGGACGAGACCAAGTATCGCGAACTCGACCAGCAGTTCCGTCCCACCGGCTTCAAGGCCATGATGGGCGCGGAAGCGATCAAAGAACTTCTCAAGCGGGTCGAAGTCGATGGGCTCTCGGTCGAACTGCGCGAGAAGATGAAACACGAAACATCGCTTCAAAAGCGGCTGAAGTATGCCAAACGGCTGAAGGTGGTCGAAGCCTTCCGCCGGAGCGGCAACAAGCCGCAGTGGATGATTCTCGACGTGATCCCGGTGATTCCGCCGGAGCTGCGTCCGCTCGTTCCACTGGACGGTGGGCGCTTTGCCACCTCCGATTTGAACGATCTGTATCGCCGCGTCATCAACCGCAACAACCGGTTGAAGAAGCTGATGGACTTGCACGCTCCGGAAGTGATCGTGCGCAACGAAAAGCGCATGCTGCAGGAAGCAGTCGACGCATTGTTCGACAACGGCCGCCGTGGACGCGTTTTGCGCGGCGCCAACAACCGTCCACTCAAGTCTTTGTCTGACACCCTCAAGGGCAAGCAGGGACGCTTCCGTCAGAACCTGCTCGGCAAGCGCGTCGACTACTCCGGACGTTCCGTGATCGTGGTTGGTCCCGAACTGAAGTTGCATCAGTGCGGCCTGCCGAAGAAGATGGCTCTGGAATTGTTCAAGCCGTTTATCTATCACCGGCTGGAACAGACGGGGCACTGCACGACCATCAAGCAGGCAAAAGAAATGGTCGAGCAGCAGGATTCGATTGTCTGGGACATTCTTGAAGAAGTGATCAAGGACCATCCCGTCATGCTGAACCGTGCTCCTACGCTTCACCGTTTGGGCATTCAGGCGTTTGAGCCGGTGCTGGTCGAAGGCAAGGCGATCAAGATTCACCCGCTCGTCTGCACGGCCTTCAATGCCGACTTTGACGGCGATCAGATGGCGGTACACATTCCGCTGTCGCCGGAAGCGCAGGTAGAAGCCAGCGTGTTGATGCTGTCCTCGCACAACATTCTCTCGCCGGCCTCCGGACAGCCCATCACCGTTCCTACCCAGGACATGGTGCTCGGCCTCTATTACCTGACCAAAGGCAAGCCGGGCGCTAAGGGCGAAGGGCGCGCGTTTGCGAACATTGATGAAGTGGTGATCGCGCTCGAAATGGGCGAAGTGGAGACCCTTTCCCCGATTCGTTTGCGCTACACGGGCGAAGTCATGGACTTGAGCGCGGCCTACGACGATCAGGACGTCACGCACACCGAGCCGATTCAGGCCGAGCGCGAATTCCTGAATACGACTGTCGGACGCGCCATCCTGAACGATCACCTTCCCGAGGGCATGCCGTACATCAATGGCTTGCTCAAGAAGAAGGGCGTTGGCCAGTTGGTGAATTACACCTACCTGCGGTTTGGGTTGGAAGTCACCGTCAAGATGCTGGATGAGATCAAATCCCTCGGGTTCAAGTATGCGACTCGCTCGGGCCTCTCCATCGGCATCGACGACATGGTTATCCCGGACAACAAGAAGACCCTGGTGCGCGACGCCGACAAGTCGGTCATCGCGGTGCAGCAGCAGTACCTGGACGGCGCGATCACCAACGGCGAGCGCTATAACAAGGTCATTGAAATCTGGTCAGCGATCACGGAAAAAGTTGCCGATGAAATGTTTGGCCAGATGCAGCAGGCTGACAAGGCAGGCGCGCTCAACCCGATTTACGTCATGGCCGACTCCGGCGCTCGCGGATCGAAACAGCAGATTCGCCAGCTCTCCGGTATGCGCGGTTTGATGGCGAAGCCGACCGGCGAGATCATCGAGACTCCGATTACCGCCAACTTCCGCGAGGGGTTGACGGTGCTGGAATACTTCATCTCGACGCACGGCGCCCGCAAGGGTCTGGCCGATACAGCGCTCAAGACCGCTGACTCTGGCTATCTGACGCGGCGTCTGGTTGACGTGGCGCAGGACGTGATCATCAGCGAATACGACTGCGGCACCGTGGACGGCATTTTCGTCTCCGGTATCGTGGAAGCCGGCGAGATCATCGAAGCGTTGCGCGACCGCATCATTGGCCGCGTGTCGCTGGAGAAGATCAAGGACTACGACGGCAACGTGATCGTCGACATCAACCAGGAAATCAGCGAAGAGCTGGCGGTTGCAATTCAGGCGGCCGGTATCGAACGGGTAAAGATCCGTTCGGTGTTGACCTGCGAATCGAAGCGCGGTGTCTGCGTCATGTGCTACGGACGCAACCTGGCTTCCGGACGCCTCGTCGAACTCGGCGAAGCGACCGGCGTCATCGCGGCGCAGTCGATTGGCGAGCCTGGAACGCAGCTCACCATGCGTACCTTCCACATCGGTGGTACGGCATCGCGAGTCTCGGAACAGTCGCGGTTGGATGCCAAGAGCAACGGTACGGTTCGCTTCGTTGGACTGCAAACCGTCAAATCAAAGTCCGGCGACCTGGTCGTCATGAACCGTCAAGGTTCGATCGCTGTGGTCGACGACAAGAACCGCGAACGCGAACGTTATGCAGTGGTCTATGGCGCCAAGTTGAAGGTCAACGAAGGCGATCAGGTTCAACTCGGGCAGGTACTGGTCGAGTGGGATCCGTACACCTTCGCGATCCTTACGGAAATCGGCGGCACGGCGCAGTTCAAGGACTTGCAGGAAGGGGTCACGCTCCACGAAGAAGTGGACGAAGTCACCGGCCTGTCTCGTCATGTGGTTGCCGACGCTCCGGATGAGAAGCGCCAACCGGCCCTGGTCATCAAAGGCAAGGCCAGCAAGCGCTACCTCATGCCGTCGCGCGCTCACCTCATGGTGCAGGACGGCGACACGGTGTTCCCGGGAGACGTGCTGGCGAAGATTCCGCGCGAGACGACCAAGACCAAAGACATCACCGGTGGTCTGCCGCGTGTGGTCGAATTATTCGAAGCCCGCAAGCCGCGCGAAACGGCCGTCATCAGCGAAATCGACGGCGTGGTTCGCTTCGGCGAGGTTTCGAAAGGCCAGCGCAAACTCTACGTGGCTGCCGACAACGGCACGGAAAAGGAATACTCCGTACCGCGCGGCGTTCACATCAACGTGCAGGAAGGCGAGCGCGTGAAGGCGGGCGAACCGCTTATGGACGGGCCGCTCAACCCGCATGACATCCTGGCCGTACTCGGCGAAAAGGAGTTGCAGTCTTACCTGGTGAACGAAATCCAGGAAGTCTACCGGCTCCAGGGCGTGAACATCTCGGATAAGCACATCGAGGTGATCGTGCGCCAGATGATGCGCTGGGTGAAGGTCGAGGACGTGGGCGACACGACGTTCCTGCTGGAACAGCAGGTCGACAAGTTCCGCTTC
Source organism: uncultured Acidobacteriota bacterium (assembly GCA_963799305.1). Classification (GTDB taxonomy): domain Bacteria; phylum Acidobacteriota; class Terriglobia; order Terriglobales; family Acidobacteriaceae; genus Acidiflorens. Next base: position 202,122 of record CAWCWX010000014.1, on the reverse strand, counting down.
CGCGAGGAAAACGAACGGGTCATCCGCGATGGCGGCAAACCGGCTACTGGCCGTCCCTTGCTGCTCGGCATCACCAAGGCTTCGCTTTCGACCGATTCGTTCATCTCGGCCGCGTCGTTCCAGGAGACCACCCGCGTGCTCACCGAAGCCTCTATTCAGGGAGCGGTGGACCACCTGCGCGGTCTGAAGGAAAACGTAATCGTAGGAAGACTGATTCCCGCCGGCACCGGCATGGAGTACTATCGCAACGTGCGGCTCTCTCCGGAAATGGAAGAGGCTGCCCAGAAGGTGCAGGAGGAAGTCTCGCAAGCTTACGAGGAGGCCGAGCGTGCTCTCGAACTCATGCGTCACGAAGGCGAGACCGAAGAACTTGCTGCGGAGTAATTCGAGCTGTAACGATCCCAGGGGGCGACGAGAGTCGCCCCTTACTTTTGTGAACAACAATGTCACACGCGGTTGAACCACAGCATCTGCTGGGACCGGAAGAGCAGAGGGTCAAGCCAGAGTCGTTCCCTGGCCAGCTGATCGTCGCTCCCGCATTGGCGCGCTTCTGGCGCCTGTTGCGGATCTCCGTCTGGCGCGCCTTCGAGCACGACGCCTTCGCCACCGCCAAAGCTTCCGCGTATTCCTCCATTCTTACGTTTTTTCCCGCCCTCCTGGTGCTTGGCTCGGTACTGGCAACGGTTCACCGTGGCGAGGTCTATCTCCGGGAAGTATCCTACGCCCTGGGCCGCATTCTTCCAGCTGGAACGACGACGGCGCTGGCGTATCTAAAGGGCGCTGCCCATAGACCGGTGGGCTTGCTGATTACTACGTCCCTGCTGACCATCTGGACCGCCTCCGGCGTCATAATCTCGTGGATGGAAGGGTTTCGCCGCGCCTACCAGCTTCCCAAGACCTGGGGGTTGCTCAAAGAACGGCTGATCGCCGTTTCTCTGGTGCTGATGGCGGGCTTGCCAATGACGTTCTCTACGATTCTGGTGGCCTTCGGCACCCGCATCGAGACGCGGATCCTGTTTCACATCGATCATGAGCTCGGTCCGCTGGTCTTCCTGGCATGGGTGCTCATCCGGTGGGCGATCGCCATTCTTACCAGCATTGCTGTGATTGCTCTCATCTACCACAATGCCGTTCCTCGCACGCAGCCCTGGCACACGGTAATCCCCGGAGCGGTGCTGGCCACGGGACTCTGGCTGGGCGCCACCGCCCTTTTCGGATGGTACTTACAGAGTTACGCCGACTACAGCATCATCTACGGATCGCTGGGTGTGAGCGTCGCCCTGCTGGTGTGGATGTACCTGATTTCGCTGGTCGTCCTGATCGGCTCGGAATTTAACGCCATGCTGTTCCCGCGCGGCCTTACCAAGTGCCTCAGCCCTGCCGCGGACGATTCCCAGTAACGATTGTGAGACTATAGGTAGGTAACCCCACATTCTGCCCGAAAGGAAATCTGCCCACTTGGCACCACCCAAGGCCGATCTCGTTGCCGGCGTTTTGCCGGTTGTTGCTCTGACTTCCGAAGCAAACGCGCTAGCGCGGGCTCGGCGCGCCAAAATCATCTGCACAATTGGCCCCGCTTCCGATTCCGAAGCCTGCATCCGTGACCTGATGCAACTGGGAATGGACGTCGCCCGGCTGAATTTTTCCCACGGGACCCACGCCGAGCACGCCCGGCGCATCAAGCGACTGCGTGCCGCCGCCCGACGGCTGAAGCGTACGATTTGCATTCTTCAGGATCTGCAAGGCCCCAAGATTCGCACCGGAAGGCTAAAGGGCGGAGAGCCGGTCATGCTCCTGGCCGGCAGCCGGCTGACCATCACCAACCGCGAAGTGGCGGGAACTGCTGCCCTTCTCTCGACCGACTTCCCTGGCCTGTCGCGCGAAGTCGAGCCCGGGACGCGCATACTGCTCTCCGACGGCCGCATCGAACTCAGGGTCATCGAAACCCGAGGCTCCGATGTGGAATGTGAAGTCATCAATGGAGGACCGCTGGCCGAACATCAGGGCATCAACCTGCCCGGAGTGGCTCTTTCCATCCCCGCCCTGACCGACAAGGACAAGGTTGATCTCAAGTTTGGATTACAGCACGGTGTCGACGCAGTGGCGCTTTCGTTCGTGCGTTCCGCGGATGACGTTCGCGCGGCCAAGGACCTCATGCGCAAGTATGGGAAGTCCGTACCGATCATCGCCAAGCTGGAAAAGCCGCAGGCCATCGAGCGGCTCGAGGAAATTCTCGAAACCGCAGCCGCCGTAATGATCGCCCGGGGCGACCTCGGAGTTGAAATGCTGCCGGAGCAGGTGCCGGTCATTCAGAAGCGAGTGATCCAGCGTGCCAGCGTCTGGCGCAAGCCCGTAATTACCGCCACCCAGATGCTCGAATCCATGACTCACAGCCCCCGGCCCACGCGCGCCGAAGCGAGCGATGTGGCGAACGCTATTTTCGACGGCACTGATGTCGTCATGCTCTCCGGAGAAACCGCCAGCGGCGAATATCCGCGCGAAACCGTGGCCATGATGGCCCGCATTATCCTGGAGGCCGAGGCGAGCATGGCGCAGCTTCCGCAAGCTCCACGGCGACGTCGCGAGAATCAGACCTACTCGGTGGCGGAGACGATTTGCGAATCCATCGCCCATGCGGCGGAAGAACTGCGCATGGGCGCCATCGCCGTCTTTACGGAAAGCGGAAACACCGCCCGCATGCTCTCCAAACACCGCCCGAAAGCATGCATTTATGCCTTCACCCGCAATCTGGAAGTATGTAACCGCATGAACTCATTGTGGGGTGTAACTCCGATTCATAAGACGCAATGGAACTCCGCCGAAGACATGGTAACTACCGCCGAAAAAGAATTGCTGCCGAAAGGCGTAATTCGCGCGGGCGATGTGCTCGGCCTGGTGGCGGGAACGCGGCTGACCTCGGGTGCGACCAACTTCATGCGCCTGCATACCGTGGGAGATAGGGAACGGCCAAAGCGGAAGACAGGTCAGCGGTCAAAGGTCAGAGGTCAGAGGTCTTAAGCTCGCCGTGCGTACTACTTTTGCAGTAATGCGTGTTTCCTGTGACCTTTGTTCTCACCATGCCCACTGCAACTGCATTCGCCGTCGACTCTCTTAGTCCTGCCGTTCGTGGCTTTCTGCACTTGCCCACGAACGCCAATGGCGACGCGCTCGTCTTAACCCACGGCGCCGGATCCAACTGCAACGCCCCACTTCTGATCGCTTTGTCGGAGGCATTCGCAGCTCAGGGCGTCCAGGTGCTGCGCTGCGATCTGCCGTTCCGTCAACAGCGGCCAACCGGCCCGCCCTTTCCCGGCCAGTCCGAACGCGATCGCGCCGGGCTTCGCAATGCAGTGGCAGCGCTGCGCAAGATGGCTTCTGGACGCACCTTCCTCGGTGGCCACTCCTACGGCGGCCGACAGTCCACCATGCTCTGTGCCGCAGAGCCGGATCTGGCCGCAGGACTGCTGCTGCTTTCCTATCCCCTGCATCCTCCACGCAAGCCCGAGCAGCTGCGCATTCAGCATCTGCCGGACTTGCGAACCTCCAGCCTCTTCGTCCACGGCACGCGCGATCCGTTCGGAAGCATCGAGGAAATGGAAAAGGCGTTGCAATCGATTCCAGCGCGGAAGCAGTTGCTGGCGGTCGAAGCGGCAGGTCACGACCTGGGATTCAAGGGGAAGAAATCCGAGCCGGATCTTCCCGCCCGTGTGCTCTCGGCCTGGGCGGGGATGTTTTCTACGACCTAGGCCGTTGCTGCGCCCTGCGGGCGGCTCATCCAGCGCGCGATGGCGGCGGCCGCTACCGGCAGCCCGAACATCGCTGCCGTGTAAAGCATGTCCCCTTCAAACGTGCGTCTGAAGTACGGCAGCCCCGCCGCATAGCAGATCATCAGCCCTGAAACGGTCTTGGCGTACATTGCAGTCGCAGCCCACACACCAAAATTGCTGATCAGGAAGAAACTCACGGATCCCGTCACCGCCGCGCCTGCGATTCGCACAGGCTTTGCGTTCTTGCTCAGGACGGTTCCCAGACCAAGCATGGCGGCATACCAACCCCAGGTCAGAAACAAATCCCACGAGAAAGCGTACTGGTAGACATACTTGTCGAGCACCAGGTCGGAAACGATCAAGAGGGCGAGCGGCACCCACGCCTGGCGTCGCGATCCGCGCGCGCCGAAATAAAGCAGCGCCGCCGTAACCGGAGTGAAATTCCAGGGATGCGGCAACAACGTTAACCGCGTTGCCACCGCAAAAAGAACGAATGCATAAGCCAGCATGACCACCTCAATTATTGCGTGAACTAGAATTGTTGCGCGTGAAGAGGCTGCTGGTCAAGCGCGTAAAGGAAGAATCGTTCCGCTTTCAGGCAAAAGGTTCCGGCGAGGCAAGGCGAGGTGGCCTGGGAAGGCGAAGGAGAAATCCGACGCAATCACCGCAATCCAGCACCAATGACGCACCGGCGGATTCCAGCACGCGGCGGGCGATAGCCCGTTGGACGTTATGCAGGGTTGCAGTTACGGGATCGGGCCTGGACGCTGCGGCGGCGGCGGGCAATCGCTCAACCTGTGCCCGCAGTTCGGATTCCGACGGACCCTGCTCCAGCCGTAACATGATGTCCCGATGCCGCGGCTGTTCCTCAATGAGGACTCCGATCAGATATTGCAGCGCCAGCCGAAGGCGCGGCTCAGCCAGTGCTACCGTGGAACTACAACCGCCTGTCAGTCGCAACCGAACTTGCCGTTCGGCAGCAGTTGACGAGAGTCCGTCGACGACGCTGCGCAGCACGGGTCCCAACGGGACGGGCTGCGCAGCCGCAATTGACTCTGTATCCAAATACTCCCGCATCAACCGCACCACTCCGATCACGCGATCGGTTTGTTCCAGTGCGGCAGAGACCGTGTTCTGCTGTTGCCCCGCGACATCCTCGACAGAGAGCTCCAGCGAACAACGCAGGCTCGTAAGCGGCTGGCTTAACGAGTGCAGCAACTCGCCTAGTACGGCTTGATCTTGCGTGCGACCGAAGATAGGCTGCGGCCCGGCGCTCATGCCGCCGCTCCATCCGGGCCAAGTTCATAGCCGACCCCGCGCACGGTGTGGATCAAGGGCGGAGAAAAACCGTCGTCTACTTTGCGGCGAAGATAATTGATGTACACATCGACCACATTGGTGGTGGAATCGAAAGTCAGGTTCCACACGTGTTCGATAATCATGGCGCGAGTCAGGCGGCGGCCCGCGTTGCGCATCAGGTATTCCAGCAGCGCGAATTCTTTGGTCGTGAGATCGATGCGGCGTCCCGACCGTTCCACGCGACGCTCCACCCGATCCAGCCGCAAATCGCGAACTGCGAGCACCGATTCCGAAGGCAGATGGCAACGCCGGAGCAAAGCCCGTACCCGCGCCGACAGCTCGAGAAACGAGAACGGTTTTACCAGATAATCGTCCGCGCCCATATCGAGGCACTGCACGCGATCTTCGACCCGGCTGCGCGCGGTGAGAATCATTACCGGCAAACTGGGCTTGCGCTGCCGCAAACCCTTCAGGATGGCCATGCCGTCGATGCGGGGCAGGTTGAGGTCGAGGATGAGAAGATCGTAATCAAATTCCAGCGCCATGGAGCGGCCCTGCTCGCCGTCGGAGGCCGCGTCGACCGCGTAATGTTCGGCCTCCAGACCTTTGCGGATGAAACTCGCCAGCGCGGTGTCGTCTTCGACGATCAGGATTCTCATGTGCTTTCTTCGAGTCTCATCAGAGTCGAGTTCATTCTCGGCTGAATGAGTCGAAGGCACAAGATAACGAAGCTACACCAAGGGACGTGGATTCCCAAATTGAGCCATGCTTCGGATGCAAACCGCCGTGAAAGCGGAGGAAGGAAGCAGCCTTCCACCGCCTTTGCGAACAAAAAATCCTGCCCGCTGAAACTTTTCGATTCGCCACGCCGCCTTGCGTCGGAGTGGAGTTACACTCCGCTGGTATGCGTTCCCTGGGACGACCATCGCCGTCTCGCCATAGTGCCGATCCCTACCAATCCCAATCCCAACATACTCAGGGTCCCGGGTTCAGGTGTCGCTGAGAGGTGAGTTTGTCCAGAAGTGAGATGCACAATGCCTCTTGCAAGCTGCGCCTTGGTGGTGCGGAACAGTTGAGTTGTGGTCCCGCTGACGGTATGGCCGTTGAACATCTGTCCGGAAAGGGCACCACTCAACTGAAAGATCAGACTCTGTCCGCTCTGGCTGAGTAAGGTCCAACTGACGGGCCCGGTGAAAGCGCCGCTGAAAATAGTTCCTTTCGGCTGCCCACCGTGTCCGGCCCCAACGACGTTGAAGAACGAGCCCACACTGGAAAAGATTCCGCCGGTCTGAATACTGCCGCTGATCAACGCGCCGGTTGCGAATGAAACCGTGCCCATCGAGTGTCCCGTGCCAATGCCGTTGTATTGACCGAGTTGGGAACCTTTGGAAGCAATCCCCGCATTGGAGATCGTGATCGTCCCAAATTTGTTAACCAGGTTAATTCCGTCCGCCCATGCCGCCAAGGGTAATGCCATCGAGAGTAGTGCCAAAACCAGTGCCCGTCGCATGTTTCCACGCCTCCAAGAAGTTGCAGAAGTGCGGTTTGGATAGCGCCTCGGCGGACAGGGTTGCTTGTTTGGAAGAATAAATTCGCGGGCGAAACAATGTGTGAGATATGTCGCAAAGGTTTGTCACCAAAGTGTGGCAACGGGCCAATTTGTTGCAGGCAGTCGGCAGGATTCCCGACGCAAGGGTGCCTCGCTAACTCAGCTGCCGAGGCTCGAACCAATCGCGGCGACGATGCTCTCCGCGATCCGATCCATCTGCTCTTTGGATTCCGCTTCGATCATCACCCGGGCGAGCGCTTCGGTGCCGGAGTAGCGCACCACCACGCGGCCGTTGCCATCGAGTTCGCGCTCCGCGGCCACAATGGCTTCCTTCACCGCGGGAATCTGGGCAAAGGGAATCTTTTCGCGGACGCGCACGTTGCGGATCGTTTGGGGAAACACTTTCAGATCGCGGACCAGATCGGCCAGCGACTTCCCCGACCGAACCATGATTTCCATGACACGCAGAGCGGTCAGCAGGCCGTCGCCGGTAGTGGCATCGCCGTCGCGAAACAGGATGTGGCCGGACTGTTCACCTCCCAAGGTCGCGCCCACCCGCTGCATTTCCTCGAGGACATACTTGTCCCCCACATTCGCGCGTAGCATTTGTATGCCGGATCGTTTCAGCGCCAATTCCAGACCCATGTTTGACATGGTGGTGGCAACGACGGTGTTGTTGGACAGTGAACCAGCGACTTGCATGGCGCGCGCCGCTACCAGCAGCACGGCATCGCCGTTGACCACCTGGCCCCGGGCGTTCGAGAACAATGCCCGATCGGCGTCGCCATCGAAAGTCACTCCCAGGTCGAACGGGCCGGTCTCTTCGTTCACAAAACGCGCCACAGTTTCCGGATGCAGCGCACCGCATTGCTCGTTGATGTTCCGGCCGTCCGGCGCGGAGTGCAGGAATTTTGCCTGGACTCCGAGGGCGCGAAACAGTTCTGGAGCTTCTGCCGCCGCGGCGCCATTGGCGCAGTCGACAACGATCCGTAAACGGCTCACATCGGTGGTGATGTTGGCGGCCAGCCAGCGAACATAGGCACTTCGAAGCGCTGGGTCGCCGGGAAGACTGGAAACTCCAGGGGCAGAATCCGACGGAGGCGCGGAGGAGTCCTGCAAGAGCGCGAAAATCTCTTTTTCAATGGCCAGTTCGTGCCCGTCAGGAAGTTTGTAACCGTCTCTGGAGAACACCTTGATTCCATTGTCGGTCCAGGGATTGTGCGAAGCGGAGATGACGACGCCCGCGTCAAACCGCTGCGATCGAGCGAGGTAGGCGACGCCCGGAGTCGTGATCACTCCCGCACTGGTTCCCTCCACGCCCACCGACGCGAGTCCCTGCAACACCCGGTCGGCAATCCAGCGGCTGGACTCGCGCGTGTCCTGGCCAATTACAACGCGTGCCTTGGCGTTTCCGCGGATGAGATCGTGGCCCAGAGCACGCCCGATCAGGTAGGTGCTGTCGCGCGTCAGCGGGAATTCGCCCGCCACGCCGCGGATGCCGTCAGTACCGAAAAGTTGTCGAGTCTGGGTCATAGAAACTAGCTCTTAGCTGTTAGCTCTTAGCAAGCGCTTCGTGGACAATGTGACTGCGGAAGAAACCCGTCTAAGGCGGGATCGGGAAGGGTACGATTTCAGTCGTGCCGCCCAGCGACAGGGATTGACTTGCGCCTCAGCGCCTGCGGCCAGCCTTTCTCTGTCCTGACTACCTTTTCCTGAAGCCATTCAGAACCAAATAGTCCCGAAGACTTATTGCGCCTTCTTCTCTTCTCCCGCGCGCTCCATGATAACCGTCACGCGGATGGGTACAGAGTGCACAACGTGGATCAGGGGCTCCGGAACGTAGACCTGGGTGACGAAGGAACTGCGATCCATCGTGCCGCTAGCGTCGATTGGATCCGTGGTGGCCGCTTCGACAGTCTCCACCCGGCGGCGGGGACCGGTAATCGTGACCGTCGCAGGCTCGGCCGTGATCTGCGCGATCCGCAAGCCCTGCGCGAAGGTTCCTGTCACCCGCGGATGCACTGCGACGGTGCGCACCATTCGGTCGTCGAACGAAAGCTGGAACTCGGTAGGATTGACCTGGACAACATCCAGACCATAGGGGACGCTCACATTCGAGGTCAAGTCGAAGGTGCGCGTTCCAGGTTTGACGGCCGCTAGATCGACGTGCGCGCTGACATCGGCGGCTCGCAGCCGATTCACCAGACGCTCGGGGCCGCGGATTCGAATCTGCGCTTCGGTAAAACTGGCAGAGTCAATCTCCAGATTCTCCGGAACTCTCCTGAACTCGATGGGAACTTTCATCACCACTTCGACAACGGGAGAGCGCGAAACCAGTACCCACAGCCCAATCGCCAGCAAAAGAGAGACTAGCTTGAGCCAAAAGTTCTGCACGAAGACGCGTTGGAAGACGTTGGGCATGGTCAGTCGTCGGCTCCGGGACGCACGTTCGCATCGTGCCGGCGGACGGAATGGGAACTGGGCGGCTCGTCTTCGATCAGGTTTTCTTCTACGGGAGTGGGCAGCGTAGGAGATGGCGCATAGCGGTGCAGCAGTTGTGTGAGACGCTCCCGCAGGCGTTCCACCGTCAGGTCACGTTCAATATTTCCCTTCACCGCCAGGCTGATCGCGCCCGTCTCTTCCGACACGATGACGGCCACAGCGTCCGTTTCTTCGGTCACACCAATGCCGGCGCGATGTCGGGTTCCCATTTGCGTCGAGAGCACGGGATTCATCGATAGCGGCAGGAAGCAGGCCGCCGCGGCGATGCGATCGCGTTGCACGATGACCGCTCCGTCGTGCAAGGGTGCACTCGGCCGGAACAGGGTCGCCAGCAAGTCATACGAGAGCCGCGCATCCAGCGGCACGCCGCTCTCGATGTAAGTGCGGAGTCCGATTTCGCGCTCGATGACAATCAAGGCGCCGGTCTGATTTTGTGCAAAAAGATTGGCCGCGAGAACGATGTCGTCATACACGTCGCCCGACGAATTGGAGGATCTCCCAAAAGAGATGCGCGTCCCCAGATTGGCAAGCGCGTGGCGGATTTCCGACTGGAAGACGACAATCAGCGCGAACACCACGTAAGGCAGCAGCGTGCTCAGCAGCCAGTTCAAGGTTCGCAGCTCGCCGAGCCGCGCAAAGTAGAAGGCAATCCCCAGCACGGCCAGACCAAGCAGCATGGGAGCGGCGCGCGTGCCCCGAATCAGCGCCAGCAACTGGTAAATCAGGATCGCGACCAACAGGATGTCCACGATCGACGCCAGCGAGATGTGGGGCCAGGCGATGGACACCGCGATCCTCACTTTAATTTTGTTTTGACATCATTCTAATGCAGGGCCCACCGATTTCGGAGCGGGCTCGACGGAATTGACACGGGCCTGCACGCTTCCACGAGCCAACCGAGCGGAAATATCGTCGCCCGCTTTGAGCCGACCGGCGTCCTTCACCAATTGGCCTTTGGGATCGAAAACCAGAGCATATCCGCGATTGAGAATGGCGACGGGCGAAAGCGCCTCCAGCGCGGCGATCCGGCGATCAAGCATGGCACGTCCCGCCAGCAGCCGGGCATGTGTTGCCGAAGCCAGGCTGGCAGTGTCGGCCTCCAGGCGCTGGCGGATCGCCCCTAGCCGTTGCCGCGCGTCGTAGTGGCGAACCGAAGCCGACCCGATTTCCCAACGGCGGCGGCACCGTTCCATCAGCTGCCGCTCCGCCCGTTCCAGCCGGAAGCTGGCATCGTCGAGTCTCTGCTGACGTCGGTTGATGCCGTCCATCATGCGTGCAAACGCTCCCTGCTGCGTTCTGACGGACAACTCCTGCCGCGCCATCAGCAGACGATAGCGGATGGCGCGATCCAGTCGCCGGTACAAATCGTCCGCATTGCCTTCGATCTCCTGCCTCGAACGGATGACGAGTTCCGCCGCCGCTGACGGCGTGGGAGCGCGTAGATCGGCAACAAAGTCGACGATGGTGAAATCCGTCTCGTGCCCGATCGCAGAAATAATCGGAATCTTCGAGGCCGCTACCGCGCGGGCCAGCCCCTCATGATTGAACGCAGCTAGATCCTCGGCGGAGCCGCCGCCCCGGGCGATGATGATGACCTCGACCGTGCGCGTGCGGTTGAAATGCTGCACGCCCGCCGTCACCTCAATCGGCGCGGACTCTCCTTGCACCTGCGCCGGATAAATCAGCACGCTCGCCGAATGATGACGTCGCGCCAGAATATTCAGAACGTCCCGCAACGCCGCTCCCTGCGTCGACGTAATCACGCCGATCCGCAGCGGCAGCGGCGGAATCGGCTTTCTTCGCGCTGGATCAAACAGTCCCTCAGCTTCCAGTCGAGCCTTCAGTTGCTCAAACGCCAGTTGCAGCGCTCCTGCGCCCTGCGGTTCCATGAACTCGGCGGAGATTTGTAGTTCGCCGCGATCTTCGTATACAGTGATGCGCCCGCGAACCGTGACGTGCAACCCGTTCTCAGGACGAAACCGCAACAACTTCGCCGAAGACCGGAACATCACCACCCGAATCTGCGCGCTTTCTTCTTTCAACGTGAAATAAAGATGGCCCGAGTCCGGGATCCGAAGGTTGGAAATCTCGCCTTCCACCCAGCAATCGGAATACTCGCGCTCCAGGTGCGTGCGCACCGCCGACACCAGCGCCCGCACCGTCCAGATGCGGCGCTCCGGCGGACGAAACTGGAATCCGAGCTGGTCAGTCTGCTCCACGGGAATCAGTGTACCTTGGTGGACCGTCGACCCTAGTGCCGGAAGCGTCCGATCAGGTAAAACACTAACGATAAGACGACACTAAGCAGAATGGACGTAGCGAGCGGGAAATAGAAGGTAGTGTTCTTTCCTTTGTAAACAATATCGCCGGGGAGTCGTCCCACGGGCAGGCCAGTGCGGCCAAGCAGCATAAACGCCCCGCCGATCACGACCAGCACGATGCCGAGAATCATGATCAGGCGACCCATCTCCTGCATGTCTACAGTCTAGATCAGGTTCCGCCTTTGTTGACGACGACGCGTTGATGCTACCCTCACACGCCCTTCGCCGCCGGATCCCAGATTAGTTTATGAATCTGAAGGCTCAGCCGGGCAGGGAGGCTGTCGGCCAGGATCCACTGCGCCAATTCTTCCGGATCGAGCAGGCAATGCGACGAATCGCGTGCGCCGGACGCGTCTTTCCGGAAAGCGGGCGAGAACAATACAGCATGGACACGCTCCTCCAACCGATGCTGCCCTACAAAATCGCGCGCAAATTCATAATCCGTGCGATCGCTCAGCACGAACTTGAGCTCATCGTGCGAATGAAGCGCGCCCAGATTCTCGAGCGCGAAAGTATCAGGCTCGCCCGAGTGCGGACACTTTACGTCCACGATCTTGACCACTTCCGCCGGAACCCGCGCCAGTTGGCGTTCCCCACTGGTTTCCAGCAAAACCTTGTAACCCGCGTCCAGCAGGTCCTGCATCAGCGGAACCACTTCCCGCTCCTGCAGCATGGGTTCACCGCCCGTGATTTCAACCAGTCCGCCCTTCGGGCTCAGATTCTGCACCTTGTTCAAAATTTCCGCCGCAGACATCTTCTTCCCACCATAAAAACTGAACTCGCTGTCGCACCACGAACAGCGTAGATTGCATCCCGTCAGGCGCACGAACACGCACGGCAGCCCGGCGTGCGTCGATTCCCCCTGCAACGATTTGTAAATCTCAGTGATTTGCATGGAAACTCAGTCGTCAGTGATTGTAGCGCCGGCACTCCGGCAGGCGCCCCGCCCGCCGCTTCGGGCCACCACGAAACGCGGCTACGTTGTAGCTTAAAAGCTGACGGCCAGGCGCCCTCAGGACAGCCGGCGAGAGGCCGGCGCTACGTTACTCCGAATACTTCGCCGTGGTTGTGTCGGTCTCAAAGATCGTTACGTCCCGCACCGAGACTCTGCCGTTGGTTGCGCTTCGCAGCCGCGCGCCGGCCTCGTCGTAAAAATACTTAGCCAGATTCTCTGCCGAGGGGTTCAGCACCGTGAAAGGCTCGATGTCGTTGATCATCTGATGGTCAAGCCGGTCGATGACGTGCTTCATCACTTCTTTAAGATCTTTGAAATCGAGGAGCAGTCCAGCTTTGTCGAGCTCGGCACCAGCCAGGGTCACGCGGACTTTGTAATTGTGGCCGTGCGGGTTTTCGCACTTGCCTTTGTAGTTGCGCAGGTAGTGTCCCGCGGCAAAGGTGTCTTCGACGGTAACTTCGTACATGAATCCCCTTAGGTCGTTGGTCGCTCGTCGTTGGTTGGTCGGTTTGCGGCGATGACCGAACTAATATTGTACCCTTTCAAAACCAGCCGCTGCGCCTGGGGGGAACGACATTGCCTGACATCACGATTCGAACCGCCACGCCTCTGGATTCCGCCGTGATCCTGCATCACCGCCGCCGCATGTTCGAGGACATGCAAGAGGGCAGCGCCCAGGATCTTGATCGGATGGCCGAAGCCACCGGTCCCTGGCTTGACCGGGCTTTAGCCGACGGCTCCTATCGCGGCTGGCTGGCCGAAACCGCCGTGAGTCAAGTCGTCGCAGGCGGAGGCGTTCTGATCTCCTCCTGGCCGGCAGGTCCCAGAGACCCCTATACCCGCCGGGCGGTGATCCTGAATGTCTATTGTGAGCTGGAATTTCGCCGCCGAGGGCTCGCCCGCCAGCTTATGTTATTGATAATTCAGTGGTTGAAGGACGAGGGATTCAGTTCGGTCGCTCTGCACGCCAGCTCGGAAGGGCGTCATCTCTATGAAAAACTCGGCTTCCGCGCCACCAACGAGATGCGCCTGGACCTAAAATGACAGGGAACAGACATCCCTGGGGTGTCTTTTACCATGAAGCAAATAAAGGGTTAAGGCCTATAATCTGCTAACGATCTGGCAGCTGTCCCGTCTATTCCCATGCAAGACAGGTTGGTTCACTTGTAAAGGAACAGAGGCACAATGCCGGCCGACGCGTACGCAGTAGCAATTCCGGTTGGCGAGCTTTCCCGGGGGCAGGCAAGCGGGGCCCGGGGAGAGCGGGGCAGCGGTACCCAGAACCCCAGCTTGAGGGGCTCCGTGGCAGCACAGGGCAACCGCATTGACGACACAACACTGATCCGTGAGGCGCAGCGGGGAAACCGCGCGGCTTTCGAGGTATTGGTTCGTCATTACGACCAGTCGGTTCTGCGCCTGGCTCTCCACCTCACCGGTTCGGAAGCAGACGCCCAGGACATCCATCAGGATGCCTTCCTCAAGGCTTACAAGAATCTGGGAAGTTTTCGGTTTGAGTGTTCGTTCTACACCTGGATCTACCGGATTGTCACCAACCTTTGCCTCGACCACCTGCGCAAAAGAAATGTCCGGAAAGAAGATGCTCCGGTCGCAACCGATCACTCCGGCGAAGAGTACAGCCTGATCGATCAGGTCGCCGATGGCAGGTCGGGAGCGAATCCGGAGCGCGATCTGATGCGCCGCGAACTGGGACGCAAGATTGGCGCCGCTCTTTCCAAGCTGACTCCCAGGGAGCGCATGGTTTTTGAGTTGAAGCACTATCACGGACTGAAATTGCGGACCGTCGGCGAAATGTTGAACACGACCGAAGAGACCGCAAAAAACACGCTATTCCGCGCCACGCAGAAACTGCGCAGCGCGTTGTCGGAGATGCGATGAAGATAGATGTCAGGAGTTGTCGAATGCCGCGAGCCGCGAGCTGCGAGCAATCCGGCTGGCTCGAAGCTCGAAGCTCAACGGAGTGCGAATATGAAATGTGATTGGGTAAAAGACAATATTGTTTTCTACGTCTACAACGAGCTGGAAGATGATGCTCGTTATGAAGTAGAACAGCATCTGGCGCGCTGTCCGGAGTGCGCGGCGGAGTTGAAGGCGGCGCGCAAGTTTCACGCCACGCTCTCGCAGGCGCCGGTAGCCGAGCCCAGCCCCAACCTTCTGGCGGCCTCGCGCATGCGATTGCAGGAAGCGCTCGAAAGCACCACCCAGGGTGGATTCTGGCAGCGCCTGATCTTCGATCCCGGCAACTGGCTGCGGCAAATTCGCATGGCGCCGGCGATGGTGGCTGCGATTTTCATCGTAGGCTTCGGCGGCGGGATTGCGGCGACTTACAATTTTATGCCGCATACACCGGTCGTCGACAATTCCGCTGGGGCGCCTGAGCCGGATGTTTCCCCGCTCGTCGCCTCGATCACCGGCATCCGTTCCATCACCCAGGATCCCGCTTCCAATCAGGTCAACATCAAGTACGACACGGTTTCCACCAAAGACATTCAGGGATCGCTCAACGACCAGCGCATCCAACAACTCTTGCTATTCGCAGCACGCAACAACTTCAACTCCGGTGTCCGCATGGATGCCGTCGAAAAGCTGACGCAGGCGCCGAATGAGACCAACGTCCGCGAAGTGCTGATGTACTCGTTGCAGAACGACACCAATCCGGGCGTGCGCCTGAAAGCGCTGGACGGACTCAGCGGATTTGTGCGCGAGGATGTCCGCGTGCGCGATGCGGTTTTGCAATCGCTGATGAACGACGCCAATATCGGAGTACGTATGCAGGCCCTGCATCTGGTCGAACCGATGAAAGCGGACAGTAGCGTGCGATCTGTTTTGGCTAAACTGGCGCAGTCAGATCAGAACGCTTCCATCCGTTTGCAAGCGCGTGCCATGATGGCGCAAGTACCGGAAATGGATTAAGCGTAGCGCCGCCGTCCCGGCAAAATGCCGGCGCTACCAATACGAAAAGGAGTCACGAATTGAAACGAGTTCTCCAACTAGCCAGCATCGGAATCTTGTTGACGGCGCTGGCGTCCCTGGCCTTGGCTCAGGAAACGCGCGTCTATCGCGAAGGCGGCAACTGGATCCAGGAAATCACTGGAACCCTTGGCGCCACTCGAACTCTCCGCGTGAAAGTAGACGTGGGATCGGTACGCGTCGAAGGCGGATCGCAACCGGGGATCAGTTACGTCATTCATAGTCGTGCTTACACCTCGTCCGAGCAGCAAGCCCGGCGGGAATTCGATTCCTATAAGATCAGCGCGTACTCCAAGGGAGACACCGCCTGGATCGTTGGCGACTGGCAAGGCGGCCGCAGCCGGAAGTTCTCCGGCGACTTCGTCATCACCGTACCCCGCAACCTTGATCTGGCCAAAATCGAGACGGACGGTGGCAGTGTCAAGGCGACCGGGATCGCCGGACGAACGCAGATTCAGAGTGGCGGCGGCAGCATTCGCGTGGACGAGGTCGGCGGCCCGATCGAGGCGGAAACTGGCGGCGGCGGGATCGAGATCGGCTCCGTCGGCAGCGAAGTGAATGTACACACCGGCGGTGGCAACATCAATATCTCCTCGGCCAAAGGAAAACTGGGCGCGGAAAGTGGCGGCGGCAGCATTGTCGTGGCCTCCTGCCTGCAAGGAGCGACTCTCGATACCGGCGGCGGCAACATCCGCGTGGAGCGCTGCCAGGGAACCGTACGCGCAACCACAGGCGGCGGCAGCGTGGATCTCGGAGACATCGGCGGACCGGTCGTCATCGAAAGCGGCGGCGGAAGTATCCGGCTAATGTCCGCGAAAGGTCCTGTAAAAGCCGAAACTGGTGGCGGTTGCATCGAACTGAATGGAGTGCCCTCGGCGCGCGCTGAAACCGGAGGCGGTGGCATCATTGCTAAATTCCTGGCCTCCGCCGATCGCACCGACTCGACCCTCGAAACCGGCGCGGGAGACATCACGGTCTATCTGGCCGAGGATCTGTCCATCTCCATCCGCGCAAACATCGAACTCGCGAATGGCCACAGGATCATGGCCAGTGATTTCCCCAACATCCACGTAGCTAGCGAGGGCGGAGAATGGGGTCCGAGAACGGTGTCGGCGGAAGGTCAGTTGAACGGCGGCGGTCCGGTACTGAAAGTCCGGACCAATTCCGGCAACATTAAATTCGTCCGCGTCAGCCGCTGAGAACGGTTTCACAAGAGAAATTTTTTAGGAGGGGTCATGTCACACCGCATCCTGCTCTGTGTAGCAGCGCTCTCACTCGTCGCCAGCGTGCAAGCCGCCGAGCTTCCGTACGACCGTCCCGGAGAAAACTGGAACTGGGGCTACGGCGTGGAAGAGGGCAGCGGTGGCTCGTCCTACCTTGGCGTTGACATCGCCGACGTCACTACCGAACGTCTGGGCGCGCTCAAACTCAAAGAAGAACACGGCGCCGAAGTCACCATGGTGGACCAGGACGCCCCCGCCGGCAAGGCCGGACTGAAGGAGCATGACGTCATCCTGAGTCTCAACGGCGCTGCCGTCGAGAGTGCCGCCCAACTGCGCCGTATGATCCGCGAAACTCCCGCTGGCCGCATGGTTACGCTGGGAATCAGCCGGGACGGCCAGTCCCAGTCCATCAAGGTGCAGCTCGCGAACCGCGCTAAGAGTGTCGCGTTCAGCAATATGCCCGAAATAAAAGTTGCCATGCCCGCAATGCCCGCGCTTGCCGACATCGATATTCCCGTTTCTATCGTGATTGCCCACTCCTCCCTGCGCAGCGGACTGATGGTCGAAAACATCACGCCGCAACTCGGCGATTTCTTTGGCGTCAAGGGAGGCAGCGGCGTGCTGGTGCGCTCTGTGGAAAAAAACAGCCGGTCGGAGAAAGCCGGGTTTCATGCCGGCGACGTCATCGTCCGCGTGAACAACGAATCCGTCCACGATACGTCCGATTTCACCCGTGCTCTCCGAGCCACCCCCGGAGGAGCCGCCGCCGTTACCGTGATGCGCGACAAGAAAGAGCAGAACCTGACCCTCACCCTTCCCGACAAGAAGGACTCTGGCACTCTGTTGGAAGAAAGCTTCGACGCCCCCGACCTGACTGCCGAGACCCAGATGGAGCTGAGCCGCGCCGACCAGGAAATCGCACGCTTGGCCCCCGCTCTGGATAAACTCCAACGCAATCAGCCTTGCTTCGCTACGTTGCACCGAAGATTGCAGGACACGCGGAAAAAGCTCCAGCAGCGCAGCGAGAAAATTCGCCACGAATTTTCCGGAGAGTGGACCGAGATCTGACGGGCTTCCAGTCCCACTGTCATCGACACCTAGTGGTTAAGCATTCCGTGTTCTGCTTTAGAAGGCGGCGGAAAAACTGCATGCACCACCAAAGAGCATTCACTTCCACGGCCATGCCGGCAGTTTGTCAGCGCGGGCGATTTTGTGCCCTGCTCTTTCGTGTTCATTTGAGCTTCCGGGCGATTGCGATCAACACGACCGCGCCCAGCGTGGCCGTAACGATGCTGGAAATCAATCCGCCCATTGGCTGAAATCCCACCAGTCGGACCAGAAATCCACCGACGACAGCGCCAACCACGCCCAGCACAATATTCGTGGGCGTGCCGTACCCCGAGCCTTTCATGATCTTGCCCGCCGCCCAGCCGGCAATCAGACCCACCAGGATTACCCAGATCAACCAGAGCATTTCTCGTCTCCCCGCTTTGCATGATTGACGAGTGAGTGTACCCGAAACGCGACCGTGGAGTCACGGTCGCAACCATGCCAATCCTGTGCTTAAATCGAACCATGTTCGCCCGAAAAGTCCGAGTGGAATATCTCGAGAACGGCAGGGCACAACCCTGCCCGCTGAAATGGCTCGACAGCTTCAGCATGCGAAACTTTACCAACGCCACTGCCTTCGACGACACCCTGCCAATCGCGGACGGAAGCATAGAGATCGGAACCCACGTGCCAATCGACCAGCTTCGCGAAGCGATGGAAGATTGGTTCCGGAGAAAGAGCTACCTGCCCAAAGATGCGAGCCTGCAGGTAAGCGAAAAGTGAATCCGCGTGTGGCGAAGCTACCCGCCGAAGCTGGACGCGTTTTCCATCTTCAACTGCCGAGCGAACAGGCGGACGATCATTCCATCGAAGCGCGTACCGCTTAATTTCTGCAGCTCCAGAATCGCCTGCTCGTGCGACCTTGCGGGTGCGAAGGAGCGGTCGCTGGTCATGTTCACGTACGCGTCGCTGACCGCGACGATGCGCGCCCAGAGCGGGATGTTCTCCCCTTGCAGCCCGACCGGATAACCGCTGCCATCGAACGCTTCATGGTGGAATTCGACCGCCTGCTCGATCATCTTACTATCGGGGATCACGCGTACAACCTCCGCGCTCGCCCCGGGATGCGTCTTGATCACGTCATATTCGTTGTCGGTGAGTGGGCCGGATTTGTTGAGAATGCGTTCGGCGATGAACAGTTTGCCCACATCGTGAATGCGCGCAGCGAAGGTAATGTCCTGTAATTCCTGCGGCGAGAAGTTCAGCCCGCGCGCGATGATCGCGGCATAGTGTGCGCAATGCTCCCCGTGTCCGTCGCTATGCATTTCCCGCATCTCCGAGGCGCGAGTGAGGATCTCAATGCCTTCTTTCAGCGCCACGCGATCCCCTTCCTCCCGTCCTTTACACAGCTTCCGCAATGTGGAGACCAGTTCCTCCAGGTCTTCGGGGCCACTATTCTCGCGCTGGAGAAAACCTTCGATGTAGCCGGAGACGAGCTGTCGCTGTGCACCTGGTCCTTCACCGCCGCCGACCAACTCCGCGGAACGCACCTGATTTCCGCCGGCGTGCTTGGAGAGATACATGCCCGTGTCGGCGACTCGAATGATGTCCTCTGCGGAGAAGCCGTGTACCGGGAAGGTGGCAACGCCGAAGCTGCCGGTGAT
Source organism: uncultured Acidobacteriota bacterium (assembly GCA_963799305.1). Lineage (GTDB taxonomy): Bacteria > Acidobacteriota > Terriglobia > Terriglobales > Acidobacteriaceae > Acidiflorens. Next base: position 182,804 of record CAWCWX010000014.1, on the reverse strand, counting down.
CTGGCGTTCTTCCAGCATGGGGTCGGTGGCCAGCCACAGCCGCAGGCGCTCGGCCAGAACCTGCGCCTGGTCGATGCTGGTTTCCGGCATCAGGATGACGAACTCATCGCCACCGTAGCGCGCCACCACGTTCGATTGCCGGCACTTCTGTTCCAGCAGCCGGCCCACGCGTGCCAATACGAGATCGCCTTCCAGGTGGCCGAGGCTGTCGTTGACTTCCTTGAATTTATCCAGATCGATCAGCACTACCGAGAAGGGGCGCCCAGAGCGCGAAGCGCGTTTCCACTCCGAACTGACCGCTTCCAGGAAGAAGCGCCGTGTCTTGATTCCAGTCAGGCCGTCAGTGATGGACTGCTGTTGCAGTTTCTGGAACACGAATGAGTTGTGCAGCGCGGTCGCCAGCAGGTCGGCCAGGGTGTTCAGAATGAGAACGTCCTGCGGAGCAAACACATTTTCGTTGCGGCTCTCGACGTTGAGCACTCCCAGCAGTGTTTCGCCGAAGGTAATCGGCAGACAGAGGACCGCGCGCGATTCCGGGAGCACACCCGAAAGTTGCCCCTGGCCGGCATTTTGCACGAGCGCGCTGGCCCCGGTTCGGGCCACCCGGCCGAGGATACCCGTCCCCACCGGAATCCGCTTGCCCAGTGCCATGGAGGTCGTGCCCGCCTCGGCCTTGATCTCGATGTCCTTGGTGGCGTAGTCCATGATGCCGATGCCGATGTGATCGTAATGAAAATTCTTCTGAATCTCGCGCACGATGTCGCCCATCATCTGCTCGGCATCCTGGCTGGAGATGGCGTTCTTCGAAATCGTGTTGAGAAATGCCAGATGCTTGGCGCGCCGCTTTTCTTCCGTGAATAGCCGCGCATTTTCCACCGCCACGCCGAGCTGCCCGGCGGCGGTTTTCATCACCTCAAGGTCACGCGCTTCGAAGACATTTTCCCGTTCCGTGCTCAGCGCGCACATGACGCCGGCGGGTGTGCCTCCCAGCAGAATCGGGACCGCGCAGAACGACTTGGCCGGGCGAGGTGGCATGAAATCCACTCCCAGCTTGGCGCGCACCTTCTCCAGATCCGATTGGATCAGAAGCGGCTGCCCGGTTCGGATCACGTATTCGGTGAGGCCATTACTTACTGGCCGCGAGCGCTTGGGGAAAATCTGCCCGCCTTCAACTTCAAGTTCGAAGCGAATCTCGTCGTCTTCCTGGAAGGCGATATAGAAGCCACTGGTGTCGAAAATCTGGCCGAGTTCGGCGTGCAAGGTCCGTAGAACCTCGTCCTGGTCAAGATGGGAACTGAGCGCCTGTCCGATTTCTGTGAGCAGTTCGTATTCTTTGGTGCGGCGCTGAGCGTCGTGCATCACCACGTAGTTTTCCAGCGTCAATGCGATCTGCAATGTCAGCCCAATCAGCAGCCGTAAATTCGACGACCCGAACATGCGCTGTTCGGAGTGCGGAAATAAAATCACGCCAAAGTTGTGCTCGCGGGTTTGCAGGCTGACCGCCATGACATCGCGGATGCCTTCCGACAGCATCGTCTGCTTGAACGCTTCGAATCGTCCTCCCGGCAACGCAGGCAAAGGTTCGTCCAACTCTGCGATGCGGTGGAACGTGACCACCCCACCGCGGCGGTACGCCAGTTCGGCGAGATAGTCGCCGGCCCGCGACTTCTGCAGCGTTTCCAGAAAATCGGGCGAGAATCCTTTTTGTACCGAGGGAAGGGTGGCCCGCCAAGGCTCCGAAATATACACGATGGCGCGACGCGTCGGCAGGGGCGCCACCAACCGTTCGAGAAAGCTCTGCATGCTGGGCACTAAGTCCTGGGCGGACAACAGGCGGCGCGGATCCACACCCAGAGTCGAGAACGCCAGCGCGTTTTCCTGCACGGCATTGCGTTGGTTTTCCGCTAGGACCATCACCATCGCGATCGCCAGCAGCATCTGCGGAACCGGGCCGAGGAAATCCACCGATTGGCCAAACACATCAAGGAACGGATATCGAACTTGTCCGACCCCCATCAGCGCCGCCCAAAACGCCAGAGAGATCGCCAACATTCGGAAGGCCAGAGAATTCCGCCGGTGCGCGTACAGGTAAAAGTTGAGCGAGCAATACAATAAGACCGCAGCCAGTCCTACTTCCAGTCGCGAATACAGCGGCGGCTCGGCCTTCTCCAGGAAAACCCCGCCCACCATATGCGCTCGCAGATTCAGCAATGCCAGACCGGTACCGACCAGCGCCAGCGCCGCGTCATACCACTGGATCTGAAACGGCCCGCGCATCAAACGAGTGGAGACGAAGATGCAGAGCGCCATCGCCACCAGAAGCATCGAACTAAAAAAAAATAAAGTGGCGGAAGCTCCCCGGTAGTGCCCAACCGCTTCCAGTCCGTAATGGAGGGTATATGCCGCCCAAGCCAGCTGCCACGCGCGAAAATAACTTTGCCGGCTCTGCTCGTAGAGGTAGGAGAAGACGAGAAATACCAGCAGGGCGACGACCCCGGGAACCAAGACCATTCCTGTAGCAACATTATTCATCGCAGCGTTTCAACTGGCTGAGCCATGGCCAAACATCGTGGCACACCTGCCCCGCACAAAACAATAGACAGTATGGAGAAGTTGCCGTTGCCTCCACCGGAGCCTTCCTCTCCATAGTATGAGACGCAAATTATGCCCACTGGGACGCCACGCAAGGGACGGAAGTAACCATGGTGATGGTTACCAAAGTAATGGGAGGGCGCTTCGTGCAAGCGTGGCTTGGGCGGGGTTTCGCCAGTTTAATCCAAGACACGTGAGGTCCAGTCCGGTTTGCGACAGGCCCCCAAGCAAAGCCGGGACGGGGCACCCTCTGATCGACTTGCTATACTCGCCAGTTATGCTTCGCGTACGCTTCGCGCCGTCGCCCACTGGTTTCCTGCATGTCGGCAGCGCGCGCACCTTTATTTTCAATTGGTTGTACGCCCGCCGGAACGGCGGCACCGTGGTCCTGCGGCTCGACGACACTGATGTCGAGCGCAACACCGAAGCCTCGGTCAATTCCATTTTCGATGGACTGCGCTGGCTTGATTTGGGATGGGACGAGGAATACAAGCAATCGGAAAGGTTGGCGCTCCACCGCCAGATTGCCGAAGCGATCTTTCAGAAGGGCCTGGCTTACCGAGACTTCACGCCCGCACACACCGGAGACAGCGAGAAGTCAGGCGCCCAACAGACCTGGCTATTTAATCCCGGCATGCGCGAACTCTCCCGAGAAGAAAGCGACCGTCGCGCCGCTGCCGGAGAGCCCTTCGCGCTCCGCTTTCACGTACCGCGCGGGATGGGCGAATCCGTTCGCTTCGTCGACGCCGTCTACGGAGAACAGGTCAAAGCTGCCGACGACATCGAAGACTTCGCCCTGCTGCGGTCCGACGGGATGCCGACGTATCATCTCGCCTCGTGCGCAGACGACCTCGACCTCCGCATCAGCCACATCATCCGCGGCCAGGATCATCTCTCGAATACCTACAAGCACGTTCTGATTTTTGAAGCGGCCGGCGGAAAAGCGCCGCAGTTCGCGCATCTGCCGCTACTGGTTGCGCCCGACGGTTCGAAACTCTCGAAACGCCGGCACGGCCCGGTCGTGAGCGTGACGACCTATCGCGACTCGGGATTTCTCCCCGAAGCGTTCATCAATTTCCTTTGCCTGCTGGGATGGTCTCCAAAAGACGATCGCGAGAAAATGACGCGCCAGGAATTGATCGAAACGTTTTCGCTGGAAGGGATCAATCGTTCGAACGCCGTGGTGAATTTCAAGGAACCTGCCGTCACTCCCGAAGAGATGTTCGATCCGAAAGCTGTCTGGCTGAATGCCGAACAAATTCGTGGACTATCTATCGAAGAATTGAGTGCTCGACTGCTGCCGATCGTGCACGACGCAGGTTTCCAGATCGCGCCAGACAAAATGGCCGCAATAACGCCGCTGATCCAGGAGCGCATCAAACTGCTCCGCGATGTACTGACCGCGGCCGACTTCTTCTTCGTCGATCCGTTGCCGCCCTACGACCCAACCGAACTGATCCCCAAAAAAGGCGACGCCGCAATGGCTCTCAAAGTCCTGTCTCGCGCCCGCGAAGTGCTGGCCCAGACGGAATTCAAGCACGATCCCCTCGATCAAGCTCTCCGCGCCGCCGCCCAGGAGTTGGGCCTGAAGGCAGGACAGATGTTCCAGCCAATCCGGGTCGCGGTTTGCGGAAGGAAGAACGCGCCTCCTTTGTTTGAGACCCTGCAAGTGCTGGGCCGGGAGAAGACTCTGGCTCGGATTGAGCAGGCTCTGGAGCGCCTGGCGTAGAGACGAAGTTCCCAGAGGGACAGGTGTCATGGCTCAAGGCCCCCCGGCGAGAAGCCGCCATTCACTCCTCAAGTGGCACATGGATTTTTCACGCGGTCCTATAATGAAATGATCACGTGATCTCCATCCTCCAACTCGGCCGCATCGACTATGCTGCCGGACTGCGCATCCAGCAGGAACTGGTCGAACTCCGTAAAGCCGGGCGCATCGGCGACGTGTTGCTCCTGGTCGAACACACGCCAGTGATCACACTGGGACGTAATGCAAAAGCAGCAAACGTCCTGCTGCCGCCGAACCAACTGGCTTTGCGCGGAGTCGAAGTCTTCGAATGCAATCGCGGCGGCGACGTCACCTTCCACGGCCCCGGACAACTCGTCGGCTACCCGATCTTCGATCTTCGCGGATACAGCAGCTCTCAGGAAATCAGCTCTCCGCCGTCAGCTCTCAGCTCTCAGCAAAGGCCCGCCCGCAAGACGATGGGCGCGATCGACTACGTCCGGCGGCTGGAAGAGGTGCTGATCCGCACGTGCGCGGATTTTTCTATTTCGACGAAGCGCGTGACGGGACTGACCGGCGTCTGGACCAAGACAACTCCCGAAGCCAAGATCGCAGCCATCGGCGTGCACATTTCGCGCTCGGTCACTTCCCACGGCTTCGCGCTCAACGTCAACACCGACCTCAGCTACTTCACCCTGATTGTTCCTTGTGGAATCACATCGAAGCCGGTGACCTCGATGAATAAGGAACTCGGGCACGAGTTGGAGATGGCCGGGGTTGCCGGGTCGGTCGTGCGTAATTTCGAGATCACTTTCGGAGAAAAGTGCGTCCCGGCAGCATCCCTCGACGCAATGCTCGAGAATTACTTCGGCGTCCCGATGAAAGTACCCGATCCCCTGCGCGCGATCAGAGGCGAAGAAGATTCGTTTCTCGCTTAGAAGTAGTACATAGGTCGAAATTATCTGCGCTTGACGTACATCAGGGATTCGCAACTAAGAGTAAAACCACGCCTGAAATCAGAATTACGCTCACTGCGTATCCTCTTAAGTAGCACCAGATCAAGGCTGCTGCTATAGCTGCGTTGATAATTATGGCCTTGGTTAGTTCTGGCATTTTTTCTGTCATGCGGCGCTTTTCTCTCCCCTTTCCCGTCAAATCCAATAGTCCAACCGTTTCTTCCACGCACCCAAGGCTACGATTTTCGAAGGAAAGCTTAGCCCTGTGGATTTCAAACTGTATCACTACTTAGAGGCGTACAAGACGCCGACCCCCTCTCTGCGCTAGCATACCCAGTTGGTCATGGCTAAAAAGAAGACCTCGCTGTCCAAGCCGAAGCCCATAGCTCGAAGCCCGAAGCTCGAAGCTCGAAGCTCTCAACGCACCTACTCCATCCCCGACTACCGCCTCGAAAAGCCCGACTTCACGCTGCGCCAAATCCGCGTCGGAGACCAGGTCCGCTACGACGTGGAAAGCGACGATCTCTCGAATCCCGCGCCGCCGATCCGCGAGTCGAAATATCTGACCAAGCAGCAGCTCATCGAAATCTATCGCTGGATGCTGCTCAACCGCCGCATGGAGTCCGCGCTCGAGAGGCTCTACAAGCAGAGCAAAGTCGTAGGCGGCGTCTACTTCGGTCTGGGACAGGAAGCCTGTTCCTGCGCCTCCGCCTACGCGCTCGACAAAGACGAGTGGGTCGCGCCCATGATCCGCAATCAGGGATCGCTGCTGGTGCGCGGCTTTGCTCCCCGCGACATGATGATGCAGTACATGGCGAAAGCGGGCTCGCCCACCGGCGGGACGGGACGGCACCTCGCATTTCGGCGACCTGAAGCTCAGAAACGTCGTCTCGCCGATTTCCATGCTGGGCGACCTGATTCCAGTCATGGCCGGCGTGGCTCTAGGCGCACGCCTGCAGGGCAGGAACATCGCCGTCATGACCTACATCGGCGACGGCGGACAGTCCACCGGCGTCACCTATGAAGGGCTGAACTTTGCTGCCGTGCAGGACCTCGGACTCGTGCTGGTCGTCGAGAGCAATCTGTGGGCCTATTCGACGCCGTCCGACATGCAATTCCGAGTGAAAGACCTCGCCGAGCGCGCCATCGCCTACGGCATTCCCGGCGTGATCGTCGACGGCACCGACGCCTGCCAGGTCTACGACGCCTGTCACGAAGCCTGCCAACGCGCCCGCCGCGGCGAAGGCCCCACGTTGATCGAAGCGAAAATGATGCGCATGAAAGGCCACGCCATTCATGACGCGGCCGATTACGTCCCGAAGCCGCTGTTTGAGTATTGGAAGAAACGCGATCCGATTGCGCGGCTGGAAACTTACCTCGTCAAGACGAAGGAATGGTTGACGGCGGATGAGAATCAGAAAATGATTTCCGAAGTGGAACAGCAACTCGAAGCTGACCGCGAGTTCGCCATGAACTCCCCGATGCCCACGCCGGAGTCAGCCGCGCCAGGCGCGTATTGCGAAAACGGCTGCCATGAGATCAAGCCGAAATATGCGATGCCGAAGGTGCGCGGTGGGAAGAACCTGGGCCTGAAGAGCTCTGACGCGGCGGTGCATTTGAAGTAGTCTGGAGGACAAGTGGACAGGCCAATCCTCAAGCTCGCCCTGCGATGTCCATTCGCAATCGCCTTGCTCCTTTTGAGTGGCCGAGCACGGGCGGAAACTAAACAGGAAATCGGAGAGCGTCTGCTCGAAACCGCGCAGAAACTTTCCGACATCCGCGCCGAGGGCGCCCCCGCATTCCGGATGGAGGCGAAATTCCGGATCAAATCGAAGTCTCAGGCCAAAGACATCGACGGAAAGTACTCCGAGATCTGGGTCTCCAAGGCAAAGTGGCACCGGGAAGTGGAGACTCCTTTTTTTCATCGATTGGAAGTCGGTTTGTCCGCTAGCTCGTCGGCTTACCTGGATTCCGGAAGCGATCGGCTGGATAAATTTTCGGATCGCATGCTGTTGCGTTTTCCAAAGAGCGCGAGTGAGATTAAAGGCGTTTCCAGCCGCGAAGTAGCTGGCGTGAAGGCATCTTGCGTCGAATCGAAGGTCGTCAACGCAAAGAACGTGGATTGTGTCGACCTTGCCACTGGGGCCTTCCTGTCACGCGAAATTGATCGCGGCTCCGGTCCAGAGACGTGCTGGTATCGCGATTATCATGCGTTTGGTGGGCGTTCTTTCCCTCGTTCTGTACACTGTGAGAAGAAGCATGGCGATGACACCGAGATGACGATTTCGAGTCTTGCCGCTGGAACTTCTACCGATGAGAGCTTGTTCGCGAAGCCACCCGGGGCCGTGGAGGTTGCCGACATGAATGGTTGCCGCGGCCATCCCGCGACTCCCCCACAGGTCACCTACGACCCTGAGCCCAAGTATCCAGAGCACGGCGAGGATGGCGTAACGGTAGTCATATCGACAGTGGTTGGAGTGGACGGAACGCCCCAAGACCCCTATGTGACCAATCGTGTCCGCAAAGACTTCGATCAAGCCGCGTTGGACGCCGTGCGACAGTGGAGATTCAAACCTGCCGTCTGCGATGGAGAACCCGTTCCAGTAGTGATCAGTGTTCAAATCAATTTCCGCAACCATTAGGTTCAGAGTGACGACGCCCCGCAGTGCTAGACTGCTGCCATGATTCGCTTGCAACTTCTTCTTGCAATTGTGGCGTTGTCTTCCGCCCTGGCGCAGCAACCGACTTACAAATACATCCGCATCGGCAGCCCCACTGACGTCACCACGAAAGCCGCCGCAGGGTACGCCCTGATGGGCGGCGGTACCGACCTCGACGAGGCTTTCAAGTTTCTTTGCGATAAGGGAAACGGTGGAGACTTCCTCGTCCTGCGCGCCGCCGGAGACGACGACTACAACGACTACGTCAACAAACTCTGCAAAGTAAATTCCGTCGCCACGCTGATCATCCCCGACCGCGAATCCGGTGCCGATCCCAAAGTTGCGGACACCATCCGCCACGCCGAGGCCGTCTTCATCGCCGGCGGTGACCAGGCTCACTATATCAACGCCTGGATGAGCACCCCGGTGCAGGACGCGCTCAATGCGCACATCGCGGCCGGCAAGCCGATCGGCGGGACCAGCGCTGGCCTTGCCGTGATGGGCCAATACATCTATTCCGCGCAAGGCGACGCGCCTGACGATGACGACCTGCAGTCCAGTCAAACATTGGCGAATCCGTATTTCGCGCGCGTCACAGTCCGGCGTGACTTTCTTAAGATCGACCTCCTGCAAAACACGCTGACCGACACCCATTTCGCCAAGCGTGACCGCATGGGCCGCACACTGACCTTTCTCGCGCGCATCATGAAAGACGGCTGGTCCCCCGGCCCGCGCGAAATTGCCGTCGACGAAAAGAGCGCTGTTCTGGTCGAACCCAACGGCAAAGCCCGCGTGATCGGCTCCGGCAAAGCGGCGTATTTCCTCTCTGTCCGCGGAGGCCCCGAAATATGCCGCGAGAACACTCCACTCACGTTCCGCGACATCGCCGTCTATCGCGGCCCGTCGGGAGCCACCTTCAACCTGAAAGATTGGAAGGGCAAGGGCGGAGAGAGTTACTCGCTGTCCGTTGTGGATGGAAAGATTCAGAGCACGCAAAAAGGCGGCGGAATCTATTGACCCAAAATGGATCGAAAATCGAGATCGGCGTGATTTCGCCTTGACGCATCCGGGAGCCTTTGAGAGACTTGCGCACACAAGTTTTCTTACGGAGATACCGCATGTCCGCTGCAACGAGACGCGCGCGCTTGTCCGACTATTCCTCCCCTCTGGTTGATGTGGGTAAGCTCGCCTCCGGGCTGTGATTTTCATACATCCCGCCCGTTCCCAGCCTTAAGGTTGCCAGTTTCGGGCGCGCGAGTGCCGTTAAGAATTTAACCCCTGATCCCTGTTCATGGAGGTTTTATGCGAGACGTTCAAAAGTCGTTGATCGGCAGATCGCTAGTCATCTTTGTCATAATTCTTTCGCTCGGATTCACCCTGCCGACGGCGCTGGCGCAAACCCAGGGACGCATCACGGGCCGCGTGTCGGATTCCAGCGGAGCGGTCATCGTGGGGGCCAAGGTCACCATCGAAAATCGCGGCACCCAGGTCAAACGTGTTCTGGACACCAACAGTTCGGGAGACTATGTTGCTCCCGGTCTCGAGCCCGGCTTGTACTCGATGGCAGTCGAGGCGCCCAACTTCAAGAAGACGATTCGCGAGCGGGTTCAGGTCGAAGTTGCCAAGGATCTCAAGATCGATTTCGAGTTGACTCCGGGCGCAGCCACCGAAACACTCGAAGTCAAGGATGAGGCTCCTCTGGTCGACGCCACCACCAGCACGTTGAATGGTGTCCTATCCAACAAAGCCATCAACGAACTGCCGCTCCAGGGACGCGATTTCCAGAACTTGCTCGCGCTCCATCCCGGAGTGCAACGCGAACCCGGTGGCGGCTTTCACTCGGTCACTTCGAACGGCCTCCGCCCCGACGACAACAACTTCGTAATCGACGGCGCCACCGACAACGACGCATACTGGGGCGAAACCGTAGTGAACGACGCCGGCATTTCGGGCACGCCTGCCAGCACTCTTCCTCTCGACGCCATCCAGGAATTCAACACGCAGGAGCAACCACAAGCCGATTTCGGAGAGAAACCGGGAGTCGTGGTGAACATCGGGATCAAATCCGGCACCAGTACGATCCACGGAACCGCCTATTATTTTGGACGGAATGCCGCGATCGATGCGCGCAATTACTTCAATCCCAGCCCGCAGCCGGTCGCGGATCTGATCCTGCATCAGTTCGGGGCTTCTATCGGCGGGCCGATCATCAAGGACAAGTGGTTTTACTTTGCCAACTACGAAGGCGTCCGCTCGAAGGTCGGAAACCCCTACAACGCTTTTAGCCCGGTTACCAACGCGCTTCCCGACTTCGATGAGGACTCCAGCATTGTAGACGCCGAAACCGCGACGGGGTGCAACACGGATCCTGTACCCGACGGTTGCAGCCAATTGAGCCATGATCTGATCAAGTATTTTCCGATTAACCCCGGTTTCACCGCGGATCCCAATGATCCGACCGTCATCAACTTCAATTTCAACAACGTAAATCGCGCCGATAATCTCGTGTTCAAGAGCGACTATCACATCAATGAACACCATGTGATTACGGGCCGGTTTATCTATGCAAATTCGAACCAGATTGAAGAAGATGCCATCCCTCTGCGCAAGGAATGGCTATCCCAAGCCGCGCCGATCACGCAGGTTTTCGGAGTGGATTGGACGTGGACACCAAACTCACGCTGGGTCAACACCGCACGCTTCAGCTATAACCGCTTTGACGAAACCATCGCGCCCGGCGATGCGAATGTCAATCCAATCGAATATGGCCTGCAAACTGGGATTACCGATCCGCGCTTGTTTGGGTTCCCGCGGATCAGCCCGAGCACGTACTGTTGCGATTATCTGGGTGGCAATTCCAGCTGGCCCACCGCGACCGCTCCCAGCCACACCGAGAATTACTCTGACACGGTTTCCTATACCGTAGGGAAGCATGCCTTCCGTTTCGGTGGAGACTTCAGCAACGGCGGCGTCGACTACTACCGGGCTGGTTATGGGAGAGGACGCATCGACTTCCATTATCTGGACGATTTTCTCACCGGCGACGTCTACCGCTGGCGTCTTCTTCTTGGCGATCCGGCGCGCAACCTCAGCATGAAGTCGTTTGGGTTGTTTGCCCAGGATGATTTCCGCGCCACCCGCCGTCTCACGTTAAATCTCGGCCTGCGTTATGACGTAACCCGACCCATCAAGGATTCCCAGAACCGGCTGGCTAACTACGTCCCGTCGCAAGGCGTGTTGCAGGTTGGTTACGGCATCAGTGAACCTTACAAAACCAACTGGGCAAACTTTTCTCCACGGATCGGCGCCGCATACGATGTTTTTGGAACGGGGAAAACCATCCTCCGCGCCGGCTTTGGCATGATCTATGTCCAACCCGCGATCCGCACGTTTGCGTTCAACGGCGGCGGGCTGAACCTGAATCCGAGTGGGCTGATTCCGGGCGGAACGGGGACGATGACGTCCTATCTGGTCAACCCAGGCAACCACAACCAGATCGATAAGATCCATTGGGGGACGATTGCCGAACTGGGGAATGACGACAGCATCTTTCCAGTCAATGATCCTTCACTGGCTTCCTGCGACGAGAGCAATCCGTGTAACTTCTTCGGAGTCGATCAAAAGCTGAAAACTCCTTTCGTCCTCAACTGGAACATAAACCTGCAGCAGGAAATACTTCCCGGAACGCTGCTGCAAGTCGCATACGTAGCGAACCGCGGCCGCAGTCTGTACAGCACCATCGACCTCAACCAGCCCAATCAGGGTCTCTCAGCGCAGTGCGTGGCTGACAACGGCGGCTACGAGGAAGCAGACCTCAGCGCTTGCGAAATAGCGGCGCGCCCTTTGACCAACTGCACCCCTGGGACGAATCCCTGCTATCCCTACATCGCGTACCTGGACTTTCTGGGCAACAAATCGACGTCCGCCTATGAGAGCCTGCAAGCCACTCTGACCCATCGTTACTCCAAAGGACTGTACCTCCTCGCGGGATATACATGGGGACACGCAATCGACGTCGCCGGAACCACGAACAACCTGGCCAGTAGCTACATTCCCCAGAATAGCCTGGATTATCACGGTGAAAAGGGCAACGGAGACTATGACATCCGTCATCGGTTTACGCTCTCGGCGACCTATGATTTGCCGGCGCGCAAGTCGTGGGGACAGTTGTTAGAAGGCTGGCAATTGACCAGCATCGTCCAGTGGCAAACCGGAGCACCGGTTTTGCTGTATGACGACTTTTACGATTTTTCGCTGACCGGAGAAGGCAACAACGCCAGCAATGAACGCTGGAACATTAAGGGCGATCCTGGCAACCTGAAGTGGTCGGCTAAGGCACCGATCCCGTTCCTGGACGCTAGTGATCCGACTTGCCAGGCCGTGGCAACTACCGACGCTCTGCAAGAGTCGCTGAACTATGCCGGCGGATGCTTCGCTCAGAACGGAACCGTTCTCTATCCGCTGGCGGTAGGGGGCTTCGGCAATATGGGGCGAAACATTTTCCGCGGGCCTGGCTTTGCGAATTGGGACGCCTCGGTCAGCAAGACCTGGCGTCTTACCGAGAGCGTCAAGTTGCAACTGCGCGGCGAGATGTTCAACGTTGCGAACCACGCAAATTTTGCTGGCAGTTCGGTGGGCAACGACCTTACGTCTCCAGACAGCCTGGGGCGGGCAGGCGCTACTCCGGATGTCCAGGCTGCCAATCCAGTTGTAGGTTCCGGTGGATCGCGGCATATTCAACTGGGAGCAAAGTTCATCTGGTAAGCGAACCAGTGTCCAGCCCGCGGGAAGAGGTTTGTTAGAATCGAAGCAGGCTATGGCTGCCTCTTCCCAACTCGTTCAAATCGATATCGGACCACCCGTCCGCGTACCGAAGCCGGACTGGCTGCGCGCCAAGGCGCCCGTTGGCGATAACTTCCATAACCTCAAGAAACTGGCGCGCGGACTTGGACTGCATACCGTCTGTGAGTCAGCGCAGTGTCCGAACATCGGGGAATGCTGGAATCATAAGACCGCGACATTCATGTTGCTCGGCGATATCTGCACCCGACGCTGCGGATTTTGCGCGGTGCCGAAGGGGCGTCCCGAGGCGATTGACTGGGATGAACCTCGCCGCGTCGCGGAAGCCGTAGCCACCCTCGGGCTCAAGCACGCCGTCATCACCAGCGTGAACCGCGACGATGACAACGTCGGCGGCGCACGGATTTTCGCCGAAACCATCCGCGAGATTCGCGAACTGGTACCGGATTGTCGAGTCGAAGTACTGATTCCTGACTTTCAAGGGCTGGAAGAACCGCTGCGCATCGTTCTCGAAGCCAAGCCCAACGTGCTCAATCACAATACCGAGTCAGTACCGCGGCTGTATCGGGTGGTCCGTTCCGGAGCGCGCTACCAGCGCACGCTCGACCTGCTCGCGAACGCGAAGAAGTGGGATCCCGACATGGTCACCAAGAGCGGCGTCATGGTGGGCCTCGGCGAAACGACTTCGGAACTGATTGATGTTTTCCGCGATCTGGGTTCCTGCGGAGTAGACATACTTACCGTCGGCCAGTATCTGCGGCCGTCGAAGGATCATCTGCCCATGACGCGCTTCTACTCTCCCGCCGAATTTGTTTCCCTCAAAGAGGAAGCGTTGAAGTTCGGCTTCAAACATGTCGAGTCAGGGCCGCTGGTGCGGTCCAGTTATCACGCACACGAGCAAGCGGATGTTGCGGCGAGATAGGGCGTCGTTGGCAGTCGTACGCTTCACGCCTTATTCCAACTGTCATCCGACCCGGACGAGCGGACGATGAACAATCTCGAATTCAGTCTGCTCGTCGGGACATGCTCGCTGGTAGCGGGTTTTCTTGGATCGTTGACCGGCCTGGGCGGCGGCGTGGTGCTGGTCCCACTCCTGACCGTGCTGTTTCACGTCGATATCCGCTATGCCATTGGCGCCTCGCTGGTATCGGTCATCGCCACTTCCTCCGGAGCCGCAGCCGCCTACGTCAAAGAGGGTTTCACCAACATTCGGATTGGAATGTTCCTTGAAATCGCAACTACTAGCGGCGCATTGCTGGGCGCATTTGTCGCTCTGATGGTCCCCACTCCCGCGATTGCCGTTATTTTCGGCGCCGTCCTGCTCTACTCCGCCTACCTCTCCGGCCGGCCGCAGCCGGTCGTGCCGGAAGATGATCATCCCGATCCGCTGGCGACACGTCTGCGAATGAACGGAAGCTACCCGTCTCTCGACGGTCCCAGGAGCTATTACGTTCATCGGGTGCCGGCCGGCTTCAGTCTGATGTTTGGCGCTGGAGCGTTGTCCGGCCTGCTGGGAATCGGCTCCGGCGCGGTGAAGGTTTTGGCCATGGATCAGGCCATGAAAATTCCGTTCAAGGTTTCGACCACCACCAGCAACCTGATGATTGGCGTGACCGCTACGGCGAGTGCGGGAGTGTATCTGAACCGTGGCTACGTAGATCCGGGATTGGCGATGCCCGTTACCCTTGGCGTGCTTGCCGGGTCGTTGCTCGGTACACAGGTTCTGGCAAAAACACGGACTCGTCCGTTGCGTCTCGTTTTTAGCATTGTGATTTTGCTGCTGGGACTCGAGATGCTCTACAAAGGGATGACCGGACGAATCTGATGACACGCATCCAGTGGACAGACCGGCAAGTTGAGAACATCGTCGGGAATCTCCTGCGCGCCGGCGTCATTCTCTCGGCTTTGATTGTTTTCGCCGGCGGTGTTGTTTTTCTCGCTCGCCACGGCGCTCAGCCGACCAACTATCGCGTATTTCGCGGCGAACCTGCCGAGTTGCGGCACCTGCGTGGAATCATTCGCGGTGTTCTGGCATTGCACAGCCGCGCCATCATCCAGTTGGGTTTGCTGTTCCTGATTGCCACGCCGATCGCGCGCGTCGCCTTTTCCATCTTTGGCTTTGCGGCGGAGAAAGACCGGCTGTATATGGTTTTTACCAGCATTGTCCTGTTGATCCTGCTGTACAGCCTGGTGGGATCGTCGTAAAGTTGCCCCCTTCAATCAGAGTTCTGGCCAAGGCGCGCATGCATTTTTGACACCTCAGCGGCAACGCGCTCGCGAAGGCTGGCAGGTTCGATGACCTCCACGCGTGAACCAAGGCCCAGCGCGATGAAACAAGCTTCATCTTCATGATCGAACTGCAGGTTCAGGGTGACGCATCCTTCTTCGTCGGGCTCTTCCGGGGACTGATGTGCACTCGTTGAGTGCCAGCTGGCCAGCCACGCCGCGGCTCGCGGTTCGAGGCGCAAGGTAACCAGGCACCGCCGCCAGGCGTCCGTAAATTGTTTGGTGGATGACTTCCAGTACTCCGCGAGATCGAAGTCTGCCGGCCGCACGCATGCCTGATCGAGGAGTTGGGCCTCGTCAATCCGTGACACGCGATAGGTGCGGAATCCGGCGGGCGTCTTCGCCACCAGATACCAGGCGTTGCCCTTCGCAACCAATCCCAGCGGATCGACGATGCGCTCGGCGCGTTCCCGACCTGAGGGCTTGTACTGAAACACCAGCTTACGATCGCGCGCCACCGCGTCCTGCACGATCGGCAGCATTGCGAGATTCTCGGTCGTCCCCCGCCAGCCGGCGGTATCCACGTGGAGTCGCTGGCGGATCGAAGCGGCCCGTTCGCGCAGCGGCTCCGGCATCGCCGCCATCAGCTTTCCTAGCGCCCGTTCGGCCGCCGCCGCCAACCTCGGATCTCCAATGCTTCGCGGTTGCGCCATGAGCAGCGCCCTCAACTCCGCTTCGTCAAGCCCGGGAACCTGGGTGCGCCAGTCTTCGTCCAGCTGCCAGCCTCCGGCTGCTCCGCGCACCGCATAGACCGGTACCCGTGACGCGCTCAGCGCTTCCATGTCGCGATGTACTGTGCGCTCAGAGACTTCCAGGCGTTCCGCCAGTTCGCGGCCCGTCATTCGGCCGTAAGCCTGCAGCAGCAAGAGCTCGGTTAGAAGGCGATCGGCTCGCATGAATTGCCAAGAGAATAAGTTCTTAATTATGACATACGCTGTCATATATGACGCTTTACGGTGGTTGTTTCAGTGGGGCTCTCCCCGAAAGGAAAAATCTATGAAAATGACCGATCTGTTCTTGGGTGAACTCGAACGCGAAGCCGCCGTAACCCGCCGTGCCCTGGAGCGTGTGCCGGAGGGGCGGTACGACTGGAAACCGCATCCGAAATCGATGGCCCTGGGCAATCTGGCCCAGCTTTGCGCCTCCATGCCTTCGTGGATTCCCATGATTGTCGAACAGAACGAACTGGACCTGAATCCATCAAACGGCAAGAAGTACGAACAGCCAAAGTTAAGCACGCGTCGAGAACTGGTGGAAGCCCACGACAAGAATGTTGCCGACGCCCGCGAGTGTCTGGCCAAGACAACCGACGATCATCTGCTCACGACCTGGAGGATGCTGGTTGGCGGCCGCGTGGTCGACGAAAACCAGCGCCATATCGTGCTCCGCGACTCAGTGTTCAATCACCTCGCGCACCATCGCGGGCAGTTGACGGTCTATCTCCGGCTGAATGATGCGTCGGTGCCGGAGATTTATGGGCCGTCGGCGGATGAAGGGAAGTTCTAGGGGTAGTTCTCAGAATCAGAATCGGAGGGACGGGCGAGGGCGCCCGTCCCCCAGTATTGAGTCGAATTCCGTCTCGCTGCTGGCTAGCCTCCAGAAGGGTGCGAAGACCACGCTAAGAACATTAGAAAGGCCAAGAGCAAACCACCGAGCACTAGAGACGTTATCCTCTGGCGGCGCATTGCTTGTTTGTTAATTTCAATTGATTCTTGCTGGTTCTTGAGAGCGTCCTTGTAGTTCTCGACGTGCAGCCTCTGCAAATCTCTGATCTCCTCCAGGAGCTTGATTACTCGCTCGTCAGCCATGCGCTCCTCCCCTTTCTTTCCAGTTGCGCTGGCGCTACGGACTTACCAGACCCGGCAGGCGTTCTGATTTACCATCGGCGCGTCGGCTTTGCAGTGGTAGGCTTCGCGGAATTCCGGCATGTTGCTGACGGTTCCGTTCACACGATCCTTTCCCGGCGAATGGGGATCGATCGTGACCAGCATGCGCGCGATCGCGTCGGTGCGGTTCTGGCACCAGACGTTGGCCCATCCCAGGAAGAAGCGCTGCTGCGCGGTCAGGCCATCCACCGGCGGCGGTTCTTTGCCGGCCAGAGCGCTGAGCAGCGCCATGTACGCGATGCGCATGCCGCCGTTGTCGGCGGTATTTTCGCCGAGAGTGAGTTTGCCGTTGAGCTTTAGATCATCGACCGCAACGAAGCTGCCGTACTGATCTTTAACGCAGTCCGTGCGCTCTTCGAACTTCTTCTTGTCGTCGGCGGTCCACCAGTCGCGCAGGTTGCCGTCCGCGTCGAACTGGCTGCCTTGGTCGTCGAAGCCGTGAGTAAGTTCGTGGCCGATCACGGCGCCGATGCCGCCAAAGTTCATAGCGTCATCCGCCTTGTTGTCGTAGAACGGCGGCTGCAAAATTCCTGCCGGGAACGTGATGTTGTTTTCCAGCGGATTGTAACTGGCGTTGATGGTCATCGGCGGATAGGGCCAGTCGCGTTTATCGAGGGGCTTACCGATCTTGTTGAGACGGCGCTGCAGGTCGTGCTGGTTCGAGCGTTGCGAATTTCCCAGCGCGTCGCCGCGCTTGATTTCCAGCGTCGAGTAGTCGCGCCATTTATCGGTATAGCCGATGCGGTTGGTAATGGCCGCCAGCTTCACCAGCGCCTGCTTCTTGGTCTCTTCACCCATCCAGGGAAGAGACTTGATATCGTCGCCGAGCGCTTTTTCAAGAGCGTCGACCATGGCCAGCGTGCGCGCCTTGCCTTCTGCTCCGAACGTTTCCTGCACGTAAATCTCGCCGATCGCGTCACCCAGATCGCCGTCGGCAAAACCAACGCAGCGCTTCCATCGCGGACGCAGTTCCTTGGTCCCCTGCAAGGTCTGGCCGAAGAAATTGAAATTTTCATTTACGAATGCGGATGACAGGACTTGGGCGTTCGCGTGCAGCACGTGCCAACGGAAATAGGTTTTCCAGTCGTCGAGCGAGTGGGCGTCGACCACGGTCTGCATCTGCTTGATGAAATCCGGTTCGGCAACATTCAGCGAGTCAAACTTCGGAGCGCCAACCCCCTCGAAATAAACATTCCAATTGAAAGCGGGGCTGAGCGCCGCCAGTTCCTGATTCGAAAGCTTGTGATAGATCTTCTGTGGATCGCGGCGGCTGGTCTGGTCGAGCGCGCCCTTGGCCAGGCCGGTCTCGATGTCCATCACCACCTTCGCTTCCCCGGCCGCCTTATCGGAGGCGTCGCCGGCCAGTTCGAACATCTTCTGGACGTGCTCCACATACTTATCGCGCAGCTCGCCGGACTTGGGATCGGTCTTGAAATAGTAGTCGCGGTCGGGCAGCCCCAATCCACCCTGATTGATTTCCCCGATGATCTGGCTGGCGTTCTTGAAATCTGAGCCGGAGCCAAAATTGAACAGGATGTCCGTGCCTTCGCGGTGCAGCCGCGTGGCTTCGCTGGCGAGATCGCTCTTCGTTTTCATCGCGTCGATGCTCGCCATATCCTGTTCGAGCGGCTTGATGCCGGCCTTGTCGATCGCGCTTTCGTCCATGCAGCTGGCGTAGTAATCGCCGATCTTTTGCTCCGAAGGAGTGCGTCCCGAGCTCTTGGCGGCGGCCTTCTCCAGAATGTCCTTCACGATGTACTCGCCCCGCTCCTGCAGCTCGTTGAACCGTCCCCACGCCGGACGATCCGCCGGGACGGGATTCTGCGCCTGCCACTTGCTGCACGCATAGGCGTAGAAATCGTTGCAGGGATCGATGTCCTTATCGAGCATGTCGGGCGAGAAGCGCACTTCGGCGGTCTTCTTTGGAGTGGAAGACGCCGTCTGAGCCCATGTCGCGGGCACAAACAGCACACAAACAACTAACAACTTTGGAAAACGACGCATGGATTTCCTCGAATCGAGATTTAGACATCGGAATGGCACGTGAGTTAGGTATGTGGAGCGCGGAAAACAACTCCCAGCACACTCCAGAGTCTTCGTCTTGAACAGAAGGCAGTAATTGCCAATCGAAAGCAGGTCAGATTGCAGAGGTGAAAATCGAGTGTAGAAGGCAGAAGTCAGATTGGCAGAAGTAGCTCCGCCCGCTCCGGTTTCACTTCTGCAATCTGACTTCTGACTTCTGCACTCTCAGAACACTTTCACGTGGAACGTAAGGTACTTCTTCGGATTCTCCCGGATCGACTTCACCAGTTCACGCGTTTCCACCAGCATCTGATTGCTGTTGTTATAGAGAGCGGGATCTTTCAGGAGCAATCCTACCGAGCCTTCGCCCTTTTCCAGTCGTTCCGAAATCGCGGCCAGACTGTTCATGGTGGACTGAAGTTTGTCGGCAAACTCTTTGTCGTGGGCAATCTTGCCCAGACCACCTCGGCCGGCGTTGATGTCGTCGGTCAGCTGTTTAATGTTGGCGATGGTCTTGTTCACGTTGTTATAGAGCTCTTCATCTTTGAGGAGCTTGCCGGCAGTGCCCTTGCCTTGTTGGAGTTCATCGATCAGCAGATTGACTTTGTCGATGGCGGCGACGGCTTTTTTGTAAGCTTCGTCGCTCGTCAGCAGCGGCCCGATGGAGCCTTTGCCTTTCTGGATGTCGTCCATCAATCCTTTGAACTCGCCCACCGTCGAGTTCAACCGGTCATAGAGGCCGGGATCGTAAATCAGCTTGCCGATCGAGCCCTGGCCGCTTTCGACGAAGGCAAGGATGCGGTCGAGCCGCTTCAGCAAAGCGTCCATGTTCTGCAGAGTGCTCTGGCTGGCGCGCACGACGTCCTGAATCTGTGGCGCCTCACGCGTAGCCAGCGTGTCTCCGTCTACGACCTGCGGCCCCTTGGCGGTAAGGCTGCTGATATCGATAAAGGTCTCACCCAAGACGCCAGCCGTCGCCAGCGAAGTCACCGAGTCCTTGTGCAAATTGAACAGGTACTTGGTGTTAACCTTCATCACCACTTCCACCGGAGCGATCCCATGGCCGGGCACCAGCCGGATGCTTTGCACGTTGCCGATGTCCACACCTTCGAGCCGCACGGGCGCGCCCAGCCGCAGCCCGCCGGAGTTGTCGAAGTAGGAGGTGATGGTGATCTTCTTGGTGAAGATGCCGCCAGTCCCGCTCATGAGAAAAATCAGGACGGCAAGTGTGATGGAGGCGAACAGGACAGTGAGTCCAACGCGAAGCTGCGACCACTTCAGTTGCTTTTGGCTAGGCACGGTTGTGAGCGAAACAACAGCATGACATCATAACAAAGCTTTCGAATTTTCAGGATTTTATGCGTTTCACGGCTGGTCGGACCTGAGCGTGCGCGCCAGCCCCATGGCCAGCAGGTACGCCACCGCACCGCAGGCCAGGGTAAAGTTCAGTCCCCATTCGATCGCAATCACCATCGCCAGCACCGATCCAAGCACGCTGGAAGCCGCATTCATCGCCCAGGCCCACTCCACCGCGTTGCCGGCGGATTGCGTCTGGACCAGGGAATCCGCAGCCCGTATGCGTGCCAGAGCACGCAGCCCGGTAGGAAATGGCATCCCCATAGCGACCCCCAGCGGTATCAGGAGTAGGCCGCTGACCGCGAGCTTCGCGACAAAAGGCAATCCAACCAGAGCGTTTAGCAATCCGGGAAGAATCAGCACGTGCAGGCCGATGACGCCAGCCAGCAGCAATAAAGGCAGCCAAACCCGGGCCGGTTCCGGCAGCCATCGCCGCGAAACCAGGCTCCCCGCTCCGCTCGACAGCAGCAGCAGAAAAATGACCACCGTCAGAGCATAGGTCGGATGCCCAAGAAATAGTACAAAACGCTGAATGAAGGCGATTTCGACGAGTATGTATCCCAGTCCGACCGCGACGAAATAAAGGAGTTGCACCCAGCGTCCGCTCGATGCCGCCGGTCCGCCGGTCCCGAAAATCATCGGCAGTATCAGGAACAACGCGACCGCCGCCAGCGAAATCAACAACACCATCCCAAGAACCGCGACGCCCAGGTTTACCTTCCAGTCGATGCCTTCGCGCAAACCCTCATTCCCCAGAACCTGCCCGATCTTGAGAGTGAAAAAGAAAAACGGAGCATTGTCGCTGACTGGAGCGACGTTGTAGGCATACTCCCGCCCAAACGCCCACGGATCGTTACGCGCGATCAGCGCCGAAAACGGATTCGCTCCAGGAGCCGAGGGCAAGTAGAGCGGTTCGAGCTTCTCGTGACCTTCAAGGTGAGCCACTACCGCCGCTTCCTCGTTGGCGGAGAACGGGGACTTCTTGGCGAGCACAACCACGGGGATGCCGTCCGCGTTGAGTTGCCCCTCCGAGACCACGATGAAATGCCGCGCCGGGTTCGCCACGCCCAGGTGATGCAACGCTTCCATCGCAACCGAAACCACGCGCAGAGCTTCGCGCGGCTGATGAAACTCCCAGCGCGTGATCGCAATCATCCCGTCAGGCTTCAAGTGTTGGAAATATTCCTCGAAGGCGTCCGCTGTGTAGAGACTGTTCTCGCTCAACGCGAAAGCGCCCGCCGCGGTGGAAGCCCACGTGTCAACCAGGGTCATCTGGATGACGTCGTACTGTGCCCGCGAGTTGCGGATAAACGACCGTCCGTCAGTGACGTGAATGTGGACATCAGGACGCTGGTAAAGATGGTATGAGTAGTCAGCATAGCGGTCGCGCATCACCGTGTCGGCAATGATCGGATTAATCTCGATCCCGGTCACGTTAGGACTGCCGTTGGCCAGGGCGCGCAGAACGTCGACGCCTCCGCCCGGGCCGATAATGGCGAAGTCGCCGCGTGGCCGCAGCACATTCGCCAGCGCCGGCGGCGCCGACATCAGATTTTTCTCCCAGACACTTCCGCGCCATGGCTGGCGAAGGTCGGCATTCATGATGTAGGTGTTCGCGTCGGCGTCAATCACGATCGCCTTGGCGCCGCCGCGCTGATTGTCGACCTCCACTCGGGAGATGGCATTCCACTTCGCAAACTCCACCATCGATTTGTCGCGGAATACGCCCTTGGCATAGACGACATCGAAAAGGCGTCCCGAGAGATTCACGAAGATCAGAAGCAGCGGCAACACGGCCATAACACCCTGCCAGCCGAAACGGCGTTTCCAAACCAGCGCCGCCACTCCCGAAGTAAAGGCCGCAAACAGAATTGCGTTCGGACCGCCAATCCAATTCAGCAGCGGAACCACGGCCAGGCAAGCGACCGCTCCACCCAGCAGATCGGCGCCATAAAGTCGGGTGACATGCCGCGCCTCCCGGGCAAACACCACCGAAAAAATCAGGCCCACAAAAAAGAAGGGGACCGCCGAAGAAAGATAAATCGCCGTCAGCCGGAGAAAATTCCAGCCGGAAATCTCCAATGAAACCGGAACGTGCAGCACCACCAGCAACGCAAGAAAAATGGCCCCCGCATTCACCGTGGCCAGACACGACGCCAATCGGCCCGTCTCGAAGCGCGCCAGCCACTCTCTCCGTAGATAGGCGAACACGCCGCCCGCGCCCAATCCCAACAACGCCACCGAAATCGCCAGAAACGCAAAATGATAGAAAAGCACCACCGAGAACAGCCGCGTCAACGCCAACTCCAGCAGCAACGCGGAAAAACTGGTGAGCGAGATAGCCGCCAGCAAGGCCGGACTCGTCCGCTCAGTTGTTGGGGAGATGGATTTTGATCCCATGAGGATGCTGGGCAGGATAGCAGAAAGCAAAACGGTAGTAGCAGGTTGCCAGAACGTAGCGCCTCATAGCGTAGCACCGGCACCTCGCCCGTCCTCCCTGTTTCCCTTAACTCTCCAGGATCACGTGCGCCAGCGCCTGCTCGGAAGTATGCGTAATCGAAAGCGCGATGTTGCGCGCTCCCAGCTTTTCCGCGAAGGCCGCTGCCTGACCATGAAACTGAATCGTCGGCCGCTGTCCTCGCGGCCGCACCACTTCAATGTCGCGCCAGCGGACGCCGTGGTTCCAGCCCGTGCCCAGCGCCTTCATGCCGGCTTCTTTGGCGGCGAAACGCGCAGCATAACTTTCGAAGCGGGTGGCCTTGCGCTCACAGTAGGCAATCTCGCCGTCGGTAAAGACGCGGCGCAGAAACCGCTCTCCAAATCGCTCTATCGATTCGCGGATACGATTTACTTCGGCGATGTCCACTCCGGTGCCGACAATCATGGTAGATACCAGTTCTCAGTTCCCGGTTCTCATTTCTCAGTGTAAGGACGCGAACGCGCGGGCAAGAATTTCATCCTGCTCTGGAAACACCGTCCGCAAATCGATCAGCACGCGGCCTTCTTCCACCCGAGCGACGATCGCGGGATCATTCGCCCGCAAGCGAGAGCAGATCTCGTCAGCACTCAGGTCGGAATGAGTCAACGCGATCAGGCGGGTCGGAAGAACCGCCGAGGGAGCCGCGCCTCCTCCGATGACGGATTCGCCGTCGACCAGTTGCAATTGCAGTTTTCGCATCTTGACTGTCCCAACCAGCCCTTCCGCGCGCCGCATGATTTCATCTTTCGTGAGCTGCATCATGCGCAAGACCGGTATCGCGTCATGGTCGCGCTTCACATAGGCCAGCAAAGTCCCTTCGAGCGCGGCGTAGGTGAGCTTGTCCACCCGCAAGGCGCGAAAGAGAGAGTTCGAGCGCATGCGAGCCACTAAGTCAGCACGGCCGCTGATCAGTCCGGCCTGCGGGCCGCCGAGCAGTTTGTCACCGCTGTAAGTGACGACATCGACGCCGGTACGAAGGCTGTCCACAACCCCGGGCTCGCCCATGATGCCGACCGAGCGCAAATCAAACAGCCCGCCGCTGCCCAGGTCTTCCACCAGCGGAATATTCTTGCGGCGCGCCAGCGCGACCAGTTCTTCGAGAGACGGCTGCTCGGTGAATCCCGTGATCTCGAAATTCGACCGGTGCACCCGCAGCAACAGCCGCGTGCGGTCGGTGATGGCGCGTTCGTAGTCGACGACGCGCGTACGATTCGTGGTCCCCACCTCGCGCAACGTGGCTTGCGATTTCGACATCACGTCCGGGATGCGAAACGACCCTCCAATCTCGACCAGTTCTCCTCGCGAGACAATGACCTCGCCGCCCTCCGCCAGCGAATTCAGCGCCAGCAGCACGGCAGCGGCGTTGTTGTTGACCACGATGGTGGAGATGGAAGTGGAACCGCTGTTTTCCGCCAGTAACTGCTGAAATAGCCGCTCGACGTGCACATCCCGCTTCCCCCGAGCGCCGGTGCTGAGATCGAACTCCAGGTTCGAATACGCCGCCCCGGTTTCAACGATGTGGTCGAGCGCGGAGGGTGCCAGGGGCGCGCGTCCAAGATTGGTGTGGAGGATGACTCCAGTTGCGTTGATCAGCGGGCGCAGCGAGTAGCTGAGCGCTTGACGCAGTTGAACTTCGATGGCGGCAAACAGCCCACCCAGGGCGAGATCCAGCGCCTTCTCGTCCAGTTGGCCCGCGCTGATCTCCTGGCGCAAACGCGCCAGGACGGCCCTCGCGCTTCCCGCTACGGCGCTGTGACCATCACGCGCGAGGAGCTGCTGCAGGTCCTCATGGCGCAGCAAGTCGTCGATCGACGGAAGTTTTTGGAAGAGCGCCGCGTTAGAGATGGTCGACACCGAAGGGCGATTATCCCATACGCCGCATGGGCAAGACCGTTCTGTCCAACCTTGTCATCTAGAAAGCCTTACAGTGTGTGTAGATAAACCAGCAGATCCTTGATCTGATCGTCGCTCAGGACGCGCCCAAAACCTTCCATCTTGCTGCGTCCGTATTTAACGATCTCACTGACACGCTCATCATTGGCGGGCAATCCGCTCTGCGGCAGATACTGTTGCTTGAAGACGCCCTGCAACGGCGGCCCTTTCTTGCCGCGCGAGGAATAGGCTTCGTGGCAACGGTCGCAGTAGTTGTCATAAATCTTGCGGCCCGCAGCCTGCTGTGGGTTGAGGCCCAGTTCCGCGTCGGACTTGCGACGTTCGACGTCGCAGCCTCCCAGGAAAAAGATCATCATCACAGAGGCACAGAGGCACAGAAAAAGGCGATTGCGGGAGGACATCATGATCGAGCACACTCGGAAACGCACGAAAGTAGGATAATACGAAAGGCATGCCCGTAGCCCTCAAACGCGTTTACGAGAAGCCCGCCGCCTCCGACGGGGTCCGCGTGCTGGTCGATCGGCTCTGGCCACGGGGGCTGACGAAAGAGGTCGCCGCCGTCAAGTTCTGGCTGCGCGACCTGGCTCCGTCGAAGGAATTGCGCGAATGGTTTCACGCCAATCCCGAGGCGTGGCGCTTTTTTCGCAAGCGCTATCTCAAAGAACTAGTCTCGCCCGAGGCCAGCGCGGCGCTGGAAAAGTTATACGCTCTGGCGCTATCGAAAAAGAAGCTGACGCTTCTCTATGCCTCCCGCAACGAAGAACGAAACAATGCAACCGTCTTGAAGGAGCTTCTGGAAGGATCGCGCAAACCGCCCTCAAGCGCGGGTCCCGCCCGCGCCGGGAGCGGCCGCATGAGGAAAGCGAAGAAGCCGTAAAAATCAGTTCTCGGTTCAGTTCTCAGTTCTCAGTCGTCGATATGAAAGTTGTTTCTAAAATCGACCCATCGAGCCCGTTAAACTGAGAACCGAGAACTGAGAACCGAGAACTACCAAACATGCCCCCGGACGCCATCCTGAAGAAGATCGCAGCGCTGCGCGAGAAGATCCGCCATCACGAATACCGATACTACGTCCTCGACGATCCCGAAATCAGCGACGCCGAATTCGACAAGCTGATGAATGAGCTCAAGAAGCTTGAAGCCGAGCATCCTGAGCTGGTCACTCCCGATTCACCAACGCAGCGCGTCGGCGGCAAGCCGCGCGAAGGATTCGTCAAGGCACGTCACTCGTCGCCCATGCTCTCGCTTGACAACGCCTACAGCGAAGAAGAGTTGCGTGACTGGGAACGCCGCGTGCACGAGTTAAGCGGGCGGACCGACGTCGAGTACATGTGCGAACTGAAACTCGACGGCATGTCGCTGGCCCTGCGCTACCACAGCGGACAACTGGAACGCGGGATCACCCGCGGCGACGGCAACGAGGGAGAAGACGTTACCGCCAACGTCCGGACCGTGCGCTCCATTCCACTCTCGATCCCAAAAGACAAGTTAAAGAAAGCCGGCATCCCCGAAGACTTTGAAACCCGCGGCGAGATGCTCATGCCCACCGCTGCCTTTCGCAAATTGAATGAAGAACGCGCCCAGCAGGGCCTTGCCACCTTTGCCAATCCCCGCAACTTTACTGCCGGAACCGTGCGCCAACTCGAACCCGGCATCACCGCGCAACGCCGCCTCGACTATTTCCCCTACATCCTGCTCCGGGAGGGCCGCACCTATTTCGATCGCCACTCGAAAACGATGGACGCATTAGAAGCGGCCGGCTTCAAGGTGAATCCACACCGCAAGCTGGCAAAAAATCTCGATGACGTCTGGAAGTTTATCCAGAGCTGGGAAGCCAAGCGTGACACCCTTCCTTACGAAATCGACGGCATCGTCATCAAAGTCGACCGCACTTCTCTCCAGCAGGAATTGGGTTTCACTGGGAAAGCTCCGCGATGGGCCATCGCCTACAAGTATGCAGCCCGCGGCGGTGTCACGCAGATCGAAGACATTGTTCCTCAGGTCGGCCGCACCGGAAAACTGACTCCGGTCGCGTGGCTCAAACCCGTCCCCATTGGCGGCACGACGGTTTCACGCGCCACCCTCCATAACATGGACGAGATCGAGCGTCTCGGCGTGCGCATCGGCGATTGGGTAGAGGTTGAGCGCGGCGGCGACGTGATTCCCAAAGTTGTAAAGGTAGTCGATGACGATAAACACCCTCGCGGCCACAAGATTTTCGAGATGCCCGAGCATTGCCCCGTCTGCGGTGGAAACGTCGTGCGCACTCCGGGTGAAGCCGATCATCGCTGCGTGAATGCGAATTGCCCCGCGAAGCTGCAAGGCACGATCCTGCATTTTGCCTCGCGCCACGTCATGAACATTGACGGCCTCGGCGATGCCCTCGTGAACCAACTCAGTTCCGCCGGACTGGTAAACAATGTCGCCGACCTGTACCGCCTCACCAAAGACGACCTGCTGAAACTCGAACGCATGGGCGACAAATCCGCGCAGAACGTGCTCGACGAAATTTCCAAATCAAAAAAACTGCCGCTGGAGCGCGTGATATATGGCCTGGGCATACGGTTCGTCGGCGAGCGCACCGCGCAGTTTCTCGCTGAACATTTCGGATCGCTCGATGGCATCATGAAGGCAAGTGCCCAGGAACTTCAGGATGTGAACGAAGTCGGCCCCAGAATCGCCGAGAGCATCGTGGAATTTTTCGCCGACGAGCACAATCGGAACCTGGTCGACGATCTCCGTAAAGCCGGACTAACGCTCACCGGCAAGAAGAAAGATAAGGGCACCAAACTCGCTGGCCAGACTTTCGTGCTCACCGGAACTCTCGTCAGACACACCCGCGACGAAGCTAAGAAGATGATCGAAGATGCAGGCGGACGCGTGTCCGGATCGGTGAGCAAGAAGACGGATTACGTTGTGTCGGGGGCTGACGCGGGATCGAAGCTCGACAAAGCCCGCGAACTCGGCGTGGTTGTCATTGGGGAAGATGAGATGGAAGCGATGCTGAAATAGCGCCTGCCACTGGCTGCCAAGCCCTGATAGGGCGCATGCGAAACCCGCAAAGAGTGTTTCTATCCCTGACGACCTTTCCTCCTGAGAGTTTGCATCTTTTTTAGAACTGTCATCCTGAGCGAAGCGAAGGACCTGCTTTCTTCGCGAGTGAACGACAGCAGGTCCTTCGCACCGCTCAGTGACAGCTCCTAAAAAGTGCGGGCGATCTCCGCGAAAAGTTGGGGGTGTCCGACGCGCGATAGCCAGCGAGGCGCTGGCGTCACTTCTTCGCCGACGGCGGCAGCACCCCATTCAACCGCAGGTACATCGCGGCTTCCGCATAGTGGTCTGCCCAACTGCTCGCCAGGATGAGCGCGATTCTTCCCCGCGAAGCCTGCTGTCCAAAGAAGTCGGTGGACTCGCCAAGTTTCGAGTCGTCCATCTTCGAGAGTGCGTCCGAGCAGAAATCGAACGAAGCCTTCACGGCAGCGACCAGCTTGTCCTTGCCGTCCGTTTCCTTCGCTTCTTCCACTTTCGGTGCCGGCACCGCGGCGGCGCCGCTACAGAACAAATTGTTCGACTCGGCGATGTGCGCAGCTAAGTGCCCAAATGTCATCTGATCGGCGCTGGGCTTGTAGCTGAACTTGTCGGCGGGCATAGCTTCCATGGCGCCGACGGTGTTTTTCTCGCGGCCGGGCAGCATCTCCCTCAGGGCGGTGCTGACGGGGTTCTTGGTCTGGGCAAACGCGGCTACGGTCGCAAGAAATACGACCGCCAAGGTCAGGGCAATGCGTTTCATGGATCCTCCGGATTGCTCGAACAGCATAACGCCGATACCAGTGCCCGCGCCACTCCGACTACTTCGGGACAATCTCGAAAACGACTTCGATCACGTCTTTTACTTTCACCGCGCCGCCCGCAATGGTGACCGGAGTGATGCCGAAATCGGTCTGTTTCAGCTTGACCGATCCAGCGTAGCGAGCGTTAGAAAACGTCAGCGGGAACTCCACGAGATGCGTCGTTCCGTGCAGCGTCAGATCGCCCTGCACGTGATAGCGGCCGCTATCCTGCTGGGTAACAGAAGTAGACACAAAACGGACCTCGGGAAACTTTTGCACGTCGAGCACTCTCTCGCTCTTCATAGTTTGCTCGATTTCGGCGCGCTCGGAGTCCTTCACCCCTTCATCGACCACCTTCATTTCCTTGGTATTGAAGCTGAGAGTCGCCGTGCGCTTGGAGGCATCGAGACTGCCGGAAGCGAGAGGCGCCTGAATCGTGTGGTTGTGAGCGAAGGCAGAGAATAATCCCGATTTTTCGACCTTCACCGTAACGGTTGAACGCGTGGTGTCGATGTCCACAACCTGCGCCGCGGCCCCGTGACATGCCACTGCCAGGATGACCGCGCAGGCTATTCTCCACATTGTTCCTTCACCTCTGTCGGTAGGATTCCGCCGAGCCCAGCCCAGGTTGTAGGCCTTTTTCGAATGTGACATCGTGGTGACAAGCGTCACGCCTCGCGGGAAGCGCCGCTTGATGACGCAGTTCCTACACCTTAAACTTAAACTATGCACGTCCACGCCGGCCACGGGCACACGCACTCCGAGCGTACCGGGAGAGTCCTGCGTATCTCGCTGGCCGCGACGGCGCTCTACATTGTCCTGTTGGTGGTAGCGGGCATTCGGGCTCATTCTCTGGCCTTGCTATCGGAGGCAGGTCACAACCTCTCCGATTTTCTTGCCTTGCTGCTTTCGTTGCTCGCCGTTTATCTCGAAAGCCGGCCACCCAGCGCGACCAAGACCTACGGCTATCGCCGGGCCGGAGTGCTGGCCGCTCTGGTGAATGCCCTGTCGTTGATTGTGGTGGCGTTCTTTATCTTTTACGAAGCCTTCAAGCGCTGGCAAAATCCCGAACACGTGCAGGCCGGGACCATGATGGGTGTGGCGGCGGCGGGCGTAGTGATGAACGGAATCATCGCCCTGTTGCTGTGGCGATCCGGCCGTGATGTGAATGTTCGCAGCGCATTCATTCACGAAATCGGCGACACCTTGTCCACAGCGGCAGTCATCGCCGGAGGCTGGGCCATCCTCCTCACCGGGCAATACTGGATCGATTCTGCCCTGTCCTTCGGTATCGGTGCGCTCATCCTGTGGTCAAGTCTCGGGATCGTGCGCGAGACGCTTAACATCCTGCTCGAAGGCACGCCGCGCGGCATGAGCCTGGAAGCCGTCGAACGAGCCGTGCGATCGATCGAGGGCGTAAGCGACGTTCACGACTTGCACGTGTGGTGTATCGGATCGGAGAACTGCGCGCTCTCCGCCCACGTGAAAATCGCCGACATCACCACCTCCGAAAGCGACGCGATTCTGCGCGCCATCAACGACCGACTCGGGCTCGAATTTGAAATCCGCCACACCACCATCCAGTTCGAACACGAGGCCTGCGAGACTGTGCACGGCTGCGTTGGCGTCGTCAGCGAACAGCACGATCACAGCCACTAGCTTCGTCGATACTCGGCCTTTGCGTGGACCCAATCGACCGCAACTGGCTGAGCAGATCGTGGGTGACAAAGGGCCAGGCAGTGTAATCGCAGTGTTACGCCAACCACGTTCAGCGTAGAATTTCGTTGCTACAGGTTGCTACAGAATGACAGACGGCAAGTAATCCCGGCGATTTCACCAACTGGATCATTCCCCGAACCCTCTACCTCACCGCCACCACCGTCTCCTTAGCCTTCTTCAACTCCGGACGTTCCGAACTTCCGCCGTCGCAAGTCTTCACCAGCAGCGCGTAATATTCCACCGCCTGCGATGTCTGCCCAGCCATCTCGGCAGCGCGGGCCGCGCCATAGAGGCCGTCAAAGCGCTTCGGATTAAACTTCAAGGCGCTGCGGTACTCGGCCAGCGCCTCCGTTGGACGATTCAAATCCAGCAACAGATCGGCCAGAATTTCGCGCGCCGGCATCGACGTCTGCTCTTCGCCCACGCTGTCTTCATGATCCGCTGCCTTCTTCAGGGCCGCGACGGCCTCATCATTTTTTCCATCGCCGTGCAGCACCCAGGCGTTCGCTTCTTCGTACAGCATTCCGAGATAATCTTCGTCGTAGCCGGTGTTGTGGGCTCCTTTTCCCTTGGAGATGGCGTCAATCTCGGCCAGGTCTTTTTTCGCCGCCTCCTGATTTCCGCTGCGTGCATTGCCGATCGCTCGCGCCCAATAGGTATACGCGCGATCCCCCGCTCCGGCCTTTGAGACTACGGGCAGCGCCGCCGCTTCCTTCCAGCGATGCAATTCCATCGCATACATGGCCGGGAACTTTGACATGGCGAACGGTTTCATATCGCGGTCGCCGCCCATCTCCATATCGGGCATGGTCTTCACTTCGTCGATCACTTTTTGCGCGTCGGCTTCCCGCCCGCTTTGCAGGTAGGCGTAGATCAGATAGTCCATGGCGTGAAACTGATGCCCCGCCCCGCCCATGTGCATGGCCGCAGTCTTGCGCGTCGCATCGATCGAAGCAAGGTTCGACTGGATCGAAGCCTGCCAGTCTCCCACCCGCGCAAAGATATGCGACGGCATATGTACCGCATGCGGAGCAAACGGCGCAATCGCCGCATACCGCCGCGCCGCCGGCAGTCCAAGTTCCGCCAGTTGCGGCTTGTCATAGCTGTGGATCAGGTAGTGCGCTACTCCGGGATGATTCGGCTCCACATCGAAGAGCTTTTCCAGAATCGCTCCAGCCTTCTTGCGATTGGCAAACGTAGTGTCCCCATCGGGTTCCGAAGCCAGCAGCGATAGCGCATAAAATACCGCCGCTTCGTGGTCCTCTGGATATTTCTGATAGACCTTC
Source organism: uncultured Acidobacteriota bacterium (assembly GCA_963799305.1). GTDB lineage: Bacteria > Acidobacteriota > Terriglobia > Terriglobales > Acidobacteriaceae > Acidiflorens. The sequence continues at coordinate 151,313 of CAWCWX010000014.1, read as the reverse complement.
TCCATCGCGTCGGAATAGGCCTTGGCGCGTTTCTCGTGATCGATCTTGGGATTGGAGTAGAACGCCTTGAGCGCCGCGATGTAATCCCGCTCGCGCTCCGTCGCCGCGTGCAGCTTTTCCGCTTTCTTCAGCCCCGCCAGTTCCTTCTTGATTGTCTTCGCGTCCGGACGGTTCCACAGCTGATGCCACGCGCTCATGCCCTCGCCCCAATACGCCATCGCGCATTTTGGGTCCTGCTTCTGAATTTCCTCGAATGCCTTTTCGGATTCCTCGTACCAGAACGAATGCAGCAGGGCGACCCCTTTTTCAAAACTCTTCTGCACCTCCGGCGAGCAGGAGACAGGGAAATGCACCGTACCCAGCTGTGCCTGCGTCAGATCTTCGTGATGATGGTCTTCGTCGGCTGCCGCAACGACGCAAAACCCAACCGCAACGCACACTACCCAAATCAGCCTGCGCATGAAACACCTCGCGCTAGCGAGTCTAGTAGCGAAAGGAAGAGAGGGTCAAGGCAAAGAGCAGGTCATGGTCAGAGGTCAAAGGAGAAAACTGATGGGCTCGCTTTAATAGTCAAGTCAGTCGTTTGGCGGGTTGAAGTTGCCGTTGCTGTGACCTATGACCCGTGACCTCTGACCCGCCCTACTGCAACCGAAACCTCTCGTTCATCAATCGCTGTAATCGTGGCTTATAGAGAATGTCGTAGGCCAGCTCTTTATCCGGAAACATCGCCAGCGCCGCCCGCCGCGCATTCGCCGCCATTTCGGACGCTTCTTCCACCGTCAGGTCAGGATCCTGGCCAATTACCGACATCACCATGCTGATCATCAACTGCAAGCGCCGGATCTTCCGCGATTCTTCAACCTGCTCACTCTGTTGCGTCCCCGACGGTTCGTCCCCTCGCGAAAGCTCCATGCTTGCCCCCTGATCCACCACGCCCGACAACGGCCCCAGCTAGTTCGATGATCTCCCCAGCCCCGGCGTTGCGGCCCGACTGCCATTGTGGCACCTCCGGCCAACGAAGCAAGGTTCGTTTAGGCCTTGCACCTTTGTGACCCGCAAGACAGAGTGACCGTGACTGCCGTAATCTGTTGATACACAATCTGACGGAGGACGTATGCCAGACACCAAGAACCCCGCGCCCGATCCCAATCCCGACGAGAAGCTGGTGAAGATTTTCGACACCGAGAACGAGCCGGAAGCTTTGGTGGTGCAGGGACTGCTCCAGTCCGCCGGCATTCGTGCCGAGTTGAAAGCGACCGATCTGGTGCAGGACGCGTTTCCCGGCCTGGGTGGAGTCGTCCTCCTCGTCAACGAAGAAGACGCCGATCCCGCCAAGAAAATTATCGAGTCCTACCGGCAGTCGCCGCCGGTCGATGACGAGACCGCCGAGATCAGCGGTTAGTCCCAACCTCCGGCGTCACCGACTTACCATCGAGGTAGAACGTCACCGCTCCCGTCAGGTCGGTGCGATAGGTCTTCACTCCCGCCTCCTGCAACCGCTCCAGCACTTCGCGCCGCGGATGTCCATAAACATTTCGCACCCCCGCCGAGATCACCGCAAAACGCGGCTGAATCGTCTCCAGCAGCTCGGAAGAAGTCGAGCCGGCGCTGCCGTGGTGAGCGACTTTCAGTAGCTGCGCTTCGGGATGCTCTTCGATAATGCGCTTTTCCTCCGCATGTTCGGCATCCGCTTCCAGCAGCGCCGTGGTTCCCGCCAGTGTGACCGTTAACACCAGCGACTGAAGATTCGGCCGTAACACTGCCCGTGCCACGTCTTGTTGCGGGCCTAGCACGCGAAAGTGCGCGCCGCCGTAATCGAATTGCTCGCCCTCGGTTCGCACCGTAATATTCATCGCTGCCCGCTTCGCCTGCGCCAAAATCGGATCGAGTTCGGGATTCGGCGCATCGGTACTCAACCACAGCTCCCGCGGACGGAAATTAGCGATCACACTCGGCATGCCACCCAGATGATCCGAATGATCGTGCGTAATCGCGACGGCATCCAGGCGCTCAATACCTCGACTCCAAAGATACGAAGAAACCACCTGCTCGCCGACATCGAAAGAAGAGTGCATCCAGTGCGGCAGCCCGCCGGCGTCGACGAGCACCGTGTGCCCGTCGGGGGTGACGAGCAGGATGGAATCGCCCTGGCCCACGTCAATTGCCGTAACCTCCAGAATTCCCGAACGAACCTGAGGCCGCGGAGGTACCAGTGCCACCCACGCCGCCACTGAAGCCAATGCAACCAAAGCAGCGAATACCACCAGACGCGAACGCCGCACCGTCACCATGGCGAACGCCAGCGCCAACAGCGCGACGACAATGACGATCTCCGGCGGCGTTGCGACTCGCAGATCGGCCACCCGCAGGCCTCCCGCCCAGTGCACCGTTCCCGTGATCAGGTTCAAGGCGAACCCCGACAGCCACACCGCCGGTCGCGCCACCGACGTCGAGAGATATCCCAGGCCGACCGCAGCCACCGCCGCCGGCATCAGCACCTCCGTCAGCGGAACCACGGCGAGGTTTGCGGGCATTCCCATCGTGGTGGCGCGATGGAAGTAGTACGCCATTGGCAAGGCCAGTCCCGCCTGCATTAGCGCGGAGATGAACAGAAGATCGCATCCCGCCAGCGTGATGCGCGCCAAACCACCGGGGATGAACCGTCCAACCTTACCTCCGATAAACTTCGCCAGTCGCCCGCCAATCAGCCGCAAGTCCAACCGAAATTGCGCCACCAACGCCGAAACATGCAAGTCGTAGCTCGTGGATCGCAGCAGGCGCAGGCCCTCTGCATAGGGCACCGTCGTCCGCTCCAGCACCGGCACGCCGATGGCGGCGATGATCAGTACCGACAAAAACGTCAATTGAAAACTCGCCCCAAACAAGGCATGCGGATCGAAGATCAGCACCCCCAGCGCCGCCGCGCCCAGCGCATTCAGCATGCTTCGCTCCCGATACAAAAAACGCGCCCCCAGATAGATCGCCAGCATCAAAGCCGCCCGCCATACCGGCGGACCCACCCCAGTGACGAACGCGTATGCAAACGACACAACCACCGTGACCACGCCCGCCACCGCCTGATCGAGATGAAATTGCCGCAGCGTCCAGAAGATAACGAATGCCAGAATACTCAGGTTCATCCCCGACACGACGAGTACGTGGTAGGTACCGGAGCGTTGAAACTCAATCCGCGTCCCGCCTTCGAGAAACGCATCTTCGCCCAGAACCATCGCATCCATGAGCGCCGCCTGCTCGGGCGGCCAGAGTTCATGAATCTTGGCCACCAGGCTGGCATGGATGCGTGTCCGCCAAAGCTCTACCCGGCTCCCGACAAATCCAGGAAGTGGCTCCACATCCTTGGCGCGCGCCGACCCCAGCGCCGCAATTCCGTTTTCCCACAGATACCTCTCGTAGTCGAACGCCCCCGGATTGCGATAGTTCCGCGGCGGATGCAACTTGGTTTTAACCCGCAAGCGAGAACCGTAAGCGGCCCCCCCGCAGTCTGACGAGAGACTCTGCGTTGTAGAAAGACTCCCCATTGTGGAAAGGTCTTGCTTTGCCGTGGCGCAGCGGTTTGCCGCTGCGAGGTGCTGGCCATTTTGACGATCGGCTTTAGCCGTCCCCCCTGGCTCCCCCGCCGCCTCCTCGCCTCCCAACGCTTCATAAACCGTCAGCCGCACCCCGCACTGAATCGCGACGCTCTGGCCCGCGCTCTCAATTGTCTCCGTCTCCACATCAATCGGACGCCGAACCGACCGCGGCCCATCCCTCCGAGCATATCCCTCACGAATCACATGCCCCGTGATCGTGACCTCGCTCCCATCCACCAACTCCCCCACCCGCGGATCGCTCTCCGGCGCTCCTCGAATCTGAATCGACAAGGCCCCCAGCAGAAACCACGCCCCCAAAGCCAGCCCCTTCGCCATCCAAGCCCGCCGCCGCAAGTACCACCCCGCTGCCAAGGCGAAGGCAACGATCGCGACAATCCACCAAGCCGCCGGACGCCACGCCCGCACGCCCACCCATAGGCCAGCAGAAAAAAATAGCGTGGCCAATAGAAGGGGCTGGCGTTCCGCCTTTCGCTCGCGAGTCATTCTCATGCTTGATGGGTTTTGCCAGTGAGAACTGGATTGATCAAGCGAACGGAAGGCAATCAACGCGCCAGCAGCATCACCGATTCGATGTGGAACGTCTGGGGGAAGAGATCGAACAGGTGTGCCTCCTCAATGCGGTAACCGGCCGCCAGCAAAGGAACAAGATCCCGCGCCAGCGTTGCCGGGTCGCATGACACATAACGGACGCGCGGCGCTCCAAGCTCCACCAGCATGCGGCACACTGCCTTGCCGACGCCGGCGCGGGGAGGGTCCAGAACCACCAGGTCAGGACGTTTTTGCGCCGGCCAGTTCCGCAGCGAGTCCTCGGTGCGCCCGTGGACCGCCTTCACATTCGCTGGGGCATTGTGGACCAAGTCGCGGTAGGAAGTCTGTGACGCCTCTACAGCAAATATGTGATGAAAAATCCGCGCCAGCGCCGCCGAGAACAGCCCGACGCCCGCGTACAAGTCGAGCGCCAGCTCTCCGCTGGCAGCGCCGGTCACGGTCGCAACCATTTCGTTCAAAAGATGCCGGTTCACCTGGAAGAACGATCCGGCGCTCACTCGATACTCTGTATCCTTAGCTCGATAAAGAAGTTCCCCAGCGCCCGATTGTGTCAGTGCCTTCGAGTCCGCGGGCTCTTCTTCTTCTGATTTGCGGCGAGAGGGGAAAAAAGTCACACCCGCGATCGGCGGGACATTGCTCCGTACGGTTTCAGCCCACCGCAATAGAGATTTCTGAACCGCGCCCTGTCCACAAAACGCCCATGCCAGCATGCTCTCGTCCGCAGCATCGGCGAACACCTCAATTTCCTCTACCTCGCGCGGACATTCGCAGCCTTTCAGCTCATTGAGCCTCGCCATCACCCGATTGACCAGCGGCGAACTGATCGGGCACTGCCCCACCGGCAAAAATTCGTGCGACCCAAACCGGAAGTATCCGACAGCAAATTCAGGCGTCGTCCGTACCTGTAGCCGAGTGCGGTTGCGATAATTCCACGGCGGCGAGGAATGCAGCCTGATCTCGGACTGCAATTCAATCTTCGCAATTCTCCGCAACGTCTCCCGGAGAATTTCCGCTTTGTACTCCAGTTGCCGCTCGTAAGGGATGTGCTGATACTGGCAGCCGCCGCACTGCTGAAAGTACGGACACGCCGCGTCGATCCTCTGCGGCGAGCGTTCGATCCAGTGCGAAACAGATCCGCGAGCGAATCCCGCTTTGCCCGGCGCGATCTCCGCTTTTACTCGCTCTCCCGGCAGCACGAACGGCACGAACACCGCCATGCTGCGACCCTCTGCATCCGCCGGAGTGCGCGCGAGTCCCTCGCCGCCGTAGATCAGTTTTTCGATAGTCAGAATCATCGTGTAAACGTGGGCCGGAAGTCTGTGTGGGTCGGACACTCCCCGTCCCACACTCCTAGTGCATATAGAACAAGCTCAGCCGCGGCACCCCACACCTCTCCAGCAGCCGCTTGTGGACATACTGTTTCTGCAACTGCTCCACCTGCGCCGCCGTCATGTTCTTGCGATAAGGAGCCAGATCCCGATCCGCCTCCACCCGCACCGCGACTAGATCTGCATCCGGTGTCACCGCCAGCAACCCCGCAAACAGCTTTTCTTCCATGATCGTCAAATGCCGTTCCAGATCTTCCAGCCGTGGCAACTTCGACTCCACTTGCCCCGCAAGGTCCCGCAACGTCACCGCGATCTCTCGCGCCAGGGACGCCGTAGTGAACCCTTCCCGCTCCGGCAACCTTGTCTTCTCCAGTCGCTCCGCATTGCCGCGAAGAAACCCCGCAATCTCCGCCGCCTCGAATCCCGGAGCGGGCGCTCGCGGCGCCTCTCCGCCAGCGCCCACCGCCGCTTCTTTCATATCTTCCGCCGCGGAGAGCACCGCCTGTGCGCAATACGCCAGGCTGTTCACCTTTTTCGATTTCGTCGGACGCTGATCGTACTTATCGAAAGCCGCATCAATTCCTCGCAGCACCGCTTCCAGCGGGACACCCGCGCCCTTCCACGTCTCAATCAGTGCCCAATCCAGCGTGGACAAAAGCAGGATCGTCCCCCGCCGCCGCTGAAAGTGTTCTTCGATTTCGGTGAAATAGTTGAAGTAGTTTTCCACGACGACCTAACGGCTCAGGATTGGTGGGACGCCACGGAGTGAGGCACACCGGGAGGGCACGGCTTTAGCCGTGCTATAAGGCCCGCTCATGACTGGGGCTTTAGCCCCGGTTTCCATCTCAACGCCCTTTCGTCCCCTTCGGCGAAGGCCACGGCTTCGCGTCCACCACCGCCTTGGCGGCCACCTTGCCCGTCTTCGATCCGAGCGGCAAGTTTCGCTCCCAGATAATCCGCAAACCTTCGAGCGTCAGAAACTCATCCACTTCTTTAATGAAATGCGAAGCCGTACCCAGCAGAACACCCAGTCCGCCCGTGGCGACGACTTGCGTCTGTTCGCCCATTTCGTCGCGCAGCCGTTCGAGAATCCCGTCTATCAGTCCGAGATATCCGTAGTAGAGTCCGGACTGCAGGCTCCCCACCGTATTCGATCCAATCACCCGCGCCGGCTTGCGAATCTCCACCCGCGGCAGCCGCGCCGTCCGCTGAAAAAGCGCATCCGCCGAGATGCCGATCCCCGGACAAATCACGCCTCCCATGTACTCGCCCTTCTTCGACACGCAATCGAACGTTGTGGCCGTCCCGAAGTCCACGATCACGCACGGCCCACCATATTTCTCAAACGCCGCCACCGCATTGACGATGCGGTCCGCGCCCACTTCCGCCGGATTCTCATACAGAACCGGCATTCCCGTCTTCACGCCGGGCTCGATGAACAACGGCTTCGTTTTAAAGTAGCGCTCGCAAACCTGACGCAGCACCGCATCGAGCGGCGGCACCACTGAAGAGATCACGATGCCATGCACGCCCGAAACGTCCAGGTTCTCCATCGAAAACAGATTCCGAAAAATCACCCCGTACTCGTCCACCGTGCGCGCCAGATGCGAACCCACGCGCCAGTTCGCGACCAGCTGTCCATAACGCGGCGCGCCATCGGACGATTGGCCCGCGCCGTCTTCCGCCACGCGGCCAAACACGCCCAACACCGTATTCGTATTCCCGACATCAATGACCAGAAGCATAGGAATTTGCAATTGGTGATTTGTAATTGCTAATTTCGCGCTGACCGAGCCTGAAATTGCAAATTACCAATTACAAATTACCAATTACAAATTACCAATCATTCTCACCGTGCCACTGAGAACCGTCCTTAAACCGTCCGCCGTCCGCACCTGCAGGAAGCCGCGCCCATCCAGCCCTTCCGTTACGCCTTCGATCCCGCCATTTTCTTCCACGCGCACTTTCCGCCCGCGCACCGACGACGAATGTTCCTCAAACCGTCGCAGGATCGCATCCCGCGCTCCCACATCGTGCAGCAGGCTCCGATATTCGCGGTCGAGCGATTTTAGCAAAGCCGCACACAACTCCACCCGAGACCACTCCGTTCCCGTCTCGCTCTTCAACGAAGTCGCAATCTCGCGCAATTCCGCGGGAAACTTCGCCTGGTTCACATTGATCCCCACGCCGACGACCAGATGCCGCACCCGCGTGGCCTCCGAGTTCATCTCGGTTAGAATCCCGCAGAACTTCCTGCCCTTCAGCAGCACATCATTGGGCCACTTCAAATCGGGATTCAAGCCTGGAAACGTCCCCGCTACCGCTGCGTGCACCGCCAGCCCCGCCGCCAGCGAAAAAATCAGCGCCTCCGAAGGCGGCATCGGAGGCCGCAGCACCACCGAACAATAGATTCCCGCCGACCGCGCCGAATGCCACTTGTGCGCCCCACGTCCGCGCCCAGCCAGTTGCTCCTCCGCCAGGAACACGCTGCCCTCAGGTGCCCCGTCCGACGCCGCCTGCATGGCCTCCGTGTTAGTCGATCCAATCTTGTAATAGTGATGAAGATGCTTCGCGAAGATTGTCCCCTTAAGCAGAGGAGCCAGAATTTCCGGCAACAACAAATCGGGGACAGCACGCAGCTGATATCCAGTAGCCGGATGTCCGGCCACATCCACTCCCAGTCCGCGCAATTGCTGAATCAACCGCCACACCGCGGACCGGCTGACGCCGATTTCCTCCGCGACTTTCGTACCGCTCACCACCACGGTCGCATGATCCGTGAGTAGCCGCACGATGCTGCCCAAACGCGCATCGGTGGGCGTCATAGCGGTGGCTTTGGACTTGACCTTAATGAGGGAATTATAGCGGGGAACGTCATTGCTCGTTCGCGCGTTCGTCGTTCGCCCTTCTCCCTGGGCTTGGAAGCTCGACACCTGTGTTTCAGCGCAAGACAGACGAACCGCCGCATCGAAGGCCCCACGAACCAAGGACCAACGACTGACGACGGCTTTACGCCGGCGCCACCCGCATACTCATATCCACCGCGACCGACGAATGCGTCAGCGCCCCGACGGAAATAAAGTCCACTCCCGTTTCCGCGTAGGCCCGCACATTCTCCAGAGTAATTCCGCCTGCACACTCCATCGGTGGCCGCCGCGTGAGCCGCGAACAGATCTCGACCGCTTCCCGCACGTCCGCCGCCGACATGTTGTCGAGCAGGATGGCTTCGGCGCCATGCTCCAGAGCCAGCTTCATCTCCGCCAGCGATCGCACTTCAATCTCAATCGGCTGATTCCCGCGCCGGTTGCGTAGCGCGCGATCCAGAGCGCTCGCCGCTCCTCCCGCCAGCGCAATATGATTGTTCTTGATCAGCACCCCGTCGGAGAGATCCAGCCGGTGATTCTGCCCGCCGCCACAACGCACACCATACTTGTCGAGCACGCGCAATCCCGGCATGGTCTTACGGGTATCGAGGATACGCGCCCGAGTGCCCTCAACAGCGTCCACGAATTTGCGCGTGATCGTGGCAATCCCGCTCATGCGTTGCAGAAAATTCAGAATGACCCGCTCACAAGAAAGAATGACGCGAGCGTTGTGGGTGATGACCGCGACTTGTTGCCCGGTATGCAGGCGGATGCCGTCAAAGATCGAGGGATGGCTGGTGACCTCGAAATGTGAAGTGACAGCCCCATCGAGCGTGGCATAAGCATCGAGAATCCGCGGCACGCAACCCAGGCCTGCAAGAATGCAGTCCTGCTTCGCAATGATCGTAGCCGCCGCTCGCTGATTCGGATCAATCACCGCGTAACTGGTCGCATCGCGCGTGGCCCGATCTTCATTCAGCGCGTTCTCGATGATCGCCGTGATCCGTCGTGAATTCCAGTCCATAAGAACCAGTGGATAGTGGTTGGTGGTTAGTTTCTAGAGGTAGAGGTTTTTCGCCCGCGCGGTGGTGCTTCAACTAACCACCAACCACTATTCACTAACCACTTCCTTCAACCTTGCCATTGCCTTCTCTCGCAACACCTGCAACTCTTCCGCCCGCGTGCGCAGCCCTTCCACCACTTTTGCCGGCGCCTTCGCCAAAAACTGCTCATTGCCTAACTGCCGTTGGTTGTTGGCGAGTTCTTTTTCTATTTTCTCAAGCTCTTTCTTCAGACGCTCGCACTCCGCAGCGACGTCGATTTTTCGCTCGTAGATGACATGGACATCAAACCGCGCCGTACCCCGCGCCCCTGCCCGATTCGCCAGCGATTCCGCGCCGAACGTCATGCTCTCTACGCCCGCCAACCGCTCCACCGCGCTCCGATTCTGTTCGATCATCGCCCGAATCGCAGGATCCTGCACGAACAACTCGATCGGCACCTTCACCTTGGGCTCAACCTTCAACTCCGCCCGCAGATTTCGCACGCTCACGATCAAATCCTGCAACACCGCCATTCCCGTTTCCGCCGCCAGATCGATCTGGGCTTCATCCGCCACCGGATACGCCGCCAGCGCAATCGACTTCAGCGGCGGAGCGCCATCGTACATCGCGTGCCAGATCTCCTCCGTGATGAACGGCATCACCGGATGCAACAGCCGCAACGACGCCTCAAACACCCCCGCCAAGTTCTCGCAAGCAAGCTTCGCCGTCTCCGCCGATGCGCTCTCCATCAACCGCGGCTTGAGCAACTCCAGATACCAGTCGCAAAACTCGCCCCAGAAAAAATCATAAATCCGATTCGCCGCCTCGTGGAACCGGTAAGTCTTGAGCGCCTCATTGACTTCGCCCGTAACCCGATTAAACCGCGAGAGAATCCACCGGTCTTCGAGCGTGTGAGTTTGAAATGCGCTCAGGTCAGGACGCAGCCCAGGTTCCACGCGATCCACATTCATGAACATAAACCGCGCCGCATTCCAGATCTTGTTGGCGAACGCCCGATACCCATCCGTCCGGCTCTCATTGAACGCGATATCGGTCCCCGGCGCCGCCATCGCAGCCAATGTGAAGCGCGTAGCGTCCGTCCCGAAGCGGTCGATGACATCCAGGGGATTAATTACGTTCCCCTTCGTCTTCGACATCTTCTGCCGGTCTGCATCCCGCACCAGCGCGTGAATGTAGACTTCGCGAAAAGGAACGCTGTCATTCTTCTTGTCCGCCCAGCCGCTGGCTTTCTTGATCGCCGGATCCTGCTCATGCCCTTCCATAAAGTGGCAGCCAAACATGATCATCCGCGCCACCCAGAAAAACAGAATCTCGTAAGCCGTAATCAGCAGCGTAGTCGGATAAAACACCGCCTGATCCCGCGTCTTCTCCGGCCAGCCCAAAGTCGTAAACGGCAGCAGCCCCGACGAAAACCACGTGTCGAGCACATCCGTGACCTGCTCCAAAGCCGCGCCCCCGCACTTCGAACACGCCGCGGGAGCCTCGCGCGCTACGATCACTTCCTTGCATCCCGCCGCAAGTCCACGCCGGAATCCGATGTCCCCACCACAACTGCCGCGACACGCACCAGTCATGGATGTTGTACATCCAGTTCAGATAAATCTGCCGGTAGTTGTCCGGCGTAATCGTGATCTCGCCCGACTCCACCGCCGCAATCGCCTTCTTCGCCAGCGGACCAATCTTCACGAACCACTGTGCCGACAGCCGCGGCTCCACGATCGTATCCGAGCGATCGCACTTGCCCAGCGCAATCGTGTAGTCCTTAGTGCCAACCAGAAATCCCTGCTCCGCCAGGTCCGCCACAATGCGAGTCCGCGCCGCAAACCGGTCCAGCCCCGCATAAACGCCGGCTTCCGCGCTCATCTTGTTGTATTCGTCGATCACTTCAATCTGCGGCAGGTTGTGACGCTTCCCCGCATCAAAGTCATTCGGATCATGCGCCGGCGTCACCTTCACCGCGCCCGTCCCAAACTCCGGCTGCGCCAGTTCGTCGAAGATGATCGGTATCTCCCGCTTCATCAGCGGCAGCAAAGCGTTCTTCCCGCGCAGATGCGTGTACCGCTCATCCCGCGGATTCACCGCAACCGCCGTATCCCCCAGCATCGTCTCCGGGCGCGTAGTCGCCACCGTAATGTATTGTGTGGGGAGTGTGGGGCGGGCGCCCTCGCCCGCCTCTACGATGGGATAGCGAATCTCATACAGCTTCCCCGCCACGTCTTCATGCTTTACTTCGAGATCCGAAATCGCCGTCCCGCAGTCCGCGCACCAGTTCACGATGTACTTCCCGCGATAAATCAGCCCTTCTTCATACAGCCGGACAAACACCTCCCGCACCGCCCGCGAAAGGTTTTCGTCCATCGTGAAGTACTCGCGTCCCCAATCCACCGACGCGCCCAGCCGCTTCATCTGCTCGAGGATCGCCCCGCCGTAGAGCTTCTTCCACTCCCAAACCCGCTCGACAAACTTTTCCCGCCCCATCGCCAGCCGAGACTTCCCCTCGGAGCGCAACTGCCGGTCGACCATCATCTGCGTAGCGATGCCCGCATGGTCCGTCCCCGGCAACCACAAAGTGCGAAACCCGCGCATGCGATGCCAGCGCACCAGGATATCCATCTGCGTCTGATTAAGCATGTGCCCCATGTGCAGGCGTCCCGTCACATTGGGCGGAGGCAAAAGCAAAGTAAAAACCGGCCGCGCATCTCCCGCCGGAGGCGTCTCCACATGAAACAACTTTTCCCGAATCCAATACTCCGCCCAGCGCGTCTCAATCGCGCCCGGCTCGTACGCTTTAGGCAATTCGTGCGGCATAAATTGTTTAGGGACAGCCGCCCTCGGCCGTCCAGGCCGAGCACCGCTCGGCAGATCTTCGGCAAAAGCAGGGATCTTTGATCTTACAGGCGGGCGAAAACGGGGGTCAAACTCCGGGGGGAAGAGGGAAAGTGGGCATCGTAGAGCGCTTGATCAAGTAGTAAACAAACTTTGCGGCGCGCGGGGGCGCGGGGCGCTGGAGCTGAGCTCCAAACCGGTCGCCTCCAACTGTTTCTGGATGCGGGCTCGCAAGGACACATTGCGAATCTCGATATTCATGGGCGGCGTGATTGCTGACTTAATCGTAGCCTGGCGGAGGGCGATGTCAAGCAGAGTTATTAGAACTAAAGTCGCGGTCTCGCACTGATGTATACGACACTTTCCTACCGCGGTACACCGCCCGGCCACCCCACGTCCTGCAGTTTTTCGGGACGTGGGTGCCGGCGGCGGCCTTCCCCTTCAGGAGAATTTCCTGCCCGCTTACTTGATCCGTTGAAGAGGACCATTTTCAGCGGCGAAGTTGCTGGTGTTCAGCACTTGTATGCCGGCGTTGTGGTCTCCGTCGAACGGCGTCGCGGTGTTCGGGCAGCCTACGGCAGCGGCTGCATTCGGGTCGGCGAACCAGATTCCGAGGTGGGTCAGCTGACTCGGAACCGGAGGGGCGCCGGGGTTCAGAATGAACGTTTCATCGCTGAAGATGCCGGTCACATCTACGACACCCTTCCCACTCGCATTGGTGGTGATGTCCCCCTGATACCACGCAGGCGTGAAAGGCGCGGTCGGCGTATTGATGACAAACAGCGTGAACTCCGTGTTCGGCGGAAGGCCGAACACTTGCACCAGCATGTTCTGCACCGATCCCAAATTGCTGATCGTGACCCGTCCACGAGCGGTCGCGTTGAGACAGGCCGCGGCGCCCGCCGACTTGACCATGTTGAAAGAAACGCTATCGCCGGCCGCCGCGTTCGCGCGCGGCACCATGCCGAGCAACCCGGCGGCACACATTGCTACTGCTAGTACGGTGTTCTTCATTTTGTCTCCTCTGGAATTTGTTTATGAATTACTTTCGTCTTTCTTTAAGCGCAGAACTTTTCCCTGGTTAGTTCTGGCCAGCTCTGCAAGCTCAGCGGGAACTCCATCGAGCGACGTAGCGAACCAGCTGCGGTCGCACTTACGGAGGATGCTGTCTCTTCTCACACGTTCTGATGTTGTGGCGTGTAGTGATTCTGCAATTGCGAGGTTCCTCTTGGGCCCACATCCGGGAACCGCCGCCAGCCCGTGTTTTCAATGCATCTGTGGAGTTAGACGCCGCGAGTAGAGAAGAGATGCGCGTGAGATGTCATTTGATTGTCAACTCTAGATCCTGGTACGCGGACGATCGATGACGGCTGGCGAGCTGTCCTCCCTTGTGAAAGTACCGGCTCAAGCGTTCGCGAAGCTGTAGTCGCGCTCGAAAGGATCGCGCTTTGACCGCGGTGAGACTCAAGCCCAGCGCTTCCGTCGTTTCTTCCAGGGAAAGACCTTCGATATCGCGCAATACGAAAACCATTCGCAACCCCGGACCTAACTTTTCCAGGGCCTCGTGGAGAATTTGCCGCAGTTCATGCGCCTGGTACAACTCCTCGGGATTCGGCGCCCAATCGGCAACATCGATCGGATGATTATCTTCGTCGGCATTCATGTCGCCATCGATCGACACTGCCGGGCGCCTCTTTCTCAGTTTCATGAGCGACTGATTTAATGCGATACGGATCAACCAGGTGGAGAACCTGGATTGCTCCCGGAAGTCTTGCAGGTGCTGAAACGCCTTCAGGAATGCTTCCTGCACGGCATCCTCGGCGTCTTCGCGGTTGTGAGTGAGGTGTTGCGCGATGCGAAGCAGTCTGCGGTCGTATCGCCTGACGAGTTCTTCAAAAGCGGTGACGTCTCCGTTCTTGGTGGCGTGAACTAGGGAGAGATCATCGAGCGTCACTTCCTCTACATCGAGTTCAACTGAGTTTGCGCACATATGCTCTTCTCATGTCTGCCCATTGAGGGCGGGTACTGTGCTAACAATCGGCGGCATACTCTCATTCCCCTTAGAAATCGGTCCGACCAGGTATTTCCACTACGGTACGAATTTGTAGCCGGCTCCATGAACAGTTTGAAAGTGCACCGGCTTCGCTGGGTCGCGCTCAAGCTTCTGGCGCAATCGCAGGACGTGATTATCGACCGTGCGACTCGATGGATAGTTGTCATATCCCCAGGCCTCGTTCAACAACTCGTTGCGCGAAAACACTCGATCAGGGTTCAGGAGAAAACATCTCAGGGTCTTGAATTCCTGGGTGGTCAGAATGATCGCCGGACCTGCCGATCGACTCACCTTCATGCTGGTGAAATCAACACAGATATCCTCGAACTGAACGATATTCGTCGCAGCCGGAAAACTGGAGTTTTGGACAACCTGGGCGACCAGTTCCTTCCAACTGAAGGGCAACAGTAGCGCCGGCCCACCCGCGGAGAGTGTTGTCATCCGTATTCCTCGGATGTTGCCCTCCCCACCTCGAGGGACAAGCGCCACGTGATAGTCGTCGGACTCCAGCATTTCTCGCAGAGCTGGAAGTCGCAGATCGAGATTTTCGCGGGGAGAAAGAGCCTGTTCCCTAGCGGTTGCTGCTGAGAGCTCCGGCTCGACGCCCGGGGCGATTTCGGTGACACTGATCCGGTTTGGCATGGGCAACCGGCGAAACTCAGGCAGCGGGCTCTTGAATAGCGTTGTCATAAGGGGCCATTTGCAAGTCTTCACTCGGATCGCCGCGTCCTTTCGGTTTCGTCAATCCGAATCGTCGTTGTCCATCGATCCTGTTACGTGCTCATATGACGCGTGAAACGGTCCAGCGTCAATTGACAGCTGCTTTTCTTTACGTTAGCCGTATATTTCCAGTTAAACCACTGAGCCTGCTATATTTATCGCTTTACATATTCTCGTTGTGATGTCTAAAGAGAAGCGGTAGACCTCGTTTCGAGGCGAGCGCCGAATGGATCCAGTGCGGCAAAATTCGGTCGTACGATTTGGGAGCTTCGAAATCGCTCTCAATTCGGGAGAACTGCGTAAGGCGGGACTGCGCATCCGGGTACAACAGCAGCCTCTCCGGTTGCTGGAAATCCTGTTGGAACGTCCTGGAGAAGTTGTCACCAGGGAAGAGCTGCGCAACCAGATCTGGCCGAATGAGAGTTTTGGCGACTTTGATCAGGCGGTCAATGTCGCTGTCGCGAAACTGCGC
Organism: uncultured Acidobacteriota bacterium; assembly: GCA_963799305.1. Classification (GTDB taxonomy): domain Bacteria; phylum Acidobacteriota; class Terriglobia; order Terriglobales; family Acidobacteriaceae; genus Acidiflorens. The sequence goes on along the minus strand of CAWCWX010000014.1, from coordinate 135,826 downwards.
AGCGCTCTGGGCGACTCGGCGGAAAACCCGCGCTACATCGAGACTCTTCCCCGGCGAGGCTACCGTTTTATTGCCGCGGTGACGGTCGTCAACAGCGCTGCCGATAAACCGGAATTGTCGCTCCCGGCTCCTCCTTCGGGGGCGCATGACCGTTCTACTCTGTGGAAGATCGTGGCCGCTGCGACGGTCGCCGTGCTGCTGGCTTGGGGGCTCTGGGTATTTCTTCGGAAGAACAGTCCAACGGGCAGTCGTTCGCCTTCCGGGCCAGTCCTTTCTTTAGCGGTGCTTCCGCTCGAAAATCTTTCCAACAATTCAGAGGACTACTTCGCGGACGGCATGACCGACGAGCTAATCACGGACCTCGCGCAGATTGGCGCGCTCAGGGTGATCTCAAGAACGTCTGTCATGCCCTACAAAGGTGTGCGCAAGCCTTTGCCGCAAATCGCGCGGGAATTGAACGTGGACGCGGTGGTTGAAGGCACGGTCTTGCGGTCGGGCAAGCAGGTTCGCATTACGGCGCAGCTCATCCGGGCTCCCGCCGATGAACACCTGTGGGCGCAGAGCTATGAGGGCGATGTCAGCGACACCCTGGCCTTGCAGAAGACCGTGGCGCGTGCCATCGCGGAGCAGATCCGGATCAAACTGACTCCGCACGAAGAGGCCGTGCTGCACGACGTCAAGGTGGTAAATCCAGAAGCCTATGAGAACTACCTGAAGGGAAGTTATTTCTGGAATAAGCGAACCGCAGAGAGTTTGAAAAAGGCGACCGAGTACTTCAACCAGGCGATCGCCATCGATCCGAACTATGCACTGCCCTATACCGGACTGGCGGATATCTACCAGATATCGGATCGTCCGCTACTGGCGCGAGAAGAGCTGCAAAAGGCGCTCGACCGCGATGATCAGCTGGCGGCGGCGCACAATTCTCTGGCCCGGCTGCTGTACCTGTTCAATCACGATTGGGACGGGGCCGATCGAGAGTTCCGGCGCGCTTTGGAGCTGGATCACAACTATGCTCCCGCCCATCATTGGTACTCCATGTACCTCGCCCTGAAGGGAAACAAGAAAGAGGCATTGGCGGAGGCCGAGAAGGCGTATGAGTTAGATCCGCTGTCACCAGTGGTGGGCGCCAACCTGGCGAAGATTCTCCAGGAGGCAGGCCAGGATGACAAGGCAATCGAGCAGGCGAAGAAGACGCTCGACCTCGCGCCCGATTCCGCGGTCACGCGGACCGTCCTCGGCATGGTGTACGAGGATAAAAAGATGTACGCGGAGGCCATTGCCGAATACGAGCGGGCATTGCAACTGGGCGGCCCGCCTGGGGAAATACGCGGACTGCTCGGATACTCCCAAGCAGTGTCGAGGAACCGAAGCGATGCGGGAAAGGTCATCGACCAATTGAAAGCCTTGTGGCCGGGTCATGCGCACGCCGCTCTCGACCTGGCGGTTGTCTATTCCGGCCTCGGTGACAAGGAGAACGCCCTGCACTGGCTGCAAAGGGCCGAGGCGGCACGCGTGAGCGACTTGATCGGAATCGGACAGGACGCGCACTTTGTTGCCCTGCGAGATGATCCACGTTTTCAAGCGCTGGTGCAGAGGGTGGGCTCACCGGCTTCGCTCCCTGTCCACCCCCAGCCCTGAAGTGCACGCCTGATTAGATAACCGTGTCGGCTCCCAGGCCGCCGAGTAAACTTGGTGCGCTCAAAGCAACCAGGGCTCGGAGGAAAGGAGCCGAGCACATGAAGATTGTAGGATGTGATTTGCATACGCGCTACCAGCAGGTTGCGATGCTGGACAAGGAGACGGGAGAGTTGATTGAGCGCCGTCTGGAGCATGAAAGCGGAGAAGCACGGGCGTTCTACTACGGTCTTGCCGCGCCGTGCTCTCATCAAGTCGACGGCGATACAGTACGACTGGAGTCCCGAGGAAAATCCCCGCCCAAGAAGAGCTGGGGACGGGGCCACCATCTTGCCTGTATAAGCGTTTTCCACTTGACAACCAAAAAATCCGTTGTATATATGTTGTCTACTTTCCCATCTTCCCTACGGACCCAGGAAAACTAAGTAAGAAACCAGTGAGTGCAGTAACTCCGCGTGTTGTTGGCGAGAGAGCTGTCTTAGCTGGTATTGCGATCGTTGTGCCTGCGGCTTGAACACCTGTGCAGCAGACTCGTGTTCGAAGTAAGCCGAAGTGCGCGTGGAAAAGGATCACCATGCATCGTGAAATTCGTAGTGCGGCATTGCTCGCTCTGAGCGCGGCTCTCTTGAGCATCACGGGATGCCATCCCAAGCAGGCAGCGCTTCCGTCAACAATCCCCAGCCCGCCCGAGATAGAGCTTAGTGGCCGCGATCAGGGATTTCCGCCGCGGCCGGCGGGGCGCACCGAGGTTGTGGATGTTCCCTACAGCGAGTTTCGCGGAGCTCTGACGGTTTCGCGGGAAGCCCAACTTCGTCAGGCGGCGACGCAGGACGCGCGGGTCCGGGCCGCGCTGGGCGAGCGTTTTGGATACATCGCCGCCAACCGGGCGGAGCTGGACAAAGAGCATCGCGACCTTGCCGCCGAAGCGCTGTCTTTCACGCTGACCTTCTACAGCTACAGCAACAATGTCGCGGTGGAAGTCCTGATGAAGCAGGACACGGTCGCGGAAGTGTCGCGGCGAGAAGGCTACCAGCCACCTGAAGGGGCGGAGGAGATCAAGGCAGCGATCGCGCTCGCCCAACGTGAATCCCGCATCAGCGATGCGGTGAAGGGCATGTATGCGACCGCAATCCTTACTGCTCCGGAGAAAGCTACGCCGGGGTTTGGGCATCGAATTTTGCACGTCTCGTTTACCGCCACCGGAGACCCGGAGGAAGTGCCTGCTTACTATGCCCTGGTGGATCTCACTGAACAAAAGGTAATTCTGGCCGAAAAGGTTGGCCGCAGAGATCAATAAGGAGAATTGGCATGCGCAAAACGATCCTGTTTCTCACGACAGTCTGTTTGTTACTCATAGTGTCCCATGCGGCCGCGCAATCCGGTCACACGAATTGGAATGGGTGGAGCTTTGACTGGGAGGTCACCAACGGCGAGGGACTGGCCATCCGCACCGTTTCTTTCAACAAAGAGTTCGTGCTGTGGAAGGCGAGCATGCCTGTGATTCGCGTCCATTACGACACGGTTGGAGGGCAAAGCTGCGGGCCCTACGCCGACCAGATCGGCACCTGGAGCCTGACTCCGATCTCGTGGTGTGGAAACAACAAAGTCTGCCAGCAGTCCTATGTCTCGGGCGGGCGGAACATGCTGGAACTGGGGATTGAAGCGAGGATTGGGCAGTACGACCTGTATCAAGTCTGGTATCTGACCCAGGACGGCTGGATCGGGGCGCACCTGTTCAGCCGCGGACTACAGTGCCAGTACAATCACGTGCATCATCCGTACTGGCGGATGGATTACGACATCAACGGTTTTCCTTCGGACCAGATTTTTGTTTTCGACAACAACCGGCCCAACCAGGGTTGGGGTCCGGGCTGGATGAAATATAAGAACGAGTTCGACGACGTGAAAAACGCGGGGACGGGCAGGGTGTGGTTCGTGCGCGACAATCCGACAGGACACGGGGTTTGGGTTATGCCGGGATCCAATGATGGCGCCGTCGATAACTTCTCGACTGAAGACGCGGGCGGGCGACTCTACCATGGCGCTGAAGATCAACTCTGGCAATTCGGCGCGGCCGGTCAACTGGGATACAACAACGGCGAGGACATCCAGGAAAAAGATGTCGTCATCTGGTACGTGGGCCACATGTTCCATCCGGCGTCGTCGGGATCGTCAGTGTGGCATTCGGCGGGGCCGTGGATGCGGGTGCAGCGCTAAGCTAGCCGGCCGACAACAGTGCCGTCGCGGGGATGTGGGCTCCTTTACGGTTCCAGCTGGGCGGTGCCGTTCGTGATCGACGCATCCAATAGTTGCTTCGTCTGTCGCTGCGCTTGCTCCGCCAATTCGCCTTGCTGACGGCCCAGTTCGCCTTGCTGCTCGCCCAGCTTGCCTTGCTGCTCGCCCAGCGCGCCCATTTCGTCGCCCAGTTTGCCTTGCTGATCGCCTGCGCGAGATTGAAGGTCGCCAATCTTGCTTTGCAATTCGCCAATCTGTGACTGGATCTCGCCGATCTGTTCCATGGTAGCGTCGGAATTGAGTTTCTTCAGCGTGTCCTGAAGTTGCTCGATCTCTTTCGTCATATCTGGAACCTTGACGCGAACCTGTTCCATTTTCAACGACAGCGCCTCCTGCTGTTTGCCGAGTTCTTCCTGCTGCTGGCCGAGTTCTGACTGCTTTTTTCCCAGTTCGGCCTGCGGCGCCCAGAACGCTTTGGCTCGATCCACCGTGGCCCCGTCGCGGATGACGTAGGACTTTCCGTCGCGCCGGAACCAGATAAAGTCTCCCGGGATTTTCTTTCGCAGTTCCTCGACGTGCTCCCCATCCATGCGTGTGCCCGACATGGTTAGCGAGTCGCTATTGCCGGAGACGATCACGAAGCGCTGTTCGTCGTCATAGCCGTAGGAATAGAAGCTGTGATTGGAAGATTTCTTCGACGCGTGCGCAGCATGCGAAGCGGTAGGCGCCGGAGGGTTCTGATTTTGCGCGATTTCAATTCGGTTCGAGGGTTGAGGATCGAGCTTAGGATCGGCTGGTTGTGCCGAAGCCGTGAGATAGACCACCGGAACCGCGAGCGCAATCACCGAAACCGCCATTGATTTCTTGAGACGCATGGCAACAGCTCCCTTCCAGACAAGGATTTTCTCTACCCGTTCTTCCGCGCGACGCTCGGCGCGACCTGCGGTCGCCATGGCAACACCCTGCCACCAGACTCGGCCGGGCGCAGTCTGTAGGGCTTCGAAGAAGCCAAGCAACGTCCGCGCATAAACTTTGCGATCCGCTCCACCGGCGAGTGCCGCTTCGTCGCTGGCTTGTTCCATGAGATCGGCGAGATGTCGGTGCAGCCACCAGGCCAGCGGGCTAAACCAGAAAATCGCGCAATGCAGAAACGAAATGCGCTGGGTGAGAGTGTCACGCCGCGCGACATGCGAAACTTCGTGCGCGATCACGGCGTCGAGCTTCGCGTCATCCCACTCGCGCCAGTTTGTGGGAAACAGAATTACAGGTCGAAGCACGCCCATGGTGACCGGCACCGAAATGAGCGTGGATTCGGCAGCCCTCGGAATTGAAGACATCCCATCGGCCTGCGCGCGGGCCGCTATCCTCGCGGTGACACGTGTTTCGCAGATCGTCTCCGAGGCGCGCTCGAGCCGATGGCCGAATGCGAGCCCGATAACGAACCGCGCAAGAAAAAAGAAAGCCACCGCCAGGTAAATTCCGACCGCGGCAAGATCCCACCGAATCGCGGACCACGCGAATGCGCTCTGACTTGTAGAGACGGTCGTCCTGAGGGTCGCGTTGGCGGGAAGCGCAAGTTGGACAGTAGACACGGCCATTGCTGGTGACAACTTTACGGCAGCGACAGCAGGCTGCTCTTTAGCGTGGGGCAGGAAAGCAGATGCGGGAACCGGCAGGGCTGGCGCAATCCACTGCAGCACGGGCATTACGAGAGCTGCATAGAGGACCGCCGTCCATGCGAAGAGACGGATAGAAGTGGCCTTTGCACGAAACGCAGCCAACCCAAGCGCCGCGACGCCAGCCATTGCAAGGGCGCGTGTGGCGGCGATCGCGAGCGGTGCGAGAAAGTTCGTTGCCAGTGGGACGTCAGCGAGGGCTGTCATGGCTTCTCTTCCTTCCTGTCGGCAATCGTTCTCTCGGCGATCTTGCGGGCCAGCCGTTCGAGTTGCCTCCGGTTGAGCACGGCGCTGTCCACCATGCCGAGGACAAGCATCTCGGCCGATCCTCCACAAAAGCGGTCGATGATCCCTTTCACCGCGCGGACGGCCACGTTCTGACGCGCGTCCGACGCCTGATAAATAAACGTGCGGCCTTCCACCCTGTGCGTGAGATAGCCCTTCTCTTCAAGGCGCCGAAGCACGGTGCGGATGGTGGAATCCTTCATCGGCCGAATCGAAGCCATCGCTTCACGGCACGCTTCGGAAGTAGACGGGCCGTGGCTCCAAACGTAATCCATGACTTGCTGTTCGACTTCGCCGAGGTTCCTGGGGCGCGATTTCAATGTGTTAATCATTGTAGCGTTACAAGATGTAACGTATGAGCGGTGAGTTGTCAATACCAAAAAATTTCCCGGTAGCTGCTATTTGCGGCTGTTTCCATGGAATTGCTTATTAAAGGATAAGCCATTATCCTTTAATAGTGATCGTCATTATTAAAGGATGACTCCGTGATGCCAGAATCCAGATTGCGCAGCAGGCTTGGGAAATACTCCACTAGCACAGTCGCCGGAGAAACCGTCCGTGCGTTCATACCGCCACCCCTGCCGCCGACACCCAAGCTGGAACTGGATAGCTTGTACCCGCAACTGGAGCGCGCCAATCAAAGCTTGGGCCGCCTCAACAGTATGACCAAGCTCCTGCCGGATGTCCGCTTCCTGCTCTATCTGTACGTGCGCAAGGAGGCACTGGTCTCCTCTCAAATCGAGGGCACCCAATCGTCTTTCGCCGACCTACTTTTGTACGAGAACGAAGCGGTCCCCAAGGTACCGATCGAGGATGTTGAAGAAGTGTCGAACTATGTAGCGGCCATGCAGCATGGGTTGCGGCGACTGGCGGAGGGGTTTCCTCTTTCCCTGCGCCTGATTCGTGAGATGCACGCGATCCTACTCCGGGGCGGACGAGGCGCGAGCAAGACGCCGGGCGAATTTCGCCGCACGCAAAACTGGATTGGAGGCAGCCGCCCGGGAAACGCTTCCTTTGTTCCGCCACCACCAGAACGATTGATGGAGTGTCTCGACAGTTTGGAGCGCTTTCTCCACGATGAGAACCACCAACTGCCCGTGCTGGTAGATGCCGGACTGATACATGTCCAGTTTGAATCGATCCACCCGTTTCTCGACGGCAACGGCAGGCTTGGGCGATTGCTCATCACGCTTTTGCTGTGCGCCAAAGGCGGGTTGACGGAACCGCTCCTCTATCCGAGTTTGTATCTCAAAGCCCACCGGGGCAAGTACTACGACCTGTTACAGCGCGTGCGAAAGGAGGGTATATGGGAAACTTGGCTGGCATTCTTTCTGGACGGAGTTGCCGAAGCGGCGGACGAAGCAGCAGATACCGCACAACGAACGTTGGCGCTATTTGCACAGGATCGACAAAAAATACAACAACTAGGGCGAGCCGCCTCCTCCGCGTTGCGGGTTCAGGAGTTGCTGCAAAAGAATCCGTTCGTCCGGATACGAACTGCTGCCAAGACGCTCAAACTCACGATACCAACCATAACCAATGCTTTGAATCATTTGGTTCGACTGGGCATTGTTAAAGAGGTCTCTCGCAAGAGACGCGATCGCCTTTTTGCCTATTCCCGGTATGTAAATATTGTAAGTGTCGGAACCGAACCGCTCTCCGATTAGGAAAAACAATGGGATCTACTACACCGCCGCCAGTGGCCCTATCTGGACCAACGATGTGATCGGCCCCGCGCCCGCCTTCCGCAACATATTTGCTGTCGGGATACCTGTCCGGTAGTAAGACTTTTCGCAGTCCGCCGTGGACGGCCCGCGCATGCTGCCTTCCATGTACGCCAACCCTGGACAGCGCGTGCAGCTACTCACATGGCTGCACGACGAACACGTGGTCAAGTCTTTCGCTTTGATTGAGCGGACTTCTTTCAGTTCCGGCGAGTGATTCCAGATGTCGAGGAATTTTTGCTGTCGGATATTTCCACTCGGCAACGGGAACTGCACGCAAGGAAAAACGTCTCCATAGGGGGAGATGTAGCAGAAAGAGTGTCCGGCGCTGCACGAGTAGCCTTCCATGTCGTCGTCAGTCACCGGCTTGGGAGGCGCGCAGAATTCTTCCATATTGGGGACGAGGTTGGGATTGCGGAAAACATCCCGTAACTCTTCTCCGGCAATGCGGAGCGCCAGAACGGACGTATCGCCGTCCATCTTCGGAGTAATCGTCGGGTCAAGTGTGTAGTGCGCGCCCATTTCCCTGGCCAGCTGCTGGATGCCGTCGCTGTCGTGACGGTTCCAGGTCATGAGTACGTTGGCGATCGTGACTTTCAGGCCCTGGGCGATCATGAAGCGGATCGCTTTGATACTGCGGTCAAATGAGCCAGGCAGCTTCGTGATGGCATCGTGCACATCGGCGCGATGGGAGTAGACGCTGATCTGGATAGTATCGACTCCCAGTGCGCGGAGACGCCTGGCTTCGGAGTCGCGGATCATGACCGCGTTGGTCTTGATCTTGACGTTGAACTGTAGGCTTCTTGCGTACTCGACAATTTCAAAAAAGTCGCGGCGCAGAAAGACTTCTCCGCCACTGAAGGTGAGAAAGAAGACACCCGCTTCGGCCAGTTGATCGAGCACGCCTTTGATTTCGGCGGTGGTCATCTCGCCATGATCTTCGTGATCGAGATAACAGTGCACGCAGCGCTCGTTGCAGCGGTAGGTGACGTCCAGGTGCACGCTGATCGGCACGCCCAGGTCGAAGGCCTTCTGGCTCATTTCGTTGAGCAGACTCATCGGGCCTCCGGCGTTGGCGGGTCAGCAAGCGGCCGGTCGGAAACCAGCAGAATCCCGTGCTGGGAAAGTTCACTGACAAACTGTTCGGCGTCGGCCTGTGCCTGGTCCGGATCGATATCAAATTCTTCGCACACCCGGCTGCGGACAATTTCGCGCAGCGGCGTACGCCCATCGGCGGCCCGCCAGATGGCGGTGGCCACCTCGTTCAAAGTGAAGAACGTCGAGTCCATCGAATTCATTACCATCATCTCGCCCGCGAGTTGACGGGCCGCGATGGCGGAACTGCGCGCGATGTAAGTCTCAGGCATGGGCGGGCATGGCCTCGAAGTTACGGACATCCTCCCAGACTCGCGAGTCGGGATAGAACGTCAGACGGCGTACGGGAACCCCTTGTACAAAGTCGCAGGCGGTGGCGAGAAGCTTCTCCACCAATGCACTGTCCTCGGCAAAGAACAGAATGTTACGCATGAGGCGCCGCACGGCTTCCGCAGGGGCTAACTCGTCGATGCGGTTCTCGGGGCCCTTCTCGAGAAAAAACAACGCAGAGATGGGAGCGTTCGTATTTTCCCCGGCCTTGGCTAACTCACCGGAAAACGGAGTGCCGTAAGCCGAGTAACCAGCGGAACTCGGCCGCACATAGGAAATTTCGTCGGTGAGCAGCGTGACATCGGGAGGGGCCAGCCGCGTCATCGTCGTTTTCCCCGCGCCCGACACGCCGGAGAAAAGATAGGCACGTCCATCGCAAATTCCGCTGGCAGCATGCAGCAGGAATCCGCCGCGAGCGGAGAGAACAAGACTATGCAGGATGCGAAGAACGGAATCCAGCGCATAGGGATTCGCGGTCTGCCGGACGCGTCCACAACCGGTCTGCGGATCCCATCGCGCCTGAAAATCGCCGCGCTCCAGTAGCCACTCCGCGCCCTCCCGACGGACGCGAACGTCGTCGTCGGAAACGGGGCCCGGGGGAATAAGTTCGAAATCGAGTTCGAGCTCGGGCGGCGAAGAACTCAGAAACCCGGCGTAGCGTTCACACAGCAGGTCGAAGAATTTCGGGTCATCGGTCCGGAGCGCGATCGGGATGTCGCCGATTTGCACCACACACTCCGTCGTTTTAGAGAGGTGCCTCATGCGGTTTCCAGATCGGTGGCGGGCACCCGTTGAGCTTTGGGTCGGCTGCGAATCGTAAGGGCAGCGCGGCGGGCGATGCTGGAATAGCAGAACAGCAGCCCCGTCACACGCGACCAGGGACGCCATCGCAAATTTACTTGTCGTCTATCGCGCTTCGCTGAAACAAGGCGGCCGAGCAGAGCGCCGGCCGGCAAGGCCAGGTCAGGACCGGGCATGGAATCACCGCGCGTGATGAAAGCATCGCGAGGGCCAACAGACAGATAACGATGAAGGAAGAACCGGCCATCGTGAAATGCGAGGACGATCTCACCACGACGAACTTCTTGGCGCGAGCAGGCGGCGATTTCCGCGATATCGCCCGGCCAAAGGGTGGGCAGCATGCTTTCGCCGCGGACTCGTAGGCGCAAGTGTCCGGAACTGCGCAAAGCTTCAACGGCTAAAGCTTCACGCTGCGTACTGCGACTTGCACTCTGAATCATTGCTTTTATCGATCAGGAACTCTTTCGAGACACCTGGCACTGCGGGGTGGTGGCGCCGATCTTTCCGCAGGCCAGCGCGAGTGTCTCAAAAACCCGTTCGTGGCGGAAGGCAGGCTTCTGATACGGTTTCTTGTCTTTGCTCGCGGTCTTCTGATGTTTGTCGGTCGCGCGAGAGGATCGATTCTCTAACGTCATAATTTTTGCTCAAGCCGGCAGCGCTGGCTCGTCTCCGGTTTTAGTGGCAGAAGTGCGATGTCGAAGTGTACTACACGTGTTTCCTGTGTGCCAACCGCGATCCGCCCTCCGCGTGTAGATAGGGCCAATTCGGGAATCCTCAATAGAATGATAGGGTTCCGTTCTGCCGTGCGCGCCGCAAGCTCGACGACAAGCCCCACAACGCCAGCGGGAGGAGGATTGCACTGAACGCCAGCAACGCAGCCAGCGTCGGCGCCATTGCCATTACGGACTGTCCCTGTAACAAGGCAGAGCGCATGCCGCCGACGGCGTAACTCAGGGGAATGGCGCGGGCCACCAATTCCAACGGCCGCGGCAAACTTTGGATCGGAAACATCGCTCCACTTAGAAACCAGACGCCGGAACTCAGCAGCCACAACAGCGCCGAACCTTTCTGGAAAGCGATTTGGATCGTGGCCGCTGCGATCCCTACGGCCATGGCGATCGCAATCGTAAAAATCAAAACGGCGACGCAGGACCAGACGTCGGCATGAATGGGCGCGCGAAAGATCGCCGCGCCCGCCAGAACATAGACCGCCAGCTTGAGCAGGTTTCCGGCGAACGCGGACACCGAACTCAGCACCACTAATTGCGCGGGAGGCGTGGAGGTAGTCATCAACACCTCCATGGTCCCCGTCTGCTGCGCTTCCTGCACCGCGCTCAGGAACGCCTGCGTGGTCATCACGAAAAACGTATACACGCCGGTGCCTACCAGAAGAAATGGAAAATATTCCACGCCGCCGGGACGGAATCCGGGACCAATCGCGCGCGACAAAAAATAGAAAGCCGCCAATTCCGTCAGCAGCCCGACGGCTCCGATCGCGAATCCGGTGCGATGGCGAATTGCGGTCAGCAGGTCGCGTCGCAGTAAAGCGCGGAGCTTGTTGAGAGTTGATTTCATGAAACCCTTCCCGCCCGCTGCATCATGCCCGCAGCTTCATCCACTTCCCCGGTCATGCGGAAGTAGAAGGCGCGGAGGTCTTCCATGCTCTCCCCGTTTCGGAGAATGCGGTCGGCGAGCAGTTCCCCGTTCTGAAGCAGCAAGACGCGATCGCCGACAGCCGCCGCTTCGGCGAAGTTGTGAGTGGCGAGCAGAATCGTGGTCTGGCGATCGGCAAGCGCGCGAATGGTAGTCCAGAAGTGCGCGGTGGTGGCTGCGTCCAGGCTGCGCGTGGGTTCGTCGAGCAATAGCACGGTTGGCCGCTTCACCAGGGCGCGCGCGATTCCCAGACGCTGATACATGCCACTGGAAAACTTCATCACCAGCGTGTCGGACTGTTCGGAGAGGCCAATGTCGCGCAGAACTTCGTCGATTCGTGCCGAACATTCGGCGCGCGGGACTTCGTCGAGGGCGGCAAAGAACTCCAGGTTCTCGCGTGCGGAAAGGCGGGGGAAAAATGAGCGCTCGGTGGCGATGGCGATGCCGACCTGCTGGCGCACCTGGCTGCCGTCCTTTTGCGTGTCGAACGACGACACACGCACAGACCCGCTGTCCGGCAGCAGCATAGTCGAGACCAGTTTCAACGCCGTGGTCTTGCCGCTGCCATTTGGGCCGAGCAGAACCAGCACTTCTCCCGCGCACGCCGAGAACGAAACAGCTTTCAAGGCCAGCGTTTCGCCGCCGCGCTCGCGGCCCAGCCAGTTGAACAAAGCCGGGCGATGGCGAAACACCTTGCGGACGGATTCGAAGACGACTCGGTCCATGAGAATACGGGATGCGTCGGAAGAGTCTGTATTATAGTGGCGCTTCAGGCGGCAGAGCCGTTTCTTTGAGGGCCACGCCTTCCCAGAGTGCCGAAAGAAATCAATCGTAGTGACGCGGCTGGCCGCATCTTTCCCGCCGTTGGAGAGGTCCCTGGCGACACTTCCCCCGCCACCGGAGACGCGGCACGCGGCGTCTCTAAGAATCGGGAATTTGATTTCTTGTGCGCGTGCTCGGGCGTGCTGCTGACGGCGGAACGCGTTGCCTGCGTTGAGAGCTGGCGTGACTTCGAGATCGACTGGGCCGAACTTCTCCGTCTCGCCGAACATCATGGGGTGCTGCCGCTGCTGGCGCGCAGTCTGACCGTGCATGCGCAGGGCCTGCCGGCCCAGGTCAAACAATCGCTGCGCACTTCGTTTGACGCAAATCTGCGGCGCAACTTGTGGTTCGCCAGCGAATTGGCACGCATCACAGATCAATTCGAAAAGAAAGCGTTGAGCGCGATCCCGTACAAAGGCCCGTTGCTGGCCGAGTCGGCCTACGGCGACGTAGCTTTACGCAACTTTGGCGACCTCGACTTTCTTGTTTCACCTGCGGATTTCGAGCGCGCTAAGCAGATTCTCGGCGAGCTTGGATACCATCCTTCCAAGAAGTTCCGGCCGGCCGTCGAACGCTTCTGGCTGCGCACGGGCTACGAGCGTTCCTTTGACAGCCCCGCGGGGAAGTACCTGGTCGAGTTGCAGTGGGCATTGTTGCCGCGTTTCTATGCCGTGGATTTGCGCACGGACGACTTGCTCAAGCGTTCCCGTCCCGCGTCGATAGGAGGGCGGGAAGTTCGCGGGCTTTCTGCCGAAGATTCGCTTCTGGCCCTCTGTGTGCATGCCGCCAAACATCTGTGGATGCGGCTGATCTGGGTGTGCGATATCGCGGAGACGATGCGGACCCAGGTGGTGGACTGGGGTGTTGTGTGGACGCGAGCCCGCGAATTGGGCGTCGTTCGGATCATCGGAGTCAGTCTCTGGCTGGCACAACGTCTGCTGGAGTGCCCACTTCCGGAATCAGCGCTGGCAATCATCGGCGATGATCCTGCCGTGCCCGTTCTCGGCGCGGAATTCGACGCGCGATTGGCCCGCGTCGCCACCTATGATTTCGAGTCGACGCAGTATTTTCGTTTCATCTGGAGACTGCGGGAGCGGCGACGGGATCAGTTCCGCTATTTGTGGCGCCTGCTGCGGACGCCGGGCGAAGGAGATTTGGCAGCATTGCCTTTGCCCGAGACGTTGTTTCCGCTCTACACCTTGGTGCGAGCGGCGCGCTTGATGCGCAAAGTCTTCTAAGGCTCAACGGGCGCGGGGAAGTTGCCAGCACGACGGCCGGCTGGACGCCGGCGCTACGGTTAGTGTGCTTCGGCGTCGCCGGGGGCTACATCGGGAGTGTCGACTTTCTGGGCGAAGGGCGAATTCACGGTGGGCGCGGGCTGAAATTCGCCGGGATCTTTCCCGGCGAGAGCGGCGTTCATGAACTGTATCCAGATCGGCAGAGCTGCGTGGCCTCCGGACTCTTTCGGGCCGAGAGATTTTTTTTCGTCGTAGCCGATCCAGACGCCGCAGGTCAGCGACGGCGAAAAGCCGATGAACCAGGCATCGGTAAAATCGTTGGTGGTGCCGGTTTTTCCGGCGAGGGGGTAGGGCATTTTGGCCGCCGCGGCGGCGGTGCCATGCTGTACCACTTCCCGCAACATCGAAGTCATGATCCGGGCGGTGCGGGAGCTGATTACGTCTTTGATGTCCGGAAAATCTTCTTCCAGAATGCGCCCGTCATAGTCCGTCACTTTTCTGATGTAGCGCGGAGCCAGCAGCACGCCGTCGTTCGGGAACACGCTGAAAGCCGAAGTCTGCTCGATCAGCGTCACCTCCGCCGAGCCCAGAGCCACGGGGAGGTAGGGCGGGATCGTCGAAGTCACGCCAAACCGGTGCGCATAGTCGATCACCGTACGAATCCCGATGCGGTCAGCGAGTTTAAGCGCGGGAATATTTCTCGATTGGGCGAGCGCGCGGCGCAGCGTAATCAAGCCCTCAAATTTGTTGTCATAGTTATGCGGGGTGTAGGGGCCGGATTGGGTTTCAAAAGTGATGGGCGCATCGAGGACAGTTTCGTCCGGACTGCCGCCCTGATCGATGATGGCGGTGTAAACATAGGGCTTGAAGGACGACCCGACCTGCCGCAGGGCCTGTGTCGCGCGATTAAATTTGGAAAGATTGAAGTCCCGCCCTCCCACCATCGCCTTGATTTCTCCGGTGGCGTTGTCGATGGCGACCAGTGCACCCTGCGCGCCGGAGTCCTGTTCAAGGCTGACTTTGGCCTTTCCGCCAGGATCGAGGGACAGCACTTTGACGTACACGATATCTCCTGCCCTGAGCAGGGCGGGCAGCTTGCGCTGCGTCCAGGCGACGTCTGCCGGAGAAAACGTCGCCGTGCGTGCGCCGAAACGAATTTGTGCGGCAGTCGCGTCGACCGACGTGACGATGGCGTGGAAGTATCCATTAACTTCGGGTTCCTGGTCCCAGTCGGGATCTTCGTATTTGTCCACGTGCTGTCCCAGGGGTGCTACATTGGCGAGATTACCGCGCCATTTCTCGCGGCGTTCGTATGCTGCCAGACCGTCGAGCACCGCCTGGTTGGCGGCCCGCTGCAAATCCATGTCGAGCGAGGTGTAAACCCGCAAGCCGCCTTCATGCACCTGATCGGTTCCGTACCTGTTTTCGAGATAGCGGCGGATTTCTTCCACGAAATTTGGCGCCAGAGAGTTCGGATCCTTCTGCAGGTTGAGTCGAATCGGCTTGGCCTTGGCGTCGGAGGCTTGAAGGGCAGTAATCTTGCCGTCCTCGAGCATGGCGTTGAGCACGAGGTTACGCCGCTTCTGAGCGCGGTCAGGATGGGTGACCGGCGAATAATATTGCGGCGCTTTGGGAAGTCCAGCGAGCAGAGCCGCCTCGTCGAGCGTCAGTTGCTTCGCCGGTTTGCTGAAATAGAACTCGGAGGCCGCTTCAAAACCGTAGGCGCCGTGCCCGAGGAAAATCTGGTTGGCGTAGAGCGTGAAAATCTGCGGCTTCGTGAAACGCCGCTCTATCTGGATGGCCAGTAGCGCTTCCTGAATCTTGCGGTGGAACGAGCGGTCGGGCGATAGAAACAGATTACGTGCCAGTTGCATGGTAAGCGTGGACGCGCCCTGCACCTTCCCGCCGGATTCAATGTCGCGGTAGGCGGCTCCCGCGATACGCCAGAAATTGATTCCAGAATGAGTGTAGAACTCCTTGTCTTCGATAGAGACCAGAGCGGTGCGCAGCACTTCGGGATAGTCGTCGTAAGTGGCCACCACGCGCCGTTGCAGTGCAAACGTGCCGATCACGCGGCCCTGGCGGTCGTACAGTTCGGTCACCGAACTGGGACGGTAATGTTCGAGCTGCTCCACCTGCGGTAGGTCGGTGGAGTACACCAGCAGCAGTCCGGCAGCCGCGCCCACTGCGGATGAGATCAGCACAAGGAGCCCAAAAACGATGTATCCGACCAGATTTCGTCCACCAACTTCGAGGGGAGGGAGATGGCGAACGAGGATCTTCATATCTTCGGTACCCAGTATCTAGTCCCAGTGTACTCAGCGGAAGCGTCGCGGAGCCCAAAAGAAATCGCCCACCGGGATGGGCGATTTTGACTGGGTACTGGGCACTAGGTACTAGTTTTTCAAGACTTCCATCGCCTTCAGCCGATCGAGCGCTTTCTTCAATTGATCGTCGGTCTGATTTTTTGGCTTCTGGTTTTGCTCGTCGGGAGCGGCTTGCTGGTCTTCGTCGGGCAAGCCGGCATCGTCGTCGGAGTTGTCGGCGACCAGTATGTTCGGGGTCACGGCGGTGTCCTGAATCGCTTTTCCGTTTGGCGAATAATACTTGGCTACGGAAAGAATCAGGGCGGCGCCGTCGGGCATATCGATCAGTTTCTGCACCGAGCCATCACCGAAAGTCTTGTCTCCGATCACATCGCCGCGCGCGTTCTCCAAAATGGCGGAGGCCACGATCTCCGCCGGGCCTGCCGTGCCACGGTTCACCAGCACTACTACGGGGAGCTTGGTGATGTCCTTGGCCGGATCGGCGTTAAAGGCCTGACGCGGATACTTCTGCCCCTGAAGATAAGTAATCGTGCCGTGATCGAGGAACAGGTTCGCGGTCGCAATGCCTTCGGATTCCTCGCCCTCGGCGGCGTTGCGCAGATCGAGCACAAACTTCTTTGCGCCTTGCTTCTGTAGATCGCGGATCTTGTTGGCAATCTCCTGCGACTTGCCTTCCGGGAAAGCATCGACCTTCACGTAGCCCACGTTTTCCGCGAGCATCTTGTCCTCAACCGGCGGAATGACGACGGTGTCGCGCGTGATCACGATCTTTTGCGGCTCCGCTCGACGGGGCCGGACCACCGCGACCGTCACCGTGGAGCCCGGCTCTCCGGCCAACAGGCTGTGGATTTCGGCGAGCGACATATCGCGTGTGCTGCGGCCTTCAATCGATTCCAGGATATCCGAGTTCTCAATACCTGCCTTCTCCGCCGGGCCACCCGGGATCACCGCGATGACGGCGGCATATCCGAAACGTTTTGACACCGCTGCTCCGATGTCCGCTTTGCCATCGGACTTGATGGAGCGATAGTGTTTGTACTCTGCGGCCGTAAGATAACTCGAGTTGGCATCCAGCGATTCCAGCAGGCCATGCAGCGCGCCCTCGGTCACCGCCGCGATGTTGGGTTCTTCGACGTACTCGCCCCGGACACGAGCCAGCACCTCGCTGTACACCGATAGCTGGCGATAGGCGCCATCTGTCGACGACGCTCGGACGTTGACGAAACCGCCCACAAGGGTAAACAACAGAATAGCCAGCGAACTGGCAAGAATTGTGGCTTTCAACTTCATCGACATGGATTTTTATCTTTCGAGAAGAGGCGCGATCTCGAACAACTGTCCTTCATTATAGACGGTTTGATGCCGGGATCGGGAGCGAAGGTTACGGCAGAAGCAATCGGCAGTACTTGTCCGGCCAAACTCCCGAGACAGCCTTACCACCGGCCCCTGGTCTCCAAGTCATGCCTTTGCTTTCAGTAGCTTGCGGCTTTGTTCGAGCCGTCAGCGAAAGTCTTAACCACAGAGGTCACAGGGGACAGCATTTGGTTTTCCTCTGTGACCTCTGTGACCTCTGTGGTTAAGACTTTGACTTTCGTTGCCGGAGGAGAGCCGCGATCCCGGAATGTCCCTTGCCCGCAGCGACCATCGCCGGAGTCTTGCCATCGTCGTTGACCAGGCCGGCGTCAGCTCCGTGTGCCAATAGCAGCTCGACCATGTCAGCATCCCCGTTCTGCGCCGCCGCATGAATCGGCACCCAACCTCCCTGCTGGCGGGCATCCACTGGCGCTCCATGTTCCAGCAACAAACGCGCCGCCTCCAGATTGCGCGACGAAGCCGCCGAATGTAATGGCATGACGCAAGTCGCATTATTTGCGACGGCGTCGGGTCTTGCGCCTTTCTCGAGGAGCAGCCGGGCCACGCCAGGCTGTCCGAAATAACAGGAGAAGTGAAGAGCCGTGAAACCGTCTTTCGAGTAAGTGTTGAGGTCGGTGCTATCGCGGAGGCACTCCTGGAGCCGCTCCATTCGGCCGAGTGCCGCGGCTTCAAAAATATCGAGTTCGCGTTTCTTGCCGGCAATCGCCTCCGCCAGATCACGATGCCCGTGATAGAGGGCATGCATCAGAAGGCTCACTCCGGTCGCATCTCTTGCCTCGGCAGCGCTGGGGTCTTCGTCGAGCAGGCGGCGGAGTCCATCGACGTCTCCGGTTTGCAGAAATTCAAGGCCGCGTTGCGAGGTCATCGCATCCTCTCCGGTAATTACTTAGCAATGCTAACTAAATATAGGAGCCCGGCCTGACTGTCAAGCGGAATGTTAGCGATGCTAAACTTCTGCCTGTGCCGAGCGCTGAGAAACAGAACCGGATGGAAATCGCGGATCGCCTGCACTCCGCCGCCATTCATCTTTTGCGGTACGCCCGCAAGCAGGACGTCCTCTCGCGCGAGGGCCCGGCGCGGCTATCGGCGTTGTCGGTGCTGGTGTTCGGCGGCCCCATGACGCTTGGTCAATTGGCATCGGCGGAACAAGTCAAGCCGCCGACGATGAGCCGGATTGTGGCGGGGCTAAAGCGTTCTGGTCTGGCGAAAATTGATTCGGACTCCCGCGATGCACGGCGCATCCGGGTGACCGTGACCAGCAAAGGCGAGCGCTTGCTGCAAGAGGCGCGGCGAAAGAGAATCCTCGCTCTGACCGAAGTTCTCAGTGGATTGAACGAGGCCGAGCTCACCCTGCTGCGAGAAGCGGCGAAAATTATCGAAGCGGAGATCCGCCACCACGTTAGTTAGCAGGCCGTTTCTACGGTTCGTCGGCCACCGGATTCCGCAGCACGCCGATACCTTCAATCGCGACCTCAACCACATCGCCGGCAACTACCGGTCCAACGCCTTCGGGAGTGCCGGTGGCGATCAAGTCACCAGGCTCAAGCGTCATGATCTGCGAAATATAGCGCAGAACAATGCCCAGCGAAAAGATGAAGTCGCGCGTATTGCTCGATTGACGCACTTCTCCGTTGACTCGAGTTTCCAAGGCTATGCCGGCCCACGGATCGAGTGCGTCGGCAACCACCGGCCCGACCGGGCAGAAAGTGTCGAAGCCCTTGCCACGCACCCACTGGCTGTCTTTTTTCTGGAGGTCGCGGGCGGTGAAGTCGTTCACGCAGGTGTAGCCAAGAATGTAAGGACGCGTATCCTCGTCGGCAGGCAGCTTGTGGCAGCGCTTGGCGATGACGACGCCCAGTTCCCCTTCGTAATCCGTGCGCTCGGAGACTTTCGGACGGAGAATCGTGCCTCCTGGGGCCAACAGGGATGAAGGAGGCTTGAAGAACAGTAACGGCTCGGTGGGAATCTCATGGCCCAGTTCGGCGGCGTGTTCGCGGTAATTGCGTCCGACGCAGACGATCTTCGAAGGCCGCACCGGCGGCAGTAGAGTGGCTTCTTCCAGCGCAATCGGCTCGATGCGCCGGGTACGCAGGCCTTCCACGTCGCCCCCCGACTCTTCCGGAGGAGTAAGCAGAATCCGTACAATCGCATCTTGACCGGCGACGGACTCCACCAGACCATATTGGGCCTGGCTGTTTTGTTGAAAGCGGCAATATTTCATCGGAATCTATCTAAACACGAGCGGCGGATGAGCGGCGAAAAATTTCCTGTAACGATTGTCGATATCCAATATCTCACTTCGACTAACCATTAGACGGCCAGGGAGGCCCGACGAATGCAATATCTTCTGCTGATCTATGGAAATGAAGAGGCTTTAGCCAAGATGTCGAAGGCGGAACACGAAGAAATCCTCAAGGAGTACGGCGACTTCACCAAAAGCATTGCCCAGAGCGGACACTACCGTGGCGGCAACGAGCTAGCGGAAATCTCTACCGCGACCACAGTCCGGGTGCGGGACAAGAAACGCCTGGTCACCGACGGCCCGTTTGCCGAGACCAAGGAACAACTGGGCGGCTATTACCTGATCGAAGCCAAAGACCTGGACGACGCGCTCGGCGTGGCCGCGCGGATTCCGTCAGCGCGCTGGGGATCGATTGAAGTCCGGCCCATCGTGCCCCATGACATGCCCTAGCCTTGCACTCGCAGCTCCGGCTACCCTGTGTGCGGGTAGCCGGATGGACAAAGTAAGCGATATTGAGCGCGTCTATCGCGCGGAGTCGGGCAGGATTCTCGCCACGCTGATTCGTTTGCTCGGCAGCTTCGATCTGGCCGAGGAGTTGATGCAGGAAGCATTCACCACCGCCCTGGAACAGTGGCCGAAGCAGGGAATCCCCGACAACCCTCGCGCCTGGTTGGTTTCCACTGCCTACCACAAGGGCATCGATATGCTGCGCCGCCGGACGCGATTCGATTCCAAGCGCGAGGAACTGCAGAAGATCGCAGAACTGGAACAGCAACTATCCGAGGCGCAACAAGACGTGTTGCTTCAGGAGGAAGTTAACGACGACCAGCTGCGCCTGATTTTCACCTGCTGCCATCCGGCGCTGGCGCTCGAGGCCCAGGTCGCGCTCACGCTGCGGACTTTGTGCGGATTGACCACTGAGGAAATTGCCCGCGCCTTTCTGGTTCCGCTCGCCACCATGGCACAACGCCTGGTGCGGGCCAAGCAGAAAATACGCGATGCGCAAATCCCCTACCAGGTCCCGCCCGTATCCGAACTGGGCGCGCGGCTGGAGGCGGTGATGCTGGTGGTGTATCTCGTGTTTAACGAAGGCTACAGCGCCAGTTCGGGAGATGCCGCCATCCGCCAGGAATTGTGCGCGGAAGGCATCCGCATGGGACGGCTGATGTGCGAGTTGCTACCGCAACAGACCGAAACGCGCGCCCTTCTGGCCCTGATGCTGCTGCATGATTCGCGGCGCGAGGCGCGGGTGGATCGCGACGGAGAAGTCGTACTGCTCGAAGATCAGGATCGAAGGTTGTGGAACCGGGAAGAGATTCGCGACGGAGTGGAACTGGTTGAGGTAGCCCTGCGGGCCGGCGCACGCGGAACGTATGCGCTGCAGGCGGCCATCGCAGCGATTCACACGCAAGCGGCGCGCGCGGAAGATACCGACTGGAAGCAGATTGTCTCGCTCTATGCTGAATTGCTGCGAGTGCAGCCGTCTCCGGTGGTGGAATTGAATCACGCAGCCGCCGTCGCGATGGCCGAAGGACCGGCAGAGGGGTTGCGCCTGCTGGACGGCCTCGAAGGCAAGGCGGAGTTACGCGACTATTATCTGCTTCCCGCCGCACGCGGTGATTTGCTGCGCCGCCTCCAGCAATGGACCGAGGCGGCGTTGGCATATCGGCGGGCACTGGCTCTCGCTAACAATGAAGCAGCCCGCTCGTTTTTGTCGCGGCGGTTGGCAGAGATGGAGGCGAGAACGTCGACACGCTAGTCCGCCCCTAGGGCACAGTTTCGCTAGCCTCTTCCGAACGCGCGCTCTCGTTACCTCGGACATCCGTGGCGGAGACGAAATAAAAATAGGTCTTGCCGGACTCAACCGCGCCGTCGCGGTAAGAGGGAGACTTGATCAGTTCGGAATTCAGCTTGATGAGAGCAGCTTCTCCGTCGCGGCGATACACGTTGTACCCTGCAAGATCGGCGTCGGTTACCGGAGCCCAGATCAGATCCACAAACGGCTTCTGCCCCTCGCCCGAATAGACCGCCTGCAAGCCCGAGGGCACTGCGGGCGGAAAAACGTCATGGGCGACGATGCGTACAACTGGGCTGTCGTCGCCCTCAACCTCAGCCTCGCCACCCGGCCGGTTCTCGCTACTGACCGCAGTGACGCGATACGAATAAGTTTTTTCCCATTCAAGACTTGAATCCCGGGCGTGCATGGGACCGGCTCCATCGACCGCCGATTCGCTGGCGACCGCATCTTTCGAGTTAGCCTCGTCACGCCGGTAAATTCGATAACGATATTGAATACCCGGCGGCGCCGAGCCCGCGCCAGCACTGGTCCACGTGAAGTCCACACCACTGCCGGTCAACTCGGCTCGAAAGTCCGACGGAGGCGGCAGAGTGGGCATCGCCGCGACAACAGCCCGATTGGACAGTCCAGCCCCGCGACGATCCTGGTTGAGCACCTCGACCGCGTAGCTGACATCTCCAAGCGGATTCTTTTGTTGAAGTGCGTCCGGCAATGTGTCGCTAAACATCTCGGCCTGCGGTTGAGCCGCGCCGGGCGTCTGCACGGCGCGCGTCGGCGGGGGTACCTCCCCGACCGGCGTCCCACACTCCTTCATCTCTGCTTCCAGGCTTCGGCAGACGCGCGTCGGGCCGAGATAGCGCACCGTCTGACGATCGGTGGTGCGTATCGGCTCGCTCCACGTGAGCGTGACCTGGTTGCCTTTGCGGATCGCACGCAGATCGGAGGGCGGCTTGGGAAGTTCCAGCGACGGCGGCAGCGGTGGCCCGGTCTGGGCGCAACTCGAAAGCAACCCGCAGAGAGCTGCCACCAAACTGAGCCTGCGCGCCAGCGAGATCATGGAAGAGAAAAGGGTATCAGAGGAATGCGATAAACATGAGTAGAGACGGGGCTCTTCTACTCATCGGTCTAGCCCATTAACTCCCGCACTGCCTCGCGAAACACTTTACTGTGGAGATCCACATCCTCCGGCGCGGTCGCGGGCGACATCAGGGCCATGTTGTGAAAAGGCGTCAGCAGAATCCCACGATTCATGGCATAGAGATGCATGAAGCGCTCGAGTTCGAAGTCCATGGCATCGTGAGCCTGGGTGCCGTTCGTCGGCTCATTCGGGCTAAACAAATATTCCGCGCGGCAGCCCAGGCGAGTTACGCTCCAGGGGACGCCGAAATCGTTGATGACTTTTTGGACGCCGGCCGTCCAGCGTTCCGCCATCGGGATCATGCGGTCGAACGCTTCTTTGGTCAGAACCTTGGCTAGCGTGGCACGCATGGCGGCCAGTGAAAGCGCGTTGCCCGCGAGAGTGCCGCCGATTCCTCCCGTATCGCAATCTTCGAGGCTGTGGTTCTTCGTGATCAGGTCGGCCACTTGCGGTGTAAATCCGTAGGCAGCGCCGGGCACGCCTGCACCGATGGGCTTGCCGAAAACCAGAAAATCCGGATCGAGATTTTCCGCCCGCGTGAATCCTCCGGGCCCGGCGCAGATGGTGTGGGTTTCGTCGATGGTCAGCAGCGCACCGTGCTTGCGCGTGAGTTCGCGTAGAACCTGGTGGTAGCCCGCAACCGGGTGGACGATCCCGACGTTCGTCATCGCCGGCTCGGCAAGCACGCAGGCGACGTCTCCGTGAGCCAGCGCTTGCTCGAGAGCCGGGACATCGTTGAATTCGACCACGCGTGTGGTCAACGACGGATCAACCGGTGGCCCGATATTTCCGCGGCGAGCTTTGGTGGTGCCGTCTGGATGAAGCGTGATGAAACTCTCATCTACCGACCCGTGATAGCACCAGTTAAAGACCAGAATTTTCGGTTTGCCAGTGATCTGCCGCGCCAGACGAATCGAAAAGCGATTGGCATCGGTTGCAGTGAGAGCAAATTGCCAGTAGGCAAGTCCAAAGCGCTTCTGCAATTCCTCCGCGACGAAGACCGCATCTTCGGACGGCAACATCAGCGTGATGCCGCGCTTCGCCTGCTCTTCAATCGCTTTGACGGCCGCGAAGGGAGAGTGCCCGGTCATCGCACCGGTATCGCCGAGGCAGAAATCGACGTAGCGGTGGCCGTCCTGATCGTAGAAATGCGCGCCCTGCGCTTCACGGACAACCGGAGGAAATGCTCCCGCCCACTTGACCATCCAGTTCATGGGAACGCCCGAGAGCAGCGACTTCTTCCCGCGTTCGAAAATCGCTTTCGACTTTGGATTCTCCCTGACGAAACGCGTCTGCTCGCGCTGCATGAGGGACTGGAGACGGGTGCGGTCGAGGACGGTCATCGGGTTAGCGGGAAGACTAGCAGAAACTTGATCCAACCGAGCCGGAGATCCAACTGTTGGAACTGTCATCCTGAGCGAAGCGAAGGATCCGCTTTCCTGGCGGCCGAAAAGAAAGCAGGTCCTTTGCTGCGCTCAGGATGACAGTTCGTTGGGTGTTGATGCTTCCTACAGAATATACCGCGACAGATCCTGATCCTTCACAATCTCGCTCAGCATTTTCTGCACGTAAGCCGCGTCCACGATGAACTCCTGTCCTTTGCGCTCGGGCGCGTCGAAGCTGATCTCATCGAGCACGCGTTCCATGATCGTGTGCAGGCGGCGCGCGCCGATGTTCTCCGTGCCTTCGTTCACGCGGAAGGCGAAGCGGGCAATTTCATCGAGCGCATCCGGAGTGAACTCGAGCCTCACTCCTTCGGTGTCAAGCAGCGCGATGTATTGCTTGGTCAGCGACGACTTCGGTTCGGTCAGGATGCGGATGAAGTCGTGCATGGTGAGCGACTGCAATTCCACCCGGATCGGGAAGCGGCCTTGCAATTCGGGAATCAGGTCACTGGGCTTTGAAACGTGGAACGCCCCGGCCGCGACGAAGAGGATGTGGTCGGTGCGAACCATTCCATAGCGCGTGTTGACGGTGGTGCCTTCGACAATCGGCAGGATGTCGCGCTGCACGCCTTCGCGGGAAACGTCCGGTCCATGACCGCTTTCGCGGCCGGCGATCTTGTCGATTTCGTCGAGGAAGATGATGCCGGAATTTTCCACGCGATCGATGGCCGTGCGCGTGACCTGCTCCATATCGATGAGGCGTTGCTCTTCTTCCTGGATCAGATACTCGAACGCCTCGTTGACCTTCATCTTCCGCTTCTTGGTGCGCTGGCCGAAGATGTTGGGCAGCATGTCCTTGAGGTTGACGTCCATCTCCTCCACGCCTTGGTTGGAGATGATTTCAAAGGACGGAAAATTGCGCTCTCGGGTTTCGATTTCAACCTGGCGGTCGTCGAGCTTGCCTTCGCGCAGTTGCTGGCGAAGTTTCTCGCGGGTGCGCGAGTGCGATTCCGCGCCGGTGTTTGTGCCTTCCAGCACCAGGCCGCCGCTGGTCTCGCCCGGTCGCGGATTCGTCGGAGGCAACAGCAGATCCAGCAACCGCTCCTCGGCGTTCAGTTCCGCTTTGTCGGAAACGTCTTCGAGCTTTTCCTCGCGAATCATCTCAATCGCGATCTCCACCAGGTCGCGAATCATCGATTCCACGTCGCGCCCTACATAACCCACTTCGGTAAACTTCGAAGCTTCGACTTTCAGAAATGGCGAGTTCGCAAGCTTGGCGAGGCGGCGGGCGATTTCGGTCTTGCCGACGCCCGTGGGCCCGATCATGATGATGTTTTTGGGAATGACTTCTTCCGCCATGTCCGGCGGAAGCTTCTGCCGCCGCATGCGGTTGCGCAGGGCGATAGCAACTGCGCGTTTGGCGTCCTTCTGCCCGACCACATACTTGTCGAGTTCGGTGACGATTTCGCGCGGCGTCAGATCGTCGAGCGTGATCTGTTCTTCTTCAGCGGTTCCGGGTAAATAGATAGCCATAAAAAGCAGGTCTCAGGTGTTAGGTGTTAGGTCTCAGGTCTCAGGTCTCAGGTCTCAGGAAAATCCTAAAGCGACACCGGTTTTGCTTTTCCTGACACCTGACACCTGAGACCTGACACCTTCCCTCACAATTCCTCAATCGTAATCTTGTCGTTCGTAAAAATGCACATCCGGCCGGCAATCTTCATCGCTTCTTCGGCAATCTGCCGCGCCGAAAGCTTTGTATGATCGGCCAGAGCCTGCGCGGCGGCCTGGGCAAATGGGCCTCCGGAGCCGATGGCGGCGATGCCGGTGTCGGGCTCGATCACGTCGCCGTTGCCGCTCAGCAGGAATGTCTGCTCTTTGTCGGAAACCAGCAGCAGCGCTTCCAGGTGACGCAGAAATTTGTCGGTACGCCAGTCTTTGGCCAGCTCGACGGCGGCGCGTCCGAGGTTGCCGTGGTATTGATCCAGTTTCGCTTCGAAGCGGCTGAACAGTGAAAACGCATCGGCGGTCGACCCGGCAAATCCGGCGAGAATTTTCTCCTGATAAAGGCGGCGGATTTTCTTTGCGCCATGCTTGATTACGGACTCACCCAGCGTTACCTGACCGTCGCCAGCCATGACGACCGCGCCATCGCGGCGGACGCAGAGGACGGTGGTGGAACGGATTCTGGGAGCGGATTCGCGATTAGGCGCGGCTACTACTGATCTGCTTTTCTTCATGAGTGCAATTCTTGATTATACAGGCCGGCGTTGCCTGAATTGATTTGTGTATCCGAATGAAAATGTAAGGACATTTGCGGCCAAAGTTGGGAACGGAGTGCCTAAGATCCGCCTGTCCAAAAGGCTCTAAAATGTCAGGTCCGTTGGTCGGGCGTTCGGCGCACGCGAATTTTTTGATCGGTCACAACCACAAAACATCCCGCCCAATCGTTAACGGCTTCCTCGCGAAATACTTCTTCCAATCGTTCCACTAATCGCAACCGGCTGGGTGAGTGCAGCCGAACCAGCACGATGCCACAGTGGGTGCCCGGCGTGAAGCGACGGCTGTCCGAGAAATCCAAGTCTTGCGTAATGAGAGTGCGGCCTTCCTGCTGGGCGTGTGCCCAAAGCTCGAAATCGTCACAACCCGAGAGATTCTCTTGTTGGGTCGTATGAACATCATGGCCAAGTTCCCGCAGACGAGTTGCGATCCGCAGCGGCAGGTTCTCGTCGAGCTTAGCCTTCATCGGACGTTGGGGATGGCCGGGACGGGAAGGTCCTCCTCGGCGGAGGCTGCCGCGAATGCAATTGCTGCCCGGACATCTTCGGCCTTTAGACTCGGGAAGTCCGCGAGAATGTCTTCCACCGCATCGCCAACTGCAAGGCTGGCCAGCACGGTCCGGAGCAGGACGCGGGTGCCCTTGAATACGGGCTCTCCGCCACAGATCTGGGGGTCGCGAACGATGCGGTCCGCGAATGGATGGTGAGGTGGAACTGTTCCGCTCATGGGCGTGCGCCTGTTTGTATGTTATCACCGGGCTGAGGCTGTGACGGGGGCATGGGACGGCGGCGACGCGAATCAGCGCAATTGTTGATACCGACAATTTCCCATTCAATCCTGCCGAGGCGTCATGCAGCTACCGCAGCGTTTGGCTCGCGGGGTTCGTAGCGGCTTGCCGCATCGTTGGCAGGGTGGTCCATAGAGCGATAAGTGGTGGTGCCAGAATGCATTTGGGTTCGTTTCCCTCCGCCCGGTAATCCGTTCGTACTCGGCCAAAGATGAAGCGAATCGTACCCGAGGAGTGTCAGCATTCACGTCCTGCTTCGACACTGCCTGCGCGAACTCCTCATCGTCGAGCATTGGTACCTCGGTTTTGCACCGCCAACACCACAGCCATTTCATCATCCCTATCGTAGCCCGCTCAGCCTGATCGCCATGTCGCTTCCTGTAAAATTCAAGTAGCGCACTGCGGAGCCACTCTTTTTGTCGTTCCTGGACGATTTAAACCCTCAACAACGCGAAGCGGTCGAGACCGTTGACGGTCCCGTGCTGATCCTGGCTGGCGCTGGGAGTGGGAAGACGCGCGTCATTACGTTCCGAATCGCCTATCTCATCGAGCACATGAACGTGATGCCGGAGTCGATTCTGGCAATGACGTTCACGAACAAGGCCGCCTCCGAAATGGCCGAGCGCGTGGAAAAGTTAGTCGGCCGCCTGACCATCGCCAAGCCGGTCATCTCGACGTTTCATTCGTTTTGCGTCCGCGTACTGCGGAGAGACATCGAGGCGTTGCGTATCCCATCGACAGTCCCCGGACAGCCGCCCATCGGCCTCACCAAGAATTTTGTGATCTACGACGAGTCCGACCAGCAGCAGGTCGTAAAGGGCATCATGCGGCGCATCGGACTCGACGACAAACAACTCACGCCGCGCACCGTGCTCTCGCGAATTTCGTGGGCGAAGAATCACATGCTCGATCCGCAGGAAATTTATCTGCAATCGGCCGATCCCAAGACTGAACGCATCGCGCACATCTACGAGGAATATCGCAAGGAATTGCGCAAAGCCAACGCCATGGACTTCGACGACCTGCTGCTCGAAGCCATGCGGCTGCTGAAGTCGGTGGCGGCAGTGCGTGAATATTACAACCGGCGCTTTCAGTACATTCTGGTCGACGAATATCAGGACACGAATCGTCCGCAATACGAATTGATGCGGCTGCTGGCGGGCGAGCGCCACAACATCTGCGCCGTCGGCGACGAAGACCAGTCAATTTATTCCTGGCGCGGCGCCGACATCCGCAACATTCTGGAATTCGAGCACGATTTTCCCGAAGCGAAGATCGTTCGCCTGGAGCAGAACTACCGCTCTACGCAAAACATATTGCAGGCCGCATCGGCGGTGGTTGCGAACAATATCCGGCGGAAGGGCAAGAACCTGTGGACGTCGCGCCAGGGCGGCTCGAAGATCGGCTACTACGAAGCGCCCGACGGCGAAAACGAAGCCCTATTCGCAGCCGACGCCATCAACCGCTATGTGCGCGAGTCGGCTGAGCGCGGCGAAAATGCACGCGCCGCGGTTCTCTATCGCACGAATTCCCAGTCCCGCCTGTTTGAAGAAGCGATGCGCCGCTACGGATTGAAATATCACGTAGTCGGCGGCTTCTCGTTCTACGAACGCGCCGAAATCAAGGACATGATTTCGTACCTGAAAGTCGTCCTCAATCCCGCCGATTCCGTTTCCGTGCAGCGAGTGATCAACACTCCCGCCCGCGGCATTGGCAAGTCGACCATCGAAACGATTGAGCGCGTGGCGCTGGAAACCGGACAGAGTATGTGGGGCGCGATCCGTGAAGCAATCCAACAGCAGCTCTTGCCCGCCCGCGCCATCAGCGCGCTGAAAACCTTCCGCGACCTGATCGAAGACGGCGCGGCGATGTTGACCGGGACCTACAGCGACCGTCTGGAGGCGACCTCAGGTGAAGAAAACGCAGTCGGCCAGAGTAGCGCGGGCCCTTCGACTTCGTTAAGTGCGGGCTCACCGGCAGTCGATCGGGCACAACCGCCCGCTCCTCCCGTAGCGGAAGAAGCGCCCGCAGATTCTCCCGACACCGACTTCGACCCCGCTAACTTCAGCTTCGACTTCGGAGAGGTGCCCGCGGAAGACAATGCCCCAGACCGTAACGCCGGTACCCTGCCGGCCGTCGGGGAGGGTGCTACCGGTGATGAAGCCATCGACGGCTTCCGTGTCCCCGGCGAACCCGCCACCACCGCCGAACTGCTCAAGTTCCTGATCGACCGGACCGGCTACATCAAGCAACTCGAAGACGAAGACACTCCCGAGGCCTACTCCCGCATTGAGAACCTACGCGAACTGGTCAACGCCGCCATGGACTCCCGCGATCGCGGCGAAACTCTCGACCAGTTCCTCGACCACGCCGCTCTTGTAAGCGACGCCGACCAATACGACGAACGCGCCCAGATCACCCTCATGACCCTGCATGCCGCCAAGGGCCTGGAGTTCCCTCTGGTTGTGCTGGCTGGAATGGAAGAAGGCCTGTTCCCGCACTCCCGTACTCTGATTGAGCCTGACCAGATCGAAGAAGAACGCCGCCTCTGCTACGTCGGCATGACGCGCGCCATGGACACGCTCGTCTTATCGCGCGCGGTGTATCGCCGCCGTTATGGGACCGACATGCCGGAGGCCAGCGTGCCGTCGCGGTTTTTGGACGAAGTGCCGATGGAACTGGTGGAGGAGATGGGCGGGGCCCGGAAGCGCGCTTCTGGTGCAGGCTTTTCGCGGGCGGGAGCGCCCTCGCCACATGGCCGGTCCAACTCCCCCGCGGACGAAGCGGTGCATTATTCTTACGAGGACGAAGACCAGAGCGCAAGTTGGAATCCGGCAAAGGTCAAACCAAAATCGTCAGCTCCGGTCAGGAACTACAACTCCATCGACAACATCGCGGAGTTTTTCGCTTCCCGCGGGAAGAAATTCAACCTGCCCAAACTACCCGTAGAAGAGCCCGCCGGCAAACGCGGTTTCCGTCCCGGGCAGAAGGTCAAACACCCGAAATACGGCGAAGGAACCGTCTACCAGCGCGAAGGAGATGGGGAAGATGCCAAGATTACGGTACAATTCCCTCGCTTCGGTTTGAAGAAACTGGTGGAGAAGTACGCCCAGCTGGAGAGGGCGTAACCAGCCCTCAGCTTTCAGCAACCGCAATACTTACGAACTCAAACTAAAAGAAGGAACAAAACAAATCATTCATGGCAAACACAAAGAAGCTCGAAAAAGTAGAACGCAAGAAAACCAAGCGCGCCGCGCGTAAGAAGATCAAGGCCGAAAAGCCGAAAAATCCCCGCGATTACGCGCGCGGATCGAAAAAGCGCAAGATGAAGAAGATGGTCCGCGGCCAGGCGAAGCGCTAGGCGCTGGCTTCAGCCGCAAGCAGTCCGGGCATGGGCGAGCGTCCATGCCCGACTTCCGCTCTGAGGAGAGAACCGACTCTTGTCGCAATCATCCACGGAACCAGCCGACGTCGTCCGCACTTCGAACAGCCAGGCTTTCTGCTGTAAGTCGATCGACAAGCTGATCGCGGATTCTGAGCAGCCGGAAACCCGGCTCAGCAAAACGCTCGGCCCGTGGTCGCTGACCGCGCTCGGCATCGGCGCGATCATCGGGTCGGGAATTTTCGTTCTCACGGGAACGGCCGCCGCCGGAGAGTTTTTTCAGGCGCCCTCGATTCTCCACGCGCAGGCGCTCGACCTGCTCACGAACTTTCTGCGTACCGGCAGCACCGCCGGAGCGCTCATGCACGGCCGTCCGCCAGCCGGGCCCTCGATCGCGATTTCGTTTTTCCTGGTTGCCATCGCCTGTAGTTTTGCCGGACTCTGCTATGCCGAACTGGCGTCGATGATCCCGATCGCCGGCAGCGCCTATACCTACTCGTATGCCACGCTCGGTGAAATTTTCGCCTGGATCATCGGCTGGGACCTGATCCTCGAATACGCTGTCAGCAACGTCGCTGTAGCGGTGGGCTTCGCCGGTTACTTGAAGGCGCAACTGGGGGCATTTGGGCTGAATTTGCCGGCGCAATGGGCTGGCCCGGTGTGGTCGGGGGGCCAATGGACGGGTTCGTACTTCAACCTGCCCGGGTTCCTCATCGTGTTTATTCTCACTCTCCTGCTGGTGCGCGGAGTAAGGGAATCAGCCGGGGCGAACAACATCATGGTCATGGTCAAGATCGGCGCGATCCTGACCTTCCTGGTCGTCGGCGGCATGCTGGTGAAGCCCGCGAACTGGACGCCCTTCGCGCCCTCAGGATTTGCCGGCATCGTCACCGGCGGGGCCATTGTTTTCTTTACCTACATCGGATTCGATTCCGTTTCCACGGCCGCCGAAGAGTCGCGCAATCCGCAAAAAGACTTGCCCTTCGGCATCATCATGTCACTGATCGTCTGCACGCTCCTCTACGTAGGCGTCGCGATCGTGCTGCTGGGCATGATGAAGTACACGACCTTCGTCTCCGGAGAAGCGGCCGAGGCGCCCGTAGCCTACGCGATGAAGTATCTCGGCGTGCACCCGTTCTTCCGTTCGGTAATCGTGATCGGCGCGCTTACCGGAATGATCTCGTCGCTGCTGGTATTTCAGTACGGGCAAGCCCGAATCTGGTACGCCATGTCCCGCGACGGCCTGCTGCCCAAACTGTTTTCCGCAGTACACCCGAAATATAAGACGCCCTACTGGTCCACTTGGATTGCCTGCTTCGCCGTGGGAATTCCGGCTGGCCTGGTAGATATTGGAGACGCCGCCGACTTGGCAAACATTGGCACGTTGTTTGCCTTCGTACTGGTTTCACTGGGAGTGATCTTCCTGCGCCGCAATCAGCCGGATCGCAAACGCGCCTTCCGCGTGCCGTTTGTGCCGTGGTTCCCGATCATATCGGTGGCCCTTTGTGGAGGCCTGATGTTGGGCCTGACGGTTATCACTTGGCTTCGTTTCGTGATCTGGCTGGCGCTCGGCCTCGTGATTTACATCTTCTATAGCCGCCATCACAGCGAGTTCAAGCCAGTAAGGTAGCAGCCTGACGCCACCATTACAGCCGTCGGCTCCACGGTTTAGAATCGCTACATGCCTTCCCCTTCGCGATTCATCCTTTCCCTTCCGAAGGCTGAGCTGCATCTTCACTTAGAAGGATCGATCGAGCCCGCCACGCTCGTCGACCTCCGTCAGCGACACGGCATGCCGGGCGCATCGCTCCCCGAAGTTGAGCAACTCTACAACTACACCGACTTCAAAGGATTCCTGACGGCCTTCAAGGACATCACCGGACACCTGCGCACTCCCGACGACTACGAACTCATCACGTACCGTCTGATGGAACACCTGAAGGCGGAAAACGTCTTGCATGCGGAAGTGTTCATTTCCGTCGGAGTCTGCCTCTGGCGCAAGCAGGATTTCGCGGCGATCTTCGAGGGCCTGGAGCGCGGCCGCGAACGCGGAGAGAAAGACTTCGGCATTTCACTGCTCTGGATTTTCGACGCCGTCCGCCAATTTGGCGCCGAGAAGGCGCAAGCCGTGGTGGATCTCGCCATTCAATTTCGCGACCGCAATGTCGCCGCCTTTGGCATCGGTGGCGACGAACTCCAGGGACCTGCCGAACTTTTCAAAGATGTGTATGCCAGCGCCGCCGCCCATGGACTGCACCTCACCGCCCATGCCGGCGAAAGTGCCGGACCGGAATCGATCTGGGGAGCATTGAATCTCAAAGCCGAGCGCATCGGACACGGCCTGACGGCAGCGCGTGATCCGGAACTGATCGAAGAACTCTCCGAACGGCAGATTCCCATCGAAATCTGCGTGACCAGCAACCTCCGTACCGGATGCTGTGCCGACATCTCGCAACATCCCGTCCGCCAATACTTCGACAACGGCCTGATGCTGACTCTGAACACCGACGATCCCGCCATGTTCCGCACGTCGCTGGTCGAGGAATACCAACTGGTGCAGGACGCGTTCGCCTTCACGGACGAACACCTCCGCGAACTGGCCCGCAATTCCTTCGAAGCGTCGTTCCTGCCGGCGGAAAAGAAGGTGCAATTCCTGGATCTGCTCGACGCCACCCCACTGCATTCGTAGGCTGTTGCTTTCCTCCGTGACCTCTGTGTCCTCTGTG
Organism: uncultured Acidobacteriota bacterium; assembly: GCA_963799305.1. Lineage (GTDB taxonomy): Bacteria > Acidobacteriota > Terriglobia > Terriglobales > Acidobacteriaceae > Acidiflorens. Next base: position 102,893 of record CAWCWX010000014.1, on the reverse strand, counting down.
GTGAGGAAGTTCTTAACCACGGAGGACACAGCGGTCACGGAGAAAACCGATCTTCCCTATAATGGCTCGCATGAAACTGGAAGAAAAACTTGCCGAGTTAAAGAAGCGCGACGGTCTCGCCGAAGCAGGCGGAGGCGCTCAGCGCCGGGAGCGTCAGCACAAAGAAGGAAAAATGTCTGCCCGCGAGCGCGTCGAATTTCTTCTCGACGAAGGCACCTTCGAAGAGACCGACAAGTTGGCCACCCACCGCTGCAACGACTTCGGCATGCAAGAGCAAAAATTCTACGGAGACGGCTTCATCACCGGCTACGGACGCGTCGAAGGCCGCCTGGTCTTCGTCTTCGCGCAGGACTTTACTGTCTTCGGCGGATCGCTCTCCGAATCGAACGCCAGCAAGATCGTCAAGATCATGGACCTCGCCGCCAAAATGGGCGCGCCCGTCATCGGACTGAACGACTCCGGCGGCGCTCGCATCCAGGAAGGCGTGATGTCACTGGCCGGCTACGCCGACATTTTTCTGCGCAACACTCTCTACAGCGGCGTCGTCCCGCAGATCTCGGCCATCATGGGACCATGCGCCGGCGGCGCCGTCTACTCGCCCGCCATCACCGACTTTATCCTGATGGTCGACCACACTTCGTATATGTTCATCACCGGCCCCGACGTGATCAAACTGGTCACGCACGAAGAAGTCAGCAAAGACCAGCTAGGCGGCGCGGCGACCCACAACGAAACCTCCGGCGTAGCCCACTTCAAATGCCGCGACGATGCCGAGTGCCTGTCGATGGTCCGCGAGTTGCTGAGCTTCATGCCCTCGAACAACCTGGAAGACCCCCCGAGAAAACCCTGCACGGACCCCATCGACCGCGCCGACGAAAAGCTAGACACGATCGTCCCCGACCAGTCGAACCAACCCTACGACATGAAAGACGTGATCCACGCCGTAGTCGACGACGCCTATTTCTTCGAAGTGCAGGAACACTATGCGAAAAACATCGTAGTAGGATTCGCCCGCCTGAACGGCAAGCCGGTCGGAATCGTAGCCAACCAGCCCGCGATGTTGGCCGGAACGCTCGACATCAACGCATCGATCAAAGGCGCCCGCTTCGTCCGCTTCTGCGACTGCTTCAATATTCCTCTCGTCACTTTCGAAGACGTCCCCGGATTCCTCCCCGGCACCACCCAGGAATACGGCGGCATCATCAAGCACGGCGCAAAACTCCTCTACGCCTTCGCCGAAGCCACCGTCCCCAAAGTCACGGTCATCACCCGCAAAGCCTACGGCGGCGCGTATTGCGTCATGTCGTCGAAACACATCCGCACCGACGTGAACTACGCCTGGCCCAGCGCCGAAATCGCCGTCATGGGCCCCGAAGGCGCGGTCGACATCGTCTACAAACGAGAATTGGAACAAGCCGCCGACAAAATCGAAATGCGTCAACGAAAGATCGAAGAATTCCGCGACCGCTTCGCCAACCCTTACGTCGCCGCCGAGCGCGGCTACCTCGACGCCGTCATCCAGCCGCGGGAGACGCGCAAGAAATTAATTCAGGCACTGGAAATGCTGGAGACGAAGCGGGACAAGAATCCCGGCGAAGAAGCATGGGAATATACCGCTGTAGGGCTGGCTATGGGTTGAATATTATGGCAAAATAAGCGAACAAAAGGCGAATTTTATGACTGGTCCGAAAATTGATGAGATTGGGCCATGGTCGGAAGTGAAGCTGGACATTCTTGGACGTTATGCCAGCGAGTATTCGAAGATTCTGTCGACACAAAGAAATCCAGCATTTCAGCACGTTTACATTGACGCATTTGCTGGGGCGGGGTTTCATTTGTCGAAGACTAGCGGTGAAATGGTACCCGGGAGTCCTCTGAACGCCCTCGTTGTGAAACCGCCGTTTACAGAATTCCATTTAGTGGATTTGGATGGTGACAAAGTCGACGGCTTGCGAGCACTTATCGGTGAGCGCAAAGACGTGTACCTCTACCATGGCGACTGCAATCTCGTTCTCTTGCGCAGTGTTTTTCCGAAAGTACTGTTTAAGGACTACAAGCGTGGGTTGTGCCTCCTTGATCCGTACAAGCTCACGCTGGACTGGAGTGTTATTAGAGAAGCAGGCGTGATGAAATCACTCGACATCTTCATAAATTTTCCGATCCATGACATCAATAGGACTGTGCTGCACCACAGACCTGAAGGTGTTTCGAACGCCAATATTGAGAGGATGAATGCGTATTGGGGCGACGACTCGTGGAGGAAAGTTGCATACGAGGAAACTCCGCCTGATCTATTCGGGAATGTCGATATTGAAAAAGTCTCGAATGAAAAGTTTGCCGCTGCATTCCGGGACCGGCTAAAAAGGGTCGCAGGATTCAAGAGAGTCCCTGCGCCACTGCCTATGCGCAATAAGAAGGGGTCGACCGTTTATTACTTGTTCTTTGCGTCGCAGAACGATACAGCTGAGCATATAGTCAAATACATTTTTGCGAACTTTGGCTAATCGGATACGACAATGTCCCTGAATTCCCACATCGAATGGACCGACGCCACCTGGAACCCCGTCCGCGGCTGCACGAAGATCAGTCCTGGATGCAAGCATTGCTACGCCGAAACGTTTGCCGAGCGGTTTCGCGGGGTCAAGGGGCATCCCTACGAGCAGGGATTCGATCTGCGATTAGTACCAGAGAAACTAACGGAACCATTCGCCTGGCGCTCGCCCAAACTGGTGTTTGTGAATTCGATGAGCGACCTGTTTCAGCAGGGAGTGCCTGACGAATATGTGAAAGCGGTGTCGCAAGTGATGGCCAGAGCCAACTGGCACACCTATCAGGTATTGACCAAGCGTTCGGAGAGATTGCGGGACCTCCTGAGCGAACAGCTTCAGTTCGCGGCGGAACAAAAAAACATCTGGTGGGGCGTCAGCGTGGAAGACCGCAAGTACGGTGTGCCCAGGATCAAACAGCTCCGCCATTCACCGGCGAAAGTTCGTTTCTTGTCCGTGGAACCCCTGTTGGAAGATCTGGGAGAGATCAACTTGTCAGGCATCAGTTGGGTGATTGTCGGAGGTGAGAGTGGGCCCGGGGCGCGTCCGATGAAGCGGGAGTGGGTGGTCTCCATTCGCCGTCAATGTCGGGAACAGGGCGTGGCTTTCTTCTTCAAACAATGGGGCGGCGTGCGTAAGGCCAAAAGTGGCCGTCTGCTTGATGGGCGCACGTATGACGAGTATCCTGCGAGAGCGGTGCTGCCGATTCCCGACAGGGCTACGTGCATTTCGTTTGCAGAAGCATTGAAGGGAACCGTGGATCGTTTCTTAGGACCGTCCCTCGTGCAACTCACCGCCTGAGCCAAGACCCGCGCTGCGCTTCTTATCGGAGACTCTAATGAAACTGTTTCGTTCGTTCTATTTGCTGATGTTTGCCCCTCGCCCTCCCCTCAGCCGCGCAACCCCCCGACACTTATCTCGCATCCCTCCCCCAGGCCAAGGACTACATCCAGAAGCGCGCCTCCAGCTACGACCGTAGCGGCGCCAATGCGGATGCTCGCACAATCGCTCCCGGCGCGACGCTGACCCTGCTCGATACGGATGGGCCGGCGGTCGTCAGCCATATCTGGGTGACGATCGCGAGCGGAGACCCTAGCCACCTCAAAGCCCTCGTCCTTCGCATGTACTGGGACGGCGAATCCACTCCCAGTGTGGAGACTCCAATCGGAGATTTCTATGGACTCGGCCTCGGATCGTATTTCCTTTACGAATCGATTCCTCTCTCGGTGGGCGGCGACAAGGCGATGAACTGCTACTTTCCGATGCCGTTCCAGAAGCACGCTCGGATCACCGTGACCAACGAAGGCGCGCAGAAAACGAACGCATTCTATTTCAACATCGACTACCGTGTTTATCCGAAGCCTCTTCCCTCCGATCAGTTGTATTTTCATGCCCAGTACCGTCAGGCGGCACCCGCTAACGGATGGACAAACGAGTGGAAAGAAAACGGCGACCCGGCGGTCAACGACCGAAAGAATCTGAATGGCGACGGCAATTACGTCTGGATGGAAGCGACCGGCCGCGGCCACTTCGTTGGCGTCACCATGTCCGTTCTACAGAACCAGGATGGCTGGTGGGGAGAAGGCGACGATATGTTTTTTGTCGACGGCGAAGCATTGCCTTCGATCAACGGCACCGGTTCCGAGGACTACTTTCTCGGAGCCTGGGGTTTCGGCGACCACGCCTTCGCTTACGGACTATACGGAGCGCCGGTGAAGGGCGAGGAGAAGGCGGGGGCGCGGACATCCGTCTACCGCTTCCATCTCGATTCGCCGATCACGTTCACGAAGTCGTTGCGCGCCACGATTGAGCATGGCCACGCCAATCATCGCTCAGACAATTTTTTCTCCGTCGCCTACTGGTATCAGACGGAGCCGCACGCCACCTTCCCCGTGCTTCCCGCGCTGGAACAGCGCATTCCGAAAATTATTGCCGTGGGAGGACCAGGGAACAGCGGAAAGTAGAATGATTGACCACCTAGGTTGAAGCCCGCATTCATTCCTGACGCCTTGCGCAGTTCAGGGCCGCTCTTCCATTTCAGAGAGTGTGTCGACCGCCGCCGCCGGATTGTTCCAATGAATCATTCTTTCCTCTCCGCCGCTCGCTCGAAGTTTTCATACCACGGATCGGTTTGCTTACAGCGGTCGTTACGAAATCGGCAACGTCCCCCGGCACGCCTTCGGACTCGGAGCCGGAGCGTCCTCGCGGCCTTGAACCTGCTCTGCTTTCCTACCGCCGCAATAAATGCCACGCCTCCATATACGCCTGATACTTGTGCCCCTCCCTCTCCGGAGCAAACTGCAGCGACACCGTCCCCGCCAAAGCCTCAAACGGCAGCACATACCACACATCCACCGGCACCAGATAGATCGCAAAGAAATCCACCGCCCCTGCCACATACCCCTTCCGCCCTCGCCCCACGACATTACAAGTAAACGCCCCCGCCCGCGAGTAAGTAGTCGACTTGATCTGCACCCGCAGCAACCGCCCGCCATCTTCAATCCCCACGTCATACTGCGCCGAATCCCCATAAGGCTTGCACACGCACAACCCCATCCCCGCCGCCCGCGCCATAAAACAAAGCTCCGCCCACTCCCCGCGCTGTTTGCAATTCCCAAAGCGCTGTCCCTGAACCTCGTCATTCCGCAACTTCTGTCCACCCCGACCCGGCCCAATTTCCATCCCCACTCCTTCCCACCAATAAAAAAGCGGTCCATAAAGGACCGCCCATCCAGCACGCAATTCTAAAACTGTCATCCTGAGCGCAGAGAGAACATCCGCGAAGCGGATGTTCGCACGGAGTCGAAGGACCCCAGCGACGTGAGCATCGCCAGCAAGCCCCAGGGAATTTCTACCCCTCCGATGTACTAACGACTAACGTGTAATCTTATAGCTATATATCAAGTATATCAGTTTCCGCCCCTCTGCCCCGCCACTTTCCCGGTGTTTATTACGTCTTCCCCAAGAACAACTTGCCCCGATTCGGCCTTCCGGCCCCTCTTGACAGGATTTTCGGGAGGGCACGGATTTAGCCGTGCCGCACGGCATCCTTAATCCGCGCTTCAGCGCGCCAAGCGAAGCATCCGATGGATTGCTCCCGCAATTCCCCCTGCACGGGATGGAGTTGTTGGGACCTCCACTGTTTAGGCCGCTGCGGCCGGGACACTGAAGGGAACGGCCACTGCCCACACTTTCTTCGCAGAGTCCCGGGGATGACGCGCCTATAATCAGGGCATCCTGACAATCAGGCAGGCTTATGGCCGAGCGGATTCTTATCGTCGATGACGAAGAAGTGATCTCCGAGATCATCTCGATCATACTCGTTCGGGCCGGCACGAGTGCCAGACCACGACATCGGGAATCGGGGCCCTAGAGTGGCTTCGATCGGGGGCACGGTTCGATCTGATCGTGTCCGACCTCCAGAGGGCCGGCCTTGACGGTCATGGGCTGCTGGAGTGCGTCGTAGCCGAGTTTCCCGCACTCCCCCTGATCTTCGCCACAGTCGTTACCGTGAAAAACTGTAAGTCCCGGCAGGTACAACTGCGTTCTGCCAATGCGCTTTATGCGACAGCTTGAACGAGCCGCGCGCCGTCTGCGCCGCAGCGGCGCCCGGCAGCAGGCTCAATGTGCCCAGAGACAGAACAGCAGTGGAAGCAAATTTACGAAGCGATTTCATGTGGAATCTCCTGTTGGAAAGTGAAGAGGACACGTGTGGCGCTAAGCCGACACAACGCGCACTCAATTTTCGACAGTAACCACGAGGTCAGGAGATTTGCCGTGCAGCAAACAAGGCTGGCAAAGCAAAAGCAGCTTCGCAGAGGCTGCATACTGAGCAGGTCGCGAAGTGATTTCATGATGCCGGATGAAGAGGGAAGAGTCCAATCGAAAATATCTATGGGAATGATCGGGGGAAAGCAGCTATTAGCAATTAGCTGTTAGCACTTAGCCAAATCGCCGACGCGCTGGCTTTGGCCGCATGCCAAATGCGCTAAGTGCCAAATGCCGCGCCGTCCGCCATCCCCGGATCCATCAGGGCGCGTTTCAGGCGTACTTTTTCCTGGAGGAGAGCTTGCAATTCTTCCATCTGCCGTCCCGATTTTTGGAGTTCCTGTTGTACTTGCTCGAGGCGCCGGCGATAGTGAATCCGTCGCAAGGCCTTTACCGCTCCTTCCAGCGTTTCCGGCGTGAGCTCTTCGTCTTCCAGCATCAGAATCGATGCCAGCAGTCGCCGGTCGGCATCGGTCGGGGCGAGTTCCATGACGTCCTGCTCCGGCCCCGCGTTGAGAAGCGCCTCGAGCAAGCGGCTGCGACGACATTCCTTCATGCAGACGTTCGGCCTGCAACACGTATTGCGCCTGCCGCGCCGGATCGAATTCCTCGTCTGTGCCCTCACGTGAGGAAACGCGTGATGATCCTGAAGACATCTGGTTGCCCGAAGCCAGGGCGCGAATCAGGATGCGTTCTGCTCCCGTAATTTGCGCTTCAACAGGAGATTTCATCTGAGCGGACGAGCGTGTGCCAGCGGCGTGTTTCAACTCCTGGCGCAGTACGGCCGAGTCGATTCCCAACTTCTGCGAAATTTCGGCAGCCAGTTCGTCGCGAATAATTCGATTCGGGACACGCTGGATGTGCGGGAGAAGATAGTTCAGCGCCTTGACCTTGCCTTCTCCAGTACGGGAAGGAAATTGTGCGCGAGCGCGCTCAATCAGGTAATCAAAATAGCGTTGCGAATGTTTGAGGGCGTCGGCATAAGCATCTTTCCCTTTGCGGCGAATGTAGAGGTCGGGATCGAATCCGGTTTCGAGCGAGAGAACTTTGACGTTGAATTCTTCTTCGATCAGGAGGCTCAGGGTGCGCTCGGTGGCTCGGGCTCCGGCGGTGTCAGGATCGAAATTGACGACGATATTTTTTGAGAATCGGCCCAGCAGTTTTGCCTGTAACTCGGTGAAGGCGGTGCCAGAGGACGCAATCACATTGTGAAATCCCGCCGCTGAAACCGATATGCAGTCCATCTGTCCTTCGACCAGGATCGCGTATTCCAGCTTGCGGATCGCCTCTTTCGCGTGATCAAGATTGAAGAGCACGCGCGACTTGGAGTAGATCGGCGTCTCCGGAGAATTCAGATATTTCGGGCCGGCTTTGTCGTCGGTGGAAAGAGTGCGTCCGGTGAAGGCGATGACTTTGCCCTGGTCATTCGCGATCGGAAACATGACGCGATTGCGGAATTTGGAGTAGATGGCGGCGGGCTGCGGGCTTCGAGCTTCGGGCTTCGAGCCATCACTTTCCAAGGGCGTCTGAACTATCGCTCGGAGCTCGTGGCTCGGAGCTCGCAGCTTCTTTCCACGAAAACAGTCCACTCTCCCGCAACAACTCTTCATCAAACTCGCGCCGCAGGGCGTCGCGCAGGAGGAATCCGGAATCCGGAGCGTAGCCGATGCGGAAGCGCGCAATGGTCTCGGCGTCCAATCCGCGGCTCTTCAGATACTCGCGGGCGTTCGCTCCTTCAGATCCTCGCAAACATTGCTGGAAGAATGCAGTAGCCCGCTCATGCACGTCGAGCAGGGCCATGCGGATTTTGGCGCTGCGCGCCTCCTCCGGGCTGGAGAACTCGACTTTCGGCATGGGAATGCCGAGCTTTTGTGCGATCAGGCGGACAGTTTCCGGGAAGGTGATGTTCTCGATCTTCTGTACGAAGCTCAGGACGTCGCCGGATGCGCCACATCCAAAGCAGTGATAAAACTGCCGCGTGGCATGCACAGAAAACGAGGGCGTTTTCTCGTCGTGAAACGGACACAGGCCGGAATAATTCTGCGCCCCGGACTTCCGCAGCTTCACGTAGTCGCCCACGATGCGGACGATGTCGGCCTGCTGCTTAAGCGACTCTTTGAAGTTGTCCGAGGTCATGGCGCGACACTACTCCTGCTCAATTGTGAGGCTGGAAAGCGCTGAGGGGAATATAGCAGGGCGGAAGTTGCTGTGAAAAAGGTGTGCAAGACTCGGCCCGCTTGTTGAGGACGAAGGAAAACGGACTACGCCGCCGGGTTCGTTTTTCCGGCAGCGCTGTCCGCCAGGACAATTTCGGCCGTCGTGTCGTCATCCGCCGCGGCGACTTCTTCCGGTTCCGTGGGCTCGGCGGACTCGGCTGGCGCATCCGGTTGGGATGGCTCGACCGGGAGATCGCTCTGGAACGATTCCGCCAGCAACTTTTCGAATTCTTCCATGCTGGGCAGTTCGCCGACGTCTTTCAAACCAAACCGCAGCAGAAATTCACGGCTGGTTTTGTAGAGGATGGGTCGTCCGATAACGGCTTTTCGTCCGGCGGTGGTGATGAGTTTGCGATCGAGCAGAGTGGCAATCACGCCGCTCGAATCCACGCCGCGAATTTCGCCGATCTCGGGGACGGTGACCGGCTGCTTGTAGGCGATGACGGCGAGCGTTTCGAGCGCGGGTAACGATAGGCGGATCGGCGGCTTCAGGCTCTTCGCAAATGCGCGCACGGTGTCGTGCTGCTCGGGTTTGGTGGACATGCGGTATCCGCCGGCGAGTTGGCGGATTTCGATGCCGTGGTCGGCGCCGGAGTAGTCGGCGAGAAGTTCTTCCAGCGTGGCGCGGACGCGCGATCGCACTTCGTTTTCATCGGTGGCGCCCGCAGCCAGGACTTCGGCCTTCACGAGTTGGACGATGTGATCCAGCGTGATGGGGGTTTCGGTGGCGTAGATGATGGCTTCGAGTTGGGCTTTTAAACTCATAAAATCAGTGGTCAGTGACTTAGTGCCTGGTGACCAGCAATAGCCGGACGCGTCGCGCTTACCACCAACCACGAATACCAGATACTGACTTTATCTCCAGTCATCCCTTATCGCAGCCTGCTCCGTCATCACTTCATCGAAGTGGGCGTGCTTGCGGATCAGTACTTCGCCGAAGACGTTGTCCTGGCGGACTTGAATCGCTTGCAGGCGCACCAGTTCGAGCAACGCTAAGAACATACAGACCAATGCTTGCCGCGACGGCACGTTGCGCAGCATCTGTTTCAGCCGCACAGGACGGGCTTCAATCGACAGGCGGCGGTGCAAGTATTGAATCATCTGGCCGACCGTCACGGTTTCTTCGTCCACTTCGATGATGGGACGGTTGCGGGCGCGGTCGAGAATCTGCTGGAAAGTTTTGACGAGGTCGATCACGTCGGCCGCCAGTTCGGGCTCGGTGCCTTCGGCGTCGATGAAATCCTTGAGCGCGGGATTACTCAGAACTGCGTCTTCGATCTGCTGCTTCTGCAGAAGCATCTGCGCGGCGGATTTGAATTTCTCATGCTCGAGCAGGCGGTTAACCAGTTCGCTGCGCGGGTCGTCTTCGACTCCGGCGGGCGCGAGCGGATCGCGCGGGAGCAGCATCTTCGACTTAATGTGGATCAGGACCGCCGCCATGTAGATGAATTCCGAGGCGACGTTAACGTCCAGTTCCTTGATGCGCTCCACATAGACCAGATATTGCGCGGTGATTTTCGCGATCGGGATGTCGTAGATGTTGATGTCCTGCTTGCGGATCAGGTCGAGCAGCAGGTCGAGGGGGCCTTCGTAAACGCCGCTAAGATCGACCGCGAACGGAAAGTCGTTCTCTTCCCGGTGTGTTTTTGAAGACGGGGCTTCGGGCACTGGTTCTGACACTGGCACCAGAGTGTGGTCCGCCGCGAGTTGGGACACTTCCGTCACTTCGCGCTGCCCTTCGGCTCGTAATTCAGCGACATGCCCATCGAGTCCCGCACCTCGTCCATGGTTGCGCCGGCCACTTTGGCGGCGCGCGCCGAGCCTGCTTCAAGAATATCCCACGCCAGGCGCGGATTGTCCTCGTATTTTTTGCGGCGTTCCTGCATGGGATTGAGGACTTTCACCAGTGCATCCGCCGCCCACCCCTTGCACTCGATGCAGCCGATGCCTGCCGAACGGCAGCCCTCGTTCACTTTTGCCATGGTCGGCTGGTCGCTGAATATTTTGTGCAGATCGCCCACCGGGCAGAGATCGGGATTGCCCGGATCGGTGCGTTTGATTCGCGCCGGGTCCGTGACCATCGTCTTCAGTTTTTGCCGGACGACCGGCTCGGGATCGGTGAGCAAGATCGTGTTGCCGTAGGATTTCGACATCTTGCGGCCGTCGGTGCCGGGGAGTTTGGGCGTGGGAGTGAGCAGGGACTGGGGCTCAGGGAACACATCTCTGGCTTTTCCCTTGTAGAAGCCGTTGAAGCGCCGCGCAATCTCACGCGTCAGCTCGACGTGTGCCACCTGGTCTTCGCCAACGGGGACGAAATCGGCCTTGTAAATCAGAATGTCCGCGGCCTGCAATACCGGGTAGCCCAGAAATCCATAGGTTCCCAGATCTTTTTCCTTGATGTTCTCGCGCTGCTCTTTGTAGGTGGGAACGCGCTCGAGCCAGCCCAGGGGCGTGATCATGGAGAAGAGCAAGTGCAACTCGGCATGGGCCGGCACATGCGACTGGATGAACATCACGCATTTTTCGGGATCGAGTCCGGCGGCTAGCCAGTCCAGCAGCACTTCGACTGAGTTTTCTTTAATGTGGGAAGTGTCGGCGTAGTCGGTTGTGAGGGCGTGCCAGTCGGCGATGAAAAAGAAGCATTCGTACTGCTCCTGCATACGCACCCAGTTTTCGAGCGCGCCCACGTAGTTGCCGAGGTGGAGCCTGCCGGTGGAGCGCATGCCGCTGAGAACGCGTTTCTTAAGGGAGGAGTCGGCCATTCAGAAATTCACCACCACAGAACGGTAGAAGAGTACGAAGGGACTGATCAATGCCGAAAGAAGACCTCCTCCCAGGTAGACGAGCGCGAGCAAGCCAAAAATTCCGACGCTGTCATACACCTGGCGGACCGAGTCCGATAGAAAATGCCGGATCACATGGCTGCCGTCGAGCGGAGGGACCGGAATCAAATTAAACACCGCTAGCACAACATTGATGATCATCATTTGATAGATCAGCAGAACTACCGGATCCAGAAATGACCCTGACATCACCCCTTCCCCCGAGGCCACCGACTGCACCAGTGCATGCCCGGTGCTCGATGTGAGAGAAACAATCCAGAGCAAGAAAACTGCGCCCGTGGCAACAATGAAGTTGCTGACCGGCCCGGCTACCGAGGTCAAAATGTCGTCGCGCATGGGATGGCGAAAGTTTCGCGGATCGACTGGAGTCGGTTTTGCCCAACCGAGCAGCGGAATGTGGCTGATGGCGGCGACCAGCGGCAGCACAATCGTGCCGATCGGGTCGATGTGCTTGATCGGATTCAACGTAACCCTGCCCAACAAGCGCGCCGTCTGATCGCCGCAGCGCGATGCCGTCCAGGCGTGCGCCGATTCATGCACGCTGATGGCGAACAAGAACGCGACCATCTGAAAAACGATCTCCGGCAGGTTGGAGGGCATGCTGAGGATTGATTCTAACAAAGGCGAGAAATTGCAGAAGTCAGAAGTCAGATTGCAGAAGTAAAACCGACCAATCGGGGGGTGATGGCGGTCACTGCTGCCGCGATGCAGCGGAGACTAGCCTGTTCAGATGAAAGAGATTGAGCAATTGCAGCAGAGGACCAAACGCTTCGCAGTCAGGATTCTCAAACTGTACCAGTCGCTGCCCAAGAACGATGAATGTCGGATTCTGGGCAAACAAATCTTGCGTTCAGGAACTTCAATAGGGGCAAACTATCGCTCCGCGTGTCGGGCCAGGTCTCGCGCGGAGTTTGTCGCAAAACTGGGAATTGTTCTAGAGGAGGCGGATGAAACCACGTTTTGGCTTGAGCTAATGCAGGACGCCGGCATATTCCCCGACCAAAAGCTTAAAGACCTCCTGCGCGAAGCCAATGAGCTAGTAGCGATTTTCGTCAGTTCAATCCGTACGGCAAAGGGCTTTACTTCTGCAATCTAACTTCTGACTTCTGCAATGGTTTTACTGTCCTGCGCGGGCGGGGGAGACGATCAGTCGTCCGGTGGATCGCTTCTTAATTTCGCCTTTGTCGTGCCCGTAAACGAGGTTGAGAATCCCATCCCCTGCGGTGGAGGCTCCGGCGAGTTCGGCGGCGAGGCCCTGGTAGGAGCGGCTGATTTCGCCGTCTTGCAGTGCGACTGGACTGCCTTTGTCGATGGCCGGTCCGACGAGCTGGAAGTTGTTGGGAATCTTCCACAAGACCTTGCAGTTGGTGGCTTTTTCCACGTCTTCGTCGGTGAAGCCGGGAATCTTCTTGTAACGATTGAGGACGATCCTGAGACGGTCGCGGCCGGCTCCTTCTTGCAGGAATGTTTGAATCCTGCCGGCGCTCCAGAGGGAAACTACGTCGGTCTGGGCCACCATCAGAACGGCATTCGAAAGATCGCAAATCATCCGCATGGTGGCGTCAACGCGGCCGGAACAGTCCACGACCACGAAGTTGTACTGGCTTACCAGCAGATCGAACAGGCGGGCCAACTCGGTCGCGGTGGGGACGTTGCTGTGCGGTTGCTGCGCACCGGCGAGCAGATGAAGGCCGCTGCGGTAGTGCGTCATCAGACCTTCGAGCAGAGATACGTCCATGCGATGGAGGTTCTGCAAGGCGTCGATGACTGTGAATTGGGGCCGGAGATTCAATTGCAACGCGGCGTGTCCGATGGGGGCGAAGTCCACCAGGACGACCCGCCCGTGCGCCTGTTCCAGAGCGACGGCCGTGTTGACTGCGGTCGTGGTGGCGCCAACTCCGCCTTTAGCGTTGAGAAATGTGAAGACGCGGGCCTTCCCGGCGCTGCGCTGGGCGCGGCTCAGGGAGGCTGTGAAGCGGGTGAAGGCTTCAATCATCGACTCGCGGTTGGAGCCGCGGTCGAGAAATTCGCGAGCCCCGGCCCGCATCGCCGAAACGATGTTGGTGGGCTGGTTCATCTCGCCGATGGCGAAAATGGTGACGTCGCCGGCGGCGGCGTGAATCATTTCAATGGCTCGGATGGCGCGCTGCGATTCCCGGGGATCGATATCCACCAGGACAATTTCGGCGCGCTGATCGAGCAACTGGCGGAGAACTGCGTCGCTCGGGCCCGCAGGAAATCCGACGTGGCTCAGCACAGTCCGGGCCATGTGGGTAGTTTCGACGCGGGTGTTCAAAATGGCGGATTGTTCGCGGTCCTCGGTGAGGATGGCGACGGCGATCCCGTGCATGAGTCGATTATCGCTGTTCACGGTCATGCTAAGAACTTCTTACACCCAAGCCAAATGACCTTCGTAATCGAGGGTACTCGGGTGAATGCCGCAGGGTTGGCAGAGGAAGCGATTCCGGACAGAACACCAACCGAATGCTGGTCTAAGGCATTGTAAGACACCTGGCGGTCTTTGAAAAGCCGCACCGAACGCCCGGATTGCGGTTGTTTCAGCGAGAGAATGCTCGGGGCACGTTGCCGCCTGGCGCAGACGCCGAAACCCGCACCAGTTCTGCCGTTGGATCCCCTTCGACAGAGGGCAGATACTCATAAGACTCCAGTTGGACGGCAACGCCCGTTCGAGGTCCGGCTGGAGAAGGGGCGGCGCGCAACACCCGGCCGCGTCCGCGTACTCGCATGCTCTCCCCGAGGGTGATTTCCGAGGGCATGGTGAAGGTTAATTCCACGGTCGAGCCCTCGGCGAGTGGCGCTTCCGTGTAGAGAAAGAGGCCGCGCGAACTCACATCCTGGGTAAATCCGGGAACTGCCTTGCCTTCCATGTGAATGGTCAGCGGAAGGTGCAACTGGAAACGTTGTCCACAACGACGCTCAATGCAGACGGGATCTGTACTCATCGTTCATCCTCCCCGGAGCGGGGTTGAAGAGAGAGCCTCGGAGGCAAGTACTGTATCGCGATTTGACCGCGCGGGGAAGTTCCAAATTGGTGACCTTGGAGGCCTGTGGAAATAGAACTGAGATGTAAACATCCAATCTGCCCTCTTGACCAAGCCCGAGCAACCTGTGGCGTCCAGGGGCGTTCCGCATCCGCCTCCCGGTTGCCCGCATCTGTAACTTGTGCCAAGGTTTTAGAAGCGTGACACAAGCGGCCGACTCCAGCACAAAACAAAACGGCACGGGCAAATCGTCCACTTCCCGATGGGCGGTAACCTTGCGTGCCCTGCGGCACCGCAACTTTCAGCTCTTCTTCGGCGGACAAATCATCTCCTTGACCGGCACTTGGATGCAGAGTGTGGCCCAGGCGTGGCTCGTCTATAGCATGACGAAGTCTTCGTTTCAGTTGGGGGCGGTCGGGTTCGCCAGTCAGATTCCAGTTTTTCTGCTTGCCCCGCTGGGTGGGATAGCTGCCGACCGCGTCAACCGGCACCGGTTGATCGTGGCCACGCAAACGGCTTCGATGGTTCTGGCCGGGATCCTGGCTTGGCTCACACTCAGCCATCGCGTTCAGGTCCCGCACATTTTCATTCTGGCTGCGCTGTTGGGCGTGGTGAATGCCTTCGACATCCCCGGACGGCAATCGTTTCTCGTCGACATGGTTGGCAAAGAAGACCTGATGAACGCCATCGCGCTGAATTCTTCGATCTTCAACGGGGCGCGCGTGATTGGTCCGGCGGTGGCAGGAATCCTGGTGGCAAAGATCGGCGAAGGCTGGTGCTTTGGGTTGAACGCGATCAGCTACATCGCCGTGATCGCCGGGCTGCTGCTGATGACGGTTCATTGCGAGCCCCGGATCAGCAAGAATTCGCCACTCGCCGACATCGTCGAAGGCTTTCGCTGGGTGAACAGCACAAAAGTGATTCGAGCGCTGCTGCTGCTGATTGGCCTGGTCAGTCTGGTCGGTATGCCGTATACCGTGCTCATGCCGGTTTTCGCCGACCAGATTCTCCACGGCGGAGCGCGCGGGCTAGGCATTCTGATGGGCGCCACCGGTGTAGGCGCGCTGCTCGGCGCTCTTACCCTGGCCTCTAAAACCGGGGTCAAGGGGCTGGGACGCTGGGTCGCCATCACCTGCGCCGCGTTCGGCGTCAGCATCATTGTGTTTTCATATTCCCGATACTTCTGGCTTTCGGTAGCGTTGCTCCTCCCTGCGGGGTTTTCCATGATGCTGCAAATGGCCTGCTCAAACACGCTCATCCAGACTATGGTTCCGGACCAGCTCCGCGGTCGCGTCATGGCTCTCTATTCCATGATGTTCATGGGGATGGCTCCCATCGGCGCGCTCTTGGGCGGAGCGCTGGCGAATCGCGTAGGCGCGCCGCTCACAATTGCAATCGGCGGAGTGGCGTGCATTGCGGGCGCGGGCTGGTTCGGACGGATGCTGCCCGCCATGCGCATTGAAGCTCGCCGCCTGATCGTGGCGCAGGGAATGGCGGGAGGAGAACCGGCGCAGGAGTTGAACGCGCAGCCTGTAGAAGACGCTTAACCCTAGACCGCAGCGCCGGTGCCCTCGCCGGCAGTTAGTCGATTAACTTGCGCGCCCGCAGAAATTCCCGGACGACGGTTACCGCGTCTTTGTGCTCCCCATCCACCGCATAGTTCAAGCGCCGCAGATCGTCGTCGGAGATCGCTCCTGCCAGGGCGTTCAACGCCGCTCCCACCTCGGGATGCGTATTCAGCGTCTCCTGACGGATGACGGCGACACCTTCGTACGGAGGAAAGTAATGGCGGTCGTCATCCAGAACGAACAGATCGAGCGCAGGAATGAGTCCGTCGGTGTTGTTGCCGGCGATCATATCGACCTGGTGGTCTTTGAGCGCGCGCGTGATCAGGCCGAGGTCCATAATGCGTGGCGCTTCGGCAAACTTCAGTCCGTAGGTTGCGATCAATCCTTTGTATCCGTCGGGACGTTCCATGAATTCGTAACCGAATCCGGCGCGCCACTTCGGGGTATAGGCAGCGGCTTGGGAGAGAGTATGCAGATTCAGGCGGCGAGCGTCCTCGCCGCGAATCACCATCGCGAAGGTGTCGTCGAAGCCAAGCGGCGGGCTAAGGGTAAGGCCGAAGCGGCTTTCGTAGCCCTGCTTCACACGCCGATAAACTTCTTGCTTGTCGCGGCCGGGAGCTTCCTTGAGAACAGCGGTCAGGGCGGTGCCGGTGTATTCGGGATAGAGATCGATGCGTCCGGCGAGAATCGCCTGCTGACAGATAAAAGTTCCAGCCAGATAGAAACGGCGTTCGACCTCGAGGTGGGCGCGGGCTTCAATGATCTGCGCGAAGATTTCGCCGAGAACGAGTTGCTCGGTGAAATTTTTGCTGCCGACGACAATGCGATCGGTGCGGCGGGCGCAGCCGAGGATGGGGAGGAAGAGCGCGAGGATCAGCAAGGTGCCGGAAACACGATTGCTGGTCGGGGTGAAACCCTTGGCCACTCTTCCTGCTCCTTCCAAATTTTTGCAAGGTGCCGGCGCTACGTTCTCATGCGCAGAGTTCCCAGACGCTTTTCTATTGCACCCAGTCCTACATCGGCGGAGAGTGCAAGGATCGCAGCGGGCACGGCTCCGGCCAAGATCACCTGATTATTGACCATAGCGAGTCCGCGAAAAATGAACTCGCCAAGTCCGCCAGCGCCTATGGCCGCTGCAATGGTGGCCAAGCCGACCGACACGACCGTTGCGATCCGGACGCCCGCCACAATCACGCCGGAGGCGAGCGGCAATTCCACTTGCCACAAAAGTTGCCGGTCGGTCAGGCCCATGGCGCGGCCAGCTTCGACTACGGCGGGATCGACGTTGCGTATTCCGGCGTAAGTGTTGCGAATCAGCGGCAGCAATGCATAAAGAGTGAGGGCGAGAACCGCCAGGCGGCCGCCGCGTTCGCCGACCCAGGGAGCGGGGAGGAGGAATCCGAAGAGCGCCAGGCTGGGGATGGTCTGAATGATGTTCGCCCCGCCGAGCACGGCTTTGCTCAATTGCGGAACACGCGTGATCAGGATGCCGAGCGGTATGCCGATCAGCACGGCAAACAGAATTGAGAGCCCGACCAAAGTGATGTGCTCGACGGTGAGGTCGAGAACCTGTTGACGATTCGTAACCAGGAAATGCCAGAAGTTCATGCTGTCACCTCGGTTCGGCTCCGGAAAAAGCCTCCATGTAGGCCCGGACCAGCGGCTCACTGGAATGGGGGAACTCGGCTACGGGAAGATTCACAATCAGGCGTCCGTCTTCCATTAGCGCGACGCGATCTGCGAGCAGAAGAGCTTCGCGCAGATCGTGGGTCACAAAGATTACTGCCTTCTTCATGCGCTTTTGCAGAGAGCGAAATTCTTTCTGGATCCCGGAGCGCGTGATCGGGTCGAGCGCGCCGAAGGGTTCGTCGAGAAGCAAGATGGGCGGGTCGGCCGCCAAAGCCCGGGCTACGCCAACTCTCTGGCGCTGTCCTCCGGAGAGTTGCTGTGGATAGCGGTCGAGCAAGTCGGGGGAGAGTCCGACGAGCGCAAGCAGTTCCTGTACTCGCGACTGGATGCGGTCCGCGGGCCAGTTTTCGATCTGTGGAATGAGGCCGATATTTTTCGCGACGTTGAAGTGAGGGAACAGTCCGCCATCCTGAATGACATAACCGATGCTGCGACGCAGGCGGATCGGGTCCCATGCTGTGGTCAGCGTGCCGTTGACACGCACTTGGCCCGAGGTTGGTTCGAGCAGGCGGTTGATGAGTTTGAGAGAAGTGGTTTTGCCCGATCCGCTGCGGCCCAGTAGAACGAGCGTCTCGCCCTGATTTACGGAGAGGGCAAGATCATGAACGAGGGCGCGGCTGTTCACATGGAAGGAAACGTGATCGAAGGTGATGGCGGGTTGGTGGGCGGCTGTCATCGAGCAGGTGTGTACGGGACGAGCACTCTTGTCCGTCGCACTCGGCTAGAAGCAAAACCAATCACGAAAGCAAAACGCAAAAACAACAGCAACGGCGTCGGACAAGAGGGTTCGACCCACACGAGCTATTTGTAAGCCGCGTCGGGCAGTCCGGTGACGCGAATGCCGCTGTGCCCTTTATGCCGGATGTTCAACCCGATCAGCAGCGCCGTGATTTGTTCGACGAGGCGGGAATTTTCCAGTTTTCCGCCGTCGATGGCGCGAATGCGGGGAATTTTCGCCCCGAGTTCCATCGCAACTTGAGTGGCGACTGGATCGTCGCTGCAAACAATCACGTCGCAATCGACGTCGTCATCGCCGTTTAACACATCGGCGGAAACATTGTGGAAGGCTCCGACCACCGACACGCCTTTGGGAACGAGTTCGGCGGTCTGTTGCGCGGCGGAACCTTGCCAAACGCCGAGCATACGGCTGGCCCGTCCACCAACGCTGGCGGCGAGCGGGACGGTGGCGTCAATCAAAATGCTACCCGGGCGGATCGCGGGCTTCAGTTGCTTCAGTAATTCGGCCTGGCCTTCGAAGGGAACGGTCAGGACCAGCACATCGCTTGCAGCACAGGCTGCGGAATTTCCCAATCCCGAAACCTGGGCTTGCGAACCGGCGCGCTGCTTGATCTTGTCTGCGGCTTCCTGGGCTCGGACGGCGTCACGCGATCCGATAATGACTGTTTCTCCGGCACGCGCCCAGCGCAGCGCTAAACCCATACCAGCGGGGCCGGTGCCGCCGATTATGGCGATAGTGCGACTCACGCGAACTCCGGGACGAGCGACTCTTCGGCAATCACGCTCTCGACCGGCAGTTTGATCTTCATCCGTGTATAGGTGGTGTTGCGTTCGGCGGGGATGCGTCCGATTTCAAGAATCAGCGACTGAAAATCTTCCGGGCTGGTGTACTGCCCTGCGGTCGCGCCCGCTTCGCGAGAGATGTTTTCTTCCATCAGTGTTCCGCCGTAGTCGTTCGCGCCGGCGTGCAGACAGAGTTGTGAGAGTTGGCGATTCAGCTTCACCCACGACACTTGAATGTTGTGGATGGATCCGGCAAGCAGGATTCGGGCAAGCGCGTGAATCTTCAGATGCTCTACCAGGGTCGGGCCAGACCGCGCCAGTCCCTGCTGGAACAGGAGCGTGTTCTGATGGATGAATCCGAGCGGAACAAATTCGGTGAAGCCGCCTGTTTCGTCCTGAATAGTGCGCAGGAGCAGAAGTTGCCGCACCCAGTGGTCCGGGGTCTCCATGTGTCCGTACATCAATGTTGAGGTGCTCGGGATGCCGCACTGGTGGGCGGTGCGGATCACTTCCTGCCACTGCGCCGTGGACAATTTGTTGCGCGAAAGTACGTGGCGGATTTCGTCGTCCAGAATTTCGGCCGCCGTGCCGGGCAACGTGTCGAGGCCGTTGTCCCGCAGCATCGTGAGATAGTCGCGCAAACTCATGCCGGTCAGTTCCACACCGTAGACCATCTCCATGGGAGAGAAGGCGTGAATGTGAATGCCGGGAACGGCGTTTTTGATCGCCCGCAGAATGTCGCGATAGTAAAACTTTGGCAGTCCGTGCGGCAGACCCCCTTGGATGCAGACTTCGGTCGCGCCCAGGTCCCACGCTTCTTTCGCTTTGCGCGCCATGTCTTCCAGGGAATGGAAGTAGGAGTCGGCTTCGCGCGGTCCCCGGCTGAAGGCGCAGAATTTGCATCCGACAAAACAGATGTTGGTGAAATTCATATTGCGATTGACGACGTAGCTGACGATGTTGCCCAGCCAGTTCGCGCCGCAAATCGTTGGCCGCGACCAGCAATGCCATTAGGTCCGCGCCTTCGCTGTGAGCCAGGCGGTAGCGTTCGTCGTCGGTGAGACACGCGCCGTCGTGCTCTGCGAGCAGCCGCTCCAGCGGCTCGCGAATTTCGGCGGAGGCGCGGGGAGCGACGTCGTCCCACGTAAGGGTTGGAAATTGTTCGAGCGGCATTTCCGGTTCCGCCGATTGCCAGGTCACGGTACTTCTCCTATCGAAACAGATCGTGCTTCGCCGGACGGATCAGTTGTTTCGCGGTCCCGTTGCCGGCGTGGTACGAGAATCCCCGAATGATACATGCCGGGGTGCCCGCCAGCTTGCCGCACACCAGTCCTGCGGCGCAAGCCAATTCATCGGCGACGGCGTCGATGCTGGCGTGCAGTTTGTAACCGTGCGAATCGCGGCGACCGCGATAGTCAACCAGCGGCCGCATACCGGAAACGCCGATCGCCACTTCCGTCAATCCTTCTCGCCACGGTCTTCCAAAACTGTCGCTGACGATCACGGCGATCTCGATTCCCATGCGCTTCTTCAATTCTTTACGCAAACGCGCGGCCGACAGATCGGGATTTTTCGGAAGGAGCGCCGCCTGGCGGCCTCCATCCACGTTGGAAACATCCACACCGCTGTTCGCACAAACAAAGCCGTGGCGAGTTTCCGTTATCAAAACGCCGCGCTTGCGTCGCACGACGCGCCGGCCTTCCCGCAAGGCCAACTCAGTGACGCGCGCATCGAGCGCGTAGCGACGGGCCCATTTCTGCGACGCTCTCGAAGGACGAATCGTGTCCAACGCCACCAGCGCGCCCTCCGCTTTCGAAACGACCTTGTGCTTCACTACGAGGATGTCCCGATCTTGAAATCGGATGCTGACTTTCTTTGCCGCCGCCGTTAGTTTTTCGCTCAGCGAATCTCCAGGGCGAATTTCCCCGGCAACTGGCAAGGGGAGGATTCGGATTTCCCCAGGCGCGCTGCGACTAGCCACGGCAGACCTGCGCATCGAGGTTCCAACTCCGGACTAGCCTCTGTGACCGCCGGTCTCCGGCGGCCTCCGCCAGGGCCCCCAAGTCCTCGGGACGATCCACATCGAGCGCAATTCCCGGCAATTCGAGCACAACACAGGGCAGTCCGGTTGCCCTCGCGGCCGTCCGATGGGGCAGAAAACTATCGTTACCGAAGCGTAGCGGGAAGAGGTCGGCAGGGGTTCGCAGGGCGGCGTTGGTGCCACGCCCGGCGGCGTCCGGGACCAGCACCGATCCGCGCGTAGGGGCGGACTCCACGATTTGGTCCAGTTCAGCGCTCTCGATCAGGGGAATATCCGCCGGGATCACCAGGGTGGCGTCGACGCCCCGATCCCGGCATATTGCGGTTGCCATCTCGATGGCGCCGGTTTCTCCGGGATTGATCGCATCGGCGATCACGTCGAAACCCAAGTCCCGCGCCAGATCTCCAGCAAAAGGATCGCTGGTCACTACGGTCACGGCGGGACGTCGCTGCCAGTGGCCCAGCGTTTCCAGAACATCGGCGCACATGGCCTGCGCCAATTCCTGTCGGGCCTCTGGACCGAGTACGGACGACAGGCGCTGCTTGGCCTGTGCCAGGTTCTTGACGGGAACGAGAATCATGCCCGCTCCATCGCCGCCTGAGTTGTTGGAGGCTTCAACGCCAGCGCCAGGGTTTCGGTGGCGAGGGCGATGCGGCTTTCTGGCGTTCGCATCAAGGTGTTGGTGCAATGCACGCGCATGCCGGATTTCTGGAGTTCGTCGGCCGCCGCGCTATCCTGAATGTCCGCCACCAGCGCGTCGAGGAAATCGTGATAATACTCGGCCACACCCGCGATGGAAACGGGAAAGCCCAGCGCCTTCATGAGAATCCCGGCCGGCCCCGAAACCGCTGCGCCCGCAACAATCGGACTGACGGCAACGATACGGGCGCGGCTTTCGCGGAGAGCGTCGCGAATTCCCGGTACGGCGAGGATCGGCGCGATGCTCGACACCGGATTGCTCGGCGCCAGGATTACCGCCTCTGACGCGCGAATGGCTTCCAGGACTCCGGGCGCGGGTTCGGCGTCGGAGGCGCCGGCGTAGCGCACGGACTCGACCGGATCCTGATACCAGCGCTGCACGAAATATTCTTCAAAGCTCAACTCGCCCACTGGAGTACCGACGCGGGTTTCAACGCGCGAATTCGACATCGGCAGAATGGGAGTTTTGATGCCGAGGCGTCCGGCGATTTCGGCGGTCACTTCGCTGAGCGTTTTGCCGTCAGCCAACAGTTTTGAGCGCAGGATGTGAGTGGCAATGTCGCGATCACCGGTATGAAACCAGATCGGCTGCCCGAGATGGCCCATGGCCTGAAGACAATAAAAGGTATCGCCTTTCACGCCCCAGCCGCGTTCCTGGCTCAGCTTGCCGGCCAGCATGTAGGTGATCGAGTCGACGTCGGGGGAAACGTAGAGTCCCCACCACTGGAGGTCGTCGCCAGTGTTGACGATGATGGTCAATTCTTCAGGCGCGACGATCTGGCGCAGTCCATCGACGAATTTTGCGCCGCCGGTGCCACCGGTGAGAACGGTGATCATGCAGCCCTCCGCGCATAGCCTTGTGGATCGCGTGCGAGGTCGAGACGCTGCGCCAGTTGGTCGCTGTGGGCCGCCGCTTGCTCCATGAATTCAGGATAAACCGGCAGCCGCTGTTTCAAAACGAAACCCTTTGCCTCAGTCTGGCTTCGCAGGTTTTCCAGATGCGGCCACGGCTTTTCGGGATTGATGTAATCCGGCGTAAGCGGCGAGACTCCGCCCCAGTCGTTGATGCCGCCGTCGAGCAGGTCGGCGTAGTGGGGATCGGACAGATTCGGCGGGGCCTGGAGATTCATGTCGGGCAGCAGCAGCCTCGCGACAGCCAAGGTACGCAGCATGTCGGCGTGATCCGGCTCGGGCCAGTGCGCCATGAGCGTCGCGGGCTTGGCGCGAAAATTCTGGATGATCACTTCCTGAATGTGTCCGTACGTTTCATGCAGATCGCGGATCGCGAGCAGCGCGTCGACGCGCTCTTCCATAGTCTCGCCAATGCCGATCAGGATGCCGGTGGTGAACGGAATTTTCTGCCGGCCAGCCTCTTCGATCATTCGTAATCGCTTGATCGGATCCTTGTCGGGCGCGTTGTCATGGGCGGCCCCGGGCGCGAGGAGGCGCGGGCTGGTGGTTTCGAGCATCAATCCCATGCTGGGAGAAACCCGCGCCAGCCGTTGTAGCCATTCCGCGCTCATCAAACCGGGATTGGGGTGAGGCAGCAGGCTCGACTCCCTCAATACGAGGTCGCACATCGCTTCCAGATATTGGAGCGTGGACTTGTATCCGAGGTGTTGCAGAGTTTCGCGCATCTCCGGGAAGAGTAATTCCGGTTTGTCTCCCAGGCTGAAGAGAGCTTCGGTGCAGCCCATGCGTTCTCCGGCGCGGACGACTTCCATCACCTCGTCGGGAGTCATGGTGTGCGCGCCTGGCTGGCCGGGATCGCGGCGAAAAATGCAATAGCCGCAGTAATCCCGGCAAAGATTCGTCAGAGGGATAAAGACCTTGCGCGAGTAAGTGATGGTGCCGGGCTTGAAGCGGGCGCGAGCGCGCTGGGCCGATTCCAACAAAGCAGGCAGTTCATCGTTGGAATGCAGCAAGAGACATGCCAGCTCACGAGAAATCGGTCCACTGCCGGGATTCTCCAACTCTATCGTTGATCTGGACAACGCGTGTTCCGACAGAGTGGGCATGGTCTCGGGCGCTACGCTACTCCCGTGCTGGCAACGATAATATCCGAGAAGGCGCTTACTTGCGCACCTTGCAGTATTCTGGACAGTATTCTGGGAGTACGAGCTTCCCCGCATGAGTCTTACCACCAGCGACTTTCGCCAGGCCATGGGCGCCTTCGCCACTGGCGTCACGGTGATTACCGTAGACCAGGAAGGCGAAGTCCACGGCATGACCGCGAACGCGTTTTGTTCCGTGTCGCTCGATCCAGTGCTGGTTCTGGTCTGCGTTGACCATCGTGCGCGCACCCACGGGCATCTGCACACCCGCAAGCGTTTCGGAATCAACGTGCTCCGGAACGATCAGCAGGCGATATCGGAGTACTACGCCCGGGTCTTCGAGAACCATCAGCATGCGGAAGCGGCGGGCGCGAGTTTTGAGCGGACGGCTCATGGCACGCCTGTGCTGGGCGACGCGCTGGCTTATCTGGAGTGCCGCCTGCATTCCACGCAGCAGGCGGGCGATCACACTATCTTCATCGCCGAAGTGGAGGACCTTGTCGTGCGCGGCGGCGAGCCGCTGCTGTTCTTTCGCGGACAATACCGGGGAATGTCGGAAGCGCAGCCGGGGCAGGCAGATACGGCGTTTAAGGGCGGCGAGTCGGAATGAAATTGCAGAAGTCAGAAGGCAGATTGCAGAAGTAAGAGCTTGCCGGAAGCGACCGCTATCCCACCAAATCATCCAGCGCTGGGCGCAGTTCTGCGAATCGGAATGCGTAGCCGGTGGCAACGAGTTTCGCCGGTTGCACGCGCTCGCTGCCAAGCAACAGTTCGTCCGCCATCTGGCCAAAAGCCAATCGTGCGGCGAATGCCGGCACCTGAAAAAAGGCCGGACGCCGCAGTACCGATGCCAGCACCCTCGTGAACTCTTCATTCCGCACTGGATTAGGCGCCACCAGGTTTACGGGACCCGACATCGATTCGGTGTGGAGTACGTGGTGGATGGCGCCGACGATGTCGTCAATATGGATCCATGGGGTCCATTGCTGCCCGGAACCGAGCTTGCCGCCGAGCCCCAGCCGGAATGGAGTCAGCATCTTTACCAGGGCTCCTCCCTTGGCGCTGAGGACCAGACCGATTCTTACACTTACCGTCCGGATGCCGGCGTCGGAAGCCGCTTTGGTTGCGATTTCCCAGTCGCGGGCGAGGTCGGCGGCATATCCGCTCCCGCCGGTGCTTTCCTCCGTCAACAGTTCGTCGCCGCGGTTGCCGTAGAAGCCGACGGCGGAGGCGCAAATCAATAACCGCGGACGCACTGCCGCCTGCGCCAAAGCCGCCGCCAGATTTTGCGTCGCCAGCACGCGGCTGTCGCGCATGGATTTTTTCCTGGTTTCCGTCCAACGTGTCATGACACTTTCACCGGCCAAGTGAATCACCGTATCGAAGCCTGAAACCGTCTCGCTCGACACTGGCTTGAGCGGATCCCAAGAAATCTGATCGGGCCCTCGGGCCGCCCCGCGCACCAGGCGAACGATCTGCGCGCCCTGCGATTGAAGATAGGGTAGCAACGCAGCGCCAATTGGTCCCGAAACTCCGCTCACTAGAACCCGGTCCACGATGACTCCTCGGTTTGTACTCTAGCACCACACCGATGGGTAGGACGCGGCTTGCCTCGTCTCCCGCTGCGAGGATCCCGAAGACACGGCACGGCCCGTCTCTACAAAGGTGTTCGGATAACTTAGACTGGCACTTTGTCATCGGCGCCTAAGCCTTTCGTCTACACTAAAGAAAAGGTCTACCCGGCAGTAAACCCGTGCAGCTAGGTTAGAATCCATCATGGCGACGTTGCGTCAGCAAATCGCGACCAACGTGCTCACGGTTACCCGCTTCCGCGAGCTCATGAAAAAGCTCCGCGAGAATCGTCCCAACGACGACCTGGAATTAGTCAAAAAAGCCTACGATTTTTCCCAGAAGCATCACTCCGGCCAGAGCCGCGCCTCCGGCGAGCCTTATCTGGTCCATCCCCTCGAAGTTGCCAATGTTCTGGCCGACATGAAGATGGACCCGGTTGCGATTGCCGCAGGGCTGCTTCACGATTCGGTGGAAGACACGTCGGTGACGACGGTCGAAATCCGGCAGGAATTCGGCGAGCAGGTCGCCCACATTGTCGAAGGCGTCACCAAGATCAGCAAGATTGATTTCTCCTCCACCGAGGAGGCGCAGGCGGAGAACCTTCGGAAGATGATGCTGGCGATGGTGGACGACATCCGTGTCATCCTCATCAAGCTCGCCGACCGCCTGCACAACATGCGGACGCTTGAGCACCTCCCGCCGGATCGACAGCAGAAAATTGCCCGCGAGACCCTCGACATTTTCGCCCCCATCGCGCATCGCCTCGGCATGGGTAAAATTCGCGGCGAACTCGAAGACCTCGGCTTCCGTTACGTCGACCCGATCGGCTACGAGCAGGTCCAAGCCGCTGTGGAATCTCGCCGAAAAAAGGGTGAGGTTTTCATGTCGAAGGTCGAAGGCGTGCTACGCGACGGCCTGAAAGAAGCCGGGATCGCCGGGCGCGTCGAAAGCCGTATCAAGCGCCTGTTTAGCATCCACAAGAAATTAATACGCCAGCGCATCAGCGTCGACCAGGTTTATGACCTCTTTGCCATGCGCGTGATCACTAATTCTGTGCAGGATTGCTACGCCGTGCTGGGCATTATTCACAACTTATGGCGGCCAGTGCCCGGACGTATTAAAGATTTCATCGCCATGCCGCGGCCGAATCTCTATCAGTCTCTGCATACCTCGGTGATTACCGAAACTGGTGAAACTTTCGAGATTCAGATACGCACCGAAGAAATGCACAAGATGTGCGAAGAGGGCATCGCCGCCCACTGGAAGTACAAAGACGGCGCTGTCTCCGCGCAGGACGAGCAGCGCCTGGCGTGGTTGCGCCAGGTAGTCGAGTGGCAGCGCGACGTTTCCGATCCCAACGAATTTCTCTCCACCTTAAAGATCGACCTCTATCCCGAAGAGGTCTACACCTTTACGCCGAAGGGCAAGGTGATCGTCCTGCCGCGCGATTCGACGCCGATCGACTTCGCTTACACCATCCACACCGAAGTCGGTCACAGCTGTACCGGCGCGAAAGTGAACGGACGGATGGTCCCGCTACGCCACAAGCTGCGGTCGGGCGATATCGTCGAAATCCTAACCCAGCCCGGACACAAGCCCAGTCGCGATTGGCTGGCGATCGTAAAGTCGTCGCGCTCGCGCAACAAGATCAAGCACTGGCTCAACCTGCATCAGCAGGAGCGCGCCATCGAAATCGGCAAGAAGCTGATTGAAAAAGAAGCGCGCAAATACCGCATGTCGCTCAAGTCGATCAAAGACGCCGATCTGCTCCGTGCCGCGGGAGAATACGGACTGGGCCGCACTGACGACCTGCTCGCTGCCATTGGTTACGGCAAATATTCCGCCAGGCAAGTACTGGCGAAGCTGGCTCCCGAAGGCGCCGGTCCACTGCCGGAAGGCGAAGAACAACCCAGCAGCGGATTTACTAGTGTCGTCCGCCGTGTCTTTGGCGGAGATAACAACGCCATCATCGTAAAAGGCTTCGGCGACCTGCTGGTCTATCGCGCGAAATGTTGTAACCCGATCCGCGGCGAAGGGATCGTTGGCTACGTAACTCGCGGCAAGGGCGTAGCGGTTCATGCCAGCAACTGCTCGAACGTCACTAATCTATTGTACGAACCGGACCGCCGGATCGACGTGCAATGGGCGAGCAGCGACAAAGAAGGCCAGCCCATCGCCTATCCCGTCAAGCTCACTCTTTTTTGCGACGACCGTTTCGGCATGCTGAAACAGATCACGTCAATCATCACCGACCAGAACACCAACATCCGCAACATCGAAGCCCGCACCAGCAACGGACAGGCCAGCATCGACGTCGTCTTGGAAATCGCCGATCTCAAGCATCTGCAGACGATCATCAACGGCGTACGCCAGATTCCGGGCGTACACGATGTGCAGAGGTTGCAGAAGATCTGAAGTCGATGCTGAGGAATGACAAAAAATTCCGTTCAGAACAAAAGCGCTTCGCGGCTGAGTTAGGTCTGTGCTGCGTTTAATGTGTGCCCTCGAGTTTCGCTACGGCTACTTTCCGGAAGAATGCTTCCTGCCGAATCATTGGTCGGGTAGGAGTTCCAGTCCCACACGTGAGCCCGACCTACACTCACCCACGTCTATACTGTTCACCGATGAAGTCCGTAATCGTCGGCACGGCCGGGCACATTGATCACGGGAAGACGTCGCTGGTGAAGGCGCTGACTGGCATCGATGCAGACCGGCTGGAAGAGGAAAAACGGCGCGGGATCACGATCGACATTGGATTCGCGCATCTGGAATTGGCAGCGGCTGACGGCGAAATTCTGCGGCTTGGATTCGTGGATGTGCCGGGACACGAGCGCTTCGTTCGTAACATGCTGGCGGGAGTCGGTGGGATCGATCTTGTGCTGCTGGTGATCGCAGCCGATGAGGGGATCAAGCCGCAGACCCGCGAGCATTTCGATATCTGCCGGCTGCTGGCGGTCAGGCGCGGAATCACTGTGCTAACAAAATCCGATGCCGTCGACGCCGACACGCTGGAAGTGGTGCGGCTGGAAGTGGAAGACTTTCTTCGCGGATCGTTTCTGGATACGGCGACTTCGCCGCTTGTGCCTGTGAGTTCGACAACTGGTGCTGGGCTGGATGCGCTGCGCCTGGCGCTGGTGAAAGTCGCAGGGGAAGTTCCCGGAAAGGATTCCACCGCTCTGGCGCGGTTGCCGATCGACCGCGTCTTTACGATGAAGGGATTCGGCACTGTCGTCACGGGCACACTCGTTTCCGGAGCTATTTCGAAAGAAGAAGAACTGGAAGTGTTTCCCACGGGCAAGCGCCTGCGGGTTCGAGGCGTGCAGGTGCATGGTTTGGCGGCGGAGCGTGCGGTCGCCGGGCAGCGTACCGCGCTGAATCTCGCGGCGATCGCTACCGATGATCTGGCTCGTGGCATGACTCTGGCGCCGCCGGATACATTCCAATCCACTTCGCGGATTGACGTCGTTCTTAACTTACTCGCCTCGGCCAAAGCGCTGAAGGACCGCGCTCGGGTGCACTTTCACGCATACACGATGGAGACGATAGCGGAAGTGCATCTCTTCGGGGCAAAACAGATCGCTCCGGGCGAGAAGGCCTATGCGCGACTAAAGCTGGCGGCACCGACGCTGCTGCTGCCCGGAGATCGTTTTATTTTGCGGCAGTTTTCTCCGGTGGTCACGATCGGCGGCGGGGTTGTGCTGGACGCGGCGCCCATCTCGAAAATGCATGGCGTTCAGGAATTTCTAAAGACAGTAGAGGCCGCTTCGGCGGAAACAATGCTCGAGGCCCGCATTGCCCGGCGCGCCATGCGCGGCCTGTCGTTAGCGCAGGCGAGCATCGAAACCGGATGGCGGAAAGAAGTTATCCTGCGGCTGGTCGCTGGATCGCTACAGAGGGGAACCGTCCGCCGCATTGACGATACTTTCTTGACCGCAGGGTTGTTCGATCTGCTGATGACCTTATTGATGCATCAAGTGCTCGAGTTCCAGCGGGCAAATCTTCTCGTCGCCGGCATCGGCAAGGAAGAATTGCGCGACAGAGTTCAAGTGAGCGCGGAGGCCTTCGCCGCCGCCCTCGACAAGGAAGAATTGCGCGACAGAGTTCAAGTGAGCGCGGAGATCTTCGCCGCCGCCCTCGACACAATGGTTCGCGACAAAAAGTTGGAAGTTGCCGGAGAAATTGTCCACCTGCCCGGACGCGGCGTCGTAATGAAGGACGAGGAATCCGAATCGAAGCAGATCATCGAACGTGCATTTGCCGAAGCTGGACTCAAAGTGCCGTCGTTGAAGGAAGTCCTGGCGGGTTTGAAAGTGGATAAGGTTCGCGCGCAGAAAATTATGACGCTGCTGCTGCGTGAAAAGGTGCTGGTCAAGATATCCGACGATCTCGTTTTTCATCAAAGCGCGCTGGCGGAGTTGCGGAGGAAAATTGCCGCGCTCAAAGGCACTACTCCGAAGATCGATGTTTCCCGGTTCAAGGAGCTGACAGGGGTGAGTCGTAAGTATGCGATCCCGCTGTTGGAGTATCTCGACCGGGAACGAGTGACGCGGCGGGTGGGGGACGAGAGAGTAATTCTGTAAACGCGGTTAGTGCCCCTACGAAACTGGTGCCATCCGCTGAAGCGGACTCTATTCGTTTTCTATGCCCTCCCGGCACTGACGTGCCGGGCTTTCATGTACCGCCGCTGAAGCGGTTGGAGCGTGGACTAGCTAAGAGACTCGTACGCTGAGGGCAAGGTGCCCTCGGGACAGCCGGCGAGGCCGGCGCTACGCTTGGGGCGCGCTATTTTGGGCGGCGTTCCTCAGAGTTCTTCGGCGGTGAATTCCAGGTCCAACGCAAGCGGGCCAGTGACGCGGTTTGTTAGATTCGCGAGGCCGATCAGCATATGCAGGTCGACGATCTGTTCGTCTGAAAAATGCCTCTTAAGTTCGACAAAATCAGCGTCGGTGGCGGCGTCGGGAGTGCGGGTGAGCTTCTCCGAGTAGCGCAGGGCCACTTGCTCGGGGACGCTGAAGATCGAATAGTCACCGTGCTTCAAGGATTTCATCTGATCGAGGCTCAAGCTCGCGCGCTTTGCTCCCACGATGTGATGTTTCGTGCAGTAATAGCAGCCATTGATCAGCGAGGTATGCAGATACACTAGTTCGTAAAGTTTGCGGTCGAGCGAACGACCCACGCTGGCATAGAAGCCTAGGAAATTTCCGAGCATCGCAGGCCGATGGGCGAGTGCCTTTTGGATACTGCCGGGCTTGCCTTTGAATTTGCTGTCGTAAATTTCCTTCACTTCCGGACTGGCCTGCTCCGGTTCAATCAGGCTGATGCGCGCC
Organism: uncultured Acidobacteriota bacterium; assembly: GCA_963799305.1. Lineage (GTDB taxonomy): Bacteria > Acidobacteriota > Terriglobia > Terriglobales > Acidobacteriaceae > Acidiflorens. Next base: position 72,047 of record CAWCWX010000014.1, on the reverse strand, counting down.
ATGGGTTCTCCGTTTTCGTGTCACCCCTATAATAAATGGCAGCGTGACTCCCCAGATGCTCACCATTCGCCCTGCCACCGTCGACGATGCCGCGCTGCTCCGATCGCTCATCTTTGAACTGGCTGACTTCGAGAAGGAACCGGACGAAGTCCGCGTAACGGCCGAAGATCTGGCCCGCGACGGCTTCGGCGCGGCGCCGAAATTTCGAGCGCTCATCGCGGAATGGGAAGGTAAGCCCGCGGGCTACGCTCTCTTCTTCGGTTACTATTCGACGTGGCGGGGCCCAGGACTTTATCTTGAGGACCTCTTCGTGCGCCCGGCTTTTCGCGGGCGCGGCATCGGGGGCGCTCTTCTTGCTCGGGTCGCACGCGTGGCCCGCGATGAAAACTGCGTCTTGCTGAAATGGGAGGTTCTCCACTGGAACAAACCGGCGATCGATATTTACAAAGCGATGGGCGGACAGTTCATGGATGAGTGGCGCAGCGTCCTGCTGATGGGAGACGCGTTGCAAAAAATGGCGGCCAAAGCACCTTGAGTACGCGAGTAAAAATTATCGGCGCGGGTCTCGCCGGTTCGGAAGCGGCGTGGCAGTGCGCACGACGCGGCATTGCCGTGGACCTCTTTGAGATGCGACCGGTGCAGACTACGCCCGCGCACCAGACGGCCGACTTCGCCGAACTCGTGTGCTCCAACTCGTTGAAGTCCGACAGCGAGAACACCGCGCCGTGGCTGCTGAAAGAGGAAATGCGCCGCGCCGGATCGGTGTTGCTGGAGATTGCACGCAACACAGCCGTCCCCGCCGGACATGCGCTCGCGGTGGATCGGGCCGAGTTCTCGCGAAAAGTTACCGAGGTAGTTTCCGGCGAACCCCTGATTCACATTCACCGCGAAGAAGTCGCGCGGATCGAACCCGGTGTCATCACAATCATCGCAACTGGCCCGCTTACGTCGGACGCTCTCTCGCAGGAGATTTCTCGATTGTGTACCGAGGACTCCGCTGTTACGCAGCTCTTCTTCTACGATTCCATCAGCCCCATCGTCGAAGCCGATTCCATCGATATGCGCAAGGTGTACCTGGCGGCCCGCTACGACAAGGGTTCGGCGGATTACATCAACTGCCCGATGTCGAAAGATGAGTACGATGCGTTCTACGACGCGCTGCTGGCGGCGCATTCGGTCGAAGAGAAAGATTGGGAGAAGCTGAACTACTTTGAGAGTTGCCTGCCGATCGAAGAGATTGCTCGCCGCGGTCGCGACACTTTGCGCTTTGGTCCCATGAAGCCGGTCGGACTGAAAGACCCGCGAACCGGTCGCATTCCGTATGCTGCGGTGCAGTTGCGGCAGGAAAATCTGCGGGCTGATTCCTACAATCTTGTCGGTTTCCAGAATCATCTGAAATTTGGCGAGCAGGGGCGTGTGCTTCGGTTGATCCCGGGGCTGGAGCAAGCCCGCTTCCTCCGCTATGGACAAATTCATCGCAACACTTACATCAACTCGCCCACGCTGCTCACGCCAACTCTGCAAATGAAGAATCATCCGCAGGTGCTTTTTGCGGGACAAATTTGCGGCGTGGAAGGGTATGTGGAATCCATCGCCACAGGACTGCTGGCCGGGCTGAATGCCGCGGCGATGGCGGCAGACAGCGAGCCCACGCCGCCGCCACGGGCAAGCGCGTTCGGGTCGCTGATTCATTACGTCACGCAGGCCGATGCCAAAAACTTTCAGCCCGCCAACATAACGTTTGACTTGTTGCCAGCGCTCGCCACGCGGGTTCGCGATCGCAAGGAGCGCCATCGTCAGCAATGTGAGGCCGCGCTCAATGAGTTCCAGGGATGGTGGGATCGGGTTTCGGCTCTCTCTGCGCCAATCGCGCCTTAGGCCCATTCTTTCAATGAAACCGCTGGAACCAACCTCCTCCGATCTGCGTACCTCTATTTAGGGGAGAGACCGCTCTCATTTGCCCGCGGCCTTCGTCGAATCCATTGCATGTCTTTGCGCGATCTCATCTCTGATGTGTTCCGGACTCTCTGGGCGCACCGCGTGCGGACCTTGTTGACCATGTTCGGGATTGCGTGGGGTGTAGTGTCGATCGTGCTGATGACCGCGGCGGGTGAAGGGATGCGGGTTGGACAAGCTAAACAGGCAGCGACGCTGGGCCGCGATCTGATGATCGTCTTCCACGGACGCACTAGTTTGCAAGCGGGCGGAGCCCGCGCTGGACGCCTGGTTCGCTGGGTCGACTCAGACCTTCCTCATCTTGAATCCGAGGCCCCAGACTGCCAGTACGCGATCCCAGAACTCGAACAGAATGACGTGCGTTCCCACACCGCTTACAACGCCGCCGCCTTCACCGTGACTGGTTCGATGCCGGCGTTTGCCGAGATTCGCAGTCTGGATGTCGCGGAGGGGCGCTTTTACAATTCCGACGACATTCGGGAGTCCCGCCGCGTCGCTTTTCTAGGCTCCGACGCGAAGAAGCAATTATTCGGAAGCCGGCCGTCCCTTGGCCAGTACGTTTACCTGAACGATATTCCCTTTAACGTAATCGGCGTCATGTCGTCGAAAAAACAGAACTCGAGTTACGACGGCTGGGACATCAACAAAATCTTCATCCCTTTCTCGGCCATGCGGCGCGATTTTCCCGACAAGCCTCCGGGCACACCGGAAACGTTTGACCAGTTGCTGGTGGTGCCGCGATCAGTCGAGCAGCACGAATCCTGCAAAGGACAAATCCGCCACGTGCTGGCGCGGCTGCACGGCTACGACCCCGCGGACAAAGAAGCCTGCCCGATATGGGACACAATCCAGGAAGCGCAAGCGTTTCGAACCATGACCGATGGCATGAAGTATTTTCTCGGGGCAGTCGGGATCGTGACGCTCTTCCTCGGGGGCCTTGGAGTGATGAACGTCATGCTGGTGGCGGTGCAGGAGAGGACACGCGAAATCGGAGTGCGCAAAGCGTTGGGCGCGCCCGCTCATAGCATTCTGCGGCAGTTTTTTCTGGAGGCGCTGATTGTCGCGCTGGTAAGTGGGGGCGTGGGACTGATCGTCGCCTTCGGCTTCTGCGCGTTGGTAGACCTGCTTCCGATGCCCGATTTCTTTGCCGGATTGCTGCCGACGTGGCAGACGGGCGCGTTGTCGCTGGCAGTGCTGGGAACGATCGCGATCCTGTCGGCGCTGTATCCGGCGCGGCGGGCGGCAGGAATTGATCCGATCGAGGCGTTGCGGCATGAGGCGGGTGGGTAGGAATGATTCAATTGCAGATTGCAGAAGTCACATTGAAGAAGTAAGGCCACAAACTCGCGTCCAAAGCCCGTGAGAAGGAATGATTGCGGACGAGAAGGCACGAGTTAATACAAATCGGCTAGTGGCACGGCTGAACGTGCCCTCCGGGATACGAGCAATGCTTTTTCAAATCTTCAACGAAGCCTGGACGGCGCTGCGGCGTAATCGTACGCGCAGCGCGCTCACCATGCTCGGCATCGTTTGGGGCATCGCTACCGTTACGCTCTTGATTGCCTATGGCGGGAGCTTCCGCGAAATTCTGGCCGGAGGGTTTGATGCCTTCGGCAAAGGCGCCGTGATTTGCTGGCCACAACAGACCAGCGAGCAGCCAGGCGGCCAGAGAGCGGGAAAAAAAGTCGTCTTCGAGCAAGCCGACCTCGACATGGTGAAGGAGACGGCGAACTTCGTGAAACACGCTTGTCTTGAAACGGTACGGCGCCCAGGCATCGCCTACGGCGACCGGATGGTGGGAACTGCTGCCGTTCGCGGGGTCTGCCCGGAATATGGCGAGATGCGCAACGAAGTACCGTCTGAGGGGCGATGGATCAACTCACTCGACCAACTCGAGCGCCGGCGTGTGGTCTTTCTGGGCGGTCGCGTGCGGGAGCAATTATTCAGCGGGCGGCCAGCGGTGGGCGAGACCGTACTCATCGGAGGAGTCCGGTTTACAGTCATCGGTACGATGGAACGCAAGATTCAGCTCAGTAATTATTTCTCCAGCGACGATGAGTCGGCATGGATCCCTTATTCTGCCGCGGGCGATTTGTGGAACACGAAACAGGCCGCAGTGTTGATTTTCGAGCCGGTGGCTCCGCAGTTCGAACAGCGTGCCATGGCACAAGTGCTCGCCGCCGTCGCGACGCGTCAGCAGTTTTCTCCGACTGACAAGAAAGCGATTCAGATGTTCGGGCGCGAAGAATTCCGCCCGGTGATCAATGGCATCACTATCGGACTGCAGGGGCTGCTGATCTTTATCGGTATCCTTACGCTCGGGATCGGCGGCGTGGGAGTGATGAACATCATGCTGGTTTCGGTGGATGAACGCATCCGCGAGATCGGGCTGCGGCGGGCGCTGGGCGCACGCAAATGGCACATCAAGACCCAATTTCTGGCCGAGACTCTACTGATCATGCTGCTCGGAGGAGCGATCGGAATCATCGTGTCGTACGTTGTGGCAGCGGCGGTGGGCACGCTGCCGCTGATGGGTCCGCTGTTCGAAGACACCTCGGGCAAGGCTGACATTCACCTCAAGATTTCACTCTTTACCTTGATGATTTCGGCCAGTGTGCTGCTGGTGGTGGGCGTGCTGAGCGCTCTGATTCCGGCGTCGCGAGCGGCGAATCTCGATCCCGTGGAAGCGCTGCGTTACGAGTAATTGCGGTTCGCTTTCTGGAATGCCTGTTGACGTCCACTCTCCGCCGGATTAGGCTGCGCTGTTAAGGAGAGTGCTTCCGTGTTCGTGTCCGCCGTCGATTGCGTTCAGCCTGCACTGCAGCACACGCGGCAGCAACTATTTTCTCCGTTTCGCTTTGGACAGTGGTGCAGGCTGGCACTGGTTGGAATTCTGGCCGGCGAACTGCATGTCGGCAGCTGCAGCTTCGGGAACCTGGACAAACTGACCTCGCGGCGGCACGGAACTGGCCAGGAGTTCATGGCTCCGCCGTTCCCCCACATCGATCCCGCGCGCATCGCGCAATTCGCCGGCCTGATCGCCATCTTGGCGCTGGTGGCGCTCGTCTTGTTCTTCGTCTTCCTTTATATCAACAGCGTATTTCGCTTCATTCTGTTCGACGCGGTGCTGCGGAAGGAATGTTCCATTGGTGATGCCTGGGGGCGGTGGCACCGCGCCGGGCGGCGTTTTTTTCTGTGGCAACTGGTCCTGATGATTTCCAGCGCCGTGTTTTTCGGCATGCTCGTCGGCATTCCCTTGATGGTGATGGGCGCCGCGAGAGCCATGAGGGATCCTTCGAGCCACCTCGCCGGGATCGCGGGCGGCGTGCTCTTGCTGATATTGGTCGTTTTGGTTTTCGCGCTGGCGGCGCTCGTGGTGCAAGTGCTGTCGCGGGATTTTCTGGTGCCGATCATGGCGCTCGAAGATCTTGATTTCGCCGACGCCTGGAGCCGGCTGTTTGGGCTGATGGGCGGGGAACTCGGCAAATTTGTGGGCTATCTTCTTTTGAAATTCGTGATGGCGATTGCGGCGTGGATCATGTTTTCCATCCTCGCCATAATTCCCGCGTTAATCATTGTCGGTCCGAGCGTGGCGGTGATCGTCGGGGGCGCAGCGGCGGGACTCACGTGGAACGTCACTACGATCAGCCTGGCGATTATTTTCGGGATTATCGCCGCGCTGGTGCTGATCTATACGATTGCACTGGTGGCCACGCCTGCCACCGTGTTCTTTCCCGCCTACGCGATGTATTTCTTTGCGGCGCGGTATCCGAATCTGAGAGCGTTGGTGTATCCGGCTCCTCCCGTTCCGCCGACGCCGGAAATGCCGCCGGTGATTGAGACGCCGCCGGAGCAGCCGCCATTGCCGCCAGCGCCTGAACCGATTGGATAGGGCGGCGAGAGGCCCTGATGCTCGGCTGCTGGAATCGCCGGCAGGTTGCCCGGCGCGGGGGACACGGCGGATTGTAGTCCCGGTCGCTGGCCTCCCGGCTTTGCCATGTCCACGCCCTCGCACCTATAATCAACACTCGCCGTCAAGCTAAGGAGACTTCATGTCCGCACCCAGCCGCCGTCCTGAAATTCGCCGTCGCCGTACACGTGCCGAGAAAATTCAGAAACTTCGCAAGCGTTTAGCCGCCGCCTCGGGCGCCGATAAAGACCGCCTCACCGCCAAAATGCAACGCTATGGCCAGGTTTCTCCAGGCAATCCGCTGATCAAGACCGCATAGCTGAGCCATCACCGATAACGGCGTTCCCGTGATTTGTGATTCCCGATTACCCGAAGAGCCGTAAACCACATTCAGGCGCGGTGTACGACCTGTCCATCGACGATGGTGGCCATCACTCTCCCCGTGAACTGCCACCCATCAAAGGGCGAGTTTCTCGATTTGGAAAGTGACTTTGCCGCCTCGAACGTCCAACGTTTCTTGGGATCGAAGATAGTGACGTCGGCGAAGCTGCCGCGCGCCAGCGAGCCCCGGCCGCGTAGATCGAAACAGCGCGCCGGGCCGGCGGTAAACAATTCTACGATGCGAGCCAGGGGAATATGTTTCTTGTTGTGCAGTTTCGTAATCGCCAGCGCCAGCGCCGTTTCCAGACCGGTGATGCCGAACGCCGCCAGCTCGAATTCCATTTCTTTCTCGTGCGAAGCGTGCGGCGCATGGTCGGTGGCAATTGCGTCAACCGTACCGTCGGCGAGTGCCACCAGAATCGCTTCCAGATCCGATGCCGAACGGAGCGGCGGATTCATCTTGTAACGGCTGTCATAATCGCGGACATCATCATCGGTCAGCGCAAAGTGATGCGGCGTAACCTCGCAGGTCACGCGGCTTCGCGAACGTTTGCCGCGGCGCACCGCCTTGAGCGCGTCGGCAGTCGAGATGTGCGCTACGTGCATGCGCGCATTCGGAATCTGCATGGCGAGGTGAACATCGCGCTCGACAATATTCGCTTCCGCGGAGGAAGTCATCCCGCGCAGGCCCAAACGAAACGACCGCGCGCCCGCGTGCATAGAACAGTGCTCAGTCAGCCGCGTATCCTCGGCATGCTGCACGACCGGCAAATTCAGTTCGGCCCCCAAAACCAGCGCCGCCCGCATCATGTCATCGTCAAGGATGGGCTTGCCGTCATCCGTAACCGCGACGGCGCCGGCGCGTTGTAAGGATCGAAAATCCGTGAGCACCCCTCCCTTACTCCCTTGCGTTGCGGCAGCGATCGTAAACACGTTCACCACCGCATTCCGTTCCGGTGACCGCAGCCATTGCACCCACTCGACGGAATCCACGACCGGCACGGTGTTTGGCATGGTGCACACGGAAGTAAATCCTCCCGCCGCCGCCGCCGCGGTCCCCGTGGCGATCGTCTCTTTGTGTGACTGCCCGGGCTCACGCAAATGCACATGCAGATCGATAAACCCAGGCGCAACCACCAGTCCACGCGCGTCGAATTTTTCGTCCGCGCCTTTGATCTTGTTCGGCGCGGCAACTTCTACGACGCGGCCGCCTTCGAGCAGGACGTCCATAGCAGCGTCGATCTTCGCCGCCGGGTCAATCACGTGGCCGCCCTTGATCAGCAGACTATTTGTGGACTTCGTCTTCACTTCAATCCTTTGCTGACTTCATTCTCCGCGGATTCACGCCGAGTTGCCTTTCACCGCATCTTCCCCGCCGCCCTAGCTAAAATTGCCATCCGCGTAGGCACGCCATTCTTCACTTCATCCAAGATGCGGGCCTGAACGCCGTCGGCCACGTCGCTGGTCAGTTCCAGGCCGCGAATGATCGGTCCAGGATGCATCACGATCGCGTCTTTCTTCGCAGTCTTTAGACGCGCCGCGGTCATCTGGTAGCGGGAGATATAGTCAGGCAGATCGATCTTCATCCCCGCCAGCCGTTCTTTCTGCACGCGCAACAGCATGATCACATCCGTCCCGCGTAGCGCATCTTCGATGTGGCGAGTCACCCGCACCCCTGGCGCCAGCGTGGACGCGATATCCGGCAACAGTTCCACCGGACCGCACAGGATAGTCTTCACTCCAAACTTGCTCAGCAGATGGCAAGCCGAACGCGCCACCCGGCTGTGAAAAATATCGCCGACAATCGCGACCTGCAATCCCTGAAATCTTTTCTTGTTGCGTAAGATGGTATAGGCATCGAGGAGCGCCTGCGAGGGATGTTCATGGAGTCCGTCACCGGCGTTGATCACGGGCACGTCGATATGCCGCGCCATAACATGGGGCGCGCCCGCGTTGGGATGTCGAATCACGATGACATCGGCGCCCAGCGCGCGCACCGTGTATCCGGTGTCGAGCAGTGACTCGCCTTTTTCAATGCTCGATCCGGAGGACTGAATCAAGATCGTATGCGCGCCCAGCAATTTGGCGGCGATTTCAAACGAACTGCGGGTGCGGGTCGAAGCCTCGTAAAAAAGCAGTATGACGCGCTTGCCCTTCAGCAGCGGGCGCGGCTTCTCCGGGTTCATGCGCCGCGCGAATTTCAGGATTTTCAGGATCTCCGCTGCGTTCAGGTCTTCGATTCCGAGCAGCGAACCTCGGGCTGCGCTCATGCGGTTCTCACTACGCCTGTTTTTCCATCAACAGAACTTTCTCCGCGTTGTCCACTTCGCGAAGCTTGACCTCGATGATCTGGTTGTCCGTGGTCTGCACCATCCGCCCGACGAAGGCCGCTTCGATCGGTAACTCGCGATGCCCGCGATCGATCAGGACACAAAGTTGTACTCGCTTCGGCCGACCGCTGCGGAACAAAGCGTCGAGGGCTCCGCGCGTCGTGCGTCCGGTATAAAGCACGTCATCCACCAGCACCACTGACTTCCCGGCGACTGGAAATTCCAGCTCGGTCTTGTGCACCACCGGCTTGGGCCCGAGAGTGGAAAGATCGTCGCGATAAAGCGTGATATCCAGCGTCCCTACCGGCACCGGCTTCTTTTCAATGCGCTGGATGATTTTGGCCAGCCGCTCCGCCAGCGGCACGCCCCGCCGCCGGATGCCGACAAAAGCCAGGTCTTCGATCCCGTTATTCTTCTCGACAATTTCATGCGCCAGCCGGATCAACGTCCGCTCAATCTCCGATGCCGACATGAGCTGCGATTTCTCGCGAATTTCGACTGCGCGCTCTGGATTTCGTGAAGTCATGAACGCCGCATCATACGCGGGCGACAGGGGTTCCAGCAAGGTCGGTGTCAAAATGGCGGCCGATTGCGGTCGCGGAACAGCGCCGACCCGATCACGCCGCCCACGGCCGAGAGCAACATCGACAGCAGCAGCGCCCCCACCATGCCAAACGCGAGGATGATTCCGAAGCCTTGCGGCGTGTGCAGCCATTGCAGGAAAGTCTGCACGTCGGGATCGGACCGGTTGGCCACACTCTGTTCCAGCGCTTTCATCATGTAGTCGTGGAATTGCTGCTGCGAATGCAGCAAGACGACCACCAGTACCGTCAAGAACGATGTCGCCGCAAACGCAATCGCCCCCGCCACGGCCCCCAGGCGAGATGCCTTCCCGACGCGAAGTCCTCCGCCATGGGCGCGTTGATAGAGCAGCGCCGCCAGGATTCCGGTAAGCACCATCCCCAGACCAAACGGGATGAGGTTGGCCATCACTCCCAGCAACCCCGCCTGAAGCGCGGTTCGCGAAAAGGCAGGATCTGCCGGCGAACGCAGATTCGCAGCCTTTAGACTATCCGGTTCAATGCCGACCTCAGGTGAGGAAGCGAGGACGGCCGGTGGCGGAGGCGCAAACTCGACTCGCACCTGCGGAGCGCGGCAGTTGGGGCAGAAGGGACGCCCATCTTCCACCGCGGCGCCACACTGTTCGCAAGGATGATCCACTCTTCAGAAGCTAGCGCAGCCGCGCGAAGAGAGCAACTGGCGCCAGCACCCACTTAAATCGTGTCGTCTTTCCCCGCGTGTGTCCGGACGTACACCAATGCAAACCGCGTCCCCTTGCCATCCGGCTTTACGGCCACGATGTGCTGATTCGCTTCGGTGCCGACCTTCAATTCCACCGAATCCCCACTCCCGTTGTCGCGGCAGGAGACGGGTTTGGATCCATCCTTGTCGTCTTTGTCGTGCATCTCGGCATTGACGTCGCCGCCGGTCCACTGGCCGTGGCATTGGATCGGCTTGCCGAAGCGTTGCAGTTCCTTGTTGTAGTAAGCGGTGATTTTTTCCGGTGAATCGTCCGACTGAAATTCCGCTGCGACCACCTTGAGCGAAAACCCCATCCCGGAGATATTGACGTTGGCGCTCTTCTTGTCGTCGCCATTCTCTTTCGGAGCGGGCCTGGCGCCGGCGTAGAGAGGAAGACCAGTTTCGCGGATGTCGGGCTGTTCGTTCACATGGATGTTGCCCATGGGGGTCGAGATGTCCACGTGTGCTTCGCCGTTCTTGTCCTTATCTTTCACATTGACACTGCACGCGGGCAGAACAACGAGCGCGGCGAGCACCGCGGCGGACGCGATCCGTACAAAAACATTACGGCTGAGCATGAGAAGAGCCTCCTGAACTGTTTGCAGCGAAGCGTTCCAGGCCCGCGCCTCGCGGCGCAATTCCCGGAATCGTAACCGGCAGGTGTCCGTGCGTTGCAATCTCGCCAAACAGCGCCTTGACCGCCGCCACTTCTGACACCGTGGCGTTCGAAAACGTGCACAGATAATTCTGTACCGCCGGAAAATCCTGCGCCAAATACGGATTCCCCATCGCCACCACCGCGGTACGCGGCCCCGCATGTTCCAGAATCGCGCTGAGCAGCGTTGCGTTGGCGTCTGCCATGGACACGCTGTTCTTCAGACCTCCAGCCGCGGCAATCGCGCGCCCCGCCGTAGGAATCACATAGACCGCCGCCACCACATTTTCGGCTGCATCCACCGCGGCCAGAGTGTCCGCGGTCATTCCCGCCGCCGTCCGCGTGTCGACGTAAATTACATGAGCGTCGGGCACCCGGGCTAGAATCTGACGTTCCAGCATCCGCCCCGACTCGGTACGCAGGTCTTCGCTGAAAATAACGACGACCAGCCGATTACGCACCTCCACCACAGACTGATACGGAAGCGCCGTACCGGTTGTTCCCGTGGCGCTGGCAGTAGCAGTAGCATGGAGCGGCAGCACCAGTCCGTTATCGCGGACCAGGGTGACCGCCTCATCGGCCACCCGCTCGCCGAAGGCAAGATTTTCGGGCTTCCCAATCTTCTTTGGAAGCTGGCTGAGATCAACGAGTCGCGCCTTCTCCAATTCCAGTGAAGCCTTTAGTGCCAGTATCTTACGGACGGAACTATCCAGCCGCTGCCGCGGGATTTCGCCGCTTTTCACCGCCTGCACCATGGCCCGGAAGCTGGCATCCAGGTCAACCGGGATCAGAAGCACATCGCTCCCCGCCTTGAAAGCGTCGACGGACGCGCGGCCAATGTCGTTGGCATACATCCGCGTCAGCCCGGCCATATCGAGCGCGTCAGTCACCACGATGCCTTTGAACTTCATCTGGTCCTTGAGCAGGCCGGTGACGATTGCGTTGGAGGTGGTCGCCACACGACCGGGGTCGGGCTCAAGCGAGGGAATCGTAACGTGCGCTACCATCACGGAATCGACGCCCGCCGCGATGGCGCGCTGAAACGGCGGAAACTCGACCGCGTCCAGCCGCGCCCGGTCGCCAGTGACCTGCGCCACGCCCAGATGCGAGTCCGTGGCCGTGTCGCCGTGTCCGGGAAAGTGTTTGACCGTAGTCAGCATCCCGCCCTCGTGAGCCCCCTTGATGTAGGCGGCGACGAGTTCGCCCACCTGCATCGGATCTTCGCCAAACGAGCGCGTGTTAATAATCGGATTTGCCGGGTTGGAGTTCACGTCCGCGTCGGGAAAGAAATTCCAGTGCACACCGATGGCGCGCGCTTCCAGAGCAGTGATCCGTCCAAACCCCTCCGCATCCTCCAGTTTTCCCGCCGCCCCAAACGCCATCGCATGCGGAAAGACCGTCGCACCGTAGAGCCGCATCGAAACCCCGCGCTCGAAATCCGCCGCAAAGATCAGCGGCAGATGCGACGACCGTTGCAACCGGTTCAGCAACTCCGCCGCCTCGAACGGCTGGTTACGAAGCAGCACCGCCCCATCCACTGGCACGCTCATGCAGAGCCCGCCGATGTGATACTTGCGGACGTTATCCCGCAGCTGAATCCAGTTGGGATCGGCCTCGTTCATGAACGTAACCCGCGTCCAGATCATGAACAGTTGCCCAACCTTCTCCTCCGTGGACATCTTGTGGAGCGTTTTGTCGACCCATTTCTGGCCGTCTTTTCCGAGATGGATAGGGCCGGGCTGCTGGAAATTTTCTTTGTCTTTGCCTTTGGCGAAGCTGGATAACAAAATGAGGACCAATGCGGCTAAAGCAGGGTGTCGGAGCACGTAGGGAAAGATAGCAAATTTTCGCGAAGGACGCCGTAGGCTTTCGGATAGAGTTCAAATGCGCCCCATCAGTCGTGGCGGAAGCAGGCCCGTCGATGACCGTGCTCGATTTGTCGTTAACAACCAGACCCGGCTAAATCGCTCTTGCGAATTCGCCACTGGCGGAAACGGGCCGTAACGGTCAATCCCGCAAGAACTCCCCAGAGCAATCCACCATACATGAGCGCCATGAAGTCTTTGTCCCGCCGATCATCTGGAGTACCTGTGACCCAGAGAACTCGGCAGGAGACGCTGGCGCATTGAATTGCGTCGAACCGTGGTTCTCGGCCCGTTGTTGATGAAATCAGGATTTTATCCGCGAACGATTCAGCCGTAAGCGCACTCACCCTTCCTGCCGTTCGAAAATCTCCCGCACCGTATCCATTGTGTCCGCATCTTCCGCCCGCTTATCCCGCCGCAAGCGGACAATCCGCGGAAACCGCAGCGCGTATCCACTCTCATGCCGGGATGACTTCATCATGTTGTTGAAAGCCACTTCTAAGACGATCTGCTCCTCAACCTCAAGACGCAGCCCCTCATCGCGAGTCACATGCTGGAGAAACCACCCTGTCATCTCCGCGATCTCGACGTCGGTGAGTCCGGAGTAAGCCTTGCCGATGTTGACCAGACGGTCCCCGTCCCACACCGCAAACGTGTAGTCGCTAAGGACGCCGATACGCTTCCCATGCCCATACTCGACCGCTGTAACCACCACGTCGAGCGTGGCCAGTTCGCGTTTGAGCTTGAGCCACGACTTGCCCCGCCTGCCCGGCGTGTAGAGCGAGTCGAGATCTTTGATCATCAGGCCTTCGTTGCCCCGGGCGCGGGCTGCGGCAAACAATTCCTCGATCTCTTCGGACGAGTGCGCACTCCACACGGGAGCGCGCAGAACGGCGGCTTCGGTCGGATGGTCATCAGCGAATCCCAGCCGCGCTTGTCCATGCGAAGGCGAAACGACGACTGCGCGTGGCGCGGCGAGCAGTTCGTCCAGAATTTGTCCGCGCTCACGGAGGGGAAGATCCAGCAAGAGATTCCCTTGAAAACAGAGAACGTCAAACACGAGATAGGCGACGGGCACATCGCGTAGCATTTTTTCGCTGACACGCTTCCGCCCGAGGCGTTGCTGAAGCGTGCTGAAGGGGAGCGCGCGCCCTTGTGTATCCCCGCCTTCGCCGGACGCTGCGGACGCTTGTTGAGCAAGCGTGTCCGCCCCACTCCGGCTCCACGCCACAATCTCGCCGTCGAGGATGGTTCCGTCGGGCAGCCCGGCAATTGCCGGCGGCAATTCGGGAAACGATTCTGTAATCTGATCGCGAGTGCGCGAGAAAAGTCGCGCTTCGCCATTCGCGATGTGCGCTTGCGCTCGGATGCCGTCGTATTTGTCTTCCACCGCCGCGCTTTCGAAATAGCTCAGCGCTTCCTCCGCCGACTCAACCGGGCTGGCCAGCATGAAGTCGAGAGGATGGAAAATCCGCATCCGGGCTTCCGCAAGTTTCCCCGCTTTCGCCAACCGCAACGTTTCTCCGATATCTCCGAGCAGCATGTTGGCGCGCTTCACCTCATCGAGAGGGGAGTCAAACGCCTTCGCGATCGCTTCTTCCACCAGACTTTCTTTCAACCCGATACGCAAGTCTCCGCTGATGATCTTGACGATGTATTTTGCTTCGAGGGGCGTCGCCGGCAGGAGTAAGTCGCGAAGCACTTGACCCTTTGCCGCCGGCCCACGTGCCCCAGCCATACGATCAAACGCCGCTTGGACGTCCGACAACGACAGAACAGCCTGGTCTTTCGGAGGTAGCACATCCGCGGCAACGGCACCCGCGTCGCCATAACGGCGGTAGCTTGCAGTGAGTTGGTCCTCGGATTTTCCCGACAAGTCCGAAATCGTTCGCCACACTAGCGCCCCGCCTGCCTGCAGAGTGGTTTCCCGGTAAGCCGCGAAGGGGCGCCCCGAAAGAAAGATCGCGGCCATCGCAGCCTTCTCCGCAGGTAATGACCGCAAGTAGTCGGCGACGATCGCCGTTTTCTCCAGTTTCTTCGTCGTTGCCGCGATGGCCTCGGAAGTCTGGGCAAAGAGGAGCATAAGCGTTCCTGGATTTTACGGGATCGGGCCGCCCGGGGACATAATCCATTGCCCCGCAATAACATAGCCGCAGCGAAAAGCGCCCGCGTGGCAGAAATGAGAGTCTTTTGTGGTATCCTCACTGGGAGTCGTTCCTACCCGAAGGGTCATCTAAATCGTATGCAGCGTTGGCGGCAACATTTGCGTTTTCTGGCGGCGGTTCAGCTTCTTCCTGCGCTGGAAAGTGGCGAAGAAATCCTCGTCGGAGGCCAGGCGGTGATGGAAGGCGTCATGATGCGCTCGCCCCACGCCTGGGGAATTGCCGTGCGCAAATCATCGGGAGAGATCGTCACCCACAGCGAACCGCTGGAACGCCCCTCGGAAAAGCATAAATGGATGGCCTGGCCGGTTGTCCGCGGTGTAATGACACTCGGACACGCCATGTCGCTGGGCTTCCGCGCCCTGCGCTTTTCCGCCAATGCCGCCCTCGACGAACTGCCCCCCAATGAGCAGGGCAAGAAAGTTGAAATCAGCGGCTGGGTGGCCGCTGTCAATATCATCTTTTCCCTGGCGTTCTTTATCGCCATGTACAAGTTCTTGCCCCTGCTGGCGACCACGGAACTGAAAAAGGTCAACCCGATCTTCGGCCAACAGTTCGTCTTCAATCTGGTCGATGGACTGATTCGCATCGGACTCTTCCTGCTGTTCGTATGGGGCGTTTCGTTGTGGAAGGATATCCGCCGCGTCTACGAGTATCACGGCGCGGAACACAAGACTGTCTTCGCGTTTGAAAATGGCGACCCGTTGGATACAGGCGCGGTCCAGAAATATTCCACGTATCATCCGCGCTGCGGCACCAGCTTTCTGATGACCGTCATGATCATCTCCATGCTCGTCTATATGGCGATACCGGTGCATACCTTTGGGGCGCGCCTCGGAATCCGCATTGCGCTGCTGCCGCTGATTGCTGGCGCCTCTTACGAAATCATCCGTTTCGCCGCCAAACATCGCGGCTCGCTCTTCGCCCTCATGACCGCTCCCGGCCTCTGGCTGCAACGCATCACCACCCAGCCTCCCGACGACCGCCAGGTAGAATGCGCGATCATCGCCCTCGACAAAGCGATGGCGCTGGAAAAAGAGCGCGGCGGCGAACTGGTCATTGCCTAGCGGTGCCAACCGCATAGTTCTCAGTTCCCAGTTCCCAGTTCTCGGTTCTCAGTGAAACCCCTACAATAACAACCGTAGAACAAGCGGACTGGATTCTGCGGGCGGCTGTGTCAACTAAGCGATGTGCTTCAACTGAGAACTGAGAACCGGGAACTGAGAACTTATGTTTGAGAGACTGGAACAAACCGAACAGCGATACGAAGAGTTGACGCAGGCCCTGGCCTCGCCGGAGACCATGAACGACTCCGCGAAATTCCAGAAGACGGCCAAAGCCCACAGCGAAATTGCGCCCATTGTCGAAAAGTACCGCGAGTACAAAGACCTGACCCGCGGGATCGCCGAGAGCAAAGCCATGCTCATCGACGAAACCGACGCCGACATGCGTGCCTACGCCGAAGAAGAACTCGCGAAGCTGGAACCCCGCGTCGCCGCGATCGAAGAAGAACTAAAAGTTCTGTTGCTGCCCAAAGATCCCAACGACGAAAAGAACGTCATCCTCGAAATTCGCGCCGGCACCGGTGGCGACGAAGCGACGCTCTTCGTCGCCGAAGTCTTCCGCATGTACAACCGCTACGCCGAAATGCAGAAGTGGAAAGTGGAAGTGTTATCGACTTCGGAATCCGGCGTCGGCGGCCTGAAAGAAGTGATCGCACTGATCGAAGGCGACCGCGTCTACTCGCGCCTCAAATACGAAAGCGGCGTTCACCGCGTGCAACGCGTACCCGCCACCGAACAGCAGGGACGCGTCCACACGTCGGCCATCACCGTAGCCGTTCTTCCCGAAGCCGAAGACGTTGACGTCAAAATCGAAGCCAAAGACCTGCGCATCGACACATTCTGCTCCTCCGGGCCGGGCGGACAATCCGTGAACACGACGTACTCCGCCGTCCGCATCACCCACATCCCCACCAACACGGTAGTCAGCTGCCAGGACGAAAAGTCGCAGATCAAGAATCGCGACAAAGCCATGCGAGTCCTACGCTCGCGTCTCTACGAAGTCGAAATGCAAAAGCAGCAGGACGCCCTCGCCAAGGAACGCAAACAGATGGTCGGATCGGGCGACCGCTCGGAAAAAATCCGCACCTACAACTTCCCCCAAAACCGCCTCACCGACCACCGCATCGGCTTCACCATCCACCAACTGGAACAGGTGATGGACGGCAGGATTCAGCCGCTGATCGACGCGCTGATTGCGCATTACCAGGCGGAAAATCTAAAAAGGGACAACGAGGCAGGAGCGGCGAGCGCTTAAGCCTTGAACTTCGTTTCACGAGCGTGGGCGTGCGAACTCCACGTCTCTGTTAAAGTGTGCTATGATGGTGCCATCATGATGGCACGCACGCAGATTACACTGGAGCGCGAGACGCACAAGCAAGCACGCCAGCGGGCCAGCGAGCTTGGCGTTTCTCTTGCCGAATACCTGCGCAGCCTCGTCCAGAAGGACCTGGGTACCCACCGGAAGAAAGTAGACGTGAGTTGCATTTTCGATCTGGGCCGGTCCAGTGAGCCAACCAACATCGCCAAGGACAAGGACCGCATGATCGCAGAGGCGATCGCGGCAGATTTGGAACGAAGCCGGAGTCGCTAGCCTTCGCATGAGCTTGTTTGTCGATACTTCGGTTTGGTACGCCGCCGCTAACGCCTCAGATATGGACAACGCGCGCGCGAAAGGGATCCTCGGGACAGGCGAGGTACTGGTCACAACCGACCATGTGTTACTGGAAACCTGGTTTCTCCTTCGCAACCATCTTCATCGCAAGGCCGCAGAGCAGTTCTGGGAAGGCCTGCGCGCGGGAGTCGTCCCCATCGAACCGGTTGGCTTGGCGGATCTCGAAATCGCGTGGCAAATCGGCCTTGCCTTTCCCGATCAGGATTTTTCACTCGTGGATCGCACGAGCTTCGCGGTGATGCGCAGACTGGGAATCGACCGAGCCGCTTCCTTCGACAATCACTTTGCAGTGTTTCGATATGGTCCAGGACTGCGGCGGGCCTTGGAAATCGTTCGCTGATTCTTTCTCTTGAGTGGCGCAAAGAATCTTGAATCGTTTTCGTCTTTACGCCCGCCATGTTGAAATGAGTCCATGCAGCTTCGCCAATCTCTCCATCTTGCAACCGTTCGTCTGACCGCGCAGAACGTTCCCTCTCCCCGCATGAACGCCGAGCTTCTGATCATGTTCACGCTCGGCTGCGACCGGGCGTATCTCTTCGCGCATCCGGAACGTGAACTGACCGCTGAGGAAATGCAGCGTTATGACGAGGCGCTCTCCCGCCGCGCTACCGGCGTTCCCGCGCAGTATATTACCGGACACCAGGAATTCTGGGGGTTGGATCTGATCGTCTCACCGGCAGTGCTGATTCCGCGACCGGAGACGGAGCATGTCGTGGAGACTGTGCTGGAACTGGTCCACGGTACGACCGGCCAGGGGCGAGGTGCCCCCGCGACTGCCGCCGCAGCGCCGGCACTACGGTCGGCTGCGTTGCGTATCGCAGACGTCGGTACGGGCTCGGGAGCGATTGCTCTTGCTCTGGCAAGAGAACTACCGGAAGCGGAAATTCTTGCCACCGATATTTCGCCCGTGGCTCTCGAGATTGCCAGCGCCAACGCGGCGCGGCATGAACTAACCTCGCGAATCACGTTTCATCAAACTGACTTGCTGACAGGTCTGCCTTACGGGGATTTCGACTTCGTCGTTTCCAACCCGCCCTACGTCGGCGAGTCCGAAGAAGAGCAGGTCCAACTCGAGGTGCGGAAATTCGAACCCAGAAACGCAGTCTTTGCCGGGCCGACCGGGCTGGAAGTAATCGAGCGCCTGATTCCGCAGGCCCGCCATGTACTTCGTCCAGGTGGATGGTTGGTGTTCGAGATCAGCGGTACTATCGCCGACGGCGTCCGGCAGCGACTATCCGGCTGGGCCGACGTGGAAATTACAAACGATTTGCAAGGAATTGCACGGGTCGCGCGCGCACGAAAGCAGCTTTCGCCATCCTCGTCGCTATGCTGACGTCTGCGATTCAACCTCTTTGCCATAGACCGTCCGCCGCGGATTTGCAATAATGCAAGGGCCTTTGAGACGGCGCAGTGAAAAAAGTCTTCACATTTTTCGGAGCCGATTCCGCCGCGCAGCTGGGACCGCTCGAACAGCAGATGTTGAACACTCTCT
Source organism: uncultured Acidobacteriota bacterium (assembly GCA_963799305.1). Classification (GTDB taxonomy): domain Bacteria; phylum Acidobacteriota; class Terriglobia; order Terriglobales; family Acidobacteriaceae; genus Acidiflorens. Next base: position 53,258 of record CAWCWX010000014.1, on the reverse strand, counting down.
GGGACCGCGGCAGCGCTACCGTTCGTGAACTGCTCCAAGACGGAAAGATCACGCTGGCCTATACCACCGTGATGACTACGCTGGACCGCCTCTACAAGAAGCAACTCCTCGATCGCGTCGCCGAAGGGCGGGCTTTTCGTTACTCTCCGCGCCAGACTCCGGATGAGCTGCGCCGCGTCGCGGCCGTGGAGGGGATACGGCAGTTGCTGGGATCGGGTGACGCGTCGTCGCTCCCGCTTTCTTATCTCGTGGAAGCGATCAGCGCGCACGATGCGCAGTTGCTCGACGAGCTTCAGCTCCTGGTGGAGCGCAAGCGGCTTGAACTGAAAAAAGCGGAGCAGGAATAATGTTTGTCCTTCGGGGCATCGCGGTTTCGCTTACGTTTTTCGTGCTGTTTTACTGCCTGCTGTCGCTGCTGGTTGTGGGCGGGTGGCGACATCTGAAATCTGTGCGCACTGCGGCCGCGCAGCGGCAGGCAAGTCTGCTGTTCTGGTCGCGCGTTTCTCCGCTGCTGACGGCCGCCTTCGTCACGCTGGTGTTGGTTGTCCCTTCTTTCATTTTGCGGGAACCGCGTTCCATCAATGAAGACATGGGGCTGCCCCTGGCCCTCGGAGTGGGTTGTGTGCTGTTGTTTGCCCTGGGCACGTTGCGCGTGGTCGCGGCACAGATGCGCACCGCGCGTGTGGTCGCCGACTGGCTGAAGGGAGCGAACGCCCTGGATGCCGGTGTGACCGCGCCCACTTTCCGCGCCGGCCGTGGCACTCCGCCGCTCACGCTCGTGGGAGTTTGTTCACCCCGCGTGCTGATCTCCGAAGCGACGGTTGCGCTCCTGAGTAAGGACGAATTGCGGGTTGCCGTGCGGCACGAAATCGCGCACATGCGCTCTCGCGATAACCTGAAAAAGCTGGTCTTTCATTGTTCGCCATTTCCCGGAATGTCCGGCCTGGAAAATGCCTGGCAGGAAGCCGCTGAGCTCGCCGCCGACGACGGCGCCGTCGCCAGCACTCGCGACGCCCTCGACCTGGCCGCCGCCCTGATTAAACTCTCGCGTCTCATTCCCGTGCAGGCCGCTCCCGCCTTCACCATGGCTCTGGTGAACGGCCCCCGATCCATCAGCGAGAGAGTGGCACGTTTGCTTGCCTGGAACGAAACCACGGCTCGCGGCGACTCACCTCCCCGCGGCTACATTATTCCGTCTGTTTTGGCTCTCGTGCTCAGCGCCACCGCCTTCTACAGCCCGGTCCTCACGGAGACCCATCGCATTACCGAGTGGCTCGTGCGTTAGTTCGCGGCGCACACGTCACACCTTCCACTCCCATAAATACTATGGCTGGTAGTAGAAATACCCGGCCGATAAGCTGCTTGGGCCATGAGTAAGTGCTCTTTCTTGCCTGCATTCCTGCTCGCAAGTACGTTCGCGTTAGGACAAACTTCCACCCCCGCGCGGCCTCCCGCGCCGCCGCTGCCTACAGTGAAAGAGCAGGTGGAAGTGACCGCGACCCGGCTGCCGGAAGATCCCGAAAAAGTCCCGACTCCCATTGAAGTTTTCAGTGGCGACGAATTGCGTGCCCGAGGCGCGCGCGATTTGCGCACCGCCATGTCAGCCGCCACCGGTGTTGAAATCGCTCCAGGGGGCGATGCCGGACCGGCCAGCTCAGTCCCGGCTTTTTGGGGCTTGAAAGAATTCGACGCATTTCTCCTCGTGGTCGATGGTGTTCCCTGGGGCGGCGCTTTCAATCCTGCCCTGACGACCCTCGACCTCAATGACATCGACCACATCGAAGTCTTACGCGGGCCGGCGCCGGTGACCTACGGGGCCACTTCATTTGTCGGCGTAATCCAGGTCGTCCATAAAGACGCCGCAGCCGAGGGCCGTAGTTTGACTCTTCACGGTGGCAGCTATGGCAGCGGCGGCGGCTCGTTTTCGACTCCCATCCCGCTTGGCGGTGCATGGAATTCGCGCCTTTCGATCGACGGCGAGCGTCTGGGCTTTCGCGACGAACGCACCGACCTCCGCCGTGGGCATGCCTTGTGGCGCATCGGAAACAAACCGGTCAACGACCAACGCGTCTGGTTCAATGTCGACGTAAATTGGCTCGACCAGAATCCCCCCAGCCCGCGGCCGCGTGAGGAGGACGAGGGCGCAGCCCCAATTCGACGATTATCCGATCCACTCTTGCCCGAGGTTCCGGTCGACGCCAATCAGAATCCTGCAGGCGCATTTCTCGACGATCATCGTTTCACCTTCCTGGGAGGGTTCGATCGCAAGGTGGGTGGCGCGCTTTGGTCCACCAGCGCCTCGTTCTCGCAGAGCCGTCAGGACATCTTTCGCGGTTTCCTCACGCCGCCCCTCGACCCCGACGCAGGCCCCGATGCCGAGGCCCATGGCGTCCGCGAGAAAATTACGCTGACCGACTTCTATATCGACTCGCACTTCTCCTGGAAACTTCCCAAGGCGGTCACGTTTCTCGCCGGCATGGACTACTTGCACGGGACTGGCAACGCCAAGGGAGCCGACTTTGATTACGAGGCGCCCTTCGACGGATCGGAAGAAGTGAGAGTGGACGAACCCACCACTCTGGACGTCACCATCCACGACCACCGCGATTTCTTCGGCCCCTACGCTGCGGTCGAGTGGACCCCTATCGATCGCCTCCGTATCGACGCCGGTGTTCGGCTCAATGTCACGCGCGAAACCCGGGACGATGCGGATCCCGGCGCAGAGACGTCCAGCCATGACGATCGCACCGACGTACGGGCTGGCGCCAACGTCGGTGCCATCTTCACGGCTTGGCAGCGCAATCAGGACTCGCTCAGTCTCTACGTAAACTATCGCGACACCTTCAAACCAGCGGCGATCGATTTCGGCATCGGCGACAGCGATTCTGGGGGCGGAGGCGGCGAAACCATCCTCAAACCGGAGACCTCCCGCAGCGTGGAAGGTGGTGTGAAGGGCCGGTTCTGGAATCACCGCATGGAATGGGAAGCGTCGGGCTTCTTTATGAATTTTTCCAACCTCGTTGTCGCCACCTCAGTCAACGGCCAGCCGGCGCTGACCAACGCAGGAGAAGAACAATTTAAAGGCTTCGAAACTGGCGTTTCCTTGCTTCTGCCGCACAACCTGGTCGCCCGCGCGAATTACACTTTTCACGATGCCACCTTCACTCATTTCTCGCAGCTGGCCGATGACGGCAGCGGAATCATCGAGGTCTTCGACGGCAAGCGGATCGAAGTGTCGCCGCAACATCTGTCAGGAGTAAGCCTGTTCTATGCGCCAATCCGCGGATTCCTGGGAGGTGTTTCCATGAACTACACCGGCAGCCGCTTTCTCAACCGCGACAACACCATCTCCGCAGAAGGTTTTCCCACCGTCGACGCCAGCGCCGGATACCGGACCCCGCGCTGGGAACTTCGCGTTGACGCTCGCAACCTCGGCAACCGCCGCGATCCGGTGGCGGAAAGCGAAATGGGCCCGGACCAGTATTACCTGATGACCAGCCGACGCGTGGAAGGCAGCCTCAGTTTTCACTTCTGAGGGGAGGCGGGGACGACTTGAGACTCTGCTCTGACTTTGAAGAGGCGGCTTAAGCGCGTCGAAAATACTTTAGCCGCCAGAATGCGCCGTGTCCCGGCATTCCGTACACGGACAAATTTCCCGTAAATAAGCCCACGAATATATTCCCAGATCGTGATTATCGTTCCACGCAAACCGCAGGGCATACTTTCCCACCGGCTCCGCCGACACCGCTTTGGCCGATGCCTTAAACAGCGGCAAAGCCCCCGGCGCAAGTTTCACGGCCTCCCCTGGCTTTCGGCCCACCTTATCCCGCTCGTCATCGCACAGCGCGCAAGGACAAGCATCCCGCAGGAACGGAAACGTATAACTCGACCGATGTCCGTCCTTCCATTCAATCTCAACTCCGGTCCCGGTAGTCAGGTTGACCTTCACCGATTTCGGATCGTTAGCCAGCCGCGGAGACGGATCTTTAATTTGCATTCCGATCAAAGTATCGCACGCCCCACCACGCGAACCCCGTAACCGTCCTGTTTTCAGCGCCGCGGCGCCCCAAACCGTAGCGCCATCGCCCCGCCAACATTCCCCGCGCGTGCCCTCGCCCGCGGCGCGAAAGAATGAAACTTGCAGGACCGTCCAGGCGACCTCCAATCTTCCCCCCAACCCCTGGAACGAATCGCCCTCGACCGTCATCTAACTCTTTAAGCGGAAAACACATCCGGCGTCGGTGACGGAAAAATTTGGCTCCATAGCGCAGGCAGGGGCATCCCTCTGCGTGCTATACTTCCAAGGCTTGTGCCTTTGCACAACTCCGTACCAACTTCCTACCGCTGAATAGTTTGGCGTCCGCCCACTGTGGACGACCCGAGGAAAATCTGTCTTGGCTCTTGACGACAAGTACGACGACATAAAAAAGCTGATCGAAACTGGCAAGGAGAAGGGATATCTGACCTATGATCAGGTCAACGACCTCATCCCGCACGATGTGCACTCTCCCGAAGACCTGGACGATCTGCTCACCACGATCGGCACGCAGGGCATCGACGTTCTAGAAAGCTCGAAGGGCCCTTCGACCGATCTGGAAAAAAAATTCGAAGAAGTAGATGACGCCTCCGAAGACGTTGAGCTCGACCTGACTCCAGGCGCGCTCGAAAAGACCAACGACCCCGTCCGCATGTATCTGCGCGAGATGGGGACAGTGCCTTTGCTCACCCGCGAAGGCGAAGTAGAAATTGCGAAACGCATCGAGCGCGGCCAGAACCGCGTCCTGAAAGCTCTTTCGCGATCTCCCATCGTGATCAACGAACTCCTCGCCCTGGGCGAGGACCTCGAGAAAGGCGTCCGCTCCATCAAAGAGCTGGTCACCTTCGACGAAGAGGAAATCACCGAAGAGATCGTCGACAAGCGCCTGAAGGATTTCCTCGGCAAGATTCACGCCATGGAAAAGCTCTACCACAAGGTAGCGCCTCTCCAGGAAAAACTTGCCGCCGTAAATCAGAAGAAGCGTCCCCGCGACCATCGCCGTTACCGCATTCAACTGGCGAGAGCCGTGGTGAGGACGTCGCTGGCCGTCCGCAAACTGGGCTTCACCCACAACGAACGCAAACGCCTCATCGACCGTGTCAACCGCACGGTAGACGGCATGCGCTCGCTCGACCGCCAGATCCAGAACCTGGAAAAGAAAGCCGACGCCACCCGCAGCGAAGAGCAACGCAAGGAGTACAAGAAGCAATCGCGTGCTGTCCGCGGCGAACTGGAAAAACTGGAAACCGAAGCCGGTGTGTTGTTCCTGGAGCTTAAGCGCACACAGCGCGAAATCATCCAGGGCGACATGGACGCTGAGCACGCCAAGCGCGAGCTGATCGAAGCCAACCTCCGCCTCGTAGTCTCGATCGCCAAAAAGTACACCAACCGGGGCCTGCAGTTCTTGGACCTGATTCAGGAAGGCAACATCGGCCTGATGAAAGCGGTAGACAAATTCGAATACCGGCGAGGTTATAAGTTCTCCACGTACGCCACGTGGTGGATTCGGCAGGCAATTACTCGTGCAATTGCTGATCAAGCGCGTACGATTCGTATCCCCGTCCACATGATCGAAACGATCAACAAGCTGATCCGCACCTCCAGACAGCTAGTCCAGGAACTGGGCCGCGAACCAACGTCCGAAGAGATCGCGAAGAGAATGGACATCCCGGTAGCGAAAGTGAGAAAAGTTCTGAAGATCGCCCAGGAACCCATCTCGCTAGAAACTCCGATCGGAGAAGAAGAAGACTCCCACCTGGGAGACTTCATCGAAGACCGAGCCGTAGTCTCGCCCGCCGAGGCCGTAATCAACGTCAACCTGAAAGACCAGACTTCGCAGGTGTTACGCACCCTAACCCCGCGCGAAGAAAAAGTAATCAAAATGCGCTTCGGCCTCGAAGACGGCTCCGAGCACACCCTCGAAGAAGTCGGCCAATCGTTCGCAGTAACCCGCGAACGCATCCGCCAGATCGAAGCCAAAGCATTACGGAAACTGCGCCACCCAAGCCGCTCGCGGAAGTTGCGGGCGTTCATGGATGGGGTCAGGGACTAGCAATACACGTGTGGGGACAGGCGTTCGACCTGTCCAGCGGAGCGAAGCTCCGCAGCGGTTTGAAGGGGCGCGAGTAATCGCGCCCTTTTGTTTGTGGTTGATGCAGGTTGTATTATCGAGCTTAAATCGGTCAGCGATTTGGTTGGTTCGGACTGGAGGATTCATTTTGCGGAACGCTGGCAAGACTAACGGGAAGAAGTCCCGAACATTCGATATAGCTGACGTTGTGCGACGTGCCGTACCAGAACCGGAGGTGCTCAGGCTGATCGGAGAGGAATCTCAGCGGAGGGGCACGAACAAACTCACCTCGCGCCAGATTAACCAAGTCATTAATGCCACTCGGCGCGCGCGTGGAAGAGGGGCGATTTAGCGCCGCGAGCCCGCCTTCATAGCAAGTCTGATGCCTGCTTGAGAAGCTGATCGTTACAAGTTCGGGGAGATGTGATCATTCGAGCAACACGAGAAGTCTTGGTCCTATCAGGGACCCAGATCGTCATATCAGCTCCGCCCCGACGGTAGGGTGATATTAGACCTTGGCCCTGGAGAAGTCTCAGCACAGGTGGTACCAATCGCCGCCCATGGTGATCGAGTCCACGGTGAAGCGCGTTCTCTCTCCGTCCGGAGCCTTTACGTAAGTAAATTTTACTCAGAATGGTCAACAGCACTTTGGCGCCGAGCGGCAGATCCATCCCCCCGATGGCATTTGTGGTTTCGGGTGCTTCCGAGTATTTTTCAAACTGGCACGCGTCGTCGAACACGCCTGGTGGGAGGTCTTTACGTGACGAACGACCTTCTAGTTCATCGATATAACATCCTTCGAATCGAGGGAGTTCCGCAGCACTTACGTCAGTATCAATTGCTAACGTGGAGAAAAAACAGCTACGAAAGTGCACTCGGGAGCAGTCCCCAGATTTTTGTAGGAGCTCTAGGTAAGGAATGTAGATGTCGTCAAGTTGTATGGGAGTTTCAATCGCGCATCCGAGTTCCATCGCGATGCGCACCAAATCCAGCACCAGAAGCGTCAGGTCCTGCAGTTCTTGCGCTCGGCGGATGACAGCATTCATTTTTCCAGATGAGACACCAGAGTCTTGGGCCTTGATTACAGACAGTCCGATCCCCAAAGTACTTAGCGCAATTTCGGCGCCTCGAAAGACGTGTGGGCTCGTACCGAAAGGATCAGATATAAAGCGTAAAACATCTCCGGCTCGACAGGCGTCCGCCAATTCACCGTCTAGGAAGACGCGCGTTCCTTCATCCGAACGATCCACTCCAAGCCCTGGCAACCGCTGCAGGAGGAGCATTCCCTTCTCATCCGGTTGATAACCGCAGATTTCGAAGAAGGCTGTGACCAATTGTTCGCGCGACAGGGGGCCAAGCCCGCTTTGGTTCGAGCGGGCCATAGTCGCAAGCCTGTCCAAAATTCTCCGTACAGTCTCGCCATCGATGCCCGCCTCGATTTCTGCTTCCCTTGCGCATACCTTATCGAGTATCAGGTCCCATCCCCGAGCGGGATCCATGGCGGCGGGATGCAGAGTGCCGTCACCTTGCGCAAGGATTGCCTTCTCAAGTATCCCCGACGTCGCCAAGTACGCAACCAAGAGCGGCCGCGAAGGCATCCAGCTTGGAACGCTGCCTGCAATACCCTTCTTTTCTAGATAACGCTGAATTTGATCGTCGCTAAATTCGTTCAGGGTCAACTCGATAGCGCCGGGAGTTGTCCCAAGCGCACTCCTCCTTTCTCTGTCGCTATCAAAGAAGTGTGCCCTGCCCGCTAGGATGATTCCCGCATCCGTAGGTTGGGCTCGAACGAACTCTCGAACTGATTCCATAGCCCGGTAGCGACTTTCCTGAAGTCGCTTCCATATGCCTTGAATCCCAACAGTCGTAAGTTCGTCGAAGCCGTCCAATAACAGAATCACGTATCCCGCGCGCCATGCTCTAACGAGGTGTGGCGGATGTGGGAATCCGAGATTTCTGCCATGGCGTTCCAGCACTTCGGCCGGATTCGTCTGGCCAAAGTGATCCCTGAGGTTCAGGTAGACGGGAAATCTCACGCTCTCGCGGTTTAAGTATGTTCGCCGAAGATCCCCGTACAATTCACGGAGAGTCATGCTCTTACCGGCGCCGTAATCTCCCAGAAGGACTAGCCGATCGCCTCCCAGCAGTCTCTCACCGACGGCACCAATGGTTAGCGATTCCTCACCGCCGACCCGAACCAAATCGAGAGCGACGTAATCGATCTTTGCATGAGTGTTGCCGGTTGCAGGATCTCGCACGCTGCCAAAAGGATAGTTGTCACGGAGGGAAAGATATGTGGCAGCATCGATTAGTTTGTTTTGAAATTGCCCGAACGATAGCGCGGTCACCTGAGAGAACCGCTTGATGACGGCTTCCCGCTGGTCCGCAGTTGGTTCGTCTCGCGTTACGAACCAGCACTTTACAGCCTTTTGTCGATTCTTGCCCTGAAGCTTATTGGCTAAGAGTGCGAGTTTCTTTGCGTCCTCCAAAGCCTTGTCTCTCGATCGAGAAACCGTCGCTTCCACCAAGTGGATACAATCCTCTGTCTCGAATACTCCGTCTCGCTCTCGACCGTCCACAAGCTGTGCCCCAGAATATTGGGCTTCCGGCCAGAGTTGGCGAGCTATCCGTCGTACTTCATTTTCGAACGATGTCTGCTCTTGTTGGGTTGGAGGGGGCATGTGTATCGCCTAATGATAGGTAGTATAACCTTTGGTATGAAGCAGAATACCTCAATGCCCGATGTTCTGGTTTCTTAACCTTACTAACTAGCCCGGCGCACAAGGTTTGTGCAGTTCGAAATCTGAGTGAAAGCCAGCTCACGCCCGCCGAAACGGATTCCTAACCCGCACACTCCCATACAGCCGCCCATGTTCGAAGTCCTCGGACACAATCTCGTCCAGTCCGTAGTGCTCTGCGTAGGCCCACAGATGAGCATCGAACCATGGCAGTTGGTAGGCGGCTGCGCCCAGTAGCGCGGTGCGCACCAAGGCAGCGTTGGGGTAGAGGACGGGAAACTGGGCCATCAACTCTTCGGTTTCGCGGCGAGCTTCGTCCGGCGGAAGTAAAGGTTTGGAGCCGGCGCGGACACGGGTTACGACCGCGACAAACTCCAACAGCGCCTGATGAGGAATGCGGACGGCGTCCTCGGCGAGGCCTCTGCGCAACAGATCACGCGCTGTGGATTGTTTGTCGGGAAACCGTGGATCGTACCGGTACACCAGAATGTTGGTGTCAACGAGAAAGGCCACGCTCGTAGAGCTCCTCGCGGGTCCAACCGCGGCCTTCGGCACTGCGAGCCGGAACCTTCTTGGTCGATTTCATTTCCCGCGCTCGCTGCCGGGCCGTTGCTTGATCAAATAGACGAAGCCGCTCTGCGACGGTTGCTGGCTCGTTCGCTTCGGCCGCATCCCGCTTTATCACTCGAATTGCTTCACCGGCCGGCATCCATTCCAGATCGTCTCCCGGACGAATCTTGTACTGGTCCGCGATCGCCTTGGGTAGCGTCAGTTGCAGTTTGCTCGTGACCTTGGCCATATCCTAAGCATAGCAAGGATTTCATCCTTGTTCAATCCTTGTTCTTCCGCAAGGCGTGACGGCCCAATCCCTTACTTCCGCTCCTCCATCATCACCTTCCGCAGCGCCCGATTAATCCTGGTCTGATAGCCCTTTCCCTGCCGCTGGAACCAGGCCACGACATCCGCGTCCAGACGCAAAGTGACTGGCTTCTTGATCGGCTTGTAGAACCCTTCCAACTCCGCCGGCAACCCTCGCGAACGCCTTTTCTCCCCCGCCGACGCTTTGATACCCTTCACCTTCCGGCGACCCGTAACCGCTTTCCGTGGTTTCATTTGAACCTCGTTGTACGTATACATTGACAAGTACAATATCGCAAGCACAAACGTTCCACGTGGAACATTCGTCGCAAAAACATCCCCTCACGCGACCTGTTAGAATCGAATCATCCCATGGAAGCATCCCGCATCCGGAATTTTGCGATCATCGCGCACATTGACCACGGAAAATCCACGCTCGCCGACCGGCTGCTGGAGCTCACGGGGTCTCTCGCCATGCGCGAAATGCAGGAGCAGGTTCTCGACTCCATGGACCTGGAGCGCGAACGCGGCATCACGATTAAGGCGCATGCCGTCCGCATGTTATATCCCGCGCAGGATGGCCAGACTTATCAGCTCAACCTGATCGACACGCCCGGCCACGTCGATTTTTCTTACGAAGTTTCGCGGTCTCTTGCCGCCTGCGAAGGGGCGCTGCTGGTGGTGGATGCATCGCAGGGTGTCGAAGCGCAGACGCTCGCGAACTCTTATCTCGCCATCAATCATGGGCTGGAGATTGTTCCCGTCATCAACAAGATCGATCTTCAAAGCGCCGACATCGAGCGCACCAAAGAGATGATCGAAGGCGCGGTTGGCCTGGACGCTTCCAACGCGTTGCTGATCAGCGCGAAAACCGGGCAGGGCGTGCCTGATGTTCTGGAAGCGATCGTCAAGCGAGTGCCTCCACCGAAAGGCAAGCCGGACCGGCATCTTCAGGCATTGTTGTTTGATTCGTGGTTCGATCCCTATCGCGGAGTGGTCGTGCTCGCGCGCGTGTTTCAGGGGACGCTGAAAAAGGGACAGAAGATCCGGCTGTGGTCGAATGGGCAGACGTTTCAGGTGGAGACGCTTGGCGTCCTCACTCCCAAACCGGTCGAGATCGACGAACTCGTGGCGGGGGAAGTCGGTTTCATCATTGCCAACATCAAGAACGTGGCCGACACAAAAATCGGCGACACCATCACCGACGACGATCGTCCGGCGATCGAACCCCTGCCGGGATTCGAAGACATCAAGCCGATGGTGTTCGCCGGACTCTATACCGTGGACGCGCACGAACACACCCGCCTGCGCGAGGCTCTGGAAAAGCTTCGGCTCAACGATTCGTCTTTCTTCTTTGAGCCGGAAAGTTCAGCGGCGCTGGGTTTCGGATTTCGCTGCGGGTTCCTCGGCCTGCTGCACATGGAAATCATTCAGGAACGTCTGGAGCGCGAGTACAACCTCGAATTGATCACCACCGCTCCCGGCGTGCGCTATCAGATTACAAAAACCGACGGATCCAAAATCGAAGTCGACAATCCTTCGCGCTGGCCGGACACGAGCGAGATTGCAAAAGTGGAAGAGCCAGTGATTCTCGCGGTCATCCTGACGAACGAAGAGTACGTCGGCGGGATTCTGAAACTGGTGGAGGAAAAGCGCGGCAAGCAGAAAAGTTTTGAGTACGTGAGCTCCGCGAGGGTGATGTTGCAGTATGAGTTACCGCTGAACGAAATCGTTCTCGATTTTTACGACCGCCTGAAATCGGTTTCGCGGGGATACGCTTCGCTGGATTATCACTTGTCGGGCAACTGGGATTCTCCGATGTCGAAGCTGGACATCATGGTGGCGGGCGAGCCGGTCGACGCGCTTTCCACCATCGTGCATCGCGACTTCGCCTACGATCGCGGCAAAGCCCTCGCGGCCAAAATGAAGCAACTCATCCCGCGACAGATGTTTGAAGTGGCCATTCAGGCGGCGATTGGAGCGAAAATCATCGCCCGCGAAACGGTGCCGGCCATCCGCAAGAACGTGATCGCCAAGTGCTACGGCGGCGACATTTCCCGCAAACGGAAGCTCCTCGAGAAGCAAAAAGAAGGCAAGAAACGGATGAAGCGCATCGGCCGCGTCGACATCCCGCAGGAGGCCTTCCTGGCTGTGCTGAAAGTCGGCGAGGGCAGCTAAGTCTGCGCGCCGAAACCAGCTGGTTTTCTAGCGGTTTAGGGTTCCTACCATCTTCACGGTATGTGCAAATCCCCAACTTTGTAACGAAAGTGCTGCGTCGCGAACCACTTTGGTACACAGGTGTCGAAGCAACGTTAACCAATTTAGAAACATGGCCTTAGGTCGCGATTGAACGGTTGACCATGGCCCGACCAGGCGGTCGGTTCTGAATTGTTAAGGAAGTCGCCTGACTCATCCACAAGATTTTCCACAGGCTGCGGGGCGCGCGATTTGGCCCGCCGGATGCCTCTTTCAGGCGCTATTCACCGGGCTCGTTATTGCCGTCGGCCATATTGGCGAAACGGGTGGAATTGTGCAGGAATGCGAGGTCGAAACGGCCGATGGGGCCGTTGCGCTGTTTGGCGATGATGATCTCGGCTTTGCCTTTCAGGGAGGGATCATCCTGTTTGTAGATTTCTTCGCGGAAGATGAACATGACGAGGTCGGCGTCCTGTTCGATGGAGCCGGATTCGCGCAGATCGGAGAGCTGAGGCCGATGGTCTCCGCCGCGGCTTTCGGGAGCACGACTCAGCTGCGAGAGCGCGAGCACGGGGACTTCGAGTTCTTTGGCCAGCGCTTTTAGTCCGCGCGAGATCGACGAAACTTCCTGGGTGCGGTTTTCAAAACGCTTGCTGCCGCCGGACATGAGTTGCAGGTAATCGACGACGAGCAGGTCGAGGCGTCCTTGCGATTGTTTCAGACGGCGCGCCTTGGCGCGCATCTCGCTGATGGAGAGTCCGGGAGAGTCGTCGATGTAGAGTTGCGCTTGCGCGAGTTCTTCCATGGCGCGCACAACTTTCTGCATGTCATCGCGCCAGAGAGAGCCGGTGCGCATCTTGTGGGCGTCGACGATGGCGCGAGAACAGAGCAGGCGTTGCAGCAAGGCTTCGCTCGACATTTCGAGAGAAAAGATTCCGACTACTTTGCCGTCGTCGATAGCGGCGTTCTCGGCCATGTTCATGGCGAGCGACGTTTTTCCCATCGAGGGGCGGGCAGCGAGAATGACCAGGTCGGATTTCTGGAAGCCGCTGGTCATTTCGTCGAGTTCGGTGTAGTGAGTGGCCAGTCCCGTAATTCGCTGGCCGCGCTGGAGAAGAGCATCGACCGATCCGAAGGAGTTGCGGACGATCTCCTGAATGCCCTGAAAGCCCTTGCCGATGCGCTTTTCGGAAAGCTGGAAGACAGCGGCTTCGGCGTCGTTGAGGATTTCGTCGGCGGAATCGGATTGCTCCGATGCCTTGGCGATCGCATTGTTGGCGACATGGATCAGTCCACGAAGAATGGCTTTGTCGCGGACAATCTTGACGTAATGCTCAATCGACGGACGGTCAGGGACTCCGTCCAGCAGGCTGGAAACGTATCCCACGTCGCCGATGGCCTGGAGTTCTTTCTTTCGGTCGAGTTCTTCGACCAGGGTGATGATGTCGATGGGCCGCGACGACTCGGACAAGTCCATCATGCGCGAATAAATGCGGCGGTGCGCGTCGATGGAGAAGTCTTCGGGCTTCAGGTGCTCGGCGGCGTCATTGTAGGCGTGGTTGTCGAGCAGGATCGCGCCCAGAATCGAGCGCTCGGCTTCGACGTTTGCCGGCATGCGGCTGATAGTTGTTTCCAGGGTCGCCACGATATTTAAGTGAGTGCGTTGCATCGTAGCTCTAGTTCGCCTGTGGACGTATGAGGAGCATGGATGGAAAACGAGTCCGTAATTAAATTTAGTTGGAGCCGGGATACGAGCAGCTCGGGGCAACGTTCCACGCCGCCTTGAGCGGATTATGGCATAAGGCGAAGAAAAAGCAAATCTCTACAAATGTCGCAGGCGGACAATTCGCGGCGAGCGGTCGAGTCCCTCCGCAGAAAATGGCACCTGCTGCGTTTTGCGGGGCGCCTTCTGGAAAGGCGGCGAGGCGCCGGCGCTACGGTCCCCTCTCCGTCTTGATAGAATGAATTCGGAATGCTGCTGCCTTTCGTCCGCGAACTTTTTGCGGATGTGGAACTTCTTCCTGCCTTCACGCGCGCGGCCTCCCACCTCCGGGAGCGCGCGGGGCGGATTCGTGTCACCGGATTATCCCCTGCCGCCAGGACTCTAATCACGATTCTGTTGCGCCGGGCGGTCGAGCGCCCGTTTGTACTGGTCGTTGCCGACAATCGTGCCGCCGAAGAGTTTCTGCCGGTGCTGCGCGCGTTTTGTGAACTCACCCAGGCCGCCGATGCCGATTCGGTGGTCAGCCTGCCCGCCCACGATGTGCTGCCTTTTCAGAATCTGTCGCCTCATCCCGAAATTCAGGAAGAGCGTGCGACTGCCTTGTGGAAGATTGCTACCGGGCGCGCTTCGATTGTGATTGCACCGGTGACAGCGACAACAATCCTCCTGCGTTCCGCCGACTACTATGCCGACCTGGCGCGGGTACTGCGACGCGGGGAGAGTTTCGATCTCGATCGCCTGCTCCAGCACCTGAACACGGTGGGATACCTCGCCGCCGACGTGGTGGAAATGCCGGGCCAGTACGCCGTTCGCGGCGGCATTCTCGATGTGTATTCTCCCGAGTCGGATCGCCCCGTGCGCGTTGAGTTCTTCGGAGATGAAGTCGAGTCCATGCGCAAGTTCGATCCCGCCAGCCAGCGCTCGTCGAATCCGGTGGATGAACTTGTTCTGTTGCCGCTCACTGAAACTCCGGTGACCGAGGAACTGCTGGGATCGATTAACGCCCGCCTTTCTGGCAAACGCATCAGCGGCAACCAGGAAATTATCGAACAGGCCGTGCGCGATTCCGGCGCGGGCGTCTTTCCGGGATGGGAGTTCTACGCCCCTGTCGCTGGCGCCGACCGCACTATCTTCGATTTATTGCCCGAAGCGCGCGTGCTGCTGGATGAACCCGAAATTCTCCGGCAGGAACTCGACAAAGTCTGGGGACGAATCGAAGAAGCGCACGAACGCAGCGGCGTTGGCGACCTGGTGCGGCCGGCGGATTTGTATCTTGCGCCCGACGCCTGGACGGCGAAAACGTCCGCCATCGCGGGCGCCGACTTCGAACATCTTGGCGTCGCCAGCGACGAATTGCCCGAAGCCGCCTTTCTCTCGCAGCCGGCAACGCGCTTCCATGGCGCGGTTCCGGCGATGATCGAAGAAGTGCAGAAGCTCGTCGTCGGCGGCACCCAAGTGATCCTCGCCGTTCCCAATACCGGCGAAGTCGAGCGCCTCGCCGACATGTTCACCGAGTACAACGCTTCCTATCGCCTGGGCACGCGCACTCGCGGGGGGGAAAGCTATGCCGACGAAACGTCTTACTTCTCCGGTGAAGTTCTCACGGCCACGCTGCTGAAAGCCTACTTGCCGGACGGCTTCGTGCTGCCGGAAGCGCATCTCGCCGTCTTTGGCGCGCGCGATTTGTTTGACGAATCGGACCTGGTCGCCTTGCGCCCGCAGCGGCAGAAGTCGAAAGTCTCGGCGTTTCTTTCCGACTTCCGCGATCTGCAAGTTGGAGACTACGTCGTCCACGTCGAGCACGGCATCGGGCAATATCAGGGTTTGAAGGAAATCAATCAAGGCGACGGCACGGCAGAATTCATGCTGCTCGAATATGCCGAGGCGGCCCGCCTCTACGTCCCGCTGACGCGGCTTGATCTCATCCAGAAATACCGTTCGCAGGAGGGCGCGAAGCCTGTCCTCAATCATCTCGGCACAGCTGCGTGGGCGAAGACCAAAGCCCGCGTCCGCAAGGCCATGAAGGACATGACGGACGAACTGCTGAAACTCTACGCGCAACGCCAGGCCGCGCAGGGTCATGCTTTTCCTGGCGACACGGAGTGGATGAAGGAATTCGAGGACGCCTTCGAATACAGCGAGACCGAAGACCAGGCGGAAGCCATCATCGACGTAAAGCGCGACATGGAATCGCAGCTTCCTATGGATCGTCTGCTCTGCGGCGACGTCGGCTACGGCAAGACAGAAGTCGCCATGCGCGCGGCTTTCAAGGCCATCAGCGACAACAAGCAGGCTGCCGTGCTGGCGCCGACGACCGTGCTCGCCTTTCAGCATTTCGAAACTTTCAAGCAGCGCTTCGCCACATTTCCCGTGAAGGTCGAGATGATCAGCCGCTTCCGCTCGGCGAAGCAGATCAAAGAAATTCTCGAGCGAGTCGCGACCGGCAAAGTGGACATTCTGATTGGCACCCATCGGCTATTGTCAAAAGACGTAAAGTTCGCCGATCTCGGCCTACTGGTCGTCGATGAAGAACAGCGCTTCGGCGTGCGCCACAAAGAACGCATCAAGCAGATGCGCACCCAGGTCGACGTTCTCACCATGTCAGCCACTCCGATTCCACGGACGCTCCACATGTCGCTGGTCGGACTACGCGACATGAGCGTGATCGAGACCCCGCCCAAAGATCGCATGGCGATCCAGACCGTCGTTGCTAATTGGGATTACAAACTGATCCAGTCGGCCATCGAGCAGGAACTCGATCGCGAGGGGCAGGTTTACTTCGTCCACAATCGCATCGAGACCATCTGGGAGATCGCCGCCAAAATTCAGGAGCTCGTGCCACGCGCGAGAATTGCCGTCGGTCACGGACAGATGGGCGAAGGCGAGCTGGAAAAAGTGATGCTGAAGTTCATGAATCACGAAGCCGACATTCTCGTTTCCACCACCATCATCGAAAACGGCCTCGACATTCCGCTCTGCAACACCATCCTGATCAACCGCGCCGACCGCATGGGTTTGTCCGAACTCTATCAATTGCGCGGACGCGTCGGCCGTTCCAGCCGCCGCGCTTATGCGTATCTGCTGCTTCCATCAGAAATCGAGTTGACTCCGATTGCGCGCCGTCGTCTGGCAGCGTTAAAAGAATTTTCCGACCTCGGCGCCGGCTTCAAGATTGCCGCGCTCGATCTCGAACTGCGCGGCGCCGGCAACCTGCTGGGCGGCGAACAGAGCGGACATATCGAAGCCATTGGCTTCGAACTCTACACGCAGATGCTGGAGCGCGCCGTCCGCGAAATGAAAGGCGAGTCCGCGCCCGACGAAGCCGGCATTCAGCTGAACCTCGGCCTGAACATCCGCATCCCGTCGGAATACATCGCGGAAGAGAACCAGCGCCTACGGATGTACAAGCGCGTCGCTGGAGTCGAGACCGACTCGCAACTACGCGACGTAAGCAATGAACTCACCGACCGTTACGGGAAACCACCCGCCGCGGTGAGGAATTTGCTCGACTACGCCACTCTGAAGTTAGCGGCCATGCAAGCGGGAGCGACCGTCATCGAACGCAAGCGTGACCTGGTGAACATCAAGTTCCGGCAGAATGCTGCCATCGATCCGGGCAAACTGGCGCGCTTCGTGGCGTCCCAGCGCGGCTCGCAGTTCACGCCCGACGGCACGCTGAAATTTTCTCTCAAAGCCACCGCCGCCGACGCCGTGCTGCAGACGTTGCGGGACTTGTTGGAGGAGTTGTCGGTTCAGGAAGCCCCGGCGGCCAGCTAGTTACCGCTTACTCAATTACAATTCTTATCGTCCAATCCCGCGGAGGAAATCACACGATGACGGAAACGCCGCAACAATACACTGCGCGGATCATGAGCAACATTGGCGCTCAGGAGCCGATGAAAGTCCTGGCAGCCACTCCAAAAAAAATCGAGCGCCTTTTCCAGGACGCGACCCCGGCCAAACTAAAAAAACGCCCGGCGCCCGGCAAGTGGTCACCTGCGGAGATCGTCGCGCATTTGGCCGACGCGGAAATCGTCATTGGTTGGAGGGTGCGAGCGATTCTCGGGGCCCCGGGTACGCCGATCCAGGCTTTCGATCAGGACGCATGGGCCGAAGCTGGGCCATTACTCCCAACGCAATCCGCGACAGAGCCTGGAGCAACTCCGCGCGCTGCGCGAAGCCAATCTCACGCTCTACAAGTCACTCACGCCGGAACAGTGGAAACACTTCGGCATGCACTCGGAACGCGGGCAAGAAAGTGTCGAGCACATTGCGCGCATGATGGCTGGGCACGACCTGAATCATCTGCACCAGATTGAACGCATTCTTGCTCCGAAGAAAGCGGCCGCGTGACATCGAAGGTCAGCAGCACTTAAAGGCGCACGACTAGCGACCACTCTTATGACCATGAAAGTCCGCAAAGCCATCTTTCCCGCCGCCGGCCTGGGCACGCGTTTTCTTCCCGCGACCAAAGCCCAGCCCAAAGAAATGCTGCCGCTGGTGGATAAGCCCGTGATCCAGTACGGCGTGGAAGAGGCGCTGGCGGCGGGATGCGACCAGATCATCATCATCACTGGACGCGGGAAAAGCGCCATCGAAGATCATTTCGACGTCAGCTACGAACTTGAAAAGATGCTCGAGGAGAAGGGCAAGACCGACCTGCTGAAGATCGTCCGCCAGATTTCGGACATGATTCACGTCGCCTACGTGCGGCAGAAAGAAGCACTCGGCCTCGGGCATGCCGTCCTGACCGCGCGCGAACTGGTGGGCGGCGAACCATTCGCTGTCTTGCTCGCCGATGACGTCATCGATTCGAAAGTGCCCTGTCTCAAACAACTGATGAACGTCTTCGATGAGAAGCAGTGTTCCGTTATCGCCACTCAAGTAGTAGAGGGCGCGGCTATTTCTTCGTATGGCGTGCTGAAAGCCAAGGAGGTCACGGGTTCCGGGGGCAAACTCTACGAAGTTCTTGATCTGGTGGAGAAACCGAAACTCGCGGACGCGCCGTCGAATCTTGCCGTAATCGGCCGCTACATTCTGACGCCCACCGTTTTTGAAACGCTCTCGGAAATCACTCCCGGCGCGGGTGGCGAATTGCAACTGACGGATGGCCTGCGCGGCCTGCTGAAACGCGAAAAAATGTATGCCTATGTGTACGAAGGACGCCGCCACGATACCGGTGACAAGTTGGGATTCCTGAAAGCGACCGTCGAATTCGCGCTCAAGCGCGACGACCTCGGCGGACCGTTCCGCGAGTACCTGAAGAATTTGAAATTATAGCGGGCGTGACAAAACGCTCGACGATCACACTGACGTATCCGAAAACTGCGACAATGTTTTCTGGAGCGAGGCTTCGTCGCCGACGGTCAGGCAAGATTTTGAGCGGTCAATCTGCCGCATCAGTCCCCACAGAACCTTCCCCGGGCCCACTTCGATAAACAGGTTGACGCCCTTTTCGATCAGCAGCCGGATCGACGGGTCCCACTTTACCGAGCCGGTTACCTGGCGGATCAGGGCGTCGCGCGCGGGTTCAGGCTCGATGACCGCGGCCGAGTCCACATTGCAGATAACGGGGTAGGCCGGCTTCTGAAAACTCAGCGCCTTAAGATCGGCTGCCAGCCGGTCCTGAGCGGGCTGCATCAGCGAGCAATGGAAGGGTGCGCTTACGGGAAGGCTGACCGCTTTCTTGGCGCCGCGGTCGATCGCAAGTTTGATCGCATTGGCGACGGCGGTGGCGTGTCCCGAGATGACAATTTGTTCCGGAGAATTGAGATTGGCGGGCTGGCAGACCTGGCTGTGCGCGGCTTCGCGGCAGATGTCAGTGACCTGGTTCAACGTCAGACCGAGAATGGCGGCCATCGCGCCCACCCCAACCGGCACGGCTTCCTGCATGTACTGGCCACGATTGCGGACAGCACGAACTGCGTCGGCAAATTTCAGAGTGCCCGCAGCGACGTGAGCGGAATATTCCCCAAGACTATGTCCGGCGACAAAATCCGGCTTGGGACTTCGCTCCTTTAGAACTCGATATGCAGCGACCGACACGGTCAGGATCGCGGGCTGCGTGATCTCGGTGAGCTTCAGCTTTTCTTCCGGACCTTCAAAGCAAAGCTGCGAGATCTTGTAGCGCAACGCTTCGTCGGCTTCTTCGAAGGTCTGGCGGGCGACCGGATAATTCGCCGCCAACTCCTTGCCCATGCCGACGAATTGCGAACCTTGTCCGGGAAAGAGAAGGGCGATGGGAGATGTGCTCATAGTTGGAATCGGTCCTAGGGAGTCGAGACCGCAGTCGCGTGCAGGCTGGCCAGTTCGCGCGCGATGGTTTCGTTTACCTGGCCTTCAGCAAATTCCGCCGCCACGCGAATCGCGTTCTTGATCGCGTTCGTATTCGATGATCCGTGGGTGATGATGCAGACACCTTTCACTCCCAGCAAAGGCGCGCCGCCGTATTCGGTGTGATCAAGCCGCTTTTTGAAATCGGAGAATGCATTGCGCGAAAGCAGAGCGCCTACCTGGCGCGTGATCGTGCTCTTCAAGGTTTCTTTCAGCACGGCGCGGACTAACCTGGCCACACCTTCGGAAGTCTTGAGCGCGACGTTTCCCACAAAGCCGTCGGCTACGATGACGTCAATCTGCCCGAGATAAAGGTCGCGTCCCTCGACGTTTCCGACAAAATTCAGCGGCAGTTGTTTGAGGAGTTTGAAGGCTTCGCGCGTCAGTTCATTGCCCTTGGATTCTTCTTCGCCGATCGAAAGCAACCCCACCCGCGGACGCTTCATGCCGAAAATGGCGCGGCAGTAGATGTCGCCCATCACGGCGAATTGCTCAAGATTGACCGGACTGCAATCGACGTTTGCGCCCACGTCAACCAGAATGGCAGCCGTGTTCAATACGGTGGGGAAGGCCGCGGCCAGTGCTGGACGATCGACGCCCGGCAGACTTCCCAGCACCATTCTGGCGGTGGCCATGGCGGCGCCGGTGTTGCCGGCGGTGACGAAACCGTCGGCATGTCCGTCACGCACCAGGCGCAGGCCAACGCGAATGGAGGAGTCCCGTTTGGCGCGGATGGCTTCGACCTTGTCGTCCATGGTGATGGCTTCACTCGCATGGACAATATCGATCCCCAGCCGCCGCGCTCCGGGATAGCGCGCCAGCTCAACCTTGAGAGACTGCTCGGGTCCGACCAGAAGCACTCGCGCGCCGTGATGGCGCGCCGCCTGCAGCGCGCCTTCGATCTCGGGCTTGGGCGCCTTATCGGACCCCATCGCATCCAGAGCGATTACGCTAGGCATGGAGGGAAGAAAACTAGGACTTCTCTTTGACCTCGAGAACTTCGCGGCCTTTGTAATATCCGCACTTGGCGCAGGCGCGGTGCGGCATCTTCTGTTCGTGACAGTTGGGGCACTCGGAAAGCGAATGCTTGGAAAGCGAGTCGTGCGCGCGGCGAGTAGAAGTGCGCTTTTGCGAATGTCGGCGTTTTGGATTCGGCATGGTTTGAGTTCTCAGTTCCCGGTTCTCGGTTCTCAGTAACCCCAGATCTCATCAAGACTATGGTCTTAACTGAGAACTGAGAACCGGGAACCGAGAACTGCTTTGTTATTGATTCAGTTTATCGCGGATCTCTTTCAGAGCCGACCAGCGTAGATCATGGTTCGGCGCTGTACAAGAGCACGCGCCTTCGTTCAAATTCTGGCCGCATTGCGGGCACAAGCCCTTGCAGTCTTCACGGCAAATCATCTTGAGCGGCAAGGCCAACAGCACTTGCTCGCGCACCGCGTCTTCCAGCAGTAAGCCTTCACCCTCGTAGTAGCCGATTTCCGCTTCTGCATCGGTCACGGAAAGCTCATCGCGGCCGGCATCCGATCCGAGTGGCCGATAGAGCAGGTCAAAGTCGCGCTTCAGTTGATGTAACACCGGCTCAACGCAGCGCGCACAGTCCGCTTCCAGACTGGTATCCAGTTTGCCCTTCAGCCGGATGTCCTGGATGATTTTGTGCTTGCCGTGATGCTCCTCGACCAGGTCAGCCCGCCCTTCAGTGTGAATCGGCGAAAGCTGCCGCAGTTCCGGCCCAAGGTCGATCATGCCCGGGCTGTACTCCTCCCGGAAATCGATCGGATTCGTTTCTAAATCCTTGATTTCGATGAACATCGGAACCTCCGCCGCCCCCACTTCATACCGCATAGGCTTGCGGAGTGCACACTGAGACGTAAGTCTCACAGGGAGCAATAGTTAAGAATAAAGGGCTGGAATTGGGGTGTCAAGGAGAGGGCCGGTCTGGTGTAGATGCTAGGATCTAACCCTGCCGCGTCGGGCAACGAAAAATGATTGCCATCCTCGCTGTCAATCTCGTGCTGATACTCCTCACCGTAGGAATCGCCAGCGGCATTATCCCCGCGAAGGCATTCAGCGGCGCCGTAGCGGTTTTGCATAAGACGATCGGGATCAGCCTGCCCTTACCGGGAAAGGAACGGATGGTCGCGGTGATATGGATTGCGTCCATGCTCGTCATTGGCGACGGGATCCTTTTCTTGCTCATCTTCCTGACCACCGGTATCGCCCGCAGTTGAATTCCCGCGCCCGGTGGTATCTTTGGAAGTTCACGCATTAAGGTTTGCTATTCATGTCCGACCCAAATACACCCGAATCCCAGCCCACCCAAGAGACAACCGAATCGTTCGCCGACGTGTTTTCCCAGTACGAGAAGAATCATGCGCGCAAACCGGAAGACGCCGCCAAAGCCCGTGAAGGCACCGTGGTCGCCGTGACGGCGGACTCGGTGCTCGTCGACATCGGCTACAAGAGTGAGGGCATCTTCCCCCTGACCGAGTTTCAAAACGACCGCGAGCCCCCGAAGCCGGGCAACAAGTTGTTCATCGCGGTCAAGGGGCGCAATCCCGAAGGCTACTACGAACTGACTCGCGGCAAGGTCGAGCGTCCGGCGGATTGGGAGGCGCTCGAAAAAGCGTTCAACGAAAAGACGACGATTGTGGGCACCGTGACCGGCGTGGTCAAAGGCGGATTGACGGTCGATGTGGGAGTCCGCGCGTTCATGCCGGCGTCACGTTCCGGAACCCGCGAAGCGGCAGAGATGGAGAACCTGGTTGGGCAGGAAATCCGCTGCCGGATTACCAAACTCGACGTTACCGAGGAAGACGTTGTTGTCGACCGCCGCATCATTGCCGAAGAAGAAGAGAGCGCGACCAAGGTGCGCCGTTTCTCGGAATTAAAAGAGGGCGACACGGTGCGAGGCACGGTTCGCAGTCTCGCGGACTACGGAGCGTTCGTCGATATCGGCGGCGTCGACGGCCTGCTGCACGTTGGCGAAATTTCCTGGCAGCGGGTCAATCATCCGTCGGACGTGCTGGCCATCGGTGATCAGGTCGAGGCGCGAGTCCTGAAAATCGATCCCGACAAGCGCCGCATTTCGCTCAGCATGAAGCAACTGCAAGCGCACCCGTGGGAGGTGGTCCCGGAGAAATACAAAACCGGCGAGCGGGTGCGGGGCACGGTTACGCGCGTCATGGACTTCGGAGCGTTCGTCGAACTTGAGCCCGGGATCGAAGGGCTGATTCACATTTCTGAAATGTCGTGGGCGAAGCGGGTGCGCACAGCGGGCGACGTAGTGAAGCCCGGAGAGACGGTCGAGGCCGTGATACTGGGAGTGAATCCCGGCGAACGTCGCATCTCTCTTGGACTGAAGCAGGCACTCGGAGATCCGTGGGCGGAAGTGGCGCGAAAAATCGCGCCCGGTTCGGTGGTCGAAGGTCCAATCACCAACATCACGAAGTTCGGCGCGTTTGTGCAGACTGCCGAAGGTGTCGAGGGCATGATCCACATCAGCGAGATCAGCGCAGAGAAGCGGATCAATCATCCGCAAGAAGTTTTGAAAGTGGGACAGGTAGTGAAGGCGCAGGTGCTCTCCGTGGATTTGGAAAAGCGAAATATGCGGTTGAGCATGAAGCAACTGGCTCCGTCCGGGCTCGATGAGTACATTGCGGAGCATCAGGCAGGCGACGTCGTTACAGGACGCCTGGTTGAAGTCGCTGGCGAACACGCGCAAGTGGAACTGGGCGAGGGCGTTCGGGCAACTTGCCGCATGGATGCGCCGCAGGTCGCGGCCAAAGCTGTGCCGGTCGCAGCCGCGAAGGCCGATCTCTCTTCGCTGGGGTCGATGTTGCAGGCGCGCTGGAAAAGCGGCCCTCCCGCCAGCGAGGCTCCGCCGGAAAGCGCCCGCAGCGGGCAGATTCGCAAATTTCGGATCGCGAAGATCGACAAAGAAACGAAGAAAATCGAATTGGAGTTGGCGTAGCGGAGATCTCTGTAAGTGCCTGCGTTATGCCGCGAGCGTTCTTTCGAGAACTGTCATCCTGAGCGAAGCGAAGGATATGCTTTCCTTTGATTCAGTGGAGAGCAGGATGACAGTTCCAGAGATTACCAGGCTAGTTTTTAATCGCAACGCGTATACAACTCCCTCTTACCACACCCGGCAAACATTCTCCCTCACCATCGGTTGTCCCGCTTTGCAGTGGAAGGCTGCGCGGAATTCGGGAAGGTTCGACACCACTCCGTTGGCGCGGTATTTGTCGGGTGAGTGCGGATCAAGCGTGGCGCGCAGGCGCTTTTCTTCGTCGCGAGTGCTAGTACACCAGCTCTGGCCGTAGCCGACAAAAAAACGCTGTTCGGACGTTAGGTCGTCGATGGGATCCAATTTTTGGTTTTTTGTGTCTTCCTTCCACGCGAGATACGCAAGCAACGTGCCGCCAAGGTCGGCGAGGTCTTCGCCATTGGTCAGCTTGCCGTTGATCTTGATGTCGTCGATGATGGTGTAGCCGGAATATTGATCGACGACGCATTGTGCGCGCTGCTCAAAAGCTTTGCGGTCGGCTTCGGTCCACCAGTTGCGGAGGTTGCCCTTGGCATCGAACTGGCTGCCTTCGTCGTCGAAGGCATGCGTGAGTTCGTGACCCACGGTGCCGCCAGTGTCTCCGTAGTTGGGAGCCGCGTCAGATTTTGCGTTGAACAGCGGCGGCTGGAGGATGCCGGCGGGGAAGTTGATGTCGTTCTTCTGGTCGTCGTAATAGGCATTGACGGTCGGCGGCGTCATGCTCCATTCGCCGCGGTCGACCGGCTTGCCGATCTTGGCCAGTTGGCGGCGGAACTCGAACCACGCCGAGCGTTCCGTGTTGCCCATCTCGTCCCCGCGGACAATTTCCAGCTTGCTGTAGTCGCGCCACTGGTCGGGGTAGCCGACTTTGTTGGCGATGGCATGGAGCTTCGCCAGCGCCTGCTCCTTGGTGGCGGCTCCCATCCAGGGCAGCGTCTCAATCTCGCTCTGCATTGCGGCTTCGATCTCTTTTACCATCTTGACGGCAGCGCGTTTCGCTTCAGGACTGAAGTATTTGGCCACGTAGACTTGGCCGAGCGCTTCGCCGAGATCGTTGTCCACGTCCTTGGTGCATCGCTTCCAGCGCGGGGGAAGTTGCTCGCGGCCCCGCAGGGTCTTGCCATAGAAGCTGAAGTTCTCCTGATCGAAGGCAGACGACAGATTGGTCGCGGCATTATGCGTAGCGTGCCAGCGCAGATAGGTCTTCCAATCGGGTAGACTTTCCTTCTCGATCGTCGTATTCATGACGCGGAAATAGTCGGGAGTCGCGACATTCAAAGAGTCGATCCCGCTCAAACCACTTTTAGCCAGGTAAATGTTCCAGTTAAAAGTGGGAGAAAGATCGGCAAGCTCCTTCACCTTCATGCGGTGACTGAGTTTCTGGGGATCGCGGCGTTCGACGCGGGTGAGGTGGCCCTTGGCCAACTCGGTTTCGATGCGCATCACGGTAGCGGCTTCGACGGCGGCGACCTCCGGCTGATCTCCGAGTAATTCGAACATTTTCTGAACGTGCGCGACATAGGCCTTGCGAAGTTCCTGCGACTTGGGATCGTCTTTGAAGTAGTAATCGCGATCAGGGAGGCCAAGTCCACCTTGATCGGCTTCCGCGATGACTTCCGAAGAGTTCTTGTAGTCCTGATTCGAGCGAAAGTTGAACAGCGGCCCGCTGCCATAAATCGGAATCGGGTACTGGCTGGTGGCGAGATACTCGGCGAGACCGTCTTTCGATTCGATTGCGGTGATACGCTTCAGTTCAGGCTCCAGCGGGGCGGCGCCGAGCTTGTCCAGTGCGGCTTCATCCATGCATGCGGCGTAATAGTCGCCGATTTTCCGCGTGACCGCATTCCTCTCTCCAGCTTCTTTTGCGGCCGCTTCGAGGATGGTGCGTAACTGCGCAAGGTTATCGTTCTGTAACTTGCCATAGACGCTCCAGGTCGATTGATCGGGCGGGATCGGGTTGTTCTTCATCCAACCGCCGCACGAGTAGGTGTAGAAATCCACGCAAGGATCGACGGTCTTGTCCATGGAGGACGGATCGAGGACGAGTTGACCGGGTGTGTCTTGGGCGGAAAGTGGAAGGAGAAGAATCAGGACTAGGGCGAGCCAGAACGCGATATTCTTAAGGATCATTTTTTTCCTTAGCAAAATCGGAACTCCAGACCCTAACACTCCGGCCTAGGATTTATCCACCGTAATTAATGGCGAAAATGACGCATGGAGACGAACGAGCGCTCCAAAGAGTCAGACGTAGCTACGGCGAGATGGTGAGGTCCACTCGTGGGGAAAAGTGTGCCCGTACAGGTCGGACGCTAGGGATGATTGACGCCGCTCAGGAAGCCGCCAAGATGGCCGGTCAGGGTCACGCACAGGACAGCTAAGGCTTCCAGAAGCCAGCGGAGAGCTGAATGTGCGGCGTCGGGATGACGGCGGATCCTGACGTGCAAACGCCAGACGATCAGCATCAACAACAACGATGCGCAGCCGGCGAGCAGATGGTAGAGCAGAATTCCCTTCAGACGCTTTCCTTCCAGTTCCCATTGCCAGGCAAGCACACCGGTGACGGCGGCTGGGAAGGCTGAAAGCGCGGCGCAGGTCAGGTTGTAGTAGGCCGCGACCGCGAGGTCTTTGCGGCGAGTTAAACCGGCTGCGAGGTCGATCGCGATACCCGTGAGGAAGAGCGCGATCGGAAAGTGAATAAACACGACGTGTTGCGCGTGCTTAGCCAGGAGTGCAGCGCGGATATCAAAGGGATTCATTATGACTCCACACTCCTTATTGCACTACGACCTGCGCGGTCATCTTGGGATGGATGGAACAGAAGTAGGTGTAGGTTCCAGGCTTAATGAAGGTGAAACTGAATTTTTCGTCGGTGTCGAGCGCTTGTGACTTGAAGGTCGACTTGTCGTCGCTGACGACGGTATGCGGGATGTCGTCCTGATTGGTCCATGTCACCTGGGTGCCGGCGGGCACCGTCATGGTTTGCGGGGTGAAGCTGAAGTTGTCGATTTTGATGGCGACTGGTGCTGCGTTGTCGACAGCGAATGCGTGGCGTGATGGGACAATTGTCGCTGCAATAACAGTTAAAGCGATGACGGCCAAGATGCGCGAACGTGATTTCATTTTCTTCTTCTCCAAAAGGATTTTTTACAGAAGCCGCAGTCGATCTACTCTAGCGTCAAATCCGTCACCGCAAGTGCGTGCTGCCCCTTCTTGTAATTGACGTCAGCTACTCCCAATAGGGTGCGCAACTGGTCGGACGGAACTTTCATCGGACCGGGAGACGGCGCTGCGCCGGGCTTCGGTTGCGGGAACGCGGTGGAGCAGGCGGTGTGGAAGGTGACGTTGCCTTCGACTTTCTGCATGGTCTGATGAATGTGTCCATTGAGGACCGTGACCGAGCCAAAGGGTTTGAGATAGCTGAGCGCCTGCGCGCTGTCTTCGGTGCCCCATCCCCAGTCGGGATAGACCGTCCAGAGTGGGATGTGGGCGAAGACGACGATTGGCGTGCTGTGCCTGAGATGCTTCACGTCGTCTTCCAGCCATTCCAGTTGATCCTGTCCGAGCGAGCCCAGGCCTCCAGCTTTCAGGTTGGCAACGTTCACCAGTCCCATGAAGTGAACCCCCTTTTTATCGAAGCTGTACCAGCCGGAACCTTTGCTCGCCTTGCCGAATCTCTCCAGATATTGCTTGCCTTCGTCGCCGACAAAATCGTGTTCGCCTGGGACATAGAAGATGTCGGATGTCTTGGCCGACTTGAGAATCTGTTCGACATTATCGAACTCGGCGGGCTTGGCGAGGTGGCTGATGTCGCCAGTGTGCAGGATGAACTCGGGCGCGATCGGCAGCGCGTTGATCTTGTCGATGGCTGCTTTGAAGGTGCCGATGACGTCGGTGTTGGCGGGTTTGTCGAAGCCCATGTGGCTGTCGCTGATCTGGACGAAGGCCAGTTCGCCTTTGTGAATCTTGCCGCTTATTTCACCGCCGCGGCCGAGGGCGTAGCTTTTCAGCACTCCGCCTTCCAGCACGCAGAGAGCGCCGGTTCCAGCCCAGGCCATGCAGCGAAGGAATCCGCGGCGGTCGATGCCGTCGTGATTTTGGTCGTGGAGAATTTCGTCTTGCTTTGAGGGAGCCATTTGATTCCTCCGCATTAGATAAGTTGGTGTGGACGGTCTCCGGTGTTCGCCCGACGTGTCTGGTTCTCAATCACCGGCGACTATCCCCTTGGCAGAAGAACCGCCGCCACTACGTTTTATTCCCATCCAACAATAGTTTTTGCCGGGTGGAATAAAAGCGGGTTTCGCTGGTTTACTCTGTTAGGCGTGGCGAAAGAGCGCTCAGCGGCGGGGTTCGATCAGTTGGCAATGCCGCTGTTCGACCGCCTGTACAACTTCGCACACTGGCTGACGCAGAACCGCGACGAAGCCGAAGATCTGGTGCAGGAGACCTACGTCAAGGCGCTAAAGGGATTTTCTTCATTCGAGCTGGGCACCAACTTCAAGGCATGGATTTTCCGCATCCTGCGGAATACGTTTTTGAATTCGCGAACGGGGAAGAAAGCCGCAACCGTCCCGCTGGAAGCAGCAGACGACGATCCTGCCCTCCCCGTGGAAAAAGAAACGCCGGAGACGATCCTGATCGATCGCGCGAGTGAGCGGATCATGCAGGAGGCAATGGACGAATTGCCGGTGGCATATCGCGAAGTGCTTTTGTTGTGCGAGGTGGAAGAGATGTCGTACGCGGAGATCGCGTCTACGCTGGCGATCCCGATGGGGACGGTGATGTCGCGGCTGTCGCGGGCGCGCCGCGCTTTGCGGACGGCGGTGATGGGCAAACTGAAGAGGACTTCGTCATGACGCACGAACCGTGGGTTGAACAACTCGATGCTTATCTCGATGGTGAACTTGCGGCCGGCGAGATGGAAAAGCTCGATTCGCATCTGCGGGAGTGTCCGGAGTGCGCGGCGGAGAGCCTGCGGCGGTTGCAGTGGAAGCGGATGGTGCATTCGGCGGGGCAGCGCTACCGGGGCGACTCAGCATTGAAGGAGCGGGTGCGGGAGAGCGTGGCGGGCAAGCGGTCGGGGATGGACTGGTGGCGCTGGGCCACCGTGGCGACGATGGCGGCGGGGCTTTTCGTGTTGGCAGGATGGGGCCTGTTGGAGCAGCGGACGCGAGTGACCCGCGAGAACCAGGTTGTGAGTGAACTGGTTGATCTGCACGTCTCTACTCTCGCCAGCACGTCGCCGGTGGATGTGGTCTCCACGGACCGGCATACAGTCAAGCCATGGTTTGCGGGAAGGATCCCTTTTACTTTCAATTTGCCGGATTTGCAGGGGTCAGATTTTGAGCTGGTGGGCGGTCGCGTGAGTTATCTGGAGCAGGCGCCGGGGGCGGAGTTGATCTTCAAGATCCGGAAGCATCAGATCTCGGTTTTCATTTTTCAGGAGCGCGCGGTGGAGTCGGAGCTCCCTGCCGGCGAGAATGCCCGATCGTTTCGTCTGCAGAGCTGGACGCGGGGAGAGCTGCGCTACTTCGTGATTGGAGACGCAGCCGCGGAAGACCTGCGGACCCTGCGGACCTTGCTGGAGAACGCGAAGTGATTGAGCCCCGTTGCGAGCTTCGATCCACGAGCTTCGAGTAACCGGAATACCGATCGCTTCAAGCTCGCGGCTCGAAGCTCGCAGCCTTCTTTTAGGTTTCAATCCCCACATGACAGACGCGGCCCACAATGTAGTCGCCGGATTTGGTGCCTTCTTCAATGGGGAGGACCTCGACCGGGTAGGCTGGGTTGTGGGGTCGGAGGACGAGGTGTCGGTTGGCGACTTCGACGTACTTGATGGTGCAACTTTCGCCCTTGCGGACGGCGTACATATTTTTTTCGCCCTTGCGGTAGGGGGTTAGCGAGTTGTAGTGGCGATCAAGCAGTAGGTTGGCGCCGGGCAACATGCGGGGATACATGCTCATGCCCTCGCGCGGATCGACCTTAATGACTACGAAACGTTCCCATCCGTCGCGGTCGCCTTCCATGTCTTCGCGCAGGCGGCGGAGAAATGTTTTCTTGAATTTCAGGATTTCTTTAACGTGCATGCTCATGATAAGTGGTTCTTGAGCAGCGACTTGGGGGTCAGCGACGACGACGCTTTCGAATTCGTCGGAACTGGGTGCAACGATGGAGGCGCGCTTGTTGATTTCAGCGGGATCAAGGAGATCGAGGACGGAGATGTGCTGGACGGAGAGGACCTTGTCCATGCCTTCGAGGCTCAGTCCGCGCTTGCGATTGAGGAAGTTAGAGATGTGGGCTTGCTTGAATCCGGTCTGCCCTGCCAGGTGGAGGCCGGTAAGGTCGCCGTCGTCAATGCGCTGCCGGAGGGCCTTGCGCAAATTGTCCTGAAGCGTCCGGAATTTCATAGGTAAAAAGTATAACCCACTGTTCTATAGCCAAATGATATTTAAATTACAACTCTAACATCCATAAGGAAATAGAATTCTTGACTTGAGCGTCGAGCAGCTATAGCATCTCGAAGTCATATAACTTCATACCTGCACGAAAGGTAAATCCGGTCATGATAGCAATTCAGCATAATGAGAACGAAGAGAAGAGCTTCGGGGAGTTCCGCCGGAAAGTACGCTCCGCCGAAGTATTGTCGGCCGCGATGGAGCGGCTGCTGCGTAACCTGCACTTCAGCGGAAAGGTGAGCGTCGTGGTGCAGAATGGGACGGTGTTGAAATCCGGATATGAGGAAGGCTACTTCCGGCAACCGGAGACGAGCATGGGGGCCAGTCCGGAATGAGTCACGGTATTTACTCCTAACTACATAAGAGATCAGGTCATCGTAAGAGAAACGAGCCCTGGGCCGAGTGATCGGCGCCGGGGCCTTTTTTATTTGCGCGGAGAGGCACAGTTCGTGGCTCCGAGCGGATTCTTCATTTCATACGCGGAGGCACTTATGAATTTCATCAGCATGAATCGGCAGGATGAGGGATTGGTGGAATTGAAGTATTGCGAACGCTGCGGAGGGTTGTGGCTGCGGCGCCCGGGACATGAGGTGGTGTGGTGCGAACGGTGCCGGGCACAAAAAGCGGCGCTGTTGCGATGTGGCCGCGGGCAACTCGGCCGGAACTCCTTGCAGATCGAATGCTTGCGGGGCGTGGCAGATATGGCGGTGCAGCCATGACGGGGGCTTGCGGATGGATGATGGCGGAAGGGCGGAATCCGGCGCCGCGCCCCTGGCTCGGAGAAACAGAGATGGACATGTGGCCTTATCGAGACCGAACGGTAGCGCTGTTGAGGCGGTATGCACGAGCGTCGGTGGAGGTGGGGCGGCTGCCGTCACTGCTGGGGCGAGAGTGTTTTCGCGCAAAGGTCAGTTCGTATCCGATGACGAGCTTCGAGGATATCGTCATCTTCGTGCACGACATGGAGAACGTGTTGCTTCAACTGAATCCGTTTCAGCAACGTCTGATCGCCATGAACGTGTTGGAGGACTACAGCTTGCGCGAGGTGGCGCGGCTCTTGCCGTGTCCATTGCGGACGCTGGAGCGGGAGGTGCCGGACACATTGGACGTGCTGTCGCTGGCATTGCTGGAGAGCGGGTTGATCAAGCAAGTGTGAGTCCCGGCCGGCACTTACGTGCCGGGTTTTCATGTTTCGCAGATTCGCGGCTGGGGCGACTGGAGAAAACTGGAAAGGAGTTGACGAGAGTCAGCTTTCATTTGCGGTGTCAAGAGGGGAGAAATTACAAAATTAAGGTAAGTGGTTGTAAGTACGGCAAAAATAATTTTGTTAAAGTTGGCGGGGTGGGTGGGTTGGATTTGATATTCTAACAATAAGGGCAGAGAAAAATACTCAGACAGTTTTGGAAGCGCGATCCTGAAGGCATTGGGGAATTGTACCCGAGCCATACGAGATCGCGCTTTTTCGTTTGGTGGAGAGATGGCTAAGGCGAAAGCGACGAAAGCGGCACCGAAGAAGAGCACGCTGCGGCAGGATTCGAAGGCGAAGACTGCGGAAGAAGTTCAGAAGGTGCGGAACGGCGTGACGAACCTAATCCTGAAGAACTCGCACCTTATGGCGGCGCGCGTGGTGCAGTCGGTGACCGAGGGGGGGCAGGTAGCGGCGCTGAAATATCTCTGGGAGATGTCAGGGCTGTTTCCTTTTGAGGCGGGAGAGGACGGGGAGCGCGATTCGCTGGCTAAGATTTTGTTGCAGCGGATGGGGTTGCAGGGGAAAGTTCCGGTGATCGCGGAGGATGACGAGGGTGACGTAGAATCAGAAGACCTCGACAGGATCGAATGAGAACTGCGAAAGCAGGGGACGAACAAAAGCATGGACATGACGTGGGTGACGGATCGGATCGCACTGGGAGGCGGGATCTGGAATGAAAAGAACATGGCGGAGGTGGCGCACTCCGGGATCACTCATGTGATCGACATGCAGATTGAGTTCGACGACACACCGCTGGGAGAAGCGGCGGGGGTGCGGGTGTTGTGGAATCCGACGGACGACGATTTTCTGCCCAAGCCTCCGGAGTTGCTGGATCGGGGTGTGCAATTCGCGGAAGAAGCGTTCAAGGATCCGGACGCAAAGATTTACATCCATTGCGCGGCGGGAGTGCATCGGGCACCGATGATGACGCTGGCGGTGCTGGGCGCGATGGGGTGGGATCCAGAAGCGGCGATGGTGTTGATCGAAACGCGGCGTCCGGAAGCGGATTTTGCGGATGTGTACGTGGAGAGTGTGCGGCGCTATCTGGGATTGCGGGTTTGAGGGCGATTGCAGAAGGCAGAAGTCGGATTGCAGAAGTGAAAACCTTTCGTTGTGGAGAACGCTGGGCGATTGCTTTGCTTCGCTGATAGTTAAACGGATTAACAAGTTCGGAGGGGATATGCGGAAGGGGCGCCGCTCAGGGGAGCGGCTTTTTTATTGGAGCCTGAGTTGGGCGCGAGCGGTGGCGATTGTTTGTCTGCTGGCGATGCCTTTAATGGTCTGGGGGCAGCCGGCGTTGACTACGATTTCCGATACGGTTTATCGGGCGGATGGGACGGCGGCAAAGGGTGTTGCGTTGATCTCCTGGCCAGCGTTTCAAACGGCGGAGGGGAATGCAGTGGCGGCGGGATCGGAGACGGTCACGATCGGGACGGCGGGCGCGTTCACGTCGCAGCTGGTGCCGAACGTGGGAGCGACTCCGACAGGGACTTACTACACGGTGGTGTTCCAGCTGGATGACGGCACGGTCCGGCGGGAATATTGGGCGGTGCCGAGCACTTCGCCGACTACGATTGCGGCAGTGCGGACGACACCGGGTACGGGCGTGGCGAACGGGCTGGTGTCGAAGCAATATGTGGATGCGCAGGTGGCGACGCGCGCAGTGGATGCGTCGGTGGTGCACCTGGCGGGAGCGGAAACGATCCAGGGGACGAAGCAGTTTGCGGCGGCGCCGGCAGTTCCGGCGCCCACGGCGGCGGACAACGCGGCGAACAAGGCGTATGTGGATGCGGCGGTGGCGAATGTGGGCGCGGGAAATTTTGTGGCGAAGGCGGGAGACACGATGAGCGGTCCGCTGACGCTGGTGGGAGATCCCACGGCGCTGAATCATGCGGCGAACCGGCACTATGTCGATACCGGACTGGCGGCGAAGGCGAGCCTGGTGAACGGGGTGGTGCCGACGAACCAGTTGGGTTCCGGGACCGCGGATGGGACGTTGTGTCTGAAGGGGAGTTCCTCGTGGGGAGCCTGCGGCACGAGTTCGGACGCGGTTTCGATTCGGGGAACGACGGTGGCCGCGGTGACGCCGACGGACGGACAGGTGATCACGTATGAGTCTTCGTCGAATACTTATAAGCCGAAGGCGGGGGGGAGTGCGGGGTCAGCGTATCAGGTAACCAAGTACGCATTGGATTTTCAGTTTTCGGCGACATCCACCACGGACCTGACTACAGCGGGCGCGAAGACGGTTTCGCTGACTTCTTGTCCTCCGGGTGTGCGGGGAGATGACGCGGACTATTGGGTGTATGTATCGGGTACGGGGACGGCGGAGGCGGTAAAGGTTACAGGCGGGACGTGCGTGGGCGATGGGAACGCGGGGACGCTGCAATTCACGACGGTAAATTCGCATGGGTCGGGATACACGATCACGTCGGCTTCAGCGGGAATCGCGGAGGCGTCGATTGCATCGCGGTACAGGCCCAAGGGGACTGCAGCGCTGACGGGCGGATGGATCGTGGCGCCGACCGGGGATATTTCGATCTATGGGCAGCTGACGATCAAGAGTCTGGGACAAACAGTTCAGTTCAACGGAGGAACACAAGCGTGCTTTGCGACCACGACGCCGTGCGTATTCATCGGGGACAAGACTAACTCCAACAACGTGCTGGATGTGACGCTGATCGGATTCCGGGGGCGGCCGATGGTGGCGAACGGCACGCAACCGATGATCGAGGTTAACGCGCAGCATACGCGGATCCAGAATCTGCAAGGTTTGTACGAACCGGGGAAAACGTTCGGCAGCTGGGTGAAGGTGGACGACGATCAGTCGTTCCTGCTGGATGGATTGGACACGTCGGGAGGATTGGGGACAATACGGTGCGACACGACGTTTTGCGGAGCCTATATCCAGTCGAATGGAACGTTTAGCGGGAATCCTCAAGTGGCGCCGGTGGGGTGGCTCCAACATCTGAACTTGAACATTCAGTGCAATGGCAACGGAGTGGACTGGCAATCGGGGAATACGTTGCGGATCTCGGATTCAGTGATTCAAGGGTACACGCAGTTCGGAGTGCGATATTCGACCGCGACCGGGGGATATGGCGGATTGAGCCTGGAGAATGTGTACGAAGAATATGCCGGGTGTGGCGCCGGCCTGGGCCCGGGGACCATCACGAATGCCGCGGCCGGAGTCGTCATGCAGGCGGGTAGCAGCTATGCGAATCCGTCGCTGAGCATTCGCGGTGGAGAAGGACCCTCGGCCGGCATGCCACAGTTCGCGAGCGGAGGGTCAACGTACTTGCAGTACTACGTGGTGGCGCGCAAGGCTGATGGATCTGTAACGCTGCCCCTGTACTTCGGGAATGCGCAGCCGACGAGCGGCGCAGTTGCGATTCCGGTGCAATGGTATGACCTGGCGCCGGCAACTTCGTATGACATCCTGGTGGTGAGCGGGAGCGGAATTCCGACGCCGCCGTATGGAACCGGGAACTACGCGGTGGCGGCGAATGTGCCGCAATCCTCGGTGTGCTCAAACGGAGTTTGCTCCTACACGGACACGCAGGCGGCGCGCAGCAGCTATACGCTTCCGGCGTACTGGCTGGGAGCAGCGAATTTCTGGACGCCAAAGTTGAATTTGTGGCCCGGGGGCGTGATTTTGTCGCCGCCCGCGAACTCGGACTTTAACATCTCGAACCATCCGGTTCTGTACACCGATCTGCTGAGTTCATCAGTGCCATACATATCGGCGGCGGGGGGAGTGTTTCCGCAAGTGTTCGCACTGCATTGCCAGGCGGGGCCAGGGATGACTGCATATGTGTGGCCGGTCTGCCTAGGGTCGTTCTATCCGCAAAACCAGATGCGCCTGATGGGTGGACCGACGGTGGGAGGGAGTGCGTCGCTCCAGAATTTGAAGGGCGTGCTGAATATAGGGGCGAACACGGCGACGACGGGTCCGACGCATCTGATCACGCTGTTTGATTTCGAGCCGGACAAGTCGGCGGCGTATGGAAACACGAGGGCTCCTAACTCAAGTCACGACACCTTCATCGGCATCGATTCAAGCAATACGAATACAACCGTCGGGCTGAGTCTGGGGTCGTATGGGTCGATCAGCCAGTACATTGCGAATAACGGGGACGGGACAAACTGGCTGGAACGGTTGACGAGTACGCTGAAGGAATTCAAGACGGCAGCGAAGTTCGACGGGACAGTGACGATCGCGGGGCTGGCGGCGGGATGTCTGAATGTTTCAAGCGCCGGATTGGTGGGTTCGACCGGAGTGGCTTGCGGGTCGGGAGGAGGGGGATCGGTTACCTCGGTCTTCGGACGGACGGGAGCGGTCGTTGCGGCAAGCGGAGACTACACGGTGTCGCAGGTGACGGGGGCGGCAGCGGACTCGGCAGTCATGCACAACACCGGGACGGAGACGGTTGCCGGGGCCAAGACGTTTTCCAATGATGTGACGCTCAGCGGGAATCTGAATATTGCGGGGAACATCGTGCAGACGGGGTCGGGGCCGTGGAGTGTAGAGGGTGCTTACGGCGCGATGACTGCGGCGGGTGCGAGTAAGTCGAAGATCGGATTCACGACGGGCGGGAAGCTGGCGGTGTCAGAGAACGCGGGTGCGGTGACGGAGGTGGCGAAGAAGTATCCGCAGCAATTTACATATACGTTCTTCGATGCGAACAATCTTTTGACCACGGCTTTGCAGGTGCCGTCGATTTATGTGAACCGGGCGGCGGCGTTCCATATCGTTGAGGTGTACTGCGAGATCGATGCCGGGGCGATGACGATCAATCTTCAGAACGCGGGGGCGAACTTGCTTAGTTCGGACCTGGCCTGCTCTACGGCGGGAGCTACTTCCTCTTCGTTTGTTTCGGGGAAGGATGCGGTGGCGTCGGGAGTAAAGATTGGGCATGTGACGCAGTCGGCTTCGGGGAGTGTGCATCGGGTGAATGTGGTGGTGAAGTACACGGTGGACTAGGGAGTTCTCAGTTCCCGGTTCTCAGTTCTCAGTTTTGGGGTGCGCTGCTTTGGCGCACCCTTTTTTATTGCTGCGGACGTCAAGGGCTTAACCACGGGGGGCACGGAGGTCACGGGGACGGGGCGGGTGGAATGCCTTGAGACAGTGATCCAACGTCGACTGGGTTGGGGTCCTTCGGCTTCGTAACTGCTTCGCTTCGCTCAGC
Organism: uncultured Acidobacteriota bacterium; assembly: GCA_963799305.1. GTDB lineage: Bacteria > Acidobacteriota > Terriglobia > Terriglobales > Acidobacteriaceae > Acidiflorens. The sequence goes on along the minus strand of CAWCWX010000014.1, from coordinate 16,362 downwards.
AGTTACTACGCTCAGGATGACAATGGAGAAAATGGATGAAAAGGATAAGGTGTCTCCTCGCAGCCGCTGTGGTATGCGCGATGGCGGGGACGGCGGGGGCGGCTACCTATTATGTCGATGCTACGGGTGGGGTCGACACGAATGACGGGTTGTCGCAGGGTACGGCGTGGAAAACGGTGGCGAAGGTGAATGGGTCCACGTTTTCGGCGGGTGATTCGATTCTGTTCAAGCGCGGACAGGTCTGGAATGAAAGCCTGGTGCCGCCTTCGAGTGGGGCGTCGGGGAATCCGATTATGTTTGACGCTTATGGGACAGGAGAGGCGCCGACGCTGACGGGATACGTGGGATTGCCCTCTGCGAGCTGGACTTTGGATTCCGGGAATATCTGGAAGACGTCGATCACATCGACTTCGTTCAACTACGTGCTGTTCGGGTACGTCGGCAGCGATGGGACGGTGGGGAGCGTCTGGGGGACGAAGTTTACGTCGGGGAAGTCGGCGCTGGTGGCGCCTTATCAGTTCTTTTTTACGAGCAACGTCCTCTATGTGTATTCGCCAGTGAATCCGGCCACTTACTACGGAAGCATGGCGGCGATGCTGATGACGAATGGGCAAATCATTTACATCAATGGGAAGACCTGGATTACGATCCAGCATTTCAAGGTGACTTACTTTGATACTTATGGGGTACGGATCGGCGGAGCGTCGGATCACATTACGATCGCGAATGTGTATTCGGATGGAGTGATCCCGGCGGGGACCACGCCCCATGGATTTTATGTGAACGTGAGTCCGGCGGCCACGGATATGAAGTTTTACAACGTGGACGCGCACCGGAACTACAACGGCTTCCGGTTTGATGGGCCTGGGTCGGGGATTGTGCTGAAGAATTGCCGGGCGTATGGGAATCGCAATCACGGGCTCGAGGACAGTATGACGGGTGGCGGGTCAACCTATTCGTACTGTCATTTTTATGCGAATGGGTTGGGCGTGGTGGTGTCGACGGACACGGTGGGAGGAACGAACGGCGGAAACAATATTCCGGCTTACACGGCGCCGGCGACGACCAGTTTTCAGAAGTATCCGGCACGGATTACGTTGACGGTGGATGATCCGGGGCTGATTGCGGGAGCGGAAACTTACATTGACAGCATTCTACCGCTGTTTGACGCGCGGGGACTGCAACTGTCGGTGGCGATTGTTACTGGATATGACTTGTCGAATACGCTGATTTCGAAGTTTCAGTCGTGGATTGATGCGGGACGGGATGTGGTGTCACATTCGTGGTCGCACCAGTATTTTCTGCCGGCTTCGGCGATGACGATCAAATATACGGGCACAGGGTCGGCGGCTACGATGACGGTGTCCGGGACTACGTTGACGACGTCGGTTACGGGTGGGCCGGGGGGAGAGAATCTCAGTTTTGATCTTACAGACCCTTCGTATAACACGGTGTCGAGCCTGGTAACGGCCATCAATACTCACGGTGGATACACGGCGGGGTTGGTGATTGCTAACCCTACGGACTCGGTAACGCTGACGCCGGTGTCGGGCCAGGACATCAAGACGGCTACTTATACGGAGCCGTTCCGAAATGCTTCGGTGTTTGGGATTCGTTATACGGGGACGGGGACGGCGGCTACGATGACGATCTCCGGGAATGTGCTTACGACTACGGTGACGGGGGGGCCGGGGGGAGAGAACATCAGCCTGGATTTGACGAACGCGAGTTACGACACGATGTCGGAGTTGACGTCGACGATTGCGGGGCGAAGCGGATATACGGCGGCGCTCGTATCGACAGGGAAGGGTGCGGCGCACACGATCAATTTGGCGGATGTGGCGGCGCAGGATATCAAGGGAACGCAGTATATCGCCCAGGTGCAGGAGAGCCGGCTGGAGCCGGATGAGATGGCGACGTCGAAGGCGTGGATGAACGCGAACTTGACGGGGCTGCCGACTACGCGGGCGCTGGTGTATCCGGGTGGACAGGAGGATGTGACCACCCAGGGATACGCGGTGACGGCAGGATATGCGGGGGCACGCGGGGCGTTCACGATGGATCTCGGGACGAGAGATGTGTATTCGCGAGGAGTAAATATTCAAAACGTTACCAGTTTTGGAGCGAATCCTAACTTGCAGGGATTGCCGTCGGCTACGCTGGACGCGATGATGGCAGCTTTGATCTGGAAGAGCTCGGTGTGGGGAGCGCCTTACGGGGTGTTCTGGCATTTGAATGAGTTGAACAGCGGAGAGGTTGCCACGTTGCTGGATGCGCTGGTGAACCATGGGGCTACGCTGATGACCAACACGCAACTGATTAGTTGGATCGGGCAACAGAGTTTGCAGTCGGGGACGACTTATTACTGGGCTCCGGCTGCGGGGCCGGAGGCGGATCTGCGGCCTACTCAGTTGTCTCCGGTGGTGAATACGGGGGCAGACCTGGGGGCGGGGTTTGCATTTGACCTGGAGGGAGTGGATCAGCGGGCGTTCGGGTCGGGATGGGAGATGGGACCTTTTGTTGTCCTGGGACAGCCGCCGTTTGTGGTGGTGGTGGAGTGAGGGGATTGCAGAAATTAGAAGTCAGATTGCAGAAGTGAACGACAGGGGACTGCGATCATTTCGGGAAATTGCAGCTGAGGGCATAACCACGAGGGCACAGCGGTCACGGGGGATGGCGAGAGCAGAATCGGGCGAGGTCACGGGGGCGAGCCGAGGGATATGTGAATACAGACTTGGGGTTGTTGGAGTGGCTTGGGGGGATGCTGGATTTTCCGGTGGAGTGGGAGGGTGAAGAAAACACGGGCGGGCCGGTGGAACTTACAGTGCGGGATGAGTTCATCGAAGGGCTGCTGAAGATTCGGACGAAGACGAACCGGACAAAATTCCGATTGAATCGGGCGCAGTTGGAGTACTCGCGACGGTGCACGAAGCGGAATATCGTCTTGAAAGCGCGGCAGGTCGGGCATCACGACTTATATCGCGGCGCGGTTTTTCATTCAGACGATTACGAAGCGGGGGACGCTGAGCGTGCAGGTAGCGCACGATCGGGAGTCGGCGGAGGAAATCTTCCGGATTGTGAAGAGGTTCTGGGAGCGGCTGCCGGCGGGGATGAGGAAGCGTCTGTTGAAGACGTCGTATTGCAATGCGCGGCAATTGGTTTTTCCGGCGCTGGACAGCGAGTACTGCGTGATGTCGGCGGATGAGAATGCAGGGCGAGGGAGGACGATTCAGAATCTGCATTGCTCGGAAGTGGCGCGCTGGGGGCGCAATGGGGAAGAAGCGCTGGCTTCATTGCGGGCGGCGGTTGTGCCGGATGGAGAACTTGTTCTGGAGTCTACGCCGAACGGAGCGGGCGGGTTGTTTTATGAGGAGTGGCAGCGGGCGGCGGAGACAGGATACACGCGGCATTTTTTTCCCTGGTGGTTCGAGCCGAGTTACAAGGGTAAGTGGGACAGGTCGGAGCCTGCCCTTACAGGCGAAGAGCGGGCATTAATGGCGGCGCATGGACTCACGACGAAACAGATCGCTTGGCGACGGATGCAGTGGTCGTCGCTGCGAGCACTGGCGGCGCAGGAGTTTTCGGAGGATGCGGTTTCGTGCTTCCGGTCGTCGGGCGAGTGTGTGTTTGACCAGGAGGCGGTGGAGCGAGCGTTGAAGGCGGCGGGCGATCCGGTGGAGATGCGGGATAACCGGCGGCTAATGATCTGGCTGCCTCCGCAGGCGGGGAGGCAGTATGTGATGGGAGTGGATCCGGCAGGGGGCGGCGCGGATGGAGATTATTCGTGCGCGCAGATGATCGATCGGCAGCTGGGGACGCAGTGCGCGGAGTTGCTGGGACATTATCCGCCGCGAGAGCTGGCGCAGAAAGTGGTGGAGTTGGGAAAGGAATATAACTTCGCCCTGGCGGCGGTGGAGAAAAATAATCATGGGCACGCGGTGCTGGCGTATTTGCGGATGAAGGAGTATCCGCATGTGTTTTCTCAGAAAGGCCAGGATGGGTGGCTGACTTCGGCGGTGAGCCGTCCGGCAATGATCGAGAATTTGGCGGCCGCGCTGGTGGAGGAGGCTGGGCTGTTTCGCAGTGCGCGGCTGCTGAGCGAGTGCCGGACGTTTGTGCGGTTTGGAGATGGGAAGACGGGAGCGGCTCCGGGGACACATGACGATTGCGTGATCGCTCTGGCCATCGCTTGGGCGGTGCGGGCGGCGGAGGCGGGGCGGGGAGCACGGGTGGAACTGGGGTGGGAGAGCTTTGGGGGAAATTGAACATAAGGATGTAGCGGGGATCACAGGCGGGAGGCGTGGTTGGAGGTAGAGTGCGTGGGGGATTGCAGAAGTTAGAAGTCAGATTGCAGAAGTGAGTGCCCCGGTGGGCCCAGGGCGGAAGATCTTTATCACAGGGGTCCGGGGGAAACGGGGAAGGCTCAACACTTCCATGCCTACTGATGCTGTGCAGCATATGAAGAGGATGCGGGGCGGGGCGCAGGGACATCTGATGCGCTGCGAGGATGGGCATTACTATGTGGTGAAGTTCCGGAATAATCCGCAGCATGAGCGGGTGCTGGCGAATGAGTTTCTGGCTACCAAGTTGGCGGAGCGGGTTGGCTTACCGGTGCCGATCGCGGAGGTTGTGAATGTGCCTCCGTGGCTGGCGGAGCATACGGCGGAGTTGACGATTGTTTTGGGGACGCAGGCGATCCGGTGCGAGGCGGGGTTGCAGTTTGGGTCGCGGTTTGTGGTGAGTCCGGTGGAGGGGCAGGTGTTTGACTATCTGCCTCCGGAGATGCTGGAGCGGGTAAGGAATCTGGAGACCTTTGCGGGAATCCTGGCACTGGACAAGTGGACTTGTAATGCCGATGGAAGACAAGCGGCGTTCTGGCGGAAGTTAAGAGAACGGAAATATTCGGCGGCGTTTATCGATCAGGGATATTGTTTCAACGCGGGGGAGTGGACGTTTCCAGATTTTCCTTTGCGGGGGGTGTATCCGCGGAATGAGGTTTATGCGCGGGTAAGGGGATGGGCTTCGTTTGAGCCGTGGCTATCTCGGATTGAGAAGCTGGATGAGGATGAGGTGTGGAGAGTGGCGGGAGAGATTCCGCCGAGCTGGTATGGGGCGTCTTGGGATGAGCTGGAGAAGTTGGTGAGGCAGTTACTGGAACGGCGAGCTTTGGTGCGAGAGTTGATTCTTTCTTTTCGGGGATCGCCGCGACGCCCGTTTCCGGAGTGGTTGGATGAGGCTTGAGAGTCGAGTCACCTGGACAATCGCGTCTACTTCTTGATGCGAGCGAAAGGCTTGAACCACAGAGGACACAGAGGTCACAGAGGTCACAGGGGAAAGCACGGGGCTGATGGCTGAGAAACGACAGCTCGAGCTTTATTTGTTGCGGTTGGTGCCGCATGCTCTGCGGGACGACTTTATGACGGTGGGAGTGGTCGTCATGGAGCCGGGGGGTGGGTTTGCGGAGGTGCGGTTTACTCGCGACTGGAAGAGAGTCGAGTGTTTCGCCCCAGAGATTGAGTTGGAACATCTGGAACGGCTGGAAGCGGCGGTGCGCGCAGAGCTAAAGTCGATTCGCGGGCGTGAGGATTTGTTGAAGTTGCTGGAAGAGCGGTTTGGTTCGGAGTTTGATGTGGGGCCGGTGAAGGGGATCGAGGCGGTAGACCCGGCGGCGGAGATGATGGTTCTGGATCGGGATTATCTGGCTCCGATGCAGGCCGCGGAACGGGCGCGGCGGTTGGGGCGTCTGGGGATTGTCGGGCGGATGGAAGAAGCGTTTGCGGAGGTGGGCGTGTTGGGGCTGTTGCAGCGGGATATCGCGATGACGGAGTTCACGGGTGCCAACGATCCGTTTCAGATTGATTTTGGGTTTCGGGTGGGAACGTCTTTGAAGATGTTTCATGCCCTGGCGCTGAATCTTAGCCGGGAGCCGGCGGTGACTTTGGCTTACCGGTATGCGCGGATCCAGGAAGGGTTGCGGAAGCGGGGCGAGGCGGCTCTGCTGACGGCGATTGTGAGCGAGGATGCGGCGCGGCGGCGTGAAGACATCGCTTCGGGGCTTGGGATGCTGCGGGCGAATGAGATTGTGGTGCGGGATGTTGGGGAGATGGCGGCGATTGCGGATGAGGTGCGGAGGGAGTTAAGGGCTTAGAGATTGCAGAAGTGAGAAGTTAGATTGAAGAAGTGGGGCGCGGCTGGAGCTGCGCCTTTTTTATTGGGGCTGAGGGCGAGGGCGAGAACCAGATCTTAAAAATGGGAAGAACGCCTTGCGGCAGTTTTGTCGTGTCCAGAGTATCGGGGTACTTCGACTTCGTAACTGCTTCGCTTCGCTCGGCAGTTACTACGCTCAGGATGACATTGTTTGGAAGCAGGGCAGACGGCGGATGGATGGAGATCAATGAATATTCGAGAGAGATTGCGCGACGCTGTGCGACGGGTTGGTGAGGGGTCGTGGCGGGGCTTGCTCAGCGAAGGATTGTTTGGCGCGGGGGGCAATCAGCGGAAGACGGTGGGGCCGGGGTCTAGCCTGACTCCCTCTTTTTCTTCGGGCGGGGTTTTACCGGTGAACATTTCGCGGGCGGGGGCGCCCGCGCCACATTCTTTGGTTATGAAACCTACTCCGGCAAACTTGCGGCGGTTTTCGGAAATGCCGGTGGCGCGGCGGGCGATCAATGTGATTAAGGATCGCATCGCGGGGATGCGATGGCGGATCCAGGCGAGGCGAGGGCGGGTGCTGGACTCCCTTCCTGACGGAACTCTGCGAGCGCAGATGCTTACGGAGAATTTTGAGTCGCCAAATCCGGATGATTCGTTCCGGTCGCTGCTGGAGCAGGTTCTGGAGGATGTGATTGTTGGAGGGTTTGGGGCGATTGAGCTGCAGAGAGTGGAGGGGGCCGCTGAGGTGGGGGGGCGGGACGCCCTCCCGAGTGCCGGCGGGGCGCCGGCGCTACTGATGTGGCCGGTGGATGGAGCTTCGATTCGGATGGTTTCGGATTGGGATGGGAATCCTGGGTCGCCCCGGTATGTGCAGGTTACTGGACGGTATGGGCCGACCGGGCACGTTGTGCTGAATGATGATGAGCTTAGTTATATACGGTTGAATGGGCGGACCCATACTCCGTTTGGGTTAGGGCGGTTAGAGGTTGCGTTTGAGTCGATTGGAGCGTTTCTTAGTGCGCATCGTTATGCTTCGAGGCTCGCGTCTAACTCGGTGGTGCAGTATGCGTTGTGGTTACAGGATCTTACTCCGGCGCATCATGAGCGCCTGATTCGGTGGTGGCAGGATGAGATTGAGGGGACGGGACGGGTTCCGATTCTGTCAGTGGAGTCGAAGCCGGAGGTGCTGCGGTTCGGGGCTGGGACGGACGCGGACCTCCGGCTGGCGTGGCAGGAATTTTTACTACGAGTGATTGCGGATGCGTTCGATATTCCGGCGCAGTTCCTGGGCGTGGAGCGGGATGTGAACCGGTCGACGGCGGCGGAGATGAGCGAGATGGCGTTCCGGTCGGCGATTGTTCCGACAGCGCGGCTGGTGGCGGAACATTTTACTCGCGACGCAATCGGGAAGAAACTCGGGTGGACGGATCTGGAGTTTGTATTCACGGACGTGGATGCTCGCGATGAGATGCAGGCTGCGCAGATCGACGAAATCCTGCTACGGAGTGGAGTGGTTACGGTGAATGAAGTGCGTCGGAGCCGGGGGTTGGCGGAGATTATTTAGGGGCGGCGGAAGTCAAAGGCTTTAACCACGGGAGCACGGGGGTCACGGGGGAAACCTGGGACGCCGGGAGACGGAGTGATGGGAGTTCGTTTGGAGTCGATGGCGATTGAGATGCCGGTGTTGGCGCGGCATCCGAACCGGGTGGGGTTTCGGGGGGTATTGACGGTGGTGGATGTGGCTTCGGACAAACCGCCGGCGGGGGCACGTGGGCATCGGGTAATGCTGACGCGGAGGGCAGCGGAGGCGGCGATTCCTTCGTTGTTGGGCATGGGATTGGGGTATGCGCCGTCGCTCGATCGTCATGATGTGCGGCGAAAGGTTGGGGTGATCACTCGGGCGGAGATTGTAGGGCGTCGGGTGGAGGTGGGCGGCTTTCTATATGCGCGGGATTTCCCGGAGATTGTGGCGGAGATTGGGCGGGCGGAGAAAGCCTCCCCCCTTGCGCAAAGAGCGCGCAAGGATGGGGCACCCGCGGTGTTTCTGGGAATGTCGTACGAGATTGCGGATGCTCAGATTGAGGACATCAAGGCGAAGGTTTGGGTGCTGAATCAGCTGACATTTACGGGGGCGGCGATTCTGCGGCAGGAGAAGGCGGCTTATCAGGGGACTTGGATCCAGTTGGCGGAGTAGCTGGAGAAGAGCTTAACCACAGAGGACACAGAGGTCACAGAGGAAAACTGGGGGCGCGGGGAAAATGCCTTGCGACATTTACGCGCAGGAGAACGAGTAGGGGGTCCTTCGACTTCGTAACTACGCTCAGGATGACAGTTTTGTAGGTAGTTAGACAATCTATGGAGGGAACGAATGAATGAGGAGATGGTGCAGCAGATGATGGCGGCGGCGGAGCGGTTGGCTTCGGCGACGGAGGCGTTGGATCGCGTCCTGGGAAAGATGGACGCGCAGCAGGAGATGTTGAACGCGAAGGTGGATCGGATCGTGGCGGCAGTGGAAGAGACGATTGCGCAGACGACGGAGCAGCGGCAGGCGGAATCGGCTGGGGCTGACTTGCGAGAGCGGCTGTCGGGGCTGGAGAAATCGAATGCGGACTTGAGGGCGCAGGCGGCGCGGATGGTGCGGAAGACTCTGTCTCCGGTGGTGTCGGCGCTGCTCGCAAAGAATGAGGTTGAAGGCGAGCGATTCGATGGAACGGTGCTGGACAAGACGCTGGCTACGCTGAGCGTGGAACAGAGGATGGCGGTGAAGGCGGAGATGGCACGGGCGGGAATGATTGAGTAGCGGTGGCTGGTGGTTAGTGGTTAGTGAATGTTGGATGCTAGATCGTTCTTGGTTCGAGGCGCGGCTTTGGTCGCGCCTTTTGTTTTTGGGGCGCGGGGGAAGAGTCCCCATCCTTCCGCAAAGCGCGCGCAAGGTTGGGGCACCCGCTTTGATTTCTAACTTGAGGATCGAGGAGAGGATATGAGAGCAGAGTTTTTGGATTTGCAGGCGGCGGCGGATTTTCTGGCGCCGGGTGCGGTGGAAGTCAACCGCTATCAGAGCGAGATTACGGATATCGTGCGACGGCGGGGGGCGTTTGGACAGAGGATCAAGCAGGTGCCAGCTACGGGGCATCCCTCGCGGTTCTTTGAGCAAACGGCGATACCGGCATTGACGGCGGCGCAGGCGTTTGTGGATCCGCGAACCATTGTGGCGATTGTGGCGAATCCGACGCGGGTGGAGCGGAGTTTGCCGCTGAAGGCGCTGGTGTCGCAGATCAATTACAACCTGTTCGACGTCGAGGTGGGATCGCAACAGAGTCAGTTCGCCTTCTTGCAGGCGAAGGACCTGGCGGACGCGGTGGAAGGAATCCTGCGTACGCATGACGCGGCACTTTGGAACGGGACGGACACGTCGCTGACGGCGCCCACGACTGCGCAATATTTTGGAGCGATCGGGCAGATTGCGGCGGGTGGCAATACGCGGACCAATGCTTCGGGCGTGAGCATCGTGGACAGCTTGAAGGGGGTGGTGGCGCAGATGGTCGCGAGTGGATCGTTTGAGGTGCGGCCTACGGCGATCTATGCCAATCCGGTGCTGCTGGACCTGGTCGACCGGGAACTGAAGGCAGCGTTCAATACGGTGCTTTCGACTACGGAAGTCGCGGGCGGGATTCGAGTCAAAACATTGTCGACTCAGGCGGGCGAGTTGCCGCTGATTCCGGATTGGACGATTGGTTACACGGGGACGCTGGGAAGCGGAGCAATCCTGCCTTGTTACATCGTGACCGAGGACCTGATCGAGTATCACTGGCTGACGGATCCGAATCCGCGAGTGTTTCAGTTGGGGCTGCCGGGATCTTTGCAGTCGCAGATGGTGGTGGTGAAGTTTGGGGCGGTGGTGGTGAAGGGGGCGTCGTACGCGCACACCGAGGTGAAGATCACTTACTAGGGTTGCGGGTGGAAATTCCCATCCTTCGTGAAAAAAAGCGCGAAGGATGGGGGTTTGCTGGGGCTAAAGCCCCAAGGTCATGGGGAATCTTTGCGGCACGGCTGAAGCCGTGCCCTCCCGAAAGCCTTTTCGAAATCTGTCAGAGAGAGCGCTGTGTGCAAAGCCGTGGGTGAGAAACGAATATGAACTATTTGCAACCATCGGAATATGAGGTGTACGGGCTGGAGGCGACGACGGCGTCGGCGTGGGTGATTGCGGCGTCGGCGATTGTGGATGCACATTGCCGGAGGGCGACGCTTGGCGTGTCGCAGTATACGGAGCGGCTGTTGACGACGACGGGGAGACCCACGGTGCGGTTGACGTATCTGCCGTTGGCGGTGGTGTCGCCGGCGACTTCGGCGATTGTTTCTGCGCGGGCGCGGTATGCGGCGCCTCGGCGGGGGGAGTGGATCTACGACGAAATGGCGTGGGAAGCGGCGGCGGCGTTTCGGCTTCCGGGAAGCTGGACGGATTTGAATCCCACGGACCTGGATGCGAGTTCCGAGACCGGTGACACGACGCTCCCGGTGAACGCGCTGGGCTGGGGATTCAGCGAAGTCGAGGTGGTTTACACGGCGGGCCTGGATCCGATACCGGATCCGGTGAAGGTGGCTTGCGTGCAGTTGGTCAAGAATGCACAGGCCATGCCGGCGTTGAATGTGCGCAAGGGTTTCATGGACAAGATGCGGCTGGAGTACTTTTCGGAAACTTTGCTGGATCAGAAAGTCCGGGCGCTGCTGGCGCCTTATGTTGCACAGAAAGTGGGATAACGATGACGGGAATTTCGGGGACCGCAGCGGTGCGGGCGGCGGAGGCGATGCTGCAAAGTCTGGGCGGGACGGAGGTGGTCCTGCTGTTTGCGGCGGCGGGATTGCCGGGAGATCCGGCGGGAGAGTTGGGGCTGGCGGATCCGGGAGTGGAGCAGGGGGTGATCGGGCCGGTGATCATAAAGGAGACGACCACGGAGAACAGTGGGCCGCGGCGAAGGATCGAGGTGCTGGCGGGGAGGTCGTCGCTGGCGGAGCTGGTGAGTCAGCGGAACGTCAGTTGCGGTGATGTGCTGTTCGAAACGGCGCTCGGTGTGGTGTATGAGGGAGAAATGTTTCATATCGAGGGGTTCGTGGTAGAGCGGTTTGCAGGAGTGGCTTATTTGTATCGGGTGTCGGCGGTGTCGTGAGGCAGTGATTAGTGATCAGTGGATGGTGGTTAGTAATACACAGTCGACGGTTAGGTGAGGGACGGATATGCAGGCGGCTAAGGATAGTTTCTACATGGCGCTGCGGGAGCGGTTGGCGGCGCTGGATCCGGGGCGGGTGATTGTTGTCGATGGGGTCCAGCGGCCGGCGATTGTGGTCCGCGAGAATATGGAACCGCAGTTTGCCGCGTCGCAGGCAAACACTTACTACGTGGATTGGGGCGAGGTGCGGATCGCGGAGAGTACTCGTCCAATACTGGGACTGGAATGCCAAATCTGGTATGCGACGGAGGGCAGTTCGGGGTCGGGAGTGGACCGCGGGCGGATGCTGGCGCAGATGGATGATGAGTTGTTGCGGATCTGTGCGCCGCTGCATACGGAAATGCGGGACTATCGACAATCGCCGAGTGCGGATCTGGGATGCGGAGTGTTCTGGACTACGCCAGATCTGAAAAACGTGCCGGCGAAGGCGCAGAACGCCGCCCAGAGCGGGAATGGAGGTCGATTGGAGAGAGTGGCGACTTTGCGGGTGTATTTCTTTTTGCCGGAGGTTGAAGCATGACGCGGACGGGGATGCGTCCGGTGGCCCGGGAGACGCGGGCATACTTTGCGCCGGTGGATCGGGCGACGGGGAGTGCGGCGGTGTTTGATCCGTCGAAGGACGCGGAATTCCTGCTCGATGCTCCGAGTGAGCCATGGATTGATTTGGGATGGATTGAAGGGTTCCAGCGTTCGAGTATGTCGCCGATCGAGGCGCTGACGAGCGGTCCGGCGAATGCGGTGGCGGTGCAGGCACGAAATGGACTAGGAGCCAGGATCGATTTCGAATTTCGCGATTGGGGGAAACTGCAGATGGCGCTGGCGGGCGGGGCGGAGCATATGAATGTACTGGCCAGCGATCCGAACGCGTCGCGGGCTGGGTCGGGCGGGGTTGCCGTGGCGGCGGTGGCATTGCTTTCAGGCTCGTCGAGTTTGGAGCTGGTGTTGGGAGTGGGGGCGGTGGATGGGTTCGATGTGGGGGATCTAGTGGCTTGCGATTTGGACTATGGGCAGCAAACCGGATATGTCGGTTCGGGCATCGCAGCGGCATATGTGAAAAATCCGCTGGACGTGCGGCAGGATCCGAATTACGTGAGGCGGGTTACGTTCAACGTCGGGCGAGTGGCGCAGAAGACAGATACATCGCTGCTGCTGGAACAGGCATTGCCGGGAGGAACGCCGGCGGCTGGGGCTGCCGTACAAAAGGTGACGGCATTTGTGGATCGCGAAGGTGGGGCGTTTTTGCAGCAGTGGTCGGGATTGTTCGTCGAGGAAGAAGAATCGGGCGGGCGGGTGTGCTTTTATTACCCAAGGTTGAGTCCGTGCACGGTAGGGGCCGCCTGGGAGCGGGAGAGCCGAGCGGAAATCGCAAAGCCGTTGGGGATGCTGGCGCTGCGGGCTTCGTTTCTTGCGATGCCTACAGTCGACGAGAACGATGGGGCGGTGGTGCTTTGTTATCGGAGTTATGTTCCGGCTTCGGGGGCGGCAGTCTACTGACGACTTTTTCCGGAGCAAGTGAAGTCAAAGGCTTAACCACGGGGGGCACAGAGGTCACGGGGGAAACCTTAGAACGTTCTTAATCCGCTATGAGACTTACTATCGACAATCTGGATGGGCAGGGGGCGCTGGATTACACGGCGTTCCTGGATGGGGCGAAGGGGCCGCGGTTGGTGCGCAAGTTGAACAGTCCGGCGGAATTGCAGTTGAGCCTGGTGACAGCGGAAGAAAGCTTTGTGGTGCCGGTAGCCGGGGCGCGAGTGACACTGGGGCGGATGAATGGGAGCGATGTTTTTACGGGATACATCGTGGGGAGCCCGACGTATCAGTATTTGGGGTGGGGGGAACGGGGACCGCTGTACCGGTATGAAATGGTGGCTCTGAGCGACGAGATGTTGCTGGACAAAAAGGCGCCGCCACCACGATCCCCTTTCGTGGCCCGGAGCGCGGGTGAGGCGCTCCGGCAATTGAGCGAGGAGACCTTGGCGGGGTGGGCGGACTACTCCGGGGTGGAAGCGGGGGACACGATTCCGTTCTACGCGGTGAGTTCGGCGAAAAAATTCAGCACGGCGGCAGCGGAGATCGCGCTGCTGGCGAGATGCGGATATCGGACCGATGGGCAGAACATACTGTTGGCGGGACTGGCAGAGAACATGTACAGCCTGGACGAACAGGCTCCGGACTTTTCACCTGGCGATCTGTTGCTCAAAGGCGAGGATCGGACGCTGAATGACGTCGCAGTATTTGGCCTGACAGAGCCGAATGCGCACGTGCGGGATTACTTCGTGGGAGATGGGTTCACAACAAAGTTTTATCTTTCGCAGATTCCGTTCACGCGGGGGAACCGGACGATTCTGGATGAAGAGTATCTTGCGCTTGATCCGGCGGTGTGGGCTAAGACCGATCCGCAGGGAGCGATCGCACTGAGCGGTGGAAAACTGGTGGTGGCGGGCGGTACTGGAGTGGATGGCGCGACCGTTCTCGAGTTCGTCGAGAAGATTGAATTGGGCGGAGCGGTGGTGTTGCAGCACGGCGATGTCGTGTTCAACGCGGCGTCGGATGGGGTGATCGGCGGGTTGTACGCGGGAGCGGTGGGGATCGCGGCGTGCGTGGCGGGATTCCGAGTGACGGGTTCGGGATCGAACACGAATATTCGCGCGCTGGTGCAGGGAGTTGTGAGTGGCACGACGCTGACTACGCAGGCCGGACATCGCTATGTGTTCACTACGCGGGTCTACGCGAGTGAAGTGTACCGGATGGGGCAGGTGTTTCATTCGGGAGCGCATGCGGCGGGGGCGGGGCGAGGCGGGGATGTGGTCGCTAGCGATGTACGGGTGGTGCTGGAAGTACACGACATCGACCCGTCAAATCCAGCGAGTCAGGTAGCGGCGGCGATCGTGTTGTTTGACGGGCCGCTCACGAATCCGCCGGGGTTTGCCACCTATGCGCTCATCAATGCGGCGACGATGCAGTGTTCGGTGGCTTTCACGCGGGTGACTCTGCCGGTGAATGCGATGGTACGCAGCATAGCTCCGGGACAGATTGCGCGGACACGGCGTCCGGGAGCGTTGCTGGATGGGGCGGATTGCAAGGTGTCGCAGGAACCGGCGTTGCAGTTTTATCCGCAGTATGCGCCGTTGGCGAACGAGACGATTGAGGTGAGTTATCGCGGGTACGGGCGGGCGCTGGCGCGAGTGGTGGACGCGGCGAGCATTTCAGCGCATCAGTTTGGCATGGACGATGGAGTGCGCGGAGGCGTCCGGAGAATTGGGATGCCGGCGCCACGCACGTCGGCGGATTGCGAGACAGCGGCATTGGCGCTGCTGGACGATCCCGGGCAGGGATGGAGCGGAGAATACCGGGCCTGGAGCCCATTCCTGCCCGGCGGGGTGGCGGATATTTTTCCGGGAGACGGGTTGGCGGTCAATGTGCCGTCGCGCGGGGCGACGTTTACGGGAGTGGTTCGAGAAGTGGACGTTGAGGTCGCAGATCTGGCGGGCGAGAACAGCCGGTACACTTTGCGGTTTGTGGATGCGGGGGATCCGGCGCTGGATTTTGTGTTCGATTCGGCTACGGCGCAGCCGGTGAGTACTTTGATCGCTGCGGATAAGGCCGCGATCGGAACGACTTTCTTGCCGGATCTGGCAGCGGCGGTGGTCACGAATATTACTTCGACAACCGTGACGATCGATGCGGGATTCGGTCCGGGGATCGGGGAAGGGATCGAAGTACGGCGCACAGATGCGGGGTGGGGACCGGACAATGATCGCAATCTGGTGGGTAGGTTTACGTCGCAGAGCTTTACGGTGACGCGGTACGGACGGGTGCAGGATTTCTTTTTGCGTCGATTTGATGGGAGTTCACCGCCGAAGTATTCGCGGTATTCGGGGGGGCTGCATGTGGATTATCCGCTGTGAGGAAACCTCACTCCGGGCGCTGAAGAGCAAGTCAAATTAGGCGGGCTAACGGCACGGCTAGAGCGGTGCCTTCCTGTCAGTCTGTCCCGAGAAGCAATCGTAGCGGTGAATCGCTGCGCCATCCAAGAAAACAAATATTGAACAAGGAGAGTTGTGATGAATTTCTTGCAGAAGTTGTTGCAGGGGATCGCGTTTGTGCCCGCCGTGGTGAGCGGGATCGAGGGCTTGTTTGGGGGTCGATCGGGAGCGGAGAAAAAGGAGTCGGCGATTTCTTTCGTTACTACGGCGTTGCAATTGAGCGAGGCGGTGGGAAACCGGGAGATTGTGGACGAGGAGAAGTTTAAAGAGGGGCTGTCGAAGGTGATTGACGGAACCGTGGAATGTTTGAATGCGTCCAGCTGGGCGCAAACGAAAACGAAGTAATTCAAATTCATGGGCGAGGTAGAGCAAATGGCACTGTGGTTAAGAAAAGGCGCGGTCGTGATGGCGTTGGCGGGGTGGAGCACGGTAGCTGCTGGTGAGCCGGCGCATGTTTTGCTTCATGTGAGTAAGCGAGTGGCGTATCCGGTGCGGCATCCCTTGAAGAGTTCGCGCAGCGTGTGGAAGTTTCTCGCGGAGGTATTCTGATGCGGAAATGTTTCGCGATCATTCTGGCGCTGGGGATGCTGCCGATGCTGGCTTGCTCTCCGCTGGAGAATCAGGCTCGGGATGTGGCGGCGGCGCTGTCAGGGTCGATTGTCGCGGCCCAGGGTAAGTACCAGGCGAGTTGCATGGCGAATCCGTCGCAGCAAATTTGCCAGGCGATCAACCAGGGAGTCTCGGGAGAGAACGCTCTGGTGACAGCGGTGGAGACTTATTGTGGCTGGGCCGTGACACCGGCGCCTCCGGATCCGACAGCGACGTGTGTGCCGGTTAAGTCGGCCGCGGCGGTGTTGAAGGCGGCGATCGCTAACGCGTCGACGTTAACGCTGCAGATCAAAGGAGCTCTCTAATGGGTGCGGCAACTCTGATTAGTCTGGTAGTTACGTTGCTCGAGTCGGTGCTGGCCTCGGCGAGGGTCGGGGGAATGGCGC
>CAWCWX010000013.1:0-20105 GCA_963799305.1 uncultured Acidobacteriota bacterium | reverse complement strand
TGCGCCCAAGGCAGGTGCGCTACCAGGCTGCGCTACGCCCCGACTTTCAACGACTTACGCGACGGTCCTGTCTGAATCATAGAGGCAGGTGCGCTGTTTGAGCAAGGTTTCGAAGTTGAAAGTTGGCGGCAGCAAATTTTGAGGGACTTCGTACCCTTCGATCTTCGGTAGCGGCAGCTATTTCCCAGCCACCTCGAGCAGCACCAATCCATTCACGGGCAAAGGCAACGTGATCGATCCTTTTGACAATCGAAGAGTTTCAAACGACGCGGCATCGGCTACACGATTGAGTTCGCCAACCTGCGCCCGTGTTGGATATCGCGGACTTCCCATTTTTTTATACGTCGCCAGCGTGTTTCCATGCTCAGCATCGGCGCGACTCACTCGCACCTGGCTGTTTGTCGCCACGCCATGGATCTCGAATGTGACGCTGCGGTCGGACCCCTTTACGTCCGGATCAACCAGATTCCAAGCTGCGATTGCCAGGGAGCCGTCGTGGCGGCGCGTGACCAGCACGTTCGATGCATCCTCAGCAATTCTTTCTTGGCCCAGCTTGTGCAGCAGCGCAAAAGCCGAATAACTTGGTTTCTTGATCCCACCGAGTGCGATCAAGCCAAAGCTGCCGTCAAACGGTTCGCGGCCGGGGCCGCCTTCTTCGAATACGTCGCTAAAAGTCCAATACGACATCATGTTCACCAGGCCGTCACATTGCCGGATGTCATCGGCGAGCGCGGCGCCAACATATTCCGTATCCCGCGCGTGGAGCGGTCCAAACGACGGCACGTTCCACTCGGTCCACATCAGGGGCAAGCCCGGCCGGGCCGAAGACGCGATCTGATCGTGCACTTTCTTAATTGCAAGACAGACCCGGCGATCCATCGGGATGTCCTCGTGCGTGCCAAACAGGTCTTCGGTGGAATCGTCCGCGTAACCGTGGCTGGAGATGAAATCGGTGGGAACATTCTCCGCCGCAGTGTGCGCGATGAACGCATCCACCCAGTGCGCGGAAGAAGTCGCCGGGCCCCCGACGCGTAGACGCGGGCTTACTGATTTCAGAGCTCGCGCCGTATTGTCGTATAACTCGAAGTAAGTGGATTGCTTCGGATCTCCGCTCCAGAAATCGATGTTGGGTTCGTTCCAGACCTCGAAGTACCACTGCGCCACTTCTTCCAGGCCGTATCGATCGACAAGATGCTGCGCCAAGGCGCGCATGAGATCATCCCATTTCTTGTAATCCTTCGGAGGCGAGACGATCTGCTTGTACCAGAAGGGATGCACATCCTGGCGCAGGGCAAGCTTCTTCGGCATGAAGCTGATTTCGACGAAGGGCCGCACTCCGTTTTGCAGCAAACCGTCGTAGATCTGGTCGACATAGGAAAAATTGTAGATAGGGTTTCCTTTGTCGTCTTCATCGTAAACACCGACTTCATCGTGCAGGATGTTATGGAAGCGCACGTAGCGGAACTCCGTAACCTTTTTCACTTCCCGAAGATCGCTGCGATAGCTGTCGCGCAAGGCGAGAATGGCGCGACCTGAGCCGAACGTCTGTTCCCAGAAATGGGGAAATGGATGCGCCTGCCCGTGCGCATTGATGACTACCGACTCAGGCGAGGTTTGTGCCTGACAAACGCCCGCCCAGCACGCCACCCCGAGCAACACGACGACAAGACGACACGTTTTCATACAATGAGTTACGGCAAAATTTCCAGTTTTGCATCCGATCCGCTGACCGAGTCAGGACTGATCCAAACCGTAACCTTGGCGGGCTCCACGCCAAATTCGTTATGATCGTTCCAGATTGCAAAAGCATCGACGGGCAACTGAAACGTGACTTTCTTTGTCTCTCCCGGCGCCAATTCGATTCGTTGAAAACCCTTCAGCGCGCGGACCGGTTGAACCGTGCTGGTGCCTTGCAGACGAACGTAAAGTTGGACCATTTCTTTTCCGGCACGCGATCCCGTGTTAGAGACGTCGGCCTCCACCGTCAGCGCCGCCGGAGTCGCCGTTTCGGACTTCAGGGCATGATTCAAATCCGCTGCGCTGAGCTGCGTCTTGCTCACTTTGGTTTGCCCGAACGAATACGTCGTGTAGGAAGCTCCATAACCAAAGGGAAATTGCGGGCTGTTGAGTTCATCAATGTAGCGCGACACGTATCGGCTCGGCACATCGTGCGGGGGCTTGGTCAGGTCAACACCGTCTGCCGGCCTCCCCGTGTTCCCGGCGTTGTAGTAGAGAGGTTCCTGCCCCACACTTCGCGGCCAACTGACGACCAGCCTCCCGCTCGGGTTCGATTCACCGAACAGCGTCCGGACCAGCGCCGGACCAGCTTCGGTTCCCGGAAGCCATGCGGCCAGGATTGCCGGCACATGCTCGACCGCCCATGGCACAGTCAGCGGACGGCCTCCGAAAAGAATGAGCACGGTTGGAGTGCCCGTCTTGACGATGGCTTCCAGCAATTCCTGCTGACACCCCGGCAGTCCCAGATACGCGCGCGAGGCCGCCTCCCCGCTCATATCGGGAGACTCGCCAAGCGTCAGAATCGTAAGGTCAACGCGCTTGGCCGCTGCCACTGCCGCTGCGATCTCCTCGTCGCTGCCTTGGAGAATCCCTGCGCCCTTCGAGCGGACTACGTTGGCTTCTCCCAAACGCCGCGCCAGTTCCTCTGGAAACGACAGAACGCCGCTTTTCGCCGCCCCTCCCCCAAACAGAGTTCCTTCCGGATCGGACGGATTATCCGCAATCGGCCCGATCACCGCTACTTTTTTCACGTCTTTGGAAATTGGCAAAAGCGCCTTGCCGCCGCTCGCCTGCGCGTTCTTGAGCAGAACAAAAGACTGCTCGGCGATCGTCTGCGCCAGTTGCAGGCTCGCCGGCAAAAAGAAAACCTGTTTGCCGCGCGCTTCATCCACATAGGGATGCTCAAACAGTCCCAACGCTAATTTGACGCGCAACACTCGCCGCACGCTTTCATCCACCCTCGCCTCGGGCACCGTCCCCGAACGCACCAGTTCCACCATATGGTCGTGGTACAGGCTGCTCACCATATCCATGTCGACGCCAGCCAGGAAGGCCTTGCGCGCAGCGGTTGCACCGTCGTTGGCAATCCCGTGTGGAATCAACTCGCCGATCGCGTTCCAGTCGCTGTCCACAAAACCTTTGAAGCCCCACTCCTTCCGCAAAATCTGGGTCAGCGTGAACGGATTCGCCGAGGACGGCACACCGTTGAGCGAGTTGAACGCGCTCATCAGGGTCGCCGCGCCCGCATTCACCGCCGCATGAAACGGAGGCAGATAGACCGATCGCAGCGTGTGCTCGGAAATTTCGGTAGTGTTGTAGTCGCGGCCGCCTTCGGCAGCCCCGTAGCCCACGAAATGTTTGGCGCAAGCCGCCATCGTGTCGGGGGCATCCAGATGCGTTCCCTGATAGCCGCGCACATAAGCCGCCGCCATCGCCGATCCGAGATAAGGATCCTCACCCGCACTCTCCGCCATGCGCCCCCAGCGCGCGTCGCGAGCGATGTCCACCATCGGCGAGAACGTCCACCGGATCCCGGTAGCGGAAGCTTCCAGTGCAGCGACACGCGAGGCTTTTTCGACCAATGCCGGCTCCCACGTGGATGCCATCCCCAGTGGAATCGGGAACTCGGTTCGGAATCCGTGAATTACGTCGAGTCCGAAAAGCAAAGGAATGTGCAGCCGGGATTTTTCCACCGCGATGCGCTGGTACTCATTAACCAGTGGAGGGTCGGTCACATTGAATAGGGACCCAATCTGTCCCCGGGCAATCATGTCCTTATAGTCGGTGCGTCCAGTGCCGGGACCGGTAGGCTGGCCGGCGGAATATTGCACCAGTTGCCCAACCTTTTCTTCCAGGGTCATGCCTTGGAGGAGAGACTCGACGCGGGCATCGAGTTTCGGGTCTGCGATGCCCGACGTGCTGGCGCCTTGTTGTGTTTCCGCTGCAACCGGAGCCGTGGCCTGCGCCGACAGGGACGAACCGGCGGATACCACACAAAGCAGCGCGAGCAGCAGAGTGCATCCCTTCCACCCCCGTCTCGGAGCAAATCCTCCGAAACCAGAGGTCGGAAAATCGAGGGACGACGCGCCTCGCCGGAACCACATAAGCACCTCACACAAATTCGATTTTGTGTGGAACTAAATCGCGTTAGTAAACCTTGACGGTCTGTATGAAATACGTTTTTAGCGCCCTTGTCAAGAGTTGAGACGAAAAGGGAGCTGTGATCTCTGCTTGCCCCTGTGATTTCCTTGTGCGAAACTTCGCTCCGTGCCCAAGGGGAAGACAAAACACACCGGCGATGGGACCGAACGCCACGCCCGAAAACCCATGAACCTCAAGAAGCTGGCGGAATACCTTGAACTTTCGCCCGCTACGGTCTCTCTGGTCATCAACCGGTCGAGCGTTGCCGACTCCATCCCGCAGGACACGAAAGATCGAATTTTCGCCGCCGCGCGAAAATTCAAGTATCGTCCCAGTTTTTTCGCTCGCTCTCTACGCACCCAGCGCAGTTTCACCATCGGCGTCATCGTCCCGGAAGTAAGCGACGGGTATTCCGCTTCCGTGATGAGCGGGGTAGAAGACTACCTGCTACAGGAGGGATACTTTTACTTTGTCGCCAGCCACCGCCACCGTGCCGACCTGATCGACGAATACCCACGGATGCTTCTCGAACGATCGGTCGACGGGATAATCGCCGTAGACACCCCTTGGCACCTGAACCTCTCCGTGCCCGTGGTCACCATCTCCGGACACAACGATGTGAAGGGCGTGACCAACATTGTGCTCAATCACCAAAGGGCCGCCGAAGTAGCATTAAAGCATCTGTTTCATCTCGGTCATCGCCAGATCGCGTTCATGAAAGGGCAGGAGTTCAGCTCCGATACCGAAGTGCGGTGGACCAACATCGAGCGCGTCGCACAGCATCTCGGACTGACCATCAATCCTCGCCTGGTGGGGCAACTGGAGGGAGATTCGCCATCGCCGCAATTGGGCTACATGGCCACCAAAGTCTTGCTGGCTGCGCGGGACCCCTTCACCGCTCTCTTTGCTTTCAACGACATCTCTGCCATGGGAGCGATTCGCGCCTTGCGGGAGGCGGGCCGGCAAGTCCCGCATGACGTTTCCGTGGTTGGTTTCGACGACATCCAAAGCGCCGCTTTCCAGAATCCCAGCTTAACTACCGTGCGCCAGCCGTTGCGTGTAATGGGACGCGCCGCTGCCGAGATTCTCCTAAAGCGGATTAACCGTCCCGGCTCCGAACTGCATGACAAACACACGGTCGAGCCGGAACTGGTAATCCGGGAAACTACCGGTCCTGCGCCCCACGGAGAACCCCTGGAACGCAAGCGGAAGCCGTAGCCGATCTATCATTTTTCATACATTCCTCTGGATTTCCATAGCCGGGTCACCCGGCATCTAAAGAGCAGTCACGATCCTTAGCTACCTAAATTCGGCTCCGCCATGAGCTTGCCGTCCAATCGTACTAAATCGCTTTTGCAAAGATTTAGTTGTGAATTTGGATTCTGGAATGCTATAGGATATCTGCTTGGGGCAACGCAAGTAGTTTTTAAGATTCGAGGAGACTCCATGAGGCGTCCGAGTTTGGCAGTCCACGTTGCACTGCTGATCTTCAGCATCGTTGCTTTAACCACGTTGGTCGAAGCGCAATTCGGAGCGAGCCTACAGGGTACAGTGACCGACAAGACCGGCGCCATCGTTACCGGTGCCAATGTCACGATCACTGAGCAGGCGACTGGCATCAGCCACAATACAGCCACCGACGCGTCTGGTTTCTACCGTATTAATGCACTACCTCCGGGCAAATACACGGTTATTGTGCAAGCCGGCAACTTCAAGCAGAGCTCCCGGTCCGACGTGGACGTCAGCGCCGAACGATCTACCCCCGTCAATGTCACACTGGACATTGGTTCCGCCGATGAAACCGTAAACGTGACCGGCGAGCTACCGTCACTCCAAACCGAGGACGCAAACATCCAGGGGACGCTTACGTCCCGCGAAGTCGAGAGTCTGCCCGCGCTCAATCGCGATCCCTATGAACTGTTGCGCCTGGCTCCAGGAGTTTTCGGCGATGGTGCGCGTTTTGGCGACGGCCGCTCGGGTGGATTCCCCAATGGCTCCGGCGCGATTAGCGCTTCAGCCGGCCCCGGCGGATCCAATACGGCAATCTTCCAGATCGAGAACCAGCAACCCATCAGTGCCATGGGGCAGCGCACCACCTCCAACGCCTATCTTGTGGATGGCGTAAGCGTGAACAGCCTGCAATGGGGTGGTGCGGCAGTCATTACTCCTAGCATCGAAACCGTTCAGGAGCAAACAGTTCTCTCCAACGATTACGATGCCTCCGATGGGCGCAGCTCAGGCGCCCATATCAAGACTGTCACGAAGGCTGGAACGAATTCGTTTCACGGTGGAGGATTGTTCCTGTACCACGACCCGAATTTCAATGCCTTCAACAAATTCAGCGGCTTTAACGTGGGCGTAGGACCTACCCCGCCGATCCGCAATCAAGATTCGATACGCCAGTTCGCCGGGACTCTGGGCGGAGCCATCATCAAGAACAAACTTTTCTTTTTCTTCAACTATGAGGGCGCACGAGCTAACACCACGACTTACGAGAATGATTTTATAGATACACCGGAGTTTGATACCACAGTTTTGGCCGCTCGGCTAGGTACGCCCGTGGCTACGATTCTCCAGTCAGGCGGCATCCTTCCGCGTATTGCCCACCTCCTGCCTACGACCTGTGACCTCTGGATCTCGGCCGGTCAACCGTGCGCAGTAGTGAACGGAGGCATCGACATCGGAATGCCTTATGCAACCTACGGTACTTATAACCCCAGCTTCACGGGTGGTGATCCGGCCCAATTTGCGGGAGGAGGTCTCGACGGCATCCCCGACTTGGAGTTCGCGCAGATCGGCACTCCCGCAACCACCAGCGGCGATCAGTATGACTTTCGTGTGGACTATAGCAGGGGCAAGGATTTGTTTGCCGCCAATGTTTTTCTGACCTACCTCCACACTCTTTCAGGGTACGCGGCATCGCAGGCGCGGCCGATGGCTGACTACAAACTTAACAACTTCAGCCCGAGCGGCTTCCTTACATGGATCCGAACCATCAATCCAACCATGCTTAATGAAGCACGTTTCAACTTTACGCGCTACGGTTACAATGGCATCAGCGATAATCCTCAGGTCAATTGGGCGATTCCACTCATAGAGATTCAGGGACTTCCGACGCCCGGCGGTCAGCGTATTCGCTTTGGCGCTCCCCAAGGAGACAATAACCCTGCAATCGCGGCAGAAAACACCTTTGCGTTCCGGGACGTGCTTTCCAAAGTAATCGGCAACAAGGCATTCAAATTTGGATTCGAGTATAGCCATGAGCAAGCCAATGATGGATTGATTGGCGGGGCTCGCCCCGATCAGGTTTTTCAGGGGCCATGGAACTTTGCCAATGGAACGCCTATTTTTGAAGCGATTGAGGTCGATCCCATCACTGGTGGCGCGCCTCTCAAGCGCGCCCAGTATTTTCGGTCGACCGATTATGGCGTGTTCGTGCAAAACGATTGGAAGGTCCGTCCAAATTTGACCTTCAACCTCGGCTTGCGCTGGGAATACTATGCGCCGCCCACAGAGGCAAAGGGGCACCTTACCAACTTTGTTCCCACGAACGATCCCGTTAATGGACTACTGAATGGGTCTGAAGTTAATCCCAGCAAGCAATGGAATTCGACCTGGCGAAATTTCGGTCCACGTTTGGGTTTTGCCTGGAGTCCGATGAAATATGACAACAAGATTGTATTTCGCGGCGGCTTCGGCATCGCATATGATCGTTTCGACACCAATATCGTCGATCAGACCCGAAACAATCCACCCTTCGTCGCCAGCTACGGAATCTGCTGCGGCACCGCCGACGGGGAATTTGGACATCCCTTTGTGAACGGCCAGATTGCATTCAACCTGGGCACCAGTAACAGCCCTTTGAGCTATCCGGTGAATCCGGTCTTAGCCACACCACTCGGGTCCAATGGTCTGCCCGTAGTGATACCGGGAGGAGTCTATTCCCCGCCTAATATCTATTCGGACCCTGTTCACATGCCCGTTCCATACGTGTATCTCTATTCCACGCAGATGCAATACAGTCTGCCAAAACAGTGGGTGGTCACGATGGGTTATCAGGGGAGCGCGGGCCATCATGTGACCCGCATCGTGAACCTGGCCCAGTTTTACCCAACTCAAAACCCAAGCGTGAGTTCGATTTTCACCTTCAAGCCCGACACCAACACGAGCTTCAACGCGCTGACCACACAATTGGAGCATCGTTTCAACAAGGGATTCTCGACCAACATCCTGTACACGTGGAGCAAGTCGATGGACCAGGTCTCCGCGGAAGGGCCGGGCTTCGTCACGAACCAGACCTACGCGATCGACGATCGTACGGAACGTGGCCCGTCAGATTATGATGCTACCCACAATTTCCGTGCCTATGGAATTTGGGAACTGCCGATTTTTCGCGGGAAGAAAAACTTCCTGGCGAATGTACTCGGCGGCTGGGACGTTAGCGGAATCTACCAGTTCCACTCCGGATTCCCCTGGACACCTGTAGCGGATAATGTTTGCCCGGTGTTCGGTTCTATCAATATCTGCCCTATCCGGCCAACCGGCTACCTTGGCGGTGCGGGTCATAACTACGATACCTCGGCATTCCTACCCCCAACGGCGGGGAATTTCCCCAACGGCTCGACCAGTTACTTCAGCCTCCAGACCACCTGTGGCAACCCATGCTTACCGGAAGTTCCCGGGATTGGGCGCAACTCTTTCCGAGGCCCGCGCTATCAGGACATCGACCTCACCATCACGAAGGAATTCGGGTTGCCCTCGATGAAATTCGTCGGAGAAGGTGCCAAGCTCCGACTGCGCATGACCGCCTACAACGTCTTCAATAAGCTCAACTTGGCGCCCTTAAGCTTCGGGAGCACTTCGACAACAGTCAGCAATTCTTGTTGTGGAGTGGCGGACCCGAACCCGCTGTTTGGTACGTCCACAACCGGGCTGTCGGGTCGTGTACTCGAACTCGAAGCGCGCTTCAGTTTCTGACTTCAGTTTCCACTTGGCCGGTGCCTCGCTCATCGCGTTCTTCGCGATGAGTAGGACGCCGCAGCCATCTCCGCTTCCGCTGCGTTCCGGGCGTAACCAACAAGTTACATTGAGCACTAATACTACGAATGCATTCCACCAGTTTTGAACCCCGCCTTCTCCATCCCCCGCTGCATTCCCTTGTCCTTCATGAAGGTTTCCCACACAAATCCTGACCGCGCATTTTCCGCCATCAGCATCGTAATCCCTACATCGATGCCGATCACGTCCGGGTCGTACCAGCCGTTCAGAGGATCGAAGGCATCGACAAATCCATACCGTCCCCAAGCTTTCGGGTAACACTCTCGTATCGTCCGCACCACTTGCATGCAATCCTTTTGCAGGAACGGCAGCGAACCTCCCGGCGCGCAGGGAACGATGCTGCCATCCAACTTCCCCAGTCGCGGAGGCCCGCCCCAGGCCTGGTAGCCGGCCTGAGAATCCGAGGCAGTGATCCCCCACAAATCGTCGCTGTAATCCGGAAATTCGTCGTGCAGGGAAATACAGAACCGTTTGTGCGCCTCGGTTGCGATCACTGAATTTGTGAAATAGTCGGCGTACTCATCGCGTTTGTGGCGAAAATCAAACCACGCCTGCGAATACTGATGAGTAAACAGCGGATCGTCCCCGGAAATGTACTCGAACTCCTGAAACTTCACCATGGGACGCTTCCATGCCTTCCAGGTCTCGCTGGGAACGGAATGCGTGGGTGATCCCAGTGCGAGCAGGTAGATCATCATGAGTTCGCAATAATGATCCCAGCGGCCGTCCAGGAAGCCGCCCTCGGGCTTCCATCCCATGGAAAGCGTCTTGCCGCCATCCAGCATCCAGGGCCAATCCACGCGCTCATAGATGGCCGTGGCGAGATCCTGGATTTCGGCGTCCCCGAAATGTTGACGAGCGCTGAGCACGCCGCACAGCAGAATCGAACTATCAATCGAGGAGAGTTCACAATCCCACATCCGCTCTCCCGTATCCAGGTCGATGAAGTGATAGAAGAAGCCGTGTTCATGGGGCATCTTCTGCTTCATGAAACGAAGCGTCTGCCGCACTCGCTCACGGATCTCCTCTTTCTTGCCGTAGCCACGCGACTCCCCGATGCACAGGCCGGTAAGCCCGAAGCCGGTCGAAGCAATACTGGCGGCCGGACGGTGGTCATTTCCGTTGAGAAGCGCGCGATCCCTCACTTGTCCAGTTTTGCTGCTGGCTTCGTTCCAGAAGAAGGCGAATGCGGCGCGCTCGATCTCGTCCAGTAGCTGATCGTCAGAACCGCGATACGGGGTTCGCTTCGGCAACTCAAACTTTTTCGGATTGGCTGGCCATGCGGTGGGGACAAGACCGGTCAGGCTGACCAGTCCCAAAGCCGTCTTCTTCAGCATCTCGCGTCGCGTGGGCTGCGGGCGCTGGAACATAACTCAACTTCAGTTTACCAGTCCGCGATCTGGGCGCAAACAAGGCGCGCCGCCAGCGCCGATGGTCCGTTATAATCTTCTCTTCGCAAGTCATGGCCAGTTCACGTTACGCATTGGTGGCGTATGTCCACCACCCGGTTGGGCAATTCGTGGAGGATCTCCGGCGGCAGCTGCATCCCGTTACCGCGCACATGCCCGCGCATCTCACCATCCTTCCGCCCCGCGAGCTCTGTGGTCCGGAAAAGGCCGCGCTGGAATTTCTGGAAGAAGCCTGCAGCCGCGCCACTCCCTTCGACGTCGAGATGGGAGACGTTGAGACCTTTCTGCCCACCACGCCGACCGTGTTTATTCAGGTGAAGCGCGCCGCCTACCGCATGCGCGAGTTGCACGATCAACTCTCCGTCGAGAGCCTGACTTGCCAGGAAGCGTGGCCCTACGTTCCACACATGACCATCCTGAAGACCGAACTCGATCAGCAGGCGCAGGATGCCGCAGTAGTGGCCCGGGAACGCTGGTCGCAGTTCACCGGCCCGCGGACGATCCATGTCGATGAGCTAATGTTTGTACGCGAGACAAACGGAGTGTGGCAGGACGTTGCTTTAATCCCAT
The DNA here is from genome assembly GCA_963799305.1 of uncultured Acidobacteriota bacterium. GTDB lineage: Bacteria > Acidobacteriota > Terriglobia > Terriglobales > Acidobacteriaceae > Acidiflorens. The sequence goes on along the minus strand of CAWCWX010000013.1, from coordinate 8,910 downwards.
TAGGACGTACCTTACTGTCGTCCCGATCCTAGCCTGTGATCCACCCCCAAAACCCCAAACGACCGGCCAATAGGGCAGTCTCAGCAGTACATGTACTTTCCGTCCGTTGCCAAGTCCATTAGTCGGATTACCATAGGAGTTACTGGCTCTACACCAAGCGCCGGAATCCCAGGCTGCGGGTTGATTCGAAGAAGGCACAATGCAAATTGGGGTTTACGGCTCCGGCTATCTCGCAACCGTCATTTCCGCCTGTCTCGCCGATTTCGGCACGCCCGTCTCCTGCTGCCACTCTGACAGTTCGCGCATCACGGACGTGGCCAAGGGCGACATCCCGTTCTACGAAAAAAATCTCCAGGAAGTGATTCGCCGCAATGTGCGTTCCGGGCGGCTGGCTTATTCCACAGACCCCGAAGAGCTGGCGCGCAAAGCGCAGGTAATCTTTCTTGCCGAAGATTCTGCCGAAGGCCTGGAGCAATTAGTTCTCCGTCTGGCCCGCGCCGCCGGACGCGTACAAGTTCTGTCGATCGTCACCCCGGTCCGCGTAGGCACCACCACGAATTTAGAAAAGGCGCTCAAGAGTCAGGCCCTCCGCAGCATTCTCGTTTGCCAGCCGATGTTTTTTACCAACGGCTGCGCGGTGGAAGACTTCAACTGGCCTGACCGCATTATCCTGGGGACTGCCTCCAGCGAAGCCGTTTCCGCCCTCAAGCAGATCTTCCATCCCCTGGTGATGCGCGGCGTGCCCGTGCTCGTTACCAATTACGAAACCGCTGAACTCACGCGCGAAGCCACCACCGCCTTTGTCGCCACCAAGATTTCTTTCATCAACGAAATCGCCAGCCTCTGCGAACACGTGAAGGCAGACGCGGTCAGCCTGTCCCTAGCCCTTGGACTCGACAAGAAGATTGCGCCCCGCTGCCTGCAGCCCGGCGCCGGCATGGGCGGAATTTTCGCCGAGACCGACATGGAGTCCCTGAGAGGACTGGCTCTGGAAAACGGTGTAGACCTCAAAATCCTCCGCGCCGCCCGCGAAGTGAATGTCGCCATGGCCCAGCGGATCTTCGATAAAGTATCTGGCGCCATCGACAACGTCCAGAACAAAGACGTCGGCATCCTCGGACTTTCTTTCAAACCGAACACCAACTCCGTCGCAGGTTCAGCGTCCATTCAACTGGCGCAGAACCTGCTGGCCAAAGGCGCGCGTGTCCGAGCCTACGACCCGGTTGCCATTCCCGAAGCCAAGCATCAGCTCAACGGCACCATCAAATACTGCGAATCCGCCTACGGAGTAGCCGAAGGCGTCGACGCTCTTGTCGTGGGCACCGGTTGGCCCGAGTTCCGTACCCTGGACTTCGGTAGAATCCGCCACCTGCTGAAACGTCCCATCATCATCGACACCAAGAACCTCCTTGACTCTTCCCGCCTTCGCGCCATGGGATTCCAGTACATGGGCGTAGGCCGGAGATAACCGCGACCCAACCGAAACCGCCAAGCCTCGCTTGCGGCGGCGCCGGCCGTTGTCCCGATGCGGCCACTCCGATTGACACGCCGATGGTCGTGAGCAAAAACGCCTGTCGAAGAGTTCGCCACAGCTCCGCCGCCTCAGGAGCAGACCGTTATCCAATCAGGCATAATCTGTGCTAAGAAAATGGTAGGACAAGATCCGTGTCGTCGGCCAGCGTTCACGGCTGAAAGACGCAAAGATCGAGGAGAAATCGAGATGGCATTTTGTACGCAGGGCAAGTCGGCACTTCTGAAGCATGGTGTTCTTGCGGCGGCAGCACTGGCGTTGCTGGCGGTTTCCGGGTGCCGTTCCGGCCCGGCGTCGAAGAACGTGGACGAGAGGTCTGGAGCGCAGCCAAATTCTGCGGCCACGACACCGGCCGGCGCGGACCACGGTATTGATCTCGACTGTGTGATCGACCACATCCAGAATCCGCCAGAACCCTTCCACTATTCCTACAACAAGGAGTCGTCGAATCCCGTACACGAAGAAGCGGACATTACCCCGCAGACCATAGACGGCAGCTTCAAAAACAATAGCGCCTCTAATTCCTTTCACGGCGTGCGTTCGGACGCTGGTAGCTGGCAAAGCGCCTGGTCCGGCCTGATGGGGATCGCAGGAATGTCCAGCGCGGTCGCGCTCGTCAAAAATAGCTCCGCAACCGAGCGCGAAGGAACGGAAAAAGTGAACGGCTATGATACGACCAGGTATTCCATTGATACAGCTCGCGGCACCGCGGAAGAAAAAGCCCTCTACCAGCAGGTTCTGGGCACAGGCGGATTTGAAAAGGGCACAGCCTGGGTCACAGCACAAGGATGCCCCGTGAAATTCGTTTTGGATTCTGAACTGCACGCAAACAACGGCAGCGTGGAAACGATTCATTACGAGGTGGCCATGATCCGGAAATAAATGAGCCGTTGTAAAAACCCGATCGTTCTGCCGTTACCGCAAGACCTGATCCAGCAGCTGACCCACAGCTCGTTTTGCTTCCAGTATCGAATAACGATGGTCCATGGCTCCGGCGAGATCGGTGTTGGCGAATGCGACCCGCCCGAACGGCGCCCGCCGCAGAATCTCACGAGGCGCAGGTTGACCGTCGCGCCCAAAGAAGAACCCGGGCTGCGGGCTCAGATAGGCGTGTCCCCACCGATTCAGGATGATTCCGGCGATGTCCCGCCGCACATCGAAGCCCCCGCGCGCGAACATCTCGTTAAATTGTTCACGGACTTGTCTTTCATAGTCTTTGAAAGATGTTCGCAGCATCTCTGCGCGCCCGCGATGCCCCTGCTGTTCGGTGGAAGATCCGGGGTACGAGTACAACACTTTCAAACTGAGTACGATCGGCGAATCTGGACCGATCGTTGGACTTTCAAGACCAGTCAGCGCCAGCTTGCGAACCTCCATGTAGTTGCCGACGCCTTCAAACCATCGACAACCGCTCATTCCCATCTTGTACAAAAAACGCCAATTTCTGACGGCAACGTTCATCATCATGCAGGGAGATCGGTAAAACTGCGCGTATGCCTCGCTCTGGTCCTGCGGAAGATCCTTCACAATGTGTTTTGTAGTCCAGCATCCGCCTGCCATCACAACCGAGCGCGCCCTCACGCGGTATAACTTGCCCAGCCTTGAATATGCGATCAAAACTGTGTCGGCCTTGCCAGGTTCCCCCTCATGCTCAACCTGGACGACTGTCGACGTCAGGCGAACTCTCACCGCGGTTCCCGCGGCGTCCAGGGCGGAAAAATCAACGCGGTTCTGGCAAACTCCTTCCACACTGTGCGGACCTTCGATTGCCGTGGGGATCAGACTTTTCAACATCAGTCTCGCAATGGTCGCGTTACCGCCGGGAAACATCTGATCGGAACCGCCATCTTCTTCCGGCAAGGGGTGCAGCATTTCGAACGCATAGTCCGAGTACGCCGATAAAGCATCCGGTCCTAGTCCCGAGCCGCCGCCTTCCACTGGCGAAAGGAAGGTTCGAACCGTTTCGCGGCTCAAACCGAAACGTTCCATGTAGTGCTGCTCCAGCGTGATGGAATCGAGGTACCGCGAAATCGCATCGCCTTCCACTTTGGGATGTTCAAACTTCTTGTCTCCCACCGGTTTGCCTTGCAGCCACTGTAGCCATTCCAGCCGAGCCGCGTTTGCAACGGGAGCGCCTTCGAGATTTTTCCCCAGCGGATCCATCAACCACATTCCCGGCTTCTGATTGAACTTCGCCCCAAACCAGAGCCCGTATTGTCCATGCTGCAAACCCGTCGCTTCATAAGGAGTATTGGAGAGGGGGAACTCCGGGTCCGGTCCAGCCCACTTTTGATAGGTCAGCTTCGGCGCTCGTAACCCGATGGACTCATAGAACCCTGCCAGGAAGCTGTGCGGGTACTGAATCTGATAAATGGCTGAGCCCTGATGCGCGATCAATCGCTTGCCGTCGACCAGAAACTCATTTTGCTTCGCCTCACCACCGAAGATGGAATGGTTTTCAATGATCAGGCATTTCATTCCCGGCCCGGCGTCACGCTGGAAAAACAGGGCGGCAGCCAGTCCGCTGATTCCGCCGCCAATGACTACGCAGTCATAGACCTCTTTTGTATCGATGATGTCCTTCGGAAGCGGATCGTACACGCGGTCGCGAATCGCATGACCAGCTTGGAGAACCTCCAGCGTATTGCCATTCGCAGTGCTGTAGTCGCCAACGCCGCCGTAACCCGTGAAGGCGTCATCCTGAGCCAGTAGCTCCGCGGGAGTAATACCCTGAAGCAACGCGGTTCCGGAAGCTAACAGCGCAGAGCCGAGAAAGTCGCGCCGCGTTATCTTGGCGTCCATACCCAGCGTTGCATCTTCTGCCAACGAGGATTTCGGATGAGGAGCGCGTGAAATGTTAAGAGGACCTCGCACTTTTGCTCCGAGTTTACACCGGGAGTAGAGTTTGCAGCTCGCACAACAATGCTGCGGGAGAAGGGCGCCCCCGCCACGTCCCGCTTGCTATAATCAGAAGTCTGCGGTGGGAATAGCTCAACTGGCAGAGCACCGGACTGTGGCTCCGGCGGTTGCGGGTTCGATTCCCGTTTCCCACCCCATTTCTTGATCCTGATCCAATATCCTTGGTAGAGACGCGGCGTACCCCGTCAACCTTTCTCACGCGGAAACCCCGTGGTTCCCAAAGAATTCCTTCAGCGCCTGCGCATCCCGAAACGCCTCTGTCCCGCCACACGCTGTAGTGGAAAACGCGCCGCACAGATTCCCGTAGCCGAGGCAAGTCTGGAGATCGGCGCCGCGGACGAACTGGTGCAGGAATCCCGCGTCGAAGCTGTCGCCAGCGCCCACCGGGTCCACCACCTGCACATTCATCGCGGGCGCAGCGAAGCGCTGACCTTCATGGAGCGCCATCGCTCCCCGCGCACCCAATTTCACGATTAGTGTTTTCACGCGTTCGGATAGTCGCGAGACGGCAGTCTCCAGATCGTCTGCGCGCGCGATTTTCAGCGCCTCGCGTTCATTGGGCAGCAGAACGTCCACGTAGGGCAAAGTCGCATCCAGCACGCCGTCCCAGCGATCGTCGGGATCGTCATTCGTGTCGAGCGAGGTAGTCAGGCCAGCCTGCTTCATCCGTTGGAACACTTCTGGCACACGCGGCGACAAGGCGCGCTGCAAAAACAGCGACGACATATGGAAATGCCGCGCCGAAGTCAGATATTCAAAGTCAAGATCCTCGAAACGCAACTCCGAAATCGTTCCCAGATAAGTCAGGATGTGACGCTCGCGCTCATGTGGAAGAATCACGGTTACGCCAGAGCCGGATCCCCCCAACCGCACGATTCGAGCAAGATCGACACCGCCCGCCCCCAGACGCGCGAGCGCCATGTGTCCCAGTTCGTCGTCGCCGACCTTGGTGATAAACCCAACCCGGCTCCCCAGCGCCGAAAGATTATGCGCCACGATGGCCGACGAACTTCCCAATGTCATGCTGAATCGGCTAGCCAATAACTCGCGCTCAGTAGGCATCTGCTCCGGCAGACCGTAGAGGATCAGATCAAAATTGATCTCTCCCGCGATGGCAATGTCAAAATTGGACAAGAGGCAAGCTCCTATGAGCTAGAAGCTAAGAGCTAAAAGCTAAGAGCTAAAAGCTAAGAGCTAAAAGCTAAAAGCTAGAACTGATCTACTCCAGCACCACCACCCGCGACAGATTCTTCGGCGAGTCGGGATTCAGCCCCTTTTTCAATCCGCTGTACACACCATACAACTGTCCCGCGATGGTATAAGCGACGGCCCGCGCGTATTCCGGCACCTTCAAACCAAGCTCAATCGCAAGGTCGGCAGCCTTGCGGCCGCGAGCGTCCACCCGATTCGCAACCACCATCGTGGCCCCCCCCAACCGGCTCATCTCTTCCAGGAGTTCCACCTCGGCGTCATAAGAAGATTCGGAAATCAGAAATACGATCAACGTCTTCGGCCCCACAATCGCTTTCGGCCCATGGCGGAATTCTTGGGAATGGAAAACTTGGGCGTAGGTGCAGGACGATTCGGTAATTTTCAACATGCATTCCGAGGCGATACCGAACAGGGGGCCTTGTGCCAGAACTACACAATCATCAACCTCGTGTGCTTCGACAAAGGAACGGATGCGTTGCGGAAAAGTTTCCAGCAGCGGGGCGGTTTCTTCGGGAAGGTTCATCAGTGCCTGGCCGAAGTCCGGGTCTTCCGCGACTGTCGCGGCCAGATATTGCAGGCCCAGAAGCATCGATGTAAATGAGCGCGTCATTACCGTGCTGAGTTCGTCGGCGTCCAGGAACTTCAGCGTGAGGCTACATTCCGCTTCGAGAGGCTGGCGATCGGCGCAGGTGATTGCGATGGTGCGGATATCGCGCTCTTTTTCGAGGAGGTGCGCGGCTCGCACGGCTTCCGAGGTGAGTCCCGAGCGCGAGATGACGATGGGAATGTAGTCGCGACCGGCGGGAAGCGCCAATGCCGGATAGAGAAGGATTTCGGATCCGGGTATCGCCCGAGCCGGCAGTCCCACGTGATTGAAGGCCGAGGCGGCGGCGATCGCGAGGTAGTAGCTGGTTCCGCAACCCACGAAAATCCACTCCGCGCCGGGACGCGCCATCTTCACGGCCGCCTGGAACTCCGCGCTGGACGCCAGTTTTCGCAGACACTTGCTCCAGGTCTGGGGCTGGGAAAGAATTTCGTTCAGCGTGTGCGCGCCATATTCCGTCGAAATGTCAGTTGGATTCATCGCTTGTCCGGATTCAGTTAGACCACCGTTACCTTTACTCCCGCCTCTTTCAGGGCGCGCAAGTCGGATTTTGGAATGAGCTTGTCGGTGACGACTTCATGCACTGACGTTACCGGCATGATGTTGCATAAACTGCGCCGTCCGAACTTGCTCCAATCGCAGACTGCAACTGTGCGGCGCGCGATCTCCACCATGGCGCGATTCACCTGCGCTTCCAGCAGGTTGGGCGTGAACAACCCGGCCTTCGTGTCGAAGCCATCTACGCCCAGAAACAAAATGTCGGCACTCAACTGGCGCAGACTCTGTTCTGCCAGCGGACCTACCAGGGAAAAGGAGTTCTTGCGCAATGTTCCCCCTGTCAGAATCACATCCACATGCGTGCCCGCCAGTTCCGCTGCAATGTTGATCGCGTTCGTAATCACGGTGAGCCGCGACATGTCTTTCAGGGCACGGGCGATCGCGGTAGTGGTAGTTCCGGAATCCAACAGCACCGACTGGCCTTCTTCCACCAGTTTTACCGCGGCTTCGGCAATGAGGGCCTTTTCCCGGCGGTGCAGCTTTTCCTTTTCGCGCAGCGTGGGATCGAGCAGCGCCCCCGCCTGCACCGGCAACGCGCCGCCGTGAGTGCGTTGGACCGTGCCCTGGTTGTCGAGAATTTCCAGATCCTTGCGGATGGTGATCTGCGAGATCTTGAAGTGGTGTGCCAGATCCTTGACCAGCACGCGGCCGTCCTGGTGCAGCATGGCCAAAATGGCGCGCCTGCGTTCTTCATTAAATAGGCCGTCGGAGGGCATAAAAACGTGATCTTTCGTTTTCTTTCGTTTAGTAACTTTCGTCGATGGCTGGGGAAGTTGTCAAGCTAAACCCGACATCCACCACGAAGTCACGAAGTCACGGAGAAAAGCAAAATCAGGCCTTGTTCTTCTCCTTAGTCTCTGTGTCTTCGTGGTGGATTGTCACTTCGTCGCAGGAACGCCCTTGAACTGCCCAAAGAGGCGCTCCGCATTCTTGTGATAGACCTTCTCCAGCACATTGTCGGGCAGTCCCAAGCCGTAAATCATCCAGCGCCCTTGCGAGGGATACTGCGCGTAGGGGAAGTACTCGTCCTCGGTTTCGAGCCAGCGAAAATAATTCTGATACATCGCTTCCGATGCGCCCTCGTCAGTGCCAAACATGATGCGGTCGGGATACTTGAGGATCATCCGCGCACGCGCCGCGGCTGACGTCCGAGTTCACCTTCCCGGGCCCCGGTTTCGATCATCACGTTGGGATACTTCTCCAGCGTCTGGTCGACGAAGTCGATGTTCTCCGGCCAACTGCCAAAATGCAGCGCTGCGAAAGTCGTATGCGGATGCTTGGCAAACATGCGATCGCGTTGCGCCATCAACTCCGGCAGTGTGGGGAAGTCGCGCCCGTAAAAACTCCAGTCCGGGTGCTCGATCAACTCTTCATAACGCTCGTTGCTGGCGTCGATGGGATGAAAGAACGCTTCGGGATCGGCGACATGAATGAAGACCGGAATCCCCAGCCGCCCGCATTCGTCCCAAACGGGATCGAGCCTCGCGTCGTCGACCGGAATGAGCTTTCCGGTCTTATCGCGCACGCCGAGGCCGAGTTCCTTCAGGATCTTCAGACCCCGCGCTCCGCGTCTCACCGAATCGTCAACCTGCTGCACCATCAACTGGCTGAAGTTAGGGTCGTCGATCTTGCTCCAGTCGATTTGCGTCATCACCATGAAGCGTCCGGGATAGGGCTTCACCATGGTATCGATAATCTTTTGCAAATCGTCGCCCCAGCCGCCGGTAAGGATGACGATCGTCTTCACATTGAGGCGGTCCATGCGCGCAACCAGCTCCTTCGGATCGACGCGGTCCCCGATGCCGCGAGCGTCGTTGGTGTGGTTGTGGACGTCGAAGACGGGAAACTTCGCGCGATTGATTTCGTGCTTCGCAGTGTGCAGCGCGGTCTCGGGATGAAAATCCTTGAGCAGGATCGTCTTCTTGCTGTCAGCGTCGGGGGCGGGCTTGTAGCCGATGGGGGACTGCTGCGCGCCGCCGAGAGCGCCAGCCAAGAGCACTATGCAGAGAAGGGAGGGCTGGATGTTCATCGCCATACGACTGGCAGAATACACCATCTCGAAAGAAAGCGAAAGCAGTCGAAACAA
>CAWCWX010000012.1:0-17959 GCA_963799305.1 uncultured Acidobacteriota bacterium | reverse complement strand
TTCATGTCATTATTTTCTCGCTCCCCGACCGGAGCAAACACTGAGAACCGCGGTTCTGCCGGGATTGCAACTGGCAAGCAAGTTTCTATTCCTATTGCGAACCGCGGTCAAACATGGAAAGCGAGAAAAAGTGAGTCAATACCGCGGCGAAGGCAGCCCAACTGCAAACAGGATCCAACGGTAACGCAACCACGTATCGCGCACTCCGGACATCTGCGCAAACACATCGGGTAGGTAAGCCGCGCAATAGGCAACGTTCGCCAGTACCGCCAGCGCGAACAGAAGCAGCGGAGAGTTGAAATGCAACGTGCTTCGGGAAAACGGCAAGCCCTGTACGAAGTGGATGACCACGATGACGGCGAGGAGAAAGTTGTACACAATCCGCCTCGGCTCCCAGTAACGAATCGCGTTGCTAAGAAACTCGCGCCACTGCACAGGTTCCATTCCGGCTCCCACTTTCGCGCTTAGCGCCGGACTTCGATTCCAGCGTCTTGTTTCTGCTCGGTTCGCACCGCCCACGCCATGCGTGGAGTGTTGTGGGCGATGCCGTAGCGACCCTGGGCGTCGAGCAGGATCATCCCGCCGTGGCCATTGACGCGCTGTTTCAGGTAGTTCATCGCCTCCTGCGCAACCCACTCCGGCATGCTGCCGGATTCGACGCGGTCCGCGGCCCATTTGGCGAGGACCAGTTTCATGATGGGCTCTCCCCAGCCGGTTGTAGAGGCGGCGGCGCTTTCGTTGTTGGCATAGCACCCGCAGCCGATCAGGGACGAATCGCCCAGGCGGCCGGGAGCTTTGGCCAGCGTACCTCCCGTAGAAGTGGCAGCGGCAATGTTGCCGTCGCGGTCGAGGGCGACGGCGCCGACGGTGTCGTGCGAGACGGCGGGAGCGAAAATGTCTTCGGGGTGATCGGCGTCGCGGGCCAGGAATTCGCGCAAGCGCTCGACTTCGCGAGGCATGATCAGGTCCTCGTTCCGGCAAAGCGGAATGCCGTGCGCGGCGGCAAATCGTTCAGCGCCTTCGGCCACAAAGTACACGTGCGGACTCTCGCTCAGGATCTTGCGGGCGGCGCGAATCGGATTCGCGATCCGCTCCACACAACCCACACCACCGGTGCGGAGCGTGTTGCCATCCATGACGAGGGCGTCCAGTTGAACCTTGCCGTCGAGGTTTAGGAAACTGCCGCGTCCGGCATCGAAGGTCTCGTCGTCTTCCATAACGACAACGGCCTCTTCCACGGCGTCAAGCGAAGATCCGCCGCGCTCGAGCACCCTCCATCCGGCAGCAGCTGCGTTGCGGACGCCGTTGAGGTGAGCGTCCACCACGTCATCGGGCATGGCCCAAGCGCCGCCGTGGACAACAAGAACGGGATGGGTGGGCAAACTTTCCCTCTCAATACTCGTTAGCAGAGACGAGGCTTGCCGCGTCTCCCTCGGCGCCACCGTAATCCGGTGCTATCGGAGACGAGACAATCCTCGTTTCTGCTCTGGAGTTTCGCCGTTAAGTCTAGCATTCGGAAAGTCCGTGGGAGGTCCTAGGCTGCCCGCCCTGCCGGCGCGGTTTCCATCTCGCGGGTGCGCTGCCAGGTGTAGATGACGCGGTGGATGACCGTGATCGTCGAGAGAACGGCAATTACCCAGAGCACCGGGGCCATCACGTTGAAGAGCGCGCCGATGATCAGCAGGACTAGGCGTTCTGGGCGTTCCATGAAGCCGACACGGCACAAGCCGATGAGCGATTCGGCGCGGGCTCGGGCATAGCTGACCATGATGGCACTGATCATCGCCAGTGCGGCCAGCACAACGTAGAAGAAGCGGTTGCCGCGACCATAAAAGACCAGCAATCCCAGGAAGAGGGACGCGTCACTGTAGCGGTCGACGATGGAGTCGAAAAATCCGCCGAAGCGGGTGACTTGGTTGGAGGCGCGGGCGACGCGGCCATCTACCAGATCGAAGAAGCCGGAGCCGATTATGACCAGTCCGGCATAGAGAAACATGCGGCGCTGGTTATCACCGTTGGCGGCGCCGAACAGAAAGGCGGCATAGGTATTGACGGCCAGCCCCATCACAGTTAGAACATTGGGGTTGATGCGGGTCAGGGCCAGCATGCGGACGATGGCGTCCAGCAGCACTCCGCAGGCCCGGCCTACGCCATTGGTCCAGCTCATTGCGGCTCCGCCTCGGCTTCGGCCAGGTCGTGGATGGTGGTCAGTTTCAGAATTTCCAGTTCGCGATTGCCGTTTGGCGATACCACCTGGGCGCTGTCGCCGACTTTCTTGTTAAGCAGGCAACGGCCGATGGGCGACGTGGTCGAAATCTTGCCCGCGGCTACGTCGGACTCTTCCGTGGTCACCAGCGTGTATTCCATTTCCTCATCCTTGGTGGTGTCATAGACCTTCACAGTTGATCCCAGCCCCACCCGGTCCCGAGGAATGTTGCTCATGTTGATCATCGACAGATCGGCCAGCCGCTGCCCCAGTTGCCGGATGCGCGCCTTCAGGTATTCCTGGCGCTGCTTCGCCATGTGGTACTCGGCGTTCTCACTGAGATCGCCCATGGCGACGGCTTTCTTCAACTCTTTGGGGATGTCATGGGCAAGTTCATGCTCCAGAACGGCCAGTTCGTCCCGAAGTTTCTTCTTGATCAGTTCCGTCATGTTACCGAGCATTATAACCCTGCCTCCCCCGGCAATGGAGCAGGGATACCCGGTTAGCTTAATGCCGCGCCGTTGGGGCAAACCTATTAGAGGGAATGACTTACAACTTCAAGTGCCGGAAATTGTCAGACTGTGCGACGGCCATTGGGCAGGAACCCCTTATCCGCATTGCCTTTACGCGCCGGGTCGGCTAGACTAGGGACGTTCCCGCACGCCCCTCGGTGAGGTTTCCCTCCATGAATGGCGACCGCGTTTTCCACATCGGTGATCGGGTTGTCTATCCCAACCACGGTGTCGGTATTATCGAGCAGATCAGCAGCCGAACCATCGGCGTCTCCGTTGAGAAGTTCTACCTCCTCAAGATTAAAGCCAGCAGCCTCAAGGTGATGGTGCCATTTCACAACGTCACCAGCGTTGGTCTACGTCCCGTCGTGCGCAACGGGGAAGTCCAGAAGATCGTAGATTATCTGTCCGTCGGCGAATGCAACAACGCCCTGGACTGGAAAGACCGCTTCAAGGAGAACTCCGAGCGCATGCGGACCGGTTTCCTTTTGGACGTAGCTGCTGTTCTCAAGAGCCTTCTGATGCTCGGCCAGACCAAATCGCTTTCATTTCGGGAAAAAAAGATGCTGGAACGGGCCCGCTACCTGCTTGTCAGCGAACTGGCTATTTCTCGGAATTGCGACGAAGTAGAAGTCGAGCAGGTTCTTGCCAAAGCCCTGACCAAGTGCAATCTGCGGTTCCCGGAACTGGCGGAGCTGGCGTCGTAACCCTGGCCCCGGGATTGCAGTGTCGGACCTGACCGCGGCATCGCGAAGCTAAGTCTCCAGGCGTCAATCTTTTCCTTAGGATTCATCGGTCAATGCTGTCGGACTATCGCCAGGGACACGGGCCCGTCGGTGACTGTCTGGCTTGCGGCCGAGGTTAGCGCTCCCGTCGAACCGTTGATCGAATACACGGTAATACTGCCGCCGAACGTGTTGCTGGCGACCAGGTAATGGTTCAGCGGATCGACTTTCAGGTCCGATGTGCCCGCAGCGGCGACGGAAGAACCGATCGGAGTCAGGGTTCCAGTACCGGACAATTGAAAGGCATCGATGGTGCCTGAGCCGTTGTTGCCCACGTACAAGAAAGTGCTAGTAGAGTTCATCGCCAGTGAACCGGATTGGTCGCCAGCGCCGGTTGTCGAGGCGGCACTACCGAGCGAACCGTCACCCAGCACGGGAAAAACTTCAATTTGGGAAGTCGTGTCCGGTTCAGTAACTAGAAGAAATGAATTATTGGGAGTCAGCAACAAGCGGCCGGCGCCCTTCGACAGATGCGTGAAGGCACCCGCGGTCAGAGCGCCTGTAGTTGGGTCCACTGAATAAGCCTGAATGCCAGACGGATTCACCATGTCGCCCTGAATTCCCAGATAGAGGCCACCGGCGCTGGACAGCACCATATGGGTGGGCGCTCCAGTCGGAGTACTCGTGGTCGAAGCCAGAGTCAGGGTGCCTTGACCGCTCACGCTATAAACATTTACGCCGCCGGTGTTCTGGAGCACATAGACAAAATCAGCGTTGGCGTCTGCCACGGTTTCAATGGGTTGTGATAGGCCGGAAGTAAGAGCGTCCGACGTCAATTCGCCATTGGGCGTGTGGACGGTCAACGAATTCACGGTTCCGTCAGTAAGGTTGGGTACAAACAGAAACAGACCGCTGCGTCCCTGCGACAGGTAGCGCGGATCGGCGCCAATGTCGATTGAGCCGTTTGATGTGAGGACTCCACTCGTGTCGCTTAGTCGGAAGCCGAGGACTCTGCCCGGGACGTGCCCGCTGGCAACGTAGACGAAAGTGCGACTGCTTCCCCCGCCGCCTCCCCCACCGCCGTTAGTTGTTCCGCCGCTGCAACCAGACCACCACATCGTCGCAGTAATAACCACCGCTAGCGCCGCCCCAATCTTCATTTTCGACAAGGTTCATCTCCAGGAAGAAGTTCTTGGTATCAGTAACCTGTCGAAGAGGTGGTGTCACACTTTCTGGGTCCAAGGTCTGAAATGTGGGGACGAGAAGAAGCACTCCGCTCGCATATTGTGGTTCAGTTTTTCCAATGATCGAAGTACGACGGGAATCATCGAACGAGGACAGGATTGCCGGATGCTTGTGGTGCCTGACCGGCATCGCCACCAAAGCGCGTTTGAAGTGGAATCGTCAACTCTGCGGTGAACTCCTCGAGGCCGCGCTTTACGGTTAGCTTAGCCGAACTCCCGTAGAGGAGTTCGAGTCGGTTGCGAATGTTGGGAAGGCCGACGCCGGCTGCCCGTGACGTACTACCGTTCATAACATTGTTGCGGATCGAGATCTGCAAAGAGTCGTTATGCTGATTGGCCGCGATCGCGATGCGCTCTTGCTGGCCGTTGCGGGCCACACCGTGAATGACAGCATTTTCCACCAGGGGCTGGAGGATCAAGGCAGGCACGGGAAATGCCAGAAGATCAGGCGCGATTTCCAAGGCATAGGCCAGCCGGTCTCGAAAGCGTTCGCGTTGTACTTCGAGGTACTCTCGACAAAAGGCCAGCTCTTCCGACAAGGGAATGCGCTCAGCATTGCCCATCTCCAGGCTCTTGCGGAGCAATCCAGCGATGCGCTCCAGCATCACGTCGGCTTCATCGGGATCCTTGCGCATGAGGCTCGAGACGCAATTCAAAGCGTTGAAAAGGAAGTGGGGCTCGAGTTGGCCTTGCAGAATTTGCAGCTTCGCGCGATCCAGTTCTCCTTGCAAACGGGCGGCTTGCAGAACCTCGCGGTCAGCTTTGCGGGCCAGCCAGGTTGTCCGCAGCAGCCATGCCACAGTGATGTAGATCGTGCCGTAGGTAATGGCTTCAGCGCGAAGGAAGTAATCGACTATGGAAACGAAATCAACGTAGTGAAAGGCACCCGGGAGCGAATTCGTCCAGGTTACAGCTTCGTAGCGAAGGCAATGGACAGCAAGCACCGAGAATACCATCACAGTGTGTGCCGCCAGATCGCGAGCAATATGAGGGCGCAACAAGGGGAAACGCAAAACCACTTGCCAGGCGGCGAAGGCGATCCCGGCCCATAAGAAATTCGTCGTGGCACAGATGCAGAGCAACTTCAGAAACGGCTGAGGCGTTTGCCACGGCGGCCGCAAGCTCATCCACCACTCAAAGGCCAAGGCAGCGGTTAGAACTGCCGTCAGCAACAAATACCAGGGGAGTGGAACGGGGAATGGTTCTCGCCCGCCTCGGTGCCCGCGGGATGCGTTGACAGGCGGCATACAGTAGCCAATGATACAGTTCGTTCGAGGGCCTCCGATGCTGAAAGTTAAGCCTTCATCAGAGAGTGCTGGAAGCGGTGGAGTAGTGGGACCGCCGCCATGCGGGGCGAGGCCCCAGCCATCAATCAAGGAACACGGTCATGAAGCTGCGCGTTCTGATCGTCGATGACGAGGAACTGGCCCGCGAGAAACTCCGAGTGTTGCTGTCGCGCCACCGGTTCGTCGAGGTAGTGGGAGAAGCGGCAGACGGGGCAGCCGCCGGTGCGTTACTTCGTGAATCGCATCCCGATGTTGTTTTCCTGGACATAGAGATGCCGAACGTTGGTGGCCTGGAACTGATGAAACAGGTATCCGAAGATACCAAGGTTGTGTTCGTCACGGCCTACGAGCAGTACGCCATTTCGGCCTTTAATGGAGGAGTTGGCGATTATCTGCTGAAGCCGTTCAGCCCACCTCGTCTCGAACTTGCTCTTAATCGAGTGTGGAAGCGGATCAAGGAAGAGCGTAGCGCCGCCCTTGTGAGTCAGGCGTTGCCTGCGCTGCCTGTTGAATTGGTCGAGGATAGCCGCCGGGAATCTCCAGGCAAACTCGTTTTGAAGATCGACGGCCGATTTTCGGTAGTTCCCATTCGACAGATCACGCACATTCTGGCGGAACGAAACTATCTGAATGTGTACACCTCGGAGCGCCGCTTCTTTGTCAGAGGAGCCATGACTGCGATTCTGCAACTGGTAGAAGAATCGTCATTTGTCCGCCTAGGACGTTCTCTTGCTGTGAACGTCGAACGCATCGGCCACATCCAGCCGGTTGATGCGAAGAACCTCCACGTGATCTTGGACAATGGCACGAAACTGCTTGCCAATCGCGCGCAATGCGGTGTTTTACTGGCGAAACTCAAAGAAAGCGGGTCGCCAATTGTGGGCTTGCGACGGTCGCAGCAGAGCAAATCTGGTCGACAGCCAGGCGGCCATCAACTTGACGCTGCAGATCTGGGGTGAATCTTTCTCATTCCCAGGAACCCTTCGCGCTAGCGATTAGGGTGTGCTTCCAGCCACGACTGGAGGATCAAGGTGGCCGCCATCCGGTCGACTGCTTTGGCTCGCTTCTCGATAGAAAGATCAGTCTCGCGTAGCAGGCGGTTCGCTTCTGTCGACGTCCAGCGTTCGTCCCAGAGATGAACCGTGACACCGAAGTGGTGGCGTAAGTCCTCGGCAAACAGGCGCATCTTCTCGGACTGAGTCCCTTCGGCGCCGCTCAGGCGCAGGGGCAGCCCCACGACTACTTCCTGGATCTGGTACTCCTCCAGCAATCGCCGTAGAGCCTCCAGGTCACGGCGCTTGTTCTGGCGCTGGATGGTATCAAGTCCCTGAGCCGTGATTCCGAGCGGGTCGGAAACAGCCACCCCGATGCGCCGGGCTCCAACGTCGAGAGCCATGATCCTATTGCGGAGCGGGCGGGATTCGTTCTCTGGCTCGGACGGCACGTAAGCGATCATTCCCCGGCGGGCGCCAAGTCGTCAACTGTCTGCTAGAATTCCGCCCATGCCGAGGCGGCTTCAACATCTCACCTTTGACCTGTGACCTCTGACCTCCAATCTATGGACACGGTCGCGCCAAGCCGCAAACATCACTGGTCGATGACGCTTCTGGGCGTCGCCTTGATCATCGGGTTTGCGTACTATGGAGAGTCGGTGCTGTCGGTGCTTTTCTTTGCCGTCCTGCTGAGCTTCGTTTTGGAGCCGCTGGTAGAGTTTTTCGCCATCCACCTACGCCTGCCCAGGCCTCTGGGAGCGCTCACTGCGGTACTGCTTATGCTGGTGGTGCTCTACGGAATCTCCTATGCCTCCTATAGCCGGGCGATCGCGTTCATGGACAGCGTGCCGCAGTACTCACTAAAGATCCGCTCCATCCTGAAGCCGTTCCGACAACAAGCGGAAAAGCTTCAGAAGACACAGGAAGCGGTCGGAGAGCCGGAGCCCACGAATGTGATCGCCGTCCGCCCAGTGACCGATTGGACCGACGTGCTCACTCATGGCGTCAGTTCGCTGACTGAGGCGATACTGGCCGCGTCGTTCATTCCTTTTCTTGCTTACTTTCTCCTGACCTGGAAACATCACGCTCGCTCCGCCACTGTGATGCTGTTTCCTCTGGAGCATCGCCACACTGCCTACGTCACACTGGGCCTCATTGGCAAGATGCTGCAAAGCTTCATCGTGGGAAATCTCCTGATCGGCCTTATGGTCTCCGGAATCAGCGTGGTGATCTTCTGGCTGCTGGGAGTGCCGTTCTTTTATTTCATCGGCTTCGCCAGCGGCTTCCTCAGCCTGGTGCCCTATCTTGGACTGGTGCTGGGCATGGTGCCGCCGATCCTCGTCGGCCTCGGACAACTCGACCCCGGAGACTTGCTGGCTGTTGCCGTAGTAGTGGTACTGCTGCACCTTTTTGCGCTGAACGTGCTTTATCCGAAAATGCTGGGCAGCCGCCTGAAGCTGAATCCGCTGGCGGTGACTATTGCGCTGCTGTTCTGGGGCTGGATCTGGGGCGCAATCGGACTACTGCTGGCCATCCCCATCACGGGGGCTCTGAAGATTATCTTCGACCACGTCGAATCGATGAAGTCGTTTGCGGCGTGGTTGGGAGAGTAGAGGGATTGCAGAAGGCAGAAGTTAGATTGCAGAAGTGAGTCTCTAGGGTGTGCGGGCCCACGAACTCCGAGTAGGAGGCTATCGCCTCAAATTTGATTGGTTTTCACTTCTGCGATCTAACTTCTGCCTTCTGCAATCGTCTCGGTACCCCGGTCACTTTTGTGGTTCGCCCCGAACCATCTACACTTAAGACTTGCGGATTCTGATCACATTTTTCCTGCTCGCCGTTCTCGCCGCCGGAGGTTGGTGGGCGTGGGCAGTCTACGCGCCGATAGTGCCGCCCTCGAATCAGTTCGTCTTGTTACGGTCGGGATTTTCCACGAATCGCATCGCAGTTGAACTGAAGAAGGCGGGGATTATTCGCAGTGTTTTTGCGTTCCGGTTGTGGCGCCAAATACATCCAAAACTCTCTTTGAAGGCGGGCGAGTACCTGTTCGACCGCGAAGCGAGCCTGCCGCAGGTTTACGATCGCGTCGCTCGCGGGGACATCTATTTCCACGAAGTGACCATTCCCGAAGGCTACACGATGTTCGACATCGCCAAGGCCATGGAAGACGCAGGATTGGGCTCCGCCGACGAATTTCTCAAGGTTGCCCAGACACGTACCGACTTGATTACCGATCTGGCTCCGGAAGCAAAATCGCTGGAAGGGTATCTTTTTCCCAACACGTACCAATTTACGAGGACGCAGAGCCGACAAGAGATGATCAGCGCTATGGTCCATCAGTTCCGCCTGGTGGCGCAGCAGATCGGGCTCGATTCCGACGTGCAGCGAACCGTGACCATGGCATCGATCGTCGAAAAGGAAACGGCGGCACCGGAGGAGCGGCCGATGGTGGCCAGCGTCTACTACAACCGACTGGCGCGGAGAATGGCTCTGGACGCCGACCCTAGCGTGATCTATGCGTTGTTGCTCGCGGGAAATTATTCCGGCAGCCTTCATCACGCCGACCTGGCGGTCGATTCGCCCTATAACACCTATCGTTTCCCCGGTCTGCCGCCGGGCCCCATCGGTAATCCGGGCCGAGGTTCACTGCAAGCGGCCATGCATCCGGCGGAGAGCGAGTTTTACTATTTTGTCGCCGACGGGAGCGGACATCACCGTTTCGCGCGCGACCTCTCCGAACACAATCGCAATGTGACCGCCTATCGGCACGCACTCGGAATGCGCTGAGCGAGGAGCCCTTCTCTGCCTTATACTAGTAGGGAGTTTGCCTGAAGCTGCTGTCCCGGGGGATTTCCCTCGCTCCAAGCCTGCTTATGCTCGCGGCTGGAGCGGCGCGTTTTTTTGCTTTCTACGCTGCGGTCTGCCGGCAACGATTCTTGACTCCAAGTGGATGTAATCGTAATCAGATAAAGCGTGGCAGAAGTCTTCCTCAAAACCGGTCTGCAAATGCGTAGCGTACGCATCCGCTTAGCGTCTGCCTTGCTGTTGGCGATGGTTGTTGTCCCGCTCAGTGGCTGCCTGTTCCGAACCCGCGTACGCGATCGCCAGCTCTCCACCGCACCTCTCAAGAGCGCCTCTCAGCAGGACTTGATCGAATACATCAATTCGCAGGCGGCCAAGATACAGTCCATGCAGGCGACGGTCGACATCAACACGTCGGTGGGCGATCAGAAAAATGGAAAAATCACCGACTACCAGGAAATCCGCGGCTATGTGCTGGCGCGCAAGCCGGCCATGCTGCGCATGAAAGGCTTGCTCCCGGTGGTACGCAACACCGCCTTCGACATGGTGAGCGACGGACAGGACTTCAAGGTCTGGATTCCTCCCAAGAACAAGTTCGTAATCGGCAGCAACAGCGAGGGAGGATTCGATCCGGAGAAGCGCCTGGAGAACCTGCGGCCGCAGGCGATCTACGACGCTCTGCTGCTGCGCAGCATCGGTCCCGACGAAATCGCGGTGATGGAAAACGGCTACGAGACTGTTCTGGATAGCAAGAAACACCGTGTCGATCAGCCCGACTACGAACTGGCGGTGATTCGCAAAGGGCCGAATGGGTGGCTGCTTTCGCGTAAGATTTCTTTCGGCCGGACCGACCTGAAGCCGCACCGCCAATTGATCTACGACCAGCAGGGCAACGTAGTTACGGACGCTAAGTACGATCGCTACACAGACTACGGCGGCATCGAATTCCCCTCCACCATCGAGATCGAGCGGCCGCAAGAGGATTACGATATCGCCCTGAGCATCGTGAAGCTGGAATTGAACAAGCCGCTCAAGGACGAGCAGTTCGCGCTCGAGCAGCCGGCGGGCGCCGACGTGGTACGCCTGGGCCAGCCGAACTCGGATGTGATCAAGGGCACGGACGGGCACAGCAAGTAACGCTACTCCATCATCATGATGAATCGCATGATCGTCGGCAACCTGGTGTACCGGCCGATCCGGTCCGTTATCACTATCGTGGCGGTGGCGCTGGAAGTGACGCTGATCTTGCTGATCGTGGGGCTGTGCGTGGGCATGTTGCAAGATAGCCGCACGCGTACTGCTGGCATCGGGGCCGACATCCTGGTACGCCCCCCCGGCTCCTCGTTTATCGGTGCCTTCAGCGGAGCGCCCATGCCCGTCAAGGTAGGAGAGGTGCTGGGCAAGCTCCCGCATGTCAAAAGCGTCGCACCGGTGCTCACACAGGTCGTCACCAGCGGCTCCCTGGAGACGATTGCCGGGATCGACCTGCCCACGTACGAGAGCATGAATGGCGGCTTTCACTATCTTGCCGGAGGGCCGTTTCAGGGGCCGTACGACGCGCTGATTGACGACCTTGCGGCGCAGTCGACGCATGCCAAAATCGGAGACACCATCGAGATCCTCAACAACAAGTTCCGGATCAGCGGGATTGTGGCGCGCGGAAAAGGAGGACGCAAGTTTGTTCCTCTTACCACGCTGCAGGATCTCGTAGGGGCGAAGGACAAGGCTACCTTCTTTTATCTCAAACTCGATGATCCAGCGAACGCCGACGCTGTCATCGCGGAAATCAAAGCCGTTCCCGGTTTGGAACGTTATGTTGCTACCTCCATGGCAGCCTACCTTGCCATGATGACCCCGGCGAATTATCCCGGCCTGCGGACCTTCATCAACGTCGTGATCGGCATTTCGGTGGTGATCGGGTTTATTGTGATCTTCCAGGCCATGTACACCGCGGTCATGGAGCGGACGCGGGAGATCGGCATTCTGAAGGCGATGGGGGCGTCCAAGCTTTACATCGTCAACGTGATCTTGCGGGAAACGGTGTTGCTGGCCATCGGCGGAATAGTCCTGGGAATCCTGGTAAGCCTGGCGACGCGCGCGATCCTGGCCCACAAGCTGCCGCTCGTGCAAATTGTAGTGTCGGGGGATTGGATTCTGTGGTCAACCGGGATTGCCATTGTCGGGGCGATGGCGGGAGCGCTGTATCCGGCGTTCAAGGCGGCGCAGAAGGATCCGATTGACGCGCTGGCCTACGAGTAGCACTGCAATTCTTCGCCTTTAATTCGCTCTCCAATCAAGCGCGGCAGACAACCGTGTGCGGCCTACACGAGCCCTGCAGAATTTCTCTCGCCAAATCGGCGGCGATGCCTGATACTTCCCGAAGAATTGACATGCTATAATCGCGCGCCATTGCGCGAATCTAGTTTAGATTCGCGGAGAGAGTTGTCTTACTTTTCTGCCCCGGCGCAAACCCGGTGGCCGTCAAATTCGCAGGAGGAACTATGCGCTTCGATGATCGGACCCTCTGGGGCCGGGATGACGAAATGGACGAGTACAGTGACAGCGGCGCCTATGGCGAATCGCTGGAAGAAGACCTGGAAGAGGAAGAAGAGGAAGAGGAATCCGGTATGATGGAGGATCGTTCGGAGCCGGAGCCCGCGATGCCGCCGCCACCACCACCTCCTCCCGCTCCGAAAAAAGCTCCGCCAGCGAAAAAGGCGCCCCCCAAGAAGAAGAAAGCGCCTGCCAGGAAGAAGCCTGCCAAGAAGAAGCCCGCCAAGAAGAAGGCTAAGAAAGCGCCCGCCAGGAAAAAGAAAGCCGCCAAGAAAAAGCCGGCAAAGAAGAAAGCTGCCAAAAAAGCCGCCAAGAAAAAAAGCGGCAAGAAGGGCCGCCGCTAGCGATTAGCGCTCGATGGGGCGGGAGTTGGCGCAAGCCGGCTTCCGCTCTCTCATTTTGTTTCCGCCAGGATTGCTTCCGCTTCGATTTCCACCAGCATATCGGGCGAGACCAGCCCGCTGATCACCAGCATGCTGGTCGCCGGCCGAATGTCGCCGAAGAACTCGCCGTGCGCTTTGCCAACCTTTTCCCAATCGGCGAGGTTGATGACGAACATGCGCGTGCGTACGACGTCGTAAAGGGAAGCTCCCGCCTGCTTTAACGCGCGCTCGATGTTGCGGATAGTTTGGACGGCCTGCGCATAGGCGTCGTCGATCCCGACAATTTTTCCTTCAGCGTCGGTGGCGGTCGTACCGGAGACGTGGATGGTATTTCCCACGCGTACTGCGCGCGAGTATCCGACCACTGGTTCCCAAGTGTCCCACTCGAAATATTGATTCGTTGCATTCGTGCTCCCGATGGATTCTTCGCGTCACGACGATCGCTGAAGGGATTCCGCACAGAACGCAGCCCCCAGCAATTTCGTTCCGTACAGATTACACAGGAGATAGGAGCGCGTCGATCTCCCTCGCTAGCAGCCAGCCTCGGCATCTGCCAACAATCCACTGAGATAACTGCTCGTAGTCCGCGGGCGTCTAAGTATGTAGTTGGGTTCGCAAATCGAAAGTTACTTGCGTTCGACTTTGATCTGCGATATCTAATCGGTCCAAAGGATACGTCCGATGGACGATCTAAAGGGGAAGAAGGACGAAAAGAAGTGGGGGCCCTGAATATGACTGGCGAATCGCAACCGCTGCAAGAACTGTTCGTCGAACTGGTCGGGAAACACTACGCGGAGGAGATTGGGATCCGCGATCAGCAAGTCATCGACTACGTTGCGCATCTGCTGTCGGAATTTTGCGATGTCGAACAACTACATAAAATCCGCAGCTCCGCCGGAAAGCCGCTGAACGATGTCGGGGAAATGCTGCTGGAATCTGATCCCGTATATGGGCCCGCGCCCTCGTTTGACCGGGAACGCCAGGTACGTAAACACATTGGCGATTACACCCTGTTTTTTGCCGGGATGTTTCCCGAGAGCATCAACCACTACCGCCTGCGCCGCCAGCGACTGGAAAGCTTCGTCGAATGGATGAAAGCCGGCAAGGAGAGCTACTACATCGTTTCCAAGTTCGAATATTTCGAATACGCCAAAGTCGCGCCGTTGTTTGCCCAGCTCTCCAACAAATTCGAAGAGTGCGTGTTCGGACTGAATCGGGTGAAGGATGAATTGCAGGAAATGCAGTATCCGATTTTCGGGAAGAGCAGCGAACTGTTGATGTAGCTAAAGTCTGAAGTTAGAAGTCAGATTGCAGAAGTAAAATCCGCGGCCCGATTTTACGTCTGCAATCTTACTTCTGACTTCTGCAATTTCACCAGTCTTCTTCCGCTCACTTCAAATTTTCCTTCCAGTACAGTGTTGATCGCTTCCGTGTAAGCCTCGTGCTCCTGCGCGAGAATTCGCTCCGCCAGCGAATGTTCGTCGTCGGTGTCGAGAACCGGCACCGTTTTCTGCACAATGATCGCTCCGTGGTCGAGTTCTTGGTCCACAAAATGCACCGTGCAGCCCGAGACTTTTACCCCGTAGGCGAACGCCTGTTGCTGCGCTTCCAGGCCGGGGAAGGCGGGCAGCAATGACGGATGGATGTTGAGAATCCGCTGCGGAAACTGCTGCACGAACCAGGGTGAGAGCAGTCGCATGTATCCGGCGAGGCAGACGAGATCGACTTTTTGCTGCTCGAGAGCCGCCACTACTTCGCGATCGTGGGCTTCGCGGTCTTTGCCTTTGGAAGGGATGACAAGAGCGTTCAGCCCTCTCTGGCGCGCGGTCTCGATGCCCGGGGCGTCGGCGCGGTTCGAGATTACGACGACGATGCGGGCGTTGGGAATACGGCCAGCATCAATACTGTTGGCGATGGCAACAAAGTTTGATCCGCGGCCAGAGAGGAGTATCCCAAGGTTCTTCATGCATCCACATTATTCACTATGTTGTCGGAGACTGCTGAACGCGACGGCGAAAAACCTTGAACCACGGGGGTCACAGAGGACACGGAGGAAGGCGCGGAGTTGCCACTGAGAACTGAGAACCGGGAACTGCTCTTCTAGCTATACATCACTTTGCGGTCGCCCTTAACGATCCGTCCCACGCTGTAGAATTTTTCTCCGGCGCGATCCAGCAGCGTCTCGGCTTTCTTGAATTTCTTGGCGGGGACGACCAGCAGCATGCCGATGCCCATGTTGAATGTGCGTAGCATTTCGTCCATGGGGACGTTACCCAGTTTTTGCAGGTGTTCGAAGATCGGAGGGACGGGCCAAGTGCCGCGTTCGATGACGGCAGCGGTTCCGCGGGGCAGCACGCGGGGCAGATTCTCGGTGATGCCGCCGCCGGTGATGTGCGCCAGCGCCGCCACACACTCACCGGCGATCATCTTGCGGATGATCGGCCAGTAGCTTTTGTGGGTGCGCATCAGTTCGTTGCCGACTTTGTTCTTGATCTCGCTGACAAATGTGTCCGGAGTATAGGCCGCCACGTCAAACAGGAGTTTGCGGGCAAGGGAGTAGCCGTTGGTGTGCAAGCCGTTCGAGGGCAATCCGAGGACGATGTCGCCGACTTCCACGCCCTTGCCGTTGATGATCTTGTCCCGCTCCACCACGCCCACGATGAATCCGGCGAGGTCGTATTCGCCTTCGGGATAGAAGCCTGGCATTTCCGCGGTCTCGCCGCCGATCAGGGCACAGCCATTGTGTTTGCAGGCGTCGGCGATGCCCTCGACGACCTTCTCGGCTATTTCCGGTTCGAGTTTGCCGGTTGCGAGATAGTCCATAAAGAACAGGGGCGCGGCGCCCTGAACGGCGATATCGTTCACGCAGTGGTTCACCAGATCGGCGCCGACGGTGTGGTGCATCTTCATCTCGAAAGCGATCTTCAGCTTGGTACCGACTCCGTCAACGCTCGAGACCAATACGGGATCCACATACTTCTTGTCGACAGAAAACAGACCGCCGAAACCCCCGATCTCGCTGAGGACGCCTCGGGTAAACGTCTTATGCGCCAGATACTTGATGCGCTGTTTGGTCTTGTTGGCGCGGGTAATGTCGACTCCGGCGTCGGCGTAGGTGACAGGACCGTTCTGGGCGTTGGGAGTCTGGGCCACTTTTCAGTCCGTTATTGCCGCTTTGGAGAGATTTCGCGCGACCGCGAGCGCAGGGGAATCGTTTCCGCGCACCAGATTTTAACACGGTTCGAGCCATGGCCGAGATCGCGCACGCCAGTCCCGTGATCCCGGTCACTGACGGCCGCCAGCGCGAGGCGTAAACTCAGGCCTGATGAGCGCATCCCACCAGCCCGACCGGCAGAAGTACGAAACAACAGGGCGGATGAAGAACGGCGAACCGATTCTGTTTCGTCCCATCCGCCCCGACGACGAGTGTTTGATGATCAGATTTCATCAGGCTCTGTCGGACCGGACAGTGTACATGCGTTATTTTCAATCCTTGAACCTGAGCCAGCGGACTGCCCACGAACGGTTGTCGCGCATCTGCTCCATCGACTTCAACCGCGAGATGGTGCTGGTGGCCGAGCAAGGAGATGCCGGTGGCCCTCCCGAGATCGTCGCGGTTGGGCGAATGAGCCGTCTGCCTGATCGCGACTGCGCTGAGATGGCCTTGCTCGTCGATGATCACTTCCAGCATCAGGGCCTGGGAACCGAACTCTATCGCCGACTGCTCGACATTGCCCGCCAAGAGAAGCTAACCACTGTCGAGTCGACCATCCTGGCTGAGAACCGTGACATGCTGGCCATCTGCCGCAAACTGGGCTTCCGCTTGAAAACCGACTTCAAAGATGGCACCGTCCTAGCGACGCTGAAATTGTGACAAATTCGTCATAAGACGCGGCGTTCCGCGTGTCTACCCGCCATTTGTGAACAATCCTAGACAGTTCTGGCATAACAACCTGTCATCCCTTCGTCCCGCCCCCGGATGCGTCGACCGCCAGTGACAGGTGGCGAGGTGCGATAACCCTTTCTAGTTCCCGCAGTCCAACAGGTGATTTGCCCCGCCGAGGTTATTGCCATGCGGACGATGCTCGACACTTTTCTCCAGACGATGCGCACACTGTGGGCACACAAGCTGCGTTCCTTTCTCACCATGTTCGGCATCGCTTGGGGCGTGGGCTCTCTACTGCTTCTGGTGGGGGTGGGGGAGGGCTTCCGCAATGGCAATCGCAAGCAGCTAGAGACCTTCGGCAAGAACATCATCTTCTTTTTCGGCGGACGCCAACCCGCGGTCGAAGGCAGCTTCAGTTCCATGCGATGGTTCAACCTTACTTATGACGACTACGTCGCGATCAAGAATGAGTCGAAGATCGCAGTAAGCATCTCGCCAGTGATTGCGCGCGACGATATCCGCGCCGTCAGCGACTACACCAGCACCAACGGCCAGGTTTCAGGCGTACCTCCGGTCTACAACCAGGTGAGGACCATCCCTTTGCAGGTAGGACGCTGGATCAACGACGAGGATAACGACCAGCGCCGCCGCGTTTGCGTTCTCGGCCGCGAGATGACACGCAACATGTTCCCGGGGCGTCCGGCAGTGGGGAATACGATCCTGCTGAACGGCGTGCGCTTCGAGGTTATCGGCATGCTCTCCATGATCGGACATGAAGAACACAACGCCACCAACATCAGAATCTTTGTCCCTTTCAATACCATGCGCGAACTCTTCCCACTCACGGGCGACAACTCGAAGGAGGGGAATGCAATCTCGTTCATCAACTACCAGCCACGCAGCTACGACGAGAATGAAGAGGCGAAAGCCGAACTGCATCGCATCGTGGCCCGTAATCACGGCGGCTTCGATCCTGCCGGCAAAGACATCTGGGAAGAGTGGGACACGATCAAGAATGAGAAAACCATGAGCAAGATCTTCACCGCAATGGATTGGTTTCTGGGCGGCGTCGGGATGGTCACGCTGGCCTTGGGCGCCATCGGGATCGTAAACATCATGCTGGTCGCGGTAACCGAACGTACCCGGGAGATCGGTCTGCGCAAAGCCCTCGGCGCGACCAACCGCAACATCCTGTTTCAGTTTTTTCTCGAGGGCGCCTTCCTCACCTTACTAAGCGGCACCCTGGGAGTGGGCGGCGCCCTCCTCGTGATTCGCCTGCTCTCGGGAGTGCACCTGCCGCAGGGATTCGATACGCCGAGAATTATTCCGGTCTCGGCGGTCGGTGCCGTGCTGTCGCTGGCGCTGGCCGG
>CAWCWX010000011.1:0-16450 GCA_963799305.1 uncultured Acidobacteriota bacterium | reverse complement strand
GCCTTCTCCATCCCCCGCTGCATTCCCTTGTCCTTCATGAAGGTTTCCCACACAAATCCTGACCGCGCATTTTCCGCCATCAGCATCGTAATCCCTACATCGATGCCGATCACGTCCGGGTCGTACCAGCCGTTCAGAGGATCGAAGGCATCGACAAATCCATACCGTCCCCAAGCTTTCGGGTAACACTCTCGTATCGTCCGCACCACTTGCATGCAATCCTTTTGCAGGAACGGCAGCGAACCTCCCGGCGCGCAGGGAACGATGCTGCCATCCAACTTCCCCAGTCGCGGAGGCCCGCCCCAGGCCTGGTAGCCGGCCTGAGAATCCGAGGCAGTGATCCCCCACAAATCGTCGCTGTAATCCGGAAATTCGTCGTGCAGGGAAATACAGAACCGTTTATGCGCCTTGGTCGCGATCACTGAATTTGTGAAATAGTCAGCGTACTCATCGCGTTTGTGGCGAAAATCAAACCACGCCTGCGAATACTGATGAGTAAACAGCGGATCGTCCCCGGAAATGTATTCGAACTCCTGAAACTTCACCATGGGACGCTTCCATGCCTTCCAGGTCTCGCTGGGAACGGAATGCGTGGGTGATCCCAGTGCGAGCAGGTAGATCATCATGAGTTCGCAATAATGATCCCAGCGGCCGTCCAGGAAGCCGCCCTCGGGCTTCCATCCCATGGAAAGCGTCTTGCCGCCATCCAGCATCCAGGGCCAATCCACGCGCTCATAGATGGCCGTAGCGAGATCCTGGATTTCGGCGTCCCCGAAATGTTGACGAGCGCTGAGCACGCCGCACAGCAGAATCGAACTATCAATCGAGGAGAGTTCACAATCCCACATCCGCTCTCCCGTATCCAGGTCGATGAAGTGATAGAAGAAGCCGTGTTCATGGGGCATCTTCTGCTTCATGAAACGAAGCGTCTGCCGCACTCGCTCACGGATCTCCTCTTTCTTGCCGTAGCCACGCGACTCCCCGATGCACAGGCAGGTAAGCCCGAAGCCGGTCGAAGCAATACTGGCGGCCGGACGGTGGTCATTTCCGTTGAGAAGCGCGCGATCCCTCACTTGTCCAGTTTTGCTGCTGGCTTCGTTCCAGAAGAAGGCGAATGCGGCACGCTCGATCTCGTCCAGTAGCTGATCGTCAGAACCGCGATACGGGGTTCGCTTTGGCAACTCAAACTTTTTCGGATTGGCTGGCCATGCGGTGGGGACAAGACCGGTCAGGCTGACCAGTCCCAAAGCCGTCTTCTTCAGCATCTCGCGTCGCGTGGGCTGCGGGCGCTGGAACATACTCAACTCAAGTTTACCAGTCAGCGAACAGGGCGCAAACAAGGCGCGCCGTCCGCGCCGAGGGTCCGTTATAATCTTCTCTTCGCAAGTCATGGCCAGTTCACGTTACGCATTGGTGGCGTATGTCCACCACCCGGTTGGGCAATTCGTGGAGGATCTCCGGCGGCAGCTGCATCCCGTTACCGCGCACATGCCCGCGCATCTCACCATCCTTCCGCCCCGCGAGCTCTGTGGTCCGGAAAAGGCCGCGCTGGAATTTCTGGAAGAAGCCTGCAGCCGCGCCACTCCCTTCGACGTCGAGATGGGAGACGTTGAGACCTTTCTGCCCACCACGCCGACCGTGTTTATTCAGGTGAAGCGCGCCGCCTACCGCATGCGCGAGTTGCACGATCAACTCTCCGTCGAGAGCCTGACTTGCCAGGAAGCGTGGCCCTACGTTCCACACATGACCATCCTGAAGACCGAACTCGATC
This sequence comes from uncultured Acidobacteriota bacterium, assembly GCA_963799305.1. GTDB lineage: Bacteria > Acidobacteriota > Terriglobia > Terriglobales > Acidobacteriaceae > Acidiflorens. The sequence continues at coordinate 14,679 of CAWCWX010000011.1, read as the reverse complement.
AGCAGGCGCAGGATGCCGCAGTAGTGGCCCGGGAACGCTGGTCGCAGTTCACCGGCCCGCGGACGATCCATGTCGATGAGCTAATGTTTGTACGCGAGACAAACGGAGTGTGGCAGGACGTTGCTTTAATCCCATTAGGACGTACCTTACTGTCGTCCCGATCCTAGCCTGTGATCCACCCCCAAAACCCCAAACGACCGGCCAATAGGGCAGTCTCAGCAGTACATGTACTTTCCGTCCGTTGCCAAGTCCATTAGTCGGATTACCATAGGAGTTACTGGCTCTACACCAAGCGCCGGAATCCCAGGCTGCGGGTTGATTCGAAGAAGGCACAATGCAAATTGGGGTTTACGGCTCCGGCTATCTCGCAACCGTCATTTCCGCCTGTCTCGCCGATTTCGGCACGCCCGTCTCCTGCTGCCACTCTGACAGTTCGCGCATCACGGACGTGGCCAAGGGCGACATCCCGTTCTACGAAAAAAATCTCCAGGAAGTGATTCGCCGCAATGTGCGTTCCGGGCGGCTGGCTTATTCCACAGACCCCGAAGAGCTGGCGCGCAAAGCGCAGGTAATCTTTCTTGCCGAAGATTCTGCCGAAGGCCTGGAGCAATTAGTTCTCCGTCTGGCCCGCGCCGCCGGACGCGTACAAGTTCTGTCGATCGTCACCCCGGTCCGCGTAGGCACCACCACGAATTTAGAAAAGGCGCTCAAGAGTCAGGCCCTCCGCAGCATTCTCGTTTGCCAGCCGATGTTTTTTACCAACGGCTGCGCGGTGGAAGACTTCAACTGGCCTGACCGCATTATCCTGGGGACTGCCTCCAGCGAAGCCGTTTCCGCCCTCAAGCAGATCTTCCATCCCCTGGTGATGCGCGGCGTGCCCGTGCTCGTTACCAATTACGAAACCGCTGAACTCACGCGCGAAGCCACCACCGCCTTTGTCGCCACCAAGATTTCTTTCATCAACGAAATCGCCAGCCTCTGCGAACACGTGAAGGCAGACGCGGTCAGCCTGTCCCTAGCCCTTGGACTCGACAAGAAGATTGCGCCCCGCTGCCTGCAGCCCGGCGCCGGCATGGGCGGAATTTTCGCCGAGACCGACATGGAGTCCCTGAGAGGACTGGCTCTGGAAAACGGTGTAGACCTCAAAATCCTCCGCGCCGCCCGCGAAGTGAATGTCGCCATGGCCCAGCGGATCTTCGATAAAGTATCTGGCGCCATCGACAACGTCCAGAACAAAGACGTCGGCATCCTCGGACTTTCTTTCAAACCGAACACCAACTCCGTCGCAGGTTCAGCGTCCATTCAACTGGCGCAGAACCTGCTGGCCAAAGGCGCGCGTGTCCGAGCCTACGACCCGGTTGCCATTCCCGAAGCCAAGCATCAGCTCAACGGCACCATCAAATACTGCGAATCCGCCTACGGAGTAGCCGAAGGCGTCGACGCTCTTGTCGTGGGCACCGGTTGGCCCGAGTTCCGTACCCTGGACTTCGGTAGAATCCGCCACCTGCTGAAACGTCCCATCATCATCGACACCAAGAACCTCCTTGACTCTTCCCGCCTTCGCGCCATGGGATTCCAGTACATGGGCGTAGGCCGGAGATAACCGCGACCCAACCGAAACCGCCAAGCCTCGCTTGCGGCGGCGCCGGCCGTTGTCCCGATGCGGCCACTCCGATTGACACGCCGATGGTCGTGAGCAAAAACGCCTGTCGAAGAGTTCGCCACAGCTCCGCCGCCTCAGGAGCAGACCGTTATCCAATCAGGCATAATCTGTGCTAAGAAAATGGTAGGACAAGATCCGTGTCGTCGGCCAGCGTTCACGGCTGAAAGACGCAAAGATCGAGGAGAAATCGAGATGGCATTTTGTACGCAGGGCAAGTCGGCACTTCTGAAGCATGGTGTTCTTGCGGCGGCAGCACTGGCGTTGCTGGCGGTTTCCGGGTGCCGTTCCGGCCCGGCGTCGAAGAACGTGGACGAGAGGTCTGGAGCGCAGCCAAATTCTGCGGCCACGACACCGGCCGGCGCGGACCACGGTATTGATCTCGACTGTGTGATCGACCACATCCAGAATCCGCCAGAACCCTTCCACTATTCCTACAACAAGGAGTCGTCGAATCCCGTACACGAAGAAGCGGACATTACCCCGCAGACCATAGACGGCAGCTTCAAAAACAATAGCGCCTCTAATTCCTTTCACGGCGTGCGTTCGGACGCTGGTAGCTGGCAAAGCGCCTGGTCCGGCCTGATGGGGATCGCAGGAATGTCCAGCGCGGTCGCGCTCGTCAAAAATAGCTCCGCAACCGAGCGCGAAGGAACGGAAAAAGTGAACGGCTATGATACGACCAGGTATTCCATTGATACAGCTCGCGGCACCGCGGAAGAAAAAGCCCTCTACCAGCAGGTTCTGGGCACAGGCGGATTTGAAAAGGGCACAGCCTGGGTCACAGCACAAGGATGCCCCGTGAAATTCGTTTTGGATTCTGAACTGCACGCAAACAACGGCAGCGTGGAAACGATTCATTACGAGGTGGCCATGATCCGGAAATAAATGAGCCGTTGTAAAAACCCGATCGTTCTGCCGTTACCGCAAGACCTGATCCAGCAGCTGACCCACAGCTCGTTTTGCTTCCAGTATCGAATAACGATGGTCCATGGCTCCGGCGAGATCGGTGTTGGCGAATGCGACCCGCCCGAACGGCGCCCGCCGCAGAATCTCACGAGGCGCAGGTTGACCGTCGCGCCCAAAGAAGAACCCGGGCTGCGGGCTCAGATAGGCGTGTCCCCACCGATTCAGGATGATTCCGGCGATGTCCCGCCGCACATCGAAGCCCCCGCGCGCGAACATCTCGTTAAATTGTTCACGGACTTGTCTTTCATAGTCTTTGAAAGATGTTCGCAGCATCTCTGCGCGCCCGCGATGCCCCTGCTGTTCGGTGGAAGATCCGGGGTACGAGTACAACACTTTCAAACTGAGTACGATCGGCGAATCTGGACCGATCGTTGGACTTTCAAGACCAGTCAGCGCCAGCTTGCGAACCTCCATGTAGTTGCCGACGCCTTCAAACCATCGACAACCGCTCATTCCCATCTTGTACAAAAAACGCCAATTTCTGACGGCAACGTTCATCATCATGCAGGGAGATCGGTAAAACTGCGCGTATGCCTCGCTCTGGTCCTGCGGAAGATCCTTCACAATGTGTTTTGTAGTCCAGCATCCGCCTGCCATCACAACCGAGCGCGCCCTCACGCGGTATAACTTGCCCAGCCTTGAATATGCGATCAAAACTGTGTCGGCCTTGCCAGGTTCCCCCTCATGCTCAACCTGGACGACTGTCGACGTCAGGCGAACTCTCACCGCGGTTCCCGCGGCGTCCAGGGCGGAAAAATCAACGCGGTTCTGGCAAACTCCTTCCACACTGTGCGGACCTTCGATTGCCGTGGGGATCAGACTTTTCAACATCAGTCTCGCAATGGTCGCGTTACCGCCGGGAAACATCTGATCGGAACCGCCATCTTCTTCCGGCAAGGGGTGCAGCATTTCGAACGCATAGTCCGAGTACGCCGATAAAGCATCCGGTCCTAGTCCCGAGCCGCCGCCTTCCACTGGCGAAAGGAAGGTTCGAACCGTTTCGCGGCTCAAACCGAAACGTTCCATGTAGTGCTGCTCCAGCGTGATGGAATCGAGGTACCGCGAAATCGCATCGCCTTCCACTTTGGGATGTTCAAACTTCTTGTCTCCCACCGGTTTGCCTTGCAGCCACTGTAGCCATTCCAGCCGAGCCGCGTTTGCAACGGGAGCGCCTTCGAGATTTTTCCCCAGCGGATCCATCAACCACATTCCCGGCTTCTGATTGAACTTCGCCCCAAACCAGAGCCCGTATTGTCCATGCTGCAAACCCGTCGCTTCATAAGGAGTATTGGAGAGGGGGAACTCCGGGTCCGGTCCAGCCCACTTTTGATAGGTCAGCTTCGGCGCTCGTAACCCGATGGACTCATAGAACCCTGCCAGGAAGCTGTGCGGGTACTGAATCTGATAAATGGCTGAGCCCTGATGCGCGATCAATCGCTTGCCGTCGACCAGAAACTCATTTTGCTTCGCCTCACCACCGAAGATGGAATGGTTTTCAATGATCAGGCATTTCATTCCCGGCCCGGCGTCACGCTGGAAAAACAGGGCGGCAGCCAGTCCGCTGATTCCGCCGCCAATGACTACGCAGTCATAGACCTCTTTTGTATCGATGATGTCCTTCGGAAGCGGATCGTACACGCGGTCGCGAATCGCATGACCAGCTTGGAGAACCTCCAGCGTATTGCCATTCGCAGTGCTGTAGTCGCCAACGCCGCCGTAACCCGTGAAGGCGTCATCCTGAGCCAGTAGCTCCGCGGGAGTAATACCCTGAAGCAACGCGGTTCCGGAAGCTAACAGCGCAGAGCCGAGAAAGTCGCGCCGCGTTATCTTGGCGTCCATACCCAGCGTTGCATCTTCTGCCAACGAGGATTTCGGATGAGGAGCGCGTGAAATGTTAAGAGGACCTCGCACTTTTGCTCCGAGTTTACACCGGGAGTAGAGTTTGCAGCTCGCACAACAATGCTGCGGGAGAAGGGCGCCCCCGCCACGTCCCGCTTGCTATAATCAGAAGTCTGCGGTGGGAATAGCTCAACTGGCAGAGCACCGGACTGTGGCTCCGGCGGTTGCGGGTTCGATTCCCGTTTCCCACCCCATTTCTTGATCCTGATCCAATATCCTTGGTAGAGACGCGGCGTACCCCGTCAACCTTTCTCACGCGGAAACCCCGTGGTTCCCAAAGAATTCCTTCAGCGCCTGCGCATCCCGAAACGCCTCTGTCCCGCCACACGCTGTAGTGGAAAACGCGCCGCACAGATTCCCGTAGCCGAGGCAAGTCTGGAGATCGGCGCCGCGGACGAACTGGTGCAGGAATCCCGCGTCGAAGCTGTCGCCAGCGCCCACCGGGTCCACCACCTGCACATTCATCGCGGGCGCAGCGAAGCGCTGACCTTCATGGAGCGCCATCGCTCCCCGCGCACCCAATTTCACGATTAGTGTTTTCACGCGTTCGGATAGTCGCGAGACGGCAGTCTCCAGATCGTCTGCGCGCGCGATTTTCAGCGCCTCGCGTTCATTGGGCAGCAGAACGTCCACGTAGGGCAAAGTCGCATCCAGCACGCCGTCCCAGCGATCGTCGGGATCGTCATTCGTGTCGAGCGAGGTAGTCAGGCCAGCCTGCTTCATCCGTTGGAACACTTCTGGCACACGCGGCGACAAGGCGCGCTGCAAAAACAGCGACGACATATGGAAATGCCGCGCCGAAGTCAGATATTCAAAGTCAAGATCCTCGAAACGCAACTCCGAAATCGTTCCCAGATAAGTCAGGATGTGACGCTCGCGCTCATGTGGAAGAATCACGGTTACGCCAGAGCCGGATCCCCCCAACCGCACGATTCGAGCAAGATCGACACCGCCCGCCCCCAGACGCGCGAGCGCCATGTGTCCCAGTTCGTCGTCGCCGACCTTGGTGATAAACCCAACCCGGCTCCCCAGCGCCGAAAGATTATGCGCCACGATGGCCGACGAACTTCCCAATGTCATGCTGAATCGGCTAGCCAATAACTCGCGCTCAGTAGGCATCTGCTCCGGCAGACCGTAGAGGATCAGATCAAAATTGATCTCTCCCGCGATGGCAATGTCAAAATTGGACAAGAGGCAAGCTCCTATGAGCTAGAAGCTAAGAGCTAAAAGCTAAGAGCTAAAAGCTAAGAGCTAAAAGCTAAAAGCTAGAACTGATCTACTCCAGCACCACCACCCGCGACAGATTCTTCGGCGAGTCGGGATTCAGCCCCTTTTTCAATCCGCTGTACACACCATACAACTGTCCCGCGATGGTATAAGCGACGGCCCGCGCGTATTCCGGCACCTTCAAACCAAGCTCAATCGCAAGGTCGGCAGCCCTGCGGCCGCGAGCGTCCACCCGATTCGCAACCACCATCGTGGCCCCCCCCAACCGGCTCATCTCTTCCAGGAGTTCCACCTCGGCGTCATAAGAAGATTCGGAAATCAGAAATACGATCAACGTCTTCGGCCCCACAATCGCTTTCGGCCCATGGCGGAATTCTTGGGAATGGAAAACTTGGGCGTAGGTGCAGGACGATTCGGTAATTTTCAACATGCATTCCGAGGCGATACCGAACAGGGGGCCTTGTGCCAGAACTACACAATCATCAACCTCGTGTGCTTCGACAAAGGAACGGATGCGTTGCGGAAAAGTTTCCAGCAGCGGGGCGGTTTCTTCGGGAAGGTTCATCAGTGCCTGGCCGAAGTCCGGGTCTTCCGCGACTGTCGCGGCCAGATATTGCAGGCCCAGAAGCATCGATGTAAATGAGCGCGTCATTACCGTGCTGAGTTCGTCGGCGTCCAGGAACTTCAGCGTGAGGCTACATTCCGCTTCGAGAGGCTGGCGATCGGCGCAGGTGATTGCGATGGTGCGGATATCGCGCTCTTTTTCGAGGAGGTGCGCGGCTCGCACGGCTTCCGAGGTGAGTCCCGAGCGCGAGATGACGATGGGAATGTAGTCGCGACCGGCGGGAAGCGCCAATGCCGGATAGAGAAGGATTTCGGATCCGGGTATCGCCCGAGCCGGCAGTCCCACGTGATTGAAGGCCGAGGCGGCGGCGATCGCGAGGTAGTAGCTGGTTCCGCAACCCACGAAAATCCACTCCGCGCCGGGACGCGCCATCTTCACGGCCGCCTGGAACTCCGCGCTGGACGCCAGTTTTCGCAGACACTTGCTCCAGGTCTGGGGCTGGGAAAGAATTTCGTTCAGCGTGTGCGCGCCATATTCCGTCGAAATGTCAGTTGGATTCATCGCTTGTCCGGATTCAGTTAGACCACCGTTACCTTTACTCCCGCCTCTTTCAGGGCGCGCAAGTCGGATTTTGGAATGAGCTTGTCGGTGACGACTTCATGCACTGACGTTACCGGCATGATGTTGCATAAACTGCGCCGTCCGAACTTGCTCCAATCGCAGACTGCAACTGTGCGGCGCGCGATCTCCACCATGGCGCGATTCACCTGCGCTTCCAGCAGGTTGGGCGTGAACAACCCGGCCTTCGTGTCGAAGCCATCTACGCCCAGAAACAAAATGTCGGCACTCAACTGGCGCAGACTCTGTTCTGCCAGCGGACCTACCAGGGAAAAGGAGTTCTTGCGCAATGTTCCCCCTGTCAGAATCACATCCACATGCGTGCCCGCCAGTTCCGCTGCAATGTTGATCGCGTTCGTAATCACGGTGAGCCGCGACATGTCTTTCAGGGCACGGGCGATCGCGGTAGTGGTAGTTCCGGAATCCAACAGCACCGACTGGCCTTCTTCCACCAGTTTTACCGCGGCTTCGGCAATGAGGGCCTTTTCCCGGCGGTGCAGCTTTTCCTTTTCGCGCAACGTGGGATCGAGCAGCGCCCCCGCCTGCACCGGCAACGCGCCGCCATGAGTGCGTTGGACCGTGCCCTGGTTGTCGAGAATTTCCAGATCCTTGCGGATGGTGATCTGCGAGATCTTGAAGTGGTGTGCCAGATCCTTGACCAGCACGCGGCCGTCCTGGTGCAGCATGGCCAAAATGGCGCGCCTGCGTTCTTCATTAAATAGGCCGTCGGAGGGCATAAAAACGTGATCTTTCGTTTTCTTTCGTTTAGTAACTTTCGTCGATGGCTGGGGAAGTTGTCAAGCTAAACCCGACATCCACCACGAAGTCACGAAGTCACGGAGAAAAGCAAAATCAGGCCTTGTTCTTCTCCTTAGTCTCTGTGTCTTCGTGGTGGATTGTCACTTCGTCGCAGGAACGCCCTTGAACTGCCCAAAGAGGCGCTCCGCATTCTTGTGATAGACCTTCTCCAGCACATCGTCGGGCAGTCCCAGGCCGTAAATCATCCAGCGCCCCTGCCCGGGATACTGCGCGTAGGGGAAGTACTCGTCCTCGGTTTCGAGCCAGCGGAAGTAATTCTGATACATCGCTTCCGACGCGCCTTCGTCAGTGCCAAACATGATGCGGTCGGGATACTTGAGGAACAGTCTGCGCACGCGCCGCGGCTGGCGTCCAAGTTCGCCTTCGCGGGCCCCGGTTTCGATCATCACGTTGGGAAACTTCTCCAGCGTCTGGTCGACGAAGTCGATGTTCTCCGGCCAACTGCCAAAATGCAGCGCGGCGAACGTCGTATGCGGATGCTTGGCGAACATACGATCGCGTTGCGCCATCAACTCCGGCAGTGTGGGGAAGTCGCGCCCGTAAAAACTCCAGTCCGGGTGCTCGATCAACTCTTCATAACGCTCGTTGCTGGCGTCGATGGGATGAAAGAACGCTTCGGGATCGGCGACATGAATGAAGACCGGAATCCCCAGCCGCCCGCATTCGTCCCAAACGGGATCGAGCCTCGCGTCGTCGACCGGGATGAGCTTGCCTGTCTTGTCGCGTACGCCGAGGCCGAGTTCTTTCAGAATCTTCAGCCCGCGCGCTCCGCGTCGTACCGAGTCGTCAACCTGCTGCACCATGAGCTGGCTGAAGTTGGGGTCGTCGATCTTGCTCCAGTCGATTTGCGTCATCACCAGGAAGCGTCCGGGATAGGGCTTAACCATGGTGTCGATCAGCTTTTGCAGGTCGTCTCCCCAACCGCCGGTGAGGATGACGATCGTCTTCACGTTGAGCCGGTCCATACGCTCGACCAGTTCTTTCGGATCGACGCGATCGCCAATGCCGCGGGCGTCGTTCGTATGGTTGTGGACGTCGAAGACGGGAAACTTCGCGCGATTGATTTCGTGCTTGGCGGCGTGCAGCGCGGTTTCGGGATGAAAGTCCTTGAGAAGGATTGTCTTCTTGCTGTCGGCGTCGGCGGCGGGTTTATAGCCGATGGGGGACTGCTGGGCAGCGCCGAGGACGGCGGCCAGGAGCGATATGCAGAGAATCGGAGCGGGAATATTCTTTGCCATACGAACGGCAGAATACACCATCTCGAAAGAAAGCGAAAGCAGTCGAAACAAAAGACGCGGGCATTTATTCCGCCGCAAGCGCCCACGTTTCAAAAAACGAAACGAGGGGCACCTGGCCTCTTCCAGTGTAGCCCGGCCCATTCGACAGTCTCAGGGCAAGCTTTGGATGGGCGTCCCGTCCCACGCCCACTGGCCGGCGGTGTTTAGTGGATTGGTATTAACCCTCTGGTACCGGGGTACCCCTCCCCCCTCGGTCCTTTGGAATCATCACTTTAGGCCATCGTTTCCCCGCAAAATCTTGATGTCAAAGAGCTTACAGCTAAAATCTTGAGCGCACGGGACTTAGCCCGTGTTTTCGGACGCCTGGTCCGGTTACTGTATGGCTATAGTTGATTACTAATTGTTAGCTGTGGGGTATGAGTTGTCAAGGACGATTTTTACATCAGCGGTTCACCAATAGCTGTGATCAGGACTGGGCGCAGCGCATAGCTCCCTTTTTCCTTCCACGGTTGCACTATTGGCATATTCCGCTGCGGCGGCGGGATAGAGGTCACAACTTGTGCTACAGCCGGAACGTGACGTAAGGCAATTCCGCCGGAATTCATGTGCCCATTGTCTTTCTTCGTCCGTCGCAGCAGGAGTAATCCAGGTGTCAGGGCCTCCAACCCAACCCTCCTGATGCTCCTCGTTCATCATGGGGCCCCCTTCCCATCCCAACAGGTAGCGGTTCACGTCGTATGGCCAGGAGACTTCCGGCGAAGTCACAAATTTTTCGATTGCATGTGGTGGTAAGGTCCTCGCCAGGGTCCAGGCGCCGAACAGCCAATGGTGGCTGCCTTCGGCCAGCAGCATCCCCGACACAATGGTGACTCTGTTTTCTTTGATGGCTACGCGCCCATACACATTCCATCGTCGGAGGCCAATTCCTCTTCTAACTTGGGGACTGAGGACGCTTAGAACTGCTCGGGTACTGCGATAGAACTTGCCGGTGCTAGCGCGACCTATAACATGGTAGATTCCCGAAGGCCCGATTTCGACCAGGTATTCATAGTCAGCCTTATCGAACTTTGCCACGTCTTCTGGCATTTTCTGGTACTTACCATAACGCTGGAGTATCGCAAGCGCTTGACTTTCGGTGTCGCCGATCTTTACGTCCCCCAGTTCTTTTAACATGCGCTCCGCTCTGGCGGCCTCGTAGTACAGATAGGCTCGCGCTAAGCCATAGCAACTCAGCACGAGTACGAAGGTTGCCGCTATCGCCAGTACGATTCTCCTCGCCGTCGTTTTCATTGATGTGGGGGTCCTTGCGGTGGAGTGGTATCGCAACCGGAGGGGCAAGCCGCCGGGGCATTGATGTTGACGTTGATTTGAGTTATCACTGGCGGATGGCCCACATCTCGCCGAAAGTATAACTCGGTTCGGGGTAAGTGTTGGCGGCGGAAACGCGGTGGGTGCCCCACTTCTCGTGGGGTCCGAGAAGTGGGTTTGGACGCCGCCGGATCAGACAGGTTTGGTTTTCCCGATTTTCGTCATGAGTCGGCAAGGAACTCGGATTGCGCGGCCTCGAAACCCTTTTGCCGCCAACTGTCCTGCTGCCCACTTCTCGCAACGAACGCGAGAAATGGGGCACCCACTGTGTTTTCTCCGCCACCGCACTAGAGTCAGCAGTTATACTTCGCCGGAGACGTGGGCCACCCGCCGGAAGGCGCGCCACCCGCCGGAAGCGACCCACTGTAACTGGCATGAATCGTGTTAAGATGGCGCTTCCCCCTCGATTCATAACTTAGTAAAGTGGCTCGAAGAGATGAAGGCCACTTCTTTTTGAAGGAGGTTTACTCACGCATGGCCGACGCGAAGATCGAAGTTAAGGTAGGATCAGTTTCGTTTACGGGCGAGGGAAGTGAGAACTGGTTGTCTTCACAACTCGACAAGGTCATCAAGCACATGCCCGACTTGGTGAAAGTGGCACCGCAACCCGCATCCAGCGGGGAACAGGGAAGCGATGCGAAGCCGCAGAGGGTAGGCACGCTCGCTTCTTTCCTGAACGCAAAAGGCGCCAAGAACAACAAGACCAGAAAGTTCTTGGCGACAGCGCTATGGTTGCAGGATGGGGGGAAGAATCGCATGGGTACAGGTGATGTTACAAAAGCTCTGGATGACAACAACCAAGGGAAGGTCGGCAACGCGGCCCAGTGTCTAATCAACAACACGAAGCAAGGTTTCTGCGCAAAGGACGGCAAGCAGTTTTACGTGACTGATGAAGGACGGACTGAGATCGGCTGATGGTGACAGTCTCAACAGCTCTCTCCGCCATTCCCTCTGGACTCCGCGATCCGCTCATCGCGGAGTACCAGAGCATTGTGCAGAACTTCCTAGAGCAAAGATGGCGTCCATCAGAGCTGAGCGGCGGATTGTTCAGCGAGATCGTCTACACCATTCTTGACGGCCAGGCCAAGGGTGTCTACGCGACGACAGCCTCCAAGCCGCCCAATTTCCCGCAAGCCTGTAGGGCCCTAGAAAGCAACTCGCAAATGCATGTGCCGCGCAGCTTCCAGATCCTCATCCCAAGGATGTTGCCAGCGCTGTACGAGGTGCGTAATAACCGAAGCGTAGGGCACGTAGGCGGTGATGTTGACCCCAACCACATGGACTCCGTTGTCGTCCTGTCAATGTGCAGCTGGATCATGGCGGAACTCGTCCGCGTCTACCACGGGCTCACTACATCGGAGGCGCAGGCAGTGGCGGATGCGCTGGCCGAAATCCGCATACCAGTTATCTGGACCAAGGGGAATCTAAAGCGCGTACTCGATCCGAAACTAAAGCTTCCAGAGCAGATTCTGTTATTGACTGCCAGTTCGGTCCCTTCTACGACTGTGCAGTCGCTCTTGGCCTGGACCGAAGCGGCGAACAAGAAGCACTTTATGTCCACACTGCGAACCCTGCACGACAACCGCCTCGTTGAGTTCGACGAAAAGAGTGGGTCGGTCGAGATACTTCCCCCCGGCACCGCAGCAGTCCAGCGGCTGATCCGCGAGAAGAAGCTGACGAGTATCTAAATTCTTCAATCAGAAAGGTGGTCTGGCTAGATCAGCTTGTCTTAACGAGAAACGCCATTGGATGACCGCGGAGAAGCGGGATATAAAAGGGATAAATATGGAGCGGTAGGTCATTGATCAAGAATATTCAGGTCAGCGTAGATCGGCAGAGTTGGCTGAGTACTCCGATGCCATATCGGAAGGTTTGCCCCTTCGTAACTCAGGGTCTTCCATCAAGCGTGGATTTCAGGCGGGGTATGCTCTGGGCTGGACTAGTGTCCGTCTCTCCTCGAATGCCGCAATGGTGGACGGCTTCGCAATGGGCCATCCTGAGATACTTCGGTGCGGTTGATGGCACTGTAGGGGCCTTGCGGCTTCATAGGGCAGTTGATGAAATCGACACTCATCCAAAGAAGGTCCTAAGCGATGATTGGGGCATCGGAGTCGGTCTTGAATGGTTAGATTCGCAATTTCAATACGCGTATGTTCAACACGGCCGACGCGCAATGGACGAATTGCAAGCGCTTGGGATTGCGACTTTCGCCGGAAAGAAAAAGCGAGGCCCACAGAAGTGCCCCGATTTCATCTGTAGGGACGGCAATGGGAAATATCACATCATCGAGTGCAAGGGCAATCAACAAGGCCCAGACCATACTGCCAATCAATTCACACAGGGCCGCCTGCAGAAGGCGAATGTCCGCTTTAGCGACGAGAATCTCGTAGCTCAGAGGATTGTCGCGGGTCTCGCAATCGCTAGTTACGACTCAAGTTGGCAGACGACTCTTCTCTTAACCGATCCCCCGCCAGACAGCGATTATGACGAGTCAAGGCCACACATCCAAATCGACACCGCACAGCCGCAACTAATACTGCGTGCTCTGAAACGAGCCGCTTGCATGCAAGGTTTCCTCTCGTCCGGGTTCTTTGATTTAGCGCGCAAGTTGCTTCCGGAGACATCGATAAGGCGAGGGCTGGATGAGCCGAATCCAGAGTTCCCTGTCACGAGATTCGAAGCCAATGGCTCTGAGTGGATGGGCCAGGAATTCAATCTGGAGTTTCCAACGCATCTTAAGGTCAATCCGAATGAATCGGTCAATGGCATCCGCCTACGATTTGGAACATCCTTAGAGCTCATCCAAACCTCCAAGGAAATATCACATCCGCTCACGGAAGCGAGCATGCTTGAAGAGTTGGACTTGGATCTTGTTCCCCGCCGTGTCCCCCACGACGGGGGCACGCAAACCCAGACAAACGAGAAATCAGTTTCCATCCAGCAGGGCCACTCGTTCATAGCGGTCTTGGAGCTTCTATGACGGGTGTCCGGCCGGCGGGTGGCCCACTTCTCCGACATGATCACTGAAGTGGGGAGCAGCGCAGTCGGCGGCGGAGGGGCATGTTCTTCATGCCGCCGGCGGACGAATCGTCATCTTGAGAACGGACCAGTCATTCACCACCACCGGCCCAGGCTCGCCAAAGGCGTACGCGCGATAACTGCTCCAGCGCCATAGTTCCGGCGATGTTACCAGTCCACGCGTGACCGGGTTACGATGAATGTAACGTAGTTTCTCAACTCGCTTGCGGCCCGTCCAGATGTTGAAGTCGTAAAAGCGCTTCTGCCAGATGTGCTGCGGAGAGCGCTCGAAGAGTTCGGATTGCGCGAGGGTACGGCGACGGCGCATCTGGATCAGAACTCGACGCGCAAATCCCAGTTTCAAAGCCTGCATGACGGTGGAAGGAGTGCGTTCCTGCGGTTCGCTGATCAGCAGATGAAAGTGTTCGGGCATGGCCACGTATCCAATGACGACAAACTGATATTTTTGTCGGACCTGCTCCAGAACGGCGAGAAACAAGTCCCGACGCCGCGCCGTTCCGAGTAGCGGTCGACGACGGTAACAACTACAGGTGATGAAATGCAGTTCGTTGTTGCCGTAGTAGCGCGTCAGATTCCAGGGCACGTTGCGTAGAGTAGAATCCCGGAAGTCTGCCGCACTGTGACGCCGCACACACTATGTTTGTGATGAAAGCGAGAAGAGCCCCAAGCAGTGGAAGGCCCCACTTCTCGCAAAAAGCGCGAGAAATGGGGCACCCAGTTTTGTTACATGCTGAAGAAGTGGGCCACCCGCCGTCGTCCACTTCTTCCAGATCAAAAACACAAAGGGTAGGCCATTTTCTCGCGAAGAACGCGAGAATGCGACCCTAGGCAGCGGCAAGAGAAGGCCCCGCAGAAAAAACCGTGGCGGGTGGCCCAGGTAATCACAGGTGCCCCACGTTTTCTTTTTTGAAACGTGGGTGTTTGGTGAGAGCAACCGTTGCGATTTTAAATCTCCACCTGGTCCTCGGAGAGCAGTGGGCGCGGTATCAGTAGTTACCCTTCAGCGCCCGGTAGATCACATAAAACCAGGAGCACACGCCATGCACGATGGCCCACAGAATCGAATGATTCAGTTGGAAGGAAAGGATCATGGCTAAGGCCGATCCAAAACTAATACCAGCGGTGGCGGCGTTGGTCTGATTGCTCATTTGACCGGCAGGGTAGCATAGGACGCCGGCGATGGGAATCCCCCCACATCGCAAAATCGCGGGTGCCCCACGTTTCGTTTTTGGAAACGTGGGCGCTGACACCGGTGACACGCTCGCAGATTTGTGGCA
>CAWCWX010000010.1:0-14505 GCA_963799305.1 uncultured Acidobacteriota bacterium | reverse complement strand
CGCGGACGATCCATGTCGATGAGCTAATGTTTGTACGCGAGACAAACGGAGTGTGGCAGGACGTTGCTTTAATCCCATTAGGACGTACCTTACTGTCGTCCCGATCCTAGCCTGTGATCCACCCCCAAAACCCCAAACGACCGGCCAATAGGGCAGTCTCAGCAGTACATGTACTTTCCGTCCGTTGCCAAGTCCATTAGTCGGATTACCATAGGAGTTACTGGCTCTACACCAAGCGCCGGAATCCCAGGCTGCGGGTTGATTCGAAGAAGGCACAATGCAAATTGGGGTTTACGGCTCCGGCTATCTCGCAACCGTCATTTCCGCCTGTCTCGCCGATTTCGGCACGCCCGTCTCCTGCTGCCACTCTGACAGTTCGCGCATCACGGACGTGGCCAAGGGCGACATCCCGTTCTACGAAAAAAATCTCCAGGAAGTGATTCGCCGCAATGTGCGTTCCGGGCGGCTGGCTTATTCCACAGACCCCGAAGAGCTGGCGCGCAAAGCGCAGGTAATCTTTCTTGCCGAAGATTCTGCCGAAGGCCTGGAGCAATTAGTTCTCCGTCTGGCCCGCGCCGCCGGACGCGTACAAGTTCTGTCGATCGTCACCCCGGTCCGCGTAGGCACCACCACGAATTTAGAAAAGGCGCTCAAGAGTCAGGCCCTCCGCAGCATTCTCGTTTGCCAGCCGATGTTTTTTACCAACGGCTGCGCGGTGGAAGACTTCAACTGGCCTGACCGCATTATCCTGGGGACTGCCTCCAGCGAAGCCGTTTCCGCCCTCAAGCAGATCTTCCATCCCCTGGTGATGCGCGGCGTGCCCGTGCTCGTTACCAATTACGAAACCGCTGAACTCACGCGCGAAGCCACCACCGCCTTTGTCGCCACCAAGATTTCTTTCATCAACGAAATCGCCAGCCTCTGCGAACACGTGAAGGCAGACGCGGTCAGCCTGTCCCTAGCCCTTGGACTCGACAAGAAGATTGCGCCCCGCTGCCTGCAGCCCGGCGCCGGCATGGGCGGAATTTTCGCCGAGACCGACATGGAGTCCCTGAGAGGACTGGCTCTGGAAAACGGTGTAGACCTCAAAATCCTCCGCGCCGCCCGCGAAGTGAATGTCGCCATGGCCCAGCGGATCTTCGATAAAGTATCTGGCGCCATCGACAACGTCCAGAACAAAGACGTCGGCATCCTCGGACTTTCTTTCAAACCGAACACCAACTCCGTCGCAGGTTCAGCGTCCATTCAACTGGCGCAGAACCTGCTGGCCAAAGGCGCGCGTGTCCGAGCCTACGACCCGGTTGCCATTCCCGAAGCCAAGCATCAGCTCAACGGCACCATCAAATACTGCGAATCCGCCTACGGAGTAGCCGAAGGCGTCGACGCTCTTGTCGTGGGCACCGGTTGGCCCGAGTTCCGTACCCTGGACTTCGGTAGAATCCGCCACCTGCTGAAACGTCCCATCATCATCGACACCAAGAACCTCCTTGACTCTTCCCGCCTTCGCGCCATGGGATTCCAGTACATGGGCGTAGGCCGGAGATAACCGCGACCCAACCGAAACCGCCAAGCCTCGCTTGCGGCGGCGCCGGCCGTTGTCCCGATGCGGCCACTCCGATTGACACGCCGATGGTCGTGAGCAAAAACGCCTGTCGAAGAGTTCGCCACAGCTCCGCCGCCTCAGGAGCAGACCGTTATCCAATCAGGCATAATCTGTGCTAAGAAAATGGTAGGACAAGATCCGTGTCGTCGGCCAGCGTTCACGGCTGAAAGACGCAAAGATCGAGGAGAAATCGAGATGGCATTTTGTACGCAGGGCAAGTCGGCACTTCTGAAGCATGGTGTTCTTGCGGCGGCAGCACTGGCGTTGCTGGCGGTTTCCGGGTGCCGTTCCGGCCCGGCGTCGAAGAACGTGGACGAGAGGTCTGGAGCGCAGCCAAATTCTGCGGCCACGACACCGGCCGGCGCGGACCACGGTATTGATCTCGACTGTGTGATCGACCACATCCAGAATCCGCCAGAACCCTTCCACTATTCCTACAACAAGGAGTCGTCGAATCCCGTACACGAAGAAGCGGACATTACCCCGCAGACCATAGACGGCAGCTTCAAAAACAATAGCGCCTCTAATTCCTTTCACGGCGTGCGTTCGGACGCTGGTAGCTGGCAAAGCGCCTGGTCCGGCCTGATGGGGATCGCAGGAATGTCCAGCGCGGTCGCGCTCGTCAAAAATAGCTCCGCAACCGAGCGCGAAGGAACGGAAAAAGTGAACGGCTATGATACGACCAGGTATTCCATTGATACAGCTCGCGGCACCGCGGAAGAAAAAGCCCTCTACCAGCAGGTTCTGGGCACAGGCGGATTTGAAAAGGGCACAGCCTGGGTCACAGCACAAGGATGCCCCGTGAAATTCGTTTTGGATTCTGAACTGCACGCAAACAACGGCAGCGTGGAAACGATTCATTACGAGGTGGCCATGATCCGGAAATAAATGAGCCGTTGTAAAAACCCGATCGTTCTGCCGTTACCGCAAGACCTGATCCAGCAGCTGACCCACAGCTCGTTTTGCTTCCAGTATCGAATAACGATGGTCCATGGCTCCGGCGAGATCGGTGTTGGCGAATGCGACCCGCCCGAACGGCGCCCGCCGCAGAATCTCACGAGGCGCAGGTTGACCGTCGCGCCCAAAGAAGAACCCGGGCTGCGGGCTCAGATAGGCGTGTCCCCACCGATTCAGGATGATTCCGGCGATGTCCCGCCGCACATCGAAGCCCCCGCGCGCGAACATCTCGTTAAATTGTTCACGGACTTGTCGTTCATAGTCTTTGAAAGATGTTCGCAGCATCTCTGCGCGCCCGCGATGCCCCTGCTGTTCGGTGGAAGATCCGGGGTACGAGTACAACACTTTCAAACTGAGTACGATCGGCGAATCTGGACCGATCGTTGGACTTTCAAGACCCGTCAGCGCCAGCTTGCGAACCTCCATGTAGTTGCCGACGCCTTCAAACCATCGACAACCGCTCATTCCCATCTTGTACAAAAAACGCCAATTTCTGACGGCAACGTTCATCATCATGCAGGGAGATCTGTAAAACTGCGCGTATGCCTCGCGCTGGTCCTGCGGAAGATCCTTCACAATGTGTTTTGTAGTCCAGCATCCGCCTGCCATCACAACCGAGCGCGCCCTCACGCGGTATAACTTGCCCTGCTTTGAATATGCGATCGAAACTGTGTCGGCCTTGCCAGGTTCCCCCTCATGCTCAACCTGGACGACTGTCGACGTCAGGCGAACTCTCACCGCGGTTCCCGCGGCGTCCAGGGCGGAAAAATCAACGCGGTTCTGGCAAACTCCTTCCACACTGTGCGGACCTTCGATTGCCGTGGGGATCAGACTTTTCAACATCAGTCTCGCAATGGTCGCGTTACCGCCGGGAAACATCTGATCGGAACCGCCATCTTCTTCCGGCAAGGGGTGCAGCATTTCGAACGCATAGTCCGAGTACGCCGATAAAGCATCCGGTCCTAGTCCCGAGCCGCCGCCTTCCACTGGCGAAAGGAAGGTTCGAACCGTTTCGCGGCTCAAACCGAAACGTTCCATGTAGTGCTGCTCCAGCGTGATGGAATCGAGGTACCGCGAAATCGCATCGCCTTCCACTTTGGGATGTTCAAACTTCTTGTCTCCCACCGGTTTGCCTTGCAGCCACTGTAGCCATTCCAGCCGAGCCGCGTTTGCAACGGGAGCGCCTTCGAGATTTTTCCCCAGCGGATCCATCAACCACATTCCCGGCTTCTGATTGAACTTCGCCCCAAACCAGAGCCCGTATTGTCCATGCTGCAAACCCGTCGCTTCATAAGGAGTATTGGAGAGGGGGAACTCCGGGTCCGGTCCAGCCCACTTTTGATAGGTCAGCTTCGGCGCTCGTAACCCGATGGACTCATAGAACCCTGCCAGGAAGCTGTGCGGGTACTGAATCTGATAAATGGCTGAGCCCTGATGCGCGATCAATCGCTTGCCGTCGACCAGAAACTCATTTTGCTTCGCCTCACCACCGAAGATGGAATGGTTTTCAATGATCAGGCATTTCATTCCCGGCCCGGCGTCACGCTGGAAAAACAGGGCGGCAGCCAGTCCGCTGATTCCGCCGCCAATGACTACGCAGTCATAGACCTCTTTTGTATCGATGATGTCCTTCGGAAGCGGATCGTACACGCGGTCGCGAATCGCATGACCAGCTTGGAGAACCTCCAGCGTATTGCCATTCGCAGTGCTGTAGTCGCCAACGCCGCCGTAACCCGTGAAGGCGTCATCCTGAGCCAGTAGCTCCGCGGGAGTAATACCCTGAAGCAACGCGGTTCCGGAAGCTAACAGCGCAGAGCCGAGAAAGTCGCGCCGCGTTATCTTGGCGTCCATACCCAGCGTTGCATCTTCTGCCAACGAGGATTTCGGATGAGGAGCGCGTGAAATGTTAAGAGGACCTCGCACTTTTGCTCCGAGTTTACACCGGGAGTAGAGTTTGCAGCTCGCACAACAATGCTGCGGGAGAAGGGCGCCCCCGCCACGTCCCGCTTGCTATAATCAGAAGTCTGCGGTGGGAATAGCTCAACTGGCAGAGCACCGGACTGTGGCTCCGGCGGTTGCGGGTTCGATTCCCGTTTCCCACCCCATTTCTTGATCCTGATCCAATATCCTTGGTAGAGACGCGGCGTACCCCGTCAACCTTTCTCACGCGGAAACCCCGTGGTTCCCAAAGAATTCCTTCAGCGCCTGCGCATCCCGAAACGCCTCTGTCCCGCCACACGCTGTAGTGGAAAACGCGCCGCACAGATTCCCGTAGCCGAGGCAAGTCTGGAGATCGGCGCCGCGGACGAACTGGTGCAGGAATCCCGCGTCGAAGCTGTCGCCAGCGCCCACCGGGTCCACCACCTGCACATTCATCGCGGGCGCAGCGAAGCGCTGACCTTCATGGAGCGCCATCGCTCCCCGCGCACCCAATTTCACGATTAGTGTTTTCACGCGTTCGGATAGTCGCGAGACGGCAGTCTCCAGATCGTCTGCGCGCGCGATTTTCAGCGCCTCGCGTTCATTGGGCAGCAGAACGTCCACGTAGGGCAAAGTCGCATCCAGCACGCCGTCCCAGCGATCGTCGGGATCGTCATTCGTGTCGAGCGAGGTAGTCAGGCCAGCCTGCTTCATCCGTTGGAACACTTCTGGCACACGCGGCGACAAGGCGCGCTGCAAAAACAGCGACGACATATGGAAATGCCGCGCCGAAGTCAGATATTCAAAGTCAAGATCCTCGAAACGCAACTCCGAAATCGTTCCCAGATAAGTCAGGATGTGACGCTCGCGCTCATGTGGAAGAATCACGGTTACGCCAGAGCCGGATCCCCCCAACCGCACGATTCGAGCAAGATCGACACCGCCCGCCCCCAGACGCGCGAGCGCCATGTGTCCCAGTTCGTCGTCGCCGACCTTGGTGATAAACCCAACCCGGCTCCCCAGCGCCGAAAGATTATGCGCCACGATGGCCGACGAACTTCCCAATGTCATGCTGAATCGGCTAGCCAATAACTCGCGCTCAGTAGGCATCTGCTCCGGCAGACCGTAGAGGATCAGATCAAAATTGATCTCTCCCGCGATGGCAATGTCAAAATTGGACAAGAGGCAAGCTCCTATGAGCTAGAAGCTAAGAGCTAAAAGCTAAGAGCTAAAAGCTAAGAGCTAAAAGCTAAAAGCTAGAACTGATCTACTCCAGCACCACCACCCGCGACAGATTCTTCGGCGAGTCGGGATTCAGCCCCTTTTTCAATCCGCTGTACACACCATACAACTGTCCCGCGATGGTATAAGCGACGGCCCGCGCGTATTCCGGCACCTTCAAACCAAGCTCAATCGCAAGGTCGGCAGCCCTGCGGCCGCGAGCGTCCACCCGATTCGCAACCACCATCGTGGCCCCCCCCAACCGGCTCATCTCTTCCAGGAGTTCCACCTCGGCGTCATAAGAAGATTCGGAAATCAGAAATACGATCAACGTCTTCGGCCCCACAATCGCTTTCGGCCCATGGCGGAATTCTTGGGAATGGAAAACTTGGGCGTAGGTGCAGGACGATTCGGTAATTTTCAACATGCATTCCGAGGCGATACCGAACAGGGGGCCTTGTGCCAGAACTACACAATCATCAACCTCGTGTGCTTCGACAAAGGAACGGATGCGTTGCGGAAAAGTTTCCAGCAGCGGGGCGGTTTCTTCGGGAAGGTTCATCAGTGCCTGGCCGAAGTCCGGGTCTTCCGCGACTGTCGCGGCCAGATATTGCAGGCCCAGAAGCATCGATGTAAATGAGCGCGTCATTACCGTGCTGAGTTCGTCGGCGTCCAGGAACTTCAGCGTGAGGCTACATTCCGCTTCGAGAGGCTGGCGATCGGCGCAGGTGATTGCGATGGTGCGGATATCGCGCTCTTTTTCGAGGAGGTGCGCGGCTCGCACGGCTTCCGAGGTGAGTCCCGAGCGCGAGATGACGATGGGAATGTAGTCGCGACCGGCGGGAAGCGCCAATGCCGGATAGAGAAGGATTTCGGATCCGGGTATCGCCCGAGCCGGCAGTCCCACGTGATTGAAGGCCGAGGCGGCGGCGATCGCGAGGTAGTAGCTGGTTCCGCAACCCACGAAAATCCACTCCGCGCCGGGACGCGCCATCTTCACGGCCGCCTGGAACTCCGCGCTGGACGCCAGTTTTCGCAGACACTTGCTCCAGGTCTGGGGCTGGGAAAGAATTTCGTTCAGCGTGTGCGCGCCATATTCCGTCGAAATGTCAGTTGGATTCATCGCTTGTCCGGATTCAGTTAGACCACCGTTACCTTTACTCCCGCCTCTTTCAGGGCGCGCAAGTCGGATTTTGGAATGAGCTTGTCGGTGACGACTTCATGCACTGACGTTACCGGCATGATGTTGCATAAACTGCGCCGTCCGAACTTGCTCCAATCGCAGACTGCAACTGTGCGGCGCGCGATCTCCACCATGGCGCGATTCACCTGCGCTTCCAGCAGGTTGGGCGTGAACAACCCGGCCTTCGTGTCGAAGCCATCTACGCCCAGAAACAAAATGTCGGCACTCAACTGGCGCAGACTCTGTTCTGCCAGCGGACCTACCAGGGAAAAGGAGTTCTTGCGCAATGTTCCCCCTGTCAGAATCACATCCACATGCGTGCCCGCCAGTTCCGCTGCAATGTTGATCGCGTTCGTAATCACGGTGAGCCGCGACATGTCTTTCAGGGCACGGGCGATCGCGGTAGTGGTAGTTCCGGAATCCAACAGCACCGACTGGCCTTCTTCCACCAGTTTTACCGCGGCTTCGGCAATGAGGGCCTTTTCCCGGCGGTGCAGCTTTTCCTTTTCGCGCAACGTGGGATCGAGCAGCGCCCCCGCCTGCACCGGCAACGCGCCGCCATGAGTGCGTTGGACCGTGCCCTGGTTGTCGAGAATTTCCAGATCCTTGCGGATGGTGATCTGCGAGATCTTGAAGTGGTGTGCCAGATCCTTGACCAGCACGCGGCCGTCCTGGTGCAGCATGGCCAAAATGGCGCGCCTGCGTTCTTCATTAAATAGGCCGTCGGAGGGCATAAAAACGTGATCTTTCGTTTTCTTTCGTTTAGTAACTTTCGTCGATGGCTGGGGAAGTTGTCAAGCTAAACCCGACATCCACCACGAAGTCACGAAGTCACGGAGAAAAGCAAAATCAGGCCTTGTTCTTCTCCTTAGTCTCTGTGTCTTCGTGGTGGATTGTCACTTCGTCGCAGGAACGCCCTTGAACTGCCCAAAGAGGCGCTCCGCATTCTTGTGATAGACCTTCTCCAGCACATCGTCGGGCAGTCCCAGGCCGTAAATCATCCAGCGCCCCTGCCCGGGATACTGCGCGTAGGGGAAGTACTCGTCCTCGGTTTCGAGCCAGCGGAAGTAATTCTGATACATCGCTTCCGACGCGCCTTCGTCAGTGCCAAACATGATGCGGTCGGGATACTTGAGGAACAGTCTGCGCACGCGCCGCGGCTGGCGTCCGAGTTCGCCTTCGCGGGCCCCGGTTTCGATCATCACGTTGGGAAACTTCTCCAGCGTCTGGTCGACGAAGTCGATGTTCTCCGGCCAACTGCCAAAATGCAGCGCGGCGAACGTCGTATGCGGATGCTTGGCGAACATACGATCGCGTTGCGCCATCAACTCCGGCAGTGTGGGGAAGTCGCGCCCGTAAAAACTCCAGTCCGGGTGCTCGATCAACTCTTCATAACGCTCGTTGCTGGCGTCGATGGGATGAAAGAACGCTTCGGGATCGGCGACATGAATGAAGACCGGAATCCCCAGCCGCCCGCATTCGTCCCAAACGGGATCGAGCCTCGCGTCGTCGACCGGGATGAGCTTGCCGGTCTTGTCGCGTACGCCGAGGCCGAGTTCTTTCAGAATCTTCAGCCCGCGCGCTCCGCGTCGTACCGAGTCGTCAACCTGCTGCACCATGAGCTGGCTGAAGTTGGGGTCGTCGATCTTGCTCCAGTCGATTTGCGTCATCACCAGGAAGCGTCCGGGATAGGGCTTAACCATGGTGTCGATCAGCTTTTGCAGGTCGTCTCCCCAACCGCCGGTGAGGATGACGATCGTCTTCACGTTGAGCCGGTCCATACGCTCCACCAGTTCTTTCGGATCGACGCGATCGCCAATGCCGCGGGCGTCGTTCGTATGGTTGTGGACGTCGAAGACGGGAAACTTCGCGCGATTGATTTCGTGCTTGGCGGCGTGCAGCGCGGTTTCGGGATGAAAGTCCTTGAGAAGGATTGTCTTCTTGCTGTCGGCGTCGGCGGCGGGTTTATAGCCGATGGGGGACTGCTGGGCAGCGCCGAGGACGGCGGCCAGGAGCGATATGCAGAGAATCGGAGCGGGAATATTCTTTGCCATACGAACGGCAGAATACACCATCTCGAAAGAAAGCGAAAGCAGTCGAAACAAAAGACGCGGGCATTTATTCCGCCGCAAGCGCCCACGTTTCAAAAAACGAAACGAGGGGCACCTGGCCTCTTCCAGTGTAGCCCGGCCCATTCGACAGTCTCAGGGCAAGCTTTGGATGGGCGTCCCGTCCCACGCCCACTGGCCGGCGGTGTTTAGTGGATTGGTATTAACCCTCTGGTACCGGGGTACCCCTCCCCCCTCGGTCCTTTGGAATCATCACTTTAGGCCATCGTTTCCCCGCAAAATCTTGATGTCAAAGAGCTTACAGCTAAAATCTTGAGCGCACAGGACTTAGCCCCTGTTCTCGGACGCCTGGTCCGGTTACTGTATGGCTATAGTTGATTACTAATTGTTAGCTGTGGGGCGTGAGTTGTCAACGACGATTTGGAGGTGCGGAGGGAATGCCATGAACAGCGTTTGCAATGGGGTCATTTCCGTCTGTCCCCGATTTCCCCGATTTCCCCCGCTGCCAGCACCCACGTTTCAAAGGACGAAACGTGGGGCACCCGGCAACGCGGTCCCATCTCGAAACAGCGCAACCACTGGCTGCAAAGCACTCTGATCGAAGCCGCCAAGTTGGCGCCGCGATGGAATCCGCAACTGGCCGCGCTGCATGCCCGCGAACTGGAACGCGGACATCGCAACCGTGCCACGCTGGCCGTGGCCCGCAAACTCGTCACCTATCTGCTGGCCGTCGACAAAAACGGGCAGAGCTTTCAGCTGCGGGCGCTCGGACCCGACGACCAAGCGGAGAAGGAAGGGACACAAAAAATCAAAACCGCCTAAGAAAGAAGAACTTTAAAACCACCGGCGATCGACCGGCCGTTCCTCGCCAACTCGGGGACTGGGCAGAGGAGTCTCGACTCCCGATGCTCCTTACCGTCTGTATCGAGGCCGGCCGGCAAACCCTAACTCATACTTCGTGGACCGGACTCCGCTTCGGTTCCCGCAAATGGATGTCTGGCCAGGCTGCCGCCTTGGCCGCTCGCGACGATCGCAGGTTGTGGTTGCACTTCACCCCTGCCCCTACGCTTCGAGGCTCTACTCTTCCAAGCGAAAGGAGATCTCCGTCTCCTCTTGACTTTTACTTATCATGGATGTCCCCGATTTCCCCGATTTCCCCCGCTGCCAGCACCCACGTTTCAAAGGACGAAACGTGGGGCACCCGGCACTCGCCCTTACTCTCCCCAAACCAACGGCAAAGCCGAACGCTTCATCCAGACCGCCCTGCGCGAGTGGGCCTACGCCACTCACTGGCCCGACTCCGAGCAACGCAACCTCGCGCTCGCTCCCTGGACCGACTATTACAACTTCGTCCGCCCTCATGGTAGTCTTCACTACCTGCCGCCCATCAGCCGCTCTGATTCCGGTACAACGTCTTGATCATCTACAGGCACCCTCTATAACCCGTGAACAGCTTCTTCTTCCGACAGACGCCTTCGCCCATGGCTAGCGCGTGCAGTTGGTTGCCAACAGCATTGCGCATCCACACCAGCTTCTGCCGATGCCAAACCAGTTGCCGCAGGTCGCGTTCTTCCAGGCTCGGACGCCAGATCCGCGGAAAGCGATCGATCAACAGCAGTTCCAGCAAGTGCGCCGCGTCGCGAGCATCCGTCTTCTGTTTGCGCACCACCGACGCCCGTATCTGCGCCGCATCCCCGATCCACAACTCGTGCCCCAGTTCGCCCAGCATGCGCTCGAACCAGCGCGTGTGTCCGGTGGCTTCAATGCCCACTCGCACCGGCGCGGCGAGAGATGCATAGAACGCCCGTGCTTCTCCGCTTTCATGCTCCAGACGGCGCTCAATCAACTCTCCCGTCTCCTTGTCCAGCATCGCAACCTGCTGGTAGCGCGTATGCAAATCACATCCTACAATCTTCATGTGCTCGGCTCCTTTCCTCCGAGCCCTGGTTGCTTTGAGCGCACCAAGTTTACTCGGCGGCCTGGGAGCCGACACGGTTATCTAATCAGGCATAAACGCTATAAATGCAACTACTGTGATTGCCGTATGCCCCATTTTATTTGGGACGCCTGGAGAAGTGGGCCACCCGCCTCAATACTTCATCAGAGATTCTTTCAGGCGTTCCAGATCGACTCGGTATGCCCGCCTACCTTTCCGAACTTTAAATCCCCTGTCGATTTCGAGGGACGCTGCTTCATTGTTTCCGTGAGACAAGAAATACCGAGCGAACTCCAGATGCATC
This sequence comes from uncultured Acidobacteriota bacterium, assembly GCA_963799305.1. Classification (GTDB taxonomy): domain Bacteria; phylum Acidobacteriota; class Terriglobia; order Terriglobales; family Acidobacteriaceae; genus Acidiflorens. Next base: position 3,312 of record CAWCWX010000010.1, on the reverse strand, counting down.
TTCTGTTTCGCAGTTTCAGCAAGATCGCGATTCCCCTTTTGCGACGCAAGCGTTGCAGCAGCCGAATACAACCGACGGGCCTCTTCAATGTTCCCCTCTTTCAAGAGGAGTAGCCCGCGGGTTGCGGTAAGAACAACGTCCTCTGTATTGGTTGATTCGAGGACTTGGCGGGCGTCCGACACACGATCGGCCATGAGATACATATACGCTAGGTTGTTCGCAATCAGATCATCGTGTGGAAACATCCTCCGGCCTTTTTCGAGAACGGCAAGGGCGCGACTGTACTCAAGCAAATCGCCCAGATAACACCCGAGTACGGCATACACGTTAACTTCCGAGACTTCAGCATCTGCCAGCGGCTGTAACTCAGCAATAGCCCTATCCGTTCGTCCACTCAATTCCCATGCGATCGACAGAAGGACCGGGATCTTCGGATCGGCAAACAGAGCTTTCCCTCGCTCCAGTATGGAAACAGCAAATTGAGGACGATCCAGTTGCAAATAAAGACCACCGAGGTTTCTATACGGCAAAGCACCGTGAGATGGCGACAAATCGACTGCTTTCACAAACCAGCGCTCAGCGGTGTTCAATTCTCGCTCTCCGTAATAGCAAACAGCGATATCATTCGCGAGCTCCGATTTTTTCCCCTTATCGGAATTGGAACTCTCAGGTGCACATTCGTATACTTCCGTGAACTGCGCCCTTGCAGACGAAAATCTCCGCTTTTCCAGATAGCCTCTAGCAAGTATTAGTCGCGCTTCGGAATCCCCAGGACTTTTTTGGAGGTACTGACTCAGCCCATCGATCGCGGCATCAACTTGACCTACGCGAAGAAGAATATTCGATAGACCGCGAACTGCATCTCCAAAGTGGGGTGCCAATTTCAGCGCCGTATTGAAAGCTCGCGACGATTTTGCGTCGTTACCCGCCAACGCATAGGCAATTCCAAGCACTTGATATAGCGAGGGGGACCTTCCGTCTATCTCCAGAGCGCTCCGCAGTTGTTTTATGGCAGCGCCGGGGTCGCCACGGCGGAGCAATAAGACTGCTAAGTGGTAGTTAAGGGCCGCATTGTTTACACCAAAGGATTTGCCCTCGCGCAGCAGTCGTTCGGCTTCGTCAAACTCTCCACGTCGCATCACCAGGATCGCGAGACTAATTAGAGGCGTGAGGTTGCGAGGAAAGCGAGCGCGCAGGTCCTTGTATAAGATCTCCGCCTCGTCTAGCCTGTTTTGCTCAACCAAGACTCTGCCCAACGTTGATGCGGCTACGTAGTCATTTCGATTTAGCTCAAGAGCTTCACGAAATACAGTTATTGCTCGGCTCACTTCGCCCATATTAGCCAATGCAACCGCGAAATTCGTCCTTGCCCGCGAACTCGTCGGATACTTCTGTACCTCGCGCTCAGAACGCATCACTATGTCGGGACCGAGTTCTGCTCCAACATCCGCAGGAGCGACATCCAAAGGTACCGCCCAATCAAGCACTATCCCATTGTCCTTACGGCGTACTGCCATGGGCGAGGACGGCACCAGTGGGTTGTGGGATGGTGGCTCGGACTGAAACTGCACAACCGGTGCGGTCTCTCTAATTTCCTCTTTTTCTGCGCTGGCAATCATTTCGCAACTCCGCCTGGAAGGAGTTCCACCTTCTGTTTTCGTTCTGTCAGTTTTCGTTCTCTAGCTTTCCTAAACGTCTCCCGTTGCTCTTGCCACCGTTGGTATTTCACCTCATTGCGAAGCACAAGTAAGGACGTTTGAATACGCAAGAAAATACGATCAAAGGCTATCAATCGCTTGCGATAGTCAACACTCGCAAGCGATTTATACAAACCATCGACCAGCGGCAAAACGCTCTTCGGCAAATCTGGAGAAAAGGCAGCAAGATTCGGCAGCGGATGGCTATCGGCAATTGATCCGACAATCTCGTTGTACCTCACCTTCCTTTGCCCGCGAGACACGGATGCCATTTCCGAGGTCAACTGCCGTCTGAAGTTTTCATCGAAAATGTGCAGGCCCAAGACCGTTCCCGTTATCATTTCAAACAATATCGCCCCCAAAGCGAATAGATCAGCCGCGTAGGCCATACGAGCGTCATCGTCGAGGAGGCACGCCAATATTTCAGGTGCCGCATACCTCCGATCACCAGGCGGCAATACATAATTGCTCGAAAACGGGACGCCAGGATCTTCGGGCTGCCTAGCAGTACCAAAATCAGATAACCTTAGGGTTCCGTCGGGCATGATCAAAAAATTTGACGGTTTAAGATCCCTGTGGACATAACGGCGGGTATGTAGCCTTTGGACGGCCCTGCACATAACATGGAAGGCGTCTAAGATCTCGAGCGGCTTCATCTGAGCTCTCATAATGGCCGATTCGATGTCCGTTTCACCAAGTTCGAGCCCGAAGTACGCAAATGGCAAATCTATAGAGATTCCCCCAAGGGCAGTAAACTTCTCAGTAAAATGACCAACTGGTGAAATCCACCGAACGATATCTTTCTCGCCCGCGAGTTCTTCGAGAATTCGCGCTTCTCTCGAAAAGCAATCAAATCGGTACCCAGCGTCAGGAGAAAAGCGCTTAAGCGGATTGAAGAACTTGAGCGCGACGGGTCGCCCCGTCTTGACATCGGTGGCTCGCACAAGTATTGAGAAATATCCATCGCCACCGTGTGTTCCCAACCGTCGAAGATCGGTAAAGCGTCCATCCAAACTCGCTCGACGTTCAACGATTTGAAGGATTGCCTCCCTCTCCGGACCGTTGCTCATTTGCCGTTTCCAAAATGCTCACGGAGAATAGCGATGGCTTGATCCGGGTACGTTTGCAGAATCCGCATAATGTCCGGCGGAACCTTTCCTGCCGCGATAAGAAGCACGCTGGGATCCGTCTCAAAGTAGTCCGCCGTTTTGTTAACAAAGGTCTCGGATGGCGCCGTGACGTCATTTTCAATTTTACTAACGTAGCTATAACTCACTCCCAGTTCAGGCGCTAGGCTCTTGATGCCCATCCCGGTAGTTCGCCGCAGTTCGCGTAGAACTCTTCCGAAAGTCTTCCTCTTCGCCATCAGGGTTGACCTCTTCTATCAACCCTAACGGTACCGAGGGTTTCCATTATTGTCAACCCATAATCAACTTGAAGTGCAGTCGTGCGGTAAGTCCGCTATAAACAACACGTTGGAGAGTGTGGGCGCTGCGCGCGGTAATCTACTTGCCGGCGACTGGCAGGCGGGTGGCATAGGTAATCGCGGGTACCCCAAGTTTCGTTTTTTGAAACGTGGGTGCTGACACAGGAGACACCCCCGCAGGTTTTGGGA
>CAWCWX010000009.1:0-153404 GCA_963799305.1 uncultured Acidobacteriota bacterium | reverse complement strand
CCGGAGGTAATTGCGAATATTGAGGCGGCGGTGGCAAACCTGCTGGCGGTGCAAGGGACTCCGGTGACGTTCGCGCAGTTGGAGGGGTTGCGGGTGACGACGAAGTGGTGAGAGGAGTGGGCGCGGCGCAATGAGGGCTGCGTAGAAGCGGGGAAGGCGACCACCAGGGCTAAAGCCCGAACACATTGCTGGCGAACGCGGCCCTAAAGGGCCGCTCTTCCACGGCAAGGCCGGCGTTCGCTCACAGTTACGGTTAAGCGTTTCCCTAAATGATGGCGTTCGCTAGCCGACTTCCTCGCTCCAGTTTTCTAACGTCTTTTTTACTACGACCATGAATTGGTCGGCGACGGCGCCGTCGATGATGCGGTGGTCGTAGCCGAGAGTGAGATGGACTACGGAACGGATGGCGATGGAGTCGGCACCGTCTTTGTCGGTGACGACCAGGGGCTGCTTGGTGATTCCGCCTACGCCCATGATGGCTACGTTCGGCTGGTTGATGATGGGCAGGCCGAAGACAGCGCCGAATTGTCCTGGGTTGGTGATGGTGAAGGTGGTGCCTTCTACGTCTTGCGGCATTAGTTTCTTGGTGCGGGCGCGCTCGCCCAGGTCGGTGATGCCGCGTTGCAGGCCGAGAAAGTTTAGCTCGTCGGCGTTTTTCAGGACGGGGACGATGAGTCCGTTATCGAGGGCTACGGCGATGCCGGCGTTGACGTGCTGGTGATAGCGGATGCCGTCGCCCTCTACCGAAGCGTTCGCGATCGGGAAGTGCTGGATCCCGACGATGGCGGCGCGGACGAAGAAAGGCATGAAGGTGAGGCGCGCGCCGTGGCGTTGCTCGAAACCGTTTTTCAGCTTGTTGCGCAGGTTGACGATGCGGGTCAGATCCACTTCGAACATGCAGTGGACGTGAGCGCTGGTCCGTCGGGACTCGATCATGCGCTGGGCAATGATGCGGCGCATCTGCGACATGGGGACGAGGTCGCCGGGAATTGACGCAGGCGCGGGAGTCGGAGCGGGTCGGCTCGGTGCGGCGGGCGCGGGGGCGGATGTGCGGTGCTCGACAAAATCGAGGACATCTTGTTTGGTAACGCGTCCGCCGGTGCCGGTGCCTTGGATCTGGCCGAGATCGACATTGTGCTCACGGGCCAGTTTGCGGACCAGCGGGGAGGAACGGACATCAGAGTCGTCTTCGGCCTGGGCTGAAGGCGCGGGAGCAACGGCGGGCGGCGCTTGCAGTTCTTTCTTTGGTGGGGCCGGTGCGGCGGGAGGCGGCGCGACGGCTTTCGCAGGGGCTGGAGCGGACGCACCATTGCCGTCGCCGATCACGCCGACCACGGTGTTGACTTGTACGGTGCTGCCTTCGCCAACTTTGATTTCCTGGAGGACGCCGCTAGCGGGGGCTGGGATTTCGGCGTCCACTTTGTCGGTGGAGATTTCGAAGAGGGGCTCGTCGCGCTGGACCTTGTCGCCGGTCTTCTTGAGCCACTTGGTGATGGTGCCTTCGAAAATCGATTCGCCCATTTGGGGCATGACTACTTCAGTCGACATAGTTCCCTTCCCATGATTGCCTGCGCGAACAGCGCGGTTAAGAACAAACAAACATTATAGCGAAGGGACAGGGAGGCCAGCGGCTGCGGGCCGATCGGGGTGCTGTCGCTACGGGACTGGTCTTCGCACCTGATTTACCGGCACTAAGGTGCCGGGCTTTTATAAAAACGCCGCTGCGCGGCTGGGAATGCTTCGAGGGATGCAATGAAGAGGTGGATGGCGGTGTTAGTGATGTGCCTGCCGGCGTTCGGCCAGGCTACCTACAAAGGCGGGAAGTACGCGGGAACGGGTACCTACGTCGCGCAGGGGCAGGGTTCTATGGGAGCGGGAGAAAACTTCTACTGTCCTGCGGGTACCGGGGAATTGACGGAGGGAACTCCGACCTGGGGTTCGAGTGACGGCGTCGCACTGCTGCCGACGCGGTGCATGAATACGGCGATGTCGTCGACGCCGAGTGGAACGCATCTTGACAACTCGAGCGCAAGCACGTTCACGCCTGCGACCAATGTTTTTTTACAGAACGTCCTCGGCTCGGCGAATGGCGGAGCAGGTGTTCTCGCGTCGGGTGGAACGGGCGGAACCCTGCACCTGCAGTGTGGGGATACGATCGTATTGAATGCGGGTTCGACCTATACCGGTCCTTTCAACTTTCCCGCGTTGAGTTGCAACGGCGCGCACTGGACGATTGTCCGCACGTCGGGAACGGCGGATCCAAACTTCCCGGCGGAGGGAGTGCGGGCAACACCTTGTATCTCTGGCATCGCGAATGACGCGTTCCACGGGCGGGGATTGCCGGGATATCCGGATTACACCTGTGCTTCTTATGGCTCGACTCTGAGTGCCAAGATCACAGTTGCGGTGACGACCGGCAGTCCTGTGACCTTTACCTCGGGAGCGGATCATTACCGGTTTATCGGAATCGAGGTCACAAAGAATTCGGGGGTGCAGGTGCAGGCATCGCTCATTCCACTGTCCTCGGACAATCTGACCCTCGGCGCGAATCACATCATTTGGGATCGGTCATTTATTCACGGCGAACCGTGGACGCCTGCGAGCGGCGTGGGATCAGAAACTCCGAACGGAATCAGGGCTGCAAATTCCCAGTGGATCGCGCTGATCAACTCGTGGGTAGTGGACACCTATTGCATCGTGGGATGTTCAGATTCGCATGACTTCAGTTTCGGCACAGGAAGCTATCAGGATTCTCCGTTCAAAATTGAAAACAATCTGTTAGCTACGGCGGGAGAGCAGGTATTCAGCGGCGGCGGCGGGAATTCTGTAGCAGGGACGGCGGTTCCTAAAGACATCGAGATTCGCGCGAATTACATAATGAAGCCATTGGTGTGGATGGCTCCGATTGATTCATGCACGCATGTTATCCAAGCGAACGGCCAGCCCACGCTCAATACCGTAGTAACCAAAAATCTTAGCGAAATGAAGAATGCCACGTTCGTTTTATATGAAGGGAATTATGCTGCAAATTCGTGGCAGGGGTGCCAGAGCGACCAGCTGGGAGTGGCCTTCGCGAGCAATCCCACAAATCAGCATAATAGTCAGTCGATGGCCGCGCGCTTCGATGGAACGTCTACCGTCGTCAGCAGCCTGGGAACTTCTAACTGGAGCAGTGGAACGACCTACAACAATAACGACCTCATCAATTACAACGGGCTAGGCTACAAATCGAAACAGGGATCGAACGTCGGACACCAACCGGACACGAGCAGTTCGTGGTGGTTGCTGAATGAGTTCCTGCACCACGGCGATACGCCGGACAATCCTTACTGCATCATCGGTGGATGCGTGTTGGCAATCGCCGACGCTACGCGCGCGGATCAAGGCGTTGAATACCGTTTCTGCAATGGGACAAACGGGTGTACTCAGGCAGGAATGGATTTGACGATTCAGGCGCGAATCGTGCCACCTCCCGTATTGCCTCCGGCGGGGACGGCCCAAGTGAATGCCTGCGTTCCGGGCGATTGCCCACTGTGTAAGGTTGAAAATATCACCTACAGATTCAACGAAGTTTACAACGTCACGAACGGCATTCACATCACCAGCGGTAAGGATTCCATCTGCCATGACGAGGGCGCAGGTTCGGATCACATGGTCGCGCATGACAATTTTATCCACGGCATCTCAAATGAGATGAGCAATGGAAGCACCGCGCAGATCGGAGCAGACGGACACGCGATTGCGTCAAACACCACCTTGCCAATCCAAAATATCGAGTTGAGCCATGAAACGATTGGGAATGAACTCGGCGGGGGCATGGGAAGTCAGGTTGATCGAAGCGATCTCTCGTATATGCCGGGGATCAACATTCACGACAATGTAAGCGCCGCTGGATGGGAGGTGCATAATTCCAGCGGTTCGGTTCCTTCGGCTGGCGTGAATGCGGACGGCACGATCAATAATTCGCCGGGTCTCGTGAATCTCTACCAGATTGATAGTTGCCGAGCCTACTATCCGGTTGAGGCTCCCGGTGGGATTGTTGCGTCCTCGCAGCATTCGATATTCACGTTCGCGCCGGCGCTGTCGCTGTACTTCGTGACCATCAACGGCAAGCCGAAGGCGATCAACAGCGGCTTCACGACCACCGGTTTTACCCTGACCTCGGCCGCGAGTGATGGTGACGCGATTACGGTTCGCGACATGAACAGTTGTGATTGGACATTCAAGAACAATCTCCTCGGTACGGGACTTGCTGGAAGTGGCGCCAACATGGTCCCCTATCCGACGTCGAATAATACGAACTGCGGCGTAAGTGGGACCCTAGACTGCATACTCGCGCCCCCGAACTTCGTCAATCTGTTTGGGAGCTATGGGACGGGAAGAACGGGAGACTTCACGCTCACGGGATCGAATGCGGCTGGCTATGTGGGGGCCGCCAGCGACGCCGCTACGCGACCTCCGACAGGACTCAATCCCGGCGCAGATTTCACCATCCTGGGACAACTGCTGTCGGGGGTAGCTGGTACCGTCTATTATCCCGCGCTTTCGATTACGACCACAACGATCAACGGGACTGTCGATCAGCCTCTTCAGGCGCCCTTGCAAGCTTCGGCGGGCGCTTCGCCTTACAAGGGATGGTTTCTCGAAACGAATCCAGCGAACTGTGGTGGAAATTGCGGGACGCTTGCGCCTGGAATCGTTATCGGCCGTGGTGGGGATGTGAACGGGCCCTTCTGGCTCCAAACTCAAGGCTCGTCGGCATCCATTACCAGCAATGTCGCAAAAATTCAGTTGAAACAGAGTATGGTCGCCGGCGCGAATTCGTGGACGGCTGGGCAAAAGGTGACGCTCGCCGGATTCTGTGTCGATCCAAGCAACCCATGTACCGGGACGCAAGTTGATGACGCCAGTTTCAATGGAGTCTGGGCAGTCACTGCCAGCGGGGCGAACTGCACAAACACCAGTAGCGTCGTGTGTCTCTCCATCACCCACGCGGACATCGCCGGACACACGCCAAACTATAAGGGCGTAAACAATCCGACCGTCACATTCGCCCCTACCACGGCAGGAACGTTCACGTGGTGGATGGGAGTGCGGGATGGGGCGTTTCAGAGCGCGCGAGCAGCGGTGACGCTGACGGTTGGTAGCCAGGGGGGACAGAATCATCAGGTTGATCTCACCTGGAACGCTTCCTTGAGCAGCAGCCAAAACGGATGCTGTACTTACAATTTGTACCGATCGGTTGACCCTGCCATTTATGGACCGGCCAGCGCGACTCAGGTAAGCGGAACCACATTTACCGACACCACCGTGATGTCGGGCACGACTTACTACTATGTGGTCACTGCCTTCGATGGCACAAGCGAAAGCGCGTATAGCAATGAAGCGGTGGCGGTGGTCCCGTGACCGCGAGTGAGCAGGAGGTCGCGCGACTGGTCGCGGCCGGACTCTGCGCTTTCGAGATCGCATGTGAACTCGGGATCTCGCCACGCACGGTCAAGGAGCGCAAGCGACGTGCGGCTCGGCGCATGGGATACACGGGACAGCGTCTGGACGTGTTTCTGGTGGGGTCGGTTTTTGGGAATGTTGCTTCGCAGTCTCGGTTGGAGCGATTCAAACCTCGGATGCGGCGCACGGCGGAGCTGGCGGTGAGAGGCATGACCAACCGGGAAATCGCGGCTGAGGTTGGGAAATCCGTGGACTCGGTTCGCAATGAGCTGCGGGAAATTTACGACTTGGCCGGAGTATGGAACCGGCGGGAACTCGCAAGGTTTCTACTGTCCGCGGTACCGGAACCGGCGACACGGCAGTAGTCACCGGGTATATGGACAAACCGGTTTAGGAGACTCCCCTCACGCGGCGGCGACCCGCCGAATAAGATCTTCCTGCTCCGTCCGGCTTTCCGCGCCGATCGTGAATGCGTCGAGAACCCCCAGAGACAGCGCGTAGCGCAGCGCGTCGTCGACTCGACCGCGAAGATCGCCCTGGCCGAGGATCTTCATGCCGATGACCCCTTTTCCTGACGCCTTCATTTCCTTAAGCACGGCGACGACTTCCTCGGGCGAGCCATCCATGTGCGACCCGATCGGATTGATGCGGGCCAAGTCGACTTCGACCCACGGCGACTTCGCAGCGGCGCGCAGGGCTTCGATGGAATGGCAGGAGCAGCCATGGGCCCGGATGATTCCTTTTTCTTTGGCTTCGGAGAGCACGTCCATCACGCCTTTGTAGCGTTCGGTCCAGTCGCCTTCGGTCAGGCAGTGCATCAGGCAGATGTCGATGGTGTCGGTGCCGAGTTCGCGGCGGAAGCGGTCGAGGTCGGCGCGGGCTGTCTGGGGATCGCGCGCCCACGTCTTGGTCAGCACAGTGACTTTGTCACGCGGCACGTGCTTCAGACGCTTCGGCGACATGAGGGTGGCTTCCGTAAGCGTCGGCGGAATCGAAAAAGCGCAGGCCGTGGTCGTAGCCGTTGAGCAGCAGGTCCGAGAGTCCCTTCAAGCCGAGCGCGGTCTGGTTGCTGTGATGACCGGATCCGACAGTGCCGGTGCCCATGGCAAGACGGCTGGTGCGAATGCCGGTCTTGCCGAGAATGACTACATCAGAAGCGGCAACTTTTTGTGCGAGCGGGGCGGGGGCTGCGAAAGTGGGAGACAACAGCTTGGAGCCAACCCACGCGCCTGCAACTCCCGCGGCGCCGGCAAGCAAGAAGCGTCTGCGATTCATGGGGGACCTCCGGGGGGAGATTGTCCTTATTATTTATACCTTAGACGCGGAAGCGAGGACATTCGTTATCACTTCGCGTTCCGGGCAGGCTTCCTGGTACTTATGTAACTGAAAACGCGGATTTTACATTGTCGGCGTCTCCGATTCCCCGGAATACTCGTGAACATGAGAAATCTGTTTCTGCTTGGACTCTTGATTGTTCTGTCTGATTCCTTCCCGCGGGCGCAGCAGCCTCGAACATTTGACTGGGTGCGGGCGAGTGATGAAATTGTGCAACTCGATCCCATGGATTTCCACGCCGGGCGGGTTTACCGGCCCGGGTCCGACGGCGGAAATATGCACGTCATCATTCATGCCAAACAGCCGGTCACGCTGGCGATGACCTGGGCGCGGGAGTGGAACGAAGCGCAGTTGCATCCGGAGACGATGGGAAGTCTAGAGTACCGCTGCGTGCGCGAACACGTCGTCGACACCACTTACGAATGCCACCTTCCACCTTCGAGCGTGATGGTTCTGGTAGTGCATGACGAGCGCACACCGGATCGGGCGATCGTTCAGGGAATTGGAGCGATTGTGGGGCGTGCGGGTGGACGGCGGCTGATTTCGCCTAATGACGTACAGATCACGTACCACAGCTGGTCCTGTGTTGCGAACTGCATTCAGCCGGAGTACCAGTGGACGCTGCTGGCAAAAGAAAAATACGATGTCTCTGGCTCGGCAAAACTCTATAGCGTTACTCCAGCGTATGACGGGCAGCGGATGTGGGTGAAGGTCAAAGCGCAGGTACCAATGACGCTGGCGATCCTCCCGGCGAAACTGGCAGATGACGCCTACGACAAGCCCGAGACCCTCCCGTCGGCTTTGGCCCAAACTGCCTGCAAGCAGCGCGGCGTGCAGAAAATGGAATTCGAGTGCAAGCTCAACCGTGGAGAAGGCCCGCAGGCCCTGATCGCGCTGCCGGAATCGCCGGTACGTTCTCGCAAGAAGGCAGAGATCGAGTTCCAAACTCTCAAGTGCACCGCCAATTGCGAAATGATTGAAACGGAGACGGCACAGAATAAGTAGAGGCAATTAGAATGCCTGGGAAGCCGCGCGGCGGCGCGCCTTTTCGCTTTTCGCGTGTGTCTTTCTTCTTCGCCGCGCGGCCGACAGGGTACAATCAGCCGCTCAGCTTCCGGTTCAAGTCGAATCCTAGGATGTTTTCCACCAACACTGCGATCACATTCGGAGCCCGCACCCGCTCTCTCTTCGCGCTTGCTCTCGGTCGATGTATTCCGCGGCCTGGCCGTCGCCGGAATGCTCCTGGTGGATTATCCCGGAGACGAAGCTGCGGGATACCGCCTGATCCGGCACGCACCCTGGAACGGACTGACCGCCGCCGACCTGATCTTTCCCTCGTTTGTGTTTCTGATGGGGATTTCGATTGTCCTGTCCTTCTCTGCGCGCTTACAGCGCGGCGAGACGCGGCAGCAGATCGCATGGCATGCGGCGAAGCGAAGTGTGATCCTGTTTGCTCTTGGCGTATTTCTGAACGGTTTTCCGGAATTTCATCTGGCAACCTGGCGCATCGAAGGCGTGGTGCAGAGAATTGCGATCTGCTATTTGGTGGCGGGCGTTCTTTTCCTTTGGACTGACCTGCGCGGCCTGGTTGTCGCGACTTTGGTCTGCCTGCTGGGCTACTGGGCTTTGATGCGACTTGTGCCAGTTCCGGGATTCGGCATGCCGGGACGTGACATTCCGGTGCTTGCGCGTGACCAGAATCTGGTCGATTGGATAGACAGGTCTCTATTTCCCGGACGCCTTTACAACGGAACGCACGATCCCGAAGGAGTGCTCAGCACCATTCCTGCGATTGCCACCGCGCTTGCGGGGGTCATGACAGGACTCTGGCTGCGGTCGCAGCGAAGTGCTCGCGCCAAGGTCGCGGGAATGCTGATCACGGGTGTCGTTGGCCTGGCGGTGGGAGCGATTTGGAATTGGTGGTTTCCGATCAACAAGAATCTGTGGACGAGTTCGTTCGTCGTAGTCACAGCTGGATTCGCTCTGCTTATGTTGTCGCTGCTCTACTGGATGATCGAAATTCGCGGCTGGCGCGGTCGATGGACAATGCCATTTCTGGTCTTCGGAATGAATGCGATCGTTGGCTTTTGTCTCGACGAAACGCTCTGGGCGCCGCTGTATTATGGCCACGCGCGCGCGGTTGATGGAAAAATGATCACATGGCAGGAGTACCTGAACGGACTGCTGCTCAAGCTTGCATCGCCAGCCAATGCTTCACTGCTGTTTGCAGCCGGTGCTGTTTTGTTTTGTTGGGCGCTGATGTGGCTGCTCTATCGGCGGCGGATTTTTGTGAAGCTATAGGTGTGGGCGGGCTTTTTACCTTTTATAAACAACCGAAATCCTATCACCCTGCTATGCTGCTAGTCGCATTCGGGCCCATGTTTCTGCCTCCCGAGCCCCGAAGCGATAGGGGAGACTTCATGAAGTGGGCAGGGCTGCAGCGGTCCCAGTTTCTGATCTTGCTGCTTTCAGTGAGTTCTTGTTTTTTCCTGGTGGCAACTGCCAGCGCCCAACCTGGCGCATGGCTGACGCACTCGCACGACGGCCAACACACGAACGTCTCGTCGGTTGCTTCGCAGGCGCTGACGACAGTTCATTGGCATGCTCCGGTAGACTTGGCCCCGCCTGAAGGAGAGATCTTCATCCATTATGGATCGCCCCTGGTCACGGCCGCGAACACAGTTATTGTGCCGGTGAAGACTGCTACTGGCTTCCGCATCGAAGGACACAACGGCGCCACGGGCAAGAAGATGTGGACGCAGGCGACCAAGTATCAGGTCCCCAGTGCGACCTTCGTCCCCGGCATTGGCCCGACGGTATCGAACAATCAACTTTTCGTTCCGGACTTTGCTGGCCGTGTAATCGTGCGGCAAACTCCGGATCAGGCGAAAGGGAAGGTTACTCGCCTCGTCTTCTACGGCAAGAAGAATTACAACAAGAATCCAGCGGTGTATCAGCAGAACGTGCTAATCAACACGCCTCTCACTACCGACGCCGGCGGCAATCTCTATTTTGGATTTCTCGTACTCGGGCCGACTCCGATCGAACTCCAGAGCGGACTGGCCCGGGTCGCGGCTAACGGCACGGGTACGTGGGTCTCGGCGGCGTCGCTCAGCGGAGATTCCGCCGTCACAAACGTGGCGATGAGCTGCGCTCCCGCGCTCTCGAACGATGGAAATACCTTGTATCTTGCGACCACGAACGCCAACGCTGGATACGGCTACCTGGTAGCGCTCAACAGCAGTACGCTGGCGGTAGTCAATAAAGTGCGCATGAAAGATCCATCCTCCGGCCTGGATGCGCTCGTTTTCGACGCCAGCAGTTCCACTCCCACCGTGGGCCCCGATGGCGATGTGTACTTCGGCGTCCTGGAGAACCCATTTCCCAGCCACCATGACCGTGGATGGTTGCTGCACTTCAACAGCGACCTCTCGCAAAAGAAGATTCCGGGTAGTTTCGGATGGGACGACACGGCCTCGGTCGTTCCCGCTGCGATGGTGCCGAGTTATAACGGAACATCGAGTTACTTGTTGATGACAAAGTACAACAACTACGCCGGGGCCGGCGGGGACGGGCACAATCGAGTTGCGATTCTCGATCCCAACGCCACGGAGCACGATCCGGTCCTACCCTCGACGCTGGCTATGAAGGAAGTGCTGACTGCCCTGGGAATCACACCCGATCCCGACTTCCCACAGATCCCCGGAGCGGTACGCGAGTGGTGCATCAATTCCGCGGCCGTCGATCCGGCCACGAAGTCGGTGATGGCGAACAGCGAGGACGGACGTCTGTACCGCTGGGACCTCACAACCAACACGCTATCCCAGTCGATCAAACTGACGAATGGCATCGGCGAAGCCTATACGCCCACCGTGATCGGAAGCGACGGCACGGTATACGCAATCAATGGCGCCATACTGGACGCGGTTGGAAAATAGCGAGACCTCAATAAAGAGCGATTTAGGCGCGCTCACCACACCCGGCACGCATTGGCATGGACCATTGGCTGTCCAGCCTTACAGCCAAAGGCGTGGGCGAATTCCGGCATGTTGGCCACTACATTGTTGATCCGGTAGCGACCCAGGGAATGCCCCTGCGACATCACCGCCGTTCGCGCCGCTGCCGGACGCAGTTGGCCGCACCAAACGTGCGCATAGGACAAAAAGAAAGTCTGCAATTCAGTGAGGCCATCCTTCGTCATGCTATCGAGGTCGCGGCCCTGCGCTTGCAGATGATTCTTCAGGCCGCCGAGCGCGATGTGAATGCCGCCATTGTCGGCCGTGTCTTCTCCGGCTGAAAGCTTGCCATTCTGTTTCACGCCGGCTTCGGGTACATCTTGTGTGTATTCGTCGGTGATGCACGCATCGCGCTGGTCGTAGTTCGCGGTATCTTCCGGCGTCCACCAGTTTCGTAGATTGCCTTCGGCGTCGAACTTGCGGCCCTGGTCGTCATAGCCGTGGATGATCTCGTGCCCAATCACCGCGCCGATCGCGCCAAAATTCACGGCGTCGACCTGCGCCGCCTCAAAGAAGGGAGGCTGAAGAATGCCGGCAGGGAAGTTGATGGTGTTGGATTGCGGGTCTTCATAAGCATTCACAGTCGGCGGAGTCATATTCCACTCCTGCCGGTCCGTCGGTTTCCCGAACTTTTCCAGCCGCCGAGCGATTTCAAATGCAGACGCACGCTGCACGTTGCCTAGATAATCGTCCCGCTTGATTTCGACCGACGAATAATCCAGCCACTGATTGGGATATCCGATCTTGTCGATCTGCGCGGCGAGTTTTTCGTGCGCCAGCTTTTTAGTTGGCGAAGACATCCATGCCGAGTTCTCAATGTCATCATCGAGCGCCCCCTCGATGGCCTTTACCATCTCGATCATGCGCGTCTTGTTCTCGGGAGGAAAATAACGCGCCACATACGCCTGCCCGACCGCTTCTCCCAGATCGATGTCGGCGCTAAAGGAACAGCGGCGGGCACGAGGCTGCATGGCGGGCGTGCCGCTGAGTGTGCGTCCGTAAAAATCGAAATTCTCGTCCAAAAATACCGTACTCAGGAAAGGAGCGGAGAGGTGTAACGCCGAGTAGCGCAGGTAGGCGCGCCAGTGCTCAAGCGGCTCAGAAGCGATGAGCTTGTCCATTCCCTTGAAAAAATCCGGCGCCGCGACAATGTATTGCGGAGACTGCGGTGCGTGCATCGCCGCAAAATAGGTCGTCCAGTTAAACGACGGCGTCAGCGTCTGGACCTGCGCGAGCGTCATCTTGTTGTTTTGATTCTTGGGATCGCGACGCAGCACAATATCCATGGCAGCATGGGCCAACGCGGTTTCAATCGCCAGTACCGACTGGGCGTCTCGCGCGGCTTGCGGGTTCGACTCGCCGCTGAGTGCAAGCATGTGAGCCACGTGCTTCACATATTGATCGCGGATCTGCTTCGATTTATCGTCGTCCTTCAAGTAAAACTCGCGCGCCGGCAGATTCATCCCCGACTGGTCGAGCGCAGCCAACGTCAGCTTGGCATTGTCAAAATCAGGCGATGCGTAAATTCCAAAGAGCACGCCCTGGTATTGAGCTTCGATGAAATTCAAATTCGCCGGACGAATGCGTTGGTGGATGTACGCGATCACTTCCGGAAGCCGTGCCTTATCGTTCAATTTCGCGATGTGGTCGAGCATCGGTTGAAGGGGAGCCAGACCGGCGCGGTTGATGGCGGCTTCATCCACGCACGAGGCATAGTAGTCGCCTACTTTCCGCTGGACCGCCGTCTGTTTGGCGGCGTTCGATGCCTCTTGCAGCGTCTCGCGAACCGCCGCGATATTCCACAACGCAAGCGAATTGAAGGTGCCCCATCCTGGCTGGTCGGAAGGAATCGGATTCTCCTTCAGCCACTTGCTGCAGGAGTACTGATAAAAATCTGAGCAGGGATTGAGATCGCGGTCGATCATTGCCGGGTCGAATTTCTCCAGGCGCGGCATCGACGCTGAGGTGGAGGTTTGGGCATACAGTCCACAACAGAGGACAAAAAGTGTCAGTAGCGTAAGTAGAAAGCGCACGAGGAAGTCCCTCCAGGATTCAGGCAACAGCCGTTATGGACGCGCGAGGAGGAGAAAGGTAACGAACGCGATCTGTCCCGCTCGGCTAACTTGTGCCGCCAAGGTGCAAAATCACGGAGCACCGAACTGCGTTGAGGTAATCGCCGACGCCGCCACTGCCAATGCTTTCGGCGACATCACATCCGTGTCCACCCTGTTCGCGTGCGATCGTTCGGGAAAGACCGCGCGCGTTCTCTACGGCACCCCCTCCCGCCCTGCACGAGCAAGCCGAAAGAAGTCTGGACGCGCTGGTGAAGTAGGGCTGATTTTTGCATCTCGTTCGAGTCGCCGGCATCTATGGAAATCATGGAATTCCGACAACTCGGCCACTCCGGATTGAAAGTTCCAGTCCTCAGCTTCGGCTGCGGCACCTTCGGCGGGAAGGGAGAATTTTTCTCCGCATGGGGCAACACAGACGTCCAGGAAGCCACGCGACTGGTGGACATCTGCCTTGAAGCCGGCCTGAATTTCTTCGACACGGCAGACGTGTATTCTCACGGCGCCTCGGAAGAAATTCTGGGCAAGGCCATTGCCGGACGCCGCGATTCGGTTCTTATTTCAACCAAAGCCACGTTCAAAATGGGAGACGGGCCCAACGACCTGGGATCATCCCGCTATCATCTGATTCGAGCCTGCGAAGCCAGCCTGCGCCGCCTGAACACCGACCACATCGACATCTATCACCTGCACGGTTTCGACGCGATCACGCCCGTCGAAGAAGCCATCAAGACTCTCGACACGCTGGTGCAGAGCGGCAAAGTTCGCTACATCGCCTGCTCGAATTTTTCCGGATGGCACCTCATGAAATCGCTCGCCATCTCCGAACGATACGGATGGGCGCGCTACGTGGCGCAGCAATCTTATTATTCGCTGATCGGCCGCGACTTCGAATGGGAACTGATGCCTCTCGGACTCGACCAGAATGTCGGGACCATCGTATGGAGCCCGCTAGGCTGGGGCCGCCTGACCGGAAAAATTCGCCGCGGCCAGCCTCTCCCCAAGGTAAGCCGCCTGCACAAAACTTCCGAACAAGGCCCGCAGGTTGCGGATGAGTACCTCTACAAAGTAGTCGACGCCCTCGACGAGGTCGCCCGCGAAACCGGTAAGACAGTCCCGCAGATTGCCCTGAACTGGCTCCTGCAACGCCCGACCGTCGCCAACATCATCATCGGCGCCCGCAACGAAGAACAGCTGCGGCAAAACCTCGGCTCCGTCGGGTGGAATCTGACTCGCGAGCAAGTCGCGAAATTAGACGCCGCCAGCGACGTGACTCCGGCCTATCCGTATTGGCACCAGCGGCAGTTTGCGGAGAGGAATCCGCCGCCGACGGCGGGGTGAGAGGCGGACAAACGATAGCTTACTTCTTCTACAATGTAAGGCATGGCTGAACTAAGTGCTACGTTCACCTCCAAAGGCCAACTGGTGGTCCCGGCGGACCTCCGCCGAAAGCATCGCATTGAAGCGGGCACGAAAGTCAAGTTTCTGGAGGATCAATTTGGCCGGATCGTTCTCCAGCCGATTACGGAAGACTATGTGGATCGAATCCAGGGATGCCTCGCCGATGGCCCAGACCTGCTGGCAAAGTGGGAAGTTGAGCGTCGCGAAGAAGGCAAGCAGGAACTGTGAAAACACAAGTGCTCGACGCCACTGCGCTATATGTGTACCTGCAAGATAAGCCCGCGGCGAACAAGGTCAACCAGCTGCTCAAAGAAGCCGTTCGAGGACGCGCCGAGATCCTGATGTCAGCAGTGAACTACGGCGAAGTCTACGGAGCCGTTCAGCGGGAACATGGCATGGAACGCGCAATCGCCATTATGAGCGCCGTCGAGCCCTTGCCGATCCGGCTGCTCGACGCCACGCCACAACGAGCGCTTCGCGCAGCCGGCTTGAAAGCCAAATACAAACTCTACTTTGTCGACAGCTTCGCTGCAGCCTTAGCGATCGAGTTCAAAGCCTCGCTGGTCACCAGCGATTCCGATTTTCGCAAACTGGGACACGCGTTTCCGATGGTCTGGCTGAAGGGGTGATCGCGCAGTATCACACTCGGAGTAAATCGCTCTCACTTGGCTCGGCGCGGTTAACCTCCGTGTTTCGGGAATCGGGCTATCACAATTCCCGGTTATTCAACCAATTGTTCGGTCTGGAGCGACGACAGCTTTCCCCACCGCACCTGCTCGACCGGACCGAGCACCAACGCATAACACACGACGCCGAGCAGAGACACTCCCGCGGTAATCACGAACGGCCAGAAGAACTGTCCGGTGCGGTCCACCACGAATCCCGTGATGGCAGGTGCGACTCCCGCAAGGTTTCCGAAGCAGTTCTGAAGACCAGTCCAACGACCGGCAGCCGCAGGACCAGCAAGGGTTTGCGTAATGGCCCAAACGTTGGCTCCGCAGGCCCCCCAACATACGGTTATGCCAAACAACATCGCAATCGAAAGCGTCGGTGGAGAGAGCACGCACGCGATGACAAAAAAGGCCGTGCCGATCAGGCCTCCCGCCGTAAATGTCTTGCGTACTCGAGTTGCCGTGGCCCCGCGCAATATCCAGCGATCTGCAAGCCGTCCGGACACTGCCGCCGAGAGCGCTGCTGCCAGATAAGATGCGCCCGCCACCGCCCCCATCTTGCTCATGGAGAAGTGGCGCTCGCGGAGCAGGTAGAAAGGCATCCAGGTAATAAAGAAGTACGAAATGTAGTTGACGCAGAACAACCCCCCGCAGGTTCCCCAGGCCGAACGCAGGCGGACAAATTGCAACAAGCTGGGGGCGTCCAGCGAACCCGCAGGGACGCTCGGGAATGATGGCTTCCAGCGCAGCCACGGCAAGAGCCATAGAAGGCTCGCCAGGCCCAGCGCAATGAAAAAAGAACGCCAGCCGAAGCGCTGCATCAGAAGTGCCCCGAAAAACAGTCCGAATGCCGGACCGCAGGTCTGGCCGACCGTGAGCACCGAGTTCGCACGCCCGCGCTCATGCTCGGGAAATCGGCTGGCAATGATCTTTCCGTAGGAGGGATAGGCCACTGACTCGCCCACTCCGAGGACGAGCCGTATCGCCAGCAGTGCTACAAATCCGTGCACCAGTCCGGTGAAGGCGGTCGCCAACGACCACAGGAGAAAGCCGGTGGCCAGAACCCAGTTCACGTTGAAACGATCCACCAGCCAACCGGAAACGGGTTGGAATGCGGCGTAGGTCCAGAAGAAGGACGAAAGCAGAATTCCCAGCTGCGAAGCGGTAAGGCCAAGCTCATCCTTGATTGTCGCCGCCGCAATCGAGAGATTGCCGCGGTCAATATAGTTGATGAACACCGAGATCCCCAGCAGCAGTAGGACGACAGAGCTGCTGCCGGACGACCGTGACCGAATGGTTGCGATGCTACCCAAGGGACGACATTGTCAGGCGCGGGGGTGGGAATGGCAAGTTCTTTTCAGTGCGGCCGAAAACAAAGGCCGCGTTCATTTCTGAACGCGGCCCTTGTCATTAGCAAGGCGGTACGGATGCGCTGCTACTTGAACCTCTGTCCAGTGGCAGCGGCGCAACCGCTGGCAACAGGGTTGCCGGCTGGATCGTAGAATTGAATGGTGGCCGCGCTGCTCAGTTGATTAGGATTCGCCATCGTAATGTTTTGGTTAATGGTCTGGGTCTTGACCAGAACGCCGTTGCTGGTAATGAACGCGGTCGACACGGCGTTGTAGACATGATGGCTGAATGTCCAGTAGCCGTGCCCGGGACCGCGTTCGGCGGGGAAAAATCCGGGATTGGCAGTGGTCTCAACCAAGGCACCTCCGCGGCTGAAAGTCAGCAGCGACTGAAACGGATTGCCCAGCGGATTTCCGCTTTGGCAGTCCACAACGCTCACGGTCACGGTCCAGGTTCCTTCCAATTGGCGCGCTTCATTGGCTTGGACGGCCGGTTTCGGCGCGCTCAGTCCCAACAGCGGAAACAACAGTCCCATCAATGAAATAGCAAGGAATCGGGTCAGAAAATTCGTGGTCATAATATTGTTCTCCTGAGTTTTCGGATCTCTCCGGTTTGCTCTCCGGTTGATCTTCCGCAATACTCGTTCAGGTGCTGCAGAGAAGTCCTTAGGCGGGTCTGAAATTTTATGAATTCTGCTAGTGGATCTCTGCGGGAAAGGGAAGGCATCGGCAATCGGCACAAATGACAGATCCGGCCCCGCACATCTATGAATTCGGAGAGTTTCGTGTCGACGCGGCCAAACACCTTCTGTTGCGCGCTGGCAAACCGGTCACGCTCACACCCAAGGTTTTTGAAACCCTGCTGTACCTGGTGCGTCAGCACGGAGACCTGGTAGAAAAAGACGAGTTGATTCGAGCGATCTGGCCCGACACCATTGTCGAGGAAAATAATCTCAACCAGAACATTTCCACCTTGCGTCGCTTGCTGGGAGAGAGCCGGGGCGAGAACCGTTTCATTGTGACGGTTCCCGGTCGAGGTTACCGCTTCGTTGCGAAGGTCCGCACGCAGCCTTTAGCCGTCACGGCTTCTTCCGCGGCAAGTCTCGCGGTGCTTCCCTTCAAGCCACTCACCGCGGATTCGCGCGATGAGGCGCTGGAGTTGGGGATGGCCGACACGCTGATTGCGCGCCTCAGCGGCAGCCGCGGCACCACCGTGCGACCCTTGAGTTCGGTCCGCAAGTACAACAGTCTCGATCAGGACGCGCTGACCGCGGGCCGCGAGTTAGGGGTTGAGTCGGTACTGGACGGCAACATTCAGAGGAACGGCAACCACATCCGCGTCACCACCCGCCTCATTCAAGTGCGCGACGGCGCCGCGTTGTGGACTGGAAAATTCGATGAAGAATTTACCGACGTCTTTTCCGTACAGGATACGATTTCCGAAAGAGTAGCCGCGGCCCTCGCGCTCGGCCTGAGTCCGGATGAAAAACAGAGACTGACCCACCGTCATACCGACAGCGTCGAAGCCTACCACTGCTATCTCAAGGGTCGCTATCACATCGGCAAGGCGACCCGGCAGTCCATCACAAAAGGCATCGAGTTTTTTCAGCAGGCCATCGATGCCGACCCCACTTATGCGCTAGCCTATGCCGGTGTGGCCGAAGCCTATCGGAGGCTGCCCATCACCAGCGATGTGGACCCAAAGGACGCCTTCCCGAAAGCCAAGGCCGCCGCCATCAAAGCGCTCGAAATCGACGGCGACATTTCCGACGCGCACATGGCTCTGGGATTCTGCAAGCTCTGGTTCGATTGGGAGTGGTCCCAGGCGGAAGTGGAATTCCAACATGCGATCGCCTTGAATCCGAATAGCAGTGACGCGCATATGGGCTACGCGGTCATGCTGGACGCTGTGGGCCGTCATGCCGAAGCCATCGCCGAAGGTCAACGGGCCATCAATGCCGACCCATTGTCGCTGATCGTCAATGCCAACCAGGCGCAATTCCTGCACTGGGCAGGGCGGGATGACGAGGCCAGAAATCAAGCCCAGAAGACGCTGGAACTGGACCCGAATTTCTGGGTAGCGAATCTCGCGCTGGCACGCGTCTGCATCGAAGCCGGCGAATATGAGAAGGCGATCGACTTGCTGACCAAAGCGCGGGAGTCGTCAGGCGGGAACTCGGAGACCATCTCCCTCATCGGCTATGCCTTCGCCCGGACCGGCAATCGGCCGCAGGCGCTCGCGATCGTGGATGATCTCAAGTCGCGTTTCGCCGAACGATATCTTCCTCCGCAGACGGTCGCGGTGATCTACTGCGGCCTCGGCGACAGGAACGAAACTTTCAAGTGGCTGGAGAAGGCTTTCGACGAGCGCGACGTACGGCTGACCTTTCTCAAAGTCGATCCCAAGTGGAACTCCATCCGCACCGATCCGCGCTTTGAATCTCTGTCGCGACGCATGGGATTCGAGTAGCCGCTGAGCGCGCACTGGGCAAGCTGCCTGACGTAGTGCTCTGGAGACGCGAGTCTTCCTCCCCGCTTATTGAATCAGCGTGCCGTTGCCGTTGTCCTCTACTGGAGCGATGACTACGGCGGCGGCTACTCGGTCTCCGGGTTCGAGGGAGAGTAGGCGGACGCCCTGCGCAGCGCGGCCGGATTCGCGGATGGTGCTGGAGTCCATGCGGATGATTTTGCCGTATTGGCTGATCAGCATGACTTCAGAATCTTCCGAGACCTGCGCGATGCCGGTTACTTTGCCGTTGCGGGCGGTGGTCTTTACGTTGATGACGCCGGAGCCGCCTCGGCCTTGCAGGCGATATTCGTCGGCGGGAGTGCGTTTGCCGTAGCCGTTTTCAGTTACGGAGAGGATCAGCGAGCCTTTGATGGGTAAGGTCTCGTCGGTGGCGGTGGCTTCTACTCCGGCTTTGGCTTTGATACTTTCGGCGTCGGCCTCGGCTTTTTTGGCGTCTTTGGGAGTGGTGGCCATGCCGACGATGTAGTCGTCCTTGTCGAGGTTCATGCCTCGTACTCCGTAGGCAGGACGGCCCATTGGGCGGACTCCAGCTTCGTCGAAGCGAATGGCTTGGCCGTCATGGGAGGCGAGGAAAATGATCTGCGCCCCGTCGGTGAGAGTAACTCCGACTAACTCGTCTCCCTTGTCGATGCCGATGGCGATGATGCCTCGGGACATGACGTGGCAAAAATCTTTCAGCTCGGTCTTCTTCACGGTGCCGTTTTTGGTGGCGAAGAAAATGTAGCGGCCTTCTTCTTCCAGGTTACGCACGGCGAGCATGGTGCGGACAGTTTCTCCCGGTTGCAGAGCGACCAGGTTGCCGACGTGTTTGCCTTTGCCGGCGGCGGCGATGTCGGGAATTTCGTAGACCTTGAGCCAGAAGACGCGTCCGGTGTTGGTGAAGATCAGGATGTAGGCGTGAGTCGACGCCAGGAAAAGATGCTCGACGAAATCTTCGTCGCGCGTCTTCATGCCGGTGCGTCCGGTGCCGCCGCGGCGCTGCATACGGTAAGTGGAGATTGGCGTGCGCTTCATGTAGCCGCCGTGGCTTACGGTGACGGCTACCTGCTCGTCGGCGATCAGGTCTTCGAGGAGGATCTCGGCGGCTTCGTCTTCGATCACGGTGCGGCGGGCATCGCCGTAAAGTTTCTTCACTTCCTCAAGCTCTTTGATGATGACGCCGCGCAGTTTTTTCTCGGAGTTCAGGATCGACTGGAATTCCTCAATGGCTTCGCGGACCTGTTTCAGCTCGTTCGAGATTTCGTCGATCGAGAGTTTGGTCAGGCGATGCAGTTGCAGTTCGAGGATCGCGTCGGCTTGCCGCGCTGTGAATGGCTTTTCGGCGTTCAGTTTGGGAGCGCGGCCGGTGACGTTGATGTCAATCTTCTTGCCGCCAAAGTAGGCGACCAGGTTCTCGCGGGCATCGGCGCGATTCGCGCTCGCTCGAATGATCGTGATTACGTTGTCGAGATGATCGAGCGCAGTGAGATAGCCTTCCAGGATGTGCTCGCGGTCCTGCGCCTTTTGCAATAGATACGCGGTGCGGCGGCGGACGACGTCGACGCGATGGTCGATGAAGTGCTTGATCGCCTGGATCAAGCCCATCTCTTTCGGCTGGCCGTTGACTACGGCCAGCAGGATCATGCTGAAGCCTTCCTGCATCGAGGTGTTTTTGTAGAGCTGGTTGAGGACGATCTGGGGTTCGGCCCCGCGCTTGAGTTCGATGACGATGCGCATGCCGTCGCGATCGCTTTCGTCGCGGATGTCGGAGATATCTTCGATGATTTTGTCGTTGACCAGATCGGCCATGCGCTCGATCAGGCGGGCTTTGTTTACCTGGTAGGGAATCTCGGTGACGATGATGGCCTGGCGGTCTTTGTTGAAAGTCTCGATGGCGGCGCGGGCGCGCATCATGAAGCGTCCGCGGCCGGTGCGGTAGGCTTCGAAGATTCCGGCGCGGCCGTGAATGATGGCGGCGGTGGGGAAATCCGGGCCTTGTACGAATTTTAAAATTTCCGGCAGCTGCGCGTTGGGATTGTTCACCAGTGTGATGGTGGCGTCGACGATCTCGGTGAGATTGTGCGGCGGAATTTTTGTTGCCATGCCGACGGCGATTCCGTCCGAGCCATTCACCAATAAATTCGGATAACGCGCGGGCAGAACCGCGGGCTGCGTTTCCGTGCCGTCGTAGTTGGGATAAAAATCTACGGCTTCTTTGTCGAGATCTTCGAGCAGCGCGGTTGAAACACGCGCGAGACGCGCTTCGGTGTAACGATCGGCTGCGGGGGGATCACCGTCGACCGACCCGAAATTTCCCTGACCATCAACTAACGGCGCGCGCATGGCGAAGGGCTGCGCGAGACGAACCAACGCGTCGTAGACGGCGAGGTTACCGTGGGGATGGTATTTGCCCATAACGTCGCCGACGATGCGAGCGCATTTGCGCGTGGGACCGCCGGGGCGGAGACCCATCTGCTGCATGGTGTAGAGAATGCGGCGATGGACGGGTTTGAGGCCGTCGCGAACATCAGGCAGCGCACGGCCAATGATGACCGACAGAGAGTAGTCGAGATACGACCGCTTCATCTCCTCTTCAATATTGACAGGCTGAATATTGAGGGCGCCGGGACCTTGTCCATCGCCGCCGGGAGGAGGAGTCAGGGGGAGTTCGGGGTTTTTGGGATCGTCAGGCATGAAAGTCAGTTCTCGGTTCTCAGTTCTCGGTTCTTAGTAAGAGATCGCACAGGGATGGGGCGTTGTTTTTGACCCATCCGGGCGGAGTTTTGATCCGCAGGCACCTTGGCGCCGCGAAAGTAGCTAAGTTCGTGCATCTAGAGGCATTATTTGACTGGGCTTGACATGAAATTATACCACGTTCGGCACTGCCGGGCACCCAACTGGGCGGATCGCCAGACCCCTTCCTAACTTCACACCGCAGTGATGTCACAAATGGATATTGACATCACATTCGGTGTCGCATAGTCTAGATATATGCCCGGTATCCCGTTCACATTTCGCATTGATCCCGAGGAGCGGGCGGCGCTTGACAGGCTCAGCAAGATCGAAGGGCGTCCGATCAATCAGATCTTGAATGACGCGGTCAAAATCTACCTCCGCGAACAGAGTCCCCGCGAGCGGACTTTGGCGGCTAGCCTGGCGGACCTGCGGGACTATCGGAAGCGCGATCCCGGATTTCGCAAAGCGATCGCCGGTTTTGTGGAAGCGGAAGCGACCATCGAAGATCCCGTAGAAGGCAAGCCCGTAGTGGGCCACTTCGTCGACGGCAAGTTTGTCGGGGGAAAGCCGCAATCGGCAGGGCCGGTACAGGCTAAGATTCGAGAACTTTTGCATGGCTGACTGGGACGAAGATAGTCCCCAGCTGCGTCGGAATCTGGAAACAGTACTGGCGCAAATTGTTCGGGATGCGGAGCAGCGGGCAGCTCCAAACCGAGAACTGGCGCGTAGTTGGCAGGTCCTCTTCATGGAGGGTCTGGAGCCCACAGACGGCAACCCCTGTTACATTGGCAGATTCCGTGGTGAACCGGAGATTGAGCACGTCCAGGTAAGAGTTGGCGAAAACTGGGGCGTGGACTCGCAACTTGTTGCCAGCGAGCTGCAACGATTCGAGAGCAAGCTTCAGACACTCGTCGCTGAGTTGGACGCACTACTTCCTTTCAATCAAAACCCAGACGACGATCAAAGAGAAGCGGTGCTCGATCTGTGCGCCTGGGCCCATGCCGAGTGGGTGCGGATTCACCCGTTTGCGAATGGCAACGGACGCACTGCGCGACTTTGGGCTAATTTTCTTGCGGTCCGATATGGCCTGCCGCCGTTTGTGCGGCTACGCCCAAGACCCAAATCGGGCTACAGCAATGCGGGCGTTGCGGCGCTGCACGGCGACTGGAGGCCGACGGCTGTGGTCTTTCGACACCTGCTTGTGGTGTATGAGAACGAACTGGGGGATGTCGAGGACATTCCAGAAGGCCGGTAAGCGTGGGCCTGAATCGCAGCGGTGAACGCGGCGCCACCCAAAGGCTTATCGCTCCGGTACGACGCTGGACGAACTCCGGCAGGCGCGGAAAGTCAAAATCATCGCCTAGTTCCGACGGTAATGTCGAGATTCGACAGTTTAAAGAGATCGAGAATCACGGCAGGGGTTGACGGCCGCATTGTCCTTGTCCCCGCGATGTCCCAATTTTTTCGTGTGCTCTTCCCTCAGAACCACGCACGGATGGCGTGTCCGCGCTCGCCCCAGAAAATGAACCATCGCCCGGCCGCTCGCACAATGTCGAGTTGCTCTGCAATTGGAGCCGCCTTGTGTTCTTTCCTCAAGCCCAGTCGCGATAGAAGACTACGCGGTTGGTTCCCTCCGCCACCGCTTTCCGCCGCATCAGCTGCCGCCAGCATCGCTTTGCCATACACAACAGCCTCCTCTGGGAATTTGTGCTTCCAGGCCTCGTTCAATAAGTGCTTACTCAGCACGTTCTTGCAGTCGTTGAAAAAAGCCCCGCGAAAACTCGTTTCATCCGCTCCTTCGTATGAGCCTCCGCTCGAATACTTCGGCACACCGTCGCACTCTATGAGACGCACGACGTAGTATCCCTCGAATTCCTTCAACACGGCCGCCATCTCGTCGGGTGTTTTCGCTTTCCGTGCTTGCAGTATCCATTGGTTTGCGGCGTCATCGTACCCAACCCGCGGTGCGCCGATGCGCTCGTGGCCCGGAATGCAAATCTCGGTGAAACGCGCAACCTCAGTCTTCGACAGTTCTTCATCAGCGAAAGAACGTTCTAATAGGCGACGCCATTCTTCTTCATGTCCGGGTTTTGGGCAGCCCTCTACAACCAGGTCGAGACCCATATTTCCTCACCCCGTAGGACTAACTCTTGA
Organism: uncultured Acidobacteriota bacterium; assembly: GCA_963799305.1. Lineage (GTDB taxonomy): Bacteria > Acidobacteriota > Terriglobia > Terriglobales > Acidobacteriaceae > Acidiflorens. Next base: position 129,716 of record CAWCWX010000009.1, on the reverse strand, counting down.
AAGATAATCGCTCGACGCAAAGATACTTTGCCATGGCGAAGGAGATCCCTCAAGCCTCACGACTACCCAGATTAAGTCCGCGCAGTAACCTCACTGCGGCCGCACTTCCAAAAGCAGATGTTTTTCGAACTCAACGGTCAGGTGAGGATTGTGTCCCGATACTGTCCCAAGTTTCGTGCCCTTGACGTAGTCAACGACGTTATACGTTCCCCCTTCCAGACCGCGAAGTTCAATGGGGCCTTTCCAATGCTTAGCGTAAAAGGCGTAGTACAGAGTCTTCTCCTTGCGGATGACGTGCGTCTCGGGCTTATCAAAACCAATGTCGTAGAGTTGCCCGAGATATTGGCCTTGCGAGAGCATTTTTTCGCGATAGATGCGCAGCCAGGTTTCGAACTCTTTTTCACGTGATGGCGTCAGATCGGATTTGCTGCGCTTCTCCGCCAGCGAGGGCAGGACAAACTGCGTTCCCACGACGCCACCGACGCCGATTGTGGACGCAAAGTCATCTCCTCCGTCGCTGAGTTCGACGTGATCGCCGAAGTAAGGGATCGAGTCTCCCATTAAGGCTTTTAGCGTTTTCGCCTTGGAACGAACCTGGAACGAACTCTCCGGGTCCGAAGCAACGGACATGTTGAAATGCGGCATGGTGAAGAAGGAATAGGCGGTGCCGCAGGGGCAGAACTCCACCAGCGAGCCGGGCTTCACTTTTTGGGCGGTTTCGTAGATCTCGCGGAAAAAGTCGGGCAACGCCTCTACCGATGCTTCCGGCCGGTCGTGGTGATGAGCGGGGTTGTAGCATGCCGGAACGCCGTTCATATGCTGGCCGTCGAGTTTCAGACCATCGAAACCCCAATCCAGCAGAATCTTTCGTACCAGAGCCTTGTGATATTCCACCACTCGCCGATCGGCGGGACAGAGGTAGTTGGAGTTCCACCAGGAAACCTTTCGTGGAGAACCGTCGCGATTCAGCAATTCGTAGTCGAGGTGATCCTTCAGTAGTTCAGAGTTGGGTACGGCGCTGAGCGGCGACCACCAGAGCTGCGCGCGAAAACCTTCCTTGTGGATACTGTCAACCAGAGCTTTCATGTCCGCGTCGCCATGGGGAAATTTTTTGGGATCGAGAGCCCAATCGCCGACGTTGTTCTGCCATCCGTCGTCGAGTGTTACCCAGGCGAATCCTAAGCGCTTAACCGTCGGCAGCGTGTCGAGCAGCTGTTTGGGCTGCATCGTCCGGCCATATCCCCATGCACACCAGATGGCGCCGAACGCGCCGTCGGGAGTTGCGGGTGTTTCAAATCCTGGCTTCTTCATCATGAAGCGGCGGTAGTCGGCCAGTGTGCGGAAGTAGTCTCCCTGGTGGACGGCTACGAAAGTACGAAATGTTGCGAGGCTCTCTCCCGGGGCGAGCGTGCTCGCGTGCCGATAGTTCACGGCGATGTCAACGTGACCAGAATCCGGCATCGACACAGGCAGGGAAACCAGCCTTGGCCGCGGCTCGACGTGTCCTACAGCGACGCCAACATCGCGGCGCCAGACATCAATGATCGGCGTGCCGCCGCCGTAGTCGCTGGCGTTCATTCCGAGAAAATTCTCCTGCCGGAATTTGGCGTGCAGCGGCACGATCCAGTCTGGTCGTTTCTCGTAGGAACCGCTCTGGTAAGACCAGAAGGCCGGCACGCGGCTGCTGCGCAGGGCGTTTACCGTGTAGGCGTTGTTGGTCCAGCCTTTGACGGCGAGTTTGGCCGCACCGGTGTTGGTATAAGTGACATCAAAGAAGGCCATCGCGGGGAATTCATCGTAGATCGTGACCGAGACTTGTTTGGTAAGTGGTCCGGCCTTCCCCAACACGATGAGCCGCACGCCCGCTCCGACCGCATCGTTCACCCGATCGCGCTTTTGCGAGACCAGCGAAAACTCAGTCCAGTTTTTGTCTGTGGTCGATACTCGCTCACTGGCAACAAAGGGCCCCATCGTTGTCTCGTGACCGTCAAAGCGGGCGATCACGCGGCTGTGCAGGGTGCGATCGAATTCAATTCTCAGGTGCTCCCCTTGAATCTGAGGCGTGCTCATGGAGACATCCGCAGCACCAGTCGGTAGCCATGCTGAGAACACAATGGCGAGAGCAAAGGTCGTCTTGCAGAGGCTTGAGGCGATCTTAATCTTCAGCTTTCCATATCGGGTATCGCAAGCTTGCGTAAACGCTTTTCCAGTCGAAGACATAGAACACCTTTCTCTTCTGCCACGGTTCATGCTTTCTGGTGAGGATGAATCTCATCTCAGCCAGGGAACCCTACGTTAGGAAGCTGCTTTACTGAGCACGCGTCAGCGTACACACGGAGAACCCGTCGAATGTGATGCTGAACCATTCGTTCGGGAACTGGTTTCAATTCCCCGGCCCGGATTGCTTCATATTCCAGCGGCAGAAACTGGCTCACGAGGGTAAGAGGAATCGGTCTTTCGCCGAGATTGTCGAACAGGCGTGTGATCTCGTGCTGAACCGCAGGCTGGTTCCAATAGTACCGGCAGCGATCACTGTAACCATATGTGAGATCGCGGCGCACCTCGTCTTCATCACCGTGATAGTAAGAGCGCCAGTGAGTAGGGTCGTGCAGCATCGCCGCTTCCAAGGCTTCGCGAACGCGCGAGATCTGACGTTCCGAGCTGGTTATGAGCAATTCCCGCTCCATGGCGCTCAAAGCCCACACTGCCTCCCGGTAGGCAAAGGTCAGCCATGGACCCACCTTCAAGATCGCGAAATGGTCTTTCACCATCTGGGCTAAGGCCTGAGGAGACTGGTAATCCGTGGAATGTGCTTCAAAGACAATTCCGGGATACTTTGACAGCGCCGCAGACAACGACTGCGCTTTGGCACGATCGTAGTCGAAGATCGAATTGGATCCGAAATCTACTCCCGGTTGAACCACTAACGCGATCACCCTTTCCCAGGCAGACGACAGTCCTCGCGCCGCAAATGCAAGACGGAAGGTTTCGAGGGTTTGATGAGCGTCCTCTGGCTTCGTTACTACGGGAGAGTGAGCGTCAACAGATTCTCCGCCTGGCGCGGGAACCTCGGTTCCGATCACATAAACCAGTTCGGGAAGGCCTGACGGCAATTCCCGGCACGCTTCCTCTGCTGCCTGGCACAAAATAGCGGCCCGGTCGGCAACCGTTCGCTCGGTGAGGCTTCCCTTCTCGTCGTCGCCGCATGCCATGCTCGCGTCGAGGTGGATCTTCTGGTATCCCGCAAGGACACAATCGCGTACCAATCCGCGAGCTTTACTGAGTGCTGAAAGCGACTCTTCCTGCCGCCACGGAAAAGGGCCAACGTGATCCCCGCCGAGTAACACTCGATCGGCTGACAGTCCGGCCCTTTTCGCCGCGGAATAGACGAACTCCGCAAACTCGCAAGGCGTCAGTCCGGTATAACCGCCGAACTGGTTCACCTGGCTTGACGTCGACTCCACCAGCAGCACCGAACCATCTTCCAAGGATTGTTGGAAGGCCGCTTCGATCACCGCAGGGTGAGCGGAGCACACCGCGTAGATGCCACCTTTCCCTGTCAGGCGATTGCTACGCAATCGCTCCGATAGTTGGGTACTCAAATCCTGGCGTTGCTCGTTCAAGGTCAAGATCCACCCTTCAGCGGACTGTCGATTTTCGATTGTGCACCCTGCCAGCCCATTATTACGAATTATTTCATACACTTTCGTTTTATTTCGAGTGTGATGTACTATTTGCGGTATCGCGCGCTTGTTGCCGAACTTCTGCTTGGACGGAGAAATCATGGATCGACGGAACTTCTTGAAAGCCGCCACTGCAACAGGACTCTCGGTCGGGCTGCTCAGGGCCAGCGCCGAGGCTTCCATGCCGGAACACAATTGGGACAAATACGACTGGGGATCAGGGCCGGCGGTTCCCGACCGGCTCTATCAAGGGCCCTTTCCGCAGTATGGGCCGTGCGCGGTGGTGCCGGAGAGCGATGTGTCGATGATTACTTCTCCGTCGCGGGACATCGTGAGCAATTACGGCATGGGGCTGGTCGCCTATCTTTCCGACGATACTGGGCCGCTTCATGTTCCCGGGCAGACGCAGGAACAGACTCTGGAGGATCTGGTCAAGCTGCCGTTTGTGCAGAAGGTGTACCTGCGCCCGAACTGGCGTGAAGTGCAGAAGCAGCCGGGGCGGCTCGATTTCGCGGAGTGGTGGAAGATTGCGTTCGAACTGGCTCGGCGCTACGACAAGCGCATCGGGTTCCGGGTTCAGCTGGAGAATCCTGACGTGCCTGAGCCGGGGATGCCGGACTTTCTTCTTGACCAGGTTCCAACCGTAAAGCTCAAAGGCGAGTGGAAGGGCAATCCTGCGGAGATGCGCTACAAGAAGGATAACCGCGTGCCGCGTTACGATCATCCGGCGTATCAGGCTGCTTTTCGCGAATTGAATGAGCTACTGGCGGCGGAACTGAATGGGCATCCGCAAGTCGAGTTCATGGACACGATGATGTATGGCTTCTGGGGCGAGGGGCACACGTGGCCCTACGAGGGCAATCCGTTCCCCAGCCAGTTGGTCGCGGAACAGACTTGGGCGTCGATGTTCGAGGTGCAACTCGAGCATTGGACCAAAGTTCCGCTCGCCACCAACACACAGCCCGACTTCAGCAACGTGGGCAACGCCGACATGCTCGACCGCACGATGCGCACCGGCAATTGGCTGCGCACGGACACAATTTTTATTGAGAACACGCAGATCGAGGCGTTGAGCTACCGTCCGCCGTGGGCGGCGGCGATCTGCGAGGTTGGTTTCACCACCGGCGATCCGAAGGAACTTCAGATCGACGAAGACGGGATTACTTACAACGAGCAAATCATTTCTCACGCAGCCGATGTGGGCGTGAACTATCTGTCGGTGTGGAGTTGGCACAAGCAATCGGCGCGCAGCATTTTGAGCTACTACGAGAAATATCCCGGGCCGATTGACGAGATGGCGCGCCGGATCGGCTATCGCATCCGGCCGTCGTTCATTTGGACTTTCAAGCGTGATGGAGTGGACGGCCTGGTGGTCGGCCTCGCCAATGATGGCATCACGCCGGTTCCGGGAGTGCTTCGGCTGACCGTGTTCAGTGAAGACAATAAGGTCAATGTGTCCGGCTGCGTCGACGCAGGCTATCCGAAGCCGATTGGTATTCATCAGGCGATGCTGATGCTGCCTGCGGGCGTCGCGTGGCAGGGGCTGCGGCTGAAAGCTGAGCTCGAAGTGAAAGGCGTGCGTCATCCGGTGCGATGGGCGTGCCGGCAGAAGGTGAATGCGGACGGGTCGTTGACCCTGCGCCACAATTACAAGCCTGATCAGCCGCTGGTGTAGAGGAGTGGAGCGCATGAAGTTTTTGATCTTCGCAATATTGCTTGCTTCCGTCTCTAGAGCGCTCGGCCAGCCGAACTCTTCCTTTTACGTGGCGACGACCGGTAATGATTCGAATCCGGGGACGCAAGCGGCGCCCTGGCGCACCGTGCAACACGCCGCAGATACGGCGCGGGCGGGTAGTATGGTCAACGTTCGCGGTGGAATCTACGAAGAACTGGTGAGCATTCACATATCCGGCAACGCCAGCGACGGATTCATAACCCTGAGAAGCTACCCTGGCGAAACGGCGGTGCTGGAGGCGGCGCGCCTTACTCCCGCCAACAGAACCGGCGTGCTCACGATTCACAACCAGAGTTATGTGCGGATCGAAGGCTTTGAAATTCGCAACTACCGCACTGCCGAACATCAGGCCGCCCCGCTGGGTATCGACGTCATGGGGTCGGGTTCCCATATCGAACTCCTGAAGAATAACGTCCATCACATCGAGCAGAATTTTGACGGTCGTGATGGACCGGGACACGGGGCGAACGCATTCGGCATTGCGGTCTACGGCACCGACGTCCAGGCTCCGATCACGGACCTGATCATTGACGGTAATGAAGTGCATCACCTCAAAACCGGTTCGAGCGAGTCTTTAGTGGTAAACGGAAACGTCACGAACTTCCGCATCACGCACAACATTGTCCACGACAACAACAACATTGGAATCGACGTGATCGGTTTCGAGCGCACGGCGCCCGATCCTGCGGTCGACCAGGCTCGCGACGGGATCGTCAGCGGCAATCTGGTTTACAACATCACATCGAAGGGAAATCCGGCTTATCGTGAGGATGAATCTTCGGATGGCATTTATGTGGACGGCGGCACCAGAATCCTGATCGAACAGAATGTGATTCACGATGTGGACTTTGGCATCGAGCTGGCGAGTGAGCACAAGGACCGCGCCACCAGCTACGTCATTGCGCGAAATAACCTTGTCTATCATTGCCACACCGCGGGTGTTTCCATCGGAGGCTATGCGCCGGAGCGAGGTCGCACCGATCACTGCACAGTGCTCAACAACACGCTCTACGAAAACGATACGTCGGGAACCGGCGCTGGTGAATTCCAGATGCAGTGGAACATGACGGAGAATATTTTTGCCAACAACATCGTTTACGCCGGGTCGCGATGCCTCATGTCGCTCAACAAGTCTGAAGTGAAAAGTGACCATCCGCCCGTGATGATCGATCACAACCTTTACTACTGCACCGCAGGAGCGAATTCGAGCGCGTGGAAGGCGGTTGATGCGACGGTGACGGGATTCGAAAAATATGTTGCTTCAACTGGAAATGACCGGCATTCGCGTTTTCTGGACCCGCACTTTATTAACGCCCCCGAGGACTTTCATTTACGCGGAGATTCGCCGGCGATCGCTGCGGGCGTGGCCGACGTGGCGCCAGTCGGAGAACTGGATCTCGACGGCTCGCCGCGCGTCAAATCCCGAAAGATCGACCTCGGCTGCTACCAGAGAAAGCAGGAGTAGTCCATGTTCAATCTGGATGTGAATCGCCGCGAATTTCTGAAAATCGGTGCCGGAGCTACCGCCGCGTTGGCCATGCCTATTTCAGGCCAGGCTGCTGCTTCCTCGTCCAAGATGATCGGCATCCAGGTCGGAGCCATTTCGTTTGTGGATGAAGGCACCGAGAGAGTGTTGGATGTGCTTCAGGAGCGTGCCTGCGTGAATACGCTGTTTCTTGCGGTGTTCACTTACGGTCGCGGCATCGCCGGACGGCAGATTCCGGGGTATCCTCTGCCTGATCACGGCAAGCAGGAGTACGATCTCAATTATCACGGCGGCAACTTCGCTACCCCGCATCCTCAGTATTACAAGAACACCGTTATCCGGCCTGCTCACGCTCCCGACCACGGCGACCTCGACATCCTGGCTGAAGTGTTACCGGCCGCTAAAAAGCGCGGTATGAAGGTCATCTGCTGGATGGAGGACGTGTTTCGTCCCGACCTGCCGAATATCGAAAAAGTCCAGGAGAGAGATTTGTACGGACGGAACATGGAGACGCTGTGTGTCAATAATCCCGACTACCGGAATTTCTTCACCGGCCTGGTCGAGGATTTTGCCCGCTCCTATGAAATCGACGGAATCATGTGGGGATCCGAGCGGCAGGGCGCGCTTTCCGACAGTCTGGGGGCCACGCATGACACACCGCCAATCGATCCGGGGAACGTGACCTGCTTTTGCGAGTATTGTCAGAGAAAAGCGAAAGAGCGCGGGATCAATCCCGAGCGCGCGCGGCTGGGATTTCTGGAGCTGGAAAAATTCGTTCGTTCGGCGCGCGGCGGCAAACGCCCGTCCGACGGCTACTACGTTGAATTCTGGCGAATCTTGTTGCGGTATCCCGAACTGGCCGCGTGGGAAATGTTCTTCACCGACAGTCTTCGCGAAACCTACGCCGCACTCTACAAAACGGTAAAGACAGCCAAGCCGTCGATTCCGGTCGGTTGGCACATCTGGCACAACAGTTCGTTTAATCCCATCTACCGCGCGGAACAGGACTGGCACGAGCTCTCGAAATATTCCGACTTTATCAAGGTCGTGATGTACAACAACTGCGGCGGCGAGCGCATGGCTCTGTATGTGGACAATATCGGCTCGACGCTTTACGGGGACCTCTCGAAAGAACAGCTGACGGAATTTACCTACGACGTGATGGGATACAAAGAGCGCAGCTACGAGCAGATCCCCTACACAGGACTTTCTGCCGATTACGTTTCTCGCGAGACCAAACGCGCGCTGGCGGGCGTGGCCGGGACGAACACTCAAATCTGGGCAGGCATCGATGTAGACATTCCGACCGAAGCCAACAACAGCAAGCGCACGCCGCAAAGCGTGAAGGAAGCAGTGCTGGCTGCTTTCACCGCTGGCGCGCCGGGAGTGATTCTTTCGCGCAAGTATTCCGAGATGCGGCTGGCCAACCTGGGTGGTGCGGGGGACGCCGTCCGCGAGTTTAAGATATAGGCGGTTCGTACCGACGCACGGGAGCTCGCACATCATGAAAACGATCCGCGGTCCGGCCATATTCCTCGCCCAGTTCGCGGCAGACGCCGCTCCTTTTAATACTCTCGACAACATCGCGCGTTGGGCCGCCGGCCTGGGCTACAAAGGCGTGCAGATTCCAAGCTGGGATGGCCGCCTGTTTGACTTGAAGCTGGCCGCGGAGAGCGCGGCGTATTGTGACGAGGTGCTAGGCGCGCTGGCCAAGCACGGTTTGCAGCTCACCGAACTTTCCACTCATCTGCAAGGGCAGTTGGTGGCGGTGCATCCCGCTTATGACGCGGTGTTTGATGGATTCGCCGCCCAAGAGGTGCGAGGGAATCCACGAGCGCGGCAGGCGTGGGCGGTGGAGCAGTTGAAACTGGCGGCGCGGGCGTCCAAAAATCTGGGAGTGAAAGCGCACGTCACGTTTTCTGGGGCGCTGGCTTGGCCCTATGTTTACCCGTGGCCGCAACGGCCTGCCGGGCTTATCGATACTGCGTTCGAGGAACTGGCGGCGCGGTGGCTGCCCATCCTGCAGGTATTCGACGAAGCGGGAGTGGATCTATGTTTCGAGATTCATCCGGGAGAAGATCTGCACGATGGGGCGACGTTCGAGATGTTTCTGGAGCGGGTGAAGAACCATCCCCGGTGCCATTTGCTGTTTGATCCCAGCCATTTTGTCTTGCAGCAGCTCGACTATCTGGCGTTCATCGATCTTTATCATGAGCACATCAGGATGTTTCATGTGAAGGACGCGGAGTTTCGTCCGTCGGGACGGCAGGGTGTCTACGGCGGATACCAGCCGTGGGCCGAGCGGGCTGGACGCTTCCGCTCGCTGGGCGACGGGCAAGTGGATTTCAAAAGCATTTTTTCCAAGCTCACGCAGTATGGGTTTGACGGATGGGCGGTCCTCGAGTGGGAGTGCTGTATCAAGAGCGCGGAGCAGGGCGCGGCCGAGGGCGCTCCCTTTATTGCACGCCATATTATTCAGACGGCGGCGCGGTCGTTTGATGACTTTGCAGCTGGCGGCAGTGATCAGGCGGCGAATCGGCGGATGCTGGGGTTGGAGTGAGCTCTTAGCTGTTAGCTTCTAGCTCCTGGTTTCTAGCCAGATGGAAACCTTACCGAAGGACAAACCTGTGAAATTGAATCGACGATTGCGTTTGGGAATGGTAGGCGGCGGGCCGGGCGCGTTCATCGGAGCGGTACATCGGATTGCCGCCCGGCTGGATGACCGCTACGAGCTGATGGCGGCAGCGCTGTCGTCAGATCCAGTTAGAGCCCGCTCCGCTGCGCTCGATCTTCATATTGCGCCGGACCGCGCCTATGGCAGTTTCGCGGAGATGGCTTCCGCGGAAGCGGCCAGGCAAGACCGCATCGATGCGGTGTCGATCGTTACTCCAAACCATCTGCATTATCCGGCGGCCAAGGCGTTTCTTGAGGCGGGCATCCACGTGATTTGCGATAAGCCGCTCACGACCACGCTGGAAGACGCGCTGGACCTGGCGCAGATCGTACGTCGCACTGGTCTTCTTTTTGCCGTCACGCATAACTACACCGGCCACCCGATGGTTCGACAGGCGCGGCAGATGGTTGCGGACGGAGAACTCGGCCCGATTCGCGTGGTGCAGGTGGAGTACGCGCAAGACTGGTTATCGACTCCGCTCGAAAAGACCGGACAGAAGCAGGCGGTCTGGCGCACCGATCCCGCGCTGAGCGGCCCGGGAGGGTCTCTCGGGGATATCGGGACGCATGCTTTCAATCTCGCGTCGTTTGTCACGGGACTGAACTGCCGGGAGCTGGCTGCCGAGCTTTCCACTTTCGTCCCCGGCCGGCGCGTGGATGACAACGTGCAAATCATTCTGCGCTTTGCGGAAGGCGCTCGCGGCATGCTCTGGGCCAGCCAGGTCGCTGTCGGGAACCAGAACAACCTTCGTCTGCGCGTATTCGGAGAAAAAGCCGGGATCGAATGGAAACAGGAAGAGCCGAACAGCTTGTGGTTCGCCGTGCTGGGAAAGACTCCGAGCATGATCTACCGCGCCGGCCCGGGAGCGAGCCCGGTCGCGGCGCACGCCAGTCGCGTGCCGTCGGGCCATCCGGAAGGTTATCTGGAGGCGTTCGCACAACTGTACGCCGACATGGCGGAACAGATCAGCGCCCGCATCGAAGGGCGAGCGGCGGATTCGTCGTCATTGCTGGTGCCTACGATCGATGATGGCGTGGCGGGCATGCGCTTTATTTCTGCCGTGGTTGAGTCGTCGCGAAGGAATGGTGAGTGGACCAGTCTTCCGGCGTAATGAGCACACTGACAGTGGGACTCAAATCGCCCGGTTATACTTTTCGCGGAGATGCGGGCCACGTTCCAGAGCACGAAAAGCGGAGTAAATCGATGAACAGCAGAGTAGCCAACGAAGTTTCGCGGCGCCAGTTTCTGATCTCGAGTGGTATCGCGGTTGCGGCCACTTGTCTCGCACCACCCCGACTCTTTTCCCAGGAAGGTTTGGTTGGAATCGCCCTAAAGGAATCCGCCACAGCCAAGATCACGGTGCAATCCCTTCGGCGCAACATCAGCGTCCTGCTTGGTCCCGGTGGGAACATAGCCGTTCTTACTGGTCCGGACGGAAAACTGCTCGTGGATGCGGAAATCGTCAGCGCGCGGGCGAACGTTACGGCGGCTCTCGCGGGCATCAACGCGGATCCCATCAAGCAACTCATCAACACGCACTGGCACTTCGATCACACCGGCGGCAATGAGTGGCTTCACCAGGCGGGCGCAAGCATCTTGTCCCACGAGAACACGCGCAAGCATCTTTCCGTAGACACGCGCGTCGAAGGCTGGGTTTACACTTTTCCGGCTGCGCCTGCCGGAGCGATCCCCACAACGGTTTTTCCGGACGAGTACACGGTTCACGCTAACGGCTCCACGCTTGCCCTCAAGTACTACGGGCCCGCTCATACCGATTCGGACATCTCCGTGCACTTTACCGAGGCCGATGTTCTGCACACCGGAGACACGTTCTGGAATCGCAATTATCCGTTTATCGACTATTCGACCGGAGGCAGCATCGATGGGCAGATTCGCGCAGCGGAAGCGAACATGGCGAAGGTCAGCGCGACGACGATTGTTATTCCGGGCCACGGCGCAGTAGCCGGGAAGGCTGACCTTGCTCTCTTTCGCGATGTGCTCGTCGAGGCGCGCGAGAAAGTCGCCAAGCTCAAGAAGCAGGGCAAGACCCTGGAAGAAGTGATCGCAGCCAAGCCCACCGCTGGCTACGACGCGGAGTGGGGACAGTCGTTTCAGAGTCCTAAGTCGTTTTTGGGATGGGTGTATCAGGGCGTCTGAAAAGTGGGTGGCCCCGCTTATCGGATTGCAGGTCGGTTCGAGGGTGCCCCGTCCGGGGTTCGCTCGAGAGTAGTTTTCCTCCGGGCTTACCGATTGTCTGGACCAAGAGTGATAGCCTTCAACGTCCCCATCCTAACGTCGCAAAAAACGCGACGTTAGGATGGGGCACCGGCGTTGAAGCCGTGCCCTTCCGATAACCCTCGTCAGAATTTCAATTGAGTTCTACGCTCTGCGCAATGTCAGCAGTGTGATCTCCGGTGGAACGCCGATACGCACTGGAAATCCGAAAGTCCCCAAGCCGCGATTCACGTAGAGGGCGGCCTTGTTCGCGCCGTGGTTCGTGGAAGTCGCGGTCGCGTGGCCGTTCGTCTTCGCCATCGGCAGCGTGTAATGTCCCGCGACAAACGGCGTGATCAGCCTTGCCGGACTTACGCTGTGGTCGACGATTTCGAACTTTACTTGGCCGCCGTGGGTGTGGCCGGCGAGGCTTAGTTCTATTCCAAGGTCGGCGGCGCGGTGGAAAGAGTTGGGGTTGTGGGAGAGGAGGACGTTCGGCATGTCGCGGCGGATCAGGTGTTCGATTTCTTGGAGCATGGGGCCGGTGCTGCCGCCGCTTACCATGTGGTCGCGTTGGTAGTCGACGCCTAACAGGTTGAAGCTGGCGCCGTTGTGTTCGATGACAGTGTTTTGGGCGCGGAGCAGGCGCATGCCTTTTTGTTGAAACAGGCGCTGGGCTTGGTCTTCGACTCCGGCGTAGATTTCGTGGTTGCCGTTGCATCCGTAGACGCCTAGCGGGGCTTGCAGGCGGCTTAGTTCGGTGATGCAGGTTTCCAGGGGATCGCCTGCGCGGCTGACGAAGTCTCCGGTGACGAAGGCGATGTCAGGATTCAGGTCGTTGGCCATGGCTACGGCGCGGGCGATTTCGGCGGGAGGCATGTAGTCGCCGATGTGGATGTCGCTGAGTTGCGCGATGCGCAGGCCGTCGAGTTCGGGAGGCAGGTTGGCGATGGGGACGTCCACGCGCTCGATGGTGTAGCGCAGGCGGCCGGCGGCGAATCCGTAGGTTGCGGCGAGGAATGGGACGCTTCCGGCGAAGATCGCAGCGTACTGGAAAAATGCCCGGCGCTGCGGATTGAATCCCGCGGCTACGGTTCCGGGACGCAGGCGGGCTGCGAGGTTGGTGACGTATTCAACCGCGCCTACGGACTGGATCGCCAAGTATCCAAAGAAAGACGCTACCAGCCACAGGCTGGCGAGTGTGATCAGGGGTCTGCCAAACGGCGTTCGGGAAATGGCGCGGCCGAGGAGTGGATCGAGCAGGGCGACGACTAGAGCAACAGTGAGAATGATGAGGCCTACGTGCAGGCCGATGCGCCAAGTGGGATTTGCCAGAGTTGCGATCCAGGACCAGGCGCGGACAAACCAGAAGCGCTGGACTGCAAAGATCAGGCTGAGGAACAGAGCTAGAAAAAGAATGCGAATGAGAATCAGGGTGGTGCTCCAGTGCTCTTTTGGTTAGATGCGGGGCGGGGCGCGGAAGGAGCGGACACGGCTGCCAGGAAAAGTAGGGCAACGATGATCGCGCGCTCAGTTCTGACCAGCCCATCTAGTTTCCAACTTCGGCGGCTTGACTAAGGTCTGCATCACCACGCAATACTGCTCCGTTTTCTCCCGCAAAGCGCGGAGTTGGTCTGGTGTGGCGGTGGGAGCGATTACGTCGAAATTAAGTTGAACCTTCTCGAAGCCCACGGGAACGTCTTTCGCGATCCCGAGGGTGCCGCGAAGGTCGAGGTCTCCTTCTACGGTGACTTCGATGCGTTCAGTCGGGATGGCCATGGCGGCGGCTACCATTTGGCAGGTGATCTGGGCACAGGCTGCCAGAGCTCCGAGGAGGAGATCGCCGGAACAGGCGCCGGCACCTGCGCCACCGACTCCTTTGTGGGCTTCCGCCTGGTAGATGGCGCGGCCAAGGTCCACGGAACAGGTGATGGGAACGTCGGTTTGTCCGCCTTTGGCGCGGAGCGTGATTTTCGAGGTTGTTGGGTCGGCGCGGTATTGGTCTTTGAATGGCTTTTGAAGGGTGCGAATGTCCATAATCAACCTCGTAGATTTGCTCCCGGCCAATCTCTCGTAACCGAGCTGTGTTAGGCCAGGCCGCCTTGAAGGGGCTCCACGTGCATGCTAGCATTTAGGCTCGTCTGCGGTCGTCTTATGCCTAAATTCGTTATCGAACGCGAAGTTCCGGGAGCTGGGAATCTAACCGACGCGCAATTGCGTGAGCTCTCGCAGAAATCGGTCAAGGTCCTGAACGGAATGGGCCCCGGGATTCAATGGCTGCATAGCTACATCACCGGCGACAAAGTGTACTGCGTTTATCTTGCCCCGGACGAGACGGCCATCCAGGAACATGCCCGTCGTGCCGGGATCCCCGCCAATCGAATCTCGGCGGTGCGGCGGATGATCGACCCCTCCACGGCGGAATAACCTTCGCGACCAAATGGCTGCGCTCTTGGTTAACCTGTAGGAGACGCCGGCTCGGTCATCAGCACTTCTTCAATCGCTTTCTCGACCGGCAGTGCCCACCCCTCTGACCATGCTCTCTCGCCTGCCGTGTCAGTCAAAGCTTTCCAGGCCGGCTGCAGACTCTCGTCGAGTCTGGCTTGTTCCGCGGACGTCAGGGGAGCTCCAATGTTCTGGCGCAAGGCAGCCGCTGCTCCCGCCAGACGCAGAGAACGCTCGGCCTCGAGCTGAAGGGCCGCAGAACACGCGAAACCCTCGAGCAGGCGCGCAATTCCGCGTTTATGACCCAGTTCCTGGAAGATGATGATGCTTTCCCGGTACAGTTCGATCGCAGTGGAATGACTCCGCTGCCCCGTCGCCAGACCTCCCAGGTCGGCGAGCGTTCCCGCAATACCCCAGCGGTCTCCCAGCTCGCGAAACATTTGCAGACTTTGTTCGTACATTTTCCACGCCCCAGCAGAGTCCCCCTGACCGCGAAGCACATCGCCCTGGTGGTTGGTCGACCAGGCAACGCCGAGGTGATCTCCCAGTTCCCGGAAGAGTAAGAGACAGTCCACGTAGAGAGCGTGCGCGCGGGCATCGTCGCCCTGGAGCTTGACGATGTTCGCCAGGTTGCTCAGAGAACGAGCAACCGCTTTCTGATCGCCGACCTCTTTCCACTCATCCAAACTCTCTTCGAAGAGAGAACGGGCAATGCCGATATTGCCCTGGTCCCGAGCCATGATCGCCAACGCGTTGAGCGAAACGGCAACACCCTGCCGATCGCCTTGTTGACGCGCGATATCCAGGCTTTCCCCAAAAAGAGCATCAGCCGAAGGAAAGTCGCCCTGTGCAGCGGCCAGCACTCCAGCAGCGAAAAGGGCGCGGCCGCGCCCCTTCGTCGGAGCGGCCGCTCTTGGGAGTTTGAGCAGTTTGTCCAAGCGGTCCCTGCCTTCGGCGAGGTACTCCCGCATGTCCCAAAAACGAAGCAGGGCAGTCCCCAGACGCAGACCCCATTCCGAATCTCCGGTTTCGGTCAGCCATTCCAGGCCCGCGCGAAAATTGTCGTGCTCGATTGCGAGGCGTTCCAGCCATGCCGAACTTTCCATTCCACTCTGTTCGGGAACCTCTTCCTCCGCCAGCACCAGGCAATAAGCGGCATGGGCGCGCTTGGTCGCGGCTGCTTCATGGCTGCCTTCGAGTTTCTCGAGGGCATACTCGCGAATCGTTTCGAGCATCGCGAACCGTGATTCGCCGTTCGGTTGCTCGACCTGCTGCACCAGACTCTTGTCCACCATGGACGCCATGCCGTCGAGCAGGTCCAAATCGAGATCGCCCTTGGTATCGCAAACCGCTTCCACACCTTCCAGATTGCAGCCGCCCGCAAACACCGACAACCTCCGGAAAAGTACTTGTTCGGCGGGACAGAGTAGATCGTAGCTCCAATCCATGGCAGCGCGTAGCGTTTGCTGGCGCTGTGGCAGATCCCGCGCGCCGCCCGTTAGTAATTGCAACCGGCTTGCCAGGCGTGTGCGCATGGAAGATGGCGTAAGAACTTTGACTCGGGCGGCTGCGAGTTCGATCGCGAGAGGCAGACCATCAAGCCGGGCGCAAATCTCGGTGACGGCTGACGCGTTTTCCGAGTTCAGTTCAAAGTCGGGCTTGACGGCGAGGGCGCATTGGACGAACAGTGCGACTGCCGGGTACTGTGACAGGACCTCAACCGCTGGCTTGGACCGCGAATCCGGCACCGCCAGAGGAGGTACGGGAAATTCATGTTCTCCGTACACGTGCAGCGCCGCTCGGCTCGTGACCAGGATCTTAAGATGGGGCCCCATCGCCAGAAGTTCCGCCACGGTGGGCGCTGCCTCAACCAGATGCTCGAAATTGTCCAGCAGGATCAGTATGGGTCCGCGCAACGAGTGTTGTAGTTTTTCCTTGAGCTTTCCCAGAGGGGACTTCGCACCCGCCTCGCGAATCCCAAGCGTCTGGACGATCACGGAAGCGATCAAGCCGGGGTCGCTGATCGAGGAAAGCGCAGCAAAATGAACGCCGCCGGGAAATTGTTCGAGCACGCGACTCGCGACCTGCAAGGCGAGGCGCGTTTTGCCGATTCCGCCGGGCCCCGTGACCGTGACCAGTCGGATATCCGGGCGCAGCAGCAACTCCTGCGCTGCTGCGACTTCTTTCTCCCGCCCCACAAATCCAGTCCGCTGCACCGGAAGGTTGGCGGGGCGGGTCTCCACTCGATTCGTTGGCTTTTCCGAGAAGCGGTCGCGGATGGCCGCGAGAATTGAGACTGAACGTACCGGGCGGTCATCAGACACCCGAGGATGGGCTGTGGCAACGCCGGTGCGCGCTTTTTCCATTTCCCTTTTGAGCCGTCTTAATTCCAAGCAGATTTCTGAAGCATGCTGGAAGCGCTTATCACGGTCTTTTTCCAGAGCCCGGGCGAGGATGGCGTCAAGAGCGGCGGGCAGGGCGGGATTCACTTTGCTGGCCGCGGTTAGCTTTGCGTTCAGGATGGCGTTCATCACCAACACGCGATTCTTGGCCACGAACGGTCGACGGCCGGTGGCCATTTCATAAAGCACCACCCCGAAAGAAAATAGATCGCTGCGTGCGTCAATCTCTAGTCCCCGCAGTTGCTCAGGAGACATGTAAGCTGTTGTGCCCGGAATCACATTGTCCAGCGTGAGCGATTCTTCTTCGGACTCATCTTTCTCAACCTCAGGCGGCTGCATCTTGGCCAATCCGAAATCCAGGATCTTCACCCGCACCTGACCGATGACGAAAATGTTGCCGGGCTTCATGTCACGGTGGACGATCCCCTTGGCATGGGCCGCTTCCAGTGCGTCCAACGTTTGAATCGCAAAATCCAAAAGCTCACCGATCGCGATCGGCCCTCTGCCGATTCGATCCCTCAAGCTCTCTCCTTCCAGCAATTCCATGACGATGACCGGCTTGCGTTCGTGTTCTTCCACTTCGTAAATGGTGCAGATGTTTGGGTGATTCAAGGAAGACGCGATGCGGGCCTCGCGCTCGAACCGCTGGAGGATCTGCTGGTCGCGCGCCAAACTTTCGGGAAGGACTTTCAAAGCGACGCGGCGGCCCAGGCGCACGTCTTCCGCTTCGTAGACCACCCCCATCCCGCCGCTGCCCAGCTTCGTCAGGACGCGATAGTGGGCGATGGTCCGGCCCAGCAGCGCATCGCCGGTCGCCCTTGCCTCGGCCATGGCGATCATCCTCGCCGCAGCCTCGATGGCGGGGCCTTCCAGAAAATTCCCGAGGTTCTGATGGGAAGCGAGGAGGGACCTGACTTCCTTTTCGAGCGCGGCATCGCCGCCGCACGCCTGCCGTACAAACTCGTCGCGCCGCTCGGAGGGCACAGCCAGCGCCGACTCCAGCAACTGATCGACTTGTTTCCAGCGCTCAGCGTCCATCGCCGACTCCGCCAATCATTTCGCGGTAAAGCCAGGCGCGCGCCGTGCTCCAGTCGCGCATCACCGTGACCGGCGACACCTTGAGCACTTCCGCAGTCTCGTCCACGCTTAAGCCTCCAAAGAAACGCAGCTCAACCACCTGCGCTTTTCGCGGATCGATGCGGGCAAGAGCTTGCATGGCATCGTCGAGCACGACCAGATTTTCAGCTCGACCGCCGCCCACGACCGCTGAGTCTTCGAGAGCAACATGCTCGACACCGCCTCCCCGCTTCAGGTTGTGGCGCCGTGCGTGATCCACCAGGATCCGCCGCATTAGTTGTGCCGAGACGGCGAAGAAATGGGCGCGATTCTCCCAGTGCATGCGCTTGTAGTCCACCAGCCTCAGGTAGGCTTCGTTAACCAGAGCAGTGGCTTGCAGACTGTGTCCGGCGCGCTCCCCGTTCAAGTAATGCCCAGCAAGGCGGCGGAGTTCGTCATACACGATCGGCGCGAGTTTATCGAGGGCGCGCTGGTCCCCATCGCTCCAGGCGCGGAGCAAGGTGCTCACGTCTTCGTCAGGCAGGGTTTTCTCTGAATCGCTCACGCCCCGTGGCCCCCAAGTCTGCCCCCAATCTTGGCAAATTATAGCGGTATTTGCCGCCCTCTCAAATAAAGCGCTCCCGGATGATAGTTCCG
Source organism: uncultured Acidobacteriota bacterium (assembly GCA_963799305.1). Taxonomy (GTDB): domain Bacteria; phylum Acidobacteriota; class Terriglobia; order Terriglobales; family Acidobacteriaceae; genus Acidiflorens. Next base: position 111,364 of record CAWCWX010000009.1, on the reverse strand, counting down.
TACGGCCCCTTACGCCTATTGAGGTAGAAGCGCTAGAAAGACGCGCAATCAACCACTGGACTTTAGGTCGAATGGAGGCAAGACAATGAATAAAGTAGGGAAGCTTGGTTTACTCATCTGTGTGGCGTTCGCCGCGACGCTTGCGCTCGCGCAAGGGCACGCTGGACACAACATGCCATCCCATCCGCAGCAACCCCCGCGTATCGCACAAGTCGTGGCCCTGGACGAATGCGATCCGGTTACGTTCAACGCCGCTCTGGGCCCGGACTTCTGTAAGAACGTGGCTCTGGCAGCGCTGGGGTTTGCGACAACCTTGAACGATTTATTTGCCCAGGCAGCCGCCGGTACTCCGGACCCGAAGTGGGATTTCGAGCCGGACATTGTCCACATGAAGGCCGGAAGCATTCTGAGCGTAGTCGATCAGGGTGGTGAACCGCACACTTTCACTGAGGTCGCAAAGTTCGGCGGCGGCTTCATCGACGGCCTCAATAGCGGAGAGGCGATGGTTCCCGAATGTGCAGGCGGCTTTGCCAATGTCGCGGTGGCGAAGACTCGAATCCTGCAGGCCAGCCATCTCGATATCACAGGCCTGAAGAAGGGCGAGCATCTGTTTGAGTGCTGCCTCCATCCGTGGATGCGGGTGAAAGTTGAAGTGAAGTAAGTGGCGACCGGAACGATCACGCGCGAAGCGGGAAGAGAATCTCGCCCCGTCCAAGCTCTGCTTGGGCGGGGATCTCTTGCCGCCGCACCGAAAGCTACAGATATCTAGCGCGCTGCCAGCGCTTTTTGAGAGCGCAATGTTGCAGCCCGTTCGCGCGCGTTTTGCAATGCACGTTTGACGTGACGCGGTGCGGTGCCACCGGGGATGTCGTGCAGGGCCAGAACTTCTTGCAGGCCGAGGTGCGAGGGGAAGTCGGATTTGAAGGCCGGGTTGATGGCATGCAGATCGGCGAGGGGTAGGTCCTGGAGGTCGCATCCCTTCTCGGTCGCCTGCTGGACGGCTTTGCCTACGGCTTCGTGGGCCAGGCGGGAGGGGACTCCGTGTTGGACCAGGTAGGCGGCGGCGGCCCAGGCGTTCATGAATCCGGATTGAGCGTCGTGTTCCATTTTCTTCAGGTTGAATTCCACGGACTGCATGAATCCGGTCACCAGCTTCAGCATGGTTATTACGGTGTCGCTGGCGTCGAACAAAGGCTCCTGGGTTTCCTGCAAGTCTTTGTTGTAGGCGAGGGGCAAACCTTTCACTAAGGTTTGCAGGGTGGTGGCGCATCCCATGACTCTTGCGGCTTTGCCTCTTACTAACTCCAGCAGATCGGGATTTTTCTTTTGCGGCATGGCGCTGCTGCCGGTGGAATAGGCCTCGGGCAATTCGACGAATCCGTAAGCGGGAGTTGAAAACAGGATCATCTCCTCGGCCCAGCGACTTAGGTGCAGGGCGATTTGTTCCAGCGCCTGCACGAACTCGATGACGAAGTCGCGGTCGCTGGTGGCGTCGATGCTGTTGGCGGTGGGGGCGTCGAACTCTAATTCGGCGGCGATCGTCTGGCGGTTGAGGGTGAGCGTGGCGCCGGCTACGGCGCCCGATCCCAGAGGACAGAGGTTCGCGCGCTTGCGGCAATCGGCGAGTCTGGTGGAATCCCGGAAAAACATTTCGGTGTAAGCGAGAAGCCAGTGGGCTACTAAGACGGGCTCCGCGGGTTGCAGGTGAGTGTAGGCGGGCATGGCGGCGGGGCCGGCGGCGTCAGCGCGGTTGAGAATGGTTTCAATCCAGTCGGCCAGCAGTCTTTGGAGCGCGTCGACGGCTGCTCGCACGAAGAGGCGGAGGTCGGTGGCAATTTGTTCGTTGCGGCTGCGTCCGGTGTGGAGTTTGTAAGCGGTGTCGCCGATCAGTTTGGCGAGTTGCTTCTCCACGAAGTGGTGGACGTCTTCGGCTTCGGGGTCGTCGCGTGGGACCGCGCTGATATCCCGGAGAGCGGTTTCGATTTTTGTCAGTTCCTCCTGGGTGAGAACTCCTGCGCGTTGCAGCGCCCGCGCATGTGCTGCGCTTGCCTGGAGTTCGAAATGCATCAGGCGACGGTCGTAGGGGAAGGAGCGCTGCCATTGTTCGAACTCCGCATTGAGGGGCTCGCGGAAGCGGCCAGACCACATTTTCATCGGGAAACCTGTCCGGAAATTCTTTCGCCCCTTTCAGGGGCTTTCGTAATCCTAACGAAAAAACCCACGGCTTGCGCCGTGGGCTGTATTCTTGCGCCGCTTCGCGGCTGGGCTATTGCGCAACCTCGACTTTGTTCTGCGTTTTGGCGCGGACGCGCGAGGGCAATCCTAGAATTTTGATGAAGCCCTCCGCGTCTTTCTGGTCATAGCCAGCGCCCATGGTGAAGGACGACAGGTCGGTACGGTAGAGCGAGTAGTCGGATTTCCGGCTGACAACGTTTACGTTCCCTTTGTAGAGTGAGAGGGCGACGGAGCCGGTGATGTTTTGCTGCGTGTTTTCGACGAAGGCGTCGAGCGACTCGCGCAGCGGAGTGAACCACAGGCCGAAATAAACCAGCTCGGCGTACTTGAGGGCGACGTGCTGTTTGAAGTGGAGCAGGTCGCGGTCGAGGCAGAGGGCTTCGAGTTCGCCGTGAGCCGTTAAGAGAAGAGTGCCGCCAGGGGTTTCGTAGCAGCCGCGGGATTTAATTCCTACGAAGCGGTTTTCTACCAGGTCGATGCGTCCGACGGCGTTGCGTCCGGCGATTTCGTTGAGGAGTTCGACGAGTGAGACGGGATCGAGAGTTTGCCCACCCACCGAAACGGGGACGCCTTTTTCGAATCCGATTTCCACTTGCTCGGCGCGGTCGGGAGCTTCCTGCGGAGACTTGGTCAGTTGCCAGGTGCTCTCGAAGGGGGCGTTGGCGGCGTCTTCGAGTTCTCCACCTTCGTGGCTCAGGTGCCAGAGGTTGCGATCGCGGCTGTGAATTTTTTCGCGGCTGGCGGTTACGGGGATGCCGCGCTTTTCGGCGTAGTCGAGGCAGTCCTCTCTCGATTTCAAATCCCATTCGCGCCAGGGGGCGATCACTTTCAATTCGGGAGCGAGAGCCTGATAGGCCATCTCAAAGCGGACTTGATCGTTGCCTTTGCCGGTGCATCCGTGGCTTACAGCTGTGGCGCCTTCGCGCAGCGCAACTTCTACCTGATGCTTGGCGATCACCGGGCGGGCTAGCGAAGTGCCTAGAAGATATTTGTTTTCGTAGACGGCGCCGGCTTTCAGCGCGGGCCAGACGTATCCGGTGAGGAATTCTTCGCGCAGGTCTTCTACTACTACTTTGGTAGCGCCGGTTTTGTAGGCCTTGTCGACTACAGCTTCTACGTCGTCTCCCTGGCCTACATCGGCGACCATGGCGATGACTTCGTAGGCGTAGTTCTCTTTCAGCCAGGGGATGATGATCGACGTATCCAGTCCGCCGGAATAAGCGAGGACGATTTTCTCAGGCATGGGCGCTCCTTACAGGCAGTCTACCAATGCTGGCGCCGAGCAGCCACATCAGGATGGCTTTTTGAATGTGCAGGCGATTTTCAGCCTGGTCGAAGACTACCGAGTTCGAGGCGTCGATGACTTCGTCGGTGACTTCCCAGCCGCGATGAGCCGGCAGACAGTGCATGAACAGGGCGTGGGACGCGGCTTCTCCCATGAGTTCGGCGTTGACCTGGTAGGGCGCGAAAACGGCGCTGCGGATGTTGGCTTCATTTTCCTTTCCCATGCTGGCCCAGACGTCGGTGTAAACGGCATCGGCCCCCGCTACGGCTTCGTGCGGGTCAGTGAAGATGTTGATGGCGGCGCCGGTTTCTTCGGCAAGGGCTTCAGCGGCTTCGACAATGGTCCTCAGCGGCGCATGCCCCTCGGGGGTAGCGATGGAAATGGACGTTCCCAGAGCGGCTCCGGCTAGGAGCAGTGAGTGGGCCACGTTGTTGCCGTCGCCTACGTAGGCGAGGTGAATTTTCGAGAGGTCGCCGAAGTGCTCCTGCAAGGTGAAGAGGTCGGCCAAGGCCTGGCAGGGATGCTCAAGATCGCTGAGCGCGTTAATGACGGGGACGTCCGCATGCGCGGCCATTTCTTCGATGGTGGCGTGGCTGAACGTGCGCAGGACGATCAGGTCAATCCAGCGCTCGAGATTGTGTGCGATGTCGCTCAGCGATTCGCGGGCATCAATGCGGCAGGCGGTCTGGTCGACGAAAAAGGTCGAGCCACCGAGACTATCCATGCCAGCCTCGAATGTGAGGCGAGTGCGGAGGGAGGGCTTTTCGAAGAACATCACCATCTGCTTGCCGGCGAGCGCGCTGCGGAAGTCCGCGGGGCGCTGTTTGAGCATGGAAGTCAGGTTGAAGAGCGCGTGCATCTCATGAGGCGCGAGGTCGTGGGTGGAGATGAGGTCGCGAGGCGGCAGCGCGGGTTTCGGCTGCGGCGAATTGGCGTGTTCGATGGTCTGCGTTCTCATTTTCGGTTGGAGCACATTCCTTGTCGTCTTGATTTTTCGGGAGCGATACGTGCGTTCCCGGGTCTGTGAATTAATATCCATTCAGATGCATAAGTATCCATTGGGGTTGCAGGGAATGTCAAGGAAAATTCGGGGCGGGGTGACCGGGGTAACGAGGAGCGGACGGGGTAGAGACGCAGAGCCCTGCGTCTCTCTATGGGCAGGATGCACCCGTGCCGACAGAGAGGTGGCAAGCCGTCTCTGCTATGGTTTTATGCGGGGAAGGGGATTCCGTCGTAGCGCCTTGGCGCTGACCGGGCTACTCTCGCGCTTACGGCTCCGGACATGACTTTCTTGAACGCGGCCTGGAATTGTTCCATTTCGACCCGCGTTCCCACTGTGATTCGCGAATAAGTGGGCCACGCAGGCCAGATGCGTCCGATGAATACTTTCTGCGCGGCCATGGCGTCGATGATTTCCTTCGCGGGACGTTTGGTGTCGAGCATGAAGCAGTTCGATTGGGAGCGGATGTAGGAGTATCCGTTCTTGTCGAGCCACTGGAAAGTTTCTTCACGGACTTCGGCGTTCATCTTCTTGCGTTCGGCGACCAGTCCGGTGTGTTTCAGGCTGGCAGAGGCGGCGACCATGGCGGTGATGGGCATGAAGTTCCAGCCCCCGTAATTGCTCATTTTTTCCAGCAGATCAGGACGGGCAATGGCACATCCGCAACGCAGGCCGGCCATTCCGTAGAGTTTGGAAAAGGTACGTAGCAGGACGACGTCTTTGTCGGCTTTGACCAGGTCGATCACGGACTCGGCGTCGGAGAAATGGATGTAGGCTTCGTCGACCAGGACGATCGATCCCTTCGGTTTGTGGTCGATGAGATATTCAATGTCGGAGTGGGCGGTCAGGGTACCGGTGGGATTGTTGGGCGAGCAGACATAGAACACGCCGGCTTCGGGTCCGGCGGCCAACATTGCTTTCACGTCGTGCGCGTAGGTCTTGGTGAGAGGTACTTTGACCACCGGCGCGCCAATCGCTTTCGCGGCGAACATGCCGGCTTCATAGCCAGGGTCGGCGGTAACGTAGCTGCGCGTGGGCGAGGCGAACGCACATACGGCGTCATGAAGGGGCACGGTCGATCCGGCATGGATATTGATGTACTCGGACTTGACGCCTTCCGTCTGAGCCATGGTTGCGACGAGGTCTTCCGTCAGGCCGTCGAGGTAGCGTCCGCCCTGGGGCGTGATGTTGACTACGGCTTCGCGCGCCGAGACGCAGGGGCCGAGCGGGTTCTCGTTGGAGTCGATCATGATCGCGTCGGCGGGGGGGTGGTGGTCACGGGCGGCGCGGGCCAACGCAGGCTCGGTCACGATGCGCATCATCGCGGCCGCGGATACTGCGGTCGACAGGGTCAGAAAGGAACGGCGGGACGTGGCGTTGGCCATCACTCACCTCGTGGGCGATATCTTACCGCAGTTCTCGGTTCTCAGTTCCCAGTTCTCAGTTAAGGACAAAAAGACCGTGGACGGGGCTCACTGACAATTAAGAACGGGGAACTCGCTTGGCGCGGGCCTCGGGGCGGCTCTGGAGATACGATGTTCACGATATTGATAGTTATGTACACTCGAATTATACTCGTATTCTGGAGACACCGGCGATGCCTAAAGCAGACAACCGTTCGCACAAACATTTCCGCCTGGACTCGGCCAAGATCAAGCGCGCTCAGAGGGCCCTTCGCGCCGATACGGAAACGGAAGCGATCGAGCGTGCGCTCGACTTTGTGCTTTCAGAGTATGAAAGAAATAGATTGACGGCGGAAGCGCACAACCGCTTTCTGGAAAGCGGAATTCAGATCAAGGATGTATACGGCGTGCTGGAGGGATAGGTGCAGCCGGTACTCTTTGACGGGTCGGTCTACATTACGGCTTTGCGTAGTGGCCGCGATGCCGCCCTGTCTCTTCGACGCTTGTCGGATAGCTCGCCACTCTGGCTCAGCGCGGTTGTGTTGGAAGAACTCTACGCTGGAACGAAGTCCCGCGACTTCCCGTCCATTCGTCGACTGGAACATGATTTTGAGCGGACCCGCCGCCTTCTCGTTCCCAACCTTAGCGATTGGGTACAAGCAGGGAAAGCCATCTCGTTATTAGCAACCCGCTACCACTTCGAACAAGTCGGGAAAGGGAGATTGACCAACGATGCGCTCATTGCGATGAGCGCGGGCCGCATGGGAATCACGGTGATCACGTCGAATGCGCGGGACTTTGCCAAACTCGCCGAATTCCGGACATTCCAATGGCGCGTAGGTAATTGAACAACTAGCTGGCGGCGGAGTGTTCCGGCGTATGCGGGGCGTGCTCTTTGTGTCCGGAGCGGTGTTCTTTCTGGGCGACGCGTAGATCGGCGTGGAGGGAATCGAGGACGTCGGTGGGGAGTTCGGTTCCCCATTCGTCCATTTCGTGTTCGTCCCAGTGGCCGTTGAGTCGGATGGTCGAATCGGTCATCTCTTCGGGGAAGGCGAGGCGGTAGTTGCCTTCGCGGCTGAGGATATCGCCAACCTGGCGGCCGGAATGCATTTCGTAGATACGGCGTGTCGAATTGCCGCCGTTGTTGCTGAACACGATCAGCACTTCGCCTTCGTCGCCGTAATCAGGGCGGTAGAACCAGGCTTGCGGAGCGTCGGACTTGGGGCGGGCGCGTTTGCGGGCGTGGACGGTCGATCCCACCGGCTCGGACTTCAGTTCGTTGGCGGGATCGAAGTACAGGATTCGCTGGCAGGATTCACAGACGATGAGTTGTTCGCCGTTGCGTACTTCGTTGTAGGTCTGCGGACGCAGCATGACCTGGCAACCCATGCATTTGTGGTCGCGGACTTCGGCGAGTCCGCTGCCGCGGAATTTCATGACGCGCTCGTAATGGCGGAGCAGGTCGTCGGAGATACCGCCGCGCAGACCGTCGCGCTTGCCGTTCCACTCGGAGAGCTTTGCTTCATCGGCAGCGGTGATCTTGCGAGCTTCTTCTTTCTCTTTTTCGATCTCCGCGGTTTCGGCTTTCAGCTCCGCTTCGGCGGCTTTGACTTCGCGCTCGCGGGCGTCGACGTTGACCATGACGTCGAGGATGCGGTCCTCGTTCATGCGGATTTCCTGCTCGGCAAACTGGATCTCGTGGAGAAGCGCTTTGTACTGGTCGTTGGTTTTGACGGCGAGCGACTGGTCGCGATACTTGGAGATTTTGCCCTGCAGATCCTGAATGGCAGATTCGAATTTCTTGCGATTGGTTTCGTCGGCTTTGGAAGCGGCCTTTGCTTTTTCCAGTTGCGCTTTGGTTCCGGCTAGTTTCGATTCGATGACCGCCATGCGTTTGGGGAGCGTGGCGATTTCTTCTTGTAGTTTGCGGATTTCTTTGTCCGCTACCTGGAGCTGGAGAAGTTTTTCTATGTCAGGAAGCATCGGGTAGAAGAGGCATCTGGATTGATTCTAGCACGACGGCGAAAGGGTTTTCACGACGAAGATCCATCATACAACTCCTGCTCGGAGACGACTGGCGCCGTCGTTGCCGCCTGGCCGCCCCGCCCGGCCGCTCCAAACATAGCCCCCCGAGCGGGAATGACAGGCGCAAAGCGCACGAAGCCAGTGGGTTGCGCGATGTCGTCGTAGATGGCTTCCATGCCTCCGGATCGAAGATGGGTTTCGTGCCAGAAGCCGGTGCCGCCGGAATTTTTCAGGAAGGATTTCCACCATTGCCTGTGGGGATCGGAACGCGTCCAAGAGAGCAGGGATTCCAGATCGCGCCAATATTGCCGCATCCAGTTTTGGACACCCCGCTGCTCTGGCTTTTTGTGGGGATGTTCAACCTGTTGCGCGTACGTAACGGACCAGGGATAACGGGCCTGACTACGTTTTCCATTGGAGCGAATTTGGCGATGGTAACGTTGGAAGCGGTGCGCTTTAAGCTGTTCGGACCGTTCGCCCTATTTGCGGCACTACCGATCCTATGCGAACTGCTTTTCTCCTTTAGAGCCGCGATGATTACTCCATCTCGCTGACTCGGTTTTTGGCGAACAGACGGCGCAAGCTTGCGCTAACGCCTGGTTACGCCAACTATTCGTTAAGCTACAATTTCAACTATGCTGAACCACCACAAAATAGAACAACTAGAGCAAGAAAACCGCCGAAGAATAATCGCGAACGGGAAGTCTCGATATATTCGACGCGAAGTCGGATTTAGCGTTGCGTTTTTCGCGATGCTGATGGGCTTTATGTATGTCTTTTCTGCAAGGAGTCGCGGCGGTCTCATTGCCTCTCTGATCGTGTTTCCCATCGGCATCTTGGGTGGGTACTTGCACGCGAGATGGAAGTGGCGGGACATCACGAAACAGTAGGCAACCCGCTCAATATCTGATTTCACTCAGGCCGTCCTCAGCAGAGCCGGGGGGGCGTTGTTGGTGTAATGGCCTGTTAAACGACAATCAAGACTAAAATGGCATCCAAGATGACAGTCATTCAGACCGCGGTGCGCATCTCTACGCTCTTCATTCTATCGGTTGCATTCGCCGCGAGCGGTTCTGGCGCTCCATCCCTCTTCCGTATCTCAGTGCATGGCAAGTTCGGATATGTCGATGCGACAGGTCGAATTGCAGTTGAGCCGCGTTTCGATGATGCGAACAACTTCTCGGAACACCTGGCGGCTGTGAAGATGGGGAACCAGTGGGGATTTATCGCCGAATCCGGCGAGTTCACGATCCCCGCTGCGTTTGACTACGTCTGCGATTTTTTCCATAGTGTTGCGGCTGTCGAATCCCACGGAAAGTGGGGTGTTATCGACACCACTGGCCGATTTACGACACCGCCACGATTCGACAGATTGGATTGTCAAAGAAACGATCAATACCTCTCAGCCCCCCTGAGCCGAGGGGAAGACGGTTGGCAGTACTTCGATACCGTTCGAGGCGAAATGCTTCCACTCCGCGCCAACCTTCCCTACGGGTTCAAGGAGGGATTGACGACTTTTAACGTGACCGGCATAGACATTAGCGATCCCAATGGCGGAACCAGCTTCGGATTCATGGCACCTGATGGGACGATGGTCATACCAGCGCGGTTCGTGGATGCGCGTAATTTCTGTGAAGGTTTGGCGGCTGTGAAGATCGGGACGAAGTGGGGATATATCGATAGATCAGGTGATGTCGTGATCCAACCCCGCTACGATTGGCCGGGTTGCTTTCAAGAAGGAATGGCCGCGGTAGTCGTTGGAAAGTTATTCGGGTTCATCGATAAGACTGGAACGATGCTAATTCCGCCAACCTATCCTGATGTTGGTGAATTCTCCGAAGGACTTGCAACCGTCGAACTTGGATCAAGCAGGAAGTGGGGATACATCGATACCGCTGGTCGCGTCGTCATCAAGCCACAGTTTGATGTTGCGCGAGAATTTGTGAATGGGACTGCGAGTGTCAGAGTAGGTGACAAGAACGGCTATATCGACAAAACGGGACGGTACATCTGGGCACCAACGAAGTAGCTTTTGTACGGCTGTCGCCGTCTTACCCGGTTGATGACCTTGATTGGCGAAACATCGCCATTACACTCAGAACCCCACCAGGAGCCGGTCTCAGTCTTCGCTGGCTAGAGTTTCAGAGAGGTTAAGAGGGGTTTAGTTCCTTCCTGCTTGTAGCGGTGCGCAATCCACGAGTTCGCACCAAAGAGTCCCCAAGCATGGATTGCGACAATATCCGACCAGCGTGTGCGGTCCAAAACCACCAGCACAAGGAACGCGCCCATTAGAACGAAGAACCCAGTTTTAAGCCATGGCGTAAACCGAGTGGGCGAAATGCCCCCTAGCCGCGAGAGTAGGTATAGGACGCCCCAAACCGGCAAAGGAGACAACGCGATGCCAAGCGGAGCGCCAAACTCATGGACGGATTATAGACTGCGAAGTTGGGATGGCTCCGGTACCAAGAAAAGTAGTTGTCGTAACATCGCCATTACACCAACAACCTGCCGACCGGGGTGCCTTCCCAAGTTGTTGGTGAAATTGCCTGTTTACAACTTTGATGAACGCCTGTTATCGACACCTGGACTCAGAACTGCTAGCCTGTGCAGTGTCGTGGTCTCAGCCTAACCGCTCACTCATCTCTGCTGCGTGTGTACTACTAGCGTTGAGTCTTTCATTCTCTTGTCAATCGAACCTAGGTAACGCAGGGGCAAAGGCCCCCTCTTCGCCGGAATCGACTGACGCAAAGAATGCCGACTTGATTGCGAGAGTCAAGGATGCGTCAGTGTCTGGCCTGGAAAAGGGATTACCTACGGTCAGATTCGAAGACTGGCTGCGTGAAAACAGCGGACCGGACTGGACCGTTAGCTGGAGCTTTGCTCAAGGGGGAAAAGACCCCGCTGCTCATGTGCTCGACTCCGGCAGCGTTGACGTTCGCGGTGACACCAAGGATGGCCGATACTTCAGACTCTCGATCGGCACCACCACGACCACAGACCGGGTTCTTCTGTTCTGGCTTAGCGGAGCAGCGAACGTTCAACATAGATGGATATTTTTGGAGCATCTTGGCCAGTTGCCGCGATTGCTCCATCACGCTAGCCAAAGCTCACATACTTCGGAGCGCCAGCAATGAGGGCCGAAAAGATGTGCCCTTCGCTTTATGGGTCAGATCCAAGCGGCGAGAGCCTCTGAACATCGTGTCGCCTCGGTTGACAAAACATCCCCACTACACTCATTGACCCGGATCGGCCTTACCGGTTCTCTACGAACGACACATTCTGCGGATTGTCAAAACAGGTCAGACAGACCCACAAGTTGTTCGTCTTCGTGTAGGCGTAGTCGCCTGGGTTAATGTGCGTATGGCAGAGTTCGCAGTGTTCATGGTCCCACCCGTTCGGAACCTGCGCCTCAGGCGGGAGTTCCTCCCCATGCTGCATTCTGCGGATACCGTGTATTTCTCTACCGTCTCCTGCTGTGGCCGATATTCGCACGGCATCTTCTGTATGAAAGGCGACTTTCTTCCATGCCTCACCATCACCGAGAGCCACCCACACATCATAGGCCCACGCTTAGTTGTTGTTAAATCGCCGTTTCACCAACAACAGCTAGGAAACCGCCTCGCCCGTCGGAACTAGACGCTGTGCTACCCTAGGCCCAATCCGACGACAATTATGCAGAAGATGATTGTGTGTATCGTCTGTTGCCTCGCCCTATCAGCATGTTCCCATTTCCCATGCGAGGGAGAGAAGGGGGCGGAGGCGACTTCGCCAAATCATCAACTCACTGCGACGGTTGTCTACATTGGTTGCGGAGCAATCAGCAAAGATGCCACGTGGGTCACGCTGCATCGGACAGGCGAAAAATATGACCGCTCAGAGGACATCGTTCTCACAGCGGTTCAACGGAATCGGCTCGAAATCGCATGGATAGATGATTCGCACCTGTCGGTATTTTGCAGGTGTCGCGACGAAGATGTGCGTTTTCAAGCAATCAAAAAGGGCGGGATCAACATCTCGTACAAATAGACGGCCCTTCCTAGTTCGGCCCCTTCAGCGTCAACTGTTGAAATATCGCCTTTACACTCATTGACCCCAGAATCGACGGGCCGACTTCGACGTCGCGCCTTTCAGCCCTAGGACTGCGGGTCGTTTGTTTTCGGAACGCCTCAGTTCTCGCCCGGCATAGGATGTTGCGCTTCATGGGCGTGAAGGAACCGAGCGATGTGACCTATGTCACGGTTGTGCCAACTGTATGTAAGTGATTGAGCTGGCACGCTATTTCCGCCGTTTGTAGTGGACGGGCCACACCACCGTCCAGGTCTTGCCGCCGTCTTTGGATCCTTCCCAACTCCAATCGAACTCGTCAGGCTGGATGTTCTTGTAGACCATTCTCTGTGATGCCTTCGTGCCGTCCGGGCGGGTGACCTCGCGGGAGAGGATCATCTGGCCGTCTTTGAATTCGCCGACGAAATCGAGGTAGGCGCCTTCATTGTCGACCCAGGTCTGCTTCCATTTGCGGGCTGTCGTGTCGAAGATAGAGACGCTCTGGCCCCGGAGCGGGATGTCGGTGCCTCCAGAAAAATTCTCTTCCACGACGCAGCTATCGAGGACGCGGCGGACGGTGTTGGTTCCATGTTGTACTTCATTGGCCTTGTTGCCGGGCCAGGTCAGATCCCACTCGCCGACCCAGAAGCTGAGCTGTTGTTGCTCGGGGGCAACGCATGGATTGGGCGGAGGCGCGGCTTGCTGTCCGTTTGCCAATGTTGCGAAACAAAACAACAGTGCGGCGATGTATCGCATGTATTTCCTCGCTTCCAATCAGACGGTAGGTGAACAAGAACGTTATCTTTAATCTTTGCTTTTCGATGTTCATCTTGTGCTGTGATACATCTGTTATTTGGATCTGCATACCTACGCTTTCCTTTTCGTCGCGGGAGTGCTCGGCGGTGCGCTGAATGCCGTCGCCGGAGGCGGGAGTTTCATCGCGTTTCCAGCCCTGATGTTTGCCGGAGTTGCCCCTATTTCCGCCAACGCTACGAACACGGTCGCGCTGTGGGTCGGAGTGACGGCCAGCACAGGCGCCTATCGTAAGCATCTCGATATTTCCCGGCGTGTGATGATTCCGCTGGCGGTCACCAGCGTTATCGGAGGAATTGCGGGGGCCTTTCTTCTTCTGCGGACGCCTGCCCACACTTTTCTGCGCGTTTTGCCCTGGTTGATGCTGGGGGCCACGCTCTTATTTGTATTCGGTGGTCGGCTGGCTCGCGGATCCAAAGGCGGACTTGCTCAGGATGCTTCCACTGCAGCGATTGCGGCGGCAGTGACTTTCGAACTGGTGGTGTCGGTTTACGGAGGATATTTCGGCGGCGGCGTCGGGATATTGAACCTGGCGATGCTGGCGGCCCTGGGGATGACCGACATCCACGCCATGAACGCTCTGAAAGTGGTCCTGGGAGGGATCATCAATGCCGTGGCTGTGGTGATGTTCGCTGTGGCTGGCGCGGTTGCATGGAAGCCAGGCGCGATCATGATCGTGGGCGCCACACTAGGCGGATATTTCGGAGCCCACTACGCACAGAAGTTGCCGCAGTGGTGGATTCGGGCTTTCGTGATCGCGGTGGGGACGGGCATGACGATCTACTTTTTCTGGAAAGCCTACTGACCGCTAGTCCTTCATTTTTCAAATCATGACGGTTTTTTCCTGAAAATTTCGCATTGCCATATGAGGGGCGCTTGTACAAAGGAGAAATTGTCATGAGATCGTTATCAAGTCTATTGTTTTCTTGTATTTTCAAGGGGTTAGTAGTAGCCATTGCAGGTGTGGCGATCGCGGCCCACGCGCAGACCTATACGCCCTTATACAACTTCGGTAGCACGACGGGCGACCCGATCAACCCGATCCCATTCAGCCAGATGGTCCAGGGCCGGGATGGCCGTCTGTTCAGTACTTCGGGATTCGGTGGAACACATAATGTAGGAGCCGCTTACGCCATCACGACGGCGGGAAGCTTGACAGTCTTGTACGACTTTCCTCCATACCCCGGACCCACTTCTCCCTTAAGCGGCCTAACCCTCGGGCTTGATGGACTTTTTTATGGCGCCACCAGCGGGGGCGGCGCCCACATCGACGGGGGCGTGTTCAAGTTGACGGATACGGGGACCTACACCAATTTGTGGGACTTTACCGGCGGTGCCGATGAAGGCGTCCCCGAAGCTCCTTTGGTCCTGGGCGCTGATGGAAACCTCTATGGGACTACCGAGGGAGTCTACGCCGGAACCTATGGCACCGCTTTCAAGATCACTCCAAAGGGTGTGCTGAAAACGCTGCATGCCTTCAAAGCCTCGGATGGTGCAACGCCTTACGCAATCCTTCTGGGACTCGACGGTAATTTCTACGGCGTCACCCGCTTGGGCGGAGCCAATAACAAGGGTGTCGTCTTCAAGATGACCAAGGCCGGCAAGGTCACGGTGCTGTGGAGTTTCGCCGGTGCACCCAACGACGGGAACCTCCCGATCGGAGGGCTGGTGCAGGCCAACGACGGCACACTGTATGGAACCACCTACCTAGGAGGAACGAAGAACGTGGGCACGGTGTTCAAGATCTCTCCCACCGGAAAGAACTATCTTGTCCTACACAATTTCGACCGCACGGCTGACATCAACGATGGTGTCCAGCCGCTCGCGGGGCTGGCGCTGGGAACCGATGGCAACGTCTATGGAACCACCGGTGGCGGCGGACATCAAAATGCCGGGGCGCTGTTCCGCGTCACACCTGCGGGCTCGTATTCGACCCTGTACAGTTTCTGTCCCAAGTCCGGTTGCAAGGACGGCTTCTATCCGCAAACGGGGATGGTGCAGCACACCAACGGCAAGTTTTACGGCGTGACGGAGTCGGGCGGCACGACGGTGAATGGCGGCGAGTTTTTCAGTCTCGATATGGGACTGGGACCGTTTGTCAGCCTGATTGGTGTGTCGGGGAAAGTCGATTCGTCGATTGAAATCCTCGGTCAGGGATTCAACGGGACCAGCAGCGTGAAACTGGGAGGTACGACCGCTAAATTCAATGTCGTGTCCGACACCTATATGACGGCGACCGTGCCGGAGGGCTCATCGGGGTTTGTGACGGTCGCAACGCCCGGAGGCACGCTGACCAGTAGCCGCCAATTTTTCGTGATTCCGACGGTCACCGGCTTCAGTCCAGCCAGCGGGCCGGTCGGCAGTCATGTCGTGGTTACGGGAAAGGGCCTGATTCAGGCATCGCTGGTGAAAATCGGCAGCAAGAAGGCTACGTATGTGGTGAACTCTGACACGCAGGTGACGGTGACGGTACCGGCAGGAGCAGTGACTAACAAGATTTCGATCACTACGCCGGGCGGAAAGGCGGCTACGAAGACGAAGTTTGTAGTTACGCCCTAAGTTGGGAGCGCTGGGAGAACACGGTCACGATCCCGCGGTGGCGATGGGATGATGCGGGGCCCACTGCGGGTCTTTGTCTGGGGTTACGATCTGTCCGTCGCGCATGTGAATGATGCGGTCGCCGTATTCGGCGGCTTCTGGATTGTGCGTGATCATCAGTACCGTCTGCCCTAGTTCCTTGTTGGACTGGCGCAGCATGTTGAGGACGATGTCGGAATTCTTCGAATCCAGATTGCCGGTGGGCTCGTCGGCGAGAACGATCGCCGGGCGATTGATCAGGGCGCGCGCCAACGCGACTCGCTGCTGTTCTCCTCCGGAAAGTTCGGAGGGGCGATGGTCGAGCCGCCGCGCGATGCCGAGCAATTCCGTGATCTTGCCGAAGAATGCGGGGTCGGGCTTCGAGAGTCCGGCGATGTCGGCGGCGATGTCAATATTGGAGCGCGCGCTCAGCGTCGGCAGCAGGTTGAATTTTTGAAAGACGAATCCAATCTTGCTTTTGCGTAACTTGGTGCGTTCGCTGTCGGAAAGAGTGGCGAAGTCCACGCCATCGATGGACACGCTACCGGAATCGGCCCGGGTCAATCCGCCCAGGAGATAAAAAAGCGTCGACTTGCCACTGCCCGACGGTCCTACTACGGTGACAAACTCTCCGCGCATCACGCTGAAGGAGATGCCCGCCAGCGCCGGCACTTCAATCTTGCCGACGCGATAGGTCTTGCGCAACTCTTTCGCTTCAATGAACACGCCCATCCAATTGAAACGATATCACAGGCAGAAGAGGGAAAAAGATGCCCGCTCAGGCCACAGTGGCGTGCGCCGCGGCGCGGGTGGGAAGTTCCAGTGGACGCTTCGGACCCCGCTTTCGCACCAGCAACAGCCGAATGCGCTCGAGCAATTCGGCGGGTTCGTACATTCCCTTGGGAAGGAATAGATCGGCGAGCGTGTCGCGTTCGTAGATTTTTATCCGGCCGGAGATCAATACTGCCGGAGTCTGGGGAGACAGTTCCTTGATTTCCTGAATCAGGTGCGAGCCGTCGAGGCCGGGCATGATGAGGTCCGAGATCACCAGGTCAATGCCGCCGCGGCGGAAAACTTCCAGAGCCTGCTGGCCGTTATTGCAGGCAACCACGCGGTAGCCGCGAGTCTCGAGCAGAACTTTGCGGATGGAAAGCGCTTGCTCATTATCGTCCACGCACAGAATCGTCTTCTTGGGCTTCATGGGGGGATTTGGGAGTCCACACTCCGCCAAAATCTTTCTTCAATTTTTTGAGAACCGAGAGCGATGTGCATGCTAACGGGAATCGCAGTCCCGGTAAAGTAGCGCGCTCGCCAATGGCACCGACGTGGACGGAACGAAAGTGCTATGCCCTGAGAGCCGCGACTGTGGCGGAGTTCGCAGGTTCAGTCGGCGAGTGTGATTTCACCGCGCAAAACTTCTACACAATTTCCACCGACACGCACATTGATTATCTGGTTATCTTGCTTCTCGGCGCGCACAAAAATGCGACTCGGACGGTGCATTTCCATTCCCTGTTCGATCAGAACGCGATCGTCGCTGGCGGCGACGCCATGCGCGACCATCCACGAAGCACAGCAACCTGCTGCCGAGCCGGTCGCAGGATCCTCGCCGTTATAGAAAAACATGCGCGCATGCAGCCGAGCCTTGGGATCGACGGTCTCGCGCGACACGAAATAGAGAAACCTTCCTCCGCTGCGGGAAAGATAGTCGTGGGCGCGGTATGCGTCGACCCGCAGGTTGCGCAGTTTCTCCAGCGAGCGCACCGCCGTGATGGTATAGGGCAATCCAGTGGAAACAGTCTGGATCGGCACCGAGTCGTCGAAATCGTCGACGCTCAGGTTGGTGAACGGCGCGATTGCGTCCACCGGATGTTTCTCCAGGAACTCCGGGTTCTTTTGCGTCATCTCGCCAAACACCGGCTGCCCGTCGGTCCGCTCAAAGCGGACCGGCACGGTTCCCACGTTTAATTCCAGGCGCACTTCGGAGGCTCCCGTTTGCTGGTGCAACACGTAGGCCGTCCCAAGCGTGGGGTGTCCGGCAAACGGCAATTCTTCCTTCACCGTGAAGATGCGAACCCGCACGCCGCGTTCTTTTTCTGCCGACGGTTCGCCAGGCAAGATGAAAGTCGTCTCCGAGAGGTTGGTCTCGCGGGCGATAGCCTGCATCTGCTCGTCGGTGAGTCCGCGGCCATCGAGACACACGGCTAAGGCATTCCCGGTCAGGGCGCGAGAGGTGAACACATCCAACTGCATGATCGCCAATTTCTTCATTGCGGTACCATCCGGAAAGTTTTCCCGTCCGGCGCACAAGCGCGGACCATTGCGATACCATGAATGTATCTTTAACCAGGTAAAACCCTGGCATCATCTAGATGCCGAAACGCGACGCAGGAGATCAAGAAAATGTCGATTCGCATTAATTCGGAGGCGCCGAATTTCACCGCCGACACAACACAAGGCAAGATTAACTTTCATGAGTGGATCGGAGACGGCTGGGCGATCCTGTTTTCGCACCCGAAGGATTTCACTCCCGTATGCACGACCGAACTCGGCTATATGGCCGGACTCCAGCCCGAATTCGCCAAGCGCAACACAAAGATCATTGGATTGAGCGTGGACCCGGTCACCAATCACGGCAAATGGGCTGCCGACATTGAAGAGACGCAGGGGCACAAGGTGAATTATCCGATGATTGGCGACCCTGAACTCAAGATCGCGAAGCTCTACGACATGCTTCCCGCCGAGGCCGGAGACAGTTGCGATGGGCGCACAGCGGCGGATAACGCGACTGTCCGCACTGTCTTTGTGGTGGGTCCGGACAAGAAGATCAAACTGATGCTCATCTATCCGATGAGCAGCGGACGCAACTTCGACGAGGTGCTGCGCGTACTCGATTCCATGCAACTGAGCGCGAAGTACAACGTGGCGACGCCCGTGAACTGGCATCCGGGAGATGACGTCATCATCCCGACGTCGGTGAGTGACGAGCAGGCGAAGCAGAAGTATCCGGGATTCAAAACGCTGAAGCCGTATCTCCGTACCACCGCACAGCCGAAGTAGCGCAAGCCCAACGGCGGGCGCGTCCTGAAGACCGCCCGCCCCTCACACCCGCCGCGGTTCGCCCACCGGCCAAGAGAGATCACAGTCGTTGCCGCCCATCATTAATGCACAAGGAATCTCGAAGGCCTTCGGAGCGAACCCGCTCTTCCAGGAAGTGTCCTTCACTGTTTCCGAACGGGATCGCATCGGACTGATCGGGCCGAACGGCTCGGGCAAGTCCACGGTGATGCGGATTCTCGCCGGGATCATGGACCCCGATAGCGGTGAAGTGTCGAAGCGCAAGCGCTCGCGCCTGAGCTACGTTGAGCAGGAATCGAAGTTTGCGCCGGGCGCAACCGTGCGGTCGGTGATCGAGAGCGCGCTCGAACAGGCGCATGTCCCTGCAAACGAGCGGGGCAGCCGTTTTGCCGAGTTGCTGGGCCGCGCCGGGTTTGAAGACCTGGACGCCGAAGCGACAGCGTTGTCCGGGGGCTGGCAAAAACGCCTGGCGATTGTCGAGGCCCTGGTGCAGGGTCCGGACATTCTATTGCTCGATGAGCCTACCAATCATTTAGACCTCGCCGGAATCGAGTGGCTGGAGGGCTTGCTGGCGGAAGCGTCGTTCGCTTGCGTGATCGTAAGTCACGACCGATATTTTCTCGAGAATGTAGCGACTGAAATAGCGGAACTAAGCCGGGTGTATCCGGACGGCGTGTTGCGCGCGCGCGGCAACTACAGCGAATTTCTGGAAAGAAAAGAAGAATTTCTGCATGCGCAGTCCAAGCGCCACGAGGCGCTGGAAAATCTGGTGCACAACGAAATCGAATGGCTGCGGCGCGGGGCGAAGGCGCGTACCAGAAAATCGAAAGCGCGCATCGGCAAAGCCAATGAGCTGATGGGAGAACTGGCCGACCTGAATGCGAGAACACGAACCGCGACCGCGCAAATCGATTTCTCCGCCACCGACCGCAAAACCAAGCGGCTGATCGAACTGGAAGACATCGCCTATTCCATCGGACACCGCATGCTCTTCGAAGGGTTGAACTTCATTCTCACTGCGGGTGCGCGAGTTGGGCTGGTCGGTCCCAATGCCAGCGGTAAGACGACTCTGCTGCGACTTCTGCGTGGGGAGCTAACTCCGACCAGCGGAGAAATTCGCCGCGCTGACTGGCTGCGTATCGTTTATTTCGATCAGACCCGGCAGCTGGATGGCAACGTCACTCTGCGCCGTGCCCTGGCGCCAGAGGGCGATTCGGTTGTCTATCAGGACCGCGTGATTCACGTGGCCTCGTGGGCGGCAAAGTTTCTGTTTACCGGTGAGCAGCTGAACCAACCCGTCGAGCGGCTTTCTGGAGGCGAGCGGGCGCGCGTTCTGATCGCGCAACTGATGCTTCAGCCCGCCGACATTCTGCTGCTCGACGAGCCGACGAACGACCTCGATATTCCGACGCTGGAAATTCTGGAAGAGAGCCTGCTCGAATTTCGCGGATCCCTTGTTCTGGTGACGCACGATCGCTACATGCTGGACCGCGTATCCACCGTTGTTCTTGGACTGAACGGAAAAGGCGGCGCAGAAAGCTTTGCTGACTACTCGCAGTGGGAAGCGTGGCAGGCGGAGAGCAGGCGTTCGGAGGGCGCCGCCGGTCGCAGCAACAGCGGCTTCGAGGAAGCGCGGTCGGCTTCCACGTCGAAGAAGAAGCTTTCCTATCTGGAAGCCCGTGAATACGCGACCATCGAGCAGAGAGTTGCTGACGCCGACGAGAAGTTGCAGGTGAAACGCTCTAAGCTTGAAGATCCGGCCATCGCCAGTGACGGTCCGCGGCTCGTCAAGGCTCAGGAAGAAATGGAAGCGGCGCAAGCTGAACTCGATGCGCTCTATGCTCGCTGGGCGGAGCTGGAGAAAAAGAACAGCTAGATGGGAGAGACCGCCGCTACGCTTATCGGGCCAGGGCAAACGCAACGATGGTTTCCCCCCGCGCCCCGGTAGTCTCTTCTAATTCGTGAAGCAGCGTTGTTTCCAGATCGTCGGGATCGGGAATCATTTCGCACGCCGCAATTTCTTCGTCGGAGGCGCCGTCAAAACAAAGCTCGCAGACTCCGAGGCCGTCTTCGGAACGGACAGGCGGTCCAAAGGTGCGGCACGTCATCGGACGCGATTCATAGACTTCGCAATTTCCCGTCAAAGGATTGAGAGCGGGACAGGGTTCGTCATTGGCGAACTCTGCGAATCGCTGCTCCGCGTCTGGACCTTCGTCTAACAAGCCGGTGGCAGGATCGCCAGGAAAATCGGCGCTCAAACGAGCAACCGCTTCCCGGGCCCGTGAGCGCACGGCGGCGGCGCGCTCGGGCGCAATTTTTTCCAGGTCCGAAAGCCCTTGCCGCAATCGGCGGGCGTCCAGCTGATTGATGGAGAACACTCCGATGCAGCATTGCGTGCATCCCGGACGGCACGCCAACCACTCGCCGCTCTTCTGCGCGGCATCGGTGAGGGCAGCATCCACGATCTGAATCAATTGCGCGTCGCGGGAGTGA
Organism: uncultured Acidobacteriota bacterium; assembly: GCA_963799305.1. GTDB lineage: Bacteria > Acidobacteriota > Terriglobia > Terriglobales > Acidobacteriaceae > Acidiflorens. The sequence continues at coordinate 90,411 of CAWCWX010000009.1, read as the reverse complement.
GTCTGCGGGCCTCGCACTTTCGTTAGGGATAACGCCCGATAGGGCCATGATATCCTTACATACAGTAGCTGCGTTCCCGCCTTTGGGCAATTTCTCGCAGTCTCCAGAAGAACATGATTTCAGTCAGCAATGTGTCGATGCGCTACGGCGCCAAAGTTCTATTTGACGAAGTCTCCACCGGCTTCACGCCCGGCAAACGCTATGGACTCACCGGCCCCAACGGTTCGGGTAAGTCCACGTTCATGAAGTTGTTGACCGGAGAAATGGACCCGCAGAAAGGGAACGTCGTCCGCCCGAATAAGCTGGGTGTCCTCAGCCAGGACCAATTTGCGTTCGATCGTTTTCGCGTCATCGATACCGTCATCATGGGCAACAAACGGCTGTGGGCCGCACTCGAAGAACGCGAAAAAATTTATGCAAAGTCGGAGATGACCGACGCTGACGGCATGAGACTCGGCGAACTCGAAGGCATCGTCGGCGAAGAGGATGGTTACACGGCCGAGAGCGACGCCGCCATCCTTCTGCAAGGCCTCGATATTCCCGACCACCTGCACGAGAGAATGATGGGCGAAGTACAAGGCGGAGAAAAAGTCCGCGTCCTGCTGGCCCAGGCGTTGTTCGGACATCCCCAGGCGCTTCTTCTCGACGAGCCTACGAACCACTTGGACTTGGACTCGATCCACTGGCTTCAGGGATTTCTGAATGACTACGAAGGCATTCTGATCGTGATCTCGCACGATAGACATTTTCTGAACAAAGTCTGCACTCACATCGCCGACATCGATTACGAGACGATCATTACTTATACCGGCACTTACGACGACATGGTCGTAGCCAAGACTCAGATCCGCTCCCAGATCGAAGGCCAGAACGCGCAGCGCGAGAAGAAAATCGCCCAGCTCAATGAATTCATCGCCCGTTTTTCCGCCGGCACTCGCTCCAGCCAGGTGCAGTCACGCCGGAAAGAAGTCGAACGCCTGCAAGTGACGGAACTGGCCCGCTCGAATATTCAGCGGCCGTTCCTGAAGTTTGAGCAGAAGCGTCCGTCGGGCAAACACATTCTGGAACTGGAAGACGTGAGCAAGTCGTACGAGACGACGAAAGTAATCGAGGGCTTCACCGCCAGCATTATTCGCGGCGAGAAGATTGCGCTCATGGGCCGCAACGGCTCTGGCAAGACGACTCTAGTCAACGCACTGCTGGCGAATTCTCCCACCGTGCCCGAGGCCGAACTCCGCAAGACCAGCGGCTATGACGGGTCGTTCCTAACCGGCGGAAAAGTTGTCTGGGGACACGAAGCCTCCGTTGGCTACTTCGCCCAAGACCACAAAGCCCTCATCCAAACTGGCATGACCGTCTTCGAATGGCTGCATCAGTGGGATCTTTCGGCTTCGCACGAAGAAATTCGCGGACTGCTGGGGCAAATGCTTTTTCCCCGCGATGACGGCGACAAGAAAACCGAAGTGCTCTCCGGCGGAGAAGCCGCCCGCATCATCTTCTGCAAATTGATGCTCCAGAAACCGAACGTGCTGGTCCTGGACGAACCGACCAACCACCTCGACCTGGAATCCATCAACGCCCTTAACATCGCGCTCCAGCGCTATCAGGGCACTGCGCTTTTGGTGACGCACGACGAAGACCTGATCGACGAAGTCGCCACCCGAATCTGGCACTTCGAAGGCAACCACCAGATCACCGACTTCAAAGGCGCCTACGCGGAGTACCAGGCCGTGCTCGCCTAGTCTGCCCACAGAGACCAGACCGATCTACGGGCCGCGATAACTCTCGGGCGGACCCAGATAGCTGGGTTTGACGCCCCCAAGATTCACGACAAGCTTTTGCAGGACGACTCCCGGATCGACCATCCAGAATTTAAGCACGTGATAGCCGACCCCCTCGACCGTGTGTGTCGACATCACCTTGCGGACGCTGTCTTCCACTGCTTGTCCCCAATCCTTCACGGAATTCCGGGAAAGGGAATCGATGATCTGTGGCGGCTGATCGTCGAATGAAATGGCATAACGTAATCCCCGCCCTGGAACGAAATTCAAAGAAGGCGCCAAAACCGCTTCGACTTCAACCTTGCCCGGATGGAAGAGATACATCTCATATTCGAGGCTGGGAGAAGCCGCTGGCGGCGCGACGCTCTTCGACGTCATCGGAAAGATCGTCATCGATGAAAGCGTGCGGCCATAGTCATGAATCTTTTCCCAGCGCGCGCCGCCTCTATCGTTCTTCCGTGTGTAGTGTTCGGCCTCGATTGACACGTAACCATCAGTTTCGACAAATCCGCGCAGCGTACTTCGCGTCAGTTCCGTTGGGCGGAAGGTGTGCACTTTGACCGTAATCGCGTGCAATTCGGGGCCGGTGATCGAGACGGAACCGTCGGCCGAGCCCATGGGCACCCGATCCCAGTCGACACTGACCCAGATGCGCTGGTCCTTTTTCACGGTGCCGTTCGACGGAGTTACCTGAATCCAGCCGACACCGGGCACTGCGGAAAATTCAAACGGAGTTTTTCCTCGATTGAACACATCCAGAAACCGCCGTTGCTGATTGAAGACGTCGAACCCAGGAAGCGTCGGCTCGTGAAAGACATCGAGCCAAGGCATGGCGGAGCCCTCGACGGCAATTCCCATGTCTGCTTTGCCGGGGATCTGGACCTCTTGCACGGCGGGCATGACATTCACAGGTGGCTGGTTCCAGAACGTGTAGCCGAGGTGAGTCTGATCCATCATGTGGTCCCACTTGCCGCGGGCGAGCGTGTGATTGTACGCCTCCGACAACTCCGCATCGGCCCGGAACAGACGGCGCACCTCGGCGGCAAGATCGTTGGTGCTGGCCCGCCCCTGAACCGCATAGAGATTGTTCTTTCCAGCCGCGATGTAAAGCTCATTGACTAATGCAGAGGCTTGCGTGGGATAGAGAACCAATTCGTAGAACGCATCACGCATGTTCTCGGGCAGGCTGGCGTAGATTTTCTCTGCCTCGCTGGCGATCGACTGCCATTCCGCAAGCACGCGGTCCGCTTCCTGATAGTCGACCAGGCTGAAAGTTGTTGGTGAAAGAAGTTCTGGCTTTCGCCGTCCATTGAGCTTGGTGTACTTGGAAATAATGCCGGCGATGGCCGGCGCATACTCCGGTCCGAACTCACGCTCCGCCCACAACCGCGTGTACTCCGAGATCCTCTCTTTCGGCCAGCGCTTCGGCTCGCGCGCGAGGGTTAAAAAAAACTCAATGGGAAACTCCATTGGCTTGAGGTCGCCTACGTTGACAATCCAGATACGGTCCGCGCCGTATTCGTAGGAAAGCGTCATCTGCTCCCAGACCTTCGTGATCGGTATCGTATTCAGCCATTTGTAGGAACGCGGGTCACCAACGTAGTCGAAGTGGTAGTAGATGCCCGCGCCGCCGCTCCTCTTGCGCTCTTCGTCGGTCGGCAGGCGGCGCACGTTGCCCCAGTTGTCGTCGCACCAGAGCAGCGTGACATCGTCGGGAACGCGCATTCCTTTTTCGTAATATTCCTGCACTTCTTTGTAGAGCGCCCAGTCTTGTGGAACGTCACTTAGATTTTTGTTGATGCGCTTGGCGATGATCTTCCGCTGATCGTCGACGATCTTCTCCAGCAGCGCCACGTTCGCGCTCTCTGACATCGGGAGATCGCCGTCTCCGCGCATGCCCAGCGTGATAATGCTCTCGTAGTTTCTGTTGCGCTCGATGCCTTCGTCCCAGAACTTCTGTAGAACCTCGGAATTCCGGGAGTAATCCCATGGGCCCGTCCCATGCCGTTTCCATTCCTGCTGCGCTCGCAACATCGGTTCGTGATGCGAGGTTCCCATGACGATGCCATATTCGTCGGCCAGTTTGGGATTCAGGGGGTCGTCTTCATTGAAGGCGTTGTTCCACATCGCGGGCCAGAGGTAGTTCGCCTTCAGTCGAAGGAGAAGCTCAAAAACTTTCACGTAAAACTCGTGATTGTAGGTACCGTACTTTTCCTTAACCCAACCAGTGAGGGACGGCGCTTCGTCGTTCAGAAAAATACCGCGATACTTCACGGCGGGCGGCCCTTGCACGTACCTGCCCGCCTTCACGAACAGCGCGTCTTTATGCTGCACGGGAACATCTGCCCACCAGTACCAGGGGGATACACCGATTTGTTCGGAGACATCGTAGACGCCATAGATCGTTCCGCGCTTGTCGCTGCCTGCAATGACCAGGCCACTTGCCACGCCGGGCAGAGGTTTGGCCACCACCTGAATCAGAAACGACTCCCACTTGCCCGCGATGGACTTGACGTCGATTTTTCGGCTGCGAATCAGGCGGTCGATGACCGGACTGTTCCCGATCGTGCCGATGATGATGGTCTGAGATCCGAGGGCCGCCTTGTCGTGCACGACGGCTGGCGTTACACCGGTCACTCGGGCAATGTCGTTCTGGACGTCGCCGGCCGCCCGGATCACGCCTGGGTAATCGCTCGAGTCGACGTAGATGGAAGCTGCGGCACCACGCTCCGCAATCGCGAAGTTCCCAGGACGTGCGGCGGTCTCGATGTATCGCTCTTGTCCTAACCCCAGACTGGTCCCGTGCAGACTAATCAAGCAAAGCAGAACCGGCCAGACGGATTTCCGAGGGTGAACCAGCGCATCGAGAGCGGAATTGATGGACGGGTTCAAGCTATCTTCCTTTCCAGCGACAGGATCACAGGCCGGATTATGATATATCTCGGGTCTCGAACAATGTGCGGGCGCGGACAGCAAAGCGGTGCTGCGGCAAAGAGCAGTCAGCCAGTCAACCTTAGGTGTCCCGAGTGATGGATTTCATCCACGACGACTTCCTGTTGCACTCGAAAACCAGCCGCCTTCTATACCACAACTATTGCGCTGATCAACCGATCCTCGACTATCACACGCATTTGCCGGCACGCGATATTGCCGAAGATCGGCGGTTTCAAAACCTCTTCGAGATATGGCTGGAAGGGGATCACTACAAATGGCGGGCGATGCGAGCCAACGGAATCGCGGAGCGCTATTGCACAGGCGATGCCTCGCATTACGAAAAATTTCTTGCATGGGCTGGAACTGTTCCCTTTACGCTTCGCAACCCGCTCTATCATTGGACCCATCTCGAACTGAAGCGGTATTTCGGAATCGGTGAGTTGCTGGGTGAGACAAACGCAAAATACGTATGGGATCGCGCCAATGATTTTCTGCAGCACGACAACCTGACGGCGCTGGGGATTCTGTCGAAGTTCAGGGTCCGTGTGCTCTGTACGACCGATGACCCGTGTGACGATCTGGCGCAACACAAGGTCCTCGCCGCTACTGACGGCGAGTGCAAGGTCTATCCCACGTTCCGCCCGGACAACGCGCTGCTGGTTCATTTGCCGGACGTGTTCAATCAGTGGGTCAACCGCCTGGAGCAAGCCAGCGACCGTCAGGTGTCCTCGTTCAGCATTCTTCTAGATGCTCTAAAACAGCGGCACGATTACTTTCATTCCTTGGGAGCACGACTCTCCGACCACGGACTGCCGCATTGCTATGCCACCCCTTGCAGCGACGCGGAGGCAGCCAGAATTTTTTCCAGTGTCCGCGGTGGCAAGGCTGCAAGCCCCGACGAACAGGAGCGCTTCGCCTCCGTCATGATGCTTTTCTTCGGACGCCTGGACGCGGAGAGGGGCTGGACAAAGCAACTTCACCTCGGTGCCCTGCGCAATGTAAACACACGGGCTCTCCGCGACCTGGGAGCGAACACCGGCTTCGATACCATCGGCGATGCGCCTCAGGTGGCCGGCGTGTGCGCGTACCTCGACCTGCTGGATCGAGAACGAGCTCTCCCCAGGACGATTGTCTACAACGTGAATCCCGTTGACAATTACGCCTTCGCCACCGCCGTCGGCAACTTTCAGGATGGCTCCATCGCCGGAAAGATTCAGTTTGGCAGCGCCTGGTGGTTTCTGGATCAGAAAGAAGGGATCGAAGCGCAACTCAATGCTCTCTCCAACACGGGCCTGTTAGGGCGCTTCATCGGAATGCTTACCGACTCACGATCGTTCATGTCGTTCCCGCGTCATGAGTATTTCCGGCGCGTGCTTTGCGATCTGTTGGGTCGCGATGTTGAAAACGGCGATCTTCCCGACGACGAAAAGTTGCTGGGCACGATGGTTCGGAATATTTGTTTCGAAAATGCCCGCCAGTATCTCGGACTGGAACTCACGCCGACGGCGGAAAAACAGAAAGAATCCACTGCACGAACGTGATAAGTCCTACCAGTCGTGCATCGTTCCGTCCAGCTTCCTGTTGATTGGCAGGTACGCCCTCTGGTAGGGATATTGCGACGCTAGAGACTCATCAATGTCGACGCCCAGTCCCGGCGCGTCGCCCGGATACATCAGTCCGTTCTCAAAGGAATAAGAGTGCGGGAAGACCTTGTCGGTCTCCGGCGTGTGTCTCATGTATTCCTGAATGCCAAAGTTGTGGACGCTGAGGTCGAAGTGCAGCGCGGCGGCCATGCACACGGGACTAAGGTCGGTGGCTCCGTGTGATCCGGTACGAACTTGATACATTTCGGCCAGGCTCGCGATCTTCTTGAGATGCGTGATGCCTCCGGCATGTACCACGGTGGTTCGAATGTAGTCGATCAGCTGTTCTTCGATAAGTTGTTGGCAGTCATAAATACTGTTGAACACCTCGCCCACCGCCAGCGGCGTGGTCGTGTGCCGCCGCATTGTCCTGAAACTCTCCTGCAACTCGGCCGGAACAGGATCTTCCAGCCAGAACAGATGATACGGCTCGAGTTCTTTGCCCAGACGCGCCGCCTCAATCGGGGTCAAGCGATGATGAGCATCGTGAAGCAGGTGGATCTGCGGACCAAATTCCTTTCGCAGTCGCGCAAATAGCTGCGGCACGAAATTCAAATAATGCTCGGACGACCAGCGATTCTCAGGCGGTGCGTCCTTTTCCGCCGGTTCGTAATACATCCCTCCGCGACCTACGCCGTAAGTACCCGCCAGTCCGGGAATTCCAGACTGCGCTCGAATCGCCTTGTATCCAAGCTCGATGTAGTGGGCTACCGCCCGCACGGTGTCATCTATGTCCGTACCGCTGGCATGACCGTAAACGAGAACCGATTCCCGCGACGCGCCCCCTAACAATTGGTAAAGTGGGACGCCTAAACTCTTCGCCTTCAAATCCCATAGCGCGGTATCGACCGCCGCAATCGCGCTCATCGTGACGGGCCCACGACGCCAGTAAGCACCCTTATATAAATACTGCCAGGTGTCCTCAATGCGACGGGCGTCACGACCGATGAGAAGCGGCAGGACGTGTTCGTTGAGATACGCCGCTACCGCCAGTTCGCGGCCATTCAATGTCGCATCCCCCAGGCCATACGTCCCATCCTCGGCCACGAGTTTCAGGGTGACGAAGTTTCTTCCCGGGCAGCATACGATCACTTTCGCATCGGCAATTTTCATGACGCGATCCTAGGCGGAGTTTCGACCGGAATGCAAATTGATTAATGGGTGCTCCCGAAAGGGGGTTTCAAAATTGGGGGCAACTGTGAGAAGCGAAATGTCGCATTGAAACTTGACAAGCGGTTTGAGGTTACCTATAGTCCACGAACTTGGGCTTGCCGCGAGTCCGGCATTTCTGCTCTCCTTCCAATGGATGACGGACGCAAACGCTGCTGCCACTAATTTTATGGGACTTCCCGCGCTGGACCTTTCATCGAAGACGGCGGTCGTAATCGGAGGGACGTCGGGCATCGGCCTGGCGTTGGCGAAGGGACTCGCGGAAGCGGGCGCCAACTCAATTCCCTCAGGGCGGCGCATGGACAACATCGAGTCCGCCGTCGAGGCTATCCGCGAAACGGGCCGGCGCTCGCTGGCTGTCGCCTGTGACGTCACGAACCGAGCCAGTGTGCAAGCATTCCATGACGCCGTCTGCGCGGAGTTCGGCGCGGTGGACATCCTGGTCAACTGCGCCGGAATAACGAAACGCGTGCCTGCCCTCGACTTCAGTGAAGAGGACTGGAATTCCATCCTGGAGACGAATCTGAACGGAACCCTTCGAGCATGCCAGATCTTCGGAAGAAAGATGATCGAGCGAAAATACGGTCGCATCATCAACATCGCATCCTTGTCGTCGTTCCTGGGCTGGCACGAGGTCGCGGCATACGCCGCGAGCAAAGCGGCCGTCGCGTCCCTGACCAAGACGCTAGCCGTCGAGTGGGCCACATATGGAGTATGCGTCAATGCCATCGCACCGGGTGTGTTCCGTACGCCGCTCAACTCGGGGCTGCTGGATGGCACTCCGCGTGGCCAGGAACTCTTGCTGCGGACGCCCATGCAACGCTTCGGCCAAGTGGAAGAACTCGTCGGCGCGGCTGTGTTCCTGGCATCGGACGCGGCCAGTTTCGTCACCGGTCACCTCCTGGCTGTTGATGGTGGATTTCTTGCAAGCGGAGTCAATCAGTAGAATCGGCATCAGCTCATCCGGGAGACCCACCCGTTTCTATATCTGCCACAGATTCGGTGCAGCACCAAGTTGGGCAATCCAGCCACCGCCGCTGGATCGTCTGCGCACTTCTGTTCTTCGCGACCACGATCAATTACACCGACCGGCAGGTGCTAGGCTTACTGGCCCCGATGTTGCAGACGAAGATCGGTTGGAGCGAAGCGCAGTACGCTTACATCGGGACATCCTTCCTGATTGCATATGCTCTCGGCCTGCTCTTCATGGGGAGGCTGATCGACCGGATCGGAACGCGTTTGGGTTACGCGGTTGCCATCGGGATCTGGAGCGTGGCAGCGATTTCTCACGCGCTCGTGCGCAGTGTTCTCGGATTCGGGATTGTACGCTTTGCGCTTGGCTTTGGAGAATCTGGAAACTTCCCGGCGGCGATTAAAACCATTGCGGAATGGTTCCCTAAGAAAGAGCGCGCCCTGGCCACCGGAATCTTCAACTCTGGCGCCAACGCGGGGGCTACGATCGCGCCCATCGTCGTACCTTGGATTGCGATCCACTTGGGCTGGCAGTACGCATTTCTGTTTACTGGAGCATTCAGTTCGATTTGGATAGCCTGCTGGTTGGTCATCTATCGCCGACCCCAGGACGACAAGCGGATTTCTCCGCGGGAACTCGCCCATATTCTGAGCGATCCGCCGGAGCGACCCGCAAAGATCGCATGGTCGCATCTTCTCCGGTACCGCCAGACCTGGGCGTTTGTTCTGGGGAAATTCCTTACCGATCCAATCTGGTGGTTCTTTCTTTTTTGGCTGCCGAAATTTTTTGCCACCGTCCATGGCGTTTCGCTGGTGGGACTGGGTCTGCCGTTGATCGTGATCTACAATGCAGCGACGGTCGGCAGTATTTTTGGAGGCTGGCTCGCGGCGCGCTTGATCAAAATCGGTTGGACTGCAAACCGGGCTCGTAAGACGGCAATGCTCGTGTGTGCGATCGCGGTCGTTCCCGTCATGCTGGCCGCTAGAATTCAAAGTCTGTGGGGCGCGGTCGGGCTGATCAGCCTTGCCGTGGCTGCGCATCAAGGATGGTCGGCAAACTTATTCACGCTCGTATCCGACATGTTTCCCAAGAACGCGGTGGCGTCCGTCGTGGGCATCGGCAGTTTTGGCGGAGCAATTGGTGGGGCCATGATTGCGACCTTCACGGGCTTTCTGTTGCAGGCGACCCACAGCTACCTGCCGATTTTTCTGATCGCGGGATCGGTCTACGTGATCGCCCTGCTGGTGATCCAATCTTTGAGTCCTCGGTTGCAGCCGGTCTCGAGCGTTTGAAGCAAGTTGGTTTGAGCGAACCCCCATGTCACTAACGATCAAGAGCAAAGAAAAATGCCGATGGGATATGGTCGCTTTGGGCGAGGTCATGCTGCGTTTCGATCCTGGGGACCGGCGTATCTGGACGGCGCGAAACTTTGAAGTGTCCGAAGGCGGAGGAGAATACAACGTGGCGCGCGGTCTAAAGCGCTGCTTTGGCCTCGAAGCCGCAATTGTCACCGCGTGTGCGGACAATCCAGTGGGCCGCCTGTTGCAGGACCTCATCTATCAGGGCGGCGTCGACCAGTCGTTGATTCGCTGGATGGAATATGACGGCGTTGGCCGCATAGTTCGCAACGGCTTGAATTTTACCGAGCGCGGTTTCGGGATCCGGCCCGCTCTAGGTTGTTCGGATCGCGGCCACACTGCGGTTTCACAGCTCAAGCCGGGGCAAATTGACTGGGACGATATTTTTGGCAGCTCGGGGGCCCGCTGGTTCCACACGGGCGGAATTTTTTGCGCCCTCTCCGACACCACTCCCGAGGTCGCGCTCGAAGCGATGAAGGCAGCCCGCAAGCATGGCACGATCGTTTCCTACGACCTGAATTACCGCGAGTCACTGTGGAAGAGCGTGGGCGGAAAGAAACGTGCGCAGGAAGTCAATCGAGGTCTCGCGCCTCTGGTTGATGTGATGCTGGGAAACGAGGAAGATTTCTCTGCAGCTCTTGGTTTTGAAGTCCCGGGACTGGATGAGCATATTTCTAAAGTTGAGGCAGAAGCATTCAAGCAGATGATTGAGACGGTGATCAAAACATTTCCTTTCCAAGTAGTCGCCACCACTCTGCGCCGGGCGAAGACCGCCTCCGTCAACGATTGGGGCGCCATTTGCTGGCACCAAGGCTCTTTTTATCAAGCCATTCCCCGAGAGAATCTTGAAATCTTAGACCGGGTCGGCGGCGGCGATTCCTTCGCCTCCGGACTGATCTACGGATTCTTAAGCGGCCAGGGAGCGCAATGGGCTGTAGAATGCGGCGCTGCGCATGGCGCCCTGGCAATGACTACGCCGGGCGACACAACCATGGTGACTCTGAAGGAAGTCACGCAGGCAATGCGAGGAGCGGGAGCGCGGATCGAGCGCTAGCCAGAGCGCGGGACCCGGCGCACCCCGCGCGATCCGAAACGAGACAACATGACGAAAGAAGAAATTCGCAAGCGAATCACCGACGTGGGAATTATTCCCGTCGTGCGCGCCTCCTCCCCCCGTGAAGCGTTGCTGGCCGCGGAAGCAGTATGTGCGGGAGGCATCCCGATTGTCGAAGTGACCATGACCGTCCCGGATGCGATCAATGTCATCGCACAGTTGACAAGGTCTGCACGTCCCGACGTTCTGGTGGGAGCTGGTACAGTGCTGGACGCCGAAACTGCCCGGCGGTGCCTCGATGCCGGAGCCGAATTTCTAGTGAGCCCTGGTTTCGATATGCCCACCGTAAAACTGGCACAGGAGAAAGGGATTCTCGTCATTCCAGGAGCGTTGACTCCAACCGAGATCATCGCCGCGTGGAAGGCTGGCGGCGACCTGATCAAAGTCTTCCCCTGTGGGACGTTGGGCGGCCCGAAATATATTAAGGCGCTGAAGGGTCCGTTGCCTCAGGTACCGATGATCCCCACGGGCGGAGTCAGTCTGGACAACGCGGCCGATTTTATCCTCGCCGGGGCTGAGGCGCTGGGCGTTGGTGGAGAGTTTTTGTCCGCGTCGGCGCTGAAGGCTGGAAGGACCAACGAAATTACGGAAGCCGCCCGGCGTTTTGTCGCTGTCGTGTGCGAAGCACGCCAGCAGAAAGCAGGCAGGCCATCCACCTAACATCGGCCCCCAAAAAATCCCCGCACACTTATCCACAAACTTCGACATAACTCTTCGTTGCACGTTGTCGGGGAGGGACAATCAGGGGCAATGGCACAGGCACGATTCTGTACCTGATGGAAACTATGATATGGAAGCGTAACCAGGCGGGTGTCCGGCCCGGTCTTCAAAACCGGCGGGCGGCGTCTTCGATGTCGCCGGTGCGTTCGACTCGCACACGCTTCCGCCAATTTTCACGACCTGCGGTTAAATCACCCGCCATTCCCCTGCTGCTGAGAGAGAATCGGGTACTGACCTCGACGCATTTGGATGGTGTTTTGTGTGCTGGTGTCCAGGCGGAAATTAACCGTGATTTGATGTTTCAACCTCGACTGCGCGCGTCTGGGAAACGAGGACCTGTGTCGCTATTACTTTACCCCGTCGATAGCAACCGCTCTTACTTATGAGAGCCTCATTTGTCGAACCGCTTTAGGTTGATGAAGACCATCGCGAGTCAAGGAGCGGTCCCAAGGCGGGACGTCGTGCATAAAACTAACGCAAGCCGAGGCGCATCTAAGCCAACAGGAGCCGGAAAGTGCATCGCAAGTTGAGGTTTTTGTTCGCCATCGTGTGCGCGGGAGCTCTGGTTGTCGCGATGAGCGTGAGAATAGGGCTAAGTCGTGGTACCGCTCCTCGGGCGATGACAAGAGGTTCCACGAAAGCGGTTAAAACCTGCGGCGTCACTGACGCTTCCGACGCGGTGACGCTGGTGGCGCTTCCTGCTCGGGCAGATCCTCCACTCGTCACCAAAGTAAGATTCTGGAGTCAATCCCCGTTTTCAAATCCTCCAGATGAATTTACCCAGCACAACCGCCCACCTCCAGCAGTCTAGTCACTTAAATCTTTGACTTACGACAACCGCAGAGGCCAAGGCGGCAGCCGGAGATTCTTGCCTCTCGGGAGCGAATTGCCGATGGAAAGCGAACGCGAACGTCGCGCAACCTTCGGCACAAAATGGCCTCTCGCGGAGGTACTAGCGTGGGGCAAGAAGGGATTGGCGAAATGCGCAACAAGATTTTGGTGGTGGTGTTTGCAGTGGTATTGCTGGGAGGCGTGCTCGTGCCCGTGGCTCGAGCGGACCAGGACAATCGGGAAGTGTTGTTTACGGTCACAGGCCCCGTCGAGCTTCCCGGTGAAGTGCTGGGGCCGGGACGGTACGAACTCAAACTTCAAGGTGATGGCAGCCCGATCGCAGGCGTGTGGAACGCCAATGGCCAGCAGTTCTATGGCTACTTCATCACGATTCCCGTGGATCGCGTCCATGCCAACGGAAGATCAAGGGTCGTGCTTGCGGAATCGGTGAAGGGTGCCCCGGAAAAAATCGAGCGGTGGTTTTACGGGGGCGACACGAACGGCAACGAATTTCTCTATCCGGTTAGTCACACTTGCCAGTGTGCAACGGCCTTCAATGCGCGCCGAACCTTAGGCAACTAAACAGCGGGATGGTTTCGGCAGCGCGGCACCTCGCATCGGATACCGCGAGGTGCCGGTCACTATGGCTCGGTTCGGAGGAGATGCAAAGTGCCGTCGACTAGAGTCTTGTGCGTGGAGAACTCTCCAGCCTATCGACATACGCTCAAGTCGAAACTGGAGGCGGCGGGCTACGAGGTTATTTCTGCGGCGAGCGGAGAAGAAGCGGTCATTCTTTTGTCTGAGCAGAAGGTTGCCGGCGTCCTGCTGGAAGAGGATTTGCCGGGCGAGAATGGCGCGGCCGTGCGCGAGGAAATGAAACACAAGAAGCCCGATGTCCCGGTCCTGTTGTTTTCTGGAGTCGGCCGCCAGACATCGATGCTGTTGCGCTTCGTCGATGCTTACCTCCGCAACGAAGGCTCGCGGGAATAACGAGGGACGATTCGCAAAGCGAGTGTCCGCGAAAGATTCCCGGCCGCCCCGACTGAGGCTGAACCGCCCTTCGATATACTTGTGAGGGTCACTCCATGAACCGAACCTGCTGCGCGTTGTGCTCTCTCGTCTTGCTTGCCGGAGCTGCGGATTCTTGGTGCGCCGCTCAAGAGCAATCGAATCCGCAATCAGCGAATTCTGATGTCAGTCAAGCGGCGGCGCAAAAAACGCCCGTAATGGATGGCGCCGCCGGGCCCTGCTCCCTTGAGCTTACGGTCACCGCCGCCGACGGCAAACCGGTTTATGGCGCTACCGTAAAAGTTCATATCGCTTACGGCTTTGGTGGATTTCGCCGGCTCGACCTGGACGCAGGCACCAACGTCGGCGGCAAGGTGAAGTTCGTGGGGCTGCCCGCTCGCGTGCGTCGACCGCCGCTGGAGTTTCGCGGTTCCAAAGACCAGTTGGCGGGCACGGTGACTTATGATCCCGAGAAGGAATGCCAGGCAAACCACGACCTCGTATTAGGTAGTCCTGAGCAGCCGGCGGGCAAATAGGGCAAATGCGGGCCGAACTCCTCGACAGGCCTACCCCCGCGCCTCCGCTGCCTTTTCCCCAGGCAGCGCCGCATAGACCGCCGGGTCGGCGCAGACTTCGAAATAGAAACGGTCGGTCCAGTGCAGTAGTGAAAAGTCGCGGACGTCGACTTGGGCCACGCGGCTCTTGCGGATGGCGATCTTGCGGAAGGCTCCGTTGGCCAGCGGCACGGTACCGATCAGGAATTCTCGCTGGTCGTCGATCCATTTCCCCTTGAAATTCACTTTCCAGGGCGCAAGCGAAATTTCCTGTTGCAGTTTTCGGAAGGCGGGTTCGCTCAGGCAAATTCCGCTTACGTTGTAGTTGATGGTGATGTCTTCGGAGCCGGGACCGGCACCGTCCGCATCGCCACTGAGTTGGAGGCGGTAGACCCGGAAAAGGCCGGCGTCGGGCGCCAATTTTTTTCGGACGCGCTTGTTGCAGGAAGACAGTCGATCGCTCTCGTTGATAGCGTCGGAGATCATGATGCGGTGATCGCCGTCCATCAGGTAGAGAGGCGCGGTGTCCTGATAAGCAATGCCCAGGCCCAGTTCCATCGGGGGCAGTCCGGAACGTTGCAGCAACTCGTTGTAACCGCGGACCAGGCTCAGGATTTCCCAGGCAAGAACGCAGGCGCGACTTACCGCCAGCATGGCTTCGCCTTCCTTCTCTTGCAAAGACACGATGATGGCGTCACCTTCCAGAAAAACTTTTCCGGCGTTGTATTTCGCGAGCAGCTTGTTGACCGGCTCGTAGAAATTCAGGCTGAAGTAGGAGGCGGCATTCATGCCTTTTTCCATCAACGAGCGCGTAAGGATGGACGAGTCGCGGACGTCCGCTTTGAGGATTACGTGATGGAGAATGCGTTCCTCGGCGGCTCTCTGGTCTTCGGGAGGCCGGAACTCATAGAGCATTCCGTTGAGGCTGGAGAGTTCGCGCACCTTGTCGTCGGAAATCAGGTTGATGCTGTCGAGGCCGCTGGTGATGGCTTCCAGGCCGCGGCGGTCGCGGTGGTAACAGAAAAGGTCGCGCAGCAGACGGGCGGCCACGCGAGCGCGCTCAGGGTTGCGGGCGGAGCCCACTCGTCCAATGGCGGCGTGCAGGCGGTCGGCGGGGAGCCTGCCTTCGGCGATGATTTTTTCCACTCGCTCACATTCTTCACGGGAAATCAAAGCATTTTTCAACTGCTGTGGATTCACCCGTGGCGTGTATTCGCCCAACAGAGCTACGGCTTCATAAGACGCGATAACGTGGGGCAGAGAATTTTCTTTCTGCAAGATTCGGATCCACACGTCAAGACGGTCTTTCGCGCCGTTGTCGCTGCTGAAAAGGTCGTTCGATTCTCCGGTACCCACCAGGGTGGCTGCATTTTCGGGAACGTTGAGAGCTTGTTCCAGCAGTTGGTCGTCGGAGGGTTCGTCATAGGAAAGTTCGCGCAGAAAGCTCAGGGCGAGCTGGCGGAGATGAGCGAACGTGTCTGGATCCTTATCGAAATTGCCGAACATGTAATAGTGTTCGGCGCAGAGATAGTCGTCGCGACCGTCTTCAGTCAGGATGAGGGGGTTGAGGAACAGGCGATAGGTTTCGTTGGCCGGCTCCCCGAAAAGCGAACGGCGGGTGCGGGCGAGCGTTTCTTTTTCTATTTCGCGGAGCAGGCGGAAGATTTCCTGTCCGGCTTTGCGTTGAATAATTTTCTTGCGGACCTGAAAGCTGGTGACCAGCTCCTGGGTTTCCATCATCTTCGCCTGGCGCAATCCTTCAAGGGATTTCGATTTCATCCGGCACTGCTCCAGGGTACGAGAAAACTGCACCTGCATTTCTGTCCGGATGAACTTGAGAACGGCGAGACGTCCTAGGATGTCGACCGAAGGATTGGCCGCAACCTTGGCGCGATTCAGGATGGCCTGGTGGATCGATACCAGCAGGGCCTTCAGGTCGCCGAGCCCCGTCTTGCGTGTCTTGGACAGGCCTTCGGCAGGCGCGCGCTGGAATGATGGGCGCGAGGCGGAGGGTGTTTCCATTTCGAAAAGTGCTTCCACTCCTCCGAACAGGCGGATGTACCGCGCCAGGTGCGCGCTCAGTGCTTCCGTCACGCGCGGGCTCAAGTGAACGTCGTAGCGGAGATTGTCCACGCCAAGCTGGAGGTCGGTGAGGTGCAGGACGGGAGTTTGAAATTGCAGCGTAGGGCGTGGCGGGGGCGCAGAAGTACCAAAGCGGAAGATGGGGAGCTTGGGCATCGGCCGTTTTGTGACAGAAGAGTGCGCGAGCAAGCAAAGCTCCGCGGCGACTTCGCGCGGAGTTGATCCGCCCGCAACTCACTGAATCTGCAACACTAAGCTCACAGCGTAGCATGCGGTCGGGAGGGGTAAAAGTTACCCAAGTTTTGACGGTGCCGAAGGTACGCAGCGAACGCCGTTCCTGGCGGGGCTTGGCTCTTATCCTCTTGCTCCCTCGCCACTTACGTGCCGGGTAAGGGCACACAGCCGGGGCCTTTGTGCCTGCGCGGGCTCTCGGCTACTGGCTTGCTAACCTCGCCTTTTCGAATTCATCGCCTTTTTTCCAGGTGATCTGGCCTAGCTGGTTCGCGGCTTCCCAGCCGAGAGCGAAACCGAAGCGGGCCATGGCGGCGTCGGAGGTGTAGTCCATGCCGGGATGGTATTCGTCGCTGGGCTGGTGATAGTGGTTCTTGGTGTAGTCGTCGTTTTGCGCCAGTCCCCAGGCTTCGTCGTGATGTTTGAACTTCATCCCTTCGTTGACGGAGAAGGCGGGAATGCCGACACGCGCCAGGCTGAAATGGTCGGAGCGATAGAAGTGTCCAGCTTCGGGGCGGGCGTCGGGACGAATCGCAAAGCGGAACTCGGTAGCCAGCGATTGCACGACGGGATAGAAACTGGTGCGCTCGGCACCGGAGACTTCCACTTCTTCAGGAGCGCCGAGGGGCTTCACATCGTCAAAGTTCAGATCGAGTTGGATCTTGCCCGCGGGAATCGGCGGATGTTTCCCCAGATATTCCGAGCCGAGCAGGCCTTGTTCTTCGGCGGTGACAGAGGCGAACAGGATCGAGCGGCGCGGCTTCTGCCGAGACTCCGAGTAAGCGCGCGCCAGTTCAAGCAGGATGCCGCAGCCGGTGGCGTTGTCCATCGCGCCGTTGAAAATGTTGTCGCCCGTCATGTCAGGACGAATACCGAAGTGGTCGTAGTGCGCTGTATACATCACGGCTTCGTCCTTCAGTTTAGCGTCCGATCCGGGCAGCATGGCGATGACGTTGTTCGATTCAAACGGACGGACTTTGCTGGTCATGTGCGCGGATAAATGAATGCCGAGCGGCACGGGCTTGAAGTCGCGCGATTTCGCGTCGGACATCATCTTGCTGAGATCGAGTCCTGCGAGTTTCGCCAGTCTGCCGGCGACATCGAGGTGGATCCACGCGGCGGTCTTGAGTTTGGGCGTGCCATCGAGCTTCAGGTAGGAGTGCTCGCCGGAGTTCGAGTTGCGCACCACTTCCCACGGATAGCTCGCCATGTCGGTGCGGTGGATCAGGATCGCCCCGACCGCTCCTCTGCGGGCCGCTTCTTCGTATTTGTAGGTCCAGCGTCCGTAGTAGGTGAGGGCCTTGCCGTGGAAAATCTTGGGATCGTCGGTCGGCTGGTTGACCAGCATGAGCAGGACTTTGCCCTTCACGTCGACGCCTTTGTAGTCGTCCCAGTTGTACTCCGGAGCCTCGATGCCATAGCCGACGTAAACAATTTCCGCGTCGATGTCGGAAGCAGCCTGCTGCGTTTGGTCGTAGGCCACGTACTCGTCGAGCGGCTTGAGGTCAAGGGGTTTTCCGTTCGCCGGCACAAACGCGAAGCGCGTGTCCGCCCCGGGCGTAATGCCGACCATCGGCACTTTCTGCATGTACGTCCCCTTGTCGCCGGCAGGCTTCAGTCCATAGAGGGCGAATTGGGTGGCGATATATTCGGCGGCCAGATCCCCTCCACGTTGTCCAGTGCCGCGTCCCTCCAGCAGATCGTGAGACAGGAAGCGGACATGTGTCTCAATGTTCTCCGGCTTAATGGCCTGAATGGCAGCAACCGCCGGACTAGCCAGCCGATGCGGAATCGACGGCGGACGAACCGCCTTAGGTTGAGCGCTGCTCGCAGCCGCCATCGACATGATGGCAGCGAGCGTGGCGAGATGGCGAACGAGCATGTGTGAGCCTCTGAAATCAGTTGGAATTGATACGGAGCGATTGTAAAGGATGAAGGGCGAGGGCCGGTGTTACGAGAGCATTAGGGCCACCGGGGCGGGGCTGGATACTGGATCAGTTCAGAAACAAAGGGGTGCCCATCCTAACGTCGCGCTTCTTGCGACGTTAGGGTGGGGAAGGGGACGGTGTCAACCGAAGAAAATTGCCGAGCGCAGGAGCCTCTGCATGCTGGAGATAATCCGCGAGCCCTACTTTAGAAGTCCCTTGATAGCCGCAACTCACGTCCTCTGCGCGGCGCAACGCTCGCTGATGAAGGGAGCTTAGCTGTCGCATCTTTTTTTGACCCCGCGACCGGTGAGCCCTCGTTCAAGTGCATCAGTTCAACGGGTATCGGGACGCCAACGACGCCGCAGGCGGGGGCGGAGATCCAGTCTTAGACACATGCACATCGGATCCTGGCTCTTGAAAGTCGCTCAACGAGCCCGTCGGCAAAATCATTCGCAACGAATTGAGAATGGACAGCAGGTCGATCATTTCTTGAGCGATTGCCCCCTGAATCGGGCTGATCAGACCAAAAGACGCTGCGCCCATCCCAATCAAACTCAGGCCCATACCGCCAACAGCACTGGTGAGGGCGATCCCCCGCATCCTTCGTCCAATGTGCAGCAACTCATCCACACTCTTGAGCGACGATTGCAAGATTACCGCCCCGGCCGCTTCCGACGTAATATCGCTATTCACTCCCAACGCAATTCCGACTGTTGCAGCCATCATGGCTGGAGCGTCATTGATGCCATCACCCAAATACAGGGTGTGCGATTTCACCGTCATCTCCCGGACAAACGCGACCTTCTCCTCAGGGCTCTTACCCCCGTAAGGTTCCGTGATCCCCATTCCGGCGGCAAACAACGCCACTTCCGCTGGCCGGTCGCCGGAAAGCAGAATCACTTGTTTGATCGCGTGCTTCCCCCGGACGTGTTTGAGGAAGGACTTGCTCTCTCGCCGAGGCTCATCCTGAAAGTGAAAGATTGCAGCCACTCTCTGGTCTACCAGCAACACGCACTCCAGTCCCGGAGCAACTGGCGGCATGCCCGCAGCAAGATTCGCCGACAACTTCCCGCGACCTGTCACTGCAACCAGATGCTCGTCCACATGCCCGATCA
The DNA here is from genome assembly GCA_963799305.1 of uncultured Acidobacteriota bacterium. Classification (GTDB taxonomy): domain Bacteria; phylum Acidobacteriota; class Terriglobia; order Terriglobales; family Acidobacteriaceae; genus Acidiflorens. Next base: position 70,969 of record CAWCWX010000009.1, on the reverse strand, counting down.
AGCCCGCACCCGGAGCCTCCGAAACATCCTTTACCTGCAGCAGTGGCAACCCCTCGGCCTCAGCCGCGGCCAGCACCGCGCTGGCCAGCGGATGTTTCGAGTATCGCTCCAGACTGGCTGCATACTGCAGCGCTGTCTCTCGTTGTATTTCTTCAAAGGAGTCGACCTTGGTTAGACTGGGCTTCCCGTATGTCAGTGTCCCCGTCTTGTCGACAATAAGCACCCGGCACGTCTCCATCTTTTCCAGAATCGACGGGTCCTTGATGATGATCCCAAATCGCGCTCCCACCGAGATCGCTCCGATGATCGCTACCGGAATCGAGATCAACAGTGGGCACGGCGTTGCGATCACCAGCACAGCCAGAAATCGCCCGGAATCTGCGCTCACGAACCAGCTCGCGAGCGCAATTGCAATTGCGATCGGCGTATACCACGACCCCAGGCGATCACCCAGCCTTTGTATCTGCGGCCGATTCTCCTCCGACGCGTGCAGCACCTCCACAATCTTTGCATAGCGCGAATCGCTCGCTATCTTCGTCGCTCGTATCGTCAGTGCGGCATCTCCGTTGATAGATCCCGACAAAACGATTGTGCCTGGAGCCTTCGCGATCTGAAACGGTTCTCCGGTCAGGTACGACTCGTCCATCCGCCCATTTCCGCTCACCACCACTCCATCCACTGGGCAGATCTCGTGCGGGTAGACGACGAGCTGGTCGTCCACCGCAATGGAATCAGTAGAGACATCGGAGACCCCTTCGCCTACCCGATGGGCAGTTTGCGGCATCCGCTTGGCCAGAGCGCTCAACACCGAGTTCGCCCGCTCCGTCGCATAGCTCTCCAGTGCTTTTCCGCCCGAAAGCATCAACACAACAATCGCAGCCACCCAATACTGTCCAAGAATCAGCGCGGTCGTGATTGAAAGCAGTGCCAGGATATCAACGCTGAAATTCTTCTTGATCAGCTGTTGCGCCAGCGAAATCAGCAGCGGCGCGCTTGCACCGGCGATGGCCACGCATAGAACAGTGTTGACGAGGTGCTGGTCGTGCAACAGGAGCCTCGCTGCCAACGCTGCCAGCATCCCCCCCGCAATAAAGATCGCCGTGGCAATTTGGGCCGCCGGACTGCTAAACCATTTCGCAAGTGGACTGGTTTGTGTCAGATAAACTTCTCCACTCGAAGTTTACAGAGCTTTTCGCTGAAGAAGTGCGCACTTTGACAAAGGAGACATAGTGCGAGCAGGGATATACTCGGCTCGCCATGAGCCAAGGAGGAACATTTCGGCTGGCGGCGCACCCAACAATCCCGCCATCTCCGGAAGGCATCGAGATCACGATGACATCTCTCTTACGCGTTCGATGATTTCAGCGCCCTCTCTATTTGGGAATCAAATACGAGAGGTAGCAAGATCATCCTGCCATCGATCGTTGTCTATGGGATGCATCCTTTGTGCTACTTCTCCAGCATGTTCTTGGGGAAATATCACGTTCGCAACGACAATGCTATGCGGCGTGCTCGTGTTGATGCGTCCAAAATTTGGAGCGTGGTCAGCATCCACAATTTCAAGATACATCCTAGCTTCCGAGTGAAAAGGCGAGTGGCCCGGGCAACCGGCGGTGCCCCACACATCGCGCCCACAATGTGTGGGCTTCGCCACCACCGAAATGCTCCCGGATCACAATCACACTCCGATGGACGGGCACCCTCCCAATGGTCGGAGACGCGCTAGCCTGCCCAACCAGCGAATGGCGGCGTCACTTTGAAGTCGTTACTGCTAGTGTGCGAAATCCCAGGGTAATCGCGTCGGTGTCTTTTGTCCCGCCGCCACAGAGCGTGATCGTATTGTTTCCCTTGATTAATCCATCACTGGGCAGGACGACCCACTGAATCGTGCGCGACCTGCCGATCGCGCCAGAAGTGTCGAGATTCTGAAAACTGGAGACCTGACAGGGGTGGCCGTTGACGGCGATCCCGACGTTGATGAGAACGTTGGTTTGATAGTCCGTGTTCCAGCTTACGACCACTGGGGTCACCTTAGCCGGTTCCGTTACGGTGACTGTTTCTCCCCAGCTGAAACAGCACTTGCCGGTGATAACCCGAGTGTCCCCCTTGCGCAGCAACTGGTTCGGAGGAACCGCGAAAGCGAGCGCCGCAATCCCCATACACGCTAGGGTCAGCGCGAATCGGACAATGCGTTGTCTCGTTATCCATTGTTTCGTTGACTTCGATACTACCTTCATTGTTTGACTCCTTCGAATCTATATAAGACTTGCGCTTCCCCGCCGTCAGATCCGGAAGGAGAAGACGATGTTTCCATGCAGGTGCATGCTGCAAGGCGACTTTTACTTCCGCGCGCCGGATGGCCTCTTCTCAATTCGAAAGGCGTACCGTCAGAGTGTTGGCAAACACATGAAAAACGGCCTGGTCGCCCGCGCGCCCGCCACCGCCGCCGCACAGCGTGAACGTGTTGGTTCCAGCGTGCAGCCCGTCAGTGGGATAAACAATCCACAGGGAGGTGTGAGTATTCCAACCCGTGGCCGGTTCGGGAATGGAACCAGAACCGTAAAACCCGCACGGTCCACCGTTCACCATGAGCCCGACGAACTCGTCTTCAAAGGTGGCTCCGGTCGTTCCGCTCCAGGTCACCACGACCGGCGCGGGTTTGGCCGGTTCGATGACCGCCACGGTCTCATTGAAAGAAAAACAGCATGGACCGTTGAAAGTTTGAAAATCGGCGTTTCGCAGAACCTGGCCGGGAGGGACCGCGAGAGCGGTTGTCACTGCTCCCGCAATCAGGAAAGCGACGGACAGGCAGAGCTGCCGGAATGTTAGTTGTGTCTTGTTCATGTTCTCTTCTCCTGCATTTCTAGGTCTTGAGATAATTCTTTTGGATTCGTGCGCGCCTGCCGGTCGTTCAAACCTCGGTTCCCAGTCCGGCGTCGCGGGCGTGGTCACTTGGAGATCCGCACCGACAGCGTGTTGTATCCCAGAGTGATGATGTCGGTGGCTGAAAAAATTTCGCCGCCGCACAACGTGAAGGTATTCTTGCCCGGGAGCAACCCGTCACCGGGCAGGATCACTTCTTGCATGGTCCGCGAATCGAAAAAGTTGTCGAAGCTGGGGGTTGGCGACAACAGCAGGGATCCGTAAAACTGGCATACGCCGCCATTCAAGCTAAAGCCGACGTAGAAATAGCCGTTGGTTTGATAGTCGCTGCTCCAGGTGACGATAACGGGAACCGGGGTGGCGGGCTCATTGACGCTCACCTTTTCCAGCCAGGAAAAGCAACAGGCACCCTGAAAGGATTGGTTCGTCTCTACGCGCAGTATTTCGTTTTTCGAAACCGCGAATGCAGGCGTTTGCATGGCCAGCGTCAGGCAGGCGATCGTCAGAAACAGCAAAGTTAAAAGTCTTATTCTCATCTTCAGTCCTCATATCGGTAGAGAGCACGTTGCCCCTACACTGGAGATATCGAGAACGGAAGCAGAAAAGCGACATCGAGGAAAAAAAGACCCTCATGACTCGATAGGAGCCTGCCCCGGGTAAGGCGGCTGGCGTATCCCGATCCATGATTGATTTGGTCCCCGGTGTTCCCAACCCACATGCAGGTCAGAGATAGCTTAGCCAGACCCAATCCCGATGCCTGCCCCTGAATTCCATAAACCACCGGCAAGGCAAATAGAGAATTGCGACGGCCAGAATCCACATCGCGTAGATAAAAGCCAGACCATGACCATACCCGAGCGGCTTCTGCGCGAAGTCGGCGTTGATGGGGCCGTACCAGATGGACTGGTGAAACGCCAACGCGACCAGGTTAGCCATCGTGTGAATCAGGTAGAGATGCAGGACGTAGTAAAACAGCGGCACGCGGCCATACACCATCAGAATGCGACTCGGTCCGCGCTCTGCTTTCACTCCGTCAAGTAATCCAAGCACGATCAGCGCCGGACCGAGGGTCACGAGCAAATAGTCGAGAGACGGCGGGTACTTCAGCACGTTGAAGAATGAAACAACAGTCAACGAAAGCGTCGATTGAACACTCCACGGACCGGCAGAACGAGGATACCCAAAGGGCAAACCGGCGATCCCGTTTCCGTAGAGATTAAACCCACGCAGGACGAAGAAGAGAATGGTCGCTGCGATCCCGATGGTCAGAATCCATTTGCGCCGGTCTGGCCGGAGCAGCAGCTTTCCGAAAGCAAAGCCCGAAGCCATGACCCCTACCCACGGAATCAGAACGTACTTCACGGAAAATGTAAAATGCCCGGTAAGCGGAATCCGGCCAGGGGTGTGGAGAAGCGTCCACACCCAATAGAGTTTGCCCAAGGACGCCGGATTGATGCTATCGAGCAGGTTATGCGTGGCGATCATACCCAATCCCAGCACCGCGACCCAGCGCACCGGAAGGCGCACGATCAGTGCCATCGCCACCATGCTCCAACCCAAAATCCAGATCACGCCCCCATGCGCCCATGGGACAAAGCCCCAGGCGAAGTCGATGAGCGTCAGTTCGAGAAACACGAGCCACAGTCCGCGGGTCCAGAAAAAGCGTGAGATCTGCTGGACTGACTTTCCGCGGCTCGTAGAAAGGAACGCCCCCGTTCCAGCCAGAAAAGCGAATACCGGCGCGCAGTAGTGCGTGATAAAACGGGTAAAAAAAAGCGCCCCATAAGTGTGCGCCATGTCCTCGGGAGCAAACCGTAGGGAGGTCATGAAGTCCCGCGTGTGATCCAACGCCATGATGACCATCACGAGGCCACGCAAGACGTCCACGGAAACCAACCGTTGAACCTGCGCGGAGAGAAGACGAGCTTTTGTGCTGACCGACGTCACCGCCGGCGAAATGACCGCAGTTGCCATGCCCTACCTCTCCAATCCCGCGTCAATTACTGATTCACCCACCCCACGTCCCGGGGAACAACCGCCGGTCCGTCTTCACGATGCTGCTTTTCGAATCCCCGGAGCTCAGCGGAGAAAGTCCGTCACTTTGGGTCGCTCTACCAGAGGAATCGTAAACGGAAGGAAAAAGACGACAAGCGAAGAGAAAAATTGTAGTCCGTGGACAGAATGGTACGCCTCACAGGCCAAGTCCTTATTCGTCAAAGATTTGTATGCAGAAAGGAAGTGGTCCAACCACCATTCAGTAAATAGCAGCCCGAGCCCCAGACTGGCAGAAGTTGTGCCCTGAACCACGCGCCTCGTATCGCGTAAACTGGCGTACACATCGGGATTTTCACCCCCAACGTTTGAGGAGTTCATGGCCGCCCTGATCGATGCGATTGACGTCAAGCGCAAAACGTTATTTGAGTTCGAAAACATTCCCTTCGCCTGCCTCGAAGCGGAAGTGAACACCCCAACCGCTCGCGGTGGACAAACTCTCGTCCGCCTGAAGATGCGCAACCTGCTTACGAATGCGGTTTTTGAGAAGTCGTTCAAGGCGAGCGATAAGTTCAAGGAGCCGGATTTGCAGTCGGTGGAGGCGTCGTATCTCTATAGCGATGGCGATGGCTCTCACTTTCTGGATCAGGAGAGTTTTGAAACCCTCACGTTGACCGGCGAAATGATCGGGAATGCGTTGGACTTCCTGATCGAGGGGGCGTTGATCCAGTTGCGGAAGTTCAACGGCAACCCCATCGGGTTGGAGTTGCCGATGTTCGTCGAGTTACAGGTGGCCTACACCGAACCCGGAGCGCGAGGCGACTCCTCCGGCGGTGCAACCAAGCCGGCGAAACTGGAGACGGGGCTGGAAATTCGCGTGCCGCTTTTCATTAAGGAAGGCGAGAAGGTGAAAGTGTCGACGGAGAGCGGAGAGTTCGCGGGGCGGGCGTGAGTCCGGGTACATCTACCGCAAAGCATTCAGGCCGTCGGCTGCTTTCCTGAAATTCTTGTCGATCTGCAGGGCTCGTTGAAATGCGGCTTTTGCATTCGCAAGATCGCCGGCGGCTTTGTAAGCTCGTCCCAGGCCGTACTGGGCACTGGCGGAGTGAGGATAGTCCGCGGCGTTCGCGGTCAGCAACTCGACAGCGCCGTTGAAATCGGACATTTTGGCCATTTGATACCCGATGAACTCGATGCCCTCGCGCGTATCCAAGCCGGGATTTGCGGACCGAAACTGGCGATAGGTAAACATCATGGAGACCGGATCGGTTCGTTCCATGTAGAGCTGTTCAAGAAACTGCTGAAGGGGAGTACGGACGTATGGGGGCGGAGCAAAAAAAGACGTGTCCAACTTTGTATTGACTTCGAGGGATTGGGTGGTAAACCGGTTCAGTTCCTTGCCGGTCGCGATCTCGACTTCGACAACCAGGAAAGAAAATAGAACGCCGTTGACCTGCCGGTAGTCGCCAAAGCGATTTTCGGATTTCACCTTTTCACCAAAAGCATGGATGGGCGCGGCCCGGCGGTCGCCGACGATGAGGAATGATTGTTGGTCCACGAATAGATGTTTCTCGAAACCATCGGCTAGAGTAACGCGCAGGTTGTAGGCAGGCTTCCCGTCGAACGACTCGGTGTCGACGAGTTCAATCTTTGTTCCCTGGGACTTGTAGTCGACCAGTGAGTCAAAAAGGTCCGTTCCGTGACGGGCGGCAGCAGCGGCCGCTCCAACTGTCCGCACTACTACGCCGGGATCCTCGTACCATTCCCACGCGCTGCCGTCGTAGCCTTCGCAGACATCGCCGATCTTCCCGCGCTGATCGCAAATTGTTTTGTAATAGGGACGCATGCGCGCCATGAATGCGCCCGGGATGGCGAAGGTCCCTTCACGATACTCTCCGCGGGTTATGACGGAGTGGATGGCGTCGAGTTTGGCTTGTCCGCCCAGAGCCTCGATGTGGCGGGCTACGATTTCGTCGACGGAGATTTTGGCGTCGTTCGAAGCAACGGCAAGTGCGCATAGAGTTGCGGTGAGGACAACTTGGGTGAACAGATTTCGCAGCACTTGCCGCCTCCGGGGTTTCAGACTGCTTAGACGGATGAGCGGCTGGTTGGTTTGATTCTTGCCTCTGAGGGAGCCGACGGGGTCCGGTTGACTCCGACGCTACATTTTTTCCCGCGACCGCGGGATCAGTTTTTGGACCCTCAACCAGCACGGAAGTCGCGGACTTCTTCTCCCGGCTTGAACAATGATGGCAGGTTTGTCTTGTGCAGGCCGGCCAGCTTGCGGTTGAGGTTTTCTACATCTTGCTTTACCCATCCGACGCTGGAGATCTCGATTTCGCCGTCCTGGCCGATCAGAAACCAGGTGGGGACGTTGGTCAGGCCATACGCATTCGAGACGGCGTATCCGTTGGGATCGTCGAGAAGAGTCGGGAAGGTGACGCCGTATTGCTTCAGGAAGGAAGCGGTGTTGCGTTTGTCGTCCTGCGAGATGGCGATAAATGTGATGTTTTGGCCGGCGTGGGCCTTGTATACGCGCTCGAAGTAGGGGAATGCGTATTGACAGACGGGGCAGGACACTTTAAAGAAGGCGGCCACGACGGGGCCTTTTTTCAGGGCTTCTTGTAGTGAGAAAGTTGCACCATCAACGGCGGCGAGGGAAATGTCCGGAGCTTTGGCTCCGGCTTGCAGTGCAGCCATGTTTTGCGAGCCTCCAAAAAGTCGATTGAGCCAGGTCATAAGAGCAGGTCTCAGGTCGCAGGTGTCAGGTCACAGGAAAAACCTGATAGTTAGATGACACCGGCTGCTCTTAGGATTTTACGCGTGAGGCCGGTCAGGGGGACACGGGAAATTTCTTCTACGGAGATCCATTTGCCCCGCGTTGCGGGGGCTTGGATTACGTTGACCGTGTAGTGAGTTGTGGTGATGGAGTGGCGGAAGGTTTGCCAGGGCTGGTGTCGCTTCTTTCGCCCCTTCGGCGGGGCCGCGGGGGGCAGTTCCCACATGCCTGCCATGAGAGATGATTTTGCGGGACGTTGGAGCAGGCGAATGCGGCCTTCGCTCTGGTCAAGGGTGCACCAGATTTCTCTCTTGGATTGGCTTTGCGTCCGGGTCGGGCGCGGGGATTCGCCTTGGGTCGCGCACCATTTTCTTATGGGACAGGTTTCGCATTTGGGTTGGCGCGGGGTACAGATGAGGGCGCCGAGTTCCATCATGGCTTGATTGAAATCGGCCGGGCGATTGGGGCTGAGTTGGGACTGGGCGACTCGCCACATTTCTTCTGAAGCAAGAGTGGCGCCCGCCAGACGTTGCAGAACGCGTTCCACGTTGCCGTCGACGACGGCGACCGGTTCGGCGAAGGCGATGCTGGCGATGGCGGCGGCGGTGTAGCGTCCGATGCCGGGAAGGGTTTGAAGGGATTCGGAAGTGTTGGGGAAGTGGCCGTTGTGGTCAGCCATGATTTTTTGGGCGCAGTGGCGCATCATGCGGGCGCGGCGGTAATAGCCCAGGCCGCTCCAGGCGGCCAGCACGGCGGCTTCGTCGGCGGAGGCTAGTGTTCGTACATCCGGGAAGCGTTCGAGGAACACACGGTAGTGTTCCAATACGGCGGCAACCCGGGTTTGTTGCAGCATGATTTCGGAGATCCAAATGCGGTACGGGTCGCGGGTTCTGCGCCAGGGGAGATCGCGGCGGTTGTCGTCGTACCAGCGGAGCAGGGCGCGGCGGAACGCGGACCGTCTGTTGGGGTCAGCGGCAGACGCGGCACGGGGCGCCTCTACTAAGGTTGGCGCTGGCATCTAGGGCTGGCTGGCGCTGTGGGCGATTACCATCCATCCGGATTTGTGCTGGTGCCAGACGGTCATCATGTGCTGGGGGGACGGAAGCGGCTGGCCGGCGGCGGTTCCATTCAAGGTGATGGTGTAAGTCACGGTGAAAGTTGGACCGTTCATTTCAGTCTTGAGATCGGCAATGGCGAAGTCGGTGAGTTTCCATTGGCGGTATTGCTCGAGGGTCGCGGTGCGGTCGAGAGAGGCGCCGGGCGCGATGCTCATGTAGTTGGAAGCCAGGACGCGCTCGATGGCAGTCCAGTCGGCGGCTTGGACCTCTTTCCAGAAAATACGTTCCAGGGCCTCGCCTCCGGTGGCTTCGGAAAAGGTGCGGGCGGGGCGTTCTTTGGCGATAGTGCAGGCCAGTCCCGGCATCAAAGACAGGAGAAGGGGTAGGACTGCGAGCCTCAGGCGCATGGCGGAGATTGTACCGCGAGTGGGGGCAAGATTCATCGTGTAGAGACGCGCCTTGCCGAAGGCCTGCCGCCCTCTACCCGCGCGCATGCGGAGTGGCTTACGGGATTCGACTGGATTGACCCGGCTGGGATGGGGGCCGATAATGAAAAGGCCTGGTGACCGCGACACACGCGTGACGATCAAGTTGATCCGGCAGGATACGTATGACCGAATTCGACCGCACAGTGGAAGACGCTTCCGTCCGCTTCAATCGCTCGGTGGCGAATATTGCCGAGACGCTGGAGAAAGAAACGGCCGGCCTGGTGACCTACCTCAACGACGAAGTGGTTCCGGCGGTGCGGGAACATTCGTCGAAAGCGCTACGAACCGCAGCCGTGAAGCTGACGGAGTTTGCGGACTATCTGGAAACGCAGCGGACGAAGTCCTCCTGAGCTGTCTTTTTCCAGCGTCCCAGCCGCTGCGTAGGATCGCGATCCTTTGTCTTGTTTTATTCCTCTTTACTCTTCTGCTCAGCGGTTGTGGCGGACATAAGAAGACGCAGGTGCAGGTGCCCACGCCACCGGCTTTGCCCGCGCCCGATTCGACCACTGGTTCCTCTCGAGTGGAGAATTCGGGCAGCGCGGCGGATAAACTCGCCGATAAAAATAAAGATGCTGACGAGAAGATCGCAGCGCCGCCTGGCGCGAAAGTCATCTTTGAACAAACAGGGATGGCGAGCTGGTATGGGGCTCCGTATGACAACCGGCGGGGATCGAATGGCGAAGTTTATAACATGAACGCGATGACGGCGGCGCATCGCACGCTGCCGCTGGGATCGATTGTGCGCGTGACGAATGTGAAGACCAGGGCAGTGGCGGTGGTTCGGATTACCGATCGCGGGCCGTTTGTCGAAGGACGCATTCTCGATCTGTCGCTGGCGGCGGCGAAGGCGCTGGATGTTTATCTGCCGGGCGTGGCGAAGGTGAAGCTGGAGGTTTTGCAGGTACCGTCGCCGCTCGACACCGGGGGACGCTGGGCGGTCCAGATCGGTTCGTTCGCGGACGAGAAGAACGCGAACGAAGTTGCAGACCACCTGCAACGGCGCTATCGAACGGCGAAAGTGTTGCGCTTTGCGAGTCCAATCGGAGACTGGTGGGTGCGTGTTCGCGTGCAGGGCGACGACCGGGAACGCGCGCAAACACTGGCTAGAGAGACCGCGACGCCAGAGGGCGCGGTGTTTCTGGTGCGGTTGGACTGAGGTTGTAAATTTGCAACAGTTTACTATTTGTGTTGCATTCCTGTAACTTTCTGTTTTGTTGGTTCGCAGTTAGGTGATATTGTTTTTTCGGATCCGATACCCGGCCCCTATCACAGCATTACTCGTTTCGATCCGGAATTCCATAAGGCGGATGCGATCACAATGGCTGATTGTCTCTTTTGCCGCATTGTTCGCGGGGAAGTACCTTCCAAAAAAGTTTACGAAGATGAGTACACGCTGGCCTTCGATGACATCAACCCGCAGGCTCCCACCCATGTGCTGGTGATTCCGAAGAAACATATTGCTGGACTCAAAGAAGCGAAAGCCGAAGACGCGGATCTCGTCGGTCACTGTCATCTGGCGGCAGCAGAGATTGCGCGGCAACGCTCGATCGAGAGTGGTTATCGGACTGTGCTCAACGTCGGCCCCGGCGCGGGACAGTCCGTGTTTCATATGCACGTGCATTTGCTGGGAGGGCGCGCGCTTCATTGGCCTCCGGGGTAGGGCGGTAGCCAGTACCTAGTACTCAGTACCTGTACCCAGCAGCCCTCCTTCTTTTACAAAGCCGCCAGGTTTCCTATCAACACCGTCGGGTTTCCATCCGCGGCAAGTGTTGCGGCAACTGGGTACCGGGTACTGGGTACGAGGTACTGACTGGCTTACAATCTACGGATGGCGAATCTGACTCTGGTGTATGGGTTGCGGCTGCTACCGGCTGAGGAATTGGGCGAGGTTGGCGACGCGACTTTAAAGTTGAAGAATGGTCGCGAGGCCCACGTCACGATGCACGTCCTCGAAGGCAGCAAGGACGACATTGAGAAGCAGTTGAAGACCAGTCTGGAAGCTTTCTTCGACTTTTATCCCGAAATCTGAACACCCCAGAACGCCCTATAATCGACGGCGGTATGAGACTGGTATCTCTGGAACTCGAGAGCAGGCTGCGGGACAAAGGAGTGTGGCCCGAGTCCCGGACGGCAAAGGGCGGCGTGTACGTGCTCGTGCTCGCTGTGCTGTTTTTCGCGCTTCAGATGGTGAGCGCGCATCTCTTTCCCTCGCTGGCGAATAGTCTGGGCGGATGGGTCAGCTTCCTGAGCGGGCTGGCGATTTTTCTTTTCGCCATCGTTGGGTTTCGCTGGCTGCGTTCCCAGATGCTGTGGCGCCTGCGCAACCGGCTCATCGTGACCTATGTTTTTATCGGAGTGATTCCGGTCATACTGCTGGTGGCGATTTCGATCATCACGCTTTACCTGCTGGCGGGGCAGTTCGCAAATTTTGTGGCGACTTCGGAAATTACCAGCCACCTTCGCAGCATGCAGGCCGCTAACCGCGCGATTGCAAACGATTTGGGAACGCAGATCGAAAAAGACGAAAAACCTACGGCAGACACAATTGCAGGTATGCGCCTGCACGATGCGGATTTTGCGCGACGCCAGGTATGTGCATGGCAGGGAAAGGGCGCGACACCGATGTGCTCCGGCCCGGCGGGCGCCATTCCGTTTTCGCTGGCCGGGTTTGTCAGCGATGGTTTTCAGGCGATCGTCCGGGACCACGGTGAGTTGTACTTGCGCACGGCAAACACGGCGAAGGCCGGGTCAAGGACGGTCTATGTTGTATCGAGCGAACCTTTGGACCGATCGTTGATTGACGAGATCGCCGCGAATGTGGGGGAGATCACGCTCTACAAGATGGTCCGGACCAGCGCGACTGCGCCACAGCAAGCAGGAACCTCACCGCCGCCCGGAAGCAAGAAGATCATTGAATTCAGCCCGGAATCGAAAGCTGAAAAGCGGCCAGGAGACGAGGTTGTCCAGCCGGTGCTGTTGTTCACTGCGGGCTCCATTCCCGCTGCCAGCGGCTTGTTCGATCGGCAGATCACCTTTGGCACGCCGCTGCCGGTCGTCGATTGGGCAGCTTCTGCGGCGGACTCGGAGCCGGATGCAGCCGGGGTCCGGGTTCAGACCAGGCCTTCTCTTCTTTATGAACGGCTGTTCGCGACGTTAGGGACCATCGCGCGGGGTGTGGAGTACATCCTGCTGGCAGTGGCGATTGTGTTTGCCATCATCGAACTGCTGGCGCTGTTCATTGGAACGCGGTTGACCCGAAGCATTACCTCGGCGGTGGCGCAACTTTACGAAGCGACCAAGCACATCAATCGGGCCGACTTCAGTCATCGCATCGCGGTGAAATCCGACGATCAGCTGGCGACGTTGGCGAATTCGTTCAATTCGATGACGGCGTCGATCGAGAAGCTGGTATTGGAGCAGAAAGAAAAGCAGCGGCTGGAAAATGAACTGGCCATCGCACAGGAAGTGCAGGCGACGTTGTTCCCGCAAAAGTTCGCGCAGCTGGAAAGCCTGGAGGTGCACGGGTTCTGCCGTCCCGCGCGGACCGTCAGTGGCGACTACTACGATTTTCTCGCATTGAATTCTGACAGGCTCATTCTGGCGGTCGGCGACGTCAGCGGAAAGGGAATTTCAGCGGCGCTACTGATGGCGACTATCCATTCGGCGGTGCGCGCTTACAGCCTGGAAGGCGTGCCGCTGTTGCGAGAGCCAATGGCGGTAGGCGTGGCGGGTGGCGCCGACCTCGTGCTGGCTTCGGAAATCCCGGGGGCGGAGGTTTCACCGGCAACCCTGCTGGGGCTGTTGAATCATCAGTTGTACGAGAGCACTCCGCAGGAAAAGTACGCGACGTTGTTTTTAGCAATTTACGACGGCGCGACGCGGCGGCTCGTCTACAGCAATGGCGGACATCTGCCGCCAATGTTGCTATCGGAAGATGGCTCGTCTCAGCTGCTAACGTGCGGCGGGACGGTGGCCGGCCTTTTTCCGGATGTACGCTATCCCGAGGCTACGGTGCAGTTGCGACACGGCGACATTTTTATCGGCTACAGCGATGGCGTCACCGAACCGGAAAACGATTATGGTGAGTTCGGTGAACAACGGCTGATTGATCTGGTGCGCGAGAACCGGCATCTGCCGCTGGAGCGGATTACCGAGATTGTCACGGCTGCGGTGGATGACTGGATTGGCGACAACGAACAGCCGGACGATGTGACGCTGGTACTGGCGCGGGCGCGCTAGTCGTCAAGGAATCCCCGCCTTTCTTACGAGAAAAATATCCCTAAAGAACATTCCCGGCGCTGCCGATAAAACCGGAGACGCCATGGGTCCTAAAGCGCAGCCCGCCGCTGTTCCAAGCTCCAGTCCCTGCATCGCGCGACAACCGATTCTGACGGCTAATGAAAATGTAGTCGGCTACGAGTTGTTTTTTCGCGCCAGTGCCGAGCACGATAGTTTTGCCGCCGATACCGACGTCGCCACCACGATGACCATCGACACCCTGAACCTGATTGGACTCGATGTTCTATGCGACAGCCGACTTGCCTTCATTAACTGTTCGCACCAGATGTTGCAGGCGGACTACTTTGCCCTCTTGCCTCCCGCGGATGTTGTAGTTGAAATCCAGGAGACCGTGCCCGCCGACGAGAACTCGGTCCGAGCCTGCCAGCGCCTGAAACAGGCGGGATATTCCGTCGCGCTGGACAATTTCGTGCCGGACGATAAGAGGGAGGCGCTCGTCCCTTTTGCCGACTTCATTAAAGTCGACACTTTGTGGGTCGACTCAAGACGATGCGGCCCGCTGGTGGCGCGCTATGGAAGCGAGCACTGCCGAATGCTGGCGCAAAAAGTGGAAACCCGGGAACACTTTCTGACCGCGAAAAAGAACGGGTTTACTCATTTTCAGGGCTATTTTTTCCGCCACCCACAGAGTCTCCGGGCGCGCCAGATTCCGTCCAGCCAGGCTACTTGTTTGCGCCTGCTGAGTGCAGTCTCCCGATCTGAAGTTGATTTTGACGAAGTGGAAGCCCTCCTCAAACACGAGCCCTCCCTCTGTTACCGGTTGCTGCGTTATCTCAATTCTCCGCTCTTGGGCTTGGCAACACCCGTCCTGTCTGTCCGGCATGCGCTCGAGCTGCTGGGAGAAAAGGAATCGGCCCGATGGATCCGGCTGGCGACGACAATGGCGATGGGACAGGAGAAGTCTTCCGACCTGGTTTTGTCGTCGCTGGTTCGCGCACGCTTTTGCGAACTGATTGGTGCAAAGGTAAAACACGGGGACAGCGACCTCTTTCTCATGGGAATGCTCTCGCTGATGGATGCGATCCTATCGGTTCCGATTGGGATGGTGCTCGAGAAGTTGTCCCTGGATCCTGAAGTTAAGGCACAACTCTTGGGAGCAAAGACAGGCGTCCAGACAGTCCTGTCGCCGATTTACGATCTCATGTTGGGACGCGAGGATGGAGACTGGGGACGCGTCTCGCAACTCGGTAAGCCGCTTAATTTGTCCCTCGCCTTTGTGGCCGAAAGTTCGAACGCGGCGATGCAATGGGCTCATGAGGTGACCAGCACAGCACGGGATCCAGGAACGAAGTGAGCCGGAAGCTATTTGGAAGACTCGTTATTCACCACTTCAGCTTTGCATCACAAACTTTTTCGAAAAGATCAAGCTCCCGCCCGGTCCCCGTTACAATGACCACGTGTCGGAAACAAAACCATTCCGTTTGACGGAGTCCGTAAAAGCTGCGGGTTGAGCGTCCAAGCTGAGTCCGGCGGCGCTGGACACAGTGCTTGGGAAATTAGCCCGGCAACAGGACCCCAATGTGCTAGTCGGCTTCGACCACGCCGACGACGCCGGCGTGTATCAACTCACGTCCGAGCAGGCGCTCGTCCAGACAGTCGATTTTTTCACGCCCATTGTCGACGATCCATACACCTTTGGCCAGATCGCTGCGACCAATGCCCTGAGCGACGTCTACGCCATGGGGGGAAAGCCGCTGACGTCGCTGGCGCTAGTCTGCTTCCCGGAAAAAGGCGATCTCGAAATTCTGGAACGTATTCTGGCCGGCGGCTTGTCAAAGATGATCGAAGCCGGATGCACCGTAATCGGCGGCCACAGCATCCGTGACGACGAAACGAAATTTGGATACTCGGTGACGGGCGTGGTTCATCCGCAAAAAGTGCTCGCCAATAAAGGCGCCAAGCCCGGCGACGCGCTCGTGTTTACGAAAGCCCTCGGGACGGGCGTGATTTCGACGGCCATAAAAAAAGGCGTGGCCGAACAGCCTTGGATCGATGCCGCAGTACGCTCGATGACGACGCTTAACAAGATCGCCGCCGAGGTGATCGTCGGGAAGAACTACCGCGTGCAAAGCATGACTGATATCACTGGCTTCGGTCTCGTCGGCCATGCCCGCGAAATGGCTCTTGCCAGCAACGTATCGCTGCAATTGTTCTCGCGGAATCTCGACGTTCTTCCCGGCGCTCTGGAGTGTATCCGCGCTGGATACATCCCCGCCGGCCTGAGAGCTAATCGCGAATTTGCGGAATGTGTGGTCGGCTATGAAGCGGAAATTCCAGCAGATTTGAAAACACTGCTCTACGATCCACAGACCGCTGGCGGATTGCTCATCTCCATTGCCGCCGACGAGTGCGAGAAGTTAGTGATGGATTTGAATCAGATGGGCGTCCCGGCGAAACACATCGGCAACGTGGAGAAGTCAGGGAAGCCACTCATCCGCGCGATGTAGGTTGGACAAGGGTCCGACCCACACTTATTGCACTAGTTCCCAAATCCACGCCAGATGATGATCGTCATGCTCGGCCACAAAGAACAAATGATCCGCCAGTCGCATGGGCTGCTTCAGGCGCGGATGCAGCATCGTCCGACCAAACATCGCAGCGTCGATCCTCTCCACGCGCGCTACAAACTGCCCTCGCGCCACGCGAAACTCGCTGAGGATTTCGTCGACGGGCCGCGCGTTGTGATTCGCCTCGTGAGTTTGCCGATTGGTCAGGTCCGCCGCGGTAAGCGCCGAGCCGTTCGCCGTAAAATCCTCGACCCGCGCCAGCCACAACGACTCCAGATCCAGCAGATGCCCGGCATGCTCCTGCGCCGACCATTTTTCCCCTGGCTTGCGCACTAAACTGGAACGATCGGCACCCCGCACAATCTCTTCCAGCCGCGCCGGCGTTCCGCGCAACCGCGCGCAAAGATTCGGATGCAGCTCCACCGGGAAATCAAACTCGAACTTCCGCTCAAACCAGATTGGCGCACGATTCATCGCAACTCCGGATAATCCGTCAGCAAAATCAGATGCCAACCGCCAAAAAGAGGACTCAGGAATTGCCGCGCCCTGTCCGGCTTTCCTCCGTCCCATCCTGAAGTAAAATGTAAGTTGAGATGCGGCTTGCCGCGTCTTCCGCCGCGGGTGAGACGAGGCAAGCCTCGCCTCGACGCCGTATGTAGCAGACTCCTTGTGTCCCCTCCCTGAAAGGAGCACGTATGAAGACCCGCAAACTCGGCAAAACCGGCCTGGAAGTTTCCGCCCTCGGCCTCGGCTGCATGGGTATGTCAGAGTTCTACTCCGGCCGCGACGACGACGAATCCATCGCGACGATTCACCGCGCCCTCGAACTGGGCATGAACTTCCTCGACACCGCCGACGTGTACGGTCCCTACAAAAACGAAGAACTGGTTGGACAGGCAATCAAGGACCGGCGCGACGACGTAATCCTGGCCACCAAGTTCGGGATTGTCCGCGATCCGAAGAACCCTTTGGTTCGTGGAGTCAATGGCAAGCCGGAGTACGTCAAGCAGTCCTGCGAAGGCAGCCTGAAGCGACTTGGCACGGACCACATCGACCTTTATTACCAGCACCGCGTCGATCCCGACACGCCCATCGAAGAAACCGTTGGAGCGCTGGCCGAACTGGTGCGGGAAGGTAAAATCCGTTACATCGGCTTGTCCGAAGCTGCCGTGAATACCCTTCGGCGCGCCGTAAAAGTGCATCCCATCGCCGCCTTGCAAACCGAATACTCTCTCTGGACGCGCGATCCCGAAGCCGAAATTCTGCCCACCTGCCGCGAGTTGGGCATCGGATTCGTAGCCTACAGCCCTCTGGGCCGCGGATTCCTTACCGGCCAGTTCAAGAAATTCGAAGACCTCGAAGCTGACGACTATCGCCGCAACTCGCCACGTTTTCAGGGAGAAAACTTCCAGAAGAATCTAGATCTGGTGAAACAAGTCGAACTGATGGCCCGCGAAAAAGAATGTCAGCCCGCGCAACTGGCGCTGGCCTGGGTCCTTGCCCAGGGCGACGACGTAGTCCCCATCCCCGGCACGAAGCGCCGCAAATATGTGGAGGAGAATGCCGGCGCGCTTGAAATCGACCTGACCATCGACGACCTGCGCCGCCTGAACGAAGTGTTTCCCTTCGGCGCCGCCGCCGGCGAACGCTATCCCGAGCACATGATGCATCTGGTGAACGCCTAGTCTGGAGCAACCGCCCACGGCACGCTACAAGCTACTTTCCCCTGTTGACGACAGTTTGCCTGTCTGCAAGAGTGTTCTCCCCCGTTCGTTCTAGGAATGGACGGATCGATTGGACTGTCAATTCAAGAAGGGAGTCGGCTGCATGAAATCACTATTCCGAGTGGCAATCGCCACATTAGCGCTGGTGGGTGTGGGTGCGATGGCACCTCAACAACCAATGGCAAACGCACAGAAGGACTCTCTCCAACCATCCTGCGTCCTAACGGTGCCTTCGGGGTGGGGAGAATTCAGGGGAGCCTCCAAAGAATTTGGCCTGGCCTTTCAGGATAAGGACGGGACGCTTCGCTTTATTCGTGATTTGGCCTGCGAACAAACAGGTCTCCAGCGCCTGCCCCCGGCTTTTCTGGAAGTGCGCAGGAAGTGATCGAGAGATGAGTGCCTTTGGACCGACTTATTATTGATGCATCGCCCCTTCGTCAAATACGGGTCATCGCACGTGCTCGCCATGCCATCTGCCCGCTGACCTCTTGTGAGCTTGTGCGATTACCAGCGAGAAATTGCGATTACACCAATGACCGATTTGCCCCCCCAAAACGAAAACGCCCCAGACTCCAAACTGAGTCTTAGGACGCTCGCCGAGCAGACCTCCCCCGAAATCTGCTCCCCAGACACCATACGTCCTAGGCCGGAGCGGGGGAATGGCTCGGATGGGCTACTCCTTGAGGTTTGGCGTCGTCAGTGTAATTGCCTGAGGGAAACACGCTCTTTGACGCAAGGTACGACTGTTCAAGATTGACCATTTTTCCTCCTTGTTTCGGGTCATCATCTGTTCACTTATGTCCAAGATGACCCCGGAACAAATACTCGCTGTCCGCTGTCCTACCTGCGGTGCCGCATGCGGAGAAAAATGCGAACTCACCACCGGACAACCACGCACCACTCCCCATCGCGACCGCCGATTGAGGGCAAAAGGATAAAGCTCGAAGTCCACTCCTCCTAGGCATCGCCGACAGGTAGGCCGTCGGCGTAACATCGCGATTGGGCTCATTGACGGGGCTCTGAGCGCTATTGCTCTCGTCAACAAGCCGATAAACTGACTGCGTTGTCACGATGGGACGTGCCTCACGGGTTGACCCCAAGTTCTTCGGAGGGTGAAAATGACGCAACGAACCTTTTCTGTGGTCACTGCAGTACTTTTCTCTCTTGTAGCTCTCCTCCATGCCGTCCGCCTCCTTAGTGGGTGGCAGGTCACCGTTGAAGGCGCGGTCATGCCAATTTGGACCAGCTGGATAGGGCTCGCCATCGCGGCATACTTGGCCTATCAAGGTTTCCTATTGAGCAGGACGCCGACGAAATAGATTCTGTTCATCGGACTGGGGGATACAACTGGCGAAAAATCCCAATTACACTCATCGACTCAAACTCGACCTTCTTGAATCAAGAAAATTGGGCCCCGGCGACCGTCCACTACCGAACTGAACTGAGCCTCACGCCCGGTCCCAGCCCCGCAATAAACACGATCGCGAGAACCGCTGCGGCGACCATCCAACCCCGGTTGCGTTCGATTTCGGGCATCTGCAATTCGCTGCTGGGGATGCGCGGGCTACGGAGCAGGGTCCACATCCATGCCAGTCCGGAATGTCCACCAAAGGATGCAGCTGCCGCCGACATCAGAATCAAGAATGGTCCCACTGGATTGAGCGCGCCTGCAGCGCAGGAGAGGATACCGCCGGTGAGATAAGGTACGACCGTAAGCCGTCGCGCCCGCCGCACACGGATCTCCGCATCCTTCCCCAGAAACGGACGCAATTCGAGCAAACACAGAGGAACAAACAACAGGAAATAAGTTACCGTTCCGAGCGCAACCAGACCGACGCGCCACGCCCACGGCGGCCGCCATCCGGCCACCACTGCAGCCCAGTCACCGAAGTTGCCGATACCGGAGAAAAGAAAGTATCCGCCTGCGTCCAACAGATTGAAGGTCGTCAGCAGCCAGAAGAAGTAGCGCCAGGGCGCGGATTGCTTGACCATACGCGCGGCTCCCCAGAACACGACCCCGAAGATCAGATTGGCAAGTGTGCCACCCGCCGCCACCAGACGCGTGTCCGCGCTGCACTCGAAGTGAACTGTGGAGAGCACCAGTCCTCGGCCACCCGTGGCTATGCACATGCCTCCGTGACCCAGCCCCTCGTGGATCAGGTTCGTAATGACTGTGGCAGAAACGGCGATGGCAGCGATGGTCCACAGATCGAGCAAACGCGGCGGGATGGATTTTGCCGTGGACGCCATGCGCGCATTCTAGCAGCGGATTCCGGCACGTGGCTGTCGCCTGTTAACAACAGTTGGCGTGAACGCCGCCTGCGTTGCGATGTCGCGGACTTCACCGCAGTAGCTTCTTTCGAAACCTGGGGCCATCCGGTACGGGTGCAAGGGTCAGGAGGGGCAGGAGTCCGAGAGCCTTGCTGAACTCTCCGTGCGCTTCGCCTTCAGCATTCAGCTCTTCACCAGATATCGTAAGGAACTCCCTTGAGAACGAAACATGGGATTCCCCGTAGCGATGCCATGTACCCCGTGCATGTTGAACACTCCCTGCACGAACCAACTGCTCCGTAAAGGACCCATCTGACTGTAGATCAAGAGTGCAGCTCTCCGTGCCTCGATTGAGCTCGTAGGCTCCGGCCAAAGAGCCATAATCGTAGTCGGCAGCGACTCCATACCAACAAATCAGGAGAAGCATTGCTGCTACGGCGGATGCGAGCTTCTTTTGTGCGTGTGCCATAGACTCAAGAGCGCGTAGTGGCGGTCCTAGTTTTTCAGACCGATGTTCCCCATCCGTCAAAGTCACAAGAGCACTCTTTACCAGCGGCGATCATCCACGTGACCCACTGGTCTAGGATTGCGGGAGAAACCGCTGTCTCCTGAGTTCTCCCCTCAACTCGCCATTTGCGGCGTAAAAATGAACCGGCCGACTCGACCTGAACTTCGTAATTCGTCTGCTCCTGGAGAAGAACGCACAATCCGTCGGCCGCCTGACGATTTGGTGAGTTGTAAGAAAAATCCAAACGCAGCTTGCTGTTTTCCGTCACGCCATGTTTTTGCAAGGCAGACCACGTCTGGTGATTCATCGCAAGCTGCTTCGCGAGAATGTTCTCGTAATGTGTGTCTGGCATGGGTGTTTCAGCGCCCGCGCGCCTTCTCCCGCATCCGGGTTAGGAAAGTCGGCACATGCACCACCGCCCGACCCACCGTGCCGCGTCCAATCTCCTGCACGCCGTCATGCGCTTCGACTCGCATGATGTAAAACCGTCCATCAAACGATTCCAGTTCTGCCGTGGCTCGAATCTGCATTCCCACGCCGCTCGCCGCGCGGTGTTCTACATTGATCGAAATCCCGACCGTGATTTCCCCCTCTTCGCAATAGGGTTGAAGCGCCTTGAAGCACGCCGTCTCCATCAGGCGAATCATGTCCGGCGTGGAGTACACCGGCGGCAAATCAGGATGATGGGCCGCCAGCGTGTGCTTGAGTTCGACGGTTTCGCGAGCTTCCCCGCGAACCCTGATGGGAATGGGAACGGCCATGAAAGATGAATGGCAGAAGTAAGAAGTCAGATTGCAGAAGTAGAAGCCGCGAGGCATTATCTCTTGCTCGCTCAGGTTTTTACTTCCGCAATCTGACTTCTCACTTCTGACTTTATTTCTATGCTGCGACCGCCGTCTGTCGCCGCGCCTCAATCCCGTCCAGCGCGGTCCACAAAGCTTTCGCCGCCGCTTCGGCCGCTGCCAGAGCCTTCTCGGCTGTTTCCGGATTGGCCGTGACCCGCTTCTCCAACTGTTTGCGCCAGACTTGCGAGTGATAGATGTCAGCGGTCGTGTGCAGGGTGAAGTAAGTGCGGGTCTTCGCGTCCGCGCCGTACAGTTCGCGCAGTCCACGATCTTTTTCCGCTGCGATGCGCGGCACCTGTGATTCGTACGCGTAGAACGCGGCCAGGGCTTCTTCCGGTGTGCCATCGCTGGCCACGCGGTGGAAGTGATCTATCAGGCCGCGGATCTCCGCAATCGGCTGTCGATGCAACTGCCGCCGCCCACCCATGCCTTCGACGAAATCCAACCACAACTCGGCGTGCGAGCGTTCAGTCTGGTCGATAATATTGCGGCCGTCTTTTTCTTCGATCATGTTCGCCAGCACCGCTCGGCGCAGATCGCCGTCTTCCAGTCGGATGCCAAGTTCTGCCAGGTAAGTGGGGAAGGTTTCCACATGGTGGTAATAGTCCTCGGCATATTCGCGCAGATCGTCACGCGTCAATTCACGTGCCGACCAGGCCTTGTAAAACGGATGGCAGAGCAAGTCGTACTTATGAATGCAATTGTCTAAACGGGAGAGAAAAACTTCAATTTTCACCAATCACCTCGGAGGCTCTTACTATACGAGGTCGGCCGCGCGCGCGACAAGGTCATCCGTCACATCGCAATCCAAGTTGTTACAATGAAACTAGAGAGATCTGCCCGCACTCCGGAAACAACCGCAAATGCAGCCTTTTAACGAACATTTCGACGTGGTCGTAGTCGGCGCCGGGCATGCCGGATGCGAAGCCGCCATGGCTTCCGCCCGCATGGGATTGAAGACTGCTCTCTACACTTTGAACGCCGATCTGATCGCCCAGATGTCGTGCAATCCCGCCATTGGCGGCATCGCCAAAGGACACTTGGTCCGCGAAGTCGACGCCTTGGGCGGCATCATGGGCGAAATCACCGATGCCGTGGGCATCCAGTTCCGTCTGCTCAATACATCACGCGGGCCGGCAGTCTGGTCGCCCCGAGCGCAGTGCGACAAGCAAGCCTATCGCCTGAAAATGCGCGAGGTGTTGGAATCGCAACCGAACCTGCGGATCAAGCAGGCCGAAGTGGCGGATGTAATTCTGGAAGAGCGGTCAGCCGTCAGCCATCAGTTATCAGGTGAGGGTGGTCCTACCGAAAACGGGGAACCGACAACTGAGAACTGCATTCGGGGCATTCTCCTCCGCGACGGTCGCCGCGTCTCCGCCAGCGCCGTCATCATCACCACGGGAACTTTTCTCAACGGCCTCATCCACTGCGGCGAACAGCAATATCCTGCCGGACGATCCGGTGAGCCCAACGCAGTCCTGCTAGGAGAGTCGCTGAAAAAGCTAGGCCTGCGCGGCTGCCGCCTGAAAACCGGCACTCCGCCTCGCCTCGACGGACGCACCATCGACTGGTCGAAATTCGCCGAGCAGCCCGGCGATGCCGATCCCACTCCCTTCAGCTTCCGTACGAAGCAGGTAGCCCATCACGACTCGCAGGTCCCGTGCTACATCGCGTTCACGACAGAAGATACGCATCGCATCATCCGGGAAAACGTGCATCGTTCACCGATGTACAGCGGACAGATTCAATCCATCGGCCCGCGCTACTGCCCGTCGATCGAAGACAAAATCGTCAAGTTTCCCGACAAGCTGACACACCAGCTCTTTCTCGAGCCCGAAGGCCTGAACACACACGAAATTTACGTCAACGGCATGAGCACCTCGCTGCCCATCGATGTGCAGGCCGCGATTCTGAAGTCCATTCCCGGTCTGGAAGACGCCGAGATGATGCGTCCCGGCTACGCCATCGAGTACGACTCCATTGACCCGACCGAACTTCATCGCACGCTCGAGACGAAGAAAATCTCCGGCCTCTTCCTCGCCGGACAAATCAACGGCACCTCCGGCTACGAAGAAGCCGCCTGCCAGGGAATCATGGCTGGAATCAACGCCGCGCTGAAAGTGAAAGCCGCGCCGCCGCTGATCCTCGACCGCACCGAGGCCTACACCGCGATCCTGATCGACGACCTGATCTCCAAAGGCACGAACGAACCCTACCGCATGTTCACTTCGCGCGCCGAATTCCGC
This sequence comes from uncultured Acidobacteriota bacterium, assembly GCA_963799305.1. Classification (GTDB taxonomy): domain Bacteria; phylum Acidobacteriota; class Terriglobia; order Terriglobales; family Acidobacteriaceae; genus Acidiflorens. Next base: position 47,369 of record CAWCWX010000009.1, on the reverse strand, counting down.
CTGCACCTCCGCATCGACAACGCCGACCGCCGCCTGACGCCGCACGGCCGCCGCGTAGGCCTGATCTCGGATGCAGCCTGGGCCGAGTATCAAGCGAAGCAGCAACGCCTGGACGGAATGCGCGCGTTGTTGGAGAAGACGCGCCTTTCAGCAGACATGCTCGAACGAATCTCAACGAAGCCAGCCGCACAGCACGAAACGGGAGGGCACGACTTCAGTCGTGCCACAAATCTTCCAGATTCGACTGCGGCTTTATCCGCCGGGGCTGAAGCCCCATCAGAGGACGTCGCCAACGGCCCGGCTGAAGCCGCGCCCTCCCGTTCCCTGAGCGCCACCGTTGGCCAACCTCTCGCCCAAATTCTCAAGCGCCCCGAAATTACGATCGAAACGCTAGTCCCGGCCCTGCGCGAACTCGCCCCACATTTTTTCGCCGGAACTAATCACCAACGACCAACCACTAACCACTTGCCTTCCGCCGTCCGCAACGAACTCAAGTCCCTGGAGACGGAAATCAAATATGCCGGCTATCTCGACCAGCAGCAGCGCGCCATCGACCGGCTGAAAAAAGCCGAGCAACGCCGCATTCCTGACTGGTTCGACTACCGCGCCGTGAGCGGCCTGTCCCGCGAAATGCAGGAAAAACTTGGCCATGTCATTCCGCAAACCATCGGCCAGGCCTCCCGCATCCCCGGAGTTACGCCTGCCGCCGTCTCCCTCATTAATGTCTATATCGAGATTCAAGCCAAACGCCGCGAACAAGCCGCCGCGCTTTAACCGGGGCTCACAACTGCCCTGCTTCGCCCACGTGTTTCCGCAGAACTTCGAGCACCTCTTCTGAAGCTTCGACGCGATACTCCGGCTTAATGAAGGTCGCTCCCGCCTCGAGCAGCGCCTCCGTAACGCCCGCGTAGTCGCCCTTATCGCGCTCCCAACTATTCAGAGACCCATGGATTGCCCAACCCAGCGGACTGCCCCCGTGCTGATTCTCAAACACGTTAACGGGAGCGCCACTTTTCAGCAGCATCCGGACCGCGGCCAGGTTCCCATGCCAGGCGGCGAAGTGCAGCGCGGTCTGATTATTTTCCATCGCCGCGTTCGAGGGCCAGCCATACCCGAGCAACAGTTCGAGCGCCCGCGTATTGTTGCGCACCGCGACTCCGACAATGCGCCGCGCTGCGTTGCCGGGCAGGCGTAACGGAAGCCCCGGATGTTGCTGCATGATTTTCTGCGTTCGCGCCTCATCGCCGACTTCAGCGGCCTGCACCAGCCGTAGCCATTGACCGCTACGCTGCATCAGAAGCTCAAACACCGTCGTGTGCCCGAACTCATGTGCGATCATGTGCGGCGACTTGGTGATCCCGAATCCGAACATGTAGATCGTGCCTCCGGACTTCGGATCTCGTTTCGGAAAGTAGCCATCGTTCACTGTGGTGCGGATCGCATCGGGATCGTCGTTGAGAATCCGCTCGACCAGCGCCAGATCACCAATCGCGGAAGCCGCCAGAATATCCGCCTGGGCCCCGCGTGATATCAAAAACGCCGCCACCTCATGCCGATGGGGTTTGATCGAGACCATGTACTGCACCGCTGTGGATTCGTGATCGATGTCGCGTCCTTCGATGTCGGCACCGGCGTCGAGAAGAAGCCTGGCGATCTCAACGGTCGCAGCGAAATGCAGCGGAAACTGGCCGTCTCCGCCGCGAGCGTGTACCAGATGCGGATCGCCGGCGAGAAACTCACGGACACGGGTCATCATTCCGAGCCGGGCTGCGGCGTGAATGTCGACGGCTGCGCCACGTGAAATCAGATGCGGCGCTAATTCGGGACCGGCAAAGTCCAGGACACCGAAGCCCCCCGCCCACCAGCGGGTGCGGACGTTGATGTCGGCGCCGGCGTCAAGCAGAGCATCTGCCATCTCCCGATTCTGGCGGTATGCCGCGGTGACGAGCGCCGGCATGTCAAAGTCCACCTTCGGCAACGGCTCGTCGATCCGCGACCGAAGCGAAGGATGCCTCGCCAGAACCTCGCGGACCAGCGCGGCGCTGTTCGCCCTAACCGCTGCCGCAAGCGCCTCCGCGGCATCTTCGGAACCGGCCTCGACGTGCAGCTTGAGCGCGGGCCAGGTGTCGAATCCGTGCTCGCGCGCGATGACGTGCAGCGCGTCGGCCAGTTTGGGCTTGGCAGCGCTAATCCCGAAAGCCGCAAAACGACCGCGGGCCGCCGCGTCCGAAGCGAGACTTTCCCGCAGCAGCGTGCGGGCTTGTTTTTTCAAATGTTCAAGGTTAGGGCGTGTGGGAAGTTGGCGTAGAGACATGACTCACTCCTTCTTTGCAGCCCGCGATCCGCTTCGCCGGGCGAGAAGAGAGTGGGTGGTGCTCAAACCGTAAAGCAAAAGGCGGGATGATCCCTTTCCGCGGACGGGGCGCACCCTTTGTGTGCGAAAACAAGATTAGCAAAAACGAAAGGCGTGGTCCAGATCTTCAAGCGCCCCAGCAGCAGAGCTACAGCGAATGCTATTCGCTGCTAATTCGAAACAGCGGCCGAGTCAGGCAGGTCGGGCCGCCGGAGCCGTTGATGCACAGTTCTGATCCGTCAAAGGTTCGGACGTCGAAGCCCGCTTCCTGCAGTTTTCGATTCGTTTGCGCATTTTCGGCTAGCGCGATCAGGCGCTCGCGGCCGAGAGAGAGAACGTTACATGCGAGCGAATCGCGTTCTGCGTAGTCGATCTCGATGAGCCGGAAGCTGCGCGACTTCAGTAGTTCGACTGTTTCAACCGCAAGCCACGGCAAATCGACCAGTACCGTGTGCTCGTCGAGCATGCTCATCAGCGACATCAGGTGCAGGCACGCGGCAGGGCCTGGTCCGTAGGGCAAGGGCGCCGAGAGAACCTCGATTCCGTGGGGTGCAAGCAAGGCCCGCATTTGCGAAATGCCAGCCTGGTTCGTGCGATATCCGCAGCCGATGAGAAGAGTTTGGGAATCGAGCCAGACAATGTCTCCGGCCTCGGTTTTCCCGGGGGACAGGATTTCCCCCAGAATGGAAATTCCGAGGTGCACTGCAAATTTTGCGTGCGCCTGCGCTTCCGGCACGCGGTTGGCTTTGCCGGGATTCATCAGGATCAGTCCATGATCGGTGGGCAGGGAAGAATCGTGCGTATAGACCGCGTCCAGCGAGAGTGAATCGTCCGGCGGCAGGCAGAGTACTTCCGCGCCGGCGGTTTTCAGCAAACCGCACAAAGCATCGTGTTGCGCCTGCGCCGCCACAAAATCGGGAGTGTGGTGAAATCCAAGTCCCTGCCACGACGCGGTCCGGTCGGGGCGATCCCATCCCGCGTGCCGCGGCGGACACACCATCACGCGCAACAGTTCGCCTGTCATGGAGTGTCCGTTGCTGTTGGCCGCAATCATTTTCCGACTCGATACCGAACAGCTAATCTAAGGAAACCTCTTCCCAAAAGCAACGCCCCGCGCGCCGCGGGGCTGGCTTTCCTGACACCTGACACCCGAGACCTGACACCTGCTCTCAGGCATCCAGCTTAGTGCTTGCTTTCATGCCCGCTCTGATGTAAAAACCAGCGGGTAATCGAAATCTTCTCACGTGCCTGAAGTGCAAGTAGTTGGCAAGAGATCGCGTACCTCGATTCCCGCCTCCGCCATCTCGCGGGAGCCCCAGGAGATTTACCCATGAACGCAACCACGATGATGCGTTTGCTTTGCTTGGCCGCCTTGTTCGCGCTGCTCCAACCGTTGACGTTCGCCCAAGGCGTCGCCACCGGCGATTTGCACGTTACCGTCAAGGATCCCAAAGGCAGCATGGTCGCAAACGCCACGGTTACGGTGCGGGATGTCGCCAAAGGCGTGGAGCGCACTGGCACTCCGGATGGTCAGGGCGGCTACACCTTCCGACTGCTTCCCCCCGCCGTTTATTCCGTGATCATCGAAGCGCCCGGATTCACCAAGGCCGAAGCAACTGGGGTAAGCATCACGGTCGGACAAATAGCGGAGCTGCCGATCGCAGTGTCGATCGCTTCCGGCAAAGAGGTAGTTGAGGTCAGTTCGGAGTCGGAACTGGTAGAGACCTCCCGCACTTCGACCACCGACACAATCGGACAGCAGCGCATCGACAATCTTCCGATCAACGGCCGCAACTACATCAATTTCACTCTGACCGATTCGCGCGTGGTGCGCGACAACGCGCCGAATACCGGCGCGGCGCCGACGTCCGGACTCAACATGAGCGGCCAGCGCGCGCGTTCCAACCTGGTCAACGTGGATGGCGCCGATGCGACTGACAACTCCGTGAACGGCGTCCGCTCGACGGTTTCGCAGGAGGCGGTGCAGGAATTCCAGATCATCACCAACAACTACGAGCCGGAGTATGGGCGCGCCTCGGGTGGTGTGGTCAACATCATCACGCGCTCGGGATCCAACGATTTTCACGGCGACGTCTTCGGATATCTTCGCAATCGCAACTTCCAGGCGGTGAACCCGTTCAGCACGGTTTCGGATCCCGCCTACACGCGAGTGCAGGCCGGACTGGCGTTCGGCGGGCCGATCAAAAAGGACAAGACTTACTATTTCTTCTCTTTCGAAACCACGCGGCGGCATGAAACGGGGTTCTCGTCCATCGGCCAGGCCAATTACGGGCTGCTGGGGTTCGATACGGCGCAAGTTGGATTGCCCTTTGGCACGCTGCAAATTACCCCAGAACAGATCGCATATCTGACTGACCCCAACGTGCTCGCTCTGGAACAGGCCAGTCCGGCCTTTGCTCAGGAAGTCGGCCAGTACGCGGCACTTATCGGGGCTTCCTCCGGGCAGGCCGTGGACGCAGCGTGGCCCACGCAACTCGTGCAGGGTTTGACCGGCGGCTTCCTGTCAAGCTGGGCGGGCTTCCCGACAACTTGCGCCCCACCCGGTCCGTGCTTTCCCACGCCCTCCACGTATCAGAGTTTGGCCTCGCAGCAGGGAAACTTTCCTGTGTTTGAAGGGACGAGCGTCTACTCGTTACGTCTGGACCACAACGTTAACAACAACAACCGGTTGAGCTTGCGGGCGGGCGTCAGCCCGAGTACGGTCACCGGCATTGAAGTCGGCGGCCAGGATCAGCCGTTTGGCCAGAACGCGTACTCGCGCACGTCGCGTCAGACCTTTCGCGACTTCAACATCACGGCGCAGGACACCTGGGCCTTGGGTACAAACAAGGTGAATGAGTTGCGATTCCAGTTCGCGCGCCGCGGCCTGTCTTACTTCTACAACACGGACACGCCGAGCGGCGCCGCTCCGGCGGTGAACATTCCAGGCTTTGCATATTTCGGGCGCGAACCGTACTCCTACATCCAGCGAACCGAGAAACGCTATCAGTTCACCGACAATTTCTCCTGGACCATTGGCCGCCATGACACCAAGTTCGGCGCCGATTTTAACTACTTGCCGCTGGATGCCACGTTCACGGTCAACTACGGTGGAGTCTACGATTTCGGAGGCTTCGACTCCGCCAATTTAGGTTTCGAAAATCCCGCTCCCGGGAGCGGCTTCCCAGACTTTCCGGGACTTTCCGCTGTCCAGTCTTACGGTGCGGGCCTCCCGGCTACATTTGTTCAAGGATTGGGCAGTCCGCACGATTCGTTCTCCAACAAAGCCCTCGGCCTGTTCTGGCAGGACTCCTGGCACATGCGCCACAATGTCACGTTGAATTTTGGGGTGCGCTATGACGTGGAATTTCCTCCCAAGTTCAAAGCCCCGACCGGCCTGGCTCAAACCGGATACGAGTTTCTGGGATTACAGAAAGGCATCCAGACCGACAAGAACAACTTTCAGCCGCGTATTGGTCTGGCGTGGGACCCGAAGGGCGACGGCAAGACGGTGGTCCGCGCGTCTTACGGAATTTTCTACGATCACCCGTTGCTCGGGTTGTATTTCCTGGGCGACGCGTCCGACGGCTCTACCAGCGGCCAGCTAGCTTTCGGCGGAACGGGGCTTTGCGGCGGCGCGGGCCACCCCGCGAACCTGAATGCGATCCCGATCTTCCAGGGATTGCCCATCAACGACCCGTCCAGCCCCTGTGCCGCGTCGATCAATCCGGCAGTGACTGAAGCGCTGGGATATTTGCCCGACCAGCAGCAATTCCAGTCTCTCAATTTTCCCAACTCCATCTTCCTCAACCAGAATTACCTGAACCCCTCGACGTTCCTGCCGCTCGGCTTCCAACCCTTCGGATATCCCCAGGGCAAGAACTTCGTCTACGCCTACTCTCAGCAGGCCAACCTCAGCATTGAGCGCGACTTGGGAGGCGGGTACTCCCTGAACCTGGCGTACAACTTCAACGGTGGGCGTCATCTCAACCGCCCAATTAACGCGAATACGGTACGTGGTGATTTGATGGTGTCCAACTTCACGGCGGCGCTGGCGGCGGGCGAGGATTTCAGCAGTCCGTTTGCGATGAGTGGCTGCGGATCCGGGCCTCTGGGGCCGTGGGTGGATTCTGCGATCACAAACTTCTTCCGCCGCTCGGGATTGAATCCATCGATCGCCGGAGCCTACCTGGCGAGCGGAGGAGGCGCGTGTGTCACACTTGCCCAGCAGATTCTGCAGGGACTTTCCAGTCAAGGGTTCAACACCAACTGCGACCCAACGACCGGCGCTGGTTGCGTCCCCTTCGGCGATATGGACGCGAACTTCTCGAACGGAAGTTCCGTGTACCACGGTCTGAGCGCGAACCTGCGGAAACGGTTCGGCGGGCACTATGAGTTACTGGCGTCCTACACCTGGTCCCATGCCATCGACGACTCGGTCGACTTGCAATCCACCACCACTCCTCAGGACAGTTTCTTTCCCGGCCATGATCGCTCGACCTCGCTGTTCGATCAGCGCCACCGCTTCGTGTTCAGCGGCGTGTACCAGACCGGCAAGCTTTCGGGCGACGGTTTCGCCAGCAAGTTTTTCAGCGACTGGACTTTTGCGCCGCTGGTCGAGTTCAGTTCCGGCCGGCCGTTCAACATCATCACCGGCAACGGAGATAACTTGCAGTTGTCATCACTCACCGGCCGGCCCAACACCTCTGTCGATCCAACGTGCGGTACCGTGTATGACAGCAAGTACTCGCCGACGGGCACGCTCCAAGCACCTTGCATCACCGGCTTCGTTATAACCGGGATTTCGCCGACCCTTGTACAACTCGACGGCAACCTCTCCCGCAACGCGGGCATCTCTCCCTGGACCGTTTTCAACGACTTGCGCGTGGCCAAGCGAATCTATTTCGGCGAGCGATTCAATATGGACTTGATCGCCGACATGTTCAATCTCGCCAACCGTTACAATGTCTCTGCCGTCAGCCCGCTCTTTACCAATGCCGGGCAGGCCACGGCGGCGTACGATCCGCGGCAGTTTCAGTTTGCAATCAGGCTGAATTGGTAATGGAGGGCGGAAACGATTCACTGTGATAGGACGACCGATGAAATTTATTCTTAAAATGTTGTTACCAGTTATTGTGTCGGCCCTGGCATTCTCGACTTATTCCCGTGCGGACGAAGGGGCGGATATCTTCAAAACAAAAGGTTGCGCGGCTTGCCATGGTCCGACCGGGGCTGGTGACACCACCATCGGGAAGAACCTGAAACTGCCTGATCTGGGCTCCGAGGAAGTACAGAAGCAAACCGATGACGAACTTGCGAACATCATCGCCTCCGGCAAAGGCAAAATGCCGAAGTACGGCCAGAAGCTTTCGAAACAGCAGATCGGCGAAGTCGTAAAGTTCATCCGTACGCTAAAGAACTAAGAGAAAGAGTAGGGAACGGGCCTTGCCCCATTTCAGCCGGTAGCGGCGCTGCCATCCGTAGGAGGAGACGGGGCGAGCCCTGTCTCTACACTACAGGGTACTTATGATCCGGCGCGCTTCTCGATTTTCGCCCAGCTATCTTTCAGCGCCACGGTGCGGTTGAATACGAGCTTGCCAGGGTTGGAATCCGGGTCCACGCAGAAATATCCCAGCCGTTCGAACTGATATCGGCTTTCGACGGCCGCGCCCGCGAGCGATGGTTCCACTTTCGCATCCGAAATCACTTCCAGAGACTGCGGATTCAAATTGGCTGTGAACTCCTCGCCCGCTTCGACCTGGTTGGGATCTTCTTTGGTAAAGAGCTTGTCGTAAACACGCACCTCGGCGTCAAGCGCGTGCGCCGCCGATACCCAGTGAATCGTGGACTTGACTTTGCGCCCGTCGGGAGCATTCCCGCCGCGCGTGGCCGGATCGTAAGTGCAGTGGACTTCGACGACCTCCCCCGCGGCGTCTTTCACCACGCTGGTGGCAGTGATGAAGTAGCCGTAGCGCAGCCGCACTTCGCGTCCCGGAGAGAGACGGTAGTACTGTTTGGGCGGAACTTCGCGGAAGTCGTCCTGCTCGATGTAGAGCACTTTCGAGAACGGAACTTTTCTTTTCCCCGCGCTTTCATCTTCGGGATTGTTGATTGCCTCAGCTTCCTCGACATGGCCCTCGGGATAGTTATCGATCACGACTTTCAGCGGACGCAGCACGGCCATCACCCGCGGCACCCGTTTGTTCAGATCTTCGCGGACAAAATGTTCCAGCATCGCCAGTTCAAGCGTGCCATTCGTCTTGGAAACCCCGGTCGCCGCGACGAAGTTGCGAATCGCATCGGGAGTGAAGCCACGTCTCCGGATTCCAGATAGCGTCGGCATGCGAGGGTCGTCCCATCCATTGACCAGCTTCTCCTGCACCAGTTTAAGTAACTTGCGCTTGCTCAGCAGGGTGTAAGTCAGGCCGAGGCGGTCGAACTCGATTTGCTGCGAGGGAAAAATCCCGAGCTGCTGGATAAACCAGTTGTACAGCGGACGATGATCCTCGAACTCCAGTGTGCACATGGAGTGGGTCACGCGCTCCATGGAATCCGACTGCCCATGGGCGTAGTCGTACATCGGATAGATGCACCACTTATCGCCCGTCCGGTGATGTTCCGCATGCAGAATGCGGTACATCACGGGATCGCGCATGTTCAGGTTGGGCGATGCCATGTCGATCTTCGCCCGCAGCACGCGCGAGCCGTCGGGAAATTCGCCCTTGCGCATGCGCTCGAACAGGTCGAGGTTTTCTTCGACCGGGCGATTGCGGTAGGGGCTGTCCTTACCCGGTTCGGTGAGCGTGCCGCGATGTTGACGGATTTCGTCGGCGCTAAGGTCGTCAACGTACGCTTTGCCGTCCTTGATGAGCTGGACCGCCCACGCGTAGAGCTGGTCGAAGTAATCAGAAGCGTAGTAAAGGCCGTCCCACTCGAACCCCAGCCAGCGGACGTCCTTCATGATCGAGTCGACGTACTCCTGCTCTTCTTTTTCGGGATTGGTGTCGTCGAAGCGCAGGTTGGTCTTGCCGCCGAACTCGTCGGCCAATCCGAAATCGAGACAGATCGCCTTGGCATGGCCGATGTGCAGGTAGCCGTTGGGTTCGGGTGGAAAGCGCGTCTGGATTATCGCGTCGCCGTAACGCTTCGCTTTGATGTCTTCCACGATGATGTCGCGGATGAAGTTAGACGGCGCTGGAGACGGTTCGGGAGACACCTTTGCCACTGCCTCAGTCGATGGATTCGCTGGATTCACGTACTAAATTCATTATAACTAGCGCCGAGAGGGGCCGCCGCCAATCTCCATCCAGACGGGCGAACTGGGCCGGCGCGCGGTACGGGTTAGATGGGTTGCGTTTCCGTTCGCCGGGCCTCGGTGACGTTGGAAGGCGTCTCCGTAAAGGATTTGCCGGCTTCGAAGGCGCGCTTCTCGTACTTCGCGCCTACCTTCCGGATGGCATCGTGCCAGCCATCGTCCCAGCTGATGCGGGCCTCGTTGTCGACGATCGTCCAGGTGCCATGGGCGGCGCCAATAGACTTGCTGGCCGTGCCGTCGCGGTCAAGCGTAATGTAGAAGCTGCCCCCGTTGCCATCGCCAGCCTTCCATTTACCGGCAAAGCTGTTAGCACCGACCACCGCGGCCGAGCTGCCAGGAGTCTTGAATTCAATTCGCTCGATGTCGGCCATGGAGTAAGTTTGCTCGCGACCGTCTTTGAACACGATAATGATCGAGTTCCCCGTGGCCGCAGCCGCCAGTCCCATCGGCACCACCAGCAATAAAGCCAGCCCCAGCAATGTTTTTCCGTGTTTCATAGTTTTGCTCCTCGCCCTGCGCGCGTGATTGAAAGAAAAAGAGCCTCGCCTTTTAGTACGGTGTCAGGCAGCGTTTCGTTCCATGAATTTGGAAGGACAGTTCCTAGTTCTCGGTTCTCAGTTCTCAGAACAAAGCTCAACAATGCTACAAGGAAATGCCAAATCCTGGCTTTTGCTGAGAACGAGAACTGGAAACTGACGCCGACACGTCACTTCCTCTCCACCAGATACAGCACGGAAGCATGGGGTTTGAGCTTGACGGTCAAGGAGGGGGCCTGGCCCAGGTTTTTGCGCTCCCACAGGTCGCGGATTTTGTAACTCTTTGCGGGCAGGCCGAGGTCTTTCCAGTCATAGTGGAGAGTCTGTTCCGCGTCTCCGATATTGAAGACGGCGAGGTAGTGTTGCTCCGGGGGAGAATCCAACTGGAGATCCCCGCGTCGGGCCAACCAGACCGCAGCCGTATCCGTCGTGATGACTGCCCGATTCTCCTGCGAGTGTTGATCGACAGCAATCACCTCGGGATTCGTCAGCAGCGAGGTGGTCCATTCGTCGGCCGAGACTAAATCGCCACCCATGATCAACGGCGACCGGAAGATCGACCAGAGGGTCATCATTGTCCGCTGCTCGTCTTTGGTGAAACGAGTCTCGCGCGGCTCGCCGTCTCCGGGATGAGGCCCGAGATGGCCGAGCGGCAGCATGTCGGCATCGGGCCATCCGCCGGGCGCCACGTGCGGAGCCCACTTCGCGGTGGTCGCGAACTGCTGGTAGAGGCTTTGTGACCAGTCGTGTTTCTCCCACGGTCCCCAGTGATCCCAGAAATCGTCGCAGATGCGCCACATTTCGGCGTACTTGGCGACCTCGTCGGCGTTGCCGAGCGCGGTCGGCCCGGGCGACAGACTCAGCACCATGGGACGCCCCGACTTTTTAATCGCGCCAGCGATCATCCGGATCTCGTCGGGCTTATACGGATGGTCCGCAATGCAATCAACCTTGATGAAATCGACAGCCCAACTCGCGTACAGCTTCATGACCGAGTCGTAATAAGCCTGGCCGGCGTCTGAAGTTTTCACTCCCCAGTTGTAGGCGTTCCACGGACAAGCGTCGGACTGATCGGCCGCATCGACGGCGTGAAACGACGAATCCAAGATCGCCATATTGCGGGCCACCGCGTCGCGCGGGATTCCGCGAATCATGTGGATGCCAAACTTCAGGCCGCGAGAATGGATGTAGTCCGCCAGCGGCTTGAATCCAGCGTCATGAGCGGCCGACGGAAAACGGGCGGGAACGGGAATAAACAGTCCGTTGTCATTGAGCAGGAACTTGTAGTTTTTTGCGTCGCTCTCCGGATTCTGTACGTACCAGCCTTCGTCGATGACCATGTATTGCCATCCGAAGCGCTTGAGGTGTTCGGCCATCCAGTTCGCATTCGCCTTGAATTGCGCCTCGGTGATGGTGCGGCCGTAAGAATCCCAACTGTTCCAGCCCATGGGCGGTGTCGGCGACAGCGCGGGATTGCCCGCCGCGGCCGGCAGGCACGCCAGTATCGCGAGAAACAACGCAGTCGCAATCAGCCGAGAGGAATTCATAATTCTCAACGCGGGCTCCTTCAACTTGGGGAACGAATGACTGCTGATTCTATTCCCGCCAGCATCAAAGTCCAAGAATCTAGCTGTCTATAACCACCGCGACGGCTCGCGGAATCACTATGGTGCTGGAGTGTTCCGAGTGCGCATATCCACTCTTTGCGCTTGTAGACAGGCTTCGCTCAGAGTGACAGCTCTTGAAGTAAGGACCGCTCGGGTCGGGCTCACAATGGTTGAGGAGGTGGTACAGAATACAGGTTTTGAATCGCCGCCCGCACCCTCGCCGAGACCGCCTGCGTATCCCGCAGCGTCATCCCTGCGGTCGAGATCGGCTCTCCCACCCGCATTTCCAGGGGACGGCTCTTGATGTGATAAGTGTTCATCGGCAGCAGATCGAATGTCCCGACCAGCACAATGGGTACAATGTCCGCCTGCGCCTTGATCGCGAGAAAAAACGCCCCGGGCAAGAACGGTAGAATTTCGCCGTTCGGCGTGCGTCCGCCTTCCGGAAAAATGACCAGCGGTGTGTTGCCCTTCAGACTCTTGAGTGCGGACTTGATCGCTCCAATCGAGGCGGAAGGATTTTGCTGATTGATGCAAATCTGCCCCGAACGCCGCAGGTGCCATCCCACAAACGGGTAGGACAGCAGCTCGCTCTTGAAGATAATCCGAAACTGAAATGGCAAATGAACGTAAATAATGGGAATGTCGAGCGCAGAAGCATGGGTGACCGCATACACCCGCGGCCTCGAGCCAGTGACCTTCTCCATGCCTGTAACCGTCACCGGCGACTGAATCGTCTTCAGGATCAGCCACGACCACAGGCACGCGAGTTTGTGCTGGAGGCGTCCGTTGCGGTCGAATACAGAAGCCGCCAACGAGAGCGTCCCCAGAATCAGCGTGTAGGCCCAAATCAGCGGATCGTAAATGAAGTAGGAACGCAGCCGGCTGGGCCAGCCATAGCGCTTCGAATTAGCGGACGCACGAGCCCACACAGGGACAGCCGCCTCCGGCTGCCCAGCCGCGCGCACCTCGGCTCGCTCTTTTTCCAGCTCCGCGGTTGTACCGATCTCGCTCAATCTCTTTCCGTTCGCGGGGGAGACGCCGTACGCCGCGTATCTACAATACGATTTTAGATGCGCAGGCCAAGCGCTTGCATCGCCTCTCCCACAATGTAAATCGAGCCAGTGACCACCACCAGCCCATTTGGTCGTGCCAGTCGCAGCGCCTCGGTCAGAGCGGCCGGAACATCGGGCGCTTCCCGAGTGTCGACCTCAACCCGTGCGGCCGCCTGACGGATCTCCCCGGTGCTCGCCGACCGCGGATTGTTGGCTTGCGTCAAAATCACAGATTCGGAAACCGGAAACAAAATCTCGGCCACTTCCGACACCGCTTTGTCCCGCATCACGCCAAATACCAGTGTGATCGGACGACCCTCGTACGCTGCCGACAGAGTCGACCGCAAAGCCCACGCTCCCGCCGGGTTGTGGGCTACGTCGAGCACGATCTCAGGCCCGCCGTCCGTCGCCGGCACCACCTGAAACCGCCCCGGCCAACGTGTTTCGCGGATGCCGCGTTCGATGGTCTGCGCTGTGATCTGCCCAAAGCCCTGACTGTGCAATTCCTCAGCCGATGCGACCGCCAAAGCAATATTCCGTAATTGATGCCGCCCGAGTAGCGGCGCCTCAACCATGATCTGCCGACCCATGATCTGAAGCGGGTAGCGCGAGCGCGGAACCTTGCTTTCCCCTGTGACCTCCGTGGTTAAGGGTTTTGCGGCGTTTTTCCAAAACTCGGCAGCTCCGGGAGAAACCGGCGGCACGTAGGGAACGGCGCTAACCGCCCGCGCACCCAGATCGAGAATCGTGTTGCCGATCACGTCGTTCGCTTCCGGTAGTTGCGGCAGAGTCACCACCACGCCGCCCGCTCGGATGATCCCCGCCTTCTCCCGTGCAATCTCTGCGACCGTTTCTCCAAGATACTTCTGATGATCAAGCGCGACGTCAGTGATGACGCTTAGCCGCGGTTCCACAACATTAGTGGCATCCAGGCGTCCACCCATCCCCACTTCCAGCACCACAATATCGGGACGTGTCCGCGCGAAATATTCGAAGGCCATCGCCGTCAGCATTTCGAAAAAACTGGGATGCCACGGTAGTTCGCCTTCGCCTACCAGCCGCTCGGCTGTCCGGCCAACCACGTCATGAAGTAACGCGAAGTCGTCGTCGGAGATGGCTGCGCCGTCGACCCGAATGCGCTCGTTGATTCGCAGCAAATGCGGTGACGTGTAAAGCCCCGTCTTCAGCCCCGATGCCTGCAGGATCGAAGCCAGGGTTGCCGAGGTCGAGCCTTTGCCGTTCGTGCCCGCAATCAGCACGCACTCCAGTCTTTTCTCTGGATGCCCCAAGGCCCCCAACAGCACCCGCATGTGCGCCAGGTCGAACTTGTGCGACGGCGTCGCGGCCAACTCGTGGCCCAACGCGTACATCTGCGCGAGTGCGGATTCGTAGGACAAGGTCTCAGCTCTCGGTTGTCAGCTCTCAGGTTCGTCCGTAGACAGTTTGGGCCATCGTCGAGGTCAATTCTAGAGACGCGCAACGAACCGCCGAAGATTCACACCGAGTGGGAAGAAGCGCGTGTCCGACAGGCATGCTCCGTCGCGCCGCCGCTGAGAGCTGACAGCTAAGAGCTAAAAGCTCTCTTACTGCACCATAAAATCCAGCGCTCGCGCGATATACGCCTTCATGTGTTTGCGGTGGACGACGTCATCGAGCATCCCGTGCTCCAGCAGGAATTCGGAGCGCTGAAATCCCTGCGGCAGTTTCTGGCGGATGGTCTGCTCGATCACCCGCGGACCGGCAAAGCCGATCAGGGCACCCGGTTCGGCGACGTTCAAGTCTCCCAACATGGCAAACGAAGCGGTCGTGCCGCCGGTCGTGGGATCGGTCAGAACCGAAATGTAAGGGACGCGAGCCGAATCCAGGCGGGCCAGAGCGGCGGAAATTTTGGCAAGCTGCATGAGGCTGATTGCGCCTTCCATCATGCGCGCGCCACCCGAGGCGGAGATGATGACGATCGGCGTCCGCGTTTCGGTCGCCTTTTCGACCGCTCGCGTAATCGCTTCGCCCACCACCGCTCCCATGCTGCCGCCGATGAACGCGTATTCCATCGCGCTGACAATCACGGGACGCCCATTCAGCTTGCCATGCGCATTGATGATTGCGTCCTTCAGGCCGGTGTCTTTCTTGGCCTGCTTCAATCGCGACGAATAAGCTTTCAGATCGACGAACTTCAGTGGGTCGGTGGAAACCAGGTTGCTGTCGAAGATTTCGTACTTGTCCTCGTCCAGGAGCTGCGCCAGGCGGGTGCGGGCGTCGATGCGAAAATGCTTGTCGCACTTCGGGCAGACATTCAGGTTCTCTTCCAGATCCTTTTTCCAGATAATCTGCCGGCACTCGTCACACTTCACCCACAAGCCTTCGGTGCGGACTTTTTTCACGCCCGAAGTGTCCAGCTCACCGGATTGGCGTTTGAACCATGTCATAAATCAGTTCTCAGTTCTCGGTTCCCAGTTCTCAGTAGAACCCCAACTTCGACAAACTGGGAACTGAGGAACCGGCAACCGAGAACTGACTTCTAATATTCGATTCCCCTCTGCGCCATGACGCCTTTTTCATACGCGTGCTTGACCTGGCGCATTTCAGTTACCGTATCGGCTATTTCCACGATTGTCGGATGGGCGTTCCGTCCGGTCAAGATTACGTGAACCATCTCCGGCTTTTTTGCAAGCGATTCGGCCACTTTGGCCGGGTCCAACATGCCGTAGCTGATGGCATAGTTGATTTCGTCAAGCACCACCACATCCCATTCGCCTGACTGAATCGCCTGCTCCGCTTCGGTCCAGGCTTCTTCGACCATCCGCACGTCTTCGGGATCGGGTTTCTCGGCGCCAACTTTTACGAAACCGCGGCCCATCTGTTTCATGACGAACTTGTCGCCGAAAGCCCTCACGGCATCGAGTTCGCCGTAATGCCAGGAGCCCTTGAGGAACTGGAGCATCAGGACGCGCATGCCCTGTCCGACGGCGCGCAGGGCGGTGCCCATGGCCGCTGTGGTCTTGCCCTTGCCCGGCCCGGTATTCACAATGATGAGACCACGGCGCAGATCCGACATATGGGCCGAATCTTTGATTCTACACGACTATGTGGGATGGACACTCCTGTCCGTCGCCGTTCGGGGGGCGGTTGTGGGGTTATGCGGTTGGCTGCTGCCGACCTAGCTTGCGCTGCATTTGCAGTTGACGGACAGGAGTGTCCGTCCCACACGGGTTCAGGGCATTTCTACGACCTGGCTGAGTTTTTGCTGACGCTCTCCTTCCTGTTCCTGGGCCGGATCTTCGGCGCCGAGTAGGCGAGCGGCGATCCGGAGTGCTTCCATTTCTTTTCGGACTCGTACCAGATCTTGTTCTTTGGCTCGTAGTACGTCGTAAGGATTCTTCATTGGGGGAGAGCCTTTGTCAGAATTCAGGACGTGTGTCGCCTGTCTGAAACTACTTTAGCCCAACTCGCGGCGCAGCGAAACCTCCCGGAGGTACATACCGGCAAGCAGAGCTCAATGTCCTACGTGGTAAGGATGGTTTTTCAGAATCGTAAACGCTCGATAGACCTGCTCCAGCAACACTACGCGGGCCAATTCGTGTGGCAGAGTCATCTTGCCCAGGGATAGCACCAAACTGGCCTGTCGGCGGGCTTCGTCGCTGAATCCGTCCGCCCCCCCGACCGCGAACAGCAAAGGTAGCGACTGCAACTGCTCGCGATCCAGGAACTCGGACAGTTCCTCGGAAGAGAATTGCTTCCCGCGCGAGTCGAGCAGGATCAGCTTGTACCGCTCTTTTTGCCGCTCCCCGCGAGCCAGCGCCAGGATTGCTGCTTCGTCCTTCAACACCACGCCCGCCGCGTCAGAGTATCGCGAGATGCGCTTCACATAATCATCGGTGAGCGCCTGAATGGCCGCCTCTTTTGACTTTCCGATCCAGGCGACTTTGATTTTCATTGCACAAGGTCCATTGGTAGAGACGCGGCGTGCTGTGTCTCCGGTTGCGCGGTCGAGATCTGGTGCGGTGGGACACGCGCCAAGCCCCTCTACTATGCTGTCTTGCCCGACGCCAGCACCACCACAGCTCCGAACCGGATCTCATCCTCGACCCGATAGCGATTGATTGCGGCATGCGCCTCGGCCAAAATCGCGGGCCAACTCTTCTCCGGAACTCGGGTCAACATGGTGTGGAATGGCGTCGACACCGCTCTCGAGTATTCAAAGACTTCTTCCGCGCTTCCCCGCCAGACCCAGGGAGCCTTCCTTTCGGACTCTTCCACCTCGCGAAAACCCGCCGAGCGCAGTGCTTCCGAAAGCGATCCCGCCGCTGCAAAGCGAAAGGGATCGCCCCCTCCGGGTTCCAGCAGTTCTCCGCCCACGTGACGGTGCACCAACTTGATTGTGGTCTGCCAATAAGGTTGTTCGAAGGGTCCCCACACCGCAAAACAGGCCCGCGCCCCCTGTTTCAAAACGCGCTGCACTTCGGCCAGAGCTTGTTTGACGTCGCCGAAGAACATGACGCCAAAGCGGCATGTGACCAGATCAAAACTCCGGTCAGGAAAGGGAAGCCGGTGGGCGTCCGCCTGCCGCGTTGAAAAATTTGAGAGGTGTCTGTTGGCGGCTCTCCGCGCCGCCAGTTCCAGCAGTTCCGCGCTCAGGTCCACAGCCGTGACGTGGCCGTCGGGCGCGACGCGCTGGGCCACACTGATTCCGGGTTCGCCTGTGCCGCTGGCCAGGTCGAGAACCTGCATGCCAGGCCGCGGAGCCGCGTATTCCACCAGCGCTTCGGTGACGCCGCTGCCCATCACCGCCGATTTTGCTTTCCACTTCTCCGCCGCCACCAGCCGGTAGGACGAGCCCCACGACGAAGACGGCGCCGCTGAATCCGGTGAGGACACACTACGCTCTCTTCTTCTTGCCGGTAGCGGCTGATGCGGGCTTTGCCGCCGCTCGCCGCTTTTTCGGGGCAGTCAGATCAGAGGGTTCGAGCTTCGTGGCAGACTTCCACAGCCGCTCCAGATCGTAGTATTGCCGCGCGGTCTCGGAAAAAATGTGCACCACGAAATCCGTGTAGTCGAGCAGCACCCATTCCGCCTGCTTGTAGCCTTCTTTGTGTGTGACGCGTATCCCCAAGGCTTCGAGGCGTTCATCGACGGCGTCGGCAATGGCCTGCACTTGCCGCGGATTGGTTCCGCTGCAAACCACAAAATAGTCGGTAAATGCTCCGGAATCTTTTTCCAGTTCGAGAATTGTGACTTGTTCGGCTTTTTTGTCCTGACAAGCGAGGATGGCTTCACTAACCTGGCGTTTGAGGGAGGTGGGTTTCGTCATAGTTTCGTACTTTGATTGTATCGCGCCCACCGCAATCGGACTGAGACTGCTTCACCTCTGCAATCCGACGTCTGACCTCTAACCTCTGACCTCAGCCTTCCCCCGGTACAGTCCCACCTTCCGCACATACTCGGCCACCCGTGGGTCGAGCCATCGCCCCAGCGGTTTACCTTGCGCCGCTGCCTCGCGAATTACGGTGGCAGAAACATTCTGCTGCACGCCCTCCAGCAGATGCAGAGTGGCGCCCGGCAACACCAGATCGCCGCTCGCAACCTGTTTCTGAAAAGGCTTGGTCACGGCCGCTGGGGGCCGCACGCCTTCTGGCAATGACTCCGCCACATCCCGCAAGCTGAATCCCGGACGGCTTGCCACGACAAATTCGCATTCCGCCAGCAGAGCCTTCGCCTCGTGCCACTTCGCGATGTCGCGAAACGCGTCGATCCCGATCAATAGAAAGAGACGATCGGCTCTTTTCAGCGTCTGTTTCAGCCGCCGCACCGTATCGAGCGTGTAGTTCGGCGAGGGCGGGACAGCTTTTCCCTGGGGAGGAGAACGCAACTCCGCTGGCGCTTCCAGCAGTGAGGGAACGAATTGCTTCTCGTCCTGCGTCGCCAGCGCCACCATTGCGTACCGATGGACAAAAGCGGTCATGTGCTGTTTCTGTTTGTGAGGCGGCACATTGGCAGGCACAAACAACACCCGCCCCAGGCTGAAACGCTCAGCCGCAGCCTGCGCCAGGGCCACATGTCCGCGATGGATGGGATCGAAGCTTCCGCCAAAGAGTCCGATGTTCATTTTGTTTTTTACCGGCTCTGCGCCGTCAGTTTCCTGTTTTCCGCCTTGGGTTGCAAGTCTTTGTTCCCTTTCGCGCCAGGTGTACCATTGATTTTTCGGAAATCGGCATCTCAGCATACGCTGACTGTTTTGCCGGTTCCCACTCCGCAGTCGCGCCTGCCATGCTGTCCTATCGGGCAATAAGGATTTGGGCGAGATGAGAACGCGGGTTGGACTGGCGTAACTCGCTGTAAAAACACGAAAACGCATACCATGAGGTCCATGCGAATGAAGCTCCCCCTCATCCGCACTTTGGCCGTGGCTCCCGCCCGTGCGCCTATATTGCGCTACGGAGTCGCGCTCCTCAGCACCGTTCTGGCGCTGATCCCCACTGTATTTTTGTCCGACATGGCGGAGAGCCGCCTGGTCGTCTTCGCCGTCGCTGTGATGGTTAGTGCCTGGTATGGCGGGTGGAAGCCGGGATTGGCGGCGACCTCGTTCGCGCTCACGGTCAGCGCCTACTACTCCCTGACCGGCGATCATACCGCGCCCGAGTTTCGCAAAGCGATCGCGCACATGGTGCTGTTCTTCGCCGTGGCACTGCTGATCTGCTGGTTCAACGCCGCCCTTCGCGCCACGCAGGAGAGCCTGCGTCGCTCCGAGAGCAATTTCCGCTCGCTGGTTACTAACGCCCCCTACGGCATTTGCCGCTGTGACCGCCTGGGGGTTTTGCTCGATGCCAATCCGGCCATGGTTGCCATGCTCGGGTTTTCCCGCGCCGAGGAGATCGTGGGACGGCATCTCGGGAGTCTCTACATTGATGCGCAGCAATGGTTTCAAACTGCCGACTATTTTCATGCCGGGAAGGAATTCAACAGCCTGTCCGCCGAATTAACCCGGCCGGACGGAACCACGGTGCTTGGGCGCATTTCCGGGCGCGTGATTCCGAACGGCAGCGCGGGACCGACGTTTCAGATCTTCATGGAAGACGTAACGGAACGGCGCGGTCTCGAACAGCAGCTCCGCCAGGCCCAGAAGATGGAAGCTATTGGACGCCTTGCCGGCGGCATCGCCCACGACTTCAACAACCTGCTGATGGTAATTTCCGGGTACTCCGAATTTTTGCTCGAACGCCTCGGCCCCGATCCCTCGCTCCGCGGGCCAGCGCAGGAAATTGCCAATGCCGCGCAGCGCGCCACATCTCTGACCCGGCAGCTTCTCGCTTTCAGCCGGAAACAAATGCTCGCGCCCAAGGTTCTCGATCTGAATGACGTCGTCACCGAAAACCTGAAGATGCTGACCCGCATGATCGGCGAGGACATCGATCTGGTGATGGTGCCGACCCCCACTATCGGTGCAGTTCGCGCCGATCCTGGACAAATCGATCAAGTCATCATGAACCTGGCCGTGAACGCCCGCGACGCCATGCCCGAAGGGGGCAAGCTGACCATCGAAACGTCGAACGTGACGCTGGACGAAAATCTCGCCCGCACCTTCGCCCCCCTGGAGCCCGGCGATTACGTCATGCTCGCCATCAGCGACACCGGCCTCGGCATGGACGCCGAAACGCAGACCCGAATCTTCGAACCCTTCTTTACGACGAAAGGCGCTAAAGGCACGGGTCTCGGCCTTTCCACCGTCTATGGCATCGTGAAGCAGAGCGGCGCCTACATCTTCGTCGATAGCCAGCCTGGACGCGGCACGACCTTCCGCACCTATTTTCCACGCGTCGATGGTAGAGAAGAGGCCGCTGCCGCACAGGACTCCCTTGGATTTCCCCGTCGCGATCGCGGTCAGGAAACGATTCTCCTGGTCGAAGACGAAACTAACCTGCGCCGCCTGGCGAGGCAGTACCTGGAAACGCAGGGGTACAAGATTCTCGAAGCCGAAGACGGCGCCGCCGCCCTGCAGATTGTCGAAGGACACAAGAAACCGATCGACATGCTCTTAACCGATGTTGTCATGCCCGGGATGAACGGACGCGAACTGGCGGTCGCGATCACGTCCGAACGTCCCGACATCCGAGTCCTCTATATGTCGGGCTACACCGAGAATGCCATTGGTCATAATGGCACGCTCTTCGCCGGCGTCAACCTGTTACAGAAACCGTTCAGCCTTCCCGCTCTCAAAGACAAAGTTCGAGAAGTACTGGACTCCGAACCCACTCCCCAGGAGGCCACTATGCCATCCCACAGCACTGCAAATGTTCTAGCTGGAAGAAAGATCCCGCCATTCCGCGCGCGCCGTTTCAATCTCCATCTCCCCCTGCGTTATCGACTGCTGGGAGAGCAGCGCTGGCTGGAGGGCACAACCGAAAATATAAGCCGCTCCGGACTCCTGTTCCAGGCGGAAGAAATGCTCCAGCCCAATGCGCAACTGGAAATCAATCTCGTGCTGCCGGCGGAAATTGCCGGATTGGCGGCCACCGAAGTCGTCTGCCGCGGAGAAGTTGTCCGCGCCGTAGGGACGCCCGGAAAAGGGGTGAGTCCTGCCCTGGCCGCCAAGATCCTGCAATACCACTTTCAGCACGGATCCCACGTGCCGCAAGCCTAAAGGCAGGTGTCAGGTCTCAGGTGTGAGGTGTCAGGAAAAGCGCGCCCGTATGCCTTCCGAAATCGCCGCGTAGGGACGTGGCGTGCCGCTTGCCAGAGCCTCACCGTCTTTCCTGAGACCTGACACCTGACACCTGAGACCTGAGACCTGACACCTGAGACCTGACACCTGACACCTGAGACCTGAGACCTGACACCTGACACCTGCCCTTGGGTTACCTTCGGCATGCGCCAGCGGCTTGGAAAAAACCAGCCGACGCTGGTACAGTTCCGCTATGTCGCTGGTGGTGAAACTGGAAGACGATCTGGGCGAGCGCGGTGAATGGGTGATGGTGCATGGAATTGTTCCCGCCAACCCTGATGGCGCTTATCCCCTCTTGAGCGGCATCGACCCCTTCGGCAAGACCCTATTCAATCACCTCCAGATGGCCGGTTTCCTCGCCGAGTGGGACCGCGTCAAAGATCGTGCCCGTGACGAATCCCAGAAGGAAGCCTGGCAAAAAGTAAAAGAGATGGCCGAAACCTGCCGCGAAGATCGCGACCTCTACCTGCGCTTCGTAGGAAACTAAAACCCAAGAGAAGTCTTCCATAGAGACGCGGCGTGCCGCGTCTTCTATTTGCGCCGGATCGCTGCCGCGTGATCAAAAAAAGAAGCCTAGGACCTTTCCCGAAAGCCGGACGTCGGCCGCTCCACCTGAGATGCGGCAAGCCGCGTCTCTCCAAAGTCTTATTTCGACAACCGTGCCAGTACTTCCCGGAACAATACCTCGAAACTCTGCGCGCCCGTCGCGCCCCGCGCTGTTCCCTGCAAGGCCTTCTCCGCCGCCGCCCGCTGGTATCCGAGATTCACCAGCGCGGACAGCACATCTTCTTCCACCGGACTTGCCGCTGCCAGGCTGACCTCGGCTGTACCCGTCGCCGCCGGAAGTTTGTCGCGCAGTTCCAGCACCATCCGTTCCGCCGTCTTTCTGCCGATACCCGGAATGCGCGTAAGGCGAGCCACATCGTTGCCGCGAATCGCGCCAACCATTTCGTCGGCGGGCATTCCGCTCAGGATCGTAATCGCCAGCTTCGGCCCGATCCCGCTTACCGTGAGCAGCTTTTCGAAAAGATGTTTCTCTCCCAGTCGCAAGAATCCGTAAAGACTCAGCGCATCTTCGCGAACATGGGTATGAACATGCAGCGCCACTTCCGAGCCCACCGCGGCGAGTTCGGAAAATGTTGGCACACTGATGACCACTTCGTAGCCCACGCCATGCGTCTCCACGATTGCCTGATTGGGATGCTTGGACAACAGAATTCCACGAAGATGAGCAATCATCGGCGCTAGTGTACAGCAGTGGTTAGTGATTAGTGGTGGGTGGTTAGTGAACAGGGCGGGGTCCCGAAGCCCTCATCCCTAACCACTAATCACCAACCACTATCCACTGCAGTTCCACTTTTCCTGCTCCTTTCCACAAGTTTTCCCGCCTGTCCACAGTTTCTGCACAGGCCGCGCCCGCTTTACTCTTGCGTGCACGGCGCTATTCCCGCAAGGTACTGTGCAGTCAGAGCGCGGACATTCTGATGCTCTGCCGATTCGGTTTAGCGTTGCCGGTGATTCCTCGAGGGTGATCACCGGGGGAAATCCGGTTCACTCCGGTGAACTGGTGCCCGGGCGTTGCGGCCTCCAATAAAATCCTCCCTTCCAAGGTAGGATGGAAGCGCTGAACTGCAGACCCGAAGTGTGAACTTCGGAGAACGTCGTTCGACCGCGCGCTCTCGCGAGCGCCGGTTATGCGATGCTCTTCCGCTTATGGCGGAAGACGGCAGCCAGAATTTCGCGACAACAGTGCGGCTCGGGTGGCTGGCCCGGGCCGCATTTGTTTTGAGTAACCCCCATTAGCATGGGTCGCCCTTTGCGCACCGGCGGGAGTCTGGCGCAGAAGTGATAGCTTTTCCGACGGAGCCAACTACGTCGACTGTACTTGCAGCTTCGACTCGAAGAAGTTTTCTACGTTTGCCAGAATCTCCGCGCCACTCTTGGCCTCGTAGATGGCCTTCCGCAGAGCCCCTCCCCCTGGGACGCCGTGCGTGAACCAGGAAGCGAACTGTTTCATCTTGCCTTCGGAGCCGGGCATTTCTTCTTCCAGCAGCATCTGGAAATAAGTGCGGATCATCTGGTAGCGGTCGGCTTCGGTGGGTTCGTCGTAGGAGCCGGACTCAATATACTGATCGATCTGACGAAAGATCCATGGATTCGCCGGCGCCATGCGTCCGATCATGACGGCGTCGCAGCCGGTCTGGGCAACCATGGCGCAGGCGTCTTCGGGGGAGCGGATGTCTCCGTTGCCAATCACGGGAATCTTCACCGCCTGCTTGACCGACGCAATCCATTCCCAGCGCGCGTTACCGCTGTAGCCCTGTTCGCGGGTGCGAGCGTGGAGCGCGACGGCGCAGAGGCCGCAGTCTTCGGCTAAGCGGGCGAGTTCGACGCAGACGATTTCGTCGTCGCTCCAACCGGCGCGGAACTTGACGGTAAACGGAATCTTCACGGCGGCGCGAACAGATTCGAAAATCTGCCGGATCAACGGGAGGTCGCGCAGCAAGCCTGATCCGCCGTTGCACTTCACAACTTTCTTCGCTGGACATCCGAGGTTCAGGTCGATCAGATCAAAACCGAGACCTTCGACCAGGCGCGCCGCCTCACTCAACACGCGTGGATCGCTGCCAAAAAGCTGTGCAGAGATGGGATGTTCGTCTTCGTAGAAATGCAAATATCGTCCGCGGACGCGTTGGTCGCGGAGGACGCCGTCGGCCGAGGTGAACTCTGTCATGATCAGGCCGCATCCGCCAAGGTTCTTGATGAAACGACGGAAGACCGTGTCAGTGACGCCAGCCATGGGTGCGAGCACGGTGGCAGGAGAGATAGTGATGCCGCCGATCTGGAGGCCGGTGGGAAAAGCCCGGGACGATGTGGAGCGGGCGCCCTCGCCCGCTGCTCTATCCGCGGCAGGAACCTTTCCAGGCGAGTTGTCCCAGAACTTGTGCACGTGTCTATTCTAGCTGGAGGGCAAAATCAAAGGCCCCCGCCGGAGCGAGGGCCTGATCTTTGGCTCGGCAAATGCCGCGGGCGCGGGCGCCCGCCCTACAAACAAACCTACTTCTTGGCTGCTTCGGCCTTGGCGGCGTCGGCTTTGCCGGCGTCGCTCTTGGCGTATTTGCGGCGGAAGCGCTCGATGCGGCCGGCAGTATCCAGCAGTTTCTGCTTGCCGGTGAAGAACGGATGGCAAGCCGAGCAGATTTCCACGTTGATGTCGCCCTTATGCGCCGAGCGCGTGACAAACGCATTTCCACAAGCGCAGTGCACCCGCACTTCTGTGTAGTTAGGATGGATGGCAGCTTTCATGTCGGTCAAGTCCCCTTTTGAATCATTAGATTCTACAGGAGTTAGGAAGGATTCAGCAAGAGAGCAGGTGTCAGGTCTCAGGTGTTAGGTGTCAGGAAAACCCTTCGGGCTCGGGTGTGTGGAACGGTTTTGCTCTTCCTGACACCTGAGGCCTGACACCTGACACCTCCACTAAAAAACGGCAGGGCCGACCCCCTGCCGTTCGTGACTTACGAAACTGCGGGGCCCTATTTCCCTTTGTTGACGGCTTTTTTGAGTTCGTTCCCAGGGGTGAATTTGGCGACTCTGCGGGCGGCGATTTTGATGGTCGCTCCGGTTTGCGGGTTCCGGCCGTTGCGTGCCTTGCGCTGCGAGACGGAGAACGTACCGAATCCGATCAAGGCTACCCGGTCCCCTTTTTTGAGGGCAGCAGTTACGCTGTCCACGGCGGTATCGATCGCGGTCGTAGCCTGCGCTTTGGAGATACTGCAGGCTCCGGCGATGCGGTCAACGAGATCAGCTTTATTCATGCTCTCTCCTGACAAAGTGTCTTTCGTTCCCGCGCCGGGCGCCGGGGAAGTCTGGAGCCTGTTGTGGGAACGCGGAGCCATTCTCTACCCTAATGGTGGATTGTCAATGGCAAACACGTGCCAGAGGCCGCGACTGGCGTGCCATTGAACCTCGCTTGCCAACCGAACGCCGCGATTTTCCTTCGTTCTCCACAATCGCTTCCTCTGCTCCACAGGATGTACACAGGAAGAACCCGCATTCGAGTTGCCGCGCAGGTGGATTTCGGTGCAAAGTAAAAGAAGCGAACACCTATGAAGGCTGATATCGAAATTTGTCCCCAGTGCGCGGGGTCAGGATGGAAAGTAGTCGCGGACGCGCCGGAACGTGGAGTCACGCGCTGCGATTGCCAGTTGCGGGCCCGCGCCGACGCCATGGTTGCAGCGGCGCGCATCCCCAAGAGATACGAACATTGCGAACTCTCGAACTTCGAGTTTGAAGGCTCACAAATCCAGCTTGCCCCCGCCCGCATGGCTGCTTGCCGGTTTGTTGAGGAGTATCCCGTCGACAAGACCGGACTGATGCTGGTGGGCACGATCGGCACGGGGAAGACACATCTGGCGGTGGGGATCGCCAAGGCATTGATCCGGGAAAAGGGTATCGCCTGCCTGTTCTATGACTATCGCGAGTTGCTCAAGGAGATTCAGAATTCCTACAACGCGTCCGTGCAGACCACCGAACTGGGATTGCTCAAGCCCGTCTTTGACGCCGAGGTGCTGGTGCTGGACGAACTGGGAGCGGTGCGGCCAAGCGAATGGGTTTGGGATACGGTCAGCCTGATCCTCAACACACGCTACAACGACAACCGCACCACCATCATCACGACGAATTTTGCCGACGAACCGGCCGCTGCGCTGGGGAAATCATTATCACCCGCCCGAGCCGCGACGCGCGACGAGACGCTTGGCGACCGCATCGGCGAACGGATGCGCTCACGACTGCATGAGATGTGCCGCATCGTTCGCATGGATGGAGCCGACTTCCGGCAGAAATTTCGCAGCGCCAGCTTTGGATGAAGCGATTGCAGAAGTCAGAAGTCAGATTGCAGAAGTAAAAGCTCCATGCATGAAGAGTTATTACTTCTGCAATCTGACTTCTGACTTCTGCAATTCCCTTCTAGAATCGTTCTCGTGCTCACGGAGCGAATCCAATTCCAGTCCGACAGCGATGCCGAGGTCTTCGCGGCCGCCGCGGCGTCTCCAGCGGTGTTCCTTCTTCGCGGAGTCGATCCTGCATCCGAGCCCTACGTCAGCAAGACCGCCAACCTGCGCCGCCGTTTGCAGCGTCTCCTTTCCCCGCCGGAACAGCGGACCAAACGCCTGAACCTGCGCGATCGCGTGCGCACGATCGAGTACACGCTGACTGGCTCCGATTTCGAATCGGGATTTCTGATTTACAAGCTTCTGCGTGAAGTTTTTCCGCGGACCTACTCCAATCGGTTGCGCCTGCGCTTTGCTCCGCTGGTCAAACTGCATCTGGAGAACGAGTATCCACGCGCCTCGATCACGACGCGGCTGGGGCGGGCTTCCGGAAAGAATGTGTATTACGGACCGTTTCTCTCCCGCGTGGGCGCCGAAAAATTTCTCAACGACGCGCTCGACTTTTTCAAAATGCGTCGCTGCGTGGATGACCTCAATCCCGATCCGGCGTTTCCCGGCTGCGTTTACTCCGAGATGAAGATGTGCCTGGCTCCCTGCTTCAAGGGCTGCACCGACGACGAGTATCGAGCCGAGGTTGTGAGGGTGGAAGATTTTTTCGATACGCAGGGCGAATCTCTGAAGCGGCATTTTTCAGCCGAGCGCGACCAGGCCTCGACGAACTTGGAATTCGAGTCCGCCGCCGCCGTTCATGCTCGTCTCGATAAACTCACCTCTGTGCTGCAGCAGTTGCCGGAAGTCGTCCACCGGATCGACCGGATGCGAGCCCTGATCGTGCAGAGGTCTGCGCATCCGGAAGCGGTCGCGTTGTTTCGAGTGGACGCGGGCGTCCTCGCCGGGCCGCTGGATTTCCCTATCTCTGCGGCCGAACACACGAAGTCGCAATCGATGGAGGCTCGTATCCAGTCTGCTCTCTCGACTTTGCCCGCCGCTGCGACCCAGAGCGGGGTCGAACGGATGGAACATCTCGCCATCCTGAAACGCTGGTACTACCGGGGCAGTCGGACGGGAGAAATCTTTTTTGCCGACGCGAAAGCCGAACTTCCAATGCGGCGAATCGTGCGCGGGATTGGGCGCGTCTACAAGGGCGAAGCTCCGGAAGGGGGCGAGGGAAACAGCAGCGCCTCGGTTGTGGAATCAACATGAGGGAGGAACATCCAAGGCTGTAATGCGACACTTCAGCTCTACTGCTCGACGGCAATCTTCGGAGTGAATCCAAAGAGCGCTGGTACGACCCGACGTAGAATCCTCCAACCGATCGCTGCCCCGGCCAGTATTGTGAACAACCACAGAAAAATGGTGGGGAGGTACAACACCAGCGCCGTCATCGAAGCGGCGTAGTTACCTAGTCCGTCGAGGCCTTCGCGCGCGGCAATTTTCAGTTGATAGAGCGGGCGCCAAGCCAGTCCGAAGACCTGTGCGTCGGCCTCGGCGCGCAGCGTGAGGTTGATCGCCACCGTCTCCACTTGCTTCGACAGCGCTGCGAATTCTGCTTGCTTTTCTTCGATTGCGCCGCGCACTGCATTCAACTTGTCACTGACTTCAAGCGTGTCTTTGACAGTGGCCGCCTTGCGAAGTATTCCGAGATACTGTTGCTCCTGCGCATAGAGATTACGTAGGCGCGCTTCCTGATCGACATACTGTTTGGTAATGTCCTGCGCTTCCAGACCCTCGCTGTCGACTCGCAGGCCGAGCTTGCGAATTTGAGCCCGTACCTCCTCAAACTTTGCCGCCGGCACGCGGATGCTGAGGCTAGCGGTCATGGCGTCGGTACCTCCGTTGATTTCCGAGGACACCAGGAAGCCGCCGGCCGCCTGGGCGAGTTGTATCGCCTTTTCGGACGCCTGCGCGGGGGATTGAACGATGAGCGAGAGAGCGCCGGTGCGGACCAACTTCCGGTCAGGGGAATCGTTGTCGCCGCTTCCGCCACCGCTGCCAATCTGAGTAACGAATGCCGCGGCGCGGGGCGCACGCAAATATTCGTATCGAGTAGCGCTGGGCAGAATCGAAGCCTGGCGCCAGAGTGAGATAGGTTCCCAACCAACTTGCCCGCTCACGGCCGCGAGCCCAGTGCCCTTTTCCATTGCGATGCCTCTGTACCTCTCCCTTGGTTCAATCACGCCCACATAGAGAGCGACTAACGCGGCGGTGATGAGCCAGCCCGCTTTCAGAGCTTTGCTACTTTTCGCCGACAACACTCCCCAGCGGATGGCCATGACTGTCTCCTTTATCTGAAGCAATAGACGCGGGCGGCGCGGCATTGGTTCCCGCGGGCTTCTGTGTGGTTGATCGTTTGAGGCGGGCGGTGAGTTACGAGCGTGCCGAAGTTGCCTTCGGCGCGATTCCGTCGGAGTTGTGAACTGCGGAGCTTCGCTTCGCGAGGACGGGTCAGAAGACCCGTCCCCACACAAGCAGTTAGGCAACAACGCGGACTTATTTTGTCACTGGAGAAACAAAGCGGACGGCGCCGATTCTCGTCAAGTCCAGCAACCTGGCTGCGGGGAGTCGCCCGGAAATTACCTTCTCGCTTGGCGCTGTCCCCAAAGGAACGAAGCCCGCCGCTTTCAACTGTTCGACTACGGCAGCGGAGCTTTCCGTCAACCAGACTTGGACCTTCACCGTGCCATCCTTTGCAACCTTGCAGGCTGGACCCGACTTCTGCCAGCAGTCGAATATAGCGAGCAGAGAGGGCTGCAGCTTGGATTCCAGGATGGAGCGGTCTCCGGTCGGATGCTGCTCTTTCGGGACCGAGGGCGCACCCTCGGCTTCAACTATCACCGATTGGTTCATCGGCGGAGGTGGTGGGGGCGCAGCGATCTTGCCTGGTATCGTTGACGGTGTAGAAAGGGCGCCGCCAACAACTCCGCCAGCACCTGAACTCGTACTCGTCCCCCGACTGAAGCGACCGTTCATCGAGGTCAGGCCGAGTTGGGAATACACTGTAAGCCCAGCCCGCGGCTGGTAGAGCATTTTGTCGCGCTCGTTGCCTTCGATGCCCTCGTAACTCACGCCCTCCGGCATCTCTACCGGAACCTCCACCCGGACCGGCTTGCCATCTTTCGTGACCACTTGTTCTTCCACTGCCACGAACGATGTGAACTGCGTCATCAGCCGGTAGTCGAGGCCGAGTTGCGTAATTTCTTTCTGTAGCGCCGGCTTCATAGTTCCGCTTTGCAAGCCAGCCCAGTCTTGCGACATTAAGTCCTCAATTTTGCACCGCGCCCAGAAGCTGGGCTGAATGCTGTATTTGCCTGCGTTCCCGCTGAGACGGACGGGAATTTCGCGAACGAAATTTTCTCCCGCACGCTTGCCGCGAATGCGTATAGTCCCACTAGCCGCGGCACCGTAGCGCCCGCTCACAACCAGAGGCTGGCCGCTGAATAAATCCGGCAACCGCTGTGGATAGACTTCGGTCACCGGCAATCCGCCCCAGTCAATGGACACATCCGTCAGCAGCGGCGAGCGCAGCCGCTGGTAGAGCCGGTGCGCGGCAGGGCCGGATTTCTGGTCGAGTGTCACGACTTCCGACGCGCCACGCCCGGCTTTTGCCATACCTTCAATGAGAAACCGGTTTACGGAACTTCCGATGCCAAACGCGAACACGCGTGCATTCGGGTGCTTCTGTATCTCGCCCAGAATCTCGAGGTCGTTGCCAACTTCGCCGTCAGTCACAAAACACACGACGCGCACATGGTCCTGCGAATCCGATGGGGCCAGCGCCGCCCGGATGGCCTTCATCATCTCCGTTCCGCCTGACCCGCCGCGCCCGCTCAGAAGGGCCTTCGCCTTGCGAATGTTTGCTGCCGTCGGAAATACGGGCTCCGGGAACAGAATCTGCGTGTCGCCCGCGAACGTAATCAGATTGAAGGTGTCGCCGGGATAGAGCTCGTCCAGCGCGTGACTGATCAACGATTTCCCCTTTTCAATCGGGAATCCGTCCATCGACCCCGAGGTGTCGAGTACGAAAACCAGCTCTTTCGGCGTGATATCTGACTCCGGAATGCGCGCCGGTGGCTGAAGGATCAGCGCGAGGTATCCGCCCGCACCCGGCTTGCCATTCACCGACGTCGCCTGCGATAAGACGGCGTCGGTGATCAGCTCGCCCGCTACCTCGTACTTCAGGATGAAGTCCTTGTTGGGAATTTCATCCTGCTTCTTGAGCTTTACGAATGCAGAGTTCGCGCCGGTGCGATCGACGTCGATCTGGTGCGAGCTGGAATGTAATCGCTGAATCGGAACGCCGGCATCGATCGCCAGTTCGAGCGAAATGTCCTGTCCGGTGCGGGTTCCCCGCGGAGTAATGTGCGGAGTGATCTTCGACGCGTCCGGAACCTGGTCGGTATCCGGCTCCCGGCCTCCTGCCTGCTTGCCGACGGGCTGCCCCGGGATGTACCGCGGACCCACAACCATGGGGAACACAAACTGGTAAGCGCCGTCCTCGTACTCGAGCGTTTGGAGGTAACTGATGGTGACGACCACCTGCTCGCCCGGCATGATGTTGGCGACTGCCTGCGTGAAAATGTTGGGCCGTTCCTGGTCGAGCAATGCGGCCACGTGGCCGGTCTGTTTGGCCTTCTCATAGATCGCGCGGGCTTCCTCCCGCTTCTTGATCAGGCCGCGCACCGTCCGATTGCCCACCTGGATCGTCATGTCGTCAACGGCGGCGTTCTCTGGGAGCGGGAAGATATAGACGGCTTCGATTTTCTGAAAGGCAGAGTTATCGAAAGTCTGAGTGACCTCGACCCGCGCCATAAAGCCGCTGATCCCCGCCCGGACCTGGGTGTGCCGCAGCGGACAACTTCCACCAGGCGATCCGTTCTTGCCAACGATTTGCAGGGAGCCGGAAGTCGCTACAGGCGCGGCGAGAACGGTAGTCGGGGTGGAAAAAGAGATCCACGCGAGAACCGCGAGGAATAAAGCGGACACAGCAAACCACAAGGGGCCCGGAAACTGGCGCGACATAAGTGCACCCCCAAGCATTCGATTGGAACCACACCACTTTGAGAAACGTTGCCTGTAAGTCGAATTAATTTCTGGGCCTGAAGACGGCATGGTCATGGCGGTCCTATTCCTGGAGCAATAGACACGAGTTTCGAGGCGCTGGTTCCCGGGTGGCTGCTGGATCGTTGATCGTTTGAGAGGGAAGCCAGGTTACGGTCAGGTCCGAGATTATTTCCGCTCGACTCCCGCGCAGTGTTCGAATCCCAAGGCACGCATCTGCTCCGAGGGGAGAACGACAGCGCGAGGGGAACTTGCGTGGGGAATGTTAGTAAGCCGGGGATTGCAAGGGGTGAAAGTCTTCGTCTGGACTAACTGCGGGGCTTCGCTCTGCAAGGACGGGTCAGAGACCCGTCCCCACAGGAGCAGCTAGATATCCAGGTTCTTTACGTCGAGCGCGTTGTCTTCGATGAACTTGCGGCGCGATTCCACGTCTTCGCCCATGAGGGTGGTGAAGATAGTCTCGCACTCGGCGATGTCTTCGAGTCTTACGGATAGCAGGGTCCGACGCTCCGGGTCCATGGTGGTTTCCCAGAGTTGTTCGGCCGTCATTTCACCGAGGCCCTTGTAGCGTTGCACGATGTATTCTTTGCGGCCTTCGTTCAGGACATAGTCGAAGAGATCGCGAGCGTTGTTCTTCTCGACGATCTCGGGCTCTTTGGCGCGGCGCGCAGGAGCTTTCGCGGCTTTCTTCGGCGTGGAGTCAGTCGCTTCCTCTGCCACTTCGCCTTCGGCCGTTTCTTCGGCCTCCGCCTTCGACGAAGCCCTGGGCACGCTCTCGATCACAAACGGCGGCTCCATGTAGGGCTCGATCTGTTTGTATTTCGCGATCAGTTGGCGGCACTCCGGCGTGGAGGCGAGTTCCCAATTGATGACGTGTTCCGAGCCCTGCGAATTCACGAAATGAACTTTCCACAAGTTGTGCTCTTCGTCGAAGTGGGTGTCTACGCTCTTCAGGCTCAGTTCTTTGGTCAGTTTCTTGAGTTCTTTCTCCAGCTTCTCAACTTTCTTCGGCGGACTGTTTTTGTCGCCTTCAAAATCAGCCCGCTTCGAGAGGTCAAGACGCGGCAGAAGTTCGGTAATCTTTTCTTCGCGCAGGCGTTTGTTCAGCTTGTCGAGGAAGCCGAGGTATTCGTTCAGCACGGTGATGAACTTGGTGAGGTTTGCGCCTTCGAGTTTGGCCGCGCCTTCGCCGTAGCGGATCACGAGGCCTTCCGACGCCCGCTTCACCATGACTTTCACGAACTCGCGCTCGTCTTTGATGTACTGGTGCGACTTGCCCTTTTTGATCCCGAACAGCGGCGGTTGCGCGATGTAGACGTTGTTGCGCTTGATCAACTCCTGCATGTGGCGGAAGAAAAACGTCAGCAGCAGAGTGCGGATGTGGGAGCCGTCGACGTCGGCGTCGGTCATGAGGATGATCTTGCCGTAGCGGACCTTGGTCGGATCGAAGTCTTCTTTCGAAATGCCGGTACCGAGCGCGGTGATCATGGCGCGGATTTCTTCATGCGCCAGCATCTTGTCGTAACGCGCTTTCTCGACGTTGAGAATTTTTCCCTTCAGCGGCAGAATCGCCTGAAAGCGGCGGTCGCGGCCTTGTTTTGCGGTGCCGCCGGCGGATTCGCCTTCGACCAGGAAGAGTTCGCAGCGGCTGGGATCTTTCTCCGAGCAGTCGGCCAGTTTGCCGGGGAGTCCGCCGCCATCGAGAGCGCCTTTGCGCCGCGTCAGGTCGCGGGCTTTGCGGGCGGCTTCACGGGCGCGCGCGGCGTCGATCGCTTTGTTGATGATTTTCTTCGCGACGGACGTATTTTGC
This sequence comes from uncultured Acidobacteriota bacterium, assembly GCA_963799305.1. GTDB lineage: Bacteria > Acidobacteriota > Terriglobia > Terriglobales > Acidobacteriaceae > Acidiflorens. The sequence continues at coordinate 13,967 of CAWCWX010000009.1, read as the reverse complement.
TCGAAGAATCCGCCCAGGCGCTCGTTGACAACGGCCTGCACGATCCCGGCGATATCGGAATTGAGTTTCCCTTTGGTCTGTCCTTCAAACTGCGGCTGCGGCAGTTTCACGCTGATCACGGCCACTAGGCCTTCGCGGACGTCGTCTCCCGTGAGGTTTTCTTTCACGTCCTTGAACAGGCCCATCTGCTGGCCAGCATAGTTGATCGTGCGAGTGAGCGCGGTGCGGAAACCGGAAAGGTGGGTTCCGCCGTCGACCGTGTTGATGTTGTTCGCAAAGCTGAAAACGGTTTCCGAGTAGCCGTCGTTGTATTGCAGGCCGATTTCAATGTGTACCTGATCTTTGTCGGCTTCCATGTAGATCGGCTTATCGTGCAGCACGGATTTGCCGCGATTCAGGTGCTTGATAAATTCGGCGATGCCGCCGTTGTACTTGAACTCCGTGCGCTTGGCTTCGCCGGTTTTTGAGTCGGTGTTGCGCTCGTCGGTGAGGGCGATGAGCAGGCCCTTGTTGAGGAACGCCAGTTCGCGCAGGCGTTGCGAGAGCGTGTCGAAGTTGTACTCGGTGGCGGTAAAGATGCTCTTGTCGGGAAGAAAGTGAACTTTGGTTCCGGTCTTCACTTTTGCCGCGCCGGCTTTTTTCAGCTTGCTGGTGGGCTCGCCCTTTGAATAAGTCTGCTCCCAGGTAAAACCGTCGCGCCAGATTTCGAGGTCGAGTTCTTCGCTGAGAGCGTTCACACAACTCACGCCGACGCCGTGCAGTCCGCCGGAAACCTTATAGGAGTTGCTGTCGAACTTTCCGCCGGCGTGCAGCGTGGTCATCACGACTTGTGCGGCAGGAAGTGTTTCGCCGTTTTCCAGGGTCATGTTATCGACAGGAATGCCACGGCCGTTGTCGACTACGGTGATCGAGTTGTCGAGATGGATAGTGACGTCGATTTTGTCGGCATGTCCGGCGAGCGCTTCGTCGACGGAGTTGTCCACAACTTCGTAAACCAGATGATGCAAGCCCAATTCGCCGGTCGAGCCGATATACATCGCCGGACGCAGGCGCACCGCTTCCATGCCGCCGAGAACTTTGATGGAATCAGCGTTGTAATCGGCGTGATTGCCGTTCTTATTTTTGGCGTCTTCGATTTCTGCTTGAATCTCTTTCGTGGCCATTCCGCTCCGTGGAAATGCCGGTTCGAGCGCTCCGGCTGGGTAGGCGCTACAGGGTATTCCGGCGACTTCAAAGTATTGAAATTTCTGCTAGTTAGCTGTCACCAGAGATGTTCTTAGTCTACCACAAACGAGCCCGAATCGGAGGCCGAATCAGGCCGCTAACCCTTGCTTTTTGTGACTCTTAGGGACGTACTTTTATGGTCAATGGCGGCCGCCGATTCGATGCCTGTGGCGGCACTCGACACTCACTTCGTTTTCGACTTCGCGGGCGAAAAACTGATGCTCTCAATCAGGTTGTCGAGAGCGTCGACACTCTCCGCCACGAACGTGAAGGTTACGATCTGACCCTTGCTGAGGAGCACGAGAGTGGACTGTTGCATCGCAAGTTTGTCGTTGAGCGGTTTCGAAAAATCCGCCCGCACCATTCGTTGCGAGTCGATGTCTATTTCCGAGGGGTCGCCTTCGGGCTTGAATCCCTGCGCGTTAGCTGTCGCCGATAATGTGGCGAGATAGTCTTCTGCTTTCTTCACGCCAGGGTCGGCCTTTTCGACTGCGATGACGACTGCGGAATTGATCGTGTCTCCGGCCGCCTGCGGGGGACGCTCGAATACGGCCAACAAAACTTCTCCTGTGCCGGCGTCGTTTCCCTCCTGCATTTCTTTCGTACGATCCACCCATCCGTACGGAATGCGATAGCGGAAGCCAAAGGCGGCGTTGCGATAGTCCTGCGCGTTAGCGGCGGGCTTGGGTGCCGGGGCGCTAGCCGGGGGCGCCTTCTGTTGGGAATATGCGGGCAGCGACAGAAGAAGAAAGATGAAAACTAACCTACGATTCATTTAACCTCACTGAACGTCGGTCATGGATGTCGAGCATCCCACTATGCTACCGGAATCGGACCTGTGCTTCGCCGGGGGATGCCGAACGACACCGCTCCTGACACTCCACTCCATTCCTTAATAAAATAGTGCCTATGCCGAAGAACAACAGATCCCGCAAAAAACCTAAGGCCAAATCTCGTACGAAGAGCGCGAAGCCGGTGCCATCGCACGACCAGTCTTTGCGTGAACACCTGCTCTACCTGCTGCGCGACGGCGGCGCGCATGCTGGATTCGACGCCGCGATTGGCGACTGGCCGGTGCAGCTCGCGGGCGTAAAAGTCGCGAACTTTCCTCACACCGCCTGGATGCTGCTCGAGCACCTGCGCCTGGCGCAGTGGGACATTCTGGAATTCAGCCGCAATCCGAACCACGTTTCTCCTCCATGGCCGGAAGGATATTGGCCTGCGTCGGAAGCGCCGCCCAGCGAGCAGGCGTGGAAGGCGAGCGTAAGCGCTTTCAAGAAAGATCTGCGCGCGATGGAGAAGCTGGCAGCCGATAAGAAGACTGACCTCTATGCCAAACTCGCGTGGGGGAGTGGCCAGACAGTCCTGCGTCAGGCGCTGCTGGTAGCCGATCACAATGCGTATCACCTCGGGCAATTGGTGATGTTGCGGAAGAGTATCGGGATCTAGTCGAGGATTATCGAAGAGACGCGGGTGTTGCGCATGTTGGGTGTGCGTCGCGCACCGCGTCGGAAACGTAGACTGGCAGTTCTTCTTTCACTCGCGGCGGAGACGCGGCGAGCCGCTTCTCTACTCATCCGTGTTTACGAGACTCTACGCGCTTCGGCGATCTGGGATCTGACTCCCGAAATCGCGCGGCCGCTTTCGGAACACTACGCGGATACCCTCGCGCCAGCGTTCATCGATCCCCAGTAACTCCCACTCAATCTCCGGCGACAAGTAGCGAAGGATGGTGTCGGTGGCGGGATGGACGTGCAGGGCCGGCGCTACCAGCAGCAGCAGAGGTTTCTGTGGGGAGAGTTCGCGTCCGGGGAAATATCCGAACTTGCGAAATTCGCCGCGCTGCTGATGCCAGGCGACTCGTGACCAATAGTCCAGGCCTTGCAGGGGCAGGTGAATATCCTCGTCGGCCTTGAGTTCGATCACGGCCAGCCGGCTTTCGCGGGTGACGGCGAGGACGTCGATCATGGCGCGATCGGCGGCCGAAAAAGCAGGGACTTGCGAGTAGACGCAATCTGTCTGCAAGCGTCCATCGAGGGTTTCGACGTTCTTGAAGACCATCGACTCGAGCCAGCGCTCCGGATGCATCCGCCAGAGGGGATGTGCCTTGGGTCCATCCTGCTGGCGGATGGAGGCGGCGAGCCGTACCAGATCGACGAACTGAGTTTCGTTACGCTCGTCGAGTACGCGTTCTTCCGCGGCCAAACCGAAAGCGATCTCCTGGCTGCTTTCAAAACTCAGAGGATCGTGGGCCACCCGCGCCTGGGCAAACTCCATGCCGCGCAAACGAAACGAAATCAGGGCGGGCGAGAGTACGGCGACGTCGCATTGCGGCAGGATGCCTCGAATCTTGGCGATCGATTTGGCGAAGCGTTCGCACGCTTGTGTCTCGTCGGTGGCATGCACGAGGCGCGTAGCGAGGTTGCCGCTGGCGATAATACCGGCGGCAGTGAGGGCATCCTCGCGCTCGCAGAATTCGTGAAGGTGCCATTTCGCCGCCGTCGGATGCAGATGCGCCATGCGTTGCTGGGTTAAAGTGAGCGTGCCCTTGGGCAGGACAACTACCAACCCTTCTACCACTCGCCGATCGCGTTGCGCGAGGCGGCAGGCATCCAGCCAGAGGATTCCGCAGGTCAAGGCGCCGTCGATGGTCGTCTGGGTTTCCTGCTCATTCACGCCGACCACGGCGAGGGCGCGTTGCCCCTGATGCAGGAGTCCACGCACGTAGGCTGGGCCAAAAGAGCGGTGGAGGTCCATGTGGGTGGTGAAGTGGGCGACCGTCCAGCCGGGGAAGTGCCGCGCCAGTGCCCGCTGTAGTCGGACGGCATAGGCGACGCGCGCCATCTGGCGCGCAGCAGGAGAGCGCCGGTCGCGATCACGGAAGAAATCAAGCTTTGTCGGGCGATTCTGCCCCATGCGCTGCACTTGCAGCCGGAGCGACGTTCCTTTTACCTCAGCGTCGAGCACGCGCCGAACAACATTGCGGTCGTTCGACCACAGATGCAGCAGGCACTTGTTGTATTCGCCGGAAATGGAATACTTCGAAGCCGCCAGATCGAAAGCCACCGCGCCGTCTTCGACCACGATGGCGGCGTTCGCTCCGGCCAGAAAGTCGGAGAGCATTTGGCTGAGAGAGTCGGGAGTCATCAGGCACGATTGTTGACCGCTTTTGAATCGGCGTCTGTGACGGGTGAACATGCCAATTGTGTTGAATCGGCCTGACGATCCGAGTGTTCAAAAAGGTTTATTCCATTCCGGGAAGGGGTTACTTCTGCAATCTCACCGCTGACTTCTGCAATCTCGCACCAAGCTCCCTCGTGGGATAATGCTGTCAGCGGCACGCGAGTCTTTTCCCCGCAGAGGGCATCAAAATAACGTGACGGAAAATCATCAGCATTTCTTCTTCGAGCATTACGGCCTTTCGAATCAGGACCTTGAAAAGTATCTGCAAGCCGCTTTGTCAGCCGGTGGCGACTATGCCGACATCTATTTTGAATACCTGACCTCCACCTCTTTGATGGTGGATGAGTCGATGGTCAAGTCGGCGTCGCAGGGGATCTCGGCGGGCTGTGGCGTGCGAGTTATTTCTGGCGAGCGCACCGGCTATGCCTATACCGACGACCTGAGTCCGGCGCGCATTCTGCATGCCGCCCGGACCGCGGCGCTGATTGCCAGCGCGCCTTCGAAGACTACCGTCACGGGTTCCAGCAGAAGCCGGCGCGCAGCCTGTATCCGGTGACGCTGCCTTCGGTCGATGCCGAGATTACCGCCAAAGTCGAGTTGCTGATGCGGGCGGATCGCACGGCCCGCGCGTTTGATCCGCGAATTAAAGAAGTTCGCGCCAGCTATGCGGACGAACTTCGCAACATTCTTGTGGTCGGTTCGGACGGAACGTTTGCCGAAGATTCGCAGCCGTTGGCGCGGATGAACGTCTCCTGTATTGCTAAGACCGAGGGCAATTCCGGCACGCGGCACTTATGGCGGCGGTGGACGCATCGCGTTGGACTTTTTCTTCGGCGAGAAAAATCCGGAGCACTTCGCGAAAGAGGCGTCGCGGCAGGCGATTCTGCAACTTGATGCCCGCGAAGCTCCGGCGGGAGATATGGAAGTCGTGCTTGGTCCGGGATGGCCGGGCGTGCTGTTGCATGAAGCCGTCGGTCATGGCCTGGAAGCGGATTTCAATCGCAAGAAGACCTCGGCGTTCGCGGGACTGATCGGCAAGCGCGTGGCCAGCGAAAAGTGCACGGTGGTGGACAATGGCACGATGCCGTGGCGTCGTGGATCGCTGAACGTGGACGACGAAGGCCAGCCAACGCAGGAAACCGTGTTGATCGAAAACGGAATCCTGAAGGGCTATCTCAGCGACAAGCTCTCGTCGCAAACTCATGGGCCTTGCCGACACTGGCAATGGACGCCGCGAGAGTTACGAACACATCCCCATGCCTCGCATGACGAACACGTACATGCTGGCGGGGCAGGACAATCCGGAAGATATTATTCGTTCGGTGAAGAATGGTATTTACGCCGTGAACTTCGGTGGCGGGCAGGTGGACATCACCAACGGGAAATTTGTCTTCTCGGCCTCGGAAGCGTATCTGATCGAAGATGGCCAGGTTACGGCTCCGATCAAAGGCGCGACGCTAATCGGCAACGGGCCGGACGTGCTGACACGAGTCTCGATGGTCGGCAACGATCTGAAGCTCGACGAAGGCGTCGGTACTTGCGGCAAAGATGGACAGGCTGTGCCGGTCGGCGTCGGCATCCCGACACTGAAGATCGACCGGCTCACCGTCGGCGGAACCGCGCGACGGGAGACGGGCAAGTACATGCAGTAGGATTGCAGAAGTTAGAAGTCAGATTGCAGAAGTAAAACCTCAGGATTAGGTGCCTTTACTGCTGCAATCTGACTTCTTACTTCTGATTTTTTCCGATTTCATAATGACAACAACTCTGGAAACGAATCCGCAAGTCTCGACCGACCTTCAGTCGGTCGCTACCGACGTCGTCCGCCGCGCTATGCAGGGTGGCGCTTCCGCAGCAGAATGTGTGGTCCGCGAGGGCGACGAATTCTCTACTGTCGTGCGTCTTGGTCAAGTTGAAACGCTCAAGGAAGCCGGGTCGCGATCGATTGGTGTGCGCGTGTTTTTTGGCCAGCGCGCTGCCTCGACTTACTCCAGCGACTTCTCGGCAGATGGGATCGAGCGCATGTTGAAGTCGGCGCTTGAACTGGCGAAGATCACTTCGGAAGATCCGTACGCGGGCATTCCCGAAGCCGCCAAACTGGGAGCGCTCTCGGGCAAGCTCGATCTCTACCACGAAGACGTGTATTCGCTGGCCAGTGCGGACCGCATCGACTATGCGCGCCGCGCCGAGAAAGCCGCGCTCGATACTGACCCACGGATCAAGAATTCCGACGGCGGCTCGTTTGACGCTGCCACAGGGCGCAAGGTTCTTGCGAATTCACACGGTTTCGTCGGCGAATACCGGCGGTCGTACTGTTCGCTGGCGGCTGTGCCGATCGCACAGGACGAGGCCGGCAACATGCAGCGCGACTACTGGTACTCGGTGGCGCGAAGTTTGGCCAAACTCGATCCGGCGGAGCAAGTTGGAAAAGAGGCGGCTCGGCGGACGCTGCGGCGGTTGGGGGCGCGCAAAGCAAAAACGGCGCATGTGCCGGTCGTGCTCGATCCGATGGTTGCGAATTCGATGCTGGAGCACATCTTCGAGGGCATCAACGGCGACTCGGTGTATCGCAGCGCTTCGTTTCTGGCCGGCAAACTGGGCGAACAAGTGGCAGGCGGCAACATCACGATCATCGATGACGGCACGATTGTCGGCGGTTTCGGAACGTCTCCGTTTGATGGCGAAGGCATCCCGACGCGCCGCACGGTGGTGATCGAGGACGGAATACTGAAGTCGTATCTGCTGAACACCTATACGGCGAAGAAACTCGGCCTGGAAACGACCGCAAACGCATCGCGCGGACTGGCCGGCACTCCCGGAATCGGCCCGGGCAACTACTTTCTGCAAGCTGGAAAGAAAACTCCACAGCAGATTATCGGCGACATTAAGGATGGCCTCTACGTCACCGAATTTCTGGGGATGGGCGCAAACCTGGTGACGGGCGATTACTCCCGCGGTGCTTCAGGACAATGGATTGTGAATGGAGAATTGGCCTATCCAGTCGAAGAGATTACGGTCGCGGGAAACCTGAAAGACATCTTCAAAAATATCTCCGAGGTTGGTAGCGACCTGGAATTCCGCGGCAGCGTGGCCTCGCCGACAATTCGGATTGACGGGTTGACAGTGGGCGGGGAGTAGTTTTCGCCGCACTTCAGAAACATCATGCTCGCTGTCGCTCAACAGTTCACTTTTACTGACGTTTGCACCGTGCCCCTCGACCTCCAGTTCCATCAGCAACGGCAGATGGTCGGAACCAATTCCCTCGCCAGTCGTCACCTGTAGGACGCGAATGTCGCTGCTGACCAGACAATGGTCAATCGGCAGCATCAACCATTTGAAAATCATGAACGTTGGCCAGGAGGGCAATATCCCAAACCCTTTTCGGACATTGGTCAGCCCCGCTCGTCTAGTTGCGTCTTGAAGAAAGGGAGTCCACAGCGAAGCGTTCATGTCGCCCACGCAGATCTTAGGTTCTGGCAGATCCTTTAAGCGCTCCGCAGCCAGCGCCAACACGTCGTTTCGTAGTTTGAAATGTCCTTTCCGTATCGGAGCCCGGGGATGAATCGACAGCAAGAAGACTCGCCGGCCTGCGAAATCCAGACAAATCAAAATCCCCGGTCGCACATCGTCTTCGGGTACAACCAACGGCAAGCGCTGAAAAGGAATGCGGCTGTAGAGCGCAATCCCTGAGCCTTCCTCGCGCGGCAGCACTTCGGAAAACGGATACTGATTCCCCAGTCCCACAATCGCCGCCGCCCACTCCTCGCTGAGTTCCTGAACCACCAGAATATCCGGCTGATGCCTTTCCACACTGGCGAGGAAGGCGCCGTAAGCGCGGTTCTGCCATTCGACGTTGTAAAGAGCAAGCTTGAAACGCCGGCCCCCAACTCGGGGTTCGTCACCTGATTTTCTCTTCCTGAACCATGGACCGATCGCGGAGAAATTGATCGTCAAGCTGAGCAATGCACCACCCGCCCACCACCACCGGCCGAGCACCAGGCAAATCGGCAGGCACACCCCGGAGGCGAGACAGTATTGAACTCTGAAGTGGCAACTCAATTCGAAATATTTGTTGTAGCGCCCCAGCTGGGCCGTGGTAGTGAGGAGAACCAACGCGGCGACGATCCAAACAACCGAGAGTTCAATCATCCGCAACGGAAATCCGATTCCGCTCAACCAGAGCATCACCGTCGCGATCACAAGCCTCCAGGGGACTGCCCGCTCTGGCGCGGCGGTCTACTTCTTGACGTCCGCGGTCCAGTTCGAAACCAGAACCAGCGGAGTGGAAACGCTCTCCGGGTACGTGGCGAAGATAAAACGCTTGCCGTCCGGAGTGACGTCGTAGGGCGTACCCAGGGGCGAGGTGTAGTTCATCGGAAACAGCGGCCGAACGCCCTCCAAGTCAAACTCCCCATTTTTCGTTTTCACACTGGCCGCCTGCATGACGCCATCGAGCCCGAGAAAGAAGATCTCCTTGTTGTCGCCCCGCCACACGGGGAAAGTGCCGCCACTCTGTGAGACTTGCCATCGTCCCGTACCACTGGGGAAGTGAGTCACGTAGAGTTCTTCCCGTCCCGACTCGGTCGAGCTGTAGGCCAGCCAGCGTCCATCGGGTGAGAGTCGAAACTGCACGATTCGTACCTGCGGAGTCTGCGGCTGCACAATCGAGATCGGCTTCTTCTCGCCGGTGGGCAGCGCCCACACCCCGCCGCTCGGGCCGCTCTGCTCCATGTGCACCAGATACTTGCCGTCCGATGACCACTGCGGCGACAGGAGCGTGTGCGCCGGTCCGGAAGGATCGCTTTCCATCAGGACTTCTTCTTGACCGCCCCCGTTGGCGAGCCTGGAGCAGAGCGAAGTTCCGGCGGTCAGCGTGGCGCCGCTCTGTTTTACGTAGACCACCCGCTGCCCGTCCGCTGACCAGGACGGCCCCAGATGCGTTGCTCCGCCAAACGTCAGCCGCGTACGCGTTCCCTTCGCGAGATCAATCACCCAGATGTCAGCCTGAGGATCTCCCATCGACAACGCCAGACGTTTGCCATCCGGCGAGAACTCACCGCTGCCCTTGTAAAATTCCCGGTCCGCTACCTTGCCCAGCGTTTTTCCGCTGCGGTCCATCCACACCAGGTCGCCGCCCAGCGCTTTCAATCCGGGCTCGTAGACCAGAAGTCCATTCTGGCTGGCCGCAAACGTGGTGTGCCAGGTTCCCAGATCGTATTCCACCTGATTCGCAACCGGCACTGGATCGCCCGACACGGCTCCGCTGGACGGGTCGAATTTCACTGCCAGCAACGCCGATTGCAGATGATAGAGCAGATACCCGGACGCGTATTGCCCATCCGAATCCGAGTCCAGCACATGCTTGTAGGAACCATCCGTCAGCGACCCGAAATAAATCCCCTGCTCCGTGTTTCCGGAGTGATTGGTCCCGAAAAAAAGGAAATGCTTTCCATCGGGCAGGAAACTGGGCCAGCGATGGGTCGTATGTTTGCCCGCTTCGAGATTGGTCAAACGCGCCGGCGTTCCGCCCGCCGCGCTGACCCGCCACAACGATTCGCGATAATCAGGCTCGTAGACGATGACGTTATCCTGATTCCACGTCCCGCCTCTAGGATTGGGAGCGGGCGCGAGAATGGTGACCGGCCCGCCCTCTGCCGGCACTTTCTTCAACTGGCCGTCGGCAAAAAAACCGACGAACTTTGCGTCGGCGGACCAGAAAGGAAAGATGGCGCCCTCGGTGCCTTCGAGTTTTCTGGCTTTCAGATCGTCGAGAGCCTGCACCCAGACCGAGTCCCGCTCTTTCTGGTTACGGGCGCAGAACGCAATCGCGGTACCGTCGGCGGTAATCACCGGAGGGCCGGAGAAGTCGCCGGTAAAATCGAAACCCACGTCAGCGGGAGGCGGCAAATACGACCGCAAAATGCGCGCGGGTTCCCGTTCACGGAGATTTGACCAGACCAACCCAGCCAGAAGCGCTGCGACCACTCCGGCCCACAGCAGATGAACCGGCCATCGCTGTCGGCGGCGAACTTCTGGAGCCGGACTGACACTGGAACCACTGCTCGCCACCCAGCGCAATCCGCGCGCAACATCGGCCGCGCTCTGCCATCGCGCCTCAGGATCCTTCGCCAGACAGTCGTGAACCACATGATCCAGCGCTAGCGGCGCCATCGGCTGGACTTTGGAAATCAGTTCGGGATCCTTCTCCAGAATCGCTGACGCCACCGAGATCTGGCTCTTGCCCTCGAACGCGCGCTTGCCCGTAATCATCTCGTAGAGCACGCAGCCGAAACTGAAGATGTCGCTGCGTGCGTCCGCTTCCTGGCCTTGCAACACTTCGGGCGCCATGTATTGAAACGTGCCCACGATGGAGCCTTGTTGCGTGAGAGGGCTCGCCGGCGTGCCCAGCGCCGAAAGATTCATGGTAGGAGTGGATGGAGTCAGATTGCCTTTGTTGCTGACGGTTTGTGCCCCGAGCAAACCCGCCGCCGGCTTGGCCAGTCCGAAATCGAGTAGTTTCGCGCCCGACGCCGTCAGCATAATGTTTCCCGGCTTCAGATCGCGGTGCACAATCCCCGCCCGATGCGCCTTCTCCAGCGCATCGCAGATCTGTATCCCGCACTCCAAAGCCTGCTTCAATGGCAGCGGGCCCTTTTGGAGCCGCGCTTCCAGACTTTCTCCTTGCACGTACTCCATCACCAGGTAGGAAGTTCCATCCTGAGTACCCACGTCGTGCAAAACGCAAATGTTCGGATGGTTCAACGAAGAAATCGTGCGGGCCTCGCGCTCGAAGCGCAGCTTCGCCTCGGGACTATCAGAAAGGTGCGAAGGCAAAATCTTGACGGCAACGGTGCGGTCGAGACGAGTGTCCCGGGCGCGATAAACTTCACCCATGCCGCCCGCTCCGAGCGGCGACTGGATCTCATACGGTCCGAGCGTCGTGCCAGAGGTCAAAGCCATGGGTATGCGCCATTATATTCGTTCGCGGGCAGGCCGAAGGTTTCATCTTGCCCGGCGACGAGAAAGCACTAGCGCCCGCTCGGCCCCGCCACTCCGCTACAATGGCGGACGTTCGGAGGCCCTATGCGATTTCGTCTGTTGGCGTTTGCCGTCGTTCTGTTTGTCTGGTTGCTTCCCGCCACTGCCCAGACTCAGGAACTTTCCAAAACCGTGAAAGCTTTCGTTCGCGTGGACGCGCCCAAGGTCATACTCGCTCACGTTCGCGTAATCGATGGCACCGGCGCGCCAGTGGTCGAAGATCAGAACGTCGTCATTGAAGCGGGAAAGATATCGACCATCGAGCCGGGCGCGGACGTGACGTCCGCCGACGGAATAACCGTCCTCGATCTCCGCGGATACACCGTCATGCCCGGCATCGTCGGCATGCACAATCATCTGTTCTACATAGCGCGTCCAAATCTGACCGCTCAGTGGAAGTTCGATCAGCCCGTGGTGGTGCCGCAGATGACTTTCTCAGCGCCGCGACTCTATCTTGCGGCTGGCGTCACCACAATGCGCACCACCGGCAGCGTCGAACCTTATTCCGACCTGAACCTCAAGCGCGACATCGACGCCGGCAAACTCCCCGGCCCGCATCTTGACGTTACCGGTCCGTATCTCGAAGGAGCGGACAGTTATTTCATCCAGATGCCCCACCTGACCGGCCCGGACGACGCCCGCCAAACCGTCGAATACTGGGCCGACCGCGGCGTCACCTCATTCAAGGCGTACATGAACATCACCCGCGCCGAACTGAAAGCCGCCATCGACGCCGCCCACAAACGCGGAATCAAGGTCACAGGCCATCTCTGCTCCGTCACCTACAAGGAAGCCGCCGAGTTGGGCATCGACGACCTCGAACACGGCTTCTTTGTGAACACGCAACTCGATCCCGGAAAGAAGCCGGACGTGTGCAGCGACAGCGCCGGCCAATACACGCTCGAGCACATGGCTCCGGAAAGTCCCGAAGCCAAAGACCTGATCGACACACTCATCAAGCATCACGTCGCGATCACCTCGACTCTTCCCGTGTTTGAAGGAGACGCGGGTGGCGGACGCCCTCCTCTCCGTCAGCAGGCTCTCGATGCCATGACTCCGGAAGCGAGAGAGGACTTCTTCATCTTGCGGCAGCGGCCTGCCTCGCGCCCGGCGCCCAAGACCGACCCCGCAATGCTCTTCAAACGCGACATGGAACTTGAGCACGCGTTTGTGGCCGCAGGCGGCCTGCTGATTGCAGGCCCGGATCCGACCGGACGAGGCGACGTCATTCCCGGGTTCGCCGATCAGCGCGAAATTGAATTGCTGGTGGAAGCTGGATTCACGCCCGTCGAAGCGATCAGGATTGCCACTTTCAACGGCGCAGTCTACATGGGCAAAGAAAAACAAATCGGATCGATTGCGGCAGGAAAAAACGCCGACCTGGCCGTGATCAAAGGCGATCCCTCGAAGCAGATTTCCGATATCGAAAATGTGGAGATCGTTTTCAAAGACGGCGTCGGCTACGATTCGCAGAAGCTGCTGGACTCGGTGAAGGGAAGGTACGGGCAGTACTGAGGCGGTTCTTTGCTTCTGTCATCGCGCAGCGAAGGATCTGCTCTCCTCGCGGCCGCGGAAATTCCTGTACACTCCAGAGCCATGTCGCGCCGAATTTTTCTTGGATGGTCATTCCTGCTGCTGCTGGCCTCAACTCTACCCGCGCTCGCCCGGGTGGAGACCGGATTCCTCGATCGCACCGTCACCGTTTCCGGCGTCAGCTATCGCTACCAGGTTTTTGTTCCCGCTGATTTTTCGAAAAAGAAGTCATGGCCCGTCGTTCTCTTCCTTCACGGCTCCGGCGAACGCGGTGACGATGGCCTGATTCAGACGGACGTCGGCATCGGCCACGCCATCCGTTTGAAGAACTCCCGCTTCCCGTTCATCGTCGTAATGCCCCAATGCCGCGAAAACAAAATCTGGGGGGATGCGGTAATGGAAGCTCAGGCCTTAGCCGCTCTGGACGCATCCATCAAGGAATTTCACGGTGATCGCAATCGCGTCTATTTAACCGGCCTCTCCATGGGCGGATACGGCACCTGGGAAATCGGCGCAGCCTATCCTGAACGCTTTGCCGCGCTCATCCCCATCTGCTCCGGACTTCTGCCGTTAAAAGACATGCCGGAGCTTTACGTCGCCCTCCCCGCCGACGCGAAGGGCAACGACCCCTACGCGGAAATTGCGCGCCGCGTCGCCAACACGCCGATCTGGATTTTTCACGGCGATGCCGACCAGTCTGTCCCCGTCACTGAAGCCCGCCACATGGCCGAAGCCTTGAAGGCGGTCAATGCCAAGTTCAAATACACGGAATATCCCGGCGTCGGCCACAACTCCTGGGACAATGCATATGCGGAACCCGATCTATTCCCATGGATGCTGGAGCAGTCGCTCAAGCACTAGGGTCTGGCACTATTCCAGTTCTCGCTTTTGGTGAGGCGGCGTTTCAACTTGCGGCCCGACTGAAACTCCGACCCCTCCCCAAGACCTTCGCCGAGGCTCTGACCGGCACGAGGGTTATAATCGTTGCC
>CAWCWX010000008.1:0-140639 GCA_963799305.1 uncultured Acidobacteriota bacterium | reverse complement strand
CTCGGTAGCGGCAAAAAGAAGGCCCAGGACAAACAACTGCGCTTCCGCACCACCTTGGAATCTGCCTTGAAGCGTCGCCAGACGCGATGTAGACTTCTGGCGCTATGTTCATCCATCGAATCGTCGTGATATCTCTCGTGCTTCTCATGGCGGGCTGCAACCGGTCCAGAACCGTATCCACTTCGAACGGGGATGTAAAAGTCGAAGAGAGCGGGAAGGATGGGCAGTCCAAGGTCACGATCACCGGAAAGAACGGTGAAAGCATGACCATCAACTCCGAAGGCGGCAAACTTCCGGACGACTATCCCAAGGACGTGCCGGTAGCCAGCGGCAAGATCGTGATGGCGACTTCGGTAAACAACGCCGACAACAAGGGCGCCAGCCTGATTCTTGAATCCGCCGACAGTCTTGACAAGACGGTTGCGTTCTACAAGAAAGGCCTTGCCGACAACGGATGGAAAACCGAGGCCACCATAGCGGCGGAGAGCATGACCATGCTCACGGCGTCCAAGGACACACGCCAACTTGTCATTCAGATTGGCGAGTCTGACGGCAAGACCTCGGTCACCCAGAGTTTAGGCGTCAAGAAGTGAGATTTATCGCGGATGCTGCGTGCCCCTCGCTTGGGTTGGTTTTCCCGAGTTCGCTCGGGTAAACTGAAGGGGAAATCCTGCTATGGCGTCGGCCAACGGCATCATCGTGAGAGACCCCAATATTCTTGGAGGGACCCCTGTGTTCAGCGGGACTCGAGTTCCTTTCCAGTCCTTGCTGGATTACCTTGAGGGGGGGCAAACTCTCGACGAGTTCCTTGAGGATTTTCCCACCGTAAAGCGCGAAGCCGCCATCCGCGCCCTGGAGCATGCGAAAGAGCTCGTTGTCAGTGAACTGTGACGAAACTCCTGCTGGACGAATGCATTCCGAGAAAATTTAAGAACCATCTCTCCGGGTACGATTGCCTCACTGTGCCTGAGGCGGGGTGGGCCGGCAAGAAGAACGCAAGATCGCGGTGATCTTGATCCATGCCGAGTCAAACCGACTGGCGGACTTGATCTGGCGGGGAAGATTTTGATGTCGTTAGAGTCGATTGAACCTGGACTGCTCGTACGAATTCAATAAGTTGGCTGTGATATTCTGTGCCGATTCAGGAGCCAAAATGGACATCCTGATTGAGAAAGGATCAGCCATGCAGCGCAAACACAAGCTCACGATCACGATATCCGCCGCAGTGCTCACCGTCGCTGTCCTTGGCGCCATGGCCGTTTACGCGCAAAACAAAGACAAAAACAACGACAAGTACACGCTGAAATCGCCGAGCGGAATCGAGTTCGCCGACTTCAAGGGATACGAAGACTGGTCGGTGATCTCTTCCGCGCGGACCGACGAAGTACTCAAGGTGATCGTCGGCAATCCGACGATGATCGCGGCGTACAAGGCAGGCATTCCGGGCAATGGGCAGCCTTTCCCGGATGGGTCCAAGGTCGCGAAGCTCCAGTGGAAGCCGAAGAAGAGCACGGAAGCACAGTTCGCCGTGGATGTGCCCGACGTCTTTAAACAGGCATTCGTCATGGAAAAAGACAGCAAGAGATTTCCGAAAAGCGGCGGATGGGGATACGCCGTGTTCAACTACATCGCCGCATCAGACAAGTTCGAGGCCGATCCCAAAAGCCTCTCCGACTGCGGAGTCGCCTGCCATACGGCCGTGAAGGCGAAGGACTACATCTTCCATCCGTACCAGAAGCGTTGAACCGCGCGCGGGTGGCCACAGGCCATGACGAGCTTTATAGCTCAGACTTTCAACTCCTGACCACGTATCTTGCGCTTATGGATCGAGAATCTGTCACGACTGGCCGCAACAGTGACTCTCCCACAGTCTCGGGCATCTGCGCCCGCGTGAACCTGCGGGTCGAGAATGTCGTAGCCGAGCGAAAGAGAGCAGCCACGGAGAAGTCGAAAGATCAGGATCGGGGAAAGGGCGCGACCGAACAGGACTCGCAAAACCAGGGTGGCAACACCAGCCTGCAAGGCCAGTTGGGACATCGCGATGAGGATGCCGAGTTGAAGAACGCCGACTCTGACTTATCCGGCTGACACCCTAACTTTTCGCGATTACCTTGAGAATCCGACTGTGGATCCAACCCATGATTTCGTGGCTACGACCATGTGGACATGACAGCACTACAGAACATAGACCCGCAGCATCCACCAGACAAGGAATATCGCAACGATCGCCCCTGCGATATGAACGATCCAGTCGCCGGCGGTTTTTGGTTTGCCAAAATTGAACACGATGGCATGGTAGCACGGGTTCAAAGCCGTTGGTTTCGCGCCGACTGCCTCTCGACTCCGCCGATGCCCACAATGGTCCTTGACTGCCGCCCACTGGATGAGGCCCGCCCAAGCAGAGCTTGGACGGGCACCCCTCGAAAGTAAATATGCGGGTAGACGGGCTATCCGCATACCGCCATGAAACTAGTCCACGGTCAAGTCGAGACGGTCGTCGGCCGCACCGTCGCTCAGCTTTTTAGGGGAAGAGCCGTCGGTGTTGGACTTCCATATCTGACTCAAACCCAGATCAGAATCATAGAGGGTGTAGTACAAGTTCGAATTCAGAATTTCCGCTTCATAGGCATCGGCAGCCACGAGGGTTCCACCGGTTCCGTTGATGTTGATACTGAATACGCCCTGAGTGCCATCGTCTTGAGGAGCGGCGTGGCTGTGGACGCCGGTACGTATGGAAGCGACCGTCGGCTTGGATGAGAACGACGTCTTCGACCGGACGGCGCCGCTAAGGGAGTAACCGTAGCCAACGAAGAGAATCTTCTTTCCGTCGGGCGAGAACATCGGAGTATCGAGGAAAGCCTCCGTTGCCGGTACGACCGTCTGCTGATGGCTTCCATCCGCGTTGGCGAGATAAACGCCGTCACCGGATTCACTAAAGCAGGCGAACGTGACTTTGCGGCTGTCCGCGGAAAAACTGCCGCTGTAACAACCGATCATGGCCGTGGGTAGAGTCGCGGTAAGGTTCTGCTTGCCGGATCCGTCCGCATTCATGATCCAGACGCCATAGAGTCCGGCGACGCCATCCCACAGTGAATACAGGATTTTCTTGCCGTTGGGAGAGATCCTCGAGTAGAAAATGTACGAGTTCTGGTCATCAGAGGAATCAGTGTAGGTGGTCAGTTGAGTCGAACCCGTGCCATTGGAATTCATCACCCAGACGTTGGGAAACGAGACAAACGCGACTTTCTTGAAGTCGGCGCTAACCGACGGGGAATAGATGCCATCGAGGTTATAGGGCACCGGCGTGACGCTCGAGCCATCCAGATTCATGAGAAACAGCGGTGTAGAGGGATCAGCGGTACGGCTGGAGGAAAACGCCAGCTTGCTGAAGGTTGGATTACCGCTGCTTCCGCAACCCGCGGTAATCGACACAGCCAGAGCCAACAGGCTTAACAGGGTGACTTGCAGAGTTTTCAAGACTTTCTCCTTAAAGTTCGTCGACCGTAGGGCGCGACGTGAATTCGTTGTTTCTACCGCGGCGCAAAAACCGTCCAGGATTTGCCGACGCCGCATTCAGCAGCTTTTCTCGCCCGAGACGAGAACGACCCGGAATCATCGCTGGGTTGTTTCTAACGATGGAAAGGACTACCCGCGCATGCCATCGCCAGTGTTGGGGAGGACAAAAGAATTACCAGAGCCGAAGGTACGTCCTACCGTCACTTCCCACAACGGTACCGAGGTAATTGGCAGACACTCGGAGTGACCGCATGAAACGTGTTATTGCAACGCGTTCCGGCAAACGTGGATTCTGGCGTGTGGTAAGACGGCTAGCTCCGGCGTCTCCGCAAAAAATGCGATCGTTGGAAAAACAGACTGGGTACCTACCGGCCCTTGCGCTAGTAGATTCCCCTGTTGCTGCTGGAGGGATGGAAGTCCAACGTAGTCGTGTAGCCGGGCAGGCTGACTGGAACACTGTATTGCGCTTCGATGGTGAGCGTGCCCGTGCCGCTGGTTCCCGTGCGGGTAACGCGTACTTGTTTGGAGGTGAGTTGGATGTCGTACTGGCGCGCTTCTTTGATCACCGCCTCCCGGATATCGTCCTCCGAGCGGCTCCCGTAACTTGCCTGCAAGGCTTCGTTCTTGATCGAGTCCTCAAACTCATAGTTCGAGAAATACGGTGGGATGAGTTTGAAACAGAGAATCACAACTAACACCATCACTGCGACGCCGGCAATTGCTTTTATAGATCCCATAAGCCAGTAAGAGGCTGCTGGCCGGGGAAAGTTGCTAACGCGCCGGAGACAGCAGTCCCTGAAAATACTCCTGTATGGCAGAAATCTTAACGTCGCTGGACTGCCGAGTCGAGCGCTGAACGACTTCTACAGTATCGTCGGTAACTTTCTTTCCGACGTTGATTCTAAAGGGGATGCCGACGAGGTCGGCGTCCTTGAACTTGACGCCGGGGCGCTCGTCGCGGTCATCTAGCAAAACGTCGATGCCGGCGGCTTCCAGGGTGTTGGCAATTGCTTCGGCCGCGGTTCTGATTTTTTCGTCGCCCGTGTTGGTCGCCACTACGACCACTTCAAACGGCGCGATCGACGGCGGCAACCAGAAACCATTCTCATCGTTCGACTGCTCAATGGCAGCCGTGAGAATGCGTTCGATCCCGATACCATAGCTGCCCATGATGGGAGCGACTTCTTTCCCGTTGCGATCGAGCACGCGCGCGCCCATGGAGTCGGAATATTTATAGCCGAGTTTGAAGATGTGTCCGATTTCGACCGCCGTGTCGATGCGGAGCGCGGCGCCGCAGTTCGGACACGCCTCGCCCGCACTCACGCTGCGCAAGTCGGCGTATGCGGTGGGATGGAAGGTCTTTCCCGGCGTCAGGTTCTTGACGTGGTAGTCCTCTTTATTGGCGCCGCCGATCAGGTTGGCGCGGCCTTCGAGGGCTCTATCGACGAGCAGGATGGGCTTGCCGGAATCTTTCATGTCCTTCGCCCATTCGATGCCGAGAGGGCCGAGGTATCCCGCGGGAGATTTGAACAACTCGCGAATTTCTTCTTCCTGCATCGGGCGCGCTTCTTTGCCGCCGATTGCAGTCGAGAGCTTGGCTTCGTTCATCTGATGGTCGCCGCGCATAAGCAGGATCACGGCGCGGGCCCGATCTTTGCCCGTCTTCTCGTCGGCCTCGGTCATCATCAGCGCGAGCGTCTTGATCTTGTTCTTGGGAGACACGCCCAGGAAACGCGCGACATCTTCAATCGTCTTTTGTCCCGGAGTGTGCACTTCTATCGGCGAACCGTCGCCTTCGGGCTTCAAATCCTCGACCGCTTCGAGTTTGGAGACTGCCTTTTCCAGATTCGCGGCGTAATTGCAGGCGTCGCAACTGACAATCTGATCTTCGCCGGCGGGCGTACGCACCATGAATTCGTGCGACTGCGATCCGCCCATCGCGCCCGAGTGCGCTTCGACCACCATGTACTTGAGTCCGCAGCGGTCGAAGATGGCGCGGTAGGTTTTATCGTGCTTTTTGTAGGAGACGTCGAGTCCGTCGGCATCGATGTCGAACGAGTACGCATCCTTCATGATGAATTGCCGTACCCGCAGCAACCCTGACTTCGGACGAGGCTCGTCGCGAAATTTCGTCTGAATCTGATACCAGATCTGGGGCAGCTGTTTGTAGCTGCGCAGTTCCTTGCGCGCGATGTCGGTCATGACTTCTTCATGTGTCATGCCCAGGCACAAGTCGGCGCCCTTGCGGTCTTTGAGGCGAAACATGTTGTCGCCCATCACCGTCCAGCGGCCGCTTTCCTCCCAAAGATCGCGCGGATGCAGGGTGGGCAGATAGAATTCCTGGCCAATTTTGTCCATCTCGTCGCGGACGATGCCCATGATTTTGTTGATGGTGCGGTTGCCCAGGAACAGGAACGAATAGATCCCGGCGCCCAGTTGACGGATGTATCCCGAGCGGACAAGGAGCTTGTGACTGGCGACCTCGGCATCAGCCGGGGCCTCGCGAAGAGTAGGAATAAAGAGTTGCGACCAGCGGTGCATGGTTAGGGTTCCCGACGAGAAGGGAATCTCTGATTGTAAACGATGGTGGGAGGAGAAAGGTTCGGTGGTGAGATGAGAGGAACATGCTGCTCAGGAGTCGAAGGGTCGTGATAGGCTGATAAATGGGCTCCCCGTGTGTGATTCCAGTTGTCCAATCCGAAGTCTGCCCGTACTCTGACCCACCCTTTGCCGAACTTACGGACGATCATATTTTCCCAGACTTTTTAGGCGGACGAAGAACAATTCGGGTCTGTCGCGACTGCAATAGCCGTTTTGGGCATTCGTTTGAGGCTGAGTCAGCAAAACAGCTCAAGCAACTTCAAGTGTTCATTTCCCACTTTGCGCTGGACTTAACCCGCAGCGCAGCCACTTGGCCTTCTGCACTCGTGATTGAGGATAAGATATACGATCTCAGAAGCGCATCAAGCGGCGTGCAGTACGAACTCGCACATCCTGTTATCCGACGGGATGACTCAGGGCAGATCGTGAGTGGTCAGTCTCGGTCGAGGCGCGAGGCGGAACAGTTGGCCCGGAACCTGGTAGCAAAGGGAAAGGCGAAGCGTGTCGAGATCGAGGAATCGCCTGGAGAGATTCTCAAGGATGTCAGGCTTGAAATTAATGGAAGTTTCAATCCCAATCTCTACAGGTTCGCCACCAAGCTCGTCGCGAATGTGCTCATATCTATGGGACGCGTCTCCCTTGTAAGGAATAGCGGGATTCCGCGGTATCTGCATGGGAAGGGCGAATGGGCAACAGGGGTTGGGTATAGTGATACATCTGGTGTACGCAAGCTGCGACCACCTCTCAGTCACACCGTCTACATTGAATTCGGTACGCCGAGCCACTCGATTGTGCTCATATTTGGAGAAATGCAAATTTACGTGCCTCTACCAGTAGCCTCTCCGGGAGCTATCCTTGGGTTCCTTGACCCGATCACGGGTGAAGAATTTTTCGAGGACGTCACACCCATAGGCTTTGTACCGCCGCCGCCAATTGTGAGTAAGGAGAAAGCCGAAGCCTATCTTAAGGAAATGCTAAGGTTGCTAGGAGAGGAAGCCAAAGCCCGAGGCGCAACTCATCCACCCGACCTTCAACTACTTGGTCTTGATCTGGGCCGCGCCTCTGTGCCTGAGTGGACAGACGGTACTCATAGATTCTTGAAGAAGATCACTTGAGTTGGGCGCACTCTGGGGCAAGGCGCGGAAATGGCGAAGGACGCCATTTCGGGTTACATCGCTAGCCGAAGAAGCACAACGATCCTCAGCCTTCAAACTGACCTACGCCGCCAGCCGCCGCAGAATTTCTTTCCCCAACTTCTGTGTCTCCCCGAAAAATTTCTGATATTCGACAAACATCCGATTCAATTCGATGGACTGGTCGGGCGTCAGCTTGTTGCGCAGAAGCATGTCGCGGACGTGTACAGGATTAGGCAGGGTTGCTTCTTCGGTGAGTTCTTCGAGGGCGGTCGTGGGATTGTAGTGGTACATGGTTCCATTCTAACGCTGGGGGTGGCACGGCTGAAGTCGTGGGCCTCGGTTTTGGGTCACGGTCATTGTGTAAGGCAAATTCTTCCAACTTTTTTGGCCAAAATTCCCCTCGGCGGGTATGAAAAACTTTGCGAGGGGGCACTTCCAGTCTGGTAAGATGGGAAATATCCAAATTAAGTCGCTGCTTACCAGCATCTTACCCGCAAGGGCAGTGGTCGGAAGTGGCCTTCGGAGTGCATGCTATGTTGTTGTAGTTGTTTCCCCCGACCCGTCTCCAGGTGTGCTGAAAAGCCGTCCGAGCTGTCCGGAAAGGTTGTTCGGCACGGAGGTGATATTTATGGAATCCCAGGCTTCGCAGTTGACCCTTGGCATACTCCCCGAGCCTCGTCCCCGCTGGCAAAAGTTCGTTTTCAGCTATGGCGTGCAGTCGGTGATTCTGACGTTGGCGCTGGTGGCAGCGGTGATGAATCCTGACATTCTGGAGATTCCCGACCGCGACTATCACTTCGTCAACCTGGTGAATAATCCGCCTCCGGCTCCGGTGCAGCCTGCCCCGGTCCGCAACTTTTCGACGCCCAAAGTGGCCGAAGTGGTAACGCCGCGACCGGAAGCGTTGCGGGTGCCCAGAGAATTGCAAACTCCCAAGAAGGCGCCAGCACCCGAGGTGCAGCCTCCCAAAGTGGAACTAGCGGCCAAGCTGGAAGCGATTCCGGAGATTAAGCCCGTTGCTCCCAAGATTGTTGCCACGAATGTGTTCTCCAACGGCAGTTCGGCAACTCCGACCAAGGCTGCGGATCCGAAGAAAGTGCAGACCGGAGGTCTGGGCGATCCCAACGCAGTGCCGGCGCGGGATAATCCCGGACATGCGATTACGATCGCCAAACTGGGATCATTCGATATGCCTGCGGGTCCCGGCGAAGGCAATGGCACGGGCGGAGCGAAAGGCGTGCGCGGTGTGGTTGCCAGCGCAGGCTTTGGAAACGGAGTCGCGATCGGCGATAATTCCGGGCGCCTTTCCGCCTCGCGCGGCACCGTCCGCCAGGGCGGTTTCGGGGATGCTGACGTGGTGACGCCATCGCCGAGAGCCAAGGCTCCTGAAGCGGTTGCAAAAACGATTCCTGCCGAGATCACATTCAAGCCCCGTCCGGTTTACACTGAAGAAGGACGCCGCCTGAAAGTTGAAGGCGAGGTCCTGCTTGAAGTAGTGTTTACTGCGAACGGTAAGGTTCGCATCCAACGCGTGGTACAAGGACTGGGTCATGGACTGGATGAAGCGGCGGTACAGGCTGCGGAGAAAATTCAGTTCAAGCCTGCCCTCAAGGACGGTCAGCCTTCCGATTTCCAGGCTGTCCTCCATATCGTGTTCCAGCTTGCATCCTAGGTAGCTTGCATCCTAGGTAGAATGAAACAATCGAATATGTTGCGTCCCCATCTCGCGACTCTATTGCTCGTCTGTTTGTTCAGCGCCGTGCTTTTGGCACAAACTCCGCAGTCACAAACTCCGCCCGAGGAAACGCCGGCGACACAGAGCGCACCTGCACAAACGCCAGCGGAAACACCGGCAGGGCAACCTCCCGTTGAGCAAGCGCCCGCTGAGCAAACGCCGGCTGCACAGCCGTCGCCGGTAACTCCACCGGCGCAAAGTTCGCCAGCGCAATCGCCGCCCGCGACGGAGCCAGAACCTCGACTGTCCACTCGAGACGCCGCGACTCAGCATGCTGTGGTAGCCGCCGCCAGCTTCGATCAGGTGATCGATCGCGCCATCGAGCGCGAACATTTCTTCATGGCGCAGATGAAGAATCTGCACCCGCTGGTTGAAACTTATCTCCAGAATTTAAAGGACGACAAAGAACTCGGCGCAACGGTGCCCACAAGCGATCTCTATTTCCTCGGCCGTCTGGATATGTCGAACGGTACTGACGATCGCACCTTCGACTCTCCCACCACCGGCGGTCTCGGCAAGCGCATGCTCAGCAAGCTGAGCAATGTGTACACCATGAAATTTCTTCCTCTTGGCTTCGCGCAGATGGTGATCCTAGACGACGACTTTGAGCGCAAGTATTACGACTTCACCTTCGTGCGCCGTGAGTTCCTGGGAGAGGTTCGCTGCATCGTGCTCGATGTCGCTCCCAAGAAAGACGCCGGCAAGGGACGGTTCCTCGGCCGCGTTTGGGTTGAGGATCAGAACTACAACATTGTCCGCTTCAACGGAACCTATTACCCGCATCCGCGTTCCAGTTACTATCTGCATTTTGATAGCTGGCGCCTGAATATGCGGCCCGGCATGTGGCTTCCGGCATTCGTTTACTCCGAGGAGTCGGACCTCAAATACCGAGTCGGGCAGACCATCCATTACAAGGCCCAAACGCGACTCTGGGGTTACAACCTGAAAGACTTCCGCCGCAGCTCAGAGTTCACCGACATCACCGTTGACGCGCCGAACCCCGTGCAGGATCAGAGTCAGCGGTCGCAGGATGCGACTCCCATCGAGGCGCAGCGCGCCTGGGAACATCAGGCTGAGATTAACGTCATTGACCGCCTTCAGCAGATCGGGTTGCTCGCTCCGGAAGGAGAGGTTGATAAGGTTTTACAAACTGTCGTCAACAACGTGATGATCACCAACAACCTCGATATTCAGCCCGAGGTGCATTGCCGCGTGCTGATGACGACGCCACTGGAATCGTTCACCATCGGCCACACCATTGTGATGAGCCGCGGCATGGTGGACGTGCTGCCTGACGAAGCTTCGCTCGCCATGGTGCTGACGCACGAACTGGCGCACATCGTTCTCGGCCACAAACTGGACACCAAGATGGCCTTTAACGACCGCATGTTTTTCCCGGATGAGCGAACCTTCGAGCGCATGGATTTCAGCCGCGATAAGAACGAAGAAGAAGCCGCCGACAAGAAAGCGCTGGAACTGCTTGAGCATTCACCCTACAAAGACAAAATGGGGACCGCCGGACTGTTTCTCAAGGCGGTGCAGGCGCGCGCTCCCCAATTGAAGAATCTGATCCGGCCGCACCTCGGCGACAGCCTGCTCAACGGCGACGCGATCCGGATGTCTCCGTTGATGACGGCTTCGCCGGCATTCGACCCCAAGAAAACCGATCAGATCGCCGCTTTGCCTTTGGGAGGCCGCGTGCGGGTTGATCCCTGGAGCAATCGCCTCGATCTAATCAAGACCAAACCGGTCGCCTTGAACTCGCCGGCCGAGAAGATGCCTTTCGAGGTTACGCCCTTCTTTCCGTTCCTGACGAGGTTTGAAGCCACGGCGACTCCGGTTCCTGACAGAGCACCGGAAAAATCGGGTACCGTAACACCCTCCGGACGGTAAAGCCAGAAGTAAGAGCTGCGGATGGAGCGCGTCTCCCTGTGCATTGGGCGCGAACGGATGCGAGGGGAGATGCGGCACGACGCGTCTCCTAGAGACGATTTTGTGATTCACTGCAACGAGCCTTGGCGAGGGCAGGAGGCGGGAGAACCGAGCGAGGATGCGGCGAGCACCGATTCTAAAAGGGACTACGACAACGGGGGGCGAGATTTTCGCTTAGTTCGACATCTGGCTCTGCACTTGCGAAAATACGTTGTTGGCGTTGCCGCCGATTAAACGGACCGTGCCAATGACGATAACCAGAATCACAGCCAACATCACCGCGTATTCGGCTACGTCTTGTCCGCGATCCTCAAATAAAAGTTGACGGATAGTTGCGATCACAATTGCCCCCTTTAACCGACGATCCGATGCATTTCTCCCCAAGCACAAAATATCGACGTCGACTCTGAATAGGGTATCGCCGCCAAGCACAACTACCCAATAGCACAGCAGTGACACGGAATAGCACTAAGGTGCCACCTTGCTGGTTACTTCCCTCACGAGCCATCCGTAAGCGATTGATTAAATGATGGTTTTCAGGGGAAGCCCCTGGTTTACCGCGAAGAGCGCCAGTTCCAGACGGGTCGAAACCCCTAGTTTATCGAAGATGTTACTGAGATGGTGTTTGACCGTATCTTCGCTGATCTTGAAATATTCGGCGATTTCCTTGTTGGCATATCCCGCTACCACGGCGGAGACGATCTCCAGTTCGCGAGGCGTCAGGCCGAACTTCTTTTGCTTCGATTCCTCGGTCGAACTCTGCATCAGGTTGCGGAGATACTGCACCAGGTTCGAGACACTTTCGCGGCCCACCCAGTACTCTCCCGACATGACCGCGTGAATGGCCTTGAGCAGAAGTTGGGTGGCTGAGTCTTTGAGGACTACGCCGCGAGCGCCCAGTTGCAGGGCTTCTACGACCTGCTTTTTCTCGGCCGCCGCCGTCAGCAAAATGATGCGCACCGCACCAGCCCCAGTACTCGTGCTCAGGTCGCGGAGGGCGTCGAGGCCGGTGTGGTGAGGCATGGCGAGATCGAGAAGAAGGATGTCGGGCTTGATTTCGGTGGCCAGCTTTACCGCCTCGCGTCCGTCGCAAGCTTCGCCCACCACCTTCATGTCGGTCTCGGTCTCGAGCAGGCGCCGCAACCCATCGCGAAAAATGGGATGATCGTCGGCAATTACGATGCGGATGGAACGTCCTTGTCTATCCATGGGTGGTCTTTCGTGCCGGTGGAACGCGGACTTCCACGCGGGCGCCGTGTCCCGGATTCGATTCTATCGTGAGTTCGCCTGCCAGCAAGCGTACTCGTTCACGAATTACGGCGGGCCCCTTCCCGGTGGTCTCCAACTCAGCTTCAGACAGTCTGCCAGAAAATGGAAACCCGCGCCCATCATCCTCGACCGTCAGTTGGAGATTGCCCGCCCGATGAGCCAGCCGGACCAGGACGTGCCGCGCGCCGCTGTGCTTGCGGACGTTGACCAGGCTCTCCTGGACTATCCGGGCCAGTTCGCGGCAGACTTTCTGGGGTAAATCGACTTTTTCGACTTCGCTGGCAAATTCCGCCGAAATTCCCGTTTCGCGACGGAAGCGCTCCACCGTATCGGCAATGAAGCCGGGCAGGCGGTCGGCATCTACTTCGAACGATTTCATGGCCTGCATCAATTCGCGGAGCTTGAGCACTTCTTCACGCAGTAATTTTTGGATGCGGGAAAGTTCGCTGGTGACGACCGGCTGCTGTCCCGACTGACGGCGCACGACATCGAGTTGCATTTCCACCGCAATCAGCGACTGAATGGCGCCATCGTGCAGTTCGCGGGCGAATCTGGCCCGCTCCACTGCTCCAGCGCGTTCCCGCAGTCTCCGCATCAGATAAACGTTGTAGATTGCGGGGCCGACCTGCTGCGCAAATTCCTGGAGGAATCGGAGCTCCTCTTCCGGATCTCCAAGCCTTTCCGGATCGAGAATAAAGACTCGCCCGGACCACTCCCGCCCGAAGCCAAAGGCCACCGATCCCACGGACTGGAACGGCTCCACGCGACTCAAGTTGGCCAGAAAGGTGGTGTCGGCGTCGCGCAGGCGTTTGCCATCGCCATCGAGCAGTACCGCGTCGAATCCTTTCGGTACCCGCCGAGCATAAATCGCGTCGGCCGGAGAGTCGAAGAGGTATGAGGCTTCGGTTTCGGGCAGGGCGTCATGCCAGCGCAAAAGTGGTGTGCCTTCCGAAGTCTGGTGCACGTCGGCCAGAAAGACGCGATAGCTGTTCGCTTCCTGGGTAGCGCTCAAGACTTTGCGGGCTCCGTACAGGCTCAACACTTCGCCCAGAATTTCCTGCATCGTGCTGGTCAGTCCGGCCTCTACCCGTGCGGAACTGAGCACGCGCGTTATCACGACGCGCTCGGCGCGGAGCTTCTTTTCGTTCTCCGACATGTAGCCGAGCAGCAGCCCGAGTACCATCAAATAGACCGAACTCATGAACAGCTGCTGAGAATCAACGTGCTGCAGGTCGATTGCGAGCCGGGGCAGATGCATCGCATGCAGCCATGAGTCGAAGACTTGCACCAGACCTGCGTTCACCACCCAGCCCTCGATCCACAGCAAGACCACGGCTGTGAATGCGGTGCCTACCGTCTCCCAGAGTCCCCAGCGATAGGCTGCCGCAGCCATGACAAAAACGAAAAACAGAAAGAAGGGACCGCGCTCGGAGGTTGTGAACAGCGAGATCAGAACCGGCCAGACGATGTCGGCGCCATGCACCACCAGTCGAAAGGCGCGCGTGGAACGGATCCGGAAGCGCACCAGCAGCATCACCACGACGGCGTGCACCAGATATACCGTCAGCAGCCAATACAGCCAGATGGAATAGACGATGTTCCTTCCCGGCTCCATCCAGAGCGTTATCAGCGTGGCGATAGTCAGCGCAACGCGTGCCGTCGCAAGCCACCGCTCGGTGCGACGAATCTCGCCGGAGGTGAGCGGCGCGCGAAAGCGCCACAGATCGCGATACCTGAGGATGGTCAGGCGCAAAAGCAGTACCGTCGTCCCATATGGACTTGTGCGAGCCTCATTCTAAGGGTAATCCCACCGGAACTCCACACCCCCGTCCAGGGGTCTTGCCTTGGCTGGTTGGGAGTCTCCGCAAACCCGTGGATGGAAATGCCCGAGGAACGTGTGAAGGACCGTTTCATCACAAGGTAGATAGTCCCCCATTACAGCGTCTCGGCGAAGG
This sequence comes from uncultured Acidobacteriota bacterium, assembly GCA_963799305.1. GTDB lineage: Bacteria > Acidobacteriota > Terriglobia > Terriglobales > Acidobacteriaceae > Acidiflorens. The sequence goes on along the minus strand of CAWCWX010000008.1, from coordinate 126,495 downwards.
GATGCTTCCATTCGGAAAAGTCGGGTTCGGGAAGTATAACTCAGGCCCCAACTTTCTCAGTTAGGGATCAACTCCTGTCCCTATGGGACGGCATGCGTTTTTTTTCAAATCTGCAATCTGATCTCTCCGCTCTCACCCGCATTGCTTCCTCTCCCTCCGCAGGTCTACAATCCCTACCGTTCTCTTCTCCCAAGGAGGATTCCATGCCCCGCCGGCATCCGCTTCTGGCTTTGGTGGTAGTCGTGTTGTTTGTCGTTCCCCTTTTCAACTGCGGCGGCGAACATTCCGCCGATGAGCTTTACGTGCTTGTCTCCGCCAATATTCAGGTGCCTTACTGGAAAGCGGCGGGGGCGGGTTTGTCGCAATCCGCTTCGCAGATGAAGGTGCGTTACGAATTTGTCGGTCCCGACGAATACAACCCGCAGGCGGAGAAAGAAGCGTTTGAAAAAGCACTCACCAAAAAGCCAACCGGCATTCTGGTCTCCGCAGCCGACGCCAAGTTGCTCACCGAGAGCATCGACAAGGCGATTGCCTCCGGCATCCCGGTCATTACCATCGACTCCGACGCGCCGGACAGCAAGCGCCTGTTCTTCATCGGCACCAACAACTATCAGGCCGGAGTCTCTGGCGGTACGCGCCTGGCCGCCGAACTGAAAGGCAAAGGAAATGTTGTCGTGTTCACCATGCCGGCTCAGGCCAACATGGCTGATCGCCTCCGCGGCTACCGGGCCGCTCTCGACGACCATCCTGAGATCAAGATCGTCCGCGTCGTCGACATTGCAGGCGATCCCCGCATCGTATTCGATACCACCACCGAAATCCTCGGCAAAGAACGAGACAAGGTTGACGCGTTCGTCTGCCTCGAAGCGCAAGGCGGAAAAGAAGTCGCCAATGTTCTGGCATCGAATAAAGTGACGAACAAAGTTGTGATTGCGATGGATACCGATCCCGACACGCTGGAGTGGATCCGCAAAGGCGTGATCGCCGCCACCATTTCACAAAAGCCCTACACCATGAGCTATTTCGGCGTGCGCGTACTCGATGAGTTCTATCACAACAAGCTCCCTTCGCTGTCAGGCGACTTTGCCAAAGACAGCTTCGCCCCCGTACCCTCCTTCGTGGACACTGGCTCGGCGTTGGTCGACAAGAGCAACGTGGAGAATTTCATTCAGATGAAACAGGCAAGAACGGGAGCAGGGAACTAGCGCAACGATGGATCGTAGCAACAGCAATTTGTTTTAGAGCTGTCATCCTGAGCGAAGCGAAGGGTATGCTTTCCTGGCGAGCGAAGGAAAGCAGGTCCTTCGCTACGCTCAGGATGACAGTTCTTAAACTCTACGAAACATATTCCCGAATATATGGATCGCGCGAAGCCGCCAATTCCCGCAGGTCGCCATCGAAAATGATCTTTCCATCGCGCAGGATCAGGAAGCTCATCGGCACTTGCGCGCGTTGGCCTTTGGGCAACGCGACCATCTTGTTGGTGTTCTTGTCGAACTCGTGGGTGGCCATGGTGAATCCGTCCTGGAGGCGGTGCGTCACCAGGAGCGCGCTGGTTTTGTAAACATCCCGCTGTTTGATGACCAGTTCGATGATGGTATTGGAAGTCACCGGATCCAGTCCTCCGGTGGGCGAGTCGTAGAGCAGCACTTCAGGCTGCGTGATGATGGCGCGCGCAATGGCCACGCGCCGCCGCATTCCGCCCGATAGTTCCGAGGGAAACATATCGATCGTCCGCTCCAATTCCACGAAACGAAGGGCTTCGCGGACGCGGCGTTCGACCTCTTCTTCCGACAGGTGTTCCTCCATCAACCGGTAGGCCACGTTTTCACGAACTCGCAGCGAATCGAACAGAGCGCTCTCCTGAAAAACAATGCCCGCACGCCCGCGTAATTCGAACAATTGCTGTTCCGACATCGCCGTGACTTCCTGTCCGAGAAGGAAGATGCGGCCAGAGTCCGGTCTCATCAGTCCCAGGGCAAGTTTCAACGCTGTACTTTTACCCGAGCCAGCAACTCCGAACAGGGCCTTGGTCTCACCGCGGGGCAGATGGAAGGAAACGCCGTCGAGCACTACGTTCTCTTCAAACGCAATGGAGACGTTATCAAACACAACCGCGTCGGCGTAGGAATCGCCCTGCTGGGGGGCCGGAGTGTCGATCGATAGAGTGGTCGGCGACATCGTCTGGGTCTACCTGTAACCCAACAAGGCGAAGATGAACTTGGTCACAAAGAAATCCACTACCAGAATCAGCACCGAGGATGTGACTACTGCCTGCGTGGTGGAGCGGCCCACTCCCTGCGTGCCGCCGCGCGTCGACATGCCGTAATAGCACCCGATGGTCGCGATGATGAATCCGAACATCACGGGCTTCACCAGCCCCATGAAAACGTCGCGGAACACCAGGGTCTGCCAGGCGTTGCTCCAGTATTGGCGGGAGTCCAGCCCGAACAGCAGGTTAGCCACCATAAAGCCGCCCACCAGGCCGAGCAAGTCGGAAATGATGGTGAGAAAAAACAGCATGAAAACGGTCGCGCCCACGCGCGGCGTAACCAGCTTCTTGCTGGGATCGGTCCCCAGGGCCCGCATGGCGTCGATCTGCTCAGTCACAATCATCGAGCCCAGTTCGCTGGCCATGCCGGATGCGTTGCGTCCGGAAACCATCAGACCGGTGATCAGTGGCCCCAGTTCCGTCACCATGGATTGAGAAACCAGCTGCCCGATCAGGGTGATGCCGCCAAACCGCTCCAGCGTGCTGGCAGCGTTCAGGGCAAGCAGGGCTCCGATCGAAAGTCCTGAAAGCACCACGATGGGAAGAGAACCGAATCCGATGAGGTCGGCCTGCTGCATGATGTCGCCCCAGTAGAGGGGCCGGCGGAAAAAGTTGGCGAGCGACTGCGACGCCAGCACCGAGTAATCCTGAATCGCCTTGACCGCGTCTTTGGCGACGTCGAAGGGCGAGGTCATCTCCAATTCAAGGGCCATATCTGTCCCAGAGACTATAGCAGAGCGGAAAAAAGAGTTGGAGAGCAAGCTGGTTCAATGCCTATACAACGCCCCAGCCGCGAAGCGGCGACATGTGAAAGCTCGGCACGGCAAGTACCGGGAAAGCCATGCGGAATAAATGGGCGTCCGCTTCAGCGGACGGCACTCGTCTGCCCTACTTCAACGCATCATAAATCGCCGTGTACGCCGGCTTCTTGTGATAGCTGTCGTCGAACGGCAATGCCCATCCGTATCCTGGGAAGAAGTCTGGGATCCAGGAGTGCTTGTCGGTGAAGCCCCAGGTCTGCACCATCTTGCAGGCTGGCTGCTGGACGCAGGTGGTCACAATTTTGCCGTAGAGATCCGCTTGCTGGTTAAGGGTGTTCGCGTCATTTGAATTGACGCGGACGTCGAGTTCGGTGATGTGCAGTTCGAGTCCGAGGGCGGCGAAGCGTTGCAGGTTCTGTGCGAATGACTGCAACGTGCCAGAGTTATCGAAGCCCAGATCGACGTGCATCTGAAAGCCGATGCCGTCGAGCGGCACGCCGCGATTCTTGAAGTCGGTGGCCATGGCGAGAATGGCGTCCGACTTGGTGTTGACGACCTCAGCGCTGTAATCGTTGTAGAAAAGCTTGGCCGACGGATTTGCGGCGTGGGCCCAGCGCAGGCACTGCTCGATGTACGCCGTGCCCTGGCCGGCGAAGCCGATTCCGGGCTGGTCATAGAAGAGAGTGCTGCGCATGGTGCCATCGTCGTTGAAGGCTTCGTTGACCACGTCCCAGGCAAACACTTTGCTGCCGAAGTGCTGCACTACTGTGGTGATGTGGTCCTGCACGATGGCGCTCAGCTCCGGCGCTGTGTAACCGCCATTGACGAGCCAGTCGGGATTATCTCCGTGCCAAATCAGCGTATGTCCGCGGACCTTCATCGTGTGAGCTTGTGCGAATGTGACTAACTGGTCTCCGGCAGAGAAGTCGTAGGGACTGGGGTCGGTATCTGGACGCGGATGCGTCGCCGTAAATTTCATTTCCCACTCGGCAGTCAGTCCGTTGTACTCGGTGCCGAGCACGTGGGAGTAGTCGGACTCGGCGAGGTAGGGAGTGGCCGTTGCGGCGCTGACAGTGAGTCCGCGGGCGCTGGCTACCGCTTGCAGAGTCTGCGGTGGGGGCGGAGGTGAGGTGGCCCATGCTATTCGACCCGCCGCCGCAGGAGGAAAGAAGCATTGCGGACCAGATAGTGAGAGCGCAACCGAGACTGTCCGACGCTCGTCCCTGACTTGGCTGCACCCCGCTAGATGGAGGTGCAAGGCACGAGACGCTCAGTGCTTTGCAGAATAATCTCATTGCTTTTCCCGAACCGCAGCAGTTGCACTTGATCATAGTCAAAATGAACCATCAGGAACCCAGGATCGTGCTTACGCTGCAATGTGCCGGCGTTAATCACAGTCAGTCCAGCGAAATGTCGCACCATCGGGTAATGTGTATGTCCGTTGAAGACGAAACGGCAATTTGAATTTCGCATGAGGGCCTGAAGTTCGATGTTCGACTCCAAGGCGTAGCCGAAGTGGTCTGGCTCGACCCTTGCCATGTCATGCAATCCGAGCCCGTGGCAGAGTAACACACCACCAAGAGACGATGAGAACTCTCGCGTTACGGAAAGATTAGCCAGGTATTCCAAAACTTCTCCCGACAGCGTTTTCTCATCGGTTGCCTCGGGTAGATCTCGCATCACCGCGGTAAGGAGCCAGCGATCGTGGTTGCCCCTAACCGTCTGGACGTTGTGTTGACGAAGAAGTTCGCAGCAACGCGCAACGGAGCCCGCGCCGTCCGCCACATCCCCCGTGCAAAGCACAACTTCAGCGTTCTTTGTCTGGAGGTACTTTAGTGCAGCCTCAAGCAGTTCGTCTTCGGCGTGAACGTCCCCGATTAGTCCAACACACGCGGGAAGGCCAGGTGAGTTCATCACGATAATGCATCAACTGTTATCTTACGGCGATTTCTTTAACAGGCCCCAGTCAAAACTCGAAGACCTTCGTCTTCGCTGCATTTTGAAGTTCCTCGTTTGCCCAATCCTGTCGTAAGAGAGCGAGGAACTTCTCGGCCTCATGCAGGAGCTGTTTGTCGCGGAGTCGAATGGCCAGTTTACCGAGGAGGAGGTGGCTGCGGGGGTCGTCCGGTGTAACGTGACCCACAAGTTCAAGCGCAACGTCGCGCGCGCGGAGGAATTGCCCGGCCCTCGCTGCCGACCTTGCATAGTCCCAGTAGAGGCCGCAGCGGGCGCTTTCCGTCGCCTTCCATATCTTCCACGTCTCAATCACGTTGTGCGGGCTGTCAAAGTCTGAGGCTTTCACTGTGGTGAACACGTCGCATCGAGGACAGCGGTCCAGGGCAATGTGAGTGATGCCGCCGTGGTCGCGGAACTCCCTGACGACAAAGACGACTTGCTTGGCGCTTGAGCAGAAGTAGTTAAACGTTTGTTTCGGTGCCTGCACGCTGGCATAGTCGGCTGCCCGTAATGGAGACGAGAAGACAAGCAGGCATCCTCCCTCCGCTTGTGGCAACCTCAGATGCAATAAGCCGTCATCGCTCTTCAGGAAGGTCATGAAGTTGGGAGCGTCTTCGTCCTGTGGCTGCATGGCCAGGTCGGACGCAATCCGGTCTCGCCACTCGTGGTAGTCCGGCGAAGCCTCTTGGTTCGCAAGCTCCTGAGGGAGGCCGCGACTAGGTACGGCTCTTAATAACGAGTAAAAAGGGCCACTATCTTTCGACTTGCGAATGGACCATGAGAACATACAGTGGGCGGTCCAAGGCACCGAGCGGAGTGTGCCACAATTTCCTGAGCAAATCCAGTGCGAGGCGGCCCGCCTCTCGCGAACAATGCGAAAAAATGGGCCTCGCAGTTTATTTGGGAGGTCGGAGAACAGAGCCCCCGCCGGGAGATGTTACGACAATAGACGTAACAGAGGCAGCCGGCGTACTAGTCCCGGTGGTTATTCTTCTTCTTTATCTCAATACTCAAACGCTTGATCTTCTGATTCAGCGTGGAGAGCGGCACGTGGAAGCGCTCGGCGGCCTCGGTCTGGTTCCAGCCGCATTTTTCCAGCATGTCCATGATGATGCGGCGTTCGCAATCTTCCATGATGTCGAACAGGGAAGCAGCGGGATCGGTTTCGAGCATCGGAACTTGCGTTCCACGGCCTACGATGTGGTCGGGCAGCAGGTCGGGTGTGATTTCGACCCCGGAAGATAGAACGACGGCGCGCTCGATTACGTTTTCCAATTCGCGAACGTTGCCGGGCCAGGGATAGGTTACCAGCGGCCGCAAGGCTTCGGTTGCCACGCGGCGGCGGGGACGTTCGTTCTCTTCCGAATACTTCTTGAGGAAGTGATCCACCAGTAGCGGGATGTCTTCCCGGCGCTGGCGAAGGGGAGGCAGATCGATGGTGATAACGTTCAGACGATAAAACAGATCCTCGCGGAAGCGGCCTTCGCGGACCAACTGCCGCAGATCGACGTTGGTGGCGGCGATGATGCGCACGTCCACCTGCATTTCCTGGGTGCCGCCCAGATGCATGAATTTGCGGTCCTGGAGCACGCGCAGGATCTTGCTCTGCGTGTCCAGAGTCATGGTGCCGATTTCGTCCAGGAACAGGGTGCCGCGGTCGGCGACCTCGAACAGGCCCTTCTTGGAAGCGATGGCGCTGGTGAATGCGCCTTTAACGTGGCCGAAGAGATTCGATTCCAGCAGGTCGGGCGGCATCGAGCCGGCATTCACCGGGACGAAGGAGCGGTCGCGACGCGCGGAGTGCAGGTGGATCGCTTTGGCGATCAGTTCCTTGCCCGTGCCACTCTCGCCCTGCAACAGGATGGTCGAGCGGCTGGGCGCTACCTGCGCAACCAGGTCGAATATTTTCAGCATGGGCTCGCTCTTGCCCACGATGTTGTCGAAATCGTAACGCTGCTTCAGGGCGCGCTTAAGCTGAACGTTCTCTTCTTCGGCGCGTTGCCGCGCGACTGCCGCGCGCACATCGGCGAGCAGTTTTTCGTTGTCCCAGGGTTTCTGGATGAAATTGGTGGCGCCGCTCTGCATGGCCCGGACGGCATTTTCGACCGTCCCGTAGGCGGTGATCATGATCACAGGTTGCAGCGGATTCATCATGTGGATTTCGGCCAGCACGTCCATGCCGTTCTTGTCGGGCAAGGCGAGATCGAGCATCACAATGTCGAAGGTGCGTTCGCCGAGCAAGGCCAAGCCTTCGCGTCCGGTACCGGCGCTGGCCACGGCATAGCCTTCGAGTTGCAGTAATGTCTCGAGCGACTCGCGGATTTCCGCTTCGTCGTCAATCACCAGCACGCGTCCGAGGTTGTCCGGCATAATTTCCGGGGGCATTGTTCGCGAGATGACCGCAGCTTCAGACATGGACGGCCTTCCTGATCATCGGAAAATCGAGCGTGAACGTGGTTCCTTCGCCCGGACGGCTCTCCACCCGGATATTGCCCGCATGCTCCTGGATGATGCCGTAAGTTACAGAGAGGCCCAGCCCGGTGCCGCGATTCTGGCCTTCGGCGGGCGCCGTCTTGGTGGTAAAAAACGGATCGTAAATGCGTTGAATGTTTTCCTGCGCAATGCCCGTGCCGGTGTCAGAAACGCGCACGCTTACCGAGTCGCCGTTCTGTGTTGCGACTGCCAGGGTTCCACCGCCATTCATCGCATCCTTGGCGTTCAGGAACAGATTGAGGAACACTTGCTGCAGCTTTCCGGCATTGCCCTGAATCGGAGGCAGGCTGCCGGCCAGGTTATTTTCCACTTTCACGTGCGCCACTTTGAACTGATGGTCGAGCAGCGCCAGCGTGTCCTCGATCACTTTGTTGAGATTGACTTCCGCGAACTCGGTTCCCGTAGTACGCGAGAAATTCAGCAGGTTGTTGACGATCTCTGACGCGCGGAACGTCTGTTTGATGATCTTGTCGAGCACTCCTGCCTTCGGCGTGTCCGACTGCAACTGCTTCGCCAGCATCTGCGTGTAAGATGAGATCACAGCCAGCGGGGTATTGACTTCATGAGCCACGCCCGCGGCCAGCAGTCCAATGGAAGAAAGCTTGTCCGCCTGCGACAGTTGGGCTTCGAGTTCCATCTTCTGCGTGATGTCATCCATGATCACCAGGCGCCCCACCACGTGAAACTTGCGCGTAACCAGCGGCGCGATCGCTACATTGAGCGTCCGCCATTCGCCCGTAGGGGTGCCCATGCGGAACTTGTAGAGGTTGTGAATCCCGGGATTCTGCCGCACCCGGTAGAACTCCTCGACGAACGCTGCCGGAAACACTTCGTTCAGGGAGCGTCCTACGGCCTGCCAGCGGGGCAGGGCGTACATCACTTCCATCTGCGAATTCCAGGATTCAATGCGGTCCTGTAGATCGACAGCCAGCACGCCCACGTTGATCGATTCGACGATGTTTTCGTTGAAATCTTTCAACCGCTCGTACTCGCTGACCTTCTGTTCGAGAGACGCGTACAGACGCCCGTTCTGGATCGCGATGCCGATATATCCCGCCAGCGTTTCCAGTAACTCCACGTCTTCACTGGAAAGGAAGTCGCCTTCCATGGTCTTGCCCAGCCCGAGAAACGCGATCGTCTTTTGCTGCGCGTGGCAGGGAATGTAGTAGTTGAAATCGAGCCGCGCGATGGCTTCCTGTGCCGCCGGGGTCTCCCGCGGCACCAGATGCGTGTTCTCGAAGAAAATGTGTCCGGCGGCATCCTCGATGCGCGGCTTAGCGAGGAACGAGAGATCGAGGCCGGTTACATGCGCCAGGCCGAAGGACTTCGCCAGTTCAAAATATGAAGAATCGCTGTTTGCAAGGAAGATCGCGACCCGATCCACCAGGAGCGTGCGCGCCAACCGGTCCACTACCGCCGCCAGCATTTTGTCGAGGTCGGTTTCGGAACTCATTTCCCGCCCGAATTCGATCAGCGTGCGCCGATAGTCGTAGCGCGTGTGGTAGAAGAACTGGTCGAGCTTGTCCTGAATCCATTTTCGGACTGGATCGAACAGCAGCGCGGTTACCACCACGGCCACGATCAGGCCATAGGGTCCAGAACTGGGGATGCTGGAGGTAACGAGTTTCGCAATCGCCGCCACGCCCGCAAAATAAGCTGCCAGAATCGCTGCCACCGATAGGGTGTACGCCATCCCGCGTTTGAAGATCAGATCCACGTCCATCAACCGATAGCGGAAGATGGCGTAGCCGAAGGTGAGCGGCAGAAGTCCCAGCGACAGGACCGAAACCTTCATGATCGTCGAAGGCATCGCCCCGAACAGATAGGGCAGGACGTAAAACAGAGTGAACGGCGTGATCGACAGAACGGTGCCGCGCGTGATCCACTTCAACTGCTGGCGAAGGATGGGCGTGGTCGCCCGTCGATAGCTGTCCACCAGCACGCCGGCCGCGGCCACAAACAGCAGGGTCGAGTAAGCCCAATGCAGCCGATCCAGATTCCAGTTCAGCTGTTCGCTGGCCTGGAGGAACCGCATCGCCAGAATCTGCCCGCACAGCAACACCACTCCTGGCACGTACAGAAGGGCTACCGCTCGAGGATGCCGGCCGACAAAGCCGCGCCGCTCCGGGAACGTCAACGCGAAGTGCAGGAACAGTGCCGGTTGCAATAACCACGCGACTTCGTTACACCAGTACACGGTCCAGTCGAAATCATTGAATTTGCCGGTGTAGTGGAAGGCATAGAAGACGAACGACACCAGGCAGAAAATATAGAAATGGGTAGACCCAACCGCTGTCCAGCGCCGCAACAGTACGTACAATCCGATGCCGAGGTAAATCAGCGCGATGACTCGCAGCCAGTCGTTCATCGACCGCTCGGCCGGGGCCAGCACCACCTGGACATCCACCGGGACCGACCCGCGAATCAGTGAGTAGGTTGCTTTCGACCAGACCCCGGCGTAGTAAAGTTGCCGCGCCAGTCCCGCCGCAGTCTCCACTTCGCGACCATTCAGGCTGACCAAGGCGTCGCCACGGCGAATTCCTGCCAGCGCTCCCGGACCGGTGGGATTCAACTTGTCGGCGACCATCTGGCCCTTATGTTCGAGCCACCACACGCCGTCGTCCGGAGTGACGTACTGCGCCTCGACTCGATAGTTGTAGCCAGCAAACACCACCGCTGCCACAGTGAGCAGCACCAGGATGCTGGCGGTCACGCGAGTCTGAAATTCCCGGTTCATGGGCTGGAGCGGTACCACCACGGCAAGTCTGGAGACTGTGCGCCTCTGTTGCTTGAGCAACTTGCCTGCCACGATCTGTGATTCTCTGTACAAATAAGTCAAATACTCATAACAACTTCCGCAATTATAGAGGCTAGTTCGGCAGGTCGCTATGATTTATGGAATTGCGACTCCGTCTTTTAGTAGGCCAGGATCGGTAATCGCCCCGTAACTACCTGTAAAAAAGGGGGCTCCTGTATGCCTGGGTTGGGGACTTGCGAAGATTAAGGCGGGGCGGAAAGCGAAGAGTGTGTGGGACTTGTAGAAAAGGCCGACGGGCCAGGAGCCTCCGAACTCGTGGGATACAAAATGGAAGGGCGCGGGAACTTTCCCCGAATTCCCGAACCCTTCCATGCTTACTCGCCAACTACTTGAGCGAGGCGAGCAAAGTCGTTTGCGAGGCGGGCGCGTTCTGGGCGCGCAACTCCACTTCCGCCCGGCTTGGCGGCAGCGTGTACGTCACATGGCTGCCCTCAATTCGGATCTCGGACAGGAAATACTGGCTGCCATACCGTTCGAACACCATGACGGTACGGTCGCCCGGGTTCTCGTCAGCCCGGGACGATGCGGCCAGCGCGCTTTTGCGCGCATCGAAATTGTGAATCGACAGGACATCGTTGTCCCCGCCCTTCACTACGCATTCGCCGGCTGGAATGACCTTGTTGTTGACTACGAAGTCGAACGGTACCTGGGCCACGACCGCTGAACTAGATAGAGACTGAGCCGCCATCAGGCCCGACAACGCCAGCAAAATCACCGGCAGCATCCACTTTGCGCTTTTCATAAATTCCTCCTCGAAAATCGGGAAGCGTCGGTGAAGAACTCTGTTTCCGTCCCTCACAACGTGATGCGATATTGAACCCGCTCTTGAAAAACGTCCATGGAGCCAGTCTGAAGCGATCTGAATTGATCTGAAGAACGCTCCGAGCTACGAGCCGCGAGCTTCGAGCTTGCAACTTCAACATCCTAACGGGTTGATTTGATTGCTCGTGGCTCGCAGCTCGAAGCTCGCAGCCCTCCCCGCTTGACACCGCGCCCGCCCGATACCAGAATCTTCTGACACACCTTCCCAGGGGTTGAGGTCGTATCCGTGCCCGAAAGAAAAATCCGCTTCGACGAATTCCTGCTCGATTTCGGCCGCTTCCAGCTCTCCCGCGGAGGCCGCACTCTCAAGCTCGAAGGCCTGCCCCTGCAACTGCTCATGTTCCTGGTGGAAAAGCGCGGACAGCTGGTGACCCGCGAGCAGATCGCCGACGCCCTCTGGGGCAAAGACGTTTTCGTCGATGTCGAGCAGGGGATCAACACCGCCATCCGCAAAATCCGCCAGGCTCTCGACGACAATTCCGGTCAGCCTCAATATCTCCAGACCGTAGTTGGACGAGGCTATCGCTTCGTCGCTCGCACATTCGCCGAAGTGGAAGAAGATCCAGTCGCAGTTGGGACTGTTTCCGCCGAAGAATTGGGACGAGCGATCATGAGCGCGGCGGGGCTGGATCCGGAGAATCCGCTGGGGCCTCCCAAGGCGGGATCCAAGTCCTAGCTTTTGGCGGAGAAGTCGGCCGTTAACAACAGTCACTCGCAGCGCGTTCCGTCTTGCCCTTTGCAACGGTCGTTCAAATAGAGGAGACCCAATCCGGCCAGAGGATCGTAGCAAAAACCAAGACACACATCCTTAGGGTCTGGAGGGAGAATGAGTGAAATCGCCAGGCAGCCACCGGGTCTTGGTGTCAATGAGTTTGATGGCGATCTCCGGGTCGGTCACTCGATTCGAATTCGCCTTGTCATATACTCCAGGAATGAAGCGAGTCGTCCGAAGCCGACGCAAGGTATACGGGCAACTCCTGAAGCATGCCCGCCGCCAGCCACATCGGGAATGCTGCGGAATTCTGGCGGGGCAGGACGGGCTGATCACGCAGGCGTTCCCTGCGAAGAACGTCGCGGCTGATCCAGTCAGGAATTACCAGATTGCGGCCCAGGAGATTGTGCGCCTGATGGAAGAACTCCGCAAACGGCGGCTCGAATTCCTCGGCATCTATCATTCGCATCCGCATTGGCTGGACACGAATGAACCCTCACCCAAAGATATTGCGTTGGCCCACTATTCTGAAGCGGTCCATTTCATCGTGACGCCCCGACCGTACGCAACGGCACCCATCCGGGCATTTTCCATCCGGGATCGCTGTGCGATGGAACTTGAAGTTCAGATCCTGCCCTAGTGGTTCGGTACTTTTGCACCGAACACGCCTGGGCTCTCTCGTTTTACAATTCAGATATGTCCCGCCTAGAAGAAATCATCGAACTTGAGAAGCGTACCCTGCTGCCCACGTATAGCCGCTATCCCGTTGCCCTGGAGAAAGGGAAGGGAGTTTACCTGTTCGACTTCGAGGGAAAGAAGTACCTCGATTTTGTGTCCGGCCTGGGCGTGAACGCGCTCGGCCACGCTCATCCGCGAATCGTAAAGGCGATCCGCGAGCAGGCGGCCAAAGTCATCCACATCTCGAATCTCTACTACAACGAATACCAGGGACAACTCGCCGAGCGCCTTTGCCAACTTTCCGGACTTGACCGCGTGTTTTTCTCCAACAGTGGCACCGAGGCGATTGAAGGCTCGATCAAACTGGCGCGCCTCGCAGGGCACCGCGTCGGCGGCGAAGCGAAGAGCCGCCTCGTCGGCCTCGAAGGCTCGTATCACGGACGCACCTTCGGAGCCCTATCCCTGACCGGCCAGGAGAAGCACCGCAAAGGTTTTGAGCCGCTGCTTGAAGACGTGACCTTCGTCCCGCAAAACGATATCGAAGCCCTGCGCGCCGCCATCAACGCCAACACGTGTGCCATCGTGCTGGAGCCGATTTTTGGCGAAGGCGGCATCCTGGAGTGTTCGCCGGAATTTCTGCGCGAGTGTCGAGCCTTGTGCGACCAGCATCAGGCCGCCCTCATCTTCGACGAAATTCAATGCGGACTGGGCCGTACCGGAACGCTCTTCGCTTTCCAGACTTTCGACGTCGTGCCCGACATCGTCGCCATCGCTAAACCCATTGCCGCCGGAGTTCCTCTGGGCGCGTTTCTGGTGCGCGAGCAATTCGCCACCGCGATTTCTCCCGGGCAACACGGCACCACATTCGGCGGAGGTCCGCTAGCCTGCCGCGTCGGACTTGAATACCTGGCGATCCTCGAGGACGAAAAACTGCTGGAAAACGTTCAGGCGGTCGGAGGCTACCTGTCGCAGCAGCTCCAGATGCTGGTCGACAAATACGCCGCGGCGCAGGACATACGTGGTCGCGGATTCATCCAGGGCCTGCTCCTCAACATCCCGGCGCGTCCCTTCGTCGAACAAGGCTTGGCCGAGGGCGTTTTGTTTAACGCCACGCAAGATACGGTCCTGCGCTTCCTGCCGCCATTCATGCTGGAAGAAAAGCACGTCGATAAAGGAATCAGAGTGCTGAAGAAATTGCTGGGGAAGAAACGAAAGAAAGCACAGAGCGTAGCTCCCGCAGCGTAACCTCTGGAGAGAACGACGGGTAGAGACGCGGCTTGCCACGTCTCCGCGTGTGCAAAAAAATGTTCCGGGCTCGAATCGATCGTCGAACGGCCGTCGCGGCAACCGGCGAAAACAAATGGGGGAACCGGTAGCCCGGTTCCCCCTTACAGAAGCGACAGAGGCGATATCACTTAGATAGACTCCGATCACGAGGCTTAAGTTGCCCACCGAAGTCCCCAGGACCGAAGAAAAATCAAGCCCTCATATCAGCACGGCCGCTGAGCCCTGGGAAGAACGCTGGGCGAACTTGCCCGAGGGGCGGATGCGCTACCTAATGGCGGGCACGGGACGCGCGCTGATTCTCGTCCACGGTCTGATGGGATACTCGTTTTCGTGGAGATTGGCCATTCCTGCCCTTGCTGCGCACGCAACCGTATATGCAATCGATAGCCTGGGCACGGGCTTTTCCGTGGCCCCGCCGGGAATGGATTGTTCCATGCGAGCAACCGCCGAGCGCCTTCTGCAATTCGTCGACGCAGTCGGGATCCGGGATTTCGACCTGCTCGGTACTTCTCACGGCGGAGCCGTCGCCATGATGGCAGCCGCCCTCTGCGCCGACCGCCAAGACTCTCGTCTGAAGCGCCTCATTTTAGTTGCCCCAGTAAACCCATGGTCTCGCCATGGACGCCGCCTTGCACCTTTCGTCGGCGAAGGTGTCGGCGCACTCTTATTCCGCAACACCATCGCGCGTTGGCGATCCCTCGACTACCTCTGGCTGCGGCGCATGTTCGGGGACGGCGCAAAAATCCCACCCGACTCGTTGGAAGGCTATCGCCGCCCAGTGCGCGAGAACCGGGGCTTCCATCACGGCCAGCAAATCGTCCGCACGTGGCTGGCCGACTTGGCTGAACTCGAGCAGGCACTTCCCACGATTCAGAACTATCCCACGCTTCTCATGTGGGGGACGCGTGACCGCGCTGTGTCCTACCGCTCAGCGGAACCACTCAGTAGAAATTTTCGCGACTGCCGCCTGGTTACTTTCCCCGGTGTTGGACATCTGCCGTATGAAGAAGAGCCAGAGAAGTTCAACCAGGAGTTGATCGAGTTCCTAGCGTAGTGGATCACTGAATGGGCCATGCCATCTTCGATTTTCTCCGCACCTTTATCGTTGACTACGGCTATTGGGCCGTGGCCCTCGCTTTGCTTTGCGAGAATGCCGGCATTCCAGTTCCCGGAGAAACCACCCTCCTACTGGCTAGTTTCCTGGCCTATTCGGAACACAAGCTCGACTTGGGGTGGATCATCGTCGTCGCCACCAGCGCCGCCGTAATCGGAGACAATGTGGGATACGCCCTCGGCCACCACGGCGGACGTCCCCTGCTCGAGCGCTATCGGCACTTTTTTCGCATATCGCCATCCACCCTCGAACGCGGCGAGAAATTGTTTGCCCGCTACGGCCCCTCCACCGTATTTCTGGCCCGATTCATTTTCGGTCTTCGCATCTTCGCCGGGCCGATGGCCGGTGTTCTGCGCATGCCGTGGAAGGCTTTTCTCCTGTTCAACTTCATGGGAGCGTTGGTCTGGGTATCGGCCATCGCCACGGTGGGTTACTTTTTTGGGCAACATTGGGACGAGATGGAGAACGTTCTCGGACGCTTCAATCTGGCGGTGGGAATTGCGGTTCTGCTCCTGATCCCCATTTTGTGGCGGAAGTACCATCGTGCCTCGGACAAAAATCGTTAAGACGTAATCTTCCGTTACTTTCTTAGCTATTCCGTGCATCTATATGCTCAGAGACAGAAAGTAATGAACCGCTCCGTGAAAAAGGCGTTGGCGCTGGTGATCGGCTGGGCATTTATGGTGCTCGGCGTGATCGGCCTGTTTGTGCCTTTCCTCCAGGGCGTCCTGTTTTTGATGATTGGCCTGACCATCCTTTCCAGCGAATACGTCTGGGCGCATCATCTGCTCACCAAGGTGCGCACGCGTTTTCCTAGAATCGCCATTTTTTCCGACCGGGCCCAAAAGACGGCGACCGGCTGGATGCGGCGCGTTTACCAGCCCGGGGAGACTCATTGATCGCCAAAGCCGCGAACCAGCCCACTCTTTCCCTGCCTCATATCGTGCTGTCGCAGGTTTGGGTGAGATTCCTGGTCGCGATTATTGGATTGCTGTTGGCTTTTGCAGCGGCCCTGTTTTCGACGGTGGCGCGAGAGTCGGGCAATATCGGGACCACAATCGTTCTGGCGTCGACCGCCCTCCTACTAGCTACCATGGTTGGATTGACGACCGTACCATACCTGGCGCGACGTGTAGTCGCTGCCCGTGTGCGCGATGCCATGGACTACGAGGTCACGCGCGCCGGCCTCGTTTATATCGGAATCACGCTCGTCATCGGCATCGCCGCCATTAACACGGGAAATAACTTGCTCTATATCGTCGTTGCGGCATTGCTCTCCGCCATTCTGGTTTCCGGCATCGGTTCGGCGCTGGTTTTGCGCCATCTCCAACTGGACGTCCATTTGCCGGAGCATGTTTTTGCCCGACGTCCGATGCTGGCGCGCCTTTTGCTACGCAACTTGAGCGCATGGCTGCCCTCGTTTTCGATCCGCGTTGTGCCTTCCAAACGCAAGTCCGTGAAGCGCTGGCGTTGGGAGCCCTACACATTGGGCCTGCCGCGCAATCGGCCGGCGGAGAGCCAGTGGGTCCGCGTCCCCGACCGACGTCTGCGGCGGGTCCTGGAGAATCCCGAGAAGCCCATCCTCCGGCAGACGGTCTATTTCCCATTCCTCGCCGCCGGGCAGGAACTTCGTTCCGACCTGGAAATGAATTTTCCCGCGCGCGGCTGTTATCGGGAAAAGGACTTCGGTCTGGCGACGCGTTTCCCCTTTGCGTTTCTCATGAAAACTCGCCGCATTGCGCTGGCGCGTGAAGTGATTGTCTATCCCGTGGTAGAGCCTTCGCAGGAGTTTCTGGATGTCCTCCCCATGGTTACCGGAGAGTTCGCTGCGTTCGTGCGCGGACGCGGCAACGATCTCTATCGTATCCGCGAGTACATGCCGGAAGACTCCGCGCGCCACGTTGACTGGAAAGCTACCGCTCGCACCGGCGCTCTCAAGGTTCGCGAGTTCAGCCGCGAGGACGAACGCAAACTGCGCATTGTTTTTGATAACCCGCTGCCCAACGCCCTCGATCCCATTCTGTACGAGAGGGCGGTGCAGCTGGCGGCTTCTCTAGGATGGCACTTCGACCACGAAGATGTTGAGATTTCCTACGTCGCCGCGGGACTGGAACCAACTGCCGACGTGTTCGCCTTCCTGCACTACCTGGCTTTAGTGGAGCCGCAGGAGGTCACTTCGGTGTTTGAACGTCTCCGGGCCAGTCAGGACTACAACCTCATCGTGACCACGCGAGATCGCTCGCAGCTGCCTGCGACGCTCGCGGCGCGTTCGTACGTGATCACCATTGGAACCGGCCCTCTGCCGGGTCCATCGTCGTCGTTTCTAACTCCGGCTCCAGGCGCAAAGAGCTTCCACTAGACAGAAGGTAATGGTTACTAAGGTTACCTAAGTAGATTGACCAAGGGTACCAGCCTGCTTATGGTAGAGGAGAGGGAAGCGACCGTTCTGTGTGGCCACGCGTTCCTCCCACAGGCCCATGAAATCGTACAACCAGGTCGTGTTTTATCTCTGGTGCGCTCAGCCGCTTCTTCAGGCTGTTGTGGCCGTGGTGTTGTGGCGCCGCAAACTGAACAAACTGTTTCCCGTATTTTTCACCTACGTTCTGGCCCAGATTGGAATTTTCGCGATCACCTTTCCGCTGCGCGGCGCTTCGAATTACGAATGGTTTTTCTACGCGTACTGGGTGGGTGCGGCGATCAGCGCGCTGCTCGGTTTCAAAATCATTCACGAGATTTTCCTAGATGTTTTCCGCCCCTATCACATGCTCAAGGATCTGGGCACCGTCTTATTCAAGTGGACAGGCCTCGTAATGCTGCTGGTTTCGATCGTGTTCGCCTTCTCCAACTCTGCACATTCCGATCCGCTCTCTCAGGCCGTCACTTTGATGCAGCGTTCGGTTCGCATGGTGCAATGCGGACTCATACTGTTCCTGCTCCTGTTTTCTCAATTCCTTGGCGTTTCCAGAAAACAGCAGAGTTTCGGCATCGCGCTCGGATTTGGCCTGTTCGCATCCGTAGAACTCATTTTGCTGGCTTTGTTTTCGGGTGGCTATATCAACGCGCGGGCGATGGCCCTGGTGAACACGGTCATGTATGACGTCGCGATTGTCGTCTGGATGGGTTACGCTTTAGCTCGCGGTGCGACCCGCGATGTTGCGCCCAATCACCTTCAGACGCAGCGCTGGGAGCGTAGTCTGGCCGATCTGCAAACTACGATCGCGCCTGACGCCGTGGCTCCCGATTCTCTCATTCCAATGTTCGAAGGAATGGTAGAGCGCGCCTTCTCACGCAGTTCTAATCTTGATGAGCAGGCCGCCGCCGCCAAAGCTGGTTCGAGCGAAACGGTTTAGAAATCAGGCTTGCCTCAATCTCGCCTTCTTCGCCAAAACCGTGTCAAGAGCAAATGTGGGCAGGATCATGTCGGCTCACATAGGGCTACGGGCAAGGTGTAAAAGCTTAAACAATTACATGAACTGACTGCATTGGGATAAGCGTTTTGTGTGGGTTGGATGGACCTGCCGAACGGCCGTTAGGGTTTCACGCCCAGTCTTCCTCTCGGCCTCCTGCCGCTAAGCCTCAGGGAATCTGAACTTTACAGAGTCGTGTATAATCCGCGCTCGACGGAGGTCGTCCCGTTTTTTAAGGCGATCTTCGCTTTTCCCAAGGAGAAAGACCATGAAACGTTCGCTAAGGGCGTTGCTTCTGCTGTTAGGTTTGGCTGGTACATACGTCTTGGCTGCCGTCCCCAGAGTTCCCGCTCCGGACGGTGGACCAATCCCCGTGTGCCCAATCAAAAGAGGTTGGGATTGCTAGCTTGCAAGCCCTAACCTTCCACTAAATTGCGCTAACGGGCAAGGTCACTAAAGTAACCTTGAGTAACCGTATCGCAAAACACGACCTCTCGGGCTAGCCAGATCGGCTAGCCCTTATTTTTCCTCTCAGTGTTGAGATGCAGGAACTTTCTCCGGGGTGTCCACCGCTTTTTCGATCTCTGCGGCGGACGGTTCCCCCACCTTCTCTTGCGGATTTTCTGGCGGACCGTCGCCCGGTAGATACTGCACAATAATCGACACCCGCCGGTTGGAGGCATCCAGCGGTTCCTTGGGATTGCGCAGTCTGCGATCGGCGAACCCCCGCACCTGCGCTACCTGATCGCCGCGCAAACCCGACTCCTGCATCAGTCGCCGCGCCGCATTGGCGCGATCGGACGACAGTTCCCAATTGCTATAGGTTCCCTTGCTGCTGAATGGTTTGGCGTCCGTGTGTCCTTCGATGGAGAGGTGGTTCGGGACTTGCCCCAGCTGCGTCGCCAGGAGTTGCAGGATTTCTTTTCCGCTCGGTTTCAGATGGGGGCTGCCGCTGTCGAAGAATGTGCCCTTGTCCGATTCCAGCAATTCGATTCTCAGTCCCTCGGCCGTAATCGTCATCTCTATATTCTTGCGTAACTTCTGGATGTCGGTGATGCTCTGGATTCGCTGCTCCAGCCGGTTCTTGAGATCCGCCATATCCTCCTTGCGGACCACGACGCTTTCTCCCGTTCCAATCTGATTGGTGCCCACTTTCTTCGCCGTGCCCGAGGGGTCCTTGAAGTATCCGGCCACCGCTTCCTTCACCGGCTTGCTGGTGTTCAACAGCCAGAGCACGATGAACAACGCCATCATGGCGGTGACGAAATCCGCATAGGCCACTTTCCACGCGCCCCCATGATGGCCGCCATGGCTGATCTTCTTTTTGATGATGATGGGGGGAGGAGGCATGGTCTTCTATTTCGCCGCACCCGCGGCAGCTGCCTCGGGCGCTGCTCCGCCGCCTTTGGCGGCGCGGCAGGCGTCTTCGACGGTTTTGAAGGAGGGTCGCGTATGCACCGGCACCGCCCTGCGTCCGATTTCCACCGCCAGCACAGGAGCGATCCCTTTCAGAAACGCGATCATCGTGGCGCGCAATACATTGAGAAAGGCGCGCTCTTCTTCCGCACTTTTGCTCATGCGTTGAGCGATCGGCCCAAACAATCCATAACAAAGCAGGATGCCCAGAAACGTTCCTACCAGCGCCGCTGCTACTTTGTGGCCAATTTCTTCCGGGGGGCCGCCTAGGGCTCCCATGGTGATGACCACGCCCAGCACGGCGGCGACGATTCCCAATCCCGGCAGCGCATCTGCCATGGTGTTGAGCGCTGCTGGCGCCAGCGTTCCCTCGTGATGATGAATGTCCAGATCCGCTTCCAGCATCTGATCGAGATCGAACGCTTCGATTCCTCCGCTGATTGCCATGCGCATGGTGTCACACAGAAAGTTCACCGCATGGTGGTCCTTGATGAATCCAGGGTACTTGGATAGCAGGGCACTCTTTGCCGGATCTTCCACGTCGCTCTCCAGCGCGACCAGCCCTTCTTTACGTGCTTTGTTGAGCAGTTGAAAGATCATCGTGAGCAACTCAACGTAGCGTTTTTCGTTGTAGTGCGAGGAGCCGAACACTCCCATGATGCCGCGGGCGATGTCCTTCAGGGTATTCAGCGGGTTCGCGATCAACACCGTACCGGCAGCGGCTCCGCCGATAATCACCAACTCCGCCGGTTGGAGCAATACCTTCAAGTTGCCGTGCTCCATCAGGTAGCCGGCTACGATGCATCCGAACACGACGACAATGCCGATAATCGCAAACATAGGAACTTAGCCTCGTGAAGTGGAACCTCGCGCGTCTCCACCATGGACGGGGGCGGGCTGCGTCAATCGCATCTGGCTGAGCAAAGTTTCGAGCTTGTCGCCGGGAGCGGCGATCATCCGGGCCACCACTGCGCACAATCGAAAACGGTCGCCCCACCAGGAAATTTCGGACGCACTGACTTGCTCAACGATCCGTTCCGCCATGTCCGCCAGCTTGACCGTATTCGCAGAATGCAAGACCGCCATAAACTCATTTTCCGACCAGCGCCCGAAGAAGTCATTGGGGCTCAAACTGTGCCGGATGGTCTGCGCGGCTGTCCGTAGAAATGCCGCGGTGGAGTCCGCACCGCAACGGTCCAAAAGTTCTTGAATGCCAGTGATGCGGATGTGCAACAGAGCCAGCTGGCCTTGCGTCGTATTCAGCGCGGCCAGACTTTCCGCTACAACCGCTCCTGTCAGCCGCCGCGACGGAACTCCGGTCAACGGGTCCAGACACCCATACATCAGCGCTTCGGAAAAGTCCGGCCCGGAATTGGAAGGGTGCTCGTCGAACTCGATCGCCACGCCCATAATCAGACCGTCATCGTCGAGCAGCGGCATGGTCCGGACCTGAACTCGAAGCCGGTGTCCCTCCTTGTGCAGAGCGAAGACGTGGTCTTTTGAGGCGCGCCCGTCGCGCAAGGTGGTCGTCACCGGACTGTATTCCCCGGCTAGAACGCGCCCCTTCGGGTCAAAATGGGGAAAGGACTCGCCTACTATCTTGCCCGTTACTTCATGTGCCTTGAATCCTGTGATCGCTTCCGCGCCGCGGTTCCAGAAGCGCACGCGCTGCTCCCTGTCCAGCACGTAAATGCCGGTGGGCAGGTTTTCCAGCACGGATCGATAAAGTGTAGGATTTTCAAAAAACGGAGACATGATGCGCCACACAGGTTATCGGCAGGAAAGACGGGCAACTTCAACCGGCAAGGAGAGTAATTGGAGACGCGATGCGCCGCGTTCCTCCGTATTCATCGAGGGTTTTCTGGAAGTGAGCTACTCGCCAGGCTGGCGAAATCACGGGCCGCGCAGTGGCGGAAGAATTGAGCCCGGGGCGCAAGGCGTGGGAAAATCAATGGAAATGACCGAAGCACGAAGGAACGTGCCCTCACTGCACACTCCTCAGGGCCTGGAAATGGCTTGGGCGTCAGCCTTTTAGGTTTCTTGCCGGGTGATTTCAGTTTCTCCGCGGTCCTCGGGCGTGCCGCTGACTCGCTGCGAGGCTGGCAAGCTTCTCAACGCGCCTCCTCCGGGACGATCGTCATCAGCAATCGCTCCGTGTGCCGGATCACCGTTAACTGGCAGCGGGCTCCCACTTGCGCATCCGTCAACAGACGATGCAAGTCGTCCACTCCCGCAACCGGCGTGTCGTCAAGCGCCACAATTACATCGCCTTCACGCAATCCCGACCGCCGTGCGGGACTACCTTCTTCCAATCCAACCACGACCACACCGCTTTCTCTAGGCAGCCCGTAAAATCTGACCACCCGACGATGTACCGGCACCGTCTGCGCGGACACTCCGATCCAGCTCCTTCGGATACGCCCATCCCGCAACAAGCGGCTGGCGACGAACTTCGCCGTGTTGATCCCGATTGCAAAACAAATTCCCTGCGCCGGGAGAATCGTGGCCGTGTTCACGCCAATCACAGCGCCGGAAGAATTCACCAGCGGGCCGCCAGAATTTCCGGGATTCAACGCCGCGTCGGTCTGAATCACGTCCTCGATCAGCCGCCCTGAATACGAGCGCAACGACCGTCCCAGAGCGCTGATCACACCCGCCGTCACCGTAGACTGAAACCCGTAAGGATTGCCAATCGCAATGGCAATCTGACCAGCCCGCAACTCCTGCGAGTCGCCCAGTTGCGCCGCCTGCAAACCACCGGCATCGATCCCAATCACCGCCAGGTCCGTAGCCGGATCGTCTCCAATCATTCGCGCCGGCACGCGCCGCCCATCCAGCAGGGTGACGTCAATCCGAGTAGCATCGTGCACGACGTGGCTATTCGTAAGCACCAGGCCGTCGGGCGTAAACACAAATCCCGAACCACCTCCGCGGCGCTCCCGCGGCTCGCCAGAGCGCGTCTTGCCCGCCTGGTGCACCTCGATATTCACCACGGACGGACTAACCCGGTCGACAGCCGATGTCACAGCCTGCGAGTAGACGTCAAGCAGGGCTTGGTCCCCGCTACTTGCAGGAGCACGCTGAGGGTCGTCAGCCAAACGGCCGGTCAATGCATGGGAAGAAAGAAAATCTGCAGATACCGTTTCCACGTTCATGATGGATAGATGTCGATCAATGTGCAGCGGATTCAAGCGGCGGTTTGAAGGCGCGCGTCGTCGCGGTTCGTGGGACACGGCTCTACCCCGGCCGCTTCGGTATGTGAAAGCCCGGCACGTCAGTGCCGGGTAAGCTTGGTCTGAGAGAGAGTCCCGACGGCACCGGTTGCCTTCGCGGGAACGTCTAGTTCCGCGAGCCGACTGCTTCTCTCGCCGCGTAGTGCGAGTCGACGTAGTCGTCGAGGATCTTGATGAACTCGGCGACAATCTTGTCGCCCTTCAGGGTGGTGAAGAGGCGGCCGTCGACGTAGACGGGGGCTTTCGGTTCTTCGAAGGTGCCGGGCAGCGAGATGCCGAGGCTGGCGTGCTTGGATTCGCCGGGGCCGTTTACTACGCAGCCCATGACGGCCACTTTCATTTCTTCTACGCCGACGTAGCGGTCTTTCCAGACCGGCATCTGGTCGCGGAGGTAGTCCTGGATTTGCTGGGCCATCTCCTGGAAGAATGTGCTGGTGGTGCGTCCGCAGCCGGGGCAGGCAGTGACTTGCGGAGTGAAACTGCGGATGCCGAGCGATTGGAGAATCTGCTGGGCCACACGAACTTCTTCGGTACGGTCTCCGCCGGGAGCGGGGGTTAGCGAAACGCGGATGGTGTCGCCGATGCCTTCCTGCAAGAGCACGGCCAGCGCGGCACTCGATGCCACGATCCCTTTGGCGCCCATGCCGGCTTCGGTGAGTCCGAGATGAAGCGGGTACTCGCAACGGGCGGCGAGGGATCGGTAGACGTCGATCAGATCCTGCACCCCGCTGACCTTGGCGCTCAAAATAATTTGATCGGGACGCAGGCCGTCTTCTTCCGCGATTTTTGCCGAGCGAAGCGCGCTTACTACCATCGCTTCCATGGTTACTTCGCGGGCGTCCTGCGGTTCGGCTAGTTTCGAGTTTTCGTCCATCATGCGGGTCAGCAGAGATTGGTCGAGCGATCCCCAGTTCACGCCGATCCTGACCGGCTTCTGATACTTCACCGCCACATCGATCATGGTGCGGAAGTTGTCGTCGTTCTTGCGGCCCGACGCTGACGTTGCCCGGATTGATGCGGTATTTGGCGAGGCCTTCGGCGCATCCGGGATACTTGGTCAGCAGAAGATGTCCGTTGTAGTGGAAGTCGCCGACGATGGGAACGCTTACACCTTGCTTCGCCAGTCCTTCGACGATGTGAGGGATGGCTTTGGCGGCGTCGTCATTGTTGACCGTGACGCGGACGACTTCGCTGCCAGCTTTAGCGAGGGCGGCGACCTGCTTGATGGTGCCGGGGACATCGGCGGTGTCGGTATTGGTCATCGACTGCACCATTATCGGTGCAGTGCTGCCGACTTTCACTCCGCCGATCGAAGCGGTGACGGTTTTTCTGCGGCGCATTTCGGCCATAGGGAAGCTTTAGTTTATCAGGTTGGGTCGGAGTGGGGCTTGGCGGGGAAGATGACGGGATTTCAGATGACCCCGCCGCGTGCCGTCCCTCGGAACTGGTAGGGTGGGCTTTACCCGGCACTCACGTGCCGGGCTTTCATGTGTCGCCGCTTCGCGGCTGGAGGGTACTGGTGGCTCGCCCTACAATTGCGGCGTCACTGAGTGCCGGGCAGTTGCTTGATGATGTCGTTATAAATCACGGTCACGGCGAAGAGTACCAGGAAGACGAAGGCAGCCTGGTAGATCCGCTCTTTGATGCGGAGGCTGATGTCGCGCTGCATTAGGCCTTCGATGAAGAGAAGAAGGATCACTCCGCCGTCGAGGATCGGGATGGGCAAGAGGTTAAAGACGCCCAGGTTCAGGCTGATAATGGCGCTAACGAAGAGGAGAGGGGTCCAGCCTTTTTCGCGGGCCGCGTTGCCGACGGCGCTGCCGATACCGATGGGGCCATCGACCTGGCGAATCGAGATTTTGCGCTGCACCATCTTCTGCAACAATTCCAGGATGAGCAGGGAATTCTTCTTACATTCCGCGGCCGATCTTCGGACCGCTTCGGGGAAAGGCAAGCGCACTACCTTCGTCGGGTTGCTGGCCAGGCCGATGCGGTAACGCATCTCGCCATCGGGAGCGCTGGGAGCCAGCCGGGGCTTCACAGTGAACGTCAACTTCTTACCGTCCCGCAAAACTACGATTTCCAGGGGCTGATCCTTGGTGTGGTTCAACATCTCCACGAGTGCATCGGTGGCGGGAATCCCCTGGCCGTTTACGCTGACAATCTTGTCGCCGACTTGCATGCCAGCCTGTTCCGCCGGCATCCCGGGTACAATCAAGGTAGCGGTGAAACTCGGTTCCTGTGGCGCCCACCCGATGTCTCCCATCTGATTGCGACCTTCCGGCTGTGGAACCAGAGTCACTTTGGAGATTGTGCCGTTGTGTTCAATCTCAAAGTTCAGAGGCTGATTGGAGCCTAGTGCTTCCTTGTAGCTGATTTGTTCCCAGGTGGGGTTGGCAATGTTATCGACGCGGACGATTTTGTCGCCGCGTTGGAGTCCGGCGTTGGCGGCCGGGGTGTTGGGTAGGATCCAGCCTATGACCGCGGGCCCATCGAGATAAGCGGGATATTCGAAGTGCACCATGAACACGCCGGTCCACAAAGCAAAGGCCAGCAGAATATTCATGCTGGGGCCGGCAAGCGCGATGATCAGCCGCTGCCACTTCGGGTGCGACATGAACTCGGCAGGGTCGCCGGAGCGTTCGTCCATGGGGTTCTCGCCCGACATTTTTACGTAGCCGCCGAGAGGCAAGGCGCTGATGCGGTAGTCGGTTTCGCCGCGGCGGAAGCCGAGCAGGCGTTTACCGAAGCCGATCGAAAAGACTTCCACGCGCACCTTGAATAATTTGGCGGCCGCATAGTGGCCGAATTCGTGGATCAGGATCATGAAGCCGAGCACGATTCCCATGGTGAGAACCGTCTGGAGGAAAGAAACAACTTGAGGCATAAACTTTAGATTACTCCCAATCTATGATTACGGAATAGCACGCACGGGCGAGGCCGAACGGCTACGTTGCCGGACCATATCTTCGGCAAGTTGTCGGGCTTCGGCGTCGTGGGCAAGCACTGTATGAATAGATTCCAATCGTCCCACAGGAGTTGCAGTGACCACATCTTCGATGATCTGGGGGATCTCATCGAAGGCGATGCGCTCTTCGAGAAAAGCAGCCACCGCCACTTCGTCGGCTGCATTTAGAGCGATCGTCTTGGCGCCGCCCGCCTCGGCCGCTTCGTAGGCCAAACGCAGACAAGGAAATTTACTCATATCCGGGGGGCAGAAATCGAGATGCCGCAGGTCCATGACCGGGAAGCGCAGGTTTGAAGGGATGCGGTCCGGGTAGGTCAATGCATACAGAATGGGCAGGCGCATGTCCGTCACGGAAAATTGAGCAAGTATGCTGCCATCGACGAATTCGACCATGGAATGGATCGTAGACTGCGGATGCACAATGACTTGCACCTGACGGGGAGGCAAGTGGAAGAGGCGGCAGGCCTCGATTACTTCGAACCCTTTGTTCATTAAGGTTGCGGAGTCGATGGTGATCCTTTTCCCCATTTTCCAGGTGGGATGATTCAGGGCTTGCTGGACCGTTATGGAAGGGAAGTCCTCTTTCGGGGTGCGGAGGAAGGGGCCGCCAGAGGCGGTGAGCCAGATGCGCTCGACTTCCTCCATGCGACCGCCGCGCAGACACTGGTGGACGGCATTGTGCTCGCTATCGATGGGGAGGAGCGGCTTGCCCTGGCGGCGGGCCTCGGCGACGATGAGTTCTCCCGCCACGACCAGACATTCTTTGTTGGCGAGTCCGACGGACTTGCCTGCTTTTACGGCCTCGTAGGTGGCTTCGAGGCCGGAGACTCCGACGATCGCGCTGACTACGAAGTCTACGTCTGGATGGGTGGCGACTCGAACGGTTCCGGCTGCACCGTGGACAACTTCTATTTCATTCAGGCCCGCGTCGCGCAGTCTTGTTCGCGCCGTGTCGGCGTCGCGCTCGTTGGCCAGGGAGAGAACACGGGGCTTCCAGCGACGTGCCTGGTCGAGAGCGGACTCAATATTGCTGCCGGCAGCTAAAGTGGCAACTTGAAAACGCTCAGCATTGTTCTCGACGACGCTGAGGGTGCTGCGGCCGATGGAGCCGGTGGAACCGAGGATGGCGATGCGTTTCATGGGACTTCTCAATTGTAAGGGAAGGCGACAACTGATATCAGCGCAAGCCGAGGGCGGGGCGCCCTCGCGACAGCCGGCAAGGTGCCCGGCGCTACGATTTGCAGTCGGAGCGAGATCCGTTTTACTCTCTGCGTCTCAAGATCGCGGCCATGACCCGCGGATTGCGGCGTCCGTGCATTACTGCGACAACCCACAAGGGTTTTTCGTCCGGTGCGTACGCAATAACGCGGTCGGCCGCGTCGGGATTTTCCTGTGCGATGAAATCGCGAATGTCGTCGAGGTCAGCGAAAGCTTCGAGGTGGAGGGCGTAGCCACTGCTCATTTTTGGATGTTGCGCTGGGCTTCGGTTTTCGCTCTCAGGCGGGCGAGGGTATCTTCACCGTCGATGAGCTTCACCCGGCCGCTTTTCAGTTCGTCGTAGCGGCTGTCGAGCAGGTCGCGTGTCTGCGCCAGTTCGTCGATATAAGAAGCCAAGGCATCTTGCAAGAGCTCATCGGCCCCGCGGCCACTGGGTTGCGAGGTCGTGGAGTTTCTTTTCCACGTCGGGAGTGAGATGGACTTCCATGGGTTCGATACTAGATCGTTCTCAGAGCTTAACAAAGGTGACAGCAAGATTCGAAATAATCAGCTGTCCTTGCGGTAGAGCAGGTTGCGCATGGCTTCTCGGCGGGCTTCGTTGGCTTCTTTGGTGGTCTTGGGGTCGTCGCCTTTTTGCGGGGTGGGAGTAACGTCCTCGGGCTCGCTGCACGAGGGGCAGCGGTTGGCGAAGCCGGGTTTACCGGGCTTGAGTTCGAACTCCTCAGAGCAGACGGCGCATACTTTGATGGGAAAGGGCATGCTGGCTTTATTTTACAACCCGCAGGCTACAGGGCGCTCTTGCACCCGCGGCGAGTCAATGAGTGAGGACTTCAGGGGCTAAAGCCCGAATTCTGGGGCGCTTCGATGACACGGTTGGAAGCCGTGCCCTTCCCCGAACCCATTCATGAGATTGCTTCTAAAAAACATGGCCTTTCGAACTCTAGAGCATTGGAGCTACGGCCTACAGTGTAATCGAGGCATGTGATACGCCGTGGTGAGTTATGAGTGTCGGGAGGGCATCGCTTACACGGCCAACTAGTTCCGCAGTCTAGATCCGTTTGATGGTCGTGAACCAGGCAGGTGCGCCGTTCTCGTGGAATCTCGTGTGAATCCGGTCAGGTTCGATGGCGGCGACATTCCATCCATTGCCGGGGTGGAACGCCGCTCTCAGTTCTTTCTCGCTGACCGGGTGCGGGCCAGTGTCGGGACCATCGTCGCTGAAGCACAACACATACAGGGTTCCATCATGTTTGGTTACCGAGGCTAGACTCGCAACGTATGCGGGTCGCTCGTTGGCGTTAAAGGTGTGGAATAGTCCGCAGTCCAGCACGGTCTCAAACTTACGCCCCAAGTGCTCGAGGTGGAACGCATCGGCCGCAGCGAACGCAACCGCAATCCTGCGATTTACAGCTTTCTGTCGGGCGATCGCCAGTGCCGTCTCGGCCACGTCAATGCCCAGAACCGGCAATCCAAGCGATGCGACGAGAAGGGAGTTCTCGCCGGTACCGCAGCCCGCATCGAGCACTTCTCCGGTGAATCCGCCTTCCGATACCAAACGCGCGATTGCTGGCTGCGGGTGGCCAATATCCCAGGGGGCGGGGCCGTCGCGGTAGGACGCATCCCAAGGCAGTCCCGTCATTCGTTCGTGACTGGTTGGGTGCCGGCCGCTGAAGGGATCGTCAGTGGGGCGATATACCGCCATCACAGAGTCATTTGCTCGTTGCGGATTTCTTCACGGCTGCTTCCAGCTGGCGGATGCTGGCCATAGTGGCAGCCGAAGGGTCTTTGCGGTTGCTATTCTTGGGGCGGCGTTTGGTCTTGCTGGTGTAGTGATTCTGAGCCATTTGTTCTCCTGATTGAGAGCCGGTTTCGAATGTTTAGATCACCATCATAATCGATGAAACGGGTTCGAGTGGACGCCGCGCGACCACCGGGGCTAAAGCCCGCCCTGATTCTAGCGAGCTTACGTGGCCCTGAAGGGCCGCTCTTCCACGGCCAGGTATGCATTTCTTGATGTGTTCCAGAGGCATGTATGCAATCTTGGGCGATTCCGCGGGCATCTATGGATCCTTAAGTGTCCGCACGCCATGTTGTATTTTTCAGTGTTCCGCTTCGAAAGCGATGAGCCGATACCAAGGCACGCCGAGATTACGAATGGTTAAATCTCAGATACTAAGAGACGCCCTGATTGTGAATGTCAAAGTGCAGCGCTACTCCATGTTCACTGAATGTCGCGCAGGCGCAGGAAGACCAGGGAGGTCGTTACCCAGAAGACGAGCATGCCGCCCAGGATGGCTACGGAGTCGTTGTATTTGGTGCGGCCGAATTCCTCGGGGAAGGATCGATCGGCGAGGTCCAGGCGGGGTCTTGCTGGCTCAGGTCGGTGGCGTGTTGCTGGTCTTGCGGTCTCGTTTTTTGCGGCGGGCTCGGTGGTTTCGCCGTGCGCTTCGGAGGCTTCAACTAGAAGGTTGGCTTCGTAGGCCCAGCGGGACGGGACAATTTTCGCTACTTGCTGCATGGGCTTGGACATGCCATTGAGGGGAGTGAGTCCGCCGGAGAGCGTGATGATGGGAAGCAAAATCAGAGGCAGCATGGCGATGGCGGCTTCCGTGGTGGAGGCGCGAGCGGAGACGCAGAGTCCGAGGGCAGAGCCTACCAGCGAGGAAAGATACAGAATTCCCAGGGTGCGCAGGAAGTCGCCTTGCAGGTCGCACATCAGGGTGACGATGCCCAATAACGTCACGCACTGAAACAGGCTGAGGACGGCGGCTACGGTCAGTTTGGAGAAGACGTAGGAAGGTAGTTTCAGGCTGACCATGCGTTCGCGTTGGAAGACGGTCCATTCACCGACGATATCGCGGGCGACGTTATTGCAGCCGAACCAGATCGCGGCCACTACCAACAGAAATTCCAGAGGCGGCGCCTGGCTGGCGATCGTCGGCCAATCGGTTTTTGGGTATTGCAAGACTTTGAAGACGCCGCCCAGCAGCAGCGCGAACAAGGGGGCTTGCGCTAAGAGAATGACGCCCTGGGCGCGATCGCGAACTTTGAGGAGGAAGTTGCGGCGGACCAGGGTCCACCACTGGCCGAATCCGAATTTGCGGACTGGCTTGGCGCTGGCTTCGCTGGGCGTAGAGGGAACTTTGCCGGAGCGATCGGTGACGAAGAGTTGCTTGTAACGCGACTGCTCGTAACTCGAGACCCATTCGGCGGTGTTTTTCTTGGCCAGGCCGCTGAGCAGCATTTCGGGGCTTAGTTCTTTTCCGGGTTGATTGCGCGCGGCCTGGGTGCCGGCGGGATCAAAAAACTCGATCGAGTCGGGATGGGCGGGGCCGAAGTAAGCTAATGCGCCGCGCCCGCCGCGGTCGCGGGTGATCATGATCAGGCTATCGAATTGTTTGAAGATATCGAGGCTGGGCTGGTGAATCGTCGTGATGATGGTGTTGCCTTCGGCGGAAAGTTTCTTCAGGACCTGGATTACGTTTTCGGCGTCGTAGGACGAAAGGCCGGAGGTCGGCTCGTCCAGGAAAATCACGGGGGCGGCGACCATCAATTCCATCGCGATGTTTACACGTTTGCGCTGGCCGCCGGACAGGACTTTGCGTTCGGGTGATCCGATGATGTTGTTTTTCTTGTCTTGAATGCCGAGGCTGTTCAGAACTTTGTCGATCCGTTGCTCGATTTCGGAATCGCGCAGGTCGGTGCGGAGTTTGGCGCTGAAGTAGAGAGCCTCGCGCACGGTGAGCTGGGCGTGGACGATGTCGTCCTGGGGGACGTAACTCATCTGCTGGCAGAAGCGGTCGTAGAACTGGTAGAGGTCGGCGCCGTTGAAGAGAACGCGTCCGGCGGCGGGCGGAGTGTAGCCGTTGATCGCTTTGAGAAACGTTGTTTTGCCCGCGCCGGCAGGGCCCATGAGGGCGACTAACTCGGAAGGGAAGATGGTCAGGGAGAGCGAGTCGAGTAAGCGCTCTCCGCTCGGGGCGTTGACAGCGACGGACGAAACTTCGATAGTGACGTTGCCGACGTACTCGCGCTTGGCGAGTTGGCCGTCTTCGAGAAGATGAAAGCGAAAACTGCCGAGGCCGATTTCCTGGCCGGGACGGACCAGAGTCTTGCCGGTGATGCGGACACCGTTTACGTAGGTGCCGTTGCGGGAGCCGAGGTCTTCAACGTAGATGCCGTCGGGAGCGCGTTCGATGGCAGCGTGCTGCCAGGAAATAGTGGGGGCGTTGAGGGAATAATCGGCTTGGGGATCGCGTCCCAGCACCATACGCGCTCCCAGATGGATGCGCTCAAACGCGGCTTCGCCACGCGAGAGTTGCTGCGTATGCAAAATATCGCTGGCGGAGATCTTGTAGGACCCGAGGTAAATCTCATCGGCTGGTTGTAGAACGGAGCGCTGGATACGGTTGTCGATCTGGTTGAGTGCGGTTCCGTTGCTGGAGTTGAGATCCTCGATGATCCATTGATTTCCGCTGGGGGTGATGATGGCGTGATGCCATGAAACCATCGGATAGTCGAGATGGATTTCACATTGCGGATCGCGGCCGATAGTGAGCGATCCGGCTGGGGATACCAAGGGGCGCGGGGATCCGGACGAGGACGATAGCGGCGCCGGTGATATTCCAGAGGCTCTCATGGCGGGCCAGGGCATCGGCAATGTAGGGCCTAACGTTACCTGATCGGTGGCGGCAACCTGAACGGGGGATCGGCTAGCGAGGCGATGTCCATTGACGAAGGTGCCGTTGGTGGAGCCGAGATCCTCAAGCACGTACTGGCCGTTGCTGGTGCTCAAACGGCAATGCTTTCCGGAAACGAAGGGCTGGCTGACTACGATGTCGCAATCGGGGGCGCTGCCTACGATCCACGAAGTTTTAGCAGCAGAATCTGGCATAGCAGAGAAGAAAAACGTAAGCATGCTAGCACAGGGAAAGTTAAATGGTGGCCGGTTTTGGTCTCACGCTTCAACTCGCGTTGAAAGCGCAGGAGGTGGAAGTAGAACTATTTTTTCCACGAACCATTGATTTCGATCTGCGCTAGTGCCAGGAAAATCCCCACGAATGCAGACGGGTAGCCGCACATGCGGCGCTCCGCGCCTGATTTGACACCGTCAACCGTGAGACCTATACTCGCGCACCACGCCACGAATTTTCCCTGAGGAGAGACCTCCCATGTCGAAATGCCCGCTGCTTGTCCTGATGGCTGTTATCGCTCTTGCGACCCTGAGTTCGGCCCAGGAGCAATCCAGAGCGCGCCAGCCCAGACTGAGTCCGCAAAACAGCGGTACTACACAGGGGCTGATTGCGGTGAGCCCGGTGAATTCCCGGATTGTCTGGGCGTCGGGACGCGGGGGCACGTACGTGGTCACCACCGACGGCGGAAGGCACTGGAAGGCTGGCGTGGTGCCCGGTGCCGAAGCGCTGCAATTCCGCGATGTGCAGGGCGTAAGCGACAGGATTGCGTATCTTCAGTCCATCGGCGATAACCCGACGGACTTTCGGATTTACAAAACGATCGACGGCGGGGCGAACTGGAGCATGCAGTTCCAGAACCAGAATCCGGCAGCGTTCTACGACTGTTTCGCGTTCTGGACGCCGTGGCGGGGAATTTCCCATAGCGACTCCGTGAACGGAGTGTTTCCGGACCTGCGCACCACCGACGGCAAACATTGGCGAGACATCAGCAACCATATGCCGCCTGCGTTGCCGGGGGAATTTTCCTTTGCGTCGAGCGGGACGTGTGTGGCGACGCAGGGCGGGAGAAATGCCTGGATTGTTACGGGCGGAGCGCCCGTGGCACGGATCCTGGCGACGCGCGACGCGGGCAACACGTGGAACGCATACGACACGCCGCTGGTGAGTTCTCCAAGCGCGGGTGGGTTTACGGTGGCGTTTCGCGATCCCTGGCATGGCATCGTGGGCGGCGGTGATCTGGATCCCGGCGATCCGAACAACGCGGGGACGGCTACCTCTAATGATGGCGGGAAGACCTGGACCCTTACTAACCCGGCTCCCGTCACTGGAGCGATCTTCGGTTTGAGCTACGTGAGTGGAGAGGAGGGCCGTGGTCGATTTGACCCACGCCGCCACCACGACGGCGGCCGCGGTGTGGTCATCACCGCCAATGATGGAGGAGCGGCTTGGACTCCCGACGAGGGGAGTACCTGGTTCACACTGCCGGATGTGACTGGCTACTGGGCGGTTGCGTTTGCGGATTCCGAATCAGGATGGTTGGTGGGAACGGATGGACGGATTCTGAAGATCAGCTTTGGGCGGTGAAAGAGAAGTCAAAAGCTTGCACCACGCGGAGCACGGAGGTCACGGGGAAATTTATATCCCTCGGCTTCCTCTGTTCTCTCCGTGGTTAAGACCTTGGACTTTCGGCGGTGAGTAGATTTCGAGACCGGCTTCTATTGCATCAGTCGCCACGTGCTCCACGCCCACACCATTGGAACCGCGAAGAGCATCGCGTCGATGCGGTCGAGCATGCCGCCGTGGCCGGGCAGGATGGCTCCGGAATCTTTTACGCCGGCTCCGCGTTTGATCAGGGACTCGACCAGATCTCCCAGCTGCGCTGCAATATTCACAATTACCGATAGGACCACGATCACAGTGAACGAAGGTTGTTGCAGACCGAACATGCCGTCGCGACGCTCGATCAGACCAGCTTGCAGCAGCCACGTGCTGATCGCCACCCCGTGCTGAAACCAGAGCGTCCCAATCACGACGCTGGCGACTACCGATGCAACTGCGCCTTCCCAGGTTTTTTTCGGGCTAATCTCCGGCGACATGCGATGGCGCCCGATCGCTTTGCCGACGAAGTAGGCGAAGATGTCTCCGGACCAGACGGCCAACAATGTATAGATGACCAGGATCGCGCCCGCCGGTTGCTGGCGGATCTGTACCAGCAGGGCCATGGGGATCGCAATATAGATGAAGGCGAAAGCGGAAGCGGCCGCCGCGGGATATCCGGTGGACAGATCGGTGCGCCGCATGGCGATCGTCAGAAAAATGAACGGAGCCAGCGCTGCTGCGAGCGCCAAACCGTAAAGCATGGACGTGGTTTCTACCAGCGGAACCCGGTTGGCTGCGGCGGCGATCACGAAGAGGAAAAACAGTACGACGTACGCGTAGGTTGCCTGCCACAAGGGCTGCACCTGGTAATGCGTGCTTAGCTTGAGGAATTCCGCGATCGTGAGCAGGGCCACGCCTCCGGATACGATCGCCATCACATACAGAGGAGCTTTCAGAACCAGCAGGAGAACGAGAGGGATGAGAACGATTGCCGTCGCGACGCGCTTGATCAATGCTTCGCCTCGGCTGGCGTGCGGACGGGAGCGTGTTCATGCTCTTTGTCTTTGCCGAGGCCGCCGTAGCGGCGTTCGCGTTTCTGGAATTCTTCAATGCCTTCCAACAGGTGGACGCCGCGAAAATCCGGCCACAGGGTTTGTGTTACGTAGATTTCGGCGTAGGCCAGTTGCCACAAGAGAAAATTGCTGAGGCGCATTTCGCCGCTGGTGCGGACGACGAGGTCGGGATCGGGTAGTCCGCGGGTGTAGAGATGGGCGCTGATTGACTCCTCGTCGACTTCCATGTGATTCAGTCCGCCATTGCGCGCTGCTGCTTCGGCCAGCGATCGGAAGGCGTCGACGATCTCGCTGCGGGCGCTGTAGTTTAACGCCAGGGTTAGGACCATCCCACGATTCTTGCTGGTGGCCTCGCGGGCGTATTCCATTTCCTGTTGCACCGACTCCGGCAACTCGTGCTTGCGTCCGATGTATTCCAGACGAATATTGTTTTGGTTGAGAGTCTTGATTTCCGCCTTGAGAAAACGGCACAGGAGGCGCATCAGGAAATCAACCTCGGTGCGCGGACGCTTGCGCCAGTTTTCTTCGGAGAAGGCGTAGAGGGTGAGCGCGGGGATGCCTATACGGGCTGCCGTTTCTACCGTGGAGCGCACGGAGGCTACGCCGGCGCGGTGTCCAGCTACGCGCGGCATGTGGCGGCGCCGCGCCCAGCGCCCGTTTCCGTCCATGATGATGGCGATGTGCCTGGGGAGCCGCGCTGGATCCAACCGCTGGTAAGCTTCCGCTTCCTTGCGGTCCATTCCGGCCGGAATCGTGTGTCGCAAGCTGACCTCTGCAAGTCGAAGTTAACACGCAGGTTGCGGTCGGTGCAATGCGGGCGCTTTCCTAAAACGGCACCTGTCCGGGAGTAAAGCAACACCCACCACGGAGGCACGGAGACACGGAGGAAGGGCTTTAGCTGAGGTGCACTGAGCCGTGATGGGTGCTCCGCTTAGGCTGCGGGGCGCGAGGCCGTCTGCAATTGCTCGCTGAGTTTCACTGCGTCGAATACGGGCGGTTGACAAGCGAATCCCGAACACAGCACTGCAAAGGAACGCCCCTCTCGCAGCGCTGGTAAGTTCGGGATCGTTTGCGATAAAGCAGGAGGCAGGTTCTGGGCGACCACCGCGTCCGGAGAAAAGTGTAATACGGTTTTGGCGAGGTCGATGGTTTGCAGCGCGGAACGAGACAGGACATCGGCGATCTCGTCGTGTCCCACGACGACGACTTGGGTATGTTGCTGCGTGGCATATGTGACCGCGAGGGCGTAGGTGGCGGCGAACATTCCGTATTTGTCGGCCCCTCCGGCGAATAGTTCGAGGGTGCGCTCAGCTTTATCGCGATACGACGGTTCATTCGTGTAGGCATGCAGGCGCAGCAGGGCGATCGCGGCCGCGGGATTGCCGGCGGGGGTGGGGGAATCCTGAAAGGGCTTGCGGCGAGTGCCCAGAATGCCGAGGGCAGGTTGTGTTTCGGTGGTCGACGGGCTCGCGGTGTCGGCAAAGCCGCCGGCGTCTTCGTCGAAAAACCGCGTGATCATGTCGTCGGCAATTTCGCGGGCGAAACGGAAGTAGCTTAAGTCGGTAGTGGCTTCATATGCGTCGAGACACGCGATGACGGTGAATGCGTAGTCGTCGAGTACACCCTCGGTGTCGCGATGCTCCGCCGTAGGATCGGAATAGGCGACGACGTGTTTCAGTCCGCGTTTGTTGTCCCAGCCTTTTGAGAGCAACCGGTCGAGCGAACGCAGCGCGAACTTCAGCGCATCGGGGATTTCGAGCACTCGGGCGGCGTTGAGATAGGCAGAGATGCACATGGCGTTCCAGCCTACGTAGATTGTCTTATCGACGTACGGAGTGGACCGAGTCAGCCGTGCCGCGTACATCTTTTTCTTGGCGGAAGCGAGGAGTTCGTCTACGTGAGGCATGCTCAGCTTGAGGCGGCGTGCGATTTCATCGACACCGGCACGGATGAAGAGAACATTCTTCGCCGGATTGTGATGCATCTCGCCGATTTCGTTGATGTCGTAGTGGAGCGCGGCGACTTCGAATTCTTCGGGCGTTAGTACAGCCTTTGCTTCTGCCACGGTCCATGTGAAGTAGTCGCCGTCGTCTTCCATCGAGTAGTCGGCGTCCTGGGAAGCGTAGAAACCGCCGTGGTCGCGGTCACTGAGCCATTCATCCATCCAACGGATGATGTCGCGGGCGACGTCCGCAAAGAATTTGTTGCCGGTGAGTTGCCAGGCGTGGACATAGTTCTTGAGAAGTTCCGAGTTGTCGTAGCACATCTTTTCGAAGTGCGGGACAATCCAGCGCTCGTCGACCGAGTAGCGATGGAATCCGCCGGCGAGCTGGTCGTAGACTCCGCCACGGGCCATCTTTTCCAGCGTGATGACAATGACGTCGCGCAGAGCTTCGCCGCCGGTGCGAGCCTGGTAATCGATCAGCAAGTCGAGCGTTGAGGGATGGGGAAACTTGGGAGCATTGCCGAATCCGCCATTGCGTTCGTCGAACATCTTGACGGCTGACTCGACGATGGCTTCGATAATTTTGGGAGACACGTCGCCGCGCCTTCCGGGAAATGATTCGGCTTGGGCGACTGCGTTCGTGACCAGGTTGGCCTGCTCGACGACGTCGCCATTCTTTTCGCGATAGGTCTGCGCAATTGAAGTCAGCACGCGCTTGAAACTGGGGCGGCCGTATTGATCTTGCGGAGGGAAATAGGTGCCGCCGTAAAAGGGCTTGCCGTCGGGGGTGAGGAATCCGGTGAGGGGCCAACCACCTTGTCCGGTGAGGGAACTGACGGCGATCTGATAGCGGGCGTCAATGTCGGGACGCTCGTCGCGGTCGACCTTCACGGCGATGAAGTTTTCGTTCACGATCTTTGCAACTTCGGGATCGTCGTAGGACTCGCGGTCCATCACGTGGCACCAGTGGCACCAGACCGCGCCGATGTCGAGCAGGATCGGCTTGTCGTCGCGCTTCGCGGCGGCAAAGGCCTCTTCTCCCCATTCGTGCCACTGGATGGGCTGGTGCATCGCCGAGCGCAGGTACGCGGAGGCGGCTCGGGAGAGGGAATTGGAGGCGGAGGTGGTCATTTGGTAAGGATAACCTTTAGAAGAGAAGATTGCAGATTGCAGAAATCAGATTGTGGAAGTTAAGGGAGGAGCGGATTAACCACCTGAACCGCGCCGTAGCGCTGTCCATCCGACAAATCTTCGGAATAGAGGATGGTGGCACCGGAAGTTTCGGCTGCTTGAATCACCAGGGCATCCCAGTAGGAAACCTTGTAGCGTACCTCGATCTCCAGAGCCTGAATGACCGATTGCGGGCTATTCACGACGATCTCCCAACTTAGGTAGTCCTGGACCAGTCGACGGAGGTCATCCACGGAGGGCGGTTTGGCCACTTTGCGACGCAGGTTAACGCACAGTTCCTGAAGAACCTGAGTGCTCAGCACCCCCTCACCCGTGTCCCACAGTTTTTCAATTAATTGCCCGGCGCGGGCATGCTTCGGTCCGGCAGAGGTGTCGTGCGCATAAATCAGAATATTTGTGTCAACGAAGTACTTGTCTGCCATTTCTTAGCGCTCGTGAAGTTCATCGCGGGAACGGGGAGGAGTCCACTGCAAGTCGATCCCCTCTCGCAGTCGAGCCAGGGCACGCTTGCGCGCACGATCGTAAGTCTTACGCTGCCGCACAATTTCTTCGAGGCGTGCGGCCAGCAGGGCGCTGATAGAAGTGCCTTCCTGGGCAGCGAGTATCCGAACCTCGCGCAGCAGGGTGGCGTCTAGCTTTAGGGTAATGTTGGCTTTCATCGCAATAGCACGTAAATCCGTGCAGCACTATATTACGTGCTCAGTCGGAGGATGTCAATGAGAATGTAGCCCCTTCGCCATCGCGCAATACATCTCCACCGCCTGCGTGAGTTCCACCTTCTCGATGCACTCGCGATCGGTGTGCGCCACGTGAATCGAGCCCGGGCCAAATAGCAGGGGCTCTCCCCAGTTTGGCAGGGACGGGATGTCGGTGGTAAATGCGGCGACCATGGTGGGGAGGCCGTCTACGGTGCGGAGGCGCATGAAGGGGGTTTCGCGGGGGAACTGCACTTCAACGAGGGAGCCGACTGTTTCCTCAATTTGGCGACGCAGGTCGTCGGCGGGGCCTACGAGTCGGTAGAAAAGGTCGGCGGTGGCGAGGTCGGAGATGACGTTGGGGGCCCGGCCGCCGCGAATGGAGCCGACATTTTTTGTACACGGGCCGACGTCTGGATTCTCCGGGAGTTTCATCGCGTGCAGCCGATGCAGGGCTTCTACCAGTTTGTCGATGGCGGACTCGCCGAGTTCGGGATAGGCGGAGTGGGCCATCTTGCCGCGGGCAGTGAGTTCGACATGCAAGGCGCCTTTGGTGGCTACGGCCAGGCGGTTGTCGGTGGGCTCGCCGTTGATCATGAACCTGGCGCCTATGGGATGCTGGTTGGCTAGCTTGGCGCCGATGGAGTCGCGCTCTTCGCCTACGAGGAAGAGCATTCCTACGTTTACACCATCTGCGCGCAATTTTTCGGCGGCTACGACTTGCGCGGCGATGATGCCCTTGGCGTCGCACGATCCTCTTCCATAGATCGCCGCGTCGTCTTCGGATGACGGAATAAAGGGCGGAACGGTGTCCATGTGGGTGGAAAAAACGACCGTGGGTTTCGGGTGACCGGGAACGGTCGCCAGGACGTTGGCGCGGGTCCCTTCGACCGGCATCTTGTTCGATTCGAAGCCGCGGCGGCGTAGCTCCTCGCAGAGGAAGTCTCCGACCGCGCCTTCGTTCGGCGTGATGGACTCGATGTCCACCAGGCGGCGTGTGAGTGCGAACAAATCCATGGCAAGAGCGTAGCAGATTGGTCGTTGGTCGCTAGTCGTTGGCGCGCGGACTCTGCAATACTAGCGAATAGCGACTAACGACGACTCATGCAATCTGGAACCGCCAGCATCCGCTCGCTCTTTCTTGACGGCCCGGCCGGACGGCTGGAAGCTTTGCTCAACGCCGGGTCGCCTTCGGCGACGCATGCGGCGGTGGTTTGCCATCCGCATCCGGTTTACGGGGGGACGCTGCACAATAAGGTCGTGTTTCATACTATGAAGGCCCTCCAGCATTTCGGATTCCCGGTGCTGCGGTTCAACTTTCGCGGGACCGGTTTGAGCGAGGGGGAGCACGCTCAAGGAGTGGGCGAACTCGATGACGTGCGTGCGGCGCTTGATTGGATGGAACACGAGTACGCCGTGCCGATCGTGTTCGCAGGATTCTCATTCGGAGCGGCGGTGGGGCTGCGGGCGGCTTGTCCTGACCCTCGGGTGATGGCGTTGATTGGGTTGGGGCTGCCGGTCACGCCGCTCGACGACCGCGTGTACGACTTCGACTTTCTGCGCACGTGCACGAAACCGAAACTGTTTGTCAGCGGGTCGCGGGATCAGTTCGGGCCCGTGGGGAAACTCGAGGGTGTGGTGGAAACGTTTGCCGATCCCAAGAAGCTGGTGCGGATCGAGGCAGGCGATCATTTCTTTGAGGGACGGCTGAAGGAGATGCGGGCAGCGATCGAGCAGTGGGTCGGAGACCTTCCGCAAGCCCGTCTGTAGCACCAGAGCTACGGTTTTGGACGCCAGCCATATAATTCCCGGCATGAAGGAGATCAGTCCCGAACGCGAGGAGCGCTTCCGCCAGATGCGGGGCGT
The DNA here is from genome assembly GCA_963799305.1 of uncultured Acidobacteriota bacterium. Taxonomy (GTDB): domain Bacteria; phylum Acidobacteriota; class Terriglobia; order Terriglobales; family Acidobacteriaceae; genus Acidiflorens. The sequence continues at coordinate 86,277 of CAWCWX010000008.1, read as the reverse complement.
GGCGCGAGAAATCTTCAACTCCGCACTGAAGAATGCTTCGATTGAGAGTGCGTTTTCGCGGCATGTGAGCTGCGACCGCGGAGTGCTTCGGGTTTGCGAGGATCTCTACGATCTCGATTCTTTTTCCCGTGTGTTCGTGGTTTCGATCGGGAAGGCGGCCCACACGATGGTGGCGGCGCTGGAAGCGCAGGCGGGCGGGCGTTTTGAGGGGATCGTCGCTTCGTCGGTGCAGCCGGCGAACCAGGTGCGAGGGTTCCGATATTTTCAGGGTGGGCACCCTACGCCTACGGCGGAGTCCGTTCAGGCGGCGGAGGCGATTCTGAAATCGCTGAATTCTCTCAACGCGGCGTCGCTGGTGATTTTCATGATTTCGGGAGGCGGATCGTCGATTGTCGAGAAGCCGATGGACGATGAAATTTCGGTGGCCGATCTGTCCGCTACCTATCGGGCGCTGGTTCATTCAGGATCGCCGATTGCGGAGATTAATACCATACGCAAGCATCTGTCGGCGGTGAAGGGAGGACGGTTGGCGCAGGCGGGGTATCCGGCGCAACAGGTTTCGATCCTCGTTTCGGATGTTCCCGATGCTACGCCCGATGCGCTTGCCTCCGGGCCCACGATGCCGGATTCGACTTCGATTTCGGATTGCGAGCGGATCGTTGCTCAGTATGGTCTGATCGAGCAGTTCCCAGTGTCGGTTGGCGATCTCTTTCGTCAGCATGTGATCGAAGAGACGCCGAAGTCGGATGATCCGAGTTTTGTGCGGGCGCGCTGGTGGACGGTGTTGTCGAATAAAGTTGCGGTGGAGGAAGCGAGTGCCGCCGCGACGCGCGCAGGCTTTGCGGTGGAAGTAGACAACTCTTGTGACGACTGGGATTACGAAAAGGCCGCAGGTTATCTTGTGGAGCGAGTACAGGAGATGCGAAAGTCGGTGTCGCGGGTGTGTTTGATCTCGGGTGGGGAAGTGACGGTCAGCGTGCGAAACGGGGGCACGGGCGGACGCAATCAGCAATTTGCGCTGGCGTGTGCGGAGAAGATCTCGGGTGAGGACATCACCGTTCTTAGCGCGGGTACCGACGGTATTGACGGTAACAGCCCAGCGGCGGGCGCTGTGGTGGACGGTTCTACGCTGCGGCGCGTTGGGGGGCCGGAAGCAGCCCGTACTGCTCTGGCCGGGTTTAACGCATTTCCGTTGTTCGATGGATTGGAGGACGTCGTCCGCACCGGCCCTACTGGAAATAATCTCCGGGACTTGCGCATATTACTGGCGTACTAGGGGTGAAGGTGGAACCGGAAACACCACGAATTCGGACCTCTGGTCTAAAGCCCGAAATCAAGATATGAGGCTTACCGCAGGGGCAAGCCGCTGCGCCACCCCAAACCCCAGTTGATCCGAGACCTGTAGTCGGGTGTCCCCTGGTACCAAAGTTTTGCCAGATTTTCTGGTTCGCCGCCAGCACCTCGCCCTCCACCAGCATCCAAATTATTTAGAGCCAACATTGCTTAGCACGGTAGCTATGCGGAGGAGGTCCTCTTGAAAGGTCCAGAATTGTCTCGCGTCGGTTTCGCAGTTCTCACCTGCGTAATCCTCCTATTGCTTTCTGCTTCCGCCCTGGCGCAACAACAGATCGACGTGGCTTTCGGCATTAACACGTTGACGGCGCCGTCCGCCAATGAGGCGGATAGCAGTCATACTCCGCAGTCGCTGACCGGCGGTGCGTATCCCAGCTTTAGCGCTGACGTGATTCTCTTCAAGGACATCGGTTTTCAGGGAGAATTCGCGTGGAAGGCGACACGTGGCGATTGGCTGGGCGTGCAGCCTAATCGGCCAATGTTTTATGACTTTAATGCGATCTACGCGCCGAAGCTTGCTGATCGAACTTATCTGGAATTCCTGGCAGGTCTAGGTTCAGAGGCCACGCGGTATTACCAGCCTTTCCAGAGTTGCGATTACTACACCTGCAAGAACTATGTAACCATCAACCACTTCATGGGGCACTTTGGGGTTGGTCTGAAACTTTATCCCGGGAGAAACTTCTTTGTGCGGCCTGAGGCGCACTTGTATCTGGTGAATGACAATCAGGAGTTCAGCTCGGCTCGGGCGGTGCGGTATGGAATTTCGATCGGGTACACGTTCGGAAGGCGGTGAAAAGGCCTTGGTTTGTGTTAGGTCAGTGTCAATTATTATCCACAGGGGTGCGCAACAGATTGGTAGCTTATTGAGCGCAATTTCATTTTGTGTTAACCAAAGGCCGCGAGCCATTCAAATATAAAGGACGCATTCCCACTGTGGAGGCACCAACTGAGGTTCGTTGCGGTTTAATTTGACTTCGGCCCCAGGGTCTCGGCTCTGCGGCCGATTTTTCTTTTCGGGAGTCCGAAAGTGGCCGGGCGTGCCTCTCTAGCATTATCATACGAACATGGATCTCGGCTTTTCAGAGATGGTGTTCCTGTTCATTCTGGCCCTGCTGATCTTCGGGCCGAAGAAACTACCGGAAATCGGGCGCCAGATCGGGCGCTTCATGAACGAGTTCAAGCGGGCCTCGAGCGAGTTCAAGGCCCAGATCGAGTCGGAAATTAGTGCGCTCGAAAGCGAAGTGAAGCCGCAAATCCTGCCTCCGCTGCAGGCGCCGTTGAACTCTCTGGCCAGCCGGATTTTCAATCCTCCGCCCGCCGCGAGGCTCGAAGCTGTCGAAGCGAAAGCCGAGTCGGAGGCAGAAGGCGTGTCCGATCCCGTACCGTCACCCGCCCCGAAGGTAGCTCCCGATGCCTGAGGCGACCGCGTCTTCGTCCGCGGACGAACCCGTCAAGGATGAAATGCCGACCATGGGCTTCCTCGAACACCTCGAGGAGCTGAGGCGGAGAATTATTTATTCGATCATTGCCATGGGGGGCGGTTTCCTCCTCTGCTGGAATTACTCCGAGCGGATCTATAACGTCATGCAGCGCCCGGTTCTGGAGGCCCTGCAAAAAAACGGAATCAACTCAAAACTCGTCTACTTGAATCCGACGGAGCCTTTCAATCTCTACCTGAAAGTCGGACTGATGGCGGGATTGTTCGTGGCTTCGCCGTTTGTCCTTTATCAGGTGTGGCTGTTCATTTCTCCCGGCCTCTACCGGAACGAGAAGCGCTACGTCTTCCCGTTCATGTTCTCGACGGTCGCGCTCTTCCTTCTCGGCGGGTATTTCGGATACAGACTGGTGCTCCCCCAAGCGCTCGTGTTCCTGATCGGCTACGGCAAGGATTTTCAGGCGATGATCACTCTGGGCGAATACAGTTCGTTGTTTCTGGCCGTGATCATTGGCTTGGGTGTGATTTTCGAAATGCCGATCCTGGTGTTTTTTCTGTCGCTCATGGGGATCGTGACGGCGGGGTGGATGTGGCGCAACTTGCGCTATTCGATTCTGGGAATTTTTGTGGCAGCGGCGATCCTGACTCCCACCACCGACATTCTGAACATGTGCATCTTTGCCGCGCCGATGATCGCGCTGTACGTTTTGAGCATCGGGATTGCCTGGTTGGTGCATCCTACGCAGCGGAAGAAGCGGGAAGAAAAGAAAAGTTCTTAGCCGCGGGGGTACGGAGGTACACAGGGGAAGACATGACGGCAATCAAGATAGAGAGCGGTCCGTCGACCTCAGTTTCCTTCCCTGTTCCCAGATGGTTAGGATTTCTTTTAACCGTGCTGATCTCTGTCCTGGCGACGACAGCGTGCAGCAAGGGATCGTCGTCAACTCCAACGCAGAATGCCCCTGCAGTTACTGCAGCAGCGCCGGAACCGGCGCCTAGCTATCCTCCCGATCCCGGGCCGCTGCCGCAGATCGATTCGAAGCGCGCTTTTGGATACATCAAGGACATCGTGGCGTTCGGAACACGCCCAATGGGTAGTGAGAATCATAAGAAGGTCGAGAACTACATCCTCTCGCATCTGAGGGGCGATCAAGTCGAGGACGACGCTTTTACCGCGGACACGGCGGAAGGGAAGTTCCCGGTGCGGAATATCATCGCGAAATATCCCGGGAAGAAAGACGGGATCATCGTGATCCTGGGGCACTACGATACGAATTATCCGCTGCGCAATGTGGGATTTGTAGGCGCGAACGATGGCGGATCCTCGGCTGCAATCCTGCTCGAATACGCCAACCAACTGCGGGGTAAAACGCGCGAGGGATACAGTGTCTGGCTGGTCTGGACCGACGGAGAAGAAGCGGTAAGGGAATGGTCGGACACCGACAGTCTATACGGCACGCGCCATCTGGCGGACAAGTGGGAGAAGGACGGCACGCTGAAGAAGATCAAAGCCCTGCTGGTGATGGATATGATCGGGGATGCCGACTTGAACATCGATCGCGAAACCAATTCCACTCGCTGGCTGAGCGATTTGATGTATGCCGCCGCCACCCGGGGAGGAGTGCAGTCGCATTTTTACGCTCGCGCCGGGCCGATTGAAGACGATCACCTGCCTTTTGTGAAACGCGGAGTCCCCAGTCTTGACGTGATCGACCTTGATTACGGCTATAACAACGTCTTCCACCACACTCCGCAGGATACATTGGACAAGCTTAGTCCCAGGAGCCTGGAGATCGTAGGGAATACGACGCTGGAAGCGGTGCGGATGATTGACCGGCGGTGAGAGAAGGTCAGAGGTCAAAGGTCACGGGTGACAGGAACGGCCAAGAAATTGTTTGACATGCTTTTCCGGGTAAGATTCGCTTCCTCTGACCTCTGACCTCTGACCTCTGACCTCTGACCTCTGACCTCTGACCTCTGACCTCTGACCTCTGCTACGATATGAGCAGCACCCGTGGGGTGACTCTGATCGGCTTCCAGCAGCCGTGAGTACTTGGGGATCCAGCTTGCTCGCACGCGTTTCTCTTCCAATGTTTCTGTTGATGTCCTTGAGCTTGGCCGTCGCGCAGACCAAGCCATTGCCGCCGGGGCCGATGCAGGCCAAAGTGAAGGCAACCTGCACACAGTGCCACAATGCTGCCCGGATCACGGAGCAGCACTTGACTCGTCAGGAATGGTCGAATGAGCTCGAGAAGATGACCGGCCTGGGTGCAGACATCGCAGACTCGGATCGCCCGGCTTTGCTGAACTACCTGTCCAAGAATTTCGGTCCGGACAAGGTGGGCAAGGCCGCGCCGAAAAAGCATCCGGAAGAGACTAAATAACGACTCCCCCGGGCCCGAACCTAAACAATTACTTGAAGTGGTGATGGCATTTGGCCATGCTCAGGTCAGTTGCAGGTCGATTTATGGCGGCGCTACCGTAGCGTTCTTGGGACGCTGGGTCGGTAGCGCTTTGCTGTTTGTGTTTGCATTACGCGAGTCGCCGTTATCGGGAATGCACAACGGCTGACAGACGGGAGCGAGCCGCAGTCACGAGGGCATCCTGGAGCGCCGCGAGGTGACGTTCCTCCGTCAGGTAGCTGACGACCATCGCCCGGATCACGCTTTCACCGTTCACGATCGTTTCTGAAATCCAGCGCCGGCCGTCGCGCGTTACCTCGTCTACGATGGCGCAATGAAGGGCCGCTCTCTTTTGGAGATCGGCGATTCCCTTCGCCCGCAGATTCACGATCGGCACGATCATGGGCGCCGCTAATTCGAACGGCTCGGAACTCCTCACCCAATCGGCAAAGCTGTGCGTCAGGATCATTTGCCGGTCGATGTGGTCCTCGTACGCCTTTCTCCCATGAACTTTCAGGGTGAGCCAGAGTTTCATGGCATTCATGCGGCGGGTCCACTGGGTGCTGATTTTGGAGTTGTCGGGTAACACCGCGCCCGCAGCTTTGGGCATGTAGGGGGCGTGGACAGCGAAAGCGGGCTCCAGAATTTCGGGATGGCAGGTGAGGATCACTCCCGCCGCGAAGGGCACGGCCAGCCATTTGTGGGGATCAATGGTGATCGAGTCTGCCTCTTCAATGCCACGGATCAGATGCCGATGTTTATCAGAAAAAATCAAAGACCCGCCATAGGCGCCATCGACGTGAAGCCAGAGTTGGTGGCGGCGGCAGATCTCGGCGATCGCTGGAAGGTCGTCGATGATTCCTGAACTGGTGGTGCCGGCGGTGGCGACCACGCAGAACGGTTTGCGTCCGGCTCGCAGGTCGGATGTGATGGCGCTGTCGAGCGCGGCTGGGTCCATCTGTAGTTGGTCATTAATCGCGATCCGGCGCAGGGCTTTGCGTCCGATGCCAAGCAGGCCGGAGGACTTGTCGAGCGAATGATGTGATTCCGCGGAGGCATAGACGATTGGTTGCGCGCCGATGGTCGCGATGCCATCGTCGATCGCGTCAGGGAATTTCCACGCCAGTGCCAGTGCCAGGCCGCTGAAGTTCGCTTCGTTGCCTCCGCTGGTAAACGTTCCGTTGAAAGGTCCCGGCCAGCCAACGCGTTCGCCGATCCAGCGCAGGGTTTCGATTTCGATCTTCGAGGCTAATTGTGAACGCGCCAGCGTCGCGAGTTGCGGATTCAGTCCGGCCACCAGCGCTTCGCCGAGAAAGCCCATGTAGGTCGGCGTAGGATTCATCAGGCCGAAATAATTCGCGGCGGGGACGTGGAAGCCCTGATCGACCATTTCGCGGCAGATTTGGTCGAGCACTTCGGCCGGGTCGGCACCTTCTTCCGGCATGGGATCGTCGAGCGGGCCGTAGGTGCGCTGATCGTCCGGTTGCTGCACGGGACGGTCGGGCAGGGAAGAGTAGAAGGCGTCGATGTGGTCAATAAGGCGATAGCCGAGTTTGCGGCGTTCAGAGGAGTCGAAGGCGAAGGACATAAAGGCAGTTCTCGGTTCTCGGTTCCCAGTTATTGATTCTGACGGAAGAATGGGGTCGCAGTATATCCGGAAGTTGCGGGCAAAGTCGGCGCGGGCGGCGGCGCGACTGCCGCGGGGCGCCGGCGCTACAGCCGAGGGCTACTTTTCTTCTGCGTGCTCGGCGTTCTCGGCGGTTGCATGCTTTTCCGGTCGCAGCAGGGGAAACAGAATCACGTCGCGGATGGTATGTGAATCGGTAAGCAGCATGGCCAGGCGGTCCACGCCGATGCCGACGCCTCCCGCGGGAGGCATGCCGTAGGAGAGGGCGCGGATGTAGTCTTCATCCATCTGGTGGGCTTCTTCGTCGCCACGCTCGCGTTCTTTCAGTTGGCCTTCGAAACGGCGGCGCTGGTCTTCGGGATCGTTGAGTTCGCTGAATCCGTTGGCGATTTCCATTTTTCCAGCGAAAATTTCCCAGCGCTCGGTCCAGTCGGGTTCGTCGGGCTTCTGCTTCGACAGCGGCGAAATTGCCGTGGGAAATTCGTAGATGATCGTGGGCTGGACGAGGTGTTCTTCGGCGATCGCTTCGAAGATACCGGCAATGGTCTTGCCGGCGGGTTCATTGGGATCATAGGCGATTTTGATTTGAGCGTCGCGGAGGCGCATCACCAGATTCTTGACCGCATCGTGGGTCGCAAAATCGCTTACGTTGGGCTTGGCTCCAGCGTTCTCCAGCCAAAAGTGCACGATGGCCTCGCGCATGGTCATGCGCCGCCAGTTCGTGCTCGCCCAGTCGATTTCGTGCTCGCCCCACTTTGTTTTCGTGCCGCCGGTTACGTCGCGGACGGCCTGCTCGATCGCGCCCTGCGTCGTGTTCATGATGCCGAGATAGTCGGTGTAGGCCTGGTAGGCCTCGAGCATGGTGAATTCGGGATTCCAGCGCCAGCCCAGACCTTCGTTGCGGAAGTTGCGATTGATTTCGTAGACGCGATCGAAGCCGCCGACGGTCAGGCGTTTCAGATACAGCTCGGGCGCGATGCGCAGAAATAAGTCCATGTCGAGCGTGTTGTGATGGGTCTTGAAGGGACGCGCGACGGCGCCGCCGGCGATGGGATGCATCATCGGGGTTTCGACTTCGATGAAGCCTTGCGAATCGAGATGGCGGCGGAACGACTGCACCAACTTGCTGCGCTTGAGAAAAACTTCGCGGACTTCGGGATTCATCACCAGGTCGACATAACGCTGGCGGTAGCGCAGTTCGACGTCGGTCAGGCCGTGCCATTTCTCGGGCAGGGGCAGGAGGTCTTTGGCGAGGAAGGTCAGTTCGTCGGCGTGAATGCTGAGTTCGCCGGTGCGGGTGCGGAAGAGATATCCGCGGACGCCGACGTGGTCGCCCAGGTCGAGCAGTTTCCAGAGTTCGAAGCCGGCGTCGCCGATGGCATCTTTCTTGACGTAGAACTGGAGCCGCTGGCCGTCCTGCTGCAGGTGCGCGAAGCCGGCTTTGCCCATCAGGCGGATGGCCATGATGCGTCCGGCGACGCGCACGTGGACGCGGGTCTTTTCCAGATCCTCGCCGGTTTCGCCGCTGTACTGCGCCAGAATCTGGGGGACGGTGTGGCTGAAGTTGTACTTGGTCGGATAGGCGGGCTGCCCGAGAGCTTCGATCTTCTTCAGCTTCTCGCGGCGGATATCGTAGATATTTTCGTCGAGTGACAATTAGCGTCCTTGGTGCTGGAAACCTCCGATTATAAACAAGAGCGCCGGGGACCGTTGCTGGCTGGTCGGTGCCTGATCGGCACTGTCTCGAACTCTCGTAGCACTGTCATCCTGAGCGAAGCGAAGGATCCGCTCTCTTGGCGAACGAGAGGAAAGCGGGCCCTTCGCTTCGCTCAGGATGACAGTGCTGTTTGAGGAGTCGGATAATGGTACCATGGTATAATGGTACCAATGACTACCGAACCGCAATTCTTAATCGAGCGCGTGCAGACCGGCGTTCGCATGGAAAAGCGAATCCTCAAAGTGCTGAAGGGATTTGCCGAATATCACGACATGACGCTGGGCGATCTGCTGGAAGGCATCGTGCTGCATGCGTTTGATGGCAAGACTCCCTTCAGTCAGGCATCGCTGGAGAGGATTCAGGAATTGAAGAAGTTCTACGGGCTGGACCTTGACTCCAACGCGAGCCATCGCCTGACAGAAATCAGGCGGCGTGGCGGAGGCAAGACTTCATCGGAGAAGAAGAAATGATCAACGATCGTGCGCGCTGTTCTCTGATCGCCTTACAGTGGGCGCTTGGCTTGGTGATTCTCGTGGAGGCGGCGGTGTTTGCGTTTTCGCCGGGCTCGGCGCATTCGTTTGCCAAGACTGGGTTGCCGGACTTCATCCGCATGGCTCTGGCGTGGGGCGAGATGGTGGGAGCCGTGTTGTTCCTGATTCCGCGGACACTGATTGTCGGGGGTTGGTTGCTGATCGTGATTTTGGTGCTGGCCGTCGTTCTCCACTTGCTGCATGGATGGTGGAATGTGGGGTCGCTAGTGGTTTATGTGGCTGCGGCTTGGGCGGTGATGGCTGGCCGAGGTGGAGTGTCCACACCGAACGGAAGAATATGACCAACGAAGAAATCATCCAACAATTCGAACAGGGCAAGGCTCCCGGCGGATCGTTTCATCACGCCGATCACATCCGCGTGGCGTTTGCGTATCTGTCGCAGTTTCCCGTTCTTGAGGCGCTGCAAAAATTCTCGGACGCGTTGCAACGCTTTGCTACAGCGCAAGGGAAGCCGGATCTGTACCACGAGACCATCACCTGGGCGTACCTGTTCTTGATTCGCGAGCGGATGATGCTGGCTGACCACTTGCAGGCGTGGGAAGAGTTCGCGGTCCACAATCCCGATCTGCTGATCTGGGAGCACGGAACCGGAGGCGTTCTGGCTCGCTATTATCAGCCCAGCACCCTGGCGTCTGACGCCGCCCGTGCCGCTTTTCTGCTTCCCGACCGGCCGATCAGTGTTTCTTCGCAGTCTTCTTAGCTGGCTTGTGCGCAGAAGTTTTGTGCGCTGCGGGCGTCGTCTCCATACTCAACCAGCCGGCCCTCGGCGATTTTCCGTTCTTCTTCCATGCCAATAATTCGGTAAAACCACGGTCGACTTCAGCGGGTTTGATGTTGCAGTGTCCGCCATGTTTTACGTACTGCTGGACGAAGAACTGTCCGGCGCCGGCTTCGCGAGCGGTCAGAAAATAGTTGCTCGGAATTTCGGGAGAGACAAGCGGATCATAGCTGGTATGAATGGCCAGGACGGGGCGCGTCAGGCGTCCGGTGGGCGTGTAGAACTGCTGCAAATAAGTTAGGGCGCCGGGGTCGGCCTCGTAGCGGGCGATGTGATCGTTGACTGCGTCGCTGGCGGGCAGGCGGGTGTAGATGGTGTTGCGGTTGTCGAAGGGATTGCCGCCGCTGCGCTGCTCGATATCTTTCAGGACATAGGTTAGAAACACGATTCCGCCGGCGAGTTCCTGATTGGAATGGACGTCGGTATAGGTGCGTATGGCGGCTGCGGCGGAAGGTTTCTTGTTGAGGGCTCGCAAGACTTCCTTCGTCAGATTCTCCGAGATTTCGTAGCTGGGTGGAACTTTTGCCGGCGAGGGCAGCGATCCGGGAAAGTAGTAGTCGAAGACGACGCGGTCGTCGAAGGCCTTCTGCAGGACTCGCGCCGATGGTCCGATCACACCGCACAGGGCCAGGCCGGCATCGTAGGTGTCGGGATATTTCTCGATCATCAGTACCGTGAGCAGGCCGCCCATGGAGTTACCGGAGACAAAGGTTTCGGTGGGTTTGCCATACTTTTCGGCGAAGTATTGGCGGAGGACTTCGGTGTCGACTACCGCCTGCTCGACAGCCCACCCTCCGGCGGAATAGCCGGACTGCGCAACGGCGTATCCCGCCTTCAGAAACACGGCGAGCGACGGGTCGAGTGTCTTCTCTTTGAAGGCCCCCGCCTCCGGGCTATAGCCGTGGCAGTACATGACCAGTCCGTGGTTCCAGTTGTCGGGGATATCGATGCGGAATTTTGCCTGGTTGAGTTGGCCAATTTCGGTTTTCGCGAAGGCGGCGGTGGATGCGATTACGAGCAGAAGAACGATGAGCGAGTGGCGGCGCATGGCGAGTCCGATCATTCCACGTCCGGAGCGGCAATGAAAGTCACTCTCGTATCACCGGGTAACTCTCGGATGAACAGTGTCCCGGGAACATGTTGCGGGATGATCTTTAGTGCTTGATGGTGTCCCGGCCGGCGTTTAGGATGCGAGGTCAATCTTGGAGGAGTTATGAAGAAGGTGGCGGTGTTCGTTGCGTGCTGCTGCGTGACGATGTGGACTTCTGGTAGCGAGCCTCCATCCGGGACGACTGCGAGTTTCGTCGGACTCTGGAAACTGGTTCGAATCGAAGTGCGGCAACCTGACGGTCAGGTCGCGCCGGACCCTGATCTTGGGCCGCATGCGGTGGGATACATTTTTTACGATGCGACGGGCCACATGGGAGTGCAGCTGATGAATCCCGATCGCCCGAAGTGGAAGTCCGACGACGAACCTACTCGCGACGAGGCCATGACCACAGTGGCCGGGTTTGAGGCTTACTCCGGAACCTACGATGTCGACGCAAAACAGGGGTACGTGGTCCATCACACTCAACTTTCATTGGATCCGAACAAGGTAGGACGGGACCGCAAACGGAAATTTGAAATGAGTGGGAACCAACTGCGGCTCACGCCGCCGCCGTTCAAGACCATGAGCGGGGTGACGGTTGAGGAAACGCTGGTGTGGCAACGAGTTCGCTAGATGTGTCCGTGACACTGCCTTGTGATGAAGGCATCCTGATTATTGGCTTCTAGAAAAAGGGGGCGCTGGAATGGGTCTGAGTCCGAATCCGATTGCATCCGAGGAAACCTTCAGCGCCAGCCGGTGGACTCATGGAAACCTGTGGTTCCCGACGCGGATTGTGGTCAACCGGCTGCGCGTAAGTCGCGTCAAGAGACGTTTGTTTGGCAGCAATGAGGAAAGCATTTCGATCTCTCAGGTGGCTTCTGTGAAGATTGCGACGGGAGTCTTCTGGTCGGACATTCTGATCGAGTCGAGTGGAGGTACTGATCCCATTCGGAGCCATGGTCATCGCAAGGCAGATGCCCTGCGAATCCGTGACCTGGTGGAGGGGTTTCAGGCGGCGCGGTGATTTTGGAACGATGATTAACTTGGCGATCCGGCGGAAGTGTAGCTCTCCGGCTACCGCTATTTCTTTTCAGAAGTTCCGGTGCTCGTGGAAGTCGGACACTCTTGTGCGAGGGTCTGGGGCGCGTGGCTGATTTACAATCCTCTTCATGACGGAGCCAATGAAGCCGGAGAAGAAGGCGCCGCTGGTTGCGTTGGCGCGTTACTCCGAGATCGGTTTTATTATTCCGGCGGGAATTCTGGCGGGATTGCTGCTGGGAAAACTGCTCGATTACTGGCTGCACACGAAGTGGGTCTACCTGGTGGGACTGCTGCTGGGCGCGGTCCTGGGATTCACGCAGATGATTCGCATGGCCGTGTCGTCTTCCAAGGATGTCTAGTCCTCCCCATCCTGAAGTCAGTCCGCAGTTCGATTCGTTCTATGCCCGGGCGATTCCCCGGATGCTGCGGACTATGTTGGTTGTTGGAGTTCTGCTGCTGGGGCCGGTGTATTGGCGTTATGGGTGGATAGGAGCGATCGGAGTAGGGGCGGGGGCGGCGGTTTCCTACATCAATTTTCGGATGCTGATCGGGGGCGTCGAAGCGCTCGGCGATCGCGTCGTTAACCAGGGGAGCAAAGAGCGCGGATGGGCCGTTGTGGCGCGGTTTCTGCTGCGTTACGGGTTGGTGGGGATTGCTGCCTATGTTATCTTTAAAAGTTCCGGTTTGGCCTTCCGAGGGTTCCTGTGGGGGCTGAGTCTGCCTGTGGCTGCGATGATGATTGAGGCAGGGGTTGAGGCTTACGTGGCGTTTCGCCGGAGGTAGCTGCGAGCTACGAGTCGCGAGCTTCGAGCTTAAACCTTCGAGATTTTTGCAGTTTCGAGCTCGAAGCACGGGGCTCGTAGCGGTTCTGAAATCTTATGGAGCAACTGGTCTTCACGCAGTTCCTGAACCGTCTCTTTGGCGGGCCCTTGGTGGCGCTGCTGCACGCGCTTGGCCTTCCTGTGAAGAATCCCGCTACGCCGATTACCAACGCGTTCGCGATGGAAGTGCTGGTCGTCTTGCTGCTGACCTTGTTTTTCGTGCTGGTACGGATGCGGCTATCGGTGGAAAAGCCGGGCGGCCTTCAACTGGCTATGGAGGGCATCTACGGATTCATGAGCAACCTGGCCCACGAAACCATTGGCCATGACTCGGATCGATTCGTGCCCTACCTCACTGCCCTCGGAATGTTCATTCTGAGTGGGAATCTGATCGGGTTGGTTCCGGGACTGGAGTCCCCTACGGCAGTGCCGGTGGTTCCACTGGGATGCGCGTTGCTGACGTTTATTTATTACAACTACTACGGCGTGCGGAAGAACGGCCCCGTTGGATACCTGAAACATTTCATCGGGCCGCAGGATAAGGAGATGCCGCTGGTGGTGCGCCTCCTCCTGCCGCTCCTGATGTTTCCAATCGAGATATTCAGTCATCTGGCGCGGATCATGTCATTGACGATTCGTCTGTTTGCCAACATGTTCGCGGGCGAGATGGTGACGCTGGTATTTTTCTCGCTGATTCCGCTGGGCATTCCCGTGGTCTTCCAGGGCCTGCACATCGGCGTCGCGTTAGTGCAAGCCTATATTTTCGTGCTGCTCGCCTGCGTGTATCTGGGCGAGGCTACGGCGCAGGAACACTAGAAGGCAGTTCTCGGTTCCCGGTTCTCGGTTCTCAGTGATGAGCGTTTTTCTGAGAACTGAGAACCGGGAACTGAGAACTGGTTTCCTGCTTTCCAGCGTGAGGGCTCCGGTCTCCCAAGGCGCGGGGTCAACCACCTCCTGGGGCAAATTCATAAGGAGAAAAACACAATGCGGAAGATGTGGATGTTGCTGTTTGTGCTGATGATGCTTTCCGTCCTGGCTGTGCCTGCGTTCGCGCAGGGCGGCGATGCGGCTCATGGCGGTACCAACTGGGTTGCGATTACCGCGGGTTTTGCCATTGCCATCGCTTCGGGACTGGCGGCGCAAGGGCAAGGCAAAGTGGGCGCAGCGGCTTGCGAGGCGATGGCCCGCAATCCTGCAGCGCGGTCGTTCATTCAGGTGGCGCTGATTCTTGGATTGGCGTTTATCGAGTCGCTCGTGTTGTTTACGCTCGTGATTATCTTCGTCAAGGTTGTGTAATTGCTGATTAGGTCGTAAGAAAGCCTCCGCCACGGCGGAGGCTTTTTGCTGTTCATTAGGCACCATCACACGCTTGTCAGGGAGGTTAGCCTTGCCAAGTCTCCAAGCGTTTGGGACGGCGGGGCGGCTAGTTTCGTATCCCAAACCAAGACAGATGTAGTTCGTCAAAGCGATTCCCACCCGCAAACCCACAGTGAGCGCAGTGATGAGCCGACTTCGGCGGATGGCGTTCAACTAGCGTCCCGTGACTCAGAAGAGTTGGGGCGTTTTGTCTTGTTCTCGCAGTTTAAGAAATGCCGATATTTCACCTTTGCGGCCCAAGGAAATCGCGGCCAAAGCGGTCAGGCTTCGCGAGATCTGCAAAGGGTGTATGCTTGGCACGCCCGTAGACCCACCCCGTCCTTGGGGGGTAGCAGCAGGTGGACGCGCTCCGGGCCGGCACTTCCAGCTTTGGTCGGCAATTTCTCGCTCGATCGCGCAATTCACACCCAGCGTATTGTCACGTCAAATTAGGAGAAACCATGCATACGTGCCACCTACCTCGATCTTGGGGAAAACCTCTACTGTTGTTTGTCGCCACACTTTTTTTGCTACCGCAACTGTTGCAAGCTCAGTGGAACGCCTCCATCGGCGCCCAGAGCGGCAACAAAGGAACGCAAGCGCTGGCCTTTCTGCCCAATGAGATCTGGATCCATGCGGGCGACAGCATTACGTGGACCTTCGCAACCGACGAACCCCATACCCTCACGTTCCTGACGGAGAATCAGGTCCGAAACCCCTTTTCCGTCGGATGTCCCGGCTACTCGCCTGACAATTCGCCCTTCGACGGCTCGGCTTGCGTTTCAACTCCGCCGATGTTCAACGGACAGACGTTTACGGTGATATTCCCTACGACCGGCAACTTCAAGTTCGCCTGCCTGTTCCATGAAAACATGACCGGCGCGGTCCATGTTCTCGCCGCATCCGAGTCCCTTCCACACGACCAGGCGTTCTACGACAACGAAGACAAACTCGACCGCCGGGCCCTAATCACTAAGCAAGACTACACCGGACACCTCGTGGGGCACGGCGCGGGCAACGATGTCATCGCAGGTGTAGGACGCGTGATTGCGACCACCGGCGGCAAGCATACCGTCTCGATTCTGCGTTTTATGCAGAAGCGAGTTAGGATCCACGTTGGGGACACGGTCGAATGGGGAAATGACGACCCTATTACCCCGCACACCATCACTTTTGGCGTGGAACCGGAAAACCCCATCCCCCCCTCCGCAAACGTCACCGTTGATTCTGATGGTGCTCGTCACGGCGTGATTAACTCCAGCGCCGATAGCGTCCACTCAGGTTTCATCCAGGCCGCTCCCGAGGACCGGATTGGTCTACCACAATCCTCTCTGGGCGTAACGCGCTTCCGTGTAACTTTCACCAAGCGAGGCACCTATCGCTATATCTGTGCTCTTCATGACACTCTCGGGATGGTAGGGACCGTAGTGGTTCTGCCGTAGCATGGCTTCGTGAAGCATGTCAGTACCGCACGAAGGACTGCATCTCGGACGATGCAGTCCTCCGATAAACACAGTGATCTATCCCTACAGAGGAGTCATGCCTGCGGATCCGTTCGGGCCAGGTCGTGAAACACTTCAGTAGTTGCTGTAAAACGGGCGTGTACACAAAATAGACACTTCCCGGGTGAGTTACGTTTTGCGTTCGCCGTCCCAGGTGGACGTGCGATTTTCCGGAGCTTTTACCGAAGCTTCGACCAGGGCGCGGCGCAGGCGGTAACGGCTGTCCAGGTCCATGCTGACGAACTCAAAGCCGATTTCGTTGACGCGGGCGCGGCGCAGGAGAACCTCGCCGCGGATTTTCTTCATGCCGACCGAGATGTCGACGTGGGCCTCGGATCCTACGCGGAGGTTGTCGCTGCGTGTGCCCATGCCGCCGCCGAGGCTCATCTCGCGCATCACGATGTTGGATTTGCCCCAGGAACTGCTGAGGGTCGCATCGAAGGTTTTGGGAAGAATCACGCGCTCGTAGCGCCGCTGCCGAACCCAGGGGCAGGCGGGCGCGGGATCGAGAGGGCTTAGCGCGAGATCCGAGGATTCCAGGCCGCTCTCAGACAGGACCTGCGCGCCGTAACGGGGATCGATTTTGGAGAGCGCCTGCGCGGCAGCCACACGTAATTCACGGTGCTGGGCATGCCCAAAGATTTTTTTCTCTTCTACGATGCTTCGCAGTACGGGAACGGCTTCGGTCTCGCGCAGGCGGCCGAGAGATTCGATAGCCTTGAGTTGCACGAAGGGTGGACGGTTCGCGGCTTCGCCGGCGCTGGCCATTGCGATCAGGCTGGAACTGGCGGTGCGGTCCAGGCTCATACCGATTTCGTCGATGGCTTCGGGCAGAATCAGAGGATCGAGCAACTCCAGAAGTTCCAGAAGGGTGCGTCCGCGGTCGGGGGCGGCGCCGTAGGCGATCTGTCGGACGATCACATCCTGGTAGAAGCGGTTGAACTCCGTCATGCGTGTGGGCAAGAGTTCGAGCAGCGTGGTCACACCGAGGCGGCTCAGTAGTCCGATACAGGAAGCTGCCTGGCGGGGCTGGCCCGTGCGCAGGATGTCTCGCAGGTCTTCTACCGCTGGCGAACCTAGTTCTCCGACGAGTTCGACGATGCGGTCGCACTCGACCCGCTTCTGGGAACGGAAAAAGCGGTCAGAGAGGTGTTCGACTGAACTCCGTGGAATCTGTTGC
Source organism: uncultured Acidobacteriota bacterium (assembly GCA_963799305.1). Taxonomy (GTDB): domain Bacteria; phylum Acidobacteriota; class Terriglobia; order Terriglobales; family Acidobacteriaceae; genus Acidiflorens. The sequence continues at coordinate 69,421 of CAWCWX010000008.1, read as the reverse complement.
AGCACGTTGATGAGTTCATCGGGAACTTCGGGAGCGTTGATGGCCTCTTCGAGCATCTCCGGCAGCCGGTTCTCAATGCCGACGCGGGAGCGCAGATCCTGCACCAGGAGAGGCCGTTCCTTGCCGATATCGACCAGCGACAAGCAGACTTCCGCAACGGCTTTATATTGCTTGCGCGTGCAGGCCTCCTGTCCGAAGCGGGTGAAGGCCGCGTTCAGCAGGCTCTGGACTTCGTTGTCACTTTCATGGGCCAGTTTTTCGCCGATCTTGGAGATGGCGTTGGGCATCACTTCTTCGGAAGCGCTGGCGTACAGGTCCGCGATTTGGGCCAGACCGATGGCCGTCTTGCGCCGCGGTTCCAGATCCTTGGCATCGAGGCAGCTGCAATAGTTTGTAAGGATCTTAGCGGCAATTTCCTGGTCGTCGCGCTCGAGCAGCATCTCCACAAACTGGCGAATGTTGCGCGGAGGCACGCAGGCGGCTTCGCTGGAGAGCAACACGCTCTTCTTGCCCGCTTCCGGAACTTCCGCCCAGAACATGCGGTCGAGAATGTCGGCGTGCGACTCGACCAGAATGCCGGCCTTGCCCATCTTGTCTTCCTGCACGCGCAGGATTTGCCGGAGTGTGTCCATCTGACGGCTCATGTGCTCCATCATCTGGTGCACGGCATTGACCTTGACTTCGCCCTTCTGATAGCGGTCGAGGGCGAAGCGGATGGCCATGTGCTCGGCGGCCTTCATCAGCAGAGGCGTGTCGGTTTCTTCGGCTACGGTCGTAACCTGGTGCGACAAACTTTCAAGCAGCGCGCTCAGATTGAGCTTGGCGCCTTCGGGAGCCTTGCTCAACTCCATGGTCAGGGTTTCGGCGCTGGCATTGGGATCTTGCGCCGCCTGGCCGAAGTGCGTGAGCATGCGGATGGCCTGAATCACTTCCTCTTCCTGCAAGGGAACAGTCGCTCCGTCCCAGACTCCCCCGCCGCCCCCGGTACCGGCACCGCCACCATGGGCGATCGGGACACTGGGTACGGTACCCAGCGGCGCTCCGCCAGGCTCGCCGGAGCCGCCGGAACTTGCTCCCTGGGCGGCGGCGATCAGTTGCAGCATTTTTTGCGGATCGTTCAACCACTGTTTGAATTCCGGTCCCAGCGACTGCGCGGCCAGTTGCGCGGCCACCGAGATTTCTCCGGTCGTGGGATCGGCCGCGACAAACTTTACTTCATTAATTTTGATCGAAGAATTTTTGTTATCGCCGAGCGTTTCCTTGAGCTGCCTGGCGAAATCCTGCGCCTTGGATCCGCCCATGGCAAAGGCGGTTACCAAACGAGTGAAGTCATCGAGGGTAACCTTACTGGAAAAGTGGATGCTGGCAAGCCCGGCCGCCGTCAACAGTTGCGCGAAGCTGCGTTCCGCCTGGCCGGTTTCCAGAGGCGTGCCGTCGAGCAGAAGTTTGTTGTCGGCCACGCCCAGTAGAAATCCCATCTCACCGGTCTTGGGCAGGCCCTCCTGCAACTCTTTCCAGGTGATCTGGAACTGGCCTTCTGTGCGCTTGTGCTTCACGCCATACAGCCGCGTGTATTTCACGAGGATGTTCAGGCTGTGGATAAACGCCCGCGCAGACGCGTTACGGATGGCATCGGTTTGGGCAGCGGTGGAGATGGAACCCCTCCTCGGGCTTCTGGAGCTTCGGACATAAGCCTATGACGGAAAGTGACCTATTGCACGATTACGGAGGTAATTGACCGTCCAGGGAGACTTTCGGTGGGTGATGGGTAGAAACGCGACGGTCTCCGTCGGCAGCGACCTCGCTGACCGCGAAAGCAGACGCGGCACGCCGCGTCTCTACCCGTCAGTTCTTACAGCACCTCTGAAGTCGTCCGCGGACGCGCTACACTGGTGGGCGTAGGCGTCAGAACCGGATGCAGATTCGCGTACTCTTTTTCGGCATTTTGAAAGACCTGTTTGGCCGGTCCAGCGACACTCTGGAACTGCCCGAGGGATCCCGGCTTGAAGCCGTGCTGTCTCACTACCAGAGTCAGGCGCCCCGGCTAGAGTCCCTGCTGCCCGCGCTGGCTGTTTCAGTAAATCAGGAATATTCAGGCCTGGACCATCTCCTGCGTGGCGGCGACGAAGTTGGCTTGCTGCCGCCGGTGAGTGGAGGGTCGGGGGGGACCAGCGCCAGCGCTGCGGTTCGCATCGTGCGTGAGCCGATTTCCACCCAAACCGAACTCGACCGGATCAAGGTGGGGCAAGACGGCGCGGCGGTTGTTTTTGAAGGTGTGGTCCGCGACAACACTCGCGGACGCCGCACACTCTACCTCGACTACGAAGCATATGAGACGATGGCGCTCAAGCAAATGGAGGCACTGAGGGACGAAGCACAGTCGCGTTTTGCTGTCCGGGAAGTTACTCTCGTCCATCGCCTGGGCCGGCTGGAAATCGGCGAAACCAGTGTCTTGATCGTGGTTGCGTCGGCGCACCGCGGTCCCGCGTTTGAGGCGTGCCGCTGGATGATTGACACGCTTAAGAAGACCGTACCCATCTGGAAGAAGGAATATTTCGAAGATGGCGCCGTTTGGGCGGATGGCGAGCCCTTTCCAGAAGAAATCGCTCGGCCGACGGGCACAGCCAGCAGGCAGCCCGCATCCAAATGAATGTCCCCGTATGAAAAAAATCTGGCTTGCTGTGATGGTAGGCGCCACTGCCATGGCCTGTGTGGCGCAGGACTCGGACACAACTTTTAAGGCCGACGTGAAACTGGTCAACGTGTTCGTCACCGTAACCGACGAGCACGGCGGCCCGGTTGCCGGACTGCAAAAAGAAAACTTTCAGCTCAAGGAAGACGGCAAAGACCAGAAGATCGCAGTCTTCAGTCGCGAGTCGGCGCTGCCACTCTCGATTGTTCTAGCCATCGACACCAGCCTCAGCACCAAGAAAGATCTGCCGCTGGAACAGGCGGCCGCGCATAAATTTGCGCACGCCATCCTGCGGCCGGACGACGGCCTCGCCGTGTTCCAGTTCAGCGAGGAGGTGCATGAAATCGTGCCCTTCACCTCGGAAGTGAAAAGAATCGACGCCGGCATCGACCGTTTGCGAAACGGATCGGCCACGGCGCTGTTTGACGTCGTCTATCTCGGAGCGCAAGCGCTCGGAAAACGGCAAGGCAGAAAGGTAATCGTCGCGGTCACCGACGGCGGCGACACGATCAGCCAGGTGGACTACAAGCAATCCTTGCGGGCGGCGCAGGAATCGGAAGCCATCATCTACAGCATCATCATTGTGCCGATCGAAGCCAGCGCCGGCCGCGACACGGGCGGCGAGCACGCACTGATCCAGTTCTCCGACGACACCGGAGGAAAGTATTACTACGCAAGTTCGCTCGCCCAACTGGACGAAGCGTTCCGCAGAATCAGCGACGAACTGCGCATGCAGTATTTGCTGGCGTACTATCCGTCAAAGAACGACTCCGATTCGGAATTTCGGCGCATCCACGTGGATTTGACCAATCCTCCGGCGGGAGGACCGTTTCAGGCACGGTATCGCGCGGGGTATTACACGATCAAGGATTCGTTCTAGGGGAGGTGTCAGGCGTTGGGGCTAGGAGCTGCGAGCTGCGAGCTACGAGCAAACAAAACCTTCCGGAATCTGCCGCACGTGCTGAACGAGTGCATTACGTTTGGCTGTCTCGCAGCTCGCAGCTCGCAGTTCGTGGCTCGCAGCCTGCCAGCTGAGACCTGACACCTGACACCTGAAATCCCATACACCTCCGCGCCCCTCGCCCCGCATCTAGTAAACTGTTCTATCCATTGTTGAAGATCAGACCCTAGCTACGCAGAACGGCTGTGAAGTTCTGCTCCCAGGAGAGTGTTGCTTTGCGATCCCAGCCCGTGTTGTGGCGACGTATGTTTCGTCCGATGTCTTTCTGCATCATTATCATTGTCTTGGCTGCATTGAGCCTGCCTCTTTCGGCGCAGGAGACTTCCACCACCGAAGAGGCTCCGACTACCGGCACGATTCAGGGCACGGTCAAGGACACGGACGGCGATCCGGTGGAAGGGGCGCGCGTTCTGTTCCGCTCCAAGCTGGAGGGAATCAGCAGCGTGACCCGCACCGGTAAGGACGGCGCCTATGTCTCCGAAGGCTTGGCGCCCGGCGACTACCTGGTTCGAGTCCAGGCCGCCAACTTCCAGAATGCCGAAACCCATCTCACGGTGAAGATCAGCGTTGCGGCCTCAGCGGACTTCAGGCTGGAGATCATCAATCCGGGGCCGATTCGTCTCGAAAGCCGGACTCCCGCCGAATCGGTGAACACTCTACCGATTAACGGCCGCAGCACGGTGGACGTGGCGCGGGTCGATCCTGGCGTTCAAGTCGTGGATGGAGCAGCTCTTGACCCGGGCAAAAGCGGGTACCAGGGACTTTCCATCAATAGCCAGTTCGGGCGTACGGTGCACTACGACTTCGATGAAGTGGAAGCCATGGACGAGACTCGCGGCCTGGCGGTTGCGAACCTGCCGGCCGAGGCTGTCCAGGATGTGATCGTAACCCGCACGCTGCCGGAAGTGTTCCAGTCGCTCAACGCGGCGGGTTCTGTTCGGTTGACGACTCGTTCCGGCGGAGATGAGTGGCACGGCGATTTATTCGGTAATTTTCGCGACCGGCCCGTCGGCCTTGCGGGCTATCCTTCGGGTGACCCGAAATATACGCGGCAGCATTACGGCTTCGGCGTGGGTGGCGCGCTAATTAAAGATAAGGCGTTTCTGTACGTCGGCGGCGAGCGAACGAAACAGGACGGCGAAGTGCCTTTCTACCAGGGCTTCCCCTACAACTTCCTGAGCACCCGCAACGCTCCGTTCCGCGAGAACATGGTGACGGCTCGGTTGGATTACAACTGGTCGGAGAACGCGAAGTGGTTTGTCCGCTTCAGCTATGACAACGCCAACGAACTGGGGCCGACCGACAGCCTGGCCAAGCTGCGCAACCAGGTCAACGTGCCGTCCGGCGTGTTTGGACTGGACTGGAATCACGGACGCTTCGCGCACAGTGGGCGCTTTGGATACCAAAAACTCGTCAATTCCATAAACCCGGCGTTTGGCGCGGACTCGCTGATCTGGCCCGGTGCACCGTTCAACCTGCAGATCGGGTCGTTTGCGACGGGACCCAGCGTGCAGGGGCCGCGCCAGACGGTTCAGCGCGACCTCTTTGGACGCTATGACGGCAGCACTCCGTTTCACGAGTACCACACGTTTCGCTTTGGCGGAGCGATTCATCGCATCACGCAGGGGGACTTTTATGCCCCAGGCGACTTTGGGCCGTCGGTGACGAGCTCCAACGGCATCGATGTGATCAACGCCATCAATAGCGATCCGACTCTGCCGCCGCTCGTTCCGGGCGATCCGAAAGGCGCGGCGGATAATCCGCTGAACTATCCGGTCGGCACGATCACCATCTACAACGGCCTGGGAAATTTTAGTGAGCACTCGGCGTTCAATCACACCACGGGCGGACACTTCGATACTCGCGTGGAACTGTATGCGGCCGACACGTTCAAGCTCTATCCAAATCTCAATATTTTTGTAGGTGTGAACTATGTGCGCGACACGGGGCGGACCAATAGTGATATCGGGGCGATTCCGTGTTCGGCGATCAACACCACACTTGTCCCGACTCTGCCGTGCAACGGCAGCACTCCGATACTCGATAGTTTTGGCGACGTAAAGGGGTTGGGCAATCAGGTGAGCCAACCCAACTTCAATTTTTCTCCGCAAGGTGGGATCGCATGGGACCCGGGTCGCAACGGCCGCACCGTGGTTCGCGCGGGCGGCGGCATGTTCTTCGACAATTTTTTGTTGCAGAACGCATACCAGGATCGGATCAGCCGCTTGTCGCAGGGGCAGTATTTTCGCAGTTTGAGTCTGTGTCCCGCGACGACGGTGCTGTTTCCGGACGGGTCGCCGGTGAGCACCGTGGAGGCGGATGGCGTCAGCATCTCGCAACTTTGCGGACAGCCGATCGGCGGCACGGTCGCGGGCACCGATGGGCCTGTGGTGGTAGCGCAGGCGATTCAGGATCTTCAGTCACAGTATCTGGCCGCGCAGTCGGCAGTGACGGGCGGGCCGAACGTTTACTCGCTCGCCAACAGCCTGGCCAACTTCGGCGGTACGCTGGCGCCCAATTTCCGTACGCCTCGTGTGGTGCACATGACCGCCGGCATCCAGCATCAGGTCGGCGAGCACAGCATGTTTTCGATCGATTATGTGCGGGAGATTGGCACGCAGTTTCCGCTGGGGATCGACACCAACCATGTGGGCGATGCGAGCCATCTCGATTCCCGGGCTGCGCTGGCCGCAATTAATGCCACCGTAACCCAGGCGGGCTGCGATCCGGCGGGCAACGCGGGCAGCCAGTCGCAGGCGGCCATTCAGTGCTACATCGACGCCGTGCCGAACGCGAGCATCGTCGATTTTGCGCGCAACGGACTCGACTCCGGCAACGCCTTCTGCGGTCCGTTCCCCTGCTCCGTTCTCGGCAAGCCCGAAGCCGCGTTCGGAGGCATCAATGCCACGGTGGTCGACCCGTTAGATCCGACAGATGTTCGACACATCGGCTCCAACGTGATGTACTTTCCCAGCGGACGCACGAAATACGCAGCATTACATGCGACGTTCAAGACTTCGGGCGATCACTTGGCGCGCGGCATCCGGCACTGGGATCTGGCGGTGGCGTACACCTATTCCAAGTACGAGAGCAACGTCGCGTCGGCGGACGGCAGCGGCGGCGATTTCTCGATTCTCAGCCGCGCTGAAGATTACAACCGTCCGCACGTGGGCCACTTCGGAAATTCCGGACTGGACCGCCGCAACATGTTTACCATCGCCCCCACCTTCGACTTGCCGCGGGGGCCGCGGCTCTCTGTCATCGCGCAATTCGCTTCTCCCCTGGAGTTGAGCGCTCGTCTTCCGCAACTTGATGGCGGCGGAGTGGCCGGTGAAATCTTCCGTACTGACGCCACCGGGGATGGCACCGTGGGCGACCTGGTGCCCGGAACGAATGTCGGCGGTCTGGGTGGTTATTCGGGCAACGATCTCAACCGCGTGATCAGCTTCTACAACACCACGTACGCTGGCCGGCTGACCTCGGCTGGTGCGGCGCTGGTGCGTCCGAATGGGACGGTGCCGGCTTTGTTCACATCCGACCAGCTTTCGAAGCTCGGCGCTCTCTACCCATTCGTTCAGCAGGTGCCGGGCGATACGGCGCAAGCCAAATGGCTGCGAACGGTCGATATGCGGTTGAGTTGGCCGTTTCGGATTGGCGAGCGAGTGCGCCTGGAGCCGAATGTGGCTGCCTTCAACGTATTCAACCAAGCCAATTTTGGCGGGGCGGGGCGACAGTTGAATGGAGTACTGGACGGTTCTCCGGGCAGTTCGTTGAACAGCGCCAGCACCGCGGGCACCTGCGGAAACTCGACGGCGTTCTGTACTTCGCGTCTCGACCGGATCGTGCCTGGCTCCGGAACGTATGGATTGGGATCGCCCCGGCAGATAGAGTTCGGAGTTCGGATCACTTTCTGAACAATCGGCCGTAGCGCCGGCGGGACTCCGGCTACACTTACGGCCGCATCTGGCTACGCAATTGTTTGGAGAGTCTTTCAATTCTCTTCAGTTTCTCGAGGGCATCGCGCGGGAGCAGGCCTTTTTTCAATTGTTCGACGTCGCCGGGGATACTGGTCGCGAGGGCGGACAGTTCTTTGGCCTCGCGTTCCATTGCAACGCCGTCCAAACGATGTGCCGAATGATTGGGCGGCGATGGTGGTGGGTCCTCCGATAGCGCTCCCGAAGGCGGCGTGGGATATGACCGCCGATGCTGTCCATCGGAGATGCTCACCAGCATGAAGAGGTTCAAAACAACAAGAGTTGCGCGGAAAAATATTCTTGGTTGCATACGCGTCTCCTGAAGCGTGCCGCGGCCGCCCTTCGCGGCTGTACCAATGAGTTTCAGCGGTTCAGGGCTCCGCGATAGACGGCCGGTTCTTTCCCGGCTGAGTGTACCCCCTTCATTCGGGAGAGTTGTCTATTATTTGTCTTTCCCCCGTGTCGATTTCGAGGAAAAGAAAGTGCCCCGTCAGGCCGAAGCAGCATCCAAAACTGGTCGGTCACTTTTCAATCCGAATTCTTGCGCATTGAGGAGGTCCTGTCCATGCTCGCGGCGAATCATGAAATCAAATTCCCTAGCGCGATGCTTGCAGGGCTGGCGGACGCGCGCCGCAACACTGACGCGCTGTTCGATATCGTACGCACGGATTCTCTTTATGAGCGTCCGATTCCAGAACGCCACCGCATCGTCTTCTACATTGGCCACCTCGAAGCGTTTGACCGCAATTTGTTCAGCGGAAGACTGCTGCCTCTCTCAAGGTCTTCACCGGAACTCGACCGCCTGTTTGCCTTCGGCATCGACCCAATAGGAGGAGGTCTTCCGGCGGATCAGCCTTCCGATTGGCCTGCGCTGGATGTGGTTCGGGAGTACGTTCGGAGAGTTCGCGACGAATTGGATGAAGATCTCGCGAGGCTTGGGGAAGGTGGAGGCGGGGAATTTTCCTCCACACTCCTGCTGAACGTGGCCATCGAGCATCGCTTGATGCACGCGGAGACGCTGGCCTACATGTTGCATCGGTTGCCATACGACCGGAAGATCGCACCGGCGGGCGCGGTCCGGCTTGTTCCCGCGATAGCCAGTCCGGCGATGGTTGAAATTCCCGCAGGCCCGGCGATGCTCGGATTATCCCGCGACGAAGACACTTTCGGGTGGGACAACGAGTATGAGCGCCATTCGGTCGACATGCCGGCCTTCGCGATAGATCGTTACAAGACGACGAACTCCGAGTATCTGGCATTCATTGAAGACGGCGGTTACGAACGCCGCGAACTGTGGAGCGACGCCGATTGGGCGTGGAAAGAATCGAACAGCGTTTCGCATCCTGCATTTTGGGAGCGGGAGGGTACAGAATGGGTCTGGAAAGGGATGTTTGCGGCGATCCCGTTGCCCCTTGATTGGCCGGTCTATGTGAGCCACGCCGAGGCCAGCGCCTATGCGCGCTGGGCAGGGAGGAGTCTGCCGACGGAAGCGCAATGGCAGCGCGCGGCGTATGGAGCGCCGGACGGCCGGTCGCGAAAATATCCGTGGGGTTCGAAATCGCCTGACGCTACCCGCGGCAACTTTGATTTTCAGAACTGGGCCCCCGTCTCCGTCGCGAGCCACGCTGCCGGCGCCAGCGCTTTCGGCGTCGAAGACATGGTGGGCAACGGGTGGGAGTGGACCTCATCGGTCTTCGCGCCGTTTCCCGGGTTTGAATCGTTTCCGTTTTATCCAGGATATTCCGCCGATTTTTTTGATGGCAAACATTACGTGATCAAGGGCGCTTCGGCGCGCACTGCGGCCTCCATGTTGCGTCCGTCGTTTCGCAACTGGTTTCAGCCGCATTACCAGTATGTTTATGCAGGATTCCGCTGTGTGAGCAACCGGCTCGGGTGAGGACCGAATGATCTTGCGACAAGCAGTCACGGCAGTGGATCCAGCGTCAGAGTTTGCAGCGGAGGTTCGTGAAGGACTTCTGGGTCCAGGCCAGAAGGAACTTCCTTCGAAGTATCTCTATGACGAAGTCGGTTCGGCGCTTTTCGAAGTCATCAGCGCGCTCCCTGAATATGGCTTGACCCGCGCGGATCAGCGGCTGTTGCGGGACAATTCGGGAGAGATTGTCTCTCGCCTGACATCTCCGGTAGTGGTGGCGGAACTGGGAAGCGGCAGCGGCAAGAAGACGCGCTACCTCCTCGAAGCCCTCGATCGCGATGAGCAGACGCGGTACTGTCCGATTGAGATTTCGCACACCGCGCTGAAGATGTGCGCGCGCGAACTGGGCGATATCGAGCACATCAGCATCGTGGGATTCGAGCGCGAATATCTGGACGGCCTGCTCGAAGTGGCTGACAACCGGCGTCCGGGCGAGCAACTGCTGGTGCTTTTTCTGGGCAGCACGATCGGAAATTTCGACCGCCCCGCGGACGTCAAATTCCTGCGTGCGGTGCGCCGCATTCTGATGCCAGGAGACGCGCTGCTGCTGGGCACCGATCTGATTAAGCCAACTCCGCAGATGCTCGATGCCTACGATGACAGCCTGGGCGTGACCGCTGCTTTCAATCTGAACCTGCTGGCGCGTATCAATCGCGAACTCGGCGGCAATTTTGTGCTGTCACAATTCCAGCACGAGGCGCGCTTTAATCAGGAGACGCGCAGCATCGAGATGCACCTGCGTTCGACCCGTCGGCAGAATGTTAGCATCGCGCGTGCCGGGCTTACGGCGACGTTCGGGGAAAACGAAACCATCTGGACGGAGAGTAGCCACAAGTACTCGCGTTCGGAATTATTGCAACTCGCAATGGCAGCGGGTTTCCGCTGCGAACAGCAGTGGCTGGATGAAGAGTGGCCCTTTGCGGAAACACTGTTAGTCGCTGCGTAGCATGGGGCACATTCCCCTGGGGACCGAAGGCGTTTACAAAAACTGCGCTGACCTCAGGTTTTCGCCGTGCTGAATGTTAAGATCGCATTCAGTCGCGGTTCCGCGCATCGCGGGATGCCTGCGCAGGAGATCAATGAAATCTTTACGGGGTTTTGGCAAACTTGCAGCACTGATCCTGTGGGTCGCACCGGGGACGTTCGGGCAGGCAAAAAATGGCTGGACGCTTCCGGATTTCTCCGCCACCGAGGTGAGGCCAGACATGAGCTGGAAGATTTATCGGTCTGGTTCCAAGCTGAGAATCGAGCCGTCCTCGGCATCGGCTGTCATCCTGTTACCGGAAGAAGATAGGGTGTTCAAACTACTTATTTTTCCCGAGGTGACGAATTGCATTGCCATGAAGACCGAGCAATTGCAGATGAGGCCGAGTGTCCTCCAACTGCTCTCTGGTTCGAATACCACGAGAACGGAGGCTCCGACCAAGGAAGTTGTGGATGGCCACACCTGTGCTGTCTTTGAAGGAGTTACGACTTTCCCCGATGGGAACCAGCTTAGATCCAGGATTTGGACCGCCGAGGATCTCAAAGGGGTTCCAGTGAAAATCGAGTTATACCCCGGGCTGAAAACCATAACGACTACCTATCGAGATATTACCCTTGGTACCCCTGACCCTTCCTTATTTAAAATGCCCGCCAAGTGCACCCCGCTCGAAAAGACCTATCAGATAGCGCCCGACAACGCGAACCCTCCCGCGAAGAAACCTGTCGATCAGAAGCCGCAATAGTGAGCGTCCGTCACGCAGCGGAGTGAGCGGATGGTGAGTTCTTGCCAGCGGTCACAAATCGCGGTGGAAATTAGGTCAGAAAAAGAGGCCCTGCCAAGGCAAGGCCTCTGAAGAACATCTTGAAAAATGAAAGCTTCTATTTGCCGAGCAAGCCGCGAGGACTGCCCACGCCAGTGCAATAATCCCACTTGACGCCCACGGAACAGCCATTGGAGCCGGTCTTCACGTCGTAGAAGTTCTTCTTGTACGCCAAGACCGTTTCCAGTTGGGAGTACAACAGGTTGTTTTCCAGGGCCGCGTAGTAGCCGCCTGCGACTCCGGTACCTAACTTGTTCCCTGCATTGTTGACGATTCCGGCCAATGCGGGGGAAGAGACGCTGGTTCCTCCCACGATCCAGTAGCTGCAAGAGCCGCCCGCATAGGCGCAGTCATAGACCAACACGCCGCTGTTGGGGTCGGCATTAAAGGCAAAGTCCGGAGTGTGACGAGCCGCCGGTCCGAAGGTCGGGTATTGATAGTCCGCCCACGGTCCCGTGTTGGAGCCACTCGCCCAAGTCGGAGCAAATGTTTCCTGCGTGCTGATGCCGCCACCCGAACCTGACCAGCAGCTCTCATTCATAAAGTGGAGGTTTGTCGCGTTCCGGTTAATGGTTGTGCCGCCCGCCGAGGTCAGCCAGGGTGAAGAGCTGGGATATTGCGCTCCGCAACCCGCGTCGCCGGCAGAGGCAAAATAACTCACGTTCTGCCAGTAGTGGATGCCGAAGTACACGTCGTAAGCAGTTTCGCCGGCGAACTCACCGCCTCCCCAGCTGTTCGTAACTGCGCCGCCGCCCGCGGCCGCGACGAGGCTTGCGGCCACATCTTCTGCGTACAGCAAATCGGTATAGGAGTTCGAGCAAGCTTCCACCAGAAGGATGTTAGCCTTGGGCGCCATCACATGGGCCCACTCGATGTCGAGCGAGATCTCAAGACCCCACCCGGCGTTGAAGGGAGGAACGCCGCAGTTGCCGTTGCCGTTTGCGTACACTTTCGTAAAATTGGCTGCCGGCAGGCCCCAGAAGGTGTTGAAGGTTGTCATTTCCGACGCCGCATAAGGGTTGTCAAAGGCGTCTACGATTGCGATCGTTCCCCAACCGCCAACTTGTGGACCACCAGTGTGCGCTGCGAAGGAGGGGACGCATCCGGGGGTGTTGCCGTTCGACTTAATCTTGTATATGCACGCCATCGAACTGGGAGTTTCGTAGTGAGTTACGGTTGGAGTATTGGCGTCTGCATTCTCAGATAAATTCGCTACGTCGCCGTTGGCGGTGGCAGCCAATACGTAGTTTGTGTGTGCCCTAAGACCGGCGTCACCTGCACGTTCAACGCTGGTGGCCGGCGTTATCCAGTTGTGCGGTCCGGCAGGAGTTGCCTTTGCTTCTGGTCTGGGACCGGGAGTCCTTTGTGCCATGGCTCCAACTGTGAAAAACATTGCTACCGCAAAAACCTCTATTGCGATTCGACGTTTCATGTATTAAATCTCCTCCTGGGAGTAGGTTGAAAGCTTAAGACTTGAAAGACTCGGGTTGAACAACGCAGCCACCCGCCCCGACGAGCATTCCGGCTTCGGCAAGCTGCCGCTGACAGGCATTTCCATGCCATCCTCTGCGTAGTTTTAAGACTTCGGGGAAACGGTTGCGAAGATGGAGGCTTCGGGGAAAAAGCCTCGGCGAACGGGCGTCATCATGTTACAAAACGCGATGGTTGTCAAGTGCTGTTATTTGTTCCGGACAAAATAACAAAATAACATGGTGGGACCGCAAGAGATCTGACGATTTGAGCAAAAAAATGCAAAAATTCGCACTATGCGGGAAGAACTTGAGAGACTCGATGTGAAATTCCCCAGCGAGCTGCTTCCGCTGAGATTCCGATTCGTCGGATGACGACGCATCCAGCGAGGCGAGAACATGGTGGCGCGGGCGTCGACGACTTGACTTCTGACATATTTTCGACGCGGTGGAAGTCCAGGTTCAGCGTTTCGCATGCGTTGGCTTGCCTGGCGCGGCTCTTCGATGTTTTGGGAGAGTGCGCACCAGGGCTTGCATCTAATGTGCAAGAGTTTTGTCTGGCACCAAACATTTTTTTTGATCGCATCTATATTGGCTTGACTTGTTGCTTCAATCAGCTATCTTCATCTCGGGTTGCAGTGAAAGTCCCAACCACCAGCTCCATTTCGCTGCCAGCTCACTCGTTGAAAAACTTCCAGGAGGAAAGCTCTGTGAAATTCTCCCGTTTTGCGGTTCTTGCTGTACTGGTACTCGGTTGCAGCGTCGCATTCGCGCAGGACATCAGTCTCGGGTTCCTGAGCTACGACGGATCCATCCAGTACTGCGACTACGAAACCCTCACTGTGAGCGCTCCCTATGCCGCGGGTACTCACGTTCTCACCAGCTGCGGTCTTCCCCTCAACGGCGTGATGGTTGGTCTCAAGACAACGATTCCTGCCATTACTGGGCAGCCAGTTACGGGCGTTGTCTATGGAATGGCCGACAGCGTGTTCGACGCCTCATACATCGGAGTCAGCGGCTTGCAGGCGGATTGGGTGACCAAGTTGGTTCCCATGGCTCAGCGCAACCCAAAGTTCGGCTGGTCGTTCTACCTCACCTTTGGTGGGGGAACCGACTATTTGGGCAACTGGGGTTACCTGACCAAGCTCGGTACATCCAAGAGCACCGGCAACAAAACGTCCTTCGGCGCGGCGCTCGCTAAGGTCGCGAAGAACAAGAAATAGTTTGGTCCTCAGGTTCTAGAAGGCCACCACCGATTTACGGGGTGGCCTTTTTTCTGTACTGTTGGAAGTCGTCATGATGCGTTGCGCTCAGGAGAAGTAGAGAATGGGTCGGATCACCGTAGCGATCCTGTGGACGGTTTACTGCGCTGTGGCCTTGCACGCGCAAGCACCAACTGTGGAACCAGCAACAGGGGAAAAGACCACCGCAAAAGCAGTTTCTGCGGCACCTGAAAAGACGCCATATCCCTTAGACGCGTTTACGGATTTTTCAGCTGTCATGGTTGGGAGCATGATGGAGCCCGGTGAGGGCAAGGCCGAGGCACATATCTATCGTTCCGGCCATCTCATGAGAATGGAAGGCGTCGAGGGACGGGGCTACCTGATCACCGATTTGAGCACCCTGGAAACATACGGAATCTCTTCTGATTCCTGCATGCGGGACACGCATCCCTATTTTCGCTCTTCGCCGTTCGCCGCCTCCAGACCGGGATCCACGGTGGTGAGGGTTCCGGTTGGAAAGGAAAGTTTGGATGGGCATTCGTGCGAGGTTGAAGAGGTCAGTGTCACGCCTGCCAGCCGAGGCGCCTCTCCCCTTAAAATGAAATTTTGGGAGGCGGAGGATCTGCAGGGTTTTCCGATCAGGATCGAATATCTGCGTCCCGGGGCGAACGACATTATTGTCAGCTACAAGAATGTTGTTTTAGGTCCGCAGGATCCGACTCTCTTCATTCATCCTAAGTCCTGCATATCTTTGGGCAAGACGCCGTCGTCGAAGCCGTCTCCGAAATCGAAGAAGCCAGCGGGCGCCACGCCGCCCGGCCATTCGCGCCAGTGATCGCCGCATGCCAACCGTTCAAGCGGCCGCCCTGCCCGGCTGTTGGGTTCATGAGGAACAGACTCCGGGCCCGGTCTATGACCCGGCAGTTGGTGTGCGTCGTTGGGCTGGCGGTGAGCGCACTGGCGGCGCCGGTTATACCTCCGAACGTCGTTCTGATCACCATAGACACTACCCGCGCCGACCGGATGGGGTTCCTCGGATCGAATCGCAGACTGACGCCAAACCTCGATAGATTGGCTCGCGAGTCGGTAGTATTTGCGCGGGCTTACTCGCAGGCGCCGCTGACGGCGCCATCGCACGCCACGATTCTGACTGGCACGTATCCCCAATTTCACCTGGTAAACAATTTCGGAATCCCACTGTCGAATGATCTGCCCTATGCGCCAGCCCTGCTGAAAGCGCGTGGATATCAAACCGCGGCCTTCGTCGGCGCCATCGCTCTCGACCCGAAGGCCGGGCTGGCTCCCGGGTTTGATCGCGGCTTCGACACTTACGACGCCGGTTTCGGTCAATCGCCTCAGGGAGCGGATCGCTACCATTCCGTTGAACGGCGTGGGGGCGAGGTTGTGTCGCGTGCTATGTCGTGGCTGAACCATCATCCGCGCGGGCCATTCTTCTTGTGGGTGCATCTGTACGATCCGCACGATCCTTATAGTCCACCAGAGCCTTTCAAGAGCAAATATGCGTCGGCTCCCTATGACGGCGAAATCGCGTACGCGGATTCTGCGGTGGGGAAATTGCTAGATTCTCTGCGGACGCGCGGCCTCTACCAGGGCGCGCTCATCGCGGTGATGGCGGATCACGGTGAGGCCCTGGGAGATCACGGCGAAGATACTCACGGATTCTTCCTCTACGATGAAACCATCCATGTGCCTCTGATCATCAAGGCGCCGGGTTCGCGGCGGGCTGGAAAACGATTTCCGGGAAAGCGGATTGAGACGCGAGTTGGACTGGTCGACGTGTTGCCGACGATCCTCCAGTTGGTGGGAGTCCCCGTGCCACCTCAAGTGCAGGGCGAGTCGTTGTTGAGCCTGATGAAGCCAGCCTCCGCGCAAAACGCGTCGCCGACGGTGTCGCCAGACCGGCAGTCCTATGCTGAGACCGATTACGGACGGGAGTCCTATGGCTGGAGTTCGTTGCGAGCCATCCGGTCGGGAAAGTATTTGTATGTGAAAGCGCCTCGGCAGGAACTCTACGACCAGTCGACGGATCCGAGAGCCGAGCACGATTTGTCGGCTGCGGCCACTGCCGTCACGGGAACTCTATCCGCGCAACTCGACGAGTTCCGGCAGAAGACAAGCAATTCTCGCGAGATATCCAGGTCGGTATTGGATCCGGCGGCAAGGGAGAAGCTGGCCGCCCTCGGATACGTGGCTCCCGGGACCCACGATGCGAAAGCAATCGCCGACGGGAAGGCCATCGATCCCAAGGACAAGATTGAGATTGCCAATCTGATCCATCGCGCCAATATGTTGCGCGAGAGCGGGAACGTTGCCGATGCAGTGCCACTGTTGAGGCAGCTGATCGCCAAGGAACCGGAGATGGAATCTTTGTACGCGAAACTGGGACAGTGCCTGCTCCTGATGCAGGACTATTCGGAAGCGGTGCCGGTGATGCGCAAACTCGTGGAATTGAATCCAAATTCGGCCGACGCGCATTTTCAGCTGGGCGGCGCATTAATCGCCGCCCAGGATTTCACGGGTGCTGTGCCTGAGCTTGAGGTGGCGATTGCCAAAGTGCCGCGATGGGATCGCGCTCGTCTCATGCTGGCGAATGCGTATGGTCACACAAATCGTTTGCCGGACGCGATCCAACAGTACCAGCAGATCCTGGAAGCGTCGCCGGACGACTATTTCGCCAACCTGCTCATGGGGCGCGCGCTCATGCTTTCTGGCGATCCCGCTGGAGCCCTTTCTAACCTGAAGAAAGCCGCGGCGCTGCAGCCGAAAGCACCCGAGCCGCACTTGGCGATGAGCAACGCCTACCTCAAAATGGGCGAATATGACGATGCCGCACGGGAACAGTTTGAAGCGCAGCGATTGGCGCCGGACCATGCGCAGTGAGCGGAGGTCTCGCCGTAAATTGCTAGATATGGCCGCGATTCGCCACCTGCTGTGCGTTCTCTGCCTGGTGGCTGGTGCATTTGGCGGCACAACGACGCCTCCCAACATTATCCTGATCACACTGGACACGGTTCGCGCCGATCGCATGGGGTTCCTCGGTTCGCAGCGGGGCCTCACGCCGAATCTTGATGGACTGGCGCGCGACTCCGCGATCTTTACACGTGCCTACTCGCAAGTTCCCCTGACCACGGCTTCGCATGCCACCATCCTCACTGGCACGTATCCACAATTTCACAAGGTGAACGATTTCCAGGTGGCGTTGGCAAAGGATCTGCCCTATGCGCCCGAAATCTTGCATCGTGCGGGATATAACACGGCCGCCTTTGTCGGCGCCATGGTGCTTGACCCCAAGCAGCGATTCGCTCGTGGTTTCGATCGCGGTTTTGACAGCTATGATGCGGGTTTCAAAGATTGGCAGCCGCCACTTGACCGCTACAACACGCGCGAACGCCGCGCCGGGGTTGTGGTGGCCCGGGTTTTGGCATGGCTAAGGGGGCGCCCCAAGGGGCCGTTCTTTCTCTGGGTGCATTTGTACGATGCGCACTATCCCTACGATCCTCCGCCACCGTACAAGCGCAAATACGCTGCCGCGCCTTACGACGGCGAAATCGCATACGTGGACTCTGCCGCGGGTAACTTGTTGGCCGAGCTACGGGCACAGGGACTCTACGATGGATCAATTATTACCGTGATGTCGGATCACGGCGAAGCGTTGGGAGATCACGGCGAAGATACGCACGGGATCTTTCTCTACGATGAAACGATCCACGTGCCCCTGCTGATCAAGTTGCCACATTCGAAAGTGGGAGGTAAATCAGAATCGGGAAAGAGAATTGAGTCTCGTGTCGAGTTGGTGGATGTGCTACCGACGGTTCTCCAGGCTGCCGGCGTAGAGGTCCCGCCGGAGGTGCAAGGCGAATCGCTACTGCGCATAATGAGCGGGGGCCATGCCGGACGTGACAGTTCGGGAGCTGAGAAACAGGCCGAGCGACCGGCGTACTCGGAGACGGACTATCCCCGCCTTGCTTTTGGATGGAGTTCGCTGCGCGCGCTTCGAACGGGAAAGTATCTGTATATCGAAGCGCCCAACCGCGAGTTGTACGACCAGTCGGCAGACCCGAAGGACACACACAATCTGTCTTCGATAAATTCCGCTGTGGCAGATACATTAGGGGGCCAACTGGAAGTGTTTCGCCGGAAAACCAGTAGCGACCGACAGGCGCCCGTGCAGGCTATCGATCCCGGAGCCCAGGCGAAACTGGCGGCACTCGGATATATTGCCGCAGGCAGCAACGATTCGGTCGTGGGTCAGAGCGGAAGGACCGACCCCAAGGACAAAATTGACATCGCCAATCAGTTGCATCGGACGAATTATCTGATGGAAAGTCTCCGCTTCAAGGATGCGATTCCCCTTCTCCGGCAATTGATTGCCAAAGAGCCCGATCTGCCACTCTCCTTCGCGCAACTGGGTACTTGCTTTTTAGCGACCCACGAATTTGCGCAGGCAGTACCGGTGTTGCGGAAATTGGTGGAACTGAATCCCGCACCCGCCGCCCCGCACTTCCAACTGGCGGTGGCCCTGCTGGCCACCGGCGAGATCGCGGCCGCGGTGCCGGAGTTGGAGACCGTAGTCGACAAAGTGCCAGGCTGGGATCAGCCCGGCCTGATGCTCGCGACCGCCTACTTTCAGACCGAGCGCTCCCGCGAGGCGGTAACGGAGTGCGAGAAAATTCTCGAAAGAGTTCCCAACCACTATGCCGCCCTCCTGCTGGAGGGGCAAATTCTGGTGTTGTCGAAGCAGGCGGAGGCGGCGATCTCCTCCCTGGAGCGGGCCGCTACGGCGGCGCCCGCAATGCCTGAGCCCCACACCTTTCTTGCCGATGCCTATATCCAGTTGGGGCAAAAGGCCAATGCTGACAGGGAAAGGGCGATCGCAAAGCGACTCGCAGCTAAGGGACGTGACTGAGGCGTGCGCGGGCCGCACAGGAGTCGCGAAATGTGGCGTTCGTAACCCCTGACCGGTAACGACAGGAATCTTGCCGCATTCGTCGGATCCGGCTAAGTTGGTTTCAGCGCGTCTTTTGATGCGCATGAGGTATCAGGCGTCCAGCGTCGCCACTCTGGACGCCTTTAAATTCTGCATCAAGCCTGCAAGCTCACCGAGCCCTTCGCCGTGGCGCTGGTTGAATTCGACTCCAGCAGGTTCAGCACCAGCTGATAGTTGGTTGCGCCACGGTTGAAGTTGATGGAAATTTCTTCGCCGCCATTGACGCTCTTCGGATTCACGTCAATAGTCAGTTGATCGCCAGAGCCTTTCTTGCCGCCAAAACTGATCTGGACCTCCTCGGGAGTGCTCGACGGTTGCAAGTTGACGACGATTTCACCAGTTCCACCATGGTGCGAAGAGGATGCCCCGACATTGATCACGATCTCAGGCGGCCCGCTCGGCTCGCCGTTCGCCGGCGACGCAGGCAGAAGGAGGTTCGGCGGCGCGGGCGGCAGAGTCAGCGGTCGAGGCTCTGGGGGCGGTGCCGGTGCCGGTGTGGGCGGCCCCACCGGTCTTTGGTCGTGATGGCGGAAAGTGCTTTGGAGGGCGGCGAAAGCCTGCTGCGCTCCGGCCAAGTCGCCGGATTGTAGAGCCTGACCAATGGCCGCGAAGTCCTGGGCGCGATCGGCGCGGTGGAAGGTTGCTCCATTTCTGAACGGGCCATTCTGTCCCAGCGCGACCAAAGAGTCGTAGGCTTGCTGTGCCGCTTGCAAGGAGTCTGAGGTTCCCGATTGGAGAGCCGTTCCCAGCTGCGCGAGATCGACCTTCCGCTGCTGAAAGTAGCTCTTGTTCTGCGGAGGGACGGGCCCATTTTGAGTTGAAGTGATGTTGACGATAAAGGCCGGAGTCGAAAGGTCGGTGGAGTCTGGGGCAGCGCTTTGAGGCTTTCGCAGGCTTGCAAAGGCCGCTTGCGCTCCCGCAAGGTCGCCAGCTTGCAAGGCCTGTCCGAGTGCCTCGAAAGCTTTCTCGCGTCCCGGATTGGCAAACGGATCCGAATTGCCGAAGGGTCCGCTTTGGCCGAGCGAAACGAGCGTGTTGTAAATCTGCTGCGCTTGCGTCAGGTCGCCTGATTGAAGCGCGCTGCCCAGCTGCTTAAGGTCGGCGGTACGGTTCTGGTAGAAGCTCTGCAGCTCCTGAAAAAGTGAATTGGAAACTTGCTGTGTGGACATCGCGATCTCCCCGCTGTGATCAAATGCGGCAAATCCGGACCTCACGATTTGCCTTCCCAAAGATTCATCGGTCCCACCGAAGATAACTTTAGGAAAGCGCGAGGATTACCGACGTACCCGGCAAAAAAGGCACATTCGGGCGCGGGTGAAGAAACGCGTTTGTATGGAAGGCTCTACGAAAGCTGACGGCTGAGTGCTGAAGGCTGGTTTATCTGGTGCGCCCGGAGAGATTCGAACTCCCGACCTACAGCTCCGGAGGCTGCCGCTCTATCCAGCTGAGCTACGGGCGCACACCAACCTTCACAGTTTACCTGCTTAGTTGGACGCTATCAAACACTAGCAGCCGTCGACTTTCCAGAAACGCTCGGCGGAGTAGCCCATTCGCAGGACGCGATTCTTGGGATCGTGCCGCTTGCCGCAATTGGGACAGGGAAGGAAACTGCGGATGTGAGTGCCCTGGCGATCGAAATCCTCGGCGATAGCGAAGGTGGTGCCACAG
Organism: uncultured Acidobacteriota bacterium; assembly: GCA_963799305.1. GTDB lineage: Bacteria > Acidobacteriota > Terriglobia > Terriglobales > Acidobacteriaceae > Acidiflorens. Next base: position 48,688 of record CAWCWX010000008.1, on the reverse strand, counting down.
CTGCATGGGATCAGGAACATGCGAGGAGGCCTCGGCTGCTCCGCGCGCCCTTTTGGAGTTCGTTTCATTCGACCTAACTTTGCTCTACGGTGGCCATCATCTTCTTGCGTTGATTGAGTTGCAGGCCCTTCTTTCGCAGGCGCAAGGATTTCGGCGTGACCTCGACGTACTCATCGTCGGCGATGAACTCGATAGCCTGCTCCAGATTCAGCTGGCGATGCGGCACGAGGCGGATGGCCTCGTCGGAGGTGGATGCACGCATGTTGGTGAGCTTCTTCTCACGCACGACGTTCACGTCGAGATCTGTGTCCTTCGCGTTCTCGCCGATGATCATGCCTTCGTAGACTTCGATACCCGGACCAACGAACATCTCCCCGCGTTCTTGAAGATTGTAGAGAGCGTGCGAAGTGGAAACTCCGCCGCGATCCGCGATCAGCACGCCGGTCGGACGATGCGGGATTTCGCCCTGCCACTCGGTGTAGCCGTCGAATAGCGAGTTCATGACAATCGTGCCCCGGCTGGCCGTGAGCAATTGACTGCGCAGTCCAATCAGGCCGCGGCTGGGAACGCGGAATTCAATGCGCACGCGGCCATAGCCGTGATTGTGCATGTTCTTGACTTCGCCTTTGCGCGAGCCCAACTGCTCCATCACGACGCCGATATATTCTTCCGGAATATCGACAGTGAGATGCTCGACCGGTTCCATGAGCTTGCCGTCGATGTGCCTGGTGACGATCTCGGGCTTGCCCACCATCAGTTCGAAGCCTTCGCGGCGCATGGTCTCGATCAGGATGGAAAGCTGTAACTCGCCGCGTCCGAGAACTTTGAACGAGTCGGTGCTTCCGGTCTCTTCCATGCGCAACGAGACATTGGTGAGGAGCTCTTTGTCCAGGCGATCGCGCAGGTTGCGGGAGGTCACGTAATCGCCTTCGCGTCCGCAAAACGGGGAGGTATTGATGGTGAACAGGATCGCAATCGTCGGTTCATCGATCACGATATGCGGCAGCGGCGCGGGACTTTCGGCATCGGTGATGGTCTCGCCGATGGTGATGCCTTCCACACCCGCGACCGCAATGATGTCTCCCAGCGACGTTTCGGTGATGTCGGTGCGCTTCAATCCTGAAAAACTGAAGAGCTTGGTGATTTTAGTTTTTTGAAACGAGCCGTCGCGCTTGGCGATCGCAACCTCTTCGCCCGTCTTCATCGTCCCGGAGAAGACGCGGGCGATGGCGAGGCGTCCAAGGTAGTCGCTGTAATCGAGATTCGCGACCAGAATCTGGAGCGGCCCATCGGGGTCGCCTTGCGGGGCAGGAATGGTTTCGACAATCGCGTCGAACAGCGGACGCAGATCCTCTCCGTTGCCTCCCTGATGCGTCGACGCCGTGCCCGCCTTGGCGTTGGTGTAGAGGATCGGAAAGTCGAGTTGCTCTTCCTTGGCGTCGAGATCGATGAACAAGTCGTAAATCTCGTTGACGACTTCCTGCGGACGGGCGTCAGGCCGGTCAATCTTGTTGATGACCACAATGGGTTGAAGATGGGCTTCGAGAGCTTTGCTCAACACATAACGCGTTTGCGGCAGCGGTCCCTCGCTGGCATCGACCAGCAACATGACGCCGTCGACCATCTTGAGCGCGCGTTCTACTTCGCCGCCAAAATCGCTGTGGCCGGGCGTGTCCACGATATTGATCTTTACGCCGCCATAAAATACGGCCGTATTCTTGGCGAGAATGGTGATCCCGCGCTCGCGCTCAAGTTCGTTCGAGTCCATGACCCGCTCGGTGAGCGCCTCATTCTCGCGAAAAGTGCCGGATTGGCGAAGCATGGCGTCAACCAGCGTGGTCTTGCCATGGTCCACGTGGGCGATGATGGCGATATTGCGTACTTTGGAATTCAGGTTAAAGACTCCTCGGACTGCAATTGGGGCTTACTACTACTTTACTATGGCGGGGACGTTCGGAAGGGCATCGTCAGCCTACGCTTGCGCTCCTCTACAACCTTGCTATAATCGCGCAAACTTTTGGCGGATTTTGCTGCCCTTGAGTTGCGCCGCCGACGATTCAAAATGACGAAGACTTGGAGGCAACAAACCATGACCAGAAATCGAGTTCTGACCGGTGCCATCCTGTTTGCCGTGCTGGTTCTACCTGGTATGGCACCCTTTGCGCAAAGTCAGTCGAAGGCTGACCCCGGCGCCGCGCTTGCCGAAAAATGGATTGCCGCCTGGAATTCTCACGATCCGGACAAGTTCGTCCCCTTGTTCACCGACGACATCTTCTACGAGGACGTCACGTTTGGAGAGGTCAGTCACAACAGCGCCGAATTGCGCAAGTTCTACCTCTCCGAAATCGACGGCGTTCCCGATCTCATGCTTGCGCTGGATCACGTCAGTATTCACGACGGGCATGGCACCATCGAATGGACGTTTAGCGGAACTGATAAGGGCGTTTACAAAACAGGAAAGAAATTTTCTGTCCGCGGCGTGAGTGTGATCGAGATGCGGGGCGGGAAAATATCGCGCAATCTGGATTTCTACGACGTGGCTACCGTCATGCGCCAGGTTGGCGTGCTGCCGGCCGATGCCAAATAGGCGTCCTGTTGATCGGGGCGCGCGCAATTCTGTGGACTCTCATTCCGGAGAACAATCCCTATGACAACCAAGCCGTCCACATCCGATCGCGATAATGCGCAGCTTGAAGCGCTCGGCTATGACTCGAAGTTCGATCGCTCCATGAGTTTGTGGTCGAACTTCGCGCTCGGGTTTACTTATCTCTCTCCGGTCGTCGGCGTGTACACGGTGTTTGCGTTTGCCATTGTCACCGGCGGCCCTCCGATGTTCTGGAGCTACTTGTTTGTCGGCTTGGGACAACTACTCGTGGCGCTGGTGTTCGGAGAAATCGTTTCGCAGTTTCCGATTGCCGGCGGACTCTATCCTTGGGCGCGGCGGCTGGTAGGAAAACGTTGGGCTTGGATGGCCGGATGGGTCTACCTGTGGGCCTTGTTTACCACGATTGCCGCTGTTGCCGTCGGCGGCGCGCCTTACATGGCTCAACTTCTCGGCATCAAGGTGACGCAGGTCGGCGAAGTGGCGATTGCTTTGGTCATGATCGTCTTGACAACTGCGCTGAATGTCAGTGGCACCAAGCTGCTGGCGCGCGTCGCCATGTTCGGATTCGTTTGCGAATTGCTGGGAGCGGTGGTGGTGGGCGGCTACCTGCTGATCGCAGCCCGCCATCAAAGTTTCGGCGTCCTGTTCCAGAGTTTCGGACTCGGAAGCAATGGACATTACCTGCCCGCGTTTTTGGCATCAAGTGTTGCGGCGATGTTTTGTTACTACGGCTTTGAAGCCTGCGGCGACGTTGCCGAAGAAACTCCGGACGCCAGTCGCGCTATTCCGAAAGCCATGCGGATGACCATCTACATTGGTGGCTTTGCCGCAATGCTGGTTTGCCTGGCGCTGGTGTTGGCCGTGCCGAATTTGAGCGCGGTGTTGTCTGGTCAGGATACGGATCCGGTCTCGACCACGTTGCGCGCGGCCGTCGGCGAGGTCGGGCTGCGGGCGGTGATTGCGGTGGTCATGGTTTCATTTTTCTCCTGCCTGATCAGTCTGGAGGCCGCGACCAGCCGACTGTTATTCAGCTACGCTCGCGACCGGATGATCTTTGGCAGCGCGCAACTCAGCAAGCTTTCCCCGCATACTCGAGTGCCGGTCAGTGGCCTGCTGGTAGCGGGCGCGGTACCGGCCATCATCGCGATTGCCGGGTTGTTCCTCGAAGAAATGATCAAGACGATTATTGTGTTCGGCTCGGCAGGAATCTACGTTGCCTTCCAGATGATTGTCCTGGGCGCTCTCATTGCCCGCGCCAAGGGATGGAAACCAAGCGGGGAGTTTCGTTTGGGGATCTGGGCGTGGCCGGTGAATCTGGCGGCGCTTACTTATGGCGTGTTGGCCATCATCAATATGGTATGGCCGCGGACGCCACAGGATCCGTGGTATCGCGATTACGGAATGATTGTTGGCACGGCGGCGGTTGTGGGCACAGGGTTACTCTACGCCGTGTTGTTCCGGCCTTATGATCGGCTCGAAGCACCGGAAGGTGACGCTCACCTCGCCCACTTGGGCGGAGAAGTTGGCTGAGCAAGAACTATTTCTTAGTCTCGGCAGCAGAGTCAGCCCAGTTGGGCGACTGATATACGACTTTACCTCCGATCATGGTCAGCAGCACTTCGGTCTTGCTAATCTCCGAGGGCTCAATCTTAAACAGATCTTGATCCAGCACGATGAAATCCGCTAGCTTGCCGGGTTCGATGGAACCTTCGGTTTTCTCGCGCCGGCCGGCAAAGGCGGCGCCCAGTGTGTAGGCTCGGATCGTGTCTTCCAGACTCAAACGCTGCGAGGGAACAAATCCGCCGACTGGTTCGCCGTCTTCCGTCTGACGCGTGACCGCGGTCTGAACGCCCTTCCACGGGTTCAGCGTCACCACTGGCCAGTCGCTGCCGAAAGCCAACACACCGCCTTTCTGTTCGATGCTGCGCCACACCCACGGCCGCGAAGCCCGCTCGGGGCCGATATTGCGCGCCCAGATGCTGAGAGTGTCCTCGTCCGGGTAGGAATGCAGCGGCTGCATGCTGGCAATTACGCCCAGCTTTCCGAAGCGGTCAATATCTTGCGCGTTTATGGTTTCGATGTGCTCGATGCGCGGACGAGCATCCTTCGTATGGTTTACTTCCTCCGCGTTTTGGTAAGCGTCAAGCGCCAGTCGTACGGCCTTGTCGCCGATGGCGTGGGTGAAAATCTGCAGGCCGCGCTTGTCGAGATCGGCTACTGTCGCTTTGTATTGGTCTGGATCCCAGAAAAGCTTGCCGCTCTGCGAAGGATCGTCCGTGTAGGGAGCCAGCATGGCGGCGGTGTGCGCTTCGACTACGCCGTCGAGCATGGTTTTCACGACGCCGCCAGAGATCCATTCATCGCGATATTTCACGCGCGCGCCGTCGATCTTCTGGTTGATGTCAGGCGTGAGTCCGGGCGGGTCGAGAAAATAGGCGACATAGAAACGCAGCGTGAGTTCGCCGCGCTGGCGCAGTTCGTTATAAAGGTCGAGGTATTCAAAATCCTGTCCGGCGCTGTGTACCCGTACCAGGCCAACTTTGTTCGCTTCGTGAATGCCTTTGCGCAGGGCATCCAGACGTTCTGCGCGAGTCGGCTTGGGGATTTTCCGGTCAATCAGGTCGCCTGCGGCTTCCTTCAACGCGCCGGTGGCGTCACCCTTTTCGTCGCGGACAATTTTTCCGTTCGGCGGATCGGGTGTGTTGCGGTCGATGCCGGCCATCGCCAGAGCTTTGCTGTTTGCCCAGGAGCTGTGGCCGTCGAAGGCGACCAGATAGACGGGGCGGTCCGGAACTACCTCGTCCAGAACTTTCTTGTCGGGCAATCCACTCGGTTTGAAGGTGGGATAGGTCCATCCCATGCCCTGGATCCACGCTTCCTGCGGATGCGAGTCAGCATAAGCCTTGACGCGCTTTTGAATTTCCGCGGCCGAGCCCGCGTCGTTCAGGTCCACGCGCGTCAGGCCGAGCGAGCCATCCATAAAGTGGATGTGGCAATCGGTGAAGCCCGGCAGGACGAGGCGGCCGTGGGCATCGATTACCTTGGTTGTCTTTCCCTGATAGGCCTCGATCGTTTGCTTATCTCCGGCCGCGAGAATCTTGCCGCCGCGAACCGCCATCGCCTCCACCCACGGCTGGTGCGGGTTCACGGTGTAGATGCGGGCGTTGGTGACGATCATGTCTGCCGATTGGGAAGGTTGGGCCGCGGCGGGAAGAGCCACCGCAGACAGAAGCAACATGTTGAACCAGGTTCGAAATTGAGGTGAGCGCATAGTTGTTGGTCGAATCAGAATGTCGGTGGTGTGTTGATCCACAGCACCCAGGTTTCGCTACGCCCGGGATTTCTCCAGTGATGCGGCGTCGCGCTTTCGAAATAGAAACTGTCGCCGCGCTTCAGAGAATACTCCTCGCCGGCCAGCGCGATCTTGAGCTCCCCGCGAAGCAGAAACAGAAACTCTTCGCCTTCGTGAGTGTAGGACTCGCCGCTGCCTGCCTGGGGCGCGATCCGAAACAGGTGTGGCTCCATAACCGTGTTGCCCCAGGCCAGCAGTTCCATGCGAACTCCCGGTCCCGCCTCCAGCACCTTGCGTTTTTGCGGACGCACCAGCGGGCTATTGGATTCCGAGGGATCGAAAAAATCAAGAATGTTGGTGCGATAAAAGCGCGCCAGCTTGCGCAGCGTGCCCACGGACGCGCTCATGTTCGAGCGCTCGATCGCGCTCAGGAAGCCGACTGAAATCCCCACCGCCTTCGCGACCTCCGCGAGTCCCGCGCCACGTTTCGTGCGCAGCTGGCGCAGCCGCGGGCCAATGGCGCTGACCGCGCCATCAGCGAGTGGTTTGATGACCCCTTCACGCTTCAGCATCTGCACGATGGCCGGCGCATTCAGTCCGCGCACTCTTCGCAGGTAGCGCGCTTTCTTCAGTTGCCGGACGTCCTGGTCGCTGTACAGGCGGTAGCGGCTCTCGGTGCGCCGCGGCCGTGTCAGGCCGAGGCTCTCCCATCCGCGAATGGCTGAGGGAGAAACGCCCACCAGCCGGGCCACATCGCCGATTTTCAAATAGGATTTGGCCTCGTCAGACATGGCGTTATGTGCACTTTGCTTATCGAATGCAGAAGAATTTTCCGCTTGACAGGCGCCCAGGGAGTCAATAACCTTGCGCGATTATAGCAAGGTTTCCGGCACGTGCAAGTTGAATCGGCGCGATGAAAATCGGCCGACACATTGAAGACGTTCCCCTCGTGGAATGTGGAGGTTCTGTTCCATGCCGTCCTCAAAAACGATTTGGATTTTCCGCCGGCTCACCGTCCTGAGCCTCTGCCTGATTTGTTCCACTCTGACCCTCGCGCAAAGCACCGGCGGCCGCCTCCTGGGCCGTGTTGCCGATCCGAGTGGCGCCGTTCTGGCCGGAGTCACCGTAACTGCGACCAATGCGGCGACCGGTGTGAGTCGAAGCACGCAGACCAGCGAAAGCGGGGACTACTCGCTGCTCGATGTCCCGGTAGGCACCTATGACCTCAAGTTCGAGCAGGCGGGATTTACGAGCGCTCTGCGCAAGGGTGTCACCCTGGAGATCAGCCAGGTCATCACGCTCAATATGACCATGCAGGTTGGCCAGACCAAAGAAGTCGTCGAGGTGACGTCCGAGGCGCCTCTGGTGGATACGACCAGCACGCAAATGGGCGCGGTCGTCAATGATCGTGCGGTCTCTCAGTTACCGCTGAATGCGCGCGATACCTACCAACTCTTGTCACTCCAGCCAGGCGTGCAGTCGCAAACAGGATCGGATCTTTTTTATGGCAGCGATCGCGCGGGCGTGGTATCGGTGAATGGCGGCCGTGGGCGCTCCAACAACTTCAGCGTGAATGGTGGTGACGCCAACGATCAGTTCGCGAACCTTCCCGCCGTTCAGCCGAGCCCGGACTCCATTGAGGAGTTTCGGGTACTTACTAACACGTTTGACGCCGAATACGGACGGAACTCGGGTGCGGTGGTGAATGTCGTTACCAAATCCGGCACCAACGCATTCCATGGCAACGTGTTCGAGTTCTTTCGTAATAAGGTGCTGAACTCCAAGGGATACTTCGACAGCGAGAAGCCCGACTTCAAGCAAAATCAATTTGGTGGGACCTTTGGCGGACCCATCAAGAAGGATCGGACCTTCTTCTTTTCCTCCTATGAAGGCCGCCGCATCCGACAGGGGATCTCGTCCGACGCCGTGGCCGTTCCGAGCGACGCGTTTCGCGCTGGAAATTTCATCGGTGACGGAAGTGATCCTTCGCAGTTTAACGGTGTGATCGGCTCGCAGACCGTGGCGGACGTTTTGAATAGCCGGCCGGGTTGCAGCGCCGCTGCGGGCGACACGATTGAGGAGGGAGCCGCTTACGCCGACATCTTCCCGAATGCCCAGATTCCAGTTGAGTGCATGGACCCTACCGCCGTAGACATGATGGGCCAGTTTGTGCCTTTTGCCAACCGCCCTGATGGGACTTTCCAGACCGTCGCTGGAATCCACAAGGATCGCACCGACCAGTTCACTCTCAAACTCGATCACCGAATTAACGACCACCAGAACCTCTCGGCGTACTACTACTTCAATGACAGCACGCTGTTCGATCCCTATTCGCGATTCCAGGCTGGCGGCGCCAATGTACTGTCCTTCGGAGCCGATACGGCGGAGCGCTATCAGCAATGGAATGTCACTCACAACTGGACCCTGAAAAATACCCTGGTGAACGAGGCTCACTTCACTGTGTTCCGGGAGGCGCAGGGAAATTTCCTCCACCCGCAGCGGACGAATCTCGTCCAGGATTCCTGCATCGACGTTCCATCGAGCGCCTGTTTCAGCGATGGCACTCCCGATAACGCGACCGGCATTCACCCGGGATTGGGGGCGAGTCGCGAAGGTGTACCGTTCGTTTCGGTGTCAGGATACTTCAACTATGGAAACAACTTTGAAGGTGAAATTCCGCAGATCGGAAACTCGTTTCAGTGGTCCGATAGTCTGAGTTGGATAAAAGGGAATCACACCATGAAGTTTGGTGGAGACATTCGTTATCAGCGCTTCGATCAGACCCTGTACTACAACGTAAATGGCTTTTACAGCTATTACGGCGGCGGGCCCAACGATCCCGATCTCGAAATTCCCCAGGGCGACGGCACTACGGCGGAAGACATTTTCCCCAATTATTTGCTGGGATTGCCGGATAGCTTCAGCCAAGGCTCGGCCCAGGTGGAAAATGTGCGCAGCAAAATCTTCTCAGTCTTTGCCCAGGATAGCTGGAAAATTCGCCCGAACCTGACCCTGAATTACGGTCTTCGCTGGGAACTCTTTACGCCACTCACTGACGTTAGTGGACACGTGCAAAGTTTCCGCCCCGGCCAGACCAGCAAAACGTATCCCTGCACCGACACCCCTGACATGTATTGTCCGGTTGGGCTTCTGGTGCCCGGAGATCCGGGAGTGCCGGCTGGACTCACTACCACTTACTACAAGACCTTTGCCCCGCGGATTGGCATTGCCTACAGTCCCGGCACCTCGGGCAAGACCAGTATCCGCGCGGGATGGGGATTGTTCTACAACCCCATGGAGCAGTTGGTGCTGGAACAGTTCAGCGCCGAGCCTCCATTTGGCGGCAGCAACTTGATCAGCTATCCGTTCTTCAACACGCCGTATCAGGATCAGTTAGGCGACGACCCGAAACCCAATCCCTTTGGGGGCATCATCACTCCGCCCAAAGGGCAGGATCCGGACTGGCAGAGATTCCGGTCTCTGCTGCTTTACGGTCAGTTTCAGCCCCACTTGCGGACGCAATACTCGGCGCAATACAACTTGAACATTCAGCGCGAGCTCACCAAGGACCTGGTGTTGCAAGTTGGGTACGTCGGCTCGCAGGGCCACCGACTGTTGGCTAGTCATGACATCAACTACGGCAACGCGCAGACCTGCCTTGACCTTAACTCCGTCCTCGGTGATGGAACCTGCGGACAGTTTTATGCCGATTCCGCGTTCTCGATCGACCCGGGAACTGTCCTTCCGGTGGATTTCCATCTCCCCTATTCCGCCAATGGCGGTGGACCGACGGTCATTCCGGCGGGCACAACCCTTACGGACGGCCTTACTCTGGTGGGACTGCGCCGCTACTCGTCCCCGAACTGCGATCCGCTGACGGGAACCAATTGTCCCGCGGATGGCACCCCGGTATTTTCCAGCATTTTTGCGGAAGACACGATTGCGAACTCGAACTACAACTCCTTCCAGGCTTCACTGGAAAAGCGCTTCTCGCACGGCCTCCAGGCCAACATCGCTTACACGTGGAGCAAGTCGTTCGATCTGGCGTCGAGCTTCGAAGGTGAGTTGAATCCGCTCGATTTCAGGAAGACGTATTCACTTTCGCAGTTCGACGCGCGCAACCGCTTTATTCTCAGCTACGTCTGGCAACTGCCGATCCCGAAGTACAACGGAATTGCTGGCCAGATCGTGAGTGGGTGGGATCTGTCTGGCATCTACACTTACCAGAGTGGGTTCCCCATTCGCATCACGTCCTCGTCCGACAACGAGCTGATGTATAGCGCGTTCTTTGAATATCCCGGCGAGCCCGATCAGATTGCCCCTTTTCGCACCATCGATCCGAAGAAAGACTTCAACGGCCAGGGACCGAACTACTGGTTCGACACCTCCGCGTTCACGGAAGATACGACGTTCGGACGCATTGGCGATGCCAAACGGACCATCTGCTGCGGGCCGCCAATCAACAATTTCGATTTCGCCATCCACAAGATCTTTGCGGCAGGCGAAGACCGGCGCTTCGAGTTCCGTACGGAAATCTTCAATCTGTTCAATCACACTCAATTCAGCAATCCCGACGGAAACATCACCGACGGCAGCGACTTCGGTCGAATCAAGCGCACGCGGGAATCGCGTCAGGTACAATTTGCATTGAAGTTCTTCTTCTAGTCCGATCCCGGGCGGCCCCGCCGCCCGGGCTTAATCTAATGGCCCCTACCCGGCCTGAGCCATCACTGGAGACACGATGTACCCCGCACTGCAAAAAGAACTCGACGCTTTCGAGCGTCGGACCCCGAAGTCCGCCGAGGCGCACAAGAAAAATCTGAAGCGCCTGCCCCTGGGCGTTGCCAGCAACTATCGCGCCTACGATCCGTATCCGATTTTTGTGCAGGATGCGAAGGGCAGCCATTTCCGCGATCTCGACGGCAACGAATACCTCGACCACAACCTCTGCTTCGGTGCGCTCATGGCGGGACATTGCCATCCCGCGGTGATGAGAGCGGTCGAAAAGCGGCTTTCGACCGGGACCATGCTCGGCATGCCGCACAACATGGAATGGGAACTTGCGGAAGAAATCTGCAACCGCTTTCCCGTGGAAATGTGCCGCTTCGGAAACAGCGGCACCGAAGCCACCATGCACAGCATCCGCCTTGCTCGCGCCGCGACGGGACGCGACAAGATCATCAAGTTCGAAGGCGGCTATCACGGCCTTCACGACTCGGCGCTAGTCAGCGTAAAACCGCATCCGCCTAAGGACGACTTCGGTGACATCAAGAATCCGAAGGCCGTCCCCGGAGGGCTGGGCGTACCCGCCGCGAGCATCGCGAACGTTCTGATCGCTACGTTTAACGATCTGGAAACCGTCGAGCGCCGCTTCAAGGAAAATCCCAATGAAGTCGCGGCAATCATTCTCGAACCGATCATGATGAATGTCGGTTTGTGCATGCCGCAGAAGGGCTTTCTTGAAGGATTGCGGCAGCTCTGCGACAAGTACGGCGCGTTGCTCATCTTCGACGAAGTCAAGACGGGCGCCAAGCTGTCCTGGGGCGGCGCTTCGGAATACTTCGGCGTAATGCCGGACATGATTTGCCTGGCGAAATCCATTGGCGGCGGACTGCCCCTGGCTGCTTTCGGCGCGCACAAGCGCGTGATGGACTTGATTTCCGATCACAAGGTTTTTCACGGAGGAACGTACAACACGAATCCGGTATCCATGGCTGCTGGTCTTGCCACATTCCGCGAGGTTCTTACCCGTGAGAATTACGCCCACGTCGATAAACTCAGCCAGAAACTGGCCGACGGATATAAGAAGATTGTCAGCAAAGTCGGTCTGCAAGGTTATATCGTCAGCGCGGGAGTGAACGGAGCCCTTATGCTCTATCCGCAAGAAATTCGTAACTATCGCGACTGGCTGCCGATTGATGTTGACCTGTGGCGTCACTACTGGTTTGGGATGGTAAACCGTGGCGTGATGTGCCAGCCCTACTGGTGGGATGAGCAGTGGACGATTTCCGTCCAGCATACCGAGGCTGATATCGACAAGCACCTTGCAGCCTTCGCGGACATCGCCGATTCGCTGGCTGCGGCGCAACAGGAACGACTGGGCGCAGTAGCGGCACACTAGAATCCTGTGTGGGCCCGGGTCTCTGACCCGGGCAGCCGGGTCGAAGTCTCGGTTCTACACTATCCGGGGAGATATTTGTCCGCCACCGACAACAACCAGCCCCACCTCAAACGGGTCCTCGGACGCTTTGACCTAATTTTGCTTTTTGTCGTGGCCGTATTCAACCTGAATGTCGTTCCGAGCATCGCCGCCAACGGCGGTGTTACGGTCTGGCTCTGGATCATATCGCTGGTGTTATTCTTCTGGCCCCAGGGCATCGCTGTGTTGGAATTGGCGCAGCGCTATCCAGGCGAAGGCGGCGTCTATCTGTGGGCTAAGGAAGTGTTTGGCGATTTCCATGGATTTCTCTCGGGCTGGTGTTACTGGACGAATAACATGCTATATGTCCCGACCGTCATGCTGTATTTCGTCGGTGTCTCGGTCTTCGCCCTGGGTCCCGGCCACGCCGCTCTGGCGGACAATAAGAACTTCGCCATGGCCGCGTCGGTGGCCCTGCTGGCGTTCTTGACCGTGCTGAATATTGTCGGCCTGGGCGTTGGGAAGTGGTTGAACAATGTGGGCGCAATCGGAACGTTTGTCGCGGCGGCGGTGCTGATTGGCCTGGGGGTTACGGTATGGTCGCGCTTCGGCACGACCGTGACGGCCGCGGAGTTCAAGATTCCGGCCGATCCAAAATTTGTTTTGAATTCATTTGGTGTGATTTGCTTCGGCTTGGTCGGACTGGAGTTGGCATCGGTGATGGGCGACGAGATTCGCGATCCCGACAAAACGCTGCCCGGCGCAGTGGCCTGGGGTGGCGTGATTTCCGGCGTTTTGTATATAGGCGCAACCCTCACGCTCCTCGTCGCGATTGGCAAAAACGATATCAGTGTTCTACAGGGCATCGTGCAGGCGGTGAGTCAGATGGCCGGGAAAGTCGGCGTGGCGTGGATTATCACACCGTTCGCAGTCATGCTGAGTCTCTCGATTGCGGGGATCGGATCGGCCTGGATGGGCGGGTCCGCGCGCATTCCATTCGTCGCCGGCCTCGATTCGTACATGCCGCCATGGCTGGGAAGAGTCCATCCCAAATATGCGACGCCATACGCTGCGCTGATCGTGCAGGGGATCGTCTCGCTGATTCTGATCGTGATCAACTTCACCGCCTCGGGCGGCGTGCAGGAAGCGTTTCAGACGATGTTGTCGCTGGCTGTGGTGCTGCAACTTGTCCCGTTCCTGTATGTCTTTGCGGCCTTGCTGCGGTTTGCGTTGCGCGCGGATTTCGTGGGCGTGCGGTACAGTCGCGGTACTTTGATCTTTGCGGGCTTGAGTGGATTCTGTACCACTGTGCTCGGCATTGTCCTGGCCTTTTTCCCCGCGAAGCAGATTACTTCCCTGTGGAAGTACGAGACGAAAATGGTGGGATTTACGCTGTTTTTTCTGGCTTTGGCCGCGTTTTTCTTTTTTGTCTATGGGCGGATGAAGTCGCCCGCCTTGGAGGCGGTGGCGAAGTGAGAGTTTTCAGTACACTCGTTTTTGGGGCTTAGTCTTTGGTTAAGCAGGAGGCACTTATGCCCGGTGGAGTAACAACCGAGGTCAAGACATACTCGATGTTCATCAACGGGGAATGGGTTTCAAGCACGACGAATAAGACCTTTCCCGTCTACGATCCTTCTACCGAGGAAGTCATCGCCCAGGTTCCTGAGGCGGGCGCCGACGATGTAAACCGTGCTGTGGCCGCAGCCAAGGCCGCATTCGAAGACGGTCCTTGGGCCACTAGCACGGCTCAGGAACGCGGCCGAGTGCTTTTCCGGCTCGCCGAAAAGGTTCGGCAGAATCTTTCCTCGCTCGCCGAACTCGAATGCCGCAACACCGGTAAGCCCATCGTCGAAGCGGAATACGATATTACTGACGTGGCGACCTGTTTTGAGTACTACGGCGGCCTTGCGACTAAAGTTGTGGGCTACGTAAACCCGGTTCCCGACAATGCCATGAGCTTGTCCCTGAAAGAACCGGTTGGTGTTGCCGGACAGATTATTCCCTGGAACTACCCGCTACTGATGGGCGCATGGAAACTTGCTCCCGCCATTGCCGCGGGCTGCACTTGCGTATTGAAACCCGCCGAGCAAACGCCGCTCACCGCGCTGGAATTGGCGAAGTGGTTCGACGAAGTCGGATTGCCGAAAGGCGTAGTGAACGTCATCACTGGTTTCGGCGAAACCTGCGGGTCGCCACTGGTGAAGCATCGTGACGTAAACAAAATCGCCTTCACCGGTTCCGCCGCTGTGGGGAAGACGATCGTGAAAGAAGCTGCCGACACGGTGAAGCGAGTAACTTTGGAATTGGGTGGTAAGTCGCCAAACATATTCTTTGCCGATGCCGACTTCGAAGCGGCCATCGACGGCGCGCTCTTTGGTGTCTTCATCAATCAGGGCGAAGTCTGTTCGGCAGGAAGTCGCATCCTGGTGCAGAAGTCGATTTACAAAAAATTCGTTGACGCGATGGCGGAGAAGGCCAAAAAGATCACGCTTGGTGCCCCCCTGGACCGTGAAACCAAGATGGGGGCGCTAGTCAGCAAGGAACAATACGACCGCGTGCTCTCGTACATCGATATTGGAAAGAAGGAAGCCAAGGTAGCGTCCGGTGGCGGCAAGTCCGACAAATTCGCCAAAGGTTACTACGTGCAGCCGACCATATTCTATGATGTGGATAACAGTGCCCGTATCGCACGCGAAGAGATTTTTGGTCCCGTGGCGGCCGTCATTCCCTTCGACGACGAAAAAGACGCACTCAAGATTGCCAATGATTCTCCCTATGGCCTGGCCGCCGCCGTCTGGACCCGCGATATTTTCAAGGCAATGCGGACTGTGAAGTCCTTGCGCGCCGGCATTGTCTGGGTCAATCACATGCAGCCGACGTACGTGGAAGCGCCCTGGGGAGGTTACAAACAATCCGGCTTCGGCCGCGAACTGGGACCCTGGGGAATCGAGGAATATCTTGAGACCAAGCAGGTCTATATCAATCTGAACGAATCGCCGATCGGATGGTATTGAAGAGCAGTTCTCAGTTCCCGGTTCTCAGTTCTCAGTAGAACCGCGCTGAGTTTTGACGAGGGTTAGAATTGAAATCTGAAACTGAGAACCGAGAGCTGAACGCCATGTCTACTATTCAATTACGCACTCCTATTCCTGGTCCGCGCTCGCAAGAGTTGATGAAGCGCCGTGAGGCTGCGGTAGTGCAGGCGGCATATCATGCCACGCCTGTGTTCATTGCGAAAGCCGAAGGCGCTGTTGTCATTGATGTGGACGGCAACCAGTTGCTCGATTTTGCCGGAGGTATCGGCTGCCTTAATACCGGTCATCGGGCTCCCGCAGTGATCGAAGCAGTGCGCCGGCAGCTCGACCGGTTCTTGCACACGAGCTTTAACGTGCTGCCTTATGAGAGCTATGTTGCGGTCTGCGAGAAACTGAACGCGCTCACGCCGGGAAACTTTGCCAAGAAGACTTTGCTGGTCAACACCGGCGCTGAAGCGACCGAGAATGCAATCAAGATCGCCCGCAGTTACACGAAGCGGCCCGCGATTATCAGCTTTGAAGATGCGTTTCATGGGCGCACTTACATGGCGATGGCAGTCACGAGTAAGACGCATCCCTACAAGGCTGGCTTCGAGCCCTTCCCGAGCGACGTCTACCGCATTCCATATGCGTACTGTTACCGGTGTTCTTACTCGCTGAACTATCCATCTTGCGGAGTACATTGTGCAAAGCACATTGAAGATACTTTCAAGCGTGTCGTGGCCGCGGAGTCGGTGGCGGCCGTGATCGTCGAGCCGGTTCTCGGGGAAGGCGGATTCGTGACGCCACCGCCGGAATTTTTCCCGACTCTGACGGAGATCTGCCGCAAGTACGGCATCCTTGTGATTGCCGACGAAGTTCAGTCCGGCATTGCCCGTACGGGTGCCCTCTTCGCGTGCGAGCGTCTGGGGCTCGAGCCCGACTTGATTTGTACCGCCAAGTCGCTGACCGGCGGCTTGCCCATGGGTGCGGTTACAGGTCGCGCCGAGATCATGGATACACCGGGCCCGGGCCAGCTCGGCGGAACATTCAATGGCAATCCCGCCGCCTGCGAGGCTGCGCTCGCGGTGCTGGAACTCATCGAGAAGGAAGGCCTCTGTGCGCGCGCGGATGCCCTCGGGGAGCGTTTCCGCAAGCGCGCCGCGAAATGGCAAGCGCAATGGGAATTGATTGGCGATGTCCGCGGACTGGGCGCCATGCAGGCACTGGAACTTGTCCGGTCGAAAACAACACGCCAGCCCGCCGACGACGAAACGAAGCAGGTGGCGCAGTATTGCTACGAGCATGGCCTGGTCACAATCACCGCCGGCTCCTACGGCAATGTGATTCGCCTGTTGATGCCGCTGGTGCTGACGGACGCGCAAATGGACGAAGGTTTGGATGTATTAGAGTCGGCTCTCGCCAGCGTCGCCGAAAGGAAGGATGCACTCGCAGCCGTATAAGTCGGAAGGATTCCTATGACTACTGCCACCGCTACTCCCGCCATGACCGGCAAGGAAATTGTCGATCTAACTCGCAAGCACACGCTCTTCGAGTGGTCGGCGCAATCGAAAATCGATCCCATCCCGGTCGCTCGCGCCAAAGGGATTTATTTCTGGACGCCGGAAGGGAAGCGCTTCATCGATTTCAACAGTCAGCTAATGTCTGTCAATATCGGACACGGCGACGAGCGTGTGATCCAGGCGATCACGGAGCAGGCGCAAACGCTGGCCTATGCCAATCCGTTTATGGCGACGGAACCACGCGCCCGTCTTGGCGCAAAGCTGGCGGAGATCACTCCGGGCGATATCGACACATTTTTCTTCACCAACGGCGGCGCCGAAGCGAATGAGAATGCGATCAAAATCGCTCGCGCGTTTACGGGACGCCATAAGATTATGGCGCGCTACCGTTCCTATCACGGCGCCACCGCCGGCGCGGTCAGCCTTACTGGCGACCCCCGCAGATGGGCCGCTGAGCCTGGCATTCCGGGGGTTGTGCGCGTGCTGGATCCGTATCACGGCATCGAGCGGGGATGGGAGTCGGCAGAGACCTCGCTGGCGATGATCGAGGAGACCATGCAACTGGAGGGCCCGCAAACCATCGCGGCGTTCATCCTGGAGACGGTGGTTGGCACCAACGGCATTCTGGTTCCTCCGGACGGCTATTTGCAGGGTGTGCGCGCTCTCTGCGACAAGTACGGCATTCTCATGATCGCCGATGAAGTGATGGCGGGCTTTGGCCGTACGGGCGAGTGGTTTGCGGTGGATCACTGGAGGGTTGTGCCCGATCTGATTTCGATGGCGAAGGGACTTACGTCGAGTTACTTGCCGCTCGGTGCGGTCGGTATGCGCCATCATATTGCTCAGTATTTTCAGGACAAAGTATTCTACGGGGGCCTGACCTACAACTCGCATCCCATGGGATGCGCGACCGCCCTGGCGACGATTCGAGTGTACGAAGAAGACAACCTGATCGAGAATGCCCGCAAGATGGGTGCAATCATGAAAGAGTTGGGGACACAGTTGCAGGCGAAACATCCGTCAGTGGGAGCGGTACGCTCGATCGGACTGTTTGGGATCGTCGAGTTGATCCGCAATCGGAAGACGCGGCAGCCAATGGCGCCTTTTAACGGCACCTCCGAGGAAATGGCTGCGCTGGGAAAATTCTTTCGCGAGAACGGACTATACACGCTGGTGCGTTGGAATACGTTCTATACGAATCCGCCGCTCTGCATCACTGAAGAGCAGTTGCGAGAAGCGTTCGCGATTATCGACAAGGGGCTCGAGATCACGGACAAAGCCGTAAAGGAATAGCGATGGGGCCGCGAAAGTCTGAAGATTATCTACGCGGTCACCGAATAGGCAGGGCAGAAGCTGTCCTGTGGGGCTCCATCCTCGCGCCGGTCGGAGACCTGGGCATTGCTGTCGGTAACCAGGCTTGCGATTCTTTCCTGGGCGATGCGGTCCAGTTTCGTGAATCGGATACCCGTGCCGCATCCGTAGATGCTGTGCGTAACCTGTCCGCGTAGCCAGACTCTCTCTCCGTCCAGCCACATGGCAACGCCAATTTCGGTTTCTGGTTTCATGGCATGAGGCACTTGAACGCGACAGCCGCCTTCGCTGATGTCGCAGGCCGTTACCCACATGGGAGTGCTAACGCCGGGCACTCTCATCTCCACCGCAATTTCGCACACCATACGCGAATGCTCCCGGCGAACCATAAGACGCGGGCGGATATAGTCGTCGGCGCCAGATGCGGGCAACCAGGTTCCTGCCATGGCCGGGGCGTTTCCAACGCCCGCCAATCCAATTCGCCGGCCTTCACCGGTCGATTGTTCCCACGTCACTCGATAACGGCGGGTGGTTCCTTCGCAGCGCAGCGCGATCGTATCGCCGACGCGGACAGCGCAGCTCACATCTTCAAGGAGCGCTCCGTCGCGGCTCAGGTTCAGCACCTGTACGCGGTCGAGGAATGATCGGCCTTTGGCGTCCATGCCGCAGACGGTGGCCGAAAGGGTCATTGGTAATCGTGGCTGGCGACGGCATCCCATAGTTTCAACTTTCCTTTGCTTCGAATGAATTCAAGCCCGGCTGCTGGTCGGTTACTTAAGTAATCGCGTCCGACGGTCCTGGCTTACAACTCCACATTCTGTAAGAGCATGTCCGCTGCCATTTTCGCCGTCCACCAAGCAAAGGACTTGGCGTCGCCAGAATCTCACGCGAAGTGAAACGGTATGCAGGTTGGGGAAAAATAACGGATGGAGGACCAGGCGCTTCCCGGGTAAAGCGGCAGGCCTAGGCCGCTGAACGTCCGTGTTCCACTGCAAAAAATAAAGATTATCCACAGGTTTCCCCGGCCCCCATTCGGGCATATACTGCGCGACGCGCGGCATTTGGGCGCAGGAGACTCCCCCATGAACAAAGCACTCGAAGTGTTCCTTACCGTTCTGGCTTTGGCCGGAATGTATTGTGCAATCCCCACGAACAATACAGCGAACGGTCCCACGGTCGGGGTTCAGCAGCAGGTCATGATCGCCGATGGTAGCGACCCCATGCCTTTGTGCCGGAGGCACTGCAAGTAAGGGCGGGTAGTTCCCAAATTTGGAAATAGGGCGGCCCAGATTGTCGTTGCACGGCCGCCGACGGCGAGGTATGCTTCCCAGCTTCGGGGGCAGTGAGCGATGAACTGGCTAACAGATGTGAGCTGGGTCGCGGGTCCGGCGTTGGAGTTGGTTCTTTTGACCTTCATGGTCCGGCGCAAGTTGCAAAGCGTTTTTCCCAGATTTTTCTCCTACATTATCTTTCAGGTTCTCAAGTCGGGAGTTCTGTTCCTGACTTTCCGCTATTTCGAGGAGAACTACTTCGACGCCTATTGGACGGGGAACGCCATCAGCGTGCTGCTGGCGGTCGCGGTGATGGATGAAATCCTCCAGCATCTCCTGAAGCAGTACGGCGGGGTGCAAAGCCTGGTCACGACCATCTTTCGCTGGTCCTGCGGGTTGTTGCTTCTGTTGGCCATTGTGGGTGCGTTTTCCAGTCAGGACGGCAGCGCGGATCGGGTGGTCGCCGCCGTGCTTGCGTTTGAGCGCAGCGTACGGCTGATGCAATGTGGTCTCTTCGTTCTCCTCATGCTGCTGTGCCGTGTTCTCAGGGATTGCTGGCGGCAACGAGTATTTGGGATCGCGCTCGGATTTGGCATCTTTGCCAGCATCGAACTGATCCTGATCAGCGTCGTGATGGTGTATGGTGACCGTCCCGTCGCCACGGTAAGCCTGATCAAGAGCCTGGCCTATAACTCGGTCACCCTGCTCTGGATCGGGTACCTGAAACAACAGGGCGGGTCCGTGCCGGTGATGAATGTGTCACCGGTGCCCGGATTCAACCTGGCACTGGCGACGCCGAATGCGGCCGCCACCGGCGACGAATCTTTTATCGAGTGGGTGGAGCAAGCGGTCGATCGGGTCCTGTCGCGCCATACCTGGCCGGCCGCCGAGGTTAGAGATTCGCAGATGGTTGGACGCAAACCGGGCCCGGAACAGCGCAACTAAGGAACTGTGAGGGCGGGTCCATGACCGAGGCGATGCACACAGCAGACAACTGGCCTCCCGACGAAGGCCAGTTGGTATCGTTCAAGTTCGAGGACGGCTGGAAAACGGGAGTTCTCAGAGAAGTTCGATGGGGGCTCGTCTGGCGGGATTTTGTGCTTGACGATGGCCGCGTGATCCCGGAAGCGAAGATCCAGGGATGTCCGCAACCGCAACCCTGGCGTGAGATCACCGAGATCACCCCGGAAGAGCGCGAGGTGTGGGAAGAAAGACTGGCCTCGATGGCAGCGGCGGGGCAGGATCCCCGGGAACGGGAACAGTTGTTCCGGGCCGAACTCAACCAGTACCTGGCCTACACCTACCTGAGGTTTAGGCGCGCTGGAAATGGTTTTACCGATGCAGAGCGCAGGCCGGACGACTTCCGCGAGCGGATCAAAGAAGTGAAACGCGTCGTTACGGGACGCCTGCAAGAACTAATCGAAGTCCGAAGCGGCGCGGAAGAGTGTGAGTCCGCAGCCTACTCTCTCGGCCGGCTCAAAGATCTGGAAACCTCTCTCCAGACAGTCGATCCTTAATCCAAGTGCTGTTCCTCAAGATAACGCAGGCGGGACTCTCCTCCGCTTATTTCGCCAGCCGGTTGTACTTCTTCAGCACCTCGCGCAGTTTGTCGTGAGGCAGAGCGATTACGGTTCTGTCATTGACGCCGGTCATGGTCTCGGCGGCGACCATCGCGTTCACCACGGCTTCCTCTGTGGCCTGGACGGTGGCGAGGAAGATGGGATTGATCTGGTCGTTGGGCAGCATTTTCAGATCGTGGACCCCTTTCGGGTTGGCGGCACCCGCGTTGGCGGTTGAGAAAGCAATGAAAATGTCGCCGGAACCGTCGCCGGAATAGCTCCCGTTGCGGCCGAGTCCGAGCGAGGCGCGCCGGGCGACGCGTTTGAGTTGCGTCGGAATCAGGGGAGCGTCGGTGGCAACGACGATGATGATCGATCCAGTATCGTCATTCCATACCGTATGCTCGGGAATCTCGTGGCCGACGGGAACTCCGGCGATACGCAACTGCTCGCGTTCACCGTAGTTACACTGCACCAGAACGCCGATGGTGTACCCACCCTGCTTGGCGTCGAGCACGCGCGACGCGGTGCCGATTCCGCCTTTGAATTCGTTGCAGATCATTCCCGTGCCGCCGCCCACGCTGCCTTCTTCGACCGGACCGCCGTGCGCGGAATCGAGCGCGTGGAAGACGTGCTCCGGCTTCACGTGAAATCCATTGATGTCGTTGAGATAGCCGTCCCAGGTTTCCGCGACCACCGGCAGCGACCACCAGTAGCCTTCCATATCCGGCTCTCCGTGCTTCACCTTCCAGGCAATGACCGCGTCGCGGACGACTCCCACGCTGTGGGTGTTGGTGATCATGACGGGACCGTCGAGGAAGCCGGAGTCTTCGACCCAGGTCGTGCCCGTCATTTCGCCGTTCCCGTTGAGCGTGAACCAGCCAGCGAAGACAGCGTCCTTGGACGCTTTGCCACGCGGAAGAATGGCGGTCACGCCTGTGCGCACTGGGCCTTCTCCCACCTTGAGCTTGCCACTACCGGAGATGAGTGTAGTGTGGCCGACCTCCACGCCCTTGACATCGGTAATCGCGTTGAAAGGGCCTGGCGTGCCGTCGAATGGGACGCCAAGATCGCGCGCCCGAGGCTTCGTCTGGCTGAACACGGACGTGGAGATCAACACGAAGAAGAGGATGCGGAGCGAACCGGATTGGAACATTGTTGTAGTCATTTTCATTTCGGAGCAGCGCACGCGGCAGTATAAAGCATCGAAGCGGAATTGCTGGTTTACAATCGGGCAAGCATGTTTTGAATCGGTAGGCGGGAGAAGACATGGAAAACTGGAAGCGAGCAGTGATCGCGGCTTCCGCGGGTGCGGCGGCCATTTTGATCGTGAAAGGGAAGCGTCCGGCGGGCGTTCTGGCGGCGGGAGTCGGGCTAGCCGTGCTGGCGTCGGAATATCCCGAAAAGTTTACGCAGATTCGCGAGGAGATCCCCTCCTACGTGCGCCAGGGCACGCGATTCGTAGACCTGGCGATGAAGATTGGAAGCAAAATCGGCGAACTCGTGGAACAGCGTGGCAGGGGACTCATGCAGCAACTGGAAGAGTACGGCGCGTAGCGCCTACTCGATCCCGAGCTGTTTGCGCGCGTCCGGGCTTAGCCGTTCGGGCGTCCACGGCGGATTCCACACGATGTTGACGGCGGCGTTGCGGACGCCGGGCAGCTGCTCGAGACGCGATTTCACCTGTGCGCTGATGTTGACGTGCTCCGGGCAACCCTGGGCGGTAAGGGTCATCTCGACGGTCACGTCCTGTTGATCTTCAGGCACGGAGTCGAACCGTACCTCGTAGATGAGGCCGAGATCCACGATGTTCACGGGGATCTCCGGGTCGTAACATTGTCTGAGCGCGCTCAGCACGTCTTCCTGGGTTAGCGGCATAATTACAAGTGTAGATCATGGCCATGGCTCCCGAGTCGCGAAAAAAATTGCAGATAGTTCTGCTGGCGGCCATCGTGATTGCCGGCGGCCGCGCCGCCTACATAGTGTATGACCGTTACCAGGAACGAAAAGCCGACGACCAGCCGAAAAAGGTAGTCGCTCTGAAGGCCGACTACTATGTGACTCCGAAGAAACTGCGTCCCTATGATCTCAAGTCCGCGCGCGAACTGACCAAACAGCCGGTGTGGGTGAAGTTGGGTTACTCGTCGACTTACTATCCCTACAACCCGGCGCGCCATCAGACCGACTTTGATCATGAAGCGGGGACGCTGGGGCCGCTCCAGAAACTCCAAATCACAGACGTGATTGCGGAACTCCCTCCGCATTCCCAAGCCTCGATGCAAGTCCTAGCTCGCTTTGAGCTTGGACGGGAAGACCTACTCGGTGCCGATCGGCGCGGGGATGGCAGGCAATTACAAAATCTACTCCGACGACATGTTCTTTATTGAGGACCCGCACGAACTCTACAAACACTGGCCGGCGGACGTCTGGAAGACGGTTGACGCGCATGAGATTCGTCCGGGAATGAGTGAACTACAAGCGAGTTTTGCTCGCGGACTTGGTATCCCGCAGGGTTCGGGTGACTATGGCTCTCGAACGCTACTCTTTGCCAATGGCGGACCGCCGTTGACGGTGACGTTCCGCGACGACAAGGCCGTTGAGATCGTGCCGGGCAAGTGAGCGTAAAATGCCCGCATGAGACGAACGCTTACGCTTCTTGTTTCCTGTTTTTTATTTTCCCTCCTCAGTTTCGGCGTCCCGCGCACCCTGCGCGTTGACTACTATCACTCTGGAAACGCGAAAGAAGAATGGTTCAGCCTGGATCGCACCGTGCTGGAACCCCTGGAGTGGCCGGGGAATCCCGCGAAAGCCATCGACGACAGCGGCCTCGGCAACTACCTGTTTGAGGTTCGCGAAGAGCAGAGCGGAAAACTCCTGTACTCGCGCGGCTTCAATTCCGCCTTCGCCGAGTGGCGCGATACCGACGAAGCCCTCCACGCCAATCGGACATTTTCGGAGTCGCTCCGCTTTCCCAGTCCCGAGACTTCCGTGGAAGTGTCGCTCAAGGCGCGCAAGGGTGCGGGATTTCAGGAAGTATGGAAGACGGTCGTCGATCCGAAAGACAAGTTTGTGGACCGCGCCCGTCCGCCTTCGCCCGGGCCGCTAATTGAGTTGCAGAAGATGGGCGATCCCGCGGCAAAGGTTGACCTGCTGATCATGGGCGACGGCTACACCGCTGAAGAGCGCGCCAAGTTCGAGAAGGACGCTCACCGCTTTCTGGATAAACTTTTCTCCACCTCGCCTTTTCGCGAGCGCCAGAAAGATTTCAATGTTTGGGGGCTGTGCCCGGCAGCAGCGGAAGAGGGGATCGCTCGTCCTTCGAGTGGAATCTACCGCCGCTCGCCCCTCGGCGCCAGCTACGACACCTTCGACAGCGAGCGCTATGTGTTGACCACGGAAAACCGCACGCTACGCGACACTGCCTCGTTCGCGCCCTATGAGTTCATCGAGATCCTCGTCAACGGCAAGACCTACGGCGGCGGAGGAATCTTCAATCAGTATGCGACCGTCGCCATCGACAACGCCTGGGCGGGATACGTCGGCGTACACGAATTCGGCCATCACTTCGCCGCGCTGGCCGACGAGTATTACACCTCCGACGTGGCCTATCTTCCGCCGGGTCAGAAGACCGAGCCGTGGGAACCGAACGTGACCGCATTGCTCGATCCCGCAAACTTGAAATGGAAAGATCTGGTGGCGCCCGGCACGCCAATTCCAACGCCCTGGGCGAAAGAAGAGTTTGAACGCTTCGAAATGGGGATTCAGAAACAGCGCCGCGAACTGCGGGCCGCGGGAAAACCCGAGTCGGAAATGGAAGAACTCTTCCGCCGCGAGCGCGAAAAAGAAGAGGAGATCTTTCAGTCGGAGAAATACGCCGGGAAAGTCGGCGCTTTCGAAGGCGCGAATTACCAGGCGAAAGGATATTACCGTCCGGAAGTGGACTGCATCATGTTCACTCGCTACGACAAGTTCTGTGCCGTGTGCCGCCGGGCAATCGAGCGGGTGATTGGGATGTATGCGGGGTGACCCCATCATTCTTCATAAAGCGGCTTTCAGTGAGTTAAGTGGCTTTGGACAAACTGAACCACCTCTGGTGTCACATAGTGCGGTGGCCGAATCGCAAAAGTCGGCCGATTGGCAACCGGTTTCAGCGACACGCGCTCCCATGCAGCTCCCCGAGATTCGTCGGCGGAGTGCAGCAACACTGCATCCGCCCGATCAAGAAAAGTTTGCGCCGAGGTTTTGAAGTCGGCGGTCTGCGGATCAAGCACTGTCAAATATAGATCCGGTTTCAGAAATCGCAGGACGCTGTTCGATTCAATGATCGCGTTCTGCGTTCCGCCAAGAATCTGCCGAACCCGCGGCATAGCTTCCGCAAGGCGGCCCTGTTCGGTTCGAACCCACCATGCGTGCTCGGCGCCGGCGATCAGGAAGCGCGACGTATCGGATTCCCCTCCGCGCGTCCTTTCCTCAGAGACAGCCCAAGCGTGGTCGGCAGTAGCGCAATCGCAGGCTTCGCCGTTGGCAGAGCAGATCCCGTGTCCGTATTGGGTGATCTTCATCGCGGTCCAGCGAAAGTCGGGCAGGGCCGAGATCAGACCCGCGACGACGCTGGTCTTGCCGACGCTCCGGGAGTGGCCGCCGATGACGACGATAGGCATGGGATCAGTTCTCGGTTCCCAGTTCTCAGTTCTCAGCTTTGTTGTCTTTGCGCGCGGCTCGTGCGAGGTACGCCAGCTCTTTAAGATACTCGCCGATCGGCCGCGCCGGCGTTCCCCAGAAAACCACTCCCTTGCCGCGAATTACTTTTTTCGACGGGATCCCGCTCTGCGCGCCGAGAATCGCGCCCTCTTCGATACGCACGTGATCGGCAATGCCGACCTGTCCCCCGATGATCACGTTGTCTTCGACGATTGCGCTGCCGGAGATCCCAGTTTGAGCGGCGATGACCACATCCTGGCCAATCTGTACGTTATGGCCGACATGCACCAGGTTGTCGATCTTCGTGCCGCGGCGGATGCGAGTTTCGTCCAGCGCTCCGCGATCAATCGTAGAGTTGGCGCCGATCTCGACATCGTCTTCGATGATCAGCCGTCCAACCTGAGGGAATTGCTCGTAACGTCCGGTCTCGGCGTCACGAACGTAGCCGAAGCCTTCGCTCCCCAGCACCGCGCCCGCCTGGACGACGACGCGGTCACCGAGAGTCGTTCCGGAATAGATCGTAACGTTCGCGTCGAGGCGGCAGTGGGAGCCCACTTCCACCGCGTCGCCAAGCACGCAACCCGTGCCGATGATGCTTCCGTCGCCGATAGAAACGTTTTCGCCCAGAACTGTGCGCGCTCCAATCGCGGAGTCCTTGCCCACCCGAGCTGACGCGGGGACGATGGCAGACGGGTGGACGCCGTGGGCCTGACCTCCTGCATCTTGAAGAACCTTTGCCGCCCGCGCGAAAGTCAGCCGCGGTTGGCTGGAAATCAGCAGCGGTTTCGAAGCGGGTGACTGTGCGGCGAATTCTCCGGCAATGATGGCCCCTGCGGGCGATGCGAGTGCGGCGTCGAGGTGTTTCGCGTCTTCGATGAACACCAGCGACTCCGCAGTCGCGGACGCGATGCTGGCCACGTTAGCGACGGCAATCGAAGAATCGCCCACCAGACGGCATCCCAGCTTCTCCGCAAGCACTCCAATAGTGAGTTTCATGAAAATAAACGCTAACGCCGGGGCTGAAGCCCCGGTTCTTAAATAACCCTTGGCGGCACGGCTGAAGCCGTGCCCTCCCGAAACCAGTTGCGAGCAGGACAGTTCACCGTCGTCTAACCACTAATCACTAACCACTAATCACTTTTTTACCCACTGATCCACCCAATCATTCACCGTCTTATACCAGAGCTGTGAATTCTGCGGCTTCTGCACCCAATGGCCTTCATCGGGGAAGTAGAGCATCTTCGATGGCACGCCCATCATTTGCAAAGTATCAAAAAGCTGGAAACCCTCGCTGACATCGAGCCGGTAGTCGAGTTGGCTGTGGATGACCAGCGTCGGCGTCTTGAAGTTCTTGGCCGAAAGCCGCGGATTCCACTTCGCGTACATCTCCGGATTGGTGTAAGGCGTGCCCTTGAACTCCCAGTTGGGAAACCAGAGTTCTTCCGTCGTGCCCCAGGCGGAGACAGTATTGAACATGCCATCGTGCGAGACGATGCACTTGAAGCGGTCGGTGTGGCCGAGCACCCAGTTGGCCATGTATCCGCCATAACTCGCGCCCAGCGCGCATTCGCGGTCTTTGTCGATGAACGGATACGTCTTCTCCGCGTAGTCGAGGCCCTTCATCAGGTCTTCAAACGGAGCGCCGCCCCAGTCGCCGTTGATGGCGTCGATGAACTTCTGTCCGTAGCCGGTCGAGCCGTGGAAGTTGATCATGATGACCACGTATCCGTTGGCGGCAAAGAGTTCGGGATTCCAGCGATAACTCCAGTCGTCTCCCCATGCCCCCTGCGGGCCGCCGTGGATGAGGAACTTCACGGGATATTTCTTGCTGCCGTCGAAGTTCGGCGGCTTGACGAGAAAGCCCTGGACTTTGTCGCCGTTGGCGCCGGAGAACCAGAAGGATTCAAGGGGTGACATGGCGACTTGGGAGAGGACGGCGCCGTTGATGTGAGTGAGACTGAAGTTAGGATCCTGACTAGCGCAGATGTCGCCACCTGTTTCGCCGCAGTGAGGGGTATTAACGAGGACCCATGGACTCTTATAAATTTCAGTTGGGGCAGAAATCGACATCTTGCTGAACAACAAAAACGTAATATTGTTGTTCTGAGTAAATGTCAGATCGTCATCGTATCCCCGCAGGGCGGTCTTAACGACGGATGGCTTAACGAAGTCGAGCGCCGTGTAGTAAATTCGTGCACTTCCAGCCTCTTCAGCAGTAAAGAAAAGAAATCTTGACGCTCCCCATGTATACGTTCCTACCCAGCCGTCAAAACCTTCTGTCAGATTCTTCTTCTCCCCCTCCTTCCGGTCGTACAGCATCAGCCGGAAGCGGTCGCTCTCGTATCCCGGACGCTGCTGGGCGCGGTAGGCGATGTACTTGCCATCGGGCGAATAGAGCGGCGTCGAGTCGCTGGCGGGATTGTCGGCAGTAATATTCTTCGCCGCCCCGCCCGTCACCGGGACGATCCAGAGATCGTTGTTGGTGGACGTGGCTTCGACCTTGTCGTGATTCGAGGTGTAGCAAACCTCCTGCCCGTCCGGCGAGAAGGCGTAGTCGTCCTGCCCGCCCAGCGAGAATACAGGCGAGTCGTAGTCGCCGGGAGTCAAATCCCGAGCCACAGAAACCGGGGTGCCCCACCCTTCCCCGGAGGGGAGGGTGGGCGCCGGCACCACCAAAATGTGGCTGCGCTTCCCGGCCCTGTACGCATTCCAATGCCGGTAAAGCAGTCGTTCAAAGATCAGCGCCTTTACCTTCGACTCCTCCGCTTCCTTCACCTTCCTGGCATTGCAGGCAGCTTCCGCTGCAGGCTCACCGTCGCACTCCGGATAAACATCGGATGTGAATAGAATGTTCGTCCCATCCGGAGACCAGAGTTCGCCGCCCACCTCGGTAGCAATCGCAGTCAGCTTATGCACTCCCGTGACCGCACCCGCCGCGCCATCAAAATCCGCAATCCAAACCTGCGATCCCCCCTCCTTATTCGAAAGAAACGCAAACCGCTTCCCATCCGGCGCCCAGCGCGGACGATCCCCATCCTGATCGGCAATCAGCGCCCGCTCCTGCCCACCCGCCAGCGGCACGATCCAGATGTGCGGCGTCTTCTTGTTGGTGGCGAGATCGACATCGACGGCGCTGAAGAGGACCCACTTCCCATCCGGCGAAGGCACCGGCTCGCCCACGCGCTTCAGCTTCATCATGTCTTCGAAGGTGAAGGGATGTTTAGTCTGCGCGGCCAGGGGTAGGGCGAGAAGAAGGGCAACTAGAATTGGACACACACGCATCGCAACCTCCGGAAAAGAAGACTCAACAGTCTAATCCAACCAGGGGTTCGCGAGGCGGATGCCGCAGCCCTCGAAGTCGGAAGTATTGCGGGTGGCGAGTGTCGCACCGTGTATGTGGACAATGGCGGCGATCTGCGCATCCATCTCGGCGATAGGCCGCCCCTGTTTGCGCCGGTTCGCTGCAATCCTCGAGAACGAGCGCGCCGCCTGTTCATCGAACCCGAGAATGTCTCCGGGAAAGTCCTCGGCAAACATCGCTTCCGCGTCGCCGCTCAGCTTGTCTCGACGTTTTCCCGGCGCCAGCAATTCGATTCCATAAAGAATTTCGGCTACCGTAATGGAGGTGATGACGACCTTGTCGGCGAGCCGCCTGGTCTTAATCCATTTCAAAGCCGCCTGAGACGGTGACACGGCCATGATCTCAGAGAGGACATTCGTGTCCAGAATGGTCATGATTTCACCGGATGCCCGGATCGCGGATGGGGCCGCGAGGTGGGATATACAGGTCCACGCCACCGTATTTGGCAAACCGGCGGCGGATGGCCTCGACCAGATCTTTTTGTTGTGGCTCGGGCTGGTCGACCGCGGCTTTCAGGATCTCGCGCGCTTCTTTTTCCATGGATCGTCCATGTTGCGCCGCGCGCAGGCGAAGCTTGCGCTTGGTGGTTTCTTCGAGTTGGCGGATGGTGATGCTGGCCATAGCATCAATGGTAGCATTGATGTCAATGATTGCACTGCTATCATTGATAGCATCCGTGGCGACCCCTTTCGTTGTCCATAAAGGCAGCCCGGACCCAATGCAGGCGCACAGAAAGTGAAGGGTTCACTTCTGCAATCGAATTTCTGACTTCTGCAACTACCCTACCCCAGTCCGTCCAGCATCGCCGTCATCTCCGACTGCGCATGCGCATTCCCCGTCCGCCGCGCGGCCGAGATTCCATCCACCAGCATTCTCTTTGCTTCGTCCATGCGTCCGGCCTTTTCCAGGGCTTGCGCGGCCATGAAGTATCCGGGCGGATAATCGGGATTGTTATCGAGCAGAGTCTTGAACTCGCGAAGAGCCTCGTCGATCTTTCCGGTGTTGGAGTACTCCATGGCCAGACCGTAGCGGGCGAGAACGTCTGCGGGATTGGCGGCCAGAATTTCAGTCAGCATTGCGATGCGATCCATAGTCGAGGTCACAGGTCAGAGGTGACAGGTCACAGGGTAGCAGCTACGGGCGAATTGACAAATGCCAACGGCCGCCTTCGCGTTACAATGATTTTTCTCCGGAGAGATCTTTTTTGGCCTGTCCTTACTTCATGCCGCGGGAGATTTTGAACGACGGCTCCTGGCAGCATCCTGCGCGCCTGCCTTTGGGTGCGGGCTGGACAGGTAGCTGCTGTGCTTCGGAAGAAGAAACTCTGCCCACAGATTCTGCTCTCCGCGAGTTCTGCAATCTGGGAAACGCCCACGCCTGTCCTCATCTTCCCCGCGACCGTGATTGGGATGCGGTTCGCTTCTCAGTCGCCCGCAGCGGAAGCGAACAAATTACGCTCTGGTATGTTTGCGAGTTGGCGCATGCTCCGATTGCGTATGGCAAAATGACTTTTGATCTCTTGGCGGAACGCTGGATCGACTCTATTCCGGATCCGCGCGTGCTCAGACTCGCGTCTTGCTATCTCGAGGCGTACCTTTCGCGCCGAGATTTGAGCTTTGCAAATGCAGGAGGGGTTGGCGCATGACCGTCCACGACCCAACCCGCCCGCGTCCGGTTCGCGACTCCAAGTCCGAGATGACGGAGATTGTCCTGCCCAACGACGCCAATCCGCTGAATGCCCTGGTTGGCGGGCGCCTCATGCACTGGATCGACCTGGCCGCCGCCATGGCGGCGCATCGGCACTCCCGGCAATACGTGGTGACGGCATCCGTCGATCATCTGGATTTTCTTGTGCCGGTGCGTGTCGGTGACATCGTCATTCTACGTTCCTCCGTCAACCGCGTTTTTAATACGTCGATGGAAGTCGGGGTGAAAGTGTGGGTCGAGAACTATCACACCGAAACCAATCACCACGTCAGTTCCGCTTATTTGACGTTCGTCGCGGTTGATGGCACAGGGAGTCGCCGCTTGCCCGTCGCACCCGTAATCCCGGAAACGGACGAAGAGAAGCGTCGCTACGAAGACGCTCTGCGCCGCCGCCATATTCGCCAGTCGGAGTTTGCAAGAAGGAAGAAACAGTAAGGCAATTGAAGGAATGATTGTGATGACCGTCACATGCGATCGAGCTCATAAGAAGAGATAATCAGCAATTTAAGGATCATGGTTCGGGGCTTGAGACCTGAGACCTGACACCTGACACCTGACAGCTGAGACCTGACACCTGACCTATGGACAGCGCCGCCCTACTCATCCATCGCATCCACTTCGCTTTCACGGTTACGTTCCACTATCTTTTTCCCCAGCTCACCATGGGACTGGCGCTGCTAATTGTTGTCCTCAAGACGATAGCGTTGCGCAACGACGATCCCGTTTACCACCAGGCCGCCCGTTTCTGGGCAAAGATTTTCGGCATTAATTTTGTGCTGGGAGTGGTAACTGGAATCCCCATGGAGTTTCAGTTCGGCACCAACTGGTCGCACTTCTCACGCTTTGCCGGAGGCGTGATTGGCCAGACTCTCGGCATGGAAGGCATGTTTGCGTTCTTCCTTGAGTCAGCCTTTCTCGGCCTCTTTCTCTATGGTGAAAAACGTCTCAGTCCGCGCGCGCACTGGTTTTCGGCGGTGGCGGTGTTTCTGGGCTCGTGGCTTTCGGGATATTTCATCGTCGCCACCGACGCGTTCATGCAATACCCCGTCGGCTACTACTTTGCCTCCGATGGCTCGGTGCAGCTTTCCAGCTTTTGGGCGCTTGTTCTGAATCCCTGGGCGGGATGGCAATATGCTCACACGATGACCGGAGCGGCCATCACGGGCGCCTTCGTCATGGCAGCGGTGGGCGCGTACTACTTGCTGGAGAACAAGTTTGTTGAACAGGGCCGCATCTTTGTAAGAACCGGAGTGATCGCGGGCTGTCTGTTCAGCATCCTGCAAGTCTTTCCGACCGGCGACGGCCAGGGCAAAATGGTCGCGACGTATCAGCCAGCTACCCTCGCGGCGATGGAAGGACTCTTCCAGAGCCAGCGCGGAGCGCCGATCGTCCTCATGGGGCAGCCTAACGATCAGCAGGGCAGGATCGACAATCCGCTCGAAGTTCCGGGCATGCTCAGCATGTTGAGCTACCATCGCTGGAACGCGCATGTGGCGGGGCTCGACAACTTCCCCCGTAGCGATTGGCCTGACAACATTCCGCTCCTTTACTACAGCTACCACATCATGGTTGGCCTGGGGACGGCCTTCATTGCCATCATGGTAGTCTCGGCGTTCCTGCTGTACCGCGGACGGCTTTTTCACACCAAGTGGATGCTTTGGATTCTGCTGCTGGCTTTGCCATTCCCCTACATCGCCAACACCGCCGGCTGGATGACCGCCGAACTCGGCCGCCAACCCTGGCTCGTATATGGCCTGATGCGCACCGCCGACGGCTATTCCAAGACCGTCTCGGCCGGCAATGGCATGTTTACCCTACTGGGATTTATGGGCCTCTATACTGTGCTGGGAATTCTGTTTTTGCTCCTCATGCGCCGCGAACTGGAGACCGGGCCGGGGTCGTAAGGGCCTCCGGGAGGGCAGAGCATAGACCCTGTCGGATCGATTAAAAACGGGAGGGCACGGCTTCAGCCGTGCCGCCTGCATCCAAAAAAATGATGGGGGCTTTGGCCCCAAAGGCTATCGAATATGGAGTCCCTCTGGTATTGGATTGTCGCGGTGATGGTCACAGCTTACGTCGTGCTCGACGGCTTCGACCTGGGGGCGGGAGCGATCTATCTCGCCATCGCCAAGACCGACGAAGAACGCCGCCGCGTACTGGCTTCCATCGGCCCCGTCTGGGACGGCAATGAAGTCTGGCTCCTGGCCGCCGGTGGCACCCTCTACTTTGCCTTTCCGCAGCTCTACGCTTCCAGCTTTAGCGGATTCTATCTTCCCCTGATGATGGTGCTATGGCTGCTGATTTTACGCGGCATCGGGATCGAATTCCGCGCCCATGTGCGCAATCAGGTCTGGCAGAATTTCTTCGACGTGGTCTTCAGCGTCTCCAGTATTCTGCTCGCCGTTTTCTTCGGCGCCGCGCTGGGCAACGTCGTCCGCGGCGTGCCGCTAGACGCTACTGGTTACTTCTTCGAGCCTCTTTGGACTAACTTTCAACTCAGCGCCCATCCCGGAATCCTGGACTGGTACACCGTGCTGATCGGCGGGCTCGCGCTGGTGACATTGACCGCCCACGGCTCGCTCTACGTCGCCGTCAAAACCGATGAAGACCTCGGCCGACGCGCCCGCGGAGTCGCGTTGCTGTGCTGGCCATTACAGTTCTTTCTAACCTGCAGCAGCCTGGTTGCCACCTATTTCATCCGTCCCGGAGTGATGGAGAACTACGAAAAACACATGATCGGCCTCCTGGTCCCGGTGGTTGTTTTTGGCAGTTTAGCGGTCATGCTCTGGGCGAACCCCAAAGGCAAAGAAAAGCTCGCTTTCATAGCGTCGAGCCTTTATATCGCGTTCATGCTGGTTGGCGCCGCCTTTGCTCTCTATCCAGTAGTGCTGCCGGCCCGCGACCGGGAATACAGTCTGACCATCTACAACACCGCCGCCGGCGCACACGGCCTGAGAGTCGGATTGGTCTGGTGGACGCTGGGCTTCGTCCTCACCACCGCGTATTTCGTTTTCGTCTACCGCATGTTCCGCGGCAAAGTGCAGGCGGGAGAAGGTCACTATTGAGTAGCGGGTAGCGCGGTCGTGCGCCCTCACTTGCCAGCTACAGTTCCTGAATATTGCTTGAGCTGTTCGATCTCTTTTTCAACCTTCACCCACTTGTTCTTGTCCTTCTTTTCTTCCCCGGACAGCTTTTGCAGGCTGGGCTCCGCAAAGTAGTTGAGCAGATTGTCACGCAGTTCGGCGGAAACGTCGTCGAAGTTGTGCTCGGCCAGCTTGTCCAGCAGGTCAACATAAGTCTCGTCGCTCAGCCGATATTCTCCCGGAGTCGTCTTCCTTCCGGTATCGCAATCGCGATTGTTGAGTTGTAGGGTTCTCGCGTCCGAGCGCTGAAGTGTCGTCTGGAAGTCTTCAACCGTCTGGTTCACGCTCTTGATGTACATGTTTTCCGTTTGCGTCGTTGGAATCTTGAATTGCAGAGCACGGAAGGGTCCGATTTTTGGAACGATCTTCAGAAAAAATGCCAGAATTCGTTCCCGGACGCCGGGCCGCCGGTAGCCCTTTCCCCACTCTTTCTCGTAATTCGTGCGTGACAGGTAGTAGAGGAATTTTTTGCGGTCAAAGTTCGGATCTTCCCTGACCATCTGATCCTTTCTCGACAGCAGAGCGACGCGGGTCATCTCAGGAATCATGCTGCTTACGCTGCGCCGGAACGTGCCGATCGCGAGGTCTTCGTCTCCGAATACGTCCGGGATTTTCAGGGCGTAGGTTTCGAAAAAAGCGCGTTCCAGAAGCGGTTTGGATATCTCAAAACCAATGAAGTCGTGATAGCGGTCGCTGGTGTAGCGGTTCTTGGCGACCTGCACCATATCGAATCCAAATTCGGTGCGGATATGCGCTTTGGGATCGTCTCCGTAGGTCACGATTTCGCCGTATTTCTTTTTGAGCTT
Source organism: uncultured Acidobacteriota bacterium (assembly GCA_963799305.1). GTDB lineage: Bacteria > Acidobacteriota > Terriglobia > Terriglobales > Acidobacteriaceae > Acidiflorens. The sequence goes on along the minus strand of CAWCWX010000008.1, from coordinate 14,256 downwards.
CGGGAATTCGATAGCGACAACGCGATTGATCGTCGGATGTCCACTGTTGTCGGAAACGTAGTGCGCCAGGGCGCCCAGGGCGAAAGCATATTCATTCAGGTCAGACGAGTCCTGCAGCAGCGCGACTACAAAGTCACCGGTTCGCACATAGTGAACCAGGTCGCTGAAAAACTTGCTCCCGAACGGATAGTAACCCATGTCCTGGAGGAGTGAACCCCCGTAGGCATAGGCATGAGCCTGGCGTAGATCGTCGTCGGTGGCTTGCGGGAAGCGCTTGCGCAGCATCGGCTCGATGCGGCTTTTCCACAGGAGGTCGACGACCTGTTCATGAGTGAGCACAGAGTAGGCGGGCGCGATCTCCGTTCCGCAAAATAAGATCGCAAAAAATAGAACGATCCCGGACCGGGTGCATTTGCTTCTTGTCCTGAGAACCAATCGTCTGCAAGCTTCTATTGTCACTGAGTCCATCCCGTATAATCGGGTATCGGTTATTGCAACCATCCATGAGGACAATTTGAGCGCTCATTCCCATGCCGGCCAACAGCAGCCTACTCCGCAACCGCTACCGGGCGTTGACGCGATCATCGCCGTCGGCTCCGGCAAGGGCGGAGTAGGCAAGACCACTCTGGCCGTTAACCTTGCCCTTGTCCTCGCCAAACTGGGTCACCGCGTAGGCCTGCTCGACGCCGACGTCTACGGCCCCAACGTTCCTTTGATGCTCGGAACCAGCGAGCAGCCTAAAGTATTGGGGGACAATAGGATCGAGCCTCTGACGCTCCACGGCCTCAAGGTGATTTCGGTCGGATTTCTAAACCCTGGGGACAAGCCTCTCATCTGGCGCGGCCCGATGCTGCATTCGATCATCCGCCAGTTTCTGGGATCGGTGGAGTGGGGACACCTTGACTATCTCGTCGTCGATCTTCCTCCCGGAACCGGTGACGTGGCCCTCTCGCTCATCCAGACCGTTCCACTGACCGGTTCGATCGTCGTGTCCACTCCTTCCGACGTTGCCTTGCAGGACGCTCGCAAAGCCATCGAAATGTTCCGCCAGATGAAAGTGGACATCGTGGGCATGGTCGAGAACATGAGTTACTTTGTCTGTCCGCATTGCCAGCACGAGATCGATATTTTTTCGCGCGGAGGCGCCGAGAAAACCGCGAAACAATTCGACGTCGCGTTTCTCGGAAGCGTGGAACTCGATCCCGAAATTCGCCGGGGCGGCGACAGCGGCGCTCCCGCGGTGCTGAAAGGCGAAGACTCTCCCCATGCAAAATCGTTATTCGCGTTTGCCCGCAACGTAATCGCCCGAGTGGACGAGATCAAGGCGAGCAGTTCCGCCAGCGTGGTGCAGATCCAGTAGGCTGACTCAACACGAGATGCCCACCCAGTCAGCCCCTCCGATCCCCGACTTCCTCTACGGCACCGCCTGGAAAGAAGGCCGCACCGCTGCCCTGACGGAACTCGCCCTTCGCTCAGGTTTTCGCGGCATCGACACCGCCAATCAGCGTCGGCATTATTTCGAAGAAGGCGTCGGTCAAGGTCTAGCCGCGGCTTATCGCGCGGGAATCGTCACCCGCTCCGATCTTTTCCTGCAAACAAAATTTACCTACCAGCGCGGACAGGATCACCGGCTGCCCTACGATCCCGCCGCTAGTCTGGCCACCCAAGTCGCGCAGTCGATGGCCAGTTCGCTCCAAAATCTCGGCACGGAATACGTTGACAGTTATGTGCTGCACGGGCCGTCCTCCGGCAACGACTGGACCGAAGCTGACGCCGAAGTCTGGGAAGCGATGGTCAAAGAGCGCGACGCCGGACGCACGCGTCTTCTGGGAGTAAGCAACGTGTCGCTGCAACATCTCGAACAGATGGCTACCTCGCACCGGGAAGGCCCAGAGTTTGTCCAGAACCGCTGCTTCGCCCGCACCGGATGGGACCGATCGGTCCGCGCGTTTTGCCGCGAACGGAAGATTGTCTATCAGGGCTTCTCGCTACTTACGGCGAACGTTGACGTGCTCCAGCATCCTGTCGTGGCTGATCTTGCCGCACGCCTCAACGCCACGCCGGCGCAGATTATATTCAGCTTCTCCCGCGCGGTTGGGATGTTGCCGATCACGGGCACGTCCAGAGCTGACCACATGACCCAAGACCTCGCCAGCCGCGCCCTCGACTTTCCGGCTGACGCCATACACGCGATTGAGTCGATGGCTGGATGAGGGATTCCCCCGGTTAATGGTAGGATTCCTTGGCCTATGAGAACCCTCACCCGTCGCCAGTTTGGAATGACCGCCGCGGGAGCCGCCGCCGCGGCCCTCGCCAGTTCCTCTCTCCCACAGTTCGCCTGGGCGCAAGTGCCGGAAGCGAAGGCTCTGCGCTTCCCCGACAATTTTCTGTGGGGCTGCGCTACCGCCTCCTATCAGGTTGAAGGCGGAGTCAAGGAAGATGGCCGCGGCCCGTCCATCTGGGACACCTTCTCGCACACGCCCGGCAAGACTTTTCAAGGCGACACCGGCGATGTAGCCGACGACTCCTACCACCGCTACAAGGAAGACGTGCAACTGCTGAAAAGCATGGGCGTGACCGGCTACCGCTTCTCCATCTCCTGGTCGCGCATCTTCCCCAACGGTACCGGCCAGCCGAACGAGAAGGGCTTGGCATATTACAACCGCGTGGTCGACGAACTCCTCAAGAACGGGATCACGCCGTTCGTCACTCTTTTCCACTGGGATCTGCCCCAGGCGCTGCCGGGCGGATGGCAGTCGCGCGACACATCAAAAGCTTTTGGAGACTACGCGGCCTATGTTTCCAAGCAACTGTCCGACCGCGTGCAGCACTTTTTCACTACGAACGAATTCGTCTGCTTCACCGACCTGGGCTACAAGAACGGACAATTCGCTCCCGGCCTGAAGTTGCCGCCCGCGCAAGTCAATCAGATCCGTCATCACGGAATCCTCGCGCACGGGATTGCGGTGCAAGCCATTCGCGGCAACGCTCCGGCCAGCACGCAAGTCGGTCTGGCGGAAAATGCTGTTGTCTTCGTGCCCGTCATCGAGAGCAGCGAGCACATCGAGGCAGCCCGGCGCGCGACTCGGGAAGTAAACGCGCCCTTCCTTACCGCGCTCATGGAAGGCAAGTACACGGATGCTTACCTGAAACACGAAGGCGCGGACGCTCCCAAAGTGGATGCCGGCGACATGGAAATCATCGGCAGCCCGCTCGATTTCGTCGGTCTCAACGTCTACACGCCCGAGTATGTCCGTGCCGATTCGTCGCCCGCCGGTTTTGTAATGGAGTCGCGCCCGTCTTCCTTATCCGCACATGGCTTCGCCCTGGCTGAATATTGGACCGGAAGTGATCTACTGGGCCGTGCGCAACGTCACCGACATCTGGAAGCCGAAGGCCCTTTACATCACCGAGAACGGCTGCTCCTCCGACGATGTGCCGAATGCCAGCGGACATATTGAAGATACCGACCGTGTCATGTACCTGCGCAATCACCTGACCCATCTGCATCGCGCCGCTTCAGAAGGCTATCCCATTAAGGGTTACTTCCTCTGGAGCCTGATGGACAATTTCGAATGGGCCGATGGCTACAGCAAACGCTTCGGCCTCCACTACGTCGACTACAAAACGCTGAAGCGCACTCCCAAACTCAGTGCTGACTGGTACCGCGAAGTAATCGCGCAGAATGCCGTGGAGTGAGTTAGCGGCGCCGATCCATGAACCAGGACATGCAGCGCAAAGTCGTGGTGATCACCGGCGCCACCTCCGGCATCGGACAGGTAGCGGCGGAACGCCTCGCTGGCATGGGCGCGCGCATCGTGCAGATTGCTCGCGACCGGGAACGCGGCCAGCAGGCACTGCAACGACTCGGCGAGTGTGCTGGCGATATCGTCCACAGCATCCACTACGCTGACCTTTCTCGCGTCAGCGAGATGAAACGAGTGGCGGCAGAAATTGCCCAGGTCGAACCGCGCATCGATGTGCTCATCAACAACGCCGGCGCCATCTTCAGTTCCTATCAACCGACGGAAGACGGCCTGGAGCGCACTTTCGCGTTGAATCATCTCTCCTACTTCATGCTGGCCAACGGCCTGCGCGATCGACTGGTGGCGTCGGCTCCGGCACGGGTCGTGAATACTTCCTCCGATGCCCACAAAGTGAGCGCGCTCGATCTCAGCGATTTGCAATCGGAAGAAGTCTATCGCCGCGGTGGCGTCCTCGAATGGATCCGTTACGGAGGGCCCGGTTTTCGAGTCTACGGCCGTTCCAAACTCTGCAACATTCTGTTTACCCGTGAACTCGCGAGGCGACTGGCGGGCACTGGAGTGATCGCCAACTGTCTGCATCCCGGATTCGTCGCCACTCGCTTCGGCGATCAGAGTGGCGGATTAATTTCCTTCAGCCTTAGCATTGCGAAACGCTTTGCGTTATCACCGGAGAAAGGATCTGAAACGCTGGTGTATCTTGCGTCGTCGCCGGAAGTGGCGAACGTTACCGGAGAATATTTTGATAAATGCCGTTCCGCAACCCCAAGCCGCGATGCGCAGGACGACGCGGCCGCACAACGTCTCTGGCTAGAAAGCACGCGACTCGCGCATCTGGACTGATTTTTCGGTAATCCTCAGCTATGCCGGGTCAACATCCCACCCGCGCCTTGAACTCACGCGCCCGATCACGCGCAACGGTCAAGTCCGTTCCTTTGGCATCTTTCAGACGGACGTTCAAGGCGCCTCCGGGCAGGGATGCGACTTCCTTGATCCAGGCCACATTGATCAGCGTGCTTCGATGGATGCGGACGAACTTCCTCGGGTCGAGTTTCTTCTCTAACTGTGTGATCGCCTGGTCGACACAGTAGGCTTTGCCTTCAGACACCGCATACGTCAACTTGTCCTCGGAATAGAAATGCGAGACGCGATCGAGGTCGAGGAACCAAAGCCGGTCGCCCAGCCGGGATGCGATTCGATCGGGATATTCCGGCTTGGTCGCGCCCAGCGAGTCTGTGAGCTGCCGAAGCAAGGCCTGAAAATCCGGTTGCGCCACAGGACCGGCGTTGCGCAGCCGATCAACTTTATTGAGCGCCCGTTCCAGCGCCTCGGTTTCCACCGGCTTCAGAAGGTAGTCCACCGAGTTCACGCCGAATGCTTTCAACGCGTACTCTTCGTGCGCCGTGGTAAAAACTATGACCGGCTGGCGGGGCAATCGCGCTAATACATCAAAACCATTCAGGCGCGGCATCTGGATGTCCAGGAAACACACGTCGGGCGGATCGGCGGTCAATGCCGCCACCGCTTTCTCGGGCTCGGTCGTGCTCCCGATCACTTCGACGCGCGCCGTCCGCTCCAGCAACCGGCGCAAACGTTCGAGCGCCAGCGCTTCGTCATCCACCAGGTAAGCACGCAGTTTCATACTCGCGGTAGAACCATTTCGACGACAGAATAGCCGTTCCGCCGAAGAACATTGAGTCGCGCTTTCGCGCCGAACAGCGCATCGAGGCGCTCCACCAGGCTATTAAGCCCGTGGCCTGCGGGAATTTCCGCCAGTTCGAAACCAGGTCCCGTGTCGCGAACTTCGATCCGGATATTGCCATTCTCCGCGGACGCCGCGACCACGAACTCCCCGCCGCCGCTCTGCGGGGTGATCCCGTGCTTGACCGCATTCTCCACCAGCGACTGCACCGACATGGGCGGTACCTTGGCGCCCAGCAGGTCGCCAGGTATTTCCAGCGATCCGCGCAGCTTATCGCCGAAACGAACCCTTTCGATGTCGATGTAGCTCTCCACCATTGCCATCTCCTCCCGCAACGGAATCAGCGGCTGATGACTGGTGTCCAGCGACGCCCGCAACAGCACTGCCAGCCTGCCCACAATCTGTTCCGCTCGGGCGGGATTCGACGCGATGAGGGAACTGATCGAGTTCAACGTATTGAACAGGAAGTGGGGATGAATCCGCGATTCCAGCGAACTCAGCCGAGCTTCGATGGCCAGCTTGCGTGCGCGCTCTTCCGTCACTTCCTTTTCGTGAAGTTTCTTCTCCGCAACCTGGGCGCGCTCCCGCAACAAGCCATGTGTCAACGCGCCCAGGCCGAACACCACTGCCAGAGGCATGGCGACGCGCAGCGTGCGGAAGTATTCCTGCCAAAAGTGCTGCGGGACAACAAAGCCAATCGCCATCAAGAGCGTTTGTGCCAGCAAACAACCCAAAACTGTAAACACGATAAGGTTGAGAGCCACCGCTGGGACCAGCGGTACCCCCCGGACCGCAAGTCTTTCCACCAGCCCACCGATGACCAGACTGCCGAGAATCCCAGTCAGATTGGCATAAACCAGCGCGTAGGCCAGTACATGCAGAAGTTCCCGGACACTCGAGATCTGATTGGCCGCGAGCTGGATCAGCACGACCACCGCCACGGCCAGATTGATCCAGAACAACGTGAACAGCCAGTTGCGCTTGGTCATTGCCCTTGCCCTTGCCATTCCATTACCTTGCTGGGTCCGGCTGTGCACTCACGGGTTCCAGAGCCCCGCTGCGCAGAATGTTGAGGATCTGCGGCGTGTCCTGACCAGCCAGCTTCAACTCTCCCACGACGATTTCATGGAGCGTGCCATATTCAATCTGCTTGGTCGCCAGCGACACCCAAATCAAACCCCAGTAGTCGCTGCGTCCCTTCAGAGTCATCCCCCCATTGACGATTTCCAACGGATTGAGGAATGCCTGGTACCGGATCAGGACGCAGTCCTGGCCATTACGCTGCGAGCGGCCGATCCACTCCAACACGACATCGCGGTTGTGGAATGTCCCCACGCCCGGCATGTTCACGTCCTCGTCGGAGGGGACATGATAAGGCTCATTCAGCTTTAACCGGTCGAAGTAGTTCTGGCCAAACATCTCGATCATTCCCGTGTCCCAAACCAGATTACGCTCGAAGACCGCCGTGGCGGGGAACCCTTTGAAGAACTCGGGTTTCAACGTGCTGGAGAGGTCATTGCGGTAGCGGAATCCCTCCATGAAATCGCGTTTCTGCGGCGCGCCGAATTGACCGGTGGCGCCGTCGGCCTCTGCCTGACGTGACGTTCTTCCAGATGACATCTCCGCCAGCGAGTCCGCGCGTGTAATCGCCCACTAGTCGCTGGCGGCGCATGATCTCGCCTTTGCTGTTCGCCGTATAGTAGTCCACCGTGAACCGGTAAGTGCGGGTGCCGTTTTCCTTAATCGCCGTTCCCTGCGGCAAGGTCCATGTTTGCGCCGAGGGAGTCTGTGCGTCCGCGCATTGCACAAAAACCGACTGCCCAGTGACCCAGCAGGCGGCTGACAGGACAAGAGCGGCAAGGATGGGTGAAATCGTTCTGACTCGCATTTGAGTGGTACCTCTAATGCGAGTCTGCCAGCAAGCGAAGGTCAGGGCACCATGTTAGCGACGAAAGGCAGAAATTCCCGACCACCGGCTGTCAGTGGGTGACGATCTGTGCTCGTGGGATTCCGACGAACTCTATCGCCCTGCAAACCTTTCCAACCGATACATTGCTTGCGCGTTTTCATCCTTCAGCACGAGCCGCGCTACCATCTCGCCCAGCGCCGGACCATGTTTGAACCCATGTCCTGACCCGCCGCCGACAATCCAGACATTGGCGTTCGCCGGATGCCGGTCGACGATGAAGTTGTGATCCGCGGTATTTTCGTACTGGCAGACGCGACTTTCCACCAGCGGCGCGCCTTTCATTCCCGGAAAACGATACGCGAGATAGCGCCGCGCCTCAGCCAAATGCTCGCCATCGACCAGGCGCTGTCCTGACGTCGGGTCGAACTCTACACCGCGAGTGTCGTCCGCCACCTTGAAGCCGCGATTCTGATTTCCGGGAATACCGTACATGAAGTGATCACTGTGGTCCGCCCATACCGGAAGACTGCCTTCGTCGAAACGGTGGTCGCCCGCTGGAGTTCCGAAGAAAAATACATCCTGCTTGGTGGCGAGGAAACGTGCGCCCACGGTTTTCGGAAAGAGCGTCCCCAGCCACGGCCCGCAAGCAAACACGTAACGATCTGCCGCTAACTTCGTCCCATCCGCAAGCGTCACTTCCTTCCACTCGCTTTCCAACTCCGCCCCCGCCACGGTTGTCTGCCGATACTCGCCACCTTCCGCCACAAAATGCTCAACCACCGCCTGCGCCGACGCCCTCGCCAGAAGATATCCACTCTGCGGTTCCCAAATCCCCCATTCGATTTTGTCAAAATTGACTTGCGGCCATCGGCGGCTCAGTTCGCTCGCCGGCAATTGCTCAAACGGAATCCCCGCGTCCTTCAACATCGGCAACGATCCGCGCTCAAATTCGCCGTCGCCCTCCACCATCCACAGGACGCCCGTGCGATGAAGAAATTTCTGCTTCCACCGCGCTTCGTTCTCGGTCCACAGTTCCATGGCGCGGGCCGCCAGTTTGGTATACGGCTGATTCGGCCCATAGGCCCCGCGCATCACCCGAGTTTCTCCGCCGGACGATGCTCGCGAGTTTCCCGGACCCCAGGCGTCAATCAAAGTAACCCGCGCTCCGCCGCGAAGAAGGTAGAGTGCCGTCCATCCGCCAAAGGCGCCCGCGCCGATCACCGCAACGTGAGGTTTCTTGTCCATGAATTTGGGAATTCCGCCTGCCGTTACCACCCCGGCGAGTACCAGTTTGCACGCGTCCCGCCGGGAGAGCCCGGTTCCCCTGTCTGGCATTATCGCTTCCACCATACCGGAATGAAGATGGGCATCTCCAAGTGTATTGATGAGATCATTCCTAGACCGAAATGGTTCGCCCCGGATGGAGGAATATGGTCTGTCCAACCGCCAGCTGGCCGATGCGGGTGACGGCGCCATAAATTCCTGCGGTGTTCTGGTGTGTACGAACCACAGCCTTAAGCATTTCTGGCGTCGGCTTGGCTGAGTCGGGATCAAGGTTCACCATCGAGCAGCGAGCGTCGCGAATCGTGACGGCCACCGCGGGAGCGTCGTCCCCCTCGCCGAATTGAAGCACGCCGCCCACCCACTCGTCCTCCTGAAAAGGAGCCGTTCGCAGGGAACGAACCAGAATATTCGGGCGAAATCGTCGCACGTCCGGGCTGAGCCCCACGAGTCGCGAGATCTCGCACACCGTATCGAAGGCGATCACGGAGACGCTCGCTTCATCGAAGATGCCATGCTTCAACTGCATCATCTCCACCGGAGACCCGTACCGGCGTCCCACCTCCTTGGCCAAGTCCTCCCCGAAGACGGCCAACTCTTTGCCCTCGGGCGTGCGAACATGCGTGGGAAGGTGAGGGTCTCCCGGAGCCCCGTCTTCACGAGCATCGGCTTCCCGGCGAAGCGGAGCAAACCGGAGCAGTTCTGGAAGTTGGCTTGCGGAGAGCCACGGAAACCCGTTGCTGTCCTTCTTCCGCATCCGACGGAATGCCAGGCGCCGGTCACCGTCGAGTCCGTGCCACCCCAGGTTGGCGGCGTCAAGCCGTTCGCCGCCCATGGACTTCACTGGATAACGGAAGATCGCCTCCACCTGTCCGATTTCTAAAGCCATGTTCAATCTGAGTTCGCCCGACCTCAATTATCGCGCGAGGGCGCATACTCGTTAGCTAAATTACCTAAAGAAGGCTTAAAAATTGTTGCGAACGGGGAGTCAACCCACCTGAAACACAACTCGGTACGGGGACCACAGTGTAAACTTCCGCCAAGCGCCGCTCGTTTAACAGGATGACGCGGGCAGAGAGAAGATGGAAAACAAAATCATATTTGCCGTTGTCCTGACGCTGTGTGCATCGGCATCCGCTCAGGAGCAGCCACGAGAATTGAGAGGCGGCGGCCACCTTCTGGGAGAGACCGCGGAGCAATTCTTCTCCGAAGGTTTCGTTGGGGATGTGCTGCGAGCCTGCCAGCTAAAGGACTGGAAAACGGTGTCCAGCAAGTTTGGCCATGGTTCCAAATCAATGGCAAAAGATTACTGTGCGAAAGAGGCACTCGCCCGGCAGCAAACAATGGCTGGGACCCGTCTGCAATACACCGGCCGCGGTGACGAGGAAACGATGCGGTCAGATACATTTACCTTCGACGGCGGCCATCTGGTCAAAATAAACATGGTCTATCTTGCTTCGACGGCGAACGTCGAAGGTTATCATCCGAAATCTTTCGGCGAGCTTTTCGCCGGATTGCGAGAAGCCTACGGACAGCCGTCGACTAGCAGCAGCGAACCCGTGCTAAACGCTTATGGAGTAAAGTTCGACGCGCATCGCGCCGAGTGGTTGAGCAATCAGAACGTGATCACCATCATCGAACAGCCGGGCGCGGACGGCAGGACGGAAATCATCGCGGAAACCGTTGCAGAATACAAGCGCGCCGCACAAGCGCCAAAGGCCGAGAACCCGTTGCAATAACCAGGATTCGGGAGGTGGCCCGCTTCCAGAGTGATAAATAGCCGGGGCACCCAGTACCTAGCCGTTCTGCGGCGATCGCATCTTTACTGTAAAGAAACCCCCAGCCCACTCCTGCTACCGACGCCGTTCTCTACCGGACTGGGGCTGGCGTTCCATCCGACCATCTGCCTGCGGGAACCATAAATACGTCGATTGGTTCTGGAGCGCCATGGAACTGTGGATTCAGCATGACGGGAGAGTTGGAAAGATCTGCACCCCACACGGCGCCGTCCATGAGTGGAGTGTAAAACATCAAGTGAGCTATCCAGTTGTGGCGGTCGCCATCGGTAAGGTACTGCTCCTTCGACATCATGTAGCTCATGGCTCCGGGCTCCAGGGGCGGCAGCCCTTGCTTCATGAATGCCTTGATGCCGTCGATGACCCGAGCTTTGGATTGGCCGGCCAATATCATCTCCGTTCTTTTATACGTCAGCGGCAGAATGGAGCGGGCCGCTGGCGGATTGAAGCAGATCGGACCTCGAAGTTTGGGGTTCCAAAAATTAGCGGCATCCTCACCATTGAATGGGCCCATCCACCCTCGCTCCACGGCGCATACGAAACCATTCTTACCTTTGACGGCGGTTTCATAGCCATGCCTTCCAAGGATGAGGATGTCGGCATCGCGTGAGATGGCCTCGGGGGCCGCGCTTCGCGCCAGAGCAATCTCATCGTTTCGGTCCGCGATCAGATATTGATCAAGCGGAGCCATGCTCGCATACGGCGTTTTGGCGGCTTGTGCTTGCGCCTGCCAGCGCGCGCCGAGCACGATAACCAGGGCAAAACTTCCCGATGCGACCATTTTGACGATGTTTTGGTTCATTGACTCCTCCTCGGAATTTGGACGCTCATACATACTAGCGGGTGGCCGGGTGCTGCACACATCGCATTTTTTGCGATTGTGTCGGCCACGCGGCTTGGGCGGAGTCAGGGGTTGGCGGGGATATACTTCTTCACAACCCCATCATGAAGCGCCACGTCCTCATCTTCGGGCTGGTCGGCGGGCTCCTCATCGCCACCCTCCAATACACTGAATACCGCTTCGTCATCATCGAGCACTCGGTCGAGCTCTATGGTGCGCTCGTCGCCGTCCTGTTTGCGAGCTTCGGGATCTGGTTGGGCCTCCGCATCACTCGCAGGCGCGACATCATCCGCGAGACGGTGGTGGTTAGGGAAGTGCTTGTCCCTGCGGAAGCCCCCGCCCTCGAACCCTTCGCTCCCAATGCGGCTCAGCAGCAGACCCTCGGCATCACGGCACGCGAGCTTGAAATCCTTGCCCTGGTCGCTCGCGGCTTGAGCAATCGCGAGATCGCCACGCAGCTTTTCGTTTCCGAAAACACGGTCAAGACACACTGTGCCCGCGCTTTTGACAAGCTCGGAGCCGCCCGTCGCACTCAGGCCGTCCAGCGCGGCAAGGAATTGGGTCTGCTGCCGTGAGCGCCTCACCCGAAAGCATGATTTCCGCTCCATTCCTGCAAAATCATCCGAAAGGATGACGACATCCGGCCCCGTTAGACCGTATTGTGACTCCATTCTCACTCGCTTGTACGCATTTTGCACCAGGAGCCTGCCATGAAGAAAACCGTCCTCACTTTCGGCCTCATCGCCGGCGTCATCATCTCCGTCCTTATGGGAGGCTCGCTTCTCCTCGCCGACAAGATCGGCTCTGGCCACAGCATGGCTCTCGGCTACACCATCATGGTGGCGTCGTTCCTGCTGATCTACTTCGGCATCCGCAGCTACCGCGACAACGCGCTCGCGGGCCAAATCTCCTTTGGCCGCGCCTTCGCCTGCGGCATCCTGATCGCCCTCGTCACTACGGTCTGCTACGTGGCCATGTGGGAGGTCCTATACTTCAACTTCATGCCCCACTTCATGGACAGCTACTTCGCCGCGCAGATTCACAAGGTCCAGTCCTCGGGACTTGACCCGGCCACCACCGCCGCGCAGGTCGCTGAAATACAGCGCTCTCAGCAGCTCTACCAGAACCCGTTCGTCAACATGGCCTACACCTTCATGGAGCCGCTGCCCGTCGGACTTATCATTACTTTCGTCTCCGCAGGCATACTTCGCCGCAAAGCGCCTGTCGAACCTAACGCCGCTCGCGCAGTGGTGACCTCATGAGTGATTCAAAGTCTCCATGCGAATCGAAACTTGTATAATCCCGCGCATGCAACGAATACCGTGGAGCACAATTGCACTCGGGTCGCTGTTGCTGATCTTGGCCCGGTCAACAGGAGGACAGCAAGTGAAATCGCCGGAACCTGAAAAGTCGAAGCCGCCTGTAAAAGTGGAGCAGCGCGGGCGCATCCTTGGAATCGGCGGTATCTTCTTCAAATCCGCGAATCGTGATCAGATGCGCGAATGGTATTCGAAGCATCTTGGACTCGCGGACACAGGCCACGGCGCGATGCTTCCGTGGCGCGAACACGACGATCCGCAAAAGGAACAGGTTACCGTTTGGACTATCTTTCCCGCCTCTTCCAACTATTTCGCTCCCAGCCAACCGTTCATGATCAATTACATCGTTGACGATATGGATGCTTTACTTGGCCGCTTAAAACAAGAGGGAGTAAAGATCGACGACAAAAGAATGGATGAATCCTACGGCCGCTTTGCCTGGATCTATGACTCGGATGGAAACAAGATCGAGCTGTGGCAGCCGCTGCCGGCAAAGCCGTAAGGGCGATTGAGTGGGTACCCCCTCCCCCTCCGGTCTTTTGGAATCATGGAGATAAGGGGTGGATTTCCGCCAAAATATTGATGTCAAAGAGCTTGTACGTATAATCTTGAGCGCGCTGGACTTAGGTCCGGCGTGGCTCGGGTCGAACTGGTGACGCTGCGGGGCGGAATCGCGGGGTGGGCACGCGATCTTACGGATGGGATGTCGGGGTAGGGTGATGTTAGTTAGTTGTTGGGGTTTCTGTCAAGGAAAGGATTTGGAATGGAATTATGGAGTTACAAGGATTGTTATTAGCTTTTAGATATAAGGCTTTGAAAAGGCGCGCAGAGGATGATTTCGACGTCTCGTGCTGGCGACGACGGCACGCAGCGCCCACTCATTCGCAAAGTACGCGAATGAATGCACCCTCCCCCTTCGCCCACTGATCTCTTGCCTTCGCCTGTGCCTTGGCATATACTTATGTATATGCCAGAATCCAAAGACCAATCCACTGCGCGTAAGGCGAAAGTGTTCATGAACAACCGCAGTCAGGCGGTCCGCCTGCCCAAGGAGTTCCAGTTCCGCACGCAGGAGGTGTTCATTCGAAAAGAAGGGAGCGAGGTTGTGTTGTCTCCCCGGCCGTTTGATTGGAGTTCCTATCTGGCGGACGCGCCTACCGCCTCGGCAAGCTTCATGGAAGGTGTGGAAGATCTGCCCGCTCAGGAGCGTGAGCGGTAATGCTCCGCTACATGCTGGACACGGACATCTGTTCCTATGTAATGAAGCGTTCCCATGATGCGCTTTTGCGGCGTCTGCAAAAGGTCCCGGTCAGCGACGTCTGTGTCTCCGTGGTTACCAAGTCTGAATTGCTCTACGGCGTCGAAGTATCTCCTCGCCGCCAGCAGGACGAAGCGGCGCTGAATGCTTTTCTGAATTACGTGGAAGTTCTGGATTTTCCCGACAACGCGTCTTCGCACTACGCGCAGATTCGCGCGCAATTGAAGATTGAAGAAATCGGGAAAGATGATTGGAGCCAACGATCTGTTCATCGCCGCACACGCTCGCAGCCTGGGCTTGACGCTCGTCACTCACAACACTCAGGAGTTTCGACGAGTCAACCGGTTATCGATTGAAGACTGGACTCTGGCTAGTTGAGCTGGGCT
>CAWCWX010000007.1:0-14422 GCA_963799305.1 uncultured Acidobacteriota bacterium | reverse complement strand
CTTTGCTCTTGACTGTCCGCAGCTTCGGAATATACTCAAACGTCAAAATCGATTTCACGAATTCCGGCTTGAGGGGGCGCGGAATTCGGAGGAGAAATCATGCTGGCTCGGCAGCGTGAACTGGCCCTCTTGTCTGACTGTTGCGCGGTTCTGGTCCCTGGTCATCCCCGCCTGGCGTGCGATTCCATTTCTGTTCCGGAGAATCCCCGTGTCTTTCCTTCGTAAGCTATTGAATGCACTATCGTTATCGTCGATCTTGTTGATTCTTGTCCCCGCTTCGGCGGCTGCCGGATTCCAGCCAGTCTCCCCCGACGAACTAAAAATGACGAGCGAGCCGCAAGCTCCCGGCGCGTCCGCGATCATCCTGTTCCGGGAGGTGGACCGGGACGACAATGGTCACACCAGTCATGAAGACACTTACATTCGCATCAAGATTCTGACTGAAGAGGGACGCAAATACGCCGACGTCGAGATTCCCTTCGTCAAGGAGAACGAAAGCATCATCAACGTTCGAGCCCGCTCGATCAAGGCCGACGGCTCCATTGTGAACTTCGACGGAAAAGTCTTCGAAAAGACGATTGTCAAAGCGAAGGGTCTCAAGTATCTGGCAAAAACCTTCACTCTTCCCGATGTTCAAGTAGGAGGGATCATCGAGTATTCCTACACGGACGATTTCAAAGAACTTGCTCTTTTCGACTCGCATTGGATCCTGAACGACGAGCTCTTCACTAGTAAGGCCCAGTTCTCGCTCAAGCCCTTTGCCGGCAACTTTGACAACCCCTGGCGGCTGCGCTGGACGTGGCAGGGCCTGCCCCCCGGCGCGCAGCCCAAAGAGGCTCCAGACCACGTCGTCCATATGGAGGCCAGCAACATCCCGGCGTTTCAAACCGAAGACTTCATGCCTCCCGAAAACGAGATGAAGTCACGAGTGGACTTCATTTACGAAGACGAAATCTCCGAAACCCAGCCCGACAAGTTCTGGAGGAAGCTCGGGAAAAGGCGCAACGACTATCTGGAGAGTTTTATTGGAAAACGCAAAGCGATGGAAACAGCCGTCGCTCAGATCGTTTCGCCCAACGATCCGCCAGAGGTAAAGCTGCGAAAAATCTATGATCGCGTGCAGACGATCAGAAACACATCCTACGAGCTTCAAAAAACGGAACAGGAAGAAAAGCGCGCGAAAGAGAAGTCCGTGGACAATGTCGAGGAACTCTGGAAACGGGGTTATGGGGATGGCGGACAAATCACCTGGTTGTTTCTTGCCCTGGCGCGAGCTGCCGGCTTCGAAGCGTATGGCTGCTGGGTCTCCGACCGCAGCCACTACTTTTTCGTCCCCCAGACCATGGAAGCCCAGAAGTTGAACTCCAATGTCGTCCTCGTCAAGCTGAACGGAAAAGATGCTTATTTCGATCCGGGAGCTGCGTTTACGCCCTTCGGCATGTTGATGTGGTCCGAAACTGGCACCCGGGGGTTGCGATTGGATAAGGACGGCGGTGCCTGGATCGAAACTACCGTGCCGCCAAGTTCGGAATCAAGAATTGATCGCAAGGCGGCTCTGAAACTGAGCGACTCGGGCGATTTAGAAGGAAAGCTGACCATCAGCTACACCGGGTTGGAAGCCATGGGTAAGCGGCTCGAGAACCGCCACTCCGATGAAGTGGAACGGAAGAAGTTTCTTGAGGACCTCTTGAAAGAGCAAATCCCCGCCGCGGCCGAAGTGGACTTAACCAATAAACCCGATTGGAGTAGTTCGGAGACCCCTTTGGTCGCTGAATTTAGCCTGAAAATTCCAGGCTGGGCGTCGAGCGCTGGCAAACGCGCTCTTGTGCCCGTCGGAATTTTTACCGCCACCGAGAAACGAGTCTTCGAACATGCCAACCGTGTTCATCCTATCTACTTTGAATATCCTTACTCGAAGGTCGACGACGTGACCATTGACCTTCCGGAGGGATGGCGGACCAGCAGTCTGCCGGCGGCGCAGAATAACGACGCTCATGTTATCGCCTACGATTTCAAGGTCGAAGACAACAAGGGATCGCTGCACATGGCGCGGAAATTGAGCATCGATGTTCTGCTCATGGATCCAAAATATTATTCTGCGCTGCGCAACTTTTTCCAGTTAGTGCGGACCGGAGATGATGAACAAATTGTGTTACAGCCTGCCACGGCGAGCGCGAGTAATTAATCGGTCGGCGCGGATCTTTACTTGCGCCGTCCCAGTTAGTTCGAGAGAGATGTGCCATGTTTCGATTCGTTAGGTCAACCGTCGTGGTGACGATAGCCGTCTGGATGCTGGCAGCGCCCGGCGCGAACGCGGCAGTTGGTTTCCAGCCGGTCGTGCCCGACGAACTCAAGATGACGAGCGAACCTCAGGCGCCGGGAGCGGCGGCCGTCATTTTGTTTCGGCAGGTTGATCGGGACGACAACGATTCCACCACCCACCAGGATAATTATTTCCGGATCAAGATTCTGACCGAAGAAGGACGGAAGCGTGCCGACATCGAGATACCGTTCTTCGAGGGACTCGAAGACGTCGTCAATGTGAAGGGCCGAACCATCAAGCCAGACGGAACAATCTTAAATTACGAAGGCAAAGTCTTCGAAAAGCAACTCGTGAAGGTGAGGGGAGCGAAGTACCTGGCGAAGACATTTACTTTGCCGGACGTGCAGGTAGGCGGAATCATCGAGTATTTTTACACTTCGCATTTCATCCAGCATCTCGTTTTCGACTCCCACTGGATCTTGAGCGATGAGTTGTTTACCAAGAGGGCCCAATTCTCTCTGAAACCTTTCAAGGGCGGTTATCAACCCCTTTCCCTGCGCTGGAGTTGGCAAAGCCTGCCGCCGGGCACGGTTCCGCCCAAAGAAGGCGAAGACCACATTATCCGGATGGATGCGAACAACATCCCGGCGTTCCAGTCGGAAGATTACATGCCTCCGGCGAATGAGTTGCGGTCGCGCGTGGATTTTATCTATTCGACTGGGTTCGCGGACAAAGACGCGGATAGTTACTGGAAGCGGATCGGGTTCGCGTGGTACACGCAGGTGGAGGCGTTTCTGGGCAAGCCCAAGGACATGGAAAAGGCGGTGGCCCAAATTGTCTCGCCAAGCGATTCGCAGGAAGTGAAACTCCACAAGATCTATGACCGGGTACAGCAGGTGCGGAACACGACCTTCGAAGTGCAGAAGACAGCTCAGGAGGCGAAGCGCCAGAAAGACAAATTTGCGGAAAAAGTGGAGGACGTCTGGAAGCGAGGCTATGGCGATGGAGCCGATTTGACCTGGCTTTTTCTCGGACTGGTGCGGGCCGCGGGATTTGAAGCCTACGGCTGCCGCGTATCGGATCGCAGGGAATATTTCTTCAATTCGACGACGATGCAAAGCTCGAAATTGAACACCAACGTGGTGCTGGTCAAGCTCAACGGGAACGATCTCTATTTCGATCCAGGCGTGGTTTTCACGCCGTTCGGCCTGCTTACCTGGTCGGAAACCGGAGTGCAGGGATTGCGCCTCGACAAGGATGGCGGCTCGTGGATTCAGACCACCCTGCCGCAGGCCTCCGAGTCGCGGATCGAACGCAAAGGGAAGCTCACCCTCTCCGACGCTGGCGATTTAGAGGGGAAACTGACCGTCACCTATACCGGATTGTCCGCAATGACCCGTCGCGTCGACGAACGCAATGCCGACGAAGTTGCGCGCAAGAAGGCTCTGGAAGAAACGGTGACCGGACAAATAGCGGTGCCGGCCGAAGCGGAACTGACCAACAAACCGGACTGGACCACCGCGGGTGCCCCGCTGGTCGCGGAATTCAATCTCAAGATCCCCAATTGGGCATCGAATGCCGGCAAACGAATGCTGCTGCCGGCCGCCGTTTTTACCGCGGCCGAGAAAGGCGTCTTCGAACACGCGAGCCGCGTGCATCCTGTGTATTTCGAATATCCACACCAGAAGTCGGACGACGTAACCATCGAACTTCCGCCCGGATGGCAGGTCAGTAGCGTTCCCCCTCCGCAGGAAAGAAATGGGAAAGTGATCGTCTACAGCCTGAAAGTCGAGCAGGCGCCAGGAAACTTGCGCCTGCTGCGTCAATTTACCGTTGACATGTTATTGCTCGATCCGAAGTACTACTCGCAGTTGCGGAACTTCTATCAGGTGGTGAGAACCGATGATGCTCTGCAGATTATTGTGCAGCCGGGGGAAATCCATGCCAGTAACTAGGGACTTTGGCTCAATGTGTGTTGGGAAGGGTGTGCTGCACGGGATTTTGGGAGTGGCGATATTTGCACTGACCATCGTGCCCCAGGCCGCTGCAGGCGATGCGCCGCAGTGGATGCGGAGCCTGGTTGGAGTGTCGTTGCCCGGGTACGACGAGAAAACGGATGCCGTGTTGTTGTATTCCGAAACCGATGTAACCGTTCTATCGGTGGACAAAATAAGGACGCACGTCCGTGAGGCATATAAGATTTTGCGGCCGCAGGGACGCGATCACGGTACCGTATCTGTCTTCTTCAATCCCACCCGCAAAATCAAGAGTCTGCATGGATGGTGCATTCCGGCGCAGGGCAAGGACTATGAAGTGAAAGACAAGGACGCCATCGATGTCGCCCCTTCGGCGGACGGCGGCGAACTGGTCGACGACGTGAAGTACCGTCTACTGCGAATTCCCGCGCCCGACCCGGGAAACATCGTGGGTTACGAATATGAAGTGGAGGAGCAGCCTTTCTTTTTACAGGACACCTGGGGTTTTCAGGAGCCCAATCCCGTGCGGGAAAGTCACTATTCGCTGGAAGTTCCGGCGGGCTGGGAATACAAGGCGACCTGGCTTTCCTATCCTGAGGTGAAGCCGACTGAAGCAGGCGGCAACGTATCGCAATGGGTGGTCAACGACGTGAAAGCGATCCGCTCGGAGCCCGACATGCCGCCCTGGAGAGGCGTGGCCGGACAAATGATCGTGTCATTTTTCCCCGCCGGTGGAACGTCAAAAAAGAATGAGTTCGCGAGTTGGGACAGCATGGGAAGTTGGTATGGGAATCTGCTGGGCGGACGGATGGACGCCTCCGACGCGATCAAACAAGAGGTCACCACGCTCACCGCGGGCAAGCCCTCGACCCTCGCCAAGATGCAAGCCATCGCGGGGTTTGTACAGCACGACATTCGATACGTTGCGATCGAATTGGGCATCGGTGGATATCAGCCGCATCCCTCGGCGGAAGTATTCAGTCATCGCTACGGGGACTGCAAGGACAAAGCGACGCTGATGCGCACCATGCTGCGCGAGGTCGGTGTTGACTCCTATCAGGTGCTGATCAATGTAAGCCGCGGTGTTGTGACGCGGGAGGCGCCCGCTCACAACGGGTTCAATCACGCTATTCTTGCCATCAAAGTTCCCGATGACATCAAGGATTCGTCGCTGATCGCGGTGGTGCAGGATCCGAAGCTGGGGAAGATTCTCTTCTTCGATCCCACCAATGAGTTGACGCCCTTCGGCCAGATTGGTGGATACCTGCAAGCGAATTACGGTTTGCTGGTAGAACCGCAGGGCGGCGAACTGGTCGAGTTGCCGCAACAGCCCTCGGCCATGAACAGTATCGAGCGCACCGCGAAGCTCACGCTGGACGCGAACGGCATGTTAAAAGGCGACGTGCAGGAAGTGCGCCTCGGAGATCGGGCCTGGGACGAGCGCTGGCGACAACGCAGGGTGACCACGAACACCGATCGCATCAAGCCCATTGAAAGCCTTCTGGCCGGATCACTGTCGAGCTTTCAAATCGTGCACGCCAGTCTCGTGAATCTCGATCATACGGATCAACCTTTCGGTTTCAACTACACTTTCCAGTCCGATAACTACGCAAAGAACGCGGGGGATCTGCTGCTGGTGCGCCCGCGAGTGTTGGGCAGCAAGTCGTCCGGGATACTGGAGACCAAAGAACCGAGAGAGTTTCCCATCGAATTCGAAGGGCCGTCGCGGGATACCGATAGTTTCGATATCACCCTGCCGCCCGGCTACGAGGTGGACGAACTGCCGCCGCCGACGGATGCGGACTTCAGTTTTGGCAGTTATCACAGCAAGATCGAAGCCAATGGCCACGTCTTGCACTACAGCCGCGCCCTGGAAATCAAAGAGCTCAGCGTTCCTGTGAGCAAGGCGGACGAACTGAAAAAGTTCTACCGCATGATCTCTAGCGACGAAAGGAATACAGCCGTTCTGAAAGCGGTAGCGCCCGGCAAATAGGGGGACCGTTCGCCTACTTCGATTCTCCAGCCGTCAGGTTCACGCGTACCGTATGTCCGCTCGCAGTCCATGGAATCCCTGAGACCGACACAGCGCCAGCCTCGTGGGTCCAGGATGAGATCGCTTTGCCATCGAGCTCCACACCTGAGGGTCGACTCGCCACACCATAGATCGATACCTGCAAATCTTTAAACCACGGCTGGTACGGTCCCTGCGGCGCGGAAATATCAACCTCGACCGATTCTGACGAGGCGTTGCAAGTGAAGTGCGCCCGCATGGTATCGCCGTGCTGGTAGGCCAGCGTATTGCCATCGTCCATGTAGAGATCGCCGCCACATTGTGGACCGGGATAAACTCGCAACCCGAGTGGTCCCTGGGGAATCTCTCCGACATACTGTATGACCGGTTGCTCGGGCAAGATCGCACCGGCGCGCACGTAGACGGGCAACGTGTCGAGCGGGGGATTGACACTGATTTTGCCGCCACCTTCGACTCGGTTGCCGGTCCAGTAGTCGTACCAGTCGCCCTTGGGCAAAATGACAGAGTAGGGGTCGAGATAAGGCCATACCTTGGGTGCAACCAGCAGGCTGCCGCCGAACATGTATTCCTCTCCATTGGTGGCTAGCGCTTCATCGTCGGGAAATTCAACGAACATGGGACGCATCAGCGGCACTCCAGTACGGGTGCTTTCCTCCATGCTGGTGTAGATGTAGGGCAGAAGGCGATAGCGGGTTTCGATGTAACGCTTTCGGATCGCTTCATGTTCCGGCCCATCCACCCACGGTTCGCGGAAGCGTGTCCCCTTGTTCGCATGGTTGCGATAGATCGGATTGAACGCTCCCAACTCCATCCAGCGCGTCAGCAATTCCGGAGTAGGACTGCCGTTGAAGCCCCCGATATCGGCGCCGATGAAGGCGTAGCCCGAAACCCCGAGGTTCGCCATCTGCGGAATCGAGAGCCGCATGTGATTCCAGGTAGCGCTGTTGTCTCCGGTCCAGGTCGCGGCATACCGTTCGGTTCCGGCGTAAGCGGCGCGCGTCAGCACAAAGGGCCGCAGGTTCGGTTGCAGCTTCAGCATACCGTCATACGTGGCGCGGACATTCTCCATGCCGAACACGTTGTGGATTTCGCGATGGTCTGTCTTGCGGCCTTCGACACTATGCACGGTGTCGAGTGGGGCGGTCTTCGAGGGAACAAACACGGACGGTTCGTCCATGTCGTTCCAGAACCCGCGAATCCCCATCTTGACGAAATCGGTGTACAACGTGCCCCACCACTCGCGCACTTCTTTGCGCGTGAAGTCCGGAAACACGCTGTCGCCCGGCCACACAGGCCCGACATATTCTGATCCATCGGGGTTCTTGATGAAATAGTCATGCTTCGCGCCCTCGTCATACGGTCGATAGCCGGGCAGCCGGGCGATATGGAGGTCAGTAATCGTAATCAGCTTGAACCCCTCCGCATCGAGATCCTTGATCATCTTCTCGATCGTCGGAAAGCGCTCTCGATTCACGGTAAACGGACGGTTGTCCTGTTGGTAATCGATGTCGAGATAAATAACGTCGGCAGGAATTTTACGCTTGCGGAATTCTGCCGCAATGTCCTCCACCTGCGACTCGGGATAATAGCTGTAACGGCACTGCTGATACCCCAACGCAAACAGCGGAGGCAGCGGAGTGCGTCCCACTAGTTGCGTGAACTGCTCGATCACATGCTTCGGAGTTGGCCCGTAAAAGAAGTAGTAGTCGAGCGCGCCTCCTTCTGAGCCGAAGGAGTAGCGGTCGCGAGCTTCCTTGCCGAAATCGAACCAGCTGCGATAGGTGTTGTCAAGAAACAGTCCATAGGCCGTACCCTTCCGCATGGCCAGAAAAAAGGGAATGGTCTTATAAAGCGGGTCGGTGGATTCCTGCCAGCCGAACGCGTCGGTATTCCAGTTCGTGAAAGCAATGTCGCGATGGTCAAGCGGGCCAGTCTTATCGCCCAATCCGAAGTAGTGTTCGTCGTCGGGCATCGTTTCTGAGACACGAAATTCGGAGCCATTAAATGCCGCCGGATAAGCAGCGTTCTCCTGTGAGAGGACCTTGCCAGTTCTGTCGAGGACTGTGATACGAAGCGGAGATTTGTCGACCCGCACCAGCAGCGAGTCTGTACGCAACTCAACCCCAGATGCCTTCTTAGAAACTTCAAAGTTGACCTGCGCTGGGAAAGCGCCTGGCAGCACCGCAAAAGAGCGATCCGGCGGCAGCTTTCCGCCCGGTCCGTAGGTGACGCGAACCACGTCAGGCGCCACGGCCGTGATCCGTACTTTGCCGCGCTGGGCGGTTATTTCTACTTGGTTGCCACGTTCCTCAACGCGGATGAGATCGCCGAGGGTCTGCCATCCAGGTTCGGCAAGGAGTCTCTGAGTAAGCAGCACACTAACGATCAGGACCACTCGTTTTAAAACCCGCATTGTCACCTCTCGAGATGAACGGATGTGGAGGGATCTTGGTCGGGGCGCGCGGATTTGAACCGCGGACCCCCTGCGCCCAAGGCAGGTGCGCTACCAGGCTGCGCTACGCCCCGACTTTCAACGACTTACGCGACGGTCCTGTCTGAATCATAGAGGCAGGTGCGCTGTTTGAGCAAGGTTTCGAAGTTGAAAGTTGGCGGCAGCAAATTTTGAGGGACTTCGTACCCTTCGATCTTGGGTAGCGGCAGCTATTTCCCAGCCACCTCGAGCAGCACCAATCCATTCACGGGCAAAGGCAACGTGATCGATCCTTTTGACAATCGAAGAGTTTCAAACGACGCGGCATCGGCTACACGATTGAGTTCGCCAACCTGCGCCCGTGTTGGATATCGCGGACTTCCCATTTTTTTATACGCCGCCAGCGTGTTTCCATGCTCAGCATCGGCGCGACTCACTCGCACCTGGCTGTTTGTCGGCACGCCCTGGATCTCGAATGTGACGCTGCGGTCGGACCCCTTTACGTCCGGATCAACCAGATTCCAAGCTGCGATTGCCAGGGAGCCGTCGTGGCGGCGCGTGACCAGCACGTTCGATGCATCCTCAGCAATTCTTTCTTGGCCCAGCTTGTGCAGCAGCGCAAAAGCCGAATAACTTGGTTTCTTGATCCCACCGAGTGCGATCAAGCCAAAGCTGCCGTCAAACGGTTCGCGGCCGGGGCCGCCTTCTTCGAAGACGTCGCTAAAAGTCCAATACGACATCATGTTCACCAGGCCGTCACATTGCCGGATGTCATCGGCGAGCGCGGCGCCAACATATTCCGTATCCCGCGCGTGGAGCGGTCCAAACGACGGCACGTTCCACTCGGTCCACATCAGGGGCAAGCCCGGCCGGGCCGAAGACGCGATCTGATCGTGCACTTTCTTAATTGCAAGACAGACCCGGCGATCCATCGGGATGTCCTCGTGCGTGCCAAACAGGTCTTCGGTGGAATCGTCCGCGTAACCGTGGCTGGAGATGAAATCGGTGGGAACATTCTCCGCCGCAGTGTGCGCGATGAACGCATCCACCCAGTGCGCGGAAGAAGTCGCCGGGCCCCCGACGCGTAGACGCGGGCTTACTGATTTCAGAGCTCGCGCCGTATTGTCGTATAACTCGAAGTAAGTGGATTGCTTCGGATCTCCGCTCCAGAAATCGATGTTGGGTTCGTTCCAGACCTCGAAGTACCACTGCGCCACTTCTTCCAGGCCGTATCGATCGACAAGATGCTGCGCCAAGGCGCGCATGAGATCATCCCATTTCTTGTAATCCTTCGGAGGCGAGACGATCTGCTTGTACCAGAAGGGATGCACATCCTGGCGCAGGGCAAGCTTCTTCGGCATGAAGCTGATTTCGACGAAGGGCCGCACTCCGTTTTGCAGCAAACCGTCGTAGATCTGGTCGACATAGGAAAAATTGTAGATAGGGTTTCCTTTGTCGTCTTCATCGTAAACACCGACTTCATCGTGCAGGATGTTATGGAAGCGCACGTAGCGGAACTCCGTAACCTTTTTCACTTCCCGAAGATCGCTGCGATAGCTGTCGCGCAAGGCGAGAATGGCGCGACCTGAGCCGAACGTCTGTTCCCAGAAATGGGGAAATGGATGCGCCTGCCCGTGCGCATTGATGACTACCGACTCAGGCGAGGTTTGTGCCTGACAAACGCCCGCCCAGCACGCCACCCCGAGCAACACGACGACAAGACGACACGTTTTCATACAATGAGTTACGGCAAAATTTCCAGTTTTGCATCCGATCCGCTGACCGAGTCAGGACTGATCCAAACCGTAACCTTGGCGGGCTCCACGCCAAATTCGTTATGATCGTTCCAGATTGCAAAAGCATCGACGGGCAACTGAAACGTGACTTTCTTTGTCTCTCCCGGCGCCAATTCGATTCGTTGAAAACCCTTCAGCGCGCGGACCGGTTGAACCGTGCTGGTGCCTTGCAGACGAACGTAAAGTTGGACCATTTCTTTTCCGGCACGCGATCCCGTGTTAGAGACGTCGGCCTCCACCGTCAGCGCCGCCGGAGTCGCCGTTTCGGACTTCAGGGCATGATTCAAATCCGCTGCGCTGAGCTGCGTCTTGCTCACTTTGGTTTGCCCGAACGAATACGTCGTGTAGGAAGCTCCATAACCAAAGGGAAATTGCGGGCTGTTGAGTTCATCAATGTAGCGCGACACGTATCGGCTCGGCACATCGTGCGGGGGCTTGGTCAGGTCAACACCGTCTGCCGGCCTCCCCGTGTTCCCGGCGTTGTAGTAGAGAGGTTCCTGCCCCACGCTTCGCGGCCAACTGACGACCAGCCTCCCGCTCGGGTTCGATTCACCGAACAGCGTCCGGACCAGCGCCGGACCAGCTTCGGTTCCCGGAAGCCATGCGGCCAGGATTGCCGGCACATGCTCGACCGCCCATGGCACAGTCAGCGGACGGCCTCCGAAAAGAATGAGCACGGTTGGAGTGCCCGTCTTGACGATGGCTTCCAGCAATTCCTGCTGACGCCCCGGCAGTCCCAGATACGCGCGCGAGGCCGCCTCCCCGCTCATATCGGGAGACTCGCCAAGCGTCAGAATCGTAAGGTCAACGCGCTTGGCCGCTGCCACTGCCGCTGCGATCTCCTCGTCGCTGCCTTGGAGAATCCCTGCGCCCTTCGAGCGGACTACGTTGGCTTCTCCCAAACGCCGCGCCAGTTCCTCTGGAAACGACAGAACGCCGCTTTTCGCCGCCCCTCCCCCAAACAGAGTTCCTTCCGGATCGGACGGATTATCCGCAATCGGCCCGATCACCGCTACTTTTTTCACGTCTTTGGAAATTGGCAAAAGCGCCTTGCCGCCGCTCGCCTGCGCGTTCTTGAGCAGAACAAAAGACTGCTCGGCGATCGTCTGCGCCAGTTGCAGGCTCGCCGGCAAAAAGAAAACCTGTTTGCCGCGCGCTTCATCCACATAGGGATGCTCAAACAGTCCCAACGCTAATTTGACGCGCAACACTCGCCGCACGCTTTCATCCACCCTCGCCTCGGGCACCGTCCCCGAACGCACCAGTTCCACCATATGGTCGTGGTACAGGCTGCTCACCATATCCATGTCGACGCCAGCCAGGAAGGCCTTGCGCGCAGCGGTTGCACCGTCGTTGGCAATCCCGTGTGGAATCAACTCGCCGATCGCGTTCCAGTCGCTGTCCACAAAACCTTTGAAGCCCCACTCCTTCCGCAAAATCTGGGTCAGCGTGAACGGATTCGCCGAGGACGGCACACCGTTGAGCGAGTTGAACGCGCTCATCAGGGTCGCCGCGCCCGCATTCACCGCCGCATGAAACGGAGGCAGATAGACCGATCGCAGCGTGTGCTCGGAAATTTCGGTAGTGTTGTAGTCGCGGCCGCCTTCGGCAGCCCCGTAGCCCACGAAATGTTTGGCGCAAGCCGCCATCGTGTCGGGGGCATCCAGATGCGTTCCCTGATAGCCGCGCACATAAGCCGCCGCCATCGCCGATCCGAGATAAGGATCCTCACCCGCACTCTCCGCCATGCGCCCCCAGCGCGCGTCGCGAGCGATGTCCACCATCGGCGAGAACGTCCACCGGATCCCGGTAGCGGAAGCTTCCAGTGCAGCGACACGCGAGGCTTTTTCGACCAATGCCGGCTCCCACGTGGATGCCATCCCCAGTGGAATCGGGAACTCGGTTCGGAATCCGTGAATTACGTCGAGTCCGAAAAGCAAAGGAATGTGCAGCCGGGATTTTTCCACCGCGATGCGCTGGTACTCATTAACCAGTGGAGGGTCGGTCACATTGAATAGGGACCCAATCTGTCCCCGGGCAATCATGTCCTTATAGTCGGTGCGTCCAGTGCCGGGACCGGTAGGCTGGCCGGCGGAATATTGCACCAGTTGCCCAACCTTTTCTTCCAGGGTCATGCCTTGGAGGAGAGACTCGACGCGGGCATCGAGTTTCGGGTCTGCGATGCCCGACGTGCTGGCGCCTTGTTGTGTTTCCGCTGCAACCGGAGCCGTGGCCTGCGCCGACAGGGACGAACCGGCGAATGCCACACAAAGCACCGCGAGCAGCAGAGTCACTCCCTTCCGACACCACCGGTCTCGGGTCAAACCTCCCGAAACCATAGATCGGAAAATCGAGGGACGACGCGCCTCGCCGGAACCGCATGGGTAAGCACCTCACACAAATTCGATTTTGTGTGGAACTAAATCGCGTTAGTAAACCTTGACGGTCTGTATGAAATACGTTTTTAGCGCCCTTGTCAAGAGTTGAGACGAAAAGGGAGCTGTGATCTCTGCTTGCCCCTGTGATTTCCTTGTGCGAAACTTCGCTCCGTGCCCAAGGGGAAGACAAAACACACCGGCGATGGGACCGAACGCCACGCCCGAAAACCCATGAACCTCAAGAAGCTGGCGGAATACCTTGAACTTTCGCCCGCTACGGTCTCTCTGGTCATCAACCGGTCGAGCGTTGCCGACTCCATCCCGCAGGACACGAAAGATCGAATTTTCGCCGCCGCGCGAAAATTCAAGTATCGTCCCAGTTTTTTCGCTCGCTCTCTACGCACCCAGCGCAGTTTCACCATCGGCGTCATCGTCCCGGAAGTAAGCGACGGGTATTCCGCTTCCGTGATGAGCGGGGTAGAAGACTACCTGCTACAGGAGGGATACTTCTACTTTGTCGCCAGCCACCGCCACCGTGCCGACCTGATCGACGAATACCCACGGATGCTTCTCGAACGATCGGTCGACGGGATAATCGCCGTGGACACCCCTTGGCACCTGAACCTCTCCGTGCCCGTGGTCACCATCTCCGGACACAACGATGTGAAGGGCGTGACCAACATTGTGCTCAATCACCAAAGGGCCGCCGAAGTAGCATTAAAGCATCTGTTTCATCTCGGTCATCGCCAGATCGCGTTCATGAAAGGGCAGGAGTTCAGCTCCGATACCGAAGTGCGGTGGACCAACATCGAGCGCGTCGCACAGCATCTCGGACTGACCATCAATCCTCGCCTGGTGGGGCAACTGGAGGGAGATTCGCCATCGCCGCAATTGGGCTACATGGCCACCAAAGTCTTGCTGGCTGCGCGGGACCCCTTCACCGCTCTCTTTGCTTTCAACGACATCTCTGCCATGGGAGCGATTCGCGCCTTGCGGGAGGCGGGCCGGCAAGTCCCGCATGACGTTTCCGTGGTTGGTTTCGACGACATCCAAAGCGCCGCTTTCCAGAATCCCAGCTTAACTACCGTGCGCCAGCCGTTGCGTGTAATGGGACGCGCCGCTGCCGAGATTCTCTTAAAGCGGATTAACCGTCCCGGCTCCGAACTGCATGACAAACACACGGTCGAGCCGGAACTGGTAATCCGGGAAACTACCGGTCCTGCGCCCCACCACGGAGAACCCCTGGAACGCAAGCGGAAGCCGTAGCCGATCTATCATTTTTCATACATTCCTCTGGATTTCCATAGCCGGGTCACCCGGCATCTAAAGAGCAGTCACGATCCTTAGCTACCTAAATTCGGCTCCGCCATGAGCTTGCCGTCCAATCGTACTAAATCGCTTTTGCAAAGATTTAGTTGTGAATTTGGATTCCGGAATGCTATAGGATATCTGCTTGGGGCAACAGAAGTAGTTTTTAAGATTCGAGGAGACTCCATGAGGCGTCCGAGTTTGGCAGTCCACGTCGCACTGCTCATCTTCAGCATCG
>CAWCWX010000006.1:0-516987 GCA_963799305.1 uncultured Acidobacteriota bacterium | reverse complement strand
TCCACACATCGCGCACTTTGCGATGTGTGGGTTTCGTTGCTGCAGGAAAGCGTCGAGATAATAACTCGACTCCACGGAACGCCACCCTGACCATTTCTCGAACACGAATCCTATCCGAACCGCGGGGCCGAATTTCATTGACAACCCTTCCCCAGGAGCTAACAATACTAAAGCCACTATAGCCGTCGTTTCGCTCTGGTGGGCGTCACTTAAGCCCAATGGGCTCTAGATTTTACCTGTAAGCTCTTTGACATCAAGATTTTGCGCGACTTTCAGGGCCTAAACCTATGATTCCAAAAGACCGAGGGGGGAGGGGTAGGGTACCCCGGTACCAGATAGTAAATAGCTCAAACCATAGCTCAAACCAGTGACGAGACCAAAGAAAAAACCCACCCTCCGCGCAAGCGAAAGGTGGGTAACTTGGAAAGCTGCGATCCTAGTTCACCGTAACCGTCACCTTAGCCGACGGAATCCCATTCGCCACCACTTCCAGCGAACTGATTCCCTTCTCCGCCCCCGCTGGAACGTCGAAGTTAGTCGACACGATGCTCGTGCCGGTGGCTACACCCATGCTGCTGTGGTGATGGGTGCGAGCGTAGAAGACGTGGCCGGTGGCTTGGTTGGTGATCCTTACCAGCGGATAGTTGGTCGCGGTCTCGTACTCGTCTCCGAAAGCGGCGGCCTGGGACAGGCCGTTGAATTGCGTGCCCGAGATGGAATAAGTGGAGCCGCGGGTGATGGTGCCGGGAAACGTCGTAATCGCCGGAGCCCAGGCGGGCAGATAGGTTCCAGTTGGATTGTAGAGTTGCACCCGACCGCTGGAAACGAGTGCCTGGCCGGTGGGCAGCATCATCAACGCGCCATAGCCTTGCAAGGTGGGGTTCAGATTCGTCCCGTCGAATTCATAGAACCGGCTCAGATTTCCCGCGACCAGCACGTTGCCATTCGGCAGCAGCGCGGCCCAGGAATCGCCGGCATTGTCTCCGAAAGGGAAATCGGGACCAACGGTCCATTTGCCCGTACTGCCGATTTTGAGACCGGGATGGAAAATGGCGGTATGTCCGGGACCGGAGCCGCCATTGGTGTAGGACCCGGTCGCGAACACCGTGCCGTCAGGACGAAGAATCGCTGGTCCAACCTCTCCGGGCGGGTAGTAGCAGCCGCCAGGATAGTTAATGCAGCCGAGAATCGGCGTGGGAGAGTGCAGATCGACGATCGTGCTGCCGGCCGCGACCCACTTCAATTTCGTGGGCAGATATCTTTCCGCGTGGGGCGCATTCTTCACGTCGAAGGTCAAGACGGATCCGTTCGGCATCAGGGTCCAGCCTTCTTCGGCGTTGAAGTCCTTCTTGTTCGTGGATGGGATCGCGGTCCAGGTGAGCGTCGCCGGATCGAGGACAGCCATATCCTTAGTCAGTTTGTTGCCGAGCATGAAGAGTCCGTTGGGCAACACCACCGAAGGGGAGTCGCCGATCGTGGCCCATCCTGTCGGAGGCGCGACCATGGTCCAAGTATTAGCCTGGGGATCGTAAATCGCGCCTTTATTGGTGAGGGTGAAATTGTTGTTGGTGTACTCGCCGCCTTCAATGAGGACGCGGCCATCGGCGAGCACGGCGGAAGCGAACGCGTCGGGAACGTAGCTGTTGGGCAGTTTGGCGAGTTGGGTCCAGGTTCCGTTCAGGTAGCTCCCATTGATGTCGGGCGTGAGCTTATACCAGTTGGCCTTGGCACTTCCCTGGAACATCACCGTGCCGTCGGTGAGCTGAAAGGTCATGCCCACACCGGCCGGGGGTTGGTGAGTAAGGGTCTGGAGGGTTTGCGCTGGGGAAATTGCTGTGAGAGAGAGGGCGGCCATCGCGAGAAAGATCTTCCTGAGCAAGACAAACCACCTTTCATGAACGTGCAAGCAGGACGGGCAAGGGGGAGAAGAGACAACCTCAGTGGTGCACAATGCTACCAAATCCGCGCCCGGCGGGCAAAGTCAACGAGTGCTGGATTCAACAAGAAAATGACACCGTCATGACATCGCCTGTGCTGCGGATTGCTAGGCTGAAAGAAATTTGCAATCTCGTTGGAGGCTTTTGATGTTACGGTTCCGTCTCAGTTTTGTCTTGACCCTCGCCCTTATAACCGCCGCATGCGGCTATGGATCCCATTACAACGGCGGTAATGGAGCGCCGAGTGTTGCCACGCTTTCGCCTAACACGGGCAACGCCGGCGATCCGGTCTTTACGCTCACGGTGAACGGCAGCGGCTTCGGCGTCGACTCGGTTGTGTTCTGGAATGGAGCGGCTCTCCCCACAACCTACGGCACAACAACGCGAGTGACTGCCACGGTTTCCGCCGCGGATGTACTCAATGCCGGGATGTTTCCTGTGTATGTACGATCAGGCGGCAAGAACTCGAACATGATCGACTTCACCGTGCAGTAATCTAGAAGTGCGACCGCAGATCGGCGAATCGCTCGACCACCAGCAAACGCTGCGGCGCTGGAGCGGTCGCCAGGTCGTCGTGTTCGAGGATCCAGGTCTGCCCGTGTGGGACGAACACGGCATGCAAGCCGGCGGCGAGCGCGGGGTTGATGTCGGACTTGGGGCTGTTCCCGACCATCCAAGTGCGGTCGGACTGGAGAGCGTATTTGGCAATCGCCGAACGATACGTCTGCTCGTCTTTTTCCGGGACGATTTCCACCGCGACAAAATAATCCTTTAGTCCTGACCGCTCGACTTTGCCCGCCTGCTCGACCGGATTTCCCTTGGTCATCATGATGACGTGGTGCCGCTCGGCAAGATAGGCGAGGGTCTCGGGAACTTCCGGCAGAATTTCCATGGGATGCTCGGCGACTTGATGGGCGAAACTGTGGATGCTCTCATGCATTTCGGGCGTGACGGGATCGACCGAGAGCTTCTCGAACGTTGCCACCAGTGAGTGGGCGAAGCTGTGCAGGCCGTATCCATGCTGGACGATCGAGTCGCGTTCCACGTCGTTGAGGATGAGTCGAACCTGTTCGGGCGAGTAGTCGCGATGATTGAGGAAAGAAATGAAGCGGCCGATGGCGCGCTCGAAATAGATGTTGTTCTCCCAGAGCGTGTCATCGGCATCGATGAGCAGGGTCTGAGCGCCATTTTGCCCGGTCATACGTCTAATGATAGCGCCTGGATTGACCTTGGGCGCACGGGGCAGGTCTTAACCACAGGGGACACGGAGGTCACGGGGAAAATTGGAATCGGTGGTTTCCTCTGTGATCTCCGTGTCCTCTGCGGTTAAGATTTTTTCTACTGCCATGGGAACAGGCGTCAGTTTGGTAAAATTGAATGCATTCAATGAAAAATTACGGGCTCGTTCTTCTCGTTCTCCTCATGTCTATTCCCAGTTCCGCTCAAACTAAGAAGCATCGCAGTATGACCGGTTCGGCTGCCAAAGGTCCGGCCGCGGCGGGATTGAAGGTCGCTCCCGACCTAGATCAGCGGCTGGCGAAGTTTCGACGCGTGCGCATGCCGTTTAACCGCGCTGGCCTGACGGTGCGTGAGCAGCAGTTGGTTAAGAAGCTGGTTGAGGCTTGCGGCTATCTCGAAAGCATTTATTGGCGGCAGAGCGATCCGGAAGGGCTGGCTTTGTACCAGTCGCTGGAGTCTGCCACGAACCCGCGCGATGTGAAGTTGCGGACTTATCTTCAGTTGAATGCCTCGCGCTTTGACCTGATTGATGAGAACAAACCGTTCGTGGGCACCGAGCCCATGCCGCTGGGCCGCGGATTTTATCCGGCGGGGCTGACGCGGGACCAGGTTGAGCAGTATGTGAAAGATCATCCCGAACAGAAGGCGGCGATTTACGACCAGTTCACCATCATCCGGTGGAAGGACAAGAAGCTGGAGGCGGTTCCCTATCACATTTTTTATCGTACGTTCCTGGAGTCAGCGGCGAAGGCGCTGCGCGAGGCGGCGAAGTTGAGCGACGATCCGGCGTTTGCGAAGTTTCTTGCCTTGCGGGCGGACGCGCTGCTTACCGACGACTATTTTCCCAGCGACCTGGCATGGCTGGATCTGAAGAATCCGAAGGTCGACATCATTTTTGCGCCTTACGAAACCTACATGGACAGCCTGCTCGGCGTGAAAGGCTCGTATGGGGCGGCGGTCATGGTGCGCAACGAGCGCGAAAGCAAGAAGCTGGAACTGTTCCAGAAATATGTTGCCGACATTCAGGATGCGCTGCCGCTGGCTCCGGAAGACCGTCCGTCAAAGCGGGGGCTGGAGTCGCCGATGGAAGTGATGGACACGCCGTTCCGCGCGGGCGATCTCACGCACGGATATCAGGCGGTGGCCGACAACCTGCCGAACGATCCGCGAGTACATGAGCAGAAAGGCAGCAAAAAACTCTTCTTCAAGAACTTCATGGACGCGCGCGTGAATTACGTAATCCTGCCCGTCGCGCGGAAGCTGATGGAACCGGCGCAGGCGGCGAAAGTCACCGGCGAAGGCTATCTGCACAGCACGATCATGCATGAGATCTGTCATGGTCTGGGTCCAGCCTTCGCGCGGACTTCGGCAGGCAAAGTCAGTATCCGCGAAGCGATCGGCCATCAGTTCAGCGGACTGGAAGAAGCGAAGGCCGACGTGGTCGGGATGTTCAGCCTGAAATGGATGGTCGACCACGGCGCGCTGCCCAAGGACAAGCTGCAAGAGTTCTACGCATCCTACGTCGGAGGAATCTTCCGCACCGTGCGCTTCGGGACCGCCGAAGCTCATGGCCAAGCCGAAATGATGGAGTTCAACTATCTCTCCGAGCGCGGCGCGATTCGGCGGAATGCGAATGGGCGTTATGAGATCGACTACGACAAGATGCCGGATGCCTTGGCTTCGTTAGCCAAGGAACTGCTGGAAATCGAAGCCACCGGCGATCGTGAACGCGCGGAGAACTGGTTCAAGAAGTATGGGCAGATGCCGGCAGAGCTAAAGACCGCTCTGAAAGCGGCGTCGGACGTGCCGGTGGATGTGGATCCGGTGTTTGAGTTTCGGGAGAAGGTGAAGTAGTGCGAGAACCGCTATTAGCTGTTAGCTTTTGGCTCTTAGCTGGTTAATCCGAATAATTGACCCTTCAAAGCTTGCTTGTTTCGATTCAGAAACCGAAGGCAATGCCAGCGAGTTTGACTGGATACAAGTTCTCCTGCAACCCTGCTTCCTCCTGTGTGCACGGACATCTTCAAACCCGTCGGCATCAGAGCCTGCTGGCTCTCTAGGACGTCGGGGGGTATCCACACGTAGCAGCAGGTCACGTCGCGAGTATCGCACAAAGTCGCGAACAACACTCCCAATTGCCGCGCCCTGCCTGCTTCGAATAGCTCACGGGCAAGCGACCGATTGCGTTTCGGGACAGGGTGCTTGATGTAAATCAGCTTCTTCCCTGTAAGCAGGACATCATCAGGAGTCACCCAGACCAGTTCTGGGGGATATCTATTCTCGGAGAGAAAATTGCGGAACCGCTCCTCGGCACTGTCGAAATCGGAGTCCATCGCTGCACCATATTCGCGAGGGGCTAAAAGCCAAAAGCTAGTAGCTAAGAGCGCACTTTGTCACACCCACTCCACTCTTGGCGTAATCGGAATAATCCCCGCTTTGTGCCCCATGTCGAGCAAACGCCGGACGGCTTCGCGGCCGTCGTCGCCGTAGTCGAGGGTGCGTTCGTTTACGTACATGCCGACGAATTTGTCGGCGAGTTGGGTGTCGAGGTCGCGGGCGAACTGCATGGCGTAGGAGAGAGCTTCTTCGCGGTGGTCGAGAGCGTACTGGATGCTATCGCGAAGGGCCTGAGAAACGCTGGCGATGGTTTCAGCGCCGAGCGCGCGGCGGATCGCGTTTCCTCCCAGCGGCAGCGGGAGTCCGGTTACCTTTTGCCACCATTTTCCCAGGTCGACTACGCGCTGCAGACCGGCTTTTGAGTAGCTGAGCTGGCCTTCGTGGATGATCAGTCCGGCTTCGTACTTGCCTTCGAGGACTTGCGGGATGATCTGGTCGAAGGGGACGACTTCGACTTCGATCCCGGGAGCGAAGAGCATCAGCGCGAGATAAGCGGTGGTCAGCTTGCCGGGGACTGCGATTTTGATGTTTTTGATTTCGGACTGCGAAAACGGGCGCGGCGAGACAACCATCGGACCGTAACCGTCACCCACGCTTCCGCCGCAGGACATCAGGGCATAGCTGTCCTGAATGTAGGGGTAGGCGTGGAACGAAACCGCGGTCACGTCGTAGACGCCTTCCTGGGCTTTCTGATTCAGGGTCTCGATATCGCAGAGGGTGTGGTTAAAGCGCAGGCCGGGGACACGGACTTTATTGGTGGCGAGGCCGTAGAACATGAAGGCGTCGTCGGAGTCGGGACTGTGGGCGACGTTGATTTCGCGGACGGGAGCGGACACGGAACTCATAGTAGGGCAGGCCTCAGGTGTCAGGTGTCAGGTGTCAGGTGTCAGGTTACACGTTTCAGCTCTTAGCTCTTAGCTCTTAGCTTTCAGCTTTCAGCTCTTGGCTCTCAGGTTTTGGTTCCAGCGGGCGGCAAAGCCTGCGGCCAAGGCGATCTTGATCACTTCCGCGAAAACGAACCAGTAGAGGCCCCATTTAAATGCTTGGATGATGGAATGGGTTTGAAGGAACAGCCAGCCTAATCCACCTGCGAACAGGATCACTTCGCCTGCGGTTCCGGCTAGTGCGGCCCAAACTATGCGACGCGGTGTGCGCTCGTAGATCCATCCCGCAACAAACGCCACGAACGGATACGCCATCAGGAAGCCGCCGGTGGGGCCGAGAATTTGCGCGATGCCGCCGGGGCCGGCTGGATTAAAGACTGGCAGTCCCGATGCGCCTTCGATCAGATAAAGAGCGAGAGCGGCGAAGCCCCGGCGCGATCCTAACAGCAAGGCCACCAGCAGGACTCCGAAGTTCTGCATGGTCAAGGGGACGGGCGTGAAGGGTAGAGGCACGGTCAGGCGCGCACACAGGGCCACTACCAGGCTGGCGCCGATGACGATGCCAGCCTGCTTTGCCCATTCCGCGGCTCGGCTTGGACGTTCTAAAACCTGGGTTGCTACTCTTGCCATGGTTATCCCTTTCGCGCGGCGATTATGCCTGGGTCGTCGGTGGCTGGCTGTGGTCATCGAGTTGCGGCTTGGGGCTGCCGGCGGGGCGTTTCATCTGATGCCTCACCTGTACGTACAACAGCATCGCCACCACCACGACTACCACCGCACTGGCTCCGAGGATGAGAAACCACCAGAGCATCCGCACAGCGAATTAGGATAGCAGAAGGCGGCGGCGGAAATCCGGGTAATCGGCATGGGCCGAGGCCGGTCTCGCTATAATCGGAGCGCATGGCAAACTTTCCACCGGTTGACGAGCAACTGGCGTACATCAAGAAGGGCGCGGCGGAGATTGTGAAAGAATCCGAGCTGCGCGCGAAACTGGAGCGGTCGCTGGCTTCGGGCAAGCCGTTGCGCGTGAAAGCTGGATTCGATCCGACTGCGCCCGATCTCCACCTGGGACACACGGTTCTGCTGCGCAAGCTCAAACATTTTCAGGATCTCGGACATACGGTCATTTTTTTGATCGGCGATTTCACCGGGATGA
This sequence comes from uncultured Acidobacteriota bacterium, assembly GCA_963799305.1. Lineage (GTDB taxonomy): Bacteria > Acidobacteriota > Terriglobia > Terriglobales > Acidobacteriaceae > Acidiflorens. The sequence continues at coordinate 509,374 of CAWCWX010000006.1, read as the reverse complement.
TTGGCGATCCGACGGGGCGGTCGGCGACGCGTCCGCCACTGTCGCAGGAACAGATTGCCGCGAACGCCGAGACTTATAAGGCGCAGGTGTTCCGGATTCTGAGTCCGGAAAAAACGGTGGTGGATTTCAATAGCCGCTGGTTTTCGAAGTTCTCAGCGGAAGATTTCATCCGGCTGGCCGCGAAGTACACGGTCTCGCAAATGCTGGAGCGCGAAGACTTTCACAAGCGCTTTCAGGAAGAAAAGCCGATTGCCATGCACGAGCTGCTGTATCCGCTGGCACAAGGATATGACTCTGTGGCGCTTGAAGCCGACGTCGAATTGGGCGGCACTGACCAGAGATTCAATCTCCTGGTAGGCCGCGAATTGCAGCGAGTCGTATGGGCAGGAGTCGCAGGTGGTGCTGACGACGCCGATTCTGGAAGGACTCGACGGCGTCAACAAAATGTCGAAGTCGCTGGGAAATGCAATTGGCATTCACGAACCGCCGCTGGAAATGTACGGCAAAATCATGTCGATTTCCGACGAGATGATGTGGCGGTACTACGAGTTGCTGACGGATGTGCGTGCCGAGCAGATCGCCGCGCTGAAAGAAGATGCGAAGAGTGGAAAATCGCATCCGATGGAGCTGAAGAAAGAGCTGGCGCGGTCGATTGTCGCGGATTTTCATTCGTCGGACGCGGCGACGAAGGCGGGGGAGGATTGGGCGAAGCAGTTTCAGAAGGGTGGAGTTCCGGAGGAAATCGAGACAGTTCAAATCCGGATGGCATCGATTGCCGTCACAAATCCGCAAGATCACAAAAAGCCGGATTGGGCGGCAGAGGAAGAGACACGCAAGATGATCTGCCTGCCCGATGAAGACACGGTCAGAAGAAATGATCCGAATATCGAGTGCTTCAGAGTGGAAAAGCTCTTGCAGGAACTAGGGCTGTCGTCATCCGTAACAGAGGGAAGCCGGAAGCTGAAAGAGGGCGCCGTTACGATCAATGGAGAGCAGATGAAAGGACGATACTTCGGTTGGGTCAGCCTTCCGGCGGAGGCTATCGTCAAGATGGGACGTAAACAGAAACGGGCATCGATCGTGCACGGGTAATTTCCGTTGAACCTGAACTAGCTTCTGTCATCCTGAGCGAAGCGAAGAACCTGCGTCCCTGTGCACTAGAGGAAAACAGGTCCTTCGCTTCGCTCAGGATGACAGCTCCAATGAGTAGCAAGCTCTGACCGCAGCAGATCTGCTGAGGTTGACATTCGTGAATGGCGGTTTCACGCACCTGTGCTAACCTTCGGAATCTCACCTGACTTCTATGGACGCTCCCGCGCGAATCCGCTTTGGGACGGCTGGCTGGTCGTATAAGGACTGGGACGGGATCCTGTACCCTCCGGAAGTTTCGCGGAAGAAGATTCATCCCGTCGAGTTTCTGGCGCGGTTCTTTGATGTCATCGAGATCAACACTTCTTTTTATGGGCACATTCGTCCAGAGCTTGGGCGGCTTTGGTCGCGCAAGGTTGCGGCGGTCAATCCTGATTTTGTTTTCACGGCCAAGCTGCATCGTTCATTCACCCATTCCCCGCTGGCAGTGATGGAGCCTACTTCGGCGGCTAGTATTCGTCCGAATGATGAGGATGAGCGGCTGGCGCGGGAGGGGCTGGACTCGATTGCTTCGGAGGGCAAGCTGGGGGCACTGCTGATTCAGTTTCCGGTTTCGTTCAAGAACACTTCGTTGAATCGCGAGTACCTGGAGGAGTTGCTACGCCAGTTCATTGAGTATCCGCGGGTGGTTGAGGTGCGGCACGAGAGTTGGGATTCGCCGGAGACGATTGCGGAATTCATGCGGCAGAATGTCGGTTTCTGCAATATCGATCAGCCGTTGCTGGGGCGGTCGCTTTCGCCTACCGAGCATGTGACTTCGGGGGTGGGATACGTGCGGCTGCATGGGCGCAACTACGATCAATGGTTCGACAGCGACAACCGCGACGATCGCTACAACTATCTCTACAAGATGTCGGAACTGGAAAAGTGGAAAGAGAAAATTGCCGCCATCGCGGGCAAGGCGGAAACGACTTACGTGATCGCTAATAATCATTTCCAGGCCAAGGCAGCGGTGAACGCACTGGAGTTGAAGCATCTGCTGGGCGGAAAGAAAGTGGCGGCGCCGGAGACTTTGGTACGGAGCTATCCGGAGTTGAGGGAGATCGCAGAAGTTGAAGATGCGGGAGGAAATTATTCGTTACTAGCGTGAAGCGGACTCCGCTTTTACGAAAAGAGTGTGGCGGGATCGACGCGAAAGGGATTGACCACTTCTACCCCATCGAGATTCTGACCGGCTTGCAGGTCTTCAGTGAGAAGGTATCCGCACCGAGCCTGCCTAGCGGCGGCTACGATGAGCGCGTCCCAGAAGGACAGTTTGTAGCGGTCCTGAATTTTCCAACTGTGCTCCAGGGTGGCTGCGTCCAACGCAATCGGATTCCATGCCAACAGGTCGCGCACTTCTGCTCGCGCGTCATCTTTGGACGATAACGATTTCTGGGTTGCGTTGATGAAGAATTCCTGCAAGACCTGGAAACTGGTCCGTCCGCGGCGACTCTTCCACAACTCGGCGCGCCAGACCCGCGCCTCCTGCTGTTTGCGCGGATCGGCGCGGTCGACGGCGTAGAGGAAAACGTTGGTGTCAACGAAGACGGGAGCGATCATGGGACGCCTCACGGGACAAGTAGCGACCGTCGGTCTTCAGAAAGGGCTTGCGGGCGAGGGCACGCCGCATGGCTTTGGCGTAACCGTCCTGGGCGGCCATGCGCTCTTTGAGAATTTCCGCGAGGAAGCGGGAGACGCTCACGTCTTCCTTGGCGGCCTCGATGCGCGCCCAGCGGGCCACTTCTTCTTCCAGGGTCAGCGTGATGTTGCGGAGGTTTCGCATACACGAAAATAGTGTAACACAGTTACTGTGTAGGGAAGAACAGTCCACGACTGTCTTCTGTTCCCATGGGCCGAGGTGATTTTGGCGGCCCTGTGCGCCATAGCCTTTGCTATCGGAATATTCTGGCTGGCTCGGAAGCTGAAGAAAAGCAGGAAAGTGACCCCGGCGCTCGCTTTGTTCAATAGTTGTTTGGCGCAAAATAAAAAAGTCCACCCCCTCCACCACCAGCGAAGAAAGCCGGGGAAACCCACTGGGGAAGCCCGGACAAATCCGGGACCAACGGGACGTACCCTAATTTCCAGAGGCGCCAGCAGGCAACGTTCGGATAGGGCGTTCTTCCAAATTGCTACAATCATCCACGGGGAATCGAAGTGCATCCCTCTCCCCACACCCCGTCCATCCCTTGACACGCATCCCATGACAGCAACCATCTGCTTGTGGTTTAGAATCAAGCCGGAGACACACTTCCAACCGAAACGGAGTTAGGACGGAAGATTGCTTCTGTAAACCGTATCGCTGTGGCCATCAAGCTGAAAATTCCGAATGCGGGGAACCGCGCCAGGGGCAAGAAGGGCGTGCTGCCGCGGGATCCGATTATCCGGGCGGCGCTGCTGGCTTTTTTGTCGATCTCGCTGCTGGTGGTTGGGTTTTTTTCCTACTGGTATGTGAAGTACGACCGAGTGATCGAGCAGAAGTTTCGCGATCCGCTGTATACGAATTCGGCCAAGATTTATGCGGGACCGCAGGTGGTGCGGGTGGGGTCGTCGTTCACCATCCATGACATGGCCGGCGACTTGCGCCATGCCGGATACACCGAGAAAGACGGCGAATCGCGGCTGGGTACCTACCACGTTCGCGGAAATTCCCTGGAAGTGCTGCCCGGGCCGGAGTCCTATCACAGTCCGGAACCGGCGACGATCACGGTGGCGGACGGCAAGGTTTCCAAGATTCTCAGCCGTTCCTCGGGCGAGCTTGCGGCTTACGAACTGGAGCCGCAACTGGTCACTTCGCTCTTCGACGCGGAACAGCGATCCAAGCGGTCGCTGGTGAAATATGACGATATCCCCAACGTCATGGTGCAGGCGGTGGTTTCGATTGAAGATCGCCGTTTCTTCCAGCATGGCGGGGTTAACTTCATGCGGTTGGCGGAAGCGGCGTGGATCGACTTCACTCACCAGCGCCATCAGCAGGGCGGGTCGACGATCACGATGCAGCTGTCGCGGGCCATTTTTCTCTCACCCGAGAAGACGTTCAAGCGCAAGTTGATCGAGATGCTGATCGCGGTCCAGATGGAACAGAAGTTTTCCAAGCAGCAGATCTTCGAGTTCTATGCCAACCGGGTGGATCTGGGGCAACGCGGGTCGTTTACGATTTCGGGGCTGGCCGAAGGCGCGCGGGCTTATTTCAACAAGGACCTGAAAGATGTCACGCTGCCGGAAGCGGCGCTGCTGGCGGGATTGATCCAGGCGCCTAGTTTTCTGTCGCCCTACCGGCATCCGGAGCGCGCCCTGGAACGGCGCAATACGGTGATCGAAGCGATGGTGGACACTCGCGCCATCACGCGCGAGCAGGCGGACAAGGCGAAGGCCACAAAGTTAACGCTGGCTCCCCCGAACGTCGAAGCCAGCGACGCTCCCTACTACGTCGATATGGTCCGGGACGTGGTCATTGGCAAGCTGAACGAGCGGGAGTTGAACGATCAGTCGTACCGCATCTATACGGCGCTCGATCCGGATTTGCAGCGGGCGGCGGCGCAGGCGGTCGAGACCGGAATCAAGCTGGTGGACGAGCAGATCACCAAGCTGCGGACAAAGAGAGTCAAGGTCGGCAAGAAAAAATACGAAACCACGGTGACTCCGGGACCGCAGGCGCAGGTGGCGCTGGTCGCGATGGATCCGCATACCGGCGAAATTAAAGCGCTGGTCGGCGGACGGAATTACGGGATGAGCCAGTTGAATCACGCGCTGGCCAAGCGGCCGACGGGATCCATCTTCAAGCCGTTTGTTTATGCGGCGGCGGTGAATACCGCGCTCGACGGCTCCACGGCCGTGTTGACTCCGGCGTCTACCGTTCCGGATGAGCCCTCAACTTTTTCCTATGGCGATCAGATCTACGAACCGCGAAATTACAAAGAGGAGTACCACGGGGATGTGACTCTCCGTTATGCACTGGCGATGTCGCTGAACAACGCGACGGTGAAGCTGGCGGAAGAAGTGGGCTACGACAAAGTGGCGGATCTGGCTCGCAACGCAGGGATCGCGTCCGTGAAGGCAACGCCAGCGATGGCCTTGGGAGCCTATGACGCCACCCCCGTGGACATGACCGCGGCGTACACCGCGTTCGCGAATGGAGGCTTGCGGCTTTCGCCGATTCTGGTGAACTCGGTACGCAACGCGCAGGGCGATGTGGTGGTGAACTTTGCGACGGATCGAAAACAGGTGCTCGATCCCCGAGTCGCTTACATCATGACTAATATGATGGAAGGAGTCATGAATTACGGGACCGCGTATGTGGTCCGGCAGCGCGGTTACACCGGTCCGGGCGCGGGCAAAACCGGCACCTCACACGACGGCTGGTTCGCGGGATATACCTCCAACCTGCTGTGCATCATCTGGGTGGGCTTCGACGACTACAGCGACATCCGATTGAGTGGCGCCCAGACAGCCGCCCCCATCTGGGCGGAATTCATGAAAAGGGCGATCACCCTGCCCCAATATGCCGACGTTCGGCCTTTCAGCCAGCCGCAAGGAGTCGTCGATGTGCAGCTCGACAAGGTCACGAACCGGCTGGCAACCCCTTCCTGTCCAGACACTTATACGATCGCTTTCGTGGCGGGAACGGAGCCGCACGATACCTGCGACCAGAGCGGCGCAACCCAGGGATTCTTCTCCCGAATCTTTGGCGGAAACTCGGAAAAACCGCTCCCGCCGTCCACCGGGAACTCGCAGACTGCCAATGGTGTCCAAACAAGTGGGGATGCTGCGAAGAAAAAGCGGAGCTTTTTCGGTAAGATCGCGGATGCCTTTAAGGGTGACAGCGGCTCCAGTGACAAAAACACTCCGCCGCCGTCTAAGCCTGAGGACAACGGAACGAAACCGCAATAAACCGTAAGGGAAGGTACATCATGCTTTCCTGCAAACGCGTCACCTCGCTGGTCTTCCTGCTCCTACCGCTCCTATTCACCTCACCAGCGCTCTCGCAGAACACAGAAATGGTGCAGGTAGGACCACCACCGTTCCGGAGGGTGGAGCCTCCGGCTCCGAGTGCTTCGGCGCAGGAACTGGAAGGCCGCGGCGATCAGTTGCGTGCCGACAAAAACTATCTCGACGCGATGGACTACTATCGCGCCGCGATCGTCAAGACCGGTGGTACAGCCAGTCTGATGAACAAGATGGGGATCTGCGACCTCATGCTGATGCGCTACCGCGACGCCCGCAAGAACTTCGAGCACGCTGTCAAGTTAGACCGCACCCACTCCGACGCCTACAACAACCTGGGCGTGGTCTACTACCAGCAGCGCAACTATGGCAAAGCGATCAAGAATTATGAAAAGGCGACCGCGTTGAATCCCTGGGCGTCCTACTACAGCAATCTGGGCGCCGCCTACTTCGCGAAGAAACAGTTCGAGAAGGCGGTCCTCAATTACTCCAAAGCCCTGGAACTCGATCCCGACGTCTTCGAGCGCACGTCACGCGCCGGAGTGCAGGCCCAGCTTCCCTCTCCTGAGGACCGCGCCCGCTATGACTATGTCCTGGCCAAGCTTTACGCCCAGATGGGGATTGCAGACCGGTCCCTGCGCTATCTCAAGAAAGCCATGGAGGACGGCTATAAGGACATCGCGGACGTCTACAAAGACCACGAGTTCAGCACCCTACGCAAAGACCCTCGCTTCTCTGAGTTGATGGCGGCCAAGACGACGGCTATTCCGGAGTAGGGCAGGTCAGAGGTCACGGGTCACAGGGCTTCCGGGTATTTGAAATTCCTTGTAACCGATTGCAAAATCAGGAACTTTTTTTATTGTAGAATTTTTGTTGCTCCGCGCCGAAACTTTCCTCTGGCCTCCGTGTTCAAGCGGTCACAACTCCTGAAAACAACAGGGTGAGTAGGGAGAAAAGCAACCCACCGATCGCTAACCCGAGCACGCCCCAAGCAAGCGATCGGTGGTTGTTTCAGCGCCTTCCGACTGTCCCCCGCAATGTTGTCTTCCAACGTTTTCCCCGACCCAAAAGAAAACCGTCGCCGAGGCGGTTCCAGGATCCAGTAGCAGGCATCGCCGACTTGATTTACACAGTATAGTGTGTGATACTTTACACATGCCGACCAACCTTGCTTTGGACGACCGACTCATCGAAGAGGCCCGTCGCGCCGGGGGGCACAGGACCAAGAGAGAGGCGGTGAACGCCGCGCTCGACGAGTATGTGCGCAGGCGCAAGCAGTTACGGATTCTGGACGCCTTTGGCACTATCGAATTCGACCCTGCCTATGATTACAAGTCAGAACGCCAACGCAGCGGGAGTGATACGCGCCGGATGAAGCGGTCGTGATCGTGGTGGCGGACACTCCCGTCTGGTCGCTGGCCCTGCGGCGCAGACCTGAACTGTTGAGCCTGCCCGAGCAAGGCATGGCGAAAACGCTGACTGAACTCGTACGCGAAGGACGTGCGCAGTTACTCGGCCCGATCCGGCAGGAATTACTTTCTGGAATTCGCGAAGAAGGTCAATTCAAGAAATTGCGTGACTACCTTCGGGCGTTCGATGAGCCGGCCCTGGAAGGGTCTGACTACGAGGAAGCAGCCCACATGAACAATCAGTGCCGCGCCCGCGGCATCGCGGGATCGGCAGTCGACTTTCTGATCTGCGCTGCGGCGCACCGGCGAGGTTGGGCGATTCTGACGACTGACCACGACTTTCGGAAGTATGCCACGGTGATCTCCTTGCGCTTACACTCAGATTCTGCGTAGGCGAACGTTTTACGAAACTTCCTTTTCTGGTTACAATCTTTCCCATGCCGTCCGCCGTATCCCCTTCGCTGGATTGGGCTCATCCTCTCGTCCGGGAGTGGTTTGTCCAGCGCTTCGGCACGCCGACCGAACCGCAGGAGCAGGGCTGGCCCCACATTCTCGCTGGCCACACGACGCTCATCTCAGCTCCGACCGGATCGGGCAAAACTCTGGCCGCATTCCTCGCTTGCATTGACCGACTGGTCTGCAAGGCCCTGGCGGGAGAACTCACCGATCGCACCGAAGTCCTCTACATCTCGCCGCTGAAAGCGCTCGGCAACGACATTCAGAAGAACCTGGAAATCCCGCTGGGAGAAATTCTCCAGATGGCGGGCGAGCGCGGCCTGCTGATGCCGGAGATTCGCACGGCGGTCCGAACCGGCGACACGCTCATGAAAGACCGGCAGGCGATGCTGCGGCGTCCGCCACACATTCTGGTGACTACGCCGGAATCGCTTTACATCCTGCTCACGGCGGAAAAGAGCCGGGCAATCCTGCGCGACGTGGAAACCGTCATCGTCGACGAGATTCATGCTGTCGCCGACGACAAGCGGGGCGTTCATCTTTCTCTTTCCCTGGAGAGACTGGAGGAGCTGACCTATCGTCCGCCGGTTCGGATTGGGCTTTCCGCAACGCAGAAGCCGATCGAAGAAGTCGCGCATTTTCTCGCCGGCAATGGGCGGCCCGATCCGGTCATCGTCAACATTGGACACAAGCGCACGCTCGATCTGGGCGTGGAAGTTCCCTCTTCAGAGCTGGGTCCGGTGGCCTCGAACGAAATGTGGGACGAGATTTATGACCGCATCGTGCAACTGGTGAACTCCCATCGCTCGACGCTGGTGTTTGTGAACACCAGGCGACTGGCCGAACGCATTTCTCATCGCCTCGGCGAACGGCTGGGGGACGAAAATGTTGCCGCTCACCACGGCAGCTTGTCGCGAAAGATGCGCCTTGCCGCGGAAAAGAAACTCAAAGACGGCGAAGTGAAAGTTCTGGTTGCCACTGCGTCGCTCGAACTCGGAATCGACGTGGGCACGGTTGATCTGGTCTGCCACATCAGCTCTCCGCGTTCGATTGCGGTGGCGCTGCAACGGGTAGGCCGGAGCGGACACTGGCGCGGAGCCGTCCCCAAAGGCAGGTTCTTCGTTACCACGCGCGACGATCTGGCGGAATGTGCGGTGCTGGTGCGTGGGATCCGGTCGGGAGAACTCGACCGGCTGATTTTCCCGGAGTGTTCGCTGGATGTACTGGCGCAGCAGATCGTGGCGTGCTGCGCGAGTGCAGGCGCCGGCGCTACGGTCGAGGGCGTTACCGGTTCTGACGGATGGGATGAGGACGAACTGTTTGCGCTCATCAAGCGCGCCTACCCCTATCGAAACCTTTCCCGTGAAACATACGAGACAGTATTGGAGATGCTCTCCGAAGGCATCGCCGCGCAGCGGGGACGTTTCGGCGCTTACCTGCATCATGATCGCGTCAATCGCAAACTGAGGCCGCGCCGGGGAGCGCGACTTGCGGCCATCACCAGCGGCGGAGCGATTCCAGACAACGCGCTGTTCACGGTGGTTGCCGAACCAGACGGCGCGTCGGTCGGAACGGTGGACGAAGACTTCGCGGTGGAGAGCATGGCAGGCGACGTGATGCTGCTGGGAAATACTTCGTGGCGGATCCGGCGCGTGGAAGGCCGGTCGTCGCGCATGTTGGTGGAGGATGCGAAAGGCGCGCCGCCCACGGTTCCCTTCTGGCGTGGCGAGGCTCCAGCGCGTACGGCGGAGCTTTCGGCGCAGCTCGGTGAGTTACGCAAAGAAATCAGCGATCGTCTGGCGGGCGTGGTTCCAACGGAAGGCTGGCGCAATTTGCCGGTTGTCATGGAAGCGGTGACCTGGCTGGGATCGGAGTGCGGTCTGGATGCTGCGGGCGCGGAGCAACTGATCCAGTATGTGCTGGAAGGCCGCGTGGTGCTGGGCGACGTCCCGACGCAGGCCACGATTATCGCGGAGCGCTTTTTCGACGAAGGCGGCGGGATGCAACTGGTGATCCACGCGCCTTTCGGCGGCCGCATCAACAAGGCGTGGGGACTGGCGCTACGCAAGCGCTTCTGCCGCGGATTCAACTTCGAACTGCAAGCCGCCGCCACCGATAATGGCATCAACATCGCTTTGGCGGAGCAGCATAGTTTTCCGCTGGCCGATGTTTTTCATTTTCTGCACTCGGAGACTATGCCGCCGATTCTGGAACAGGCGGCGCTGGCGGCTCCGGTGTTTCAAACGCGCTGGCGCTGGGATGCAACACGCGCCCTGGCTCTATTGCGCTTTCAGGCAGGCAAGAAGGTTCCGCCGCAGATTCAGCGCATGCGATCCGACGACCTGCTGGCTGCCGTGTTTCCCGATGTGGCCGCCTGCCAGGAAAACATCGAAGGAGATATCAAGATTCCAGACCATCCGCTGGTCGCTGAAGTGATGAAGGATGTGCTCACCGAGGCGATGGACGTCGATGGACTCCGCGATGTGTTGCGCGGCATTGAAGAAGGTCGAATCAAGTGCATCGCGGTGGACACTCCCGTACCCTCGCAGTTTTCGCACGAGATTCTGAATGCGAATCCGTACGCTTATCTGGATGACGCTCCTCTGGAAGAACGGCGGGCGCGCGCGGTCGAGATGCGTCGCGTTTTGCCGGCAACGGTGCTGGAGGAAGTCGGCGCGCTCGATCCGGCGGCCATCGAGCAGGTTCAGGCAGAAGCTTGGCCGGATGTGCGCGATGCCGATGAATTGCATGATGCGCTGCATACGCTGGTGATGGTGCCTGCGGGGAGTTCTCAGTTCCCGGTTCTCAGTTCTCAGAGTTCTGGGTCGGGGGCGCTTACGGATCGAATTGGGCGACTCACAACAGGTTGGGAGCCGTTCTTTGAGCGGTTACAGGATGGGCGGCGCGTTGTTATCGCGGAGCGTCTGGGTCGGCGGTATTGGGTCGCGGCCGAGCGCGTGGAATTGTTTGCGATCATTAATAACACCGTCGCCGGGACGAGGCTGGCCGCGTCTCCGCTTGCGGCGGGTGCACTCGGTGCCGACGGAGACGCGGCAAGCCGCGTCTCTACCGTAAGTTCTGATGACGCACTCCTCACGACGGTGCGGGGATGGATGGCGCACATCGGTCCGACCACTGCTTCGGAGTTGGGAGATTTGCTGGGTTTGCCTCCGTCCGAGATCGAGAAGGCATTGCTGCGGATTGAGGCGAGCGGAGCCATCTTGCGTGGGCAGTTCCGGCCGCAGGGGCTGAAGCCCAGCTCTTTATTGGAGCGTAATGGCACGGCTGAAGCCGTGCCCTCCCGGTCCACTCTGGAGATCGAGTGGTGCGAGCGGCGGTTGCTGGCGCGTATTCACCGTTTAACGGTCGCGACACTGCGCAAGCAGATCGAGCCGGTCACGGCGGCACAGTTCATGAACTGGCTGCTGCGCTGGCAGCATATCGCTTCCGGAACGCAGGTCCGCGGTGAGCATGGCACGCTGGAAGTCATTCGCCAGTTGCAGGGTTTTGAAATTCCGGCGAGTGCGTGGGAACGGTTCGTGCTCGGGCGAAGGATCGCCGGCTACGACCCCGCGCATCTCGATCAACTTTGTCTTGCGGGAGCGGTGGGCTGGGGAAGGCTGTCGCCTCATCCCGCGACCATCGATTCCGGCGGGAACAACGGCCAGCCGGATCAGGAGCGGCGGCGGCGCGTGATTCCAACTCGGGTTGCGCCCATCGCATTTTTTGTTCGGGAGGACGCGGACTGGATGCAGCCGCGCCATCCCGAAGCCGACGATTCCGTCGCATCGATTTTGAGTCCAGTGGCACAGTCGGTGCTGGAATTGTTGCAGCAACGCGGGGCGCTCTTCTTTCCGGACATGGTGCGAGCCACCGGCCGTCTCAAGGCGGAAGTCGAGACTGGTCTATGGGAACTGGTCGCAGCGGGATTGGTCACAGCCGACGGATTCGAGAACCTGCGAGCGTTGGTCACGCCGAAGAATACCGGCGGCGCGCTGGGCAAAGTGCGACGTCCCCGGCATGCAGCAGGGCGATGGTCTCTGTTGCACAGCGAAGGCGCGGAACGCGATCGCGCTGTCGAATCCTGCTGCTGGATGCTGCTGCGGCGTTATGGTGTCGTCTTCCGCGATCTGCTGGCGCGAGAGACTAACCTGCCGCGCTGGCGCGAATTGCAGATTGGCTTCCGCCGGCTGGAAGATCGTGCCGAGGTGCGCGGCGGACGCTTCGTCGATGGATTTCTGGGCGAGCAGTTTGCGCTCCCGGTGGCCGTGGAATCGTTGCGCGCCAGCCGCAAACTTCCTCTTGCTGGCGAGCGCATTACGATTGCCGCCGCCGATCCTCTCAATCTGGTGGGAATTATCGTTACCGGCGATCGCATCCCGGCGATTTCCGGGCGCAGCGTTACGTTTTGCGATGGAGTCTGGGCCGGAGACGAGATGGCCACGGGCAATTTGGAACAGGCGTTGAACAGCCTGGTTTCCTAATTTTGCCCCTAAAAAAGCTGGGAACCCGCGAGGGGGTCCCTCGGGTTCCCAGACTATGACCGACCGACGGACGCTTTCAAAGCGTCTTCCCCCGAAATCGCTTCCGCCGCCGGACAGTTACAGAATATACCCACCGCAAGTTGAAATCGCAACAAATAAACATTTGTGTTGCATTTCTTGGGGCGAACATTAACGTCAGGTTAACGGTGCCAAACGTGCTCAGTTCTTCGCAAAGAATGGCGGCGCTTAGGGCAGTTTGAGCGCCAGCAGTCCAGCGGGATTCAGGTATGTCCCCTGCCAGCGCACAGCCAGGTGCAGATGCGGACCGGTGGCGCGTCCGGTGCCGCCGCTGAGTCCGATTTGCTGGCCTTTGGCAACGCGTTCTCCATCCTTGACTCGCATTTCTGAAAGATGAAGGTACAGGGTCAGCAGGCCTTGTCCGTGATCAATCACGATGCAGTTGCCTTCGAAATACAGAAGCTGGGCCAGGATCACAGTGCCGCTATTCACTGCCGCCACAGGAGTGCCGGTAGGAACGCGAAAATCCAAGCCCTGATGCGTACTCTGTACCGCGCCATTGAAGACACGCTGTACTCCGAAGACATCCGAAATTTCGGCGGTCACCGGACGCTGGAATGAACCTTTCCACTCGCGATCGGGAGTTTCCGTCTTGAAGGCTTCGGCTTTCACCCGCTTGTCATGCTCAATGATTTTCATCTGCTCCGGATCGGGCGCGGTGTAGCGGCCGGGGACTTTCAAAACCGTCACCTTGGGATAGCGCTCCTTCTGTACTCGGATTCCCTGCTTGTACGTCAGAGGCGGTCCTGCTTTCATCTCGGCCCGCAGTTCGATGGGATACGTGCCCGGCTTGGTCTCCTGACTCGTGCCGGCGAGTCCGAACCATGCGTTTTGCGCGGCGTCGAAGGTGAAGAACACTTCATGATTCAGCCACGTACCGGTAAGCGTGCGCGCTGTCTTCGGGGTGCTGGCTCGAAACAACACCGGGGCTCCGTTGACGATGCGGGCGGGTTGAGAGCGCACGGTCCAGGAGTGAGGCGCTTTCGGGGGAGCGCCTGCCCCGCACAAAAGGGGCGACAAGAGAAGCAAGACGAACAAGATGGGCCGCGCGAAGCGCATCACCCTTCAGGCTAGCATTCTCCACCGCGAACATACATACTCGCTTCATGATCGCGGTGTTGCTGCTCGGGATTCTGGCCGCTAACAGCTCAAGCCTACCCGCCAACACACCAAAGGCTGACCAGGTTGTCGTCGTCAAAAGTACACGCACGCTGAAGCTCTTCTCGAGGGGCAAAGTCATCCGTACTTACAAGGTCGCTCTCGGAACGAACCCTGTCGGCGCAAAGGAACAGCAGGGAGATCAAAAGACTCCCGAAGGAACCTACACGCTCGACCGGAGGAATCCGAAGAGCCAGTTTTACAAGTCCATTCACATTTCGTATCCCAATGAACAGGACCGGCGCCAAGCTCAACAGAAAGGGCATTCCCCCGGCGGCGACATCATGATCCACGGACTGCCGAATGGCTATGGAGCTGTGGGTGCCGCGCATCGATTGCGGGATTGGACCGACGGCTGCATCGCCGTTACCGACGCAGAGATCGATGAAATCTGGAAACTTGTGCCGGACGGCACGCCCATCGAGATCAGACCATAGGGACGTATCGAAGCCTAAAGCGAACTCGCCCCCTGACTTCGCCGGTGTAAAATTGATGCTCCACCCGCGAGGGCACGATCCATGCACCCAACTTCGCCGGCGCTTCATCATATGAAGCGTACACCGGGGATCGTGAACGCAATCTACGAGGGAGCGCAATGGCCGTCAGTGATCAGGCTGTAGCCACCAACACACAGATCGATCTGCTCAGCATCAACACTATCCGTACGCTTTCGATAGACGGCGTGCAGAAGGCCAACTCCGGACACCCCGGCACGCCCATGGCTTTGGCGCCCGCCGCCTATAGCCTGTGGCAGCAATTCCTGCGCTACGACCCGGAAGATCCCCTGTGGCCGAACCGTGACCGCTTCGTGCTCTCGAATGGACATGCGTCCATGCTGCTCTATTCGCTGATTCACCTTGCGGGCATCCGGTCGGTCAACAAGAAGGGCGAGGTGCTCGCCGAACCTTCGCTTACGATCGACGACCTCAAGAAGTTCCGTCAGCTGGACAGCAAGACTCCCGGACATCCTGAATATGGCATCGCCACTGGAATCGAGACGACCACTGGTCCACTCGGTCAGGGCGTTGCCACCAGCGTGGGTATGGCAATCGCAGGACGATGGCTGGCCGCGAATTACAACCGTCCGGGATTTGAGCTTTTCAATTACAACGTCTGGGCCTTCTGCGGGGATGGGGACATGATGGAGGGTGTCTCCTCGGAGGCGGCGTCCGTCGCCGGCCACCTCAAGCTCTCCAACCTGTGCTGGCTTTACGACAACAATCACATCACCATCGAAGGCAACACCAACCTCGCCTTCAACGAGGACGTAGCCGCGCGCTTCAAGAGTTACGGCTGGGATGTGATTCATCTGCACGACGCCAACGACCTGGGCGCGCTCGGCGCTGGATACCAGCACGCGCTTAACGTTAACGACCGGCCCTCGCTGATCATTCTCGATAGCCACATCGGCTTCGGGTCTCCGCACCGGCAAGACACGAAGGAAGCGCACGGAGAAGCGCTGGGCGAGGAAGAAGTTCGTTTGACCAAGAAGGCTTACGGCTGGCCCGAAGACGCGCAGTTCCTGGTGCCGGACGGTGTCCGCGAGCACTTCCGCGAAGGCATCGGCAAGCGCGGCAAGCAGCTCTCTCAGAAGTGGACGGCGCTGTTCAACGAATACAGTAAACAGTTCCCCGACCTCACTGACCAATTGAACCGCATGCAACACCATCAGCTTCCCGATGGCTGGGACAAGAACCTGCCCACCTTCGCCGCGGACGCCAAGGGAGTGGCCAGTCGCGAGTCTTCCTCCAAGGTCTTAAATGCTCTCGCGAAGAATATTCCGTGGCTCATGGGCGGGGCGGCGGATTTGTATCCGTCAACGAAAACGCGGCTTACGTTTGAGGGCGTCGGCGACTTTGAGGCGAGATCCTACCAGGGACGCAACTTTCACTTCGGCATCCGTGAGCACGCCATGGGCGCCATCGTGAACGGGATGACGCTCTGTAACGTTCGCGCTTATGGATCCACGTTCTTCATCTTCACCGATTACATGAAGCCGGCAATGCGCCTCTCCGCGCTCATGGAGATACCGGCGATCTGGATTTATACCCACGACTCGATCGGTCTGGGCGAAGATGGTCCTACACACCAGTCGATCGAGCAACTCGTCTCTTTGCGCGCGGTTCCCGGGATGATGTTGCTGCGTCCCGGCGACGCCAATGAAGTCGTCGAGGCTTACAAAGTCATCATGAAGTTGCAGCACGAACCAGCTGTACTCGTGTTGACACGGCAAAATATGCCGACGCTCGATCGTACGAAATATGCTCCCGCAATTGGCGTGGCGCGTGGCGCGTACATTCTCGCCGACGCCGACGGCGGCAAGCCGCAGGTTATTCTGATCGGCACGGGGAGCGAACTGAGCCTCTGCGTCGACGCTTACGAAAAACTGAAGCAGGAAGGCATCCGCGCCCGCGTGGTCAGCATGCCTTCCTGGGATATTTTTGAGAAGCAGGACCAGAGTTACCGTGACCAGGTTCTGCCACCCGACATTACCGCCAGGCTGGCGGTAGAAGCGGGTTCGACCATGGGCTGGGCACAATATGTCGGCACCAAAGGACGTGTTATCGGCATGCATACCTTCGGCGCTTCGGCTCCGCTGAAAGACGTCATGAAGAAATTTGGCTTCACCGTCGACAACGTCTTGAAGAACGCTCGCGAACTGGTCGGCAAGTAGTTCAGCGGGAGCGTTTCTGATTTCGTGCCTGATTTTGGGTGGCGCAGCATTTACCGCTGCGACTTAAGGAGAGCTTATGAATCCCGTTGAAACTCTGGAAACCAGCAAAGCTGTGCACCCGTTGCAGCAACTGCGAGCGCTCGGCCAGTCCATCTGGCTCGATTACATCCGCCGCGACCTGCTCACGGGCGGCGAACTCAAGCGTTTGATCGACGAAGATGGATTGCGGGGCATGACTTCCAATCCGGCAATTTTTGAAAAAGCCATCGCCGGCAGCACTCTGTATCAGGACTTTCTCGACTCCCTTGCCGGCCGCAGCGATCTTGACGCCAAAGGGCGCTACGAACTGCTCGCCATCCGCGACATTCAGGACGCTGCCGACCTTCTGCGTCCCGTCTATCAGAGCACCAAGCGCCGCGACGGCTACGTCAGCCTGGAAGTTTCTCCTTATCTCGCAAACGATACTCAAGGAACGATCGAAGAAGCGCGCCGCTTGTGGAAGGCCGTGGGCCGCGAGAACGTGATGATTAAGATCCCCGGCACGCCCGAAGGGATTCCGGCAATCCGCCAGATGCTCAGTGAAGGCGTGAACATCAATGTAACGCTTCTGTTTGCGCAGAACGTCTACGAAGACGTCGCGCGGACTTATATCGATGCCCTCGAAATTTATTCAGCTGGTGGTGGAGACGTCAGCAAAGTCGCCAGCGTCGCCAGTTTCTTCATCAGCCGCATCGACTCCCTGATCGACTCGTTGCTGAATGAGAAGATCAAGAGCGAAAGCGATCCCGCCCGCAAAGCCAAGCTGCAATCGATTCTCGGCAAGGTTGCCATCGCCAACGGAAAGCTCACCTACGAGGCCTACCAAAAGATTTTTTCGACACAGCGATGGAATGCCCTGGCCGCGAAGGGCGCGCAGACGCAGCGTGTGCTCTGGGCCAGTACCAGCACGAAAAACCCCGCTTATCGCGACGTCATGTACGTGGAAGAACTTATCGGGCCGGACACCGTCAATACGGTTCCTCCCGCGACCCTCGATGCTTTTCGCGACCACGGCAAACCGCGCGTCAGCCTCACCGAAGATCTTCCGGCTGCGGCAAAGACCATGGCCGATCTGGCGTCTGTCGGCATTTCAATGAAAGAAGCCACCGACAAGCTCACGAAAGACGGCGTGAAGCTTTTCGCCGACGCCTTCACTCAACTACTCCAGGCGGTCGAGAAAAATTCCCAGAAAACGGGCAAGTGACTTTGTTGAACCTTCGATGACAGGACAGATATGGCTCTGACAGAGGCTTTACCCAGTCCCCCGAAACCGCGCGTTGGCCGTGTGGCTGATCCCTGTGTGATGGTCATCTTCGGCATCACCGGAGACCTCACGCGGCGCAAGCTCATTCCCGCTCTCTACAATCTGGCCAGCCAGCAACTTCTGTCGCGGGAGTTCGCCGTCGTCGGAGTGGGCCGCACTCCCATGACCAACGAGGAGGCGCGTAAAAAACTTTCTGAGGAGTTCAAAGAGTTCGCAACCGGCCCCGTCGACCCTGATTTGTGGGAATGGTTCGTTCGCCACCTGCATTACGTTTCGGGAAATTTCGACGATCCCACGACCTATGACCGCTTGAAGCAGGAACTCGAGAACGTCGAGAAGGCCCACTCTACTCACGGCAATGTTTTTTTCTATCTCGCCACCGCCCCGAATTTCTTTTGTGAAATCGTCCAGAGCCTCTCCAATGTGAATCTGATGAAGGAGGAAAACGGCCAGTGGCGGCGCGTGATTATTGAAAAGCCCTTCGGCCATGACCTCGACTCTGCCCGGAAGCTCAATCAGAGCCTTTTGAAGTTTGCCGCGGAACATCAGGTCTACCGCATCGACCACTACCTGGGAAAAGAAACCGTCCAGAACATTTTGGCGTTCCGCTTCGCCAATGGAATTTTTGAGCCGATCTGGAATCGCCGCTACATCGACAACGTACAGATTTCCGTCGCGGAAACGGTGGGCGTCGAAGGCCGAGGCGGTTACTACGACACTGCGGGAGCTCTCCGTGACATGCTTCCCAACCACATCATGCAGCTCATCACCCTGAGCACCATGGAGCCGCCGATTTCGTTCGAAGCCAACGCAGTGCGTGACGAGCAGGCGAAAATTCTGCACGCCATTCAGCCCTTCACCTCGGAAGACGTGCTCAGCAAAACCGTTCGCGGACAATACGGAGAAGGAATGGTCAACGGCCATCGCCTGCCCGCCTACCGCAGTGAACCGGGCGTGCCTCCGGATTCCAAAACCGAAACCTTTGTCGCCATGAAATTGTTGATCGACAACTGGCGCTGGGCGGGAGTTCCCTTTTTTGTGCGCACCGGCAAACGGATGGCCAGCCGGAATACTCACGTGGTCATTGAGTTCCGGCGCGCGCCCTTCGTCCTGTTTCGCGAAACCCAGGTCGAAGACCTGATGCCCAACCAACTCGTCATGCACATTCAGCCGGAAGAAGGGATTTCGCTGCGTTTCGCCGCCAAGACTCCAGGCCCCGCCATGCATCTGGGCGAAGTGGATATGGATTTCAAATACGCCGACTATTTCGGAGTGTCTTCGGCAACCGGTTACGAACGCCTCCTGCACGATTGCATGATCGGAGACGCGACTCTGTTCCAACGCGCCGACATGGTCGAAGCCGGATGGAGCATCGTCACTCCCGTTCTCGATGTGTGGAAGGCTTTGCCGCCGCGCAATTTTCCCAACTACGCGTCCGGCTCCTGGGGACCAAAAGACGCCGACGAGTTGCTGGAACGCGACGGCCGCGCCTGGAGAAACTTCGAGAAATAGCGCTCGATTTGGTAATTTTGTAATTGTTAGTTTGGCAATTTAGTTCAGCTTCGGACCGCGATTTGGAGTTCGATCACAAAATTTCCAAATTACAAATTACCAATTCCCCATGACCTGCATCCGAATTATTGAAGTCTTGCCCACACCCGCAGACCTGTTTCACGCTGCGGCCGAGGAATTTGTGCGCCTGGGCCGAGCGGCGATAGCCGAGCGGGGACGATTTAGCGTGGCTCTATCTGGCGGCTCGACGCCGCGCAGTCTGTACGCACTTCTCGCCCAGGACTACTCCGATTTTGCCTGGAGCCAGACTTATCTGTTTTTTGGCGACGAACGCCATGTCCCGCCCGACCATCCGGAGAGCAATTACCGCATGGTGAACGAAGCGCTGCTGGGGAAAGTTACGATCCCGGCGAAGAATATTTATCGGGTGCGAGCGGAGATGCCCGACGCCGAAGCGGCCGCAGCGGATTACGACGGGAAATTGCGCACCTTCTTCAAACTAGCACCCGGCGAATTCCCACACTTCGACCTGATTCTGCTCGGTTTGGGCCCCGACGGCCACACTGCTTCCCTGTTTCCCGACTCCGAAGGACTGAAGGAACAATCGCGGCTGGTGATTGCCAACTGGGTGGAGAAATTCAAAACCGACCGCATCACCTTTACGTTTCCGGTGCTGAATCACGCCACCGATGTGATGTTCCTGGCGAGCGGCCCGGACAAAGCCGAGATGGTGCGCGACGTCCTGGAAGGTAGTCGGACGCCGCCGTTCCCCGCTCAACTGGTCCAACCAGAGGGTCGGTTGGTATGGATGCTGGACGAGGCCGCAGCCAGCCAATTGACTCGCTAAGCTGCGCGGCCTACCGGAAGCGCGCCCGGTGCTCCTTCAGAATGCAGCGGTCGATCACGACGAACATGCCCGCCCGCCGCGCTTTTTCCGCCGCCATTTCGTTGATCACGCCTTCCTGCAGCCAGATCGCGGGAATCTTCAACTCGATCGCCTGCTCCACAATTTCATCCACATATTCCGGACGGCGAAACACGTCGATCAGGTCAATCGTCATCTTCTCCGGCACTTTGAGCAGCGACGGATACGCTTTCTCTCCCAGGGACTCCGAAATCTTAGGATTGACCGGGATAATCGTGTATCCCTGCGTCTGCATATAGGCCGATACGCCATGACTGGGTCGCAAGGGGCTATCGGATAATCCGACCACAGCGATGGTCTTGATCCGCGACAGCAATTCGTAGATGGGATCGGTAGCCTTCAACGAGGTCTGACTTTCTCGTACTGGGTACTTATTCTCTACTGCCCTTCTCCGACTTCTGTTTGAACATGCGGAGCGCAAGCTTGCGTATGGTATCGGATACTTCTTTATTTCCCGACAGGTACTTGAGATCGGTGATCAGCAGGTTCTTCATCAAACTGAGCCCGAGATCGAGCGGCGTGCGCGGGTTGAACACGAGGTTGCGCACGATGGAATAGTTTTTCATGAACTGCCGCTTGATCGGGATGGCTCGCAGCACCGCTTCCAGAACGTTTTTCTGCAGAGCAAATTTTTCGACCTCGCCCTCGGAAACTTTCGGCGAATCGAGAACGGCCAAAGCTACCAGCTTGGTGCTGTCACGAATGAGGATGGAACGCTCCTCCTTGTTGCCGCGCATGGCGAGCGCAATTCGTCCCTTGATGTCGAGTTTCGCGATTTTTTGCAGCGTACTGTCTCGCCTCACCTCGCCGGTCACCGCGTTCGTTGCCCGCTTGGCGGCGGCTCCGGCGGGAGGCTTGTGTGTTGTGACCGCCGGAGGGGCCACCACGGCAGGAACTGGCGCGGGCTCCGTCCCGCCCTCGATTCCTGTCCCTTCGTGGACGACCACGGGTTCGAATGGCTTGTCGGGCGCGGCTGCTAATTCGGCTTGGTTTTCCTCAAGGAAATTGTTCAGGACCTGCATCACGGCTTCATCGGCGGTTTCGGAATCATCACTGGCCGGAGGCTCGATGTCGGGCGGAGCCGCGGGCGGCGATTCGACTGTCTCTGCGGCAGCAGGCGCTGACGGCGCCGGTTGCTCTGATATGTACCCAGGATTATCGATGGCGGCCAGCTCGTTCGCCCGCAATCGCGGATTGGTTCGCAACGCGTTCATGAGGGCTGGAGATTTCCTTGCATTTTCGTCCACCAACAGCGCCTCCACCACCCAGCGGGCGCCCGTTGCAGCCACGTCCAATAAAGACTCCTGATCCACGGACGGGTTTCCCACCAACGCCGGCAGTAGGTTCGGCCGCAGGTTTTTCGGCGAAACCAGATAGGCCAGAACCTCCTGGCTGGTGGCGGGATCGGTTGCGACGCCGATGGATGCTTTCTCGTCCCAGCCCGCCAGCGTCATGCGCGCCTGCTCAGCAAAGATCTTGTTGTGAAGAGCCAGATGCACGAGGATTTCCATCATCTCGCCGGAGTCGACTGCCAAAGCGCCGCGCGCCGCCGCCTGCATCATCTGCGATGACAGTTGCGACTTGCGGATCCGATCAATCATCCGTTGCATGATTCAGTTCCCTCGACCGTACCGCAGGCGCCCCGCCTTCGGCTCCCGAGGAGGCCCGACCATCTTATTCAGTTCGCGCAGCGCAATCGCCAACTCCCACGTGGTGCGATTCGACCTTCGCTTCTGAAATTCATCGTTCAAAGCGCGATAGTACCAAAGCGTGCCTTCGCGCCCGCCGCTGAACCGTTTCCAGATCGATTCCCCATCCTGCCGATAATCGGCAATTACGGTCCGCACATTATGGAGCTTATCGGAAGCCGATACGAGCCGTGTTTCGGCGTCTTCGTGCTTCAATCTCTTCAGGTATTCGGTTTTGCGAACCATCCAGGGAAGCTTTGGATCGGAGAATGAATCGGTGCAGCCTTCGACGATTTTCGCTACCCGGGCGCCAAACATCCGGCGCACCTCGCGCAGGCGTGGCTCACCGCCGCAGTCTTCCACTACATCGTGAAGCAACGCCGCGATCGCCATGTCTTCATCGCCTCCGCCTTCCAGCACCAGCGAAGTCACCGCCATCAAATGCGACAGGTAAGGGACGGCAGTCTGCTTGCGTGTTTGTCCGGCGTGCTGTTCCGCGGCGTAGCGAAAGGCCTTTTGCAGACGCGGACCTAGGTACGGCGGCTTGGAGGAGCGCTTCACGATCGCTTTTCGCCTCTTCGCATCCGCAAATACGCCTGCATGAACGGCCGCAAGTCTCCGTCCAGTACGCGATCTACATCTCCCACTTCAAGCTTGGTGCGATGGTCTTTGATGAGTCGATAAGGTTGGAGCACATACGAGCGGATCTGCGATCCAAAACCGATGTCGAGCTTGGAATCTTCGATCTCTTTTGTGACAGCGCGCTTCTTCTCCATCTCGAACTCGTACAGTTTCGAGCGCAACATGCTCATCGCCTTCTCTTTGTTCTTGTGCTGCGAACGCTCGTTCTGACAATTCGCTACCAGCCCGGTCGCGATGTGAGTAATGCGCACCGCCGAATCCGTAGTGTTCACGTGCTGCCCGCCCTTGCCGCTCGAACGATAGGTATCGATGCGGATGTCCTCCGGCTTGATGATCACTTCAATGCTATCGTCAATTTCGGGCGAAACGTACACACTCGCAAAGGACGTGTGCCGCCGCTTGGCCTGGTCGAAGGGCGAGATGCGCACCAACCGGTGCACGCCGATCTCGCTGGAGAGGTAGCCGAAGGCGTTCTCGCCGTTAACGGCGAACGTGGCGGACTTGATTCCCGCTTCTTCCCCCGGCTGCTCGTCGTACATTTCCGTCTTGAATCCCTGGCGCTCGGCCCAGCGCAAGTACATACGCAGAAGAATCTCGGCCCAGTCCTGGGACTCGGTGCCGCCCGCGCCCGGATGAATGGTAACAATCGCGTTGAGCGCATCGTTGTCGCCGGAGAGGAGGGTTTCGGTTTCGACGCGATCGACCAGTTCGCCGAGGGCGTCCAAATCGCGCTGCAGGTCGGCGGTGACGTTTTCGCCTTCCTTAGCGAGATCAAAGTAGGCGACGATGTCTTCGGTCCGCCGCGCCAAATCGTCTTCCAGAGAAAGCACTCCCTCCAGACGCTTGCGCTCGCGCATCACTTGTTGAGATTTGGTGGGGTTCGACCAGAGATTCGGATCGGCCGCTTGCTTTTCGATCTCGACTAACTGCTGGCGCAGCTTGTCCGCGTCAAAGATACTCCCGTAGGTCGTGCACTTTGCCTTTCAGTGCCGTGTACTGCTGATCGAGTTCCGCTAACGTGTTGTCGCTCATAATTACGATGTCGAGGCGCGGAATAAGAATCTCACCAAGACCGCCCCTAGAGAAATTATCGCACACGTGTATGCGAACCAATCCCCATGCCGCGTGTAGAACGTGGTACCGGCCAGCAGTCCGTAAGGCGCGGCCAGGGCGGTGCGGAACTTGCGCCCCGTCGCCGCCACAATCCGCCCGTACGGATCGACCGATGCCGTCACGCCAGTATTGGTCCCCACCAGCAGCCAGCGCCGATTTTCGATGGCACGCATCTGCGTCATTTGGAGATGCTGCTTCCAGGCTCCACTGTCGCCGTACCAGCCGTCATTCGTGAGGTTGATCAGCACGTCGGCGCCCTGCTCCACCGACTCGCGCACTTCATCCGGGAAGATCGACTCGTAGCAGATATTGATGCCCAGCTTCTGATCGCCCGCCGCCAGCGGCTTCCGAGAGTGCCCCCATCCGAAGTCGCCGATCTGGTCGGTCAACATATTCATAAACGGGAGAAAGCGCTTGAAGGGCACATACTCGCCGAAGGGGACAAGATGAGTCTTGTCGTAGCGCGCCGTCAGTTCGCCAACGGGACTGAATAAGCCGGCGGAATTGAAGTCCTCGCTTTTTTGCTGTGGCGACATCGAGGCGCTCTCCACCCCAATGCTTCCCACCAGCAGCCAAGACTTGCTCTGCCGCGCCAAACCCGCCGCCACTTCCCGGAAACTGACATCGTTCAGAAGAAAAGGAGAAGGTGATTCCGGCCAGACGATCAGATCGAATTTCTGCCCCTCTGGAACGCCCGGCGGATGCAGGCTGATCCACGTCAAGTCCCGGAGCGTTCCCTGAAAATAGTCTGTCGTCCAGTTCGCTTCCGCCGGAATATTTTGCTGCACCAGCAGCGCGGTGTGGTCGGTGGGAACGAACGGCGAGGGCAATAATTGCCCGAACTGGAGGAAGAGCGCTCCGCCGGAAGCCGCTGCCAGCAACCATTTCCGCCGATCTTTCGGAACGAGAAACGCCGCCGCGAAAACGCTGTTGACCAGCATGATTTCAAACGACAGCCCGTAGACTCCGGTGATCGTCGTAAGACGTGTGAGCGCCGGATTATTCGTTTGCGTGTAGCCGAGAAGCTCCCAGGGAAATGCCGAAATGCGAGTGCGCGCCAGTTCCACCGCAACCCACAAGAATGGAGCCAGGACCAGAGCCCGCCTCTGCATGGCTTTTCCGCCAGCCGCCAACGCCAGCAGCAGGCCAAACAATCCGTGATACAGCCCCATATACATGCAGGCCGCGAGCAGCACCATGAAAGCAACGGGAATCGCCAGTCCGCCGTAGTGACGCATGGTATCGAAAACCCAGTAGCAGGTTCCCAGATACCACAGAATTCCGCAGCTGTAGGCCAGTAAAAATGCTTGCCACGGAGAAGCCGGCTGCAAACGAATGGGCGCGTCCACTTGGAGGCCTTCCGGAGCCTGGGCGCGGCGCAGAGCGATTAGCAGAGGCGCCACGGCAATCCAGGAAAGCCAATACAACCCGGGCAAGGGAAAAATCAGAATCTGGAGAGCGACCGAGAGGAGGACTAGACGCCAGGCGCTGAAGTGAATCTTTCGCACGCCGCAAGAATAGCAAATAGCATTTCCTTTCTGTTGTAGTGAAGGCGTTGAGGAGGGGCCGAAGTGTTACTCCGCGCTATTCATCGCCCTTACTGCTCGTCCGGGCTATCCTTCTCGAAGAGCACTCTGAATAGCCGGTAAGCGGTAATCGGAATCACGACGACGCAGCCCACCATCCCGACGAGAAACATCCCCGCCAAAACGTGGAACATTCCGAGCAGCAAAGAATTTTGCATTTTAGAACAGCACCCGCTGAACCATTTTGGCACACGGCCGCCCCGGCTGGCCAACGCTCTTCGAATTCTTTTACGGCATCCTCCTCTCGCGTCTCGTTCTCCGTCGCGACTATCGGTTACCATAGTGAGCTTATGCCCACGTCGGTCGTGCCTCTGGCGCGCATTTTTCAAGACATCAAAACACCCTTTGGCATGAACGAGGAGAAGAAAGCCTCCTAGGGCCCGCGCCCGATTCTGCATGTCTTCTCCCACCCAGCCCGCTTCCCCGAATTCGAATCGAGTTCGAATCGTTGTCGCCACTTCGGTGATGCTGACGTTCATCTCGTACTGGCGCGCCGCCGCCATCGTACTCAACGACCTGGGTTCGTCCGCATTCTATGCCTGCGGCATCGCCGAGCAGGCGGTCGGCAAGTCAGCGGCCTGGTTCATCGTGGGCGTGATGCTGTTTTCGTTCACGGTGCGAGCGGTTTACGTGGAAAGCTGCTCGATGTTCGTCCGCGGCGGCGTCTATCGCGTGGTGAAGGAAGCGCTCGGTGGCACGCTGGCGAAGATCAGCGTTTCCGCCCTGATGTTCGACTACATTCTGACGGGACCGATCTCGGGCGTATCCGCCGGCCAGTACATCGCTGGGTTGCTGAACGACACTGCCGCCACCATGGACGCTCACGGGTGGATTCCACGCGCGGTTCACAACATCTTCGGCGGCACGCCCCACTTCAACGTCAACTGGATCTCAGTCGTGGTGGCCCTGGGCGTGACCGCCTATTTCTGGCACGAGAATATCAAGGGCATCCACGAGTCGAGCGAAAAAGCGCTGCGAGTGATGCAGATCGTCACCGTCATGGTGGTCATTCTGTTGGGCTGGTCGGCATTCACTCTGGTCAAATCCGGATACCAGCCCGTCCCCCTCCCTTTTCCTGAGAACCTTCATTTCAGCAAGGAATCCTTGGGCTTCCTGAAGGACTCTTTTCCGGAGCAGAGTCTCTCTCGGATGTTCGGCGTGCTGGGTATCTTGATGGCGTTCGGTCATTCCGTGCTGGCCATGAGCGGCGAGGAGTCGCTCGCCCAGGTGAATCGCGAACTCGCCCATCCGAAACTGAAGAATTTGAAGAAAGCCGCGATCGTCATCGCGATCTACAGCTTCGTGTTCACCGGCTTGACCGCTCTGCTTTCGGTAATGCTGATTCCGGACGCAGTCCGAGTGCCCGTTTATAAAGACAATCTAATCGCCGGACTGGCCATGAACCTCTACGGCCCGTTAATCTTGCGCCTGCTGTTCCGCGCTTTTGTCGTGGTGGTGGGCTTCCTGATTCTTTCGGGCGCGGTGAACACCGCGATCATTGGCTCCAACGGCGTTCTGAACCGCGTTTCCGAGGATGGCGTACTCGCCGACTGGTTCCGCTTTCCGCATCGCAAATACGGCACCAGTTCCCGCATCATCAACATGGTGGTCGGGCTCCAGGTTCTCACCATCCTGGCGAGCCGCGGCGACGTCTACGTTCTCGGCGAGGCGTACGCTTTCGGTGTGATCTGGAGTTTCACGTTCAACAGCCTGGCCATGCTGGTGTTGCGTTTCAAATACCACGGCGAACGCGGCTGGAAGGTTCCGCCCAATATCACGATTCGCGGACGCGAAATCCCCATCGGCCTGGCGTCTGTGTTCCTGGTACTGCTGGCGACCGCGCTTATCAACCTGTTCACAAAATCGGTGGCTACCGTCGCCGGAGTGTCTTTTGCGGTCGTCTTTTTCGTGGTCTTCAGCGTTTCCGAGCGCGTGAACAATCGAAAGTCGGCGCTGGCGCAGAAGACCATGAAAGACCAGTTCCAACTCCTCCAGAGCGACACGGTGGAGCGCGCCTCCCTGAACATTCGCCGCGGCAACGTGCTGGTGCCGGTACGCGACTACAACACGCTCGCCCACCTGCGCTGGGCGCTGGAGCGCATCGATACCCGCGAGCAGGATGTGGTGGTGATGTCGGCCCGCGTCAGCCGCTTCGGAGCTGCGGCCTATGACCTCTCCATGGAGCAGATCTTCAGCGACTATGAGCAGACCCTGTTTACCCGCGCCGTGTCGGTGGCCGAGAGTGTCGGAAAGCACGTTTCCCTGCTGGTCGTTCCCGCGGGGGACGTCTGGTCCGCCATCGTGCAGACCGCGAACAATCTGGATTCCTCGGCGGTAGTTTTGGGCGTGTCGAGCAAGATGACCCCGGCGGAGCAGGCTCTGGCGCTGGGACATTCATGGGAAGGGCTGCCCGAGCCCAAGCGGCAGTTCGTGCTGCAAATCGTTCGTCCCGAGGGCAAGGTCGATTCCTTCCGCATCGGGCCGCACACGCCCACCATGATGAACGAAGACGTTCTCCTGCTTCATCGCTTGTGGTTGAATATCACCCGCGAGCCGGGCCTGGAGAATGTTCACCATCATGAAATCCTGACCGAGGCCCTCACCCGCTTCGCCCACGATTACGCCGCCCGCGACCGTCAGGAGATCATCAAGGAGTTGCGCCGCATCACCGGCGAAGGCAGTACCGCGACACCCCGGAGAAGCCTCGGTCCTGCGCACGCCATGCAGGAAGAGCCCAGTCAGTCGGGCAAAGACGACGGGACGCCGCCGCAAATCTTAGAGTAGCGCCGGCATCTTGCCGGCATTCCGGAGGGCCTACTCGCCCTCGGCTTTCGACTTAGGGAAAAATTCGGACAGGTTTAGAACGCGCTTAAGGTCGTGGCGGGTCTTCGCCAGGACGGCGGCGCTACGATTGATCATTTAATCTTCGGCGAACTCTCATCGGCCGCCTTCTGATCGTCGGCGTGAATCACTCCATCGTCTTCCGCGTAAAACGAGCGGTGTTCGCTGTCCATCTGCTTCGGCGTCATGGTCAGCATGAATCCGTCTTTTTTGGAACGGAAGGTGGCGGTGTAGTCTCCGCGCTCCGTGGACCGGGCCATGCGCTTGGTCAGCGAACCGGTCCCGGCCAGCGCCATCAGGGAGTCGGCAAATTTGTCGTGCCGTTTCTTGTATTCCTTTTGCGCCCGCAGCACCACCCGCATGTAGCCCAGGGCCTGCGCTTCCGATTCCGAATGTGCCGGATCGCCGGGAAACTTGGGCTGATAGGCCGCCGCAGCCTGCGCTGGAGGGGGCTCGGTAGTCGTCGGCGGCGTGCCGGGTTCCGGAGTCTGCGCCCAAACGGACAGCGATGCCACGATCCCCACCAGCAATGCCCCAGCCCATAGCCGCGTCGTTCGCCTTTTGTCCACGAGTCTATTCCTCCTCGAATGCCTGTCCCGGGACGTTACCCCCGTAATTTCTAATGCCTTACCAATCATTCCAATTCCATGACAAATCAGGCACTCTTCTAATTGGATGCAATCCTAACAGGGAAACCTATGAAAGCAGCAGTCGCGAGAAAGCCGCTGATTCGTATTGCCGTAGTGGAAAGTGATCCACTGCGGTTTGTGGGATTCCGCGCGCTCTTCGATTCAGAGCCAGATCTGGAACTGGTCTCCGCCTCGCTGGCGGATCTGGGCCAGCTCCCCAGCATCGACCTCGTTCTCCTCGGCAACCGTTCGGGACAGAACCTGTTCGACATCATGGCCAGCCTGAAAGCCATCCGTCCCGATGTGCGCATTATCGTCACCGGCTCGGGCATGGACGAGGAAAGCATCCTCAAAGCCATTGCCGCCGGAGCCAAAGGCTATGTCGACGAAGCCGCTGCTCCTACTGAATTTGTGCAGGCTCTACGCATAGTGAACCAGGGATCGGTCTGGGCCCCGCGCCGCGTGCTTTCCACCTTCATCGAACGGGTGACGCAATCGCCGGGCCGCATTTTCCCGGCCGGCCGGGTCACCTTCACCGACCGCGAAAAAGAAGTTCTGGAAATGTTGGTTGCCGGACGTTCCAACAAGGAAATCGGAGCCGCCCTTGGAATCGAAGAGCGGACCGTCAAAGCCCATGTGGCCAAACTGATGCGCAAAGTCGGCGTGCAGAATCGTATTGCGCTTTCCGTCCACGCCATTACCCATTCGCTGGTGACCGCTAAATAATCCATGTGGGATGGGTCTCTGACCATCCAAGCCGGGTCGAAGACCCGGCTCCCCCCGCCGCTCCGGGATCATCTTTGCCCAAGTTACTTCAGGCCAGTGACCCTCGTAATCTTGCCGCGATTTCCGCCCTGCCCCATACTCGCTTCACCTACCACAGAACCTGGGAGACGGGGTTGGAAGCGGAGATTAGGGTCGCCGTTTTCAGCCCCGATTTTTTTGCCTTCCCCATTTAATCCGACTCATCCTGATCACCCCTCTGTCTCTCGATCACGCATCCTATAGAATAAGTAAACTTCCAAGTTCCCAAGTGAGGCATTCATGCGAAAGCTCCTGGTTTTGGCACTCTCTCTTTCCCTGCTTACCCCCACCCTCTTTGCTGCCGACGAGGATGACAAGACGAAGGCCACCAGGCGGGTAGAAGCAGCCGGAACCGTCCTGGACGAAATCCAATCCGCTCCTGACCAAGGCATCCCGGAGGAAGTACTGGGTTCAGCCGAGTGTGTAGCCGTGGTTCCCTCCCTGCTCAAGGCCGGTTTCATCGTTGGCGGTCGGTTTGGGCGAGGCGTTGCCAGTTGCCGTACCCCCAAGGGCTGGAGTGCGCCGGCCTTCTTCACCATCGGAGGCGGCAGTTTCGGACTACAGATTGGCGGCGAAGCGGTGGACCTGGTGATGCTGATCATGAATAAGAACGGCATGCAGAATCTGCTCTCCAGTAACTTCAAGCTCGGAGCCGACGCCAGCGCCGCCGCCGGACCCGTCGGACGCCACGCCTCCGCCAATACCGACTGGAAAATGCGCGCCCAGGTTCTAACTTACTCGCGAGCCCGCGGCGCCTTTGCCGGATTGGAATTGGCCGGGGCCGTCATCCAGCAGGACAAAGACAGCACGCGCGATTTCTACGGACGCATGGTTCCTTTCAAGACCTCACTCGAAGGCAACATCGAGGCGCCCCAAACCGCGTATCCGTTCTTGAGCACGTTGGCCAAGTGGGCCAAGGTCGCCGAAGGCAAATAGGTTCAGCCCGTGTGGGGGGCGGGTCTCGGACCCGCCCCCCACACCTATCCTTGCAGTACGAGTCGCGAACCCCTACACTCCCGCACAGTGCGTGAACGCCTCGAATATTGGATTGTCTGGTTCTGCCTGAAAACCGTCGGGTACCTTCCCCGGCGTCTGGCCCGCGCCAGCGGCATCACCCTGGGACTGCTCGTCTATCTGCTGCATGGACGCCTCCGTCAGGTCGGCATGCGCAACCTGGCGCTCGCGTTTCCCGGAATGCCTCGCGGCGAACGCCGCCGCATTCTTCGTGGCGAGTACATCTCTCTGGGACGCCAGCTCGCCGAAGTCTGCCTGTTCCCAAGCTACACACGCGAAAATGTAAAGCAGGTGGTCATCTACGAGGGCTTCGAAAACTTCGAGCGAGCGAGCGCACGGGGCAAAGGGGTCCTATTCCTGACCGCCCATCTCGGTGGCTGGGAACTGTCCGCATTCGCCCATTCCCTCCAGGGTCATCCGCTCTCGATCGTGATGCGCTCCCTCGACAATCCGCGGGTCGACCGCCTCATCCAGAGTTATCGCACCATGCACGGAAACCGCACCGTGGACAAAGACGACTTCGTCCGCGGCCTCCTCGCCGCCATGCGCAACGGCGAAACCGTCGGCATCCTCATGGACACGAACATGACCCCTCCACAAGGGGTGTTCGTAGATTTCTTCGGCATCCCGGCGTACACTGCCAGCGGGTTGGCACGCATCGCACTCCGTACCGATGCGGCCGTTATTCCGGGTTTTACGGTGTGGGACTCCACGCTGCGCAAATACATTTTGCGCTTCGATTCCCCGGTGGAACTCGTCCGCACTGGCGACGACCAAGCCGATGTCGTCGCCAACACGGCGAAATTCACCAAGGTCATCGAGGACTATGTCCGCCGCTATCCCGACCAATGGCTCTGGGTGCATCGCCGCTGGAAAACACGTCCCGAAGGCGCACCTACCCTGTATTGAACGGTCGGCGTTTCCTAAACCGTCGCGTCATCTTTGCACCACGAGTCTGCCTGGCGTCCGTGCACCTTCCTCCCGATCAGCCCTTCGCATACCAAGCCGATCGGTCCCGCTGCTGTCCGCCTCCGCCTCCCATCGGCGTCACGACTTGCAGGTGGTACTGCGACTTAATGGGTCCGGCAGTGAGCGCAATCAGCACGTCACAATAACCCTGCACATCTTGGACGCTCGGCACGATGCTCGCCAGGCCGCGGTCCGCGGTGGTGGCTTGCATCGGGTAGATTCCCAGAATGACCGGCATGCCTCCGTTCCGGGGAAGGCGCGCCAGGGTTACTTCGAAATTCAGATCCACTCCCATCACAGGATTGGAAGGCGACGCACCATCGGTGACGCGCAGGGTGAGAGGCTGAAAGGGCTGCCCCGCCGGTATCACCTGGTTCGATCCGCCGACGTTTTCGAGCCTCCAACTCGAGGCGGGGGTGGCGAACATCGTAAACGTCTGGCACGGGGCATTGCCGGGCGCGACGCAGGCTGTCACCTGCACGTCGGAGGTTTGGTTTGCGATATGGACGGTGGTAGAAGCGTAGCCGGTATTGTTGGTGTTGCCCGTGCCCGACGACAGCCCTCCCGCGCCCTTGGCAAGCCTGAAATTGATGCCAACGTTGTTCTGAGGCTCTCCCATATTGAGGACGCGCACCGTGAGCGGAACATCGACGGTCGCTCCCGCAGCGATCCAGCGCGTCGGCTCCACCGCTCCCAAATCGAGGGCGGAAGCGGTACCAAGTATCGTTGCTTGCTTCAATTGCGGCGGCGTGTAGGAAGCGGGAGCCAGCATGGCCGCGATGGTGCTCGCTCCGGTGGCGGTGGGCGTCACTTGAGTCGACGCAAACCCCGCCTCATCGCTCAGCGCGGAGCAATTCGAATTGCCGCCGCACACTGAAAGACTGGCGCCGTTAGACGTGCTCCACACCACCGTGGCGCCAGCGACTGGTGTAACTCCGTCAGCGGTTACCACACGCAGTCGAATCGGGTTCGCGGCTTCGGCTCCGACCGGAGTCGACGGCTCCGAGCCCTCCAACAGCAGGAGTAGGTCGGTGGCGGCCGCACCGTACATCAACGCGTCGGTCATTTCCGAGAAGCCGCCGTTCGACGAATCTTTCACGGTTATGGAGGCCAGACCGTCCAGCGCAGCCGACGGTAGCGCCGCTTGAACGTCTGTAGCCGTGGCGGTCAGAACGGTGGCGCCGGTCGGCCCGACGCTCACTTGTACCCCTGGGTGGAATCCGAGACCATGCAGGGTTACTGGTCCGCCGCGGAGACCGATCCTCGGCGGCGTCACCGTATCCGAGTAGAGAACGCTGGCAAAATAAAAATAGTCGGGCCGCCCGTCGCCGCGCGAATCCGAGACCCCTAGGCGAAAATCTCCTCCGTTAATGAACTGCGCGTCGAGCCGAGTCGTCCCCGGAAACAACGTGTTGAAAGCCCCCGGAGTCGCCGCCGGAGCCGGACCGCCGCTCTGGTCGCTCAACGGCCACATCCCAATCACTGGCATGAGCTTGCCTTGCGTCGCATGACCGGTTTCGTCGATTGCCGTGACCGCAATGGAGGCAGTCCGATTCCCCTGCGCCGTGAACTTCAGCCAGTCCGCGACTCCATACCCGGACATCCACGCGCCCCATCCGCCACCCAGCGGCATGCTGGCGGGATTGGCATAACTGCTGCCACTGGCCCAATCCTTTTGTGCGACCGCGCTCCCCTGCATGAGGACATCCTGGGCCACATCCGACCCCGCCTGCACCGTGATCACGATCGGAGTGAACGAGCCCGAAGGCGCAACCTGCGCGGGCGCGTAAGGCCCAACGCCTTCGGACCAATCCGGATCCAGCCCTTCGACACTCAGCTGATACATTGCGCTGCCGCTGCCGGCGGGGATCTCTAGTCCGGCAAGGTCGAACCCGCCCTCCAGAGAAGGATCGTCGGAGCCGAAGTAATCGAAGTGCCGTCCGTTGATATCGACGAGGCCATTGACCGGATTGCCGGCATTGCCGCGAAATGCGAACCCAGAAACTGACGCTGCCACAAATTGCCGCGAGGGCTTGCCCGAATCCATGCGCCGCGCCACCACGTTCACGCCCTGCATCGGCTGGGCGGGATTTCCACTGCTGTCGGTGAAATACACGCTGCCGTGAATTCGCGCCGTAGCGGGCTTCGCTGTATAGAGCCTACCCAGCGCCGCCCGGTCATCCATCTTGGGCACCTCCGCATCCGGATAACAGATGTTGATGGGCACGCAACTGATCGGATCGAGAAAGTGCATCACAGGAAAACCTTCGAAGTCATCAGCAACTGGAGGCGGGTTGCGGGTAATTACATTGATGTCGGCCTGCGACCAACCCAGCCCCAGTACGCGGCCTAGTGTGCGCGTCAGCCGGTAGCGAACGTCGGGTACCTGCGAAGTGGCGGTAACGCACGCGCCATTGATCACGACCAGAGCGTGCGTCAGGTGCGCGTCTGAACTGAAATTATCCGGTCCACCGTAAACCGCATTGCTGAAACAAAGGTCCACACTACCCGCGCCGGCGCCCAGCAGCGCGTCCGTCACCTGCCCGTCGAAGTCGTAAACAATTCCCACTGGCGTGGTGAGCGCGGCCGGCTGGACGTCGTCGGGGATGGAATAGGTGCCGTCGGGGAAGCCGACGACATTGTCACCGCTCACATCTTCCGCCAGATGCCCGGCAAGGGTTGCGGTGAGTCCGACACCGGGGATCGCGGTCCAGTGTGTGAAGACATCGGCAACCATGAGGTCGGCTTGTCCCTGACTGAGAATCGGGCTCAGGGCTCCCTGGTCGGTGAAGTAATGGATGTTGCCCCCCGCCCAAGCGAGCGACTGCCCCTTCACGTTTGGATCGAAGCCCGAGCCCGCGACGTAGGCCGGGCCCCCCGCGAATACGTGGCAAGCACATACGACCACAACGATGCTGACGAGCGGGAATTGGCGGTGCATTGTCACTCCTCAGTTCTAGCTGGCAATTTCAACCGGACGTTGCGTATCGCCCGCTCCAGTTGGGCCACCGTGCTGTGCCCCTCCCCCATGGTTTCGCGGGCAGAAAAAGGTAGGGAGGCGCAGGGTGTCAGCGTGTGGGGAACGGTCGTCGCATTGGACCGGCCTTGCAGGCGAGGAAGAAAACGGTCTTCGGGAGGGCACGACTCCAGTCGTGCCGTTGACGCCCCATGATTGGCGCCGGCTTCGGCCGCTGAGGGCACCTGCGGACTGACCAGCCGGCCTGCAACCTCTCCGCGCGCATCCAGCGCCACCTGCCCCATCCGTCCGCCCACCGGGCTCGTCAAACCCAACCGGCTCGGAGCATATAAAAAGATCAGCACCCGCTCGCCGCGACTCATCGCCCGTTGCGTCGACCAGGCCCCCGCCCACTCACGAACCGTCAGCACCTGTCCGTGATGAACGCCAACAATGCCGCGATCAACACGAAACTTCGTCAGCATCACAGGAAGCGGTTGCCCCCTGCCCATCGGTTGCGCATCAATCTCCAGCACCGTGCCCGAAAAAATCATTCCCGAGGCGCGCGCCATCGTCCGCCAGCGTGGCCCCAGGACGCGCTCCGCGATAATCTGATCCGAAAGCTGAGCTCCGCTGAAACTCGCCAGACACACGACTGCGACCACAGAAATTCTTTTGAACACGGACAATGCCTACCTTTTCTGGAGGGAACGGACCGGGAGTGGTCCTGAGAGTGAGGCTAGAGTAGCGCAGAACAGGTCAGCGCGATGTGAGGTCCGTCACTGTGGATTTGTGATGAATCGGGGCAGTGTAGCGTGGACACTCCTGTCCGCGAAACGGGGCAGGGACTAGTTGACCATGGTCTCTGACCATAGTACCATAACTCATGGAAGAGATCGCCATCTCCAAATTCAAAGCGACCTGTCTGGCGGTACTGGAACAGGTGCGGAAGACAGGCAAGCCGGTGCTCGTCACCCGGTTCGGTGAGCCCGTGGCTGAGGTCATTCCTCCGCAAGCCTCGAAACCGAAGAACTGGGTGGGCTCTTTCGCGGCCACGGGAAAGATCACCGGAGACATCGTTTCTCCCGCCAGCGACGAAGATGATTGGGACGCTTTGCGCTGAATGAAACTCCTCCTCGATACTCACATCTGGTTGTGGAGCACACTGGAGCGCGCGCGTCTCTCTCGCCGCGTAATCGCGGAACTGCAAAATCCCGCCAACGAACTGTGGCTGTCCCCCATTTCGTTGTGGGAAGTACTCACTCTTTGCCAAAAAGGAAGACTGTCACTCCAACCGAATCCGGTGGACTGGATTACCAATATGCTGCGTGCGGTTCCGATGCGGGAGGCTCAAATCACATATCAGGTGGCGCAGGAAACGGGGCGCGTGAATCTTCCCCATCGTGATCCCGCGGACCGGTTCCTGGTTGCGACTGCGCGAGTGTTCGATTTGACTCTGGTTACCGCGGACGATCATTTGCTGAGGGCTAAACAGGTACCGGTCTTGGCCAACCGCTGACTGATTGCTCCACCTAGTGAATCGTCTTCGTCTTGCGCGACATGTAATCCATCAGCAGATATTGTCCCAGCGTATAAGGAGTAGTGAAGTAAGCCTTGCCGCGGCACATCTCCGTAACTTTCTGGACAAACTGCACCAGCCCGTAATCTGACGCCAGCATAAAAGTATTAATCAGTACGCCCGCACGCTTGCATTTCGAGACTTCTTCCAGCGTCTGGCTGACGACCAGTGGATCGAGTCCGAAAGCGTTCTTGTAGATGCGTCCGTCTTCGAGGGTGAGAGCGCTGGGTTTGCCGTCGGTGATCATGACGATCTGTTTCATGTCTTTGCGCTGGCGGTCGAGGATGCGTTGCGCCGTACGCAGGCCTTCGCGCGTGTTGGTGTAGTAAGGACCGACTTTCACTCGTGCCAGTTGCGAGAGTGGAACTTCTTCCGCGGAATCGTGGAAGAGGACCAGCGAAAGCGAGTCTCCGGGATACTGCGTCCGGATCAAATGCGACAGCGCCATCGCAACTTTCTTTGCCGGAGTAAATCGGTCTTCGCCGTAGAGGATCATCGAGTGCGAGCAGTCCAGCATCAGCACTGTCGCGCAGGACGACTGGTACTCGCACTGATGCACCTGCAAGTCGCGGTATTCGATGTTCAGCGGCAGGTCGAGGCCTTCGCGTTGGATGGCGTTCGATAGCGTGGCGGTGATGTCGAGGTTGAGAGTATCTCCGAATTCGTAAGACTTCGATGCGCCGCTGGTTTCGATGCCGGTGGCCATGTCGCGGGTATCGTGCCGTCCGAAGCTCGATTTGCCGAGAGAACCCAGCAGGTCGCGGAGGGCTTTGAAGCCGAGGAAGTCGAGGCTCTTGTCGGTGATTTCGAAGCGGGCTTGCTGTTGCGCTTCTCCGGTCTGTCCGCCGACGCTCGAATTTTTTGCCGGATCGTGCGGCTGGTCGATCGAGATGTAGTCTTCCTGCTGCATGCGCTCGATGAGTTGCTCGATCAGTTGATCGAGTTCGCCTTCCATCTGCATCTGGTCGAGACGCTCGCGCATTTCCTCGTCGAACAGGTCGCCGTTGAGCAGAGCCTGCTCGATAGCGCGGCGCAGGGCGTCCATGGTCTGCTCGCCTTCGGGCAGTTCGTACCACATGTTTTCCTGAAAGCCGCTGCGCAGAAGATAGTCGGAAAGCGCGCCTAGCAAGTCCTCCAGGCTCATGTCGCCGGCCGGGTCGGGAACGTATTTGGAGTAGCGAATGCGGCGCATAAGGAGCAGTTCCCGGTTCTCTGTTCTCAGTTCTCTGTTCTCAGTTCTCAGTTCTCACAAAACCCAGGCCTTCACTGAGAACTGGGAACCGGGAACTGAGAACTAATTAAATTGTTTTCTCGGACGAAAAGGCATCTCGTCGTCCTGAATCGGCTTCTCGCGCTTCGGGGGCTGCGGCTGCTTTTCGCCGGCGCTGAAGACTCGTTCTTCGTTGCGGCCGATGCGTTTGTGAGCGTGCAGGCCTTCCAGAATAAATTCCGCGGCGGAGACCTGCTTCTCCGGCGTATCTTTCGGGCCGACGTTGACTTTGACAATCTTTTCCATCAGGCCCTGGATGCTCCGCAGCGACGTCAGGGCTTCGCTGGCTCCCGCCGAATCGGCCAACTGGATTTCACCGCCGAGGTCGAACCATTGCACGACCTGCTGCATTTCACTGTTCTTGAAATAGCCGTCGAAGGCCTTGGCGATGGCCGTGCGGATCAGTTCGCGGCTCACGAAGTCCGCGCCTTTCATTTCGCCTTCATATTCCAGTTCGAGTTTGCCTGTAATGGCCGGCAAGGCAGCGTAGATGTCGCTGATGCGCGGGACGATGACGGTCTCCTGATGCGTCAGCGCGCGGCGTTCGGCGTTCGAAATCACGTTCTCCATCGCGGAGATGGGCAAGCGCTGGCTTACCCCGGAACGCTTGTCGACTTTCTTGTCTTCGCGCGCAGCGAAGGCGATACGCTCGATCACTTCCTGCACATACTTTGGGACATGGAGGCGGACGCCCTCGCGCTGAACCCAGGCTTCCTGCGCGGTGATCGCGATGCCTTCGTCGACGGTCGCGGGATAGTGCGTGCGAATCTCCGACCCGATGCGGTCTTTGAGCGGCGTGATGATTTTTCCGCGCGCGGTGTAGTCTTCCGGATTCGCGCTGAAGACGAGCGCGATGTCGAGCGGAAGGCGGATGGGGTAGCCCTTAATCTGTACGTCGCCTTCCTGCATGATGTTGAACAGGCCGACCTGAATTTTTCCCGCAAGGTCAGGCAATTCGTTGATGGCAAAGATGCCGCGATTGGCGCGCGGCAGCAGTCCATAGTGGACGGTAAATTCGCTGGCCAGTTCGTGTCCGCCGCGAGCGGCTTTGATGGGATCAATGTCGCCGATCAGGTCGGCGATGGTCACATCCGGCGTGGCGAGCTTTTCCACGTAGCGCTGCTCGGGAGTGAGCCAGGCGATCGGAGTTGCGTCCTGCTCGCGCTCGACCAGTTCGCGGCAGCGGCGGCAGATGGGAGCATACGGACTGTCATGAATTTCGCAGCCCGTGATGTACGGCATCTGGGGATCGAGCAGGCCCGTCAGGGCGCGCAGGATGCGGCTTTTGGCTTGTCCGCGTAACCCGAGGAGAATGAAATTATGGCGCGACAGGATGGCGTTCACGATCTGAGGCACGACGGTATCGTCATAGCCGACGATGCCGGGAAAGATGGGACAGTTCTGGCGCAAGCGAGCCATCAGGTTTTCGCGCAACTCGTCCTTGACTCTGCGGGAGGCAAGGCGCTGCTCGGAAAAAGGACTGTCGCGCAATTCGCCGAGAGTCTGGGCGATACTCATGAGGGCAACCCCCGAAAAAAACTTCCTGAAACGGATTATACCGCCCGCCGCGGGTGGCCGTGTTGAGCGCCAGCAGAGAGCGTTTCACGCGGAGCATTTGTCGTATGAATGTGTACGTACACTAGTGTATTTTCGCATTACCATTGCGAGGGCCTTCCACGTTCTAGAAAATCTTATTGTCCGCTTTGCGCCACCGCTTGGCCTACGGCGCTCACATCGAAAAACTCACTGAGATCGGCGTGGCCGGCCAGGGTTTCGCGGGATTGGCCGTCTACGAGGATTTTCACGCGGTTGATTCCGGGGACGTTGGCGGCGAGGGTCTCGACCAGCGAGTTGACAGTAAGTTGTTCCGCCAGGACGCCGGAGCGGTGCTGATCGGCGAAGGGGGCGTTCAGGTCGATGACGGCGGCGCCGGGGTCGATGAGGTAGATGCTGCGGATGTCGGCGGCGGGGGCTAGCGGATGCGGGGAGTCGGGCTGCTGGTAGATGCGTAGGAGTGCGCGCAGCAATTCTTCAGCGCGCTGCTGGCGTCCGCCGGGAAGGGGGATCTTGGCCGATTGTGAGCGGAGTGCGCTGCTGGCATCGTCCGCAACGTAGAGGGTGACGGTTTCGGTGGGGCCGACGGGAGGAGGAGCGATAGGGCCGGAATCGTCGGCCAGGCGCTGCATTTCGGCGGCGGTCCGGCGCATGTGGCTCAGGTAGATTCCCATCGAGAGCACGATGACTAGCATTACGGCGACGCTGAGAATCAGGTGACGGGGGATCATGGCTGCGCTCCGAGGCGGTCGCGCAGG
Source organism: uncultured Acidobacteriota bacterium (assembly GCA_963799305.1). Lineage (GTDB taxonomy): Bacteria > Acidobacteriota > Terriglobia > Terriglobales > Acidobacteriaceae > Acidiflorens. The sequence goes on along the minus strand of CAWCWX010000006.1, from coordinate 469,900 downwards.
GTCGCAATGCCATCGGCAATGGCGGCGGCGACCTTCTGCTGATAGTTGGCGGAGGGCAGATCGGCCACGCCGTTCGGCCCGGGGGCGAGTTCGACGGCGAGGGCGGGCATCAGAAGATTATTCAGGGGGCGCAGGGAGGCGGAGTATCGGCGGGTGGGGATCTGGTGCTTTTGCATTTCGCTTACGACCGCGGTCGCGATGCCCTGGCTCATGGGCAGCGCCGGGGCTTGCGCGGCGTTCCAGGCATGGAAGGGGCCACGATCGTCGCCTTCGATCGGAAGCAGGGCTGTGTACACGCGAGCGCCGGTGCCGTCGGAGGCGGCGTGCAGGCTGATGTAGATTGCGGGGCGAGCGCCATTGGTCGATCCGGCGCGTTGATCGAGGGTCAGGGTATCGTCGCCGTTGCGCAACAGGATGACGCCGAATCCCTGGCGCTCGAGTTCGTGGCGGAGGAGGCGGGCGAATCCAAGCGTCACGTTTTTTTCTTCCAGGGTTTCGGTAAGAGCGGCGCCGCGTTCGGTGCCTCCGTGGGCGGGGTCGACGACGGCGAGAATGCGGTGGACAGGGGGCGCTGGGGGCGCGGTCTCGCTGCCGGACTCGGGATTGGGAGCCTCCGGTGGCGTTTCCTGGGCATTCGGAGGGCTTCCGGATGCGGGGCCGGTCGCCTCGCTGTTCGTGCTGCTGGTTCGTGGCGGAATCGCGGTTACGGTGATGGTGCGTCCGCTGTTGCTGAAGCGGGCCATCAGGGGAGCGTTGCCTGCGACGGTGAGGTCGGCGATGCCGTTGTTTTCGGAGAAGTTCGCCTGGGTGATGGTGGGATTGTCGAACGTCAACGACATGCCTGGCGGCGGCATCAGAGGTTCGCGGGCGAAGACCATCCGGAGTTTGCCCGGTTCAGTGGAGATGGTCGGATTCACGGGGGCGGTGAAATTCAGGACCAGTCGCGGCGGGTTACCGGGATCCAGTTGCGCAGTGACCTGGGTGGCGATGTCGCCGATGAAGAGTCGGCGAGCGGGCTCGCGAAAGTTGACGGGATTGCCCAGAAAGCGGGGCAGCAGAGTGGTCAGCGAAGCCAGAGAAACGAGGCCGCGAGAATTTTCAATGAGAAAAGGGGCACCCAAATCGAAGTCTCGGCCAGCTATTTTGGCGCGCGACTTTCCGGCGATGAAGTCTCCGTCGGTGTTGTTGAAACGCATTTTCCAGTGCTGTCCCTCGACGCGGGCGCTGACGCGGCCGAGCGGCTCCAGAACTTCCAGCAGTCCGATGTATTCGCGGCCCAGGCGGTCGGTGACGGGCAAGACGTAGTTCGCGACGGAAGAGTAGATGGAAAGGCGCTTCTCGTCAGTCGCGGGCGCGGCGGCCAGCAGGACGAGCGCCAGCGCGGCGGCGAACAACTTAGGCGTTTTCGCGGTGGGAAGCACGTGGCAATAACGCTAGCGGGTTGGAGTCAGGGCCGCAACTATTCTTTCGGATTCGCGGCGGACACTTCTGTCCGCGGACTGCAAAAGACCTTTAACCACAGAGGTCACAGGGTCTTCTTGGTGTTGGTCGTGGGCACCTGGCATCAACGCTAAACTGCCGCGAGCGGATTACGCCAGAGTTTTCTCGGGGCGAGGCCGGACTTGGCAGGGTTTGATCGATCAAGGCAACGGCAGTTCGAGCGAATAGAGTTCGCGGCTGGCCACGTTGCGCATGATCACCGGTGAGCCTTCGGCCGGTCCAGGGACCCCTGACATCTCAGGGGGTGTCCGTACCGATATCTTCAAAGTACCCGTATTTACTATCCGGCACACAATTGGGGATGCTGTAGGACAGTCCCCCTTTCGCCAAGTGCTCACCCCTCCATTTTGTTGACGCGTTTTTCCTCTGGCCTGTATTCCTTTTACAAGGTGCTCGCACTATTTTAAAAATTGGCTGCTCCATGGTCAATGAGTGTAATGGCGATGTTTCGCCAACCATCAATCGAGTTTTCGCCCGGTGTAAACGGTAATGAGCCATGCGACCACAGCCCAAAGGCCGGGGAGCGTCGTGAGAACGATTGAAAAAATCACTCCTGCCTTGTACAGTCGGGTCCGCGGTGTCCCACGGTAGAAGGCCGTGTCCACAACCCATCCTAACGTGTAGCAAGCGTTCGCCATCACAATGTAGATGACGGAGCCGTAAAGCATCGCAAGCGGTTCTACAAAATCCTGTCCCGGCTTGACGGCTGAAGAGCCAGCAGTCATGACAAGAAGCCAAGACGCGAAGCCGATAGCTAAGACAAAAGCGTTGAAGTGATAACGTCGCGCTTCCCGCCAGCGGATGATGTTTCCCCGCGTGCACAGGAGGCTTTCTTCCGATATCCGCTCCAATCCCTTCTCCATTGGCGACGCCTTATTACAATCCTAACTCTTCTGTAACTGACGAAAACAGATGGGATGAGAAGGCCGGTCTCCGGCGGGATGCTGTACGCTCCCAAGTTATCGACGTGCTCAAGGCACAGACAAGAAGGAGACCGGCAATGAAGAAGGTTAGCACCGCAGCGGCAAAGCAGAGCAAGAATTTCTCCGAGCAGAAGCTGACGATCGGGCTGGATCTGGGCGATCGATCGAGCTGGTATTGCGTGCTAGAGGAAGCGGGCTCGATTGTCTTGGAGCAGAAACTGAGCACGACTCCGAAAGCCCTGAAGGAAGTATTCGGCGCCATGCCGCGCTGTCGGATCGCGCTGGAAACGGGAATGCATTCGCCGTGGGTAAGCCGAGTGCTGAGCGAGTTAGGGCACGAAGTGATCGTGGCGCATGCGCGCAACGTGCGGCTGATCGGGGAGAGTCGAAAGAAAGATGACCGGCTGGACGCACAGACGCTGGCGCGGTTGGCCCGGATCGATCCGCAGTTGCTGTCTCCGGTGAAGCATCGCAGCGCGAAAGCACAAGCGGATCTGACGGTGATCCGGGCACGAGCCGGACTGGTGCGAGCGCGGACAGCGCTGGTGAACACGGCCCGGGGACTGGCCAAAAGCTACGGCGAGCGACTGCGCGGCTGCAACGTGCGCAATATGAATCCGGAGAAAGCGGAAGGGCTGAGTCCGGAACTGCAGGCTGCGCTGGAGCCGTTGCTGGCGGCGATCGAGTCGCTGAGCGAGCGCATCTGCGAGTGCAACGAGCGGATCGAAGAACTGGCACAGGAAAGCTACCCGCAGGTGGCGCTGCTGAAACAGATCAAGGGAGTGGGCACGCTGATCGCGCTGACGTTCCTGCTGACGCTGGAGGACGCGCACCGCTTCCGCAAGAGCCGCGACGTGGGCTGCTATCTGGGGCTACAGCCGGGACGAAGAAACTCGGGACAGAGCGAACCGCAGATGCACATCAGCAAAGAAGGCGATCCCTCTCTGCGAACCTTGCTGGTGCAGGGTGCGCATCACATACTGGGTCCATTTGGAGCAGACAGTGACCTGCGGCGCTGGGGCTTGAAACTGGCGGAACGGGGCGGGAAGAACGGAAAGAAGCGAGCGATCATCGCCACGGCACGCAAGCTGGCGGTGTTGTTGCATCGTTTGTGGGTGAGCGGAGAAGTCTACGAACCGTTGCACAACAGCCAGCAGAGGCCGTTGGCAGTCGCAGCATAAAGGCAAAAACATCCCTGAAGAAAGGAACGTCAAAAGCCAAGACGCCGAGTTCCGGTGACTGCGTTAATCGCCTGGCCCAACTTCTATCTTTGCGCTGGAAGAGAGGTCGATAATCAGGTGGCAGCACCGGCTGAAACGAGAACACCCAACTTGCACCGGGCGAACAAAATCGTTCATTGAAGAGTGCGGATGGAAGGGTGGCGACAGTGCTAGCATCTCGGCAGAAAAAACAACCGTCACCAACCTAAACTACCAAGAATCGCCTTGACTCCGACCGGCCTTCTCATGGAAGGCGATTTCACCAACAACTTCCCCACCGACTGCCCGGCAAGGTTTTTGGTGTAATGGCGATATTACGCCAACCATTCGCAGGACAATCCCGCGTATATACTTTTGGCTCAGTGAAAACTAGCGCGGATATTCGGATTAAAGGCGATTCGACAGACGTATCGTTCGAATGGCGCGACTTCGACGGCGACGATTGCTTCAACGATTTCCACATAAACGTCAACACCGAAACTGGCACTCGCCGCTGTCCTCTGCGGTATTGCCTTTAACGGCTTCGATTCCGCAGGTTCTTTAGGAAGAGACGCCGCTACACGGTCAGCGGAGGCTTCCGCAACCCCGATATTCGCTACTATGACTTGTATCGCGAGAAGGATGGTTACCGGCTCGTCGTGCGCTTCGAGGGCAGCGGGTTATGTGAAGAGTTTTACGTCCGCAATCCACGAACGCAGATTGACGATGAGTTCATGCGAACAGTCTATTCGAGCTAGGTGACCCCAACTTGGGATTAACTGTCGCAACAGGCGTTAGCACCAACAACCGCACCTCGGCCTGCCGGGCCTTCACGGGGGAGTTCGAAGTAGTAATCATGATCGCGGTTGAGACCGAAGAGATGCCTGGGTCGGACTGAATCCTGACCTGAAAAACGATTACGAGCGGGCTTGAGGTTGGCACAAAGCAACACCTTCCACGAGAGCGAAATGGCGCTCTGTTCCGAGCCCACGGACCAGTCTGCCCAAAAGGTGCTTGACGGCGCCGACATTGTTAGAGATGCGATGTTACGCCAGCTATGGGAGGGGTCGGTTTTGAACAGGTCACACTTTCTTGGACAGAATCACCAGTCCGGCGACGACAAACGAAACGAGTACAACGAGTTGAAGCACCAATAACGGCCACTGCTTTATCCAGTTCATTCTCGAAATCTGTGTTGGGATGGTCAGAAGTCCGAGAAGCCCGGTTATCAGTAAAAGTAGCCCTGAGGACGGTGAACTGCTACCAGCCGGAACTGGGCCAAAGACGGCCAGAAATTGGGTCACGTTTGCGATGGAATCCGCCGTGGCCCATGTTCCCACCAAATTGTCGAAACTCAAAGTAGAAGCCTCTGGTTGGTGAAATGGTGATTTTTCGACAGTTTGCCGAGGGGAATCTATCGGAGGGCCAAACTTAAAACAGCCATGATTCGTGGAGCTAAATACGTGGCCAAAAGTAGATACAAAAGGCGCTCTTGGTTGTCCCTCGGCGTCACGGACTTTGCATTCAGCAGAAATGCCACAGAAAGCAATGAACCGAAGGCAAAACCCACTAAAACAAACATGTCTTCGTGGCGCAGGGGATGCGGCCACCGAGACCACGTGACGGCGAACAAGGCCGGGGAAAATGCAGAGAAGAACGCAAAACTGGCGATGTAAAACCGCTGGCTACGGGGCGCTTTCCGCGGTGGAATCTCATCGAACACGACTAATGCATTCTTGCAGGTCGTGCACCAGCCTGCACGATGACTGTCGTAACCAGGCGTGCCTGTTGAAAAACTCCCTTTTCGTCCCAAACAGCCAAAAATTGAGGATAGAAAATGTCTAGGAAATCCGAGAAGATCGCGTTTATCGCGTCCTGACGCGATCTTATTTTTGCGATTTTCACTGCAAGGAGTTTTTCAACACCCACAGGCGTTAGCACCAGCTTGCGCCGTTTGTTCGCCAGACAATGGCGATTTATCGAGCAGAGTCGACTTGCCGGAGCCGTTTTCTCCGACAAAGAACATCACAGGACTGCGCACGATGATCTCGCGCACGCTCGCAATCGCAGGAACGTTGAACGGGTATTCGTTCCAATTTGTCACGCGGTCTGGTAGAAGCGTAATTGTCTTTAGGGCCATCCACGAAATGATAACTGGCGAAATCAGATGGAATGAGAAGGCCGGTCTCCGGCGGGATGCTGTACGCTCCCAAACCTTCCTACTCCATCGCGTAAATCGTGAGACCGCTGAGCAGCTTGGGATAGAAATCCGTAGATTTTTGCGGCAGGACTTCGCCGGCAAAGGCGATGTCGCGTACCTGCTCCATGCGGACGGGGTTCATCAGGAAGGCGGCCTGGGCGGCTCCGCTGCGTACTTGCGACAGGGCCTCCTCGGCTTCGCGATAGTAAGAGATGTTCTGCTGCTTGCGGATGGCTTCTTCGGAAATATTCAGGACGCCTTCGAGCAGGCATTTGTGCAACTGGACGACATCGAGCGACTGTTGCCGCAGGGATAGCCCGGCAAAGCGGCTGGTTCCGATGGCCTTGGGCAAGTGCATGAGCAGGACGCGATCGGCGGTGGCTACGATCAATGCGCACGATGCCCGTCCGGCTTCCCGCAGCAGGGCGGCGGCGGCAGCACCATCGATCTCGCGGCCGACTGCCTCCACTTTGAAAAATTCGCGCGCACCGGACTGGAGTTGATCCGCCGAAAATGATGGCAAGCCGTGGACTACTCTGTGCGTCGGCAGAATCACGAGGCCGGGAGTATTCATGTTGAAGAACGTCATCATCATGGAGTCGTATGGGGCAGGCGCGGAGTTGCCGGCGGCGGTACGGCGTTCGTCGCGATAGGCCAGGGCGGTTTCGTAGCGGTGGTGGCCGTCGGCGATGATCAGCTTTTGGTCACCCATCTGCTGTTGCACGGCGGTGATCACCGCGGGATCGGAAACTCTCCAGACCTGGTGGAGGACGCCGTATTCGTCGGTGACTTCGATGTCGGGGGGAGCTTCAGAAAGTAACAGTTGCTCGATTCCCCCCGAATCGGCATAAAGGAGGAAGATCTGCTCGAAATGGGTGCGGGTCGCGCGCAGCAGGTCGAGGCGGTCGGCTTTGGGGCCGGAGTGGGTTAACTCGTGGCGGAAAACTACGCCGGCGGAATAATCCTCGAGTTGGCCGAGGGCGATGTAACCTTGGCGCTCGGCGGTCGTCTTACTACCGGGGACGGCGAATTTCTGGGAATAGCGGTAAAGGGATGGGGCGGGATCCTGTTTGAGAACGCCGTCCCGGCGCCAGTTGCTAAAGCTGGCGGCAGCACGGGTATAGACGTTCTGCTGGGCATTGTCCGCGGGCTGTCTTTGGCCGAGAATAATGCGCACCAGGTTGAACGGACTGGCCTTGTAGTAGCGTTCCTGCATCTCAGGAGTGATTTTGTCGTACGGTTGGGTGACCACCTGATGGACTGGAACCTGTTCCGGGGCGTAACGCCAAGCTTTAAAGGGAGAAATGATGGCCATGGGTGAAGGCAAATTGTAGCAGGGGCGCTGGGGGCGGGTTCGACACTCCTACGTTCCGAGGGCGGCTCGCCTCGTCTCCCAGGGCGGCCGACACGCGGGTGGCGTCTCTACAGTAAGGGTTTTGCCGGTTCAACGGCACTTAAGTGCAGAAGTTTTCAACAGGCCGCAAATCGGGTAACGCGAACAGCGAGTGCGGGCGGCTTCCGAACGCCGTGATCTGCGCGGGTTTGCGAGGCGGATGGGGAAGTAGCATGTTTTTTGAGACGCGTCTTAAAAACTCAATCCGCTCTTTCAAGACTGTGCTAGTATCCCGCTTAGATGAAGTTCCAGTGGCCCGGTTTGGGGAATTCGGGCCTTCGACCTCAGCGCCAGCTCGCACTTTTCTACCGTGTGTGGGGCATATGTTGTACGCAAAGAAGCGCTCGTCTCGGTCTCTTTGGGCAGCCGTTCTGGTTGTTGTGACCTGTAGCGGATTCCCGGTTTTCGCCCAGAACTCGACCGAGGACGTTCATATCCAGCCCCGCCCCCAGCCAATTCCAAAGGCGAGTGAAGTCGAGTCATCCCTACGCAGCCACTCCAAGCCGCTGAGCGTAAACGTCGACATGGTGCTGGTGCCGGTCACCATCACGGATCCGATGAACCGGCTGGTGACTGGCCTCGACCGCGAGAATTTCAACCTTTTCGAAGGGAAGGAACAGCAGGAAATCAAGACGTTCACCAGCGAAGACGCGCCGATTTCCCTGGGCGTGATCTTCGACATGAGCGGCAGCATGAGCAGCAAGATCGACCGCGCCCGTGAAGCGGTCATCGAGTTCTTCAAAACGGCGAATCCGCAGGACGAATTCTTTATGGTTACGTTTGCGGACAAGCCGGAAGAAATTTCTGATTTCACCACTTCGGTCGAGGACATCCAGGGCAAGCTGGTCTATACGGTTCCTAAAGGGCGGACGGCGCTGCTCGACGCCATCTATCTGGGCGTCAGCAAGATGCGGCAGGCGCGCTATCCGAAGAAGGCGCTGCTGATCATCTCAGACGGCGGCGACAATCACAGCCGCTACACCGAAGGGGAGATCCGGTCGACGGTGAAGGAAGCCGACATCCTTATCTATGCCATCGGTATTTACGACCACTACTTCCCTACCGACGAAGAACGGCTTGGCCCCACGTCTGCTCAGCGATATCACGGAACTGACTGGCGGGCGGGCGTTTACCATCGATAACCCGAACGACCTCGCGGATGTGTCCACGAAAATAGGGATTGAGTTGCGCAACCAATACCTACTCGGATACCGTCCAAAGAACCCAGTGCGCGATGGCAAATGGCGTAAGATAAAAGTGAAACTACTTCCGCCAAAGGGATTGCCTCCGCTTAAGGTTTACGCGAAAACGGGTTACTATGCGCCGACGGAATAGCTGCCTCATCCTTGGACTACTCTTAGGGCTGATTCCCTGCTCGCAGGCGCAGTCTGGAACGACCTCCCCGGCTCCCGCTCAGAACAGCGCCGCTCCGGGAGGAGCGTCCGCCAGTCCCGCAGCAGGCACGGCGCCTGCAATGCCTCCTTCCACAGCAGCACCTTCCGTTCCGCAAAATACTGGCCAGGCCCCCGACACGACCGATAACGGAGCTTTCGTTTTCAAGACAACCGTCGATGAAGTCGTGCTGCATGCCACGGTATTCGACGAAAAACAGCGGTTCGTCACCAACCTGGACAAGAACGCGTTCACCGTCTACGAGGACGGCCGTCCCCAGACGATCACGTCGTTTCACAAGGAAGACATTCCGGTGTCGATGGGGATCGTCGTTGACAATTCCGGGTCGATGCGCGAAAAGCGTCAGAAAGTGAACGCTGCGGCTTTGAATCTGGTGCGAGCTAGCAATCCGGATGACGAAGTCTTCGTCGTCAATTTCAACGACGAGTACTACCTCGATCAGGACTTTACCTCCAACATCAACAAACTTAAAGAAGCGCTGGAAAAGATTGAGGCTCGCGGAGGAACCGCGCTGTACGATGCGGTGGTCGCGTCGGCCGACTGGCTGAAGCAGGCCAAGCGGGAGAAGAAAGTAATTTTCGTGGTCACTGACGGCGAAGACACCGCCAGCAGCCAGTCGCTGGAACAGGCTGTCCGCCGGTTGCAAGCGGATAATGGACCGGTCGTGTACGCGATCGGAATTCTGGGAGATGAAGAGCATCCCAAACGGGCAAAACGGGCTTTGCAGATCATGGCCGACCGCACCGGCGGGATCGTTTTCTTCCCCAAGACACTCGACGAAGTCGACGCCATCAGCCGTTCCGTGGCGCATGACATTCGCAACCAGTACACCATTGGCTACAAACCCAACACCCCCAAGAGTCAAGGCGGGTACCGTACGGTGAAAGTGGACGCGAAGGCGCGGTCCTACGGCAAGTTGGTGGTGCGTACCAAGACCGGATACTACGCCGGGACCGATGCGGCCGCAGCCACGAAATAGATCGGTTCACCACAGAGACACAGAGAAAAGCGAAGACGGCGGGTTTGCCGTATTGGCGAACCCACTTTCTCATTTCTGGTGTGCGCTTGAAATATGATTTTCTCGGTGACTCTGGGGTGCAATGGCGCATTGACGCTGAGGCCTTCCTTCCTTACCCTGTAGAGTGCTCTCGATAACCACGAACTCGCGGCTGCGCGTCAGCGACGACATCACTCAACTGGTCGGCGACACCCCGATGTTGCAGCTCAAGAAGCTTGTCCCCGCAGGTTCTGCTGATATTTTCACCAAGCTGGAATACCTGAATCCGGGCGGCAGTGTAAAAGACCGCGCCGCCATCGGCCTGATTGAGCGTGCCGAGCGGGAAGGTAAGCTGAAGCCCGGCGGGACGATTGTCGAAGCCACGGCTGGGAATACCGGCATCGGCCTGGCGCTGATTGGCGTCAATCGGGGATACAAAGTACGGTTGTTTGTCCCGGAAAGATTCTCCGAAGAAAAAGTGACGATCATGCGGGCCCTGGGGGCCGAGGTCACTCGCACTCCGGAAGACGAAGGCATGCAAGGCGCAATCCGTCGTGCACATGAACTGGTGGCGACCGACGCGTCGGCGTTCATGACGGCTCAGTTCGAGAATCGCGGCCAACCCCGATTACCACTACCAGACGACGGCCCACGAAATCTTTGAACAGATGGAAGGCCGCATCGACGCCGTCACCGTGGGCTCTGGCACTGCTGGAACGTTTACCGGCATTGCCCGCTTTTTGAAAGAACGATTGCCCAAGGTCTACACCGTAGCGGTCGAAACCCAGGGATCGGTGCTGGGCGGAGGGCAACCTGGTCCGCATAAGGTGGAAGGGATCGGGGCCAGCTTCATTCCCGGGAACTTCGACGCATCGGTCTGCGACGAAATTATGATGGTCACCGACGATCAGGCTTTCGGCATGGTGAAGGAACTCGCCGCCCGCGAAGGCATACTCGGGGGATCGAGTGCGGGGGCAAACGTATTCGCGGCCTTGAAGATCGCCAAAAAACTTGGGACGGGGAAACGGGTGGTCACACTGATCCCCGATTCCGCGGAGCGATATTTGTCGAAGAAGATTTTTGAAGGCGGAATTTGAAAAGAAGCTCTCAGCTCTCAGCCATTAGCTCTTAGCTCTTAGCTGCTGATCGCAACTTTATGCACCGTAGTCACCTGATACTGAGCTAAAAGCTGAGAGCTGCATTTCCAGGAGTTCCCTTGACCAAGACCCAACCCGGTTTCGCCACCACCGCTATCCACGTCGGACAGGAAGCCGACGAGGCTACTGGCGCGATCAGCGTGCCCATCTACCCTACTTCTACTTACCTTCAGGAAGAAATCGGAAAGCACAAAGGCTACGAGTATGCGCGTGTCTCGAATCCGACGCGCGACCGACTGGAAACGAACCTGGCAGCCCTCGAAGGCGGCACGGTATCGAAAGTTTTTGCCAGCGGCATGGCGGCCATCAACGCAATCATCAGCACTCTCAAATCCGGCGACCATGTGATAGCGGGGCACAACCTCTACGGCGGCACGCCCCGGCTGTTCAATCAGGTTTTCACTAACTTCGGCTTGACGTTTACCTACGTCGATACTTCGGACGTCAAGAACGTGGAGCAGGCGCTCCAGAAAAATACGCGAATCGTGTATCTCGAGACTCCGACCAATCCCCTGATGGAACTCTGCGACATCCGCGCGATCAGCGACCTGGCGCATCAGCGCGGGATCGAAGTGGTGGTGGACAACACGTTCATGTCTCCATATTTTCAGCGCCCGATTGCGCTGGGCGCGGACATGGTCGTGCATTCCACGACAAAATTTCTCAACGGCCATAGCGACGGCCTGGGAGGAGTCGTCGTCTGCACCAAGGCCGAGCAGAGCGAGAAACTCGCGTTCCTGCAAAAAGCGGCGGGAGCGATACTTTCGCCGTTCGAGTGCTGGCTGATTCTGCGCGGCGTGAAAACACTGGCGGTTCGTATGTTGCAGCACGATTTGAGCGGGCGCAAGGTTGCCGAGTTCCTGTCACAACATAAAAAAGTGCAGAAAGTCTTTTATCCCGGATTACCGGACCATCCGCAGCATGAGTTGGCGAAGCGGCAGATGTCGGGCTTTGGATCGATGATCGCTTTTGAAACCGGGTCTCTCGACAATGCCAACAAGATGCTGCGCAAAGTACAAATCTGCTCGCTGGCGGAATCGCTCGGCGGAGTGGAAACTTTGATTTCGCATCCGGCAACGATGACTCATGCCGCATATGGCGAAGAAGGGCGTCGCAAGATCGGGATCACCGACGGGCTGGTGCGCATCTCCGTCGGGATCGAAGATGTGGACGACATTCTCGCGGATCTCGACCACGGGCTGGCGGCAATCTAGAACACCTACTTCGCGGCCGGACCGCTTGGCTTGCTGCGCCGGAATCCTGGATAAAGGTTTGCGATCGAATAGGTGACGCCGAAGAAGGCGTGACGATGGGGTCCGCCGGAAGTGAGCCCCGCTTCAAACCCGCCGTCAATCACCAGTCGCGGCGTGATGGTGTAGGTCAGCGCCCATAGCGAGGACGCGAAACCGGGCGTGGATGAGTCCAGTTGGGTATCGCCATAAAACTCTCCGGTCAATTGCAGCGGGCCACGAATCTTGTGCGCGAAGGCGAGGTTGAGTTCGTTATTCTCGCTGAAACCGCGAGCGCTGCCCTGACCGATCCAGAAATGAGCGGCATTGAAATCAAAATGGAAGCCGGCGATGTCCTTGCTCGCGAGAAACGTAAGCGCGTGATCGACGTGCCCCGAGCCGAGACCGTTGCGGGAACTGGCGGAAGGGATCTTGACGGCGTAGCTGAAGGCGAGCGACGGGACGCGCCGGGTTTGATGGTAAATCCGAATCTGCGGGCCGATCCAGTTGTCGCCGGTTCCGCTTTGCGTTCCCGCAAAGTCCGTCTGCCAGATATAAGAGGTCGTGTTCCAGCGCAGTTCCACGTCGCACAGCAGGCCAAATTTCAGCAAGCCGCCGAACGAGGTCTGGTGAGCATCGTCTTCGGGCCAGACTCGATCCCAGCCGTATTCCAACTCCAGAACACCATATTGCGTGATATCGGCGGGGTCAGCCACGGTCGGCCGGTTGGGATTGGCGACGATAGAATCCGCATAGCAGCCGGTCTGTTTGCCGATCCACTGGGCCGGCAACGAATGCGCACTCAGACAAATCGCGCCGATCGCCAGCAGGCGGACGGCCCCGCAAATGCGCCTATGGGATGGCATCGAACTGTGGTTTAACATAGATATCTGTCACACTATAAACTATAGTTAACTATCACGTCCATGACTGACACGGGCCCTACTGTTTCCCGCGAATGGAACGCCGCCGACTACCACCAACTGTCCGCACCCCAATTCCTGTGGGGACAACGCGTGCTGAGCGACTTGCGTCTGCGCGGCGATGAATGCGTGCTGGACGCGGGCTGTGGGACTGGAAGACTGACCCAACTCTTGTTGCACAACCTGCCGCGCGGGCGCGTCGTGGGCCTCGACCTCTCCCGCAACATGGTGATGCATGCTCGCCCGAATCTTCAGGCGGAGTTCGGCGAGCGCGCACAGTTCGTGGCCGCCGACTTGATCGCACTTCCCTTCAACGAAGCCTTCGACGGTATCTTCAGCACGGCGTCATTTCACTGGGTCCACGACCATGACTTGTTATTCCGCAACCTGTTTATGGCGCTACGACCGGGCGGCTGGCTACACGCGCAGTGTGGTGGAGGCCCGAACATCGCGCGCCTGCGGGGACGAGTACGAGCGCTGTCGGAAACGGCCGAGTTCGTAGAATGGCTGGGCCATTTTACCGAACCGTGGTATTTTTCGGACGCAGAGAGCGCAGAGTCGCGGATGCGGCACGCGGGATTTGAATCCATTCAAACCGGTCTGGAGACCGCTGCGGTCACGGTTTCGTCGAGCGAGGAGTTTCAGGGATATCTCCGGACTTTTGTGCTACATCGTCATCTGGAACGCTTGCCGACCGCAGAGATTCGAGAACAATTTCTTCAACATCTAACGCGAATGTCTTCGGAAGACAGCCCGCCCTGGACTTTGGATTACACGCGGCTGAACTTGCGCGCACGTAAGCCCGAGTTACTAAGGTAATAGGCGCTGTCCTGTCAGCATCTTGGTTGACTGCTCGTCCTCGGCGAAACTTTCTTTCCCACTTCGTGTTCAAGCGATACGAAGGCAGGAAGCCTCAGGAGCGAGACAGATGCGACGACACCTATTGAGTTTGGGATTTCTCACGCTGGCCGGAGCGATGGCTTTTGGTCAAACCAGCACGCCCACCGACACTCACAAAGATAAACAGGATCTGCGACAGGATCACCGCGATCTGCGCGGCGACCGCCGCGACCGCCACCAGGACGTGCGCGACGTCCGCCACGATCAAAAGGATGTTAATCACGACCGCCGCGATTTGAATCACGACCGCGCCGATATTGCCCGGGACAAACGCACCGGCAATACCGCTGACCTAGCGAAGGACCGCGCTGATGCCCGCCATGACAAGCGCGATGTCCGACACGACCGCGCCGACCGCCATGCCGATCTGAAGGATGTTCGCCACGATCAGCGAGACATTCATCACGACAAGAAGGACGTCCGACACGACCGGCGCGACTTACATCAGGACAGAAATGGCAAGTAACTCACCCAACTGCGGCTAGCGGCGGGGATAACCCGCCGCTTCGTCGCTGCCACGACTGAAGCCGGCATTCATTTCTAACGGCTAACACAGGCCCATAAGGGCCACTCTTCCACGGTGATACATGCGTCCCGGCGCTACTCAGTCCACCGATTCGCCGATCCAGTCAAGGTAGTCGGCGTTACCATCCTCGATTGCGATCGCGATACATTCCGGTATTTCGTAGGAGTGTAGTTTGCCGAGGGCGTAGCGAAGGCGCTCAGACGCGTCCTCCGTCGTCTTGATAATCAGGAGCCATTCTGACTCGCTCTCGATTTCACCCTTCCAGCGATACACGGATTCCACCTGCGGCACGATGTTTACACAGGCGGCCAGGCGGCGCTGCACAAGTTCCTGAGCGATACGGCGCGCTTCTTCGGCGGAGCCGCAGGTGGTGAGAACCAGTCTCTTGTCGGTCATATAGAATCGCGTTACTTTCCCTGGCAGGATACGAGGCAACCCATTTCGAGGCAACCATGGCGATGCACATCAGATTTGGGACGTCAGGCTGGCGCGCGATCGTGGGGGAGGAGTTTACTTTTGAGAATGTCCGGCGGGCGGTGCACGGAATTTCGCGGTATGTGGCTTCGCAACATTTCAGGTCGCCAAAGGTAGTCGTCGGGCGCGATCCACGTTTTCTCGGGGAGACTTTTGTCGCGATGGCGGCGGAGATTCTGTCCAGCTACCAGATCGCGCCGCTGGTGATTGCCGAGGCCGTCCCCACTCCGGCCATTTCCTACGCGGTGCCGCAGGCGAAAGCGGATGGCGCCATCAACTTCACGGCTTCGCACAATCATGCGGAGTACAACGGCATCAAGTTCTCCACTGCTGATGGGGCGCCGGCGTTGCCGGAAACCACCGAGGCCATTGAAGCGGAGATCGAGGCATACGACCGAGATCCGATGGGTCAGAGACCCGTCTCCACAGCGGCAGGCAAGGCCCAGCCAATTGACCCGCGGCGGATGTATCTTTCGCGACTGCGCGAAATCGTGGACTTCGACGTGATCGAAAAGTCCGGCCTCATAGTTGCATTCGACCCGCTATGGGGAGCGGCTCGCGGATATTCCGACGCGATCCTGCGCGAGTCCGGCGTTGAGGTCGCTACTGTGCACGATTACCGGGACGTGCTGTTTGGCGGCCATGCTCCGGAGCCGGACGATCATCTTCTGGAAGATCTTCGAAGCAAGATGCGGGAGACGGGGGCCGGGATCGGTATCGCGACCGACGGCGACGCGGGCCGCTTCGGGATCGTGGATCAGGACGGCACTTTCGTCCAGCCAAACTATATCGTTTCACTACTGTTCGATTATCTCGTCGAAACGCGCGGCTGGCGGAACGGCGTCGGCAAGTCTGTGGTCACGACCAACCTGATCAATGCTCTGGCGGAAAAACACAAGATTCCGCTTTACGAGACTCCGGTTGGGTTTAAGTACATCGGTGAACTGATCCAAGAGGACAAAATCGTGATCGGCGGCGAGGAGAGCGCGGGGCTGTCGATCCGCAAACACGTGCCGGAAAAAGACGGGGTGCTGGCGGGGCTGCTGTGTTGTGAAATGGTGGCGCGGCGGGGCGCATCGTTGGGCAAGCAACTGGGAGCTCTGTTTGCCGAAGTTGGTTCCTTCTATGCCCGGCGGGAGAACTTCCGCTTGACGCCCGAGGCGCAGGCGAAGTTTACTGAAAGGTTACGCCGCGATCCGACTGAGTTTTACGGAAATCAAGTTGCTAGCGTGGTTCGCACCGACGGGCTCAAGCTGGGGCTCGCCGACGGATCGTGGGTGTGTTACCGCCTTTCGGGGACGGAGCCTGTGGTGCGGGCATACACGGAAGCGCGCAGCAAAGAAGGACTCGATAAGTTGGGCAGAGCAGCAAAATCATGGATCTTCGACTAGGGCCGCCATCCCGCAAGCGCATTTTTCCACGCCAGTATTCCGGCGAAGGGCTGCGCGCGGCCCTGGAAGAGCAGGCGCCGCGAGCGGAAGAAATGGCGGCTCGCTACGTTGAGCACACACGCCCGGTATGGTCATGGATCGCGTCCGAATGGCGCCGCGTGGGCACCGCGGCCGCCCTGGTAATCACGCTGCTCCTGTTACTGCATGCCATGTTCGGAACCAATGGCATGGTGGTCTACCAACAAAAACGCGCGGACAAATTGGCCATGCAGAGCGAAGTGGAACGCCTGCAAAAAGAGAACGACGAATACGTGGAGCGCATCAAGGCTCTCAAGACCGACCATCGCGCCATCGAACGGGAAGCTCGCGAGCAGTTGCACTATACACGTCCGGGAGAGTATGTCTATGTGGCGCCTGAACAGCCTCCCAAACCTGCGACCGGGCGCGCCAAAAATGAGAAATAGCGCATGGCCGGATTCCCGGATGCGGCCCTCCTGGGGTTGTGGTAGAGTTCAGGAATCCTAAGGGCGTCAAAATTTCTTCGTCGGAAAGTCTCAGGAGGAGTGTCATGCGTAAATTTCTGTTTGGATTAGCTGCCCTCGCGCTGGTTTCGTTGTTGGCCACCGCGTCGTTCGCAGGGAATGCAACCACGGTCAACGGCTGGATCAGCGATTCCAAGTGTGGCGTAAAAGGCGCGCATGAAGGCGCCGCGGAGTGCACCAAGAAATGCCTGGAGGGCGGCGCCAGCATGGTCGTGGTCACCGATACGGATCAGAAGGTTCTGACGGTAAAGAATCCGGAAGCTTTGAAGGGCCATGAAGGCCATCATGTCGCGGTCACCGGAGAGGTCGAGGGTGACAGCATTCACGTAGACAGCGCCAAGATGCTCTAAGCGGTTCCAAGAAACAATTCCAGCAGGGCGGCCAATTCGGTCGCCCTTTGCTTTTGCGTAGGGCGTACTACATTGAGGAGATTAACCGTTACCGCCGTAACCCCAGGGCTGCACCGAAGAGCCCAGTGAATTCCGTGACTGTTTGCTACGATCTTGCTAATACCGTCCACCGGGCGACACGGAATGGATAGGGCGCGACATCTTCGCTTTGGTAGATACGAGATCCTCGACGAGCTCGGAAGAGGCTCGATGGGGATTGTGTACCGCGCGCGCGATCCGAAGATTAACCGCACCGTTGCAATCAAAACAATTTCGCTTGACAGCCCGACCAAGGTAGCGGAGTCCGAATTTCGAGAACGGTTTCGCCGTGAGGCCGAAGCTGCGGGACGGCTTTCTCACGCCGGCATCGTCACAATTTTCGACGTCGGCGAGGACCCTGACACACACGCGCTCTACCTTGTTATGGAGTGTGTCAGGGGAAAGTCCCTCGACAAGGTACTGGAGGAAAAGGGCAGGCTTACGTCCGACGAGGCGGTCCGGCTTGCGATTGAAGTCGCGGAAGCGCTCGACTGCGCCCATGGACAAAACGTCATTCATCGGGACCTCAAGCCGGCCAATATTCTAATCACCGAGGAAGGGCATGCGAAGATCGCGGATTTTGGAATCGCGACGCTGAGCGCCGACAGCCTGACCGGCCACGGCGAGGTTTGGGGAACGCCGGCGTTCATGTCGCCGGAGCAACTAAATGACGCGCCGATCGACGGCCGCTCCGATCTGTTCTCGCTGGGCGTGATTCTCTACATGCTTCTCACGGGCCACCGCCCGTTTCAGGGCAACAGTCCCATTACGATCTCACTCAAGGTGGTCAGTCACGAACCCGTTCCGGCGATCGCTCTGGAACCAGATCTTCCGGAGGGTCTCGACTATGTCCTTTCGCGGGCGCTGGCAAAAAATCCTGGGGAACGTTATCAGCGAGGGATGGAAATGTCTCTCGATCTGCAAAACGTGCTGGCCGGACACGAACCGTGGAGCAAGACTAAACAACAGTCCGCGAAACCAGCGGACCGCGCACCTTGGGACCGAGTTCCCCTGCGCGACCGAGTCGTGCCTGGATTGGGCATTCATGCGAAACCGCAGGACTCCCGAGGTATCGGCGACCTTTCTAATTTTCTGGTTTGCGCGGCCCGGAGAAAGTGGAACGAATTCCCTTTTCTTCGTCCCCTGCCTTTTCTCCTTCTTGTGATAGCTCTGTACGGCACTAGCCGGTACATCGCTTCCACACGGTCATTCTCCCCGGGGATGTCTAGACAAACTGGGGGGGTAACTCCATCGGATCTGATTCAGGCGCCCGTCGCGCTCGATCCCGCGGCGCCGCCCCTCTCTCACATTTCTCCTGGGACTGGGTCGGAGTCACCAACTCATTTGGCAACCGTCGACCTGCAGATCGAGAATCCAATTCCGCAGGCGAATGTAACGATTTGGGTGGACAATCAGACGATCTTCCAGCGAAAGCTCCGAAGTACGACCAGAAAGAAAATGGGGCTATTTGGCAGAGATCACAACTTTGAAAAAGAGCAAGTGAAGATCGGCGCAGGGCAACATAAGTTGCGGGTGCGTGCGCAATCCCGCGATCCGTTTTTCGACCAATCCAACGCTCTTGCGGGGAACTTCCCAGTGGGCTCAGAACGCACTTTGCGCGTCAGTTTCAACAGGCAAAATGAGATGCACGCCAGCCTCAAATAATTGCCTCATCTATGTTCTGTTATCGCCCTGGGCGGTTTACGCCCCAATTGCTCAGGTCGAATCCACACGCTGTATCGTGTGTTGACAAGCGGTCGGCGACGCTGCAACCGTTCCCGCCAGCATCTCCAGGGTCCACAGGAGATCGTCGAGGCAGGTTCCCAATCCAAAGTGGGCGTCGACGAACACCAATTCCGTCGGAGGCAGCGCCGCGTAACCTGAGATCAGGACGACGGGAGCATCGGGTACCCGGAACTTGATTTCCTGTGCCAGTTGCGAACCGGTCATCTCGGGCATGTCGTAATCCAGAAGGGCAAGATCAAAACTGGTTTGTTTGCAAAGCCCAAGAGCCTCGACGGGATCGTGGGCTGCGATTACGCGGAATCCGCTAGATTCCAGGACGCTGGTAAGTAATCGGCTCGACTTTACATTGTCATCGACATAGAACACCGTGGTGCGGTTCTCTAGCGTCATACATCCTCCGTGGTTCGGTGCGGATAGCTGGCAGATGCGTCCGTGAATTTCATGAGGAACGCTGCCGCGGGTATGGGCTTGCGGAGGAAGTAGTAGAGATTTGTAAATTCGGGAACTGGATATACACCGGGCGACAACTCTGAGACTACGGAACCAGCAACTCGGTTAGTCGGCGTGTCAGGGCGAGAGTGGCCCCATAGTTGCCAGCGAGGGCAACGACCAGAGTCAGCAACCCAGGTGGGATCCAGTGCCAGGTGCTCCGCCACCGTCGATTCCCCGCTTTCCAGTTCAGCGGGCGCTCGACGCGAACGCTGATTGAAGACGATCCGCTGACCAGAGCCGTGGCCAGCACGGCGTCTGAGGCTCCCTCCGATGACCGGGAGAGCTTAATGAGGCCAGCAGCCAGATCCAGCTCTTCGTGACGGTTGGTGGCTGCCGCGTCATCGGCTGCGAATTCGGCCGGGTACTGGCGGGGGCCATGGGAGTGTGAAGCGGCCGGGAAAGTAATGACTTAGGGGAAGTCGGCTGGACGGTTGGGAAAAGCCGCCCCCGCTAGCAAGGGTTTTCCCAACCCCAGAAAGGCCTATTTTGGAAGTCGCAGGGAAGAGTGTGCCATGAGTCGCAGGGTATACGACGGTGGGTTACGACGGCCGCGGAGCCGCCTCTTTGGACTCCTGCGGCCGGTATTCGTGAACCTTACCGCAAGTCGGACACACGACCTTGGCCTCCAGTTCGTCCTTTGTTTCTTTATTATGCGCGGCCATTTCTTCCAGGAAAGCGGTGAATGTGGGACCGCAATCCTTGCACAGTTCGTCGAGGGTTTGATCGCTCATAATGATTCCCTAAAGAATAGATGCTGGAGCGGCTGTGCGGTTGCCAAAATGCGCTTTCCAAACACACGAAGGGACATCGCTTCGCAAGTCGAGAGGAATCAGCGTCGTGGCGATTTATGGACCGCTTCTTACGGAAGCTTCGCCGCCAGCACTTCCAGTTTTTCAATCTTCGGCGGTTCGGCCAGTAATTCCGCCGCGTTGGCCATCAGGGCTTTCGCGACCGCGCCGGTCAGATGAGCGTCACGTCCGGAGTCGTCGGGGAATACGTCAAAAATGCCGTACATCGACGGGCCGAGTTTGACGGCAAACCACGCAGTGGTGGCGGGTTCCTGCTGCACCAACGCCAAGCCGCTTTTGAGGAAGCTCTCTACCGCTGCCTCTTTGCCGGGCTTGGCATGGAGTGGAACCCATAGAGCTTTGCGAACGGTTTCGGCCATGGTTTGACCTCCGGAAACTTGAATTTGAGAATGCAGCGTGTGTTCGAGGTTGGATGTCCAAAAGCCGCCGAAGGTGCGAGGAAAAGGACGGGCGCTTGCAGCGTCAACAATCGAAAGGCCGTTGGTTTCTTGAGCGCGCTAAAGTCACGCGCGTTCTTCCTCCGCGAACTCTGTGAGCTCGGCGGTCAGACCGGCCGCCGCTTGCTAGATGTCGCGGCAACGTGTTAACCTCGAAGACGTTACCAAACGAATATCAACAGGAGAGCAACAGGTTAGTGCTAGCCAGAGAGCAAAAACAGACTGTCATTGACACCTATCGCACGCACGCGACCGATACGGGTAGTCCGGAAGTTCAAATCGCGCTGTTAAGCGAACGCATTGGTCAATTGACGGAGCATTTCAAAGCGCACGAGAAAGACCACGGCTCGCGCCGCGGACTTCTTATCCTGGTCAGCAAGCGGCGTCGCCTGCTGAACTATCTGAAGAAGTACGACTCGGAACGATACAAAATCGTCATTTCGAAGCTCGGCATCCGCAAATAAGCGCGACCGGCTCCGTGGGGAGCCGGTTCCTAGACTCCGAGAGCCTCTGTTAAAGTGCGTTTTTCCAACCCCGACCCACTGGCATCCGCCTATCCGTGCGAACTCCGCACCGCACGAGAATCCTCGTGCCCAAAAAGGAAACCACAATGAAACCTGTACCGACAACAGCTTCCGTCGAACTCGCCGGCGGCAAGATCCTCTCATTTGAAACTGGAAAACTGGCCAAACAGGCCCACGGATCAGCCGTCGTGCGCATGGGCGAAAACGTTGTGCTGGCGACAGCGGTCGCCAATCCTGATCCCCGCGAAGGCATCGACTTTTTCCCACTGACCGTCGACTACCGCGAATACACCTACGCCGGCGGACGCATCCCCGGCGGCTTCATCAAGCGCGAAGGCCGCATGAGTGAGCGCGAAGTGCTCACCAGCCGCCAGATCGATCGGCCCGTCCGTCCGATGTTTGCCGAAGGCTTTAAGTGCGAAACCCAGGTGATCGCATTCGTTCTCTCCGCCGACACCGACAACGATCCCGATGTACTGGGCATTAACGGCGCTTCCGCCGCGCTTACTCTTTCCGATATTCCCTTCCTCGGCCCCATCGGCGCTGTGCGCGTTGGGTTGGTGGAAGGACGCTTCATCGCGAATCCCACCTACGCTGAGATGGCCGAAAGCCTGCTCAATATCATGGTGGTCGGCACCTCGGAAGCGATCGTGATGATCGAATCGGGTGCGAAAGAAGTGAAAGAAGAGACGGTTGTCGACGCGATCGAGTTCGCGCACACCGAGATCAAGAAAATCTGCGCCGCGATCAACGGTCTGCGGGAGAAGGTGGGCAAGAAGAAGCGCACCGTGACTCCGCCCGAATTCGACACCGCCTATTACAAAGATCTGGAGGCGAAAGTCGGCGCGCGTTTGACCGATGCGCTCGATACGGAGAAGCATCCGAAAGCCGAAAGCTACGAACTGGTTCGCGCGATCAAAAAGGAACTGGTGGCTGCGCTCCCGGCTGACGACGAAAAGGCCAAGCCGAAGCTGGAGAAATACTACGAGGCTTTGCGCGAGAATATTTTCCGCGACGCGGTGATCAAGAATAAGCGCCGTCCTGATGGCCGCGCCTTCGATCAGGTTCGCGAAATCTGGGTGGAAGCCGGCGTTCTACCGCGTACCCACGGCAGCGCCATCTTTACCCGTGGGGAAACACAAGCATTGGTTACTACTACTCTCGGCACCAGCGACGACATGCAACGGCTGGAAGGCTTCCAGGGCGAATCCAAGAAACGATTCATGCTGCATTACAATTTCCCGCCGTTTTCAGTGGGAGAAGTGGCGTTCATGCGCGGCGCGGGCCGGCGCGAAATCGGGCACGGCGCTTTAGCGGATCGTGCGATTTCAGCCGTGCTTCCGACCGAAGACAAGTGGCCTTACGCCATGCGCGTCGTGTCCGACATTCTGGAATCGAACGGGTCGTCGTCGATGGCGACGGTTTGCGGCGCTTCACTTTCTTTGATGGATGCGGGCGTTCCGTTGAAAGCTCCGGTCGCGGGAGTGGCCATGGGACTGGTGAAAGAAGGCGATGCCTACGCCATCCTGACCGACATTGCTGGCGCGGAAGATCACTACGGCGACATGGACTTCAAAGTGGCCGGCACGCGCGACGGCATCACGGCGCTTCAGATGGACATCAAAGTGGCCGGCATCACTTCGCAGATCATGCGCGAAGCGTTGGCGCAGGCGCAGCGCGGACGGCTCCACATTCTCGACAAGATGAGCGAAGTGCTGACGGAGCAGCGCGAGAAGGTTTCGACGTACGCTCCGCGTATTTACACCTTGCAGATTCCGGTCGACAAGATTCGCGACGTGATTGGGCCGGGCGGCAAGATGATTCGCAGCATCATTGAGCAGACGGGCGTGAAGATCGACGTCGAAGACAGCGGCAAGGTTAACGTTGCCTCCAACGATGAAACGTCGGCGAACAAGGCTTTGCAAATCATCCGCGACCTTACGGCGACGGCCGAGGTCGGCAAGACCTACCTCGGGAAAGTCACGCGGCTGGCAGAGTTTGGGGCGTTCGTCGAAATTATCCCGGGCACCGATGGTTTGCTGCACATCAGCGAAGTGGCCGAGCACAGAATCAAGGACATTAAGGACGAACTGAAGGAAGGCGACCAGGTCCTCGTGAAGGTTCTGGCCGTTGAAGGCAATCGCATCAAGCTGTCACGCAAGGCGATCCTGAAAGAGCAACGCGCAAAGATGGGCGGGGCTCCGCCTCCTCCGGACATGGAAGGCGGCGCATCGGACGCGGGTTTTGCAGCGCCGGCGGCGGTTGCCCATGGAGAGCCGACGGCGGTGATCGAAGGCGGCGCGGATTTTGACGCCGACGATGAGCCGAACTTCAATCGCGTGGAAGGCGAAGGCGCACCGGCAGGGGCTGTATCGGCTCGTCCGGAAGGCGGCCGCGATAACCGCGGTGGTGATCGCAATCGCCGGCGGCGTCCGGGCGGCGGCGGTGGTGGCCGAGGTCGCGGACCGGGCGGTGGAGGCGGCGGACATCATGGTGGTGGCGGTGGACGGGGACGGCGGTAAAGCCTCGTTGGTCGCTTGCCTGTAGTCGTTCGCAAGATAAAAGGGCCGCAGAGATGCGACCCTTTTTCTTTGCTTAATTCCGGAATTGCAGCTTTGCGATCTGCGCGCCTCTCTAGGCGATTTCATTCCAGACATAGAGGAAGTCGGCGTCGCTGGCGGTGGTGACATTCCGATCGCTCTTGTGAATCGCGCGATTCAGCGCGGAACGTACCTTCTCCTTGCTTTCCACCAATTCTGCCAATGGCACCTTGAGGGCTATGCCTTCCGGCAGACGATCCAGGTCCGACAGGATCTTCGTGACCACATCCTTGTGCTTGCCATTGCGGCCCTGCGGAACGTCGGCTTGCGCCATGGTTTTGAAATTCATTGGAGGTTTGGGGTTCGATCGAGAGCTCATGAGATCTCCGTGCTATCCGTAAACGTTAAGCTAACGAGACGTAATCGTAACCTACACACCCGACATCATGCAACGCGAAAAATTTATCAATTCTGGCCCTGATCGCAACGGCTCAAAGATTGGCGTTTTAGAGATGCTAAATGAACAGGATAGCGAGGCTAACGGACGGCGATGCACGGCCAAAAGATGTAACCCGTAGCGCCTGGAGAATGCTACTTTCGGGAAGTGGGAGAAGGAGCAAAGACCGTGGGAAACCGCGATACATACTACGAGCGTGTGCCGGTGGCGTTGGTGAAGAAAATTGCCAAGATGGATCCTGTCGAGGAACAAGAGGGCGAAGCCGCCGTTGTCGGCGTCACCCCTGCAGTCGGCGATGCGCCCGCCTCCCGCGCTTGGGAAGAGCTTGCCGCACGGGCCCAACAAGAAACGGATCCGAAAAAGATGATCGACCTGGTGCAGCAACTCATCGCCAGCTACGACGAGGAAAAAATGCGAAGCAAACGTGGCTTGGCGGCGAAGCCAAGAGTGACCATCCCCGTCCTGTGAGCGTCTCGGGATCTTCCCCGCGGTGAATTGCTGGCTTCCAGGTTTCGTGGGACGCCGACCCCCACGCCTTCGCGATACTTGCAGCTTGCCGGTTCACATCTTCTCAGCCGCCGTGATGGTGTACCCGTCCGCATCTTCAAACGCGAATTCCTTCATGCCGTAAAACCGTTCGGTGATGGGCATGGTGATTTTCGCTCCCGCCTTCTTCACTCGATTGAGTACTTCCTGCAAGCTGTCTACTTCCAAATAGAGGGAAAATGCCTGCGCGGAAGCTGCCTCTTGGGTCGCAGGCTAAATCCTTTTCCGCCTCGCGAACGGCCACTGCGTTTTATCTCTCTCCGAAAATGATCGTCGCATCCTTTTGGCCTGCGGTGACGTCGATCATTTCGAAGTGCAGGATGAGGAAGCTCGGCTTCGGGTTATCGATCGGGTAGTACACATAAGTGGTCGCGGCGGGTTGGGTCAATGTGATTTTTCCGGTAGTGGTCGTCGCATCAAACGTGCCGGTCCCGACAAGAGATTGTCCGGCGGACTGGCCGGTTTCGTCCTGCGCACCTGCGACTGTAAACGTGGTTAAAGTGCCGAAAGAATTGAACAGGTTGATGGCAACCGGGCTTGCGTTCGGACTGCCGGAACTCACGGTAGCGGCGTCGAGAGTACCCACCATTTCCGAGGTCGATAGACCGCCGGCCGGCTGTGGGTCCATGCTACCGGTGTAGACCTCGTTTGAAGTTTTGTTGTCGATCTCAAGCATGAAGCCACGGTTGGCAGCATTGAGATAGAGGACAAAGTGTACGGCCGGGCTCAGCCAGTCCACGGTATAACGGCCAACCGGGGAAGTGCCCGTGGCGCTGTAGGTTGACGTGAAGGTCTTGGCCGCGACGATGGTGCCAGCGTTATTGGCGTCGTAGCTGGCGGATATGTTTCCGTTGCCATCGCCCTTGGCGGTGGTCAACGACACCTGAGCGTGCATTCCGGTGCTATCGACTCCGGTGAGATTCGTCACCACAAAATCATTTAGAGCGCTCTTATCGAACGCCTGCATTTTATCCTGAGCAACAATCGTGCCGACGACTGCTGGGTGATTCGACAAAGGATCGGTTGCGATCACGTAGAGGGTTAACGGATTGGTCGCATTTCCGGCCTTTCCTCCTACGACATAGAGAGCGAACTGGTAGGTCGCGCCGCCATGATCGTTATCAACCAGCGTCATCGAACCGGTGCCGTCCGAGGCGATGCTGTAGGAACCGGTCACGTGAGAACTGGAGGTGATCACGCCGCCATCGTTAATATCGAACAGGCCCGGAGGGGAACCGATATTGCCCGCGCCATCCGCTACGAAGAAACCGGCCGATCCAGCGCGTTTGCCGCTGACGATGTCGGCACCGCTGAGGCCGAAGGCAAAACCTCCGCTCAGCAGATTGTTATTGAAAGTCCCCGAGGCCAGGGAAAGTTTGCCCGATCCGCGGCCAACCGAGTCGAACTCGATCATCTGGCCGTTGCCGTCGGTTCGCAGCACAAAATTGAAGGTGCGGGCATTTACGGAACACGCTCCCGACGTGGTTTTCAACGTAAGGGAACCGTGATCGTTGCTGTTGTGAGATGACCCGTTGCTGTTGGCAAAGGCATAGCTGCTGGACGAAAGAATGGTACAGCGATTGTGCCCGGCGGAGGTGAGTTCGTCGAGAGTACCGCCCTGGATGGTGTTGTTGGAGTTCGCAACGAATGCGCCAGCAAGGGCTATAGGGTGGTTGGAAGTGTCATATCCGGAAAATTGAAATGCGTAATGCCCGCTCAATCGTGAAGTCACAACCGTAACCGTGGCTGTTCCGATCCAGTTTGGAGGATCAACCGTGGAAATGGCTGACACAAAGAACGGGCCGCCCGAGGGGATGGCGCCTGGGGCCGAGTAGACGCCCGATGAATTCAGGGTGCCGCAATCGTCGGCAGGACAGAGTGTGCCGGAAAGCGGCTGCCAGGTTACGGTCTGCGGAGCGGTGTCCGGCGTCACGGGCGCTGCGAACTGCTGCTGCAAGCCGACGCCAACGCTGGCCGGTCCGGGGGTTACGGTTGGGGTGATCGGAAAGACGGTGATCGTAAAGGTAGCCGAGGCTTGGGTATTCGCAACCGAAGTCGCTGTAATGTCCACCTTGGTCGGTTTCGGTGGGGCGGCGGGGGCAGCGTAAAGGCCGCTCGAACTCAGCATGCCGCAGGTGGGCGAACAATCGACCCCGCTCTGGGTCAGAGCCCAGGTCACGGCTTTATTGTCCGTATTCGACACGGTCGCAGTCAACTGAAGAGTGAGCGTCACACCCACAATGTTCTGGTTGTTAGCCGTCGTCAGCTTGACCGTTATATTTCCACCGGTATGGCCGCCGCCGCCAGTCGCGCACCCGGTCCACAATGCCACACCCAGTAACGCAACCGCACCCATCACATTCTTCATCTTCATCATTGTGAAATCTCGTTTTAGCTTAATCTTGGCCCAAATCTGGAAGGAACATAATCTTAGACTGTCTCCCGAAGGCCGCAAGCGCGAAAGGGTCCAACTCAGGATTCATTCCTTCAATTGGTGCAGCCCAAAGGCCAATTCGCTATTCAAATCAGCAAGATACAAATGTGTCTGAATCCAGAGCACTTGCCTGCCAGGGAATAGACACAGGTCGCGGAGAAGTATAGCCGCGTATGCAACAAATTGCATGCGGGAGCGAGACTTCTACCTTGACTTTGCGGATAGGGTGGCCGACGAGCGGGTGGTGGCAGCTTCGATCAGGGGTAGGAGATCTTGGGCAGTAATGCCGAGCGTGCCGCCGGAAAAGCCGTCGATGTAGGCGGAATTGATTCCAACGACCTGTCCTCGCGTATTCAGCACGGGGCCGCCGCTGCCGCCCCGGGCAGTGGGGGCGTCGTAGATCAGTTTGTCGGCGGAGACGTCGCCGATGTGTCCAAAAGTGGCCGAGGGACGGATCAGGGAGAGCGCGGCCAGTTCGCCGGCGGTGCCCGCGTCATCCTGATGCGAAGACAGGCGCTCATAGACCGCCGCGGGTGATTTGGCCACCATTCCAGTTACGCCCATTGGATAGGCCAGGACACTGACGGGATCACCCACACGGGGCGGAGCGGGCGCCAGGGGCAAGGGCTGTAATTTTTCGGTGAAAGCGGTCGTCTCGATGCGCAGAATGGCAAGGTCTCCGTGGCCGGAGAGCACGACTGTGTGCAAGACAACCGGAATGGGCGATCCCGGGAAGTAAGCTTCCAGTTTCTCGAGGACGGGCGTCGCTCCGTGGCGCAAGGCGACGGCGGCTTCGCGGTCGCCGTACCAGGGTTCGGCAACATGGCGATTCGTGGCCAGCAGGCCGGGCGCTACGATAAACCCTGTGCCCGCTACGCGGGCGTGAATGGGCGGCGACCCGGGATCGCCGGAAATGCGGTAAATGCCATAGATGTAAGCGACCGACTCGCGGGCATCGTCCACTGCCGCCGGCGAGAATGCTCCCTGCCGCTCCAGGTCGTTTACCTGCTGCGTCAGTTGATGCACCTGTTGGGTGAGGCTGGCGGTCTCAGGCGGCGCGTAATACTGGACCATGGCAGCGGCGCCGATCAGCGCGAGCACGCCCAGCAATCCCTGCACAAAACGCTGCCAGGTTTCGACGACTTGAGAATCCTTGGACTCGGTATCGAACATGAGCGTGGCTGCTTCATCCCGGCGCAGGAGGGAGGGTCCGGGTGAGTCTCTATGCTGCCGGAATTGGAGGCGGGCTTATAGAGTACCGAAGTCGAACGAACACTAGTGACGAACGTAACCCGACAGGGGCGGCTATTTGGGGTGACGGTACTCGGCGTCATAGACCATCTCCCAGGTCTTGCCGGCGTCGCGGGAGATTTCGATGGTCTGGCGTACGCGACCGCCGCTCATCGGAATCAGAGTGGTGCGGTCGAGATGGGAGCCGCCGCTTTTGTGAAGAATTTGGCCTTGAAAGCGCACACCTTCGCCGGAGTAGGAATCCTGAAGGCTCTTCTCTTTCATGCCGCCGGAATCTTCAATCCAGACCTGCTTCCATTGTCCCGTGGCGCGCTGGAGGTAGAAAAGACTTTTGCCCTCGGACCCGTCGGCGGCTTCTGTCCAGTTTTCGATGATGGCGCAGCCTTTGAGGATTTTTTCAATACGGTTGGTGCCATCTTTTTGCCCGGACTTGATGTCGAAGACGTCCCAGTCACCGAGCCAGAAATCGAGCTTGTGGTAGGTGGGATTCTGATCGCAGGGGACGGGAGCGGGAGGGGTTTGGCCAAATGTGGTAATGGCCACAAAACAGGCGAAGACTGTTACGGCGAATATTCGGCGGAGCAACATAGCCAGATGGACTGGCCAGGCTGGAAAACGTCACCACAGATGCGCTGGGCGCAGAGACAAGGCGTTAACTGAAAGCTGACGGCTGAGGGCTGACGGCTGTCTCAGACCCTCTCCAGTTCCCGTACGGTCCGCTCGTTGGCGAGATTGCCGGTATTCAACGTGGCCGCGGGCTCAAACAGCAGGAGCCAGCATTCTTCGTCCGCCACGGGCTTATGCTCGACGCCGCGCGGCACCACGATGAACTCCCCTTCCTCGATCCATTCGTGACGGTCAAGAAACTCCATGCGGAAACGTCCCTTTACCACCAGAAACATTTCGTCTTCGTTGTCGTGATGGTGAAAGACGAACTCGCCCTTGAGCTTGTCGAACTTCACATGCTGTCCGTTAAGCTCAGCGCCGATGTAGGGCTTCCAGTATTCGGTGATCTTGGAGAATTTCTCTAGGATGTTGACTTTGGACATGATGGGCCTCGGAAACTGGGGTTCAGGTTCACAGATTCATCTGCCTCCACGAAGGTCGCAAAACAATACTTTCAACATACCAATATTCATCTTGGAACATAAACCCAAGCGCTTAGGAAATGTGGTAGAATATTTCGGTGCCGTCGATCTTTAGATTTGGCGGGCTCCGGGTGGTGGTCTACCCGAACGATCACCGGCCGCCGCATGTTCACGTGATGGGGCGAGGATGCGAAGTGATTCTAATCCTGAACTGCCCGACCGGTCCGGCTCAGACTCGAGAAAACTACGGATTTTCGAGGCCACAGATGAGGAAGATTCGGAGAGTAGTGAACCAGCACATGGCAGAACTTTGCCACGCATGGGAGCGTTTTCATGGTATCGCCTGACGAATTCGAGTTGGCAAACACCCGAGCACACGAAATGCAAAGGGATTTTCCTCGCGCCATATCCGCACGTTACGATCGCGCGAACGGACGCGTCGTTGTCGAACTCAGTTCCAAACTCGCACTGAGTTTTCGTCCCGGTGATGCACAAGGACTCGAGCACGCAAAGCCATCGGAACTCTCAGACATTGAATTGAGCCCGTCAGGTTTCGGCATTCATTTCCCCAAACTTGACGCGGATTTTTATGTACCGGCCTTGCTCGAAGGATTCCTGGGATCACGCAAATGGATGGCGGCGCGCATGGGTGAAGCAGGCGGGAAGTCTCGCAGCCGGGCTAAGAAGAAGGCGGCGCGGGTGAATGGGTTGAAGGGGGGGCGGCCAAGGCGAAGCAACGTTCAGGCTGCGGGGGATTAGCCACTCACGCCGAAATAGTTATCGCCTCACATAGGAACAGATGCATATCGAATGGACGGACGACCGTTGCATATTGTGCACCCTGACACCAACCGAGCGCGCCGCACGATGTTGTAGGACTGCGAAGCTTACGAAGGAGCACATTATTCCAGAAGTAATTGGAGGCAGGCTGACATGCAACTTCCTTTGCCAGCACTGCAATAGCCTCCTTGGACAAATTGAGGCGCTGTTGAAAGACAACTCAGGCATCCGCCTGGCAATCGACAACCTCAAAGCCTCACTCCCTGACCTTTGGCTGACTATGGCGGAGAATCAACCTTGCATCGCCGAGGGGACGAGCGAAAGGACTGAAGGCAGGATCAAGAACGGCACATTTAGCGTCAACTCATCTCAGCGCCCCGACGGCTCCCTGATTCAGCCCCTGACCGCAGCAGCCAAAACTGTCCAAACCAGTTTGGAGAGAAGGGGTGCGACTCAGGCCGAGATTACAAACGCCGCAACTAGAATGGAGAACTTACTCGAGGGCTCACGAGTCAGAATCGCCGATGGGATCGAAGTCCTGAAATCGATGGTTGACGTAGTGCAACCAGCGCTCAATTCACGAGACATCGAGCCACGCGCGCTGCTCAAGATAGCTTACGAATACGCAGCTCTTCACGTCGGCAGTAAGATTTTTGATCCCTACTTCAACTCAGTTCGATCGGCCCTCAGATCGGATGGAGTGTTCCTGAGCAACTGCTCGGTGGAAGTGAAGCGGGCGCAAGACCGACGGTACGCGCCGCTTCACGGCCTGGCCGTCAAGAACGATGTTAACGGTCTAACCGTAAAAATTTCGTCTCTTCGGATACTTCTTCTGCCCGGTCCGTTTCGTCGGCGTACAGATAAACTCGTCCAAGTTGCTCTGCTACACACTTTACCTCGACAGCAAGCAAGAAATTTGGGATCAAATCAAATCAGCTTAAATCCGGTTCGGACGAATAATCGCCACTTCCACAAACAAAAGCCGCCAGCATTTCGCTGGCGGCTAAAATCTGCCAAGGTTCGCTCGGCTGGACAGGTCGAACACCTGTCCCACACAACACACCATCAGCTTTCGTACAGCAGCACCCCTTCCGCCTTCTCCGCGTCCACGGGACGGTAGTAGAGCTTGTTGTCCTCGAGGAACACTTCGATGAACGCGGGCCGTGTGGTGATCGTTCCCTGGATCAGCGCTTCCGACAACGGGTCTTCAATGTACTTCTGCAAGGCCCTGCGCAGAGGACGGGCTCCGTAGCTGCGGTCGGTGAGCGTCTGGTTCAGGATCCACTTCTTGGCTTCGTCGGCTACGGTGACGGTGATCGAACGTTGGGCCAGGTTGTTGTTCAGTTGCGTGACCATCAGTTCGAGAATCTGGATCAGGTCGCTCTCGCTGAGGGCCATGAAGAGGATGATCTCGTCCACACGGTTCAGGAACTCGGGGTTGAAGGTGCGTTTGACCTCGCTCTTCACCAGGTCTTCGACCTTTTCGGAGACCATCTCGTCTTTCGAGTGCTGGAATCCCAGGCCTTCGCGCTTCATCAGGTGCCGGGCGCCGATATTCGACGTCATGATGATGATGACGTTTTTGAAATCGACCGTGTTGCCGAGGCCGTCGGTCAACTGGCCGTCTTCAAAGACCTGCAACAGGATGTTGAAGACGTCGGGGTGCGCCTTTTCAATTTCATCAAGCAGTACCACGGAATAAGGCGCGCGCTTGACGCGTTCGGTAAGCTGTCCGCCTTCTTCGTAGCCTACGTATCCTGGAGGCGAGCCGATCAGCTTCGAGACCGAGTGCTTCTCCATGAATTCGGACATATCAAAGCGGACCAGAGCTTTTTCGCTGCCGAACATAAATTGCGCCAGCGTTCTGGCTACTTCGGTTTTGCCTACGCCGGTCGGTCCCAGGAACAGGAACGATCCGATGGGACGGTTCGGGCTCTTCAGTCCGGCGCGGCTGCGGCGGATGGCGCGGGCCAGGGCGCTGATGGCTTTGTCCTGCGAGATGATGCGCCGGTGCAGTTCTTCTTCGATGCGCAGAAGTTTCTGCGTCTCTTCTTCTTTGATCGAAGTGATGGGGACACCGGTCCAGCGGCTGACCACGTCCTCGATGTCCTCCCGACCGACAACGCCGGTGGAGGATTCATCGAGGTGGTATTTTTCGCGAAGAGCACGCAGGTTTTCGCGCTCTTTGCGTTCTTCATCCGAGTAGAAGCGCGCCTTCTCGAACTCGTGGTTCGCGATGGCGTTCTCCATACGATGGACGATGAACTTGATCCGCTTCTGGACTTCGGTCAACTCTTCCGGTAACGAAGTCTGCCGCAACTTCACGCGGGCGCCGGCTTCGTCGATCAAATCGATGGCCTTATCCGGCAGGAAGCGATCCGGAATATAGCGGCTCGAATGCGACACAGAGAAATTAATGGCATCCTCGGTGTAGGTGACGGCGTGGAACTTCTCGTAGCGCTCTTTGATGCCGTTCAATATCTTGACCGCGTCGGCTTCGTTCGGCGGCGGAACTTTCACGGCCTGGAAGCGCCGTTCAAGCGAGCGGTCTTTCTCGATCGACTTGCGATATTCGCCGGGCGTGGTGGCGCCGATGCACTGGATTTCTCCGCGCGACAGGGCGGGCTTCAGAATGTTGGCGGCATCGAGCGAGCCTTCGGCCGATCCGGCGCCGACCAGGGTGTGCAACTCATCAATGAAGATGATGGAATTCTGCGACTCCATCAGTTCCTTCATGATGGTCTTGAGGCGTTCTTCAAACTGTCCGCGATACTTGGTGCCAGCTACGATCAGAGACAGGTCCAAAGCAAGGATGCGCTTGTCGGCGAGGAACGACGGAACTTCGCCGTCGGCGATACGCTGTGCCAGTCCTTCTACGATTGCGGTTTTGCCAACGCCGGGCTCGCCGATCAGTACGGGATTGTTCTTGGTACGGCGGCACAGAATCTGCACTACGCGTTCGACCTCGCCGTCGCGGCCAACCAGTGGATCGAGTTGCGTGTCCATGGCGGCCTGGGTCAGGTCACGAGAAAACTCGCTTAGTAGAGAAGACTCGCGCTGTCCGCGTTGGGGCTGGGCTTTCTCCTGGCTGGTCCGGGCGAGTTCTTCGCGGATCGTCGACAAACGCAGTCCGCGCTCATGCAAGATTTCGGCGGCAAAGCACTTCTCTTCCCTGAGCAATCCGAGAAGCAAGTGCTCGGTGCCAATATGTTTGTGCGAAAGGCGCTCGGCTTCTTCGGCGGCGTAGGCCAGTACGCGCTTGCACTCATTGCTCAACGGCAGATCGACCGAGGTCGAAACTTTCTCGCGGATCGTGGTGTGACCTTCGATCTGTTTACGGATCGATTCCACGGACGCGTGCGAGCGCAGGAAACGGTTGGTCAGGGCCTTATCTTCACGCAACAATCCGAGTAGCAAGTGTTCGGTCTCGATGTAAGGAGAACCGAACTGGCTGGCCTCGTACCGCGCGAAAAAGATGACGCGTCTGGCTTTCTCCGTATAGCGTTCAAACATACACTTAATGCCCCCCTGAGCTCTTGCTGGGAATCGAGCCTGCGGGCCCGCGTTCCCCCTGCCTAAACCTCATTATGCAATCAATCGGCCAACTAGCCAATCCTTATCACTTCCCACTTAACAGTACCACCGGAGTGCGCTCGCGGTGGGTACTTTGGTTTGTCGTGCTCAACCCGTCTTCCATCTTCTCTCATGCCGGCAGCGACTCCGGCGCTACTTCTTCTATTTTGCCCTGAGCAAGCCGCAACACTCTATGGCACCGTCGTGCAAAGGCCAGATTGTGCGTCGCAATCACAGAGGTCAATTGATGCTCGTGATGAAGGCGCGCGATCAATGCAAACACCACTTCGGCAGTGCGACTGTCGAGATCGCCGGTCGGCTCATCGGCCAGCAAAACTTGCGGCTTGGTGATGAGCGCCCGGGCCAACGACAAACGCTGCTGCTCGCCGCCGGAAAGTTCGCCGGAACGATGATGGCCGCGCGCTTCGAGTCCCACGTGGCGCAACCAGTCGGATGCTTCTTTTGTGGCCGTGGATAAAGGTTGCCCGCGGGTCAGGAGCGGCATCGCGACGTTTTCCAGCGCCGTAAATTCCGGCAGCAGGTAGTGGAACTGCCAGACGAAACCGATTTCGCGGTTGCGAAACACGGCAGCATCGTCTTCGGAAAGAGAATTCACTTGAGAATCTCCGCAGTGTACGGCACCTGCGGAAGGACGATCAAGCGCGCCGATGATGTGCAACAAGGTACTCTTGCCGGTCCCCGACTGTCCCACAATCGCCAGCATCTCTCCCTTGCTCACCTGGAAAGACAGATTCTCAAAGAGCACCAAGTCGGTTTCGCCTGAGCGAAAGACCTTCTTCAAACCTTCCACCCGCAGCAGCGGGTCCTGTTGTCTTAGATGCAAACCACCCCTCCTACGAATCAAAGGGCATCGGGGACGACTACCAGTCGAGCCGTTTCGAACCACTAGAAACGAGTCCCCAAACCCATTAGACCACGAAGAAGAATGTGGTTGCGCCTTGCCTGATTCCAATATTCGATAGGGGATATGCGAAAAACTGTATACCTGAAAATACCGGATGTAATGTGACCGTGGTCACAGCTTTAGGCGGCGACAAATGACTTGCTCGTTGGCTGCAAACTGCTTCACAGTTGACACCAGTCTCATTTCAAGGCTACAGTCCCTTTCAAGTTCGCCCCTGCGCCGGTTTCGCTGGGTGAATTCCAACCCCCTTGCAGTTTCACAATAAGGACCCTCATGACGCTTAGCAGGCGTTTCTCCGCAATCATCGTTGTCGCTCTAGCCATCGCCGCACTAACGACCGTCGTGCTGACCACGCTCGCGCCTCGGTCGGGCGCTGCTTCGAATCCGAAAATTGCGGTGCGTGTGCAGACGGAAACTGCGCACGGAAATGCCACCGAGGCGCTCATCGTTCTCACCGAGCAGGCGGATTTGCGAGCTGCCGCTTCCCTGTCTACCAAGGCGGCGAAAGGGCGTTTCGTAGTGAACGCGCTGCGCTCCGTCGCCGGCCGCACGCAGGCGCCGATCATTGCGTTGCTGGAAAAGCGCGGTGTTCCCTACCAATCGTTCTGGATCGTGAACATGATCCAAGTCAGCGGCAATCGGGCGTTGCTGAATGAACTCGCGGCGCGATCCGATGTGAAACAGATTGACGCGAATCCGCAAGTGCGCACCGATCTACCGACGCCGACAGCCCTAGACGCGCCTGCACCCGACACAACCAAGCCGGAGTGGAATGTCATCAAGGTGAAGGCTCCGAGAGTATGGGCGCTCGGTTTCAGAGGCGAAGGACGCGTGGTGGCGGGCGCCGATACGGGCGTGCAATGGGACCATCCCGCGTTAAAGGCGCACTATCGCGGATGGAACGGAACCAACGTCAATCACGACTACAACTGGCATGATGCCACGGCCACGCACTCTCCCACTCCGGTCGATCCTCACAGCCACGGGACTTTTACCGTGAGCGAGATGGTGGGCGACGATGGCCTGGGCAATCAGCTCGGAGTCGCTCCGGGCGCGAAATGGATTGCCTGCCGCAACATGACCGCCGGCGGCGTAGGCTCTCCTACAACCTATTCTGAGTGCTTCCAGTTTCTGATGGCGCCGTATCCGGTGGGAGGCAATTCCAATCAGGGCGATCCGTCGAAGGCGCCGGACTCGATCAATAACTCGTGGGGATGTCCACCGAGCGAAGGCTGCTCGGCGAATACGCTTTTGGCGGTGGTGGATAACGTTCGCGCGGCGGGGATTTTCCCTGCGGTGGCCGCCGGCAATTCCGGGTCGGGTTGCTCCAGCATTACGGATCCGCCGTCACTCTATGACAGCTCCGTGACCGTAGGGGCGACCGACTCCGCTAATGTGATCGCGGGCTTCAGCAGCCGCGGCCCGATCACTGTCGACGGCAGCAATCGCCGGAAGCCTGACATTTCGGCGCCGGGCGTCAACGTTCGTGGCGCGGTGCCGACCAACCACTACGCTTCGGGGTGGTCCGGAACATCCATGGCCACGCCGCACGTCGCGGGAGCAATTGCTTTGCTCTGGCAGGCCAAGCCCAACCTCATCGGCAACGTAGATGCCAGCGAAGCGCTGCTCACTAAGACCGCCGTCCACAAAAAGACCACCGAAACCTGCGGCGGCACGCAGGGCAAGGTTCCCAACAACGTGTTCGGATATGGCGTGCTGAACATCTACCACGCAGTCATTGCGCCGTGAACACGGCAGGAATTGTGCGTGGAGACGCGGGGTGCCGCGTCTCTTTTTTGTTGGCGAGGTTTTTGCGCTATCAAAGCTATTCATAGCGGAGCGCTTCCGCGGGGAGGATGCGAGACGCCGACCACGAGGGATAAATCGTTGCCACAAACGAAATCACTATCGAAACAAGCGCAACGATCGCACCGTCCATGAGCCGCGGCGCGAATGGAACATAGTCGATGGAATAAACCTCGGGCGAGAGTGAAATGAAGTGGTAGTGCCCGCCCGCCCAGGAAATCGCATAGCCCAGCACTAATCCTATTGCGGTGCCGATTACTCCGATCAGCATGCCCTGGGCGATGAACACGCGGCGAATTTGCTTTTTCTTGGTGCCCATCGACATCAGAACGGCAATGTCTTTGGTCTTCTCCATCACCATCATCGTGAGTGAAATCAGAATGTTTAACGCTGCCACGAACACGATCAGGCCAATCGTAATGAACGTGACCACGCGCTCCAGGCGCAGGGCGCGAAAGAGAGCTTTGTTCTGTTCCATCCAACTGGTGGCCATGAAGCCTTGTCCGGCGGCCTGTTCGAGTTGGCGGGCAACGTCGCTGGCGGCGTAGATGTCGTCGAGCTTGAATTCCATGACCGAGACGAGGTCACCCAGGCCGAAAAGTTGCTGCGCGTCCGAGAGCCGCGTGAAGGCCCAGGAAGAGTCGTAGTCGAAAAATCCCGAGTTGAAGATTCCGACAACTTTGAAGCGCAGATATTTCGGCACCATGCCGAACGGAGTCAGTTCGCCCTGCGGACTCGTCACCAGCACTACCGATCCAACTCCGGCGCCGATCTGCTCGGCCATGTCTTTGCCGAGAATGATTGGCGGCATAGCGGAAACGCGCTGCTGAACGCCAGCGAGATCGTCGGGTGATGTAGCGCCGGCGCCCTCGCCGGCATCTTTGTTAGCAGGAGCGCTCTCCTCCAATGCCGCAGCCGACCCCAGCGTCACCGTCTTCAGCAGATCGCTCACCTTCCGCTCATA
The DNA here is from genome assembly GCA_963799305.1 of uncultured Acidobacteriota bacterium. Lineage (GTDB taxonomy): Bacteria > Acidobacteriota > Terriglobia > Terriglobales > Acidobacteriaceae > Acidiflorens. The sequence continues at coordinate 432,333 of CAWCWX010000006.1, read as the reverse complement.
CTGCGGAAGCATCCCCTTCAGAACCGCCCCCCGAGCCCGCGGTCCGCGCGAAATCAGCACCTGCTCATAGATTGCCGGCGCCGCCGCCACCACATGCGGCTGCTTTGACAACTTGTCGAGCAGCGGACGCCAATCCTGAATTCCGTCGCTTTGCACGCGCAATAGGCTCACGTGCGCCGTGGAACCGAGCAGCCGCTGCTGTAAATCCTGGCGAAAGCCGTTGTTGATCGCCAAGGCCACAATCAATGACGCCACTCCCGCCGCCACCCCGAGAACTGAAATTCCAGTGATTACGCCGATGAAGGCCTGGCGTCTTTTCGCTCGAAGATAGCGGGTGGCGATGAAGAGTTCGAAGCGCATGGGTTGGAGCTGTGAACTGTCAGCCGTCAGCCATCAGCCATCAGCGACTCAGTCAAAGCGGATTATAGCTGGCTGAGGCTATGAAACTCTCGGGATGACCGCTGGCACGGAGTTGCGGTACACGCGATAAGCCTCGCCGAACCTCTTCTCTAACTCCGCGTCCTCCATTGCGATCATTACGGCGCCGCTAACCATCGCGAAAAGTGTCAGTCCCCAACATACCGCCAGTCCTGTCCCGACGCTCCAAGCCAGCATCTCGCAGAGATGCGCCAGGTAGACGGGATGCCGCACGCGTGCCCGGATTCCCTCGGTCACCAGGCGCCCCTCGCGATTGCCGCCCTCCACTTCAGGGACGCCGCTCAATTGCTTCGCGCTGAATCTCTTTGCCGAGCGCGAGTAGATCAAGAAGCCCAAGGCGATTAACAGGCCAGCGGGAATCCAGGACCAATCTGTGCGGTAAAGAGCGACGTCGTGAAATGGTAATGTAATCGCCGTCATCGCAACCCACATTACGATCCAGGCAGGCAAAAGGACGCGATAGGGGGATCGATGCCGAGCGCGCCAGCGATCAGCGAAGGGATGGATCATCATCCAGAACAAAGGGATGGTCGAATAGATGACGCAGGCCAGCCATCCGGCAATGTGCAATCCAGCGCGCATGTGGAAATCTTAGCAGCCGGCGACGAAGAAGCGTCCGCGCTAAAGCGCGAGTCCGGTTAGAACACGATAACGGCACGACTGAAGTCGTGCCCTCCCGAAACCTGATCGTGCGGAGCGGTTCGCTCGCAGCCGGCAGCTCGAAGCCCGAAGCTCCATTCTGATTTACAATCCACAGTTCCCCCAATGGAGAGAGCGCCGTGATTCCACGCTATACCCGGCCGGAAATGGCCCGCATCTGGAGCGACGAAAATCGCTTTCGCACCTGGCTGGCGGTCGAAGTCGCGGCCACTGAGACGCTGGCCGAGGCCGGCATCGTACCGAAAGACGCGGCCAAGGCGATCCGCAGCCGCGCCAGCTTTAATGTGGAACGAATCTTCGAGATCGAAGCCGAAGTGAAGCACGACGTAATCGCCTTCACCACCGCGGTGGCCGAAATTGTTGGCCCGCACGCACGCTGGTTTCACTACGGCCTGACTTCGAACGATGTTGTCGATACCGCGCAGGCGTTACTTGTTCAACAGGCCTCGGCGCTGATCGCGATGGATCTGGAACGGCTGGCCAACGTGCTCGAACGCCGCGCCTGGGAGTTCAAAGACACTCCGATGATCGGCCGAACTCACGGCGTCCACGCCGAGCCGATCACGTTCGGCTTCAAGATCGCGAACTGGTATTCGGAGACGCAGCGCAACATTGTTCGGTTTAAGGCTGCTGCTGAAGACCTCCGCGTCGGGAAATTTTCCGGTGCCGTGGGGACTTTTGCGCACCTCTCGCCGGAACTGGAAGAGAAAATTTGCGCGCGGCTGGGATTGAAAGCGGCGGCGGTGTCGTCACAGGTGATTCAGCGCGACCGGCATGCGTACTATCTGGCGACGCTGGCTGTAATCGCCTCCACGCTTGACAAGATTGCCACTGAGATTCGGCATCTCCAGCGCACCGAAGTTCGCGAGGCGGAGGAGTTCTTCAGCGAAAAACAAAAAGGTTCGTCGGCCATGCCGCACAAACGCAATCCGGTGACCAGCGAGCAGATCAGCGGCCTGGCGAGAGTGGTGCGGTCGAATGCGCAAGCCGGACTCGAGAATGTTCCGCTCTGGCACGAGCGCGACATTTCCCACTCATCGGCGGAGCGCGTGATCATCCCCGACTCGACCACGCTGGCAGATTATTTACTGAACAAAACGTCCACGCTCATTGAAATGATGTTCGTCTATCCCGAACGCATGCTGGCCAATCTGCGCAGCACGCGCGGACTGGTTTTTAGCGGACAGCTTCTGCTCGACCTGGTGGAAGCGGGCGTCTCCCGCGAAGACGCCTACCGGCTGGTACAGGGACACGCCATGCGCGCGTGGAAAGAAGATCTCGACTTCCACGAACTAGTGATCGGGGATCCGGCCATCTCCGGTCGCGTGCCGCGGGCGAAGATCGAAAACGCGTTTGATCTGAAGCGGCAGCTGAAGAATATCGACAAGATCTTTGCCAGAGTTTTCCCGGAAAAAGTCCGCAAGACGACCAAGACCGGGCGTGCAGGCAGGACTAGCATCGCAAAACGGCGCGGCAAGAGCGTGTGACCTGCGGCGCCGGTATCGCTCGACACTCTAACGAGCGGTAGCGCCCGCTCCGCCCCGCACTTGCTCCAGCAGTTCGATCAGATCCTTCAACTTCCTCTGTCCAACGTGGCGGAGCATTTCGCGGCCATGTTTTGCCACAGGCACGTCCATCTCGCGCAATAGCTTCAGGCCCGCCAGTGTGATCTTGCCGTAGATGACGCGGCGATCTTCCCGTCCGCGGGACCGCTCCACCAGGCCGCGTTTTTGTAAGCGGTCGAGAAGGCGGGTCACGTCAGGATCGCGGGTGATCATCCGTTCACCGATTTCACTGCAGGGCAGGCCGTCCGATCCTGCGCCTCGCAGAATGCGTAGGGCGTTGTACTGCGTGCCGGTGAGGCCGAACTCCTTGAGTATTTCCTCGACTTGAGATTGCAGGGCGTCAGACGTTCGGAGCAGGGAGAGATAGGCTTCCTGTTCGATGCTGGTGAAGGGGATCCGTTGTTTCAGTTCAGCTTGCAGGCCGCGCGCCATGATTCGAGATTATTTGTCATCACGACCATTTGTCAAATCTGTGTAAACGATTGATGACGATATCTTTACAAAAGATGACCGAAAGATACATCCTGCAAGTATCGAGCCGCATCTATTTAACTAACCGGTTAATAAGCCGATGTAGGGACCGGAACTTTACAGTGAGGATAGCAGACCATGAAGAAAAGAATGTTTGCAGTAAGTGCGGTGGCCGCGCTCGTCCTGCTGAGCATGACCGCTCTGGCCGCAACCGGCCGATTCGATCAGCAAATTCAGCAGGCGGTCAGCATGAAGATGCACGATTCGACGCCGTTCCAGAATGTGCAGTCCAGCGTTGAAGACGGCATCGTGACCCTGACCGGCACGGTGAACCTTTATCAGGACAAGCTCGACGCCGCTAAGAAAGTGAAGAAGCTGACCAACGTCGCGGGCGTCCGCAACCATATTGTGGTTGCGGGGGAAACCGTATCCGACGCTCAGTTGGAGAAGAAGCTGGCGACGAAGCTGGCCTATGACCGCGTCGGCTATCGCGACAACGCGTTTAATTATTTCGCGGTGGGCGTGAGAGACGGCGTCGTCACTCTGCAGGGCGAGACGATCAACGACGTGGCGCGTGACTCGGCGCTGGGGATTGTGCAGCGCATGCCGGGTGTCAAGGACGTGATCAGCGAAGTAAAAGTGCTGCCGGTCTCGAACTTCGACGACGCGATCCGAATTCGCGCCGCGCGCGCAATCTATCGCGATTCGGTGCTGGTACGGTACGCCACCGATCCCGTCGACCCAATTCGCATCGTGGTCGAGAATGGCCACGTAACGCTTTATGGAACTGTCCAGAACCAAATGGACAAGAACATTGCCGGCCTGCGCGCCAATGGCGTGTTTGGTGCGTTCAGCGTCGACAACAAACTGTCGGTGAACTAAGCGGTTGCTACTCTCTCCCCGGCGCGGCGCAAGCCGCGCCCTTTTTGTCTCTACCACCGAGTTGAGACAGGTCGAGAACTTAGTTTGCTTTACGGTTGTAAACCAGCTTTAATCCGTCGGCTTGCAGGATGCGCTGGATCTGATGGCGGGCGTGGACGGCCCACGGTCCGGCGGTGTCGAGGCGAACGTAGGCGCGCCAGTGTTGCAGAGCTTTGCGGGGTTCGCGGATTTTTTCGTAGGCGAGGGCTAGATTGTAGTGCGCATCCGCGTAGGTCGGAGCAAGTTGGATGGCCGTTTTATAGGTGGCGATCGCTTCCTGCACGCGGCCAGTTTCGTCGAGCACGTTGCCCAAATCGAAGTAGGCGAGCGCGTAGCGCGGGTCGATCTCGATCGCGGAGCGGTAGTGGCGCTCGGCCGCCGAGTATTCCTGACGGTTGTAGAAAAGAGTTCCGAGGTTGATGTGCGCGGCGGCGTGATTGGCATCCATTTCGAGAACCTTCAGGTAGGCAGCTATGGCTTCGTCCTGTGTGCGGGGCTCTTCTTCCAGAGCGACTCCGCGCGCGAACAACTCGGCGACGTCGGTGATGACCAGTTCCGGACCAGTGGGGGGCGGGCTGGCCACTAATTTTTCCCGGGCCGAGAAGTCGAACAAGAACTGCCCGGCGATGGGCTCGAAAACACGTCCTTCGTGCCGGAAAGCGACGCGCCGTCCGCTCTGATAGGCACCCGCTTCGAGCAGAGGATTCTCCATGCCGGCGACCTGCTTCTGCATGGCTTCCAGCGATTGCCGAATCATGGCTGGACGCACCTTCTCCGCGCACAAATCTCGAACCTTCTTGACTTGCAACAGATCGAAAAACGAATAGCCGTCAGTGGCGGTCACGAGTTCCGCCTTCTCCCACGCCTGGAGTTGGCGCGTAGTGATCCGCAGAATTCGTAGCAGATCGGTTCGGCTATATCGTTGCACGGCGATTGGTACTTCCCTTGATAATTATCCGGAAACCGTGGTCAAGAACGCAAGTAGCAAGCCGGTGGAAAGTGTGGAGAACCGGGCCAAAATGGCACGGAAGTGGTATAGCGGGGCACTTTTTTTTTGCTGAACAACGCTTCCGGGTGGACTCCGGAAGGGATGATCTCCGGGAAAGGTGCGAATGAAACTACGCCACGCAATTCCGAATGGGATCGATCATGTTGGCGATTGCCGGTCCCGCTCTGCATTCTGTCATGGCATTTTCGGAGGAGAATGGGAAGCCGCACGCCCAGATATTCACTCTCGAGGGCACAGGAGAAACTATCGTCCGTCCACGGCCGGTCTGGTCAGCAGAAACGCCTTAACGACAATCTGGTTCGGCTGCATACCGACAGGGATAATCGTCAGCAGCGAATACTCCAGGGGTTCGAGCTTATTCGGCTTGCGTTTCTGGATTATGGCTACGTCTCCCGAACCGGAATCGAGCACCAGTAGGTAGTTTTGATTCTGCGAGAGGGCAAGGCCGTCGGGATGCGTGCCGACGTTGACCACTGCGATGACCTTTCCCATGTCGATGTCGTACACGGCAATACTGTTCGCGCCAAAATTCGAAACATAGAGGCGAGAGTTGTCGAGCGATACCACGGCTCGTACTGGATCCTGGCCGATTAGCAGGCTATTGAGGACTTCGTTGGGCGTCGTTTCGATAATGGAGACGCTGTCAGCTCCGAAGTTGCAGGTGAACAGCTCGCCGCCATCTGGCTTCAGCGCGAGGCTCACAGGAGATTTGCCCACGTCGAGCAGCGCCAGAAGTTTGTCGCGCTTCAGATCGATGCTGGCGACCTGGCCGGGCACGGCACACGAGATGAATGCCTTGGTCGAATCGGGTAGCATTACAATGTCTTCCGGATTCATGCACACACCGATGGTGGAGCGCACAATTAAGCGCGTTGCATCGATCAGGGAAACGGTGCCGTCACCGCGGTTCGTGACGACCACAGTCGAGCCGTCCGGCGAAACGCGCGCCAGGCCAGGTGCTGCGCCCACCCGTAAAGTGGCGACTACAGTACGACGGTCGAGATCAAGAACTGAAATGTTCGCCGATCCGGAGTTGGCGACGTAGGCACGACGGCCGTCAGGCGAGACGTCGATAAAGTAGGGGCGTCCGTGAACGCCGATGGTCGCGACCACTCTGTTCTGCTCGGCGTCAATGATGCTTATATTGTTCGAATCGGCATTGACCACATAGACTTCGTTCTTCTTGGGATTGGCCGCGACTCCGGTTGGATCGGCTCCAACGGGAAGATTACGAACCGTCTGAAAGGTGCGCAGATCGATCACCGTAACCGTGTTGCTCTTACCGTTGGTGATGTATGCGTACTCCCGGTAGCGCAGCCCGGTCGTGGGCAATATGCGCTCGTGGAAATACCACCATCCGATGGCGAGGACCAGCGGTACTACTAATGCGATGAGGAGGATTTTGCGCAAGATCTGGATTGTTCCAGGTTATCCATTTTCCTGAACTGTCATCCTAGCGAAGCGAAGGATCTGTTTTTTTCGCTCGCCAGGAAAGCAGGTCCTTCGCTTCGCTCAGGATGACAGCTCTGAAACTACATGCTCTACAATGACAGTCCACCAAACTACTTCGACACCGCGGTGGCAGTGGGTGTTCCAATCTCAGCCACGTTGCGACCCAACACTGCCCCAATCTGCCGCACCTGCGCCATGAGCGCGTCAAACTGATCCGGATAGAGCGACTGCATGCCATCGGAGAGCGCGCGATCGGGATCGTGATGCACTTCGATAATCAGACCATCGGCCCCCACCGCGACCGCGGCGCGCGAAAGCGGCGTCACTTTGTTGCGCTTACCCGTGCCGTGGCTGGGATCGACGACGATTGGCAGATGGCTCAGGCGCTGCACAGCCGGCACCACGCTGAGGTCAAGCGTGTTGCGAGTGTGATCGGCGAAAGTCCGGACGCCGCGTTCGCAGAGCACGACATTGTAATTCCCTTCGCTCATGATGTACTCGGCGGCCATGAGGAATTCTTCGAGCGTGGCGGCGATGCCGCGCTTCAGAAGAACCGGCTTGCGGGCGCGTCCTGCGCGCTTGAGGAGCGAAAAATTCTGCATGTTGCGAGCGCCGATCTGGATCATGTCGGCGTACTTTTCGACCAATTCGAGTGACTCGTAGTCCACCGCTTCGGTGACGATGAGCAGACCGAAGCGGTCGCGCACCTCGGCCATGATCTTCAGACCTTCTTCTCCCAAACCTTGAAACGAATACGGAGAAGTGCGGGGCTTGTACGCGCCGCCGCGGAAGAACTGGGCTCCGGCTTGGGCAACGCGTTCAGAGATCGCAAAGGCCTGTTCACGGCTTTCAATGCCGCACGGCCCTGCCATAATCGCGAGGTCGACGCCGCCAATGGTCACGGGCGATCCGGGAAAAGTAATGACTGTGTTATCCGGCTTCACGTCGCGGCTGACGAGCTTATACGGCTTGGAGACACGGATAACTTCCTGCACACCAGGCATTTCTTCCAGAGTGCCGGACTCGACTTCGCCTTTATTGCCGGTGATGCCAATGGCGGTGCGCTGCGCGCCCGGCATGGAATGGGCGCGGTATCCAAGAGACTCGACTTTTTCGCAAACGGCGCGGACTTGTTCGTCCGTCGCCTGCGCCCGCATGACAATCAGCATGATAATTACCTTACGTGAGTTTACCGTTCGGGCGTGAGGACGGCAATGCGGCGGCTTTCTCGTTGCCCCTATCCCGGGCTAAGTGGAAACTGAACGGCGGAGGGTTTTTACTGTGTCCAAGAAAGACGCGGTTGTCATCGTCAGCCGGGCTCTGGCGGTCTACTTCCTGGCTTGGTTCCTAACCGACATAACCTACGTGCCGTCAGACCTGTTCTCTCTGTGGCATCACCAAAGCGTATTGGGCATCGCTACGTCGACGGCACAATACTGGCGTGATTCTGAAATTCTCTCTTTCTCCTTCCGTTTGTTTCGCATGGTCGTGCTCTTCTTCGCCGTGCAGTGGTTTTACAGGGCGGGTCCCGCTCTGCAGGGATACTTTCTGGACCCCACAGACGACGCACCGGCGGCGGAGTAAATGGGCGGTTTCAGGGTGGCGCGCGTCCAGGATGTAAAATAGTTATCTCTCTTTGGCACCTTGAACCTGTCTATGACTGAGCAAGACCAATCCGTGTCTGTCCGTGAAGACCGCTACGACGCGCAGCGTATCGAGCAGAAGTGGTTTGAGCGCTTCCAAGGCGATCCGTTGCTTTATGCCGCCGAGGTCAACTCCGCCAAGCCCAAGTATTACGTGCTGGAGATGCTTCCCTACCCTTCGGGCGCTTTACACATGGGACATGTTCGCAACTACGCGATCGGCGATGCCCTGGCGCGTTACATGTGGATGAACGGATACAACGTGCTGCATCCCATGGGGTGGGACGCGTTCGGGTTGCCGGCGGAAAATGCGGCGATCAAGAACAACACTCCTCCAAAGCAGTGGACGCTGGCAAATATCGCGGCGATGAAGAAGCAATTCAACCGCCTCGGATTCGCGTTCGACTGGTCGCGTGAAGTCACCACTTGCCTGCCTGAATACTATCGCTGGAATCAATGGTTCTTTCTGAAGATGGTGGAGCGCGGCCTGGCGTATCGCAAGAAAAGCCGGGTGAACTGGTGTCCGCAATGCCGCACGGTGCTGGCGAACGAGCAAGTCGTGAATGGAAATTGCTGGCGGCACGAAGATACACCCGTCGAGCAGCGCGAACTGGAACAGTGGTTCCTGCGAATTACGAACTACGCGGAAGAATTGCTGCGCGATCTCGACAAACTGCCGGATTGGCCGGAACGAGTGCGCACCATGCAGCGCAACTGGATCGGTCGCAGCGAAGGCGCGCTGGTCGATTTCGATCTCGGTGGAACCATCGGCGCCGCCGGCTCCACGATTACGGTGTTCACGACCCGGGTCGATACGATTTTCGGCGCGACGTCAGTGCAACTGGCGCCCGAGCATCCCATCGTCAAGGATATGACCGCGCGCGACGCGCCATTGCGCGCCAAGGTCGATCAGTTAATCGCCGAGCAAAAGAAAGCCCGAGAAGTCGGCGACATTGGGGAAATTGAGAAGCACGGCGTGTTTACTGGGCGCTACGCAAAGAATCCGTATAACGGCGAAGCCGTACCGGTATGGGTGGCAAATTACATTCTGATGGACTACGGCACGGGCGCCATCATGAGCGTGCCCGCCCACGATGAACGCGATTACGAGTTCGCAAAAAAATACGATCTGGAGATTCGGCTGGTCATCCTGCCGCAGTCGAGCGATCCGGAAGAGACCATGGGGGAGCCAGAGCTTCCTTTTACGACGATGGACGGCATCCTGGTGAACTCGGGTCCGTTCAGCGGACTGAACTGCGCGGATGCCATCAAACAAATGTCATCCTATGCAGAAGAGAACGGTTTCGGAAAGGCGACTGTCACTTTCCGTTTGAAAGACTGGGGCATCTCGCGGCAACGCTACTGGGGCACGCCGATCCCGATGGTGTACTGCGAGAAGGACGGCGTAGTACCGGTGGCGGAAAAAGATTTGCCGGTGATTTTGCCCGACCAGGTCGACATCACACTGACTGGTGGATCGCCGCTCCTGAATGTCCCAGAGTTTCTGAATACCACGTGTCCGAAGTGTGGCGGCCCGGCCCGCCGAGAAACCGACACCATGGACACGTTTGTCGATTCCTCATGGTACTTCTACCGCTACGCGGACGCGCGCAACGATCACGCCCCATTCGACCCAAAGATAATTGCCTACTGGTTCGGCGACGAGGGCATCGATCAGTACATCGGCGGTGTCGAGCATGCCATCCTGCACCTGATCTATTCGCGTTTCTGGACCAAATTCATGCGCGATCTGGGTCTGGTGAAGAACGCCGAACCCGTCAAGCGCCTGTTCACGCAGGGCATGGTGATCAAAGACGGCGCGAAGATGTCGAAGAACCTGGGGAATGTGGTGTCTCCCGACGAAATGGTCGCCCGCTATGGAGCCGACGCCGCGCGTTTGTACAGCCTGTTTGCCGCACCTCCGGATCGAGACCTGGACTGGCAGGATACAGGCATCGAGGGGATTCAGCGGTTCCTGGGGCGGGTGTACCGCTTCTTCAAAACCGATTGGCACGCTCCCTTGTCCGCTCCTCCGACCGAATCGGCTCGGGAACTTCAGCGCAAGCTTCACCAGACCATTAAGCGCGTGACCGACGACTTCCAGGGACGATGGCACTTCAACACCTGCATCTCGGCAATTATGGAATTAGTGAACGACGCTAACCGCAGGATGTTGGGGAGTGAAGAGACTAAACATCCTGTAACCGGCGCGCTAGCTAACGGGGAGAAGATTCCAGTAGCCCTTCTAGCTGAAGTCCAGCGAACCATCGCTCTGCTCCTCGCTCCCATGGCGCCTTATCTTGCACACGAACTATGGGAAATGACTGGCGAAAAGAGCGACCTGCTCAGGGCGCCATGGCCGAAGTATGACGCGGCATTGGCGGCGCTCGATGAGATCGAAATCCCGGTACAGGTGAATGGCAAACTGCGCAGCCGCGTGGTGGTACCCGCGAACGCTAGCGATGAGCAGGTCGAGGAAGCGGTATTGAACGATCAAAAGGTCAGAGCCGCGATCGCAGGAAAGCAAATTGTGAAGAAGATCGTGGTGCCGAAAAAGCTGGTCAACATCGTGGTGCGCTGACCGAAGCCATTTTTTGTGTTCGAGAAACTCACGGGCTTGAGGCTCCCTGGCTGCGGGCCAAAGCAGTGGGCTTTGTTGTCGCCTCAGAGTCGCGGATCACTCTTTCGATCATTTTGAGGAAGATGGCTTCACCCGCCTGGTCGGCAAGGAACCTCGATTTCTCGAAATAGTCCGCGGCACCAGCAGCCCTCAGCTTGGCCGCATTGCTCTCGGCCAGGTCACTGACGATGATTACCGGGATGGGCCGGGTCAGCCGGTCGATTTTCAGGGCGTACAGAACTTCCTCTCCGTCGATACCGGGCAATCGCAGGTCCAGCAGAATCAGGTCAGGACGGCTCTCCTGAGCAAGGCGGAGTCCTTCTTCGCCATTGCTGGCCAGCAGCACGAGATAGCCGGCTCGCGTGAGAATCCGTTCGCCTGCAAGTTTCTGAACCTTGCTGTCCTCCACCAGAAGTAGCGTCTTTTTCATTAGGGCAACGATTCCGTCGCGCAGATCCCCGCGAAGCGCTCTAGCTGTTTTATCGACGCTTTTCCGGCGGACTTTAGGAATCAGTTGGAGTTGCGAACGAGCGCGGGCCGCCTTCCCCTTTACACTTTGGTTCGGATTTGAGACATTGATCCGTGGAAACCCAATCCATCGTTGTCCTCGACTTCGGAGCGCAGTATTCGCAGCTGATCGCGCGCCGCATCCGCGAAAACAAAGTGTTTTCGGTTGTTCTCCCTTTTAATGCCAGCCTGGAGGAAATCCGCAGCTACTCGCCTGTAGGGATTGTCCTGTCGGGCGGACCGTCCTCGGTGTATGACGAAGGCGCGCCCCATGCCGATAAAAAAGTGCTGGAGTTGGGCGTGCCGGTGCTCGGCATCTGCTACGGATTGCAATTCATGGTGTACGCGCTCGGGGGAAAAGTCCGTCCGGCGGAGAAACGCGAGTATGGACATGCGACGGTGGAGCGAGTGGCAGAGTCGAGACTGTTCGAGGGCGTGCCGAAAGTTCTTTCGGTGTGGATGTCGCACGGAGATTCCGCCGAAGAGTTGCCGCCGGGATTCTGCCTGACTGCGAAGACCGCAAATGCCGTGGCCGCGGTGGAGAATGCTGAACGGAAGATGTGGGCGGTGCAGTTTCATCCCGAAGTCCATCACACGCCACTGGGCGCGGACATCCTGCGAAACTTCGCCTTGAAGATTTGCGGGGCTGCAGCCAACTTGGACGGGACAGCACTTCATCGATTCGACGGTGGCCGCGGTTCGCGCCCAAGTGGGATCGGGTCACGCGATCTGCGCGCTTTCTGGTGGCGTGGATTCGTCGGTAGCGGCCGTGCTGGTGGATCGGGCGCTGCGCGATTCGTCCGGAAAGTCACGGCTGACGTGCGTTTTCGTCAACAACGGCGTTCTTCGTAAGAACGAATTCGAAAAAGTACAGCAAAACCTGCGGGACAATCTTGGGCTGCGCCTGGTCGCTGTCGATGCCACTGACAGATTCATGAAGAGACTTGCAGGCGTAACCGACCCAGAGACGAAGCGCAAGACTATCGGCAATGAGTTTATTGCCGTCTTCGACGATGAAGCCCAGCGCATCCTTCAGGAAGAAGGCGAAGTTGAGTGGCTGGTGCAGGGGACTCTGTATCCGGACGTGATCGAATCGCGTTCCGTGCGCGGGCCGTCGCAGATCATCAAATCCCACCACAACGTCGGCGGTCTGCCCGAGAAAATGAAGCTCAAGCTTATTGAGCCACTCAAAGACCTGTTCAAAGACGAAGTACGCCGCATAGGACGCGATCTCGGCATGCCCGAGGACATCTTGCAGCGTCAGCCATTTCCGGGGCCGGGGCTGGCAGTGCGGATTCTAGGTGAAGTGACAAAAAAACGCGCCGATCTATTGCGCGATTGCGACGAGATTGTCGTTGGAGAAATCAAGAAGGCGGGGCTCTATCAGAAAATATGGCAGTCGTTCGCGGTCCTGCTGCCGGTGATGTCGGTCGGCGTGATGGGCGATCAGCGAACTTACGCTTACACCTGCGCGGTTCGTGCCGTCCACTCCGAGGACGGCATGACGGCGGATTGGGTGCCGCTGCCTTACGAAGTGCTGAAAACAATTTCGAATCGGATTGTGAATGAGGTGCGCGGGGTGAATCGGGTGGTGTATGACATTACTTCTAAGCCGCCGGGGACGATTGAGTGGGAGTGAGGAAGGCAGGGCCTAATCTGGCAGGCAGTCAGCGCTCTTTGTGGCGCTTCCTTATTTTGATCCAATATTCATCGCTGACATCGTTATCAATCTCAGTCTGAATGTTCGTAGCGTACAGAGCATCGCAGCCGTCTTTACGTGGGCCAGAAATCCAATATTCGTCACCGCTCTCCACATCGTAATAGTTCGCTTTAAATCCAGCACCCTTCAAGCTTCTGAATTCTCTGCCGCCATAATAGATTGTGGCACCTGTTTTCGAGTAGGTGACGCGTCCGATTCGACGGATCCGGTGAGATTGCCGGCCTTGCGTTCGATGTACATAATTCTCGTTTTGTGACCCATAAACAATTGGTCCCATGCGTGTTCAATTTACGCATGCACAACCTGCAGCCCCAACACCTTCTCAAACGGCTCGAAATCGTGGTCGCGGTGCAGGAGTTGATTCCCGGTACGAAGGCAGAATGTAGCGATCCAACAGTCGATAGTCTTGCGGACTCTGTACCCTCGCTGGCGCAAAGTGCGGTAGTTCGACGCCGCTGCGATTGCGTTTTCAGCCCCTCCAGTCGAAAATATTTCAAACGTGAGAATCTGATCTCGCATTCGTCGAAACTCGCTCGTGTCACGGATGCCCTGGAGCACTTCACAAAGGATCATATCGGTAAGGCCGATGCGCTGGAGCGGCATCTCCCGGTCGAGCCACTCCGTTTCCGCATTTAGAGTTCCACCGAGATAGTCAATCCAAACGGTTGTGTCTACGATCACCATTCGAATCACTCAGTATTGCGGCCGAGGCGGGACTCCTCCAAATTTCCTTCCCACTTCACTTTGCCGCGAAACCGACGCATACCAGCCTGTGCTCGCGTCTGGATAAACAACCGAAGGGCGGCCTCTACCGTGCCCTTCTTCGTATCGATCCCGCCCAACCGCATGGCCTGCCGCATCAAGCTGTCATCAATGTCAATATTAGTCCGCATATTCGCAGCTTTCTTGATGTGTAATATTCTCACATTTGTGTGTATTGCGCCATCTCCTTCTAGGCTGCGGTTTCGGCGCGTCCATTGATGACCACGCACACCAGCAACTACCATATCCCCATGCCCGTCGACACCGAAACGCAGCCTTCCACCTACACCCGCATCCGCGCTCCACGGGGCACCTCCCTTTCCTGCAAAGGATGGCAGCAGGAAGCGGCCATGCGGATGCTTATGAACAATCTTGACGAAGAAGTCGCGGAGCGGCCGCAGGATCTGGTGGTTTATGGCGGGACTGGCAAGGCGGCGCGCAATTGGGATTGTTATCACGCCATTGTCCGTTCGCTGAAAGATCTTGAGAACGACGAGACGCTGCTGGTGCAGTCGGGCAAGCCCGTGGGCGTGTTCAAGACGCACGAATATGCGCCTCGGGTGCTGATTGCAAACTCCAATCTCGTCGGACATTTTTCCAACTGGGAGAAGTTCAACGAACTCGAGCGCGCCGGACTGATGATGTACGGACAGATGACTGCCGGCTCGTGGATTTACATCGGCTCCCAGGGGATCGTGCAGGGCACTTACGAGACTTTCAACGCTGCGGGCGACAAACATTTTGGCGGCGACCTCAGCGGAAAGCTGATTGTTTCGGGCGGCATGGGCGGGATGGGCGGAGCGCAGCCACTGGCGGCGACCATGACGGGCGCGGCGTTTCTGGGAATTGATGTCGATCCGGAGCGGATCAAAAAGCGGCTGAAGACGGGCTATTGCGATTTTCTTGTTATGACACTCGACGAGGCGCTGCGCATTTTAAAAAACGCAGTCCGCAAGAAAGAAAACGTTTCGGTCGGACTGGTCGGGAATTGCGCGGACGTAATTCCGGAGTTGGCCGAACGCGGCGTGGTGCCGGATATCCTTACCGATCAGACTTCAGCGCACGATCCGCTCAATGGCTATGTGCCGAATGGCATGACGTTTGAAGCGGCGCTCGAATTGCGCGCGCGCGATCCGCAAGCGTATCAGGAGCGGTCGCTTGACGCGATGGCGCGGCACGTCGAAGGCATGTTGCGGCTGCAAAAAATGGGCGCGGTCACGTTCGACTACGGCAACAACATTCGAACGTTTGCTTTCCAGCGCGGCGTGAAGAACGCCTATGATTTTCCGGGATTTGTGCCGGCGTATATTCGTCCGCTGTTTTGCGAAGGGCGCGGGCCGTTCCGCTGGGCGGCGCTTTCGGGCGAAGCTTCCGACATTGCCGTCACCGACGATCTTGTTTTGCAGCTATTCCCCGAAAACAAAAGCCTGCGGCGCTGGATCGAACTGGCGCGTAAACGAATCAAGTTCCAGGGCCTGCCCGCTCGCATTTGCTGGCTGGGCTATGGTGAGCGGGCGCAGTTCGGCCTCGCGATCAACGATCTGGTGAAGAAGGGCACGATCAAAGCGCCCATCGTGATTGGGCGCGATCATCTTGATTGCGGTTCGGTCGCGTCTCCCTTTCCGCGAGACTGAGAGCATGAAAGACGGCAGCGACGCGATCGCCGACTGGCCCCTGCTGAATGCTATGGTGAACACGGCGGCGGGCGCGTCCTGGGTTTCGATCCACAACGGTGGCGGCGTGGGCATTGGATACTCGCTGCACGCGGGGCAAGTCACCGTTGCCGACGGCACCGACATGATGGCGAAACGCATCGAGCGCGTGCTGACGACCGATCCGGGCATGGGCGTGATCCGGCACGTGGACGCGGGGTATGACGAGGCGAAGGAGTTCGCGGCGAAGAGAAATATCGTCATTCCGATGGAGCCGCAATGAAAATCCACCACGGAGACACGGAGACACGGAGAAGAGTTCATGTGATTCGCTCTCGGAGCGGCAATGGCTAAATCGGGGGGCCTGCTGCTCGTCAACATCGGTCAACTTCTCGCGCTGCGCTCATCTCAGAGCGGTCCCTGGCGCGGAACCTCCCTTTCCGACCTCAGCATCATCGAAGACGCAGCCGTTCTCTGCCTGGGCGGCAAGATCGTCTCGGTTGGGAGAGCAAAAGATGCTCTGCGCGATCCTTGGCTCAAGAAAAACCGAAACCGGGTTTTCGAGATCGACTGCGGCGGCCGCGTCGTCATGCCCGGTTTTGTTGACTCGCACACCCATCCGGTATTCATGGAGCCACGACTCGTAGATTTCGAAAAGCGCATCGCGGGCGCCAGCTACGAAGAAATTGCCGAGGCCGGCGGCGGCATCCGGTCGAGCCTCGATGGCGTTCGCAATGCCAGCAAGCCTGCCCTGACACAAAAAGTACTAGACGTTCTCTGCGATCTAACGAAACACGGCACAACCACTGTTGAGGCAAAGTCAGGATACGGGTTGAGTCTGGAATCGGAGATCAAGTCTCTGCAAGCTATCCGCGCGGCCGCCAGGCAATGGCCCGGCACGGTCGTCCCAACCTTTCTGGGTGCGCATGTAGTCCCTCCCGAGTATCGCGGACGCTCACAAAAGTACGTCGCGATCGTCTGTAACGAGATGATTCCGGCGGTCGCTAAAGCGCATCTCGCAACGTTTGTGGACGTGTTCTGCGATCGCGGAGCGTTCAGCGCAGAGGAAACAGCGCAGATTTTTGAGGCGGCAGCAGAGCATGGACTAGGAGTCCGAGCCCACATGGGGCAGTTGAGCGAGACGCGACTCGGTCCGATTCTGAAATTTCGTCCCGCATCGCTCGATCACATGGATCACGTAAACGACGCCGACCTGTCCGCGCTGGCAGCCAGCGACACGGTTGCGACGCTGGTGCCGGGAGCGAACTATTTTCTGGGATCGAAGACTTATCCCAACGCACGCAAGTTGATCGATTCTGGCGTTGCAGTGGCGTTGGCGACGGATTACAACCCGGGCACGTCGCCGACCGTCAGTATGCCGATGGCGATGTCGCTGGCATGCACGCAGATGAAGATGTCGCCGGCGGAAGCGATTGCGGCAGCGACCATCAACGGCGCGTTTGCGCTTGGCCTGGCTGATCGTAAAGGAAGCATCGAACCGGGCAAGGACGCTGACATGTGCGTGTTCGATGTGAGAAACTATAAAGAGATTCCGTACTGGTTCGGAGTGAACCGGTGCGTGCAGACGATTATCGGTGGGGTGGCCAGCACGTAGGCTCATGCCTCCGAGTGGGAGCCGAGCCGCACTTCCCGTCGTACTCACTTGAGACAAATTGTTGACTTCTAAATTTCAGCAGGAGAACCGCGTTTAATGAAACGTTTCGTATTGTTCTGTATTGTTTTGTCTACTTTCGGTCTTTTTGCCCAGCGTTTGCCGGAACTGGCACGTCCGGTGAACTACCAACTGACATTCGCTCCCGACTTTGAGAAGAACATTTTTTCCGGCCAGGAAACGATTTCGATCCAGGTGCTCAAGCCGACTTCGGAGATTGTGCTGAATGCGGCGGAGATTGATTTCCTGAGCGCATCGATTACCAGCGCGGGCGCTACCCAGGACGCGAAAGTCACGCTCGACAAGAACAAGCAGATGGCGACACTGACGGTAGAGAAAGCGCTCGCCGCCGGACCCGCAACCATCCATATTCGTTTCAACGGCCTGCTCAACGACGAACTGCGCGGCTTCTACCTCGGCAAAGACGAACAGGGACGCAAGTATGCGGTGACCCAATTCGAAGCCACCGACGCGCGACGCGCTTTTCCCTCGTTTGACGAGCCCGCGTACAAAGCTACTTTCGACATCACGGTGATTGCCGACAAGAAGCACGTCGCCCTCTCGAACGCAAAAGTCCTCAGCGACGAGCCCGGCCCCGCAGCGGGCCAGCACACGATAAAGTTTGCGACCTCGGCCAAAATGTCGTCTTACCTGGTGGCAATCGCGGTCGGCGAATTCGAAGCGGTGGAGGGCGAGGCGGACGGCATTCCGATTCGCGTCTGGGGAACTCCCGGCAAGAAACAGCTAGGCAGTTTTGCGCTTGCAGGCGCGGAGTCTTTCCTGCATTACTACAACCAGTATTTTGGGATCAAGTATCCGTTCGAGAAGCTGGATCTGATCGGACTGCCCGACTTTGAAGCGGGCGCAATGGAGAACACCGGCCTGATCACATTTCGCGAAGCTCTGCTTCTGATCGACGAACAGCATGCATCGATCGCGTTGAAGCATGAGGTCGCTGACGTGCTGTCGCATGAGATGGCGCACATGTGGTTCGGCGACCTGGTCACCATGCAGTGGTGGGACGACATCTGGCTCAACGAAGGATTCGCGACCTGGATGTCTCCGAAGCCGGTGGCAGCCTGGAAGCCGGAGTGGCACGTTGAGCTGGACAGCGTGCGGGATTCGATCCAGTCGCAGGCCGTCGATTCACTGCAACACACGCGTCCCATCCAGCAGGCCGCGGAAACGCCGGAGCAGATTCAGGAGTTGTTTGACGGCATCGCCTACGGCAAATCGGCCGCCGTACTCCGCATGCTGGAAGCGTACATCGGACCGGAGAGCTTTCGCGCCGGCGTCAACCAGTATCTGACGCAGCACGCCTACGGCAACGCCACCGCGACCGATTTCTGGACAACTCTTGCCAAAGCCTCGGGCAAGCCTGTGGACGAAGTCATGCCGACGTTTGTCCAACAGGCAGGATTACCCTTTGTTGCGGTGCACGCAGAGTGTCGCGGAACGTTCTACGCAGGTTACGCTCCGCCAGCAACGCTATCTATTCGATCGGGAAGCATTCCTCCGCGATCAATCGAAAGAGCTGTGGCAGGTTCCGGTTTGTCTGAAAGTAGGCGGATCTGCGAGTTCCGCAACAACGTGCCGTCTGTTAACTCAAAAAGAAGCGCGCTTCGATCTACCCAGCTGCGGCGACTGGACGCTGGCAAATGCCGGCGCTCAAGGCTTTTACCGCTCCGGATACGAAGCCGCGAATGTGAGCGCGCTGGCGGAAGATGTAGAGAAGGGGCTGACCCCAGCCGAACGCATCATGCTTCTGGGAGATGTGTGGGCCTCGGTGCGGGTCGGACGAGAACCGGTGACCGATTATCTGACGCTCGCCGAAGGCCTGAAGGATGAGACAAGCCGTCCTGTGCTGAGCGAACTTTTGGGACAGGTCGAATATGTCGAACACTATCTGACTTCCGACCAGGACCGGCCGCAGTATTCGGCCTGGGTACGGCAACTGCTTGCTCCATCTATCGAACGGCTCGGGTTTGAAACCAAACCAGGAGAAAGCGAAGAGGACAAGCAGCTGCGCGCTCGCGTTCTGGAAGTAGCCGGCGCGACCGGCCAGGATCCGGAGGTGTTGGCCTGGGCGCGGAAGTGGACCGATCACGCTCTGGCGAATGACGCCGTTCTTGATAGTACGATCGCCGAGACGGCCTTTTCACTGGCGGCACGCAACGGTGACTCCGCGTTATACGATCGCCTGTTAGCCAAACAAAAAGAAGCGAAGACTCCAGAAGAGTTCTACGTTTACATGGGCGCTCTTCTTTCGTTCCGCGATCCGAAACTGATCGAGCGTAATTTGAATCGCTCCCTCTCGCCCGAAGTCCGCAGCCAGGATACGATCGGAGTCATTTCCGACGTCATGGACCTTCCCACCGGCGGCTCGCTGGCGTGGGAGTTCATGAAAGCGCGCTGGGACGAGATTGCAAAACTGAGCGGCGGATTTGCCGGCGCGGGGCTAGTTGACGCCACCTCCACCTTCTGTAGCCCGGAGCGGGCCGATCAAGTTCGGGAATTCTTTAGCACTCATCCCGTCCCCAGCGCCGAACGCGGGCTTCAGCAATCCCTGGAACGCATCCAGGATTGCGCCGATTTGAAATCGCAACAGGCTCCACGTCTGGCGCAATGGCTCAGCAACCACGAGGCACAGGCCGGACAGTAATTTGAGCAGTGACAATTGAAATGAGAAGCGTCCCTACGGCGGCAGGTCTGGGCAAGCCTCGA
The DNA here is from genome assembly GCA_963799305.1 of uncultured Acidobacteriota bacterium. Classification (GTDB taxonomy): domain Bacteria; phylum Acidobacteriota; class Terriglobia; order Terriglobales; family Acidobacteriaceae; genus Acidiflorens. Next base: position 412,517 of record CAWCWX010000006.1, on the reverse strand, counting down.
CCGGCCATTTTGAACTCGCACATTGAGTGAACCGCGTGGGGATTGCTATAATTCGAAAGTTCCGCACGTTCTTTGCGCAGCGGCTGTCTGGTTCGGGTTTCTTCCGCCCGGCGACGACAGCCGGAAAAACGGTCCCCCAAGTTCCCTGAGGACTAGTGCAAGTCGCCGTGCGCATCCGGAAGTGGCCAGGTAGCTCAGGTGGTAGAGCGCAGCCCTGAAAAGGCTGGCGTCGGCGGTTCAACTCCGTCCCTGGCCACCATCATTCTAAAGGGCTTGCCCGGCTTACCTCGTTGACCCACTTGTCCGCTCTCAGGTCCGCATTTGGAAGGTGGGGCAGGGTGAACACGTATACGTCCATGTCCTTGAAGAACCTACCTTCAACTGTCTTCCACTTCAGTCCGCGCTCAGTCCGTTTTTGTCTGGCGCAAGTGCCGATAGTGCTGCTACATCTTGCCGATTGAAAGTGAGAAGACTTCTCCGCCGTCCCGCGGCGGATGAGAAGTTCGCCGCGTCGCAGAGATTCACTCCGCGTACCCCGCCTGGATCGGAACCATGGCGACGATCTTTTGACGTAGGCGTCCGGCGGCGGTCACTCCTGGCAAATTCGCAGTAGAATAACCGCCGACCGAACTCCTGAACCGGAGGATTCGCCGTGAACGAGCTTAATCGGCGCCACGTCGACCCATCTTGTGGGTGGAATCCGATTTGCAAGCTAGGGAAGAGAGGAAATGTCCGTGGCCAACGTTGCGATTGACGGTGTCGTCCGCGAAGCCCCCACCGGCGAGCTACTCATCGATGTGATCAACCGCAGTGGGGTGTCGGTACCCCAGGTATGCTACCACCCTCAACTCGGCCCGGTTCAGACCTGCGACACGTGCATGGTGGAACAGAACGACCGCCTTGTTCGAGCCTGCGCCACCAGGGTCGCCGACGGCATGAAGATTTCCACCAAGTCGGCAAAGGCGTCCGCTGCGCAGGTAGAGGCATTTGATCGCATCCTGAGCAACCACATGCTCTACTGCACGGTTTGCGACAACAACAATGGTAATTGCACGGTGCATAACACAACGAAGCTGCTGGCCATCGAGCATCAGCGAATCCCGTTCCGGTCGAAGCCCTATGAAGTCGACAGCACGAACCCGTTCTACCGCTACGATCCCGATCAATGCATTCTGTGCGGCCGCTGCGTGGAGGCTTGTCAGAACGTCGAAGTCAACGAAACGCTTTCCATCAACTGGGAAGACCCCAACCCGCGCGTGCTCTGGGACGGCGGCTCAACGATTGGAGAGTCGAGCTGCGTTTCGTGCGGCCACTGCGTCACCGTTTGTCCCTGCAATGCGCTGATGGAAAAAACAATGCTGGGTCACGCAGGTTTCCTGACTTCCCTGAAGACGTCTGTCTTGAACGGCATGATCGACGTGGTCAAAGGCGTTGAACCGGAAACCGGCTACGGCAGCATCCTTCAGGTGTCCGAGGCGGAATCGGCGATGCGGGATCACCGCATCCGCAAAACGAAAACAGTGTGCACCTACTGCGGGGTGGGGTGCAGTTTTGACGTTTGGACGAAGGATCGGCACATTCTCAAAGTGGCGCCGCAGAAGGGCCCGGCCAACGGAATCTCCACCTGTGTAAAGGGAAAATTCGGCTGGGGGCATATTAACAGCGAAGATCGGCTGACTACTCCCTTGATACGCGAGGGCGACAAGTTTCGCCAGGCGAGCTGGGACGAAGCACTCACCCTCGTAGCTCGGAGACTCTCACAGATCAAAGCCCATGAAGGCCCGGACGCTCTCGCATTCATATCATCTTCGAAATGTACGAATGAAGAGAGCTATTTAATGCAGAAGCTGGCGCGCGCGGTGATTGGCACGAACAATGTCGATAATTGTTCCCGCTACTGCCAGTCACCGGCGACTCAGGGCTTGTTCCGCACCGTCGGCTATGGCGGCGATTCGGGCTCCATCACCGACATGGAGAAGGCTGACCTCATCCTCATCGTCGGCAGCAATACCGCGGAAAGTCATCCGGTGATCGCCACCCGCGTGAAGAGCAGTCACAAACTGCGCGGCCAGAAGCTCATTGTCTCGGACCTGCGGGAACATGAAATGGCGCGGCGCGCGGACCTCTTCCTGCATCCCAAACCCGGTACAGACCTGTTCTGGCTGAATGCAGTCACACGCTATCTGCTGGACAATAATCTTGCGCACATCAAGTTCCTCGATCAGTGGGTAAACGGACGAGCCGACTATCGAAAGAGTCTGGAGCCTTTCACCATGGAAGCCGCCGCGCGCATTTCCGGCATCCCTGAGGAGACTCTGAAAAAAGTCGCGCACATGATCGCCGACGCAAAGGCGATGTGCATACTCTGGGCGATGGGAGTGACGCAGCACACCCAGGGCTCCGATACATCCACCGCGATTTCGAATCTGCTCCTGGTCACCGGCAACTACATGCGGCCGGGAACCGGCGCTTATCCGCTGCGCGGTCACAACAACGTGCAAGGCGCCAGCGACCATGGGGCCATGCCCAACATGTTGCCGGGCTACCAATCCGTGAACGATCCCGAAGTGCGGCAGCGATTCGAGGCGGGTTGGAAGGTCAAGCTGCCTTCCACCAAAGGACTCGACAACCATCAGATGGTGGAAGCCATTCATGCCGGCAAGCTCAAAGGGATGTATATCATCGGCGAGGAGATGAGCATTGTCGACTCCAACGCCAACTACGTTGGCGATGCATTCGCCAAGCTCGACTTCTTTGTCGTGCAGGACATCTTCTTCAGCAACACCTGCCGCTATGCGGATGTAGTGCTGCCGGGAGCGCCGAGTTTGGAAAAGGAAGGCACCTTCACCAGCACCGAGCGACGCGTTCAGCGGCTGTATCAGGTGTTGGAACCGCTGGAGGTATGTAAACCGGATTGGCAAATCACGCAAGAGATTGCCAACCTGTTGGGTGCAGGTTGGCACTATCAACATCCGTCCGAGATCATGGATGAGATCGCTTCCCTCACGCCGATGTTCGCCGGCGTTAACTATGAGAGGCTGTCGGGATACAAATCCCTGCAATGGCCGGTCGCGGCTGACGGAACAGATCAACCCCTGCTCTATACGAAACAATTTGCGTTTCCGGATGGAAAGGCAAAGCTATTCCCCGTCTCCTGGATTGGTCCAACGGATCAGCCTGACTCGGAATTTGACTTGCACCTGAACAACGGACGTTTACTCGAACACTTCCACGAAGGAAACCTCACCTACCGCACCGACGGAATTCGTGAGAAGACTCCAGACACCTTCGTTGAAGTTTCCCCCGAACTCGCCGAAGAGCGCGGGATTCAGAGCGGGACGTGGGTGCAACTGGTCTCGCGGTACGGACAGGTACGAGTGCGGGCCCTGGTTACCGACCGTGTGCACGGGCGTGAACTGTACATGCCGATGAACTCCGTTGAAAGCCCGGTGAACCGCTTGACCAGCAACCACACTGATCCCGTGACCAACACGCCCGCCTACAAAGAGACCAGCATTCATATGAACGTGCTGGCCGAAGTCGGCGAGAGTCCGTTGCCGCGCAAGAATTCTCGCTTCGGTCATCCGACGCCGCAGAAGGGCGTGGAAGTCGAGCGTAAGTGGAAGCGTCCAGACTATGCACCTCCGGGAAATGGCCTGGTGCAATTGCAGACGAACAAATAACGCGAGGAGAACTCAATGGCTCCACCGATTCCTTTGGAAATTCCGCCGCGCAATCCCCGTGCCGAGTTGCGTTTTCGATTGGAGCAGGCTCCCGAAGAACATGCCGAAGCGATCCTGGCGGCCTACGAAGTGCTCCAGCAGTTGCACGAGCGCGGCGTGCTGGAGATCGTGCGCGGCGGTTTGTCGGCGAGCGACGAGATTCTAGAGAAGGTGGCCGACAACGCCAGAAAGCCCGAGGCCATTCGCGCCATCAGGAATCTCCTGTTCTGGCGCCGCGTTCTTGGGAGCATCGAGCCGGAGTGGTTCCAGGGAATCTTCCAGGCAATTCCCGAGGGAATCGCCCAGGCGACCGCAGAGCGAGATCGACCGGTCAGGCTTTTCGGACTGCTGCGGCGCGCGCTCAGCAAAGATAGTCTCCGCGGTTTGGCGGCGGCCGTTGATTTCCTGCAAGCCTTTGGGCGTCATCTCCCCTCGTCAGAGAGTAAGGATTCGTAGCGCTAGACTCGTCACGTCGTTGCCGTTGCCGGAGCGCTGCGAAGCATCCCCGTCCTCGTGACGCATTTTGTCGAGATTTTTGGCCGGCGGATGGGGAGGCCGATCGACGAGATCCAACGGGAAATGATTTCTGCGCTTGGCTCATACCACATCTTGGCATTGCCGGTCCGGGCATTCCGGATACGCAGAGAGTGCCGGCAGGGAAAACGCACATCCATCCCGTCACTTCTAGCAGTTGCCCAGACATCAAAAACCCCTCTACGGTAACTCCGTTCAAAAGGGATGCCGGCGAAGCTCTCGTCGAGACAATTCCAGTTGGAACGGAGAATTTCGTCAGGTCATGGTGAAGACGAACAAAGCGGGCGTTCATCTTTCTTTCCGCAAGGGCTACTACGCCCGTGCCACGCCGGCGCCAGAAGGGGAAGACGTAAAACGCCTGCAGACGGAATTGCAGGAAGCCACATGTCGCGACTTGCTCACGTCCACTGCGATTCTGCTGATGGCGGAGTCGGTTCCATCGGATGACCCCAAGCAGGTCAAATACTTCCTCGCGATTGACCCGCGGTTCTTGAGCTTTACGCCCACGACAAATGGGCGCAAACTCTCCATTATCGTGGCGGCATGTTCCCTGGACAAAGATGGGACGCCAATTCAATATTTGCAGCAACCTACCGACATGAGCCTCACTGACCAGGATTACAACGCAGTCGTGGGGCAACATGGCTTTACCCGGACGCTCGCATTCGCGCCTGCCCCAGGGACGGCTCGGGTACGGTTGTTGGTTCGGGACAATGACACTGGGAAAACGGGATCGGTAGACATCCCGTATCGCGGCGCTCCGGTTGCGGACGCTGGGCATCCCGCACCGACTCTCAGGAACAAATCAGATTCACCGGCGCCGAAGTGAAGTAAGCAGCCCCTCTTCTCCGACTGTCATCGAGATTCGGCTCCGTCGCGAATAGTCATTCAAATGAAGGTCGTTGGTCCGGGTCAGCAGGTGGGCGTGACTGTTGACGTTGATTCATTTCGTCCGAAGAGTCCTCAACGGCAACCAAGGCCAACATTCGCTGAGCGAAATACGGCAAGGGATCGGAGTCGCGAACCAAGTCCTGATCCAAAGCCAGCAAGATATCCGCTTCGCCGCTACCCACGAAAACCGTACTTTATGGCACAGTAAAAGACTGATGCTCACTGCGAAGGACCCCCGACTCGCCGGACGGGTGGCGTTCACCCATCCGGATTTTCTGCAGTACACAATCGCGCGTTTCCTGCTCGTGGTTTCGCTCGAAATGTTGTCGGTCGCGGTGGCCTGGCAGGTGTATGAAATTACCCACCGGGCGCTGGATCTGGGGTATGTAGGCCTGGCGCAATTCCTACCGGGAATTGTTTTATTTCTTTTTGCAGGGCACGCTGCCGACATCTTCGACCGCCGCCAACTGCTGATGTGGTGTTATGCCGGATTCGCGCTTTGCGAGGCTCTGCTACTGGTAATCAGTTGGAAGGCGCCCACGTCGGTTCATTTGATCTACGTCGTGCTGGCCCTGATGGGCTCGGTGCGCTCGTTCAATTTTCCAGCGAGCCGAGCCATCCTCCCGCATCTGGTGCCGGAGGAAGATTTCGCCAACGCGGTAGCGTGGAATTCGAGCGTTTTTCAGATTGCGACCATTGCCGGTCCCGCGCTGGGCGGGATCGTATACGCGGCCTTTCGCGGACCGAAGGCCGTCTACGCGCTTGCGGTGGTGGTGTCGATAGTGGCACTCCTCCTGACCATGCGCATTAAGATTCACGCCGCCTTCCGCTCCCGGGAACCGGTGAGCGTACGGACAGTACTGGCGGGATTCGGCTTCATCTGGGACAAGAAGCTGATTCTGGGATCGATCTCACTCGACATGTTCGCCGTCCTGTTGGGAGGAGCGGTCGCGCTGCTGCCGGTGTATGCGCGGGAAATCCTGCACACCGGGCCGTGGGGACTAGGATTGTTACGTAGCGCTCCGGGAGTCGGCGCCGCGGTGATGGCAATTGTGGTGGCGCACAATCCAATCCGGCGGCGCGCCGGCCTGACGATGCTGTTGTGCGTAACCGGATTCGGCGTGTTCACGATCGCGTTTGGAATTTCACGCAGTCTGATTCTGTCGCTGGTCGCGCTGTTTCTGTGTGGCGCCAGCGACATGGTGAGCGTGATCATCCGCGCCACGCTGGTGCAGATTGCGACGCCCGATCAGATGCGCGGGCGTGTGAACGCCGTCGACATGCTGTTCATCGGCGTATCGAATGAGTTAGGCGAATTCGAGTCAGGATTGACCGCGCACTGGCTTGGGACCGTGCCGGCGGTGGTGTTAGGCGGTGTCGGAACGCTGGTTGTGATTGGAATCTGGGCATGGCTGTTTCCGGAATTACGAAATGCGGATCAGTTGACGGTGGCGGAACTGGCGGACTGAGGAGTTCTCAGTTCCCTGTTCTCAGTAAAACCCTTCGCCCCGCCTCTGACCCGCGAGGCGTACCCTGAAAACTGGGAACTGAGAACCGGGAACTGAGAACTTTTCTTCCTGCTACAATTTTCAGTTCCCCGATCAGAGGTATCTATGCCGGACACTTTACCGCTTGCCAGTGCTGCTCCGCTAACCACTCTTAGTGAAGATGAAATTCTGTTTCGCGACAATGTGCGGCGGTTTGCCGAAGAAAAGATTCGTCCGCAAGCGAAAGAGATGGACGAACAAGGCGTCTTCGATCGGGCGCTGTTGGGACGCTTCTTTCATCTTGGGCTAATGGGAATCGAGATTCCCGAGCAATACGGCGGCGCGGCGGGCAAGTTCTTCGAGGCGATTCTGGCGGTGGAAGAGTTTTCGCGCGTGGACGCTTCGGCGGGCGTGATCGTGGATGTGCAGAATACGCTGGTGGCCAATGCCATCCTGCGCTGGGCCAATGACGCACAGAAGAAGCGCTATCTGCCGCAGCTTGCCGCTGACACTTTGGGCGCCTACGCCCTGAGTGAAGCCGGCTCCGGATCGGATGCCTTCGCGCTCCAGACCCGCGCCGAACTCAGTGGAACCGATTTCGTCCTCAACGGACGCAAGCTCTGGATCACGAACGCCAACGAAGCCGGGCTCTTCATCCTGTTTGCCACCGTGGATCCGGCAAAAGGCTACAAGGGCATCACCGCGTTCCTCATCGAAAAGAATTTCGCTGGATTCACCGTCGGCAAGAAAGAAGACAAGCTAGGGATTCGTGCTTCGTCTACCTGCGAGTTGATTCTGGAAGATTGCCGCGTGCCGCTTACGAACGTGCTCGGCGAAGTTGGCAAAGGATACAAGATTGCTATCGAGACGCTGAACGAAGGACGCATCGGCATCGGCGCGCAGATGCTGGGCGTCGCGCGTGGCGCGTGGGAATACGCGTCAAAATACGCACAGGAACGCAAGCAGTTCGGGAAGGCTATCGCGGAATTCCAGGGCATCCAGTTTCAGATCGCACAGATGGCGACTGAGATCGAAGCAGCCCGCCTGATGGTCTACAACGCCGCGCGTATGAAAGACGCTGGCCTGAACTTTGTGAAAGAAGCTGCGATGGCCAAGCTGTTTGCGTCACAGGTCGCGGAGCGCGTGACGTCGCTGGCGGTCGAAATCTACGGCGGGTATGGGTTCACCAAAGACTATCCGGTAGAGAAATACTGGCGCGACGCCAAGATCGGAAAAATCTACGAGGGCACGTCCAACATGCAACTGGCGACGATCGCCAAGTTGCTGATGGGGAAATGAAGCCTGGTTTTCACAGCGCCGGCGTCTCGCCGGCTTACTCGCAACGTAGGGCAATCATCGGATCGACTCTTGAAGCGCGACGCGCCGGTATTGCGCAGGCCAACCCCGACACCAAGGCCAGAAGAATCGTCCCGGCCAAGAGAATGATGGGATCGCGCGGGTTCCCTTGTGCCCACTTCGCGATGATTTGGCTCAGGGCCAGCGAAAGGGCGACACCTGCGAAGATTCCGACGCCCACGCTTCCCAACGCCGACCTAAACACGATTCGCAGAAGGTCACCGCGTCGCGCTCCCAGGGCCATACGAATCCCAAACTCATTCGTTCGTTGCGCGACGGTGTAGGACACCACGCTGTGCAGCCCGACCGCGGCCAGTGCCAGGGCAAGCCAGGCAAAAGCGCTGAAGATCCACGCCGCGAGATGCTCCTGCTGCCACTCGGGTTCATAGGTGAGGCGGGTTTCGAGATCATCGCCGCCCCAGCTGGTCTGATCGGGGTTCACTGTCCTCAACTGCTCGCGCACGGTATGCAGCAGTTTCAGGGGTGGAATCTCGGAGCGAACCAGAATCTCCGTGCCCTCTCCCATGCTGAAAGTGTAAGGCACGAAGACGGCCGGTCTCGGGGAGCTTCGCAGCCCATCATTGCGCGCGTCCCCGACGATGCCAACGATCTGCAACCAGGAAGCTGCAATATTTGGCGGCGATAACACCGTAGCCGGATTGCCTTCGATACCTGGCAACCGCAACGAGTGTCCGATGGCATCGCCCTTCGGAAAGTAGCGCTGCGCCAATGTACGGTTGATCACGGCTACATGTGCGCCTTTGTTATTCTCGGCGTCGCTCCAAATGCGCCCCTGCAGCAGGGGAATGCGGAGTGCCGCAAAATACTCCGGGCTAATCAGGTTGGCCGGACAGATAATCTCAGGGTTGGCTGCGGGATCGCCCAAGATCTCAAACCCGATGATCCATCCATTCCGCGGCGGCGTCGAATCCGTGGAAATTGCCGCCGCCGTCACGCCCGGCGTCTCCGCGACCTTTTCTCGCAATTGTTCAAAGTAAGCTGCCCGCGCGGACCAAGTGCGATAGGAGTCCTGGCGCAAGGGAATTCCTATCGTCATCACGTTGTGCGGGTCGTAACCGAGTGGCTGGTGGATCAATTGAGTGAAGCCCTTCATTGATGAACCCGCACCAGCCAACAACAATAATGTAAGCGCGACCTGCGCGGCGATCAGCACGCTATGGGTTCTGCGTTCGCGGACGCTGCCGGCTGTCCGACGGGTGCTGGACTGCATGATCTGGCCGATTTGCGTTCGCGAGAGTTGCAGCGCCGGCCAAAGCCCGAACAGCACTCCTGTTCCGAGCGCCACTGTGACACAGAAAAAGAGAACCGGCAGGTTGATGCGAATCACGGCCTCGGAAGCGAACGCGGATCGCGGCAGCAAACTCCGAATTAGAGCCAGAGCGCCGTACGAAGCCAGAATTCCCATCCCTGCGCCGATCGCCGCGAGCAGCAGGGAGCCCGTGAGCAACTGACGAATGATCCGCAAGCGGCCCGCGCCGATTGCCGCTCTGACAGCCAATTCATGCTGCCGCGCCGTGCCCCGCGCCAGCAGCAGAATCGAGACATTTCCGCATCCGATCACGAGCAGCAACATTACCGCGCCAAAGACCAGGTACAGTGTTCCGCCCATGGAACCAGCGACCCGGTCATTCAACCCTTGCACATGGACCTTGAAGACGTCGGGAAAGTCATTCGGCATGTACCTGGCGAACTCTTCGACGAGCGGTTGCAATGCGGCATCGGCCACGGCATGGCTGACGCCCGGACGTAGAAGCAAATCGACGATCGATGTGCGCCCCGGATCTCGCATCAGCTTCAACGGGAGATAAACGTCACCGCCACCCCAGGTGAATCGCGGCGCCGCGACCCCAACAATCTCAAAGTTCTTGTGATCGAGTTGCAGTGTGTGGCCCACAATGTCCGGGTTGGACAAGTAATGCTTCCGCCAAAATCTGTAGGCGAGAACTGCGACGGGTCGTGGCTCCTGGCCGTCGACCGCATCGGAGGGCCAGAGCCCACGTCCAAGCGCAGCGGGCACGCCGAGATCCTGAAAGGTGTTCGAGATAAGGCTTACAGTGTTCACGTTCTCGGGAAGATCTTGGCCCGTGAGCATCAAAGACTGGTAGTCAATCGCCAAAACACTTTCGACCACTGGTGATTGTCGCAAGTTTTGGATCTGGGCGCCGTTTAGATACACGAGATCCCCAGAACCCGCTACGCTCTGCGTCGTGAGCCGCACGATTCGATCCGCTGCAGGATAGGGATAAGGATTCATGAGCACCGCGTAGATCACACTGAACACAGCGGTGGCAGCTCCAATACCGAGCGCCAGCGAGATCACTGCCGTCAGTGTGAATCCTGGACTCTTGATGAGCTGCCGTGCGGAATAGCGGAGATCCTGAAGCAAAGTGTGCATGGCTCACTCCTGCACGTGCGGGAGATGTGTAATGTTCTCACGCATTCGGCGTTCACAACTTCGACGCGGTTCACGACCGGGAGAGATACGTATGAGTGATGCGGTCGTGCCAGCACAGGCCGTCTTCGTCGAGGACGCTCCAGAGATAGCCTAGTCCTAGCGAGAACGCTGACAGGTAGGAGGCCAATGCTCGCCAGCGGCGCAAGCGGCGGGGCGGGGGTGACCCGTCGAACTTTACCAATTGGAGGCCGGAGAGGCGCAATCCGGGAGTAGAGCCGGTATACACCGTAAAAAGAAACTCGTAGCCCACCCATAGAATCACAGCAACGATCGTCATCGCTAAAGCCAACACCGGCAGCGGTGAAGGTTGCGGGTTCAACCAGACGAACATCGCTCCAAATCCGGCGAGGGCTGCAAGCAATATCAAAGCATCGATCAACCCGGCCAAGAGGCGCCGCGGGATCGTCGCCGCGGGCAGAGCGAGGTCGGTGGCCGCTCGGCGCTCGGGTTCGCGGACACGGGCGGGTTCCAGCAGGATTCCGCCCAAGGCTGGCGGCGGAGGCATGATCTCGGGCGCTTCCACAATACGGGGACGCTCGAAGATCGGTTCCGCCAACTCGTTCGGGTGATAAGCCGGCACGGCAGCCGAACGCGGGAACTCAATGATGTTGTTGAATAATTCCGGTTCTTCAGCGATCGCTGGACGGGGCTCCGCAAGACGAGGCATGTCCCGCTCATCATCCAGGCGCTCCGGAGCGTTATCCGGAGCCGTCACAGACATCGCCAGCGCCGAACTGCTGACTGGCAACCAATTATCGGCGGAATCGAAGGGCAGCCGCAGCGAGGGATAGCGGGGTGCACGCGGCTTGCGGCGGGCGCGGTACCGTTCCAGCCGGGTCGCCACTTCTCGACGCCAGTAGTCACCTTCCAATTCGAGGCGGGAAATTCCCGCCTCGGCTTCCTCGGCCGCTGTGCTTCCCATACAGAGATCTTGCGGTTGCACGGCGGCGTCACCGCCCACAGGACAGTCCATACAGCGCGGTCTTCGGAGAATGCCAGCAGCCAGAGCCAGGCCAGGCACAAGTGACGGAGGATCGCGCGGCACAACTTTGCTTCCCGAACCAGCCGCGTGCTAAGGTCAACCGAGGTTCCCGTTGGCGACGGCCGGCGGAGCGAACGTGCTCCTGCAATGATCTTCCGCTACCGAATCATTATCACGGCCCTTTCGCTTTGTCATCTCCTTCTGTCGGCGGCGATAGTAACCAGCCAGACCCCACCCCCGGCGACGCCAGTTTCCACGGCACTTCCCGCTGCGCTGTCAAGCCTGACGGAAGAAGAAGTCACGATCCAGGCCGTCCAGCAGGAGAAAGACGGAGCCATCTATAAATTGCGAGGCCAGGCGGAGATTCACTATCACAACTACGTTCTTTACGCCGACCAAATCACGTACAACTCCGCCACTGGTGACACTGCGGTGGAAGGACATGTGGTTCTGGACGGAGGACCGTACGACGAACATGTCGAAGCCAGCCACGGCAATTACAACATTCGCACCCAGGTAGGGATGTTCTACGATGTGATCGGCACGGCTGGATTCCGCTTGCGGCGTTCCAAGTATATCCTCACCACTTCTAATCCCTTCGCTTTCACCGGCAAGGTGGTGGAAAAGCATGGTCCTGATCACTACCTGGTGCGACAAGGTACGGTAACGACTTGCGAGTTGCCGCGTCCGAAGTGGGTATTTGCGGCGAGCCGAATTACGGTCGACGTCGACAGCACCGCAAAAATCTACAACAGCGTCTTTCGCTTTGGTGACGTGCCCGTATTCTATTTTCCCTTCGTCACCCACCCGGTACAGAAACAGCAGCGGCAGTCCGGCCTGCTGATCCCCAGCTTTGGCAACTCTTCGCGTAAAGGGAAAATTTTGGGTGAATCGGTGTATTGGGCCATCAATCGCAGCATGGACGCTACTTTGGGAGCGGAATATTACTCCAAGCGCGGATGGTCGCAGCGCGGCGAGTTCCGCGCTCGTCCCAGTGATACGTCGTTCGTCGACTTCAACTATTTTGGCGTGATCGATCGCGGGATCGGAACGCCCCTCCAGGACCAGGGCGGCGAAGACGCTCACTTCACGGCGGGCGGCGAGTTCGGACACAACTTTCGCGGCGTCGCTAACGTGGATTACCTGAGTTCGTTCGTCTTCCGCATCGCCTTTACCGAGGTCTACAGCCAGGCGGTCAATTCGGAAGTGAAATCGCAGATCTTTCTTTCGAATACCACGAATGGCCTGCATTACAACCTGCTGACAGAGCGTTATCAGAACTTCGAAGTCTGCAATCCCGCGGTCGAGGGCGCCCCGTGCAACACGCTCACACAGACGGAACTGATCCGTATTCTGCATACACCCAGTTTCTTTTTCTCTGGCGAGGAGCGGAGGCTGGGCAACACGCCCCTGTACTGGTCGTTCCAGAGCGCGGCCGAAGGCCTGCAAAGACGCGATCTCAGAGTGGAGTCGCAGGATCCGCTGATTCAAGGCTTCCGCACCGCTCCCCTGGTCGGGCGATTGGATCTGGCGCCGTCGCTGACGATGCCGTTGCAGTGGAAGGGATGGTCGGCGCGGCCGGAACTGACTCTGCGTGACACGCTCTATACCCAGACCCAGATCATCCACCCACCGCTGCCGGACGGGACCATTCCGACTACTGCCGAAGATAATGTCCTCAACCGCAAAGCGTTGGAGATGGCGTTTGAGTTGCGCCCTCCGACGCTTTCGAGAGTCTTCGACCATCCCTGGCTCGGACGAAAATGGAAGCATGTCATCGAGCCGCGCATGCGCTATGACTATGTCACCGGCGTAAATAACTTCGCGAGCGTCTTGCGTTTCGATTCCACCGACATTCTGAGCGACACCAATGACCTCGAGTACTCGCTGGTTAATCGTCTCTACGCCAAGCACGTCAATCCCGACGACGACAACCAGGATTGCCCGCAACCGGGCATGAGTTCCCTAACCATCGGCGGGGCCCCGCCCTCCAGCGCGGTCCCATGGGAGTCGCCCGACACGACTACCAAGCCGTGCGCCTCCGGGCCGAGAGAAGTGTTGACCTGGGAAGTTGGGCAAAAATATTACTTCGATCCCACCTTTGGACATGCTCTGGTTATCGGCCAACGCAACGTGTTCACGTCAACTGCCGATTTCACCGGCATCGCCTTTCTTAACGACGTGCGCCGTTTCTCGCCGATTATTTCCCGTTTACGCGTCGAGACCAGTCCCCGAACCAATACCGAATGGGATCTCGACTACGACCTGAAAGCTGGACGCATCAACGCCAGCACCGCGCTGGTGAACTATCACTACGGACTTTTTACTTTCGGCGGCGGAGACGCTTTTCTGCGGGTCAACGATATGCTCACGGGCGACTCGCAGGCGCAACGCGATTTTCACCAGTTCCGTCTGCTATTCGGCTATGGGCAGCCGCAGAAGCGCGGCTTCAGCGGCGCCACCAGTTTCGGCTTCGACTTCAATCAGGGATTCCTCCAATACTCGACAGCGCAAGCCACCTACAACTGGGATTGCTGCGGCTTCAGCGTGGAATACCGCCGCTTCGCGCTCGGCCTGGTGAGGAACGAAAATCAGTTTCGCTTCGCCTTCACGCTGGCTAATGTGGGAGCGTTTGGGAACCTCAAACGACAAGAACGGCTGTATTAGTAGCGCCCGGCGCTACAATGGAGAGCGTGGATGATTCCCCCAACAATTCGAGGGCGGCGCGCTTAGACCAGATCCTGTCATCTTCTGGACGCCTCCTGGTCGCCTACTCCGGAGGCGTAGACTCGGCCTTTCTCGCCTGGGCGGCGCACCAGACTCTCGGCGACCGAATGCTCGCCGTTATCGCCGACTCTCCGAGCTTGGCGCGAACTCATCTTGAGGATGCTCTCACTTTCGCGCGAGAGACGGGGATCCCGGTCGGAGTGATCGAAACCCGCGAGTTAGAGAATCCTGATTACGCGCGCAACGACGCTATGCGCTGTTTTCACTGCAAGGACGAGTTGTTTACGGTGATGGAAACGTATCGCGCTGCGCACGGCTTCGATGCCATCGCCTACGGCGTGAACGTCGACGATCAGGGCGACTTCCGTCCCGGCCAGTGTGCCGCACGGGAGCACCACGTGTTGGCGCCGCTGCTCGAAGCGGGACTGGGTAAGGCGGAAATCCGTGAACTTGCTCAAAAGGCTGGCCTGCGCGTCTGGGACAAACCCGCTTCCGCGTGCCTCTCTTCACGAATCGAATACGGTCGACCCGTAACCCCAGAGGCCTTGCGAGTGGTCGAGCGGGGCGAAGACTCACTGCGCGCGCTCGGTTTTCGCCAGTTTCGGGTACGGCATCATGGTGACATCGTGCGCATTGAAATTGCGCGCGAGGAAATCGCGCGGGCGCTGTCGCTCGAGATGGCAGGCCAGTTCACGTCCATCTTTAAAAAATTGGGGTTCAAGTTTGTGACGCTTGATCTGGAAGGATTCCGGTCGGGCTCGATGAATTCCCTGCTGCCCGCAGACGAACTCAACCGGCGGCCCGCCTGACCTACCGTCGCAACAGGAGCCACTACGCTCCGCGTCTCTACTCATCTCTCCATGAGATAATGCAAGCGATTCCTTATGTTTAGGCGGTTAATAGTGACTTGTGTCCAGCGGGCTTTTTTCGTTCTTCTACTTGTCTGTCTCGGTTGTTCGGCTCAGCCCAGTTCGTCGGCGCCGTCCGATATCGTGCGACTGCTGGAGCGCCAGGTGCGCGCCACCTACTCCATCCCTGCAGAAGTGAAAGTCACCATGGGCCCGCTTCGCGCCAGTGACTTCCCCGGCTACGAAGCGCTGACCATCACGTTCGACGATTCCGGCAAGAAGAAAGACTATGAGTTCCTGCTTGCCAAGGATCGCAAAACGTTGCTGCGCATGACGAAGATCGATCTGACGAAAGATCCCTACGCCGACGTGATGAAGAAGATTGACGTCACGGGGCGGCCAACCCGCGGCGACAAGAATGCGAAAGTCGTGGTCGTCAACTTCGACGATTTCGAATGCCCGTTCTGCTCCCGCATGCACGCCGCGCTTTTCCCGACGCTACTGAAGGAATATGGCGACCGCGTGCTGTTTATTTACAAGGATTATCCGCTCGACGAGATTCATCCCTGGGCGATTCATGCTGCCGTGGACGCGAATTGTCTCGCTGCACAGAACGGCGATGCCTATTGGGATTTTGCCGACTACGTGCACGGCAACCGCGAAGAGGTCGAGGGAGAGTACAAGGAAAAAGGTCGAGCGGCGTCGAATGCAGCCCTCGCCGCGCACCGAAGCAAGGACGAGGCCGACAAGGAATTCAACGAGAAAGGCCTCGAAGCCGCTGCCGCCGATCTCGACAAGCTGGCCACGCTGCAGGGCCAGAAGCACAATCTGGACGCCTCTAAATTGCAGGCTTGCATCAAGGCGCAGGACGACAAAGCCATCCGCGCCTCGCAGGCCGAAGGTGACAAAGTCGGTGTGAACGCAACGCCCGCCATGTTCGTCAACGGCCAGAAGATCGATGGAGCCGTGCCCATCGAAGACGTGCGAGCCGTCCTCGACAGCGCGCTACGAGATGCTGGGGTACCCGTTCCGGAACACAAATGAGGCTTCAACTCTTAGCTTTTAGCACTTAGCTGAAGCGATCGCGCGCGCATGGATTGACGATGCGCTAAAGGCTGATTGCTACTACGGAGGTCCACTTTGAAATTACCGGTCCGCTTGCGAGACTCAATTCTCGTGCTGCTGAGCGCCTTCTTCCTGTTGCATTTGACGGCCTGCAACCGCGATAGCGGCGGCGACGACGTGATGGCCTCGGTCAACGGGCGGAAGATTTACCGCAGTGAGGTGGACAAATACTTCGCCAGCCAGACTGCGGGCTCCGACCAGCAGCCCACCGGCGAACAGGCGGTCAGCCTGCGGTTGAGCATCCTCGACATTCTCATCCAAAAAGAAATTCTCATGCGCCGCGCGGAAAAGCTGGGGCTGCTCGCGACCGATGAAGAGGTCGACCGCAAGCTCAACGAAATGAAAGCTCCCTTCACGACAGAGCAATTCAACAAGCGTCTGGAAGACCAAAAACTCACGGTCGATGACTTCAAGCGCGATCTGCGGCGTTCGCTCACGGGCGACAAAGTCCTGAACAAAGAAATCACGTCGCGCATCAATATCACCGATCAGGACGTAGCCGACTATTACAACGCCCACAAGTCGGAGTTCAATTTCATCGAGCCGCAGTACCATCTCGCCAAGATCATGGTGACGGGGATGCCCAATCCCCAAGTCCACAATCTTCAGAACAGCAAAGCGCAGAATGACGCCGAGGCGCGAAAGAAAATCCAGATGATCGCCAACCGCCTCGACAGCGGCGACGACTTCGCGACTTTAGCCATGAATTATTCCGAAGACCCGGAGACGAGCAGCAACGGGGGCGACCTTGGACTGGCGCCCGAGTCCGCGCTGAAACAGGCCGACCCCGTTTCCCGCGATTCGGTGTTGAAGCTCAAGCCCGGACAGTACACTCCGGTGTTGCCGTTGCTGAATCCCGCAAACCATCAGCCGTATGGATACATGATTGTGAAGCTGGTTTCGAAAGAAGCAGCCGGCCAGCGCGACCTGAGCAATCCCAGCGTGCAGCAAGCGTTTCGGCAGCAACTGCGCGACCGGCGCGAACAGTTGTTGAAAGCGGCGTATTTCGAGACTCTGCGGAATGAAGCCAAGATCACGAACTACTACGCGGAAGAAGTGCTGAAGAATGCGGGGGCTGCGAAGTAAAGGTGAGTAGAGTCGCGGCTCGCCGCGGCTCCGCCGACAGCGGCATTGCCGATATCGCGTCGGAGACGGGGCACCCCCCGTTTCTACCATCGAGCATGGCTTAGGCTTCCAGCTTTTTGGTTACGACTTCATTTACCAACTGCGGGTTGGCCTGGCCCTTCGACGCTTTCATGACCTGTCCAACAAAAAATCCGAGCATGGTCTTCTTCCCCGCCTGATACTGTTCGACCTGCTTGGGATTGGCGGCGATGACTTCGTCGGCGAGTTTTTCCAGCGCTGATGTGTCGCGCGATTGCTGGGGCCGACCTTCTTCCTCGTACACGGCGGGGAAATCTTTGTTCCGCTCGAAGCTGAGGTCGTAGAGATCCTTGAGCATCTTGCCTGAGATTGCGCCCGACTCCACTAAATCCGCAGATGCTGCAACTCCTGCCATCGAGACCGGGGAATCCTCCAGTTCCAAGCCGCGAGCCTTCAGCCTTCCGAGCAATTCGCTCTGCACGAGGTTGGCTACGCGCTTCGGATTCTTGGCCGCCTGCGCCGCCGATTCAAACCGGTCGGCCATCGCGCGTGTACGCGTCAGAGTCTGCGCGTCGCCGGCAGTGATGCCATATTCTTTCTTCATGCGCTCACGGCGAGCTTCGGGAAGTTCCGACAAGCCGGCGCGAATCTGCTCCTGCCACTTCTCGTCCACTACGAGGGGTAACAGGTCGGGCTCGGGAAAATAGCGGTAGTCGTGCGCCTGTTCTTTGGAGCGCATGCCGTAAGTGCGGCCTTCGTTGGCGTTATAGAGGCGCGACTCCTGCGTGATTTTGCCGCCGGATTCGAGCACGCCGATGTGGCGCTCGATCTCGTACTCCAAAGCCTGTTTGACGAAGCGGAAGGAGTTGACGTTCTTGACTTCAGTCTTGGTGCCGAATTCTTTTTGTCCGCGAGGACGCACGCTGATGTTGGCATCGCAACGCAGAGAGCCCTCTTCCATGTTGCAGTCGCTGACGCCGGTGTAGAGGATGATTTCTTTAAGGCGCGTGAGATATTCGTAAGCCTCGTCGGGCGACCGCATATCGGGCTCGCTTACGATTTCGGCTAGGGGCACGCCGGTGCGGTTCAGATCAATCGCAGTTTTCTCGGTGGCGTCGGGAAAGCCTTCGTGCAAACTCTTGCCGGCGTCTTCTTCGAGATGAAGACGGGTGATGCCGATTTTCTTCGTGCCGCCGCTCACCGGAATCTCGATCACTCCAAACTCCGCCAGCGGTTTGTCGTACTGCGAGATCTGATAACCCTTGGGCAGGTCCGGATAGAAATAATTCTTGCGCGCAAAAATCGACGTTTCGTTGATGCGGCAGCCCAGCGCCATCGCAGCGAGCGTGGCGAACTCCACGGCCTTGCGGTTGAGGAGCGGCAATGCTCCCGGCATCCCGAGACACACAGGACAAACATTCGTATTGGGAGGATCTCCGAACTGGGTCGAGCAGGAACAGAAAATCTTCGAGGCGGTCAACAATTGGACGTGGACTTCGAGTCCGATGACGGGCTCGTATTTTGCCAGGACCTCGTCGGAGATGGACGTGCTCGTCGCCATAAGAAGGAATTATATAGAGACGCGGGCATGGCGAAAATTGCCGGTAGAGACGCAGCTTGCCGTGTCTCCCACAGCAACGGCACGGGTGGCGCAACAGAGACGGGGCAAGCCCCGTCGCTACTCTGACGCCTAGGGCTGTTCCCGTGGTTGATATCCACCACACTCGCGAACCGGCAGCCGCGGATACTTCGGAAACCGCGAATCCTCTAGCGAGAGTTCACAGCGAAGAAACACTGAGCCGCGGTCGGACTCGATACGCTTTGAATAGCGGCAGTCGCGACACAAGCCGGGATCGGAGGGCGGTCCCATTGTAGAAAACATACCTATAAATCCGGCTTCCATAGCGGCTCACCGCCCAAGGATGTGTAGAAACCCCATCCCGCCAGAGCGACAACGCTCAGCAGGGCAAAAACCGACGTGCTCATGTACCAGGCCGACAGGTCCGCGCTGAAGGGCACGTTCGCCAGCAGATCGACGGTGAAAATAGCGCAGGCCAGCGACACCAGTCCGAAGCGAAACACAATCAGGGCGGCGATACTGTAAACGAGGATGATGGCCGGAATTTCCACGGTTGGATACGAGGATCCGAGCGATTTCAGAGTACTGAAAATGGCCACAAATGCGATTGCCGCCAGCCAGTCTTTGCGGAGAAGAAGTCTCAGGCCCAGCAAGAGGAAGAAGAACTCAAGGGTTGCGATGATCGAACTGGGGATCTGCGAAAGCCATGCCCCCATGGCTGGCCGCACCCCGGAAAGAAAGGTCGGCGAAAATAACTCCGGCGATGCCCCCATACGAATCGCGATAGTCGAAGCGGCTTGAAAGATCGCGATCCAGATCACTCCCAGAAAAACGCCGAAGAGAATGTCGCTACCGACCAAGGGATCGCGAGCACGTCCACTGAGCAGGCGGCTCCAGGAAATGATCGAGTGCGGCCAGTAGCGCCGAACGTAGGGCTCAACCGCCATATACATCACCCAGGTCAGGGCGGCGAGGAAAAGCGCCATGCTGATCGCGAAGATAAGAAGTCCGAATGTTCCCAGGCCCGGCACGAGGTGTCCGCGGAGCAGCCAAAGCAGGATCAGCAGGCCAAAAACCACCGAAGCAAGCAATGTGGCGCCGTCGCGATCGCCGCGGCCCTGACGGTAGTTGCGCCGCGCCAGCAGAAAGGAAAACAGGATCAACGACGCCAACAGCAGCACACCGAGAATCTGACCCCATTTTTGTCCCACAGTGGGAGGTTCGTGCTTCATCCGATCAGGCTTGGTCCAGGCACCGGTCAGGTAGAAGAAAACCGGCTTCCCTTGCCAGGCCGCAGCTTCGATCCGTAAATCCCGGTTGGTTCCGGGCCATTTCCCCGTCCAAGCGGCCCGCGTATCGGCAGAGGCCAGGGAAGTCCAGGTGGGCTGGGCCGATTGAAACTGAGCCGGGTCTAGTTCGGCGGCGGCGAACAGGGCGCTCCAGTCTACCGGCGCGGCAGTCATTGGAGCGGTTGTATGCTGCGTCGGAATGGCGTCGAAATATACCAGCCGCCCGCGCGGGTCCAGTACCAGGCGAATCATGCCTGACAAAGTGGATGGCGGATCGTCTCCATCGACCAGACCCGGCGTCAGAAGAAAATCGTGGAAGTCTCGAGCCACCAGGTAGTCGGGGCTCTGCCGATACCAGAATCCCATCGGCGAAGGACGCGCTGCCAGAACATCATCCCACTTGGGCCGTGGCTTGTCGTTTTTTTCTACGTAATCGGTGAAGTCGGTATCTACAAGGAAGCCCGAAGCACTGTCCGCAGGACGTTCGGCGTATCCGAGACGAGCAATGGTCTCGCGAGACTTCTGTGCCAACACTTCCGGCGACAATTCGACACCGATTCGCTCCAAAGTATTCGGGCGGACTCTCAAATATACGCAGGCCGCTAATCCGATTAGCACTGCGGCGAGGCAACTGATTGCTACGCGAGGCGACAGGCCTCCGCTCTCACCGGCCGCAGCCACCATCTGCGGCGAAGGCGTTTCCCCAGCGGCTAGTGCGGCGGCCAGCGGATCACCTCCGGGCAACGCTGCCGCTACGCTCAGAGCCGAGGCGGGCCGGTTGCGCGCCTCCGGTTCCAGGCAGCGCAGGATGACGCGCTCCACCACCGGATCGAGATCTTTCACCACCGACGACGGCCGGCTGGGCGTCGACTGCGTCCCCGTTCGCACGACTTCCGCCAGCGTTTCCGCCGCGAAGGCGCGCTTGCCGGTGAAGACTTCGTACAGCACCAGACCGAGAGCGTAGATATCACTTTGCGCTGTGACTTCCTTGCCTGCCAGTTGTTCCGGGGCCATGTAGGCTGGCGTACCGCTGCGGACGTCAGCGCCGTGTATCTGGTCGGTAAGTCCGGCGAGGCCGAAGTCAGTCATCACCACCTGGCCACGGCCGTCGAGCATGATGTTGGCGGGCTTCAAATCGCGATGCAGCACGCCCTTGGAATGGGCGGCGGCCAGTCCCGCGCAGAGTTGGCGGGCAATGTCGGTGGCCTTGTCGTGGGGCAAGCGGCCGATGCGGCGGAGGAGGGACGCCAGGTCTTCGCCGTCCACGTACTCCATGGTGAAAAAAGTGTGGCCATCGACCTCGCCGACATCGTACACGCGGCAGACGTTTGGATGGGAAACCCGGCGCGCAATGCGGACTTCGTTGCGAAAGCGTTCCAGCAGACTCTCATCGCGGCTGGCTTCTTCCGGCAGAAACTTCAGCGCCACTGGCTGGCCGAGAGTGAGGTCGTCGGCGCGGTAGACTTCTCCCATGCCACCTTTTCCGAGTAACGCGATGATGCGGTAGCGGCCCGCCAGCAGGCGTCCCGGGAGGAAGCGGCCTTCACTCAGCGCAAAGGGGGCCGAACTTGGAGGCCGCGACGACGACGTGGAGGCCGTTCGCGCCGGGCGGGGCGACGCGGCCGTGGCAAACTCCATCGTCGCCATATCGTCCGAGCCGACCGGCGCGCCGCAAGAAGAGCAAAAGCGGACCGCGATGGACAGCTCTGTGCCGCAGGAGTTACAGGTAGCCATCGGTTACTCCCGGATAGTGTACCCGGACTCGTGCCAAGATAGGCCGGAGAGGAAGGAGAGTTTGCGCTTGCCAACCGGACGGTCGGTTGGTACCATCGGTGCAGCATTCCTGAGGGCATTCCCGCCTCCGATTACGGTAAGGCGCAATGTTCTTCCGGGGTTCGTAGAGGCAGGAAAGGTGTCATGAAAGACGAAAAGCAATCCAAAACCATGACCGGCGCGGGCATTCTATGGGAGTGCCTGGAGCGCGAGGGCGTGGAGACCGTGTTCGGATATCCGGGCGGCGCGATCCTGCCGGCCTACGACGCCTTGAAGCACAGCAAGATTCACCACATCCTGGTACGGCACGAGCAGGGCGCGACGCACATGGCGGACGGCTTTGCCCGCGCGGGAGGCGGGGTGGGTGTCGCGGTCGCAACCTCGGGGCCGGGCGCGACCAACATGGTGACTGGTATTGCCACGGCCATGCTGGATTCGTCGCCCATCGTCTGCATCACGGGACAAGTGGGCAGCAAGCTGATCGGCTCGGACGCCTTTCAGGAAACCGACATCACCGGCGTGACGCTGCCAATCACCAAGCACAATTATCTTGTGACGCACGCCAGCGAAGTGGCGCAAACCGTGCGAGAGGCTTTTTATGTCGCGCGTTCCGGGCGTCCCGGGCCGGTATTGATTGACATCACCAAAGACGCGCAGCAGACGACCTGCGCATTCGACTGGGACGCTGCCAAGCCGCAATTGCCGGGATACCGTCCCGACCTGTCGCCGGAACCGAAGGAGTATGAGCAGGCGCTGGAACTGATCCACAAAGCAAAGCGTCCCGTGATCCTGGCGGGGCACGGCATCATTATTTCGGGAGCGATGCACGAAATCCGCGACTTCGCAGAGCGTTCCGGCATTCCGGTGGCTCTGACCCTGCTTGGACTGGGCGCGTTCCCTGCGTCGCATCCTCTCAATCTTGGGATGATGGGCATGCACGGCGAAGCCTGGGTCAACCACACCATTCAGGACGCCGACCTGCTGATCGCAGTGGGCATGCGCTTTGACGATCGAGTGACCGGCAATCTGAAAAACTACGCGCCCAACGCGAAAAAGATTCACATTGAGATTGATCCAGCGGAAATCAACAAGAACGTGAAAGTAGACGTCGCGCTGGTGGGCGATGTGCGCGAGGTATTGCACGAATTGCTTCCGCGAATCGAGTCTCCGAATCGCAGTGAGTGGCTGGACTCGATTGACCAGATGAAAGGCGACGCGGCCGTCCGCGACATTCAGAACCTACCGGACAACGGACATCTTTACGCCGCACACGTAATCAACGACATCTGGCGCGAGACGCGAGATGCCGACACGGTGGTGGTCACCGACGTGGGTCAGCATCAGATGTGGGAAGCGCAGTATTACAAACACGAGAAGGCTCGCAGCCTGATTACTTCTGGCGGTCTTGGAACCATGGGCTTCGCGTTGCCAGCCGCGATCGGCGTTAAAGTTGCGCGTCCGGAGGCTGAGGTATGGGTCGTGGTCGGCGACGGCGGCTTTCAGATGACGATGTGCGAGCTGGCGACGATCGTCCAGGAGAATCTCAAGATCAACATTGCCATCATCAACAATGGGTTTCTCGGCATGGTTCGCCAGTGGCAGGAATTTTTCTATGAGCGCAATTATGCAGCGACGCCCCTACTCAATCCCGACTTCGCCAAGCTGGCCGAGGCGTTTGGGATAAAGGCGGCGACGGTGCGGTCGCGTTCTGAAGTCGTTCCGACGGTGCGCGAAGCGCGTCAGCACGATGGGCCGATGCTGATCAATTTTCACGTAGAGCAGGAAGACACGGTGTACCCGATGGTCGCGGCGGGATCGGCGCTGCATGAGATGATCCGGCGGCCGAGTCCGATCGTGGAGACGGCTGAGGACGAGTAGAGGATGGTTCGCAATTGTCCTCTTGGAAACTGTCATCCTGAGCGAAGCGAAGGATCTGTTTTCCTGGCGAACTAGACGAAAGCAGGTCCTTCGCTTCGCGAAGGATGACCGCTCTAAAGTGGGGATGACGTTGCGGCACAACTGAAGTCGTGCCCTCCCGATAGACCAAATTTATGATGAACACATTTGTCGTCTACGTAGAAAACAAACCGGGCGTGCTGACGCGCGTCGCTTCCCTGTTCCGCCGCCGCGCTTTCAATATCGATTCGCTTACGGTGGGACGCACAGAAAAGCCCGAGGTTTCGCGTATGACCATCACCGTCGACGCGGACTACGATCAGGCGCGCCGCATCGAAGCCAATCTGTACAAACTGGTAAACGTCATTCGCGTGGACAACATCACCACCGAGCCGTCCATCGTCCGCGACCTGGCCATGATCAAGGTTGCGGCCACGCACGAAGCGCGCTCGCACGTGCTGGAACTCGCAGGTGTATTTCGCGCACGTGTAGTAGACGTCGCACCTGATTCCCTAACTATCGAAATCACCGGAGCGGAAGACAAGATCGACGGGCTGTTGGAAGTGCTGCGCCCCTATGGCGTGATGGAAATGGTGCGCACCGGTATCGTAGCCATGCGTCGTGGCAACAAATCTTCAGGACCGGTGGCCTCCGCCAGCGTCATGTTCCACGACGCGGGCGGCGAAGAAGTTTCTTACTCGGTGTAAACTCTTTCGGATGACGGCGCCGAGTTCGGCAGCGCAACCGAAAGTTACCGACTGCCACGTGCATCTGGCCGCTCTGCCCTGCGGCGGCAACGGGTGCTTCGTCTCTCCCAAAATGCTCAAGAGTCCTCTGTTCAGATTTCTGATCTGGCAGCAGGGGCTCGACCTGAAGCAAGCCGAGAAATCGAATGCCAAGTATGTTGCGAACCTGCTCGCAGAGTTGCGCGCTTCGCAGCGAGTGGACCGGGCCGTCCTGCTTGGAATGGATGGGGTGTACGACTCTGCGGGCAAGCTGGATGAACAGGCGACCGAGTTTCTGATCGGCAACGATTACGTTCTGAATCTGTCGCGGGAATATCCGGACGATTTCTGGGCGGGCGCATCGGTTAATCCGCAGCGTCGCGATGCCATCGACGAACTGCAACGGTGTGCCGGCGCTGGCGCAAAGCTTGTGAAGTGGCTGCCGA
Organism: uncultured Acidobacteriota bacterium; assembly: GCA_963799305.1. GTDB lineage: Bacteria > Acidobacteriota > Terriglobia > Terriglobales > Acidobacteriaceae > Acidiflorens. The sequence goes on along the minus strand of CAWCWX010000006.1, from coordinate 387,557 downwards.
ACGCGCAGCACTTCGATCCCGGAGACCGGCGCTATATACCTTTCTATCGCGAACTGGCACGCCTTCGGATTCCGCTGTTGAGCCATGTCGGCTTCGAGTTCAGCCTGATCGGGACGGACCAATCGGCGGGCGACCCGAACAAGCTGCGCGTGGCGCTGGACGAAGGCGTAACGATCATCGCCGCTCATGGATGCAGTCATGGGCTGATATTTTCCGAGAGGTTTTACAGGACTTTTCTCGACCTGGCCGAGAAGTATCCTAATTTCTATTCCGATATTTCCGCTCTCAGTCTGCCCAACCGGTTGGGGATGTTATTTCGGCTGCGGCGGCATCCCGACTTGCATCACCGGCTATTGTTTGGAACGGACTATCCTCTTCCCGTCTTTCGCTGGGCTTGCTATGGGCGGGGAGGAATTTTCGGGAGTAAAGTACTAGCAACCAAAAACCGGTTTGACCGGCATCATGCCCTGTGCTCGGAGTTGGGGATTGGGTTTGGGTCGCTGGACGGTATCGTGCAGTCGTGAATTCGCGCAGATGCGGCTTGCCGCGTCTCTACAAAACGTCTGTGGAGGAATCAAAGTCATGAAACACGTCAGCCGGTTCCTGGTTGTCGCCATCGCCGCCACCGTTTTATCCTTGCCCGCATATGCCCAGGATGCATCGAAAAAAGACGCGCCCCCCAAGCCCGCAGTCAGTCCATCGCAGGCTCTGCTTGATGCCTGGAACGATGTGGGCCGCAAACTGATTGCGATGGCGGAAGATTTTCCGGAAGACAAGTACGACTACAAGCCGACTCCGGCGCAACGCAGCTTTGCCGAACAACTGCTGCACGCGGCTGGAGCAAACTACATCTTCACCGACACCGCCAACGGAAAGAAGATCGTGAATTACGAAGATCCTAAGCGCGCCGAGTACAAGACCAAAGCGGCGATCGCGGCCTATGTGAAGCAATCGTTCGCCGACGGCGCCGCCGTCATCACCAAAAAAGGCGACAAGGGAATGAGCGACCTGCTGGTTGATCCGTTTGCCAATCAGGAAGTCCGCGTCTCCGACATGGCGTGGGGACTTCTAGAACATTCCGGAGAACACTACGGGCAGTTGGTCGGCTATTACCGCTTGGCGGGACTGGTGCCGCCGGAGTCGCGTCCGAAGAAGTGAGTTTTGCCTTGCGTGAAGGTTGATTTCGGCTCTCCTTCCCACTAGACTTTCTTTTCCGCGGCCTTGGACTGACATCCAACCGGAAGATTGTTCGGAGAGAATGCATATGCGGCGAGGGCGGGTACGGTTGACGGTTGGAATCATGGCATTATTGGCCGTGATCGCGCTGCCCAGTTGCGGATTCAAGCGGAAACTGGTGACCATTACGCTGATTCCCAATATGGCGACTCTGGGTGGGCCTGGAGTGGAGTTGCAGTTCCAGGCGATCGGAAACTACGAGCATCCCCCGGACAGCCACGACATTACCAATTCTGTGGTGTGGGCATCGGCAGCGCAGCAGATCGTCACCATCGACCAGACCGGATTGGCAATATCCCAGGACGGATGCGGCACCAATATCACTATTACAGCTACCGGCCATAGCGATCCTCACGACAGTAAAAGCGGCGTGGTGGTGGGTACTGCGGCTGTCACCGTGACCCAACCCGGGAACTGCCAGTAACGAATCATTGCTCTTCAAGCAGCTTTCCCAGCGTGGGCTTGTACTTCTCCGGCTTCGATTTCTTTGCCACCACAAGCTGCGAGGGCTTCGGACTCCCTACTCGCTCACGCGCCAATTCGCGGACTGCTTTGCTGGCCGTGAAGGTTTTCTTTTTTCTCTTCTTGCCTGCCATGAGGGCATCTTCGCATTGGAAGTCGCAAAGGTGCAATAATCGTATGAGTGTCGGACCCAAACGCTATCAGTGTGGGAACCTGACACCTGAACCTGACACCTGAGACCTGCCCTCCATGGATGAGCGCGAATTTTTCGACGAACGGCCGGACAAGAAGCCGGCAACTTTAAATTGTCCCCATTGCCATCAGCCGGGAGAGTATGAGATCCAGTGGCTGGTGCGCACCAAGAAGAAGAGCCTTCCGCCTCGCGCCGACGACCGCGACCGCGCGAAGTTCGCAAAGGCACAGTCCTACATGCTCCGGCGCGACGACATGATGGTCTGTAAGAATATCCGCTGTCGCAAGCGTTTTGAGATCACAGGCGTGCAGAGCGTGGCGTTTTTGGGTTAGCGAGTCGGCGTGAGGCTGGCGGCGAGGCGCCGAACGCTGTCCATTAATGCGCTCAAAGTTTGCCCTCCGCCGGAACTTCTCGGTTTGGCAGGGGTGTCGCTGAAGCCTGCCTTTTGCATCTGCTCGGCGGCAGCAGCGAATTTTCGCGTGCTGTCTTCGTCCATGGCGAGAAAGCGAAAGGCTTGGGCAAGCGGTACTCCGTCGGCACCGGTTTGCAGGAATTCGATTTGCGCGGTAACTTTCCCGAACACCGTGTTCAAAACAAATCCACCCATCGTCCCATTTGGGATGGGGCCGCGCGCCAGCACGGCGGACCCTCCGGTCAGCGAAAGCCGCTGAATCACTCCGACAAACTTTGCCTCGTCGACGCTGAAAATCGCGCGTTCCTGGTTGGGAACACGGATGCGCGGGGCGCGGCCACGCTTACTTGGTTTGTCGGGTTTGGGCGGCACGAGTGCAAGCATCCCTGTTCTGCAACCACGGGTCAAGATTACTTCTGTGCCTACCCGTCCGTCGCCGTTCGTCGCCACTTCGACGCTCATTTATACTGATTAGTTTTCCCCTGCCGTCTGGCGGTGCAGGGGTGGGAGTTCTAACGTGAAAATTCTGGTCTGTATGAAGCAGGTCCCGCAGAAAGACGCTCCGCTGAAGTTGAATGAAGCGGGGACGTGGATCCGCGAAGATGTTTCCTACGAAGTAAACGAGCCCGACGCCTATGCCCTGGAAGAGGCGTTGCGGCAGAAGGAAAAGCAGGGCGGCGAGGTGGTCGTGGTGACCGCCGGTCCGGCGCGAGCGCAGCAGGTGTTGCGGGAAGCCCTCGCCAAGGGCGCGGATCGGGCCATTCATCTTGAGGGCGATGGCTTTGTTGGACTGGACGCCTACAACACGGCCCGGGCCATCGCCGCCGCCATCAAGGACGAGAGTTTTGACTTGATCTTCACCGGCTTGCAATCCGACGACTACGGCTACGCGCAGACGGGAGTGATTCTGGCCGAGCTCATGGGCTGGCCGCACGCCACCATCATCATGCAAATCGAAAAGACCGAGACTGGCATCCGCGTGAAACGGGAACTTGAAGCGGGATTCTTTCAGTTTGTGGACATGCCACTTCCGGCGGTACTCACAATCCAGTCGGGCATTAACAAACTGCGCTATGCGACCCTGATCGGGATTAAGCAGGCGAAGAACAAGCCCATGCGCAAGGTCGCGATGGCGGAAGTGCAGTCGGCAGTGGGGGAGAACTTGCAGAAGGTTGAAAAGCTATATGTTCCGCAGAAGTCGAAGAATACGGAGTTTCTGGAAGGGTCGCCGGCCGAGGTCGCCAAGAAGTTGGTGGATCGCCTGAAAAATGAAGTGCATGTAATTTGAGAAAAAGTTCTCAGTTCCCGGTTCCCAGTTCTCAGTTTCAAGAGGCTGGTTTTTCTGAGAACTGAGAACCGGGAACTGAGAACTTTTTTATGGCTGACACGATTCTCGTCATAGTCGAACAACGCGAAGGCAAACTAAATCGCGTCTCCTGGGAAACGATCGCGGCCGGGCAAGCGATCGCCGCGCAAACCGGGTGGACACTGGAAGCGGCCGTCGCTGGATCAGGAGTTGGCTCGCTCGCCGGCGAGTTCGCGACCAAGAAACTGGCAAAGGTCTATGCCATCGAATCGGCAAAGCTGGAGCCCTACACTCCAGACGCGTTTGCCTATGCGCTCAAGTCCTTTCTCGGGCAACACCCTGTGAAACTTGTGCTGCTGCCGCACACTTATCAGGTGCGCGACTTCGTCCCGAAACTGGCCACGGCGTTGGGAAGCACGGCCATCAGCGACGTGATTGGCTACAAGTACGAAGGCAGCAAACTTCTATTTACGCGCCAGATGTTTCAGGGAAAGTTTGTCGCCGATGTGAGCTTCACGGGAACGGCGCCGTGCTTCGTGACCTTTCAGAATGGCGCCTTCCGCGCCGACAAAGTCGAGGCAGGAGCTGCGGCGGCCCCGGTTGAAACAGTGAATGTTGACGTGCCGGACGGCGTGATTCGCAATCAGCCGCAAGACGTTTTCAAAGAAGCCAAACAAGCCGTCGATCTGACGCAAGCGGACATCATTGTGTCGGTGGGCCGCGGAATCAAAGAACAGAAGAACATCGAGATCGCCAAGCAGCTAGCCGACGCGCTCGGCGGGGAACTGGCGGCCTCGCGTCCGATCTGTGACAACGGATGGCTGCCCATGGACCGGCAGATTGGCTCATCCGGTCAAACGGTCGCACCCAAGCTCTATCTCGCGCTGGGAATTTCCGGGGCGATCCAGCACATCGTGGGGATGAAGGGCGCAAAGAGTATTGTCGCCATCAACAAAGATTCCGAGGCGCCGATTTTTGAGATTGCGGATTATGCGGTCGTAGGGAATTTGTTTGATATCGTGCCGGCGCTGATTGAGGAAGTGAAGAAGGCGAAAGCATAGTTCACCTTGTCGGACAGGGCCAGGCGAATCAATTCCACTTCACAGTATTGGTACCCAGATGACATCCAGCCGGCGTTCGGATATCGCTTTCGCAGCTGTCCTGGTCGTCGCCCTCCTGGCTGCCTACTACCTGCGCCATGCGTTGTTGCTCATCTATGTGAGCATTCTGTTTGCCATCGTTCTCACGCCTGCCGTCCAATTCATCCAAAAGGTGGCGATCGGGCGCTGGCATCCGGGCAAGGGCATGGCGACCCTTCTCCTTGTGATTAGCCTGTTCGTATTGGCCGGAATGTTTCTAGGGATCGTGGTTCCTCCGATCGTTCGAGACTTGCGTGAGTTTGCTTCCGACCTGCCGGCGAGCGTGCCTGACATCATGGAAGGGCTCCGCAGGATCCCAGCTCTGAATCGTATCGCCCCGCAAGACCTTCAGGAACAATTGACCTCGTTTGCGCGACAGTTGCCCAAGGTGCTGGGCGGGATCGCCGGCAGCCTCATGGGATTCTTCACATGGCTAATTCTGACGATCTACTTCATTGTGGATGGCGAGCGCGCCACGGAATGGGGCCTGCGTCTAGTGTCACAAACAACCGCTTCCAAAGTGCGACCAGTTCTCTTCCATGCTCGCGATCGGGTACGCCGGTGGATGCTGGGGCAGCTGCTCCTGATGCTCACGCTCGGAGTTTTGAGCACATTGGTCTACAACCTGCTCGGAATCCGCTACGCCACCGGACTCGGTGTATTCACCGGCCTGGCGAACATCGTGCCGATTGTTGGTCCGGTAACATCAGTGTTGCTGGCCTCGGTGGCCGCGGCATTCGGCTCCTGGGTGAAAGTGGCAGCTGTGCTCGGTTTCTACGCCCTTTACCAGCAGTTGGAGAATGGGTTCCTGACCCCAAGAATCATGAAAGCAACAGTCGATCTGCCAGCCTTGGCGGTAGTGGTAGCCCTGTTGATTGGGGGAGAGTTGGCTGGATTGCTTGGCGGATTGGTTGCGGTGCCGTCAGCCGCACTGATCGCAGTGTTTATGGACGAATGCCTCCTGCAGCGTCCGGCATTCCCAGATTCGGAAGTATTGGAAAGTAGGTAAAGTACTACGATCCCGCCGCGAACCCGCCAAGGTGCGCCATCGTCATGCGCAGATACTTGTAGGGATTGACCGGGGTGTCGTTGATGCGGACTTCGTAGTGGAGATGGGGGCCGGTGGAGCGTCCGCTGAGGCCGACATAGCCGAGAACATCGCCGCGATGGATGTACTGTCCGGCGGCGACTCCAAAGCTGGCCAGGTGTCCATAGCGGGTCGAGATGCCATGGCCGTGATCGATCATGACGGCGCGTCCATAGCCGCCCAGAAAATCGGCGAAGGTCACAGTGCCGTCGGCGGGAGCCACGACAGGCTGGCCTACGACAGCGGATATGTCGACTCCGGAGTGGAACGCGCCTTCCCCGTTAAATGGATCGATGCGCTCGCCGAACGACCCTGTAATCTGGCCTTCGACCGGCCATAGATTGGGGGCGGAATTGGCGCGCACCCAGTCGGCGGTGGTGGAATTTTTCGTGAGCCCCAGCGAGATACCAACCGTGGCCGCTCCCGACATCGCGGTATGCTTCAGAGCATAGAGCTGGTCCATCGAAGAATGGACTTGGGCGTCTTCGATCTGCACCGTCGACGCGTTCATCAGCACGGGATCGGACTTCAGTCCGTACAGAGTGGAAACTTCGTTCGCCAACGATCCCAACGACGCGACCTGAATATCCCGCTCTTTCGCGACTTGCTCCAGCCGTGTATAGCGATCTTTCAGTTCTTCTCTTTCGGTGCGCAGTTCGTTGAACGTGGAAACCTTGTGCAGCATCCGGGTATAGGAGCTGGCGATACCCGTCAGGCCGGCGATGCCAATCGCGGCCCCGGCTAGAACGACATACAGATATTGCACCGGGATAGAAATCTTGCGCAGTTGACCGTGCTCGTCGCGCGCCACGAAAAATATGTAGAAGCGTTTACGCAATATGGTATCCGGTATTTAGATTTCTTCGGATCCTGCCTGAGCGGAACAGTCTGCTCGGGCTCAGAATCCTGATTCCACCAGCCTCGTCGGGATCGAGCTGGCTTCCCACACCCTACGGAACCAGGCAAGCCGAAATCCAATTCGCCTGCAACCAATTCAGGATGCGGCACTTGGTACGGCCAAAGGTATCTGTGAACGACTGGTAAAAGGTAGCAAACATGGTTCCCCCTGTCAACGCACTGCAGCAAAGACATGCGGTTACCCAAGGCGGGTAAATCAGCTGCCCGACCGTACAAATCCCGGCAGGAGGAGGGCCACGGGCCGCCGGGTCATTAGGACGCGGCGTATAGTTGAAAGTTTGCCAGCCCAGGAAAAATCGCTGATTGACCGCATCCGGCGAGGTGCCAAGCGAGGTGCACGGCGCGGGGCCGGCGTCGTAACCGGGATTGGTGACGATTGCGCGGTCCTGCGCGTACCCAAGGGTCACGAGTTGCTGGTTACCAGTGATTTCACCTTGGAAAACGTCCACTTTCGCCGCGATTGGCATCCCCCGGAGATCGTCGGATGGCGTTGCCTGACCCGCGGCCTCAGCGACATCGCGGCTATGGGAGGTGAGCCACGAGCCGCGTTTCTGTCGCTGGCGCTTGACCGGGACACTCCGCAGAAATGGGTGGACAAGTTTCTGACCGGATTGCTGAATGCGGCATACGAGTTTCGCGTGTCTCTGGCTGGAGGGGATACCGCTCAATCGGACGGCGGAATCCAAGCGGACATTGTAGTAGTGGGATCGGTCCCCAAGGGGAAAGCGATTCTGCGTTCCGGAGCCCGGCCCGGCGACCTGATTTATGTCACAGGAGAGTTGGGGGGATCGGCGGCAGCGCTGGAGCGGCTTGCGTCGGCCGCTAAAGCGCAAGTCAATTTAGACGAGCTCACGGCACGACTGAAAATGACCCCGGCCTCAGCCGCTGAGGTTTGCGCGGGGGACTACCCGCGGCATTTCCATCCTATCGCTCGGGTTCCGATTGGACGGTGGCTGCGGCGGCGAGGGCTCGCCTCCGCCATGATCGACTTGAGCGACGGACTCTCCACCGACCTCCAACACATCTGCGACGAAAGCGACGTCGGAGCCGTCATTGATGCGGAGGCCATTCCGCGAGCAACTGTTGGTCAACCGCGGGCGCAGGTTAGATTCGACCTGGTGTTGCACGGCGGAGAAGACTACGAACTTCTGTTCACATCAGCAAAGAAACTTCCGGCAAAGGTGGCGGGCGTTCCGGTAAGGCCCATTGGGCGAATTACGGCAAAGAGAGGACTGGTAATAATCCAGAAGAACGGACGGCATCGCCGACTCGTGGCGCGAGGATGGGAACATTTCAAGCGGGATGCCTGACTGTAAGGTGCTCATCGCCGCGAGTGCACGCCTCGGCACTTCAGTGACTTTCGTTACCTGTCTACCCTCTAGTTCTAGCCGTCATTAGGGGCTAGAGTAACTTCATGCGAACAAGAAGTTTGCTTTTTGCTTTCGTCGTTGCGATGGTCCTCCCAACCTTTGCCCAGGTGCAGAGCCCCACCCAAGCACAGAATCCTGTCCAAGCATCGACCCCTGCCCCGCCACAGCCTCCGCCCAAGATCGACAACGACTACGTACAGCGCACCTTCGGCAAAGACTTCACTCTGGTGCAGGAAGTCGGCAGCATGGTCGGCGACATGGATGGCGATGGCGTGGACGATGTGGTCATTGCGGCGCGCTGCAAGAATCCGCTCCTCGATCAGGCGGAGCACGACTACGAGGTGATCGATCCCTATTACACTTTCTTTGGCTATGGCGACCCCAAGGTGACCATGTCCTTCGTCGAGGACAGTCCCGCCAAGCGCGGGCTGGTCGTGCTCATTATTCATGGCGCGGGACCGGAAGCCTGGCACTCAGCGACTCCCAAGGCGAAATATGTCGTGATCAATCTGCCCTACCAGACACTCTCCGTGCGCAAGATGCGGCTGAAGAAGAAAACGGTTCAGGCGATTTATGCCGAGGAAGGCAACGAACTGCATGAGACTTCCGCTCTTTTCTTCGACGGCAAGAATTACAAGTACGTGCCGATGGGTTCGAGCATGGAGTAGATGGTCGTTGGTCGTTAGTCGCTCGCTCTTGTAGTACTCTCGTCTTGGATTGCCCCGCCATTTGAAATTCCGAGTGCTGTCCGAGAAGCTGGCGGTGAGTCAACTCGCGGCGGGCTCTCCTGTGCCGGAATGGGCGGTGACGGCGGGCTTCTTCGTTGTGACGCAAACTCCCGAAGAGATGTCCATCGTTTGTGAAGAATACCGCGTACCCGCCGACGTTCGCGCTGAAAAAAATTGGATGGCTCTGCGGCTGGAAGGGCCGTTCCCTTTCAGCTTGACCGGCGTGCTCTCATCGTTTCTTCAACCCTTGGCAGAGTCCGGAATCTCGATCTTTGCGGTTTCCACATTCGATACGGACTATGTGTTGGTCAAGGGCGAGAAATTGAATTTGGCGATCGAAGCGCTCGACGCGGCCGGTCATCAGAGAATCCTGTGAACCTTGCGGCCCTCTGCGACCAGCCTCCGGGACTGGAGCCCGATCAAAACGAAGTATTATTCGCAGCGGTAACCGCTGCGCCACCCAACAGCAGAGTTCTTCAGGAAACTGTAAAGCCTATGAACTTAGTTGCTTCTTCACCGCCTCGCTGACGACTTTTCCATCCACCCGCATTCCGGCGGCGGCGAAGCGGGCCATGGCGGCCTTCATTACGTTGCCCATGTCTTTCATCGTGGGCGCCGGGGTCATTTCGGCGATGGCGGCTTTGACTCCGGCGATGATTTCTTCTTCGCCGGCGGATTTCGGCAGATAGGTCTCGATCAGTTTGATCTCGGCGGACTCCTTGTCGGCCATTTCCTGGCGTCCGCCCTTGGTGAATTGTTCGACGGAATCTTTGCGCTGCTTGATGAGGGTGGAGAGCACCTGCTGCGATTCCTTGTCGTCGAGGGGCGCCATCTTATCGATCTCGCGGTTTTTCAGCGCGGTCTTGACCATGCGCAGGGTAGAGAGACGATGCTCGTCGCGAGCCTTCATGGCGGTGACGATGTCTTTTTGGATCTGATCGATGAGGGGCATGGGGAAATTATAGAACCCCGAGCGGCCTTTCACCCCTTCGCGGCTTGATGCAGTATTTCACTGGCAGGTATTGTTGGGACACGCGGGGCTCAACGGATCGTCGCCCTGGAGTAACACCCAGGTGGTCACGCCGCCGACGATGCCGATGCCAGTGTAAAGCGCGATGGGGGAACTGAGAATACCGCCGCTCGCGGCGGGGCTGGCCCCGTGAGGTCTTTTAGGGTTCTTCTTTGCCGCCGACTCACAGCCGTCGTCGCGGGTGGTCTCCTGACCTTCCTGAATCGTCTTGCTTTGGTTGTGGTCTTCGACGATCACGTCGCCCTTCGTGGCGATGACCACCACGCGCCCGTCGTTATGGGTGAATTGATATTGAGTCGACGCATTGTTCGCCGGTCTGGCGTTCACTTCGCAGGCATGCGCGGCAAAGGCTGACTCGGTGATCACTCGGACCGAGCCATGATCAACGCCTACCGAGACACCTTCGTACTTCACCAGAGAATCCGGAAGCACCATGACTGCGGATCCATTGGTGCTGATGTTCGCGGAGGAGTCGGACTTGGTTTGGAGCATATCTCCCGAAGACAGAGCGATGGATTTCGGGATCTCAGTGCCGTTGACCCATGCCGGGCCATTGACGTGCACTATCGCTGAGGGCGCGTCCTGGGACAGCAACTGAGCGGGCACCAGCAACGTCAGCATGATACTCAGAACAGACCGAAACATCATTTGTGACATAGCGGACTCCGCGTTGCAATCAGGGGTGATTGTAGTCATCGTAGGTTGGTATGACGTTCCGGGGGAATGATCTTATTGGTACGTCGGAGGGTTTGCCGCCGCTTTTTTGGCCTGGTCACAGGCTTTGGGCGGTAACCGGCTCGACCACCCGCAACTCAACCTCTACTCCCCGGAATCCGGCCAGTACTCGGCCAATCGTGCAGCCTTCAGGTAAAATGTTGGCACCGGAGGTTTATGCTCGTGCGCCGACGTGTGCTGACGTTGTCTTCCTTGTTTGTAGTGATCCTGCTGTTGTCAGCGCCCTGGCTGCGGTCGGACGAACAGGGAGTGCCGCATTACAATGCGGCACCCGCCAAGGGTGACAAACTGGAGCCGATCCTGACCAAGGATCAGCTTTGGGGACAGAACGCCCAGTATCCGTATCAGACCCATGCCTATGAACTAGCGGCGAAGATTCCGAAGGTGATTGATCAAATGCCCTGCTACTGTTATTGCGATCGCGGCATGGGACACAAGAGCCTGCACAGCTGCTTCTCCGGCACACACGGCGCGGATTGTGGTATTTGCCAGAAGGAGCTTTACTACACTTACCAGATGCACAAGCAGGGCAAGACTCCGGCGCAGATTCGCGCAGGGATTATCAAAGGCGACTGGAAGCAGATCGATTTGCAGACAGCGGCCAGCATCAATTGATCGTGTTCTTCTACTTTTACTGACGAGGCGGTTGAATGGCACCTAAGCTCATTGCAAAGAAACAAGTGGCCGAAGATCCACATCACACCCAGGCCGTGCAGAACTACGAACAGGGCGTGCGTGCGCTCCAGGAGCATAAGTTCGAAAAGGCCAAGGGACACCTGCAAAAGGTGCTGGCCGGACCGAACAAATCTCTGGCAGATCGCGCGAAAGTTCATCTTCAGACCTGCGACCAGCGCATGGAAAGACCGACGCTCCAGTTCAAGACGTCTGAGGAGCATTTCGATTTCGCGGTCTCGCTCATCAATACGGGCGACTACGTGACCGCGCGCGAGCATCTGGACAAGCTGCTGAAGCAGCAGCCCAAGGCGGATTACGTTCTCTACGGACTGGCTGCTCTCAGTTGTCTGACCGGGCACGTGGAGGAATCGCTCAAGACTCTGGGCGAGGCGATCCAGGTAAGCCCGGCTTTACGTTTTCAGGCGCGGAACGACTCCGACTTCCAGAATCTGGCGGAGGATCCGCGTTTTACCGAACTGCTGTATCCCGATCCGGGCGCGGAAGCGATGCCGGAAGAGGAAATCAACACCTACTAACCGGGTGCTGCATGGTCGTGCAGCCGCGAATGAATTCATCCGACAACAACCAGGCCGGAGCGCGCGATTTGCGCGTGGTCGCGATCGGTGGCGGTACCGGCCTCTCCACTCTGCTGAAGGGTCTGAAGCGCTATGTGTTGACGCCGGCTCTCGCAGCCTCTGGCGCAATGACAATTCGCGAACTCTGCGGCGTGGTCACGGTCAGCGATGACGGCGGCTCCAGCGGACGCCTCCGCAAAGAGTTCAACATGCTTCCGCCGGGCGACATTCGGAATTGCATTGTCGCGCTTTCGGAAGACGAGGCGCTCCTTTCAAAACTGTTTCAGCATCGCTTCAAGCAGGGGTCCGGGCTTGAAGGTCACAGTTTCGGCAATCTCTTTCTGGCGGCACTGACTTCGATCACTGGAGACTTTGCGGAAGCGGTACGACTGTCGTCCGAGATTCTGCTCACACGGGGACGGATTTATCCGGCTACAGGATCTTCGGTTGAACTCGAGACGCTGATGGAAGATGGAACCCGCGTGCGCGGGGAAACGCAGATCACCGCCAGCAAAGGCAAAATCCGCGAATTGTTCCTTGTGCCTCCGGATGTGGAGCCGCTGCCCCAGACTCTGGAAGCGATCGCAACCGCGGACTTGATCACGGTGGGGCCGGGGTCGCTGTTTACCAGCCTCATTCCCAACCTGCTCGTGAGAGGAATTGCCCGGGGAATTGTCGAGTCGCCGGCGGTCAAAGTATTTGTGTGCAATCTGATGACGCAGGCGAATGAGAGTCTGGGATTGACCGCGGCAGACCACATCCGCGCCGTCAACAGCCACGCCGGCGCGCAAATGTTTGACTATGCGCTCATTAATCAGAAGCAGGTTTCGCAGGAAATGCGGGCCAAGTATGCGCTGGAAGGAGCGTCGCAGATCGAGGCCGATCTCGATGCGATTGAAGCGCTGGGTGTGTGTCCGCTGTTGGGAGACTATCTCGACGAGGGCGAAGTGGCGCGTCACGCCACCGAGCGCGTCGCGGTCGACCTGATGGCGCTGATGGCGCAGGCGCCGGACCGGCAGGGGGCGGCGCGGTCTTGAGCACGCCGGCCGCAGCAGCAGAAACAGATACTTTCTGAGTGCGCATGGCTTTTCGTGGAAGAGCCGGCCTTCAGGTCGGCGTTACAAGCAAAATGAAGACGGGCTTCAGCCCCGGAGGAGAGCGAGTCCCGGGCCTGAAGGCTTGCCATCAGCGCATTTCGACGCGGCCCTGAAGGGCCGCTCTTCCACGGTCGTCAAACCGTGCAGCCAGAACGGGGTGTTATCAACGAAGTACATGCACAGTCCTGTACTGCTCCGAATCGTGCGTGAATATAAGGTACCGTTAGGAACTGAAGCGTTTCAACCATGGCGAAACCATCCACTAATAAATCACACCCTTTACAGTCTTCGCCGCGCGTCGCCATCGCGATCATGGCGGCGGGCAAGGGCACGCGGCTTAAATCGCGGCATCCCAAAGTTCTGCACGAAGTCGGCGGGAAGCCGATTCTGGCGCATGTGATTGCGACTGCGACGAAGGTGGTGCCCGCTAAGGATATCTTTGTGATCATCGGCCATGAGGCGGACCTGGTGCGGGAAGCGGTCGCTTCGACTGGAGTGCAGTTCGTGGTGCAGGCGGAACAGCGGGGTACTGGACATGCTCTCATGGTCGCGCAGGAGGCGCTCGCACCTTACGACCAGGTCATTGTTCTCTCCGGCGATGCTCCCTTGATTACGGCCGAGACGGTCGAGAAACTCAGTGCTTTTCACTCGGCCCAGAAGGCCGCCATGACCCTGCTCAGCGCCGATCTCGACGACCCTACCGGCTACGGACGGGTAATCCGCGAGAGCCCCAAAGGTCCGAATGTGCGCGCCATTGTCGAAGAAAAGGCGACCAGCGCTGCGCAGAAAAAGATTCGCGAGATTAATTCCGGCTTCTACGCTTTCTCCGTGCCCGCCCTTTACGAACACATCGGGGAGCTTACGACCCACAACGCGCACGGCGAGTACTACCTCACCGACATGGCCGCGGTTCTCGGCCGCGCTCGACAAAAAGTCATGGTGATGAAGAGTCCTTATCCGGCGGAGGTTCTCGGCAGCAACAAGCGATCGGAGATCGTGGACCTCGACGCCCGCATGCGCCTGGCAAAATGTCACCAGTTGATGGAAGAAGGGGTGACCATTTTCTATCCGCAGACTTGCGTGATTGACAGCGATGTCGAAGTAGGTCCGGACACGGTCATCGAGCCCTTCGTCCAGTTGCGCGGCTCAACCAAGATCGGGTCCGACTGTCGCATCCGGTCTTACAGCGTAATCACGAATACGGAGATCGGCGACGGCGTGGTCGTGCTGCCGGGCTGCATCATGGACGACTCGCGCATCGCCGACAAGGCGACGGTTGGGCCGTATTCGCGCCTCCGTCCCGGTAGCCATATTGGCGAAGGGGCGCACCTGGGGAATTTTGTCGAGACCAAGAAACTCAAGATGGGCAAGGGTTCCAAAGCTAACCACCTGACGTACCTCGGGGATACCGAAATCGGCGAAGGAGTAAACGTGGGCGCCGGCACGATTACCTGCAACTACGACGGCGTACACAAACACAAGACCGTCATCGAGGACGGCGTGTTCGTCGGAAGCGACTCGACGTTGGTTGCCCCGGTGCGGATTGGAAAAGGCGCGTACATCGCAGCGGCTTCGTGTATCACCGATGACGTTCCCGCCGACTCCCTCGCCCTGGGACGAGCGCGGCAGACAGTGAAAGAAGGCTGGGCGAAGGCAAAGAAATTGCAGAAGTGAGACTCCGGTTCTCAGTTCTCGGTTCTCAGTTCTCAGTTACGTCTCCTGGTTCGGAGTTGGTCAAACGAGAACTGAGAACCGGGAACTGAGAACTGAGAACTGTTCTAATCCGACTGGACCGCTTCCGCCTGCAACTCGCTATGCCGGTCGCCGCGTTGGATCATCACAATCGCTCCCAGGATTACAGCGGTCGCAACTACCATCCGCAAGCTGATTCCCTCCGCGCCCCACAGCCATCCCACGATCACTGCAACCAGCGGATTGACGAAAGTATGCGTCGCAACCAGCGTCGGCGAGCAATGTTGTAACAGCCAGACGTAGGCGGTAAATGCAATGACCGATCCGAAACTAATCAGGTAAGCGAGTCCCAGCCATGATTTCGCTGAAACCGCGCCCCACTGGACAGCGGAAAATTCCCCTGAGACTCCCGCCGCGAGCAGCAACATGACTGCCCCGCAGACCAGCGGAACCGCCGTGCGCCCTACAGGATCGCGGGGCAAGCGGAGCTTTGGCGATACACATACCCCGACCGCCCATGACGCGGCGCCCACCAGGACAGCAATCACGCCCACTGTAAGCGAGCTGCGCGTGGTGAATTCGCGCGCGGTCAGGATGCCGACGCCAGCCAAACCCATGAGCAGTCCCAAACCGTTCTTCCAGTTAATGCGCTCCTGGCCCATGGCTGCACCCAACACGAGAATCCACAAGGGTTCGCTCGCCACTAGTAGCGCGGCTAGGCCCGAAGATACGTATTGTTCCGCCCAGTGCAACGTTCCATGCCCTATCAGGAAGAAGAGTGCGCCCAGCACTGTGCCCGCGATCCAGTGTTCCCGCCGCGGACGGAAGCCGCGCGACCAGGCGATGGCGAGCAGGATCAACCCGGCCGTCGTGTGCCGCAGCCCTACCGCGACCAACGGAGGGATTGTCTCAATGGCGTAGCGAATTGCCAGATACGTCGTGCCCCAAACAAAGTAGATCGCAAAGAATGCGAGCGCCATCCACACCCGCGAAGGTTGCACTCGGGCGGCAGGCGTCGAATTGAGAGCGGCAGTCGACATAACTTCCTATACTTAGGTTTACTGGTTATACTCTAGCTGGCCGATGTATAACCTGTCAATGGTGTATTAAGCGGTTATAGTACAATGTGGATGAGGGCCGATCTGTGAAGTTTCAAATTATTGCCGGCGAACTCTGCCTGGACTTTATCAATACATTGGACAATCGTCCTATACCCCAGCGGCGGCAGGAACTGGTGCCCACCTATTTCGATATGCTGGAGTGGGCACTGCAAGCTGGGGGCGTCTCGCGTTCGCAACATGCCGATCTTCGGCGCGACGCAGAGTCTCATCCCAGGGAAGCGGCAGCGGTTCGTCTGCGCGCGGTAGAACTGCGGGAGTGCCTATATAAGGTCGTGAGCGCAGCCGTCCGGCACCGGAAGGCGTCGGAAAACGATCTTCGCACTTTCAATGGCTTTCTGGCCGGATCTCTATCGCACCAGGAGCTGCGTCCGACACCTCGGGGCTATCGGCTGGAGTTGGCGCAGAGTCCGCAGCTTGATTCGATTCTGTGGGCCATTGCCCTCTCGGCCAGCAACCTGCTGACCGGAGCGGACCTCAAGCATGTCCGGGAGTGTGGGGTGGGTACGTGCCGCTGGCTGTTTGTGGATCGCAGCAAGAATCATAGCCGGCGCTGGTGTGACATGAAGACCTGCGGCAACCGCATCAAGGCCAGAA
Organism: uncultured Acidobacteriota bacterium; assembly: GCA_963799305.1. Taxonomy (GTDB): domain Bacteria; phylum Acidobacteriota; class Terriglobia; order Terriglobales; family Acidobacteriaceae; genus Acidiflorens. The sequence goes on along the minus strand of CAWCWX010000006.1, from coordinate 371,187 downwards.
AATTCTATCGCCGCCAGGCGGGCAGCAAGAATATTGGGTAGAGACGCGGCCTGCCGCGTCTCTACACATAGGTTGTATCTACCGAGAAACCGCCGCGAACAATTCCGAGTGCAGCAGGGACTGAAATTTCTGGTCGTCGGTTTTGAAGTGTACTTGGAGATTGGCGCTGTCGGAATCCACTGATGTGCTGTCGATGGCGGTTTTTTCAATCGGCGAAGCATTGAGTTTCTTGTAAAGCATCCCGGCTTTCACCAGCGAGGAAAGAGTGGCCGCGGTCATGGAGTCCGACGTAACCACGCTCAAATCGAAGTTCACGCCGCTCTGGAAACTCATGGTGTAGCGCGAAGCGAGGATGCGCTTTTTGAGCGTTTCGTAGTCAGCGATCTTGGAAGCGTCGCCGAGAGCGGAGCGCATCATGGCCTGCGTTCCCTGCTGGTCGAGGACACTCCACACAGCCGATCCGTCGACCGCCGCCATCTGCTCGGCCATCTGGGGATTCGAGTCGAGGGTGGCGCGTTTGCCGTCGCGAGCATCGAGCGCGCTCTTCAGAGAAGCGGTGGTGCCGAAAGCCAGCGTGTTGTCGTCGAGGAACGTCATCACCAGGCCGTCGGCCATGGGGTAGAGGAGAGCGGTCCCATATTTGGTGGAACTGATTTTCTTCAGCTTCATGCGCTTCAGTACCGCTTTTGCAGAGAACGATCCCTGGGCCACACTGACCACCTGTAATCCCTGCTTGCCGGAACGGAAAGAGGCGAAGGTAAGCTGATCGAGGTCATGCTCGGCGTCAATTCCTATGCCTTTGAGGGCCGCCTCGAACTGCTTCAGGTTCTCGGGCAAAACCTGCTGCTTGAGGGCCTGCGCGGTCGGCGAGTCCTTGAGGGCGCGGTAATCGACGCCGATCAGTTGCTGAATTTCAGCAGGCACCATGGCACGCGCCGACGATGCGATCGGCATCGCGTAGGCGGCGGAAGCACAGAGAAGCAGTACGGCGAGACAGCGAATTTTCATAAACATCCTTTTTGAAAGGTCTGCATGGTTGGATGCGGACTGCAAATTTCCCGTTAACGATCCAGGCACTATTTTAATGCGGAATCGACCAAGGAACCCGGTACTAAAGTGCATATCTTGGGTCCGACAGTAGATCGATGGCGGGGAAGGAACTTGCGCGGGAAATAGGGCAGGAATCGTGCCGGCGTCTCGCCGGCGCTACATGTGCGGTTTGACAGTCAGGGGTTGAGCGCCGCCGTTCTTCTCTTTGTCTCGGCCACAAACCGCTCGTCTTTCAGCGACTCCAGATTAATCTCCACATTCGCCAGCGCGCCATCCAAGGCGGCGGTTGCCAGCGCGATGGCGGTGGTCAGGTCAGACTTCATATTGGGATTGGTGATTGGTTTTAGTCTCTCGGCGATCCGCGACACTTCTGCTGCGCGTTCGGCCACTCCCAAAGGGACGCTGGTGGCCTGCTTCAGTGCAGTGTTAATCGCGCCATCTCCGTCGAACGACTCTTTCGCCGCCTTATAGGCCTTCATGACCAGGTTGTAGGACTCGGCATCGGCGTCGATGGCGGACTTGAGTTCTTCGCGAAGCTGGCCGAGGCGCGCGATGGCTTCGCTGAGTGGGGCTTCGTGTTGCAGATAAGCCTTCTTGCCGCGCGACATGGAGGCGACCATGTTGGCGAGGCCGGCGGCCATGGCTGCGCTGGCGGCGGCGGCGCTGCCTCCGCCGGGAGTGGCGGTGGCGGCGGCGAGTTGTTCGATGAAAGGCTCGACACCGGCGCGCAGTCCGCCAACGGCCATCTTTCCGCTGATGACGGCGGCGAGGCGATTTTCGAGAATCAGCGACGAATCGAAGTTCTCTACTTGCAGGAACCATTCCGCAGCCTGCTCCAGGGCTTTTTTCGGAATCAGGCCCACGATCTCGCTGGAAACCGGAATCACGCCGTAGCGCGCCGCTTCGCGCTTCACATATTCGAACACGCGATGGATGGGCGTCTGCTCGAAGTCGGTGAGGTTCATCGAGACCTGGGCGAGGCCGCGAACCAGGAATCCCGCGCCTTTCACGTAACGCAAACCGCCGCTGGAAAAACGCACGGCCTTGGCGATTTTCTTGGCGATATCGACGTCGGGTGTGTTGAGGAAGACGTTGTAGGCAATCAGCGCTTTGCGGGCACCTACCACTGTCGCCCCGGCGGTTGGATGCACGCGAGGGTCGCCGAAGTCGGGCTTGCGGGCGGGGTTGGTGGCAATTTCGTCGCGGATGCCTTCGAATTGTCCGCGGCGAATGTTTTCCAGGTTCTGGCGTTCTGAAGTGGCAGCCGCCGCCTCGTAAAGATAAACGGGAATTTGATGGCGCTTCCAGATTTCCGCTCCGACGAATTTCGCCATGGCGACACAGTCTTCGATGGTGACGCCTTCAATCGGGATAAACGGCACCACGTCGGCAGCGCCCATGCGTGGGTGAGCGCCCTGATGTTTGGTTAGGTCGATCAGTTCCGAAGCCTTACCGACTCCGCGGATGACCGCTTCCTGAATGGATTCGCGCTCACCGACGAGTGTGATGACGCAGCGGTTGTGGTCGGAATCCATTTCGCGATCGAGGAGATAAGCTCCGGGAATCTTCATGGCTTCGACGATCGCGTCGACTTTGGCCTTATCGCGGCCTTCGGAAAAATTCGGGACACATTCGACCAGAGTGCTGGGCATACGCGAGAAGGATAAAGGGAGCAGGCAGGTCAAGCAACTGATAGGGCTTGAGGGGCACCCTGCGATTTGACAAGTCAGCACTCGCGCTGGCAAATTGACAAAGCCATGCACGGCATGTCCAGTCTCTGTGGCCGCGGCTTTGCATGGCGGTTGTCGCCCCGAAAACGTCCGTTGGCCATTTCCAGATCTCCAGAGCTGAAACGAAAGGACCCTGCTATGCGCCGCTACTTGCCCGCGCTGTTACTGGTGTTGTCCTCGCTATTCGCCTTCGCGCAGAAAGAACGCCATTTCACCTTCCACTACGCGTTCACGGTAAAAAACGTGAGCCCGGGGGAGCGCCTTCGTGTTTGGATTCCGCTTGCCCACTCGGACGAATGGCAGGATGTGAAGGTGGTTTCGCAGTCCGGCGACCTGCCGCTCAAGAAGGTGCGCCAGCCCGAATACGGAAACCAGGTTCTCTACGCCGAAAGCGCCAAGGCAGACAAAGCCGAATACAAATTCTCGGCGGACTACGACGTGGTGCGTCATGAGCACGTCGCGCTGGTGAATGGAAAACCCGTGCCTGATTTGAAGGCCGTCAGGGCGCCGAAGGTGGAACTGGCGCGTTTTGTGGAAGCGGACCGCCTGGTGCCGGTGACTGGACTTCCTGCCGAACTTGCGGTCGAGCAAACGAAGGGCGCAACCACGCAGTTGGAAAAGGCGAAGGACATCTACGAGTACGTATTCCGCACCATGAAATACGACAAAACCGGTACCGGCTGGGGTCATGGAGACACGCTCTGGGCCTGCGATTCCAAGCACGGCAATTGCACGGACTTCCACTCCGTTTTTATTTCGATGGCGCGTTCGCAGAAGATTCCGGCGCGTTTCCAGATCGGATTCCCCCTGCCGGCGGATAAGACTTCCGCAGAAATACCGGGCTACCATTGCTGGGCGGAGTTCTATCTCGATTCCATCGGCTGGGTTCCGATCGATATTTCGGAAGCGTGGAAGCATCAGGAAAAACACCAATATTTCTTTGGCGCGCACGACGTGAATCGCATGCAGTTCACGCAAGGCCGCGACTTGAAGCTTTCTCCCGCGCAGGACGGGGCGCCGCTGAACTATTTCGTTTATCCATATGTGGAGTTGGGTGGAAAGGAATATCAGAATGTTTCCATCGCATTCTCGTTCGCGGACGCTGGGGCTGAGACGAAAACGGCGGCGCTGAATTCGGCACATTAATCTGGCGGGGGTGGCGGGCACGGGGAGGGTGCTAAAATCCATGATTCGCCGTCGTCCAATGGCGGCGAATCTACCGGAGGGTAGTCGTAATGCCAAAGTACGTGATTGAGCGTGAGATTCCGAATGCGGGCAAGTTGTCGCCAGAGGAATTGAAGGGAATTTCTCAGACGTCGTGTGGAGTATTGCGAAAGCTGGGCCCGGAAATCCAGTGGGTCGAGAGCTACGTTACCGACGATAAGGTCTATTGCGTTTACATCGCGCCCAACGAAGAGATGGTTCGCGAGCACGCCCGCCAGGGAGGGTTTCCCGCCAACAAGATTTCCCCGGTACGCTCCATCATCAGCCCCACCACGGCGGAGTAGTCGCGACCTTCGTGACTGCCTCGCGCAAACCAACGATTGGCGTCTTTGATTCCGGGGTGGGGGGGCTCACCGTGTTGCATGCGCTGCTGGAGCACATACCGGGCGCCGACTATCTCTATTTCGGCGACACGGCGCGGCTGCCTTATGGATCGAAGTCGGCGGCCACCGTCGCTCATTACGCGACCGGCGCCACTCGATTCCTACAGGATCAGGGCGCGGACCTGCTGGTGATCGCCTGCAACACCGCCACCGCGCTGGCCCTCGATGAAATCAAAGCGGCATCAGGGGTGGGCGTGATCGGCGTGATCGAACCGGGCGCCGCCGCCGCCGCTGCGGCGACCCGCAAGAAGAGTGTTGTCGTCATCGGCACCGACGCCACCATCGGCAGCCATGCCTACCGGACTGCGCTGGAGAGCAAAGGTGTCGCGGTCCGCGAAAAAGGTTGCCCACTGTTTGTGCCGCTGGTGGAAGAGGGGTGGACTGAGCATCCGGTAACCGAACAGGTCGCGCAAATTTATTTGACGGAGGCCTTCTCCGGGGACTCCCACGACGCCGATGTGCTGGTGTTGGGATGCACGCACTATCCGCTGATCAAGCCCTTGCTGCGGCGGGTCGCACCGGGGCATGTGACGATCGTGGACTCGGCCGAATCCACGGCTCACGCGGTCGCGCAGCAGCTCCAGGTTTCGCCGCTCCGCTCACTACAAGAATCCGACAAGAGAGCAAGATCGGGACTGCGATTCTTTGCCACCGATTCCGCGGAAAAGTTTCGGAAGATGGGGTCGCGCTTTCTGGGACGTCCGGTGGAGGACGTGTTGCACGTGGATTTGAAGGAGTGAGAAATTCGTGCCGGCGGAAGCCGCGGCGCGAGACTAGTACAGTCGGAAGTTTACCTGCACAGAAATCAACACGTTGACAGGTTTGCCGTCTTTCACGGCCGGCTCGAAGCGCCATTTTCTGACTGCCTCGATCGCCTTTTCATCCAGACCGAGACCGAGAGTGTTGGTCACTTTGATGTCATGAGCGAGACCGTCCGGTCCCACCACCACGGACAGAACGCAGGTACCCTGATATTTCGCTTTCCGGGCTTCTTCCGAATATTCCGGCTCGGGATCAAAAATGAGCTTTGGAGCGGCCACGCCGCCGCCCACATGGAACACGCCGCCGCCGGTGCCACCGCCGCGTCCTTCCCCATATCCGGGACCGCCACCGACGCCAACGCCGCCACCGGAACCCGATCCAATGCCAGCTCCCGAGCCAATCCCATTCGAGGGAGGAGCAGGAACGTGGGACAGAGGGTCGCCGAGGTTGGGCATCTGCAACTGCGCCAGCTTTACTTCGGGGGGTACCACCACGGTAGCTTCCTTCGGCAGGATCGGATGTTCGTTACGCACGACCACCGCGGGCGGGGTGAACTGCTCCATCGACTGCTTCGGCAAACGTCCTTTGGAAGCAAGTAATTTGTCGCGATCGCCACCACCGCCGCCGCCACCCGAGAGTGTCTTAGAAGGCTTCAGTATTGGGATGCCATCGGGGGCAATTAGTTCGACGGTTTGTTTCGGTTTCGGCTGGTCGATCAGCTTCTTGCCAAACAAAGCACCACTGATAAGGATAGCCACGGCAAGTATGTGAATTGCGGTGGAGCCGGCAGCGCCGCGGCTTTTGTAGTTGTAGAAGCCCCAAATGTCCCGCACGGGAACCGGTTTCGAAGTCAGTACCAGAGGCGGCAGTTTTTTGGGAAAGAAAAATTCGTCCAGCCCGCGGAAGAGGCTCTTATAAAGCGGGTCTGTCAGGGCCTCATCCTTGATTAGCAGGTTGAGCACCGGCTCAGCGGCCAAGGAACCAGCCTGCTCTTGAGGATTCCGCTGAATTTCGTTGTCGGCCATAATTTCCGAAGGAGCCCACTGCCCTAGCTCGGGGAAAGTAACTGCAACGTGGTCAGCACGCACCAACCAGTTCGCAAAAGCTCAACCGGGTTTCACCTATTCACGGCGAAGCTTTCTTTCTATCCCCTTAGATGCGGGAACTCGACGCTGTGACAAAAATTGTACACGCTTTTTCTCAATCCGATACAGTACTTTTTGTATGTGGAGGGCGCCGGGGCCCTCGAATAGACAGTGTCCTTCCGCGCTCCCTATAATGAAAAGATTCAATCATTTGGGAGAACCATAGCTAGTGGCATCGGACTTTAAATCCACCCTCAATTTGCCCAAGACCGCCTTCTCCATGAAGGCCAATCTGCCCCAGAACGAGCCTAAGATGCTGGCTCGTTGGGAGGAGATGGCCCTCTACGAACGTGTTCGCCAGGCTCGCAAAGGGGCGCCCCTCTACATCCTGCACGACGGCCCTCCCTACACCAGCGGCCCCATCCACCTTGGCACGGCTATGAACAAGTGCCTCAAGGACTTCATCGTGAAGTCCAAGACTATGTCGGGCATGGACGCGCCTTACGTCCCCGGATGGGACTGCCACGGCCTGCCCATCGAGATCAAAGTCGACAAGGAACTGGGCGGCAAGAAGCTCCAAATGCGTCCGAACGACGTCCGTGCGGAATGCCGGAAATATGCGCAAAAGTATCTCGACCTGCAGCGCCAGCAGTTCAAGCGCATTGGAGTCTTCGGACGCTTCGACAATCCCTACGTCACGATGAATCCGCGGTACGAGTCGGTCGTGCTGGAAACGTTCTACTCGTTCTATGAAAACGGATTCGTCTACAAAGGCCTGCGGGCCGTGTACTGGTGCATGCACGACGAAACCGCGCTCGCCGAAGCCGAAGTCGAATACGAAAACCACACCAGTTCGACGGTCTGGGTAAAGTATGCCCTGCTCGACGATCCCGCTACGATAGACGCGGCACTGGCGGGAAAGAAAGCTTCGACCATCATCTGGACGACGACTCCATGGACCCTTCCGGCGTCAATGGCGGTGGCGTTTCATCCCGACGAAGAGTATGTCGCTCTCGAATCCGGTGGGGAAGTTTATATCGTCGCCTCGAAGTTGGCGAAAGACGCGGCGGAAAAGTGCGGCCTGGCGGAAGTGCGCGAACTGGCACACTTTCCCGGACGCAGGATGGAGCGGTTGAACTTTCAGCACCCGTTTCTCGACCGCAAAGTTTTGGGCGTGCTGGCGGACTACGTCACCATGGACACCGGCACAGGCGTGGTCCATACGGCACCGTCGCACGGCGCCGAGGACTTTATCACCGGCATGAAATATGGGCTGGACGCGACCAGCAACGTGGACGAAAAAGGCATCCTGCGCAACGGGCTGCCCGAGTACACCGGCAAGCGCGTCTGGGATGCGAATGCTCCGATCATCGAGCTAGTAAAGAGCCGCGGCGCGTTGCTGCACACGGAGAAGACGGAGCATTCGTATCCGCACTGCTGGCGCTGCCACAATCCGGTGATTTTTCGCGCCACCGAGCAGTGGTTTATTTCGATGGAAACGCCGATGCCGGGTGGCAAAGGGAAAGATGACACGCTGCGCACCCGGACGCTCGAAGAAATCAGACATGTGAAATGGGATCCGGCGTGGGGCGAAGAGCGGCTTTCGAACATGATTCAGTCACGTCCGGACTGGTGCATATCGCGACAGCGGGTTTGGGGTGTGCCGATCGCAGTTTTTCTGTGCGAATCGTGCGGCAAACCGCTCAACGATCATGCGGTCAATCGCAAGGTGGTGGAGTTGTTCGCGCGCGCCGGGGCGGACGCGTGGTTCACTTCCGAGTCTGACGGGATGGTTCCCGCTGGAACCAAGTGTCCGCATTGCGGGGGCGCGAAGTTCGAGAAGGAAACGGACATCTTCGACGTCTGGCTGGAATCGGGTGCGAGCTATCTGGCGCTGGTGGAGGAGGAGCCGCACTATCCCTGGCCTTCCGATCTTTACCTGGAAGGCGGCGACCAGTATCGCGGATGGTTTCAGTCTTCCCTGCTGTGCGCGATGGGGACGCATGGAACACCGCCATATCACGGTGTCGTCACACCCGGCTGGACTCTCGACGAAAAGGGCCAGGCGATGTCGAAGTCGCGCGGCAATGACGTGGATCCGGTGGATATCGCAAACCGTCTAGGCGGAGAAATTGTTCGGCTATGGACGGCCTCCGTCGATTTTCGCGAAGACGTAGTCGGGTCGGAAGCGCTCATGCAGCGGGTGGGAGAGAACTATAAGAAGATCCGCAACACGTTCCGCTACATCCTGAGTAATCTATACGATTTCGATCCGGTGAAAGATTCGGTGCCTTTCGACCAGATGGAAGCGCTCGACCAGTACATGCTGCGACAGACGGCTTTGTTCGCGGCCGACGTGCGGAAGTGGTACGACGAGTTTGCGTTTCACAAGATCTATCACCGGATAAATCATTTCTGCATCGTCGACTTGAGCGCGTTTTACTTCGACGTGCTAAAGGACCGGCTCTACATTTCCGCTGCTAAATCGCAGGGCCGCCGATCGGCGCAGACTGCGACATTGCGGATCGGCGAAGCTCTGGTCACGCTGTTGGCGCCTGTCACAAGCTTTACAAGCGAAGAGATCTGGGGATTCTTGCCGAAGGTTGACGGCCGCGCGGAGAGCGTGCACCTGGCGGCATTTCCGGCCTCGTCTGACATACTCGGGTCAGGAACTGCTGAACATGACGAGCAACAGGATAAAGATTGGACGACGCTGCGCCTGGTCCGCGACGAAGTGCTGAAGGCGCTGGAAGAGGCGCGCAATCAGAAACTGATTGGGACCGGTCTAGAAGCACAGGTAAGCGTGGCCGCGGCCGATCCGGTGTATTCGCTTTTGAAGCGGAATGAAGGACAGCTACGCTATCTGTTCATCGTGTCGGCGGTGACGCTGGGACAGGGTTCGGGAAACGGCAGCGGCGGAGTACACGTTGACGTTACGAAGGCCGACGGTTTGAAATGCGAGCGCTGCTGGAACTACTCAACGCGGGTGGGCGAAGACAAAAATTATCCGACGGTGTGCGAACGCTGCGCGGCGGTGCTGAAGGAAATTGGAGTGGCGTGAGCGCCCCCTTTTTTAGAACTGTCATCCTGAGCAAAGCGGAGGATCTCCGTTCTTTTCGTTCATCAGGAAAGCAGCTCCTTTCGCTTCGCTCAGGATCACAGCTCATCGGGATGAGGGTCAAAAATTTGGTCGTTATACAACAGCCGCATCCCTAAAGAGTGTGACAGAGGTTTTTCAGTTCATGCGCAAATATCATTTCCTCATCGCCATACTCGTGATTGCGCTCGATCGAATCACGAAATGGACCATCGCCAGCCGGCTCTCGATGCACGACAGCATTCCAGTCATCCCGGGATTCTTTCGCATTATCCATACGGAAAACCGGGGTGCCGCTTTTGGGCTGTTCGCCGATTCGCCGTCGGAATGGAAGGTCGGCCTGCTGATCCTGTTCTCGCTGGTAGCGTTGTTGATCGTCTCTGCCCTGCTCTGGAAGAACAGCCACAGACTAACCACTACAGGCGTCGGCTTAGCGCTCATTCTGGGAGGAGCGATCGGCAATCTCTGGGACCGCATCGTCAGCGGACACGTGGTGGACTTCCTGCTCTTCTACGTCGGGCAATACCAGTGGCCGGCGTTCAACCTGGCCGACAGCGCGATTGTGATTGGGGCCGGGTTGCTGGTATTTGAGATCTTGTTTACCAATCCTGCCAGCCAAAAGACCGCGTAGCTTTTGCACGCCAACCGCCCCGACACTGCACTCGATTGCACTCTTGCGAAACAAGATTGCCGGTTGTGTTCAGCATCCCCGTCAAATTGCCGTTCTGCACATTTCTATTCTGTAAAAGCACAATCTCCTCTTGAGTATTTCCCGGCGGAATGATAGCGTGCCCGCCACACGCCAACCTAACGTGGATGGCTCTCCCAGACCGAAAACTGATTTGCCTGCAAGAACGATTCGGCATAGAGTGGTAGAATTTTGGGCGATATCGCATCATCCCGGAGGAGCAATGGCATTCCCGCAAACTCGTGGCGCCGAGGAGTCGGCCGTGGCACTTCTTCGCAATAAGCGCTTAACGCTGGCATTGATTGGGATGGCAGTGATCCTCGCTTCCCTTGGACTAGGGGAAGCGGTGTATCGCTTCATGTTCCGCGATTTCGATGGCGCTACCGACCGCCTTCCCATCGAGATGTTGTTTGGGCTTGCCTTCGCCTGGATGACAATGAAGGTCGCGCGCCGGATCTATCAACACCGAATGGAAACCTCCGCGAGAATAAAACTGATTCGGGATCGAAACTACAAGATCCGGCACGCGGTGGAGGCCATCCATCCCGTGCCCTACGTGAGCAATCAACAGGCGATCCGCGTAATTCGAGAAGAAGTGGATCGAATTGAGTGGGCGCTGAATGAGATTGCGCCGCGGTAGCTGCGCATCCTCGGTTACGCCAGGGCAAATTCACTAGGATACTAATTTCATTGGACTCTCACCGATGCAACCGTCTTCAGGAAGATCCGAACGATTCGGGAAGATCGCCATTATCGGAGCGCAAATGCTTCAGATAATTTGGCCGCAATGTGGCCAGCAATTCCCTGCGAGTTTTCACCGCTAATGGCCTGCCGCGGTGGATCTTGCCCATGCGCTGAAGAATCGTTTCCGGCGCCAGCCCAGCGAACATCATGAGCGGCCAGGTAAAATTTGGCCCATTCAGCTTGCGCAGGCGGTACAGCCACATGAACAACGCTCCCATGCGCCAGGCCATCGGCCCCCACCAGCTGTATTGACCGGGCCGCAGATTGTGCTTCCAGCACTTCATCATCAGCTGCCATTGCAGGGGACTAAGCAGGCGAGTTTGAGTGACGCCCTTCTGGTGTTCCATGCGCGTGTCGTGCAATGGCGTGAAGATCGAAGGCACGAGAAACGCAAATAACCCGCGGCGGCCCATCTCATACACGAGATCGAGCGTGGCTTGGGTGTCTTCGTCGGTTTCGCCCGGGTTGCCGATCATGAGCGTCATCATCGGGAACCAGTTGTTCTGGTTCGCAATGCGCAGACCTTCCAGAACCACGCTGGGCCAGTTGTCAATCGAAAAAGGAACGGCTTTGCTGGGCATGATCTGTTTGGCCATGCGCACTGACCCGGTTTCCAGCCCGATCAACGGGACCAAGGCCTTCTTCTGCGGATGAGTGCTTAACAACGGCAAATGGATCGGACTCTTGGCCAACAACACATCGGAAAGCTGCCGGATTAGTTTCGGATCCACGACGAACGGCGCCATGGTGCAATGGCTGAGTAGATGGCTTTCTACTCCCGGCGTGTTCACGATTTCGGTGTAGAGATCCACCAGCGCTTCGCGGTTGGGAAAGAAAAACGGTGTTCCGGTGTGCACCTGACCCCAGATAAACATGTCTTCGGTGGCGAGGGAAATTACCTTGTTGCCCTGCCGCACATTGGCCCGAACGGCCTCCATGATGCGGGCTTTGGGCATATCGATTTGCGGATTCAAGTCGGGAACGCAGAACTGGCAGCGGCGGCCACAACCGGTGGTCATCTCGACCACGCCAAACGTCGTCCGCTTGTCGGGGAATAGGATGGCTTCGCGTGACGTGGGGTGAGCCAGGTTGATATCGCGTGGCATGCGTTCCCCCTCAATGGCCTTGCGGAACAGCGCGAGAGCATCGGCGGACTCACTCCTGCCTTCCGCGACGCAGTCAACGCCCAGATCTTCGAAGGCATTGGTCTGCTTGATCTGCCAGCCCCCTGATCCGCCCACCACCACCTGAAAATTCTTGCGATAGGGGCTGGACTTGATCTTGTCGAACATGACGCGCGAGTAAATCGAATTCAGGGGCTCCTTGGAGGAGCCGTAAATCGACGTATATACCCCCGCAGCGAAGGTCACGCCCAGAGGATTGTGCGTGGACACTGCCACGACACGAGTGTTGGGTCCAATGAATTTGTCGAGATCGTCAGGGAAGCAGGCCACGACCTGGTCAGGGGCATATTCGCGCAGCAAGGACTTTTCGAGGACACGTATGCCAGCCGGCATGTAACGCGCGGAGCCGTCCTCGTTATGCTCCACCTCGCGCCACTTGGGATACTTCTTATTGAGGACAAACTCCAGCCACTGCGGTATCGAGGCCAGAGCCATCTGGATGAAAAAGCCGGCGTGGTCAATCGACTCGGTCAACGGCGCAGTGAGAACAATGAGCTTGCCCCCGTCCGCGGGGGTAGCTACGCAACCGACACCGGTTTCGGAGACTTGCTCACACTGGAGGTCTGCGACGGCCGGTGGCATGAAAGATAATTTCTCCCGATGTCTCCAGATAAAGATGCGGATAGAGCGGCGTCAGCGCCGGATTATACACTCGAAATTGTCCTCCAGCGGTGAGCATCACCGGCGCAAAATGGGGCGCGCGATAGGACGATCATGGCTCCCCCCGCCTTTTAGTCCTTCATCCACGGATCCGGAGGCAGCGGCACAAGACGAGGACGATTTGTTTCAAGCTACGGCGTTCCGTACAACCTCTGATACAGGGTCTCATTCCGCAGAATCGCCTGTACGTACTCGCGGGTCTCGGTAAAGGGGATGGATTCCACAAACTCCTGTGGGTCGCGGTAGTGGCCTTCTTCGAGCCAGTCGCCGACCCGGTTGGTGCCGGCATTGTAGGCCGCGAGGGCGTATTCGAGCTGGCCGCCGTACTTGTCGACCATAGACTTGAAGTAACGCGTGCCCAGTTGCAAATTGACGGCAGGGGTGTAAAGCTGACTGGAATTGTAGCTTCTCAACTTGATTTGTTTCGCAACGTGCTTCCCCACCGAGGGCAACAGCTGCATGAGGCCCACAGCATTCGCGCGTGAGACGGCCACGGGGTTGAACTCCGACTCCTGGCGGATCAGTGATGCGACGAGGTAGGGGTCGAGTCCGTTCAGTTCGGAATATTTGCGCAGGTCGGTCCAGTAGGGCTTGGGGAAGAGACCGTCCCAATAGGCGCGCGGCAATTCGGGGAGATCGACGGCGAAGTAGTTGGGCTTGGCGCGCTTCAGAGTCTGGATGGCGCGGTCGTATTGTCCACCATCCTGGTAGATCCGGACCATTTCTGACAGGGCCCACGAACCGCCGTCTTCGGCGGAAGCCGCCTGGAGTTCGCGCACCGCGAGGTCGGCCAGGGCGCCGTTCGAGAGCAGGCGAGCCCGTTGCAAACGGAGATTGTCCTCGGGAGGAGCGCTGTCGGCAACTCTGTCTTTCAGCGAAAGCGGTGGAACACGGTCCAAAAGCGCGTAGTGCGTGGTGGCGTCCCCGGGTGTCGGCAAGTTTTTCAAACGTTTCCGGCCAAGGTTGGCGTAGTAGTAGTTGAGGAAGCGCGACGAAAGCTTCTGATAAAACGCCCGCGCCATGTGCGTGTCGCCGGCTTCTTCCGCAAGGCGTGCCCTCCAGTACAACGCAGCCGAAACTTCGTTGGAGTCCGGATAAAGAGCGATCTGATCCTCGAAACCTTTGCGCGCTTCTTCGGTGCGCCCTTGCCGGAAGCTGAGCCATGCGGTCTTCCAGTGGGCATAGCCGGCGCGGGCTCCGTTGGGAAAGCGCTGCTGAAGTTCGCGGAAGTGATCGATGGCGCGATCGTAGTCCCGCTTCAGCAGATACATGTTCGCCGCCGAAAGTAGTGCCTGTTCCAACCATGGACTGGTGGGGCCAAACTGGCGCAACTGCGCGAGCGTGCGCTGCACGTCGTCATCATCGTTGTTGGAGCGCGCGGTTTCGTTTAACAAGTAAAGACGCTGTGCTTCAGCGTCGCCCGTTTGCGTACCCATCGCAGTCAGGATCTGCCGCGCGTCGCGCGTGCGATCGCTTCTCTGCAGCGAAGAGGCCAGGGCCAACTGCAACGCCGGACGCTCTGCGGCGGGGACCAGGTCGAGCAGGTCGCGGTACTCGCCGGCGGCGTCGCTGTAGCGGCGCGCTCTGAAAAGAAGGTCCGCGCGGGTGCGACGCTCGGCCAGACTGCCGGAGATTTTCAGTTTGCGTAACTCGGCCCCGGCCGCGTCGGACTCGGAACTCACGGCCATGTTGAAGTAGATGTTGCGGAAGGCGGCTGCGGCCTTGTCGTCCTGGCCCAGAGTCTGATACGTACGCCCGATAGCGAGTTCAATGTCGCTGCGCACGGGAGCGCGATCTTTCTCGAGCAGCGCCGCCGCTTCCTGCGCCCGGCCTTCCTTCAAGAGCGCCGTGGCATACACGAGGTGAACGTCACGGGTCATGAGCGAATCGGGAAAGTTTTTGTTGAAGTCCGCGAGAGTCGAAAGGGCTTCGGCGGTCCGACCGGTTTCGAGGTAGGCATCGCCGAGATAATAGGCAACATAATCGCCCAGGTCGCTGGCGCCGGATTTGGAGCGATTCAGCGGATCAATGGCCTTGGCGTAATCGTGATCGATGGTATGGGCATATCCCAGCACCAGCCACGCCAGAGCGCCCGCGTCTTCTTTCGCGTGCTTTCGCGCATAGGTTTCCACGCCGGCGTAGGCGGCCGGAGTGCGGTCCTGCAAGAGCTGTTGCGCCATCGGACGAAGGCTGGCGGAAGCGACGAACGCACGCTTTACTCTTCGCACTCGCGGAGAAGGTGGCTTCCGACGTCTCGCCGTCTTCGTGGTTTTCTTTTGCGGGGACGATTTCTTTTTGGACGTGCCAGCCGGTGGAGTTTTCAGGGCGGACGATGTTTGCGCCAAGCCACGATCGGGCGAAACAAGAGAAAGGAAGACGGAGACTGCGGCTACCGTGGCCAACAAACTACGCAAGGGAACCCTACCTACTGCCGGAAATTCGCGCCCATGATAGAGACGTCGTCTTCGGCGAGACTTCTGATCAGTTCATGTTGAAAGTAATCGCCGGAAGCTGCAACCGTGTTCCCGTAACGTTTCTGGTACGTGCCGCGGCTTTTTTCAATCGCCTCTTTCAGGCGATCGTAGAGGTCTTTGTGTTTTCGGCCTTCGGCGACCTTGGCCTGATTGTAAAGTTTGACTTCGTCCACCAGCAAGCGCGCGAAGCGCTGAGCCTTGCGATGGACGTCCTGGTCCTCAGCCGACATCGCGGGAGCAGCCGCCGGCGGGGCTTCGGTTTCGACCGCGACGACAGGGGCCAATTCCTCGATGGATTCTTCCACCGCAACAGGCTCCGGTTCCGCCGCCACGCTCATCACCGGTGGAGCAGCGGGCGCATCCGCAGATGCGGTGGCGGCCGCCGCCATTGCGTGAGTGGGAGCGTGTGACGCAAAGGGGTCGTTGAATGCCTGCGGCGCTTCGGCGGTGGCTGCGGGGGTGTGGCTCTCGCTGCGCTCTACGCCCGGATCTTTTTGCACCTGCTTGCGCAGAGAGCTGACTTCGAGCCAGGCACCGGTGGCGAGCACGAGCAGGTCGAGTGAGCCGGCATCGAATGCGCCTTTGTTCTCGGATCCTCCATCTGCGTAAACCAGGGCGGCGACTTTATCTTTCAGAACAAGCGGCAGAAACCGGCCCTCGCCGCTGGCGGGCGCGCCAAAATCCTGCACGAAGTGAGAATCCAGATCACTGGTCGGTGCACTCAACGGCGTCCGATCGTTGATCGCACTCTTCACCGCGGGCGCGTGCATGTCGAGCGCAAAATCCTTCAATCCATCGTTGCTGCTGAAGCCGCGTCCCTGCCATCCGGTCGCGTTACTGCCCTTGACCACAAACAGAGCTACGCGAGCGGCATAATTTCCGCAGGTATCGAGCAGAGCCTTCAGGATTTCTTTTTGCGATGTTCCCAGCTGAACTTCAGCCACGGCGCGCGCGAGGTCGGCGGAGTTCGCACCTGCGGCCGGGGCTTCAGGAGCGGGTTGGGCTGCAATCTCTTCCGCGACCCGACGAATGATTTCCGCGCGTAGTTGGCCCGTGTGGTTCTCGAGAACCTGGGTAACCACCCGTTCCACGATGGGTTCGATCCAACTGCGGTCCGTCATTCACACTCCGGCGAAAACTTGCGAGGGCCCACGCGGCTGCCTTCTAACCTCTGATTATAAGCCACTTGCGGGTATTGTCGGGACACCATAGTACGTGGTCTACCGGTTACCGCAGTACTCTGGGAACCAATTCCGCCAACCCGGTCAGTGACGCACAGCCGCCCCGCGTCACAAAAAAGCAGCTTACCCGGTACAATAGCACTCAGTGGTTGCCTCGTGCAGCCGCTAAAATCTGCATCGAGTTACGAATGAGTACCATCCAACCCAATATAGGTGAGCAGCCCCTCAGTGAAGAACTGACACTGGTACGGGCGGCCAAGCAAGGCGACGACAAAGCGTTCGAAGAACTCGTTCGACGCTATGATCGCAATGTTTTTCGAATCGCACAGCACATTACGCAGAATCGCGAGGACGCGGAAGACGTAGTACAAGACGCGTTCCTCAAGGCGTATGGCAACCTGGCGCAATTCCAGGAACAGTCGAAGTTTTATACCTGGCTGGTGCGGATTGCGGTCAACGAAGCGCTGATGAAGTTGCGCCGGAGGAAACCGGAACGCACGGTTTCTCTGGACGAAGACATTAAGACCGAGGATGATTCGGTTCCGCGCGAGGTTGCGGATTGGAGTCCCAATCCGGAACAAATGTATAACCAGGCGGAATTGCGGGACATCCTGACACGCACCATCCAGGGGTTGCCGCCGGGATTCCGGACGGTGTTCGTCCTCCGGGATGTGGAGGGCTTATCAACGGAAGAAACGGCGCAGGCTTTGGAACTGAGCATTCCGGCGGTAAAGTCTCGGCTGCTGCGGGCACGCCTGCAACTACGCGAGAGACTGAGCCGGTACTTCCAGAAGCGAGCCAGTGGAGACGGGAACCAGTGAAGTGTACCGAATTCCTTAAGGAACTAACCAACTACCTCGACGGCGCTCTCGATGAGCGTACCAAAGGCGATCTCGAAGATCACTTGGCATGGTGCCACAACTGCTACGTGGTCTGCGACACCACGCGCAAGACCATCGAGATCTATCGCGACTCCGAACTCTATCCTCTGCCGGAAGATCTGCGCGGGCGTTTGCGTAACGCCATTATGACGAAATGCGTGGAGAGTAAGAAGTCCGGTCCGCAGAACGCATGATTCCATAAGACATATTTCCAACCAAGTCATTGATTCTGGACTACCTTAGTAGCGTAACCAGCCTGTGTCTTGTATCTGACGAACCTTTCCTGGCCTTTTGGAATCTAAGGTGATGTAGGTAGTTTATTGTGAGCGCGGAAGCCGCGTCTCATGTGCAGGTGGTAGGAGATACGAATGTTCACGAAATTGATGGACGCGATGTTTGGCTGCTGGCACTCGCGCTATAGCTTTCCCATGACCGCCCGGGCCGGAGCGCGCCGCAAGGGCCAAGCCGAGGCACGGCTCGGCACATACGTGGTTTGTCTCGATTGCGGCAAGGAACTCGCCTATGACTGGCAAGAGATGCGGGTCATGAACGGATCGCCGCGGGAAATGGCATCGCGTTCCCTGGTCACCAAAGAAGCTGCCTGAAAGTCCGCTCCTGGAAGGGCGAGAGCCGCGAAATTTTCGCGGCTTTTTCTTTTGGGACAGACCTTCCGGCTGGTGAAATTCGAGGTCCTTCCGGTTCGGTGGGGTTTCGGGCCCCGGTAAGTCGAGATGCGGTTGGCCGCGCCGAAAGCCCTTCGGTGGCTTTCAGATGGGACTGGATGGCAGTCGCCCACACCCCGGGAAGGCAGCATTTGCTGTACGGGAAAGTTCCTTTCATTTTTCATCCAAACTTCACAAATCACTGTGTTAGATTTGCTTTTCCCTAGTGAATTCGAGTTTCGGAGGAAAATGAATTGGGCAAAGACATGGTCCCCAAGCGGATCTTTTTCACCAAAGGTGTGGGAAAGCACCGCGAGCGGCTGACGTCTTTTGAGCTCGCCCTGCGCGATGCCGGTATCGCCGCGCAAAACCTGGTGCGAGTTTCTTCCATTTTTCCACCGAACTGCAAATTGATCCCGCGCTCGCAGGGACTGAAGTACCTGCACCCGGGCGAAGTCGTATTCGCCGTGGTCGCGGAAAATTCCACGCACGAACCGCACCGGCTCCTCGCGTCGTCGATCGGAGTCGCCATTCCCGCCGACCGCAACACCTACGGCTACCTGAGCGAACACCATTCCTTCGGCGAAACCGAAGACTCCGCCGGAGACTACGCCGAAGAACTTGCCGCCGAAATGCTCGCAACCACGCTCAACGTCGAATTCGATTCCGATCGCTCCTGGGATGAGAAGAAGGAAATCTATCGGATCTCGAACAAAATCGTCCGTACTGCGAATGTCACGCAATCGGCCGTGGGCGACAAGCGCGGGTTGTGGACTACGGTCATCGCGTCGGCGGTACTGATCTTCGACTGAGCAAGAACTTCGACGTATTGACGCGGCGGGCCACGTCTCTGCCGGAACGCTCGTTGTGAAAATTACTTTGCGCCTATTCCCCTCCCCCCGCTCGCTTCGCTTCCCTGTTGTGTCATTCGTGCCCTGTTGAGAGCTCCGCACACTCGGCCTGCGCCTGACGTTCTGAGCGCAGACCATGTCGGCAAAAAGGGGAGCCGCGAGGCTCCCCTTTTTTTCTGGCAACCGGTAAGTATCCTTTTGCGTCTTTGATACCAGCAAGGAAGAGAGGAGTGCTCCCAAAGTGATTCGCAAGCTGTCTTCAGGAAAATTTCGCCTGTATTCTCGCAAGAAAGACGCCAAGACCGGCAAGCACCGTAACCTCGGAACGTTCGATAGCCGACAGGCCGCGGAGAAGCACGAGCGCGCTGTGCAGTATTTCAAACGGTCGGGGTAGCGAGATAATATCGACAGGCCAAGCTTTGTGGTTGCTGCTTACCTATATTCTCTCTTACCCTAGTGAGAGAATTGCCAGATGACCGGGGGAAAAACCATCATGACAATTGATCTGACTCCTGAACAAGAGCGACGCCTTCAGGCCGTCATGCAGCGCGGAGCATATGGGACTATTGAAGAAGTAGTGGATGCTGCTCTGGCCGCCGTTGAACAGCGCACTATTCCCGGCTTCGACGGAACACAGGCCGAACTTGACACCCTGCTCGCGGAAGGATTGGCGTCAAAGGAACTGACGGAAGATGAATTTTGGAGTTCGGTTAACAAACAAACCGATGTATTGCTCACCAACCGGAAAACCGGCTTGCATTCGTGAAAGTTCGGTATCGCGAAAGCGCCCGCGACGATGTTCTTCGCCAGTTTCGGTACTACCTCATCGACCAGAATCTCCCCGAAATAGCGGAGCGATTTAAGGACGCCATTCGGCACACTGTAGGGGCATTACGCAAACATCCCCTGATCGGAGCACGATATCAGTCGGCAAACCATCGGCTTCGTGATCTACGTTCTTGGCCGGTGGCCGGATTTGAAGCGATTCGGATTTACTATCTTGTCGACGCCCGCGCAATCCAGGTTGTTCGCGTTCTGCACGGAAAGCGGGATGTAAAGCTCATTCTCGAAGAGAACCTCAGTGATCGGGGAACAAAGTAACAGTAGAACAGCAATTACTTCCGCGCAACCTTCCCCACTTTCACGCTCTTCCCAACTTTGCCTTTTCCCAGCCGTTCCAACACCGCCGTTACGATCATCGGCAGTCCCACAGTCGCGTCGACAAATACTTCCCCAAATTTTCCACCCTCGGCGGGAGGCACAAACTTGCCCCAGGAAACTGCTTCGCTGTACGGACTGCCGGACAGTCCTCCCCAATGCACCGGCTCGGGACAAATGCGGAGCCCGTAGTGATAACGCTTCAGGGGCAGGTCTTCTCCACCTCGTCGATGCCGCAATTCAATGAACGGACCGAACTGCTGCGACCAGTTGCGCGGCACTCCACCGCCGATGGTGAAAATTCCGAGACGTGTTTGAGCGAGAAGTGTAGCCGCAAAAAATTCCAGGTCTTCGAAGGGATCAAAGCGGAAACGCAATTTGCCCTGCTTATCGCGCTCGCGGTTGGTGAGAGCGTAGTCCAGACCGAGTTCAGAATCCGAAAATGCCGGGACGAAGACGGGAACATTCTGTTCATATGCCGACTTCAGAATTCCACGCTGACCCTTCGCAGTCTTCGCCAGATGCGCGCCAATCGCCCGGTTCAACTTGTAGGAACACATGATTTCCTTGCTGTCCCAGCCTCCGAACACGGCGTGCATGACGCGTTCTACGTCGTCGAGATTCTGCTCCGGCTCCAACGTGTCATATACGCGGTTGTAGCCGGCTTCGTAAAGTTCTTCATCGCTGAATTCAGGATTGTGGCGGAAGTGGGCGCGGCCGGTAGCTTCGACCAGGCCGTGAGCCATGAGGGCGCCGGTCGAAACGATCGCATTTACAATCCCGCGGTCAATCAATTCGGAGATGATGAGTCCCTGCTTGGCGACGGTCATCGCGCCGGCAAGAGTCATTACGACAAAACAATCTTTATCGCGAGCCATCGCTTCGAGCACATCGGCTGCTTCGCCGAGTTGGCGTCCGGTGAAGGCGGTCTTGGCCATGGCGCGGATCAGGTCGTCGACTGAGTGGATTCTTCTAGGATCAAGCGGCTCCAGAGGAATCAGGCGGTCTTGCACGGGGTCGTGCAGATTGCGATCAATGCCGGCGCCTTCGTGCCCGGCATTACCCGAAGTCTTTCCCGCAGCGGGCCCGTCAGTATGATTGCGCTGTTTCAAGATTCAACCTCCACACTCGGATCGCGATTTCTCCGACAAAATACTGTACAGGATCGATGCTGGCGCACGCCACGTCCCAAGATGGACGTTACGTTACACTGCACTCATGCCTGGCAAGCGCAAGTTTGAAGAGCAACTCGCAGCACTGGACGCGCTTCGCCAGCAACCTCGGGACGCATGCATCGAACCGCTGCGCAAAGCGCTCGCACAACGGAACAACTTCATCGCCGCCAAAGCCGCGGACCTCGTCCGCGAATTCGGGCTGAAGCAGCTGATTCCGGAACTACTCGCGGCGTTCGACCGGTTCTTTGAATATCCTGAAAGAACTGATCCGCAATGCTGGGCGAAGAATGCGTTGAGCCGTGCTCTCGCGGCGCTCGAGCATCAGGACGCAGAGGTATTTCTCCGCGGCATGCATCATATTCAGCTTGAGGCGGTCTGGGGAGGCCGCTCCGACACCGCTGCCACACTACGCGCCACCTGCGCTCTGGCCCTCGTGCAATGCCGCGGCATGTCCAACGCTGATCTTCTCGTCCATTTGGTCGATCTTGTAGGCGACAAGGAAAAAGTAGTTCGCCTGGAGGTGGTTCGCGCCATCGAGCAGGTTGGGGCCACGCCCGCGGCGCTGTTGCTGCGGCTCAAGGCGATTCAGGGCGCCGACGAACCGGAGGTCCTCGGTGCAGCCTACAGCGGCATTCTGCGCGTCGAGGGCACGAGCGCAATTCCTTGGATCAATCGTTTTCTTGCCGCCGAAGATGATGCTGCGGCGGAAGCCGCGTTGGCAATTGCGGGCACGCATTCACTGGAAGGCTTCCACGTCTTGCATGATCGTTTAGATGGAGTGTTGGATCCGTGGTTTCGTTCCGTGCTGCTTTCTGCCATCGCCCTCACGCGCCAAGACGAGGCTGTCGATTTCCTGTTGGATATGGTTCGAAAAGAATCGACGCATGCTGAGGCAGCCGTCGAGGCTCTGCTGCGCGCGATGCCCTCCGCGGAGGTTACTCAACGGCTTGAAGAAGCGGTGGCGGGTAATCCCGGCTTGATGCGTACCTTTGCAACGCACCACAAGACTTCATCGCAAAGGTGAGTTATCGATCAGTCAGAAAACGCTCGCGCTATGGATGCTAAAATTTATTGCGGAGGTGGGAGCGCGTGCCCCCCGAAAAGTTCACAGTAGCGTTAATACAGATGTCCTGCGGCTCCGAGCCCGCCGAGAACATGGCGAAGGCCATCGACCGGGTAGCGGCGGCCGCCAAACAAGGCGCGCACGTCGTTTGCCTGCCTGAACTTTTCCAGACGCAGTATTTCTGCCAACGTGAAGATGCGGCTTTGTTCGACCTCGCTGAGCCCATCCCCGGACCCGCCAGCGAGAAGTTAGCCGCCATTGCGCGGCAGAATAAAGTGGTGCTCGTAGCGTCGCTGTTTGAAAAACGCGCTCCCGGCGTTTATCACAACACCGCCGCCATTTTCGATTCCGACGGCGCACAGCGCGGTCTCTACCGCAAGATGCATATCCCCGACGACCCACTTTACTACGAAAAATTTTATTTCACTCCCGGCGACTTGGGATTCAAAGCGTTCGACACCACTGCCGGACGCGTTGGCACACTAGTTTGTTGGGATCAGTGGTATCCGGAGGGCGCGCGGCTTACGGCGTTGCAAGGGGCAACCATTCTTTTTTATCCCACCGCCATCGGGTGGCATCCGGCGGAGAAGGCCGAGTTTGGTATGGCGCAGCATGATGCCTGGCGGACGATTCAGCGTGCACATGCAATTGCCAACGGCGTCTATGTCGGGGTGGTAAATCGTGTGGGCTTTGAAACAGGAGACATTCGCGGCAACTCGGCGGCCGGCAAGGGGCTCGAGTTCTGGGGAGGGTCGTTCTTTTGTGATCCCTTTGGGCGCGTAATCGCCGAGGGCTCGCACGACAAAGAAGAGATACTGCTGGGCGAGGTGGACTTGCGGCATCTGGAAGACGTCCGCAGAAACTGGCCCTTCCTCCGCGACCGCCGGATCGACGCTTACGCGCCGATCACCAGCCGGATGCTGGATGGGAAGTAGATGGGAAACCAGTTTCTATACGCTTTGCGGATCAGAATCAAATGCGCTACGAAGCGTGTTCAAGAATTCAGTCGATCTTTACGCACTCTATTTCGAACCGTCATCCTGAGCGAAGCGAAGGATCTGCTTTCCTTTCGTTCGCCGAGAAAGCTCCTTCGCTTCGCTCAGGATGACAGTTTTGTTCAGGGAACCGTTCCTTCCCCCGGTGGTACGCGCTCATGACCACTCGCCCGCGCAGGCTCCCCACTGCCCTCGGATATCGCATGCCCGCCGAGTGGGAGCCGCATGAATCTACGTGGCTGGCGTGGCCGCATTTTCGCGACGACTGGCCGGGGAAGTTTGAGCCGATCCAGTGGGTGTATGCGGAGATCATTCGCAACCTGGCAAAGCATGAGTGTGTTGATCTGGTCGTGAATGGCGTCGAGTCCGAACGCCGCGCCCAGGCTGTACTCGAAAAGGCCGATGCGCTTTCTGCCAATGTTCGGTTTCATCTCTGGCGCACCGATCGGGTCTGGACGCGCGACTCCGGCTGCATCTTCCTGAAGCGCTCTGCAGCACCGGACGATTCCAGCCTGCTTGCTCTGAATTTCGAGTTCAACGCCTGGGCAAAGTATCCCAATTACAAATACGATGCCAAACTTGGCGCCCGTATGGCAAAGTCAGCCGGCGCGCGGATTGTTCAGCCGTTTTCTGGCGCGCATCGCGTCGTTCTCGAGGGCGGATCGATCGATGTCAACGGTGGTGGAACTTTGCTGACCACGGAAGAGTGCCTGCTCTCGTTCACCCAGCAGCGCAACCCATCCATGGACCGCATGGCCTACGAACAGATGTTTGCCGACTACTTCGGAGTGCAGTCCGTAATCTGGCTCGGCGACGGCATCGCCGGCGACGACACCCACGGCCACGTCGACGACATTACCCGCTTCGTCGCTCCCGACAAAGTCGTGACCATGATCGAACCCAACGCGCAGGATGAAAACTATGCAACGCTCCAGGAAAACCTTGGACGGCTGAGAGCGGCGCGAATGAGCGACGGCCACAAGCTTGAGATTGTCGAGATTCCGATGCCGCGTCCGGTGATCTTCGAAGGGCGGCGTCTGCCGGCTAGCTATGCCAACTTCTATATTGCGAATGGCGCGGTGCTGGTGCCGGTGTTCAATGATCCGAATGATCGGATTGTTTTGAATACGCTGGCGGAGTTGTTTCCGGCTTCGGAGATTATTCCGATCTATTCTGGCGACTTGATCTGGGGATTTGGGGCGCTGCACTGCATGACGCAGCAGCAGCCTGTGGTCAACGTCGATAGGGCAAGGGGTTTAAATGAGGCCAGAATTTCGTGAACTAGAAATCGCATGGCCCTCGCCCGCTACATTGGTCTGGGATCAAAATGAACTTGTGGATGTGACGGCAGGCCAGCGGGAAGCTTGGATGGGGCTGTCTCGCGACGAACAATGAACATGACGTATCGGTTTGACCGAGCAATTGGCTTGCGAACCGCCGACGCATTTTGGGCCGTCGTGTACACAAATCGGAGCACGAAGGCCGTTCTGATGAAGAATGGTATTGAGCCCCGCGAGCTGAATCGAAGTTATTATTGCGCCGGATCCTACGATTATCCAATAGCAATCGCCGAGAACCATATGGGACGTCCGGTTGTTGTCCACTGTCCTCAGCAGTTCAACGTACTTGAGGTTGAGGACGCTGAATCCGGCGAGAACCTTGGCAGAATAAAATCGCGGCACATGGAATTCCACTCTCGTTTAGCTATGTCGGCAGATGGAAGGTTCCTCCTGGACGCTGGGTGGTTCTGGCATCCATGGTGTGGGGCATGTGTTTTTGATACGAACCTTGTGTCCGCTGACCGGTCGATGATCGTCGAGACGACACCGTTCTCTTCGTCGAACTATGAGATCGATAGCGCTGCCTTTCTTGGGAGCAGTCGCCTCGTGGTTTCCTCGGCTTCAGAGGATTCCGGAGAGGAATTGGAGGCTGATTCGCTGCGCACAAAAAGGTTGGAGTTTGGTCGCTGGCTGAGGGTCGCTGGGAATAAAGGTTGACGTCAGCGAACCGACTGGCGTAATCATGCCGTGGAAGGACTGGGTCGTTAGCTTCTACGACCATCCAAAATTGATTGAGTTAAGAACAGGCCAAGTCGTCCACCGATGGGATCGCATCTATTCGGGCAAACAAGTCGGCCCAATCGATCTCGGCGACCCACTTCCTCCAACTATGGCAATCGACTGGCAGCGCGGAGGTTCGCAGTAGCAGACTCGACCAGTCACCGTGGTGCCTTTGCAGAAGACACGGGCGGATTATACCGGAGAACTCGCTCTATTTTCAGGACTTTCCAGGAATATAGGCGACGGATCGACAACATTGATGCTATAATCAGTGCTTAGAGTCCGCTATATCGAGAAGCTGACAGTCGGCGCTGGATGGCGAGCTTGCACGAATGCCCAGGAGCCACTGGACGAGGACAAAGACTGACGCTGATTGCGGAGGCGCTTATAGCCCTCATTGAGCGCGATAACCGCTGCCGGTTGGCGTCAATTATGGGCGGCACGATCCGGGTTGAAGAATACTCACCCGCCGCGTCGACAAGATGGAACGTCAGAACCGTGAAACATGGAGATTGACGAGTTCGCACTGAGTCCGACTATGAGGCGGCTTTGCGTCGCATCGAAGCCTTGTGGGATGCGTCTGCGGGAACTTCGGACGGCGACGAGCTCGACGTGCTCGTGACACTCGCTGAAGCTTACGACCGTGGAACACTATCCGATCGAGGTCGTACGCATCTCGCAAGTTGGCGCGGTTAGCGGAGGCACAATGCCGCGCATTGAAGGAGTATCCCGCAACGCATGGTCCCGAGGGATTGATTTTCTATCTCCGTCATCGCGCATGCGGCTCTGAATGACGTCCACCTGAATCGCTGAGGTTACCGAACTACCGCGCCCAAACGCTGGGACCGTGAAGTGGCGACGCAGAATTGAAGCCTGAAGGCCCGCAAAGCCGCCGACGTCCCTCTGGGAGCAATTGCACACACCGTCTGGCATGGTGGACGAGCCAACAGGTTTTGAGTTGCGCGCCCCCGCCTCGCCTCCCCCCTTCATTTACACTACCCCCGTGGACGCCGAAACCATCGCCGTGGGCTCGGAGATGCTCACGCCCCACCGTCAGGACACCAACTCTCTCTATCTGACCGAGAAGCTGAACGAGTTGGGAGTCGAGGTGCGCCACAAGTGCGTCGTTGGAGACAGCAGCGCCGATCTGACCGCCGCAGCGAAGCTGGCCATGGTGCGGTCGGACATCATCATTGTGATCGGCGGGCTTGGCCCCACCGAGGATGACCTGACTCGCGAAGCGGTTGCCGAGGCGCTGGGCCTCAGACTCCAGCGCAGCCCCGAATTACTGGTCAAGCTCGAAGAGCGGTTTGCAAAACGCGGCTACAAGTTTTCTCCCAACAACGCCAAGCAGGCGGATGTGCTGACCGGCGCGGTCGTGCTGCCCAACCCGAACGGTTCCGCTCCGGGGCAGTGGATCAGCGGCAAGTACGATGGGCAGGAGCGCATCGTGATTCTCCTGCCGGGACCACCGATGGAACTCAAGGGACTCTACGAGGCTGAATGCGCGGCGCGCCTGAGGGCTCGGGTTCCGCCGCAGCACATCGCCATGCGCGAGCTGAAGATTGCGCTCATGCCGGAGTCGCAGGTGGACGCGCGCGTCGCTCCTATCTACAAGACATTTACCGACGTGCAGACCACCATCCTGGCGGGCGCGGGCGAGATTCAATTGCATTTTCGCTGTCGGAAAGAATCGCAAGCGGAAGCGGAAGCGCGCGTCGACGAACTGGTGGAAAAGATCGACGAAGAATTGGGCGACGCCGTTTTCTCGCGCAAGGGTGAAAGTCTGGAACAGATTGTCAGCTACCTGCTCCAGATGCGCGCCATGACTCTGGCGGTGGCAGAGTCGTGCACGGGTGGACTTCTCGCCCAACGCATCACTTCTCTTAGCGGCAGCTCGCGTTATTTTCTGGGTGGGGCGGTCGTGTATTCGAACGAGTTGAAGACACAATTCGCCAACGTCCCCAAGTCGCTGATCGACAAGCACGGAGCGGTCAGCCGCGAAGTCGCCAAAGCGCTGGCGGAAGGCATCCGGCAACGTTGCCTTTCGAGTTATGGGATCGGCATCACGGGCGTCGCCGGACCTACCGGTGGAACGGAGCAGAAGCCGGTCGGACTCGTCTACATCGCGCTGGCGGGCGAAGAAGGGACGCAGGTGGTGGAACGGAACTTCCCGGGCGACCGCAAGCGGGTTCGCTGGTTTGCTGCGCAGCAGGCGCTGGAGATGATTCGGCGGGCGCTGCTATGAGGAACGCCCCCGGTCGCTGGCCTAAAGTGTTTCCCCGGCCATCTACTTTGTAATATCGCGTGGTGGCAGTCGGCGGTATGATCGCAATGATCCAGATGCGGGGGCGAGCGTAAGCCATGAGCCAAGCCGTCGAACCACGCATTACCGTCGACCTGCCCGTGCGGGTTTGGGGGATGACCGCCGACGGGCGCCCATTTTCGCAACACGCGCGCGCGCAGAACATAAGTTCCGAAGGCGCGCTGCTGGCCGGAATCGAAAATGAACTAAAAGTCGGCGACGTGGTGGGAGTGCAGTGCGAAGAGAAGAAAACCCGCTGCACCGTCATGTGGGTGATGAACACCGGGCCGATCAAGAAAAATCAGGTCGGCGTAAAACTGCTGGAGGGTCAGGAGTGTCCCTGGAAAGCCTACCTGCCGGTTCAGGGCTCGACTCCGACCATACTTCCCGGCAACCGACGGCGCTGGCCGCGGCACAAGATCTCATTTCCCATCGAACTCCGCGACGAGCGAGTGCAGACGCCGATGCGCATCAGCGCCACCGACGTCAGCGGCAACGGTTGCTATGTCGAGAGCATCATGCCTCTGCCGCTTGGAACGGTGCTGCGGGTGGAGTTCTACTTGCAAAACGAGCGCATGACGATCACCGCAGTTGTGCGGACTTGCGATCCCGGAGTGGGCAACGGAATCGAATTTACCGGCATGCCTATCGAGGGCAAAGAACATCTACAGAAGTACCTGGACGGGATCGATCCAGGGATGGGCGTCTCGACGCCAGAGCCGGAGAAACCAGCTTAAAACGGACTTCAGGCGGACAACGTGGCGTAGCGGGCCAGCACGATGGCACGAATCAACCCGCCCATGGTGAATTCCCGCGCTTCAATTGACGGCGGCAGCTGCAATTCACGCAGGGTTGCCGAGGTCACCGGGCCGATCGATGCAAACTGGACTTGCTTGAGCGACCGTGTACGGGTTGAACCGAGCAATTCAGCGAAATTTCGTGCCGTCGACGAACTGGTGAAGGTCACGATGTGCGGACGGCGCGCCGGGTCCTTCATCAACGCTCGCAAGCGTTCTTGCGATTTCTTCGGTACGACCGTCTCATACGCCTCAACGACATCCACGGCCGCCCCCGCCGCGCGCAGTTCTTCGGGGATCACATCGCGCGCCACTTTTGCCCGCACCAGCAGCACGCGTTTCCCGCTCACCTTGTCACGTAATCCCCGCACTACCGACTCGGCGACATATTCTTCCGGCATCATCTTTACCTTCAGACCGCTCTTCAGTAACGCTGCTTTTGTAGCAGGACCGATCGCCGCGATCTGAAGATGTTGGAAATGCTTTCGCGTGAGGCGAAGCTTCCGCCGCCGCTCTCCCATTGCATGCACTCCGTTGACGCTGGTGAGGATCAGCCAGTCGTAGCGCTTGAGATTCTTGAGGGCGTCATCCAATGATTGAAACGACTGCGGCTTGCGAATCTCGATGAAGGGAATCTCGATGACACTGGCGCCCAGGCTGCGCAGTCCCGCGGACAACGCACTCGCCTGGTGACGAGCGCGGCCCACGAGAATTCGCGTTCCGGCAAGAGGTCGGACTTCGTTCGGCTTCATGAAAGCAGGTCTCAGGTCTCAGGTCTCAGGTCTCAGGTCTCAGGTCTCAGGTCTCAGGTCTCAGGTCTCAGGTCTCAGGTCTCAGGTCTCAGGTCTCAGGTCTCAGGTCTCAGGTCTCAGGTCTCAGGTCTCAGGTCTCAGGTCTCAGGTCTCAGGTCTCAGGAAAGACGAAAAGTCGGCGCCAGTTTTGTGTCAAACACTTTCTTTGAGGCACTCGTTCTGGCAATTCTCGGACCGGTTTTTCCTGACACCTGAGACCTGACACCAGACACCTGCCTCACGGTTGTTGCGGCACCACGAAACCCTCTCCATAAACTTCTTCGAGTATCGCATCTCCGCCGCGCTTCAGGAGAGTCTCGCCGACTTCTTCGCCGAGTCGAATCGGATCCTCGCCCTCGCGGTTTTCCCTGAGAACCTTCGTTCCGTTGGGATGGGCGACGAGGGCGTTCAGGTGAATCCGGCCATTCTTCATTTCCGCAAAGGCGCCGATCGGAACCTGGCAACCGCCTCCGAGTTTGTTCAGCAGAGCGCGTTCACAAGTGGTGCCAGCCCGGGCTGCGCCGTTATCCAAGAACGCGATGTGGCCGCGCGTTTGTTCATCCGCGCGGCGAATCTCAATTCCCAGCGCGCCCTGACCTGCAGCCGGAGTCATTACCTCCACGGGGATTACCTGTCGCACCAGTTGCGTCTTGCCCAGGCGGCTCAACCCAGCTGCGGCTAGAATAATCGCGTCGTAGTCTCCGGCTTCCAGTTTGCGCAGCCTGGTATCGACGTTGCCGCGCAGGGGATGAACTTTCAAATCGGGACGGATTGCCAGCAACTGCGCCTGCCGCCGCAGGCTGCTGGTGCCCACATTAGCGCTGCGCGGGAGGTCGTTGATTGCCGAGAACTTTACTGAGCAGAAAACGTCACGAGGATTTTCCCGTTCGGTGATCGCGGCGATTTCAAATTCGCCAGCCAACTCCGTAGGCAGGTCTTTCAAGCTGTGAACCGCAAGATCGACGCGATTCTCCAGCAGCGCCTCTTCGATTTCCTTGGTAAACATGCCCTTGGTGCCAACCTTGGCCAGCGCTACGTCGGTAATCTTGTCGCCGGTGGTCTTGATGATCTCCAACTCGACAGTGTGTCCCTGCGCGCGCAAAAGATCGGAAATATGATTGGCCTGCCAGAGGGCGAGTTGCGAGCCGCGAGAGCCGATGCGAAGGAGCGCCATCAGCGGGGCTCCCCCCGGCCTCCAGCGCCTGACTTGGATGCCGCTTTGCGCTTTTCTTCTTCTTCGAGATTAAACAAGCGCCGCACCAGTTCGACGACTGTCGTGGACTGCGGCTCCCGTGCGGCTGTTTTAAGAGCGCTAATGGGCGTGTGCATGATCTTGTTGATGATGCCGCGGGTCAGGGCTTCCACGGCGAGTTCCTGGTCAGGAGACATGGCGCCCAGCCTCCCACGGACGCGATCGATCTCCGCTTGCCGGATGGTTTCAAAATGGTCATGGAGCGAGACGATCGTGGGCACGACGTCAAGCGTTTGCAGGCGCGCCTGAAACTTTTGCACTTCACCGTTGACGATGGCCTCTGCTTTTTCGGCTTCCTTCCTGCGATCCGCCACATGCGAGGTGACGGCTTGCTGCAAATCGTCGATGTCGTAGACGAAAATGCCGTCCAGCTTGTTCATCTCCGGATCGACGTCACGGGGGACGGCGATATCGATGAAGAACATAGGACGGTTCTTGCGGCGGGCCAGAAATTGTTCACCGTGTTCGCGCTTAAAGACGAAATGAGGGGACCCGGTGGAGGTGATTACGATGTCGGCGCGTTCGCAAGTGTCGTGGAGCCGGCTGAACTCGATCGCTTGGCCGCGGAATTTGTGCGCCAACCCGACGGCGCGGTCGTAAGTGCGATTCGCGACGAAGATGGATTCCGCGCCATGAGCCAGCAGGTGGCGCGCCGCCAGTTCGCTCATCTTGCCCGCGCCCACCAGGTAGACACTCTTGCCCTTCAGGTTGCCGAATATTTTTTCCGCCAGTTCGACCGCGATCGAAGCTACCGAGACGGAAGATGATCCTACGGCGGTCTCGGTGCGCACCCGCTTGGCTACCGCAAAAGCGCGAGTCAGTAACTGATCCAGTTGCATGCGGACGGACCCGACGGCGCGGGCGGTGGCGTACGCCTCCTTGATCTGCCCCAGAATCTGCGGTTCGCCGACCACCATCGAATCCAGACTCGAGGCCACGCGGAAAACATGGCGGATCGCCTCGTCTTCGCGGAACTCGTAGAGATGACTTTCGAACGGCGCCATATCGATGGCGAAATATTCGCGCATAAAGGCACGCAGGTCGCCGGTCCCGTTCTTCATGTTGGCGATAAACTCCACCCGGTTGCAGGTGGAAACGATCATGCCCTCGGCGACGTCGGCGTGTTCAGCCAGCTTTTTGCAGGCCTCCGCCAGACGCGATTCCGGGATCGCCAGGCGCTCGCGGACTTCGACCGGAGCGGTCTTGTGATTCACGCCGATGAGCTGAAACTTCATGAGGCGATAAACCTGTGCATCGTGCTGAAATAGTTCGCCGCCCACGCCACAATCGCCGCCACAAAAGCTACGCTCGCAAGCAGCGCGGCGCGGCGTCCGCGCCATCCGGCGCTGAGCCGCATGTAGACCATGATCAGGTACACCACCCACATCAGCACGGAGAGCAGAATCTTGGGATCGAAAAAATCCACTCGCCCGTATGTCGACTCGGCGACCACAGATCCCAGCACCAGTCCCAACGTCATAAAGGGGAAGCCGAGCATCAGCGAACGGTATCCGATGTCGTCAATCACCTGGAGCGCTGGGAGCCGGGTAAACATCCCAGCGGAGTTTTTCGACTTCAAGGCTCGCTCTTGCAGCAGATACAGGAGACTGGCTCCGAAACTCAGGAACAACGCGGCGTACCCGGCAAAAATCATCAGAATGTGTGCAAACAGCCATCCCTTGGCGGCGACAGGGGTAAGGACCAGCGGCTGCTGTCCGGTGGCCGCAACAAACGTGAGTAGAAACACAATGGGAAAAACGACGATGCCGGGGGATGTCGTCTTATAGATCAGATAGACGAGCATGAATACGACCATGATGAGAAAGGCGAGCAGCGATTCGGAATTGTGCACCGAGGCCAGGGTCAGCTGGCCGGCTTGCACCACGGCCTCCGTCAGAGACACAAAGTGCAGCACCATGCCCAGATAAGCGGCATGCAGTGCCACTTTGCTCAGGATTTCTGAAGTGCGATTGAGCGCGACCAGGGCATACAGCAACCCAACCGCATAACAGATCAGCGCCACTCGCAGCCAGATCAGGCTCATAGGTCTATATAGGTGTGCGTTGGGGCGAAAGGATTCATCCCCGTTCGAACCCAGTGATTATAGTGCGCCGGACACAGCGCCCGCGCGGAAACGGGTGGGATCGGAAGTGCATATCACGAATATCACGAGATTAGGCTGGCCCCAGGTCCGGAGGTAATGCTGACCCCGGCGGCCTGCCTGAAGAATCCTCGCGGCAGGAGTTTGACTACTCGCGTCCGGCGGCGGCTTTGTGCGCCAACGGTTCCGCGTGAAGCACCCGACGAACCTTCCGAAGCAGGGCTTCTCTCGTGAAGGGCTTCTCTAGAAGGTCGACTCGCGCGTCAAGCATTCCCCGATCGGTAATGATGTCAGCCGTATACCCAGACATATACAAAACCCTGATCTCCGGCCTGCTTACTTCCAGGATCTCGACCAGACTGCGTCCACTGAGACCGGGCATGATCACATCCGTGAGCACCATGTGTACGCGGCCCTGATAGTCAGTGAGTCGTCGAATCGCGGTCTCTCCATCGTGAACATCTAACACGGTATACCCCCCACTCTCCAGACAGTTGCGGGTTAGCGCGCGCATGGCCTCATCGTCTTCCACCAGCAGAATCGTCTCCGTACCGCCAGGAACGGCGGAGGTGTCCGCGACGGGTAGTGGCTGAGCAGAAGCTTCCACCCGGGGCAGGAAGACTTTAAAGCGCGCCCCTTGTCCCTCTTCGCTGTAAACCCACACGTACCCTTCGCTCTGCTTCACAATCCCGTAAACTGTGGACAAACCCAATCCGGTACCCTGACCCGAGGGCTTGGTGGTGAAGAACGGTTCGAAGATCTTAGCCTGGGTCTCCTTGCTCATTCCCACGCCAGTGTCGCTGACGCTCAATACCACGTACGAACCCGCCTTTGCATAAACATGCGGGCCCAGATTGGTGACGTCAAGTTCGGCGTTGGCAGTCTCGATCACCAATCTCCCACCGCGAGGCATGGCATCGCGTGCGTTGACCACCAGATTCACTAGAACCTGTTCCATCTGCCCAACGTCCGCGCGCACGCGCCCCAACTTGGGATCGCGGACGATGACTAACTCAATATCTTCCCCGATCAGAGTGCGAAACATCTTCTCCGACTCCGTAACGATCGAGTTCAAATCCAGGACCAACGGCTGGATCACCTGCTTCCGGCTGAAGGCCAGGAGCTGGCGCGTCAACCTTGCGGCCCGGTTTCCGGCCTTGCCAATCTCATCCGCATAGCGCAGGGCGGTCTCATCGGATGGCACTCGGTCTTTCAGCAATGCGCTATAACCCATTACCACTCCAATTGCGTTGTTGAAGTCGTGCGCAATTCCTCCCGCCAGACGTCCGATTGCCTCCATTTTCTGCGCTTGACGGAGTTGCGCCTCCAGCGACTTACGCTCCGTGATGTCTTCAAATGTTCCGTCATAGTGAACCACTACACCCTTGCGCACAGCCGCCCGAGCATTTGTCGAGACCCACACTTTGCTGCCGTCCTTGCGATAAAGCTCGCATTCGAAATTCTGCACCATACCCGCACTCTCAATCGCATGCTGAAATTCTTTGCGGCCCTTCGGGTCCACATAGAGCTGATCTGCGATAGCCTCGATCGCGTCGCACATTTCTTTTCCCGACTCGTACCCGAATATTCGCGCCATCGCCGGATTCACGAGCAACAATTTTCCCGAGGGCGTGCTCCTAAAGACCCCGACGATGGTCTCTTCGAAAATATTGCGGTACTTTTCCTCCATGCTCGCGCGAGCCTCGGTAGCGAAGGCTCTCGCCATTTCGGAATGGTTGAGTCGGTACGCCAAGGTCCAGATTAGCGTTACGAAAATCACAATCTGAACCACGATCAAACATGCCAACGCCAACCGCATATCACGGAATGAAACCTTGCTGTTAACGTAGATCGCTCCCAGCACGATCGGCGCGCCGATTGCAATTGGGATTAATCTTCTAGCGAGCCATCCTCCAGCGTGCGCACTGCTGATCGTGGCGATAATTCCCACGTCGGGCCGGCAGTGCAGCGTCGCCACCGAAAGAATCAGGAAGCCCACTCCCGTGTGCAGCGCCATCGATGTGTATTCGACCGAACCGTAAAACAGAGGAACCCCGTACAGATATCCGATGATTGCAAATAGAGCTATGGCCCCTGTCAACAATGAGAGCAGTTGCGACAAGGCGGCGCGAGTTCTGGCAAATGTCAGAAGTAACAGGCTCACTCCCGCCAGCGAAAAATTTACGGCAGTAATGTGAGCCATTCGTCCAGGATAGGGGTTCTGAAATGCATCCTTGAAGAGCAATTGATCCAGACCCAGATCCAGGCCGGCTCCATATTCGACGAGAGTCAGTACGCCCAGGCCCATTACCAAGCATGCAAATGTGGAGGCAAGCCTCCCATAAGCACGCTTGGGGGATTCATTTCCCAGATAGAGAATTGCGAAACCGGCGAACATAAAACCGAGCGCCGTGTTCGGTTTCATGCTAATTCGCCCGGGCAGGACTGTCATTAGGGCGGAAATATTCAGCGTCCACCCAACCAGAACCGTCAAGCCAAGCGTGATTAGAGTAACGGCACCAAGACGAACACTCGAACCGGTCCTCATCAGAGATGGTGCGCTCATATACTTACACGAAGAGGAGTGCCCCTCGGTCATGATCGACGACTTACTGTATGGGTCGCAAGTTACTATTGTGTCAGGTCCATTATTTGCCATTGGCCTTGAGCCAACGCTGTCTTATTAGGGTTTGGCTGTCTTAACTGGAAAGCCCTCAGGCGTCATTAGTCGCTGACGCGTCTCACGGCAGGCTGGGCCGTGCAACGACGATCTTATCGTGGCAAGCACCACATTCCACTTTCCGGCCGCCGTTCCCTGCGTATTGGGCAAGCTGGCAGGACGGGACCTACTTGCTGCTATTGCCCGGTGATATCACTCGCCCATACTCGCTGGCTCGCGACATGCGGTCGAACATGCGCCAGGCGGCGAGTGAAATTTTACTGATGGCCTCTTCCCCATCGCGTTCGCGGCGCAGGTAGGTGGTCATCACGCAAAGGATGTAGGGTCGATTCTCGACAAAGATCACGCCCGAATCGTTGCGGACACCTTCCAGCGCGCCCGGTTTGTCGGCGATCTTCAAATCGTCTGGGAGGTCGCGCGGGATCCAGCTGTCCTTGTGGGTTGCTAGGACCTTGAAGTAGTCGTCGGTCATTTCTTTATTCAGCACTTTGCCGCGATAGAGAGCTTCGAGCAACGTCATCATCTCGGCGGGGGTTGAGATATTTTCCCGGCCCTCGGCCGCAGCTTTCAAGTCCATCATTTTCCGGCGGAGGCGGGTATGGGTGAGGCCGAGCGAATCCAGAAACGCGTTGACCTTCTCCATGCCGACGCGGTCGATCAGGACGTTGGTAGCGGAGTTATCGCTGACGGCGACCATCATCGTGGCTAGATCGCGCAAGGTGATTTTCGTGACGCCGGGCGTGAGGCCGCCCATGATGTCGCTGTCCTGCACGAGGTCAGTGGCATTAACTGTATAGATATCGGTTAGTTTGAGCTGGCCCTGCTGCGCCTGCCGGTAGAGTTCAGCGAGCACGCAAATCTTGATCGAACTGGCCTGGGCGAAAACGTCGTTCGGGTGCAGGAGATATTTGTGGCCGTCAGTAAGATCGAGAATCGCGACGCCCATGGCACCGTCGAGGTTGCGGTCGACTTCACCAATGGAAGTTTCCAGCTTCTGCCAGAGTGCTTGCTGTTTTTCCTGGCTGGATGGCGCCTGTGCCGCCGCCGCCCCCCAAAGCAGGCAGCAAAATGACGCCACAAAGCTGGCGAAGATCGGAGTCCGTCGTCGCTGAGCACCCATCGGATTAGCCCCTCCTCTTTGGCGTGAATATTGCCCGGGGCAATGATAACGTTTCTGCTCATGCATTGGACTAGCCTGCCTAAGACTTATGCGTCAAAATGCCGGAACATCGCACGGAACTGTGGCCTGGATTTTGGCTTCAGGCTGTAAGTGGAGAAGTGACGTGACACTGAAACGTTTCGTGGCATTGGCCCTTCTGCTGTTGGTTACGCTCGCGGCAGCCGAAACCTCAGAAGACGACAAGGCGGTGGTCGACTGGATGCGGACCCACGCCGTGCCGCTCGAAACTCCTGAAGCCGGTCACGGCTTCCGCGATATGCAGCCGCTGAAGCAGATCGTCGGCAATGCGCGAATCGTCGCGCTGGGAGAAGCGACTCACGGCACGCGCGAGTTCTTCCAGTTCAAGCATCGCATGTTGGAGTTTCTGGCGAGCGAAATGGGCTTCACGATTTTCTCGATTGAAGCCAATATGCCCGAGGCCTACCGCCTGAACGACTATGTCTTGAATGGCAAGGGTGATCCGGCGCAACTACTAAAGGGGATGTATTTTTGGACCTGGGACACTCAGGAAGTACTCGCCATGATTCGCTGGATGCGGGAATTCAACCAGTCCGGCAAGGGGCGAATTGAATTCACAGGATTCGACATGCAGTTCCCCGATCTCGCGATGGGAATTGTCCGCGATTTTGTAGGCAAGAATGACCCGAACTACCTGGCGAATTTTCAAAAGGCCTCCGAGCTTGGCTGGGCCGTGTCTCGAGGCAATAACCAGAATTTTGCGGTTGCTACCGCGACTTTCCCGGTCAAAGACGCCGCAGGCAAGAAAGTTCGTTTCAGTGGCTACATCAAAACACAAGGAGTCACACGAGGATTCGCTGGCCTGTGGTGGCGTGTGGACGGTGCCTCAGGCGTCCTGGCCTTTGACAACATGGAGAACCAGGGCATTAAGGGAACTACCGACTGGAAGCGCTATGAGATCGAACTGCCCGTTGCCGCGGACGCAACGAACATCAACTTTGGCGCGATTCTCCCCGGCGACGGCACAGCCTGGTTCGATGACTTGAGCGTGGAACTGGACGGTGTTCCTTATACCGACAAAAGCAATTTCGATCTGGACTTCGAGTCGCCCACCGCGAAGGGCTTCTATACAGCTGGAAACGGATACTCTGTGCAGTTAGACAATCGAATATTTCACGGAGGAAAGCAGAGTCTCCGGATGAAATTTCTTTCGACGACAGCTGACAAGAGTTCCGCCGATGCCAAGGCCGCGACGTCCAGTTGGAAGGATGTGGTGCAACATCTTGAAACAAAGCGGAACTTCTACGCTTCGCAAGGACGTTCCGCCCGCGAGGTTGACTGGGCCATTCAGAATGCCCGCATCGTCTTGCAATCCTTACAGATGAAATCGGGCGAAGTGACTCGCGACCGGAGCATGGCCGAAAATGTTAAATGGATCGCGGATCACAATCCCGGAGCCAAGATTGTGCTCTGGGCGCACAATGGACATGTTTCTTACCGCGGCGAAGGTTACGAGTCGATGGGGGCCGAGTTGCACAAGATGTTCGGCGCTCAGATGGTGGTCTTCGGCTTTGCCTTCAACCAGGGATCGTTCCAGGCGGTGGAAAATGGAAAGAAACTGAGAGACTTCACCGTGCCACCCGCTCCCATTGGAAGCCTGGACGCGACGCTGGCGGCCACAGGAATTCCTCTTTTCGCTCTCGATCTCCGGCAGTCGCCAAAGACTGGCCCCGTGGCAGCATGGCTGCACACGCCACACCTGACGCGCAGTATCGGCGCCCTGTACTCCGAAGACTCTGCTCAACAATACTGGAGCAATCAGGAGGTCACATCCTGCTTCGATGCTCTCTTGTTTGTCCGAATCACAACGGCAGCGCGCAAGAACCCGGGATCCTGAACTGGTTGCGGGACTGCTTCAGGCAGTCCGCGCGCCGCAGGCCCAAAGCCGCTTAAATCTTCGCCTCGCGCAGCCGCTTCACCGCCGTCTCCGACGTGACTGGTGAATAATAGACCTCTTTGAAGGTGTACGACTTTCCCTTGGACGCGATGACAGGCAGAATCTCGATGTGCCAGTGATAGTCGTCATCGAGTGTCTTCCAGTAGCCCAGCGTTTCCGATTGATGGTGGCTGTTGGGCGAGGTATGGAGCACCAGGTGAAACGACTCGGTGATGCTGCGGATCCTTTTCAACGTCCGCCGCAACAGAGCCGCCAAATCGTTCATACTACCCACGCGCGAAGCCCCGGTACGTTCAAACGAAGCCTCATGGCTGCGTGGGAGAATCCAGGTTTCGTACGGAACACGGGGCGCGTAGGGACAGAAAGCGACGTAGTCGCCGCGAATCTCCAGAATGCGCGCGCCCTGCCGCTCTTCCTGCGCCAGAATGTCGCAGAACACGCAGCGCTCTTTGCTTGCAAAATAATCCCGCGCCGCGCGCAGTTCGTAGAGAACACGCCGCGGCACAAACGTGGTTGCCGTCAATTGCGAATTGGGATGGTCGAACTCCTGGCCCGCGCCGGCGCCGTCATTCTTGAAAATACTGACGTACTTGAAGCGGTTATCGCGCTTCAGATCCTGGATGCGCTGCCCCATCAAACGCAGGAACTGTACGATTTCTGCGTCGCTGGCAACCCACAAATGGCGGTCGTGGCGCGGGTTTTCGAGCAGTATTTCATGCGCGCCCACCGATCCCATGCGGTCGTACAATCCGTCGCCCCGACGCGCCGGCTCACCTTCAATGTGGTAGATCGGCGTGGGATGAACCACGGCCCGCGCCGACCAGGTGTTGCCTTCCAGTCCAGGAAGAGTCGCGACCACTTGCGGCGATCCGTCGCCGCAGAACGGACACGGTCCAGTCCGCGGCGTAGTCTCAGCGACATCGTCTCCGGTAATCACCCAGGAGCGAGTGATGGGGTCCTTGCGAAGTTCCATGCGTTAAGAAGAACAAAATGCGGGAGGCGAGTCAAATTCGGATCTGTGATTTGTGATTTGTAATTGGCAATTGGAAGGGCGGTCACGGAGGACACGGAGGAAGCCTTCGATTGCAAATTACCCAATTACAAATTACAAATTACCCATCACCAATGTCCTCTGAGCCCTCCACGCCGCTGATGCGGCAATATGCTGCGATCAAGAAAGAGCATCCCACGGCTCTTCTTTTGTTTCGGCTTGGAGATTTCTATGAACTCTTCTTTGACGATGCCGTCACCGCAGCCCGTGAATTACAGATCACGCTCACGTCGCGCAACAAAGAAAAGGGTATGGCCATTCCGATGTGCGGTGTCCCGTACCATGCGGCTGAGGGATACATCTCGAAGCTCATTCGGCGCGGATTCAAGGTTGCCATCTGCGAGCAGATGGAAGATGCGCGACTCGCGAAGAAACTGGTGCGGCGGGAAGTGACTCGAGTCGTGACGCCCGGCACGGCTGCCGATTCGTCGCTGGGATCGGAAGAAAATAACTTTCTGGCGGCAGTGGCGGCGGTCGGAGACCGCGTAGGATTCGCGGCCTTGGACCTCTCCACGGGCGAATTTCGCGCGACCGAGTTTGCCGGTGAATCGGCAGCGCGGCGCATCCAGGAAGAGCTAGAGCAATTGCGACCGCGGGAGTTGCTGTATGGGTCATCGGCGCCACTACTGGAAAATCGTTCCAAGGGCGACGACGGCCTGCCGAACTTCGCTCGGCCTGGACAGGTCAGAGACCTGTCCCCACATTTGCACGGCCAGCGATCGACTTGGGCCGAGACGCCGCTCGACGATTGGATCTTCGCTCCCGACCACGCCGTGCCGCTGCTGGAAAATCATTTTGGGGTGCTGTCGCTCGAAGGCTTTGGACTATCCGGCAAGCCCGCCGCCGCATCGGCCGCGGGCGCGATTCTTTATTACATCCGCTCGACGCAGCGCGGCGCCCTCCAGCACATCGACCGCATCGGATTCTACGAACGGCAGAATTGCCTGGTGCTCGACGCGGTCACGGTGCGCAACCTGGAATTGATTGAGCCTCTTTTTGCCGGGGCCGACGCCGGCGTAACTTTGTTTCGCGGCCTGGACGCAACCGTCACGCCCATGGGCAAACGCCTGCTGCGCGCCTGGATGCTGCGGCCGTCGCTGGAACTAAGTGAGATCGAGGCGAGGCTGAACGCGGTTGAAGCACAGGTCAAAGACCTCATGCGGCGCGAGGAGTTGCGCCGAGCGCTGGCAGGAATACTCGATCTGGAGCGCCTGCTGAGCCGCGTCACCCTCGAAACTGCAAATCCGCGCGACGTGCTGGCGTTGGCAGCGTCCCTGTCGCGGATTCCACAGGTACGCAGCGGCCTGGCTGGATTCCCCGCGGCGCGGCTGAGCGCGTTGCATGGACTAATTGACGAACTCAACGACCTGCGCGAAAGAATCAGCCAGACCGTTGTCGAAGAACCGCCAATCTCTCTGAGCGACGGTGGCGTGATCGCCGTGGGCGTCGATAGCGACCTCGACCACCTTCGCGACTTGAGCCGCAAC
Source organism: uncultured Acidobacteriota bacterium (assembly GCA_963799305.1). Taxonomy (GTDB): domain Bacteria; phylum Acidobacteriota; class Terriglobia; order Terriglobales; family Acidobacteriaceae; genus Acidiflorens. The sequence goes on along the minus strand of CAWCWX010000006.1, from coordinate 330,521 downwards.
TCGAAGCAATATCTCGCGCAGGTCGAGCAGCGCGAACGCGAACGCACCGGCATCGGATCGCTGAAAGTAAAGTTCAATTCCGTATTCGGTTACTACATCGAGATTTCAAAAGCCAACCAGCACCTCGCGCCCACCGACTACGAGCGAAAACAGACGCTGGTCAATGCCGAACGCTACACGACTCCGGAACTGAAAGAATACGAGTCAAAGATTCTCGACGCCCAGGAGAAGATCGTCGAAATCGAGCGCCGCCTCTTTGCCGAGTTGCGATCAACCATTGCCGGAGAAGCCAAGCGCATCCGGCAGACGGCGCTGGCGCTGGCCGAAGTGGACGTACTGGCCTCGCTGGCGCATGTGGCGTCGTTGCACAATTACTGCCGTCCGAAATTTACGGATAAACCCGAAGACTCCGGAGACCTGGAAATTGTCGAGGGCCGCCATCCCGTAATCGAGCAGCAGGAACTGGCGGCGGGCAGCGAGCGCTTCGTCCCTAACGATCTTTTTCTCAACTCGTCGACCCACAACATCGTGGTCCTGACGGGCCCAAACATGGGCGGCAAGAGCACCTATCTTCGGCAGGCCGCGTTGATCGTGATTCTGGCGCAGATGGGATCGTTCGTCCCCGCCCGCTCCGCCCGTCTCGGAATCGTCGACCGCGTCTTCACCCGCATCGGCGCCAGCGACAACCTCGCCCGCGGACGCTCCACCTTCATGGTCGAAATGACCGAAACCGCCGCCATCCTGCACACCGCTACCCCGCGCTCGCTCATCCTGCTCGACGAAGTCGGACGCGGCACCGCCACCTACGACGGCCTCGCCATCGCCTGGGCCGCGGTCGAATATCTGCACACTCGCGTCCATGCGAAGACTCTTTTCGCCACTCATTACTTCGAACTGACCGAATTAGCCGAACAACTCAGCGGCGTAAAGAACTACCATGTATCCGTAAAAGAAACTGGCGGAGGCGTAGTTTTCTTACGCAAAGTGGAACCCGGCGCCGCCGACAAAAGCTACGGCATCGAAGTCGCCAAGCTTGCGGGGCTACCGAATGAAGTGGTCGTACGGGCGCGCGAGGTGCTGGCTCAGCATGAGTCTGCGGAACGGGAATTGTCAGAACACCTGACGCCCGGCTCGCAACCCGAGCGCCCGGCGCAGTTGACGATCTTCACTCCGCTGTCTCAGCCAGTGCTGGAAAAATTGCGCGAAGCGGACTTGAACCGGATGACGCCGCTGGAGGCGCTGAATTTGCTGGCGGAGTTGAAGAGGCAGATTGACTAGACGAATCCTAATTTATTGGGGTGTCCTTTTGCTCGCGCCCATCTCCATTTATTCGCAGGAGGGCAGTGTCCAACTTGATTTTCTATTCGTAAGTCATCTGCGATGGGAGTCTCCACCACGCGCCTCGCACTCGCAGATTAGAACTGCGCCCGCCGATCTTGTAGCTTTTTATCCGGACGGAAAATTCGCCGCAGTATCTTGCTATCTCATCAGGCAAACAGACGGATCGACTGTTATTTCTCGCGGAGACGGGGATACCGTTCGGATAGGCGAGTGGACGAAGAAAGATAAGAAAATTCTCGTGAAATCGCGGGTCGTCTTCCGTACCGTAGTCGTGGACGGTCGAGCGATTCCCGAACCAGAAGTGAACGGAAAGTTCAGTGGCTCAGACATGGGTCCCCTGCGTAGCACGCGACGGGAGTATCGAAAACCTCAACGGTTCACCGACCTTGTGTACCTCGACACTCTGATACGATGCGACCGACGCAGGTGGGATGGCCACAGAGATCTCGAGGACTTTGTGCCGCCCTGCGCACTAAGCCAGTGATCACGCTCCCATGCAAAAGCTCTCGCCCGCTCAACATGTCGGCCAACTCCTGATCATCGGTTTCGACGGCACCGAGATGTCGACGCGCCTTGCTTCCCTGCTCACGCGCATCCAGCCTGCGGGCGTGATCCTGTTTGCGCGCAACATCACCAGCGCCGAGCAGACGCATCGCCTCTTGCGCGCTTGCCAGAAACACGTAGCCACGCCGCTATTTACCTGCGTTGACCTCGAAGGCGGCACGGTGGACCGTTTCCGCAACGTGCTCGGCCCCGCACCGTCACCTGGACAAGTCTTCGCCACCGGGCGCCGCGAACTCTTCCGCAAGCACGGACGCATCATCGGCGCCAACTGCCGCGCTCTCGGCTTCAATGTCGACTTCGCTCCCGCCCTTGACCTGGCCTTTGAAGCTTCCCGCTCGGTGATGAGTTCGCGGGCCGTCTCCGCCGATCCGAAGCAGGTCGTCATCTACGCCCGCGAATTCCTGCGCGGACTGGGCGATGCCGGAGTCCTCGGCTGCGGCAAACATTTTCCCGGACTCGGCGAAGCCAACCTCGATACGCATCATGAACTCCCAAGCGTCGAGAAAACTTTAAGAAAACTTTGGGCCGAAGACATGGTTCCCTATCGCACCATGCGCCGCGATTTACCCTTCGTGATGGTCTCGCACGCCGCGTTTCCCTCCGTCACCAAAGAACGCACGCCCGCATCGCTCTCGAAGAAGTGGATCACCGATATTCTCCGCAAGAAGATCGGCTACCGGGGCCTGATCTGCTCGGACGACCTCGAAATGGGCGGTGTTCTCAAAGCCGCACCCATTGAGCAGGCGGCTGTCGGATTCATTCGCGCGGGCGGCGACCTCGGACTCATTTGCCATCAGGAGGATTACATCGTCCGTGCCTTCGCGGGCCTCACCCGCGAAGTGAAGCGCGATCGCAGATTTGCGCGACGGGTGCAGGAATCCGCGCGCCGCGTGCTGGCGTTCAAGAAGAAATGGAAACCGCGACGCGCGCCTTTTCCCACTGCGGCAATTACCGAAAGACTCTCGCGCCAGCTCTGGGAATTCACCGAAGAAATCCGGCTCGACACTCTCGACCGGGCAGAGCGTCCCGCATGATCGTCGCTGGCGTGATGAGCGGGACATCGGCGGACGGGATCAACGTTGCGCTGGTACGCATAACGAAAAGCGGGCGGGGGCGCCCGCTCCACACCATCCTTGCCCACGCCGAATATCCTTTTCCTGCTACGGTTCGACGCGCGATTCTCAGCCTGATGAATGCGGAATCGGCGCGCGTGGCCGACTTGGCGCGATTAAATTTTCTGCTCGGTGAACTGTACGCCGATGCCGTCGCCAAGACCGTCCGCAAGCATCGCATCAAGCTCGACCTCGTCGGATGCCACGGCCAGACGCTCTACCATCAGGGCACCGCAGCGTCGTTTCTCGGAAGGAAACTCGCCGTCACCTGGCAGACCGGCGAAGCCGCGGTGATCGCCGCGCGGTTACGCGTACCGGTCGTGTCGGATTTTCGACCTGCCGACATGGCCGCCGGCGGCAAAGGCGCGCCGCTGGTGCCGTTGCTCGATTACGCGCTGTACCGCGATCCCCACATTGGACGCATCGCGCAGAACATCGGCGGCATCGCCAACCTCACCGCGATTCCTCCTAACGCGAAGCCCAGCCAGGTTGTGGCCTTCGACACCGGGCCGGGCAACATGCTGATCGATGCGGTTACAGAGAAGTTATTCGGAAAGCGCTTCGATCGCAACGGACGCATCGCCGCTTCCGGGCGAGTTCTGGAAGACGTCGTTGCTCAGTCCATGCGATCTGCATTCTTCCGCCAGGAGCCACCCAAGACGGCGGGCCGCGAAGAATTCGGCCGCGACTACACCAAAGAATTTCTCCGCCGCTGCGGACGCACCGACAAACGCGACGTAGTTGCGACTGCCACGGAACTGACGGCGCGATCCATCGCCGACGCGGTGCAGCGCTTCGTCGTTGGGAAGCGGCGCGGATATCGCGAACTGATCGTCTCCGGTGGTGGTGCGAATAACCCGACACTGATGGCGATGCTCCGAACCGCAATGACGCCAATTGGCGTCACTTTGCGCTTCTCCGACGAGTTCGGAGTGCCTACCGAAGCGAAAGAAGCGGTGGCATTCGCAGTACTGGCGTATGAAACTTGGCATCGGAGGCCGTCAAGCGTGCCCTCGGCAACGGGGGCGAAGCGGGCGGCGATTCTGGGAAAGATTTCTTATGCGTAGCAGGCGAACCCAATCAGGCGGCCAAAGCGCGCACATCGCGTTGTTCAAGGCATTCTCTCCCATGAGAACTGTCATCCTGAGCGAAGCGAAGGACCTGCTGTCCTGGCGACCGAAAAGAAAGCAGGTCCTTCGCTTCGCTCAGGATGACAGTCCTAGTAGGGCCAAGGTTTCCATTTGGGGATTGGCGGCGATCCTCCTAGTCGCCCTCCTCTCCTGCTCCCAGCCCCCAGCCCCCAACACCCTGGTGATGATCATAGAGAGCAGCCCGACAAATCTCGATCCGCGCGTCGGCCTGGATGGGCAATCCGCGCGCATCGACGAACTGATCTTCGACGACTTACTTGATCGCGATGAGCATCTCAACCTCAAGCCGTCCCTTGCGGAACGATGGGAGGCCCCGGATCCGCTAACCTACGTTTTTCATATCCGGCACGGAGTAAAGTTTCACGACGGCCAGGCGCTCACGTCTCGCGATGTGAAGTGGACCTTCGACTCACTCCTGACCGGCAAGATCCGCAGCACGAAAGCAGGCGTCTACCGCATCGTCGATCGCATCGATACGCCCGATGCCGACACGGTCGTCTTTCACTTGAAGGAGCCCTCGTCCACCCTGCTGTGGAACCTGTCGGACGGCGCGATCGGCATCGTGCCCTACGGCAGCGGGGACGAAATGACGCGCCACCCCGTCGGCTCGGGCCCCTTCCGCTTCGTCAGCGCGGAGACGGATAAGGAAGTCATCCTTCAGCGCAACGACGGTTACTGGGGAGAAAAGCCCCACCTCGCCCGCGTTCGTTTCGCAGTCGTGCCCGACGCAAACACCCAGGCGCTCGAACTGCGGAAAGGGAGTGCCGACCTCACCATCAACTCGCCGATGCCGCCCGACACCGTGCTCGCTCTCGAACGCGATTCGTCACTCGCCGTTGAGCACGGGCCGGGCACGAGGTTGGCTTACCTGGCGTTCAATCTGCGCGATCCTGTTTTGAAAGATGTACGGGTTCGCCAAGCCATCGCTTATGCGCTGGACCGTCGACCGATGATCGAGTACCTGTGGCGCAACGAGGTACAGGCCGCGAGCAGCGTTCTACCGCGGCAGAGCTGGGCCTACAACGAAGACGTACCGCGATACGATTACGACCCCGGCAAGTCCCGCCAACTGCTCGACGCTGCCGGTTACTCTGTAGTGAACGGTGTGCGCTTTCATATCACAATGAAAACCTCAACCGACGAGAACACCCGTCTGATGGTCGCCGTCATCCAGCAACAACTTCGCGAGGTCGGCATTGCGCTCGACATCCGCACTTTTGAGTTTGCGACCTTCTTCTCGGACGTGACGCACGGCGCCTTTCAGCTTTACGGTCTGCGCTGGATCGGCGCCAATGAAGATCCGGACATCTTCGAGTACGCCTTCCATTCCGCAAAATTTCCGCCCAATGGCGCCAACCGTAGCTACTATTCAAACCCACATTTGGATGCGCTCATTGACCAAGCCAGGCGCGAAACCGATCAGAACGTACGCAAGCGACTCTATGCCGAAGTACAGGAGATTCTCGCCAATGATCTGCCCTACATCAACCTCTGGTATCTCGACAACGTTCTGATCCATTCGAAACGGGTGTCTGGAATTACCCTGAACCCGTCCGGAAATTACGACTTCCTGAAGACCGCGGAACTCCAGTAGCCAGCACCCCGTACTCCGCAAAACTGCGCCGATTTCGCGTGATAACATGAAAAGTTCGGCCCAGCTCCCGGCGCCGGTTCTGCCTTTCCTGAGACCCGTGACCTGAGACCTGTGACCTGCTCTATCGAGACCTGTCTTCTTGAACATTCTCTTCATCGGCGACATTTTTGGCCGCCCTGGGCGCACCATCGTCAAGGAGCGGCTGCCCGAACTCGTCGAGAAATATTCTGTCGACCTGATCATCGCCAACGGGGAAAATTCCGCAGCCGGCTTCGGCATCACGCCGCCCCTCGCCGACGAGCTCTTCGACCTTGGCATCGACGTCATGACGACCGGCAATCACGTCTGGGACAAGCGCGAGATCATCGAATACTTTCAGATGGCGGACGGCAACCCGCATAGTCCCGCCCGACGGCTTTTGCGCCCGGCAAATTTTCCCGCCAGCATGCCGGGATGGGGAGTGTACGAGGGCCAGAAGAATGGTGTCAGCTATGCGGTCATCAATCTTCAGGGACGCGTCTTCATGGGAGCCAGTGACGATCCCTTCCATTTCGTCGATAAGCTTCTGGAGAAAATCAAAGCCAAAGTCGTCTTTGTCGATTTTCATGCTGAGGCCACTTCGGAAAAAGTCGCCTTCGGTTGGTATCTCGACGGACGCGTCACCGCCATCGTGGGCACCCATACTCACATCCCGACGGCCGACGAGAACGTGTTACCGAAGGGTACTGCCTACATCACGGATGTTGGGATGACAGGACCGTATGACAGCGTGATCGGCGTTCGAAAAGAGCTCGTGATCGACAAGTTTGTCGGCGGCATGCCGGCGCGGTTCGAGGCGGCGACGGGAGACGTCCGTTTGTGCGGAGTGGTCGTTGAGTGCGACGCCAAAACCGGCCGCGCCACGCGCATCGAACGCCTGATGTTGCGCTAAAGCCGCCCGTTACGACGGTAGTACCCTCACCCTGAATTCGCTTGCAAGACAACGGCGGCAACGCATTCTATAGTAGGGATAGCCATGCGATCGCTGTTCACGGTCATAGTTATTGGGGTTCTGGGCTCCGCGTTCTGCCTGGCGGCGGACAGCCCACCCACGCCGGCCGTGCTTACCTGCTCGGACTCTCCCGGAGCTCCCCCATGCAAGGCAGCTGCGAAAGATCTCAAGGCAGCGCGACATGCGTTCTCTCGCGGCCTCAAATTTCAGCACGAAAAAAATCTGGACGAAGCTTTCGAGCAATTCAAGGAAGCATCCCGCCTTATCCCGCAAAATGTGGAATACCTCACTGCCCGCGAGATGCTGCGGCAGCAGCTGGTTTCGTCCCATATCGAACACGGTAACGACCAGCTTCAGAATGGACGCCAGGTAGAGGCGCTGGCCAATTTCCGGGAGGCGCTGCAACTCGATCCGCAAAATGAGTTCGCGCAGCAGCGACTGCAGGATGCGGTTGGACCGCCTCCGGTCCACACCGCAAGCCCTCCGCAGCTGGTCGCAAGCATCGATGCGCTGGCCAGCGAGCCCAAGCAGGAACGCCATGACTTTCATTACCGGGGAGACTCGCGCGGTCTCATCTCAGCGATCGCCACCAGTTTCGGGCTGACGGTCATCTTCGACGACGCCTTCCCCAACCGCCGCGCCCGTTTTGATATCGAAGATGTGGATTTCCCCACCGCCATGCAGGCTGCCGAGTCGGTGACCAAGAGCTTCGCCGTTCCGCTCGACGGGAAAACACTGTTCGCGACCATCGACACCCCCGAGAACCATCGTCTGTACGACCGCATGGGCATGCGCTCGTTTTACATTCCTGGGGGCGGTACTCCGCCGGAACTGAACGAACTGCTGAACTCGCTGCGGTCGCTGTTCGAGCTGCGCTTCGTGAGTCTGAACACCGCGTCCAGCATTATCACGGTGCGCGGCCCACAGAGCATCCTGGAAGCGGCCACGCTGTATCTGGACTCGCTCGATTCCACGCGCCCGGAAGTGATGCTCGATGTGAAGGTGTATGAGGTCGACCACAGTTACGCACGCAGCATCGGCATACACATCCCCAACGACTTTCGTCTCTTCAATATTCCACTCGGTGCCCTGGCGGCGCTGGGGGGACAGAGCATCCAGGATCTGATTAACCAGTTGATTGCCTCGGGCGGCATCAACCAGGCGGGGAACGAAGATATTCAGGCGTTGCTGGCACAATTGCAAAGCCAGCAGAATTCAATTTTCAGCCAGCCCGTCGCAACGTTCGGGGGCGGCATCACGCTGATGGGTCTGAGCCTTGACCAGCTTCGCGCCACCCTTTCACTAAACGAAAGCTCGGTGCGGACTCTCGAACATCTCACCATGCGCGCCGCTCACGAGAAAGAAGCAACCTTCAAACTGGGATCGCGCTATCCCATCATCAACGCCAGCTTTGCCCCCGTATTTAACAACGCCGCCATCGCGCAGGTGATCGGCGACAACTCGTTCACTGCGCCCTTCCCGTCATTCAACTACGAGGATTTGGGGCTTACCGTGAAGGTCAAGCCGTCGGTTCACGGCACCTCGGATGTGAGCATGCAAGTGGAGATCTTGTTTCGCACGCTGGGGGGACAGAGCCTGAACGGCGTACCGGTAATTTCCAATCGGGAATACAAAGCAGGTATCGCGTTGAAGGAAGGTGAACCCGCAGTCGTTGCGGGCATGGTTACCAAGGCCGATCAGAAAAGCTTGAGCGGACTGCCCGGCTTCTCGCGCGTGCCGGGCTTGAAAGTGCTGGCCGCCGAGAGCTCGAAGCAGGAAGAAGACGACGAACTGCTCGTGGTGATCACGCCTTATGTCGTCCGCGGCCCGGAGAACCGGGAGACACCGGAGATCTGGCTGAGCAAGTGACGCCCGTGAATTTCGACTTTCCCGCGAAAGAAACGTTCCTGAAATAACCGCGCTAGCCCCGAACTTGCAGCTCCGCCACTTCGCTCTCGGCGCCCCGAAATAACCTTCGCAAAGCCCGCACGACCGAGCGCATCACGATCACGATCGCGGCCAGCAATGCCAACACGATCAGCGATGCCAGCACCGGATGCTGGGTGGAAAACCACACCAGGAAAATGGCCAGCACATCTTCGCCCATGCTGAGCGAAACGTTCGAAAGTGGCTCTGGGGAGGGCGTTACCGCCGCTCGCGCTGCGGTCTTACCGCCGTGTGCAGCCAGAGCAATCGCGCCGCCCGCCAGGGTCGCGATAAGTTGTTTCTCCGGCGACAACTGGGTCGTCGCCTGATATGCGATCACCGCCGCCGCCGGTACTCGCACGAATGTATGCAGGGCATTCCAGAGTAGGTCGAAGGCAGGAATCTTGTCGGCGAAAAACTCAATCGCAAACAGTAGGCCCGAAGCGGCTATTACCCACCAACTGGCGATCAGATGCAGTCCCGGAGGTAGATCCAGTACGCCGGCGTGGGAGAGTAGTCCCAGCGTTCCCACGGTAGCGTAGACGTTCAGTCCCGCCGCAAAGCTGGTCGCCACCAGCAAGCCCACCAGTTCGGCCCCACCGAGTTTCATGCCTGCCAGCATACCCTGCTGCTCAAGGTCTGCGCCAAAAGCAAAAGGGTCGCGCGTGGCGACCCTTCAAGAATCCGATTCTCCCGGTTACAGGGTGGACTCGATTTCAAAGCCCCAAGCCTCGAGCAATGGCTCGGGAATGTACTTGGAGTTCTTGTTCCGGCGCGCCCACTCTCGCAAGCGGGTAGACCGCAGGTACTGATCGGGGGAGAGCTTATACTCGCGAACGACCTGTTCGAACTCGGTGATCGTCGGAGTTACCGGCCCGATCGGTTCGGGCTTACCCCAGTTGGGATTTCCACGTCGCTTTGCCATGGGGAAGAAACCTTTCTAACGATTAAGATAACGGCAATTTACAGTCTGTTCCTTAGTTCGATTCCAAAAAACGTATTTAAGATTCACGGTTTGCCAAAAAAAAAGCCCCGCAAGGCCCTATTAACAATCTTATCAACCTTATGGAAGCTACTGATAATAATAGGTTTTCTGGCGCAAGTCAATAGAAAAGTAGGTCGCCACGTCCGTTTGCCCGTATCCCCTTTCCACCCAGTCACTTCCGCCGGCCCCCACGCCTCCGGGAGTGCCTGGCAACGCTGTGAATCCTTCACGGCGTGGTCTGTTGGTTTCGGATCGGCGGTGACTGGAGTAACCGGAAAATTGTGACATATCATTGACCGTTAAATTCCATAGACTTAGAGTGCGAAATAAGCGCCGTTTTCGGCAGACCGTGAAGCCATGGCCGCCTGGCGACGGCCATTCGCCATGATTCGAAGCGTATGAATCTGAAGTCTCTACTGGTGAGTTCCGACGAGAAGACCGTGCGCATCCTGCGCCGGGTTCTCAGCGATTTGGAGATTCTGGTCGACCATTGCGACACCACCGACGCCGCCATTCGCAAGCTTACCCGCCAGCGTTTTGAGTCTATCGTTGTAGATTGTTCGATCCCCGACGAAGCAGCCAGCATCCTGCGCGCGGCAAAGGCGGCTCCCGCGAACAACCGGGCGATCGGGATCGTGCTGGTCGATCCTGGTCTAGGCCTGCGCGGCGGATTCGATATGGGTGCGCATTTCGTTCTGCACAAACCCCTTTCGGGAGAGCGCGCCAGAGCGAGTTTCCGCGCTGTTCGCGCCTTGATGAAGCGGGAGCGCCGGCGGCAACTTCGGGTCGCGATTCAGATTCCCGCGGAGTGCCGGGCCTTCGGTAGCGCAGTGATCTTCAAAGCGACCACCGTGGACCTGTGCGAAGGCGGCATGGCCATCCAGTTTCCGGGCCCGCTGCCGAAAGAAACCGCGCTCCGATTTACTCTCGATTTGCCTGGCATGCATCCCAAGTTCGAGGTAGAAGGGGAATTGGCCTGGGGAGGCCATCGCAAGCAAGCCGGCGTCCGCTTTAAAGCCATTTCCGACGAGCAACTCCAGACCCTGCGCCAGTGGCTCAGCAGCCAGCTTCCCGAGCGCGAGCAGGATGATCCCCCGGTCAGTTGCACCCTCACCGACCTCAGCCTGGGGGGATGCTATCTGAAAACCATTTCGCCGTTCCCGCATGGAACCCGTGTCGTCCTCGCTACCAAATCCGCCAACCACGACCTCCGCGCGGGTGGTGTCGTCAGGATTGTGCATCCGGAATTCGGGATGGGAGTCGAGTTCCTCCAGTCCACCAACAAGCAGCACGATCAGGTGCATCGCCTGATCGAAACCCTGCGAGCGAATGGAGAAAAGTCTGCCGAACTGCTCGTCGAACCTGATGGACTGGAAGGGACTTCGCCCGGTGAAAGCACTCCGGCCTCAGAGACCGAGGACGCCTTGCTCGAGCTTTTCCGCCAGAAATCGCAGATATCGCTCGAGGCTTTCCTGGAACAAATGCGGGAGCAGCGGCAGACATTGGAGAGTCTCTAGACTTAGGGGACGTGCGTCAGCCGCCCTTCTTAGGTAACGCCTATGGATCCCGTCTCCGCTTTCCTGATCGCTTTCGGTATCTGGATCATCCTTACGGAAGGGATCTTGCCGAACCTTTCTGCGTCCGATTCTGAACTCCCTGACCCACCCGTAAACAAACCGTAGAAGCGCGGCGCGCCGTGTAAGGAAGCGCCTTACGCTTCGTCCTGTTCCTTCAACTTCGCAATCACCCCGAAATCCTCCAGGGTCGTCGTGTCGCCCTTGACTTCCCCGCTGCTCGCCAACTCTCGCAGCAATCGCCGCATGATCTTCCCGCTGCGCGTCTTGGGAAGCATGTCGGTAAAGCGGATGTCATCCGGCTTGGCCAGAGACCCGATCTCTTTGGCCACCCACTTCTTCAATTCTTCTTTCAATTCTTCGCTGGGCGTGACGCCGTGCTCGAGCGACACAAATGCAGAGATCGCCTGCCCTTTGATGTCGTCCGGACGACCCACCACTGCCGCCTCGGCAACTTTGTCATGCGCTACCAGCGCGGATTCCACTTCCATCGTGCTGAGGCGATGTCCGGAAACGTTCAGTACATCGTCGACGCGGCCCATGATCCAGTAGTAGCCGTCTTTGTCTTTGCGAGCGCCGTCGCCAGTGAAGTAGGTTCCGGGAATCTGCGACCAGTAATTCTGGACATAGCGATCGGGATCGCCGTAGATGGTGCGGAGCATTGCTGGCCACGGCTGCCGGATCACCAGAAATCCACCCGACCCCTCCGGCACGGGTTTGCCCTCGATATTCACGATCTCCGGGGCCACGCCAAAAAATGGACGCGTCGCCGAGCCTGGCTTGGTGGCGATGGCGCCCGGAATCGGCGAGATCATGATCGATCCCGTTTCCGTCTGCCACCAGGTGTCGACGATGGGACAACGCTCGTGTCCGATCACCTCGCGATACCACATCCATGCTTCCGGATTAATCGGCTCCCCAACCGTCCCCAGCAGCCGCAGGCTGTCGAGGCGATGCTTGCGCGGCCACTGCTCTCCCCACTTGATGAACGTGCGAATTGCGGTCGGCGCCGTGTAGAAAATGTTGACGTCATGCTTGTCGATCATGCTCCAGAACCGGTCCGGCTCCGGAAAATTCGGTGCGCCCTCGTACATCAGGCTGGTCGCGCCATTCTGCAACGGCCCGTACACGATGTAGCTATGCCCCGTTACCCAGCCGATGTCCGCAGTACACCAGTACGTGTCTTCTTCTTTCAGATCGAAAACATACTTACAGCTAAGCGCGGTGCCCACGGAATATCCGCCCGTGGTGTGCACGACGCCTTTTGGTTTACCGGTCGTGCCCGAGGTGTAAAGAATGTAAAGCGGATGTTCGGAGTCGAGCGGTTCGGCCGGACACTCGTCTGCAACCGACGCCATCAGTTCGTGCCACCAATGATCCCGCCCCACCTGCAAACGAATCGGCGAACCCGTGCGCTTATAAACCACGACACTCCGCACCGAAGGACACGACTTCAGCGCCTCTTCCACCGCAGGAAACAGCTTGACCTCCGCGCCCCGCCGATATGATCCATCCTGCGTAATCACCGCCGTCGCCTGCGAATCGTGGATGCGGTCGACCAAGGCATTCGACGAGAATCCACCGAACACAACTGAATGCGGTGCACCGATGCGCGCGCACGCCAGCATCGCAATCGGCAACTCCGGCGTCATCCCCATGTAGATGGCGACGCGGTCGCCCTTCCGCACGCCCAGCGACTTCAGCACGTTCGCGAACTTCTGCACTTCCTTCCAAAGCTGCTGATACGTATACGTCCGAACTTCGCCCGGCTCGCTTTCCCAGATCAGCGCCGCCTTATTCTTGCGTGCCGTTTGCACATGCCGGTCCAGACAGTTGTAAGAAAGATTAAGCTGGCCCCCGACAAACCATTTCGCCCACGGTGCCTTCCATTCCAGAACCTTGTCCCACTTCTTGAACCAGTGCAGTTCTTCGGCGGCGCGTCCCCAGAACGTTTCGGGGTGGTCGATCGACTCGCGATAGAGCGCTTCGTAGTCCGCAAGGCTCTTGAGATGAGACTGCTGCGCAAACTGCTTGGGAGCTTCAAACTTGCGCTGCTCGTCGAGAGTGGAATCGATGTTGGGCTGACTATTTACGATTGCGTCGGGCATAGTATTCCTCAGGTGGTCAGTCCCGCGAAGAGCGCTGCGGGGCCGAGACGATTTTACTGTGCCGGATTACGAATGTCTGCTTTGGCGAATCAGGGTGATAGTCCTAAAAGTTACACGGGCGCTATAAAGCTACCGCCTCGTCCGTGCTCCCCCGTTCCAGCAAATACGCCCCCGGTCCCTGTTGTCCCCGAATCGACCGGCAAAATTCCGCTACGTAGAATCCGGCCCCAATCGCCTCCGTGAACGCCCAGCGTGTTGCTTCGCGCCACTCATGGGCGAGTCCCACGTCGGTGCGCTCGACTTCCAAAATCTCACCAGGAATTTCGATGCTCACGCGCTGCCGCCCCAGCGATTCCGTCAGATCCCCGCGGGACGGCCGCCCATCTCCGTTAAAGCTGACGAGCGGAGCCAGGAGGCGCAACGCATCCAGAGTTTCCCCGCGGCCATCTTTTCCCGCTGCGCGATCGCGCGTGCGCTGCGAGTCCAGCAGCCAGCGCACCCACAGGCGGTCGGTTCCGTTGCGATGCAGGACGCTGGAGGTTTCCGGTCCGTAGAAATTGACTTTGTAGGAATCGGAGACCACGCCCAGCTTCTCAAAATTCAGATGCGCGTTGCGGCTTTGCAGAGGATCGAACGTCCACGTCATCTCGCGAATGCCGAGCGCGATCGCTCGTTCCCGCTGCGCCTGCTTCAACTTCTGCCCGAGATCGTGCTGGCGATGCGATTCCAGAACCGCCAGCATGTGCGAATGAATGGTGATCTGCCCGTGCTCGCGCCCGAATATCCCAAACGCGAAACCAACTAACCGATCGCCGTCAAAGGCACCGATGAAAATACTTCCCGCCGCTTGTAGAGCGATCGCGAGAGTCATAGGCAAACTGTCCTCGTCGCCCATTTCCCAGACTTCTTTCTCTACTCTTTGGAGCTGACGTAGGTCTTCGATGCTCACCAAGTCCCGAATCAGAATCTTGGGCAGAGCAGTGGGCGTCGTCACCGTCACTTTCGCCCCTTCCTGCGAACCGTTGCCGCGGGTTCGAACCACCGTCCGGCAACTTCTTCCTCGCGTTCGATTTCGCGCAGCCACTTCAAGGCGCGCCGTGATTCCAGGTGGGCGCAGGCTACTTGCAGAGCGTTCAGCGAAGAAACGACGGCAACGTAGGATGCATTGTGGATCGGGCTGGTCACCGAGACCGCCCAATGGTCGTGGCAGGCGCGCGCGATCGGAGAGTTGCTCACGTCAGTGATCCCGAAGGTCCAGGCACCCTGCTTTCGGGCCGTTTGCGCGGCCTCGACCGAAGCGCGCAGGCAGCGGCCGAAACTGATTGCCACCAGAATGTCGTCCCGCCCCAACGCCCGAGCCCGATGATGCAGATTGCCAAAGCTTCCCATGGGCGCTTCCGCCCGCAGTCCGAGCCAGGAGAGTCCATATGCCATCTGCCAGGCGAGCGAATAGGCGAAGTCCACTCCCACCACGACAATCAAGCGCGCTTTATTCAGCCGTCGCGCGAGTTCGACGACGCGCTGCGGAGGCACGCTGTCGCGCAAGGCTTCGAGATTCGCGCGATCCATATTGAGGCTGTGTAGCACATGCTCGTCGGCGCCGGGATACTTACGAACCGTCGATTGCATCACCCGGTACTGCGTGATGCGGGTCACGAAGTGAGCGCGCAGATCCGACAAAAACGCCGAAAACTCGTCATAGCCCAACACCTGAATGGTGCGAACGATCGTGGCGGCGTCCACGCCAAAGCGCCGCGCCATTTTTCGCGACGAAAGATAGTAGGTATCTTCGGCGCTTTCCAGAATGGCGAGCAGCAGCCGTTTCCGCCGCGGGCTTAAACTCCCATCCGCCTGCTGCATTCGCTGCTCCAACGGAGTACTCCACTTCGCGTCCCCATCCATACCCGTACTCCCAGGAATAAATTCGCGCAACAGCGACACCGGGTTTACAACAGATGTTGCACCGGTGTCAACAGTAAGATTGGAATGTTGCGGGAGCGAAGCGCGGTCACGGGAAGTAATTCTTTCCGCCGGCAGGGAGGTACCCACTCATGGATTGCATCCTACTCAACAGGGTCCCGTTCCCGTGCTACCCTCAAATTCAAAACTGCAGGAGTGCTGGGTTGTGAAGACCATTTCCAAATTACTGCTCGCCACTGCCCTACTGGCCACCACCTCGCTCTTCGCCGCCGACCGCGGCGTCCTGGTCCGCGAAGCTGTCGTCTATCTCTCGCCCGACGCCGCATCCAGCAAACTGGGCGAGGCGGGTCGCGGCCGCGAAGTGATTCTGCTGGAACGCAGCCGCAACTGGCTGCACGTCGAAGCCTTGCTGGGATTCAAGCAGACTCCCGACCCTGCCTTCGTCGAAGATGAAGACGCAGAAGGCAAGACGATCTCCGGATGGGTTCTCGACAACGGCGTGGTCTGGGCGTCGACGCCCAATGGTGACCGCATTCTATTTGGCGCCGCGGTCGACTCCGAGGATGAAGCCAGCCGCCGCCACGGCCGTCGCGGCGCCGACCAGGACGCGTTACGCCTCTACCGCCGCGTTTACGACCTCTTTCCCAACTCCCCGCTCGCCGGCGAAGGCCTGTACCGCGCTGCCGACGTCAAATGGCAGATCGAAAAATCTGACGTCATGTCGCGCCCCTCCGCCCGCGAACGGGACGCCTCGCTGCGCGAAGGTATGGACGAACAGCCCATGAAACAGGTGATGAAGAAATTTCCCGGCACCAAATGGGCCGACCTTGCCGCCTTCCACCTGCTCGATAACAAACTCTGCGGTGACTGGCAAGGCACCTCGAAGTGCCCGGACAAAGAAGCCGACATGTATGAGAAATATGTGAAGGAACATTCCGAGTCACCCTCCGCTCCCGAGGCTTTATACGACGCGACGTACCGCCGCGCCGCATTGATCGAGATCTACAAGACGGAAGAGCAACCGAAGAAATCCGAAGAGTCGAAAAATCGCGCGATCGCTCTGGCGCAACAATTGGTGTCGCAATATCCGCAAAGCGATTGGTCTGCCCGCGGACAGATGCTGCTCTATCTGCTGCAACAGGGAGTGCCTACGTATGGGAACGCGGCCCAGTAACCGTAGCGCCGGCACCCTCGCCGTCGGTCGTGGGGACAAGTCGTCCCCACTGCGAGAGCGCATTCCCCGCCGCTACGCTTCCGCCAACACCTGATGCACCATGTGAATGGAGATTGCGCCCTCGCCCACCGCCGATGCCACTCTCTTCACGTTTCCCGAGCGCACATCGCCAACCGCAAAAACTCCCGGCAAGCTCGTTTCCAGCATGAAGGGAGGCCGGACCAGAGGCCATGCCGACTTTTGCGTTACGCCGTCGGAAAAATCCCGGCCCGTTAGAATGAATCCTTTGTTGTCCAGCGCCAGGCACCCCGCCAGCCAGTCGGTCCGCGGCGACGCCCCTGTCATCATGAACACGTGACGGATAGGATGGGCCGAAGTCTTCCCGGTCGCATTGTCTCTCCAAGTCACGCTCTCCAGACGTGTGTCTCCGTCCATCGCAACAATTTCGGTCCGGTAATGAAGTTCGATCGCGGGGTTTTCGTCGATGCGCTGGATGAGGTAACGCGACATGGTGCTGGACAATTCTGCCGAGCGGACCATCATGTGCAACTTGCTCGCTGTCTGCGACAGAAAAACTGCGGCCTGGCCCGCCGAGTTTCCTCCGCCTACCACGATTACGTCTTCACCACCGCACAGTTGCGACTCCATGAAGGTGGCTCCGTAATAAACTCCCTGCCCCTCAAACTTTGCGAGGTTCGCGATCTTCGGCTTGTTGTATTGCGCGCCGCTCGAGATCACGATGCTCTTCGTGGCCAGTTCTGTCCCATTATCGAGCACCACCTTATAAGGCCGTTTGTCGCAGTCCAGGCGAGCGACGCTGTGCGCCACCATCATCTTCGCGCCGAACTTCAACGCCTGCGTGGTAGCGCGGTTCGCCAGTTCCTGTCCTGAAACGCCGGTGGGGAATCCGAGATAGTTTTCAATCTTCGAACTCGATCCCGCTTGACCTCCCGGCGCTGCAGTCTCGATGACCAGCACGTCGAGTCCTTCCGACGCCGCGTAGACAGCCGCCGCGAGCCCCGATGGTCCCGCTCCCACCACGATCACGTCATGCACCTGCGCTGCATCCACCGTCGCATTGAACCCGAGGCAGTCGGCCAGTTCCGCCACGGAAGGATTTCGCATCACGTTGCGGCTGCTACAGATGACAACCGGAATTTCATCGACCGAAACATGAAAGCGGTCGAGCAATTCCTGCGAAGCGGCATCGGTATCCAGATCGACGTAGGTGTAGGGCTGTCCGTTGCGGGTGAGGAACTCGCGCAGCCGCAAAGTCTGCGCGGAGTGCCGGGAGCCCATCAGAATCAGGTTCCCGTAGCCTTTGCTGATAAGCGCGAGCCGGCGCAGGATGAAAGCGCGCATCAGGATTTCGCTCAACTCGGCGTCCTTGGCGATCACCGACCGCATTTCGTCGGAGCTCAGCTCGAGGAATTCTCCCGCAGCCGTTACCCGGCCCAGCACCAGCGTTCGGCGTCCGGAGATCATCGTGAGTTCGCCGGTAAAGTGCCCGGTGGCGTTGTGACTGACGATCAAGCGCTCGCCCTTGAGATCCGGCTGCACGATGTCCATGCTGCCGGACAGGACAACGAAGAAAGGAATGTCACTGTCTCCGGGCTCAAACAGAATGTCGCCGACTTCAATCTTCCGTATCTTGCCGTGCGGACGCAGCCGGTTGATCTGCGCCGGCGTAAGAACTGGAAAAGTTTGCGAAGCCGCATCGAGCATGCTGGGAATCGGAGGAGCCGCCATAGTTTTCTCCGGAAAGTGAAATAAAGTGATGTAGATGATACAGGTGTACGTTCGGCTTCATGTGAATCTGCCTTCTCCGCGTTTTACAACGCACGTCGAATTGGTGTAGTTTATTGGCCTTCACATCAATCCCCTCTAACGGGGAGGAGGCTTTTCGTATGATCCCAAAGATTCGAGGCTCCCTACTTGTGATTCTCCTGGCCTTGTTTGGGGCGACCTTCGCTCTCGCTCAAGATAACTCTCACCAGCTTCCAGCCGACCACCTTCTTCTCCATGCACATCCACGATACCTGGCCCCTGCGCCTCGCGGCCATACTCTTCCCGGCATCGCTCACGGTACTCCCGGCATCGACTCTCTCACGAACTGGAATGGCTCCTACCATACCGTTGGATTCGATCACAATGGCAAGGTCAGAAGGACATGGTTCTACAACATGGTGGGAAACAAACCTGAACGTGGCGGGACCACTACCATCAACGCGCCGGTTGTGCCGGTGGCTGTCGATCTGCTCAATCCTGACGGCACGGTGTTCCTGCACTACGATCCACAACCGTTCATCCTGCCGGCACTCCAGTCGCCTCTGTTCCAAAACTCGACCTTCAGCAGCAGCCCCACTCCGACCCAAATCACGGACGCCATTCAGCGCGCGGAGTTCTGGAATACCATGGCACCCGACTGGCACACCATGCTCAACGCCGTTCTGAAGCAGGAACGCGTCATGCAAGTGCCTGCTGGTTCTTACTACTATTCGCTCAAGGGCAACGGCGCCTGCTGCCGCTTCGTTCTGATCGAGATCAACGAGTTCTTCAATCTATTGTTCCCGGTCGATCCACACGATACCGTTACACCGATCGGTGGAGCGGAGAACTCCGGCGACATTACCACCCAGGACATCTCCACTTTTCTGTTCCCCAACACATATCTTTATTTTGGCAACCCCAACAACTGCTGTGTCCTCGGATTTCACACGTATGATTTCGAGCCCGGCGACAACAACAATGGCAACAAGGAAAAACGCTATGTTGTGAACTACTCGGCATACATCAGTCCTGGTCTGTTCGGCAGCAGTTTCGTCGACGCGACCGCACTCTCGCACGAAATCGCGGAAACTTTCAACGATCCGTTCGTGGTCAGTGATGGCAAGCACAACCTCACTCCGTGGTGGCTGGCCCCCAACGGCAATTGCCAGGATGATCTGGAAACCGGCGACGTGATTGAAGGCCTGCGACACGCCACCTACCCAATCAAAATGAACGGAAGAACCTACCACCCGCAGAACGAGGCTCTACTACCTTGGTTTGCGTTCGAATCGCCTTCGTCGGCCATTAACGGAGCCTACAGCTACCCCGACGAGACCGTACTAACCGCGCTCTCGCCAAGTGAACTGCCCGGCTGCCAGTGATTCTTTCCCTGAGGGTGAGGTGACTCACCCTCCCTTTCTTCCTGCTGCTATCCCAGAAAGCTTCGCAAAGGCCAAGTCGAATGAAAAAACTATCGCCCATGCTGTTGTTGATCGCGCTCACCCTGGCCGCCGCCGCCCAGACCACACATTTCGACGGCCATACCTGGTGGGATTACATCAAAGTCATTGCCGACGACAAGATGGAGGGCCGTGACACCGGAAGCCGTGGGGAACGGGCGGCTCAAGAATACGTCGTCGAGCAACTGAAGAAAGCTGGTCTAAAACCCGCCGGCACTCACGGCTTCTACCAGCCCGTGCGCTTCACGTCGCGGCAGATCGTCGAAAAAGAATGCAGCGTGACCCTTGTCCACGACGGCCAGCGCGAACCGCTCGTGCTCGGCGACGACGCCCTCATCAGCACCCGTATCGTTCCCGCCGCCGAAGTCAAAGCGTCGATGGTTTTTGTGGGCTACGGCTTGAAGGTTCCGGAAAAGAACTACGACGACTTTGCAGGGCTCGACGTCAAAGGCAAATTGGTCGTGATCTTTTCCGGATCCCCGGAAGAAATTCCGGGGTCGCTTGCTTCGCACTATCAAACCCTGCTGGAACGCTGGAAGGTATTGCGCGACGCTGGCGCCATCGGCATGGTCTCCCTGATCAACCCCGCGTCGATGGATATTCCATGGTCTCGCATTTCCCTGAATCGGACCCATCCCACCATGGACCTGGACTATCCCGAGTTCAATGAAACCGCGGGCGCGCAGCTAGCGGTGACCATCAACCCGGCGAGTGCCGAAAAGCTCTTCGCCGGCTCCGGCCATACCTTTGCGGAAATTGCCGAACTCGGCAAATACCGCAAGCCGCTGCCGCACTTCCCGCTGGCCGTATCGCTCGAAGCCAAAACCAAAGTCGAAATTCAAAAAGTAGAGTCCGCTAACCTGGTCGCCAAACTGCCAGGCAGCGACCCCACTCTGAAAAACGAATATGTCGTTCTCTCCGCTCATCTGGACCACGTGGGAATCGGCGCGCCCATCAATGGCGACAACATCTACAACGGTGCCATGGACGACGGCTCCGGCAGCGCTCTCCTCATGGACGAGGCCGCGCTTTTCAAGAAGAATCCCGAAAAGTTGCGCCGGTCCATTCTCTTCGTATTTGTAACCGGAGAGGAAAAAGGCCTGCTCGGATCGAAGTATTTCGCAGCGCATCCTACCGTTCCACCCAAGTCTCTGGTCGCCGACGTCAACGTGGATATGTTCCTGCCCATCGTCCCGCTGAAAGTTCTGCGCGTGCTCGGCCTCGACGATTCCGACCTTGGCGACCGCGTCCGCGAAATCGCGAAATCCCAAGACGTCAAAGTGCAGCCCGACCCTGAGCCGTTGCGCAATCTTTTCATCCGCAGCGACCAGTACAACTTCATCCGTCACGGCGTGCCCTCGATCATCATGAGCGTCGGCTCAGAACCGGGCTCGCCGGAACAGCAGATCTTCAAGGACTGGCTGACTAACCGCTACCACGCCCCCTCCGACGATCTCGATCAGCCCGTCGATTTCGCTGCTGCCGCCAAGTATGAAGAGATCGTCCGCAGTCTCTTGATCGATATTGCGAATGGCAGCCAGCGCCCGCAGTGGAAGCCGGACAGCTTCTTCCGCAGATACGCCAACTAGCCTGTGTGGGTCGGAAAGAGGTCCGACCCACACTAGAATCTGTCTTCCAAACTTCCTCAACGCCGTTTTCTGCAATACTGGGGGCGGGGCGTTTGGAGGATGATTGAACGAATACCTGCTTTCCGTGCTTTTGGGAATTGTCGAAGGCCTGACCGAATTCCTGCCTGTCAGTTCCACCGCCCACTTACGCCTCACTGAACTGCTGCTACATCTGCACCTGGATGATCCTTATTGGAAGATGTACTCGATCGTGATCCAGCTCGGCGCCATTCTCGTCTTGCCAATTTATTTTCGCGCTCGAATTGCCACACTTTTCTCCACCTTTCCGCAAGGCGAGAAAGGAGATTGCGACTACCTGACGCACCCCCTGAGCCTGGTAATGATCGCTTTTGTCGTCACCGCGGTCCCCGCGTTCCTGCTCACCAAACTGATCGGGAAAAACCTGGAGAGCCTGATCGTGATGGGAACGTCCCTGCTGTTGGGCGGCATCGTGATGTGGGTGGTAGACGCGATGAAAGCGCCATGGGAACAATCCGGCCCCGGCGCGGCCGGTTCACCGATCCATACCTGGAACATGGACGACATCCGTGGCGGCCAGGCGATCTGGATCGGCGCTTGCCAGATTCTTTCGGCGGTCTTCCCCGGCACGTCGCGCTCCATGTCCACCATCGCCGCCGGGCAACTCGCTGGAATGTCGCGCGCGGCCGCCTTGGAGTTTTCCTTTTTCCTCTCCATGCCCACAATGGCTATGGCGACTCTGTACACGCTCTACAAGTCAGTGTCGGGCAAGGCGGAGAATCCCATCGGCGTGGCCGAGATCACATCCCATCAATGGGTCATTCTTGGCATCGGCTTCGTGGTGTCGTTCATTGTCGCCTACGCCGCAGTGGCCTGGTTCATGAATTGGGTCCGCAAACACGGCTTCGTGCCATTTGCCATCTATCGGATTGTGGTGGGCGCAGCGGTGCTGGCCTGGGCGGCGGGGGCGTTTGGAAAATAGTCGCGCACCTGTAGGCCGGGTACTCTTGTCCGCGCCGTTGGCGTGGTGTTGATTTTCACGCCGGGGGCTACGGTAACATCAGGTTAGGAACAAGAGTGTCCGCTCTACAATTATGGGCCCGTACCCTCCTCGCCACCCCGTCCCTTTTCCCGCCTTGTCGCGTCCCCAATTTTCTTGTCATAATCATCTGGCTCTGGCCTCGATACGGCACGCCGCAGAGGTGTGTGCATCCAACTTCCCGGACGCCGTTGAACGCCATGAAATTTCTCTCGAAGATTTTTGAGCCCACCCGGAACCGGCGTCTGAATGAGCTGCTGGGATTCCTGTTGTGCATCTCCGCGCTCCTTCTTTTTCTCGCGCTCGCTTCGTATTCGCCGCTCGACCCTTCGCTCAATAGCGCCTCGGTGCTGAACGGATCGCGTGCCGCCCGGAACTGGATCGGAATCATCGGCGCGTATCTTTCCGATATCGTCCTGCAATTCTGGGGGATCGGATCGTTTCTGCTCCCGGTCTTTCTGGGCATGCTGGGAATCCGCTGGTTCCGCTCGAGAGCCGTGCAGACGCCCGTCGCCAAAACCCTGGGCAGTGCCTGGCTGCTGATGTTCGTTCCTGCGCTACTCGCCATCCTTCCCGGACACTTTCGATGGATGGGCGCAATCCCCATCGAAGGCTTGCTCGGCCGCATCGTTGGCGACGCCCTGATTCATTACTTCAACGTCGCTGGCGCTTACATCGTCTGCACCACCTTTCTGGCCGTCGCGCTCTACCTGACCACGGCATTTTCCTTCTCCGCGATCGAAGTCTGGGCGCCCACGCGGTTCGCGTGGCTCATCGCGTTGCGCGACCGTTACCGCGACTGGCAGGACAATCGTCAGCGCAAACGCCAGCAACTCGAACTGGAACGCCGCCGCGCCCATAAACCGCTCGTCACAACCCAGCTGGTACCGGCTCGTCCAGCAGCACCCCGACCAGAGCCCTCGCAGGAATATGTAGCGGCGCGCATGGAATCGTCCGCCCAAACTCGCCGCACCGGAATCGAGCGTATGGCGGAAGAAGAGCCCGTTGCTTTTGTTGGGCCTCCACCCGAACTCGACGCTTCTTCTCTCTCAGGAATCGAAGTCACCGATCGCGCGGACACGCAACTCAAATCGAAGACCACGATGCCCAAGATCGCCGGCAGCTTCAAATTGCCGCCTTCGAGCCTGCTGCATCGTCCGGATGAAGCGCAGTCCGTCAACGAAGATGAACTCAAAGTTTTGGCGCAGGTTCTGACCGCGAAGTACGCCGAATTTGACGTCCACGGACAGGTGACGCAGATCAATCCCGGCCCGGTCGTAACGACGTTCGAATTCAAGCCCGAAGCTGGCATCAAGTACAGCCGCATCACCGGCCTCACCGACGATCTCTGCCTCGCCCTGCGCGCCGAGAGCATCCTGATCGAGCGTATGCCCGGTAAGAGCACTGTCGGAATCCAGGTTCCAAATCGCGAGCGCGAAATTATCTGGCTGCGCGAAAACATCGAGTCGCAGGAATTCGTTGGATCGAAATCAAAACTGACACTAGGCATGGGCAAGGACATTAACGGCCGCTTAGCGGTTGCCGACCTCGCTGGCATGCCGCACCTGCTGATCGCGGGATCGACCGGCACCGGCAAGAGCGTCTGTATTAACGCCATGATCATGTCCATTTTGTACAAGGCGACGCCCGATCAGGTGCGCCTCGTGCTGGTGGATCCGAAACGGCTTGAACTCGGCAACTACGAGGGCATTCCACATCTCTACACGCCCATCATCACCGAGCCGAAGCTGGCGGCCAATGCGCTTCGCAATGCTGTCCGGGAGATGGAGCGGCGCCTGAAACTACTGGCCGCCAAGGGCGTCCGCAACATCGATCAATACAATCGCCTGTTTGACGACACGCCCAGCCTGTTCGTCGAGCAGACGGACGAAAGTCCCATTCCCTACATCGTCATCATCATCGACGAACTTGCCGACCTGATGATGCTCGACGGCAGCAACGTAGAAGAATCCGTGACCCGCCTGGCGCAGATGGCCCGCGCCGTGGGCATCCACCTTGTGCTGGCCACACAGCGGCCCTCGGTCGACGTAATCACAGGTCTGATCAAAGCCAATTTCCCGGCGCGCGTTTCGTTCCGCGTCGCAACGAAAGTGGACTCCCGCACAATTCTTGACGCCAACGGCGCCGAATCTCTCCTGGGTCGAGGCGACATGCTCTACCTCCCCGCCGGATCGGCGAGAGTGCATCGCTTGCACGCGCCCTTCGTCACCGAGAAAGAAATTGCTGCCGTAGTCGAGTTCTGGAAAGCGCAGGGCGGCGCCCAGTATCAAAAGGAATTCCTCGAAGTCCCCAAGGAAGAGCGTGAAGGCGGTGGCGGCGAGGACTCCGGCGAAGTGGGCGAGGGCGAGAATGATCCCCTTTTCAACGACGCCGTGCGCCTAGTGATCGAGTTCGGCAAAGCGTCCACTTCCCTATTACAGCGGCGGCTGCGCATCGGCTACGGCCGCGCTGCCCATCTCATTGACCTCATGGAACGCGATGGCATAGTCGGCGCCGCTGACGGTCCCAAACCGCGCGAAGTTCTCAAGCGCCCGAACTGGATTTCGGAAGTCGAAGAGTCCATGCGGTAGAGTGCCAGAAATCTGGAGCGGCACTTTGCGCATAGCGGATGCCGATTTTCTTGAATGCAAGCTTCCCAGCAAACTTTCACAGCCTGCTCGTTCTTTTCTTGAGGAAAACTCCACCATGTGGAAAATTTCAGAATGGTGAATTGTCCATTGTTAGAGACGAATAAGCGTCCCGGCGTCTGCTACGCGATCACCAAGGAGGGCGTCGAACTTCCCATCGTCGACGTCACTCATCCAGCCTTCGCCCTGGCGGTGTCGGATACCGAACAGAAGACAATGGTCGAGACTTTTCTGCGCGAGGGGCGTCCGCTCGATGCACTGCCCCGACCTCTGCGCAAACTTGCGCTCCACTTTTTTCTTCGAGGCTCGTTGCTGGCGCGTGGCATCCGGCGCGCACAAGGAACGTTCATGAGCGGGATGGACACCTACTTACTAAAACTGGGACCCGAGATGTTGGGAAGCGCCTATGCCAAACCCATCGACCGCCGCATCGCCAGCGCCCTGCCCGCATTGGCTGTGCGGCTGCGCTTGCAGGATATGGCCCGTCTGATGGCCGACACACTTGCTCCGGTCCTCTCAGCCGACGCGCGCCGCCCCTTGCATTTCGTCAACATCGCGGGCGGTCCGGCCATGGACAGTCTCAATACCCTCATCGTCCTTAAGAAAGAATGTCCTGGCGTGTTGGCAGAGCGTCGAGTCTCGATCCACGTCCTCGATCGCGACGATGCGGGACCCGCCTTCGGAACCGCTGCCCTGGCCGCGCTTTCGGTCGAGGGCGGCCCGCTCGAGGGCTCACGAGTCGATTTCCAGCAGATCCCTTATGATTGGGCCAGGTCAACCGTTTTGAGGCCTGTGTTGGAGGTGATCCAGCGCGAAGAAGCGATCGCCATTTGTTCCTCCGAAGGAGGGCTGTTCGAGTACGGATCTGATGCCGAGATCGAAGCCAATCTGAAGGTGCTGCGCACGTCCGCGGAACTCCTCGCGGTTGTCGGCTCGGTAACGCGCAACGACCAGCCAATCCAAATCCTTCACAAGACGAGCGCCGCCGCCACACGCCCACGTGGCTTGGAAGCCTTCCGCGGGCTGGCTCAGAAAAGTGGATGGAGCGTGGCACGAGCCGTCCAGAGGCCATTCAGCGATCAGGTGGTTCTGGCGTGAGGCCTTTAGCGAAAGACTGTCAGTGTTTTCCCAGCGCTAGAAACGCAACGTAGAACAACTGCGCCACCGCGACTCCGATAATTGCATAAGTGGCGAGTTCGACTCTCCGGCTCGACTCCTTGACGTCGCGCACGACATCCGCCACGCCCGCCGTGATTTCAAGCAGCGTTTCGGTCAGCCTCTCCATATGTTCCGCGGAAGTGCTGATTCGGGCCGATACCCGTGAGTTTTCCACCAGAGAAGTAGCCAGCTTTTCGCTGTTGCGGATATCGAGTTCGGTTTTGCAGGCGGACCACCAGGCGGTGCCAAGCGAGTTGTCGTACATGCGAGCGCGAATCTCTTCGTAGGAGCGCCCGCGAAGAAGTTGAAGCAGGGCGTGCGTAACCTTGCTGCCGTCGGGGGATGGGGCGGTAGCGGACATAGACACAACGATAAACCGAAAACAGGGCCCGGTTCAGATGCCAAAAGGGCTAAGGGCCCCTGCCCACTTGGCGACTCCGCAGCCCGGCAATCGGCCAACGGAGGCTCACGCGGAAGGGCAGTCGGAGGGCTCAGCGGGCGTGATTACCCTATGGGAACTGCATTTTTCACTCGCTAGAGAGTCGGCGACACTCGTGCCCAACTTCATCATTGCGGGTCAGGAGCGATGGTTTCCAGGAGTATGATGTTCCACGATGTCGACGCCCGAACAGGAACGCCAGCGCTTCGCCGGAGTCTATTCCGGGATGAGTGACGCAGAACTGGAGAGAGTAGCAGCGTCCGGCTACGAACTCAGTGAGGTTGCGCGCCAGGCCCTCGAAGCGGAGATTTCCCGCAGAGGAATCGACGTCGCGATTGCCACATCTCCGGGACTGGATGTTTACGAACTGAACCAGACGGTGACGGTGGGCAAGTTTCGCGATCTGCCGCAAGCTCTCTTAGCCAAGGGCGGTCTGGAGTCGGCTGGGATCGAAGCCTATCTGGTCGATGACAACATGATCCGCATGGATTGGTTCTATTCCAACCTGCTGGGGGGCATAAAACTTAATGTCCGGCCGGACGATGTTGAGGCAGCCCAGGAGATTCTGAACCAGCCGATCCCCGAGACCATCGAAGTGGAGGGAGATGGCAGCTATGAGCAGCCGAAGTGTCCGCAATGCCAGTCTCTCGACATCAGCTATGAACCCTTGAACAAGCTGGTCTCCTACGGATCCATGTACCTTGGCGTTCCGATTCCCGTGCACATCGCGGGTTGGACCTGCCATGCGTGTCATCACGAATGGGAAGCGCCCAGCGGCGACCTTGCCGCGGACGACATCGCCAACCGGTAAAGCACTCCAGATATAATCTCCTCTCATGCGACAGTTTTTCCGGATGCTGTTCCTGGCGCTGGTGTTGCTGACAGTGGCTCTGGTCTCGGCGCTGACCGCAATGCGCTTTGCAATTCACGGACAAGAAGTAGCGGTTCCCAAGTTTGTGGGGATGACCCCGCTGGAGGCGGAGCGCGCGGCTGCGCCTTTCGGGCTTGAGGTCGTGGTCGAGAGACAGTTTTATAGTCCGGAGATTGCCGAGGGCAGGGTCATGTCGCAGGCCCCGAGCGCGGGTGTGAAAGTGCGGCGGGGATGGGCGGTCCGGGTGGCGCAGAGTCTGGGGCCACAGCGGGTGGCAATTCCCAATGTCGTCGGGGAAACCGACCGGGTAGCGGAATTAAACGTGCGGCGCCGCGGATTGGATCTGGGGTCGATGGCGCAAGTCCATCTGGCGGACACGGCGCCGGATCAGGTGCTTTCGCAGAGCCCTCCCGCCAAGGCCAGCGGCGTGTCAGTGCCCAAGATCAACCTGCTGGTCAGCCGCGGGCCGGAGCCTGCCGCCTTCGTGATGCCGAACTTTGTGGGACAACCTCTGGGCAGCGTTACCTTGACCTTGCAGGATGCCGGAATTCGTTTGGGGAGAGTCGGCATCGTACCTGCCGCGCCTCCCGCCGACGTCCCCGCGGCGACTCTTACTCCAAATCCTGCTCCGTTGCCTGGCGCCGCGAGCATGATCGTGACGCAGAGCCCGGGAGCGGGTCAGAAAGTGGTGGCCGGTGGCTCAGTTAGTTTCGAGGTGCGGTAGTCGGATTATGCTGTGGTTGGTATCTCCCCTTTTCAGAAAACTCTGACCGAGGAATCCGTGATGGCAGACTTCAACGAAACCATCGTCGCGAGTCTCGACGCCCGCTATAAGAAGCTGGCGGGCGCGCTCCACGACCTGGCGGCTCCGCTCAACGACAAACAATTCTGGACCAAGCCCTTTCCCTTCGGAAATAGCGTCGGTCACCTGGTCCTTCATTTGACTGGCAACCTGAATTACTACATTGGTGCCCAGATTGCGCAGACCGGATACGTTCGGGACCGTCCGCGCGAATTTTCCGAATCCGCGCCGCCGTCAAAAGAAGAAACATTGAAGAAGTTCGATGCGGCGGTTGACATTGTTCTCAAGACCATCCGTAGCCAATCGCCTGAGGACTGGTCGAAACCGTACGCCGCGACCGGTTCCGATGCCCGCACCCGCTTCGATATGGTCCTGCAGTGCGCCACCCATCTGCACCATCACATCGGCCAGGTGATGTACTTGGGATTTGAGTTGACGCGTGGCTGAGTGCATCGAACTCGCCGGAAGAGGCCGTTTCGGTATATATTCCGAACTGTTACTTTTGCTTTCGTTTACTATCGTTCGCGAAAAATCGCGATTCCGCGTAAGCGGAAAGTGAGGCACTCCCGTGATCTTAAAGAAGCTCCGCATCGTTCTCCTCGCCGCCCTGCTCCTGCTCCTCGCCTGTTCCCGGTTGCAACGGTCTTCGAACAACGAAGCGAAGCCGAAGCCCGGCACGACCCAACCCTCCATCATCAAAGTTGAGGTCAATGACGGCGGCCCCGTCATTATCACGACCAGCGCCGCCCAATTTCTGGTCCGCCCCGATGGATACGTCCAGGCATTCCTGTTGAAGGACGGCCAGAAACTTACTCTCGACGAACCGCGCGTCGGCGCCGCCGCGGACAGCAACTACATTGTCTCTGGCGGAAAAGAGACTCACTTCACACTCGATTTCCAGCAGGTGCGGGTGTTGGAGGCGGTCGGTAAAATGGGCGTAGGAAAGCGCGTCGAGATCCCGGCGCGGCCTCTCGGTCCCTCGGGAACGGATTTGCAGCGCCTCCTCGCGTTCGAAGTCTATGACCAGTTCCCCAACATCCTGCTGAGTACTGTCGAGTACCGGAACATCGGCTCGGGCGAAATCGCTATCGAAAAGAGCGTTGACCAGCGGCATCGCCTGAGCGCCAGGTTGACGGACGCAAGAGCGCAACCGTGGGACATGTGGTCGTTTCACGGGTCGAGCTACGACTGGGGAAAAGACGACGTCCTCAAACTCACGAAGACTTTCTCGCAACCGAACGTGATGGGAGAGATGGTGAAAGGCGGCTACGGTGGTGGAATTCCCGTTGTCGCGTTTTGGACGCGCCAGGTCGGCGAAGCGGTCGGCCATGTGGAAACGCTGCCCATTCCCGCATCGATTCCGGTGCAGGTGGAGAAGGACGGCCTCGTCAACGCTGAGGTCGATTTTCCCGCTAACGTCACACTCAAGCCGGGCGATAAATATTCCACTCCGCGCAGTTTTCTTTCCGTCTATGCCGGCGATTTCTACGAACCGCTTCGTATGTGGTCAAGCGTGCTCCAGAAAGAAGGCTGGGAGTTGCCCAAGCCTTCGAGCGAAGCCTACAACGTGAGCTGGTGCGGTTGGGGGTACGAATTTAATGTCACGCCCGCCGAAATGCTTGGCACTGTTCCGAAACTGAAGGAACTCGGCATCAAGTGGGCCACGCTCGACGATCGCTGGTTCGACACCTACGGCGATTGGAATCCGCGCCACGAGACTTTTCCCGGCGATTCCATCAAGAAGATGACCGACGACTTTCACAAGGAAGGAATTCTGGTGCAATTGTGGTGGCTGCCGCTGGGCGTGGAAGACGGCGAGGGACGCTGGGACTCGCACAAGTACATCGTCTCGAACGTCGTGAAAGAACATCCCGACTGGCTGATTCTGGATAAGAACGGCAAGCACGCCCGCATTACACGCAACCTGGCGGCGATGTGTCCAGCTGTGCCCGAAGTGCGGGCGTATCACAAAATGTTGACCGAGAAGTTCATCCGCGAGTGGGGATTTGACGGCAGCAAACTGGACAATATTTACAGCGTCCCGGCCTGTTACAACCCGGCGCATCATCACAAATCTCCGCAGGATTCGGTGAATGCGATGGCGGATGTGTACAAGGAAATTTTCCAGACGACGCGCGCCATCAAGCCGCAAAGCGTGACACAAGCTTGTCCGTGCGGTACTCCGCCGTCTCTGGCCTGGTTGCCCTTTATGGATCAGGCAGTGACCGCTGATCCCGTGGGCGCAGTGCAGGTGCGGCGGCGCATCAAGATGTACAAAGCGCTGCTCGGACCAGAGGCGGCTGTCTATGGCGATCACGTCGAGCTCTCGGAAATGGATCGAGTCGGAAACAACTGGGTCGAACATGGCGACGACTTCGCTTCCACAATCGGCGCGGGCGGCGTAGTCGGAACAAAATTTGTGTGGCCGGATCCCGGTCCGAAGTACAAAGCTGTCAACCTGACCCCTGCAAAAGAAGAACATTGGAAGAAATGGATCGGCCTGTACAACGAGAAGATGCTTTCGAAAGGCGACTTCAAAGATCTTTACGTCTACGGCTACGACACCCCCGAAGCTTATGCCATCGCGAAGGATGGCCGAATGTATTACGCGTTCTTCGCGCCGTCCAGTTCGTCTTTCAAGGGCGAAGTAGAATTGCGCGGGCTGAAACCGGGCCAGTACCAGCTCACCGACTATCCCGACAACAGAAGTCTCGGTTCGGTCACCGCGGGCGCCGATGGGACAGTGAAAGTTCCAGCCGCGTTCCGCGACCACTTGCTGCTCGAGGCGACGCCGCTCTCCTAGGCCACAACTTCAAGCATCGAACGATGGCACAACCGTGGGCAGACAGGTATCCTGATCTGCCCATTTCTATTTTGCGGAGGCGCGAGTGCGCGGCTTGAAAGGGAAACGAATTCTGATTACCGGCGGATCCAGCGGCATCGGCGCCGCCACCGCGGCGCGTTTTCTCGATGAAGACTCGATGGTCTGTGTCCTCGACCGCGACGCGGCTGCGAACCAGAAAATCAAAGCCGACATGCCTGGGCTGGCGGGCGTTCTCACCGCTGACGTCGCGGATCTGAAACAGGTGCAGGCTGCATTCTCGGATGCGATCCGCCTCATGGGCGGAGTCGATGTGGTCATCAACAACGCCGGCATCAGTATTCGCCACAGCTTTCTCGACATCACTCCAGAGGAGTGGGACAAAACAATCGCCGTAAATCTCACCGGCGTCTTTTACGTAGCGCAAACCGCAGCGCGCTACATGATGGAGCGAGGAAGCGGCGTGCTCCTGCAAACGGCTTCCACCAACGGCGTGATGGGCTATCCCTACTATGCCGACTACAACGCGACCAAGGCCGGCGTAATCGAACTGACGAAGTCCATGGCGCTGGAACTCGCGCCCAAGGTTCGGGTGTGCGCGGTCGCTCCCGGCTATGTGCTGACTCCGATGCAACGCGCTGAGTACACGGATGCGATGCTCGAAGAGGTAAACGGGAAGATACCTTTACGCCGTCACGCACAGCCGGAAGAAATCGCGGCGCTGTTTGCGTTTCTGGCGTCGGACGATGCGGCATACATGACCGGCCATGTCTACACCTGCGACGGGGGTGAGACGGCCGGGGGACTGGCCAGTCGCTAGGATTTCCTGGTGGAGGGTACCACTGGCTGCTCGCCATGCTAGTTCAATTATGACCACAACTGGATCGGCGGACACTCCTATCGGCTGCTCTTAGAGTGGTTTCTTGTCGGCAGTGGCGCCCTTTGCCAGCAAAATTCCAGATTAAGAACACTTTAAGTCACGCGGTGTGACAAAAGTACCCGTCCCGCGCGAGACTTTCCTGCGCGCCCGCGCATCTAACCTTTAATGAAAACGACTAAGTCAATTTTCGACGAGCAATACCGGGTCGTCGCGATCGAAAGTGACCGCCTGGTCGTGCGAGGAATTCTCAGCGGAGAAGTGCTGACCATCGTCAACCCCGAACCCCTGAGTCCCATCAGCAAGAAGGACTTTCCCCCCGGAAAACTCATTGCGTTGAGCGATCCTTCGATTGTTCCAGTGAATTAAGAGTATCGCCTTGGCGCAAAGTGCATGTCGCGCCCCGTGCCGTGTTTTCCTTGGGCACACCGATCTGCTACTACCTCCTTCGGGCCCCGGCTGCTAGAATCCGCTTATGACCTTTCCTGTCACGCGGATGCGACGGCTGCGCTCGTCAGAGACGCTGCGGTCCCTGGTGCGGGAAACCCGGCTGACTCCCGAGGCGCTGGTATATCCGATGTTTATCTGCCCCGGGTCGGGAATCCGCAAGGAAGTGCGCTCCATGCCGGGGGTCTGCAACCTCTCAGTGGATGAGGCGGTAAAAGAAGCGCGTAAGACGCACGCCCTGGGCGTGCCCGCGGTAATTCTCTTCGGCCTGCCCGAGAAAAAAGACGAAACTGCCAGCGGCGCCTGGGCGGACGACGGCATCGTCCAACGGGCCGCCCGCGCCATGAAGAGCGAGGTTCGGGATCTGCTCGTCATGGGCGATGTTTGCCTGTGTGAATACACTTCGCACGGACATTGCGGAGTCGTAAAATCCAACCCGCAATCCTTGGGCGCGGCCGCCGCCGCTCCGCCATCGACTACCGAATATGAGATCGTGAACGATGCCAGTCTTGAGTTGCTATCACGTACCGCCGTATCGCTGGCGCGCGCCGGCGTCGACATCATCGCGCCCTCCGACATGATGGACGGCCGCGTGGCCGCGATCCGCAAAGCCCTCGACGAAGCCGGATATCTCAACACTCCGATTCTCTCCTACGCCGCAAAATTCTCTTCCGGTTTCTACGGCCCTTTCCGCGAGGCCGCGGATTCCACGCCCCAGTTCGGCGACCGCCGTTCCTATCAGATGGATCCAGCCAACATTCGCGAGGCGATGCGTGAAATAGAACTGGACATCGAAGAAGGCGCCGACATGATCATGATCAAACCGGCCATGCCCTATCTGGATGTGATCGCCGCCGCCCGCGACCGCTTCGACCTGCCCCTGGCTGCCTACCAGGTATCCGGCGAGTACGCCATGATCGAAGCCGCCGCCCGCAACCAATGGATCGACCGGGAACGGGTAATGATGGAGTCTCTACTCTGTATTCGTCGCGCCGGCGCCAGCATCATCCTGACTTACTACGCACAGGAAGCGGCCCGACTGTTGGCCTGAGGCTCGACACTTTAGCCCCCACTGCCCCTCCGATCTTTGCAACATTTTCACAAAAATGTTGTAGAATCCCGCCACTCAGGTTACGCCCTGTGGCCAGCCCCTTGTCTCTTTCTTCGGAAGACCTTGTCAAAGCGTGCGTCGGTCCTGGTGACGAAAGCGCATGGACGGAGTTCATTCGAAGATTTCAGCCTCTCATCGCCAAGGTGGTATCGCGAACGGCCCGCCGAAACTGGCCCCAGGCGCCGCCGCACCTGGTGGACGACCTCGTCCAAGAGACTTATCTGAAATTGTGTGCCGACGATCGCCGCCTATTGCGGCAATTTCAGCCTCGCCATCAGGACTCCATCTTTGGCTTCCTCAAAGTAGTCGCCGCCAGTGTCGTGCTCGATCATTTTAAGGCCGAACTGGCCGGCAAACGGGACGCCACTCAGACCGAAGCGCTTGTCGATCCCGGCCCCGTGGATCGCTTGACAGCTGGTCGACGCGGCGGCCTATCGCTCGAAGACAAAATCACTCTGCGCCAGTTTGACGATATCTTGGGCAAGCATTACACAGGCGGCGTTCTCATAAGGAATCGCGCCATTTTTTGGTTCCATCACCGGCATGGAATGACCGCTCAGGAGATCGCCTCCATCCCGGGGATCAAACTCAACACTAAGGGAGTGGAGACCGCTCTTCGGCGAATGAAACAGTTGATTCAGAGTCACATAGACGCCAATGGTGAAGGGTTTTAGCCGCTGGAGTCGTTCTATTAAGTAGAAACTGGTTTCTGACTAGCCACGGTAAGTCGGATTGTGTTTCCGATGGCGAGGCATTGTCTTTAAGGAGTTTGTTGCTTGGATAGTGATTTCGAAAATCCCGGGCTGGGCCCACATCTTAGCGGTCCCTCCAACTGCCCGGAACCCCTCATATGGTACGAGATCGCGAGTGGCGAACTGTCCCCGGAATTGACTCAAAGACACCTTCAGCACGCGACCGATTGTGACGCTTGCGGGGAATTGCTCGAACAAGCAGTATACGATTTGAACGAGGAGCCTTCCGCCTCCGAAGCTAGAGACATTACAGAACTACAGAGCGCGCAACCCGGCTGGCAACGCCGCCTGGCGCGGAGAATCGTCACCGGCATCACATCCGTTCCCGTCTCTGCCAAGTTCCCATGGCGGACCACGCTTCGCGTAGCGCTCGCCACATCAGTTGTTCTGGCAGTCGCAATCGCCGGTTATCGTTACCAATTTCAGCGGGATCAGAAGAAGCAAGTCGGAGAGTTGCTGGCGCAGGCCGCCAGCGCAAGGCGCTTCAGCGAATTACGTATGCCAGGGGCTCAGCAAGCCCCTCTGGGCACAGGATTTCTCCGCGAGCGGGAGCCCACTTCTACTTTCCTGGATACACCTGGAGAATTACTGAAAGCCGAAACCCTGATCTACGACCAACTCGCTTCGCATCCCTCCGATGCTTTTTGGCTCAACGCAAAGGCCAAGGCCGATCTGCTCGACGGAGAATACAATGCTGCCGAAAGCACTCTGGTAAGGGCCTTGCAGCTCGATCCCCACTCGCCAGAAATTCTGACCGATCTGGCAACCGCCAACTTCCAGCAGAAAAACTACGCCGCTGCCTACGAAAGACTCAGCCAGGTTCTGTCCCTTCGGCCGAACGACCCCGTGGCGCTTTTCAATCGTGCCGTTGTGTCGGAAAGCCTGTTTCTGTACCAGCAGGCACTCGACGATTGGGGACACTACCTGAAAGTGGATCCGAGTTCGCCATGGGCGACGGAGGCGCGCGAGAAAGCGGAGAAACTTCGTGCAAATTTAAAACTACACGACCAGAGCCGCGCCTCGCCATTGCTCACACCCGCGCAACTGGTGCAATCGCGCGACGATCCCGCGATCCGATCGAAAGTGGATGAGCGCATCGAAGAATATCTCGATAGGGTAATCCGTGATTGGCTGCCGAAAGCCTACCCTGAATCTGCAACCCAGACCGATACGGCCGTGAGGCCGGCGCTTTTTTTTTTGGCGGACCTGATCGGCCGGGAGCACCGCGACCGCTGGCTCTCCGACTTACTGAATGGTTCCTCTTCCCCAAATTTTCCCGCAGCGGTGGCCTCGCTCGCTCGCGCCGTGGGTGGCAACCGGGACGGCGACTACACCACTTCGGTCGAACAGGCGGTCAAGGCGGAGCGCTTGTTTCTCGCTTCGGGGAACACGGCTGGCGTGCTGCGCGCGCAGTTCGAGCAGATCTTCGCCAACCAGTTGACCCGGCGTAGCGAATCTTGTCGGCGGCGCGCCAAAACCGCCCTTTCAGAATCGTCCAGGTTTTCCTACTCCTGGCTGCACATCCAGCTCGAACTCGAAGAGGGTGTGTGTTCGTTTTTGATGGGAGATATCGGCACCGACGAACGGGCCTCTGCGACCGCTGCTGATCTAGCTCAAAAGAGTGGGTATAGCGCTCTCCACTTGCGCGCCGTCGTTTTTTCGACGGCCGATCTGCTTTCTACCGGCGATCAAACCGGCGCTTCAAAATCCATCAGCACTGCGCTACATACTTTCTGGTCGGGACAGTTCCAGGCCTTGCGCGGATATAACCTCTATTTCTACGAGGCGGAAATCGCTCAATCGCTTAATTTGCCGAATTTTCGGATGGCCAGCTTGCGCGAGGCCACCGAATTCGCGGACTCCAGTCCCGACGCGTTGCAGCGCGCCTGGGCGCACAATGATCTGGCCGAGGCTGCCGCCGACGCGCAGCGACCCGATATCGCCGAACGACAGTATGCCGAGGCGGCCCGCCTGTTTGCCCTGGCGCCGCCCGCCGAAGCCAGCCGTAACTACGCAATTGAAAGCGGTATTCGGATCGCTCGCCTGGAAACGCGCTTTGGCCGATTCGATGACGCCATCGTGCGGCTGACGTCAATCCAGAACCAGATTCGCCCGCTCTCCAACAACTATCTGGCGCAGATGTTTTATTCCACGCTCGGCGAATTACAGCTCGCCCGGCATCTTGACGCCGAAGCCGAGCAGGCCCTCCGGCCCGCGGTGGCATTCGCGGAGCAGAGTCTGGCGACTCTCCGGTCCGAGGCCGAACGCACGAATTGGAGCAAGGACGCGGCTCCGATCTATCTCGCCCTTGCCGAGGCCGAGTTGGAGCAAGGACGATCGCAGGAAGCGCTCGAGATGTACGAATGGTATCTGGGGGCACCGCAGAGGGTTGCGTCCCGTCCTTCCTCTTCACGCTCTATAACCAACCCGCCGATGCCCGTTCTGCCCCGCTTGGAGCCCCGCCTTCCGCTCCTCACTAACGAGACGGTGCTCGCCTATGCGGCGCTCCCCGACGGTCTCGCGATCTGGGTGTACGACAACCGGGGTGTCCACGCACTCTGGGATCGCCGGCCGACCGGCGATTTACGGGAGTTAGCGGCGAGGTTTCACGATTTGTCTTCCGATCCCAGGTCCGAGATGCCCGCCTTGCGCCGGGACGCTCGCCTCCTGTACAAGGCGTTCTTTGCTCCGGTGGAACAATTGCTGGCGCCAGGACGCACCCTGGTGATTGAAGCAGATGGATGGATCGCCAATGTGCCCTTCGAAGCTCTGCTCGATGCGCAAGATCACTATCTGATCGAACGGGTGCCCATGGTTCATTCCTTGGGCCGCGCGGCGCAGTTCCACCCGCGCAATCACAACTACAATGACACCGGCATCTCCGCCGAGTTGCCGGCTTTGGTCGTGGCCAGCACCGCTTCGTCGACCGCGGATGGACTCATTGCTCTTCCCGATGTGGCGGCGGAAGCGGACACCGTGTCCAGGGGCTTTCATTCTGCAACCGTGCTGAAGGGGCCGGAAGCGACCTACCAGATGGTCGTCGACAAATTGCCTGGAGCTGCCGTGTTTCATTTTGCGGGGCATTCCCTTGCCACGCCGAACAAGTCAGGATTGTTTCTCGCCGCAGACACCCCGACGATCGCCCCACTCCTGCTGGACGCCGACGCTCTGCGCCGAGTGAGGCTACCGAACCTGCAGTTGGCGTTTCTTTCCGCTTGCAGCACTGCGGCAGGCAGCCGGGGATCGAGCGGCTTCAACGGCGTGGCCGAGACTCTTCTTCGCGAAGGCGTTCCGCACGTTGTGGCTAGCCGCTGGGCAGTGGATTCGGTGCAGGCCCGAGCCTTCGTGGATGACTTTTACCGCAATGCGCTGGCCGGACAGACGGTCTCCGATGCGATCCGTTTGAGCTCGCGCAACATCCTTTCCAACCCACATACTCGGCATCCTTACTACTGGGCGGCCTTTGCCGCTTACGGACGACCTTAGGGTTCTTTTCATCAGCGTCGATTTCCAGCGCTGCGGGCCGCGATCACCTAATTCATACGGCTTCTAACTCCCTTAGATCAGGAGAACAGACCATGAATAACCGCGCCCATTTCCTAGGCAAACAGACTACGATGGCCATCGTTTTTCTGGCCTCAATACTGCTCATCGCCTGCGATCAATCCAAAACCACCGCTCCCGCTCCGGAAAAACAAGCGTCCATGTCTGCCACTAGCGAGAAAGTCTTTGTCGTATTCGAAGGCCCCTGGGCATTTGCCTCCGATCCGGGAGACGCAAACTCTGTTCTGGCACTCGCACCCAAAACGACGAGCCATCGCGATCTCAACGTGGCGGCTTCCAATAGTGCGAATCTGACGGCGGGCGTCTACGACCTCTCAGTTCCAACTCACAGCGGCGCGATTGCTGGCACACTCGATCCTAGCTTTGCCCAGACAAAGATTGACGCCAAGAGTCTCCAACACGTGCTCGACGATAAATCGGGACGATACGTCATACGGCTTCCCAAACCGGCAGCGTACGTCGCTGCGGGCCGATTTCGCAGTCGCGTGGGTCCGATCTATCCTCCCGACGATTCGACGGAGCAAAACTATGCTACTTCTGTTTCTTTGCAATACACTGTCACCGACCTGAACGGGTTTTCTTTGGCCGGCACTCCTGACAGCGGTACCTTCAACCCGCTCCTGCTGCAAGTCGACACCCCGACTGTTCGCTTCGTCATTGAACCGGCCGCGCCGAACGATCCCACGGACCGCTGCAGCACTCACTCCAGGGAGTCGTTCCGGGATTTGGTGAAGTTCCTGGGATTGACGTTGTATGTAGATTTTCCGGGCGACCCCAGTAGCTGCCACAACACTGATCCACAGAACGCCCACCCCGCCAAAGCGCAGGCAGGACAAACGTCACTCCAAGAGCCGACGGCGTCGTTTTTGACCGGACACCATACCAACGTGCAGACAGCAAGCACGATTGGCGGCACCATGGCCAACTATCTGGGGCTTCTCTCGGAGAGGACAGCTGGAAGTACCATACGGAGTCTAATGGCTGCGGTGTATTTCTTTCATGCAGCCGGGGGGGCTTGCCAGGCCCCGATCCTGTTTCTCGCGACGACTCCCTGAGTGGTGGCGTTCCGAGGCGGAGAGTGCGGCCACATTCTCCGCTTTCCCTGTTTCGCGACGAAGCTCGACCAACGAGGAACTACAGCAAACGGCGCAAGGCGTGGGCAAAAGGGGGAAGTGAGGAAGCCCCGAAAGGGCGGAAGACAGGTTCCTTAGACAAGATCGGTTGCACAACCCCAAGGTTAGACTCTCGCGGCGATCTCGGTTGACATCCGAGCTATAATAAGTATCGTTCGATGGCCCAAGGGTTATAGTACATTTTGCCTTAGCTCCTTGAAAATCTACATGGGTGTGGCTGGCAAGAATCGGAGTTTCTTGATTTCAATAACCGACCTGCGCTGCGTCCCCGTATGTTCGCTAACTTCAATGCTGTCTAGATTTTGCCCATAAGCTACCTGAAATCTATATTTTGCGAGGAATTCATGGGCTAACTCCATGATTCCAAAGGATCGAGGGGGGAGGGGGTACCCCGAAAATCGGTAACAGACCGGGCG
This sequence comes from uncultured Acidobacteriota bacterium, assembly GCA_963799305.1. GTDB lineage: Bacteria > Acidobacteriota > Terriglobia > Terriglobales > Acidobacteriaceae > Acidiflorens. The sequence goes on along the minus strand of CAWCWX010000006.1, from coordinate 291,166 downwards.
GATGCCTGACAGATTAGACCGGGAGCATAGCTGACACTGCCAACGGTGGCGAGCGCGAGATACAAGGGAGCGCATGCCATGGAAAGCGAGCAGTGTGATGGAAGAGAAGCTACGGTTTGTGTTTGAGTATGAGCGGGATGAGCAAACCATGACGGAGCTCTGCCAGAGCTTCGGGATTGCGCGGGAAACCGGTTATGTCTGGTTGCGGCGGTATCGGCAAGGGGGAGTGGCCGGGCTGGCGGAACGGAACCGGGCGGCGGAGCGGCATCCGAATCAAACCGCGGCGGAGATCGAGCAGCCGGTAATGGAGCTACGCCAAGCGCATATGCGTTGGGGGCCGCGCAAGTTGAAGCGGGTGCTGGAGCGCGACGAGCCGGGACGGAAGTGGCCGGCGGCGAGCACGATCGGTGAGTTGCTGAAGCGGGAAGGGTTGGTGGTAGCGCGCAAGAAGCGGCGGAAGACGGCGGCCTACAGCGCACCGCTGGCGCATGCCGATGGGCCGAACCGGGTGTGGTGCGCGGACTTCAAGGGCTGGTTCCGCACGGGGGATGGGGAGCGCATCGATCCGTTGACGATCAGCGACGCGCACAGTCGTTATCTGCTGCGCTGCCAGGCGGTGGAGAAGACGGACACGGCGCGGGTGCAAGGGATCTTCGAAGCGGCGTTCCGCCAGTATGGCTTACCGCAAGCGATTCGCACCGACAACGGGGCACCCTTCGCCTCGACGGCAATCGGAGGCTTGTCGCGGCTGGCGGTGTGGTGGATCAAGTTAGGGATCGTGCCGGAGCAGATTGAGGCGGGACATCCGGAGCAGAACGGGAGACACGAGCGCATGCATCGCACGCTAAAGCAAGAGGTGGCGATGCCGCCGGCCGAGGATCGGCGGTCGCAACAGCGAGCGCTGCAAGACTTCCGCCAGGAGTACAACGAAGTGCGGCCGCATGAAGCGCTGGAGATGCAGACGCCGGCGAGCGTGTATGAGCCATCGCAGCGGGCGTATCCTGCGAAGGTGAGGGAGCCGGAATATCCGGCGACGATGCTGGTGCGCAGTGTGCATTCGCACGGGCACTTTCGCTGGAAGAAACGGCACGACGTATTTTTGAGCGAGGTGTTGTGGGGCGAGCGCGTGGGCCTGTTGCCGATCGATGAGCGTTGGTATACGGTCTACTTCGCTGAGTTTCCCTTGGCGCGGTTTGATAGCTGGCAACGGCGAGTATTTCCGCTGCCGACGGCGAAAAATCCCAAGGGAAAGAAAGTCCTGGAGCCGGCTGGCTTCTACATTGCTGAGGCAGGGGAAGGGGAACAAACCTCCCCTTCCCCTGCACCCCATCCCCTCACCGGGATGCAAGGAAACGAAAAACTGTCAGGGATGTGCCCAGTCTAAACTGTCAGGGATGCCCCCGGCTGTTCAAATCTAGCCTCGCATCGCCGGATACGCCATCCGCACCAGGGTTCTTTCCGAGAAGGGCACATACAGCAACGCCGCCGTAGCGGCAAAGGCCAGTCCGATGCCGATCTGTGGCAAGAGTAGAAATGGAGCCACCGCCCAGAGCTGGTCCATCGCGAGCACGAAGGGAAACAATCTTCGAAAGGTTTCGGCCAGCTTGCGAAAATCGAATCCCACCGCCGACAGCAGATACAACCGCAGCGGAATGCCGGTCGCTCCCGTCACCAGTACCGCGATCACTATCAGGCGAGCGCCCCAATCCGGTAGGGACTCGCTGGCCAACCGGTCCACGGCATGTAGCCGGTAGAGTGCGCTCACGTAAAAGACCAGATACATTGCCTGGATCAGCGCAAACAAACCCCGCACCATACCGCGATGGGGAGCGGGCACATGCAGATCGGGCAGCAACGCAATTCCTGTTCTGGTATCCGGCTCTCCGGTCGTCGTATGGGGAAATTTCGACGTCAGCACGTCCACGCCATTCACCGGAGCGATAAAGCGGTATCCGCGCCGCGCAAGCGTTTCGACAAACCGCGGACTGGAAGCGGAATCACCCAGGGCCTCGCGAATCTTGTTCACTGCAGTATTCAGACTGTGATCGAAATCAACGAAAGTATCGGCCGGCCAGATTTTTTGACGGAGGTCGTCGCGCGTCACCACTTGTCCGGCATTTTCCAGCAAAACGACGAGGACCTGAAAGGGCTGCTCCTGCAATCGCAAGCGAGCGCCATTCTTGCGGAGTTCTCCGGCCGCCAAGTCGGCCTCAAAAACACCAAATCGCAGAAGCCCGGATTCACTGCTCGAAGGCGGCGTCGGCATAATGCGCCCGTAGTGTACACCGCGGGCGGAAGAACGAATCAGGAGCGGATGTCGTCATGAATGTTTCACGAAGGGGATACAATGTCGCCGTGGCCGCTCCCGCCCCCAAGCCGGTGTCCCGCGAAGATGTAAGAGACCGTCATCGCCATCATGCTTATGCCGCCGAGGCCACCGGCCTGCTCCTGATCGGAATCCTGTTGCTGATTTTGACGCTAGCTCGTTATTGGGCCTACATCAATTGGACGCTGCGCTGACGTTGCCGCCTCGCGATCCGCTGCTGGTGGTGGTGCTCGGGCCTACCGCGAGCGGGAAAACTGCGCTGTCTCTGGCAATCGCGCGCCGCTTCCGCGGAGAGATTGTCAACTGCGATTCGGTCACAATGTATCGCGAATTCGAAATCGGCACTGCCAAGCCAACTGCCGAAGAGCGAGCTGAGATCCCGCATCACCTGCTCGATTTCGTCGATCCTGTCGCAACTATCAGCGCCGGAGAGTATGCGCGTCGGGCACGTCAGGTCATAAACGAAATCGCCGCGCGCGGACGTCTTCCGATCGTAAGCGGAGGAACCGGCCTCTATCTCCGCGCTTTGCTGGAAGGGTTATTCGCTGGCCCGCAACGCTCGCAGGATTTGCGCGACAAATTGAGGCGTCGAGTGGAACAGAATGGACCGGAACGCTTGCATCGCATCTTGCGCCGACTCGATCCGACCGCCGCTGAACGCATTCATGCCAACGACGTTCCCAAAGTAATTCGTGCCCTCGAGGTCAGCATGGCGTCGCGGCGTTCGATGACCGAACTCTGGCAGGAAGGACGCGAACCACTGCGCGGTTTCCGGATTCTGCGCCTTGGCCTGAGCCCCGATCGCGAAGCGCTTTATGAACGCATTAATCTTCGCGCGGCCGCGATGTTTGAACAGGGATTGATCCCCGAGACGGAAGAACTCTGGAAAAAATATGGCGATAACGTCTGGCCCTTAACTTCGCTGGGCTACAAACAAGCCATGCAAGTGTTGCGCGGAGAGATCGAGCGCAAATCCGCGATGACAGCGGCGCAGCAGGCTCATCGGAACTACGCCAAACGACAGATGACCTGGTTCCGACGCGAACCCGAAGTGCGATGGCTAATCGGGTTTGGCGACGAGTCCGGAATTCAGGAGGAAGCTCTCGCGATCATTCGAAAAGAAGTGGGGCTACAACATTAATTTCGCCGCCAGAATCGCGAGCACAACCACGCATCCCACAACTGCCTGGTACTCGCGGTGCTTCCAGTATCGCTCGGCGGAGAATCCGCCCTGCTGATTGCCGTAACGCGTCAGGCGCATCGCGAAACGAGGCACGTGGCGGGCGTAGTCGTCGTATTCGGGAAATGTCTGGCGCAGATAGCGCTCTTCGCCAGCGATCACTGGAACATAAATAATGAGGAAGATCACCAGCAGCATTACTGGAATCCACCAACTCCGCGCCGCCACAGCGAATCCAGCCGCCATGATCAGCGATCCCAGATACAGCGGATTGCGCGTGTAAGCATACGGTCCGCTGGTCGTCAGCATGCGATCTTTTTGCACGTGGCCGGAGGCGAGGCCGCGCAGCAGCAGTCCGGGCAAAAGGAGCAGCCCGCCCGCCAGCAGCGAAGTTCGGGTCGGATGCGCCAGCCACAGGTAGGCGATCGCGAAGGCAAAACTCAACGGCACGCGAATGCGACGAGCGACACGGGACCAGGTCGAGATCGCCGGTTGCGGAGACGATGACAGTGGTTCAGGCATGATCGCTCTCCAGCAGTCTACGCGCCGCCGCGATCACTTCTTCCGCGGAAATTTCCAGCAAACCTTTTTCCGGCTCGCGATGGCGAGCATGGCTGGTCAGGCTGCTGGCACTGCGCAGAACGATCGAAGACGTGCCAAACGGGCCGTTGCGCGCGGGATTGGTCGGGCCAAAGATCGCGACTACCGGAATTTGCAAGGCGGCTGCCAGATGCATCGGCCCAGTGTCGCCGCCAATGAACAGGCGGGCGCGGCGGGTGAGTGCGATCAACTCGGAGATAGAACAGGAGATTTTTCGCGCCGCGCCCGCGCTCGCGGATTCCACCGCCGCTGCTAATTCTTCTTCTCCCGGACCGTAGTTGATGAGCGCTCGCAACCCATCTATGGCAAGTTCGCTCGCGACTAGTCCGTAGCGTTGTGCGGGCCATTGCTTTGCGCCCCATCCTGCGCCTGGATTGAGAATCACGAAGTCGCGTGCGCCGCCTATCATCGTCGTGACGCGATTCTCTGCGCTGGGGTCCACGGGGAACGCCACTTTCGTTGGGCGCACGGGTCGATCCGTCATGGACTGGGCCAACGAAATCGCCTGCTGTACAACGTGCTCTCCAACCGTCGCGATCGGGCGCGTGTACCAGACCCTGGCAATGTTCTCGCGAGGATCTGTATCGCCGTACACCACCGAGGCGGACCTTCGCGCCAAAAGAGCCGTGCGCACTGCCCCTTGAAAGTCGACGGCCGCGTCGTAGCCAATCGCGCGCAATTCCCGAAGGACGCCCGCTATCTGCTGCCATGTACGGAATGAGAAGAGGGCGCGCCGCCAGGCTTTCGTGTTGACCAGATGCACGCGATCGACCAGAGGACGCTGCGATGAACGCGGCCCCGATCGCGGATAGCCGGGGGCGCAAAGTAATTCGCCCCAGCGCTCTTCGACGGCCCATCCCAAAGTGACATCGGGAAATGCCCCGCGCAACGCCTCGACCGCCGGCAGCGTGTGAATGATGTCTCCCATGGCGCTGAGGCGCACGATCAGCAGGCGTTCAAAGGGACGTTCAGTCGCGGGAGAAGTGTCAGCGGTCATTACCCTTTCACTGGCTCGGCGGAGTGAGCCGCGAGCGAATGATTTCACTCGCCGAATGGTCCTTGGGATCGCCCACGATGGCGACGCGTCCGCCGCAGGCTTCGACTTCTGCGCGCTCGGGGACGCTTTCGGCGGTGTAGTCCGTGCCCTTGGCTTGAAAGTCTGGACGAATTTCGCGGATGAGGGCGCGCACGTCGTTCTCGGGGAAAATCACGACGGCATCCACGTCGGCAAGAGCAGAGAGAATTTCCGCGCGTTCCGCGGCCGGCATGATGGGACGGCCCACACCCTTGAGCCCGCGGACGGATTCGTCCGAATTCACGGCGACGATCAGTTTCCCGCCCAGTTCTCGCGCGGCATGAAGATAGCGCACATGCCCGACATGCAAGAGATCGAAGCAACCATTGGCGAGGGTGATGCGAGCTCCGGCTCGCCGCCACTCTGCGACGCGATGCTGAAGCTGTTCGCGCGTAAGAATCTTAGGATGGACGGAGGTTCTCAATGGGGTCGAGTCAGGGGCGCTGCGTGTTCGAGCGCCTGAAGCAATTCCTGCTGGCTGACAGTCGCGGTCCCGCGCTTCATCACCACAATGCCGCCAGCGTAGTTGGCGAGGTGTGCCGCTTCTTCGGTATCGGCGCCCGCGGCCAGTGCGGCGGTGAAGGTCGCAATGACAGTGTCGCCCGCGCCAGTTACGTCGGCGACTTCGTCACTACCATAGATCGGAAGGTCGATCGCCCGATGTCGGCGCGGGAAGGCAACCATGCCATCCTTCCCGCGCGTGATCAGCAGCGATTCCAGTTTCATTTCGCCGACGATCTGTTCTCCCGCCGCCATCAGACGGTTCCAATCGTCGCCAATGCGGATGCCGAGAATCTCTTCTACTTCGGCTTCGTTCGGAGTGGCGGCGGTGACGCCGGAAAATTGCAACATGCGATGGCGAGAGTCGAGAGTGACCGGAACCTTGTCGATGCCGCGCTTTTCGCGAACCGCAGTGAGCAGGGCTGGAGTGGCGGCGCCGTATCCGTAATCGGAGACCAGTAGCGCGTCCGAGGCGCGGGCATATTCGCGGGTGGAAAGCACCAGTTCCCGGCGAAGGTGGGAATTTGGCCCCTCGGCGGGCTCGCGATCGAGACGAACCACCTGCTGTCCGGCGGTGTGGGCAAAACCAGCGAGGATGCGGGTCTTGGTAACGGTGGTGTATTTCTTGTCCTTGAGCACGCCGCTGACTGCAATGCGACGGTGTCGAAAGGCGCGGAGCAGCAGCCGGCCAGCTTCATCGTCGCCGACGACGCCAACGGGCAAAACAGTGACACCGAGGTCGGCCAGGTTGCAGATGGCATTGGCGGCACCGCCCGGAATTACTCTGCGGTCGCGATGTTTGAGGATGAGTACCGGGGCTTCACGCGAGACGCGCGAAATTTCACCGAAGACGAACTCGTCGGCGACCAGATCGCCGAGGACGGTGACGGTGGTTTTGGGAAACGCCTCTACGATCTTGCGCAGGCGATCGTTTTCTTTGACGTGCTTGTGAGAGTTCTTAGCCATGATGGAATCTAAGATTTTCTCACGAGCGCGGCTTTCGTCCAGCAATTCTGGCGAGAATTGTGTCCACCAGCTCGGAGGGACGGTCCACGGTGACTTTCAGGACGGCGACGGCGAGCGGGTCGAGCGCGGCTACTCGCGACCCGAGGTTAATGGCGTCTTTTTCGGTCGTCAGGAATGCGCGCGCTCCAAGTTCATCCCGCATCTTCAGCAAGCGCTGGACGTCACGTTCGTCGTAGGCGTGGTGATCGCGGAAAGCGACCTCGGCAACGGGTACGATCCCGGCCGCGCGCACTTGTGTGAAAAACTGTGAGGGTCGAGCGATGCCGCAGAATATGACCGCGGATTCTGTGAACCCGGGGCTAAAGCCCCCACTTTTGGAAGGCGTTAGCGGCACGGCTAAAGCCGTGCCCTCCCGCGAGGCACTGGCGACAACTTGCGGTATCACTAGAGCCGTGCCCTCCAGTTGCAGGTTTGCCCGATCAACGGGAGTGAGGTGGATTTCTCTTTGCATGCGCCAGATGGGCTTCGCGCGCAGCGTGGGAGTATCGATCACGAGACCCTCGGGTAGGACAATCGCATCCGCGCGCCGCAGAGAAGACACCGGCTCGCGCATCCGTCCGACTGGCAGCAAACGGCCTTCAAGATCGCCCGCCCCGATCAACACAATGTCGAAGTCGCGAGCGAGGGAGCGGTGCTGAAAGCCGTCGTCCAGTATGTGGAGTTGCGTGTGGAATCTTTCCTCGGCGACTCGCCCAGCCTCATAACGGCTCTCGCCGACCACCACAGGCACACCCAGTTTCCGCGCGATCAGCAGGGGCTCATCGCCGAAATGCGAAGCGGTTCCAGCAGGATCGACCACGAGCGCGCCGCGAGTCTTGCGGCCGTAGCCTCGCGAAAGCACGTCGAAAGGAATACCGCGTTGTTTCAGGAGTTCTCCGAGGGCGATTACGAATGGAGTCTTCCCCGCGCCGCCCGAGGAAAGATTTCCGACGCTCACAACGGGCCGCTCCAGCACAAGCGCGGGCAGAATGCCCCGGTCGAAAAGCGTGTTCCGCAGAGCGATCGCCGCGCCGAAGACTCCGCTCAGCGGGTTCATTGGGGGCCTTTGCTCATGAGGTTGAGGAGTGCGTCGACAGTCCTGGCGGTGGCGCCGCGCTGCGATTCGAGCGCTGCCAGGGCGTTGCGGCCGAGGGTTTCGCGCGCTTCCGCGCTGTCGATCAATTCCATGAAGACGAGAGGAAGCTCCGCTAATCCAACGACGCGCACAGCGTTGCGATGGCGAAAGTAGTTCACGATGTCGCGAAAGTTTTCATAGTAATTGCCGGTGACAACCGGCACTCCATAAAGAGCGGGCTCAAGAATATTGTGTCCGCCGCGAGGGACCAGGCTGCCTCCCACAAAGGCCACGGTAGCCAGGGAATACAGCGCCGCCAGTTCGCCGATGCTGTCCACCAGGAACACCGATCCCGCGAGCGCTTCTCCGCTCCACAAGGAGCGCCGGAACATGCGAAAACCCAGACTCTCGACCAAGCCGGCAACCTCGGTAAAACGTTCAGGGTGGCGGGGCGCCAGAATCATCACCGCCTTGGGATGGATCACCAGAATATTGCGGAAGGCGGAGAGCAATGATCCTTCTTCGTCTTGTAACGTGCTGCCACAAACCAGTACGGGGCCCGCGTCGGACTGAAGGAAGCTCTCGCGCAAACTGGCAACGATCGCGGGCGGGGACGGCGGAGCAACGTCGAACTTCAGATTCCCGGTAACGGAGACGCTTGCTTCCCGGGCGCCAATCTCAATCAGCCGGCGGCGGTCTTCGTCGGTTTGCGCGAGGAACAGGTCCACATTGTCGAGCACCCGCGGCAGCCAGAAGCGAAATCGTTTATAGCCGGGAAGCGAACGATCAGAAATTCGGCAGTTAATAACCGCAAGCCGCGCCCCACTGCCTTTTGCGAGACGGAGAAAGTTTGGCCAAAACTCGGTTTCCGCCACAACCACCAACTCCGGACGCAACGCTGCCATATAAGGACGAATCGCAAACGCGAAGTCTAGCGGAAAGTAGAAGACATGGGCCATGCCAAAGCGGCGGACGGCGAGCTTCTGTCCAGTATCGGTGGTGGTGGAAACGACGACGCGATGGCCGGGGAATTTCTGTTGCAGCGCTTCTACCACCGCACTCGACGCCACGACTTCTCCTACCGAAACGGCATGGACCCAGATGGTGGGCGTTGGGGGATCGACGTTCAGATTCGGTGGCACTCGGCCCAGCCGCTGCCGCAGCCCGGCGCGATACTTGCCGTGGCGCATCATCTGCAGCAGCCAGTAGGGCAGCGTCACCAGCAGGAACAGAACGAGCAGCGCACTATAGAGTCCATACATTGCGAGAGTCACATTCTAAACGGACGGAACATCGGTTTTACTTGCCGGAGGCATCCTATAATTCAGTTATGCGCAGGTCACCCTGTATTCCAAACATTAAAACTGTCGTCGCAGTGGTTGCGGTTGTGGTCGTTTCCTGTCTGTGGGCCGAGGCAGGAAAAGAATTCGTCATGCCAACGGCGCAAGCGGCTCGTAACTATCCGGCGCACGACGATCATCCGATGGAGAAAGTTGTGATCGCGGTTGATCCTTACGACATGGCCGACAAGGCTCAGATCTTCAACACCAATTTCAACGGCTACGGCTACCTTCCGGTTTTCTTCATCGTGACCAATGATGGCGACGAGCCAGTCGCGCTGAGCGGAATGAAGGCCCAACTGATCACGGTGGACCGCACCAAGCTCCTCCCGGCCGATACCGACGATCTGGTGCGGCGATTGTCACATCCTTCGCGCAACGACCGTCCGGGCGTGCAGTTGCCGATTCCGCTACCGAGTAAGAAAGTGAAGGGCGCGGTGAGTTCCAAGACGATGGAAGAGATCAACATGGCCCAGTTCGGGGCACGATCGGTAGAGCCGCATTCCACCGCATCTGGCTTTCTGTTCTTCGATGTGTCCGATAGTTCGACGCCGCTGGCGGGAGCCAACTTTTATGTGACGGGCGTTCGCGACGCGGGGGGGAACGAGCTGATGTATTTTGAGATTCCGATGGAGAAGTATCTGAGCGCGCCGGCGGCGAAGAAACCGTAGGAGGCCTCCCGGCGACGGCCACGAAACCCATTAACCACAGGGGTCACGGGGGAATCTCTTATAATGATCAGCTATGGAGAAGGTTGTACACGCCGCCTGTCCGCACGACTGCCCGGACGCCTGCGGCGTCCTGATTACGATTGAGGACGGACGAGCCACGCATCTGGAAGGCGATCCCGCGCACCCGGTGACGCGCGGATTTCTATGCGCCAAGGTCACCAAGTATTTGGACCGCGTGTATTCGCCTGAGCGCGTCCTTTACCCCATACGCAGGAAAGAAGGCGTGCCGAAAGGACCACCCCAGGCGGGCGCTTCTGGCCAACAAGTATTTGAACGGATTTCCTGGGACCGGGCGCTCGACGAGATTGCGAGCAAGCTGCGTCAGGCGACTGACGAGTACGGTCCTGAGTCGATTCTTCCCTACTCTTACGGAGGCACGCTGGGAGAGCTCAATGGCGCTTCCATGGACCGGCGTTTTTTTCACCGGCTGGGGGCGTCGCAACTGGATCGAACGATCTGCTCCACCGCTGGCGAAGAGGGCTTGAAGTCGGTGATCGGAGTACAGCTTGGCACCGAGCCGGAACAGTTCGCGCAGGCGCGAACGGTCATCGTCTGGGGATCGAATACTCACAGCAACAACGTGCATCTGTGGCCTTTCATTGAGGAAGCGCGGCAGAAGGGCGCGCGGCTGATCGTGATTGATCCGTATAAGACGCGCACGGCTAAGTGTGCGGACTGGTATTTGCCCATCAATCCCGGCACCGACGTTGCGCTCGCTCTCGGGATGATGCACGTCATCATCAATGAGGGCTTGTACGATGCCGACTATGTTTCGAAACACACGGTTGGCTTCGACGAACTGAAAACGCGGGTTCAGGAGTATCCGCTCGACAAAGTCGCGGCTTGGACGGGAATCTCAGCCGCCGACATTCATAAGCTGGCGACCGAATATGCGAGGCAGCGGCCGTCGGTGATCCGCGTCAATTACGGAGTGCAGCGGTCGGAGAATGGCGGGTCGGCGATGCGGGCGGTGACGATGCTTCCCTGCCTAGTCGGATCGTGGAAGGAAGTGGGCGGCGGACTGCAATTGTCGACCAGCGGGGCCTTTGGTTTGAACAAAACGGCGGTGGAGATGCCGGAGTTGATGGAGAAAGCTCTGGGACGTCCGGCGCGGGTGGTAAATATGTCGCAGCTGGGGTCGGCGCTGACTTCGCTGGATAATCCGCCCATCAAAGCGCTGTTCGTTTACAGTTCGAACCCGGCGGCAGTCTGTCCCGATAGCAATACGGTGATTAGCGGATTGAAACGTCCCGACCTGTTCACGGTGGTGCACGAGCAGTTTCTTACCGACACCACCGATTATGCCGACATCGTTTTGCCGGCGACCACCTTTTTTGAGCACAAAGACCTGCAGGGCGCTTACGGACACTATTACCTGCAAGTATCGACACAGGCGATCGAGCCTCTGGGCGAGAGCCGCTCTAACGTGGAGCTGTTTCGAGGGCTTGCGCTCCGGATGGGATTTGAGGATGAGTGTTTCCGGCAGAGTGTGGATTCGATGATCGAGAGCGCCCTGGCCTCTCCAAACCCTTGGTTAAAGGGCATCACGCGGGAGCGACTGGAGGAAGAAGACCACATCCGGCTCAATTTCTCCGGGAACGGAAGCACGCCCCCGGCGGCGAACCTGCCGTTCCTTCCGTTCAAGGACGGTAATTTCGGAACCTCGTCGGGCAAGGCGCTGTTCTATAACGAAACGTTGAAGGCCATGGGACTCGATCCGGTGCTAGCATTTACGCCGCCTGAGGAATCACGTCATGGCGTCCAAGGGGCGAAATTCCCACTGGAACTGTTGTCGCGGAAGCCGGATAACCTGCTGAACACTACGTTTTCGAATCTTCCTACGGTCCGCAAGATGGAGCCGCTGCTGGGTTTGATCGAGATGCACTCCGGCGATGCGAAACCGCGCGGGATCCATGACGGCAGCCGGGTTCGCGTCTACAACGACCGCGGGGAGATGCTTCTACAAGCCAAAGTCAACGGATCGGTGCCGCCCGGTGTGGTCGCCACCCGACTCGATTGGGCTCGTTTCGGCACCGGTGACAGGAACATTAATGCACTGACCTCAGAAAAACTTACGGACATGGGCAACGCGGCGACCTTCTATTCCGTCTGTGTTGAGGTGGAGCTTTATCGGGCGTGACTCGGTGGGAGAGAATTCCTCTCGCTTGGACGCCCCGCCGGACTCTACCGTATAATTACCGTTTTCCTAACTCCAGGCGTTTCGAGGTCGTTGCGATTCATCGCCGTCATCAGGAAATCCCTTGCGCCTTAGACCTGCGCCGCCGCGTAAGTGCGTCGAGCGGCAGAGGTGTGCTTCCATCCTCTTTTTTCTCAGGGGGTTGGGGAGACTTCTGCGCCTCGGGCAAGGTCCTTGGATGGATGGCGTTTCTGCTGCTTGCGCTGCCCGCACTCGCGCAACAGGACCTGGTTGTCGGGATTTCCGTTCATGGCAACCGCCGCATCCCGGCTGAAACCGTCAAAGCCCGTATTTTCACACACGTGGGAGATGTTTACGACCAGGCGGCTATCGAACGCGACTTCAACTCACTGTGGAATACGGGCTACTTCGAGGATATCCGCTTCGAGCGTGAGCAGACTCCGAAGGGTTGGATTCTCCACATCTATGTGAAAGAACGGCCGACCATTCGCGAGATCAATTACACCGGCTTAAGTTCGGTTTCGGTCAGTGACGTCCTCGACCGATTCAAAGAACGCAAGGTCGGGCTTTCGGTGGAGAGCCAGTACGATCCAACGAAGATCAAGAAGGCGGAAGTTACTTTGAAGGACTTGCTGGCGGAGCATGGCCGGCAGTTTGCGACTATCCGCAGCGAGATTCGCCCGATTCCACCGGCGGCGGTGGGCTTGACGTTTGTGGTCCGCGAGGGTCCCAAGGTGAAGGTGGGGAAGATTCGCTTTGTGGGCAACCACCACATCAACAGTCGAACCCTGCTGGCGTCGATGAAGAATCTGAAGCCGATCGGCATCCCCAAGTCGATCTTCCTGGAGAGTCTGTTCGCCAAGACCTACGACGCCACCAAGCTCAGCGAAGATACGGAGCGCGTCCGGTCCGAGTTTCAGAATCGCGGCTACTTTAAAGTGCTGGTTGACGATCCCAAGACTGACATTCACGACACTGGCCACACCGGGTTCCATATTCCGCTGCTTCAGTCCGGTCCGGGCAAAGCGGTGGACATCACCATGCCTATTGACGAAGGGGCGCGCTATACGCTGGGCAAGATCACTTTCAAGAACAACAAGGCGATTCCCAACACCGCTGCTTTGCGCAGCTTGTTCCCGATGAAAGACGGCGAGATCTTTTCCCGCGAAAAGGTCGCCAAAGGACTGCAAAATCTCACCAAGGCATACGGCGAGGCCGGCTACATTAACTTCACCCCTGTTCCCAATACTACGTTCGACGACGACAAGAAAACTGTGGACCTGGAGATTGACGTCGACGAAGGCAAACAGTTCAACGTTCGCCGCATCGAGTTCACGGGCAACACCACCACCCGGGACAAGGTCATCCGCCGCGAAATCGCCCTCGAAGAAGGACAGGTCTACAACTCTCGCTTGTGGGAACTTAGCCTGTTACGGCTGAACCAGCTCGGCTATTTCGATCAACTTAAGCCCGACGATCCCAACACCACCGACCGCAAGCTCGATGAAAAAAATGGTACCGTGGACCTCACGCTCAAGGTGCATGAAAGAGGCAAGAACCAGATCGGACTCCAGGGCGGCGTCAGCGGGTTGGCAGGAGCTTTCATCGGCCTGACCTACAGCACCAACAACTTCCTGGGGCTGGGCGAAACGCTTTCCGTACAAGCCAGCCTGGGCAACCGGCAGCGCGATTTGCTTTTCGGATTCACCGAGCCGTACTTGTTCGACCGTCCGATTCAGGCAGGATTCCAGGTATATACGCGCAAATCCAGCTACGATCAGGCTCGGCAATATTCGATTCAGACGGGGCAGAATTTGAACCTGCCTTCAGCGATCTTGCAGAACCTGCAGAACTATACCCAGTCGAGCACGGGCGCGAGCGTCTCGGTGAGCTATCCTCTGCGGCGATCGTTTAAGCGGATCGGCATCAGCTATTCGATCGACCGCTCGTCGCTGGTGGCGGTCAGCGATGCCTCGAAATTGCTCTTCACCAACATCAACTTCCGCGGCATCAGCGGACCGAATGCGCTGAACGGAATTCTTACCAGCAAGATCGTTCCCAGCTTCACGATGAATACGCTCGACGCCGCGTACCAGCCGCACCATGGCAAGAGCCTCTTCATCGGGGGCGAGTTCTCCGGATTGGGCGGCACGGTCTACACCATCCGCCCGATCGTGCAATACAAGCAGTTCTTCCCGGTGAACAAGCGGCGGAACGCAATCGGCTATAACGTGCAGGGGTCGTTTATTACGGGATACAACGGCGTGGTGGCGCCGCCGTTCGAACGCTCGTATCTTGGCGGCGACAACGATCTGCGCGGCTTTGACACGCGCACCATCTCACCGATCGCCTTCCTGGCCAGCGCGCAGTCCGTCTCACTACGCAATCCGGACAATACGTTCGTACCCAAGGATCCGCGTATTCCGGTGGGCTCGGACGCGAACGGCCATTGCGCGCCAGTCTCCAACTGCTGGAATATTCCTGTTCCCTTCCAGCAACTGGTGACGCCGGGAGGTGATCTGAGTTTGACGGGGAATCTGGAATACCGCATCACCATCGCCGGTCCGGTGGTACTCGCACCTTTCATGGACGTGGGCATCAACCCGATCGTTCGCAAGTCCCAACTGAAGATCAATCAGGGGCAATTTGACGATTTGAGGAACACGCTTTTTGGCTGCCCGGCCCTGGATCCCGCCCTGCAATGTACTGGCGGACAAAACCTTCATTTCTCGCAATTCCTCCAGCCCGTTCCAGGGACCAACTGGGTGCCCCGCATGTCCACCGGACTTGAACTACAAGTCATGCTGCCGGTGATTAACGCTCCGTTCCGTATCTATTGGGCATATAACCCGCTGCGTCTGGACAGCAACACCAATCCTCCGGTGCCGATCACGAAAGACATGTTCCCCTTCGACACGAACTACGGGGCTGCGCTCTACACCTACCAGAACACCATCGATTCGCTCGGGCCGAACTACACGCTGAGGGAACCGCGGAAGACTTTCCGGTTCTCGGTGTCGACGACGTTTTGAGGCAGTGGTTAGTGATTGGTGGTTAGTGGTTAGCCTTCAGCAATCAGCGGTTCGGCCCGTGCTTAGGGACGCCCGCAGTGCCTAATGCCTGATTCAAAACAGGCCGAAAACCGCAGCGGTGAACCGCTGCGCCACCCAAAAGCACTCGCCGCGTTTTTCCGCGGCCGCAAAAGCAATGCCATGATACGAATCTCTTAGTGAGGCCAGACGGCAATCACGATCAGGTAGACCACCTGGGCGGCGGCCATGCTGATCCAGATGCCGCGGCGAATGCGGGAACGCCGCAGATCGCGAAGGACTGCTGCTTCGGTCGGGTGCTTCGAGGGGGCCGCTTCCACTTCCAGGACGGTCACGGGAGTGAATACCGGAGCAGACACGACCGGACTGGCCAGCTTCGGCTTATCAGGATAGAACACCTTCGGCGTGCTGATCACTTCTGACCAGGCAGGCAGCAGGATCCAGGTTTCGGGGATGATATTGCTCACCGGCTTAGAAGTCAGTTCGAGTGCCGGCATCTTTTCCGGAACCAGCCGATCCGCGAGATTCCGCAGCAAGGAACTGAACCAGAAGTGACTGAGCTGGTCGGTGATCAGTTCCCCTACATCGACTGGGATCGACTCCAGTTCCAGCGGAGGCAGCGTCTCGGGAGAGATTACGTCCCCAATGTTGGTGAACACGGTTCGAAACCAGGGCAAGAGGAGGCGCTCGCCGAGGGGCAGGCCGACATCGACCGGACGCGACGTAAGATGAAGTGGCGGCAGCTTTTCCGGCGCGAAGGTGCCCCGGAGATTGGTGAGCAACGACTTCCACAGGGGCTGCGTCAGGGCGGCAGGGGGCAACAGGTTGATCGGATGCTCTGCAGGCGTGTCCGAAGGCTCCGGATACCAGGCTTCAGCGGCGTTCGACCGATACGGCATCACTAATATGCTAGATGGGCCGGCGGCGATTGTCACGCGGCTTTACGCAGGTTTACAAGAGACCAAGTCAGGGGTTCAGTGGTCACAGGTCACAGATTGCAGGGCGACAGCCGTCGATGCTGGGTGTTTTACCTCTACAAACTGACCTCTTACGCCTGATCTGCCTGTTTCTTCCGGTGGTACATGGACCTTCAAGCCGTTGAGCCATAAGCCCATCTGAAGGACAATCTCAACATGACCGCCTTCAATCTTGCCGGAAAGACCTGGTCGCAGAGAATTTTGGCATTCATGCTCGCGATGGGTCCTCTGACCTCCACGGTCGCGGCCAAGGATATGGCTCTGGTCTCCAACAAGAACAATTCTCTTCCTGCCATCACGATGGCCGACCTGGTGAAAGTGTGCAAGGGGCAGATGCTGCGGTGGCCGGACGGCAAACCCGTAACCATCATCATGCGCCAGCCCGGGTCCGCCGATCTGAAAATCGTTGAGGATAAGATCTATGCCACGACTTCGGCGGACGTGCGGGAGTTGATTGCGTCAGCCAATCACAACCGGGCCGACCGGCCGACGATCATCGTGGGAAACAGCGACGAAGACATCATTCACAAAGTAGAATCCATTCCAGGGGCGATCGGTCTGGTCGACGTGTATTCCATCACCGGAGCGGTTCAGGTGGTGAAGATCGCCGGAAAGCTGCCCCTGGAGTCGGGATATCCTCTTCACGGCAACTGAATTCCGACTGGTTTTATCCCTTCGGGGCAGAGATGGAAGGACTAGATTGAACAACGAAAGCCCCGCGACGTCTCCTGCATACGGCCGGACCCGGCGTTTTACTCGACATCGTCTGGACGCCCGCATTCAGCTGACAGTATTTCGGGACGGCGCGAACAACTCGCTCTGGGGGCGCACCAGTGAACTGGGACAGGACGGCGTGGGAGCCACTCTCAGCGCGGAATTGCAGGTAGGCGAAGTTGTATCCATGGAATTTCCCATTCCAGTCTCGCCTTACTTCATGAAAGTGCGCGGAATCGCGCGGTACTGTGAAGGCTTGCGCTGCGGATTCGAATTCCTGATTGTAACCGAGGATCAGCGCGAAACTCTCCGCCGCACCTGTGAGGTTCTGTCGAATTCTCTGTAGTGAGCCTCATTCCCATTTTGGACACTCCATTACTCCGGTAACTTTCTGCCCCAAACCGAGGTCGGTACCATCGCACTATTGCCGGTGCAATCGGAAGGAAACCAAGTATGGGGGAGAAGCTCACCCCGTCAGCCGCTTCGGCCGAAGTACTGCGGGCAAAGACATTACGCGAAGCGCGCCAGCAGGGCGATCCACCAGCGCTGAGGCGGATCTCTCCGGACCCGCATGACAATGGCCATGCCGCGGCACACTCCCTGGATATCGAAAAAGCCTACCTTGAACAGATTGTGGAACACGCTCCGGAGGCAATCAGCATTCTCGATCTCGATTTGCGCATCATCCGGATTAATGACGAGTTCACGCGTTTGTTCGGATTTGCGGACGATGAAGCCCAGGGAAACATCATCGATTCACTGATTGTCCCACCAGACCGCTCCGCGGAAACCGTGTGGATCGCCGATAGCGTGCGCCAGGGAAACAAACTCTCGCTCGAAACCCGCCGGCGGAGAAAAGATGGATCGCTGGTGGACGTTCTGGTCTCGGCCTCTCCGGTGACGGTCGATGGACGGAGAGTGGCAACCTATGCTTCGTACCGCGACATTACCGAGCAGAAGCGCGCGGAGGAATTGAATTCGGCGCTGTATGCGATCGCCGCGCGCTCGCACTCGGTGGAGAATCCGCAGCAGTTTTTTGCGGCGATTCATGCCATCGTCGGCCAATTGATGTATGCGCGAAATTTCTACATCGCGCTTCTGGACTTCGACCAGCAACTCTTGAATTTCCCTTATTTCGTGGATGAACACGACCCGACACCTTTCCCCAAGCGCCTAGGGCGCGGTCTGACTGAGTTCGTGATCCGAACCGGCGAGCCGCTGCTGGCAACGCCGGATGTCTTCGAAGATTTGGTGCGGCGGGGCGAAGCCGACCTCATCGGCGCTGCTTCGCTCGACTGGCTGGGCGTGCCTTTAATGGGCAGCAATGGCTGCATCGGCGCCCTGGTCGTGCAGAGCTACAGCGAAAACGTCCGCTTCGGAGAACGGGATCGCGACATTCTGAAATTCGTCTCGCAGCAGATCGCGACCGCCATTGAGCACAAACGCTATGAAGAGGCTCTGCGGCGCTCGGAAGCGCGCTATCGTTCGCTGATTCTCAGCGCCGCCTACGGCATCTATCGCTGCACCGTGGGCGGCAAGTTTCTGGATGTGAATCCGGCGCTGATTGCGATGCTGGGATACGGCTCGGTGGAGGAAGTTCTCAGGCTGGATACGAGGCAAGACGTCTTCTTCAATCCCAAGGAACTCGACCGTCTGATCGAAGATTATCGCCGCACCGGAAGCCTGAACGGCGTGGAAGTACAGTGGAAAGCCAAGGACGGCCATGTCATCGTGGTGCGCCTGAGCGGACGTCCGGTCAGCGGAGCCGAACAGCCTGCGGAAGAGCTCGAGATCATCGCCGAGGACATCACCGACCGGCGCCAATTGGAAGAACAGTTTCGCCAGGCCCAGAAAATGGAGGCTGTCGGCCGGCTAGCGGGAGGCGTAGCCCACGATTTCAACAATCTTTTGATGGTTATCAACGGTTACACCGAGGTGCTGCTGGAGGAATTGAAGTCGAGCGACGCGATGTACCAGAGAGTGCAAAGCATTCAACAGGCGGCGGATCGCGCGGCCACACTGACCCGGCAACTGCTGGCCTTCAGCCGCAAACAGTTGCTCGAACTGAAAGTGGTAGATGTCAACACCGTCATCGGCGACATGGAGCGCCTGCTGCGGCCGTTAATTGGCGAGGACATTAGCCTGATTACGCGCCTATCTCCGGAGGCCGGTCGCACGCGCGCTGACGCCGGACAACTCGAGCAAGTTATCATGAATCTTGTGGTCAACGCCAAAGATGCGATGCCCTCAGGCGGGAAGATCACCATTCAGAGTTCCGACGTTACCGTGCGCCAGAATTTCCGCGAGCATCGCTTCATCCAGCCCGGCCGCTATGTCGTGCTCTCCGTAAGCGACACGGGACATGGCATGGACAAGGAAACGCAGTCGCGAATTTTCGAGCCGTTCTTTACTACGAAAGAAAAAGGCAAGGGCACAGGCCTCGGTCTTTCCACCGTATATGGGATCGTGAAACAGAGCGGCGGATACGTATTTCCTCAAAGCGAGCCGGGAGCGGGCACGACTTTCTATATCTACCTGCCTCGCGTCGAGGAGGCGCCCGAAGAGTTGAGTCCAGCCAAATCTCAGGAAAACGAAAAGGGCGGCTGCGAAACTGTGCTGCTGGTCGAGGATGAGGAGTCGGTTCGTGAACTCGTTCGCGAGACGCTAGCGGCGCGTGGTTACAAAGTGCTGGAGGCGGAAAATGGCGAGGCCGGCCTGCGGGTCGCGGAAGCGCATGGCGAGGGAATCGATATTCTGATCACGGATGTGGTGATGCCTGGCATGGGCGGCCGGGAACTAGCCAAACGACTTCTCCAGATCCGCCCCGACCTGGGAGTGCTTTACCTCTCCGGCTATACCGAGGACACGGTCCTGCATCAGGGAGCGCTCGACCCTGGCACCGCCTTCCTGCAAAAGCCATTTACCTTGCAAAACCTGGCGCGGAAAGTTCGAGAAGTGCTGCGCGTGGGGACGAACTGAAGCGGCACGTCGCTTCGCTGCCTTCTCCTTGTCCCTCCTGAACCAAACGGACATGTCCTGCGGTCCGATTCCTGCAACTTTTTCGTCTTCTGCGAACTCCTATTACCTGGACCAGTGGGTACATCCGCGGCCGTCGGGGTCGCGTACTCTAGGGTAGTGGGAGTCAGAAAATGCTCATCAAGAAGCCGTCCGACATTCCGTCGTCTGAGATCACTCCGAAGAGTGTCTTTCTGAACCGCCGCCATTTCATTGCGGGCGCGACTGCGGCGGGAGCGGCGGCCGCTTTGGGCGTGGCGTTCAAGGAACTTGGGTCGCCGTCGGTGACCACGCAGGCGAATGCCAAGATCGACGGGATCCAGAAAAGCCTCTTTAGCACGACCGAGAAACAGACTCCGTATAAAGACGTCACCAACTACAACAATTTTTACGAATTCTCCACCGACAAATACGAACCGGCCGACCTGGCGAAAAACTTCAAAACGCGTCCGTGGACGGTCACGATTGACGGACTGGTGAAGAAGAAACAGCACTTGGACGTCGACGCGATCATGAAAATGTCGGCACCCGAAGAGCGTATCTACCGGCACCGTTGCGTGGAAGGCTGGTCGATTGTCGTGCCGTGGGTGGGATTTTCGTTGAGCGAACTGATTAAGCGCGCCGACCCTCTGCCCAAGGCGAAGTTCGTCGAGTTCACCACTCTCTTCGATCTCCAGCAAATGCCCGGACAGCGCGTCAACGTGCTTAAGTGGCCCTATGTCGAAGGGCTGCGGATGGATGAAGCGATGCATCCGCTGGCGCTGCTCTGCTTCGGAATGTATGGGGAAGTCCTGCCCAATCAGGACGGCGCGCCGCTGCGAGTGGTTCTTCCCTGGAAGTACGGCTTCAAGAGCGCCAAGTCGATTGTGCGGATTCGATTCACGGACAGTCAGCCTCTCAATACCTGGCAGGAGTCGGCGCCGAACGAGTACGGCTTTTATTCCAACGTAAACCCCAACGTCGATCATCCGCGCTGGAGCCAGGCGACCGAGCGACGGCTCGGGGAGTTCACCAAACGTCCAACGCTCATGTTCAACGGCTACGATCAGGTGGCGAGTTTGTATGCGGGGATGGATCTGAAGAAAAACTTTTAGAGAAATTGCAGAAGTCAGAAGTCAGATTGCAGAAGTAAAATCTGTCGGTATCGGAGATAAAGCGTGCGGCGTGAAGTTTTCACTTCTGCAATCTGACTTCTGCAATCGCTTCTATGAATCGACTACGCCTCACCAAGATTCTCATCTTCCTCGCCGCTCTGATCCCGCTGGAGCGCCTGATCTGGAGGTTTTTCCACGATGAGCTTGGCGCTAACCCCATCGAAGTCATCACGCACTCGACCGGCGACTGGACCCTGATCCTGATCATGGTCACGCTCTCGATTACTCCGCTGCGCAAGCTGACGAAGCAGTATTGGCTGATCGGCGTGCGGAGGATGATTGGGCTGTTTGCGTTTTTCTATGGATGCCTGCACTTCACGACCTACATCTGGCTGGACAAATTTTTTGATGTGCACGAGATGATCAAGGACGTCTACAAGCGTCCCTTCATCACCGCCGGCTTCACGGCTTTTGTCCTGATGATTCCGCTGGCGCTGACTTCAACCAAAGGCTCGATTCGGCGTCTGGGCAAGAACTGGCAACGGCTGCATTGGCTGATCTACGTCACCGCCATCGCCGGGGTGGTGCACTATATCTGGCTGGTAAAGGCCGATTTGCGCAAACCCCTCCAGTACGCGTTTGTGCTGAGCGTCCTGTTGGTCTACCGGATTGTTGCTTGGGCCATCGCCGCCCGCGGATACCGGGCCCCGGCGGGCGTTCCGGCGCGGGAGCCGGAAGTCACTAAGGTTTAGTCGGGGAATCTACCTTCCAACATCTCCTTTGACAAAAACTTTACTCGCCTATGCGGGTTCATAGCATCCTACGAGGAGCAGGAGCGAATCCCATGAACCCGTTTTCCCAGAGGACGAAGTGTGCCGCGCGCGCGGTGCTGATGTTAGTGGCGGTGGCTGGTCTCCTTTTTGCGACTGGATGCGGGTCCAGCGGAAACGGTGGAGGAGGGGGCGGAGGGGATAATGGGTTCAGCAACGCCAGCTTGAATGGGCACTACGTGTTCAGTCAAAAGGGATTTGGTATCACCCAGGACGGCTCCTCGACGGATTTCTTTTCCGAGGCCGGCATTTTCACGGCTGATGGCAACGGCCACCTGACCAACATCATCGATGACTTTACGCAAGGCGGAGTGTTTTACCCCGGCTCTGGCAATCCTCTCACCGGGTCCTACCGAATCAGGAGCGATGGGTCTGGACTATTGACGTTCAACTTTGGCGCGGGATCAACCTCGAATTTTCGCATTGCGTTCACGGACATCACTCACTTTTACCTGATTGAGCAGGATTCCTTTGCCACCGGCGCCGGTTCCGGAGAAAAGCAAACCACGACTACTTTTACTCCCGCGTCGACCGACAAGTTCATTTTCTCGGGACACGATATTTTCTTCGGGTCTGAGCGAGTCGGTTCGATGAATTTCAACGCGGGCGCGATCAACGGTGTGGAGGATTTGCTCGTGAGCGGAGGCAGCGCCACGAATCCATCGTTCACTGGAAACATCACCAACGTTCCCGACGCCAACGGCCGCGGAGAGATGTCCCTTAGCGATGGGAGTCTTTTGGCATTCTATGTCGTCGGTTCCAACAAATTCCGCCTTCTCTCGTCCTCCGGTTCTCTTGAGGTGGGTGTCGCCGAAAAACAGACGGGAGCGCCGTTCTCCACTGCCACCCTGGCCGCCGGTAATTCCTACGTGTTTGGCAGTTCCGGGGAGACAAGCTTCGCCGATGGCATGCACTCGGCGGGTGTTTTTACTACCGATGGCAATGGGGGCGTCACGGGTGGCACGACAGATTTCGTCCAAGATGGCGCAGTCTTCTCCGATATCGCCTTGCAAAATAGCAGCGACTACTCATTGAACACGAATGGCCGAGGAGTCCTCAA
Source organism: uncultured Acidobacteriota bacterium (assembly GCA_963799305.1). Taxonomy (GTDB): domain Bacteria; phylum Acidobacteriota; class Terriglobia; order Terriglobales; family Acidobacteriaceae; genus Acidiflorens. Next base: position 268,435 of record CAWCWX010000006.1, on the reverse strand, counting down.
CCTCGATACGGCCTCCAACGGGACGAGCCAGAAGATTTTCTGGATGGTGGATGGCACGCGCGCCTATTTTCTGGTGAACAGTTCCGCCGCACTCGAAGATGGAACGTTTTCCATGCAGCAAGGTGCGCCCTTCGCCAACGCCGCTTTGAATAAGCAGTCGGCGCTCTTTATGGATGGTTTCGATGTGGCGTTCAAGGATCGAGTTGGGACCATCACTCCGGACGGAAACGGCGCATTCAATTGGAGCCATCAGGCGAACAGTTTCGATCCGCCATCTCAGACCGGCATTCTAAGCTCATTTTCCACGAATGGGACATACCAACTGGACGCGAACGGGCGAGCCACGGTTACGGTAAACGGCCTTCTTGGCGGCGGAAATAACAGCAGTATGGTGTTTTACCTGGTGTCGAACAACACCGGGTATATGGTGCAGGAAGATACGGGCTTCGACATCGGCGGCGCGTTTACTATCCAGACCGGACCGTGAAAAAGTGGTTAGTGATTTGTGGCTAGTGGTTAGTTGAAGCTCAAAACCGGTAGCCCAACTAACCACTAATCACTAACCACTAACCACTGGTCTAAACCATCGCCTCCGCCGCAATCTTCTCCGTCACGAACGCTTCGATCACGTCGCCGACTTTGATGTCGCCGTAGTTGGCGATGGAGATGCCGCATTCCATGCCGTTGCTGACTTGGGAAGCGTCGTCTTTGAAGCGGCGCAGGGACGCAATCTTCCCCGTGAAGACGACCGTGTTGTCGCGCAGCAGGCGGACTTGAGAGTCGCGCTTGATGAGGCCGTCGGCGACGCGGCAGCCGGCGATCATGCCGACTTTCGGGATGCGGAAGGTTTCGAGGACCGTGGCGCGTCCTTGGTAGGTTTCTTTGATCGTCGGCTCGAGCAGGCCGGTCATGGCGCGCTTGATCTCGTCCTGGAGTTCGTAAATGATCGAGTGCAGGCGGATATCGACTTTGTCCTGCTCGGCCAGTTCCGCCGCCTTGCGTTCCGGACGCACGTTGAAGCCGATGATGATCGCGTTCGAGGCCGACGCCAGCAGAACGTCGCCTTCGTTGATGGCGCCGACGCCGGCGCGGAGAAGCTTCAGACGTACTTTGTCGTTCGAAAGCTTCCCTAGAAGGTCGGAGAGCACTTCGATCGAGCCACCGACGTCACCCTTGAGGATGATGTTCAGTTCTTTCATCCCAGCGGTGCGCAACTGTTCGGACAGGCCTTCGAGTGACACGCGGGAACTCTTGGCCAGTGTGGCTTCGCGGTATTTCTGCTCGCGGTAGTCAGAGATGTCGCGTGCTTTCTCGCGATCGGTGACGACTACGAACTGATCGCCTGCCTGCGGCAGACCTTCCAGTCCCAGGATTTCAACCGGCGTCGACGGCGGCGCTTCCTGCAACTGCGCTCCACGATCGTCAAACATAGCGCGGACTTTGCCGTAGACATTGCCGACTACGAAGTTGTCGCCGGTCTTCAGCGTGCCGTTTTGGACGAGGATGGTGCCGACGGGGCCGCGTCCGCGATCCAGTTTCGCTTCGAGCACCACGCCGCTGGCGGCGCGTCCGGGGACGGCTTTCAGTTCCTGCAAATCGGCGGTCAGGCAGATCATTTCCATCAGCAGGTTGAGGTTGGTTTTCTTCTTCGCCGAGACATCGACGAAAACGGTCTTGCCGCCCCACTCTTCGGGCAGGAGTCCGCGATCGCCGAGTTGTTTCTTGACGCGGTCGGGCATCGCTTCCGGCTTGTCGATTTTATTGACGGCGACAATGATCGGAACTTCAGCGGCATGCGCGTGGTCGATGGCTTCGAGCGTCTGCGGCATCACGCCGTCGTCGGCAGCGACGACCAGCACGACGATGTCGGTGGCTTTCGCGCCGCGGGCACGCATGCGGGTGAAGGCTTCGTGGCCGGGTGTATCGAGAAACACGATCTCACGTCCGTAGGCGGGCGAGGCTGTGTCCATGATGCGAACTTTGTAGGCGCCGATGTGCTGGGTGATTCCTCCGGCTTCGCCTTCGGCCACGCTGGTGGAGCGAATGGAATCGAGCAGCGTGGTTTTGCCGTGATCGACGTGGCCCATGATGGTGACCACCGGCGGACGCGGCACCGCTTCGGCGCTTTCTTCGCCGCCTTCAACCGTTTCGGCCTGATCTTTCGAGGCCTGCTCTTCGAAGGTGATGACTTCGGTCTCGGCACCGAAGAAGCGCGCCATTTCGCTGGCGAGTTCGGCGTCGAGCGTTTGGTTGATGGTGGCGAAGACGCCTTTTGCGAGCAGGCGCGCGATCAGATCCTTGGCGCGAATGCCGAGTTTCTCCGCCAGGTCCTTCACCGAAATGCCTTCGGTGATGGTGATGTTCTTGGTGATGGGCAGCGGCTCGTTCGAAATCGTCATCCGCGGCGGGGGCGTGTAGCCCTTCATCGGGCCTTCTTTTACGCCGCGCGGAATATAGCGCTGGCCGGGACGCCGCGAAGGGCCTCCGGGACGCGCACCGGGACGGCTGGGCCCTGGAGGTGCCATTGCGCCTGCGCCAGGGCCAACTCCCAGCGGGCGTGTGCCCGTGGGCGAACTGCGGGTGGGGTGCATCGGGCGGCGCTCACCGGGACGCAGCGTGGGGCGCGATCCGGGCGCGGACTGCGGCGGCCGTGGCCGCTGAAAAATCGGCTTACCCGGCTCGGGACGTCCGGGCGCTGGGCGGGCAATCGCTCCCGGAGCGGGGGCTGGAGCCTTGTACACCGGACGCGGTCCGGTTTGCGGCATGATGACGCGCGGCGGCGCACTCACACTCATCGGTGGCTTCGAAGCAGCGGCCTGCAATTGCGCGGACGGCGGGGTTGCCGGCGCAACCGGGGGAGGCGCAGGAGTCTGTGCAACCGGAGCAGCCGGACGCGGCGGCGTTGCGATTGCCGAAGGCGGAGCCGGGATTGACGGCGGAGGAGCAACGGGAGGCCGGGGTGTAACCACCGCCGCCGGTGGCCGCGACGCGGCTACGGAAGCGGGCGTCACCAGCCTAGGTGCAGCAGGCTCAACGGCGGGTTTCGCCGTTGCGGGCGGTTTAGCAGAAGGCGAAACCGGCGCCTCGGGACGAGCGGGCGCTGGCACGGAACTCACGGGCTTGGCTTGGGGACGAGACGGAGCTTGGGTCGCGGCTCCTGTCTTTTGCTGGATGGCGCGCAAAACGTCTCCCGGACGGGAGATGTTCGACAAGTCGATCTTGGTCTTGATTTCGTCGTCGGGACGGGCGCTGCGGGAAGTCTTTGGCGAAGCCGACGACTCATCGCCGTTCGACTGGAAATATTTACGGACCAGCACCGCCTCGTGCTCTTCGATAGAGCTGGAGTGCGTCTTTTTCTCGGTCACACCGACGGCAGTCAGGGCGTCAAGAATCGCCTTACTCTTGACTTCCAACTCGCGCGCCAGATCGTTGATTCGAATCTTGCTCATCCACCCTCTCGCCTTCCGGTATCCCGCTAAGCTTTCATATCGACCTCGTTTTAGGTGTCAGGTCTCAGGTGTCAGGTCTCAGGAAAATTGATCCTAAACTCTGACCGCTGAGTCTTGAGACCCAAGACTTGCTTCAGTGCTTTTCTTCTTCCGTCGCCGCTTCGGCTTCCGCGGCCGCGGTCGCGGGCTCGGGTTCTTCCGCCGGATCAGTGATGGCCGGGAGCTCCGCCGTCACAGCTTCGTCGGGATTTTCCATGCCGGCAGGCTGTTCATCGCCGCCCGAGGATGCTTCCGCCGAAACGTCGACCGGCGCGGATTCCTCGCCGACCGCTTCTTCGGTCCCTTCGGCGGCTAACGGCTCGCCGCCTTCCAGCCCGGCAAAATAATTATTGACCGCAATGCTGATTTTTTCCACCGTCTTGGGGCCGATGCCTTCGATGGCTTCGAGTTGTTCCGGCGTCATATCCGCGAGGGATTCCACCGTGGAAACACCGGCAGCCTTGAGCTTCTCGACGAGGCCTTCGCCCAGGCCGTCGACATTCTCCAGAGGAGTGACGCTCTGCGGCAGCATGGCCGACATCTGCTGCTCCACTTCCTGGCGCTTCTCTTCCTCGCTCTTGATGTCGATCTTCCAGCCCAGCAGTTTGGCCGCAAGGCGGACGTTCTGGCCCTTCTTTCCGATAGCCAGCGAAAGTTGCGTGTCGTCGACTACGACTTCGAGATGCTTTTCAGCGGAATCTACAATCGTGACGCGGCTCACTTTGGCCGGCTGGAGCGCCTTTTCGGCAAACGTTACCGCATCCTCGTGATACTCGATGATGTCAATTTTCTCGCCGCGCAGTTCGCGAATGATCGACTGCACGCGCATACCCTTCATGCCCACGCAGGCGCCTACGGCATCGACATCTTTGTCTTTCGACATGACGGCAATTTTGGTACGCTCGCCAGCTTCACGCGCAATGGCGCGGATGACTACCGTGCCGTCATAAATTTCGGGGACTTCGGTCTGGAACAGATGCTGGACCAATTCCGGCGCCGCGCGCGAAACTACTACGCCCGGTCCCTTCGATGCCTTTTCGACTCGCACAATCACTGCACGCACGCGCTCGCCGACGGCGAACGACTCCAGACGCGACTGTTCCTTGCGTCCCATGCGCGCTTCGGCTTTGCCGATGTCGAGAATCACATCCGGGCCTTCGATACGCTTCACGGTCGCGTTGACCACTTCGTTAACGTGGCCGATGTATTCGTTGTAGACGGTGTCGCGTTCGGCTTCGCGGACTTTCTGAAAGATCACTTGCTTCGCGAGTTGCGCGGCGATGCGTCCGAGAATTCCTTCGGTGGCCTTCGGGATCAGCAACTCGCCGCCCGCTTCCGCGCTGGGGTCGAGTTTCCGAGCCTGTTCCACCGTTACCTGTAAGTTGGGATCTTCGATCTGCTCCGGATTCTCGACGATCGACTTCACTGCATAAGCGTTGATCTTGCCCGTATCCTTGTCGAGAACGGCGCGGAGATTTTCCTGCGACTTGTAGTACTTGCGAGTGGCGACGACAATGGCGTCCTCGACCGCGCTGACTACAATCTGCGGGTCGATTCCCTTCTCGCGGCTGACCCCTTCGATGATGTTGTAAAGCTCGCTTGCCATAAAGTTCAGGTCTCAGGTCACAGGTGTCAGGTCACAGGTGTCAGGTCACAGGTGTCAGGTCACAGGTTCCAAGTCTCAGAGCTTCTATTCCTGAGACCTGCGACCTGACACCTGAGACCTCTTAAATCTCCGGCACCAGATTGGCCTTTTCCACGTTGGCCAAGTCAATTTCCACTTTCGGGGCCTGTCCGTCTTTCGGACGCATCTTGCGGCGGGCGACACTCATGTCGAGCACCAGCTTGCCGTTCTCGAAGCTTTCCAGGTTGCCTTCGAAGTGCCGGTTGTTATTCACCGGCTGCCGCGTCATCAACTTCATGCGATGACCGCGGAAGCGTTCAAAATCCGCCGCCTTTGTCAACTTGCGATCCAGCCCCGGAGAAGAAACCTCCAGCAAGTACGATCCGCCCGGCATCACATCCTCGACATCAAGGATGGTGCCAAACTCGCGGCTGAAATTCGCGCAGTCTTCGTGCGTTACGCCATCGGGATGATCGTGCGACGGCACCGCTCCCGGACGGTCGATGAACACGCGCAACATGCGATGCTTGCCCGCGCCGTGGAATTCGATGTCCGCGATTTCCAGCCCACTCGAACCCGCCACGCGCTCCGCAATGCCCCGGACCGCTTGTTCATCAAATGCCATCTTTTCAGCAATTTAAGAAGGAATCGCCACGCTAAACCCGTCCCAAACTAAAAAGTGGGCTTGCGCCCACTGGTGTGCTTCGACAATTCCAACGCACTACGACACAACAGTTTTCAGTTCCAACTATACGCCTGCGATGGGGAAAAGACAAACCGAGGGAAGCGTCAGCAACGGGGGACCGCCACTGTTGCCCACCCCCTGCGCTGCCCAGAGAACCAGCGTGACGGTGGTGCCCCTAGTAACCTTGCCGACGCCCCCTCGTTAGCGGAAAATTTCGGAATGCAGGTTTCGCGGACCCATCTCGGGATTGCCATTGGAGCGGGCAGTCTGCTGGTGCTGGTGTTCCTGGGATACCTGTGGTGGCTCAGCAATCAGCCGCCGGTGCTGGCGCGGTCGGTGGAGCGCGATCCGCTCACGCACATGCCGCTCAGCATCACGATGAATCCCTTTCGCGACCGCACCATCGAAAAGATTTCTGCGAGTTTTATCAAGCAAATGCGCGATGGAAACTGCCGCAAAGTGCTGGCCGAGTGGGACAAGAAGAAAGACTATCGCAGGAAACGCGCCGAATTTATTTGCGATTCAGAATCCCAGCATCCCTTGATCTCGTGGAATCTTGTGGAATGGGAGGACACGCCTCCGTTGATCATCCTGTACTACAAAGGGCAGCGTTACTCCAGCCCAAGCCAGGATGCGACTTATAAGGACCTGTTCTCGGTTACGCTGGAGAATAAAGACGGAGCCTATGAAGTGACAAAGTACGACGCGTTTTATTGAGTTCTCAGTTTCCGGTTCTCAGTTCTCAGACATCCCAAAAGACAAAGTGGACCGGTCGGGCTTAGTGGGAGCGTCTTCCATGCGAAGGATCCGCCGTCGTCGCTGTGCTCAAATCGACGTGGATATGAGGCGCCGCTCCCGAACCTGGCGCGTAGCAATTCCCATCAGAGCCATAACCTGAGCAGGATGCCGCGACATCCTTTCGTCGAGGAGACTGCGCGAACTGCCAGACCTCGGCAAACGAGATTCCGCTCAGGCTCGGCAGCGGCGGATGGCGTGTTGCTGTGCACCCTGGCGCCGGCGGGCAAGCGTCGTTGGTGACCCAATAGGTGATTCTCCGACTTCCAGCATTTTGGTGGATGTCTTCCGCGGTGATCACACCTCCGTCATCGGTAGCTCGAATTCCAGAACAATAAACGCCCGTGCGAAATCCGTTCCGGCTCACTTCATCGACCCATGCATAAATGTATGCCTTCTGCTCAGGCAGCATGCGTCCGCCTTGCTCCTGGTCGAGAAAGATAATCGTCGAATCGGGAAAGCCTTCGTGTCGTGCCGCGGTTGTGGCGGATTGGGCGTCCGCCCGCCCGAGCTTCGTGGCGTTGGCGACGGTCTTCAGCTCTGCGTTGGGCCGGCCGTTGAACAGCACCAGAAATCCAAAACCCGCTGCCTGCAGGGTCTCGCGCTTTCCCACCCACGTGTTCGAGTGAGCGCCGGGGGGATTGTTCAGCCAGTATCCGGTGTAATCGAAGGTCTTGCGGAGTTCGGGGAGACTTGCGTCGCCGGGATAGTCGTTGCGATCGAATCCGAGGTAGGTAGATCCTTGTCCGGAGAACTCCAGACTCTGCATGGTCTCCGCGATTGGGTCGATGGTAGCTGCAGAATTTGCTGAAAAACTAAATGTCAGGAGTTTACTTCCCCGAATGGTGCTGTATACCCGCGCACGTTTTACCAACGGGGGCTCCCGCTGCTCGAACTCCGAAACGACAAAGACCTGCCCGGAAAAGGTGGCCTGCCGCGGCGCTCCGATCAAGGAAGCGCGTGCTCCTGCCGCGAGGATATTGATCTTTGCTTTAGCCGCAGAATCGTCGAGTTCGGAAAGTTTGGAGCGCGGAAAGGTCTCGATGCCGACCGCGAACCATTCCGGCGTTGTATCGTCTCCGGAACCCATCGAGAGAAGGACATCGAAGACATTGCTAGTGTGCAATGCTTCCGCCCGGGTGCGGATCGATTCTCGCGCAGAATCGGTTTCGTCGAACATGTTCGCGGGAGGCGTATATCGGAAACCGAGTTCCGCGTTGGATAAGATACCCTTGGTCAATCCGGACGTCTCCGCTTGAGGTAGAGCGGGCAGGCTAGTGAGCAAGAGAAAGAGAGCTGCTGCGAACTGGCTCCTCATGATTGAACATCTTAGAGGAGTTCTTTGCCAGCGTGCGACGCTATCCCCCGATGTGCACCATTGTCCTTGACGCTGGCACGAACCCAGGCTCGCCGATGTGGTGGCGTTCTTCTTTTTTTGCAACGACTCCGGTGATGAATCCTTCCAGCTTCTCATCACTCGCTCCGCGCTGCATCAGTTCGTGTAAATCGTGATCCCAGACTGAGAACAGGCACGTCCGAATCTTTCCGTCGGAGGTGATGCGGATTCGGCTGCAATGGCCGCAGAACGGGTGTGAAACCGGGGCGATGATGCCAATCTCGCCGACGCCGTCATCGAAGGTGTAGCGGCGTGCGGTCTCGCTTTGTTCATGGGGGATTTCCACCAGCGGCTTGTATTCCGACATGCGGGTGACGATCTCGTCGAGGGTGACTACGATCTCCGGGGTCCAGACGCGATCTTCTTCCAGCGGCATGAATTCGATGAAGCGCACGACCACTCCTTCTTCGCGGGCGAACCGGCCGAAAGGAACGATCTGGTCTTCGTTGAAGCCGCGCAGTAGCACGCAATTGATCTTCACAGGTTCTAGGCCGGCGCGGCGGGAAGCGCGGACGCCAGCAAGCACGCTCTCGTAGCCGTTGGGCACGCGGGTGATGCGGGCGAAGAGGTCCGGATCGACCGCATCCATGCTGACGGTTACGCGGTCGAGGCCGGCATCTTTCAACGGCTGCGCGATCTCGGCCAACAGGTGTCCGTTGGTGGTCATTGCGATATCGGGCTTGTTGCCTGCCGCGGTGCGCAGTTTGGAGAGGTCACGCACGAACTGCACAATGCCTTTGCGCAGCAACGGCTCTCCGCCGGTCAAGCGGATCTTGGTAATCCCCAGCCCGACGAGAATGCGCGCCATCCGAAGGTAGTCTTCAAACGGAAGCTCGACATACACGGCGCCATTCGTTCCCGTACGACAGTAGACGCAACGATAGTTACAGCGATCCGTGATCGAGATACGGAGGTCGTGAATGGAGCGGCCGAATTTGTCGGAGAGAGGCATTTAGCGCTTAGCTGTTAGCTCTTGGCTCTTAGCGAACCTGAGTCACCTGTTAACTCTGATCGTAAGGGAGCGCGGGCAAGGGACAACCCTGGCGAGCGTTTCCTTTCCAAACACGGGAGGCGCAGGCGTTTCCACCGGCACCCTCGAGCTTCGCTGGCATCCCGCCAGCAGAACTCTCGCCGACGCCGCCATGGTATTCCGAAGGCGGCGAGGGTCGGAAACTTCAACCCGATTATAGATGCGGTAGGCCGGGGAGAAGCGACAAACTTTCACTGTCACGCGAGGGAGCTCGGCCGACCCGGTCGTTTCTCTTGCTACACTGACCGCATGAAAGCACTGGTGATCACCCGTTTTGGAGGGCCGGAAGTCCTGGAACTGAAGGATGTCCAGGAGCCGCAACCCACCACAGAGCAGACCCTGGTGCAAGTCGAAGCCGTGGGCTTGAACTTCGCCGATTTGATGACCGCGGAAGGAGGTTACGCCGGCACTCCGAAACCGCCATTAGTGGCAGGCCGAGAATTTTCGGGCGTGGAAGTCGGCAACGGCCGGCGCGTGATGGGCTACGCGCAATGGGCTGCGTTCGCAGAAAGGATTGCCGCACATCGCGCCTTGCTGTGGCCTGTCCCAGAAGGCTGGAGCGCCGAGGAGGGGGCGGCGTTTCCTGTGAATTTTTTCACCGCCTACTTTGCCTTTTGGAAAGCCGGCCTAATCGACCAGCCTTCCGGGACGCGCGTTCTGATCCATGCGGTCGCGGGCGGCGTCGGCACTGCGGCGGTGCAGATCGGAAAAATCCTGGGCGTCGAGATGTACGGCACCTCTTCTTCCGACGATAAGCTGGCGCGCGTCCGCGAACTCGGATTGCAGCACGGCATCAACTACAAGCAGAAGGATTATCAGGAAGCGATCAAGGAATTAACTCATGGCGAGGGCGTCGACGCCGTCTTTGAAATGCTCGGCGGACAGCATGTCGCGAAGAGTGTAAAGTGTCTCCGCGATTTCGGCCGCGTCATCGTTTACGGCGCGGCGACCGGAGAGCCTCCGCAACTCGACACGCGGCTCCTGTATGCCAAGGGTGCGAGCATCCACGGATTGTGGCTGAGCTACTTGAGCCTGAATCGCGCGCTGATGGAGATGGCCTGGAAGCAACTGTCGCAGTGGTCGCAGGAAGGCAAGCTGCGTCCCGTGATTGGCAAGGAGTTTCTGCTTGAAGAAGCGCGTGACGCCTACACGCTGATGCAGGAGGGTAGGAACTATGGCAAAGTCATACTGCGAATTCGATAACTATTTATCATCTGCGATTCTTCACCGGGGATTGCCAGATTGATGGAGCACGATCAATCCGATCGCGGACGGCGTTGTGCCGGAATCTCGGGCCTCGGCGGAGCCCTGCTTTTTTTTGCCGGAGACATGCTCTTTTATGGACACGTTGGACCCGGCTCCACCTTCGCCGAAGGGATGCGCTCCACCGTGATGCAAGCGTCCACGACGCGACTGTTCGCCGGCGGGTTGGTGGCACCGGCCGCAGCCTGCCTGTGTATCGTGGGCTTCTGGCATGTGTACTTGAATGTCCGGCCGGCGAGCCTGGTTCTCGGTCGAATCATGCTCGGTTGTTTCTTCGTGCTCATGGTGGCCGGTAGCGCCGTGCACACACTTTGGACCGCCAAGGGACTTGCGATCAAGTATTGTTACGGACAAGGCGCTCCCTGCTCGGACGTGCTCGGCGCGGCAAAATCCTATTGGACGCTGGCGTATGATCTGGGTGCCATTCCCGGCTACATCGGAGGCGTAATTCTGCTAGGCCTCGTGCTTGCCGGGAAGACGTGGTATCCGCGTTGGACGGCGGTTGCGAATCCGGGCATCCTGATTCTGTTATCGCCGCTGGCGGAAAGAGTTCCGTCACCGCTCGGGGCAATCCTGGTTGGTGGCTCCGCCAATTTGTCGATTGCTGTTTTCTTCTTTGTTTCCCTGGCCACCACGTGGACACGCCGCGCTCCCGCCTGACAAGTCACGCGGCACGACGCGTCTCTACTAATGATCGTTCGTCCAACAAAACAATTTCCTCATGTTACAAACGCGCGCAACGCAGCGGCGGCGCTAACCCGTCCCTTCGCGGCGCGTCCAAGGAACAAGTTCACAAGGAAAACGGAACTTCCTGAACTGGGGATTCGTATCCTGAAGCGAGCTTACATGGGGTGAGTGGGGGAAGCCCCCGACTTACTCAAACAGAATTTGAGCAGGGTGACGGGACTGGCTCACACTTGGTTTGGCGGCCCAGGTGAGCCGAGTCCAGGCAAGAAGCACGAGTTCGCGGCCCGCGTCTTTTTGCGTCACCCTGACACGCGCATTGTAGGACTTTCTCGGAAAAAAACAAGTCCTACGTTTCCACCTTCAACCAGCCGCCCTGGATAACCGGACGAAAGCCGGACAGAAAGGGTTCACTATGAAATCGACACAGGTGGCAAAGAGTGTAGTACTGGCGCTGGCCGTTTTGGTTGCGACAAGCGCTTTCGCAGGCACCAGCAACAAAGGTTCTCTACATCTGAGCGAGGCGGCGCAGCTCAACGGACAATCCGTTCCCGCCGGCGACTATCAGTTGCGATGGGAAGGCACTGGAGCGAACGTGGAAGTCAGCGTCATGCAGGGAAAGAAAGTCGTCACCAAGGCGCCGGCGAAGGTCGTCGACTTGAAGGATGCCTTTAACCGTGACGCGACCGTGGTGGACCGCAGCGCGGCAACCCCGTCGGTAACGGAGGTCCGTTTCGCCGGCAAGAAGTATGCGCTTGAAATCTCTCCAACCGAAAAGTCCGGCATGGGCGAGAGCACTAAGTAACCAAGATTTTTCCTGAACGACGAAGCGGACAGGGGTGAGAATTTCCTCCCCTGTCCTTTTTTAATTGGAAGCCAGAACGTCGTAGTTGTAGTTCACCATCGCCCGCTTGGGAGCGTTCTTCATTCCCTTCAGCGTCACTTTCCGCTCGACCGTGGAATTTCCGACAATGTTTGCGCGTCCCAGGTTTGCAATGCCACCGTCGCCCATCTCCAGATAGATCGGGACGAGCATGCGAAATTTGTCGCTTACACCAGACTGCGTCAGTTTGAAATCGAACACTACGTCGCCATCGGCATTTTTCTCGAACGTGGAGCTGAAATCGTAACTGGGAAGAGCCGTGCCGTACACGTATTCGTTGAAGAACCAGTCGAGGCGATGGTTACCTTCAAGGTCCATCTGCTGGGTCATGTGCTTCTCCACCATTGCCTTGAAGTCCTCGGTGGTAGCGGGTTTCCCGGAGTAGGTCTTGACGAAATCCTGCATCGTGGCTTTGAAATTGGCGTCGCCGGTGGAGCGGTCCCACATCATCATCCGAACCATGTGGAGGATATAGGCGCCCTTGGGATAGATCAGATCGCGCGCAATGTTCACGCCGGCCTTGCTGTTGTTCAGCCGATAACCCATGGTAAGCGGGCCCACGTCGATGGCTCGAAAACCTTCTTTATTGCGTTCGGTCAGGAGTTCACGTTCGTCTTTCCAAAATCCCAGAAACTGCTTGGGTTCCTTGCCGTAGGCCGCCTGTAAGAACAACGACGCGGAAAAGTCGGCAAAGCCTTCGCTCATCCACTGATCGCGGTAGGAACTGAAGCCGACCGTATGTCCCCACCACTGATGCGCCACTTCGTGCGGTGCCACGACTTTCCAATACCCGCGATCGCGGAAGTCGAGGCCCATTTCGTGGCGGACCGTCGAATCGAAAAACGAACAAATCGGAAGATAGACCAGGGCGGGCCACGACTGTCCGAAGTTGCACGCTGTCTGCTGCGTCATTGCCAGGCGCTTGTACGCAATGGGGCCGAAGTAATTGGAATATACCTGGACTGAGAGCTCTCCCTGAGCCAGCACCTGTTTCATCATGATCGTGGTGTTGTAAAGGCCCTTCGCGGCGTCGGGCAATTCTTCGTTGGCGTAGGACAACACGTCATACTCGGGCTGGGTCATTTTTACTTCTTCCACCTTGAACCGGCCCATGTTGAATCCGGCGACGGTCTGCGGCACCTCGCTTTTCCACACCGTCACGTCTTGGCCGCCCTCGTTGTTCTCACTCACCAGGCTTCCGGTGGCGGCAATCTTCATGCCTTTCGGGATACGAAAGGTCATATCGTAGCTGGTGTACTCTCCCAGGCCGGAAGTTGCGTTGTTGGGATACCAGTCTTCGCGCGCGATGGGAAAGTAATTGCCGTTTCCCTCATTGGAAATCGCATCCTTGCCGTTGTAAGTGGTCGTGATGGTGCATTTTTCTCCCGCCGTCAGCGCTTTTGGAAGGACGACGGCAAAATCGGCATCGTCGTTTTTGTCTTCCTGGATAAAGGACAGCGCCTGCCCGCCTTCGCCCGTAACAGTGTCAACACGCAAAGAGGGAAATAAATCGAAAGGTACAACGCGAAGGCCATTCACCAGGGAGACGAATGTTGTGGTCGCTTTGCCCGTGAGATGGGCATTCTTCTCAATTGTGGTGTCGAGTTGCTGGTGGTTGATGTGAATGAAGTTGCGGCTTACATCGCCCTTGTTTTCAGAAAGGTCTAGTCCCAGCCAGTGGCCTAATTTATTTTCGTCATAGGTGCGAAATTCGACCTGATCGGAAGAACTATGGGGATCGACGGTAAACAACTCCTTCCCGTTGTATTTCTTACCGTGGATGAAGGCGACGAACAGGCCACCCGGCTCCGGACTGAGCAGGTCCTCGAGAACTCGCTCTTCCAGGTTGGTATAGATTTTGTGGCGCGTGGTGTTCTGACTCTCTTTCAAGAGTCCAACATCGCATCCGCCGGACGACGTTCCGCCAGTCTTCTTGACCTCGTCGTAAGTCGCATCGGTAAAGCGGAATACCGCGTGCTCGAAGTTTTCGACAAACTCGCTGCCCTTGGTCAATAACCTGAGGCTGGAGATTTCCGAAGCTGCAGTTGGAGCCAAAACGAGTTCGCCGTCTCCGACAAACACCGCACCAGTCACTTTGCCATTCACCGGCGCTACAAAACACAGGGCGCCCGATTTCAGATGGAACGTCGCGACATCGCGATGGAGAATAAGGTTAGTGACTCCGACGGTCTCACTGCCGAGACCGATGGTACGCAGTTGCTGGTAAGCGGGATCGGAGTTACGGCCGACGGTGGCGTCAGCGGCAAAGAGTGGGAGCGATAGCAGGACAAGGGCTGCGGGTAACAACGAGGCGCCGTGAATGTGCACGATAACTCCTCTGCGAGCAGGCAGCCAGTATGCACGATTCATGGGCCGCCGCAAAGGGGTAAGTTACTTTCAAAGCATTTCAACCTTTCGGGACGACCTCATTCGTGCCACAGCGAACGTAAATAATCAAGTCGGCGAGGTTGGCCCTGAGTGTTCGTGCAGCGGTCCTAGTTGCTCTCGACCTTCTCCAATTCCGCGTTGAGGTGCACGCTGCTACCGGCGCTAACTTTCATCTTACGTTCCCAGGTGTTGAATCCCGGCTTCTTAACCGAGATGGTGTGGTCACCTTCGGTCACCTGCACGTCCGACGGCGTGTTGCCGACAAAGCTTCCATCAACTTCGATATCGGCGCCGGTAGGACTGGATTCCATTTGAAGCTTTGCGGACAAGGGAGTGACATTCTCGACTGGACTCGCGGAAAGCGCACTCTGAGGGGTCGCGGAACTAGCGGGCACGGAATGAAATTTTGCGATGTCCAGTTTCATGTCACCATTTACATAAGCAGTGATCTCAGTTCCCTTTGGAATGGTGATGTCCTTGCCGTGCATGAATAGGAAAAACGGGGCTGCCGGAAAAAACACGATGCCGGTTGCAACCATGCCTCCTACCATAACTCCGGTGTGACCTCCGCCTTTGAGCTCTTTGACCGCGCGCAAGGGCGCTCGTTCGCTGCTCACCAACTTTACGTCGTCGATGTTTATGTCCAACTTCCCGCCGCGCGCCATTCTGCGTTTGGGTTGCGCCGCAGTCACGGTGGCAAAGGCGAGTCCCCCTTTGGGAATGACGAGAACACCGTTCACGCTGATGTCTTCCAGGACTTCGAAGTCCACCGTATCTCCGACGTGGGCGTCCGCGGAGGAAACAGTTCGATTGATGCGCAGCTTGACGGGAGTCCCCTCCTCCAGCACAAATCCCTTCGCGGAGTTAAAGTTTGAGGTCTCTGCGGGTTGCACCTGTGGGGTAGGCTTTGCCTGCTGGACGGGAGTTGCGTCGGGCGTACTCGGGCTGCTTTCCTGACCTACTCCTGCCGTACACACTAACAACGAGGCAAGGAACAGAATCATTTCCTTCATGGAGTATTCTCCAATCAGACCTAGTAAAAAAGTTGGTAACAAGCGGTGGCCGAGGAACGGCTATTATGCTCTACGCTGAGGGTAAGTGAAAGGAAATATTATCAGGAGGCACGAGTGACGACCTGAGGGCTAAAGTCGTCGTTGAGGACCCTGGCGACACAGCTGAAAGCTGTGCGGTTCTCAAACCCGCTAACCATAGCCCTCAATACTTCGGCATCTTGGGATCGATCTTGTCTGCCCAGGCTAGAATCCCGCCCGTCAGGTTATGGACTTTCTTGAATCCGGCCTGACGCAGAAAGGTAACTGCCTTGCCACTGCGGACGCCGGAGCGGCAGTGGGCTACGATTTCGCGGCTGGAATCGAGTTCATGGATTCGTTTGGGCAAGTCGCCGAGGGGGATGAGGTATCCGTTGAGGTTGCAGATCTGGTATTCGTGGGGTTCGCGGACGTCGAGAATGAAGAGGTCTTTCCTGGCGTCGAGTTGCTGCTTTAATTCTTCCACTGTAATGGCGGGCACGTCGGTAGTCACAGATGTTTCTTCCTCTCCGCGCATGCCGCAAAATTCGTTGTAGTCGATGAGAGCCGTTACCGTGGGATTCTTGCCACAGGCAGGGCAATCGGGGCTCTTGCGTAACTTCAATTCGCGGAATTTCATGCCCAGCGCGTCGACGAGTAGCAGACGGCCGATAAGCGGATCGCCTGCGCCAAGGATCAGCTTGATCGTCTCCGTCGCCTGGATTACTCCCACCAGGCCTGGAAGAATGCCGAGCACTCCGCCTTCTGCGCAAGACGGTACCAGTCCCGGCGGTGGCGGCTCGGGATAGAGGCAGCGATAGCAGGGACCGTCTTCGGTGGCGAAGACGCTGGCCTGGCCTTCGAAGCGGAAGATCGATCCGTAGACGTTCGGTTTGCCCGTCAGGACGCAGGCGTCGTTGACTAGGTAACGCGTGGGAAAATTGTCGGTGCCGTCGGCGATGATGTCGAATTCGCGGAACAGTTCGAGCGCGTTGGCGCTGGTGAGGCGTGTGTCGAAGGTGAGCAGGTTGATGTAGGGATTAATCGCCTTCAGTTTGTCGGCGGCGGAGTCGAGTTTCTTGCGGCCCACGTCGGCGGTGGTGTGGATAATCTGGCGTTGGAGGTTGGTGTAGTCGACAGTATCGAAGTCGACGATGCCGAGCGTGCCGACGCCTGCAGCTGTGAGATAAAGCGCCAGGGGTGATCCCAAACCGCCTGCGCCGATACAAAGAACTTTCGCGGCCTTCAGCTTCTGCTGACCTTCCATGCCGACCTCGGGCATGATCAGGTGGCGCGAGTAGCGCAGGATCTCGTCGTTACTGAGAACGGCTTCGGGTTTGGCTTCGGTCAGGGTGGCCATAAGGTCCTCTATGCAATTGTAATTTGGTTCGGCGTCGGACTACCGACAACAGCGGCAACAACAGCGGGCGAGGCAGGTCATGCGGCAAAGGTTGGCGCAGGTCATTGTCATCGGCTCAGCAGCCGCCCGCAATCGAAGGCACTATGGAAATGGTATCACTGTCCTTCAGCGCAGTGGCTTCTTTCTCCAGGTAGCGCATGTCTTCATCATTGACGTAGACATTCACAAAGGCGCGCAGCTTGTCGTCGTCGGTGTAGAGGTGTCGTTTGAGCTCCGGATGCTGCGCGATGAGACTGGCCAGGGCCTCGCCCACGTTGGTGGCGGGGACTTCGACTGTGGCCTGCTTGCCCGCGTACTGGCGGAGCGGAGTTGGGATTTGGATTTGCGGCATGTTGTTATAAAGATGCTATCGTATTGCCCCGGGATTCAGGAGACAATCGCGACTCGAATCCGCTACGGAGAGCATGGAGTATGTCGTCAACTTTGGATGAACGCAGGCCGCGCGGATTCGTGCTCATCGGCGTTTTCTTCATTTTCGGCGCGACCATGGCGGCTTATGCCGCGATTACCTTGCTCTACCCTGGGACATTCCTTGATGCGCTGTGGACGCTGAACAAAACGGGACACATGGGACTGCTTGCGCTTGGGCGATGGGGAGCGCTGCCATTTGTCGTTCTGTCTCCGATGTTAGGTCTGGCGTCGGTGGGATGGTTCCGGCGGAGGCGCTGGGGCTGGGGACTCGGGGTTGCCATCATTTCGATCAACATGGCGGGAGACCTGAGCCAGGTCGCTTTCGGGGAGCGATGGAAAGGGGTTGTGGGAGCGGCAATTGCGGGAATGCTGCTCGTATATATGACGAGCCGTTCGATGCGGAACCATTTTGCCGACGGCGGCAGAACCGCAGATCCCTCGCTCCGCTCGGGATGACAGTTCAATGAAGGGTTCGACCACTTTCTAGGTGACTGAGATCGTCTCGTCCACGAATTTCTTATCTTCTTCGGCGACGCCGGCCAATTCGAACGAGTTCGTCTCCATCGCCTTCCCCTTCTCCACGCTCGTAATTACGTAAGAGCAGCCAATCCAGTGTGCCTCTTCCAGATCGTTCGGCGACCAGCGCGCTGGATGATCGGGATGGGAATGGTAGAAGCCGACGATGTCCTCGCCGCGCTCGCGGCCTTCGCGCTGGATGCGGATGAGTTCTTTGGGATCGATGTTGTAGCGGTTGCGCGGGGAATCGTCGCGTGTGTTCCCGGCGCGGGCAATGCGGGTGACGGTCTTGGAGCCGTCGTCGGCGAATTGGCCAAGGAGCACGCCGCAGCACTCGTGGGGATAGGTTTCTTCGCCGTGCTGGCGGAGGGAGGCGTGGAGGGCGTGGGGAATTGTGAGCATGATTAAATGCAGAAGTTAGAAGTCAGATTGCAGAAGTGAAAGCTCATGCCTCGGGAGATTTTACTTCTGCAATCTGACTTCTGACTTCTGCAATTGCTTTTACTCCTCGTTCCAGAATCTCTCGCTTAGATACTTCTCGCCCGAGTCGCACAGGATCGTGACGATCACGGCGCCCTGGCCTTTCTTGATTCTCTTGGCGACTTTCAGGCTGCCTACGATTCCGGCCGCTGCTGAAACGCCGACGAGCAGTCCGGCTTCGCGGGCCAGGCGGCGGGCCATGGCGTGGGCGTCTTCGGTGTGGATTTCAAGTTCTTCGTCCGCTAGGGTCGGGTCGTAGATGCGCGGGACCATCGTTGAACCCAGGTGTTTGGTGCCCTCGATGCCGTGAAACGGAGAATCCGGCTGCAAAGAGATACAGCGCACGTTGGGATTCAATTCTTTCAGGCGCCGCGTGGTGCCGACAAAAGTTCCGGTGGTTCCCATGATCGCGACGAAATGGGTGATGCGGCCTTCGGTCTGGCGCCAGATTTCGTTGGCGGTGGTGTTGTAGTGGGCGCGCCAGTTGGCGTCGTTGGAATACTGGTCAGCGTAAAAATAGAGGTCGGGATTTTTCTCCGCGAGTTCGTGAGCGATACGGCTGGCGCCGTCCGACCCTTCTCCCGCGTCGGTAAAGATGATATTTGCGCCGTATGCCTGTAGAATGCGCTTGCGTTCGGGAGAAATGTTTTCGGGAACGCAGAGCGTGACGGGGAATCCGAGAGCCGCGCCGAGCATCGAGTAGGCAATGCCGGTGTTACCGCTGGTGGAATCGAGAAGGATTTTCCCAGGCTTCAGCTTTCCAGACTGGTACGCTTCCGCTACGATGCTGGCGGCGGTGCGGTCTTTGATCGATCCGCCGGGGTTGTACCATTCGGCTTTACCGAAAAGCTGGACCGCGGGGAGATCGAGAGTCACCGTATCGAGCGCGAGCAGCGGAGTATTCCCGATCCGAGCGAGCAGGCTTATTCCGGCCGGGCGCACAACGGCGGCAGCGGTGCCAGGGTCGTTCTGGCGCGGGGCCGGGTTGGGACTGGCTGCGGTCACGGTGAAAATGCCCTCATGACTACGGTAATGTGCCTGCAAGCGGGAAAAGGTATATCTATACTACGATCCTTAGATTCGGGTCGACGAAATTGGGTTCCGCAAATCCGGAGGAGCATCCCGAGCCGGTCGGTCGCATCTAATTTCGCAGAGGCATAAGAAAGCGGAGTTGAAAGAACATAAATGTCAACCAAAGTAGAAGAACGTACCTACGAAGACGCAGTCAGCTGGCTGCGCGAACATGGTTTCGATCTGATTGAGGCTCCGGGCACGCAGAATCGCGTGTTCCTTCGGAAGTACAATGTGTCTGCCGCGATCCAGAAAACCGACGATGGCGGCGCCAAGATCTTCGCCTATCCGGGATATCAGATCGGCGGCGAAATTTCCAAGCTCGTCAACAAGGGCTACCAGCAATTCCTGAAAACCACCAAGACCGAAGTGCCAGCCACCGCCGACCATCTAAAGGCGCTGCACCAGTTCTCGGAAGAACTGAAAGAAGCCATGGGCACACCCAGCCTGTACAACGAGTCGCTGGGGACGGTGAGCGAATCCTACCATTACGATCGCATTAAAGAT
Source organism: uncultured Acidobacteriota bacterium (assembly GCA_963799305.1). Lineage (GTDB taxonomy): Bacteria > Acidobacteriota > Terriglobia > Terriglobales > Acidobacteriaceae > Acidiflorens. Next base: position 248,766 of record CAWCWX010000006.1, on the reverse strand, counting down.
CGCGACAAGCCCGAAGTCGAGCGCCCGAAGCGTCCGTGGCAAGCCGTCAAGGTGAAGGCGGCGGTGAAGAAGAGCCGGGCGTAGTCGTTCGCGGGGCGAAATTCATTCCAGAAGGTCACTCCATTTCCTTTTTGTGCGACACTGGTGCGCGTTGGGAGGATTCGCCATGCGCGCTGTTGCCGTTCTCTTCACATCCGTTCTGATCGTCATGACATCGGCCGCCCAGAGTGGCACGGCTGACCCCGCCGCCATCCGTCACGTGATCGAACAGCAGCAGGAGGCGTGGAACCGCGGCGACCTGGAAGCCTTCATGTCAGGCTATTGGAATTCCCCCGAGCTGACATTTTTCTCCGGAGCGCACGAATCCAAGGGCTGGCAGGCAGCGCTCGACCGCTACAAGAAGAGTTATCAGGGCGCCGGTCACCAGATGGGCAAGCTGGAATTCGCGAATTTGCGGATCGAATTGCTGGGCTCCGAAGCGGCGTTCGTCCGCGGCGAATTCTATCTCGCTATGTCGGATGGCAAAACTCCTCACGGCCTGTTCACCCTGATCTTCAGAAAATTTCCCGATGGATGGAAGATTGTGCACGATCATTCAGCCGGGGAATAGAGCGAATGCAGAAGTTAGAAGTCAGATTGCAGAAGTAAAGGCTCCCTGTGCTCACCGCACTTCTGAAATTCCCAGATTTTTACTTCTGCAATCTGACTTCTACCTTCTGCATTTGCTCTAAGGGTGTGGCCACTTGGCCAGGATCGCTCCCATGGTCAGATAGCAGACCAGTTGATAGCCGGTGTTGATCAGGAAGAGCTTGGTTGGCTGCTTGGTGAATAGGGCGCCGGTTAATTGGACGGTCGCGACAAAGCCTAGCCAGACGCCGAATCCAACTTTCATCCCATAGAAGATGGCGGTGACGCTGGTAAGGTCGACGACTTTCGCCAGCACTACCGCAGAGACGACGGTTGCCAGAAAGGTGATGCCATACAATTTTCCGGCCCCCTTTTGCATTTCCGCCAATTTCGACTTGTCGTCAGGGTCGTAGCCCATCAGACGCATCCACGGACGGGCAAACAGCAGCGGCGAGTACCACACAAAACCGATGACCATGGTGGCGAGCGATGCCACCAGCACAGCCCACGGGTTGATTCCGCAGAAAGTGTTGGGTCCGATCAGCATTGTTGACGCCCCCGAACAGCTGGTGAATGGAATGTTAATCCGGCGTGACAGGGGAAGGAAGAGAAGGGGGGTTACAACCTGGGATCACGGGGCGATTTAACGGGAGCGGCCGCGATCCATGGCTTCGTTCGCGAGCCGGTCGGCGTCCACGTTCTGTTCGCGCATGGCGTGGCGGATTTCAAAGTGCTCGAGCTTGCGCACCATTTGCTGCGCTTCTTCGTAAAGTTTGCGCAGTTCGGGATGCTTCACCTTGTAGATGCCCTTCATCTGCCGGACCATCAGTTCCGAATCGCTGACCACCTGGAGCGACTTGATGCTGTTCGCGAGCGCGTAACGCAACACTCCGAGGAGTCCCTGATACTCGGCGTAGTTGTTAGTGTGGTGGCCGAGGTATTCGCTGAGTTCGGCGACTCTACGACCGGAAGAGTCGTTGATGACGACGCCGTATCCGGCGGGACCGGGGTTTCCGCGAGCGCCGCCGTCGATGTGGGCGGTGTGAGTCATCCAGCGAGTTTACCTCGTGCGGGTGGGACACTCTTGTACGACCGGCACATTCTCACCGGCCTGTGGCCAGCCTGGTGGCCAGCCGTTGTGGCAGGTTGGCAGCAAGAATTTTTTCCTGCGCCACCCGCAGGTTGTACGGTATGCGGTAGTAGCTGACAATCCACTTATCGGAATCGAACATTGCGAAACCGGCGCGCCAGTCGCCGTCGCGAGGCTGGCCGACCGATCCGGGGTTAATCAGGAAGCGCAGCTCGCGTCGCAGCGGCCAGTCCGAAGATTCCGGCTGCCCCACCGTGCGATACCCCGGACGATAGGCTTCGCTGATCTCGCCCTGCGCCACGAAACCGCCTTGCAGATGCGTATGTCCAAAAAAAGTCAGGGGCATGGTGTCGGTCATCAGGGGCTCGATGGCGTCGCGCACGCTGACCAGGTATTCGTCTTCATCGAGGGCTGAGCCGTGGACGAACTGAACGCCCGGCAATGCGTCGATGTGCAAAGGACCTTGCGGGAGCTGGCGCAGCCACTCGAGATTTTCAGGCGTCAGTTGATCGCGGGTCCAGAGCGTCGCCAGGCCAGCCGCGGCATTGAATTCGGCGAGGTCCATGATTCCGCAGACCGCTTTATCGTGGTTGCCGCGAACGAAAATCTTGCCCAAGGAGCGACAGCGTGCAATGACTTCATTCGGGTTCGCGCCGTAACCAACCGTGTCGCCCAGATTCACGACGAGATCGTGCGCCGGGGCGGCTGCGAGGCAGGCCTCGAGCGCCTCAAGATTGCTGTGAATGTCGCTGAGAATAAGGATGCGCACGGCAAAGCGAGGATTATAGCGTTTCTGCAGGAGACTGGCGCGATTAACGCGAAGTGCGGTTCAAAACCGGACAGCGCGCCCAATGTCCCGGGCCAACTTCGACTAGCGGCGGCATCTGCGCGGCGCAGGGCGCGACCCGGTGCTCACAGCGAGGCTCGAAAGGACATCCCGGCGGTTGCGCCGCGATCGGCGGCACCGTGCCTTCGATCGTGGCCAGGGGGTGCGTGCGATCGGTGGCCAGCGTTGGAATGGCGCGCAGCAAGCCGCGAGTGTAGGGATGGGCCGCTGCGTTGAAAATGCCCGCCTTCGTTCCTAGTTCGACCAGGTTCCCGGTGTACATGACGGCGACCCGGTCGGCGACGTGCGAGATCACCGCCAGATCGTGGGAGATGAAGAGCATGGCGAGGTTGAATTTGCGACGCAAGTCGTTGAGCAGATCGAGGATCTGCGCCTGAATGGTGACATCGAGGGCGGTCGTGGGTTCGTCGGCGATGAGCAACTGCGGACGGTTGACGATTGCCATTGCAATCATCACGCGCTGCCGCATCCCTCCCGACAGCTGGTGCGGGTAGCTGCGGGCGCGCTGCTCTGGGTCGGGGATGGCGACGTCGCGCATGCCATCGACGGCGCGCTGCCAGGCTTCTTTTTTCGGGATGCGGTTGTGGGCCAGGACCGCTTCGGCAATCTGCTCACCGACGCGCATTACTGGATTGAGGGCAGTCATGGGCTCCTGGAAAATCATGGCGATGCGGGAGCCGCGGATGGAGCGCAGTTCGTCCGGTGGGAGGGCGAGCAGGCTGGATGCATTGCCCTGGCCGTTTTGAAATTTGATTTCCCCCGTGACGATGGCGCCGGGCGGCAGCAATCCCATGACGGCCAGCGACGTGATGGATTTTCCCGAGCCCGATTCGCCGACGAGTCCGAGAACTTCGCCGGGGGCTATTGTGAAACTGAGATCGCGAACGGCCGCATTCTGAGGTTGTGGGGGTGAGTCCTGGTCGGGCGGGAGTGTCCGACCCACACTTGGAAATCGAATGCTCAGGTTGCGAACGTCGAGCAGAGGAGGCACGACGTGTATGGTATCAGCCGTTCATCCCGCGCAAAACGGACAGCCGAGGCGGCTGTCCCTGCGTGGTTTCTTCATTGGCCCAGGATCAGGGGCAGCCCATTTTTTCCGCTGCCAATCACTACGATTTTGGCGTTCGGGCTCTTGGCCAGATTTTCGGTCGCTTCGATTCCCTTCCACTCGAGCAATTGCGAGCTGATACCCTGCGCGACAATCTTCTGAAAGTCGCTGATGCCTTGGGCTTCGATGCGTTTGCGTTGCGCTTCCTGGGTTTCTTTCTGTAGCCGGAAGCTCATCGCCAGCGCCTCCTGCTCGGCTTGCTGTTTCAATTCGATCGAAGCCCGCAGCGTGCCGGGCAGCTGAATATCACGAAGCAGAATGTTCTCCACCACCACTCCTCGCGGCGCGAGTTGCGACGTGAGATTCGAGATGATCTGCTTGGCGACCATTTCGCGCTCGCCCGAATAGAGGGCGTTGGCGGAATGCGAAGCCGTCGCTTCGCGGATCGCGGAACGCAGGTTGGGTTCGATCAGCACGTCCACATAGCGCGGACCGATCTTCTGAAAAACTTCGGCCGCCTTTTCAGGGTTGAGGTGGTAGATGAGCGAAGTGTCCAGGTTAATGACCAGGCCTTCGCTCGACGGCACGCTGGCGGTCTCTTTGATTTCCTGGGTGCGGACGGAAAGTTCGTGGCTGGTCTTGAACGGATTGATGAAATGCAGTCCCTCGGGCAGAACCTCGCCCGTGACCCGGCCGAACAACGTCAGAACGCCCACCGCGCCGGAGTCGACGCGAGTGACGGTCGAGAAAAGAAGGATCACGATCAGGAAGCCCACGAATCCCAGCCCCAACAAACGCAAAACGCCGCCTCCGGGAACGTTGATCACTTGGCCTCGCGGAGGATCGAATATCGTCATGGCGGCACTTCCTTTCAGGGAAAAGTGTACGGAGCGCGGGGCAACGCCGTAAGTATCTGAGGAAGAACGGGAGGACGTCGCCACATACCTGTGGAGCGCCCGCATGACTGCCACCGTCGGGGGAGACGCGGCACGCCGCGTCTCTACGCTGGATTTTCGTCAGGTTTCACTGTCTGCGACGCGGTTTTGCACAGCCCGATTTTGCGTGCGTGTCATCGCGCGGGGAGGCTGCGGGCTATGTGAAACCGCGAAAATACCGCATGAACATTGGCGATTCGCAAGTTTCCGCCGGGGGCGATGCACAATTCCCGCGTCACCGGCCTGTGGATGGCGTGCACTCGATTGATTTCTAAACACTTATTTCGTCACTAATTTCATTGACGCAGAAAATGAGAGTGGTAAAAACATAATCGTTCTTTGACACGTTCTGAAGTTTTTCCGGTTGGTGCAGCGTCCGGGGCTCAAGCGTGATCACTCAAACCACCGCGAGGCGAGTTTGAGAGGGTCAGTAAGGGTCTATAGCTAAGCGCTGGTCGAGACGAACAGGAACCCATGTCGAAGGCAGGATAGAGTCCCGAGGCGTTGGACTGATTTATCCGGTTGGCGGTGAGCCCGGAGCCCGAGCGAGGATCGGCGGAGAGAAAGCCTGCAAAGGCGCTTTCTGAATAAGGTCAGCAAGGGTCTAAACGCGAGCTACTGGCCGAGACGAATGAGTCCAACATCACCTCGGGACTCTCTATGTTTACTGTTGGGCCCCCAGGTTTAGCCCGCGAGCTCTCTGCCGCGTGCTGCGAACCGCTCTACCAGCAGCGCTTTCATCGCAATCAATCGGGCTGCTTCCCCCATCCGGTTCTTAAGGTCCCTGCGTGACGGGTAGAGGCGCCGGGGTCTCTAATTGTCTTCGCAAGATGGCATTCTTCAGGGGGATCTCCGCCACCGCGTCCGCGTGTACGACGTATGCCCCATGAGGCAAAGTCTCTCCGAACGGAATCGGGAAATCTATTGTGCCGGCTTTGAGCGTGAAGTGCTGATATCCGAGCGCGGTGGCGCGGCCATTCTCTGCGACGGCCACCACGATGAAAGTCAGATCGAAATCGTCCTTGGTGCCGTTGGTGAGTTTGACCGCTCCATCCATGCGGCTGCCGTGAACAGCTGGCGGCCGAAGCCATTCGAATGCCAGGCTTGCGGTGACCTTGGTTTGCAGATCTTTCTGGATGCGGTTCGCCGGATGGGCTGAATCCTCAACGGCGACCGAGAACGTTACGGTTCCAGCTTTTGCGGGGCGTCCTGCAAGAAAACCATCGGAAGTGAGCGAGATGCCCTCCGGCAAATCGCCCGAGGCGATACTCCACCGGTAAGGTGGAGTGCCTCCGCGAACGTGCAGCGGAATGTGAGCTTCAACGCCCGCTTCCAGAGGGGGCAGGTTGTCGTCCGTGATCGCGAGCGGAGTCTGAGCCGAACCCAGAACGCCAAAGAGAAACATCGCCACGGCCAGGATCTGAAAGATTCGCGACAACTGCCACCCCCATATCGCTGATTTGATTTTACGCCGCTCGCAGCGTACAAAAATTGCAGTATGTCCTTTCGGTTGGTGCGCCGCCTGCTCGCCTTTTCTGCCGTAATCCTTTCGCTTGCCAACGCGCCTGCACAAACACCGCCTCCGAAATCGGATAGCGCCGGGGAAGCTTCGATTTTTGAACGCATCTTCAACCGCATCCGCTTCGAAAACGATGGCACCGGAGTGGAGGAGTCCGAAGCCGTCGTTCGCATCCAGAGCCAGGCTGGCGTGGAACAATTTGGACAGCTCATCTTCGGATATTCTTCGGCCACCGAGGAACTGAAAATAGAATATGTCCGTGTCCGCAAGCCGAACGGACAAGTCGTCACCACGCCCGACTCCACCGCGCAGGACTTCGCTCCCGATGTTCTCAGAGAAGCGCCCATGTACAGCGACTACCGGCAGCGGCACGTCTCGGTAGTGTCTCTTCAGCCCGGCGACACGCTCGAATATCGAACCGTTACCCGCATCGTGACTCCCCTGGCGGTGGGCCAGTTCTGGTACGAACATATGTTTCCCAAGGGAGTCGTCGTCAACGAAGACCGGCTCGAAATCGACGTACCAAAGTCTCGGGAAGTGAAGCTGAAGGCTCCCGAGCGCAAGCCGGAGATTCAGGAAAGCGGCGATCGCCGGATCTATACGTGGGTCGTCAAAGACATCCATCCTGATAATGACAAAGACGCAGCGGACGACGATGACGACGACACTCCTGACGTGCAGATGACAACGTTCTCCGACTGGAAGGAACTGGCGCGCTGGTACGCTGCGCTTCAGGGCGAGCGCATGGTTGTGGACGACGTCGTCCGCAAGAAGGCGGACGAACTGGTCAAAGGCGCAACCACCAACGACGAAAAGGCCCGCCGGTTGTACGATTTCGTCGCCCGTAACATTCGCTATGTAAGCCTGTCGTTTGGCGTGGGACGTTATCAGCCGCACGCCGCCTCTGACGTCCTGACTAACGGGTATGGCGACTGCAAGGACAAGCACACTTTGCTTTCGGCCATGCTGCGCGCCGAAGGCATTCAAAGTTATCCGGTGCTGATCGACCACGCTCGCAAGCTCGATCCTGACGTGCCCTCGCCCGCACAGTTCGATCACGTGATCACGGCGGTGCGCCTAAGTACGGGCCCAACCCTGACGTGGCTGGATGCGACCACCGCCATAGCTCCCTACGGCATGATTCTTTATCAACTGCGAAACAAGCAGGCCGTCCTCGCATCGGACGACGACGAAGGAGGCCTGCGGCGCACTCCCGCCGATTCGCCCATCAAGAACTATGCCCGCCTCACTATCGACGGCAAGCTCAGCGAGTTTGGCGCACTTGACGCGACGTTTGAATACACCGCGCAAGGCGACCGCGACTTCCTCATGCGCGCCAGTTTTCGTCAGGTTCCGGAGGCGCGCTGGAAGGATTACGCCAGCGTCCTCTCGACCGGATGGGGATTTCCGGGTGACGTTGACCAGGTGCAGATCGACTCCATCGAGGACACGTCCAAGCCGTTTCACCTGAAATATCACCTGCACGAGGATCAATATTTCGCCGTTCCTTCAACGAGCGCAAACTTTCGTCCGATCCCGCCGCTGGGAGTTCGAGCAGTCACCTCGTCGAGGAAGAGCAAGGAACCCATCGACGTCGGCCCCGCGGGCGACATGGACTACCGCGTGCGCCTGGAATTTCCCGCCAACTATTCCGTCAGTACGCCTACTGCGGTGAAGATGTCGCGCGATTACGGCGAATATTCTTCGAGCTACACTCTCTCGAAAGGCGTGCTGGAAGGAGAGCGTAAACTCACGGTCAAACTGAACGAACTGCCCGCAGCCCGCCGCGCCGATTACGACTCTTTTCGCAACGTAACCCGCAGCGACGAAAGCCAGGTGCTGACGGCGAGCATCCTCACGCCATCTGGAAAGAACGCGGAAAGCAATGCGGCGAAGATCGAAGGCACCCCCTCGGAATTACACAAAGCCGGTCTCAGGGCGCTCCAGAGCAAGGACTATCGCGGTGCGATCGAGTTGCTGAAACGCGCTGTGGACGGGGATCCGAACCTCAAAGAAGGATGGGACGACCTGGGACAAGCTTACGCCGGAGCCAACAATCATGCGGAGGCGATCCGCGCATTTCGCAAGCAGATCGAACTCGATCCGAATCACCAGAGCGCGAACGGCGACCTGGCGATGGAACTACAGTTGTCGGGAAAATACGACGAGGCAATTGCCGCTTATCACAAGCAGATCGAAATCGTTCCCTTCGAAAAATCCGCCCATAAGAATCTGGGGATGCTGCTGGCTCAAATGGGACGGGACGCAGACGCCCGAACCGAACTCGAAACCGCTGTTTCCATCCCTCCGGACGATCCGCAAACGAAAATGTCGTTAGCGCAGATCTACACCCGTCTGGGTGAAAAAGCGAAAGCGCAGGAATTATTGAAAGGGTTGACCGGCTCTTCTACCGATGACTCCGGAGAAGATATCTTCGCTGCCGCGCTCGCCCCCGATATCGATCCCGCCAAGACCGAAAACGAAGCACGCCAGGTGCTATACAACATTGGCGATCAGTTCGACTCTGGCGAATACGACCGACTGGGTCCATCGGCATTTTCGGCGATGCAGTTGGTGGCGCTGAGTTGGGCTCGGATCGGATGGGCCAAGTTCCTTCGAGGCGAATCGCTCGACGCGATGCAGTTCCTGAATTCCGCCTGGCTTCTGAGTCAATCCGGAACCGTGGCGAACCGCCTGGGACAAGTTCTGGAAAAACAGGGCCAAAGCGAAAAGGCGCGCCAGATGTTCGCTTGGGCCGTTGCTGCCGGGGGCAGCGCGGTTGCCGATTCTCGTGAGCGCCTGGGTAAACTCGCCGACGACCACGCCGACAAAGACGCGGCCCAGACCAAAGAGGCTCTCGTCCAGTCCAGCACCGTGAAGTTAGGCGCGATTACGACGAAAGCGTCGTCCGCCCGGTTCAACCTGGTATTCGACAGCTCGCCGCGACCCGAGCGCGCCGAGTTTATTGAAGGCGACGAAGCGCTCCGCTCCGCCTCCGCCCAGCTCCAGGAGAAAAACTTCCCAGTAAAATTTCCCGACGTCTCGTCGATAAAAATCGTCCGCCGCGCCCAATTAACCTGCGCCGCTACAGGATGCAGCATCGAACTGCTGCCGATCAGCACCAAGTAAACATCTGCGGATCGTAACGCTTACGTCGTTGAAGTTCGCTCGACGATGGCGGCGAAGAATCCGTCGCAGGGATGGACACCGGGGATCGTCCTTAGAAAGAGCCCGTTCAAGAGCGAAACAACGTCCTTCCAGACTAGTTCACAGGAGTGCTGAAGGCGGAGGAGTTCCTGTCCGCAAGCGATCAATTTGTATCCGCCGGCTGCCGTGAGCGCAGCGCTTACTACGTCTTCATTCTCTTCCCGCTCCAGAGAGCAGGTGGAGAAGAGCAGGCGTCCGCCGGGCACGAGCAGGGCCAGAGCGGATTTCAGGATTGCAACCTGTCGCGCCTGGAGATCGAGCAGGTCGTGCGGAGTTAATCGCCATTTGATTTCTGGATTGCGGGCCAGCGTTCCGGTACCCGAGCAGGGGACGTCAGCCAGAATGCGGTCGAAGCGGGGAGGGAATGGTAACTGGCGGGCGTCAGCGGCGATAACCTGGACATTCGATGAGTTAGTAAGTTCTCGCAATAGCCGAGCGCGGTGGGGGTGGAGATCGGAGGCAAATATTTGCGACTGGGGATTCTGTTTCGCTAGTAGTGCGGTCTTGGTGCCGGGAGCGGCACAACAATCCAAAATCTTTTGGCCGCGGCCCACGAGTTGAGCGACCAGTTGCGAGCCTTCGTCTTGAATGGAGACGCGGCCCTCGCGAAAGGCTTGCGTTTTCGTTACATCTCCCGACTCCACGCTGCGGGCGGACGACAACAGTTGTCCCGGAGAAAGTTGAATACCGGCCTGCGAGAGCCCCGCGGCGGTTTCATCGTCCTGCACGTGAATCGCGGTGGGAGGAATGGTCTGGTCATGAAGGCACAGGGCGCGCGTGGCTGCGAGGCCGTAACTCTGAATCCAACGTTCGATCAGCCAGGGGGGATGCGCGGAGTTTGCAGCCAGGGTGCTGGCGTCGGGCGACTGATGAATTCTATCCACGAGGTCAGGCAGGCGAGTTGCGCTCACCTTCCGCAAGACCGCGTTTACGAATGGGGCGGCGGAGCGTTTGCGGGCGGCCTTCACAATCTCGACGCTTTCAAAAATCGCGGCGCGGGCGGGGACTCTGGTCAGGAACAGCAGTTGATAGGCACCGAGGCGAAGGGAGGTTAGAACTTCCGCGTCCAATCTCAGCAGTGATTGTGACGAGGCGGCAGCGAGTTTTTCGTCGAGAACGGATCGCCAGCGCAGGACTCCCATCACGAGTTCGGTGGCGAGGCCATGGTCGGCGAGCGAGAGTTGCGCGTTGCGCTCCGAGTGAAGAAGTTCGGATGCATAGGATTGGTCGCGCTCGGCCCTCAGTAGGATTTGGAAGGCGGCGGCGCGGGCGGGGGAGACTGGCATGGCGGATTATTGTCCCAACATTTCGCCGGTCTGTGGACGATATCCATTGATGAAGTTAGTTGCAGACATACGCCGTTTGCCTTCGGGCTGTAGGTCGATAATTTCCAGAGCCGTCTTCTGTCCACAAGAAACCATGAGACGCGTCGAATCGGCTTTCATCGCGCCGGGAGTCAGGTTCGTCGACTGTTCGAGGGGGCGGGCGCGGTGGATTTGCAACCCGCGTCCGCGGAAAAGAGTGTGCGCTCCGGGCCAGGGCTGGAAACCGCGAAGGCGATTGAAAATCACAGTCGCGGTGCGCGTGAAGTCGATGCGTCCGTCTTCTTTTCTCAGGATCGGGGCCAGGGTGGCTTTGGAATGGTCCTGCGGTGTGGGCTGAATTTGCCCGTTGTCGAACCGGCGGAGGGTTTCAATCATCAAGTCGGCGCCGATGGCTGCCAGTTTCGGGCCCATAGTTTCGGCATCGTCTTCGCCAGCGATCGGAAGTTCCCGCTGCATAAGGATGTCTCCGGTGTCGAGGCCCGCGTCGATGCGCATGGTGGTTACTCCGGTGACCGACTCTCCCTCCGCGATGGCCCACTGGATGGGTGCGGCGCCGCGATATTTTGGGAGCAGCGACGCGTGCAGATTGAGATTGCCGAGGCGCGGGAGATCGATCATCCACTGCGGGATGATACGGCCGTAGCCGACGACGATGATCGCGTCGGGATGGAGCGCGGAAAGTTGCTGGCGGAATTCTTCGTTACTCTTGATTCTGTCGGGCTGGACAATGGGAAGTCCGAGACGCAACGCGCATTCTTTCACTGGGGAGATCGCCAGGTCCATGCCCCGTCCGCGGGGACGATCGGGCTGGGTGACGACGAGCGGCACGGAATGGCCAGCATCGACCAGCTTTTCAAGGGTCGGAACGGCGAAGCGCGGAGTGCCGGCGAAGAGCAAGAGCATTTCAAGTCACTGGGGGCTGCGAGCTTCGGGCCACGAGCTTCGAGCTAAATCTACCACCGTTCGCTCGCAGCCCGTGGCTCGTAGCTCGCAGCTTCCTACCATTCTCCTGCTTTCACCAACTTCTTGATCTTGCGTTTGATCAGGTCGCGTTTCAGAGCGCTGATGTGGGAGATGTAGAGCTTGCCGTTCAGGTGATCGGTTTCGTGCAGGAAGGCGCGGGCGAGAAGTTCTTCGCCGGTGTGCTCGAAAAAGTTGCCGGTCAGATCCTGGGCGCGGACGGTCACGGTTTTGGCGCGGCCGACCTCTTCCCTGAAGTCGGGGATGCTCAGGCAGCCTTCGGTTCCGCGCTGGCGTCCTTCTTTTTTTATTATTTCGGGATTGATCAGAACTAATTTCGCCCGGGGATCGTCTTTGAAAGTTACGTCGACGACAGCCACACGTTTCGAAATGCCGATCTGTGGAGCGGCCAGGCCCACGCCGTGGGCGGCGTACATGGATTCGAACATGTCTTCGACAAGCTTTTTGAGGTCGTCGTCGAAGGAAGTGATCACTTCGGCCGGCTTCTCCAGCACGGGGTCGCCGAATTTTACGATGGGATGAATCATCTTTAATAGTTTTTCAGTTGGTCGAGATAGCCCTGGAAGTTACGTTTTGTTTCCCGCATCGAGTCGCCGCCGAATTTTTCCAGGGCGCAGCGGGCGAGAGTTAACGCCACCATCGCTTCTCCGGCGACTCCGGCGGCGGGCACTACGCAGACATCGGAGCGTTCATAGGCAGCCTTTACGGGCTCGCGGGTCGCAAAGTCGACCGACTGCAACGGCCTGCGCAATGTTGAGATTGGTTTCAGATAGCCTCGCACGCGGATTTCCTGGCCGTTGGAGACTCCGCCTTCGATGCCGCCGGCATTGTTGCGGGTGCGAGTAAAGCCCGCGTCTTTCTGATATCCGATTTCGTCGTGCACAGTGGAACCGGGCGAAAAGGCAGCATGAACGCCGGTTCCGATCTCCACCGCTTTCACGGCCTGCAATGACATGACGGCGGCGGCGAGCAGCGCGTCAAGGCGCTCGTCCCATTGCACGTAGGTGCCAAGACCGGGTGGGACGTTATGCGCGACAACTTCGAAGACGCCGCCCACGGAATCGCCGGTACGCAGAACTTTGTCTACTTCTTCTTTCATACGCTGTTCGGCTTCCGGGTCGGCACAACTCAGAAGAATCTCTTCTTTGCGTGAAACTTTTTCGATTTCCTCCCATGCGATTTCTATATCGGCGATGGAAGCCGCACCGACGGCAATCACGTGGCTCAATACTTCGATGCCTAGTGCCCGGAGAAAAAGTTTGGCGAGCGCGCCGACAGCAACCCGGGCAGCGGATTCCCGGGCGGACGCTCGTTCCAGAACGTAACGGGCCTCGGAAAAATCGTACTTCAGAGCGCCGGCGAGGTCGGCGTGTCCAGGGCGAGGCGAGGCCACACGTTTGTGTTTTTCGGGATCGCCCGGCTCTACAGGCAGAGATTCTTTCCAATTCTGCCAGTCGCGATTCTGGAGCGTCATCGCGACCGGAGAGCCGATGGTCTTGCCGTGGCGCACACCGGAGAGAATATGGGCGCTGTCACGTTCGATCTTCATGCGTCCGCCGCGGCCGAAACCTTGCTGACGACGCCACAATTCGCGGTCGACGAATTCCTGGTCGATCGTCAAACCGGCGGGCAGTCCGGAAATAAAGGCGACCAGGGCTTCGCCGTGCGACTCTCCGGAAGTGAAATAACGCAACATGGGAACATGGCATTGTAAATGAAAGAAGAAAAAACGCAGTTCCGGGCGATTTTGCACCCCAGGGGCGCGGGAACGGGTACAATTAAACAACCGTTTCATTGAGTGGAAGCGAAGGTCTGCTTCCCGTACGCGCCCACTTCGCCTGAAAATTGTGGCGAGGAGTTTGGTTTGGTGCTCTCCCTGAAGTCCGATCTGATCCGTGTGAATGGCAGCAAGCAAATTCGTTGTGTGCTAGCCGACGATCACACACTGCTCCGCGAAGGTGTGCGCCGAGTGCTGGAAGAGGCACCGGATTTCGCCGTTGCCGGCGAAGCGGGGGACGCCAGCCAAGCGCTGAAGCTCGTGATCGAGCATCGTCCGGATATCGTCCTGCTGGATATTTCCATGCCCGGCATGTCGTCCTTCGAAGCGGCTCAGCTGATCGAAGAGCACTGCCAGGGCACGCGGATCGTGTTTCTCACCATGCATGAAGACCGGGAATACCTGGCGCAGGCAATGCAAGCGGGAGCCAGCGGATACCTGCTGAAAGATACGCCTGCAACCGTCCTGCTCGAAGCGCTGCGCAGCGTACACCGCGGCGAAAGGTCGTTGAGTCCGCGCGTGCTGCGCGAGTTGGAAGACGACGGGGAGAGACGAGGACGGCCAGATCGGACGATATTGACTCCGCGGGAACGCGAAGTGATGAAGTTATTGGCTGAGGGAAACACGGTTCGAGAGGCAGCCGCCAAGTTGGGAGTCAGTTCCAAAACCGTCGAGGCGCATAAGTTTAATCTCATGCGCAAGCTAGACATCCACAATAAAGCGCAACTGGTAACGGTGGCCATCCGGAAGAAAATTGTGGGCGCGCCGGTGCCGATGTAGTGGGCCGGGTACGCACCTGGCGGCCACAACCAGTTACCCCCCCCCCGTTTCGACATTGCCTTATTAGAACTGTCACCCTCGCGAAGCGAGGGATCTGCATTCCGCGGCGACGCGCTTCGCTCGGGATTGCAGTTTTTTTAAGAAGAAACTGACATCAAGTGCGCGATGATGGTGTCCGTAAGGCATGCTCGGCTAGGGTTGCGAGATCAGGCACTTCAAGATCCGGTTTTCCGTCCGCTTTCCGAACAGCACCTACGCCGGGACGAGCTGACCTTCGGTTCACCCACACTGTTTTGATCCCGAGCGACTGGGCTGGAATGACGTCGTGGTAGACGCTTTGTCCGGTATGCAGCAGGCGAAACGGCTCGACGCCCAGTGTCCGCAAGGCCAATCGAAAATTGTTGAGAGACGGCTTGTAGCTACGGGCTTGCTGCGCGGTAATTACGGCCGAGAATTCCATCCCAAAATGTTTGCTCGTTTCGGCAAAGAGGTCGTCATCGATGTTCGAAATAATGGCCAGATCATATCGCTGCTGGAGCTTTTGAAGAGCGGCGATCGTGTCGGAAAAAGGCGGCCACTGCGGGACGGATTCGTGCAGAGATGGTAGCTCGTAGGGACTAGGGCGGAAGCCGCAACGTTCTCCGAACTGGCGGACCACCGATTCGAGAACGTCGCGATAGGTCTGATAAGGTCCGCTCTCGGCCTGCGCTTCAAATTCCCCGTAGAGTTCCAGTATGGCCTCGTCGGAGAGAGTTTGTTGGTGAGCAGCAAGGACATTGCGCAGGACAGGGAGGATGCCGGCTTCCCAGTTGATGAGGGTGCCGTAGCAGTCGAAGGTGATGGTGGTGAAGGCGGAGAAGTCCATCCTGGATCCTGCAGGCGTAACACCACAGCAGTTCAAAATAGAAAGAGACGCGGCACGCCGCGTCTCTACGCATAGTTTATTTTAGTTCGAGAGGGGCTTCCAGTTTGAAGCTCACGGCGGATTCGGCCGGAAGGACTACGTCTTTGTTCCCGGTAAACGCAGAACCTGCGCCGCCCGCGCCTGCGCCCGCTATCGCTCCGATGGCCGCGCCTTTGCCGCCGCCCGCGAGGCCTCCGATGAGCGCTCCTACGCCCGCGCCGCCGCCGGTCAGGACGGCGGTTCTCTTGCCTTTGCCTTTTTCGGAGCGGGTCACGGCCGAAGTGTCGATGGAATGTTCCACCCCATCCACCTTGATGGCGTTCAACTTGATCTGCAACACCGCGCCGCCCTTAAAACGGCCCAGAGGTTTGGCGTCGACGACAGTACCCTGGGCTTCGGCGCCGGAGGAGACTACGGTTTCGCCTCCCACGGCCAGCGGCGACGCCAGCGTAGCGGTGAAGGTCTGGCCTGGACTGCTGAGCTTCGATCCCAAGGCTTCTCCCAAACGCACAGTAATCGTGGTGCCTGCGGGCACTACGACTGGGGGCTTTGGTGCGGGGGCAGGAGTGCTGCGGGAACTGGCCATGCTTCCGCCTGAGGACGCGCTTTGATCGGTGGCGGCGGTATTGGCCGCGGAGTCAGTCGGCTTGCTTGAACAGGCGATCAGTGCGAACAGAAGACCAGATGTGAGGACGGAAAACAGGGCACGGGAACGCATAGATTCCTCCAGACTTCAAATAGTGAACGCCAAAACTTTATAGGAAGTGATCGGCATGTGCAATCCACAATGAACCCGATGGGGATCAGAATTTCCCGGGGCGAGAAGCGGTCGCAGCAACTGCGGGCTCGGTCTTTGGATCGGGGAACAGATCCGCGGCGGATGCTTCCGGAGAATGGTCGACCGAGTCCGTTTCCGGCGGGGAAGGAACCGGTTCCGCTACGGCCTTCGGCCGCAGTAGTTTTGCGGAATTCAAAAGAGGCCGACCCATGGATGCGTTATAGCTGGTCCACGGGCTTTCGAGGTCAGCTTCGCGCTCGAACTGCGCGCGCATGGCTTCCATCTTCGAATCGAGGTCGTCCAGGTAGTGGAGCATGAGCGCTTCTGGAAACATGGGCAGCTTGGGCGACCCGAAGTCGTACTGGCCGTGGTGGCTGATGATGAGATGTTCCAGCAGCGTTTTGAGATCGGCTGGAAAACCTGGCAGGAGGGCGAGCTTGGCTTGCAGCATCTCCAGTTCAATGATCATGTGGCCGAGAAGCTGGCCACGGGTGCTGTAGGAAAACGAGCGGTTGTAGGTCAGCTCGTGGATCTTTCCGATGTCGTGCAGGAAGGCTCCCGTAAGTAAAAGATCGCGGTTGATCTGGGGATAATTTCGGGAGACCAGGTCGCAGGAGCGAAAAAGGGAAACCACGTGGTCGAGCAACCCGCCGATGTAGGCATGATGCAACGCCTTGGCCGCTGGCGCGATGCGATAGCGCTCGGCGATTTTAGGATCGGACAGGAATAGTTCCACGAGCGACTTGAGGTGCGGGTTCTCGAAAGTGGCAACGAAGTCGGTCAGCGAGCGCCAGAGATCGTCGATATTCTTTGTGGTCTTGGGCAGGTAGTCGGAGAAATCGACCTCCGCATCCTGCATGCGCCGGAGTTTGTGGATGGTGAGCTGGAAACGGTTCTTGTATTTGTTGACGAGGCCTTTGATCTTGAGGAAGTCGTCCTGGTCGAAAACGTCGATGAATTCCTCGACGTTGTCCCACATCTTGGCTTCTATCTGGCCCGTGCGGTCGCCGAGGATCAGCGCCAGATAAGGTTCACCGGTCTTCTTCGGCTTGACCTGCTTGGATACAACGACAAAGCTGGAAGTGACGACTTTGTTTTCCTGCTGGGAACACTCGGCGATGAAGAATTCTTTCATGAGGCTCGAATCTGCTGGTGTAGAGGCGGGGCTTCCGCCCTCTTGGTTTGCGCAGCCATGCTGTGGGACGCGGCAAGCCGCGTCTCTCCCCATCAGTGTGCGGAGCGCGTCCCTTCTCACCAATAAGCCCAGCCTAACTAGAATACGCCCAGTTTCTTCTTTTTCAGCTTCTTGGCGTTGACTTCCCTGGCCGTGGTTTCGACCGGCTTAGTCTGTTTAGGACTGGCTCCGGTATCGATGTAGCCAGGTTTGATGTCGATGAAGGCATCTTCGCGCAGCTTGGTAAGGTAGGCGCGGAGGGCGGGCTGAAGCTTTTGCATGTAGAGCGCGTCCTGAATTCGGGGCTCCATTTCCTTGAGACTGGGAATGCCCGCCATCTGGTGCTCGGTCACTTTCAGGATCACGAATCCCTGCTTGGTGGCAACCACGTCGGTGGTTTCGCCGGCCTTCAAGGCAAATACTTTATCTTCGAGCACTTTCGCAAGAACGCCACGCTTGAAATAACTGAGGTCGCCACCCTGAGCGGCCGAAGGACCGTCGGACTCCTTTTTTGCCAATTCCTCGAAGCTGGCGCCCTTGCGAATCTGATCCAGCAGGTTCTCGGCTTTCGCTTTGGCGGCCGCCTCAGCCGATTCGGCGTCGGCGGGCGCGGGAGCAAGCGGAGTTGCGGTCGCCGTGGCGGGAGCTGGTGTTTTCGGGGTGACCAGGATTTCGCTCAGACGAACCTGCTCGGGTTGCTCCATCTCGGCCTGGTGCTGCTCATAGAATTTCTTGACCTCGTCCTTACTGAGCGCCATGTGCGAGCCTACTTCCTGCCCGATGACGCGCTGGGTAATGATCTGGTTACGGGTAGTTTGCTTGAATTCCTCGTAGGAGACGCCCTGGGCTTCGGCCGCTTTTTCCAGCTCTTCCATGGTCTGAAGGTTCATTTGCTTGCGCATCTCGTCGAGGCGCTTGATCAGTTCGGTATCGCCGGTGATGCCCAGATCCTTGCCTTTTTGCAGGAGGAGTTGCTGGTCAATCAGGTCGCGCAGGATGTCACGCTGCTTCTCGGCAACGACCTTGTCGGCGTCCGACGGATTCTGCTGCTGCGCCTCCTGGCGGAGCTGCTCGCGGCTGTGGGCATACTCAGTGCGGGTGATGATCTCGTTATTAACGCGCGCAATAATCTCTTCGACTACGGTGTCCGCCGGCAAAAGAATTGAGAACAACAGGATGCTGGCAAGCACTAGGCAAATCTTCTTCATGATGGGGCTCACTAAACCTGGGCAAAACCCGGATGTTGTTTGGATGCCATTTTACGCCCGGAAGCTGACCGAGTCCAAGACGGAAGCATTCTTGACGGTCGATGGCCGGCGGCGGGACGCGACAGCGCTAACTGGCAGGGCTGGCAAAATCAGTTGGCTCGCACCAAGGTCAGGGCGGTAACGTCGTTGTGCTTGGGGACGCTGCAGATGAAACTCTGCAACTGCTCCAGGATTCCGCGCGAAAGGTCCGTCGCGGTGGACGGCTTGGTCCCCATCACCAGTTTCACTCCGCTTAGCCCAAACTCCTCCTCCGAACACTGGGCCTCGACAACCCCGCGCGAAACGATGGCCATCGCCCCGTCGGGGCCAAGGCCGACGATGCGGGCATCGGTGGGCGAGAGTGAAAAAAGACCCAGTGGCAAGCCGGTGGCGGGAAGCTCCTCGATGCTCGACTGATCGCACAACAGGCCGGGAGTGTGTCCGGCGTTTACATAGCAGACCGTGCCAAGTTCCTCGTTATAACAACCTGCGAAGGCCGGGCAGCTGCGCACTCCGCCCGCGGCTCGCATGATTTCAAGGTTTAAGCGGCGCGCCAGCTCGACCATGGCGTCCGCTTCGTTCAGTTCAGGATTGGAGAACAGTTCGGCCCCGGCAGAGCGGAAACACGCCTGGGCGGCCGAGAGGATGGGCCGGCTGGTTTCGCGCTTGCCGGCGACGTCCATCAATCCAAAAAGCAGCCGGTGCGGGCTAACGCGGGCAAATTCATAGACGTCTCCACCGGCGCGTCCCGAAAAATGGGCTACAGCGACCTGGGCGCCGTTCAGGTCGGGACCGGTCTGGTGCACGAGTTGGTGCGGTTCTTCTACAGCCGATCCGAATCCGAGTCTGGAGAGAAGCCCCTTCATGGACGGCGAAAATATCACAGTTTGGGAGCGCGGGCAATCGGAAGGTGGTGGGGTTAGTCCCCGTACTTGTCCTTGAGCCAGCGCGTCATTTCGTCGCGAAGTTGCCGGTAGTCGGTGTGGATGGTCGCGCGCAAGGCGGCCTCGGTTCCACTGCCTTGGGACAAACGCTCCAGGATCCGCGGCAGGTCGCTCATGCTGTAGGTGTCTCGGATGTACTCAACGGCGGCCAGGGATTCGGCGTAGGCCAGAGTGGCCTGGGCCGAAGAGAACTGCATGAAGCTGCCTTCGAGGACGTTGTAGGGAATCTCGTTTCCGGCTTGGAAGAGTTGGGACAGGGGACGTCCATAGGTGGCAGAGGATTTTCCTTCTTCGAGTTGCGCGATGCCTTCGTGAAGCCAGGTGGGGCAGCGTCCGCCGGACATCTGGTTGATGAAGCTGTGGGCTAACTCGTGTTTCAGAACGTGCGCCAGGTCGGAGGTCATGCTGGTCATGCCGCTGATCGGGATGCGCAACTTGCCGTCGTTGACGGCGCCGCTCCACGACGGAGCTCGGGTCACGTCGAAGAAGGCCTGCTCGGTATAAAGGGTCACTGCGATGGTGTTGCGAGGCGAGTATCCTAGATCGCGTACCAGGTCGTCATAGTCGGATTCGAGGGTCGCGAGCAAATCGCGGCGGAAGCTTTCGGAGGTCTGTTTCCCTTCGAAGTGCAGGTTAAAGTGGCTGCTCTCACGCTGCGAGAAATCGGCTTCCGCGCTCGATTCCCTTTCGGCTTTGGCCAGATACTGGCTGACGGCTGGGTCGGGCCGCAGTTTCAATGACTTCTTCCAGGCGCGAATCGCTTCGTCCGTGTGGTCGCTGGCGGATTGCACGAATCCCAGCATTGCCAGCGCGTCGGGCGAATTGGGATCGGCGCGGACGGCTCGCTCGGCATAGGTTACGGCTTCCGGAGCATGGCCGGTGCGCAGCAGGCAGGCTGCGTAGTAGGTCAGAAGAGTGGAGTTTTCGGGTTGTAAACGAAGGGCGGTTTCGAAGTATCCCTTGGCTTTCGGAAAGTTGCCGCTGTCGGTTTCATGCTTGCCGGCGAGAAAGTATCCGGTAGCAGCGAGTTCAGGTTTACTGTCACGCTCCAGGGCGGAGAGGGCGTCGGTATCGACTTTGCCGTCATGGATGACTTTTTCAGTGACGTCGGCTTCATGGTTGAAAGTCGGGGTGGCAGGAGTAAAGTCGGGAACGTCATGGCCACCTGATCCGGCACGCGCCGGAGCCATGCCGCCGGCGTCAATCCGGTCGACGGACGATTTGGGGATGGCGTAGGTGTCCTCTCCCACGTCATACTCGACGCGGTCTTTGGTTTGGCGGACTTGATCCGCCCAGATGGTGCGTCCGTTCTTGAGATGGATGACATCGGCAGGTGCCGGCAGGGCAGCCAGCACTAGAATCACAATGGACCAGGCACGCATTCGGCTGATTTTAAAGCGGTCAGGAGGACTTTCGTAGGTGACCAAGGTACCGCAGTGGCGCGGGCCGATGTTCCTGCTGGTGTGTTGCCTGACGGCCAGCGTGGCGTTCGCTCAGTCCGCTGACGAAGGCCCAGACTGTCCGTCGACCACCGCTGCTCTCTATGCTCGCATTCGGAACTTGGGATTGGATGTGCATCGCGTCTATCAGGTGCGGGGTGCATCCATCGACCGGCCCAACCTGCAACTGACCTTGGACGATGGGGTGCTCGCGTTCACCGAAGACATCTGCGGGCGGATTACAGGAGCTTTCTTCGAGGGCGAAGGGGAACTTCTGCTCCGGCCTCCGAACCAGGTGGAGCGTGGATCTCTGGCTTTTTTTACCGGGATGGCGATCCTCGAGGAACAGTTCATCACCGCCTACTTCCGATTCAACGACGACACGGCCGAGAGTTGGCAACGCAACCTCTCCCCAATTGTAGGAACTGACGCCGCCGCATTCTTACAGCAATGGAATGACACAAGCAAGGCCTTGTCCGGGTCGGACGCACTCCGCTTCCTGCTTGACTTCAGCCATTTCCTCCCTACAGCCACCGGCATGGAACCAGCACCGGTGTTCCCGCGGCTGTTGCACGCGAGTCTTCAGGGCAAGATGCTCGGCAGTTTCGAATTGTTCTGGGATGCCGCCGCCGCGGAACCGCTGTGGGCGGGGCAACTGCGCACGCGAGATGGGGTTCCGTTCTGGGATGTATGGACCTCATTCAAGCCCCGCGTGTCCGAGCCCAAGGTCCGGGTAACCCGGGCTGAAAGCAGCGAGGTGAGTATTGGGAGCTTTCGGATCCGGGCTTCGGTGCAGCCTCCGACCATGTTGCGGGCCACGGCGGAGATCGAGTTGGCGGTCAACAGGGGCGGGAGAAGAACCCTGCTGTTCGAACTTTCTCGCTATCTCAAAGTCGAAACGGTGCGGATGGATGGGCGCCCCCTGGACTTCATTCAAAATGAAGCTCTGGAGGGAACACAACTCCGGCGGAAAGGAAATGATCTGATCGCCGTGGTCTTCCCGGCGCCGCTGGAATCGGGACAAAAACTGAAGCTGCTTTTCAACTATGCCGGCGAGGTATTGTCGGAGGCAGGGAGCGGCTTGCTGTACGTGGGGGAACGTGGAAACTGGTATCCCAATCTTGGGTTGAGTCCAGCGCTGTTTGATCTGGAATTTCAGTATCCGCCGAACTGGACGCTGGTGGCGACGGGAAAACAGTCGGCGGCAGTGGCGGAGACTCCCGGCATGCAGGCATCGCGTTGGCTTTCCGACGGGCCGATCGTGGTGGCGGGATTCAACCTCGGCAGGTACGTGCGCGCGGAGGCAAAATCGGGCAACGTTCTGGTCGAAGCCTATGGCACGTCGGTAGTCGAGAGGTCTTTTCCCAAAGCTCCGCCGGAAGTGATGCAGCAACTGCCCAATCTTCCGGGCTCCAGAGGGCCGACTACCATGGTGCTCTCGGCGCCTCCTCCCCCGTCACCGGCCCGAAATGCGCAGGCCGTGGCGGACCAAGCGGCTCGCGCCATCGGCAGTTTCTCGCAGTGGTTCGGACCTTATCCCTTTGGATCCCTCTCGCTCACCCAAATGCCGGGCGATCTGAGTCAGGGTTGGCCGGGATTGGTCTTTCTTTCCAGCTACGCTTTTCTCAGTCCGCAGGACCAGAGCAATTTGCGGCTGGACCCGGTGACGGCGCTATTGAGCGATCAGGTTCTGGCCCACGAAACTGCCCACCAGTGGTGGGGAGACCTCGTGCTTTGGGGCAGCTACCGCGACCAATGGCTGGTGGAGGGGCTGTCCAACTATTCGGCGCTCCTGGTGCTCGAACAGCACAATCCGGCGCAGTTCCGGCAGGTGCTGGAGAAATATCGAAGCGATCTACTGAGCAAGAATAAAGATGGAGAGTTGATCCGCGATGCTGGTCCGGTAACGTTGGGCCAGCGTCTGATTTCGTCGCACTTCCCGGGAGGATACGAAGCCATCAGCTACGAACGCGGAACCTGGCTTTTCCACATGCTGCGCTGCATGCTGCGGGACGCCGATCCCGCATGGCGATCTCGAAGCGGCGCGCCCCGGCCCGACGAACCCTTTTTTCGGGCGCTACGCAAGGTTCGGGAACGGTATGCGGGGAAGTTCGTCAGCACGCAAGAGGTGATCCAGGTCTTCGAGGAAGAATTGCCGCGCTCCCTGTGGTTCGAGAATCGCCGTTCGCTGGACTGGTTTCTCGACGGTTGGATTAACGGGACAGCCATGCCTCGCCTGGAGTCGCACGACATAAAGTTTACGCCCCGGGAACGGGGAGTCGCGGTGGCGGGGGTAATCGAACAAAAGGACGCTCCCGCCGACCTGGTGACAGCGATCCCCGTGTATGGCATCACGGCTGCCAAGACTACTGTTTTCCTGGGCCAGGTGTTGGCCGACGGCCCGGAAACCTCCTTTCATTTCAACGCACCAGCAGGCACCCGAAAGATCGAGCTCGATCCTCAGGAAACCGTGCTCAGCACACTGAAGTAGGTTTCAGGCTACTGCCCTTCGTGCCTTGCCAGAGAGCGATTCCGAGCACAGGGTGGAACGAACGGCTCTCTTCTGCGAGGCAGTTGATTTCCTCGATTTCCAATGACACTCACTCGGCCACAGTGTACCGGCGAGCACAGTCCGCGGCGAGTGGTGCTGCTGGTTGAGGATGAGCCCTTTGTCCGCGACGCTACCCGCCGCACTTTGGAAAATGCTGGATTTGAGGTACTGCCCGCTGCTGACGCCCCGGAGGCGATGAAACTCTACTTGCAGCAGCCAGCCAGAATCGATCTTCTCATGACCGACATGGGGTTGCCGGGACGCAACGGCCGTCAGTTGTCGCAGGATGTGCGCAGCACTTCCGCCGAGGTTCCGATCCTGCTGACTTCCGGCTATATAGAAAACGAGTGCGACCAGGCTCCACGCGAGTCCAAAACCTACTTTCTGCCAAAACCCTACACGCGCGGGGAACTGATCGGCTCGGTAGAAAAAATCTTTCGGACCGCCGCCCGACGGCGTGCAGCCACGCAAGCCAGTTAAGCTTTCCACCCAATCATTTTGGAGAGACGCGGATTGCCCCATCTCCACTCAGCAATGTCACCGTATTCAGGCGGCCTCAGTGTAAACCCGCTCTGCACGTTTATAATTCGCCTTTCCGAATGGGAGCTCTCATGAGACTCGAAGGACGAGTGGCGCTGGTGACGGGCGCATCGCAAGGCATCGGACTTGCCTGCGCCCGGGCGTTGGCAAGGCAAGGAGCCACCGTAGCAGTAGCGGCTCGAAACCACCAGAAGTTGCGGGAACTTGTGGCGGAGATTGCGGCTTCGGGCGGGAAAGCCGCAGAAGTCGTCATGGATGTGTCGGATGAAGAACAGGTCAAATCGGGGATCAAGGCCGCGATCACCCAGTTCGGCAAGATCGATATCCTGGTGAACAATGCCGGCATCACCCGTGATCAACTGGTTATGCGCATGAAGCGCGGCGACTGGGACTCGGTCCTGAACACGAACCTGACTTCAGCCTACCTTTGCATTCAGCAGGTGATTGGCTCGATGCTCAAGCAGCGATGGGGACGGATCATCAACATCACCAGCATTTTCGGGCAGATGGGGCAGGCCGGGCAGGCGAACTATGCTGCGTCGAAGGCGGGGCTGATCGGGCTGACCATGGCGGTGGCGCGCGAAGTAGGGTCGCGCAACATCACCTGCAATGCCGTCGCTCCGGGATTCATCGAGACCAGTATGACTGCGGTGCTGAGCGAAGAACTGAAGCAGAACGCGGTGAAGATGATCCCGCTGGGACGAGTGGGCGCCGTGGAAGATGTCGCTCACGCGGTGAGTTTTCTGGCCTCGGAGGAAGCTTCCTATATCACCGGCCATGTCTTGAATGTAAATGGCGGAATGTTGATGGGGTAGTAGCGCCGGCGTCTCGCCGACTGTCGTGGCGGCGTCCCGCCGCTACGGCTGAGGCCCACATTGCTGAACCAAGACTAGGCAGCCGGTGCGATCGTGTCCCCGACGCGGATCATCCCCTTCGTCAGAATCTGCGCCCGCAGTCCACCGCGATGTAGCAGGCCCTTGATCAGCTGTTTCCCCGTGACTTGTTGCAAATGATCGCAAGGCTCACAGAGCCGGATGCCGCGAATGCGAACGTCTCCGATGACGAACTCCCGGCCAACAAGGTGATTCAGCGGCACGTCGCGGGTGACGATGTTGCGGCGAACGTCACCCGCAGCCAGTTCGACGTCGTATTCGCGGCGCAGCGCTTCAATCGCCTCCGCCTCGATCAGCGTGAGCTCGAAATCCGGCTCGGGCTTGTAGAAGGTGCCCTGCTTGAGGGCATAGCGATCTCCTTCGAGCCCGACGCCGGGAATCAGAAGCGCTTGATCCAGAGCCACAACCGGCCCCATGGCGGCGGAGGCGATGTGGATCGACTCTACTTTTCCGTTCCACATCGCTCACCTCCAGCTACGCTTTTTTCTCGACAATCTCAATCGACTCTTCGAGCGCATCGATGGCAACGTCAGCTTCTTCGCGAGTGACGACCAGCGGCGGCGAGATGCGGACGGTGCTCGGTCCGCAACCGAGGAAGAGAATGCCGCGCTCGAAAGCCAGTTCGACAATCCGATCGCGATCCTGCGGGGCGTACTCGCGCGTCTTCTGGTCTTTCACAATTTCGACACCGATCATCAATCCGCGCCCGCGCACGTCGCCAACGATTTTATGCTTCCGCGGCCATTCCGCCATGCGGCGCTGCATATAGTCTCCGACGTCCTGCGAGTTTTGCAGCAAGCCTTCTTTTTCGATCACATCAAGCGTTGCCAGCGCGGCTGCGATGCAGATCGGGTTGCCGCCGAACGTGGAAGCGTGCGAACCGGGAATCCAGTCCATGACTTCCGCTTTGCTGATGCAGACCCCGAGCGGCATGCCCGAAGCAATCCCCTTCGCGCTGCAAACGATGTCCGGCTGTACGCCGGTATGCTCCACTGCCCACCATTTGCCCGTGCGGCCGATGCCGGACTGCACTTCGTCCACCACCAGCAGGATGCCGTGCTTGTCGCAAATCCGCCGTAGCTCCTGCATGAAGACGGTGGGAGCGACGACATATCCGCCCTCACCCTGAATCGGCTCGACAAAAATTGCTGCTACTTCTTCCGGCGCGAGAGTCGTCTTGAACAGCTTGTCTTCGATGAAGCGGGCGCAGCCGAGCGCGAACGCATCTGCGTTCTGTGGACCGCCTTCGCAGCCGCGATACACATCCGGATAGCGCACATGAGTCACGCCCGGAACCAGCGGCGAGAACCGGCGCTTCTGCTGCGGCTTGGAAGCAGTGAGTGAAAGCGCTCCCATGGTGCGTCCGTGGAAGGCTCCGAAGAATGCGATCACCTGCTGGCGCTTGCTGTGATAGCGCGCGAGTTTAAGTGCACACTCGACGGCTTCAGCTCCGGAGTTGCCGTAATAAATCCTGTGCGGGCCGGGCATCGGCGCGATCTTCGACAGCCGCTCCGCAAGAGTGACCATGCCTTCGTAGTAAAAATCGGTTCCCGACATGTGGATCAGTTCGCCCGCCTGCTTCTGGATGGCAGCGACTACCTCGGGATGGCAGTGTCCGGTGGACGTCACCGCAATGCCTGCGGAAAAATCGAAGAACTCGTTGCCGTCCACGTCTTCAATCACAATGCCGCGTCCGCGCTTGGCGACCAGCGGATACGAGCGCGTATACGACGGCGAAAGGATTTGATCGTCGCCCGCGACGATGCGTTTGGCATTGGGGCCCGGAATCGCAGTTTTCAACTTGGGGCCGGCAGTCAGAGTTTTGGTGGTCATGGGGATTCTCCAGTTCGTTCTCAGTTCTCGGTTCTCGGTTCTCAGTAGGGTGGAGCTCGCGGAGGCGACGTGATGCAATCGCTGAGCGGTTCAAGCTAGAAGCTAAAGCTAAGAGCTAGTAGCTCGGGTCCACGGACGACGATGGGTTGCGCCGATTAGTCGCTGCCGAAGAGGCCGGCGCGAACGTTCGAAGGGAGAACACACAGATAGCGGCGGGGACAGGCGCGTCCCTCAATCCAGCACATCCGCGAAATGGAGCCGTTCGAGCGCATGATTACTAATTGATTATAGCGTGGATTGTTCACCGGCGTAACCCCCAAAGTGGCGTTTTGAGCCCTTTTGGCGCGCTTACGGAAGTCACCAGCGGTCACGTTTCTGACTCGGATTGGAATACAAAACAATCGCTCAGGAAAAAGTTCGCCAGCGAGCAGGCCGTGATTGCGATCAGGTTGGCGACGAAGTAGTTCACGTTCAGGACGCCCACCAGCCAGCGCATCATCAGCAGATTACCTATGATCGAAATCAGCCCATTGCTCGAGTTGAAGCGTGCCAGCCGGATAAGAGATTGCATGGATCCGCCCGGCGGCCGATCGGCCCACGTGAAGCGCTCGTGCCACAGAAAATTGTGGATGACCGCAGTTTCGACCGCTAGAGCTGTGGCTACAAGATAGTCAATGTGCAGCAGGGATCGAAAGAATGACAGGGCAAGCAGTTGCACAGCGATTCCGATTCCGCCGACGAAATTGAACTTCAGCCAGCGGCGGAGCGCCTGCCGGGCGTTGCCGGGCCTGGACGGGTCAAAGACCCACATGTTCTTCATCGAATCTTCTCTTCGCGGTAGAGGCGTGCCGTGTTCTTCAATGTGACTCCGATGAGCATCGCGGTCATCCCCACCAGTCCAATTGCGCCACCGATATCAAAGAGACGGTATTGTCCGTGAATCACCCAGGCCCATCGAAACAGCGCCAGGTTGCCGACCGCGAGCAGGATTCGCAATTCCGTCGGACCGAAGTGCCAGAACGATAGATGAAACTCGCCGAGCGCATACGTCGCGAGATACGACTGGATCGAGAGCAGCAAGAATCCAATCAACAATCCAAGGGCGATCATCGGATGCATGTAGCCGGAGAGCGCCAGCCCACCCATCATGGCGACAGCGCCGATCGAGTCGATGATGTGGTCTACGTAGAACCCGTAGCGCGGACGTTGTTGCTGACGAACCCGGGCAAGCGTCCCATCCAGGCTGTCGCCGAACCAGTTGACCGCCAAGCAGGCGATGGCCCAAAGCAACATGCGGCGATCCTGTCCGGCGAGCGCATAGCAGACACCGGTCGCGATCTGGGCGGCGAAGCCAAGAATCGTCAGTTGGTCGGAACTGACCCAGGACGGCAGGCGCTCCGCCATCCAAATAAGAGTCCGCTTTTCAGCGGTGGCTAGAAAGCTCCCGTGAACCCGGGTCGCCTGCTTGAATCCGGCGCGGCGGGCTTCGGCAAGAGTCCGGGGATTGGCTTGTTCGGCAAAATCGGCGAGCGTAGTGGCCATGAGTGCCTCCGGTCTGGGGGCAGAATGGGGCGGAGGCGGAAGAATGGCAATGCTCGGCGGGTAAAACGGGAATCAACAGATATCTACTTTGTTAACAATAGGATGGCCGAGAAGGTTTATACGATGTTCGCCTTGCGCTTGGGACTGAACAGGCCAGTCGCCGGCTTGCTTTGGCCGCCGGCGCCCATCAAAAGCTCGTGGGTTCGCTTTCGTCGCGCGATCTTCTGCTTTCGCAGTCGGTGAAATCTGGATCTGTCGCCATTAAATTCGGACATTCTTGACTCCTGTCATTCGGGATGGTCAGTCAACGTTCTTTCTGTCTGACCGCTACATCGGGGACGGTACGGCACCTCGCCAAACAATAGCCCGACCGGAATCGTGGAGTCTGGTCCGTTTTGACCACGTCTTGCACGCGGGCGTCGTAGCAGAAGTTGGAGCTATCGAATGCGTCGTTTCGCTTAGAACACGACAGGGCCCAAGGCCGGGGAGCATGTCGGTGTACTCGGATTACAACAGGAATCGTGGACCGACGCCAAACGTCCGGCGTAAACTGCACACCTATCAGGGTAGAAATATGGACCTCTCCGAGTTCACCTCGAACTATGCGCATTTGGGTGATGATGAACTGCTGTGCTTGTGGGCGGACCGAAACACGCTCGTTCCAGAGGCCGCCATGGCGTTGGAGAGCGAAATACAAAGGCGTGGGCTGAAGAAAGAGAATGCTGAGCGGACAAAGAAGAGGTTCGACACGCTGGCCGCGCGCGTGGAGAAAGGGCCTCTTGGCAAGCAGGTGGCTACGGCGAAGTACGAGCGCAGCATGCGACACTTCGTCGGATGGCAAGAGCCTGAGTTCTATTCACCCTATGGCAGTCGGGACATAAGGAACTCGTTCGCCCATATCCGTCACAAGTACAGGGTATGGAAAGCGTTCCGCGACCACACTGGTCACTGGCCTGTCTTTTCGATCTTGTTTCATTTCCTGTCTTGGATGGCCGTGTTCGGGCTCGCGGTATTCGTTTTCGTCTGGGTAGAGGAACGTAACTGGAAAAGTGGCTGGGGCATTGCCGCAGTTGTCGGTGGTGTTTTGGTGTTGATGGGTGTGCGCGATTTGGGTGCGCGGCTGATGAGAAAGATGGATTGGAAGAGGTGCGGCACGTAGCTGCCAAGTCTTCGACGGCTCCTGGACCGCGATTACACTCATGACCCGGCTTTGAACTTGGAGGTGTCGGCGGGGAGGGGCTCCGACCCTTAGTCCGACTCGATGACCACCGCCCGCAACTGCTCCACCGCCCAACCGATCTGCTCTGCCGTAATCACGGCCGGAGGCGCGATGAGCAGGTGGTCTCCCGCGACGCCGTCCACGCAACCCTGCATCGGATACACCAAGAGTCCACGCCGTAAGCAGGCCCGACCCACCAGCCCGGCGAAGTTCTTCTCGGCTGGAAACGGCGCTTTGGTTTTCTTGTCGCGGACGAATTCCACTCCCCATAACAAGCCCAGGCCGCGAACATCACCTACAACATCCAAGTCGCTCAGTCCTTCGAGAGCCGTTTTCAACGCCGCCCCCACCGTGTCCGGCTGACTCGAATCCGCCGCGCGAACTAAATCCAACGTTCGCACATGCCTTAACACCGCGCGTCCGACCGCCACGGATACTGGATGCGCGTTGTAGGTAAACCCATGCATGAATGCGCCCGCACCCGGGCCGTCGGCAATTGCGTCGAGAATTTTTTTACTGGCGATCACCGCGCCGAGGGGTGCGTATCCGGAGGAGAGGCCTTTGGCGGTGACCAGGATGTCGGGGGCCACGTCCCAGTGTTCGACCGCGAAATTGCGCCCTGTGCGGCCCATGCCGGTCATAACTTCATCGGCGATCAGCAGCACGCCGTGACGGCGGCAGATCTCCGCGATGCTTTGCAGGTATCCCGGCGGCGGGGTGACTGCGCCCAGCGTCGCTCCGCTCATCGGCTCCAAGATGAACGCCGCAGCTTCGCCGTCTGCCGCCTCGATCGCCCGCTCCAGTTCCGCGGCGTACTGCTGTCCGCAATTGCCGCATCCGTCGGAGCAGTCGAAGTTGCAGCGATAACAGTAAGGAATCCCGATGTGCGCGAACTCACGCACCATCGGTAGATACATCTCGCGGCGCATTTTGTTGCCGGAAACCGACAATGCGCCCAGAGTCGATCCGTGATAGCTCTGCGTGCGGCTGAGGATCTGATGGCGTTTGGGCTGGCCGACTTCTACCTGATATTGCCGCGCCAGTTTCAGAGCCGTTTCGATCGCTTCCGATCCACCGCAGGTGAAATACACCGCTCCGCCGCGAAAAAGCTCCCCGGCGAAATCCAATAGCTCGGCTGCGAACTCTTCGGCAACCGGCGTCGTGAACTGGCTGGTGTGGACAAACTCCAGTTGCCGCGCTTGCTCCAGCATGGCATCGCCGATCTCGCGGACGCCGTGGCCGATGAAATTCACCGCCGCCGATCCGGAAAAATCGAGATAACGATTGCCGTCGGCGTCCCAGACGTAGGCGCCCTCGCCGCGCACGGCCGCGGGATACGGCTTGCGAAATGAACGCCGCATGACGGGCGTGCGCAGATCCTGACGAGTCAACGTAGATTCGGCCACGCAGCGATTATCGGGTTCCCAGAAGAGAGTGTCAAAGCTCGCTTCCCCTGTGACCTCTGTGTCCTCTGTGGTAGAGATCAACAGCTTGACCACAGAGGTCACGGAGGAAAGCGACATCTTGTCATTTTCGATTCGCCGCGCCTGATAAGCCCCCGGCCTCCGTCCCGGATGCGTTACTCTCCGATAGATGTGGATTCCGCGAATCTTGCGACCGTCGCACCAGCACAGCGCACTTTCCGCCACGGTGCTGCTGATGACGACCATCACGCTCTCGCGCGTGATCGGCTACATTCGCGAAGCCTACATTGCCTACGCTTTTGGCGCCGGGCCACAGACCGACGCCTATGTGGCGGCGTTCACTCTGCCTGACTGGCTCAACTACATCGTCGCCGGCGGGACCGCTTCGATCACGTTCATCTCCATCTATACCCGCTTCCTGGCCGAGAAGCGCGAGCAGGACGCACAGAAAACTTTCTCGATCATCGTGACCGTAATGACGACCGTCCTGATCGTCGGCACCCTGATCGCTGAAATCTTCACACCGCAATTCGCGGGCTGGATGTTCCACGGTTTCACGCCCGAACAGTTGCGCCTCTGCGTGCACCTGACGCGCATCCTGCTGCCCGCACAGATCTTCTTCTACGTTGGCGGAGTCGTGTCAGCGGTGCTGCTGTCGCACCGGCTGTTTCTGTTTCCAGCACTGGGACCGTTGATCTACAACGTCGCGATCATTGCCGGCGGCGTGGTCGCGGGACATCGGATGGGCATCGCCTCCCTCGCCTACGGAGCGGTGATCGGCAGTATTGCCGGGCCTTTTCTCATCAACGTGATCGGCGCGGCGAAAATCGGCACTGGCTACCGTCCGAGTTTTGAAATTCGCAACCCGGCTTTCCGGGAGTGGGTTGGACTTTCGATTCCGTTGATGCTGGGCGTGTCGCTGGTTACGGCTGACGACTGGATCCTGCGCTACTTTGCCTCCAGCGGCGTTGGCGACATCGCGCGACTCAACTATGCCAAGCGGCTGTTCGCCGTCCCCATCGCCATTCTTGGGCAGGCCGTTGGCCAAGCCTCTCTGCCATTTTTCTCGCGCCTGTTTGGGGAAAAGAAATTCGAGGAGTTCGCCGAGACGGTAAATGGTTCCGTCTATCGCATCACTGCCGCGTCACTGCTGATCACGGGATTGATGATGTCGACGGCATTGCCGCTGATCGATCTCGTCTATCGCCGCGGACGTTTCACCTTCGGTGATTCCGAGTCTACTGCGATTTACTTCTTCTGGTTTTCCCTGTCGCTGGCCCTGTGGTCGGCGCAGGCTTTGTATGCCCGCGCCTTTTACGCGTCCGGCAATACCTTGACACCAATGGTCGCCACGACTTTGATTACGCTGGCCTCGCTGCCCATCTATTCGCTGTTGTTTCGGACACTCTCGGTCACCGGCCTGGCCATCGCATCCGACATCGGCATCGCGGCCAACGCAATCGCGATCGCGCTCCTTTTGCATGTTCGGGGGATGGTTTCGCTGGCAGGGATGAACTGGAAGGAACTGGGCAAGGCCGCTCTCATCGGAATTGTGTCAGGCGGACTGAGTTACGAAGTCACACGGGTGGTAGCGCTCGACGGCAGCCGCCGAGCCGATCTGGTTTCGTTGGCGCTTGGAACTCTTACCTGGGCGGGAGCAGTGGCGGCAGGGCTTTGGCTATTGCGTTCGCATTTGCCCGCGGACCTGCGTAAGCGCAGTTAGCAGCCAGCCTTCCTCAGTGGACCGACTGTCCCTCATGGTTGAGACCAAAAAATCTTAACCACAGAGGACACGGAGGTCTCGGACCGAGAAAACACCGCACAAAATAAAAAGGCATCTCCACTTCGGAGATGCCTTCAAACTTCTCTTGCGAACCTATGCCCGCGCTGCTACCGCTTCTGTCGTCGAGACCGAAGCTGCGCTCTTCACTTCTTCGGGCTTGCCGCCTGCTTTGCGGATGTCGATGCCGCCCTTGAAGAAGGCGCCGTCTTCGATGGAGATACGGGCTGCGACAACGTCACCGGTGAGCGAGCCGTCACTGCGAATATCGACACGGTCGCTGGCGGTCAGATTGCCCCGCACCTTTCCGAGGACAACAATTTCGCGCGCATTGATGTTGGCGGCAACGACTCCGTTGCGGCCCACGGTCACGCGATTGCCAGAGAGATTGATGGAACCCTCCACCCGGCCGTCAATATATAGTGACTCGGACCCGGTGACTTCGCCTTTGATCACAAGTGATTTGCCAATCGTGGCCTGGTCGGAAGTGGTAGTGGTCACCGGGCGCGGGGCAGCAGCAGGCTCGCTGGCCGCAGGCGCAGTCGGTGTAGACATCGTCGGACGTTCCGGTTCCGCCGGGCGGCCCGGCGCTCCAGGTTGATTCGTAGGCTTCCACATGTGCTCAAAGTCCTTTCCTTGATAGGAATTTCAAAATAATCGCCGCACTTCGGCTGCCAAATCGGATTGTACTCCGGACCCGTTGTGCGCGGGTGTGGAAATCCAGTATTTACTAGGTCTTTTCGTGGTTCCCCCCTGGAGAGCCCCGATTTTTGTTCGGGCACGGGGCTCCCAAATCCATGTAACGGCTTCCCGGGAAGGCGGTAAATGTTCCCCCCGCGATAGTATGAGTACAGCGGAGGGATCCGACCTTGGTGCACCTTCGCCGGA
The DNA here is from genome assembly GCA_963799305.1 of uncultured Acidobacteriota bacterium. Taxonomy (GTDB): domain Bacteria; phylum Acidobacteriota; class Terriglobia; order Terriglobales; family Acidobacteriaceae; genus Acidiflorens. The sequence goes on along the minus strand of CAWCWX010000006.1, from coordinate 215,474 downwards.
GATTCCATGGCTACACTTATCGCTACCATCAACCGCCCGCAGACCGGCGAATATAACCCCTACTACGACCGCTACATCGCGCTCGTGAGATCAGACGATGTTGTCGGCTTGCTCGAGCAGCAGGCTCCGCAAACCGTAGCTCTGTTCCAATCAGCGGGCGCCAAGGCGGACTTTCGATACGCTCCAGGCAAATGGACCGTCAAGGAAATGCTCGGCCACGTCAACGACACCGAACGCATCATGGCCTATCGCGCTTTGCGTATCGCTCGTGGCGACAAGACTCCGCTGGCGGGCTTCGAGCAGGACGACTACATCCGCGACGGCAACTTCGGCCAACGGACTCTGGCTGCTCTGATCGAAGAATTCACGGATGTGCGCAGAGCTACATTGCATATCTTCCGCCACGTCGATGCTGAGATCGGCGCCCGCCGGGGCACTGCCAATGGAGATTCCGTCAGCGTTCGAGCACTGGCCTACATCATCGCGGGACATGAACTGCATCATCGGCGGGTGCTGGAGGAGAAATATCTCTAGGAGTTCTCAGTTCCCGGTTCTCAGTTCTCAGTCAATGACTCGAACTCTGAAAACTGAGAACTGGGAACCGAGACCTGAGAACTGATGATCTCCGACACCTCCATCCTCCACCACGTCGCCCGGCAGCCGAAGAAGATCGCCACCTACAAGCAGTTGTTGCGCGAATTGGGAGTGAAGGGCGACGACCGCCGTACGCTGGCCGATCGTCTGCGCGCTCTGGTCAAGCGAGGAGAACTGCTGGAAATCGACTCTGGACGTTACTCGATGCCGAAGGCCGCCGCCAACCGCAACATGCTGGTCGGACGTCTGACGATGCATCGCGACGGCTTCGGATTCGTGATTCCTGACGCAGCAACCCTCGATCCAGGTATCAAAGCCCGCCTCGCCGGTGATGTCTTTATTCCTCCGCCTGCCGTGGGAACGTCCATGCACGGGGATCGCGTGCTGGTGGAGATCACTGCCTACCGCCCAGAAGGGCGCGCTGAAGGGCGCATTGTTCGTTCGGTGCATCGCGCTCATCCCACGGTCGTCGGCATTTTTCACTACGGACGGCACGGCAATTTCGTCACTCCTATCGATGGCAGGGTCAGCCAAGAGATCTTGATTCCGCCGGGGATGGAGAACCCCAAAAGCTCAACCACGGAGGACACAGAGGCAGCCAAATCGCCAACGACCCGGGCTGCGAAACACCGCGTGATCGGCGATCAGGCCGCCGTCCACTCCGACCGCCAGGACCTGGATGGTGTCGTGGTTGATGTCGAGATCACCGACTGGCCGTCCGCCACGCAGAATCCGCGTGGACGCGTGATCGAGATTCTCGGCGAAGAAAATGACTTCGGCGTGGACGTCGAAATCATGATTCGCAAGTTCCACCTGCCGCATCGTTTTCCACCCGGAGTGATCGAGGAAGCGCAGTCGATTGCCTCGGTAATTCCACAAGAAGAATTGAAGCGGCGCCGCGACTATCGCGACCTGCCGATTGTCACCATCGACGGCGAAACGGCCCGTGACTTCGACGACGCGGTCCACGTCCAGTTACTCGCCAACGGCAACTATGAACTGCAAGTGCACATCGCGGATGTGGCCCAGTACGTAATCGCCGACTCGCCGCTCGATCAGGAAGCCCGCCTGCGCGGCACCAGCGTTTATTTTCCCGACCGCGCCGTCCCCATGCTGCCGCTCGAACTCTCGACCGACATTTGCAGCTTGCGCCCGCAGGTCGACCGGCTCGTGCTTTCGTGCACTATGGAGATCGATCACCAGGGCGAAGTAGTCGGATACGAGATCAACGAAGGCGTAATCCGCTCCGCCGAGCGCATGACCTACACGGCCGTAAATGCCGTGATCGAGGGGGACTCCGCCATGCGCGAACGCTACGCTCTCCAGGTCGAACATTTCGAGCGTATGCGCGATCTGGCGATGATCCTCAACCGTAAACGCCACCGCCGCGGGTCGATCGATTTCGACCTGCCGGAGCCGGTGATCGAGTTCGATGAATTTGGACTGATGAAGAGCATCACGCGTTCCGAGCGCAACATTGCTCATCGCCTAATTGAAGAATTCATGTTGTCGGCGAACGAGAGCGTCGCGCAGTATCTCGAAAACAAGCGCATTGCATCGCTCTACCGCATCCACGAAAAGCCCGACGCCAAGCGCGTTTACGACTTCGAGGTGATCGCGGCAACATTCGGATATTCACTAGGAGTAGGCGCCTTGCCGATTCATCGCGTCCAGATGAAGACGGACCGCCGCGCCTCTCACGGAACCGGCAAGCGCGTGAAAGAGATCGAAGTGCCGAAAGAAGTTCACATCACACCGCGCATGTATCAGAAGCTGGCCGCGAAGATCGCCGGCAAGCCCGAAGAACGCATCCTCAGCTTCCTGATGCTGCGGTCGCTGAAGCAGGCCCGCTACTCAGAAGAAAATCACGGACACTTCGCGCTCGCTTCGCCCACCTACACGCACTTCACGTCACCCATCCGTCGCTATCCGGATTTGATCGTGCATCGCATTTTGAAGGAAGTGCTGCGGGATTCGCCAGAAAAACTGGAAGGACAAATTCCCGTAGGCTTGTCAGTTCCGGGAGTACCCGACTTCAGTCGTTCCGGTGCGCCGGCAAAAAACGAAGGGGCTTCAGCCCCCGGCGTTTCGCGGGCGGGGCGCCCGCGCCACACGGGAACGGATTCGCCATCGCCTTGGTCAAAACGGCGCGATCATGCGACTCATCAGGAGTCGATCGAGCCGCAGGGCGGGCCCATTTCTTTTGAGGAACTGCATAGCATCGCCGAAGAGTCCAGCCAGTCCGAACGCCGTGCCGACGAAGCCGAGCGCGAGTTGATGGAGTGGAAAAAGGTAAAGTTCATGGAGCCCCGCCTCGGCGAAGACTTCGACGGACTCATCATCAGCGTCACCAAGTTCGGCTTTTTCGTCGAACTGACCGACCTCTTCATCGAAGGCCTGGTCCCGCTCGCCACGCTCATCGACGACCGCTATATGTTCCACGAAAACACCCGGCAGATTATCGGACAGCGCTCGCGCAAGGCTTACAGTCTGGGAGATCGTGTGCGGGTTCTGGTGGACAGGATCGATCCGGTGGAGAAGAAGATTCAGTTCGCGGTCATCGAAGAGAAACCGCCCGCCGCGCGCCGCCGCAAGTGAAGAAGTCTGGAACGGGTCTTTTGTCGCTCATCACCGCATCGTGTTGCGCGATCACCGATGCGGATCAAACTCCAACTGTACGATGACTTTTTCCCTGCTGCTGGCAGGAGCGTATTTCCAACGTTTGATCGCTTTCATTGCGGATTGTCCCAGGACCGGGCTTCCGCCGAGCAATTGAGTGCTCTCGACCACGCCGGTCGGCGCAACAACGGCCTCCACTTTCACTACGCCTCCGATGTAGAGGCGCTTGAGGGTTTCAGGGTATTCCGGTTCCACCCGAGCCAGGATCTTTCGATCGGATGCGTTCTCTTCGCGAGTCTGGGCTGCCGCAGGATGGACACTGCCACAGAGAGCAGCCGAAAAGGCAAGGACCAGAAGCAGCCTGCTCCCTTTGCCCCAACGACCGTCGGTTATTTGACCATTCGGCATAATTTGCAGGACCTCGTCCGTTCCTAGGGGAGAGCTACGCTCAACTGGTAAACCTCTTGCGTGCTGCGGTCGCGGACAAACAGCCACGAGCCATCCGCACCGCGGCCGCTCCACAGTCCGAACGGACCGGGATAGCGTTCGACTCCTTCCAGCTTGAACTCCCGTTCCGTCTGGTTCTTGCCAACTTCGACTCGTCGAATCGACTCCTCGTCGGTAACCAGGTCATCAAAATAGAGATACTTGCTGTCCGCCGACCACGAGGGATAGCTGACAGCGCCGGCAGGTTCATTCAGCCAGGTCGTCCATTTTTGCGTTTGATAGTCGAACAGCATCACCTTGGTGTAGTCGGGGGAGAGCGCCGCGACATATCTCCGATTCGGAGACCACCGCGGACTGAATAGTCCCTCGGAACCGGGAACGGTTTCCACCTTCCCGGATTTGAGATCAACGACCCGGATATAGATCGTGTCAGCATCGTGAACGAAACTGCCGAACATGATGCGTTTGCCATCCGCCGACCAATTCGCATCGATCTGGCTGCGGTTCTCTTCCAGAATGTCCTTGGGCGTTCCACCACTGGCCGCGATCACCGACAACTTTGATTGTTTTCCTGGCCGAAGGCGGACATAAGCGATCTTGCTTCCATCGGGGGACCAGCGCGGCAGAGCGGCGCGTTCTGGCGCGAAGGTCAGTTGCAGGCGGTCACTGCCATCGGCACGACAGCGCCACAAGGCGGCGTCGGGAATGGAAACGTAGGTGACCCACTGGCCGTCGGCCGAGTAATCCACATCGGTAGCAGACACGGAGGCCAGCAACGGAACAAACTGCTTCTTTACGGTATCGTAGCGAACCACTTCCGCGGCGGGCTGCACTCCAATTGCCCAGATCTTGGATCTATCCCGTGACGGTGACGCATTCCCAAACGACATGGGGCCGTTAGTCAACTGGACGGGCGTTTTCGTCGATCCGGAGTCCAGCAACGCCCAGAGTGTAGTAACGGTTGTGGGGACGCTTTGGGTAGCCTGGAAAATATAGTAACGGCCATCCGCGGTCCAACTGCCGCAACAGGCGGTCGATCCACCTTGCCAGTTACCGAGGACGGAATGTGGGTTCGAGCCATCGCTTCCAACCTCCCAGATGGAGGTCGTATTTTGAGCGGTATCGCCGACCGTGAAGCGGATACGCTTTCCGTCCGGAGAAAACCGGGGCGCAAAAACTGAGCCTTTCGCGGTAAAGACTTCGTGCACGGAGAAGCCGGTTGCCGTCGCTATGAAAAGCTTGGAACCTTTGGTGAATACCAGCTGCTGACCGTCCGCGGACCAGGTTCCATCCCGTCCGGTCATATCTCCCAACCGTTTGGGGGAACCAGCCTTCACCGGCAACGTCCAGAATTCGCTGTCGCTGCCACCCTGAATCGGCGCCACCAGGAGTGTCGATTGATCCGGCGAAATGTCCAGCGCCTGCACGTTCGGGAAAGCACTGGAAATAACGGAGCGATTGACATCGGGTAATGACACGCGCGCGACCACATGGCGAGCCGCCGGAGACTCAGTCACATACAAATTCGTGTCGTCCGACAAGAGGTTGGTCTTGATCACTCCATCACTCGTAACCTGTTTGACCGATGTGACCGGCTGATTGACCACCGCCTCTTTCGGGTTGTCCGCGCATGGGGCCGCAACGGTTGCGGCTAGTACAACCAATCCCAGTTTCGCTACAAACGGGCCCAAAGCCCCCTTGCTCGAAGTGAACATGCGTGAATGCTAGCGCAGGTCAAGTGTTTTCCTTCCCAAAACAGAACACTTCCCATTACGGACGTAATGGGCGCGGTGAAGAGAAATAGGACCGCTTACCGGACGATTGATTCCGGAAGGAACCTGGCTTGTCCCGGCTCTGAGGAACTGCCCTGCTAAACTATCCAATCACCATTCTTGGCGCCTGCCTGGGAACCTTGCTTCATGCCCACTAATTCCATGCCAACTGCGCGCACGCGAGTCGTGCGCGAGCACGAGCGCGGCGTTTATGACCGCGACGCCGTCAACCGCATCCTCGACGAAGCTTTTCTGTGTCATATCGGATTTGTCGTCGACGGCCAGCCCTTCGTGATCCCGACTTCCTACGGACGCGATGGCGACGTCCTCTATGTTCACGGCTCCGCCGCCAGCCGCATGCTGCGCAATCTGGCGCAGGGGATTCCCGTCTGCATCACCGTGACCCTGCTGGATGGTCTGGTGCTGGCGCGCTCCGTCTTCAATCACTCCATGAATTACCGGTCGGTCGTAATTCTGGGGACGGCCATGCTGGTGGACGATCCTGGAGAAAAGCTGAAAGCGCTGCGGCTTCTGAGCGAACACATTATTCCCGGACGTTGGGATGACGCCCGTCAGCCGAACGAAAAGGAATTGAAGGCGACTTCGGCGCTGCGGGTTCCGATCGACGAGTTCTCGGCTAAAGCTCGGGTTGGGCCGCCGATCGACGACGAACCGGACTACTCTTTCCCGACCTGGGCGGGGGTTATCCCGTTAGAGACGCAGGTGGGGACTTCGATTCGCGACGAGCGTTGCGAACGTGAATTTCCGGAGTATTTGCGGAACTACTCTCGAAAGGTGCGCTAAGGCTTCTTGGAGTATGTAACAACACCCCAAACGGTACTCGGCGGGTGGGTCCCTTCGGGCCGATTACTACACACTGCGACTTCTTGAGGCCTATTTGATCACCAGGCGTTCGCCTTCATGAACCATCCGCGTAGACGGATTACATCAAGTGTTCAATTTGGTACAGCCGACAAGGCGCTGAAGTGGTGAACTTCTTCCCCAGGGGTGATCTTCTGGCACCGCTCGGGCGATCAGCGCCGTATCCCTTGCTTACCTAGAAAGCAAGGCGTGGTTCAGGAGTCCGAGATTCCCGAGTGGGAAGGCCGTCCCGCGGTCTTCCCAGTAAAGACCATGATCATGTCTGTTCTACGTTTCTGCCTTTGGAGTGTACTTGTCACTGTTGGATTGGGTGGCGCGCTTTTCCGCTACTTCGTCTACACGCCTGCACCCGAGATTCCTCAATTGTCCGGCACGCTGACCAAACGTTTCATTGAGGTGGGCGGGCTGAAGCGGACCTACCTGATGTACGTGCCACGGAAGTTGGCGAAGGGAGCACCGCTTGTGTTGGCGATGCACGGCTCAGATGAAAACGCCGCACAAACGCGAATAGAGACAGGATATGGGTTCGATCGCCTTGCGGACGAACATGGCTTCGTGGTCGTCTATCCCAATGGATACGAGGGCTACTGGAACGGGTGCAACATTGTCGGCGACTACAGCGCGAACAAGCTCAACATCGACGATGTGGGGTTTCTGGGTGCGCTGGCCGACAAACTCATCGCTGAAATCGGTATCGACCCGGGCCGCGTGTTTGCGACCGGCATTTCTCGCGGCGGCAGTATGGCGCTTCGTCTTGCGCTCGAAGCACCATCGCGCTTTCGCGCGGTTGCGGCGGCCTCGGAAAGCGAGCCGGTGCCGGAGAACTTTAAATGCAAGCCCACGGGACCCGGCACTTCTTCCGTCATGATCATGAACGGCACGATGGATCCCCTGGTCCCGTTCGATGGCGGAGAGGTGAACCTCTTCGGCTTGTTCATCCGACGCGGCAAGGTCCTGTCGTCACGCGAGTCAGGGCAATATTTCGCCGACCTCAACCACATCACTGGCGCGCCTGCAACGAACCAGACCCAGGTGGCCGGCGGGGTTCGCGTCGAACACGTGCTCTGGCGCAACGACTCCAAAGTGGAAGTGGAACTCGTTGCCATTCACGGCGGTGGACATGGCATCCCCCAGCCATACCGGCGCCATCCGCGATTGTTGGGTCCGTCGCCCAGGGAACCCAACGGACCGGAGGTGATCTGGGCCTTCTTCGAAAGGCAGCGGCCCTAGTCGAGTCCATCAAACAGGAATTAAGGAGAACATCAAATGAAACAGAACGCTATGTTAACCATCGCGTCCCTGCTCTCGATCCTCTTTGGTACCTTTCACCTGGCGGATGACATCGCTCGCGGGATGTCACCGGGAGGACTTCCAAACCTCTTTGCGGTGGTCATCTGCGTCGTCTGGCTGTACGGAACGCTCGTGCTCGCCGAACGGCGATCGGGGTATGTCATCATCCTCCTCGCGTCGCTTCTGTTGATGGGCGTCCCCGTCATCCACATGAGAGGGGTGGGAGTCGGCTTCGGGACCACCCGCAGCGGGGGTTTCTTCTTCATCTGGACACTCCTCGCGCTCGGCGTGACCGCGCTCTTCTCCGTCATCCTCTCGGTGCGCGGACTGTGGAGCCTGCGAAGGGGCCAGCCCCAGTAGTCCAACAACCCGAACGTGGAAACGCCCTTCGCACGGCGGAGGTGATCGGCGCGGATTGAGTTCTGCCGGCGACCGGCGCGCCCAGTTCTATTCAAGGCGAACCGCCTAACATTCAAATGGAACCGACGCACCGATTCTCCGGTGTCGTCGTGTCGCCAATAGGAAGTGCCATCCCGATCGAAGCCAAGGATCTGCAGTCCGCTGCAGAAATGCAGATCCCTCGCTCCCTTCAGGATGAGAGAACCGATGAGAGAACCATGGAAGAGCCGGTCAGCTCGTCACCAGCAGTAACTTCCCGGTCGTCTTGCGGCCTTCCAGATCGCGATGAGCCTGGACCGCCTGTTCCAATGGATAAACGTGTTCAATCCGCAACTTGAGCTTGCCGTGGCGAATCATCAGGAACACCGAGCCGGCGCGTTGCTGAAGCTCTTTCTGATTTGAGATGTAGTGCCCCAATGATGGACGCGTCAGGTAGAGCGATCCCTTTTGGGTTAGGACAAGCGGATCAAACGGAGCCACCGCCCCGCTCGACCCTCCAAACAGCACCATCATTCCGCGAGGTCGCAGAACATTCAGACCCTTCAAAAAAGTGTTCTTGCCGACCGAGTCGTAGACCACGTCGACGCCGTTGCCGTTGGTGATACGTTTGGTTTCCGCTTCGAAATCGGCGCCCCCATAAAGAATGGTCTCGTCGGCTCCCGCCGCCTTGGCCAGCGTGGCTTTCTCTTCCGTCGAGACGGTGGCGATCACCCGAACGCCAATCTGATGCGCCATCTGCACCAGCAACAAGCCCGTACCACCCGCTGCGGCATGGATCAGCGCGGTCTCGCCTTTCTTCAGGGGATGGGTATCGTAAGCCAGGTAATGCGCGGTCATGCCTTGCAGCATGGCGGCAGCAGCCTCGCTCTCGCTGACGTCGTCGGGGATCCGTACCAGCCGATCGGCGGGCACCGCCGCGTATTCGGCGTAACTTCCTAGTACGGCGCAGTACGCCACACGATCGCCAACCGCCACGCCGCGAGCGTCCGGGCCCAGGGCTGTAACCACACCAGCGCCTTCCTGTCCCAACGTGAGCGGCAACGTTGCCGGATAGCGCCCCTCCCGGTTGTAAACGTCGATGTAGTTCACGCCTGACGCTTGAATCTTCACGACCGCTTCATTGGGTTGAGGCTGAGGGACAGGCAACTCCACCAATTCCATTGCCTCCGGGCCGCCGACTTGTTTGATTTGAATGGCTTTCATAGGCATTGGCGCCGACCCACACACGCCTCGCAAATCAATATAAACGACCGACGACGCATTTTCTTGCCTTGCCAGCGCCGACCCGCCTGAAGTAATATGCCCGCTCTAGTGCCCAAAGTAACCGGTTTGATGGACCTGACGTGGCATTGACCCAACGAATTTCCGGATAGTACCATCTCACTAGTCAGGGCCTCGGATGTGCCCGTGGTGATTTCGTAAGTTCCTCAGAATATGAGACTTCAAACCTACTGGTCTCCGGCGATCCTGTTTGCTGCCCTGGCGGCGACGGTGGCGTGTCAGTCCGCCCAGAAGCAGACTTTCCTGCCGCCGCCCGAACAGGCCCAGGCACCGGCACTTAAGCCAGCCAGCAAGCCTCCAGAGGCCCCCCAGCCCAAGGCTGTCGCGGTCCCCGAACCACCTAAAACTCAGGCTCAACCGGCGCCCCCCGTCGACGCGGTGGCGGAATTGATCAGCCAGGTTGAGAAGGAATACCAGTTGGGACAGGCGGCCTACAAGGCGGGCAATCTCGACGCCGCCAAGAAGAATTTCGACACTGCCGTCAACCTGTTGTTGAATGCCAGCGCCGACCTCCGCGCCGACCAGCGCATGGACCGCGAACTCGACCACGTGATGGAAGGCATCAACGGATTGGACAAGTTGGACGCCCAGGAGGACGGCGGGCCGCAGCAAAAACAAGAACCCGCGCCCATCGACGAAGCCAACGACGTTACGCCGGCGGTTGATGCCAACGTAAAAGCCAAGGCTGAAGCCGAGGTCAAGTCGACCCCTTCCGATCTGCCTTTGATGATGACCGACCAGGTCGCCGGGTTCATCAACTTCTATTCCAATCGCGGACGCGGCGTCCTGGAACGCGCCCTCGCCCGCTCCGGACGTTACGATGAAATGATCCGTCGCATCCTGAAAGAGGAAGGCGTACCGCAGGATCTTATCTATCTCGCGCAGGCTGAATCGGGCTTTCATCCGCTCGCGGTTTCGCGCGTGGGTGCCCGTGGCATGTGGCAGTTCATGGGCAGCCGCGCCAAAGGGTACGGTCTCCAGCGCAACTTCTGGGTGGACGAGCGGCAGGATCCAGAAAAATCCACCCGCGCCGCTGCCCATCATCTGAAAGACCTCTACGCACAATTCGGCGACTGGTATCTGGCGATGGCCGCCTACAACTCAGGGCCGGGCCGGGTACAAAGCGCGGTCAAGCGCACCGGATACGCCGACTTCTGGGAACTCTACCGCCGTAACGTTCTGCCTAAGGAAACCCGCAACTACGTTCCCATCATTCTCGCCGTGACCATCATGGCCAAGAATCCCGAGCAGTACGGACTGGACGACGTCAATCGCGACCAGCCCATTCCGTCTGACACGGTCCGGATCGACTATCCCATTGACCTGCGCCTGGTGGCGCAATGCGTGAATGCCAGTCTCGATGATTTGCAAGACTTGAATCCCAGCCTGCTGCGACTGACCACTCCCAAGGATCGGCCCTTTGAACTGCACCTGCCGGCTGGAACGAAGAGCGACTTCGAGACTGCCGTGGCCGCCATTCCGGTGGACAAACGTCTCTGGTGGCGTTATCACGACGTGAAGCCTGGCGACACACTAGCCTCTCTCGCTCGGAGCTATCACACCACGGCCAAATCCATTTCAGAAGCGAATCAGCTGGACGACAGTTCCCTCGACGGCGAATCGCGCCTGGTAATCCCGATGGCCGCCAACAAGTACAGCGACACTGGCGCTTATGCCCGCCGTATTACCCGCTACCGCGTCCGCAAGGGCGACACGGTGGAAACCGTTGCCGAAAATTTCTCCGTCCCGCCCAAGATGGTTCGGGGCTGGAATCGTCTGAAGGGCAACAGTCTGGCCGGACGCAAAGTGCTCTACCTGCATTTGCCGGTGACGCCGGGAACACAGGCGACACATGTCGCTTCGAAATCGAAGAAGTCCACGAAGGCAACAGTTAAATCCGCAAGCGCCTCAGCGAAGACCGGAGTCGTGCAGCACAGAGTCAAGCAGGGCGAAACACTCTACTCGATTGCCAACGCCTACAACACCACTGTGGCCGCTCTGCAACGCTACAATCGGAACACCGAAATTCTCCGGCCCGGAATGATCCTGGTCGTCCACGACGCCCGCTAAGACTTCCAAGACCGGCATGGCGAGGGAACACTCTCGATATCTTTTTTGTGCACTCTCGGGCGTTGGTAAGGTGCCCGTACGAGCCGGCGGGGCGCCTGCGCTACTAAAATCAGACCATCATGGGCGACACGACAATTCGCGAGCTTGTGTATGGCAAGGGCGCGCACGTCGATCCCACCGCGTGCGTGGAAGATATTTCTGCGAACCTGGCGTCGCGCAGGGTCGCGAACTATCCCCATTCGATCTGGCAGATTGTCGAGCACATGAATTACTGGATGGAGTATGAAGTCCGCAGAATTGGTGGGGACGCTCTAGCCTATCCAGAGCACGCGATTGAAAGCTGGCCGGCAGATCCCGATCCCGCAGGCGAAGCGGAATGGTCGACGGCGCGTCACCGATTTTCGGATTTGTTAGCGCAGCTGGCGGCGTTGGCAGAATCTGATGCGCCAGTGTTCGACAGAGGCGTGCCGCCGGACAAGCCATCTTTTCCGCCATCGACCGTTGGCGCAATCGTGAAGCAGATCGCAGCACATAACAGTTATCACGTCGGACAGATTGCCATGTTGCGGCGCCAGTTTGACGCTTGGCCTCCGCGACGAGGCGGCGATAGCTGGTAAACCGCATCTTCTGCTCTCCATCCTCATCTAATCGCTAATAATTAATCGCTGGCTAAGTTCTGTGACTACGTTAAGGAATCTCGATGCCACGCTTCACAACTCGCACTCTGCTTGCTCTTGGCGCTGCGCTGGCGTTGTGGGCATCCGCATTTGCGGGGATTCGTTCTGGTCTGCGGGGATATTCACCGGCGCATCTGGCGATTCTGCGTTTCCTGGTGGCATCCATTCTGCTGGCGATTTACGCCGGCATCGCTCACTTCAGGCGTCCCGCGCTACGCGATCTTCCTGGGTTGGTTCTGACCGGCGCTCTCGGTATCACGTTCTACAACATTGCGATCAATTACGGTGAAACCCGAGTGACCGCGGGTGCGGCCAGCCTGCTGATCGCGTCGGTGCCGATCTGGACGGCGCTCCTCGCACGATTCATCCTGCATGAAAAACTCACGTGGCTGGGATGGCTCGGAGTTCTGCTGAGTTTCGCCGGAGTCGCTCTGATCGCCAGCGGCGAGGGAGAAGGCCTTCATCTGTCGCCGCAGGCATTGGTGATTCTGTCGGCGGCACTTTCGTCCTCCATCTACATGATCATGCAGAAACATTATCTGGGCCGATACAGCGCGCTGGAATTTACGGCATACTCCATCTGGTTCGGGACCTTGCTGATGTTGCCGTTCGGCAGTGGCTTCGTCCACACGCTGCAAGCCGCGCCGGTGGCAGTCACATTGTCTGTCGTTTATCTGGGAATTTTTCCCGGAGCGCTGGCTTATGTAGCGTGGGCTTACGTCATGTCGCACGGCACCGCCGGACGCACCGCGACGCTCCTTTATTTGATTCCGGTAATGGCAATCGGCATAGCGTGGCTGTGGCTGGGAGAAGTACCGCGCTGGATCTCGCTGGTCGGAGGCGTGATCGCACTTACAGGAGTCGTTCTGGTGAACACAAAGGGAAAAGAGCTTCCCTATGAGCTTGGTGAAAATGTACCTGACGCCGCGTGATGGCCATCACATCATATTCCACCTTACCCTTCTATAGTCGCACCGACGGTATCCCATGTTCGCCGGCCGCCTCACCCAAGTGACCTTGCGCGCACTCGATTGGTTGGCGTCTCACACGCTGCCTCCTGAGCCCGGACCTGCCCATCAGCGCACCGGCCGGCGCGGCGAAGAGGAGGCTTATTTCTATCTTCGGCGTAAAGGCTACGTCATCATTGCCCGCAACTACCGATCGCCCCATCATCGCGGAGAGCTCGACCTCGTCGGCTGGGTCGGTGACGTACTTTGTTTCGTCGAAGTGAAGACCCGCACAACTCACGACTTCAAACCCGCTGAAGCCGCGGTGGATCGGGACAAACAACGGGAACTGCGCTTGATCGCGCGCGAATTCCTCCGCCATATGCCACCCACGTGCCAGTGGCGGTTTGATGTGCTGGCGATATACTACGAGGGCGGGCGGGGAGCTTCGTTCGAGCTGTTTCAAAATGCTTTTCCCGTGTCGTACAATCACTGACTGCGAGCCTCAATCATCCGGAAAAGCCCTACTGAAAGGATTTAGTACGTGCCAGAGTTAAGAAAAGATCCCATCGTGGGACGATGGGTGATTATTTCCACGGATCGCGCCAAGCGTCCCACCGATTTTGTGCGCGAGCCCGTAAGAATTAAGGGAGGGGGATTTTGCCCCTTCGATTACGGCAACGAGAGTAAGACGCCGCCGGAAATTCTGGCGTATCGTCCGAGCGCGAACGGCACAGCCGCTCCGAAGGATAGTCCGGGCTGGACAGTACGCGTTGTGCCTAACAAGTTTCCCGCACTCGGCATCGAAGGCGACCTGAACAAGCAAGCCGAGGGCATGTTCGACAAGATGAACGGCATCGGCGCGCACGAAGTGATCATTGAAACGCCTGACCACAACGCGACGCTTGCGACGTTGCCCTCGCGCCGGATTGAGGACGTGCTGTGGGCCTTCCGTGACCGCATCCTCGACCTCAAGAAAGATCGGCGCTTCAAGTACATTCTGATTTTCAAGAATCACGGAGAAGCCGCCGGAGCTTCCCTCGAACATTCCCATTCCCAGCTGATTGCCCTGCCGATTCTTCCGATCTACGTAGCGGAAGAAATTCAGGGAGCGAAGCAGTACTACATTTACAAAGAGCGTTGCGTGTTTTGCGACATCATTCGTCAGGAAATGGATTACGGGATTCGCGTCGTTGCAGAAAATGAGGATTTCCTGACGCTAGCTCCCTACGCACCGCGCTTTCCTTTCGAGACATGGATTCTTCCCAAGCGGCACGAGTCGGCGTTCGAGAACGCGTCGTCGCACATGTTTGAGAATCTCGCGAAGGCGCTGAAGTTGCTGCTCATGAAAGCGGACCGTGTGCTGGATAATCCGCCTTACAACCTGGTGATTCATTCTTCGCCGGTGCAGGACCCCAACAACGAGCACTATCATTGGCACATCGAATTCATGCCGAAGCTGACGAAGACCGCGGGATTCGAATGGGGTACCGGGTTCTACATCAATCCGACACCGCCAGAAGAAGCGGCAAAGTTTTTACGCGAAGCCAGCGTCGAAGATTTGGTGCCCGCGGCGAAGTAGCCAACTGACTCTTGTCCGGCGGTGTATTCTTGACCCGCAATGTCTCGACATCCCGTGCGCTACCTTTTCCTCGCAACCGTTCTTAGTCTCGCTACACTGACGCCCGCTCAAGCATCGCCCGCTGAACTAATCCAAAATCCTTCGGCCCGGACCACGATCAGCCTCAATGGGGCGTGGCACATTGTCGTGGACCCGCTGGAGTCCGGTCTGGACGCGAAATATTACCGGAATCACAAGCCGAAGGATCCGGCGGAACTGGTCGAGTACGACTTCGAGGCGTCCGAAACGCTCAACGTCCCGGCGATTGGAACACGCAGAAGGAGAAACTGCTGTTCTACGAGGGGCCGATCTGGTACGAGAAGTCGTTTTCTTACAAGAAGCGCGAGCACTCGCGCACCTTCGTCTATCTGGGGGCAGTAAATTACTTTGCGCGGGTTTATTTGAACGGCGAAAAGTTGGGCGAACACGAAGGCGGCTATACCCCGTTCGAGTTCGAAGTCACCGGCAAACTGAAGGACGGCGATAACTTTCTAGTCGTGGAGGCCAACAACACGCGCCGCCCCGACGCGGTCCCTGCCTTGCACACCGACTGGTGGAACTACGGCGGCATCACCCGCGACGTGCTGCTGGTAGAAACGCCCCAGACCTTCATTCGCGATTACTGGATTCAAACAGCCAAGGGATCGCAGGATCAGATTGCGGGATGGGTACAACTCGATGGGGATCACCTGGCGGGACAACAGATCGTGCTCGAGATTCCAGAAGCACACGTGAAGCAAGCCGCCACCACCGACGCCGCCGGGCGCGCGCAATTCAAGTTTCCCGCTTCATTGCAGCTGTGGTCGCCGGAAAATCCCAAGCTGTACGACGTGTCCATCTCGTCAGATGGAGACACAGTTCACGATCAGATTGGATTTCGCACCATCGAAACACGCGGCACTCAGATCCTCCTCAACGACAAACCGATCTTCCTGCGCGGCATCTCGATCCATGAAGAAGCCCCGATTCGTGGCGGACGCGCCTACAGCGCGGAAGACGCACAGACACTGTTCGGCTGGGCGAAGGATCTGGGGTGCAATTTCGTCCGGCTCGCGCACTATCCGCACAATGAAAAGGAAATCCGCGCCGCCGACCGGATGGGGTTGCTGGTCTGGTCGGAGATTCCGGTCTATTGGGATATCGACTGGAAAAATCCCGCTACACTCGCCAACGCAGGGAACCAGCTTCGCGAGTCGATTGCCCGTGATCACAATCGCGCGTCGATCGTTCTCTGGTCGATGTCGAATGAAACCCCAGTGGCACCGGACCGCACCCTCTTTCTGCAAAGCCTGGCGGACGAGGCGCGGCAACTCGATTCCACACGGCTGATCACGTCAGCCTTGAATCATGTGGACGACGACGGACCGGATCGGCATGTACTCAACGATCCCGCCGGGAAGTTTCTCGACGTGCTGGGCTTGAACGAATATTACGGCTGGTACGTCGGGCGTGCTGAGGATGCAGACCGGCAGCAGTGGTTGAGCAAGTATGACAAGCCGATTATCGTCAGCGAATTTGGGGCTGGCGCATCGGCGGGACGCCACGGCGACGCGACCGCGCGCTGGACGGAGGAATATCAGGCCAATTTATTTGTGCATCAGTTGAATATGGTCGGCAAAATTCCCGGCCTGGCGGGACTCTCGCCATGGCTGCTGATGGATTTTCGCTCTCCGCGACGTCCATTACCGGGGATTCAGGATTACTTCAACCGCAAGGGCCTGATCTCCAACATGGGGCAACGCAAGCAAGCATTCTTCGTATTGCAGAAATATTATCGCGAGAAGAAAGAAGGGGAGCCGATTGGTTCGCAGGAGCGCTCAAAAAAATGAGGCACGGTTTCTCAGGCCGTGCCTTCCAGGAGGACACTCTGGTACGGCGCCTGGCGCTACCTCCCGAAAAGCGACGAGCACGATTGTGCCGTCCCCTGTGCTTCCCAGTTGGTGAATGCCCCGAGGTTGCACCTCGCAGCGCGTTGGATCAATGCTAGTCGTACCCTATAGGTGAGATGTCACGAGAGCGTAAAAAGTTTGTTAGACAGTGTATTAAGCCAGGAATAGACGCCCGCTCACAGGCCTTGCAGTAGTGTTATTTTTAAGGGACGGCTGGGCTTTGCAGTCACGTCAGCCCTGAGTGCGGTCGAGAACCTCGGCGTGCCATGCCATCTGAATGGCTTCCAGTTTGCCTTCGTTCGACTTCTTCGGATCGTCGTTGAAGTCGGGGAGTTCCACCACGAACTTGTGCAGATCGGTGAAGCGCACACTGAGCGGATCGACTTCGGGATGGACCTCGGACAAGAGGATGCCGATGTCTTCGGCGTCGTCCCAGGTGAGTTGCTTGGGCATGAAGGAAGCTCCTTGGATTGCAGCTCTTAAGCTCTTAGCAGCAGTCGATCAGAGACAGCGTACAAGCGAATTTCAAGCCTGCCGGAAAAAGCTAAATGCTAACGGCTAAGAGCTAAGAGCTGTTTTTCAATGTGTTTCCGAAACGTAATTCCGATTCCACGCCGGAATCTCTACCACTACTTTTCCTGGCTTGTTGATTACGGCCTGACATCCGAGACGCGAGTTTAACTGCAGATCGGCGGCCATGTCGAGTTTATCGGCTTCGTCGTCTTCCATTTCCGAGATCAGATCCGCGCCTTCTTTCACCCAGATGTGGCAAGTGGTACAAGCGCAATTGCCGCCGCAGGCATGGTCAAGATGCACGCCGAAGTTCAACGCCACATCGAGCAGGGACTCTTCCTTACCGTGATCTTTATAGGGCAGTTGGCCGTGTTCGAAGGTTACAGTCTTACCCTCGGGAAGAAATGTGACTTCGACCGTGTTCTCACCGGGGGAATCCACCGTCGCCGCTCCTGCGCCTTGCGTCTTTGTCTCCGACATCGCTGCTCCTGAAAGTATATTTGCTAATTCGTTTTTCCTGACACCTGACACGTAAAACCTGAGACGCTACGCTATTTAAATTCCGCTTTCGCCATCGGATGGCCGGTCTCGGCGCCTTCGCCGAGATCAGTTTCATCCATGGTTTTACCTTTAAGGACGCTTGAAATGGCCGTGTCCATCATCAGTTCCGCCAGATGCGTAGTGCCTTCGTTCAGTTCGTCGATCGCATTGCGAATTGCCTGATAGTCGTCGCCGGTTTGCACGGTGGCGAGTTCGCTTTCCAGACTCTCGATGCGGCCCTGCTCATCGTTCGCGAGTGCGCGCCACGCTTCGTTCTTTTTCCCCTTGGCTAGCGCTGTGAGAATCGTCTCGGCCTCGCGGCGCGCCTCGATGACCTGGCGTTGGCGGAAGTCTTCTTCCGCGTAGTCGTAGGATTCGAGCAGCATGCTCTCGACCTGCTCGTCGGTCAGGCCATAGCTGGGCTGTACTTCGATTTGCGCTTCTTTCCCGCTCCGCTGCTCACGCGCGGAAACTTGCAGGATGCCGTTGGCGTCAATCAGAAACTTGACTTCGATTCGAGGCAATCCAGCGGGCATGGGCGGGATTCCTTTAAGGTCGAAGCGAGCCAAAGACCGGCAATCCCGTGCCAGTTCTCGCTCGCCTTGCAGGACGTGAATGGCGACGTTGGTCTGTCCATCGACCTGAGTGGTGTAGTGCTGCGTCGCTGACGCAGGCACGGTGGAGTTGCGCAGAATAATCTTGTCAGTCACGCCGCCAGCGACTTCTATGCCCAGGGAGAGCGGCGTCACGTCGAGCAGCAGCATTTCTTTCGTGATTTCGGAACCGCCGCCCAGGATGTGGGCTTGCACGGCCGCGCCGAGCGCGACCACTTCATCGGGATTTAAATCGGTGTGCGGCACTCGGCGGAACAAATCCTGCACCAGTTGGCGAACTTTCGGAATGCGCGTCGATCCGCCAACCAGCACGACTTCATCAATCTGCTCCGGTTTGAGCCCTGCGTCTTTGAGCGCCTGCTTGCTGGGGGAGACGGTACGCTGGATGACCGGGTCGATCAACTGCTCGAATGCATCACGCGTGATCTCTCGCTGGTAGCGCCGGCCGTCCGGTAACTCTACGTCGAGCTTGGTTGAGGCCTCAGACGAAAGTGCAATCTTCGCCTCAATCACCGCTTTTCGGATGCGGGCTACCGCTTCGCCATTGCGCCGCACATCGAGTTTCAAATCGCCCTGAATGTCGTCGAGCGCGATGGTGATGAGCAGGTTATCGATGTCGTCGCCGCCAAGATGCGTGTCACCATTGGTAGCGATGACTTCGAAAATCCCGTCTTGCAACTTGAGGATCGAGATATCGAACGTGCCGCCGCCGAAGTCATACACAGCTACGATGCCATTTTTCTTCTTGTCGAGGCCGTAGGCGAGTGAGGCCGCCGTCGGTTCGTTCACCAGACGAAGCACGTCGAGGCCGGCGATGCGGCCGGCATCTTTGGTGGCCTGGCGCTGCGCGTCGTTGAAATAGGCGGGGACGGTGATCACCGCCTTGGTGACTGGGGCGGCAAAAAATCGCTCGGCGTTGCGTTTGAGTTGGCGTAGAACATGCGCGGAAATTTCCGGCGGCGTATATGTTCGCTCGCCGACTTTAATCCGTAGAACTTCCCCCGGTTGGATGTCGTCGGCCAGGCGGAAGGGGAAGAGTTTGAGTTCGTCCCGAATGTCCTCAACTCCGCGCCCCATCAGGCGTTTGACGGAATAGACGGCGCGCTCCGGCGTCTCGATCAAATACTTACGAGCCGCGTTTCCGACGATGATCTGATTCTTTTCGTCCAGCGCAACCACCGACGGGACGAGGTTCAACCCGTCTTCCCCAGGAATGACGACAGGGGAATCCCCTTGCATATAGGCCACCAGGGAGTTCGTGGTGCCGAGATCGATGCCGACAATAGGGTTAGTTGCCATGAGAACAATTGCAGAAGTCAGAAGTTAGTTTGCAGAAGTAAAACCTGAGCGCCAACTTCTTCAATCTGACTTCTCACTTCTGACTTAGCTTTCCAACGCTTCATTCACATCCCGCACCAGATTCCGCACATAGTTCCGCCGGTTCAGCACGTCTACCATGTGGTCGCGGATTTTCAGGCGGTCCGATTCCGCGCTGTCATCAACCGCCTGATCCCACAGTGACCAATCGATTCTAAGTTCGGCGAGCAGGGCGTCGTGCTTTTCTTCCAGCGAATTCTTGGTTTTGCCAACTTCTTCCAGCAACGCAGGATCGTCTTCGCCCATCTTCTTCTGCATCCGGAGTTCTTCCAGTTGCATGTTCAACTCAAACATTTCTTCCAGCAAATCGGGAGGCACGACCTGCTTTTTCATTTCACCGGTGGCGCGGGCTTTTTCGGTGGCCTGCTTTGACTGCTCTTCCAGTTCCACGCCTTCGAGCCGCAACAGATATTCCGTTCTCTTGATCGGGTCTTTCAGAGTGCGATACGCGTCGTTGAGCAACGAACTTTGTTCCAGGCTCCAGGCGCGCTCTTGACTTTCCGCCTGCGCCGACATGTCCGGATGCAGACGTCGACTCAGAGCGTAGAACTCTTTTTCCAGGGCAGCCGTGTCGAGATTCAGCTTGCGCGGGAACCCGAAGAACTGGAAGTAGTCCACGGGAACGGGCGGCTGCACCTTGCCGCAGGCGCTACAGAAATGCAGGGCGCGCATGGTGCCACACGACCAGCAACTCGAGGTTTCGTCCCCGGGCATGACCAACGACGATTTGGATTCTGAAATTGCCATACAAAATTTGGGGCGGACGCGGCGCGCCCGCCCCTTGGTCACGGAGTTGCGGTGTGGGGACGAGTCTTCGACTTGTCCTCACAGGTCAGAGACCTGTGCCCACACGAGCTAGGCTGAGAACGAGGTGCCGCAGCCGCACGATTTCGTCGAATTCGGATTGACGAATACGAAACCCTGCTGCATCAAGGTTTCCTGGTAATCCAGAACCATCCCGTGCAGATAGATAAACGACTTCGGATCCACGAACACGCGCACATCGCCGAACTGAAACACGCGATCACGCTCGCGGGGCTGCGTGTCGAAGCGGATGTTGTAACTCAGCCCCGAACAGCCGCCACCCTGCACGCCCAGACGCAGGCCGCCCTGTTCAACGGACACGCCTTCCTTCTCCATCGCCGAACGCACCCGAGCGATCGCCTTGTCGGTGATCTGGATGCCCTTGACAGGAGCCGCGGGCGGTGCGGATTGGGTCGCTTGTTCCATCGTGAGCTACGAGCTACGAGCCTCGGGCTACCCAAGCATGAACCTTCGGCGAATCGCTCGCTCGAAGCTCGTGGCCCGAAGCCCGCAGCGTTCTTACTGTACCGACTGTACCGCTACCGACTTGGTCGCATCCTGCTTCTTCTTCCAGTCGCCGATCGCCGCGCGGATGGCATCTTCCGCCAACACGGAGCAGTGAATCTTCACCGGAGGCAGCGCGAGTTCCTTGACGATCTCGGTGTTCTTGATCGCCAGGGCTTCGTCGATCGTCTTGCCCTTCACCCACTCGGTGGCGAGCGAGGAGGAGGCAATCGCGGAGCCGCAGCCAAAGGTTTTGAACTTCGCGTCTTCAATCACGTTGGTTTCGGGATTGACCTTGATCTGCAGCTTCATGACGTCGCCGCACTCGGGCGCGCCGACCAGGCCGGTGCCCACGTCGGTGCTGGACTTGTCCATGGAGCCGACGTTGCGGGGGTGGTTGTAGTGGTCAATCACTTTATCGCTATAGGCCATTGCTGTCTCCTTGCGTCAATTTCAGAATTTCGGAAACTACAAAACTTAGTGCGCTTCGCCTGCCCACTTCACGCTCTTCAGATCGATACCTTCTTTCGCCATTTCATAAAGCGGCGAAAGTTCGCGCAGGCGCTCGACAGTTTCAATCACGCGGTCGGCTACGTAATCGACTTCGGCTTCGGTGTTGAAGCGTCCGATGCCGAAGCGGATCGAGCTGTGCGCGAGGTCGTCGCCCGTGCCAAGAGCCTTCAATACATAGGATGGCTCCAGCGTCGCGGAGGTGCATGCCGATCCGCTCGAAACTGCGATGTCGTTGATTCCCATCAGCAAAGATTCGCCTTCTACGTAGGCAAAGCTGATGTTCAGGTTGCCGGGCAGTCGATGCTCGGTCGAGCCGTTAATGTAAGTTTCGTCCAGGCGGCCCATGATCTTGTCGCGCAGGCGGTCGCGCAGACCCGCGAGTTTGCGGGATTCCTGCGGCATTTCCTGCATCGCGATCTCGCAAGCCTTGCCGAGTCCTACGATGCCGGGGACGTTCAGCGTTCCGGAACGCATGCCGCGTTCGTGGCCCCCGCCGTCGATGAGCGGGACGAGTTGCACGCGCGGATTTTTGCGCCGCACATAGAGCGCGCCCACACCTTTCGGACCGTAGAGCTTGTGGCCAGTGATCGAGGCGACGTCAATGTTCATCTTGTTGACGTCGATTGGAATCTTGCCGATCGCCTGTACCGCGTCAGTGTGAAAGATCACCCCGCGCTCGTGACAGAGTTTGCCGATTTCTGCCAGCGGCTGGACTACGCCAATTTCATTGTTGGCGGCCATGATCGTGACCAGGATCGTTTTATCGTCCATGGCGCGCTTCAGGTCGTCGAGGTCAACCAGTCCGTCCTTCTGTACTGGCATGTAGGTAACGCGAAAGCCGGCCTTCTCCAGGTGCTTGCAGGTATCGAGCACGGCCTTGTGCTCGGTAACCGCCGTAATGATGTGGTTGCCCTTTTCGCGATACATCTCGGCAACGCCCTTGATGGCGAGGTTGTCGCTCTCGGTAGCGCCGGAGGTGAAGATGATTTCTTTCGGAGTCGCGCCGATCAGCTTGGCGATGCGTTCGCGCGATAGCTCAACCGCTTCTTCGGCGGCCCATCCAAAGGGATGATTGCGGCTGGCAGCGTTGCCGAATTTTTCCATGAAATAGGGCAGCATCTCTTCCAGCACGCGCGGGTCGAGCTGCGTAGTGGCGTGGTTGTCCATGTAGATCGGCAGCTTGATGCCGTCGGGGGTCGAGTGATGCTCGGTTGCCTGGGTGGCGGGGGGGGCCAATTTTACGTCCGTTGCCATGGTTTCCTGTTCTCCTCTTAGGTCCTTTGCCGGCAAGGTGCCGGCGCTACTCTTAAATAATCGTTACCAGTTCCGCGGGCTTCTTTATTTCGATGGTCTCCGGCTCTTCCCGCATGTGTGAAATTTTGATTCTCTTCAACACCTGCTCGATGCTTTCATTCACCTTGCGCAGCGGCTCGCGTATGGTGCACCGATCCGTCTGGTCGCACTCGCCGCGCACCGTGATGCACGAGGTAATGAACAGAGGACCATCGATTGCCTGAATCACTTCAAATGCCGAAATCGTGTTCGGGTCGCGCGCCAGCATGTAGCCGCCGTTAATTCCGTGTTGCGACCGTAGCAACCCGGCTTTCGCCAGGCGTTGCAGGATTTTCGCCAGGGCTTCCTGGGGAATCCCGTAAGCTTCCGCAACGTCCTTGGCGCTGCATGAACCCTTGGGCGCGCGTTCGGCGAGATGCTTCATCGCCATCAGGCCGTAGTCCGCTTTTTTCGTCAGTTTCAGCATCGCTGGCAAAGCCGACCGATATGGTCGGATAGATTGCCGACTGTTTTGGTCGCATTTCTATCTTAACTCCGGAGACTGCTCCCCGCAAGCCCGATCAGGCAATCGCTTCTTTTCGCAACTGGGCGGCAACTTTCGAGGGGTGAGTAGTTTAGAGGCGATTTCCGAAAGGTGGGAGGACCCATGTTCTGAGGGTACTTGACATCCTGTGCCAGCGGTCTAAAATACGGTCCATTTTCCGGCCCCGGAACGGAACCAGTCTGTGAACACCAGAGTAGCCCGGAATCTATGACGATAAGCAAGCCGCCCCAACCCCCTCCAAAGACCAGTGGGGAGAAGTGCAAGCATCCCCGGGTGCAGATTGTCTCCCGCGACGAAGACGCCGAATATGTGGAATGTAAAGAATGTGGCGACATCTTCGAATCCAGCGAATTCAAGGATATGGCGCTGGAAGAAACCAAAGCCAGCGAAGATGAAGTGTAGGCTGAAGTATCTGGCAATCATTCCATGACACTCATCACTCTGGGCGCGCTCGGCTATCTTGTGTCGCCAGTGTTGCTGATCTGCGGCTGGGCACTCTGGATTCGGCAGCCGAAATCGCGAACCGTGTTCGCGACGCTCTCCCTGGGCGGGCTGATTCTTGCCACCGCATCCGCCCTGCTCGCGATTGCGGCGGTTACGTACGCACAGATCCACCACTTCCCGCATCAGGACCCGACGCTGATTAGGTGGTATCGTGTGGGTCTGCTTCTCTCCCGCGCGGGTGTGGTGTTTGGCTTCGCCGGGATTTTGAGGCCGAGTGCAACCCGCTGGTTCGCCCCGCTTTCCGCGCTGGCCACTCTGGCGTTCTGGATGCTGGCAGCCACGAGCGAATGAGTGCGCAAGGCCGGCGCCTTTTCATCCAGGCCGCAAAGTAGCGCCGCCGTCGTGGCGGCGTCCCGCCACCACCCTGTGCTCGCAAGGACGTGACCCAAATTTTTGGCCGCCTTACAAGAGCTCAATCTTCGTGGTGCTAACTGATGCCCGCGCTTCTCATGCGCCGGATGATGTTTTCATCGGGCTCGACAGATCACGATGTTGCCTGCCCGTTCCACGCGAAATTCCTTTCCGCGGGGGATGGCCGTGGTTGCGCTGTATTCGGTGATGATCGCCGGGCCTTTCAGTGTGCGACCGGCGATCAGGTGCGCTCGTTCATACACTGGAGTGTTGCAACGATTGCCGTCAAAAATCACCATTGCCCGTTCCACCACCGGTGCCGCGCCAGTCGACATGCGCGCCTTTGTTTCTTGCACCTTGCTAATTTTGGACTTAGCAATAATTCTCGCGCGCAAACGTAGCGTTACTAACTCAATCGCTTTGCCGGGATGGTGATACCCGTATCGGCGTTGATGTTCGTGGTGGAAGCGAGCGGTCACATCTCCGGTGGCCGGAACACTCAGTTCATAGCCCTGACCGCGATAACGCAGATCCAGACTACGTTCGAAAAGCAAACTGCCCACCCATTTCTCGGCTCGAAATTCCTTGCGGGCTACGGCCTCCAGTTGCTTGAATTCCCTGTCCAGTCTGGCACGACGGTTTCCTTCCGCGAGATTCCACAGCAAAGTTCGCGAGAAATCCTTAACTGCATCGCTGACCAGAATTCCATATGCCGAAAGGGCGCCCGGATGCGTGGGCAAGATCACGGTCGGGATTGAGAGCGCCTCGGCTAACTCGCAGGCGTGCAGGCCGCCGGCACCGCCGAAGGCGACCAGGGCGAAGTCGCGGGGATCGTATCCGCGCTCGATGGAGACCACGCGCAGGGCCCGTTCCATGTTTGCGTTGACTACTTGCACGACACCGGCGGCGAACTGCTCCAAGGTCAAGCGCGACTCTTGCTTTTTCAACCATTCCGAAGTCAGGCGACGGGTGCGCTTCACATCCAGCGTGAACTCGCCACCGAGAAATCGATCCGGCCTGAGCCTTCCCAAGATCAAGTTTGCGTCGGTAACGGTGGGCTGCGTACCCCGGCCGTAGCAGATTGGGCCGGGATCGGCACCGGCGGATTCCGGTCCAACGCGCAGTGCTCCGCCGGCGTCAAACCGCGCCAGGGAGCCGCCTCCGGCGCCGACGGTGTGGATATCCAGCATCGGGACACCAACCGGGAAGCCGGCGACTTCGGCCTGACTGCCGGGACGCGCCTCGCCTTCGACGAGTGCGACGTCGGTCGAGGTGCCCCCCATGTCGAACGATAGAGCGCGCGGGAATCCGCTGCGCGCAGCCATGGCGGCGGCGCCAATCACTCCGCCGGCCGGGCCGGAAAGAATGGTGCGCACGGGCTCACGGGCAGCGGATTCGAGCGCCGTGATCCCTCCGCTGGATTGCATCACGAAAATTCGCGGGGCTTTCTTGGCGCTGCGCGCGTTCCTTTCCAGGTTTTTTGCGCGCTCCCCGATTTTCTCCAGGTAGCTTTGCATCAGCGGTTGCAGATAGGCGTTTACAACTACCGTGCTGGTGCGCTCGTACTCGCGAAATTCCGGAAGAATTTTGTGCGACACCGAAAGCGGCACGCCGAGTTCCGCCAGCGCCTCAGCCAACGCGATCTCGTGCTCGGGATTTGCAAACGAAAACAGCAGCGAGATGGCAATCGCTTCCGGAGCAGCGGCGCGCACCGCCTCGCACACGCGGGCTAACTCTTTCGCCGTCGGAGACTGCAACGCCTGCCCCTCGCTGCCGGTTCTTTCATTGACTCCGAAGCGCAGATCACGAGGCGCCAGCGCAGGCACCCGGTCAAAAAAGAAGTCGTACAGCCGAGGACGAGCCTGCCGGCCAATTTCGATGACGTCTTCGAATCCTGACGTAGTAACCAGCGCGACGCGCGCACCCTTTCGCTGCAGCAGGGCATTGGTGCCCACCGTCGTACCGTGCAGGAGCGTGAAGCCAGCTCCCACGCCGATTTTCTGAAGCGCCTCTGCGATCGCTCGCGAAGGATCGTCGGGCGTGGAGAAAAGCTTTAGTGTCTTCAACTCGCCATTCTCTATCCACACGCAGTCAGTGAAGGTCCCTCCGGTGTCGATTGCGATAAGAGTCGGTGGACGCGAATGGTTGGCCATGGCAGCAGTCGGCAATAAGTTCGAAACGCCTGCGTGCCAAATGCTAAATGCAAAGGGCTAAAAGCCAATGCTGCTTTTTGCTCACAGTGGCGGAACACTGCTGTCGCAAACGCTGATCGGGGCGGTCGAGGCGCGCGGGATGCCGTCTGCGTTCGAACAGAAATAGCGCACTCCGGTCTGATAGGGCACCTGCGGGGAGGCGATGATCTGATAGGTTGCGTTCGGCGTTCCATTCGATCCCGACAACGTGAAGCTATAGCCATCCTTGGTGCCGGAAGCGATCTGGGTGTCAATCAGGCAGGCGCTTGCCGGGCCTGGTGGCGTGCAGGAGTTTCCGCCCAGCACCGCTAAAGTGCCGGCAAACCCCACCCCTGGATATGCCGAGTTATAGGAAATCTCGGCGGTGTTGATGGTCTTGATGGCCGCCACCGCGGCCGTTTCGTTGGTCTGCCGGCGCGCCGCCAGCAAACTGGGGATGGCGATGGAGGCGATGATCAGAATGATCGCGACCACGATCAACAACTCGATGAGTGAAAAACCCTTCTGCCGATTCTGTCGCTTCGTCATGGCAGACTCCTTAATTCGTCCTCAAATGAGATAACGGACATGCTTTGGAACGGAGGCGAGGCTGGACTTTGCACAAGAATTTGAACGACAACGCATTTTCGCCACGCTCTCAGTCCTGGCATCCGAAAACTAACCACCTGCGCCGCCCGGCTGCCGTATTCTGAAAATGCATACAGCACTGTCTGGCGAGGCCGACGTGACAGGAAACATCTGGAAATCGTGGCTGCTCCCGGGAGGACTGCTGCTGGCGCTAACGGTGGCGCTGGTGAATAGTTCCCTGCTGGATCGGGTCGCGCCCTCGCTCGGCTTCTATTACTTCGCGGTGTTTGCTGCCGGACTGGTGCTGGCCTGGCGGTTCCATTCCAGCCGTGTCCTGTTTTCCCTGCTGGTGTTGCTGCTGGCGCACCGCGCAGTCGAGTTCTTTTCTGCGGGACACGTTCGCAGCGGGCCGGGGAGAACCGCCGCAATTCTGGTGGCGCTGCTGGTCCCCTTGAACTACATCGCGCTGGCAACCATGCGGGAGCGTGGACTGACGTTTGCCGGGATCGCTCCTCGTTGTGGTCTGCTCTTTTTTCAGTCAGTGGTCGTGGCAGTGGCCTGCCGTCCGGAAAACAGTCGCGCGGCTTCAACCGCGTCAGGCGATCTGCCTCTGTGGGCCCTGACCGGCTTTGTGGCTGCAGGCGTGGTGCTGGTGGTGCGGTTCTTTCAGACCCACAAGCCAATGGAACCTGGATTTTTGTGGTCGTTGGCATCGGTATTGCTGTGGCTGGATTTCTCTCCGCTCGGCAAAGTGGCGGACGCCTACGTAGCCACCGCGGGCCTGATCCTGGCCGCATCTCTGATCGAAACGTCGTACGTGCTGGCTTACTACGACGAACTCACCGGCATTCGCGGACGCCGGGCTTTCAACGAAGCCTTACTCACGCTCGATCAGCAGTACGCGATCGCCATCGTTGACATCGACCACTTCAAAAATTTCAACGACACTTACGGACACGACACCGGCGATCAGGTGTTGCGCATGGTGGCGTCGCGCCTCGCCGAGGTGGGTGGCGGTGGGCAGGCCTTTCGCTGCGGTGGAGAAGAGTTCGCTATCCTCTTTCGGAACGTTTCCGCCAGAGACGCGTTTGAACAGCTCGAAGCGCTTCGGCAGACCATTCAGACTTCGGTTTTTCGCTTTCGCGGCGGCGAGCGACGTACCGAGGCTCGGGCCGGAGTAGCGGAACGCCGAAAATCGGCCAAAAAACAAATGGCGGCGGCGATTCAGCGTCCAGTCGGCGATTTGTCAGTGACAGTGAGCATTGGAGTAGCAGAGCCGAGCACGCGCTATCGCCAGGCCGAGCAGGTGATCCACGCCGCCGATCAGGCGCTGTATCGCGCCAAGCACAACGGACGCAACCGGGTGGAACTGGCGTCAAATGTAGCTCTGCGCCTGACGCGCGGCAAACGGAAGAATGTATCCAATTCGTAGAGACAGGCGTGCCCTCTCTGCCCGCGATCGGCGAGACACTCGCGTGGGCTTTGGGCGCTGCCAATGGAGACGCAGCAAGCCGCGTCTCTACCAGTCTTTCAGGTGGATCACGAACATGATCACGGTGGCTATGAAGGGCACGGCCAGTCCCGCCCGCAGGCTGCCTGAGGATTGCGAAACAATCCCGACCAGCCAGGGCAAAACGGCCGGTCCGAGAGCGGCGATGGAGAACATGATTGCGCCCACGCTCCGGGCGTCCACTCCGAAACGCTGGGACAGGCGAGCGACAGTGATCGGATACACGGTCGAGAAACTCAGGCCGGTAATCACGGCGCTGGCAATTACTCCCGGCAGGGTCGAAGTGCGAAGCAGGACGCCGATTCCTAAAATCCCGATGCCATAGCCCGCCTGAAGAACGCGCTGTTCTGGCAGTCGGCGCAAGAGAGAACCTCCCACGCCTCGTCCCAGAGTGAGGGCGCCATAGAAAAATGCCGGCATCAACGCGGCCATACTCAGCCGTTGAGATCCCAGACGCGTCGTAAACGAACCGATCCAACCGCCGACGGCAGTTTCCGCTCCGGGATAGAGAAAAAACGCGCAGGCAAACAGCCACGTTACCGGATTGACAGCGATCTCTCGCCACGGAATCGGCGGGTCGGTGGACGGGCGCGGCCCCGGAAATGGCAGCTTGCGCAGGGCTAGAACCAGCAGCACCAGAAACAACGCCACGGACTCCAGAAAGGCGGGCACCATATGATGAGCCTGCGCCCACGCGACTAATAGAGAACACAGAACCGCGCCCACGCCCCAGAAAAAATTCAACAGGCTCACGGCCGCGGCCCGTGAACCGGTGCTCACCTCGGCGACCATGAGATTGTCGGTCGGAATCACCAGGCCCAGTCCCAACCCATACACGGCAACGGACGCCATCCCGAGCCACGGAGACCAGAGATAGAGTGTGCCCACGCCGCCCGCCATCAGCAACAATCCGGAAAGAAACACAGCGCGGAATCCCAAACGCGCCACCACCACGCCGGAAAGCAGCACGCCCGCCAACTGTGACAGGAACTGGATGAGGAAAAGGTTTCCCGCGCGCACGTCGCTCAACCCCCAGCGCGCGGTCAGGATGGGAAGCATCGGGCCCAGCAGTATGGTCAGGACGCCGGTCGGAAGAAAGGCGACTTGTCCTGCCAGCACCAACTGCCGCCGCCGGCGCGCCTCTTCGGGTGTCACCGTCACAATCGCGCCGGGTTCAGGGAAAGTGGTCACGCCCCAGAATATCCGAGCGTACTCGGAACCGATATGTGGAAGGTGTTCCTCAACCGGCAACTCCTCCCCAAAATAGAACGCCCTGGCCGGGTTTGCACGGCAAGCTCGAGCCAGGGCGAGAGGTGTCTACGACCACGATCGATGTTCAGCCGGAAAACCTTACTACCGCACGTCCCAGCCGCCCTTCCAGTTTTCACGAGCCCAGTCGCCGCGACCCCAACCCGTGAACTGAGAGCCGTCGACTACGCTGCCTTCCACGTATTCGAACATGCGCACTTTGCCGTTGCGTTCCCGGGCGTAAATGCGAAGGGTTTTGACGTGGCCGCGGTCGGGGTCCACGCCAAAAGTGGAGTTCCCCATGCGGAAGGTGACGTCCCGGCGCGCCAGCTCTTTGAGCCGCGCAGTGACATCGACGTTGCGACGGCGTGTACCGTAGCGCGCCCCCAGAATCTGATAGGCTCCCTCGTCGCGATCACGATCACCGTCCCCCCAGCCTCCGGTCCATCCGCCGGGGGCCCAATCTCCCCGGCCCCAGCCGGTAAATTGAGAGCCGTCGACGACGCTGCCTTCGCGATATTCGAACATGCGGTTCTGTCCGTCACGCCCACGCGTGTAAATACGCAAGGTCTTGACCCGGCCGGGGTCTGGATCTTGCCCGAACGTCGAGTTGCCCATGCGGAAAGTGATATCCCGGCGTGCCAGTTCTTTGAGCCGGGCAGTGACGTCGATGTTTCGCTGCGGCGTGCCGTAGCGGGCGCCGAGAATCTGATATTGCCCGTCATCGCGACCGCGATCACGGTCGGCAACGTCCCAGCCGCCGGCCCACCCACCCTGGCCCCACTCTCCGCGGCCCCAGCCAGTAAACTGTGAGCCATCGACCACGCTACCTTCGCGGTATTCGAACATGCGGGTCTGGCCATCGCGCCCACGCGCGTAAATACGCAAGGTCTTGACCCGGCCGCGGTCCGGATCCTCTCCGAAGGTGGAATTGCCCATACGGAAAGTGATATCCCGGCGCGCCAATTCCTTCAGCCGCGCGGTGACGTCGATGTTTCTTTCCGCGGTACCGTAACGAGCTGCCAGAATCTGATACTGCCCTTGATCGCCGGGGCGGTCACCATATTGCGCGGCGGCCGCAGCAACGAACATCAGCACGACCATGAGGGCTGCCGGGCCTCTCCACAAGATTCTTTGCGAATGCATATAAGGAAGCCTCCTGATTTTATTGGAAGACGTTCTGATTATAGGACGGTAACGAGGGAAAGCGAACTGCATCGACTGGTAAAAGAAGTCCCCGGTGCGTGTACGAACCTGATTCAGGGTTTCGGCGCCGAGACCCAATGAGCCAGGATTTCTCCCTCGCCAGCCCAGTGTTACACTAAAATCCACGTCGCGGAGAGGTGGCAGAGTGGCCGAATGCGGCGGTTTGCTAAACCGTTGTACGGGCTAACACCTGTACCGAGGGTTCGAATCCCTCCCTCTCCGCCAGTCCTTTAAGTTTCAGGAGCTTGTGGCTCTTCCCCTTCTGCGGGCAGGCATCCTTAAGGACTCCCAAAATGCGAACGAGTGTCCCGAAGGTGTCCCCCCAAGCCTAATCGGTATATAGTCTGGTGTTTCTATGGCAAGCTATTCGCAATTCCCCCGAGAGTGAGGTTTAAACAAGTGCTCACGGTGATTGGACTCACTGGTGCGTTCGGTAGCGGCTGCACAACTGCAGCATATTTACTCCGAGATCAGCGCGGTTTCACTGCGATTCGCCTCTCCGAATTGATCCGCGAGAAATGGCAACAGCGGTCCTTGCAGGATGACGTGGAACAGTTGGCGACGAGACAAGATCTGCAGCAGCTCGGCGACGAACTGCGGGAAAAGTATGGCCCGGGAGTTCTCGCCGAAGAGGCGGCTAAGCGTATCCAAGACGAGACGAAAGGCAGCAAGCAATCCTTCGTGATTGATGGGATTCGGAACACCCACGAAATACGAGTTCTGCAAGATTTCTTTGGGTACAAGTTCACTCTGGTAGCAGTTATGGCCGATGGCGATGCGCGATGGCAGAGGATAGGTGCCGTCGCTTATACGAACAAGGCCTTCACCATGCAGGATTTTCTGCTCGATGATGCCCGAGATCGAGACGAGGAGATCCCCACCGGGCAGCAAGTTGAACTTTGCATAGATCGTGCCGATGCGGTGATTGACAATTCGTCCGCCGTAACTCTCGGCCAGTATCAAAAAAAGGTGCTTGAGCTTGCGGATTTGGTGGCAGGCAAAAAACCTCGACGTGCGACCACGGACGAGATTTTTATGAACATCGCCTATACAGCAGCGCTGAGCTCAAAGTGCATAAAGCGCAACGTTGGCGCTGTGATAGTGGGCGCGGGTGAACGAATCGTCGGTGTTGGTTACAACGAAAACCCTACTGGGACTCTGCCCTGCATTGACGAACCAGAATATGAAAATAGGTGCTTTCGCGACATCGTGCGAAACAAACATTTCAAGGTGCTAAGCGAACGCGGTGTTCGATGTCCAGTGTGCGGAGAACCCCTTGCCGACAAACAAGGGCCACCTTGGAGGTGCGGACGCTGTGCCGAAAACAAGAGGAAGACTAATCTTGAGGCGCTCTTCTTTCCTGACCGTGCTCTGAATTGGTGTACGGCAATTCATGCCGAGGTTAAAGCGATCTTCGGGGCTGGCGCAGATGCTCGCCGCAGTCGCTTATACACCACAACCTTTCCTTGCTTCCAATGCGCTGAGAAAATAATTGAAGCCGGAATCTCCGCAGTTCAGTACACGGAAGCGTATCCCGACACAGAGGGTGAGTTCCGCCTCAGGATAGCGGGTGTGCAGCTCACGCGTTTCGAGGGTGTTCGCTCAGCGAGCTTCGAGAGGTTGTTCGGTCCTACTCGTAGCTGAGGACTCTTCTTTTGACGCTGGATGGCCCTCTGCTTTGGCAGAATAGGAAGGCTGAACCTCTCCCCCGCAGCCCGGTTTCGCCTCCGGCATCACTAAGAGATAACCCGAAAGCCCTATGGAACGCTTAGTTCCTGACGCTTTATCCACCATTTGCTCCATGCTTGGTTGAGTGTGGGCTCAATGTACCCGCTACCAACAGCTTTGTCACGCGTGAATATCGAAGTACTGTGTGGAAAAATGGTTCCATACTGGTTGCTCTCTATTGGATGCTGTTTCCGGGGTCGTCGTTCAGCTTTCGCTCCTCGCCCAGGATTGTGCCCTCTGACTGATTGTTTGCAATTCGAGTCTCGAGTAGTGACATAGCCTTGCGTACGTCAGCAGCAGCCGTTTTGATGTAGTACGTCGCCGTGGTGCTCACGTTTGCGTGTCTTAGGATTCGCTGGATCACGATATCCGGTACACCGAGACGGTACAGGTTGCTTCCGAGTCCGCGCCGCGCCGCGTGCCAGCCGTGCCACTCGGGAAGGCGAGAGTCACGCTTGAACGGATGGTCAGCATTGTGGTCTGACTCGACCTTCGCGCAAACCTCACAGCGATTGAGCGCGGGAAGTATGACACGATTGACCACGCTACCGAGAGACAGCGGCTTGCCGAGAGCATTGGCGAAGATCGGGCCAGCAGTGGGACTGCCGTGGCGCAGCCGGTGGATTTCCAGCCGATCCACTAGTTGCCGAATTACCGGAACGGGAGCGCGACCTTTTCGGGTTTTTGGGTCTGAGATGCGGCCATTCCAGATCGAGCGGGAAACGAACATTTCGCCGTCGTGGTAGTTCTCCCAGAGCAGACCCTGAATCTCGCCGTGGCGCAGCCCCATGAACCCCGCAACCGCGAAAGCTGTTGCTGCTGGCTCAGGCAGCAGAGTGAGGATCGTCTGAATCTCTTCGAGCGTGTACGCATACGTTTCTTGCGGTTCTGCGGCCTTTGGGTTAACGGCAGAATCGCGGGCGGGGTTTTCCCCCTGGAAATAATCCTGCTGCTTTGCCAGAGTGAAAATTCCGCTGACTACACTCTTAACGTGTTTCAGGGTATTGCGGCTCAACTTGCCCGCTCCAATCTGATTTAGCCAACCTTGAACGTGATACGTGCGTGCGTCTTTCAGCCAAACGAGCGCACAGAGCGGTTTCAGATGATCTTCCCAGATGTCCCGATAGCCCTTCGTAGTCGAGGGCCGCTTGTGTTCCGCAGTCCAGGGCAAGTACACCCGTTCGACAAAATCGCCTATCGTGACGATTCGCTCTGCGGGGACTGTGCCGCTGTTCACGGTTGCCATGTGCCGCTCGGCTTCGGTCTTGATGTCTGCGGGTGGACGTTTCCCGCGTGTTGTTACCTCTCCGATTGAATGGGTGACTCGCTTTCGTTCGACAGTCCCGCCGATGTTCCGACGCTCCCAATAGCGAACGTACCAACGACCACCGATACGGATAATCTGCCCTTCCTGCTTTCGGTTCCTCATCCTATTTTCCCCCTTTTCTGTTGCGTTCACGGGCTGCAACAGCTAACTTCGCAATCCGGCTGCGCTCCGCAGCGGACAGCTTAGACGCCCTTGCTTTCCCGCCCTTGCTGGCGATCTTGGCGACATCGGCATCGGACAGATTTCGTGCCCGTGCCTTGCCTCCGAGACTGCCTAGCGCTTGTGCGTTTGGGTTGAGTTTCTTTCCCATGACGCTATTATCTTGCTTATCGCTATGCAAGTAAAGAGAAAAATAGCGGCTTACTGCCTTTGCTTCGCGAGCCATTCCGACAGGCAAGGCGATCCCCACTCGAACCGCACATAGCGGCCCAGTCGGACACAGGGAATGCGTTCATCCTTCGGAGTGCGAGCGCGGGTGTGGTTTCGAATCCAAGACTCAGGGACGCGCCAGCGGTTTGCCAGCTCTGCCGAATCGATCAATTCGGCAAGGTTCCCGCTGCTCCGGGACATCAATGGGACATCGGCTGTTTCTAGGTTCATGTTTCCCGTCACTTAGAGGTGTATAGCGGTTACAGTAACCGCTGTTTGCTAAGCTTGCCTTTGACGGGCGAACCGCGAACGGCCCGCCCGCCCCTTGGGTGTGTTGCTGTGGGGTGACAACCCTCGACCCCGGCTCGGGCCGAAACCAATTCCCGTCGTCCCCCTTCGAAGACCGCTGCTGGGGGGCTTCAGGTTGGCCCCCCAGACCCCCCTGGCTTCCCCCTTACCCAGTTTCTTTTGCCATCGATTCCCTCCAAGTCATTCATCGAGTGATCCATTCCCTATGCCTCCCTTGACTGTGTGATTTGCTGACTGGGGGACCCGACGCGGGCCGGTTTCCCAAGAAACAATGTTTCGAACTACCGAATACGGCGCGTCGCCCTTTGTGTCGCCAATTTCGACCTGTGACATCCGCCGAGGAAAAACCCTCGGTGACAAACGATCCTGCCTCGTGGGCGGTTCGCCGTTAGCACGCACCCATTCCTTGAAGTACCTGCTTCGCCGTCCTGCGTGAGGCTTGTCCTGTGCCCCGAGGTTTATCCAAAAAGGCACCTGAGCGATGACTCGCAAGCGGTCACCCGAGAGCACGTCGAAACGGAGCAGGCAAGTCCAACGTTTGAATCCGGGGTCGCGGTAGTGTTTTGCCCACCGGCAGTAGGCGGGATACACGCCTGGCTTGATCCGGTCGTAGTACCGCCATTGGATTTCCGTCTCCGATTGCGGCACAAGCAACGGTCGAAGCCGTCTCAGAGGTTTTTCGTTCATCGCCGCCCGTCCTGCTTGGGGTCGTCCGCAAGGTGTCGCAGGGAGTGCGTGGCTTCTCGCGCCATACCTGACGGTTGGGTCTTCGACCTACATGGCCCGCAAAGCCATCTCTGCTCTTCCCTGACGAGATAAACGCCATCACACGGCTTCCGGCACCCTGCACACACGTAGGAACCCACAAACCCGCCTTCGGCATAACCCATAGGCGTGAGACTGGTCTTGGAGGTGGACCACCGGCGAAGCGGGCCACTGTTCCACATGACTTTAACGCTCACTACTAGTTTCTGAGTTTTCATGACTAGCCGTCCTGCTCGGGGTCGCATTCCAGCCAGTAGCGCGAAACCATGCGGCCATCGAGAGAACGTTCTAGTTCGTTACGAACCGCGAAGCCACGTTGGCGGATTTCTTTCATCCGGGCACCGTGCTGTGCGATTCCGGCCTGCAAGATTTCCGGCAGTTCAACGGCCGTTCCTGCGGCGCGCGCACCACGCAACATTGAAAGCAGAATATCCGCCTGGGTGAGCCTGCCTCTTCGGTTAGGTCTGCCAAAGGTCAAGCGCCGTTGTTGCGGAGTAGCTTCGTGATCGCGCCACAGTCCCTGCCCATTCACAAGGCACCTCTGCGTTGCAGGTGCGATGCTAGCTTTGAGAGTGGGATCGAAAAATCGCGAAGCCCGGTTGAAAGTCGGAGCAATCGATCGCGGTTGTGTCTATCGGCGAGGGCTCGACCGGCATCATCGAGCTGTCGCCCCGCACGCGCTAATAGAGAAACAGCTCGATTCAAACGCCGGCTTGCCAAACGAGGCGAGAAAGGGTTTAATCCTGTTGAGTTCAATTTGTTTCCTTTTTATGGCGTTTGGTGGCCTGCCAAGGGGCCAGACGCCATTCTGCTTTTCACGAGCGCGATCTTCCTGTAACGACTCCGACTTTGTCTCGAAAAGGAAACAGAGATTTTTCTGGATTCCGGCTCTCTCGCTGAAGGCAGCATGAAATCAATGGTTTAGTAGTGCTTGCCTGAACTCATTCGGGCAACTTAAGGCAAGCTGGAAATGCTTTAGAAAGTGCTTAGCCGGTACCCTTGGCTATCCGTTTGTCCTTCGAGATCATTCGATAAATGCGTTTCTTGAATCTTGTGTCGTTCAGACCCTTCACCCAGCCAGGGAACGGATCCCAATCTGGAGAAATTTCTTCTAAGTCGAGCCGCTTACAGATTTGACGTGTTGTAAATGTACAATTCGCTCCTACGATCGCGCGGCGAGAAGCTACCTTAGGGCTTGGCTTTCTTCCCGTTCTACTGCCAACAAGTTTATTGTTGGCGTTGGCTGCTATCGGTGTGCGGGGTTGGGTGGTCGTGACATGAGCCTTGGGCCTGCTTACCTCCTGCTGGGCGTATTCGCTCTCGCGCGATGCAATATCCACTCTTCGCTTCCATCGTGCATCCAGTCTGTTCATGGCGCGAACAAACTCATCCATCGCTGCCGCGCTCTTGCCGTGGCTCCGCGTAGCGGTTTCCTTAAGTCTGATTTCTCCAGTGCCAGCAGCCTTCCTGCACGCAAAAAGAGGGGCAAGGAGATTGTTGTAGACCGCTTGATAAAAGGGACGGCACGGTTCTTGCCCTTGCGTCGCCCACACTTGCAAGATGGTTCGATAGATTCTTTCGGCCCACTCATTTGCGACGTCCGCTTCCAACTTTGGCCACGCTGCGTTATAGAAGCCTGAGTTACCCTTCTTCCTTCCTTCGGAGCGCGCGTCTGCATGCTTTTGGGCCAGTTTCGGCTGCATCTCTTCCGCGATGTCTGCGAGTTTTGCGTCTAGAAGTTGGCGATCAATGCGGCCCCACACTTGCTCCGTTGTCCAGGTTGGGTTGTTGGGTTTGCCCGGCCTGTTGGCAACCCCCAACAGTTGCGCTTGAAAGTCACGCCATCGCTTCGAATGGCAAAACTCTCGCTCCACGTCAGGCAGAAGACTCCCATCCACCTGGCTAATTGGGTTCCTGATTCGGCGGCCGTTCTTGTCCGTTCCGTCAGCAGAGAAGGCCGCAATCGTGAATAACCGGAGAAACTCAAATGCCTCCTTCTCGACTCTGTCTACGGCCCAAATTCCCTGCGAGCCTAGTCCGCACGCTTCATTACCGAAGGCCGAAAACACTCGCAGGATGTAGTCGTAGAAGTTTCGGTCATTCGACGAGTCGGGGCCGTGTCGGGACCACGGAACGCTTTGTTGGCGTTCTTGCAACTCCTGTTGCGCTCTTATTCGTTCGGCTTCTATGCGCGCGCGCGCGTTTGCAGGAAAGTCGTGCGGGTAGTAGTCCATCGCTCCCTCAGCGAGTCCCTGAAGTGGCGTAGCCGCCAACCGGGCAGGGTCCCCGGCTTGTTGCCCCGTCGAGCTAGGCGGCTTAAAGACGATAGTATTATGGCTATCGCAGAACGCAAGGAACAGTTTGCGGAGGCTTCATGAAAACACGTTTTCACAGGCTCCTAGTTGTGGTTGCCGCGATTGTTGCTCAGTCACTCTTCTTTCCTCCGTTGGCGCTTGCCAAGTCACCTGAGTGGCAGACAGCAAAGGTCGTGAAGGCTGATTTTGGCGGAAGCGAAACGGAAGCCGTGGCCGCCCCGCTGCCAGGGGGCGCTGCCGTCGGCGAAAGCTCGACTAGTTCTGGAAAGCACAGGCGCGGCGTGTATTGGCTGAAGACAGACAAGTACACTTACGTCATTCCCAACTACTGCAAGGCGAACGTCGTGGGCTTACAGTGGTGGCTCTACCTCACCTTGGGGGGACAGACCAAGATCGCCGTAGATTCCGCTAGAACTCTTCACGTGATGGATGACGAGGGCAAAGACCGGAAAGTACACATCATCCAGAGGATTGCGAACGAATAACAAATACCGCCGCAGTAGATCGAACGTCTTATCAGCGCGGGGGAGCCCCAATCTCTGTTTTAAGCTGCTTTAGTTTGCCGCGAAGCTCTTCATCGCTCATATCGGCCAACATTCGCTTGCGGCCGTTCTCGATCCTTTCGGCGAGCGTGTCTAAATCGTTGTCCCCACTCAACTCCACTGGTTGAAGTGGCTTGCCTTCAATCCGGTTGGCCAGCTCCCCGATCGCTCTCACATCGCCCCGTCGAGCCTGATTGAGAAGGGCTTCTGCAATAACGGTAGCCCAACTCTTGCCGGTCGCGTCGGGTGCCTCCTGCCCCAGAAGGCGCTCCAGTTCATCGGTGATCAACTTCTTCTTTGGGCGTCCTCCGGGGTTGCCACTTACGCCTTTCGGCCATGGCTTCAGATTGTGGGCGTGTCCGGTCACTGTTTTCTCGCTGTTCTGAGCGGGCAATTACTATCCCGTTCCTCAAACCCGTCGGAGCTATGAAACCGACGGTCTAGCTCTGCTCCGAGTGACCCGAAGGAGACGGTCTTGCCATAAGCGAGCGGCTCTTGAAATCGATCCGAGGCAGAGTTCCGAAATCAACCTTACTGCCAATCGTCTCTACAGTGACTCGCAGCGGAGAATCCTCGCCCGTTTCTAGGTCCACAGCCTTGCGCTTTGGGTAGACGTATTGAGCGAGTTCAGTGAAGCAGCGGACCCTTAGACTCGCTTCGGTCTCCGTGTCGAGAGCGATCTTGGCCAGCCCCTCAATCGGGTCACAGCCGAGTTTCGCCAGTTTCCGATCTACAGCCTGCGTCTTCTTGTTCGGCGTACCCCGTGTTCTGCCGCCAGTTTTGGGAAGGCCTACAGGTCGTGGCATGGTCAATTCTTGCGACATTCTGAGAGCGAAAGCAATACTAAAGTGGAAAAAGATAGAAACGGAGACGCCTGACTTGGAGGACAATTGGTGCCAAACCGAGAACAAACGATGAACTGGGGCAGGGTCCGTCACTGCTCGACTGTCCCCATTTGTTCAGACCGCATGATGAGGAGCGATGACAATGAAAACCCTGTGGGACAAGGTCGAACCAATCCTCTGGTTTCTGGCAACTGTTTATTTGTTCTTCGTGACTTATGGAGTGCTTCTGTATCCGGCGAGATTTTGGGCTGCCCCCTTTTGGGGCCGTCTGTTTGTATACGGCGTAATTGTTTTCTGGTGGCTAGGTTTCAAGAGTCGCCTAGCAAAGTTCCTGCGGGAGAGTCTCCGGGAGATGATCGCCGAGGAACTGGCGGATAGCCGCGTCGCGTTTGTGACTTGGCTGAGGGAGGACGCACCGTGGCGCGGCGAGAAACTTTTTAGATTAAATCAGCCATTCCCGCCCGTCGCAATTGCTCTCGCAAGAATGCGACCTGATCATTCAGTACCCTCAACTCCCGCTGTGCTTCAAGCAGTTCCGATTTCTCTGGGAGTCTAGAAAGATCAAGGCTGTGAAGAATACCTCCGCACGAAGAGAGCGGATTGCCTACTGAAACTAGAAAATGCCCCCACGATCCAGCCAGTTTTTCACGCTGTGTTTTTTCCGCTCGGAGAAGTTTGTATTGATTGAGGATTTGCCAGTTTGCTGCGTCTTGTTCTTGTGTCATTTGAGACTCCTATAAGAGTCTCCGAAGACTAAGCCTTCACAGCCTTCGCCTTCTTCTTACGCAACGCCTCACGCGGGAGCGGGGGCGTTTTCAGCATACGCTGGAGCAGGGAGTCGAACTTGTCTTTGTCTACCTGGATTTCCTTCTTTGGCATTATTCCCCTATTTCTTTTCCTTGTCATATGACTGCATCAACTCTTCAAACGTTCCGCAGAAACTCTCGCAGCGTTCATGCACAGTGATAAAGCCTTTAATCGTGAAAGAGAAGTCTTCCGACACTGCCCGATTAGGATGTTTACTGACGAACGCATTGCACGCGGTTTGCGCCTGTGCCTGCTTCTTGCCCCATTCTTTCGATTCCTTCTCGGTGATCGGGCGAGGATGCAGGCGCAAGTCTTCATTGTCCAACTGTACAAAACGCCCGATCTGGTACGGTTTGTTGCACGATTTCGTCTGCGCGTCCTGTGCCTTAGAGACAGAACTTGCGAATAGGAAAATCGCGGATAGAATGAGCCATTTAACCAGCATTTGAAAATACTACTGCGTCGGAGAGAGATATTTCTATGTCAATTTCACTCACAAACCTCATCGGACACGACATTCTTGTGAATATTCCTAGGGAAGACCCGGCAAAACTCTTTCGCATGAGATTGCATGGTGCTGAGGCTGGAGAAATCTGGGTCGAAAGGGACGACGCTACCTGCAAGAATTCTGCTGGCGTTACAACCGCCGCAAGATGCAGCCTTGGATGTTTGGGAATTTGATGCAAGACCTGACGAAACAGGGACCGTTGACCTACCGCAAACTCACGAAGGAACCCGTTCTCTCCCCCCGGACAGTGAGGGGTTTTCGTTTGGGAACGCGACTGTTTAAGTCGCTGTGCCCAAGGACTGAATCAAGCTGGCGATGCCCTTTAGCAGGAAGATTGCAGAGAGTCACACCGGGAGGTGAGCTTCGTCCACCCGTCACATTCCTTCGAGGATCGTGTATCCCTCCTTCTTGAAGCGAACACACTGAGCCAAGGTTCTCAGTTCACGGTTTTAACCACAACCTGCTTCACAATGTTCGATTTGCTTCCAGCAAAGTCCGAGTCGCCGCCATACACCACCTTGACGGAGTTGGTGCCCACTTTAAGTGTCGCGGTTGTTAACTTGGCAGAACCGCCACTCAATACACCCGTTCCCAAAACCGTCTTGCCCTTCATAAACGAGACGGTTTCCCCATTCGGTGGACTGCCGGCGCTGGAAGTGACCACTGCGGTAAAGGTCACCGCCTGCCCATAGTTGGACGGATTCAGTGAAGACATGAGCGTGGTTGATGTCGCAGCCAGCACGAATTGATTCACGGGTGCTGATGTGCTCCCGCTGTTGTTTGAGTCGCCCCCGTAAACCGCTGTGATGCTGTTCATACCCGGCGGCAACTTCGATGTCGCGTACTTGGCAGAGCCCGACGTTAGCTTCCTTGTCGCCAGAACGGTCGTGCCGTTCAGGAATTTGATCTTGCCCGTGGGCGTGCCCACCAGTGACGACACTACCGCAGTAAAGGTAACCGGCTTGCCAGACACCGAAGGATTCACAGACGAAACCAGCGTGGTAGTGGTCGTAAACTTGGTCACGACCTGCAATACCGTATTGGAAGTGCTCCCAGTGAAGTTGGAATCGCCGTTATAGACCGCTGTGATGGAATGAGTGTCAGTACCAAGGCCACTCGTGGTCAGACTTGCGGCGTTGCCGCTCACGCCACTGATACCCATGGTTATAGAACCATCTTTGAAGGTAACCGTGCCCGTAGCTTGACCGCCGTACTGCGGTGCAATTGTGGCGGTGAAGATCACTGGCTGACCTAGCCCCGATGGATTGACACTGGAACGCAGCGTCACGGTTGTATTTGCCTTATTGACCGTCTGGTTGAGAGACGACGAACTACCGCTGAAGTTGGGGCCGCCGCTATAGGTGGCGGTGACGATATCCGACCCAACTGGCAGAGCCGAGTACGCACAGGTAGCAGTTACGCCTCTGAGTGTCACCGCATTGCACAAAATCGTGCTGCCATAGGTGAAGGTAACCGTCCCCGTGGGCGTGCCGGAACCCGGCGAAGTGACCGTGGCCGTGAATGTCACAGCCTGTCCAAGTCTAGAGGGATTCGAGGACGACGTGATTGTGGTTGCGGACGAAAAAGGAGAAATATTCAACAGCACCGTTACGCCGCCGATCGCAAGGTCCGGCCTCCCGTCGCCGTTGAAATCGCCGACCACACTGCCTTGGCCCGATGCTCCGAGACGTAAGGGCGCTTGAAACGTTCCATCGCCATTGCCTAGTAGCAAAGTGCCGTTGTCGCCACTGCGTGGCCGAAAGGCGTCGCCAGCCCCGGATGCAACGTCCAGTTTCCCATCGCCATTAAAATCAGCAACGGCAAGGGCTCCGTAATTGTAGCCGGGCGTTTTAATCGACACAGCGGGCTGGAAGGTGCCATCGCCGTTGCCCAACAACACGCCCACGCTGCCGC
The DNA here is from genome assembly GCA_963799305.1 of uncultured Acidobacteriota bacterium. GTDB lineage: Bacteria > Acidobacteriota > Terriglobia > Terriglobales > Acidobacteriaceae > Acidiflorens. The sequence goes on along the minus strand of CAWCWX010000006.1, from coordinate 173,277 downwards.
CATTACAATTGCCGGTGTCACAGTTGTTGGCCACCACTAGGTCGGGCTTGCCGTCCGCGTTCACATCCCCCACCGCCACGGCAAGAGGAAGAAATCCGCTAGAGCCGTAGCTCACAGCCGCTTGGAAGCTACCGTCGCCGTTGCCCAACAAAACACCCACGCTGCCGTTCTTACAGTCGCTGTTGCTGGTGCACTCGTTGGCCACCAGCAGATCGGGCTTTCCGTCCGCGTTCACGTCCCCCAACGCTACGAAGGTGGACGCATAATAGCCGCCAGAGTCATAGCTCACCGCCGCCTGGAAGGTGCCGTCGCCGTTGCCCAACAACACGCCAACGAGGCTATCCGCACAGTCACTGCTGTTGGCGCACTCTGTCACCAGCAGGTCGGGTTTACCGTCCCCGTTCACATCCCCCACCGCCACGGAATAGGCACCACCTTCGCCAGAGGTATAGCTCACCGCCATCTGGAAGGTGCCATCTCCATTGCCCAGCAACACGTCCACGCTGCCGTTCGTACAGTCGGAGTCGGTACACCAATTGGCCACCACCAAGTCGAGCTTGCTATCTCCGTTCACATCCGCCACCGCCACGGAATAGGCATTAGGTCCTCCAGAGGCATAGCTCGCCGCCGCCTGAAATGTTCCGTCGCCGTTGCCCAACAACACGCCCACGCTGCTGTTCGTACAATTAGCGTCTGCACAACCGTTGGCCACCAGCAGGTCGGGCTTGCCGTCCCCGTTCACATCCCCCACCGCCGCGGAGGTGGCCGCAAAGCCGCCAGAGTTATAACGCACCGTCGCCTGGAAGGTGCCATCTCCGTTGCCCAACAATACACCTAGGCTGCTGTTCGTACAGTTAACGTCTGCACACCAGTTGGCCACCAGCAGGTCGGGCTTGCCGTCCCCGTTCACATCCCCCACCGCCGCGGAGGTGGCCGCAAAGCCGCCAGAGCTATAACGCACCGCCGCCTGGAAGGTGCCGTCGCCGTTACCCAACAACACGCCAACGAGGCTATCCGCACAGTCACTGCTGTTGGCGCACTCTGTCACCAGCAGGTCGGGCTTGCCGTCTCCGTTCACGTCGCCCACCGCTACGGAGGCGGCCGCATATCCGCCATAGTCGTAACTCACCGATGCCTGGAAGGTGCCATCGCCATTACCCAACAACACACCCACGCTGCTGTTCGTAGGGTTGGTGCCTGAACCGCGGTTGGCCACTAAAAGGTCGGGTTTACCGTCCCCGTTCACATCCCCCACCGCCACGGAATAGGCACCACCTTCGCCAGAGGTATAGCTCACCGCCATCTGGAAGGTGCCATCTCCATTGCCCAGCAACACGTCCACGCTGCCGTTCGTACAGTCGGAGTCGGTACACCAATTGGCCACCACCAAGTCGAGCTTGCTATCTCCGTTCACATCCGCCACCGCCACGGAATAGGCATTAGGTCCGCCAGAGGCATAGCTCGCCGCCGCCTGAAATGTTCCGTCGCCGTTGCCCAACAACACGCCCACGCTGCCGCCATTACAATTGCCGGTGTCACAGTTGTTGGCCACCACTAGGTCGGGCTTGCCGTCCGCGTTCACATCCCCCACCGCCACGGAAAGGGCACCACGTCCGCCAGAGTCATAGCTCACCGCCGCCTGGAAGGTGCCGTCGCCGTTGCCCAACAACACGCCCACGCTGCTGTTCGTACAATTAGCGTCTGCACAACCGTTGGCCACCAGCAGGTCGGGCTTGCCGTCCCCGTTCACATCCCCCACCGCCACGGAGGTGGCACCAGGTCCGCCAGAGGCATAGCTCACCGCCGCATAAAATGTTCCGTCGCCATGGCCCAACAACACGCCCACGCTGCCGCCATTACAATTGCCGGTGTCACAGTTGTTGGCCACCATTAGGTCGGGCTTGCCGTCCGCGTTCACATCCCCCACCGCCACGGAAAGGGCACCACGCCCGCCAGAGCTGTAGGTCGGCGCTGACAGGAGAACTGAGTTAGGCATGCCATTGGGCGCTCCCACTAACCTATTTCCGGCTTTCCGTTGGGATGACCCCGACTTGGCTTCGTCCCAAAGTGAGGATGGCGGACGGCGCAACGGGCGGCCCGGACCAAATGCGCCAAGATGCGGCAGAGGAAGCGCCCGCCCCATCCTAAATCGAGGCCGGGAAATGCCCTGAGCAGCTTGAGAGTTCGACGGGGGAAGATGCAATAGAGGAAATAAGAACGTAGTGGTCAAACACAGAAATACGCAGGCGAAGTAAGCTCGCTTCATAGGAACCTTCTTTTGCATCGGAGTCTTCGGTAAAACAGGCCCGGCTCGGATACCGATTAGGGGAGGGACTCTCGCGGCAGTCGAGAACGGAAGAATTGTCCTCTCATAAACGCGAGCAGTCAATAGCCCGCTCCAATGCACCGCAGTGACGCGGCATCACTCCTTCGTGTGATTAGTGCGTCCAATCGACTCAATGTCTTGTTAGGCTCAATGTCCCGACAGGTGTCCCGAAACTGCCGAATGAGGTCACCCGAGGTGAGATTTGGTGCCTGAACGCGACTGTAAGTGATTGGGATTGCTCGGCGTCGCGCCGGTGGAGACAATTGCTAAACCGTTGTACGGGCTAACACCTGTACCGAGGGTTCGAATCCCTCCCTCTCCGCCAGTACTTCAAGCATTTGCGCGAACTGCGATCCGCAACTGCAATCCGTTAGTTGGAACTCCGTGGTGCGAGTGCCAAGCCAACGACCTTGGAGTGAGCCTGAGCCATCTCATCCGTGACCACGTCTCCGTAAAGATTCATGGTCGTTCGAATGTCAGTATGCCGCATCAGCTTCTGCTGCACGGCGATTGACGTTCCGACCGCATCTAGCCACGAACGGTAGCTGTGGCGCAGGGTGTGAGTTGGCAGTTTACCAATCCCGGCTTTGTCCCCTGCCTTGTGAAATACCCTCAAAATCCAAGGATAGGACCATGGCAAGCGTCCAAGCTGAACCGGGGATGCGAAGAGCCAATCTCCGTCGGCGCGGAACTGTGAATGTTGTTTCCACGCCTTCAGCCTTGCCAATAGTTCGGGATCAATGTTCATCTGTTTCTGCGAGTAGACTGTTTTCACGTCATCGACATGTTGCCGGACAATTGCCCGTTCAATCCGCAACTTGCCGTTCAACCAGTCCACGTCACTCCACTTCAGAGCGACTAAGCGCACACGCCAACCGCGTAATCTGACCGTGGATGAGTTCCGAGAGTTTGTGAAGCATCTTGAGGAACCCTGACCTACGACGCTCTGGGACGCATGGTGGAGCAGGCACGGGGCTCGTCCTATACTCAAATCGTCTACGGCCCAGGCGGTGGTAAGCTTGCTTTGATGACCGGTTCCACTCTGAGCAAAGCCTTCGTACCGCTGCCCGGCGGAGGCGGCGCTGTCTACACTTCAAGCGGCCTGACCTACTATCGTCACGCGGACTGGCTCGGTAACGGTCGCCTAGCCACGACTCCAGTGACGCGCACTATGTACTTCGATGTGGCTTATGGACCTTATGGCGAGGGTTATGCCCCATCTGGAAGCGTCGATTTGGACTTTACGGGCCAGACTCAGGATACAGTTTCCGGCCTCTACGACTTTCTGTTCCGCGAATATAATACTAACCAAGGACGTTGGCCCTGGCCCGATCCGACTGGCATGGGAGCAGTAAATATGGGGAACCCGCAGACGTGGAATCGCTACGCGTACGTCGGGAACACGCCTCTGAGTGCGACAGACCCAATCGGCCTGCTATCGCACTGGAGTGATGTAGCCGGGACAGGCAGGTGGGGGGCACTGACGCCCTTCGCGATCCCGGCGGAGCGTGGCTAGCCTCTGAAACCCAGCAATTCATGGCACAGGCAGGACTGAACAGTCCGATTGAACAGGCGCTAGCTCAGTACCAAGCACAAGTAGATGCAGGTTTCAATGCGCTTCAGCCGGGATACACCGCCCCAGAGAAATTGACGCCAGCCGATATTACTGTGTACTGCGGCGGAAGTCTCGGCGACGTTAGCTGTCAGCCTCCATCCCAGGCCGCTTGGGGGAGTTTGGCCTTCCATACCAACCTTTTGTACCCAGGTCTTAGACCGGGTGACGTTCCTGCAGGATCGATGGCCAATGGTGTGTTTCAAGGAAACGCCGCACTTTGGCAACAGGCCTACTATGCCGGAGAGGCCGCATTCATTGGTACTGGGGTTGTTCTCGCTGGCGTGCCCGCAGCGCCGTATGTTCCAACTATCTTGCGCGCAGGATCAACATTGGGCCGGACGCTTTTTTACGACCCTGCGGCCTGGGTGGTGGGAATAGATATTTACAATGTAATCATGCCTCCTGTGTCGCTGCCTACCACATGGCCTGGGTTCGGCGTCTGTCTGGCGGTACAATGCTGGGATCCGAATCCCTAAACGACTTAACTCTAAATGGCAGTAAGTATAGTAACAGGGGTTCGATCTAGGGACGATGCCAGGCACGTAAAGCGGAGAGACTCTAAGGCAAAAATCGGGCGAAGATATTTACCCGTAGGCAGTTGGGAGATAGTAGCAGATGTATTTCCATTATCCGGTAAGGAATTTTAGATGCCCTTCTTGCGGGGCGAGAATGCCAACCGAGCAATTTAGGGGGTGGAGGCCCTGGGTTTGTCCTAACTGTTCGGAAGAATGGCAGTTCTCAAAAATGCACGGCAGCGTGGTTCAGTTGTGTTCGTGGGTGCTCGTGTTTATTGCTCTATATGCGATGGGATTTCGCGGTTGGGGGCTGTTCCTACTGGCGTTTTTTGGGGGTGTAGCACTAACGGTCGTCATCAGTGGCCCACTGGATCGGGTAATCCCACCCCGACTGGAACCATATGAGACCCCATTTTGGGCGCTCCCAAGTGCTGGAACGAGAGGGCAATCGATCCTGGATTTGTCTCATGGCCGAGACGCGAGCGGTGTTAGCCAGATTATCGAACCCCCTGATCAATCGGAGCCCAAGACGCCGGGTTAAATCGGGGACGGTTAAATCGGGAAATTCGGGGACGGGGGAAATTCGGGGACGGACGGAACTGACCCCAATTCCAACTCGGGCATACCCGTCCCCGGATTTTGTCTCTGCGACCTGGAACGGTCACTCCCAGGTACACCTTGACGGCTGATTAGATAACCGTGTCGGCTCCAAGGCCGCCGAGTAAACTTGGTGCGCTCAAAGCAACCAGGGCTCGGAGGAAAGGGAGCCGAGCACATAAAGATTGTAGGGTGTGATTTGCATACGCGCTACCAGCAGATTGCGATGCGTGACAAGGAGACGGGCGATCTGATCGAAGACGCAAGCGCGGGGCGTTCTATGCGGGTTCCATTCGTCCCATGAGGCGGTTAGCATATTGGAGGTGATCCACTTGCAATCCGTTTGTCAGTTTTCCGCTGCTTTCCAGGTACTTCGGTGCCATCCGTGGCTCTGCATGTTGTTGCGTTTACGTTCTTAGGCGGATTCGAATCCCTCCCTCTCCGCCAGTCCTTTAGTTGAACTTGCAAGCCGGTGATACCTACACTGATACCGATATCGGTCGATGGAGTTACCGGCGAATCGCGAAGGCAATCTCACCAAGAGAGTCCAAACCCCGCATGGATGGCGGTATCGCCGCCTTGTCCTGTCCGCGAATGGCGCGTCAAACCGGACGTCCTTGACGAAACAAAGCTCACGAAGAAGCCGAAAACCCTGTCCGCATACTCGATAGCCCTTGCCTACTTCGCGGAGTCCTGCCGCAAGCTCAACCTCGAAGAGATCGACCGGAAAGACCTGCTGAAGGTCTCCGCGTTCCTGCGTGATGAGAAAGAGCAGGCACCGCGGAGCGTCCACCACAAATTTGAGAACGTTATGACGTTCCTGAAAGCGATGGAGTTCGTCGTTGGTTTTGCGATGCACTGAAAACTAACGGCCCACAGCCTTCGCGGAGCTTCTATCCGAAGTCGACTGTGACGCTACTGCAGGCTCGGGAGGAAAATAGCGCACCGTCACGTCGTCTGAGATGTACCTCACTCGGGTGTTCCCGTCCGACACCCGCTGCAGTGGGGATTGGGGAATGAAATAGCGCACCGTCACGTCGTCTGAGATGTTCCTCACTCGGATGTTCCCGTCCGACACCCGCTGCAGTTGGGATTGGGGAATGAAATAGCGCACCGTCACGTCGTCTGAGAAGTATCGGACTCGGATGTTCCTGTCCGGCACTCGCGGGAGCTGGGTTTTGGACGTTTGCCTCCTACCCGCGTCTGGACCCCGCGCTCTTTGCGGGCTGGATGTACGATTCGCCACAACCCGGTTCGCAGCCGCGAAGGGTATCTGCTGCTCGAAAGCATTTGATTCCTGAATCCCTGAGGTTGACGGAAGAGGGCGATCCCGGAAGCCAATCCAGCAAGCGATTACCAACACTGCAGCCATGCCCATAGCCGGTCCCCAGCGGCGCACATTCAAGGGAATGCGCTGTGCTCGATTCAACGTTGCCCAGGCCGAGCGTGTAAACGACGGCAACTTCCCCGCGCGTGCCAAGAAGGTTCCGCACGGCTCGAACATGTCACCCCTCGTTGCTCCAGCCAGCACAGATGGACTCTCATTGAGAGCTTCTTCTTCTGGAATTCCAGGAGACAGAGGGACGATAGCCCGCAGCCGCGTGCCAGGATCGGCTGATGTGATTTCCAAGTCTCCCTTCAGTTCATTCAACCGTTCGCACATTCCGGCGAGGCCGACGCCGGAACCCTGAATTGACTGACCCAATCGCCTCAACAATTTCTCTGGGATACCGCATCCGTAGTCTCTCACTTCAAGTATCACAATGTGAGCTTCTCGAAGAAAGTGAACCTCCACCTCAGATGATCCAGAGTGGCGATGCACGTTAGTTAGACTTTCCTGCAGCACGCGGAAAAGAGCCGTCTCGATCCTGTCCGGCATTCGCTCATCCTGGAGCGCAAAGTCTGTGCGAACCTTCATTCCGCTGCGCCGGGCGAAGCCATCGACATACCATTGCGCTGCACTCGTGAAACCTGTTTCGTCCAACATCGGAGGATGGAGCAAGTAAGAAGTTGTACGAATTTCCTGAAGGGCCTCATCAGCCAACGATTCTATGCCGGACAGCTCCTCGCGTATTCGTTCGCCGTCGTCCAGTTTCGTTTGCAACAACCCGGCGGATATTTTTAACGCCGTCAGGATTTGTCCGGCGCTATCGTGCAAGTCACGAGCTAGCCTGCGCCTTTCTTCATCCTGTACCCGGAGCAGCCGTTGCGAAAGGCTCTGGAGCGCTTCTGTGCGCTCTTGGACCAGCAATTCGAGCTGCGAGCGCGATTGCCTAAATTTCAGTTGGCTTCGATGTCTGGAAAGAGTCCACATGGGCCTACCTCCTCGGCGTAAAGGGGCAAACGCTGATTTTAAGAACTGTCTCATCACAGCGCTTTCAATACTGAGCAAAACTGCACTTAGGATTCGTTCCACGCTCTTTTCGCGCGCACGCTCAAGTAGCAAACGAAAAAAAGGCGAAACGCAATTCGTGCGGTTTTGCTCATCCTTGCTCTGTGCTCCAAGGTGATAGTCCTGACATGACAGAAAAATGAGTCTGGCCTTGCCCGCAACAGTCGGAAAATCATTTTGTCGTCGGGTTCTGGCGACTGCGAGCTGGCGCAGATTAGTATTCAAGGTGGAATCGGTCAGTTTCCGAGCGAAATTCGCATAGAGAACCGCCGGACCGATGAAAAGGGACAAGTAGTAAAGCGCCAAGAGGGCGCGAACGACAGGATCGAATCTATCGTGTCGGACGTGTCGATGAACTCGGAGGAACAAATCGCGAGTTGTCTCCGCGAGTTACAGCCGCACCTGAAGGCTCGGAAGAGTTCGCGGTTCTGCCACTCGTGCCTGTGGTTCTGAAGACAGGTTGTTCCCGCGCAATCAGCGGAACAAGCCAAGCATGTAGGCGATGAGGAGAATTAACAATATCGTCCCCAGCCCAATGCCGGCCCCGCCGCCAGCACCCCAGCGGGTATGGCCGTAGTACCCTCCACCGAGGCCGAAAACCAGTATTAAGATGATGATGAGTATCAGCATTGTCAGTCTTCCTTTTCTTGGACGAATCACGAACTGTCGTGGTGGTTGATGATCCTGTAATCCGAAGAAGAAAAATGTTCAATTGTGAACACTAAAATCGGATAGTTGTTGAGATATCGCCTGGTCAACAATCACTTCCCAGCCGGTGGTGTAACCGAGTCTTCGCAACACCGCATCAGAAATCCGCGCTACGTAGAGAGCCAGTTTGGATCGGTCCGTAGAAGGCGTCACTGATGTCGCTGAATTCCAGCCCCTGGCTGAAAAGCACCACTCTGGTGGAACCGGGCCACCGGAGAGTTGCGAATCGCGCCTGTCCAAGCTGCTAAGTCTGTCTTAACTCGCTGAGAAATCGTGCAGTTAAAGAAAATTCTTGTTCACGCTCGACATTGGCACGAGCCCTGCATCACACCACGTAACGAGCACAAACACCCACCGGCCTGACCGCTAGCACGCCCAAGCGAGCAGCCTGCGGGTGACGACGACCACGAGCACGACCGCCACTGAAGCGCTGCTTCGAAGTGCTGGACGAAGGCAAGAAACGAAATCTCGGTTGAATGATGCGAATTTGGTATTGGGTGATTTCCGCTTCCCTGTTTCTCACGCTGTGCGCAAACGCGCAGCAGTCGGCGACCCCGTCTTCACCGTCGGCGACTGCACCTGCGCCATCTTCGGCCTTCGAGCCTAGCCCGCCTTCGTCGCGCGAACGCCCCGAGCCGGAGTCACCGAACGCTCCGCCGCGGATAGCTGCATCCGCGAGCACCGCTCCCGCCTCCATACCGTCTGGCACGATGGACCAAGTGGTGGACCGCACAATCGAGCGGGAGCACGCGCTAATAGAAATGCTGAAGAGTCGCACCCCGTTCGTTGAGACCTATCTGCAAAACCTGAAGTTCGACCAGGAACTGGGCCCGACCCCCGTACAAGACCATTACTTTCTCGGCCGCATGGATCTGAGCGAAAGCATGGACCGCCGTGATTATCTCTCCAAAGACACCAGCTTTGAGAGCCATCTGTTAGGCGGCTTCACCAGGTTGTTTAAGTTCCAATACAAACCCGCAGGTTTCTCCTGGATGATCTATGCCGACCGCGACGACTTCAATCGCAAGACTTACGACTTCAAGTACGTGCACCGCGAGTTCCTTGGTGATGTCCGGTGTATCGTTTTCGACGTCGCCGCCAAAAATGGCACCGGCAATGGCCGCTTCCGTGGCCGAATTTGGGTGGAAGACCAGGATTACAACATTGTGCGCCTGAATGGCACCTATGAGCCGCGTCCTCGCAACGCTTACTTCTTCCACATGGACAGCTGGCGCTTGAACCTGATCCCGGGTTACTGGGTACCGGCTTACATCTACAGCGAGGAAGGCGATTTCACAAACCGTTCGCAAGACAACATTACCTTCAAGGCCCAGACCCGGGTCTGGGGTTATGAACAGCAGCCTGACGCCGAAGGCGAATTTACCCAAGTGCGCGTGGACGCCACGGTGAAGGACGAAAGCCCGGGGGCCCAGGATGCTTCTCCGCTGCTAGCGCAGTGGCAATGGCAGCAGCAGGCGGGGGACAACGTGATCGATCGGCTACAGAAGGCCGGCCTGCTCGCTCCCGAGGGTGACGTGGACAAAGTGTTGGAGACCGTGGTCAACAACTTGCTGACCAGCAACAACCTTGAGCTGCCGCTCCCGGTGCACACCCGTGTGATGCTGACTTCGCCACTGGAAACCTTCAGCGTGGGCAACACCATCGTCATAAGCCGCGGCCTGGTGGACGTGCTCCCGGATGAAGCCAGCTTGGCCATGATGCTTTCTCGCGAACTGGCCCACATCCTCCTCGGACACAACCTGGACGGCAGGTACGCCTTCAACGATCGCATGTTGTTCTCTGATGAATCCATCTACCAGAACCTGGGCTTCCGGCACACTGCCGAGGACGAAGCTGCAGCCGACAAGAAAGCTCTCGAGTTGTTGAAGAATTCACCGTACGCCGAAAAGCTGAATACACCGGGACTGTTCCTGCGTCAGGTGGCGCGGCGGGGCCGAGCGCTTTCCGCGCTGCTGACTCCCCACTTGGGCACGGGTCTCACCGACCGTAACGGTGCCATCGATCGTATGGTGGCGTTTATGGACTCTGCTCCATCCCTTGATCCCAACCAACTGAACCAGATCGCCGCCCTGCCTCTGGGCGGACGCGTCAAGCTCAACGCATGGAATGACCAGGTGGAATTGATCAAGACCACGCCCGTGGCCATTACCTCGGCGCGCAGCAAGATGCCGCTGGAAGTGACGCCGTTTTTTCCGCGACTTACCCGCTACGGAGCAGTCGTCAACCCGACTGCTAGTTCGAACGTTGTGAACCCAATTCCAAGCAATTAATTATTTCTCAAAAATCGCCATTGCACTCATTGACTTCATCCCGGTCAACTGAGTGCGGATTTGACATCATAAAAGACTCCAGCTCACTCGATTTTTGAGGCGTTTGGGATGTCCACGGCTCGGAACCAGTTCTGAATGCTCTCGCCTGCGACGATGAAACAGGCAGTAACGGCTACTTTTCGCCAACTGGATCGCACCGAAGGCCCATTTGTCCGCAACGTGAGGGCTTCGGTGTGCTCCATTTGTGAGCGATCAAGCTCAGACAGCCCCTGGGGGAGCAGGCTATGCTAACAACATTTCCCCGTAACAGACCCTTCCTATCAGGGCTGGACTATCGAAGACGAACGGCTTTCGGCGGGAGGGACAAGACCTTGAAGTTATGGAGCCAACACTCATCTACGCCGATCCAGAGTCCAACATCATGGCTAAAAGAAAAACAAAAGAGCAACGGGATAGAGCGACACTCGCCGAAGTCGCGAAGGAAATGGCGAAGCCGCGGGTGGCGATGTCCGCACGAGAGCGCAATCCCACGGTGCGAAATACTGTGCTAGTCGTGAAGAACAACGCTGAGAAGTGAACTGTGGACTTCGAGCTGACCGTTGTATCGCACGAAGCCCAACTTCCTGAACCTGTTCATAAAAAAGCTAACCCGTGAGCGGGTTGTGCCCACCATCTCTGCTAGCGTTTCCTGACTGATCTTGGGAATCGCAACTTCGGGTTTTCCGTCCTTGCCGAACTGAGCCAGCAGGAGCAGAGCGCGAGCCAGGCGTTTCTCACTGGAATTGAACAGCTGGTCAACCAAGTCCTCTTCGTATCGGATGTTCCGTGTGAGCAAGTAGGCCACGAACATGTCGGAAAACGTGTGTTCCCGGTGAATCACTTCGACCATCGATTTTCTCTCGATTCGCATCACCGAGCAATCGGTGAGTGCGGTTGCGGAGCTTAGGCGAAGGTGCTGGCCCGTAAGGCAACCTTCTCCGAAGAAATCGCCCTCTTTCAGGATGCCGATGGTGGCTTCCTTCCCGCTCTTCGAAACAACTGTGAGCCTTACTTTTCCTTCCTGAATATAGAAAACAGCATCGGACGAATCACCCTGAGCAGAAATCGTCTTCTTTTTGGGAAAAGCTGCGATCTTCCTGCCTCCATCGATGGTCGAAAGGAACGTTTTGGGATCGAATTTTGTGAGTCTCTTGGACACCGCTACGGGTTTCATGATCGCCCCCTCTTAGGAGCTCTGAAGACGCACGAGGGAATTTCCCTTTGCACAAGCAACTCCTGATGAAAGAATGAATAAATGCGGATGAGGGCGAGAACCGCATCGAGGTGGAAAAGCCGGGTTCCGCTCGATAAAGATAATGATTTCACTTGGGGTTTCGAAAGTCAATTCGTATTCCGGACGAAATGAGACTTTAGAATCCGCAACTTACAGAGAATTCTGACGGAGAATCATGGACCCTTCGATGAAGCGGATGTGCCAAGGGGTTACGGAGCAAATTGCGCAACTTCTAGAAAAATCACAATACCCGTGCCAGTGTCCCGCCGCCACCGTGGACTCCAGGAATGCAACCTGCTCAGTTAGGGCGCACGCCAAGCGCGGATGGGCTTGTGACAGTCGGCAAGAGGCCGGTGCTGGAGCGCAAAATCATACAAGGCACAAGCTCTGATTTTGCGTAAACGTTTCCGCTCCGCATTTCACGCTACTTTCGCTACAATGGTCCCCGCCGTCCAACCGAAACCATTCTTGCACTTTAAAGTCTAGCGGAGGAATTGATGCGTTCGATTCCGTTCATGAAGCGCGCAGTATTGATCGCCACGGTATTGGCAGTTTCCTCTATTTGTCCTTCTCTGTTCGCGCAGGAGGCGCCGCCGTCGAATGCGCCCTATCTCAACCCGACGTTGCCTATCGATCAGCGCGTGGAGGATCTGGTTTCCCGCATGACCCTGGAAGAAAAGGCGTCGCAACTGGTGAATCAGGCGCGCGCGATTCCGCGCCTTCAGGTTCCGGAATACGACTACTGGAGCGAGGCCTTGCACGGAGTTGCGGCGGCAGGTTTCGCTACCGTCTTTCCGCAAGCCATCGCGCTCGGTGCAACCTGGGATGCGCCGCTGCTGCACAACGTGGCCACCGTCATCGGCACCGAAGCCCGCGCCAAGCATCATGAATCCGTGCGCCAGGGCCGACGGAAGATTTTTGAAGGCCTCACCTTCTGGTCGCCGAACATTAACATCTTCCGTGATCCGCGCTGGGGACGCGGACAGGAGACTTACGGAGAAGATCCGTTCCTCACGGCGAAAATGGGCATCGCTTTTGTCACAGGACTCCAGGGTGACAATCCGAAATACCTCCGCGTGGTTTCCACACCTAAGCATTTCGCCGTCCACAGTGGACCGGAATCCACGCGCCACAAAGTCGACGTCACCGTTTCCAAGCACGATGAAGAAGACACATACCTGCCGGCGTTCCGCGCCACCATCGTCGAGGGCCACGCGGCCTCGACCATGTGCGCTTACAACAGCGTCAATGGCGAGCCCGCGTGCGCCAACACGTTCCTGCTGCAAGATACTCTGCGCGGGGCGTGGCGATTTAACGGCTTCGTGGTTTCCGACTGCGGCGCCGTAGTCGACATCTGGAATGGGCATCACTTTACTCCGACCAAGGAAGCGGCGGCCGCCATTTCCCTGCAAAAGGGCATGGACAACGAATGCGTCGATTTCACCAGCAAGGTTCCCGACAACTCGGACTATGTGAAATACATCAACGCCGTGAAGCAGGGTCTGCTCAGCGAAAAAGATATGGACGTTGCCCTGCGGCGGTTGTTCCGGGCGCGCTTCCTGCTCGGCATGTTCGATCCGCCGTCGATGGTGCCCTACGCCAATATTCCGTACTCGGAAAATGATACGGAAGCACATCGCCAGCTCTCGCTCAAGACGGCCCGGGAGAGCCTGGTGCTGTTGAAGAATGACGGCATCCTGCCGTTGGAAAATGCCCCCAAGCGCATTGCCGTGGTGGGCCCGCTGGCGGACAGCATTCGCGTGCTGGAAGGAAATTACAACGGCACGCCTTCTCGCGCGACCACCGCACTCGATGGCATCCGCAAGCAGTTCGCCGGATCTGACGTTACATTTGTGCCCGGCACACATTTTCTGCGCGATCCCAAAGCGATTCCCGCCGAACTATGCACCACTCCCGACGGCAAACCCGGCCTACAGGGTGAATACTTCAAGGGAACCGATCTGGCCGGGACGCCAGCCATTACCCGAATCGACCGCAACATCGACTTCAACTTCATCAGGCAGCCGCTTCCAGGTTTTTCCCAGGGAGCCTTCCAGGCGGACGACTTCTCCGCCCGTTGGACGGGCTTTTTGAACCCCACGACTACCGGTGACTATCGCATCGGCGGAAACGCGGATGACGGATTCCGTCTCTGGATCGATGGCAAGCTCATCGTTGAAGATTGGTCCAATCACTCCATCAGCACGAAGCTCGCGGACATCCACCTGGAAAAGGGCCACAAGTACGCGCTCAAAGTGGAATATTTCCAGGGTACGGGTGATGCCATCGCGAGACTCGTCTGGAGCAACGACACCACTCAGAATCCTATCCCCGATGCCGTGGCGGCGGCGAAAAAAGCCGACGTGGTGATTGCGGTGGTGGGAATTACCTCCGATCTCGAAGGCGAGGAAATGAATGTCCAGATTGAGGGTTTCCAGGGCGGCGACCGCACCAGTCTGGACTTGCCTCGGGAAGAGGAAGCATTGATCGAAGCCGTGCAGGCGACGGGAAAGCCCCTGGTGGTCGTCTTAATGAATGGCAGTGCGATGTCGGTGAATTGGGCGAACGAGCATGCGAATGCCATTCTCGAAGCGTGGTACTCGGGAGAAGAGGGCGGCACCGCCATTGCGCAGACGCTGGCCGGAGTTAGTAACCCGTCCGGACGTCTTCCGCTTACTTTCTATACCGGAGTGAGCGAGCTTCCTCCATTTGAAGATTACTCGATGACAAACCGCACTTACCGGTACTTTACAGGTAAGCCGCTGTATCCGTTTGGTTACGGACTCAGTTACTCGAAGTTCGAGTACGCCAACGTCAAGCTCTCCGCAACTGATGTGCAAGCCGGCGATTCGCTCACCGTCGATGCAGACGTAAAGAACGCCAGCCAGCGCGAAGGCGACGAGGTTGTCGAGCTATACCTCACCTTCCCGAAACTCGACGGTGCGCCGCTGCGCGCGCTGCGAGGCTTCACTCGTGTGCACCTTGCGGCCGGCGAGACAACCCATGTACGCATGACTCTGAAGCCGCGTGACCTCAGCCATGTAAACCTGGCCGGGGACCGGATTATCGCGGCGGGCTCGTACCGACTCTCAGTTGGTGGCGGACAGCCGGGGACAGGCGCTTCAGTTGCGGAAACGGGCTTCACGATCACGGGGCAGACTCAACTTCCCGAGTAGATCCGCTGTCATGGTCGAAATCCACCGCGAAGAAAGATGAAGCGTTTGTAACCCAGATTTTCCCATCCGGGAGGATGCAAATGTCGGATCGCTTTCACGGTGGCTGGTTGATGTCGTCGCTGTTGCTCGTGATATCTTGCGGCGGGGGCGGTAGCGGTTCAGGCGGAGGCGGCCCGGTTGTTCCGCCCGCTCCCGGTGGCCTTACGGCGACCGCTGGCAACACGCAGGTCAGTCTCGCGTGGAATGCCAGCAGCGGCGCCACCAGCTATCACGTCAAGCGCGCGACCGCGAGTGGCGGACCTTACACACAGGTCGCCGCACCGGCAACCACCAGCGCCACAGACACCGGGCTGACCAATGGTACGGCTTACTACTACGTCGTGTCGGCGGTGAACTCGGCAGGAGAAAGCGCGAACTCCAGTCAGGTTAGCGCGACTCCCATTGGCTCCCATACTAATGTGAATGTATCGGTTGACGTCCTCAAGAACCGACATTCGATCGGGCCGTACGTGTATGGCGGGGCGTTTCCGCAGGACGCCTCCACGATCACGGATAGTGGATTGCAAGTGGTACGCTGGGGCGGCAACGCGGCGTCTACTTATAACTGGCAGCTCGGCACTGACAACGCCGACAACGACTACTATTTTGAAGATTTTGCGTTTTCGGCGCTTGGCAACAGCCAGGACAGCGATTCGGTCAAATTCATCCAGGACGTGAAAGCCGCCGGCAGCGTTCCCCTTATGACAGCGGTCATGCTGCCATGGGTGGCGAAAAGTGCCGAAGGCAACAATAACGGACACTGGAGTTACTCGGTCGCAAAATACGGCGCGCAATGCAGCGTGGATCAGTACAACACCGACGCGGGCAACGGCCTGAAGCCCGACTGCACGACTCGTCTCACGGCCGATCCTAACGACGCCTACTTCCCTCTGCTCGATCAGCCCGGCGTCGGCGATCCCGCCGGAGCGGTCTATCGCAATCAATGGACAGCGGCTCTGGCCACAGCTTTCGGCGGCGCGCCGCATTTTTACAACATGGACAACGAAATCGACATCTGGGGCGGCACCCACGTCGACATTCATCCCAACCCAACCACGTATCAGGAACTGCGCGATATTTATTTGACCGAGTCGCGGGCGGTGAAAGGATGGGATCCGGCCGCGATTCGGCTCGGCCCGGTAAGCTGCTGCTGGTATTTCTACTGGAGATCGGCAGCCGGAGGCGGGGATACGACCAGCCACGGCGGTGTGGACTTTCTGCCCTGGTGGCTGAATGAAGTCGCGTGGTCGGACGCGATCGCGGGTTCGCGTTCGCTGGATATTTTCGACATCCACGCCTATCCCGACGGCCCGGATACGACCAATTTCACAAAGGCGCAGAAACAGGCTTTGGCGGCGCGTATCTACCGTGACTGGTGGGATCCTACATATACGAGCGAAGCGTCTTATATTCAGGGCGGCGGATTCAGCAACGAACCAATGGACTCGAAGCCTTTCCGCATTCCGCGCATGCGGGCAATCATGAATTCGACGTACCCGGGCACGCAATTCAGTGTCACCGAGTGGAGCGCAGCCTTTGCCGGAGAGGACGATTTCTCTACCGCTCTCGGCGACGCTGACGCCTACGGCATTCTCGCCCGCGAACGTGCGTATTTGTCTACTCGCTGGACGGCGCCTGACCCGAAACATCCCAACTACCAGGCCCTGAAGCTGTTCACGAACTATGATGGGCAGCATCACAGCTTTGCCCCTATTTCCGTTTCCGCCACCAACGACGGCGATCCTAACTTATTCAGCAGTTATGCCGCGGTGAATGGGGCTGGAACATCAATGACGCTGTTGTTCCTGAACAAAGACCCGCAAAACGCCGCGCAGGTTCAGTTTGCGTTGAACGGATTCACGCCGACGCAAGTCACTACTTACACGTTGTCCCAGACTGCGCCGACAATGATTGTGGCTTCGTCGTCGATGGCGTGGAGTTCGTCGCTCAGCTTTGCACCGTACACGGCTACACTCCTCGTCATTACCGGAACCACAGCCACTCTCCCGGCCGCCGAATGGGATCTGAATCCCGACACGACCATGGTCCCGGCAAATGGAACCGTAACTTTGTCGCCGAAGTTCGTTTCCGGATCGGGCCAGATCACGCTGGGCACGCCGCAATTCGATAGCGGCATCACGCTGGCAGTAACGCAGGGCACGGTCAGTTCGGGAAACAATGGTTCAATCACAGTGACCGCTGGCGTCACTCCCGGCTTCTACCATTACTCCGTTCCGGGGACAGACAGCAGCGCGACGCAGAACCAGGGCGGATGGATTGTCGTCGGAAAACCAGCGGCAACGTTTTCCAGCAAAAGCGGCGACGGCCAGTCGGGAACCAAGGGCACCACGCTGCCCAATCCGCTGACCGTTACGCTCTCTGCCGGATCGTCCGGAGGAACCAACACCGGCGCCAGCGTTTTGTTCACCACTACGGCCGGTTCCCTTTCCAACGGCACCAGCAGTGGGACGAAGGTGATTGCGGTCACCAACAACTCAGGCGTAGCTTCGGTTACGCTCACGTTACCGAACGCCGCCGGGACGGTCCATGTAACTGCCGAGGGACCGTATGGCCTGGGACATCCCACAGCGACGTTCACAGAGACGGCCAACTAGCTTCAATCGGTGTGGAGATATTGAAACAAAACCTACGCATACTTCGGATTGCTGGAAGCCAGTTTTGATGGATTGGACGGGGCGAATCTCGGCGGGTTCAGGCGCGTAGCTCCGCTGCGCAATCAGGCGCCTTCCCTCTTCGCTTCCGGGGCAGACGCCCACACCGCCCGCTGCTGCGCCCACGCCCGCAACTCGGCAATCTCCTCCGCGCGAGTGGTCGAGAGTGGCACGGTTGTGGAAAGCGCGGTAAGCAAGTCCTCGGTTGCGAGTTCCTGCTTGCGCGAGTAGGCGGCATAGAGTGCCGTCTGGACCGCCGACTCGATTTCCGCGCCGGAAAATCCTTTCGCAGCGGCGGCGATGCGGTCGAGATCATACTCCGCGGGGTTACGTTTTCGCTTCGTCAACTGGATGGAAAAAATCTGCTTACGCTCGCCGGCGTTCGGCAGATCAACGAAGAAGAGTTCGTCGAAGCGGCCTTTGCGGATCAACTCCGGCGGCAGGACCGTGACGTTGTTGCAAGTAGCAGCAACGAACACGGGAGCCTTGCGTTCCTGCATCCAGGAAAGAAACGACGCCAGCAGGCGAGAAGACACGCCCGCATCCGCTGAAGCTGAGTCGGCGCCGCTTCCGGCGAATACTTTTTCCAGTTCGTCAATCCACAACACGCAGGGCGCGAGGCCTTCCGCAACTTTGAAGACTTTCTGGATGCGTTTTTCGGTCTCGCCAATGTACTTGTCGTAGACGGCAGCGGTATCGAATTTTACCAGCGGGAGTTTCCATTCTCCGGCAACGGCGCGGGCGCACAGACTCTTGCCGCATCCTTGCACGCCGAGGATGATGACGCCCTTGGGCGGATCGAGGCCGAACTGGCGGGCTTCTGGATCCCACGAATTGCGCCGTTGGGCGAGCCAGCCCTTGAGGTTTTCCAGGCCGCCAATACTCGCCATGTTGTTGGAAGCGTCGACAAACTCCAGCATTTCAGAGCGCTTGAGCAAAGCCTTCTTCGCTTCCACAACATCGTTCACGCAATCGAGCGAAATCGCGTAGCGGGCTACCACCGCTTGCGAGATTGCGCGCTCCGCTTCTTCTTCGGTCAGCCCGAGCAGGCTGGCGGTCAGGGTATCGAATCCTGCGAGGTCAAGTTTTCTCTGCAAGGTATGAGTTTTGCCGATGCGGACGAGCGTTTCGTCGATGATCTGGCGCAGTCGCTGGCGGTCAGGCAGAGCCAGGTCGAAAAATTCAACCAGGCCCGCAAGCTCGGGAGGAATCACGACTCGCGGACCGGTGATTACAACGGTTCTACGGTTGCTGGAAAATTTCTGGCCCACATCCCGCAGGCGTCTGACCACCACGGCGTCTTCGAGATGCCGGTGAAAATCTTTCAGGATGAATGTCGCCTCAATGGAAACAGCCTCGAGGTTTCCCAGCATCTGGGCGGGATCCTGACTGTTGTAGATCGCCTTGGAATTCTGCTCGGAATCGACTCGATGGGTTGTGGCGGTGTAGCCGCCCGGCGGCAGCTCTTCCTCGAACTGAAGCTCATTGGAGCTTGTCCCGGAGCGAGCAAGGCCACTGGCAATGGTCCACTCAAACGTCGCGAGATTCAGGCCAGCACAGGCCAGGCGCACCATTCGAACGGCCCGGACTTCCTCGACCGTCTCCATCACCACGATGGGGGTCGACGAGTTGATCAGGACCTTGAGGCGCTCGAGGGCGTTCATATCTGTTTGACCGGACGCGAGTTGCTCCCGTAGAATACTGTTTCGGTCCACTCCGAATATCTTCCTGGGAGTATTCAGGTCAATCGAAGGTAATCAAGCAACATGGCGAATCATTTTTCGGCGGTGAAGCGCGGCCGCCAAACAGAGAAACGAACTGCCCGTAACCGAGTCAGCGCATCGCGTCTGCGAAGCGCCCTGCGCACGATGCGCGAGAGCCTGGAGAAGGGCGACAAGACGTCGGCTGGCCAGACCTATCGGGAGACGGTATCGGCGCTCGACAAGGCAATCCAAAAGGGTGTTCTGCACGAGAATACGGCTTCGCGGTATAAGTCGCGGCTGTCAAAGCGCTTAAGCGCGCTGAAGTAGGCCGGCAACGGTGGCGGCAGAGAGCGCCTGAAGAATTTTCTTGACCTGTCCTGAGGTTTTGCTACACTATGTTGTTCCTCGGACATGTAGGTAGTTTTGGCCGTCCTGACGAACCTCCGTCCCGCGAAGCGCGTCAAATCCCAAGAATTGAGCAACTTTCGGGTCGGGTGGCGCATCTATTTGGGTGACTCTGGCTTTTCCTTACCAACCCCGCCCAAATGAAGTTTTGGCCAGCTACCAGGGTGACCATCATCCAGTGGGCGGAACGATGGATGCCTTAAGTCGCATCAATCCTTATAGTTAGGAGAATCAAGCAAATGCGCTCTGATCGTGTATTTGACGCAGTAGAGACTTTGCGGAACCGGTACATGCTTTGCCAGTTGGCCTCGAAGGCCACGCGCAAGTTTCACCGGCCCAATACCCGCATCCAGGAAACCATGAACCAGGTATTTGACCGGATCGCGGGCGCGGAACGTCACGACATTTTAAGCGAACCGGAGAATTTTGCCGAAGCACAAAGGCGGGCTGCATAATGCAGTCCCGCCGTGTGCCCACACGGCGGCCAGCACTCCCCGAGAGAATCCCTCCCGAGAAAAATCCATCCTGTAGGTGAATATGACCATCGCAGAACTGAAAGAGAAGAATATTACCGAGCTAACCAAGATCGCCCGATCTTTGGAGTTGCCGGGCGCCAGCGGACTCCGCAAACAGGATCTCATCTTCAAGATCCTGCAGGCGCAAAGTGAAAAAGAAGGACACATCTTCGCCGAAGGTGTGTTGGAGATCCTCCCTGACGGCTACGGCTTCCTGCGCTCGCCCGATTACAACTACCTGCCCGGGCCCGGACGACATTTACGTGTCGCCGTCGCAGATCCGCAAGTTCGATCTGAAAACGGGAGACACCATCAGCGGCCAGGTGCGCCCGCCGCATGAGGGCGAAAAATATTTCGCGCTGGTCAAGATCGAGGCGGTCAACTTTGAGTCGCCCGACGAAGCGCGCAACAAGATCCTGTTCGACAACCTGACGCCGCTCTATCCGCAGGAACGAATCAAGCTCGAAACCACGCGCGAAAACATCAGCGCCCGCGTCATGGACCTGCTCACTCCGCTTGGCAAAGGCCAGCGCGGCCTGATTGTTTCTCCACCGCGCGCCGGCAAGACCATGCTGCTGCAACAGGTGGCGAACTCCATTACCACCAATCATCCCGAAGTTGTGCTGATGGTGCTGCTGATTGACGAGCGTCCGGAAGAAGTTACGGACATGCAGCGTTCCGTGAAGGGCGAGGTTATCTCGTCGACCTTCGACGAGCCCGCTGCCCGTCACGTCCAAGTCGCAGAAATGGTGATCGAAAAAGCGAAGAGGCTGGTCGAACACAAACGCGACGTGGTTATTCTGCTGGATTCCATCACCCGTCTGGCTCGCGCTTATAACACGATCGTTCCGCCTTCCGGCAAAGTGCTCTCCGGCGGCGTGGACTCGAACGCTTTGCAGCGTCCGAAGCGGTTTTTTGGATCGGCACGCAACATCGAGGAAGGCGGTTCGCTGACCATCATTGCCACCGCTCTCATCGACACCGGCTCCCGCATGGACGATGTGATTTTTGAAGAGTTCAAAGGCACTGGCAACTCAGAAATCATCCTCGACCGCAAGCTGGTCGACAAGCGCACTTTCCCCGCAATCGATATTCAGCGCTCTGGCACGCGTAAGGAAGAGCTGCTGATTCCGAAGGAAGACCTGCAACGCATCTGGGTTCTGCGCAAAGTCCTGAACCCGCTGTCGCCGGTCGAGGCCATGGAACTTCTGATCGAGAGGTTGGCTAAGACCCAGGCCAACAGCGAGTTTTTGGCTAAGATGAGCCAGTTGTAAGTTCGGAAAGGGCGGACGCTCTCGTCCGCCCTTGTACGCCCGCTTTTTCGGCATCTTTCGCTTTGATGGTGACACATCGAGTCCCCCGAGTTAGAACGCCTGCTGTGAAACTACCCTCGACTACAGTCTTCTAACTACCCTCCATTACTTTGGTTCTCCCATACGTCCATTTGCCCGCCAAATCCACATGCAGACCGTGCTAAAGATCGAATAGCCGCTCGCGGATTGCGGCCCAGTTCTTCAGGAGCGCGGTATGTGGAAATACGTTCTATCTCTGGCCTTCTTGTGTTCCGCTTCGGTAGCGCAAGAACAGGCAAAACCGGTCGATGTGAACTTCGGCCAACCAGAAAGAAAAGCCATGGCCCGTGGAGGGGAGGCGAATCCAGTCTCTACGGTTCCCGCGTGGGTGGAACCACACCAGCAATTGGATCGGACGCTGGTCAACAACGCTTTCATGGAGCGCCAGGTGCAGTTAAGGCGCGATACGGAAAAACTTCTGGCCTTAGCGGCGGAATTAAAGCAGAACGTGGATAAGACCAGTCCGAGTATCCTCTCCATGGACGTAATCAAGAAGGCACAGGAAATTGAGAAGCTGGCTAAGAGCGTGAAAGACAAAATGAAGGATGCTTACTAAGTCACCACGTTACGTAGACAGGGAGACGCGGCGATCCGCGTGTCTACGCTAGCGATTCGCGGTGCGCGTCAGCCCAAGCCGCCCAGGGGACTGTAATCCACATGACCAAGGCGCCAATCGCAAGTTGGTGGGTGTCGGGCGGAGGCGGCGCGAATAATGCAGCCACCCATCCCATCGCTAACAGCGCAATCAAACTCCAGATCGCCCAAGCGCCCACTCGGTCCCGTGCGCGCGTCGCGACCAGATACACCCATATCCCAACGGCAAAGATCAGCGCTTCAACCGTGATCGATCCCGGCCAGGAATTCCACAGACCCAGCCCGACCTTGGGACCACCCGGCCACAACGGCAAGTCCGGGCGATGCGAAACGTAGTCGAGCACCCAGTGGCTCACAACCAGCACCGCCAGCACCCATGCCCCCCGGATATAGCGCCGCACCAGGAAATAAATCAGACCCACTGCCAGCGCCCAGCGCAGCACCATGGTCAGACTGTGTGACAAAGGGTAGTCGTAGAAATCAAACGGCTGCACCTTGGTAATGCCCGGCACTACCCGAACATGTTCGAGCCCGAGCAGCAAAAAAATAGGCCAGATCATGTCGAGAAACTCCGCTGCGAAGACCAGCAGACCCAGCGAAGTTCGCGGCGCAAACCGCTTTGCTGCTAGCGCCACCCCGAAATGTCCAATAAACATGGCAACAAATTATCACGTCCGCCGTGGTGTGAGCGAGATCGAACGATCTCGCTTCGCGCGCGTCATCACGATGCCTAGCGAGAAGGCGCTGAGTACGTTAGTAATCTTTCGCAACCGTACTAGTACAGGTTGAATTATGTCCATTGGTGCTCTTGCCAAAAAGGTTCGCACCAGTCGGAGGATTCATGAAATTCGGAAGTTTTCCCAAGTTCGCGCTTCTGCTACCGCTGGCAGGCGTTCTTACCCTCGCGCTCGCAGGCTGCGGCAGCACCATCAAAAATACGGCGCTCACCCAGGGCAACTGGGCGTTTACTGCGTCTTCGACCGCCCAAGGGAATGCTATTGCCACCGCATTTGCCCTCGGGGGAAACCTTAGTCAAAGCGGAAGTAATCTGACAGGAACGATGTACATCACGGGATCGGGCTGCATCCCCGCTCAGTTCGTTGGTTTCACCGGAACCGTGAAGGATAAGACTGTGACCCTGACTTCTGCCGCTTTCGGCGGACAGGTGATTTCCATCACGGCGTCGGGGGGCTCGGATTCGCTGTCCGGAACCTACACCGTCACCGGCGAATGCGCCGATTCAGGAAATGTGACGGCCAGTTCAGTATCTTCGATTACGGGCACATGGAACGGAACAATCAACAACCCCGCCCAAAACAACGGCGGGATGGGCATCGTCGGAGCTACTCTCTCCATCGCGCTGACCCAAGCCGCAACCGCGTCGGAAAATGGAACTTTCGCGCTGTCTGGAACCTTGACCTATACGAACTCGGCCTGCTCAGTGAGTGGAACGATATCCAACGGCTACATGGCAGGAAACTTCATCTCGTTCAATGGCACCACAGTCGACATCGACGGCGAAGGTGAGTTCGCATATGACAACGGTCACTTGGACAGTGTCACAGCACCCCACAACATGACGGGGGACTACTCAGTGGACTTCGGCACGTGCGAAGGTCAGAGTCTTTCACTAACCCTGACCAAACAATAGCGCATATTCCCAAACAGAAATGCCATCCATTTACTGGATGGCATTTTTCTGTTTAGCGACAACGATTTCTGAGAGTAGGCTTACTCCGAGGAAATCCGCATACCGTAAAACGAGCGGTACACAAAGAACACCGATACCGCGAAGAACGCCAGCGCCAGGATGTGCGTCAAGCCGGTGCCCTGATCGCGAGTGAGTGACACCGCCAGTTCCACCGCCAGCAATCCGAACAGCGTGGTGAACTTGATGACCGGGTTCATCGCGACGGAAGACGTGTCCTTGAACGGATCGCCCACGGTATCGCCGATTACGGTTGCGTCATGCAGCGGAGTGCCCTTCTGCTTCAGCTTCACTTCGACAATCTTCTTGGCGTTGTCCCAGGCGGCGCCTGCGTTGGCCATAAAGATGGCCTGGTAGAGGCCGAAGATCGCAATCGAGATCAGGTAGCCGATAAAGAAGAACGGCTCCACGAACGCGAAAGCCAGCGTGCCGAAGAAGACGGCAAGAAAGATGTTGAACATACCTTTCTGCGCGTACTTGGTGCAGATTTCGACGACCTTCTTACTGTCGGCAACCGACGCTTTGGTTGAGCCTTCAAGTTTTATGTTGGCTTTGATGAACTCGACGGCGCGGTAGGCGCCAGTGGTCACGGCTTGGGTGGATGCGCCAGTGAACCAGTAAATCATGGCGCCGCCGGTGATCAGTCCCAGAAAGAAGGGAGCGTGCAGCAGGGATAGTTTGTCGACGTTGGTGGTCAATCCGCTGGTCAGCGCCATGATGATGGAGAAAATCATCGTGGTCGCGCCTACCACGGCGGTTCCGATCAGCACCGGTTTGGCGGTGGCCTTGAAAGTATTTCCGGCGCCGTCGTTCTCTTCCAGCAAGTCTTTGGCGCGGTCAAAGTTCGCGTCAATATTGAAATCTTTCTTCAGCTCGGCCTTGACGTTCGGAACCTGCTCAATGAGCGAGAGTTCGTAAACCGACTGCGCGTTGTCCGTGACCGGGCCGTAGGAATCGACAGCAATCGTGACCGGCCCCATGCCGAGGAATCCGAATGCGACCAGGCCAAAAGCGAACACCGGCGCGGCAATCATCGTAGCGGCGGTGCTCAGGCCTTGCAGGCTGAACAAATACGCCACCGACATCAGGCCCACCATGGTCAGCCCCAGCCAGTATCCCGAAAAGTTTCCGGCGACGAAGCCGGAAAGGATGCCCAGCGACGCCCCGCCCTCTTTCGCCGAGGTTACAAC
Source organism: uncultured Acidobacteriota bacterium (assembly GCA_963799305.1). Lineage (GTDB taxonomy): Bacteria > Acidobacteriota > Terriglobia > Terriglobales > Acidobacteriaceae > Acidiflorens. The sequence goes on along the minus strand of CAWCWX010000006.1, from coordinate 148,206 downwards.
TTCGTTGACGTGGCGTGACTCCACGGAAGTAAACGCCTTGACCAGTTCCGGAATGACCGCGCCTGCCAGTGTTCCGCAGGAGATGATCGAAGCCAGCTTCCACCATTGCGACGGGTCTGGCACCATGTTGGGAACGAATTCTCCGAGCCGGGGGATGATGAGGTAGGAAACAAAATAGGTGGCAACGATCGAAACAATCGACGTAATCCAGACCAGCGACGTCAGCGGGGTTTCGAAATTCATGTGGTCCGCTTTGCCGAAGCGGGCGCTGGCAATCGCGCTGTTGATGAAATACGCCAGCGCGCTGGCAACGAGCATCATGATGCGCATTACGAAGATCCAGACCAGTAATTGCACCTGAATCGACGGCTCCTTCACCCCCAGAAGGATGAACGTAATCAGCGCCACGCCGGTGACGCCATAGGTTTCAAAACCGTCGGCAGAGGGACCAACGGAATCGCCGGCATTGTCTCCGGTGCAGTCGGCGATCACGCCGGGGTTGCGAGCGTCATCTTCCTTGATCTTGAAAACGATCTTCATCAGGTCGGCGCCGATGTCGGCGATCTTGGTGAAGATGCCACCGGCGATGCGCAGAGCGGCGGCGCCCAGGGACTCGCCGATTGCGAATCCGATGAAACAAGGCCCGGCATAATCACCCGGAACAAATAAAAGAATGAACAGCATGATGAGAAGTTCGACCGAAATCAGCATCATGCCGATCGACATGCCGGCTTCGAGCGGAATCTGATAGACCGGAAACGGTTTTCCCGGGAGCGAGGCAAAAGCGGTGCGGGAGTTCGCGAACGTATTTACGCGAATTCCAAACCAGGCCACCCCGTAACTGCCCGCAATTCCGATCAAGCTGAAGACCAGGATGATCAGGACCCGCGGGATTTCAAAATGCCGCAGGACTCCGAAGTAGAGCACGATGATGGCGGCGATAAACGCCCACAGCAGCATCAGGAACTTGCCCTGCGTGATCAGATAGGTTTTGCAGGTTTCGTAAATCAGTTCCGAAACTTCCAGCATCGCCTTATGAACCGGCAAATTTTTCAGGCGCATGTAAATCATGAGGCCAAAACCGAGTCCCAAAACGCAGAACACTAGGCCGATCATGAGAATGCGGTGACCGTCCATGCCGAGGAACGATACGGACGACAGGTTCGGTAATTGCAGAGCGGCTTCACCGCCGCCAGCTTCTCCGGCAGGCTGGGCGAGCGCCGAGGCGGCGGCCAGAAATAAGAGAGTCGTCACGGCCGCGAAGTTCTTCGAGAGCCGGAAGCCCTCAGACGCAAGGGTTTCCATCCAGATACGCATATCAATCCTCCAGGGATCAGTTCATCGATAGTCAGGGATCACGTCGCGTGATTTTAGTCCGGCAACTCGTGCCGGAGCCCGAACGCGCTTCCACCGTTAAGACAGAATTTAGGATTGCCGATTTGGCCGCGTCGGAAAGTTCGTGCCGCCGGTACCTCTGTATGAGAGGCCACACACCTACGGCACGGACCCATGTTTATAGCACCTCGAAAAGGGCTGGGTCAACGGAGGAGCAATCCGATCCAGATCGGGTCGCGTGTAAACTGGACCCACTAAGTCTACGAGACCCTTCGGCACGGCAAGGCGTCGCGGGCGTCGCCACAACCCGTAACTGGGGCCGCTTCCGTATAATTGGATTCTCATGCCGGTTTCCCTTGACTCCATCGTGTCCGCCACTCGGAAACGTGTTTCCGAAAGCCGCCGAAGTGCGGACCTGCGAGCGCTGGAGCGGCAGGCAGAAGCACACATTCCGCGAGGTTTTCGCGAACGGTTGCGAATGACCGCGCGGAGTGGGCCTGCGATTATCGCGGAATTGAAAAAGGCTTCTCCCTCAAAAGGCTTGATCCGCGCGGATTTCCGGCCGACAGAACTGGCGCGGCAACTGGAGCAGGCGGGCTCAACCGCTCTCTCGGTTTTGACCGATGAAGAATTCTTTCAGGGCTCGCTGGAGTATCTGAAACAGGCCTCAGCTGCGACTTCCCTTCCCTGCCTGCGTAAAGACTTCATCGTCGACGAATTTCAAATTGTCGAAGCGCGAGCGCACGGTGCCGATGCCATCCTGCTGATCGTGGCTGCGCTGAGTCAGAGGGAACTAGAGGACTTCGCCGGCATGGCTCAGGAGCAGGGTCTGGATGTGCTTTGTGAAGTCCACGACGAAACCGAACTGCACCGAGCGCTCGATGCCGGATGCGACCTGATCGGCGTGAACAGCCGCGACCTGAAGACGTTCAAAGTCGATCTCGCGACGGCGCTCCACTTGGGCGAAAAGATTCCTTCGGACTGCGTCCGCGTAGCCGAGAGTGGGATCCACTCCGGCGCCGATATTGCCCGCTTGCGCGCCGCCGGTTACGACGCGTTCCTCATCGGCGAATCGTTGATGAGAGCAGAGCATCCCGGCGAAGCGCTAACGCTGCTGTTGGAAGAAGCGAAAGTAGTGGTGAGTGGCTAGTGATAAGTGTTTAGGCGCTCTTGGTAAGGTTTCACTAACCACTAACCACTGTCTCTTATGACTTGGATCAAAATCTGCGGGATCACGAACTCCGACGACGCTCACGCCGCCGTGGATGCGGGCGCGAATGCGCTGGGGTTTGTGTTTTACGAGAAAAGTCCAAGGCGGGTTACGGTGGAGACGGCCAAATCCATCGTCGCCGATTTACCCCTGAAGCCGGAAAAAATCGGCGTCTTCGTAAATGAGACCGTGGAGAACGTGCAGCGCATCGTGACCGAAACCGGCCTCACGGCCGTACAACTTCACGGCGAAGAAGATGCGGAGTTCTCGCGCGCCCTGTTCCGGCTAATGTCGAAGGATCTGCGGCGTCCCATCATCTTCCGGAGTTGTCCGGCCCATATTTTCGACAAGCCCGCCGATCAGACCGTAGGATGGGACCCCGTCTCCAGCGGACTGGTGGAGCCGGACGAAGCGTACAAGGGAAAACGGGTGCAGAAAATCCACGTCGCCGAAAACGGTGATCTTTTTTTAGAGACCCACGGATTTCGCCCCGGCGTCGTCACCGGCGTGCTGCTCGACTCCTCCAGTTCCACGCAACGCGGCGGCACCGGACAGGCCTTTGATTGGGAGCGCGTTCAACCATGGGCCGGAGTGATCAACAGCATCAGCCGGCTGGTCGTCGCCGGCGGCTTGCACGCCGGAAATGTAGAAGAAGCGATCCATATTCTGCATCCGTGGGGAGTGGACGTTTCGACGGGCGTCGAGGCCTCGCCGCGCAAGAAAGACATTAAGAAAATCCGGGCGTTCGTTCAGGCGGTGCGCGAGGCAGACGAAAGCAAGTGATCATGGCAACCGCAAACGTCACAACTCGCTCTCGCGCCACGACCGAACAAAAAACCGTCACCGCCGGACGCTTCGGCGTCTACGGCGGACGGTATGTGCCGGAAACGCTGATGGCCGCGCTCGAGGAATTGGAGCGCGAGTACGAGAGAGCGAAGCACGACCGCAAATTTCAGCAACGGCTGGACTACCTTTTCAAGCAATATGCCGGCCGCCCAACTCCACTTTTTTTTGCCGAGCGCCTGACCAAGAAACTCGGCGGCGCGAAGATTTATCTGAAGCGCGAAGACCTTCTGCACACCGGCGCGCACAAAATCAACAACTGCATTGGCCAGGCGCTTCTGGTTGAACGCATGGGCAAACAGCGCGTAATCGCGGAGACGGGCGCCGGACAGCACGGCGTCGCCACCGCGACAGTCTGCGCGCTTCTGGGCTTTGAGTGCGTCGTCTACATGGGCACCGAGGATATGCGACGGCAGGAGTTGAACGTCTTCCGCATGCGCCTGCTGGGCGCCGAAGTTCGCGGCGTCGATTCCGGATCGCGCACACTGAAAGACGCCATCAACGAAGCCATGCGCGACTGGGTCACAAATGTCCGCACCACACACTATCTGCTGGGCAGCGTGCTCGGTGCGCATCCTTATCCAACCATGGTGCGCGATTTTCATCGCGTGATCGGACGCGAAGCGCGAAAGCAAATCCTCAAGGCCGAAGGCAAGCTTCCCAAGGCGATCATCGCGTGCGTGGGCGGCGGCTCGAATTCCATTGGAATCTTCTACGACTTCCTGAAGGACAAGAAAGTCGAACTCATCGGGGTGGAAGCAGGCGGCCGCGGAGAAGCTCTCGGCGAGCACGCGGCACGTTTTCGCGGAGGGTCGCCCGGCGTGCTGCAGGGTACTTTTTCGTATGTCTTGCAGGACAAGTCCGGACAGATTGCGTTGACGCACTCGGTCTCAGCCGGCCTCGACTATCCTTCGATCGGTCCGGAACACGCGATGCTCAAGGACTCTGGCCGGGCCCAGTATGTACCCGCGTCGGATATCGAGGCGCTGAAGGCGACAACCGTTCTGGCGCGAACGGAAGGAATCATTCCGGCGCTGGAGTCGGCGCACGCCGTGGCGGAAGCGATCAAGCGAGCGCCGAAGATGAAGAAATCCGAGATTGTGATCGTGAATATTTCGGGCCGCGGCGATAAGGACGTTGGGATTATGCGGGAGAACCTGAAGTTGGACTGATACTGGTCGACATTTCTTCATGCCTTTTCATTTTGAAACCAAGCCAACGCTCCTCGCCTACGTAACCTGCGGCGACCCCGACCTCGTCACTACGCGCAATATCGTGCTTGCCGCGATTGAAGCGGGCGCTGGGATCATCGAACTGGGCGTACCCTTCAGCGATCCGCTTGCCGACGGCCCGGTCATTCAACGCGCCAGTGAGCGGGCACTGAAGCATGGCACTTCGCTTGAACGGGTGTTGAAACTGGCGGCAGAAATCCGCGAGCACTCGCAGTCGGTCGGATTAATCGTCTTCTCCTACCTCAATCCCATCCTGCAAATGGGTCTGTCGAAGTTCTGCAAGATCGGGCGACACGCGGGTCTCGACGGTGTGCTGATCACCGACCTTCCCGTCGAAGAGTCCGCTGAATACTTGTCCGAAGCACGCAAGAACGACCTGGCCACAATTTTTCTGGCGGCTCCGACCAGCACGGATCAGCGCCTGAAACAAATTGCCCAGGCCTCGACGGGCTTTATTTATGCCGTCTCCCGCACCGGAGTTACGGGAGCGCGGCAGCAGATGCCCGAAGACGCCAGCGGACTGGTCAAACGCCTTCGTCGTTTTACGAAACTGCCGATTGCCGTCGGCTTCGGAATCTCGACGCCGGAACAGTTCGCGTCGGTAGGAAAATACGCCGAGGGCGCAGTCGTCGGCAGCGCTATCGTACAAATAATCGAACGAAATCCCGGACGGGAAGTCGCGGCTGTGGCAGAATTTGTGGGGCAGCTCTTAGCTTCTAGCCATTAGCTGTTAGCTCGAGACGCTAGATCCTGGCTGCGGACCAAGAGTCGAGGATTCGGGTTGAGTGCATGCGTAATACGGTTGAGCTAAAGGCTAAGAGCTAACAGCTAAGAGCTTCCATGGACATTTCCGACTGGCGTAAGAAAATCGACGAACTTGACGGCAAGCTGGTGGAACTGCTCAACCTGCGCGCGAGCGCCGCGATTGAAATCGGACGCCTGAAGCGCAACACGGATCTTCCAATTTATGAGCCGGAACGGGAGCGCGAGGTGATCGCCAATGCGCAGAGGTTGAACGGCGGTCCGCTGGCAGCACGCGATTTAGCGCAGATTTACGAACGCGTGATGGATGTGATGCGCAGCATTCAGAAACACGAAATTGTCCCTGCCTCCAAGTCCACGCCGCACGGTACCGAGATTGATTCGCAAACCAATGACTAAGAAATTTGCGCCGGGCACCCACGTATGAACGCTCATCCTCAGCGAAGTGAAGCACCTGCTTTCCGCAGCCGAACCGCGACTGCGGCCCCTCGAGTGAGAGCATGATCGTCGCCATGCAGGAAGCGTCGTCGGAAGATCAGATCCAGCATGTGATCGATCAACTGGTCCGCATGGGCTTTGAAGTTCATCGCTCCACCGGCGCGCGTCAGACCGTGCTCGGCGGGGTGGGAGCGCCGCACGACTTCGACATCCGCGAAGTCGAGATGTTGCCGGGGGTGCAGGAAGTTCATCGCATTTCCTCGCCCTACAAGCTGGCGGGGCGAAATTTTCGCCCGGAGGGCACGGTAGTAAAGTTCGCGAACGGCGTGGAAATTGGCGGTCCCAAGATTGTCGTCATGGCAGGCCCGTGCTCGGTTGAGTCGCGCGACCAGTTATTCACTGTCGCTGAACTCATCGCCAAGTCCGGTGCCCGCGCATTACGCGGCGGAGCGTACAAGCCGCGCTCGTCTCCCTATTCCTTTCAAGGGATGGGCGTGGAGGGATTGAAACTGTTGCGCGAAGCCGGCGACCGCTTCAACCTCCTGGTGATCAGCGAGGTCATGGAAATTTCGCAGATTGAAATCATGATGCCTTACATCGACATCTTTCAGGTCGGCGCGCGCAACATGCAGAATTTCAACCTGCTGCGCGAACTCGCCAAAGTCCGCAAGCCCGTGTTGCTGAAACGTGGCATCGCGGCCACCTTTGAAGAATTGCTGCTGTCGGCGGAATACCTGCTCGCGGGTGGTAACTACGAAGTTATTTTGTGCGAGCGCGGCATCCGCACTTTCGAGACTTACACTCGAAACACCATGGACATCTCCGCGATTCCGATTATCCACAAACTCTCGCACCTTCCGATGACCGCCGACCCCTCGCACGGCACTGGACGCCGCGACAAAGTCGCTCCCATGGCCCGCGCCTCGGTCGCCGCCGGCGCCGATGCGCTGCTCATCGAGGTCCATCATCAGCCCGACAAAGCGTTGTCGGACGGCGCGCAGTCTCTATACCCCGAACAATTCGCCAAGTTGATGGATGAACTGCGCATGATCGCGCCGGCGGTAGGCCGCGAGATCGCTTAGAGCCCCATTTGTAATTTGTGATTTGTAATTTGTGATTTGTTACTTTTTAATTACAAATTACCAATCACAAATTACAAATGGCTTTCAAGCAAGTCACCATTATTGGAACCGGCCTGATCGGCGGATCGCTGGGCCTGGCGCTGAAGAAACGCCGCCTTGCGGGACGCATCGTCGGCTGCGATCGCGCACCGGTTCTGGAGCGCGCGCAGGAATGCGGAGCGATTAACACTGGTCTTCTCAATCCTGTGGACGCTGTCCGGGGTAGCGATCTCATCGTTCTAGCCACTCCGGTGCTGGCGATTCTCGATCACATCGAGCGCCTCGCCCCGGCGCTTCCTCCACGCACGCTGGTCACCGACGTTGGTAGCACGAAGTTAGAAGTCGCCAAGCGCGCGGCCAAGTCATTTGGCAAGACAGCTGGACAGCGTTTTCTCGGCGGACATCCCATGGCCGGCAAGGAGCAAGCGGGCGTTGAGTTCGCCGACGCCGATTTGTTCGAAGGTGCGGCCTGGCTGTTCACGCCGCTACCGCGACAGAATGTTCATGCCGGACTGTCCGGAGAGTTTTTGAGCTGTGTGGAGAAGCTTGGCGCAAAAGTAGCAATCCTCGATCCCGTGGTGCACGACCGCTTTTGCGCTTGGATCAGCCACTTGCCGCAGATGATCTCTACCGCTGTGGCTGCAACGCTAGTCGACGAGTTCGGAGTCGATGCGCCCCTGCTCGACATCGGCGGACGCGCCCTGCGGGAACTCACACGCATTTCCGGCAGTCCTTATTCGATGTGGCGCGATGTCGCCATCACCAACAAAGACAACTTGTCGCAAGCCCTGCTCAAGATCGAACAGCGGCTGGCGCACATCCGCGAGAACCTCGACACGAAACAACTGGCGGAGGAATTCGAGCGAGCACATCAGTTGAGAAAAACTCCACCTCGAAAATTAAAGAAGTAGAGTCAAATTGCAGAAGTACACCAAAGCACTTCCGCACTCTGCATTCTGCAATTTCCAGCGCCATCCGATAGAATTTCTCTGCATGAACAAGGTTGTCGCCAGCGCCGAAGAGGCAATCCAGGATGTGTTTGACGGAGCCACCATCATGGTCGGCGGCTTCGGACTATGCGGCATGCCGGAGAATCTCATCCGCGCCCTGGCGCGCAAGGGCACGAAGAATCTGTACACCATCAGCAACAACGTGGGAGTAGATGGCCTCGGCATGGGGCTACTGCTGGCCAATGGGCAGATTCGCCGTCATAGCGGAACGTATGTCGGAGAAAACAAACTGCTCGAACAGATGGTCCTTGATGGCACTGTTCAGCTCGATTTGATTCCGCAAGGAACATTTTCTGAAAGGATTCGCGCGGGCGGTGCCGGCATCCCGGCGTTCTTCACTCCCACAGGAGTGGGCACAGTAGTTGCCGAAGGGAAAGAGACGCGCGAATTCGACGGCCGCGCTTACATCATGGAGCGGGCGCTGCAAGCCGACTTCGCCTTTGTCAAAGCCTGGAAGGGTGACAAGTGGGGAAACCTGACTTATCGCAAGACGGCGCGCAATTTCAATCCCATGATGGCCACTGCCGCCAAAATCACGATTGCGGAAGTCGAGTATCTGGTCGAACCGGGAGAACTCAATCCCGACATGGTGCACACGCCCAGCGTGTTCGTGAAACGCATTTTTCAGGGCGATGTGTTTGAGAAGAGGATTGAGAGGCGGACGGTGAGGAAAGCAGGTTAGCAGTTAGCAGGTCAAACTCCAGGGAACCATGCCAACAGCCTCCAAAGACGCCGACAAACGCGAACGCATTGTGAAGCGCGTCGCCCGCGAACTGCGCGACGGTTTCTACGTGAACCTCGGGATTGGCCTGCCGACGCTCATCGCCAATTACGTTCCGGCCGGCATGGACGTGGTCCTGCAAAGCGAGAACGGCATGCTTGGCATCGGGCCATTTCCGGTCGAGGGCGAGGAAGACGCGGACCTGATCAACGCCGGCAAAGAGACCGTCAGCGAACTTCCGGGCACCGCTTATTTCTCCAGCGCCGACTCCTTCGCCATGATCCGCGGCGGACACATCGACCTCAGCGTCCTCGGCGCGATGGAAGTCGACGAACAAGGCAACCTCGCCAACTGGATGATCCCCGGCAAAATGGTAAAAGGCATGGGCGGCGCCATGGACCTGGTCGCAGGCGCACGGCGCGTAATCGTCGCCATGGAGCACACTACGAAAGACGGGCAACCCAAGATTCTAAAGAAGTGCACACTACCACTAACTGGTGTCGGAGTCGTGCACACGATCGTCACAGAAATGGCCTACATCAACGTGACGCCGCAGGGACTGGTTTTGGAAGAGATTGCTCCCGGTGTAACTGCTGAAGACGTGCAGCGCGCAACGGGAGTTGATTTAAGGATTAGCTCGTCGCTGCAAACCATGGCGGAGTAGCCGGCTGCCTAAGCCAAAAATCCCGCCCAAGCGGAGCTTCGACGGGACACCCTACAGACTCTTTCCCATCGATCAGGTGTGTCGGAGGCGGAACGGCGCGCTCAGCACACGCGCCGGCAGCATCACCACCGCCCAGACCAGCGCGAGGGCTCCGTGTACAGCGATTCCAACCAACCGGAACGGCAACAGCAGAAGCCACACGAACGGATACAGAATCAGCGCAAACAGCGCGAGGGGCCAGCACAGAACGAAGAGAAGGCACCAGAGCAGGAACGCGAACATGGGCATTGCCCTCCTGCACTATGATACGGCGGCGCCAGAAAAAAGTTCGATGAGACTACGCTGCGGGAGCGGCCAGGAATTTTCGTAGAAATTGCAGGCTGCGATTTCCGGCATCGCGCCAGATGTCGCCCTCAAATCCGTGCCCCGCTTCGGGATAAATCTTGATCTCGTAAGGAATAGCCTTCTTCTCCAGCAAAGCCTGCAAGTCGTACGCCTCCTGCACCGGCACGGTCGCGTCGGTCTCGCCGTGGAGGATCAGCACTGGACATAGGCGGCGCATGAAGAACTTCATCTCTTTTGGAAAACCGCCGAAGAACTCGACTACCGCCTTTACGCGCGAATCAACCGACGCTACAGAGAGCGCGAGGTAGGCGCCGAGAGAAAATCCGAGGAGTCCGATGCAGGTGGAATCGACCTGCGGCAGTTGCTCGATGTGGCTGATCGCGTCCCATACTGTCTTCCCCCAGGCCGGGAAGTTGCGCATGATGGTTGGCTTGTCGGTGGCCTGCGTGGTGCCGGTGCGATCGAAGTAGTGAAGAACAAAGACGGCAAATCCCTGGGCGGCAAGCATCGAGGCAGGTTCGCCCATGCCGGAAACGCCACCGCCGGAGCCGTAGAGAGCGAGAACGGTCGGATGTTTTCCAGCAGAGTCGGGCAGGTAGGCATCGAGGCGGATCGATTTGCTGCCGCTTTCGAATGTCAGTTGCGATTGAGAGATCGTAGGCATCGGGAATCGTTCTGGGTAGTGCCAGCGGAGACGCGGCAGGCCGCGTCTCTACTTGGATCGTTCGGCTAGATTCCGCAGCGATTCGATATAGGGCGCCCGGGCAATCCCCCGCTCCGTGATGATGGCGTTGACATATTTCGCAGGAGTCACGTCAAACGCCGGGTTTTCGATCTCCACTCCGTCCGGAACCATCTGTTTGCCCGCGATGTGCGTGACTTCCCGCGCGTTTCGTTGCTCGATGGGAATCTGGCTGCCGTCGGGCGTCGCCAGATCGACGGTGGAAATCGGAGCGGCGACGTAGAACGGGATGCCATGCTCTTTCGCCAGGATGGCAACGGTATACGTGCCGATCTTGTTGGCGACGTCTCCGTTGGCGGCGATACGGTCGGCGCCGACGACGATGGCGCCGATTTTGCCCTGCTTCATCATCGCTCCAGCCATGTTGTCGGAGATAACGGTCGTCGGTATGCCGTCTTTCATCAGCTCCCACGCGGTGAGGCGCGAGCCTTGCAGGAACGGACGCGTTTCGTCGGCGTAGACGTGAATTTTTTTGCCTGCTTCCACCGCGGCGCGAATTACGCCCAGCGCAGTGCCGTATCCGGCGGTGGCCAGGGCTCCGGCGTTGCAGTGCGTGAGCACGCCTCCGCTGGCGGGCATCAGGGTTGCGCCGTGTCGTCCCATGGCTTGATTGGCGGCGATGTCTTCGGCGTGCATGCGCTGCGCTTCTTCGACCAGCGCCTGCTTGATTTGCGCGACGGGGCGGACGCGTAGTGTTTCAAACTTCTCCTGCATCCGCTTAATCGCCCAGAAAAGGTTGACGGCCGTCGGACGCGTCTGGCGGATAACCTCGCATATCTCGTCAAACTCCTTCTTCAGGTCGGCGCCGTTCTCGGCTTTGGAATTCTGTACACCGAGAGCAATGCCCATGCCGGCGGCCACGCCGATTGCGGGCGCTCCACGCACCACCATGTTGCGAATCACGTCCGCGACCTGCTGGTGAGTGGTGCAGTTTACGTACACTTCTTCAGTCGGCAGCTTCGTCTGATCGATGAAGCGTACGCCGGAGTTGGTCCATTCAAGGGTCTGAATCATGAAGGCAGTTCTCAGTTCCCGGTTCTCAGTTCTCAGTGGCGGGTAGCTTTCAGCACTTAGCAAGAACGGTCGACGGCCGTGCCGCAAGCTCTGGCCAAGTGCTAACAGCTAACGGCTAAGTGCTGCTTTCGAACATCCGCCGCCGTGAATATAGAAATAAACGGTGCCGGCGCCGCAGCTTTTTCCACTTCCGGCCGTCCGTGTGCTTCCTCGCGCTCCACCAGGCACATGACGCCGATGATTTGGAATCCGAATTCTCGGGCGGCTTCGATGGCCTGGATAGTCGACGATCCGGTTGTGCAGACGTCGTCCACGATGACCACGCGCGCGCCTTTTTCCGCGAATCCCTCGATGCGCCGTCCGGTGCCGTGTTGCTTCTCCGCTTTGCGCACCAGAAATCCGTGAATCCTGCCGCTGCTCACCGCGACTGCGACCACGATGGGATCGGCGCCCATGGTGAGTCCGCCGAGCGCGTCCGGGGCCCATCCCTGCTCGCGGATTTGTTCAAGGAATACATGTCCGGTCAACTGCGCGCCGCGCGCGTCGAGGGTGGTGGTACGGCAATCGATGTAATAGTCGCTGGTTCCACCCGATGAGAGTTTGAATTCACCCAGGCGAAAGGATTTCCGCGCCACGAGTTCTAAAAGCTCTTGTTGCAATTCAGACATGAATTCCTACGATAGCAGAAAGCAGTTCGGTTCTCAGTTCTCAGTTCTCGGTTCTCAGTTCTTAGTTCTCGGAAAAAACCGCAGACTCTCGGATTCTGAGGTCAATCGCCTTTCGAGAACTGAGAACTGAGAACTGAGAACTAGTGATTCAGTTTCTCCAGATGCCGGAACCCATCGGTGGCGACGAACATGAGCGCGGAAATCGTACCGTTATAGGCAACGTGCATCAGCAGGCTGGCGGCTACGGAATTTTTCTGCGCCCTCACGATGGTCAATGCCAAACCTACCAAAAAGATCACCAGGAGCGGCCCCCACGAGAACTTCAACTGTGATCCATGCAGCAAGGCAAAACCCAGTGCGGTGAGGAATACCGCAGTTCCCAGCCCCAGCCAGCGCTTGAGCACGGGATAGAGGAACGCACGAAACAGCAATTCCTCCATCAGCGGCGCCAGGGCGATACCGAAGATGGTCAGCATCCAGGCCTCGGCGGGCGTGCGAAAGAAAGTGTCGATCGGCAAATCCTTCGGGATCGGCAGCAAGTGTGCCAGCAACTGCAAGCCGATCGATAGCCCCACGCCCCACATCAAATAGGTTCCCGGATTGGACGGCCAATTCCAGTGAATCGCATTCCAGAAACTGGAACTCCGCCGCTCTCGTGTGACCAGAGCGTACATATAAGCAAAGACGATGACGTACCCGATACCCTGTCCTAACACGACGACTACGGCGTTGCCGGCAAGATCGGCGGCGACAGCGTGCGGGTAAACCCAGCGGCGCGCTGCCAGGAGCACTGCGATCATGCTGATGGCCAACGCGACGATCGTGACCGAGACCAGCTTGAGAAGATCCCAGCCGTTCCAGACCGGATCAAGGAGCGGAGCGGAAACGATTTCCGCAAGCGAATCCACTGGGATCGTCGGCGACATTACGTCGGACGGAATCGGCGCCATCGCTTCCGGATTTTCAGGAACTTGATTCAATGGGCTTCCGCTAGCTGGCGTGCGTCGCCGCCGGCTTCACACCATTAAAGTATGCGGCCAGCGCGTGTCCAGTGTATGACTTTTTCACCCGGGCCACCTGTTCGGGAGTGCCTTGCGCCACGACACGCCCGCCTTCTTCGCCGCCTTCGGGGCCGAGATCGAGAATCCAGTCGGCGTTGCGGATGACGTCGAGGTTGTGCTCGATGATGATCACCGAATTTCCCAAGTCAGTGAGCCGGTGCAACACATCGAGCAACTTGCGGACATCATCGAAATGCAGGCCAGTGGTCGGCTCATCCAACAGGTAAAGCGTCTTGCCTGTCTGGCGCTTGCTAAGTTCGCGAGCCAGCTTGATGCGTTGCGCTTCGCCGCCGGAGAGTGTGACAGCAGACTGACCGAGGTGAATATATCCCAGGCCCACGTCGACCAGCGTTTGCAGCTTCTGTTTCACTTGCGGGATGTTCTCCAGAATCGTGAGCGCATCGGAAACAGGAGACTCGAGCACGTCAGCGATGGAGTATCCCTTATAGCGCACCGCCAGCGTCTCGTGATTGTAGCGCCGTCCGCCGCAGACTTCGCATTGTACGTACACATCGGGCAGGAAGTTCATCTCAATGCGTCGCTGGCCTTCGCCCTGGCAGGCTTCGCAGCGTCCGCCGGAGACGTTGAAGGAAAAACGCCCGGGTTTATATCCGCGTTCGCGCGATTCCGGAAGCATGGCATAGAGGTCGCGAATTTGCGCGAACATGCCGGTGTAAGTCGCTGGATTGGAACGCGGCGTGCGGCCGATCGGCGACTGGTCGATGCGAATTACTTTGTCCACCAGTTCCGATCCGCTGATCGACTTGTGCGCGCCGGGCTCTTCTCGCGACCGATAGAGTTGTTTGGCGAGTGCGCGGTAGAGGATGTCGTTTACGAGAGTGGATTTGCCTGATCCTGAAACTCCGGTCACCACGGTCATTACGCCGAGCGGGAAAACAATATCCAGATTTTTCAGGTTGTTCTCGCGCGCTCCGAGCACCGTAATCGCTTTGCCGTTGGGGCTGCGGCGTTCGGAGAGCATCTCGATCCTCTGGCGTCCCGACATGTACGCGCCGGTCAGGGATGCGGCAGAATCGACGATTTGCGCCGGAGTTCCGCTGGCTACCAGCGCTCCGCCGTGCCGCCCGGCGCCGGGGCCGAGGTCGATCACGTAGTCGGCGCGGCGGATGGTCTCTTCGTCATGTTCGACGACCAGAACCGTGTTGCCGAGATCGCGCAAGTTTTCCAACGCGGCCAGCAGACGCCCATTGTCGCGGTGGTGCAATCCGATGGAAGGCTCGTCGAGAACGTAGAGGACACCGCGAAGTTTCGATCCGATCTGCGTGGCGAGGCGGATGCGCTGACCCTCGCCGCCGGACAGGGTCGCCGCGGAGCGACTGAGAGAAATATACCCCAGACCTACTTCGTGCAGAAACTGGAGACGCTCCGTAATCTCATGCACGATACGGCCAGCAATCGTCTCTTCGCGGCCCGCCAGCTTGATCTTCCGCGCCGTGTCCAGCGCCCGCGAAACGGGAAGGGACGTGAAATCGGAGATCGACATGCCGTTGACTTTGACCGCCAGACTTTCCGGACGCAGCCGGTTGCCATGACACACCGGACATTCCGTGGCCGACATGTAATCCAGCAGATATTCGCGGTAGTTGTCCGAGCTCGAGCCTTCGAGGTTTTGCTTGAGGTGTCCGAGAACTCCCAGGAATCCGGTCTTCCCGCCCCGCGCCGCTTCGCCGTAAAGCAGAAGGTTTTGGATCTTGTCTGGAAATTTCTCGAACGGCGTAGCCAGTTCAAAACCATACGCCTCGGCCACCAACTGCAATCCGTGAATAAGATTCTGCGACGCCGACCCGGGGCCAAGCCCGCCGTCGAGCAAGGGCTTCGACCAATCCACAATCACCTTTGCGGGATCGAAATCGTAGCGGCTGCCCAGGCCATGACATTCCGGGCAGGCTCCATAAGAACTGTTAAACGAAAACGACCGCGGCTCGAGTTGCGGGACGCTGATGCCACAATCCGGACAGGCGAGGCGCGAGGAATAGAGCGTCTCGTCGCCATTCACCACGGAGACCAGCACCAGGCCACCACCCAACTTCATCGCCAGCCCAACCGAAAGCTCCAGCCGGTGCTCGATTCCGGGCTTCACCAGCAGACGATCAATGACCACTTCAATCGTGTGATTCTTGCGTTTATCGAGACGGAGGTCGTCTTCCAGATTCACCAGCTCGCCATCAACACGCGCCCGATTAAAGCCATGCTGGACAAGCTTCTCCATCTCCTTCTTGAACTCGCCTTTCCGTCCGCGCACAATCGGCGCCATGATCATCACCCGGTCGTCGGGCGTCAGCGCCATCACGCGCTGCACGATCTGCTCGGCGGACTGCCGGGTGATGGGCTTGCCGCAAGTCGGACAATGGGGAACACCAATCGAGGAATACAGCAGGCGCAGGTAATCGTAGATTTCGGTGATCGTGCCAACGGTCGATCGCGGGCTGCGACTGGTGGTCTTCTGCTCAATCGAAATTGAGGGGCTCAGACCGTCAATCGCATCGACATCGGGCCTTTCCATCTGATCGAGAAACTGGCGCGCGTACGCGGAGAGTGTCTCCACGTAACGGCGCTGGCCTTCGGCGTAAATCGTGTCGAAGGCGAGGGAAGACTTGCCCGATCCGCTTAAACCGGTGATCACCGTCAGCGTATTCCGTGGGATCTCCACGTCGATGTTTTTCAGGTTGTGTTGGCGCGCGCCGCGCACTGAAATTTTAGTTATGGCCATCAGACGGCAAAATATTGGACTTCCGTAACGTGGACGGGGCCCCAGAAATGTTGGAGAGTGAATTTACGCAGTTCGACTACCGTATCTTAGTCGTTAACAGAGACGGGCGTCAAACGCGAATAGAGTAAACGCTGGGCAGCTTTCGGACATCCAAGTGGCTGCTGGTAAAGGTGATAGAACGGTGAATGCCCTTTTGGTTGTTTTTGTGATCTGTGGCACTGCAATCTTCGGAGTCGCTCTCGGCGTATTCACAGCATACTTTGCTCTAACTGGCCTGTTGGCCGCCTGCAACCCTTCCCGTACCCCGGCTCACTCAAGAACGGCACTCGTTCCCCAAGAGAGTTCTGCCAGCGGCGACTGAGAGTCCATTTTTCCGAAGCGCAAGGAAGACGACCACCCACGCCGTGTCCACCCGCCTCAGTTATCGTCCGACGATTCTTGGTTGGGGGGGGGGAATAACAGGTTGCCCGGGGCCCTGTTGCTGACGCTGGCGCAGCATCTCGAGAATCTGTTGTGGGGTCTTAGGGCCCGCGTTAGGTTGAGATCCGTCCTGAGCGTTGGGGTTGGTATTTCCGGCCTGATTTTGGTCTTGGTCGTCGTCCCCGCTATCGTCCTCGTCTTTGTCTTCTTCAGCATCGGCATCGGCTTCGTCATCACCGGCAGCAGGCTGTACGACCGGTCCTCCGGGACCTTGGCCGGGCGCCATGACGGGTTGATTGACGATGTACTGCTGTTGAGCCGGCTGATAAACATTGGCCGCAGACTCGGGTGGCGGGCCCGCCGGCTTTGTGGTCAGCATGACGCTGGCCAGCCTGGTCGGATCACTGGAGGAACCGACCATCACATAATTGAAGGCGGAGCCGTTGAGGAGGCTGGCCAGCACTTCCCGAGCCGGTCCGGGGCCGATCTGCGCGATCACTCGTTCAGTCGCATTCGGCGGGACATCAATCGCCGCCCCGGTGATGCGATGCACCTCGCGCAGGACATCGCCCAGGCTTGAATTCTGCGCCACGATGGTCAGCATGCCATTCTGATAGGTCACTTCCGGGGGAACGGCTGGAAGTTGAGCCATCGTCAGCGGAACGGGAGCAGCATTCGAAGGCGCGGGCGTTGAAGCCAAGCTTGGCGGCCCCGTCTGGGCTCCCCCGCGTGCTACCGGCCGCATGAGGTTCGCACCGGTCCGATTCGGCGGAGCTTGCCCCAGGGAATAAGCGGTCAAAAGGGGAAGGACCCAGGCGGTAAATCTGATCCCCATGCTGGTCCGCGACATAAAGGCTCCCCAGAGCTGAATTTTAGCACCTTTTGAGGAACGTTCGGGGGGGCCATTTCTTGCGTGGGGACATTACCTTGGCCTTCTTCGGGATGCATAAACTTCTGTCAGCATTTCCAGACACGCGGTCTCGAAGGCGGCGTAAAATGGCCGGGGAGTTCCAAGGTTGACGAAACCATGCTGCAACGAGTCCCGTAATCGCCTTTGGAGTTACGCCTGGTATTGGCTGACTCTTGTCTGCCTGGTGGCCAGCGCGGACGCCCAGACTTGTCAAACCGCATCTGACATGGAGGCGCCTGTCCGAACCGCGCTGGAGACCAACGCCCGGCGTTACTTCGATATGGCCTCGCGCGGGGACTCCGCCTCGCTTCAGCAGAATGCGATTCCCTCGCTGGCAGCGAACTTCAGCGGGATCGAAAACTCGGTCACAGAGAATCAGAAAGCTCTGGGCGGGACCCAAGCGGCTGTGCGGCCACCGTTCCTGCTGTCCGCCGAGGGGACCGAGCCGTTGCCACATGCCGAATTTCTTTGCGGTGTTTTCGGGTCCAACGGCCAGACTCGCGACAGCGCCGTCTTCATGTTCCCCAATCTTCCTCCCGGCAGGTATGCGGTCGTTATGGTGGACGCGAAAGGGACATCCGACGATCGGACTGTAACCATGATCCTGCAACAACTGGGTGCCGACTGGAAGGTCGCCGGATTCTACGTCCGCAGCGCGCAGGTTAACGGTCATGACGCATCCTGGTTCACGCAGCGGGCTCGCGAGTTCAAAGCGAAGGGTCAGACCCGCAACGCCTGGCTCTACTTCCGCGAGGCGATCGCGCTGAGCACTCCAGCCGATTTCATGAGCACGCTTTCCACCGACAAACTTTATGAGGAAGCGCAGACCGTCCAGCCCACCGATCTTCCGGCAAACGGAAACATGGTCGACCTGACGGTGGGCGGCACGACCTACAAGCTAACGGCAATTTTTCCTTCCAGCGTTGGCAGCGATCTCGACCTGGTGCTGAAGTATCAGGCAGCGGATGTTTCGAATCCCACGAAAACTTTTCAGATGAACATCGCCCTGATCAAAGCCCTGGTGGCGAAGTTTCCTGAACTCCATGATGCCTTCGCAGGAGTAGTAGCCCGCGCCGTAAATCCGAATGGACAGGACTATGGATCGATGCTGGCAATGACGGAGATCAAGTAGAGTTCCCAGTTCAGAAACAGCAAAACCAGTCTTAATCCGGGACTCTGATTTTTCTGAGAACTCAGAACCGAGACCTGAGAACTCCACTGAAATGTCCTCTTTTCCTCTCACATTTACGCCCACGGACTCCGATGCGGGCCAGCGTCTTGACCTATATCTGGTCTCGAAGTTGCCGGAGGTGAGCCGCGCCCGAATTCAACAATTGATCGCCAAGGGCGAGGTGCTGGTCGGAGGCAGCGCGGCGCGGGCCTCGTTGCGGCTCAACGGCGGAGAGGAAGTCATGGTTACGGGTCCTCCGGTAGCTCCCCCGCTGCGCGCTCTGGCCGAGGAGATTCCACTCGAGATCGTGTACGAAGACGTCGATCTGGCGATCGTCAACAAGCCCGCCGGCATGATGGTGCACGCCGGCGCCGGCGCTACCGACGACGCCCGCAACCGCGGCACCCTGGTGAATGCCCTGCTGCATCATTTTGGAACGTTGTCGGAAGTCGGCGGCGAGCTTCGCCCGGGGATCGTCCACCGCCTCGACCGCGCCACCAGCGGATTGATGGTAGTCGCCAAAAACGACGACTCCCATCGCAAACTGGCGAAGCAGTTTTCCTCTCGCGAAGTTCACAAAACCTACCTCGCCTTGGTGCAGGGCTGGCCGAAACAGGATCACGGCACCATTCGAACCTCCATCAGTCGCGACGCGCAACGGCGCATTCGCATGACCACGCGCCGCCCCGGAGGTCGCGAAGCAGTGACGCATTATGGGGTCAAGCGCAAACTCAATACGGTCTACGGCAAGTTCGCACTGCTCGAACTAAAGATCGAAACCGGGCGCACCCATCAGATCCGCGTACATCTTTCTTCGATCAATCATCCGGTGGTGGGCGACACGCTCTACGGCGCGGCCGCCGAACTGAAAAGCGAGTCTGGCAAAGTTCGCGCGGCCGGACAATCGCGGACCTTAGCGCTCAACCGGAACTTTCTGCACTCCGCGGCGTTAGAGCTAAGGCATCCTGGAACCGGAGAGGTCCTGCGCTTCTCGGCAGCCCTGCCGCGAGAACTCGAAGCGTTCCTCGCGGACCTGGAGCCCGAAGCGTAGAGACCCACTTACGGAAAGAGTTACGACCGTGACCTGCAAGTGCTCCCGACCGGTCTATAATGTTCTAAATCCTCATGAGCTTTCGGTTCCCTTTGTTGTTGGCTGGGTGTTGGGCGTTGGCCGGTTTCGCCAGCGGCCAGGCTTCGGATCAGAACCTTCCCTCTGCTCCCTCGGCCACGGTGCAGGAAAGCGCGCCGGCAAAGCAACCACCTGCGAAGGACACCAAGCCCGCGCCACAAGCCCACCCACAGAGTGACATCCAGGAACTCAAGCTCGGCGACCATCCACTGGCAAAGCCGGAACCACCGGCTGAAAATGCGAAGCCGGCCACGCCACCCGCAGCCAGTCCAGCGCCTGCCGCAGTGGCCCCGGCGAGCCCGGTCACAAAGCCTGCGCCTGCTCCGCTCGACTCCGGGACGCCGCACCTCGAGGACCCGCCTAAATCCGATACTGACGAGCCCCTCACGAAGTTCGTTTCGGTCGTCAACGAAGTCCGCGTTATCTTCACCGTCACCGATAAACACGGACGCTACATCAAGGACTTGAAGCAGGACGACTTCCGGGTGATCGACGACCGTAAGCCCGCCGACCGGATCAAGAGTTTCCGCAGCGAGACCGACCTGCCGTTGCAAGTCGGCCTCCTGATCGATGCGAGCAATTCCATCCGCGACCGTTTTAAGTTCGAACAGGAAGCGGCCATCGAATTCTTGAATTCGATAATCCGGCCGAACTATGACCAGGCCATGGTGGTTGGATTTGACGCTACCCCCGATGTAACCCAGGACTTCACCGACAACACCGAGGCGCTCTCGAAAGGCGTTCGCGGTTTGCACCCGGGCGGCGGTACTGCGATGTATGACGCCTTGTACTACGCCTGCCGCGACAAGTTGATGAAGCACGAACAGACGGGTCCTGTCCGCCGCGCCATTATTTTGCTCAGCGACGGCGACGACAACTTGAGCCACGTAACGCGAGAAGAAGCCATCGAGATGGCCCAGCGCGCGGAGGTGATCGTCTATACCATCAGCACGAACATCAGTCACTCCAAAGGCAGTGGCGACAAAGTGCTGCAGCGCATTGCCGAAGCCACCGGCGGCCGCGCCTTTTTTCCCTTCCAGCTGCGCGAGGTGTCGGACGCCTTCGCCTCGATCCAGGACGAACTGCGCAGCCAGTATCTGATGACGTACCGTCCCGCAGACTTCGTGTCCGACGGACATTTCCGGACCATCGAAATCCTGGCGCAGCAGAAAGCATTCCACG
Organism: uncultured Acidobacteriota bacterium; assembly: GCA_963799305.1. GTDB lineage: Bacteria > Acidobacteriota > Terriglobia > Terriglobales > Acidobacteriaceae > Acidiflorens. The sequence continues at coordinate 127,497 of CAWCWX010000006.1, read as the reverse complement.
TCCGCACCCGCAAGGGATACTACGCGCCGAAACAGTAGAGACTCTTAGCACCGGCGCTACACTGGGAAAGCGTCATGCCAGGCTATTCTGGGACTCCACTACCAAAGAAACTGGGGATCAAAGAGAACTTTCGCGTCGCCCTGCTCAAGATGCCAGGCGACGTCCGCTCCGAACTTCGTGAGCCGCTCGCCCATTGCCGCATCACGAAAGAATTAGCTGGACCACTGGACTTCATCCACCTGTTCTTCAAATCGCGCCTGGATCTGGAGCGGGAGATGAAGCGCGCGGCGAAAGCCCTGGCTCCCGCGGGCATACTCTGGATCTCTTGGCCGAAGAAATCGTCGGGCGTCGCCACCGACCTCACCGAGAACATCATTCGCGCTACCGGATTGGCGCTCGGGCTCGTCGACGTGAAAGTGTGCGCAGTCACCGACGTGTGGTCGGGGCTGAAGTTCGTGATCCCAGTGAAGAGTCGGCCGAGGAACTGAGTTATTAATCCTTGCGCGGCATGGCGTAATAGCCGGCGCGGGCCTGGATCTTGTAGTCGCCGCCTTTTGCTTTGATTTCCACTTTGCGGAAGGCGCCGTCGCGGTTGGAGTTGGTGGGCGTATAACCGATGTTGTACTGGCTGCGAAGTTCCGCCGAAATTTGGGCGAACGCGTCTCTCAGCTTGTCGGGCTTATTGCCGACTTCGATCACCCGGCCACCGGTCTCGCTGGTGAGCTTCTTCATTTCGCCACCGCCAAAACCCATACTGATGCCGCGATCGGCGATCAAGAGCACGTAGCAGATGACATCGGCTTTATGCGCGGCTTCAATGGCATCTCTGATCTTCAGTCGGCTGCCCATGTCCTCGCCGTCGGTGAGCAGGATCATCGCCTTGCGGCCGACCTCCTGGGCAAACGCGTCATGCGACGCCACGTAGACAGCGTCATACAACACTGTGCCGCGCGGACCCGTCGAGGGACACGGGATTGGACCACCGCCGAGGCCAGGTAAATTGGAGCAGGCGCCGGTGCCGGAGTTGATTTTGACCTCGTCGAGTGCTCTCCTGAGGCGCGATATCGAGGTCGTGAAGTCCTGAAGCAGGTTCACATCCACGTCGAAACTGAAGATCGAGGCCATATCCTTCGCACGCAGAGTACTCTCCAGAAACGACCCGCCAACTTCCTGCTCGATTCCCAGGACGCGCTGCTGGCTTCCGCTGGCGTCGATCAAAATCCCCAGGGTCAGGGGCAAATCGGTTTCGGCCTTGAAGTACTTGATAGTCTGAGGCTTACCATCCTCGAAGATCTCAAAGCTGTCTTTGTTGAGGTTGGGAATGAGCGCGCCGTGGTGGTCCTTGACGTTGAAAAAGAGCTGCACGACGTCGACGTTCGCCTTGAACGTAGCGGCCGGATCTTCCGTCGTTCCGGCAGCGACGTCACCCTCAGGAGGTGCCGGTGGAGGGCTGTCAGGCTTCTGGGCGGCCAGCGACGCCGGGAGCAAAATCAGAAAGGTGATGACAATCGCGGAGAGGAGTGGCCTAAAATGCAGCTTGGACATGAGAGTTTTCATCCGGAAACTTTGCTAGTCTATCCTGTAAGGCTTAGATGCACCAAAGGAAGGGTCACGGGCATCTGAGTAAGTGCAGTGCTGGGAAAAATCCAGGAAAAAGCGACGAGGAAGGGCAGGTTTCCGGGAAATGGTAAAGAAAACCAGCACGATCATGCTCGGGGCGCTGATCTGTTTGCTGGCAGGCGCAGGTTGGACGCAGCAGAAAACCGACGACATTCCGGACGCCCCCTCCGCCAGCCGCCCCCTGCCTCCGCCACCGCTGCCGACCAACCGACCGCCAGCGGACCAGAGCGCACCCGCCGAGACTTCCAGTACCGACGAATCCCAGCCGCAGCCGAAAGAAGCCGCGCCGACTGTTAACGAACCTCCCCGCAGCGTCCCTGACGCCGAGGAAAACGCCGCTCCGCCGCCCATGCCCCCGGTCACAACCACGCCGGCAGACGGCGCACCCGTGGATTCCGAAAATTCGCGTGAGGAACTCTACAAAATCGGCGTGACCGTCAACTATGTAGTGGTCCCGGTAACGGTAAAAGACAAAGATGGACGACTGGTCAACGGCTTGCAGCCCAAGGATTTTGTCGTCCTCGAGAACGGTCAGCCGCAGACGCTAAAATACTTCACCAGCGATCCCTTTCCGCTTTCTGCGGCCGTGATTTTCGATCTCGGCATGCCCGATGCTGGAGTACGCAAGATCCAGGAGACACTTCCCGCCCTTCAAGGCGCGTTCAGCCAGTTCGATGAGATCGGGATTTACACCTACAGCAGCACCGTGAGCCAGGTTTCCGACTTCACCGCCATCGGCCAACGACTGACCGCAGTGCTCAATCAAATCAAGACCTACACCGGCCGCAATAACGGCGCGCCGGTGATGGGCGGACCTCTCGGTCCGCAGGGCCCGACGATCAATGGACATCCGGTGGATTCTCAGGTACAACCAGTCCTGACGCCGCCCCGGCAATCGCACGTACTGAACGATGCCATTTTGAGAGCGGCACGCGACCTCTCGAAACGCGATCGCACCCGCCGGAAAATCATCTTCGTCATCAGCGACGGACGCGAAATCGGCAGCGATGCCAGCTACGCCGACACCTTGAAGGTTCTGCTCACGCAAAACATCATCGTCTATGCCGTTGGCGTGGAAGGCGCAGCCATTCCCGGCTACGGAAAGCTGCAGAAGATTCATATTCCCAAGGTCAATATCCCCGGAGTCGCCGATATCGACTTTGGTTACGGCAATCTCCTGCCCAAATACGTCAACGCCACAGGTGGTGGGAACGTGTACGCGGAAAACGCCAAAGCCGACATCGAGCAAGCCTACGCTCGCGCCATCGGCGACGCCCGCAATCAATACACACTCGCCTATTCCGCCAAGCCAGGCTTGGGTCGATACCGCGAGATCGAAGTAGCCGTGCGCAGGCTTGACCTGAAGGTCTATTCGAAAGCCGGCTACTACCCGCTGCCCGCACCGAAGTAGGCCCAGGTCTCAGGTCTCAGGTCTCAGGTCTCAGGTCTCAGGTCTCAGGTCTCAGGTCTCAGGTCTCAGGTCTCAGGTCTCAGGTCTCAGGTCTCAGGTCTCAGGTCTCAGGTCTCAGGAGTCAAAAGGCAAACCCGCTCCGGATAAGGTGTCAACAGAATTTTCCAGAGCTACGAGATGCAGTTTTCGTCACTGAGCCTTCAGGATTTTCCTGACACCTGACACCTGAAACCTGACACCTCCTATCCCTTTCAACGCCTCCACTAACCTAAGTAACGTGGGTAACCTGCGTCCATCCCTTCGGGTGTGATATAAAAACTGGCAGGATCCGAACTAGAATTTGAGGGACTTGTGTCGGAACGACTCCCGGGCTTGGGAGTCGTTCGCGTAATCACTGAGGAAGCCTTTGAGTTTCATCAACTTCGCAGCTCGAGAGATCAACTGCAAGATCGTCTACTACGGCGCCGGGTTGGGCGGCAAGACGACGAATTTGCAGTTCATCTATCAGAAGACCGCCGAGCAGCAGAAGGGCAAGATGATCTCGCTCGCCACCGAAACCGACCGTACTCTGTTCTTCGACTTCCTGCCCCTTGATCTTGGCTCGGTGCGCGGTTTCAAGACTCGCATCCACCTCTACACCGTCCCCGGCCAGGTCTTCTACGACGCCAGCCGCAAACTGATCCTGCGCGGCGTGGACGGCATCGTATTCGTCGCCGACTCGCAAGAAGAACGCATGGACGCCAACGTCGAAGCCCTCGACAATCTGATGGATAACCTCAAGGAACACGGGTACGACTTCAACAAGATCCCCTACGTCTTGCAACTCAACAAGCGCGACTTGCCCAATGTCCTGCCCGTCGACAAACTCTCGAAAGAACTGCGCAAGAAGAACGAAGCGGTGATCGAATCCGTGGCTTTCCAGGGCGTGGGCGTGTTCGAAACGCTGAAAGAGATTGCGCGGCAGGTGTTAACTGAATTGAAGCAGGGCGGGTAGAGCCCCTCTCAATTCGTGTTTCGCCGGGGAAATTGGGGCGTCTCTCATTCCCCCACAGTTTTCGTGACTTTAGAGTCCCGCGGATTCTCAACAAACGCGTCTGATGTCCATGCTTTCCGGTCGGCGAGACGGCCCACCGGAGTATTCGATTTCAGCCAAAGGACCGTGTTGAGGTAGAGCGGATAGGTGAAATTCATGAGCCGCACTGCGAGCGGCGGCCGCAGCTCTGCAACCGGCGTTTCGAGCGGATAACCATTCTCGACCAGTGTTCTACCGATCGTCCACTCAATGTCGCGAATCTGCGCTGGAGTGAACATGCGTTTCCAGCGCCCCATGTTACTGGTTGCGGTCTCGGCACTGTCTCCATGGAATGACGAATTCGGCCGGCGCACCGATCCCAGCGCAACCTCCTGGATGCGGTCGTAATCGAGATCCTGGTCGATGAACTTGCCAACCCGTGCCAGCGTCGCCCGCGGGTCCCGCACCATATCCTGATAGTGCACTTCCATGTAATCCGGACCCAGCGCCCGGCCGTAGCGCTGGCCGGCATTGACCAGCCACTGCCAGAACATCGCAGGCGCCAGATAGTCGCGGCTCTTGTCCCATGGCAACGGGCGAAGGGCCTTGGTGCGATGCATGGAAGCAGTGGAGTCGCGGCCGTCCCGAATCATGTGAATGACGAGCGCATCTGGAATTGATTTTTTGATTTCGGGAAGATAAAGCAGATGCTTCGGCGTGGATTCGGCCCACCGTTGGACACCTTGTTTGCGTACCATCGTTTCCATGACGATACGCAGGAAGTCGCCGGTACTATGGCAATCTTCCATCACACGTTGCTCGATATCTGCGGGCTCTAATCCGGTTGCGCGAAAGAGGTTGCTGCGGAAATACGCATCGAGCAGTCTACGGCGGCTGCCACGATACGCGAGATTTCCAAAGTGCAATCCAAGCACCGTGAAAACCGCACTCTCCTCGGGATAAACAGCGAAGCCGCCAGCAGAAAGCAGCGAGTAGTAAAGCAGCTTGGTGCCCGAGCGATGACTGCCCAGCACGAAAACTGGGGCCCGGGAACGCGCACTACGCGTGGTCAGATGATCTGTTGTTTGCTCTTGCGCCATGGTGTATGAAACGCTGCTAAGGGCTTGGGGCGTTCTAATCGAATGATCCGCAAGTCATTGATTTATAAGCGAAATCGTGTGTCGAAATGACCGGGGCAGCCATCCCCTAGCAATCCCTGGGGCTGTTGAGAACCTAACACTGACCGCCCCCAAAATCTAGCCTGAAATCTTGAGTGGTTTTGAAAGCTCTTCCAATGCCGTCATCAATACCGAGATATATTTTTCGGTTCGGCAGGCGTTTCCCATGTCTGCGGACCGGGCCTTTATTGAGCCCAATGCCCAGTCCGCAACGCGGAGAGATCTGGTTCACAAAGCTGCCAACCGATCCTCCGGAAAAAGGAAGGTGCCCGGTCGTGATCGTGTCGGTCAACGTTCGCAACAATCATCCGCGCGCTAATACGGTACTGGTGGTGCCACTGAGCACGTCCCTCGACCAGATCGAGGGACCGACTCATGTTGTTCTGGAACCAGGGCAGACCGGGTTGCACGAACGGTCAGTCGCGAAAGCGGAAAATCTTTCGACCATCAGCAAGTTCCTCCTTGATCCTCCACGAGAACGCCTGCGGCCACTGAATGCCAGTCAGATCTGCGAATTGGCACGGAAAGTTCAGCTGGCGATGGGATGCCTGCCGTAAGGTGCGTCGCGGCGAAGGTTTAGAAACTGACGTGAAGAACTAAAAACTCCAATCTTTCCTGGATCGATCCCAACCGTCTCGATCGCTCTTTGGGGGACCAAGGATGCGACGGACTATGGTCGGTTTTCCGCACTGGCTGTGTCTATGGTGATCCTTGCTAGCCTGTCGTCTCCAGCACCCCCGACAACTCCTCCCACTCGCTCATCAGCCTCTGCAACTTGCTCTTGCTTTGACTGAGTTCCTGCCCCACCCGTTGTGTCTCCTCGGCGCTGACATAATTCTGTAGCTGCGTTTCGCATTGTGCGATGGTCGCTTCCGTTTCCGCAATTTCTCGTTCCAACTCGTGCAGGCGGTCCTCCATGGCCTTCCGCTTCATTGGGTTCATGCGCTTGGCCTTCGGCTCGGGGACCGGTGAAGGCGTAGACCGATTTCCGTTTGTGGGCGCAATCACGAGTCCAGCAGTTTTCGCTGTCTGCGCCTCCAGCGCCGCGGCGCCGCCTTGCTTCCGCCAGACATAGTCTTCGTAGTTTCCCGGATAGATTTCGACCTTCCCGTCGCCGATCTCGAAAACGCGCGTCGACAGCTTGTCGATGAAGTACCGGTCGTGCGACACGAAGACTACCGTGCCCGTGTACTTCTCCAGAGCTTCCAACAGGACGTCCTTAGCCCGGATATCGAGGTGGTTGGTCGGCTCGTCCAGCAGGAGGAAATTGGCCGGATGCAAAAGCATCTTGAGTAGCGCATAGCGATTGCGCTCGCCGCCCGAAAGCACACCAATGCGCTTGAAGACGTCGTCTCCCGAAAACAGAAAACACCCCAGCAGACTGCGCAGTTCGGTTTGCGTAGATGTGCCAGACTTCTCCCCCAGGTCCTCCAGGATGCGCGCCTCGGGATCGAGTTCCTTGTACTGATCCTGCGCGAAATAGTCGAAGTCGACGTTGTGGCCTAGTTTGAATTCCCCCGCCGTCAACGGCTCGGTACCCGCCAACAGCTTGATCAAAGTTGACTTCCCTGCTCCGTTTACACCCACGAGAGCGATCCGGTCGCCACGCTCGATCATGAAGTTGACTTTGTCAAAAACGAGATGATCACCGTAACTCTTGGCGACGTTGGCGAACTCAGCAACGATTCTTCCGCTGGGCTTGGGTTGCGGAAACGAAAAGTGAACCGTCTTTTCCTCTTCTGGAATTTCGATACGCTCGATTTTCTCCAATTCCTTGATGCGGCTTTGCACCTGCTTGGCTTTGGTCGCCGTGTACCGAAAACGGTTGATGAACACTTCCAGCTGCTCGATCCGCTCACGTTGCGTCTTATAGGCTGCTTCCAGTTGTTCCCGCCGCGTGGTCTTGGCCTTCAAATACTGATCGTAGTTACCGGCATAGAAATGCATCTGCTTGTTCCAGAGTTCGACGATGCGTTTCACGGTGATATCGAGGAAGTATCGATCATGCGAAATCAGCACATACGCATACGGATAGTTGGTGAGATATTCCTCGAGCCAGTTGCGGGCCTCCAGATCAAGATGGTTGGTCGGCTCGTCGAGCAGCAGCAGATTCGGCTTTTGCAAAAGGAGCTTGGCGAGCGCAATGCGCATTTGCCAGCCGCCGGAGAACTCATCAGTCAGGCGATTCCAGTCGTCGCGGTGAAAGCCCAGCCCAGTGAGCACTTTGCCGACCTCTGCTTCCAGTGTGTAGCCGTCGCGCGCGCGAAATTCGTGTTCCAGTTTTTGGTAGCGGTCGGCGACGTCGGCATACCCGGCGCTGGTATGGTCGAGTTCGGACATGCTGCGGGTCAGCGACTCCATTTCCTTCTCCATCGCGTGGAGTCCCGCAAAAACCGACATACATTCGGCGAAGATGGAGTGTCCGCTGAGCGTAAGGCCGTCCTGCGGGAGGTAACCAGCAGAAATGCCTTTAGCGCGCGAAATCGAGCCGTAGTCGAGCGACTCGAGACCCGCCAGAACCTTCATCACCGTAGACTTGCCCGTGCCATTCGCTCCAACCAGACCGACGTGCGATTCCGGCGTAATCAGCCAATCGGCATCCTCGAACAGAAGTTTGTGACCATAGCGCTTGCCGGCACCGGAAAGTTGAATCATGGGATATCAATATCGTCTCACGAGATTGTGTGGCGCGGACACTCCCGTCCGCGTGGCGAAGGGGCCTGCGCTTTTAGAATTGTGCGCGCAGCAACTGTTTCCTCTTCCATCTGATCTTGACAATGTGCCACATTATGTGTCACATTAACGACATGCCTAGCGTAAACATTCGCCAGCTTCGGGATACCAAGCGTCTTAAGGCCTGGCTGCGCGCGGGTAAAACGGTGGAACTGCGGGAAAGAGACGAGGTCATTGCCCGCATCGTTCCTCAGAGGGTCCTTCCTAACGCCGCCGATTGGCCTGATTTCGCGGCCCTGCGTAAGGAGATTTTCGGGGATCGCAAGCTCCCTGGAGCGGACCTGATAATTGAGGAGCGGGGCCGTTATTGAGCGCTTCCTCGATCATTTACGCCGACACCAGCTTCTTTGTCTCACTCTATCTCACCGATCAGCACACCGCAGAGGCTGAAAAGCGGCTCCGCGCTAAGCCAGCGCTGTGGATGACTCCCCTGCATGTAGCGGAGTGGACTCACGCCCTCGAGCAACATGTGTTCCGGAAGGCAATCTCTCGCAGCGAGGCCGATCGCCTGCTGCAGCAGTTTCAGCAGCATCGCGCGCAAAACCTTTGGATGGAAACGCCTCTGCCCGACCGGGCCTTCGAAGTCTGCGCGCAACTCGCGATCCGCCACACGGCCCGACTCGGGGTTCGGACCCTCGACACTCTGCACGTGGCTGCGGCCCTGGAGTTGAAAGCTCGCCGTTTTTGGACCTTTGACGAACGGCAAGGGAAGCTGGCGCTGGCAGTGGCCTTGAAGACCGCCTGAACGCGTCGTTAGTACCGGAACAAATACGACACCTTCACAAAAAATTGCCGCCCATCGTTAATAAAGCTATCCCGAGTTCGCAGAATGTTTCCATTCGGATCCAACCCCAGCGACCGATCCAAATTCTGCAGGTTGCTGTTGTACCCCACATAGACCGCTGTCCCCGGATGCGGCAAGTACGTGAACAGCACATCACCATTCAGACTCTTCGTGTTCTGCAACGAGGTCAGGGCGGGGTTGCTGATAACAGCGCTGTACTGACCAATCACGCGGAGCGAGAATGCCCGCGTGAACTGGTAGTTCCATTTCGAGCGAATGATGTGGTTGTTAAAGATATTCGCGCCCGTCGACAGATCCTGGAGCCGCGTCAGCAGGTAAGTGTTGTCTACGGTCAGGCCCTTGACCGGCCGGAGGGTTGCCGCGATGGTTGCGTAGCTTGAGCCAGCCAGCACCGGCGGGCCCGTGGCCGGATCGAAATTTGTCGACGTGCCCCATCCCAATTCTCCGTTGATGCTGACTTGTTTGAAGTAGCTGGACTCGAAGAAGAAGCCGGACGTCCGATGGGCATAGTCGCGGTTCGTGAACAAGGTGTCGGGATAATCCACTGGGCGCAGACGTTCGTGTCCGAGGTTGGTGAAGAATCCGAAATCGCTTTGGCGATGGAAAATCCAGCGATAGTTCACGTTGGCAAACCATTCCAGGCGTGTCCCGGTGTGGTCCCAGTTGTTGATGGTAAACACGGTGGGACCATGCGAAATCAGATGCTTGCCCTCCGGCCGGAATTGATACTGTGCGAAGTTGCTGAAGCGGCGGATGTCGGGCCGGCGAAAAAAGCCCGTCTCGGTGGCAAAATGTGCCGCCGTGTCCTGGTAGAGCGAATTGAATTCCAGCTTCCGCGAACTGCGCTCTACGTAGGCCCAGTAGGCCGGCCCGCCCTCATGGGTGCCGTCGTTGAACTTGCTGTGGCTGAACACCGCCTGCGCCTGGGCGGTCCACTTGGAGTTGATTTTGATTTTGGTGTCAAACCCACCCACCCGATTTGAGCCCACGGTGCAGGGAGTATCCGTACAAAGGGTCTCGTCCACGGGCGCCGTGCCTTGTTCGCGATCGGTGTAAATAAACCCGAGGGTCGATTCCTTGCCGATGTCGCGATTCACTCGTAACACCGTGTAGTAGGCCTTTTCCCCACTGAGAGGATCCGTGGAAGGAACGCTTCCTCCCGGCGATTTATCATCGGCGAACAACCCTCCCAACGCCCACGGCCCCAGCTTTCCCGTCAGCCGCACACCATATTCCGGATCGGCGATGCGGCGCGTAAATACCAGCTGCATCGGCGTATCGAAGAAGCCGGAATTTTCCAGGAAGAAAGGACGCTTCTCCGGAAAGAAGACTTCGAAACGCTGGTTCACCGTGACCTGCGGCTCGTCAGACTCCACCTGCGCGAAGTCAGGGTTGATGGTGGCATCGAACACCAGAGAATCCTTGATCACGATCTTCGAGTCCAACCCGAGTCGCGGCTCCACGTGCTTGCCGTGAAAATGCGGGTGATCGGGGTCGCGATCGTCCAGATCCCGGAAGGTACGGACCGACGCATACGGGATAAACTGCATGTTCCGGCCCGGAGAAATTTGGGCCAGCCCATCCATCTCCGTTTCCTGGCTCAAAAAGCCCGAGGCATTACTGGTGATGTGCGGATAGAACGAGTACTCATTGTTGCGCTTGATATCACGCTCGAAGAACAGGCCCCAAGTCTGCACATCGGCCGACGGAAAACGCAGAGACTTGAACGGGATCTCGAACCACACGATGTAGCCGCGCCCCGTTAGCTTGGCGTCGGAGTTCCACAACATGTCGAATGAATAGTCCGGCTCCTGCTCGGTCCAGATGCCATCCTGCTGAATGCCCTCCGCGTTCAGGAAGAAGAACACGCCGTGCTTCTTGTCGTGGAATGTGTCCAATACGAAACCGAACTGATCGTCTTCATTGATCTGTTCTCGGCGCGCCTTGCGGGCACGGATCTTACCCGGCTCCGAGTCGAAGCACACACAGACCACATAGAGATTTCGGTCGGTATAGCCTAGATAGACCTCGGTCTTCTGGGAGACCGGTGCCCCGTCCTTGGGATCGCGTTGGACGAAGCCCTCCACCTTGAGCATTTTTCCCGCGAAGGCAGCCGATGGCTGCATATCGAGAAAGTCGGCTAAAGCCGGGCCGCGGTCAAGTTTCGGAATGTGCAGAGTGGAGAAGGTTCCGGGAGAAGGCTTAGCTGGCGCGTTGCCACCCGCGATCAGCGGCGTGGCCAGAATCAATATCCAAAATAACGCTTGGCCGCCGCGACTTATAAAAGGGAGATGCAACTCTGGCAGCCTTTCCTATATGTCCGGTTCTTGATATTACCGTTTCTAGAATGGTGGCCCTTTTGCATTATCAGACAACTACGAAGACCTACGTAGTCATGGTTGGACGCTAGACCCAGGGAAACGTTTATGGGAATTCGTTGGCGGGGAATCACCAGTTGGGGCTCGCCTATCTTGACACTCACCGTGGCCGGAAACGACTCAACCGAGCAGCTTTCGCGGGCTTCTACACTTTCCAGTGCGATTCTAGCGAACCGATGCCGCTCGTGCCACGCCCATGTGCTCCAGAGCGCGATCGACCACCGTCTGCAGCTCGCCGGCGTACTTCACTTCCCGTCCCTTGGCCAGAATAACGCGTGCTTCTTCGGCTTCAAACCAGGTCGGTTTGCGGAACGTCTCTTCGGGATGGCGCGTCTGCTTCACTTCCATCAGAAACGCCTTGACGACATATTCCCGCACACCGCCTTCCTGCCAGAAGACGCCCTTGGAATGAATATAAATATGGAAATGCCGGGGCTCGATGATTCCACTGGCGCCCGCCTCTTCATGAGCCTCTCGTTCGGCCGCCTGGCTATGGGACATGTTTGCCTCTGGCATGCCCTTGGGAAAGGTCCATTTCCCGCCGCCATTAGTATTCACCAGCAGGAACTCGACATGCGAATTACGCCTCCGGTAGCAGACCGCCGCCACCTGCAGGGGCAATGCCGCCCGATTTGTACGAGACGCGCCCATTCCCGTTGCACATAGATTACCCCGAAGACGTTTCGGGAATGTTAAATAGCACCGGAAATTGTGCACTTTGGTGCGGGGCGGGCAAACCTCCGGTAAACATGCGGCGAGCCGCGACTCTACCGATGGCTGTTCACAAGTTGCGAAAGGCTAGGCTGCGGCGCGTAGGGCGGGTCTTTCCCCGTGGAAAATGCGCTTGATGGCGGGCATCGCCAGGTAGAAGATGCTGGCCGCGTTAATCGCCGCAAACAGCAGCGGCAGCCCATGCGCAACAATCAGAACTGGCAGCAAAAGCATTAATCCGATCGCCGCAAACAGGAGAGTCAACAAACGGCCCCAGTTCTCCATTTTGAGCAGACCGAATCCTGCCAGGATGTGCAGCAGGCCAAACGCGATGATGCCCAGGCCCGCCATTCGTCCCATGCCGTGAAGAAAGCGCTCCATGGCGTTGCCCTCGGCCGCGAGGGAGACAAGCTTAGAAGCCAAGCCGGTGAACAGCATCAAACTGAGGCCGAACAGCACTCCCAACGCACCGCGCAGAATCTGGTAGATACCGATCAGGGTGACGCCAACTGGGCGCATAGCTCCTCCGTTGAAATCGGCAAGACTATATCACAGAGGATCGGTCGCTGGTGATTCTGGTTAGCGGTTAGTCAATCTGTGTCTATTCGTAACGCAGGGCTTCGATGGGATCCAGCCGCGAGGCCTTGATCGCCGGCAACATGCCGCTGACCACGCCAACAAAACCTAAGATGATGGAGGAGGCAATCAGGGTAGTGGCGTCGATCGTCAGATGAATGTCGCCTTCGCTGGCATTTTCCAGGAAAGCGCTCCAGAGGGTGAGGGATCCCACCGACCACGACACGATGTAAGCCAGCACCACGCCCGCAAGACCGCCCAGAATGGTAATGACCAAGGCCTCGGCCAGAAACTGCACCAGGATATGCCAACCTCGCGCCCCGAGCGCCTTCTCGACGCCGATCTCACGAGTGCGCTGGGTGACCGAAACCAGCATGATATTCATCAGGCCCACGCCGCCGATACCCAAGGTGAGCAGCCCGATAAATCCGAGAAGTATCTTGATGCCGGTGGTGATGATGCGCAGGTCGAGCAGGTCGGCGATGACGTCGAAAACAAAAATGGCGCGCTTGTCCTTGGGATCGAAGCCGTGGTGAAAAGCCATCGACTGGCGAATCGCAGTGGCGACTTTCTCGTGGTCACCCTCATACTCCATCACCACGGCGTTCAGGTAGTAGGTATTCGTCAAGTCGCTCATGGCGCTGAACGGGACGTAAATCTTGCTGTTCATGTCCTCGTCGCCATTCTGGATAGCATGCTTCAGAATACCGACCACTTCATAGGAGATACCGTCCACACGCACCTTTTCGCCCAGCGCATTCTGGCCGGAAAACAGTTTCTTCTTGATGTCGGAGCCCAACACTGCCACCCGGCTGTGAGTGTTTTCGTCCAGGTCGGTGAAGAAAGAACCGAATTCGACATCCATCCGCCGCATACGGGCGTAGTAGGGATACACGCCGCTGACACTGTAACTGCCGCTGCGCGTCCCGTATGCCGCCGTACTCTGCTTGGAGGATTCTGGTGAAATCCGCTTGATGAGCGGCACTTCCGCTTGCAGGTAGTCGAGATCGTTGACGGTGAGCTTCACTTCGGCACCAGCCTTGGTGCCGCCGGCCTGCAAGGAAGTGCGTCCGGGGAAGATGAAGATCAGGTTGGTCCCAAACGAGCGGAAAGCAACCCACAGGCCGCGCTCGAATCCGGCGCCATACGCCAGCAACAGCACGACCGTCGCAATCCCCCACGCCATCCCTAGCATGGTAAGGATGCTGCGCCGTTGATTGAACTTCAGCGCATTGTAGGCTTGGCGTGCGAGTTCAAGAAGCATCATTACTCCGGTTTGTTCAGCTTTCCTGCTCCGAATACTGAGTTTCCTCGGCCACGTCCGTGGGACTCTCGAATTCGATCCGGTATCCATCCGGATCCGACATGGAGACAACCCACATCGCATTTCCCACAAACGGCCGCGACACTTGAACGCCCCGGGCCGTGACCTCGCGATAGACGGCTAGCGCATCTTCACACTGAAAGCAAATCGATACGCCGATACCCAATTTGTCTGTCGCCTGCGACGAATCGCTCTCTCCCTTACGCAGTTCCTGCAACATTAGCGCCGCACCCCCGTGCTGCAGCCAGCACCATTGCAGTTTGCCGTCGACCAGCCATCGATTGGTCATCTGGAAGCCAAGGCCATCGACGTAATAGCGAACGGACTCTGCCACGTTGGTCACTCTGAAGAAGGGCACGACCTGCGTCACGTTCGCTGCGGTCTTGGTTTCGAGGTTCATTGTTTTTGTCCCCGCCTTCGGATACACGACTCTTATTCCTGTCGCAACGCCTCGACCGGCTGCAGCAACGCCGCCTGGCGCGCTGGATACAACCCAGCGGCGATGCCTGCAACGGCAAGCGAGAGAATCGCAACAATCGCAGACGCCGGCACAATCCGCGGCGTATCGAATCCTTCCGGCGCCGGCAGCATCGCGAGCAGCGAGACAAAGCCGCCAACAATCGCCAGTCCGATCCCTCCGCTCAACGCGGTGAGAAAAGCTCCCTCGACAAAAAACTGCGTCAGGATGGCGCGATGCGTCGCCCCCAGAGCCTTGCGCAGTCCAATTTCACGCGTGCGCTCGGTCACCGACACCAGCATGATGTTGATGATGCCGATTGCGCCCAGACCCAGCGTAACCACTCCGACCACGCCCAGAAACCAATCCATCGCGCTGAAGATCTTGCCGACTTTCTGGTTGTTTTCAATCGTATCCCAGTCTCCGAACGAGTCTTCCAGCTTGGGATCGAAGCCGTGGCGCCGGGCGATGATCTGATGCAATTCCAGTTTCGCCTGAAGGTGTTGCGCCGGCGTAACCGGACGGTAGTTCAAGAACGAGATGGCATCTTCGCTGTTCTGCTCTTTTAAGGGGAACAGGCCGCGCATCGTTTCAACTGGAATGAAGATGCGCGCGTTGGTGCCGTTATTCCCGTCTTGTCCGACCTTGGCGACGACGCCGATGATCTCGAAGCGCGATCCGTTAAGCAAAATCGTCGAGCCCACCGCCGGATTGCCCCCGGGAAATATGTTTTTCAACAGCTCCCAGCCCACGACCGCAACCCGTCGCGACTCGTCATTGTCCTGTTCGTTGAACCAGCGTCCGTTGCCTATCGGTACGTTGCGGATCTGGTTGTACTCCGGGGCAATTCCAAAGATCTGGCCATTGGTGGACCCGTAATCGCTGACAGCGCGAATATCTTCCCGATTGAGGACCGGCGAGAGATATTTCACAGATCGAGCATCGCGACGGATCGCCAGGTAGTCCTGATAGGTAAAGTGGTAAGTCCGTCCCGACAGGGTGCTCCCTGCCACCGCCGGGATCCTCCCCGGAAACATGAACATGATGTCCTGCCCCAGCGTAGCCAGTTGCCGCGTTTGTCCGCTACGGAAGCCTTCGCCCAATCCCACCAGCAGCAGGAGCGAGCCCACGCCCCAGGCGATCCCGAACATGGTCAGGAACGAGCGCAGCTTATGCGCCCAGAGGGTAGCCAGGGACTGGCGCATGATTTCGATCAGCATTCGCATAGTGAGATGAACGGCGTATGCCGTTGCCGGAGCAAGAGCCTCCCCGGCCATTGATCTTTAATACGAAAGATTGGCGGACCCGGTTCCCTGAAAAGACAACCCCTTTCCTGCGTTAGACGAACCAGACAAGCATGGGGTTAGCCGTGAAACAAGTCACAAGTCGACAGTCGCCTGCTTACAGTTCGCCTCGGCGCGCGTCTAAGCTCCGCCGGATCGACCACCACCCACGATCCGGCGGTCCCAAGGGTCAACCCAAGGAAATTTGCCGAGGAGGCGTGCTCCCATGGTTCGAGGATTGCAACGAGCGGTTTTGTTTTGCTTGCTGATATCTGCCCTATCCGCCATCTGCCATGGCCCAGTCGTTGGTACTTGATCTGCCGCGGCCCAGCCAGGGCGCCAAAAGTCACACAACGCGTCGGCATCACCGACATCACCATTTCCTATCACCGCCCGCTGGTCAACAATCGCAAAGTCTGGGACGACCTGGTTCCCTATGGCAAAGTCTGGCGCGCCGGAGCCAACGAAAACACCACCATCACGTTCAGTGACCCGGTCACTATCGAGGGGAAGACGCTCGACAAAGGAACGTACGGTTTGGATATGATCCCCAACGCGGATCAGTGGACGATCATCTTTTCCAAGAATTCAACTTCCTGGGGCGCGTTCACCTATGACCAGGCGGAAGACGCCCTGCGCGTGGATGTGAAGCCGCAGACTGCAGAGATGCACAACGCATTGACCTACGATTTCAACGATCTGAAGCCTGATTCGGCCGTGGTCGTCCTCGAATGGGAGAAGGTCGCCGTTCCCTTCAAGGTCGGCGTCGATGTGCATGATGTCGTCCAGGCCAGCCTGAAAAAACAGCTGCGCAACCTCTCGCAGTACACCTGGATCAGCTGGGACGACGCCGCCAATTATCTGCTGACGGAAAAAATCGCATTCGACGACGCCCTTAAATACGCCGACAAGTCCATCGAAACCGAAGACCGTTACGACAACGAAATGACCAAGTCGAAGGTCCTACTGGCGCTCAACCGCAAAGACGACGCTGCTGCCGCCGAGAAGCAGGCGCTAGCGCTGGCGAATCCACTCCAGATTCATCTCTTCGCTCGCCAGTTGCAAACCGAAAAACGCGCCGACGAAGCGTATGCGATCTTCCGCGATAACGCTAGGAAGCATCCCGACATGTGGTTTACCCACACCGGACTGGCTCGGGTCTACTGCGGCCAGGGCAAGTTCGACGACGCCACCAAAGAAATGAAAGTCGCGATGGAGAAGGCGCCCGACAACCAGAAGACATATCTGGACGGGTTGGTCAGGAAGCTGGAGTCCAAGCAGGACATCAACCAGTAGTGTCGTTATCGGGAGGCACGGGATACTGGTGGTGCGTGGCGGTGGGATCGCGTCCGGTTTGTTGGCGACGCCGGAAAGTGGCTGGTTGTTCGCCAACGGGGCCTCCCGATATTCAAACACGCCCCGTCCCGACTTGCGGCCAAGGCGTCCCGCCTTCACATGTTGCACCAGCAGCGGACAAGGCCGGAACTTCTCTCCCAGGCTCTTGTGCAGGTATTCGAGGATGTTCAGGCGCGTATCGAGGCCGACCAGATCGACTAACTCGAACGGTCCCATCGGATGGTTAAGTCCCAGTTTGAGCGCCTTGTCGATGTCTTCGGCGGTCGCGACCCCTTCCTGGAGCATGTAGAACGCTTCATTGCCGATCATGGCATTGATGCGGCTGGTGATGAATCCCGGCGCCTCTTTGATGACCACAACTTCTTTCCCCATGCGCCTTCCAACTTCGACCGCCGTCGCCAGCGCATCATCATCGGTCTCCAAGGCGCGCACGACCTCCAGCAATTTCATCTTGTGCACCGGGTTGAAAAAGTGCATACCCACGCACTTCGTTGCCCGATAGGTCACGCTGGCGATTTCCGTAATGCTGAGCGAAGAGGTATTCGAAGCTAGGATGGTGGCAGGCCGGCAGATCTTGTCCAGTAGAGTGAAAATCTCGATCTTCGATTCCATCTCCTCTGGAACCGCTTCGATTACCAGATCGGCTTCCCGTGCGGCCTGCTCGACCGACCCCGCATATTCGACGCGCCCAAATGCCGCATCGGCCGCGCCGGCACTGACTTTCCCCAGTTCAACGGCTTTATCGAGATTTGCGCGGATTTCCGTCTCCGCCTTGCGCAGAGCGTTGGGAAGAAGGTCTTCCAGAATCGTTCGATAGCCGCCGACGGCGGCCGCGTGGGCGATACCGCGGCCCATGATGCCCGCGCCAATGACGGCGACGGTCTTCACCTCCGCCACTTACTTGCCTCCGCCTTCCAATTGGCTCAGCACGGTGACAAAGTTTGGGTCAGATTTGCGCATGTACTCGGACAGGCGTTTGCGCTCCTCTTCAGTCATGGAAGGCAATCCGACGGTGATGCGGCGCAGCGTGGCCGCGATGTCGTCGACATAGTTCATCATGCGGATAAATTCACCAGTAGCGGACATGAGGGCTCCTTGCGATTTTTCCGGCCAATCGACGCCTGCCCACAAGGAACTGTCGTCGCCGCCAGGACACCCATTCATTTTCAATGGAGAGACGCGATTAGTAAAGGCGAAGGAAATAACCGTAAAGGCAGTGCACTGACGTTCAGCTAGTCCATCTTGTGGAAGCGCCGGAAGCCCGCATAGCCTTCCTTGCCCATATAGCGCTCCAGGACGCCCCGGTCGGTCTGCCGCAGGTCGACGATTACAAGTCCATCGACGACGTCGGAAAACTTGCGGTCTAGATTGAAGCCCACCAGTTTGCCTCCCACTTTGTCGTATTGCCGGATCAGGATCGGCACACCCTTGCCATCTTCTTCCACGTCCGAGATGGGCTCGCCAAGTTCGTCGAGATTATGCAGAGCTTCGCAGAACGCGCGGCAATCCCAGCGTCGCAGTATGGGGGAGCGGAACGGAGTCCGCGCCTGGATGAGATCGGCAAACTCGCGACCGTCTTCGCGCGACTCAAAGTATTGCACGATCATCTCGCGCGAAAGCCGGCTGTATTCGTTGCTGATACTGACCGCGCCAAAAAGCACCGGAGTATCCGGACGGGCAGCGACAAAGCGCGCAATTCCCTTCCACAACTGCAGCAGCGGTGCGTATTGCCGCTGGTATTCAGCGCGCACAAACGAGCGCCCCAACTCCAGCGCCGATCCGATCTTCATGAACAACCGTGCGTCGTAGCGGAACACGGTGTTGGTGTAGAGACCCTTGATGCCATGAGCCCGGATGATCTCGTCGGTGTTGCCCGCGCGGTAGGCGCCTGCCAGTTCCCGCTTTTCTTTGTGCCACAACAACAGATGCCAGTAGTAGCTGTCGAACTGATCGATGTCGGCGGGTTTGCCGGTACCTTCGCCGGCCGCGCGGAAAGTGACTTCGCGCAACCGCCCGAGTTCCTCAAGCAAGTGCGGCATCTCGGTCGCTCGCGCCGCATAAACAGCGAACTCGTTGTTTTCCGTAAGCAGTTGGTCCGACGGCAGAGCCTCGATGTCTCGAATCAACAAACTCTGCGGCACCGGCTCGATGATCGGTTCCTGCGATTTCCTCGGCAGCACCGCTCGCATTTTTGTAGGAAGCGAAACAGGCTTCTTACCCCGGTATGACAGCAAGTAAGTCCGCAGGCGAAGATACTCGGTGGCTTCGCGATCGCTTTCGATGCCCGCAATGAGTTCGGAGGGAATGGACTTTCCGACTCGCACTTCAAGCTTCTTGCCGCGCTGCTGAAGAAATTCCTGTAGAAGAACCAGCGTGCGCAGCCGCGGATGAATCATCCCAAGCAGTTGAAAGGTCACGCTGTTATGTCCGCAGAAATATACCGGGAGTGCGCTGGCTTTCGTCTTGCGGATCAACCGCGCCGCCACCGTGCTCCAGGTGGGATCTGCGACCTGAGCCTGCCCAACGTTAAACTGCGAGACTTCGCCGGCAGGAAATACCGCCAGCGCCCCCCCTTGCTGAAGCCATTCGATCGCCTGCTTCAGCGCTTTCAGATTCCGTTCTGCGGACCCAGTGGTCTGGAAAGGATCGACATAAAAACAGTACTCGCGCAGCTCGGGGATGCCTTCGAGCAATGAGTTTGTCATTACGCGCACATCCGGGCGGACACGCGACAGAAGTACACCAAGGGCAGCACCGTCGAGCATTCCAAAAGGATGGTTGGCTACCGCTACCAATGGACCTTTGGCAGGGATGCGCTCCAGGTCGGCGGGCTGGAACTGAAGGTCGACCTGCATTTCTTCCAGCAGACTCTCCAGGCGAAAACCGTCGGGAGCGGAACAAACGCGCTCGTAGAGCTCGCGCATTTCCGCCATCGGAATCAGTTTGCCGGCAAACCCAGGAAGGCCTGGAAGTTGCGGCGCGCCCGTCCAAAAGTCTTGCCGCCGGTCACGTATGCTTGGCGATCTGCGCATAATAAATTTTCGCCCAGCTCTCTTTGCAACTGTATGAAGAACAGGTTAAAGATTTGTGAACACGGCCCTCGAAAGTAACCCCCAGAGATTACAAGATATCGCAGCTCGCATTGGATGACGGATGACATAGCACCCGGTGACGGAGGACGTACAACTCATGGAAGCCAGCACGACCGGCTGCACGCTCAGGCGACCCATTCCTGGGCATCAATCTTGGCCAGCGGAGTCGGAAGCCGGTCAGCAACCTCCACCAGCAGAGCAAGTTTCGCGGCCACTTCCGGGCTCAGCATCTCGGGACGCAAACGCCAGCCCCAGTTTCCCTGCGTTTTGCTGGGCACGTTCATCCGCGCCTCGCTACCCAAACCAAGAACATCCTGGAGCGGTATAACGCACAAGCCGGCCACCGAATTGATGGCGCACCGGATCATCGCCCAGTTCAAACCGTCCTGCGCCTGCCCAAGATAGGATCGTGCGTGCTGGCGCTCCGCCTCCGTCGCTCCCGTCTCCCACCATCCCAGGATCGTGTCATTGTCATGCGTTCCTGTGTATACAACTTTGTTGGTCGTAAAGGTATGCGGAAGGTGGACGTGAGAGCCAGCATCGCCAAACCCGAACTGCAATACCGCCATCCCCGGAATGTGAAGCCGTTCCCGAAGAGCATGCACATCCGGCGTAATGTAGCCCAGATCCTCGGCAAAGAACGGGAGCCCGCCCAGCGCATCTTCCAGACGCTTGAACAAATCGTCTTTAGGACCGTCCACCCAGCGGCCGTTGATCGCCGTTTTCTCGCCCGCTGGAATTTCCCAGAATTGGGCGAAACCACGAAAGTGATCGAGCCGGATGTAGTCAAAATTGCGGGTCGCCCAGCGCAAGCGGTCGATCCACCACTGATAGCCCTCCGCCTTCATCACATCCCAGCGATACAGAGGGTTACCCCAGTGCTGCCCAGTTTTGCTGAAGAAATCCGGCGGTACCCCAGACACTACCTCCGGTTCCAGTTCGGCATTCAGTCGGAAGAGTTCGGGATGGGTCCAGACATCGGCGCTGTCGAGGTTCACAAAAATTGCGATATCGCCGACCATCCGGATCGAACGCTTCGCGCAGTACCCGCGCAAAGCCTGCCACTGCTCGAAAAAGAAAAATTGCACGACGCTGCGCACCTCGAGGTCGTCGTGCAGTTCCGTTCTTTTCTTCTCCAATGCTCCCGGGTCGCGATGAGCCAATTCGCGCGGCCAGTGGTTCCAGCCCTCCAGATGCAAATGCGAACGCAATCCGTCAAAGAGGACGAAGTCGTCGAGCCACCATCGGTTGTCCTGGCGGAAACGCTCGAACCGGGAACGGGCGTTCGGCGGAGCCGATCGCAGAAAATTGCGCGCGGCTTCGAACACCAGAGGGAGTTTCAAGCGGAAAATCTGCTGGTAATTCACCGGTTCGACCGCGCCCGACAATGCCGCTAACTGAGAAGGGTCAATCCATCCATGCTCAGCGAGACGTTCCAGGCTGATTAGAAGCGGGCTTCCCGCAAACGCGGAGGTGGAAGAGTAAGGCGAGTTGCCGTAACCCAAAGGCCCGAGAGGCAGCACTTGCCACAAGCCCTGCTTGGCCGATGCCAGATAGTCGGCAAACGCGTACGCCGCTCGGACCAAAGTCGCCGATCCCGCCACGGGAAGGCAGCGAGGTGGGATGAAGCAGAACTCCGCTGGCGCGGGGGAAAGTCATCAACAACAGTTCTCAGTTCCCGGTTCTCAGTTCTCAGTAAAACCCATCGGCTGCAGTCTCAACTCAGTTGGCTTTTACTGAGAACTGAGAACCGGGAACTGAGAACTCTCTTACAACCCTTCGTCTGGCGCCGCCGCCCGGTTGCTCAGGCTTTTCATCTCTTCTTCATTGACCTTGATCTGTTTCGACTTTTCCATTTCCTTGCGCAGGTTGGACACAAACATGTTGAACATCTGGTTCTGTTTGGTATCCAGCAGCGAGAGCCGGATCTGATCCTTCTTCGCTGCATATTCCTGGTCGGTAGGCGCCTGCTTTTCCAGGAGTTGCGCGACCACGCCATTAGCTCCACTGCTGATCGGACCGCTAATGTCACCGGGTTTCAATGTAAAAAGCGAACTCGCCGGGCCGGATAGCGAACCGACATCCGGAACCTGTCCATCCGGAGCAACCAGTTCGCTGGTCTTGATGGTGGCCCCCAGTTCCTTGGCAGCCTTCTTGAGATCGTGCGCAGCCTTGGCCCGATCCGAAAGTTCCTGCGTTTTCTGCTGCAGCAGGAAGCTGGCGCGCTCGTTCTTGAATTCCGTTTCCACGCGCGATCGGATTTCCTCGAAAGTAGGCGTTGCGGGCGGCTTGATCGCGACCAACTCGAAGACTACGACTCCCTGGGGAATTTGCACCAAGTCGTCGGGCGCCTTCTCAGGCTCGTTGAAAATCGCTTCCATCAGTTCCGGGGTGGTTTGCAGGCCGGGCAGCCGATCCTGACGGCTGAAAAAGTCTGTGGTTACGACGTGCACGCCTTTGGCTGCGGCCGCCTTCTCCAGTCCATCTGTGCGCGCCTGGCTCAGAAACGCGTTACCGGCGCCTTCGCTGGCGCGCTGAGCCTTTTCTTCTCTTACTTTTCCTTCAATCTCATCCTTCACTTCGGCGAGGCTCTTGACGTGCGCTTCCTGTTTATCTTCCACGCGGATGATGTGGAAGCCATAGCTGCTCTTCACCAGGTCACTGGTCTGCCCTTTGGCCATGGAGAACGCGGCTTTTTCAAATTCCGGAACGGTGCGTCCCCGACCCAGCCAACCTAGTTCGCCGCCGCTCTTGCCGCTGGCATCTTCCGAATACTGCGCTGCGAGTTTTCCGAAATCCCCGCCAGCCTTAACCTGCTTCAGAACGCCTTCAGCCTTCTGGCGGGCGACTTCGACACCCTTTTCGTCTACCTTCCCATCGGGGCCCGGTAGAGGAGTCTTAATCAGAATGTGGGAGACTTTTACCTGCTCCGCCTGCCGGTACTCCTCGCGATGCTGATCGTAGTAGGTGTGTAGTTCCTGATCGCTGACGGATTCGGCGGAGGGCTCGACCTTATCGATGACGGCGTACTTAATCTGCCGCTTCTCCGGGATTGAGTTGTTGTAGGTCGCTTTGTTGCGGTCGTAAAACGCCTTCAACTCCGCATCGGTCGGGTGGAGCCCTTTCAGGATGTCCGCCTGTGTGAGCACGGCATAATCGAATTTGATCTTCGTGTTGCTGCGATCAAATTCCGCGCGGATCTCCGGCTCGCTGACAAAGGCGGCGCCGGAAACGAGGGCACGCAACTTGCGGAACAGAATGTCCTCTTTCACCAGGTTTTCGAATTGAGGGATCGTGATATCGAAGTTACGCTGCACCAGGTTCTCGTACTCTTCCTGGCCAATGAACTTGCCTTCGGGGAAGAGCGTGGCACCCAGCCCCCCGTGCTGAAGTTCGTCGCGAAGTTCCGCATCCGAGACCCGCAGGCCCATGTGGTGGGCCTCGACTGTGATCGCCTTGCGATTGATCAACTGCTGGGCAGCTTGCGGAAGAACGAAAGGCAACAGCATGTTGGCCTGAGCGGCCGCCTGCGGATATTGCTGCCGGATCATGCGGCGAGCCTCGTTCTGTACCTCCGGGACGGTCACGTCCTGATCGCCGATGCTCGCGATGACGCCACGAGGAGGCGCCCCGATTCCAAAACTGGAGCCCAATCCACCGGGAATGAGCGTAACTATCATGCCCCCACAAATGATGAGAAGCATCGCGCCCAGAATGATCTTCAGGGTAGGCCCTGCGTTTTGAAGAGTTCGAATCATAAGAACGGCAACTCCAAAGTTAAAAACTGGAATCCTTGATTATAAACCAGCCCGGGTGGGCATTCCGGCTTCCCTGGGGCGTGCGGTCTTTTCCAGCAAAAACGCCTTATTGAAACGAATTAATAAAATACTAGGAACCTGGCCGTAGTTCCGGCAGAATAGGTCGCGGATCATTTACTCTTTCCCTGAGGGCTCTTCATGAAGATTCTCCGGCTTCTGGCTGTGGCAGTAATTCCGATTCTGGCGGGCGCGGCCAGTTTCGCGCAGAGCAGTTCTAAATCCTCAGATGGAAACTTTCCCCTGAACGACGGCTGGGCGTTGCAATCCTCAGCGAAAGTCTCGGAAAAGGGCGAGGCGATTGCCAGTCCTTCGTTCCAACCGAAAGGCTGGATGAGCGCAACTGTTCCCACCACGGTCGTCGCCGCCCAGGTGAAGAGCGGCCTGCTTCCGGACCCGGACTATGGCATGAACCTGCGGCAATTCCCCGGCGTCTCGTATCCCATCGGCGGAAATTTTTCCAACTTGCCCATGCCCCCCGACAGTCCTTACGCCGTCTCATGGTGGTATCGCAAAGAGTTCACCCTGCCCAAGGACTTCGCCGGAAAAACCGTGTGGCTGAATTTCCGCGGCATTAACTATCGCGGAAATATCTGGCTCAACGGAAAACAAATCGCCAACTCCGACCAGGTCGCGGGCGCCTGGCGCACCTACGAATTCGATGTTACCGCGAACGTAAAACCTGGCGCGAACGTGCTCGCCGCCCAAATCTGGGCTCCGACCGACGCGAGCCTTGCGATCACCTTTGTCGATTGGAACCCCGCGCCACCCGACAAAAACATGGGCCTGTGGCGAGACGTGTACTTAAAAGCGAGTGGCCCCGTGGCGGTGCGGTATCCGGCAGTCGTGTCCAAAGTGGATTCACCCGGAAACAATGCCGCCCACCTGACCGTAACCGCGCTGCTCAAGAACGCCAGCGATCAGCCGGTGAAAGGAACCTTAAAAGGTAGGATCGAGAAGGTTGAGTTCTCGCAGGAAGTGGAACTGGCCGCCGGCGAAAGCAAGGACGTAACTTTCGACCCGAGCGCATTTTCGCAACTCAACCTATCCAACCCCCGCCTGTGGTGGCCGGCGCAGATGGGAACGCCGAACCTCTACGAACTCAGTTTGACGTATGAAGTGAATGGCAAGGTTTCCGACGCGGCGAGCACGCGCTTTGGCATCCGAGAGATTACTTCCGAGGTTGCCGAGCACGCTCCCGATCGCTTCAAGCGCCTGTTCAAAATCAATGGCAAGAACATCCTGATCCGCGGCGCAGGATGGACTCCCGACATGATGGTTCGTCCCGACCCGCAGCGCATGCTCGACGAATTCATCTATGTACGGGACATGGGCCTGAACACTGTCCGCCTGGAAGGCAAGCTCGAGCCTGACCACTTCTACGAAATCGCCGACCAGATGGGCATCCTGGTCATGGCCGGATGGTGCTGCTGCGACCACTGGGAACACTGGGGCAATTGGGCACCGGAAGATTTCGACATCGCGAAAGCCTCGCTGCGCGACCAGATGTATCGCCTCCGCGGCCATCCCAGTATGGTGATGTGGCTGAACGGCAGCGACAATCCTCCGCCGCCGGACGTAGAAGAAATGTATTTGAAGATCGAGAAAGACTTGCTCTGGCCGAATCCGATCGTCTCCTCGGCGACGGCGAAGCCCGCAGCAGTCACCGGCGCAAGCGGCGTAAAGATGTCCGGACCCTACGAGTACGTGGCGCCCTCCTACTGGGTTGCCGATACGCATCGCCCCACCACGGAGCAGACCTGCAATGCCGGCGGCTGTGGCGGGGCCTACGGATTCAACGCAGAAACCAGTATGGGTCCTGCGGTTCCGCCGCTCGAGAGCATCGAGCGCATGATTCCCAAAGACCACCTCTGGCCCATCGACGACTACTGGAATTTCCATGCCGGTGGCGGCGCGTTCAAAAACTTAAAGGTATTCACCGACGCCCAGGACAACCGCTACGGCAAGTCGTCGAACGCCGAAGAGTTCACCTACAAGTCGCAACTCATGACCTACGAAGGCGTACGCGCGATGTACGAAGCGTACAGCCGCAACAAGTACACCTCGACCGGCGTGATCCAGTGGATGCTGAACAACGCCTGGCCCTCGATGATCTGGCATCTCTACGATTACTATCTGCGCCCCGGTGGCGGATATTTCGGCGCCAAGAAATCCATGCAGCCGTTCGATCCGATCTACGGATACGACGACCACTCCGTGTGGCTGGTCAGCAGCCAGTATGAAGACGCGAAGGGATTGAAACTGACGGCGCGTATTTTGAACGTCGATTCGACCGAGAAATTTTCCAAAGAAGTCACCCTCGACGTTCCCGCCGACAGCACCGCAAAAATCTTCGAACTGCCACAAGTCGACGGTTTGTCCTCCGCCTATTTTCTCGACTTGCGCGTCACCGATTCCGCCGGCAAACTCGTCGGCGCAAACCTCTATTGGCTCTCGACAAAGAACGAGACCATCGACTGGTCAAAATCAAATTGGTACACCACCCCCACCGAAACCTACGCCGACTACACCGCCCTGGCGCAATTGCCCAAGGTCAAACTGAATGTCTCCAGCCGCACCGAGACCAAAGGAACCGAGTCGATCACGCGTGTCGCGCTGGAGAATCCGAGCAAGAGCATCGCCTTCTTCGTCCGCCTGAAAGTCGAGAAGGGAAAAAGCGGAGAGGAAATCCTGCCCGTACTTTGGCAGGACAACTATGTCTCCCTGCTGCCGGGCGAGAAACGGGAAGTCACCGCGACCTATCGCGCCTCCGACGTGGGCGGAGCGAAACCCGAAGTGGAAGTAAAAGGCTGGAACGTGGAATAAAGCAATTGCAGAAGTAAGAAGTCAGATTGCAGAAGTAAGAACCTCGTCCTCGGGCCAAAATGTCCGCACCGAGGGCTTCTACTTCTACAATCTGACTTCTGACTTCTGACTTCTCACTTCTGACTTCCCTCACTCTTCCGGTGGCAGTTCGAAGTCGATCAGGTTGCCGCGGAAGCCGCGCGTCTTCCATGCCCCGAAGGCGATGCCGACGGCCATCCAGATCGATCCGGCCAGCCAGGCTTTCGAACTGAGGTTCAGCCACAGCAGAAGACAGATTAGAAATCCCGCAGCCGGAGGAAAGAAGTTGCCGAACTTCTTTTCTCCCTTCACGAAATAGCGGATGAAAGCCGCGGCATTCACGCCCATGAATGCAATCAACGCGCCAAAATTGAGCATTTCCGCGCCCAGACCATAACTGAAAAGGCCGACGCTCACCAGCAACGCTCCACCCACCGCGATAGCCGCTACAAACAACACGTTATTGCGTGGGACGTGGCGCTTGGGATCGACTGCGCCAAAAAAAGATTTAGGCAGTGCGCTGCTTCGTCCCATGCCATAGAGGAGACGCGCCGCCCCTAATTGCGCGCCCATGCCAGAGCCGAAGTTAGCGACCAGCAGCGTAATTCCGACGAGGACGAACATCGGCTGCCAGGCGCGTCCCGCGATAAATGTAAAGGCAGTATCTTCGTTCGGAAACGCCTGCGATGCGGGCCATACCAGTTGCGCGGCGTACACTTCCACAGCCGACAGAATTCCGATTACCAGGCAGGTGAGCACCGTGGCCAGCAGAATATTCCGGCGAGGATTCTCCGCTTCTTCCGAGAGCGTCGAGATTCCGTCAAATCCGATGTAAGTGAGAACGGCGATTGAAGTACCCCCCAACACTGCTTTGATATTCCATGAAGCGGGATCGTAGAAAGGACGCGTGAAGAATCCTGCCGCACTGTGATCATGCCCAAAAATGTAACGCGCGGCGACCATGAAGAAGATCGCGATCACCACGCCCATTCCCGTCGCCAGCGCCGCATTCACGCGGGCCGATGTTTTCACGCCCTGGATATTCAAGAACGTAAACACGCCCGCAAAAACAACCGCCCAGACACCATACGGCACACCGGGAGCGAAGACGTGAGCCTGCTGGCTGATCCAGATAACGCAAATCATCGGATTCAGCATGTAGTCCATCACCATGCTCCAGCCCGTGACGTAGCCGAGAGCGGGATTGATCTCCTGCCCGACATACGTAAATGCCGAGCCGGCGCTGGGGTAGACGCGGGCCATGCGGCCGTAGCTGATCGCGGTAAACAGCATCCCAATCATCGCGATCAGGATCATGGTGACGACATGGCCGCGACCACGGTTGCTGAGTACGCCAAAAACCGACATGGGCGCGACCGGCTGAATCACGATCACCCCGTACAGGATCAGGTCCCAAAGCGTCAGCGACCGCCTCAGGCGGGGCGCGCTGGCCGTGGTTGCAGGAGAATTCATTCGCTCACCTTAAATAGCAAACCCCATTATCCCGCGGAAGATAATGGGGTCGGGGAAGGCTCTGGGAATCCGTAGCCCGAAATCGCCTTGGATTCTTATACGGAAGCCGCCTTCTGTCAACCCTAAAAAAGCCTATTAAAACGATTCTTTACTGGAGTCGCCGCAGGGGCGACAATGATCGGCAGAACGGGATCGGAGCCTTATGACCCACGGATACCAAAAAGTTCTTACCATCTTCCTTCTCGCCTGCCAGAGTTGGCTCGCGCAGGCGCAATCCCCATCAAAATCCGTCCAGGAGCGGCTCGGGTATCCCGCGACGGCGCGCCTTCTCGTCATCCATGCCGACGATCTAGGTATGAACCATTCCGTGAATCGCGCCACCTTTGAAGCGCTGGAGAAAAACTGGATCACTTCCTCCAGCATTCTCGTACCCTGTCCGTGGTTTCCGGAAGTGGTACGTTGGGCAAAGGATCATCCCGACGCCGATCTCGGAATCCATCAGGCACTGAACAGCGAGTGGACGACCGAACGCTGGGGTCCAGTGAGTTCGACCGACAAGGTGCCGAGTCTGCTGGCCGCCGACGGCAACTTGCCGCTCGACACCGACGTCGTCGCCAAGAACGCAAAGCCGGCGGAGGTGGAAACGGAATTACGAGCACAAATCGATCGCGCGCAATCTGCGGGCATCCACCTGACCCATCTGGATACGCACATGGGCGCTCTGTTCGGGTCCACTGACCTGTATGGCGTTTATAAGAAAATGGGATACCACTACGGCCTGCCGATCCTGCAGGAATTGCAGGGAGCTCACGGACCGTTGGGACTCACTCCACCTCCAGGGGAAGCACTGGTCCAAAAAGTAATTGAGATCAATCCCGGAATCGCTGCCGCTGACTGGATGGCGTGGTACGAAAAACAACTCGCGCCACTTGAGCCGGGAGTGTATGAAGTCATCGTTCACCTCGCGTACGACGACGAAGAAATGCGAGGCGCAACCTTCGACCATCCCGATTGGGGAGCCGCCTGGCGACAACACGATTTAGACATGGTGAAGAGCGCAGAGTTCCAGAAGTTCCTCAAAGACCAGGGATTCGTGCTCGTGGGCTGGAGGGATCTGGCGAAAGCGTTGCCAGCAAATTACGGGAAATAGACGAGCTGTGGCTTTCCCCCGTGACCTCTGTGCCCCCCGTGGTTAGATTCTGACGTTCGCATGCAGAGTAATCACGGAATGCGCACTAAGTTGAAGGCCCCAGCGTCCTTGATGCCCGTCCCTTCGACGATGGCATAGATCTTGTCTGCCGCAACGTCCTTGAAGCTCTCGATCTTCCCCGTCGTCCAGCGCACCTCGACCAGATCGATTTTGGCGGCAGTTCCTAAACCAAAATGAATCCGCAAATCGTTCTGCGAAAGATAACTGCCGCCTGAACGCACTTCGTCGAACTGCGTTACGCCCGCCGCATGAATCGTGACTCGCGCGCCAATTGCCGCTCGATTACTCTTCGTTCCGACCAGATGAAACAGCACGCGATGGTTCGCGCTCTGACTGGTATTCAACAAAAGCGATGGAGGCTCACCGACGTTCAACACCACGACATCCACGTTGCCATCGTTGGCGATGTCCCCGAATGCCGCACCCCGCCGCGATTTCATCGGCATATCCGCCAGTCCGCCGGCCTTCGATACATCCTCAAACGTTCCGTTCCGCAAATTGCGATGCAGCAGCATCGGCTCGGCATAAGCCGCGCTGCCTTTCACCTTGTCCATTTGCGGATACACATGCCCGTTCACCACCAGCAGATCGAGCCAGCCATCGTTATCCATATCAAAGAACGAAGTTCCCCAGCCAACGAGCGGAAGACTGGCCTGGCCCAACCGCGACGCCATCGCCACATCTTCGAATCCTCGCGTGCCCTCGTTGCGATACAGAGTGTTCGGCTGATCGGCAAACTCGGAGATGAACATCGACAGGTGTCCGCTGTGATCGTAGTCACCCCAGGTCACGCCCATCGACCCCAGCGCCTGACCCTCGCTGTTCATCGCGATGCCGCCGACCATCGAGTCATCGGTGAACGTCCCATCATGAGTGTTGTGGTAGAGGTGATTCGGCGTAGCATCATCGGCGACAAATAGATCGGGCCAGCCGTCGTTGTCGTAATCGCCCCAGGTCGCACCCAGGCCATAGTATTTATCGGGATCGCTGACTCCGGCCTTCTTAGAAACCTCCTCGAACGTGCCATTGCCGCGATTGTGATACAGCAGATCGGTCTCCCCTTCCATCCCCCAAGGACCGCACTGCACCGGCACACCCTTGAACTGACAGAATTTCGTTGAACCGGGCACGGGCAGGTTGTTCATATCCACGTGCACGTAGCGCGACACGAAGAGATCAACGTAACCGTCGCGATCGTAATCCGCCCACGCCGCGCCGGTTGAGAATCCTCCGCCGCGAACTCCTGCCTTCTCAGTAGCATCTTCAAACACGCAGTTCCCCTTATTACGGTAGAGCGCGTTGCCCCCGTATCCAGTAACGAAGAGATCGAGATTGCCGTCATTGTCGAAATCAGCGACGGCCACGCCCATGCCCCAACCCTTGCGCGTGAGTCCAGCCTTTTGCGTAATGTCCGTGAACTTCAAGTCTGCGTCCTGATGCCACAGTGTGACCAGCGCATCGCCTCCCTTGCGAAAGCGATCCACGGTCGAACCGTTCACCATGACGATGTCGAGTTTGCCATCGTTATCGCAATCGAACAGGCCAATGCCGCCCGACATCGACTCAATCACGTACCGTTTTTCGCCAGATGAAATGTGGGAAGCGGTCAGTCCAGCCTGAGCAGCAATATCGTGAAAGATGGGAACGGGAGCGCTGGGGGCCGGCGTTTGACGTGACGGAGACTGTGCGAAAAGCAAGCCAGATAAGAGCGTCAACAAAATGGGGATCCAACCGGCCCGCATGCAGAACGATTGTAACGCGCCCAGACCGTAGCGCTATTCAGGATAGTGGAACGAGTATCCGCCGGACTCGTTCCCCGACATGAACCGCGTGTTGTATTCCAGCAGATAGTTGCGATGTTCCGCATCGCCGGGGAATGACTTGCCGTTGTACGGATATGTCCCCATCTTGCCGAACGGCAGCGGCTCGACCGTGTCGCCGCGGTAGGCGTAGAAGTCCATATCTTTTTCGTAGCCGTGAGCGGCAAAGAAATAATCGCGCACCCATCCCTGCGGCAAAGCAGGCAGCGCGCCCGGATCGAAATCCAAAGCGACTTCGTCGCCCGATCCAAACACCGCAAACTTATCATCGCTCGCATTCAGCAGAGGACGCACATCGCCATAGCGCGTATACGCTCCCGCCGGACGCGTATAAGGCCCAGTCGCACTGACTTTCTCGTAGATGTATTCGACATTCCCCGGCGGCTGGTTCTCGATCTTGAGCGGGAATCCATGAAAGCTAAGATCGGCGCGCGCCAGCGGCACCTTAGTCAGACGTGCTTGCTGGTCCTGATTGGCGCGGCTGATCAGGATGCTGTCCCAATAAATCTGCAGATTCGTCGTAAACCGAATCCGCCGGGCACCCTGCGGCAGTTTGCCGGTGAGGTCGGCAGTCATCGTACGGGCGCCGCCAGCGGGGAAACCGAGGTCGTCAATTACGCGGACCCATTTCCCGTCAGCGTTCAGCGCTTCCACATACGGCGCGAACGGCTGCAAGTGAGCCTGATCGGCCGCATACATACTCGTCGCTGTGAAATATTCGATCTCACCGTGCATGAGCAGCCAGAGCGGTCCGCCACGGTACGCCTCGCCGAGATCGAGTTCCAGAGTGTGCGGCTCGGTGAATCCCGCAAAAGACAACACTTTGAAGTCGCCGAAATAACGATGCGCCAGCAGGTCGGGCAGCACGTTGTGTCCGTGCTCGTCCCACGCCCCCGCTGGCGGGCGCGCGTCTGCCTTATTGCTGAACACAACCTTGAATGGCGGATACGGTGGATTGCTGGCGAAATATTCGTTGGGATAAACCTCAACCCCCGCCGGATGATCGACCGCCAGCAACTGCACCTGGTCGAGATAAACCGACTCCTCCAACGGCTCCATGAATCGAAAACTCAGTTTGCCGTCCTTTTCGTGGACCGCATTGCGATCAACCTTGATGTATTCGACAGGCCGCGCAATGTTGCGCTCATTCGGCCCTACCCAATGTCCAACAACGCCCGCGCCAAGCATGTCGCCAACCAGTTCATAATGCGTGCCGTCCCACACGAAGAGAGTCGGACAGGACGAGCCGCGCCGATCGATCTCCAGAATGTTCTGGACTTTGTTGGCCGCAACTGAGATTTCATCCTGCAAAACGCCCGTCGGCCAAAGCATCCGGACGACATCAGCTTCTTTCGCCTGGCCAAGCCCAATCGTCAGATAAGGCGAGTTCTGTCCAAGATATCCCGACGACCCATACACCTCAAACTTCTGCCGCAGCCCCGCCGAGAAAACTTCCACCTTCGTGCCAATAGCGCTCTTGTTGTCGTTCAGTCCCTTGAGCGCCAGCCGCAGCGAGTTGTTCTTGTTGCCGCCTTCGTTGCGAAGGAGCACAGCGGGACCGCGGGTCTGCGTAATCAGGAGATCGACCGCGCCGTCGTTGTCGTAATCGCCGGCGATAATGGTGCGGGGATCAATCAGTTTTATCTTGTCAAGCCCGACATCAGTGGTCACGTCTTTCCATCCATCCGGACCCAGATTGCGGAAGAGGCGGACTTCGCCCCCACCGTCTTTCGGCATGCCGACCGCGGCAATGTCAACCCAGCCATCGTTGTCATAGTCGATGGCAGTAACACCATAGGCCCAGATCCAATTCACCGTTGGCAGCGGGACTCGCTCGAAGCCTTTGCCCTGCTTGTTCTGCCAGAGGCTGATCCCTGGTGCGCCCCCATGAGTAAAGACGATATCCATCCATCCATCGTGATTGAAGTCCAAGACGGCAAGACCGTTTGTGCGTGCGGGCATTTGCGAAGCCCACGGGCGACGCTCAGGAAACTTTCCTTCGCGTGGATTTTCGAATATGACAGGACTTTCGCGCCCCGTGAGCACAACGTCGATCGCGCGATCATTGTTGTAATCGGTACTAATGGTTCCGCCCAGAGAATCGTGCCCCGCGAAGCCTGTGGCCTCCGTCATTTCTGTGAACGTACCATTCCCGTTATTGCGCCATACGACAGCGGGCGAAGGGAAAAAGTACGATTTCGTGGCAATGAGATCGAGATCGCCATCGTGATCGTAATCGACAAAAGTTATTGCCTTTACACCAGGCGTTTTGATTCCCGAGGCAGCGGTGACATCTTTGAAGGTGCCGTTCTTCTCGTTGTGTAAAAGAACAAGCCCTCCAGAATTGGTCGCCAGATCTGGCGCACCATCATTGTCGAAATCACCGACCGCGCAGGTGTTCCCACTCGCGTCTGAGATTAGTCCGGCTTGGCGAGTCACATCTTCAAATTTCCCGTCTCCGAGGTTGTGATACAGAGCGGCAGTTCCGTTGTCGTTTCCGTTGTAAGGGAAAAAGATGTCGATTTTGCCGTCGCCGTCGTAGTCCAGAAAGCAGGCTCCGGCACCTTCGATAACTAAAGAGTTATCAACTATGAGGTTTGCGGGTCCAGGACGCGAAACAATGCCCGCCTCCTTCGTCACATCCACAAACCGCACCGGAATCGCCGCCCCGACCTTCTCCACCGCCACCGGCGACTCCTCCGCCCGCGAATACTTTCCCTGTTCGCCGTACGCGAGGCTGATCGGCGTGCCGAGCTTATTCTGCGTGATGTACTGAAATTTCTTCAGGCCTTCACGGGCCTGGTCGGCTTGGCCGGACTGCTGGTAGGCGCGCGAAAGTCCAAACTGAGCCGAGGCGTGCAGCGGATCGATCTTCAGCGCGTGTTGAAAGGACTCGATCGCCTCCGGAAATTGCTTGAGCTGAGCATGAGTCGATCCAAGAAAATACCAGGCATCGGCATCGTTGGGATCGAGTTCGGTGACACGGTGGAAGGCATCGACGGCGGATTGCGGGCTGTCGGAATTCTTGTAGTAGAGGCCGAGGTTGTACCAGGGGTGCGGATCTTTCGGATCGTCCTGCGCGGCTTTCTGCAAGAGCGCCTTCGCCTCGTCAATGCGCTGCAGGTTCAGCATCGCCACACCGCGATTGAGGGTCGTAACTTTCAGATTTGGATCTTTGGCGGCCGCTTCTTCAAACGCTTTCAGCCCCTTCTCAAACAACTGCTGATTCATGTAGGCGACGCCGATATTGTTCAGGCGCGCGGCCTCCTGCGGATCGTTGGCAGGGGAAGCTCCAGTGAGAGCGAACAGCAATGCAGCAACACAGCAGAGCGCGGCGATCTTGATCATGGCCTTGAACATCGTACTCCAAAAAGAACTGTCATCCTGAGCGAAGCGAAGGACCTGCTTTTTCCGCGAACGAAAAGAAAGCAGGTCCTTCGCTTCGCTCAGGATGACAGTTCTTAATATGGATTGACTGATTATCTTTTCCCGTACGCGCGTTGGGCGGTCACGCCCTTGCCCTCTTGAATGGTCACCGTCTGCCCGGCTGCGACGTTCGCCAGTTTGTCGATCTGCCCGCTCGGCCACTGCACTTCAACCGCATCGGCCTTCGATCGCGACCCCAGGCCGAAGGTGAGCACGAGTTCACTCTGCGAAAGATAACTGGAGCCGGACTTCATCGTCAGCCACTGCTTGTCGCCTCCCGCAGTGACGCGCACCACCGCGCCGATCCCGTCGCGATTCGATTTTGTCCCCACCAGCTTCATGCGCAGACTTTGATTCGTGACGCCCTGGCTGCGGTAGAGATGTACCGGACCGCCGTTCGTCGTCATCAGGATATCCAGCGCGCCGTCGTTGTCGATGTCGGCGTAAGCCGCGCCCCGCGCCACTTTCGGAGCAGCAAAGGCGGCGCCAACCTTGGTCGTGACTTCTTCAAACTTGCCGTTGCCGAGATTACGGAAAAGATGTGGCGGCTCGGCATAGGTGACGCGCTTCTGCACGCGTTCGATTTCATTCTCGATGTGGCCGTCGGCGACGAAAATGTCGGGCCAGCCGTCGTTGTCGTAGTCGAAGAAAAAGCAACCGAAGCCGAGAGTGACAAGGCTTGCGCGGCCCACTTCCGATCGCGGTGCTTCGTCCACAAACAGACCATTGCCTTCGTTGTGATAGAGCGAAAGCATCTGATTGGAAAAATTCGTGATGAGCAGGCTCGCATGTCCGGAGCGGTCATAGTCGGCAGCGTCCACGCCCATGCCGGCGCGGGCGATGCCGTCTTCGCTGAACGCAATGCCGGCGGAAACGGCGCGCTCTTCGAACGTGCCATCCTTCTTGTTCAGGTAGAGCTTGTTCGGCTGCGTGTCGTTGGCGATCAGGATGTCGGGCCAGCCGTCGTTGTTGTAGTCAAGGATGGCGATGCCCAGGCTCTTCGACGTTGGATCGTAGAATCCCGCTTTTTTCGTGGCGTCTTCGAACTTGCCGTTGCCAAGGTTATGCCACAGCCGCGCCGACGTGCCTTTGTATGACTCCGGAGTGCAGTAGGATTTGTGCTCGCCGTCGAGGGTGCACTTGAGATCGCCCTTCTCCGACCATTGCACGTAGTTCGAGACGACGAGGTCGAGTTTGCCGTCGCGATCGTAATCCAGCCACGCCGCGCTCGTGGAAAATTCGTTCGGGCCCCACAGCCCGGCGGTCGTGGTGACGTCTTTGAAGGTGCCGTTGCCGTTGTTGTGGAAGAGACGGCTCTGTCCGAGCGCGGTAATGAAAACGTCGTCGAAGCCGTCGTTATCGTAGTCGCCGACGGCAATGCCAAGTCCGAAGAGTGAAATCCCAAGTCCCGAATTGCGCGTGACATCAGTGAACGTGCCATTGTGATTGTTGTGATAGAGCTTCGGCGTCGTCGCACCGCTCTTCGCGTGGCCCGGCCAGTCCTGACCGTTCACGATCAGGATGTCGGGCCAGCCGTCGTTGTCGTAATCGATGAACGCGCAGCCCGGACCCATCGTCTCCGGCAGCCACTTCTTGCCGAACGCGCCATTATTGTGCGTGAAGCGAATGCCCGACTTTGCGGTGATGTCAGCGAAGGTGATGGCCTGGGCAGGCGCAATCGCCCCCAGCAAAATCAACACCCACCACGGAGACACGGAGGCACGGAGAAAAATCAAGAAACTGCTCAAACGGTCTACTCCGTGTCTCCGTGTCTCCGTGGTGGGTTTCAAGCTCTTCGGGTGCATCAACGTCCCGCCCCCGAACCGCCGGCCGCAACGCGAACCGGCTGCGGCTTTCTTGCGCGCACATTTGCCACTGACTTCACCGACCCAATCGGCAACGGCACGGACACGTGCTCGTGAATACTTTGCCGCTCGTTGTTGTCTTCCGGGTTAAGTTGACGATATGGTCCCGTGATCGTCTGTGACGCCTCATCCGCCTTGAAACGCAGATAGAGTGCCTGATGTTCTTTGGCCATCTTCTCGTCGCCCAGCCCGTTGTAGCAGAGCATCAGATTGTAGTGTGCTTGCAAGTCTTCAGGATCGATGACCAACACTTTCTGTAAGACTTGCACCGCATCGGCGTATTTACGCTGCAGAAAGAAAATCCGTCCCAGATTATTCACCGCGACGCGATCGCGCGGATACTGCGCGAGAACCTTCCTGAGATGTTGGGCAGCTCCGTCGTAGTCGCCCTCTTGCCGCAAAACGCCGGCATAGAAGAAGTGCGCTCGCGCCAGGTCCGGACTGAGCTGAAGCGCTTTTTCCAAGACTGTGCGCGCGCGGGCAACGTCGCCTTCCTGCAAAGCGGCGCGTCCAATGTTCACCCACCCATCGGGATTCTGGGGATCGGCCTCCGTAACTTTCTCAAATGCCGCCTGCGCCGCTTTCAAATCGCCTTGCAACAGTAATCCGATACCGTAATCGTTCCAGCGCTGCCAGTCCTCTTTCTTGACCACAACTTTGGCCTGCGGCTCCGCCGCGCTGGCGGGCAAAACATCGACTGCGACCTGATTCTCCGCCACCGTCACGATCGGCAGGTCGGGGATTTTCTCTTGCTTAGCGGAGATCCCTTGCATCGATGCTTTGTAGGAAAAGGTCCGGTCGTCATAGCCGGGCGTGAGTGAGTCGGGGGCTTGATCCGGCTCCGGCTCTCCAGCAAAAGCAAACTGCGTTTCCTTCCAGGCAAATTTGCGATAGCAAAGCCGCGCCGTCAGAGTGATTTTATTTCCGGCGCTGTTCGGAACCTTCATCCGGAAATGCACCGTATCAGCCGCGCCCGGCGGAATCAGACGCACATACACGACGGCGCGCGTCGCCCACGCGTTGCGCTTGTTGATCGGGTTCCCGTGCGCGTCCACTTGCAGGGACCGATAAAAATGAGCGCCCTTCTCGACCGGACCCTTGCCGTTGTCTTCAACCTCTCCACTCCAGAAGACGACCTGGCCTTTGTCATCCACCGCCTTCAGTTCGAGCCAAGTGTCGTAGGCATCGACCGTGCCACCAGGGAAAAAGTGTCCAACCCGTTTGGTGCGCACCACGACTTCCACTCGAACCGTATCACCACGTCGCACCGCCGGCTGCACTCGGTCCAGCGGCGCCGTCACGGGAACAACTTCTCCGCCCGCGCCGGGCGTGACTTTCGCCTCGGCCTCTTCGCCCACGGCAAATGTTGTAGAAGCTTCGTGCTGCATGATCGCTCCCGTTTTCATTTCGCCGCGCTCGGGCGTAAGCGCAAAGACGTCTACCGTCACAATGCCACTGGTCAGGAAATCTTCCGTCTTCTTTAACTGCTCAGCGTCTCCATTCGCCGTGGGAACGGCTGTGTTCGCCGCCGGAAAGCGGTGGGAATGGATCTTGCCGTTGATATTGCCAAAGTCATTCGACGCCTCCAGCGGCATGTGGCAGTCGGCGCACTGCTGCGGCTTGGGCGGATAGTAAAACGACCTCGCCCCTTGTCCCGACACCCCACTGGCCTGCCAGTTGTCGTATTCATTGAAGCCGCGAATCCAGCGATAGTGGTTGACGGGAACATCGAGATGAACTTTGTGGCACGCGGAACAGAACTCCGCCGTTTGCTCGCGCATGAAGGGTTTGAGAAACACACGGCGATGCGGCTCGGGATTCAGTTTCGTGATGGTGTCGTGCAAGTAGCGAATCACCGGATTCTTGCTGGCCGCGAGCTCATGCAGCTTGGGATACTCCAGGAAGAAATCGGCCTGACCCATGGTGCTCTTCACGTCGGCGATGGAGTGGCACATCATGCAGCCGAGTCCGGCCTGCGCTTCTGGACTGTGGACGAACTGCTTGATCGGCGTATCCATTTTGCCGGCGTAAAGCACCGCCGGATCGTGGCATCCGCCGCACCACTTCGAAGGCTTGGTCCCAACCACGTCCTGCATGTACTCGACCGACTTGCGATACCACTGGTTGTTGAACGACGAAAAATGATGCGCCGAACTCGACCACTGCTTGTAGATGTCTTCATGGCAGCGCTTGCAGGACTCCGACTCCATGAAGAACTTGCTGGGAATTTTCTCTCCGCCATAAACCTGCGCTGAACTGGGAAAGAACGGCCCCTGGGGACCGTCGCCTTCGCCGTCCATGGTGGTTGGAGGCAGCGGTGGGTTCCGGATAACGTAATAGCTCAGCCAGCGCGTCTCGCGTTGATACTTGGCCGCCCAGCCAATTCCCGCAAACACTGCCAGGCACACCACCGCGCGAACCAACGCGTTCGAACCGAGCCAGCCGCGTTTTCCAAGCCACTCCGCCAGCAAACAGGCAGATCCGGCAACGCAGGCGATGATGTGTGCGTACAGCCACCGATATTCGCTGTGCGGCGTCCCGGTGCGGATCAATACCACGCCCAGCACTGCCCCCGCCGCCACCAGAATCCAGCCCAGCTTCCAAACCAGATTCCCTTCGCGCAACAACGGCACCAGAGTCACGATCAACAAGATGGTCGCGACCACGCCAAAAAAAGCGTGCATCAACACCACAGCCGGATAAATGATGTTGGCTTGTGGAAACGGATAGAGATAGACCGCCGTGAGAAGTAAGAAAAATACCAGGACGCGCAGCAGCCTCTGAATAACCGGAAGTTTGGATCCCCACATCATCGTAGTCGCGTCAGAAAGGCGCTGTCTGCGGAAAACCAGCGCTCGCCCACAGGTCAACCAGCCTAATCCATCAGTACGCAGCGGATAATAGTACAAAACCACTAGTCGTCGGACGAGGCCGTCGCGCCGGCACTACAGTGGTGGTTGCGGGAACTCTCCTCTTGCCTCTTCAAGAACAGACGCCACCGCCAACACCAGTTCCTCCTCCCACGGCCTCCCGACAATCTGCACACCGATGGGTAGTCCTTCGGACGAGAAGCCGACCGGTACAACAACGGCTGGAAAACCCAGCAGGTTAAACCACTCGCAGTAACTCCACGCATCGAGGTACTTCACCGTTTTGCCTTCCACCTGCCACTCGCGTTCGCCGTGGCGAAAGGCCGGTACGGCGGCGGTGGGACAAAGCAATACCGGATACTGTCGCATCTGCAAAAGAACTCGTTCGCGAACGTCGTCGCGTCCCAACCACGTGGCCAGCAGAGATTCTCCTGTGTGCACGGGCTCCGCCGAAGTCCACGACGAAAATTGCCGCAGCAAGGGACTCAGTTCGGACTCGCGACCGAGCAGCATGGGGCCGAGGATCATGCCTCCCGCGGTGCCGAAAAATTTCCACCAGAGCTGCCGCGCTTCTTCAAGTCCCTCGGGACGAAATTGCTCGACCCGCAATCCCCGCTCCGACAGCAAACTTGCGGCGCGGGACACCGCTAACCGTGTCTCCGTTGTGACCGGAGTCCGGCCGTCGTCTTCGAAAAAGCCAACGCTGGTCGCACCCAACTCGGTCTTGCCCACCTCGCGCAACAGCACAGGGGCAGAAGAAGGATCGCCGTCATCCGGTCCCGCCATCACGCCGAAGAGAAGTTTCAAATCCTCGATCGTGCGCGCCATCGGCCCCACCACTCCCAACAAAGCAAATGGACCACCCGATTTTGGAAAGTGTCCCGTGGAAGGAATGCGTCCGGGGGTCGGCTTCAGGCCGCAGATTCCGGTAAAGTGCGCAGGCTCGCGAATCGAGCCGCCCCCATCGCTGCCAACACCGCCCGCGGACAGTCCGGCAGCGATGGCGGCCGACTCTCCTCCACTCGATCCACCCGACGTGCGTGTCAAATCCCAGGGATTATTCGTTCGCCCGTAGAGAAGATTGTCAGTCTCCCACGCCATCAGCAATTCCGGACTGTTGGTCACTCCCAGAATCACGGCGCCCGCAGCCCGCAAACGCGCGACCAGAGGCGCATCTTGCGCCGCCACATAACCGGCCCGCAGACGAGTGCCCGCTTCGCAACGATGCCCTGCGACGTCGATCGATGCTTTGATGGAAAGCGGAACGCCGTGCAGAGGCCCCAGCTCGTCCCCACTCATCAGAGCCTTTTCGGAGGCGCGCGCCTGCTCCAGCACGCGCTCGGCTTGCCAGTCGACAAACGCGTTCAGGTTGGGATTGAGCTGGTCAATACGATCGAGATGAAGCCGCGCGACTTCCACTGGGGAAATGGACTTCGCCCGGATCTCGGCGGCAATGCTACTGGCGGACGGCAGAGCGGACGACATGACGTGACAGAAATCGGAGTCTATCACGGGCGGCTTTCTACCAAAGACGGCCGACTCCTTAACCACGGAGGTCGCAGAGGTCACCGAGAAAGCCCACAGGGGCCTAGTTTGCGATCAGTCTTTCCAGCGCCGCGCGATTGCGGATCATCAGCGTTGAGCCCCGCAGTTGTGCGAACTCCTTTTCGCGAAACTCTCCGAGCACGCGAGTTACAGTTTCGCGCGAGGTGCCGATGAGTTGGGCGATTTCTTCATGCGTCAGGGCAATCTTGATGCGGATACCTTCCTTCGTCTCTTCCCCGCCGTTCGCCCACTCCAGCAGCAGCCGCGCGAGTTTCTCCGTCACCGAATGGGATAGGCCCAGCGACCGGATCATCTCGTATGCGCTCTGGCAATCATGACTGAGGTGTTGCGCGGCAAGCAGGCAGGCGTCGGCGTGGCCCTGCAAAAACTTCAGGAAATCCTCGCGCTTCACGAAATCCAACTGGCAGGGCTGCAAGGTTTCGGCAGTCAATTCGTAGGGCCTTCCTGAAACGGTTCCGTGCAAGCCGAGGATCTCGCCTGCCTGCGCAATACGCAGGATCAGCGTCTTGCCCTCCCGCGAAGTCGTAGTCAGCTTGGCGCGCCCGCTGCAGATGACATACACTCCGCGCGGCGTCTGGCCTTCCACAAACAACACCGCTCCGGTAGGAAAGGCGCTGGCGTATTTAATTCTGTCGAGATCCTCGAGTGACTGCGGGGAAAGATCGCAAAAACAACTGGCGTGACGAAGGTTGCAGATTACACAGCTTTCCGTAACCTGAAGACCATACGGAGTACTCATAATAAATCCTTAAAGAAACCATCATACGTCAACTTATGGCCCACTTACTCTTTATATTTACGGCCCGGCGCCCTTGCGGTTCGGGGCCCCCAGCCCGCACAATGACAGGGCAGCGAAGGACTGCCAAAACGGGAAAGCATGAGGATTTCTCGAACCGTCAGACTCGGATTGCCCGTCACCCTGATCTTGCTGTTATCGCTCCTGCCGGCAGCCGCCGCAAAAAAACATCATTCGAAACCGCCCGACCCGCCCGAT
Organism: uncultured Acidobacteriota bacterium; assembly: GCA_963799305.1. GTDB lineage: Bacteria > Acidobacteriota > Terriglobia > Terriglobales > Acidobacteriaceae > Acidiflorens. The sequence continues at coordinate 85,678 of CAWCWX010000006.1, read as the reverse complement.
CCGAATTATGTGTTCGCTCTAGCCACCACCAACCGTTTTCTTCACGCCTGGCAAACAGATGATCTTGAGACCGGCATGGTGCTGCTCAGCGATCGTGTGCGCCATTCGCAAGATCCCGAGAAATTCGAGCAGTTCTTCGCCGGTAGCACCGACCGGGCCTTTGAAATCTCACGCGGACAAGGAAGCCACGGCCGCTACCGCTTTGCCATCGTGCTCGTCACCAGTGCCGGGACCCGCATACGACGCCGCTTTTCGGAAATCATTGTCGTCGACAGTGGCAAGAACGACTGGGTGGTGGATAAACTTCCTTAGGCGGTTGCCGTCGATCGTTCACACTCATCATTCACGGCCAGTCAGTTTCGGAGTCTTGCTTTCATGAAACGTATCCACAAAGTTGCTGTTCTCGGCGCGGGCACGATGGGCGCGCGCATTGCCGCCCATTTTGCAAATGCCGGTGTTCCCTCTCTCTTGCTCGACATGGTTCCGCCTGACGCCGACGGGCCCGCCCGCAACAAGATAGCCGCTGCCGGACTCGACGCCGCCAGGAAATCGAAACCGGCAGCCTTCTACGAGCCGGCCCTTGCCCGCCTGGTCACCGTCGGAAATTTCGAAGACGATCTCAAACGCCTCGCCGATGTTGATTGGATTGTTGAAGCCATCGTCGAAAATCTCGAAATCAAGCGCTCGCTGCTAAGAAAAGTCGAAGCCATCCGCAAACCGGGAACCGTCGTTACCACCAACACCAGCGGTCTTCCCGTGGCTAAGATCGCGGAGGGTTTCTCCGACGACTTTCGCCGCTGCTGGTTCGGCACCCACTTTTTCAATCCTCCGCGCTATATGCGCCTGCTGGAACTGATTCCCACTCCCGATGCCGATCCGGCCCTGATCGAAGCGGTCACTCATTTCTGCGACACGCAACTGGGCAAAGGCGTCGTGCTCGCCAAGGACACTCCTAACTTCATCGCCAACCGTATCGGAACTTTTTCCGTCCTCAACGTAATGCGACTCATGCAGGAAATGGACATGAGCATCGAAGACGTGGACGCGCTCACCGGACAAGCTCTGGGCTGGCCCCGCTCCGCTACCTTTCGAACCATCGACCTGGTCGGCCTCGACATTCTCGGACACGTCGTCTCCAACATGACCAAGTCTCAGCCTCTCGACGAACGCGGCGACCTGAAACTTCCCGCTTTCTACCGCCAGATGCTGGAAAAGAAAATGCTCGGCGACAAAACGAAAGGAGGCTTCTACAAGAAAGTCAAAGGGGAAGGCGGTGACGACGATCGCCTCGGTCTCGATTGGAAGACGCTCGAGTACCGTCCGCGCCAGAAGGCGAAATTCGCCGCCCTGGAAATGGCCAAGAACGTCGAGCAAACCGGCGCCCGCATCCGCATGCTGCTCGGCCTCGATGGCAGTCCTCCGCAAAAAGCCGACAAGTCGGGAGCATTCCTGTGGTCTGCGCTGTCCGATCTTTGGACCTACTCCGCCAATCGCATCCCCGAGATTTCCGACACCGTGGTCGAAATCGACCGCGCCATGCGCATGGGCTTCAACTGGGAACTTGGCCCCTTCGAACTCTGGGACGCGGCCGGAATCGAAGTGACAGTGGCGCGCATGAAGAAGGAGCAGCACCCAGTTCCGGCGAACGTGGAAAAGTTACTGGCCTCCGGACAAAAATCCTGGTACGCGGATGACACCAAGGCTCCATCGGGCCGCAAGTATTGGGACCTGGCAACCGGCAACTGGCAACCGGTAACCGTCCCCGCTGGCGTGTGGTCGGTCGAAGTCGCGAAGAAATCGAACGGAGTCGTCAAGAAGAATGCTGGTGCGTCGCTGGTCGATCTCGGCGACGGCGTGGCCTGCATCGAGTTTCATTCCAAAATGAATTCGATGGGCGCGGACATCGTCTCTTTGATTTTACAAAGTCTGAAGCCCGGCGGTGCTGGCGACAACTTCAACGCCTTCGTCATCACTAACGACGCGCAGAATTTTTCCGTCGGCGCCAATCTGATGCTGCTGCTGATGTCGGCTCAGGAAGAAGAATGGGACGAGATCGATCTCGCCATACGCCAATTTCAGGGCATGACGCAGGCGATCAAGTTTTCTAACAAGCCGGTCGTGATCGCGCCATTCGGCCTTGCCCTCGGCGGAGGCTGCGAAGTTTCGCTCCACGCCGCCGCCCGCCAGCCTCACGCCGAACTCTACATGGGACTGGTGGAAGTCGGCGTAGGCCTGCTGCCCGGAGGCGGAGGCTGCAAGGAGATGTTGCTGCGCGCCGTCGACAGCGCCACATCCATTCGCCCTGACGGCCGCGGCGAGTCCGTAGAGACCATGGAAGCGATGAAGAAAATTTTCGAAACCATCGCCACCGCCAAAGTCGCGACGTCAGCGCACGAAGCCCGCGGTCTCGGATTCGTCTCCAACTCCGATCGCATCACCATGAATCGTGAACGCGTGCTCTCCGACGCCAAAGAGCGCGCCCTGGAACTCGCCCGCGCCGGCTACGAACCGCCGGTCATGCGAACCGACATCCCCGCTCCGGGAGAAAACATTCTCGCTGCGCTCAAAATGGGCGTGCACCTGATGCGTCAAGGCGACTTCATCAGCGACCACGAGCAGAAGCTCGGGACCAAAATCGCCGAAGTCATCTGCGGCGGAAATATCACTCCCGGCACTCCCATCAGCGAACAATACGTGCTCGACCTGGAGCGCGAAGCCTTCAAGTCGCTGTGCGGAGAGAGGAAGACGCAGGAGCGGATTCAATTCACACTGAAGACGGGTAAGACGTTGCGCAACTGAACTGCACCGGATTCGGCGACGCGATTGGACACTCTGGGCCGCGTCTAACGGTTCGCAAACATTGACTGTGCTTTCACTCGCACCAGATGGACTACGACACGGTCGTCGGCGGTCAGGCCCAGGGCAACAACCCCGATCATGAAGACACTGTACGACAGTGCCAGCACCACACCCAGCAGAGGAATTGCCGGCAGGCTCGGAGTGAGTTTCAGATGGAGTAGCCAGATCGTTACGCCGGTGGCCGCCGCCGGAACAATCAGCCTGAAATAGCTGGCGTTGTAAGGAAAAAGACCCATGCGTCGCCAAACCACTCGAAGATAGAGCACGTTCGTGGCGGCGAGCGCGAAAGCGGCCACAAACGCTGCAGCTGTAATCCCGAAGACAGGAATCAGAATTACGTTTCCGATCAGCGCCAGAGCGGCCACTACGACCTGTACGGGAATCATCCTTTTCTGATTGCCCGACATTTGTAACAGCGTGCCGACGGAACCGGTCCCCACGTTGGCCAATTGTCCGAGCACCAGCACCGCCAAAACAAGGCTTCCCGCCTGAAATTCCACGCCAAAGATTCCCATTGCCGACCGCGAGAAAAACGCAAGCGTCAGAATCAGCGGCAGGCTTAGAGCCACAACCCATTTGGTCAGAGTCTGGTAAAGCCGCAGCAGTAGAACGTGATCTCCGCGGGCATGCAACTCAGCAATCATGGGCCCGAAAATGGAATTGATGGCTTGCAACACCATGGAACACAAAGCCGCTACCGCGGCCGCCGCGGCATAGATTCCAATATCCTGTGCCTTCAGATAATGCCCCAGGATGAGCCGATCGGCCTTTGATCCAGCAAATTGAAGCAACGAGATCGCCAGCAGCGACAATGCGTACCACCACGTTTCCGTCTGCAATGCGGCACCCGCAATATCTGACAGGCGCGAAAGCATCGGGCTCGTGCGGTGGATGGTCCAGGCGGCGAGGGCAAGCGAGAGAACTTCTCCCATGATTTGTGCAGTGATATATCCACGCAGCGAAAAACCGCGATTCACCGCTATCAGCGTGGCAACCATCATGAACGGAAACGAGATGAAGTGGGTGATCACAGTTCTGCGGCTCACCTTCTTCAATCCGCTAAGAGCCTGCAACGCAAACGAACTGGCGGTACCGATCGGAATCAGAACCGCATAGAAGGGAATATAGGCGGCGAGTTCGGGATCGTGAAAGAACTGCGCCGCGATGCGTTCCCGCGCTGAAATCACTGCGATGCACAGAATGGAGGTCGCCGCCAAAGACCACCAGAGCGCTCGCCAAAAAAAGGAACGCAACCGGTCCCCTTCTTCGGTGGCGCTGTAAATTGCTACGTACCGCGACGCAGCATAAGGCAAACCAAGATCGCCGACCAGACGACACAGGGCATATAAACCGATTCCCAGGGCATTCCAGCCCAGCAATTTCGCGCCTAGTGTGCGGGCCAAATAGACGCGAAACAAATAGCCGACCACCAGCGTGGCGGTAGTTCCCAGAAAAGAGATCGATGACTGCCGGGTGATTGACGCCATGCTGCTGCGGAACCTTGCCTGCCCAAGGTCGCCATCAGCGCCATCGTTGACAGTCGAAATTTCGGGAATCTCGTCGGCGCCCACCAGTTTCCTCTCGATGCTTTCTGTCTTAGAAGTTCGTCACTACGCCCTGATCGACTCGACAACCAACTTCCAGCCGGCCGAACGGTGGACATCCGTTCGTCTGGCTCCGGCTTGTTTGGCCCCGAGTTTTAGGGGACTAGTAGTAATACCATTTTGTGAAGAGTTCATCGTCCGAAACGTTATGGACATTCAGTTCGCTGCGCTCATGCGGAGTGGGAAGCGGAGTATTGATACCACCTGGGTCTTGCCTGAACAATTGTCCGAACGAGTGCGCCTCGTCTCGGGACTGTCAAGGAAACCTTGAGTTGCAGAAAACGGAACAAACATTCAGAATCTCACGTTGAAATTTTCGCAGTTTCTTCTCAGATCGATCTTCGAAAAGCAGAGACAGTGCCGCCGACGTCAACTATGGCCGTAGCCAACCCAGGGCCGCTGATTCTCCCAGAGCTAAGTCACGGTAGGAGCGTCCAGAGCGGTGCCATTTGGGGAAAGCGCCGGGCGCTGCTCGGACAGCCGGGATCGGGAGCGCCTTTCTCGAAGGCGCAGCATGGGCTGCTCAACGCAGTAATACGACAGGCTCGCGCAACCCAGCGCCGGTATCACAAGAAAATATCCAAGGTGGAGCGAGGGGTTCGAGCAGAACAATTCTTGCCACAGATACAGGCTGTAGCTGATCTTTCCCAACCATGCGACTGGGGACCAGTTGAGCGCACGATAGGGAACCTGGATGACGTGTAGCACAAGACCGGCGATGGATAGGTTGAGCAGACTGCGAAGAACGAAAAGCCTGAATAATGTCCGGCTAGTGCTGGTCGCGGGAAACCACGGAATGAAGAACGTCGCGAAAACCAGTACAAATGCCAGCCAGCCTCTGATCTTGGGAATGCGCGGCGCAAAGATCGCCAGCAGGCAGCCGATGGCGAGTTGATCGGCGTATGCAGGCAAACTGCCGAGAAGCCCGTTGCGCACCTTAAAGGCATAGAGGACCATCCAAAATATTGGCGTCGCGATCAAGACGCACAGCAGCAGCGCAGTCTTGTGACTCTGCCACTTCTTCAGTGCGAAAGGCCAAAGCAGGTAGAACTGTTCCTCGATACCGAGCGACCAGAGGTGCCCGAAAATCCACGGCCGCGAGATGTCCATGTTCGCGACATACAACACTGCCGCCACCGTGTGGTACCACCGCATCTGGTGCCAATACAGAACTATGACGACCGCAATGAACACGAACGCTGCCGGGAAAATTCGATAGGCTCGGCGAACATAAAAATCGCCCAATTGAATTGTGGAAGTCCGCTCATATTCCCGAAGCAGAAGATTGGTAATCAAGAAGCCAGAAAGTACGAAAAAGACGTGCACACCGAGAGCACCATAGCTCCCGAGCACTTCGAGAGAAACATGCTTCCACTTTACTAGGTGGCTCAGGATGACCAGCGTGATCGAGATCGCTCGCAAACCGTCCAGTGATGGTATTCGTTCCATAGCTCACGAATCGAGTCGCCCCCGCTCAGGATGCGAACCCTCTTGCGGCACGCGGCCATTATAGCCAGACCTATTTTGCAGAAAGTTATCCAACGCTTCCGACCAAACCATCGTTCGTCCCAGTTCGGCAGCACAATGATATAAAGACCGAGCAACCAACTTCCGTTCGGACGTAAGACTTGCGCCGGCGGGAGAGGCCGAACTCGGTCCTGATTATTGACGAGAAAAGGCCTGAGACGAGCGCCTCACGAAGCCCAGCCATCAACGCCGCCAGAACTCCTGCCCAGCCTAGTTGCGGCTCAGTGCTCGATCCACCGAGTACGCACCGGCCCCGCGCAGCAGCAACACAGCCGAAATGGCGATGGCCAGCAGATGATATTCAAAGCCTTCGCCTTTCTGCGCGCCCGTCCAGTTCATGAAAAAGCCGTTGGGCAAGTGCACCATGAAGATCACGCTGATCATTTCCACTCCAATGCCGAGCGCCGGGATGCGGGTCAGCAGACCGAAGATCAGTCCGAGTCCTCCGAAGAATTCGGTGATGATCGCCAGGAAAGCGAGAGGCGCGGGAATCCCCAACTGGTGAGTAAAAAATCCCATCGTGCCGTGGAAGCCATAGCCACCGAACCAGCCCAGCATTTTCTGCGCGCCGTGGGCAAAGAACACCACTCCCAGCACCACCCGCAGGATTGTTAAGGTGAGATCGTCGGACGTCGACATCAGTTTCTTGAACATCGTTTCCTCCGTTGGCTGCTTGACCATTTATTCGTTATAACAACTATCTGAAAGCGTTGGATTCATCCCACTCCCGGAGAGATTCAATTTTCTACAGACGCCGATTGCTTTCTTCCACAGTTTCTCTGGAACTGCGTCAGCATGCGCGCGATCGGCAACCGATTCCACCCCGCGCCCGCAGCGTATAATTGCGGTTTGACTCTTCCAGGACGGTGCCCTCGATATGTCCGCAGCACATAGCAATCCATCCAACGGAAACGACAGCAGTGGCTTCAGCGGAACACCCAAACCGCGCGCGGAATGGCTGGCGAAACGCCGCGCCGAAAACCGCGACGGCAACTTCTCCCAGATGCATTATGCCCGCCAAGGCACAATCACGGAAGAGATGGCCTACATCGCCCACCGCGAGAAGATCTCTCCCCAACTGGTGCGCGACGAAGTCGCCCGTGGACGCATGATCATCCCCGCGAACATCAACCATCCCGAACTGGAACCCATGTGCATCGGCGTGGCTTCGCTGTGCAAGATCAACTCGAATATCGGAAATTCCGCGGTCACTTCCAACGTGGAAGAGGAGCTGAAAAAGCTGCACACCTCCGTCCACTACGGCGCCGACACCGTGATGGACCTCTCCACCGGCGGAGGCATCCACGAAATCCGCGAAGCCATTCTGCGCCACTCGCCCGTTCCGATCGGCACCGTTCCAATCTATGAGGCCATTTCGAGAGTGAAGCGGGTCGAAGACCTGAGCCGCGACGTGATGCTGGAAGTAATCGAAGAGCAGGCCCAGCAAGGCGTCGACTACATGACCATCCATGCCGGAGTGCTGATTCAATATTTGCCGATGGTTTCTAAACGCATCACCGGCATCGTGAGCCGTGGCGGCGCAATTCTCGGCCAGTGGATGGCCCATCACCACAAACAAAATTTCCTCTACGAGTGCTTTGAAGACATTTGCAAGATTTTCGCCAGGTACGACGTCAGCTTCTCTCTCGGAGACGGCCTCCGCCCCGGCTGCATCGCCGACGCCAGCGACGAAGCCCAATTCGCTGAACTAAAAACCCTCGGCGAACTAACAAAGATTGCCTGGAAGTACGATGTCCAGGTCATGATCGAAGGCCCCGGCCACATCCCGATGCACAAGATCAAAGAGCAAGTGGAAAAAGAAAACGAGCTTTGCTACGAAGCTCCGTTCTACACGTTAGGCCCGTTGGTGACCGATATCGCTCCCGGGTACGATCACATCACCTCCGCCATCGGCGCTGCCATGATCGGCTGGTACGGAGCCTCGATGCTCTGTTATGTAACTCCCAAAGAACACCTCGGCCTGCCGAACGAGAAAGACGTAAAAGACGGCATCATCGCCTACAAAATCGCCGCCCACGCCGCCGACATCGCCCGCCAGCGTCCCGGAGTCCAGGACCGCGACGACGCCCTGAGCTACGCCCGCTACAAATTCGACTGGGAAAAACAATTCGAACTCTCGCTAGATCCCGAAACCGCCCGCTCCATGCACGACGAAACCCTGCCCGAAGAGGGCTACAAGTCAGCAGCCTTCTGCTCCATGTGCGGACCGAAGTTCTGCTCCATGAACTACTCCAGCAAGGTGGATGAGTACAACAAGCAGGTGCACGGGCTGGAGAAAAAGGACTACTCGGAGTTGGTGGAGAGGTTGGTTTCGATCAAGTAGCGATGTCCACGAAGTTTAGGGCCGTTTTCGCGATCTTCGTCGACAACCCGGCATTTCACGCAACGTTTGCCGTATTCGCGACCGTGTTTGAAATTGCGTCGATCTTCACTTCATACTTGACCATCAACTAAAAATGCCCTCGACCTGCGGCGTCAGATGGATGTGGGCGCGCTCGGTCTTGGTGTGAAAGGTCATGTATTGGGTGGAATTTCTTGAAACAGATTTATCATTTGGGATCGGCAATGTCCGATAGCCTGTGGCGACAACATCATGGTTCAAGCCTCAAACGTGATTCTACCCGTACTCTCGAAGGAAGCACCCTCAAGGGTGACCGCCTTCGCTGTGTTCGCCGTCCTGGTTTGTCATATGGTTGTGGCACAGCAAGCGCCGGCGAATTGGACGGCCGAGAGGGACCAACAGAACATGATGGACCAACTGGGGATCAAAGCCCTCCGTCCGGGGCCGAGTGGGAACGAAAGAGATTCGAACCACGCCAATTACGATGAGGCGAAGGCGAATCCGTACGGCGACTTACCTGATGCGCTCACGTTGAAGAACGGACAAAGGGTCACCTCGGCGGAACAATGGTGGAAGCAGCGGCGTCCGGAGATTGTCGGGGACTTTGAGCGCGAGGTAGTCGGCCGCATCCCGCCCAATGTCCCCAACGTGACCTGGTCCGTGAAGGGTACAACCGATTTGAAGGCCGGGGTTTTCCCCGTAGTCGAGAAGCAACTGGTCGGCCACGTCGACAATTCGGCGTATCCGCCGCTTAGCGTCGATATCGAGATGACGCTGGTCACGCCGGGGAATGCCACGGGGCCTGTGCCAGTGATGATCCTCTTCAGCACCGCGGCCATGAGGCAATTCATCGCCAGCCATCCGGAATTTGAGAAGATGATGGGGAGCGATCCGCCGTCGACGGAACAACTGATTGCCAACGGTTGGGGTTACGTGCTGCTCGACACCAGCACCATACAAGCCGACAACGGCGCCGGCCTGACGCAGGGGATCATTGGCCTTACAAATAAGGGTCAGCCTCGAAAGCCGGACGACTGGGGCGCGCTTGCGGGCGTGGGCCTGGGGAGCTTCGCGTGCGCTTGACTATCTTGAGACCGACAAAAATGTGGACGCGAAACGCGTGGGCATCGAAGGCGTCTCGCGTTACGGAAAGGCCGCGCTCGTGACGATGGCGTTCGACACGCGCTTTGCGGTGGCGCTGGTCGGGTCGTCAGGAGAAGGAGGCGCCAAGCCCTATCGACGCAATTTTGGAGAAATGGTGGAGAACCTCACCGGATCCGGCGAGTATCACTGGATGGCGGGAAATTTCCTGAAGTACGGCGCGTCCCAGGCTTCGTTCGGAAGCATGAACGCCAGTAACTTGCCGGTCGACTCAAACGAACTGATTGCGCTGTGCGCGCCGCGGCTGACATTCATCAGCTATGGAGTCCCCGAAATGGGGGATGCCAAATGGCTCGACCAACAAGGCAGCTTCATGGCAACGATCGCCGCCGGTCCCGTCTTCCGCCTGTTGGGCGCGAAAGACCTCGGAGTGAATGAGGACTATCACCACGCGAAAATGCCGCCCGTGAATACCGGACTGCTCGATGGCCAACTCGCCTGGCGCCAGCATGATGCTGGCCACACTGACGCCCCGAACTGGAAGTACTTCATCCCCTGGGCAGACAAGTTCCTCAACTATCACGCCGCAGCGTGGGACCTTCCCGCCGATCAGCCGGTTTTTCGCACGGACGCAAACTCTCTGGTCGCTCATTCCCAGTTACTCGCGAAGGCCAAGCAATCCGGAATCGACGTATATTTCGAAGGCGACTCGATTGCCCGAAGATGGGGCGCTCTCGACTATCCGGAACTGCTCGCCAACTGGAAACAAAATTTCTTCGGCTGGAACGCGGCCGACTTCGGATGGGGCGCGGACCAGACGCAGAACGTCCTCTGGCGTTTACAGAATGGCGAGTTGGATGGAGTTAATCCCAAAGTCGTCGTGCTGCTCGCCGGCACCAACAATGTAGGCGCTCTGGCGGGCCCAGATGGAGTCGAAGCGAAAGCAGAGGATACTAGCCGAGGTCTGCGGGCGATTGTGCATGTGATTCAAGAGAAGGCGCCCGCCGCGACCATCATCGTGATGGGCATCTTCCCGCGGAACGACAAAATGACGTTCATGCCTGTCATTAACAGGATCAACCGCAATCTGTCGTCATTTGCTGATGGCCGCAAGATTCGATATCTGGATATCAACGACAAGCTCGCTGACGGCGAGGGAAATCTTTTCGACGGGATGATGAACGCCAACGACAAACTCCATCCGACCACGAAGGCGTATCAGGTGTGGGCGGACGCGCTGAAACCCATCCTTACGGAATTGCTGGGGCCTCCGGCGGCGGTGGATCACGCGCCGGCGGCTACGGGGGATCCCAGCGCGGGACACTGAGCGAGGCCAGGGGTCCAGGAGGCTGGAAAAGCCCTCAGGGCTGAAGGCCTGCCACCCAAAGATATTGGCTCCGAATGTTCGGAGCCTTTTCTCAAAAATCCGTAGTGTAAGCACCCTGTCAATTTCAGTATTTGGGCGAACCGCCCAGCGGTGTCAAGTTACTCGAGGAGATTGTCTCTGCGTTTTCTCCTCAAACAAAAGTCCTCCACAGAATGGAGAATGGACCGGCGGGATTCGAACCCGCATCTGCGACTGTGACAGAGTGCTGTGTTCCCGTTACACTGACGCCCCTGTCTGGAGTGTTCGTTAGCTGCGGGCAGATCGCAAGGGGTCTCTCGCGTGTCCATCCGATGAAGTGTAATGGAACTCGGGGACGGCAGGCAGCACGCTTCCCCTCAGTAACCACTTCAACGACAAGAATCGCCTTGCCCTCGATCGACCCCATCCTGTAAGATAACCGCTCTATAAATACTATAGCTCGTTTGGTAGCGCGGACTTTCGTCCGCACAACCCGTTTGTTTTCTGGATTTTGGCTGTAAGTTCTTTGAACACAGGATTTTGGACGAAAATCATGGGCTAAAACATTGATTCCAGAAGACCGAGGGGGGAGGGGTACCGCCGAAGTTCGGAGCGCTCGACCCAAAATGGGAAAGGCGATACCGACAAACCCGGACTAGGTCTCCGACCCCACATAGAGTGTCCGTGACCCGAGATAGAGGGTGAGCAATAGTGAGCAGACTCGTGTGATCCAATGTGGAAAATGGAGGGCGGAGCCTTCCCTTTTCCAGGATTTCGCGGACGCCCTATGAAAATGCTTCTGTATGCAGGAATAGTGATCCTTGCGCTTGGCATCGCATCGCTGGTGGTGCCCTTTCCCAGTTCCGAGAAGCAGGGCATCAAAATCGGCGACACCAATATCGGGGTCCAGACTAGTCATAGTAAAAAAGTGTCGCCGATCGTCAGTGCGGTGTTGATTGCGGGTGGGATCGCGCTGAGCATTGCCGGAGCGCGGTCTAAGGATTGATTTCCATGGCTGTGGGTTGCCCGACTAAAGTCGGGCCCTTCCCACCCCCCTCCCTGCTGGTCTGAAAAGTGAGCACTTTTGACCAGACTCGTATTATCCTCTGACGCGAAAATCGGCACCTCGGGTGTATGCTTGAGCGCCGGTAATCGCGATCTGCCGCTTTTATCCGCGGACAGACTGTTTCCGGCGTATCCCTGCAACCTCGCCCGGAGGAGGGCAATGCCGCGTGCGCGTTCACTTGATCAATCCCAGTGAAGTTTCCTTTGGCACTGCAGTCATCACTCCACGCTGGTTATACGTTCTAGCAGCGGCTACACCGGAGAGTTTTGGCGATCCCTGCCTGGTCGATGAGACGCTGGAGGCTTTGGATCCCGAACAGATTCAGGCAGGAGATATTGTCGGCATCGGCATTCATACAGCCAACGCCTTGCGTGGCTACAAGATTGGGACGGCGGCACGCGCTCGTGGCGCCTATGTTGTATTTGGAGGAATCCACGCCACACTTTACCCCAACGAGGCGCACGAACTGGGCGGCGCTCATGCCGTGGTCAAGGGCGATGGCGACGTGGCCTGGGCGCGAGTCTTGTCGGACTGTTCGCAGGGGAAGCCGCAGCTGATTTATGAGGGTGGGCGAATCGAGGCGTCTGAGTTTTTGCCGGCGCGCTGGGATCTGGTGCCACGGAAGAGTTACATGTGGGCATCCGTCCAGACCGTGCGGGGCTGCCCCAAACATTGTTCGTTCTGCTCGGTGTGGCGGACAGATGGGCAGCGTCCGAGGCAGCGCGGGTCAGACGCTGTGATCGAGGAGATCGTGCAGTTGCGGCGACTTGGATTCCGCTTCATCGCGCTCGCCGACGACAATTTTTATCCCGTAACGTTTACCGACATCCAACTGGCGGAAGCGCAACACAACACGCATCGGGTCAACGAACTGAAAGCGATCCGGGCGGAGCGGTTCACGTTGATGGCGCGGCTGGCGCAGTTGCCTTCCGACACAATTTTCTTTACTCAGATCACCATGGAGGCGGCGGAAGACACCGAGTTTCTCGACGCCATGAATGCCGCCCACATCAAGGGCGCGCTGGTGGGCGTGGAGTCGGTAACGCCGGAGGGCCTGAAGGACGTCTACAAGGAGTTCAATGCCGCTGGCGTGGATCTGGTGGAACGGTTGCGGACGTTTCGACGCCACGGTGTGTACGTGCTGGGATCGTTCATCTTCGGCCTGCCCAGCGATCGGCCGGAAACTTTCCAGGCCACCGCGACAGCGGCCGCGCAGGCGGAAGTCGCGTTTGCGCAGTTTGTGACGCTGACGCCTTATCCCGGGACAGTGGACTTTATCCGTTGGGAAAAAGATCTGGGCGATTCTCCGATACAGATTGCGGGCGTGCCGATCACGCGGCGCTGGCTGATTCCGCAGGCGCAGCGGCCAAAGACCTATTGGGCGCATCCGACCATGTCGGCGGAGGAGGTTCGCAGTCACACGCAGGCGGTGTGGGACACGTTTTACAGTTTGAAGTCGATCTGGCTGCGGTCGCGGTTTATCAAATCGATGCGGGCACGGCTGGCGTTTGTGCTGATCTCAAAGATCTACCGCCAGATGTATGCCGACACTGGAATTTCCACCGACAGCGCGCGCGTCTCGCGGTCGAGACAATGGGTGCGCTGGCTGGCGAAACCTTGTCAGCGGCTGTTCGCGGGGCCGGTGATGCCGGATTTAAAGTTGCCTGAGGTGTGGAGCGTGCCGGTCGCGGAGCCGGCCGGGGACTAGGGTGGCTCTCAATCGGGCTAGGTCGCAAGTCGTGCTTTAGCCGCTGGGATTGCACTCCGGATAAACCCGAAAGGCATGCTCTCCGGTCCAGCCCAGTTCGCGCATCCCGTCCTCGGACGAGTAGTAGGCGAGAGCGATCCACTCTTTTAGATCGTCAAAGTTTTTCTGATGGGCCGTGTCGGTCGAGAGAGTGGCTAGCAAATTTTCTTTTTCGTCGGCGGTCAGTTGATAGAAAGGCCGGCCAAACTTGGCCTCGGTTGCGCGTTCTACATCCGCTAGCGAGGCGACAAACTTTTCCCGATTCTGCAGAGTATCCACGCTTAACAGCAGGTCGATGAAGCGGTTCACCCGGGCGTTGGCCGATCCAGGAACGATGCTTTCCGAAAGGGCAATGAGCGTTTCGTTCTGCTGGGAATTCAGAAACAGGGCCTTCCAATCCAGCGCTGACGCGAGTGTCGGCCAGACTGCTCCCGCGGCCATGGCGGCGAACAGCTTCTCGATCATTTCTCGGCGGGTCATCTCGCTGGGCAAACCTCGGCGATGTAATTTGACGATTGTCGGCGATATTATCACTGGCGGACTGTCGTGACAAAGAATTGCTGCCCGCAAGAACCCCGGCCTTCCGGCAAGGGGGGGCCGCAGATCCCTCGCTCGTCCTCGGCTCCGGACGGTTCAGGATGATAGGACACAGGGCGAGTCGATGAAATTAAAAGATGCCTTTGACCCACACTCGGCGGCTTGTTAGGATTCGCCTTCACGATCAACATGACGGCAAAAAGCAAATCGGCGTTTGATGTTCTGGTGGTGGGATCGGGCGCGTCCGGCGGATGGGCTTGCAAACGGCTGGCGGAAGCGGGCGTGAAGGTCGCTCTATTGGAGGCGGGGCGGCCGCAGTCCGATAAGAATTTTTCCGAACATAAGCCGGCCTTCGAATTGAAATACCGGAACCTCGCACCGGAAATTTTACGCAAAACGCGTCCCATCCAGTCGAAGTTCGACGTGTGCAACGAATATACCTCCGACTGGTTCGTCAACGATCTCGAAGAGCCCTACACCACTCCGCAAGATAAACCCTTCGACTGGATGGGCCGCGTGCGCATGACCGGCGGGCGCACCAATGTCTGGGGGCGAGTGACTTTGCGTTTCAGCGAGGCCGATTTTAAGTCGGCTTCTCAGGACGGCTACGGCGAAGATTGGCCTCTGGAATATAGCGACCTGGAGCCTTACTACGATCTGGTTGAAAAATATGTCGGCGTAACGGGGATGAGCGAGGGACTGGACCATCTGCCCGACGGCCAGTTCCAGCCGCCGATGCCGCTTACCTGTCAGGAAACCCTGTTTCGCAATCGCATCAAAGAGAAACTGGGGCGCACGGCGACGCTCTCGCGGTCGGCGAATTTGACACGTCCGCTGAATGGACGCGGGCCTTGCCACTATTGCGGGCCGTGTGAACGCGGGTGCGTTACACATTCTTATTTCAATTCGGCATTTACCACGGTCGCGGATGCGGTGGCGACCGGCAACTGCAAGCTGATTTCAAACGCGATGGTCCATAAAGTCCTGATGGATCCGGACCGCAACCGGGCCCGCGGCGTGGTATACGTCGATCGCGTGACGCATGAATCGCATGAAGTTTCTGCGCGGGTGGTGATCGTGTGCGCGCAGACGCAGGAGTCGGCGCGCATCCTGCTCAATTCCGCGACGCCGCAACATCCCGCGGGGCTGGGCAATTCCAGCGGCGTGCTCGGACACTATTTGACCGCGCACGTGCGCAGCGGCGGCGGCAGTGGCGACTTCCCCGCACTTGGCGCAAAACCATCGCGTGGCGGCCCGGTGCGTCCGGTGGGGATTTATGTGGCGCGCTTTCGCAATCTGAAAGGGCAGCAGCCTTACAAGAAATTCCTTCGCGGCTACGGGTACGAGGGCGAGTCAGATCTGGATTTCAACTGGGGCGCGCCTGGCTTCGGCGCGGCTTACAAGAAGGCGCTGCTGGAGCCGCGGGCTTCACTCGGAATAACCGGGTTCGGCGAAGTGCTGCCGCGCTGGGATAATTTTGTCGAGATCGATCCGGACGTGAAAGACGTCTACGGCATTCCCGTGTTGAAGATTCACATGTCGGACGGCGAGAACGAACGGGCGATGATTCAGGACATGGGCGACTCCGCGGGAGAAATGCTGGAAGCCGCCGGCGCGACGAACATCCGGACCTGGGCGAATCCTTCGGCGCCGCGCTGGGCGCTGCACGAGGCCGGAACGGCGCGAATGGGGAGCGATCCGAAGAAATCGGTGCTCAACCAATTTCAGCAAACGCACGATGTTACAAATCTCTACGTGATGGACGCATCGGGGTTTACTTCGAACCCTTGCCAGAATCCTACGCTCACGATCATGGCGTTGTGCGTGCGGTCGTGCGATCACGTGATGCAGGAAATGAAACGGGGCGCGTAGCGTTTTCTTTCGCCCCTTCGGGGCTGAATGCCAGACGCTCCGCCACCCACGGGCCTACGCGGCCTAAAGGGCTGCTCTTCCACGGTTGTGCATAGATTTTTCAGTTTCCGCAGCCTGTTCCGCCGTGGGCTGTAATCTTGCGCCGCTTCGCGGTTGCTGGTCTATTTCACACCGCGCAGGTAGCCCGTCATGACGCGGGCATAATCGGCGATGGCAATTTCGGGGTCGGTCAAATCCGGATGCCAGACTTTTTCCCATTCGAAGCAGTAGAAACCTTTGTAGCCGATCTTCTGCAATGCCGCGACCTGACGTTGAATGGGAACGTCGCCGCGCCCGGTGAGGACGTACTTGCGTTCTTTGTCTTTGCTTTGGCCATCAACGACGGAGTCTTTGAGGTGGGTATGGCGAATCCATTTTCCAAGCTGGCTGACCGTGAATTCAGGTTCTTCCTTGCCGCTGGCAAATGTGTGATGAGCATCCCAAAGCAGCGCGACGTGCTCGGAGTCCGCACGCTGCATCACTTCGCGCAAGGCGGGTGAGGTCACCAGGTTGTCGTGCGATTCGAGGATCACGGTAACGTTGTGTTCACCGGCAAAGGCAGAGAGTTCCTTGAGGCCGGAGGCAACACTTTCCTTCAACTGTTCCGTCGGCGCGGTGGAAGCATCGCCCGACCCCGTGCCGAACACACGGACGTAAGGCGCATCCAACTCGGCCGCGAGTTCGATGAAGCGGCGGGCGTCGGACAACTGCTCCGCCCGTTTTGACGGCGTGGACTCTCCCATACGGGCTGAGCTGCTGACGCAGGCGATGCGGAGATCGTGGGCGCGGATCTCGTGTTTGGTTTGCGCTATTCGCGACGAAGCGAACACCGCGTGGGACGGCAGATCGAGGTTGCCTTCGAGACCGCGCAACTCGATAGCTGCAAAGTTGTGGTCAGCGGCGTAGTCGAGAATCTTGCTCCATGACCAGGCCGGACAACCCAGGGTGGAGAAGGCGATGGGGAGGCGTTTTTCCGCGGCGCTGGCCGGGAATGCAGTGGCGGCGATCGTCAGGGAAACACCCTTCACGAAATTGCGGCGTGTGGTAGGCATCGCCAGCATTGTCCACTACAGCGGGAGTTCGTACAACAAATTGGGTGAGTTTTCCGAAAATCGGCCAGGGGGCGCTGTTCTACAATCGGCGGGTGCGTACCCTTGCGAGTATTTTCGTCGCCTTTGCTCTTGCGTTTCCTGCGGCGGCACAGTGGTGGTCGGTGCAAACCACCGGAATCGATACTAACTTGCGCGGAGTCAGCGTCCAATGCTGTCTGGGAGGAACTGGCGGGCGCTCGCACTCCAACATTTGGGTTTCCGGCTCGAATGGAGTCATCCTGCACTCGACCGATGATGGCGAAAATTGGAAGCTGTTGACCGTCACAGGCGCCAGCGATCTCGACTTCCGCGATGTCGAAGGGCTTCCGAATGACGAAAACATCGCTTATGTCATGTCGAGCGGAGACGGGGACAAGTCGCGGATTTACAAGACTGTAGATGGGGGGAAGAACTGGAAATTGCAATATTCGGACAAGCGTCCGGGATTCTTTCTTGATTCCCTGGCGTGCGATTCACCGAAGCACTGTCTCGCGCTGAGCGATCCGGTGGAGGGAAAATTTCTCGTGTTGAGTACCGACGACGGCGAGCGTTGGAACGAACTGCCACGAGACAAAATGCCGGCTGCTCTCGCTGGCGAAGGAGCGTTTGCGGCGAGTGGGACTTCGATCGCGCTTTGCCCGGGCGGCCACATCTACTTCGGGACCGGAGGCGGAAAGGCGGCGCGCGTATTCCATTCTGACGATCACGGTGTTTCCTGGACTGCGGTTGAGACTCCGATCGCGGCTGGCAATGCTTCGAGTGGAATTTTCAGTATCGCGTGTGGCGGCGACCGCGTGGCCGTGGTTGGAGGCGATTACAAAGAGCCGTCCAGTGCGAACGGTGTCGCAGCTTATTCCAGCGATTCAGGCAAAACGTGGCGTCTGGCGGAACGGCAACCGGGAGGATATCGCTCGGCACTCGGTTATTTTGGTGATGGAGACTACGTTTCGGCCGGCACGAATGGGACCGACGTCAGCGACCTGGAGAGGGGCGGGACAATGCATTGGCGGCACGCCGACGACTTGAATCTCAATGCGGTTAGTTTCGCGGGGACCTATGGATGGGCGGTTGGTCCGAAGGGAACTTTGGCGCGGTTTGAAGGGCGCCGCGGGCGCTAAAGCGCCAGCCAAATCCACTCAGGTCGAGGCACGGCTGAAGCCGTGCCCCTCCGGAGCCCAGATCGAAGCTCACCAACCAACGGGAGCCTCGCCGTTCGCACAATCTAGCTCATGGCGCGTCCAGCCATTTTCTCCAGTACGCGAATGGGCGAGACCTCGGGCGCAACCAGGGCTTCGACGGGGATGATGAAAGTCTGTTCCATGGCGAATTGGCCGGAGAGGGCGGCGTGTGGGACGCAATCGGTGAACACCAGCCAGGTCGAGGCCGGTGGGAACTCCAACTTCTCTTTCGCGTCCTTTGCATTCTGAAAAGCGCTGTTTTCTTTCAGCCAATCGTGGAAGTGCAACATGAATTTGTCGTAAGGCGCATGGTCGGCCACGGGCAGGCCAAATGCGCCGAGGCTTTGTTTCAACCCACGGAACATGCCGGACGCATTCGCGAAGTTGTTCAGCCCTGCCGAACCTGCGAAGCGCGCGGCCAGTTCCGGGAATCTTTCTCCCACCACCCAGACGCGATCTGTCGAAGGATTGACGTTGGTGAAGACTCGCAGGATGCGTCCGCCACGGGTGGGGCGGCTGGGGAAAGCGTCTACGTGCAGCAGGTCGTTTCGTTTGTGGAGAGGGAGGTCACGACCGGCTTCTTCGATGGGGCGGAAGCTGGCGTAGTCCATCTGGAATTTGCCGGCGTAGGGCGCAAGAAAAACGGAAACGAAGTTTTTTACCGCAGCGGCATAGCGCTGCATGATGTCATGCACACGGCTTTCGTTGGCGGGGTCGGCAAAGCCACGGAGGACATCCTGTTCTGGCCGGTAGGAGATATTTTTGTGCAGTCGGGAGTCGGCGGGCTTCAGGGAGACGAGAAAATCGATGTCGTCTTTCGGTAAGGTAAAGGGGGGCTCGTGGAAAAATAGGATTTGGCCCTTTTCCAGTTCCGCGCAATAGTGGCGGGGGCGTTCGGAGGAATCGGCCGCGGGTGAGCCGTCCGTTTTGTAGTCGTCAATTTTTAACCAGGGCAATGGGACCTCATCCGAATCGACGTTCAGCCCCTAAAAGGGGCAGCAGAGCCCAACTCTTCGGCATCGCTGAAGCGATGCCCGCCGAACCATTTTTCCGGAAAGCACTACTGCACTTCCACCGACACCAGTTCCCCGCCGTTTTTGCCGATGGCGCGATAGTTCAGGGCGACGATTCTGTTTTTCCAGTCGCAGGAAAACTGGTCCTCGCCGATCACCAGCATGGTTTTGTAGTCGGATGTGTGCATCTTATACGTCTTCATGCCCACGAGAAACGTCACCGTGGCTTCGGGCGCTTTGGCACAATCGCTGGCGACCAGTTTCCCTTTCAGATGCTGCACCGGCCCGGTGATTCCGGGCTTGGGCGGCGAGGGTTTTGGCGGAGTGTCGGCTTCGTCATCGTCATTGGTGCTGCTTACGGCGGCGGGCGAACTGGCAGCTCCCTCGGGCGTTAGGGTTTCTCCTGCCCGCTGCGGGCGGATACCGTACTTTTGCAGAGAGGCCAGATCGTCTAATTGGTGCTTCGCGGCGACTACGACACGTGGATCGGATCCGGCCTTCAGGCGCGTAAAAAGGTCTCGCGCTTCATCCCATTTCTTGCCGGCGACATAGATCTGGCCGAGATTGAACTGGTATTCCAGGTTCCGGGGCGAAAGCGAAATCGCCATACGCTGCGCTTCGAGAGCCGAGTTGATGCCGCCGCCTTCCACGCGCGCCATGCCCAGCATGTTGTAGGCTTCGGCAAACTCGGGATACCAGTCGAGCACAGCGCGCAGATCCTGCATCATGTTGGCGAGACCCTGCATTTCATGATGCGTGGCTTCGGCCTGGCGATATTTCAGAACGGAACGGTAATACCAGATCCAGGGATCGCGGGGATCGAGTTCGGAGGCGCGCTCCAGTTCGTCCGAAGCGTCGTCGAATTTTTGTTGCGTGATGTGATCCCAGGCGAGGGCGCGGCGAGCGGGTTCGTTGTCTTTTGGATCGTCCGTGAGTTGTTGTAGTTCCAGTAGCGCCTGTTCCCGGCGCTCGGGAATTCGCGCCATGACGTCGCCGATTAACGCGCGCACGGTAGCGTCGGCGACGGGCGTTACGGCCATGCCGAGTTCGTCTTCGTCAAGTGGGGCGGGAAGATGGTAGGGCTGGGCGACGTCGGCTTCGTCGAGCGGCTCCTTCGAGCGATCAAGGGCAATGCCAAGGTTGGGCAGAGACTGGAAATATTTTTTGATCGCCTCCTCGAGCGTGGCCGGAGTCAGATCGAAGGCCTGCACAATGGCTTTGTCGACCGGAACTTTCTGGTTCAGCACCAGATCGAAATAGACGCCGGTCTCGGGCAGTCTGTTTTTGTTGATGAGATAGTGGACCGTCATCCACGACTGCGCGTAGTACAGCGTGTGATGGGTGCCCTCACGCGAACCGGAGCCGTCATGCTTCATGGTGAACAGGTCAACCATGTTGAGCCACACCGGCGAACTTACGAGTTGGGTCAGGGATTGCGGCGCGTTGGCGTTGCGCATCAGGTTCTCGAAGGCGTCTTCGTACCATTCGGAAGACATTTCTGGATCGCCGCCGATATCGACGCCCTTGTTGTAGATGTGCAGGGAGCCGAAATATTCCGCAAAGCCCTCGTCGAACCAGCCCTGGGTGGGCGGATAGTTGTAGTTCATCAGATAGTGCGCCAGCGGATGTGCAATCGCGCGCCAGGGGTCGGGTTCGAAGAGATTCAGCACGATATAGATGCGATCGCTGGCCGGCACATAAAACCCTTTCGCCATATTTTGTTTGGTGGGAGCGACGACGCCGAAATATTTGTCGCTCTTCAAGGCAATCACGGTGATGGGCAGCGGCATTTTCAGCTTGTTCCGAAGCAGGAGTTGGCCGAACAAGGTGCGCATCTGCTCCATGCGCAAGGCTACTTCGCGGCCACGTTTGTCTCCGGCATCGGTAAAAACGTCGAAATGCGCGGTGTGGACTTCATTCCACTTCGGTTCGTCGGCGGCGAACGCGGGGTTGAGTATCGCCAGCAGAGAAAGCAGAGCTGCGGCGAGCATGGAGAGACGTTTCATAGCTTGCGTCTTTGAAAATGCTAGCACGCATTGCCTGGAACGCGGGGGCGCCTGGGATTGCGTTCCTTTCGGAGTCGAATGCGACGGCGGAACGCCAGCGCTCCGGTCGGGCATTTCGTTACCGCAAACTTTCTTCTGACCAGGCCGGGGTTGCCGTTAGACTTACGCCGTGCCCCCCACTGCAGCCTCGCGCCTGGCCTGGATCGACTGGATGCGCGGATTTGCCTGCGTGCTGATGTTTCAGACGCATTGTTACGACTCCTGGCTGGGCGGCGACGCCCGCAAGGGTACGTTTCTTATGTACTCGCACCTAGTCGGTACGCTGCCAGCGCCGCTGTTTCTTTTTCTCGCTGGAATTTCGTTCGCTCTGGTTATCGACAAACTGGTCCGCAAAAGTATTAGTGCCGGGGAGATCACGCGCACGATGTTCCGGCGGGGCGCTGAGATTTTTGTCTTCGGATTGC
Source organism: uncultured Acidobacteriota bacterium (assembly GCA_963799305.1). GTDB lineage: Bacteria > Acidobacteriota > Terriglobia > Terriglobales > Acidobacteriaceae > Acidiflorens. The sequence goes on along the minus strand of CAWCWX010000006.1, from coordinate 63,867 downwards.
TGTTCCGGCTGCAGGAATACCTCATCTCGTGGGGATGGGCGCCGTGGACGGATTTGTTTCGCGTCGACATTCTGAACGTGATCGGACTGTCGATGATGCTGATGGCGCTGGCGTGTGGGGCGGCGCTGCGGGTGGCGGGCACGCAGCACGAGCCTCCAAGGCGGGTCCTGCTCACGACGGCGGTTCTGGGTGCAACATCGATCGCGTTGATTACGCCGCCGCTCTGGACTACTTGGCGGCCTTCGTGGCTTCCCTGGCCAATCGAGTCTTATGTCAATGGAGTCCATAATCTGGGCACGCCGCAGCCGTGGCTGTTCCCCGTCTTTCCGTGGGCGGCTTTTGCATTCGCCGGACTGGCGGCAGGATTTGTTCTCTTCGGCAACGAGAGGCGCACGCGCCCGGCCCAGACTCTGGCCGTTTTCGGAGGTGTTGGAGTTGCTTTGATCGCGGTGGCGCGCTGGTTCGATCATCTGCCGTTGAAGATCTATCGGGTCTACGACTATTGGCACACGAGCCCGAACTTCTTTTTGATGCGGGTCGGACTTCTGCTTTCGATTGCGTTCCTGAGTTACGCGTGGTGTCGTTGGGGACTCGGAGCTCGCGGATTCAGTCCGCTGATTCAGCTTGGCCAGACTTCGTTGCTCGTGTATTGGGTGCACATTGAGTTTGTCTACGGGCGGTTGTCGCTGCTGCCGAAGCGGGGTGTTGGGATTGGAGGAGCGTCGCTCGGGCTGCTGGCAATTTTTCTGGCGATGCTCGGGCTGTCGATGATGCGAACGCGGGTGGATTGGAGAGCATGGGTGGAATCGGCGCGAGTCAGGATTATGGCGCCGAAAGGCGGTTAAATGGACTCCGCCTCTGGCAAAAAACATCGCGGGCCGAACCGGTGTGCGATCGCGGCCTGCCTCATATCCGCCCCGCCGTCGATAACTGCAAGACCGCGAACGCGACCAAACGCAGGGCGATCTCCCAATTCAGCCGGGCTCTGGCCTCGTCGTCACCGTAGCCGTTCACATAGATTGTGAAGTAGCAACCGGGCACGGTTTCCTTTTCGATGGAATAGTACGCACGCCGCACACACACTTCCACCGAGGAAGGTGTTTCCGGGGTATGCCGCAATAATTCGACGAGCCGCTTGGCGAAGTGCTCGTGGGATGGGAGCGATTGGCGATCGCTGTCCCCGGAAAAGATCAGGTCTACATAACTTGCAAATTTGTGGGCCGCGCCGAAAATCTCTTCTTCAGGAGTGAATTCCTGGGCCGGCCAGGCGTCGCATTTGGCGCTCTCGACGATGCTGAGCGCGGAGTTGACGGTGTGCAGAAACTCGCCGAGTTCGGGAAACTGCCTGGTTTCTTCCAGGCGCGCCAGCATTTCGGGGTTATTCTTCAGATCGAAGTAGGCGAGCCTTCCGTCCGGATCCGTCCAGGGAAAATCCAGTACGGGATCGTCGTTTCCCAGTTCAATTGTGAAGTCGGCGTCCATCAGATCCTGCGCAGGAAATTCACGATCTGAGTTTCGGCCCAGAAGCCGTCGTCATTCATATTGTTGTTGCCGTTACGCGATCCCAGGAAGGCGCAGTGGCCGCCATCCTCGGCTTCCATGAAACTGATGTTGGGATTGGCCGCGATCTTTCGGCGCGTATCGGGCAGGATCCGGATGAAGGGATCGTTGGCGGCATGTACGATCAGGGCAGGCACGGCAGATTTTGTCGATCACATTCGAAGCAGCGGCTCGGGCATAGTAGTCGTCGGCGCCATTGAAGCCGCAGTAGTAGGCAGTAATCTTGTCGTCGAAATCGCGCAGGCTGCGCATGCCTCGCATGCGGTTGATATCGAAGTGTCCGGGAAACAGAGCGGCTTTGCGGATCATGCGGCGGCGCAAATTGAACATGAAGTACAACTCGTAGAGCCGGTTCGCGGGTTCGTGCAGGGCGTCGGCCGACGCGGCGAGATCCATCGACGGACAACAGGCCGCGACGGCACGAAACTGTGGAGGGCCGTGCGATCCCCACTCTCCAGCGAGTTTCAGCACCAGGTTGCCGCCCATGGAGAAGCCCACGAGCGCCAGTTGAGAAATACGGTCGCGATCGATGATTTCCCGAGCTACGGCAGCGACGTCGTCGGACAGGCCGGAGTGATAGAGGACCGGAGCAAGCGCGTCCGTGCCGCCGCAATTGCGCTGGTTGTAGCGAATGACGTTCATGCCTGCCGCCAGCGCCTTTTCCGTTACGCCCAACGCATATTGCGACTCACTTGATCCTTCAAGGCCGTGAACGATGATGATGGTCAGCGCCTTTGTACGATCGGTTTGCCAGTGGCAATGGCAGAGAACCTGAATGCCAGGCGCTACTTCGACGAACCGCTCTTCTGCCGGTGGGACATGGAAACGGCGCGGCAAGAGGAAGCTGGCGACAGTCTGCATGTGTCCGCCGCGGAGCCATCGGCGCGGCACGAACGGCGCGGGCTTGCCGGGTGATTGCGGAGTGTCCACGATTTGATTTTAAATAGAAGAGGACCAAAGCGCCGGAACTGCCATTTTTTGCCAGGAGTTTGCCCGATGCCGATTTTCGAATATATCTGTCAGGAATGTGAGCACGAGTTTGAAGCAATCGTGTTCGGCAAGGACAAAACCGCCTGCCCAAAGTGCCAAAGCAAGAAACTCGCGCCTCAGCTTTCGGTTTTCGCAATGTCCGCGAAGGGGAGCGCAGCACCGTCGAGATCGGCGGGACCATGCGGTTCCTGCGGCGATCCTCGCGGACCGGGGTCGTGCTCGCTGGACAACTAGGCGGGTCGCCAAACAGTTGCGAAGCGGCGGGAGAATACAGCCCACGGCGCAAGGCTTGGGCGAGGTCTATTCTCTCTGCTCCCGGTCTTTCATTGACAGCCTGGAACCCCAGGCGCACTATTCCCGAGTCTTTGGCAATATCTCGACGCACACGTGCACAAGGGGTACTCAATGAAATCAAGCATGAGGCTGACGGCGGTTGCTTTACTACTGATCGCAGCGACCGCAATTTCTATCGCACAAAAACCAAATCCCAATCCGGACGAGCAGGCGATTCGCAAACTCGACACGGACTGGTCGGCGGCGGCGGGGAGTAAGGATGTCGACAAGACGGTTTCGTATTATGCGGATGACGCGTCGGCATTTCCTTTCAATGCTCCCATCGCAACCGGCAAGGAACAGATTCGGCAAGTGTGGGCCCACCTGACATCGCTGCCGGGATTTGCTCTTTCTTTCAGTCCCACCAAAATCGAAGTAGCGAAATCTGGCGACATCGCCTATGACATTGGGACGTTTGAATTGAAAACCAATGACGCCCAGGGCAATGTCAGCACGGAAGTGGGCAAGTACGTGGTGGTGTGGAGGAAACAGGACAAACAGTGGAAGGTCGTCGCGGATATCTTTAATACCGACAAATAGCGCTCCAGGAGCGCGTTTTGGGGTATTTTCCCAGTATCCGCAGTAACCGGTACCCAGTAACCGGCGTGATGTTTCGCGGCCGTGGGTTCCTCGCTATGATCGCGAAGAATCCCGGAAGGCCAGAGCATGGATCGCCGAAAAGAGCGCCGATTGGACGATCTGGAATTGTCGGTGCAGATCTGGGGTGTTGACCGGAATGCTCGTCCATTCGCGGAGTTGGTGAGGGCCACCAGCGTCAGCGCCAGTGGCGCGGTGCTGCTCGACGTACATTCCAAACTGCATGCGGGCGAGATCCTCGACGTGAAACACGAAGCGCGACGAGCACAATTTCGGGTCGTGTGGACGCGGCCGGGAGAAACAGGCATTCAGGCTTTGCCGAGCGAACCACCGATTTTTGGAGTCGGCATGCCTAAAACTTTCGAAATGGCGGGAGTGGGATAGCGATTCACGGCGTACCGCTTACACAGGACGCAGCTGCTTCCGCCCGAGACGCGGCACGCTGCGCCTCTACACTGCCTTTTCTTCGGTCAGAAACTTCGCAAACACTTCGTTCGAGAGCAAACGGCCGCGCGACGTCAGGTAAATCTTCCTCTCGCGTCGGCCCAACAATCCTTCAAGTACACATTCTTCGATCGCTGACTCGCATGCCGCCATGCTTTCGCAGCTGAATTCTGATCGCAGCGCTTCCAGGTCCACTCCACGATTTAGGCGCAGTCCGAGGAAGAAGCTTTCTTCGAGCGCCGCGCGCTCCGGGACTGGAGTTACCGCACGTGATCCGCGATTCATGTAGGCATCGAGCGAGTCGGGAGCCGAAAAGCGCACGGATTGGACGGTCGACGATGCCTCGGACATAAGCATGGAATGGGCGTCAACGCCAAATCCGAAATAGGGCTGGCGAGTCCAATATTTCAGGTTATGGCGCGACTCAGAGCCGGAGCGGGCAAAGTTGGAGATTTCGTATTGGGAAATGCCGGATGCGTTCAGTGCGTCGCAGGCTTGCAGATAGAAATCCGCCGTCGCTTCTTCATCCGGCACGAAGTGGGCGTGGTAGCGCGTGCCTCCGGCAATCAGTTCCCTTCCCAGGCGCGAATCGTCGTCGACTTCGAGCATGTAAACGCTGACGTGTGGAACGCCGGTCGCCAGCGCTTCGGAGAGAGAGAACGTCCAACTCTCGGGTGTCTGATGGGGGAGGCCGGCAATCAGGTCGAGGTTGATGTTGGCAAGTCCAGCGGAGCGCAGGCGGCTGATTTCTTCGAGTACAGTAGCGCGTTTGTGAAGGCGGCCCACCGCCTGCGCTTCCTGGTCGACGAACGATTGCACACCGAGGCTGACGCGATTCACGCCGCAGGCAAGCAGCGTTTCGATCAATATCGGAGTAAGAGTTCCGGGCGCGCACTCGACGGTTATCTCCGCGGTGGCGGCGACCGCAAATCGCGACTTCAATTCCGCGAACATCCTGCGAAGCTGGTCTGGATCGAGGATCGATGGCGTTCCACCACCCAGATAGATGGAATCTACCGTTTCGGGCAGAGTGCATCCTAATTCGCAGGCAACCTGCTGGGCGGCAGCAGTGTCCTCGATCAGGCGAGCTACATAGCCTTGGTACGCCGCTTTCGAGAACACGTCGGAGGCGAAATTGCAGTAGCTGCACTTGGTCCGGCAAAACGGCACGGACAGGTAGAGGCCCAAAGTCATCCTGTTCTGTATTCTATGGGACGCGAGACGTTGACTCGTCTCTATGACAATTCCTCGGGTAGACTGGGGTACCCTAGAGCGGCCATGAAACGCGTCGTCATCACCGGCATGGGCGTGGTCAGCCCGAATGGCATTGGCAAGCAGGCTTTCTGCCGCGCCATTCTCGCGGGCACGTCGGGCGTGAAAAAGATCACGCGCTTCGATCCATCGTTTCTGCCGGTTCACGTCGCGGGCGAAATTCAGGATTTCGATGAGTTGGCGTGGGTCGATGCCCGCGAGCGTAAACATGTTTCGCGCTCGGTGCCCCTGGCGGTGGCCGCTTCGGCAGAGGCGATTGCAGATGCGGGGCTCGATCCGCAGGCAATGACGCAGGAGGAAAAACGGCAGATCGGCGTGATCCTGGGAACGGGCGGCGGAGCGCAGGAATTTACCGAGGAACAGTACCGCCTGTGGCATACCGGGCACGTAAAACAGGCGAGCGTGTTCTGCATCCCATCCGGCACCATGGGGACGCTCTCCAGCGAAATCTCGATGCGTTTCGGATTTCGCGGGTCGAGCCACGTCGTCACTACAAACTGCACGTCGTCCACCGACGCTCTGGGATACGCGCTCGATCAGATTCGCATGGGCACGTTACCCATGATGCTGGCGGGGGGCGTGGATGCTCCGCTTAGTCCGGCGACGGTGAAGGCTTACACGCTTTTGCGGGCGCTGACGCCGTTGTGGAATCATGCCCCGGAGCGGGCTTCGCGGCCGTTCTCCGCCGATCGCAGTGGATTCGTACTGGCCGAGGGGTCCTGGATGTTTGTGCTGGAAGATTATGAGCACGCGCAGGCTCGCGGTGCGCATATCTACGCTGAGCTTGCCGGATATGGGTCAACTTGTGAGGCGCTGCATCGCGTTCGTCTGGGTGAAGATGGGGAAGAACCGGCGCGCGCGATCACGCTGGCGCTTGAAGATGCTGGGGCGTCGCCGGAACAAGTCGACTACGTGAATCTACATGGCACTTCGACCGAACTCAACGATCGAGTCGAAACTCGCGCCGTAAAGCTGGCGTTGGGTGGGCGCGCGGCGAAGATTCCGACGTCGGCGCTGAAGTCGCAGATTGGCCATCCGCAGGGCGCGTCCGGTGCAGCTGGAGTGGCAGCGACGCTGGTGGCGATGAAGCATGATTTGATTCCTCCCACCATAAACCTGGACCTGTCCGACCCAGTCTGCGACCTGGATTATGTCCCTGAAGCAGGACGACAAGCTGCGATCGAACATGCGGTCTGTAACTGCGTCGGGTTTGGGTCCAAGAATTCGGCGCTGGTGTTGCGCAGAGTTAGTTAGTTTGTAAGCCATGAGGTCATGGAGTAATACGACAGCTAGGCGGAGTTTCCCGAGTTTCTTATTTCTTGTCGGGATCTTCGCTGCAGGATGGACCTTTGCGCAGAGTCGGGGAGAAGCGACTGAGCCTTCGGTTACGGTCTACCTGCTCCGCCTCGAACGAGCCAGCTACCGGCAGTCGGTCTGCATGCTCCTAAGCGGGGACGGCCACTATCACGTGGAGCGCCACACGCCGCAAAAGGTTCGGGTGTTTGAAGGTAACCTCGATGCCGGCGAGTTCCGCGGTGTTGTCCACATTCTTTCTGACGATCGTCTCTTCAATCTGGAGCAGAAGCAAATCCCCGATCTGATGCTGAAGTCGGATAACGATCAAGTGATGTTGGATATCCACCGGCCGGATTCCTGGCAACAACTGACGTTCCCGGATTCGGCATCTCGCACGCCCTTCCGGGACGTACTGGATCCTCTTCTGAAGTGGTTCGACGCCATGAACAAACGAAAAATGCGCGAACTTTCCGAGGAGGCGGGACGGAACAACTGTATGCCGCCGCGTAAGCCGGAGTTCGCACGGCGGGAGGAGCAGCCACAGGAGACCGCGACAGGCAAACCGCAGGCGACCGCCAACATTCCGCCGCCGGCCACTTACACTCTGCAGATGTTCGACGACCGTATGGTTAATTACAAGGCAGAAGCTACTTGCCTGCTGGTCTCTGGGCCGGGTGTGTATCATCTGGTAAAACAGTCGAAGAACAGCCGAGGACTAAGCACCGTGGTTCTCGACGGAAAGCTCGATTCGCCGCAACTGGCATCGCTGCGCGGGATTCTTGATGCCCCGGGCATGGTGAACGAACGAGAAGAAGAAAAGGGGGTGGAAGTCATCTTCACCGGTGACAGCTATTACACTCGCCTGGCCATCCCGCGGGGCGGAAAAGTACAGAGAATCGCCGCCTGGAAGTCGTATCGAATCGTCAACCGGGCGATGTCCAACTCCCAGGAGGAGCATGGGACCAAACTTCTTGCTCCCCTGCGGGACTGGCTCAAGGCGAACATCAACGCCAAGGACGCCACACCCTCGGCTGCTCCCTCCAATCCGCGTTGCAGTCCGGAGGAATAAGGCCTGCGGGCGCCCAGCAACCTTTTCCATCCCCGAGCCGCCCGCGGCCATCTATTTAGAGTAATCTTTTAGTCAGATTCGTCTCTTGCCCGATGGCCTCCAACCAGGAAGAAGAAGTACTAGGCAAAGCGTATGACAGCCGGCTGATGCGGCGGCTGCTCACCTATCTGCGCCCCTACAAATGGCACGTGGTGATTGCGCTGGTGGCGATCGTATTGAAATCGGTCGCGGACGTGCTGGGGCCCTTCCTCACCAAAGTTGCCGTCGACAAATATCTGGCGAAGTCGCCGAACGCCCACTCCTGGATCGGCGACCGGCTCAGCAGCACGCCGCTGGTCGGCATTGGGCAAATTGGCGGGCTCTATGTGGGGATTCTGATCTTCACCTTTGTACTGGAATATATCCAGACCTATGTCATGCAGTGGACGGGACAGAAGGTGATGTTCGATCTGCGCAAGCAGATCTTCCGGCATTTGCAGCATATGCACGTCGGATTCTTCGACAAGAATCCGGTCGGACGGCTGGTCACGCGCGTCACGACTGATGTTGACGCGCTGAACGAAATGTTCACGGCCGGCGTGGTATCGATTTTCGAAGATGTCTTCGTGCTGGCCGGAATCATCGGCATCATGATGAACATGAACTGGAGGCTGGCACTGATCACTTTCGCCGTGCTTCCGCTCATCGTCTACGTCACGAAGATTTTTCGCGACAAAGTCCGCGACTCCTACCGTCGCATCCGCACCGCGATCGCCCGGATCAATTCCTATCTGCAGGAAGCGGTTTCCGGCATGCTCGTGCTGCAACTGTTCAATCGCGAGAAGCGCGCTTTCAAACAGTTTTCCGACATCAACGCCAGCCACATGGAGGCGTTCAAGGACGCGATCCTTGCCTACTCGGTCTATTACCCGGTGGTCGAAATTCTGTCGGCGATTGCGATTGCTTCGATCCTCTGGTTCGGCGGCGGGTTTGTTATCAGCGGCATTGCCACCCTGGGCGTGCTGGTGGCGTTCATGCAGTACGCGCAGCGCTTCTTTCGCCCGATTCAGGACTTGAGCGAGAAGTACAACATTCTGCAATCGGCGATGGCGGCCGGCGAGCGCGTTTTCAAGTTGTTGGACACGCCGGTGGACATCGTGTCGCCGCCGGCGCCGAAGAGGCCGCAAGGCCCCGGTCGAGTGGAGTTTGACCACGTCTGGTTCGCCTATGGAGATGTCCCGAAGGAAAGCGAGGATGTGGGGGCGGGTTTTCTGTCCGTCCAAGCCGGGCAAAGCCCGGCAGTGCCGGCGAAAAAGAATACACCGGACTGGGTGCTGCGCGACGTCAGCTTCGTCCTCGAACCGGGAGACACAGTTGCTGTAGTCGGCCATACTGGCGCCGGCAAAACCACGCTGATCTCGCTGCTGATGCGCTTTTACGACGTACAGAAAGGCGCGATCCGCATCGACGGCGTCGATATCAAAGATATGGACCTGAAAGAACTGCGCTCGCGATTCGGCACCGTCCTACAGGATCCGTTCCTGTTCACGGGCACCGTGGAAGGCAACATCCGCTTGGGCACGACGCGCATTCAGGATGAAGATGTGGAACAGGCGGCGGAAGATGTGAATCTGGCCGACTTCATCCGCACCCTGCCCGGCGGATTCAAAGAAGAAGTCCACGAGCGGGGGTCGACGCTCTCGACCGGACAGAAGCAGCTGATTTCGTTTGCGCGCGCGCTGGCGCACGATCCCAAGATTCTGATCCTCGACGAAGCCACTTCGAGCGTGGATACCGAAACGGAATTTCGTGTCCGCGACGCCCTCAGCCGCATGGTGGAAGGCCGCACGTCCCTGATCATCGCTCATCGACTATCGACAATTCAGCGGGCCGACAAGATCATCGTTATGCACAAAGGGCAGGTGCGGGAGATGGGATCACATCAGCAACTGCTGGCGCAGCGCGGGATTTACTGGAAGTTGTATCAGTTGCAGTACAAGGATCAGGAGATTGCCGGTGAGACGCGGGCGCCCTCGCCCGCGGATGGGACTGGAGTGGGAGTGCGCGGGGACGACTAAGGATAGCGATACGGCGACAGCATCCTCAATCCAAGGGTACGACGAGGGGAGTGTAACCGCTTGTTGAAACCGCCCAATTCACATCGGTTCGTACGACTATCGCACCGGGAAGCTCTCGGCTCAGATAAATCCCAGAGACTTGCTTTACTTTTGGGAGTGGATATTCCCTTTCCATATCTCCGCCGTCCCCAAAACGGTAGAGCCCGCGCCAGGTGATCGCCCAAAATCCGCCCTCCGCGGCTGGCGACAGTCCGTAAAAAGCTTCCTCTCCTCCCCACTCATCGTTATCACCCCTGCTCGTTTGTTGCCGTAGTGCGGAAACGATCGTAACGATTTGTCCACAGACCCTTAAGATGCGCCCATGTGAAAAACCCATGTGCACCAAGCCGACAGAAGCAAACACGCAGTCCTTGTTCTGCATATCTGGAATCACTCCGGTTACCGGATCGCAGTCGCTATTCAACGGGCCCGCGCAAGGACGCTTCGTATCGCGCCGTTCAATGTTGGTCACTGCTCCGGTATGCAGATCGACCCGTTGGAGACCCCCTCCCCACTCCCCGACGTTAAATCCCACATAAATGCTGCCACCATCAATCGGCGACGCGGCTGATGCCTCCATACCCGAACGGAGCTGCCCATTCAGAGCGATGACGCGCCAAGTGTGGTTGTCGCGGTCTAACACGTGAATTGTTCGTTTACTCAGGACAGTGGGAACTCCGCCGCTGCCGATGAGAACTACCGGCATATCCTTGTCTGAGAGTTCGAAACGATTAAGGTCTTCGAAGGAACCATCTCTCCAAACTGAGACAACGAACTCATGCACTTTGGATGGAAACTGTCGGAGCACCCAAAATTGGTCGTCAGACCTCTCAATATCGAGGACACCGCGTTCAAAGTGCACTTCTCGGGTGCGACCATCGAGACTCAACGAGACAAGTCCTCCTCCGGAGTCGTCCTGAGTGGCATTCAGTCCGCGAAGCCAGAGCCTTCCGTCGAAGCTAATGCCTTCGGCGATTCGCTCACCAAGTACAGGGTCGAGTTTGGAGCGCGCCTGTGACGACGAAGGATAGGCGAGGGTCAGAGCAAGGGCAAAGCTAACCAGCGACAGACTGGCACCACCACTCGCGACGCGGTCTCGTGATCGTCCGTTCATGCCCGCCATTATGCCCCACTATTGACGAAGCGAGAAGTCATCTCGCACCGTAGCGAACGCTCCCAAGTACAATGTCCCCGTGGAAATCCTGATCTCCGCCGGCGAGGCGTCCGGTGAAATGTATGGGGCGCAGTTGATCGAAGCGCTGCGCCGTCGCGATCCGTCGCTCCAGTTCTTTGGGGCTGGTGGCGAGCGCATGCGCGCTGCCGGATGCGAGATTGTTGTCGATGCCAAGGATCTGGCGGTCGTCGGCATCACGGAAATTCTCAGCCACCTCCCGAAGATTTATAGACTCTTTCGCAAGCTCATCCGCGCAGCCGACGAGAGACAGCCGAAGCTTGCCATCGTGATTGACTCGCCCGCTTTCAATTGGCGTGTAGCGCGACAGATGCGCAAACGTGGCGTTCCGGTGGTGTATTACGTGTGTCCGCAATTCTGGGCGTGGCGGCAGGGACGGGTGAAGCTGCTCCGCAAGTACATCAATCAGGCGCTGGTGATCTTTCCGTTTGAAGAAAATTTCTATCGCGTGCACGGAGTGAATGCGACGTTTGTCGGACATCCGCTGGCTGACCTGCCGGCTCCGGATATTTCGCGCATGCATTATGCGGCGCAGCAGGCCCTGGATCACGTCAAGCCATGGATCACGCTCATGCCGGGCAGCCGCCGCAAGGAAGTCCGGATGAATCTGCCGACCATTCTTGAAGCGGCTGCCAGACTTGGCCAGGATTACGAGTTTCTGTTGCCGGTAGCGCGCACGCTGGACGCCGCATTTCTCAAAGAACTGATCGGCAACCGCGACATCCATCTCGTGCCGGAAGCACTGCCTGCGCTTCATCATTCCCGCGCGGGGGTGATCGCCAGCGGGACAGCCACGGTAGAAGGCGCCCTCATGGGGACACCGTTCGTCATGGTCTATCGCGTTTCGCCTCTAACCTATGCGCTGGGCAAGCCGCGGGTCAAGGTTGCTCATTTCGCCATGGTCAATCTGATTGCGGGCGAAAGAATCGTTCCGGAAATGGTGCAACAGGATTTCACGGCAGCCAATATCGTTTTCGAGTTGCGCAAGATTATCCCGGACGGCGAGCCGCGGACCCGGATGCTCCACGGATTGGCCGGTGTGAAGGCCAAGTTGAAGAAGCCGGATCAGAGTGGAGGAAGTGCTGCGGATCGGGCGGCAGAAATTATCCTGGGAATGTTGCGGCCAGCGCGGTCCGGCAGTGCGCTGCCCGAGGCGCCCGAGGCCTGGGGGTAAGTCAAAGCCGCACCAACCGCCAGTTCGACACGGGCGGGTGCACATCTTTTGCGGGGAGATTATCATCATACTCAGTGCGGTGTCCCCTAGGAGAGTTCAATTTTGACGCGCTTCCAATCCCGACCTTCGAGTCGGGCCCTCTATTTGTATCTCATTGTTTCTCTGGCGTTTATTGCGGCCCCGCCAGCGCGGGCAGCGGAAAAGATGAGGCTGCGCGTCGACGATTATCAGATCGACGCGGAACTGCTGCCGCAAAATCACAAGCTCACGGCCCGCGCGGTGGTGAAGTTCACAGCGCTGGAAGATCTCAGCGTGGCCACCTTTCAGCTGAATAATTCGCTGCGCATTACAAAGCTGGTGGACGCTGCCAACAAGCCGCTGAATCCGGAGCGCAACACCCAGGATTCGAGCGTGCGCTTTGCGCTGAATGGCGGACTCGCCAAGAATGCCAGCACCACGGTGACCTTCGAATATGAAGGCACCCTGGAGACGGCGGACGATAGTCCGGAGCAGGGACTCAAACTGGCATACGTCGGTCCGGACACGACGTACCTGCTTTATTCGGGGTTCTGGTTTCCGGTGAACGCGTATGGCCTCAACCGCTTCACTTCGAGCATCAGCATGACCGTTCCCGCACACATGGTGGCAATTGGAAGCGGGAAGGAATCGCTGACCACGGCTTCGCCCAAGAAGAATGCGCCTGCCAACTCCAAGACTTTTACGTTCACGTGGGACAAGCCTAGCTTTCCGGGGACCATCATCGCGGGAGATTTTCAAGAATATAAGAGCGACGACGCGGGCCTCGATCTACATGTTTTCTTCAAACCGTTACACCAGAAACTGGCGGAGGAGTACGCTTCGACGGCAGTCAAGGCGTTTACTTATTACGTCACGCAATACGGAAATGCGCCTTCGACAACACTGAAAGTGGTCGAAATTCCTGACGACACCTTGCCCTCGGCATGGGCCCCGGAAATGGCGATGCTTTCGGCGCGATCGATCTCAGAGAAGGTGAACTATCGCCTCCTGGCCAACACCATAGCGCATCAGTGGTGGGGGACGTCGGTAAGCCCCGCGGCCAAAGATGACTGGTGGATCAGCGACGGCTTTGCGCGCTACTCCGAAGCGCGCTACGTGGAAAGCGCGGCCGGGGAGGCCGGCCTCGAAGAGATGGTGAAGGACATGTCGGTAGGCGCGCTCGCCTATGATACGGTTCCACTCTCGACCACCGCCAAGTTAGATTTCTTTTCTCCCGAATTTCAGTCTGTCGTGACCGACAAAGGCGCCATGATTTTGCACATGCTGCGCTGGCTTCTGGGCGAGCCCAAATACCTCAAGACCATGCGCGACTTTGCCACACAGTACGCGGGGAAGTCCGCCTCCACCGACGATTTTGAGGCGCTCGCCGAGAAAAATTACGGGGAGAAATTGACCTGGTTCTTCTCGCAGTGGCTCGATTCCACCGGCGCCCCCGAATTCAAAACCAAATACACCGTGTACCGACTCGGCAATAACAAGGGGTTCCGGGTGGTCGGCCAGATCGATCAGGATCTCGACCTGTTCCGTATGCCCGTCGACCTGCGCATCGACACGGATGGCAAGACTGAAGACAAGCGCATCGAAGTAGTCGGCACGAATTCGCCGTTCACCATCGAGACCTTCGGACGCCCGCGGCGCATCGCGGTCGATCCCGACAACCGGGTGCTCACGAATTCCAAAGAGATCAAACTGCGCTCTTCCATCCTCCGCGGACAGGGCCTGATCCAGCAGGGCGATCTGGCGGGAGCCCTGGGAGAGTTCAACAAAGCGCTCGACGTCAACAAGAACAGCTCGCTCTCGCATTACCGAATTGCTGAAGTGTTTTACCTTCAGCGGAACTATCAGGCGGCGGCCAACGCGTACCGTGAGTCGTTAAACGGTGACGGCGAACCACGCTGGACGGAAGTCTGGAGCCATCTGCAATTGGGAAAGATCTTCGATACCACTGGTCAGCGCGAACGCGCCGTGAACGAATACCGTCAGGCCATGCAGACCAATGACAACACTTCCGGTGCGATCGATGAGGCCCGGAAGTACATGCAGAAGCCGTTTGAGCGGGAGAAGGGAAACTAGAAGCACGCAACGACCCGCGTTGAAAGGGTTGCGATAAAGACCTGTCATTGTGAAATGTCCTTCCGATACACGCCTTGGGCGCGTTAGCGGCTGCCCCCCGCCATCCAGACTTAACTTTGGGAGCGCAGAATTTCGCGGAGTTTGCGGTTGATCTGGACTGCCTCCTGCGAGGCAATATCCATCATTTCCATCCAGCGGCGGGTGTTCTCGGGAAGCTCGGTTTGCGAGACCAGGTATGTGGCTTGGAGGATGGTCTCGAGAGAGTTGCTGAGATCGTGGGCGAGGGCACGCAGTTCGCGGGCGATTTCCGGGGGCATCTTGTTTTCAGCGGCCATGATTGCTTTTCTACCGGAACGGGCCCAAGTTTGACAGTCCGTGGGCGGCCAGTAGATGATTAGTGTAGTCCCCCTGATGAAGGGCCCGCTGGTTTGTTTCCTCAAATGCGGATATGGCGGAACTGGCAGACGCGCTAGGTTCAGGTCCTAGTGATCGCAAGGTCGTGGAGGTTCGAGTCCTCTTATCCGCACCAAAAAGCAGTGGATAGTGGTTGGTGGATAGTGGTTAGTTTCCACTCATCTACCGCCCTGTCCGATTCCGAAGTCCCCCTTTGACGGAAAGAAACTCCGCCAACGTTCGTCCGTGAAGGAAATTGCAGGGACCACAATTCCGAAAAACTAAGCACTATCCACCAACCACTATCCACTGCGTTTACGCTCCGGCGGACAGCCTATGGGTACTGCGGCTTTGGGCTATCCCGTATTGACGGATCTTGTAGAGCAGGGCTTTGTAGCTGATCTTCAGCAGTACAGCTGCTTGTTTACGGTTCCAGTTGGTCTCTTCCAGGGCACGGGCAATGGCTTCGGCCTCGGCTTCGTCCTTTGCATTGCGCGCGAGCCCTTTCAAACCACCGGGACCACCGCCGGCTTCGGCGCCCGCCACGGCGGTTCGGCCGGACGCATCGGTGTGCATGCCGT
Organism: uncultured Acidobacteriota bacterium; assembly: GCA_963799305.1. GTDB lineage: Bacteria > Acidobacteriota > Terriglobia > Terriglobales > Acidobacteriaceae > Acidiflorens. The sequence continues at coordinate 48,758 of CAWCWX010000006.1, read as the reverse complement.
TGCCGCCGTCGGGCTTGGGTTGCAGTTCGGCGACGGCCAGGATTTCGTCGCCCAACACCAGATAACGCTTTACGAAATTGCTCAACTCACGCAGGTTGCCCGGCCAGCTGTGCTTCAGGCAGGCGTCCATGATTGCGGGAGAGAGCGGCAGCGGAGAACGGGCGTAGAGTTCCGACATGCGGGCCATGAAATGCTTCAGCAGAATCGGAATTTCTTCCTTGCGCTCGCGCAGCGGCGGTAGCGACATCGTAAAAGCATTGAGGCGGTAGTAGAGATCTTCTCGCAGACGCTTGGTGGCGAGCGCTTCCGGAATGTTGATGTTAGTGGCGGCCAGGATGCGCACATCCACCTTGATCACGGAGCGGCTACCCAGACGCGAAAATTGCTGGTCCTGCAACACGTGAAGCAGTTTGGCCTGGAGCAGCGGCGGCATCTCCCCGATTTCGTCGAGCAGGATGGTGCCTTTGTTGCACAATTCGAATTTACCGGGCTTGGGATGAGTGGCGCCGGTAAACGCGCCGGCTTCGTAGCCGAACAATTCGCTCTCCAGCAAGTCAGCCGGCACGGCCGCGCAATTTACTTTCAGGAACGTACGGTGCGCACGCTGGGACAGTTTGTGAATCAGGCGCCCGAGCACTTCTTTGCCCGTGCCACTTTCTCCTAACAGCAATACCGGGATATCGACATTGGCCACCAGCGCCGCCTGCGCGCGGATTTTCTTCATCGCGGGACTGGCAGCGATGAAGAAGACGTCGTCGCAAAGCTCTTCGACATCACCCGCGTAGCTTTCGCCTTTGGCTTCGCCGATGCACTGGTCGATGACGGCGTCGAGCTCGGCTTTCTGGAACGGCTTGGTCAGATAGTTGTGCGCGCCCAGGCGCATGGCCTGCACGACCTTGCGCGTGTCGTTGACGCAGGAAAGCATGACAACCTTCAATCCGGGCTTGACCTGGCGCAGTTGTTCGAGGGTCTGCAAGCCGTCGATGCCGGGCATGAGGAGGTCGAGCAGTACGAGGTCGGGATGCAGACCTTTCTGCACCCGCGCCACTGCCTCTTCGCCGGTGGTAGCGGTTTCGACTTTGTAGTCGTCCACTTCCAGCAGCGTCCGGATATACCGCAGCATCCCTGGTTCGTCATCCACCAGCAGGATGTTGGCTTCGCTCATCGGCTCGACCCTCGTGTAGAACTATTCAGGATTGGGTTGAGCGGGATCAGGAAAGAAAACTTGCAGCCTGCTCCCGACTCGCTTTCCACCCAGATTTTTCCGCCCATGCCATGCACCAGGCGACGGACAATTGCCAGTCCCAGACCCATGCCTTCGCAAGACTCACTGCCGGGCAGGCGAAAGAAGTCGTCAAAAATTTCAGAATGGTACTCCGGGGAGATGCCGGGGCCGGTGTCCGAAACGCTTATCTTGACCGCGTTCGGAGCCCCGGATGCCTGCCGGCGGCGTTCCCCCGCCGCGGTCGGCTTGCTAGTGGCGCGCCGTTCCCAGACATACGGTTCGGCGTGCAGCCAAACCGTCCCGCCTTGCGGCGTAAACTTCGAAGCGTTCTCGAGAAGATTGGAAATGACGCGCTGGATCTTGGCGGAATCCATGGGCAGCGGATTGATTTTTTCATTCGCCAGAAAATATAGAGCGAGGCCGCGCTCCTGAAAACGGGGCGACCAGAGCCGGCAAACCTCAGAGAGCGCGACGTTCACATCCGTCAGTTCGTACTGCATGCGCAGCTCGCCAGTCTCGAGCACGCTGAAGGTCAGAAAATCCTGAATAAAGTGTTGCAGGCGCTGTCCGTTCGAAGACATATCCTTCAACACTTCGCGTTGCCGCTCATTCAGCGGACCCAGCTTCTCGCTTTGCAGTAGTTCCGTGTAGCCGTTCAGGATCGCCAACGGAGTCTTCAGATCATGCGCGGCGGAACTCAACGCAATGGTGGTGCGCTGGAAGCGATCACGCAATTGTTCGTAGTCCCGTGTGACGTCGGCGGGCGAGTCGCTGTACGAAGCGGTGACGCTGGACGGTGGGATACGATCCTCCGAACGAGCGGCACTGAAGGGCGGAGCGAGACTCTTATCAGGCGTTGCGGCCATCAGGGAACCTGTCTTAGAAATATCAAGGGGAGGGAACCACTACCGTCAGAACGAGAGTGAAATGATGGTAAGTCAGGGGAAGGGCACTGTCAATCGGAAATGCACCCTACGCGGTACGGAAGAGAAAAACGTTGCACTTCTCAGCATTTCGATTCCGAAAATTCCAAATTCAGTATAAGTTCTTCGCTAGGGTAATTCCTGTAATGGTAGCGAGGTTTGCCGGGTTCCGACCGTAGCCTCGGGATGATCCGAGGTTTGGCCCCCAATCTGCGGCGCACTTAGGTGTTTGTACTCGTTTTGCAGCGGCCAACACACGTGAGCGCGAACTCCCCTAAAAGAGAAAAGCGAAAGTGGGCGCGACTTCACCTTGCCATTCCGGTTTTCGTCCGCAGTCTTGACGATAACGGCAAGGAATCGCTGGAGTTCGCCACCGCGGTCAACATCTCCGCCGGAGGCGCGCTGGTAATCGTTCGGCGCTCTCTGGCCAAGTCTAGCCCAGTTTCGCTGGAAATTCCTAGTGCCCCGATTGGTTCGGCGGATGGGGTTCGCCGATCCTCTCGAGCCATGAAAGCCCGAACGGTTTGGGTTGCTCACCTGAATGATTATCACCTTTTGGGAGTCAAGTTCCTGCGTCCCTTGAGCACCAATACGGCAGCGATTCCGCGATCACGATTGAGAAAAACTGGGCCTGCAGTGTGAAAAGTTTTTCCCTCCCCGTTCTTCCCCGAGCCCACCTTTCCCCGACTTGGGAAGGATTGAAGGTTACTTTACGCCTTCATCTTTAACTTCCACAAAGACAGTAGTTTACAGCGATTTTGCCATTCGAGCGGGTAACCATCCATAGTTTGGTGCTTGGGATGCACTTTTAGTGCATGCGGGTGGTCTTCACCCCCTGAGGCTCAGGATCATGGGCAACAATCAGTTCGGTTCGTTGGCACAATCCCTCGGCGAGATTCCCCCGGAGAATGTGGTTTTCGGCCATTCGGAGCCGATGCAAGCGGTCCGTTCCCAGCTCGCCAAGGTGGCGGCGGCCAACGTTCCAGTGCTCATCCACGGCGAGAGCGGTACGGGTAAGGACATCATCGCCCGGCTCATCCACGGACTGTCTCCGTGGAAGAACGGGCCCCTGGTCAAGGTGAATTGTCCCGCCATTCCGGGCACTCTGCTGGAGAGCGAACTATTCGGCTATGAAAAGGGGGCCTTCACGGGCGCCTTTGGAGCGAAGCCGGGGCGCGTCGAACTGGCCCACCGCGGAACCCTGTTTCTCGACGAAATTTCGGAGCTTGACCTCTCGCTCCAGTCCAAGTTGCTCCAGCTATTGCAGGACGGCCAGTTTTGCCGCATCGGCGCCCAGGAAGACAAGAAAGTGGAAGTACGCGTGGTGTGCGCCACCAACCGCAATCTGGAAGCGGAAATCGAAGGCGGCACGTTCCGCCAGGATCTCTACTATCGGATCAACGTAGTGAATCTCCGCATGCCAGCGCTGCGCGAACGGCGCGGAGACGTCGAGGAACTGGCTAACTACTTTCTCGAGTACTACAACCGCAAGTACAACTGCCGCGCCCGCCCGTTGTCGAACGAAGTGATGAGCGTGCTGCAGAAGTATCATTGGCCGGGAAATATCCGGGAACTGGAAAATCTGATCAAGCGCTACGTGATTCTTGGCCAGGAAGAAGTCATCACCAACGATCTGGTGGCGCGCGAGCCGGACTATTTCAATCCGGAAATTTCGTTCGACGGGCCCATCTCTCTGAAGAAGATGACGCGCCAGGCGGTGCGCGAACTGGAACGCAAAGTTATCCTCAAAGTTCTGCAACAGCACCACTGGAACCGCAAGCAGGCGGCGCGGACGTTGAGCATCAGCTATCGTGCGCTGTTGTATAAGATTCGGGACGCGGGCTTGCCGTCGAACCGGTCGCTGCGATTGCGCCAGGCGGAAACGGCCAAAACCGCGGCCGGCACCACCGCGGCCGCAGACTAGCAAGCTAAAGATGGGTAGAGCCGCGGCGTGCCGCGTCTCTACTCTAGTGTTTTGGCAAGACGGGGAGTTCCACTCAGAGTTTTCTGCGCCACAGTGCTCTCGCAGCCCGCATTGCCGCCTTCGTTTTCTGCCGCAGGGGCCGGGCAAAAATCAGGTCGAGAAAACTTTCCATCTCGCGGGCCAGTTCTGCGCCGTATCCGAACCACCAGATCTTCTTCATGCGCGGCAGCAGGTCGCTGTCGATGTACTTCACACGCACCATTTCTTCGAGACCCCAGCGTCCGTGCGTGCGTCCGAGGCCGCTGGCTTTCACGCCGCCGTGTGGAGCTTCGCTGATGCTGAAACAGGAAAGCACATCGTTGACCATCACCGTGCCCGCCTGAATCTGGCGCGCCACATGTTCTCCGCGAACGCGATTGCGGGTCCACACGCTAGCCGCGAGTCCATAATCGCAATCGTTAGCCAGGCGAACGGCTTCGTCCTCGTCCGAGAAGGATGTAATTGGCAGCACTGGGCCGAACGTCTCCTCGCGCATGACGCGCATGCTGTGGTCTGCGTCGGCAATCACCGTTGGAGCAAAGAAAGTTGCGCCTAGTTCGCGCATCCGCCCGCCGCCTGCCACTACATGAGCGCCGCGGTTGAGTGCGTCGGCGACATGGGCTTCGACAATCCGTACCTGGCGCTCGCTGATCATAGGACCGACATCGGTGGCGGGGTCCATCCCATTTCCGACGCGCAGTTTTCGGGCTTTTTCGGCGCAGGCCTCGACGAACGGAGCGTAAAGCTTCTGTTGAACGTAACAGCGCTCGACGGAAAGGCAGGCCTGGCCGGCGTTGACGAAAGCTCCCCAAACGGCCGCGCTCGAAGCGACGTCGAGGTCGGCGTCGTCAAGCACGATCATCGGATCCTTGCCGCCCAGTTCGAGCAGCACGGGAAGCAAACGCCCGGCCGCGACCTGCGCGATACGGAGGCCCGTCGCGACACTTCCAGTAAACACTAATTTGTCGATTTCGCTCTCGACCAGCGCGGCTCCGGCTGCGCCTTCTCCCGGGACCACGTGGAAGGCGTCCTTCGGAACGCCCGCTTCGCGCAACAGAGTTTGCAGTTCGAGCGCAATCAGGGGCGTGAACTCCGAAGGCTTCAGCACGACTGCGTTGCCAGCCACCAGCGCAGCCATGACTTCCGTGGCGGGAATGGAGAAAGGATAGTTCCACGGCGAAATGATTCCGATCACGCCATAGGGGTCGTGCAACACGCGACCCGATTTGGTTTTGAGCGCTGGATTACCGTGCGGCAGTTTTTCTTCGCGCAGCAGAGGATAGGCGTTTTCGATCAGAAACCGGGCGGCGTCAAGCACGACCAGAATTTCCGTCAACAGCGATTCGACATAAGGCTTCCCCGCTTCCTCTGTGATCCTTCGTGCAACGTCTTTCTTACGCGTAAGAAGAATCTGCTGGAAACGCCGCAGAACTTTTACTCGGTTGCGAACGCCCCAGGCATTCCAGTCCTGCTGTGCGGCGCGAGCTCGGGCCACCGCCGCGTGGACTTCGGTGGGACCGGCACAGTCCAGTTCGCCCAGCACTTCGCCCGTTGCCGGATTCACCGACGCGATGCGGGACAACGCGGCTTGGAGTTCAGCAGGCACGGCAGGGACAGTGTAGAGCAGCACTTGGCATTTAGCACTTGGCATTTAGCTCGGGCATTGGGCGGTGATAGGACTCTGAAGTTCCACTGCAGGTTTGGCTACTGCTAAGAGCCAAATGCTAAGTGCTCTCTCCGTACTCTACGTTCACCAGATACAACCCGCTGGCGGGGGCGGTGGCTCCGGCGGCGGAGCGGTCGCGTGCGGCAAGGATACTCACAAGGTCGTCTCGCGTCAGGGTTCCCTTCCCCACGAGCAGGAACGTCCCGACCAGATTGCGGACCATGTGATGAAGGAATCCACTGCCGCGGACGGTGTAGATCAGATCGTCGCCCTCGCGCGTAAACTCCGAAGAAAAGATTGTCCGGACGTTGCTTTCGTGGGCATTCCCCCGGGTCCCCCCGTGTTCCTCGTGTTTGAGATTTTCGTCCGCCGCCATCCGCGACATACGCTCCGGATCGACCGCAGCGAAAGAAGTAAAGTCGTGCTCGCCGATCACAAGTGGAGCCGCCTGCGCCATGTCAACTTCCGACAAAGGAAACGGGTAGTGCCAGACATAGCGGGCGATAAAGGGCGGACAAATCCCTCCCCGATACATGCGGTAGCGATACGTCTTGGCCCGAGCTGACTTGCGGGCGTGGAAATCCGGCGCCGCCTCGGCCACTTCCAGGATTCGAATCGACGCCGGAAGGATGTCATTCAGGGCTTTGACCCAATTCTCGGTCGGAATTCGCGCGGCCGTCAGAAACGTCGCCACCTGCGCGAAGGCGTGGACGCCTGCGTCAGTGCGGCCTGACCCCTGCGGCAGTACGTTTTCGCCCGTCAACCGTCCAATGGCTGAAGCTAATGTGCCCTGGATCGTCGGCCGCCCCGGTTGGACCTGCCAGCCCGCGAACTCGGAGCCGTCATAGGCCAGGATCAGTTTGAGATTGCACACAATCTTTTCCGAGTCCTCGAGTACTGATGCTTCATCCATAGTGTTTACAAAGTTTTACCAGCGTGATCGCAGAATCGGGGCAAAGCCGTCAGCTATACTATTTCACGAAAGATCAATGAAAAAGCCAGCTGCTTCGGTGGATTGCAAGGAACTCTTGCCCCACGTTGTACGTACCAAGAAACGTCCTGACAACCTCGTCAGTTCCTCTCAGGCCTGATTTGATGGAGATGACACGAATGCTACGTTCTACTCTGACTTCCGCATGCCGGCGGGCAGCCGCCCTTATTGTTGCTGGCGTCATGGTTCCCTCCGGATGGGCGCAAGACGCCTCCCAAATGCCGAATGCGCCCTCGGCGCAGGCGCAGAAAACCGCGCCCGCGGCGGCACAGCGGTTTGACCTCAAGGACTACGCCCAGCCGCGGTCGCATTTCCCGAATCCGATTGGGCCGTACACGCCCCGGACCGTCGCCGCGCCGAACCTGGCAAACACCGCCCGCTTCGATCAACTCATGCGCGACGGCAAGATTTATCTGTCGATGAATGACGCGGTCGCCCTGGCGCTCGAAAATAACCTCGATATCGCCATCGCCCGCTACAACCTGAACATTGCGGACACGGACATCTGGCGTGCCAACGCGGGCCAGGCTACGAGAGGCGTAAATACCGGACTGGTGCAGGGGACTCCTGGAGGCACGGGGAGCGGTGTTGGCGCTACGTCGACCGGTGGTGGAGCGGGTGGCACTACGGCAGGCACGGGCGGCGCCGGCGCGGGAACTTCCGGCTTGGTTACTTCGACTTCAGGCGTGGGTGCGGCGATTCCGTCGTTTGACCCGATTCTAACCGGGACGCTGCAGTTTGACCGCAACCACTCCCTTGGGTCCAACGCCTTCAGCACCACCACCGAAGGAAATACAACCCTCGCGGACTTCTCTTATCAACAGGGTTTTCACACTGGAGCGAATTTGACGGTGGGCTTCAACAACACACGCGCGACCACCAACTCGCCGTTCAATATTTATAGCCCGCAGCTAAGTTCGAACTTCCGGGCCACTGTCTCTCAGCCTTTGCTCTCGGGCTTCGGGCTCCTCCCCAATACCAGATTCATCAGGATCGCGAAGAATAACCGTGAAATTTCGGACGTGGCGTTCAAACTACAAATCATCACGACCGTTAACCAGATTCAGAACATCTATTGGGACCTGGTCAATGCCTACGAAAATGTAAAAGTGCAACAGGACTCCGTCGCTCTAGCCCAGAAGACCTTGTCCGACAATAAGAAGCAAGTGGAAATCGGCACGCTGGCACCGATTGAAGTGGTGCGCGCACAAAGCGTAGTCGCCACCAACCAGCAGGCGCTGATCCTGGCGCAGACCAATCTTCAATTAGAGCAATTGCTGATCAAGAACGCGCTCAGCCGCACCCTGGTCGATCCAGTACTGGCCGACGCAGAAGTGATACCGACCGACACGATGTCGGTACCGGAAAACGAGGCGGTAGTACCCACACAGGATTTGGTGAATCAGGCGATCGCAAACCGAGCCGAACTGGCAGAATCGCGCATCGACTTGACCAACCGAAACATCAATACCCGCTCCGCCAAAAATGCTCTCCTGCCGGCGCTAAACTTGTTCGCTTATTACGGAGGCAGCGGCATCGGTGGCGTACAAAATCAAAACTATCTTTGCATCACCGATCCCGGCAGTTCTCAGTGTACGGGTTTTGTGCCCGTCCCGAACACTGGCTACAGCGATACTTTGAATCAACTTGTCAATTCCACTGCTCCCGATAAAGGCGTCGGCCTGCAATTGAGCATTCCGATCCGCAACCGTTCGGCGCAAGCCGATCAGGTGCGCGCGGAACTGGAATATCGTCAGGCGCAGATGCGTCTACAGCAGCAGGAAAACCAGATCCGCATCGAAGTCCGCCAGGCGCAGTTCTCGGTGCAGCAGAACCGCGCCAGCGTAGAAGCGGCGCGGGCGGCGGTGGAACTCGGCAAGCAATCGCTCGATGCGGAACAGAAAAAATACGCACTGGGCGCTTCGACTACTACGCTGGTTCTGCAAAACGATCGCGACCTGACCCAGGCGCAGTCGAATCTTGTATCCGCCAACTCCGCCTATGAGAAGGCCCGGGTGGAACTGGATCGGGTCACCGGAACTACGCTTGACCGGCTGGGGATCCTGATCTCCGACGCCGAGCGGGGAGAAGTCACGAAGATGCCGACCGTGCCGTATGTTGCACCGCGCCCGGTGGAGCAGCAGACGCCGGTGCAGCCGCAATAGTAGAAGCTGTAACCCACGACACCAGAACGCCGGACGCATGCGTCCGGCGTTTTTCTTACCCGGCAGTAGCCGCCTAACGACTAGCGACCAGCGACCGGCGACTAGTATCCTCTTCTCGTGTCAGCTTTCGGTCGTCATCATCACCTATAACGAAGAAGCCAACATCGGACGCACCCTGACCAGCGTGGAGCCGCTGGTCTCCGACGGCAAGGGCGAGATCTATCGTGGTGGACTCCGGCTCGACCGATCGCACGGTAGAGATCGCGAAATCGTTTGGCGCAAAAGTGTTCGTCGAGGAATGGAAGGGGTACGCGGCGCAGAAGAATTCCGCGATCGATAAGGCGGAGGGGGATTGGATATTGAGTCTGGATGCGGATGAAGAAGTTTCGACTGAATGGCAAGCAAGAATTCGTCGAACTTCTATCCAGTTCCAGTCCGGGACCATGCGCCACATTTTCTCGGGAAGCGCTTGGGACGCTGTGGATTTAACGCAACCCTGATCTGATAGTGACTTACTGGATGAACGGTGGGTCGCTAGCGGGTGCGGATTTTCTCCCGATAAGAACTTTATTCTCGGTCGCTGGATTCCGCCGCGGCGGATTCTATCCTGACGGAAACTCCGCCTCTTTCGGCGAGGATTTGCAGTTTCGAGAACAGAAGGGTACACGAAGAGCGCTCAATCCATCCGGCATTTACGATGAGCGCGGCGACTTCGCTCTCGTCCACCACTCGTACCCCACGCTCTCCGACTATCTCGACCACATGAACCGCTACTCTTCTCTCGGCGCGGAGATGGTTGCCGCAAAGGGCGCGTCCGCTTCAGCGTGTTTAACATCGTGCTGCGGCCGGCTGCGACGTTTATCTACAACTATTTTTTCCGCCTAGGATTTCTTGACGGACGGGAAGGGCTGCTACTGCACCTCTACCATGCGGTGTACGTTTCATGGAAGTACGCTAAGGCGTGGGAGCTGGAGAAGAAAGCAGGTCCTTCCCCTTCGACCCGCTCAGGGTCAGGATGACAGTTCTCAAAGAGGGATCGGCTTGCAGGCTTGACGGCCTTCTTGAAGTAGTTAGGTCCGTCGCGTAATCCGCAAGATGTCGAACTGTACGTCTACTTTGCGCTGCGGAAATTTTGATTCCACATAGTTCTTCACTTCCGCGACCGATGGAATTCCCTTCTGGCCAGTCAGGCCGCGGGCATCGTCGAGCAGGATGATGTGGGGATACGGATGGCTCAGGATCATTTCCAGTTCCGCCGACAGGCGCTGCTGATCGCCCTGCATGCCGACCCATCCGTAGTAGCCGGCGTCGAGCCAGAAGAGGGCGGGCTCTTTCAGCATTGCGAGAATATCCATCATGACGACGCGGCTATCGCCGCAGAAGATGCGGATGTGCGGATAGCGCGCAAATTTTTTCGCGGCGCGATCCGCCAGTTCCGGAACATATTCGATGGAGTAGATGTGGTCGAAGTAGGTGCGCATGGCGGCAACCATTTCCCCGTAATAGGTTCCGGTTTCGACCAACGTTTTGAGGCCGTACTTTGCGCCATACTCACGGACGGTTTTCTGCTTCAAGAGATGTGGAGAGCGAATGGGGCGTCCGCGCAGAATCCAATACCAGTAGTCGGGATGGTGGCCGAGCGCCTTGTAGACGCCATACACCGGGGTGCGCTTCAGTAATTTCCGGAACGCTTTCAGAATGGCCTCCGCGGAAGAACGTCAAGCATAGGTGCGGGGAAAAAGCCGCGTCAAGCCAAGAGGCAGCGAGCTACGAGCCTCGAGCGAACAACACCTCGGTTGCTCGAAGCCCGAAGCTCGTAGCTCGCAGCTCATGAACCAACCGCTCGGTCGGTGCGTAACCTTGTCGCTCCCGCAGCGCTCCTCTATGATCGGAATCAGCATGGGGAGTGGGATGTCCGAGAAGAAGCCGAATGCGAGCGTGACCAAGCCGGTTGTCGTTGAAAGTCCGATTGCCGACGTCTTTGAAGGACGTCTACCGTCCGCTTCAGAGAAGAACTGGGCGGAAAAAACGCTGGCTCCCACTCTGGAGAAGTCGCCCGAAAAGCCGATCGGCGCCGGTACGGGCACCAACCTCGACGAGCACGGCAACGCGCGCTTCAGCACGATTTCCAACGTACCGATTCGCCGTCTCTACACTCCAGCCGATCTGCCCGCCGATTGGAATTACGAGCGCTATCTCGGGTACCCTGGGCAGCCTCCGTACACACGCGGCATTCATGCGACCGGCTATCGCGGCAAGTTGTGGACGATGCGCATGTTTTCAGGCTTCGCGTCGCCGGAAGAAACCAATCAGCGCTACAAGTATCTGCTGGAGCATGGCGGCGGCGGACTTTCCGTCGCGTTCGATCTGCCGACGCTGATGGGGTACGACTCCGATCATCCAGCCAGCGAAGGCGAAGTCGGCAAGTGTGGCGTAGCGATTGATTCGCTCGAAGACATGGAAATTTTGTTCGATGGGATCAACCTCGAAAAAATCACCACTTCGATGACCATCAATTCCCCCGCCAGCGTCTTGTGGGCAATGTATCTGGTAGTCGCGGAAAAGCAAGGCGCCGACTGGAAGAAGATCTCGGGCACACTTCAGAACGACATCCTGAAGGAATACATCGCGCAGAAAGAATACATCTATCCGCCCGCGCCCTCGATGCGGCTGGTGATCGATACCTTTGAGTTTGGATCGAAATTCACGCCGCGCTTCAATACGATTTCCATCTCCGGATACCACATTCGCGAAGCCGGCTCGACCGCGCTCCAGGAGCTGGCCTTCACGATTTACGACGGCGTGGAATATGTCGAGTGGGCGCGTCGTCGGGGACTCGACGTCGACGACTTTGGTCCACGGCTCAGTTTCTTCTTCAATGCGCACAATGATTTCTTCGAAGAGATTGCCAAATACCGCGCGGCCCGCAAGATATGGTATCGACTGATGAAGGACCGCTTCGGCGCGAAAAACGACCGCACGCGCCTGATGCGCTTTCATACGCAGACGGCCGGCGTCTCCCTGCCTGCCCAGCAACCGATGAACAACATCGCCCGCGTCGCGTTGCAGGCGCTGGCGGCGGTGCTCGGTGGAACGCAGTCGTTGCACACGGACGCTTACGACGAAGCTCTGGCGCTCCCAACAGAAGAAGCCGCGCGCATCGCACTCCGCACGCAGCAGATCATTGCCTACGAATCCGGCGTGGCACAGACGGTTGACCCGCTCGGGGGCTCCTACTTCGTCGAGAAGCAGACGCTCGATATGGAAAACGGCGCCTTTGACTACTTCGCGAAACTCGACCAGATGGGCGGCATGGTCAAAGCCATCGAACGCGGCTATCCGCAGAAGGAAATCGCGGACGCCAGCTATCAATATCAACGTGCTGCCGAAGCAAACGAAAAGATAGTCGTGGGCGTGAATGACTTCGTGATCGAAGAAGAATCACCGCACACGCTCTACATCGACGAGTCGGTGGCGCGGGCGCAGGAAAAGAAGCTGAAATCGTTGCGCGCCCGCCGGTCGAATGAAGAGGTGCAACGGCGACTGGACGCGCTGAAAACTGCCGCGGCCAGGATGCCATCAGTCGGTACGAACGGCAACATCTCCGACGCCAACACCATGCCTTATATCGTGGACGCGGTCCGTGCCTACGCTACCGTGGGAGAAATCTGCGAGGCGCTGCGAGAGGTGTATGGGACTTATACGGAAGTAAGCATTACGTAGGTTGTCGCGAGAGGCCGCTCCCCGCGTCGCCGTTTGAGGTTGCAATTTGCAACCTCAAAGACGCGCACGTTTTCTCGTGTGTAGCAGGTGCGGACCGCGCGTGGCCGAGGGTCGTCAGCTATCGCCGGTAGTAATACAAAACTGTGACACAGGCTGTTCGCGGGACTGTCGTACAATTCCTAATTGAAATTGAAATTCATTTTCAATTTCAATTATGAGTCCGATGCACCCCCTGATCGCACGACTGTCGTTATTCAGCACCAGTATGCTTATGCTTTTCCTCATGCTGACAGGCGCTTCTTCCCACGCCCAGGAGAGTCCCTACATCGTCACCTACGATCACTATCTCGAGGAGCCCGGCAATCTCGAGGTTGAGTACTTTTCGAACTTTGGAACGCAGCGCGGGGGCAATGACTTCCACGCTTTCTGGGTGGAGTTTGAATATGGCGCCACGGCCTGGTGGACGACCGAGCTTTATCTCGACGGGCAGACGACATTTAACGACAGCACTATCTTCACCGGCTTTCGAGTGGAAAACCGGTTTCGTCTGCTGCAGCACGAGCACTTTATCAATCCCGTGCTCTATGTCGAATACGAACAGATTAACGGGGCCGATAAGATTATGAAGGAGATCGAAGGCCACGACATCGAATCCGAGAGTCTCGATCCCAACGGCGTCGCGCGCCAGAAACACAAACACGAATTGGAATTCAAGCTGCTCCTCTCCAAGACTTTTAACGGCTGGAATGTTTCTTTGAACCCGATCTTCACCAGGAACCTTTCGCCCAGCGAGCCGTGGGAGTTCGGATATGCGATCGGGGCAAGCCGTCCGCTGGCGCTGAAGGCTTCCTCCAGGCGCTGTAGTTTTTGTCCGGAAAATTTCATTGCGGGAGTTGAAATGTACGGCGGCCTCGGCGATGCGGAGAGTCCCGGACTGCACGAGACTTCGCACTATCTGGCGCCGGTCTTAGCCTGGAATCTGCCGTCGGACTGGACGTTACGCCTGTCACCGGGCTTCGGCTTGAACGACAATAGTCATCGTTTTTTACTGCGCTGGGGAGTTTCCCACGAGTTCGCAGGGTTTGGCGAGATGATTGGGCGCCTGTTCGGAGGCGCGAAATGACGAAGCGTCCCTGGCTTTCGCGCACGACTTCGACAGCGTTTCTAGCTGGGGCATGCGCTCTCAGCATTTCCCTCGCGCCCGCACAGGACGGGCCAAATGCGACGGGCACTAAAGCTCGCTCCCCGCACAATTATGACGAACTGGCGAAGGCTCCCGAGAAAGCGCGGGCCAGGTTGAATCCGCTCGCGGCCGATCCCGACGCCTTGGCCGCTGGCAGAAAGCTCTTCGAAAGACACTGCGCAGAGTGCCACGGCGACACGGCCGAGGGCAGCAAGAAGGCTCCGAGTCTGCGCGCGGACCCTGTGCAACAGGCCACGCCGGGAGCGCTCCTCTGGATTCTGACCAACGGAGTCGTCCGCCGGGGAATGCCTGTCTGGTCGAAGCTACCGGAGCCGCAACGCTGGCAGATTGTGAGCTACATTAAGTCGCTTGGACCAGCTGAATAGCCAGCCGTGTAAGGCGAATGTAAGTTACCTGTTACTGACCTAAACTCCCGATCGGTTCCTCAAGCCCCGGCCAAGAGGGACTTGACTCGTGGAGATCCCGAGAATTCCATCCCGTACCTAGCCCAGTTTCAGACCGGCTTCGGCATTAAAGTCCATAGGCAAAAAATCTTGCTTTAAAAATCGTGGGTAGGCGGCGGCGCCGATCATGGCCGCGTTATCGGTGGAGAGTGAGCGCGATGGAAAGAAGACCGGGAGGCCCTGCTGGGAAGCTTCTTTTTCAAAGGTGTCGCGGAGGGCGCGGTTGGCGGCTACTCCTCCAGTAACGAAAAGGGTTTGGACGTCGTACTCGCTTGCGGCAGAAAGAGTCTTCGAGACCAGGTCGTTAATTAGCGAACGCTGGAAGGACGCCACCAGATTCAGGGTCTGGGGATCGCTCAGGCGGAGGTAATCTTCCGCAGTGGGCTGCGGGATTTCAGCCAGGGCGCGGCGGCGTTCTTCGATCGATCGGCTGAGTTGCTGGGTTTCGACGTAGCGCAGGACGGAAGTCTTGATCCCGCTATAAGAAAAATCGAATCGCGGCTGACCGTTGTCATTACTCTTGGGTCGATTGCGGTCGCGGTGTTTGAGTTGGGCGGCAGGAAACTTAATCGCGGTGGGATTGCCGTGGACGGCGAGGCGGTCGAGGATGGGGCCGCCGGGATATCCGTAGCCGAGGAGTTTGGCGACTTTATCGAAGGCTTCGCCGGCAGCGTCGTCGCGGGTGTAGCCGATATTTTGATAGGTCCAACTAATGTCCTTCTGCTCGGCGAGGTAGAGGTGGGTGTGTCCGCCGGAAACTACCAGCGCAAGGACGGGAAATTGCAGGTCGTTATTCTTGTTTCCATTTTGCCTGTGTTCCAGCAGGACGGCGTGGATGTGACCTTCCAGATGATTGACGGCGATGAGCGGCTTTTCCAATGCGAAGGCCAGAGCTTTGGCGAAACTGATTCCCACCAGCAGCGCTCCGGCCAGGCCGGGGCCCTGAGTTACGGCGATGGCGTCGAGGGATTGGTAAGTAGTCTTGGCTTCGGCGATGGCCTGGCGGGATACCGGAACGATCGCCTTCAGGTGTTCACGCGACGCAAGTTCGGGGACTACGCCTCCGTAGGGTTGGTGGGTGGCGATTTGGGAGGCGACTACGTTCGACAAAACATGTTCGCCGGAACGGACCACGGCGGCGGCGGTTTCGTCGCAGGAGGTTTCGAGGCCGAGGATGAGGGCGTCAGGCATAATTAGCTACGAGCTGCGGGCTACGAGCTCCGAACTTGTAGTTTAGACGATTTGCACTCGTCCATCGCTTCACTGGTTTTATCTAGTGGGAGGGTTGATTTCAGTGACTGATTCTCGCCAACACGCCACCGATATCGTCCGCACGCTGCGGGAGCGGGGGCATCAGGCTTATCTGGTGGGCGGGTGTGTGCGCGACCTGCTACTGAAACGCGAACCTGCCGATTATGACGTCGCAACCGACGCCCTGCCGCAACGCGTCATGGAGATTTTTCCCCAGACCTTTGCGGTGGGAGCGCAGTTTGGAGTGGTATTGGTGCCCCTGCCTAAAGATGAATCGGGCGCGTCGGCGGTAGGGCCCGGCGAGAAGGTTCCGGTGGTCGAGGTGGCCACGTTCCGGTCGGATGTTGGGTACTCTGATGGGCGGCACCCGGATGAAGTGCAGTTCAGTTCCGATCCTCGCGAGGATGTGCAGCGGCGGGATTTTACGATCAATGGAATGCTGCTGGATCCGGTGACGAATGAAGTACTGGATTTTGTGGGCGGGCGGGAGGATTTAAAGGCGGGGATTGTCCGGACAATTGGCGAGCCGGAACACCGGTTCGGCGAAGACAAATTAAGGATGTTGCGGGCGGTGCGGTTCGCGGCGCGGCTTGGATACAGCATTGATCCGGCCACTCTGGCGGCTGTGCGAAAACTCGCGCCGAAGATTGATCAGGTGTCGCGCGAGCGAGTCCGCGATGAACTTACTAAGATGCTTACGGAAGGATGCGCGCGTAAGGCGTTTGAGTTATTAGATGAAAGTAGGTTGTTGAAAGAAGTCCTGCCGGAAATCTCGGCGATGAAGGGAGTAGAACAGCCGCCGCAGTTTCATCCGGAAGGCGATGTATTTGTGCACACAATGTTGCTGCTGGAGAAACTGTCCACCGGATGCTCGCCGACTCTGGCGTGGGGCGCTCTGCTGCATGATGTGGGCAAACCGGCTACATTTCGGGTGGCGGACCGCATCCGGTTCGACGGGCATGTGGATGTGGGGGTAAAGATGGCGGCGGAAATCTGTCGTCGGCTGCGCTTTTCCGGCGACGAAACGACGCAGATTCTCGCGCTGGTGGACAATCACATGCGCTTTGCCGATGTTCACAAGATGAAGCAGTCCACGCTGAAGAAGTTTCTGCGGCTGCCGGAGTTTGAGGAACATCTGGAATTGCATCGGATCGATTGTCTTTCGAGCAACGGGATTACCGAGTCCTATGAGTTCGCGCGTGAGCAATTGCGGACGATGCCGGCAGAGGCGATCCGTCCCGCGCCGCTGATTACCGGGAAGGACTTGATTGACGCGGGGTATGAACCGGGACCGCGATTTAAGGAGATGCTTGAGACGGTGGAAGACGCCCAACTCGAAGGCCGGATCAGTTCACGAGAGGCGGCATTGGAATTGGTGCGACGAAGTTTCAGCCAGTGACATTGGAGTGCAGCCCTATGTCGGCAGCATTCTCTTCCCCTGATGAGGGTGGCGAATGCCGCCCAAATCGCGCTCGATCCGAAAATGGCTTGATAGTCGAACCCGCCCATGCTCGAGCTCTCCAAAATCCTGGTTCTGCTTCCTAACTTTTTCCCGCTCTCATCACCCACCACCCCTCGCGATACCTCTCAAACCGCGACCTCTTCTTCCGGCTCCCCGGATACAGCTTCAGCGACCGCAACCCTCCCAACTCCCCAACCGGAAACACATACCACACATCGTCGGACGCGATATAAGCCACCAGCACATCTATTTCATCCGCCCGATACGCCGCCATCGAACTCCCGTGCAAACGAAAGCTGTAACCTCCATCCTCTCCCGCTCGATGCGCCGACTTCACCTGCACCTTCCATAACCTTCCGCCCGAATCCACGATAAAGTCATACCGATCGCTATCCCCCCAGGGACAAGCCACCCCAAACTTCAACCGCGAAACCTTAGCCAAAAACGCCGCCTCCGCCATCTCGCCCAACCTCTTAGGCTGTCTAGCGACTGCGCCCTCGTCGGCACGTCTGGATCGAGCCCGAACGCGTGCGGGTTGTACACTCTTGTCCGACCTGCCGCCAGACCGGCCCATCCCCTTGCCCCGTAGCCGATCCGCCGAAGCCCAAAGAACCCCAATCTCCGCCCCAACATTTCCCCGAACGACAACTCTCATCCCGCCCCCCATACCCGATTCTCCCCAACAACACAAAAGCCCCTGAGGACAATGAAGTCCAAAGAGGCCTCTAGAAACCTAGTAATCCGTAGCTCAATTCTCTCAAAAGTGGTGCTACAGAGTCCAACTTATTATTGAGGCCCAACATGCAAATCGACCCGACACATTGTCAGAAAATTGATGCAGGGAACCGGCGGGGATGCGCCTTTACCTCTTCTTGATGATGATGTGCGTTGTATTTTCTCCGCGCGCGCTCTCGGAAAGCGTGAAACCAAGTTCGCGGAGGTTGATTCCGGAAAAGAAAGCTTCCCCTTCACCGAGCAGCACCGGCGACACAGCCAGGTGCATTTCGTCGATTTTGCCTGCCACCAGGTACTCGCGAATCACAGACACGCCGCCTCCGATCCGAACGTCCTTTCCGTTCGCCGCGTTGACCGCTTTGTGCAGCGCAGATTCAAGACCAGTGGTGACAAAGTAGAACGTCGTACCACCTTCCATCACCAGCGGCGCTCGAGTGTGATGCGTGAGCACATAGACCGGCGTGTGATACGGAGGATTCTTCCCCCACCAACCATTCCAGGAATCGCCTGACGTCGGAGCTGCCCATGGCCCCCGAACCGGCCCGAACATATTGCGGCCCAGGATCCAGGCTCCGATATTTTCAAAAGAACGCGCGGCAAAATCGTTGTCGACGCCTCTGGCCCCGCCGCTCTGTCCGTGTGTGCTCTTGAACATTTCCGTCTGGAATAACCAGTCGTGCAGTTCCATTCCCCGGACGCCAAGCGGATGATTCAAGTCCTGCCGAGGCCCCGCGCCAAACCCGTCGATCGAAAGTGAAAACGCGGCCACCTTAACCTTGCCCATCGTCGTTCTCCGAGATTGCGTTCTTGCATGAATTGGATGCTGTTTAACTGTCGATGTGGGCGGAACCCATAAATATGGTAATATGGGTGTGGTGAAAACAACCCTCGAAATTCCAGATTTCCTTTTCCGCCGGGCAAAGTCCGTCGCAGCCGAGCGCGGGATCCCTCTTCGCCAGCTCGTCACCGAAGCGGTCCAGGAGAAGCTGCGAACTTCATCTCAGGACAAGCCCTGGATGAAACACCTCGGGAAACTAAAACATCTCCGCAAAGAGCGCAAGCAAATCGAAAAGCGCGTGGAAGATACCTTCGAGCGGATTGACCGCGAAGTCTGGAAATGATTCTCGATACCAATGCCTTGTCGGCCGCGGCCGACGACGACCCAGCAGTCGTTGCCGTTCTCGCCCGCGCCGACCAGATGGCGATTCCAGTAATTGTCCTGGGTGAATACCGCTACGGGATAGCTCAGTCAAGAAATCGTGCCGTCCATGAAAGCTGGCTCGCCGACCTGCTCAATGATTGCATGGTCTTGGACATCACCGAACCCACGACGAAATACTACGCAGAGATCGTCCTCGAACTGAAACGCAAGGGCAAGCCGATTCCCACCAACGACCTCTGGATCGCAGCCCTGTGCCGGCAGCATTCTCTTCCCCTATTGAGCCGCGATCGCCATTTCGATTGGGTGGCAGGCAACAAACGGATTGGGTGGTGAAGTGCAAAACTCGCACTCACTCCAACCGAAGCCTTAGAACGGAACCAGTGGCTTCTCTAGGCCTTCGATTTCCTGCGTGGCCTCGAGGAATTCTTCCTTGGATGTAAATTTGTCGCCAATTCTCGCCCACATGTTACGCCACCTGCCCCAAAGCGGAAAAGGCGTGGCCTTTATTAATGCCGGCAACTACCTACTCTCCCACACAGGTGTGGCGCGGGCGCCCTCGCCCGCGACAGGCCGGCACCAAAGAGGTCGTCTGAGGTTCCTTCCGCGGCCGCTCAAATCATCACAATTTGCTGGTACAGATGTCACAGACCAGACAGCTTTCAAGTTTGATACTTACAGAGTCAAGAAACGGCGGGCGAGGGCGCCCGCCCCACACCAACCAGGGGCACAATGCCGACTCCCCATCCCCTCTCGCGATACGACTACCGCCGCCGGCTTCCGCACATCCAGAAATTTGATGCCGACCTGTTTCTGACCTTCTGCAGCGCCGATCGCCGCGAGCTTCCAGCAGAAGCCCGCACCTTGACCATGGAACACTGCCTTCGGGAGCACGGCAAGCGCATTGCTCTTCATGCCGTTGTCGTCATGCCGGACCATGTCCATCTTGTTTTCGGACCTCTCCGCGACGAAAATGGATGGCCCTTTCCGCTCGTTGACATTATGCAATGTCTGAAGGGAGCCACAGCCCATAGGATCAATAAGCTGTTGGATCGATCTGGTCCGGTGTGGGAAGAGGAGTCTTTTGATCATGTGTTGCGATCGACGGAAAGCCTGAAAGAAAAGTGCGAGTACATTCGCCAAAACCCGGTCCGGGCGGGATTGGTCGACAAGCCGGAAGACTACCGCTGGCTGTGGGTGAATCTGGAGGTGTGAAGAGTGGCGCGGGCGCCCTCGCCCGCGAAAGCTAGCAGCAGAGATGCACCTTCGAGTCAAAGGAACTCCAAGTCAAGGCCAACAAACAACGGCAACAGCAGCGGGCGAGGGCGCCCGATCCACATCGCATATCACACATCACACATCAATCCAAAAGGAAAAGGCCGACCATTTTTCATGATCGGCCTCTATTTATGCCGGCAACTACCTACTCTCCCACACACTTTCGCGTGCAGTACCATCGGCCCAGCAGGGCTTAACTTGAGGCGCATTACGGGCGTGAGCGAAGCGGGAGCCCGCCGCCAAAATCCCGGCGTTTTGTGCGAGGGATCTCCGTCACCTAGCTGTCGAGCCACTCCTGTCGGCGGTCAAGTAATATGAGGCCGGCGATCAAGCATCCGCCGACGAGCCCCAGCCTTGACCATACTTCTCTGTGAGTGATCCTCCAGGCCAACAAACAAAGAAAACCAGCAACCCCGGTGATGGCGCTGAGAACGGAACCGAGGCTACGGTTCTTCGGAAAAGTCCAGATTTCAATTTCGACAATGACCCAACCTGCCACTGTGATCAACATTTGCAGCCCCACCGGGATGAAGGTGAAGAGGGTGTAAAGGAATAGGCCGGCGATTGCCTCCGCTGCCACTAGCAGACTGAATCGTCTCCAGTTCGTTTTGTATTCGAAAGTGTTTAAGCGTGCGGCAACGACTTGGGATTTACCTTTAGGTCGATGAAAAAATGCCGTACAAGCAAACAGCGTCGACATCAAGGCGGAGGTCTCCGTGGTCCGCATGTGACGAGGATGGAAATACGGAAAATCGAACCGCAGCGAAACAAATACAATGGCAAACAGAAGAGAAAAACCGATGAAGTTATCCCAAGTGAACTGCGGCCACAGTTGAAATCGTTGCCACCACGGCTTGGAATGCGCGAGCCGGTCACAACCTGCTTCGAAACACTGTTGACAGAGTGTTTCCAATCCCGGAAGATCTCGGCGGCAGCAGGAGCAGTAAGACATGTTCGCAGAAAGTCTTGTGGGGACAATGCTATTCAGCATGCATCCGAATTGGGAGTATCGAAGGTAACCAGACTCTTCGGTAAAAAGGAAAAGGCCGACCATTTTCATGATCGGCCTTTATTTATGCCGGCAACTACCTACTCTCCCACACACTTTCGCGTGCAGTACCATCGGCCCAGCAGGGCTTAACTTCCGTGTTCGGGATGGGAACGGGTGGAACCCCCGCGGTAAGATCACCGACAAGTCGTAGCTGTCAGCTATCAGCCGTCAGCTCTCAGCAACATCGTGCTGCGCCAACTTCAAGGGCTGATGCTCCAGCAAACTTGATCAGTTCCCAACTCTGGCTCTTCCGTCTCAGGTCTTCCTGAGAGCTGAGAGCTGAGGAGCTGAGGAGCTAATTTTCAAAGAGCGTGAGGACGAAACCTCACAACTGAATAGATTGGGTGAAACGCGGGGAACCGCATCTCGTTTTACTCTTACTTTGGCAAAATTTTCGTCGGCGCGCAGTTGTTAGTAGTATTGCTTCTCAGTCATCCAGGTTCGAACGACTTCCTAACAAATTGCTGGTTCCAGTTCAGGTTCTAACTGAGAACTGGCAACTGAGAACTAACAACTGCTTTTAATGCACCGAGTAAATTTTATGGTCAAGCCGAACGGGCGATTAGTACAGGTAAGCTACACGCATTACTGCGCTTCAACATCCTGCCTATCAACCAGGTAGTCTACCTGGGCCCTTCTTGACCCTTATGGGTTGGGAGATCTCATCTTGAGGAGTGCTTCCCGCTTATATGCATTCAGCGGTTATCACAACCGAACTTCGCTACCGAGCGGTGCCATTGGCATGACAGCTCGAACACAAGAGGTTCGTCCATCCCGGTCCTCTCGTACTAAGGACAGGCCCTCTCAAATCTCCTGCGCCCACAACAGATAGGGACCGAACTGTCTCGCGACGTTCTGAACCCAGCTCACGTACCGCTTTAATAGGCGAACAGCCTAACCCTTGGAACCTTCTACAGCTCCAGGATGCGATGAGCCGACATCGAGGTGCCAAACCGGAGCGTCGATATGAACTCTTGGCTCCGATCAGCCTGTTATCCCCGGCGTACCTTTTATCCGTTGAGCGATGGCCCTTCCATACAGAACCACCGGATCACTAACGCCTACTTTCGTATCTGCTCGACTTGTAGGTCTCGCAGTTAACCACGCTTATGCGTTTGCACTCGTCGGCTGATTTCCAAACAGCCTGAGCGTAGCTTCGCGCGCCTCCGTTACAATTTAGGAGGCGACCGCCCCAGTCAAACTACCCGCCTTAGTGTGTCCTTCTCCCGGATTACGGGAGTAAGTTAGAACCACAGAACTCGCAGGGTGGTATCTCACCGGTGGCTCCTCCAAGTCCGAGAACCTGGAATCAAAGCCTCCCACCTATCCTGCGCAGCAAGTGCCATAGTTCATACTAAAGGTATAGTAAAGGTGCACGGGGTCTTTCCGTCTAGTTGCGGGCAACCGGCATCTTCACCGGCACTACAAGTTCGCCGTGTCAGTCGGCAAGACAGTCGCACTTTCGTTACGCCATTCGTGCAGGTCGGAACTTACCCGACAAGGAATTTCGCTACCTTAGGACCGTTATAGTTACGGCCGCCGTTCACTGGGGCTTCAGTTCAAAGCTTCGCCTTGCGGCTAACCTCTCCCTTTAACCTTCCAGCACCGGGCAGGCGTCAGCCCCTATACGTCGTTTTCGACTTAGCAGAGACCTGTGTTTTTGTTAAACAGTCGCAGTGCGCATTTCTCTGCGGCCGCTTCGGGCTTGCACCCTAATGCGGCACCCCTTCTCCCGAAGTTACGGGGTTATATTGCCGAGTTCCTTACCAACTGTTCTCACGAGCGCCTTAGAATACTCTTCTCGTCTACCTGTGTCGGTTTGAGGTACGGATCCCACATGTTCTCCTTAGAGGATTTTCTCGGCAGCGTGGAATCAGCAGCGTTTAGCCCATACGGGCATGCTTTGCGTCTCAGTGATAGCTTCCTCGCGGATTTGCCTACGAGAAACACCTTACACGCATCGACCGTCATAGCCATAGGACGGCCTGCTTATCCTTCTGCGTCTCCCCATCGTATAACGACCACATGGGAGGTCCGGAATGTTAACCGGATGTCCATCAGTTACGCCTTTCGGCCTCACCTTAGGAACCGCCTGACCCTGAGCGGATTAACCTTTCTCAGGAAACCTTAGACTTTCGGCGCGGAGGGTTCTCACCTCCGTTATCGCTACTTATGCCGGCAGGGTCTCTTCCCAACCGTCCAGCAGTCCTCTCGGTCTGCCTTCAAACTGTTGGGAATGCTCTCCTACCACGCATGGTTGTTACACCATGCATTCGCTGCTTCGGTAATCAGCTTAAGCCCCGTTAAATTGTCGGCACCGGACCGCTTGACCAGTGAGCTATTACGCTTTCTTTAAAGGATGGCTGCTTCTAAGCCAACCTCCTGGCTGTCTGGGCGTTCCGACTTCCTTTCCCACTTAGCTGATATTTTGGGACCTTAGCAGGCGATCTGGACTGTTTTCCTCTCGACAACGAAGCTTAGCCCCCGCTGTCTGACTGCCGTACTGGTTGTTCAATGGCATTCGAAGTTTGATTGGATTCTGTAAGCTGGAAAGCCCCATAGTCCATTCAGTTCTCTACCACCATGACAAATCATACGACGCTAGCCCTAAAGCTATTTCGGAGAGAACGAGCAATCACGGAATTTGATTAGCCTTTCACCCCTACCCTCAGCTCATCGGAGCTTTTTTCAACAAACACCCGTTCGGACCTCCAGTAGGTTTTACCCTACTTTCATCCTGGCCAAGGGTAGATCATCCCGCTTCGCGTCTATTCCTGCCAACTCAAGCGCCCTGTTCGGACTCGCTTTCGCTGCGGCTCGCTTTCGCTTAACCTTGCTGACAAGAATAACTAGCCGGCTCATTATGCAATAGGCACGCGGTCAGACTTTCGGCTTGCGCCGCATAGTCCTCCCACCGTTTGTAGGCACACGGTTTCAGGTACTATTTCACTCCCCTCGCAGGGGTTCTTTTCACCTTTCCCTCACGGTACTGGTTCACTATCGGTCAGAAGAACGTATTTAGCCTTACGGGATGGTCCCCGTTGCTTCTCGCAGGGTTTCACGTGCCCCGCGATACTCAGGTACCAGCTTCGAGTCCGGATTGTTTTCGTCTACGTGGCTATCACACTCTATGGCCCCGCTTTCCAGCGGGCTTCGACTAACAACCGGATTGGTAACTCTACTGTTGCTGGCCCTACAACCCCTGTGTAACCCGAAGGTCAAACAGGTTTAGGCTGTTGCGATTTCGCTCGCCACTACTTTCGCAATCGAGGTTTCTTTCTTTTCCTCCAGGTACTGAGATGGTTCACTTCCCTGGGTTCGCTCGCACCCGACTATGGATTCATCGGGCCGTACGGGGGTTTTACCCCCGTGGGTTTCCCCATTCGGAGATCTCCGGGTCAAAGCCTGTTTGCGGCTATCCGAAGCTTATCGCAGCTTACCACGTCCTTTATCGCCGTCTTCTGCCAAGGCATCCACCATGCGCCCTTAGTAGCTTGACCATAAAATTTACTCGACACATTCCGGATCACTCCGGTACGCGACCGCGTAAACTCTACGTCGCCTGCCTGTTCATCGCGTGAATCAGGTCTCGGTGTCAGGTCACAGGTCTCAGGAAAATCCTTCGATCCGATCGCGGACAGACGAGCTGTCACACTCCAACAGGCAATAGGCACTCATAAAATTCACTTCGCCTTGTAATTTGCCCAATCTATTCAGTTGTCAAATATCGTCCTCATTCCCGCCTCAGCGGGTGACGTCTTGGATTGTCTCCAACCCAATGTTCGGCGCCAAGCGACTTTCATTGAACCGTGATTACGGTTGTCGTTTTGACGCCCAACATTGGATTAGTTCTCGGTTCCCAGTTCTCGGTCAACCCCGCTGGCCCTCACTGGGAACTGAGAACCGGGAACTGAGAACTGAACTTGGTGGAGCTGACCGGGATCGAACCGGTGGCCTCCTGGTTGCAAACCAGGCGCTCTCCCAGCTGAGCTACAGCCCCTAAACCCAGTTGTTAGTGGTTGGTGGTTAGTTGTTAGTTTTTGCTAACCACTAATCACTATTCACTAACCACTGATTTCTGGTGGGCCTGGGTAGAGTTGAACTACCGACCTCACCCTTATCAGGGGTGCGCTCTAGCCACCTGAGCTACAGGCCCGGTCTTTTGTTTGTTCTTGTTCTTGCAACGCCAACTGCAAAAACCAACACCGAGAACTGCCCGGAACTCAAGTTATCGCTTTGAGCTCCGGGCCGCGAGCTGCGAGCAAACTGGAAACATCTGTTTGCTCGTAGCTCGAAGCCCGGAGCTCGCAGCTCTATTTTCGAGGATAAGGTTGAACGCGCGACCAGGCTAAGCCCGGTCTGACCATCGAGCAGAAATGCTCGGGAAAGAGAGGTCTGAACATAAGCTCCCTCGCATCTTCTCAGGTTTAAAGTTTGAAGATTTTGAGGGGTACACGGCAACATCTTCCGTATGTTTAATCCCCAGATTGCGGGGCCGCGGAAGTGCCGTGACGTTCTCTCTTAGAAAGGAGGTGATCCAGCCGCAGGTTCTCCTACGGCTACCTTGTTACGACTTCACCCCAATCATGAGCTGTACCTTGGGCGGCTACTCCCCTTGCGGGTTAGCGCACCGACTTCTAGTACGGCCCACTTTCGTGATGTGACGGGCGGTGTGTACAAGGCCCGGGAACGTATTCACCGCAGCGTTCTGATCTGCGATTACTAGCGATTCCAGCTTCATGAAGTCGAGTTGCAGACTTCAATCCGAACTGAGGCCGGCTTTTTCCGATTAGCTCCCCTTTACAGGTTTGCGACGGTTTGTACCGACCATTGTAGCACGTGTGTAGCCCTGGACATAAAGGCCATGAGGACTTGACGTCATCCCCACCTTCCTCCCCGTTATCCGGGGCGGTTTCACTAGAGTGCCCAGCTTGACCTGATGGCAACTAGGGATAAGGGTTGCGCTCGTTGCGGGACTTAACCCAACATCTCACGACACGAGCTGACGACAGCCATGCAGCACCTATGCAGCAGCCTTTTAAGGGGAAGGGATATTTCTACCCCGGTCCACTGCATTTCGAGCCCAGGTAAGGTTCTTCGCGTTGCGTCGAATTGAACCACATGCTCCACCGCTTGTGCGGGCCCCCGTCAATTCCTTTGAGTTTCAGCCTTGCGACCGTACTCCCCAGGCGGATTGCTTATCGCGTTAGCTACGGCACGATCGGATTGGGTACCGATCACACCAAGCAATCATCGTTTAGGGCTAGGACTACCAGGGTATCTAATCCTGTTTGCTCCCCTAGCTTTCGCGCCTCAGCGTCAGTAGTGGTCCAGTGCGCCGCTTTCGCCACAGGTGTTCCTCCCGATATCTACGCATTTCACCGCTACACCGGGAATTCCACGCACCTCTCCCACCCTCCAGCATTGCAGTTTCGCCTGCAGGCTCTGAGTTAAGCCCAGAGGTTTCACAGGTGACTTACAACACCGCCTACGCGCCCTTTACGCCCAATAATTCCGAACAACGCTCGCACCCTCTGTATTACCGCGGCTGCTGGCACAGAGTTAGCCGGTGCTTCTTCCACCGGTACCATCATAATTTTCCCGGTCGAAAGGAGTTTACACTCCAAGGAGCTTCATCCTCCACGCGGCGTTGCTGCGTCAGGGTTTCCCCCATTGCGCAAAATTCCCCACTGCTGCCTCCCGTAGGAGTCTGGACCGTGTTTCAGTTCCAGTGTGTCCGTGCGCCCTCTCAGGCCGGATACCGATCTTCGCCTTGGTAGGCCATTACCCTACCAACTAGCTAATCAGCCGCGACCCCCTCCAAAAGCGGATTACTCCTTTGATCTTGCGATATTATGCGGTATTAGCCTCGGTTTCCCGAGGTTATCCCCCACTCAAGGGTAGGTAGTCACGTGTTACTCACCCGGTCGCCACTGTACTCAGGGATTGCTCCCCTTTCTCGTTCGACTTGCATGTGTTAGGCACGCCGCCAGCGTTGATTCTGAGCCAGGATCAAACTCTCGTTTGAAACCTGATGTCGATCTGGGTAGATCGACAACCTCCGCCCGCTGAGGGCAGAGGCCTAAATTGTGAGTACGTTCAGACTTGAGCCCGAACATTTCATTCTCACGACTGGCACGTTCAACCTTATTGTCAAAGACCGAAATCGCTTTCCGCCTAAGCGGTGCGCTTTTCCGTCCGCACAGTATCCCTCACGGGATTCCGTACGTCCTCGAAACCTTTTAAAACTACAGTGCAGCTCGAAGCGTGTCAACCCCTTGCAATCACAGGATTTCCACCTGTTATCCACAACGGGGAGTGTCTATCCGGGGTGAGAAATCCAACGCGGAGAACTCTTTACTTCGCAACGCAGCTACACTCTTCCGCTTTGTCATTTTTGGTTTTAGGCCAAAACGATGGGGCACAGCGTAATCGGCGCATGCCGAAGCGGAAGACGGTCAAATCTAAAAAGATCGCTTGGGAGGTTCTGCTTTTCGCGAAACCCTTCAGGAAGCTTTGTTCCCGAATGCGAATCCCGGGATCCGGGATCAATTATGGAGGCTTACTGAATTAGATGCCGCAGTTCGCTGCAAGGATGCACACGAACCCCTGACACTTGTTCACTTGTCCTCGACTTCAAAAGTTATACCAGAACGTGCAACGAAGTGCAAGGGGGAATCTGGAGGGTTAACGGTTGACCGGAAAACTACCGCGGACGGGAGGGCGCGCGCTCCGTGGACCTCATTGGCTCTCAGCATGATCATCCCGGGTCAAGCTGGGGAAAACACAATTCACAATGCGGAAAGAAACTACTTCGACTGAAGCCCGTATTCATTCTTAACGGCGTACGCGGCCCTAAAGGGCCGCTCTTCCACGATTGAACAACAATTTTGAGTTTTCCGCATCAATGTCTCCCCGTCAACTCCGCCGCCTTCTGACGCGCTTCCGCCGCTTCTTTCTTCATGCCTTTGGCCTCATAGGCGTTTGCCAGGGCGATCTCCTCGTCGTAGTCGTCGCCGCTTTTGTCGATTTCTTTTTTGAAGGATGCGATGGCATCGTCGAATTGGCCCAGCTTTACCTGCGCCCGGCCGAGGTTGTAGTAGACGCCCTGAAGGTCGGGCTCGAGTTGCGCGGCGGCCTGGTAGTCGCGGATGGCGTCCTGGAATCTTTGTTCCGCCATGGCTACTGCGGCGAGGCCGAAATGAGCATCGGCGCTGTCGGGGCTTATCGCCAGTAGTTGCTGAAAGGTCGCTCGCGCCTGCGGCAGTTTCTTCTCTTCGAGATAAACGTAGCCCAGGTTGTAGTAAGTGCTTTTACTTTGGGGATTCAATTCGAGCACGCGCTGGAATTCCGCCTCCGCGTTGGCGAAGTCTCCCTTGAGACCGTAAGCGCGCGCGAGCTGGAAGTGGGCAAGAGGATAATCGGAGTGTTGCCGCAGCACGCTTTGGAATTCCGCGATGGCCTGATCGGTTTTGTTCTCGGCAAGAAATCCGGCGCCGCGCTGCATGTGGCGCATGTAATCGTGGGAGCGCAGCCACCAGGCTGTGCCTCCACCGATGAGGAGGAGCACCAAAGCAAGAACGGCAATCCGCTGGCGGGGATTGTCGCGGTCGGGCGCGACCTTGGCGATCAGCGCGCCTAAGTAGAAGTCCAGTGACGAGGCCTCCGATGTGGGCGGCGTTGTCGACGCGGGCGATTGCCACCGCCCCGAAGACACAGGTTGTATCCGACAAAAACAACCACACTCCGCAGAGTTCCCCGAGATCGCGGCGCGCGGAAGGGAAAACTCACCGAGGTAAAACGAAGCAATGAGAGCTCCCGCCAATTCCAAAAATCGCGCCCGACGCTCCCACGCTCAACACATTCTGGATTCCATACCACGCTACCTATACTTGCCGCCCACTCCGGTGGTAGATAGACAACGGCAAACGTCCAGTGGCCGTAAAGCGACTCTGCGAGGGCGCCGAGATCCCACAGGCACCACATGTTGAACGCGATGTGCAGCAGGCCGCCATGAACAAATACGCAGGTCAGGAGCCGCCAATACTGGCCACTGAGTGTGAGCGGACCGAAGTTTGCCCCCCAGCGCACCAGATCCTGGCCGGCGGGATTGTCGAGCATCGAGACGCCTGCAAACATCATGGCCAGGTACACCGCCACGTTGATCCCGAAAAAGACTTGCGTGACCACCATGGACGTCGACTGCCGCCGCTGCCACGGCGGCGGCTCCACCCGCTGCACGGCGTTTTCCGGTTCCAGACCTCGCTGTACCGCTTCATGCTGGACACACCACGAACACAGTTTCTTCCCGAAGGAAAAACCGGGGAGCACGCGGCCGCATTTGACACAATTTGCCATGACTTGATGAATCACCAGAATACAATCATGAGCACACTTCGGACATCCTCGCCTTAAGGAGTCGGTGGCGAGAGTTGATTTCTGTCAGGTCGGCGACGGCGCAACGAGCTGTTATGCCGAGGGGAAGTGAGGCCAAAATGCCGTTGACAGAGCCGTCGTGGGTATCGACAGGATGACAGCACGAAAAACTACCTTAGTACTGGCCGTATCTTCCCTTCACCGAATCCAGCAGTTTCTGCGAATCGTAGCCGACGCCGTCTTTGAAAACAATTTCCACGTTTTCGATATCGGAAATCTGTTTGGAGGGATCGCCTTTGATGACGACCAGGTCGGCGTTTTTTCCGGCGGCGAGCGATCCGATTTGTTTTTCTTTGCCCATGTAGACGGCGCCGTTGAAGGTGGCGATCTTGATTGCTTCGACGGGAGTGAATCCAGCTTCCACGAGCAATTCAATTTCGCGCTGATCGGCGAAACCGGGGATCACGTCGCCTCGTCCGGTCGGATCCGGGCCGGCTATCAGCAGGCCGCCTGCGGCAACGAAGGCGCGTTCGAGTTCCATGTCGCGTTTGAAGAGCATTGCGGGGTCGATCTTGGGCGCCGGGAGTGAGGCAGGCCGCTGCCGCAGGATGAAAAAGTCCTCTCTTGCTTCCGGAGTCATCGCATCGAGAGCTTGCTGGCGGAGCGGAGGGCGTCCGCCACCCGCGTCGCCTTCAAATACGGGAAGCGTCGAGGTGATTGCTACGTGATGTTTAACCAGCGTGTCGATCAAGTCCTTTGCCTCGGGACTTTCCGGAGCCATGTGCTCGAGCGTGTATTCGCCGGCGCTGTCGCTGCATGCGTCGGGCTTTTTTCCGGGATCGAGTTGCGTGTTCACAAAGAAGCCGTGTTCGAGATCGTCGATGCCCAACTCGGCGGCTTCCTTGTAGGTTACAGAGCAGAGATGGCCGGTGACTTTGATTCCGCGTTTGTGGGCGGCGTCGATTGCGGCTTTCAGTTCGGCGCGGGTGATGTTCATGTACGCCTTGAACGAGGTCACACCACGGTCGGCCCAGTATTCGACGGTTTGGCGGGCATCCTCGGGGCTGGTCAGGTGCGGCATCTGGATGAAATAACTGTCCGCTCCTTCGAGATAGGGACCGGTCACGTCGAGGTGCGGGCCGGGAAGTTTGCCGGTGTCGATGTCGTGCTTGAGGTTCAGGTCGGAATAAGGTTCGACGCTGCCGGTGGTGCGCATGGTGGTGACGCCGGCCGCTAGATAGAGTCGCGGCGCTGAGAAAGTCATCTGCGGCACCACCACCGGCTGATCGTACTTCCACTGAGCGGTCAGATTTGGACGTGCTATGTAAAACAGATGATTGTGCATGCCGACGATGCCGGGCATGACGGTGTATCCGCGGAGATCGAGAACGGTTATTCCGTCGGCGGAAGCCGGGTCCGCGCCGGGCTCGATCGTCGTTATCTTTCCCGCTTCGATGACTATGTTCTGATCTTCGACCGCCGGCGCGCCGGTGCCGTCGATTACGCGAACGTGGGTCAGAATGACCTTGGGCGCGTCGACGCGAACGAAAGCTTTCACTGTTTTAGAAAGTGTTTGAGTTTGAGCCGCGGCGGGAAGCAACCAGACATTCAAAACGACGGCAAACGCCAACAGACGAAATCGCATAGGGCCTCCGAACGTCCGCCATTGTAGCGGAGGGGCAAGGCGGAGCGGGCGCTAGTGTTTTCTCGTTGCCGGGCATGAGGAAAGCTCCGGCCTGCCCGCTAGCGAATATAATGGCCGATACCCATGGCCTTGACCTCTGGCACGACGCTCGGACCGTATGAGATCCAGTCGCCGCTCGGAGCGGGGGGTATGGGTGAAGTTTACCGTGCCCGGGACACTCGTCTCGACCGCACCGTTGCCGTCAAGATTCTGCCCGCTCATCTTTCTGACAGTCCTGAGGCCAAGCAGCGCTTCGAGCGCGAGGCTCGCACCATTTCTTCGCTGAACCATCCGAATATTTGCGTTTTGCACGACGTGGGAACTCAGGATGGAACGTCCTACCTGGTGATGGAGTACGTGCAGGGCGAAAGTCTGGAAGCCCGGCTCCAGAAGGGTCCGCTGCCGCTGAAGCAGGCTCTGGAGTGTGGGATACAGATCTGCGATGCGCTGGAGAAGGCGCATCGGGCGGGGATTGTGCACCGTGACCTGAAACCGGGAAACATCATGCTCACGGCGTCGGGCGCCAAGTTGCTGGATTTTGGCCTCGCCAAACCCTCAGCGGGGATTCTGGGAGCGCAGACGATCAGTTCAAAAGGGCTGACGCCGTCGACTCCGACGATGAATCTTTCAGCGCTGGGCACGCCTGCGACTGCGCTCACGCAGCAAGGGTCGATTGTCGGCACGTTCCAGTTCATGGCGCCGGAAGTGCTGCAAGGGCAGGAAGCGGACGCGCGCAGCGACATCTTCAGTTTCGGATGTGTGCTCTACGAGATGATTACGGGCAAGCGCGCGTTCGAGGGCAAGAGCCAGATCTCGGTGGCGTCAGCGATTCTGGAGAAGGATCCCGAACTGATTTCCAAAGTCCAGCCGATGGCGCCGCTAGCGCTGGATCATGTGGTTAACGACTGTCTGGCGAAGGATCCTGAGGCGCGATGGCAGAGCGCGGCC
The DNA here is from genome assembly GCA_963799305.1 of uncultured Acidobacteriota bacterium. Lineage (GTDB taxonomy): Bacteria > Acidobacteriota > Terriglobia > Terriglobales > Acidobacteriaceae > Acidiflorens. Next base: position 16,511 of record CAWCWX010000006.1, on the reverse strand, counting down.
GATGTTGCGCGCGGATTGCGCTGGGTGGCGAACAGTGGTTCCAGTGTCAGTCCAGTTCCAGAGGTTCGCCGTCGACAGCGCTGGCCGGTCCATCTGCTGTGGGCTGGAGTGGTCGCAGCGCTCCTGGCTGGGTTGCTCTGGTCAAATCTCCGTGAGCGGGAACCCGCGCGCATTTTGCGGTCGTATTTGCCGCCTCCCGCTGACGTGGGTTTCGATTTTACCGGCGACTTCTCCGGCCCTCCGGTGATTACCGCCGACGGTACCGCGATTGCGTTCTGCGCCCGTAACCAGAAAGAGCGGGATTCGGTCTGGGTGCAGTCTCTCAATGAGCTTAAACCGAGAAAGCTGGACGGCACGGAGGGCGCCTTGTTTCCCTTCTGGTCCGCTGACGCGAAGTTCGTAGGGTTTTTTGCTGACGGCCAATTGAAGAAAGTCCCGGCAGAGGGCGGACCGGTCACAATTCTCGCGCCCGCTCCCAATCCTCGAGGGGGGGCATGGAATCAAGATAACGTCATCCTCTACGAACCGGACTATCGTGAAGCGCTGTGGCGCATCAGTGCGTCGGGCGCAACCCCCGTGCGCGTGACCAATCTTGAAGCGGGTAAACACACCACCCATCGCTGGCCCAGTTTCCTGCCGGATGGGAAGCATTTTCTTTTTTTCGGGACAAATCACTCTGGCAATACGGAGCAGGGAATTTATTTCGGATCACTGGCGGATGGATCATTCAAGCATGTGATGGACTCGGATTCGGATGGGCAATACGCGTCCGGGTACCTGCTCTACCATCTGCAATCGGCATTGCTGGCGGTGAAATTCGACCCGTCCAGCGGAACCGTGTCGGGCGACCCCGTGCCGGTTGCGAATCAGGTGGAGTACGACCTGGGAACCTGGCACACCACGTTTGCCGCCAGCCAGAATGGACTTCTGATCTACGAACCCGGTATGAAAGCACTAGGCGGCGACCTGGTCTGGATGGACCGCAGCGGAAAAGTGCTGGGCAAGGTGGCAGACCGGGAATTTTACAAGGGCAGCGGGGAGTTTTCTCCGGATGGTAAGCGCCTGGCGTTGTCGATGGGAGATCCTCAGGCTGACATCTGGGTGCTCGACATCGCGAAGGGAACGCGGACAAGGCTGACGTTTGGCGGCGCCACGCATCTCGGGCCCTCGTGGTCGGCGGACGGGCAGAGGGTGGTCTACGTAAAACAGAGCGGCGCCACGCTGACCACCGGAACTTCGCTCTGCTCCCGGCTGGCCAATGGTGGCGGTCAGGAGGAGGTCCTGATGGAGAGCGATCCTTCCGGGCAAGCGCACACCCTGCTGTCGCCGCAGTGGTCATCGGACGGAAAGTATCTAGTGCACATGGAGCAGAGCGGCCCGAACGGCGGAGTGTGGGCGCTGCCGGTTGGCGAGAAGAAGCCGATTTCGGTTGTTCAGCCGCTAACCCCGCAGGCGCGAATCGTGCAGTTTCGTCTCTCGCCTGATGGACGCTGGCTGGCTTACAGTTCTACCGAGTCCGGACGCGAAGAACTTTACGTCACTCACTTCCCCAGCGGTACCGGACGCTGGCAGGTTTCACAGAGCGGCGGCACTTTCCCCGTCTGGCGGGGCGACAGCAAGGAGATCATCTTTCTCGGACTCGATGGCGTCATGCAGGCGGCCAGCGTGAAAACGAAAAATGGGGAGTTTGACTTGGAGGGCGTTCGGCCGCTGTTTCCGATGAACTACACCTCACCTCTGGGTACTCCGTACGACATTTCGCCGGATGGCAAGCGTTTTATCTTCGCCACCTACCCGGAGAGCGTTTCCACGCCGCTAGTTCTGGTTTCGAACTGGACGGGTGACCTCAAGAAGTAGAAGCGACACAGCGCTGGGGATGCGCTGAAAATTACTCCCCGCCCACAGTCAAACCGTCAATCCGAATGGTCGGCGACGCCACGCTGCCTCGGAATTCGAGGTCGCTGCCAACCTCCGAGATGTTCTTGAAGATGTCTTTCAGGTTTCCCGCGACGGTAATCTCTTCGACTGGATAAGCTAATTCGCCATTCACAATCCATTGTCCTGAAGCGCCGCGGGAGTAATCGCCCGTGACCAGGTTCGCGCCCATCCCCAGAAATTCGGTGACATACAGACCTTCTTTAATGTCGCCGATAATCTGTTGCGGAGTTTTCTTTCCGGCTTGTAGAAAGTAATTGCCGGGGCCGATCCCGGGAGTGCCCGCCAGTCCGCGTGAAGCATTTGCGGTCGTTTCCAGCCCGAGTTTCTTCGCCGTATAAGTGTTGAGCAGATACGACTTCAGAATTCCGTCCTCGATTACGACGGTACGGCGGGTCGGGATGCCTTCGCCATCGAAGGGGGACGTTCCGAAGCCGCCGACGATCGTGCCATCGTCGATGATTGTGATGTTGCTTCCCGCCACTTGCTCGCCCAGTTTGCCGGCAAGAAACGAAGCGCCGCGATACACCGAGTCGCCGTTGATGCCCTCAAAGATGTGCTCCAGCATGGAATTCGCGACCATCGGATCGAGCACAACCGGCACATGAGCCGTCTTTGCCTTGCGCGCGCCCAACCGCCGCAGCGTGCGGCGGGCCGCCTCTTTCCCAACCTGTTCCGCCGGATCGAGTTTCGCCAGACTACGCGCGACCGAGTACCAGTAGTCGCGCTGCATGTTTCCGGCGTCATCCTGCGCGATTGGCACTGCCGCCACCGAACAGTACGACCGCCGATATTCACCGACAAAGCCATGCGAATTCGCCAGAACCTTGCGCCCCGTGGCCGCGTCAAACGACCCGCCATCGGAATTCTTGATCCGCGGGTCAGTATCGAGCGCAGCTTTTTCCGCGCGGCGCGCGTAGTCAATGCGATCGGCGCTCGCCAGCGAGTACACGTCTTCGTGATAGAGATTGAGATTGCCCGAGAGCGCGCCCAGTTTGCCGGCTTCGGGAATGCCCGAGAACGGATCTTCCGAAGTGATCTTCGCCAGTTCGAGCGCCGACTTCAACATGCGCTCGATGCCATCGGCGGAAAAGTCGCTGGAGTAAGTCGAGGCAGCGCGTTGTCCAAAAAACACGCGCACGCCAATCGATCTCGAACCAGCTTCCTTAAGCGTTTCGACCTGCCCCAGGCGTACGACCGTAGAAAATTCATCGCCTTCGCGGACGACACATTCAGCAGCGGAAGCGCCGCCCTGCATAGCGCGGCGGACGACGTCGGTGGCGACGGACTGAAGGTCAGTCGAGATTTGCGGACTTGTTTCCAGAGTTGTTGTCATTATGAAATGAAGTCAGAAGTAAGAAGTCAGATTGCAGAAGTAAAAACCCCGGGAATGGCACGATTTTACTTCTGCAATCTGACTTCTAACTTCTGTAATCCTACTGCATGTACCCGCCCGTATCCCGCCGCGCAGTGCCGCCGACGGTGAGCCGGTCGATCTTCAGTGTAGGGATACCGACGCCCACCGGCACAGCCTGTCCATCTTTGCCGCAAGTGCCGACGCCTTCGTCGAGCTTCAGATCGTTACCGACCATAGAGACTCGCGTCAGTACGTCGGGCCCGTTTCCGATCAACGTCGCGCCTTTGATCGGCGCTGTGACGTGTCCGTCTTCGATCAGGTACGCTTCCGAGGCCGAGAAAACGAACTTGCCGTTGGTGATATCCACCTGGCCTCCGCCGAAGTTCACCGCGTAAATGCCATTCTTCACGGAGCGAATAATATCTTCCGGATTGTCCTGTCCCGCGAGCATGTAGGTGTTTGTCATGCGCGGCATCGGAATATGTTCGTAGCTCTCGCGGCGTCCGTTGCCCGTATCGGCGAGGCCCATCAGCTTCGACGACAGCTTGTCGCTCAGATAGCCTTTCAGGATTCCGTTTTCGATGAGCACGGTTTCCTGTGTCGGCTGGCCTTCGTCGTCCACGTTCAGCGATCCGCGGCGCCACGGCATGGTGCCGTTATCCACAACGGTGCATTTGTCGCTCGCCACGCGCTTGCCGATCAACCCAGCGAACGCGGAAGTTTTCTTGCGATTGAAATCCGCTTCCAGTCCGTGGCCGACGGCTTCATGCAACAGCACTCCGGGCCATCCCGGGCCAAGCACCACTTCCATGTCGCCCGCCGGAGCCTCGCGGGCGTCAAGTTGGAGAATCGCCTGTCGCGACGCCTCTTTTGCGAAGTGTTCAGGATTTTTCTCGCCGAAGAAAAAGTCCAAAGCGATGCGTCCGCCGCCGCCGTAAGTGCCGCGTCCGGAATTGCCCTCGGTCTTAGCAATACAGGAAACGTTCATCCGTGCCAGCGGCTGCGAATCTTCGGCAAACGTTCCGTCCGATCCGACCACAAGAATGTTGCGAAGTTCGTCGGCGTAGCTGGCGCGAACTTCTTTAATTCGCGGATCAAACGCGCGGGCCGTGCGGTCCGCCCGCATCAGCAACTCGACTTTGGCCGTAATCTCTGCATCCACCGAAGGCAGCGTCACTGGATACAGGCTGCGCGCCGGCTTCTGCTGGAAGCCCGTGACGCCGGTCTTCGAGGGCGCGCTGGCAATCAGGGCCGCTGTCCGCGCGGCATGCAGAATGCGCGCCGGACTCAGGTCGTCGGTATAGGCATAGCCGGTGCGCTCGCCAGAAATAACCCGCACGCCACAGCCCGCCGAGATCCCCTGCGACGCCGACTTGACCATCGACTCATCCACCATCAAAGAGGTGGAGGTCAGATATTCAAAGTAGATGTCGGCATAGTCGCCACCGGCGGACAAAGCGGCTTGCAGATACTTTTCAAGATCCTGATTCGAAAGGCCGTAGTGCTCGAAGAAGAAATGCTGATGATTTTCCGTCACGTTATTTTGATGCCCTCTGCGGGGAAAAGACTCGCGTGCCCCTGACAGCATTATCCCACGAGGGAGCTTGGTGCGAGATTGCAGAAGTCAGCGGTGAGATTGCAGAAGTAACCCCTTCCCGGAATGGAATAAACCTTTTTGAACACTCGGATCGTCAGGCCGATTCAACACAATTGGCATGTTCACCCGTCACAGACGCCGATTCAAAAGCGGTCAACAATCGTGCCTGATGACTCCCGACTCTCTCAGCCAAGTGCTCTCCGACTTTCTGGCCGGAGCGAACGCCGCCATCGTGGTCGAAGACGGCGCGGTGGCTTTCGATCTGGCGGCTTCGAAGTATTCCATTTCCGGCGAATACAACAAGTGCCTGCTGCATCTGTGGTCGAACGACCGCAATGTTGTTCGGCGCGTGCTCGACGCTGAGGTAAAAGGAACGTCGCTCCGGCTGCAAGTGCAGCGCATGGGGCAGAATCGCCCGACGAAGCTTGATTTCTTCCGTGATCGCGACCGGCGCTCTCCTGCTGCGCGCCAGATGGCGCGCGTCGCCTATGCCGTCCGACTACAGCGGGCACTGGCGCGGCACTTCCCCGGCTGGACGGTCGCCCACTTCACCACCCACATGGACCTCCACCGCTCTTTTGGCCCAGCCTACGTGCGTGGACTCCTGCATCAGGGGCAACGCGCCCTCGCCGTGGTCGGCGTGAATGAGCAGGAAACCCAGACGACCATCGACGGCGCCTTGACCTGCGGAATCCTCTGGCTGGAGGCCTGCCGCCTCGCGCAACGCGATCGGCGAGTGGTAGAAGGGTTGGTAGTTGTCCTGCCCAAGGGCACGCTCACTTTAACCCAGCAGCGCATGGCGCATCTGCATCCGACGGCGGCGAAATGGCACCTTCACGAATTCTGCGAGCGCGAGGATGCCCTCACTGCCGCCGGTATTATCGCCAGCGGCAACCTCGCTACGCGCCTCGTGCATGCCACCGACGAGACACAAGCGTGCGAACGCTTCGCCAAATCGATCGCCAAGATTCGAGGCATCCTGCCGCAATGCGACGTCGCCGTACTCTCGCCCGCCCTGATTTCGTTTCGTTTGCGCGGCATGGAGTTTGCCCAGGCGCGGGTGGCCCACGATCCTCTGAGTTTTGAAAGCAGCCAGGAGATCGCTTTCGGTTTGGCCGCGGAAGAACGCGTACTCGACGAGCGTAACGAAACTCAGTTCGTCGATCTGGTACGGCTCGCCGCCTCCATCCGCCAGCAGGATGGACCCAAGGCACATCCCCTCTGGCGGATGCATCCGGAGCGCTGGCTCGAGTCGATGGTCTTCAAGAACGTCGAAACCCTCGATGGACGCTTGCAGACAGATTGCGTCTACTCGCAAGTCCCTGCCTTTTCGGCCGCCGATCGCGCCATGATCGACGTCCTCGCCGTCACCCGCGAAAGCCGGCTGGCCGTGATCGAACTCAAGGCCGACGAGGATATTCACCTGCCCCTGCAAGGCCTGGACTATTGGTCACGAGTCGCCTGGCATCAGCAGCGCGGCGAATTTCGCAAGTTCGGATATTTCCCCGGACGCGAACTCTCCCCACAGAAACCTCTGCTGCTGCTGGTAGCGCCGGCCCTGCACGTGCATCCCGCCACCGACACCATACTTCGCTACTTGTCGCCGGAGATTGAGTGGGAGTTACTGGGGATCGATGAACGCTGGCGCGAGGGTATCCGCGTAGTGTTCCGAAAGCGGCCGCGCGATTTCGGGAGTCAGATCCCAGATCGCCGAAGCGCGTAGAGTCTCGTAAACACGGATGAGTAGAGAAGCGGCTCGCCGCGTCTCCGCCGCGAGTGAAAGAAGAACTGCCAGTCTACGTTTCCGACGCGGTGCGCGACGCACACCCAACATGCGCAACACCCGCGTCTCTTCGATAATCCTCGACTAGATCCCGATACTCTTCCGCAACATCACCAATTGCCCGAGGTGATACGCATTGTGATCGGCTACCAGCAGCGCCTGACGCAGGACTGTCTGGCCACTCCCCCACGCGAGTTTGGCATAGAGGTCAGTCTTCTTATCGGCTGCCAGCTTCTCCATCGCGCGCAGATCTTTCTTGAAAGCGCTTACGCTCGCCTTCCACGCCTGCTCGCTGGGCGGCGCTTCCGACGCAGGCCAATATCCTTCCGGCCATGGAGGAGAAACGTGGTTCGGATTGCGGCTGAATTCCAGAATGTCCCACTGCGCCAGGCGCAGGTGCTCGAGCAGCATCCAGGCGGTGTGAGGAAAGTTCGCGACTTTTACGCCCGCGAGCTGCACCGGCCAGTCGCCAATCGCGGCGTCGAATCCAGCATGCGCGCCGCCGTCGCGGAGCAGGTAGAGCAGGTGTTCACGCAAAGACTGGTCGTGCGATGGCACCGGCTTCGCGCTCTTCGTACGAGATTTGGCCTTAGGTTTTTTGCGGGATCTGTTGTTCTTCGGCATAGGCACTATTTTATTAAGGAATGGAGTGGAGTGTCAGGAGCGGTGTCGTTCGGCATCCCCCGGCGAAGCACAGGTCCGATTCCGGTAGCATAGTGGGATGCTCGACATCCATGACCGACGTTCAGTGAGGTTAAATGAATCGTAGGTTAGTTTTCATCTTTCTTCTTCTGTCGCTGCCCGCATATTCCCAACAGAAGGCGCCCCCGGCTAGCGCCCCGGCACCCAAGCCCGCCGCTAACGCGCAGGACTATCGCAACGCCGCCTTTGGCTTCCGCTATCGCATTCCGTACGGATGGGTGGATCGTACGAAAGAAATGCAGGAGGGAAACGACGCCGGCACAGGAGAAGTTTTGTTGGCCGTATTCGAGCGTCCCCCGCAGGCGGCCGGAGACACGATCAATTCCGCAGTCGTCATCGCAGTCGAAAAGGCCGACCCTGGCGTGAAGAAAGCAGAAGACTATCTCGCCACATTATCGGCGACAGCTAACGCGCAGGGATTCAAGCCCGAAGGCGACCCCTCGGAAATAGACATCGACTCGCAACGAATGGTGCGGGCGGATTTTTCGAAACCGCTCAACGACAAACTTGCGATGCAACAGTCCACTCTCGTGCTCCTCAGCAAGGGTCAGATCGTAACCTTCACGTTCGTGGCGGAGAGTGTCGACGCTCTCGACAACCTGATTGAGAGCATCAGTTTTTCGCCCGCGAAGTCGAAAACGAAGTGAGTGTCGAGTGCCGCCACAGGCATCGAATCGGCGGCCGCCATTGACCATAAAAGTACGTCCCTAAGAGTCACAAAAAGCAAGGGTTAGCGGCCTGATTCGGCCTCCGATTCGGGCTCGTTTGTGGTAGACTAAGAACATCTCTGGTGACAGCTAACTAGCAGAAATTTCAATACTTTGAAGTCGCCGGAATACCCTGTAGCGCCTACCCAGCCGGAGCGCTCGAACCGGCATTTCCACGGAGCGGAATGGCCACGAAAGAGATTCAAGCAGAAATCGAAGACGCCAAAAATAAGAACGGCAATCACGCCGATTACAACGCTGATTCCATCAAAGTTCTCGGCGGCATGGAAGCGGTGCGCCTGCGTCCGGCGATGTATATCGGCTCGACCGGCGAATTGGGCTTGCATCATCTGGTTTACGAAGTTGTGGACAACTCCGTCGACGAAGCGCTCGCCGGACATGCCGACAAAATCGACGTCACTATCCATCTCGACAACTCGATCACCGTAGTCGACAACGGCCGTGGCATTCCTGTCGATAACATGACCCTGGAAAACGGCGAAACACTTCCTGCCGCACAAGTCGTGATGACCACGCTGCACGCCGGCGGAAAGTTCGACAGCAACTCCTATAAGGTTTCCGGCGGACTGCACGGCGTCGGCGTGAGTTGTGTGAACGCTCTCAGCGAAGAACTCGACCTCGAAATCTGGCGCGACGGTTTTACCTGGGAGCAGACTTATTCAAAGGGCGAGCCCACCAGCAAGCTGAAAAAAGCCGGCGCGGCAAAAGTGAAGACCGGAACCAAAGTTCACTTTCTTCCCGACAAGAGCATCTTTACCGCCACCGAGTACAACTTCGACACGCTCTCGCAACGCCTGCGCGAACTGGCGTTCCTCAACAAGGGCCTGCTCATCGCCCTCACCGACGAGCGCAACACCGACTCAAAAACCGGCGAAGCCAAGCGCACGGAGTTCAAGTACAACGGCGGCATCGCCGAATTTATCAAGCACCTGAATCGCGGCAAATCCGTGCTGCACGATAAGCCGATCTACATGGAAGCCGACAAAGATCAGGTACACATTGAAATCGGCCTGCAATACAACGACGGCTACTCGGAAACCGTTTTCAGCTTTGCGAACAACATCAACACGGTCGACGGCGGAACCCACCTTTCCGGTTTCCGCACCGCGCTCACTCGCACGATCAACTATGCTGGCCAGCAGATGGGCCTGTTCAAGGACGTGAAAGAAAACCTCACGGGAGACGACGTCCGCGAAGGCCTAGTGGCCGTGATCAGCGTGAAACTGCCGCAGCCGCAGTTTGAAGGACAGACCAAAGGGAAACTCAATTCCGATATCGCCGGGATCGTGCAGGCCGTTGTCAACGAGCGCCTGGGCGGATTCTTCGAGCAAAATACGTCCGTCGCGAAGAAAATCATCAACAAAGCGATCGACGCCGCGCGCGCCCGTGAAGCCGCCCGCAAAGCCCGCGACCTGACGCGGCGCAAAGGCGCTCTCGATGGCGGCGGACTCCCCGGCAAACTGGCCGACTGCTCGGAGAAAGATCCCAGCCGCTGCGAACTCTTCCTGGTCGAAGGCGAATCCGCCGGCGGCACCGCAAAACAAGGCCGCGACCGCCGCTTTCAGGCGATTCTGCCGCTGAAGGGAAAAATTCTCAACGTCGAGAAAGCGCGTTACGACAAGATGCTGGCGCATGAAGAAATCCGCGCCATGATCACCGCGCTCGGTACCGGCATTTCGAAAGAAGACTTCGATCCGACCAAGGTCCGCTACGGCAAGATCATCCTCATGACCGACGCCGACGTCGACGGCTCCCACATCCGCACTCTGCTGCTGACGTTTTTCTTCCGCCACATGCAGGAGTTGATCAAGCGCAACAACGTCTACATCGCGCAACCGCCGCTGTTCGGGATCAAAAAGGGCAAGTCGCACCAGTACATCAAAGACGAGCGCGAGTTCGTGAAAGTCATGGTGAAGCGGGCGTCGGAAGGCCTCGTGATCCGCTACGGCGAAGGCGCGGCCAAACTCGAAGGCGCAAACCTCACCAAGTTCATCACCGTGCTGAACGAATACCTCGGCTTCCTCGACAAGCTGAACAAACGCCTGCGCGAAGAAAAGATTACCGAACTTCTGCCGCGTCTTGACCTCTCGAAGCGGGCTGATTTTGAAGGCGACAAAAACAGTCCGCCGAAGAAAGTTGAGAAGCTGGAGAAAGAACTCAAGAAACTGACCAAAGAACTGAGCCTGAAGAGCGTAGACACCCACTTCGACGAAGAGCACAACTTGTGGAAAGTTCATTTCGTGAATTCGCAGGGCTCGGAACACGTCATCAATTGGGAACTCGCCTCCACGCCGGAGTGCCGCCAACTGATCGCGAAATACAAACAGATCGAGCCCTACATGGAGCCGCCGTTTGTGATCGAGAGCGTGCCCAGGGCTTCGTCGAAGGCGGAGGCCGAAGAAACGGCCGAAGGCGAAGTGGCAGAGGAAGCGACTGACTCCACGCCGAAGAAAGCCGCGAAAGCTCCTGCGCGCCGCGCCAAAGAGCCCGAGATCGTCGAGAAGAACAACGCTCGCGATCTCTTCGACTATGTCCTGAACGAAGGCCGCAAAGAATACATCGTGCAACGCTACAAGGGCCTCGGTGAAATGACGGCCGAACAACTCTGGGAAACCACCATGGACCCGGAGCGTCGGACCCTGCTATCCGTAAGACTCGAAGACATCGCCGAGTGCGAGACTATCTTCACCACCCTCATGGGCGAAGACGTGGAATCGCGCCGCAAGTTCATCGAAGACAACGCGCTCGACGTAAAGAACCTGGATATCTAGCTGCTCCTGTGGGGACGGGTCTCTGACCCGTCCTTGCAGAGCGAAGCCCCGCAGTTAGTCCAGACGAAGACTTTCACCCCTTGCAATCCCCGGCTTACTAACATTCCCCACGCAAGTTCCCCTCGCGCTGTCGTTCTCCCCTCGGAGCAGATGCGTGCCTTGGGATTCGAACACTGCGCGGGAGTCGAGCGGAAATAATCTCGGACCTGACCGTAACCTGGCTTCCCTCTCAAACGATCAACGATCCAGCAGCCACCCGGGAACCAGCGCCTCGAAACTCGTGTCTATTGCTCCAGGAATAGGACCGCCATGACCATGCCGTCTTCAGGCCCAGAAATTAATTCGACTTACAGGCAACGTTTCTCAAAGTGGTGTGGTTCCAATCGAATGCTTGGGGGTGCACTTATGTCGCGCCAGTTTCCGGGCCCCTTGTGGTTTGCTGTGTCCGCTTTATTCCTCGCGGTTCTCGCGTGGATCTCTTTTTCCACCCCGACTACCGTTCTCGCCGCGCCTGTAGCGACTTCCGGCTCCCTGCAAATCGTTGGCAAGAACGGATCGCCTGGTGGAAGTTGTCCGCTGCGGCACAAGCGTGCCGTCGCCGATGAGCTTCACCACCCGCCCGCTGTTGGTGGAGACCGCGGGGTCGAACAGCTTCTCGCGATGGCGCTTCAGCGCGGCCAGCGTGCCGGCCTCGTCACCGCCCATCATGCGGGAATAGCCGACCACATCGGCCGCAAGGATGGCTGCCAGCCGCCGGGTTGTGGGTGCCTCGGACATAAAGAATCCTTATTGGATAGATGACACCATAGCAGCGAACCCAGCCTTCGCGGAGTCCCATGACATCGACCTTGCCAAGCCTTGCCGAAGCCAGATGGCTGGCGGACCCCGCCGTCCGCCGGGTCTTCGCCATGGTCGAGGGCATCGGCGAGGAGGTGCGGGTGGTCGGCGGCGCGGTTCGCAACGCTCTCATGGGCGTTGCCGTCGTCGATATCGATTTTGCCACCACCGCCACGCCGGACCAGATCGTGACCGCTGCCGCGGCCGCCCGCCTCAAGGCGGTGCCGACCGGGATCGCACACGGCACGGTGACGCTCGTGGTCGAAGGCCGCGGCTTCGAGGTGACGACGCTTCGCGAGGACATCGAGACGGACGGGCGTCACGCGGTCGTCCGCTTCGGCCGCGACTGGGCGGCGGATGCTGAGCGTCGCGATTTCACCGTCAACGCGCTTTCGGTCAATTCTGCGGGTCAGGTCTTCGACCCGCTCGGCGGCTACCGGGACGTGGTGGCTCGGCGCATCCGCTTCATCGGCCGCGCGGGCCAGCGGATCGCGGAGGATCGCCTGCGCATCCTCCGCCTTTTCCGTTTTCATGCCCAATACGGGGAGGGCGCGATCGATCGGGACGGTCTTGCCGCCGCCATCCGCGCGCGCGACGGGCTCCGCGAGCTTTCGCAAGAGCGCGTCGGTCAGGAAGTGCGACGGCTGCTGATGGCGCCGCGCGCGGCCGAGATCGTCACCCTCATGCAGGAGTCCGGCATTCTCACCACCGTGCTTGCCGGCGTCGGCTACGTCGCGGCCTTCGCGAACCTCGCCGCGTTACCCCTCCCGCCGTTGCTGCCGGTGCGTCTGGCGACGCTCGCCTGCCGGATCGACGAGGACGCGCTCCGCATCGTCGAGCGCCTCCGCCTGACCAACGCCTCGCGCGACCGCATCCGCGCCATCGTCGCCGCCGCGCCGTCGTTCGCTCCGCCGCAGCAAGCGCGCGCCGCGCGTGCGCTCCTCTATCGGCTTCGCCCGGACCTCTTCCGCGACACGGTCGCCTACGCATGGGCGTGGAGCGGTGCGCCGGGAGACGATCCCGCATGGCGCGATCTCCTGACCCTGCCGGAGCGCTGGACCGCGCCGACGTTCCCCCTCGGCGGGCGCGACGTTATCGGGGAGGGCGTCCGCGGGCCGACGGTTGGCGCGCTCCTCCGCTCGGTCGAGGCATGGTGGATCGAGCAGGATTTCGCCCCCGACGAAGCCGCACTCCGCGCCCGGCTGCAACAGATGCTGGCGGCGCAGCAGTAGGCGGCGTTGCCGTGGTGGCAGGTCCGGCGCCGCGCGGCCTTTACGCGTCGGTGTGGCCGGTCCGGCGCGCGGCCAATGGCATGCGGACACTGTTCAGCTTCAGGATCAGTTCGACCGTCCGGTTCGTTCCGGTCTTCTCCTTGACGTGACGGAGGTGGGTGTAGACCGTGTTGAGGCTGATCGCCCGCGCCTGAGCATAGTGCGGCAGCGACACGCCGGCCTGGATGGCGCGCGCGAGGTCGGCCTCGGCCTCGGTCAATCCGAAAGCCTCGCGGAGCACCTCCATCTCGGCCGGCCGCGCCGAGGCAGGGTCGCGGACGAACAGGGCGACAACCGCGCCAGCGCCGGTGACATGCCGGCCCGCCCCGGTCACGAGCGGCCGCACCGAGACGAGATAGGGCGGACCGCCGGAGGGGCGCGGCACGGAAAGTCGGTGACGCCGTCGCGTCGGCGACGCCGTCGAAGAGGTGCGCGACCATGGCTAGGGCCGTGTCCAGCCGGCTCCGGGTTTCTGCGACGGTGAACTCGACCGTGTCCTTGGTCAGGCGAATGCCGTCGCGGGTCGCCGCCAGCGCGCGGACGGCATCGTTGGCGTAAACCACGCGGCCGTCGGCACGCAGAAGAAGCACGCCGTCGGCGAGCCAGTCGAGCGCCCGCTGAATCCCTCGTCTCTTTCGCCGGCCGCTCGCAGCCTCTTCTGAACGTCAAACGCCCGACGGATGTGAGGGATCAGCCGACGCATCGATGCGATGTGGCGCGGTTCGATGTGCCCCTGCCGGGCGGTGCGCTGGACCGTGATCGCCGCATGGGTGTCGTGATCGTCGGCGATCTGACCGGAGATGAAATAGCGGAGGTCTATCGAGGTCAGGTACTTCGCATAGTAGGGATCGCGATCCATCGTTCGCTCGTCGAGTATCTCGGCGTCCCACAGAACCGGCATCGACAAGTGGGTGAGGGCGAACGTCACCCGCGGATTGTGCATCGCATAATGATCGAGATAGGCGATCTCGGCCCGCGATGGCAGGCCGGCGACGTGGAATTCCTTGAGGGTGAACGGCTGCTTGCTGAAGACCTCAAGCGTCGTGGCGACGCCGCCGAAGAGCCGGCTGACGGAGACAAGGGCGCGCGGCCACAAATCGGGGGCCGTCGACGCGGCGTAGACCGCTTCGACCGTCTGAAGGAACTGCGCGCTTTCTGCCATGGTCGTCCCCCCAAGACGAACAGGCGCGAGCCCGTATGGGCTTTCCTGGCCCCGATCATACCGCCTCGAGGTCGTGCGTCAAGTCGCTTGTCAACGGCGGACGACGAGGGGGCATGGCCTGGAGGGTCATCACCAATTCTGGTGACGCGGGCGGTGCGCATCCGCCTAGAGTTGCCTTCGGTTTGGTCGAGGCCGGCTCCCTGAGCCGAGAGGCAGGGTCAACCGGACAAAGACGGGGGGAAGAGGCGATGTTTTCAGACGATTGGCGCCAGCGGGCGCGACAACTTTCCGTGGCAGCCGGGTCTGTCGTGTTTGTCTTGGGCTTGGCGGGTCTCGGCGCGCCGACGGCGGAGGCGGGGTCGGAGGGGGTTCCGTACGTAGATATCGAGAAGCTCTGCAGAGCCTCCGGCCCCGGGTACTATTACGTTCCGGGCACCGGGAAGTGCCTCAGGATCGGCGCAGCGACGGCGGAAGCCAAGACGGAACCGGTCGTGGATGTCGCGAAGATCTGCAAAGCCTTCGGCGCCAGATATTCTACAATTCCGGGCACCGAGACGAATGCCTCGAAACATCCCGGGAACCGACATCTGCCTCAAGCTGAGCGGCTATGTGGGGGAAGAGGGCGTTTTCATCGGCCACCAGGCGGGCGTCTTCACGGTGGTCAACCCACCGAACGACACGTTCCTGCTGAACCAAGGCACTTCGCTTTTGGGTTGGGGCCTAGGCACTAACGTGACATTCGACACCCCCGGCTGGCGCATTCGATTACGCTCGGCTACTCCTCGGCTTCTAGCGCTGAGGAATCGACGACGCCCAATGGTGGCGAGACCGTCGGCTTCGTTCCGGGGAGCAGCGCTTATGGCCCCGGCTGGAGCCTTGGCGACTTCGGCTCCTTCGCTAGGTACTCGTCAACTATACGACCTTCAACTCACCTACCGGGCGACCCGGCCATATGGCGTCAGCGGATTTTTCGGCGACTGGGTGGCCGCCTGGAGCGGTGGCTACGTGCTCTCGCTCGGGCACTTGACCTCAGACCAGCGGGTTCCTGGAGAGCACGGCCTTCTCCAACTACAACTTCGATGTCCCGCAGAAGCTGGACAGGTGGGAGTTCGGTGCCGGGCCGACGGCTGCCGTCGGCTATCCCCTGGGCGGCGGTCTCTTCGTGCGGGGCAGCGCAAGCCTGCAGGGCGTGATCGAGTACGCAATCTTCTCTTCGATGGAGAATGTCTGTTTCGGCTGCGTCGGCCCGACGATGATCAACATCGGCGGCAGCCAGACGAGCTTGGGTGTCCGCGCGGGAGCCGATGCGGCCATCGGCTACGCCGTCTCCGGTGGCGAAATCAAGCTCGCCGGCGGCGTGACGCTGGGCAACTATCCGGTGCTCGTCGAACCGGGTTACCAGCACCGACAGCGCGACCACATCACCACACAAATGGGGCGTGAACGCGCACGTCAGCGTCCGTTTCCAGCGCGATTTCTAGAGCCGGCCGCGTCGGTCTCACGGCCACTTCACCAGCGGCGGCATCGAGGAGAGGATCGAGGCGACGTTGCCGCCGGTCTTCAGGCCGAAGATCGTGCCGCGGTCGTAGATCAGGTTGAACTCGACATAGCGCCCGCGGCGGACGAGCTGTTCCTCGCGCTCGGCTTCCTACCATGGCGTGAGGAAATTGCGCCGCACCAGCCTCGGGTAGACATCGAGGAAGGCGAGGCCGACGTCGCGGGCGAAGGCGAAGTCGGCCTCCCAGTCGCCCGAGTTCAGCCAGTCGTAGAAGATGCCGCCGATGCCGCGCGGCTCGTTGCGGTGCTTGAGGAAGAAGTACTCGTCGCACCACTTCTTGTAGCGGTCGTAGTCGGCGCCGATGGGCGTCGCAGGCCGCCTTCATGGCGGCGTGGAAGTCGACCGTGTCCGGGTCGTCCTGGGTCCGCCGCGCATCGAGAACCGGCGTCAGGTCGCCGCCGCCGCCGAACCAGTCGCGACTGGTCGCCACCAGCCGCGTGTTCATGTGGGCGGCTGGCACGTGCGGGTTCCGCGGGTGGGCGATCAGCGAAACCCCGGTCGCGAAGAAATGCGGGTCCTCCTCAGCACGAATAAACATCTGCGTCAACACACACACACACACACCGCACAAGTTAAACGCAATTCACCCCACAGCAGCAGCAGGACCGTCGGTGACGTCTGCGCGACTATGAGCGCGCGCGCGCGCGCGGACCACCTCAAGCTAGCTACAAACAAGGCACAGCGTTTAACTTCCTTCTCGCTGAACAAGCGTCTCCTAGACTTAGCGCGCCACAAGGCGACCACGCCCAGCCGAGGCGAAGGACCAGCAACGACCGTCGCTTCCAACAAAAGAATCGTCTGTCCTTGATG
>CAWCWX010000005.1:0-249821 GCA_963799305.1 uncultured Acidobacteriota bacterium | reverse complement strand
CCCACGCTCTGCTGATGGCCGACGATCCGCGCCGAGTAGGTGTGCTGCATCTGGGTGCCGGGCGGGCCCTGGTGCCGGTGGCGCGGGCCGGGGTGCTTGGTCCTCGCCTTGGGCGGCGCGCCCGGGCCGCCGCCCCCGAGTTGTTCGAGCCGCCGCCTCCCCACCGCCGCCTCCGCCGGGGGGCACGTTGGCGCTGGTCGTCGTGGTGGATGTCGTGCTGCTGCCCCCGGACCCGCACGCCGACATGCCCACGGTGACGGCGATGGCCGCCGCCGCGACGCCGAGGGTCATGGGCAGCCGGGTGCGTCGCATGTTGGAGCCTCAGCCCTCCTGGATGTTGACGAGCTCGCGCCCGACGCAGTCGTTCTTGTGGCGCAGCCGCTTCCAGCTCTGGCGGATCGAGACCGGGAACCCCTTGGTCGCGGTCGCGCCGTAGAAGCAGAACTTGTGATGGCGGTGCGGGTGGTCCCAGCGGCGGCGCACCTTGGACCACTGCTTGACGTGGACGGCCCGGTAGATCTCCGGCAGCGGCTTCTTGATGCCTGCCGAACGAGACCTTGGCGAGGTCGCGGTAGTCCCAGTGGTTGGCGCAGCTCTTGCCCTCGGGAGGGCACTCCGAGGCCGCGCCGTAGTTGAAGAAGAGGCCGCCCTTGGCGCCGCGGGTCGCGCCGCTCACCAGCGCCTTCGAGTCCTTGGGACGGCTCCACTGCGGCTCGATGTCGCCGGCGACCGCCACGCCCTCGTGGCCGTAGCCCTGGCGGCGCTGGTAGCGCTGGAGGCGCTTGGACATCTTCGCCTGGCGGCGGCCGGCCTCGCGAAGGTTCGGGGGCTGCATCCAACCGGGCGAGTTGTTCGTGTTGCCGTAGGTGATCCGCACCGAGCCGCGGCTGTAGCAGCGCTTGTGGTTGCGGTAGGTGTGGGCGGCGGCCTTGAGCGCGGCGAGGACGGTCTGATTCGCGAAGTGGGGGCCGGTACGGAGCTGCGTTCCCCAGTTGTGGTTTCTGCGCTCGGACTTGCCGAAGTCCATCAGCAGCAGGCGGGTCTGGTTGGACTGGCGGCGCGCGAACGCGCAGGCGTTGCCTCGGGCCTGGCGCCGCAGGTCCTTGGCGCCCCTCGCCGTCATGTACCAGGCTGGCACGGGGTGCGGCGCGCCGCGGCGATGGCCCCGCTTCGCGGACGCGGGCTGATTCCCCGCGGCACCTCGAACTCGCGCGTCGCCGTCTGCCGTGTTGCCCGCGGCGTCGCTCGCCCGTACGCGGAACGTGTAGGTGCCGTCGGCGAGGTCGTGCGTCCGGCTGGTCGGTCGCGTCGCCCGAGCACGGGCCGAAGCTCGGCGTGCCGGTGTCGATCGAGCACTCGAATGCGGCCGAGTCGTCCGTCGAGGAGAACCCGAACGTGGGCCGGGCTCGCCGATCGCGCCGGTGGGGCCGGAGTCCACCGACACCGTCGGGGGCCTGAGTGTCGACGGTGAAGTCCCGCGTCGCCGTGGTCGAGTTGCCCGCCGCGTCGCGTCGCGGTCACGCGGAAGGTGTAGTCGCCGTCGGCGAGGCCGGCGGCGGCTGGTCCGTCCCGGCGCCGGAGCAGGGACCGAACGCATCGGTGCCCGTGTCGATCGAGCAGATGAAGGCGGCGGTGGCGTCGGAGGAGCTGAAGGCAAAGGCCGGCCGCGCGTCGTTCGTCGGGCCGCTCGGGCCGGAGTCGATCGCCACCGGCGGCGCCTGGGTGTCGACGACGAAGGTGCGCGAGGCGGGCGTGGGGTCGACGCCCGCGGCGTCGCGGGCGCGAGCGTAGAAGGTGTGGCGGCCGTCGGCGAGGCCGGTGAGCGCCTGCGGCGAGGTGCAGGGGGCAAACGGCGCGGAGTCAAGGCGGCAGGCGAAGGTGGCCGACGCCTGTGGCGAGGAGAACGAGAACCGTGGCGCTCGAGCTCGCGAAGGGGCCGCTCGGCCCGCTGTCGATCGCGGTGTCCGGGGCCGCGGGATTCGCCGGCTGAGCTCGTCGCCGCAAGCGCGATCGCCGCCGGGCAGGCGACCAGGAAGGCCGCCAGGAGGGAAATCGCAAGTCGAGGTCTGCGCCGGCTGATCCGTGCCCGCCTAAGCAACGCGATTTCACCTTAGGGGACTCCCCGGCAGAGCGCCGCCGTCAGGCGCGAGCCTGGGAAGTTCCTCGCACCGCGCTCGGCGGGGGTACGCTTGATTGGCCATGGCGGCGGACGCCGCAATCGAGCTCACGGGGGTGGTGAAGGACTTCCGAGGGGTCCGCGTGCTCGACGGCGTCGACCTCGTGGTGCCGAGCGGCTCGATCACCGTCCTCATCGGCCCGTCCGGGGCGGGCAAGACGGTCACCGTCAACCACATCGTGGGGCTGATCGACCCGACGATGGGGACGGTCAGGTGGCCGGCAAGGACCTCGGGATGCTCTCGGACACCGAGCTGAACGAGCTGCGCCAGGGGCTGGCCGCGGTGCTCCAGGGCTCCCTGCCGTTCACATGCGGCCTCTTCTTCTCCATGAACGTGTACGAGAACGTCGCCTCGCCGCTGCGGCAGCGAAGGCCCCGATGGGCTCCCGAGCGGATCCACGAGGTGACGATGGAGAGCCTTAAGCTGGTCGGGCTCGCCGCGAACGTCAACGACATGCCGGACACGCTCTCCTCGGGGATGGCGAAGCGAGCGGCGATCGCCCGGGCGCTGGCGCTCGAGGCGCCGATCGTGATCATCGACGACTTCGACAGCGGGATCGACAGCGTCCGCCTGGCGCTCCTGTGTGACCTGCTCAAGGAGATCCAGCGCGAGATGGACTGGACGTTCCTGGTGACGACGCACGACATGACCGCGGCTCGCAAGCTCGCCGACTACGTGGCCGTCATCCACGAAGGCCGGATCGTGGCGAGCGGCGACGCCGACGAGATCTTTGCCGACGACTCGCCGCTCGTCAGCCAGCTCATCGGTGGCGAGCTGTCCGGCCCGATCCAGCTGCGCTCGCCCTGATCAGATCTCCAGCCTCGACTCCTCGAGGTCGAGCTCGCGGATGACGCGGTTCATGACCTCGTTCGAGATCTCGCCGTCGCTGCGCATCCGGATCAGGGCCTCTCGCTGTGCCGCGAGGACGATCTGCACGGTCTGCTGGTAGGCGAGCGAGCGGTCCTCGTAGCCGTCGTCCTCGATCTTGCCCGCCCGGGCCGCGAAGCGGCGCTTTCGGTACTCGTACAGCGCGCGCATCCGCTCGATCGTCTCGTCGCGCGTCCACTCCTCGCCCTCGAGCTCGTCGAGCCGTGCGATCGCGGCCTTGGACGCGACCAGCCGGGCGCGGATCTCCTCGGTCTCCCGCCGCCGTCGCCGGTGACGCCCAGGGCGCGGATCAGCGCCGGGAGGGTGAGGCCCTGCACCACGAGGGTGAAGAAGATCACCGAGAAGGTGAGGAAGATGATCAGGTCACGGTCGGGGAACGGCGCCCCCGCGTCGATGGTCAGCGGTATCGCCAGCGCGGCGGCCAGCGAAACGGCGCCCCGCATGCCGCTCCACGCCACGATCATCCGGGGCCCGATGCCGACGCGTCGCTCCCGCTGGCTGGCCCGGCGGTCGAAGGCGCGGATGACGTACGGCACGGTCATCGCCCACACGATGCGGGTGAGGACGACGGCGCCGCTGATCGCCAGCGCATAACCGGCGAGGTCGCCGACCGAGTAGCCCCCGAGCGAGTCGATCACTGCTCGAAGCTCCAGGCCGACGAGCACGAACAGGACGGCGTTGATCAGGAAGTCGAGGATGTCCCAGACGAAGACTCCCTGCAGCCGCGTGCGCGCGCCCGATGATGCTCGGACCCCGCACTCCCATATAGATGCCGGCCGTGACCGCCGCGAGCACGCCCGAAGCGCCGATCGCGTTGGCGGGTATGAAGGCCGCATAGCCCGTGAGCAGCGAGATGGTGATGCTCACCTGGGCGTCCTCCGTGCGCTTGCGGATCTCGGCGACGACCCAACCGATTGCGAGCCCGATCGCGACCCCGCCGGCGGCGGCCAGCACGAAGTCCAGGCCCGCGTCCGCGAGCGAGAAGCTTCCGCCGACGACCGCGGCGACGGCGACGCGGAAGGCGACCAGCGCGGTTGCGTCGTTGAACAGGCCCTCGCCCTCGACGATGCTGACCTGGCGGCGGGGCGCGTCGAGCCTGCGCATGATCATCGCGCCGGCGAGCGGGTCGGTGGGGGAGACGATCGCCCCGAGCACGAACGCGACCTCCCAGGACATGCCGGGTATGAGCTCGTGCGCGACTGCCGCGACCGCGCACATCGTCACCAGGACGAGACCGATGCTGGTGATCGAGATCGCCCGGAGGTCCCGGCGCAGATCGCCGAGGTTCGCGAAGAAGGCGGTGCTGTAGAGCAGCGGGGGCAGGAAGACGACGAGCACGACGTCCGGATCGAGGTTCACCTCGGGCAGGCCGGGGACGAAACCGAGAAGCGCGCCGCCGATGACGAGCACGATCGGGTAGGGGATCGAAAGGCGACGCGCGAGCGCGCTGAGGCCGGCGACGGCAACGAGCAGCCCGGCGATCAGTAGCTCGGCTTGGCCCATTCCCGAAAGTGTGACCGCCGCGGCGCGGATGGGGTCCCATCGAATTCTGCGCCCGCTCTCAGGCTCTTCTCAGGGGCCGGTGGTGTGGTTGGCCGCCCCGGATCCCCGACCAAGGAGCAGCAATGAGGAAGCTCGATCTTCGGTACCTCTGGACGGCCGCGCCGCCGCGGCGATCACGGCCGCCGCCATCACGATCCCGGCGTGGGCCGCCGGTGGCGGCGATGTCCGGCCAGACGCAGAGCCAGGCTGATTCGAGCCGCGCGCGCTGCCGCCCCCGCCCGGCGTCGCGTTTTCGTTCAGAGGAACAGGCCCCCAGCGCGGCCGAGGTGAAGAAGTCGCGCGCGAGGCTCGACAAGTACGCGAGCTGCTTGAAGGACAACGGGTTCGATGTCCCGGCCCCCGGCAAGCCGATCGTGGGACAGGCGCCGCGGCCGCCGCGGCCGCCGTCGAGCGCCGAGATGAAGAAGATGACCAGCGAATGCGGCACGCCACCGGCGCCGCCGGCCATCCTGCCCCCGCTCGACAAGAAGCACATCGAGGAGGCCCGCAAGGCGATGGCGAAGGGCAACTGCCCGCCGCCGCCGGCGCCCCCCGCCCCACGGGCGCAGCAGCAAGCTGACGCCGAGCGACCTCCACCCCCGGACGCCGCACAGGCCCGGGGGTGGCGGTGGTCGGGCCGAGCTACCGCTTGGCCTCGCTGCTGCTTTCATCGAGCGGATTCGACCTCTCGGCCGCATCTCCGGAGAGAGTCAGCGACTCGCTGCCGAATCGACGGAGGTCGCGGTGATGCCGACGGGGCCACGCGACGGAGCTCGGCCACGCACTGGGAGATCTCCGCGCCAGCCAACGACAGGGGTTGAGCGAGCGAGAGATCGCGCGCCGGCTGGGGTGCGCTCCGCCCACGGTGAGCAGCTACCTGCGAGCGCTCGGAGGACGGCCGAGGGCCCGGCGCCGTCCCGAGCGCTGCCTGACCCTCGAAGAGCGCGAGGAGATCTCACGCGGGATCGCCGGCGGGCAGTCGGCGCGCCAGATCGCCCGGGCGCTTAACCGCTCCCACACGACGATCGCCCGCGAGATCGGCCGCTGCGGCGGCCGGCGCCGCTACCGCGCCCAGGCCGCCGATCGCGAGGCCTTGCGGCGGGCACGGC
Source organism: uncultured Acidobacteriota bacterium (assembly GCA_963799305.1). Lineage (GTDB taxonomy): Bacteria > Acidobacteriota > Terriglobia > Terriglobales > Acidobacteriaceae > Acidiflorens. The sequence goes on along the minus strand of CAWCWX010000005.1, from coordinate 244,105 downwards.
GGCCGCGGCCGACGAAGCTCGAGCTCTGCCCCGAGCTGCAGGAGTGATCGAATCGACGGCTTCGCCGACGACCACTCCCCCGAGCAGATCGCCGGTTGGCTTCTGCTCGCGTACCCCGACACTGAGGCGATGCGCGTCTCCCACGAGACGATCTACTCGGCGCTTTACCTCATACGCGAGGAGCGCTTCGCCGCGAACTCGCCCGCCACCTGCGACGGTGCCGAACCCGCCGCTACGCCAGATCGACAGTCCTTAAGGCGCCAGGGCCAGGGCAAAGGTCGCCGTACATGGTGATGATCTCCGAGCGCCCGCCCGAGGCTCAGGACCGGGCCGTGCCCGGTCACTGGGAGGGCGACCCCTTGATGGAAACCGCCAGAGCGCCGCCGCTATCGCGACCCTGGTCGAGCGCTCGACCCGCTACCTGCAGCTCATCGCCCTGCCCGAAGAGCCGATGCGGCGCGAGTCGACGGACGCGCTTGCCCGCAGCATCACCACCCTGCCGGCCCGAGCTTTGGCGCTCGCTGACCTGGCGATCAGGGCCACGAGATCGTCCGAGCACCGGCAGCTTCACGGTCAAGACTGGCGTTCAACGTCTACTTCTGCGATCCCCAGAGCCCCTGGCAGCGGGGCACGAACGAGAACACCAATGGCCTCCTTCGCCAGTACTTCCCGCGGCGACAGAGCCTTCGCGGGGATCACCCTAGTCTGCAGCTCGACGAGGTCGACCGAGAAGCTCAACCGCCGGCCGCGCAAGACTCTCGGCTTTGCGACCCCGGAGCAGAAGCTCGGCCGGGCTCTTCGACGGCCTCGCCGAGCGCTGATCGACGCTACGGCCCACGGCCTTCGCCCGACAGCGCTCGGACCAGATGGGACGATGAACGACGTCAGGGTGGTGCAGCGACCTGTTGAGGCCGCACGCAAGCAGAAGTGGGCAAGTTCGGCTATCGAGACTGCTGCCCGCGAGATACTGGGTAGGCGATGTCGCAGGAGAACGTCGACATTGTGCTGCGCATGTTCGAAGCGTTTAACCAGCGAGACCGGATCACGCTGGAGGCCCTGTGGCGCTCTGATGCTACAATCGACTGGTCGCCAGCGCGAGGGCCGTTGAAGGGTGTCTATCGCGGTGTTGATGAGCGAAGGGCCTTCTACGAAGAGTTCTGGTCGACGTTTCAGTCCGGCCGTACCGAGACCTACGACGTCGTGGAGGCTGGCGACGTGTCGTCGTCCCGAACACCGGCGACCGGAGGGGCCGCGACTCGGGATCGAGGTGGCCGCGAGGAGCACGTTCGTGTTCACCCGTCGAGAATCGGTCGGGATCACTCGCCTTGGATGTTCCAAGCACCGCAGCCCGAACGGCCGGGCTGCGGGAGCTAGGCGATGCCGCAGGAGAACATCTGGGACCTCCAGATCAGCTCTCGTCGGCTCCGGTGAGGACAGCAGGGCGAGCCAGCGGCATCATCATCGCGGCGCGGAAACGAGGTAGGCCGGTATACGGCGAGGGGCCGTGGTGGAACGTCCGCTACGCGGATTTCGCTACTCGGCAGCCGCGCTCGATGCTCTAAGCAACGTCTGGACCAGATCGACGCGGATGGCGGGATGTACTCGCGGCCTGAAGCGGGCAGGCGTTCCGCGATCCTTGAGCCGCCGGGCTGCGGGAGTACCCCAGAGCTTCTGCTTTGCGCGAAAGAGCAGAAGTACGGCTGGTCTCACCCGACAGCCGCTGGGCCGAGGGCCGGACAGCCCTTTCGGCCGGATACGCTGGCGCGCGATGGCGCCCCCAGGCGACCCGATCGACGACCTCACGAGCTGGCTCGGCCTCCGCTGGGAAAGCGCCGAGCGGGTCCGGCTGACGATCCGCCCGGAGCTCATCAACCCGGCCGGGTTGCTCTCGAGGCCCCGTCGGCTACGCGATGGTGGACTACTCGATGGGGTCGGCGCTGTGGCAGCAGCGCAACAAGGGCGAGCGGATCGCGACCATCGGCATCTCGATCAACTACGTCCAGACTGCGCGTGAAGGCGACGTGATCTGCGAGTCGGTCGTCGATCGCCGCAACGATCGGATCGCGGTGATGCGAAGCGAGGTTCGCCATGAGGACGGGCGCCTGCTCGCCACCGCCATCGGCAGCTTCGCGATCTTCCCCCGCGAGCGCCTGGGCGGCCACGAGCGCGGGCCGGATTCGCCGACGTCTTCGGAATCCGGCTAGTCGCGCAGGCTCGCGACCAGTCGCTCGAGCCCCTGGGCGAAGAGCTTCTCGTCGTGCTCGGGGTCGGTGACCGACACGTCCATCACCGTGGCGATGGACGCCCTCGTGCCCGCGCTCGAATCCGCGACGCTGCTGGACCTGGTGTCGAAGCGCTGCCGTGAGCGCCCGCCGCCGTTGGCCGGCGAGCTGCTCGTTGGCCGCGCGGCGAGCGGCGGCGAAGAGAACCGCGCCGATCATGAACGACGAGAACGTGTGCAATGCAGCGGCGGCCCGGTCGTCCTCGAGGCCCATGCGCTCGAGGACGTTCGCCAGCAGGCCGAGGGCGTTGGTGACGAACTCGTTCGATTCGGGCGTGGCGGCCATGTATGGGGCGAGTCGGAAATGCGCGAGCCATGCCCGCCGCGTGGCGATGCCGCTGGCGACCAGAACCTCTGCGGGCTCGGCGTCGAACGGCATCGGCACGAGCTCCAGCAGCTCCGTCGTGGCCTGGTCCCAGACCAGTGCGACTGCCGCGTGGACGATGTCCGACCGGGAGGCATAGTGGTGATAGATCGCCGAGGGCGCGACCTTGAGCGCCGAGGCGAGGCTGCGAATGCTGGGCTCATCACCTCCGGCATCGAACTGCCGAAGGGCCTCCGCCGCGATCTCGGCGGGGGTGAGGTGGGTGTCGCGCTTGGCTGCGAGCCTGGTCATCCCTGACTACCGGCCTCGACTGTCGGACCGTTACCGCACGACGGACGGTATCACGACTGGCGCTGTAGCTCCCCGGCCGGCCAACCGGCGCCGCGGAAATCCTTCCTCGGCCTTAACCGGGACGTTCCGCTTCGCTTCCACGCTGCATTGCACCATGACCTGGACAGAAATCGCAGCACGAGCTCACCCCTGGCACACCGGCAGCAACGAAATGACATCCAGCCAAACTACGAATCGTTTCGCTCCATCGCCGCGGGGTAGCGGGCGAAGCGGGCTGGGAATCGACCGCGTTCCGCATCCGGGCGCGGTCTCGACGTTGACCCTCTAAGGGGATTCTCAGCAAGCTGTTACGTCGTCTCAAGGCTCGGCCGCGATTCTGGCGGCCCGATCGGAGACAACAAGAGGAGGCTCGAACAATGACCGTGGCAATCATCCTGAACGCTGTTTTCGTCGTCGCCCTCCTGACGCTCTTGGCGGCGACGATGCGCCTACCGTTCACGTTCCGCTCAGGCGAGCAAGCTCAGGCGCGGCTGCGCCGGCGTCGCGTCAGGGCCCCGGCACGGCGTCGCACCGCCGTGGGCGCACGCAGCGTTCTCACGAGCGACTGAGCAAGGGCTTCGCCGCCGTCACTCCGGGTGGCGGCGGCGAAGCACCAGGAAGTACCAGACGAGAACGGCGAGGAACCCCCCGAGCGGGATGACCAATGTGAGGATTCCCTGGGCCTCCGTCGAGATGGCTATCAAGGGCATCGTTCTCCTTTCGGCTCAGTCGGGCGTACCGGTGATCGGGCTTCCGTGTCGGCGCGGGCCGGGGCGATTCGGCTGCAGCCACCGATACACGATGTAGAGGATCCCGATCGCAAGCGGGATCGAGCCCGGCACCCACATCACGCCCGCGGCCAGCTGCTGATCCGCCAGTGCCGAGATCCCTCCCGGACGGCTTGCCTCGGCGGCGTATGGAGCGTAGACCGGGCTGGTGGATACGGCGAAGGCGATCGCAAGCACCCAGCCGACGAGCATCGCGAGCCCGAGATAAACCGCCCGCGGAACATCGGAGAGCCGCGAGCGCCAGGGCGGGGAGTCGATGACCCGCGTCCAGAACAAGAGCGCGGTGCCGAAGAAGGTGGCGTGCTCGAGCGCATGGATGAAGGGGTGATTGAGCGTCGCATCGTAGGCCGCGGGGATATGCCAGACGATGAAGGTGACGTTGAAGGCGAGCCATGCGACAACGGGATCCTGGAGCACCCTGACGGCAGTCCGGGCGGGGGCCAGACCGGGGCTCTTTGTTGCCATCCGAGCCGCGCGACGGCGAAAGCCGAGCGGGAGCCCGTGCCACATCCGATTCCACGGGCTGGCAAGCGCGAGCAGCGGTGGTGCCACGACCAACAGCAGGATGTGCTGAATCATGTGCACCCACAGGAGCTCTTCAGAGAGCTCGTCGACCGGTGAGTCCAGTGCGATCACGATCGTCGCCAGCCCCACCACGAAGCACGCGGTCCGCCAGCCCGCGGAGGATTGCGACCCCTGGCGGCCACCGAGCCAATACAGCGCCGCCGCGCCGACGACCCAGGCGAAGGCGGGACCGCCGGTCCAATCGAGCAGTGGGCTGACGTCGATCACGCCGCGTCAGAGCAGATAGAGGATCACCCAGGCGACGACGCCGGTGGCAACGAGGAGTGTCCAATAAAACGAGGCGGCATCGATGCCCAGCGGTACGCGAGCGTCTCGCGCACGCCGCTGCCGCACTCCGGTCGCGAGGACGATCTCGAGCCAATACATCGCCAGGAGTGCGAAGACCGTGAACAAGAGCGTCCACCCCAGGAACACGCTGGCGTAGCCGCCCTTCGTCGGGGAGAAGCCGAGGTTCGCGTACTCGAAGCCCTGGACGATGCAGGCGGCCAGCCCGAGCGTCAAAGCCAGGCCGGCGAACGGCAGCCACGTGCGAGCGGCCTTCGCAGCCCGGTTCGCATAGGCGAACAGGCCAGCGCTGAGGACGAACAGGATCATGATCACGTCACCGTATGCCTGAGGTGGGTCGATCCCTGCCGGTCGCCACTTCCCGCCGTTGTTGAGGGAGCGCAGGTAGAAGTAGGCGAACACGAACGACAGGAAGAACATGATCGTGACTCCCGCCATCACGCGGGCGCCCAGCCACAGGTTCCGCTCCTGAACCTCCGGCGGCTCGGCGAGGGCGTCGTTCGTCTCGGCTGTGTCGTTCATTTTCGCTCCGGGTATGGCGCTACCCCCGGCCGCGCCCGCTGGAACGGGACGCGGCACGGGCGGCACGCCGTAGTCATACGGATCGGCGTCAAAGGTTGGAATTCGGTCGAAGTTGTGCACCGGGACGGGTGTCGGCACCTGCCACTCCATCGACTTCGAATCCCAGGGATTCGCCTCGGCGGGCTTGCGAACGATGATCAGCGAATAGAGGACGTTCGCCAGGAAGACAAGCATCGACGCGCCCAGCACGAAGGCCGACACCGAGACCCAGATGTTCAGCGGCTGCAAGCTCGACGGATAAGTGACAACCCGTCTCGGCATTCCCATCAGCCCGACCGCGAACAGCGGACCGAAGGTTGAGTTGAAGGCGATGAACATCGACCAGAAATGGATCTTCGCGAGGCGCTCGTTGAAGCGCAGCGCGGTCATCTTCGGGACCCAGTAGTAGATCGCGGCGAAGAAGGCGAAGATGAGCCCGCCCATGATCGTGTAGTGGAAGTGGGCCATGACGAAGAAGCTGCCGTGCGTGCTCACGTCGCTGGGCGTATCGGACAGGAAGAAGCCGGAGATGCCCCCGACGAAGAAGTTGAAGAACCATGCGAGGCAGAAGAGCATCGGCACCGTGTAGCGGATCTTCGCCCGCCAAAGCGTCGCCATCCCGCACAGGAAGATGAACCCGGTCGGTATCGAGATCACCTCGGTGGAGAGCATGTAGAAGGGCCGCAGGGCGGAGTTGATCCCGCTGACGAAGAGGTGGTGCTGCCAGACGAAGAAGGACAGGAACGCCACGCCCAGCATCCCGGCGACGGCCAGGCGGTAGCCCCACAACGGCTTGCGAGAGAACACCGGTAAGAGCTCGAGGATGACCCCGAAGCCCGGCAGAGCGAGGATGTAGACCTCGGGGTGGCCGAAGAACCAGAACAGATTCTCGAATAAGTAGGGACTGCCGCCGGAGCTCGCGAGGAAGAACGAGGTCTGGAGGCTCCGGTCGAAGGCGACCATCAGGAGGGCGGCGATCAGGACCGGAGCCGCGAGCACCATCAGGCCGGCGGTGGACAGGACGCCCCAGCCGAACATCGGCAGCCGGCTCCAGGTGAGCCCGGGCGCACGCATGGTCGCGATGGTGACGATCAGATTGAGCCCGAGCAGGATCATCGAGATGCCGACCAGTGCGAAGAAGAAGATGTAGGAGTCGAACCCCCAGTTCGCCTGGTCGTTGAGCGGCGCGTAGCCGGTCCAGCCCGTTGGGAAGCCGCCGAAGAAGATCGTCGAGACGAAGATCGTCCCCGCGGCCATCAGCAGCCAGAAGCTGAGGGCCTCGATACGCGGAAACGCCATCCGCCTGGCGCCGATCATCAACGGTATGAAGTAGTTGGCGAACGGCCCGAGAATCCCCGAGCTCATCACCCCCATCATCATCGCGCCGTGCAGGCCGACGATCGTGAGGTAGTTGCCCGCGCCGAACAGCTGCGGCGAGGGGCGCAGGAGCTCCGCCCGGATCAACATCGCGTTGAGGCCACCGATGAAGAAGAAGACGCCGATCCCGACCAGGTACTGCATACCGACGACCTTGTGGTCGGTGCAGAGGCCGAAGTAGCGCCGGATGCCGGCCTCCTCGTTCTCACGATGCGACGGCGCGCGGCCGAGCATCCGCGTCAGCGGGTACTTCCAGAATCCGAGCCCGAGCAGGAAGCCGAGCACGAAGAACACGTAGCCGAGCATCAGCGCGACGTCGTTCTGGTTCGTGTCCTCGAAGAAGGCGAGGCTCTCGGCGTGGATCTGGTGACCGATCCACCAGCCGAGGTAGAAGCCGCCCACGCCGAGGACGATCCCCGTCAGCACGTTCGGTCCCAGCCAAGCGCGCCAGCGCGTGCCCGAGCTCGTGCTCATCCCGCTCTCCTTTCAGGCTTCGGGAGATAGAAGGGGTGGTAGGGGTTCAGCCTCTGGGTCGCCGGGGCGAAGATCCGCTGCTGGCGCTTGATCCAGGCCTGGAACTGGCTGTCGGTGACCACGTGCCCGGTCTGGAACATGTGCCCGTGGAAGAGGCCGCAGAGCTCCGCGCAGCGGATGTCGAAGCTCATGACCTTGGTCGGACGGACGTAGGCGACGTTGTCGACGCCCGGGTTGGCGTCGGCCTTGACGCCCAGGTCGTGGGCCCAGAACGAGTGGATCACGTCGAGCGAAGTCACGTGCAGCGCCACGTCCGTGTTGACCGGGAGCTCGAGCTGTGGTGTCTCCACGCCCCCGTAGGACGGATACCGGTAGGTCCAATTCCACTGCTGGCCGATCACCTGGACCTGCAGCGGGTTGCCGCCCGGCTTGGCCAGCGGGCTTGAGCCCTGGCCGCCTCCCGAGCCGTTGTCGGCGAAGAGACGCGCCGAGCCGTATGCGGCGGAGAACAGGACGATGAGCCCGGTGACTATGAGCCAGACCAGGACGATGCGCGAATTCCCGCGGACTGCCTCCCCCTCCTGCGGCTCCATTCCACGTTGGCGAAAGACGATCAGGGCGTAGGCGAAGTAGGCGACCACCAGCGCGGCGATCGGCGTCGCGATCCCCACCAGCACGGTGTTGTCGGTGACCTGGCCCGATGCGGCGTCGCTTGCGTTTCCGGGCGGAAGGCCGGGCGCGGCCAGGATGACCACGATCGGAGTCGCCACCGACGCTGAGCACGACCCAGAGGATCAGGAACCGTCGAAAGTGGCGGGGCTCTGACATCGGTTGTGTTCTCAGATCACGTGGATGAAGCCGTCCATGTAGCCGATCGTCTGCATCGGCCCCGCGAATCCGTCGATGAACCCGGCAGCGCAGGGCACGAAGCACTGCCAGCGGTACCGCCCCGGCTTCCCGGTGCGGAACGTGAAGGTGATGGTCTCGTGGGCCTTGTCGAGCGAACAAGGCATCTCTGCGCACTGGTGCGGCGCGTCGCCTTTGAGGCCCTTGATCGGGACGGAGATGCCCATCTGGGGCACCGAGAACGTATGCGAGGAAGCCGCTGGCGGGATGACGTTCATAGGCTTCCCGTTGACCCGCATCTGGTCGCCCACCGTCCCCTGCACCTGGGAGAGGAACGGGTTCCTCAGACCACTCTTGCCGTCGAAGTTGTAGATCGTGACGTGGACCAGTGAATGGGCCGGGACGTCGAACACGGTCGTCTGGTCCCAGTGGCCGTTGGTGCGCACCAGGTACGAGACCCACGACGGGTTATGGCCGAGCTTGCCGACGGCGGGGGTGGTGCCCAGCGTCAGGCTGGCCCGGTGAGGCCCCGTCTGAGCCGCGGCGAATGGCGTCGGTGACCTGAGATACCTGGAGATGTAGAGCGTCGCCGCCACCGCCACGACCACGACCCCGACGAGAACGAGGAGCGCTCGAGCGGCGGGCGACCTCATGCCATCGGTCCCCTTGCGGCGAGGGCGCGGCAGTGCCGCCGGAGCCACGTCCTCCGATCCGGGCCCCGAGGCGATGACGAAAATACCGGCACCCAACGGTGATGCATTCGCGCCCACTCTCCTCACGCTTCTGTCCTCTCCCGCCCCGGTGAGCGGGAGTAAGCGGCGCGAACAAGTATAAATCAGTACTAACCGGAATGGAGTCACCCCTCCGCGGCCGGGAACGGAGAGCGCTACGAGCACGGGCAACCCCCTGAGCGAGCGGACGATCGGAGAGACCGGCGTCGCCGGCGCGGCGCCCGGCGGTGTCGGGGTTGCCACCGGCTCGCTCCCCGAGCACCGGGCGTTTCTACCGCTGGCCAGCGATTACCTCGCGCTGACCAAGCCGCGGATCATCGGTCTTCTGCTCGTCACGACCGTCGCGACGATGCTCGTCGCGGACCCCTCCGGTCCCGGCTTGGCGACGATCCTTTGGACGGTGCTCGGCGGCTACCTGGCCGCCGGTGGGGCCGGTGCCGTCAACCACTATCTCGAGCGCGACCGGGACGCGCGGATGGACCGCACCTGTGGCCGCCCGCTGGTGTCGGGACGAATCGACCCTCGCAGCGGTTTCTGTTCGGCGTCTGCCTCGTCGCGGCGGCCGCGGTCGAGCTCACCCTGACCGTCAACGCGCTCGCCGCCGGCCTCGCGCTTGCCGGCTTCCTGGGCTACGTGATCGTCTACACGCTCTGGCTCAAGCCGAGAACGCCTCAGAACATCGTCATCGGTGGAGCCGCCGGGGCGGTTCCGCCGTTGGTCGGCTGGGCCGCCGCAACCGGAGGGCTGTCCTGGGAGGCGCTTTATCCGTTCACGATCGTCTTCCTGTGGACACCGCCGCACTTTTGGGCGCTCGCCCTGCTGATCCGGGACGACTACGCGCGTGCAGAGATCCCGATGCTCCCCGTTGCCCGCGGCGATGCGGTCACCCGGCGCCAGATACTCGCCTACACGGTGCTACTCGTCGCCTTCAGCGCCCTGCCCTACGTCACCGGCCTCTTCGGCGGGTTCTACCTGGCCGCTGCGCTGGTGCTCGGCGGGGGCTTCCTCATGCTGACGCTCCGGCTCTGGCTCCGTCCCTCGCGCCGCGCCGCGGTTGCGGTCCACCTCGCATCGCTGGCCTATCTCGCGCTCTTGTTCAGCGCCATGGCCCTCGATCGCGCGGTCATTCGCTGAGCTCCCGGGTCTACACTGATGCGATGGGGTTGATCTGGCCGATCCTCTATCCCTCGATCGTCGGTGCCGTGTGTTTGGCGTACGTCGGCTGGTGCGTGATCCGCGCCCGGCCCGACATCAGCTCCGACTCCGAGTCGTCCGGACCGCAGGGGCACAACCCCGGGCGGTGGCGCCGCCATCCCCGGCCCCGTCCGCCGCGCCGGGGCCCGCATGCCGCCGGGGCGCTGCTGCCGAGCGCCCGGACCGCTCGGCGCCGCTAGCTGGGCGCGATCGATCGCCCGGCTGCTCGGGTCAGGACACGGGCGGGCGGCGGTCCGCCCAGGGCCGCTCGGCCTCGAGCTGTGCCGCGAGTGAGAGCAAGGTGGACTCGTCGTCGGGGCGGCCGACCAGCTGCACGGACAGGGGAAGGCCTCGAGGGTGAATCCGGCCGGCACCGCGGCGGCAGGGTTGCCCAGGTAGTTCCACGGCGGCGTGAACCCGGTCCGCCGGGTCATCCCGGTGAGGGTCCAGAGCCCCCGCCGCGAGTCCCACTTGCCCACCGGGACCGGCGGCTCGCCGATGGTCGGCGTCAGGAGCACGTCGCAGTGGTCGAAGATCGCGTTGATGCGCGCCGCTGCTTTCCGCTCACGGCCCTGGCGTGGCGGACGGCCGCGTCCGGAAAGAGCGATCCCAGCCGCGCGAGCTGGCGGGTGTGCCTGCCCAGGCGCTCAGGATGGGGGAGGGCCCTGGCGTCGTCGGCGATCCCGCGCATGTAGAGGACCGAGACCTGTTTTCCCGATCCCGCCGTAGTCGGGGTCGCGCCAGCTGACGTCATGCCCCAGCGATCGCAGCAGCTCGGCGGTCTCCTCGAGCGCCCGGCTGCAGGATCGTCCAGCATCGGCGGCGCGAGCGCTCGGGCCACCTTCGGCGAGACGGCGATCCGCAGCTTCCGGGCGCCTCGCGGGCGGCGTCCGCGAACGGGCGGTCGGGAGCAGGGGGCTTCTGGGGCGCGAGGCCGCCGCCGGCCGTGGCGTCGAGCAGGAGCGCGGTGTCGAGGACGCGCCGGGTCAGATAGCCGTTCACGGACATCCCGTACCAGTGCTCGGCGAACGGGTCGAGCGGGACCCGGCCGCGCTGGGGCTTGAGGCCGAAGAGGCTGCAGTACGCCGCGGGGATGCGGATGGAGCCGGCGCCGTCCGACCCCGTGGCCGCCGAGGCCAGGCCGGCCGCCACCGCGGCTCCGCTGCCGCCGGACGATCCTCCGGGCACCCGGGTGACGTCCCAGGGGTTGCGAGTGATCCCCCAGGTCGGCGACTCGGTAAACATCGCGAATGCCAGCTCGGGGAGGTTGGTCTTGCCGATGATGATCGCGCCCGCGGCACGCAGCCTCCGCACGACCTCGGAGTCCTCGCGGGCCGGTTCGTCTACGGCCCCGGTCCCGATCGTCGTGACCTCGCCGGCCACGTCCTGCGTGTCCTTGACGGCGATCGGGACTCCAAGGAGCGGCGCGTCATCCGTAGACCCGCGGCGGCGCTCGGCCTCGTCCGCCTCCTCGAGGGCCTGCTCGGAGCGGACCACCCGGAATGCGTTCAGCCTCGAGTCGAGCTCGGCGATTCGCTTGAGGTAGAGAGTGACGAGCTCACGCGGCGACACCTCGCCGGCGCGCACCATCTCTGCCTGCTTGCCGGGCCGGCGAATGCGACGTCGTTGTCAGCCATCGAGCGCGGCACTCTATTTGGCCGGCCAACCGGAAGAGCGGCGCGGCGCGGCGATCAGGAGGAGCAGCCGCCCTGAAGCGTTGCGAGCAGGAGCACGCTTGCTGCCGTGTAGTCCAGCGCGGGCTCGGAGGTCACGTAGTCGGCGCGGCGATCCTCATAGACGCGAAGCTCGAGTCGAACGGCCCGTCGACGTGGAAGCCCTGACCCTTGATCGCCTTGATCGGCGCCGGCCCGCCGACGACGGCGCCGGTCGGAAGGGAGGGGCCGAACACCGAGGCCCAGTGGTGGGGGTTGACCGGCGGGTCGGGGCCGTATCCGACGACGAAGCTGCGGCCGAACTGGTTGCGGCCGAACAGGTAATCGCGAGCTCCCGCCGCCACCGCGCGCCCACCGTCCAGCCCCGCGGCGCATCCGGCCAGCCCCGCCAGCGTCCCGCTGGCTCCGTTCTGGGCCGTGGTCCCCCAGGTCCAGAACCCGGGCATGCCGAAGGCGTTATCGCGAGCCTGATCCACGGCGATCGCGCCGAACTGATGCAGCCGGCGGCAGGCGAACTTGCGGTCGCCCCTGGTTCCGAGCGGAGGAGCGCCGAGAGCTCCGCAGATGTCAGCGGCGGCGAAGCTCGCAAACGAGTCCACGACGCCAAGCGTCCCGTCCGGCCTGCTCTGGCGCGAGTGGAGGAAGAGCGCATGGCCGCGTGGAGATATGAGTGCTTCCGCGTCGATCGGTAGAGCGCGGCAGCGCCCGCCGCCATCGAGTCCTTCCAGTGCGGGTCGCGGTAGAAGCCACCGGGCAACCGCGGGGTCGGCCGGCCGGCCCGCTTACCCGCTGCGTACCACTGCTTCGCCTGTCGCAGGTCGGCCTTGTGCCCCGATTGGTCGTAGGCGAGTGCGAGCGCAGTAGCGGCCTTCCCGGCGATGTCCCCGCCGACGCCGCCGAGGCGATCCCCGGGTAGGCCCTGCGGTGGGCGATCCCGGGGATGCCGGAGCTGTCGTCGCTCGCGGGGTCGCGAAAGCCGTGGTTGTGGTCACGCTGGTCGCCGACCTGGGCGATGAAGAGGCGCGGCCGTGGGTGCGCCTTGCGCAGCCACCGGATTCCCACCGCCGCGGTCCCGTTGAGCGCTGCGCGCTGCGCCGGGTCGATCCGCGCCGCCGCCTCGATCACGGCGGCCGCGTAGGCGGTGGTCTGCGCGAAGTGGATCATGTCCCCGGCGTCCATCCAGCCGCCGATGAGGTTGAACCGGCGCCCGCTGTGGCGGCCGCCCTTTACCGTCGCGTCATTGAGGTGGGACGGCTCATGGAACGGCGACGCGCGCCCGTCGGCATTCCACGCGAAGAACTTGAGGATCGTGGCGATGGCGTCGCCGGAGCCGCCGGGCCGCACGATCCACGGCCTCGACGTCTGGCCGAGCGCGGGCACCACGATCCGGTAGCTGCCCGGCGCCCCGGCCCTGGTCAGCGGGGCCGCGTAGGCGTGCGTCCAGGGCGCCGCGGCCCCGTGCGCTCGGTGAAGTGTGCCGGTGCCGATCACCTCCCCGCCCGTCCCCAGGACGTCGTAACGCTCGCCCGCGAGGTCCTGATCGCTTCCCACGATGGCCACCTTGGCGTCGCCCGGCGCGCTCGGTCCCCCGGTGCGGATCACCGAAGGGGTGGCGGCGTTCGCGGCTGCGGGGATCGCCAGCGCGGCCGCGAGCGCGAGGGTTGGGACGGTCCGTGCCGCCAGGCCCACGGGCCTCCGCCTGGCTGTCGGGCGGACCAGGATCTCGTTGATGTCGACGTGGTCGGCCTCGGACAGGGCGAACATCACCGTGCGGGCGATGTCGTCGTCGGCGAGCGCGTTCTCGGGGCCTTGTTGTCGAAGAACTCGGTATCGTCATCCCGGGCTGGATCGCGTCACCCGGATACCGGTGTTGTCGTGCATCTGTGCGCAGCTCGGAGCGAAGCGACTCGCCCATCGCGCTCACCGCCCCACTTCGTGGCCGCGTACAGCGATCCCGGTAGCGCCCGCCGGCCGGCGACCGAGCTGGTCAGCACGTAATGCCCGGTGCCGCGTTCGAGGAGGTGGGGGAGGGTGGCCCGGATCGTGAGCGCCACGCCGAGGACATTGATGAGGCCATCGAGCGCCAGTGCTCCGGGGACTCCTCCAGGAACCCCCGTCTTCCCCAAGCCGGCGTTCGCGAACACCGCGTCGATGCGGCCGAACGAGTCGAGCGCCGCCTGCGCCAGCGCCTGGTCATCGTCCCACTCGGTCACGTCGCACCGCACGCCGATCGCGCGCTCCGCGCCTCCGAGCTCCTCGGTGAGGTCGTTGAGTCGATCCTCGCGCCGGGCGCCGAGGACCAGCCGATAGCCGGCCTTCGAGGCGCGCCCTGGCGGTGGCCGCGCCGATCCCGCTCGAGGCACCGGTGATGAGGAGCACCGGTTCCTCAGGCATGCGGGCGATTCTATTGACGCGGGCCCGGGAGCGCTTAACGCCCCCTTGCCATAATCCGACGCCGACTTCGCGCTCTTGCCGTATGGATCCCGAACGTCCAAAACGGAAGATCCGGCTCGTCGTCGCCCTGAGTGCAGGGGTTCTATTGGCCGTGGCGCTCATCTACACGTCCTTCAGCGCCTCGTCGCAGGCCAAGGAGCCGTCCCAGCTCATCAACGCGTCTCCGGGGCAGTCGTACGAGATGACCGGCGTCGTCGTCCCGGGCTCGATCCACCACCACGGCTCGCTGCTCAACTTCCGGGTCGCCGACCGGGACAACTCCAAGGCGTCGATCCCGGTTCGCTACCGGGGGGAGATCCCGGATCCCTTCACCGACGGCCGCGAGGTCGTGGTGACCGGCAGCGTCCAGAACGGAACGTTCACGGCGGATCGCGACAGCCTGATCACCAAGTGTCCGTCCAAGTACACGACCCAGGCCCAGCAGGATCCCCAGCACGTGATCATCACGAATTGAGGTTGCTCCAGGATCACCCTCGGGGCCGCTTGCCTGATCCTCGCCTTCGCGCTGGCGATCTACTCCGCGCTCGCCGCGCTGATCGGGACGCGCGGTGACCGCCGCTTCGTCGACTCCTCGCGGCGCGCCGTTTACGCGTTCGCCGCCCTGCTGACGATCTGCGTGATCATCATCGAGGCGGCGTTCGCCCGGACCGACCTCTCGCTGCAGGTGGTGGCCGACCACTCGTCGACCACGACGCCGGCCTTCTACCGCTTCACCGCGATGTGGTCGAGCCAGGAGGGCTCGCTGTTGCTGTGGGCCTGGGTGCTCTCGCTCACCTCCTCGGCGGTGCTGTTCGCGACCCGCAACAAGCACCGCGAGCTGGCGCCGTGGGCGACCGCTGTCCTCATGGGGCTCGGCGCCTTCTTCAGCGGCCTGATGCTCTTCGACGCGAACCCGTTCGCGCGGCTAGCCCGGTGCCGCCCGAGGGCGTCGGCCTGGAGCCACTACTACGCCATCCGGCGATGGCGATCCACCCGCCGATGCTCTACACGGGCTACGTCTTCTTCGCGATCCCGTTCGCGTTCGCGATCGCGGCGCTGATCACCCGGCGCCTGGACGCGAGCTGGATCCGCTCCACGCGCCGCTTCGCGCTGATCGCCTGGCTCTGCCTGGGCGTCGGGATCCTGCTGGGCGCCCGCTGGTCGTACTCGGAGCTCGGCTGGGGCGGCTACTGGGGGTGGGACCCGGTGGAGAACGCGTCGCTCATGCCCTGGTTGGTGGGCACGGCGTTCCTGCACTCGATCATGGTCCAGGAACGCCGGGGGATGCTGCGCGTCTGGAATGTCACCTTGATCTGCGCGACGTTCTCGCTCGCGCTGCTCGGGACCTTCCTGGTGCGCTCCGGGATCCTGCAGTCGATCCACGCCTTCGGCGAGTCGACGGTCGGCGGGCCGCTCCTTGCCCTGATCGGGTTCGTCATCGTCGGCTCGACGCTGCTGATCGTCTCGAGGCTGCCCGACCTGAAGTCCGAGAAGCGGATCGAGTCCCTCGTCTCGAGGGAGGCGATCTTCCTCGTCAACAACCTGTTGCTGGTCGGGCTCGCGGCCGTGATCTTCTGGGGCACGTTCTTTCCGCTGATCTCCGAGCTCTTCACCGGCAACAAGGCCTCGCTGGCCGCGCCCTGGTTCGACCGCTACACGACACCGCTCGCGATCCTGCTCGTCCTCTTCACGGGCATCGGCCCGCTGTTCGCCTGGCGGCGCGTGAGCCTCGGCGCCGCCCGCCGGCTGTTGGCGTGGCCCGCGCTCGCCACGGTGATCGTGCACCGCGTGCCTGATCCTGTTCACGGACGCCGACTCGCATCCGCTCGCCCTCGTGATGTTCGCCCTGGCCTCCTTCGCGCTTGCCGCGCTCGTCCAGGAGTTCGCGAAGGGGGCCGCCGCGTACCGCTCGTCAAGGGCGGCTCCTATCCGCGGGCGCTCGCGGGCCTGTTCGCTCGCAACCGCCGGCGCTACGGCGGCTACGTGGTCCACGCCGGCATCGCGATCCTGCTGATCGCGGTCGCCGCGTCGTCGAGCTTCCAGACCAGCCGCGACCTGCGCCTAGCCCCGGCCAGTCGGCGACCGTGGACCACTACACCCTCAACTACGTGAAGCCGACCGCCGAGATCAGCGCGCCGGAGCAGCGGCTGACCTTCGGCGCCGTTCTCAACGTCACCAAGGACGGCAAGGACTACGCGACGCTCTATCCGTCGCGCAACTACTACTCGGCGTCGGCGGCGGGACGCCGGTGACCGGCGGGCCCGGGCGGGCCGATCCGCAGCTTCTTCGAGGGCGAGGCCACGAGCGAGGTGGGGCGGAAGACCACGTGGGCGGCGACGTCTGGACGTCGATGATCCCCGACCTCGGCCCGCTGAACCCGCTGATCAACAAGTCGGACCGCAAGCTCGAGCAGATCGGCAAGGGCGTCTCGCCGAAGAACATGCAGGCCCAGCAGGCGCTCGGCGCGCTTCAGGGGCTCGGCGGTCCGCAACATCGAGCAGCAGTACCTGAAGGATCCGCCGCCGGCGACCTTCCGCGTCAACGTCAACCCGCTGGTCACCTGGATCTGGGTGGGCGGGGCGATCGCGGTAATCGGCGGCCTGGTCGCGATCTGGCCGGCCCCCGAGGCGAGGCGGCGGCGTGTCTCCGACGTCTACGCGGCGCGCCTCGCGCGCGAGCTCGGCCGCGCGTAGTCGGGGAGCGCGTCCTACCGGAGATGCGTGGAGGTCGTCCTCGCCGTCCTATCGTGGCCATCGTCGTGTGGTTCGTGAGCGTGCCGCTCCGCCGCACCAAGGAGGCAGGAGGCCGCCGCGACGCCCCGGATCGAGGACCCGCGAGTCGCGGAGCTCGAGGCGCGCAAGGAGGCCAAGTACCGCGAGATCAGGGACGCCGAGCTCGACCGCGAGCAGGGCAAGCTCTCGCAGGCGGACTGGAGCCGGCAGGACGCGGAGCTGCGGCGCGACGCCGTCCAGATCCTCAAAGAGCTCGACGAGGCCAAGGCCGAAGCGGGAGGCACGTGGCGCCGAACGCTAGGCGCGCCGGGCTACACTGCGCGAGCGATGGTAGTCGTGCTCGGCGTATTCCAGGTGATCATCTCGATCGTCCTGATCTTCCTCATCCTTCTCCACTCGGGGAAGGACGCGGGGCTCTCCGGCGCGTTCGGGATCGGGCAGTCGGGCAGCTCGTTCGGCGGCGGATCGCTGGTCGAGCGCAACCTCGACCGTTGGACGGTCGTCTTCGGGATCCTGTTCGTCCTCAACACCATCGTCCTGCTCAAGATCTGACCCCCGTAGCGCGTCGCGCGGGGGCCGTGCCTCCGAGGCTCTATATTGGCCGCTGGCAGGGGAACTCGCCAGGTATGGCACGGATCGCACCCATCGGCAGGAGAGGAACTTGGATCAGGCACGCGGCGATCGCCGCGGCGGTCGCCTGCGCTGCGGGCATCGGCGCCGCCGGCGCCGGGGCCAGCGCCGGGTCTCGTACGGTCGAGTACCGCGGCTACGAGGTCGACGTCCCCGCTTCGTGGCCCGTCCATCGCCTCGCGGCGGACCCCTCCACCTGCGTGCGGTTCGATCGGCACGCCGTCTACCTCGGCCATCCCGGCTGCGGACCAGAGCTGCCCCGCCCACGTCGTCGGCCGCAGCGGCGCGGTGCTCGTCGAGCCGCTGCCGCGAGCCACGTCCGAGCGGGCGCGGCGCGTGGCGCTGCGCGCCCCGCGGGGGGGCGGCCCCGGACAGCTCCCGGCCGCCGGTCGGCGACCGAGCTGCGCGTCGACGTGCCCTCGGCCGGAGTCCAGGTGACCGCGACCTGGCGGCGCAGCGCGGCGACCGTCCGGCGGATCCTCGACGGCGGCGGCTGACGCCGGCGGCGAAGCCGTCGCCGGCCACCGCCGCGACTCCTCGAGCGACACGGGCCCCGGCGCCGGCGAGCGCGGCAGCCTCCACAAAGGGCTCGGGTTCGACGCCTGCGCGGCCCCCTCGAGGTCCGCGATGTCCGCGTGGTCGTCCTCGCCTTACAGGCGCGATCGGGTCTACATCGGCGGCGCCAACCGCGGCTGCAGCCAGCCGAACCTCACCGCGGGCTGGGTGCGCAAGCAGATCACCGCCGGCTGGGGGCTGATCCCGATCTACGTCGGCCTGCAGGCGCCGGGAACGTGCTGCGGCTGCGCGGCGATCAAGCGCGGCGAGGCCAAGTCCCAGGGGCGGGCAGCGGCCCGCGACGCGATCGCCGACGCGCAGGGCCTCGGGCTCGGCAGCGGGAGCCCCGTCTACTTCGACATGGAGGGCTACTCGAGGACCTCCACCAACAGCAAGGCGGTGCTGAGGTTCCTCTCGGGGTGGACCGCCCGCCTCCATGCGGGCGGCTACCTCTCGGGCGTCTACAGCAGCGCGGGCTCGGGGATCGTCGACCTCGCGAGCCGTTACGGCAGCCGTACCGGGAGCCGGATGACATCTGGATCGCGAACTGGGACGGCGCGCACCGACCCACGACCCATACATCCCGGACCGCTACTGGAGCGACCACCAGCGGATCCGCCAGTACCGCGGCGCGCACAACGAGTCCTACGGCGGCCACACGATCAACATCGACAACGACTACGTCGACGGCGCCGTCGCGGGGGCGAGCGACGGCGATGCCGACGGCGTCCCGACGACCTCGACCTGTGCCCAGACGTTCACGGCCTCATCTCGAACTCCGGATGCCCCTATCCCGAGCCACGTCGCGGGCGGCCTCGTGCGCTACCTCGACTCCGTCGACGGCGACCGCCGCGAGGGCGACCACTTCACGACCACCGGCGCCGTCGACCCCGCCTACCGCTTCCAGGGCAACCTCGGCTACCTCTTAACACCCACCTGGCGGCACCCAGCCCTCTACAGCTGCACCTCCGACCACGACCAGTTCGTCTCCCGGGCAGCCGACTGCGGCGGCGCCAAGGTCCTCGGCCTGATCGGCTACGCGTACTCGAGGCGCCCGCGGGGATCCCGACCCAGGCGATCTACAGCTGCCGCAACGGCACCACCGGCGAGCGCACCGTCTCCCTCGACCCCGGCTGCAACAAGCCCGACGAACACCAGCCTCTCCCGCTCGGGTTCACGATCTCGGTCGCCTCCCTTGGCCGCTACCTCGACTCCGTCGACGGCGACCGCCGCCAGGGCGACCACTTCACGACCACCGGCGCCGTCGATCCCGCCTACCGCTTCCAGGGCAACCTCGGCTACCTCTACAACACCCACCTGGCGGCACCCCGCCCTCTACAGCTGCACCTCCGACCGCGACCAGTTCCTCTCCCGGGCTCGCCGACTGCGGCGGCGCCAAGGTCCTCGGCCTGATCGGCTACGCGTACTCGAGGCGTCCGCCGAGGGATCCCGACCCAGGCCATCTACAGCTGCCGCAACGGCGACCACCGGCGAGCGCACCGTCTCCCTACGACCCCGGCTGCAACAAGCCCGACGAACACCCGCCTCGCCCGCTCGGGTTCACGATCTCGGTCGCCTCCCTTGGCCGCTACCTCGACTCCGTCGACGGCGACCGCCGCCAGGGCGACCACTTCACGACCACCGGCGCCGTCGACCCCGCCTACCGCTTCCAGGGCAACCTCGGCTACCTCTACAACAGCCACCTGGTCGGGCACCCACGGCCCTCTACAGCTGCACCTCGGACCGCGACCAGTTCGTCTCCCGGGCTCGCCGACTGCGGCGGCGCCAAGGTCCTCGGCCTGAGCGGCTACGCGTACTCGAGCCCTCACGGCGGGTCCCGACGCGGCCCCTCTATGGTGCCAGGGTCAGGACGGCGAGCGGTTCGTCTCGGCGAAGTCGAGCTGCAGGCGGCCGACGGACCGAAACCAGGGGCTGCTGGGCCACGCGATGCTGCGCCCGTTTCCCGGTTAGTTTCGGGTCTCTCGCTGGTCCCTACGGGAAACCAACCGGTAAGGAGGACGGAGATGGGGCGGATCGTGGTAAGCGAGTTCATGTCGCTCGACGGGGTCGTCGAGGACCCGGGCGGAGCCGAGGACTTCAAGCACGGCGGCTGGGCCTTCGAGTTCAGCCGCGGCGACGAGGGCGACCAGTTCAAGCTCGACGAGACGATGGAGTCCGAGGCGATGCTGCTCGGCCGCGTCACCTATGAGGGCTTCGCCGACGCTTGGCCCTCGCGCGAGGGCGAGTTCGCCGACAAGTTCAACGACATGCCGAAGTACGTCGTCTCGTCGACGCTCTCAGAACCCGGAGTGGAGCAACTCGACCGTCATCAGCGGGGACGTCCCGCAGGAGGTCGCCCGCAGTCAGGGACGAGGTCGATGGCGACATCGTCGTCCATGGCAGCCGAGCCTCGTCGCAGACGCTGCTCGAGAACGACCTCGTGGACGAGTTGCGGCTGATGATTTTTCCGGTGGTTCTCGGCGACGGCAAGCGCCTGTTCGGAGAGACCAGCGACAAGAAGCCGCTCGAGCTGGCCGACTCCAAGGCGGTCGGCGACGGCGTCACGATCCTCGTCTACCGGCGGGCCGCCGCGGAGTGATGGCGGTCCCGGGACTGCTGGAGCTGACGCCGATCGGCAGGGTTGAGTCGCCCCTGACCGATCCGGCGTCGGCGCCGAAGCAGGGCTTCGAGGGTGCCCCGGATCCTGGCTCGCCTTCGATGACACGGTGGCCGACGCGCTGGAGGACGTCTCGGTCGGGGACTGGTTCATCGTCCTGACCTGGCTCGACCGCGCTCGGCGGGACGTCCTGCGGGTCCACCCGCGCGATGACGCGCCCAATCCGCTGCGCGGGGTGTTCAGCACGCGCTCGGCCGATCGCCCGAACCCGATCGGCCTGCACGAGGTCGAGGTGCTCGCCATCGACGGCCTCCGAATTCAGGTTCGCGACCTCGAGGCGCTTGACGGCACGCCGGTGCTCGACCTGAAGCCGGTGCTCAGGCCGGGCGCCGCCGGTCCCTTCCCGTGTGGCGAGTCGCTGGGCCGCGGCCAGGCGGCGACACGACTCCCCGCCCGGGATCTCGAGCGGGCAAGGCGCTTCTATGCCGAGAAGCTCGGCCTCGAGCCGGTCGAGGAGCGACCCGGGCGGCCTTCGGTATCGCATGGCCGCCGGCGAGTTCGCGCTGTTCCAGTCGGCTGGCGGCTCCATCGGGGGAGCACACGCAGATGGGCTGGGAGGTCGACGACGTCGAAGAGGCCGTTCGCGAGCTCCGCGAGCGCGGCGTGGTCTTCGAGGAGTACGACCTGCCCGGACTGACGACGGTCGACGGGATCGCGGAGGTCGAGGGCAACTACCCGAGCAAGCGCAGCTCCGGGCGAGCGGGCCGCATGGTTCCGCGACAGCGAGGGCAACCTGCTCGGGATCGGCCAGGCGATTCGGCCTAGCCGCGCACCCGGCGTCCCGGCCTTGGGTTAGGGTGCGGCCGCGAGCGCATGGACTGGAGGGGAGCGGCGACGTTGGGATCAGTTACCAGGGGCAGGTTGATCGCCGGCCCGATCCCGCTGGTCGTGGGCGGGCTGCTCGTCGCGATCGCCGCGCTGTGGCTCGCGCCGAACGCCCAGGCGTCGGGCGGAGCGGCGCAGAAGCTCGTCGACACCTACTCGCCGATCACGATGCTCCGGGCGCAGTCGGATGTCTGCGATCCCTCGCAGGAGCAGTACCAGCCGACCACGGTCGACGTGTTTCTCGACAACCCGCAGGCCGTCCTCCAGGACCCCGACGGGAAGGTCGTGACCAAGGCTCCGACCGCCGCCGATATCGCCGGCCTCCCGACGGGTACCACCTGAACATCCCGGGCGACCCGCTGAGCCCGGGCTGCAACTACTCCAAGGACTTCAAGGCGCTGAAGGACGCCGGCAAGGCGCCCGCGATCACCTACGCCCGGATTGCGACCGAGCCCGGGCACACCGGCCTCGTCGTCCAGTACTGGTTCTTCTACTACTACAACCAGTTCAACGACCTCCACGAGGGCGACTGGGAGGGGATGCAGATCGCCTTCGACGGGAGTACCCCGCGCGAGGCCCTGGCAACGGGCCCGTCCGAGATCGCGCTCTTCCAGCACGAGGGCGGGGAAAAGGGAGCCTGGGACGACCCGAAGGTCCAGAAGGAGGGAACCCACCCGGTCGTCTACCCGGCCGCGGGCTCCCACGCCACGTTCTTCTCATCCGCCATCTTCGTCGAGAACGCGCAGGGCGGCTCCGGCCTCGGGTGCGACAACACGACCGCCCCGCTCCGGCGCGTGGAGCCCAAGCCGGTGCTCGTCCCGACCAACCCGCGCGTCAACGGCCCGTTCGAGTGGCTCACCTTCGAGGGACGCTGGGGCCAGAAGGAGAAGGGCTACTCCAACGGCCCCCATGGGCCGATGGACAAGCTGCAGTGGGACGAGCCGTTCACCTGGATGTCCGGGGTGCGCGATCGAAGCCCGCAGCTCCCGAGCCGGCTTCTTCCTCGGCCCACAGACCACCGGCGTCTTCTGCGGGACGGTCGCGACCATCTCCCACCTCGTGAACCTCGAGGCAAAGTCCACGCTGGCGGCGATCGCCGTCGTGGTGGGCTTCATCCTGCTGATCATCGTCCTGATGCGCCTCACGAAGTGGCGCCCGGTCGAGCTCGAACCCTTACGGCAGGAGCGGGCCGTCGGCCAGCTCCTGCGCGCCGCGAGACAGCTGTACGGGCGGCACTGGCGACCAATGGTGCTGGTCGGCCTCACCTCGATTCCCATCCTTGGGGCGGTGTACGGGATCGAGCAGGCCGCGATTGCGGTGACCGGCGACACGGGGGTCGGGACGTACATACGCGACGTCGCCAGTCCGCTCGGCTATGCGGTCGTCGCGGCGATCGCGATCGCCTTCCTGCGCGACCTCGAGCTCGGCGAGGCCGAGCCAGCTACACGAGTGCGTTCGCCGACATGCTCCAGCGCTTTCGCAGAGTCGTCCTCGGCCAGATCCTGAACTCCCTCCTGGTGCTCCTGATCGCGCTGACGGTCATCGGCATCCCGTTCGCGATCTGGAAGTACGTCGACTGGCAGTTCGTGCAGCAGGAGATCATGTTCAAGGACAAGGGGATGCGCGCAGCGTTCCGCGGCAGCACGCGACTGGTCCGCGGTAGCTGGTGGCGGACCGTGCGCGTGGCCGGGCTCCTGTGGCTGATCAGCGTCGCCACCGGCCCGATCCTCGGCTTCGCGCTGATTTTCACGCCACTGCCGCTCTACTGGGCCAACCTCTTGGGTTCGCTCGTATTCGCGCTCCTCGTCCCGTACGTGGCGATCGGCCGCACGCTCCTGTACTGGGACCTCAGCGCCCGTCGCCAGGAGGCCCCGCCGGAGGCGAAGCCGCGTCGCTGGTGGGCGCCGTGGCGCAGGACCGGCCCGCTCCGGCGGAGAGACCGGCCGAGACCTGACGTTCCTGCGCCGTGACGACCTGCACGGTCGGAGAGCGGACGGTCGCCTACCGGCGGACGGGGGCCGGGACCGCCGCTCCTCGTCGTCAACGGCTTCGCGGCGACCAAGGACGACTGGGACCCGACCTTCCTTGCCGCCCTGGCCCGGGCCGCGAGCTCGTCCTCCTCGACAGCCGGGGCATGGGCGAGTCGCCGGACGACGGGCTGCCGTTCACGATCGAGGACCTCGCGAGCGACGTCGCGGGCCTCATCGACGCACTGGGGCTCGAGCGGCCGGGCGTCCTCGGGTGGTCGATGGGCGGCTTCGTCGCTCTGGCGCTCGCGCTGTCGGATCCGGCGAGGCTCTCGAGGCTCGTCCTGCTGTCGACGAGCGGTGGGGGAGAGCTCGACACCCTCGGCCGATCCGAAGACCCGTGAGCGCCTGCGCGACGTGTCCGGGACGCCCCGGGAGCAGGCGAGCCGCCTCATCTCGCTGCTCTTCCTCGCGGAGCGCGCCGCGGCGATCGATGCCGAGTTCGGCGAGGTCGTCGCCGCGGCGAGGGCCAAGCTGTCGCCGGACCTCCTCGGGCGCCAGTGGGAGGCGCTGGAGGGATGGGAGGGGCGCGAGGCTTCCGACGTGGCCCGGATCTCCGCTCCGGCCCTGGTCGCGACCGGCGAAGAGGACGTCGTGTTCCCGGCCGCGAACGCGACCGCCCTCGCGAACACGATCCCGGGCGCCTGGCTGGCCGCTTCCCGCATGCGGGCCACGGATTCATGGCCGATCATCCCAAGACGCTTCGCAGGATTGATCAATAGGTTCCTCGGCGTCGACTGACGCGGTGGTAGAAACGCGTCCGATGTCGGAGGTAGTCGAGCGCGAGGGGAGGTCGCCGGGCTGCGCACCCACTATCGCGAGGCGCGGGATGACGGCGCCCCGGACATCCTCTACGTCCACGGCGTCCCACTGCCTCCTGGGAATGGCTCCCGCATCTGGAGCGGACCGGCGGCGTCGCCCCGGACCTGCCGGGATTCGGCTCCTCCGACAAGCCGGCGGCCTTCGACTACTCGATCGAGGGCTTCGACCGGTGGCTCGAGGCATTCGCCGACGCCATCGGGATGGAGCGCTTCTCGCTCGTCGTCCACGACTGGGGCTCGGTCGGCCTCGGCCTCGCGCAGCGCTTCCCGGAGCGGATCGAGCGGCTCGTCAGTACTACGACTGCGTCCCGTTCCTGCCCGGCTATCGCTGGCACTGGGTCGCCCGCATCTGGCGGCGGCCGGTCATGGGCGAGTTGTTCATGGCCACCTCGTCGAGGTGGGGCTTCAAGCAGATCTCACGCGAGGCGAACGTCACCCCGGGGCCGCTGCCGGCATGGTTTCATCGACCGCATCTGGAGCGATTTCGACCGCGGAACGCGGCGCGCGATCCTGCGCCTCTACCGGTCGTCGCCGCCGGAGGTGCTCGCGCGCGCCGGCGCTCGGCTCGGTGAGTTGCGGTGCCCGGCCCTGATCCTGTGGCCGACGAACGACCCGTATCTGGGAGTGGAGTTCGGGCGCGGGTACGCCGACGCCCTCGGGGGCGAGGTCGCAGCTCGAGCTGATCGAGAACGCGGGCCATTGGACCTGGCTCGATCGCCCCGACGTGATCGACACGGCGGCGGGCTTCCTCCGGCCCGAGCGCCTGACCTCGAATGGAGGGGGGCGTGCTCAGGGCAGCGGGCGCTGGTCCTCACTCCCGCGCGGGCCGAGCAGCCCGGCGTGGCAGCGCCTCTACGTCGCGCTCGCCGGCATTCCGGGGCTGCCGCAGCTCTCCTGGCGCCTCGTTCCGAAGGGGCCGCCGGTGCTCCTCCAGGCGATGCGGGTCGTGCGCTGCGCGTTCGACCACTTCAACCGCACCGGCTCGCTTCCGGCGGCCGTCTTCGACCGTGACGCGGTGACGAACCAGGCGGCCGAGGTGCTCGGGACAGTCGGGACCTTCCATGGCCACCAGGGGTGGCTCGAGCTGATGGCCGAGGTCCACGAGGCGTTCGACGCTGTGCGCCTCGAGCCCGAGCGCCTGCGTCGGGGTCCCCCCGGACAGGATGGTGGTTTTCGTGAGGCTGTCGGCACGGGGCCGGGGTAGCGGCCTGAGCGTGGACACGCGGATCGCCATCCTCGTGACGATCCGCCGCGGCCGCGCCGGGCGCCTCGACATCTACCGGGAGCCCGCCGACGCGGTCGCCGCGGTCGGGCCTGCCACCCGCGGTCTCTCATCGCGTAGGCGAGCCGGTCGTGCTCTCGCTTCCGAACCGCCTGGTCAACGAAGTTGCGCTGCCGCTGCGGCGATGGCTCCATGGCGACGCGTACACCTCGCCGGAGCGTCTGCGGGCGCACGTCGAGCGAACGAGGGAGCGCCCGGATGATCCGGCGCCGCCCGGGGCGGCTCCGCCGCGAGCTCGGCATCACGCTGGCTCGATCGCAACGGCTGGCTGATCTACGAGGCAAGGCCGAGCGGCGCCTCGACGGACGTGTCGATCGTCTATCTGCACGGCGGGGGTTACGTCAGCGAGATCATGAGCTGGCACTGGCGCCTGATCCGGCAGCTGGCCCGCGAGGTGCCGGCGCGGATGCGTGGTGCCGATCTATCCGCTGGCCCCGGGCGCCACCGCCGGCGAAGTCGTTCCACAGGCGGCCGAGCTCGTCGCCGAGGTGGTCGCCGACGCGCGTTCAGAGCCCACGCTGGTGGCCGGGCGACTCCGCCGGCGGCGGGATGGCGGTCGCCGCGTCGTCGCGACTGCGCGACCGAGGCCTTTCGCAGCCCTCGCGGCTGGTGCTGATCTCACCGTTCCTGGACGTCACGATGAGCGACGAGCGGCAGGCCGCCGTCGCCCCGAAGGACAAGATGCTCCGACGCCCGGGTCTGCGCGAGGCCGGGCGGCTCTACGCGGGCTCGCTGGAGCTCGACGATCCACGGTCAGCCCGCTATACGGCGACCTTCGAGGCCTTCCGCCGATCACGATCTTCACTGGGACCCACGACATCCTCGATTGCGACTCCCAGCGGCTCGCGGAACTCGCCCGCGAGGCCGGCCTGCCGGTCGACCTCCGCGAGGTCCAAGGCGCCCCGCACGCCTTCCCGGTGCTGCCGACGAGGCAGGGCGCCGCGGCGCGGCGCCGGATCTTGGAGGTCTGCAGGCTGGGATAGGGGTCGGCGGGTCCCGTCAACCTTGCAAGCGGAGGTCAAGGACGATGCAGGTGGTCGACGAAGCGGACGTGAAACAGCTCACATCGGGCTGGTGGCTGGTCTTCCTGGTCGGCCTGCTGAGCTTGGCGGCCGGCGTGATCCTCATCTTCAAGCCGGGCGACAGCCTGGCGACGCTGGCGGTCATCGCCGGCATCTTCCTGCTCCTCGACGGCATTCTCGAGCTCATCGGCTCGTTCATGCGGAGGACCGCGAACCGCGGCCTGGTGGCGCTGATCGGGGTTATCACCGCGATCGTCGGGGTGCTGCTCATCCGTCACCCGGTCGGTGGCGTGACCGCGATCGCGCTGCTGAGCGATCTCCAGTCAAAAATGTTCGACGCCGCGGTAAACGAGAGGGTAGTTCGTGGACCGGATGAAACCCGTGACGGACTGCCAATACTCGGAACGGAAAACGGCATTTTTCAACTCCGTCTACCGCCTACCCAATACCAGTCGACAATGTTGTTCGCCGCTCCAATAAACCACATCTCCTCGGTGCCTGAGTTTCGGGATACAGCCGCCATCCCGCTCGTGGGAGAGGCTGGCGTGCCGGTAAGCTGAAAACCGTGCCAATTGGTCCCATCAAACCAGCGGTCCTCGACCACACCATTCTGTCCGACCCACCAAACTTCTGCATGACTCGAATTCCGTTTTACAGCCGCCATCCCACTCGCCGAGGAGGCACTCACACCCGCCCACACGTACGCGTGCCAGTTCGTTCCGTCAAACCACCGAGCCTGGACGTCACCATTCTGTCCGATCCACCACACTTCCGCATGGCCCGAATCCCTGGAAAGGGAGGCCATCCCACTGTCCTGGGATGCCGCGACGCCCGTCCACTCGTAGGCGTGCCAGTTTGTTCCATCAAACCATCGGCCGTTGACGTCGCCGTTGTAGCCGATCCACCACACTTCCGCATGACCTGAATCCCTCGAAAGAGCGGCCATTCCGCTCGCGGGGGCGGCGTTCACACCCGCCCACGAGTACGCGTGCCAGTTCGTTCCGTCAAACCACTGAGCATAGACGTTATGATCGTTTCCAATCCACCACACCTCGGCGTGTCCTGAATCGCGTGACACAGCCGCCATCCCGCTCACCAGAGAAGCATTGCCAACCGCCCACACATAGGCGTGCCAGTTCGTTCCGTCAAACCACCGAGCATGGACGTTATGATCCTGTCCAATCCACCACACTTCCGCGTGTCCTGAATCGCGTGACAGAGCTGCCATCCCACTAGTTGGGGAAGCGTTCACACCCGCCCATACGTAGGCGTGCCAGTACTTCCCGTCAAACCATCGACCCTGAACGTCGCCATTTTGGGTAATCCACCAGACTTCCATATGGTCCGCATCTCTTGATACAGCTGCTATCCCACTGCTGCGGAAAGCTTGCGTGTCAGGAAACGAAGACGTATACCAAGTGGGATCTCGGTAAGGATTTGGATCAGGACCACCGCCGCCTCCACCTTTAGGTTTAGCATTGCAATTTCGGATACACCAGCAGCATCTAGGGTCTGGAATATCTGGGCGCGCATCCCAGCATCCATCCCTCGATTGGACGCAGTTGTAGACAGGATCCCCTACACCGGTAAGGTCCAGATCCTGCGTATAAAGTTTGCCAATCTCAGTGGCCGATATCTCCCCAATCACTTGATATTCCGGACGGCCTTTCGAATTTGGAACTTCACGATAAAACCGAACCAGGCTCGTTTTATCCCGCTCGTCCTCCCGGAGTATGGAAACTCGAAGCTTTCCCGGGTTCGCGGTCCCCAACTGCTCAGGAGATGCGATTCCAACTCGTTCGTTCGAGATTTGAACTCTCTCGACGTGAGCGATTCGGAGATTTTCGGGGTTCGCAATTTTCGAGACCACAGGCGCTAGTATCGACATTTGAATATCCTCAGCGTCACGGGATTTTACACCCTTAAACTTCAGTTAAGTAAGGTCGGGTGGGGTGGCCAAGTCAAAATCAGGGATCGGAGGGGCGGGGTAACTGAATTTCCCGCTAGATACAACCCCGTCGAAGGAGATTGCGCGGCGGGCGGGGTGATGCTAGGCTAGGCGAATAAAAGGCGAATCACTCCGGAGTCTTCATGTCCGCTTCCCAGTCCCTAGCCCCGCGCCCGCCGGCAAGTCTCGAAACCGTTCACGACATTCTCGGATCGCTGGTCGCGCGTTATCCGCACGGACGAAGTGCTGACCGCCGTGCGGCAGATCCCAGCCCGAGAAGCGATGTTTCGGCCGATGCCGGATTGGGTGACAACGTGCCTTGGCTGAGGCATACCGGGCAAAGGGAATCCGAGAGCTGTATTCGCACCAGGCGGCGACCGCGGAGCTGGTGCGCGACGGCAAAAACGTTGTTGTCGTTACGCCGACGGCATCGGGAAAAACGCTGTGCTACAACCTGCCGGTGTTGAATGCGGTTCTGGAGAATCCCGACACCCGGGCCCTGTACCTGTTTCCAACCAAAGCGCTGGCGCAGGATCAACTGGCCGAATTGCATGATCTTGCCACAGCGGCTGGATGACCGGTTTCGGAGTGTTCACCTATGACGGCGACACCCCGAGTGATGCGCGCAAAGCGATTCGCGAACGCGGACACATCGTGCTGACCAATCCGGACATGCTGCACACCGGAATCCTGCCGCACCACACCAAGTGGATGCGGCTGTTCGAGAACCTGCGCTACATCGTGCTGGATGAACTGCACACCTATCGCGGCGTATTCGGCAGCCATCTTGCAATGTGCTGCGGCGCTTGCGGCGCGTCGCGCAACTTCTACGGTTCCAATCCGCAGTTCATCTGCTGTTCGGCGACGATTGCGAATCCTGGCGAGTTGGCGGCGCAACTCATCGAGACGAGAAGTTGAGGTGGTCGAAGAGAACGGCGCGCCCTCCGGCGAGAAAGCTTTTCGTGTTTCTATAACCCGCCGATGGTGAACCGCAATCTCGGGATTCGGCGCAGCTATATCAATGAAGCCACCCGCGTGGCCAGGGAACTTCTTGGCGCGCAAGCTGCAAACCATTGTGTTCGCCAACAGCCGATTGCATACCGAAGTCATGCTCACCTATTTGCAGCAGGCGAATCCGCCGAAGCCGGGCCAGCCAGAACCGATCCGCGGCTACCGCGGCGGATATCTGCCGGACGAACGGCGGGAAATCGAACGTGGTTTGCGCGACGGACGAATTCGAGGAGTGGTGACCACGAACGCACTGGAATTGGGAATTGATGTCGGATCGCTGGACGCTTGCGTGATGGCCGGTTATCCAGGCTCGATTGCTTCCACCTGGCAGCGGGCCGGGCGCGCGGGGCGGCGCAGCGGAAGCTCGTGCGCGGTGTTCGTTGCGTCTTCGGCTCCGCTGGATCAATTCATCGTGCAGCATCCCGATTATTTCTTCGGCAGTTCTCCCGAGCACGCTCACATTCAGCCCGACAATCTCGAAATTCTCGTCAACCATTTGAAATGCGCGGCGTTCGAACTGCCCATCTCGTCCGGAGGAACGATTCGGCAGCGTGGATCGTCCGGAGCTTGTGCGAGCGACTGGCCGAAGCAGGGTTTCTGCACCGGAGCGGCGGGAACTGGCACTGGATCGCACGAAGCGTATCCGGCGGACACGGTCAGCTTGCGCTCGGTGACCTCCGACAATTTCGTCATTATCGATATGACCGGCGAAGACAACGGCAAGCCAGAGGTGATCGGCGAAGTCGATTTTTCTTCTGCGCTCACCACCGTCCATCCCAAAAGCGATCTACATTCACCAAGGGCAGCAGTATCACGTCGAGCATCTGGATTTCGACGAGCGCAAGGCCTACGTGAAGCCCGTGAATGTGGACTACTACACGGACGCGATTCGTTACACGCAGGTTCGGGTGCTGGAAGTCGCCGAAGAAGCAGCGCGATTCGCTGGGCCCGGCAGTCGCGCGCTCATGGCGATGTGCTGGTGCGCTCGCAAGTGGTCGGCTTCAAGAAGATCAAGTTCTTCACCAATGAGAATGTCGGCTCGGGAAAACTCGAATTGCCCGAAAACGAGATGCACACGACGTCGTTCTGGGTGACGCTGGAGCAGGCCTGCTCGCGGAACTTGCCTTTTAGCCTCTCCGAGCGGCAAAGCGGGATTTTTGGTCTGCTGTACGCGCTCGGCGTCGATGGCGACGCTGCTGCTGATGTGCGATCGCCGCGACCTTGGCACAGCCGTCGGCGAACGCCTCGCCAGCGCGGCGACCGAGATCAATTGGGAGGATTTCGCCAAAGGTCCAGCGACAGAGTCGGAGGCGAAAGAATTCTTCGAGCCCAATCTTTATATCTACGACGCGTATCCAGGAGGAATTGGATTCAGCGAGCCGCTCTATCGAGCCTGCGAAACGCTGTTGAACCGCACCCTTGAACTTATCAGCGCGTGCCCATGTGAGAACGGATGCCCTTCGTGCGTCGGTCCCACCGCTGATCGCAGCGAGAGGACAAAAGAAGTTGCTCTTGAGATTCTCGCGCGTGTCTCCGGCGACACTCAGTTCGCGGTGACTCAGACGGACGGAAACGGCATGAGCATGCGTTACGTTAGCCTGAAGCGCGTCTACAGCGAGCCCTGCCGCGCCCAGCACAAACAGGAGAGCGGGGCCTACCTGCCTTTGCTGGATGATGCCGGCGAATCCCTCTCGCCGATGCGAAAAGTCCAGCCTGACCCGGAGCGGTCTGGCTCAAATTCTCGGGGCCACGCCGAAGAAGAACCAATGACTACGGAGAATATCTTTCAGTGCGCTGCTGGTGCGCTCACGCCTCCGCGATATTCGCCCGATACCGTGCCCTCCGATTGCTCTCGCCAGATGGCGCCGGAGAGTATCGCGGATCCCGAACAGTGGCTTTTCTCGATACGGAAACTACCGGTCTCGCCGGTGGCAGTGGCACGTATGCATTTCTCGTTGGCGTTGCATGGTGGGAAGGCGGCGGACTTGAAATTGAGCAGTTCTTCATGCGCGAGTACAGCGAGGAACGCTCGCTGTTGTTCGCTTTGCGAGAACGAATAGCGGAACACCCTGTCCTAGTCACGTTCAACGGCAAATGCTTCGATTGGCCGCTGCTCGAAACCCGCTATCGCATGAGCCGCAAGATCTCTGTGCCGACTCCCCGAGCACATCTTGATTTCCTTCATCCCGGCACGGAATCTGTGGCGATTGCGACTTGGTTCAGTGCGGCTTTCCGAACTGGAACGTCACGTTTTGGGCTGGGACCGGGGAGCTGATCTTCTCTCTGGTCTGATACCGCAAATCTATTCTGATTATTTGCGGGGAGGCCCTCCCGAACGGCTGGTTCCTGTTCTCCATCACAACCAGATGGATCTGCGAGGACTGGCTGCACTGTCCAGCCGCATTCTTTCGTTGCTCAGTGACGCGGAAACCGAGGGCAAGACGGACTCGAACTCTTTGGTGTGTCCCGCATTTGCGAAAAGCGAGGGGAAGCATACTCGTGCGCGAAATCTCTACGAACAGTCGATTGCTTCCTTTCTGCCCGCTGAGACAGATCGAGTGGCGCGGCGGTCACTCGCCACGACTCGCAAAGCGGGCAGGCGATTTGATCTCGCATGTGAGCTTTGGAAAGACGCACTCGGGAATTCGCGGCATGGCTATGAGGCATACGAACAGCTGGCGATCTATTACGAACGCAAGGCCCGTGATCCAGAACAGGCTCGACAGATTGTGCACCAGGCGCTCGATGAACTTCGGCGCGCAATCCAGATCGGCGAAATCGCGCCAGGTCCGTATCGTGAGATTAAGGCAAGGTTTGACAAGCGAATGCAGCGCTTGGAATGCAAGGGCAAAAGACCACTCCCGAAAGGGCTCGTGTCACCTGCCCAAGCGTGACGGGAATCGTTAACCGAAGAGTGGGCTGGGAGCAGGCACGACGTGATTACCGCATGTGCAATTCCGTCATCTGGGCCATCTGCGCCGGTTTGCTGTGAATCGTTCGGGATCGAGTTCATCCAACCCGGCTTCCTCGTCCGAATCGGAGTGAATCTCGATCCTTTCCTTTATCCAGAGCAGCGTCAGGACACTCGAGTACGACGGTAGCGCCTTAGACTGCTCCCAGATGCGAGCACCCGCTTCGACATTGCGACTATCCAACCAGAGGTCAGCGGATACTGGTTCTGGGCGATCTGGAGTATTGCGACCAGCGAAGCAATCGCTAGCGAATGTACCTTGCCGGGTTGCCCCGGCGAGGCTTACGCCAAATCTGAATTCTTCTGAGCGTTTCGACCATGAGCTCCCGTTCGCCGCGGACCAGACGATTGCGCACCGGTGACTCGTAAGCTGGCAAAATCGCCAAGCCCCTGCTGACAAGGAGGCCTCGCAGGATGAAGCGATCTTCTCAATCAACTCAAGCGACGGTTCGGATCTGCCTATGATCTGGTGCACGACAAGTTGGGGCATTAGCAATTCGGCAGCGAACTCGTTTGCCTCACGTTCAAATTCCTTCGCTGAATCGGACCAGTTGCCAACCTCCGTTGAGGTACATACGAGGTCGGCTTTGTCGTGACCAGGAAGGACAAAGTGGCCAATCTCATGTGCAACCGTGAAGTTCTTGCGCCCAGATTCCCGGATCGAATCTCTAACGATAATTGCGCCGAAGGGTGTTCCTCTCGCACGTACAAGAGCTCCGTCGAATCCCTTTACGTCCAATTCATTAACATCGAGTTGGAGCTCCGCAGCGACAGCGCGGGCATTCGCCGGTCCCGAAACTTCCAGCTCGGCAAGGAGCGCCTTCGCGTATGCTGGTCCTCTATCAACCTTTGTCATCTTTGCGCTTTAGCCGCTCGATCTTTTTCTTTAGTTGTTCCTGCACTGCATTAAGGGATTTCCTGTCTTTCTCGGTCAGGCCTTGCTTGTTCCGATATGATTCAGCAAATTCTAGCGGCGCGTCTGGCACGAGCGCCGAGGCCACAAGCTTTGCCTTTTCTATAATTCGCTCGACACTGGCTTTTGCTTGACGTGCCAACTCGGATTCATTTCGAGGCGGCGCGGACGGAGGGCGTAAGTCCTCCAATGCCTTTTTCAAGAGTGGCGGTAACTCTTTTTTTGCCATCCAAAGCTGTTGTGCTTCGGCATACAACCGTTTGTACATACGATCGTTTATTGCCTCACAATCGAGCCCAGCCTCGCTCAACAGCTCCTCCGCTTCCTCCTCGCCAA
Organism: uncultured Acidobacteriota bacterium; assembly: GCA_963799305.1. Lineage (GTDB taxonomy): Bacteria > Acidobacteriota > Terriglobia > Terriglobales > Acidobacteriaceae > Acidiflorens. The sequence continues at coordinate 210,472 of CAWCWX010000005.1, read as the reverse complement.
TTTCATCGGGTGCTCCAAAGAGCGCTTCCGACAGGCGCTTGATTCTGTTGCGACTTTCTTCAGGAGTGCGATTCTTCATAAGTATTCGGTATTCTTCCTGCGGGTGGTTACCAATCCTTTTTCTCGCAGGCGGCGCCTCAATCTCTTTTTGCGGTTTTGAATGTCCGCCGCGTTGGTTCCAACCGCGTCTGCAATTTCCTCGGGCTTATAGAGGTCCAGGTCCAAAACTGCTTCTACGACCTCCTTCAATGCTGAGTCATCGTCAAATGCTGACCGAACCCGGTCGCGATAATTATCTTCGTCAATGATCGAAACCGGATCGGGAGCCGACTCTTGCGGGTAGTCATCGAGCGCGGGTTTTTGGTGGTCCTGTAGTTCTGAGTCCTCATTGGCAGAAATCGCCAAACGGATTTCTTCCCGCTCGTGTGACTTTTTCCGCAAAGCATCGATAATGTCGTTCCTCATTGCCGTACCTAAGACGGTAATGAGCGATCCCCGTGATTTGTTGTGTTTGATTTTGCCTAGCGTGTATTCGAGCAAGGTCTTTCCGACGAAGTCTTCGACGGACAGACCAGTCCCAGGGACAACCGCATCTTTGCCGCCAATGGCGAACTCAGCGAAAACGACCGCACCATAGGCTGTCAGCCGCTTCGTGAGTTCCTTGAAATTAGGGTATTGGCCCAGTTCGTTCAATCCAACCCCTCGCACTTCATTATGCGATCCAGAAGACCCATTTTAGCCATCCAGCCGGATGGCTAGGTCACCCACCGCTTGGTTCCTCAAAAAACGCTGGCATGGCAAAAATCGATCGCCTGAAACGCATAAGCGGTAGCAACCCTGTGAAAAGCACGGCGGCTGCCGGCAACCACAGCTACTGTGAGAACCGCTTACAAGGAGAACTTCAGATGCCTGAACAACATGAATTCAACATCATTGTCAACGGACGTCCCAAGAAGGTACCGGGACCTTCAATCACTTTCGAACAGGTTGTAGCGCTAGCTTTTAGCCCAGTTCCTCCAAATGCATTCTTCACAGTTACTTGGAGCCACGGCAATCGCGGCGGTAGCCTCACTCCAGGCAATAGCATTCAACTCCAGAACGGGATGAAGTTCGATGCCACAGAAACTGGTCAGTCTTAACCTCGACCTCAGTCGGCTCCGCGCCGAGGGGCTCGACATCTTTATCGGGAAGTCGAAGCACTTGTTCATTCGTGGTATCCCGTATGTCAACGCGGCTAGGGAGGTCAAGACCGGGATTATCGCATCCGTCCTCGATCTCGCGGGCGAGGTGACGGTTTCCCCGGAATCACATGTCATATTCTTCGTTGGCGAACCCCCGTGTAACGAACACGGCTCGATGCTGCCAGGAGTCAGCGCGAATACGAACCAGGCCTTAGACGAGGGGCTCGTTCCGAACCATCAGATTTCGAGGAAGCCCACAACCGGACCGACGCCCGGCAAGTACGCGGATTACTACGAAAAGATCAAAACGTATATCGCAATCATCTCCAGCCCGGCGCAAGCGATTGATCAGAGTGTCACGCCCTATACTCATCCCGTTGTTGTGCCTGACGAAGAGGACGGCTCGGTCTTCAATTACATCGATACGGCAGCGACGAAGGCGGGAATTGTCGCGGCCAATCGCAAGTTGGAACGACCGAAGATTGCTATCGTCGGAACCGGAGGAACAGGTGGCTATGTGCTTGACTTCGTCGCCAAGACACCCGTCGCCGAGATTCACCTTTTCGACCACGACGCATTTCTGAACCACAATGCATTTCGATGCCCCGGCGCCGCATCAATCGAGGACCTGGGCAAGAAACAGCCGAAAGTCGACTACCTCACCAGCATTTATTCGCGCATACGGAAGAAGATCGTCCCTCACAACTACTCGGTCGATGAAACCACAATCGAACAATTGAAGGAAATGAGCTTCGTCTTCATATGTATCGACAAGGGCACCGGCAAACGGCTGATCGTGGAGCGGTTGCAGGAATGGGGTATTACGTTCATCGATGTGGGAATGGGAATTCAGCTCGGCGATGAGAATAAGCTTGGAGGGATCATCACGGTCACCACCAGCACCGCACAAAAAAGAGACCATGTCGGCAGTCGCACGGCATTCTCAGACGGCGAAGCAGCCAATGAGTATTCTCAGAACGTCCAAATTGCCGAGCTTAATGCATTGAACGCGGCACTCGCTGTCATCAAATGGAAGAAACTGTGTGGATATTTTGACGACGTGACTAAAGAGCACTACTGTGCGTACACCATAAGATCGAATCAATTGATATCTGAGGATGTGCATGAAGGCTGAACTGGTACTCGCGTACGAATTCGTAGAGTTCATCCCGGAAGACCTAAAGGAACAGACGCTCTACATATCGATCGCGTATTGCACAGCGGTGCACAAATGCTGCTGTGGCTGTGGACGCGAAGTTGTGACGCCGCTCTCACCGACCGCATGGAAGCTGATTTTCGACGGCAAGACAGTCTCACTTCACCCGTCGATAGGAAACTGGAGCCTACCATGCAGATCACACTACTTCATTACGAACAACAAAGTGGCGTGGGCACCCAGATGGACTGAGAAGCAGATTGCAAAGGGTCGCGCACGAGAAGCCAAGGCAAGGGAACACTATTACGTTGACAATCAGCAACCAATTGCGAAGCAGTCAACATCGGCAAAGGTCAGTGCGAAAGAACATCCTTAGCAGAGGAAATCAATACGTCAGGGAACGGCATTTACTCCCTTCGAGGTCGATTCCAATGTAAAATACCCCAACCACTTCCTCTGCAGGGTTCCTCCCATGCTGTCGCAGTTTTCTGTAATCCCGCCTTTGAGCCAATCCCCACTGGAGGTGTCTGATGTCCGCCCAAACCGCCAAACTTCTTCGGTCCGTGTCGAACGCCGCATGGTCCTTCGCTAGAAACATCAATTCAATCTTGCCGGCTGGCAACTTGCCTCAACCGTCCTGGGCGCCCGCTCCACTTCCAAAGAGTCGGGAGAGGGTTCCATTGACGATGGGTGTTCCAAGGAGAACGCTGTCCCTCTGCCCCGAATGCAATCGAGAGGCAGCGTACGCCGCGGTAAGAGGAGACGCGAGTCTCGCGGATTTCAGGGACCGGCCAGGAATCGTCGAGGCGGAGATTCTCGAGGAAGCAGGGCGCATACTCATGCGCAAGGCTTGCGAGAAGCATGGGCCATTTGAAGACGTGCTTTCAAATCATCCCGCATTTTTCAGACGGATGGAGAGCCTTGGGTTTGGCCAGGACTTCAATTGCGCCGGCGACGAAGCGGTTCACAATCACGGCGCCAACAGCATCCGGACCGGCCGCGGCACATATTTAATCGTTGACCTCACCAACCGCTGCAACATGTTCTGTTCGCCTTGCTACATGGATGCCAATCGTGCCAGCTATGTCCACGAATTGGACATGCAGGATGTAACGGCTTTGTTTGAGAGAGCGAGATCCTTCAAGCCTCAGCGAGAGATCAACGTCCTGTTCTCCGGCGGAGAAGCAACGCTCTCACCGATATTTTTGGCCGCCGTCCAGCACGCCAAAAGCGTCGGTTTCCACCGACTCCATGTGGCGACCAATGGGATTCGCTTCGCCAAAGAGCCAGAGTTTGCGATTAAGGCGAGGGCTGCCGGACTTCATGGGGTCTACTTGCAGTTCGACGGGGCCACCGAAGAAAAGAACAGTCACCGCGGAATCAGGAACTACATGGAAACGAAGCTCCGCGCCCTCGACAACATCGCGGCCGCCGGCATGAAGACCACACTCCAAGTCACCGTGGTAAACGGACTGAACAATGATGGGATTGGCGACATCATTCGATTCGTTGCAGATCACATCGAGAAGATCCACGGCGTCATCTTGCAGCCAGTGATGTTCTGCGGCCGAGATGAAGACATTTCCGCGGACGAGCGGTATGCGAAGCGATACCCGGTTTCGCAGATCGCGTACGACTTGCAGGCTCAGAGTTCGTTCGGTTGGGAACCGATGCGCGACTGGTTTCCGGTCTCTGCCTACGGAGCATTCGCACAGTTGTGCGACATCCTCCACCCGAATGCTGAGTTGGGAAGTTTGTTCAACGACATCCATCCCAACCATGGCATGTTCTCCCCGATTCTGGTCAACGCCCGGACAAAAGAGATCGTCCCAGTTGCCAGGTTCTTCAACGTAGAGCAGTTCCTCAATGACATTATCGAGATCGCGGATTCTGGCAGACGGCCGGCGATCATCAAATCGATGATCTCCCTATCCTTGGCAGGCAACTTCGATTCCGCTGAAGCACCTCCAGATTTTGGTATCAGACAGGTCCGCGAGTTGGTCACAGATTGCGTCTACCGGGTAGGCGGCAGCGGGCCCGACTGGTCGGAGCGGGCCTACGCCTACAACGGCGTATGGAGGCTGGTGATGGTCAGCCCAATGGCCTTCCAAGACGCCTACAACTATGACCTTTCGCTGATCGCCAACTCGAGCACTCCAGTGGCGACACAGGAAGGCGAAATCAACTTCTGTGCCTATAACGGGGGCCGCTGGCGGAGGATCGTGGAGCACCTCCACCAGACCGCCAGCTTGACCGAATGGAATAGGTCCCATGGTCGGCATCCCATCTATGCCAAAGGTAAAGAGGTGGACTTGGGTTCCGGGCGTGCTCCACGAACAGACCTAGTTCAGATCGAGCATCAGCCTACGGTTTGAGCTCGAGCCGGAGGTTCCTAGGACGGCACCTACGGCTTTCCCGTTTGAGTGCCTCGACGGTTTTGGGGTGCCGTCGGGAAAAAACGCTGCTTCGCAGCGGCTGAGGAATGACACGTCACCCCAGAATGGGAGCTGCAGGCTAACTTTCGGTTACCGTACGCGAACTATTTGAAAAGACAGAGATTCCGTCGTGGCGACGTTAGGAAGGCGAGTTCATGGTAAAGCCGAATCTGCGCACCAAATCCATCGGGACAAAGGTCAGCGAAGAGGAATTTGCCCGGTTGGAGCAAGCGGCCCAGAGGGCCTCCAAGACCCTGGGGGAATGGTGCCGGGAGGTAATGCTGGGAAGCGCGAACGGGCAGCCAGCCAATGGGGCCGGAGGGAATGCCGGGGCTGAGGCGCTCATGGCCGAGGTGGTAGCCCTACGGGCCATCCTGCTGAACGTTTTGTTCAAGCAGGCGAACGGGGAGCGTCTGACATCCGAGGAGATGCAACGGCTGATCGAAAGGGCAGACTCGGACAAGCTCAAGAAAGCGCGGGAGCGGCTGGAGCAGACAGCACATTCGAAACAAAGCTAGGGGAAGCGGGTTCGGTTTGGAGTGGGGTGAACCGTGACTAAAATGCATCACGACGGGACCCATTGGCTGCTATTGAGCGTCGGGGTAGCGCTGATGGCTGGTGTGTTGGGAATTTCGATTTTCACCTACCAGGAGTATCAAGTCTGGACTCCCCTGCAGGACTGGTACTTCAATGAGTATTCCTTGGCGCATAATTTTCCGACCCAGCGCGGGAACTACTGGTTGCTTACGAAAACCGACCGGGCCGGGCACCGAAGTGTTGCCGGCAACAGCGACGTGGTTCCCGACACTCGAGGGCACCTGATCCCGTTTGACTTGTCCCAACAGGCACGGCAGCAAGGTACGGTTCAGCTGAATCTCGAAACAGTTCACTACAGCAGTACTCAGATAGAGCAGATTCTTCGTGAAAAGGTCTTTGCCGGCCAATCGACCAACGATTTGCTACGCCCATCTTGGGTCAGTTCTCTCGGGTTCTTCGTTGTAGGTCTCCTGTTCGTCATCATCCGCGACCGGGTCCATCGGCGCCGCGGCAAAGATGAAGAAACAAGGTTGAAGGGACCGGAGATGGTGACGGTCAAGGAGTTCAACCGCCGGACCGACGCGGATGGCCTCAGCTTCCTGACTACCGAGAAAAAGAAGGCGCTCCGCATCCCGCGCTCCCTAGAGAGCAGTCACATCATGATCATGGGGGACACGGGCGCTGGGAAGAGTGTCTTGCAGAGACGCATCCTCACCCAGGTGGCAGAGCGTGGCGAAACGGCGATCGTTTATGACCCGGCGCTCGAGTACACGCCTCAGTTCTTCAATGCGGACCGCGGCGACCTCATCCTCAACCCCCTCGATGCGAGGTGTCCATACTGGTCGCCTTCGGACGAAGTGATTCACGAAGCTGAGGCCCTCACACTAGCCACGTCCCTTTTTCCAGAAAAGCCACACGAGAATACTTTCTTCGTGGAAGGGCCACGAAAGATCTTCGCCCACTTACTTACATTAAAGCCGGCTCCTGAGGAGTTGGTTCGGTGGATGAGCCACGAAGAGGAGTTGGACCGGCAGGTAAGGGGTACCGAGTTGGAAGCGTTTGTGTATCGCGGAGCCGGTCCACAGCGTGGAGGTGTTCTTGGTGCGCTCAACATGGTTGCTGGCAGTCTGAAACTCCTGCCGCGAGAGAGTGACGCGAAGCAACGCTGGACTACTGAGGCATGGGCGCGAGAAAAGACTGGTTGGCTGTTCTTAACTTCCACGCCGAGATTTCGCGAGCGTTTATTGCCGCTCACCAGTCTCTGGCTCGACACGCTAGTCCTTCGCTTGATGAACCAAGGTGATCCTGCCGTGCGTCACGCGTGGTTTGTGCTGGATGAGCTTGCGAGCCTGCAGCGATTGCCACAATTGCACACTGCATTGACCGAGAACCGTAAATCGGGAAATCCCGTTGTGATCGGTTTCCAAGGCCGCAGCCAACTGGAGGTACGCTACGGGCACGAGGCCGAGTCAATGCTGTCCCAGCCAGCGACCAAGATTTTTCTGCACACCAGCGAGCCCCGTGCTGCGAAGTGGATCTCAGACACGATTGGCGAAGTTGAGATGGAACGCCTGAAGGAGACGGTGAACACCCAGCCCCTGAAGCTCACAAACTCCAAGAGCTATCACCTTGAAAGACGTACGGAGCCGCTCGTGCTGCCTTCCGAGATCAGTGGCCTCGAACGTCTTCACGCATTTCTCAAAGTCGGCAATATGGTCGTGCCGTTTGGCTTTCCTTACACAGCGCCAATGAAGTCTCAACAGGGATTCATACCCAGAGCAAGCTCACCTCGGGTGATCGAAATGGAGAGGAGATCATCTGAGCCAACAGTAGTTCCGGCCAGCCAAGAGACCAGCCCGCGTGGATTGGAAGAAGGCTCTAAGGGGATAGCTGCCGGCCAGGAACCCTACTTCGAGTGAATGAATTATGCTCACGATCTCCAAACCGCTCAGCGCCGGCCAAGCCCAGACATATCACAAGGAAGAATTCGCCAACGCCCAAGAGAATTACTACTCCGAGGGCGACCGCATACGCGGCGAATGGCATGGCAGATTGGCCCAGGAGTGGGGACTCCGCGGGGAAGTGCAGGAGGAGCACTTCCAGCGCCTCGCCAACGGGAAGCATCCGCTAACGGATGAACAACTCGTGCGGCACCAAACCGCGCGTGAATACGTCACTGCGCGAGGTGAGACGGTCAGCACGATGGAGCACCGCGCCGGGTGGGACGCGACGTTCTCGGCTCCCAAGAGCGTATCGTTAACCGCTCTCGTGGGTGGGGACGAAACCGTTCGGCAGGCCCATAGAGATAGCGTGAAAGTTGCATTGAACGAAATGGAGAGGTTCGTTCAAGCGCGAATGGGTGGCAATCGTCTGCCGGAAACGACTGGCAAATGGATCGCGACGAGCTTCGAACACGACAGCGCCCGCCCTGTGAATGGATACGCCGCACCGCAATTGCATACCCATGTTGTGTTCTTCAATCTCACTGAGACAAAGAATGGCGAAGCACGAGCGTTACAGCCTCATGAGCTCTACCGATCTCAACAGTATGCGACTGCGATATACCGTTCAGAGCTGGCGCTCCGCCTCAGAGGTCAGGGCTACGAGGTCGAACGGGGCAAGAGTGGCCAGCCGGAAATCGCCGGCTACACACGTGAGTACTTAGATGCCTCCAGCCCCAGAAGTCAGCAGATTCAGGCCTACCTCGAACAACAGGGCATGAAAGGCGCTGGTGCGGCGCAGATCGCAGCGCACCAGACCCGCGACGACAAGTTGCCAGCCACCACTCACTCGGAAATGCAGCGGATGCACAAGGAAGTGGCCGAGCGATTTGGAAATCAGCCAGACCAAGTAATCCGTGCCGTCCATTCCCAAGAAATAGAAAGGAATGTTCCGAATCGCCAGCACCTCGAGTCGGCGCTGACTTACGCCCGGGACAAGAATCTCGAAAGGCATGCTGTAACAGACGAGCGCGACCTGATGCGAGATGCGCTGAAGCGCTCGATGGGAGAGGTTGGCTTCGGCGAGATGCGAGAGAGATTCGAAAAGCGAATCGAGTCAGGCTCCCTGATCGAAGTCGAAAGCAAGTCGCCGGCCCGCGCGTTCACTACGGAAAGAATGATCCAGTATGAGCGCGACAACGTAACTGAAATGCGAACGGGCCAAGGTCAGCACGGTCCCTTGGTGAGTCCTGAAGCATGGCAGTCTGTCCAGCAGAACCATACGCACCTAAGCGCAAGCCAACGAGCAGCCGTGGAGCAGATTCTGACAACTCAGGACAAGATCGTCGGTCTTGAGGGAGTGGCAGGGGCCGGCAAGACCACCTCTTTGGCCGCGGTCCGCGAGGCTGCCGAACGCGAAGGGTACCAAGTCGTCGGGCTCGCTCCCACATCGCGCGCCGCTCACAAACTGGGTGAATCAGGGATAGAGTCGCACACATTGCAACGCCAGCTCATTAGAAATGACGCACCCAATGATGGACAGAAGCGACTGTTCGTTATAGATGAATCGAGCCTTGCCAGCACGAAACAAATGAACGAATTCTTTCACCGTTTGCAGCCGCCCGATCGCGTCCTGTTGGTTGGCGATACGCGGCAACATGAGGCCGTGGAATCTGGCCGACCATACAAGCAGCTACAGGAAGCGGGAATGGAAACGGCCAAATTGGGCGAGATTTTGCGGCAGAAGGACCCGGCTCTGAAGGAGGCGGTGGAGCAGTTTGCGCGCGGCGATGTCCACGGAGGAATCACGCGCCTCGAGCAGCAGGGCCGTGTGCATGAGATCGTTAATTCCCAAGAACGGTTCAATTCGATTGCCCGCGAATACTCACGAAATAAAGAGGGAACGCTCGTTATTTCCCCCGACAACGAATCGCGACGCAAATTGAATTCACTGATTCATCATGAGCTGCAGAATCGTGGAGACGTAAGCAGAGACGAGCACAAACTCCGGGTATTGGAGTCGCGTCAGGAGATGACGGGAGCAGATCGGCAGTGGGCCAGACAATACGAACCTGGAGATGTGCTTCGATACTCGCGTGGAAGCAAAACTGAGGGCATCAAGCCGGGGGAATACGCACGGGTCACCAGCGTGGACGCAAAAGAGAACCGGCTAACGATCGAACGCGAGGCAGGCTCTACACAAACCTACGATCCGCGACGCCTCTCAGGTGTCTCGGTACACCGCGAAGCCGAACGTGAATTCTCACAGGGAGACCGCGTTCAGTTTACCGCTCCATCCCGCGAACTGCATGTTGCGAATCGTGATCTCGGTACTGTCGAACACGTCAATTCTAACGGCGACCTTAGAATCCGGATGGACTCAGGCCAGGAAGTCCGATTCAATGTCCGCGAGCACCCGCACCTTGACTATGGTTACGCCGTGACCAGCCACAGCAGCCAAGGGCAGACCGCGGATCGAGTGCTAGTCCACGTGGACACCGAGAAGAGTGAGCTGTTAGTCAACAATCGCTTCGCGTACGTATCCGTTTCGCGGGCTCAACACGACGCCCACATCTACACAAATGACGGGAGCAAGCTTTCCCGTAGTCTCGGTCGCGAAAGTTCGCAGCGCACGGCAATAGAGGTCGACCAGCTGCCAATTGCACTAAAGAGCGAACCCCTTTCTGCGCGAGAAGGAGTGCGCTCCTCTGAAGAGGAGCAAGGCCAAAGTCTCGGAATAGGGCTCGCATAATACGAAGTAGCCGAGAACTCAACTCGCACACCAACCACAAACTACCAAGCCCCAACACCGCTTAAGAGGCTCCGAGTTTGCGCTCGACACCTAATCGGCTAGGTTCTTCAATGAGGGCGCACCGCAACTGGAGGACAGTTGAGTGATCGTCCGCGGTACGCCTCCCGCTCGAAGGGAAACCGAGCAAGGCCCAATCCAAGAACCGCTCTAGAACGTGACCAGTACTAGGTAGGAGAGGGTCAGAACTGGCCTTCCGTCTCGTCCAACAACAATTTCCGTCGAATTTACAACTGGCGTTTGCATCGCGCGGAGCCTTTATGTTAGATACCAGTGATCAACTGGGTAACCATTTTCTGCGGTGCTCGAGTATCTTGGGAATTGCGTGGAGGACACAGACAATGTTCAACCGGAGATCAGCACTAGCGTTTGCAACTGTTTGTCTAGTCTGTACCACAATGGCGAGCGCCCAGGAATCTGGCCCAGGAAAGGAAAAGAAACGAGTAGAAGTCGAGAAGGCACTATTTCTGCCGGCACGGCAATTCTTGTATCCGCCGGACGGCGTCGTTATCGGGCAAGGCTGGGACAGTTTTACCGAGCGCGGAACTCAGGCACAATGCGTAGCCATCACAGAGGTGGCGATCGAATCCAATTCTTTTGACACGTCCGTAGAAGAAATCAAGAGCACATTCAGCCTGCTTAAAGAGCAGAACATGTCTGCGAGTCTTGGAGGTTCGTTTGGCGGCTTCGGAGGGTCGGGTAGTGTTTCTTCTGGAACCTCAAAGAAGTTGGAAACTGACTTCGCTAATGTATTGTTCTCGTTCGACGCCTCCATCGGTAGCACCAGAGCGATCGGAATTGGGGGTGCGGGAGAACCCTTCGGTTCTTTCAGCAGTCTCGACTCAGAATCCAAGAAAGCAGTTGAAACCGCCCAAGCAGCAGCACAGTCCAATGCATTTCAACTTCTTTCACAGGAGCCACGTCCTAGACGTGGAAGCATGGTGGAGCTGACATCCGCAGCATTGGACTGGCTGAATAGCGGAAATACCTCAACGTTCCAAAGGGTTTGTGGCGACGGCTTTGTCTCTGCGATTCACAGGGGTACTAGAGTGCGCGTGCTGGCGTCTTTCCAAAGTCGCAGCGAAAAAGAGAAAGTCACATTTTCGGCATCCTTGGAGGCCAAGGGGTTTGGCGTCAGCGCCTCAGGTTCGGTATCGGCGGTGGCAGACCAGAATGCGCTCGAGACCAAAACCCGGTATTCAATTTCACAGAAGGGCGGGATACCCTTTTCTCCGCCGCAAAAGTTCGACGACTTGCTCGGAATGTTTTCGAAAACAGAGAACTTTACTGAAAGACCTTCGGCATTTGCCGTAACCGTAACGCCGTACACAGCAATAGCAAACTATCCTTCGGCAAAAGCACTTGAATCTCCAGCACGACTCAAGCGTCTTGGAGACTACTATGTCGTTCTGTCAGATCTGTATGCATTAACTTCCGAGATTCTGCGGTACGCCTCAAACTCTGCCCTAGATTCCCCCTATGATCGGAAGGTTCTTGACGCCTACGGTGGTATCAAGCATCTCCGAGCGCTTAAAGATGCCATACACAGTGATCTGAAGTTGCTTGAGAGTGGCATTACAGCTTGTTACAGAAACCGGTCAGGCTGCGACGAACTGACCGTCAAGAATGCATCGATTAAGAGTGCGGAGTCGGCGGCAAAATCGTTGCAGCCGGTTATTGACACTCTACAGAACCAGATCAAACAGCTGAATGATTCACTTGCCGCTGGCGATAAGGCAGGTGTTGCTAAGACACTGACTTCCATAACTGGACAACCGGTTCCAATCATATCGATCGACAAGCAAATCGAATCAATGGACGCAGATTTCAAGCGTCTCACCGGAACAATTGTCTGGCTACACAACATAACAGATGTTCTTAACACTTCCGAGGCCGAGATCAGTGATGCTTTCTTTCAGCGTTTTTATTCCTACCTCATAGAGTTGCCACTTTCAAAAGAGCAATTCACTTCAGAGTTAAAGGTGGGAATGGACGATCAAGCGATTGCCCACGTGATAGACGATCTTCGAAACGCGATTCTCATAAACCGTCTGGTTCCATGGAAGCAATATTTTTGCAGGGAAGCAATGTCTGAATATCTATGTGTATATGATGAGCAGTTGGTGCAGCTTGTGAATAAGGCTTCGCTAGAGTTCGCTAAAGATGCAGTGACAATCAAGACACCACAGACGGAATGCCACTATTACTTCAGAGGAAAGGAAATAACCAAACAGCAATACGATGGCCAGATGGCTGCCACCGGATCCATTAACGAGGCGTTAAGAGGGTTCCTTTCGATGAGTTGCAGCGTCGTCTATGTTCCGAAATGAAATCAAGTCGCAATCAAAAGAGCGAATCGCAATACGAAGAGTGATGTCATTGGCGCTGTTCGTTGGCGGCTCATTGTGTGCAGGCTACGCTCCGGCTGCAAAGTGTCAATTAACATCGGAACAGACTGCCGCGCTCAGATACACGAGTAAGTCCGAAGTCGCGAGGCTACCAGCACCAGCCTTCTCGTTACTGTTTTTTCTCACTCCGCCAGCACAACGAACTCCCTTTGAGTGTGCCTCTATCGGTTCATTCAAAGACTGGGCGAGGAATCGAAGACTTTGGACCGCAACACCTAAGTATCACTATTACGATGTGGCTAAGCGATATGTGTCAGTCTCAGATTGGCCCACAGATCCGCATCCCGAGCAATTCGATTTAAGTTCGACTGATGTTCAGTTCATGCGTACTCTCGTTGCGCTTTCGTCGGGGAGTCCGCAGCCAGGTTCTTCGAGTGCCAGTCATTCCGATCTAGAAAAGATGATGGCTTTGTTGGGTACAGATTTCGTCGAGAAACTAGTGCCCGACGTGAGCGGTGGTGACGTGTCGTCCGAGGGGGAGTCGCTCCGCCTCGCATTCTGGAGAGGACGCAGGTCCATAGCGGCGGGGACAAAGCTATTTCGAAGCATCACGTTGGTAAACACAAGTGACAATCGACGGCTGGTTCGGTTGCTAAATGTACTTCAAATTGGGCGAACTCTTTTGCCACTCGAGGCTTGCTACTATTCCGCTGCCTCAGATGATGTCGATTTGAAATACTCGGAGGGGCTCCCAGTTCCTTCGGGCGGCCTCGGTTTTGTTCCGACATTCGTCGGCATACCGCTTTACGTTTATGTGCTAGATGGTGGGCCACCCGTGGAAGAGGTTGCGAAAGCCGTGAGAGCGGCAGCCGCTATTTGGAAAAGGGCCGGAATCGTTCTATCGCCCACCATAAACACCGTAGATAAAAAGCAGACAATCGCCATTCTTGGAAAAGATGAGAGGATCGGCATGTTTTTTGATTGTAAAGGTAGATTTAGAGAGCCGGAATTCAGCGCAAGAGAGCGCCTATCTGAATTAAAGCCCAGTAAGGACTCACTGGCAGTCTATTTCGGAAACGTGCAACGGACGCAGTCGGAACCGGAGCTAGTTCAAGCGTATATCGGCTACGACCCTAATCAAGGGACACCCGGTTTGACGATTGCACATGAGATTGGCCATCTGTTCTTTGGCGCTGGTCACGTCGGAGGGAAAGCACGCGGACCTTGTCTCGATGAAAGTGATGATTACACTCCGAAAAAACCAGTCGCGATCACAAGTGCCCTAATGGAGTCGCCACAGGAAACAAGTGAAATCGATGACCAAGATGCGATGCTTGCCAAGCAGAAGATGCTGGCACGTGCAGACGCGCGCTGGTGGTAGCCACAAATCTGCATTTGAGATCGCCGCACATTTCGCCTTCTCCCCGAAACTGGCCCCCCCTGAGCAACAGCCGCAAACCACCTCGGTGGTGCCGTCCGTTTCATTGTGATCTGGGTATAGGCGTAGTACAGGTAATCCATTGAGCCGTGATCCGTTTGTGATCCGTTAGCACTGCTTACCACTGTCTTCCATTGCTTTTACGGTGCCCGCCGTGTTCTCTATGTTGTTCAAACTACGTTATTAGCTGGGTTCGAATCCCACTCTCTCCGCCAAGTTATTGAAAACAAACATGTTAATTAGAATCGCGAACCCACTCTCAGAGGCCTGTTACCTCTTTGAAATGAGTGACATGCAGTTTTGCAAGGCTCAGGTGCGAGCCGTTAAGGCTGAAACCGACTGACTGGGAATCAGTTTTTCGATCGGCGAAGGAGGAATTTTGCAGACCCAGGTCGGTGCGCCGATTGCGGCTCATGGCCTGCAGGTTCGCTGCTCAGTTCTTGGGGGCTCGGGGCAGCGGCTGACAACGCGACGCGCGCGGCAGGCGAGCAGGGGGTGCCCGGAAACGCAGGGGTAATGGAATATGCTCAAATGTCTGAGGCAACCAGGCTTCCAAGCAATGTCAGTTAGCGAATGTTTGCCGTTACCCTCGCGACCTGTTTGATGTGTTCGTCGAGCAAGAGCAGGTCGTACTTAAACTCGATGTCGCCTGATTTCTGGGGCGTGAATGTGAAATCATAAGTCTCACCCGGTGCGATCGTGAACGATGCAGGAGTTGCAACGGATTGGACCGATCCGAGGTCGGCGCCATCTTTGGCGATAGGAATCCATTCAATAGGTTTCCCGTCCTGAACTGCGTTTATCACTATTGAATTGTTTGCGAGGATATCGATGAACCGGAGGCGGTATCTAACGCCGGCGCGTAATTCGAGCGAGTTCGGTGAGGTTGAGCCGTTCAGCAGCAGCTCGCCGTCTTGGCGTTTGCCGTTGCGCGAAAGTACAAGCACCTTGTCGCTCTCAGGGTGGAAGGTCGTTCCTTCCGGCACAACGATGAGTGCACCATAGAGTCCGGAACTCAACTGGGACAAATCGTTCATGTGCGTGTGGTACATGAACGTTCCGGCGCGCGGGGGTGCGAACACCGCGTCGAATGACTTGCCGGGCGCGATCATGGGCGTGACTTTCGGTCCATCGCCCCCCCATCCGGGCACCCCATCGTAGTAACTCTCCAGTTCGATCCCATGCCAATGCACCGATGTGCCTTCATCGAGCTGGTTGGTTATGTGGATCGCCACCGGTTGATTGCGGGTAAGCACCAGCGTAGGTCCTGGGCCGCCGGCAGTTTGACTAGCATGTTTGGATTCGAGGACGGAGTACGTGTATTTCTTCGGATTCGACTTGTCCTTCGCGATCAGTAACTGAAGCTTGCGTTCCGCCTTCAGCGGTTTATGCGCCACAACTGTGCCGTCGTGTGCCACGATCGTGATTCCCATGACCAGGCCCGCCATGTGGTGTAGCGGATCGGTATGCTGCACTCCGTCGTGCATATCCTCGTGATGAAAGGCGGATGTTTCCAGGGAGATGTGGGTCAGGATATGGCAATGAAAGATCCACCGGCCGGTGCGCTCTGGTTTCCAGAGGGTGGTCATCGTTCCGCCGACCGCCATGAAATTGGTCGAAACCTCACGCATCCGCGATGGGGGCACCGGGTCGTTGTGCTCCGCATCGCCCATGGTTAACACTTGGTAGTACGAACCGTGCATGTGCATGGGATGCACGTTGCCGCTCGGGTTCAGCCACACCCAGCGTATTTCGCTGCCCAGCGCGTATTCCAGGCGCTCGGTATAGGGCCACGACTTTCCGTTAATCGTCGGAACATCGAACGATTCCTGCGGAAGGTGGCGGTCGCGCCAGGTGCCGATGACAAATACGCGATCCGGCACAGGCGTCCCCGGTGGATCCACGATGAATGCTCCGTGCAACTGGCTGTCTTCCTTGTAGGGCTTGCCGTTTAGAGTGTCGCCTCCGGCGGTCGCCCAGTAGTAGTAAGCTCCGGGTGCACCAGCGACAAATGTCACGTCACGGGTTGCACCGCTGGGCACGTCAAGGGTGTCGTCATTCTTCCCAGGACGCATATGCATGCCGTGGATTTCAACATCCCTAGCGATCAGGCTATGTATGACGATATGGATCCTGGCGCCCTGGGGAACGCGAATCATCGGTCCAGGGATCTGCAGTTGCTTACCGCACTCTCCGAAAGCGAAAACCTCGAGGCTAGGCCCCGATTCGTCTTCTGGATAAAATGCGCCCTCGCGGACCTCGAGTTCTACTGTCAGTGCGCCCTCGGTCAAGATTCCAGCCGCGTACTGATTCGTATTTGCTGCAATGCGAGGCAAGGAGGAGACCTCGACCGCCGTTGCGCCGCAGAGCGCAGCAGGCCTTAACGCTGGAGCGAGACCGATGAGGAGGTACACCAGCACTTCGGAGATAACAAGCTTGTGCTTCACAGAGACGCCATTATCCCTCAAATCTCGTCAGGTGCTTGACCATTCTAGGGTGACCCTCTTGCGACCTCGCTCTACTGTCCCACTACCACTCCCCGGATTGCGTCTGGTTTGTCGGCAATTAGAAAGCTGACTTACAGTTTGCCCTCATCGAACGGAATCGGCCCGTCCCGGCGGAAGTATGCGCCAGTCAAACCCTTTAATGTCCGCGAGGGCATTCGAGTCCACGCGGCCTCAGGCCGACTCTATTTGTACTTCGAGTGCCTTGGCACCGTCGTGGCAGGCTCCAGCGCGTAAGCGGCAGATCGCACATCGTCTTTCGTGAACACCGCAAAAAGGAATGGCTGTGATTCGAGGAAATGAGCCAGGTCACGCAACGTCAGTCCAAGATGCGACAGCCGGTCCTCATCGACGAAGATCTGGCCGTTTTCCGGTTCGAAGGACGTAATCAACTGCTTCGCCTCTGGATCAAACTTCTCGTGCAACAGGTCTACGATCGATGGTGCCAAGTGCCGGCGATCCGACGACGATGGTTCCGGTGGCATGCCATGGTCCGCGGTCACCGCAAGGAGATAGTCGTTACCAACCTTGGCTTCTAACGCGCTCAGCATCCGCTTCAACTGGCGATCCATCTCGCCGAGCGTGACGCGCATCTCGTCCGAATCCGGACCGTACTTGTGGCCCACGAAATCCGCGCCTTTGTAGTTCATCAGAATGAGATCTGGAACGTTGTCTTCGCCCAGCGGCTCTCGCTCAATCATCGCGGCCATCGCAGCGGCTTCGAATGCTGGAAACAGAGCCGAATATCGCACCGCTTGGGTCGAGTCGATTTTGTGACCCATCCACTCCCCGCTCGCCGGCCACAGCGTTTTCGCATTGCGGTCTTTCAGATATGCAGGCAGCCGGAAACAGTTGGGGTTTGTGGTCCAGTTGCCCGTCTCCTGATCGTAGCTCGCGAGAACGACTGGCGCTCCATTCAACTGACACGCTCCATGGCCCGCGAGCGGCGTCGCCGCTCGGTCGATGCTGCCCTGTGCCAATATGATTGCGCGACCAGCCGTCTCCAGTTGCCAGACGTCAGCCAGCGTCAATGCCATCAGGTCTTGCGGCGTTCCTCCAGCGAAAGAGTCGTGGCGCCGGTGCTGCGTGCGCTCGTATACGCTAACCCCTGTGATTCCGTGCACGCGAGGATCGGCTCCGGTTGAGAGCGTCGAGTGCCCAACGGCTGTGTTGGTCGGAAGATAGTTAACCCGCGACTGAGTGAACCAGGCACTACGCTCGCGCAGCGCGGTGAGCGTTGGCATGGACGCGGCGTAGCGATCGAAGTAATCCCGGCGCATGCCATCTAGGACGAGCAGCATAACCACTCGTGGTCGAGAAAATCCCGTGCGTAAAACCGGCAATACATGGCCTGTCGTCGTGGGAGGCATCTGCACGCCAAGCGCAGCCGCAAGGGTTGGCGCAACGTCCTGCTGCACGGCCGGAGTCGAGTACGTTCCCGTTCTTACCGCCGGGCCCGCAAACATCAGCGGAATCGCTATGTCATATGTCCACGGCGAACCGTGCATGTACGCCACGTCAGCCCGCGTGATGAAGTCGCCTTCGCGCGGCACGATTAGGAGTTGGCCGGTTCGTCCCGGGAAGTATGCCCGAGCAAACATTTCCAAAAAGCGCTGCCGCGGAGCAAGGGTGGTTGCATCGGCTGCTGCTTTATGCTGAACTCGACGTGCCGCACGCTGGACTGAAGGCGTGGCGCTCGCGATCGACCGCCTGACCTGCTGGCTTGACACCGTTCCAGTCATTCCAACCAGGGTCAGGGTAATAGCGATTCGCGATCCTACTTTGCCCATGCGAGCCACTTTTAGCTGATTGCAGATTGTTCAGCTCCGCGCTGATCTTAGTGCCGTCAACAAGCATCCCGCAAGCGCTGTGCGGTGTTTAGTGGGACCAGGGCAAAAATCAGAGGCCCCTTAAGGAGAGAATTCATGACAACATCCCATTCGGACGCGCTCGTGTTTTTCGGCGCCACCGGCGACTTGGCGTACAAAAAGATTTTTCCGTCCCTGCAAGCGATGATCAAGCGAGGGCATCTCGACGTCCCCGTGGTCGGCGTTGCCAAAGCCGGCTGGAATCTTGACCAGTTTCGCGCCCGGGCCAAAGACAGCCTGGAGAAACACGGCGGAGTAGATCCTGCGGCTTTCGAGAAACTAATCAGCCTGCTGGGCTATGTGGATGGCGATTACCAGGACCCGGCAACCTTTACGGCGCTTCGCAAGGAACTCAAAGACGCGCATCGTCCGGCGCACTACCTGGCAATCCCTCCCCCATTGTTCGAAACCGTGGTTGGACATTTGTCCAAATCGGAGTGCGGCCGAGGCGCACGCGTCATCGTCGAAAAGCCTTTTGGTCACGATTTGGCGTCGGCCCAGGAGCTGAACAGGTTTCTACTCTCGGTCTTCGACGAAGCCGACATCTTCCGCATTGACCACTATCTTGGCAAGCGAGCGGTAAATAACGTGCTGGCCTTTCGTTTCGCCAACACCTTTGTGGAGGCGTTTTGGAACCGCATGTACATCGAGAGCGTCGAGATCACCATGGCGGAAGACTTCGGCGTCCAGGGCCGAGGAGGTTTCTACGACCAGACCGGAACCATCCGCGACGTGGTCCAGAACCACTTGTTTCAAGTGCTCTCGAATCTGGCCATGGAGCCGCCAGTCGGTTTTGACAGTGAATCCGTGCGCGACGAGAAAGTGAAAGTGCTGAAGGCCATTCCGCCGATCGAAGAGAAGAATCTGGTGCGCGGCCAGTTCCGTGGCTACCTCGATGAAAACGGCGTCGCCAAGGACTCGCGGACCGAGACTTTCGCGGCCTTGAGGTTAGAGGTCAACTCCTGGCGTTGGAAAGGCGTGCCCTTTTACATTCGCGCCGGCAAGAATCTGCCGACCACGGTTACCGAAATTGTTGGCAAGTTCCGTAAACCTCCTACCCTGATTCCCGACAGCTTGCTGGTCGAGAACCATCTGCGGCTGCGCCTCGGCCCTGAAGTGACGATTGCCATGGGAATGATGACGCTGGCCCCGGACGCCGAAGGTCTCTCGCTGCAAACTGGCGAAATGGTAGCCACTCACTCCCCCCAAGCCGATGAAATGGATGCGTACGAGCGCGTACTGGGAGCAGCAATGGCGGGGGACAGCTCCTTGTTTGCCCGCGAGGATTACGTCGAAGAAGCGTGGCGCATTGTGGACCCGGTATTGAAGAAAGGCACTCCCGTTTATCAGTACGAACCGCATACCTGGGGTCCGGCCGAAGTCAGCCGCGTAACTCCACCGGGAGGATGGAGTAATCCGAGCGACAAGAAACCCGCCACAGTTGACAGCCATGCCGCGTGAGACCAATTCGCGCCGGACACTGTGGTGACGGAAGTCAGGCGGCAACCAGACAGGAATCAGCCAACATTGGCGGTGGCCGCGTCCCTCGCGACCCCGATCGATTTTTTCTCCCAGATTGTTCGTGGCTCAGGCACAATAGCCCGCTATGAACTTCAAAACACTTTTGTCTTGCGGAGCGTTGTGCTTCCTGTTCAGCACCAGCGCTGCCTATGCTGAAGGTCCTTTCGAGATCACGGTGGAGCGGGACGTAACCGCGAAAATGCGCGATGGTGTGGTTTTACGCGCGGACGTCTATCGTCCCAAGGCGGACGGAAAATTCCCCGTGCTGTTGCAGCGGACGCCTTACAACAAGACCAATGGAATAAAATTCGGAATCAGGGCGGCGGCGCTCGGGTTCGTTGCCATCATCCAGGATGTTCGCGGACGCTACACCTCGGATGGAGACTGGTACGCATTCCAGAACGAATCCGCCGACGGCTATGACACGGTGGAGTGGGCCGCGGCGCTGCCGTACTCCAACGGCAAGGTCGGAATGTTTGGCGGATCCTATGTGGGTGCGACGCAGATGCTGGCCGCGATCGCTCATCCGCCACATTTGGCTGGCATTTGCCCGGTCGTGACCGCGAGCAACTACCACGATGGATGGACATATCAGGGCGGCGCTTTCGAGCAATGGTTCAACGAATCGTGGACATCGGGCCTTGCCCAGGACACGATGAGCCGTGCCGTAGCACAAAATAGCAACGCATTGCTTGGAATGGTGAAGCTGCCACTGACCAGTTATCCCCTCTTCAATTTCCCGGACACTTCCGCGGGAATTTATTCCACCGCATCGCTGGCCCCGTATTTTCTCGACTGGCTTGCGCATCCGGCCTACGACGATTATTGGAAACGCTGGTCAATCGAAGAGCATTATGGCGACGTCAATGTTCCCGCGCTCACGATTGCTGCCTGGTATGACATTTTTCAAGGAGGATCGCTGCGCAATTACCGCGGCCTCAAGACACAGGGCGGCGTGGAGGCGCGCGCGGGACAACGATTGCTCGTGATCATCGGTGGACACGCCGGGGACGGCAGGAAAATCGGCGAAGTCGATTTCGGCCCCGCCGCGGACCAGTGGAATGAAGACGACGTGACTCTACGGTGGTATGAGTACCTGTTCCAGGGAATCCAGAACGATTTTGCCAAAGAAAAGCCCGTCAAGATCTTTGTGATGGGGCGCAACCAGTGGCGGGAAGAAGACGACTGGCCACTGGCGCGAGCGCGAACGACAAAGTACTTCCTGCACTCGGCAGGAGTCGCAAATACGCTACTCGGGAACGGCAGCCTCTCGGAGGCAGCGGCTCGCGCGGAAGCGCCCGATCAATATGTGTACGATCCGGCAAATCCGGTGCCAACGGTCGGTGGTCCACTGTGTTGCGATGGTTCGCACATGCCACCGGGGCCGCACGATCAGCGCGCGGTTGAGGGGCGCAAGGATGTGTTGATCTACACGTCCGCTGCTTTTTCCGACGACACGGAAATCACGGGGCCGATCAGCCTGGAGCTGTTCGCCAAGTCAACGGCGGTCGACACGGATTTCACGGCGAAACTGGTGGATGTGGGACCGGACGGGTTCGCGCAAAATCTGACGGAGGGAATTGTTCGGGCCCGCTATCGCGAGTCGCAGGAAAAAGCGGCGCTCATGAAGCCCGGACAGATCTACAAGTTCACCATCGATCTGTGGTCGACCAGCAACGTGTTCTTGAAAGGGCACCGCCTGCGGTTGGAAGTCTCCAGCAGCAATTTCCCACGCTTTGACCGGAATTTGAATACCGGAGAATCCCAGAGCGCCAGCAGTCACTACGTGGCTGCCACGAATACGATCTATCACGACGCTGACCATGCGTCCGTGCTGCTGTTGCCGGTGGTTGGAGCGCAGTGAGTTCAAAAATTCAGGAGGGATAGATGGCTTCGGCTTCACGAAGGAAGTTCTTGCGACAAACCGCTGGCGTTGGTCTGGCATGTACAGCGGACGCTTTGTTTCGAACGAATCTCTGGGGACAATCTGCGAGTTCGGCAGGGCCGATTCGACTTTACATCGATACCCACCGGACGATCGCCCCACTCGACCGCAATCTCTTCGGGTCATTTCTGGAGCACCTCGGGCGCGCGATCTACGAAGGGATTTACGATCCGGGCTCGAAGTTATCCGACGCCAACGGCTTTCGCAAGGATGTGATGAACGAAGTGCGGGAAATGGGCGTTCCCATCATTCGCTATCCCGGGGGCAATTTTGTCTCGGGGTATAACTGGCTCGATGGCGTGGGCCCCAAGCAGGACCGCCCGCGAGTTCTCGACAAGGCCTGGAACGCAATCAACAGCAATCAGTTCGGCACCAATGAATTCATGGCCTGGGCGCGTGCCGTGGGATGTAAACCTTTGATGGGTTTGAATCTGGGCACGGGCACGGCGGAGGAGGCCGCCGCTCTGGTCGAGTATTGCAATGTGGACAAGGGCACGCGCTGGAGCGATCTGCGGCGCAAACACGGAGTCGCCGATCCTTACAAGGTGGAGCATTGGTGCCTAGGCAATGAGATGGATGGGCCGTGGCAGATCGGACACATGACGGCCGAAGAATATGGCTACAAGGCTGCCGACGCGGCGCGGCAGATGCATGCTGTCGACCCGTCACTGAAGTTAGTGGCGTGCGGATCGAGCGGGCCCGGGATGCCGACTTACCTGGAGTGGGACCGGCAGGTGCTGGAGCAATGTTACGACTATGTCGACGCGCTTTCCCTACATCGCTACGTGGGCAACACTCCCGAAGAAACCGGGGGTGACAGCGGGAAGTATCTGGCGTTAAATCTGTCCATGGACCGCCAGATCGAAGAGACACTGGCGGTTTGCGATCTGGTTCGCGGACACAAGCGTTCGCCCAAGCAACTCTGGCTGTCATTCGACGAGTGGAATGTCTGGTACCGAGCCCGGAATCCCGAAGACATGAACGGGCACCATCAGGAAGCGCCGCATTCGCTGGAAGAAATTTACAACCTGGAAGACGCCCTGCTGGTAGGCGGCATCATCAATACGCTGCTGCGCCACGCGGATCGCGTGAAGATCGCGTGCCTCGCCCAGTTGGTGAATGTAATTGCACCGATCATGACGAATGCCAACGGCCTGTTCCGGCAGACCATTTTTTATCCGTATAACTGGGCGCTACAGTATGCGCGGGGGGCGGCGTTAGACGTGTTGGTCGAATCGCCTTCCACTTATGCGGTCGCAGGAATGGGTCAGGTGTCCCATCTGGATGCGATGGCGACTTATAACTCGGAAAATGGCAATATTGCCATCTTCTTACTCAACCGGGATTTGATCAAGGCTCACCAGGTTGAGGTCAATTGGGAAGGGAAGTCGGGTGCGCGCTTGGTTGCCTCCTGGGTGCTGACGGGCGACGACCTGAAAGCGGTGAACAGCTTTGCGGCGCCGACCAAGGTTGCTCCGCGCGAGGCTGAGAAACCCACGGCGGGCGCGGGGCGTACAACTCTGGAATTGCCCCCTCGTTCCTATTCCGTGTTTCAGTGGGAAACGTTATCCTAGTGCGAGAGCGCGCTGCGCGGCTGAGCACGGGAGAGTAAAAGGGGTGGCCTCGGTTTGGAACCGCAGCCCAAACTCCCGACAATTTGCATATTCGTTTCGGATCCGGATGCGCTAGACCTCGAGTAGGCGGAAGAATACGTCTGGCTCGACGTGAGATCGCGACAATGCCTTTGATTTGGCCCCGGATCGACGGCCCGATACGATCGTTGAAGGTCTTGTGCAGTTCACTGCAGGATGAAATCAGAAGGGAGAACAAATTCTATGCCTACCATTACCACCAAAGACGGTACCGAGATTTTCTACAAGGACTGGGGAAAAGGCCAGCCCATCGTGTTCAGCCACGGCTGGCCGCTCACTGCGGACGACTGGGATGGACAAATGCTCTTCTTCGGCCAGCAGGGATACCGCGTCATCGCCCACGATCGCCGTGGTCATGGCCGTTCCACCCAGACTTGGGACGGCAATGACATGGACACTTACGCCGACGATCTGGCGCAGCTCACGGAAAAGCTCGACGTGAAGAACGCCATTCACGTCGGCCACTCCACCGGCGGCGGAGAAGTCGCGCGCTACATTGGCCGGCATGGCACAAAGCGTGTTGCCGCGGCGGTACTCATCAGCGCCGTGCCACCTCTCATGGTAAAGACGGAGAAAAATCCAACGGGCACGCCCCTCTCGGTCTTCGACGGCCTGCGCGCCGAGTATGCCAAGAACCGGCCGCAGTTTTACAAAGACATCACTCTTCCGTTCTACGGATACAACCGCCCCGGCGCCAAGATTTCCGAAGGCATCCGCGAGAAGTGGTGGCTTCAGAGCATGTTGGGCGGTATGAAAGCCGGCTACGACTGCATCAAGGCCTTCTCGGAAACGGACTTCACCGAGGACCTCAAGAAGTTCGATGTGCCGACTCTGATCATGCATGGCGAGGAAGATCAGATCGTCCCCATCGTCGCGGCGGCTCCGTTGTCGGCGAAACTGGTGAAGGGTTCGACGTTGAAGATTTATCCAGGCTTTCCCCACGGGATGCCCACCACCAACGCAGACACCATCAACGCGGACCTGCTGGCGTTTCTTAAGCAGGGTATGCAAGTGGCAGCGTAAGCAGTGTGCTTTCATAATGGGACCCCGCCGCCTTGTCCTCCCCCAAGGCGCGCGAATGCGGCGGGGTCCCCTTTTTCACTCGCAAGTGACAGGAGCGTTCCGTGAGCCAATCGCCAAAGAAAGTTGCCCTGATAACGGGCGCCAATAAAGGGATCGGCCTCGCCATAGCCCGCGAACTGGGTAAGGCGGGCATGACAGTTCTTGTCGGCGCGCGCGATCCGAAGCTCGGAGAGCAAGCTGCCGCCACTCTCCGCTCGGAGAAGCTCGACGCTCGCTTCGTTCCATTGGATCTGGTACGCCCAGAGACCATCGCCGCCGCGGCCGCCAGCATCGCCGACCAGTTCCAGAAACTCGACGTTCTCGTCAACAATGCCGCCATCCTCGACTCCGCGGACGGACCCCCCAGCACTGCCGATATCAACTCTGTAAGACGAGTGATGGAGACGAACTTCCTGGGGACGTTATCTGTCACGCAGGCCATGCTTCCCCTGTTGCGGAAAGCAGAGGCGGCGCGCATCGTGAACCTTTCCAGTGGCCTCGGCTCCATCACGAAGAATGCCGACCCCGACTGGGACTTTGCCTCGTTCAAATTGATTGGTTACAACTCCTCGAAAGCCGCGTTGAACATGCTCACCGTGCAACTGGCCTACGAACTCCGCGACACGGCGATCAAGGTCAACACAGTTTCACCCGGATACGTCGCCACCGACATGAATCAGCACCGCGGAACTTTAACCGTTGAAGAAGGTGCGGCGGGCCCCGTCCGCCTGGCGCTGTTGCCACCGGATGGACCGAGTGGCGTCTTCTTCGGCGAGTCTGGGAACTATCCCTGGTGAACGCTTGCCGGGAACAGAACATGAATGAAATCTGGAGATGCTTGTGACAAAACAAGATATAGGACTTCTGGATCCAGTTGCTCCCTCATCGGCATCGCCGGGACTAACCCGTCCCCCGCTGCCGCCATTTACTCTCGAAACCGCCGTTGAAAAAGTTCGTCTCGCCGAAGACGGCTGGAATTCGCGCGATCCGGAAAAAGTAGCGTTGGCCTACACCGTCGATTCGCGCTGGCGGAATCGCGCCGAGTTTGTGACGGGCAGGGCACAGATCATCGCGTTTCTGCGACGCAAGTGGACCAGGGAGCTGGACTACCGTTTGATCAAAGAACTCTGGGCCTTCGACGGAAATCGCATTGCCGTGCGATTTGCCTACGAATTCCATGATGACTCCGGCAACTGGTTCCGCTCCTATGGAAATGAAAACTGGGAATTCGATCCGCATGGTCTGATGTGTCTGCGCCACGCATCCATCAACGATCTTTCAATCAAAGGGTCGGATCGCAAGTTTTATTGGCCGCTCGGACGCCGTCCGGAAGGACATTCTGGACTGAGCGACCTCGGCTTCTAACTTCAGGTCCGTAGAAGAGGTCCAAAAACCGCCTTTTGGTCCCGGGGCAACCCCGGAGGTCCCCACATGCAACTAAACAATTAGTTACATTTTTCTATCTGGACCGTCTACCACAACGGGGAGGACCAAGATTTGCCGCCGCGTCAGTCGGAGACTCTAACCGAGGCCGAACTCAGGATCATGAACGTGCTATGGCTGAAAGGCTCCGGCACAGTTCAGCTGATCCTGGACTCGCTGCCCCAGCGGCCTGCTCTCGCCTACAACTCGGTTTTGACCACGATCCGCGTCCTCGAGCGAAAAGGTTACGTCAAGCATTCCAAAGACGGCCGCGCACATGTGTACTCCCCTCTGGTCGGCCGCGAAGAGGCGACGCGTTCGGAGATCCGCCACCTGCTTGGCCGCTTCTTCAAGAACTCCCACGAGCAACTCGTCTTGAACATCCTTGAGGATCGCGGCGTGGAACCGGAAGACCTCGCACGTTTGCGCGAGATGCTGGAACGGAGCGGCGCGAAATGATGTGGCCCCAGTTGCAGACCGTGGCTCAGCTGGCGATCGGCCGGATTTTGAATTCGCTTCCGGAAGGACTGCTGATCGCGCTATTTGCAGGATTGATGCTGCGCTTCCTGCCGCGACAGAATTCGGGCACGCGATTCGCCGTCTGGTTTCTGGCCCTGCTGTCGGTTGCTGGACTGCCATGGATCGGCGGCATCGAACATTCTCTCCTGCCCTCTGCGGCTGCACATCCTCTGCTCACCCTGCCTGGTGACTTGGGACTTTTGCTGTTCGTGGCTTGGGTGTTGCTGGCGAGTGCCTCGCTCCTGCATTTGGCACTTGGACTGAGCCAACTGCACGACCTGCGCCGGAATTGTGTCGCGATCAACTTAGACGATCTCGATCCTGCCATACGAAAGACCATCGCCGATTTTAGTTCCCTAAGATCGGTGACTCTCGCGACTTCAGAGCAGGTGACCGTGCCGGCCGCCATCGGTTTCTTCCGTCCGATGATTGTCATCCCATCCTGGGTGCTGCGCGAACTCCCGGCGCAGGAATTGAACGTCATCCTGCTGCACGAACTGGCGCACCTGCGCCGTTGGGACGACTGGACCAACCTGTTGCAGAAAATCGTGCGCGCAGTATTCCTTTTTCATCCGGCTGTGTGGTGGATCGAGAACCGGCTCTCGCTCGAGCGCGAGATGGCGTGTGACGACCATGTGCTCGCCGAAACCGCCAATCCGCGCGCGTATGCGGAGTGCCTGATTCTGCTCCTCGAAAAAAGCGGCACCCGCCGTGGCTGGGCGATGGCGCAAGCCCTAGTCCACCGCGCCCGCGAGGCCTCTCTGCGCCTGGCGCAAATTCTCGACGCCAGTCGCCCTGCAACGAAATTTATCGGGAAGCCGGCGCTGGGACTGCTGGGCGCTTTTTCCGTGGTCTGCCTGCTGGTCGTGCCGCGTGCCCAGTTGGTGGCCATTGATGATGGCCATTCAGCGCCAGCCATACAGGCCAACGCTGTCCACACCCCGCCGCACAACCAGTCGCAGTTTCCCGCCGTCGTCGTGACTCCTGTTTCCGTGCGCACTGGCACATCGTCGTCGCCCAGGAAAATGGCGCAGCACCCGGCCGCGCCATTGATTGCAAAACGTCCGGTACATACGCCCTCTGCTCCGCTGGCCGTTGAAGCGCGCTGGAACACCGACACCGAGCGCGGTCCGGTCGGCACTGAGAATGTAGCGGCAAACCAGACCACTCAACAGGAAGCGGAAGGGCTGTTGATCGTCCGCACTGCGCAGCGCGTTGGCCCGAATTCGTGGGTGTGGACCGTTGGAGTGTGGAGAGTAACGGTTGTAAATACGGTCCAGCATCAAGCCGAAAGAACAGCAGTAGCAAGCAAGACCTAAAAATTTTTTGTAATTAACAACTAAATCTTTAGTTGCAAAGGAGAAGTGAAATGCAAAACTGGAAGAACAAACTGACCCGGCGCCTGCTCGTGGCCGTGGTCGCCGTGGCGATGGTCGGAACCTTCACGACCTATGAGTTCGCCAAATCCGCGCACGCATCTGTAGCGGCTACCGCCGCTGCACCCCTCGACGACAACAGCGTCGCCGCCTTACTTACGCTCGATCACGCCATGGAAACGTTGGCCGCCCGGGTTACTCCCGCGGTCGTCAACGTCACCGTGACCTCGAAGCCGAGCACCCAGGCGACCGACGGCAATTCCTCGGATGACATGCAGCAGTTCTTCGCTCCATTCGGTGGCAACCCGTTTGGTGGCGGACGCACTTGGCGGTTCAATCAGCCCCAGCAGAGAGTCGAGCACGGCTTGGGGAGTGGCGTAATCATCTCTCCCGATGGCTACATCGTCACCAACAATCACGTCGTGGATGGCGCCACCGACATCCGCGTCACCATGAGCAACCGCGAAGTGTATCCCGCCAAGCTAATCGGCACCGACCCGCTCACCGACCTTGCGGTGATCAAAATCACCGGAACGAACCTGCCCAGCGTCCCCTGGGGTGACTCGGACAAACTCCATCCCGGTCAAACCGTGCTGGCATTCGGCAATCCCTATGGATACCGGTTCACGGTAACGCGCGGCATCGTCAGCGCGCTCAACCGCCCCAATCCTGATCCGACGGATCGCCGCAAGCCCGGAGAATTCATCCAGACCGACGCGGCCATCAATCCGGGAAACTCCGGCGGCGCGCTGGTCAACTCGCATGGCGAACTGATCGGGATTAACACCTTCCTCATTTCCTCGAACGGTTCGTTCTCGGGCATGGGCTTCGCAATTCCCACTGAGATTGTTGAGCCGACGGTGAAGACCTTGATTCGCGACGGCAAAGTCAGTCACGGCCTGATTGGCATCGGCATCTCCGACATAACTCCGGATAACGCGAAGTTCTTCGACATGAAGAGCGCCTCCGGAGCGGTAGTAACTCAGGTCGACCCGGACTCTGCTGGCGGGAAAGCCGGCTTGAAGACTGGCGACGTCATCACCAAGCTGAACGGCCAATCCGTCACGGACGCCGGCGCACTGCAGGTAGCAGTTGGACAAAAACAACCCGGCGACACCATCCATCTGGATGTGGTGCGGGATGGTAAGTCCCTCAATCTCCCGGTCACCCTGGACGCGATGAATCCTACCGCGGACGGCGCCAGCGCCGGAGCAGAACACGGCAAAGGCCGCTGGGGACTGAGCCTCGGCGATCTCAACCCCGCCGCCCGCGAACAAATGCAAATCCCAAGCGACGTTCGGGGAGCGGTCGTGCAGGATGTGCAGCCCGGCAGTCCCGCCGACAACGCCGGCTTGCAGCGTGGCGATGTGATTATCCAGGTGAATCGCCACTCCGAACCGTCTGCGTCCGACGTGGCCAAGGCCCTCTCCAGCGTTCCGAAAAATGAGGACGCGCTGGTGCTGGTCTGGTCCAACGGAGGCAATACGTTCCGCGTATTGCATCCCCCGCAAGGCTAAGTTGCCCGTTGTACTCCGCTCCAGCGCCCGCTGGGGCGGAGTACAGCTTTTTTAGCGG
Organism: uncultured Acidobacteriota bacterium; assembly: GCA_963799305.1. Classification (GTDB taxonomy): domain Bacteria; phylum Acidobacteriota; class Terriglobia; order Terriglobales; family Acidobacteriaceae; genus Acidiflorens. The sequence continues at coordinate 181,184 of CAWCWX010000005.1, read as the reverse complement.
TAAGTAGTCGGCGGGGGATGTCCTCCGGCGCTGTAGCCTTCCCTGTATTCTGAATCGCCGCCCGCCTTGCACCATCTAAATGGGATACTGGCGTGGGTGTGCCACCGATCCCTATGAAACTTCTGTACCAATATGCCAGGCACTACTGGAAGTTGTTCGTGGTCGCTCTTTTGCTGGCTGCGACCAATCAGATTTTTTCGCTTCTCGATCCAGTCATCTTCCGCCACGTGATCGATAATTACGCTACCAAGCGTCACGACTTCACTCAGGCACAATTCATCCGCGGGTCGGGATTGTTGCTTCTTGGGATGGTGGGAGTCGCGTTTGTGTCGCGCGTGGCCAAGAATTTCCAGGACTATTTCACCAACGTGATCGTCCAGCGCCTCGGCGCAAAGATGTATTCGGATGGAATTCATCATTCGCTGGATTTGCCCTACCAGGTCTTCGAAGACCAGCGCAGCGGAGAAACCCTCGGCAAACTGCAAAAAGTTCGCAGCGATGTGGAACGGTTTATTACTGCGGCCATCAATGTGATTTTTATTTCGGTTGTCGGCATCGTGTTTGTGATGGTGTACGCCATGCGCGTGCACTGGTCGATCGCGCCCGCGTTCCTGATTACGGTTCCCCTGCTCGGAATTATCAGTTCGGTGCTGAGCCGCAAGATCAAGAAGATCCAGAAGACGATTGTCGCCGAAACCACCGCGCTGGCGGGGTCAACGACCGAGTCGCTGCGCAACATCGAACTGGTGAAGAGCCTCGGACTGGCGCATCAGGAAGTGGAGCGGCTCAACGGCGTCACCGAAAAAATCCTCAAGCTCGAACTGAAGAAAGTGAAATACCTGCGCAGCCTGAGTTTCATTCAGGGAACCGCGGTCAACGCCCTCCGTACCAGCATTCTGTTCCTGATGCTCTACCTCATCTTCCGTCAGGAGATCACCATCGGCCAGTTTTTCTCGCTGATGTTCTTTTCGTTTTATATCTTTACTCCCTTGCAGGAACTGGGCAACGTCATCAACATTTATCGCGAGACGGAAGTTTCGCTGCAAAATTTCCAGACGATTCTCGATACTCCCCGCGACCCTAAGCCCGCCAACCCCGAACCGGTGGACGAACTGATGACCTTGCAATTCGAGCAGGTCAGTTTTCAGCACCAGAGTTCGTCGCAGCCGGCATTGAATGCAATCAGTTTCAGCGCCGCGCGCGGCGACACCATTGCCTTCGTAGGACCGTCCGGGGCAGGGAAGTCGACGCTGGTGAAACTGCTGGTGGGCCTCTACGCGACTAAAGACGGCACAATCCTGTACAACGGCATTCCTTCGAACCGTGTCGACCTCGATCTCTTGCGGGAAAAAATCGGCTTCGTCACCCAGGACACGCAGCTATTTTCCGGCTCCATCCGCGAGAATCTGCTGTTCGTGAATCCCGACGCGACCGACGAAGAATGTATGGAAGTCCTCCAGCAAGCCGCTGCCGACAGCCTGCTCTCTCGCGCTGATCGCGGCCTGGACACGCTCATCGGCGAAGGCGGCGTAAAAGTTTCCGGCGGTGAGAAGCAACGCCTTTCGATCGCCCGCGCTCTCCTGCGCCGTCCGCAGTTGCTGGTCTTCGACGAAGCCACTTCCTCGCTCGATTCGCTCACCGAAGAAGAAATCAGCCGCACCATCCGCGAAGTAGCGACGAACCAGGAAGCGATCACGATTCTCATCGCACATCGCCTCTCGACCATCATGCACGCCGACCGCATCTTCGTCCTCGAACGCGGCCACATCGTCGAATCCGGACGCCACTCCGAACTCCTCGACCAGAAAGGTCTGTACTACGCCATGTGGCGCCAGCAGGTAGGCGAGCGAGAAGCGGTCGAAGCAGCGCGGTAGGGAAAGTCCTGGCAGGACGTATGCCATTGAAAACAATGCCCAATTCACGCCCGCCCGTACCTGATCTTCCGTGACCTCGGAAGCCTGCCCGTCGCTTGTTAGGCTCTCCCCTGAGTTCAGGAGAGCTAACCTTGCCCGCAACGTCTGCCAAGCCCACAATCAAGATTCTTTACGCTGAGAGCGATGAGGAAACACTAGCCACTCAGTCCGCTTTGATGAAGAAAGCCGGACACCATGTCACCACAGCCGTCGGCCGCCATGCCGTTCAGGATGCCCTGCGCCAGGACGCGTTCGACCTCGTGATTCTAGGTTCCACGCTTACTAAGGACGACCGGCATCATCTGCCCTATATGGTGAAGAAATCGCATGAAGGGACGAAAGTCCTGATTATGCACGCCGCGTCCCGTCATCACGAAGTGGACGCGACCATCGACGCCGGCACCAGCATGCAGCTGGTTCTGGAAAAAATTGCCCGCGTGATGTCGGAGCAGATCGTTTCGGTGTAGAAACTGCAAAAGCCAGCTCTCAGTTCCGAGCTGCAAGCTCCAAGCAAACCTGTTTTTTCCCCGAGGGCTTGGAGCTGAGAGCTTGGAGCTCCCCACCAAAAATCGAGCCTGGCCGGGCCGGAGAGAGAGGGCCCAGCCAGACTCGTCCAGGTACTACTCCGAGTTGCCCCTCTGGTCGGTGCCGACCGGGGTCAACTTCCCAAGGAGACCATCGGCTTCGTCGTTCGGTCCTGCCGTGTAATAAAGTTCGTTGGCCAGACCGGAATTCGCGTTCCCGCCGCCGAAGCTGAGGCCCCACAAGCCGTTAATCCAGATGGGCGCGCCGTTGGCATCTTCGATCGTGCCTTCCAGTTTGCCGCTGACTGCGTTATAAGCGTGAATCGTTCCATCGCCGAAGTTACCGATCAGCAGACGGTGGCTGAAAGTGCCGAAGTCGCCGGGCGCCTGAGCAATGCCCCAGGGCGCATTCAGCGCCTGCGTATGCTGTAAGCGCAGCAGCAGGTTGCCGTTCAGGTCGAAGACATCGACGAATCCGAGTCCGGCTCCGTGTTGCTCGTCCTTCTCGCCGGGACTGCGTTTCGCGAAAGTGACGACGATGTTGCCGCCCACGTTTTGAATTCCGAAGGGAGCGTAGTTGATGGGCAGCTTGGAATCGGTGAAGGCGCCATTGTGCAACCTAACCCAGCGGAATTTGCGGTCGTAGGCCTCAACCTGGCCGCTGGTGAAATTCGTTACATAGATACGCGGTCCAACTGTGGCTACACCGATCGCCAGGCCCTTGTAAACCGCCCCGCTCACGGAGTTGTTGACCTTGATCACCGCATGCGTGCCGTCCACATTTGGATTCCATCCGGAAATCGTGCCGTCTTCCGTGGAGAACAGGAAGATTGCCCGATTCCCCGGCGTCACTTCAAACGAGCCGTTGAACGAATTAAATACAGTTCCCGTGGGCGCAGCTGCGCCGTCGCCGTTGGGTGTCGGAATCGAAACCACCAGGCCCTGCGCTTGTCCAGCTGCGTTGTAGAGAGTGGAAAGCCCGGTGCCGTTGTCGGAGATCCACCAGGGTGAACCCGAAGATCGCGACATGCCCCATGCGTTTACCAGATTCGGATCGATATTGGCCACGTTGGTGCCAACGCTCGCGTTATCGGCAGTGAGATCGGTGCGGGTAAAGTGCTGGGCCGTGGCGTTGCTGGCAGTCAGCAACAAGGCTGTGAACACAACCGCGGCCAGTGCCGCGATGCGCGTCGAAAACTTGGGAGACATGTTATTCCCCTCCTGAGGGATTGATTTTGATAAGACTGGTCGCTTCCCTTTAGGCGAAGCAGGGAGGGCTGACAAAGATGACCTTATCCGTGACACGGTCGTGACTTGTCAGGGGTTTGTCACGAGGGCGTCATTTTTTGCGCGGGCGTCTAGATCGGACAATTTCGAGTGGGTGGGACACTCTTGTCCGACGCCGTTGCTGTTGCTCTTGAAATTGCCGTTGATCTTGAAGTTCAACTGTGTCCGACCAGCCACAAATAAAAATGGGCCGCCAGCCAAGAAGCGGTGACGTTTCCTTGGCTATCGGCCCACTCGATCCTGAAACGGATCGGAGGTGATATTTCAATGGTAGACCCGAGGAATCGATTGTCAAGGACCATTTCATTCATTCTTTTCCTCGCGAGGCGGTGCTCAAATGGACCTCTCACTCTTGACTTGGGATCCGCCAGAATGTTACTTTGATTAGTTTTAGAAGCCCTTATCTTCCGATTCGATCAGCCAGCTCGATCAGCAGCCAAACATGGATCAGATTGCCAGACAACTAGGGGAATTACTGCTCGGAGCCGTACCCACCACCCTTCTGCTGGCGCTGTTTTATTTTGTTTACACCGTCCTGGTCCACAATCCTCTCACTGCAGTCCTCGCCGAACGCCGCGCGCGCACCGAAGGCGCTCTGGAAAAAGCGCAAGTCGATATTGCGGCCGCCGATGCCCGGACGGCCGACTATGAGCAGCGTTTAAGGGAAGCGCGCCTGCAAATTTTCAAGAAGCTCGAAACCCGTCGCCAGCAGGCAATACAGGTGCGAGCTGACGCCGCGGGAACGGCGCGGGCACGTGCTCTGGATCAGGTTAAAGCGGCCCGCGCGTCCATCGAGCAGGACAAGCAGCAGGCCATGGCCAAGCTCCAGTCCGACGCTGAGCAGTTGGCGGGGCAGATTGCTCGCATCGTAATGCGTCCCGTGGAAGCGGCGGGTCCGGTGGGTGGACAATGACGCGGCGTCGGATCCTCAAGGCCATAGGGCTGTTCGCGTTCCTGGCACTGCTGTCCTTTGTGTCAAACAATGGGTTTGCAAGAACGGAGCAAGGTTCGGCGACGGCCCAGGCCCAGCCGGCGCATGACGGGCCCGCCGCCGAACTCGCCAAGGAAACGCGCGAAGCGATGGGGGAAGACGAAGAGAATGCGGATCTGAAGCACTCGCCGTCCGTCCGATGGCTGGCGAACAAAATTGGCCTGACGGTACATCAGGTTCACCTGCTGATGTTCGTCGCGAATTTTCTGGTCATCGTTTTCTTAACCTATTGGTTCGCACGCAAAAGTGTGCCAGCGATGCTTCGCAGCCGCACCGAGTCGATCCAACGCGCCCTCGAAGAAGGCCGCGCCGCCAGCGCCGACGCCAACCGCCGACTGGCGGAAATCGAAGCGCGCCTAAGCAAGCTGGACACCGAAATCGCGTCGATGCAGGCGCAATCCGAAAAAGAAGCGGAAGCCGAGGAAGCCCGCATCAAGCAGGCGGCGGAAGAAGACATCCGCAAAGTGGTACAGGCAGCGGAACAGGAAATTGCTTTGGCGACGAAACAGGCGCGCCGGGAACTGGCATCGCACACCGCCGACCTCGCGGTGGCTCTGGCGCGCAAACAGATTCACGTCGACTCCGCTACCGATCGTGTGCTGGTCAATAACTTTGCCGGAAAACTTTCCTCCGGCAGCGGAAAGGACCGGCAATAAAATGGCTTCCGTTGTTGGAGTCTACGCTCGGGCCCTGGCCGATGTGGTGGTAGACAGCAAACTCGACTCCACGCGGGTGATCCAGGAGTTGCATGCCATCGAGGTGCTGCTTGCAGAAAACGTCCAGTTCCACCGGGTGATGGAGAATCCGTCCATCCCGGGCGATCGCAAGCGGGCCGTCCTGAAAGCGGTCGCGCAAAAAATGGGGATTGCGCCGCAAGTGCGAAATTTTATCTCGGTCGTCACCGATCATCGGCGCCTGCCGCTGTTGGCGGAGATTGTGAAGGAACTGCAACAGGAATTGAACAATCGCATGGGAATTGCCGACGCGGAAGTGATCAGCGCCCGCAAACTCAATGAAGACGAAGCAAAACTGCTGGAAGCCCAGATTGCCAAATTGACAGGCAAGCACGTCCGCGCCAGCTACCGCCTGGACCCGTCACTCCTGGGAGGCGCCCGGGTGCAAGTCGGCAGTACGATTTACGACGGATCGGTCAGTGAACAGTTAGAACGGATGCGGGAGCAACTGGTGGAAGGTTAGCTGCGAGCCGCGAGCTGCGAGCTGCGAGCCATCGAAATCAGATCGCTCACAGCTCGAAGCCCGGAGCTCGAAGCCGGTTCTAATATGGCGCAGATCAAAGCAGACGAAATCACACAGTTAATCCGCGAGCAGATCGAGAACTACGAGTCGAAGATTCAAGTCGACGAAACGGGTACCGTCATCACCCTGGGCGACGGCATTGCCCGCGTTTACGGACTCGACAAAGTCATGGCCGGCGAACTGCTCTCGTTCCCGCACGGCATCGCCGGCATTGCCATGAACCTGGAAGAAGATCAGGTCGGCGTGGTGATCCTCGGCGAGTACACCGAGATCAAAGAAGGCGACGAAGTGAAGCGCACCGGCCGCATCATGAGCGTGCCGGTCGGCGACGCTTTGATTGGCCGGGTCGTAAATTCTCTCGGCCAGCCCATCGACGACAAGGGCCCCATCGCCACCGACAAATTCATTCCGCTGGAGCGCATTGCGCCGGGCGTGATCGATCGCCAGCCCGTGCGCGAGCCGATGGCGACCGGTCTCAAGGCCATCGACTCGATGATCCCGATCGGCCGCGGACAGCGCGAACTCATCATCGGCGACCGCCAGACCGGCAAGACCGCCGTGGCGCTCGATACCATCATCAACAGCAAGGGCAACAACCTGATCTGTATCTACAACGCCATCGGACAGAAACGATCGTCGGTTGCGCAGGTCGTAAAAATTCTCGAAGACGCGGGCGCGATGGAGTACACCATCGTAGTCGCGGCCACCGCGTCAGAACCCGCTCCGATGCAGTACATTTCGCCGTACGCAGCGTGCGCCATGGGCGAGTATTTCCGCGACACGAAACGCCACGCCCTTTGTATCTACGACGATCTTTCCAAGCACGCGGCGTCGTATCGCGAAATTTCACTGTTGCTGCGACGTCCACCAGGACGCGAGGCCTACCCCGGCGACGTTTTCTATCTTCACTCGCGCTTGCTGGAACGGGCGTCGAAGCTGAGCGACAAACTCGGCGGCGGAAGTTTGACGGCCCTCCCCGTGATCGAAACCCAGGCGGGAGACGTCTCGGCTTACATTCCGACCAACGTCATTTCCATCACCGACGGACAGATTTATCTGGAAACCGATCTGTTCAACCAGGGCGTGCGTCCGGCGGTAAACGTTGGATTGTCCGTGAGCCGCGTCGGCGGCAGCGCGCAGATTAAAGCCATGCGCCAGGTGGCCGGCACCCTGAAACTCGAACTCGCCCAGTACCGCGAACTCGCAGCCTTCGCGCAATTCGGCAGCGATCTGGACAAAGCGACACAGGCACAGCTGAATCGCGGCAAGCGGCTCGTCGAACTCCTGAAGCAGGGACAATTTGAGCCGCTCCCATTCTCGAAACAGATCCTCATCATCTTTGCGGGCACCAGCGGCGCGCTCGACGATTTGCCTGTCGAGCAAGTCCGAGACTTCGAGAAAGAGCTTTACAAATATGTCGACACGACTCATCCCGGCATATTGAACGCAATCATGGAAAAGAAAGTCCTGGACGACGCGCTGAAAGCGGAGTTGGCGAGCGTGATCAAGGAAGCAAAAGCGCAGTTCGTGGATGCGCGAGCGGCAGTAGCGAAATAGTTCTCAGTTCCCGGTTCTCAGTTCTCAGTAGAGGCTGAGCACGGGAGATTTCACTGAGAACCGAGAACCGAGAACTGAGAACTCAAGAATGGCAAACATTCTCGACATCCGGCGCCGAATCCGCAGCGTGGTCAACACGCGGCAGATCACTAAGGCCATGAAGACGGTATCGGCCGCCAAGTTGCGGCGCGCGCAGGAAGCGGCCCTGGCAGCCCGTCCCTACTCGCAGATGCTGACGAATGTTTTAAAGTCCCTGGTTTCGCGGGCGGAAGTATACGATCCCATCACTGGCGAGCCGATCCACCCCCTGCTGGTGGAGCGGCCGGAAAAAAACATTCTGCTGGTCGTAGTGACCGGCGACAAAGGCCTGGCGGGGGCGTTCAACGCCAATATTCTGAAAGTAGTGAGTAAGTTCCTCGATTCCAAACAGGAAGAGAATATCGATCTTGAGTGTATCGGCCGCAAAGGGCGCGACTTTTTGCGGCGTCGGTTTCCGGTGGCGGCGCAAAGCGAGACTCCGCAAGAAAACCGGCCCCGCGCTGGACGGATTCAGATTGTCGGCGAGCACGTCGGGGTCCTAGGCAAAGTCGAATTCACTTTCGCGTCCGAGTTGGGCAAGAGCGTCGTCGACAAATTTTCCCGCGGCGAAGTTGACGGGGTCTACCTCATCTACAACGAATTCAAGTCCGTCATCGCGCAACGCCTGATTGTGCAGAAAGTGCTGCCCATCAAGGAAATCGGCGTGGAAGACGTCCGCATGGCGGAAGAAGCGGCGCAGGAAGAGCGGAAACGCAGACTGGAAGCGGCAAAGCACGCCGGCGTTGGGGTGCGTCCGATCGATACAAAGGCGGTAGACGAAGAAGCCGCGAAATTTGGCGCTGCGGAAGTAGACTACATTTACGAGCAGCCCCCGCAGGACTTGTTCCATGGAATCCTGCCGAAGTATATCGGCGTCGAAATTTTTCACGCGCTCCTGGAGTCGGTAGCCGCCGAACACGCCGCCCGCATGACCGCGATGGATTCGGCAACCAACAACGCCTCCGACATGATCGACTCCCTGACGCTGGCCATGAATCGCGCCCGCCAGGCCAAGATCACGAAAGAAATTATCGAGATTGTGAGCGGAGCAGCAGCATCGTAAAAGAAGCTCCAAGCTTTAAGCTGTCAGCTCTCGGCAATGACCGGATCGCTTCCGATGAAAGCTTTTGCTGAGACCTGAGACCTGAGAGCTGAGAGCTAAGAGCTAAGCGCTAAGAGCTAGTTTTTCTGAGGACTTATGTCTGAAAATGTAGGAAGAGTAATTCAAGTTTCCGGTCCCGCCGTCGACGTGCAGTTTGTCGAGAGCACGATGCCTCCGATTTATGAAGCGCTGCGCGTGGTCAGCGACGGCTTTACAGTGCCTACGCCGATCAATGTCGTGCTCGAAGTGCAGCAGCATCTCGGCGAAGGCCGCGTGCGCTGTATCGCCATGTCAGCCACCGACGGCATGGTCCGCGGCATGAAAGCCATCGACGAGGGCGGCCCCATTTCCGTTCCTGTAGGTAAGGGAACGCTGGGCCGCGTGATGAACGTCATCGGCGAACCCGTCGACGAACTTGGGCCCCATCTCCTTTCAGAAAAAGATGCCGATTCACCGATTGGCCCCGGCATTCGACGAACAATCCACCACTGCGGAAATGTTTGAGACCGGCGTCAAGGTCGTCGATCTCATACAGCCCTTCCTGAAAGGCGGCAAGATCGGCTTGTTTGGCGGCGCGGGCGTCGGCAAGACCGTCTTCATTCAGGAACTGATTAACAACGTTGCCAAGCAACACGGCGGATATTCCGTGTTTGCCGGCGTCGGCGAACGCACTCGTGAAGGCAACGACTTGTGGCTGGAAATGAGCGAGTCCGGCGTAATCAAGCCCGGCAAACCCGACGAATCGAAAGCGGCGCTCATCTACGGTCAAATGACGGAGCCTCCCGGCGCCCGACTGCGAGTGGCGTTGACCGGCCTCACCGTCGCCGAATATTTCCGCGACGAAGAGGGAGCCGACACGCTCCTCTTCATCGATAACATTTTCCGCTTTACGCAGGCGGGCTCGGAAGTTTCAGCACTACTGGGCCGCATGCCTTCCGCCGTGGGTTATCAGCCCAACTTAGCGACGGAAATGGGCGAGTTACAGGAACGAATTACTTCAACGAAGACAGGCTCGGTCACTTCGGTGCAGGCGATTTACGTCCCCGCCGACGATCTTACCGATCCAGCCCCGGCCACCACCTTTGCTCACCTCGATGCCACTACAGTGCTTTCGCGCGCCCTGACCGAAATCGGAATCTATCCCGCCGTCGATCCACTGGCTTCCACTTCGCGTATCCTCGATCCCCGCATCGTCGGACAGGAACATTACGACGTCGCACAGATGGTCAAGAAGACGCTGCAAACTTATAAGGACTTGCAGGACATCATTGCCATTCTCGGCATCGACGAATTGAGCGAAGACCAAAAAATCACCGTGGCTCGCGCCCGTAAGATCCAGCGCTTCCTCTCGCAACCGTTCCACGTTGCCGAACAATTCACCGGCAGCCCGGGACGTTACGTGAAGATCGCCGACACCGTAAAGGGCTTCCGCGAAATCGTGGAAGGGAAGTACGACGACATCCCCGAGCAGGCGTTTTACCTGAAGGGGACGATTGATGAAGTACTGGAAGCCGCCGAGAAGCTGAAAGCGGCAGCGTAGAAAGCAGCCATCAGCGATCAGCCATCAGGTTTTTCTGACGGCTGACGGCTGACGGCTGAAGGCTAAGATGCCCGACACTTTCCAACTCGAAATCGTCACCCCAGAAAAGCTGGTGGTGAACGAAGCTGCCGAAGAGGCTCAGATTCCCGGCCTCGCCGGATATCTGGGCATCCTCCCGGGGCACGCTCCTCTCATCACCGAACTGGCGGTGGGCGTCATCACCTACCGCGCCCAGGGAGTGACCAAGAGCCTTTCCGTCGCTTGGGGCTTTGCTGAAGTTCTTCCCGATAAGGTCACAATGCTGGCCGAGACCGCCGAGCATCCCGAAGAGATCGACGTAGCGCGCGCGCAGAAAGCGAAGGACCGCGCTGAGCAACTATTGAAAAACAACGACCCGCAGCTCGACTATGAGCGTGCCCAGGACGCTTTGCAGCGGGCGGAAACGCGCTTGAAAGTTGCGGCTGAGAAATAGCTTTTTGCTTCAGAAACGGCCGCCCTGGAATTGGGGCGGCCGTTTTGCATTTCTCTTAAATTAGTAACTCCGTCGCATCACCGCATCGTATCCCGCCCGGTAGCCCGCCGTGTATTCCGCCTTGTAGCGATCCTTGCTGCCGAACTCGCGGAGATAACCGTCGTCGCGATCGCCAAAGCGCCCGCGCGGCTTGGAGTTGTAGGACTTGCGATGGTAAATATCTTCGCGCGCGGCCTGGGTACCATCTGCATAGCCGAAGCGGCTGGCTACATTATCTCCGTCGGGATAGTAACTCGCGCGCCACCCATCGCGACTCCAGTTGCGGCCACGGTCGCCGTCACGCCATGCCACTTCCTCGTATCCGGCACGGAAGCCATTGCTGTAGCCATCGCGGTAAGCGCGTTGATAGACCTCGACCGCCCCCATCCAGTTCTGATAGCCGCGCGTGGCTTGCCGCCAGTCGGGAGTCTGGTAATCGTTGGGATCGTGTTCGCGACCTTCGTGGCGGCCTTTGCCGACGCCATCGTTGTAGCCGTTCTGGTATCCCGATTGCTGCGCCCGCTCGAAATTGCTGCCGCGGTTATAGCCGTCGTCATCATGGTCGTAATCGCGGTCGCGCTGTGCCAGCGCCAATCCGCTTAACGCCAGCGTTGCCGCCAGCGCATAGGCTGACATCCTTACCGTTCGCCACATAGGGTCCTCCTGCCGTTGCGCGTAACCGCTTGCGATCCGGCGTCGTCCCACATGCACATGGGATGCGAAGAGGGCCGGAAATTGATGCTAGATGTGGGAAATAAATAGTTTTGTCGGACGGGTGACGCGCGCGAAACTTTTTCAGCGGTGAAGGGTTCGGGGACAATCAGCCGAGATCCGAACCACCTCCGATTGGCCGACGTCGTCCGAGCACGATGGTTTAGACCGTAGTAACGCGCGCAACCGCGGATCCCACACCTCCGCTCTGCTAAACTTTCCAGTTCCCCAGCATCTAACGAGGAAGCATGACCATGCAACGTGTGGCAGTCATCGGCGCCGGGACCATGGGTAATGGCATCGCCCATGTCTTTGCCCGGAGCGGTCTTGAGGTTGTGCTCTGCGATGTGGAGCAGCGCTTTCTGGATCGCGGGCTCGAGACCATTGGCAAGAATCTCGATCGCGAAGTGGCCAAGAACAAGATCACGGTGGCTGACAAAGCCGCGACCCTGGCCCGTATCACGACAGTCTTGGAACGCGCGCAGTTGTCCGGCTGCGACCTCGTCGTCGAGGCGGCCACCGAGAAGTTTGAAATCAAGGCGGAGATTTTTCGCGACCTGGATCGAGTCGTCAAGCCGGACGTCATCCTCGCGTCGAATACCTCGTCAATCTCGATCACAAAAATTGCCGCGCTCACCTCGCGTCCCGACAAAGTCATCGGGATGCACTTCTTTAATCCGGTTCCGGTGATGAAACTGGTAGAAGTGATTCGCGGACTGGCCACTTCGCAGGCGACCTTTGAAACCGTGCGCGACCTGGCAGGGAAGCTGGGAAAGACGCCGGTCGAAGTAAACGACGCGGCGGGATTTGTTTCCAATCGCGTGCTCATGCCGCTGCTGAACGAGGCAATGTTCGCGGTGATGGAAGGAGTCGCCACCCCCCAGGCGGTCGACGAAGTTTTCAAACTCGGAATGGCGCACCCGATGGGCCCGCTGACCCTGGCCGATTTCATCGGACTCGACGTGTGTCTCGACATCATGCGCGTCTTGCAGGAGGGACTTGGCGATCCCAAATACCGCCCGTGCCCGCTGCTGATCAAGATGGTCGACGCAGGCTGGCTGGGACGCAAAAGCGGGCGCGGCTTCTATACGTATTAGGATCATATTATGACGACAGCTTGGGGCGGAGTGCGCCCGGATCAGCGCGACCCGGGGGACGCGTTGCAGTATTTTCTGGCGGCCGCCCTTGGCGTGCTCGCGGGATGGGTGGACATCCGGGTCGGCGATCTCCTGTTTACCGCCTTGATCGTGCTCGCGTCCTGCATGCTGCTGGGATTCGTGCGCCCCAAAAACGCCTGGCGCTGGGTCGTGCTGGTGGGGATTTTTGTGCCGCTCACGGATTGGTTTGCGTCTGCCGTCCTGTCGCAGAAACCGGAGCGGGCGCAAATCTACGAGTCCTTTCTCTCTTTCCTGCCCGGCATTGTGGGCGCCTACGGCGGAGCGTTTGCGCAAGGTGTGGTGAAGAACTTGTTTCCCGACAAATAAGGCAAGACCGATGCGTGCAGGACTTTGCCGCAACCGCCCCACCGTCCCGGGTGACCCAATTGGTCCTCCCTCGCCCAAAAAATCCACCGTTTCCACAGGGGATAGGGGTAAGCTGCCAACATATGGCAGTGTCCGTCTCCTTGTTGGCCAGCGGCAGCCGTGCCAACTGTGCCTTGGTCGCTAGCAGCACCACGCGCATTCTGGTGGACGCTGGCCTTTCTTGCCGCGAGACTTTCAAGCGCCTGCGCGCTTTAGGCGAGCGGCCGGAAGATCTGTCGGCGATTCTGATCACGCACGAACACTCCGATCATGTAGCCGGACTGCACCGGCTCGCAACCAAGCTGAATGTGCCCATTTTTCTCACCGACCCCACGCACCGCGAATGGGGCCGGGCATTGCGTAACGAAGAAGGCGCCCTTCCCACACTTCCGAAGCGCGAGCGCTTTGCCTCCGGCGTCAGCTTCCAGGTGGGCGACATTGAGATCAAGCCCTTCACGATTCCCCACGATGCCGCCGACCCCGTCGGCTTCACCTTCCGCACCGAAGGAGTGAAAATCGGTTTCGCCACCGACCTTGGTTACATGCCGGTAAGCGTGCGCGATCACCTGCGCGGATGCGACATTCTGGTCATCGAATCCAATCACGATCTGGAAAAGCTGCGGACGGGCTCCTACCCCTGGTCGGTGAAGCAACGTGTCATGAGCCGGGTGGGGCACCTATCCAACGAGGCTCTCGCGGAATTCTTCTCCAGCGACTATGATGGAGGAGCAGCTTACGTGGTGTTAGCCCACTTATCGGAAGAGAATAACCATCCCGAAATCGCCCGCGCGGCGGCCGAAGAGGCGCTGCGGGAGCGCCAGGGATTGTGGCAAAACCGTGTGCTGCTGGCTAGCCAGTCGGAAGCTCTCGAGCCGATCCGGCTGTAGCAATTATGAGTCAGTGCGTTGAACCCATCGTGGGGAAAATTCTAGCGGGATGGCGGTACGACATCTCCGGTCTGGCGGCGGAGATGCGCGGCGACTACGAAGCCCACTTCGCCGATTGCGGCCATTGCAGCAGCCGCCAGCAAATCCATCGCATCGTTGATATTTCTCTCATTGTCCTGGCCTCGGTGTCAGCGGCCATGTTCCTCATGGCTTTTGGCGTGATCCGCTATTTCGGGCCGCGGCACGCATTCTTACTGGAAGTGGCGGCGCTGGCGGGTTTCGCTTTGTCAGCCCTGATCTGGCTGGCAGTCGCGGTGGCTACCCCGGCGCCCATGGCCGTAGTCGATGTGGCCCGCATGGGAGCGCGCCGTGTGCATGACCGGTTGCCCGCTGAGATCCGTGAAAAACTGCCTGAAGAGTTGCGCATGAAGATTACGGGATCGTAGGCAGATGAGGCCACTCTTCAAAGTTGTCGCCCTGCTGTTGCTGGCAACGGTCGCCGTGAGCGCCGCGCCCACCCAGGTTCCTACCGTCGGGGCCCAACCGATGGAGAGTTCCAGCGCTTGTCCGCGACATGGCGGGAAGGTCCCCGCGCCCAGTCCTTCCAGCTATCAGTGCTGTCTGACCGGCCACAACGTGGCGATCTTACAAAGCTCTCACGCCGCCGAACCCTTCCAATTTACTCACACTGAACTGCTCAGCGAACTTCCGGCGAATGTATTCGTACCAGTCATCAGCACCAGAATCTCAGTTCCGGCCTCCGGCCCTCCCGGCGCAACCCCGCTCCGAATCTGATTTCCTCCCGATAACTCTGCCACAACTGTAGCGCCGGCATCTTGCCGGCTGTCCCGAGGCGTATCGCTCTCGGCGCTCGCACCAGCGAAATTCTGAGGAGCTTGTAGTGCGCGGATTCGTGATTGTTTTTGCTTTCGCAGGGATTCTTGCGGCACAGGTTCAGGGACAAGACGGCGCCCGGCCGACGACAGCGCCCATGCCCGGCATGAACATGTCCTCCACCGCTGCGGACTGGCTCCCCTCTCCGCACGCTTCTTCGGGGACGGGTTGGCAACCAGCAGCGACGCCGGAGCGCTCCTGGATGATGCCCTTCCACGGCTGGGACATTATGGCCCATGGCGTCATCTTCGCGGGCTACAACCAGCAAGGCGGACCGCGCGGGGCGGGCAAGGCCGAGTCCGTGAACTGGTTGATGCTCATGGAGCAGCATCCGCTAGGCAGCGGCACAATCCTCTTCCGCCAGATGTTTTCGGCGGAGTCGCTCACCGCTCCTCATCCCGGTTTCCCGGAACTATTCCAGACCGGCGAGACCTATCATGGCCGGCCCCTGGTCGATCATCAGCATCCGCATAATGTGTTCGGCGAATTGTCGCTGTACTACACGCGTCCGATCGGCGAAAAAGTTTCGTGGTTGTTCTATGGCGGACCGGTAGCGGAACCGGCGCTGGGTCCCGTCGCCTACCTCCATCGCGTTTCGGCGGCGGAGTTGCCCATGGCCCCGCTCTCCCACCATTTGCAGGATTCCACCCACACCAGCTTCGGAGTAGTAACTACGGGGGTGATCGCAGATCGCTGGAAGGTGGAGGCCTCCCTGTTCAATGGCCGGGAGCCGGATGAAACCCGTTATGGGATCCAGCTAGCCGCGCTCGATTCCTGGTCAGCACGGCTGAGCGTGGCGCCTTCCTCGCGCTGGACCGCCCAGTACAGCTACGGACGCATCGAGCATCCGGAAGCGCTCGAACCCGGCAGCGAACGCCGCCAGTCGGCATCGGTAGAGTATGTGCGCCCTTTCGAACGGGGTTCATGGGCAGTTTCCGGGATATGGGGACGTAAACACAAAGTATTCGACAACCGCAATCTCAACAGCTATCTCCTCGAGTCCACACTGAATTTCGCAGGTCGTAATTACGCTTTCTCGCGGTTCGAGCTGGTGGATAAAGACGAACTCTTCCCCAATGATCCCTTCCATCCCAACTTTCGGGTCGGAGCCTACACTATGGGAGGCGCGCGCGATCTCGTCCAAGCCCGCTTCTGGCGGCTGGCTCTAGGTGCAGATCTCACCTTTTACTCCAAACCCTCCCAGTTGAACGTTACGTATGGGGAGAATCCGGTTTCCTTCCAGGTCTTCATCCGGATTCGGCCACAGTCTCGGGAGCCACATCAAAAGGAGTGATTTTGCGGCCATTACTGAAGAAGATTCTTTTGCAACTTTCTACTTTGTTTGAAGGAATACATAGCGCATGATCGATTGCACATGGGATCCGCGCTGCGAACCGTTCGGCTAATTCAAGTTGCGATGCTGGTGAGCGTTCTGATTTGTGTCGTGATCGGAGAAACGGCGGGCGTGCGTCTCACCACCGACGCCAAGGCGCTCTATGCCATTTCCTTCATCTCGATCAGCCTGGTAGGCGCGGTCCTGGTCGTACGAAAAACCATGGTTCTGCAATCGGAAGAAGAGTTGCGAACACGGCCTACGGACCCCATTATTTTGGCGCGCTGGAAAACGGGATATATCGTTACATACGCTTTGTGCGAGGCCTTGGGCCTGTTCGGATTGTTGCTGCGGATCATGGGTTCTACTCTCTCGCAGGTTTGGCCTTACTACGCCGGCAGCATCGTCATGATGCTGCTATTTTGGCCGCGTGTACCCCAGCCCTCTAGCGCCAACCGATCGTAGTCTCCTGGTAGATCCACCTTGCACGTCGATACCTTAGAAGTCCGCGGCGGCTCCTGTCCGATCCAGTGATCACAATCAGTTCCGGACATGTCTCTTGGACCAATGACGGTTGGACGATGCGTACCAGAGGCCGATCCCTTTCGGTCCATTTCGAGCGCACGCCGGTAGTGACCAACGGCACGCCCATCCTACTCACCGCCGGCTAGATCTCGCGTTGACCCCGCTGCGCCTTCAGGGTAAAGTTGCAGATGTTAAAGGCCTTCCTCCCCGCCTTGCCCAGTGCGCTCCGTTTTGCTCAAACTCGTCGTAGTCGTGTTCGCGGTGGCCGGTCTGGCTTGGGCGGCGCCGCCACAGTTTGCGGTCCAGAAGCGCATCGGCCTCACGGCCGGTGACCAATGGGAGCCTGCCCTCTCGGCCGACGGCGCTGGCCACGTTTACGTCCTTTATCCCCACTACGCGCCGGTTCCGGATTGCAACGATTGCACCGCGCCCACCATGCTTCTCGTCACCAGCAACGACAACGGCAAGAGGTGGCAGCCGCCGCACGTCATGCTGGCCTCGGGATCGGGCCAGTTTGATCCCCAGATTGTCGTCGATCCCGTCGACCGCCGCACTGTGTATGCCGCATGGCTGCAAAACAAAAAGCGCGTGGTGATGCTGGCCAAGTCGGTCGACTTCGGAACCACGTGGAATTTTACGCTCGCCGTCCGCAGCGAGGTGGAACTCGACAAGCCCGCCCTTACCGTTCGCGGACAACGCATCTTCCTTGGCTTCAATCACGAAGAAGAAGTCTGGGTAGCCGCCTCCCAGGACGGAGGCCGGAGCTTCACCAACGCTCGCGTCAACAGCGACCAGCGTCCCGGATGGTCCTTGTTGGGCGGCGCCACCATCGATCCCGTCGGCAATGTGTACCTGGCCTGGACGTCGTACTCCAAAGCAGGCGGTGCGCGCGGTCCCGTGAACCTGTACATCGCGAAGTCAGCCGATGCCGGGAAGACCTGGAACACGAGCCTGCTGGACACTTCCGCCGCCGCTCCCGGCTGCGACGATGAAGACTGCGGTGAAGCCTATCTCGGTGCTCAGATTTCACTCACCTCCGATGTCGGCGGAACTCTCTACGCGCTCTGGAGTTCCGGCAGCCAACGCCTGGGACCGCAACGAATTTACTTCTCTTCTTCAACCAATGGCGGCGAGAGCTGGCTGCCCCGAGTGAATGTTTCGCTGGCCGCCAGTCGAGTCGAACACGCGTTCCCGGCAATCGTCGCGGGCACCGTGGGTGACGTCCGCATCGCCTGGATGGATACCCGCAACGCGTCGCAATGGAACACCTACTACCGCAGCTCCAACAACGGCGGTGCGACCTGGTCCGACGAGACGCGACTTTCGAGCTACGTGCCCGGTTATCGCTACATTGGCAAAAAAGGGTTCCGCTTCCCCTTTGGCGACTACTTCGGAGTGGCCATCGATAACCACGACGATACCCACGTTGTGTGGGGTGAGGGGATGAATTATCAGTCGCCCGGGTCGATCTGGTACGCCGGCGGACGGTAGGAACTGAGATTGGACCCCAGCAGCACGACGTTGTTACACAACTTACCCGGGTGTAGGATAAGCGCAAGCATACTCATACCTTTCTATCGAGAGAGTCAGGCCGCGCCCTCGTTAGCGCAGGGCCGCGGGTCGGCCGCTCTCTGGGGCTCAGATATCACGGGAAAAAGGGCGCCCGGCACAGAGTTATCTCTTGAATCTGTTTCTCGACGCCTCAGGATTCTAGTCGTCAAGCTTCCTCGAACGGAGGATTATGTCGACCCCTACCTTGACACCACGCCTCCTCGAACCCTTCCGCTCCGCGAAACGCCAGCTGCATGCCATCGCGATCATGTCCGCAATGGCGGTTGGTTGTCTCATCGCTTGGCCCAGGCTCTCGGTGTGGTTGCTGTCCACTGATTTTCTGCCCCATCTTTACTGCTATATGAGGAATCCAGCCCTGATATGGACCCACGTGACCGCGGATTCACTCATCGGAGTGGCTTACCTCTCGATTGCAAGCACGCTGTCCTACCTGGTTTACAAGGGCTGGCGGGATCTTCCATTTCAAGGGCTGCTTACTGCATTTGGGCTTTTCATCCTGCTTTGCGGTTGCACCCACATGATGGAAGTGGTCACGGTATGGGTGCCAGTATACGTTTTCTCCGCAGTCGTTAAAATTCTCACAGCGATTGCCTCGGTCACAACTGCTGTTGTTCTTCCGTTTACCGTTCCACAAACCCTGGCCCTCGTGCGGCAAGCGAAGGCTTCAGAGCAAGTGACCGCCGATTTGCGCGCCAGCGAGGAGCGTAAAGAAGCTTTGCTGAGGGAAATGCATCACCGGGTGAAGAACAACATGGCGGTCATTTGTAGCCTCTTCTATCTTCAGTCCACTCATAGCAAGGACGCAGAAACCGGTCAGACCTTTCGGGAAATGGAACGCCGCGTCCATTCCATGGCACTGGTCCACGAGAGCTTGTACGCATCTCAGAATCCGGGTCGTATCGACTTTGCCGGGTATGCGCACGACCTGGCCGAGGACATAGTTTCATCGCACGGCAGTCCGGGTGTTCCGGTGCAGTTGAAGACCAGGCTGGAGAAGGTCATAATGAAGGTCGACCTCGCGATCCCGTGTGGCCTGATCCTCAATGAACTGATCTCGAATGCCCTGAAGCACGCTTTCCCCGGCGCCAGCGGCGGCCAGATCCAAGTCACGCTGCGGAGGGAGCCGGACGGTCAATTTTCGCTTTGTGTGGAAGACAACGGAGCAGGTGTTCCCTCCGGCCTCGATGTCGGAAAAAGTAAGTCGCTGGGGTTGAGGTTGGTGCGCACCCTGGCGAAGCAGATTCGCGGTACCTTCGAGTTGATCAAACTCGATCACGGAACCTCAGCCTGTTTGAAATTCGCGGTGGATCATCATGAACACTGACCTGACTTCTCGTGAGCCCCGGGCCCTGATCGTGGAAGACGAGTCTCTGATTGCCGAAGAACTCAGAGACCGCCTCTCCCGCCTCGGTTTCTCCGTGATCGCCGCCGTCGACACCGCCGAGGAAGGTATCGCCATCGCTACCAGAGACCGCCCCGACCTCGTTCTGATGGACATTCGCCTGAAGGGCACCAAAGACGGTATAGAAGCCGCGCGAGAAATTCGCCAGCGTTTTGATGTGCCGATTGTCTATCTGACCGCCTATTCCGATTCGTTGACGGTGGATCGGGTTCGCGGGTCCGAACATGACGGCTATATTCTGAAGCCATTTCATGCGCGCGAACTGCAGTCGACGATTGATGTAGCCATGAAACGGCACGCCCTTCGAGCGAATGCGGGAAAGCAATAGGTCGGCAAAAACTTTTTCAACAATCGCGTTGCACACTGCCGGCGGACGCTATTTCGCATCTAACGGTTTGTCTGCACTTAGGACATCTTTCGCCGGCACTGATATTTTGCGACAATATTCGAAATCCCGTCGAGGCTTTGCCCCCATGAAAGTACGCGCAATTCTCTGGACCGTAGCGATGGCGTACACCGGATTCCTCCTGACCGGCCAAGGCCTGCGGACTTTTAACCCCCTCTCCATCAGCGAAGGATTGCTTGGAGCTCTCGCCGGATTTCTTCTGGCCGTGATGTTCACTCTCCGGGAAGAGCGCCGGCGAAGACCTGCTTTGGTTTCCCATTCCATCGAACAAATCCTTCCGAACTGGGGCCTCCCACTCCAAAACCCGCGCGTCTCGGATTCAACTCCCAAGCGAAAGCGCTGATCCACCGCGGCGCGGGATTTGCGTGGCGTCGCCTGTTAGCGACAGCCTCCCAGCATTCCAAAAAGCTGGTGAGCGACGCTAAAAAGCGACTAGGTGATGTCATGTTCTGTTTTGACCAGACACGTGTGGCATCGGAATGGACAATACGGCGTGGCTTGTGCGGCACCCAGACCGCTGCGGCCCTCAGCCCGCGCGTCGTTTACCTGGCGAGTTTTTCCGAGCGGGTTGGGATGAGGAGCTCTCATCAACTGCAAAGACAAAAGGAGACCAAAACTATGACTGAATACGTTGGATCGATTGAAAAGCAGACCTTGGAGAACACGTATTTCCGGCAGGTGCTGTTCACTGCTCACCACGCCCAATTGGTTGTGATGTGTTTGCGTCCGAGTGAGGAGATTGGCGATGAAGTGCATTCGAATGTTGACCAGTTCTTCCGCATCGAGCAGGGGGAGGCCAAATTCGTTTTTAACGAGAAGGAGGAGCGACTGGTGCACGATGGAGATGCGGTCGTGGTTCCGGCGGGAACGTATCACAACGTGGTGAATACATCGAAGACGGCGATGTTGAGGCTCTATACGATCTACTCTCCGCCGAACCACCCCGACGGGACAGTGCACAAGACCAAAGCGGAGGCGGACGCTGCAGAATTGGTTGCACGCCACTAAAATGCACGATCTTCTCTGTCAACGAGGCCGCCTGGCAAGCAGGTGGCTACGGCGCTGTCTTGGAAATCACACCGTGATGCTGTGAACAGACAATCTGTGTACCAGCGGTCCAGCGACCCAGACCGTATTGGCGTAACATCGATTACGCTCATCTACCCCTGTTCGACGCCGTGCTCCACTCGGCGCGTCGTGCAGAGAAGTATGCTGCCATGCAGAAGTCGAAGGCCGCACAGAAGACTCCGTATGCGAGCGGGATCGCCGTTAGCCGACCCGGCTCGAATGCGGTGTAGGCTCCATGAGCTTGAAGTTCGTGCATCAGGTCCCAAAGCCCGTGCAGGGAATACCCGACAATCAACGCGAAGGGCAAGCGTATTCCCAACAAGCTTAGCGCGACAAACGCCACGACGACAGCCGATTCCAGCCGCCACGCCGTTGCCACTCTGAAGTAGGCCGCGAACGCCAGGTAGAAAGCGGCGACCATGATGAGGAACATCGCGTAGAAGATCTGTTCTGCTTTGGGAGCGAGGATTTTCCGGGATATACAGATGGCACCCGCCGCTGCCAAAAGACCGATTACCGCGTAGAGGGTCACGATCACGACAAATCCAAGCAGGCTGTATCCCTGGTCCATCGGTTGGCCTCCGTTTCACGCAGTCACGTCTTTTTCATCATAGCCTTGGTGTCGGGACTTCATTCAGGGCGCAGGGCGCGCAGGGGCACCTCTTTTTTGCGGCCTGGACTATCCGCACTCAACGAAGAGCGGGCAATCGGCGCTATCGCAAGGGTCGTTGTTGAAAAATCGCGATGACACCAACTGCGCTAATCGCATCCCACGGGCAAACGCGTCCGTGATACATTTCGCCTGCCCGCTTTTGCCCCCAGGAGAGCAACCGATGCACCGACGCACATTCATGACCGCCACCGCCAGCGCAGCAGCGGCGCTCGCATTCAAGCCGATAGCGTTTGCCGCCGAGCCTGTACAGAAAAGCCCCGTCCCCTATCCCGATGCCGCCATCGAAGTGTTAGATCCGCGTTTTGCGAAATACCGAGTCGCCAATGCCGCGGTCGAACGCCTGTACACCGGCACGCGCTGGTCAGAAGGTCCGGTATGGTTCGGCGACGGCCGCTATCTGGTCTGGAGTGACATCCCCAACAACCGCATGCTGCGCTGGCTCGAGGAGACGGGAGAAGTCAGCGTCTTTCGCAACCCGTCGAACTACAGCAACGGCAACAACCGCGACAAGCAAGGCCGGCTGGTCACCTGCGAGCATGACACCCGCCGCGTTACCCGCACCGAATACGATGGCACCGTAACCGTGCTCATCGACCGCTTCCAGGGCAAGCTGCTTAACGCCCCCAACGACCTCGCAGTACATTCGGACGGGGCCATCTGGTTCACCGATCCAGGCTACGGCATCATGTCGAATTACGAAGGCCACAAAGCTGCGTTCGAGTTGCCGCCCAACGTTTATCGACTCGACCCGAAGACCGGCGAGGCGACGGTAGTTGCCACCGACCTGGATAAACCGAACGGCATCTGCTTTTCTCCCGACGAGAAAAAGCTCTACATCGTGGATAGCGCTTCTCCCCTTCCCGCCGGTGTCCCGCATCCAATTCGCGTCTATGACGTCGTGGACGGCCTGCGTCTGAAAAATGGCCGGCTATTCGCCGACATGGCGCCCGGTGGATCCGATGGCATCCGCTGCGATACCGACGGCAATCTTTGGTCTGCCGCCGGATGGGGAGGAGCGGACTTTAACGGAGTGCGCGTCTTCACGCCTGACGGCACCCTAATCGGAAAGATTCACCTTCCCGAAGTCTGCGCCAACCTCTGCTTCGGCGGCGCCAAACGAGACCGCTTGTTCATGGCCGCGAGCCAGTCTCTGTACTCCGTATATGTGAACGCGCAAGGCGCGCAGATGCCGTAGGGGGAATTGAAAATCCAAATCCTTTAACCACAGAGGTCACAGGGGTCACGAAGCAGACCAAGTTCAATGAGATTTCCTCCGTGACCTCCGTGGTTAGGACTTTCGCAGCGTGCGTCTGCAGGATGCCGCATCTCAACCCATGCGACTGCTTCTTCCGCCGTCGCTTACGTTACTCCGTCACCATCCCGCCCGTAATCTCCCGAATCTTCTGAACCCGATGCTCCCGGCAATAACCCGCAAGCTCGTCCACCAACTTCTCCGTTGCCACCGGATCGAAGTAACTGGCCGTTCCCATCTGCACCGCGCTGGCCCCGGCCAGCATGAATTCGATTACGTCCACCGCCGTCGTAATTCCGCCCATGCCGATCACCGGAATCTTCACCGAATGCGCCGCATCGTAGACCATGCGCAGCGCGATCGGCTTGATAGCCGGCCCGGAGAGTCCCGCCGTAACGTTAGCGATCCGGGGACGGCGCGTCTCCGCATCGATGGCCATGGCCAGAAAAGTATTGACCAGCGAGATCGCGTCCGCACCCGCTTCTTCCGCCACGTGCGCCATCTGGGCAATGCTGGTGACGTTAGGAGAAAGCTTCACGATCAACGGGCGCTTGGAAATTCGCTTTGCGTAACTCACCACCTCGTCAAGCAACCGTGGTTCGCTCCCGAACTGAATGCCTCCGTGCGCGGTGTTCGGACAGGACACATTCAACTCGTATGCAGCGATGCCTTCACCCTCGTTCAGGATCTCAATCGTCCGCTCGTAGTCCGGCCGCGTGTAGCCGAAGACGTTGGCGAACACGACAATATCTTTTTTCGCGCGCAGCGCCGGTAGTTTTTCGTCGAGGAAGGCGCGCGCCCCGATGTTTTGCAGCCCAATGGCGTTCAACATTCCCGCCGGCGTTTCAAACAGCCGCGGCGGAGGATTACCGGTCATCGGTTCTTTCGACAGACCCTTCACTACCAATCCGCCAAGCTTGTCGAGGTGAACGATGTCGTCAAACTCAATCCCGTAACCGAACGTGCCGGAAGCGGCGATGATCGGATTCTTCAAGTCAATGCCCGCAAAGCTGACGCTCAGATCGGGGCCGGAAGGCGTCATTGCACTTCTCCGAAAACCGCATGGGGCGGGTGGTGCGGAGTTTGCAACGCTTCGGTCAGCACTCGTCCCGTGGCGTGCGTCGGCGCGTTAATTCCAAGAAGCGAGGCAAAAGTTACAGCCATGTCCACCGGTTCGGCGTGCGTGCGATACACGCCCGGCTGAAACGCGAGTCCGTAGAAAGCAAGAGGCACATGAGTATCGTAAGAAAAAGGCGACGCGTGGTCCGTACCGGATGAGGTTCCCACATGAAAAATACTGGGGATTCCCATCACGTACCAGCCTCCCTCAGGAGAATAGCTATGGGCGTAGAGCCGCCCCATTTCCGTATCAGGAGTTTCTCCGCGCGCCAGCTGAGACTTCGTGTAGTAGCCAAGAAAGCCCGCCAGCTTCATGGCCTCTCCAGTATCGGCTTCCGCATCCGCTTCCTTGTGGCCGGCAAACGCCGCTTCGTTCAGCCAGGCCAGCGGGTAGTCGATGTCGAGCACGTAGTCGCCGGGCTTCGCGTATTTTTTCGCGAGTAGGGAATTGACTTGCTTTCGCAGTTCGTCATCGTTCAGATTCCCGGCGGGCAGGCGCAGAGTCTTGGCGAACTCGGGTAGCGGCGCGATGCCATGATCGGCGGAAAGCGCCATCCAGACGTTCGCGAGCCCGACCTGGTGTCCGAGAAAGTTAAAGAACTCCGCCAGTTGCCGGTCGAGTTCCAGCGCCATGCTATGCATCTCCGGAGAATCCGGTCCCACTCGATGCCCCAAAATGTCGTTAGCGGAAAGGCTGATAGTCAGCAGGTCGGTAGCCGATCCAGCTCCGAGCTTTTCGTACACCACCAACTCTTTGGCGAACTCAAACTGGTATTCGTTCGCAAACGGAGTCGCGCCGATGACTTCATAGAAGCTGGCTGTACTGCCATCTTTTCCTTTGCGCGGCGCAGTCGATCCCAGCAAATTCCCGGCGCTGTCTTTCCATTCGCGGTTCCAATATTTATCGGTGCGATGGCTGCCATTAAAATTCCGCGCCCACTCCGGGAGGTCTTGCCGGTAGTAAGTCGACGTGATCCAGGCGCCACTTTTGCCATCGATCCAGTAAGCGCCGTCGCCCGAAAATCCAGCCGGCAGAATGGCCGCGCGATCTTTTAGCGAGATCGCAAACACCCGGGACTTGCCGCCGGTCGCCAACTTCAACTCGTCCCCCAGCGTGTCGCTCATAAGGTTGTGCGGAGAAGCGCCGGGAGCGCTGCTGGTCACGCCGACCAGCTTGGTGTCATCGTCCTGTACCGACGTGACCCGTTTCTTCTTAATCGGATCCCACCATTCGTTGGCGACGATCCCATGTCCGCTGGTGTAGCTTCCGGAGAGGAGCGTCGCGTGTCCGGGTGCGGTCCGAGTGTTGGCATAATCGTAGTTGCAGTCGCTGAAGTAAGCGCCACGGTCCATGAAGACGCGGAAGCCGCCGTCTTCAAACTGATCGTGATACCGTTCCAGGTAATCGCCGCGGAACTGGTCGATCACAATGACCACGATCAGCTTAGGACGGGCGTTGTAGGCTGAAGGCCAGGCGCTGGGAATGCACGGCAGCAAGACAAGCGCAGCTATCCAAAGGCGGGGGAGTCTCATCGCGAGTTAGTGTACAGGAGAGCGGGTCAGAGGTCACCGGTCACAGCCGGATGCAATTTTCAACCTCTGACCTGTGACCGGTGACCTCTGACCTTCTCTCCCGTGCAATCCATCCCATTTTTCAGCTACAGTGAATGCAATGCTCGATCTGAACTTTGTTCGCGACAACCTGCCTCTGGTGGAGGAGAAGCTACGGCAGCGTGGCATGAATCCGTCCGAAGCGTTGAAAGATTTCGGCGCCATCGACACTGAACGCCGCCAGGCCATCACCCAGAATGAAACCCTCCAGGCCCGCCGCAACCGCGCTTCGGAAGAGATTGCCAAGCTGAAAAAAAGCGGCCAGGACGCCTCCGCGCTGATCCAGGAAACCAAGGAACTGCGCGAGCAAATCCAAATTTCCGAAAAGAAAGCCGCCGAGTCCGAGGCGCGTCTGCGAGAAATTCTCACTGCCCTGCCCAACCTGCCTCACGCCAGCGTGCCCGTAGGCAAGACCGCCGACGACAACGTCGAAGCCCGCCGCTGGGGCGCCCCTCCGCAATTCGATTTCAAACCCAAGCCGCACTGGGAACTCGGCGAAAGCCTGGGAGTGCTCGACCTGGAGCGGGCTGTAAAACTAACCGGCGCGCGCTTTGCCGTGTATTGGGATTTGGGTGCTCGGCTGGAAAGAGCCCTGGCAAATTTCATGCTCGACCTCCACACCCGCGAACACGGCTATACCGAAGTGATGCCCCCGTATCTGGTCAATTCTGAATCGATGTACGGCACCGGCCAGTTGCCGAAGTTTGCCTCCGATCTGTTCCGCGTTCCGCACGGAGAGAAAGACCTGTGGCTGATTCCAACCGCCGAGGTCCCCGTCACCAATCTTTATCGTGACGAAGTCCTCGATTCCGCACGCCTGCCGATTTCCCTCACCGCCTACACCCCATGTTTCCGCAGCGAGGCGGGATCGTACGGCAAAGACGTGCGCGGCATCATTCGCCAGCACCAGTTTCAAAAAGTTGAGCTGGTGAAATTTTCCCATCCCGACCACTCCTACGACGAACTGGAGAAACTCACACAGAATGCCGAGATGGTCTTGCAGAAGCTAGGCATTCATTATCGCGTGGTCGCCCTGAGCACCGGAGACATGGGTCCGTCGTCCGCCAAGACCTACGACATCGAAGTCTGGCTGCCGGGGCAGGGATTGTTTCGTGAAATTTCTTCTTGTTCAAACTTCGAGGCCTTCCAGGCGCGCCGCGCCAACATTCGCTTCCGTCCCGAGGGCAAGAACAAAACGGAATTCGTGCATACCCTGAACGGCAGCGCCCTGGCAGTCGGACGCACCTGGGTAGCAATTGTGGAAAATTATCAGCAGGCCGACGGCAGTGTCCGCATCCCGGAGGCGTTGCAACCTTACATGGGGACGGACCGCATCACCGCGAGGACCTTATGATTCGCCCATCCCAACCCACAGTTGCCATCGCATGAATTCCCAACTAGACTGGCGTTCCGAGTCTCTGACGGCGCATCCGGCCGGCAACTCCTCCATGGGCGCGATCTGGCGCACAATTCGCGGATACATTCTGTGGTCCTACGAGCGGGGCAGCCTGCACTATGACATCATGGTCACGCTCATCCTGCTTTTCGTGTTTGTTTCGCCGTTCTATATCAACTTTAACGACAAACCGGTGGAGCGCAATCCGCATCCTACCGGAGTAGAAGTGATTCCCGACGCGCAGGGCGGACTGATTTATCAAATTCCGGCGTCGGCGGTCACGGTGGGCAATGGTATCGATATTCGGCAGCAGTTGACTCACATTATCGAGCCGATCTCGGGTGCCGTCAGCATCAGCCGGTATGAAACGGTCGAGGATCGTCCTGGGCACGCGCAAAGTTACAAGGTTTGGGTTATCAAGGAGTAGTTCGGTCTCGATTTCATGGGAGCTTCTTCATGAGAGCTTCGCTCACCACTTCGATAGTCGCTCTGCTGCTGACCGCGACCGCATGGCCGCAAAGCAATTCTGGGGAACTGGACCATGTGCTGGCACAGATGGATTCCGCTTCGAAGGGATTCCGCACCACCGATGCGAGCTTTGTGTGGTTTCAGTATCAGAAAGTGATCGACGAAACCGATACACAAAAGGGCCGAATCTACTTCCGCCGCCAGGACAACGAAACGCAGATGGCAGCCGACATCGCCGAACCGGACAAGAAATATATCGTCTACAGCGGCGGCAAAGTGCAGGTCTACCAGCCGAAGATCGACCAGGTAACGGAATACAATCCCGGAAAAAATCGCAGCGACCTGGAAAGCTTTCTCGTGCTGGGGTTCGGAGGCAGTGGACAGGATTTGCTCAAGTCCTATGACGTGAAATATCAGGGATCGGAAACGGTGAATGGCACGAAAGCGGAGAAATTGGAATTGATCCCAAAGTCCGCCAAACTCCGCAACAATATCGCCAGCATCGTTCTCTGGATCGATCCCGCCCGTGGCGTCTCCGTCCAGCAACAGTTTTTCGAACCCGGCGGCGACTACCGGCTGGCGAAATATTCCGACATCCAACTGAATCAAAAACTGCCCGACAGCGTCTTCAAACTAAAAACAACCAACAAAACCCGCGTCGTTTCCCCGCAAGGGTAGCCGAATCCGGGGAGAAACAGGGCGATCCGCGGGAACCACAGAATGAAGCTGTACAACCACGGCGTCGACGATATACTGAAATGCATTCAGCGATCAGCCATCAGCCGTCAGGTAAAGCTGAGTGGTCGATCGCCAAAAATAGTCGAAAGCTGAGAGCTGACGACTGATGGCTGCAGGCTGACTTCTCATGGCGAAAGTTTTTACCATTCCGGTGCCGCCCGACCTGGGTCGAAAAAAACGTGAACGCACTTCCGACAGCCGATATGTCGACGGCCAGAAGATGCTCGTCGAGGCGATGAAATATCTGGCCCAGTCGAACAAGGACGCCAACCGCCCCGCCATCGAACTCCTTTCCGAACACGTGCGCACGAAATTCCGCATGACCGACTCGCCGCTGGGCTGAGTTTCATCAACACTGACATGACCTCGCAGCATGTTTCAGAATGTTTATTGATCTGACTAGTGGTCAGTTCAAGCAAATTAAAATTATTTGTGGCTCCCTCGTCTTGACTTTCCGACAAAGGCCAATAAACTTATCGACACTACACGCGTTGCCGTTTCACTTTCCGGATGTGACGCGTGCGAGGGGGCCATTCATGCGGTCGTCGCGGTTTTTGTCGGCTGTACTCTTCGTGTTCCTTGCGCTTGTCTCCAGTTCTTTCCTGTCCGCTCAAACCATCACCGGAACAATTTCCGGCGATGTGACCGACGGTACAGGAGCGGTAGTTCCCGGCGCTACGATCACCGCCCAAAACATCGGCACCGGCGAAACCCGCACCGCCACCACGACCAGCACCGGCAGTTATCGCATCCCCGACCTGGCCATCGGCAAGTACAAATTGACCGCCACCCGCGAGGGATTCAAAACCCTCGTCCGGACCGCCGAAGTCGCTACCGGTGCAGTCACCCACTCAGACTTTGCCCTTCAAGTCGGACAACGCACGGAAACCGTGGAAGTGGAAGGCAGCGCCCCGCTCGTCGACCTCTCGCCGAATAACAACAACTACGTCGACAGCTTAAAAATCGAGAACGTTCCCCTCAACGGACGCGATTTCAATTCGCTCCTGGCGATTACGCCAGGCGTGCAGCGCGATCCGGGTGGCGGATTTCTCGCAGTAAGCATCAACGGTTCTCGCACCACGTCGAACAATTATTTCATCGACGGCCTCTACAACAACGATCGCTACTATGGAGATTCAGCCATCAATCAGACCGGAATTCTGGGTATTCCGGCGGTGACATTCCCACCGGAGGCCATCGAGGAATTGAGCGTGCAGGAGACGCCGTCTGCAGAATTTGGCGTCAAAGGCGGGGCGCCGATCCTGCTGAACATGAAGAGCGGCACTAACACCTGGCATGGCGGAGCGACTTGGGTCAATCATAGCGGCATTGGCGACGCCGATAATTTCTTTGCGAATCCCCACGGCGACTGCAGTGGGCCCGGAGATTGCCGCCCCACTGCGATCCACAACAATCAGTTTCATGCCAACATCGGCGGCCCGATCATTAAGGACAAAGCCTTCTTCTTCTTATTCTATGAAGGACAGCGGAACAAGTCGGAAGCCGTGAAGACGCGGTCAGTCCCGACGCAGTTGGCAGTGGATGCAGCTCTGGCGGACATTGCGGCCAACGACTTGACCATCGATCCAGTGGGACAGACGTTGTTCAACTATTTTCCTATCGATACGAACCCGGCCGATCAGGTTTTTTGCGATCACAGTACGCCGGATTGTACCGATGTCGGGACGTTCACGCAGCGCACCCCGAGTCAAGCCAGCAATAACGAGTTTGGCGTCAAGTTCGACTATAAGTTGAGTCCAACAAATTCCATTGCCGTGCGCTACATATTTGGCGACAGCCTCCAAAATGGTCCGCCGTTTGCCGGCCTGCCGCCGAGCCAAACGTTCCCGCCAAACCTCTTCAATTCTCTCGCGCCATCACGTGCCCAGATGGCGGGAGTTAGTTGGATCTGGAACATCAGCAACAACAAGATTTTGGAAAGCCGTGTCGGCTACACCCGCTTCTCTCAGTTGATTGACGTGAACAACAAGATTGATCCCAAGAGCCTCGGTATTGATACCGGACCACTTGACACTGCCGACTTTGGAATTCCGTACGTTTACATGTATCACCTCGGGTATGGCGGCTACATCGGAGGGGTGCAAGGCTACCCGCTGATTACCCGTCCTGATGCGACCTACGACTGGTCGGAGCATCTTTCTTGGGTAAAAGGGAATCACACGATCAAGTTCGGAGGAAATTTCCAGCGCGCCTACACCAACAGCGTCAGGAATGAGGCCCGCACCGGTATGGCTGTTGGGTACTTCAGCTACTACGCATCCGCTGTTCCTGGTGACTACGGGTACTTGTCGGTCCAGAACGATGTGGAGCAACTGTTGTTGGGAAAAGCCGACCTGGCCGATCGCAGTTTTGGCGACACGCATCGGCATATCACGCAAAACAGCGTGGGTTTTTACGCGCAAGATGACTGGAAGATCAGGCCGCGCTTCACCTTGAGCTACGGGTTACGCTACGAAATCAACGGCACCATGCGCGATACCGATAACAACGAGGCCGTGTTTGATCCCGTGCGCGGATATCTGAAAGTCGGGAAGGATATCGGTGGAATCCACAATGTGGATTACAAGGATTTTGGTCCACACGCGGGTGTGGCATGGGATATTTTTGGAAACGGAAAAACAGCTCTCCGCGCTGGTTATTCGCTTTCCTTCGACGTTGCAAATTTTGGAGCGCTAGCCTCTCCTTACTCTTTTGCCCATGCTCGGACCGGAGTGTTCACGCAGACCAGCTTGGGGTTCTTCAATGTTTCGAATTCGTCGGACGTGGGTGGCGGTGGTGGAAATTTACTCCCTCCGACGGACCCGGAAGCAACTTGCTACGACCCCGTGGCCAGGTCAGGAGATTACATCTGTTTCGACTCGGAGACGAATGGACCCTTGTACAGCGAGACACCCGTTCCTCCTTTTAATGCGTTTGCGGTGGACCGGAATCTTAGAACTCCCCGTTATCACAACTTCAACTTCAGTGTTCAGAGAGAATTGTTCCGGAACAACGTTCTGACGGTGGGATACTCCGGGCAGCGGGGGCGTGACTTAATCATCTACTACGACCTGAATGCCTCGCCGATTGGGAGCCTGAACGATGAGACAGGCGAAGTCTGTTCGTCGGAGTCGGAGTGCGATCCAAAACGGCCCTTAGCCAGTACGTTTCCCGATATCCGGCATGTGATTGCTGCGACCAACGAGGGAACCTCCAAGTACGACAGCCTGCAAGTGTCCTATAACCAGCGCGGCTGGCATGGACTCGATACGCAGTACAACCTGACATGGAGCAAGTGTATTGATCTCAATTCCTCAAACCGGGGAGGTCAGGGTGACTACCCACAAGTGAACAACGACAATCCCGTAGGCAGCACGACGCTGGCACATCCGAATTTTCAGGATGGGCGCGGACTCTGCGATCACGACGTGCGGCTCAACTTTAACGTTGCCGGAGTGTACGAGATCCCTGACATTCCACATCTGGGGCGATTCGCCGGCAAAGGATGGCAACTCAGCACCATTTATACCGCGCTCACAGGACACCCCTTCAGCGTGTTCAAGAACGGCAGCAGTGATCCTTCGGGTCAGGGACTGACTGGCGGCAGCATACGCGGAAGCTTTAGTGGAGATCCAGTGGTGATTGACTCGCGCAACCCCATCCATTATGTGACTAACAGCTTTGATGTTCCAGGGGCAGGAACCGTGGGCAACACTCCGCGAAACTTTCTGACTGCGCCCGGCCTGAGCCAATGGGACATCACGCTGGCGAAGAACACCAAAATCAACGAAAGGCTGAACGTGCAATTGCGCTGGGAGGTCTACAACGTTTTGAACCGCGGCAACTTCTCACGCTTTAGCTTGGATAACGGGATTCAGAGCGGCACATTCGGTTCGCTCTCGGAAACGCCCGATGTTGCTGCCGGGAACCCGGTCATTGCCCAAGGCGGGCCGAGAAACATGAATTTGGGTTTGAAGATTACTTTCTAGATTGAATTGTCAGAATTCTTCGTGAGTCTGGCTATGCTAGACTCCCATTTTCTTCCCTATGCGGTTTCTTTGGCGCTTGGTTTCAGCATTTCTTTGGATCGGTTCTGCCCTCGCCGCCAACCCTCCGAGCGTACCTGCGCGCGATACCCGTCCCAACATCATCCTCATCACCCTCGACACCACCCGCGCCGACCGTATGGGCTTCCTCGGCTCGAAGCGCGGTCTCACTCCGCATCTCGACGCCATGGCGCAGCAGGGAGTGGTTTTTACCCGCGCCTACTCGCACGTTCCCATTACCACCGCCTCGCACACGACCATCCTTACGGGAACCTATCCACAGTTCAACCATGTGAATGATTTCGGGATACCCCTTTCTCCCAAGCTTCCGTACCTCCCGGACTTGTTGCACGCCCAGGGCTATCACACCGGCGCATTTGTCGGATCGCTGATCCTCGACCCACTCGACGGCACGGCTCCGGGATTCGATCGCGGATTCGAAGTCTACGACGCAGGCTTTCATCTGCGCCGTCACGGCGCGGATCGCTACAAGACAGTGGAGCGACGCGCCGGCGATGTAGTGAATCACGCGCTGGCATGGCTGAGCCAGTTGCCGAACGGACCGTTTTTTCTGTGGGTGCATCTCTACGATGCCCACGATCCCTACGATCCTCCGGCGCCTTACAAGACTCGCTTTTCTGCGCAACCTTACGACGGCGAAATTGCCTACGCCGATTCTTGTGTCGGCAAACTTCTCGACGAAATTCGCAAACACGGTCTGTATGACGAAACGCTGATATCCGTAATGGCCGATCACGGTGAATCCTTAGGAGCGCACGGCGAGAATACGCACGGGATTTTCCTGTACGACGAAACTCTCCACGTCCCGCTGGTCTTCAAGCTACCCGCCAGCCATTCAGCCGGTCAGCGGATCGAAACCCGCGCACGTCTGGTCGATGTTGCACCGACGATCCTGCAAGAAGCCGGCCTTGCCATTCCGAAAGAGATGCAGGGGGAATCGTTGTCGAATCTAATGAAGCCCGCGGCCAAGGCCGCGTCGGCTGCCGATGATCGCTCCGCCTACGCCGAGACCGATTATCCCCATCGCGCCTTCGGCTGGAGTTCACTACGTGCTCTCCGCACCGGCAAATATCTCTACATTCGCGCGCCCGAGCGCGAACTCTACAACCAGGCCGCCGATCCCGAGGATGCCCACAATCTGGCCCCGACCGCGAAAGCTGTCGCGGACACACTCAGTTCCCAGCTCGACGCCTTTCGCGCCCGGACCAGCCAGACTCTCGTCAATCTCGCCAAGCCCGACGCCGAACAGATGCAAAAGCTACAGGCGCTGGGATATGTAGCTTCGGATTCCAGCGAAGCCAAGGACAGCGACAAGCTAAACGGCACCGATCCGAAAACGAAAATTCAAGTTTCCAACCTGTTGCACGACGCCATGTTTGATATAGAAGACGCGCGTTACCAAGAAGCCATCCCATTGCTGAAGAAGACGCTCGCCGAGGAGCCCAACCTTCCGGTCGCCAACATGCAATACGGCATTGCGCAGGCGCGCCTGAAAAACTTTACCGATGCGCTGGGGCCCCTCCAAAAAGCAGTCAAGCTGATGCCCGACAACGGCCTCGGCCGCTACGAACTCGGCCTCGCTCTGTTTGAAACCGGCGACTGGAAAGGCGCGGCGCCAGAGTTTGAGGCCGCCGTGGCGCGCGCTCCGAAATGGGCGGACGCGCAATTTTCCTTGGCGTCAGTCTACGCTCGCACAGATCGCGTACCCGAGGCGATGGACCATCTGGATATTTGCCTTGGGCTCGATCCCGCCCACTACCGCGCCAACCTGCTGCGTGGCCGGATTCTCTCGTTGCAGCATCACGCGGCGGAGGCTTTGCCGAATCTGCAAAAGGCAGTAGAGGTTCAGCCCGATTCGCGCGAAGCGCACCTATTCCTCGCGGATGCCTACGAGCAGCTGGGAGAATCGATCAAAGCAGCCGAGGAGCGAGCCGAGGCAGCCCGTCGCTGAAAAATTAACGTAGAGAAGTCTTGGTGTTTAGTCCCCGATCGGACCGCCAGCCGGACATAAATCTCGCTGCCAGAACAATCGTGACCGGGTAGAGCTCCAGCGTATAGCGGGTTTCGGGGTTCTCCAGCGTCCCCAGAAAAGCTGACCGGAGCACGACAAATCCCAGCAGTAAACCGAGGTAGCGAATTCGGCGCGCCTCATGAGTCAACGCCAGAAGAGCGGTTACAACATAGGCCAGATTCAATAGCCCAAGGACCACCGCGAGAATGGATGCCTTGGTATCGTCATTAAACTCCCACCAGCGCACATCCGGAGGCAGAAGTTCGGTTCGAGGCCGCAGCCACATGTCCGCAATGCGCAGAGTCGGGAGAACGACAAAATATCGCACCGGGCGCTCGTGAATTCGCTGTGCCGCCAGCTGATTGAAGCGGGCGTCGAGCTCGCGTGTTACCTCGCCGGACTGGTTGTAGTCATTGATCAATTCCAGCGTCGCTTGGCGCTGGGACAGAGAATCAAAAGCCCGTGACGGCAACTTGTCAGGATCGATCTTCTCGCCGGGAACGTTCCAGTAGATCTCTTCCACCGAGGCGTAATCCGCGATCCAGGTGCGCACCCAGCGATTGAATCCTCGTGCCGCGAGTTCATCCTGCTCGGTTGCGTACCGGGGCGCCAGCGGTTGGAACCGATGAAGCGTGCGAAAGTTGCGAATAGTCCAAGGCACCAGTGGGAGGAGCGCGCATAGGGCGAGGACAATCAGTGCCTTGACTGCGGGAACGGGATTCGAATTCCTGCGCCAGCGGATTCCAATCAAAAATGTTAAATAGAGCCCGACCGATCCGAGCAGAATCCCGCCATCGGGGCGCAAAAGAATGCAGGCCGCGATGGCAAGACCTGATCCCGCCCAGGCGAGCCAGCGGACCTGCTCCCGTTCCAGTCGATCCAAACCGGCAGCGGCGCAATCGAGTGCCAGGGCGGTGAAGAACACTTCCAATGTTTCCGTGAGTACCGCCGCGGCATAGTTCGCGAGAAAAGGGCAAAGAACAGCCAGTACGAAGGCAATTCGCGCCGCACGATCGGAAACAGCTCGTCGCGCCAGATCGGCAATGATGAGACATGTGCCCAGATCCACGAGAATCTGAACCACCATCACAGCCCGGAAATTCCCCATTCCAAACAACCCGAAAACCATTACCAGAAAAGCGGGATACCCCGGCAGCCGATCATCAGTGGCCACAATCGTGCCCGCCTGCGTGGTGCCGTAGATCCCATGCTGAAGCCAGTTGGTGGCAAAATCAGCGTAGACGCGGGAATCGTCCGTAACCGCGGGGAAATAGACGAAAAAGATAAGCCGCAACAACAAACCAGCCAGAAGTGTTCCAACGAAAAACCGCGGATGTCTCCGGAGCAGGCTGAGCACAGAGGCAATATAGCATTGAGCGCCCGGCTCTTAAGCTCTTAGCCTTTAGCTCTTAGCCTTTAGCCGCCCATTGACATCGAAAGCCTTGGCTAAAAGCTAAAAGCTAAGAGCTAAGAGCTAAAAGCTAAAAGCTAAAAGCTAAGAGCTAAGAGCTAAAAGCTAAGAGCTAAAAGCTAAGAGCTAAAAAGCCGCATGCCTTAAGTGCTACGATGGAATAACACCCGGCAATGGCAAAACAGGTATTTCTCGATCCCAATCAGGCGCGCTGGAAACGGATTCGCCGTATTGTTGACGCGGCCGCCCTTACCCTCACGTTTTTGCTGATTTTCTTCATCTACACCGTCCTGAGCAGCGAGCCCTTGCCCGACCTCTCCCTTCGCTCGGAAAAGCGTCCCTACCACGCCCTCAAGGAAAACGAAAAAGACAAGGCCCGCGAAAAACGCCGCGTTGCTACTCTGGCCCGTGCCGGACACCGCCGCCGTTCCCGCAAAGCCCCGTCCCAAATCAAGCTGAACGCCGAAGAAGGCGTGCGCGCCGCCTTCTACGTTTCCTGGGACGCCGCCAGCTTCTCGTCCCTGCGTGAGAATGCCCGCCAGATCGATCTTCTTTTTCCCGTGTGGCTGCAAGTCCTGACGCCCGACGGCCGCCTGCAAGGAGTCGATCCGGAAACCAACAAAATGTTCGACGTGGTCCATGGCAGGAACGTGCACTCCGTTGACGACAAGGTGATGCCGTTCCTCAAGTCGGAAGGCGCCAGTGTCGAAGTGTTTCCGGTCGTGCAGAATTTTGACGGCACCGACTTCATCGGGATTGCCCCCTTTCTCAATGACCCCGGAGCCCGCGCCCGCTTCCGCCGCGAAGTCACGGCATTCCTCGCCTCCGATCACTACAAGGGATTGATGGTCGACTTCGAATCTTTCCCGAAGTCGGGCCAGCGCGGATACGTCGCCTTATTACAGGAACTCTCCTCGGACCTGCATGCTCGTGGGATGAAACTTTATGTCAGCGTGCAGGTGCGTAACTCGGACTACGACTACGCAGCCATTTCCGCCGCCGCCGATGGCGTTGTAATCATGAATTACGACGAGCATTATCCCGGGGGAAAGCCCGGACCGGTGGCGTCCCAGGACTGGTTCGCTTCCAACCTCCAATCCGCGATTGAAACCATTCCGAAAGAGAAGCTCATCTGCGCCATTGGCAACTACGGATATGACTGGGTCGAGAAGCCGAAGAAGGGAAAGCTTCCGCCCGGACTGCTCGACAAAAACGTTTCCGTGCAAGACGCCTGGCTGGGATCGCGCGACTCGGAAGAAGACATCGACTTCGATGGCGACAGCCTCAACCCGCACTTCAGCTATCTCGACGAGCAGAACTTCAAGCACGACGTCTGGTTTCTCGACGCCGCGACCGCCCTGAACGAGATGCGGGCAGCCCAAACGCTCGGTATCCAGACCTTCGCCCTCTGGCGATTAGGCGCGGAGGATCGAACCCTCTGGCGAGTGTGGGATGTACCCGGCGATTCCGGCGCCGTTGACAAGTTGCGCGACGTTCCGCCCGGCCAGGATGTCGACATGGAAGGCGAAGGCGAAATCCTGCGCATCGAAGCGCGCCCCGCCGATGGCAAGCGCGATCTTACCGTGGACGCCCCAACCGGCCTGATCAACGACGAAACTTTTCAGGATTTGCCCGAGCCCTACCGTGTCGCGCGCTATGGCGCCAGCAAAAAGCAACTCGCCATCACCTTTGACGACGGTCCCGATCCCCAGTGGACCCCCAAGATTCTTGACGTGCTGAAGAAAGAGCATGCACCCGCGACATTTTTTCTCATCGGACTTCAGGCCGACAACTTTGGCAACCTGACGAGTCGCATCTACCGCGAAGGCCACGAGATCGGAAATCACACTTTCACCCATCCCGACATCAGCAATATCGGCTCCCGCTACATGCAGGTGGAGTTGAACCTGACCGAGCGCTTGTTCGCCAGCCGGTTGGGAATTCGTACGGTTCTGTTTCGTCCGCCCTACTCAATCGATCAGGAGCCCGACACCGAAGACCAGGTGCGTCCGCTCGAAGTCACCCAGGACATGGGCTACATTACCGTGGGCAGCAAAAATGACCCGCACGACTGGCGCACTGACGATCCCAGGCATTCTCCGCAACAGATCGCCTCCGACGTCCTCAACCATCTGCCGCCCTGCGCCCCCACCGACCAGGTCTGCGGCAACATCATTCTTCTTCACGACGGCGGCGGGAATCGTGCCGCGACCGTGCAGGCCCTCCCGCTGATTATCGAAGGCGCTCGCGCCCGCGGTTTCGAGTTTGTCCTCGTCAACCAGTTGCTCGGTAAGACCAAGGCGGATGTGATGCCTCCGCTGGCCGCGAACGAGTTTTGGGGCGCCCGCTTGAATTGGGTGAGCTTCGCGCTCTTTGACGGCATTCTGGTCGGCATCGTAGCCATCTTCTTTGTCGGCGACGTGCTCATGACCGGACGCCTCATCTCCATCGGCGTTCTCGCCATCTACGATCGCCTGCGCTCCCATGTTCACGGCACGCCCGAGCAGCTGGCAGCCTATCAACCCAGAGTCGCGATCCTGATTCCCGCGTACAACGAAGAAAAAGTGATCGAACGCACCATTCAAGGTGCCCTCGATTCCGACTATCCCAACCTGCATGTCATTGTGATCGACGACGGCTCCACCGACCGCACCCTGGAAGTCGCGCGCAAGTTGTTTCGCAAGGAAGTAGCAGAAGGAAAAGTCGTCATCCTGACCAAGACCAACAGCGGTAAAGCCGAAGCCCTCAACTATGGTCTCGAACACATTGGCGACGCCGAAATCTTCGTCGGCATCGACGCCGACACTATCATTGCCCCTGACGCCATCGCCCGCATGGTGCCGCACTTCCTCAATCCCAAAGTCGGCGCGGTCGCGGGCAATGCCAAAGTCGGCAACCGCGTAAATCTCTGGACCCGCTGGCAGGCCCTCGAATACATCACCAGCCAGAACTTCGAACGCCGCGCGCTGAACACCATGGGCGCAGTCAGCGTCGTTCCCGGCGCCATTGGCGCATGGCGCGTAAGCGCCGTTCGCGAAGAGGGCGGCTATCACGTGGACACAGTCGCCGAAGACGCCGACCTCACCATGGCTCTCCTGCGCAACGGGTATCGCGTCGAATACGAAGACCTGGCCCTCGCTTTCACCGAAGCGCCCACCAACGCCAACGGACTCATGCGCCAGCGCTTCCGTTGGTCATTTGGAATCCTGCAAGCCGTGTCGAAGCACAGCGCCGTTTTTGCTCGTAAGGGCGTGCTCGGATTCGTGGCATTACCGAACATTTTGATTTTTCAGATCCTGTTGCCCCTGGTCTCGCCCTTCATCGACATCATGTTTGTAGGCGGAGCCCTCTGGTATGCGATCAGCAAATACTTCCACCCCGATTCCACCGATCCCGCAAATTTCATCAAGCTGGTGGTGTACTTTGCTGCGTTCCTGATCATCGACTTTCTTGCCTCGGCACTGGCCTTCCTGCTCGAGCGCCGCCAGCCCGAAGCCCGCGAAGACGGCTGGCTCCTGAGCCAGGTCTGGCTGCAACGCTTCGCCTATCGCCAACTTTTTTCCATCGTGCTGATCAAGACCCTGAAACGCGCCATCCAGGGCAAACCGTTCGCCTGGGACAAACTCGAACGCACCGCCGCCGTAAATTACGTTCCCGCCGAACGCCGCGACTCGGTGAACGTGCCGTGAGTGTGAAAGTGCCGTAAGTTTTGAGCTTTTCGGGAGGGCACGGCTTCAGCCGTGCCGTAAGGCAATTGAATGGACCGGCGCTTTAGCGCCTGCGTTTTTCGCCAGCCAAGGAGGAATCCGATGCACCGCACCATCATCGAGCCCTTTCGCATCAAGAGCGTCGAGCCCATCCGCTGGACCACCCGCGCCGAGCGTGAACAATTTCTGCGCGCCGCAAATTACAACCTCTTCCTCCTGGCCGCGGACGACGTCCTCATCGACCTGCTCACCGACTCCGGCACCGGCGCCATGTCGACCCAGCAATGGGCCGCTATGATGGAAGGCGACGAGAGCTACGCCGGCAGCCGCAGCTTCGACAATTTCCGCGCCTCCGTCCAGGACATCTTCGGCTACTCGCACGTCATTCCCACCCATCAGGGACGCGCCGCCGAGCGCATCCTGTTCAGCGTGATGTGCAAGAAAGGCGATTTCGTCCTCAACAACACCCACTTCGATACCACCCGCGCCAACGTCGAGTTCGTAGGAGCCGAGGCCGTCGATATCGTAATTCCCGAAGGCCATCAGCCCAGCCAGAAGCACCCCTTTAAAGGCAACATGGACGTTGCCGCCTTGCAAACCTGGATCCAAAACGTAGGCCGCGAGCGCATTCCACTAGTGATGCTCACCGTGACCAACAATTCCGGCGGAGGCCAGCCCGTCTCCATGGAAAACGTGAAAGCCGTCAGCGCCGTCTGTCGCGAGCACAAGATTCCTCTCTACTTCGACGCCTGCCGCTTCGCTGAAAATTCCTACTTCATCAAACTCCGCGAACCTGGCTACGAAAACAAGACTCCCAAAGAAATCGCCCAGGAAATGTTCACCTACGGCGACGGCTGTACCATGTCCGCCAAGAAAGACGGCATGGCCAACATCGGAGGCTTCCTCTGCACCAACAATGACGTCCTGGCGCAGCAGGAAAAAAATCTTCTGATCCTCACCGAGGGCTATCCCACCTACGGCGGCCTTGCCGGACGCGACCTTGAAGCCATCGCCGTCGGTATTCAGGAAGCCCTGCAAGAAAGCTATCTCGAATACCGCATCGCCTCCACCGCCTACCTCGGCAATCACATCGCCGAACAAGGCGTCCCCATCGTGCAGCCACCCGGAGGCCACGCCATCTACATCGACGCCCGCGCCTTCCTCCCCCACATCCCCGCCGACCAATTTCCCGGCGTAGCCCTGGCCAACGAACTCTATCTCGAAGGCGGAATCCGCTCGGTAGAAATCGGCACTCTCATGTTCGGGCAGTCCGCCCGCATGGACCTGGTCCGCCTCGCTATCCCTCGCCGCGTTTACACCCAGAGCCACATCGACTACGTGGTCGAAGTGATCCTCGAAGTCTGGAAGAACCGCGAACGCATTCCGGGAATGAAGCTAGCCTATGAAGCGCCGTTCCTTCGCCACTTCACAGCGCGCCTGGAACCCGTGGAAGCCGCGACCGCGGTCCGCCGCTAACTCTGCGTTACAATTCGACGCCATGAAGAAATACGCACTCTCATGCCTCCTGTTCCTCGCCATCCCTCTCTTCGCCCAGGACGGCAAACTACAATTCGCCAAGCTCGGAGATTTCAAACTCGTCAGCGGCGAGACTCTCCGCGATTGCCGCATCGGCTATCGCACCTTCGGACACCTCAATGCCGACAAGTCGAATGCCATCGTGATTCCGACCTGGGCCACCGGTACGAGCGAGCAGTTGCAGGGTCAGGTCGGCCCCGGCCGGATCGCGGACCCCTCGAAATACTTCGTTGTCCTCATCGACGCGCTGGCCAACGGTGTCTCGATCTCTCCATCCAATAGCCCGAACCAGCAGCGAATGTATTTCCCCAAAATCCAGATGCGCGACATGGTGAACACCCAGCACGAACTCCTCACCCGAGAGTTGGGCCTTCAGCATGTCAAAGCCGTGATCGGCGTGTCCATGGGAGGGATGCAGACCTTCCAGTGGATCGTCTCCTATCCCGATTTCATGGACTTCGCCATTCCCATGGCCGGATCGCCGCGCCTTGCGCCCTATGACCTCGTTCTGTGGAAGTCCGAAATCGACGCCATCAAGAAGGATCCCGGATGGAAAGGCGGAGATTACTCCGAGAATCCCGCAGGCTTGCAACTGGCGGAGTTCGGCGCGCTGGTGGGGAAGACTCCGCAACAGTTCAATCGCGAGAACACTCGCGAAAAAGTTCTCGGCACACTGGAGACCGATGCCAAGAAGCCCGGCCCCGACGCCAACGACCACATCCGGCAGATGGAAGCGATGATGTCGTTGGATGTTTCCGACGTCTTTGGGGGCTCCATGGAAAAAGCCGCCGCCGCCGTGAAGGCCAAAGTATTAGTCGTCGTTGGGAGCAACGATCATGTTGTTACTCCCGAGCCCGCGAAAGCCTTCGCCAAACTGATCCACGCCGAGGTTCTGGAATTCAACAGCGACTGCGGCCATCAAACGCCTGCCTGCGAGGACGCCGCCGTGACTCAGCGTGCGTCCGCGTTTCTGGGGCAATAGGCCGAGTACTTCTCGATGGGGCAGCGTCTCCGCAAGGTTTTTAGGGGTTTACCATTTGATAACCGGTACCCCCCTCCCCTCCCCCCTCGGTCTTTTGGAATCAGCAGTTTAGGGTATGATTTCCGCCTAAAATCTTGATGTCAAAGAACTTACAGCTAAAATCTAGAGCCCATTGGGCTTAGGCGGCACTTCACCAGAGCTCGACGACAGCTATAGTGGCTTTAGGATTGTTAGCTGTCAGATGACGGCTGTCAATGAAATTCGGCAGGGCGGTTTGGGGAAGGGTGGGAGGGTGGCGCCTTCTCACTACAATGGGACCATGGCAGGTCGAGAGTGCTACCACTGCAAGCAGTGGGTTGGGGAAGGGGAGGAGCACGACTGCTGGACCACGACCGAAGAAGCCCTCACGCAGGGTCTCTCGGAAGATCTCCAGGACGCCTGGGAGCGTCTGCGCGAGACTGCCGCCTCTTTCGGAGAGCAGCGGATTTACGCCTCGCACAAATCAATCATGTTCTCGCGCAAGTCGTGTTACTTCTTCGTGCGTCCGAAGACGAACTTTCTCGAAGTCTGCGTGTTCCTGGGCCGCACGGTGAAGGCTCCTCAAGTGAGGCGCGCCGATCGCTCATCGAAGCACAAGATCTATCACATCCTGCAGATCAGGCACCGGGACGAAGTGGAGGCGCCCATCACCGACTGGCTTCGGGAGGCCTACGAACTCTCTGACATGCTGGTGTCGAACCCCGCCGCGACTCGCGTCAAATCGACAGCAAAAACGAAACCGAAACCGACGCCGAAGAAAGCCAAGGCCACTCCGAAAGCCCGCGCGGCCAGGAAGTCAAAACGACGCTAACCGGATTGTGATTCGATTTGGCCCGCCGGGGCCGCCGTTAACCGTACGTCAGGTTGGTGCTCTGTCCAACCTCGATAATGTATCCGTCAGGATCGCGGATGTAGCAGCGTATCTCGCCGTACTTGGGGATCGGCGGCGTGATGAACTCCGCTCCTCGACTTTTCCACAATTCATAGCAGGCTTGAATATCCG
This sequence comes from uncultured Acidobacteriota bacterium, assembly GCA_963799305.1. Taxonomy (GTDB): domain Bacteria; phylum Acidobacteriota; class Terriglobia; order Terriglobales; family Acidobacteriaceae; genus Acidiflorens. Next base: position 138,090 of record CAWCWX010000005.1, on the reverse strand, counting down.
CAACGCGGAAATTCATAAAGCTGTTGATGTGATTCGGGTCGGGGACGCTGAGCGTTACCGTCGGCTTATCCGGGGTCGGGCCGCCGCCAACGTTCAGAATCATCCAGATATTCGCAAGCTGAAGGTACGGAGGCGCGTTGCCATCCCCCATGGTGAGAATGCGAGCGCCGAAGACCTTTTCGTAGTAGCGAGCCGATCGCTCGACGTCGGCGACGGTGAGAAAATGCGCAATGCTGATCCCCTCTCGCGGGGGCATCTCGTAGCTCTTTTGGTCGATTTGTACGGCGTTCATGGGCGACTCCAATTTCGATACAGTATCCGCGAAATGTTAGATGCGGTCAGTGGCGGGTGGCGCACATTCTCCTCACAGAAACAAAACGGGTGCCCCATCCTAACGTCGCGCATTTTGCGACGTTAGGGTGGGGAAGTTGACCTAAGCGGACACCGCGAACCCCGCTGTCGTCCGCATCGGACCACCTGTGACGACCAGCGAAAATCCCCGCCCAAGCAAAGCTTGGACGGGGCACCCTCGGAATTATTTTAGATTTGGTTGCCCGGGCCACCCGCCGGGCCTTTTTCATTGAGGACTAGGCCCTCTTTACGAGTTGATTCTTCGACGTTAAGTTCCTTCCTGATTGCATCAGACGAAAGAGACACCGATGCGACCACCTTCGGCAGGGACGGCAGAAATCCGTCTAAATTGTTCTTGAACAGTTCTAGTCCTACCTTTCTCATCAAGAGTCCTGAGTCATGAAGGGCGGCCTTCACATCTGCGCTGCACACGATCCCGACGATCGCGGTGGCCGCGTCGAAAGCAGCACCTGCCTTTCCCCAAGCATCTACCGCCGCTCCCTTTGCCTCCGGGTTGTCGTTGCCTGACTTCGTGGAGGCGGCGTACGCCGAATGGAAACCAATTAAGGCTTCCTGCATTGCGTTCAGATCCCTGGCTGCTGCGAGGAGGACGTCCCGCTTCAATTCCCAACGTCTCTGCCGGTCCCACACCTCGTTCGAAATCTTGGCCTCGATCTCCTTGGTGGCCTGAGTCACCGCGGTAACCTGATCGACGAGCCTACCGATGTCCTCGTGCGTCGCTAGGTTCTCGCCCTTCCTCTTGAGGTAGGAGCCAAGGTACGCGCCGAGCCCGGCGCCGACGAGAGACAGTAGCGGCACGATCACGTAGATTTCCATGCTAGGCAGTCACCTTTCAACCTCGGTTGATTCCTTCCAATCATAGGGGCGCTCCATAGGCCCGTACAGAAGGCCCTGTTCGCGCAAGAAGTCGTCCATTATCTTGTCCCCGACGTCCCTTCCCATGTGCTCGTCGGTCTGCGCCCTGGACCTCCCAAGCCGCTTCACGGCCCATTCACGCTTGGCATGCTCGAATGTGCCCCAGTCGCGATCGTGGCGGGCCTTGTCTTGGTACTCCGGCTGCCACGGCTTGAACCCGTATTCGTCAGCCGCGTACGGGCGGCCTTTGCCGCCCCCGGCCATGATTCCCGTCGTGAAGCCGACCCGCCAAAGGTTGGGAAACAGGAACCAGTCGTCGTCCAGCTTTCCCCAGTCCGTCGTCGAGACCCGCCGCTCCGGGTAGAGCCATTCCTCCTCGGGGGCGGCCACGTACCGCGAGGCGCGCTTCTTGAGGATGTAGTTGATCCGCATCACGTCGTCCTCGTCGAGCTCGCGCCCGAATTGAATCTGGCCCATGTGCTTCATCACCGTGTCGAAGTCGCGGGCGTTCGCGCGAGGCTCGACGGGGCTGTTCCAGGGATTGCGCACGAGTTGCAAGTGGGTGATGATGAGGCAAGAGTCCAGCCCGAGCGGGAAGATCGTCCGAGTCCCGGTCTGATAAAGCGACATTTCGTTGGGATACGACCACTCACTCGGGAACACGTGCTTACAGTAGAACGTGACCGGGTCGTCCGTGACAATGAACTTGGTCGGGCTCTGCCTCGCCCTGACGATCTCCCACACGCCCTCCGCCCACATCGTCGCGTGTCGCTGGAAGACGTCGTGCAGCATGGCGAGCGCCAGGTTGTGCTGCGGCCTGCCGAGACGCCTCTTTATCAGGTCCAGCGCTCTCGGCGTCCTGAACCGCTGCGCGCCCATGTAAGGGGCAAGCCAACGGTATGCGTGCTTCGTCCCTTCTGCTATGCCGCCATACTCCGCGAAGTGCTCTACGGCCGAGCGTCCCTTGTCGTCAATCTGGCCGAAGAACAGCCTCTCCATTCCGTCGGTGGTTTGACTCCCGAAGCTCACGGTGTAAAGGTCTTCTAGGTAGAAGCAACTTGCTGGCCCCAAGTTGCGCCTCAAGGCGCGCCGTTGGTAACTCACACCGTCGCGCACGACGGTTTCAGGATGAAGATCGAGGTAGAGTAGCTTAGTCTTGCCCGCAGGAATGAATCTCTTCTGGTACCACTGTGGCACGTAGTGGTGCGCATGAGACTGCTGTTTCTTCTGACCTTTCTGCTTCTTTTTCACCTATAGACGATGTTACTCCTACTTCTTCTTAGGCGTGGGTTGTGGCGGCGATGGTTTTGGGGGCTTGGGTTTCGGAGGCTCTTGGGCGCGGTCGCGAGTTGGCACATCCTTGTGAAATCCGTTCGTCATCTAGAAGGTCCTCTTTCACTGTGGTTTTTCGTCTGGCAGGGTGTTGCACTTGTCGACATACTTGCAGTTGCAGTCCATCGCTGACCTCTCCAAGACCACTTCCGTCAGCAGGAACGCCACCACATAGGCCGTAATACCGAGATAACTTGGCCTTGGTGTCCCTTGAATAAACCAACCGTAAAGCACGCCTGCGAACATGACGGCCAGGGCCACGAAGCAGCCTCCGTAGAACTGGTGGTACCTGTAATGCTCCTCAGCCAGGGCCTTGTGCACTGCCAACTTCTCGGCGTTCAAGACCCTATACAAGTCTGCGCGGAGAGCGGGCTTCTTCAACACGAACTCGCTCCAAAATTTGACGAGCACAAAGTTCCGAACCGCACTCACGACTAGACCGGCCCCGACCGCGATCAGAAGCAGCGTGAGTGAAGGGCCGACCGTCGCCGTGGCGCTCAAGAACGGCTGCAACTGGTCTTTCACCTGAGGCACCCAATAACTCAAGGCATAGAGTCCCAGCAGACCTGGGAGCAGGAAAGCGATGAGATATCCGAACGACGTCGATGATAGGTCCTTCATCTCGAGAGCGCCGCCTTCCTCTTCGCCCATGGCGATTGCAGATTGTACTCGGTCTATCCTAAAAAGTAACTAAATGGAGCTATCTTTTGTCGAGCCGGGTGCCCCATTTCGTTCTTTGCGAGAAGTGGGCAGCGGCGGAGTCTGCAGGAAAGGCTTCTCGCGGCTGGCGGTCTGATGTCGTTCTGTGACCTCTCATACTCAGTACGTGTAAATGAACGTGAGTTACGTCTGGAGCGCCTAGTGCCCCGTTTCCCGCCAACAGTAGACCAACCCCCCGGTTCGCCGGGTGGTATCCTGCTTCCGCCATGGAAGCCAAAGGTTTGACTCCGATATTGAACGTGTCCGACATCGGCGGCACGGTCGCGTGGTTTGAGAAGTGGGGATGGAAGAAATTGTGGGACTGGGGAACGCCTCCGACGTTTGGCGCCGTTGGATCGGGCACGGAAACTTGCATCTTTCTTTGCCAGGGGGCGCAGGGAGGCCGCGGCCGCGGCGCGAACACCACCACCTTTCAGCAGGACGGAGACGAAGAGGGCGACAAGGGCGTCTGGATGTCCGTCTGGGTCGACAACGTGGACGAGATGCACAAGCACTGCGTCGCCGCCGGGCTGGAGGTCACATTTCCCCCCACCGATATGCCGTGGAACGTCCGGGAGATGCACCTTCGCCATCCCGATGGTCACGTGTTCCGCGTCAGCCGCGGATTCGAGCATGAAAAATAGAAACCCAAACCTGCGAAATGCGGGGACCGACGCACAGTGGGACCAAACTAGTTGATCGACTAGTCTGTTCTATGAGATAATGCAGACATGAAAACCGTAGGTGCGTTCGACGCCAAAACTCACCTCAATGAGCTGCTCCAGAGAGCCTCGAAAGGCGAGACCATTCAGATCACGAGGCGGGGAATCCCGGTTGCCAAGCTTTCTCCACCCGACTCCGGCCAGAAAGAAGACGGTCACATTTTAGCCGCCTCCATCCGCCGGCTGCGTCGCGGGGCCACGCTGGGGAAACTTTCCATACGCGAGCTAATCGATGAAGGCCGCCGCTACTAAACGCTTCGTGCTCGATGCGTCAGTGGCCGTCGCCTGGTGCTTTGAGGACGAAGCGACCAAGTTCACTGAGAGCGTTCTCGACCTGCTTTCGGCAGGCGCCGAAGCCCTGGTTCCTGCCATTTGGCCGGTGGAAGTTGCCAACGCTTTGCTGATCGCAGAGCGCCGTAACCGCATTCTCCTGGCGCAGGTCACGGCCCTTCTTCAGAGAATCGCCGCCCTGCCCATCGCGGTCCTCCCCATCGATGCGCCCCGCGCCTTCGACCACATCCTGCCGGTTGCGCGTCAACAGTCTTTATCGGGATACGACGCGGCCTACCTGGACCTCGCCCTGCGGCAAGGCCTCCCCCTGGCCACGCTGGATGAGCAATTGCGCCGCGCGGCGAAAACCACGGGCGTCGTCCTGCTGTCGTAGCGAATATGGAGGAACCCTGAAAACCAGGGGACAGGTCTCTCTGTCCCCAGTCTCTTACTCGATTCTCACGCCGCTGAAACCTTCTTTTTCTCACTGAGTGCCGGTAGAAGTAGTTTCAGAAGCGCTTCATCCGAGAACGGGTTCTGACCGGAGATCAGCTCGCGATCTTGCAGGACGTAGCTCTTCCAAGGCTCGACCACACTTACGTCACCGCCCGCCGTTTGCAAGGCGAAGTCCGGGTAGAAGAGAACCTTGCCGCCAATCTCAAGCGGCTCCCGCTGCTGCTCTTCGGCTGTCGAAAAGACAGTCATCTTGTATCCAGCATAGATCCAACCTTTAGCCTTTGCCCGCGCTCCAGCGATATCGCCCGCCGTCAGCGCGGCGACCACCTCCTTCGAATTCGGAGAAGCCGAGAGAAGCGAAATCGCCGCCATGGCAGAGCACCGCCGTAGGCTTGGATGTTTCATGAAAGTGTCGCAGCACGGTGCCGGCGTCGGGATCATCGAGAAGATCCATCATCGGACCATGGCCGCCGGGGACGAAAACGGCGTCATATTGATCCAGGCCCGATGCGATGACATCGGAGATGCGAGTTGGATTTCGGAGCCCAGCCAGGCTGTCGCGGAATATTAGATAGTCCTGAAGCTTAGCCTCGTCGCCGCCGAAGAACTGCGCTGTGGCTGAATTGACATCCAGTTGCGGCGTGTTGCCTTTGGGGTTGGCGAAAGTGATTTCGTAGCCTTCCTTCATCAGGGCGCGAGTTGGAACCGTCAGCTCGTTGAGGTAGTAGCCAGCGCCCTTATAAACCTTGCCATCTTTCAAGGGCAAGGCCGTGACCGCTCGATACCAGTACCAGGACTTTTCCTTTGGTTGTCATTTTGTTCTCCTCTCTTTGTTCTCCTCTTTGAAATCGAATCTGTTTCCTGTTTGCAGTTTCCTTGTCCGCGGTTTCCTCCAAGGGGCGGACGGGACGTTTCCCGTCCCGAATCAGCGCAGAACGAAACTGCCGCACTTGACCGCGCCACCCCTCCCCGTAAAATTGTAACCAAAGCCCACTCATCAAGGAGCGCGAATGACTCAGGCACCCGCCGCTATGAACGACTTTTGGAGATCCGCAATCCGGCAGCAGTTTCAGGCTGCGAATGACATGCTGGCGAACGCGATCCAGGCTTGTCCGGATTCGGTGTGGTCCGGGGAGCCGCCGCGGGCGTTTTGGTACATCGCGTTTCACACGCTCTTCTTTCTCGATATGTATCTCGCGCCGGTAGGGGAAGCGGAATTCCGTCCGCCGGCGCCGTTTGGGCTGACGGAACTCGCGGACGGCGTTCCGCCGGAGCGGGCGTATACAAAGGATGAGCTGCTCGCCTACCTCGAGCACTGCCGCAAAACATTGGACGGCGTGATGGCGGGCATGACCGATGTCTGGGCGGTCGCGCCGTGTCCGTTTGACTATCGCAATATGGGCAATGGGGAACTGCTTCTTTACAACATGCGGCACGTGCAACATCATGCGGCGCAACTGTACCTGCTGCTGCGTCAGAGGACGGATTCGGCGCCGGATTGGGTGTCCAAGGGCGGGCGGGTTGGCAGGGGGTGAGGCTCAACAGGAACGTGCTTTGCATGTGTTGTCTTCGAAGCCTCTCACTTTTTAGCCAGAGTTCTCGTAACCAAAGCCGTTGCTCCTGCATCTGTTTCTTGAGGAGAAAACAGAGTTATGCGAAGAGCTTTGCCTTTATTGTTTTTGTCAGTGCTTTTTGTCCAAGTCTTGTTTGCTGGAGACCGGGCAGCCGCTCCAGAAGGATTTACGTGGCAAGAGGTTCCGGAACTCAAGACGGCTGTTCTAAAACCCACGGGCTGGTTCTACAAGCATGAGGTAACTCATGGCCATCCTGCTTACTACATAACCAAAGAAAGTCTCGACAACAACCAGGAGTTCCGAACGGGACTCACGGTGTTTGTGTACTACAAGAAGAAGTGGGCGGCTGAATACGCGCAGAAGGTGATTGATAAATATGCGACCAGAGCCCACGCCGAGAAATGGGCGAAGGACGTGGGGTCGCTCAAAGAATTCGGAGTCCAAGCCAAGCATGCTTTTGCGGACGGCAACGAAGAGGACCGCACCCTGATGGTAGCCAATCCGAAAACCAATACCGTCTATCTGATCGTTTTCGAGAGCCCGGAGTCCGACTGGGATGCCGCCTGGAAAATGGGTGCGACCGTCGTAGACAGTCTGGTTTTTGATGACAGCATGTAGGCAATAGTCAGTGGGATTCGAACGAAAGCCCGCTCGTTTTGCACAGAACGCACGGTGTCCCGTCTAAGCTTCGCTTGGGCGGGCCTGTTCATGGCAGCTGCCGTTTCCCATAATGGTCCTTGACTACCACCACCCCTACAAGATAATCGTAATCACATCCACATAGCTCCTTGAAAATATCATCCGTACAAAGCGCCCTAACTCCTTTGTTCCCAAGATTTTGCCCCTAACTCCTTAAAACTCAAAGATCTAGGACATGGTCAAAAATTAAGTCCTTATCCCTCAATAATTTGAGAGCCGAGAGGGAGGAGGGGGGTACCCCCACTCGTTGCCAGCTGGAAACGGCTCGGACCTGAAGCCTGACACCTAACACCTGAGACCTGACGCCTAACCTGAGGTGTAAAATAGCCAGGCACATCCTTCAGACCCGAAAGGACCATTCCCATGGCAACCCTCGAAGCTCCGCCGCGTCCGCGCGTGGATTTACATACCGGACCGTTTGTCACCGAGCCGTTTTTTGACTTCAGCCGCGACGACAATGCCCGCAGAATGCGTTCCGCCATCGCCAAGGTGCGTGGTCAACTGGGACGCGAATATGACCTGATCATCGGCGGCAAGAGGATCAAGACGGCCGACAAGATTCGCTCGCTGAATCCGTCGCGGCCCTCGGAGGTTGTCGGAATTCATCAGAAGGCCGGCACGGAGCACGTTGAGCCCGCGATGCAAGCGGCGTTGAAGGCGTTTACAACGTGGAGCCGGACAACAGTCGAGGAACGCGCCTCGTTGCTGTTCCGCACCGCCGACATGATGCGCGACCGCAAGATGGAATTCATGGCCTGGCTGGTCTTTGAAGTTTCAAAAAACTGGGCCGAAGCCGACGCCGATATTTCCGAGACCATCGACTTCTGCGAGTTCTATGCCCGCGAAGCGTTGCGTTTTGCGCAGGCCGAGCCGCCGATTGAGTTGCCCGGCGAGCGCGGAAGCTTGCTGTACATTCCGCTCGGCGTGGGCGCGGTGATTCCGCCGTGGAATTTCCCCTGCGCGATCATGGCGGGGATGACGCTGGCGTCGATCGTCAGCGGAAATACGGTGGTACTCAAGCCGTCGAGCGACTCGCCGACGATTGCGGCAAAGTTTGTCGAGTTGCTGGAAGAAGCGGGGATGCCGGAAGGCGTGGTCAACTTCTGTCCTGGCGGCGGTGCCACGTTCGGCGACGCAATTGTTTCTCACGCGAAGACGCGTTACGTCGCGTTTACCGGTTCGCGGGAAGTTGGATTGCACATTAATCACTCGGCGGCGACGCAGCAGCCGGGACAACTGTGGATCAAGCGGACGATCCTCGAAATGGGCGGCAAAGACGCGATCATCGTTGACGCCGACGCCGATCTGGACGCGGCCGTGGAAGGCGTGGCCCAGGCGGCGTTTGGATTCCAAGGACAGAAATGTTCGGCTTGCTCGCGGGCGATTATCGACGAACGCATCTACGACAAGTTTCTGGAGAAGTTGAAAGGGCGCGTAGAGCGGATCACGATTGGCGATCCCGCCGAGAACGCGGGCATGGGCGCGGTGATCAACGAAGGCTCGATGAAGGATATTTTGCGCTACATCGAGATCGGCAAGAAAGACGGACGCCTCATCACCGGCGGCGCCCGCGCCACCGAAGCCGGCGAAGGGTATTTCATCCAGCCGACCGTGATCGCCGATATTCCTCCGAAGTCGACTCTGGAGCAGGAAGAAATTTTCGGGCCGGTGCTTGCAGTGATCAAATCGCGCAACTTCGACCACGCGCTTGAAATCGCCAACGACACCGACTTCGGGTTGACGGGCGCGGTCTACTCCAGTTCGCGCGACAAACTCGACCGGGCGGTGCGCGAGTTCCACGTCGGCAACCTGTATCTGAACCGCAAATGTACAGGCGCCATGGTAGGAGCGCATCCGTTTGGCGGATTCAATATGTCCGGCACGGATTCGAAATCCGGCGGGCCGGATTATCTGTATCTGTTTACGCAGGCGAAGAGCGTGGGCGAAAAGATCGTGTAGGGACGGGTCTCTGACCTGTCGGGGAGGCGCGAGCCTCCTGTGTTTTATTTGACCTCGCCGGTCAGGTACATGTGCGCGACGCGATCCGTGATCGGTCCGGGATCGGCGTTGCCCTGGTTGATGAGGACTACGACGGTAAGTTTGTCATCGACGTAACGCGAGATGTGGCTCTTGAAGCCCTGCCACGAGCCGCCGTGTTCGATGACTTTGTGTCCGCCTTTACTGGTGATGTCCCAGCCGAAGCCGTAGTCGCCAGAGTTGGGTTTGCCGTTTTTCAGTTTGACGACAGTCCACATCTGTTCGAGACTCGAGCGCTTCAAGAGTTTCTCGGTGTAGAGAGCAGCATCCCATTTCGCAAGATCGACAATGGAAAAATAAAGGCTGCCATCGGCGGTGGTATTGATCATGGGCGCAACCCACTCCTGATTCTTCAGTTCGCCCTTCACCAACCGGTATCCGGCGGCGCGATTGGGAATGATATCGGCTTCGCTGATGATGCGGGTAGTGTTCATATCCAACGGCCGGAAGATGCGCTTCTGGAGAAAATCTCCGTAAAACTCGCCGGTGACCTTGTGGATCAGAATGCCGAGAGTCGCGTAGCCGAGATTGGCGTAGCTCCACTTCGTGCCAGGAGGATAGGCTAAGGGAATGGCCTCCACGATCTTGAGCAGGTCGTTTTCGGTGTAGTCTTTGCGGAAGTTGAAGGTCTTGGGGTAATCGGTGAAGCCGCCAGTGTGGCTGAGCAGTTCACGAACCGTAACTTGTTTCCACGACGCGGGCGCGCTGGGGAAATATTTGGTGAGAGGATCGTCGAGGCCTACTCTGCCTTCTTCCACCAGCATCATGACGGCGGTGGCGGTGAATTGCTTGCCTACCGATCCGGACTGAAATTCGGTTTCGGGTTTTACCGGTACTTGCAGTTCTACATTCGACAGGCCGTAGCCTTGCTCGCGAATCGGTTGCCCGTTTCGGGAGACCAGAAGTGCCAGGCCGGGGATTTGTTGCTTTTTCATTTCTGCCTGGACGAATTGGTCGACGGCATCGGGACTTTGATCGGCAGCTCGGAGTGCCGGCTGCGTCAGGGCGAGAACAACGAGTGCAAGGGAAAGATGTTGTCTGGATAGTTTCATGGCTGTTCAGGATACACCTGCGCAGCAACGATGGGCATTGTGTGTGGGAGAGGCCGGACTGCAATGTTGTTGCAACATGAACAAGGGCAGTACATGCAAGGGCTACTAACCGTGTTATAGTGTCGAGCGATGCGCGCCAAATATGTGTTAGTTAGTTGCAGTGTGGCTGTATTGTTTTTGACGGTGACGCGAGCTGTTGGCCAGTCCGACGACCGTGAGCCGGCACCTCGCTTTCACGCGAAAACCCTAGGAGGCGAGCAATTTACCAACGAATCAGTCAAGGGGAAGGTTGTCTTATTTCAGTTCTGGACGACGTGGTGTCCATATTGCAAGAGCGAGGAATCGCTGGTGAACGACATCACCAAGGAGTTTGCGGACGAGGGGCTGATTGTGATCGCCGTGGATGTGGCGGAGTCGAAGAAAAAAGTAGTTGAGTATTTGAAAGAACATCCGCGTAAGTGCCGGATCGTGTTGACCGGAGAGACCAACCTGGCGGCAATGTATGCCGCGAACTCTTATCCGATTTATGTGGTGGTCGATCGCGACGGGAAAATCGTGGATACGCAGCGTGGGGCGGGTGGGGAACGAGCGCTGCGGCGGATGCTGGAGGGTGCGGGGTTGGAATCTAAGGAGTCGGAGTAAGGGTCGAGTCGTTTGGCCTTGGGTAACCGGACTCGATGGAACAATGCATTCAGCGCACGATCTGAGTGGTTGCGGCGCGAAACCTTTGCTGGCATTCATTTCCGGTCGCAACCAGTTTGGCAAATTCGGGAGCATTACGAATCGTCGCCAGGAACGGATCAAGCCGCAGCGCCGAGACCGCGCAGTAATTGCGGTCGACCGAACTCTTAAGCAAATTGAGCGCCTGATCTTTCTGTCCGCAGAATGCCAGCCACCCCGCGAAGAAAAAGGTATTTTCAGGATCGTCGTCCTCCAAGCCACGATTAGCGATGATGCGGGCGAAATGCCCCAAGTCGACGTGCGAGTTCGGATCGAGGCAATTTTGCAGGAATCCCTGTAAGTCACGATCACCAGTGAGTTGTCTGGCTGCATCGAGGGCCTCGGCTCGCTTGCCCTGTGCGGCCAAAATGTGTACGAACTGGCGGCGGCTCCACGCCGACGTGCTATCCAGGCGCGCAAAATCGAGCGCTCGTTCCAGTTGACCGAGTTGCAGGAACGCGAGTGAGCAGGAGCGCAACTGGTAGTCCCCGCTGTCGAGGGCGAAGGCTTTATCGCATTCGCGCGCGGATTCTTCCGCCATTCCGCCGTATCTGAGTACATAGGAGAGCGCAAAATGAGCTTCGGCGCTTTGCGGATGCCGTCGCACCATGTCGAGCGCGGCGATGTAGGCTTTGGAGAATTGACCGACCTCGGTCAGATTTGTGACGAAAGTTGCGGCCGCAACTCCATGATCCGGGTCCAGTGCCAGCGCCCGTTGCACAGCGGCATTGGAACGATCAAATGCCTTGGACCCGCCATTGGAGTAGCGGGCATCGTAGTAATACCGAGTTGCCAGAGCAGACCATGCCGGCGCGTACGAAGGGTCGAGTGCGACCGAGCGCTCCAACATGGGAATGGCTTCCTTGTTTGGCTCGGGGTCGTGCGCAATGGAGAGGCTACGAAGGTATAGGTCATAAGCCTCTTCGTTATGCGGCCGCGTGCCCGCCTCCTGTTGCTCCGGGGCGGCGCCGAGTGCAGGCACCAGGCCCTGGCGGACTTTGGAGGTGATTTGCCCGCGCATGGAAATCATGTCAAGGGCGGCTACGTTCAGGGTATCACGCCAACGAGTGCGGTTATTTTCGACATCGACGGCTTCGAGCGTGATCTGAAGTTGATCTCCTTCTTTGAAGTAGTGACCAGTGACGATGTCGGTGACGTGCATCTCGCGTCCAGCCTGTTGGAGGTCGACGTTAGGCGCGGTGTATTTGCTGGTGGTGGCGAAGGGGCGGATGGTGAGCGAGCTTACATAACTCAAGGACGTGGCAATTTCATCGGGCAGAGCGAGACGGAGGAAATCGATGCCTTTATCAGAACTCATGTTCTGGAAGGGGAGGACCGCGATAGTAGTGGGAGCGGCTGCCTTGTCGAGTGGGGACGAACCACGACGGTTTGTCCAGAGGACTGCGCCAATTAAGAGCGCCAGCAGGATTGCTCCGGCCCAAGCGATGTTCCTGTAAGACCTGGATGGCGCTACGACGGGGTAGCGCGAACTGGAAGAACGGGTGGCTGCTGAAGGCGAGGAGTGCGCTGGATCTTCTTGTTGGGGATCTTTGACGGCGGATCGTCCGGATTCGGTGTCACGCTTGAGGCGCGTTAGTTCGGCGCGCATCTCGGAGGCGTGCTGATAGCGCAGGCTGCGGTCTTTTTCGAGGGCGCGGTTCAAAATGTCGTCGAAGCGGGGCGGGAGATCGGGATTGAGACGCAGGGGTGGCGCGGGTGAGCGTTCCAGAATCGAATTAAAAATGACGCCGGAGGTGTCTCCGCGAAAAGGCAGGATTCCGGTGGCCATTTCGTACAGGACGACACCGAAGGAGAATAAGTCCGTGCGTGGATCCAGATCCTTACCCCGCACCTGCTCGGGAGACATGTAGGCGACGGTACCGACGGCGGTGCCGGGGCTAGTGAGGTGTTCGGGGGCGGTGGCTTCGATGGTGGCGTCGGCGGCAGAACTGGTGGACGCGAGTGCGATTTTTGCCAATCCGAAGTCGAGAATTTTAGCGTGGCCGCGCTTGGTGACAAAGATGTTGGCGGGCTTGATGTCACGATGGATGATGCCTTCGCTGTGGGCGGCGTCAAGGGCGTCCGCGATTTCGATGGACAGCGCGAGCAGGATTTCGGTATCGAGCGGGCGGCCTGCGATCTGGTGCTTCAGGGTCACGCCGTCGAGATACTCCATGGCGATGAAGGCATGGCCTTCGTGTTCGCCGAAGTCGTAAATGGTACAGATGTTGGGATGATTGAGGGCGGAGGCGGCGCGGGCCTCACGGCGAAAACGCTCCAGGGATTGCGGGTCGCGGGCCACTCCTTCAGGGAGAAACTTCAGGGCGACGACGCGGCCGAGGTTGGTGTCTTCGGCTTTGTAAACTACGCCCATACCACCGCCGCCTAGCTTTTCGAGGACGCGGTAGTGGGAGACCGTCTGGCCGATCATTGGCTGGATAAGGGTACGTTGCGGGAAACGGGCAAGTCAATGAATGCCATTCACCACAGAGGCACAGAGAAACAGAGAAATTCAAGTGCTAGCAAGGTCCTCATTCGATTGAATGGCAGGCGCGATTTTCTGTATTGAGAAAAAGGGAACGGAGAGATGCCTGGGCAATCTGGAATCTTTCTATTTGCTTCTGGCCGTGATTCTTGGCAGAATGTGCGACGCACGGGCTCGGGGGAAAGCGGCTTTACCTGTAGTGCGGCCGCAAGTGGGAATCCATGGAGATCCGGTCGCACGACATTCTTCTCGTTGGAGGCGGAGGCGCGGGTCTACGCGCTGCTATTGCCGCCGCTGAAGTCAACCCAAAACTCAGCATTGCGGTAGTGTCGAAGGTTTATCCCATGCGCAGCCATACGGTTTCGGCCGAGGGCGGCGCGGCGGGAGTGGCCAAGCCTGACGACAGTCTGGACGAGCACGCTTACGACACGATTTCCGGCGGCGACTGGATGTGCGATCAGGACGCGGTGGAAGCGTTCGTGAAAGACGCGCCGCAGGAGTTGCTGCGACTGGAGCGTTGGGGGTGTCCGTGGAACCGCGAACCGGATGGACATATTGCGGTTCGCGCGTTCGGGGGGATGAAGAAGAAGCGTACCTGGTTTGCTGCCGACAAAACCGGCTTTCACATGCTGCACACTTTGTTTCAGACCAGTATGAAGTACGACCCGATCGCTCGCTACGATGAGTGGTTCGTTACGAAGTTGCTGGTGGATGACGGGCGGGTGCAGGGCGTGGTCGCGATTGACGTAATGTCGGGGAAGATTCAGGCGATCACGGCGAAGGCGGTGATTGTTTGTACGGGCGGTTGCGGGCGCATTTTTCCGTTTACTACGAATGCCAACATCAAGAACGGCGACGGCATGGCGCTGGTGCAACGGGCGGGCGGGCCGCTCAAGGACATGGAGTTCTTGCAGTACCATCCGACGGGATTGCCGTTCACGGGCATCCTCATTACTGAAGCCGCGCGCGCGGAAGGCGGCTACATGCTGAATAAGGATGGATATCGATATTTGCAGGACTACAACCTGGGCAAACCTTCGGCAACGCCCGTGCTGCGGTCGATGGAACTTGGGCCGCGTGATCGGTTGTCGCAGGCATTTGTTAAGGAAGATCAGAAGGGGCGGACGGTTCAGACGGAATACGGGTCGGTCGTGCATCTCGACTTGCGTCATCTAGGTGCAAAGTTGATTAATGCGAAGTTGCCGTTTGTGCGCGAGCTTTGCATGAAGTACGAGAACATCGATCCGGTGAAAGAGCTGATTCCGGTGCGTCCGGTGGTTCACTACATGATGGGTGGGGTGAGTACCGATATTCATGGGGGGACTCCCTTGAGTGGATTGTTTGCGGCGGGCGAAGCGGCTTGCGTGAGCATTAACGGCGCCAACCGACTGGGATCGAATTCTTTGACGGAGTGCCTGGTGTTTGGGGCGCGGGCGGGACGGGCGGCGGCGGAGTTTGCCAGCAGCACGGAAGTGCCGGAGCGCGGAGTTCTGGCCCAGGCCACAGACGAGCAGAAAAGATTGGAGCAACAGTATCTTCGCAAGGCTGGGGGAAGTGAACGCATTGCTACGCTGCGCGAAGAAATGCAGAAGGCGGTGGAGAGAGGGGCTGGGATTTATCGGGAGGAGACATCGCTGGCGCAAGCAGTCAATAAGTTGCGAGAATTGCAGGAACGGTATGTCAACATCAAGCTCGACGATCACAGCCAGACTTTCAACACCGAGCTGACGTCGGCGCTGGAACTGGGATTCATGCTGGATGTGGCGCAGTCGATTGTAGAGTGCGCGCTGCATCGCACGGAGTCGCGAGGGGCGCATCAGAGGACCGACTTTCCGGAGCGGGACGATAAGAGGTTCCTGGCGCATTCGCTGGTGCGGCGTAATTCAGACGGGTCTTTGAAAGTGGATTACCTGCCGGTGAAGATTACGCGCTGGCCTCCGGGAGAGCGGGTGTACGGGCAAGAGGAGAAGAAGGCGGACACAATCAAGCAAGCGGGGTGACATGGCAGACAAGATCGTCCTGGAAATTGCGCGGTATGCTCCGGAGAAAGACGAGAAACCTTCGTTCCAATCGTTCGAGGTTCCTTTTCGCAAAGAGTGGGTGGTGCTCGATGCGCTCAATCACATTAAAGATAAGGTTGACGGGTCGCTGACTTATCGCTGGTCGTGCCGCATGGGTGTCTGCGGCAGCTGCGGGATGATGGTCAACGGTGAGCCGAAGCTGACTTGCGCGACTTTTCTTTCCGCGTATGGAAATGGGGCGAAGGTGCGGGTGGAGCCGTTGCGGTATTTTCCGGTGATCCGCGATCTGGTTACGGCGCTCAGTGATTTTTTGGTCAAGTTACAGAGTGTGAAGCCGTGGCTGATCCGCAAGGACGAGCCGCCGCTGAGCGCGGGGGAATTTCTGCAGACGCCAGAGCAGTTGGATCTCTATAAGCAATTCAGCATGTGCATCAATTGCACGTTGTGTTATGCGGCTTGTCCGGTGGTGGGGCTGGAGCCATCTTTCGTGGGTCCGGCGGCGCTGGCGTTGGCGCAGCGGTACAACATGGACAATCGTGATCAGGGAGCGCAGGAGAGGCTGGGATTGCTGGCGCATCCGGAGGGGATCTGGGGATGCACGTTTGTGGGGGAGTGCACGCGGGTGTGTCCGAAGCATGTGGACCCGGCGGGGGCGATCCAGCAATACAAACTCAAGGCGGCGCTGGAGTGGGTGAAATCGTTTGTGCTGCCGCGCGGGCACGATGAGAATAAGGAGGTGCGGGCATGACGATGCAACCTTCTACGGAATTTCATCCGCGGTGGTATCGGGAGCGGGTGTCTACTTACTGGTGGATGGGGTCGTGGCGGTATTCGTTGTTCATTCTGCGCGAATTGACCAGCGTGGCGGTGGCGTGGTCGGTGGTAATGATATTGCTTTTATTGCGGGCTCTTCTTAATGGACCCGATGCCTACGCTCGCTACGTGCATCGGATGCAGTCTCCCTGGATGATCGCGCTCAACGTGATCGCGTTCTGTTTTTTGCTATTGCATACGATTACCTGGTTTAACCTTGCGCCGCGCGCTATGCCGGTTCGCGTCGGAGGGAAACGGGTCCCTGAGTTTCTGGTGGCGGCTCCCAACTACGTGTTGTGGGTTGTTGCGTCGGCGGCGGTTGCGTGGTTTGTGCTGAGGAAGATATGAGCAAGCCATCGAACGAAGGATTTTTCTGGTTGCTGTTCAGTGCGGGCGGGGTTGTAGCGGCGGTGTTTATTCCGGTTCTATTATTTCTATTTGGACTGGCCTTCCCCTTGGGATGGCTTCAGCAGCCGAGTTACGAGAAGTTGCTTGTCCTCGTCCGGTCTCCGCTCGCGCGTATTTTTCTTTTTGTAGTTTGCTCATTGCCTCTGTTTCATTGGGCGCACCGGTTTCGATTTACGGTGTATGACGGGCTGCAGGTTAAGCATCTGAATGAAGTGGTGCTGGTGTTTTGTTACGGGGGGGCGTTGCTGGGGACGCTGGTGAGTGGGTATTTGCTGTTGAGGATGTAGAGCCTGCCGCAGCTCCAAAAGAAAGCAGGTCTTTCGCTTCGCTCAGGATGACAGTTCCTAAAGAGAGTAGAGGCTCTTAGGAAGGCAGTTCGCAAAAAACATGGAGGTGATATGGACCTCAAGCTGAAGAAGATTTCGAAAGACGGGATTGGGGAAGCGATTTCAAAGATCGAGTTATATCGATTTTTGAATGAGCCGGAAGAAGCGGAGTCGATTTGTCATGACATTCTAGCGGCTGATCCGGGAAACCAGATTGCTCAACGTTTGCTGGGATTGACAATTACAGACCAGTTTGAAGGACAGACATCCGATCGTTACGCTGAGGCTGAAAACATGTTTCAGAGTCTGAGCGATCGATATGAGCAGTTTTACTATCTGGGGCTTCTCCAGGAACGGCGGGCTAAGGCGCAGATCCGGGCGGGGCGTCCGGCGCATATGCTGATTGGGTCGTTTCAGGAGGCGATGCGCTGTTTTGAAGAGGCGGAGAAGATTCGTCCGCCGAAAAATGATGACGCGGTGCTGCGCTGGAACCGGTGTGTGCGGTTGCTGGAGAAGATCGGCGAGGTTGAGGGCGAGAGTCTGGAAGATGTCCTTGAGGATCGCGACATCGCGCCAATGGAGATGATGCGCCGGCCGGGGGGAAGGTCGCGATAGCGGGCTAATTTGGAGTTCGCTCCAAAATTCGGCGTCGGCGGGCCTATACTTGATTTGGCTTGCGGGAAGATAATTCCTGACGAATGGCTGCGATGGGTATCACGAGCGGCAGGAGCAGAAGGAAAGACTGCCTTCGGTACTTTCGAAACATTGCGCGTTTCTCCTGAGTTTCGTCAGCGATTTCTTGGGAAGCCGTGCCGCGACGCACCAGGCTGATCGCATGCAGCAGCAGGGGGATGTAGTTGATCCCCAGACACGTCAGGTATGCACCGAGAAGATTGCCTCCTAGCGAGTGAGTTCGAACAAAAGTAAGAAGGCCGAGACATAGCGATCCGAATACGCCAACCGAGAACTCTCCCAAGATTACCCAAGGGCCCAGAAAAGCGAGATCCAAGGCGGCCAGTTTGCGAATGTTAATCATCCCGTCGGTTCGGCTCAATTATAGATTTGGAAGTACGCAAGGCGGGGAGTTCCGGATTTAGCTTAGCGTCCTGCGGTCTGAGAGAGCTGGAGGGTGTTTGCAACCGGCTGGCCCGTGCAAGAACGCAGTGCTTCGAAGCATGTCGCGTCGAGCTTGTGGGGAACGTGGGCGGCCATCATCGTGAGGACCTGGTCGCAGGGCATGCCATCACGGTAGGCGCGTTTTTCGGTGAGGGCTTGAAAGATGTCGGCGACTACCAGAATCCGCTGCATCAAGGTCAATTCTTTTTCAGTCATGCCATTGGGATAGCCGCTGCCGTCCAGTTTTTCGTGATGCGCTGCCGCCACGGACGCGATCTCTTCGAAGCCGGTAATGATTTCCAGAATCTGGCGGGTATAGACGGGGTGCATTTTCATGATCTGGAATTCTTCGGCGGTGAGTTTGTCAGGTTTGTCGAGGATCGCGTTGGAGACGCCGAGTTTGCCGATGTCGTGAAGGAGCGCGGCGCGGCGGATGGTGATGAGTTTCGGAACGCCCAGGGATAATTGCTCGGCGATCTGCACGGCCACGCGAGCGACGCCTACGGAATGTTGAAAGGTAAAGGGGGACTTGGCGTCGACGATGTCGGCGAAGGCCTCACAGATGCTGTCGATTCGGGCGGGGGAGGCGGGCATGCGGCCTCCGGGTTCTAGAGGGAGGACGGAGTAGCGGGCGTCGTCCTGCACGGTGCGCCAGAGTTGTTCGTCGCTTTCCAACGTCGCCGCGACGCGGACGATTTCGGGATCGAACCAGGTGCCGCTGCGGTCGGCCAGAACTTTGAGGGCTTCAGCCGGGCCGAAGGCAGATGCAAAGACTTCCAGGGTCTGGCTGGCGTTGATGATTCTGGCCAGGATAGGAATCTTCTGGCCGATCAGGCCTTCGGGGTATCCGCCGCCGTTCCAGTGCTCGTCGAGGGCGCGAATGGCTTGCGCAGTGACGGCGCTGAATCCGATTTTTCGGGCGATTTCGGCGCCGCGTTCGCAGCGGGTAGCAATTAGATCCAGGTTGTTGTTTTTCTGCGCCAGTCCGACTCCTACCATCTTAGTCACGCGTTGCCACGGCGATGCGCCGGGGAGAACGTTGCGGTTGAGATATTTCAAGCCGGAGAGGGAAGGCTTGGTCCAGTCTTCGAATTTTATTTCTCGTTTGGCCTGAAGATCGTCGGAGCCGAGGATTTGGTGCATCCTGGCGGAGTTGCTGCTGCAGCCTGAATCTTTCAATAACAACGCGTAATACAGATCAGAAATCTGCTGGCGATCGAGGTGCAGTTCCTGCCCGATGCGCATTCCGAGAACGCAGCTGCGGATGGCATGTCCCATGGGCTGGCCTTCGGTGATGTCGAGGGCTAGCGAAAGAGCGGATACGACTTCGGAGAGGCCGATGGTTGCGTGCAAGACAGAGCTTTCCTCAGGGAGCTACTCTGATCGTCGCGGGAGCACGTCATTTCCGCAAGTTACGCGGGTCATAAGTGATTGCCGGGGGGCATTTTAACCAAGCGTTAACAATGGTGGGACAAACTCAACTGGTTTGGATCGAATCCAACAAAACAGGGAGAGAGGATACAAAACCATGCGAATTCAAGTCGTTCATGTGTTGCTTGCAGCAGCATTGTTGTGTCTGACCGCGTGTGGACCTTCCAAGACGAGCGAGACGCCGGCGAACACCAGCCTGATTGGCGCGGGCAGTACGTTTGTCTATCCGGTGATGACGAAGTGGATCAGTTCTTTCCAGCAGAGCCATCCCGGGGTGCAAATCAATTATCAGTCGATTGGCAGCGGAGGCGGAATCCAGCAGCTCAAGAAAGGGTTGGTGGATTTCGGAGCCAGCGATGCGGCGCTCGACGACAAACAGCTTCAGGAAATGCCGAGTCTTGTTCAGATTGCGGAGAGTGCAGGGCCAGTCTGTATTACTTACAACCTTCCGGATCTGTCGAAGCCGTTGCAGCTCAGCAGCACGACCTTGTCAGGGATATTTCTGGGCACGATCAAGAACTGGCACGACCCGGCATTGAAGAAAGACAATCCGGGGGTCGCGCTTCCGAATTCGGCGATCATCGTGGCGCATCGATCGGATGGCAGCGGCACGAGCAACATCTTCACGACCTACTTGAGCAGCGTGAATCCGGAGTGGCAGAAGAAAGTGGGCGCGGGGATCGCGGTGAGTTGGCCGGTTGGCATCGGCGGTAAGGGCAGCGAGGGCGTGACCGGGGTGGTGAAGCAATCGTCGGGCTCGATCGGCTATGTCGAACTCACGTATGCGAAGCAAAACAGCCTGCCCGTAGCGGCAGTGAAGAATCGGGCTGGTACTTATGTGGAGCCGACGGCGGAAGGCACGACGGCGGCGATTGACGCCTATGCCAGCGATCTGGCGCAGGATGTGCGGAAACCGATCGTGGATCCGCCCGCGACCGCGAAAGACGCGTACCCGATTGCTGGGCTAACGTACTTGCTGATTCCAAAAGAGCCAAAGGATGCCGCCAAGGGGAAAACTCTCAAAGAATTTATTCAGTATGTGATCACGTCGGGACAGGACTCGGCGGGTGAACTCTACTATGCCAAGCTCCCCGCCTCATTGCAGCAGCAGGATGAGAAGCTGATGAATGAGATGGCGTCGGCGGGGCAGCCGGCGAAGTAGCGACGTTTGAGGGGGGAAAGCAAGGAAATTGAAAAGGCCGCCTGCGGGCGGCCTTGGTTTTTCGCGTAAAGATTTTAGTTCGGCACGCCAGCCCCTTGCGGGGGCGCGGGCACGGCATTCGCTACGGCGGATGCAGCTTCATTCAGGATACGGTGGTGAATGGTGAAGAGCGCCAGTTCCAAGCGGTCGGAGACGCCGATTTTGTCGTAGACGTTGCGCAGGTAGTTTTTGATGACCTGTTCGGTGGTGCCGAGCTGGGTGGCAATTTCCTTGTTTTTGTATCCCTGAACGATTAGGGCGACGATCCGCAACTCTTTGGCGGTAAGGCGGTCGCGGACGCGCAGGCCGACCATATCGTTCTCGGTGAGTTCGCTGGGGACGGCCATGTCCTGGACCCAGGTTTCGCCGCGAGCTACTTTGCGGACGCAATCGACCAGGGCAGAGCTGGTGACGTTGCGGTAGACGACGCCGTGGGCTCCTACGGTCATATAGCGCTGGGCGCTCTCGCCGGTATCGGCGAGGATGACGACGCGGGTTTTGCTTTTATTGGCGGCGGAGAGAACGGCGTTGAAGTCGGAGTGAAAACCTCCGGCAATGATGAGCACGGCGGCGCGGAATTTATCGAGCGCCATAAGCATCTGCTCGGTAGTCTGCGCCTGAGCCACGATGCGCATTTCGTCTTCGACGGCCAGCACTTTGGCGATGCCGGCCCGGAATATCGCCTGATTGTCGGCCAGAATGAGCTTCAGCATGGATAGCGCTCCACGTTAAGAGTTACGGACGAACTCATATGAATCAATTACACAGGCCACGCCACGGTTGTCGGTGGGCGCAGCGCCAGCCGCAGGCTCGTCGGTCCGCACCACGCGGCCGCGGCATTGAATGACGACGTCTTCTTTGCCGCCCGTAACATCCGGCGGAAGAGTGATTTCAAATTCGACGGGTGAGCCGACCTCGAGCGATGCGTCGGCGCGAATATAGACTCCGGCAGCACTCAGGTTGCCGGTCATGCCGCTGGTGTCGCCCGCGGATTCGCCCTTATGAATCTTGATCGGCAATTCCAGCGGAAACCTTTTTCCGGTACGCGCTTCGGACACGACTCCTCCTCTATCCTGGCCCAACAAGTCTTTCGTAGCCAGATGCATAACGAATTCCCGCCCGCAGAGCCTGATGAGTAGCTTAGGGCGGTTATATCACGGAAAACATCGCCGTAAAAGCCCGAAACCCTTGGGAACACGGTAAGAAGTAGGTACCTCCCTATGGCTCTGCGGGATAGGGACCCGAATCACAGCGAGGATCGGGCCGGGTTCAGGACTCCGCGGGTTCACTTTTCGGCTCAAGAATCAAGTTGTAGCGGCGGGCGCGACGGCGCTGTGATTCCTGAAATGGGGCGGCGGCGGCGATCGCGCAGAGCACGTAAAAAAGAGCCGCATTGGCGGGAATCTGGAGGTTGAAATCGAGGAAACTGTGGACCAGGATGCCGATGCAGCCGAGGAGGGCGGCAACGGTAAGGGTGCCGTTGATGGTCTCCGTCCAGTTTTGTAATTTGGCGATGGCTCCGCGGAAGGTGAGTACCAGGAACCAGATGGCGATAGCGAAGCCGACGATTCCGGTTTCCACCAGCAGTTGCAAATAATCGTTGTGCGCCTCATTGACGAAGAAGCTGGTGTAGAAGCTTCGGAATTGGGGATACACAACGGGGAAGGTTCCCAGTCCCCAGCCCAGTAGTGGCTTGGCTCGCAGCATGCGGAGGCAGTCGCGATCGATGGTAAGGCGGACGCCTCCGGTGAGTTCCTGGCGAGTTTCAGTCTGGATGCTGGCCAGGCGGCGGGTGAGTTCGTTGCCTCCCAGCCAGATGAGGAAGGCGATCATCACGGCCAGGAAAACGCCGAGGGCGACGGGCTGCTTCCAGTCCCCGCGCTTACGGAGGAAAATAGCGAGGGCAATGATCTGGACAACAAAGGCGAGCATGCCGCCACGCGATCCGGAAAGAAAGATGGTTCCAGCCATCAGGGCGGCGATGCCTGCGACGATCAGCTTGCGGTTCCCCTCGGTATGTCGGGACAGGGCCAGCACCAAGGGGAAGGGAGTCAGCATCTCCATGAGTCCGGCGTAATGGTTGTGGTTGACGTAAGGGCCGTAGATCAAACCGCCTTGCTCCAGGGGCCAGATCCAGTAGAGCTTGCCGTTCGGGGCGATTCCTTGCAGCAAAGAGAACGACGCCAGCACCAGACCGTACCAGCAAACAAGGGCGGCGAGTGGCCGAATTTGCGAGGAGCGGCGTAGAGTCTGCGCGGCCACAAAGGCCAGTACGCCGTAGGAGAAATACAACAGGATGAGCGAGTAAGTCGCTTGTCGGTAGGCGGTGATGCCGGTGATCCACTGCACGAGCACTAGTGTGGCAAAGGCCAGGATTGGAGCGTAGATAGGTTGCCATGCAATGACGAGCTCCCGATGTTTCCATTGCCGGAGTCCCCAAGCGAGCAAGAGGATGGCGGCGCTGGTCTCCAGCAAGAAGACGGCCCACGGTTGGACGGCGCCGAAAGCCAGCGGCGCGGCGAGCAGGACAACAATGGTGGCGGCGAAGATGGTTGTGTTGGATAGACTCAAGCGGGATCGCGGTTCGACGGGAGCGGATTGGGAGTGGCGTGCCAGGGCGGAACTCACGGTTGAGCCTCGGGACTCGCGGGCGAAAGTTGAAAATCGTCGAGCCAGATTCTACCCCTCATCGGGTGGCCAGGCGGAATGCGCTCAATGTTCAACAGGAGCAAGTTGGTCGATGGAGGCGTGGTGATGCGGGTGTGGAGAGCTTTCCAGAAGTCGGCGCCGTTAAGTGGGTCGCTGATGTAGAGGGCCTGTCCGGTGTAATAATCGCGCAAGACGATTTGCGGTCCGCCTGCCCCTTCAAATTCCGAAGACTTGAAGTAGGCGGTGAATTCATAGGCGGTGGCGCCTTGTACGGGAATCCATTGCTTGATGCCCGCGTCGGAAATTCCGGGACCTTCGAAGGTGACGGAGAGGGAGCGTTCGCCCTCGCGGAAATCGCTGGGATCCAGGAGCAAGCTTACTCCCGGCTGGGTCTGATAGACCCAGTCGAAACCACCATTGAGGACATCGAGGCTGAAATCGCCGTTGACGATCAGGTTGTCAGGGCTGGGGAGGTAGGCGGACAAGTTGAGCGGATTCGAGGCTTGTTCCCAGGCGGAGGCGGCCGCGTCAGGACGATGCTCGCGAATCAGGTAGCGGATGTAATCCAACAAGATGTTGGTTTCAAACTTCTGACGCAGTTGAACCAGCTCGGAGAATGTCTTGATGGCGCCATCGAGGTCATTCTTCGCCTGGAGCAAGGACAGGAAGGCGATCAGGGTATCGGTGCGGCGTGGGATTACATCGCGCAAAAGAGATTCCGGATCCGGCCGCACGCGCCAGCAGGTTTGCATTGCCAGACCCGCCAGCGAAGAATCATTTTCGATGACGACACGGAACTCACGGAGCGCGCGTTCGGTGTCTCCATCGACGAGGAAAAAGTTGGCGGCTTCCCAGGCGACGTCGGGGGCGGTGGGTTCGGCTTGGGTGGCGTGCTCCAGCGCGAGGCGCTGACCCTGAGAATTCCCGACTACCTGATAGGCCGTGGCGAGATCAAACCAATAGCGCGCCTGATGTGGATTTAGACGGGTGGCCGCTTGATAGCTTGCCAGGGCGGCTTGTGGATCGCCAGCGACGAAAGAGAAATAGCGTCCCAGGTGGTGCTGGAATTCCGCATTTCCGGGGGACAATCGAACCGCGAGTTGCAGGCTCGGGAGGTCGGAACGGAAGCCAAAATCGCTCGCGGCAAATTCCTTCGCAGACAGTAACACGTAGGCGGCGATCAACAGAGTTGATGCAACGAACAGCCAACGTTGGCGGTCAGTAAGAGGAATAACCATTGTGTAAGCGAACCTGAGCCGGGTGGTATCCAGTCCTTCAGGCGCCGGAGGCGGCCCGCGGCTGTTCCTGGGATTCCGTGGGCGGTTCGGGTGGATCTTCCTGATAGTAGTGACTGTATTTTCCCTGGTACTCGTAATAGTAGTAATAGTCCGGCGAAGTCAGGTCCACGGCGTTGAGCAGGACTCCGGTGACATGAGCGTTGACCTGCATCAGAATGTCGCGGGCTCGGCGCAGCGCCTGCTTGGTGGTTTGGCCAGAACGGATAACCAGAATGATGGCGTCCATGCGCGGGGAGAGGACGACTGCGTCTGTCACCGAGAGCGTCGGCGGAGTGTCAATCACCACGTGATCAAACTGCTCCCGCAACTGGTTTAGAACGTCCCGCATGTTTGAGGAGGCTAGCAGTTCGGCGGGGTTGGGCGGGGTCGAGCCGGCCGGCAGGATAAAGAGATTGGGCAGAATGGGAGAGACCGAAATCGCCTGCTCCAGGGTGGCGTTTCCGGTCAGGACGTTGCTTAGTCCACTGTGCGGGCCCATGCCGAGGGTCTTGTGCACGCTCGGTCGGCGCAGGTCGGCATCGACGAGAAGCACGCGCACGCCCTTCTGTGCGAGCACGATGGCCGAGTTGATGGCGGTCGTGGTTTTGCCTTCCTGGGGTCGTGCGCTGGTGACCATGATGACTTTCGGGGGCGCGCCCAGGTTGGAGAGCAGCAACGATGTTCGAAGAGCACGGTAGGACTCCGCCATCTGGGACTGCGGGCGCACCTGCGTGACCAGTTCAAAAACTTCCCGGGACGAAGTCAAGGAGAGGCGCTTCGCGCCGTTGTTGTGGTTGGTTGACTTGGATCCCAGTGGAATCATGCCAAGCGAGGGCAGCGCGGAGATCATCTGCGCCTGTTCTGTGGTGCGTACGGTGTTGTCCATGCCCTCCATCAGAAATGCCAAGCCAATGCCGGAGGTGAGGCCGAGTACGAACGCGAAGGCGAGATTGCGCGGAATATTGGGCTCGATGGGCGCGTTGGGAGGACGGGCCGCATCCACGATACGGAAATTGTTGGAACGCAGACCGGCCGTCACACCAGCTTCTTTGAGTTTCTCCAGGAGGCCTTCGTAAAGCTGGCGGTTGGAATCGACGTCGCGCTTGAGCAGGGTGTAATCGATTGCATTCTCGTTGAGCCGGTTGGCTTCCTGTTTCTGCTTTTCGAGAGCCTCGCGCAACATGGTTTCGCGTTGTAACGCGGTCTGGTACTGGCCGCGCAGGTGCTCGACCGCTTTGCGAGTTTCGCCCTGGATCTGGCGGTCCACTTCTTTGCTTTGATTATTGAGCTGGGCGAGTTTGGGATAGGACGGACCAAACTGAGTGCTGAGATCCGCGATCTGAATCTTGAGATCGGCTTGTTGCTGGTGCAACTTGTCCAGGAGAGCGGAAGAACCGTTGCCGGCCAGTGTGGTACTGGGATCCGAGGCGACCGCGGATGCAATCGCGTCGGGATCGGCCGTCTGCGTCATGTGGTACACGGCTTCTTTCTGCATGCGATCCGATTCGGCGGCGGTGAGTTCCCGGTTCAGTTCGTCGAGCTTCTGGGTAATGATGTTTTGTTTTTCATCGATGCCGAAGATTTCGTGCTCTTTCTGATAGCGAACCAGCTTTTCCTGCGAGGTTTCTACTTTCATTTGCAGGTCCACCAATTGCTTGGAGAGCCAGTCCGAGGCTTGCATAGTGGATTCAAACTTGGTCTTGAAGTTCTGCTCGACGTAAGTGGCGGCGAGAGTATTGACCGCACTGGCGGCCAATGTGGGGTCGGTGCTGCGATAATGAATTTCGATGATGCGAGTGTTCGGAATGAGCGAGACTTTGAGGTTTGACTTGAAACCGCCGAGCAGCGCGGTGGCACGCCGGGAGTCATTTTGCAGGGGGTCCGCGACGAGATTGGGTGTTTTGGGAGCGGCTTGACCGTTCTCAGTGCGCTTATCGAGGTTGAGCTGACGAATGACCTGCAAGGCTAGCAAATCGCTTTGCAGAATGCGTACCTCGGTGTCGAGGTCACTGGGGTCGTAGTAATCCATGACCGGCACGGAATCTTTGAAGGTGATGAGGTTCGAGTCGGCTTTGTTGACGGCAATGCGGCCGACCGCTTCGTATACGGGAGTCTGGCGCAGGCTGGCGATGGCGACGGCGGAGAAAATGCCCAGAGCACAGGCGATGACAATCCACTTGCGCTTGATCAGGACGCGCAGGTACTCGCGGAGGGCGGACTCTTGCGGGGGGAGTACGTTGTAGAGTCCGGGTGTAACCGGCTTGATGATTTCAGTAGGTTCGGCAGGCTGCAGATCGCGATACCCATTGTTCTGTGGAACCAAGGGCCCTAATGCCATCGTTACTCCTTAAAGTTCGCGACTGAACAGGGGCGGCATCCTCATCCCGTCCCGGCCATTTCCGCCCATGGGCAGACGGCGGCGACATGTGATGGGAATTTGCATGATTCTAGCATCCTTAGGAAATACTCCAACCAATAATTGCAGGGAAGTGTCCCAAATTGGTTCGTTCATAATGGGTGGCGGAGGCGATCTTAGATCGCAAAGAAACCGAATCGGAAGTTTGAAAGGCAGTCGAATTTCTCTGTGGCCCTGCGCATCTGTGGTGAAACGGCAAGTTGAGAGACTAACATTGTACGTGATACTCGCGGTTCGGGCGCCGACGGTGGCTGGAACCTCCGCTATACTAGCCAACACGGATAGCAGTCTGCCCAGGTAAAGGAAATCATGGTGAATTGGTCGCAGGAATCGGTACTGGTCACCGGCGGCACAGGATCATTCGGAAAGAAGTTTGTCGAAATCATGCTGCGTGAATTCCAGCCGCGCCGGTTGGCGATCTTCAGCCGTGACGAGTTGAAGCAGCACGAGATGCGGGAGTCCGGGTTCCAAAGTCCCAGCCTGCGCTACTTCATCGGGGACGTGCGAGATGTGGACCGGCTGAAGCGGGCGATGTCGGGTATCACAATCGTGATCCACGCCGCGGCGCTGAAGCAGGTTCCGGCATGCGAGTACAACCCGTTTGAGGCGATCCAAACCAATATCATGGGCGGACGCAACGTGATTGATGCCGCCATCGACACTGGTGTGCGGCAGATTCTGGCGCTCAGCACGGACAAGGCGGTCAATCCGATCAACCTTTACGGCGCCACGAAATTGTGTGCCGAAAAAATGTTTGTGCAGGCCAACGCTTATGCGGGAGCGCAGAACACGCGGTTCAGTTGTGCACGCTACGGGAATGTCGTCGGCAGCCGGGGCAGCGTCATTCCGGTTTTTATCGAACAACGCAAGCGCGGGAAGATTACGATTACCGATCGGCGCATGACGCGTTTCTGGCTGACGCTGGAGCACGGCGTACGATTTGTGATCGCTTGCCTGGAGCAGATGCACGGCGGCGAGATCTTTGTTCCGAAGATTCCCAGCATGAAACTACTCGATCTGGCCGAGACGATCGCGCCCGGATGCGAGGTCGAATACATCGGAATCAGGGCGGGCGAAAAGCTCCACGAAGTGCTAGTTTCCGATGATGAATCGCGGAATACGGTCGAGACGGAAGAGATGTTCGTCATTCAACCGGTGCATCCGTGGTGGAAGGCGGAAAACTGGGTGCATGGGAAGCGTCTGCCCGAGGGGTTCCGTTATTCCAGTGACAGCAACGACCGCTGGCTGACGCGGCGCGAGTTGGAAGACTTGGTCGCGCCCGAAGCGAACGCCGCGGAGGCGATTCCGGCTTCGGCCTAGCCCGCGTGTTTGATTCCGGGCCGCGGTCGGCGATTCCATGGCGAAGAAGATCGCGGCACGCCGCGTCGCTTATAAGGCGGTGACCAGGCATGCGCGCGATTTCCTCGAAAGGCGAAACGCTTGCGATCCACGGCGGCACCCCTGTCCGCGAAACTTTGCTGCCTTATGGACGGCAGAGTCTGGACGAGGACGACATTCAGGCGGTAGTCGAGGTATTGAAGTCGGATTGGCTGACTACCGGGCCGAAAGTCGGTGAGTTCGAAGAGCGATTTGCCGACTGGGTTGGAGCAAGACACGCGGTCAGCTTCAGTTCTGGCACTGCGGCGCTGCATGGTGCGGCGTTTGCGGCGAGTTTACAGTCCGGCGATGAGGCGATCACCACTCCGATGACCTTCTGCGCGGATGCGAACTGCGTTCTCTATCAGGGCGCGACACCGGTGTTTGCGGATGTCAGTGTGGACACACTCAATCTTGATCCAGGTGAAGTTGCGAAGAGAATCTCTCCTCGCACGAAAGCCATCATTGCAGTGGACTATGCCGGACATCCGGCGGACCTCGATTCGCTCCGCAAGTTGGCGACGCAACACAGATGCACTCTAATCGAGGATGCCTGTCATGCGCTCGGCGCTGAATATTTTGGAAGAAGAGTTGGCGGCATTGCCGACATGACGGTGTTCAGTTTTCATCCAGTGAAGCATCTGACCACCGGTGAAGGCGGCATGGTGACGACCGACGACGCGAAGCTGGCGGAGACATTGCGGCGGTTTCGGAATCATGGCATCAGCAGCGAGGCGAGGCAGCGGCAACTGAATGGGCAATGGACTTATGAGATGGTTCTGCTTGGTTACAACTACCGGCTGACCGATATTGCGTGCGCGCTGGGATTGTCGCAACTGGAGAAGCTGGAGGCGAATCTGACGCGACGGCGCGCGATTGCGGCGCGCTATAACCAAGCGCCTTCCGCGAATTGCCGGGAATCGAGGTTCCCGTTGTGCGCGACGGCGTCTTGCCGGCGTGGCATCTGTATCCGATCCGGTTGAAACTGGAAGCGCTGTCGGCGGGACGCGAAGAAATATTTCGCGCTCTGCGCGCTGAAAATTTCGGCGTGAACGTGCACTACATTCCCGTGCACCAGCATCCGTACTATCGTGAGCGCTTTGGTTACAAGGGTGGAGAGTATCCGGTGGCCGAGGACGCTTACGAGCGGCTGATCAGCGTGCCCATGTTTCATGGCATGACGGATCGGGATATTGAAGATGTAATTACGGCTGTGAACAAAGTCGTCGAGGCATTTCGGCGGTAAGAGGCCGGGTGATTTCGGCCGCCATACGCGAACGGAAATGCAATTCCCTCCCGGACACAGCACAGACCTCGGTGCTCATTGAAGGAAGTCAAAATCAAGATGAAAATCGTGGCTATCATCCAGGCACGGATGGGGAGTACCCGCCTTCCGGGAAAAGTGATGTTGGACCTGGGAGGGGATTCGGTGCTGGCGCGGGTTGTGGCGCGGGTAAAGCGTGCCCGTTCCATCGCTGAAGTCATGGTAGCAACCAGCGATGGATCGGGCGACGATGTGATTGTTGAGGAGTGCAAGCGGGTCGAGACCAAGGTTTTCCGTGGGGACGAAAACGACGTCCTCGATCGTTACTATCGCGCGGCACAGTTTTCCCGCGCAGAGGCTGTGGTCAGGATCACAGCCGATTGCCCGCTTCTTGATCCGGAAATTACCGACGTTACGGTCAACGAGTTTCTCGACAAGCGGCCGGACTATGCCAGCAATGTGCTGGTTCGGACCTATCCGCGAGGCCTGGACACCGAGGTGTTTACGACGAGCGCGCTGGAGCACGCCTGGCGCGAATCTGCGGAGCGTTACCAGCGAGCACATGTGACGCCCTACATTTTCCAGAATCCGCAGCGATTCCGCTTGCTGGCGGTGCAAGGTCAGCAGGACTACAGCCGTTTCCGATGGACTCTCGACACGCCCGAGGATCTGGAATTCTTGCGCGCGGTGTACGCCCGGTTTCCGGGCCGTGATGATTTCGGCTGGGGCGAGGTGTTGAGCCTTCTGGAGCGCGAGCCTCATCTCTCAGAACTCAACCGCAATGTCGCTCAAAAAGAACTCCACGAAGGATAGGTTTGGGAGGCGTGGGCATCTGGACAGCGCGATTGGTCTGGGCGTGGCGACGGGCGTCACTGCTACAATCGCGGTCAAGAACCTAATTTCCGCATGAAGATTTTACTGCTGCACCCGCAAGACTCTCCGCTCTCCGGCCCCTGGGTCGGGCGGTCGTGGGATGTTGCTTTTGATTTGGGGCGGAGCGGTTGGCCGGCGTGGGAACGTTGGGGCCGGACGTTAGGCTGTCCCGTAAAACCCATTGACGAGTTGCGAACCGGATTCGACGAGACGCGCAGGGTGCGTGAGCTGCTGCGAACGGGACTGGGGCATCTTGTGGATCGGGAAGGACTGGACTGGTGGGAACTTACTGCCATTCTGATCCATCATCAGTTGGAAGCGTTGGTATTGTTGTGGAAGTGGACCAAGAGCCTGCCGTCCGATGCAGAAGTCTGGATCACACGCGCGGGGTTCGATGCGGATGCCTTGCGTCAGGTGATCGGTGAGCGCGTGCATGTGTTTCCTTCTCCGGCGGCGTCCGCGCGGAAGGGCCTGGGGCATCTCGCCGGACGACTGCGGAGCCTTCCGCTGGCGCAGGTGCTACAGATCCTTGGTGACAAGTACGACTCCAGCTATCGCGTCCGTCGCCATTTTCATTTCCGCGTGCAGAGTAATCGGAAGCCCGTGGTGCTGGTCCCGTCCTCATATATCAACATGTCGCTGGCGGCAGTGGCATACGCTCGGCAAGCGCCCGGTACCGATTTTCTAATCGTGCCTACGAGATCGAGCGGGTGGCTGCATGAGGTTCCGGGCAACATGAGGCAGGGGTGGCTGGCTTCATATGCCAGGAATCCCAGCGTAGACGAGCACCGTGAAATTGTGCAGCGATGGCGAGGACTAAAGAGGGAACTTGAGTCGGTGCCAGAGTTGGGAGCGGTTTCCCGATTGGGATTGATGGATGATTTTCCCGGCCGGTTTGCTTACGGATTGGCGATCCGCGACGCTTGGCTGGAAGTGCTCGACCGCGAGCGGGTTCAGGCGGTGCTCTGTTTTGACGACAGCAATCCGGCGACGCACATTCCTATGCTGCTTGGACGGCGACGAGGATTGCCTGCAATTTCGTGCCATCATGGAGCTCTCGACGGCCGCTACCTGATGAAGACCTGCCACGCGGACGTGGTGCTGGCCAAGGGCGCGATGGAATTCGACTATTTGGTCAACACTTGCGGAGTCGATCCGTCAGTGGTGGAGATCGGAGCGCCGAGTGCGCCCGAGTACTCGGGAAATTTACGGAGGGGCGAGGGCAACCGGATCGTATTCTTTTCCGAGCCTTATGAAATGGTCGCGGGAAGGGCGGAGGAAATTTATCGCGACGTGATTCCCGGACTTGCTGATCTAGCCCGGCATGCGGGGAAAATGCTGATGGTGAAGTTACATCCGTCAGAGAATTTGAAGGATCGGCAGAGGCTGGCCTTCAAGACTCTCACGCGCGAACAGAGCGGATCGATCGAGTGGTTTAGCGAGAAAATGAGTCCGGAGCTTCTGCGCCGGACGTGGTTCGGCGTGACGGTGCAATCGTCGGTGGCGGTGGAATGCGCGGTGCAGGGAGTTCCGTGCTTCTTGTGCGATTGGCTGGATTTGTGGCCTTACGGATACATTGGCCAGTATCGCAAGTTCGGGATTGCGATGGGATTGCGTTCCCCGTCTGACATCGAACGAATACCGGAGATGCTGGCGCAGTATCGTCCGAACCGGAAGGTAGCCGAGAGTTGCTGGGAAACGATCGTGCCGGAAAGATTTGAGGAAATACTGGCGGGGCGGAAGTCGGCTGCTGTCGCTCCTGCCGGGATGCAGCGGGCGAAATGAATCCAGGACTGCTTCTGATTCGGGCCGATGCGAGCGCTGCGACGGGCACGGGACACGTCATGCGATGCCTGGCGCTTGCGCAGGCGTGGCAGGACGCAGGCGGGACTGCCGTGGCAGCGGTGGCGGAGGCGACTCCCGCGATTGAAGAACGTCTGCGCGGTGAACGTATCGAGGTTGTACGGTTGGATGTCGCGGCGGGGAGCGGCGACGACGCGCGGCTTACGGGCGCCTTGGCGCGGGATCGGCACGCGGCGTGGGTCGTGATGGATGGATACCGGTTCGACTCCGCTTATCAGAAATCGCTGAAGTCTTGCGGGCTGCGCTTGCTGATGATTGACGACGACGTACACGCGGAGCACTACTCGGCGGATCTGGTGCTGAACCAGAACGCGCACGCTGCGGAGAACCTCTACGATCAGCGCGAATCGTACACGCGCCTGTTGCTTGGTCCGCGATATGCGATGCTGCGACGGGAGTTTTCTTCCTGGCCAGGGCGGGTTAGAGAGATTCCCGCGGCCGGGCGGAGGATTTTGATCACGATGGGTGGCAGCGATCCCGACAATTTTACGTTATGCGTGCTGCAAGCTTTGCCGATGGTTGGGCGGGGGCCGTTGGAGGTAGTGGTCGTGATTGGGGGCAGCAATCCTCATGCGGGGACGCTGGAAGAGGCGGCGGGTCGGGCTGCCGGCGTGCGCGTGGTCAAGGATGTGTCTGATATGCCGGAATTGATGGCGTGCGCTGACGTGGCGGTGTCGGCGGCTGGGACGACTTGTTGGGAGTTGTGTCTGCTGGGGCTCCCAGCGTTGGTCGTGGATCTGGCAAAGAATCAGGTGCCGGTAGCTCAACGTTTGGACGAACTAGGTGTTGCTCGCCATATTGGGAGCAGTCGCGATTGTTCGACGGCAAGAATCGCGAGCGAACTGCGAGGATTGTTGGAGTCGAGCGAAGTCCGGCGGCAGATGAGCGTGCGCTGCAAAGAGTTGGTGGATGGGCGAGGGGCAGCGCGAGTTTGCGCCGCTATGTTGGGTAACCCGATCCAGGTAAGGCGGGCGAAAGAATCGGATTGCCGGCTGCTCTGGGAGTGGGCGAACGAACCGGGAGTGCGGGCGTCGGCATTTTCGCAGGAAGCGATTAAGTGGGAGGAACATTCTGCCTGGTTTCAGGCAAAGCTGGCGGACCCAGACTGCATGTTTCTGATCGGCGAATTGGAAAACGGAGAGCCGATCGGCCAGGCCCGGCTCAATCGGCGGCCCGAAGGAGATGCTGAAATCGATGTGAGCCTGGCGCGCGATTATCGCGGGGCCGGATATGGTAGCTTGCTGCTGGAGGCGGCGATGCGGAAGGTTCTTGATTCTACGTCGATCGCGAAAGTGCATGCCTATATCCGGCCGGAAAATTCGGCGTCGGCGCGCGCTTTCGAAAAAGCCGGTTTTCAGGGGCTTGGAAAAACACAGGTAAGAGGCAATCCAGGCTCTGCACTATTGCCGGGAGAGATAGGCCATACATTGATGTCGAGGTCGAAAGTCGCACGGAGCCACGGACGATGACGAGTCGCGCCACACAGGCGGAGTTTCTAGAGCAGAGGATTGCCGAAAATCGGCAGGCGCAGGAGGTGGATCTTGTCGCCTGGATTTTTGAGCGGGCGCGAATCGAGCCGTCCGATCAGATATTGGAGTTGTGTTGTGGCACGGGTGGGCAGACGTTGCGAATGTTAAGTTCGCTCGGCGAGAGCGGGCGAGTCGTGGGGCTCGATACATCGGCTGCGGCTTTGGAGACACTCTCGAACAAGGCGACAGGTGAGGCTCGCGGCAAGTTGAGAACGATTCAAGCTGGCCTGGACGAATTGACGCCGGTGCTGGAGCGGAGCGGTTTCGGGCGTTCGAATTTCGATCTCATATTTTGCGCATACGGGCTCTATTACAGTCAGAATCCGCGCAGAACTCTGGACGAGGCTTTTGCCTGGCTGAAGCCGCGTGGACGGATCGTTGTGGTTGGTCCATACGGGCCCAATAACAAGCAGCTCTTCGACTTGGTCGAGGCGAGCGGGGTCACGCTCAGCGAAGCGGTTCTGTCATCCAGCGGGACGTTTATGCTGGAGGCTGTGATTCCGTGGGCTGCGCTGCATTTTGAGTCAGTGCGCGTGAGCACGATGGTAAATCCGGTTCGGTGGGCGACCGCGGAGCGTGTGTTGAATTACTGGAAGAATACGACTTTCTATGATGCCGCGAGGCAACCGGCTTTTGAGGCTTTGCTCGATCAGCATTTTGCGGAGCACGAAAAATTCGTGAACGAGAAGTGGGTGATGATGGTGGAGATGGAAGATGCCCGATCGTGAATCGGTGCTGGTGGTGGCAGCGCATCCCGATGACGAAGTGCTGGGTTGCGGCGGGACCATGGCGCGGCTGGCGGAGGAAGGGCATGAGGTCCGCGTCGCTATTCTGGCTGAAGGGATCACTTCACGTTACCAGGAGCGTGAACAGGCGGATCAGAAACAACTCGGTCACCTGCACGGCAATGCGCAGCAGGCGGCGGACAAAGTGGGCGCGAAAGAACTCGTGCTTTGCAAACTGCCTGACAATCGGCTGGATACGATCCCGTTGCTGGATATCGTGAAGTTGGTGGAGGACTTGATCGAGAAATTTCGCCCCTCGGTGATTTACACCCATCACTCGGGGGATTTGAATATCGAT
Source organism: uncultured Acidobacteriota bacterium (assembly GCA_963799305.1). Classification (GTDB taxonomy): domain Bacteria; phylum Acidobacteriota; class Terriglobia; order Terriglobales; family Acidobacteriaceae; genus Acidiflorens. The sequence goes on along the minus strand of CAWCWX010000005.1, from coordinate 103,170 downwards.
CACGGGGTGGTCCATCGGGCAGTCCTCACTGCAACTCGACCGACGCCGGGTCAGGGGGTGCGAGAGGTTTATGCCTTCGAGGTTGCTTCTTCCACTGAATGGGCATTTCACCGATTAGAGCCGTTGTTCCGGCCGAACGTGTTTGTCGACATCGGGGCGACTCTCGAAACCAAAGTTGCCGCGCTGGCTTGTTACGAGACGGAAGCCAGGAAATTTCCCCATCCGCGTTCGCCGGAAGCGGTGCGCGCCATCGCGATGCGCTGGGGCAGTGTGGCGGGATTTCAAGCGGCGGAAGCGTTCGAGATAGTGCGATCGCTCCGGCCAGCGAATGGTCGTGGATGACCGAACACATCGAAATTGACGGACGTCGCATTGGAGCGGGTGAACCGGTTTATTGCATCGCCGAGGTCTCGGCGAATCATAATCAGAGATTCGACCAGGCCGTCCGCATTGTGGAGGCGGCCAAGGAAGCGGGCGCCGACGCGGTCAAACTTCAGACTTACACTCCGGACACAATCACCATTCAGAGCAACCGGGAATGTTTTCAGGTGGGCGGGGGCACACTTTGGGACGGGCGAAGTCTGTATGACCTGTACCAGGAAGCGTACACGCCCTGGGAATGGCAGCCGAAGCTGAAGAAGGTTGCCGACGATCTCGGCATGCATTGTTTCTCCAGCGCGTTTGATGATACCGCGGTGGACTTTCTGGAGACGATGAATGTTCCGGCGCACAAAGTGGCGTCGTTTGAACTGGTGGATATTGGACTGATTCAGAAAATGGCGAAGACCGGGAAGCCGTTGATCATGTCCACGGGAATGGCGACGATCGCGGAGATTGAAGAGGCAGTGGCGGTGGCGCGCCGGGCCGGAGCAAACCAGATTGCGTTGCTGAAGTGCACGAGCGCGTATCCGGCGCCGGCGGAAGAGATGAATCTGCGAACGATTCCAGAACTCGCGCGGCGATTTGGGGTGCCGGTGGGTTTGTCCGATCACACCATGGGCGTGGCGGTGCCGGTGGCGGCGGTGAGTCTGGGGGCGTGCATCATCGAGAAGCATCTCACGCTGGCGCGAGCCGATGGCGGACCCGACAGCGCGTTTTCCCTGGAGCCTGCGGAATTCAAGGCGATGGTGGATGCGCTCCGCATGGCGGAGAAGGCGATGGGGAGCGTTCATTTTGGAATGAGTGAACGTGAGGTCAGCAGCCGGGTGTTTCGGCGTTCGTTGTTCGTGGTTTGCGATTTGAAGGCGGGAGAGAAATTCACTGGCGACAATGTTCGTTCGATTCGTCCCGGTTACGGATTGCATACCCGGCATCTGTCCGAGGTGATTGGGAAGACGGCTGCGGTTGATATTGCGCGGGGCACTCCCTTAAGTTGGGATCTGGTGGGCGGGAAGTGATTGGGGTCAGTTCAGTATTGCGGCGTGCGGTGTATCCGGCAATGTCGCGAGCTGGGATGTTCGCTCGGCGCGTAGGCGACGAAGAAGTTTGCGTTGTCACTTATCATGGAGTGTTGCCTGAGGGATGGACGCCAGTGGCGTCTCCGATCGAGGGGACCCTGCTTTCCGCGGAGCGGTTTCGGCGGCATCTGCGATTCCTGAAATCGCGCTACAACTTAATTTCGCCTGTGGCCTTTCACTCCTGGTTGAAGGAGGCCGGCTCGGTTCCACCGCGGGCCGTTCTTCTGACTTGCGATGACGGATTCCTGAATGTTCTGACCGATATGGTTCCCATCCTGGTGGAGGAAGGGGCGCAGTGTCTTTTCTTTGTGACCGGCGCGTCGCTTGAAGATGCTCCCGAGAGTCTTTGGTATGAGGAACTCCACCGCATGCTGGACGATGCGCGGGGCGATGCCCCGGTGGCGTTGGGCTCGGAAGCGGTACGCAAAGATTCTTTGACGGCGAAGAAACTGGACGAGTACTGGCGTGTGTTGATGCAGCAGCTTTCTGCGTTGGATGCGAGTCGTCGCAAGGAGGCATTGGGTTCATTGCGAGTGCAGTGGGGACTGCCGATTGACTGGCGGATGTACGATCCGGGGGACGCTAAAGCGGCGCGCCGTTACCGGTTACTGAACCAATCGGAATTGAAGCAAGTGGCGACCGCAGGGATGAGCATAGGGGCGCACACATTGAGTCACCCTATGCTACCGAAGATGTCCACGGAACTGGCGGAGCACGAGATTCGCGATTGCAAAGCCCGGCTGGAGGGGTGCGTACAACAGGAGGTGTGGGCGCTGGCGTATCCGTTTGGAGATGAGGGTTCGGCCGCGGGCCGCGAAATAAAAATCGCGGAAGGGGCGGGGTATGCCTGCGCTTTCCTGAATTGTGGCGGAGGACTTTCGCGCCGGACGAGTCCGCGGTTCGCGTTGCCGCGAGCGCACGTTACGTCCGAAATGGATGTGCCGGAGTTGGAGGCGCATTTGTCAGGCTTTCACGAGGCGTTGCAAAGGGGCTTTCGTGGCGCGAGCGGGAGTCGATGATGCGGCTGACCTGGACCCGCGACCTCGCCGACCAGCCCGGATTACGCGAACCGTGGAACGCGTTGGTATTCCAGATGGAGAAGCCAGAAGTTTTCTATACCTGGGAGTGGGCAGCCGCGATGGTGCGAGCGTACGGAAGCACCCTGAAGCCATGGATCGCGGCTGCTTACGAAGGCGACGAGTTGGTGGGAGTGGCAGCGTTGGCCCAGTCGTCGGACACGGAAGCGGTTTTCCTGGCAGGCACCACGGCCGACTACTGCGATTTTATTTCGCGGCCGGCGCGGCGAAGGGAATTCGTCGCTCAAGTGTTGGAGGGCCTTCAGGAAAATGGAATTCAGAAGGTGGTGCTTGCGAACCTTCCGGCGGGGTCGGCTACAGTTGCGGAGATCAGGGGCAATGGGTCATTCCGAAGTTTCGTGCGGACTGGATACGTTTGCGCGCAGGTGCGGCTGGGGTCGGGGGAGGAGAGACGGGCCCTTGTCGAGTCGCTACTGAAGAAAAAAATGTTCCGGCGCTCACTCAACATTTTGCAACGGCTCGGGCCGGTGACGCTCGAGCATGAGGTGGGGGCAGGCTTGGGGGCAGGTGTGATCAAGGAGTTTTGTGTTACCCACGTGGCACGCTTTCTCTCGACGGGGCGGATCAGCAACCTGGTCTGTGCGCGACGACGGAATTTCCTGGCGGAACTGGGCCGGCTGCTGGCGGATCAGGGATGGTTCGATTTGATGACGTTGCGCGCCGGCAGTTGGGTGGTGTCGTTGAATTACGGCTTTCGCTTTCAGGGAAGCTGGTTCTGGTACCAGCCCACCATCGTCAACCGGTTTGAGGACTTGTCCCCCGGTTATTGCCTGCTGACGAAAATTGTGGAGGATGCCAGCCGGGACCCCGAAGTACAAATAGTCGATCTGGGCTTGGGAGCGGAAGACTACAAGGACCGCTTCGCGAACGCGGAGCGAACAACGCTGCACGCGACGCTCTCTAAAAGTACCCTCGAATTGTGGAAGGAGCGAAGCCGGTACCAAGCTGCGGAGGCGATTAAGAAGATGACTGGTTTGGAGTCGGTTGTGCGGCGAGTCCAAACGGTGGCGGCAAGGAGCCGAAAACAGGTTGCGGAGAATGGTTGGATAAAGACGTTGAGTGGGGCTGGGCAACGGTTGCATAGGTCGATCGCCCACCGCGATGAAGTTTTTCTATTTCAGTGGCACTCTCAATCGCGCGATTCCCCCCCGCCGGAAGGATTGGTTGCGATGACGTGGGAGGCTTTGGCGGCGGCGGCAATGCGCTACTCGGAAGATCAGCGGACCATGGATTACCTGCTGCGAGCCTCCTCCCGCTTTCGTTTGAGCGATGGGGGCTATGCCCTGCTGGGAGCGGATGGAGTGGCCCGGCATTTCGCGTGGGTGGCTCCATACGAGGGGTTTGCAATGGCAGAACTGAATGAAGTCTTGCATGCGCCGTCGGAGAATAGCGTCATGATTTTCGATTGCTGGACGCCTCGGGAATTGCGTGGCCAGGGACTGTATGGCTACATGATTAGCCAGTTAGCGAGAATGCTCACTGCCGCAGGCAAGGACGTCTGGATCTTCAGCGCGGCGACGAATCGCGCTTCGGTCGCTGGAATCGAGAAGTCCGGATTTCAGGTGCGGGCGTCGCTGGTGCGCAGGAGAGTACTGGGGTGGGCGAAAACGAGGCAGGAATCTCACGCGGCACCGCCGAGCGAACAGTCTGGCAAGCTATCGAACCAACCTGTGAGATAAATACAGAGCATGCGGCGTGCTTCGTCGCTCGCCCGCTGAAACATTGTGCCTACATGGGAAATGAAACCAACGCGCGGCGGGATGTGCAATTGTCGGCACGACTTTTCGAAGCGACCGAACGCTTGATTGCCGGTACGCGGTTCAAGACGGTGGAGGAGTTCGTTGCATTTGTGTTGCAGGAACTGACGTCGGTGGACGGGACACAGCTTGACGAGCGAGAAAGGAAAGTAATCGAGGAGCGGTTGCGAGATCTGGGGTATCTATGAGCAGACTAACTCCGTTGTGGAGATTTCGCGACAAAGTATCTCCCGGTTTTCGTGTTAGCCATCCTTTGGTGCTTTTACGCAAGAGAGTGGGATCGTGAGCGGGGTGAAGTCTGTGATCCTGATCACGGTGGACTGTCTGCGGGCGGACCACACCGGGTTCATGGGATACGCGCGGCCGACGACTCCGTTTTTCGATCGCCTGGCGGCGGAGAGTCTGGTGTTTCCGAAAGCCATTGTGGTCGGGGCGCCTACCTACTATTCGTTTCCTGGGATTATGGCGTCGCGTTATCCGTTGACGCTGGGGCGGGAGGTGATCGGGATTGCTCCCGGCGAGCCGACGCTGGCGAGTGTGCTGCAGCAGGCCGGCTACCGCACGGCGGCGTACGTGGCGGGGAATCCGTATCTCGCGAGCCGGTTCGGGTATGGACAGGGGTTTGAGGTTTTTCAGGATTTTCTTTCCGGCGAACCGGTCCAGACTGTCGAACTCAATCACTCACCCGTACGGGCTTTGACTCGATTGAACTCGGGTATTGCGGAAGCGGCGCATCGGATTCCAGTGCTGGGCAAGTTGTATGACGAACTTTATTTTCAATATCGCCAGAGGCTGGCTGTAGGGCAGACTACGAGTTGGGACAGACTGCGGCGCTTTCCGGCGGCGGACGTCCTGGTCGATCAGGCCAGCGACTGGCTGGGGTCAGTGGGGCAGCAGCCATTTTTTCTTTGGTTGCACTTCATGGATCCGCACGCGCCTTATTACCCTACTGCGGACGCCGTTGCGGCGATGGGCATGGGAGGGATTGAACCGGGTCGCGCACTCGCTCTGAATTCTGCGTGGACGGAATTGGAGGAACGGAGGGCCGGCAAGTATCGCGACGAGATCGTGCGTTTGTACGACGCGGGGATTCGCTGGGTGGATACCCAGGTGGCGCGGTTGGTCGAAAGGCTGCGAAAAATATCGATGTGGGATACGGCGTTGCTCGCGCTGACGGCGGATCATGGCGAAGAGTTTCTGGAGCACGGCGGGCGGTTTCACTATCCGTCACGGGCATATCAGGAAATTCTTCACGTGCCACTCCTGTTGCGCGTGCCGGGCGAGAACCGGATGCAACTCTCGGCGGCTCCATTCAGCCAATTGAATCTGGCGCCGACGATTCTCGACGCGATTGGGCTAGGTGCGCCGCCGGAGTTCGAAGGCCGCAGTTACTGGGCGGAGGGGGAAGGGTGGGAAGCGGCAGTATCAGAGTCGGTGGGAGGGTGCACGAATCCGATGGATGCGGGGAAGCGCGTGCATGGACGCGTGCTTGCGGTGCAGGATCGGAGGTACAAGCTAGTATTGGACTTCGATCGCAATCTGGAGGAGCTGTTTGATCTGGAAAATGATCCGCGGGAACTGCGGCCGGCGCCGGCGGGGGCGGACAAAGCCAACCGTGCCCGGCTGCTGCGGATTGCCTTGGAGCATTTGGAGAGGCGGCCGAGTGGCGGCAACCGGGAACTGGCGTTGCGGGCCAGAGTCCGTGAGATTGGACTAGAATGGAAACACTCGAAAATGAATTCTAAGACCCTGGCGTCTTGAGCGACAGACGTTCCATGCCGCGCGCTTCCCGGCTCATCCGAATCTTTACGCCTTCCTTCGCTGACGAAGCAGACACCAACGCACAGAATCTGACGGTGAAGGAAGTTGTGGCGCGACTTGATCCTGCACGCTTTCACGTTACGATGTTCTGCGAGCAGGCACCCGATCCTCGCATCGCAGCCCGACCCAATACTGCTTTGTGGAGCTGGCGAAAACGCAGCAATACATTCCGCAGCCTGTTGCGCATGATGGGGAGTGTTCCCGACATTTATTTTTTTCCGCGCGAAGGTCCGCTTGATGAGAAGTTCTTTGCTCTCAAAAGAGCACTGAGTTGGCATAGTGCGGTGGTGACTTACATTGTTTCGGGCGGGCTGGATCGAGTGGCGCCGCGTCCGGGACAACTGCGCAACTTGCAGCAGGCAAGCGCGGTGTATGGGAACTCGCGATACCTCACGCAGCTATTGAGCGACAAGCTGGGCTTTCGCGCCGACACGATCTACGACGGCGTTGACCGACGATACTACTATCCTGCGGAAGCGCGGGACGGCGAAAAGGGGCGCGTTGTCGTCGTGTTGTGTGCGGGATCTTTCCGCGCATACAAACGCATGGACTTAGTGGTGCGGCAGGCGGCACGCTGGCCGGAGGTAGAATTCCGAATCGCTGGACGCGGCGAAGAGGAAGAGGCGTGCCGGCGGCTGGCGTCCGAACTGGGTTGCTCGAACGTTCATTTTCTCGGGCATCTGGGACAAGCCGAATTGGGCAACGAAATGCGTCGCGCCGATATTTTTCTATTTCCGAGCGAACTGGAAGGCCATCCGCAGGTGTTGTTGCAGGCGGCGGGATGCGGGCTACCGTGCGTCGCGATGAATTCGTATCGTCCGGACGCGATAGTGGACGGTGAGAACGGCTTCCTGGCTGGGAACACCGAAGAACTGGCCGAAAGGTTCGACGTGCTGGTCAGAAATCCTGAGTTGCGTGCGACGATGTCCAAAGCCGCGGTCCGGCATGCCACACGTTTCGATTGGGACCAGGTGACGAAGCAGTGGGCGCTGGCATTCGAGAAGGTCGCGGGAGAGAAAGCGTGACCTCCTCAGAATTGTCTCCCGGTCAACCGCGCGCACTCCATGTGTTGACGATCACTCCGTTCTATCCCAAGGCTGGAAAGGAGAGCGGCGGCTGCTTTGTAGCGGAGCCACTGGCGGAGTTGTCGAAACTCGGGGTACTCACTACGGCATTTGCAGCGGAACCTTTTTACCGACAGAGGGCCTATCCCATTGCGTCGGCCCCAGCCGAATGGATTCGGTATCCGGCCCTTCCAGGCGGAATCGGTCTGGCCAGTGCGGGTGTTGGACTTTTTATGCGTCTTCGGTCAGCGATTGAAACGTTGCACGCCCGCTCTCCGATAGATGTCATTCATGCGCACGCGGCATTGCCATGCGGCCACGCGGCGGCTCGGTTGAGTGGCCATCTCAAGATTCCCTTCGTGGTAACGGTCCATGGGCTGGATGCCTTCTCGTCTCGACAGGTTTCGGGATGGGTGCGCAGCTCTTGTGTGGGAGCGTCGCGCCGAGTTTACGCGGCGGCGCGGCGAGTGATGGGAGTGAGCCGCCACGTCTGTGAAGAAGTGCAAAAGGGGATGGGCGGACTGTCCACGATCTCCGTGGTCTACAACGGCGCAGATCCGTCGTTGTTTGTGCCGGGCGGTGATCCGGCCGAACCGATGCTGCTTACAGTAGGGAATCTGATTCCCACCAAAGGGCACGAACTGATCGTGCATGCGTTGAAAGTCCTTCTTCCGGAGTTTCCGGGGTTGATTTGGGATGTGATTGGCGATGGTCCGGAGTTGAGCCGACTTCGCGCGCTTGCCGCACAGTCGGGTGTGCTGAGCAACATCCGGTTCCGTGGCCGCCAGAATCGGGACGTGGTTGCGGAGGCTTGCCGAGGTTGCACGGTGTTTGTGTTGCCGAGCTTCTACGAGGGCCTGGGATGCGTCTACCTCGAAGCGATGGCTAGTGGCAAGGCCGCCATCGGGTGTACGGGGCAGGGAATCGAGGAGGTTATCCGGCACGGAGAAAACGGCTGGCTGATTCCGCCAAATGGCCGGGAAGAACTGATCGAAGGGCTGCGCGTGCTGCTCGGGAACCAAGCGCTGCGGGCCCAGATTGGGGCGGCGGCCCGGCAAACAGTCTTGCAATCGTTCACTCTAGCGCACCAGGCGCAACGCCTGCTGACGATCTTTCAGGAGAGCGCGGGGTGAGGAGCAGGCTCGTCATTGTCACCGAGATCATCGCGCCCTACCGGATTCCTGTATTCAACGCACTGTCGGAGCGCGGGGATGTCGATCCGCACGTTATTTTTCTGGCGGAGACCGATCCCGTGCTGCGGGGGTGGCAAGTTTACCGGGATGAAATCCGGTTTTCGTACGAGGTGCTCAAGTCGCATCGACGGCGAGTGGGCGGATTCAATCTGTTGCTGACTCGCGGGGTGAGCGCTGCGTTGCAAAAGAGCAATCCTGACGTCATCTTATGTGGAGGGTACAACTATCTGGCCATGTGGGAGGCACAACGCTGGGCGCGGCGACGCAGTGTCCCATTTTTGTTGTGGTCGGAGAGCAACCTTGCCGATGCCCGGCGGAATTTTCCGTGGGTGGAAGCCGCGAAGCGGAGATTCATTCAGTCCTGTCAGGGCTACGTCGTGCCCGGTACCCTGGCGGCCGCCTACCTGCAATCTTTCAATGTCGCGGGAGATAGAATCTTCATTGCCCCTAACGCAGTCGACGTGGAGCGTTTCGCGAACGGTGCTGCGGAAGCGCGCCGCGATCCGGATCTGCGCCGCCGTTTGGGACTGCCTCCGCGCTACCTGCTGTATGTAGGACGGTTCGTGCGGGCGAAAGGCGTCTTGGATCTGATGGCGGCCTATGCGACACTGCCGGAGGGCAGGCGCCGGGACGTGGGTCTGGTGCTGGCCGGGGACGGCGAAGAGTTGGATGAGTTAGTGCGGCGCAGCCGCGAGATTCAACCGGGTACCGTCGTTTGTCCCGGATTCTTGCAGCGCGACCAACTGCCCGCGGTGTACGCTCTGGCGGAGGCACTGGTGTTTCCAACCCATAGTGATCCGTGGGGACTGGTGGTGAATGAGGCGCTGGCCTGCGGACTGCCGGTGATTGCCAGTGACGTTGCCGGCTGCGTTGCCGAACTGGTGCGGGATGGAGAGAATGGACGAGTCGTCCGCGCGGGCGATGCCCAGGCTTTGTCGCGCGCGATGGACAAGTTTCTAACTGAGCGCGAGTTGCAGAAGAAGATGGGTGAAAACAGTCTTAAGGTGAGTTCGAGGTTTACTCCGCAACTGTGGGCAGAGGGAGTTGCGGGCGCTGTCGCCGGCATTTCTGGAGATGGCCGTGGATAAAGCTATGCGCATCGCAGCCGCTGGTGTACCCGCCCTGCTGCTGGTGGCGCTGGTGGTGCTGGGACGCTCTATGCCCGGCTATTTCAATAACGCACAGTACCTGGCGGGCTTCATTGTTCTACAGGTTCTGCTGGTTTGTTTGTGGTCGTACGAGCGTTTCTTCTTTCCCTTCTTGATGGTCGCATTTTTTTGGGCAGGCATGGACGTGCCCCTGAACGGAACCTGGACCATCGCGCGTTGGATCGTGCTGGGGTTGGGAGCGTTGGTCGGATTCGTCCGGGCCATGCGGATGGGAGTGCAGCGCTACCATCCCTTTCACCTGGCGGCTTTGTTCTGCGTTGCCAGTGCGCTGGTGTCAGCCATGGTGTCGGTATTGCCGGAATTTTCACTGATGAAGGTGTGCAGCCTCTTGCTGCTGTTTTTATACGGCGCATCCGGGGCGCGGCTGGTGTTGCGCAATCCCGACAGATTTTTTCGTGGATTGATGCTGGCGTGCGAAGTCAGCGTCTATGTGAGCATGTTCTGCTATCTGGCGCTGGGTTTGGAAATCTGGGGGAATGGAAATTCCATGGGTGCCATCCACGGGGTGGTGGTGGCTCCGATTCTGCTGTGGGGAACGCTGGTCGCCGGGACCAAGAATCTGCGGGTGCGGCGGGCCGTGGGCTGTGTGGGGGCGATTTACCTGGTATATTTTGCGGTTACACGCGCGGCCATGTTAGCGGCGGCATTCTCCCTGTTGACCTTGCTGGTTGGTGTGCGGCGCAACAAGTTGATCGTACAGGGACTGGTCGCTGTGGCTTGCGTGCTTGCCGTAACGGCGATTGCCGCTCCGCGGCACTTCGATGACTTGAAGACTTCGTTCGTAGAGGGAGTCGTTTACAAAGGCCATCAGGACGAAGGACTGCTCGGATCCAGATTGGCACCCTGGCAGGAGACGGTACAAGTCATTCAGCAGAACCCGTATTTTGGCAGTGGCTTCGGGACCAGTACCTCCGGCGATAAACCGTTCGGGGAGAGTGGCAGATTCAGGTCCGATTCCTTGACCAACCGCGAACATGGAAGCAGTTACCTGGCAATTACAGAGTGGGTGGGTCTGCTGGGACTTCTGCCTTTCATCGTGCTGATTGCGTTGACCATGCAAGCTGTGGCGCGTGTATTCTTCTACCTCCGTCGGACGGGAGACATCACCCATTACTCGGTCCCGCTCATGATGGTCGTGGCCGCCGGATTGGCGCATGCAGTCTTTGAGGATTGGCTATTTGCGGTGGGCTACTATCTGACCATTCTTTTCTGGTCCCTGACTTTTGTTCTCATGGACGTTCTTCCCGAGGCGTCCCCGCAACGTTCAACCTTCATTCACGGCATGCGGTTCCGCTATGTGACGGATCCGACAGCAACCCCGCACTGAGTTGTCATGCGACTTTTTATCCATGCTCTGGGAGCCTCTGCGGGCGGAGGGTTGACCTACTTGCGCAATCTGTTTCCGCAGCTGGCGGAACGGAGCGATATTGCGGTGACCGCGCTGGTAGGAGAAGGGACCAAAGACGTTCTATGCTCCGGCCGCAACCTGGAGATCCTGACTGGCAGGGAAAATCTGGGGACGCTTTCGAGGTTTGTGTGGGAGCAGAGGGAAGTCCCGAAGCTGATTCAGAAGGCGGGCGCGGACGTGCTGATCTCGGCAGGCAACTTCGCCATCTGGAACTCACCGGTGCCGCAGCTGCTCTTGAGCCGCAATTCCTTGTACACCTCCAATGATTTCAGTCGTGACCTTCTCCGCCGGCACGACTACCGGATGTGGGCGGATACGCGCCTCAAGGGCTTTATTGCCCGCAAGTCGATCCATCGGGCGCAATTGACGGTGGCTCCGAGCGCAGCTTTTGCCCGCGAGTTGCAGACATGGTCCGGGCGCGAAGTGGCGGTCCTGCATCATGGATTCGACCGGGAGTTGTTTTTCCGTGGCGGGATGGAAGCGACGCCGGCGATTTTGGGAAAGCTGGCAGAAACTGAAGGGGTGGTGCGCCTGCTCTTTGTGAGTCATTACAACTACTACCGGAATTTTGAGACCCTGCTGCGGGCGCTGGCGCTTTTCAAACAGCGCCGGCCCGCGCGCAAGGTAAGGCTGTTGCTGACTTGCGAGTTGGCGCCGGGTAAGAATCCTGGCAGCTACCGAACTAAGGAAGCGAGCGATCTTATTCACGAACTGGGGATTGCGGAGGATGTGGTGCAGCTTGGGGCCGTCCCGTACCCCCTGCTGCATCACGTCTATCGCTCCTGCGATATCTACGTGAGTCCGGCGTACACGGAGACCTTTGCGCATCCTCTTGTCGAGGCCATGGCCTGCGGTCTGCCGATTGTGGCTTCCGATCTGGAGGTGCATCGTGAGATCACCGGAGGCGCGGCGCTATTCTTCGAGAGATTCTCTCCGGCCTCTCTGGTGGAACAGATTACGCGGCTTGTCGACTATCCGGAGCAGTGTGCGGATCTACGTGATCGGGGGTTAGCGCAATCCGAAAAATTCAGTTGGAAGTCGCACGCGGAACGGCTGGTAGAGTTGGCGAAATCGCTGGCCCACACGCGGGCCGCGAACGCCTGAATTCTTCAGGGAGCTTTAGACGCAGCTAAGATGCGAGTGGATAGTGGATGGCGATGCCAAATACGGAACCGAAAAAATATCCACTATCCACCTTCAGCCGCTTTCAGTCGCCGGAAATACTTCTGTGCTTTTCCCACGTCGCGTCCGATCTGCTCTCGTAACGCGTCGACGGAAGGGAATTTGATCTCGTCGCGGAGACGGTCAAGAAAGTGAATCTCTACTTCCGTCTCGGCTACGACTTCCAGGGGATGAAAATTCAGCAGGTGGCTCTCGACGGCGAAGGAATCGGCGCCGAAGGTTGGGCGGTTGCCGACGTTTGTAACGGAATCAAAACACTCGGTGCCGACGCGGGTGCGGGTGATGTAGACGCCGTCTTTCGGCACGAGTTCCTGGTAGCGGGCCAGGTTGATGGTGGGGACGGTGTATTTCGATCCATAGCCTCGACCTCGGCCGGCAGTTGACAAGATGCTGAAGGGACGCGCCAGCAGGTGACGAGCGCGGCTCACTCGTCCTTCCCGCAGCAGATGACGGATATGGCTGCTGGAAACGGGCTCTCCACGCAGGCGCATCTCGGGATAGTCGTGGACTTCAAATCCCATCTCGCCGCCGAGTTCGCGAAGGGCGTGAATATCTCCCGAGGCTTTGTGTCCAAAATGAAAGTTGTAGCCTTCATGGATTTCACAGGAACTCAGACGAACCTTCAGAATGTCGTGGGCAAACTGGTGCGGGGTCATCAGCGAGAGGTCGCGCGAGAAGGAAAGCAGGAGAACGGCGTCGACTCCGGTTGTGGCCAGCAGCCGTAGTTTTTCAGGCGTGGGAGTAAGCAACCGGAAGGTATGATCAGGACGCAAAATGCGGGTAGGGTGCGGTTCGAAGGTCACAGCCACCGACTTCGCTCCAAGAGCCTTGGCCCGTTCCACAATTTCGCCGAGAACGTACCGGTGCGCGCGGTGAACCCCGTCGAAGTTTCCGACGCTCACCAGCGTTGGTCCGAAGTTGCTCGGGATGTCTTCGAGTTCGCGGAAAACTTGCATAGCTCGGGCCGCTAGATCTCAAACTCCAATTTCATCCCGTCGTAGGCGAGTTTCACTCCCGCGGGCATGGCCGCATCGGTGGCAGCGTGCGGCAGGTCATGACAAATGTGAGTGAAAAATGCGCGCTTCGGCTTTACTTCCGCGACAATTTTCAAGGACCGTTCCACCGTCGAGTGCGTGGGATGCGGCTTGTAGCGCAGCGCGTCCAGAAACAATATATCGAGGTTGCGCAGCTTATCCAGGGACGCGGCGGGCACGTCGCTATGATCGGTGAGGTACGCCGCCGATCCGAAACGGAAGCCCAGGATGGGCGTCTCTCCGTGAATGACGGTTACGGGCTCAAAACACGCGCCGAATAGTTCCACCGGGCCTTCAATCGGTTTCATCTCCACCTGAGGCAGTCCGCCAAATTTGTAGTCGGCGTCGAAGATGTAGCGAAACATGTTGCGCAGGAATTCGGCCGCCGCGGATCGGCGTAGAGAGGCATGCGCCCGGGTTTGTGCGCGAAGCTTAACGGGCGCAGATCGTCGATGCCAAGAATGTGGTCAGCGTGGGTGTGGGTGTAGAAGACGGCATCGACGCTGGTGATTTTTTCGCGCAGCGCCTGTTCGCGGAAGTCGGGCGTGGTGTCAATGAGTACGTGATGTCCGTTGTAGGCAATCATCACCGAGGGTCGAGTGCGGCGGTCGCGCGGGTCGGACGAACGGCAGACGGCGCAGTCGCAGCCGATGGTGGGAACTCCCATCGAAGTGCCGCTGCCCAGGACCGTCAGCGTGGCCTGCATCAGCCGTTGGTTCCTGTGCTGGGGCTGGGGGGATGGGCGAGCGCGTTCGTGACTTCCACATAGGCCATCCGCAATTCGTAGAGGGCGTTTTGCAGGAAGGCCTGTTCTTTCGGGCTGAGATTTCCTTTCGTCTTGTCGCCGAGCATGCTGAGCGTGTCGATGGTCTGGCGGGCGCCGATGAGGTCGACTTGCGGCGAGCCGCCCTGTTCCATCATCAGGCCGAGTTGCATCATGGCGGTCATGTAGAGCGAGGCCATGAAACGCTCGAAACTGACTTCAAGCTCCTTGGCGGAATGGCCGCTGAGTTCGACGCGGGCATCGAGGTCGCGCGAGCTCTGCTTGTAGGCATCATGTTGCGCCTGTTGCTCGCTGCTGGTGGGCGGGAGCGGCGCTTCGGCGGCGGGGGCGGCAGCGTTGGCCAGAGGGGGCGCCGTTTCGACAGGTGGCGGCGGGTCGGGGTTTCTTCGATGGTCTCGGTGCGGAGATCGCCGTCGGCGGTGAAGAGACGGCGGTCGTTGACTTTGATTTCGGCGTCTTTCTTGTGCTCTGGCATAAGTTGATCCGGTGTCGTCCCTTCGGGACTCGATTTTCTTTCGCTGTCTAGCCGGTACTTGCGTGCCGGGCTTCCTGTTTCCGCCGCTGCGCGGCGGGAGCGTATTCGTTCGCGCCGGAAGACTCGCGTGCAACTATCTGATCGGCGTATCTGTGGGCGCTAACCGGGCTTCTCCGGCGTGCAATTCCTTGCCTGCTGCCTCGCGTCGCAAATAGCCTAACGCGGCCGCTCGATCTCTGGAAGGGAGGGGCAGGATCGCGCTGCTGGTGATTTCGCCGACTTCCTTGCCGTCCGCTTGAATCTTGGTGCCGGGCTGGGGCAAGGCCCCGTCGACTTCAAAGGCCACGAATTGACGATGCACGGCGCCGCGGGAACGAATGCGTTCGACGATTTCCTGTCCGAGATAGCAGCCCTTGGTGAAATTCAACGCGCGTGCCTGGCCGGTTTCCTGCGGGAGGTCGCGGTCGCGGATGTCCTGGCCGAATTGTGGAATGCCGCGCGAGATGCGGAATAGATTTAGCGCGGACGATCCAGCGGGCCTGGCACCGGCCTTCTGCAATTCATTGCGAAGGTGGTCGATGTGTGCTGGCGCGATCCAGAGCTGCCAGGAGTCTTTGGTCTCTTCGCCCATGCGGAGCACGGTGACCGGGATCTCGCGCCAGGAAAGATCCGCAAATTGCAGATGGGCGAGTTCCGGCGGAGTGATGGCGGCGCGCTCGAGTACAGCGCGCGAATCGGGGCCGGTCAGGCCGAGGGCGGCAAACTTGTCGCTGACGTCGATCATCTCGACGTCATCGGCAATGATGTAGTGATCGAACAGTTCCCAGATCTTGTCGCGTTGAGCGATCTCCGTATCGACCAAGAGTGACTCTTTGCGATTGAAAGCGTAGAGGTCGGCTTGAATGCGTCCCTGGGCGTTGAGGAGGAAAGCGTAGACCCCGTGGCCGGGGGCGAGATCGCGGATGTTGTTGGAGACCATCCCATTCAGCCAGCGGACGCGATCGCCGCCGGTGAGCGAAATCCGGGCACGCCCGCTCAGGTCGTAGACGCCGGAGCCAGAGAGCAGCGCCTGAAATTCGGCGCGGATGTCGCCGAAGTCGGCCGGACTCTGAATCGAATTGTCCTGCAAGGTGGTGTTCACGTGTATTGACTTAATTATAACGGAGGAGGGCGAACGTGGAGAGACGGCGCTCTTGCGTGCCGGTTGGTGAATTCTGATATCTTCGTGCGAGCGATGGCAGAGAAAACGAAACGGATTGCCGTAATTCCTGGTGACGGCATCGGCAAGGAAGTGATCCCTGAAGCCCTGCGGGTGCTTGAAGCCGTGGGTGCCGACCTGGCTTTGACGCAGTTCGACTGGGGCGCCGACCGCTATCTGGCCGATAAGACTACCGTGCCGCCGGATGGCTTCGCGATGCTGGCCCGCGACTTCGACGCGATTCTGGTCGGGGCATTTGGCGATCCTCGTGTGCCATCGAACATTCACGCCAAGGAAATCCTGCTAGGCATGCGGTTCCAGATGGACTTGTATGCGAACGTGCGGCCGGTGCGGCTGATGGACGCCTCGCTTTGCCCGTTAAAAGGTGTCGAACCGCAGGACGTGGATTTTGTTGTGGTCCGCGAAAACACCGAGGGCGTTTACGGCGACCTGGGTGGAGTTTTCAAGCAGGGAACGGCGGACGAGATCGCGATTCAGGAAGACGTCAACACGCGCAAGGGCGTGGAGCGCATCGTGCGTTATGCATTTGAATACTGCGCTGCTCACAGGAAATTGGATGGTTCGCCTCGCCAGCGCGTTTTGCTCTGCGACAAGAGTAACGCGATGACGCATGCGGGCGGATTATGGCAACGGGTATTCAAGGAAGTCGGCGGAGAGTATCCGAAACTGGAAAAGCAGCACATGTACGTGGATGCACTCTGCATGCAGATGGTGCGCGATCCGCGGGGCTTTGATGTGATCGTGACTAACAATATGTTCGGCGACATCATTACTGACCTTGCCGCGGGCTTACAGGGCGGGTTGGGGATGGCGGCGAGCGGGAATCTGCATCCGGGGAAGACTTCGATGTTCGAGCCGGTCCATGGCTCGGCGCCACTGATAGCGGGGAAGAACATTGCGAATCCGTTTGGCGCGATCTTGACGGCGGCGATGATGCTGGCGCATCTAGGGATGTCCGCCGAGTCCGCAAAGATTGAAGCTGCTGTACTGGAAGCGGTGCGTCAGAAGAAGACTACTGTAGATGTTGGCGGATCGCTCGGTACGCGAGAGGCGGGCGAGTGGGTGGCGGAGAGACGTCGCCAGCCGCTGACGATCTATTCCGCCTAAGCCCGTCTACCTGCGAGCAGGGCCAGTTCCCGCCATTTCCAGTGACAGTCAACGTCAACGAATCCAATTTCGCGCAGCCAGCGCAACTGGGTTTCTACATCCAGAAGTTTGTTCGATGGATCCTCAGTTTCAATGGTATTTCCGATCCGGTGGAGGAATTCTGCATGCAGTGTTGGCGTGGGAGAGGCGACGTGTTCGAGATTGCAGAAGACGCCGCCGGGATTTAACAGTCCGTGAATTTCGGAATACAGTGTGCGTTTGCGCTGGTGCACCAGATGATGAATGGCGAAGCTCGAGATAACCGCATCAAATTTGCCTAAGTCAGGGAGAGGATCATCCAGGTTGTGGGACACAACCACAACGGAACGATCGCGGGTAAAACGGTTCCGTGCGGCCTCCACCATCGCGGGCGAAAAATCGACCGCGACCGCTTCCGTGTTCGGGTATTCACCTCTCACCAGCGTCAATAACCGCCCGTCTCCTGTGCCCAGATCGAGAATCCGCCGCGTGGTTGGCGGAACGAGCTCGATTAGAGACGATTCCCCTTCGGTGCGATGGGGAATCGAGTCGGCGCGTTCGAGGTATTCGCGGGCGTGGCTGGTCTGGTCCCAGAGATTGATGGCCATGGGAAAGTATAGACTCGAATCTCATGGTCATGGTTAGAGTGCTCTCCCAAAAGCGGCGAAGGTATTGTTTTGTCCCGGTTCTGTGCGCGCTGCTAGTGGGCACGCTCGGGGCGCAAGCAGCCGGTGGCGTCGGTGCCATCCCTCAGGATCAGGCGGCCGCGGGCGGGGGCGCCCGCGCCACACAAACCACACAAGCCGCGCCGGCTGCTCCCGAAAAGACTATCTCCCCGCAAGAGGCGAAAGAACTCTTTAAATCGGTGGACGAGATCCTGGATTTCGCCAGCCAGGAAACCAAGCTGCCGATCAAAGAAGCCGTGAAGCGGCGGTTGGTGGATCGCGACGAAGTGCAGTCCTATGTCCAGACCAGCATGAAAGAGGACAAAGACACGCAACGGCTGGCGCGCTCCGAGATTGTGCTGAAGAAGTTTGGCCTGCTGCCGCGGAATTTCGAGTTGCAAACTTTTCTGGTTGCGCTGCTCAAGGAGCAGGTTGCGGGATATTACGATCCCAAAACAAAAACCGTGAACCTGTTGAACTGGGTGGATGCGGATTCGCAGCGTCCGGTGCTGGCGCATGAATTAACGCATGCGTTGCAGGATCAGACGATTGGTCTCGAAAAGTGGCTCCGGGCGGGCGCCGAGGAGTCGAATCACATTGCTGATCCGACGCCGGACGATATCGTGACCGATGAAGTGCAGGCGGCGCGGCAGGCCGTGGTGGAAGGGCAAGCCATGGTGACACTGCTTGACTATTCTCTTGCACCGCTGGGGAAGTCGTTGCTGGATGCTCCGCAGATCGCTGAGGTATTGAAGCAGGGGATGCTGGCGGGCACTGCCGATACGCCGACGTTCCAGTCCGCGCCAATATTTTTGAAGGACACTCTGACTTTTCCCTATCGCTACGGAATTGACTTTTCCGTGGCGTTGCTCAATTCGGGCGGGAAGGACCTGGCATTTGCCGGGGCCTTGAAGGATCCCCCCGGACCACGCGCGAAATCATGGAGCCGCAGACTTATCTCGCGCACGAAAAACTCGAACCCATGAAACTTCTCGACTTCGACCGGGATTTTAAAGGTTACAACCGTTTCGATATCGGGGCGATGGGCGAGTTCGATGTCGCGGTACTCGTTGAACAGTATGCGGGAGCAGACGAAGCACGGGAACTCTATCCGCAGTGGCGAGGCGGATATTATTTCGCCGGGCGTCCCAAGGGAGACAAGTCGACGCCGCTCGGATTGCTGTACGTTTCGCGCTGGTCGAGTGCCGCGACGGCGGCGGAATTCGCGGCGGTGTATGCGAAGTCGCTGGCGAAGCGCTACCAGCGAGTGCGAGGCTTGGGGGCCGATGGGAAGGTTTCCGATGACGCACCGCCTGTCAGTTCCTGGAGAACTTTGCGCGGACGCCATGGGTGGTTAACCGAAGAAGGCCCGGTGGTGATTGAAGTGCGGGGTGCTGAGGTTTTGATCAGCGAGAGTCTGGACGATGACACGACGGAGCGGACGGCGGAGGATTTTTGGGGCAAATGAATGGAAGGTCACAGGTCAGAGGTCACGGGTCACAGGAAACGCCAGCAAATTGCTTGACACGAGTATCCGTTGAAATTTTACTTCCTCTGACCTCTGACCTCTGACCTCTGACCTCTGACCTCTGACCTCTGACCTCTGACCTCTGACCTCTGACCTGCTCTTGTATAATCGGCAGTTCCGCAATCATTCGGAGCAAAAATCAGGAGAGCGATTGCCACAGGCAGAGATCGGGATCATCGGCGGCAGTGGTCTGTACCACATGCCGGGCGTCTCGGGCGTGCGAGAAGTGCAACAGGAGACTCCCTTCGGCGCTCCCTCAGACGCTTACATTCTTGGCACGCTGGAAGGGCGCAGCGTGGCCTTTTTGGCTCGACACGCGCGAGGCCACAAACTTCTGCCAAGCGAGTTGAATTTTCGGGCCAATATTTATGGGTTCAAGCAGTTGGGAGTCGAGCGCATTGTCTCGGTGTCGGCGGTGGGGTCGCTGAAAGAAGAGCACAAGCCGCTTGATTTTGTGATTCCCGATCAGTTTTTCGACCGCACCCGGCACCGGGTGGATACTTTCTTCGGCGAAGGATTGGTGGCGCACGTGGGGTTTGGCGATCCGGTGTGCGCGGAAATGGCGCAGGTTGTCGAAGGTGCGTGCAAGAGGGTCGCGGTCAACGGCAAGCGGGGCGGGACTTACATCTGCATGGAAGGTCCGCAGTTTTCCACAAAGGCGGAGTCCAATGTGTATCGCAGCTGGGGAGCGGATGTCATCGGGATGACGAATCTTCAAGAAGCTAAACTCGCGCGAGAGGCTGAAATTTGTTATGTCACGGTCGCGATGGTGACGGATTACGATTGCTGGCATCCGCATCATGATTCGGTGACGGTGGATCAGATTGTGGCTGTACTGGTGAAAAACGCGGAGAATGCCGCCAAGGTTGTGAAAGCCACGGTGGGCGGGCTGCCGAAAACGCGGGCGTGCAAGTGCGGATCGGCGCTGGCGCATGCCATCCTGACGGAACGAGACAAGATTCCGGCGGCCACCAAAGAGAAGTTGAATTTGATCGTAGGGAAATATTTGGATTAGGTCGCCAGTCGTCGGTCGTTCGCGCGGTGCTTCCACCCGAACATGTGCTCGATATTGAAGCCGAACGACTGACGACTATCGCCCCGTGGAGACTCATGAGCATTCTGGTAGTCGGTTCGGTTGCGTTCGATAACATTGCCACTCCCTCCGGGCGTGTGGAAAACATTCTGGGGGGCGCGGCTACTTATTTTTCCCTGGCCGCGAGTTACTTTACCGACGTTCGAGTGGTGGCCGTGGTGGGAGACGATTTCGCGACGGAACACGAGAATGTTCTGAAGAGTCGTGGAGTCGACACGCGTGGGATTGAGCGCGCAGCGGGTAAGACATTCCGCTGGGGCGGTCATTATCTCGACAACCTGAATGAGGCGAAGACCGATTTCACCGAGCTCAACGTCTTCGAAAAATTTCAGCCGCGGATTCCGAAAGAATATGGCGACACGCAATTTCTTTTCCTCGCCAACATCAATCCCACGTTGCAGACGGCCGTCCGGCGCGAGATGAACGGGGTGCGCCTGACGGGCGGCGATACGATGAATTTTTGGATTCAGGGCACGCCGAAAGAACTGGCGGAAACGCTCAAACTCGTGAACGTGCTTTTGATCAATGACACCGAAGTCAAAATGCTGGCGGGGGAGAAGAACCTCCTTCGCGCGTCAAGGAAAGTGCTGGCGATGGGGCCGCAGGCGCTCGTCGTAAAACACGGCGAATTCGGCGCTACGATTTTCTTTCGCGAGGGCGCGTTCGGCATTGGGCGCCATCCGTTTCGGGCTCCGGCGCTGCCGATTGAAGAGGTAAAGGATCCGACAGGAGCGGGCGATTCCTTTGCGGGGGGATTCATGGGCTATATCGCGTCGCAGGGGGAGATCAATCGCGAAGTGCTGAAGCGCGCCCTTTTTTATGGCGGCGTGATGGGATCGTTCGCAGTGGAACAATTTGGCACGCAGCGGCTCCAGAGTTTGACGCGCGAAGAGATTGAGGCGCGGTTTCAGGTGTTTCGCGAGTTGACGCACCTGGAGTAATTGCAGAAGTCAGAAGTCAGATTGCAGAAGTAACTCTTCCGGCGACTCTAGGACCTGTCATCCTGAGTGAAGCGAAGGACCTGCTGTCCTGGCGACCGAAAGAAAGCAGGTCCTTCTCGCTCAGGATGACAGTTCTCCCCGGGGCGCCGTTTATACTTCTGCAATCTTACTTCTGACTTCTGCAATTACTTGAAAACTCCGGCCCAACGCTCTCCCGATTCTGACCTCAAGTTGGTTGCTGCGATCGCGTGTGCGGTTTCTCTGTTTTCCTGCTCCTACTATTTTCAGCGTGGAGAACTTCTTCTTTACGGTGACGCGGTTGCTCACATCAACATCGCTCGCCGCGTGTTTGATTCGCAAACGCCCGGACTGTTGCAACTGGGGACGGTTTGGCTGCCGCTGCCGCATCTGCTGACGGTCCCGTTTATCGTTTCGGACTGGATGTGGCGAACCGGCCTGGGTGGTTCAATCCCGTCGATGATCGCATACGTGCTGAGCGTAATCGGAATCTTCCGCCTCACGCGCGGATTACTGGAACGTACGGAAAGCCCGCACTCACGGCTGGGCGCGTGGCTGGCGGTTCTAGTCTTTGGGGCCAATCCGAACCTGATCTATCTGCAAGCTACGGCGATGACGGAATCGCAGTATCTGGCGTTTTTTATCTGGGCTGTGGTTTATTTTGCGGAATTTCTTGGCAGGTTAGCGGTTGACGAGGGAACCTGGCGGCGTTCGCTGTATCGGTGCGCTTTTTGTCTGGCCGGTGCGGAGCTTACACGGTATGACGGATGGTTTCTCGCCACCGCGATTGGCCTCGGCGTGTTCGTCATGCTGTTTCGGCGATGGGCTGATCGGAGCTTCCGCGTAACGGCCATGAAATTTCTTGTATGCATCGCGGTTGCTCCTCTGATGTGGCTTGCGTACAACGGTGCGGTCTACGGGAATCCACTGGAGTTCGCCAACGGGCCTTACTCTGCGAAAGCGATTGAGCAGCGCACGGCGCAGCCGGGGTACCCGTCACATCCGGGCGCGGGAAACGTAATTACGGCGGGCATCTTTTTTCTTAAGGCAGCCGAGTTGGATATGGCGCAAGGGAACTGGGGCAGAGTCTGGATTGCGTTAATGCTGCTGGGCAGTCTGGCGTCGGTGAGACTCCGCGCCCGCGCGGCGTTTGCGCTGTTGTGGGTTCCAGTGCTGTTTTACGCGCTCTCGATTGCTTATAGCGGAGTGCCGTTGTTCCTTCCGGCGTGGTGGCCGTTTACCTGGTACAACCTTCGCTATGGATTGCAGTTGCTGCCGCTGTTCGCGGTTTCGGCGGGGGTGGTGGTGGTGGCAGGTCCTGGGGCCTTCCAGATTGTGCGGATGGTGCCATCCTTGAAGCGATGGTGTGATACGAATCTCATATTGCCGGGAGGCGTTGCAGTGGTAGTGGTGATCGTCTCCCTCAGCTACGGCTTTGTCTGGAGGGCACAGCCTCTGTGTTTCAAGGAAGCCTGGATCAATTCACGGACGAAACTGGCGCTGGAATCTTCCGTCGCAAAAGCCATTTCTGACCTGCATTCCGGCTCCCGATACCTGATGTACCTCGGCGACCATGTTGGAGCCTTTCAGCAGGCGGGAGTGCCATTGCGGGAGGTTATTAATGAAGGGAACCATCGGCCCTGGAAGAAACCGTTAGACCCGCAAGGGTTGTGGGAGCGGGCGCTCGCCGATCCGGGGAAGTACGTGGATTATGTCATCGCGTACGAGGGGGATGCGGTGGATCGGGGAGTCGATAAAAGCGGCCTTACGCTGTTGACGGAGATTCACGCCGTCGGGCAGCCGAGGGCGAGAATTTTCGCGACTCGAATGGGGCTGAATCAATCACGTTAACGTCCACCTGTAAGTGTCGTCGGAACGGGTGTGTTGCGGTGTTAGAATCCGCTCAAAATCACGCTCCATGACTACACTTCATTCCACGATGGAATCGATGCTCGGCGAGATGGGAACGGTGCTCTCGTCCACGCTGGTGCGGTTGCTGGTGGCGGCCGTTCTGGGGGGATTGATCGGGCTGGAACGGCAATTGCGCCACAAGCCCGCCGGACTACGTACGAATATTTTTATCTGCTTTGGCGCGGCTATGTTCACGATTCTGTCCAGGCAACTCGCGGGCACGGAAGCTGATAGCGCGCGAATCGCGGCGCAGATTATTCCGGGCATTGGTTTCATCGGAGCGGGCTCGATCCTGCATGCGCGTGGGTCGGTGACCGGGCTGACAACGGCGGCAACTCTGTTTGTCGTCGCATCAGTGGGGATGGCGGTTGGCGGCGGTTTGTATATCACGGCGGTGTTTGCTACGGCGCTCATCCTGATTGCGCTCGCTGCGCTGGGAAAACTCGAAGCCGGATTCGAGCTGAAGTCGGTGCCGACGACTTATGAAGTGTCGGGCAAGAATCTGGAAGCGATGCTGGCGGAATTGAATCGAATTCTCGAAGGGCAGAGGCTGGCGATGGAACGAGTTCACATCGCTTCCACGGACGTCCAATCGCGTATCGTTTTTACCGTGGATTCGGTGCGCGACGAACAAAGCGCATTTGCACTCCGACTGTACGAAAGCAGCCTGTTCGCGAACGTAGCGACCATCGGCAGCGCGGAACGCGAATGAATCCCTTTCCTGCCCACGGGATTTCCTTTACCAAGGCGTCCGCCTGCGGGAATGATTTTCTAATTGTGGAGGCAGCTTCGGTCAGCGGGGATTGGTCCGCGATCAGCCGCCGTTTGTGCGAACGTCACAATGGGATTGGGGCGGACGGCGTGGAATGGCTTTTTCCAGACAACCAGGCGGACATTCGAGCGCGCCTGTTCAATGCCGATGGTTCGGAAGCGGAAATTTCAGGAAATGGAACGCGCTGTGTCGCTGCCTGGCTTTATTCCGAGAAGGCGAAGAAGGAAGTGATGATTCGTACGGGCGCAGGATTGAAGACTTGTCGTTTAATCGAGCAGCAAGGCGCCAGATTCGAGTTCGAAGCCGATATGGGCGAGCCGGTGGTCGCGGAAGAATTGGCGATTGAGATCGAGGGATTGCGGGCGGTAGGGACGAGGGTCTCGATGGGGAATCCGCACTTCGTGATTTTCGTCGAGCAATTTCTGGAGGGCTGGCAGCAGAGGGCAGCGCTACTGGCCGCGCAGCCAGCGTTTCCCCACGGAACGAATGTGGAGTATGTGTTGGTGCATGGGCCGAATGAGATCGAGATCCAGCTATTTGAGCGAGGAGTTGGAGAGACACTGTCATCGGGAACGGGTTCGTGCGCGGCGGCGGTGGCGGCAATTGCCAGCGGGCGAGTGGCATCCCCGGTGAAAGTCACTGCCCAGGGAGGAAGGCAAACGGTGCGCTGGGATGGGAGCGTTTACCTGACAGGTCCCGCGACGCTTATCTGCCAGGGAGAGTTCTTCGTTTAAGATCGGATCAGCATGGCCTCGCACTCGCCTTCTCGAATCAAGCCACCCGCGCTCCGCAAGGGCGATAAGGTTGGTATTGTCGCGCCCGCTTCGAATATCAAGCGGGAATGGTTGGAGCGCGGCTGCGAGGCGCTGCGCAAACTGGGCTACGAGCCATTCTATTTCGATTCGATCCTGGAACGCGATTTGTATTTTGCGGGTTCGGTGGAACGGCGGGCGCGGGAACTGGAACAGATGTTTGAACGGGAAGATGTCCGCGCCATCGTGTGCGCCCGCGGCGGCTATGGGTCGAACTATCTCCTCGGCGCGCTTGATCTGCGAAAGGTTGCGGCGCGCCCAAAGATTTTTGTCGGGTACAGCGATCTTACGAGTCTGTTGACTTGGTTTACGGACGCGGCCAATCTGGTGACATTTCATGGGCCCATGGTCACCAAGGACTTTGCCGGGGACGATGGTGTGGATGTAGCCTCCTGGACCTCCGCCGTCAGCGGGGCGAGCGAGTGGGAGATTGGGGCGGAGTCGGGAGTGCGGCCACTGGTGCCGGGTACGGCGGAAGGGATTTTGTACGGGGGATGCTTGTCGATCCTGGTGGCTTCGCTGGGAACTCCCTATGAGATTCATACTGACGGGGCGATCTTGTTCCTTGAGGATGTGGCAGCAAAACCCTTCCAAATCGATCGGATGCTGATCCAGTTGAAGCTGGCTGGGAAATTAAGCTCAGTGCGTGGGATTGTGTTTGGCGAAATGCAGGATTGCCGGCAAAGCGCAGATCAGGATTACACGCTCGAAGAAGTCATCATGCGAGTGGTCGGGGATATGGGGATTCCTGTCGCATTCGGGCTGCGGTCAGGACATGTTTCACGGGCTAACGTTACACTGCCCATGGGGGTGCGGGTGCTGCTCGAGGTGGGGGGGCAGGTTCGGTTGGGATTCTTGGAGCCTGCGGCGGAAGGGCGATAACCACGGAGGACACAGAGGTCACGGAGGAAATTCGGGACAGAAGCTAGTGGCTAACAGCCAACAGCTAAGAGCTGATTTCACCATGAAAGCCAATTCAAGACACATTCATCTGATCGGTATCTGCGGAACTGCCATGGCGTCGCTGGCGGGGATGTTGAAGGAGCGTGGGTTTCGCGTGACCGGGTCGGACGCGGCGGCGTATCCGCCGATGTCGACGTTTTTGGAGTCGCTGGGGATTCCCGTGGCGCAGCCATTTGCCGAGGCGAATCTGAGTCCAAGGCCGGATCTGGTGGTGGTGGGGAATGCGATCTCGCGCGGCAACGTTGAATTGGAGCATATGCTCGACGAGCGCATTCCTTTTCGTTCGTTGCCGCAGATTCTGCGCGACCAGTTTTTGGCGGGCAAGGAAGTGCTGGTTGTGGCCGGCACACACGGCAAGACGACTACGACTTCGATGTTGGCGTGGATTTTCGAGAAAGCGGATCTGCGCCCGTCATTTCTTATCGGTGGCATCGCCGAAAATTTCGGCAGCAGTTTCGGACTGAGCGAAGGCCGCTACTTCATTCTGGAGGGCGACGAATACGATACGGCGTTCTTCGATAAAGGCCCGAAGTTTCTGCACTATTTTCCGGACGCGGTCATTCTCACCTCAATCGAATTCGATCACGCCGACATTTACAAAGATCTCGAGGCGGTGGAAACGGCATTCAAACGACTGGTGAACCTGATTCCCCGCCGGGGACGGATTATTGCCTTCGATGCCGGCGAGAGTGTGGAGCGGTGTCTGGAGAGGGCGCTGTGTCCGGTGGAGCGCTACGGAGCAACCGAGCGCGCGACCTGGCGGCTGACGAATCTGAAGTTCGGCGCCGAGCGAACTTCGTGGACCGTACTGTGCGAAGGCAAGCCGTGGGCCGATTTCGAATTCGCGCTGGCCGGCGAGTACAACGTATGGAACGCCACGGCGGCAGCCGCGTTGGCCGCAGACTGCGGCGTTCCCAAGGAAGTGATTGCCGATGCCCTGAAATCGTTTAAGAGCGTGAAGCGGCGGCTGGAAGTGATAGCGGAGGTCAACGGGATCACGATTATCGACGACTTTGCCCACCACCCCACCGCCATCGAGCAGACTCTGCGGGCCTTGCGGTCGCGGTATCCGTCGGCGCGTTTGTGGGCGGTGGTCGAGCCGAGATCGAATACGATGCGGCGCAACATCCTCCAAGAGGCTCTTGCCAACAGCCTGGCGCTGGCGGATGAAGTGATTATCGCGAACGCCTTCAAGTCGGAGGCGATTCCGGAAGCGGAGCGGCTCGATCTGAATCGTGTAGCGGCGGAAATTCAGAAGAAAGGCCGGATCGCGAAAACATTGCCGGACGCCGATGCCATCGTGGCCGCGATCGCGCCGCAGTTACGTTCTGGCGATGTGGTGGCAATCCTGTCAAATGGTGGCTTCGGCGGAATCTATGAAAAGTTGCCGAAACGCTTGCGGAGAAAGTAGCAGAGCGAGAGAGTAGCGCGGGCGCCCCGCCCGCGCGGCAACGTAAGAGGTGCTGCGGGGTTAGGGTTCGCAGGGGCAGAGGACGGGGCGCCCTCGCGAGAGCCGGCAAGGTGCCGGCGCGACATTTCAGGAGACATGTTCCGGACCATTCTCATGCTGGCGTTCTGGGCGGCGGCTCTGCCAGTCGCGGCGCTGCTTGGTTTTCCGTGGACCTATCTCAGGAACGACTGCAGTTTTCTGTACCGCATGTGCATGTGGGCGGCGGGAACCGGTGTCCGCATCGCCGGGGTGCGGGTGCAGACGGTGGGGCTGGAGAAGATCGATCCGTCGCGCAATTACATCTTCATGTCAAATCACATCTCGAATCTCGATCCGCCGATCACGCTGCCGCTGATCCCGGGGCGAACATCAGTTATGGTGAAAAAGGAGCTGTTCAGCTACCCAATTCTGGGGAAGATTATGCTGATTGGCTCGCTGGTGCCGGTGGACCGAAGTAATCGCGATGCCGGGATCTCTGCGGTGAGGGAAGCGGTCAAAGCGATTCAGCAAGGGCTCAACATGACGATTTACATTGAAGGCAAGCGGTCCTTCGACGGGCGCCTTCTGCCATTCAAGAAAGGCCCTTTCTATTTGGCTGAAGAATGTAAGGTGCCGGTGGTGCCAATCACGATCTCGGGTACTCAGGAAGTCATGCCGAAAGCGCGGTTTGCAATTCAGCCCGGGACGGTTACCGTACAGTTTCACGATCCGATCGAACCGGGAGAGTTTGGTGGGAGGGATTGTCTGATGACCAAAGTCCGAGAGGTCATAAATAGCGGTTTGCCGGCCGAGTTGCGGAACTGACTCAATCGGGAGAAGGGGCGGAGAGGCTCGTTCCGACTTTTGGCCGGAATACGGCCGCGGCAGCAACAATTCCGAGGATCGCGGCTTGCGGCAGAAGATACCGTACCTCCAGCTTTGGCAACAGAAGATACCGGATCACCCACGACGCGAGACAGACAAATACCAGGTCCGCGTGGAACTTCAGTTTGACCGCCACTAGCGCCAACAAAACGAATGGCGTGTAGAGCGCGACCTCGGATTTGACGAACTCATGAGTTATGGCATACAGGTAGCTCGTGCCGAGCGATTCTGAGACAAATTGCCGATAGGGGTATCCGCGGCTTGCGACCCAGAACTCACTCAAGAGCATCACCCCTGACCACAGAATGAAAGCGATGGGCGAGAATCGTCGACGCCAGACCGCTAAGAGAAAAAGCAGGCCTCCGAGTACGACACAATCTGTGCGGGCAAAGACCGAGGTGAGCAAGACAAGGGCGCCAAGGTGCGGCACTCGAGTTGAGAAAAGCAGCCATGCTCCAGTGACCAGCAGAAATGTGCAAAGCATATCCGGATTGCCTTGCCTCGCGGCGATGGTGAAGACGTAACTGAACATCAGAAGGGGCGCGGTGAGGATTCTCCATCGGCTCGGCACTCCGAAGGCGCCCAACCACAGCCACACGACCCAGCCTAGACAGAAATACGCCACAGCGGAGACGAGAAAGGGCGCGCCAAGAATCCCAGCGAACGGAACGGCCCACCGCGTCAGCGCGACGAACAGCGGTTTCACTGTGAAGAAGCCTCGAGAATGAAGCATTTTTGCTTCAGGGATCGTTGCGAACGATGGCGGAAGACCGGGTGTACGTTGGAAAGTCGTTACGTCCTGGCCGCTGGCCAGATAGGAGTAAAAGTACGGATCGTAGGAGGGAATCGACATCGAACTGATCTTGAAAGTTGATGCCGACAGGAGTAATCCGTACAGCAGCAGGCAACCGAGGGACGCTGAGAAAAACTTTGTCTTGCGGCCATCCACACGGGCAGGCAGCACCGGTAGTCTCTCTTCTTCCTGAGCGGAGATCGAATTTGCAGGCGGGGCCATGATTCAAGCGTCAATTCTAGCTTCGGTCCGAAAGTTTTCTTACGGCTTTGGCGATTTCCGGAAGCCTGGAATAGGCAGCCGAGCACTTTAACCATAATTTGAAATCGATCGCCGGCGCCCCGCTGATCATCTTTCCCGCGGGCACGTCGTGGGGAATGCCGCTCTGTGCGATGGCGATTACGCCGTCGCCGATTTTGCAGTGGCCAGCGACTCCGACTTGCCCGGCGAGTACGACGTTGTTTCCCACGTCGGTCGTGCCGGCCAGACCAACCTGGGCGCAAAGCAATGTGTCTTCACCCACGGTGCAGCTATGCCCGACATGGACCATGTTATCGAGCTTGGCGCCGCGGGCGATGTGAGTTTCTCCGATGCTGGCGCGGTCAATGCAGGTGTTGGCTTGCACTTCGACATCATTGTCCACAACCACCTTGCCGGACTGGACAATCTTGTGCCAGCGGCCGGAGTCGTCTTTGGCGAAGCCGAAACCGTCGCAGCCGACGACCACTCCGTTCTGCAGAAGAACGTTGTCGCCCAGTTGGCAGAACTCGCGTACTACGGCGTGGGCGTGGGCGAAGAAGTTGTGGCCAATTTTCGCGCCGCGATAGATCACGACATGCGCTAACAGAACCGCGTCATCGCCGATCTCTACGCCTTCGTCGATCACAACGTACGGACCGAGGTGAACATTCTTGCCGACCTTCGCCGCGGGATGGACCACCGCTGTGGAATGGACTCCCGGTTCATATCGCGGCGCGTGATGGAAGAGGGCTAGCGCCTGCGCCCATGACAGATAGGGATTCCTGCTGCGCAGCATGCCCGTTGAAATGGCAGGGAAGTCCTCGGCGACGATAACTGCCGAGGCTTTTGTCGTCTTAGCGGCGGAGGCGTACTTGGGGTTAGAGACGAAGGTCAGTTGGCCGGGGCCGGCTTGGTCGATGCCGGCGACGCTGGAGACTTCGGTGTCAGGAGATGCGTTGTCCAAACGAACATTGAGAGCGGAAGCGATGTCGGAGAGTTTCATGGGGGGTCCCGGGAGATTGTAAAGGATCAGGTGTCAGAGGATCAGGTGTCAGGTCTCAGGTGTTAGGTGTCAGGAAAATCCTAACGGTTGGCGGTTTGAAGTAACCACAAATGTATTGACTAGCTCTTTGTTCAGAACCATCTTTGACCTGAGACCTGAGACCTGAGACCTGAGACCTGAGACCTGAGACCTGAGACCTGAGACCTGAGACCTGAGACCTGAGACCTGAGACCTGAGACCTGAGACCTGAGACCTGAGACCTGAGACCTGAGACCTGAGACCTGAGACCTGAGACCTGAGACCTCCTCTTCACGGTTCGAACAATGTGACCTGGCGGGTATCCGGCGGGCCTTTGCGGCGGCGGGCGGCGCCGACTACGGCGATTACGGTCACTGAACTCAGGGACGCTCTGGGCACAAAGACGCGCTGCGTATTCGAGCGCAGGTCAGGAGGGTTTATGAGGAATCCTTCGGCGGGATTTTGGGCGAGGTCGTTGGGCATGGTGCCTTCGATGACCTCGTTGTCCTTGAACTTGAGGCGCACCCACAGGCCTTCGGTGCGGGGGCGGGTCGTGAACGTCTTCCGGCTCATTACGTCGGAGTCGGAGAAGTCGCGCACAAAATACACTGCCTTGATGTCCCGCAGATCGATTGCCACCACGTTACCCGACGTGTTGAGGAGTTCCAGCTTGCCATCCAGTACAAAATTCTCCGGAGCTACGTAGCCGCTGATCGAGTCGCGGTCGGACTTGCGGACGATTACTTTCTTATGCGTCGAGGGCATCGGTGGCTGGAGCGCCTTCAGCCATTGAAAAGAGCAGCGTTCGCCGCTCAGGTTGAAGGCTTAAGTGGGATTCTCGCACTTTCCTCTTCAAAAGGGCGAGTTTGTCCGTTCACAGTAGCCAAACGGTAAACTTTTGTGTTATTTTCTGTAGCTTGCCGTCATACAGGGCTATTAGTATAAGTCTAATCTCTAGAAAGAGTTAGATTCTGCTGGCAGGGCAGTCTCACCAGGCCCAACAGGCCCGCCTGTGGAAATCTTGTGAATAACGTCCCGCTCCAGCCGCGGCACGGCGACTAGGAAGGCATGGCCGATTACATCTATACCCTGGAGACCCGGCTCGCGCCGGACCAGCAAAAAGCTGTCACCCTGGTACAGGAAGCCGCCAAAGTGGCGGACATGAATCTGTATCTAACAGGTGGCGCCATTCGCGACATCATTACGGGGTTCCCCATCCGTGACTTGGATTTCACGGTGCAGGGCAATGCCCTGAAGCTCCAGAAAGAGCTGGAACGGATGGGCGCAGTCGTGGGCAGCGCGGACGACGAAACGAAGTCGCTGCTCCTGACCTTGCCGGGAAATGTCCGCGCTGAAGTGGCGATGGCGCGGTCGGAAAAGTACGAGAAGACGGGGAAGCCTCCTCACATTCTGCCCGCAACGATCATCGAGGATCTGCGGCGGCGCGATTTCACCGTGAATGCGATGGCCCTATCGCTCAACGAAGGGTCACGCGGATTGCTGATGGACCCCTTCAACGGCGCGGCTGACATCGAAGCCAAGGTTCTGCGCGTGCTGCATAACTACGCTTTTCTGGAAGACCCGTCACGGTTGATACGGGCTACGCGATTTGCGGCGCGGTTTCATTGGCCAATGGAAGAGCGTACCCAGCAACGCTACGATGCGGCCAAGGAAAACGGGTACATCGAGTACATCCGGAATTCGGCGATCGGGCACGAGATCGAGCAACTGGCTTACGAAGACGATCCGCTCAACGTCTTGAAGGTGTACGAAAAAGAAGGCTGGCTGAAAGTACTCAACGACCATTGGAGTTCCGCCAAGGCCGATACAGCCGGTCTAGGTGCGCTGATCAAGACGCGCCAGCAAATGAACGAACTCGGATATACGCCGGATGTTGCTCCGGCGGTGCTTTATTTTCTGACTTCTCGCCTGGGCGACAAGGATGTTGCGGAGATCCGCAAGGCGATTCCGCGGAAGGATCTGGTGGAGGCGTGGAAAGACATCGAAGACCACGCCAAAGACCTGGCAAAACGCCTGATGGGCAAGGAAGCGGCGACGCCTTCACGGACGTGGCAGTTGCTGTCGTCGGCGCGCCCGGAGATGATTTTGTTTCTCGCGATTACGGCGCGTCAGCAGGCGGTGCAGCAGAAGATCAAGAATTTCTTTACCAAATGGCGTCAGGTCCAGCAGAAGATTCCGCTGCCGGAAATGACCGAGCTGCTGATCACGCCGCAGATGCCGACGTATCCGAAGATTGCCAATGATGTATTCATGTTGCTGCTGGACGGTAAGCTGCGGTCGCGGACGGAAACGTTAAAGTTTCTGAAGCCGCTGGCGCCTCCGCCTCCTCCGCCCCCGCCACCTCCGCCGGCGAAGCGGGGACGTGGCAAATCTGCTGCAGCAGCAGCCGCCGCTACTGCGGCCGTGGCTAAAGCGGGGGGCAAGGGAAAAGGGAAGGCCGCGCTGGCGGTCGCGCCAGTGGCTGTTCCTGCAAAACTGGAAGCTGCACCTAAAAGCGCCGTCACGCCGAAGGCCGGTGCCGTGCCCAAACCAGTGCCAGTCGCGAAGGGGAAGGCGGAAAAGGCTCCGGCTAAGCCAGAGAAGGCTCCCGTTAAGAAAGCCGCGAGCAAACCGTCTAAGGCGCCTGCTAAATCGAAAAGCAAGCCCAAGCCTCAAAAGAAGAAATAGCTTTCTTTCGCTCCTTCGGGGGGGCTCAATCCTGTCGCTGGTTCTTCCCACGGTTTGCGCCGTGGTCTGTAATCTTGCGCCGCTTCGCGGATGGCTGGTGGTGCGGTTCCGCTATCGCCCGGAATTCTTCGCGGCCGCGAAGTAATTTTCCGGGTAGAGATAATCCTCGCCCAATTCATCCACCACGCGAATCATGTGATTCCTGGCCGCCTTGCCGTCTGGGATCACCTCGTAGGTCTTGCCTAGCTTCAACGACGCTGGGTTCGAATCGTTGCGGACGCACTTCGCGAAGCGCGGCTGGCGTTCCTTCGGCGCGCCGCCGGCAACGCCGGACTTTGCTCGCCGCCGCGCCATGGCGGCGCGGTCTTTGCTGGTCATTTTCACAAAGAGAATCGTACCATCAGGCGGGATTGCACCATTCTCCGGCGTTGCGCATCTCGCTCAAGCCGATAGAATAGAAGCAATGTCAGGCCCTGTTTCCGCATGAGCGATCAATTCGTCCACCTGCATCTGCACACCGATTATTCTCTGCTCGACGGCGCTTGCGACGTCGAAAAGCTTGCTGCGCGCGCGAAGGAGTTGGGCATGCCCGCGGTCGCAATGACCGATCATGGCAACATTTTTGGCGCCGTGCATTTCGTGAACGCCGCACACAAGGAAGGCATCAAGCCGATCGTCGGATGTGAGTTGTACGTCTGCAAGAAGGACGACCACAACATCGAGCGGACTCCTCCTGAAGGCGATACCTATAACCATTTGCTTGTGCTTGCAGAGAATGAAGAAGGCTACCGCAATCTGGTGAAGATCACGTCGGAGGCGTCGTTGCATGGCTTTTATTACAAGCCGCGCATCAGTAAGAAATTTCTGGCGGAGCACTCGAAAGGATTGATCGCGCTTTCCGGTTGCCTGAAGGGAGAAGTAGCCGAGCGGTTGATGGAGAACAATTACGACGCGGCGCGGCTGGCGGCGGCGACGTATCGCGACTTGTTCGGCAAGGAAAATTTCTTTCTCGAGATTCAGGATCAGGGACTGGAACAGGAGCACCGTATTCGTCCGGGGCTGTTGCAGTTGGAGAAAGACCTGGCGCTGCCCATGGTCGCCACTAATGACAGTCATTATCTCTGCGAAGAAGATGCGCATGCGCAGGATGTGATGGTCTGCATTCAGACGGGCAAGTCAATTCAAGACACGAACCGCATGAAGTTCGAAGGGCACGCAGTTTTTCGTCAAGAGCCACGACGAGATGTACCGCGTGTTCAAGGACACTCCGGACGTGTTGCGTCGCACGCTCGACATCGCTGAGCGTTGTAGCCTCCGGTTGGAGAAGGTTCCGACTCCCTTTCCGCATTTCGAAGTGCCGGACGGATTCACGATCGACAGTTACTTCGAGCACGTCACGCGGCAAGGGTTCGCGAGGCGTCTGGAAGTATTGAGCAGACTGTCGGAGCAGGGCCGCTTGAAGCATTCGCTGTCCGACTACGAGCAGCGTCTCGCTCGCGAACTGGCGATCATTCAGCAGATGAAGTTTTCGGGATATTTCCTGATCGTGTGGGACTTCATCCGCTATGCACGAGAGCGTAATATCCCTGTGGGGCCGGGCCGAGGATCGGCCGCCGGCGCTCTGGTGGCGTACTCATTAGGCATCACGGACATCGACCCGCTCCAGCACGCGCTTCTCTTCGAACGCTTTCTGAATCCCGAACGTATTTCGATGCCGGATATCGACATTGACTTCTGCATGAACCGGCGGGGCGAGGTGATTCAGTACGTTACGGAAAAATACGGCCGTGAGAACGTCGCGCAGATCATCACTTTTGGAACCATGGCGGCAAAAGCTGCGATCAAGGACGTAGGCCGCGCCATGGACATGCCTTACACGGACGTCGACCGCATCGCCAAGATGGTGCCGACGACGCTCAATATCCAGCTCGACGACGCACTGAAAGAGTCTCCGCAAATGCAGGAGGCGTACGACAAAGACCCGCAAGTGCGGCAGTTGCTCGATACGGCACGAAAGCTGGAAGGATTGGTGCGCAACTCCGGCGTGCATGCGGCAGGTGTGGTAATTTCGCCGCGTCCGCTGATCGAACTGGTTCCACTGCACAAGACGAAGAACGACGAAATCGTCACCGCCTTCGACATGGTGGCCATCGAGAAGATGGGGCTGCTCAAGATGGACTTCCTTGGGCTGACCACGCTGACCATTCTTGACGACACCATCAAGCTGATCGCGCAGACGCACAAGGACGCGGGCGTCCCTGTCTTGAGCACGGACGAAGGATGGCCTACGCCGGTACCTCTGACGCTTGACGACATCCCGTTGGAGGATAGCAAGACCTACGAGAAGGTCTTCCACAGTGGCCTGACGTCCGGCGTGTTCCAGTTTGAATCGCACGGCATGCGTGACGTATTACGCCGGTACAAGCCGAATTCGATCGAAGACCTGACCGCCCTGAACGCGCTCTACCGCCCGGGGCCGATTCAGGGCGGTATGATCGACGACTTCGTCGAGCGCAAACATGGCCGTCGAAAAGTCGAGTACGAACTACCGGAATTGAAAGAAATTCTGGAGGAGACGCTGGGCGTCATCGTCTACCAGGAACAGGTGATGCAGATCGCTAACCGCCTGGCTGGCTATTCTCTGGGCGATGCCGACCTGCTGCGGCGCGCGATGGGCAAGAAAAAAGCGGAAGAAATGGCAGCGCAGCGCGAGCGATTTGTGCAGGGCTCCGTAAAAAATGGCTATCCGCCCAAGAAGATCGAGAAGATCTTCGACTTGATGGCGCAATTTGCCGGCTACGGTTTCAATAAGTCGCACTCCGCGGCTTACGCACTGCTGGCTTATCACACGGCGTATTTGAAGACACATTATCCCGTGGAATTCATGGCCGCGTTGCTCACGTCCGTTACCGGCAGCACGGACGACGTGGTGAAGTACATCAACGAGTGCCGCGAGATGGGGATTGCCGTCGAGCCGCCAGACATCAACGTGAGCGATGCGAACTTTACCCCGCACGGGGCGGCGATTCGCTTTGGGCTGGCGGCGGTAAAGAACGTGGGCGCGAATGCGATCGAATCGATTGTTGGCGGCGCGCAAAAAATTCGGGCGGAATTTCCGATCGCTGTTCGAATTCTGCGAGGAAGTTGACCTGCAGACTACTGAACAAGCGCGTAGTGGAGTCGATGATCAAGAGTGGCGCGATGGATTCTATGGGTCGCCGCGCACCGCTCATGCAGGCTCTCGATAAGGCGATGGACCGTGCGCAGAAGGCGCAGCGCGACGCCGAATCGGGGCAGCACGGACTGTTCGGAGTGTTTGCGGACGAGCCCACAGCGCACGACAACAATTCGCTGCCCGACACTCCGGACTGGGATGAGCACACACGGCTGGCCGCAGAAAAAGAAATTCTCGGCTTCTTCATCACGGGTCATCCGCTGGAAAAATACAAAGACAAACTTGCGGATTTGAGCGCGCTCTCCAGCGAAGACATCAACGCCATGAAGCGGTCCACGGGCAAGGACGAAAACATCACAACCGCCGGTCTGATTACTGGACTTCGAGTTGCAAAATCCAAGCGAGGAGAATTCTGGGCTCAGGGCGGATTGGAGGATATGTCCGGCAAAGTGGAGTTACTGATTTTTCCCGAGTCGTTTCGCAAGCTCGGCGAAAAGGTCAAACTCGAAGTGCCGGTGCTGATTCGCGGCGGCGTGCGGGTGGAGGATGGGGCCAACGCGAAGCTGACCGTCAACGAAATCATCCCGCTTGATGAAGCAAAGGTTCCGTTGCCTAAGGCATTGCGTATCCGAATTCCTCTGGAGAACGCTTCCGAGGGCACGGTTGGCGCGCTGCACGCCTTGTTCCACGACCGTCCGGGAGAGGCTAAGGTGCTGTTCGATGTGGAGCGCCAAGGTGATTTCATGGTCGTGATGGAAGCCGAAGGCTATAATGTGATGCCGGACCGGAATTTCATTGGCCGCGTGGAAGAGCTGTGTGGACGCGGCAGCGTGCGCATTATCAGTTGATCCCTGCCCGTTAACAGGTTCGGCATTGAATCGAGCGAAAATAACCCGAGCGGACCAATTCGAGGGCAGCTTGGGCAACCCCGCCATTATCGGGACCGAGTTTTTGCTTTCGTTTGTAGAAACACATCACAGCCGCACGAATGGAAATGTCGTCAAGATGGATTCTGGATTAAAAGCGCAGCAGGAATTGTCGAAGATCGAGCAGCAGATTGAACGCTTGCAGGCTCTCGAAGGACAAAGTGAAGAAACTCGCCGACATGTGCAGCAGTTGCACGACCGCGTGGATGATTTGCGACGCGAAGTGTCTTCTCATCTGAATGCGTGGGAACGGACGGAGATGGCGCGCCATCCACAACGTCCCTACACGCTCGATTACGTCGAGCGGATATTCGCCGACTGGAGTGAGATTCACGGCGATCGGGCTTTTGCCGACGATCCCGCGATTGTCTGCGGCATGGCGCGGTTTCACGGCGAAGAAGTGTTGATCGTTGGACACCAGAAGGCGCGGGACACCAAGCAAAAAGTCTATCGAAATTTCGGGATGCCGAATCCCGAAGGCTATCGCAAGGCGCTTCGCGCCATGCAGATTGCGGCGAAATTTCACCGGCCGATTTTTACTTTTGTCGATACACCCGGTGCCTATCCCGGCTTAGGCGCGGAAGAGCGCGGGCAAGCAGAAGCGATTGCCTATAACCTGCGCGAAATGGTTCGCCTGGAAGTTCCGATCATCACCACGATCACTGGGGAAGGCGGTAGCGGCGGCGCGTTGGCGATTGCGGTAGCCGACCGCGTTCTGATGATGGAGAACTCGATCTACTCCGTGATTTCGCCGGAAGGCTGCGCGTCGATCATGTGGCGGGACGCTACCAAGCGCGACATTGCCGCGGCCGCGATGAAGATCACTCCCAACGATCTGACGGAACTTGGAATCATTGACGGCATCGTGACCGAGCCTGCTGGAGGAGCCCATACCGACCATGCCCAGGCAGCAGAGTTGCTCGATGGTGTTTTGCAGCAGCGACTCGCCGAGTTGAAGCGAATGCCGATTCCAGAACTGCTCGACGCGCGCTACGCTAAGTTTCGCAATATGGCGCAGTTCTTCCAGGCGGAAGGGTAGCTTAGTGTGGGAGTGAGGATGGGGCGTCTCTAGGAAGTCTACGCATGGCCTTGGTGTTTGAATGGGATTTCCGGAAGGCGAAAGCCAATCACCGGAAGCACCGCGTAAGCTTTGATGAAGCATGCACAGTCTTTGACGATCCTCTGGCTAAGATTTTCCCTGACGAGGATCATTCAAACCGCGAAGAACGCGAGATCATCGTCGGACATTCGTTATTAGAACGTTTATTAGTGGTGAGTTTTACAGAGCGGGACACTGGCCGAATTCGAATCGTCAGTGCGCGTGCGGCGACACTGAGAGAGCGGAGGGACTATGAGGAAGTCGTCGGTAACTAAGTCTCGTGGGCGGCGTTCTGAGCCTGGGCTACGCGAACAATACCGGTTCGACTATTCGAAAGCCATGCCCAACCGCTTTGCGGGCCATGCGTTGAAGAAAGCTGTGGTTGTGTTGCTCGCTCCTGACGTGGCAAAGGTATTCAAGAGTGCGGACTCTGTGAACGACGCGTTGCGTTGGATTATTAAGGCGGTTCCCCCCAAGAGAACACCAAATCGTTGAACCATGTCGTCTATGGTTGCTCGCATTCGGCCTTAATCTCACGGTCTTGTTTCACTTCGCCTGCAGGTCCGCCGCCAAGATCGGCATGTGCAGGCAGGGCTCGGCCATGAAGTCCAGCGCGTTGATCCGATGTAATGCTCCCTCCACCAGCGACGCCTTACATTCCTCCAGCATAATCAAAAAGGGAAGATGCGATTTCGGGCAGCCTGGTTTTTGCAATACGGAATCGATGTTGATGCCGGAATCGGAGAGGATACTGGCGAGGCTTGCGATGATGCCCGGTCGGTCCCTTACCAGGAAGCGCAGATAATGCTTGGTGGTGAAGTCGGCGGTAACGGTGGGGGTTGTGTGGACAGGTTGTCCGTCGGAGAGCATCCCCGACTGCTGGGCGCGAGCGATGGCCAGGATGTCGGATACGACCGCGACTGCAGTGGGATGTCCACCGGCTCCGTGGCCGCCAAAGACGGTTTCGCCACCGTAGGTTCCAGTCGACATTACCAGGTTCTGGCTGCCGTCCACTCGCGCAAGGGGCGATGAGAGTTCGACCAGCGCAGGCTGGACGGCGGCGAATAAATCTTTGCCTTTTAACTCCGCCCATGAAATTTGGCGAATCGTGCAGCCGAGTTGATTCGCGTATTCGAAGTCGACGGAATCGATCGCGGAAATGGTACGGGCCACAATGCTCTTGGCTTCAACATTACAGTGCAGTCCGACTCGCGCAAGGATGACGAGTTTCGCCCGCGCATCAAGGCCGTCGATATCTTCTGTGGGATCGGCTTCGGCGAAGCCGAGCTTCTGGGCTTCGGCGAGAGCTGCGGCAAAGGAGACGCCTTTGCTCTCAATCTGGCTGAGGATGTAGTTACAGGTGCCGTTGAGGATGCCACAGATTTTGAACAGGTCGTCGCCGGCTAGGCCCTGATGGAGCCCAGAAATTACCGGCACGCCGCCAGCCACGGACGCGCCGAAGGCAATTTGGCGATTCATTCGGGCCGCCAAGTCGATCAGTTCGTCGCCACAGCGGGAGATCACCTGTTTGTTGGCTGTGACCACGGACTTTCCGGAAGCCAGGGCGCTCCGGATCCAGTCTTCACTGGGCTGAAGGCCGCCCATGACCTCGACGACAATGTCTACATTGGAAGCGAGGACTTCCTCAAAGTTTTCGGTCCACTGCACGGTGGACGGCAGCCAGTCGACTTTCTTGCGTGAGACATTGCGGTTGCAAATGTGAGTCAGGCGCAAGGGCGACGGCGCGCGCTCGACGAGAATTTTGGCAACGGAACTCCCCACTGTGCCAAAGCCAACGATGGCCACGTTCCACGGTCTTGAATCAGGCGCGGCACTTACTGACTTCTCTTTGCCGGATGCGTCGTGCTTTGAAGTTCCTGCCATTCGATCTCCTGTCAGCGTGCTGCACTGATTAACCCACTCCTCTTCGCTGCCTGTATAATAAAGGGTTTTCGCCCTCCATTTCGCGGAACCCGCTGGGCGGAAGGTGTGTGCCCGGCGACGATCAGAAAGGTTAGGGGGATGTCCACTACTGATGTTGTGCCTCATGAGTCGTCCGGTCAATTGGGGCGCAAGCGCATTGTCAACGACATGAGTATCCAGGTCGGAACCGTGAATGGCTCCGGCTCACAGAGTTCCAACAGCGTCCTGTTGCGCAGCATTTTTCAGATGGGCGTACCGGTTTCCGGAAAGAATCTGTTTCCGTCGAACATTGCGGGACTACCTACCTGGTTTACCATTCGCGCCAACAAAGACGGCTACATCGCGCGTAAAAAGGAAATCGACCTCCTGGTCGCGATGAATGCCGAGACCGCGAAGGATGACGTGAAGTCGCTGGCTCCAGGCGCCTCGGTGCTGTACGACGAGCCGCTCGGTCTCGATAAACTGCGCGACGATCTAATTTTCTATTCCGTGCCTTACGACAAGCTGGTGGCGCCAGTCTGCCCGGAAGCCAAACTGCGCAAGCTGGTCAAGAACATGATTTACGTGGGCGTAGTGGCGCAGTTGCTGGAGATCGATCTCGGTGAAATCGAGAAAGCAATCCGAAAGCAGTTTGCGAAAAAAGTGAAGGCCGCGAACCTCAATCTTGCAGCGGTGAAAGCCGGTTACGACTATGCGGCGGCGAACCTGACCAAGCGCGATCCGTTTGTGATCGCGCGCATGAATAAGACCTCAGGGCAAGATCATGATCGACGGCAATTCCGCGGCCGCGCTGGGCTGCATGTTTGCTGGGTGCACGGTGGTGACGTGGTATCCGATTACGCCATCCTCTTCGCTGGTGGAGACGCTGATCGAATACATGAAAGAGCATCGCCTAGGTCCGGACGGCAAGGCGACCTTTGCGGTGGTGCAAGCGGAAGATGAACTGGCCGCGATCGGCATGGTGCTCGGAGCGGCGTGGGCAGGAGCGCGCTCGATGACAGCGACCGCTGGTCCTGGCATTTCGCTAATGGCGGAGTTTACCGGACTTGCGTATTATGCCGAGATTCCGGCGGTTATCTGGGACATTCAGCGGGTCGGGCCCTCGACCGGTTTGCCCACGCGGACCTCGCAAGGCGACGTGCTCTTCGCTGCATTTTTGGGCCACGGTGACACCAAGCACATCCTTCTGTTTCCGAGTTCGCCGGAGGAATGCTTCACGATGGCGCATGATGCCTTCGATCTGGCGGAGCAGTTTCAGACTCCAGTATTTGTCATGTCGGACCTCGATCTGGGGATGAACAACTGGATGGCGGATCCGTTTAAGTACCCAGAAAAGCCGATTAAACGCGGCAAGGTTTTGAGCAAGGAAGATCTGGAAA
Source organism: uncultured Acidobacteriota bacterium (assembly GCA_963799305.1). Taxonomy (GTDB): domain Bacteria; phylum Acidobacteriota; class Terriglobia; order Terriglobales; family Acidobacteriaceae; genus Acidiflorens. Next base: position 62,124 of record CAWCWX010000005.1, on the reverse strand, counting down.
AGCTCGGCGGCTTCAATCGCTATCAGGATGTGGATGGCGACGGCGTCGGCTATCGCACGTTGCCGGGGACGGATCATCCCGCTGCGGCCTGGTTCGCGCGCGGCAGCGGACACAATGAGAAGGCGCAGTATAGCGAGCGTCCGGATGATTTCGAGCGCAATATGGAGCGCATCAATAAGAAATTTGAGACGGTGCGCTCGTTTGCGCCGCGTCCGGAAATCGTCGCGAACGGGAAGTCAAAGATCGGTGTCATCGCTTTCGGCACGTCGCACTGGGCGATCACCGAGAGCCGGGACCAGTTGCGCAACGAGCATGGAGTCGAAGCCGACTACCTGCGGATCCGCTCGTATCCGTTCAGCCGCGAAGTGCACGAGTTCATTGAGCAGCATGATCGTGTCTATGTCGTGGAGCAGAACCGCGATGCACAGATGGCATCGCTGCTCAAGCTGGACATCAGGTCCGAACTGGCGCCGCGTTTGCGCTCCATCTGCCACATTCACGGGCTCCCAATCGATGCCCGCTCCGTAACCGACGAACTCATGATGATGGAGGACAAGTAAATGGCGACCACCCCGACAGCGCCCGCGCCGAAAGTCAACCGCATTGGCCTTCAGGTTATCGACTATCGCGGCGGCCGCACCACTCTTTGCGCGGGCTGCGGACACAACGCCATTTCCGAGCGCATCCTGGACGCGATGTACGAAATGGGCATCAAGCCTGAGCACCTGGCCAAGTTCAGCGGCATCGGGTGCTCGTCGAAGACGCCAGCCTATTTCATGAACCGGTCGCACAGTTTCAACTCGGTCCACGGACGCATGCCGTCGGTGGCCACCGGGGCCCTGATGGCGAACAAGACCCTTCTGGCGCTCGGAATCAGCGGCGACGGCGACACCGTTTCCATCGGCATTGGACAATTCGCCCACCTGATGCGCCGCAATCTGCCGATCATTTACATCATCGAAGACAACGGCTGCTACGGGCTGACCAAAGGCCAGTTTTCCGCCACCGCCGATCTCGGATCGACCTTGAAGAGTGGCGTGGTCAACGACCTTCCTCCTGTTGACACCTGCATGCTCGCCATTCAACTCGGAGCCACTATGGTGGGCCGGTCCTTCTCGGGCGACAAAAAGCAGCTGCACGCCATGCTGAAAGCGGCCATCGCCCACAAGGGCACGGTGATGCTCGACGTGATTTCGCCCTGCGTGACGTTCAATGATCACGAGGGGTCCACGAAGTCCTACAAGTATGTGCTTGAACATGAAGAGCGGCTGCACGAACTGGACTTCGTGCCCTCATTCGAGAACATCAGCGTGGAGTATGAGCCTGGCACCGCGTATAACGTCACCATGCACGACGGCTCCCATCTGCGGCTTCGCAAGTTGGAAGAAGATTACAATCCTACCGACAAAATCCAGGCCATGACTCGCCTGATGGAAGCTCACGCTAAAGACGAGGTACTCACGGGAGTGTTCTACATCAACCCCGAGGCCCCGACTTTTCTCGACATGCTGAATCTTGCCGATCAGCCCCTCGCCACTCTCCCGGAGTCGGTGGTGCGGCCGAGCAGGGAAGTGCTGGAACAGTGCATGGAGGAGTTGCGGTAAGAAATTACTTCCGCGGGCGATGGGGCAGGATAGTAAACCGCTTGCGTCCGGCAATGCGGTAGGTTTCAAAATCGTCGTGATCCACGGTCAAGATCAGGCTGAGGGACTCGCGGGCCGCGAGATGTACCAGCGTGGCGTCGGCGAAGTCCATGGGGCGGTCTTTGTACTGTGACATGAGGGCGTGGAGCGCAGGCAAATCCGATTGGGCCATGTTCCGGATCTCTATCGCGCCCGAAAGTACGAAATTCCAAGTGTTGTTCAGGTTTAGGTTGCGTGCAGCGATGAGATGAAAGAGTTCGGTCAGGACGGCTTCCGTCGTCAGGAGGGGCATTTCCAGCGAGGCTAATGCGTGCAGACATGCTTCGTGCCGCGCCTCATCGGCAGCTACGATGGCAATGATGGCGCCGGTATCAACGATTGCGGAGGGAGGCACGGGATTCCTTGGCGTGTTTCTCTAGCAGTCTAGTCCGAACCACCTCGCGGACCTGGCTCGACAAGGTTGGGTCGCCACTGCGAATCGTCCCCACTGTCGCCATGACCCGCTTGCGAAGCGCTGCCTGCTCAGCCTCGTCGCCGTTGCGCCCGGCGCGGCGTTCCTCGAGCCAGTTGGTGGTGATCTGCTCCAGCAGCGCCGCAAGAGACGTACCTTCGCGCCGTGCTTCGCTCTCGAGTTCGGATTTGCGGTGAGCGGAAATGCGCCAGCTATAGACTTCGGTCTTCATGCACTACAGTGTAGTGCATGAATTACGCTTTTGCAAGAATGATCACGAAGCGATTAAAACTCCGTTGGCTTCCCCTCCTGCCGTCGCAACTCCTGCCACATTTCCGCGACCCGTGCTTTTAACTCTGCCGTCAGCTTGTCATAGGCGTCGTCGCTCGCTTCACTGATCGGTGGCGGAATAATCGGCTTCCCAAATACCAGCCGCAGGTTGTGCAACTTTGGCCACTTCTGGTGCCGCGGCCAGGCATCGTAGAAACCTTCAATTGCAACGGGGACAATGGGCGCTTGCTCATGAATGGAGAGAATGGCTGCGCCCTTGCGGAAGACTCTGGGCGTGCCGGTGTTCGACCGCTCACCTTCGGGATACAGCACCAGCACACGCCCCTGACGCAGCCCATAGGCCCCCGCTCGCATGGCGGGAACGAGGTTGGCGTCGGGATCGAGTACGACCACGCGAATCCAGCGCGCCAGGCGGCGCATGAATCCCTTGCCGAAAATGTCGCTTGTGCCCACTGCGAACGTATTGCGGAACAGGTGCCAGGGCAGCAGGCCTCCCATCACGACCGGATCGATGTAGCTCTGGTGGTTCGAGCATAGCAGATAGGGTCCGTTCTCCGGCAGGTTCTCCAGTCCCTCAAACTGCAAGCGGAAGAAGGCGCGCCAGATCAGAAGGAGAAATTTTCCGAGGAGAAAGAAGAAAGTGTTCGCGAACCAATGGTTGCGAGCCAGGGCCAGGACCTCGGGGTCGGTAACGGGTTCGGCGAGAATCGTGGACCATGCGGGCGCGGCCGCCTTGGCGCCGCCTTCCCCGCGGCCTGCACTCTCCAGCACGGCGTCCACGAGGTCGCGAACGCTGTAGGTTTCCGCCAGTTGCGCCTCGGGGACATCACCGCCCAGTGCCTGTTCCAGCGCGGTCAACAGTTCGACGCGCTGCATGGAATCGAGGCCGAGATCCAGTTCCAGATTGTGCGTGGGATGGATCTCGGAGAGTTTGTTACGCGCCGCCTCGCGCACAACGTCCAAGGCTCGCTTGACGTCGTCGCGTTCGAGCCATGCCCGTTCTTCGTCGGTGAGGGGCTTTTCGGTTCCGATGTCGGCCTCGTCGGGGCCGCCTTTTTTCTGCAACTCGCGGACTCTCTTTTCGATCTGGAAGCGCTTCAGCTTGCGGGTGGTGGTGCGGGGAAGATCCTCCTGCCAGATTTCGTAGGCACCGAGCCGCTTGGTCGATGCGATCTTGTGAGACAGGCTCTCGATGTCAAAACGAATCGCCTCTTTCGAGTTGACGATTTTGCGCTCGCGCAGGACTTCAAAGTTCGGCACGACGACGGCATAGAGCCGTTCCGATGTTGGATCGCCCGGGCGCGCTTCCAGCGACATCACGCAAAGTTCCTTGATCAATGGAGACTGCTGATAGTGCGCTTCGATCTCTTCCGGATAAACGTTCTTGCCGTTGGCGAGAACGATGACTTCCTTGCCTCGTCCGGTGATGAAAAGGTTGCCGTCGACGTCGAGGTAGCCGAGGTCGCCCGTGTAGAACCAGCCGTCGCGCAGGACGGCGGCGGTGGCGTCGGAACGATTCCAATAGCCCTTCATCACGATTGGTCCGCGCAGCGCAATCTCGCCCGCCGCCTGACCGCCTTCCTCCATCGGTTTCGGATCGACGATCTTCACTTCTACGGTTGGAAACGGAGGCCCCACCGACCCGATGACGACCTTGCCGGGACGGTTGATGAACGCGCCTCCGGTGGTTTCGGTGAGACCGTAGGCGTTGAGCAGGTCTATTCCGAAAGCCTGGAAGTCGCGCCAGATTCCCGGGTCAAAGCGCGAGCCGCCGGTTACGAGATAGCGCATGCTCTTGCCGAACGTGTCGTGAATCTTGCCGAAGAAGACCTTGCCCGCATTGATACCCACGCGGCGAAGTCCGCGATTGAGCGACATCAGAGCGCGCACCAGCCGGACTGTAAACTTTCCGCGTTTGTTTAGTTCCTTGAAGATTTTTTCGTGAATCAAGTAGAAGAATTGCGGCACGACGCAGAATGCCGTGATCCCGCGTTCCTGTAGCGCGCGTAGCAATTCGGTCGTATTCAGAGTTTCCAGGTACACGACGCGCGCGCCATTGAACAACGGCAGAAACAGATTGGCCATCTGCGCCAGCACGTGAAACATGGGCAGGATGCCCAGGAGCGCGTCATCGGGGCCGATGTGGATTACCTGGAGAACCGCATTAGCCTCGCCTACCAGGTTTCCGTGAGTCAGCATTACGCCCTTGGGGTCGGCGGTCGTGCCGGAGGTGTAAAGCAGGGCGGCCAGGTCGTTTTCGCTCGGCACGATGGGCGAGAATCCACCTGAACCTGCGGCGAAGATCGAATCCAGATCGGCTACGGGCTGCGTTCCGCCGGTGGGGACCAGGGTTGACGCAGCCTGTTCGCCCGCGGGCGAAGTCATCACTAAACCTACGGGCAGGCCTTGGGCAGCTTGCTGAGCGACCGCCAGATGTTTGGCATCGCAGAACAGCATCGACGCCCCGCTATCCTTGAGCAGCTTCGCTACCTGATCGGCGTGGAAGGCGGTGTCGAGCGGGACAGCCGTTCGCCCGGCGCAGATGATCCCGAGATAAGCTGCCACCCATCGTGGATGATTCGCCGCCAGTATGGCCACCCGGGCGTCGCGGTCCACTTTGCCCGCTAGCCAGGAGCCCACACTTTCCGCCATGCCCGTGAGTTCGTTAAATGTGAGGCTCTCGGTTCGATCCTGGCGCTGGATTTCGAGAGCGATTTTCTCAGGGAACTTCCGGGCGGATTCCTGAAAGCGCTCGTAAAAGGTGGGCATAGGATAGGTGACGGCGAAATGATACAGGGAAGGGAAAAACGAATCCAATCTACCAGCTAGTACACAGTTGCCGTGTACACTGAAATTGTGTACACTAAGTTCGTGAAAAATGTAACTTTCAGCGCCGACGAAGAGGCTCTGGAGCGCGCACGCGAGGTCGCTCGAAGCGAACACAAGACGCTCAACGATGCCTTCCGGGAATGGCTCCTTCAATATGGCTCCCGCCGTGTCACGGCCGCGGACATTGACGATTTGTACCGCAGTCTCCGTCACGTGAATGCGGGACGAAAATTCACGCGTGACGAGATGAATGAGCGATAAATATTTTCTCGACACCAATATCCTCGTCTATTCGTTAGATCCCATCGACACGAGGAAAGAGCAGATCGCACAGCAGTTGGTGAAGCGCGCGGTCATTTCAGGGCTGGGCGTGATCAGCTACCAGGTCGTGCAGGAGTTCGTCAATGTAGCCTTGCGCCAATTCCAGTCGACCATGAGTGCACTCGAACTGGAGCGCTATTTTTTTCGCGTTCTCTTGCCGATGATGAGGGTCTCGTCCTCTGCACCATTGTTTCTGGAGGGCCTTCGTTTGCAGTCCAGGGACAAGTTGAACTGGTACGACGCATTGATTGTGGCCGCCGCGTTAGAACGCGACTGCAAGATCCTCTACAGCGAGGATCTGCAACATGGCCGACGTTTCGGCGACCTCGTTATCGAGAATCCATTTCTCTGACGATGTGTGCCCGGAGCCTCTCCCACTACCTGCCGCATCTAATGTGCTAGGCTAATTTCAGATAGTTAGGACGAGTGTCCGCTAGAGGATTCGCTTTTGATTAACACCCTGTTAGGCAAGGTTTTCGGCACCAGCAACGAGCGCGAAGTGAAGCGCATGCAGCCTCGTGTGGAGGCTATCAATGCGCTCGAACCGGAGATGACAAAGCTCTCCGACGACCAGTTGCGCGCGAAAACCGACGAGTTTCGCGCTCGCATTCAGGAACGCCTCAAACACATTGCCGACGAACCCGATGCTGATCTCGACCGTCAGAAGGAGATTGAAGCGGAACGCAATCTGGCGATCAAAGAGATTCTCGAAGAATTGCTGGTGGAAGCCTTTGCCGTGGTACGCGAGGCTGGACGGCGCGTTCTCAACATGCGGCACTTCGACGTTCAGTTGATCGGCGGCATGGTATTGCATGAAGGCAGGATCGCCGAAATGAAAACCGGCGAAGGCAAGACGCTGGTTGCTACACTTCCGGTCTATCTCAACGCTCTTGGTCGGCGGGGCGTTCATGTGGTTACGGTGAACGACTATCTCGCCAAACGCGACTCGGAGTGGATGGGAAAGCTCTACAAGTTTCTGGGTCTGACCGTCGGCGTTATTGTCCACGACCTTGACGACGAGGAACGGAAGGAAGCCTACGCGGCCGACGTCACCTACGGCACGAACAACGAATTCGGTTTCGACTACCTTCGCGACAACATGAAGTTCGACCTGCGCGATTGCGTGCAGCGCGTTCATAACTTCGCGATCGTGGACGAAGTGGATTCCATCCTGATCGACGAGGCCCGCACCCCGTTGATTATTTCCGGCGCGAGCGAGGAGTCGACCGACAAGTACTACAAGGTGAATCGGATCATCCCGAAGCTCGAAAAGGGCGAAGAGCAGGACACCGCGCCCGGCGAGCCGAAGATTCTTACCGGCGACTTCGTGGTGGACGAGAAGCATCGCAATATCACCGTCACGGATGAAGGCTGGGAGAAAGTCGAGAAGCTGCTTGGCATCGGTAACATCGCCGACCCGGAAAACTGGGCGCTGAAACATCACGTCGATACCGCCATCAAGGCGCATGCCCTCTATCGCAAAGACGTGGAATACGTAGTGAAAGACGGTGAAGTCATCATCGTCGACGAATTTACCGGGCGCCTCATGCCCGGGCGCCGCTGGTCGGACGGGTTGCATCAGGCGATTGAAGCCAAAGAGAACGTCAAGATCGAGCGTGAGAACCAGACACTCGCCACCATCACCTTCCAGAATTATTTCCGCATGTACCGGAAGCTGGCGGGCATGACGGGTACGGCAGAAACGGAAGCTCCGGAATTCGACAAGATTTACAAACTGGACGTGACAGTAATTCCGACCAATCGCCCGCTGCTGCGCGTTGAAAATCCCGACATCGTTTATCGCACCGAGAAAGAGAAGTATTTCGCCGCGGCGGATGAAATTCAGAGAATCCACGCGACGGGTCAGCCGGTTCTGGTTGGAACGACATCCATCGAGAAATCCGAGCGTCTTTCCGAACTGCTCAAGAAAAAGGGAATCAAGCACGTTGTCCTGAACGCGAAGTATCACGAGCGGGAAGCGGAAATTGTTGCCCAGGCCGGTCGTAAAGACATGGTCACCATTGCCACGAACATGGCAGGCCGCGGTACCGACATTCTGCTTGGCGGCAACCCTGAGTTTATGGCGAAGCAGGAGTGTGTGAAGAAGGGAATCGCGCAACCGCTGCGCGCTGCGCAAGGCAAAGTCGGAGCCGAGGTGGACGATTCCAACCGCACCCTCTGGTATTACGCCGGCAACGAGTATGCCGTGCCTACCGACCAGTGGACCGAGATTCTCCAGCGCTACGAGGGCGACACCAAGCGCGAACATGAAGAGGTCACGGACGTCGGCGGCTTGCATATCTTCGGCACCGAACGGCACGAGGCTCGGCGCATCGATCACCAGCTTCGGGGACGCGCCGGACGTCAGGGTGATCCCGGGTCGTCACGTTTTTATCTTTCTCTTGAAGACGACCTGATGCGCATCTTCGCCAAGGAGTGGGTCTCCAACCTGCTGCAACGCCTCGGAATGGAAGAGGGCATACCGATCGAGTCGCGCATGATCACGCGCCGCATCGAAGCTGCGCAGAAGGCCGTTGAAGGGCAGAACTTCGAATCGCGCAAACACCTGCTGGAATACGACGACGTCATGAACAAGCAGCGCGTAGCGGTGTATGGGCTGCGCCGCCGCCTGCTCGAAGGACTGGACCAGAAAGATCTCATCATCGAAGACTACGTCTCCGCTATCCTCGGCGACCTTCTGCAACAGTACTGCCCTGAAAAAGTGCATGCTGATGATTGGGACCTGAAAGGCTTGAAGGAAGCGGTCTTCACCAAGTTCGGCGTGGACATCTACGCCGAAGGCCTGAAGCCGGAAGAAATGAACCGCCAGGAACTGGGCGACGCGATTTTTGACAAGCTCAAAGAACGCTACGACGCGAAAGAGAAACTAATCAGCCCTGACGCGATGCGTTACCACGAGCGGACCATCATGCTGAGCGTGATCGACGCGCAATGGAAAGACCACCTCCTCAGCATGGACCACCTGAAAGAAGGCATCGGGTTGCGCGGCTATGGGCAGCACGATCCGCTGGTGGAGTACAAAAAAGAGTCCTTCGAGATGTTTGAGGACATGATGCAGCGCTTCCAGGAAGAGACCGTCCGCATCCTCTACCTGATGCAGATTTTGGAGCGTCCGCCCGATTTCAACCCGCCGCCCGGAAGCGGGCAAGGTCCCGAAGCGGGAGTTTCCTCGGTGATTAGCGGGGGCCGCGGCGGCAATGGACGTCCACCGCGCCCGATTGCAACGTCTGTCGATGACATCGAAGAAGCGTTCCAGCGCAAGAAGAAGCGCGAACTGGAACAGGCGCGCATGGCCGGTGCGGGGGATATGCGGACGGTTCAGCAGGTCGTGCGCTCCGGGGAAAAAATCGGCCGCAACGACCCATGTCACTGTGGCAGCGGCAAAAAATACAAAAAGTGTCACGGAGCCTGACCGTGTACGGACGGACACTCTGGTCCGTTGCCGTTGTTGTTGCTTTTCTTTCCTTGTCGGCCCGCTGCAGCCAGTTGATTTTCTGCGCGATCTCTGACAACCTGTGCCTCCTCGGCGATTCGAATTTCTCGCAGGAGCACCGTGTCGGCAGACTTTCACCTTTTTAATCCAGTCCACGTAACCATTCTGATCGCGGTTCCGGTTGTGTCTGCGGTTCTGGCATTCGCGACTCGGCGATTTCCCAGTTCGGCGATCGCCACGCGGAGTTGCACTCTCCACGATTCTGGCCGCAGACGGGCTCGTCTGGTATTGCTACCGCTATTTTGTCCAGGGTGTTCGCTTTCCAGAAATTGTTCCGCTCGAACTTTGCGACGTGTCTTTCTGGCTGATCGCAGCTGCCTTGCTCACATTGGAAGAGCACACCTTCGACCTGGCCTATTACTGGGGCGTTGCCGGCTCGGGCATGGCGCTACTGACGCCGTATCTCCGCGCGCCGCTCCGCACTTACCAGTCGTTCCAGTACTTCACCGGACACGTGCTCTTAATCGTCGGAGTTCTCTACCTGATCTGGAGCCGCCAGGCGAGGCCGCGGGCACGCTCATGGTGGTTTGCCTGGTGGTCCCTCAACGTGTATGGCGCCGTGGTTGGAGGGGTGGATTTTCTTTGGGGCACGAATTTCATGTATTTGCGCCAGAAGCCGGCGTCGTTGTCCCTGTTTGATGTTCTGGGACGGTGGCCGTGGTACGTCGTCGGCGCGGATGTTGTTGGCCTGCTGCTCTTCCGGGTATTGCAGTTACCGTTCTCCGGGCGCGAGCAGTCCGACGCTGTTTAGCATTGAGCGACTGGGAAGGATTCCTCGATACCGATCGCTTGCCACCTCAGCGTTTTCGGCGGTTCAATCGCCTACGACCCACTGCCCGAAAAGTCATCTCCATGGCTGGACTGCCGGTTCGACGTTTCCAGTCGAAGAACATCGGGGCATACGTCTGCGTTATGTAGTCCTCCGGCGCAATCCCTAATGCCTTCGCGGTTCGATCGATCCAGCGCGCAGGGCCTTCGATCTCACCGAAGTTTCCGATGGGAGTCTGGTCCACGACGACGTGCCCTTTCCCGTCGGTCCATTCCGCCCGGTATTTCTCGTAGCGGAAGGTCGGCGCAAAGCCGAGAGCCCGCAGAATCTGATCCATTTCCGCGCCATTTTCGAGCGGCGTTTCAAGCTCCACACGCGACTTGTGCCGTCCCGTCGCGCCCTTCGCTTTGTGCGTAAGCACCCATTTGTCTCCGTACCGGCGCAGTCGGAGCAGTTCGCCTCGCTCGCGCAACTTCTCGCCGAGGTCGTAAAGGACATTCATCTCGTGAGTGGAGCGAGTGATCCGGCGAAAGCCGGCGCGTTTTAAAGCGCGGGACAGAATTCGTGGATCGCCAACCCGGAACTTAATTTCGACTTCCTTGGGCATCGGAAAATCTTAAACCGTGGAGGATGCTGAGGTCGCGGAGAATCGAGAGCAGGGAGATGGTTGCTGGATTTCAGTGGCCGCTGTGAGGCTGACGAATGCTCGATCAATCCTTCTCTGCGTTCTCTGCGTCTTCCACGGCAATCGGTTGCGACTCGCGGCTCCGTCGCTGGAACCAGCTCATGTGGGGCAGTTCTCGCTCGACATTCCGGCGCTTCGCAATGATCTCGGCCGTGATGGCGACTGCGATTTCTTCCGGAGTGATTGCTCCAATATCCAGCCCTACAGGCGCGTGCACCCGGTCGAACAGTTCGGGAGCCAGGCCTTCTTGCTGAAGTTCCTTGAAGATTGTGATCGTCTTCCGCTTCGACCCGATCATCCCGATGTAGCGCGCCGGCGTCTGCACGGCCCAGCGCAGCACGCGCATGTCGTCGCGATGTCCGCGCGTCGCGATCACGACGTACGACGACTCGCTGATTTGCAGCCGCGCGGTGACTTTGTCGAAGTCTTCGGCAATCACTTCCTGGGCTTCGGGGAAGCGCGCGCGGCTGGCGTAGGCCTCTCGATCGTCGACCACGGTGATATCAAAACCAGCAATTCTGGCCACTCGATAAAGGCTTGTGGCTACGTGCCCTGCCCCGAATACATAAAGTTCTGCTGGAGGTAGTATGGGCTCCACAAAAATCTCTAACGTACCCCCGCAGACCAGGCCGGTGTCGTACTTGGGATCCTGATTCAGGTCGAAAGAAAGAGTACGCGGCTTTTCGGACTCCATGACTTCGCGGGCGGCCTGCCAAACTTCCCCTTCCACACATCCGCCGCCAATCGTTCCGAAGATCGAGCCGTCGTCGCGGACGAGCATCTTTGCGGTCTTGAAGGAAGGAATCGACCCGCGCACGTTGACGATCGTCGCCACGGCGCCGCGGCGTCCGCTCTTGCGGAGGCTGACGATTTCTTGGTAGATATCCACGGATGTGATTATGAGTCGGTGAACGCCTGCAGGTCAATTGCCGGCAAGCGAAAGATCGTTCGATTTTGATACAGTTCCGCATAGCTAGTTCCTGTTCATTGGAGCCCTCATGAAAGCCGTCCGAATCCACCAGTTCGGTGGACCTGAAGTTCTCACTTACGAGGATGTCGCCGATCCCAAGCCGCGCAAAGACCAGGTTCTGATTCGCGTCCGTGCCTGCGCGATGAATCACCTGGATCTATTCGTGCGCAATGGCCTGCCGGGCGTGAACCTGCCCCATATTCTTGGCAGCGATATTGCTGGAGAGATTGTCGAAGTCGGGGAGTATGTTTCACGGTTCAAAGTGGGGCAACGCGTCCTCGTGGCTCCGCTGCATTTCTGCAATCACTGCGTGAAGTGCGTTGCCGGATTGCAGAACCAGTGCCGCGAGTTCACTGTGATCGGCAATGGTGTGGATGGAGGCAACTGCGAACTGATTGCTGCTCCGGCGGTGCGAGTCATCCCCATCCCGGATTCGATCGATTTCAACCAGGCCGCCAGCGTTCCGCTCGTATTTCTGACTGCATGGCACATGCTCACGGGACGCGCCAACATCCGTCCGGGCCAGACGGTGCTGATTCTCGGCGCCAACTCCGGCGTCGGGATCGCCGCGATTCAGATCGCGAAGATGTTTCAGACGCGCGTTATCACTACGGCCGGCGACGACCGCAAAATCGCAGCGGCATTCCAACTCGGCGCCGACCATGTCATTAATCACTACCAGCAAAAAATCTCGCAGGAAGTTCGCAAGATCACGAATTTTGAAGGCGTCGATATCGTTCTCGAGCACGTCGGCGCGGCCACCTGGGCCGAAAGCGTAAAGTCGTTGAAGTCCGCGGGGACGCTGGTCACTTGCGGCGCTACCACCGGGCCGAAAGCTGCGATTGACCTGCGCTTCCTGTTTTCGCGCCAGCTGTCTCTGCATGGTTCTTACATGGGAACGATGAGCGAACTCTACGAAGTGCTTGGACATGTATTTGCCGGACGGCTGAAGCCGGTGATCGATCATATTTTCCCGCTGAAAGACGTCCGGATCGCGCACGAGTATTTGGAGAAGAGTCAGATGATTGGGAAGATTGTACTGGTGCCGTAGCGTTTCACCGGCGAGATACGGAGGTGCCACATGTTGAAAGCGCTCTTTGGCGGATCGCGTTTTATGTTTTGGGCGCTGGCGCCGGTTCTCGGCTGTTTGCGCTCTCGTTTCCGTTGCTGATAGTGAAGTGGAACACGACTACTGTCGCGTTAGTGATCGTACTTGACTCGGTTGCTATCCTGCTCGCTATCGGCTTGTACAATCCGCAACGTAACGAGTGGGCATTACGCATGATGACGGGTTTGGTTTTCACTGCGTATTTGGCTACTTGGCGGCCGAGATGCGAGTGGGGAAACCGTTGTTCCTAGAGGGGTCGCGTGGTGAGGAATCATTGCGGAACGCCCTATTCGGGACTGACTCCTGATTGGCTGGCCGTGTATCCGAAGTTTACTTTCAGCGGCTTCGATGGCCGGAAACAGGAAGATCAGGATCGCGAAGCAAATCGCGATTGACAGTCCGAGCAGAAATGACAGAGTTTGTTTCTCTGCGCACTCCGCGCTCTCTGCGGTTAAAATAAAAGCATGTCCCAAGAAGTCAGCTACGGCCCCTACGTCGACATCGAAAACGGCAAGAAAGTCGTCAAGGAACTGGTGTTCGGCGACGCCGTTCCTGAAGGCATTGTCCTGACCACGCTTGATTCAGCGATCAACTGGATGCGCAAGAATTCGATCTGGCCGATGACGTTCGGCCTGGCCTGCTGCGCGATCGAGATGATGTCGATGGGGGCGTCGCGGTTTGATATCGCCCGCTTCGGCGCAGAAGTGTTTCGCCCTTCACCACGGCAGTCTGACTTGATGATTATCGCGGGACGCGTCTCCAACAAGATGGCTCCTGTGATCCGTCAACTGTGGGAGCAGATGCCGGAACCGAAGTGGGTGATTTCGATGGGAGCCTGCGCAACCTCCGGTGGAGTGTTTAACAACTATGCGCTAGTGCAGAGTGTGAATCAGGTGATTCCGGTCGATATCTATGTCCCGGGATGTCCGCCGCGGCCGGAGCAGCTTATCTACGCGATCACACTGCTGCAGCAGAAAATCATGATCGAGCGGGGAACGATTAAGAAGGCCCTGAATCTAGTCCCTGTCGACGAGTAGCAGGAACTAACCACTAATCACTATCCATGGGGTCTACTGGCTCCTGGTGGCAAGCTGTCGCTCTGGCGGCGTCATCTGATTCCACACTGCACTCAAATCCTTTTCCAGAACCGAGTTGTTTGGATCCACTCGCAATGCCAGCGCGAACCAGCGATAGGAACTGGGTAGATCGCGGGGGACGCAGTGTCCAGTGGCGTACATGGTGCCCATCATGCTGCGGGCTTTGGCGTGCTGTTGGTCGGCGGCCATCTTTAGATACTTGAGCGCGTTGGTGCAGTCTTCGGTTCCGTTGCGTCCATAGAGATAGCCTTGACCGCGGCGGAAGAGAGCATCGGCGGGGTCGGCAGGAGCAGGCTTGGATGCGGGGATCCTCGTCGCGCTTACCTCGTGTCGCACTGGTGTCGGCGCCGGGGTGTCTGGCTGCGGTGTTTTCTCCACGGAGTGTTCAGCCGCCTTCGTTGCCTGCGGTGCCAGACTTTTGACGGGCGTGGTGCTGGCGGGAGTGGCGTTTGCATCGTTGGAAGTGTTTTCCGGAGGGGCGGGCGCGGCCTGCGCGTCGCTCTTTTCCGCTGGCTTCTCAGATGGTGTGGGGGCCTGATTTTCCGGCGGAGTAGTTGTCTCGCTGGGAGAAGTTTTCACAGTGGCCTGGTGAGAGCCCGCAACGCGGATGTAATTCTTGTAAGTCCACCAGCCAGCCCCGGCAAGCGCGATGAGCAGCACAATCGTCAAAAGGACCTCTTTCCCGGCACGTCGGGGTTCGTCGGGCTGGCCATAGGAGGCCAAGCCGGAAAAAGCTCGGTCGCGAAGGTCGTCGACGCTGCCGGTATCCAATCCGAGCAGAGACGGACCGCTGATCGCTGGGACTGGTTGATTGATCGTCGCCGCTCTGGGCGGCGCGGGTGTTGGCGCTACCGGTGGCGGAGTCGCGGGCTGCGCAGGTCGGCTTTCGGCGGCGCGTGGCGCCTGTGGCGTGAGGGCTGTGGCTTTCCGGGCGGGATCGAGGATGGTTCCACACATCCCGCAAAAAAGGAAATTGCTCGAATTTACCTCGCCACATTTCGGACAGATCACAGGCCTTCTCCAGATTCCTTTCCTAGAGTTTAACTCTGAAAGCCGTTGCCGCTGTGGAAAGATGCCCTACCAGGCACTGCGGTTGCATTCCGGGCCCGGACGGAAACGAAAGAGAAAGCCGAATCCGTATTAAAATTCACGCTTCGGATTCCCGATGGCCAAGGCTCCCAAACACAAAAGCAGCATCGTCAAGTCTTACGCTGCTCCTCTCGAACACTTGCGCTCGGGATTGGGCTGGGTAGTCGCGTATCTTCCCTTCGACGCCATCAGCGTATGGGGAAGTCGCGGACGCCTCAAGGTTAAGGGCGAGATCAATGGGTTCTGCTTTCGGACATCGCTATTTCCCACTCGCGAGGGCCGCCATTTTTTGCTGATCAACAAACGCATGCAGAAAGGAGCGCAGGCCTATGCCGGCGCCACAGCCCGCTTTCGTCTGGAGCCAGACACGGAAGAACGAACGGTGGTCATACCAGCGGAACTAAAACGCGTGCTGGCCGAAGACCGCGCTGTCCTGCGATGGTTCGAAAAGCTCAACTATTCGATTCGCAAGTGGATCGTCGACTGGGTGACTGGGGTCAAAAGCGCCGAGGCCCGCGTGCGACGATCCGAGCAGGTGGCGGAGCAGTTGATTTCTACGATGGAAGCGGAGCGCGAACTCCCCCCGCTGATACAAGTCGCGTTCGCGCGCAATCCGCGGGCCCGCGAAGGCTGGGAGCAGATGTCCGAGACGGCGCAGCGCGGGCAATTACTGGCGATTTTCTACTACCGCACGCCCGAGGCGCGGGCGCGTCGACTGGCCAAAGTCGTCGAGGAAGCGGCCGCACGGGCCGAAAAAAAGTTGGACCGATCTTAGAACGAACGACAAAATGAACGAACACCTGGGCCAAAAACTACTCTATCTTTCGCGGTCAGACGTCGTCGCAGTCGGACTCAGCATGGGTGAGATCATTGCTGCGCTCGAGCGCATGTTCGTCGAAAAAGGCGAAGGCCGCGTCGAGATGCCCCCTAAGATCGGCATCCATCCCGCGCCCGACGCCTTTATCCATGCCATGCCCGCTGCAATCCCGGCGCAGAAGTCTGCCGGCATTAAATGGGTGGCTGGAAATCCCGAGAACAGCAAACGAGGCCTGCCCTACGTAAGCGGTCTGCTTATTCTCAACGACTACGAAACCGGTATTCCTATTGCCGTGATGGACGCTACTTGGATTACCGCCCAGCGCACTGGCGCCGCGACTGCGCTCTCGGCAAAATATCTGGCGCGTCCGGAGTCGGCCACCGTGGGTATTCTCGGCTGCGGGGTGCAGGGGCGCAGCAATCTTGAGGCACTCGCCGCTGTGTTTCCGCTGAAGAGAGTTTATGCGTATGATACACACGCCGACCGCAGCACCCGCTATGCGCAGGACGCATCGCTGCAATTCGGAATCGAAACGGTCGCGGTGACCGACCCCAAAGCAGCGGTCGTTAATAGCGACATGGTAGTCACTGCTGGTCCCATCCTGCGGCAGCCCCATGCGACCATTGAGCGCGGATGGATGCGCGAAGGGGCGTTCGCGTCGCTCCTCGACTTTGACTCCTACTGGCATCCGACCGCTCTCCATGAAGCCGACAAGTTCTGCACTGACGATGTTCCGCAACTGCAGCACTACCGCGATCTTGGATACTTCCAGGACGTCCCGAACATCCACGCCGACCTCGGCGAATTGGTCACTCGCCGCAAGCCGGGGCGTGAGAGACCGAAAGAGCGCACGATGGCCTGCAATCTGGGAATTGCTTTGGATGACATGGCGACTGCGCCGTTGATCTACGAGCGGGCGCTGGAGAAGGGAATGGGGACGTGGTTGCCGCTGTAAGAGTAGCGCCGCGGCACCAGTTTTTTGGGGCTCCAGAATTTATGTGTGTCGCGGTAGCCAGGAGTCGCGAAAGCTGTGTCGTCCGCTGAAGAGGCTGCGGAAGAACACAATCCGGCGGAGACAAAGGGCACTGCGGCGCGCCTGAAGTCGCGCCCTTCGAACCAGAGTCACTACTGGGTCACTAATTCGTCCCGCCCACGCCGCCGTATTTGGTGAGCCACTTCAATTCTTCCCGTACTTTGATCTTTCCGTGCCAGGGATTCTTGCCCAGTCCATGGCCTTCGCCGGGGAAAATGAGAAGGTCGCTGGGGACATTCAGTTCGTGCAGGGCGCGGTCGAGGAGGTAATTTTCCAGCACTGCGACGCGGATGTCGTCCGCTCCACCGACCATGTGGGTGGGCGTCTTCACTTTGTTGATCTGGAAAATCGCGCCTTCGCTGCGATAACGGTCAGGAACTTCCCAGGCATGGCCGCCGAGGAAATAAACGTCGTCGAAACCGGTGTCGTCGTTGCCCCAGTTAGCCACGTGCTCCACGGCGCCCGCGCCGGTTACAGCGGCCTTAAAGCGGGTGGTCTGGGTGATCAGCCAGTTGGTCATGTAGCCGCCGTAGCTGTAGCCGCCGACAGCGAGATGGTCGGCGTCGGCGATGCCATCTTTTACCAGGGCGTCTACGCCGGTAAGAATGTCGCGGCCGGGTTTGGAGACGATCTCGGGGACGATCTGCAAGGCGAATTTGTCGCCGTAGCCAGTGGATCCGCGATAATTGGGCTCGAACACGAGCCAGCCTTGGGTGGCGGCGAGTCGATCCCATTGATACCAGTCGGCCTCGAAGTGATTGCCGTCGGCATCCTGGGGGCCGCCGTGGATCAGGACAAACATGGGTAGATTCTTGGCTTCAAATTTTCCTGGCGGATACATCAGCATGCCTTCGACCGGCGTGCCGTCGTCGGAGGTCCAGCGATAGGGCTTGGCCTTGGGCAGGTCTCGCTCGGTGAACAATTTGTTGAAGGACGTGATCGGCCGCGCTGTGGCCAGTTTGTCTGGACCTTCGGCAATGTAGAGTTCAGTCGGGCGCTCGATCGCCGAATACAAGAAGGCGATGCGCGGCGATTGCCGGGCTGCCGCCGGATCTTCGTAGGTGCCCGGCCAGCCTTCTCGCTTGACCATCGCAGCCTTCGGATTGGCTTGCGATAGGAACTGCACTTCCGTTCCCAGGCGGCAGGAACAGAGCACCGAACCGTCGGGCATCGGCGTGTAGCGCGCGATGTGGCCCTTGAAATCGGAAAACCAGCGCTGTACTTCGCCGGTCGAGCTATCCACCCAGTAGAGGCGCGGCTGCGGATCTTCGTATTTGCCTTCCACGGATCCGAGTTCGGTCTGGAAGAATATGTGGCGGTTGTCGGCGGACCAGTCCAGACTGGCTTCCACGGCTTCGTTGTGGGTGAGGCGAGTCGGTGTTGCTTCGGGGGTTCCGGCGGCAAGATTGACCAGATAGATTTCGTACTCCTCGATTTTTTCGTTGCGTTCGGATACCGAGGTGCCCATGAAAGCCAGGTGGCTGCCATCACGTGCGACCGTGATCTGGTCGGCGCGCCAGGGGGTATGGGAAATCGCGATCGCGCCGGGCGTCGCGCCATTGTCTTTCTCTTTTTCTTTCTCGGAGTCGTCCGTCGGTTGCGTGCCGAGGGCGGCGTGACGGACCATCGCTTCATCGAGCGTAGTGCGGAAGATCACATCCCCGCGCTCGTCGCCGCGGAAGCGTACGACGTCTTTCCAGTCTTTCTTGTGAGCGTCGTTTTGGTCCTTGGTCCAGGGCTCGCGGGTCGCGAAGTAAATCGCCTTTGAGTCGGGGGCCCAGGCAAAGGAATGAACTTCTTCGTCGCCGGTAGTTACGGCAAACGCTTCTCCGCCGTTGGGAGAGATCAGATATAGCTGAGAAACATCTTTGTCCTTTTCGTCGCTTTCCGAATCCTTGCCACTGCTCGATTTTCGCTCGGAGAGAAACGCGATCCACTGTCCATCGGGCGACCATTGCGGCGTGTTGTCGTGTCCGGACTGCGTCAGTTGGATCAGGCTGCCGCCACTTCCATTGATGCGGTAGAGCCATAGTTCGTCGCGGAAGATCTGCTGATCCCAGTCGGCTTTCTCCGCGGTGAACACAACCGAGTTTCCATCGGGAGACATCCTGATGCCGCTGAAGCTGACCGAGTTGAAGAATTCATCGAGTGTGAGTTTTGGTTTCGCGCCCTGCGCAAACAGCGCAGCAGACGCCAGAAGTGACCCCAGGACAAGAATTCGTGTGCGCATAAATTGAGAGAACAGAGGTATACACCGCGGGCGCTGCATGTGGCAAACGGGAGGCGCTAGGGCTCCAGTCCGAGCAATTCCCAACGTTGCAACGCGATGGGGACGTTGCCATTGAGCCAGAGAAAATCGTGAAAGGCCTGCAAGTCGAATTTGTCGCCTTGCTGTCGGCGGGCTTCGGCTAGAAAGCTCATGATCTGTGTCTTGCCGATCTGATAGGAAATCGCTTGTCCCGGATAGGACGCGAAGAATGCGGCTTCCGCGTGCGCGGTGTGCGAATCCATGGGGACAGTCTTTTGCAGGTAGTCGGCGGCCTGGGCGATTGTGAATTCGCCCAGCGCCAGTTTCACGTCCACTTCGACACGAAGCGCTCGCAGGCGCACCATGTTGTCGATGATCTCGCGGGAATGTGGACTGTTGTCGAACAGACCAGCCTCGAGCAACATTTCTTCCGAGTAGAAGCCGATGCCTTCGTTTGCCCCGGAGTCGTAGTAATGGCGGCGAATCGGATCGGGATGCGCCCAGGAAAGGGCCAGTTGAAAATAATGGCCGGGAACGCCCTCGTGGACGATTCCGACGCGCGGATCTTTGGCGTCGGCTAGCGCGAAGTATCCCAGGTCGGCGCTAGGAGGATCGATGTAGCGGACACAGTTTTCCTTCAGCCGGCTTTCGGAAGTGAAGTCATCGGCTTCGCCTACGCCTTCCAGAGGCTTGAGATATGCGGGCATCGCCTGGTAGGTGTAATGCTGCATCCATGAAGGCACGGACAAAATATGCTTGTCCTGCAAGTAGCGGCGGATGGATTGTTCATCTTCGAGTTCGCGCGCGATTTCTTCTTCAATTGACTTCGGAATAGGCAATTCGGCTACACCCAGGTTGCGATGCTCTTCATAGGTCTGAAAGGAGACGGAACGAGCCCACTCGTTGTGTCCGATCTCAAGCAACTGCTCAGGAGTGTAGGGAAGGAGGGCTACGTTCTTGAGGAAAAAAACGTAACCGTCTTTTCCGACCGCGGTCTGCGTGGTCATCGAGGGGATTTTCCCGTTGAGCCACTCACGGTAATTCTCCAAGGCCTGGACGGCGGTTTCCGCGGCGGCGTCAATGTGCTTTTGGGAGTCCGCATCGAGTGACGGTTTCAGTTCGCGCGCAGAAGTCAGCAATCGAGGACGGACGTCTTGCAATTGATCCAAGGACAATTCGGCAAAGGGGCGCACCGGTTCGGTCAAATTCTGGCGAGCGCTTGCCAGGATTTTCGGAGCCGCGTTTAGAGTGGCGATGATGTTTGCTCCGCGTTCATTCGAGAAGGGCGGAGGTTGAAGTAAGAGATGAAAGTATGCTCCTAACGTTTGGTGCAAGTAGAAGCTGGGATTTCTGCGCCAGCCGCGCTCAACATCCAATTCCCAGTGCGCCCGAGCGATGGCTGACCCGATCAGGCGGTAATCCACTTGCCGGGGCACGGGCCCCTTAGAAGCGTCGATGGCGTACCAGCGCCGGTCAAATTCTGCGACCTGCCTACGGTACGACTCGGCGGCCGCGGGAGACCAGTCCGGCACCCAGCCGGCTGGACGCTCGAGGCGGGGAATGTCGTCGCCTGACACCGGCATCTCCGAGGCACGCCATTGCCAGAAGTCGTGGGCCAGGTCGTCGAGAGCGTCAGCGTGCAGTATTGGGACGAGGAAAATGGTCAGCAGGGAAACATACAGACACCGAAGAAGGTTGGTAGCCAGAGTCGGACCCCTTTTCGTCATGCGAGTCATGGAGCAGGTTGCGCGGTACGCAACGCATCATCGAGCGGTTGATTGTTGTGGAGCGGCTCGGTCTGCACGCGCCAGCCGTCGTCAAACTTGCGAAAGCCGACGGTGGAGCGGTAGTGCACACCGCTGTCGTACAACGCGCCGCCGACTTCGTTCAACGCCACCCAGTGCCAGAGAAATTCCACGTCGGCGAAATTGCCGGCTTTGCTGATTCCGGTGATTTCTACGATCTCCCGTTCGGCGGCCTTGATCGGCATGAGCGTGCCGCCGCGGGTCGATTCGGAGATTAGGGCATGGAACGCGTCTACGCCATGGGGTGAGAGAACTACATCCCAGCAGGGCGGAGGCTCGATTCCGGACGGGCATTTTTCCTGTGTTCCGATGATCCATCCCCGGCGTTGCAGCACCAGCGAGTCGGGAGAGTTGAAGTCTTTGTTGGAGACGGCCCCGGTTTTGAGCCAGAACACTTGCGGGGCTCGAAACGAGTCGGAGGCGGAGATGAGGTCGGTGGCCAGACGCCGCGTGAGGAAATCGCGCGGAGAACACGCGGGCGCCAGACACAGCACGGTCGTCAGCAGAAATGCCTGGAGGATCCTCATGAGCGATTTACTGTCGCGTGAGGATTTTAACCAATTGCGCTCGCTGGCGCGGAAGAAAAGGACGATCCGCGATCTGGCCGTCGAATTGGCGCGACCAGCGGCCCGGGAGCGGGGTGTGGCAGGCTCGGCAGCTTCCTTCCGGGGTCAGACGATATTCCTCGATGAAATAGCCGTCACGCCGGATGAGTGTTTCGCCGCAGTGATGGCAGAGCGTGTTTTCCAGCTCGCCTACTCGGCCGGGGAGATTCCCGGCGTACACGTAGCGAAGGCCGGCTTCAAGCCCAATCGCGGCCGCGCGCAGCAGGTCTTCGGCGCGAGTGTTGTCGGGCGATGTCAACTTGTAGTCCTGGTGAAAAGCGGTGACGTGCCACGGGATGTCGGGCGAGACGCTGCTGATGAACTCGGTCAGTTGTTTCAACTCGTCGTTGCTGTCGTTGAATCCGGGGATCAGCAAGGTGACAATCTCCAGCCAGATTCCCATTGCGTGCAGGCGACGAATCGTGTCGAGGATAGGCTGTAAGCGTCCGCCGAGTTGGCGGTAGTGGTGGTCATCGAAGCTCTTCAAGTCGACCTTGTAGAGATCAATCCAAGGCTGCAGATACTCCAACACTTGCACCGTGCCGTTGCCGTTCGAGACGAATGCGGTCAGCAGCCCGGCCTCTCGCGCGGCGCGAAAGACGGCGACGGCCCATTCGCTGGTGATGAGCGGCTCGTTGTAAGTGCTGACCAGTACCTTTGCGCCCTGGGCTACGGCGTCCCGCACCAACAATTCCGGAGTGGCTTCCAACGGCGGCGACACGGCATTGGGATCGCGGAGCGCTTGCGACGTTACCCAGTTCTGACAATACGAGCAGTGGAGGTCGCATCCCAGCATGCCGAAGCTGTAGGCGAGGGCTCCGGGATAGGCATGGAAAAACGGCTTCTTCTCGATGGGATCGCATTGCACTCCGCCGACGTAGCCCCAGGGAACGTAAAGCGTCCCGCCATGGTTGTAGCGGACTTTGCAGACGCCGGGCTGCCCGTCGGGGATGGGGCAACAGTGTCCGCAGGCGAAACAGCGGACGCGGTTGCGGTCGAGTTTTTCGACGAGGTGCGGATCGGCCTCTCGAACGCGCGCATCGAGGATGTCGCGGAGGGTAGGCACGTGAGTATTTTATGCCTTATTGTTGCCCTGGGTGGAGCAGCGCTTCAAGGCTGCTTCGCCGCGCGATGCTGCCTTCGCCACTCATCAGCTTCCGCCTGGGCGGCGCCGACTTGCGCTGGAGTCATCTGGAGCTGAAGTCCTTCCAGGCGTGATTCCATGGAGGAATCGCCTTGATTCAGCGCCAGCGTTGACCAGAAATACGCCTTAATCAGATCTTTGGGGACGCCGCGTCCAACCCAATAGTAAGCGCCGGAGGTGGCTTGGGCGTCGGAGTAGCCTTGATCGGCGGCGCGCTCAAACCAGCGCATGGCTTCGACATCGTTCTGGGGAACGCCCTCACCGTTGTGATAGCGCGTACCGAGCAGCCATTGGGCGTAGGCGTCTCCGCGCTGGGCGCGCGTATGCAGTTCGTCGAATGTCGTCTCTTGGGTAATGGGAGTCGATGCAGGTTGCGCCCCGCTGGCTTGGGCTGTCGCCGGGTTGCCGGCGGATGCCGACCTGCTCGTCCAGAGTTTTTCAATCTTAGGAGCTAACAGGTATCCAGAAGCCAGAGCCAGGGCAGCCACGGTCAGGGCCAACAACAAAATGTGTCCCAGACGGACGGGAACTCCCTTCAGGGGCTCTTGCGCTACAACGTCCGGTTCCCACACGGCTTCGCTAGCGGCGTTGATCACGGGGGTTGGTGGCAGCGTGGGCGCGGGCTCCGACACAAACGGTTCTCTTACTTTGGCAATTGATTCCTGCGCGGGAGGAAGTGCGGGCTGCGTTTTTGGAACGAGTTCAACGTGCCGATCCAGGAGGGTCTGGTGCAGGTCGCTAAAGGCTTGCGGATCTGGCGAGAAGACCTCGAGGAGGCCGACCACGCGAAAATCGGAAAAGATAGGCGCGGCGAGAATCGATCGAATCCCGAGTGCGCGGCAGATTTCACGGTCGACGCGTTCGTCGATTTCGGCGTCGTTGCATGCGACCATTTTGCCACTGCGAACACATTCGCCCGTCAGGCCCTGCTTGACGTCGACTGCGGTTCCGAGGGGAAGGGCGGGTTCGCCGGCGGAGGCGCGGCAGATCATTTTGTCGTCGGTGAGGAATGCCAGTGCGGCACCGCTGGCGCTGGTCAACTGCAAAGCACGTTCGGTGATGAGGTGAAGCGCGGCCTGGAAGTCATCGCCGGTGGCGCGCACTTCGCGGCGTACCTCTTCCACCGCCGCCAGCATCCCGTTCAGATCCCGCACCGGAGCAGCGACTGGCAAACCTGCGGGTGGCGGGGCGAACTTTTGTCCGACGCGCGCTGAGACTTGCCCCGCCCGCCTGGTGCAGGCGATCAGCAGATTGATTAGGAGCCAATCCTTCAGAACGCGCTGCGACTGTTCCGGGAGTTCCGCAAAGCGAATTCCGTAACGACCTGCGTCGTTACTCCAGACGGTCCGGCCCGATCCGTGTATATAGGCTTTTGTTTCAGGTAAATCGAGAGAGAATCTAATGGGTTGGTCGATCTCTAACGGTGTACCGGTCTGGACCGAAAAACCATCTTCGCTCAGGTCGAGTAATTCGCTCAGGTCCAAGGCCATTCCGGCGCTGGGGCCATTGAAACTGGCATACACGCGAGAGTGAAGTTGGTGGCGAATGCGCCGGCGGCGCTCCCTCATCGGGCGAGCGGAGGCGGTTTCCTGCAAATTGAGAATGCTCAATTCCATGGGTCCGATCCATGGCCTCAGAAGCATCCATATTACCCCCAATCGGCAAAAGCGGGCAGGGAAAGTGGTTATAACAGGGCCATTTCGGGAAGGATTTGACAGGGGCGGCTGTCAGGGGGCTCCCGTTGCGTGGCCTTGACGTCATTTTGAGGGAGACGGGCAAACCCTTCCTAAGCGCGAACTTAAGAACTACTGCCGGACCTGGTGGTATTCGCGCGCTGCGGTCTATTTCTCTACATACTCGGTGCGAAATTTTTCGGCGCCGCTTAGCTGGACGATGACGGCCGTTGCCTTCGTCGCGACGAAATGAGGGAGACCGGCGGGAATCCGAACAAAACTGCCCGCGGGGTAGGCCTCCAGCTTTGCGGGGTCGTACTTATCTCCCACACCGACATACCACGTACCGTCGATTACCGTAACCAACTCGTCCTGTGGGTGAGTGTGGGCAGCGACATGCTTCCCGGCCGGTATCTTGACGCGGTCGATCCACGGCCCGTCCTGGCTGGAATCGCCATATAGCTGCGCCCGCTGCCGACCATCGGTGTAATAGGTTGGCGTGAACCACCGCACTTGCGCCGGAGTGACTCCGACAATATCCTTCTGGCCGTTTTGACCCCTGATTAGCGTGGCCGTGATCACCACCATAACGATGAGTGTTGCAGGAACAAATGTCGTCCTCATACCTATCCCCCAATGATCCCTGAACCATCTTAGTGCCGGTGGCCGCAATCGAACCAAGCATGACCCGACGGGCCTTGACTGAAAGATTCCGCACAAGTCCAACTTGTTGTCCAGTTCTTCAAAGAACCATGAATGGTCACAACGTCGGCACGCAGGAGGACCGTTAATGACCGCCTATTTCCCGGCAGCTTCCCGTTCCGCGGCAATCCTACTTCTCGTCTGATGCGCTATTACAGCATCCACTACTGCCTGGGCAAGCGCAGGTCCCACAAAACCGCAAATCACGATTCTCTATGAACGCTTTTGGCAAAGACTCCGGCATGCAGAAGGATTGGGGTTATGCGGCGTTGGTGGAATATGGCGGGAAGCGAATCCTGTTCGACGCGGCAATAACCCGGAGATTGGCTCCAATGGGAACTACTTCTGCAGATACCAGGATTACTGTTGTGGGCGTCAGGCATCTGGTGTCATTTCGGTAGCGGATGAAGTTGCAGGAACGCGGCGGCGGCGTCGCGGGCACGAGCCGCGATTTCGCGCGGGGTCGGGCGTTCGGCGACGCCGAGCAGCAGGCTGATGATCAAGTCGCGCCAGAGGAGCCCGGCGAACTGCCCGCCAAGTTCGGCAGGACGGCCTCTGAGCAGTCCGGACGCCTGGGCCTCCGCCATGATTTTACGCAAGGCAGCTCGGCTAGCCTCGCGTCCGATCGAATCGAGCGTACGCGCCACTTCTGGAGCCTGGACCGCCTCGGCGATCGCCAGTCGGAATACTGCAAGGACTGCGGGATCGCTCACCTCGCGGACGAACTTCATCCCAAAGGAAACCAGCACCTTCTCCAGCGTCTCGCGATCGCGGAGCACGGGCAGGTCAGCAGGCACGTCCAGTCGTTTGGCGCGTTCGCTGATGCAGGCGATCAGCATTTTCTGTTTATTGCCAACCAGCGCATAAAGCTCTCGCTTCGAAACGCGCGCGCGCGTCGCGATCTCAAGCGTGCTGGCCGCTGCGTAGCCGCTCTTCATGAAGGCAGCAAAGGCCGCTTCAAGTATCCGCGCGCGCGCGCCGGTTCCGTCGCTGGCTTCCTGGCGGGGCTGTGGAATCGATGCCGTATCCATTTCTTCCCCTCTTGACGACTTCTGGTACCGTATAGTACCATCACGAATATATGGTACTCAATGGTACCATAATTGCGAATCAAAGGAGCTGAACCATGAACATTGAAATGTCCTTCCTGATGCTGGCCTTCGCGACGGTCCTTGCACCCATGGCGCAAGGCCAGTCGGCGCCGCCGCAGCCCAAAATCACCGGCGTGCTGACGATCCTTTCGCCCAAGCCGGGGGTTACGGTCGAGCAAGTCATGAAAATCATGCCCGCCGAAATTCGCGCGACCGTTCCCCTGTATCTCGACGGCAAGATTCAGCAGTGGTTCACGCGCGGTGACGGCAAGGGCGTCATCTTCCTGCTGAACTGCAAAGACGTGGACGAGGCTCGCGCCCTTATCGAAGGCCTGCCGCTCGCGAAGGAAAACCTCATGGACGAGCAGTTCATTCCGGTGGGGCCACTGTTGCCCCTCGGGATACTGTTGCGAGAGAGCCCATCTGATAAGTGAACCGTCGATCCAATAGGAGGCCGAATGTCAACGGAAATGGTTTTCAATCTGCATCTCATTCTGGGTTATGTCGCGTGGCTGCTTTGCTTCGGTGTTTACGTCATGCCAAGGCTAAAGTCGATGGATCGGGTCGCAGCGCAACGCGCCATCGCTACTCTGCACAGCTTCCGCTTCTTCGGGCTGGTCTTTATCGTTCCTGGCGTGGTCGGGCCCAATCTACCCGGCAGCTTCGCCGCGTTTGCAGCATACTGGGACTTTGCCACCGGGGTGCTGGCTCTTCTGGCGCTTCTCACGGTAAGAGTACGCCCGCTCTTTTGGCTTTTTGTGGTCGCCTTTAATCTTGTTGGAGTGGTCGACCTCATTCTCGACTATTACCACGCCATCCAGGTCGGCCTTCCTGCGCTGGCGGGGCAGTTGGGCGCGACGTACGCGATCCCGATCATCTACGTGCCACTGCTGATGATCACGCACGTCGTCGCATTCTATCTCCTGCTGCGTGGTCAGCCCAAGGCGGTTCGAGCCTTTGCCGGCGAGGCGGCGGCATAGATCGCATGAGTCGCGAGTCGGGTCGGCTCAGAAAGTAGCGGAGAGGTCAACTTTTAGATCGTCCTGATCAAGTAGCGGTTATGGGGGCATGCCCCATCTCTACGGTTAGGTTTGGGCTATGCTCCCACCCCTACGGATTGGGTTCGATACCACTCGACCGTACGGCGCAGGCCTTCCTCGAAACTCACCAGCGGTTTGTAGCCGAGATGGCGTTCGGCCAGGGAGATATCGGCGAGGGAGTTCTTGATGTCTCCGCTGCGTTCTGGAGCGTACTTGACGGTTCCGGTGTAGCCGGTCAGGGGCTTCAACAACTCAAAGGTTTCATTGAGGGTGGCTCGCCGTCCTGTGGCGCAGTTGAAGACGCGGCCAGCACATTCCGTCGCCGGGACGGAACATGCCAGCAGGTTGGCGGACACGGCGTTGTCGATATAGGTGAAGTCGCGGCTGGTTTCGCCATCGCCAAAAATCGTGGGCTGTTCGCCGCGCAGCATCTGTAGGCTGAATTTTGCCAGCACGCCCGAGTATTGGGAAGATGGGTCCTGGCGGGGCCCAAAGATGTTGAAGTAGCGCAGAGAGACCGTCTCCAGGCCGTAGCAGCGGTAGAACGAAATCATGTAGTGTTCGCTGGCCAGTTTCGCAACCGCGTAGGGTGAAATCGGATTGGGGCTCATGTCTTCGCGCTTGGGAAGCGTCGGAGTGTCGCCGTAGGCTGACGACGATGCGGCATAGACTACGCGTTTCACTTTTGCGTCGCGGGCGGCAACCAGTACATTGACGGTGCCGTCAACATTGGCGCGATTGCTGCCGAGCGGGTCGAGCACCGACTTCGGAACCGAGGGAATGGCGGCTTGATGAAACACATAATCCACGCCGGCACATGCCTCGTGGGTGGCGTCGAGGTCGAGGATGTCAACCTGGCGGAAGTCCATATGTTTCAAAACATCGCTCAGGTTGTCGCGTTTGCCAGTGGAAAGGTTGTCGATGCCCCGGACTTCATCGCCTCGATCCAATAGAGCGCGTACCAGGGAGGATCCGATGAAGCCGGCGGCGCCGGTCACAAGATATTTAGCCATATACCATCATCATAACGGATGGAATTACGGACAGGTTTGGCGTCGGGGGCAGGTATCCATCACGGGAGTAACCACAGGGGGCGATCGGTCAAGGGCGCTGGCAACGGTCGGCGATGCGGATGAATTCTTCGCGGGAGAGGGTGGTCTTGCTGGTGAAGAATCGCCGCAGTTCGTTGAGGAAGGGGACGGGATCGACCGCGGCAATGGCGTCCCCGGCGGTCCTTTCCTGGACGAGCTGCGGAGTGGCAAGTGGGTCTGTCTGGGACAGAATCGCGAGTAGATGATCGAGAAACTCCCTCTGCTCGGGAGCCAGATCCGTCATCAGGATGCCCATGCCCAGACCGGGATAGGAGATTCGGACCACGCCTTTGGCGCGAATCCGAATCTCAGAGGCGTCGATGACCATGTCGATTTTGGAGTCGACGGGGAGAGTGCTGCTCATTTCGATATAACATCCGCGCAAGCTGATGTCGGTGAGTTTGCCCCACATGCGGGTCTGAGTATTTTCCTGTGTTAATGCTACGCTGCCGGTGCAGCGGAAACGTGGACTGCGGCGGCGCTCTCCTGCGGGAACTACAGCCCTTCCAGGGGTGGCGGCGGGTTTTGGAGCAGATTCCTCCTCCGTTTGCGCCTTCAGACGCCGAAGATAATTGACGCTGTTGTCATTGTTCTTCGGATCCGGCGCGAAGGCTGGTTGCTCGGAATAAGGGTTCACCTGTGAACTGCCTCCGGACGATGCTCTCCTCTAAGTTGATCGGCCAATTTATGAGGAGACTTTAGACGGACGTAACGTTTGCCAGGGAGTCCCGGATGGCGCTCCACAGATTGTCTTTGCCAGATCCAGTTTTGGCGGAGAAGGGGAGAATCGTCGAGTCAGAATAATGTTCTCCTAATGTGCGTAGCGCTCGCGGGAGTTCGTTGCCGGAGAGGCGGTCGCATTTGGTAGCAACCAGGACGTACGGCCGTTTGGCGGCCTTCAGAAACTCGATCAGTTGCTGGTCCGAGTCCTGCGGCGGGACGTTGGCATCCACAAGCGCCAGACACAGCGCGATTACGGACCGCTGGTGCAGATAGGGGTCAACGAAGCGGGCCCAGTCCTGCGAGATTTCACGCGACACCTTGGCGTAGCCGTATCCCGGCAGGTCGGCGAAGAGCAATTCGGGCTTGGGTTGGCCGGCGCGGCGGACTTCAAAGAAGTTGATGCTACGGGTGCGTCCGGGAGTGTTGCTGGTGCGCGCCAGCTTGTTTCCCAGGAGCGCATTGATGACGCTAGATTTTCCCACGTTTGAGCGGCCGAGGAATGCGATCTCCGGCAGAGACGGAGGAGGGAAGTGAACGGCGTCGGAAGCCGACAGAAGGAATCGGGAGAGGATTCGCATCAGTGGAGAGGCTCAGTCATTGTGTCCCCAGTTTACCAAGCAAGTGCGGTTTACTGAGAACCGGGAACCGGGAACTCCTACAGGCCGAGCGGTCGCTTGTTTTCGACTTCGACATCTTTAATCGGATGGAGGCGATACCAGAGCGTGAGTCCGCCCGCGATGACGAGGCCGATCAGAACGCTGATGCCGAAGAAGAGGCGGTAAGCAGGAAATTCGATGAGCAGAAGGGCCACCACTATTACCGCGACGATAAACCCGGCCGATCCTTTCAGGCCGAATCCAGACGGGGTGGGAGATTCCCGTTCCATGGGCTTATTCTAGCGCTCCAGGGCCACAGCCGTAGTGCTTCGGACCATGAACTTGGAACCGTCATCCACCATTGCGACGACACTAGCTTTCGTTCTCGACTCTGACAGCGAACTTTACGCCCAAGGCATGCAACACAGAATTGATGGTTTCAAATCGGGGATGTGCCCCTGCACTCAGGGCTTTGTACAAGCTCTCCCTACCAAGGCCGGATTCTTTGGCGATCTGGGCCATTCCTCGTGCTTTGGCCACGTCACCGAGGGCCGCGACGAACACGTCGGGATTGGAGTCTTCGGCAGCTGCTGAGAGATACTCCGCAATCACCGCATCATTATCGAGATATTCTGCCGCGTCAAACACCTTGTAGGTTGCTTTCTTTTTCATCGGTTCGCCTTTTTGAGTTCCCGAGCCATACGTACCGCACGGGCAATGTCCTTCGGTTGGGATGACTTAGTACCGCCGGTGAGCAGCACGTAGCCGGTTGCGCCACTTCGCGGGTAATAAACTCGATATCCAGCTCCGACATCAATGCGCATTTCGGAAACACCTTCGCCGACGGGCTGGCAATCGCCGAAATTTCCGAGAGTTGCGCTTAGAACGCGAGCCAGGATTCTCGCCTTGGCTTTCTGGTCGGCCAGCTCGGACAGCCATGCGTCGAAATTGGACGACTGAGAGAATACGTTCACGCCGTTCAAGTGTATCCGATCGGATACTTCACTGCAAGGCACTTCCTTTATGCAGATATGCAGATGCGCGCTCATGGAAAAAGGCCCGAAGGTTCGGGCCTTTTCTGATCACAAATCCCAACCACCAATCACTGGTGTGCGGCCGGGATATCGCCCGCTTGTGGGGTCGGAGGGCTAATCGCGGCGATGGTCTCGGCCTCCGTTGGAATCTGCGGCAAGGGCGATTCGAGAGCGACCGCCAGCACCTGATCCATGTTCTCGACGAAGTGCAGCTTCATCGCACTGCGGAGGTTCTCGGGCACTTCGGCAACGTCTTTTTCATTGTCCTTGGGCAGAATGACTTCGAAAAGGCCGGCACGATGCGCCGCCAGAAGTTTTTCTTTTAGGCCGCCGATGGGCAGTACTTTGCCGCGGAGCGTGATTTCTCCGGTCATGGCGAGATCGCGGCGGACAGGAATGCGGCTCAGGGCGCTGGCGATCGAGGTGGCGATGGTGATGCCGGCCGACGGGCCGTCTTTCGGTATTGCGCCTTCGGGGACGTGGATGTGTACGTCGATGTTGCGATAGAAGTCGCGTGGCAATCCGAGCCGCACCGCACGAGAACGAATGTAGGACATCGCGGCCTGCGCCGATTCCTGCATTACATCGCCCAGTTTGCCGGTGAGGGTCAGCTTGCCTTTGCCGTCGACGACGGTCGCTTCGGTGCTCAGGATGGAGCCGCCGACTTCGGTCCAAGCGAGGCCTGTGACCAGTCCGACTTCGCTCTTTTCGTGGGCCAGGGTGTCGCGGAATTTCAGCACGCCGAGGAAGTCGGCTACGTTCTGCTCAGTGAGGGTGACGGTGTAGTTCGCACCTTCTTTTACGACCTTGCGGGCAACTTTACGGCAGACGTTGCCGATTTCGCGTTCCAGATTGCGCACGCCGGCTTCGCGGGTGTAGGAGCGGATGATTTCTTTTACCGCGTCGTCGGTGAACAGCAGGTTCTTGCCGGTCAGTCCGGCTTGAATCATCTGTTTTTTCACCAGGAACTGCTTGGCGATTTCGACTTTTTCCTGTTCGGTGTAGCCGTGCAGACGCAGTACTTCCATGCGGTCTTGCAGTGCGGGCGGGATGGTGTGCATCACGTTTGCCGTGGCGACGAAGAATACTTGGGAGAGATCGTATTCGACGTCGAGGTAGTGGTCCACGAACATGAAATTCTGTTCGGGATCGAGGACTTCGAGTAGCGCGGCGGATGGATCGCCACGGAAGTCCATCGACATTTTGTCAACTTCGTCGAGCATGAAGACCGGATTCTTGGTGCCGGCCTTTTTCATCATCTGAATGATCTGACCGGGCAATGCGCCGATGTAGGTGCGGCGATGGCCGCGAATCTCGGCTTCGTCGCGCACTCCGCCCAGCGACATTCTGACAAACTTGCGGCCGGTGGCTTTGGCGATCGACATCCCCAGCGAGGTTTTTCCGACGCCTGGAGGGCCGACAAAGCAGAGAATCGAGCCTTTGGGATTCTTGACCAACTGGCGGACGGCTAGAAATTCAAGGATGCGTTCCTTGATCTTTTCCAGTCCATAGTGATCTTCGTTCAGAATCTTCTCGGCTCGCGAAATGTTGCGGATTTCCTTGGAGCGCTTCTTCCAGGGCACCGCCAGCAGCCAGTCGAGATAATTGCGCGAAACGGTGGACTCGGCCGACATTGGCGGCATGGCTTCCAGTTTCTTGAGTTCCTGGAGAGCCTTGTCCTTGACTTCTTTGGTCATGCCGGCGGCTTCGATTTTTTTCTTCAGTTCGTCGAATTCGCTTTTCTCGCCGCGGCCCAGTTCTTTCTGGATGGCCTTGATCTTCTCGTTGAGGTAGTACTCTTTTTGGGCCTTCTCCATCTGGCGCTTCACGCGCGACTGGATGGTGCGGTCCATGTTGAGCTTTTCGATCTCGACATCGAGTACGTCGCCGATCCGGCTCAGACGTTCGGCGGGATCGAAGATTTCGAGTAACGCTTGCTTTTCTTCAATCGAGAGTTGCAGGTTGGCGGAGATGGTGTCCGTCAGCTTGGCGGGATCTTCCATGCGCACGGCCGCAATCATCGTCTCGTAGTTCAAGGACTGGCAGAGTTTTACGTATTGTTCAAAAAGGGCGGTAACGCGCTGCATGCCCGCTTCGATCTGGGCATTGGTCTCAGTAGCGTAGCGGGCTACGCGGACCGTGGCCTGCATGAAACCTTCCGTGTCGACAATCTGCAAAATCTTGCCACGCTCGATGCCTTCCACCAGTACTTTAATGTTGCCATCGGGAAGCTTCAGGCTCTGCACGATATTGACGATGGTGCCGACCTGGAAAATGTCTCCGGGCTTGGGTTCGTCGATGCTGGCGTCGTGCTGGGTGGCGAGGAAAATCTTCTTGTCGGCGGCGAGAGCTTCTTCCAGCGCGCGTACGCTGGACTCCCGGCCCACTACGAACGGCGTCATCATGTAAGGGAAGATGACCACGTCCCGAATGGGCATCATCGGTAGTTTCTTGCTCTCGAACTTTTCCTTAGGGTTCGACACTCAGTCTCCCGTCTCCGTTTAGCTGGCTGCTTTCTCAATCACCGAGAGCGAAACTTCTCGTTTTTCAACCATTTCCCGCGTAACTTCGAACTCTTTTACTTTCTTCTGACTCGGCAGACTATACATCAGTTCGAGCATCAGTTCTTCAAGAATCATGCGCAGCCCGCGGGCTCCGACTTTCCTTGCCATAGCCTGGCGCGAGATCGCGCGCAGGGCGTCTTCGCTGAACTTCAGACGCACATTCTCAAATTCAAACAGACGCTGGTACTGCTTTACAATCGCGTTCTTAGGCCGGGTCAGGATTTCCACCAGCGCGTTTTCGTCCAGATCCTGCAGTACGCCGACGACTGGCAGGCGTCCGACAAATTCCGGAATCAGCCCGAACTTGATCAGGTCTTCCGGTTGCACGTCGGAAACCATCTCAAAGTTCCGTTTGTTGGGAACGGCCGCTGCCGCCAATTCCTTGTCTGACTCTTCGCCCGACTTGAATCCCAGCGCCTTCTTTCCCATGCGGCGCGCAATCATCTTTTCCAGGCCAACAAACGCTCCGCCACAGATGAACAGAATGTTGGTCGTGTCCACCGGGGTGAATTCCTGGTGCGGATGCTTGCGTCCGCCCTGTGGTGGAACGTTGGCGATCGTGCCTTCGAGAATCTTCAGCAGAGCCTGCTGGACGCCTTCGCCGGAAACGTCGCGGGTGATCGAAGGGTTTTCGTCCTTGCGCCCGATCTTATCAATCTCGTCTATATAGATGATTCCGGTCTGGGTTCGACTCACATCCCCTTCAGCCGCCTGTAAGAGCTTGAGAATAATGTTCTCAACGTCCTCGCCGACGTAGCCGGCTTCAGTCAGGGTGGTGGCGTCCACAATGGCGAAAGGAACGTCGAGCATGCGGGCCAGGGTTTGGGCCAGCAGGGTCTTGCCGGTGCCGGTTGGTCCGATCAGCAGGATGTTCGACTTGGCCAGTTCCACACCGTCGTTGGTGCGCTGGCGATTCATGTAGATGCGCTTGTAGTGGTTGTAGACAGCGACGGCCAGCTTCTTCTTGGTCTGCTCCTGCCCGATGACGTACTCGTCGAGGAAGGTCTTTACTTCGAGCGGCTTGGGAAGCTGGTTGGGAACGGAAGTCGCTGGAGTTGTAGTCCGGTCGTCTTCGAGGATGGAGTTGCAGACCGCAACGCACTCGTCGCAGATGTATGCCCGGGGATAGTCGCTGGGGGACGAGATAAGTTTGGCGACGGCGTCCTGCGATTTATGGCAGAACGAACAGCGCAAAACCTCTTCGGAACCCGTTCTGTTTTTCACTCGGCCCTACTCCTTTAAATTCCCACCATCACTCCGGGCTTGGCCACCGGGCCACTACCGAGAGGAACGACCGGCGCGGAAAGCCGATCATACCCTCATCTTGTCTTGTAGATGATATCGTCGATGATTCCGTATTCCTTGGCCTGCTGCGCGTTCATGATGAAGTCGCGTTCCACGTCCTTCTCTACCTTATCCAGCTTTTGGCCGCTGTGCTTGGCCAGTAACTGATTAGTAATCTCCCGCATGCGCAGAATTTCGCGCGCATGAATGTCTATATCGGTTGCCTGGCCGGAAAGTCCACCCATCGAAGGTTGGTGGATGAGAATGCGCGAATTGGGCAGGGCCAATCGTTTCTTGTTTTGACCCGAAGCCAGCAGCAGGGCCGCCATGGACGCCGCCTGACCGATGCAGATGGTGGTGACGTCATTCTTCACGTACTGCATGGTGTCGTAAATGGCCATGCCGGCAGTGATCGACCCGCCCGGGGAATTGACGTAGAGCTGAATGTCTTTCTCGGGGTCTTCCTGAGCGAGGAAGAGCATTTGCGCGATCACCAGGTTGGCGATGTTGTCGTCAATCGGGGTGCCGATGAAGATGATGTTGTCGCGCAGCAGCCGGGAATAGATATCGTAGGCGCGTTCGCCTCGACCGGTCTGCTCGATGACCATGGGTACCAGCATCTGTCGCTCCTCGTTCCGGTTCACTCGTTTACGATCGCTTTGCCACACTCCGCCCCTGCGAAACAGTCGGTTGCTTTCCAAGGGAGGGTCGATAATGTCCGTTTCAGGCGGACTGGCGATACAGCAAATCGATGGTTTTCTCGTTGCGGATTCTTGTCCGGATTCTATCGAGGCCACCATCGCGTGTCAAACGTGCGCGCACCGCTTCCGCGGTCTGTTTTGACTGTTGTGCCAGCGCTTCCACTTCTCGATCCATCTCCGCGTCGCTGACTTCAACCTTCTCTTCATCCGCCACTTTCTCCAGCAGCAGAGAAGCTTTCAGATCCTGAATTGCCTGGTCGCGTTGTCCTGCGCGCAAGCGTTGAAGATCCATTTTCTTCATCTGTTCGGCGGTGAGGCCCTGGGCTGCGAGAGCCCGAAGACCTCGCTCCAGACGAATATCAATCTGGCGCTCAATCAGGGAGTCGGGGACTTCGAATTCATTGCGCCGGACCAGTTCGGCGACCAGTTTGTCCTTGGCTTCGTGCTCGGCATGGTGCCTGCGTTCGTATTCGATCTGCTCGCGAATTCGCTTGCGGACGTCGTCGACGGTTGCGAACTCGCCGAGTTGCTTGGCGAATTCGTCGTTCAGTTCGGGCAGGATCTTGTGTTTCACGCCCAGGACTTTCACCGTGTAGGTGAGAGTCTTGCCGGCGAGGCGTTGGTCCTGCGAGTCGTCGGGGTACTTCACGTCGAAAGTGCGTTCATCGCCGGCGTTGGCGCCGGTCAGGTTCTCGGTGAATTCGGGCATGGTGTTCTTGCCGCCGATCTCCACCAGCACTTCGTCCATGTGGACGGGCTGTCCTTCTTCGTCTTTGTCTTTGGGAATGCCGTCGAGGGAGACCTGGGCAAAATCGCCCTCCGCCAGGGCCCGGCCTTCCACGGGATCGAACTTGGCGGCCCGCTCCTGAAGGTCGGCGACGGCCTGTTCGACATCCTCATCGGTGACGGTAATCTCGGGCTTGTCGGCGCGGAGTTCCTTGTAGCCTTCGGCTTTCACATCCGGCAGCACTTCGAAGGCGGCTTTAAAGCGGAGTGGCTCGCCGTCGTGCACATGCAGGTCGGTGACGCGCGGCTGCGAGATGGGATGCATCCCAAGACGCTCCGTCTCCTGATTGAAGTAACGCGGAACCAGCGCTTCCACCACGTCTGTCTTGATCTCTTCGGAAAAACGCTGCTTGATGATCGACGCGGGCACGTGGCCAGCGCGGAAGCCGGGTAGACGGGCCACCTTCTGATATTTCTGAATCAGCGCCTCGGTCTGGCGGGTTACTTCCTGCGCCGGAATCTCGACTTCGATTTCGCGCTTGGTGGTGTTCTCGTTGATTTCTGTGGGGCTCACAATTGCCTTTCCAACTGCTTCGGGAATGTTGGCAATCGGCAGAGTCTGACTTGCTCCGCTCGCACTTTAATCCCTGAATTGAGTGTAAAGACTCGCCAAAGGCAACGTCAAACGGGCGAGAGCCCACCAAAGTAACAAACGAACCTTGGGTGATAGCGGCAGGTTGGTAAAGGTGCTTCCACTTTTTACCTACGATCATGGCCGCGCCATCGGAGACGCGGCACGCCACGTCTCTACTATCCGTTCACTACAATGGAACCAAATGTCTGCTGCTCCCCAGTGGCTAAAGGTGTTGAATGCTGAAGTCGTGGCTTGTATTCGTTGTCCGCGACTGGTTGAGTATCGCGAAAGAATTGCGCGGGAGAAGCGGCGCGCGTATCGCGACTGCGACTACTGGGGCAAGCCCGTGCCCGGTTTCGGCAATCCCAACGCGAGCGTTTTGATTCTGGGACTCGCTCCCGGCGCTCATGGCTCGAATCGAACGGGGCGACCGTTTACGGGCGATTCGTCGGGAAACTTCATGTATCCCGTTCTCTACGAAACTGGCTTTGCGAATCAACCTACGGCGACGAATCGCGGTGACGGCCTGGTTCTTACGGATGCTTACATCACCGCGGCCGCCCGCTGCGCTCCGCCGGACAACAAGCCGCTGCCGCAGGAACTGGCGAACTGTTCATCGTTCCTGGATCGGGAATTGGAGGGGTTGAAAAAGTTGAGAGTGATTGTTGCGCTGGGGAAGATCGGATTCGACGCCTATTTGAATTGCCTGAAACGCAGCGCGGTGATTCCTGCTAAGGCGCCGTACGTTTTTCGCCACGCCGCGCGTTATCAGATGCCGGACGGCAGAATCCTGCTTGCGTCGTATCATCCCTCGAATCAGAACACGAATACAGGCAAACTCACGCGAGAGATGTTTGTGGATATCTTTCACGAGGTACGTCGTCTCGCCGATGACGCGTAGCGCGCAGAAATCCGGCACGTGGCTACCTTAACTTCGTCACCGTCACTTCCACTTGAAACTGCCGCTTCGAGTTCGGGTCGTCTACGCTACCCAAAACCATCGGCTTACCTAGCAACACCAGAGTGCCAGCGGTGATTTTGAGTTGCCGAATCACTGGCCGAGACTCGTGCCCTGACGCTTGCTCCGGAGTCGCAAAATTGCTGAGATCGGTTCGCATCGCCAACTCGAGTTGGCCGTTTTTGCGTACATCCAGTTTGCTCCAGATATTCGTGCCGACGTCGATGTATTGAAATTCCCCCGCCTTGGGCTCGACCGGCACACGCGTACCAATCTTGATTTCATTGGAAGTGTTCGCGTTCAGGTTCATTGAATACTGCCGACTGTTGATCTTCTTGCCGTCCTCCAATTCGCTGACTGAGAAGTCAAGGCGGTAAGCCTCGAGCGGCGTCATGGACTCTTGCGCGGTATCCTTTGAGGGGCCGCTTGATTCTTGTGCCAGCGCCTTGCTAGACCCGCCTGCACACACCAACGCCAGAATCATTACTCCCGCTGCAACCACTTGCTTGATGATTGTCATTGACGATTCTCCTTTGATTTCATGCCGCTCTCTTCGATGTCTCCCACGTCAGCCGCATCGACGCCCTATGGAACGTTGTCATGTGCAGCCTTTTTCGCTTCCTCTTCGCGCTCCTGCCGGAGTACTTCGGCCCTCGCTTGCGCGACAAGTGCCGCCTGCTCGGGATAGTTCATTACGTAGCTCGCCAGGATCTTTTCCTGCTCGCTCAGCGGTTGCGGAGAAGGGAACTGTTCCAGTTTCGGCGCTTTGCTTCCGCTCACAGTGCGATTGGCCGACTTTTTCGGACGGTGCGGCCTTACTTCATTCGCCGAATGAGACGCTAGTTGCCGAGGAATCTGGTGGGAGGCCCCGGTCTCTTCACTGGGCCGCATTGTCGAAGGGGTGACCTCCTTGGTTTGAAGCTCTCTGGTCCAGAAGTTTCCCAACCATACCGCAACGACAATCGCCGCCACGGCGATGGTTGCCGCAGCCCGCCACCAGCGACGTTGCGAGGCAATACGATCCCGCTCACCTTGCAGAGTAGCCAGCACTCGGCCTTCTAGCCCCGTCCGCGGTTCCACCTTTCCGAATTGGCCGAGGGCCGCCTCGATCCACTGCTCGACTTCACGATCTCTGTCCTTCGGATCCATGTTCATTTCCCCAGTTCGCTCTCCCCCATCAACTTCCCCTTGAGAATCTGCCGCGCGCGGAAAGCCCTCGCACGAACTGCCGCCTCACTAATTCCGAGGATCACAGCAACTTCACGCGGCGAGATTTCCTGTAGTGAGGACAGCACCAAAGGGTCGCGCAACTGCTCCGGCAGCGCCGCAATCAACCGGTCCAGCAACGCGCTCCGCTCCGATTCCAGCAAAACTTGATCTGCCCGGACGTTCCGTGAGGGCAACTCGGCAACTTGTTCCAGGCCGAGACCAGTCCGGGCGACTTTCCCTCTTCGCTCAACCGCTGCACGCCATGCAATCCTTGCCAACCAGGCCTTGGGGTCGTCGATCCCAGCTAACTTCTTGGCGTAACGAAACACTCGAAGAAACGTGTCCTGAGTCGCGTCTTCCGCGTCGGCATGATTCCGCAAGACGGAGTATGCAATTCGATATACCAGTCGCGAATGCTCTCGGACCGCCGCCTCCAGCGGGTCTTCTTCCTCTCGCGCCAAGCCCAGAACCTCGCTTGCCATTGGGGCGGTTGCAATCAACGCCTGCTCCTACTCATGAAGAACGCTGTCCGGCTGGTTTCGTTCAAGAAAAATATTCAAGTTGGGTTACGGTATTGCCGATAAGAGACTCGGGGCGGATCCTTGCGGGAGCGCGCCCTCTGTGCCGGCGTGAGGAACGCTGTGGCTCCGGGATGGCCGCCCTTCTTTGTCGGTACGCATGAGTTTGGCCGCAGATCGGGGATGGTTAGAATCCTACGAACACCGGCTCGCGCTCCAGGGCGATGCCCCATGCTCTTTCGACCTTCTCTCGAATCTCTTGCTGGAGACGTTCGATATCGGCGGCCCTCGCCGTTCCCGTGTTGATCAAGGCTAGAGCGTGTTTCCGCGAGATTCCCGCTGCTCCCAGGGTGAAGCCTTTATTGAACCCTGAATGTTCCACTAACCATGCCGCTGACACTTTGTGCTGTGCATCGAGTGCGGGATAGCTGGGGATGGTGAGGCCTTTTGTCTCAGCTCGTCGCTTCAGGTCCTGAAACTCGGCCTCGTTCAACACCGGATTCTTGAAGAAAGATCCGGCGCTGCGGGAGTCGGGGTCGCCGGGGACGATGAGCATGCCTTTGCTGTGGCGAATATTCCTTACGGCTTCGCGCACTTCGGTCAGCGAGGGCGGGTTCACGGAGCCGGAAAAATATTTTTGCAGGTCGGCGTAAGCCATGAGAGGCGCGCCTCCCGGTGCCAGGCGATAAGTCACGCGCAGGATGATGAATCTGCCGCGCTGGGTGCTGTTGAAGATGCTGGTGCGATAGTGGAAGCCGCAGGCCTGGTTGGAGAGCGTGACGATCTGACGTTCCGCAATATCGAACGCGCGCACGGATTCGATCGTCCCCGAAACTTCCTGGCCGTAGGCGCCGACGTTCTGCACCGGCGTGCCGCCGACGCTTCCGGGGATTCCGCTCAGGCACTCGATGCCGGCGCAATCGCAGGCGACGGCTTGCGCGACCACTTCATCCCATTCGACTCCGGCGCCGGCATCGAAGAGAACGGCGCTCCCCTCTTGCTGCCGCGTGATTCCGGCGATCGCAAGTTTGAGCACGAGTCCGGGCCAACCGGCGTCCGCGACCAGCAGATTGCTGCCGCCACCCAGAACGAAAAGGGACAAGCCCTTCGTGCGGGCGAATTCAACGGTATCCCGCACGTCATCTTCGCTCGTTGCTTCCGCAAAATAGCGTGCCGGGCCGCCGACTTGGAGCGTCGTGAATGGCGCAAGGGGGACGTTTTCCTGAATCGTCGTCACGCGGGTTTCACTCTATATCGTTCCGAGCATCTCACGTCTCCATCGACAGGCATATTAGAATGGAGTTACCGAAAACGCAGATTGAGGACAGGAGACTGAATGTATCCAGAAATTATGGTGGTACCGATGCGGGAAGAGCTGACGCGTCTGGGAATTCAAGAGTTGCGTACGGCCGCGGAGGTGGATCAGGTTCTCCCGAGCCCCGGTACGACCATGGTGGTGGTCAACTCCATTTGCGGATGCGCCTCCGGACGCATGCGTCCCGCGGTGCGCATAGCGCTGCAAAATGCGGCCAAGCCCGCTAAAGTCGTAACCGTATTCGCCGGGCAGGACATGGAAGCCACCGACCGGGCGCGTTCGTATTTCACCGGATATCCGCCATCTTCGCCTTCGATTGGCATTCTGCATGACGGCAAACTTGTCTACATGATGGAGCGCCGGCAGATTGAGACCCGCGATGCGCAGGCCATCGCCGCTGACCTCAAGGCCGCGTTCGACCAGCATTGCGCAACCGCTGCGGTGCTCTAGCCAGCCGCGAGCTGCGAGCCACGAGCAATCTGGTTTCTCGAAGCTCGCGGCTCGAAGCTCGTGGCCCTGTGCCATGTCACACTCTAAAACCGAAACAAATACGACGCTTTCACGAAGAAGTTGCGTCCGTCGTTGTGCAGGCGGCCATCGGCGAGGTGGTTGACCCCGCCACTGCCATCGGGCGCCAGCGTGGGGTCAATGTTCTCGAGGTTGCTGTTGTATCCCACATAGAGCGCGGTGCTGGGATGGACGAGATAGGTGATGAGGAAATCCGCGTTGAAGTTCTTGGTCGTTGCCAGGGAAGTGAAGTCGGGATTCGCCAGGACCGCGCTGTATTGTCCTATGAACCGAAAGGACAGTTCTTTGGTGAACTGGTAGTTCACGCGGGTCCGGATGATGTGGTTGTTCAGGCTTCCTAATGGCGTGGTGCAATCGGGACAGTGATGGAGACGGAAAAAGAGGTAGGTATTGTCGATCTTCAGCGAGCGCGTGGGCCTCACTGTGAGTTGGATATTGCCGCTAGTGCGGCTGGCCAGAAAGGGAGGCAAGATTCCTGGAGCGTCGTAGTTGATACGCGTGCCCCAGCGAAAATCGCCATGTAAGGAAAACTTGCGGAAGTAGTTGCTGTCCAGAGTTATGTCGGTAGTGTGGCGGCGATACTGCTGGAAGTCTGGAATGTTGTCGAAGTCCTGGTGTCGCAGTCCTTCCATTTCCGCGGCGTACAAGACTTGAATGAAAGTTTGCCCCATCAGTTCCACTCGAGCGGAAGGGAAGTAGCCGTAGCCGATTTCGTGGCCTTCATGATCGTAAGAAATAAACTGCTCAAACATCGGCCCCCAGGAAATCAGGTGCCTGCCCTCGGGCCGGAATGTGTATTGCAGGCGCTGATATAAGTTGTGGAGATCGGGCTGAGGGTCGAACCCGGTCAGGATACGAAAGTTCGGACTGCGGTCGGTGTAATCGAGGAAGTAGTTCAGCTTAAGCCCATCGCGTTGAGCCACGACTTCGCCCGCCGAACCGGCCTGATAACGGCCTGAAGTATTGAACAGATTGAAGTAGGGGTCGTCGGGATTGATGGTTGCGCTGAACACTCCCTGCACACTGGCGGTCCAGTTTTCATTCAGTTTGAACCGGCCGTCTACGCTCCCGACGCGATTGTAGAAGCCCCCGGCCTCGCGATCCGCGTAGAGCAGCCCGATCGAAGACTGCGTTCCAATGTCGCGACTGACTCTCCCGATCGCAAAAAGCGCATGTTTGCCGAATAAGGGATTGCCCGCGTAATCAGAACTGGGAGGCGTGACGGCTTCTCCCGGTGAATCCGTTTGCGCCACCAGCGCACCCACGGACCAGGGCCCATCTTTGCCCGTCAGGCGTACACCCCATTTTGGGTCGGCGATGCGCCGCGTGAAGAGCAACTGGATCGGAGTCTGGAAGTAATTGGAGTTCTCCAAAAAGAACGGGCGCTTTTCCGGGAATTCCACCTCAAAGCGCTGGTTGACTGTGACTTGAGGATCGTCCGATTCGATCTGGCTGAAGTCCGGGTTTACGGTTGCGTCAAGAACGAATTTGTCTTTCAAGACTGCTTTCGCGTCGAGGCCGATCTGTCCAAATGCGGCGCGCTGCGTGTAGGCGGGGTTTGCCGGATCGCGCAGGTCTAGTTCCTTGAAGGAACGAAAGACGCCATACGGGATGAGTTGGAAATTCCTTCCTGGCGAGATTTTCTCCATCCCGGTCGCCTGGCCAGCCTGATTCAGGCGTCCCTGGATACGCTGGGAGTAGTGGGGCCAGAACGACTTCTCGTTTTTTGTCGGTAGTTCGCGCGCCAGCAAAATCCCCCAGGTCTGCGGGTCGCTGGAAGCAAAACGCAGACTGCGGAAGGGAATGGCCATCCAGATTACATACCCGCGATCAGTGACTCTTCCGGCCGAGTTCCAGACCGTGTCAAACGACATGTCGAAGTTGCTGTCATTCGTGCCCGGACCCTCGGTCCACAACGCATCCGCTTGTACACCGAGCGGGTTCACGAAGAACGCGTAGGCATGCCGGTGATCGTTGAAGGTATCCAGCATGAGTTCGATAAAGTCGTCGTCGAAGACGTCCTCGCGGCGCGAAAGGCGGGCACGCAGATGTTGCGGCTCACGGTCGAAACAGATGTAAATGGCATACAGATTCTTGGCGTCGTATCCGAAATAGGCTTCGGTGCGTTCGGAAACCGGCGCACCGTCGCGGGGTACTCTCTGATGAAATTGTTCCGCCTTGGCCAGCTTGCCTTGCCATGCTGGGCTGGGTTCCATGGTGAGAAATTCTTCGATGCGGGGCGGAGTGCTCACGCGCGGGATCCGAAGCTTTCCGAAATCGGCATCGTCGGCCCAAAGGGAAGTGGCGGCGCACACGAGCACCCAGGGGAGCCAACGGGGGTATTTTCTTGAGAACACGCAGTGGTTCGGCCGAGTCTCCAATTTAGACGAATAAATGTCTTGCTGGTGAGCGGCCATTAACCTCTTGTGTACGGCCCCGGGATGGCGGAGAATGAGGCGGTTTCGGGAGGTTCTCTTTGTCGGACCCTAAATACCGGCAGCGCGGATATCAGGACTCAGGCCGCGAACCGCAAAAAAGGCAGGAGCGCTCGGCCACTCCGACGCCGCGGCAAGACAATACCTATGGCCCGCGGCCGCTCAACATGCCGGGAACGCGTACCGTTTCCAGGTGCTCGCAATGCGGGACGATTCTGCAAACCCTCGCCGAACCGCTCTCGCAGTGTCCCAAATGCGGATTCGACCTGCACTCCTGCAAACAATGCGAGCACTTCGACCCTTCTAGTCGTTTCGAATGTAATCAGCCGATTCCGGCACGGATCTCCCCCAAAGACAAAAAGAACGATTGCACCTTCTATTCCATCCGCGTTTCGCTGGAGAAAGAGACGTCCAGCAAGGGAATGGCGCGTCCCAACGACGCGCGGCAGGCGTTCGATAATCTCTTCAAGAAGTAAATTCCAGAATGAACAAAGCTCTGCGCTCGGAACTGCTCGCTATGGCACAGGAAGACCGAGGCGTACGAGCCGAACTGGCGGCAGACGGATCGCTCTTCGATGGCTACCATCCCAGAATGGAGGAAGTCCACGAACGAAATGCGAGGAGACTGGAAGCGATCATTGTGAAACACGGTTGGCCAAGCCGCACTCTTGCGGGAGATGACGGCGCAGAATCGGCATGGTTGATTGTCCAACATGCCATCGGGCTACCGGAGTTTCAGCGGCGCAGTCTGGACCTTCTTCAGGTGTGCGCAAGCCACAACGAAGTGCCCAGCTGGCAGCCAGCGTATCTCCTAGACCGGATTCGCGTGTTCGAAGGCGCACTGCAGGTCTACGGGACACAGTTCGACCGGGACGAACGGGGCGAGATGAGCCCTTGGCCGGTGGAGGATCCTTCGGGCTTAAACGAACGGCGCGCAGTGATCGGACTCGATTCGATCGAGGAACGGACACGAACGATGCGGGAGAATGCAGAATCGGAGCCTGAACGGTCGGCCTCCGACCGCGCCGAACACAAACGCAAGTATCACGAATGGCTGCAGCGGGTCGGATGGCGTAGCTAGGGTTTTAGCGTCGGCCGCAGCAGGATCTCACTGGCGAATGACTGCGGCGCCTGGGTCACGATCATTTCGACCGCATGGGCGACGTCTTCAGCCTGTAGCATCTTCGAGTGGTCCTTCCCCGCGTGCGGGGTGAAGTCCGTATGCACCGACCCCGGACAAACGACAGAGACGCGAATATTGTGGACTCGCAGTTCTTCGGCTACGGAATACGTCAAGCCGTTGAGGCCCCACTTGGAGGCCGAGTACGCGGCGCCGTTGGGCAGCGCATTCTTGCCGGCGAGCGACGAGATGTTGATGATATGACCGCTCCGAGCGTGGATCATCAGCGGCGCAAAGCTCCGTATGCAATAGTAAACGCCGCGTAGATTCGTATTCATCACACGATCCCAGACCTCCGGAGCAAGCTCATGCAGCGGGCTGGCGCCGCCGCCGATGCCGGCGTTGTTGACCAGAACGTCGAGCCTGCCGAAGTCCCCCTCCACGCGCTTCGCCACCACTTCCACCGACCCCAGATCCGCGACATCACATTCCGCTACGGTGCTCAGGCCGCCGTGCCGGCGGATCGCCGATGAAGTTGTTTCCAGTATTTCGCGCGTCCGTCCACACAAAATAACGTGCGCGCCCAGGACTGCGAGGGTGGTGGCGATGGCGGCCCCAATGCC
This sequence comes from uncultured Acidobacteriota bacterium, assembly GCA_963799305.1. Taxonomy (GTDB): domain Bacteria; phylum Acidobacteriota; class Terriglobia; order Terriglobales; family Acidobacteriaceae; genus Acidiflorens. Next base: position 17,140 of record CAWCWX010000005.1, on the reverse strand, counting down.
GCGTCCGGCTCCGGTTACAACCGCGATTTGGCCCGCTAGAGCGGGGTTTGATGCGTCTTTCATGGCATGGCTCCTCGGTGTTACATGGTAGCGCTTTTGGGCAGGGCGTAGCGGTTAGCCCGACTATCCTCCTCTCCCGATTTTGGCATCGAAGTACACAGGGAGGAGCTAAGGCAAGCAAACGTCTTGCCTTAGCAGGATGACATCCTTATAATCCGCACACCGGAGAATCGTAGGCCGTGCGGCATTTGGTAATGGCCACAGATTTACGGGCTTCTCACTGATAGTTCGAAGAAGAAGCCCGGCACCAAGCTCGGGTGCGCGGTCAGGATGTCGATTCCAGCTTCCCCGAAGAGTTAAGGAGCCACAGGAATGAAGAAGATTGTTCTCGCGATGTTGCTGGTAGCCGCAGTTACCGCCGTCGCTCAAACCACTCCCGCTCCGGCGCCGGCGCCAACCACTCCAGCGCCCGCCGCGGCGCCCCAACAAAAGAAAGAGATCAAAGATCCTGCCGAATACAACGCCTACATTGGCGCGTTCGGACAGCAGGATCCGGCCGCCAAAATCAGCGGGTTCGAGGCTTTCGTCACACAGTATCCCAACAGTGTGATGAAGGAAGAAGCGCTCGAACAACTGATGGGGGCGTACCAGGCAACCGGAAATATCCCCAAGATGATTGAGACTGCGCAGAAAGTGCTGCAGGTCAATCCCAACAACTTGAAGGCCCTGGTGTTGCTGGCGATCGCGAAACGAACCACCGGAAAAACGCCGCAGGACTTTGCCGAGGCCGCTCAGTACTCGGAAAAGGGTTTGCAGATATTGCCGAATTGGCCGAAACCGGAAGGAATGCCGGATGCGGACTATCAAAAGTTCAAGACGCAGGCCAATGGGATCTTCAATGGCGCCATCGGTATGGCTGCCTTTCAGAACAAGGACTACGCCAAGGCCGAGCAGAGTCTAAGGGCGGCAGTGGAAGCTGATCCGTCGGATGCGAACGCTGTGGCAAACATCTATCCTCTCGCGTTGGCCTACCTCACGCCCGGTCCTACGGAAAACTCGGTGGCTGGTCTGTTCTTCGTAGCGCGCGCCGCCAACCTCATCGCCGACCCCAAGGGCAAAGGCGATGTAATCAAGTTTGGGAAAGTGAAGTACAAGAACTACCACGGCACGGAAGATGGTTGGGACGCATTGATGACGCAGACGGCCACGACTCCGCTTCCGCCCGCCGACTTCACCATCACGAAGTATGTTCCACCTACGCGAGCGGAACAGGCTGCGGACCTGGTGAAGAACAAGAAAATCGAGGAGATGAGCTTCGCCGAGTGGCAACTGGTGCTCTCGGAAGGCACACCCGAAGATGCCGAAAAGGTGTGGACCGCTCTGAACGGCAAGCCGCTGCAGATGGTGGCTCATATCATCAGCATCGATTCGTCGAAGAATCTCAGCCTTGCGGGCAGCTCCGACGACATCGATGCCAAGCGCGCTGACATCGATCTGACCATGCTGGCGGCGATCCCCGCTCGCCAGATGCCGAAGGCGGACACCGACCTTCAGTTCGAGGGAACTCCGGTCTCCTATGTGGCCAAACCGTTCGTGATGACCATGAAAGATGGGGCCCTGATCGTAAAAGCAGCGCCCAAGGCGCCCGTCCACCGGAAGGGAAAGTCGCGCTAAAGGCCTGTAATCCGTGGACAAAAGTTGAAGCGGCCCGGTTCGGGCCGCTTTTTTTTTTAGGATTGAATCTAGCGAATCGCTTTGCGCTCCACGGAGACGGGCCGCGCACTACGGGGCGGACGCTTCGCTCCCTCGCGCAAGGGGCGGACATCGATTCTCAGTTCCTGCATGGTGCGGCTGAGCGTGTTGCGATGCATTCCCAGTTCTCGCGCCGCTTTGCACTGGTTGCCCCGGTTCTCTTCCAGCACGGTGACGATGAATCTTTTCTTGAACTCGCGGACCGCCTCCGAATAGAGAATGTTGCTGCGAACCATTTGAGATATGAGTGCTTCCAATTGATCTTTCACGGCGTCCTCGTTTCCACAGCTCGCAAATCTTGAAGTGCTAACGCGCGTACTCTATCGGGCCGGCGCGACCGGCGGCGGAGGCGGACTTTGTCCCTTCCGCAGATACTCCAGACCCTGATCGAACCGATTTCGCAGGTCTGACGGCGCCAGCCAGATGGCAGCCCGTCCCGCCACCATGAAATAAGGCGCCAGTTCCGATCCCGGCAACCAGCGTGCGGCAGGCGCGAAGGCCGCCATCGCCACCAGCACAATCGCTACTACCAGACTGCCCTTCAGCAAACCCAGCAGCCCGCCCAGCGTCCGGTCCATCGCCGTGAGGCCTGCCGCTTTCATAAGCCGGCGCGCCAACCGCCCCAGAAGCCCCGCGATTATCAGGACCACAAAAAATATGATCAGGAACGCGCTGATGTCGCCCAGCCACGTCTGCTTCAAAAACGTTTCAAACCAATCGGCAAGCCAGCGATACTGCCAGGCGGCTACCAGATATCCGACGACCAGGCCCGCCAGTCCGAAGGCTTCGTGAAAAAAGCCTTGCCAGGCGGCTGAGACCACCGAGAACAGCAAAAATGCCAGGATGAACCAATCCGCAACGCCCATGTGCAAACCTCCGAGCGCGCGGAGGCTAAATCTCCAGTTCGCGTCCCGTCAACTGACGATACGCCTCGAGATACTTTTCGCTCGTCCGCCGCGCAACTTCGTGGGGAAGGGCGGGCGCGGGCGGTTGTTTATTCCAGCGAATTTCTTCGAGGTAGTCCCTCACGTACTGCTTGTCATAGGAGTTCTGCGCTTTGCCCGGTTGATAGGTGTCGGCCGGCCAGAAACGCGACGAATCTGGAGTAAGAACTTCGTCGGCCAGCGTGATGCCCTGGCCGGTCAAACCAAATTCGAACTTGGTGTCGGCGATGATGATGCCGCGCTGCCGCGCGTAGTCGGCAGCGGTCTGATAGATCTTCAAACTGATGTCCCGGAGTTGACGGCTGAGTCCGGGATCGACCAGCTTGCACATCTCTTCGAAAGAAATATTGATGTCGTGTCCGGTGGTCGCCTTGGTAGCGGGCGTGAAGATGGGCTCGGGCAGTTTGTCGGATTCCTTCAGTCCCGCGGGCAACTGGATGCCGCAGACTCTTCCGTTAGCCTGATATTCCTTCCATCCGGACCCTGAGAGATAGCCGCGGACGACACACTCGACAGGAAACATGTTCGCTCGCATCACCATCATCGAACGGCCACGCAGTTCGTCCGCGTGCAACTGTACTGCCGCGGGATAGCGGTCAACATCAGCGGTGACGAGATGGTTCGGCGTCAGGTCTTTGAGAAATTCGAACCAGAACAGGGAAATCTGCGTCAGCACCCTGCCCTTGTGCGGAATGCCAGTGGCGAGGACGTAGTCGAAGGCGGAGATACGGTCGGTGGCGACAAACAGGAGATGGTCGCCATCGAGGTTGTAAACGTCGCGTACCTTCCCGCTGGCGTGAAGCTCCAGTTCGGGATAGTCGGTTTGCAGAAGGACGGTGTCGAGGATTTCGGGGCTCATGATGTAATTCTAGTAGCAAAAAACTCCGCGTATTCTAACTGGCGAGAAAAATTTGTCAACGACTTCCGTCACAGACGCGAGTGTGCGCTAAGGCACGCTCGGTCGAAAAAGGTTGACAGTTCGATGCTCTGCGAGAAACGTTGTCCGGCAAGGGGTTTGGCGTGGTCGCGGTGTGGAAAAACTGAGGACGGCAGAGGATAAATGGACACGACAGCGATTGCGAAAATTCCGCACTAGCCAGCACAGATTGAGAATATGACGAAGAACAATTTGTAGAAACCCGTGTTGCCTCGTCTCCCGCGACGCAGCAAGCCGCGTCCCTACGCCAGATTCATTCCTACGCTGCCCCGAACCGCACCGACACCAGTTTCGAGACGCCCGGTTCCTGCATGGTCACGCCATACATCACAGGGGCGATGCTCATCGTTTTTTTGCTGTGAGTGATCAGCACGAACTGGGTCTTAACCGACATTTCTTTTACCAGTTCCGTGAAGCGCCCGATGTTGGCTTCGTCAAGTGGCGCGTCGACTTCGTCGAGGATGCAGAATGGCGCGGGCTGATACTGGAAGATTCCGACCAGTAACGACAAGGCTGTGAGTGCCTTCTCGCCGCCGGAGAGCAAGAGTACGTTCTGCAACTTTTTGCCCGGAGGCGAAGCCACCACGTCGATGCCGCTTTCGGCGCTGTTTTCTTCGTCGGTCAGGCGCATGAAGGCGTGGCCGCCGCCAAAGAGTTTGCGGAAGGTGGCGCCGAAATTTTCGTTGATTTTGCCGAAAGCCTCTTCGAACTTCTGGCGCGAAATCTGATCGATCTCTTTGATCGTGGCTGCTGTGTTCTCGATGGAGTCGAGCAGGTCTTGGCGCTGCGTTTCGAGGAACTGGTGGCGCTCGGAGGTCTCTTTGTATTCTTCGAGGGCCATCATGTTGACGGGACCCATGGCGTCGAGGCGGGTCCGCATCTCGCGGTGGGCCTGATCTTCAGCGGCGAGTTCCTCGCCGGTGACTAGAACAATGGTGGAGTCGGCCATTAGAACGGGGCGCTCGATCCCGAGTTCGTTCAGGCAAGTGTCGGCGAGGTGCTGCAAGTCGGACTGCAACTTTGCGGCAGTGGCGGCCAGTTCTCCGCGGCGATCGCGGGCCTGATCGAGTTGCAGGCGCGTGGTCCGCAGCAGTTCTTCGATTTCCGCCAGGCGTGCGCGCACCTGTTCGGATTCGAATTGCAGCAGGCCGTCACGCGCTTCGCCGGCATTGCGTTCGGAGTCAAATTCCACCAGTTGTTCGGCGAGTTGAAGATTTTCTGCCTGGCGCTGCGCGATCTCCGCGATGGCCGCTTCCATCTGGGATTGCAGCACCGCGGATCGTTCGCGCATTTCGGTGACGAGGCCCTCGATGCGCTGGACCAGTGTTGCCGCCGAGCGGTGACGTTCTTCCAGGGCGGCGGCGCGCGAGGAGCGCTGTGAAGCGCCTTCGGCAGACGCATCGCGATGGATTCGCAGTCCGGCGAGACGTTCATGGCCTTCGGCGGTCAGCAGCTCCAGTTGCGCGCGTTGTGCTTCCACCGCAGCCAATTCCGCTTCGCGAGACGCGATGAGGCTTTCCTGCTCCTGGCGTTCTCCGGCCAGGCGGCGCAGTTCACGTTCGCTGACGTCGAGCCGGTCGCGGACGCGGCCCAACTCCGTGTTCAGTTGCGACAGCATGTGGCCGGACGTCATGGCCAGCTTTTCGGCCTCGCGCTTTTCTTCTTCCAGACGGTCGAGCAGGGAAGTGAAGTCCTTGATCTCGTGCCCGACGGACAGCGCGCGCATTTCCTTTTCGCGCAACGCCTGTTCCAGTTCCTCGAGCAGACGCAGCACATCACGCAGTTCGCGCTTCATCGAAAGCGGTCCTTCGCTGCGCTGTTTGCCGCCGGTGACAGTCACGTTGTGGAAGCATTCGCCCGACTGCGACAGGAAAAATGCGTCGGGATTGCTGAGGGCGAGTTCGCGGCCAACTCCCGCATCCGGGACGATGAAGCCGTTGCCCAGCTTGGGCAGGATCATTTCCAGCGATTTGCCGAAACCGTTAAGGACGCGAATCGAACTCTTCAGGGGAACCACGAATTCGTTGGAAGGCGTGTGACGCATGCTCTCGTCCACGACAAAAGAAAATTTCGCCTGGGAATCTTCTGGATGCACCAGGAAGGTGGCCCGGCCGTCCACGTCGGCGCGTAGGAGGCGCAGGCCTTCGTCGGCGGCGTCCCACGACTTCACGACCACGTAATTGAGTTCATCCCGCAGGAAGTCTTCGACGACTTGCTCGTAGCGCGGGTCGACTTCCAGGAAATCGGCCAGTACGCCGGCAGGAGCGTGTCCGCCTTGCAGGGCGCCGGACTGGAAAAGGCGGCGCACGGATTCGGTAGAGTATCCGTGTTCGGCGATGACGGCTTCGAGCGATCCCTTCTTTCCCAGGGCGGAGGCGTACTCCGAGCGGATGGAATCGAGGTACCTTTTTGTGTCGGATTCCTCCTGGCGTTTACTCTCGATGGCGGCACGCAGATCGGCGATCTCGGCGGCCAATCCGCTGGCGCGCTGGACTACGGTTTCGAATTCGAGTTGGAGTTGTCCGCGCTGTCCACCGAAAGCTTCGGACTGCACCGCGGCGATGGTGATCTCGGCGCGCAAACGCTGCTCTTCGCGATCCACGCTGGCGAGCCGCTCCTGTGATTGCGTCAATTGGTTGCGAAGGTTCGACGCCGCGCCGACCGCTTCAAGAATTGCGGTACGCGACGATTCCTGTTCCAGTTCTAATGCCGTGAGGGCAGCCGCGGCTTCAGCCATTTCCTGCTGGCTTAAGGTCAATTCCTGCTGCGCAGCGGCCAGATCCGCGGCCGCGGAGTCCAAGACCTGCTGATGGCCGTTGCGTTCTTCTTCCAGCGCCAGCAGACGACTGGTCGCTTGCGCCAGCTCCGCTTCGGACGCAGCCATACGCACAGTCAGTTCGCCGCAGCGCTCTTCGTTTGTGCGGCTGCGGGCGTGGCTGCGGTCGACGTCGATGGCGATCTGGTTGAGGCGTTCGCGGTTTTGCCGTAGTTCGGTCTCGATGGAATAGCCGCGCTGGGTACGCTCGGAATGCTCAGCATCGAATTGCTCCACAGCTTCGGTCTGGTGACGGATCTCTTCGCCCAGTTGATTGATCTGGGTATCGAGCGACAGGCCTTCCTGGTCCATCTGGGTGAACTTGCTGGCCAGCACAACGCGCAGCTTGGCGCGCATTTCGTCGCGGAGACGCGCGTAGCGCTCGGCCTTGCTGGCCTGGCGCTTGAGCGAGTTCATCTGACGTGTGACTTCTTCGAAAATGTCGTTCACGCGATTGAGATTGAGTTTCGCTTCTTCCAGGCGCGCTTCGGCGAGGCGCTTCTTGGTTTTGAATTTTGTAATGCCAGCGGCTTCTTCAATCACGGCGCGGCGATCGGTCGGACGGCTGCTCAGGATTTGTCCGATGCGTCCCTGCTCGATGAGCGCGTAGGACTCGGGACCGAGGCCGGTGCCCATGAACAGTTCCTGAATGTCACGTAAGCGGCAGAGCTTTCCGTTCAGCAGGTACTCGCTGTCGCCGGAGCGGAACAGGCGGCGAGTGACCATGATCTCGCCTGCATGAGCCTGTTGTTGGCCGAATTTGCGGCGGCGAATCTTCAGAACTACTTGCGGTCCGGCGGGCGCAGCTTCACTGGCGACTTCGACTACAGGCGGTGCTGCCCCTTCTACTTCTTCGGTTTTGCCAGGCTGGGCTTCTTCTACTGCTTGCTCCGTGTCAGCGGTTGCGCGGGCGCGAAGGTCGGCTTCGTCCCAGTCTTCGGCGCCGGTGGGGATGTCATTCTGAATATCGATTTGCGTCGGTTCGCTGGCGTCTGGGCCGGCGTAGATTTCCGGGTCGATCAGCGTCAAAGAAACTTCCGCCATGCCGGTGGGATTGCGGTCGCGCGTGCCGGAAAAAATCACGTCTTCCATGCGGGAGCCGCGCAGCGATTTAGCCGACTGCTCGCCCAATACCCACGAGATCGCGTCCGCGATGTTCGATTTGCCGCAACCGTTGGGGCCGATGATGGCGGCGATGCCTTCGCCGTGGAACTTGAGGTCGGTGCGGTCACAAAACGACTTGAATCCCAGGATTTGCAGCCTTTTGAGTTTGAGCAAAGTCACTCCTTCGTGCGCGGACACTTCTGATCTGCTGGCAACTGCTGTTGGCTGGCGTCCGCCGTGAACCCGCACTGAACCTGTTTACTGCTTAGGTTCCTGGTTCTGTACACAGTACGATGCTGTCCCATAAATCGGGGCCCGCTATCACGGCTTTTCACCAACTCTAACGGCGAATTCAGGACGGGTCAAGAGATAAAACACCATATATAGGGGGTGCCTTCTGTCGACCGCCTTTAGTTGCACACAGAATGCAGCTTGTGCGCGTGCTTTTAGGGTGAGGGAAGAAGGAGGTGGGGAATCGCGAGAGCTTCCTTAATGTACGCCTCTGGGGGCACCTGAGCAACGCTGGCTAGTGCATGCGAGGCTTTACGGGAGCGAAAATTCCATGTTGTCGGTGAGATCCAGCTTCGGGTCGACTGCATTCGCCGGGCCGGTTGCGGAGCACGTCTCCTTCAGAGGGCCTTCGTAAAGCTGTTTCCCATTCCACGAGATTCGAACCGGCCCCGGCTCCGAAAACATCTCCTGCCGCAGATGGAGCCGAAGCTTCTTTACTTCACGGGTGTGAATTTCGATGCGATTGTCTTTCTTCAGCTCGGCTGTCACGTCCGCCACGCCGGATTTTTTTTCCAGGACCTCGATCCAATACTGACGTGGAGAGCTCAAATCATCGAGGTGAAAGAAAACTCGCTTCGGGAAGGCTTCGCGAACTTTGTCTTTGAAAAAGGCAAGCGTGAGGCCGTCATCGGACTGGAGTGTGATGTCGTGCTCACGGTCCGGCAATAATTTGAACTGGGGCGCGACACGGGGACGCAATCCGGAGAGCGTATCGTACGTGGCCTGCGAGCAGGTTGGGGAGATCAGTTGATCCTTCTCGCCGTGCACGAATAGGATGGGCAGATTCGTCAGGTTCTCTAGATCCTTCTGGACATCCGGCACGCATTGTCCGGCGCCCATCAGGGAGACCACGGCAGCAAAGCGGTCGGGCCAACGTTCCGCCATGTAGAGGGAGCCTGTGCCTCCGTTGCTGAAGCCGGCGATGTAGACTCGGTCGCGATCGACGTTGAAGTCTCTGAACACGTCGCTCATCGCGGCGTGCAGTCGATCCGCCACCTCGGGCTTCCACCAGTATTCTCCTGCCTGTGGATAAAGGACGAGGTAATCTGTGTTGGCGATGGCGTCATTGGCGGTGTTGACGCCGTCGAGGGCGAACCCCGCGCCACCGCTTAAGTACACCAGCAGTGGGAGGGGGCGGTCTCCGCGGTAGGTGTCGGGGATGCGGAGAAAGTAAGGGATGTTCGGCCCTGACTTCTCAGCGAGCGCCACACGCAACAGGGTGCCGGTTTTCGGTGGCGTGGGTTTGTGCACGACCTGTTGCGGGCATGCTGTCGGCTGGGGTTTCGAAGCGGCCGGCGTCAGCAAAGCAGTAGCAAAGGCTTTGATTTCAGGGTTTGCATTGGCAAGTTCGCTCATCACCGCTTGAGCGGGTTGTCCGCGCCGGTATGCGACCGCCAGCGCCAATCGCTGAGTGGCGGGATCACCGGCTTTCAAGGCGGAACTCCATTGGTCGGTGGCGACCGGCACCCATGGCGAAAGTAGAAGGGCATCGAGAGTGCCTAAGCGGGTTTCTGGTTTGGCAAGCCAATCGGAGATCGCTTCGTTGCTCGAATGGGACTCCAGTTCCATGCGGGCCTGTTCATGACTGGTTCCCCCGAACACGGGATAAGTTCCGTCCAGTTCGATGCGTTCGATGACTCCGCTCTCCGGCGACCACCAGTAAGTAAGGGTTACGGAACCGTTGACGGCAGTTCCGCGCACGCGATTGCAACTTTTGCCGTGAACCTGTTCTGTTCCCGTCCATTCAAATTCCAAACCGAGAAGATCCGTCGCCGGCCAGCGGTCTCCGACCTTGACCGGGCCTTGTGGCAGAAGTTCGATTTCGTGGAGGTCAGGAACAAGATGGCTCGGGCTCTCGCGTGCCGTTTCCCACGCGTAGCGCGGCTCACCGGAGGCAGTGAACTCCATCGCTTCGGAGAATTGCGTCGGACGCGCCTGCATACGCTTATCAAATTTCGGGCGTTCGGTGGCCAGCTTGTCTTTGCCTTTGACGTGATACGCGAGAAGGATGGCGCTATCGCGATTGCGTTGGAATCCGGCGCTGAGGACGCCGTTGCGTTCGCCAGCGATCAGAACTTGGGAGTGAAATCTTGCTTCCACAGTAGTTTGGGCTTCGTCGGTACGGATTTCGCGGTGGAAGACGTAGCTGTAAACGAGATGGTCGCCGGGATGGAGGTTGTAGCGCCAGGTGGCTGGCGGCTGGGCAGCAGCCGCGATTGCGAGGCCGACGAGGGCGAGCGCTAGTCGAGTCGCGAGGTTGTGCGCGCGAGGACGCGGGGTGAATGCCTTGATGCGGCTTCCAATATGCACAGGTTGCAGAGGTCCTTCGACTCCGTAGCCGATTCGCTTCGCGAGGCAGTTACTCCGCTCAGGATGACATTGACTTTTTGTTTACTCTATTTTTTTCGCTCGACCAGGAAGCGGGCCAAGTCTTTTAGAGTAGACGCGCCGGGACCGAATTCGTTTAGCTCGGCGCAGGCCTGGTCTACCAATGCGTCGGCTTTCCGCAGCGATTCGTCGATTCCAAACAGAGCAGGATAGGTAGTCTTCTCGGCGGTGGTATCTTTGCCGGCGGTCTTGCCCAGTTGTTCGGAGGTCTGGGTGATGTCGAGGACGTCGTCGACGATTTGAAAGGCCAGTCCAACCGATTCGCCGAAAGCGCGGAGCCGGGAGATCTGGGCGGCGTTCGCTCCGGCGTAGATCCCGCCACTCACCACACTAGCGGTGATCAGGGCGGCGGTTTTTGCGCGGTGAATGTATTCGAGGGTTTCGAGTCCGGGCTGGGTGTGTTCGGCTTCGAGGTCGACGACCTGGCCGCCGATCATTCCGTCGACAGTGCCGGTCTGGTGGGCAATCTCGCGAATGATGGCGACGCGCGCCTCGGCGGAGCAATTCAGCTGGGCGAGGACTTCATAGGCCTGGGTCTGCAAAGCGTCGCCGGCGAGAATGGCGATCGCTTCGCCGAAGGCTTTGTGGCAGGTGGGGCGTCCGCGGCGCAGGTCGTCGTTGTCGAGAGCGGGGAGGTCGTCGTGGATCAGGGAATAGGTATGCAGCATTTCCAGGGCGGCGCCTACGTCTTCGATGCCGTCGGGTAAAGTCTGCGCGACCATGCGTCCGGCTTCCATGCAGAGGATGGGCCGCAGGCGCTTTCCGCCGGCAAAGACGCTGTGCCTCATAGCCTGATGAATCGACGTGGGATGCTGAGCAGCGGCGGGCAACAGCCTTTCCAGCGCGCGGTCTGCCCGCTCACGCCCTTCCTCCAGAACCTGTTTCAGCATGGCATCGCAGTATAACAAGCAGGCTTGACCGAAATGAAAAGGGGACGCCGAGAGGCGTCCCTGAATGAAGCGAAGTGCGGAATCAGGCAGCGGCGCGGCGGGCGCGTTCGCGGGTGAGAGAACGTACGACTTCGTCGGTATTCGAGGGTACACACAAATCGTCGGCACCCTGGCTAAGGGCCTGAGCCCAAAGCTCGTCGTCGGCCAGTCGATGCGTACAGACGATGTAAAGACCGGGAAATTCCTGGTGCAGGCGCTTCAGCTCGCGTCCATCCGATTTCTCCACGTCCAGCACAAGGACTTCAGCGCGAGAGCGGGCGATAGCAGGCCGGATTTCTTCGCGACTGCGCGTCCGGTAGATGGAAGGAAAGTACCGGGAGAGGCTGGCCGTCAATCGTTCCGCGGTCTCAGCGTCATCCTGGTAAAGCACTACGTTAAGTGGCTCCATATATCCCCCTTACTTCACCGCGTATGCGGTGGCCTTTGGCTGCGACAGCACAACTGCTAGCACAGGCGTGGACAATCCGTGCGCGAATCGGCGCTACTTGCGCGACGCCTTTTCGGCCGGGGGCTCGAACGGTACCGTTTGGAGCTTGCCGTTCTGCTTCAACAAAATTTCAACCTTGCCTTCCGCGTCCTCCAGTTGTTTCCGGCAGGATGCGGAAAGCTGCATGCCTTCTTCGAACAGCGTCAGAGAATTTTCCAGGGGTACATCGCCTTTTTCCAACTCCTGGACAATCTTCTCGAGACGATCGAGGCATTCTTCAAACTTCGCCAAATCCGATTTCCTCTGTACTCTATTTTAATGCCGTTTTTGCTTCTGGATGTCCAATGAAATCGGTTTGATCCTGCAAATTTTTTGTGCACCGTATTCCCAAAATCGATTTTGCAGTTTTGGATTCTTATCCGAGGGCTTCCAGAACATCGACGGCGGAGTTATAGCGTCCCTGAGGCGCGCTGATCTGCGCTCCCTGTACCCATCCGCGGACGGCCTTCAACATCTCCCGCGCTATGGAGATACCTTCCTCGCGTGCCGCCTCTGGAGTCGGGGCCTCGTTCATTCGTTTCAGGATGGCGTCCGGCACAGAAACGCGCAATTCGTTCTTCATGAACTCGGCGTTGCGCGCGCTGACCAGTGGCCAAATGCCCGCTACTACTGGGATGCGGCAATGCTCAATGTGCTTCAGGAAATTCTCCAACAGGTTGAGATCGAAAACCGGCTGCGTCACCACATATTCGGCGCCGGCTTCGACTTTGTACTCAAAACGACGGATCTCTTCATCGAGGTTGGGCAGGCCGGGGTTGGCGCCCACGCCAATCACGAATCCCGTGCCTTTGCCGATCGTGTTTCCACCCAAATCCAGGCCGCGATTCAGGTTGTGGACAATGTTTACCAACCCGATGGCGTCGACATCGAACACGGCCGTGGCGTCGGGATAATTGCCCATCTTGGGCGGATCGCCGGTGATGCAGATCAGGTTGCGGATACCCGTGGCCGCCGCGCCCAGCAAATCCGACTGGATGCCAAGGACGTTCCGGTCCCGGCAGGTGTAGTGCAGGATCGCCTCGATCCCGACCTCCTGCTGCATAAGAAGAGAGAGGGCCTGGTTGCTCATCCGTGCGGAGGCGCGCGGGCTGTCGGGGATGTTGATCGCGTCCACGCCTACGGATTTGAGAAATTTCGCGCCTTCCACCTCCTTGCGAATGTCGATTCCCTTCGGCGGGACGATCTCCACCATGGCGATAAACTCGCCGCGGGCAATCTTCGCTCCCAGCCGCGATCTCTCTTCCAGCGGAGTCGTGGCTGGGGCTGCGGGCGCTGGGTCGTGGTGGCCGACCGAGACCGAAGTCTTCTGCCGGGCCGCGCCGGCGCGCAGGGCTGACTTCATGGCGCGGATATGTTCCGGAGTTGTCCCGCAGCATCCGCCGACCAGGTTCACTCCGGCCGCGACAAACTTGCGGGCATAGCTAGCCATGTACTCCGGCGAGCAGAGATAGATATTGCGTCCTTCGACCGAGCGCGGCATGCCGGCGTTGGGCTGGGTTGCGAGTGGGAGGTCGGTGGCGGCGCGAACGCGTTCGATCGCCTCCAGCATGGCGACCGGGCCTACACTGCAATTGATGCCAATGACGTCGACTTTCCACTCGGCAAGCCGGGCCGTGAAGGTCTCCGGGTCGGATCCGTCGAGGCAGTTACCGTCTTCGTCGATGGTGACATGGGCGACGACCGGAATCTTGGGGTTCACGTCTCGGCTGGCGAGTACAGCCTGGCGAAGTTCCTCCACGTAGCCGAAAGTTTCGAGCATCAGCAAGTCGACTCCACCTTCGACCAGGGCGCTGATCTGTTCGCGAAAGGCAGCGCGGGCCTCTTCAAACGAGGTTTTGCCCAGAGGTTCGATACGAACTCCCAGCGGTCCAACCGAGCCTGCTACCCAGACGTCAAAACTCTTGGCGGCATCTCGCGCTACACGCACGCCCGCCAGGTTAATCTCGCGAACGCGGTCGGCCATGCTGTGCCGTGCCAGCCGGAAGCTATTGGCCCCAAAGGTGTTAGTTTCAACGATCTCGGCGCCCGCCTGGAGGTATTCGTGGTGAATGCCGCGAATCAGTTCCGATTGCGAGACGTTCAATTCGTCGTAGCACTGGTTGATAAAGATGCCCTTGGAGTAGAGCAAGGTCCCCATCGCGCCATCGCAGAGGACGGGTGTCTTAATGAGACGTTCGATGAAATTTCCTGCCATCTTCTTGAGAATACAAGTTCCCCGTGAGAACTGTCACGTTGAGCCAGCGAACGTCCGGCTGTCAGCTGCGATATGGGAAATCAGGTTCTTCGCTGCGGGCCGGGTGGACAGTTCGTCATTCCGGGGTGAACATGCAGAAGGGTATGGCCGAGTAACTAACCCTCTTGACATTGCACGGACCGTCGCACTAACGTACGAGACCTTCCCTTAATTTGTGGCCCCCACTCGAGGTAAGCATGAATGCCATGGTGCCCACCGTTCCCGCTCGCCCGAAACGCCTGCTCTCCATCGACGGAGGAGGATTGTGCGGACTGATTCCCGCCGAAGCGCTGATCCTGATCGAAAAACAACTGGACGAACTGACGGGCGAACCGCGGCCGCTCTGCGAACGTTTCGATCTGATTGGAGGTACCAGCACGGGCGCGATCCTGGCCGCCGGACTGTGCCTCGGCCTGAAGGCCGCACAACTGCGCGACTTTTATCTCAACTTCGGAAAGGGAATTTTCACGAAAGTATTTTTCCTGAAGCGGTTTTGGCATACCTATCCGAGTGAACCGCTGGAGCAGCATCTGAAAGATGTGTTCGGCGAAAACACGAGCCTGGGAAGTAGCAAGGTGCGCCCCCAGCTTCTGATTGTTGCCAAGAACGCGACTCTCGGGACGACCTGGTTTTTCAATAACAACCCGAAGGGAAAATACTTCAGCACCAATGCATCCCTGCCTCTGTGGCAGATCGTGCGTGCGAGTTCGGCTGCCCCGACATTTTTTCCGCCTCAGAAAATCTTGCTTCCCGACCAACAGGGCAAAGTCCACGACTACGAGTTCATCGACGGCGGCGTGAGCACTTACAACAATCCGTCGCTTCAGCTCTTTCTAGAAGCCACCGATCCGCAATACAAGAATGGGTGGCCGACCGGTCCAGACAAGCTGCTGCTGCTGTCGTTGGGGACGGGGTTCAACTCCATTACCATCGAGGAGGGTAAGGCGGTGGGCTACAACGTGTTGGATTGGGCGCGCTACACTGTGCACGGTCTAATGGGAGATGCAAACCTCCAGCAGAACGTGCTGATGCACCTCATTGGCCAGAACCCGGCGGGCGAGGTTGTGACCTCGGCAGCTGAAATGGCCGCTGTTCGTGCGACAGGTGCGCCGGGAGAAGACGCGCTCGATTTTATGAACAACGGACTGAGCGCCAAAAAGCTGCTGACCTATCAACGCATCACCGTCAGCCTGACGCGCGCGCGTCTTGATGGACTCGGCCTGATGGACGTCGATCCCGTAAAAGTCCGCGAAATGGACGCTGTCGATCAGATCGGCAATATGCAGCGAGTCGGCGCGGCGGTGGCCAAAGAGCAGGTCAAGATGGAGCCATTGAAGCAGTTCTTCCTGTGATTTCGAGCGCACCACTGCGACTGACGCACGACTTGCGATGCGCTGCGATTTCCCACGTGGTTGAGGCCGGGCAACGTTTCCAGCTTTGCTATAATCCAACTCTTACATCTAAGTGATTATCCTGCATACTGTTGGAGTCCCAGGTTTGAGAAAAACCCTGATCTTGGTGTCGATTGTGTTGCCCGTCAGTCTGCTGTTTGTGAGCTGTGGCAGTTCCCCTAGCGGTCAAGGCGGTGGCGGTAGCGGCCTGAAATTTCGCGCCTTTATCACACAAGACGTGGGCGCCGGGGCGGGGGTACAGATTCTCGATGCGCAGAAGGATCTGCGCGCGCCCGTGGCGGGCATTGCGGCCGGGGCTCAACCAGGCCCCATGGTGGTCACGCCGAACCGCGTCCAGACTCTTGTCTTCAGCCCTCCCGACAGCAGGTTTACGCTGATCAGCAATGGCGGCGAGAACGCTTCTGGTGGCATCACCTTGCCCGGTTTTACGGAGAGCTTCGTTGTCTCTCCCGACAGCCTCACCGCCTACGTCGCGGTGCCTACCGCTCCGGTGGTCGGGCAGTCTCCGGGGGCCGTGGTAGTCCTCAATCTGAATACGGGCATGCTGAGCAACGTGATCAGCTGCCCTCCAGCGGGGGAGGCACACCCTCCGTGTTTTCCGGACGGCACAAACTTTCCTTACCGCCACCTGGCCATCAGCAATAGCGGCACTCGTGTTCTGGCCTTCAGCGACAACTCGAATATGGTGGCGGTGATTACGCCCTCAAATATTGGCACCAACAACCCGGTCATTACCTTTGTCGACGGTTTCGATCGCCCGGTGACCGCTTTCTTCACGCCAGATGACAACACGGCATACGTTGTGAATTGCGGACTGGAGTGCGGTGGAGCTCAGGCCGGTGTTCAGCCGCTAGATTTATCGCAGTCGACGCCGATGGCCGGAGTTGCCAGTCCGGTGCCGGCAGCGAGCTTCGCGGTCGTCAGCGGAAGCACGAGTACCTGGCGGGAACTCCGGTGCCGGCTTCTCCGTGCACGGGCCAGACCACGGCGGCCACATCATGCGGACTGTTGACGGTTTTCGATCTTGCCAGCATGAGCGTGGTGAATCCGGGGACGCCAATCATCATTACGGACGGTTACCATAACCGTATGGCCCTCGGGGCCGACGGCCAACTTTTCGTGGGTGCCCATTCCTGCACGGAGATTATCCCTCCGATCCCCGTGCCGCCCGATGCGGAAGTGCGCGGCCGCCTGTCCATCTACAACACCCAGACCGGCGCGGTCGTGATTCCTCCCGCGAACGGCGATGTCACCGGGATTCAACCCATCGCCACGAGGCACGTCGTTTATCTGGCGCAGGGCGGCCAGCTTCAGATCTACGACACCACCACCGACAAACTCCAGAAGAATCAAATCGACATTAGTGGAGAAGTGATCGATGTTAAGACGGTGGATTTTTAGGGGCAGGTCAGAGGTCACAGGTCATAGGAAAGGCGAAGCGCCCGAGTTGCGTTCCCAAGTGGCCAGGGAAGGGTCTGCTTTTTCGGCGGGCGCGGGGACAGCGGATCCTTGCTCGTCCTCGGCTCCGCCTGCGGATAGCTCAGGATGACAGTTTCTTAGGGGGCTATAGTTCTGGGCTGACCACTAACCACTAATCACTAACCACTGCCCTTCGGCTCCAGCCTCATCTCATGGCGCTTACGTTTCTCCACCTGGGCAGGAGAAAAAGCGAATTTGAGGTGCGGCCTCCATACCAGGCGGGCCATTCGTCCATGTAGTACTTGCTCAGATAGATTCCGCTTTCTC
This sequence comes from uncultured Acidobacteriota bacterium, assembly GCA_963799305.1. Lineage (GTDB taxonomy): Bacteria > Acidobacteriota > Terriglobia > Terriglobales > Acidobacteriaceae > Acidiflorens. The sequence continues at coordinate 81 of CAWCWX010000005.1, read as the reverse complement.
CGGTCACCAGGTTCAGCGTGTTTTGTCGAAGTCGGCGAAGTTCCAGGTGATGCGTTCTGACGCGCCGTGTTCTTTGCTCAC
>CAWCWX010000004.1:0-278311 GCA_963799305.1 uncultured Acidobacteriota bacterium | reverse complement strand
CCCCGAGTGTGGGCGACTCCCAGTTGTCCTCTTCGAACTTGATATCGTGCTGGCGCAGGTCAATCCCGATCGCTCGTCAGCGATTCCAGATAAAGTTCCTGTACATTTTCCGGCGGCGGCTTCAGGATGACTTGCAGCTGCAATGGCTTGAACAGGCGGTTCGGATTCTGCCATAGCGTCCATCGGCGGGTCGACGCGAGGGCTGCACATAGGCGACCTTATAAGGATTCGGTCCTAGCACGCGCAGGACGTCTCCGGAGCCATGGTGCCCGCGCCGACTTCGACATCGTAACGTTGATGCACAATTGCGCACGCTCGGCGAAGAATGCCTGAAGTTGAGGATAAGCTCCTGGAAAGTCGCGGGTTGGGTTTGGACGAAGTCACGAGATCCTAGTTTTGTTGGAGCAACCGCTTCGATTTCCGGGCGGCCAGCTTAAAACACCGCACCTGGTTTGCTCGAAGCTCGCGGCTAGAAGCCCGCAGCTAGATCTTCTCCAGCATCCCCGCCGTCACCAATTTCTTCTCCAAGTGCCGCTCCAGAATCTGGAGGAGAAACTTGCGCAGGTCAACCGCTACAACTTTGGGCCAGTCAATCTCAGAGAAGTCAGAAACCCGCGACCGCAGCATCTGCGCCGCAATCTTACGAGATTCCGGCGACATCTCCGAGGACGCCACGCGCTTATCGTCGATGCAAACCAGACCATCGGCTAACGCGTGATAGAACGCCCGGCTGCCGTCGAGCGAGTTTCCGCAAGCCGCGCACTCGGACAACTCGGGCAAAAAACCCATCAGCCGCGTCATCCAGAGTTCGAAGTAGGTGAGCGGCATCCACAACTTGGTGCCGCGTAATTCCTTCAACACCGACAACGTCAGGCGAAACACGGCATCGCTGGCTTCGCGATCCGGGAGCAATTCGTCGAGCAACTCGGCCACATGCCCGAGAGCGACGGCTCGCGGATACCCAATCTCGTTGGTCATCGGCGAGTCGATCACCTCGCAGGAATCGAGTCTCACCAACTCCTGCCGCTCACGCTCGTCGTACAACGCCCGTACGTAGGTGAGCGGCTCCAGCGCCCCTCCGAAGCGGCGTTTCGACTTCTTCGCCGCTCGCGCCACTCCTTTTACTTTGCCTTCAAGCCGCGTGAAGAGCGTAACCAGCAAGTCGGACTCACGCAACGGATACGTGCGCAGAACGATCGCCTCCGACTCCTTCAGCGCCATGGAAGCCCAGCTAGGTAATCTATGATTGTAATAGAGGTGCTGGTGGATGGAAAGAAGCTGCAAGCTCTAAGCTGTCAGCTCTAAGAAACTCTCAGCATTCCCTTAGAGGTGAGAGCTTGCAGCTGCGAGCTTTATCGCCTATCGCCCGAAAAACTTCGCATTGATCTCGGTGTATTCCTTCCACTTTTCCGGGAGGTCATCAAGCGCGAAAATGGCCGATACCGGGCATACTGGGACGCAGGCGCCGCAGTCGATACATTCCACCGGATCGATAAAGAGCATCTTCTCGGCAGCGTACTTGTCGGAGTCTTTCTTGGGATGGATGCAATCCACCGGGCAAGCGTCAACACAGGCGGTATCTTTCGTTCCGATACAGGGTTCGGCAATTACGTAGGCCATAAAATCAAGGGCTCCTAGGGTCTTGGAGGCTTAACAGAATTGGTAATTCTAGCAGGAATGGGGAGTGCGAGTACACCGCAACCCAAGTCGCTGCGGGACGCTACGCCCCGACCAACTCCTTCTTCTCGCTCGGCTCGTACTCCACGATGTATCCCGCCACCGCGCTCGCCGCCACCGTCAAAGGCGACGCCAGATACATCTGCCCCGGCCCGCTGCGTCCCGGGAAATTACGGTTCTGCGCGCTGATCACGATCTGATCGGGACGCGTCGAGACCCCCGGACCGGCGTTGATGCAAGCGCCGCAGCTAGGCTCGATGACGTGCGCTCCAGACTGTTCGAAAACTTCCAGATAGCCTTTGCGCTGGCAATATTCCCGCGTCTCCTGCGAGCCGAACTGGATCCAGAAGTTTACGTTTTCAGCGATGCGCTTGCCGTGTTTCAGAGCGTCGGCCAGTACGGCTGCGTACATGTCCATGTCTTCATTCTTGCCGGCGGTGCAGGTGCCGCCGTAGGCAATCTCGATTGGCACCGGAGTATTGAGATCGCGGATGTACTTGCCATTGCCGGGGTCTCCGGGAGTGGCGACCATGGGCGTGATTTCAGCCGCGTCAATTTCGATCACCTGGGCGTACTCCGCGTCGGGATCACTTTGCAGACCGGCGATCATTTTTTCCGCATCAGCGCCCTTCATGCCGCGGCGCTCCATTAAAAACTCGACAACCTTTTCATCTGGCGCGACGATACCGGTGAAGCCTCCAATTTCAGCCGCCATATTGGTCATGGTGGCACGTTCGTCAACCGAGAGGGCTTCGACCGCTTCTCCCGCGTACTCCATGACTTTCGCCAGTGCCCTGCCGCTGCGCACATAGTCAAGCGAGAGAATCTTCAGGATGAAATCTTTCGCGGTAACGTTGGCATGTTTCTTCCCGCGAATTACGATCTTCACCGACTCCGGCACTTTCACTCGCACGTCTTTTGTGATCCAGGAATTGAAAACGTCAGTGGTACCGATACCGAAAGCGATACAGCCGATAGCGCCCACGTGCGGCGTGTGCGAGTCGGAGCCAACGTTGACCTGACCGGGAAGCGCATAGGTTTCTAGCATCACCGAATGACAGATTCCCTCGGAGCCCTTGCGGTCGGTGAGTTCGCCATGGAGTTTAATTCCCTGCTGCTTGGCAAAGTCGGCTTGCTTGAATTTCAGTTGAGTGGCAAGGTCGAGCAGCCCCATCTTCTTCTTCTCTTCGGAGATAACCTCGTCGAGAAAAGTCAGGTGGTCGCGGAAGAAGCGGATGCTGGAGGCGTCGTTTACAGGAACATCTTTACCGACATTGTGTTCGTAGAAAATCGCCGCCATCGGGGTGACGTATTCATGGCTGAAGCGGAGGTCAACGCGGGTAAAGCCGGTGTCGCCGGGCTTGACGGCTTCGACTCCTACAGAAGCTGCCGAGCCTTGCTCAGCTTGGACGGGTCGACGACCCGTCCCCACATCGACCATGTGGCTGGCGAAAATCTTCTCCGCCAGGGTCATGGGACGTCTCTTGGTTTCGATCGGAGGTAGGAAGACTTTCCTCTGCAAGCGCGCCACATTGAACGGAAACAGCCCGCCATATTCAATCACCTGCCGCGTAATGTCGTCTTCGCCAACGGTGAATTCGCTCAGCGGAATTTCCTCGCTCGAACGAATGCGGTCAATCAAAGAAAATTCCGTCGAGGTCAGCAGGCCCAGGTTCTGGCAATTCTGCTTGTAGATGCGTTCGATGTTTTCCGCGATCACAACCTGGATTCCCGCACACATCTCGGCATATGGCGACTGTTCGCGGCTCGAGCCTTTGCCGCGACGCTTGCCGCTTACCGAACATACAAAGCCACCTTTCTTCACGTCAGATCGCCCGATAGGCAGCACATCGCCGCACTTCAGGCCGAGGTAGGGGATCTCGCCCAAGGTTTGGTCAAAGTAAAAACAATAGTGTGCAGGAGTGATCTCGTCGGTGGAAATGTCGTCGCGGAGTTTCGGATTGTTCGCTGGATTCTTCGTGTCCCAAGGCAAGTCCCAGCCCCCGAGTTGCTTCTTGATCAGGTCAGGGTCTTCGGTCAGAAAGAGGATTCGGCCCTGGAGGCGGACTTTGTTCGGACGTTTCTGGATTTGGCGCTCTAGTAGTGAATTACTCACATGAGACTCGCAGGCGAAAATCTTTAACCACGGGGGACACAAGGTCACGGAGGAAATCGCACCCTCGCATCCTTCTATCTCTATTGTATTCCTTAGGAGTTGGTATCTCTGGCGTACGCGACCGGACTCGGCAATTCTTCCAGCCCCCGTCCCGCAAAGATTTCCTGGAACTCGCGCAGCAGTTCGTCGTGCACCAGACCGTTCGAGGCCAGGGTCTCGCGGCTATCCAGTTGAAACGGACCACCGGAGAAATCCGTGATGCGGGCGCCCGCCTCCTCCGCGATCACCACTCCGGCCGCGGTATCCCAGGGATTCAGATTAAATTCCCAGAAGCCGTCGAAACGTCCGCAGGCTACGTTGCACAGATCGAGCGCGGCCGAACCGGCCCGGCGCACTCCGTGACTGCGCAAGGTGATCTGGTGATAGAAGTGGATGTTCGGATTCTTGTGGCGCTTGTGGCTCGGAAAGCCCGTCCCAATCAGAGAGTCGGCAAGCCGCGACGTAGTGGAGACATGAATCGGCTTGTCGTTGAGCGTCGCGCCCTTACCCGTTTCCGCGGCGAACATCTCGTCGCGAGTCGGATCGTAAATCACACCGGCAGCGCTCTTTGCGCGAAATCGCACGCCCAGCGAAACGCAGAAGACGGGAAAGCCGTGGGCGAAGTTGGTCGTACCGTCGAGCGGGTCGACGTACCACTTGTAGTCACTGCCTGACTCGATGCGCGTTCCTTCTTCGCCCATTACGTCGTGGGTAGGAAACTGGGCGCGGATTCTTTCCAGGATTAGCGCTTCGGACTTCCGGTCCGCCACCGTCACCAGGTCAGCATCGCCTTTGTACTCGATCTTGATCTGCCGATCGAAATAACTCAGGAGCAGGCTGCCCGCTTCGCGAGCTATCGACTGCATGGACGCAATCAGTTCATGGGAGGACGCGGAGCCGTTCACTTCTTCTTTCCGTCTTCCGCGATGTACATAATTTCGTGTTTGAAGATAAACAGGTTGGGGCCATCTTCGCGGGTAAGGCGGACCATATTCTTGTCGTAGTATTCGATCCAACCGCGCACCACTTCGCCATCGGCCAGCTTCAGGCTGACGGCCTTTTGCTTTTCCCCGAGTGCTTTCAGGTAGGTCGCTTCCTCGAAAGTTTCGTCCGGAGGCGGCGTGCGCTTCTTGCCAGCATTGGGATTTCCCGACTGGAACGGCATACGGGCATTTTACACGGCGGCGGGGTAGGGCATAGCGGCGGCGCTACAATACGCTAGAGGACTCATGACAGAGGAAGCAAGCAGGCTGGCGGAATCCAGCGCGCGCACCAGGCACTGGAAGCGTTGGGGACCTTACCTCAGTGAACGAGCCTGGGGAACGGTGCGCGAAGACTACAGCGCCAACGGTACAGCCTGGGAATATTTTCCCCACGACCACGCTCGTTCGCGTGCCTATCGCTGGAATGAAGATGGGCTGGCGGGGATTTGCGACCGGCACCAATTTACCTGCTTCTCGGTGGCGTTGTGGAATGGCCGCGATCCGATCCTGAAAGAACGGCTCTTCGGTCTGAACGGCAACGAGGGCAATCACGGAGAGGACGTGAAGGAATGTTACTTCTACCTCGACAACACGCCCACACACTCCTACATGAAGTATCTGTACAAGTATCCTCAGGCCGCGTTTCCCTATGACCAATTGGTTGCTGAAAATCGACGGCGCGGCAAGGATCAGCCGGAATTCGAACTGCTCGATACGGGCCTGTTTGACGAAAATCGCTACTTCGATGTTTTTGTCGAGTATGCCAAGGCAGATGCCGAGGACATCCTGATCAAGATCACCGTCACCAATCACGGTCCGGAGGTCGCTAACCTCCGCTTGCTGCCGACGATCTGGTTTCGCAACATCTGGTCGTGGCAACCGGGTGCGCCGCGCCCCGAGTTGCATCTGGCCGCCGTGGCTCCCGATCCAGTGATCGAGCTGAACCACCCGGAGGTCGCCAGCCGGTGGCTGCACTGCGAGGGATCTCCGGAGCTGTTGTTCACCGAGAACGATACAAACATGCAACGCCTTTTCGGAGTTGCTAACCCCAGCCCCCACGTCAAGGACGGAATCAACGACTACGTCGTCCATGGCGCGCAAGATGCCGTCAACCCGCACTTCACCGGTACGAAGGCGTCTGCGGATTACTCGCTCACAATCGAACCGGGAGCGTCGACCGTCGTACGCTTGCGTCTGGCGCCTTTGGAGTTACATGGGACGACCGCTTTCGACGGCTTCGACAAGATGTTGGCCCTTCGCCATAGCGAGGCGGATGATTTCTACGCCACGGTCGTCCCGCAGGATCTCTCGCGGGACGCGCGAAATGTAATGCGCCAGGGTCTCGCCGGAATGTTGTGGTCCAAGCAGTTCTATCACTATGTCGTGCGAGATTGGTTGCAGGGTGATCCTGCGGGCCCTCGGCCGCCTATAGAGCGACTAAAGGGCCGGAACTATGAGTGGCAACACTTGTACAATTCAGACGTCATTTCGATGCCCGACAAATGGGAGTACCCGTGGTATGCCGCCTGGGATCTGGCGTTTCATTGCGTCCCATTGGCGCTGGTCGATTCTGAGTTCGCCAAAGATCAGCTTTTACTCATGCTGCGTGAGTGGTACATGCATCCTAACGGACAACTCCCCGCCTACGAATGGGCGCTCGGCGACGTGAATCCTCCGGTGCACGCCTGGGCAGCGTGGCGCGTGTACAAGATCGACAAGAAGCGCTCCGGTAAGGGCGACACCGACTTCTTGAAACGGGTATTCCAGAAACTGCTGCTGAATTTCACCTGGTGGGTGAACCGCAAGGACGCCGGCGGTATGAATATTTTTCAGGGCGGGTTCCTCGGCCTGGATAACATCGGGGTCTTCGACCGCAGTGCTCCGCTTCCGACGGGCGGCTATATTGAACAATCCGACGGCACAAGCTGGATGGCGATGTACACGCTCAATCTGCTGGCAATTGCGCTCGAACTCGCCATGGACGATCCCATATATGAAGACGTGGCCAGCAAGTTCTGGGAGCACTTCATCTACATCGCCAATGCCATGAGCCATCGCGGCGAGGACGGCATCGGCCTCTGGAATGAGGAAGATGGCTTTTTTTATGACGTGCTCCGACTGCCCGACGGCACGCATTTTCCCATGAAGATCCGCTCCATGGTGGGCCTGATCCCACTGTTTGCGGTGGAGACGCTGGAACAGGAAGTGCTGGATCGTCTGCCCGGTTTCAAGCGACGGCTGGAATGGTTCCTCGATAACCGTCCGGACCTCACGGAAAACATCGCCTGCATGAGGACTCACGGCCGCGGTGAACGCCGCCTGCTCTCCATCGCCACTGAAACGCAACTCCGGGCCATTCTTCGTTACATGCTGGACGAAAATGAATTCCTGTCGCCCTACGGCGTACGCGCATTGTCTCGCTTTCACCGCGAGCATCCGTACACGCTCAGCGTCATGGGCATGGAACACCGCGTGGATTACGAGCCGGGTGAATCTACCACGGGCTTGTTCGGGGGCAATTCCAACTGGCGGGGACCGATCTGGTTTCCGGTAAATTTCCTGCTCGTCGAATCTTTGCAAAAATTTCATCACTACCTCGGCGGCCACTTCACCGTCGAGTTCCCTACCGGCTCGGGACGGATGCTGACTCTATGGGAAGTAGCCGGCGAATTGTCGCGCCGTATGACAAGTATTTTCCTACAGGATGAAAAAGGCCGCCGACCGGTTTGCGGAAACCTCGAGAAGTTTCATACCGATCCCCACTGGCGCGACTACGTGCTCTTCCATGAATACTTCCACGGCGACACGGGCGCCGGAATTGGCGCCAGCCACCAGACCGGGTGGACCGGAATCGTCACCAAACTGATGCAGCAGAGTGGCGAAGCACCCCGGCGCCGCAAACAGGACCACGCCGCTGAAGCTGTCAGCGCGGATTGAACTTGTGAATTCGAGCGTTGTTCCGCCTTCATCGGATAGACTATCGGTCGAGACTGACTTGGAGTCTGCATGATCGGCCTTTTTTCCATCATGGCGGTGGGTTTCTTTCTTGGGATGCGCCACGCCACCGACCCGGACCACGTCATCGCGGTATCCACAATCGTCAGCCGGCAGCCGAAACTCGGTCGCGCCGCGTTGATTGGAGCTTTCTGGGGTCTCGGTCATACCCTGACCATCTTCGTCGTCGGCACAGCCATCATTCTTTTTAACGTGGCTATTCCCATGCGGGTTGGTCTCAGCATGGAGTTGTCAGTCGGCGTCATGCTGATCGTTCTCGGAGCTTTCAACGTCATCAGCTTCTTCCGCGCACTGCCAGTCGCGCCCGTTACCGGCGACGGCCATCCTGCCCATTCGCATCATCACAGCCACGGAGATTACATTCACAATCATCAGCACTCCCACCATCCCGAGTCCCATCCTCACGCTCCCGACCATACTCCGGTAGCGTGGCTGGACCGCATGCTTGGGAGGTCGGGTTGGTACCAGCACATCCGGCCGCTGGCGATCGGCATTGTTCATGGCCTCGCGGGATCCGCGGCGGTGGCACTGCTGGTTCTGGCCACCATCCGGAACCCGCGCTGGGCAATTGCATACCTTCTGGTGTTTGGCGTCGGCACAATTGCCGGAATGATGGTCATCACGATGAGCCTGGCTTCGGCCATCAAGGTCGTAGGCGGGCGAAGCCAGACCTTCTCTCGCCGATTGGCGATGGCTTCTGGGGTTTTGAGTCTGGCATTCGGCTGCCTGGTTGTGTATCAGATCGGCTTCGTCAACGGCTTGTTCACCAGCAATCCGATGTGGACGCCGAAGTAGTCATTCCACAGATCACGACAATTGCTAGGCCCTGCGATCGGCGTAGTGGACCTCGCTGGCTTCGCGGAGACGGGCAGCGGCGGTCTCCGGCGTTAGGTCCCGCTGGGGAGCAGCCATCATCTCGTAACCCACCATAAACTTCTGTACCGTTGCCGACCGAAGCAGCGGCGGATAGTAGTGCGCATGAAAATGCCACTCCGGATGAGACTCTCCGCCGGTCGGGCGCTGGTGGAATCCCATCGAGTAGGGAAAGGTCACTTCGAAAAGATTGTCGTAGCGGGTGGTGACCTGTTTAAGAATGTTCGCCAGTAAGTCTGTTTCCACGGCACTCAGTTCGTCCATCGCGGCGAGGTGACGCTTACTAAGTACTAGCGTCTCAAAGGGCCACACTGCCCAGTACGGAACGACTACCGCAAAAGCTTCGTTCTCGCACACTACCCGCTCGCCATGTTTAACTTCCAGATCGAGATAGTCGCACAAGAGACAGGACCCGAGTCGCGTATAGTGTTCGAGCTGTGAGGCCTGTTCTTTTGCGGCTTGATTGGGCACACTGGCATTGGCCCAGATCTGGCAATGGGGATGAGGATTGCTGGCGCCCATCATGGCCCCGCAATTCTCGAAAATCTGCACGTGCTGAACCCACGGGATTGACGCCAAAGACTGATACTGTTCCGCCCAGGCATCCACCACCCGCCGAATCTCGGCTTGGCTCATCCGCGAAATCGTGAGATCGTGACGCGGCGAAAAACACAAGACCCGGCAGATACCACGCTCGGAGCGGGCCACGATCAATCCAGACTCATTAACTTCCGTTTCCGAGGTATTGGACAAGAGAGCCGGGTAGTCGTTATCGAAAACATAAGTGCCCGAGTATGGCGCATTCTGGACGCCGCCCGCGCGCGAGTTTCCGGGACAGAGATAGCACGCTGAGTCATAACTCGGGCGATGGTCCCCTTCCCTACCCTCAACTCTCCCCAACCACGGGCGGTCGGTGCGTTGTGGGGATACAAGCACCCATTCGCGGGTAAGCGGATTCAGACGCCGGTGAGGAGTTTTCTCCAGATCCTGCTGTTTCATTTCGCGTCGGAACCCCCAGATTGAACTTCCTGAACGCCTTGCGACGGATGACAGACATAGACATCGGGCCGATACCCGGTCGCAGAATGGTATGCCTCAGCTACCGTCCGGCGGAATTCGACGCTGTGCTCGTTCTCGACGAGATTGATCGTACATCCGCCAAACCCGCCGCCAGTCATGCGCGCGCCATACACACCAGGCTGACGGGCAGCGATCTCGACCATCACATCCAGTTCAGCGCAGCTAACTTGATAATCGTCGCGGAGGCTGCGATGCGAGGCCGACATCAACTCCCGCAATGCGGCGATGTCGCCGCGTTCCAGTGCGGTGGCTGCCGATTTTACTCGTTCGTTTTCCGTAACAATGTGCCGCGCCCGCCGATACAGCGTCGGCGTAAGGCGTGAGCGGTTCGCTTCCAACTCTTCTGAGTTCACATCGCGAAGCGCGCGAACGTGTGGCAAGAGGCCGGCCAGGCGCTGGACCGCCTCCTCACATTCGGCCCGACGCGTGTTGTACTCGCCGGCCGCCAGTTGATGTTTCACCATCGTGTTGCAGACGACGAGGTCGACGTTGACAGGAAGTCGCAGAACGCTGCAATCCAAGGTTCGACAATCGAGCATCAGGGCTTGCCCGGCGCGGCCGTAGCAAGCAGCGAATTGATCCATAATGCCGCAGCGGGCGCCGACGAAATCGTTTTCCGCGCGCTGACAAATCAATGCCAGTTCCACGGGATCGACCTCATGCCCGGACGTTTGTACCAGCGCATATCCCACCGAAACCTCAATGGCTGCCGAAGAACTCAGTCCCGCCCCCAGCGGAACATCGCTTCGAATATAGAGGTTCGCCCCGCGCAGAGAATATCCCGCGCGCTGGAGCATCACCGCCACACCGATGGGATAGTCGCTCCAGCCTCCGGAAGGGCGCAGATCAGGATTGGCGAGATCCGCTTCCGCCAGCTCTTGTATGTTTTCCGAAAAGATTTGAAGGCTGGCATCAGCGCGCGGACCGATGGCAACCCAGCAGGAGAAGTCAATCGCCGCCGGCATGACGAAGCCTTCGTTGTAGTCGGTATGCTCCCCGATCAAATTCACGCGGCCCGGCGCACGAAACAATCGGGACGCACCGCCAAAACGCTCCCGGAATTTGTCGCGCAAGTCGTTCATGCTCGGATTCGAAATCTCCGATCTTCCGGAGTCGACCTATGACTATAAATGGTCCTGCGAAATTCCGGCGTTTTGCCCCACATCGGGCGCGCTGACTGGAATCCGAACCATTTTGGAAAAAATTTTGAAACGGTTCTGAAGGTCCCGGCACTATCTAGGCAAGTGGACAGAAATCGTCGAAAGGCGGTTCCGCCACAGTTTAGGACCTCGACCTGGAAACTCCCGGAAGAGATCCCTTTAGGTGCCGGAGTCGAAGGGGAAGCGACTCCGGCACTTGTTGATTTGCCTTTACTTCTCTTACGGATGCCGACCCCGATCCGATTGTTTTTCAGGAGATTTTTGGCTTCCCGATGCGCCCGGCCCGATCCATTCCGCCCACCCTCCGTACCCGCAGCAGTCGCCCCTTCCTGCAGCACTCAGCCAAGCCCACCCTTGTGAAAATCGAGGCCGGGTGCGAGCCGCCGGTGCTACACTGTCTGCCACCTCCGGCCCTGCGGGTTAAGACATTGGAATTTCAGAACTTTGACGAGGCATACCTAAAACGTCTGCGCGCCGGCGATCCTCGGACTGAGCAGCATTTTGTCTCGTACTTTACCGCCCTCATCCACATTAAAGTGCGTTCGCGGCTGCCTTCGCGGGAAGCCATGGAGGATGTACGCCAGGAAACCTTCGCCCGCTTCTTTGTTGCGTTGCACGACGACAAAATCCAGCAGCCCGACCGCCTGGGATCGTACGTGAACTCAATGTGCAACAACGTCTTGCGTGAGCAATATCGCAAAGGGACCCGGGACATATCTATCGACGATGACGACGACCACGATTTTCCCGCGCCTGGTATTGACGCCATAGCGGCCCTGTCAACCAAAGATACCGAAAGACAGGTCCGCCAGGTTCTGGACAAACTTTCCGAGCGCGACCGGCGGCTGCTCCGCGAAGTATTTCTGGAAGAACGAGATAAAGATGACGTCTGCCGGGACTTTGAGGTTAACCGGGAATATTTGCGAGTGCTTCTACACCGAGCGAAACAGGAGTTCAAGTCCTTGTATTTGAAAGACATCGGGACGGACCCACCGGAATTCGCCTCGGCTTAAGAATTTGAAACGGAAGCGCGATACAAAGCACTACTGATACAGAGCACTACTGTTTGGAGAGGGGATATTAACGATGGACCACGAAGCGGTGGTTCTACGGCAAATGACCGAGAAATACCTGCTCAATGAGCTTGATCCCGGAACCCGGGACGAGTTCGAGGAGCACTTTTTCGACTGTCCGAAGTGCGCCTTCGACGTTCGCATTGGCGCGGCGTTCGTAGACCAAACCAAGACGATTTTGGCCGACACGCCCGAAACGGAGATGGCCTTACCGATCAAGCCGATTCCCTCGCCGCCGCAACCTGGTTGGCTGGCTTGGCTTCGTCCAGCCTTAACGGTTCCAGTCATGGCGTTGTTGCTGGCGGTCGTGGGTTATCAAAATCTGGTGACGTATCCAAAAATGCAGCAAGCCCTTAACAATCCGCAGGTTTTGCAATGGGTTCCAGTCAATGTTGGGACCTTTGGAAGTGACGGCCCGACGATTAAGATCCTTCCCGGCAGGGGATTTCTTGTGTTCGCAAGAATCCCGCCGCTAAGCGGCTACACCCAGCGCTCGGTGGACTTGTATAACCCGGGTGGGAAGCTTGAATGGTCGATAACACTCCCGGAAACTGCGAGTCAAGATCGATGGCCGGTAGCGGTCCCGGGAGCGGATCGGACGGCCGGCACCTACACCCTGGTAGTGCGCGGAACCAACTCGGCTGGCGCCACCGAAGAATTGGGCCGAGGATCATTCGATTTGCAAATTCAGCAGTGACCTTTCACCAGCGGAGCGAATAAAATGGCGACCATGACGGAAACTCCAGACGTAGCCACGAAACCTCCAGTCGAGCCTTCCCACGAATATCACGCCGAGGCTCATGTCCTCAGCGGACACCTGCAGCGACCGGTTGACCAGAAGATCGAGAAGCATGCACCGGTCACTCTCACGGGACGCCGGAGCGGACATTATTCGCGCATGGCAGACGACGTCAGCATCGAAGGACTCATCACCTTCAAGAAAGGCCACACGAGAGTGTCGGGCAGCAAGAGCCTGAAACCGGGTCACGGATGGGTGACCTTATCCACCTCAATTCTGGAAGGCCTGAACGTTTTCGACATCGTTACCGCCGACCGGATGGTGTCGCAGGTTTCGACCGAACATCCGGATGTCGACGGCCACTTTCCGCACGTGACCTTCCTGGGAACGCAGTATGAGAATCTCCGGATCAGCGGGATTCCGCTCAAAGTCACTCTGAATTATGGAATTTGCGGCAAGAAGCCGGCGGGGGACCATTCGTATCTGGACGAGCTCAGTTTCCTCAAGGCCGTGGAAGCGCAGACCGGCAAGATCGCTGGCGCTGGCGACCTTCCCAAAGATATGCAGGAACAGTACGATAAAAGGCTCGCAACAATTCAACGCCTCGTCAAAAGCGGGGGCAGCAAGGAGAGCGGCGAGCCCAGCATCATATGTTCTCTGGTCACCGATATCGACAAGAGCATCGAGAAGGCGATCCCGGGCGTACGGGTCATCGGACACGTTCTGCTGATTCCGGATTTTGGGACCGTTTCTTTAGGCGAACTCAAGGTCGGCGAGAAGATTTACGAGCCCACAGAGAGACCAAACAATTACTTCGAACTGACTGTCATCAGGATGAACATGGGCTGCGTGGGGCACGGGGCCCTGGACGGCGGCACCGCGGCAAACAACGGACATCACAATCCCTAGTTTTGGCTTTATTGTTCTTTGCTGTTACCACCGTGGTGTCGTGTGAACGCGAGGATCGTTCGCCAAAACCTACTGTCGAGAACGCGAACCGCAAATTCTTGCATGGCGAACTAAGGCAGAGCCAGGAAGAAGCGGAGCGCGGATATCAAGCTTACATTGGTACTAACCAGGAACTGGCTTGGCAATTCAGAATCCTGGAGGCCAAAGCCGCACTGTGGCGCGGCCTTTACAGCGATGTCCTCGACATTACCAGATCCATTCCTACCCCTGCGGATCGTCCCGATATAGCTATACCAGTCCTGACATTTGCCGGTGTGGCCCACGTAAACAAGCACAACTTTTCTGAGGCCGAGCGCGCGTTCGAGGCGGCCCAAGAACTTTGCGACACTTCCACAATTCCAAGTTGCGGATATTTGTTGCAAGCACGCGGCCTCCTAGCCAGCGAGCGAAGTCAGTCAGATTCGGCCGAGAAATTGTACCGATTGACGTTGTCGTTCGCTCGCGCTCATGACGACCGCTTTCTTGAGGCTGATGCCTTTCTCAACTTGGGTGCTGAGTCGCTTACGGAAGGACACTACGACACGGCGATCGAGCAGTCTGAAGCAGCAAATCAAATCGCGACAACGATCGACGCCAAAAATCTCGAGCTTGTCACAGAGGGCAACATCGGATGGGGGTACTACAGGCTAGGCGACTCCGAAAGAGCGCTAGCCCTGTTTCTCAAGGCCGAAAAGACCGCTGCGGATCTTGGAGATTTGTTTGATCAAGAGAACCTCCTGACTAACATTGGCTATGTTTACATGGACAAGCGCAAGTACGGCCAAGCTACGCAGTCGTTTCAACAGGCTTTGAAGCTTACTCAAGGAACTGAGGCGAAGTCCGACATTTACAACGTCCAGCGTGTCCTCGCCCGACTCGCGCTGCAAGTGGGCGACCCCGAGCAGGCAAGCTACTACACTGACCAGGCGTTGCACAGCGCCCGCGAAAGCAAGAATCACCTCGACGAACTCTACCCCCTCCTCGTCCAGGGACAAATCGCCGCCCACCGCGGCGACACCGCCGCGGCCAAGAAAACATTCGAGGCAGTAGCCCAAGACAAAGTTTGCCCTATCTTTCTCAAGTGGGAAGCCCAACACTCGCTCGCCAGACTGTATGAAGACCAGAACCAGCCGAGCCTGGCGGATCGCGAATACCGGGCCGCGCTGGCAACTTTCGAAGCGGCCCGAGCCGACGTCCGGCATGAGGACTTTCATCTTTCGTTTCTGACCAACGGTTGGCGCATCTATGACGACTACGTCCATTTCCTTGTAGCCCGCGCCAAGACGAACGATGCCTTGCGTTGGGCCGACCACAGCCGAGCGCGCACGTTGTCCGAGGGGCTGGGATTCTTGGTAAAGGACAAAGTGGCCGATTCTCCGCCACTCAACGTGCCGGAGGTCGCTCGCCGCAGCCATGGCGTCATTCTGTATTACTGGCTGGGGGAAAGGCAGTCATATCTGTGGGCGATCACTCCGGAGAAAACGAGTTTATTCACGCTCCCCGCTGGGGCTGAGATCGACGCCGCGGTGCAACGCTATCGCACGGCGTTGGCGGGTCCCGTGGATGTACTAGCCGCCGGCGACAATGACGGCCGCTGGCTCTATCGCACGCTGATTGCTCCGGCGCGAGCGTCCCTCCCCAAGGATTCCACCATCTTCCTGATCCCGGATGGCAGCCTGAACAACCTGAATTTTGAGACCTTGTTGGTTTCCGAGCCGAAACTTCACTACTGGATTGAAGATGCCACCGTGGCCAGCGCCAGTTCCCTGCGCATGCTCGATGCCTCCTACGCTCCCGAAAAGAAAGGCGAGCGCCGACTACTACTGGTCGGCAACAGCATCGCTCCGAATAGCAAGTTCCCCGAGCTCTTGAGGGCCGCGGCACAGATGGACAGCGTCGCTAGCCATTTTCCGGCGCCAGATCGCCTGGTGCTGTCGCGTGCGGCTGCCACACCAACGGCCTACCTCGACAGCCATCCCGAACAATTCACGAACCTGCATTTCGTGGCGCATGGAACAGCCAGCCGGCTGAGTCCTCTGGATTCGGCGATTGTGCTTTCCCGCCCCAACCAGGACACCGACTCCTTCAAACTCTATGCTCGTGAAATCATCTCTGACAGCATCAAGCACCCTCTGCACGCCAATTTGGTCGTAATCTCGGCATGCTACGGAACGGGAGACCGTTCCTACATCGGCGAGGGGCTGGTTGGATTATCGTGGGCTTTTTTGCGGGCGGGATCTCGTAACGTGATTGCGGCCTTGTGGGATGCCTCAGCCGCTTCAACCGAGAAGCTGATGGCGAGTTTTTACGACGAACTCGATCGCGGGGCCAACCC
Organism: uncultured Acidobacteriota bacterium; assembly: GCA_963799305.1. Classification (GTDB taxonomy): domain Bacteria; phylum Acidobacteriota; class Terriglobia; order Terriglobales; family Acidobacteriaceae; genus Acidiflorens. The sequence continues at coordinate 262,273 of CAWCWX010000004.1, read as the reverse complement.
AAGTGCGGCTCTGCGTTCCGCAAAACTCTCATTACTGCATAGTAATGAATTCAACAATCCGTTCTACTGGGCGCCATTCCAACTGTACACACGCGGCACGCAGGCCTCGAACAATTTGCGCCAGCCATCATCTCGCGCAATGGCGAGCTACGATAAGAACCGCGTTGCCAACCCGGCGGCAACGCCAAGGCAAACCACGACCGAATAAGTGGCCGCCGCAATCCTCCACGAGATCGTTTTCCCCATCACCGAAAGAGAGTAGACGCTGATGATTCCCAGGGTGCAGAGGATCGCCGCCACATAGGGCAGCGGCACGCCGTGGGCCATGACGATGTAGGCGATGGCGACATCGAAAGCCATCGGCACCGGGAGGAAGGCGGAAAGCAAGGCCACCACCACGATTCCGATCACACTTACCGGACGGACGAGGGCTTGCTGGGGGATCAGTTCGATCACCACCGCGCCAAGCGCGGCGGCAAGGATCATCAACGGAAACGCCACACGGAACACCGTCCAGAAGCTCTTGGCATACGAGCGCAGAGTATCTGTCAGGGCCTGACCCCAGGTTTCCGACACGGGCACGTCGATCGCAAAATTGGCGATCGGTTCCGGCCCCGTTTCACGACCGGTGATTGCCGGAACAAACACGAAAATCAGAAACAGAACACTGGCCAGTTTCAACAGCGCCAGGGACAAGGGAAAAAGGGTAAACGTCATCGCCAGGATAACCAGATTGAGCGCGGGAGAGGCAAACATCGCGGCCAGCACGGATTCGCTGCTCATACCCGAGGCGTAAAATCCGCGCGCGATGGGCGCGATACAGTTGCTGCACACTCCCAGCGGAACGCCGGTCATCATTCCCAGAAAGGTATTCAGGTAGCGCGAGTTCGTCCGGCGCCGGGGGAGAGTGGCGAGAAAGATCAGTGCGGCCGGACCAAAAAGAAATGAGAACGTCATACCGACGCGGTTCGCGTCGAGCCAATTCACGGTGGTCCGCCACACCCTGGTGCCGTAAGGCATGGAGCGGTCCACGGCGTACACGGTCCCAAAAGTAAGAGCGCCAGTAGCCTTAATTTGCGTACCAGCGTGGTAACGCTTGATAAGGGCGGGATAACGCGAGTCGACCCAGAAGATCGAGGCGATCAGCGCCATCAGGACGATCGTCAACAAGCGTTTGCGCCAGGCGAATCCTTGCGCAACCGGCAAAACCATGTTCAGAGCTGAAGTTTGCACGGCCACGAGCCCCTCCCGAGTATGAATGCGTCCGCAGGCTCAGGACGCAACGAGTCCGCCGACTGTACCGGAGGCACTCTGGCCAAGGGAATAGTAGGAAAATACTAGGAACGAGTCGCCGGTCTTCGGCTAGCCTCGCGCGAAATAGAACAGCAAGGCGAAAATCGCGATCGGAACCAGAGCCAGGGCGGCAAACATCAGGACTTTCCTCAACGGCGGAGCGCTCCGCTCCTTCCAGTTCCTCAGTTCAGGACGCTCGGCGACGCCAACTCGCTTCAGGTCGCTGAGATCGAGCGCAAACTCATGAGCGTTCGCGTAGCGGTTTCTGGGATCGCGTTCCAGGGCCCGGTAGATCACTTCCTGCAATTGGGGAGAAATCGTGGAGTCGATTTCGCGCGGTGGAGTTGGGTGCTTCACAAGACGGTCATAGGGACTCTCTCCCTGAAAGGGAGCCTTCCCCGTCAACATTTCGTACAGGATCGCGCCGAGGGCGTAGATGTCGCTGCGGGCGTCGCCGCGTTTTCCGTTCAGCTCTTCCGGAGAAATGTACTCCGACAAGCCCACTACTTGCGCCATGCTGGTAAACGTAATACGCCGCGCCCCAGCTTTTGCCGCAACGCCGAAATTGATCAGCTTGATGTGGTCCTGGGAATCAACCAAAATATTTTCCGGCCGAAGGTCGCGATGCACGATGCCGTGGTTCTGGATGTAGGCGAGAGCGTTGCTGATGTTCAACGCGATGCGCACGGCGCGCTCGTGCGGAAGCTTCCCTGCCGACAATATCTGCCGGAGCGGCTGGCCATCGAACCATTCGGTGACGATGTAGCTCTGGCTGCGATCGTCGTCGGCGAACACTTTCAAGATCCCGGGATGGTCGAGTGTCCGGCCGATCTCTTCCTCGCGTTGAAAGCGCTCCGTGAACACCGGGTCACTCTCCATCTCGGGATGAGGAATCTTGATCGCGACGGCGCGGTTGCTGCGGAGATCGGTCGCGCGAAAAACAGATGTTGCGCCACTGGCATCGGCGACGCCCTCGATCCGGTAGTGATCGATCTTGTCTCCGGGTTGAACGGGGATTTTCATCAATTAGGTTAGATTGATCCTTCGGATCGGATCCCTCAACGTGCGTTCCCCGCTCGCAGGCGGCAACAGATCGACGTCGTAGCCCGCCGCCAGCACCGGTTCGGGCACGTCCAACCTTTCTGCCGCGTCCTGCGGGGACTTCAAATTATATGCAGCGCGTAGGCCGAGCGGCGTCAGTAGAGTTGTCAGCAGCACCACCGCCACCATGACCGCGACTTCAGACTTGCCGAATATGCCGGCGGTGGCGCCCATGGCGGTGACAATCAACCCAACCTCGCCGCGTGAGATCATACCGCAACCGACTCGCAGACTGCGCACCCAGTCCATACCCGAGGCCATCGCCGCCAATCCACAGCCCACCAGTTTGCCCACGATGCCGACGAACAGGACCACGAGCATGAAGGTCCAATGTCCAGACAGGGCGCGATAATCGCTCGACAGGCCGATGGAGACGAAGAACAAGGGAATGAGCAGGCCGTGGCCAATGGCGTAGAAACTGCGCTCGACATCGGCCTTAAACTCCGACCCGGCGAACACGTACCCCAGCAGGTAAGCGCCCGTAATCCCCGCCACGCTGCCCAGCCATTCGGCTCCGATCGCATATACAAGGACCAACGCAAACACGCAACTCGGAACCGCCTCATTGGCACTGAGCTTGCGCAGTTGACGCATGAGTGGATCAAGCCAGCGCTGCGCGACCGCATATCCCACAACGAAGAAGACAAGAACACACAGGCTGATGACCAACATCTGGATGGCCAACGGATGGCTAGCCGCAAACGGGAGGCGGTTCTGCAGCCAACCGCTGACAGTCGCAGCCACGCCGAAGGCCTCTCCGTGTGCCGAACTGCTCGAAGCGGCCAGAAAGGCGAGCACGAATAGTCCCATCACGTCATCGATAACCGCAGCGCCGAGGATGACGGTCGCTTCGGGCGAAGACATTTTTCCCGCATCCATCAAAGTCCGCGCCGAGATGGAGACGCTGGTCGCCGTCAAAGCGCCTCCCATGAAACAGGAGGTGGTCCAGGAGAGTCCAAACAAGTGCCCGACACCCGCCCCCAGGAGGAACGGCCATATCACGCCGGAGAGCGCGACGACGAAAGCAGGGAGGCTCGCTTCCCGCATGCGCTCGATGTCCGTCTCCACGCCCGCCATGAACATCAGAACGATGGCGCCGACGTCAGCCAGCAACATCAAGGCACTGGTGGCTTGTCCACCTTCGAATAAATGGATGTGTAGCAGGTTGACCGCGCCCGGCCCGAGGACAACACCCACCATGAGTTCCCCGAGAATGGCGGGGATTCCGAAGCGCGTACACAAGGAGGCCGCAACCTTGCTGGCGGGAAGCAGGATCGCCACCAGCAGCGCGAGCTGAAGGGCCGGCTGCATGGTTAGCTGATGTCTAGCGCCACCGATGGCTCGCTCGTCGGACGCGTCCAGAGCCGGCGAAACAGGTGTGTCACCTTCCCGAAAGGACTCTGATAACCGCCGCGTTCAATCCCCTCGCGCTTCATGACGCGAAGCGCAGCCGCTTGCCGCCGCGCCAGTTCCGACTGTGCCAGGCTCTGCGATAACAAGGCGGCCAGCCGGGTATGCTCTTCCGCTTTATCGACCACGCGGAGCCGCATCCACAACTCCCCAAGCTTGAGTTGGGCGATGAAGCTGTTGGGCGCAAGTCGCACGGATTCCCGGAGTTCCTCGATGGCAGCCTGGGCATCCAGATTAACGCACAAGGCCATTCCCAGCAGCACGCGCAATTCCGAAACGTCCGGATAACGCGTGACGCACTCGCGTAATTGCGCGACCAGGCTGGCACGTTCGTCCTTCTCCAGGATGTAAGGATCGGCGAACATCCGCAGCAGCAACCCCTGGGTTTGCGGCGGGATCGAAGCGAGGGCCAGCGAAGAGACGCGGGCGCTCAAGTTGACGTTCGTCTGAGGGTCGTTGAGTACGATGTCGGTATTGGTCATGTTGTCCATAAGTTTTCATCGCGACGTACAAAGATAATGGACAAGGCGCGAATTCCGCTTCGCGCCTTGCCCACTTATTTCAAATTCACCCACGCTATGCAACCGCGAACTCTCGCGGAGTGCGGGCGAAGATGTCAGCTTCCTCCCGGAAGACAAACTCGGGATAGCCAAGCTGTCCCATTTCCGGAAGGTCGAGTCCCGCCACTTCGGTTTCCGCCGAAACACGTTGCCCCATGAAGAAATCGAGGCCCAGGTTCAGCAAGAAACTAAGCGTAAAGATGAAGCCGAGCAAAGTGGAGACAGCGACGAGTTGTGCCGCCATCTGGCTCCAGCCGTCGGCTCCGTAGAAGATTCCGGTAACCGAGCCGGTGACGCCGTTCCAGCTTCCGCCGTAGTTGCTGGTGCCGTCGGCAAACAGTCCGATGGAAAGTACACCCCACAGCCCGTTTGTGCCGTGGACTGAAATTGCGCCGACCGGATCGTCCACCTTGAGCACGTTTTCGACATACGCGCAGCTCAGGCAAACTAGCACGCCCGCCACGAGCCCGATTACAGCCGCGCCGAAGGTGCTCACAAAACCGCTGGGAGCGGTAATCGCCACCAGCCCTGCCAGCAGGCCGTTGCCGCTCATCGAGGCATCCGGTTTGCCCTTGAGGCACCACATATAGAGGAGCGCCCCGAAAGTTCCGGTGCATCCCGCCAGCATGGTGTTCACTGCGATCGACCCGATGCGCAGATTGCCGTTGGCCGAGGCCCCAAGCGTGCTGCCCGGGTTGAATCCGAACCAACCAAAGGCCAGGATGAAGCAGCCAATGAGCACGGCCGACATGTCGTGCCCAAGGATGGAGTTGCTGGATCCGTCGCGATTGAACTTGCCAATGCGAGGACCAATGATCAGCGTCACCGCCAAGGCAGTGATTCCTCCGACCGCGTGAACGACACCGGAGCCGGCAAAATCACAATAGCCTTTGCCCAATCCGAGATTGGTTCCCAATTGCGCCAGCCAGCCGCCGCCCCACGCCCAGTTGCCGTACAGCGGATAAGTGAACGCACCCATCAGCACGGACGACACAGCAAAGGTCATGAACTTCCAGCGTTCCGCGGCCGCACCCGTCACAATGGTGAGGGCGGTGTCCATGAACACCATTTCGAACAGGAAGATGACCATCACACCGACGTCGTAAGTGTGTCCCGCCAGAAACATGCCGCTTCCGCCGAAGAGGCCCCATGTCTTACCGAACAGGGTAATGGGATGTTCGGTCGAAAGCGACTGGAGCCCGCCCAGATTGCCGTTGCCGGCGGCTCCGCCCATCTGAATGGCAAAGCCTATGAGCCAATAGGCAAGCAGGCCGCAGCCGTACACGAAGAAATTCATCATGTACGTGTGGTTCGCGTTTTTTACGCGGCACAAGCCCGCTTCCACGTAAGCGAAGCCGGCTTGCATGAACATGACCATGAAGCCGGCGATCAATGTCCATACGAAGTTGATGGCAATTTTGTTTTGACCAACCTGATTCGCCACATCAGGGATCGTGACCCCGACCTTCGAGTCCGACGCGGGAACATCGCTGATCGTTCCGGTGATGGTACCGCCGGGATCACCCTTAGCCAGATCCGAGGTGCTAGGCGCTTTCGCGGCCGCGTCCTTGAGTTCCGCATCCGCTGAAGGAGGTGGAGTCGCGGCCGGGGCCGCAGCCGGAGCTGCCGCCTGGCCAAAGGCCACCGCGCCGAGCGACAAGCTGAGCGCGAGGATACAGAGACATAAACATCCGTTTCGGATCAATCGCATTGTGTGTGCTCCATGGTTATTTTGTCGCTCCCGGCTAATCGACTAAGTCTTCCAAATCGCGTTCTTGTTGAAAGTCGTGGGCAGAATGTAAAGGATCCCGAACAGAGTCACGCCGATGCCCACCAGCGCCAGCACGATCCGCCCGCCCACGCTGTCGGTGAAGTGCAGGCCGAGCAGAGTCACCAACCATCCGAAGGCAGCGACAAACGCGCCTACCAGCTTCATTACCGTCGGTGAAGCTTTCTGCGCCGGTTTCCCTTCGAGCGGTTTGATCTTCATGAATCCGACCAGGCTGACCAGCAGGATAACGGCCCCCACCACGAGCGCTAACTTGCCCGATCCCGTGGAGAGATACGCGATCCCGGCGCACGCGGTGGTCAATCCCACCATAAACGTGGTGAAGTAACGTCCCTGTCCCGTACTTGCTGCCATGAACTGCCTCCTCGACCCGGAAGGGTCATTTCATAAGTGGTGCTAAGTCGCAAATCGAAAACTGCGTTCCTTGATGGGGAGCGCCTGCAAGACGCCATCCTCTAAAGAAAAGTGGAAACCGCACAACTTGGCCTGCATGGCCACTGAACTTACTCGCAACGGAGCCTGATCTTCCCGGGTAACGTTCCCCGTGATGATCAGCTCCGCCGAAGCCGACACCGCCGACTCCCGGTACACGCGAAACTTGGCGCTGCGAATTTCTGAAAGCATGTCGAACATAAGTTCCCGTACGGCCAAAGCGTCTCGCAGTGCCTGCAACGTTTGAGTTCGCTGCGCGTCCGCCGTTCTTAAGTCCAATTCCCGCGGATCCGGAGGCCGCGCTATCCACTCGCACTCGGCCCGGTCGCCCTGCAATTCCAGCCGCAACAACCGCAGCGGCGCCCGGGACAACTCCCCGAAACGAAACTGCCGCCGCAACCGCCGAAGAAAATCGGCGGCTTCCCATAACCCCTTCATCGCCTTGCCACTCCACCTCGCGCGTCCGTCTTGACCGGCAAAGCGAGAAAAATCAGAAACTGCACCGCGACCATGATTTCCAAACCCAGCGGCACCGGCTCTTGTAGCCGAATCACCAGCAGCAGTCCGACCATGGAGAACCATTGCCAACGCGTGACTCGAAGTCTTTCCACCCGGTCATATAGCCGGAAAAAGTCGCCGAAACTTATCCCATCATCCACAGAGAACGGCCCATGCGCGCGTATGCACGCGACCGCGAAGAATCCCGCCATCAACAACTCAAATAGGACCGTCTTTCCATCCATCCCTTGGCTCCGCTAGTGCTTTCCATCTGTACGGCGCACTTGAAATAGACTCCTCCGGCTGCGAGCCCTTCCCAGTTACAAACTGTTCGGTAGATCGGCACGGCATCGTGCCTGAGAATCGCCTCTTATCGGCGTCGATAGGAGGGAAAACAACCGCTATCCAATTGAGGGTGAATCTTGCTGCCTGGTACTTACAAAGTCAAATTCAAACTTTTCATCGTCGTCATTAATCAAAACGTATGGCGTGCCGAAAAACACCGCGTGCGCTTACTCATGACCAGCTTTGCTTAACCTCGTGACTCAGTGTCACCGCTTCGGCGATGTCCTTCATGGACTTGCGCAGCTGCTGGCTCTGCCGTTGGAGCATAACGTAGGCCTGCTGTTCGCTGATCTTCAACTCCTGCTGCAGGATGCCCTTGGCCCGCTCCACCAGCTTTCTCAACTCCAGCCGGTCCGCCAACTGCGACTTCTCTTTCTCCAGGCGCGCCATTTCAACCTCCGCCCCCACCAGGAAACCGACCGTGGAAAGCAAAGTGATCTCGCGTTCGCTGTACTGATGCGGAGCGATGTTCTGGAGATTGATCACCCCGACGACCCGTCCGCGGCTCAAGAGGGGAACCGACAAGAAAGCCTCAAAACGATCCTCCGGCAGTTCGTTGAAGAACTGAAAACGCGGGTCCGACGCGGCATTTTGAGCGACTACAACCGGCTGCCTGTGTTTCGCAACCCAACCTGTGATTCCCTGCCCCAGCTTCACTTTCAGTTTGCCGACCGCTTCCGGGTGGGCGTTCTTCGAAGCCCGTAACACTAACTCGTCCCCTTCCAACAGGTAAACGAAACAGGAATCGCACTTGACCACCGACGTGGCGAAGTCAACGACTTCGTTCAGCACGTCGTCAAATGGAACTTCCGCCGCCATTCGACTGGCAATGCCGTGGAGAAAATCCATGTCAATAGAGTGCCGCGTCGCCGCTCTGGAGGGCGCGACGCGCACCGGCAGCGCCGATCCACTACGGACCGACCATCCCCCTGAAAAACTCATGCCGCCCACGCTAGTGAGTCAGCGTAGGGAAGGCAATCATCCTTTAGTATGGTGGGCGATGAAAAAAATCGATGCAATGGATCAGCGCGAACTATCTTCGCTCCCGCGCTGTGAGTTTATCGGCCATTCTGACCAGGTCGGCAAGCGATGCAGCTTCCATCTTTTGCATCACGCGACTGCGATGAATTTTCACCGTGACTTCGCTTAGCCCAAGCTGGGCGCCGATCTGCTTGTTGATAAGCCCAGTCACCACGAGGTCCATCACTTCCCGTTCCCGCGAAGTTAGCTGTTCAGCTCGTGATTGCAGAATCGAGACTTCAGACTGCTCTTCGCGACGGACGCGATCCCGATCCAGCCCTTGACGAACCGCCGCCAGGAGGTCCTCTTTCTGAAATGGCTTCATCAGAAATTCAATGGCTCCGGCCTTCATGGCGCGTGATGTCATGGGAACGTCGCCGTGCGCAGTAATAAAGATTATGGGGATGGAGACGTTGGCTTTTGCCAGCTGCTCCTGGAATTCCAGGCCGCTCGCTCCCGGAAGCCGAACGTCAAGCACCAGGCAACTGGGAGCCTCCGGCCGCGGCGCCTTCCAGAACGCTTCGGTGGAGTCGAACACCTTGGCCCGCAGGCCCACCGACTCAAGCAGGTTGCTGATGGCATCGCGAACCGAGGCGTCATCATCGACCACGAAGATGATAGGCCGGGCGTCAGCCATCGGAATCTCGCGGACGAACTGGCAGCGCAAATTGAAAGATGGCGCCGCCGGAAGGCCGAGGCGAAGCCCACAGGCGGCCCTCATGTGACTCGATGATCGAGCGGCTAATCGACAACCCCATACCAATACCATGAGGCTTGGTGGTAAAGAAAGGGTTGAAGATTTTTTCCGCCGCTTCCGGATCGAGTCCCATGCCGGAATCCTCGACACAAACAACGATTTCCGACTTGTCGCCGCGCGCTCTGATGACTAACTCACGAGTGCGGCCGGCGGTTTCCGCCATCGCGTCCATGCCGTTCATCATGAGATTGAGCACGACCTGCTGCAACTGGACGCGGTCTCCCCTGACTTTGGCGAGACCCGGCACCAGGTCCGTTCGGATCACGATCCGCCGGCGCATCGCGTCGTCCCGCAGAAATGTTGTTAGCTCGTGAATCACGTCGTTGATATCGAGCCAGTCTTTCGCCGGAGCCTCTTTCTTGAACAGGGCGCGAATGCGGCTGATCACGGCTCCGGCCCGCGTGCCATCCTGGATAATCCGCTGCACCGTTTGCTGGGCCTTCTCCAGGTTAGGCGGATTCGCCGAAAGCCACTCGGCACAGGCATGCCCGTGCGTCACCACCGCAGTGAGCGGCTGATTGATTTCATGCGCAATCGAAGCCGTGAGTTCTCCCATGCTCAGAACTTGCGAAAGATGGGCGAGTTCCGTCTGCGTCTTCATCAGCTCAGCGCTTCGTTCGGATACCCGGACTTCCAGCTGGTCCAGCGCCTCTTTCAACGCTACTTCGCTCTTCCTCTTCGCGGCACTCACCCAACTCACCACCAGTGCGCATGCCACGAAGGCGGCGAAGTAGCCATATGCCGCGTATACATGGCAAAGCGAATTGAATGGCGGCACGAAAAAGTACTCCACCGAATGGTGGAAAGCATTACGGCGAAAAGCCCGGCTGCGGTTCCTCCCAACCATGCGCTTGCCATGACCGCGCCGAAGAATAGAAAGAGAAAGGGATACGGGAAAATGCGCTGGACCAGTAATGTGGGCACAAAAGCCGCGGCCACACAAAGAGCAGCAATCCCGCAGCCCCGGATAAACAAGCGACTTGTCCCTCCCGGCTTGGCGCCAGCTGGCATCGATTTCCTGTCCGTTAGAGGCAGACAGGCAGATTGTAGCGTGAACCCAAACCGCCAAGCGCAGGATCGCGGGGATTATCGCTGATTTCCTGCTTCAACTCGAAGCAGAATCGCTTTTTCTTGCTGGATGAGTTTTGCCTGCCGCCTAAGCGACGGTCGCCCCGCGCACGCCAGCCAGGTGGCCGGCCAGGAACGACAGATATTCTTCGGTGCCGGCGCCGGTCTTAGCCGAGACTTGTAACACTCGCATTCCTGGGCGCACGGCCTGAATGTTCCGATAGGCCGAGTCCCAATCGAACTCGACTGCTGCAGCCAAGTCGCTTTTAGTAACAATGGCAACGTCAGCGCTATTGAAGATTGTCGGATACTTCAAGGGCTTGTCCTCGCCCTCGGTCACCGACAACAACACCGCGCGCTGATCCTCTCCAAGGTCATACGACGACGGGCACACCAGGTTCCCGACGTTCTCAATAAACAGGAAATCCAGTTGATTGAGATCCCAGTCAGCCAAAGCGGTTTCCACCATGGCCGCCTCAAGATGGCAAAGCGTGCCGGTAGTGATTTGTTTCACCGGAGCGCCGCTCCGGGCTAAACGCAGGGCGTCATTCTCAGTCGCCAGGTCTCCTACCAAGGCGGCCACTCGATAGTTGGGGCTGAAGCAGTGTGAGTGTCTTTTCCAGAAAAGTCGTTTTACCCGATCCGGGGCTGGAAACCAGACTCACAACGAACACTCCCGCCGCACGAAAGCGCTCACGAAGGGCGCGGGCCACGACATCGTTTTGCTTGAGCACGTTCTTGCGGACTTCCAGCAACCGAGGTTCCGAATTCATTGGGCGATCTCCAGCGCGACCACTTCGAGTTCTTTGCCTTGCAGAATTTCAGGGGTCGCAGTCCCGCACTCGGAACAGGCAAACAACTGCATCGAGTTCAACGGCCGCGGCTCGTGACACTGCGGGCAAAAAACAATGACCGGAATGACATCGACGATGAGTCGAGAGCCGGCTAGCGGCGTGCCTTCGCAGGCGAGTTCATAACATGAGAGCAGCGCTTCCTTGACCACTCCAGACATCGCGCCCAGCTTGAGATGTACGGCATCGACTCGTACGCCGCGAGCTTCCGCCTCTTCCTGCGCCATTTCCACGATGCTCATCGCGATCGAGAGCTCATGCATGATAAGAAGCCCCTGCGGTTGAAAATGCAGCCAGTGCTGCCTGCCCCAGGCTGATGCCGCCGTCGTTCGGGGGCACGGTGTGATTCGTCCAGACTTGAAAACGTTCCTCTCTCCAACAGAAATTTCAGATCGGCCATCAACATTTCGTTCTGAAACACGCCGCCGGAAAGGACCACTGTGTTCAGACCGCGCGCATTACAGATTTGTGCCAGCGCATCCCTTACGCCAGCCGCGATCCCGTGCTGGAAACGCCCGCGCGATTTCTTCGAACGAACGCATCTGTACGCGGTCGCGAATCACGGCTCGCAAAAGCGGACGAAAATCGAGTTGTCCGCCATGAAACGGAAACGGATACGGCTCGACCTCGGGAGCCGCCCACGCCAGATGTTCCACCCACATCGCCGCTTGCCCTTCGAACGAGATCGGTCGCGTGAAGCCCAGCAATGCCGCGGCAGTGTCGAACAACCGGCCTATCGAACTGGTCGAGAAATTTCTGACGTTCTTCTGTACTAACTGAGCGGCTTTGCCGTATCGCTCCGAAAAATTGAACGGCTCCGCTGTGAGGTCCGGTAACTCTTCCACTTGCGCTAGAAATCCGGCCGCCGCCTGGACGGGGAACTGTGCCGCCGCATCCCCGCCCGGCACAGAGGCAGGCCGCAGGTGAGCGACGCGCTCGAGCCCTTCGCGAACGCTTCCTACGAAAATCTCTCCTCCCCAGATGCTGCCGTCGTCACCATATCCGGTGCCGTCGAAGCTCACGCCCGCCACCTGCCTCTCCCATTCGCCCATTTCTGCCAGGACGGAAGCGATGTGAGCGCGATGATGCTGCACGGCGATCGTGTTCGCAACCTTTAAGTCGTTCGCAAACAGGCTCGATGCATATTGCGGATGGGCGTCGTGGACCAGCAGCAGCTCATCTCTGTTGACTTCGTACATCGTCAACAGATCGGCGACGGTTTCACGAAAGGCGCGCAAGGCTCCGTATTGATCCAGGTCGCCGATGTGCTGGCTCACGAAGGCCTGACTTTCGACCACCAGAGTCACCGTGTTCTTCAAATCGGCACCCAGCGACAGAATTGGACGCTTTGTGGGAAGTTTGGCTACCGCTGCCGGAGCATACCCGCGCCCTCGCCGCAGAATCACGGGACCGAAAACTCCGGCACGCGCCACCGAGTCATCAACCCGGCGCGCGATCGGACGCTGCCCAATCAGAAACGCGTCCGCGATTCCAGAGAGGGACGTCAGCGCGTCCTCATCTTCGTAGGCGATGGGCTCGCTGGAACGATTCGCGCTGGTCATAACCAATACCGAGGGCGCGCCCGCGGAGAAAAGTAGGTGGTGCAGCGGAGCGTACGGCAACATAACGCCCAGTTCGTCACTGGTGGGCGCCACTTCGCTAAGTTTCACTTTCGCCGGAGCCAACACAATCGGGCGGGCGCTGGAAGTAAGCAGAGCTTCCGCATCCGCACAAAGATCGACGAGTTCGTGTGCCACTTCGAGGTTCTGAGCCATTACCGCAAAAGGCTTTTCCTTGCGGTACTTCCGTTCCCGCAAGGCCGCGACCGCAGCGCGGTTCCGCGCGTCGCAGACGAGATGGTATCCGCCGAGCCCTTTGATCGCGAGGATTCTTCCGGCCCCGAGCATCCCCGCCGCGCTTTCGATACTCGCCTCACTTCCGGCGACCGACTCGTCCGGCGATTCCAGGCAATATTCCGGACCGCACTGAGGACAGGCAACCGGCTGGGCGTGAAAGCGTCGATTGGACGCCTCTCCATATTCTCCGGCGCAATAGGAGTCCAGCGGCCACTCCTTCATGGTCGTATTTGGACGGTCGTAGGGCAGGCCCCGGATCACGGTGTAACGCGGCCCGCAGTTTGTGCAATTGATATAGGGATACAAATAGCGCGGGTCGTCCGGATCGAAAAGTTCCGCAATACATTCGTCGCACACCGGAAGGTCGGGTGACACGCGCGTGGTCGGTTGACTCTGGCGCTCACTCTCGCGGATCGTGAACTCGTGCAGGCCGCGCGGCGGAACTTCGTGAACCTCCATTTCCGCGATGTCCGCGGCAGGCGGAGGCTGCGTTCTCAAATCGTGCACGAACGATTCCACACCTTGCTCCGCACCCTCCAGATAAATTTCGACGCCTTCCGAGTCGTTCAGCACCCATCCACCGAGCGTATTCGCGCGGGCCAGTCGATACACGTAAGGACGAAAGCCAACGCCTTGGACCACACCCCGCACCCGGATTGAGCACGCGCTCGCCATGGTTAATCGATCTCGACGATGCAACTGTGTCCCTGCCAGCCCACTTGCTTCACTTTGCCATCTTCCACCAGTAGCGGCACATTGCGTTGTCCATTTGCCAGTTCGCGCATGCGTTGGCGCGCCGCGGGATCGGCTTCAACGTCATATTCGACGAAGTCGCAACGGCGAAACTCCAGCCAGTCGCGCATCTCCTGGGTGTGAGGACAGCGCGCGGCGCCGAACAGCTCAAGCGTAGCCACGGTCGAGCGCCTCCAGAGTTTCGCGGATGATGTGGTAGATCGAGGCTTGTACTTCCTGAATCCGCGGAATGTAGTCGCAATGAACGACGATGGGGAAATCAGCCAGCCTGCGCCGGACGATTTCCCCGCCATCGTACCCAAGGAGAGCGACCGTAAGCATATTTCGTTTCCTTGCCTCTTCCAGTGCCATGACAATATTGCGCGAGCCCCCACTGGTCGAGATGCCGATCGCCACATCTTCCGGGCGCGCCTGAGCGATCATCTGGCGCAGAAAAATGGCTTCCGTTCCAATGTCGTTGGCGACGGCGGTAATGTTGGCAGGTTCCAGCGACAGCGAAACTGCGGGAATCGGACGGTACCCCGAAGGCGGCAGCACACAGTCGATAGCCCAATCATTGGCGTCGGTAGCAGAGCCGCCGTTGCCGAAGAGGATCAGCTTGCCACCGCGCAGAAGCCGCTCCCGAATCGCAAGCGCTGCGGTGCTGATCTGTTCGGACTCTTCTCTAGCCACTCGGGCGCGAAGCTTGGCGTCGTCTCCCACCTTCATCAAGATCGACGCCGCAACCTCCGCCAGCAGGCCGCCGGTCTCCTGCTTTTGCTGTCCAAGAAATGGATAAAGAAAAGCAGACGCTCCCACCTCGTGTCCCAGAGCCCCGTGTTCGAAGAACACGTGCACTGTTTCCCAGAGCACGTGGTAGAGCATCTCGATCGCTTCCTGATGAATAAACGGATCCTGCGCCGGGGCATCGACGGCGTATGAACCTTCGACGCCCGGCAGGGCAAACGTCATGGCGCCGCGTGTGTGCGCCTGCTGGAGAGTGGCCCAGACTTCCGGGTCGCCTTCGGGCGGTCCAAAGCCCATGACAATGTCTTCGGGATGCAAAATCGCTTCGATCCAGGGACGCGATGATATCGATAAGTCCAGCGCCGGAAGAGCGCGCTTGCCGACAATTACCGGATGAACGAACTCCACCGAGACGTGCTGCGCGTCGGTGGCATAAGGGCCGCGACCGAAAGCCAGAAGCCGTCCGCCTTGCAGAAAGCGTTCGGACATGGCGCGGCAGGCTTCGGCCAGTCGGGGAGCTTCGCGGTGGAAAAATTGGTCGCAGATCTCGTTTCTTGCCAGTAGCCGTTCTTCAATCTGCGCCGCAAGATGGGTCATCGTCGCCATACGCTAACAGATCCGTGGCAGTGGATCGCCCACCAGCATGTCGACAATCCGGCTGCCACCATAAGGCGCGATCACCAGCACGGAGCAGGCTGGCTGATCGCGAACTTCCCCGATGATTTCTGCCTCTTCGCCACCGGGCGTGAGCCGCAAAGCATTGAGAGCCGCGTCGGCATATTCCGGCGCGACGACGGCCACAAATTGACCTTCGTTCGCAATGTGCAGCGGATCGAGGCCGAGCAACTCGCAGGCTCCGCGAACTTCGTCGCGTACGGGAGTCTTTTCCTCGAAGATCACGACGCCGAGCCCGCAGTCGCGCGCCAGTTCGTTAAGCGAAGTAGCGACGCCGCCGCGCGTGGGATCGCGCATCCAGCGAATCCCGGGGCCGGCATCGCGCACCATCGCCTCGACGAGAGGAAGAACCGAGCGCGTGTCGGAATGTAGGTCGGCTTCCAGGTCAAGGTCGCCGCGCGCCAGCAGAACCGTAATTCCGTGATCGCCGATCGGCCCCGAAAGCAAAATCTTGTCGCCGGCGCGCGTCGAGGCGGGATCGATGGTCACGCCGCGCATCGGACGTCCGATGCCGGCGGTGGTGATATACATGCAGTCGGCTTTGCCGTGCTCGACGACCTTCGTATCTCCACCGACGATGTTCACTCCAGCATTCCGGGCAGCTCGCGCCATGGCGCGGACTTCCGCTTCGAGAACGTGCGTAGGCAGGCCGGCTTCGATGATGTAAGTACAAACGAGTGACTCGGCCTTCGCGCCAGATACGGCGAGGTCGTTGACTGTGCCATTCACTGCTAACTCGCCAATGGATCCGCCAGGAAAAACTAGCGGCTTCACGACAAAGCTGTCAGTCGTGATGGCAACGCTTGCGCTACCGATTTGCAGATGGGCGGCATCGGTCAAGGGCTCGCGCGAAGTGCCGAACAGCAGCGGCGCGAACAGTCCCTCAATTAAACGGCGGCTGGCCTTGCCTCCCGCGCCGTGCGCCATTTCGATCTGCGTCTCGCGGAAGCGGATGGGAGCTTCCGCGGCAGTCGTCAGGCGGTCGGGCTCAGGATGTTCACCATTGCCGTTTTGCGGTGTTCGTAGTTGTAATACGCTGCGCATGATCCTTCCGACGAAACCATTAAAGCGCCGACCGGCATTTCGGGCGTGCATTCGCGTCCGAAAAGTTTGCACTGGTGCGGCTTAAGTACGCCCTTCAAAACTTCTCCACACTGCGCCGCTTTGGGATCGGTGACGCGAATGCCGGGAATCTCGAAACGCTGTTCGGAGTCCCATTCCGCAAAGCTGTCGCGAATTCGCAGCGCCGATTGCGAAATAAAGCCCAGACCTCGCCATTCAAAATACGGACGCAGCTCAAACACTTCCGCCATCGCCTTAAGTGCGGCGCGATTTCCCTCCCAGGGAACGACGCGTTTGTACTGGTTCTCTACTTTCGATTCTCCGGCGTTGAGCTGGCGCAAAATCATGACAATCGATTGCAACATGTCAAGCGGCTCAAAACCAGATACTGCGATCGGCAGGCCTTCATCTTTTGCAATCCACTCGTACGGACGGCAACCGATGACCGTCGAAACATGGCCGGGCCCGATAAATGCATCTAGCCTCATATCCGGGGAATCGAGGATGGCCCGAATCGCGGGGATGATGGT
Organism: uncultured Acidobacteriota bacterium; assembly: GCA_963799305.1. Lineage (GTDB taxonomy): Bacteria > Acidobacteriota > Terriglobia > Terriglobales > Acidobacteriaceae > Acidiflorens. The sequence goes on along the minus strand of CAWCWX010000004.1, from coordinate 245,547 downwards.
CACGTGATTGCAGAACACGGAAAAATTTTGGACGCCCTCAGCCCGGGCACGAAGCAGAGTCAGCGCCGTCGAGGGAGCCGTTGTCTCAAAACCGATAGCGAAAAACATGACGTGACGGTCGGGATTGGCACGGGCCAGCTTCAAAGCGTCAGTGGGCGAGTACACAATGCGGACGTCCCTGCCACGCGCCTTGTGTTCCAGCGGACTCCCCTGCGTGCCGGGCACGCGCATCATGTCGCCGAAAGCAGTGAAGATCACTTCGGGATTCTCCGCCATGGAGAGGCCGTCATCAATCCTGCCCATCGGAAGCACGCAGACCGGGCATCCCGGACCATGGATCAGTTCGATGTTTTCCGGAAGCAGGTCTTTCAATCCGAAGCGATAGATGGCATGGGTGTGTCCGCCGCACACTTCCATCAGACGATAGTGACGGCTGGGATCGGCCAGTCGACGGATTTCCTCGGCGGTCTTTGTAATCAGTTCGGGTTCGCGGAACTCGTCGACAAAACGCACGCGCTCTCCCTCAGGCTAAGTTGGGCTTTTCGGTATCGTAGAGACCGTACCCTTCAATTTCCTGCATCGCCGCTTCGCTCTCGCCCAGCATCCGCAGTGTGTTCATCTGATCGAGCGCGTCCTTTTCACTGATCTTGCTCATGGCAAAACCTACATGGATCAGCACCCAGTCACCGAGAACCGGACGATCCTCCTCCAGCAACCCCAAATCTACTTTGCGTCTTACGCCGACGACCTCGACCAGCGCCGACTCCGGATTGCTGGCAGAGATCTCGACGATTTTCCCCGGTATGGCTAGACACATATGACACGCTCCCAGCGCGGTTTTATCTCTCGAATCTCCATCCATACCTTCAGACCTGCTTGCGGGCCATAATTTCAAACATGCCCTTTAGCTCATCTTTCAGCCGAATCGTGCCGCCGACAGCGCTCACTTCCTTAATGCCATACGCACTTTGCGAAATCACAAAGTCTCCCGACGCGCGGAGGCTGTCGCCCAAAAGAACGACCCGGCAGTCAATCGCCTGCGGTTGGGTGACCCCGCGGAGCGTGAGTTCTCCCTGCAAAGTGACTTCTAAACTTCCGTTGGCCGCTTTGGCAACCGACGAAGTCTGGCCTTCGTATGTAATCTCCGGATACGTGGAGACTTCCAGTACACTCTCGTACATTTGCCGCTCAATCTCTCGCCGGTCTTTGTCGCTGATATCGTCGGCGACGGAAAGCGAAGCTGCCTTAATGCGAAGGTGGACGGCGCCGGACTCGAGAGTATCCCGGTCCAATTGCACCTCACCGGAAAAATTACGGATCGCGATCGTGGGGCTGTGGCCGAAAGCGGAGAGCAGGCCGGCGGCAAACGCGCGAATCTTAAAAGTGCTGCTACGGGTGTCAATCTGGTATCGAACGGTAGTACCCTCCGTCGCAAATTTCGTACGATCAAGCGCGTAATGCACTGGAACAACCTCCGGAAATCAGAGCTATGTATTGCCACCTCAGGCCTTTGCTGCGGCCTGTTGTCGCGCCACGATGTAAAACGTAAATTTCAATTCGTCCTGCAACTTCAAAGTACCGCCGGCAATGCTGGCGATCCGGATGTTGTAATCCGTTTGCCGTAATTTGAATTCTCCATAAGCCCGAAAGGTCTCCACGCCAAACGCGACTTGGGCGGAGAAAGAATGCGCCCTGGTCACTCCATGAAGACTCAACAGCCCTTCGACGTCGGCTCGGCACGCGTCGCCGATCCGATTAGCAATGGCGATCTGCGAACTTTCAAATACCACCTCCGGAAACCGCGCGGTTTCCAGAACCTCTTTGTTCATCACGGCCTGCAGTTCGCGCTTGTCGCTGTCCCGCATTTCATCCAGCACTTCGAACGACACCGTTTTTGCGGTGGCGCGGAGCGTCGCGTTCGCGAGCGTAGCCGGGACGAACCGCACCTCGGCCGTCCATTCGCGGATCGCGATTTTTGGACTGTGGGCCACGGCCGCGATCAGTCCATTCGCAAAAGCCTGAACCGTAAACTGGCTGGCCCTGGTGTCGATCACGTAAAGGGCCGAGCCTGCCGCGCTGGGTTGCATTGGAGCACCTCCTGCGGTTCCGATCCTCAAGCATATCTGACAAGACCCCGGGCCCCTGCGCAACAAATGAGTACAACAACCTTCCGACGCAGCGTTGAGCCTACATCGACCTTAACTTCAAATACCGATCAAGATCCGGCAACGCGGCCGAGGCAAGGTTGCCGATTCCGATCTGCCCTAGATATTTTCGTACCATTGGATTCGACAGGACTAGTCCTGCCCCAAAAATGACGAGAGCGACGCCGCTGAGCATATAAAGCGTGTCCCGGTCGCTGCCGTTTCCGTTGCTACCCGATTCCATTGCCATGGCATTTCTCCTTTTCCATGCAACTGATTTATGACTTGGCGTCGCTGCTATCCTTATCGAGAATTTTCTTCACCAGAGACTCCACCAGGTTTGCGGCTTCGCTTACGGCCGCCGCAACCGGTTCACTCAGGCCCATGTGGCCTTCTTCCCCACCCAGCGAAACGGGTTCGCAGCCTACCACGAGAACTTTGTTCAGCTTCGCGCTCATGCTTTTTGCGAGACGCAGAACGCTCACGGGATTCATCCCATGGGCGTCGAGCGGGGCCGGCTGATCTCCAGACATTTCCGGAGAATCGAGATCTGGATGCAAGACAAACAATGTTCCCGGAGTCTCGCCCCGCGGGCATGCGTCGACGAGAATGGTGGTGTCGTACCCGTCCTGCAACGCATAGGCCAGATCGAAGCTGCGGATCCCGAAGTCGACGACTCGCACCGCTTCCGGTAGCTCACGCGTGGCAAGGCGGCGAACCACCTCCACCCCGAAAGCGTCATCGCCGAGAAAAATGTTTCCGATGCCGGCCACTAGGACGCTCGGCTTTCCTGTCGCTTTTTTCGCGCGTGCTTCGTCGTGCGGAAGCGGTTCCACTTCGTCGGGATCGAAAAAGAAACGATGTCCCGGCTGGCGCAACATCCCCATGTCGCGGCCGGGGTCGTCGTCGAGCACCACGCAAATGTGGCACTTGCCTTCGTAATCCTGTTCGATAGCTTCGATGATCGCGGTCTGGCCGGCGAGAGCAATATCGAGAACGTCGCCGCCCTTGCGCGGCAGCAGGCGTACGGGATCGCCTACCTTCACTTCCACGCCCGCAATGAGCACGTGGTCAACCGTCGCCTTATCTTCGAGAAGCTGCCATTCCCACTCGTTCATTGCGAGTCTCCCCTGAGTGGGCGCATGCCGCGTAATACCCCGTGCAACTTCATAAACTGCTCCGGCGGTACGTTGTCGGTCCGTTCCAGAATTTGTCGCGCCCGGTTGTCTGAGCAACGGATTTCATTTTTTTCTTCCTCGGTCAGGGTCATGATCCGGAGCGAGAGAATCTCATCGATCTCGGTGCCGTCAAACAGGTCGCCGGCGCTCTCCGGCGCGATTTGCGGATAGTCATACAGAATAATAGGCGACGAAATCATCGTGTCGCGGCTTCCCTCTTCGCCCACCAGAACCGGCCAGGTGCCGATGTTCTGGCAACTACTCGCGAGATCGCGTAACGCTTCCGGAGGATCGAGCAACGAGACGAAAGCTCCCTCCTGTAGCCCCAGCAACGTGTGGTTGGAGGCAAGCGATCTCATCAAGGCCTGGTCTCGGGAGGTAGCAGGAGTCATCTCCAGAGGCGTCTGGTTATGCACTCGAACACGAATTTTCACTGTCTCGCCGTCCGACGAGACGACGCTGATTTCCACCGCCCCGCGGACGGCTTCCTGGCGCCGAACGATCACGCTGCCGGCGCCTGCCGCCGAACCGTCTACCGATTCCGTGGTCTGTCCGGCCGGAAAACTGAACTCGTAATGCAATGGCTCTTTCATTTCCCCCACAGCCAAGGCCGGCACCCCAACTTCCCGTTCGACCGCCTCGTGCCAGCAGGTCAGAGTCTCCCCCGCAAGATTCCGTTCGGAACGTTCCATCAGATGAAGAAAGCGGATCCTGACTTCAAGTTCAGTGAGTGGACCACCCTGCACCAGACATTCGGTCTGCATCATGCATGCATCGGTGCCGTTTTGCGCTTCGCTATACAACTGCGGATACAACACGCCAAAATTCCACCGCTGCTGGTTCTTCACCGCCGACGGGCGATACGGATACAGCATGTAACCCTCGTACAGAACGGCTTTGGCGATCTGGTCGAGCGCGGCGAGGTTCATGAGCCAACCACCTCCTCCACCGGTAAAACCGTTTCCAGTGCCTCCTCCCACGAGGTGATCCCGTTGCGCATCTTGTATTGGTAAAGGCGCTCGAACACGTCCCGGCGCAGGCTGAGCCAGGCCGTGTTGGGATAGTAAGTTTCCATCATGTCCCGCCAGATTCTCACGGGTAACTTGAAGCGCGCTTCTTTATCCCAGGAAATTGGCGCAACTTGCAGGCTGCCGTCGGCAGTCGCATAGAAAGCGGTGCCGCTGAACATCATGTTGATGGGCACCTCACCATCATTTAGCGCGTAAAAATATTTCGTGGCCGCCACGTTGAAGTCGAACGTGCACGGCACGGGCACGTCAACGGTGGTGGTTCCCTGAAAGCCTGGAACGACTACGCCGGCGAGAGTCCAAAGCAGACTGCGGAGTGTCGTGCCCCAGCGATCGGGCTCGCCAAAGAGATCGAGGAGTTGCTTCTGCTCTTCCGCAGTGTAGTGGCGGCGAGTCACTTCAATCTGAATCTGGCAGCGTAAGGCGACGGTGTGAATGCGCTCGTCCGCGGGGGTATTCGTGATCCCGAGTTTGATAGAAAGTTGCGGGGCTGCGGCAAAAGGCGTTACTTCCGCGCCTTCAATCTTGAAATTCAGTTCAGGCATTTTGCCTCCTGGACGGAACTTCCGCTTTATCGCGCAGCGTGGAGAAAAAGTTGGCAATTTCGTGCCAGACTTCAGTCCCTCCCGACAGCCCCTTCCAGTGAGTGCGAATCAGTCCGACCAGTTTGTAACATTCGTCGATCGGAAGAATGAAATAGTCGGCTTGCGCCACGCCACGGTTCTGCCCAACGCGGTTCACCAGCAAAGCCTCGACGTCAGATTCCATTTCATCGAGTTCGGGGTTCAGTTCAACAATGCTGTTCCAGGTCTGGAGCGCGAGCAAAGATTCGGTAGCCCCCGCCGGACTGGGATAAAGCGCGATGACGCGTTCATCGATGCTGCTGCTGAAAAAGAATGCCATGTTGATGGGGATCAGGAGCCCGTCCCATTGCGCATCCGTCATCTGAAAGTCGGTGAGAGAGCGCACTCGCCGGGGCACACGCTTGTACTTGGGGTTCGCTTGGCCGCTGAACAACATCGCACACGGGTCGCAGGCGCAAGTTAATTTTCGCTGGGCGAGTTCAATCAGGTGCGGATGATGGGGCGACAATTCCGTGCTGCACAGCTCGCAGCGCTCCACCGGTCGCTGCTTGCGGGCGAATTGGCGCAGTGTTCCGAATGCCTCCGACGCCGCTTGCATCTGCCCCTGGTTTGTCATGCTGGCCAATTCGTCCTCTCAATTTGTCCCTGCTGATGCTTCAATCTCCGCTTTCGGTTGCCAGAATCGATGCGACCTGCTCCGGCGGACTGCCCAGCAGCATGTTGATCCCGACAAATCCGGAAGCCGGCTTCCCTTCCAACCCATCGATGGTCAGCGACGCCAAATCCGGGGCCGCTTCGTAAATCGCATCTTCCAGGATCGTCTGCACCGTCTTTGCCGTGGAACCGCAGGTGCCCTCGCCGATCTGCACCCGCAGATGCACCAGCCCGTCCTGCAGGCCGACCAATTCCAGTTCACAGCTATGCTTGCGTAATAGTGGACGCGCCCGCTCCACCGCGCGCACTACTCGGGTCTCAAAGTCGAGGGGATGAATGCCGTACAGAACCAGCAGACTGCCCACAAGCGAGTCATTGCCAAATTTGTCGAGGATCGCGCGCCCCGACTCGCCTGCGTCAAACACGATCTCCAACATTCGCTCCAGACCCGTCCCGTGGAGATCCATCAGCACCTGGACCAACTGTTTGCCGGCAGCCCGCGCGGCTGGATCGGCAATCTCATCCAGTTCGCGCACCAAACTGCCGATGCGTTGCACGCGCTTTTGAAAATCTTTCTCGTCGACCACAGTTCTCCTTGTCGAAAATGCGGGAGTGTCAGCGTCAGTTCCGAAACACTACCCCCAAGCCAATCTCGGAACAAACGCTGGCACTCCCGCTCAATGGGCTAAAGGAGCCCGAACATTGGAGAATGGCGAGTCTCCAGGACCTTGCCATTACCCAGATACATATGCACGCCGCACGGCAGGCACGGATCAAAGCTGCGTACCGCGCGCATGATGTCGATGCCCTTGAACTTGTCCGGCCCATTCTCCTCAAAGATCGGGGTGTTCTGGACCGCGTCTTCGTACGGGCCGGGAGTACCATACACGTCGCGCGGGTTGGCATTCCACGGCGTTGGCGGATACGGGTGATAGTTCGCAATCTTTCCATCGCGGATGACAACGTGGTGCGAGAGCACTCCGCGCACTGCTTCGTGGAAGCCGCAGCCGATGGCCTCTTCCGGAACCTTAAAGTCAGTCCAGGTGCGAGTGCGTCCCGCGTGCAACTCGCCCAGCGCCTGTTCCACGAAGTAGAGCGCCGCAGCAGCGGCGTATGCCTGGAAATAAGTCCGGGCACGATCGCGTTCAATAGCGTTGCTCCACTTGGGAACCTTCCATTCGAACTCGACTTCCGGCAGCGACGTTGTTTTCGGCAGATACATCTTCACGCTGTGCCCGGTGGCCTTGATGTATCCGATGTCGACGATGCCCGCTAGCGCAGTGGCCCACAAGCGAGCGATCGGTCCGCCGCCGGTGTCGAGCGCCAGATGATCCTTGGTGCGCTTGTCGTACCAGCGCGGCGACATCACCCAGGTATACTTCCCACCGAAGTCGCGTTTCTGCGGTCGAGGAATCGTAGTCTGGTTCCAGGGATGATGCTTGTCCACCGGATTACCCAACGGATCCTTCGCGACGAACGTTTCCGAACTCTGCCAGTCGTCATAATACGAACTACCAAGCAGAATACGAATGTTGAGGTTGATGTCGACCAGATCGGTGGTGACGAGTTTGCCGTCCACCACGACGCCCGGCGTGACATACATCGCGCGTCCCCACTCCGTCATGTTTTTGTAGCTGTAGTCGCAGACGGCGGGGTTATTGAACGATCCCCAGCAAGCCAGCAGAATGCGGCGCTTGCCGACTTCCTCATAGCCAGGAAGCGCTTCGTAGAAGAAATCGAACAGGTCGTCGTGCAGAGGCAGGACCTTCTTCATAAACTCGACGTACTTCATCAGGCGCACGATGTAATCGGTGAAGAGCTGAACCGTGGGCACGGTTCCAACGCCGCCGGGATAAAGAGTCGAGGGATGTACGTGACGGCCTTCCATCAGGCAGAACATCTCCCGCGTCATGCGGCTCATCTGCAGCGCTTCGCGATAGAACGAGCCCGTGAAGGGATTCAGGGCCTTCATGATGTCGGCGATGGTGCGATAGCCGTGCAGGTTGGCGTGCGGGGCGGCAGTCTTCTCCGCCTTCGAGTAAACGCCAGGATTGGTTTCCTTCACCATCTGCTCGCAGAAATCAACGCCGACCAGATTGTCCTGAAAAATGTTGTGATCGAACATGTACTCGGCCGCCTCGCCGAGGTTCACGATCCATTCCGCGATGGCCGGCGGACGGATCCCAAAAGCCATGTTCTGCGCATAAGTGGCGCAAGTGGCGTGGTTGTCGCCGCAGATTCCGCAAATACGGCTGGTGATGAAGTGGGCGTCGCGCGGGTCTTTGCCCTTCATGAAAATGCTGTATCCACGAAAAATCGAAGAGGTGCTGTGACATTCCGCCACCCGGCGGTTGGCGAAATCGATTTTCGTGAAAATGCCCAGGCTGCCCACAATCCTGGTGATCGGATCCCAGTTCATTTCAACCAGGTTGGGTGTCTTGCCGGCAACGTCTCTGGATGGTGCGGTAGTAGTCGCCATTATTTTTTGCTCCTCTCGATATCGGGTAGGATCGTGGTCAGTAGGTTCGTGCCTGGTAACCAGTGGTGAGTTCAGCCCGCGAATGCCGCCATTTGGGCTCCTTGTTCAAAGTGTTCTGCGTGATGCCGCGTAGCGCCCGAATCGCGCGCCCATATGCGCCCGAAATACCGGAGGAGACTTTGCCGCCCGGCGGCTCGTCCATGAAAGGCATGAACTTGTCCGGGAAACCGGGCATGGTGCAACCGATGCAGATGCCGCCGACGTTCGGGCAACCGCCAATTCCAGCCATCCACCCGCGCTTCGGAACGTTACAGTTGACTACCGGCCCCCAGCAGCCGAGTTTCACGATGCACTTTGGCGATCCATACACTTCGGCGAAATCACCTTGCTCGTAGTAGCCGGCGCGATCACAACCTTCGTGCACGGTTCGTCCGAACAGCCACGTCGGACGCAACTCGTCGTCGAGAGGAATCATGGGCGCGAGCCCCGCCACCTGGTACAGCAGGTAAAGGATCGTTTCCATAAAGTTGTCGGGCTGTACTGGACATCCCGGCACGTTCACGATCGGCAGCCCCGCCTTCGAGCGCCAGTCCCATCCCAGATAATCCGCCAGCCCCATGCAGCCGGTGGGATTGCCCTCCATGGCATGGATTCCGCCATAGGTTGCACATGTCCCGCACGCCACCACTGCCAATGCCTTTTCCGACAACCAGTCGATCCACTGATTCGTCGTAATCGGCTGGCCGGTCGCAGCGTCGGTGCCCAACGCGGCCCAGTAGCCTTCTTTCTTTATCTTCTCGTTGGGGATGGACCCTTCCACAACCAGAACGAACGGATCAAGCTTGCCTTCCTTGGCGAGGTAAAAATACTTCATGAACTCATCGCCCACTTCGTAAGCAAGCACCGGATTATGCAAATGAACTTTCGGGAGCCCGGGAATCGCTCCCAGCAGCACGTCTTCGATACTGGGCTGAGTGGCGGCGGTGATGGAAACTGAATCTCCATCACAGCCCAGGCCGGCTGTGATCCAGACCACGTGGATTTCCGCGACCGGCGGAGCTTTCTGCGTAACGCGACCGTACGGCACCGATTCTGCCATCGCTGCGTCTCCTTTCAAACCGGGAAGCCTTTGCCAACAAATCTCAACGAGCCACACCTCGGCGCAACATGCCCGAAGCCGGTAGTCAACCGTTTCATTTCTTGTATTTCCGTCAAAAACAACCCCGGAATTCTCGTCGAACAGCCGGACCAGTCCCACAAACCGGGCGGCGAACCTCCCTAGAATCTAGAAAGAAATGAATCTTCTCAACCTGATTTCGGAATGGAGGGGACTACCCAGAGGGGCATCGGGGATTCCCCGATGGACAGCTTGCGACAGTACAGTTCTTTCCCGATATGGGAATGAAACTTCAGGCGACCCGCTCGCTGATCGTCCACTGAATCGCGTGCTGCACCAGTTCGCGGGCGCTGCGGAGAGAGAGTTTCTCCTTGATATGCGCCTGGTAGGATTCGACGGTTTTAACGCTCAGGTGTAACTCCTCGGCAATCTGGCGCGTGCTATGCCCTTCACCGATCAGCCGGAAAACTTCCAGTTCGCGGTCGCTCAGGCCGGCAACCGGAGATTGCTTTGTGCTGGTCGACCCCGTGATGTACATCTGCAGCATCTTGTTGGCGACGCGGTCGCTGACGTAAACCTCCTGGTGAAGAATGCGGCGCACCGCGACCAGTACTTTTTCGGTAGCCTCCTGTTTCATGATGTAACCATTTGCCCCCGCTCGCAGGGCGCGCTCGGCGTAGATCAACTCATCGTGCATCGACAGTATCAGCACCGGTAATCCGGGATACTGAATCCGGATACTCTTGAGTAAGTCGAGTCCATCCGGACCATTAAGCGAGATATCGACGATCACCAGGTCAGGGCGGCAGGCCGGAATCGCGTGCATCGCCGAAAGCGCATCTTCCGCTTCTCCGCAAACGTTGAGATCGTCCTCGCGGTTAATGAAAAGCGCCATGCCTTGCCGGACAATCGGATGATCGTCGACCAGTAAGATCCTTTTCTTTGCCGCTGTCTGCTGGTCCATGGCGTTTAGTCCCTTCCGTTCAGCGGAAATAGGCACGTCACCACCGCGCCCTGCGGGCCTGCCCGGCGAACTTCGAGGGTGCCCCCGATCATACCCGCCCGGTAATTCATTATATGGATTCCGACTCCCGCATGACGCGGCGGCGGTTCCGCAATTGGAACGCCGTCATTCGTGATGGTCAGCATGCCGCGACCGCCACTTCCGGCCAGGCAAATGGAGATATTCCGCGCCGAACCGTGCTTGACGGCATTATTCACCGCTTCCCGTGCGATGTGATAGAGATGCGTCGCCTTCGTTTCATCATGAATCAGGACCGGTTCGTCGCATTGGAATCGGCAGGACACTCTGAACAGATCTTCGATCTCCGTACCCAACAGCTCCAGAGCAGACATCAGACCCTGCGCTTCAGAAACCACCGGCAAGAGCCCGCGGGATAGCTCCCGGGTCTTGAGAATAGCGTCATTGACCAATCCGACGATCTTATTGGCGTCATTGGCTTCTGGGGCATGCCGCTCCGCCAGTTTTTGTGCCTGCACTTTCGCCATGAATGCGATGCCGGTGAGATGCTGACCAAGTCCGTCGTGCAGGTCCTGTCCGATACGGCGCTGTTCGCGCGCGCTGATTTCGAGGATCGTTCTCTCCAACTCCTTGCGCTCCGTGATATCGCGAATGGCGCAGGATACCAGCAGCCCTTCTTCAGTTTCCAGTGGGCTGAGACTGATCTCGACGGGAAACTCATGCCGGTCCTTGTGAAGCGCGTATAACTCCAACCCGGCGCCCATCGGACGCACCCTGGGCTCGGCAAAAAAGCTGTTGCGATGTCCAGTGTGCTTGTCGTGCTGCCGTTCTGGAACCAGCATTTCGATGGGATTACCCAGCAATTCTTCCCGGCCGTAGCCAAATAGTTTCTCGACTTGAGCGTTGACCAGCAGGATCTGCCCGCTCCGGTTGACCACCACCACTGCATCCGGCGCAGCTTCCAGCAGGCCGCGGAACCTCGCTTCCGCCCGCTTGCGCTCCGTGATATCGATGCCCGACGAGATGATGTAACTCGTGCCCGGCGCGGCGGCAGCGAGAGTCGTCGTTGTCCAGGCGATCACGCGCTGACTGCCGTCCCGAGTCTGCCAAAGGCCTTCATGGGTCTGCGGATTAGGACCTGCCGGCAACTGGGAAAACCATTCCTGAAACCTGCCCACTTCCGCCGGCGGCACGAACAAATCCCAGATACGCTTGCCCTCCACTTCAGCCAGCGGATAGCCAGTCATCTTTTCGCACGCCCGATTGAAACTGATAATCCTGCCCTGGAGGTCCATCACTACCACCAAAGCCCCCACCGTTTCCAGGACGGCCGACAGGAAATTGCGTTGTTCGTGAAGCTGTTCCTCGGTGTTCTTCAGGTGGGTAATGTCGAAAGCAATACCGTGGATAAACCAGGGCTCGCCGTCAGCGCGCCGCATCATTTTCGCTTCGCAATGGAACCAGATCACCCGTCCATCGCGCGCCAGGACGCGATAGGCCGACCGCAGCGGGTTGCCCGACAAGAACATTTCCGCCGCCTCGATGCTCCAGCGCTGTTTGTCATCGGGATGAATCTGATGGAACCACCGCACCGGATCTTCCAGCCACTCCGCCTGCGAAAACCCAAGCGACTCCTCAATTTGCGGGCTCACATACGCTTCGCCAATCCCACGGTCGAGATAGGCCATGAAAACGACGGCGGGCAGCTGATCGAGCAGCGCCTGATATTTTTCTTCCGGGTCGGGGAGTTGTTCAATCGTGAGCGACCCTGTTCCGAAATCGGCGCGATAGTGTCCGGGATGCGCGGTGGAACCGCGAACCTCCGGCGCGAACACTCCAGCAAGTTCCTGCAGGACTTCGGTGGCCCACTCCGCGCTCGCAAGTTCCGCCGTAGCGGCTTGGCCGTCTCGATCCGCGCCAGTTGGTGGAACCGAAGTCATCGGTCTACTCTATTGTCTTTTTCGCCGCACTCGGCCGCTTGCGCCAGCTGGGCTCTTTATTAAGAGAAGCCTGCGTAAAGCGGCGCAGGGCATGGATGGCTCGCCCATAGGTCTGCACCGCGTGCGACGAAAGCAACGATCCCGGCGGCTGATTCATGAAGGGCATGAATTTGTCAGGAAAACCCGGCATGGTACAGCCGATACAGATTCCGCCCACGTTCGGGCAGCCACCAATGCCGCCCATCCACCCGCGCTTGCCGACGTTGCATTGCACCACGGGGCCCCAGCAGCCCAATTTTACGATGCATAAAGGCGATCCGTATTCATCGCCAAACTGCGCCTGCTCGTAGTAACCGCCGCGATCGCAGCCCTCATGCACTGTGCTGCCGAACAGCCATGTCGGACGCAGAGCATCGTCGAGCGGGATCATGGGCGCATGCCCCGTCGCCATGTGTAAGAGATAGAGCAACGTCTCCATGAAATTATCGGGCTGCACCGGACATCCGGGAACGCAGACGATCGGGATGTCGCCTTTCGACCGCCATTTCCAGCCAAGGTAGTCGGGCAGACCCATGCAGCCAGTCGGATTCCCCTCCATCGCGTGGATTCCTCCATACGTGGCACACGTACCCGCCGCCACCACCGCCCAGGCTTTGGGAGCAAGCCGGTCGATCCATTCACAGGTCGTGATCGGCTGACCCGTTTTTGCGTCGGTGCCGAACGATGCCCAATAACCTTCCTGCTTGTTGTTCTCGTTGGGAATGGATCCCTCAATGACCAGAATGAAAGGATTGCGAGAGGAATCTTCGGCAGCTCGATGAAAATAGGCCATAAATTCATCCCCATTTTCGATCGATAGGAATGGATTATAGAGGTGGACCTTCGGAATCCACGGGATGCCTCCCCCCAGGATGTCTTCAATACTCGGCTGCGTGGCAGCAGTCATGGCGATGGTGTCCCCGTCGCACCCCAGACCGGCGGTGATCCAGAGCACATCCAGCTCGGCAATCGAGGATCGATCTGCGCGAACCGCCAGGGCATCGGCCATTTTCAAGACTCCGCGACCGGCGCCGTAAGCTCAACCGCCCGACGCGACCGGGAAATACTGCCAGAGCAGCTTAACTCAAAAGATGACTTACTGGCACCTTCCTAGTGCGGAGAAATGAGGTGGTCGCGAGAGCGATAAGGTTCCCGATCAGGAGCCGTTGAGATTGGCATTAGGAGGAAGGGCCTCTGACTCGGCAGAATTTCTCGATTTCTGGAGAATTTCCTCGATCAACTGGATCAACTCCTTCTGCCCGCTCCCTCGGTTCGCCAATCGCGATTTCTCGAAATAACCGGCCGCGCCTTCCTTCTTCAGCCTGTCCTCGTTGGTTTGCGGCAGGCTGCTGAAAAACACGATTGGGATCTGCGCCGTGGCTGGAGTCTCCTTCAGCGCATACATTACGTCCCGGCCCCGCAATTTGGGTAATAAGACGTTTAAGAGGACGAGGTCTGGGATCGACTCGCGCGCGATCCGCACAGCTTCCTCGCCATCCGACGCGTTCAGAACTATGTAGCCTGACTTGCGCAGAATTCGCTCGGTCGTAAGCCGCTGAATCTTATGGTACTCGGCCAGAAGGATGGTTGTCGTCACGATAGATCCTGCGGTCCCCACGTGATCATTTTCAAGCAAAACTCCCTGTCAATTGCCATCGGCGGGATCGGCTTCAGCCTTCACTAATGCGAGCCCTCGAGTTTCCAGTTGTTGAACTTCTGACCATGACGACAGACGGACCGCATCGAACCCTCCACTCAAGAAACGGTCCGGAATTGACGATCAGGTATTATGCGACGGTGTCTCCTCTAGCCCGCAGGGAGGATCATGAGATGGAGCACTGGGGCCGGGCATGTGATTCGCTGCACGCTGATGTGCCAAATATGGCACTCGCGAGGAAGTAACCTTTAGAGCCGTGCCTTTATGAAGATACGATCGGGTTCACCCTATCCACTGGGCGCCACATGGGACGGCGCGGGTGTCAACTTCGCCATTTTTTCCGAGCACGCGACCAAAGTCGAATTGTGCCTTTTTGATTCAGCCCACGATAAGGTGGAAGCAGAACGTGTGGTATTACCGGAACAGACCGACATGGTCTGGCACGGATACCTGCCCTGGACATTGCCCGGTCAAGCCTACGGGTATCGGGTTCACGGTCCCTACGATCCTCTCGTGGGACATCGCTTCAACCCCAACAAGATTGTCTTCGATCCCTATGCCAAGGCAGTGGCACGCACCGTCGAATGGGCGCCCGAAATGTACGCCTATCAGCAAGGTGGCGATGACGCCGATTTGTCGATGGACACGCGCGACAACGCGGCCTTCGCTCCGCTCGCTGCGGTAATCGACAGTGCATTCACCTGGGGGAACGAGCGCCGCCCAGACACACCGTGGCACGAGACCGTGATTTACGAGGTTCACGTCAAGGGATTCACCAAGCTCCAATCGGAGCTCCCCGAAAAGGTTCGTGGAACCTACAGCGGCCTCGCGTCTGAGCAGGTGATCCGGTATCTGCGGAAACTGGGTGTAACGGCGGTCGAACTCATGCCGGTCCACCATCACGCCTACGACCACCATCTCGTCAGCCAGGGATTGTCAAACTACTGGGGCTACAGTACCCTCGCCTACTTTGCGCCTGAGATCCGCTACTCGATGACCAATGCTCCGCTGGACTCGGTGCGAGCCTTTAAGACCATGGTCAAGAATTTCCACGCTGGAGGTTTGGAGGTAATCCTCGACGTGGTCTACAACCACACCGCCGAAGGCAATCATCTCGGCCCAACGCTTTCTCTGCGCGGAATCGACAACGCAGCGTACTACCGGCTCACGCAGGGCAATCCCCGCTACTACATGGACTACACCGGCTGCGGCAATACGCTGAACGTCCGTCATCCCAGAGTCCTCCAACTGATCATGGACAGCCTTCGCTACTGGGTGCTGGAGATGCACGTGGACGGCTTCCGTTTCGATCTGGCCTCCGCGCTCGCCCGCGAACTTCATGAAGTCGACAAGCTCGGTGCCTTCTTTGACATCATTCACCAGGACCCGGTGCTGTCCCAGGTCAAATTGATCGCCGAACCCTGGGACATCGGAGAGGGCGGCTACCAGGTGGGAAATTTTCCGGTGGGCTGGACGGAATGGAATGGCAAATACCGCGACGCCATCCGGCGCTTCTGGAAGGGAGATGGCGGCGTCGCTTCAGAACTGGCAACGCGCCTGGCAGGGAGCAGCGATCTTTACAGTCACAGCGGACGCCGTCCTTACGCCAGCATCAATTTTGTTACCAGTCACGACGGCTTCACACTCAATGATCTGGTGAGTTACAACGAAAAACACAACCAGGCGAACCTGGAAGACAACCGCGATGGCGACAACAACAATCTGAGCTGGAATTGCGGAGTGGAGGGCCCCACCGACGACCCCGCGATCCTGGCCTTGCGCGAGCAGCAGCGCCGCAACTTTATCGCCACCCTCTTTTTGTCCCAGGGAGTGCCTATGCTCTGCGGCGGCGACGAGTGCGGCCGCACCCAACAGGGAAACAACAACGCGTATTGTCAGGACAACGAACTCAGTTGGGTGCATTGGGATTGGTCCCCCTCGCAGAAAGACTTGGCCGACTTCACCGCCTATGTCATTGGGCTTCGAAAGCGTTACCCGGTGCTCCGTCACAGGAGGTTTTTTCAGGGGCGCGCCATTCGTGGAACGGATATCAAAGATATCGCCTGGTACGAACCGCGCGGCACGGAGATGACCGACAAGGCATGGGCCGACCACTTCGCCCGCTGCCTTGGAGTCTTGCTCAACGGCAGCACGCTCGATGAAATCGACGAGCACGGCGAACCCGTCAAAGCCGACACTCTCTTTCTGATGGTCAATGCCCACCACGGCCGCATCCTTTTCCGGCTCCCCGGCAAGCAGGCAGGTGAACGCTGGGAACGCCTGCTGGATACTTCCGACCCAAAATCGCCGCCAGCACTGATGCGTCGCGACGCAACTTACAGGCTCGAAGGCCGGTCGGTCGTCGTTCTGCGGTTGGTAGCGGGGGACCCTTTCAAAAACGGTGCGGTGCGCGGCATCTAGGATCTCGCCGCCACATTTTTCCTACCCGGAGATTGCAGACTGATGGCATGGCAACCCACGTTCGGAAGTTATCGGCGGCAAGGCGAATCTATCTTCCGGGTATGGGCGCCCGACGCCACCAGCGTCGACCTGCTCATGGAAGCCGAGGGCCGGTCTCCCCTTCACTTTCCCATGGAGAAAAACACAGACGGCTTTTTCTCTGAGCGGATGAAGACCGTGCAGCCCGGGGCCCTCTACCGTTACCAGGTAGACGGCAAGCCTGCCTGGCCCGATCCCGCGTCCCGTTACCAACCCCAGGGAATTCACGGTCCTTCCCAGCTCATCGATCCATCTTCTTTTCGATGGTCCGACTCTCGATGGGAAGGGATCGCCATCGAAAAACTTGTGCTCTATGAACTCCACGTCGGAACCTTCACGCCGGAAGGCACCTTCCTGGCGGCACTGGACCGCCTGCCCTTCCTTCGCGACCTGGGCATTAGTGCCGTCGAACTGATGCCGGTCGCCGATTTTCCTGGCATGAGAAATTGGGGATACGATGGCGCTTCCATTTTCGCGCCGGCCCGATGCTATGGCACGCCGCGCGATTTACGCCGCCTGGTCAACACCGCCCACCAGTTCGGGCTCGCCGTCTATCTCGACGTGGTTTACAACCATCTCGGCCCCGACGGCGCCTATCTTCCCGCCTATAGTCCATTTGTGTTTTCGGAACAACACCGCAGCCCGTGGGGCGCAGGCATCAATTTTGACGGTCCGCACAGCGACATGGTGCGCCGCTTCTTCATCGAAAATGCTTTGCACTGGATTCACGAGTATCACTTCGACGGGTTGCGCCTGGATGCTACCCACGCCATCGCGGACGACAGCCCGAAGCATTTTCTCGCCGAGCTCACCGAAGCAGTTGAGGACTCGATGCAGGGTTCGCGTCGCAAGGCACTCATCATCGCGGAAGACGAGCGTAATCTGTCGATCATGGCGACGCCGCGCCCTGCCGGCGGCTATGGACTCGACGCCACCTGGGCCGACGATCTTCACCATGAAGTCCACTGCTGCCTGACCCGCGAGCACGACGGCTACTACGCGGACTACTCCGGCGCCGTAACCGACATTGCCACAACCGCGCGCAAAGGATGGTTCTACTGCGGCCAGGAGTCTCCTCATTTGGGCAAACCTCGAGGTACTGACCCCAGCGCTCTTCCCTTTTCCTCATTTGTGGTTTGCCTGCAAAACCACGATCAGGTCGGCAATCGCGCCCTGGGAGAGCGCTTGAACCACTTAGTCGACCTGCCCTCGTATCGCGCCGCCACCGTGCTGCTCTTGCTGGCGCCGGAGATCCCCCTGCTCTTCATGGGACAGGAGTGGGCGAGTTCCTCTCCATTTCAATACTTCACCGACCACAACCCGGAACTCGGCCGCCTTGTCACAGAAGGTCGGCGCCGCGAATTCGCGCACTTTTCCGCTTTCAATGATCCCGTCTCCCGCGAAAATATTCCCGATCCACAGGACGTAGCAACATTTCTCCGTAGCCGCTTGGATTGGGAGGAAACCAGCATGCAGCCCCATGCTGGTACGCTCGCTCTGTATAAAACACTTCTACGCTTGCGATTGGACGATCCTGCATTTCAGGATAGCTCGCGCGCCGGCTGCGAAATCTTTCCCCTGGCAGAGAACGGTCTGCTACTCTGCCGACATTCGGGTGCGGATCGCATACTGGCGGTGATTCACCTTCGCGACTCAGGAGAGCACGACTTGGCCGCGCATGCCATCGCCAACCTTCCCGCAAACTTGGTTTGGGATAAAGTGTTAACCACAGAAGACGACACATTTACGTCCGATCCGGTCCCCGTAGCGCTTACCGGGCAACCGCCGAAAATTCGGTTCGCGCGGCCCGGCGCCGTTTTATTGCGTGCGATTCCAACCTAGAGGCGACCGATTTTGAGCGAGCAGCCGACCCGCATTCCGACCAGTACCTATCGCCTGCAACTCAATCCGAGTTTCGGGTTCCGGGACGCTCGCGAAGTCGTTCCTTACCTGTCCGCGCTGGGCATCACCGAGTGTTACGTTTCTCCATTCTTTGCTTCCACTCCAGGAAGTACCCACGGGTACGACATCTGCGACCACAACCGCCTCAATCCCGAACTTGGCAGTCGCGAGGACTTCGATGCCCTGTGTGCCACCTTACAACAGCACTCGATGGGACTGGTTCTCGACTTCGTCCCCAATCACATGGGGATCGATCCCCAAGCTAACCTGAAATGGCGAAGCGTGCTGGAGAATGGCCCGTCTTCTCCCTTTGCCAGTTTCTTCGACATTGACTGGGACCCGGTAAAAGACGAACTCAAGGACAAGGTTCTGCTGCCCATCCTCGACGACCAATATGGCAATGTCCTGGAAGCTGGACAATTACAACTTCATTTCGAAGCTGGATCTTTTTCGCTCCAGTACTACAGCAACAATCTTCCCTTGAACCCCCGGCAGATGCGCGTGCTTCTGGGCCACGGTCTCGACGATCTTCGCAGCCAACTGCCGGAAGATGACCCCGACCTCCGCGAATTGCTAAGCATCATTTTCCATCTCGACCACATTCCCGCATTCACAGAAAGAGAATCGGAACGGATGGCGGACCGCGATCGCGAAAAAGCGGTTGCCGCGGAACGCCTGGCAACCCTGGTAGTGAAGTCGCCCGTCATCAGTCGTTACATCGAAGCAAACGTCCGTGACTTTAACGGCAAGGCCGGAGTCCCGCAAAGCTTCAATCGCCTTCATCAGTTGCTCGATCTTCAACCCTACCGTCTCTCATATTGGAAAACCGCGATCCACGAGATCAACTACCGCCGCTTCTTCGACATCAACCAGCTGGCTGGGATACGCATGGAAGACCCTGCCGTCTTCGAGGTCGCCCACATGCTGGTCAGCGAATTGACCCGCCAGGGCTTGGTTACCGGCCTGCGCCTCGATCACGTGGATGGACTGTTCGATCCGAAACAGTATTTTTCCAACTTGCAGAAACACTGCGCTCCCGATGGCGGTTCCCTGTATGTGTTGGTTGAAAAGATTGTTTCGCGCGGGGAAGGGCTGCGCCAGGATTGGGAGGTACACGGCACGACCGGTTATGAATTTCTGAACGATGTTGCTGGATTATTTGTCGACCCGGCCAGCGCAACCGCCCTCCACAAGCTCTACGTCCGTTTCACCGAACGCACCAGCCGTTTCTCTGACCTGGTGTATGAGAGCAAGCAACTGATCGTGACCAGTTCCATGTCCAGCGAGCTCAATGTGCTGGCGCACGAACTGAATCGCATCTCCGAATCCAACCGGCGCTATCGTGACTTCACGCTCGACAGTTTGCAGGAAGGTCTCCGCGAAGTGGTCGCATGTTTCCCAGTCTACCGAAGCTATTTCACCAGCGAAGGATTTGACAGTTTCGACGAGCGCGTGGTGGATACCGCCATTTCAGAAGCCCTGCGGCGTAATCCGGTCCTGGAGCCTTCGATGTTCGCCTTCATTCGCCAGATGATGCTGCCGCAAAAACATCCCGGATTATCGGAAGAGGAATACCAGCGGCGAGTGAAATTCGCGATGAAGTTCCAGCAGTACACCGGCCCAGTGCAGGCGAAAGGCGTGGAAGACACGGCGTTTTACCGCTACAGCCCGCTGCTCTCACTAAACGAGGTCGGCGGCGAACCGGCGCGCTTTGGGTGCAGTGTCGCCGAGTTCCACGAACAGAATGCCAGGCGCCGCGAGCGCTGGCCGCTTTCCATGTTGTGTACTTCGACCCATGACACCAAGCGGGGTGAGGACGCCCGCAGCCGCATCAGCGTGCTCTCCGAAATTCCCGACGACTTCCGCACCGAACTGTCGCGCTGGTGCCGCATCAACGCCCGCCTGAAAACCATCGTCCAAGGAGAGCCTGCTCCCGACCGCGCCAACGAATATCTCTATTATCAGGCCCTGCTGGGATCGTGGCCCTCGGATGTTCTCGATCAGCCGCCTCCGCAGTTTGTGGAGCGCATGCAGGAATATATGTTGAAGGCGGTTAAGGAAGAGAAAATCCACTCCAGCTGGATTCATCCCAATTCGCTTTATGACGATGCCGTCCACGATTTCGTCCGGCACACCCTCACGGGTTCCGAAGGCAAGAAATTCCTGCGCTACTTTTTGCCCTTCCAGAATCGCATTGCCATGGCTGGTGTAGTGAACTCGCTTGCCCAGTTAGTGCTGAAAGTCGCGAGCCCCGGCGTGCCGGACTTTTATCAGGGAACAGAGTTGTGGGACTTGACCCTGGTGGACCCCGACAACCGTCGTCCCGTGGATTACACCGCCAGAGCGGCACTCTTGCAAGGTGTTCGGCCTCTTCTTGAAGGCGACTGCGAAACGGAACGCTGGAAGCAATTGTTGCTCGGCATGTTGGAACGCTGGCCCACAGGAGAACTCAAACTATTCTGCACTGCCGTGGCCCTGAATCTGCGCCGCCGATCGAGCGACCTCTTCCTGTATGGCGAATATGTCCCGCTCTCCGTTCGCGGAAAACGGAGTGAAAATGTCGTTGCCCTTGCCCGGCAACACGGTAGAGATGCTGTGATCGCGATTGCTCCTCGCCTGACTGCCAGGGTCGCGCCTAAGTCTTCCCTTCCCTTGGGCGAGGAATTCTGGAAAGACACTTCCGTTGTCCTGACGGAAGCCTTTCATCAGCGGCGGTATCGCAATCTCTTCACCGGAAAAAGTCTCAGTGCGGACTCGCAGATCTCCCTCAACGAGCAATTTGAACTGCTTCCGGTGTCTCTGCTGGTCGCAGAGTAGGGCTGACGCGTGGCGCAGTCATCACCTTGGCGATGAGCACCAGGACCTCAAGAAATGATAGATGCGCTCCGCGATCGTCGATTCTCAGAATGGAACGCATCTTGCCCTGAACCAGCACACTTGCGTAAAGTTGAAACGTGAACTTTCCGCGATGCGGTGGGATTCTGATCGATTTCATTTCTCTGGGTCGTCGGAGTTCATCAGTGATTGTGCTGCCTGTTGCCGCGATGATGATGCCTTCCCACGTCAAGAACGGGATACTTGAATGCCACTAAACCGGGATGTGCTTTGGTACAAGGACGCGATCATTTA
Organism: uncultured Acidobacteriota bacterium; assembly: GCA_963799305.1. Classification (GTDB taxonomy): domain Bacteria; phylum Acidobacteriota; class Terriglobia; order Terriglobales; family Acidobacteriaceae; genus Acidiflorens. The sequence goes on along the minus strand of CAWCWX010000004.1, from coordinate 224,215 downwards.
CCAGGTTCACGTCCGCACGTTCCACGATAGTAATGGTGACGGCATCGGTGATTTTCAGGGCCTTGAAGGCAAGCTCGACTACCTTCAGGAACTTGGAGTCAACGCGATTTGGCTCATGCCATTTTTCCCCTCGCCTCTGCGCGACGACGGCTACGACATCGCTGACTACCACTCCGTCCATCCCAGTTACGGAACCCTCGAAGACTTCCAGAAGTTTCTCGGATCCGCTCACGAGCGCGGCATCCGGGTCATCATCGAACTGGTATCCAATCACACCTCGGATCAACATCCCTGGTTTCAGGAGTCGCGCAGTTCCACGGACAATCCCCGGCGTGATTGGTACGTCTGGAGCGACACCGACAACCGTTACAAAGGCGCCCGTATCATCTTTCTGGATACCGAAAAATCCAACTGGGCCTGGGATCCGATCTCGAAGTCCTTCTATTGGCATCGCTTCTTCAGCCACCAGCCCGATCTGAACTATGACAATCCCGCGGTTCGGGAACAGATGTGGGAAGTCATGAAATTCTGGCTGGAGCTAGGCGTCGATGCCTTCCGCCTGGACGCCGTCCCCTACCTGGTGGAACGTGAGAGCACGAACTGCGAGAACCTTCCCGAAACTCATGAGGTACTAAAAGAGTTGCGGCGCAGGCTGGATGCAAATTATCCCGGCAGAATGCTTCTCGCGGAAGCGAATCAATGGCCCACCGACCTCCGTCCGTATTTCGCTGACGGCGATGAATTCCACATGGCCTTCCATTTTCCCCTGATGCCGAGAATGTTCATGGGCCTGAAGCTGGAAGACCGTAAGCCGATCACGGAGATTTTGCAACAGACTCCAGAGATTCCGTCATCCTGCCAATGGTGTTTATTCCTGCGCAACCATGATGAATTGACGCTGGAAATGGTTACCGACATGGAGCGCGATTACATGTATGACATGTACGCGGAAAACAAAACCATGCGGCTCAACCTTGGCATCCGCCGGCGGCTTGCGCCTTTGCTCGCCAATGACCGTCGGCGCATCGAGTTGCTGAATGGAATGCTGATGTCTTTACCGGGTACGCCGATCATTTATTACGGTGATGAAATTGGCATGGGCGATAACATCAATTTGGGCGACCGCAACGGAGTGCGAACGCCGATGCAATGGACCGGGGAAAGCAATGCCGGTTTCTCAGAAGCGCCCTCGGAGCGTCTGTACGCCCCTCTGATTCATGATCCGGTATATGGTTATCCCGCGGTCAACGTGTTGCGGCAAAAAGCGAGTGAACATTCGCTTCTTAATTGGATGCAACGCATCATCCGCGTTCGCAATTCCACGGCTGTCTTTGGCAGGGGACTGATTGAGTTTCTCTATCCCGCCAATCACCGTATCCTGGCCTATGTTCGACGACTGGAAAAAGAGGCGGTCCTGGTAGTCAATAATCTTTCGGGAACCGCCCAGGCGGTCGAACTTGACCTGCGGCGCTACAAAGGGAGTATTCCGATCGAGATGTCCGGCCGGAATATGTTTCCCCGGGTGGGCGAACTCCCATATCAGCTCACCCTGGGACCTTATCAGTTTTACTGGTTTCGACTGCGGCGAATCTAGCGAACTATGGCTCGCGAGCTTCGCGTAACGCGCAACACTTCGATCGGAGACGGAATTGGCAGAGGAGAGCTTTCTTACCGATGATTTTCTTCGCCAGCTGATCAACATTGGCGAAGTGGACATCCTCGTCGGTCTACCGACTCACAACAATGCCAAAACCATCGGATCGATCGTAAATACGATTCAGAGCGGCATCCTCCAGGGTTTTCCTAGAGAGCGTGTCGCTATCATTAACGTCGACGCGGGATCGCGCGATGGCACTCCCGACCTGGCCACCGGCGTCTCCATCGATGATGTCCGCCAGGTGTCCAAGCCATACGCCCTCCGGACATTGCACTCGATCAGCACCCAATGTAGGAACGGTCAATCAAGCGGAGCTGCCCTTCGGTCGATCCTCGCTGCCACCGAACTCTTACGCGCCAAGGCCTGCGTGTTGATGTCGCCGCAATCACCGAACATCGAACCCGACTGGCTCATCGAAGCTCCTGCGCCCCATTTATCACGATGGCTTCGATCTTGTGAGTCCCACCTACCGCCGGCACAAGTTTGAAGGCCTGCTCATGACGAATCTGCTCTACCCGATGACCCGCGCTCTCTACGGACTTAGAATCCGGGAGCCTTATTCGCCGGAATTCGGTTTCTCCGGTCGCCTCGGAACTCAATTCCTTGGACGAGATGTTTGGGGTGATGGAACGGGCGGAGTGGGCGTCGAACTCCGCTTCAACCTCGCAGCAATCACGGGAAATTCCCGGATCTGCCAGTGCTTTCTGGGAGAGAAACTTCACGTCGAACGCAATGCCGCGGACCTGGTCCCCGCATTGCGGCAAACTGTCGGATCATTGTTCTCCGCACTGGAACCGGACTTTCCACTCTGGAGCATTGTGACGGGATCGCAGCCAGTTCCCACCACCGGATCCGAACATGAGGTCCTGCTGGAACCGCTGCGGGTAAATCGCAAGCGTCTGCGAGATATGTTCTCCAACGGAGTTGCCGAATTACAGTCCGTCTTTCAGGCAATTCTTTCTCCCTCCACTCTGGCCGAACTCCAGCGAATTGCCCGGATGGAAGAAGACGACTTTGAGTACCCCGCGGAACTGTGGGTCAAGACCGTGTACGAATTTGCCGCCTCCTATCGCAAGTCTGTGATCAGCCGCGACCACATCATCCAGGCCTTGGCGCCGCTCTTCCGCGGCCGGGCCTTAACCTTCCTGATCGAAAATCGCAGCGCTTCGGCTGACGCGGTGGAAAGCAACATCGAAAACCTGTGCCTTGAGTTTGAGCGATTGAAACCCTATCTGTTGCAACAGTGGAAATCGGGAGAGTGAGGCCACCATGCGAGAAATGATTCTCACTGAACTAAGTCAGGTGCTGCACGATATCGCCGCAAGTTTCGCGCACTTCCTTCCCCGTCTGATCGTGCTGCTCGCCCTTGGTCTGGTGGGTTGGGGGATCGCGTACGCCATAAAAGTGGTTCTTCGCAGCATTTTGAGACTAGTCAAGTTTGACAAGCTCTCCGAAAACGCTGGCGCTTCCCAATTACTAAGCAAAGCCGCGTTACCTTCGGCAACGGAAGTGCTGAGCCGGTTTGTTTTCTGGATGGCTTGGCTAGGCTTTATTCTGCTCGGCGTGAATGCGCTCGGAATTCTGGGCCTGCAAGAGCAAATCGAGAAGGCCTTTGTTTTTTTCCCTCGTCTTCTAGTCGCGATGTTCATCGGATTGTTCGGCATGCTGGCCGCAAACTTCTTCGCGCGCGCCGCGTTACTCGCCGCAGTAAACGCCAACATGCCTTCACCCAGGGTTTTGAGTCTCGCCGTTCGCAGCATCATTCTGGCTTTCGTACTATCGGTCGCTTTTGAAGAGCTGGGACTGGCGGAACAAACCATGCTCGTCGCCTTCGGCATCGCCTTCGGAGCCCTCATGCTTGGATTAGCGATCGCGTTCGGTCTCGGAGGGCAGGATTTGGCCCGCAGCTTCCTGGAAAAGAAGATTGTCCGCGGCAAGAAGCAGGAGAGCGAAGACGAACTGTCGCCTCTTTAGAGCCGAAGTCGGCGATCGCTTAGCGAAAGTAAATCTATTCCGGAATTGCCGATTCTGGTTTCACCGCGGCTTGGTCTTGGTTTTGCCCTTGAGATTGAGCGCCACTGCTGCGCGGATGAGATCCTTCAGCGCCGCCTCATTGATCTTGTCCCCTTCGTGGATGTCGATAGCGCGCCGGACATTCCCCTCGAGGCTGGCGTTGAATAGGCCGGAAGGGTCTTTCAGTGAAGCGCCCTTGGCAAAGGTCAGCTTGATGGCGTTCTTGTAAGTTTCTCCGGTGCAGACGATGCCGGCGTGCGAGAAGACGGGAACCCCCGGCGATGTCGCCTTGGCCCACTTCCACTCTTCGACGATCTCCGGGTCTGCCTTGTGGATAATGTCACGGACTTTCGCGAGCGTCTTCCCGCGCCAGTCCCCAAGTTGCTTGACCTTCTCGTCGATGAATGCAGCGGCAGATTCCATTGGGAGAGTCCTTTTTTCTACACAGCTTCAACGCTCGCACCTAATTTAGCGGCGCTCGGCGTAACCTGCAACCTAGCTGGAAGGCTCATCCGGTTCGATAGGAAGAGACAGTCACCGCGAACTGGCTATTTACCATCTAGTACCGGGGGTAGCCCCCCTCCCCCCTCGGTCTTTCAGAATCATAGCGTTAGCGAGAAATTCCTTTCAAAATCTTGGTGTCAAAGAACTTATACGCAAAATCTAGAGCGCAAAGGGTTTAGGTCCCGCTCTACTTACTATACTATAAAGCTATATCTGTAAAAGGTAGCGTATCTACAAGGGGAGACTTTGTCAAGGTGTAAGCCGGTGTATGTACGCGGCTGACTGGCAGGAGATGGGCGCTGGGTTCGTCAAGGGCAGTCACTGGTTGGGATAGGATCCGCTGTGTGGGCCACCGGCCCGGCCCTTGAGAGCCGCGTCTACGGGGCAATCGCTCCCGCTATCTGATTCCACAAAGAGCTGTGGCCGGTCACGATGAAAGCGAATGACGCAAGTACAATTGCGGAATAACCGAGCGCATACCATCGACTTACGACGCGGACCATCGCCCATTGGAGAAGCAGGAACAAAGCACCCAGCACCAGCGCCGGACCGAGTATGTACAAAGGCGGCATGATGGCAAAATTTCCGATGTACGGGCAGCGACCAAGGGAACCCGAGACGATCATCAATGTTGCCAAGAGCATCATGGGACGGTGTATCTCGGCGCGGCGACGGTAAATGACCGCAATGGCAACCAGTGTGCCGAAGGCGAGCATCTCGCCAAGCATGATTGCCAAGAAAAATCTGGCCCCGCCGAAGAGCTGATAAGATTCAGGATTGTTGCGAGTCGACAAGATGGCGGTCGCCGATCCGAGAATAACCATGACACCCGCGAGCGCAGCGCCGAGCACACCGATGCGCATATGAATTCGGCGGTTTCCGTTCAGAATGAAGATACTCTGCACCAGAAACAGGATCATCCAAGTGAACATGGCAAGGCCATGAACAACGACCAGCGGAACAATCTGCCGGGTGATTTCGGCTCCGCCAACACCCTTGCCAGAGGCAATAAACGAACGAAATCCCACCACGGTCGTAATCAACATCACGCTTCCGGCGATCACATAGAAAAGGCGTTCGGACCGCGCCCTTCGCCCAACCGTGCTTTGAGTCTGCGACTGAGTAGCTGCGTCGGAGATTGCTCCTGACACCACAGTTAGCCTCCTCGCGAGTGGGCGGGCGTTCGTCGGGTGACCGGCCTTCGCGAACGGAGTATACCTGGAACAGCAATGGAAAGGCCTTTGAGGAACGGCCTTGCCGTTCAGGCAGGACTAATTTGTCGTCCGATTTTGTTGTCCGAACAAGATTGACAAGGCTTTCGTATACTGAACGTTCCTGAAGGCGAATCGGGCAGCGAGTAGTCTCATGCCGCCAAGAGTCGCAACACGCCTGTTCGATTTGTGGCTGGCTCTTCTGCTGCCGTGCTTCTTCCTCGCACTTCTGTCGCTCATGGCAATTGCAGATGCACCAGGGCCCAAAGCAGATGTCCTGGTTTGGTCGCTCTGGACTTATCCCGTGACGGTTGGGATCGTGGGGTTTCTCAAGAAAAAGGAACCTTATGATCGCGTTGCTGCCCTGCCTCAACATTGCGGCGTGCGTTGTCTCTGGATTGTGATTCCGGAACGAGATCAAAAGTTTAGCGCCGACGCTTTGAGGCGACGCGCTTGGCGGCGGCCGCCTTGCTCGCCGATGGGGCGCCTTGCTTCGACTTCTGCGCCTGCCCCGCCTTGGTCTTCAGGCGCGATTGTTCGTACATCTCGATCCACTGCTCGCTTGAAATCGCCGAGATCAGCTTGCCAATCGCTGCGAGCGGCAAATCGTCCGGCGACTGGAAATGAACGCAGCACTTCCCCATGTCGAGTTTCTTCCCCGCCGCCTTGAACGCCGCCTTCAACTGATCGAGTTGACTCGCACTCCAAAACGCGCCCATCAGGTAGAGCGTGCAGAAGTTCTTCTGCGCCGCTAGCGCGACGTAGGTGATCGGCTGCTGGTTGTACGTGTCTGGATATCGAGACAGGGGGATCGTCCAGCCGATCGTGCCCCAGACGATGCACTCCTCGTAGCCGCGCGGAATGTGCTTGTTCACCCATGCGCGCACCGTCGCGATCGTCTTCGCATGATCGGCGGGGAGCGAGGCGATGTATTGCGCTGGCGTCTTGACGTTCGATGGCGGTTTCATGGATTCGTGGTCGTCCCGAACGAAGTTTATCACCGGACGTTTGAAAACCAGCCAGCGGGCGGGCGCGCCGAAATGCCAAACACAACTACAAAGTCAGCATCATCGTTGCCATGATCCACACAAACGTCAAGCCTATAGCAACCACAAGGCGCCATCGTTCGATTGCAGGGGCAGGCGAGGGCGGACCAGCCAGCACAACCGTTTGGGCTATCCAGTCGTGCACAGCTTTTCGGTTATCTGAAGAAGCGATTGTGATTATGCTCACCAACGCGCCGCCAAACCAACCCACAACCCATTTCGCTATCCAGCGACCAAAAGCGCGGCCCGTGCTTATACGGCTGCCATCATCGCCTGCCAGATGGATGCCCATCATTCTCTTGCCGACGGTTGCCCGCCACGCCGAGCTCTCCAGCAACGGAAAGTAGAGAAGGCCACTTGCAACGATAAAACAGACGATCACGGCGGACTTTGCGCTCGCGCCCAGGTCTCTCCACTCTTCCTCTGGCATTGCGCCAGGCGCGGAAACCTCCCAGAGGCCGACGGCTCGAAAAAATCGGATCGTCAAACTGACCAACAGGAGAACGCAAAAGAGTATTGCCATGTCGATAAGAAGCGCCGCTAACCTGCGACCAAAGCTGGCATAGTGTGGGTGATCAGAATTCTGCAAGTGCTTACCTCAACAAACAGTTATCTGCCTTCCCTGGGTGAGGTTACATAGTAGTAGCCCACCTCTCCGTGGTAAACATGAATCGTGGGTCGACAAACCTCGTCCGTTAGACATGGACAAGTCCTGTCCCCGTGTTTCCCGCCTCTCGAGATGGTTGAGACGGGATAGGCAGGGACCACCCGCGGTCAGACGGTGATGTACTCTGTCTGCGCGCTTGGCGCGGGGATGGGATCCCCGTGTTGCCGCATGCCTTCAAGATGAAATTCCATCGCCTCACGGATGAGGTCTTTGACCTCGTCGAGGGTTGTCCCGGCTGCGCCAAGTCCAGGCAGATCGGGAGCGTAAGCGCCCCACCCGCTGTCCGATTTCTCGTAGACGATCAGATATTTCATTTCAACCCCGCCTGCTTGAGGATATTGTTCAATGTTCCGGGCGGAATGTCTACTGACGGATGGCCCGCGACAGTAACCGTCCCGGGCTTGGCCGGATGATGAAACTGCCGGTGGCTACCTTCGTTTGAGCGAGCCGCCAACCATCTTGTTCCAGCCGCTTGATGACATCGCGGACTTTCATCCCACCGATATTGTAGCCTGCGCCAGATGTCTATCGCGTTGTACTTCTATCAAGGGCCTAAACGGTGTTGACGTCTGGGCCGCCCGCCCCCTAAATCACGGAATTCAAACAAGCGCTCCGTCCAAGGTGAATCTCGGGTCAGCGGGAGTGTCCTGGATGAACTCGGGTTGGGCCGTCAGGGAACGCTGGAACTTAAATTGAAAGTCGCCCTGCACCAGAAAATTCTGCAACTCATCAAGCGGCGCGGATACAGCGCTCACGATCTGGAACGAATCCTCAGAATCCAGCAACCACCGGGTGAGCAAACTGACGCGCGGCAAGCTCTGGACATTGAGCGTCGCCCGCCTGCTGCTCTATGCGGATCGATTGGGCGTCAAAGCCGAAGTGAAGCTCCGTACGATTCGAGCGAATGCGGCCTAGCAGGCTGCGGAAAAAGTCGTTTCAGGACACAGGCCGCCACCGCAGGGGCTAGACAGGTTGCTGAAAAACTCGACGGTCGAAAAAAAGAAGACCACGAGGCCTGAAGCCCAGAATCATTTTAAATGACTTACGCGGCCCTGAAGGCCGCTCTTCCACGGTTGTGCGGACATTTTCGAGTTTTCCAGCAGACTGTAAAGCCAGACTCAAAGCAAACCAGTTATCGCAGCGGTGAACCGCTGCGCCAACCAAAATCAAGGGCAAAGCCGAGTCTATCCGCAGCTTGCTAGTTCTCACGGCGGCCACTCGCGTCACAGAAAGTTTGCACCCCACCAAGTTTCCTGCGAAACTTTTCTCGCGTAGACGCAATAATTCCTGAACCCAGAAGCGAGGTTGTCATGAAACTGCTCTTGACTATTCTTCTACCGCTTGCCGCGTTGTCTGCATTCGCACAAACGCAAACATTCTCTACGGCAAAGGGGGACGTCAAGATCACACCGCTTTTTCATGCGAGCACGCTGATCGAGGCTGGAGGCAAAACTATTTATCTCGATCCGGCTAAGCCGGCGAAATTTCCGGAGCGCAAGGCTGACCTCATTCTCATCACCGACATTCATGGCGACCATATGGATCCCGATTCGATTAAGCAAGTCAGCCAGGCGAGCACGGAAATCTTTGCGCCGTCCGCGGTGGTGAAGACTGTGACCACGGCCAAGCCCATCGCTAACGGCGAGACCAAAAGCTGGGGTGACTGGATGATTGAGGCCGTCCCGGCATACAACCTGAAGCGCGGGCCTGAGGCTGGCAAACTCTTCCACGACAAAGGGCGGGGCAATGGGTACGTCCTTACGTACGGAGGCAAGCGCTTCTACTTCTCCGGCGATACGGAAGGGGTCCCGGAAATGCGGGCGCTCAAGAATATCGACGTGGCCTTCGTTTGTATGAACCTTCCTTACACTATGCCCCCTGAGGAAGCCGCTGAGGCGGTGAAAGCGTTTCATCCCAAGGTGGTCATTCCGTATCACTATCGGGGGTCTGATCTGGAAGTATTCAAGAAGGGATTGGACGGAACGGGAATCGAAGTGCGGCTGCTCGAGTGGTATCCGAAGTAGGCGGGACGGTAGAAGACCCGTCTCCACAACAGCCGCCTCCACACAAGGCCCTTAGCTCGCAGCCGTATAATGTTCGGTTCCTCTTACGCAGCAACGGACCGGCCTCGCAATCCCGGTTCGGCCCACAGGAGCCCTCATGTCGACTCACACCGAACCCACGCCGTCGTCGTCCCAGGTCAAGACCCGCACCGAATCCGACAGCATGGGCAAAATCGAAGTGCCGGCCAATGTGTACTGGGGGGCGCAGACGCAGCGGTCGCTGTTGCATTTTGATATTGGGCGGGACGTCATGCCTCCGGAACTGATTCGGGCTTTTGGCATCCTGAAGAAGGCTTGCGCGCTGGTGAATCAGGATCTGGGCAAGCTTCCGGCTGACCTGGCGAAGCTGATCACGCAGTCGGCGGACGAAGTCATCGCGGGCAAGCTGGATGATCAGTTTCCTTTGCGCATATGGCAGACCGGCTCGGGGACGCAGACGAACATGAACGTGAACGAGGTCATCTCGAATCGGGCGATCGAGATGGCGGGCGGCCAGATGGGGTCGAAGAAACCGGTGCATCCGAATGATCACGTCAACATGTCGCAGTCGTCGAATGACACGTTTCCGGCGGCGATGCACATTGCGGCGGCGGAGCGGGTGAAGAATGCTCTGATTCCGGCGATCAAGACAGTGCGCGATGCGATTGCGGCCAAGGCGAAAGAGTTTCACGACGTGGTGAAGATCGGGCGCACGCATCTACAAGACGCTGTGCCTCTGACGATTGGACAGGAATTTGGCGGCTGGGCTTCGTTGCTCGACCGCGACATCAAGCGGCTCGAACTGGCTTTGGACGGGCTCTACGATCTGGCGATTGGCGGGACGGCGGTGGGGACGGGGCTGAATGCGCATCCGGAATTTGCCGAGCGGGCGGCTGCGAAGATTGCCGAACTGACAGGACTTCCCTTCCGCTCACATCCGAACAAGTTCGCGGCGCTTTCGGCGCACGATGAGTTGGTGTTTGCGCAGGGGGCTTTGGAAACTTTGGCGGCTTCTCTGATGAAGATCTCTAACGACATTCGCTGGCTGGCGTCCGGCCCGCGGTGCGGGTTGGGAGAGCTGTCGATTCCGGAGAATGAGCCGGGATCGTCGATCATGCCGGGCAAGGTGAATCCTACGCAGTGCGAAGCGATGACGATGGTCTGCGTGCAGGTGCACGGCGCTACGGCTGCCGTGGGATTTGCCGGGTCGCAGGGGAACTTTGAGCTCAATGTATTCAAGCCGGTGATTATTTATAACTTCCTGCACTCCGTAACTTTGATCACCGACGCCTGCCACGGCTACGTCGAGTACATGGTCAAGGGGATTGAGGTTGACCGCACGAAGATCGACTGGTATGTGAAAAATTCCTTGATGCTGGTTACGGCCCTGGCTCCGAAAGTGGGATACGACAAGGCAGCGCACATCGCGCACACGGCGCACGTCGATAAAAGCAGTCTGCTCGAGGCCGCGTTGAAGCTGGGCTATCTGAACCGGGAAGAATTTGACGACCTGATGAAACCAGAGCGGATGACGCGTCCGTAGCGGCGTGCAGCTGGGCAGGGGCAATCCACCACCAGTCCGGCCTTGCATCACTTCTTCCAAACCCTTTAACCTCACACACTTTCCCGATTCGAAACGCTTACCTAGGTAACCGATACCAATCACTTTGCGGTTACTGAGGCACGTAGCTCAACCTATGATTCCCTTGTCACAATCTAATGTTTTGTCTTCGCTCACACGCGCGATGGGTGGCGTTGCTGTGCCTCTTCGGGGCGGGAGTCGACGTGTCCGCGGCCAACTCGCCTCCGGTTCCGGATCATCCTCATTATGCGATTCAGCATTTCGGTGAGCGCTTCGGCCTCGGTTCAGCCACCGTGCTCACGATGGCGCAGGGTCCGCAAGGTTTTCTCTGGATCGGAACCCAAACGGGGCTGTTTCGCTATGATGGCAATGGAATCACGCGCTTCGGGCGCGCGGAAGGACTGCCTGGAGAGCTGGTCGAACAGATCCTGGTGTCCCCGGATGGAAATCTTTGGGTGCGCTCCCGGAAAGGAATCGCCCAGCGCGTGCATGAGCGCTTCGAACCGATTGCGGTGCCACCGGAGGCGGGCGCGCTGCATGACTCCTATCAATCGTTTACCGTAGACAGCGCGGGGACGCTGTTCATTTCTACACAGAACGGCTTGTTGCGTTTACCGCGCGATGCTTCGAAGCGTCAACTTTTTCCTATCGGAAATAGTCCTTTGCCTGCCCCAGTCGACGCGCTGGTGCGCACCACCGACGATGTGATCTGGTTTGCTGCGGGGCGGCAGATTGGGCGTGTTCGTCCGGGCCAGCAGTCGCCGGAAACGTTTGCCGCTCTCGATTGGGATGAAGAGCATGTGATTGCTCTGCTACCAGCTCCAGAATCGCGGCTTTGGGTACGAACCGAGACTCGCCTTGGACTGCTCAACCTTAACCATCCGGCGGCTGGGATCTCGTGGGGCGACGACGACCTTCCGGGCGCAAACAACATCGGTGGACCGAGTCTGGACCGGCATGGAGATATTTTTCTGCCGACGTCGCAGGGTCTGTACTGGCACTCGGGGACGAAATGGCGTCGTATCGATCACAAGAGCGGATTGACCAGCAGCGCCATCGCTTCCGCGTTCGAGGATCGTGAAGGCGGGATCTGGATCGGCACCACTGGCGCGGGCCTCGACTATTGGCCGGGATCGAAACAATGGTCGGGATGGACCGACGCCGAGGGCCTGCCGGATGCTCTGGTGCTCGGAGTAGTCCGGGATCGCCGACAGCGGTTGTGGGTTGCTACCAACACGGCGTTGGCGATTTGGGACCCGGCCGACGGACAGTGGCGGACCCGGAACAGCGGCGGAGTGCGAGGCGGCGTTCTCCAGGTCAAGTTCACGCCCGACGGCGCGGTCTGGGCGCTGTTTCCGGAGAAAGGGATCTTCCGCTTCGATGCGAACCTCGCCGATCCTCAGGCGGAGATGGTTCCGGGAACGGCGGGATGGAAGCCGCTGCGAATCGCCGCAGCACCCGACAACTCGGTGTGGGCGGATGGCGCCGACATGCTTCACGTCATCAAGTACGACCGAGGCCGCTTCAAGGTTTCAGAAGTAACAGTTCCTCGCGACAATGCCGGCACGACGCACAACGTTTCAGTTTCGCCTGGAGGGGTGGTCTGGTCTTCAGGAGCGAATGGAGTCTCAAGGTTGGTCCACGGGCATTGGCAGCACTTCCGCCAGGGCGACGGACTGCTGGCAGACCAGGTCGTGGACCTGAACGCGGTTCGTGATGACGAGGCTTGGCTAAGCTACGCGGACGAAGGCCAGATGACGCGTCTGCGCGTTGCCGGCGATGGCACGGTGGAACTGCAGCACGTCAAAAAAGGAATGTGCGTGCTGGGGATGGATGACCGGCACCGAGTCTGGGCTGAAATGGAGGACGGCGTCGGAATGATTGCGCCGGATGGCCGAGTCCGGACATTCACGCAAAGCGACGGTTTGATCTGGAACGATGTGAACTGCGACAGCTTGTGGCAGGAGTCGGATGGAAGCATCCTGTTCGGTACCAGCAAAGGATTGGCGCGATACGATTCCAATCAGGAAGAACCTGCGTTAGGTAAACCCAGCGTCGTGCTGACGGGGGCGTTGTTCGGAACACGGGACCGCATTGACGATCCCTCGCCCGAGATTCGTCACGACGACAATACGTTTCGGGCGCGCTTTGCGGCTCCGGTTCTTCACGACCCGAGCAGTGTCACCTGCCGCTACCGGCTGAAGGGTCTGGAACGCGATTTCACGGAGACCAGCCTGCGGGAATCTCGCTACTCGGCGCTGCCCGCCGGCAACTACACGTTCGAGGTCATGTGCGGCTCGGCGGAACTGGGGCAGAGCGCGCTCGCCTCCTACTCCTTCAAAGTCATGGCGCCATGGTGGGGGACGTGGTGGGCCCGGTCGGCCGGGCTTCTGCTGACAGGCATGGCGATCTGGTGCGCGCTCTGGTCTCAAAAAGAACGCAGCCGGCGCGAAAAGCAGCGCCTGGAACATGCGGTCGCCGAGCGTAGCGCGGAACTGGCGCAAGCCAACAGCGAACTGCAACAGGCGTCATTGAGCGATCCGCTGACGGGGGTGCGCAATCGGCGTTTTTTCCAGAGCACGATTCTGGCGGATGCCAGCCAGGCTTTTCGCGCGTATCGCAACGGTGCGGAAAATTATAGCCGTGACCATCGCGATCTGATCTTCTTCCTGATCGACATCGACCATTTCAAAGACGTGAACGATCAGTACGGTCACGATGCCGGCGATCGCATGCTGATCGAAATTGCACAGCGCCTGAATCGCGTGGTTCGGGAATCGGATTTCCTGATTCGCTGGGGAGGCGAAGAGTTTCTGGTGGTGTGCCGGTCGGCGGAACGGGACGACGCTCCACTTACGGCGGGCCGAATCCTGCGGGCGATCGGCGGTACGGAGTTCGATCTGGGAAATGATCGGCAAATGACTCGCACCTGCTCGGTGGGATGGGCGCCCCTGCCCTGGATGCCGATGGAATGCGCTGAGTTGTCGGTGGACGAAGTGCTGCGCCTGGCTGATCGCGGGCTCTACCTGGCGAAACAGCGCGGACGCAATCGGGCAGTCGGCCTCGTCCCCAGCACCAGCCGGCCGACGCGTCCTGGCAATTACTCGCGCCTGGAACAACTGCTGCAAGACGATCTCATCCGCGAAATTCCCACCTTCGGGGAACGAGCCGCCGTCGCTGGCTCGGATTGAGTCCCAAAAACTGCGGAACTGTTTCCCGAGTGCTTCCGTACCTTAGCAGAGAGACGCCCCGAACCGCCGGCCTACCGGCGGGGGCAAAAAGGAGGACTCATGGACCACGGAATTATCGGCCTCGTCGCAGTGACGATGTTTTTCGGCGTACCGATCGCCGGGATGTACACCTACTATCGCGTGCGCAAGCTGCGCACGGAAGAGAAGCTGGCGGCCATCGCTCGCGGCGTCAGCGTTCCTATGGAGCCGGAACTGTCGCAGGCCGCACGCTCCCGCCGCTCGGGCATTCTGCTCGTCGCAGGCGCGCTCGGATTCATGATCACTTTTGGCTTGATTGGACGTACGGAACCCGACGCGTGGAACGCCGTTGCGTTCGGCGCCATTCCGCTGGCGCTGGGGCTGGGATTCTTTCTGGATTCGGCGTTGGTGCGGCGGGATCTGCACGCGTAACCAGAGGACCGAATTTCTAGCTCTCCCATACCCACTTCCCGCCGACCATCGTCCGGTCGATCGGAATGTTGATGACGTTGTAGGGGTCTTCCTTAAAAACGTCGCGGCCTAGCACGACGAGGTCGGCGAGTTTGCCGGGTTCAATGGAACCCTTCAGATTCTCTTCGTAGGAAGCATAGGCGCCGTTGATGGTGCCGACGCGAATGGCTTCTTCGAGCGTGATCTTCTGTTGCGGTCCCCAGACGTTGCCTTTGGCGTCGGTGCGCGTGACTTCGGATTGCAACGCCATCATCGGTTCGAAAGGACCGGGCGGATAATCCGAGGCCTGCGTGGGACGAATGCCAGCGTCGATAAAACTGCGCAGGGCAAACATGTGGTTCACACGCTCGGCACCATACTCTTTCATCTTCTCGCCGTGATAGTAGGCGTAGGTGGAGAACGGAGTCGGGATCGCGCCCAGCGCCTTGATTCGCTGCACGAGGGAATCGTTGACGACGGTGCAGTGCTCGAGACGATAGCGGGCATCTTTCCGCGGCGCTTCTTTTTGAAGTCGTTCGTAGACCCGCAGCGTGATGTCGATCCCGACATCGCCGTTGGCATGGGTAGCGAGCTGCCATCCGGCGGCGTGAGCCTTGCGGGCTTGCTGGTACAGTTCCTCTTCGGACGTAACGAGAATTCCGAAATCATCGGGGCGACCTATATAAGGTTGTGAAAGCCGCGCGGTGCGTTCGGAGATGGAGCCGTCGCAGATCATCTTCTGCGCACCAATCTTCACCCATTCATCGCCGAGGCCAGTCTTTATTCCCGCCGCCAGCATCTGGTCCATGTAGGCGAAATAGATGTGGCAATAGATGCGCATGGTCAGTTGGCCCGCTTCCCGGGCATCCTGGTAGGCCCTTAGATCATCGGGCGATCCCAAGGCGTCCGTAACCGACGTGACGCCGGTGCGCGTCATCATCCTTGTGATGAGCTTCACGCCTTCTCGATGGTCGTCGCGCGTGAAATTCGAAGGGATGACTTTTTCGAAGGCGTCTTTGCCATGCTCGCGGACATGCCCGGTCAGTTGCCCAGTCGCGGAGTCGCGATCGTACTTGCCGCCGGGAGGGTCGGGAGTCTTTTCGTCGAGCTTCGCGAGCTTCAGCCCTAGCGAATTTGTCCAGGCGGTGTGGCCGCCGCGATGCTCAACGAAAACAGGGTGGTCGGGAAGCGCCGTATCGAGATCATGCAGCGTCAGCGGACGTCCGTCCGAAGTCTTGGTGTCGTCATACTTAAAGCCGAGCACCCACTCTCCAGGAGGCGTCTTGGCCGCTCGTTCACGCAAAGCTTTTAGGATCTCGGCAATGGAGCGCAGATCGCAATCCACCATGCGCAGGTGCGAAAGCCCGGCCTCGGCTGGATGGGAGTGCGCGTCGATGAATCCGGGCAGCACGGTCTTGCCGCCGAGATCGATCTTCTTGGCGCTGCCGGCAGCCAGAGCCAGCACTTCCTCATTCGATCCGATGGCCAGAAAGCGGCTGTTGGAGATCGCGACCGCCTGCGCTCGCGGCTGGCTGGGATTGACGGTCCAGAAATTGCCGTTATAGAGAATCAGTTCAGGCTCAGTGCGCTCCATGGCAAACAGCGAGGACGCGCCCAGAACTCCCAGACCGTAGAGAAACTCGCGACGCGATGACGGCATCAGAACTCCTTTTTGGCTTGCGGGAAACTATACTAGCAAGTCGCCGCACTATGCCGACTCCCACCATCGTCGAAGTTGAGGGCCGCAAGCTCAATCTCTCGAATCTGGACAAGATTCTTTATCCCGCCGCCGGGTTCGCCAAAGGAGAGGTGATCGATTACTACGTCCGGATTGCGCCCGTGCTGGTGCCGCATCTGGCGGGACGTCCGCTAACCATGAAGCGCTATCCCGGAGGCGTGGATCAGGAATATTTTTTCGAGAAGAACGCACCCATGCATCGGCCGGATTGGGTGAAGACCGCTCCGGTCTGGAGCGACAGCAATCACCGCACCATCAACTTCATTCTCGCCAACAATCTGGCGACGCTGGTCTGGATTGCAAATCTCGCTTCGCTGGAACTGCATCCATCGCTCGCGCTCGCAACCGATCTCGAAACACCCACCATGATCGTCTTCGATCTCGATCCGGGGCCTCCGGCGAACATCGTGCAGTGCGCGCAGGTTGGGCTGTGGGTGCGTGCGATCTTTGATCACTTCGGACTGCAAAGCTTTCCAAAAACGTCCGGATCGAAGGGCATGCAGATCTACGTCCCGCTCAATACCAAGACGAGCTACAACGAGACCAAGTCGTTTGCCCATGCGATCGCTCGACTGCTGGAGCAGGAACATCCCGAGTTGGTCGTTTCCGACATGAAGAAGGCGGTCCGCACCAACAAAGTGTTTGTCGACTGGAGCCAGAACGATCAGCACAAGACGACCATTGCGGTCTATTCCCTTCGCGCCCGCGAGCGGCCGACGGTTTCAACGCCGATCAGCTGGGAGGAAGTTGAGCAGGCATTGAAGAAAAAAGACGCGAAGCGATTGGTATTCGAGGCGCCTGATGTGCTCAAGCGAGTCGAGAAGATGGGGGACCTAAACGCACCGCTGCTGACCCTGAAGCAGAAGCTGCCGCAACTGGCTGGGATTGGCGTCGAACCAGAGAAAGCAGGGCAGAAGAAAGAGCGGGTCGCGATTGCTGCGCAGGCGGAACCGAAGCCACCCGCTAAGAAGAAGGTGGCAGCGACGAAAAAACGCCGCAAGCTATAATCGCCCGCGACCGTTGCGACAAGCGGCGCTACAACCCCATATGCCTACACTCTACGTCGGCACTTCCGGATGGGCTTACCCGAGTTGGAAGCCTGACTTTTATCCGGAGAAGCTCGCGCAAAAGAAGTTTCTGAATTTCTACGCTTCCAAGCTCAATGCCGTAGAAGTGAACTACACCTTTCGTCAGCTCGTGAAAGAATCGACCGTTCAGAACTGGATCGCCGACACGCCCGAGCATTTTCGCTTCACCATCAAGGCGCATCAGGTGCTCACCCATATCAAGCGGCTGAAGGATTCCGAAGAGTTCCTGAAGTTGTTCCTCGGAAAGCTGGAAGGCCTGGAACGCGCGGGACGTCTGGGGCCGATTCTGTTTCAGCTGCCGCCGAACTTCAAGGTGGACCAGACTGTGCTCGCCGAGTTTTTGAAGGGTTTGCCGCGGACAGTCCGCGCTGCCTTCGAATTCCGCCACGACTCGTGGCTCACCGACGCCACCTGGAACACGCTGCGCGAGCGCAACATCGCGCTCTGCGTCGCCGAGACCGAAGAGCGTAACACGCCGGACGTGGTCACCGCCGACTACGCCTACTATCGCTACCGCAAGCCCAGCTACACTCCGGAAGAGCGCAAGGCGATGGTAGACCGAATGCATGAGCATCTCGCGAGCGGGCGTGATGTATTCGCCTACTTCAAGCACGAAGAGACGCCCGAAGGCGTGCTCTACGCGCAGGACGTGCTTTCCCGTGCCGACGACCACTGATCGTCTGAAGACAAAATGCTGGCTACGCTGACCGACCGGCACCAGGTTGTGGGAATCGCGGCGGCTCGTCCTGAAGGCTTTCCGTTCGCTCTTTTTGCTTGCCATCAAAACGGTTGAATCCGACCTCGCAACACGGTATAACTATAGTCATATTTCTATGGTCATATTGGGAGGTTCCATGAAAACCACGGTCATGCCCGCTGGGGTTTTTAAGGCGCGCTGCCTTGCCGTCATGGATCAAGTACAGGCGCGGTGTGAAACTGTGATTATTACGAAGCACGGCAAGCCGGTCGCCAGGCTGATTCCGGCGGACGCGGAAAACGACGAGATTTTTGGCTTCCTGAAAGGCAAGATCGAGATCTCCGGTGATGTGGTCAAGCCCGCCTTTTCAGCGCGAGACTGGAAGCGTTTGAAATGATTCTGCTGGATACGCATGTGGTGGTGTGGCTGGCGGGCGATCCGGAGAGGCTTTCTCGAAAGGCGGCGCAGGCCATCGCAGAAGCGCGTAAAGCCGGTGGCGGACTTGCCATCTCGTCGTTCTCGCTGTTCGAGCTAGGACATCTGGTCTTACGAAAGAGGATTCGCGTCGACATGTCGGTCGAGTCGTTCCTTCAGGACGTGGAGTCGCGCTTCGTGGTCCTTCCAGTCGATGGGCGCATAGCGGCGCGCGCCGTCCAGATGCCGGCTACCTATCCGGGCGATCCGATGGACCGCATTATCGCCGCCACCGCACTGGTCGAAGGAATGCCTCTGGTTACCGCGGACCGGGCTATGCAAAAAAGCGGCGTCCTCAAGACGATCTGGTAGCGCTGCTTGTCCTTTTACGATTCGGAAGGCGAGTCTCTTGATTCCTTCGCTGCCAGCGCCACGTTTTCCAGTGTACCCAGATCGCGCCACTGATATTCGTCCGCCTGGAATGCAAGTATTCTTTCACCTTGAGCCGCGCTATGCAGATACGCGGGGATAATCGAAAATGCGCCCTCTTCGCCCATGGTTCGTAAAAAGCGGGGCGAGATTACGTGGATGCCAGAAAAGGCGAAAGCCTCCATGTGACGCGAAGGGCGGACGATTTCGGTTTTACCTTCTCGGCCGGCGCGGCGTCCGCAGAGTTGCAGTTGCTCGTCGAATAACAGGAAGCGGGAAGTTTCCCGGTCTTGTACTGCCAAGGTTGCCAGAGCTTGACGTTCCTTATGGAATTCCGCCATGCGGAGGAGGTCGATGGTGCTGAGGACATCCACGTTGTGCAGAATGAAAGGCTCGTCGTCAGCGGAGGAGTTCTCCAGAAAGAACCAGGCTGCTCTCTTCAGTCCACCCCCGGTGTCGAGCAGAACTTTTTCGTGGGAGATTTCGACCCGCATACCGAAATTGGCGTTTGCGGTTAAATACTCAACGACCTTCTCGGCAAAGTGATGCACGTTGACGATCACCTCGCGTACTCCGACCTGGCGCAGGCGTGCCAGAGTGATCTCCAGCATGGTGCGACCGGCGACTTCCACCAAGGCCTTTGGGCGGTCGTTCGTGAGCGGACGCAGGCGGGTACCGAGGCCGGCGGCGAGAATCATGGCTTTCATGGAGCGACTTTCTCCGACTCTTTCTCCTTCTCCTTCGCCATCCTCTCCAGCTCGCGATGTTGCAGCACGACTTCAACGCCATTGTGTCCGCGTAGATGCTTGGCCAACTGTTCAGCAAGGAAAACCGAGCGGTGTTGGCCGCCGGTGCACCCGAATGACACCATCAGGTTCTTGAAGCCGCGGCGCTGATAGGTGCTCACGCTGGCGTCCACCAGGGCGGTTACATTGGCCAGAAACTGGTGGACGCCATCCTGCTGGTTGAGGTAGTCGATGACGGGAGCGTCGCGTCCGGTGAGCGGTTTGAATGGTTCTTCGCGCCCCGGATTGGGCAGACTGCGACCGTCGAAAATAAAGCCGCCGCCATTTCCTGTTTCATCTTTCGGCAATCCGCGATGGAACGAGAAGCTGAAGATGCGCACCGTAAGCGGCGCTCCGCCCGACGCTACGCCCTGCAACTTTTTCGACGCCAGCATGCTGTTGAAGGAATCCATGAGCGACGGGAGTGCGATGGGTAGTTGGACGTTGTGCAGCAGCCAGCGCAGATTTTTCAATGCATACGGGACGCTTTGCAGGAAATGCGGCTTGCGTTCGTAAAATCCGCGGAAGCCGTACGCGCCCAGCGCCTGCATGATGCGGATGTAGACGTAAGAGTAGTAGTGCTCCATGAATGCCGAACGATCGAGCGCAGTGAAACCGGCGAGCGACACCAGATAGTGATCGAGCAACTGCCCGCGCAACTCCGGAGGCAGATCGGCTTTGGCGTCGTAAAGCAAGGACGCGATGTCGTATTGTAGAGCGCCTTTGCGTCCGCCCTGATAGTCCAGAAAGTAGGGCTGTCCATCGCGCAGCATGATGTTGCGGGACTGGAAATCGCGGTACAGAAAGTAGTCGCGCGGAGCGCTGAGCAAGAATTTGGTCAGGCGCCCGAAGTCGTCTTCCAGGGCCTGTTCGTTGAAGGGGATTCCCGCCAGTCGCAGAAAGTAATACTTGAAATAGTTCAGGTCCCAGGCAATCGACTGGCGGTCAAAGCTGCCGCGCGGATAGCACACTTTGTAATTCAGATCGCGTCCGGCTTCGACTTGGAAACGCGGCAGCATGGCGACAACTTTGCGGTATGCCTCTACTACGGGCGGCGCGATGTTGTCACCAGTTCGATTCTTCGAGAGAAATTCAAACAGAGTGGTATCGCCAAAGTCTTCTTCGAGATACGCGCCTTCGTTGAGCGCTTCGCCGTAAATTTCCGGTACGGACAGGCCGTGGCGGCGAAAGTGGCGCGAGAATTCCACAAACGCGATGTTCTCTTCGCGCACGTCGTAGAGAATGCCAATCGCGGTCGCACTCTCGTTTGCCAGGCGGACGATCTTGCGTCCTGAACCGCCAAGTTGGCCCTGCAAGGGCTGCAGGCGCTCGGCGGGCGAGTGAAAGTGGCGTTCGAAAAGCTGTTTGAGAATCTCCATGAACGTATTGCCAGTAGTTCGCTCAGTCTCGGTGGACCCGACCAAGATAACATTCGGGCGCACTCACCATTCCGCTCCAAGCCGGATTTGACAGGGCGGTTTCCGGGCGTTAACCTATGGCGAACAAACGGCGAATATATGCGGACACTCGCGCCTTCTCTCCCGTTGTTCCTCGATGCCACGTCCGTCCCAAAACTGGTCGGCATAGCCCGCATTGCGGCCGAGGGTGAGACTTTGCGCGAAGGCCACAATGTGGAGTATTTCACGCTGGGCATCCGTTCGCTATTGAATCGGGTGGTGAGCAACCGCCATCTGCCGTTTGAATGGGCAATCAATCCTTATCGGGGATGCGAGTTTGCCTGCAAATACTGTTACGCGCGCTACACCCACGAGTTCATGGAACTGCGCGAGGGCGTCGATTTCGAACGGAGGATTTTCGTCAAGCAGCACGCCGCGGATTTGCTGCGGCAGGAACTGCGGCGAGTCAAGTCCGGCGAAGGAATCGCGATCGGAACCGCCACCGATCCCTATCAGCCGGCGGAGCGGCGATTCGAAGTGACGCGGGCGATTCTGGAAGAGCTGGCTCGGCATTCTGGACTTGAAATCGGGATAGTGACGAAGTCGAACCTGGTGGTGCGCGACGTCGAGGTTCTGCGGCGCGTGGCCGAAAACAATCGGCTCTACGTCAACCTCACGGTGACCACTGTGAACAGCGATCTGGCACGCATTCTCGAGCCGCGCGCGCCACGGCCAGACCTGCGGCTGGAAGCGGTTCGTCAACTGAATCTCGCGGGAGTAGATGCGGGCGTCATATGCGCGCCCGTTCTACCGGAGATCACGGATCGGCCACGCGATCTGGACGCACTGGTTAAGGCGGCGAGCGAAGCTGGGGCGAAGTACATCTTCGCCAATGGTCTTTTTCTGAAACCATGCTCGGCGGCGGTCTTTCTGCCGTTTCTTGAGGAACAGTTCCCTTCTCTGGTCGATCTTTACCGCAAGCGCTACGCCGACCGCGCATTCCTGCCCAAAGGATATTCGGAGCGATTATCGCGGCTGATGGCGAGTCTGCGACAGAAATATGGTATTGGAGGAGAGTATGGGAGGAGGAGTCCGCGGGGGCACGTAGGGCCAACGGGCGATGAGCAATTGCGTCTGTTCGGGGGTGGCGGTTGATGCGGTGTCCCAAGAAATCTGCTGAGCGACAGCCGTCCCTCGCAAGCGGCCGAGACCACGACAGCCGGAAGGATGCGGGCGTTACGCCTTGGGCGCGGCTTGACCATCAACCGCCTATAATGGTTGTTCTGTGATGGCCTCTCGTCCCCAAACTGGCACGCCCTCTCGACTCAAAGCTGATGCGGAAAACTTCTGGCAGCGGGTGAGTGAAGGACTGGAGGTCAACCAACTCTGGTCACAATTCGAAAAGGATGCTCGTTCCAGCTATCGGCTGTATTCCGCCGGCCTCAGTGAGCGAGCAGAAGGGGAGAAGGGGTTTCATCGGTTCTGGCACATTACCAAGGCGCTGTTCTGGGCAATTCTGGAAATGCTGACGCCGGCGCGGCGGGTGTTATTGCTTGTCGCGTTGATCCTGCTGGTATTTCCCATGGGGGAATTCAGTTATAGCGGCGGAGCCGGTCCGGTGAAGGTACAGCTGAATTTGAATCTTTGGGGCGGCCTGCTCATGTTTGTCGTCCTGCTGCTGGAACTGGCTGACCGGGTGGTAATGAAGCGCGATCTGGAGATCGCCAAGGACATCCAGACGTGGCTTCTGCCGGGAGCGCCTCTACAACTTCCTGGATATCAGATTGGATACGCGACGCGCCCGGCGAATACCGTGGCCGGAGACTACTACGATGTCATCCTCAGGCCGTCGGCATCGCCGAACGACGGGCGCATCCTGTTTGTGGTTGCCGACGTCGCGGGCAAGAGTATTCCGGCGGCGATGCTGATGGCGACTTTTCAGGCCAGTCTGCGCACGCTCTCCAACAGCGGGGTCCCGCTGGCGGAACTGATCGTGAGCCTGAATCGTTATTGCTGCTCCAACACGCAGGGTGGAGCGCGCTTCACAACTGCTTTCATCGCCGAACTCAATCCGGCGACCGGTGAACTGATCTATGTCAACGCCGGTCACAACGCGCCCATTCTCCGGCGAAGCTCTGGAACCATCGAGCGGTTCGATGCCGGAGGGATCCCGCTGGGAATCATGCTGGACACGGTTCACGAGACGGGCTCGACCCGGCTTGGCCCGGGCGACTGGCTGATCGTGTTTACCGACGGTGTCGTGGAAGCGGTCAACACAAAAGGCGAGGAATACGAAGAGCCCCGACTGATTCGGCTGATCGACGGCGCGGCAGGGGCGACGCCGGCGGAACTGATACGCCGACTGCTAGCCGACCTGGATCTCTTTGTCGGCAACACGCCGCAGCATGATGACATGACGTGCTTGCTGCTCAAGCGGGACTAACAGGGAGACAGAGGTCAGAGGTCAGAGGTCAGAGGTCAGAGGTCAGAGGTCAGAGGTCAGAGGTCAGAGGTCAGAGGTCAGAGGTCAGAGGTCAGAGGTCAGAGGTCAGAGGTCAGAGAAAACCAAAGAGTGTCGGTCAGGTTCTGGAGGACGGTCAACTTATTTTTGCCCCTCACCTCTGACCTCTGACCTGTTTTCACGATCCTGGCATCAATTCCCGGTACATGCGGTGGAAGGCGTGGACGCCTTTTTCTTGTCTCACGCTATAGCGGCCGCTGTGGTAGCTGCGGGAGTGCAGGTTCTTCTGTACGATTTCGCAAATCGCCAGGTCTTCCATCTGGACTTCGTCGCTGAACTTAACGGACTGGTGCGCCGCCCCGCTGCCCAGATCCTCTTCCGGCAGATACCACTCGAAAATCGCCAGCGTGCGTTCAGGTTCGAGAGGCAGGATGATGTTCAGCGACACGTTGTCGGGATAGCAGTTCAGCATCCAGTTGGGAAAAATCCAGAAGTAGTCGGCAGTCAGGTCTTCGCTGGCTTGCTGGTAGCGTCGCGGCGTGCTGTCTCCGGGCTGCGCGCCGCGGATTGGGCTCCATTGCCGCACATGTTGCCGATAGGGTTCTACGGTGTAGGAGTTGTAGTTCAGTTCGCGATTCAGCGACGGGTGAACGCTCGGTAAATGGTAGCCCTCGAGGTAGTTGTCGACGTATGTCTTCCAATTACATTTCATGTCATAGGTTCGGCGTTCGAAAAACCTCATGCGGCGGAAGTCAAACTTCTCCGCCTGCGTGGGTAGTTCCCCTAGAAAGTCGGCGAGCGGGGCCGCGTCGGGATCCAGATTCACGAATACGAGGCTGAACCATTCTTCCACCTGAATCGGAGCCAGGCCGTGCTCCCTGGGATCAAAGTGCTCGACGCCGTCAAACTCGGGCGTGACGAGTAAAGCGCCGTCCAGACGATAGGTCCATCCATGATAGCCGCAGCGAAAAAGTTTGCGGTTTCCGCAACCTACAGCGGGATTGCCGGCGCGATGACGGCAAACGTTGTAGAAAGCGCGCAAGATGCCATCGTCGCCTCGCGCCAAAAGCAGAGGCTCGCCGATGAGATCAAACGTGAAGTAATCGCCCGGACTGGCAACCTGAGAGGCGTGCCCCACAACCTGCCAGGTGCTGGAGAAGATTCTGCTTTTCTCTTCATCGAATGTCTCTTGAGTGAAGTAGCGAGGAGCGGCCAGAGTGGAAGCGCGGGCGATATCGCGATCCGGATCCATTTGCAGGTTGGTCATAGCGTTTAGAGTCTCGAACAAGAAACAACATTCTAGCGCGAGGATGAGGTGATCCGGTGCGGGCCCGCCGGGTGAACCGCATGAGTCATCCGATGGCGCGGCGCGCGCGCGCGAACCTCACGCGGAGAACGGAGTGCAGAAGATCACCCGTTCCGATTTGATTCACATATCAAAACGGGAAAAAAAATAATTTGAGAACGCGACTCGACTGCAACGTGCCGCAAATTGTTAAGACCTACTCCACAAAAAGTCATCATGAGCATTCGGGAAGAAATTGACAACTGTAACGGAAGTTTTAGTCGCAGCGAGAACGGAGAGAGTTGTTCAGAAAGGGGATCCGACCTCCGTTCCTGCTTGCACTGGCCCTCGTCGTGCCATTGTAAAAAGTGGCTGGTCAGTCCAACCAGAAAAAAATCACACGAGACGAGGAGACATACTGTGAACATTCGGAAACAGAAAGGTTTTTCACTTATCGAACTGCTGATCGTGGTGGCGATCATCCTGATCATCGCTGCGATCGCAATCCCGAACTTACTGCGCGCGCGCATTGCTGCCAACGAGTCCTCGGCGGTATCATCGGTCCGCACGATCAACACTTCGGAAGTCAGTTATAACTCAGCCTATCCGACGGTCGGCTACTCGGCGACGTTGGACGATCTGGGTTCTGGCGGAACTTGCCCGACACCTCCGACTCAGACCCAGGCTTGCCTGGTGGACGATGTGCTTGCGATCACCAAGGTGAAGACTGGCTACACCTTCACTTACCAAGTAACGGCTGGCACCGGTCCTAATGTTGGATACGAGGTCGAGGGCAATCCGACAGCGATCAACCAGAGCGGCGTACGCAGCTTCTGCTCGTCGGCGGATGCCGTGATCCGGTTCCAGGCATCGGGTGGCGGTCTGCTGACATGTCCGACCGCTACGCCTCCACTGCAATAACAGAGTTCATCCCGTTGTAAGGTCTTCCCGGGGACATCGGCCGCATCCGATGTCCCCTTTTTTTTGTAGAGGACTCCCTACATTTCGATTGTGAACACAGAGAGACGAAGCACGGGCATCCTGACGACATCGCGGGACGAGTTACCGCATGGCTGCAGCCAACTGTCGGCAGCGATCCACTAGCGTCACTTTCGCGGAGACTAAGAATCGAGAACGGTGATTGAAGGTCGGGTGGGACGAGCAAGGATGAACAGGGGATCCGACTTCCGTGCCTGCATAAAATGTCTTTTGTCGTGCCATTGTAAGAGGTGGCTGTCCGGTACAGCTGGAGAAATCACGCGGAGACGAGGAACATATTGTGAGCATTCCGAGACAGAAGGGTTTTTCGCTGATTGAATTGCTGATCGTGGTGGCGATCATCCTGATCATCGCCGCCATTGCAATTCCAAACTTGCTGCGCGCGCGTATTGCCGCAAACGAGTCTTCGGCGGTTTCGTCGATACGTACCATCAATACCGCCGAAGTCAGCTACGAGTCAGCCTATCCCAGCGTGGGATATTCTCCCGACCTGGACTCGCTGGGCTCAGGCGGATCTTGTCCGTCGCCTCCGACGCAGACCCAGTCATGCCTGGTCGACGATGTCCTTGCCATCACCAAGGTGAAGACGGGCTACACCTTCACCTATCAGGCGGTGGCCGGCACGGGTTCCAATATCGGTTACGAGGTGGAAACCAACCCGTCATCATTAAACCAAAGCGGGGTGCGCAGCTTCTGTTCTGCGCCGGACGCGGTGATCCGGTTCCAGGCCTCCGGCGGCGGCCTGCTTACCTGTCCGAGCGCTACTGCGCCACTGTAATAGAGGCCGTAATAAAGACCGTCGCTACCCGGCGATTCAAGAGGAACATCGGAGCAATCCGGTGTTCCTTTTTTTTGTTCTGCACATTCGCAAGGAAACCTGCAAAACCGGGGACTGCTGCGGGTTTTGGCCGGACTGAAAGGGCAAGGATACTTGCCACAAATTGTCAGAGGACATATCCAAAAGTGTCACACTTTAGTCTCTAGCAGAAGGGGAACAGGTAACCAAGGTCCCAGATCGGGTTGCAGGGAAGGGACTTGAGAGGCACTGCACGCTTACCTCCGTCACCCCGGCTTCTGGCCCTTTACCTGCGATATTGCATGCGACTGGTAATCAAACCAGAAAAAAATTAACGGGGAGACCAAAAGAGATGCGGAAACAGAAGGGTTTTTCACTTATCGAATTGCTGATCGTGGTGGCGATCATCCTGATCATTGCTGCCATCGCGATCCCGAACTTGCTGCGTGCACGTATCGCAGCGAACGAGTCCTCTGCGGTCTCGTCGGTTCGTACGGTCAACACTGCTGAAGTCAGCTACAACTCGGCCTATCCTACGGTTGGCTACTCGGCTGGCGCTGGACAAATCTGGGATCCGGCGGCAATTGCCCGGCTCCTCCGACCCAGGCCAAGCTTGCTTGGTTGATGATGTCCTCGCCACCATGGCGCGGGCAACGGTAAAGACGGGTACATTCACTTTTCAACACCGCGGTTGTGCGGCGGCTCGCTCGAACGCGGGCTACGCGGTCAACGCGAACCCAACGTCTCTGAACCAGACGGCGTGCGCTGCTTCTGCTCGGTTGAAGACGCTGTCATCCGGTTCCAGGCCAGTCCGGTGGCGGTCTCGTGCCTGCGCGAACACTACTCCGCCACTGCAGTAACACTTTACCTCGCCTCAGCTGTTGCGGCTTTCCACCAACAGGGCATCGGAGCAATCCGATGTCCCTTTTGCTTTTTGCCAGTACGGTTAAGCCACGATTTCGTCGATTGGATCATGACATTTTCTGTCAAAAGCGCCCTTGTATCGGCCTCCTCGAAAGTGTCCATGTTTCCCAGGGCTAGCCCATCTCTTAAATCCTTTCTATTCAACAGATTCTGACTAGCGGAGGCCGGGTACACCCTTCTCGGAGATGGCCCTTCGAGAGTGCCTCATGATGGCGAGTTACAGCAGGTTGGACAAGATTTTGGGAGATTACCATGACGAAACAAAAGGGCTTTTCGCTGATTGAATTGTTGATCGTGGTTGCGATCATTCTGATCATCGCGGCGATCGCCATTCCCAATTTGCTGCGGGCCAGAATGGCGGCCAACGAGTCCTCTGCCGCGTCTGCAATCCGAGCGATCACGGCGGCGGAGACGGGCGTACTTCAGCGCTTATCCGACCATCGGCTTTGCCACCCAACTTCAGGATCTGGGGCGGACGGAACCTTGCACGCCCGCGCCCGACACACGCTTGCCTGTTGGACGACACTCTGGCCACTGCTGTTCCCGGAAGCGGCGGCCACAGTGGTTATCAGTTTCTGGCCACTGGAATCAACATGGGAGGGATCTATCAACGGCGCGTTTGTCGCCGGAACAACACCGATCAGTGCCACATGTCGGGAACGCGCGACTTCTGCGCTCTCGCGGACGGGTCACCCTGCACAGCCAACCCAGCACTGGCGGGCCACCGCCGAACACGCTTGGATGCAGTGCCAATCGTTTCGCCATCCAGCATAACAAGTTTGGCCTAGTACCTGGGGGAGGGTACAAGCCGGAAATGAGCCCGGAAGAAAATTCCGGGCTCTTTTCTTTGTGCGCGGTTGGCGAGGCGGCTGTCGATAATCCTGGCGAATCTCTAACGGAGAGCCACTGACTTTCGTAATGCGTCGACGCCGAACGTCATGTTTCTCAGGCGCTACCCATGAATATAATTTTTTCTATGCCGCGACCGGCATGAGCGCCAATGTTTGCCATTGAGACCACCAACCTGGAAAAAACCTACGCGGTCGGCTTCTGGCGGAAAAAGCCGCGTACGGCGTTGCATCCGCTAACCCTCACGGTCAAGGAGGGCGAGGTCTTCGGCTTCCTGGGGCCCAATGGAGCGGGCAAGACAACCACTTTGAAGCTCCTGATGGGGCTGGTGTTTCCCAGCGGCGGGTCGGCGCGAATTCTGGGCATGGAAGTGGACGATGTCCGGGTAAAATCGCAAATCGGATTTTTGCCGGAACAGCCTTACTTTTACGACCACCTCACTGCCAAGGAACTGCTCGAGTACTACGCGCAGCTGTCGGGAGTGCCGGCAAAAGAGCGGTCCCTACGAGTCGAGAGCATGCTCGGCCGGGTCGGACTAACGGATGCCGCGCGCACGCAGTTGCGCAAGTTTTCCAAAGGCATGCTGCAACGAGTGGGGCTGGCACAAGCGATTCTGCATGATCCCAGGCTGGTCTTCCTCGATGAGCCGATGTCGGGACTGGATCCCATGGGGCGTCGCGAAGTGCGCGAACTGATCCAGCAATTGCAACAGGAAGGCAAGACAGTTTTCTTTTCGACTCACATTCTCTCCGATGCGGAGGCGCTCTGCGATCGCGTGGCCGTCATTCAAAAAGGAGAGTTGCGCGGCGTGGGTGCGGTTGCGGACCTGACCACGCAGGTGCAAGGCAAGGTAGAAATCATTTTCGCCGGCCGGGCAGTGCCTTCGTCCCTGACCAGTCTCGGGGCCGAGACGCACGTGCGCGGAGAAGTTGTGAGCGCTGTGTTGCCGGAAGAAAATCAGGACGCGGCCCTGGACGGGCTGCGGAGAGAAAGACTCCGGGTCATTTCTCTGATACCGGTTCGCAGATCGCTGGAAGAATATTATGTCCAGAAGCTTCAGCCCCAGGAAGACCGCAAGGGCGCGGGGGTGGGCGCATGAACTCGCGCATCTCGTTTGTTGCGTTCAATACGTTCCGCGAGGCGGTCCGCGACCGCGTTCTGTATAACCTGATTGCCTTCGCGCTGCTCATTTCTAGCGCCGCGATTCTAGTCGGACAAGTCTCGATCGACATCGAGCGCCTGGTGGTTGTCAACCTGGGCCTAACCGCTGTGACGCTGTTTGGCGTGGTGATCGCAATTTTCATCGGTATCGGACTGGTCTCGAAAGAAATCGAAAAGCGGACGCTCTACACGCTGCTGTCGCGGCCGGTGCGCCGATGGGAATTCGTCGTCGGGAAATTCGTCGGACTTACCGGAACCCTGATCGTGAATACGTTTTTCATGGCCATTGGAGTATTTCTGGCTTTGTTGTATGTGGCTCATCGCTTCCAGACGGCCGATCTGGGAATCCTGACCGCACTGTATTTTATTGTTCTGCAATTTCTCATCGTGTGCTCGCTGGCGCTTTTGTTTTCCTCGTTTTCGTCGCCGATGCTGGCGGCGGTTTTCACGTTTGCGCTGTTCGTGATTGGAAACCTCTCCGAAGACCTGCGCGGAGTGGCGACCATGGTCAAAGGAATCGGCGGATGGATCGCGACCGCCGTCGCTTATGTGGTTCCGAACTTTTCTGCTTTGAATGTGACGAACCAGGTCGCGCATGGCGAAGCGATCGCCGGCCGTCTGATCGTCTACAACACCTTGTATGCGTTGCTGTATGCGACGATGGCGATTTCGGGAGCGGTGTTGATTTTCCAGCGCCGAAACCTGAAATGAAGCACTCCCACTGCGTTACCCTCGTCGCCTCAGCGACTCTTGGGCTGGCCCTTCTGGGCTCAGTGGCTACCCTGCGCGAACTCGATCGCGTGCGCGAAGGGGCAACCTTTCGGGACGTGCTTTATGTCCGCTCACCGCAAGCTTTGAAACGGATGAGCCTGGGTTATACCGGATTGATGGCGGATCTTTACTGGACGCGCGCTGTGCAATATTTTGGCACGCAACATCACCAACATTCCGGCGACTTTCATCTGTTGGCGCCGCTGCTCCAGATCGCGACGCAACTTGATCCCAAACTGCTACCGGCTTACGAGTTCGGAAATAATTTCCTGTCTCCGCGGCCGCCCAACGGCGCGGGCGAGCCGGAAGAAGCGATCAAACTGGCCAACTTTGGCATTCAAAACAATCCGAACAACTGGAAGCTCTACTACGGTCTGGGATTCATCTATTACACGGAATTGAAAGACTATGCCCGGGCTGCGGAGGCTTTCGGTCGCGGCGCGCAGGTACCCCACGCGCACCCCTTCTTGCGGATTCTGGCGGCCCGAATGGCTCAGCACGCCGGGGAGTTCGAGACTGCCCGCATGTTGTGGACGACCACGTACCAGACCAGCCAGGACAAAGATATTCAACGCAACGCGGTCGACCACCTGCGCGCTCTGCGCGTGGATGAAGATGTCACGCAATTGGAAAAACTGGTGATCGCTTACCGTCAGCAAATAGGAATCTGGCCGCAGAACCTGGGCGAGCTTGTAGGGGCGGGCTTGATCGCAGGCATCCCCGTGGATCCGAACGGGCAGCCTTACAAAATCACGCCCGATGGACGAGTAGAAGTGCGCGATCCCGACAGCATTCTCTACATCACCAAGGGGACGCCGCCCGGCTATCAGCCCCCACCACCAAAAAAAGATAATCAGAAGTAGTTTTCCCGGAAATATGCTCCGGTGTCGATTTGTTAGCATGCGGACGTGCCGCCATTCTTTGCTCGACAACTCGGGAACGCATTTCGTGGCTGGTGGAGGGAGGAGCGCGCACAGCATGGCACCACGACCGCAACTGCGCATCTGGCCCGAGAATTGTGGGGCTACCTGCGCGACTCCACTCCAGAACGGCGCCGCAGCCGCTACGGTGACATGGAGTACGACTGGGAACATCGCGTCAACACGACGAGCGGGTCGGTGGGATGGCAGGAGCGCCTACTGGGAGTGTTTCATTCGCCCTATCAGCCGACTGATGCGGCGTTATTTCGCGAGATGATGTCCAGCTTGCCGATCGACTTCAGCCAGTTCACGTTTATCGACCTGGGATCGGGTAAGGGGCGGACGCTGCTGATGGCGTCGGAGTATCCGTTTAGACGGATTGTAGGGGTGGAGATCCTACCGGAGTTACACCACGCAGCGGAAGAGAACATCCGGGCTTTCAAGAGTCCGGTGCAGCGCTGTGGGCTGGTCGAATCGATCTGCGCGGATGCTCGCGAGTTTGTGCTGCCGCAGGAACCGCTGGTGCTGTATCTGTTTAATCCGTTTCCCGCTCCCGGATTGACTCGTGTTCTCAAGAGGCTTTCGACTTCCTCGCAAAGAACTCCGCAGCCGTTATATGTGCTATATCACAACGCCATACTCGAAGATCAACTGCGCGGATGCCGATGGCTGGAGAGAGTCGAATCCAAACATCAATTTGCTCTCTACCGCAACCAAAGTGCCGGCGCGGGGATTGCGAAGAAATAGGATTGGAGTCGGAGGGGACGGAGACGCGGCAGGCCGCCTCTCTACCAATGGTCCTTGGTTGTTCCGAGCATCTAAACTGTACCGATGACCGTGAAGATTCATCTCCACTTAACTCTTTCGCTAACCTCTCCACGTAGACTTCCTAGGGGACTTTGGCCGGTGGCGGCTTGCTCGCTGTTTCTCGCCGCGTCCGCGTTTGGCGCCCAGGACATCCACCAGATTGCCCGTGCCGTGGACGAGCACTACAACCACCTGCGTACTCTGCAAACCGACTTTACCGAGATCTATCGCGGTGACGGAGCGGAGCGGACGGAGTCGGGGACGCTCTGGCTGAAAAAGCCGCGCAAGATGCGGTGGGAATATCGTTCTCCCAGGGAGAAGTTGTTTGTCAGCGATGGGAAGGTGGTGTGGTTCTACCTCCCGGCGGAGAAGCAAGTGAGAAAGACGGATTTCCGCAAGCTGGATGACTTGCGTTCCCCGATTGCGTTTCTTCTTGGCAAGACCAAGCTGGAGAATGAGTTGCAGGGACTATCGAAAGTTGTGGATCAGGTTCCACTGGACCCGGCCGACACGCTTCTGCGTGGTGTTCCGAAGGCGATGGCCGACCGGGTCAGCGAAGTTTTGCTGGAGGTTACGCCGTCCAGCCAACTGTCGCGCATCGTACTGGTTGGAGTGGACGGGGCTTCCACCGAGTTTCGCTTTGCTAACCAGAAAGAGAATGCGGAAGTGAGCGAGAGCCACTTTCAATTCACGCCTCCCCCCGGCGTGGAAACGGTTGAAGGCGAACTGGGGCCGTAGAGGCCGAGGTGAGCCCTCCAGTTACTTGCGTGCCAGTACCGGGTGCGCTACGGTAACTGATTGCCAGATAGAGTGTTAGACTTGCGCTAGGCACCGGATTGTAGACCTTAATCATGGCTGAATTCCTGGTCAAAGTCGCCGATGAGCAGGGGCACCTGCGGCAGCAAGTGGAGCACGGCTACTCCGAGGCCGAGGTCCACGACCGCTATACCCAACAGGGCTACCTGGTGTACTGGGTAAAACCCCGAAGCCTGCTGACCTCCGGCGGGATGTCGATGCGGGGCAGCAACAAGCTGAAGCAGTCTACCTTCCTGATCTTCAACCAGCAGTTTCTGACGCTGATGAAGGCCGGGCTGCCGATCCTGACGTCGCTCGATCTTCTGATCAAGCGGCAGCGCGACAAATTTCTTCTCCAGTTGCTGGAAAACGTCCGGGAACGGGTGAAGGGTGGCGAGTTGCTGTCGGACGCGTTCGCGGCCCAGCGCGTATTTCCCAAAATCTATACCACTACGCTGCTGGCGGGTGAGAAGAGCGGCAACATGGAAGAAGTGCTCACCCGGTACATCGCCTATCAGAGGCTGGCGCAGACTTTTCGCAAGAAGCTGGCGGTTTCGCTGGTGTATCCGGCGCTTCTGATTTGCGTAGTCACGGTGATGATGATTTTCCTTGTCACTTACGTGGTGCCCAAGTTTGCCGACCTGTTCTACAACATGGGAGCCACGCTGCCCACGATCACAGTGTTTATGCTGGCCGTGGGCCTGAATGCCCAGAAGTATGCCTGGGTGGTCGCACTGGCGCTGGCAATTGGCATTCCGCTGTTCTGGCGTTGGAAGCAGAGTGATCGGGGGGCGGAACGGGTCGACAAATTTCTGCTCTCGTTGCCGTTGCTGGGAGAGATCCGGCTGAAGTATCAGGTCGCGAACTTTTCCCGGATCCTGGCCACCCTTTTGCAGGGTGGGCTGCCGCTGGTGCCGGCGATGGAAACGGCCGGGGCTTCGATGAGCAGCCGACAGATGTTAAATGGGATCTTGCACGCTACGGAGCGTGTCAAAGAAGGTCAGAGCCTGGCCAAGAGCCTGGAAACGGAAAAGATCTTTCCCGACCTGGCGGTGGAAATGCTCGAAGTAGGGGAATCCACAGGCGCATTGCCGGCAATGCTGAGTTCGGTGGCCGAGTTTTACGAGGAAGACGTGCAGACCGCGCTGGGCGCGGCTATGGCGTTAATTGAGCCGATGATTCTGATTTTCATGGCGGTGGTGGTCGGTGGAATATTGATTTCCCTCTATTTGCCGATCTTCACGCTGGGAGCCGGGGTGCACTGAGCGCGCACTAATGGTCGTATTCGGTCTGGGAACAACTTTTAGAAGTAAACTGGTACTGGTACTGGCAAAGAGCATGGCCGAAAAGAAAACAGCTGTGGTGAACGGCGGGGCGAACGGCGGACGGTTAACACCCGAACCGGCGGCTCCCGCCGTCGATGAACTGGAACGGGCGCGCGATATTGCCCGGCGGTATCGCTGCGAATTCATCGATCTCAGCGACTTCCAGTTGCATCACGATTTATTCGAAAAGATCCCGGTGCATTTGATGTTCCGCTATAACTTCGTCCCGCTGGAGGAAACGGCGGACGGACGGCTGGCCATTGCCATCGCCGATCCCAGCCAGCTGATGATGATCGACGAAATCAGCCTGCTGCTGGGCAAGCGGATCGTCACCAAGGTTTCTACCCTCAAGCAGATCTCCGAAATTCTCAAGAAGACCGAACAGTCGAAGCGCGTGCTGGAAGACGCCAGCGAAGGCTTCACGCTGGACGTGATCCGCGAAGACGAAGCGGGCAACGACGAGACGATCTCGATCGACAAGCTTTCGGCGGCGACGGGCGATATGAGCCCGATCATCCGGCTGGTCGATACGACGATCTTTACCGCGCTGCAGCGACGCGCCAGTGACATCCACATCGAGACACGCGACGACTCGGTGCTCATCAAGTTCCGCATCGACGGCGTGCTCACACATGCCATGCCGCCAATTGGCAAAGAACACCATTCGACCATCATTTCCCGCATCAAGGTCATGAGTGAGCTCGATATTTCCGAGCGCCGCGTGCCCCAGGACGGTCGCTTTCGGGTGAAGTACAACGGACGCGCCATCGACTTCCGCGTTTCGATCATGCCTTCGATTCACGGCGAAGATGCCGTGCTCCGCGTGCTCGACAAAGAGTCGATGAGCGAGAAGTTCAAAAAGCTCACGCTGGATGTGGTGGGATTCGACGAAGACGACCTGCGACGCTTTCGCCGTTACATTAAGGAACCGTATGGCATGGTGCTGGTTACGGGTCCGACGGGCAGCGGCAAGACGACCACGCTCTACGCTGCCGTCAATGAGATCAAGAACGACGAAGATAAGATCATCACCATTGAAGATCCGGTCGAATATCAATTGCGCGGGATCACGCAGATTCCGGTCAACGAGAAAAAGGGGCTGACATTCGCGCGCGGGCTGCGGTCGATTCTGCGGCACGATCCGGACAAGATCATGGTGGGCGAAATCCGCGACAATGAAACAGCGCAGATTGCCATCCAGTCGGCGCTTACCGGCCACCTGGTATTCACCACGGTCCACGCTAACAATGTCGTGGACGTGCTTGGGCGCTTCCTCAACATGGGCGTCGAGCCTTACAACTTTGTATCGGCGCTGAACTGCATTCTGGCGCAGCGGTTGGTGCGCCTGATTTGCGATTCCTGCCGTACCGCGGTCCATTATCCGGCCGATGTGCTGGAAGCCAGCGGACTCGACCCGCAGCAATGGGGACAGGTCCCGCTCTACGAAGGGCAAGGCTGCATTGAGTGTGCGGGGACGGGGTTCAAGGGTCGGACTGCGATCCATGAACTTCTGGATTTGACCGACCGCATCCGGGAGATGATTCTGGCCAAGAAACCGACGTCGGAGATTCGGCGCGGCGCTCGGGATGAAGGTATGCGATTCCTCCGTGAATCGGCCCTCGATAAGGTCCGAGCGGGGATGACGACCCTCAAGGAGATCAACAAGGTCACGTTTATCGAGACGTTCCGCTAAGGCCGGTTACGGTCCCGATTGGCCAGTGGTTCATGCCCGGCACCCTCCGAGGTAACTATTCGACCCTTTATGGCAGGCGATACTATCAGGAGTGTGGAAGCAGGCTCGGCCGGGTAGTGAAATACGTCGTGGTCTACGAAAAATCGCAAAGTGAGTGGGCCGCCCACGTTCCTGATTTAGCGGGCGTGCAGAAGTGATTTCGATTCCGCAATGAAGAGCTCCAACAAACACGGCGCGCGCCCGCCTCTGGCTTGCGAGATTGCAGCCGACCGCGTTCTGGCGGGCCGCTCCGCTGATGCCGGCCGGATAGTGGAGATGTGTTCGGCGCAGGAACTGGCGCCGGGAACGGTCATCCCTGACCTGATCGAATCCAATCTGAGGGATGGCACCGCCATCCGCGGCGCGATTGAAAGCGCGTTGGGTAGCGTGAGTGGACGTTCGCGGGACGTAATCGCGATTCTGCCCGATACCGCTGTCCGCGTGGTGCTGCTGGATTTCGAGACGCTACCTTCGAAGCCCGAAGAGGCCGAGGCGGTGGTTCGCTTCCGTCTGAAAAAATCCCTGCCTTTCAACCTGGACGACGCTCGCATCTCGTATCACGCTCAGGCCGGAGGGACGGGTTTGCGGGCGATTGCGGCGGTGGTGCTCAATACAGTTTTGCAGGAGTACGAATCCGCGTTTCGCGACGCCGGATACAACCCCGGCGTCGTGATGCCTTCGATGCTGGCGGCTCTGGGAGCGGCCGACGCCGACAAGCCCACGCTGGTGGTGAAGGTCGATGCACGTTCGATTGGGATTGCGATTCTCGATCAGGATCAGGTGCTGTTATTCCGCACGCTGGAGAATGTCCGCGGGGTCACGATCAGTGGCGAACAACTGGCCGAGGAAGTGTACCCGTCGGTGGTGTTCTTTCAGGACACCTACAAGTTGAATATCGACCGGATTTACGTTGCCGGTTTGCCGGAAACGGTGGGAGCCGCGCCCGCGCTGAAGGCACAAACTGGCGCCTCGGTGGCGGAACTGATCGCGGCTTCACAGATCGGAGCCGTGACGGGCTCGGTTCCGCGGTGGCGGATGGCGGGCGTAGTGGGAGCTTTAATCGCTTAACGTTTGATCGTTTCATCATGCGTCTTAATATCAATCTCGCAACCCGGCCCTACGAAGATGCGCGTGAGTTCTGGTCGCAGTGGGGCCTGGGAGTGGGCGTGCTCGGAGTTGTGACGCTGGCGCTCCTCACGTTTTCCGTCCATAGCTGGGTGAAAGCGGGACGAGATCGGCAGACGATCCGGCACCTCGATCAACAAATTGATGAACTGGATCGCGAACGCGCGCAGGCGTTGGCCTATCTCGAACTGGACATCAACCGCAGCACCAGGGACCAGTCGCAGTTCCTGAATGGCTTGATCCAGCGCAAATCGTTCTCGTGGACGCGCGTATTTGAGGACCTGGAGAAGGTGATGCCTTCGAGTCTGCACGTCGTCGCGCTCAAGCCTGAACTGAACGAGCAGAGCCAGGTGGAACTGGAGATGAAAGTGGCGGCCGATAATCGCGCCGGGGCAGTAGAGTTGGTGCACAGCATGGAGGCGTCGAAACACTTCCAGAACGCGCAACTGGTTCAGGAAGGGTCCTCTGAGAGTGGAGGCGGGGTCACCGCGACGATCAAGGCGGTGTACGTTCCCGATGTGCCGATCAGGAGCGCAAAGTAATGCCGGAGTTACAGGGCTCACGCCGCAAATTACAAATCGCGATAGCGGCCATGGTGCTCGCCGACCTGGTGGCGATCGCAGTGCTGTTCTCACCCCTGGTGGGGTCGGCGGAGTCGCGGCGGATCGATATGAGCGAACTTTCCGTCGAGTTGCAGAAAAAACGTCGCGAAGTGCAGCCGCTGCGCGGCATCGACAAAAAGGTAGTGGTGGCCAAGGGACAGATCGCGCAGTTCTATCAGGACCGGTTTGCGGCGCGCGATTCCGAGCTTACGGCCGCACTGGGCAAGCTGGCGTCGGAGAATGGGGTTCGCATTCTGCAGGCGAAGTACAAGCAGGAAGATCCGATTGTCGCGGGAGTCGTCCCCACAGAGATCGAGGGCAATTTTAGCGGCGACTATCTGCAACTGGTCCGCTTTATCAACGCGCTGGAGCGGTCGAAGGAGTTCTTCACCGTCGACAGCATCAGCCTGGCGGGGGAGAGCACAGGACCGGTGAAGCTCGAAGTCAAGATCCACAGCTATTTGCGTTCAGGGGCCTGAGTTGGAACTGGGAGCTAAAAACCGGAAAGAAGTAATTGCGCTGATCGTACTGGGAGTGATCGGAAGCATCACTACGGCGCGCATGTTCTGGCCGTCAGGGTCGCCTTCAACCAAGGCGGCTCCGCTCTCGTCCGCCAGTGCCGCCAAGCCGCTTACGCGGCGGACGGCTTCCGGGCAGTTGGTGAGGGTGATTGAACCGCGACTTGATCCTACGCTTGACCTCGACTTGTTGCGCCAGACTGAGCAGATCAAGTATGCGGGTACGGCGAGGAATATTTTCATGGCCGGGTCGGTCCCAATTGAACCGGTCCATAAGAGTCCGGTTAAAGACGCGGGACCGGTCGTTCCGCCGCCTCCCCCGCCGCCACCTCCGATTGAACTCAAGTTCTTTGGTTTCGCCAGCCAACCGGGTGAACCGAAGAGAATTTTCCTTTCGCACGGCGACGACATCTTCATCGCCTCGGAAGGCGACATCGT
This sequence comes from uncultured Acidobacteriota bacterium, assembly GCA_963799305.1. Taxonomy (GTDB): domain Bacteria; phylum Acidobacteriota; class Terriglobia; order Terriglobales; family Acidobacteriaceae; genus Acidiflorens. The sequence goes on along the minus strand of CAWCWX010000004.1, from coordinate 185,778 downwards.
CAACCGACGCTATCGCGTCCTGCATATCTCGCCGGCGGCCGTGGACATTGAAGACGTCTTGAACAGCAACCGGCAGAGTATTCCGCTGACGCAGGGCTGATTTGGTAATTTTGTCATCGGGTGATTTGAAAACGGTGGAAGGTTGCTATGCGGTATCGCGCTAACCAATTACCGAATTGCAAAATTACAAAATTGCAAAACTCCTCGCGCGGCTACATTCTGATCACCCTGATGCTGTTGATGACGCTGGTGGCGATGGCGGCGATGGCGGTGTTGCCCAAAATGGCGCAGCAGGTGCAGCGCGATCGCGAAGAAGAGATGGTTCACCGCGGCACCGAGTACATGCGGGCGATCAAGAAGTACTACAAGAAATTTGGCCGCTACCCGAGCCGCATCGAAGAACTGGAGAACACGAACCAGCAACGCTTTCTCCGTAAGCGCTACAAAGACCCATTCGGCAACGGCGACAAAGAGTTCAAAGTGGTCCACGTGGGAGACCCCGCCTTGAACATGCTGGGGCTGGGAGGAATAGGGGCCGGGCCGGGCATCAACCAGGTACCCGGACAGGGAGGCACGCCAGGCTTAAACCAGTCTTTGACTGGAGGAGGGCCGGGCTTTGTCGCCGGGCCCAATGGCGGAGTTCGCCCGGCTGGTCCGAACGATGCCAATACGCCGCAAGTCACGGGGCTCCCCGGGCAACTGAACACGGGAACGACGAAGGCATCGGGCGACGATTCCGAAGATTCGGACAAATCCGGCGACGAGAAGGCGGACGCATCGTCCTCCGGTTCCACTAGCCCACTCGGCGGTCAGGTGTTCGGTGGCGGGCCGATTCTCGGTGTTGTGAGCACCAGCAAGTTGAAGACGATCCGCGAATACAACAAGAAGAATCATTACAACGACTGGCTGTTCGTCTACGATCCGAACTCCGATCGTGGCGGCCTGCTACAGGGACCGATACAGCCGGATGCAAGTAGGAGATCCCTTACTAATCAAGGTGGGGCGTTGCCGGGTGCACCCGGCCAGGCTGTCCCAACGCCGCAACCTGGAGTGCAGCCTAATCAGGAACCTCCTGAGGAGCAGTAATATCCAGCCGCTAAAGAATTCGAGGCAAGAAAAGGCCCTGCTCGTGAGCAGGGCCTTTATATTTTAGCGGGCGAGAATCCGCAACCGCGTTAGGCCTGGAACGAGGATCCGCAACCGCAGGTGCTTTTGACGTTGGGGTTCTCAAACTTGAAGCCCGCGCCTTCGAGCGTTTCCACATAGTCCACGTTGGCGCCCGCGAGATACATCAGCGAAGTGGCGTCGACGAACACTTTCAGGCCGTCCATTTCGAAAACCTTGTCCATCATACCGGCGCCGTTTTCAAAGGCCATGGAGTACTGAAATCCGGAGCAACCTCCGCCTTGTACCGAAAGTCGCAAGCCCGCGGGGACCGGGTTCTGCGAGGCCATGATTTCCTTCACTTTGGAAATGGCGCTGGGCGAGAGGGTAACCGGCGCAGTCTTGGGTTTTACCTCAGGATTGACCTCGGGTACGGTGGTGGTTGCCATCTGGGATATCTCCTTTGAAAAGCTGATTATACCAAAGTGTTTCGGTTTGCCGGCAAGGTCTTTTGGAACCAGGGTCACCGGGCCGGCACCTGCTTATTTGATGCGATCGCCGGGTGAAGGACGCTCCCCACTTGCCAAGGGGGCTATAATGCTTCGCAGTAGGAGCCTTCCCGAACCCACGACGCTCCGGGGTTGGCACATGAGCTTGGCGCGGCGACAGAGGCAGATTCGGATAACGGCTCCATCTCAGGTCCGAGGTGGTGTATGACTCCAATGGTCGGGCTGCTCATCGCGTGGGGCGTTCTGACGACGATTCTGATCGTGCTCATGATTTACAAAAGCACTCTCACCATGCACGAGGACGATTCGATCTTTCTGAGCGATACGGAATCGCAGATGGAGAAAGATCAAGTCGAAATCCTGCACAAGGTGAACAAGATCACTCCGATGATCAAGATTCTGGGCGCGGTGTCGGGCCTGATGATTTTGGTGATTGCGGGAATGTTCATCTACGACGGCCTCATGAGGGCCACGACGGCGCAGTAGCGATCCGGCGGACGTCTGTGGCCCGCGTCAACTGCGGGATAGCTCTGCCAAGTGCCTCGGGCTGGGGCTGCCTGCCGGTTGCGGTTGTTTGTCGTGCCTGAATGAACGAGCCACATCCCATCGCCATTGTTGGAGGCGGGCCCGCCGGAGCATTTGCCGGAGAATTGCTGGCGGGTGGCGGCCGAAAAGTAGTTCTTTTCGATGAGAAGCTCGCCTGGGAAAAACCCTGCGGCGGCGGACTCACACACAAGGCGCTCACTCAGTACGCGTTTCTCGCGGAAGCACGCGTCGAATCCAAGTTCATTCGTCATTGCGAGTTGCGCAGTCCTTCGGGACGCCGCGTGCAGTTTGAGTTGCGCCACCCGCTCGCCATCTTCTCTCGTTTCGCACTGAATGGATTAATGTTGGAGCGAGCGCGGCGCTCGGGCGCGGAAGTGCGCCAGGAGCGTGTCACGCGAATTTCCGGCGCGGCCGGAGACTGGCGTCTCGTGACTCCAGTTGGCGAGTACCCGGCGGACCATCTCGTCTTCGCAGCGGGCGCTCGCAATCCTTTTCGCGCTCAGTTTCTATCAGCAATTTCTGCGGATGATCTGATGGTCACGGCCGGATATTTCATTCCCGGCATCAGCTCGTTAGTGCGGATTCAGTTCCTGAAAGATATCAGCGGCTACATCTGGATCTTCCCGCGTCCGGATCACGTCTCGGCCGGTATTGCCGCAAAAATGGGTGAGACCTCGACTGCGGACTTGCGGCGACTCCTGGAACAATGGCTGCGCGAGAACAACTTCAGTCTGGAGGGTGCGCGCTTCTATTCGCACATCCTGCCTGCATTTCGCGCGCAAACTCTCGATCAAATGAAGGTCTGTGGCGACGGCTGGACGATGATCGGCGACAGCGCCGGCCTGGTCGATCCGATCACGGGCGAGGGCTTGTACTACGCCCTTCGGTCGGCGGAACTGTGCGCGCAGGCTCTGCTGGCGGAAAAGCCCGCTCAGTATGAAGCGCAACTGGAAGAAGAAGTTTTGTGTGAGTTGAAGATCGCGGCGCGCGTCTCCCAACGCTTCTATACCGGACAAGTCTTCGGGGAGAGCGTTCTGGAACGGATGATTTCGCTCACCCAGAAGAGCGCAAACATCCGCGAGCTGATGAGTGATTTGTTTGCTGGAATCCAGGGCTACGAAGGACTGCGGTCGCGGTTGCTGCGGACTGTTCCGGGCTTGATGCTGGAGGGGCTCGGCGGCAGTTTGAAATCCTCTGGCAAGACCGCGGAAGCCATCAACAATCCATAGTAGAGACGCGGATTGCCGACGGATTGCCGCGTCTCTACCATGCGTTTTTGCAGGGACTAGGCGGCTTTCGCCTTCATACCCTTGATGTCATCGAGCAAGACCTGCTCGTGTCCCTCGGGGTTGACCTTCTCATAGACCTTGCGGACGATACCGTTGGGATCAACCACGAAGGTGGTTCGCTCCCAAAACTTCATGCCTTTCCATTCCGCCTGGCCTAGTCCGAGAGTCTTCATCAGGGTTGAATCGGTGTCGGAAAGGAGATCGATTTTAAAGGCGAACTTGGTGTGGAAACCCTTGTGCGAGGCGGTGTCGTCGGCACTGACTCCGACGACCTTGATGCCGGCGGCGTCGAATTCGGATTTGGTGGCGGTCAGTGCTCTGCCCTGCGCGGTGCAGCCTGGCGTGTCGTCTTTGGGATAGAAATACACGACGAGCCACTTGCCCGCGAAGTCGCTGAGTTTGAGAATTTTGCCGTCTTGATTAGGGAGGGCGAAGTCAGGAAATGGATTGCCGGCTGAGAGCATAAGAGTCCTTTCGAATTTTAATAGGAGAAAATTGTAGCAGGGCTGGAAGGTGTAGAGCGGGCGCCTTAGCCCGCTCTGCTGGAGTTGGACAAAGTGCAAGCCGCTACGCAGCCTGCATTTTCTTCATGCGTTCATTCATCTCTTCCGCCGACACGTCCTCTTTGTGGGTGGCAATGCCCCAGAAATGGCCAAACGGATCCTGAATGAAGCCGGAACGGTCGCCATAAAACTGGTCCTGCACAGGCTTCAAGATCTTGGCCTTTCCTGCCACGGCTTTATCGATAACCTTGTCGCAGTCGGGAACATATACGTACAGGCTGACGGGCGAACCGCCCATGGTGTAGCGCTGGTGTGACCCTGACCCATGCTGGGGTTTTCGTCCGCCAGCATGATGCGGGAATCTCCGATCTGCAATTCAGCATGACCAACCGTGCCATTCGGACCGTCCATGCGAACCACGACGGTCGCTCCGAAAACGTTCTTGTAATACTCAATGGCTTCCGCAGCCCCTTTGATGACCAGGTAGGGAGTGACGGAGTTGAAGCCTTCTGGAATGTAATGGACTTTGCTCATGATGTTTCCTCCGTGAAAATTCGGTTGAGGGTTGGAGGTTGAGGCGCACGCACGGCCGAGGTAGCCGGGCCGAGGATTAATGAGAACACAAGTTGCGCGGGGACTCAAGGCGTGTAATGTTGGCCCGGGCTACTATCTCCCGGAGCATACCGCTGAATATCCAACGATGCACGGGATAGAGCGAGTACCAGTAGAGCAGTCCCGACAGCCCGCTGGGATCGAAGATAGCGGTCTGTCGAATCAGGGATCCTTGTGGGTTAGATTCAACCTCAAATTGCAACCAGGCTCGGCCGGGGACCTTCATTTCCGCGGCGAGCCGGAGGAGGCGATCCGGTTCGAAGCTTTCCACTCTCCAGAAATCCAAGGCATCGCCCACCGCCACGGTTTCCGGATCGCGGCGCCCGCGGCGCATGCCCACGCCCCCTGCCACGAGGTCAATGAAACCGCGCAGGCGCCAGAGAAAATTGGCGTAGTACCATCCGTTGGCCCCGCCAATTCTGCGGACAGGCGCAAAGGCTGCGGCTGGGGGAGCCGCTACCTGCGCGGTGCGGGAATCGACCAACCTCGTACCGAACAATGCACCGCCCCAGGACTTTGCCTTGCCGCTGGAGGAGAGGGCGTCCGACCAGTGGGTTTGCGCAAATTCGCGGTCCTCGTTGCGGAGAGCCCCGGCGATAGCCTCTCTGAGCCCTTTCGGCTGAATTCCAAAAACTGTAAGTGCCGACGGATCGCGCACCAGAGTCGGGTTGCGGAGGCTGTCAATAAGCTTGCGGCCCACGCGGGCGTAGATCGGCGTGACCAGACCCAGCCACAAGCTCGAGAGACGAGGCGTCAATACGGGGACTGAAATCAGCCAGCGACGCAAGCAGCACTGCCGCGCATACTCCTGCATGATTTCCCCGTAGCTCACCTGATCGCGTCCGCCGATTTCAAAAATCTGATTTGTGCCCACCGAAAGCGCGAGCGCCTGCAGCAAGTAAGCCACTACGTCGTCAATAGCGATGGGCTGCGCTTTGACGCCCACCCAACGCGGGCAGATCATTACCGGCAGGCGTTGGGTCAGTGCACGAATCATTTCAAACGAGAGACTCCCGGAGCCAATCACGATCGACGCGCGGAATTCAACGGTAGGAACCCCCGACTCGCGCAAGATCTCGGCAACTTCGTGACGGCTCTGCAAATGGGCCGACAATTCCTGGTCGGGGATCCCCAGTCCACCCAGGTAGATAATGCGCTTCACTCCGGCGTCGCGAGCCACCTCAGAGAAATTCTGTGCGGCTTGCCGGTCTTCCTCCTGAAACTTTCCCGAGGAACCCATGGAATGAACGAGGTAGTAGGCCGTGTGCACGCCAGTCATGGCGGGCGCGAGTGAACTGCGTTCAAGACAGTCGGCCTGCACCACCTCGGTGGAGGCAGCGACCCTGGCAGTCAGATATTCGGGGCGCCGGGCAAGGCAGCGAATCCGCCAGTCTGATTTCTCAAGGGCTTTGAGCAGGCGCCCACCAATGTAGCCGGAGGCTCCGGTCAACAGCACCAAAGGGCGGTTATCAGCAAACATTTCGGATACCCGCCTTTTCTGACCACGCGACCAACCACTAGGCGAGAACTCAGTCGATCCCCAAGTCTTTCGCCAGGGCCTTCCACTTCCCATCCACCGCGGCCCGCGTCTTCGCGTCCATCACGATCTCATCCGGCCAGGGCCGCGCAAAGCCTTCCGTTGACCACTTCCTCGTAGCGTCAATGCCCATTTTCGAGCCGTAGTTGGCGAGGCGGGACGCGTGGTCGAGCGAATCGACCGGGCCAAGGGTGAACTGGATGTCGCGTTCCGGATCAATGTTGTTCAGCACTTTCAGAGTGACATCGGCGAGATCTTGCACGTCTACATCTTCATCTACTACCACAATGCACTTCGTGAACATCGCCTGCCCTAGTGACCAGATGGCGTTCATGACTTTGCGGGCTTGTCCGGGATAGGACTTGCGAATGGAAACGATCATCAGGTTATGGAAGACGCCTTCGATGGGGAGATTCAGGTCGACCAGTTCCGGGATAGTCAGCTTCATCAGGGGAAGGAAAATTCGTTCGACGGCCTTGCCCATCCAGGCGTCTTCCTGCGGTGGTTTGCCGACTACCGTGGTCGCGTAGATCGGGTCTTTGCGGTGGGTGATGCAGGTGACGTGAAACACGGGGTACTCATCTTCGAGAGAATAGAAGCCGGTGTGATCGCCGAAGGGGCCTTCGGTGCGGAGTTCGTCGAGGCTGACGTAGCCTTCGAGGACGATTTCGGCGTCGGCGGGGACTTCCAGATCGATGGTTTCGCATTTCACCAATTCGACCGGCTTCTGGCGGAGGAATCCGGCGATGATGTACTCCTCGACGTCGGGCGGTGCGGGAACGATGGCGGAGAAGGTCAGGGCCGGATCAGTACCGATCACGACTGCCACGTCCATTTTTCCTGCTGGACGACCGCCCTCGGCGAGCATGGCACCGCCGGAAGAGCGGGCCATGATATCCACTGCGGCGCGGGTGCGGGCGCCGGAGCCTCCCTCATGGTCGACACTCTCCCGGAGGCGCTCGCGGTAATGTTCGGCAGCAACTTTCTGGCGCTGCCAATGCATGCCTGTGGATTGCCCGTCGTAAACCTGCATGCGGTACATGCCGACGTTACGCTTCCCGGTCTTCGGATCGCGCGTGATCACGCAGGGGAGGGTGATGAAGCGGCCGGCATCTTTCGGCCAGCACTGCAGGATGGGGAAATCGAGTAATGAGAATCCGTCGCGCTTGATGACTTCTTTGCAGGGTCCGGTCGGAACGGTCTTGGGGAAGAACTTGCCCATCTCGGCGAGCATGGGAAGCATTTTGACTTTGTCGAGGAAACCTTGGGGAGACTTCACGTCCATGAAGCCGCGGATACGATCGGCAATTTCGTCGAGAGAATCAACTTCGAGCGCCAGCCGCATGCGGCGCGGGGAGCCGAACTGGTTGATCAACAGTTTCGATCCCGAGTAGCCCTTCACATTTTCGAAGAGCAGCGCTTTGCCACCAAGGTTGCCGTGCTTGTCGCGGCTTTTGGAGACGCGGTCTGCAATCTCGGCAATTTCCAGAATCGGATCCACTTCGGTGCGGATGCGGCTGAGTTCTCCGGCGCGGTCGAGCGCTTTGATCCAGTCGCGCAGATCGTCGTAGGCCAAAATTCCTCCCGTGATGACAGACGATTATATGACGCGCGGCTGGAAACTCTATTCACCACGGAGTCACAGAGACACAGAGAAAACCCACAAACCAATTCTTGCTCTTCTCTGTGTCTCGGTGACTCTGGGTGACTCGACCTCTTCCACATTTCGCGCTCTGCGACTAGGATATGGAAATCAATTTCGGTACTCTCTCAGTCTGGAGCTGGACAAACCGATGATCCATCTAAAAGTGAATGGCCAGGAAAAAACATTCGACGGCGATCCCGACATGCCGCTGCTGTGGTACCTGCGTGACATCGCCGGACTCACCGGAACAAAGTTTGGCTGCGGGGCGACGCTGTGTGGGGCATGCACTGTGCATCAGAATGGCGAGGCAATCCGTTCCTGCGGGACGCCCATGAAGGAAGTGAACGGCGCGGAGATCACGACTATTGAAGGCATTGCGCCCATGCATCCGGTGCAGAAAGCTTGGCTTGAAATCAAAGTCCCGCAGTGCGGCTACTGCCAGACCGGCCAAATCATGCAGGCCATCGCGCTGCTCAAAGACAACAAGAAACCCAGCGACCAGGACATCGATACCGTCATGTCCGGCAACATCTGCCGCTGCGGAACCTACCAGCGGATTCGGGCGGCCATCCACCAGGCTGCGAAGGAGATGGCATGAAGATTATCGAGAATGTCTCCCGCCGCCGCTTTGTTCAAGGCGCGCTTGCCGGTGGAGTGTTGATCCTGGGTGCGCGCTACGTGCCAACTTTGGTGCGAGCTTCCGATGAACCGGAGGCTCCTGCCGGCCTGGAGCCCAGTTTGTGGATGGCGATTGCTTCTGATGGCACGGTAACCATTGTGGCGCATCGCTCGGAGATGGGATGCGGCAGCCGCACTGCTTTGCCGCTGGTGGTTGCCGATGAGCTCGATGCCGACTGGTCCAAGGTGAAGCTTGATCAGGCGATTGGCGACCCCAAGTACGGCGACCAGGACACCGACGGATCGCACTCCGTCCGCAGCTCATTCGACACGATGCGGCAGGTTGGCGCCGCTGGACGCGCGATGCTGATTAGCGCGGCGGCCGCGCAGTGGAATGTTGCCGCTAAAGACTGCTCGACGGAGCCGCATTTTGTGGTGCACCACGCCAGTGGCCGCAGACTCGGCTACGGAGAATTGGCGGCGGCGGCGGCGAAATTGCCGGTGCCGAAGATTGAAGACATCCAACTTAAGCCCCGTTCGGAATGGCGGTACATTGGGAACGAAAGCAATGCGCTGTTCGACCTTTCCGACATGGTTACGGGCAAACCAATTTTCGGGATGGACGCCACCATGCCGGGCATGGTCTTTGCGTCGATCGAGCATCCGCCGGTCCTCGGGCAGAAGATCAAGTCTTACGACGACAAGGCTACCCTGCAAGTTCCGGGAGTCAAACAGACGCTGACGCTCGAAACCGTTGAGCCGCCCCACTTGTTTAAGCCTTTGGGAGGAGTCGCGGTAATTGCCGACAATACCTGGGCAGCTTTCAAGGGACGCAAGAGCCTGAAGATCGAGTGGGGCGACAGTCCGCATTCGGTGTACAACTCGGGACCGTACCGGAAGGAACTGGAAGCGACGTCGCGGAAGCCGGGGAAGGTCGTCCGCAACGTTGGCGATGTGGATGGGGCGTTCGCCAAAGGCGGCAAGATCGTGGAAGCGGAATACTACGCTCCACATCTGGCCCATGTTTCGATGGAGCCGCCGGTGGCGGTGGCTGAGTATCGCGACGGAAAAGTGCTGGCGTGGGCGCCGACGCAGAATCCGCAGGCGGTGCAGGACACAATCGCCACAGCTCTCGGAATCAAAAAAGAAGATGTCACCTGCCACGTTACGTTGCTCGGCGGAGGTTTCGGGCGTAAATCGAAACCCGATCAGGTTGCAGAGGCCGCGATACTGTCCAAACAACTCGGGAAGCCGGTGAAAGTGGTTTGGACGCGCGAAGACGACGTTCACTTCGATTTTTTCCATTCCGTCGCAGCCATGTACATGAAAGCGGCCATCGGATCGAACGGCAAACCCACCGCATGGCTGCAACGCAGCGTGTTTCCTCCGATTGCTTCGACCTTTGACGCTACTGCCACCTACGGCGACGACGAAATGGGTTTGGGATGGAACAATCTGCCTTTCGACATTCCCAACCAGCGCGCGGAGAACGGGCCGGCGGACTACCACGTCCGGATTGGATGGCTGCGCAGTGTGGCCAACATCTATCACGCGTTCGCGATTCAGTGTTTTGCCGACGAGCTCGCGCATGGCGCAAACAAAGATTCCGTTGAATACCTGCTCGGCCTGATCGGCCCGGCGCGGATCCTCAACCTTGATTACAAAGGCGATGACGCGGAAGACGCGAAGAAATATCCGTTCGACACAGGCCGCCTCCGGCGTGTGGCGGAGATTGCGGTGGAGCGGTCGGGCTGGAGCAAGAAGACTTCGCGCAAGGGCCATGGTATGGGTATCGCGGTCCACCGGAGTTTCCTGACTTACGTCGCGACCGTGGTGGAAGTCGACGTCGACAACAAGGGGCAGGTGCATATTCCCAGCGTGTGGACGGCCGTGGACGCGGGAACCTTGGTCAGCCCGGACAATGTCCGCAACCAGTTTGAGGGCGCGGCGGTGTTTGGAGCCAGCCTGGCGTTGTTCGGAGAAATTACTGCGACCAATGGAGTCATCGACCAGAGTAACTTCGACAATTATCAAGTCGCCCGCATGAGCCGCGCTCCCCGACACGTCGACGTTCATCTTGTAAAAAGCGATGCTCCGCCTGCAGGCGTGGGAGAGCCAGGCGTGCCTCCGTTTGCTCCGGCATTGTGTAATGCGGTGTTCGCGGCGACTGGGAAGCGCGCGCGGGAGTTGCCGCTGTCGAAGACGAAACTGGTTTGAGGGCAGCTCTTAGCTCTTAGCTCCTGTTAGCTGTTAGCTGTTAGCTCTTAGCTCTTATAAGCGTCAGCTGCTCGGGCAGTTCAGGGGCTGCATTGTTCTTAAGAATTTCATTCATCGGACTTCTTCTTTGTATTTCCGTCTCGGCTCAGGGAATCGCGGTCGCCGCGGCGGCGGACCTTTCTATGGCTCTCCCGCAGATCGTGGCGGCCTACTCCAAGAAAGCTGGTCAATCCGTCAAACTCTCTTTCGGTTCCTCTGGCACGTTGACGACGCAGATTGAGAACGGCGCGCCTTTCGATGTGTTTTTCTCTGCCGACGAGAGTTACCCGGCTCAACTGATCGAAAAAGGCCTCGCGGACAAAGCTTCTCTCTATCGTTACGCGGTCGGACAATTGGTGCTCTGGGTGCCAAACGATGTGCACCTGGATGTGGAGAAGTTGGGGATTCACACGCTTCTCGATCCAGCAGTGAAAAACATTTCAATCGCTAACCCCCTGCACGCTCCTTACGGACAGGCCGCAGAGGCTGCGCTTAAACATCTGGGAGTCTACGACCAGATCTCCTCTAAGCTGGTACTCGGAGAAAACGTCTCGCAAGCAGCGCAATTTGTCGAATCCGGCAACGCCCAGGCTGGACTGATTGCGCTTTCACACGCGCTTTCGCCGACGATGAAAGGCAAAGGCCACTACTGGATCCTTCCTCTCGACGCCTATCCGACGCTGAACCAGGCCGCTGTCGTGCTCTCGAAATCGAAGCATACAGCGCTCGCCCGCCAATTTCTGGATTTCGTACGCGGCCCCGAGAGCGCTTCCCTGCTTAAGACCTACGGTTTTAGCTTGCCTGCGGAGACGCATTGACATGAACTGGGAGGCGTTCTGGCTCACGGTTCGCCTCGCCGCTATTGTGTCGACTTTGCTACTGGCGGTAGGCATTCCTATCGCGTATTGGATCACTTATTCGCCCCGACGATGGAAGTTCTTAGTCGAGGCAGTAATTGCGCTGCCGATTGTTCTTCCGCCGACGGTGCTCGGTTTTTATGTCCTGATAGCTCTCGGTACGCGTAGTCCGCTGTCGGCCGCGCTTGGGAGTCGCTTACCGGACATCCGCTGGCATTTACTTTTGAGGGGCTGGTGATTGGCAGCGTGCTGTATAGTCTGCCTTTTGCGGTGCAGCCGTTCGCGACCTCTTTTTCGGCGGTTGATTCAAGGCTTCTCCGTGCTTCGGCGTCGCTTGGACAATCGCCGTTGCGCACTTTCTACCGGGTCGTGCTTCCTCTCTCACGAGGCCGGGCTGGTTACGGGTTTTGTGCTGAGCTTCGCACATACGCTGGGAGAATTCGGCGTTGTCCTAATGGTCGGTGGCAACATTCCGGGAGTAACCCGCACCATTTCCATTGATATCTACGATCAGGTGCAAGCCGGCAACATTTCATCGGCAAACCAGACGGCGTTTGTCCTGCTGTTGATTTGCTTTCTGGTGCTGTCGGTCGTCTACGGCGTGAACCGGAGAGCGTGGGCGGTCGGTCCATGGAAGTAACGCCGCTCCCATCCGATTCGGTTGCCTCCGCAAGCGCGATCCCCGAGCTTGAGGTCCAAATTCGGAAGCGATTTTCTGGGGGCGGCGGCGCTTTCGATTTGGAAATGCAGTTTCGCACAAGCGCGGGGTTCACCATTTTGTTTGGTGCGTCGGGAGCGGGGAAAACCACGGTGCTCGACTCCATCGCAGGATGGACTCGTCCCGACCAGGGCCGAATCAGCGTTGGCGGCCGCGAACTGTTTAATTCCGACAAGAAGCGCGACGTGGTGCCGTGGAAGCGGCAAATCGGCTATGTGATTCAGGATCTTGCGCTCTTCCCTCACCTGACGGCGCTAGAAAACGTCGCCTTTGGCCTGCGCGACGTCAGCGACAGAGCACGGCAAGACCGCAGCCGCGAGATGCTGCGTACGTTTCGAGTGGAGCACATCCGCGACCGGCGTCCAGCGCAGATTTCAGGCGGGGAGCGCCAGCGCGTGGCGCTCGCGCGCACCCTGGTAACCGAGCCGCGCGCTCTCTTACTTGACGAACCGCTGGCGGCGCTCGATCGTCCGACCAAGGCACATATCCTGGATGATCTGCGCCAGTGGAACGACACACACCGTGTTCCCATTCTTTACGTCACGCACAGCCACGAAGAAGTGTTCGCGCTTGGCACGCAGGTCATCGTGCTGGCGGAGGGCCGGATTGTCGCGCAGGGATCTCCGCACCAGGTGATGGGCGCGCCGCGTCTGGAGACGGTCGCTCAACTTCTGGGATTCGAGAACATTTTCGACACCACCGTCACGGCACTGCATGAAGAGCGCGGCACGCTCACTTGCCGCCTCGGGCCGGGGCCGGTGGAACTGGAAGGGCCGCTCGTCCGGGCTGAACTGGGATCGCAGCTGCGGCTCGGCATTCGCGCGGGGGATCTTCTGTTGGCAACGGAGATGCCACGAGGACTGAGCGCACGCAATGTCGTGCCTGGGACGATCCGCAGGATCGAGCAACGAGATGTAATCATTTCTGCGGTCGTCGATTGCAGCGGCGCGGAATTTGAGGTTCATCTGACGCTGGTGGCGCGTGAGGCGTTGCAGCTCGTACCGGGAAAGAGTGTCTGGATCGTGGTCAAGACGCATTCCTGCCATTTGATGGCAAAGTAGCGCCGCAATCCAGCGCGACCGTAGCGCCGCCATCTCGCCGGCGCTCGGTTGGCGGCTGGAGTTCGGCTGCGAGGGCGGGCGCCCTCGCGACTGCCGGCAAGGTGCCGGCGCTACGTTTGTCTCCCCGACTACTTTTCCAACTTGGCTTGCTCTTCCCTGTTCAGGGTGATTACTGCTACCCATTGTCCATCGCTGTTTTTCTGGAACACGACTTTGCCGCCGAGTTGTGCGGCGATGTCTTCGGGCGGAAGGTCGCGGTGGTAGCCGAAATATTTTTCTTTGAGCCTTTGCCACGGCAGCCAGTCTTCAAGCAGCGGACGGGCAGGTTCATACTTCGTCGAAAAGACCAGGGCTACATCGAACTGATTGCTGGCTGCGGCGGCAATGGCGACCTGTCGCGCGGAGAAGTCTTCTATCCGCACCACCGGAAATGGGTTCGAGATGTAGCCGAGCCAGGGTCGCGAGAGTTCGTCCGAGGCTGGCCATGCCGTGAGGACTCGTGCGCGGGGATAGCGAAGGGCAAGAAAGCGCTCGGCCTGGACGTGGATGGTTACGTAATCGCGGTAAGCCAGGTTATCTTCCATGGCGAACCCATAGGGCGGATTGGTGAACAGTCCGGCCACGAAGGCGACCGCTACCAAGGTCACAACCAGACGCCAGTAGCGCACGCGCCTCCACAACGTAGAAACCATCACCAATATCGCAAGCGGCACCACCGGTAACAGATAGCGGGCCAACTCCGCGCCGCCTACAACCGACAGAAATCCCAGATAGGCGGACAACACAACCAGGAATGTGGCCTGCATCCAGATGGAAATTCGGGGCCGCGTTTTTCCGTTCGAGGCGCTAGGGGGTCGACGCATCGCCAGCAGTCCACCTACGGTAAGCAGGTACAAACCGAAGTAGCCGAAAACCTGCCACAGGCGAAAACCTAATGCCAACAGAATGCGGAGAGGTTCGAGCGTCGCAGTCACGTTGTAGCGCAGAAATTCCGGATTGCCGAACGGGAAACCCGTTTTTGCAAAATGGTATGCATACCAGCACGCCAGGGGAAGAACGGGTGCGAGCAAGAAGAGTGGGCGGGTCCGGCGATTCGCGGGCGGGAAGAATTGTTCCCAGCGGGGACGCACGAAATATGCAAGAACTTCCCATCCCCACAGAGCCAGGGGAGCGACTATCGCAGTCTCTTTCGCCAGCACGGCCAGCGAAAACCAGAGCGAGAGTGTCCGTGGCCGATCTTCCAGATAAGCAAGCAGGCCCCAGAAAGTGAATCCGGCCGCAGCCATGTCAAGGTGAGCGAGAGAACTCTGGGTGAAGAAAACCGGATACAGCGCGGCCAGCGCAAGAGTCGCCCACGCGACTTCAAGATTCGCGCAGAAACGCGCCAGTCGAAAAATTCCAAGCAGGGTAAATGAAGCAACCGCGAGCATCGCCGTCCTGGTCACGAGGGAGGAATATCCTGCGACTCGCCAGGCGAGTGCCAACCAGGCCATCACCAGCGGAGGATGCGCGTTGGAAGGTGTCGAATGCGGGATGAGTGTTCCGGTCAGATACAAATCATGCGCCGCCGGGATGTAGTAACCCGCCTCGTCCCAGAAGTAAGGCAGGCGAAGCAGCGGCGCGTGCAACAGCATGAGCACCGCAAAGAGCAATGCGAACAGAAGCAAATCCTGCGTCCAGACAGGAGCGCTCGCCCGCGAATGAGCACTGCCGGAAGAACTTGCCGCCATTAGTGCACGGGCCCGCCAGGGGCGCGCGGATCAAGTTGGATAGGACCAAACGCAGCTTCGTAGTTGGCGACGTTTTGTTGCAAGAGGGCCATCAACGCCTTCGCCTGCTGCGGGCTCAGGTAGACTCCCTGAAAATTGCGCAGTTCGACTTGCGTCTCCGAACTTTGCTGCATGGTTCCGAAAACAAGAAAAAAGTCCCACACGTTGACGCGAATCTGCACGCTGTTGGCGTAGGCTTCGCGATAGTCGGGAGTATTAGCAAACTTTATGTTAGGTTGCGGTTGCGTATTCATGTTTGAAGTGTACCGTCTACGGTAGCAACTCGTAACTCACAAATGCGAACCTTTTCGAGTCCGGCGACCAGGAGTTGACGTTGATGGAGCCTTGACCACCGAAAAACTGCGTGAGGACCGGCACCGCGTCGTCGTCATCTTCTTTGGGTAGCTGCGCTGCCGCGTTGCTGGCAGGTAACGGGATCATGCGAAGCTGCACCGCAGTCTTGAAATCGTGCCCTTTGGTTCCATTCGGGAAGGTGAGGAATACCATCCACTTACTATCCGGCGACGGATGGGGGAACCAGTCTTCGCCGGCGTCGCCGGTCACGCGCTCGGCTTTGCTATCGTTTTCTCCGGCGCCCTCGGCGGGAAATCGCCAGATGTCCCAGCCGCCGGAGCGATCGGTGTTGATGTAGATCCATTTTCCGTCGGGTGAGTAGTCGGGACCATCGTCAAAGCCGGGGCTGCTGGTGAGCCGTTCTTCCTTCCCGCCGCTCGCGGAAACTCGATAAATATCGAAATTCTCGCCGCGCTCGCCGACGAACGCCAGCCACTTTCCGTCGGGAGACCAACCGTGGAAATAGCTCGGGACATTGGCAGTAATCATTTGCGGGCTGGTGCCGTCCGCGTTCGCAACATAGACCTGCGATCCTTGAGCGGGAGCATGTTGCGCGGAAAATGCCAGCCGCTTGCCATCGGGCGAGAGTGCCTTGTCATTGTTGCAGTCGTATCCGTTATCGAGCGCAAGCTTCTCCGGCTGCGATTCGCCTGTGGCTGCAAGGGGAAAGCGGTAGATCACGCCGCCGGAGTTTGCGATCAAATACTTGCCATCTGGAGACCAGTTGGGCGCTTCCCATAATTGGTCGGCTGAGTACACGACGCGTATGGTCTTGTCCGCGAGATCGTAGATTGAGATCCTGCTACGAACTTTCTCGGGATTCGGTTCGAGCTTGCTGAGCGGCAGTTCCTGGATGCTTACATTCGAGAAGACGGCGGTCTCCAAAACTTGAGCGTCGTGCGAACAAACTCCGAGGCCCACATACACAGGCCCGTCGATGCTCACAGTGGCCGGAACCGCAGCCACCAGGGGTTCTCCCGGTGCGCCCACGGACATCAGGAATTGCGCGCCGCGCCGTTCCATGCGTATCCGCACCGGCGCATTTACGCTCGACCGCACTTCGGATGTGGCGGCGCCGGGAATAGGACGGAACTGGAGCGCCGTCAGGCCATCCCCGTGGAGGGCAACGTCCGCATAGGGCGCGTTCGCGTCCAGACTTTGGCGAACGGCCAGCACGGCCTTGCGATGGTCTTCGACTCCCTTGCCGACAAAATGAACATCGGCGGTGATCACAAAGTTTCCCGTCGCGCGTTTCCAGACAAAATGAAACGCGTCTTTGGGGCCCCACATGTTGGCGCCGCCCCCGGTGACCCGATACTCGCCGGTTGCAGCATCGTACGTAGCAGAACCCGGCCGCGGGTTGTCGCCCACGTCTCCGTGCGCCTCAAACATGCCGATTGAGCTGGGTTGTGATTGCGCCGCCAGCGAGAGCGCTTGCGAAAACAGCAGAGTGATTGTCAGCGCATAAAGGCCCTTGCGAAATTTTGTTTGCAGGTTCATGAAGGATTCTCGACGATAGGAGATTCTAATGCACTCTACCCTCCACCGGAACTACCGATGTCGGTCGGCTTCGGGGCGCAAACTACGAACCCGATCGCCAATCGACAACTCCGCATGGTTTCCGGATAATGAAAGCTTCGACCCTCCGTGCTCTACAATGCGCCCGTAGCTGCTATAGACTTCGAGAACACGCAAGAGACTATCCCATGGCGATCGCGGACACAGCCAATCTGGAAAACGAATCCGACCAGGGCGGTCGGGCTGCCGGCGCTTGCGCCATGGTGCTTTTTGGCGCCGCCGGCGACCTGACCAAGCGCAAATTGATGCCGTCGCTGTTCAACCTGGTGAAAGCTAAACTGCTGCCCCATGATTTCGCCGTGTTGGGCGTTTCCGTGGACGACCTGACCCTCGACCAGTTTAAGGCGCAGGTCACTGGATTCCTGCCTGCCGAGGACCGCGGCAACGAGGACTGGCAATGGTTCACGGACCGGTTATTTTACCTGCGTGGAGAGTTTTCGAATCGCAGATATGTACACTGCCCTGGCCAGTCGACTCGCGGAATTGGATCGGGAGCGCCAGACCGCCGGGAATTACATGTTTTATCTGGCTACGTCGCCAAAGTTTTTTGGACCCATCGTCGAACACCTGGGGGCCGCCGGCCTTTCGCACCAGGAAGGCGGTCACTGGCGGCGGGTGATCATTGAAAAACCATTTGGCCACGACCTCGAATCCGCCAAGGCTCTGAACCGCGAGATCAAGAGCGTATTAGACGAAAATCAGATCTATCGGATTGATCACTATCTCGGCAAAGAAACCGTACAGAACATCATGGTGTTCCGGTTTGACAATGCCATCTTTGAGCCCATCTGGAATCGGCGCTACATCGATCACGTGCAGATCACGAATGCTGAAACTGTCGGCGTGGAACTGAGGGGCGGCTATTTCGATACCACGGGTACGCTGCGGGATATGGTTCCGAATCACCTGATGCAACTGCTCAGCCTGACGGCGATGGAGTCCCCGGCATCGTTTTCGGCCGATGCCGTCCGCAATGAGCAGGCCAAGGTTCTGCACGCGATTCAGCCGCTCGATTCGGAAGACGTCCTGAACCGCATGGTGCGTGGGCAGTATGGCGAGGGCATGATCGGCAACGAAACCGTTCCGGCGTACCGCAAGGAAGCCGGCGTTTCCCCCGACTCACGAACCGAAACCTACGTGGCCATGAAGCTCACCGTCGACAACTGGCGTTGGGCAGGCGTGCCGTTTTATCTGCGCACGGCCAAGCGCTTAGCCAAACGGCACACCGAGATCGCGATTCAGTTTAAGAGCACTCCGTTCGAGTTGTTTCGGAGCTCCGCCTTCCACAAACTGCATTCCAACACGCTGGTGATCAGAATCCAGCCCGTCGAAGGCATTTCGCTGAGTTTCGGCGCGAAGATTCCCGGCGCGGTTTTGCGGGTGGGATCGGTCGATATGAATTTCGAATATTCCAAATATTTCGGCGCCGACGCGCACACCGGCTACGAAGTATTGCTCTACGACTGCATGATCGGAGACGCCACGTTGTTTCAACGCGCCGACATGGTGGAAGCGGGATGGAGCGTGGTGGATCCCATACTGGACGTTTGGGCCGCTCTGCCGCCGCGCAAATTTCCCAACTACGCCGCCGGCAGCTGGGGACCCAAAGCTGCCGACGAACTGCTGGAGCGCGACGAGCGCCATTGGAGGACAATAGAGTCATGATTCTCGCAGGAGAAATCGGTGGAACCCGTACCCGGCTCGCCGCCTTCGACAAGGACGGCAGCAAGCTTCAGCTGGTAGTGGAAAAGACGTACCCAAGCCAGGAGCACAGCAATCTGTCGGAGATCGTTGCCACCTTCATCCAAGGGGAAGGGATTCCCGTACACACTGCCTGCTTCGGTGTTGCCGGACCGGTGCGACGAGGTCGCAGCAAGATTTCTAATCTGCCCTGGGTTATCGATTCGCGCGACCTGGCCAAGCAGTTGAAACTCGATTCCGTGGGCATGATCAACGATTCCGAAGCCTACGCTTACGGCATCGACGGGCTCGACTCCAAGGATCTGGTTACACTGAATGAAGGTTCCGAGGATGCGGAAGGAAATCGCGCGGTCCTTTCGGCGCGCACCGGACTGGGCGTTGCAGGACTTTATTGGGACGGTTTTCGGCATCATCCCTTCGGTTGTGAAGGCGGCCACTCCGATTTTGCGCCACGGAATCCGCTGGAGACAGGGCTGCTGACCTATCTTCAAAAGAAATATGGACATATCAGTTATGAACGAATTCTTTCCGGACCGGGCATCAAGAACATTTACGATTTTCTGCGGGATTCGAAGACTGCCGAAGAGCCAGCGTGGTTAAAGGATCAGATGGCGGCAGCTCCCGATCCTCCTTCACTGATCTCGAAACTGGCGGCGGAAGGGAAAGCTTCGATCTGCGATCAAACGATGACGATCTTCGTGAGTGTTTATGGGGCTGCGGCCGGAAATGTCGCCCTGAACTTCATGGCTACCGGGGGAATGTTTATTGGCGGGATCGTGGCGGCCAAGAATGTGAAGAAGATGAAAGATCCGATCTTCATGCAAGCGTTTCTCGACAAAGGCCGGATGGAATCACTGCTGAAGGAGATACCGGTGACTATCGTGTTGAACGACAATTCGGGCCTGATCGGAGCGGCGCGATATACGCTGATTGAGAAGGCGTTCAAGATGCAGAAGCGGGCGTGAGCTGTCATCCCCGGTGTTATGGGCAATTTTCCCTTGCAAGAGTGCTCCGCGAGCCCGTTCTGAGCAAGAGGAATCACAAGAATGGCCGCACGTTACTGTTTATTGACGCTCGCGGTTCCGTTGATCGTCGCAACTCCAGTTCTGGCCTGCGAGCCCGTTGTCCCGTTTATGCAGGTCATGGTGCCGGCGCTCGCCCTTTCCGGATCGCTTCTTGTACTGGTGCTGGCGGTGGTTGTGAAATCGGGGCTGTTTGTCGTCTTCGAGCGACGCCTTCCGCGATTTCGTGCCGCTTGGCGGATGTTCCTGGGCAACGTGCTGACAAGTTTTGTGGGCTTGCTCGTCGCAGTGATGATTGCCAGTGGGCCTGCTCCTTGGGTCGCCGGAGTGCCGCTGGTCTACCTTCTGTGCTGGCTGCCTTCAAGAAGACTCGTCAGAGTGGCGCCTCTGGCGTGGCTGGCGCTCAGTCCTCCCTCGATCCTCGCGATCGTCATGACCGGCGCCTTGCTGGCGAGTTGCATTCTGTTTATGGCAGGTCGAGACGCGATCACGACTCATCAGTTGATGCTTTACTGGATACTCAAAGTGCTAGCCATTTTTCTGGCTCTGCTGGCCAGCGTGACGCTTACGACCGTCTGGGAAGAGTGGGTCATCTGGCGTCTTAGTTCGCGCCCCGAAGGTGCGGGATTTTTCGGATCTGTTCTGCGGACAAACTTATATGTCCTGGTGCTGGTCATGGCGATTCCGGCCATTATTATTCTGCCAAAGCGGCTAAAGTCGCCGGACTTTCTCGCGAAACGCCCAACCGCTAATATTGCTCAAACCGCCGTCCCGCGCCGCTAAGCAAACGGGTTAACCTTCACCGCCGCCATTCATCAATCAAATTCGCGACCAGTCCTGTCCACCCCGTCTGATGGCTGGCGCCCAGACCCATGCCTGAGTCGCCATGGTAGTACTCATTGAATAGGAGATACTCCCGCCAGTGCGGATCGTCCTGCAATTTTTTGTACGGGCCGAAGCACGGCCGGCGGCCGTGCTGATCTCGTTTGAAAATTGAAATCATACGATTGGCCGTTTCCTGCGCGATCATCGCAGGAGTAACCAGCTCCCCATCGCCGGGGATCTGCACCGAGAATTGCGGGCCCAACGCATCGCCGAAGCGCAGGAAGGAATGGATCAAAAGATAAGAAGTCGGGAACCACACCGGACCGCGCCAGTTGGAGTTCCCTCCCTTGAGCTTCACTTCCGCCTCGCCCGGCTCATAGCCGAGTGTGCGGTCGCCAAATTTGAAGGGATGTTGCTGGTGATATTTCGATAAGCTGCGGATTCCATAGGGCGAGAGAAACTCTTCCGGATCCCCGATACGCTCCAGCAAACGCCTGAACTGATTGGGATCGGCGATCGAGAGCACGTAGCGTTTACCCCCATCCACCGCATAACACGCATCGCCGACCAGGTCCGGCCGGTTCTGGATGAACCACTCTACGTCGCGCAGGAAACTTGGGTAGGCTTTTAGTTCCTCGCGATCAAGCACTTCAATCCCATAGAGCGGAATCAGTCCGACCAACGAACGCAGCCGAAACTTATGAAATTCTCCGTTGGGATAACGAAGGACATCATAGAAAAAACCTTCTTTCTCGTCCCACAACTGATATTGGCGGCCGCCCATCTTCTTCATCGCGGCGCCGATGTAGATGAAGTGCTCGAAAAACTTCGTAGCGACGCCTTCGTAGACGCGATTCTGCTTGGCCAGTTCCAGTGCAATGCGCATCAGGTAGAGACAGAAAAAGCCCATCCAGCCAGTGGCATCTGCCTGCTCAAGAATTGCGCCGCCGGGAAATCGCTCACCGCGGTCCACGACAGCGATGTTGTCGAGGCCGAGAAAGCCGCCTTCGAAAACGTTATTGCCCTGGCTATCGACGCGATTCACCCACCAGGCAAAATTCATCAGCAGCTTATGCAGACACTTTTCCAGAAACTCGGTGTCGCCTTTACCGGTACGCTGCTTCTCATTCTGATAAACGCGCCAGCAGGCCCATGCGTGCATCGGCGGATTCAAATCGGAGAATTCCCACTCGTATGCAGGGATTTGTCCGTTGGGATGCTGGAACTGCTCAAACAACAGCACCCACAAATTTTCTTTGGCAAAATCCGGATCGACCAGCGCGAGACTGATGCACTGAAAGGCCAAGTCCCACGCCGCGAACCAGGGGAACTCCCACTTGTCGGGCATGGAGAGGATGCGCATCGAGTTCACATGCCGCCAGTGAATGTTGCGCATGCGCTTGCGCGATTCCGGCGGCGGCATCTTTGGATTGTCGCCTTCCAGCCACAGATTTACGTCCCACAGATAAATCTGTTTGCTCCACAACATTCCCGCCAGCGCCTGTCGCTGAATTCCCTTCTCCTCTGTTGTAGCTTTCGGAGGATGTACGGCGGCATAGAACTCGTCGGCTTCCTTCTTTCGGTGCGCGACGATGTTGTCTACTTCCTCCAGCGGCCGATCGAGTTTCTCCGGTGTTAAGCGCAGTCGAAGGACGGCCGCCTCTCCCGCCGGTATGGAATATTTGTAGTGAACGCAGGCTTTGGTTCCAGATTGCGCCGGATTCACGCAGTTCTCCCCGTTCACAATGTGGCGATGGAATGCGTCTTTGACGTAGGGCTTGCGATTGTCTGCACCTGAATAAAGACGTTCCGCATTGCTTTCGTTGTCTGTGAACAGAGGCGTGCCGCCTGTGGGAGCGTAGAGGCGACGCTGGCCAAGGGAATACGGGAACTGGAGGTTGTGCAACGTCGCTTGCTGAAAATCATCTGCGATCAGAGTGATCTTATCGGCGGCTCGCTCCGAACGAATCACCGGCTCGCTGCCCGCCGGGTCCGTCCAAGCCCAGGTATTGCGGAACCACAAATGTGGCAGTAGATGAAGGTCGGCTGTCTCGGGGCCGCGATTAAAGGCCTCGATCCGGATGCAAATATCCTCCGGTCCCGCCTTCGCGTACTCGACGAAGACATCAAAATAACGGTTGTCGTCAAATATGCCAGTGTCGAGCAATTCGAATTCGGGCGCGCCAACCTGTCCCCAACGACGGCGATTTTCTTCCAGTAACTGCGTGTACGGAAACTCGCGCTGCGGATACTTATAGAGCATCCGCATGTAGCTATGCGTGGGCGTGTTGTCGAGATAGAACCAGTACTCTTTAACGTCCTCGCCGTGATTGCCCTCATTGCCGGAGAGTCCGAACATGCGCTCTTTGAGAATCGGGTCACGGCCATTCCAGAGCGCGAGCGCAAACACGAGAAGCTGATAGCGATCGCAAATACCCGCGATGCCGTCTTCTCCCCAGCGATACGCCTTGCTGCGGGCCATATCGTGAGTGAGAAATTCCCAGGCGCATCCGTCCTGGCTGTAGTCTTCGCGCACGCTTCCCCAGGAACGCTCACAGACATACGGTCCCCACTTGCGCCAGGGCGCGACCATTTCGGGCGAGGGTTGGGCAAGACGCTGATGCTCAGCGGTGAGCGGAGGATTGGGTGGTTTGGAACTCATGGAGTTCAATGGCTTCCTTTTTCCGTGGACAAGAGCGCGCTCACCTTTTGCATCTGCGCCGCAAACCGGGGGGCATTATATGCGGACGGATCGTCCAGTTGCTGGAAGAGTCCAGCGATTGCAGCTTTCATTTCCGATTCGTCGAGCCCCTTTGCGTTTTGCCTGTACACCGTGAAGAGAGAGTCCAGCGACATTGCGGCTTGTCCGGCGGCGCGCTGTCCTTGCTGCGAGATGGTGTTGGAGTCTCCCGCAATCTTCCGCATAATTCGCAGCGTAAATGCCTGATCGTAGCTGCGGCTGTTCAGCGCTGCCGCGAGCGAGTGGGCGAGGCCAGCCGCACGATCCGCACACGCCGCGATCTGCCCGCGATCGCCGCTGAGTTGTCCCATCAGGCTGGTGAGCGCCGCCATTTCAGATTCGAGTTTGCCGGCGGTCGCCGCGTCGGTTTCAGCAGCCGCGTAACGAAATACCACGTAGCGCGCTGAATTCCAGGCGGGAACGCCGGGCGTGCGGCCAGCATATCCAACTTCCTGACGCCAGCTATCTTTGGTTGCAGTGAGGCTGTGGTGGCAGGAGAAACAATCCAGCTCAGAATATTCCGGCCAGGTGGAACTGCGCGCCCGGCGGGCGAGACGCTGCAAGCTGTCGCGCAATTGCATGCCCTGCCCGACTGCCCACTCCTTCGTGCCAAACCAGGGAACGTCCTCGGGGTCTTTCCAGTGCTTCGGCATCACCGCGCTAAACAGATTCAGTTCGAAGGTCAGGTCAGGATGGCCGGCGGCGATCATCTGGTGATCGACCGACTGCTCCTCAGTTCCAACGTGGCAATGCAGACAAGTATGGCTGCGAATGGCTACATCGCGGAGGTCGCGCATACCAAGCTGGGCCTTCTGATCTGCCGGCCGCGTCTCCCACTCTTTCACCGTGTGAGGCCCAAGCCAACCCGCCGCCGGTCCGTGACACTGCTCGCAACTCACGCCGTCGCTGAGATCGAAAGTCTGCGCGCGCATTTCCGGCGCGACCGAGAGCGCGTGGCAGGCCAGGCACTTCTGGCTCTGGTTCGGCGGAGACGCTAATTTCAGAATTTTTCCGATGCGCAGAGAGACATCGTTCGACAGAACCTGATAGGCGCGGGCGTGCTTGTCCTGACTGGCCCAGATGCTGTATTCGTTCTGCGCCACATGCGTGATATTTTTGGGTTGAATGCTACCGTGGCAACTGCTGGAGGCGCATCCGCCGGGACCGTTGTACTTGCCTACGACGGAGTTCTGAGCGAGCACTGACGTGGCGGTGAAAACAGCGATGAAAACACACGCCGCCCAACGACACGCCGCTCGTCCCTTATCCGTTATGCGCATTTTCAGGGCAATGATTTTGCTTATACCCACTCTACCGGGCGAAATCAATTGACGGCGTGGTTCCTTTTCGAACCGGAGGCCAACGTCTGTCGTAAGCGTTCCGCCCCAAATTTGCCAATCCCCAGCGCCCATTGTTGACGCTAAACTTTTGACATCCTTGCCATTCTGCGGAACCAAGGGGACCCTGGCGCTTGATCGAAGAACTCAGGTCCATCCAGCATCAGTTCGGCTATCTGCCCGCCGATCGATTGCAGGAACTCGCTACCAAGATTCACGTGCCGCTCAGCCAGATCCACGCGGTCGCCAGTTTCTATCCGCACTTTCATCTCGCGCCGCCTGCCCAGGCCGAAGTACGCGTCTGCGCCGATATGTCGTGTCACTTGCGCGGAGCTCCCGAGCTGAAACGCGGCCTGGAGCAGGCGTTTCGCGCCGGTGGACCGGAAAAAGTAGCGGTGCGCGGCGTCTCTTGCCTGGGCCGGTGCGACCAGGCGCCAGCGATTTCGATTAACGACCAGATTTTCAGCAATCTCGACGAAGCTCGTGCCACAGGGCTAGTGCGCGACGTGCTCTCCGGCCGCCAACTTCCCAGCGAGCCGCATGCCCACACGAAAATTCCCGTCGCCTCTGATCCGTACGGCGGTGATCCTAAGTATTCAGTCGTGCGCCAGTTTGTCGAAACTCCAGATTGGGCGGGCATGATTGCCACACTGAAAACCGCTGGCCTGCGCGGCATGGGAGGCGCGGGATTTCCGACCGGCAGCAAGTGGGAAATCGTGCGCAACGCCTCGGGCAAGGAAAAATATATTGTCTGCAACGCCGATGAAAGCGAGCCCGGGACCATCAAAGATCGCTTCATCATGGAAAACGTCCCTCACCTCGTCATCGAGGGAATGATCGTGGCGGGCCTGGTCACGGGCGCCCGGCGCGGAATTCTCTATATTCGGCACGAGTATGAGCGGCCCAAGGAAATCTTGCAGGAGGAGATTGACCGCTGCTATCGCGACGGGCTTCTGGGTTCGAACATTCTGGGAAGCACGCTGGCATTCGACCTCGAAATTTTTGTGAGCCCCGGAGGCTACATCTGCGGCGAAGAAAGTGCATTACTCGAAGCGATCGAAGGCAAACGCGCTGAACCGCGCAACAAGCCGCCTTTCCCAGGCACCAACGGACTCTGGAACCAACCCACCGCCATCAATAATGTGGAGACCTTCGCGTTTGCCACGGTGATCCTCTCGCGCGGCGCTGAGTGGTTCAAGGCGCAGGGGACGAACGGCGCCTCCGGCATGAAGTTTGTGGGGATCAGCGGCGATGTGAATCGTCCGGGAATCTTCGAAGTCCCGATGGGGACGAAGTATTCTCAGCTCATTTACAAATACGCAGGCGGGATTCTGGAGAATCGACCGTTGCTTGCCTACGCGCCATCGGGGCCATCTTCGGGATACTTGCCTGCTTCGATGGTTGATTTGCCACTGGACTGGAATGCCGTCGCGGCCGCGGGTTCCATGGTGGGATCAGGCGCGATCGTAGTATGCGCGGAGGGACGCTGCATGCTCGATATGGCGCTGAACGCGGTGCGCTTTTATCGCAACGAGTCCTGTGGCAAATGTGTTCCCTGCCGCGTGGGATCGCAGAAGTTAGTTGAAATGCTTTCGGGTTGGACCGAAGGGCGCTCGTCCAGCACCGATCTGCCACTGCTCGATGAGCTCACGCACGCGTTGAAGCTTACGTCGATCTGCGGACTTGGCCAGGTGGTGCCCGTGCCCATCGCGTCAGTGATGAAACATTTTCGCGAAATCGTCGATGAGCACCTCAACCATCGCCGCTGCCCGGCGGGAGTGTGCTTCCCCGCACGAGGGACGGCATGAGCTCCACACCTGCTGCCGAGATTCAACTCACCATCGACGGCCGGTCGATCTCTGTTCCCGCGGGCACGACAATTTTCGACGCGGCTCGCATCAACGGAATTCCCATCCCGACGCTCTGTCATCAGCAGAACGAAAACCCGGTAGGCGTGTGCCGCGTCTGTGTGGTGGATATCGGCCAGCGTGTGTATGCCGCTTCATGCATCCGTCAAGCGGAAGCTGGTATGACGGTGAAAACTGCGACTGACCCGATACATGCGGCGCGTAAGACGCTAGTCGAACTGCTGATGTCGGACCATCCATCGCCGTGCGCGCGCCAGCAGCAATCGGGCGACTGCGAACTGGAACGACTCGCCGACGCCGCGGGCATTACGGAGCCACGCTTCCCACATCGCATCACGCCGCGCGGAAAGGACGATTCCTCGGCTGTAATCGCGGTCGATCACGAAGCCTGCATCCTCTGCGATCGTTGCATTCGCGGGTGCGACGACATCCGCAACAACTGGGTACTGGCGCGGCGCGGCAAGGGATATCAGGCCGGCATCGCATTCGACAACAACCTGCCCATGAGCGAGTCGTCCTGTGTTTCGTGCGGCGAGTGCATGGTTTCGTGCCCCACCGGCGCGCTTACTAACAAGCGAGTTGTGGGCACCCAGATTGGTGAAGGAGAGGTGCTCGATCCGTCCGAGTTGTTGCATCTGCCAATTTTCCAGAATGTCTCCGGGACATTTCTGGAACTGAATCAAAAGGCGGTCGTCAAGCGGCATTTCAAAGCCGGAGAAATTGTATGCCGCGAAGGGGAGTTCGGCTCGACGGCGTTCTACATACTAGAAGGCAAGGCGGAAGTATTTCTCTCGAGCCCCATCGCTCATGTGAAGACCGAAGGCAGCAGCAAAGGCTTTTTCAGCAAGCTGCAAAGTTTGCTGGCGCCGCGTGAAGGCGACCGTCGCAGCGAAGAATCCGACCGGCCGTTTATTCCCATCGACGCCTCCGTCGATCTGCCCTACGACAACCCGATCGCCGAACTGAATCCCGGAGACATGTTTGGCGAGATGACCTGCATGAGCTATTACCCGCGGTCGGCCACGGTGCGGGCGAAAACCGACTGCGTGATGCTGGAAATGTTGCGTAACGTCCTCGACATCTTGCAGCGCAACAAAACTTTTCGTGCTCAACTGGAGCGTAACTACCGCGCTCGCGCCCTCGACTCGCACCTGCGCAGCGTGCCCGTATTCAAGTCGCTGACCCAGGACTTCATCGACCATCTGCGCGATCGCGTGGAATTGTTGCGATTTAATCCGGGGCAGGTCATTTGCCGCCAGGGAGATCCCGCCGACAGCTTCTACCTGGTTCGCATCGGATTTGTGAAAGTTTCAGAACAGCGTCCCGGTGGTGAACTGGTGCTGGCCTACCTGGCGCGCGGCGGATACTTTGGCGAGATCGCGCTGCTGAGCGGCAGTCCGCGGTTGGCGACCTGTACGGCTCTCGATCACGTCGAGGTGGTGCGCATCGCCGGTGAGGATTTTCAGCTCATGCTGGAGCGTTTTCCGGAGGTTCGCCACAATCTGGAAGGCATTGCCAGCGAGCGCATCGCTGAAAATTTGCGCCATACTGTTCAGGCCCAAAACGTTCCCGTCGATCAATTCCTGGCACAGGGATTAATGGAAGCGCAAAGCTTACTCGTCCTCGACCTGGAAAAATGCACGCGCTGCGACCAATGCGTCCGCGCCTGTGCCGATGCGCACGAAGGCGTCAGCCGCCTGGTGCGCGAAGGTCTGCGTTTCGATAAGTACCTGGTCGCGACTTCTTGCAGGCAGTGCCGCGATCCGCTGTGCATGGTTGGATGTCCGGTCGGTTCGATCCGGCGGCGTAATACTCTCGAAGTCATCATCGAAGACTGGTGCATTGGCTGCGGCCTGTGCGCGAATAATTGTCCGTACGGAAATATCAATCTGCATCCCTTCCCTGCTGAACTCGACGATCCCGAACGTGCCGGACTCAAGATTGCCGGCGTGCGGGTGAAGGCGACATCTTGCGATCTGTGTCATGACCACGCCGAGCCGAGTTGTGTGTATGCGTGTCCGCACGATGCGGCGCATCGCGTGAATCCTCCGGAGTTTTTTGCCGGACTGCTGGCGCAACCCGCACCCAGCAAGGCCAGGAGTTGACGACCTGTGCTGATTGATCACACGCACCGAAGATGGTTCATCGGCAGTGCGGTGGGATTGGCCGTCGCCACCGCGATCTACATTCCCTACGCGGTGAACTCTCCGCAGGGACCGCGCGGCGGCAGCGCTCTGGGATTGACCTTCGGAATCGCCGGCTTTCTCTTCATGCTTTTTGCCGGATTGCTTGGCGTGCGCAAGAAATTTCCTGTGTGGCGTGTAGGACGCGCGCAATCCTGGATGCGCGGCCACCTCTGGCTGGGCTTTCTGAGTTTTCCACTGATTCTGTTTCACGGCGGATTTCACTTCGGCGGAACGCTCACTCGCATGTTGATGTGGTTGTTTCTCTTCGTGTGGATCAGCGGCATCCTGGGCGCAGCAATTCAACATTTCATGCCCCGCTTCCAGACCGCGCAGCTTCCGATGGAGACCATCTACGAGCAGATCGATCGCGTGCGCGGGCAACTCGCGGAGGAAGCAGGCCAACTGGTCGACGAAACCTGTTCAGCGCTCGAAGGCGAGTTTTCGCGGGCCAGTGAACGGCAGCGCGCGATGTCTGCCAGCGCCGGCACGCAGGGCGGACTGACAGTGGCTTCCGGCCTACAGGCAAATCAGCAAGTGAGCAGCCAGTTGCGCCAATTTTTGGAAAACGAGATGCGGCCCTATCTGGAACGAGCCGGAGGGCGCGAGATGAATCTGGGCAGAGCGCCGCAAGCGCAGAAAATGTTTCAGCAGTTTCGCGTTCTGCTCCCTCCCGAACTGCATTCGAACCTGGACGACCTGGAAAATATTTGCGAAGAGAAGCGGCAGCTGGATCAACAAAGCCGCCTGCACAAGATTTTGCATGGGTGGCTGCTGGTGCACATCCCGCTCTCGTATGCGCTACTGCTGTTGGGCGCGGTGCACGCAGTTGTGGCCTTGAAATTCTGAGATTCGACTATTTTGAGATTGAGCGATGCTGCGACGAACGCGGACCACCAAGACACTCGCCAAGCGCATTGACCTGCAATACTTCGCGCATCCGCATCCGTTCCGGCGCTGGCGGTTCTGGCTGTCGGTGACGATACCGCTACTCGCACTGGGGTGGTTCATCACCCAGCGCGCGCAAGGCGGGCAGAAAGTTTATTCGAGCGGCCCACTCTCTCATGCTCACGCGGTGTTCACGCAGCGGTGCGCGTTGTGCCACGTCACGCAGGCGGGGGCATTCTCCGCGCAGGTGACCGACAAGGCTTGCCTCGCCTGTCACGATGCGCCCCCACACCACGCCAATCAGACATTCACTCCTACCTGCGCAACCTGCCACGTCGAGCACAAAGGTGCGATGTTCCTGCAAGCCACAGCGGATGCGGCGTGCACCGAGTGCCACGCCCACTTGCGTACGCGCGATGGCCAACCGCACTATGTGGCTTCGATCACCGGCATCGATGAGAAGCATCCAGAATTTGCCGCTCTGCGATCGGGTCAAGCCGATCCGGGGGGAGTGCGACTCAACCACTATCTGCACCTGCAACCAAATCTGATTGGACCAAACAACTCGCGAGTACAGATGACGTGCGCGGATTGTCACCGAGTTTCTTCGGCAATATCATTGCCATACGGAGCACCTGAAGCGGCTTCGGTCGCATCCACAGACAGCCCGTCCGCTCGAGCGCGCAATGAGCGATACATGTCGCCGCCCGAGTTTGCCAGGCAATGCGCCGCCTGTCACACCTTGCAGTTCGACACACGCTTTGGCAATGCGCAGGTTCCGCATGACAAGCCCGAAGTCATACATCTGTTTCTGGTGAAACAATTTGGCGACTACATCGCAGCGCATCCGAGTGCCATTCATGAAGTCAATCCCCCGAATCGCCAGATTCCAGAACGGGCGCGCACCCCGCGCGTGGCGCGCAATGCGGCGGAGTGGGTCCAATTCCGCGTCGACGATGCCGAATGGCTGCTCTATGCCAAGACGTGCAAGCAGTGCCATATGTTGACGCCAACCAGCGGGTCCCTGCCGGAGGTAGGCAAGTCGAACATCACAACGCGATGGTTAGCGCACGCTGACTTCGATCATCGTGCACACCGAATGATGACCTGCACTTCGTGCCACACTCGTACGCCCGACAGCCGCGAAACATCGGACGTGCTCTTGCCGGGAATTCAGACGTGCCAGAAGTGCCATCGCGAGGAAAGGCCTAAGGAATCCGCCGAGGGTCGTTGCTTCGAGTGTCATCAGTATCACGATTGGACGAAGGCAAAACCCAACCAGGGTCACTTTACAATCCAACAGCTACGCGCGGATGTCCAGTAGCGCCGGCATCTTGCAGATGTTGTGGCGGCGTCCGGCCGCCGCCTCGCCTTCCAACGTGTCGATCGTGTTTTTGGAGAGTTCGCCGAGGGCGAGCCGCCCTCGGGACTGCCGGCACGGTGCAGGCGCTACGGTTGGGAGTCTTCTACTTCGCCGCGGCGCGTTTCGCGGGCGGTGGTTCGTCGCTTACGGTGAACACCTCTCCGTCCCTCAAATACATTCGTTCCATCTCCTGACGGTTGAACGGCCGCGCGCCCCGTCGCCCAAAAACGGCCAACTGATTTCCACTCTCGTCCACGGCACGGTCGCGGTCGATCCCTTTGGACACGGCGAGAGCGGGGCCGTTGGTGCGGTAGGTGGCGATTAACTTCGGCGTCGGTCGCGGACTGAAACCGCCGAACGCAGGATTGTCGGGTGGAGAGAACAGCTGCACGACTTTCAATCCGTGGACGCCGTCCGCGATGTAGGCAAACAAGCTTGAACTCACCATACCGAGTTTCACGTCGTTGGCATCGCTAATTTCGCCGCTCGCATTGAACATCTGATCGAGACGGGGCTGATCGGGGTGCCCTACGTCCACGATGGCGATTCCCTGCTTTCCGCTCGCGACGTACGCGTAGGTACGGGCAACGTAAATGTTGCGTGCGTCTTGCAGCCCAACTGCCGCGCCCGGCAAGGGTTTTGGCTGGGCAAGGTGGGTGACATCCAGAACTTTCAAACCGTCGCGATCCACTACAAAGGCGTAGCGGAATTGTACGGCGACGCCGCGTGGATCGTTTAAGAACGGCGGCCCAATCTCAGCCGTGATCTTGGGCTGCAGCGGATTGTCAAGATCGACCACCACCAGTCCGCGATCGCAAAGAACGTAGGCGTAGGTTCCGGCGATGGTAATGCGGCGCGCGCCATTCAAGATTCCGCCGGGATTGAAGGCCAGCGCCCGAGTGAGAAAGTTATTCGCCGGATTGCCGTCGAGCAGAGTGCCCACGCCGGGGCTTTTGCTCTTGAGATCGGGGTTGCCGACGATCACCAGGCCTTCGAACTTGTCAGCGACGTAGAGAAATCCATACATCAGATGGACGGACTGTTCTTCGTTTTCCTTGCGGTGCGAGCGCAATGGATCAACGCCGAGCGTCGTCGGCGTAGCGACTGCCATAGCATACTTCGTGGGCACGTAAAATCTCTGCCCCAGTGGCGAGACAGGCGCAGTCACCATGCGTTCAGAAATATCCTTGTTATCGATGTTGGCGATGTCGAAGATGCGCAGGCCGCCTTTGCCCATGGCAGCGTAGAGATATTCTCCTCTGGCCTGCACGTCGAGCACCTCCGCGCCGGGATGATGCTCGGCTTCTTTCAACGCGCGGTGATTATTGATGTGGTTCTTGTAGTTGTCGGGGTACGCGATCTTCTGGAAGTCGCTGCCGATCACGGCGGGCGGTTCCGTATGCTCGGCGACCGTAACCGCTTCAAAACCCTTGTGGCCGGTGGCGACGAAGACGTAGCGGCCGATGAAGTTCATGAAGTTCGTGCCTTGAAGGAGCAGTTGAGCCATCCAGGCGTTGTTATCGTTGTTGCGCGAGACGTGGCAGTCGGTGCAGCCTTTCGTCTCTTTTCCACGCACAGTGTGCGGGACGAAGGTGCTGAAGGCCTGTCCGCTGAAACCCTCTGCCGAAACAGTTTGCTGCTGGTAGTAAAGCCAGTCGCGGTCGCTGTTTTGTGAACTGACCAGCACGGCGCACGCGGACCGAACCGGCGCGACGCGATTTCCCGTCACGGTACCGTCGATGCCGAGAGTGTAGATGTCGTCACGCAACACTTGAAAGTTGTAGGAAGTCCAGTTGCGCGTGGTCAGACCCTCGTTGTGCAGCATGGGGGTACGCTGGTTGGCAGTCATCGAAAGATGGCAGCCATAGCAGGTCGGCGCCCACGACGAATGGCACGCGTAACAAGTCATACGCGAGTTCTGGTGAGCGAGTTTCGATTCATTCGGATTCACTTCGCCCCAGGTTTCGCCATCTTGCTGAATTGTCTTGGCCAGTCTCGACTTCTCGCTGTAGTGCGGGTTGCCGGGAGTAATGGTGTCGCGCACCTGAACCAATTCCCATTCTTTGTCCTTCTCGAGCATGGAGCGTTGATAGAGGCGCTCGCCTTTCCAATAGAAGCGGCGCTCCTGCCAGGGTGTGCGCAGTTCCGCGAGATTCGTTCCGCCGGTGGGAGCGGCCGTACCGGACGTCGTCAGCGTGGCTTTTTGCTGAATCGTGCCGTGGCAATCGACGCAATCGATCTCGATCGCGTTGCGCGTTTCGCCGTAGAGTTTGCCGTTGCCGTGGCTGTCCTGCTCGAAGTGGCAGTCGACGCAATGCATTCCTTTTTCGAGATGGATGTCTTTCAGGTGAACGGCCTTTTTTAGTTTGTCGGGATCGTCGAAAGAGACGGTCTTGTCGTCCGCGTCGAGGAGGTTGCCTTTGCGGTCGTGCTTGAAGACGGCGCGGAAGATCCAGCCGTGGCTGTGGAAGTCGGCGAACTGCGTGTGTTGAAGCTGCTGGTTGAACTCGGGTGTGCCGGTTTTTTCTAGAAAGCGACGTGTCAGACCACAGTCCGCGAACGGCTGAGCCTTCGGGATTCCGCGCCTGAACCTGGCTTTGCGCGGGCGCGTCTGGGTGGCGTTGTTCGGCGGGCCACATGTGTTCGCCATCCATTTCGTTGTCCCACCAGGTGTAGCCAAAATACGTTGAGACCATATTCGTTCCTGGATGAATGTGGCACACGATGCACTGGCTCGACGGAATCGAACGCGTGAACTGATGGCGAATGGGATGTCCGGACTCGTTGTGCGGAATCGTCGGATCGGAAGTCGCGGTCTGCCCGAGATGTCCGTGAACTGCATACGCGCCGGAATGTTCGGGGGAACGATCGTTAGCGTAGATTACGTGGCAAGCGCTGCATCCGCTGGCGCGATAATCGCCGGGCTGATCGTTGGTGCCGGGAAAGGAAAGCAGCGGGTCCATG
Organism: uncultured Acidobacteriota bacterium; assembly: GCA_963799305.1. Lineage (GTDB taxonomy): Bacteria > Acidobacteriota > Terriglobia > Terriglobales > Acidobacteriaceae > Acidiflorens. Next base: position 151,931 of record CAWCWX010000004.1, on the reverse strand, counting down.
AGCCGGGTCTTTTGCAGGCCCAGAAACACCGGATCGGTGCGGAGTTCCGTGCCGAATCCGCGGGAACTCAGCTTGATCTCGGGCTTGCCAGGATCTTCTTCCAGGCTGGGGTTGCCAACTTCCGGTTTCGCTTTGCCGCCGCGCTCGAATACCCTTAGGACGTTGCCGGGCTGGGAAATTTCCCAACGCTCCAGCGGATCGAGGTAGGGCAGAATTCCCTTCTTGGTGATTTCATCCGGAGTGGGTGGCGGGAATGTAGTCAGGCGCTGCGGAGTGCCATCGGGAGCGTAGCTTTCGCCGAAGTGTGGCGTCTTGAAGGGGACGGCTCCGTTGTTGTACAGCGCCGCTCCCCATAGCATCGCGCCGTGGGTCATCATGCTGGTTTGAACTTTGCGGACTTCGACGGTGTGGCATCCGGAAGTGCCGCAGGTCTTTTCCGCGACGCGCAGGTCTCCGGGATTGACGAAGCGGACGTAGTCCCAGTTTTCGCGGAGCCAGTTGGTGTAGGTACGCTCGGGGTTCGCGGAGGAGTGTGCGTCTTTGGGATCACGAGGTTGTGGATGGGCCTGCATCTTTATCTGCGTGTACTCGGCGGAATTCTGGGGAGTACCGGCGGCTATGCGCGCGTCGCTGTTTCCTCCATGACAATCGGTACAGCCGAGGCGGACGGTTCCGGTTGCGTGCATCGTCGGGCTATCGGACGCGGTGTGGCAGGTCACGCAGCCTGCGGACTTGCGATCGGCGTCGGCTTGCGATTGCAATAGCAGAACGTTGTCGCTATTTTGTGCAGAGGCGGAAGTCTGGGTACGAATGGCGACGGTCAGACAGAGCAACGCGGTCGCAGCGATCACGAACAACGCGTTGTGACGGGCTAGTCTCAACTTCCCTCAACACTATTCAAAACTGAAATTTAACTTTGGCGAATAGCGAGAACAGCACCCTTCCGTTATAGATGTCCTGGAAACCTTGCCCCGGAACCAGTGCCGATGCCCCGCCCCGCACGACAATGTTCTCGCTCAGTGGCGGACGGTACTCCAAGCCAGCGCCGAAATCGGTTCCGATGCTGTGACGTATCGGTTGCTGGAAGAGCAATAACTCCAGTGGCTCGGTGCGATCGAACCGCAGGTAGTTCGTGTTTGCGAACGCGCGCAGCTTCGGCGTCACGTCAAAGTCGGCGCCCAGGTTGAAAACGTAAATTCCGGGATTGACGAAGTTCGACTGGCCCTCTTCTTTGTTCGAGCGCAGATCGGGAAGCAGACTCATGGGAGTGACGACTGCTACGCCGGTGGCGGTCAGGCGAATGCCTTCGCTGTCCCAGAAACTGAAATCGCTGCCGGCGAAGTGCGTGTTGTCGACGATGGAGTCGAAGCCGCGGGCGGTGCCGTCGGTGCGGGACGCACCGGACCGACTGCTGGAATCGCCGGAGGCGTAGAAGAACGATGCGCGGTAGCGCGCCCAGTCCTTGTCGATTGAAAGTTCAAGCGCGCCCATCCGGGCGTTGATGTCGAGGCGGCGGCCGGCGATGGTGTTGAAGTCGTCGTGGCCCAGCGCCTGGTAGAAGGCGTTGCTGACGTTGATGTGTCCGATATGGCCGTTGCCGGCCCATCCTAGATAGTAGGCGCGGATGTTGTGCGGGTGGGGCGTACCGTTCACGACCGCTCCGACGGGTGCCGGGCGGACGAGGAAGCCGTTGTCGTCGTAGTGGATGCTGGCGTTGTCGCGGTTGTAGTGGAAGCTGAATTCTGTGGTGTAGCCCTTCGTCAGAAAATCTTGCACGTAGAGGTTGGCGACGTAGACCTGCTGTCCGCGTTTGTGGAATGTGTTGAGGCCGCTGTTGGTGTTTTTTTCGAGGAGGTCGAACCAGGCGACGTTGTAGGCCAGACGGTTCGACCGCAGATTTCCAAAGACCCGAACGCCGGGCTGTTCTTCGGAGAAAATAAATCCGCGAAAGTCGCTTGTGAACTGCTGGATTCCGGCGCGCACAGAGACGAAATCGTAATTCGGACTCAGGTCGTGAATCTTGGCTTCGACGAATGCTTCCTGCAAGCCGACATGCGTGTCGAAACGATTCGTCCCTTTGCGCGTGTCGACGTTCACGATGCCGCGTTCGCGGGTTTGCAGGAAGTTGAGATTAATCTCCGGCGTAATGCGGACGCGAAAATCCACCGGACGAAAACTGGTGTCGCCGCGGAAGAGGTCGAACGACAGACGTAGATTCTCGCTGACGAAGGCCTGCTCGCCGCGTCCGAAGAATCCGCTGTCGCCGGGGTCGGAACTCAGGCCGCTCGGGGTGGGCAGGCGGCGGCCGTCGAATCCGGTTTCGCTGGTGCCGGTGAAATTGAAGAACCATTGCTGGCCGAAAATTGGGTAGTCGCCTTTGATCTTGTTGCGGTTGAAGGGATCGTACCAGTGGCCTTTCACATAGGGCGCGTCGAGCTGCGTTTCGTAGCGGCGCCATTCGGGCATGGCGATATCCCAGCGGTCGGGGTTGGGAGAGAAATTTGCCGACGCGGGTGGGATTTGTTCGGGCGTCGCTGGTGCCACCTCGGAAGCGGGGCTTCTCAGCCCGGGATAGGGATTCGTTGGGCCGGTCGGCGCCGCGACGCAGGGCGTCCCCGGCACGCCCGACGGGCACTGGGCGGCGGGGATCGGCTCACTGGAGGCTTTCAGCGCGAGTTCGAGCACGCTGACCGGATGGATGACTTGGAAGCTGGAAATCGTCTGGGCTTCGAATCCTTCGCGCGTGAGCTTCACTTCGTAGACGCCGAGGCGAACGTCGCGCAGGCGGAAGATGCCTTCGACGTTCGTCGTGACGGAGTAATGATGGCCGCTGGCCGTGCCGTTGCCCGTAGCATTGTCCGGACTCTGCAAGTCAAGCTGGACGCCAGGAATTCCGCGCCCCTGCGAATCGCGAATCACTCCCTGAACCGTAGCCGTGGTGGACGGAGAACGTTCTGGGATGCGGCGATCCGATTGAGGCCGACGCGCTGACAGAGGTGTCGTCAGAGAAAGTAGCAGAAAAAGTCCGAAGCACGGCAGACGCAAAACGGACCACCGGAGCGCGCCTCCGCCTGTCTGCACCCGTCAGCACCATCCCAAGGAGAGTCAGTCCCCTTGGTACCATAGCGACGGCGCGGGAGCAAAGGAAACTAGAGAGTGGGACTACGGTTGGTCACTAGAGGGCAGCGCTGAGCGGTTCAACAGCCACGAACACGAGTTATATTTTCGGTGTACGCTTCCTCTGGTTCATTTCGACACTACTCTGCAGGAGTGTGGCCATGAAGGTATCTCTAGTCCTAGCGGCTGCGCTGTTCTTGGGACTCCAAGTTGCATCTGCTCAGGCGACTCCCTGGTTGACCGATGAGCAGGCGCGAGACGTTGTAGCGGCGGCATTACATACCAAATATCCTGAGCCCTGCTATAGCACATACCGTGACGAACGACTCGAAAGTATTACGGCCAGTGTTCGGAGGAATCGGCTCGTTGGCAATCGCCTCAATAACTCCGTGTATTTCTTCCGCGCTGCCAGCGATGCCTGCGACTACGTTGTCGAGAAAAACGGAAAACCTCTCCTAATGTCTCAAGTTTCGATGGATTGTTGCGAGTACGGAATTGTCGCCGTAGATCGCGTTACGGCAAAGAGCTATTGGTTCACCGGCGCGAAGAAAGAAGACATATTCAAGGAGTTCTCGCGAGACCAACAGATATACCCTGACTTGCCCGAACCCACCTTGTTCATGGTGCTTTACCGGAACCTCGTCTGGGGTGATTCCGGCGATGGTGAAATTAGGAGCCTGGGGCAACTCAGAGATCTAGTTCAGCAAAATTTCCAGTCTGCGTATTCGCCCTACGAGCGAGATGACGTCTGGCTGCGAAAATTTGAGCGCTGGTGGCGCCCACTTCAAACTCGCCTATCGCACTTGAAGTTAGAGACAACATCCGAATCTACGGGCGATGGGGCCACAGTTCGCGGGTATGCTTTCAGCGGATTCGAACTGACAGTTCCTCGGAGTGATCGGCCTCCAAAAGGGACACCGAAACTGTTTCGGTGGACCCTTCTGGTTAAAGCCGATGGAACGGTTGAACGACTGCCCTCAAAGATCATCTACTCTTCCCGCTAGTCTACTTCGTCTTCATGACATAAACCCCGTCCCAATCCGCCTCGGGCGCGTGTTGCATGAACTCCAGCACGCGATCCATGAAAATCTGCGTCGGGCCATCGTCCGGAAAGTGAGTGAGCATTTCTCCCAGGCGGCTGGCTGCTTCCTGCCAGTTCTGGGCACGATAGGCTTCCATGGCGTGGTTGTAGCGGGTTAGCAGGGGTTCGTATCTCTGTTTGTTTTCGGCAATGTCCAGCAGTTCGTAGATCGTTACGGGCAGGTTCTTGCCCTTGACGCGAATTTTGTCGAGATCGCGGCAGACGAATTTTTCGGCAACCTGGCGATACGTTCCTTCGCTGATCACGATGCGGCCGCGATATTCCTTGGTGATGCCCTCCAGGCGGGACGCGAGGTTTACGTTGTCGCCCATCACGGTCCAGGCCAGGCGCTTGTCGGATCCCATGTTGCCGACGTTGACTGGGCCGGTATTCAGGCCGACGCCGATGGCAATCTGCTTGCGGCCTTCGGCTTTCCACTTGGCGTTGAGTTTGTCGAGGGCCTGGATCATTTGTAATGAACACATGCATGCACGATAAGCGTGGTCGGTCTGCGGATAGGGCGATCCCCAGAAGGCCATGATGGCGTCGCCGATGTATTTGTCGAGCGTGCCGAGGTTGTGAAAAATCACTTCGGTCATTTCGCCCAGATATTCGTTCAGCAGGAGGACGAGTTCGTCGGCGGTCAGGCCTTCGGACATGGTAGTGAAGCCGCGGATGTCGCTGAACATTACCGTGAGGTCTTTGGTTTCTCCGCCGGGACGGATGTATTTCTGCGGATCTTTTTCGATCAGCGCGATCACGCCCGGCGACAGATATTGCCCGAACGTCTTGCGGATTTTTCGCTTCTCGCCTTCTTCAAAAATCATGCGGAAGCTGGTAATGACGGCGTAGTTAATGACCAGCGTGCCGGCGGGAATCACGCAGCTCAGCCAGAGCCCCCAGCGGGCAAAGCTGAAGTAGATGAACCAGGCGAATGCGGCGAGAGTCAAAAACAGAGAAATGGTCGAGTACAGGGGCTTGATGCGGCTGAACCAGAATCCGAAGACCAGGCCGAAGACGAGGATCATCGCGATGTCGATCATCTCTTCGTTCAGGCCGCGGGTCAGGAAGGTGCGTCCCTTTTCGTCGCTGTGGAGGAGGTTGTCGATAATGTTGGCGTGGACTTCGACTCCCATGTAGCCAGAGTCTTGCTTTTGGAAGGGCGTGTTTCGCAAATCGCCGATGCCGAGCGCCGTTCCGCCGACCAGTACGATTTTGTCTTTGAAGGTCTCGGGGGGAACGGCGCCGTTGAGCACGTCCCACATCGAGTAGTGCTTGTAGGTGTGGAAGGGGCCGGTGTAGTTGATGAGGACGCTGCCGTCCTGCCAGGGCTTCAGGTTGTGGCGTCCGAATTGAATGCGCTCCAGGCCGTTCTCGGAGATGTAGGCGGCAATTTCCTGGTCGGGAATCTTTTCGTACTCGCGCACCGCCTGCATAGCCAGGGAGGGAAAGAAATCCTGATCCTGATAGCGGACGATCAGTAGGGCCCGGCGTAAGGTGCCATCGGGATCGGGATTGATGTTGAGATAGCCGTACGACGCGGCGGCTTCGGCGAGTTGCGCGATGTTGGCTTCGGCACCGGCATAGATGTTGCCGCCGTGTTCCAGCCAGGCGCGGCTCATATCGAAATCGCGGCCTTTTGATTTGACCTTCAGCACCTGCGGAAATGCTTTGGCCCAAACAATGTTGAAGTATTCCTCGGCGCGTTTGGGATCGGAAGACTGGGCCCGTTCCTTGTCCAGAAAGAGGTGGCCGAGAACGACTTTGCCGGATTGCTGCAAAGCAGCAGCCAGGATCGCATCGTGGTCGCCGGCGGCTTCAAGATCTTTGATTTTCGCGGCGACGCCGGGCGGAAGTGAAGTCCCCAACTCTCGCTGCAGCTGCGTAAGGGCCTGCCCTGCGGAATTATTCTCGGGAGTGGGGAAGGTCGCGTCAAAGGCGATCACACCCGCGCCGCCCGCGGTCAGGCGGTTCACCAGTAGCGCGTAGGAAGTGCGCGGCAAAGGGAAGGAGCCGACGTTCTGGAGTGTCTTCTCGTCGATGCCTACGATTACGATCCGCTCGTCATGCGACCGCTCGCCACGCGCAGCGAAGCGCATGTCCAGGGACCGCTGTTCGATATTTTGCAGGAAGAGAAATCCGGCCTGGGTGCTGCCGCCGATCCCGGCGAACGCGAACAAGGCCAGACCCGCAAGGGTGACCAGTACGGCCAGAGCGAGGTCAATCTGACGCGCGGAGAACCTGCCGAGCCACTTCGACCAGCGCGACCACCTTTGTTCGCGCAGCGTCATAACCATCGCGATTCCGGATGATATGGCAAAACATTATCCGCACTTGGGGTCTTGCGGATTGGGACAGCCTCTCGGCTTGACCGGCGTACTGGTATTCAGTTGCGTCACGCCGATCGCCCATCCGGCGCCCGCCACGGCAGCACCAATGATCGCGTCACGGACCAAGTGAGCGTGGCGCACCACCGGCGGCAGATCCTCGTTCACCGTCGTATCCTCCATGCTCGCCCGTTGCACACCGGGGGGCGTGGTTTGCGACTGAAAGCCGGCTGGCGGAATTTCAGAAGTTATCACAACCATTTGTCCGGCGGCGACCACGATCTGATCCTGCGTCGACTGCCCGGAATTCTTGGTCACCTTGGCGTTGCCAATCGGCTGCACCCAGACTTTGCCGGTATAGCAGATGACGGTGGTCTTGTTGGGTTCGTAGCTCACAAAGAAATCGGTGCCGATGACCCCGATGACGGCGTTGGCGGTCTTCATCTCAAACTTACCGTTGGGTTGCGTGATCTTGACGACCTTGCTGCGCACTTTACCGAAGTCCATTTCCAGCGAAGTCTGCTGCGACGCGGCATCATGCTGAACCACGCGTAGTTCACTGTTCGACCCCAGGCTGAGGATGGAGCCGTCCGTCAGGCTGGCCCGCAGGCGGCCTTTCTGCTCGGTCTTGAGCAGATCGTTCCAGGCCAGATCGTCTTTCACTCTGGCGGGCGTCGAATTTCGCATGGCGGAAGGGATCAGGGCGCTGATCTGACCCGCAGTTTGACTTCCCGCCGGAGGCGCGCACAGCGCGGGCAGCGGCGACAATATCAGGCACAATAATCCGGCAATAAAACCTCTTAGTGAAGTCAAGGCGGTCCCTTTCCCTGTTTCCTGAATTGTTCCCGGGGATAAGCAAATTGTGTCACAGGCAAAAAGATTGTCAACGTTACCAGGCTCGGGGATTGGCGACTGTGGTTACTCGAAAGTATCAGCCCCCTCGTTTCTGCTCCTGTGCCGTATTACCATTCCGGCGAGAGGGGAGTCATCCTCACGCGCCGCAAGGGCTTTTCTTGGAGTCGAATGAGTTACTGCCGCAGTCGTCTGTCAGCGTCCGCAGGTTTCATACTGCTGCTCGTATTGCTACTTACGTCTTGCGGAACGACCAGTTCTGCGCCCAGTCCTCCGCCACCGCCGGCTGTTCCGTTGTCCGCAAGCGATGTACAACAAGTCGTGGAAAATGCGGCCCTGTCGCTGGACGTTCCGATGGTCGTTGCGGTGGCCGATCGGGCGGGGAACATTCTGGCGGTATTCCAGAATGCCGGAGCACCCGCGACTGCGCCCGGCAATTTCGGAGTTCCGGTGGATAGTAAAGAGCTCGCCGTAGCCTTGGCGAGGACCGCGGCTCTGTTCAGCAACGATCAGGCTCCACTTTCCAGCCGCACCGTGCGCTTTATCAGCGGAGTTCATTTTCCGCCGGGCGTGGACAATGCCCCGAACGGCGATTTGTATGGGATCGAAAACACTAACCGAGGCTGTCCGTTGAACGCTACATTCTTGCCCGGGAAGAATGTCGATCCATCGCGGTCGATTGATGGACTGAGCTTAGGGTTGGGAATCATCACAGGAAAGGCCGACTCCGTGGACAGTGACGCGGCTGCCGTGAATCCCGGAGGCGTTCCGCTTTTCAAAAGCGGTCACGCCGTGGGTGGAGTCGGCGTGGTGAGCACATCCGCCGATGCCGCCGAGTTTGCGGCCTACTACGGGGCGCACCAGTCCGGACTGCTGCCGGATCCGTCGCAATTGCCACCGCCGGGCGTCGTGATCGTCGGAGGCATTGCCCTACCCTTCGTGAACCAGACGACGCCACCGAACGGCATCGGTCCGGGGTCGACGGCTGGCACTTATGTCGTCGGGCCGGTGAACGGGAGCCTTCCTCCGGAGGGCGATTTGGTGGGGCCCAATGCGGGCTCATCGGGTCTTACGCAAGCGGACGTGACGACGATCATCAGCCAGGCTGTCGCCACGGCTGAAGTTACGCGGGCTGTGATTCGCTTGCCCGCGAGTTCGCGGGCGCGAATGACGTTCGCAGTCGCCGACCTGGATGGCACGCTCCTGGCGTTGCACCGCATGCCGGACGCAACGGTCTTCAGCATCGATGTGGCGGTGGCCAAGGCGCGGAATGTAATTTATTTCAGCGGTCCTGCCGGAACTCCCGACCTGCCCGGAGTGCCCGCTGGTACCGCTGTTTCGAACCGCACCATCGGCTTCGGAGCGCAGCCGTTTTTTCCGCCCGGAATCGATGGTTCCGGCCCGGGCCCATTTTTCAACCTTTACTCCTTCGACATTGCTCATCCCTGCACGCAAGGTTCGCAGGGGGCGAACCCGAATCAGACAGGGATTGTATTTTTCCCGGGCAGCGTGCCGCTCTACAAAAATGGAGTGCTGGTCGGCGGTTTGGGAGTGAGCGGCGATGGTGTCGATCAAGATGATTACGTGACCAACGGAGGCGCGAAGGGCTTCGATGCGCCTGATAACATCCGAGCTGATCAGGTAATCGTTGACGGCGTGCGACTGCCCTACCTGAAGTTTCCGCGGAACCCGACGCAGTAAGCCCATTTAACAGGATTCGACTGTTGTGTTTTTCGCGCGAGCCGAAGGCGAGACGGCCTCGGAAGACCCGGCAGGATGCCGGCGCTACACTTCTCCCTGGTAGGTTTCCACGGCGCCTGCAATCACGTTGACTTCGTTGAGCTTCGGATCCAGCTTGACAACCAATTCTCCCGTAGTCAGCGCCTTGTTCGTGAAGTACGCCCAAGCCAATCCGGCTGCATAAACCGCTCCACCAATCAGAAGTTGGAGGCCCAGTTGGCGATAATTGTGGGGTACGAACCACCGCTTCAAGAGCAGGAGAGTTGCCGCCAGCGGCACCGTCAACAGAAAAGGAAGAGCATAGGCTTCCCACAGATAAGTGCCTAAGCGAATACTCAGCAACCTGGACACATGGCGCGGCATAAACAGAATGGTGCTGCATGCCAGCGGGATTGCCGTTCCGAAAGCGTCGCCGACGATTCCGAACCCGAGGCGCACCAGCACGATGCTAAGGATCAGGTTCGAGACGCCTTCGATGAGCGTGATCTTGGCCCAGGTTCCGTGTTTCGACATGCCGAATAAAACGCGCCCCGATGCGCTCTGCGACCACCACAGAGTGCAAGCAACGATCATGATCACCAGCACCGGGTAACTAGTGGCGACATACTTCTTCCCCATCCAGACTTCGATCACGGACTTTCCCAGGATGATCAGTACCGCGCAAATGGGAAAGATAATGAAGGCGCAAACGCGGTTGCCGACGACAAAAATCTTGCGCAGCCGGTTCATGTCGCCCTTGGCTTCCGACTGGCTCGCCATGGGAACGAAGATCTGAGCCAGCGTGGTCACGACTTGTCCGGCGTAGTCCACGATGCGGTTACCAATGTTGAAGTAGGTGATGGCCGCGGCCGAAAGCATGGTGCCGATTACGATTTCGTCTGTCTTGAACTTCAGGCGCCCGGCTACCATGATCAGAAATGTGGAGCTGCTGTAATTGACGATGCGGCGAAAGGTGGGGCGGTCGACATATCGGGCGCCCAGCGGCACCGGTCGAATTCTGAAAACGATCACGGCTCGCACGATCGAAGCCATGAGAGGCAGGATGACCGTGATAAACGCGATCATGAGCAGGCCGTATCCACGATTGAGCGCCACGACGATCAGCCCGGTGCGGAGCAAGGTTGCGATTACGTTGGTCCAGTTCAGGATGTAGAAACGCTGCAAGCCTTCGAGGAAGCCGCCGAAGACGCCGAGGGGAAACCCCACAGCCAAAGATCCCCCGACCATCAGCAATAGCCAGCGGGCGGTCGGAATCATTTCTGTTGGGATTTTGTGGAAAACGTGTTGGACATTGAAACAGAGCACCAGGGTGACCAGCATGCTGGCCAGACCGATACAGCTATAGCTGAAGAGACTGGTATTGACTACTTTGGCTAGTTCCTCATCTTCGTCGGTCGCGGTGAATTTGGAGACGTAGCGCACTACAGACGAGCGGATGCCGAGATCGAACAATCCGTAATATCCCGTCACGGAAAAAATAAGAACCCAGACGCCGGACGCGGTGTCCCCCAAGTGATGAACGATGAAGGGATACAAGAAGATGCCGGTCACGACGTTGATTCCCAGAGAGAACCAACTCGAACTGATGTTCTTTACAATCTGACCTTTTTCTAATTTACGCATACGTGTGGGTGACCGTCAGCTGATATCCCAATTCCTGCATGAGAGGTCCCCAGGCCGATTCGATCTCCGTAGTCGAATCGGCGGAAAGCTTTTCTTTCCACAACCCCGAGGAAGCGGTTCGCACAAACGGAATGTCGCTGCGTTTGTTTTTTGTGGTGACCCACTGGCCGCCGTCTTTTGCTTCTAACTTTCGCATGCTGTCGGCAGAACTTCGGTCGACCGCCGCAACCAGGCGCTCGGGCGTCGTTTCAATCCCGAGGAAGCGGGCCACTTTGCTCAGTTCGCGCTCGGCATCCGCGAGCATGTCTTCGTATCGCAGCAGGAGAAACTCCGGCCGGCCGTTGCGGGTGTAGAACCAGCTGGCAACATTTTCTCCCCAGGTTCCCCAATCCACAGACGACAACCTGCCGACGACAAAGTCGCTCACGAAGCGCGGCAAAGGATAGCTGTCGTCGATCTGACGATTTTTCCGGGCGAAATCGTAGTAGGAGAGCGCGACATCGCGGGGATCGCGCACGATGTAGATCACTTTTTTGTAACGCGGATCGAAATACTCGTGGCTCTTGATGATGCGGGGCCGGGGAACGCTCTTCAGATAGCGGCTCGACATCGCCTCGCAATCAGGAATGAGCCGTTCAATGTTCGCGAACGTCACTGCCTGATCGGGATGCAGCAGGTTGGCAATCAGAAATCGCGTCCAGGTGTTGCCCGACCGGGGATACGACACGATGAACGTGTCATCGGGATAGACGGCGAGGTGCCTGCCGGCGACATCGGTCCCCAGAGCGTACTTGAGGATTCGTTTGAGACCCCAGATCATCAGACCCCGCTCGACACGAGTCCGGAAAACTCCGGCGCAATCGCCGGGGCTTCACGAGTCACAAGCTTGTAGCCAAGGGAGGTCATCAAGTTCGGCCAGGCGTCTTCGATCTTCGCCACCAGGTGCTCCGGCAAATCGTTCTGCCAGCCGCCGGACTTGGCAGCCCTGACAAACGCCATATCCTTGCGGGTCTGTTTCGTCAGTCCGCACTGGTCGGCCTGGGCTTTTTCGAGTTTCCGCATCTTTTCCGCCGAACTCCGTTCAACCGCTTCCGCGATGCTCTTCGCATCCGCGTTAATTCCCATGAAAGAGGCGATTCGCGCCATCTCGCGATGCGGATCGGCCATCAGGTCCTCGTACTTCAGCAACAGGAATTGTGGATGGTGGTTGCGCGCCATGAGCCAGGTGCCGACGTTCTCACCCCACGATCCATGCGGACAAGTGTCACCCGCTACAAAACGATCGACGAACTTCTCCATGGGATAGCCGTCCTCGATCTTGTTGCACTTGCGGTGATAGTGATACTGCGAGATGACGACGTCGCGGGGATCGCGCACGATATACATCACTCGGGGATAGCGCGGATCAAAACATTCGTGACTCTTAATGATGCGCGGCCGGGACATCCGATCAAACTCTCGCTTGGCGGTAGCAAATGGATCCGGAACCAGGCGATGGATGTTTTCGAAGCCGACCTTCTCTTCCGGATGCACCAGATTCGCAATCAGGAAGCGGGTCCAGGTGTTCCCCGATTTCGGAAACGAGACCAGGAAGGCATCATCCGGCCAGATCACAAGATTGTGGCGAGGCTTGTGCAGGCCACGGAGCATTTTCCATCCACCACGCAATTTCGAGAACATGATCCCCCTCATTGAACGGACCCGCCCTTCAGGGCCGCGGCCCCACAAACAAATCCAGATTCTGATCTTCCGCCGCGCGTCTGTCCGCGACTACCGGCTCGTATCCGAGCCACTGAATCAAATGTCCCCACGCTTCGTCGAGCTGAAGGGCACATTCTTCGGGCAATGCCGCCCGCCATCCGCCCGCCTTGGCTGCGCGAACGAAGGGAATGTCCTGGCGAGTGTTCTTGGTCGAAGTGAACAACTGCGCCTGGGATTTTTCGAGCGTACGCATCCGGTCGGCGGAACTTCGTTCCACAGCCTGTGCGATCGTCTCGGACGACGCCGGCAGCCCCAAAAACGAGGCGACCTTCGCCAGTTCGCGCGCCGTGTCCTGAACCATATCTTCGTAGCGCAAGAGCAGAAAACTTGGCCGTCCATGACGGGTGGCGAGCCAGCTCGCGACATGCTCTCCCCACGATCCGTAAAAAGAGGCCCGCCCGGCTACAAACCGAGTCACATATTCGGAAAGCGGGAATTGATCGGCGACCACGTGGCGCTTGCGCTGAAAGTGGTACTGGGAAACCACGACGTCCCGCGGGTCCCGGACAATGTAGATCACCCGCGGATAGCGCGGATCGAAATATTGATGACTTTTAATAATACGTGGACGCGGCATGCTCATCAGGTCGCGATTGCGAGTGACCTCGTTACCCGGAATCATCCGGTTGACGTTGGAAAAATCAATTTTCTCGTCAGGATGCATCAGGCTGGCGATCAGGAACCGTGCCCATGTGTTTCCCGACTTGGGATAGGAAACGAGAAACGTGTCGTCCGGAAAGACGGCGAGGTTGCGACCGGGAGAGTGCAATCCAAGAGCACGTTGTGCGCCGTCGATGACACGTTTCAGCATTAACCTTTTCCCACTTTCAAAATCAAGCGCTCGCCGATCATGCGGTTTCGGAAACCCGCCAACGTCCTCGTCAGGCCCGGCGCGATTCGAAGTCCCAATAACAGCAGGCTCAAACGGGGAGCTTTTAGATTCTTGTTGGCTTCGGCAAAGAATTCCTGCGCCTTCCCGAACTCCCCTGCCTTCAGTTGCTTTTTTCCTTGTTCCACCAGGAAATTGCCTTTGATCTCGGCCGCCCGTTTCCGGACAATCACCCGATCCGCGTCCGTCAGCGGCAGGGTGCGATCGAATTTGTCCAGGATGTTCCAGTACGCTTCCACCATTTTCGCGCGCTCTTCGGAGAGTGAATTCGGCCTGCCGACACTCAAGCAAGCCTGCACCGTGCGTCCATAGCCGATTTTGGCGCCGTGGAACGCGGTGCGCACCCACATGTCGTAGTCATCACAGCGCAGGAGGGTCTCGTCGAATCCACCGGCCCTCAGCAGCGCCGTTTTGCGGACCACCACGGTGGAAATTGGAATCTGGCAGCGTTCGACAATCAGAGCCGCGAACGTTGCCTCACCGCTCGAGGGACACCGGTCCATAAACTTCCGCACGCGTTCCGGGTGTCCGGTTAAGAGCGCGTTGGAATAAATCAGATCGAGGGACGGATCGGAATCGGCCAGCTTCATCTGCAAGGCGAGATGCTCAGGAAACCAACTGTCGTCGCTGTCCAAGAATGCGAGGAATTCTCCGCGGGCCTGGGCAATGGCGGTATTTCTGGCTCCCGCGGCGCGCTTGTTCTGCTGCTTGATGTAGACGATGCGGTCCATGTAAGGAGCCAGGACCTTTTCGAGTTCCGGAGTGTCAGGAGACCCGTCGTTTACGATGATCGCTTCGAAATTCTGGTAGGTCTGCGCCATGACCGTATCAAGGCAGCCAGCGATCAAGTGGGCAGTCTTGTAGGCCGGAATAATTACGCTAATTCTGGGCGTCTGGTCGGCGGTTACGGGCATAAACCTTCCTGTCCATTATGAACTGCGCGTGTTTACGAACTGTGAAAGACCAGCTCTTTCTCTCCCGCCAGAATGTTGTTGACCGCTTCCACACCCATGAGCACGGAGTGATCCATGTTTCCAATTTCGTAGCGCCAGGCGCCAAAACGCCCGCGCGAATAAATCCCTTTTTCCAGCAACGCGGGCTGAAGCACGGCCAGAGCCTTGTCCCGGCCCAGCGTCGGGATCGGGTACGAATAGCCGACAGTGCGATGATAGCGGGAAACGACGTGTTGCCGATCCCCTTCTTCGAGGATTGTCGACTTGATTAACCCGTCAATCACCTTGTCCAGCACGGCATTTGGGTCGGGCGTCTCTCCCACTTTAAACGACATTTCGCACATCAGCGAACTGTAGTGCCCGGTATCGCCGTTGGGGACGTTGTTCGGCGAGTAGTGCGAAAAATAGGTCGCGCGGTAGCAGGGCATGTCGGCATCGGTGAAATAAATCCAGCAGCGGCCGGTTTCGATTTTCTTCTTGAGGCCGATTCCCATCACCAGCAGGTTGTTGTGCTCGAGGCCGGCAGCAGCGTCCACCAGCTTGCTGTCAGTGGGGCGGACCATTTTCGCGACCAGGTCGAGGGGGGCGGTCGAGATCAGTAGATCGTAGTTGTCCCCCGTTCCGTCGGTGAATGAAACCTGGCGGCGCTCCACATTCACTTCCGCGAGTTGCTTACCGGTTTTGATCTTTCCCGGGAAGCAGGCGGCCATTCGGCGATAGATTTCGCCCGTGCCGCCGTACAGAGGAAACTTGAACTTGCTGTTCGGGCCCCAGGCGACGTCGTCGCGTTCGTAGAGAACATTCTCCAGCAGCCGTTTGAAATCGAGCACAGCAACTCGATCAGCGATCCAACCCTTCGACATCTGATCAAGCGGCGTCGTCCAGACTTTCTCGTTGTAGGGAAACATGAAGGCGTCGGCAATGCCTTCGCCAAATGTCCCTAGAATCCAGTCGCGGAAATTGGCCGCTTCTTTCCCGGCTCCGTTCGCGGAGGCTTTGGCCGCCCCGACCAGGCACTTAACCTGAATGTCCTTCGGCAAATAACGCAGATTGCTCTGGAAGGGATACGGAACCCAGCCGCCGTCCTTCACGATCCAGCTTTCGCGGATGCGTTCGTGGACTTCCTTGCCGAGCATGGTGTCGATCAGCTTGTCGAAGTAGGGGTAGTGCGAAAAGATGACGTGGCCACCTTCGTCCCAGACGAAGCCGTTTTCGTCGACGTGCGAACAGGAGTGGCCACCCACACCGTCCGATTTCTCGTACAGGACCCAATTGTCATAGCCGAGTTCGTTAAGACGATAGGCGGCGCCGAGTCCAGTCGGTCCTGCTCCGATGACCACGATCTTCTTGTTCATAGACTTAGGATATGGGGGCGAAACTTATGATCCGGAATGACTTAGCCGACCCGTCTGCAATGTGACATTTTACCATCTTCGGATTCGCCCGCTCCGGTATCGGAGGTAACGGGGCTTCTACCTCGCTGAAGTCATTGCACTACGGCCACTTCGACCGCTTTCGCTCCACGCCCAAAGGCCAGCGCGATTCCCAACCGTGGAACTGCAATTCTTCTACCCTTTGGGTTCGACTTCGACTCCCGGTTCCGGGCAGAAACAAATGGCTTGAGGGGCGTATTTACGTTGGACCCGGTTTGTGTGCAAATTCTTGCACTTTGTGGGGGCGGCAATGGGTAGGTGAAAGGCCAGGCCTCCAATCCTCAGGGGACAACGGGATATAATTTTCCTGTGAGTAAATCGAAAGTGCAGCAAGTCGCGTCCGCCGAGTTCCCCACCCGCTGGGGCCAATTCCGAATTCACGGCTTCACCAGCCGGGGAGCAAACGGTAGCGGCAAGAAGGAAGAAGCGGTTGCGCTTGTGATGGGCGACGATCTTTCCGGCGCGCCACTCGTGCGAATTCACTCCCAGTGCTTGACCGGGGACGTCTTCGGCTCTTTGCGCTGCGATTGCCGCCAGCAACTGGAAATGGCGCTGTCGATGATCGCGCGCGAAGGCCGCGGCGTGCTCGTCTACGAACAGCAGGAAGGGCGCGGCATTGGCCTCATGGCCAAGCTTCAAGCCTACGCCCTTCAGGACAGCGGGCTGGATACGGTCGAGGCCAATGAGAAGTTGGGATTCAAAGCCGACCATCGCGAGTTTCAGTTGCCGGTAGAAATTCTGAAAGCGCTCGGCATCCAGCAAGTGCGTTTGCTGTCGAATAATCCCGACAAAGTGGGAGCGCTGGAGCGTTCGGGGATCCGAGTGACCGAACGAGTCCCCTGCGAGGTCGCGCCGAGCAGATACACCGAAGACTATCTCAAGACTAAGGAAGAAAAGCTCGGGCACCTCTTCACGAAGCGTTAAGTTACGGAACTGAGCCAACGTGAGGCGGACGACTCGCTCGCCGCTCTGACGCCGCCTGCAAGATCGTCCTCACGATTGGAACTACCAGCGGGTCCCTGCTTCGACGAGACGCGGCGGGGCGCCGGCAAGATGCCGGCGCTACAGCAAAGCTCCCAGGTCCTTGCGATTCTTTACCGGAAGCCAGCGCAGGGCAGATCGGGCCAGGGCCACATACACGGCGCGCGCTTCGGGATGTTTTTTCAGAACGGCTAGGTGCTTTGCTACAGTTTGCACATCTCCCCGAATGATCGGTCCGCTAAACGAGTGCTTCGGTCCGAGGCGAGCGTAGTTTTCCAGAGTCTGGCGAATGATTGGCATGCTCTTCCTGCGCGAGTCTTCGCGCGACAGCCCGGCAGCGGCAGCGGATTCTTCCAGCGTGACCATGAAGGCGAGCAATAGGGGGGACGTGAATGTCGCCCAGGCGTGATAAGCGGCTTTGCGGGAGGCGGGGATCGTGAAGGCGTCGCCGCCGAGATTGCGAACGACGCGGCGGGCCAGGCGCGTCGCGGCATCGTCTCCTTCAATGGCAAATGGAACACCTTGCAGAGACGGGCGCGAACCGGGGACGAAGGTCATCAGGGGATGCACGGACGCCACCGTAATTCCGCGTTTACGCAAGGGATCGAGTTCCCGGCTGGTGAGGGCTCCGCTGGAATGGAAAGCGAACCGTATTTTGCTGGACGGGTGCTGCGCGAACATTGCGGCTGTCGCGCGAATCGCGCGGTCGGGAACACACAACCACAACAACTCAGCGTCGAAGATGGCGGTTTTGCCGGTCACGAAACGGGCGCCTGCGAGTTTGGCCAACCGGCTCGCGAGTCGCCGTGAGCCGGGCGAATCGCGGCTGATGATTTCGGTAATGGTGTAGCCGGATTTGCTTAGTGCTGGAGCCAGGGAATTCGCGATGCTACCGGCTCCGGCGATGGCAACCCGGAGATTTCTTTTCACCGGCGCAGCATATCATCCTCATCATCATCGTAGCGGGCGGCTGCGCCTACTGTTCACACATTTGTTTCACAAAATGTCCGACCCACACGGGCACGATATATTGTTGTCATGGCCAAAGCTGGATCACGAACCCAAAAAGCGCGCATCATCTCGTCGCGTGTTGCTTACAAAGGGCCTGTCTTCTCGGTCACGACCGATGACGTTGAAGAACCCGGCGGCGTTCGCACTCGGCGTGATGTCATCCGCCACTCGGGATCGATTGTCGTGCTGGCCATTGAGGGTCCGGCCGGCGATCCTAAGGTTCTGCTGGAAAGGCAGTATCGACATGCCGCGGGACAGATGATGTGGGAACTCTGCGCCGGCCGCATTGACGACGGCGAGCGCGAACTGGCCGCTGCCAAACGCGAACTGCTGGAAGAAACCGGCTACACCGCCCGGCGCTGGAAGAAGATTCTGCATTTCTATGTGAGCCCCGGATTTCTCGACGAAACCATGGCGATTTATTTGGCCGAAGGTTTGAAGTCTGGAATCGCGCAGCCGGAGGCAGATGAGAGGATCCTGACGCGATTCTTCTCTCTGTCAGAAACGGTGCGAATGGTGAACAAAGGGTTGATCCAGGACGGCAAGACCATTTCTGCCGTTCTATGGCTAGCCCAGACCAGGCGACAAAGCCGCTGAGAGTCCAGATTGCGCCGGTCCATCGGGCGAGAAGTAGTCCCACATTCCCGCATTTTTGTGCTCTGTTTCCTTGACAGCACCCCCCTTCCGCCGCACAATGCGTGCATATTTTGCGGTCTCCGGAATTCTTCCACCCGTTCCGGGGAGACTCCGCAGAACGAGGGGGGCACGTGGAACGTCTGAAAGGCACAGTGAAGTGGTTCAACAACGCGAAGGGATATGGTTTCATCGGTCGTGACGATGGCCAGCCCGATGTGTTTGTGCACTACAGCGCGATCACCTCCGAGGGCTACAAGAGCCTGCAAGAGGGGGACAAGGTCGAATTCGAAATCACCCAAGGGCAGAAGGGCGCTCAGGCGGCGAACGTAACCAAGGCTTCCTAGCTCTAGGGGGCTGTTTTCCTCACGACCAGATCATTCCGTTCCTCTGGCTGCGGCGGGAGTGTGCCTCCTTCCCTCTGAAGTACGCGGTACAATTTCGTTTCCCTCATGGACAACAAATCCATCGCTACCGTTCTCTACGAAACGGCAGACTTACTCGAAATTGACGGCCAGGATTCTTTCCGCATCCGGTCTTATCGCAATGCTGCGGCCGCGATTGAAGCGCTGCCACAGCAGGTCACAGAGCTGATTCAAGAGCCAAAAAACCTTCTAGCCGTTCCCGGAATCGGCAAAGGCATGCTCGTCAACCTTCAACAGCTGCTCGGCGAAGGACGGCTCCAGGTGCACGCTGAACTGCTGAAGAAATATCACCCGTCGATGCTGGAGCTGTTCAAGATCCAGGGCCTGGGACCAAAGACGATCGCGTTGATCTGGAGCGCTTATCAGGTTAGCGATATTGACGGCGTTGAAAAACTTGCCCGCGAAGGAAAAATTCAGACGCTCCCGCGCATGGGCGTGAAGCACGAACAAAAACTGCTGAAAGCGATTGAGGACTACCGCCGCATCGGCGGACGCTTTCTTCTGGAAATCGGCGAAAAGCTGGCCGATCAACTGGTCGAACACTTACTAACCGTTCCCGGAGTGGAGAAAGTGACCCCAGCCGGCTCGCTTCGCCGCGGACGCGACACCGTCGGCGACCTCGACATCCTCGTCACGGGTCCGGCCTGCTCCGCGGACGAGACGCGTCAGAAAATTGCCGAGCACTTGCTGCGCTTCCCCGGCCTGATGGACGTGATCGCGCAGGGGGAAAACAAACTCAGTTTCCGGCATCGCAACGGCATGCAGGTCGACGTTCGCTTTCTTCCTCCAGAATCGTTCGGCGCGGCCATGCAGTATTTCACCGGCTCAAAAGCGCACAACGTCGCCCTGCGCCAGCGGGCTTTGAAGATGGGTTTCACGCTCAACGAGTACAGTCTGGCGGAACTTGAAACAGAGAAACCGGTAGCGGGCAGGAGCGAAGAAGAGATTTACGCCAAGCTCAAGCTCGATTTCATCCCTCCCGAACTGCGCGAGAATCTTGGCGAGATCGATGCCGCCGCCAAACATGATCTGCCGAAACTGCTGGAGCTATCGGACATTCAGGGAGACGTCCACATGCACACCGTCGAGACTGACGGCCGCAATACGATTGAAGAAATGGCAGAGGCCGTCCGCGATCGCGGATACAAGTACATGGCCATCACCGACCACTCCAAGAACCTCGCCTTCGCCAACGGCCTGACCGACGAGCGCGCACTGATTCACATCGAGCGCATTCGCGCGGCAGAGAAAAAAATGAAAGGCCCCCGCATTTTCGCCGGGATTGAAGTCGACATCCTCGGCGACGGTACGCTCGACCTGTCCGATTCGGTGCTCGAACAGATGGACATCGTGATCGCCAGCGTCCATTCGCACTTCAACCAGGACCGCGACACCATGACCGCGCGGCTGCTGAAGGCGATTTCGAATCCGAATGTTTCTGTGATCGGGCACCCGACCGGACGCCAGTTGCTGCGGCGCGACGCTTATCCGTTCGACCTCGACGCCGTGCTCAAAGCTGCGCTCAAGCACAAAGTCTCGATGGAGTTGAACGCCTTCCCTGACCGATTGGATCTGAGCGACGTCAACCTGCGAGCCGCAAAACAGCAGGGCGTGAAGATCGTCATCAACACCGATTCTCACCACTCCTCGCACCTGGACAAGATGCGTTATGGTGTCACTCAGGCTCGACGGGCTTGGCTCACCCGGGGCGATGTCCTCAATACCCTACCCGCGCAGGCCTTTGCCCGGGCGATGAAGCATGGCTGGTAAGGGCAAATCAGGGTAATAGATTACCCACAGTTGGCGTGTCCTTTCCCTTAGCACCCCGGCCGCAATTCGCCCCCATCACGGATCGCATTTAGAATGAGACATTCAGCGGGAGTCGCGGGATCGACTTTTTGGACCGCGGCTTGCAGTCCTGACAATCGGAAAGTTGTCGTTAGATTTTGCCATGCATCTCGCCAGCGAACCGGGACCTGTCGAACTGACTCATTCCAAAGACGTCCAAAAGGCAGCGCCCGCTCCCCTGGGGATCGCTCCCTGGTCCTTTTCGGCGGCAGCTCGGCCGCTGCTGCGGATCGGTTTGCTGCTGGATAGCCCGAAAATGGCGCTGTTTTGCTCCCAGATTATCCGGGACATCCAGACCAGCAACTTCGCGAAGGTCGAATTGCTTGTCTATCGCAAAGGGGCGGTCAAAACCGAAGCGGTCAAACCGTCGCAGGGACGTTTGGTCCGCAGGCTAACGGATTCCAAGGCGAGAAAGCGAACGCTCTACGACTTATACCTTCGCCTGGATCACCGCATGAAACCGAAGAACCATCCTTTGGATCAGCGCGATTGTTCGGATCAGTTGGCTGGAATCGAAAGCATCGAAGTCGAACCGATTGGAAAGAAATTCGTCCACACATTTCCCGAAGATGTTTTGGAAAAGATTCGCGCAAAAAATCTGGATGTGCTGATCCGCTTCGGCTTCAATATTCTCCATGGCGACATTCTGAAAGCAGCGAAGTACGGAGTCTGGTCGTACCACCACGGGGACAACGATTTTTATCGTGGCGGTCCGGCACATTTCTGGGAACTGCACGAAGGCGCGCCACTTTCCGGCGTGATCCTGCAAGTATTAACCGAACAACTCGACGGCGGACTGGTCCTCTGCAAGTCGTTATTTACGACACGCAACACAGTCAGCATGTCGGTAAATCGCTTCGCGGCTTATTGGGGAGCGGCTGACATGGCGATCCGCAAGCTGAATGAGCTGCACCAATTTGGATGGGAGCATTTGGAGAAGAACGCGGTTCCTTCGGCCCCGTACCAAGGCAAGCGCAAGCTCTATCGTCTGCCGACCAACGCCGACATGGTGCAGTGGCTCGCTCCCGTCTTTCTAAAGAAAGCCGTTCTATATCCGTTTCGCAAACCAACCACTCAACATTGGCAGATGGCGATACGGAACAACGGCAAGAATCTGGTGGAAAATGGCGGCGATCTGGAAGGCTTCCGCTGGATCGACGCTCCCCGTGGCCATTTCTGGGCGGATCCGTTCGGCTTTGAGCATGGCGGCAAGAACTGGGTTTTCTTCGAAGACTTTTCCTACGAGAAGAAACGAGCGTGGATCTCCTGCGCCGAGGTTTCTGCGGATGGAAGCCTGGGTTCGCCGATTGTTTGTCTCGACAATCCGGACCGCCACTATTCCTACCCGCATATATTTCGCGATGGCGACGACATTTTCATGGTGCCGGAATCCTACGATTCGGAGCGTGTCGATCTCTTCCGCTGCCAGGAGTTTCCCGACAAATGGGTCCACGAGCGCACGCTCTTTCAGGGCCGTTTCGTGGACACCACCATCTGGCAGCATGACGGCCTCTGGTGGATGATGACCACGCGTGCCGAGCCCGATCCCCGCGCCGGTGTCCTCTTCCTGTATTACTCGGAATCGCTGGCGGGTGAGTGGCGGTTTCATCCGGCGAATCCCATTTCTACCGATGCCCGCAACGATCGCGGGGCGGGACGGGTGTTTCGCGCGGGCGATCGGCTGATTCGTCCCAGCCAAAGCCGGTGTCCGATTTACGGCTACAGCTTTTCTCTGAACGAGATCACAACGCTCACACGGGAAGAGTATTCCGAGCGGGTATTGACGACCGTGACTCCCGAGCACTGGAAAGGCCGGTGCGCGGTTCATACTTACAATAGAAGCGGCAACATCGAATGGATCGACGGGGCGCGGATGATGCCGCTGAAAGATGTAATGCTTCGTCAGGGCCGGAAGGGTTAGAGAACGTGCCAGAAACCGCCATCCATGCCGAGCGTGAGACTGCAACGGGCGTCGTCCAAACCATGCCCCGCAGCCGCCGTCCCGTGTTCGTGATGGGCTGCCACCGTTCTGGCACGAATCTGCTTTATGACACGCTGCTTTCCGCCGGCGGTTTTGCCGTCTATCGGGGATACACGCCGATCTACAAGATGCTAATCCCACGATTCGGGAGCCCGGAAAATCTCGGCAACCGAACTCGCCTGGTGGAGACCTGGCTGCGCAGCAAGGGCTACCGGCGGTCCGGCCTAACCGCTAAGGAAATCAAGGCGAAGCTGATGGATGAATGCCACACTGGCGGAGACTTCATCCGTATCATCCTGAACGAAATCGCTCGCACTCAGAATGCACAGCGGTGGGCGATTTACGATCCGGACAATGTCTTGTACGTGCCCCGCGTAAAGGCGGACATGCCCGAAGCGCTCTTCGTGCACATCATTCGCGATGGGCGCGACATTGCGCTCTCGTTGAGAGAAAATGGAAGGCTTCAAACCTCTGCCCTGGAATGTCGGATCGTCACGCGACCTGCTTCCAACCGCCGCCTATTGGGAGTGGATGGTTCGCAGCGGACAAGCTTATGGCAGTAGAATTCCCGAAGATTACATCGAGATTCGATACGAGGATCTGGTGTCGAAGCCGCACGAGACGCTGGCGACACTCGGCCGTTTTCTCGATCACGACCTGGACTACGATCGCATCCAGCAGACCGGTCTCGGAAGAATCCGAGAAACGAATTCCTCGTTTCGCGAGGAGGCCGCGCATTCCGAGATCAAGCCGATGGAGCGATGGAAGGAGCGGCTGACACCGGAGCAGGTGGCTTCCCTGGAAGCCCTGGTCGGCGATTGCCTAGAGGACTTTGGCTACACGCTGGCGACTCCGCCCGAAAAAAGAATTCGCGGGCTGCGCGAAAAATGGATTCGTAAGTTCTATCCACTACTGCTCGAAAGCAAGCTCTGGATGAAGACTCAGACGCCGCTGGGACGATTTGCGAACTTGTCCGTTTTGGAACTCTCGGACGAGATTCCGGAAGCGACGGTGGCGCGGTGAGCGGCCCACTCCTCGGACGCGCGCTTTTGGCGCTGACCAACCGCATGCGCGGTTTTGACACGCTCGGCGTCCTGCAGGAAATTGAGAATGCTCCATTCCGGTCGAGCGACGAAATTCGGGCGCAGCAATTTCGCGATGTGTCGGCGCTACTGACGCACGCGGAAGCTCGCGTGCCTTACTACCGTGGTCTATTCCGCAGTCTGGGAACCCGCGCCGCGGACATTCGCAGTTGGGACGACTTCGTCAAACTTCCGGTGCTCACCAAAGACATCATCCGCGAACAACAACTGCGGCTAGTTCGGGAAGATGTACCGCTGGAGAAACTGCGCCCTCATTTCAGCGGCGGATCGACCGGCATTCCACTCAAGTTTTTCCGCAGCCGC
This sequence comes from uncultured Acidobacteriota bacterium, assembly GCA_963799305.1. Taxonomy (GTDB): domain Bacteria; phylum Acidobacteriota; class Terriglobia; order Terriglobales; family Acidobacteriaceae; genus Acidiflorens. The sequence goes on along the minus strand of CAWCWX010000004.1, from coordinate 127,870 downwards.
GAATACATGGTTGCCAGCGACGCCGGATCGTACCGCAATCTGCTGCAATGCGGATGGCGGCCGGGCGAGATGATCGCCTTTTTCTGGGGCGGAAACGACAAGCTCTATGGCATGTCCCGCATGGAATTCGAGGCGCGGCAGTTCGTCCGGCGTACCTACCAGTTCGATCCGTTTCATTCCGGCGAAGCGGACATGGTGGAATGGGCGAAGACATTCCGCCGCGTGCAACCTCGCGTCATCCTTGGATATGCCTCGACCATCGCGCGTTTCGCGGCGTTTCTCGACAGCCAGAAAAGATCGATCGCCGGAATCAAAGGCGTGTTCACCACCGCCGAGAAACTCTACAAGCCGCAGCGCGACGTAATTGAGCGCGTCTTCCAGTGCAAAGCATTCGACTGTTACGGATCGAGCGAAGTGCAGAACATCGCGGCCGAATGTCCGCAGGGCAAAATGCACATCAATTCCGATTTTGTGGTGATGGAAGAAGACAAGACCACCGACGACGGCCCGAAGCCGCTCCTGTTGACCTCGCTGAAAAACTGGTCGATGCCTTTCATTCGCTATCGCAACGAGGATTGCGGATCGCTGTCGCCCGAAACCTGCTCGTGCGGCAACAATTTCCCTCTGATGCGCCTGGAGATCGCGCGCACCAGCGACAACTTCCTGTTTCCGAGCGGCCGCGTCGTGCACGGCGAGTTCTTTACCCACTTGATGTATGGCAGCGACGGGATCGCGATCTTCCAGTTTCATCAGACAGCGGTGGATGAAATTATCCTGTCGATCGTGCCGGGACCGGGCAGCCGTGAGTCGCGCGAAATGAAGATTCAGGATTCGATCCGCCAGATACAAGCGCTTAGCCCGGGGCAGCCCGTCCGAGTCGAGGTTCGAGAAGTCGAAGCTATCCCGTTGTCCAACGCAGGAAAACATCGATTCACGCGCTCGGATGTGAACTCCACCGGAGCCGCTGCACAAGCTCAAACCCCGGCAGAAATGAGTTCTTGACCTATGGCCGACGCTTTATCGAATCACACGTTCACGCCCACAGTCGGGATCGCTCAGTTGCCATCGGCCTCTTACCCGACTGGGACTGAGAGCGATAATCCGGTGGCGCAGGCACTGAGCCGACTGGCCGATACGCTGGGCTGGTCGGATGAGCGCGGTCCTTTCGGCAAGGTCATTTCCAAGGGCGCTCGCGTCCTCATTAAACCGAATTTAGTTCTCCATCAAAATGAAGGTTCCAGCGGGCTGGATTGCCTGGTGACTCATGCCTCGGTTATCCGCGCGGCAGTGGAGGCGGCGCTACGAACGGAAGCAGCCGAAGTCCTCGTCGGCGATGCTCCCATCCAGGGGTGCGATTTTGAAGCCATGGTCGAGGGGATGGGATTGCGAGCATGGGCGCGCGAACGATCGGCGCGCGATCCAAGATTTAAAGGTCCGCAGGATTTTCGCCGGACCACCGGCGTGCTGGTTCACGGCGTGCGCGTGGCGTCGGAGAACCTGCAACCCATCGAACGCTTCACTCTTTTTAATCTTGGCCGCGAAAGCATTCTGGAGCCGATCAGCAATGGTGACGACAGATTTCGCGTCTCCTGGTATGACCACCGCTTGCTGGCCAAGACGCATTATCCCGGCGTGCATCAGTATCTGGTTGCGCGCGAGGTAGTGGACGCGGACGTCATCATCAATCTGCCGAAATTAAAACTGCATCGCAAGGCAGGTATCACCTGCGCACTCAAGAACCTGATCGGCATCAACGGGAACAAGGAATATCTGCCGCATCATCGACTGGGCGGCTCGAAAAGCGGAGGGGACAATTATCCCGGCAACAGTCCGGTGAAGCGGGCGCTCGAATACGTGCGCGACCAGCAGAACACAACTTCATCGCGCGTCGCAAGCCAGGGACTGAGTCTGATCGGAGCTGTTCTCGCGCGCACCGCGCGCGGCCTCGGCGACCACTTTGGCACGGATGGTTCCTGGTCCGGCAACGACACGGTCTGGAGAACCTGCCTGGATTTGAACCGCATTCTGCTCTACGGCCGACCAGATGGAACCATGAGCGATGAAATCCAGCGCCGCGTTCTGCACATCGCCGACGCAGTCATCGCAGGCCAGGGCAACGGGCCGCTCGCTCCCGATCCGCTCGCGCTGGGATTGCTGCTCGGCGGCAACAACGCGGCGGCTGTCGATTGGGTGGGCGCACATTTTTTGGCTTTGGATCCCGAAAGAGTCCCGCTTACGCGTCATGCTTTCGACCAATTCCGATGGCCGATCGCTAACTCGCCTAGTGGCAGCGTCATCGTCAATGGGGACTTGGGGGATGGCCCCCCGCTCCGCGCGGCCGAAAAAGTCAAACAACCGGTAAATCATCCCCTCGGATGGAGGGCTGCGGCAGCCCCGCAGCAAGCGCCACCTGAGGCTAGGCAGGAGGCGGCCGCGCCGGCGGGCACATCCGTGAGCACGTGGGATGCTTGAACCTCCGCCTTTTCGCACTCACCGGAAAGGCGTGGAAATGACGTAAGATGTGAGTGCGATTCGGTTTCCTAACTGGGGTGCAATACCGCATTTATTTGCATATTTGAGACGAGACCGCGCCGCAGAAGCGCACCATTTTGGCTAATGCATTGTTTTCAGTGAGATACATGAATTGTTCCGAGCCCACTACGGAACGGGAATTGCTGCTTTACCAATGCGAAGAAAAAATGAATTGCTGTCGTAGAGCTAACCTTGAAAAGCGCAGATTTGAGCCAGCTTCCCTCCAGCCCCTCTGCGGGAGCCTGGCGAGCTAAGGTAGAAGAAAAATTGAACGGCGTATCCCCAGCAAATTTTGATCAAAAACAGGAATTGAACACGGGAGGAATACTGCATTGACCGCTTCGACCAGTCACCTTATCGCCCCACATGGGGGAGACCTAGTTCAACTGCAAGTGCCGGCAGAGCGCGCCGCGGAATTGAAAGCGCAATCCAAAGACTGGCCGTCCTGGGACCTGACCGCTCGTCAACTTTGCGATCTTGAGTTACTTATGAGTGGCGGCTTTTCGCCGTTGCGCGGATTTCTGAATCGCGCCGACTATGAAGGCGTCTGCACGAATATGCGGCTCGCCGACGGCACGCTGTGGCCGATGCCGATTACGCTCGATGTCACCGAAGATTTTGCCAAGAAGCTGACCGCCGGAAGCAGCAAAATTGCGTTGCGCGATCCTGAAGGCGTGATGCTCGCGGTTTTGCACGTCGAAGACGTATGGCAACCGGACCGCACGGCCGAAGCCAAGGCTGTGTTCGGATCCGCCAGCGCCGCCCATCCCGGCGCCGACTACGCGATCAACAAGTCGAATCCCTGGTATGTGGGCGGAAAAGTCGAAGGACTGCAAGAACCCTCGCACTATGATTTCCGCGAACTGCGTTTGACACCTGCCGTTCTTCGGGCGGAATTTCAGCGCCTCGGCTGGACCAAGATCGTCGCCTTTCAGACTCGCAACCCCATGCACCGCGCGCACGTCGAACTGACGATGCGGGCCGCCAAGCAGGTTGAGGCGAATCTGCTGATTCATCCTTCGGTCGGCATGACCAAGCCAGGCGATGTGGATTACTTCGTCCGCACTCGATGCTACCAATTGCTGCTTTCAAAATATCCGCACGGCACCGCGAAGCTTTCGATGCTGCCCTTGGCGATGCGCATGGGCGGACCACGCGAAGCGGTCTGGCACGGCCTGATTCGAAAGAATCATGGTTGCACCCATTTCATCGTGGGTCGCGACCACGCTGGACCGGGCAAAGATACCGACGGGAAGCCCTTTTACGGTCCCTACGACGCGCAGGAGCTGTTCAAGAAACATGAAGCCGAAATGGGTGTCGTCATGGTTCCCTTCCAGATGATGGTCTATCTGGAAAGCGAAGACCGCTACGTTCCCGCGGATGAAGTTCCGAAGGGCGCGAAGGTACTCGATGTTTCGGGGACGGAACTGCGCGATCGCCTCAACGAAGGTCGCGACATCCCAGCCTGGTTTACGTATCCGGAAGTCGTGAAGGAATTGCGGCGCAGCTATCCGCCACGGCACAAGCAGGGCGTGACGATTTTCTTTACCGGGCTTTCCGGTTCCGGAAAATCGACCATCGCCAACGCTCTGATCACAAAATTCCTGGAAACCGGCGGACGTCCAGTCACGCTGCTCGACGGCGACCTGGTTCGCAAAAACCTGTCCTCGGAACTCGGGTTCTCAAAGGAGCATCGGGACATCAACATCCGCCGTATCGGCTATGTGGCCTCCGAGATCACCAAAAACGGCGGTATCGCGGTGTGTGCTCCGATTGCCCCCTATGAAGCCACTCGCAAGGCGGTCCGACAGATGATCGAACCCTTCGGCGGCTTTATTCTGGTGCACGTGGCGACGTCGATCGATATTTGCGAGCAGCGCGACCGCAAGGGACTCTACGCCAAGGCTCGCGCCGGGATCGTAAAGGAATTCACCGGCATCTCTGATCCATACGAAACGCCGGCGAACGCCGAGGTTGTGATCGACACTGGCAAACTGAGCGCGGAAGAAGCGGCGCAGACCATCATCCTGCACCTGGAACGGGAAGGCTTTATCGGCGTGAACGGAAACGGCTAAAACCAGTTCTCAGTTCCCGGTTCTCAGTTCTCAGTTCGCACTTAAGAGCTGAGTACTTTCAGAACCGGGTTTTTACTGAGAACTCAGAACTGAGAACCGGGAACTGAGAACTGCTCCATGGAACTTGTGCTGGCCAAGATTCTGATCGGCTTCGTCGTGGGGACGCTGATCGGGCTAACGGGATTGGGTGGTGGCGTATTGCTGCTACCCACTCTCATCTTTGGACTGCACGTTCCAGCCATAATCGCGGTCGGATCCGACGCGCTCTTCAATTTTTTCACCAAGATTCCAGCCAGCGCAGTTCATCTTTGGCGCCGCACTGTGCGCCGAAAAGTTGTGCTGGCGATGGCTGTGGGCAGCATACCCGGCTCACTGGCGGGCGTTTCGTTCCTGCAACATCTGCGGGTCTTGCACGGCGATGGCGTCAACGACTTCATCAAGTCGGCGATTGGTCTGCTCTTGGTCTGTATCCCAACTCTGCTGCTTTTTCAGGGACGGATCGAAGAGCACATGGCGAAGCGGCAGCCCACGCTGAAATCATTCATCGGCATGAGCTTCATCGGGCTATTCGGCGGCTTCCTGGTAGGCATGACGTCGGTCGGGTCGGGCAGCATCATCATGATGTTGCTGCTGTTGTTCTACACTTACGCGCCCAAGGTCATGGTCGGCACGGACATCGTTCACGCGGTGATTTTGACGGGTGTCACCAGCTTCTTGCACTCGCGACTGGGAAATGTGGATTACACCCTGGTGGGGACACTGCTGATCGGATCTATCCCCGGAGGATTGCTGGGATCGTATCTGAGCACCAGAGTTCCGGTGCTCTGGTTGCGGAGAATTCTCTGCGCGGTTTTGCTGACGACCGGCGCGAAAATGTTATGGGCGTGAAGAAGCAGTTCTCAGTTCCCGGTTCTCAGTTCTCAGTGGCGACTGAGAATATCGAGACCGCTGGTTTTACTGAGAACTGAGAACCGGGAATGAGAACTCTTATGGACGACACACTACAACGTATTCACGCCGCACTCGAAGCGGCTCGGGAAGTGTTGAATCGCTTTACGCCGGGCGCTATCGAAACCGAGTATAAGGTAGGGCATGATCCTGTCACTGAGGCCGACCGCGCTGTGGACGCAGTCTTAAAGAAGAATCTTCTGCGCGACGGTGAAGGCTGGCTCTCGGAAGAAACAGTAGACGATTTTTCACGTCTGGATAAGCAGCGCGTGTGGGTCGTCGATCCGCTTGATGGAACGCGCGAGTTCGTACAGGGTATTCCGGAATTCTGTGTGTCGATCGCGATGGTCGAGAATGGAATTCCGGTGGCTGGCGGAATTTGCAATCCGGCCACGAACGAATTGATTCTGGGCTCGCGTGAAACCGGGGTCACCTACAATGGCGAACCGGCACAGCCGAGCCAGCGTAAGGATCTCCACGGAGCGCTAGTCCTCGCCAGCCGCAGCGAAGTGAAGCGCGGCGAGTGGAAGCAGTTTGAGGCCGCGGAATTTAATATCCGCCCCATGGGCTCGGTGGCATATAAACTCGGCCTGGTAGCTGCAGGTAAGGCGGACCTTACCTTCACGCTGGTTCCAAAGAATGAGTGGGACGTGGCCGCCGGAGCGGCGCTGGTCGAAAGCGCGGGAGGATTTATTCTGACTCTCGACCAAACCCCACTACGTTGCAATCAGAAAAATCCACTGTTATCGGGATTGCTGGGCGGCGGTCCGTTTCTGCGCGCGCCTTTGCTCGAGATGCTCGACCGGCATGCTCAGCCCGTGGGCGAAGACAAGGCGCGCTGATCCCGAGCCTGGCTCGCAACAGCAACTTCTCATGGCTCGCTCACACATCGTTTTCCTGATGTACCACGAACTGGAGCTTCCCGGACGCAATTTGATCCAGTCGGAGCCGGGTTACGTTCGCTACATCCTGCAACTGGAAACGTTTCGCAACCAGATGCTCTGGCTGAAAGAGTTTGGCTTTCGCGGTCTGAGCGTAAGCCAGGCGTTGCTCTATCCCTCGGAGCCTAGCGTCTGCATTACCTTTGACGACGGCTGTGAGACCGACTTGATCGCGGCAGCACCGGTTCTGCGTGAGATGAACTTTGGCGCGACGTTCTATCTGACCGCGGGCTTTCTCGGCACTTCCGGTTACCTCACTCCCGACCAGGTTCGGCAGTTGGACGCGCTCGGCTTCCAGATCGGATGCCACTCCATGACTCATCCCTATTTGTCCGATGTCTCTGACGCGGAACTGGGACGCGAGATCGTTGACGCCAAACTCCACATCGAACAGATCCTCGGCCACACCATCGAGCACTTTTCCTGTCCGGGAGGCCGCTACGATCAGCGCACTCTGGAGACGGCTCGGCGAGCGGGATTTAGGACCGTCGCCAACAGCCGGTTTCGCGCAAATTCACCAGGCGCCAACGCGTATGAATTAGCGCGTGTAGCGATGAAACGAGACCTGTCACTAGAAGGATTTGCCGCGACCTGCCAGAGTCGCGGATTGTGGAAGGAACGCCTCAAGGATGGCGCCCGCGATAGTGTTCGAAAAGCGCTCGGGAATCGGATGTATGACCGCCTTCGAGCCGCCGCGCTCGGCAAATGACCAGAATAAGCGGTACGCAGACTCAAGCGTAGGGCCGGTGTTCGCGGAAGTCCGGCGGGCGTCTGGCCCGCCGCGATCATACGAAACACTAGGGGATTGCCCTTAAGCTCCATCGCTTCAATACCCACCCAAAGTAACCATTCCTCATGGTTACTAGACACATGCGCTTTTTGGCCATCGGCGGAACGCGAAATCCCCCGTCCAGCAAGGTGTCCCACCCGGCATGTCCCAGCGCGTTGTACTCCATCATGACCTCTCGGTATCTGGCTGGCTTCGGTAGACCAACCTACATTCGAGGCTGAGGACTCGAGCTAACAGTCCCCCAACTTTCAGTGATCGAGGCTCACGATGTCCAAGTTAAAACGGTGTATCCGTTGCGACAAGTCCAAGTCAATTTCCTTTGGACCGCGCGTGGCCGCTTGCGCGTTGTTGCTGATCGGTATTTTGCTCACCGCATCGTGCGGTTTCATAACCAACGGCGACGCTGGGCAAAGCAGCACTCAAGCCCAGGTCCTGAAGCTGTCGGGAAGCTTTCCAGGGGGTGTCGCTAATCAGTCCTACAACACGGTCCTGGCCGTCAGTGGCGGAAGCGCGCCCTACCAGTTCACGATCACCTCGGGCAACCTGCCCACGGGCATGAAACTGAATCCCTCGACTGGATCGATCTCCGGAACGCCGACAGTTTCCGGCACCTACGTGTTCGAAGTGAAAGTGACCGATTCTCCCCTGCCTCATCACGGCAGCCGGAATTTTTCGATCTCCATTACTCCGCCGGGGGGGAACGGAATTCAAGTAAACGTCTCTCCAGCGACCGCGAATGTCCTCTCCGGTCAGACGCAGACCTTCACCGCTTCGGTGACGGGCACGGACAATCCAGCAGTCACTTGGTCGGTATCTGCGGGAACTATCACCAGCGGCGGTATTTTCACCGCTCCGGTGGTCAATGCCAGCACCAATGTTTCGGTCACGGCAACCAGCAAGGTGGACTTGAACACGAAAGGAGGGGCATCCGTCGTTGTCCAAAAACCGACCGGAGAAGCTCTCAGTATCACCACAGCCGGTCTGCCGGACGGTCAAACCGGGGACTCATACGACGCCGGTTTCAGCGCGAGTGGAGGGACCCCGCCTTATAGTTGGACAGTTTCTCAGGGCAGCATTCCCGTGGGGTTAAGTCTATCTCCTACTAGCGGCGACCTCGCTGGCATGCCTGGAACCGTGGGCAACTACAGCTTCTATATCAGGGTTGCGGACGCGAAGGCGCAGTCGGCGCAGAAGGCCTTCACTGTGAAGGTGGCAGCGGGCGGTGCCATGGATGGCCCTGCCGAACTGCCGCGTGTCAGCGTCTCCAGCGCCATGGCGGACACGCCGGCGCCCGGATCCACGATTTTCGTCAACGCTGGTGGTGACTTCCAGGCCGCTTTGAATCGCGCTCATTGCGGCGATACGATTCAACTCCAGGCCGGCGCAACTTTTTCCGGCACTTTCGACTTCCCAGCCAAGGCCTGTGATAACAACCACTGGATCATCGTGCGCACCAGCGCTCTCGACAGTTCGCTACCCGCCGAAGGGCAACGCATGACCCCTTGTTATGCGGGGGTGACTTCCCTGCCAGGACGTCCGCAGTACCCCTGCGCGAGTGCATCGAAGGTGCTGGCCAAGCTGCAATTGCCGGGGCCCAGCGGCATTCTGGCCACATTCCTCTCCGGAGCCAACCATTATCGGCTGCTGGGACTGGAAATTACGCGGCCAGCCGGGGGCAAAGGAGCGCCCTCCCTTCTGGTTTTCGATCCGAGCGCCGCGGGGGACCACATCGTCCTCGATCGAGTCTGGCTCCACGGAACGGCGCATGACGATACCCGAGTCGGGTTCCTACTCAAGGGCAGCAATTACGTCGCGATTGTTGACTCCTACTTGAACGACTTTCATTGCACTGCTGCCTCCGGGGCGTGCACCGATGCTCACGCCGTCGGCGGAGGCAATGGAGATCATCAGGATGGCCCCTACAAGATCGAGAACAACTTCCTCGAGGCCTCCGGCGAATCGGTGATGTTCGGGGGGGGCGCGGCGACTACCACGCCCACCGACATTGTGATTCGCCGCAATCACTTCTTCAAGCCCATGCAATGGATGAAGGGACAACCAGACTTCATAGGCGGCGTTATGGGTAACCCGTTCGTCGTCAAGAATCATCTTGAGCTGAAGAATGCGATTCGTGTGCTGATCGAAGCGAACCTGATGGAGAACTCCTGGGGAGGTTTCACGCAAACGGGACGCGCCATTGTGCTAAGCCCGAAGAACCAGCACACGAAGTCGGGAGCGTATGTCTGTCCCTTGTGCCAGGTTACCGATGTGACAATTCGCTATGTTCGCATCGCGCACGCGGGCGGGGGTATGGCGTTTGTTACTGGCTGCGATCTCGGCTGCCAGAATACCAAAGATGCCAACAATGGCGGACAAGCACTGGCAGGAGGCCGCTTCAGCATTCACGACGTTGTGCTGGACGATATCAGCAGGAGCTATGTAGGTAGCGGTACGCTCTTCGAGTTACAGAATGGTTGGCTGAAGAATCCGCTGAACAATGTCACGATCAATCACGTCACCGGATTCCCGGACGAGGACAGTCACCTGCTGAGCATGGGGAACCTCATTTCCAATCCGCCCATGACTGGATTGGTCTTTACCAACAACATGGTATTGACGGGCAGGTATCCGATCTGGAGCACCGGAGGCGGTCAAGCTAGTTGCGCCGATGCGGGAACCCCGTCACAGAAAATTGCGAACTGCTTCACCACAGACAAATTTGCCAGCAATGCTCTGATTGCAACTCCGGATGCCTTTCCCCCGTCGTCGTGGCCGGCGGGCAACTTCTTCCCGCCGAAGGCGAATGATGCACAGTTCGTTCGCTATCGACAATTCGGGGGAGGGGACTACGAACTCAAGACCAACAGTCCGTACAAGAACGCTGGTTCAGACGGGCGCGACTTGGGAGCGGATATCGTTGGCTTGGACGCCGCTCTTGCAGGAGTCGAATAGACTCTGATTTCGATATGGGATGAGGTCCGCGGCGCAAACTGCGGACCTTCCTTTTTGGCCGCGCGAAACTCCTGAGCATCCCACCCAAACCCGCAGGACCAGTGTTTCCCGCGTGCTATTATCAACTTACGTGTTGGTAAACAAGAACCGCAGGGTTCTTCTGCGACTATTTCCGACTAGGGGCGTGACGGCTAGGAGACATTTCATCGTGGATCCACACTTTCTAATTGCCCCCAGGAATTCCAATCCGGTAATGAGAATCGGTTTACCACTACTGCTGTCAATTCTTGTCCTCGTTTGCCACCCTCTGTTGGCGGCCACACTCCCTCCGACCGGCGAGAACGCCTACTGCGAAAAGGGCGACATTCCGAAGTTCGGCAGCAAGGACGGTCCGGCGGAGCTTCCCAAGACTTGCTATTACACCGGAATGGACGGAACCCCGTCTCCAGGGAAACAAATTCGAGTGTCCGCAAAGGCAGACCTGAGCGCTGCCCTGAACGAGGCTAAATGCGGGGACACGCTTCTGCTCCCCGCGGGAGCAACTTTCGACGTTAGAGACCTTCCGCGGAAAAATTGTGGCGACCAACAATACATCACGGTAAGAACCGATACACCAGACTCGAAACTGCCTCCCGAGGGGACGCGCATCTCGCCGGCTTGGGCGGGAGTGGCGAGCCTTTCTGGACGTCCCCCCTACGCTCAGCCTGCGGGAGGCCCTGCCAAGCTGATGGCAGTTCTGGTTGTCAAGAAACCATCCGGTGTAGTGGTTGGAGATCACATTCGCTTCATTGGCATCGAATGGACCTCGGATCCGAGAATGAACATCGGCCGCATGGTGAGCGGAGAGGGAGCGGATCATATAGTTTTTGACCGTAACTGGATTCACCCCGCCGAGGGCGCCGAAGTTGGCAAGGGTATCGTACTGAATCAGGGTCCCCGCGTGATTGCCGTGATCAACTCCTACATCAGCGGCCTAGCTTGCGTGGCCCGCACTGGCAAATGCACCGACGCAAGTGCCATCGGCGGAGGCAACGGCAATGTTCCCGCCGGTACGTTCAAAATTGTCAACAACTTCCTCGAAGCTTCCGGCGAGAACATTCTTTTCGGGGGGGCTGCCTCCACCGTGACCCCTACTGATATAGAGATCCGGCGCAATCACCTGTTCAAGCCCCTGATCTGGAAGGAAGGGGCGCCCGGATACACAGCGGCTTCTTCCAGTAATCCCTACATTGTCAAGAACAACTTCGAACTCAAGAACGCACAGCGGGTGCTGTTCGAAGCCAACTTGCTCGAAAACTGCTGGGGTGGCTTCAGCCAAAAGGGATTTTCGATACTCCTCACCCCGAAAAACCAGAGCAACCGTTGTCCAAAGTGTCAGGTCACTGACATTACAGTGCGTTTTAGTCGCATCCGCAATGTTGGAGGTGTCTTCGCCCTGGCAAATGTCTTGTCGAAGCAAGGCGGCGCGACGTCGGATGGAGGCCGATACAGCATTCACGACATCATCGCCGATGAAGTACACGGTCAGGATTACAAGGGAAGCGGCGTGTTTCTCAAGATGCTTTCGGTCGATCCCCCCGTCCACGATTTACAAATCGACCACGTCACCGCTTTCGTGCCGGGCCCGCTGATGTCACTTGTGGCTAAGAACGGCAAGATCGACAACTTTAGCCTGACAAACAGTGTGTTTTCCGTCGGCGGATCCCGTCCGGGTTTTGCCGCTGCCGGTCGCTCTCGCGAGGACTGTGCAAGCAAGGCCCAGGGCCAGGGTGCTGAAGCAGTGCTGAAGGAATGTTTTAGCAACTACAAGTTCGACAATAACATCATCATTACGGAACGCGGTCGCTGGCCGTCAGGAATCATCGTGGCTTCTCCTCAATCGGCAGGCATTCGCGACCTCAAAGATGGCGTGAGCAAAGATCCACGCCTTTGCCACGAGAAGCTGGCTGGTTGTGCCAAGCCTTCGCCTGGGGCTGGCGCCGCCGCTGGCGGCAAGGATTTGGGGGCGGATGTGGATGCCGTGGAAGCGGCGATCGCCGGCGTCGACTAGGGCCGGCTTACTCTTCGAAGTGCCCGCGACCTGCCGCCGTACTGGCGCCCTGAAGCCAGCCCAGAAACCTCTGCTTTCGATCGAACATGTCGCGAGCTTCGTTGCGCAGAGCACCGACAATCCGATAGCGCGACTTCGTAAACCATGGCACGCGATACGGCGTGCACCCGTATTTTTCTTTGTAGGTACCTTCTCCGCCCCAATCGAAAATCGACAGGCCGCGCCGTTTCCAATAACGGAGCGCATACCAGTGGCAAGCTTCATTCGGTCGGAGATTCTGACAAGCGCGAAAGCTTGCGTTCCCCCAGAACTCAGCAATCTGGTTAAAACCGGGATAAATACCAGTGGCGATGCACTTCCCATCCGGATCGCGAGCCCGGATCAGCAACACGTTCCCCGTGGGCTCCATGTTTCGGACCAGCGAACGCACGCGCTCGACCGAATAAGTCGGCACCAGATTCTGCTTGGCGAACACATCTTTGAGTTGCTGGTAATATTCGTCGGCGAAAGCAAGATCGTGCGCTTCTTCAATCTTGACGCCGCTCTTCTCCGCCTTGCGAACGCAGCGGCGGCAGGCGCTTTCCATCCTGTTGAACAACTCGTCTTCGGACTTCGTCAGGTCGGTTCGGTACGAGCCGTAGTGTTCCGCCTTGAAGCCGAGGCCTTCGCAATCTTCAAAGTTGAAATGCGCGTCAGAGACCTCCATGTGCAGGCATTTGAGTTCTTCCCAGGCGAACTTCTCCAACGCTTCCAGAGCGCTCCGGCGCGAAACGCCGGGATTGAGATTGAACCCGATATACGGAGTGGTCCATCCTGGAAACGAACTGCCCAAGACCTTCAGGCCGAATTTCGAGAAAGTCAGGCCGGTGAAGTATCCCGCCACGTCGCCTCCATCCCGCAATTCCGCAATTACCGGAACTGCGTTCTGCGACTCGCTGACGAATTGGAGCCACGCACGGGTTTGAAATACGGTGCGATCGGCGAAGCTGTCCACGCGCTTCCAGTCGGCGGTTTTGAAGTCGATGGAGTGGAACTTCATGGTCTGCGCTGCGCTCCGGTTACCAGCACATGCCTTCGTAGGACTTGACGCCGTCGGGACGCCGCGCCGGGTCAAGATGAACCAGGTCAATCACAATCTGGTCGGGCTTCAGATACTTTGCCAACTGCTCTTTGCTGGCCGACTTATTCCCGAGAATCACGACCTCGGCGCCGCCCAAAACACCCGCCAGATCATCCGTTAGAACTGAACCGATATGCGGAATAACTTCCTCGATATACTGCCGGTTCGCGCCAGCGATGCGTCCTAACGAAACGTCTTCGTCCCAGATGCGCACTTCCAACCCTTCTCCGAGAAGCCGCTTGATCAATTGCACCTGCGGGCTCTCGCGTAGATCATCGGTACCCGCTTTGAAGCTCAGGCCGAGTTGCGCAATTTTCTTCTTCCCTGTGGCCAGGACCATTTCGACCGCGCGATCCACGTGTTCGGCATTACTCGGCATCAGCGATTCGAGCAACGGCAGTTTCAGGTCGAGTTCTTTCGCTTTGTAGGTGATGGCTCGCAGATCCTTCGGCAGGCAGGAACCACCAAACGCAAAGCCCGGCGAGAGATAGGCCGGCGAGATATTGAGCTTTGTGTCGGAGGTGAAAATCTTCGTTACCGTTTGGGCATCGACGCCGAGATGCTTGCACATCGTTCCCATCTCGTTGGCGAATCCAACTTTGACTGCGTGATAGCAATTCGAAAGGTACTTCACCATCTCCGCCACGGGGATAGTAGTTTCATAGAGCGTTCCCGGAGTGTCTTTGTAAAGTTCGCGCAACGGCGCGAGATGAGTTGTGTCACTCGCGCCCAGAATCGTGTAGGGCGGATTGAGGAAGTCGGCGACCGCACTGCCTTCCCGCATGAACTCCGGGTTATAGCAGACCGTGAAATCGCGGCCGCATTGCTTCCCGCTTTCTTTTTCGAGAATCGGAAGCACGACACCTTCGGTCGTCCCCGGCAGCACGGTGCTGCGCAGCACGAAAACGTGCGGACCTTTCTTTTGCCCGATCGCAGCGCCGATCTCCCGCGCAACATTCTCGATGTGGCTGAGGTCGAGCTTGCCATTCTTCAGGCTCGGTGTACCCACGCAGACGAACGACACTTCGGAATTCAGAACCGCTTGCAGCGCATCGGTGGTCGCGTGCAGCCGGCATGCCTTGTTGGCTTCCGCGACGAGTTCGGCCATCCGGGCTTCGACGATCGGGGTTCGACCCGAGTCCAGCATCTCGACTTTGGCTCGGCTCACGTCCACGCCGATGACTTTGTGCCCCATCGACGCAAAACACGCGGCCGACACCGACCCGACGTATCCCAACCCGAAAATACTGACCGACAAACCCATTCAGCTCTCCTTAATTCGCTCCCGAAGGCGAAGCGATCTTGTGCCGGGGGACATTCTGAACTATAGCAATTCCACGTGAATACTCTGCAAACCACTCACCATCTGCAACCCCAAGCCGGACAGCGCATCGCCCTAAGCAATTGATTATACAAGCGTTACGTCGACAATGTTTTTCGCCCTTAACCGGCCAACAGGGGAGGGCAAAAAGTGGACAAGTTTTTCCACCTCATGGAAGCGGAATAGGACAAATTGGGGACTACTTTCCCCCGGCAATGATCTGCCGTGTAAATCGAACCAAGCCGCACAATCACTTACAGGTAGGATTTTCGCTGCATCGGACGCGTCAATGGAAGCTCTCTTGCGGCCAAAATGTAAGATAGGAGCATCTGTGGCCTCGGGATTTAAAAACAAGCTGGCGCGCCTGTCCCAGATGAATTGGGACGAAATTCGTACGCGCACCGGACAGGAATTCCACAAGCGCAGCGAACTCCTGCTCTATCGAATGGGAGTGAAGCCGGCAGTTCCAAGCATCGGATCCGAATCGCACCAAGATGAATTCTTCTTCTCGCGCGGCAAAGGACAAGAACGCGCCAGCCTCCTGCGCGCGCACATGCCGGCGGAGGCCCTGGAAATTTTGCATCAGGCGGACGATGTCCGCCGTCACCATTTTCATCTTCTGGGCTACGAAGGCGTCGATTATGGCGCCGAGATCGACTGGCATCTGGATGTCGTCCATGACAAACGGGCGCCTCTCGACCCGTGGTTCAAGATTCCCTTTCTCGAGTTCGCTGCAGTTGGCGACCACAAAGTCACATGGGAACTAAATCGGCATCAACACCTGGTCACACTGGCGAAAGCCTGGCTGCTCAGCAACGATGAAAAATATCTCCGCGAGATCATCGCGCAATGGCGCAGTTGGATCAAAGCTAACCCTTATCCGCTCGGCATCAACTGGGGGAGTTCGCTGGAGGTAGCCTTCCGCAGTCTTTCGTGGATATGGGTGGACCAGTTATTAGCCGGCGCGCCCGGACATGCCGAGTTTCACAGTGAACTACTGCCGGCATTGGCGCTGCACGGACGCTACATCGAACTTTATCTTTCGACCTACTTCTCGCCGAATACACATTTGATCGGCGAGGCGGCGGCGTTGTTTTTCATTGGGACACTTTATCCGCAGATCGCAACGGCGTCTCGTTGGCAACGCCGCGGCTGGCAAATCTTGATCGAGCAAGCTCGGCACCAGGTTCGGCGCGACGGCGTCTACTTCGAACAGTCGCTGTACTACCACGTGTACGCGCTCGACTTTTTTCTGCATGCGCGGTTACTGGCTGCGAGAAACGGCTGGAATATCCCGGCAGAATTCGACTCCACTCTCGGACGAATGCTCGACGTTGTACAAGCCCTCTCGCAGGCCGGCCCGCCCGAAGGATTCGGCGACGACGATGGGGGACGCGTTTTCGATCCGCGACGCAATCGCACGGAACAGATGACCGATCCGCTGGCCGTCGGCGCTTTGCTCTATGAGCGCAAGGATTGTTCGGCCGCTCCGCTGACGGAAGAGTCTATCTGGCTGTTTGGACAGCAAGCGGTGAACACCCTCCCTTATAAAAACGCGCATGCAGCGCCGGCTTCGCGGGCGTTTCCGGACGGCGGTCTCTACATCCTTGCCGACCCGCAGCCTGCCTCTCAGATCGTTGTCGATGCCGGCCCCCAGGGCGTTGGCCACTCCGGTCACGGACACGCGGATGCGCTCAGCTTACGCTTCATCATGAATGGTCAACGCTGGCTTGTCGATGCGGGCAGCGGCGTCTACATCTCCCCCCAGCCGGCCGACCGCGACGCCTTCCGAGGAACCGGCGCGCACAACACGATGCGCGTGGATGGAATGGATCAAGCCGAGCCCGACGGCCCGTTCTCCTGGTCCGCGATTCCGACTACGAGACTGGACAACTGGACCAGCGGAAGATCCTTCAGCTACTTTGCCGGCAGTCACGATGGCTACGAGCGACTGGCGGATCCGGTAACGCATTGCCGGTACATCGTACAAATCAACGGCGGCCCTGCGCTGGTTCGCGACGTCGCTCTCGGACAAAGTGAACACGAAGTCGAAGTGCTGTGGCATTTCGGTCCCGAGGTCAAGGTTCAGGAAGTTCGCGCGAATGCCTGGGTCGCCGCGTCGACTCGCGACGCATCCAACCTCAGCCTGATCATGCCTGACGAGACACTCTGGCGCACGGAAATCACCAGGAGCTTGCTCTCTCCCGCATATGGAAAGTTTGAAGCCGCGCCGCTGCTGCGCGCTCACGCTCGCGTACGACTGCCGGCGGAAATTGCAACTCTGATGCAGCCGCACTCCGCTGCTCTTGCAAGCGAAGTCAGCCTAGTTAGCATGAGGCTCGCGTCCGTTCAGGTGTATGAATGGGCCGAGGGAAGCGCGAATCACGGATTCTGTTTTGCTCTGGACAAGCGTCCATGGAATTTTGGCCCGTGGTTTTCGGATGCCGAATTCCTTTATTGCCGCATCGTCTTCGACAAACTGGTTCACTTGGTTGTTATCGGCGGGACATATGTGGCGTGGCAAGGCCGCGAACTGCTGAAGGCGCCGGGACCGTCGACATTTTTTGAGTGGCGCAAGCAGGACGAATTGTTGCATGCTGAGCCGGACCGGTTCTCCATTTCGCCTCTGTTTCAAGAGCTGACCGGAGCCGCGAGTCCGCCGCCAGAACACTCGAACACTTCCTCGACTTATGCGGAGAAACCTTAAATGTGCGGGATTGCTGGAATTCTCGAATTCGGACGCGACGCCCGGGCTAACCCCACCGCCCTGCGCGCCATGTGCCACATCATCGCCCACCGCGGACCCGACGACGATGGCTTCCATACTGACGGCCCTGTTGGCATCGGGATGCGCCGCCTGAGCATTGTGGACGTGGCCGGCGGGCACCAGCCCATCTCCAACGAGGACGGCTCGATCACCATCGTCTACAACGGCGAGATTTACAACCATCTCGCCCTGCGCGAGCAGCTCATTGCTCGCGGACACTCCTACCGTACCCACAGCGACACGGAGACCATCGTTCACCTCTACGAAGAATACGGCCGCGACTGCGTGAATCATTTGCGTGGCATGTTTGCGTTCGCGCTATGGGATCGCAAAAAGAAAACACTTTTCATCGCGCGTGACCGGCTGGGGATTAAGCCGCTCTACTACCGTTTGAGTTCGGACCGCTTGCTGTTCGGATCTGAAATCAAAGTCCTGCTCGCGCATGGCAATCTTCGCCCGGAATTTGATCGCACCGCTCTGCCGGAATTTCTTGCCTTTGGATACCTCTCCGGCGAAGACACTTTCTACTCCGGCATTCGCAAACTTCTTCCCGGACACACGATGGAAATCGGCCTCGACGGCAAGCCGCAGATCCGCCAGTACTGGGATCTTGATGCGTCGACGACCCACACCTCACGCGACGAAACCTATTACGTTCGCGGCTATCGTGAGTTGCTGGAAGGCGCCGTCAATAGCCATCTGATGAGCGACGTGCCGTTGGGCGTTTTCCTGAGCGGCGGCCTGGATTCCAGTGCAGTAGCCGCGTTGATGACCAAGATCCGTCGCGAACCGATTGAAACCTTTTCTGTCGGCTACCGCGAGCAGACCTACAGCGAATTGCCCTTCGCGCAGTTGGTGGCCAATCACATCAAATCGCAACACCACGAAGTGCTGGTCAGCGAAGAGGACTTCTTCAACGCCCTGCCGCACCTCATCTGGCACGAGGACGAACCGATTGTCTGGCCGTCCAGCGTTTCACTTTACTTTGTGGCGAAGCTGGCGCGCGAACGAGTGACAGTTGTCCTGACCGGCGAAGGCAGCGACGAAACGCTCGCCGGTTACACCCGCTATGCATTCACACTGAAGAACGCGGCGCTCGACCGCGCCTTCCGCAGCGTTGTTCCCGGCGCTCTGCGGCGCGGGCTGCGCAACACCATCGCAACTTCGTCTCTGCTGGGAGGGACTCTGCGCCGGAAACTGGAACACACGTTCCTGGCGAAGGACGGCGCGTCATGGGCGTCGTTCTACTTCGACAACTTTTTCTCGGCCTTTGGCGAGGCCGATCAGAGCAGTCTGCTCACCACCGAATTTGCCGGCGAGTTTGCGCCGAACACCGCCTACAAACACGTTCTCGACTATTGGGAGCACTCCTCAGGCGAGATGCTTCAACGGTTGCTCTATACCGACATCAAGACCTATCTTGTCGAACTGCTGATGAAGCAGGACAACATGAGTATGGCCGCTTCGATCGAGAGTCGAGTTCCCTTCCTCGATCACATGCTGGTGGAGTTCGCGACCCGCATTCCGCGCGAGGTGCAGATCAAAGGCCTGGCGGGAAAAACGATTCTGAAAAGGGCGATGGAAGACATTTTGCCGCACGAGATCATTTATCGGCCGAAACTCGGCTTTCCCACTCCCTGGAGCGGATGGCTTGCCGGGCCGCGTCTGGAGACGATCCGCGAGATGCTGCTCGAACCGCGCAGCCTCGACCGCGGCTACTTCCGCCGCGAGGCGATCGAGCGTCTGTTCAACGAGCATCGCGCGAAGCATCGCGACAATTACGACCGCATCTGGCGTCTGTTAAATCTGGAGTTGTGGCACCGGGTTTGCCTGGAAGGTGATTCGCACGAGGAAATTGGCCAAACGGAAATGCGGCTGGTGTCGGCGAAATAGCTCTGGACCCAGTGGCGTCTCTACGTCTTAAAGAATTGTCATCCTGAGCGAAGCGAAGGACCCGCTTTCTTGTCAGACGAAAAGACAGCAGATCCGCTTCGCTCAGGATGACAGTTCTTGTACTAGTTGCCTGTATACGCCAACCCACTTCCCGCGCACCACATCCCAGTTGTACTTGCGCGACTCCTGAAACGCATTCAGCGCCAGTCGCGCCGCGAGTTCCGGTTCTCGCAATAGCCGAATCACATTACCGGCTAGCGCGTGCTCGTCTCCCACCGGCGACAGCAGCCCAGTGCGTTCGTGCTCGACCAGATATGGCATGGACTCGGGCGAAGTTGTGACCACCGGAGTGCCCGCGCCGAATGCTTCGATCACCGACACCGGCATATTGTCGAGCCGCGAGGCGTTGATAAAAATATCCGCCTGGTCATAATGCTTCCCGATCTCCTGACGAGTCGCCACACCGGTGAAAATCACATCCGACAACCTCAGACCGCTAACTAACTGACGCACCTCGGCCTCCAATGGGCCGGCGCCGACCAAGGTGAGCGTCGCCTCTGGGTAGGCTTTCTTGATTTCGGCGAACGCGCGTACCACCACATCGATGCAATAGTAGTAAGAAAATCCCCGCGAGCAAACCAGTCGAGGCCGGAGAGGATTGCGTTCCCGATATTGGAACTGCGCCAGGTCCACCAGGTTCGGCACGACGACGGCACTCAATCCAAATTCGCGAAAGACATCCACCAGGTAACCGGAAGGAACGACGATACTGTCCGTCCGGGACAGGACGAAAAGTGCCGACCGAAAGCGTTTCAAGTGATCGCGCGCTTCTCCGCTCCGGTAATTGACCAGAGTCTTTGTACCACGGAGCTTCGCGAAGAACCACGCGGGCGCGGGCGCCAGCAGGAACGACCAATAGGACGCGGAAAAGATATGGGCCACATCCACATCTTTCAATCCGCGCCAGAGACGCAGAAAATAAATCGGCTCGCGCAGAATTGTTCGGAGTCCGGGGATGCGCTCCGCCCAACCGAATCCGCGCGGCAGGGGAGGATCAACTTCGATCAGACTCACATCCACATTCGGATCGTCTTGCCACAGCCGCAATAACAAGTCGGCCTGCACCGCTTGTCCGCCCACATAGCGCAGGCTCGGCGCGATCAGGGCAACCTTGAGTCGCTTCGGCGAATTTCGCGAGGGCGCCTGCTTCATCCGGCAGTAGTCCTTCCACCCTTCCGTGCCAGCAGCGACAGATAGAGTTCCTCATACGCGGCCTGGATACGTTGCAGACTGAACTTCTCTGCCGCGAAAGCCCGCGCATTGTGCGCTAGTTTTTCCCGAAGAACGGGTTGATCGAGCAAGTGTCCTACGGCGGCGGCGAATTGGTCTTCATCGCCGGGTCGAATGATCGCGCCCCGATCGTCGTTCACCAGTTCGCGATTTCCGCCCACATCGTACGCAACCACCGGTACGCCTGCAGCCATAGCTTCGAGGATGACATTGGAAAGGCCCTCGGAATCGGAAGTAAGGACAGCTACATCCATCGAAGCCAGCACGGCGGAAACATCGCGACGATCTCCGAGGAACACTACGTGATTTCCCAGACCCAGGCTCTGCGCTTCCTGCTCGATTTCCTTTCGCAGGGGTCCGTCTCCCGCCAGGACAAACTCGGTCCCCGGAAATTGCGCGCGGATGCGCGCCGCGATCCGCAGAAACCCCGAGTGATTCTTGTACCGCGCATTCATGCGCGCCACCATGCCCACGCGCAGCACGCCCGGACGCTTGGCCAACGTCAGAGGCACTGTAGCAAATGCCTCGTCAGGCAAGGCGTTTCCGATGACGACAAGCTTGTCCTGTGCCATTCCGTCGGCGGCCAGCCAATCGGCTCCAGCCTGCGAATTGCACACGACGGCGTCACAGCAACGAAACGCTATCGCCTGAATTCGAAATTGTGCGGGAGTCAGTAGATCGCCGAGCTGGCGAAAGCTTCCGATCACCACCGGCACGCGGGCGAGCCGGGCTGCGGGCACCAAGGTCAGAGTGGTATAGAAATCGAAGGCATGAGCAATCTGGACTTGATTGCGCCGCAGATGCCGCGACAGACGCAGCCGTGTGCGCAGCGATTGCCAGCCATACAAACTTCCGCCCAGCCGAAATTCTGGTGTATCCGGGAAGTCTTGCGCGAAAGGGCCGTCGCGACGAATGCATCCCACATGAAGTTGAAATCGCTCTTGGCTCAGACTCTTCGCGAGAACGGCGAGCTGGCGCTCCGAGCCGCCCGTTTCGAAGGTATTGGTCATGAGAAACAGGCTGACAAGATGCGGGACGCGCGCGATGGGACTTGTATTCACTGCCGGACTGGCTGGTGACAAGTCACTCTCCGATAGGGGCAGAAGCCAGCGCCGGCGCGGGATTTGGCGTGGTTCGGCGGGAGTCGGCCACAATTGGCAATGTGAACAGCCCCGCGGGGCGGACGAACTTTTCCAGAAAGTTGCGATGCCAGAGCTCAAAGATCAACAAGCGCCACAGACGCGCGCTGAGTTCCCGGCGACCACGCAAGTGATCATCCATCAGCCTCCGCACTCCGCTGGGATCAAAGTACCCTCGTTCCAACGTCCGCTCATCCAGGAGGATACCCAGCATGCCCTTCAATTCATTCCGCATCCAGTGTGCGAGCGGAAGGGAGAAACCCTGTTTCTTGCGGTAAAGCACTTCGCGCGGAACACCAACTCGCTCCGCCAGCCGCCGAAGAATGTACTTTGGAGCCTGGCCGCGCCGCTTCCACTGTGCAGGCAGGGCGGCGACCCACTCGACAAACTCATGATCCAGCATCGGTACCCGTACCTCGAGCGAGTTCAGCATGCTCATACGGTCGACCTTCGTAAGGATATCTCCGACCAGATAAGTCTTGGTGTCCACATACAGGATTTCGCTCACGGGATCATGTGCCGGGGCCTGGGCAAACGCTCGCCGTAGTGCATTCCCCGGATCTACGCTCCGTTGGAGTAGGTCCCGGAAATCGTGGGACAGAATGGGAAAATCCCGTTCGAAGGCTGGAAGAAAAGAAAGCCCGTCGACGTACCTCTCCTGCCACGGCAATGTGACGTTGTAGCTGAACCTTCGGCCTGGCATGTTGCGCGGTAGCCAGGGAAAAATACTCTCCCGATAAAAGCGACGGGCCGATTCCGGAATTGCTTCAAAGACCCGGCGCCTGGCATGAATACCGTAGCGGTCGTACCCGGCAAACATCTCGTCGCCACCGTCGCCGGAGAGCGCCACAGTCACATGCCTGCGCGCCATCTCGGAGACATAGTAGGTCGGCAGCATCGAGGAATCGCCGAACGGTTCCTCCAGCGAACTCGTCAGATGTTCGACGGTCTCGACTACATTCGGCTCCAGAATCAGTTCGTGATGGTCGGTGCCGAACTTGCGGGCGACGATCCGCGCGAAATGGGCCTCATTGAAATCGTCGTGTTTAAATCCGATGGAGAAAGTCTTGACCGGGGCGGAACTGGCGCGGGCCATTAAGGCGACCACCGTTGAAGAGTCGACCCCACCGCTCAGAAACGCCCCCAAAGGAACATCCGAGATCAGGCGGATGCGCGTCGCCTCAAACAACCTCCGCTCCAATTCCTCCAGGCATTCCTCTTCGCTCTTGGGTACATGGGTGCCATATTGAGGAAGATCCCAATATTGACGGATCTGAATCTTACCGTCGGCAAACTCCAGCAGATGCCCAGGAGGCAGCTTTTGGATTCCGGTGAAGATGGTAATGGGATCGGGCACGTAGCCGAAATTCAGATATTCGAGCAGGCCTTGCGAGTTGACCTCGGCCAGTTCCGGGACCACCGCCAGTATCGACTTGATTTCCGATGCGAAGTAAAGCTTGTTCCCAACCTGCGCGTAATGCAACGGCTTCTTGCCGAGCCGATCACGCGCAAGCAAAAGCTTCCGCTTCACCTTGTCGTAGATGGCCAGCCCAAACATCCCGCGCAATTTCTTGACGCAGTCAGCGCCCATTTCTTCGTAGAGGTGAATGATGACTTCTGTATCGGATCGCGTATAAAAGCGATGGCCGCGGCTCTCCAGCCCCGCGCGCAGTTCGGGAAAATTGTAGATCTCGCCGTTGTAGACGATCCATGCCGTGCGGTCTTCGTTGAAAACCGGCTGGTGGCCCCCGGAGAGATCGATGATGCTCAGGCGGCGCATGCCCAGTCCAGCGCCGTCCTGGACGAGAATGCCCTCGTCGTCCGGCCCGCGGTAGACGATCTGGTCGCACATATGGCGCACCAGTGCCTCGGTGATATTGCTTTCCCGAGTTGCGCTCACCACTCCCGCGATCCCGCACATATCGAATCTTAGCCTTTCACAGCCACCGGAGACGAAGCCTGTTGCTGCAGAGCATCCGGCATGTCCACCAGGCGTTTGAAGCGATAATCGCGATACTGGCCCGGATCGCCTTCCCGCCCGTCACAGGCCGCGAGAAGAATATTGGTCAATTCCCTCGCAGTGACAAAATGCAGGGTTTCGTCGCGTTGCGCCGCGCCCTCAACCAGTTCCTTTAGAAACTTCCGGAAGGAGTCGCCGATCACGGCATCCTTCTGCGTTGGTTCCATACTATGGCAATGCAGTTTGATGAAGAGCCACTCGGGACGTCCTAGGACGTGCACGCGAGCCTGCTTCCAGAGTGCCAACCGGTGCAGACTCGCCGGATTCGGCCGCGTGATCGCACTCGTTTCCAGAATCAGTTTCATCGAACTAGCGCTGCGTCTTAGATCGGTGAGCACAGGCCCCTGCACCATCAAAGGAAAGATTCGCGGCGTCTTACCGGCGGTGAGGTTAAGCCCCTTGCGATGTGGCGCGGCCTGATCCAGCGGCAACGCGCACTCGTAAACCGAGTTGATCTTTGCCGTTTGCGCGGGATGAAGCGGTCCCGTCGGCAGCGTAAAGTCCGCGTAACAGCCGGTCTCGGCAAGAATCTGCATTTCTGCGTCCACGCCGCAGGCGTGCCCGCCCGACGAATTGGCCAGCGCAAAATCTCCGTGTACAAAACCGTAGCGGGGAAGGTTGGAACCCGGTTCCATTGACAGGCAACGATGGCGAAACGCCAGGTGGTCGCGAAACTCCGTCAGCACACGACGCGTGTTTTCAGCGGTGTCGGGATGGTCCCATCCATGGTGAAGATGAATCTCCACCTCTCCCCATCCGGCATGGCAGTGATCGGCGAGCATCTCAACCAGACCTTCATCGTATTGCTCGGCCGGATAGAAATAAGTGTGAGTCAACGGACGTCCATCACGATCGCGCCAGCGATCCACGACTCCCGGATATTCTCGGGTCCACCATTCCAGCCTTCGTTCCTGCTCCGGACGCGGAACCCGTGTTCGTCCACTATCCGGGTCAATGGCGGGCTCGAAATGATCAGCGACAGCGATCATGAGATGCACAGGACCGTGCGGAGCCGCTCCCAGCGCTCTCCAAGTCGCGCCCGGCAGAACTTTCTTTGCGTACGCAATTTTCTTTTGCAGGCTCATGTTGTGGAAACGGCAACTTCCCGCTATGCCGTTCGCTCCGGCTTCCGTCCCCGAACCGCTATGGATACTTCGCCGATCCGCATGTCTTCCATTCCCATCGACTCGTACCAGCGAAATACCTGTTCGTAGGTGTGTTTCGACTGATATTTCGGGGAATACCAATCGAAAGTATCGAGCATTCGCGTCTCCGCGTCGGGGTGACGATTCACGGGAAATACGTGATGGATCACGCCCGCGACCGGAGCCCCAAGGACCGGCACTTTCCGCAGGGTGCGGCCTAGATGATAAAAGCTCGGTACGGCTACCTTCAGTATTCCGTGCAGGGTTTCGGGCTTCATTTTATGGGTAAAGCGCCGCCAGAAATCACTGAAGCGGTACCACTTGTTATAGCCGCTGTACAACCACACCGCGAGCACTCCCCCCGGCTTGAGATATTTTCCCAATGCCTTTACGGCCGCTTCGCAATCCGGCGTGTGATGCAGAACGCCCACGCTATAAATGATGTCAAAGCTTTCGGGAACAAAGGGCAGTGCGAAGACGTCCGCCTGCATCGCCACAAAATCCCGATCAGCAAGGTTCTTCGCCGCCACTTCTGCCGCGGCGCTCAAATCGATTCCCACGACCCTCGCTCCCCAGCGTGTCGCCACTTCGGCAAAGCGGCCCATGCCGCAACCCACATCGAGAACCAGCTTGTTTCTTAATTCTTCGCGACGCAGCCCAGTCTTCATCTCGAACTGATGCTCCGAACCACGGACGTCATTCTCCCCCAGCTGCGTCTTCTGGTAGCGATGCCATTGAAATCCAAAGCTGGCCGCGTAGTGCTGAGCGTCGACAAATCGCGCGATGCCCAGAACGTTCGCGTAAGCACGCTTACACCCAGGACACACAAAGCCCCCGGAGCCATCGCTGTCCAGCCGTCCTCCGCAACTCAGGCAACGAAGAATCGACTGCAAATCATCGGACAGGGGCCGGAGCTGTTGTTCGATCGTCGGCATATGCCTCCAGGAAGTGACGCGGTTTCTTCGGCGCAGGGGCCGCCGGATCCGGTCCTTGTTCTCTCTCTCGTTCTCTTACGGTCTGCAACAGCGTGGATGTGAACGCGACGGCGAAATAGGGGAAGTACTGATACGCCTCAGGAGCAAACAGCGCTCCTACCGCAAAGCCCACAAGGGAAGAGTGCAGCGCTCCAATAAACAGTACAGTGTGTTCGTCGAGACCCTTGGTCTTTTGCAGAATTCTCAGATTCCGGAAGCCGCCGGCGAAGAACATCAGGTACAGAACCAGCGCCGGAATGCCGCCCTCGACGCAGATCTGGAGGTAAGTCATGTGGACTTCGTGCCAGATCAGGGAGTAGGTATTGAAATTGCGCGGCCCCAAACCCAGAATAGGATAGTGTTCGATCCCCACCAGCGCGCGCTCCATGAGGTATTTGCGGTCCTCGTAGGAGGCCTCGGCGGACGATTCGCCACCCGCGTCGCCGGAAATCGCCTCAAAGCGGGCGTAGAGCTTGCCACCCACCGTTGCCATCAGGAGCGTGACCACCACCAGGGTGGCGGCAATCAGGTAGTAGCGTTTTCCCTTGATACCAAAGTAATAAAGCGTCACCGTGCCAGTGATGAGCAAATTCAGGAACCCCGCGCGTGATGCGGTCATGAACAGCGCGGTGGACATGATGAGAATTCCGCCCAGCCAAAGCGCCTTCACGAAAGCACTCCGGGCCGTAACCATAAACGCGAGCGCGAAGGGTAGCGACAACACGAGCGCGAAAGCAAGGTCGTTCGGGTTGGAATAGATGCCCCCCAGCACGCCCTGGAGGCGTGGCGTGTCCTGGCCCTTGATAATGGAAACGGAGGCCACCACCACCACTGAAGCCGCCTGGATGAAGATAATCTTGCGCAAGCGTTCGAAGGTTGTGATCAGCAGGAATGTCAGCACCCAGGCGATAAAGACCTTGGAGAAGTCCATCGTCTTGTCCAGTGAGCCGCCCTTCCAGATCGGTGACAACCCGGCACTCACGAAGAGAAGACAGATCATCGCGAGCAGTATTTTTCCTTCTTTTGGCACGTCCCTGAAGGTACGCTTCAGCCGTCCCTGGTTGTTGAACATGGCCCACATCGCCAGAATGGCGGTGATCTTCGCCAAGGGAGCGTATTGCAGTCCGGGAATCCAGTCCTCCGGGCGGGCGCAGTACACGATGTAGAAACCACTGAGCCAGAAAAATGCGGCCTTCGTGGCGTCTCCGCTCGGGGCTACCTTTCTCCGGCCCATGATATCCGTCGCGACTGCCGTTCCGTTGTCACCGATTGCCACAAACCCTCTTTTCTTGAAACCGTACTGCTCTATGCCGAACGCGCGGGAACTGCGCCTGTCTTCGCTTTCTTGCGTTGCACCACTGCCTGCAAGACTTCTCCGAAACGCTCCCCAATTGCAGCCCAATCACATCGTGCCGCGGTTTCCACGGCAGCCCGTTCGTAGCGACGCCGCAGTTCGCGGTCGCGGAGCAGCATGATCACAGCCTGGGCGAAGGAGCCGGGGTCGTCGGCCAGCATGATGTCGCGGCCATGATGAACGTCGAGTCCTTCCGCTCCGACGGTGGTCGAGACAACCGCCTTCGCCGTGGCCATCGCTTCGTAGATCTTGAGACGCGTTCCGCCTCCGATGCGCAAGGGCACAATTACCACCGCCGACTCACGCAAATATTCCACCACCGAAGGGACGCGTCCCGTAACCTCGATGGATTCCGACTCCCATTTTTTTACACGCCCGTCGGGATTCCGCCCTACGATCCGCAACCGCGCCTCGGGCACGTCTGCCTTGATGGCTGGCCAAACTTCGCTGGCAAAATATTCCACGCCGTCGACATTCGGCTCCCAATCCATCGCGCCGACAAATGTCACGACCGGGCCGGGCTCAGCAGACTCGGGAGCTGGCCGATATTCAGCCAGGTCCACTCCCGTCGGAACCACCGTGACGCGATCGGCGTCCACCCACTTTGTCATGAGGGCGCGATCGCTTTCGGAAACGGCGACGACATGATGAAACTTGCGCACGACCATCCGTTCGTAACGCTCCATCTTGCGGAATTCCATTCCGTACATTGCCTTCTTCACAGAATAAGAGGCCGTGGCCTCGTGCCGCCGCCAGATTTCGCTTTCCACATTGTGCTGAAACAGCACAGAGGGAATGTTCAAGCGTCCCGGAAAATTCACCGCCGCATCCAGAAAGTCGCACACCGCCACATCAAAGTGCTGTTCACCAAACCAGGATCGCAACTGATTCTGCACCTTGAGGCTGGCGAAACGGCTCACCGCATAAGGCGGCTGCGAATTCAAGTGCACCAGATAGTCCAGACCCCGTGAAATTCCTGACAGCTCACGCTTGCCAGTGCACACCGCCACCGACCCGGGCAGACGGTGCTGCAACTCACGTTCGTAGGCCTTATCCACCGCACCCCCGTAGTACGAGTAGAAAATCAACTCATGCCGTGCCGATAGATGCCGCAAGATATGGTACGTGCGGATGTTGCCCCCGTTCTCCACGGGTAGGAGCTTATCGGCTTTAACCCAGAGAATTCGCATGGCAGTCAGCGGACCCAGACCGCCTTTCTGCCGGTCACAAAGTTGACGAAAGCCACCAGCGCAGCAGAATTCAAGACCACGAAGGTGCGCGCCGCATCTGCAACTCGCGACAGCGGACCGATCTTCACTCCGGCCATCGCCAACCCGCTCAAAGCATAAAACGCAACCTGCGCCGCCAGCGCCGCGCGATACCACGGCTGTGGCAAGAAGAGGGAGGCGACCAGCAGCGCCAGCAACGCGAATGGCACCGCGAGGCGTGAAAGCTTGTGGCTGACGTATTCGAATCGAATCGGATTCCTGGAACTCAACAGCCAGGGCGCCAGTTGGAGGATCTGATAGTTCCCCGTGAGGGTTCGAACCTTCCGCGAAAACTCGCGATTACCCCCCAGGTCCGGAGAGTCCCATGCGCGCGCACGGGAATCGAAGACCACCCGCGAGCCCTTTCGCGCAATCTGCATGGGAAGCAATACATCGTCGAGAATGGTTCCGGCAGGCAGGGGCTCAAGCAAATCGCGGCGCGCGCAGTAAATTGCCCCGGTGGCGCCGGCAACGGATCCGGAAGCCGACTCCATCTCACGAATCTTCTTTTCAATGCGCCAGTACAAACCCATTCCCTTTCCCGTTTCCCCGTTGGCCGGATCGCCCAGCATCAATTCGCCGCTAGCGCAGCCGACCACGGGATCGGCGAAATTCTCGACCAGCAAACGCAACGCCCCCGGTTCGATGGCCTGGCGAGCGTCGGTGAATAACAAAATTTCTCCGCTCGCAAGCTTGAGTGCGTCGTTCAGTCCCAACGCTTTGCCCTGCGACTCCGGTTTCAACAAAGTCCGGATGCGCCCATGCTGGCTGAAGGCGTGAAGTATTGACTCCGTGCCGTCACTCGATCCATCCGAAACCACCACCACATTCAGCTTGGCCGCCGGATACTCGAGAGCCAGCAGATTTTCCAGCTTGCGGGCGATCACCGCTTCTTCATTGCGAACCACCATCACCGCCGACACGGTGGGCTCCACAACTCCACGGCGCACCGGACGCGGCGACCAGGCGCTGCGAATCCACAACCAGACCGCATATCCCACGTAAGCATAGGTAATGACTCCAGCCGCGATCCAGAACACCCATTTCATTGCGCGCCCCGGCGCAGCAACACCGTCTTGATGGTCTGGAACATGATCAACAGATCCAGTCCAATCGAAGCATTCTTGATATAGAACAAGTCATACTGCAGTTTCTCGCGCGCGTCAGCGACCGTACTTCCGTACTTGTATTTGATCTGCGCCCATCCCGTCAGCCCGGGACGCACCATGTGCCGCACGCCGTAAAACGGGATCTCCTTGGTGAGGGACTCCACAAACTCCGGGCGCTCCGGTCGCGGGCCCACGAATGCCATGTCCCCCTTGAGCACGCACCACAACTGCGGAATCTCGTCCAGCCGGGAGGATCGCAGAAACCTGCCGACCTTGGTGATCCGCGGATCGTTCAGACCCGCCCACTGTGGGCCTGCCGCCTCCGCGTCCTGCCGCATGGTGCGGAACTTGATGACGCTGAAGACGCCTCCGCCCTTTCCCACCCGGCGCTGCGTGTAAAAAACCGGCCCCTTCGAATCAAGCTTGATGACCAGCATCAGCACCGGCCACAACGGCGCGCTCAGAATCAATCCGGCCAGCGAGATCCCAATCGACAGCGTGCGCCGAACCACGATGAACGTCGAACTGCGGCGGAAACCGTCGGCAAAAATCAGCCAGCTCGGGTATAGATTTTCGACTTCGATCTTGCCCGACATCTTTTCAAGCCAAGAGGTTGCTTCTTCTACCTGCACACCTTGCATCCGTAGATCGAGCAACTCCCGCATGGGGATGGTGCCGCGCCGGTCCGGCATGGCAACAATCACACGATGCACTTTCTGCTGGTGGACGATTTCCATAAGGTGAGCGGCGACAGAATTACGGGTGACGGCGCCCTCCAGTTTGCCAGTCCAGCTCGCCACTTCAACTCCCAGTTCCGGATTCTGCCGCAGGCCCTGCACCAGGCGCTGCGCTCTCTCGCCCGTTCCTAGGACATAGATCCGTTCTACAAGAATGGGCAACTGCACCAGCCATCCGAAACCGAGCCGCCAGCCAATCATGGCCACGGTGAGAATCAGCAATCCCACCTCGGAGGCTCCATTCCCAATGAGATAACTGGGATGGATGTAGCCCACCGCAGCCAGCAGGAAAGCGAGCAGCCCCGGGACCAGCAGCAAGCGGAAGTAAAGTTCGCCCTTGGTCGTGAGGCGCGCGGTATCGTAGAGGTCAAACCAATAGGAACAGAGCAGCACCAGGCCTGTGACTACGAAGATTTTGACGTACCCCCCTTCGTAGTTCAGAACCAGGTAACTGTCGTCCCTGAGTTCGAGCACTGCCCCAAGCAGGAATGAGGTCCATACGATCAGCGCCTCTCCGGCTAGCAGGATCAGTGTGCGAATCGGGTAATAGACATTGAAAAGCCTGATCACCCATGCCCTCGGTTCGTTTTATGCGGGGTTTGCTACTGCCTCGCCGTAGTAATACCTGGACTGCGGAAGCTGATCGGCGGGGATTCCGTTGAGTACAACTCCGAGCAGCAGTTTGTCCTGAAATTCCTCGCGAGCCTTGCGAGCCAGGTCGGAGGGCGTGGCATTGGATCGCACTACCATCAGCACTCCTTCGCAAAAATTCGCCAGCAGCGTGGAGTCCGCGACCGGAATGACTGGCGGGGTGTCCATGATGATCCAGTCGAAAAGCGGTTCGACGCGCTGGAGGAAAAGCTTCAAGCGACCGTTAGCGAGCAGTTCGGGCGCGCCTGGAGCATGCCGGCCGGCAGGCACGAAGAACAGATTTTCCATCGGGCCGCGCTGCATGACGGACATCTCGTCACTTTCTCCGAGCAGGTAGTCCGACAATCCCGGCGTTTGACTTGCGCCCAGATGACGATGCATGCCAGGGCTGCGCAGATCGGCGTCGATCAGCAGGACGCGGCGCCCTTGCTGCTGAACAATCACCTGGGCCAGATTGGCAGCCACAAATGACTTCCCCTCCTTGGGCAGCGCACTCGTCACCATGAGCCGCTTCAAGGGCAGCTTCTCGCGAATCTGATACAGGCGCGAACGCAGGGTGCGGAATTCCTCCGCGCCTTTCCTGTTCTCGTCGTCCTGGAAGAACAGCATCGTGCGGGAGTCCGGCGCCCAGTTCGAAAGCGGACACTGTGCCAGCAAGGCCTCATAGCTAAAGGCCGCCCCCGGCATGGAAGGCATCACTGCGGTTGGCGTCTGGACGTGCTCGGGCATGCTTACCGGTTGCAGCTCCGGCTGGCCCAGGGCAGGCTCAACATGTCCCCCCATGGAAGTTGCTCGTTCCTGTTCGGCGCGTTTTAAAGCGTCATGGATGCGGCTCATAGTTTCCTCTCTTTGGGGAGATCTTGTTCGGATTGACGGATCTTATCCGCCAGGGTAGATAGCGTGCGAAGAGCTTCTAACAGATCAAACTTTTCGGGAGACGCGGGTGGAACCTCAGGGGTCGTCATGACTGCGCCGACTAACCCATCGCCTAAATCGAAGTCCTTGGCGACCGCATCCACAATCTCGGCCGAAACCGTTTTCTTCTGATCCACAAACGCGCTGACCAAACAGTGCTCGCATAACAGGTTGATCACGCGCGGTACTCCGCTGGAGTAGCGAAAGAGCGCCGCCACGGCGTCGGGCTCGAAAATCACATCACCATTCGAGCCGGCGATTCTCAGTCGCTGCGTAATGTAGGACTTGGTCTCCTCAAGGTTGAACGGATGCGTTTTCGCCCGCAGCGTCAAGCGTTGCCGCAACTGCCGCAACTGTGGCTGCTTCAGGCGTTGTTCCAGTTCCGGTTGTCCGACCAGCACGATTTGCAGCAGCTTCTCGGTAAAAGTCTCCAGATTGGTCAGCATCCGGATCTCTTCCAGCACTTCGTCCGAGAGGTTCTGCGACTCGTCAATGATCAGCACCGCCGTCTCGCCCGCCCGGTAGCGATCAAGCAGCCAGTTGTAGAGTCGTTGCAGCACCTGGCTCTTCGACTTCGCGTCGCATGGAATAGCAAAATCCGCCATCATGAAGTCGAGAAACTGCGGCACGTCTAAACGCGAGTTGAAGATGAACGCGGTTGCCACCTGCTGGAGACGCAACCATTCCAGCAGTTTGTTGATCAGCGTCGTCTTACCCGTACCGACCTCGCCCGTCAGCAGTACAAAACCCTTGCGGCTCTGGATGCCATACGTCAGGCATGCCAGGGCCTCTTCCGTGTGCCGCGTCAGATACAGATAACGCGGGTCCGGATTTACGTTGAACGGGTTGGCCCGAAGTCCAAAAAACTCTTTATACATATTTTTGCCTCAGACCCCGATCTCCTGCCGGTCGTGTTCCTTGCCGTTTCGAGGTCCCCAGAAAGGTCGCCGGCCATTGCCGGTGAGCGAGACCGGATCTTCATCGGATACCCAGGGGACGGACACCAGCAGAGGAAGATCCATGGCCGCGGCCGCGTCTTTTTCAGTGCGGATCGAGCGGTCGCGGAGTTCCAGCCAGATGGCGACGCCGATTCCCAGCGCAAGACCCGCACCCAGACCACCGCCCGCGAAATACAGGCGATTGGGAAAGGTCGGATCGGAAGGCAAGCCAGCTGGATCGAGAACGTGCATCAGTTCGCCCTCCTGCTGACTTTCCATGTCGGACGCCAGCTCGGAGGAATTTTTCTTGGTGAGTAAGTCGCGGTAGTGACTCTGTGCGTTGTCGTAGTCACGGGTCAAAGCCTTGTATTGTTCTTCGATGGCCGGACTCATCGCGGTACGCGACTCATAGAGCTGGATCTGGCTTTGCAGCCGCTTCTGATCGGCGGTGGCCTGCGTAATTACGTTTTCGTACTGATGTACCTGGAGACGGAGTTGACGGATCTCTGGCGGTTCGGACGCGCTCGCTTTTTGGGTGGTGGCGGTGGCGGAGCTGGCGGCCTGGTTGGCCTCGGCGAGTCTTTTCTTTACTTCGGCGATATCCGCTTTGGTCTTGATAACGTCCGGATGATCATCTGTATACCGCGCCTGGAGTTGCATCAACTGTGCTTCCAGGGTGTTGAGCTGCTGCTCCATGGTCTGCGGACTGTTGCTGGACCCCTGGCTCTTCCATGCCGCCAATTGCTGGGCCAGCAGGCTTTCGGTATACGCTTTGTCCTGCTGGGCTCGATTCAGAGTCTGGGTGTTGGCATCGAGCTGCGAGTTTGCGGTCATCAAGATGCGCAGGTTATTTTCGGAATCGCCCGGCAGCTGTCCCATGTATTTGCGTTTGAAATCGGCCAGCTTGCCGTCCTGATCGTCCAGGTCGCGCTTGGCGTCGTCCACCTGGCGGCCCAGAAAGTCGGTCGTGCCCTGAGCCACACCGGCGCGGGTGCGAAGATTTTCCTCGACCAGCAATCCTGTCAGCTCGGAGCAGATCTGCTGCGCTCGGCGGGGTGTACTGGAAATGTACTTCACGTAGAAACCGGGCACCGAGGTGCCTGTCGCCTTCTTGGATTTGCCCTTTTTGCCGGATGACGAGGACGCGGGCGCGGAACTAGAAGCTGAAAGGTCAGTGATGACTGGCTGCACCGACATATTCGTGCGAATCTCCTGGATGATCGCACCTTCCTCACCGGGCTTGGCGATTCCCAAGCGCTCGATCATCGGGCGCAGACGATTACCGGCCAGCACCTGTTGCTGCATGGTCGCCAGACGCTGCGTAAAATCCGAGGTGATGACAGGCGTTACATAGGCGTCAGGAACTTTCTGCCCTTCCACCAATACCAGGGACTGCGAAGAATACTTCGGGGGAAAGGCGTAGGACACCAGAAAGCCGGCAATCGGAGCCAGTAACGCCGGAATCAGAATGACCTTCAGACGACGCTTTACCATCGCCAGATAATCGTCCATTGTCAGTTCGCGATTTTCCATGTGCTGTTCACCATTCTGGCCGCTTCAGGCGGCCCCGTGTTTAGTCGATGCGGGTTGGCCGCGGATGCCATTCCAGTCCCACTGTAAAAGCGTTCCCCTGCGAAATATGACTGCAGTTGGAAACTCCGTCGCAAAAAGTACTGTCAAAACTCAGGTCGTTAAAACGATAACCACCGAACGCCGACAACTCGCGCCCCAGATGATGACGCACCAGAAGCCGCGCAAAGCCGTGGTTGAAAGTCTTCCCGGGTTCTCCCGTAGCGACCTGTGGCTGGAGACGTTCGTTGTGCGCGTATCCGATATCGAGGTAGGCTTCCCAGGTGCGCGCTATGGGGCGGGTCACGCCCAGGCGCGCGACCTGGGTGTTGGCTCCGGCAAAGAATCCGGACCCCGCCGAAGTAAATTTCTCGTACGTGGCCGACACGGAAGTTCTTGTAAATCGGTAGCGGACAACGGCCCTTCCGTTCGCCGACCAGCGCACGATATCGGGCGAAAACGGGATTTGGATTACGATACGTTGCGGGCCGATTCCTCCAATCAAGGTCATTCTTCCACTGACGGTATGGCTCCAGCGAAAATTTCCGATCTGCGCGTCAGTTTGACCACCAGCATCCTGAGGAAAACGAAACTGCTGGAAGCCATACACCGCTCCCAGCTGATCGCGGCGGCCCAGAAGATAGCTATAGCCCGCTTGCATCGAGATTCTATCGGAGTTGATAAAGGTGTCAGTGTCGTCGAAGAAATGGGCGTTGGCGAAGCCCACCGCGACGGTGACCGCGGAGCGGGGGGTAAGGCTTTGTACGACATCTGCAAACGCACTGTTAGAAATTCTTGGAGTGAGTCCGACCGAACCGTAGTCTCCATTACCGAAAAAGTGACTACCCGGCAATCCGCCGCCCGCGAGGCCCGATGCCCCGGACCCCGTCGCGATACCCAAACCGGGCACGCCGCCAAAAGCCCCAATGCTGAAAGAACCCTCCGGCAGATAACTGAATGAGTCACGCAGCGTTAAACGTCCGGTGCGCCAACGGGTGATCCCCATCACTCCCAGAGCGTCTAGCTGGCTAAAATCGCGCGTGGAATTCGCGTAGATCGCTCCGCCTCCGACGTATTCGAGAAAGAGATCCGTCTTGGGATAAAAACGCTGTAAGTCAAGTGCGCCCAAGAGATGAGTAACGGCGCTGTATCCATTTTTGCTAAAGGAGTTACTGGCGTTGCTTTCGGCGCTCTCGCTGGCAGACAACCCATAAGAGAAGAAACTGCGATCGCCACTGCGCATCTCCAGACCGGGTTCATCGAGGCTCGAGAGCGGGGGATTGTCGGGATTCAGGATGGGCGCCGACTGTCCGAGAGCAGGGGCTGGCCCGGTGCGCTGCGAATTCGGATCGTTCTGCCCCGCCGCCAGCAGGCTGAGACCCAAGACTGCTAGTAACACTCGGAATGTCAGTCTTGTTGCCATCATTTCCACCCTAAGTCGACTCCGCTTTGACGATCTGTTACGGGACAACAATCGTGTCTCCTGGCTTCAGAAGATAGTTCTGCTCCATCTGTTCACCCTTGACGAGCTTCTTGTAGTTCACGGGCATCTTCACCTGCTTGCCACCCTCGGAACGCATCAGGTAAATCTTTTTTGTATTGGCAAACTGGGTCATGCCGGCGCTCGAAAGCGCCTGCAGAACGGTCATATTGGGCAGCATGGGAATCGGCCCGGCGTGCCCCACTTCTCCCACCAGGTAAATCCGCTTGCTGTTGATCGCAGTCACGACCACGGTGACGCGCGGGGAGGCGACATATTTTTTGAGCTTCTCGGTAAGCGAATCAGCCAACTGCATCGGAGTCAGGCCGGCGGCCTGTACGTCGTTGATCAGTGGCAGGGAGATCTTCCCGTCCGGCCGCACCGGCAGCGTAGCGGTGAGGTCTGCCTCTTTCCATACCGCGATGTGCAATACATCTTCCGGGCCGATGACATAATCGGGGCCGCCTTGTGCCAGTGCGGCACCCAAGGCTCCCTCCGCCGCCGCAGTCGGCGCGGGCGCGGCATCCTGCGCCAGGGCCAATCCGCCGGCTAACAGCAGAATCGCCATGGCTGCATTCCAGGTTCGCTTCATATCTTCTCCTGTACCCCTTTCACGATCGCTCGCTAAGTGCCGAACTCCTGATACCCAATCTGTTTCAATTTGTAGAGCAGGGCCTTGTAACTGATTTGCAACTCCTGCGCCGCCCGGCGCCGGTTCCAGCGCGTCCGCGTCAGAACCTGAAGGATCAATTCTTTTTCCGCTTCCCGGGACGCCGCCTTGGCCGCCTCTTTGAGCGAGACTTTTTCTCCATTGTTGCGATCCACGCGCCGCAGCAGAGACCGCAAGCCTCCCATCGCCAGTGTTTCGTCGCCCAGGGCCACAATCGCCCGCGCCGCGTCTTTCAACTCGCGAATGTTGCCCGGCCAGTGGTAACCGAAAAAGAAACTCTGCGTCTCCGCGCCCAGCGTCGGCACGTCGCGGGAGAAATCGAGCGCCGCTTCGGAGAGGAACCAGTCCAGCAGAAGGGGGATATCCTCTTTCCGCTGCCGCAAGGGGGGCAGTCGCAGACAAACGCCGCTGATGCGATAGTAAAGATCTTCGCGGAATTTCCCCGCCTTTACTTCCGCTTCCAATTCGCGCGATGTGCCGCAGATGAACCGGGGCACGCGCTGCGATTCTTCACCACGAAAAGCGATTTGGCGCACCAATTCGGCCTGCGCCGACGCATCCAGATCCCCAACGTCCTGCAAATAAACCGTTCCGCCGTCGGCTTCCCAATTGGCCAGAATATCCTGTGTCGCTTCGTTTCCGTGACAGACGTGAAACGGTTCCGCCGCCCGGTTGGATAGGGCGTGAATGCGCGCTGACGCGGCTTTCTTCCCCGATCCGGATTCGGCCACAACCAGCACGGGAACGTCATTCTGCGAGAGTTCACGGATCACAGCTTCGACCGTGCGCATCCCGGAACTGACACTCTCGCGCCATTGGCATGCGCCATTGTGCAGCGCCCCAACACCGGCTGGCATGTTTGAACCCAAGATGTCCATTGCTGGTTCTTTTCCGAGGACAGGGGGGTAGCTCACTCGGAGTAGATCGCATCTCGATTCAGTGCACACCTGCTGCCATCCAAGACCGTTCCACTAACATTCCAGAAAACGAATAGTGCTTTGCTTTTCAATAGTTTGCGATCAGAAACCCTCGGTTCATGTGTTCTCAACCCTACCATCGCTGCGGACAAATGGGAAATGTTTTTCCCATTTTACCCAAAGCACGCGGTAGATTTCCGCGTCAGGTTTTGGCGTGCGAATTCTAAGCTGCTGGAATCATTACCCCTTTCGAGGTTCCACCAGGGATGCGGCTGATTTGGGGCCCAAGTTGGAACTACTTTTCTCTCTTTTTCCCCTGCGCCTGCCCCGCCCACCCGACCGCTTAGTCTCGCTGGAAAAGAAGTCCGCTACTTGGGTGCGATCAGCGATTCCAAGATTGCGCAGCTAACGACGTTTCGCATATTCTCAACTCACAGCGCATGAGTAATTCAGTAGAAGTAGCCCCGCCGGAGGTTAGGACGCAGAGGGGGGTATCCTCGGCCCTGCCGAGCTGGCAGGCTGTGGCGCTTCTACTACTGCTGAGCTTGCTTTATGCTGGCATTCTCGCCCGTTTGTTCACCCAATGGATGAACGACAAGAACTTCCAGCATGGAATATTCGTCCCCGCCTTTGCCCTGTTTGTGGTCTGGAAGAATCGGAATAAGCTGAAAAGCATTGAGCCGGCGCCCTCCTGGACTGGTCTGTTCTTAATGGTCGTTGGACTAGCCACTCTCATGCTTGGGGAATTTGGCGCTGAGTTGTTCCTTTCCAGAGTTTCTCTTTTGATCCTGCTGGCGGGACTGATCGTTCTATTCCATGGCTGGGCTTTGTTCCGCGCTGTCTTATTCCCATGGGCCATCCTGATTTTGATGATCCCCATCCCGGTGATCGTGTTTCAGAAAGTTACTTTCCCGCTCCAGATATTGGCCTCCAAGTTAGCCAGCACATTACTCCCGATGTTAGGCGTAGTGGTTCATCGCGAGGGGAATGTAATCGAACTGGCTGCGATGAAACTGGAAGTCGTCGCGGCATGCAGTGGGATTCGTTCCCTCCTTTCCCTGTTGACGCTCTCCATCATCTACGGCTATCTGATGGAGGACCGCAACTGGGTCCGGGTGCTGCTGGCGATCGCCTCGATCCCTATCGCGGTGGTCGCAAACAGCTTTCGCATTGTTGGAACCGGCTTGCTGGTGCAGTACTGGAATCCGGACAAAGCCGAAGGCTTCTTCCATCTTTTCGAAGGATGGCTCATTTTCGTCGTTTCGCTCATCATGCTTTTCCTGTTGCACGGCTTGATCTTTCGTGTCTGGGGAAAAGGCGGGCACGAAGTGAGTGTGGTTCGTCCGCAACGGGAAAGAATTGACACGGCAATCACTGGACGTCGTCGAGCCGCAGGCCTTCGTTTCGCAATCGTTGCCTTACTAATGGGCGGGACCGCACTCCTGATGCAGGCGCGCTCCAACAACGAAGTATTCCCTCCGCGCGAGGCATTGAGTTCCCTGCCCAATCAGTTAGGCCCGTGGGTCGGGGAGGATCTGATTATCGATCAGCAAACACTCGACATCCTGGGATCCGGCGAATTCCTGCACCGAAGCTATGAAGACCCCACGCAGCCGCAACCCTGGATCGACCTTTTGATCGCTTATTTTCCCAGCCAGAAGGCCGGCGACACCATTCACACACCAAACCACTGTTTGCAGGGAGAGGGGTGGGTCCCGATCCAGCGCAAGGTGGTGCAACTCTCGCGTCCCGACGGCTCCACGTTCCCTGCGAACCGCTACATCACGTCGAAAGCCGGCGAGCGCGAACTGGTCATCTACTGGTTTCAGGCACACAACCGGGCGGTTGCGAGCGAATACCGTGCGAAGTATTACCTGGTCACCGATTCCATTCGCATGAACCGGAGCGACGGCGCCCTGGTTCGCCTCATCACACCGATGTACAACCAGGAATCCCCCGAGGCCGCGCAAGCCCGCCTCCTGAGCCTGGGGAACCAAATCATTCCGCAGCTTAACCGGTACATCCCGCGCTGATTCTGGCATTTGTCAGGCGTGAAGCCGAATCTCCGCGCCCGTGTTCTTTTGCACCCACGCAAACGCCGCCGGCAGATACCGCACCAGATCCGTCGCGACCAGAGAAGGCTCTCCCAGTTCTTCGCAAGCCAGGTCCCCGGCCAGCCCATGCAGGTACACCGCAAGAACGGTTGCCTCGAATGTGTGCTGAGGATGCTGCGCGATCAACCCGGCGACCATTCCTGTCAGAACGTCTCCAGTGCCACCGGTCGCCATACCCGGATTGCCAGTTGCATTCACCCAGACCGGACCGTCAGGCGCTGCGATTAACGTGCGATGTCCCTTCAAGACGACGATCAATTCGTGTTCGCGCGCGAAGCTGCGGGCGACTTCGAGACGGTTGGCTTGAATCTCCGCGATGGTCATCCCCGTCAACCGCGACATCTCTCCGGGATGGGGGGTGATTACCAGAATTCTTCCGCGGCCGCTCAGATCTCCTGCTGAGCCCTCAAACGCGTTCAAAGCATCCGCATCGAGGACCGTCGGCGTGGAGCACTTCTGCACGATCGCCTGCACGAACTCCGAGGTTTCGCGGTGCCGAGAAATTCCAGGACCAATCGCCAGCACACTCTTGCGCTCAACCAACGCTGCGACCGATTCCAACGCCTTGTAAGAGATCGTTCCAGCGTCGGTTTCGACCAGCGGTTCCGTCATGAGCTCGGCGTGAAATCCCGCGACCGTGGACAGGACAGATCGCGCCGTCGCCACCGTGGAAAGTCCGGCGCCGGCGCGCAAGGCCGAGAACCCAGCCATGGCCGCCGCGCCCGCCCTGCCCAGCGATCCTCCGATGACGAGCACATGCCCGTAGCTACCCTTGTTGGCTTCACTCCGCCGCGGCGCAAGTAATGCGGCAACGTCGGCGGGAGTGCTGAGATCAAGTCCGAGTTGCGACACGATCGCGTCGGGCGGAGAACCAATGGAAGCAATCACCGTACTGCCGCTTGTCAGCTCCCCAAACACATGAGCCGGCCGGGGAGCGGTAAAGGTCACAACGGCATCGGCACGAGCCACAACTCCAGATCCAGCCTGCACGGCGTCGGCATCCGCGCCCGAAGGGATATCCACCGCAACCACGGGAGCGCGGCTGCCATTCATTCTGGAAATCGCGGCGGCGTAGAGGGGGCTGACTGGCTGACGAAATCCCGAACCAAGAAGGGCGTCTACAATCACGTCCGCGGCGAAGATCGGCGCGGCATCAGTCGAATCCAGATCGCTGACATTGCGGACAACCTGCGGGAGAATGCCGAGCCTGTGAAACATGGCGGCGGCATCGCCACGTAGTTCGTCCGGAACCGCCAGCAACAAGACTCGCACCACGCGTCCCGATTCCGCCAAGTGCCGCGCCGCCACAAAACCGTCGCCGCCGTTGTTGCCCTTCCCGCAGATCACGGAGATGCGTTTGGCTCGGGGATATTCAGAGAGAACAAAGCGCGCGACTGCCGAACCTGCCTTTTCCATGAGCGTGAGCGAGGGGACGCCGAAACGCTCCGAGGTGACGCGATCGATCTCGCGCATTTCCGCCGCGCTGACGATTTTCATACGGTGGAGCCAGCCTTGCGCTCCAGTTCACGCAGTTGCTGGGGTTCGCCCATGGCGATCAGAAAGTCTCCAGGCTCGATGCTATCGTCCGGCGCGGGATTAAAACGCATACCCGCGGCCCGCTTGATGGCCAGGACGATGACACCATCTTTCTGCCGGATGCGCGAACTTTCAATCGTTTGTCCGGCAAACGGACTACTCGGGGTGATCGCAACCTGACCAATCTCGAGATCCATGCCGAGATGAGTCGTTGCCGTGTCGAGAAAGCTCACCACATGTGGAGTGAGAAACGAGTGCGCAATTCTTTGTCCCGCAAAAATATAGGGCGAGACCACCGAGTCGGCTCCGGCGGACAGTAGATGCTTTTCCGCCATTTCTTCACTGGCCCGCGCAATGATCCGCAATTTTGGATTCAGGCTGCGGGCCGTGAGCACAATGTAGAGATTCGTTGCGTCCGTGGTGGTCGCGGCCACCAGACCGCGCGCATGTTCGATGCGGGCTTCGCGCAACGTCTGTTCCTGAGTCGCATCGCCGACCATCATCAGCCAGCTCTCGGCGGCGAATTTCTGCGCCTTGGCCTCCGCGTAGTCGACTATCACGAATGGCGCGGGCCTCCGCGCCAGTTCCCGCGCGGCGCTGCGGCCAACGCGTCCCGCGCCGCAGATGATGTAGTGATCGGTCAGCCGGCCGATTTCGCGCCCCATGCGCCGCCTTCCAAAGAAATGCTGCAGCTCGAATTCTAGCAAAGCCTGGGTCAGCGCCCCGATCGCCAGAAACACCAGGGATACGCCGCACAGGATGATTCCGACATTGAACACACGTCCGATATGCGAGAGGGGATGGGTTTCCTGATAACCGATCGTGGTCAGCGTGGTGATGACCATGTACAAGCCGTCGAACCATGACCAGCCTTCGATGTAATGGTAGCCCGCCGTGCCCACGCCCATCACGAGCACCAGCGCGGCGGTAATGAATCGGAGATTGCGAAAAGTTCTCATTTCCTAAATGCAGCGAGAAGTGCTTCCCTTCCGCATGCAGAGACGCGAGTATAGCTCCGGTGGATCGAGATTGCAGTGACGATCACTTGTCTGGGCTCGCGCCGGTTGCTACGATCCATCAACTATGCCCACTCTGATTGCAACTCCTACCCGCATTGAAGCCTCCGGAACCAAGCCCAAATTGATCGACGAATACATTGGCCACGTCAACTCGCGCACCTCCGACTTAAGTGTGGCGCACATGCGCAGTCCCGAAGGCTGGGAGGAGCCTGGACAAACTCCGGAGTTCGATGAATACACGCTGGTGCTGCACGGCATGCTGCGGGTGCAGCACAAGGATGGCCAGGTAGATGTAACAGCCGGGCAGGCCGTTATCACGCATCGCGGAGAATGGATCCGTTATTCCACGCCCTTCGCCGGAGGCGCGGAGTATGTCGCGATCTGCCTGCCTGCGTTCTCTCCGGGTACCGTCCACCGCGACCAGTGACACTGCCCGCACTACCTTCTCGGTTTACAATCGACTTCGCCCACTGCTCTTTCGATATGAGACTCTCCGTCGTGATGCCGATCTATAACGAACGAGCCACTCTGCGCCAGGTGATTGCCGTCGTTATGGCGCAGCCGATCGAAATCGAGTTGCTGTGCGTGGATGACGGCTCCAGTGACGGCTCGCGTGAGATTCTGGCGGAAATGCAGGGAGAATATCCGCAGATTCGAGCATTTCTGCAACCGCGAAACATGGGGAAAGGCGCGGCCCTTCGCCGCGGCATCCAGGAGGCAACCGGCGATTTCGTCATCATTCAAGATGCCGACCTCGAGTACGATCCATCGGAATACCCGCAACTGCTGGAGCCGCTCATCCAGGGCAGAGCCGATGTTGTATTCGGATCCCGTTTCCTGGGCGGGGGGCCGCACCGCGTCCTCTACTTCTGGCATTCCGTCGGCAACGCGCTTCTTACTCTGCTTTCGAATTGCCTGACGAACATCAATCTGTCCGACATGGAAACTTGTTACAAGGTATTTCGCCGCGAGGTGATTCAGTCGATTCCGCTGGAGGAAGACCGCTTCGGCTTCGAGCCGGAAATTACTGTAAAAGTCGCGCGCCGCAAACTGCGGATTTATGAGGTTGGGATCAGCTACTCCGGCCGCACGTATGAAGAGGGTAAGAAGATCGGATGGAAAGACGGCGTGCGAGCCCTGTATTGCCTGCTTAAGTATTCCCTAAAAGAGCCAAGTGCCAGAGCCTCTGTACAAGCACCCGTTCAAAACACGATTCCCCGATGAAACTCGCACCTGCTTAGATCTAGCGCCGGCCCTTATGTTTCATTCGTCCCTTGAGCGCATCTTTGGACTTGCCACTGCTTTTGTGGCCCCCGCCGGACGCGCCAAAATGGATGGGCGTATTCCGATCTTTCTTTTCCGACTTCACGAATGCGGTGTTGCGCGGCGTTCTGACAGCCTTAGTGCTCTTGCGGCTTGACACTTTTGCACTTGATTGCTCAACCTTGCGCAACTCCTTCGAGGCAGAGTTTCGGCCCGCCTCTTCTTTTCTCGGGGCCCGGGCAGTGCTTTTGGCGTTGTCCTTTTCTTCGCTGTGCGAGGACGGCGTTTTCACTTTTTGCTGGTTCTGGGCAGGGGAAGTTATCGTCATCCCCGCTACAGCTAATGCTAGTAATACCGAGAATCTCATTTTGCTTGCCTTTCCCCTAGTCTACCACCGGCTGGGATGGTGCACGCGCGTTGCCACTGTGATCAGGTACTGCCCTAGATTAAACCCGGCGCTGGAAAATCCACTCGCTTGTACCACATACGGAAAGCGCAGGATCTGTCTCAAGTTTCTGAAAAGAGCACCGCTGAGGGCTACATTTGCCAGAGTCCCCTTCTGGTCGTAGGAAAATGTTTTCACACTTCCCCCCAATGCTCCAAAATCGACGCTTTTCACTCCCCTTACCCAGACCTTCTGTTATATAAATTGCCCTTCCGGAATCTGGAAGTGCACCCATCCTCTAGTTAGGATGGCGTGATTCATGATGGCGGGACCGAAATATTCCCGGAATGCGGATATCCCCCCGTCGTGGGTAGTACCCACGGCAGTATAGAGGCTTGAGGTCTTGACAAATTCTTCCGCCTGCGCACGGTTGGCCGCAGCTCTGTCAGTGTCTGCGCTCGTCGTGGCTTTGACCGGATGCCAGGGACTGCAGAGCAAGGGCGGAGGAGACAGCCCCCCGCATGGAGGCCTGTCGGTCAGCCCGGCCTCGCTCTCTTTTGGCAAAGTCATCGTCGGCCAGAGC
Organism: uncultured Acidobacteriota bacterium; assembly: GCA_963799305.1. Lineage (GTDB taxonomy): Bacteria > Acidobacteriota > Terriglobia > Terriglobales > Acidobacteriaceae > Acidiflorens. Next base: position 83,405 of record CAWCWX010000004.1, on the reverse strand, counting down.
GCATCCCTGCAAGGAAGCCTGCGCGCGACAGGAGCGACCGTCAACATTTCCTCAGTCACGGGCACGAACGGGGATTTCGGACTCAAAGGAGTCTCCCTTCCAACGTCCTTAGATGCAGGCCACAGCCTTTCCTTCACCGTCACCTTTACGCCCCAGGTGAGTGGTTCGGCGTCCACCACTCTCAGCTTTGCAAGCAGCGCCGACGATTCTCCCGCGCTCCAGTCCGAGACCGGAACGGGAACTTCCGCTCCCCAGCACAGCGTGGACCTGTCATGGAACGCCAGCGCTTCCCCGGGAGTGGTTGGATACAACGTGTACCGCAAGACGAACGAAGACTATTCCCGCATTAACGGTGGCCTCGACACGAGTACGAGTTACAAGGACGAGACGGTTCTCGCCGGTGGCACTTATTACTACGTGGTTACTGCTGTTGACAATGACGGTATCGAGAGCGCTCCCTCCAAGTCGGTGACGGCTGTGATTCCCACGCCCTGACGCGTAACCGCATTCCCGGACACCCTCCCCAGCGACACTTACGAGCGAAGCATACAGTTCCTTCATCGCGCGGCCGGGTACTACTGGACATTCCCGCACTGTCCCTCCGCCACTTTCCAAGTAGCACTGCAGTAACTCCCTCAATTTCTAAAGGCAAATTGCGAACCATAGTGCTGTGTCCGATTCCACATCCCCTGTAGTCCTTCCGCAATCTGTCGACTTTCAGGCGCTGGCCGTGACAATGAAAGCGCTGGGAGGAATCGTTCCAACCTTCCCGTGACCCGAAATCCCCCGTCGCACGCGGCATGTGCGGCAATCTGAGGTCTGGACACTTGAACGCTAGATGGCTCGCCCGAACCAGCGTTGGCTCCTTCCTGATCGCGGTTGCTCTCATCTCCCTTACCGGGTGCCAACTGCTGGGAAAGCAGCAGACTGAGATTAATGACACCGTCGTGCTGGGCAGTGACAGCATCGATTTCGGCAACGTTTCGTTGGGTAGCTCCAAGTCGATCCCGAATACGCTGACGAATTTTAAGACCTCTAGTGTCACCATCGTCTCGATCTCCGGCCAGGACACCACGGTTCAAGTCACAGGCATCACACTCCCTCTCACCTTAACTCCGGGACAAGCAGCTTCGTTCAGTGTGCAGTTCCAACCATCGGTCGCGGGAAAGAGCACAAAGACCCTTTCCTTCGGCGACAATTCGGAGTTTCTGGCTTCACTCGATGTCGCGGGCGATGGAGTCGAGGGTGGAGAGCTTGTCCTGAACCCCTCTTCGGTTAATTTCGGCAATGTCAGGGTCGGCGGCGTCAGTTCCAGCAATGTGACCCTCTCGAACAGCGGAGCGACCGATGTAACGATTTCGCAGGCCACGTTGAGCGGCGCCAGCTTCACCATGGGAAATCTCGCCGTGCCACTCACGCTTCATCCGGGAAACACTGCGTCTGTGGGCGTGACCTTCGCCCCCATCGGAGCCGGCAACTTCACTGGCAGCATTTCATTCTCAACCACCGTTGCCCAGGCCAAGAGAGCACAGGCGCGCAAGTCTAGGGCTCAAGACCAGGGCGGGGTAGTGGCTTTGCCGCTAAGCGGAGTGGGCGTGCCAGCGGGCGCCCTGAGCGCGAATCCAGCCAGCATCGCTTTCGGCGCAGTGACTCTCGGCAGCAATAGCAGCGTGCCTGAAACGCTCACCAACACCGGCGGTTCTTCGCTGATCATCTCGCAAGCGAATGTAACCGGCGCGGGATTCTCCATCACCGGGCTAACGCTTCCAACAACTCTGGCCGCCAACCAAAGCGTTGCGTTCACAGTGAAGTTCGCGCCCACGGTCGCGGGCGCCGCCAGCGGCAACCTGGCTATCGTTTCCGACGGCTCCAACTCGCCCCTCAGCATTCCACTCTCCGGTACGGGGAATGCACCGGGCCAATTGCAGGCGTCGCCAACAAGTCTTGCCTTCGGCAATGTGCAGATCGGAACCACCAGCAACAAGTCGGAGACGCTCACCAATAACGGGGGATCGTCCGTCACCATTTCGCAGGCCAACCTCACCGGCACAGGGTATTCGCTCAGCGGATTGACTCTGCCCGCCACGCTGGCCCCGAATCAGAGCGTGGCGTTTACCGTGATATTCGCGCCGACGACGGCGGGAGCGGCGAACGGAACCCTGTCGATCGTTTCCAATGCGCCCGGCTCCCCACTAAGCATTGGCCTGACAGGAACCGGCGTTACCCAAGGGCAAATCACGGCCAATCCCGCAAGCTTGACCTTCGGGAACGTGCTGGTGGGAAATTCAAAGAACCTGAGTGAAACGCTGACCAACTCAGGTGGAACAAGCGTAACGATCTCAGCTGCCAGCGCCAGTGGAGCCGGGTTCAGCATCACCGGATTGTCAGTGCCGATGACATTGAATGCCGGCCAGAGCACAACCTTCAACGTGCAATTTGCGCCGACCGTCACCGGAGGAGTCAGCGGCAACCTCAGCATCACCTCCAACGGCTCCAATCCAAATTTGAACATCGCCCTCTCCGGCAACGGCGCGACACCCGGAGCGCTCTCCGCCAACCCCGCCAGCCTCGCGTTCGGCAGCGTGCAGGTCGGTGATAATGCGAGCCTCTCGGAGACACTTACTAACACTGGTGGGTCGAACGTTACGATCTCACAAGCCACCATTACGGGCGCAGGCTTCTCTGTGGTCGGCCTCACATTGCCGGCGACTCTGACTCCAAGCCAGACAGCGACTTTCACGGTCAAATTTGCGCCCACGGCGGCGGGCAATATCACGGGCACTCTGGCGATCGCTTCCGACGCGCCGGGATCGCCTTTGAACATCCCGCTTTCCGGCACCGCTGTTGCACCGGGTTCGCTGACGGCTAATCCGAGCAGTGTCGCCTTCGGAAATGTGACGCTCGGCAACAACAAGTCGGTAGCCGTTGTGGTCACCAACACAGGCGGCACCACCGTCAACATCTCGAACGCTGCGGCGACCGGCACCGGCTACACCCTTAACGGACCCACGCTCCCCGTCGCCCTCAACGCCGGACAGTCCGCCACCTTCAATGCCGTCTTCACTCCAACGGTCGCTGGCAGCGCCAGCGGCAATCTGACGATCACGTCGGACGCCAACAATCCGACACTCACCGTGCCGCTTTCCGGAACAGGTGTAACGCCGGGCCAGATCACCCCGAATCCCGCAAGTTTGAGTTTCGGCAATGTTGCGGTAGGCGGCTCCAAAACTCTGACTGAAACCCTGACCAACTCTGGCGGCACGAGCCTTACAGTTTCTGCCGCGGCGGCTACCGGCACCGGCTTCAGCATCACCGGGCTGAACCTGCCGATCACGCTCGCTGCGGGTCAGACCACGACCTTCAACGTTCTGTTTACGCCCACTGCCACCGGCGCCGCGACCGGCAACGTCACCATTACATCCAACGGCTCTAACCCGACCCTGAACATCGCTCTTTCGGCAACCGGGGTCACCGCCGGAACACTCTCCGCAAATCCCACGAGTCTCTCGTTCGGCAACGTGCAGATTGGCGGAAACGCCAGCCTCTCGGAAACGCTCACCAACACGGGCGGAGTCAACGTCACCATTTCCCAGGCGAACATCACCGGCGCAACCTTCACCGTCACCGGACTCTCGTTACCCGTAACTTTGACGCCGACGCAGACCGTGACCTTCTCCGTCAAGTTCGCACCGACCGCCGCGGGTGCAGTCAGCGGCAACCTGGCGATCGTCTCGGATGCGACCAACTCGCCGCTGAACATTCCGCTTTCCGGGACCGGCGTTGCACCGGGTTCGCTGACGGCTAATCCGAGCAGCGTCGCCTTCGGCAACGTGACGGTGGGTAACAACAAATCGGTAGCCGTTGTCGTCACCAACACGGGCGGCACCACGGTCAACATCTCGAACGCTGCGGCGACCGGCACCGGCTACAGCTTTAACGGGCCCACGCTCCCCGTCGCCCTCAACGCCGGACAGTCCGCCACCTTCAACGCCGTCTTCACTCCAACGGTCGCTGGCAGCGCCAGCGGCAATCTGACGATCACGTCGGACGCCAACAATCCAACACTCACCGTGCCGCTTTCCGGAACAGGTGTGACGCCGGGCCAGATCACCCCGAATCCCGCAAGTTTGAGTTTCGGCAATGTTGCGGTGGGCGGCTCCAAAACTCTGACTGAGACCCTGACCAACTCTGGCGGCACGAGCCTTACAATTTCCGCCGCGGCAGCCACCGGCACCGGCTTCAGCATCACCGGGCTGAACCTGCCGATCACGCTCGCTGCGGGTCAGACCACGACCTTCAACGTTCTGTTTACGCCCACTGCCACCGGCGCCGCGACCGGCAACGTCACTATTACATCCAACGGCTCTAACCCGACCCTGAACATCGCTCTTTCGGCAACCGGGGTCACCGCCGGAACACTCTCCGCAAATCCCACGAGTCTCTCGTTCGGCAACGTGCAGATTGGCAGCAATGCCAGCCTTTCGGAAACGCTCACCAACACGGGCGGAGTCAACGTCACCATTTCCCAGGCGAACATCACCGGCGCAACCTTCACAGTCACCGGACTCTCGTTACCCGTAACCTTGACGCCGACGCAGACCGTGACCTTTTCCGTCAAGTTCGCACCGACCACAGCCGGTGCAGTCAGCGGCAACCTGGCGATCGTCTCGGATGCGACCAACTCGCCGCTGAACATCCCGCTTTCCGGGACCGGCGTTGCACCGGGTTCGCTGACGCCCAATCCCACCAGCCTGAGTTTCGGCAACGTAGTGGTGGGTTCCTCGAAGCCTCTGACCGAGACGTTGACGAACTCGGGCGGATCGAGCCTGACAATTTCCGCGGCCTCCACAACGGGCACCGGTTTCAGCATCAGTGGGCTTTCGTTGCCCCTGACACTCACGGCCGGCCAAAGCACCAGTTTCACGGTGCAGTTTGGGCCCACCTCCGCCGGAGCGGTCACTGGCAACGTCAAAATCACCTCGGACGGATCGAACCCCACGCTTAACATAGGGCTTTCCGGAACAGGCGTTACACCCGGAACACTTTCCGCGAATCCAACAAGTCTGTCGTTCGGAACCGTACAGGTAGGAAACAGCTCGAATCTATCCGAGACCGTGACCAACACCGGCGGATCGAGCGTGACCATTTCGCAGTCCAATGTCACCGGGACAGGCTTCTCCATCAGCGGCTTGACATTGCCGACGACGCTCAACTCCGGCCAGAGCGTCACCTTCACCGCCACGTTTGCCCCCACAGCTGCCGGGGCTGTAAGCGGAACCCTGGCAATTATCTCGAATGCGTCGAATTCCCCCTTGAACATCGGCCTGTCCGGGACGGGAGGTGCTCCGGGTCAACTGTCGGTCTCACCGAGCACTCTGAACTTCGGCAACGTATTGGTGAATTCAAGCAAGGCCCTGAGCGGCAGCCTAACCGCCACCGGCGCCTCGGTGACGGTTTCCTCGGGCAGCAGTGATAGCTCCGAGTTCGTACTCTCTGGAATCACTCTCCCGAAAACCATCGCGGCCGGGCAATCCGCTACCTTTACGGTTACCTTCACACCGAACGCCAGCGGCGCTGCGAGCGCCAGCCTGACGTTCCTGAGCAACGCGTCGAACTCACCCACCGTCGAAGCCCTCACGGGCAACGGCCAGGCGCCGCTACCGCACAGTGTCGACTTGACCTGGAACGCCAGCGGGTCGCCGAACGTGGTCGGATACAACGTCTACCGCCGTACTGCGTCCGGTTCGTACGGGTCGCCGATCAACGGTGGTTCCCTGGTGGCAACCACCGCCTACACCGATAGCGGCGTCACCTCCGGGCAGACCTACTTCTACGTAGCCAAAGCCGTGGATTCGAGCAATGTCGAGAGCGGTCCTTCAAATGAAGTGCAAGCGGTGATCCCGACCCCGTGATTTCTCGGTACCTCCGTGTCCTCTGTGGTTCAAGCTTTCGATCTCAACCACAGAGACACGTTGGTCACAGTGGAAATCGTCAGTGGGGACAGAGGATCTCCGCAATGCGCTCGCCGGCTCGACCATCCCAGAGCGGCGGGATTTGCCCAGTTTACCGACTCCATCGAGAACTCTTGTCAGTTCCGCGTAAGTTTCTGGCGATCCTGTCCCACCAAAGTGTTCGTGCCTATGGTCACCGTGACCGGCCGCTCCGTGTTCGTGCGCAGCGTGAGGCACGGCACCCCCAGGTACGTCGTCTCTTCCTGGATGCCCCCGGAATCCGTCAGCACCGCCGTAGCCCTGCTTTGGAGTGCCAGAAACTCGATGTAGGGCAATGGCTCAGACAAATGGAGATTGCTCAGAGGAACGCCAAGCGCAGCGATCCTCTGCTGCGTGCGTGGATGCACCGGAAACACCACGGCAATCCGTTCGTTGATCTCCAGCAGCGATTCCAAAATTCCCTTGAGGGTCGCGCTGTCGTCTACGTTCGACGGCCGGTGCAGCGTCACCAGCACGTATCGCTCCGGGAATCCGCTCATGTTGCATTTCTTCGCCAGGGGAAGCAGTCGCACCAGCGAATCGATCATGACATTCCCCACACGATGAATTCTCTCCGACGCAATCCCTTCCCGCCGAAGATTTTCGTCGCCATCTTCCGAAGGAGTAAACAGCAAATCCGCCAACTGGTCCGTCACCAGCCGATTGATCTCCTCCGGCATGCTGCGATCAAACGACCGCAGCCCCGCTTCCACATGCCCTACCCGGACGCCCATCTTGGCGCAGACTAGGGCGGTCGCCACCGTTGAATTGACGTCCCCATACACGAGCACCATGTCCGGTTTGCAATTCGCAACCACCGGCTCCAGCCGCGCCATGATCTCTGCCGTCTGCGCTGCATGCGTCCCGGAGCCAACCTCGAGATTCACGTCCGGGGCCGGAAGGCTAAGCTGCCTGAAGAACACATCCGACATGTTGGCGTCATAATGCTGACCGGTATGAATCAGGGTTTGAACTATTCCGTTCTTCGCGCGCAGCGCCTCCAGCACTGGCGCCACCTTCATGAAATTTGGGCGAGCTCCGACAACATGTACAATTTTCACCGACCTCTCCAATCAAGCGCAGATTCGAGTGTGCGATGTCTCAGCCAGCCTCCTGTGGGAGGCCCGCACTCGACACCCTATCATTGAACAGCTCGCATCCGTTTGGCGTTTTCAGCCAACGCCATATAGTTCCCCGAACGCAACTCCGGCTGAGCGCGAATCTGCGGCATGTTGAATCCCCGTGAGCGTTTCCCGCACCGATCCAACTCCCCAGTCACAACTCGAACGAGGACTCGCGCTCACCTGCACGATTTCTCTCGTTGTAGGGACCGTGATTGGCACCGGAGTTTTTCTCAAAAGCCGCCGCGCTATGTCCGAGAAAGGCTCGTCATCTGCCCGACATATTTTGTCCCCGTCAGTAAAACGACTTACGATTCGGTACTCATTCTGCTTCATGGGTCGCGCAATGATCGCTCGATCACTTAAGGAGCTTCTGATGAAATTATTTCGTTCTCTGTTTCCGATCCTCGTTTTATTTTTCGCTTGTCTCGCGGTTCCGGCCTGGGGAAAAGGCGCCTTCGATGGTCCGGCGGAATTGCCTCGGGTAAGTGTCGCCAGTGCGATGTCGGACACGCCTGCGCCGGGCAGCATTGTCACGGTGCCGGCGGGTGGTGATCTTCAGGCCGCATTGGATAAAGCACACTGCGGAGACACGGTGGAATTGGAGGCGGGAGCGGTGTTCCTGGGCAGATTCTATCTGCGCGCGAAGAACTGCGATGCCGGGCACTGGATCGTGGTGCGGACTAGCGCGGACGACAGTCTGTTGCCGGGCGAAGGGCAGCGCATGACTCCGTGCTATGGCGGCGTGGCGTCTCTGCCGGGCCGTCCGGATTACAACTGCGTGAATCCACAGAATGTGCTGGCTCGAATCGAGAACAACACCATGTCCCCCGGGCCGCTGGTGATGAGCAAAGGAGCCAATCATTATCGGCTGATCGGACTGGAGGTCACGCGCAGTGCAGGGTTAAGCAATACTTCCGCGCTGCTTTCCCCCGATCTCCGAGGCACCAACGATCATGTGGTCGTGGACCGCTGCTGGTTTCACGGCACGGTTCAGGATGAGACGCGCAACGGCATCTCACTGCGAGGGGCCACAAATTTTGCGGTTGTTGACTCCTACTTGAACGATTTCCATTGCACTGCTTCTTCCGGGATTTGCACCGATGCTCACGCCATCGGCGGAGGCAATGGAGATCATCAGGATGGCCCCTTCAAGATCGAGAACAACTTCCTCGAGGCCTCCGGCGAAGCTGTGATGTTCGGAGGGGGCGCGGCGACTACCACGCCGACCGACATTGTGGTTCGCCGCAATCATTTCTTCAAGCCCATGCAATGGATGAAGGGACAACCAGACTTCGTAGGCGGAGTTACGGGTAACCCGTTCGTGGTCAAGAATCATCTTGAGCTGAAGAATGCGATTCGTGTGCTGATCGAAGCGAACCTGATGGAGAACTCCTGGGGAGGTTTCACGCAAACGGGACGAGCCATTGTGCTGAGCCCGAAAAACCAACACACGAAGAGGGGCGCCTACGTCTGTCCCTTGTGCCAGGTTACCGATGTGACAATTCGCTATGTACGCATCGCGCACGCGGGCGGGGGTATGGCGTTTTCCACCGGCTGCGATCTCGGTTGCAAGAATTCGAAGAAAGCCAGCCATGGCGGACAAGCACTGGCAGGAGCTCGCTTTAGCGTTCACGATGTCGTCATGGACGACATCAGCAAAAAATATGTGGGCGGCGGGAATCTGTTTCTGATCGAGAATGGCTGGTCCAAGCATCCATTGAATACCGTGACGATCAATCATGTCACCGGGTTTCCGGACGAGATCGCGCATCTCGCTCTTTTTGGAAATAGCAGAAACAATCCCGCGATGTACGGACTTGTATTCACCAACAACATGATGACGACCGCCCGCTATCCGTTGTGGAGTTCGGGAGGGGGGCGCAGCAGTTGCGCCGCCAAAGGCACGCCTGCACAGAAGGTCAGAAAATGCTTCACTACATCCACCTTCAAGAATAATGCGCTGATCGGAACGCCCGACCCTTTCCCTCCCTCATCGTGGCCGGCGGGGAATTTCTTTCCCGCAGATGCGAAGGCGGCGGGATTTGTCGACTTCAGTGGCGGCGACTACCGGCTCCAGCCGGGGAGCCGCTATGCGCAAGCAGGCAGCGATGGCAAGGATCTGGGCGCGGACATTGCGGGGCTGAACGCGGCCTTGGACGGAGTGGAGTAGAGGAGCGAGTGGTGATACCAAGCCCTTGAAGTTGGAATGCGGATGGGTTTTAAGGTGCAGTCGGAGTGCCGTTGCCTCCGGTGCCGGCGGCAGGTGGCCGCAACATGTGGCTCTCCGCGCCTGATTTGACACTCTCAACGACGAGTCCGACTGGCCCCGGTCGAGACCGACGATCGTCCCTGATCCGGTCCCAGCACTATCTGAGGAATTCTTCGGGATCGATCCAAAGCTCGTGATAGTCGTCCCTGCCCGGCGTCGCCGTCCCCGCCGGTCTCTCATGAATGCCGCATTTGACGCCCTATCATCAAACAGGTTGCCTCCGTTTGGCGTTTTCAGCCAACGCCCATATACTTCCCCGAATGCAACTCCGGCTGAGCGCGAATCCGCGGGGCGTTGAATCCCAATGAGCGTTTCCCGCACCGATCCGACTCCGCAGCCACAACTCGAACGAGGACTCACGCTTACCCACACGATTTCTCTCGTCGTAGGGACCGTGATTGGCACCGGAGTTTTTCTCAAAGCCGCGGTGATGGCTCAGACCGTGGGATCGCCCGGCCTTGTGCTTTGGGCCTGGGTGATTGCCGGGCTCCTTTCCATGGCGGGCGCGCTCACGTATGCCGAATTGGGGGCGCTTCTGCCCCGCGCCGGTGGCGAATATGTCTACGTGCTCGAGGCCTACGGCGAATGGCCCGCCTTCCTGTATGGCTGGATGAGGTTCGTGATGGGATCTGCGGGTTCGGTCGCCAGCCTCGCCGTCGGCTTCGCGACATTCCTGGCCGCCGTGCTGCCTATCAATCACATCTGGGCTGAATACAGCTACCGTGCCTTTGGCCAGGCGATGGTATGGAGATTCGGAACGCAGCAGGCATTAGCGGTAGGCGTAATCGTTTTGCTCTCTGCTTTGAACTGCGGCCGCGTACTGCTGGGTGGTCAGGTGCAACTCTTGCTGACGGTTCTCAAGGTGGCGGGTATTGCGGTCATCGTCGGGGGCATCCTTCTCTTCTCCAAAGGAGGCTCGGTAACACACTTGGTGCGTTCCGCGGACGCAAAGCCGTTTACCGGTCTAGCCGCATTCGGAACCGCGATGCTCGCAGCACTATGGGCCTACGAAGGCTGGAATCAGATGCCGATGGTTGCCGGCGAAGTACAGCAGCCGACCCGTAACGTTCCCCGAGGTCTGATCATCGGATTGGGAGCGATCGTCGTAATTTATTGCGTGGCTAACTTTTCGTATTTCTACGCTCTCCCGTTTTCCGAAGTCCTGACTTCCAACTCCACCGCCTACCGCGACGCACTCCCGGTCGCGGCCAGGGCCGCCCAGACTTTCTGGGGGAATCACGGCGCAACCTTCGTCTCGTTGGTCTTTGTGATATCGACGTTGGGCGCCTTGAACGGCACCATTCTCTCCTGTGCCCGGGTGCCTTTTGCGATGGCCCGCGACGGCCTGTTCTTCGCTCCCTTCGGACGACTTAGCGGCGCGACTCATGTCCCTGTGTTCTCCATCGTGTTGCAGGGAATCTGGGCGAGTCTGCTCGCCATGTCGGGAACGTACGATCAGCTCACCGACTGTGTCGTGTTTGCTTCGTGGATTTTTTATGCGCTGGTCACGACTTCTGTCTTTGCCCTGCGGCGGAAAATGCCGGACGCGGAGCGTCCTTACAAAACGCTCGCCTACCCATTCCTGCCACTGGTGTTTGTAGTCGTTGCCGGTTGGCTGGTGTGGAATACGATTCACACCCGGCCGCTCGAATCGAGCGTTGGCGTGGGACTGATCGCCGCAGGCCTTCCCCTTTACTTCTATTTTCGAAAATCGGCCTCGAGAATGCGCGCCAACCGCTGACTACCGACTGGAGCGCTTTTGGGTACCGCGCTGGCTCATGCCTTTCTTCTTCTTTGGGATGGGTTTTCGCAGGGCAGACTTTTTCAGCGGCGCATACGCGATGCAATCGGCTTCGATCAGCATTCCGGGCAGCGCACCCAAGTCGCTGCCAACCGTGGTCCGAACCGGATACGGAGCAGCAAGACGACGGGCGTAGACCGCGTTGTAGCGAGCAAAGAGTGATGGGTCACTCAAGTGAACCGTCACCTTGACTACGTCCGACAGAGTAGCGTTGTCGGCGGCGAGCACAGACTCCATATTGCTGATCACTAGTTCCGTCTGCTCTTCGATGGATTCGCCCGCCAATTTGCCCGTCTTCGGGTCCACAGGACCAGTTCCGGTCACGAAGATAAAGTCCCCGGCACGCCAGCCCTGCGAATACGCCCCTTGCGGAGCAGCGCCCTGTTTCGTCTGAATCACGTATTTCGTCATTCCCTCTCCTCGGATTATTTTCGACACTGCGCGGTTATGTCCTGAGTCCCCGTGCCTGCACCGGCCAAACCACTTCCACCCGCTCGCCTCGGAAGCCGATGATTTCGTCACTCAGATTAACGCAGGTGCAAGCGTGGTAAGGAAAGAAGCGGATTTTTTCTCCCAGCTTCACTTCCTCCTCGGTGCGCGCGACTCCGTGTTCTTCACTAAGGCGCTCCACAAGGATCCGACGATCGACGGCCCGCGCAAGGCCGCCTCCGTCGCCACTGAACGTTTTGGAGCCGCCATCGATCGTCAGATCGCCGTTTCCCGACTTGCTCACCACCGTGCACAAAACCGAGAGCGCCAGTTGCTCTTCTTTTGCGACGCCGTTATTCAACTGCATCAAGTCATAAAAAACATAATTCCCCGCTCGCACCTCGGTAACTCCCGCTACTTCAGCGACCCATTTACCAGTCGGCGTGCTACCAGCTGTAATCTCGCTGATCTCGACGCCGCCTGCCCGCAAGCGATTTGCGATCTCCGAAACCAAGCGTCCTTCGGCATTGCCCGGCATCTACCGCGACTCGGGCGCGCCGGGAAATGTGCTCGAACGAAATGTCGTAATCCCCGCGAGTCGCAAACCGGGCAGCGCTTGTATTTCGACGGCCAATCTCTCCGATCGCCTCATCGTCCTCCCGTGGAATTCCCCCGCGATGCAGCCCACTGTCGATGTCGATCTGGAGCTGGATCGTAACCCCAGCCGCAACCGCCGCTTTCGACAACCCGCGCGCCGCCTCCGCGCTGTCGCAGTTCACCGTCAGAGTCCTAATCCTCGCCGCCAGCGCCGCTGTTCTCTGCCACTTCGTCTCGCCGACGACGGGATACGCAATACAGATGTCCTCGATGCCCGCCGCCGCAAACGGCTCTGCTTCGCTGACCTTGGCGCTGACGATCCCGCGCGCACCGGCGGCCATCTGCATGCGCGCGATCTCAGGAATCTTATGAGTCTTGATGTGCGGTCTAAGACCGACGCCGCAACGGTCAGCGTGACCTTGCCAGTCGGCGATGTTGTTCTCAAGACGATCCAGGTCAATTAGCGTTGCGGGGGTGTCGAGGTCGTAGATGCACGATCCTGCTTTTGTCTGTGTGGACGCCAACGTCGATTCTCCGCCTTCGAATTTTAGCGTTCCTGGATGTTCATCGAGTGTCCTGGGAATCCCCTTCCTTTTCCACTTCGCTGACGGAGATCGCACCAAGATTGCTGTCGCGCAACTGCCGGTTCAACGCCGGTAAGGTTTCCCGCTTGAATGTAGTCCACTCGTGCAGACTTGCTTTTACCTGTTGACTCGACAACTTGTACAGCTCAATGGCCTGCGATGGCACAGTGCGATCGCTGCTCTCAACCACGCGAAGAGCGGAGGTTAATCCCTGGTAAGCCTCCTGAAGTCCCGGACTCTGATCGGTCGCGGTACTCTCATGCTTGAGAACTTTCCCCAGGCTGGCTTGAGCCTCCGCCACCGCCGACTTGAGTTGTGGGTTCATCGCGGCCGCCTTCTCCAGGAGTTTGGCAAGCTGTTTTTGTACTGCAGCGATTTCCTTAAGCTCAATCGACGCTGACGTCGCTTCGCCAAATATGTTCCTGCCCAACTGCAGCTGCTGCACCAGCACTTCCGGAGAGGCAGCGGCACGCGGGTCCATCACCACTTGTAAAGAAGAGTTGTAGGTCTGACCATCCACCGTAAGCCGCACTTGATAATTTCCGGGTATCACCTTGGGCCCGCTAGGGTTATTTGAGTCGGCATCTTCGTCGGCCACGGGCTCGCCCGAACTGCCCCAGTTCAATCCCCACACAAATCGGTGCATACCGGGAGTCTTCTCCAGAACTTCGGGCTTGGGAAACCATCGCTCGGCGACCGGAAGCGAGGCATGTTTTGCCGATACTGGATCTTCAGATGAGATCTTTCGGACCAGGTTCTGCTGCGCGTCGAAAATCTCCAACTCCACCCGGCTTGCCGGTTTCTTCAGGAAGTAGTCGATCATCGCCCCGTTCGGAGGATTGTCCGCCGTCGGCTCTTCGGGCGGAAGGGGCGTTCCGGAAAATGAGTCGTTGTCCACGCGGACCGCCGTCGCGGGATGAAAGAGCCATGCGGCATTTGCTTTCGAGGTCTCAGACGTTTGCCGAAGTGGAGAGATATTGTCCAGAATCCAGAACGAGCGGCCGAAAGTTGCCGCCACCAGATCATCGCCGTGAATCGTCAGGTCGCGAACACCAGTGACCGGCAAGTTCAGTTGCAGCGGCTGCCAATGGTCTCCATCGTCAAACGAAACGTAAACACCGAGTTCGGTTCCCGCAAATAACAGGCCTTTGGTCTTTGGATCTTCGCGTACCGCCCGCACAAATGCCGGCGCGGAAAGTCCACTGCTGATCAGATCCCAGGTCGCCCCGTAGTCACGCGTACGATAAATATAGGGAGTGCGATCATCCAAGGCAGCACGATCGACAGCCGCATAGGCAACGGCGGGATCAAAGTGCGACGCCTCGATCAACGAGATCTTGCTCCAATCGCTGAGGCCGCGAGGAGTAACGTCTTTCCAGCTCTTTCCACCATCGCGAGTGAGATGGATCAGCCCCGAATCGCTTCCGGCCCATATCAAATCGCGATTGAGCGGCGAGGGTGCAATCGTGAACACCACGCCCAATCCACGCTGCCTGGCATCTTCGACAGTCGGCGGCCTTTGGGATTTGGCGCCGCTCGCATCTGGCTTGGCCCCGGTAAGGTCGGGACTGATCGTCTCCCAATGCAAACCTCCGTCCCGAGTTTTCATCAGGTACTGGGTCCCCAGCAAGAGCGTGTCGGGGTCGGCTGGCGATGAGACCAGCACCGGAGTCCACGGCGCGCGATACTTGCGCTCCCAGACCTCGCGATCGAAAAGAAACAATGGCCACGGCGTAATGTCCTGGCTGAGGCCCGTGCGCCGGTCGTAACGCGAAACACTGCCGAAGGGTCCCGTCAAATAAACAATGTTCGGGTCCTTGGGATCGAGAGCCATGTAACCACTCTCGCTCGGGCCCGCCTGAAACCAGTCGCGCGGTGTGATCTGGTCGTGGTTCGTGCGGCTGGGCACGGCTGCGCTACCGCTGTCCTGCTGCGTGCCGTAGACAACATAAGGAAACTGGTTGTCGGTGATGACGTGATACATCTGCGCTGTGGGCTGGTTGTACCAGGTGCTCCAGGTCCGGCCGCGGTCGAGACTGACGGTCGTCCCCTGATCCGTCCCCAGCACCATGCTGGAGGAATTCTTCGGGTCGATCCAAAGCTCGTGATAGTCGTCCCCGCCCGGCGCGCCCCGGACAACAGAAATCGTCTTCCCGCCATCCTCCGAACGATAGAGAGCCACATTCGGCATATAGATCACGTCGGAATTATTCGGGTCGATCGTAATCCGATTGAAGTACCATGCCCGGCCCGTTAGACGCGGATCGGCATTCGCCAGGACCCACGTATCGCCACCGTCATCCGAACGGTAGAGTCCGGCTTTCTTCGCCTGAATCAGCGCGTAGACCCGTTTGCCATCAGCGGAAACCGCAACCCCTACGCGTCCCCAATCGCCCTCGGGGAGCCCCTGCCCGCTAAGGGAAGACCAGGTCTTGCCGGCGTCCGCAGATCGAAAAAGCCCGCTGCCGGGGCCATCGACCGTAGCGTAAGTGCTCCACGGAGGACGCCAGGTATGCCAAGCCCCCGCAAACAGCAGCCGAGGATTTCCGGAACACATCGTGAGATCTGAAATTCCAGTTTCATGTCCGCGGTCGAGAACCTTCGCCCAATGCGCGCCGCCGTCGGTCGACTTGTACACGCCGCGTTCTTCATTCGGAGCGTACACATGCCCCAAGGCGCCCACATACACGACGTCCGGATTCTGTGGATCAACCACGATGCGGCCGATCTGCCGTGTCTCGTCGAGGCCGATGTGCGTCCAGGTTTGTCCGGCATCGACCGATTTGTACATACCCGTGCCCGAGGAAAGATCGGCGCGAATATCTGTCTCGCCCGTTCCCGCATAAATAATCTTCGGATCCGATGGCGCCACCGCCAGCGCGCCAATCGATGCGACGCTTTGCCCATCAAAAATCGGGGTCCAAACCGTGCCGGCGTCCGTCGTCTTCCAGATGCCGCCGTTCACGGCTCCGAAATAGAAAGTAGTCGAATCCCCGGGCACTCCCGAGACCGCGACCACTCGGCCGCCTCGAAAAGGCCCAACCAATCGCCATTTCAACCCATTGAATAATTCGGGAGCAACCGACTGAGCAGAGACCGAAACCGCAACCAGGACAACCACTGACCAAATGAAACGCCGGCACTGCCGGAACCCAAAATCATGCATGAGCGTGATCCTCACCCCGTGATTCAGTCTAGCGGAAGAAACCGAATCGGGAATGTTGAACCACGAAGCGAGTTGATCCACCCGATACCGTTCCTATAGCGTGGTGTGGGAGCTCGCGCTTTGGAAGTCCACCTCGTCGACGGCACCTACGAACTTTTTCGCCACTACTACGCGCTCCCCTCCGCCCGCGATAAAGACGGCCACGAGGTTGCCGCCGTCCGCGGTGTATTGGCCTCTGTTCTCGGCATGATGAAGGCCGGCGCCACCCACGTGGCGGTAGCCACCGACCACGTCATCGAATCGTTTCGCAACCAGCTGTGGGCGGGCTACAAGACTGGCGACGGCATCGAACCCGACCTGTTAGCGCAATTCCCGTTGCTGGAAGAAGTCCTGACAGCCGCCGGCGTAGTGGTGTGGCCGATGATCGAGTTCGAAGCCGACGACGCCCTAGCCGCCGCAGCCGTCGCCGCCGCTCGAGATTCGCGCGTCGAGCAAGTGATCATCTGCACTCCCGACAAAGACCTCGCCCAATGTGTGCAGGGCACGCGCATTGTCCAACTGAATCGTCGAACCCGCGTCACGATCGACGAAGCCGGCGTAGTCCAGAAGTTCGGCGTCTCGCCGGCATCCATTCCCGACTACTTGGCCCTGGTAGGCGACGCGGCCGACGGCTATCCCGGCCTGCGGGGCTGGGGAGCAAAATCTTCGGCTGCCGTGCTCGCCAAGTTCATCCACATCGAAAGCATTCCCAACGACTGGCGTGAGTGGCGAGTGAATGCCACCAACGCCAGCGCCCTCGCAGAAACTCTCAAGCTGGAGCACGACCAAGCCCTGCTCTTCCGCACGCTCGCGACCCTCCGCACTGATATCCCACTCTTCGACGAAGTAGACCAGTTGCGATGGAAAGGCCCCGCCGCCACGTTTGCGGCCATCGGGGAAAGGCTGGACGCGGCGAAAACTGAATCGCGGCGGAACGTAACCGGTCGGTCCAGCCGTTGATCGTGGCTGGCGAATGGCACGCCAGGAAAGCCGCAGATCAGCGCGCCGGCATGGGTGCAGGTCTTGCGACCAGCGCACCCGTTTTCGCGGGAGCCGCCTCCTCCGCCCGAATCTGCATCCATCGGCGCACTTCGGGGAGGGCGCGGCGCATCGCAAGTTCGCCTACATGCATCAATTCGTCGGCGCGCGCGAAATCGTCATAGTCAAAACCAGCCACATCGGGTTCGACGACGACATCGGCCGCGCTTTTCCATACCGGACTCATCATGTCTTGCGCGATGGCGAAGGACTGTCCGATCACGTCGAAGAGATGCCGAGGCGCGGTCGACTTCGACCATTGTCCTTTCAAATGGACGGCCAGCACTCGGTCCGCGCCCATTGCGCGAAGGGGACACGTCGGCACCGGGTGGGAGAGCATGCCATCTACCAACCAGCGCCCGTCCATTTCTACGGGCAGAAACATTCCCGGATAGGCGCAACTCGCTCGCACCGGATCGATGATGGAACCGGAGCGAAAAACCGCCCCTTCCCCGGTGTTAAAGTCGGTCGCCGTCACGAGGAGAGGGATCCGCAACTCTTCAAATGTCTGCACTTTCAAAGTCCGCTTCAAGAACGAAGTCATGCGGTCATTGGAGGCGAAACCATAGCGGGAGAGCGTCCAGCGCGCGAAAGTTGTGAAGCGAACTTTGTGGGCGAGCCCTTCCAGTTCTGTAATGGTGAGTCCGCTGCAGTACGCTGCACCCATGATTGCGCCCACACTGGTGCCTGCAATCATGCGAACGGGAATGCCCTCTTCTTCGAGGACGTTAAGAACCCCAATGTGCGCGATGCCTCGCGCAAAGCCTCCGCCCAAAGCGAGACCTATTGCGGGGACACGTTTGGCTTCGACCGCATTCGGCGGCCGGGACATCTCGCGGCCAAAAGCCTGCACCGCCCGGATAACTTTTCCCAACTGTTTCACCGGAACCCCACATTCCGGGTTTGCCGGGAATCGCAAACCCTACAGCCATGTTAGATAAGATGCCACGAAGTCGATTTTGGCACAGACCACCTGTGTGCTATTTCACCAGTTACATGAGTTTCCAGCCGCGATTACTTGGTTGCCGACTTTCGACGATCGGCGTCATTCTGGTGGGACAGCCGGCCCCCTGGGTCATGGCTGTTGATCTTGGCGTTCGATTTATCGACCAGACGTACTAGGCAAGTGATTGATAGTACATCTCTTAGTGGATTCCATTGGGTGTCGCCCGATACTTGCAGGTTGAGTGGGACAGTACATAGTCGCCCCTACCTGGAGGTCCGCGAGTGAGCGCTCACGGGTACGATCTCCTCTGGAGGGCCGTAACCGAGCTCGTACGCGCGAGTTGTAATCGCGTATTGCTTCAACTCACTCCAGTTCCAACGACTGGAAAGGTAAGGTCTGGCGCAGGAGCAATGCAGCGTCCACTCCTCTGCAAGCGCTTCCGCCAATGGCCTCAAGAACGACCCATTACTATACCGGCTGAAGCGCAGCAGATATCGGGTATGGCATTTGGGGCACTCGACGCAGTGGCGAAGGCGGGGAGGCATGGCGCAAGAAAGCGACAGCAATCGTTCGGCAGTTGTTTGGACTCGCCAGGTATCCTCACTGCCAGCGCCATCATAACGAAGTGGATAACGACGGGATGGACGATTGCGGACGCGACTCGCGCGAATGAGACGTTTCCGGACGTGGCTACTTCAATCAGTATCTGCCGTGGATTGCAGTCCGAAAACGTCTATTACGCTCTTCGGAGTGGGCTATGATTCGGGCAGACAGGGCGAAGAATTCGAAGCAACGAAATGAATCTCGATTTGCAGACATGCTCGCGGGCCCGGCTGACGCGCGACCCCCGATTCGACGGTAAATTCTTTATCGGCGTCGTCGGCAGCGGTGTTTACTGTCGCTCGATTTGTCCCGCCCCTACCGCGAAGGAAAAAAACGTTCGTTATTTCCCGACTGCGGCCGCGGCCGCTGAAGCCGGCTTTCGCCCCTGCTTGCGGTGCCGTCCGGAAAGCTCTCCCGGGACACCAGCGTGGCTGGGAACTTCAAACACAGTGTCACGAGCATTGCGATTGATTGGCGAGAGTGGACTGGACGAAGGAGGAGTGGATGTTCTCGCGGAACGGTTGGGGGTTGGTGCCAGGCACCTGCGCCGGTTGTTTTTGAAACATCTCGGAGCCACTCCGATCGCGGTGGCTCAGACTCGCCGTCTACACTTCGCGAAAAAGCTCATCGACGAAACCAATCTGCCCATGCATCAGGTTGCACTGGCTTCCGGATTCGGCTGCGTTCGGAGATTCAACGCGGGCATTCGGAACGTCTACCATCGAACGCCCACTCAAATCCGGCGGCTGGCGCGGCAGACAGAAACCCAACCCGACAATCATTACCTTTTCCGTCTTCACTTTCGTCCTCCATATCACTGGCAGGCCATGTTGGACTTTCTGGCAGCACGAGCCACACCAGGCGTCGAACTTGTGGAAGATGGTAAATATCGGCGGACCATTTCCTTGCATGGCCGCGACGGTTATTTTGAAGTTGCCCTCGCGGAAGATCGCGACGCGCTTCTTCTGCGGATCGCTTTCAGTGATCCCCAATTGCTGTTCTCCATTGTGGAACGAGTCCGCTCGATGTTCGACCTGAACGCGGATTGGGCTGCTATCGTGCAAAGCCTCAGAGACGATCCCGTTCTATCTGCGGGTGTGGAAACCGATCCTGGGGTCAGGGTACCAGGCTCCTGGAACGGATTCGAACTTGCCGTGCGTGCAATTCTCGGACAACAGATCACTGTGAAAGGTGCAACGGCCATGGCCGGCCGCATGGCAAGTCGTTTTGGCAGACCGTTCTTCGGAGCAGTGGAACTCACTCACATTTTTCCCACGCCCGAAGCTCTTGCCAATGCGCCCCTTGGCGAGATCGGCTTGACCGGAGCGCGAGCAGAAACCATTCGGACGCTGGCTCGCGCAGTCTGTAAGGGCAAGATTCGCTTTGAGGGAGGCGCTAGTTCCGAGTCCCTTCTGAACCGGCTCTGTGAAATTCCTGGCATTGGAAAGTGGACGGCGCAATACGTCGCCATGCGCGCGCTCGGGGAGCCCGATGCATTTCCCTCCAGCGATCTCGGGCTCTTGCAAGCCATGGCTCTGGAGAACGCCCGCGAGCTCGAATTGCGCGCCGAACCCTGGAGACCATGGCGCGCTTACGCTGCTATGTATCTCTGGAGAATCTGCAGCCAGCGCCCTGTTCGTGAAAGTAAGAGGACCCGTACGAATCAAGAAGTGGCTGCGGCAATCTCAGTGCCCCTTCAATCCATGCCAATCGTCGTTTGACGGAGTGTTGCGAGATATCCAGTGCAACTCGCGTCGCGGGTGTAGCTCGTTTGAAAGGAGATCCATGACTTCTCTTCGCGATATTTTCGTGGTCACCCTGTTCGCTCTCGCGGTTTCCGTAATTCCCGTCCCCGCACAAGTCGCTCAAAACGCGGCCTCGCAGGACATGGACCGTTCCGTCAAGCCCGGTGATGACTTCTACCGGTTCGCGAATGGTGGATGGCTCAAAGCGACGGCCGCCCCCTCCGGCCAGTCGAGCTACGGAACGAGCGCAATGTTGATAGAGAAGACGAACGAGCGGGTACGCAATCTGATTCAAGAGGCAGCCTCGGCTCGGGCTCCTAAGGGCAGCGTCACGCAAAAAGTTGGCGACTACTACGCCGCATTCACGGACGAAGAACGAATCGAGGCGAAGGCGTTAACGCCACTCGCCGATGAAATGGGCGCAGTCGCGGCGATCTCCGACAAAGCGTCGCTATCGGACTATCTAGGGAGCACCTTGAATACCGAGGTTGAGGGGCTAACATCCAATGCCGACCATATTTTCGGAGTGTGGGTGAATCAGGGTTTCGAAGACTCTGAGCATTACATCTTCCACCTTTTGCAGGGCGGTCTGGGCATGCCGGATCGCCAGGACTACATCGATCCCTCTCCGAAGATGGCTGCGTTGCGCAATCAGTATCAGGCGCATATGGCGGCGGTCCTGAAACTGGCTGGTGTTGCAGACTCGGACAGTAAGGCAGCGCGTGTTTTGGCGCTCGAGATCGGGATCGCGAAAGCTCATGCTCCTGACTCTGATGCGACTGACGTCTTCAAACAGAACAACCCGTGGAAGCGTAGCGAGTTCAATGTCAAAGCGCCTGGCATGGACTGGAACGCCTACTTCAAATCGGCCGGAGTTGATGATCAACCCGAATTCATCGTTTGGCAGCCCTCAGCCGTGGCCGGCACGTCCGCGCTGGTGAGCAGCGAGAGCCTCGATGTGTGGAAGGACTATCTCAGGTTTCACCTGATCGAACATTACGCCAGCGTATTGCCCAAAGCGATCGCGGCCGAGGACTTCGCCTTCTACGGCAAGATCCTCGCGGGGGCGCAGCAAGCGCCAGACCATAGCAAGAAAGCCATCGACGCCACCAACGGCGCCTTGGGACAGGCGGTCGGCCAACTCTATACGCGACGTTATTTTCCGCCGGAAGCGAAGGCGGCGGCGCAAACCATGGTCGGCAATTTGATCGCCGCATATCGCAACCGCATTTCAAACCTCACCTGGATGTCCCCGCAGACAAAAGAAAAGGCGCTGGCCAAGTTGGCTGCGCTCCGGATAGGCGTCGGCTATCCCAACACTTGGATCGATTATTCCACGCTCGATATCACGCGCGATGACGCCTTCGGCAATATGCGCCGGGCGGAAGCGTTCAATCATTTGCAGAATCTCGCCAGGTTAAAACGACCGGCTGATCCAAACGAGTGGAGCATCGATCCGCAAATCGTGGGCGCGGTGATCATGTTCAGTCCCAATGCCGAGTTTTTCTCCGCCGGCATCCTTCAGCCACCATACTTCGACAGCCAGGGCGACGCGGCCTCCAATTATGGTTCTGCCGGCGCCGGGATCGCGCACGAAGTCAGCCATAGCTTCGACAAACTCGGCAACATTTACGATGCCCAAGGGCGCCTCGGCAATTGGTGGACAGCGGAAGACCTCGCCAAGTACGATGCCGCCGCTATCAAATTGGTGACGCAGTTTGACGGCTACTGCCCGCGTTCCGATCTTTGCGTCAATGGCAGGCGAGTCCTGGGAGAAAATATTGCCGACTTGGCTGGGTTGCTGGTCGCGCATGACGCCTACATACTGTCATTGAAGGGCAAGACGGACGTCGTCATCGACGGACTCACCGGCGAGCAACGATTCTTCCTGGCGTTCGCGCAGCGATGGCGGAAGGTTCAAAGCGAAGCCGCGTTGCGCGCGCAGATCACCACGGACACACACGCGCCGGGGGAATATCGTAGTGATACAGTCCGCAATGTCGAGGCCTGGTACAAAGCGTTTGGGATCGCGCCGGGAGACAAGTTATATCTGAAGCCAGAGGATCGTGTTGCGATATGGTGACGCCACTGAAAATCGCTTTTGTGGAATGGCCCGACGACCTTTCAACGGAGAACGCACAGTGGCGGGAGTTGAAAGACTCGGCCATCGCTGCCCGTCCCGACATCCTGGTCACGAATGAACTGCCGTTCGGGCCGTGGCTTGCGGAAAGCCCGGCATTTTCGGAGGACGCGGCGCACGCGAGCATCCGTATGCATGAGAACGGGCTGGCAGGACTAATCGATCTGGAGGTGCCCGCAATTATTTCCTCGCGCCCGGTGTGGAACGGCAAGCAGTTGGCGAATGAGGCATTCGTACTTCAAAACAGAGTCGTCCGCGCGCTGCACCGAAAGCAGTATTTTCCCAATGAGCGGGGATGGTTCGAAAGCGAATGGTACTCCGGCGATGCTTCGGGGTTTGACGTAACCGAGATTCTGGGTCTGAAGGTTGGCGTGCTGTTGTGCACGGAGGCCATGTTCAACGAACGCGCACGCGCATACGGGAAGCAAGGCGCCTCCCTGATTGTGATACCTCGCGCATCAGGAATGAACGTAGAGCCATGGAAAATCGCTGCCGCTATGGCCTCGCTCGTCTCAGGCGCTTATGTCGTTAGTTCGAACCGGGTCGGCCAATCGAGCGGTGGAACTCAATTTGGCGGCGGCGGATTCGCGTATGCGCCACAAGGACGGCTATTGGCTGTAACCACCGCGACCTACCCTGTCCAAACAGTGGATCTCAATCCCGAAATATCTGCGTCGGCGCGGCGAGAATATCCCTGCTATGTTGATGAGCTTCAATCGCACTGAGCATTTGCTAAGGTGAGGGAATCTCTGCGTACGCCGGTGCCGAAAACCCGCTTTCGCGGCCGGTTGTGTCCACTGAAGTCACCACATACACGTACTTCCGGCCACTGCTCACCAGCCGGTCTTCATAAGTTGGGCCAGTTACTTTCTCGGCGATCTTGACCGGAGAATTGCTCTCGGCTGTACGGCGGTAGACGTTATATCCCGCGAGTGTGACGCCAGTGCGGGCGGCAGGAGGGTCCCACGTGAGGGTCACATAGTGAGGCTTGGCCGGACCTGTGCATCGCATCAGGGCGACTGCGAATACGAAGGCAATAAGACCGAACGGAAGGACGTACTGTTGAATCTTTCGCATGGTTCTGACGCGATCGAACTGCAATCAACAAGAACGACGTGTGGCTGTAATGCCAGCATAATCAATGATTTATAAAAATTTCAAATACTATCTGACTTCTTAAGAAATTCCGGCTTGGAAAAACCTCGCTCAAGTTGCATTCTCTTGCAACTGTTGCAAAAAGTACCATATTGACAGTGGGTTACAAAAAAGGCCTAATGGATACAACTGCCAGGGGCGAATTTCGAATTTGCATCTCTGCCGCAGGGACTCCCCTAAGTTGAAAAATATTGTGGTATGGAGTCTTCCTGATGAAGAGCAATCGAAAATTAGTTTTAGCTGCTTTGTTTCTACTCTGCTTGGCGCCCGCGTCTTTTGCTGGAAAGCCGGGTAGAGACGGAGACCGTGGATGCGATCCGAGACGCGATCGGCGATGTCAGCAAGTGCCGGAAGGCGGATCGGCTGCCATCTACCTGCTTGGCGCAGGCATCACCTGCTTGGGTGCGATGGTAATCCGTTCGCGCTCGCTGCAGTCCAATCAATCATAGCTTTTCGCTCAGATAATTAGGTAATCAGCTCGCCTCCGGAATCACTCGGAGGCGAGCTTTGTAGTTAGTGGTAGGTCGCGACAACTCCGGCGATGGTGCGAGGCGTTCCTTCCCCTCTGATCGCCAGGCCTACTTCAAAACGGCAACGTCCTGAACGGGGGGTTCTTGTCCGGTGGCCGAAAAGGCCGATGGGCGACCGATGCTGATGTAATGAAATCCCTGTGCGGTCATCACCGCAGGGCTGAACATATTCCGGCCGTCAAGAATCAGAGGACGCGCCACCAGCTTCTTTAGTTCCTGCCAATCCAGTTTGCTGAACTCTTCCCACTCTGTGGCAATCAGTACTGCGTCCGCACCTCGGGCCGCTTCGTACGGACTGGAGCAATATCGAACTTCGGGTAGAGCCGCCCGGGCCTTCTCGCCAGCTTGCGGATCATACGCGCTCACGATCGCACCTTCATGAATCAACACCCTCAGCAACTCGATTGCGGGTGCAAAGCGTATGTCATCGGTATTGGGCTTGAATGCGAGGCCGAATAGGGCAATCTTCTGTCCACGAATGACCCAAAGTTCGCGCCGAACCTTTTCCACGAACAAATCGATACGACGCTTATTAATTTTTTCGACTTCCTTCAGCAGCGAAAAATCGCAACCCGCCTTCTCGGCAATGCGGACAAAGGCCTGGACGTCCTTTGGAAAGCAAAAGCCGCCAAAGCCGATACCGGGATTCAGAAACGCCGGACCGATGCGTGGATCCATCCCCATGCCAAGGGCGATCTTGGTGACGTCGGCTCCTACGACCTCGCACAAGTCGGCCACCATGTTAATGAAGGAAATCTTCATGGCCAGGAACGAGTTGGAAGCGTGCTTGATCAACTCCGAGGAGTTGGTATCAGTCACGATCCAGGCAGGCTTACGGCGGTTGCTACATTGCGCGTGCACCGGGCATGCATAACTCTGTTCGAGAATCGGCCGGTAGATTTCTTCCATCTGGCGCGCGGCTTCTTCCGTTTCTACGCCAATCACCACCCGATCGGGATGGAAGAAGTCTTCGATGGCCGAGCCCTCCCTCAAAAACTCGGGATTCGATACCAGATGGCAGTGCAGTCCTTTGCTAGTGTAGAGATCGAGTTGCCGCTTGAGTTGCTGCCCAGTCTGTACCGGGACAGTGCTTTTTTCGATGACCAGGCAGGGGCCGGAGGTCCGCTGTCCAATGGTGCGCGCCACGTTAGCGACTGCGGAAAGATCGGCATCGCCGTTTTCCAACGGAGGCGTCCCCACACAGATGAAAATCGCTTGGGCGCCAGTAACGGCATCTTCGGTGGTCTCAAACCGCAAGCGGCCAGCCCCGGTGTTGCCCACTACGATTTTTTTGAGGTGGGGCTCGAAGAACGGGATCTCGCCATTCCGGAGGAGCTCGAGCTTGCGCTCATCGTTGTCG
Organism: uncultured Acidobacteriota bacterium; assembly: GCA_963799305.1. Classification (GTDB taxonomy): domain Bacteria; phylum Acidobacteriota; class Terriglobia; order Terriglobales; family Acidobacteriaceae; genus Acidiflorens. The sequence continues at coordinate 57,889 of CAWCWX010000004.1, read as the reverse complement.
GCGCACACGACCGTGTGCCCGATTTCCGCCAGGCATGCCGCCGTTGTCAGGCCGACATAGCCGGCTCCAATCACTGAAATGTTCATGCACTGCTCTCCGTCAGAACCTGGAATCTTTTTTCGACTGCCCGTCCTTCCGAACTAGAGCTCTCCAGCGAACTATCCAATGGCACCTGTGCTAGAGAGTCTGCCGGCAACGTCGTTAATTTCACGATACGCCTTCTGGGCAACGGAATGGAATAATGAACCGGCGGGGCCGGTCCTCGCCTGCTAATTTTGTTGCAATATGGGAAATTGCGGTCGAAAAATAACGCCCGCAAGGCGGTTCCGCCTGTGCACTGGTGCCCTGGGTGGGTTCGCCGGTTCGACGTAGGCTCGTCCGCGGGACCCGGCCCAATATCGTCGTTGGGGCCTCGTTCAGAGTATTCGCGCCCCATCGCCGTCGATGGTTAGTCTATGTTTTTGATCAATAGGCTTTTGATCTAGAATGCGGTTTTGAAGAACGCTTGTCCCCGTCTGACACTGACGCGGATGGTGTAGGAGCCAACGATCAATTCCGGAATGGTATAGATACCCGAACCGTTGCTTTCAAAATCGGATTCGTATCCGATCGCCAGATTGCGCGCGTGTACGCTGGCGTGAGGCACGATCGCACCGGAGGAGTCGGAGATCACGCCCGTGATTTGGCCATTCTGAACCTGTGCCAATGCACTCAGCGAGAGGATGAAACAAGCCCAGCCGGCGCAAAGGTGGTGGCGGAGCAAGAAGCCCTTCACGATGAAAGGCCCAGATCCCGCAGAATTTTTTGAAAACGCGGCTCGGAGCGCAGTGCGTCAAACTCTGGGGCGATGATCCACACAATCAAATAGTGCTCCCTGTTCTGGTAACCCTTTTCCAGTGCCGTGAGGGCCTCCTCTTTGTTGCCCAGGCACATGTACAAGCCCGCAGGGCCGGTGCTGTAGCGCTCGGCCAGTGGGATCTGGTCCAGTTCGTACTGGCACATCCCGCGGTGCCCGCCCGAGGCAAGTGCGGCGCGGAGACCCGCGACGTCGCGGTTTGCCGTCTCGGGGGACTCTCCTCCCACGATGCGGCCGCGAACGCGCGTGTCGATGGCCTTCTGATACTCGCCTTTTTGATCGTAGCTGTGGGCGAGGCGTCCGTAGGCCGGCGCGAATGTGGGATCCAGTTCATTTGCCGCCAGTATGACTCGCATGGCGTCGTCATAACGGCGCGCACAGAAATACACATGCCACTCGAATGAGTTGATCGGTACCGAAACTGGATCCAGGCCGATAGCCGTGTTGATCTCCCGGATGGCCTCCTCGGTCTTGCCGCGGTGTGCCAGGGTGGTGGCGAAGAGAGCGTGGGCCATCGCGTAGTTCGGACGGGAAGCGATCGCCCTCCGGAAGTAGTCCTCGGATTGTGCCGGGTTCCAGTCAAAAAGGAAGGAAATCGCGCCTAACGCCATCAGAGCTTGCGCCTGGGATGGGTCGAGATCCAGAGCCCTTTTGGCAGCCTCTTTGGCTGGCTCGAAGGCGTCGTCGTCGCCCTGCACCCCCATCGTGTGCAATGCATCCGCCAACCCGGCCCAGGCTTCCGCGCTGTTCGGGTCTAGGTCGGTCGCCTGCTTGAACAGGTCTCTGGCTCGCTTGGCGTCTGACCTGCTCAACAGATACGAGCCTCTGAAGTAGAGGAGGGCGACCTCTGGGTTTACGGGACGGTCACGCGCGAGCTGAACCCTTTCGTGCGGGGTAAGGCGAACAGAAATGCTGTCGGCGATCTCACGTGCCAGCTTGCCTTGCACGGTGAGAATGTCGCTGATATCGAAGTCATACGTCTGCGCCCACAAATGACTGTCCGAAGCGGCGCGGATGAGCTGCGCGGTCATCCGCACGCGATTGCCGGACCGCGCTACCGATCCTTCGACCAGGGCATCCACGCCTAATTCGCGGGCAATCTGTGGAGCAGTCTTATGCGTGTGAGTGTACGACGAGGCTGAGGTATGCGAGATGACCCGAATCGAACCGATCTGGGCCAGGTTGGTGATCAGCTCGTCGGCTACGGCGTAGGCAAAGTATTGCTGCCCAGGGTCGTCCGAAGAACTCACCAGCGGAAGTACTGCAATCGACCTTACGGGAGGAGTACGCAGAAAATCCCAGGCCGCCAAACCCGATATCAGCAGCGCGGCCAAAGAACAAGCCCAAATGACTCTTCGTACGGCTGGGGTCCGATCGCCCACCTTATTCTCTTGTGGGGGAGATGGCTCCCGATCCGCCGCCGGGGACTCCACAACTGGCCTGACCGGTGCAATAAACCGATAACCCCGCCGAGGCAGGGTTTCTACAAAACGAGGCTCCGTGGCGGAATCGTTCAGAACCTCGCGAATCTTATTGACCGCAGTTCCCAGACTGCGATCGAAGTCGACAAATGTGTCTCCCGACCACAGTTTTTGGCAAATCTCGTCTCGGGTGACGAGCTCTCCGGGACGCTCCAAGAGCATCACGAGTAATTGGAACGGCTGTTCCTGTAGCCGCACTCGTTTCCCATTTCTTAGTAACTCGCCCGATCGAAGGTCTGCTTCGTAGTCGCCAAACGCGATACGGCGTGGGGTAGAGACAGAGGTGGGCATACCGACCCGTTGCACCCGATTGGCGTCGAGAGTAACAGGGGGCGGTATAGGCGTCAAAAGATATTTTCAAGCCGTCGGCTGTAAGTCTTGTGCTGGCAGCCACTTGTCTCTTGAAGAAAAGTTGAACTGGAATTGAAGTGCGCTGCATTGCGCCCAAACCTGACTTGTGTGAATGTCTCCGGGCCGTCGCGAAATGGCAGGCGGTTAATTCGGATTTTCTGAGGAGAACATTTATGAAGAACACTAAGTTATGGCTGGCCCTCGGCGTTATTTCTCTCGGTCTCGCGCAGGGAGCATTGGCTCAGTCGTCCAACACCGGATGTGCTTATTCGAACCCGAAGCCGTCGGCTTCGCTTAAACCTACGTCCTTGGAGACGGTTTCCAGGAACGATTGGGTCGGCGCGCCGATCGTAGGTTTCTGGAAAGTGCAGCTCTCATTACCCGACGGCACCGTGATCGATCAGGGGTATACCCAGTGGCACGCCGATGGAACGGAAATCCTGAACTCGTCGCGTCCCGCCGATATCCGGCAATTTCTGCATGGGTGTGTGGAAGCGGACCGGGCGATCTACCTACAAGCTCAATCACTTTGCGATGCAGTGGGACCCCACTGGGACGATTTTCATCGGCCCCCTCAACATGAGGCAAGAGGTGGTCCTGGATCGGAGCCACAACAGTTACGCGGGGACTTTTACCGTCGACCAGTATGACAACAACGGGAACATCATTGGTCATGGGAACGGCAACGTGACAGCTCAACGGATCACGGCAGACTAATGCCACTACCGCGCGGGATCTTTGCTGGCCTGAATCACTGGCAAGAATCCCCTCACAAGAAACAAAAAGGGAGTCTTCCATGAAGACCATGGCAGCAAAGATCTTCTCACTAATTTTGTTTGGGGCCCTTCCGCTGCCCCTGCTGACTCTGGTGGCGTGCAATAGCGCCACCAACGCGGGTACCAACCAACAAAAGTATCCGTTTCTGGTCGCCGTCACTCTGCAACCTCGTTCGGCGCCCTCCATCGCGGTGGGTAAGACGGTTCAGGTGAGTGCGAACGCTGAATATCAAATCTCCGCCACCGACTTCGCTGACAAAGATGTGACCAGCTCTGCACCTTGGAGTACTTCGAACCCGGACGTAGCAATGGTGAATAAGGGGCTGGTCACCGGGACGGGGATCGGTTCGGCCACGATTAGGGTATCTCTGGACGGGAAAACGGGTTCGACACTGGTGGTCGTCGGGCAGACGGGTGTCCTGGACATCACTCCGACGGGCCCCTTCAGTCTGTCTGCAACTCCAGAGATCGACTTCTATGCGACAGAAACTTTTCCCGATGGCAGCACACTGGATGTCGGTGGCCTCGCGACTTGGACAGCGAGCCCGGGCGGAATCGTGGACATTTATCCCTACCTTGGTGGACACGCCACACTTGTAGCGACTGGGACCACCACAATTACCGCAACCTTGGACACGGGAGAACTGGGAACAGTCACCATCACGGTTGTGCCATAGCGGCTCTGCGAGTAAGGAAGGCACGAAAGCCTGTATTGAACGCGAAAGGAATTTGAACTTCATCGAGGTGAACATCATGAGACAAAGAGCAAGGGTTTTTGCGTTGATTCTATTGGGGTGTATTGGGGCGGCCAGCCAGCGCGCTCAAGCTGCGAACCTAACCGTGAATTGCGACAAGAAAGAAACGATTCACAAGGCCGTGAAACTTTTGGCGAATGCCAATCCCCAGGGACCGAATACGATATTTGTGGCAGGCAGTTGCAGAGAGAACATAGTGGTTCAAAGCATGGATCGACTGACCCTGATCACCAAGAATGGCGCCTCGATCAGGGACCGTTCCAACGGAACCTTAGCGGTCGTGGACGTTGAGGACTCGCACAGCGTGACCGTGCAGGGATTCACTATCATCGGCGGAGTCGGGGGCGTGAATTGTGGCTCCGCAAGTGTTTGTTACCTGACTGGCAACACGATTGAGGCTGGGGGTGTAGGGGTAAGTGGTGGTTCCCGTTCCTTTCTTGAGAGCAATGTGATCGAGAACGGGGGCCGCGGCGCAACGGTCGAAGGTGGTTCGCAAATGTCCAGCAGCAATGACGTTTTCCAAACGAATGGGGCGCAAGGAATCGTCCTCGAAGGGTCTTACTTCCTGGCTTCCAATTCCAGCGTTCTCAACAACGGGAGTGGCATTTTGGCGGCCTCGTCCAACCTGTCACTCCTCGGCGGTACAGTGAGTGGGAGCGTCGGTAATGGCATAACAATGCGCGCTGGCTCCACGGTAGCGTTTCGGAATAGTGCGATAGTAACCGGCAATGGCGGTGACGGTGTCCATCTGGAAGACGCCTCTTTCGCGGGCTTCCAAAGCGCCACTGTAACGGGTAACTTGAGTGGTCTGGACGTAAACTGCGCCCCGCAATTCACGATCACTCACTTTGTCGCGAGAACAGGCGGTATTACCAACTGCGTTGAGCCTGTCAGCAATTCGAAGCTAAAAGACCTGGAATAGATTTGACCAACTTTGCGCGATATCAGCCGCCCGATGTCTGGGCGGCTGTTTTTTCTCGCGATGTCGCCACCAGGTGAATATCTAGTCACTAACGTATCGGAATAACGATCAATTACTCACAGTCCGACAAGTGCCTGTTCATCGGGGACAAGGCGGTCGGGGAGATTCGCTAGACTACACTGGTACCCTAACCCCCTCGTCGCATGGGTCCCGGCTGGTCAACAAGACAGGGATAGCCCTTATTAGTGAGGATCAGCTCTGCTCGCCGAGCTTCCATGTAGACGCAATGAAACTCCCGCAACGGGAGTCGATAAATGATGGAGCCGTAGCGCAGTTCGCACCCATCGGGGTGCAAGCGATCCCCTACGCAGCTTTTCTCATAGATCCGGACATCTGGTCTCCGGCCAGGATGAGGGCTCGGAGAGCCGAGGCAATGCAAATCACGAAGCAAATCGCACTGAGCTCAAACAGATTGCGCTTCGTTAGACTGATCGCCAAGAAGAGCTTTGCTGCAATGTTAAGTTGCACCAGTCCACCGGCGATCAGCGCAATCCAGCCGACGTAGTAGGTAATCCTTCCAATCAACTGCAGACGATCAAAGTGGCCCATGCTAAAACCCTCCTGACTCATAGAACGAGTGGATGCCCTAAAAACAGGGCAGTCGCGAGCGGGCGAGATTATACACCAGTCGGTGGCGCTGCGGACCGCAAAAGATTGACAGATCCCGTTTCATGAACTGAACGATCTTCGACACTTTGCGAGTCGGCAGTGCCGAGTAACAGGCTCATTAATCTAGGGTTTGTCGCGAGATTCCATCTGACATCGACAAAGGGTGCGCCATAGTTGCAATTCCTTGCAACTCTTTATAAGAACATCATTTTTGGGTGGTACCAAATGCATTTAAGCGAAAACGCGAGCGCTGGCGCTCTGCTGTTTTCGGCTTGATTGGCAGCTCATGTCTTGACGGAAAAACTCGCAGCCCTGAAAACCTGATTTCTGAAACCGGCCCGGAATCTCGACGGCATATGAGAACACACGCTCTCTCTTTCGTGAGTGGTAGAGGGTTGGATGGTCGCCTACCTTCATGTCTCAACCGATACGTCGGCCTCACTCCGTATCGACAACTCGCTTCTCCGCAGCGCCCATAGCAGGGCGCCGACGCCAAGCACCGCAATGCCAAAGAAAACAATCCCTCCGTGATGATGCAGGTTCCCATCAAGGAAGCCAGGGTCTACTCGAGTTCCAAGCTCTCCGATCGTAAACACCCGCAGGCCATTCTTGATTACGGACAGTGGAATTGCGGCGGCGATGAGCAGCGCTTTCCTCTGCCACGAACGCAAGAACAAATCAGCGAGAACGATTGAGGTAACAACCAACATCCAACTGGACCTGATGCTGCTACATTCCTTGGCAACTTCGAGATCCAAATTCGTGAGCGAGATTAGCACTCCATCCCGCTGGACGGGTTCGCCGACAACCTGAAAGAGCAATGCGGCCATCCAGGCCGATCCGTGTTGAAGAGATCGAACGATCACGTTCAGTACGACTTCCGGAAGGGGCACCAGTAAGAACAAGAAGCACAATGGAAGCAGCAAGAACCGAAAAGTGTGCTCGCCGAAACAGACCTTAACACTCGCGATCCACCACGTCACGAGCGCAAATATTGCGATCGTCAGCCGGACATCTTCAGACGCGCCCGCCATCCCCCACCTTTCAAAACAACCGATGAGCAACGACAGACCCAGCAACACCGAGCCGATGCGAGGACTGGGATGCAGGTCGGTTCGGAGAGCCTTGAAATCCAAATAGATGAGCGCCGCGCCCAACGGGAGAATCAGCAAGATGTGAGTGTAGGCATCTTGTTCGAGCGCAAGCCTTAATGTGTCTCTCAACGGACGCCACCAGAACATCACGGACATCGCTACCAAGATAACGAAGCCCCCAGTGAAGGCATGATAGGGCTTTGGCTTCATCGGCAGGTGTTCAACCAGTTCGCTGGGGTTAGGACAGACCCCGCGATACCAGTATCAGTTCCATCCATGAGTCTCCAAACGGCAATCGGAGCGCTCGATCGCCACTGCGGCGCGGTAGCCTTCCGCGACGCTGAGGTCTGCCATAAACCATTGCTTCCCAGCCTCCAGGTTCCCATCGATCTCCTCAAGTTCAGGATCGCGTTCAGGGTGGACAGTGACGGAGAAATTCGCCAGCGGAAATGAGAGTCCGTCGCCCGTCGCCTTGAGGAAAGCTTCCTTGCGCGTCCAGCAGGCATAAAAGCCTGGCACGCGGAGATGCTTCGGTAAGGCCCGAAGCCCGGCGCGTTCACGAATCGAAAAAAATCTCTCGGCCAGCGAATTTGTGTCCACATCTCTGCGGATTCTTTCTATGTCCACGCCCAATGGTTCCCCACTGCCAACCGCGATTAACGCAATGCCGCTCGAGTGGGATACGTTGAAGTGCAACGCGCGTGGATTCTGTCCGGCTGCGAGTTGAGGCTTTCCAGCGGCCATATACTCAAAGCAAATCTCGGCGGCGGGGATAGCGAGGTAGTCCGCAAGCAAGAATCGAAGTGCCGAGCGGCATCGGCTGAAGTGAATTCGATCTTTCTCGAAGTGAAATCGGCTGGCGCGCGCAATCTCATCTGGCGACAGAATGCTGCTCTCGAAGCCCGGTGTTGCGGATTCGTCAAGACGCACTCTCCAGACGTCAACATGGCGAGTCGGGAAACCCGGCGGCGACGCTGGCTGTGACCACGAACCTTCACGGCCCAGCTTCGGGGCACCCGCAAATACGCTGCTCACGTTCATCCTGCCCAGTCCTTGCAGAAGTCCTGGCCGCGATCAAAGTCGATGGCCGTCGCGTTCCGCGACCCGACCTGCCCATTGTAAACCGCTCCCCGGCCCCGGACTTCAACAAGACAACGAGATCATTTTGCGGGGTCTCACTATGGCCCCGCCTGCACCACCTTCGCTGCCTTCCGAGTGGTCCTAACACTCGCAAACGGCCAGAACCGAGCCCGAGAACGGGGAACCCCTCCAGAAACCTCTCGCGCGCCCGATCGCTCAGGTTGAGAACTGGAAGGATTGAGCTGGAGAAACGCCTTGGCTTTTCTTTGTCGTGATACGCCTGAAGAAATCCACAACCCCAACTCAGCGAAGAACGGAACTGGATCCACAACGCTGAAGGTGGCCGAAGTGAACCTGCCGCTGTAGAGTGCCGTCATCAGTCTTTTGACGTCAGCCCAACGATTGCGCGACTTGGCGATGGCCACGATATCTGTGATCTCCCGAATCCAGGCCGCTTTGTGCTTTGCCTCAATGGGCACTACTGGCAGCCCTACCGCCTGACCCCAGAGTAGATAGGAAAAATCCATTCCGGCAGCTTTACCTAGCGTATGCCAACCCCAGGTTCGCGGATTGACGTCGAGAATCTTGTATTTTCCGTCTCTCGAATCAAACTTGAACTCTACTTCGGCCATGCCATCAAATCCGATACTCTCCAGGAACCGTCGGCCGGCTTCTTCGACGACGGGTTGGCTCGTTGTTTCCACAAACGTGCTGGCATTGCCGAAATCCACCGGATATTGCCGCCTGCGCTGCGCCACCAGCGACGCATAGGCGCGTCCGTCTTTGCAGACCGCACAATAGGAAAACTGATTCTCTCCCCCTCCGGGAATGCGCTCCTGGACAAGAATCTCATCCGGCGGAATATATTTGCTCATTTGAGCAAATCCCCGTTCCAACTCCGATCGGTTTTCGACCGGGAGCGCCTTAATATTCGTCTGCGGAAAGAAATGATGATTGACGGCGGGCTTCAGAATTGCTGGATAAGGAACGCCTTCTGTTTCCACCTCGGCCACTGAGTCGCCGACCGAAGTCCAGGGAGTCGCAATGCCCAATTCATCAGCCCGACGATAGGTCAACCGCTTGTCCAGCGCAAATTTTGTGACGTCGGGGGGCGCGGTAGTCACCCGGTAGATTGCACTTAAAAGATGACGATTGTCGGACAGGATTTCGACGTATTCGTCGGCGACAGGAAACAGGACCCAGCCATCGAGATGATGTTCTCTTCCCTCTCGAAGAAGGACCTCGACAATTGGTTCTTTGGTTTCTATGAATCGCGTAGTGAATCGGGAAAACTGAGCGATCGACTTGGAGCGGTCGGCGTCGATCACCCAAACCGGAATGCCACGCGCTCCGAGACTTCTCACAATTCCCAACCCGACAAAATTTCCACCTAGAATGATTGCTCCTGGTCGATCCTTATTAGTCTTTCGCATTGGGCTCCGTTTCTTTTTGCGTGCCTGTGTGGTCAATGGCGGAGAATCATTTGCCAGTGATCGATGCCGCTAACCGCGGACCAGCATTGGAGGTTCCAGTTACGAATCGCAATGTCGGCCCTAGGGTTTTCTCTCCAATGACTCCTGCCATGTAGAGCCCCGGAACAGTTGTCTGCAACTTCATATCCAATACTGGATAGCCCTGGGAAGTCTTCTCGATCTTCCTCTGGAGCGAACTATCCACGATCTGGTATTTCGAAATATCAATCCGATAGCCAGTGGCACACACGACAAAATCCACAGTGTCTGTGACTCCATCGCTCAGTTCAATCTTCAAGCCATCTCGAGAGATGGCAGCCCGGCCAACGCTCACCCCGGTCTTCAGCCGTACATTCTTTAGCCGTGGCTCCAGCCAGTAGGCGCCGATCGGCCTTGCGCACGCCCGCAGGAGCTTCTCTTGATCCTCTGGGGTCTGCCGCCGAAATAATTCGGGCTTTGCCATCTTTCGGGAAGTCCATACATCACCCAGATCAGTCGGCGGAATGACTCGGTAAGAAAGTGGAAGGAGAGGGCCTGAAGTCAAGGCGCGAAAGATATGTTTCTTCCATGCGTATGGTCGGTAGATGAGCGCCGGGTCGCGAGTGAGAATCTGGACCTCGGCACCGTGCTCATGGAGGAGAGCTGCCGACTCGAGTGCGCTCTGACCTCGTCCGAGTACCGCGACCCGTTTCCCCTTGAATCGGGAAAACTCGTTGAAGTCCGAAGAATGCGGAGCCAGTTCCCGGGGTATATCGGCAAACTGCTCGGGCCGATAGGCAAAAGGGCCAATACCGAGAGCCAATACCACGGACTTGGCCTGCAGTTTGTCCCCATCCTCGAAGGTCACCTCAAAAATTCCGCCGTCATGGGAGACCTTCTGCACCTGGCGAGTATCGAGATCTGGAGCGACTTGTTTTTGGAACCACTCTCCGTAGGCGATGAAGTCCTCAATCGGCACGGGGTCGGCTATTTTGCGCCGGATTGCTTTTTCGTACGCTTTGAGGGAAAGGTGCTTTTGCGGAGCGGCGATGTTTGAGGCTTCATTCTTCGAGCGAAGAAGCATCCCTCCCGGCATACTTCTTTTCCAGAAGGACATCGCTTGCCCGATGACATAGGGCTCGGTGCCAGCGGCAAGCAAATTAGCTGCGGCACTCAACCCATACGGGCCGGCTCCAATGACAACAACTTCCTTGATCTGTACTGGTCGTCTCACGGGGACACTTGGGTTGGCTATTACCATGGACTCGGGCAAGGCGTTCTCCTGGATTATGAATGGCTGATCTTACTGGACCCTAGGGGGAACTCAAACAACCACTGAGGGGGATACCACTAACCGAGGGAGAACTTATTGTCGCGTGCTTTGGGACTCCTGTCAAGTTTCTTTGGAGGCTCGACAAGAACCGACGGTCCGCTCCCAATTAGCTATATTTTCATACAGATACATGACCTCAATCGCCGGGGCGTGGTGGCCTGTGGCGACCCCTGTGGACCTTGTAGCAAAGGGCCAACGGCATCTTCCCGCCGCCCGTACTTGGCGAGAGTACCCCTATCCCCCAAACTCGATCCATGTGACGAATGTCACTCATTGAGCTGTGATTTCCGGATCGATTATGCCATCCTACATCCGCCGATGCCGCTACTCAGCGTTATCATCGCTGTTTACAATGACTGGGCGGCACTGAATCCCTGCCTAGCCTCGCTGGCGGACCAAACCGCCCCCCCAGATTCTGAGGTCATTGTCATCGACGACGGCAGCGACCAGCCTGCCCCCGAATCGATTCGACAATTCTCCAACCATTTTCGGTTGACCGTTCTGAGGCAGCCTCATGCGGGGATCTCCAGCGCGAGAAACTACGGAATTCACACCTCCCAAGGGTCGCTCCTTCTGTTTGTAGACGCGGATAGCCGACTGCGACCGAAGTGTCTCTCGGGTTTGGCATCAACCGCCGCCGCCCTGCCTGCAAAGAACTACTTTCAGCTTAGCCTTGCTGGAAACGGCCGCGGCGTGGTCGGCCGGGCAGAAGAACTCCGATTGAAAGCACTTCAAAACCAACTGCTCCGGCCGGATGGGTCCATTCGCTACTTGAACACCGCTGGATTTGCGATTCGACGCTCGAAGGTGGATTTCGAAAAAGGCCTTTTTGATCCCTCCGCCGTTCGAGCAGAAGACACGCTGTTATTGGCTACCCTGATCGAACGCGGGGAACTTCCCTATTACGTCAGAGATGCGGTTATAGAACACGACATTCCATTGTCTCTGCTCAAATGTTTTCGTAAAGACGTTCGATCGGCCTTGTTGGAAGCGAGTACATACGACCATATCGCTTCCAGGGGAGTCCGCATTCGCATGACTCATCGAGAGCGTCTTAAGATGCTCGGAGTGATGTGGAAGGCTTCGAAAGATCCGTCCATCGGCCGATCAGCATGGGTGACGCTAACAATTCGGCAATCCCTGCAAAGGAGTACCTCGTTCTTTTACCGGCTCCTCCGAAAGCGTTACGACCCGCACAAAGAGAGCGTTTCGGGTGGAGCAGGTCTTTAGGGAACCTCAGATCGCTTCTCAAATCCGCTCTAGCTCGCCTCACACTATACTGAGGCAATGAAACATTGTCGCCAGTTCTACATTGATGGAAAGTGGGTTGACCCGGCCCAGACGCGCGACTTCGAAGTCAGAAATCCTGCCACCGAAGAAGCCATTGCAATGATATCGATGGGAAGTCCCGTTGACGTCGACAAAGCTGTGCTCGCTGCGAAACGGGCGTTCGATTCCTACTCCGAGACCACCGTTGAAGCCCGCCTAGCACTTCTCCGCCGGATCATTGAGGTTTACCAGGCAAAGAGCGATGCGCTGGCGGAGACGATTTCAGAGGAAATGGGAGCTCCGATCGCGCTTTGCCGAAAGGCGCAGGTGCCGGCCGGGCTCGCTCATTTTGTCGAGATCGCGAAAGTTCTCGAGCACTTCCAGTTCGAGGAACTGAAGGGCACAACCCTGATGCGCAAGGAACCGGTCGGAGTGTGTGGACTGATCACTCCCTGGAACTGGCCCATGAACCAGGTCGGATGCAAGGTAGCGCCGGCGCTTGCAGCGGGATGCACGATGGTGCTCAAGCCAAGTGAAAACGCGCCGCTCTCCGCATATCTCTTTGCGCAGATTCTGCATGAAGCTGGCGTCCCCGCTGGCGTTTTCAATTTGATCAACGGCGACGGTCCCACGGTGGGCGCCGCGATTGCTTCGCATCCTGACGTAGCGATGGTCTCTTTTACGGGATCAACCCGGGCCGGCATTGCGGTTGCGACCGCCGCGGCCCCCACGATCAAGCGCGTTACTCAGGAACTGGGTGGCAAAACAGCAAACATCATTTTGGATGATGCAAATCTCGAAAGCGCTGTGAAGGAGGGCGTCCAAGCCTGCTTCCGCAATACCGGCCAGTCTTGCGACGCACCAACCCGCATGCTAGTTCCGCACTCCCAAATGGAGCAAGCGATCAAAGTCGCCAAGAATGCGGCTGATTCGACCTCAGTGGACTCACCGTCCAGCGACGGCTCACACATCGGTCCCCTGGCGGGCAAAGCTCAGTTCGAAAAAGTGCAGCGGATGATCGAGGCAGGGATCAAAGAGGGTGCCACATTGGTTGCGGGTGGGCCGGGCCGAGCGGATGGGCACACCAGGGGCTATTTCGCGAGGCCGACGGTGTTCGCTGGCGTTCGCAACGACATGACCATCGCGCGCGAGGAGATCTTCGGGCCGGTCCTTTGCATCATTCCTTACGAGGACGAGGACGACGCCGTCAGAATCGCCAACGACAGCCCCTACGGACTGTCCGGCTACGTTTCGTCGCGGGATCTGGAGCGGGCACGCCGAGTGGCGAAGCGGATTCGCGCGGGGAACGTTCACGTGAATGGGGCCAGAGTAGATTTCGCGGGCTGTTTTGGGGGCTACAAACAGTCGGGGAATGGCCGCGAATGGGGCGAGGCAGGGCTGCAGGAATTCCTTGAACTCAAAGCCATTTTGGGTTACGCTTCATTGAAGAATTAAGCCACCGTTGTTCGCACTTAACGTAACTTCCATACTGTGTGACTGGTGGTCATAACAGAGTAGTCCTGCGGTAACCTCCCCCAAGAAATGTCCCCAACAACGGCAGCAGAATGGCGGTAGTGTGGTCAACATGAGCAACATGGACACTCAAGGGATCGCGGAGGCAGTCGAACAACCGAAAGAAGTCACCGCCGTTGACGCCACAGAAGGCGAGCTTGTTCCCATCTGGCAAGAGCTCCTTGGACTCGACTCCGTCAGTGTCGATCAAAACTTCTTCGATCTTGGCGGTGACTCATCCCTTGCCGTGAGGATGTTCGCCAAAATCGAAGAGATATTCAAAGTCAAATTGCCTTTGGCCACGCTTTACGAAACTCCTACCATCGAAGAGCTCGCCCGGGTTATTTGCGGCGAAATGTCCACGCCCGGTTGGTCGCCACTGGTCGCAATTCAACCTCAAGGCTCGCGCCCGCCTTTCTTCTGTTTCCACGGAGCTGGCGGAAACGTTCTGATCTATCGCGATCTTTCACGGCACTTGGGCTCGGATCAACCTTTCTACGGCCTGCAGTCTCAGGGGTTGGACGGCAGTCTCCCTCCGCTCACAACCGTGGAGGATATGGCTTACCTTTACTTGAAGGAGGTCAGAAGAATTCAGCCGCATGGACCATATTTTCTCGGCGGCTACTGCGGTGGCGGCACAATCGCCTACGAAGCGGCTCAGCAACTCCAAGCGGATGGCGAGCAAGTGGCCCTGCTCGCGATGTTCGACACCATGAACTGGTCGAAGATCCCGATCACGCTTTGGAGCAAAAGCAGCTATGCATTCCAGCGCTTCATTTTCCATCTGGCCAGTTTCCTGAGCCTTGACTTGGCTGGCGCGTCCAAGTTTCTTGAGGAAAAGACAGAGATATTGCGCAGCCGAATTCCGGTATGGCGAGGAATGTTATTGGCAAAGTTCAAGAAGAATGCGGATGCTGCCTGGTCCACTGCGCTTGTGCTCGGCCGAATTTGGCAAATCAACGATGACGCCTGCTGGCGTTACGTTCCAAAGCCATATGCCGGCTCGGTTACGGATTTCCGCCCCTCAAAGCAGTATCGGATATTCGACAAGCCAGACCTAAAATGGGATCAGCTGGCCAAGGGAGGACAAGAAGTTATCGTTCTGCCTGTATATCCAGCGAGCATGCTGCTCGAGCCATTTGTCAGACACTCGGCGGAGGCTTTGGCTGAGTCCATGGATCGAGCGATTCAGGCCGGCGAGTCGCATTGATCGAGCACAGATCTTAAGAGAGCAGCGCGAACTCGAACGGTTAGCGTTGACTCTATAATTTGAGATAGCGTACCGTAATTGAGTCGCGAAGTTTGTGAGTTCCGTGGTGACTTTGGCATTCCCCGGACCCTCATTATCACTCCCCTTTTTTGTGGAACGTCCTGCGCCCAAGAGGTATTGGTACGCCCTGCTGAGAAAGCGAGGTATCGAGTGACACCTGGAAAAGGCTGGTCGAAGACTTGGACATTCTTCGAGGACAAGTGGCAAGAAGGCAACATTGGGATCATGGGTCCGCGGACCCATGCTGCGTGGCTCTGCTCGGTGGTGTTTGACGGCGCCAGAGCTTTCGAAGGCGTCACTCCCGATCTTGAACTGCACTGCGCGCGGGTCAATGAATCCGCCAAAAAACTCTATTTAAAACCGGTCGTCCCAATCGAGACTTGGATTACACTCGCACGCCAGGGAATCGCCAAGTTTGATGGCAACACGGCCCTCTACATTCGACCAATGTACTGGGCGGACCAGGAAGGGCGTTGGGTGCAGAATCACGATCCCGAGTCGACGCAATGGTGCCTCTCAGTCTACGAGGCCCCAATGCGCGAACCAAAAGGCTTTTCTATTACATTATCCCCATTCCGGCGGCCGACTCTTGAAACCATGCCGGTCGACGCAAAGGCCGGGTGCCTTTATCCCAACAACGCTCGGTCGATTTTCGAGGCTAACTCACGCGGATTTGACAATGCGATTGTTTGCGACATGCTGGGCAATGTCGCCGAGCTTGCCACTTCCAACATTTTTATGGCCAAGGACGGCGTTGTATTTACTCCGATGGCGAATGGAACGTTTCTCGCGGGGATCACACGCCAGCGGGTCATCGGCTTGTTGCGCCAAAATGGCGCCACGGTGATTGAAAAAACTATGACCTACGCCGACTTTGAGGCCGCCGACGAGATTTTTGCAACCGGCAACTATTCGAAAGTGGTCCCGGCAACCCGGATCGGCGATCGCACACTGCCCTTCGGCCCCCTCTATACCAAAGCACGAGAACTCTATTGGGCCTTCGCGCACTCATGACCACGGCACCAATCAGGCAACTTCGATTTCCCAATCGGGCCACCGATTTCGCGGCGAGAGGTGTGGCATGAAATCCATGCCCACCTCCGCGATGATCGAGGTTCTCACTCCCATCTGGAAGCGCGTGCTTCAACTATCTTCCGTCGGCGTTGAAGACAATTTTTTTGACGTTGGCGGCGATTCCTCACTGACCCTTGAGTTGTTCCACGAGATTGCGCTGGCCTGCGGACGCGAACTGCCTCCGGTAATGATCTACCACGCGCCCACGATTGCGGCTCTGGCGGCGCTGCTGGAACAGCCCATCCCTCCCCGCGTGCCACCGTTGGTTCAGCTGAAAACGGGCTCCGAAGAACCGCCCGTGTTCATTGCCCATGGCCTGGGTGGCAGCGTGATCGATTTCTACCAGGTCGTGAAGCACATCCAGACCCCGCACGCCATTTACGGAATGCAGGCCAAGGGCATCGACGGAGTTGAGGAACCGCTGGATCGAATCGAAGACATGGCCCACTATTCGCTAACAGCGATGAGAGAGGTGCAACCTCACGGACCGTATTTCCTCATAGGTTTCTCGCTTGGTGGCCTGGTCACTCTAGAAATGGCGCAACAGCTCATTGCGGAGGGCGAAAAAGTCAGCCTCCTGGCCATGCTGGATTCTTACCCCCACGTGAGTCGACTGTCATTCGAGCAGCGCGCCCGGCTCGCCATGCGACTGGCCTGGCGGAGGGCTGCCTTCCGCTTGCAATGGCTCGGCATCAGCCCTCCCTTTCAAACCGTAATTGACGCGCCCTCACCAAAGCTGCAACCGTTCCGTGACAGCGCTTATCGGGCACTGGAACTGTACCAGCCACGCTTTTATCCTGGGAAAATCAACTTTGTCCGCGCGGCAATTCCCACCGACTTCCCTGCCGATCCAGTTGCGGTCTGGTCCCATCTGGCGGCGGAGTTCGCTTGTGCGACCGTGCCCGGCGATCATTTGGGTATCATGACCACGAATTTCGAAAGCCTCGCTTCGGCAATCTCCGGGTTTTTGAGAAGAACGACGTTCTAGGGAGCTGAGCTCAGGCCTCAACCGCTTGCCGTGCGCAAAGTCTTGCATCCTACCTTGTTTTTATGCACTGCTAATTCTTGACAACCTCCTGCTGCTGTCAGAACCTAACCGCACTCACGATGGGCGTGTTCTCTCGAGCTGCCCACCGAATGTGGGCACCTCAGCCCACCGTTAGAAAGGTTAAGCATGAAGCTTCAATCGATATCCGGAGCATGGAAGAGGACCGCTGCGCTCGCGCTGATGCTTGGGTTGGCCGCCGCGACTTCACATTTGCAAGCTCAGACTTTCAGCGTCTTGCACCCATTCACAGGCGGACATGACGGAGGAATTCCCCTCAACGGCCTCACTCGGAATGGAAAAATGTTGTTCGGCACTACGAGTTCCGGCGGCACTTATCAGTACGGAGTGGTGTTCAGGATGAACTTAGCCGGTGCTGAGACTGTGCTGCACAACTTCGCCGGCGGCACAGACGGAGCCATTCCCCACGGAGGCCTGGTTAGGGACAAGGCGGGCTACTTCTACGGCACCACCACCGCGGGGGGTGCTTTCGGATTGGGGACGGTGTTCAAGATTAAAGGGCAGAACGAGTCCGTGCTATATAGCTTTACCGGCAAGTCGGACGGGGCAGTTCCAGAAGCGGGGCTGACACTGGACACAGCTGGAAATATCTACGGCACTACAACCCAAGGCGGATCGAGCGGCAACGGCACGGTGTTCGAGGTGTCTCCCCCGAAAACGCTAGGCGACCCTTGGACGGAGAAAGTGCTCTACAGTTTCGGGAAGGGTACCGACGGTGCAATCCCCATTGCGGGTGTGAGCCTAGACTCGGCCGGCAACCTCTACGGCACGACTTCCGTGGGAGGCACGCGCGGATTTGGCACGGTTTTCCAGCTAAAATCAGGAAAGGTCTGGACAGAAACGATTCTCCATAATTTCCAGAACGCGGACGACGGTGCATTTCCGTACGCGGGTTTCATCTCTGATGCGGCGGGCAACTTCTACGGCGCCGCTACGCAGGGAGGGACGAGAGGAGGAGGCACAATTTTTGAACTGAGCCCGTCAAACGGGGCTTGGAACTTTGCCGTCCTCTACAGCGTACCCGGATCCGGCATCTCGGGGAGTTTCCGCAACCTCGTTCTCGACCCGTCCGGCACACTTTACGGCACCACACACTGTGACGGCAACTACGGTTCCGGAACCGTCTACAAACTTGCCCCCTCGGGCGGTAGCTGGAAATATACCTTGCTTTACACCTTTACCGGCGGCCATGACGGCTACTATGCGTTCAGTAACCTTGTTTGGCAAAAGGGAAACCTGTACGGCACGGTTGCTTATGGTGGCACGCAGTACAACGGCGGTGTCTTCCAGATCACCCCGTAAATTCGAAATTCAGAACATTAAGAAAATGCCGGCATCCAAGGATGGCGGCGTTTTTCTTTTCGTAAAACCCCTTGCCCAACTAAATATTCGACGCGAACAACAAATCCGCCTTTTACGGATGTGTCTCTTACCTCCTTCCCGTTGGGTATACTCAATGCTTCAACAGCGTGGACCGTTGAAGTAGTCCAATTATTAAACGTGCAAGGATGGCGATGAACGGCGCTGAAAGCCTCATAAGAACGCTACTGGCCGGAGGCGTCGAGGTCTGCTTTTCGAATCCAGGTACATCTGAAATCCATATCGTCGCCGCGCTCGATCAGATTCAGGAAATGCGCTGCGTTCTCGGTCTCTTCGAGGGCGTGGTCACAGGCGCCGCCGATGGATATGCGCGCATGGTTGAGAAACCGGCGTGCACGCTGCTTCATCTCGGACCTGGCCTGGGCAATGGCCTCGCCAATCTGCACAATGCAAGCCGGGCGCAGGTGCCGATCGTCAACCTGGTCGGGCAACACGCGACGTACCATCAACCCCTCGACACACCCCTCGCCTCGGACATAGAAGCCATCGCGCGGCCGTATTCAAAATGGCTGCGCACATCTCGCAACTCGTCAGAAATCGGCCGCGACGCGGCGGAAGGCGTGGTTGCTGCCCGTACGGCTCCGGGGCAGATTGCAACGCTAATCGTCCCTGCCGATGTTGCTTGGAGCGACGGCGGTTCGGTCGCCATAATCCCGGCATTGCCGAAACCTTCCCTGCCAAACACACAGGCTGTCGAACTTGCCGCTACCCTTCTCCGTTCGGACGATCGAACTGCCATCCTGCTCGCCGGAAACGCACTTTACGGGAAAGGCCTGGCCACCGCGGGGCGGATTTCAACCGCAACCGGAGCCAAACTGCTGGCTCCGTATCCCATCACCCGCCTTGAACGCGGCGCGGGACTGCCAAAGGTCGATCGCGTCCAGTATGTCCTCGAACCAGCAGTAGAACAGTTTAAGGAATTTCGGCAACTGATTCTGGTGGGCGCCCGGGCTCCGGTGGCGTATTTTGCCTATCCCGGAAAGAGCACTGTCTTCACTTCGCCGGACTGCGAGATCCATACGCTGGCGAGCCCTGGCGAAGACTACGTGGGAGCACTTGTCGCGCTGGCCGCGGCGTTGTCGATACACGGCGAAGATCTCGCGTCCGAAAATGCGGAACGACCGCCGATGCCAAGCGGAGAAATCACGCTGGCGGGACTAGCGGCGGTAGTTGGTGCCCTTCTGCCCGAGAACGCCATCGTAGTCGACGAGTCCATGACGTCGGGCCGCGGGCTAATGGCCGCAACCAAGGGAGCTCCGCCCCACGACTGGTTAGGGAACACTGGCGGCTCGATTGGAATTGCCCTGCCGCTCGCCGTGGGTGCAGCCGTGGCCTGCCCCGATCGCCAGGTATTGTGCCTGACTGCCGATGGGAGCGGCATGTACACACCTCAAGCCCTGTGGACGATGGCGCGTGAGGGCCTCAACGTTACGACAGTCGTCTTCGCAAACCACGACTACGCAGTTCTGAAGCGAGAGTTTTCCTATCTCGGTGTGGGTAACCCGGGAGTTCGCGCCGCTTCGATGTTCGAGATCGGACGTCCTAATCTCGACTGGACACTCTTAGCAAGAGGAATGGGAGTGCCCGGCATCCGAGTGAATTCGCTGGATGCGTTCGGGAAAGCGCTACGGGCGGGGTTGGAGGGTGAGGGGCCGACGCTGATCGAAGTGCCCTTGTAAGGGCAGAGCCTGGCGGCTCGGCGTCGCCTAGTGGGTACTGGCGAGCGGCGCCATTTTGGCGAGTTCGCTTTTGGCAACTTTTCCGGTCGGAGTCAGCGGCATCGCGGACACAAACAGAATTTGCGATGGCCGCTTATACGGGGCGAGATGTTGCGCGGCATGTTGCGCCAAATCAGTCTCTGAACTCGCTGCTGTAGGCTTGAGTTCCACGTAAGCAACAATTTCCTCGCCGCCTTGCGTCCCTTCGACCGTCCGCCCGATGACGGCGGAACGTACGACCGCAGGATGTGCGTTCAGAACCGCCTCGACCTCTGCCGGGTAAACATTCTCTCCGAAGCGAATAATCATTTCCTTGGTTCGGCCCACGATAAAGAGATATCCGTTTTCCATGCGAGTCAGATCACGGGAGTTGAACCAGCCGTCGGGATTGATCGCGGCCGCCGTTTCTTCTGGCGCGCGATAATACCCCTTCATCACATTGGGACCGCGGACCCACAATTCGCCGACTTCTCCGTCGGCCACCGGCTTCTGATCGGGTCCAACCAGCTGCACCTCGACTCCAGGAAGAATCTTGCCGACGGATGTATCGGTGCGGCGCTCTCCCACAACTGCCTGGGCAATATTGGGGGAGCACTCGGTGATGCCATATCCGTTGTACAAGGTCATGCCAAACAGACTCTCCACTTGCGCTTTAAGCGGCGGCAGAAGCGGAGCGCCGGAAGACGAAATAATGCGAAGCGCGGGAAACTTCAGCGAGCGCACTCCCTTCATTTTTGAGTAGTCGGCGAGCAGAGAGAACATCGACGGGGCACCCAGCACAACCGTTAAATGCTCTTTTTCCATAGCAGCAAGAGCCGCAACCGGATCGAAACGTGGTGACAGATACAGAGTCGCGCCGCTCAAAAGCGCCCCCAGGAGGACCACCGACAGGCCGACCGCATGCGACATCGGCAAGACGCCGTAGAGACGATCTTCTGGAGTGAGCGACCGGATCTTCGCCGACACCGCTGCGACGAAGAGCAGATTCCGGTGAGTGAGCATGACGCCCTTAGGAAGCCCGGTTGTGCCAGACGTATAAATCAGTGCGGCAATACGCTGCCCGGGCTCAGAGTCGATGGGCTCGGGTTCGACTTGCTCGTTGAGCGGTCCGACCGCAATCGGGCCCAACCCTGGCGCTTCCTGGATGACGGCGCCATGCCGTTTCGCGTGCTCGCGCGCTTGCGCCGACACGGTCGTGGTGTAGATCACACGCCGCGCGCCGCAGTGATCCCGTATCTCATCAACCTCTCGCGCCGAGAGCCGCGAATTCACTAACACCGGCCATGCATCGATGGCCGCACAAGCCAGCAGAATTGCGACGAACGCCCGGCAGTTCTCGCAGACAATCATGACCCGGTCGCCCGGGCGCACGCCTAAGTCGAGGAGCCAGCGCTCGGTGTCGGACACGGCGGATGCGAGTTGCCGATACGTCCAGGTGCCCGAAGTTTCGACTAGAGCCGGCCGTTCCGGCGACCCCCCGGCCCACGGTGCGATCACATCGCAGATGCGGGCGGGGAGGTTTGTCAACTCCGCGGCCGCAAGATCGTGAGTGGAATCCGGCATATTTGCGATAAGACTACTAGTTTAAAATGACCAACCCCGGAAAGAGTTGATGGCTTCCCAATCGCTGACAGCTTATGGCATGTTGTGTGGCCTTGTGCTGCCTGATTTGCAAGCCATATGCCTAGCCGCTTCGCACCAGACGAATCAAGGGCAAAGGAATCCGAAATCTTTCGATTTCCGCCGCTGAGCCTAGCTTGTTTGTCGATCCGGGCGTCGACGCACTTTCGAATCTAGAAGTGCACCACAGAACGTTCCGAAGTCATTCCGGCGCTGATTCGGACGAGAACCTGATCACTCTGTGTGCAGACTGTCACCGACAAGTGCACGGGCTGAGGTGACAAGTAGGTTCGTCTTCTACCCGCCCGAAAGGCGCGCGACGAGAACATCAGCGATGCGTGATCCGGCGTGTCCGTCCCACAAAGGCGGGACAGTTCCTTTCCTTGCATTCCCGGCAAGAACGCGGGCCAATTCCACGCGTAATTTTTCACGGTCGCGACCAACCAAGACATTAGTCCCCATAGACACCGTAATTGGCCGCTCAGTGTTCTCACGCAAAGTCAGACAAGGAACTCCAAGATAAGTCGTTTCTTCCTGGATGCCTCCCGAGTCGGTGATCACCACCGTCGCTCGCGACTGTAATCCCAGAAAATCGACATAGGGGAGTGGATCGACCAAGCGTAGTTGCCCTGCCTCCAATCCAAAATCGTCAATTCGTTTCCGCGTTCGGGGATGAACTGGAAAAATCACTGCCAATTCCCGGTTCACCTCTAGAAGCGCTTCGAGCACGCCCTTCAGAGTTTCGCCATCGTCTACATTTGCCGGGCGGTGCAAAGTAACTAGGGCATAACGTTCAGGGAAATCATTTGTCCCAGTTTTTCCTGGAAATGTCTTTTGTGCGATCGGCAACAAGCGCACGAGGGAATCAATCATGACATTGCCGACGCGGAAAATCTTTTCCGCAGGGATTCCTTCACGCCGAAGATTTTCGTCCCCGTCCTCCGAAGGCGTAAACAATAAATCGGCGAGCTGGTCGGTGACCAAGCGGTTGATTTCCTCAGGCATGCTCCGATCGAACGAACGCAACCCAGCTTCAACGTGTCCGACCTGAATGCCCAGCTTGGCACAAACGAGCACGGTCGCAACTGTCGAGTTCACATCTCCGTAGACGAGTACGATGTCCGGTTGGCGTTCGACCACGACCGGCTCCAGGCGAATCATGATCTCAGCGGTCTGCGTGGCGTGACTGCCCGAGCCTACTGCCAGGTTTACATCGGGCGCGGGTATCCCCAGCTGCTCAAAGAAGACCTCTGACATGTTGACGTCGTAGTGCTGTCCAGTGTGAATGAGGGTCTGCACGACGTTCTCAGGCCGTTTCAGGGCATTGAGTACGGGAGCGACCTTCATGAAGTTGGGACGAGCCCCAACTATGTGAAATATATTCACAGATTCTCTAGTTCCATCAGCAGTCACCTTGATCTATGGGATCTCTCGACGGGTACCTGGAACTTGACAACAGATCGTGCGATTGTGGCGTTCTGTCTTAGAAGACTGATGGTCAGGCGATTTCGGGTCGCTTCGTTGAACCCGACTCAGCTTCAACGCGGCGAACCCAAATCTCCCGCCAATAGGCGTATTCATTGCGCGGACACCCGCCGAAAGCTACGCAGGAACATCCGCACATGGAGCCTTCGAGAAATGCGGTGTTTTGCATTTTCCGCATCTCGCCGGTCCCATCTACGATAATTTTCTCGAGCCGCCGGTCGACCCGGTGCTTCTCGCCACAGGATTGCCCCATCGCCGGCGTGAAGTATAGTCCGCGGTTATAGCCCTTTTCATTCAAAGTCTCGGCAACATCCGCAAGAGGCTTGATTTCGATCCACTCGCCTGACGTCAGATTCAAGCTCTCCACGGGAGTCGTCTTTTGGGTTCCGCGGGCATACACACCGCGAAAGACCTTTCGAACTTTCCAGAACAGCCATTCGCCGATACGCTGCGCCATCTCCAGGACGCTGCAGTTCCCGGCGCGAATTTCTTCGAAGCACTTTCCAAATCGTTCCCAGCGCGACAGTTCAACCGAGGAATTCAGTATTTCGCTGGACTGGCAGAAGTAGTTCATGGGACCTGTTTTGGTCTTAAGTCGAGCGCGCAGCCATTTGTCGCTTTCGGGATCGACAGTCGTCTGAATCGGTTCAAGATCCTCGACTCTTCGCAGCCATGCCTCGCGCCAGAAAATCGTGCACGCCTTCTGACAACCGTCGTGCGCCTCGCCCGAACAACGCAGGCCTTCGAGGAGAACGACATCCTCGGCCGGGAATTTCCGCATGCCCGAAGTGACTCCGTAGTAGCACGTCTTCACCATGCGCTTCGAAACGTGGAACCTCTTCCCGCAGAAGTCCACCATCTCGGGCATGAACGGCAGCCGGTCTACAGTGCCGTCTTCGTCCAGCGTGTGCAAGATTTCGCCTGGAGATCGCACTTCTACAAAGTCACCAGGGCGCAGGTTTAGGGTCGAAGGTTTCATGCCATGTTGCAATGCTGCCCAAGACTATCTCAAGCGGTATTCTGTGATGCCGTTGATGTCACAAGGGCGACTTGCCCGCCAAGCCGACAACCCGAAGGAATTTCTTCCACGCCTTCAGACACATTCCTAACGGCCGCCACATCGTTTCCCGCACCACGGCGACTTTTCTGATGTTATCGGCTACGCGCCAGGTGCAGGTTGTGCCAGCGTGAAAAAATCCCAGGTCGCCCGGCCCGAAACGACGTTCTGAGCCATCTTCAAGAAGTAGGAAGGCCTCTCCGGAAATAACGAGCAGCGTCTCGTCCTGGCTGTAGTGCCAACGAAAACTCCCCGCCGTACAATCCCAGACCACGACCGACTCGGTGTAGTCCTTGCTTCTCACCAGCATCTTGCCGCGGGTTACAGGCGTACCACTGATGATCCATTCCTGGGGAATCGGCTCGGGAGCCAGCTCGACGTCAGCCGGCGTAGCTGCGACGATCGAGCGAAGCAGGGCACTCTCCAGATGGCCACTTCCCGCGACCGCAGCATCACGGGACAGCAAAACTTCGTTTGACAAGCGAATCCTCTCTTCTCACGGCAACGCGGATCGTTTGCGCTGGACATCTTCATGAACGGCCGGCATGGCTGCGAACTTCGACGTCTCGGCTTTCTTCGATAACACGTAGCGCAGCCAATTTCCATAAATGGTCATGGCCGACGAGTGCCATGTCTTTTGCAAGGTCTCGAGCAGGGCTGCTTCAGGAAAATCTTCCATCAGTTCTTCTCGCCCATCTGCCAGAACAACGTCTCTAAAATCTGAGACCAGCCTTTCGCTGGTCGGATCGAAGTAGCCCTTCGGTGCTGAGGGATAGGTATCTCGTTCTTTCCGGACAAATCTTTTAATGTCTCTCCGGTACTCTTTCAGCAGAGTCCCGGCACTGTACTCCGGATGACCCTGGAAATGTACGAACAGGCTCTGCTTTTTCTTCTTCACGAAGCAGTCAACGCCGCCCTCGACTGACTGGGTCAGCACGCTGTAGCCACACGTCGTCAGTTCATCCGCCCGCACTTCATTCCATCGGGAATGCGGGAAACGTACGGAATCCCCAGTACCGTCGATCAACGGGTGTTTTGCCGATTTTCTGCAGGCAAAAACACCAAACTGCTTGTCACTCAAGGGATGACGGTTGATACCGTCGCTGTAAAGAACGCCTGCATGTGCCGCCAGACATGACAATACCGTCGATACGGTGTTGTTTTCCGCCCAGTCGAGGACGTTCGCCAAAGCGGACCAGTAGGGTTCATTGCGCAGGTTCGATTGCCGCGGCTCTGTTCCGGTCATGATCATGGCGTCAAACTCATGGTCGAACAGATTGTCCGTACTGCAGTAGAAGTTGCTAAGGTGGTGCTGCCCTCGTTCTCCGCGCGGAACCCCTGGCAGAGAGTGGAGTTTAACGCTTACGGGAATGTCGCCAGCCGCTGACTCAAGCAACTCGAAGAACTGAACCTCC
Source organism: uncultured Acidobacteriota bacterium (assembly GCA_963799305.1). Lineage (GTDB taxonomy): Bacteria > Acidobacteriota > Terriglobia > Terriglobales > Acidobacteriaceae > Acidiflorens. The sequence goes on along the minus strand of CAWCWX010000004.1, from coordinate 32,255 downwards.
GTGTCCTCCAGTGCGGCGTCCGGCATGTTGTTGATGAACGCGATTCTGACGCAACCCTCCGCAGAGCGACTTTCGACCGATCCCGCCGGCCGCCAGTTCTTTCTCTCGGCCCAGCGAGTCGGAACGCGGCCGCCGTCGATGATCAATGGCATGACATCCTCCCCAAAACCGCCAGGTGATGATCCCTTACCGTCATACTCCGGCCTTGTCCAGTGCCTGTCCTAGATCTTCGAGAATATCGTCGATGTGCTCGATGCCTACGCTGAGACGAATCATCTCCGGCGTAACTCCGACCATGGCCTGTTCCTCAGGTGTGAGCTGCCGGTGAGTCGTCGACGCCGGGTGACACGACAGCGACTTGGCGTCGCCCATGTTCACCATGCGCTTAAACAGACGGAAAGCGTTGAAGCACTTCCTGCCTCCCTCGTAGCCGCCTTTAACGCCAAATGTCAGAAGCGAGCAGAAGTTGTTACCCAGGTAGCGATGCGCCATCGGATACAGCGGATTGTCGGGAAACCCGACGTAGTTCACCCATTTGACCATCGGATGGTCACGTAGAAATTCCGCTACTTTGCGAGCGTTCTCCACATGGCGTTCCACCCGAAGTGCCATCGTTTGGATTCCCTGCAAAAACAGGAAACCATTGAACGGAGATAGCGTCGCTCCCGTGTTTCGCTGACATACAGTTCGGCAACGCGCCACGAATGCCGAGTCCCCGAAATGGTCGACGTAGACGACGCCGTGATAGGCGATCTCCGGCCGATTGAACATATAAAACTTGTCCGGATATTGCCGCCACGGAAACTTCCCAGCATCCACAATCATGCCGCCGATACTGGTGCCGCCCCCGCCGATGAATTTGGTCATGGAATGCACTACGACGTCGGCCCCGTATTCGATCGGCCGCAACAGAATCGGCGTGGCTACCGTGTTATCGATCACCAGCGGCACACCGTGTTTGTGCGCCACTCGTGCCAACCCCTCGATGTCCGCCACATTTCCCGCCGGATTCCCCACGCTCTCGCAGTAGACGGCGCGGGTATTCTCGTCGATCAACTTCTCGATATCTTCCGGACGATCGGTCGCCCCAAAACGCGACGCGATTCCCCGTTTCGGAAAAATGTGCGCCAGGAGGGTGTAAGTCGCGCCGTACAACTGCGGGGTCGAAACGATGTTGTTCCCAGATTCGGCAATGTTGATCAGCGCGTACTCGATCGCCGCCATCCCGGAGCTGACGCTGAGGCCGTCGACTCCGCCCTCCATGGCCGCTACGCGCTGTTCCAACACGGTGTTGGTGGGATTGCCGATCCGCGTGTAGATGTTTCCCTTGACTTCCAGGTTAAAAAGCGCCGCGCCATGTTCCGCGCTATCAAACTCGAATGCGACCGTCTGGTAGATCGGCACAGCCACCGCTTTGGTTGTGGGATCGCCGTCGTAGCCGGCGTGAATCGCGATGGTCTCTAGCTTCATCCGTCTTTCAGCCTTTCCAAGCGATCGAGTTGTTCACTCGGCAGTGGTCGCAACGCTGGGAACCGGGACAGGCCCCCTTCCATGTGCGAGCGTCTTTTCCAAGGCCTCGGTTAGACGCCGTGCCGCAAAGCCTGCGCCATAAGCAAAGCGCATTACCGGGCCGAAGCTGCTGGCGGCCGCCACTCCAACAAAATACAGGCCGGGTACCGATGACTCAAAACTTGAAGATAGAACCGGGCTTCCCTTCGTCGTCTTAACCTGGGAACGAATTTCCGGGCTGAGGAATTTCAGCCGATCAACATCAACGACATACCCGGTCGCGGCGATCACGTGTTCGAACTCCACACTTCTCACGCTTCCATCATGCGATCGGAGGCTAAGATGGACATTGCCGTCCTTAATATCCGCGCCATCTATGTTGTAGCCAAGTAGCAGCGGTACCTTGCCGACAACTTTATTCTTGATGAAGTAGCCGCCGGAAGGTCCTAAAGCTCGTTGCACAACCTCCAACCGGAGGCTCTCCGGCAGAAAGTGGAATGCCCAGGGAGCGTTCGCGAAAAAACGAGACCTCCAGCCAGGCCCCAATCCTGACCCGGGGTGTCGAAGCGTTTGCCACAAGGTACGTGGCTTCCCGCTCGGCCCACTGTGGAATTTCAATTCCGGGCTGCGGCTGATGATCTGCACTTTCGCTCCCGCTCCATGCAGCAACCCCGCCAGGTCAAGAGCGGATGCGCCCGCACCGATGACTGCAACACTACGACCGCGGAACGGCTCCACTTCCCGATGACTGGCACTGTGCGTCACATACTGCTCGGGCAAGCCTGACAACTTGTCGGGAATGAAGTTGAAATGAGTGATCCCAACCGCCAGCAAGACGTTTCGCGCTGTGACTGTCTCGCCACCTTCAAGACGCACTGCAAAGCCGTCCGCAATGCGTTCAACCCACTCGACCTGTTTCTCCTCCAGTTCCGGCACCATGCGGTCCCGAAATGCGAGCCCGTACGCGCCAAATGTGTCGAGGCTGACCGGAACCCCGGTGTCGGCATAGGGAATCCCTTGCTCAGTGCAAAACTGTTTGAGGGTGTAGGCATTCTCCGGGTCGAAGAGATTGGAGGCAAATCCGTCCGACTTGAGCATCATGCCTGCGGGCATGTGGTTGCGCCACGTGTCCATCGGACGCCCAAAAATGCGGAAAGGAAGGCCGTGACGGCGAAGGTGGGCGGCGATCGAGAGTCCGTATGGACCTGCTCCAATAATGGCAGTTTCTATCATGCCTTTAAATTCACTCCTTCGAGGTTGCGCTACAAGAATACGAGAAACGTGCTCGAATCAATCTTAGGGGGAATGTTTAGCGGGTCCAGCTAATGAGTGATCATATCACGGCCAGACCTGCTTCTTCCAGACTTTATTTTAACTTAACCTTATATTTATCAATAAGATATGGCGGTCATCTACTCGGCGACCTCATTAGGTTTCCACGACGCCTGGAGCCGCGCTGAGGATATGTCTCTGTCGGTTCGTATCGTCCACGAAGTATCGCTTCAAACTGAGGACTGGCTTCTCGAGGAGATTCCACGACAACGCCGCCATCGCGTAGGTCGTGACAGCAGTGATCGGGAACACGAGAGCACCGTACTTATCCAGATGAAGCGCTTTCACAGCATCCAGCGGAATTTTTTGCAGCAGATAGATTCCATAGCTGATTGTCCCGGTGTAAACCAGAAACCGGTTGGTCATCAGCAACTGCAACCATCTTTGCTTCGAGAAGAGTGCGAGGTACACGAATGAAACCGAGGCCACCGCAGTCAACGAGAAGACGATCCACCTGGCATGAAAGACCTCACTCAAAAGCGCCAGCGGCGCCGAAACAAGAAAAACGATCCATGCCCACGTTACAAACTTCGCCGGGACAAAGTTAACCGAACGGATTGCAAGCGCCAGGAGTGCACCCGCCATCAGGCCGTCTAAACGGCAGAACGTGTTCGAGTAGATCACGACTTCATGCCGCAAGAGAAAGAAACGCAGTATCGGAGATATACAAATCAAAGCGATCGCGATCCTGCGAAGCTGAACCGCAGTGCAGAATCGCACCACCAGAGGCCAAACCAGGTAGAACTGTTCTTCGACCGCAAGCGACCAGGTGACACCCAATAACCCGGTGGCCGCCGTTGGCATTGGAACCAGAAAATTCTGAAGGAACAATGGATACGCCCACCACGGCGATGACCGCGCTTCGAATATGGTGTGGGCTTCGGATGGACGCAGGAGCGGCACAACCACGAACATGAAAAGCAGCGCCGAATAATACAAAGGCCAGATCCGGAGACAGCGCCGGGCATAGAAATTCTTGAAATAGCTTTCTGATTCCTTGGAGTCCAACAGAATTCCCGTAATCAGCAGTCCGGACAGCACAAAGAAGAGATCCACTCCCATCCACCCGTTAGCCGCGAGGAAACCTAAATGAAGGGACGGATAGATGTCTGTGTTGTGCAGCAACACCCACAGCACGGCCAAGCCGCGAACCGCATCCAATTGAGGGATCTTCTTCATGGACAGCGCGCGATCAGCGCTTCTTGAGCAGGCAGACGCCCGTCCAGGGATAATTCCCCGGGTTGCCCTTGGGCTCAGGCAGCAGCGACAGGAGTTCGACCGGCGCCCGTTTGAATTGCGCCGCAGTTTTCAACATTCCCTGGACGTCCTTCGCCTCCCAGCCGTAGGGCGTGAAAAAACTGGCACCCTCGCGAGGACCAAACTTGAAAGCGGCTCCCGCCTCACTCAGTTGTTTACCGGTCGTATTCTGCATCAATCTTAATTGCCCAGGAGAAGCCAAATCGATGATCCAGTTCTGAAAGTGTTTTTCGGCGGCAAGATCCTTGGCCAGTGACGCAACCTCTTCGGCCGTGAAATAGATGAGGAGACCCTCGCTCGCAACGACCGCCTTGGTAGCCCGACCATCAAGCTTTGCGAAAAGTTCGCGTCGGGCCGGCACGTCTGATAAATCCAAAGAAACGCGCTCCAACTGGCAGCGGGGTTTCTCATTCGCAAGAATTTCTTCTTTGTACGAAATAATTTCCGGCAGATCCACCTCCACCCATTGCAGCGTGGCCGGTAAGTTCATCCGATACGGGCGGGCATCTAGACCCGCAGCCAGATTCACAACAACGTCTGCCCCTCCCTCAATTGCGCTGGAAAGAAAGTGGTCAAAGAGATAGGTGCGTGCGACCCACGCCCACTCGTGCTTGTTGCCGTCGTGCAGAGTGTTCGCGAGCTGGAACCCATGCTCACCCGCCAAACGCTTTGCGTAGGGGTCACTAAAAAGCGCATCAGGTCGTAGCGTTTCGAGCGCGCGAAAATACGCCACCCAGCGAGCGGTGTCGGAAACTCCTCGAACCGTGAGATTTTGTTCATTCATTTGCAGGAACCAGGTAGAAGAATGGAGGGTATTCCAACCAGCGGCAACCAATCCTGCTTCATGCTCCACGTGCACACAAGAGCTCCCAGAGCTGTCCCCAATGTGTTAGTCAAGAGATCGGTCATCGATGAATCTCGCGTCGGCAGAAATCCCTGTAGCACTTCGATGGTGAGGCTGACCGCAAATCCGAAACCAATCGTCGCCCAAGTGGCCCGTTTGATCCTGCAAACAGCAGATAGATACGCGCGGAAGAAGAAGCCCAGTGGAACGAAGCCTACAATATTGACGACGACATCCAACCAATAACTCCACCTGGAATGAAATTCGCTCCAGGGCAATTCCAGGAATTGTTGGTGGATAACGAAGTAGCGTCCTGGGACCAGAAGGTTGGGCGCCGAACCCACCTGATTGTGGATAATGTTGCCTCCCCCTTCATTGAAAAGATAGCTGGCAACAGCACCCTCGCTCTTAGTCAAACGCAGGTACTCGATGTTCGTTCGGGCCTCGAAGTGTTGTGACACTTCGGATGCCGTAAGCTCGCGATCAAAAATCGCGAGTCGCATTAGGTGTCCAGACCAGTTATTGCTTGTCGACGGTGCATTTCCCATGATGAGCTGACCGGTCAAGTCCTCCGGTAAAATTCTGAAGCTCGGAGACTTCTTGACCAATGCTCCGTCCACATAGATTGCCGTGCCTTCTTCACCGGAGCTGACCGTCAAGAAGATCGGTTGCCGGTGGCTGAAAACACCTTCCACGAAGATCCTGGCATTCGAGGCCGACTGGTCCACGCTTCGACGCTGGAGTTCTAGACCGCTCACGAATTGACGCAGCCTAAAGGGAGTGACTCGGATTGCCGGTAAATAAAATGCGAGAACGGTACCGCCGGAATCAACCCGGTTCGGCTCCAACCAGATTTCGAGGCTGCAAGAGCTACCGGCACGCGAAGGTCTTGCCCCGAAGCTATCCGCACTCGCGATGCTACCGCGCTTGCCGAAGAGGATGCCGTTTCCCTCACTCGCCCAGCTGACGTCATTCCGGGCAGCATGAAATGGCCACAAGCCAGCCAGCAGAATGACAACGAGCACACTGGCACATGCTGTTGTCAGGAGCATGATAGGAACCGCGGTTCGAATCCCATTGCTCGTGGGTTCAGTCCCTGCAGTTTTCGGCGCCAAAACGGTCACGAGTTCTTCAGACTTTGTTCGGAGAGTTCTTCCTCTCGCGAATGCTCGACGGTGAAGACGATCCTGCCATCTTTTTCACTCGCGTAAGCAACTCGGGCCCGCTCATTTCCCTCACCTTCGATTCGCCACCCGCCTCCGTCGGCAACCAACTCCATTGTGGATCGTTGCCTCCACCAGCGGTCAATTTCGCCAGGAGTCGCTATCCAAACGCTCTTCTGAGAACGAAGAGAGGCCAGATGAGCGAGTAGCTGCTGATAAAGGCGGTTTTCCCGCTCCTCCATGATGTAATCCGGATGCACGATGAAATTAATGAGTCCGTTTTGCTCACGAATCAGATCGATTTCTCGCTTCCAGAGATCAGTTGAGAACATTCTCAGATAATTGAAAAGCGAATAATCCTGTGTTGTAGTAACAGGCAGTTCCAGTATTTTGCCCACAAAATAAGGCGTAACCGTGCAACACCCGCCACCCTGTGGCTCCAGTTGCCCTGACATAGGAACGGACGTGTCATAAGAAAAATCAAGATCCGAGAACCACTCTTGCCTGCGATACAAGACGGCGGATCGGAAACCTCTGGCTCCAAAGCGCCGACCGTAGTCGTTGATCTTTCGTGCACGCCTTACAAACTCGCTTCGGTCGCTGTACAACCGGCCGTCATGGTTCAGGTCCTGAACATTGACTTCGAAGCCTCGCCCGCGGATCGAGTCCAGAAAGCTCTCACTCACCTCATACCGGTCTTCGGGAACGATCTGAAAGGAGGCCGTAATCCCGAAGGATTCATTGAGGCCCATAAGGCCATCACAGAAATCCCTGCCCGCAGCCGTCTCGACGTCATGCGTCATGCACACGCCACTGGGCGCACCATCCGGCCAGAACCATATGAACGGGATCTTGTCCAAGTGCTGCGTGCGCAGTAGTAACTGCATGGACCCACGCAGAATGCTGTCCACGGTATGATCAACTGGCCAGTTGGGAAATGGGATCTTATTCCAACCCCGAAGGTACGCCCGCTGTATATGCCTGCGGACAGCAACTGGCAGCAAAGGCCGGATCGCATAATAGGCCTGTGCGATGACTCCCTTTCCTGAGCTGCCGTTTTGTCTGCCTCCTGTGTAGCGCTCCCGCCGGAGATTCTCAATAACTTCGTCCAAATCAAACGGCAAACGCACCAGCCCAGATGCACACTCGACGTCTTCGCGTGTGTCACGAAGCTGGTCTCGCGCGGAGCCGGCAGGTGGTTGGCCAGCACACTTACCATAGCCAATCACTCCCTCTCCAAAGCAAAAGAATCCACTATTTTCGGAAAGCCCGTCTCTTACAGCCAACCGAACATAGTTCTCCGGACATCGGAAATATTCTCGGAAGGATTGGTTCACTGAGTAGGATCCACGCCCATGTTAGATACTTGCCGAGGTGTCAATAACCGTCAATCCCCCAAAAGTGCCACGTTGACTCACCCAATGTGTCCGTAGAAGAGGTCTCCTACCGCGGTGAGTAGTCGATCAGGTGCCGCGTCGATGATCCGACCAGCGATCCTTCCATTCCACCGACTTTCGTGAGATCGCGGATGGTTCGGGTAACGCCAATAGGAAAGGTAGGAAGGTATTCCGCCCCAATGGTCCTTGAAAGTGATCAGACCCTGGTTGCTGCTGTCTGTCCGCCCCAGGTCGAGCGTAGCGTAACCTGCCGTCTTGGCCTGCTGGATCGTATTCCAGAAAAGCAGAGCCACACCTCCTAAAGCATGAAATCGGGCGTCGCTGCAACCGTACTTATAAGTCATCGTATCCTTGTGGTTCAACGTCAAGATACTGGCAATCGGCAATCCTTCCTTGAATGCAACCCGAATTCGTAGATTGTCGCCGAAACTGGCGATCAAGCTTCGAAACCACCTTATTGGTTGCGGGGGATAGTGTTGCCGCCGTCGCGTCTCCACAAGCAACCTGTAAAAATGCCCAAGCAGTCGCTCCGAATTTCCTTCTTCAACCGACAATCTCTCGCGTTCCGCGCGGCGGATCTTGCGCTGCACGCCGTTCTTGTGAAAGCGCCGGAAAATATCATCAATATGGGGCCGCAAATCAATCGCATGCCAACAGTATCGATCGGTCGCTCCGAACATGGTCGCAACATCGGGCTCCAGGCGAAGAGGTCGAACCTCGCAGTAGTTCCAACCCTCTCCGTCGACGCTCTCTCGCAGCGACAGGAGAAGTTCATCAAATTCAGCATAGGTCTCCACCAAGGGATCGCAGTGATCAGAGAATGGTAGTGACACCAGTCGGCGTCCAGTGAGCCAACTCCTCACCTTGCAGAATATGATGCCTGATGTAAGTTCGGCAAAAGGATCACAAGAGGTATAGACTACGGGTTCATAACCGTACGCTACGTGCAATGCCGACAGCCATTCTCTGCTATGAAAAACTGACGACGATGGACTTCTCTTGATTAGATCTGTCCATCGCGCATCTCGTAGTGGATCAAGTGCGAACACACTCCTCGTCCTTGCATAAGGACTACCCACGATTGCACTTTCCTGGCAACGATCCTCGATTGCCACAGTTTCCGAGATTACAAGGCTCATTCTGAAGTTGCTACCTGATCGTACACCGCTAATAGGGCTGGGATGGAGTGTTGCCAGGCAAACCTAGTCTTGATTCGTTGGCGACCACGTTCGCCCATGGAGTGCCGCAATACCGCATTTTCCATTAATTCACCAAGCTTGGCAGCGAACTCCTGGTGGTTGTTGGGAGTTGCGTACAAGGCCGCATCTCCAGCACTGAAGCGGCTCTCCTGAAGGTCGAACGCGACCACGGGCCGACCGGCAGCCATGTATTCCATAATCTTCACGAAAGTCGATCGATCGTTGTAGCTATTTGAGGGCTCCGGAGATACACATATATCGGCCGTAAATAAGTAGCGATAATAGCGGTCCGGCTCGCTAATCCATCCAGCAAGCCACAAATTCTCCTCGATAGCTAGTTGGCACGCAAGGTCTTTGATGTCTGACATGGCGTCCCCGTCGCCGAGTACGATACAGAGAAAATCTTCTTTGCCCATTTGGCGTAGGCTCCACAGGGCACGGCACAAATAGTCGAGGCCGTCCTGATGCCCCGTGACTCCCGCAAACGCAATAATGATCGGGGCTCTTTTTCGCAGATCGGTATCGATTTCGAGGGTCTGATACCGCTCAAAGGAGGGGCCATTTCGTACGACCGTTACTTTCGACTCAGGTATCGCACCGCGACTTGTGGCTATTTGCCTGCAAGATTCATTTGTGACAATTACGTGATCAGCCAATCTATATGAAAGCCACTCTAATATGATTTGAATTTTCTCAAGGACGCGACTAGGCGACGAAAATCTCGCGGCATAGAGTTCCGGGCTCAAATCATGCTGATCGTAAATGATCCGTTTTCCGACAAGTTTATAAAAGGATGTCGCCACTACAAGACAGTCCGGCGGGTTTGCGATGTGCACGATGTCAAAACCTTCAGTAAGCCAGACATATGCTGTAATGATTGCAATCGCCAGGGTTGCATAAAGATATTCCAACAAATAGCCGAGGGTGCCGCTGCCAAACGAAAACTGTGGAAACTCGTAGACGGCGATATCTTCAATGAGCACACGTGATGGTAGTTTGTTGGGACCTGGACTGATCACGGATACTTGGTAGCCCTGTTCCCTGAGTGCTTTGGCCTGTTTTCCGACTCGAGCATCCCGCAGATAGGTGCAGTTCTCGAGAATCATGAGGACTCGGTTGCGTCGCATTTTCATCCTCGCGACTGCCCGGTCGTGGTGGTGGCCCGCTTTTGACCGCATCGAGGGGCCGGTCGCTCTGCCGGAATGTCTTCCAGTGGAGCCCTCCAGAACATCGAGATTTATTGTAGAACCATGGCCGGGTTTGCACGTCGTTAAGCATCGAAAACGGATAACGACCCGGGTTCTAAGCCTCGCATTCCAGGGAGGTCGGGGCCAGCTGCCGTTGGTAACTGTACCCTCTCCCCTTCTCCATCTGTTCGCTGGGCCGATTGGCTGATGTACTTTCGAGAGGTCAGCTTGTCCCCGGATAAAGGTATAATCACCCCGCTAAGCAACAATAGACGACAACATCTGCGTTGTGAGCCCGTAAGCGATTGAAACGCATAGTCAATCCGCGGTTTTCAAGAGGGCGGTCAGTGGCTGAAATATCGAGTCGATGGCAGCACCGAGGGGGTTTAATGAATCACGAGCGACAGCTTTTTTTCCTTCCCTGTTTGATTTTGCTGACCTTGGTACTTCTGAGTTCCCGGGCCGAAGCCGCCAACTACACGGTGAAAGCCGGGGGCGGCGGGAATTACACCACTATTTCGGCATGCGCGAATGCCGCGGGTGCAGGCGACACCTGCCTGGTCTTTGCGGGCAGCTACGGCGGCTGGACGCAATCCGCCAACGGCAGCGCGGGAAAACCAATCACATTTCAAGCCAACGCAGGCGACTCGGTGTCGATCACCAGCGGAATCAGCATATCGAGCCGGAGTTACATCACGATCCAGGGATTCAAGTTTACCAGCAGTGCACACGTTACTGGCAATGGCAGCACGCAACACTGCATCATTGACGGCAATACGATGGCCGGAACTCATGTCTTCCAGATTAACGATGGGTTGGGGAGCGGAGGTTCTGACAATGTATTCAGCAATAACATTGTGAATGTTGGGTCTATTTCCAGTAACCAAGGCGGCGGTGTATGTGTATGGCGACCGTAATCGCTTCGAGAATAACGAGATTTTCAATAGCGGCAGTGATTGCTTTAACTTAGGTGGTGCGAATGTCGTGGTGCGGAATAATTTTTGTCATGACCTCGACGGCTCGAAGAGCGGCGAACACATTGACTTCATACAGGAGATTGGCGCTGGCACAGTGCCGGTCCTAAGCTTTGCGCTTATTGAGAACAACGTCGAGCAGAAATGTTTGAACGATGGCAGTAACTGTCATTTCATCATCGTTCGCACCGGCGGCGCACCGGCGGCGGATACGCTCATCGTCCGGTACAACTTCGCGCAGAATCTTAACGGAACTGGCGCAAGTTTCGGCGGGATCGGAGATAACGTTCCAAACGCTCATTTTTATAACAACACGATGGCAACCGAAAGACTAGATGGTGAAAACGGCGCCTGGGTCTCGTTTCAGAACGCTTCCAATGGAATAGTCAAGAACAATATTTTCTACAACACAGCATGGCAACAGTTGGTCCCCCACGTGCGGACTTTACTGGAAACAGCATGGCAGGGAATGGCATTCTGCGTTTAACCAGCTACGGCGGGTCATGGAACTCTCCCTTACTCCACTGAGGCGACGTACAATGCGATGCGGAATAAGGATCCATTGTTTGCCAATTATCCAACCGATGCCTCTCTGCAACCTTCATCGCCAGCAGTAGGGGTCGGTGTTCCGCTGACAACTGTGGCCTCTGGCGATTCCGGGTCTGGCACTTCCCTGAAAGTAGCTGATGCTCGGTTCTTCCAGCCCGGTTGGGCCGGTACGCAGGGAGACTGGATTCGGGTGGGCGCGTCAGCCACGGCGCAGATAACATCAATTAACTACTCGACGAATACTGCTTACGCTGGCCAGCGCGGTCGGAAGAAGTGTTGGCGATCCGGTCTATCTGTATAAGGACTCAACCAGCAAGGTCGTGCTCACGGGAACGCTTCCGGACCTTGGATCCTATACTGGTAGCCGGACCGCTTCCTCCCGGCAATCTCCAGGCCAACGTTAAATAGCGAACTCACGTCTTTTTCCGTCGCCGCATTTAAGTCGCCTCGGACGTTGCTGCGGACAGCTCCGAGGATTTGGGCGCAGGCATCATTTCGCGCAAGAGGCCGGCCACTTGATTAAGCGGCCTCCAAGCCCCGGTGCAAGAGGATCACGACCGCGATGTAAAGAAGGCCGAGCAAAAGCGACACCTTCGCAATCCTCGCCACTATCCCAATCGAGCCCGACTCTGCATTGAAGGAAACGAGTCGTCCTATCAGCACGTTAGTGGCATAGCCCGCCGCAACCGACGCGACAACAAATTTCCAGATCGCCCCGATAACGGGCGCGACGTGTAAATCTATTGGTCTGCCTGCGTACCACAATGCGGGGATTGTGAGGGCACACAGGGACAGACTCCAGCTCGTAGCAATCCCCACGGGGCCCCATCGGAGTGCCAGCAGAAACAGCATGCCGTGAAAGCGAACTCGATTATCCCCCAGCGGAACCAACGGTCTGGTCGGCCGATGGAAGATGGATCCAGCTGTGATTGCCGTAAAGAAACATTACGCCCATTCCCGGACCGAAGAATGTGAAGATCTGCCCCGCGGGCTCCCATCCCGGACCCAACAGTAAACGAATCACGTCCTTGCCAACCAACGTGAACTCCGCCCCCACTCCCATCCCCAAAATGCTGCAACCGACAATGCGCGGAGAAGATATCGTTGTACTGTTGCGGATCCTGGCTGAGCTTGCTCAAGGCGGACACAGCGACACTCGTAAGAGATTGAACGCACAGCGGCCAGCGCAAACAGGTCATATGCCTTCTTGTAAAATCCGAGAGCTCCCGCATTGAAGCGCCAACCGACGAACAGGTTGTCCGTATTGCGGGCAAAGTAGTTGAGGGTGAAACGGCCGTAAACGTGGGCCGCGAAGCGCACCATCGAACCAGTACCGGCCACTCGCCGGGGAAATGCGGGAACCCACGGACACAGAGTCCAGGCCCCAATCGATTGGCTGAGGGGCTGGGCGATGGCGCCAGCGACTAGAGCCCAGTAACCCCATCCTGACCAGGCGAGAAGGATGGATACCACCACCGAGACAACACGCGAGAGAAAGTCATTCGCAGACACGAGAGGAAACTGCATGGCGCGCATGAGAAGTGCGAGCGGCAAAACGGAAGTGCTGGTGACGAGGATCGTCAAAGATATGCCGACCGCGATGTGCGCGACCAGCGGGTTGCCGTAAAACCGTGCCATCAGCGACCCTGCAGCGGCAAACACGAATGTGAGAATTAATGCCCGCGCCTAAGTTGATCCAAAACAGATTACTGGCCAAGGAATGGTCGATCTTATCTCGCTGGAGAATGGCTTCGGTAAACCCGTTCAACCCGAAGTTCACCAGCAACAGGCTGAAAGTCGTGACCATCGTAACCAGCCCGAAGTCCGCAGGCGTGAGCAGCCGGGCCAGTATCACGGTCGAGACAATCTGGATAGCGAGACCAGCCCCTTGGGAAAATATAGTTGCACCAGCGCCACGGACAGCGAGCCGGCGCAGCGAACCCACTTCAGTAATGGACTGAAACGAGCCACTGGCATCAAATGGTTTCAAGTCGTCTCCTGGCAGCAATACGTACTGGTGCCAAGTACAGACATAAGGGTACGAGGTTGTCAGCGAGTTTCAGAAGGCCTCGCCTTTACCGATAACTTATGATGTGGAACCCGAGCAGAATATCGCACTGGCACGCAACAGGGCTATGGCCAACGCCAAAAGAGACTTCATCGCTTTCATAGACGATGACTAACTGCCCGCGATGAATTGGCTTTTCCAGCTTTTTCAAACTTGTAAAACGTACCAAGTCGATGGAGTTCTTGGACCAGTCCTACCCCGTTTCGAGGGAAATCCGCCGGCTTGGGTGAAAAAGGGGGATTTTGCGACCGGCCGACTCACCCTACCGGATTCGAGATTGATTGGAACGAGGGTCGGACTGGCAACCTCTTGATCAGGCGAGAAATCGTGGGCGGAATGAGCCCCGTTTTCCTGCCGGAGTTCGGAAGCGGTGGCGAGGACAGAAATTTCTTCCACAGATTAGGCAAACAGGGGCGTCGCTTCGTTTGGTGCGATGAAGCGCCGGTTTACGAGTGGGTTCCGCCAATTCGATGGACTCGCAGCTTCATGATTCGCCGGCTCTCCTCCGCGGAAAGATGGCGTAAACCACAAACGTGACCTGAGAGACCTCGCAAAGTCCAGTTTTGCCCTCGCTGGATATACGCTGGCACTCCCGGTTTTTCTGGTGATGGACAGCATCTGTTCATGAAATATCTCATCACGGCATGCGATCATGCCGGGAAGCTTCTGGCGTTTGCGAACCTCAACCCCATTCGGGAGAAATACGTTACTGAATAATCATGGCCGTCGCTCCTGACACCGCGGACTTTATCATCGACTTGGACTCCAATTCTCGTGACCGGGGGCGCGGGGTTTGTCGGCTCGAAGCTGTTGCGCACTCTGCAGGACCGCGGATTTCGGAATGTGCGCTGCCTGGTTCGATCCTCGAGCAGCCTCCAAAGCCTTGACCAATCACTGAATGAGGGAGGCCGCGGACCTCGCATCGAATTTGTGAGGGGGAATCTTCTTTCCCGAGCAGATTGCGAAGCGGCTACGCGGAGCGTTGTGGTGATCTACCACCTGGCCGCTGGCACGGGGACAAAGTCTTTTGCCGATGCCTTCCTCAACTCGGTCGTTACAACGCGGAATCTGCTGGATGGCGTCGCGACACACGGTTGCCTGCGGCGGTTCGTGAACGTCAGTTCATTCGCCGTCTATACCAACCAGGGAAAGCCGCAGCCGGATCTTCTGGATGAGGCCTGTCCGACGGAGGGCCGAGCCGAGGCGCGCGGCGACGCCTACTGTTTTCGAAAATGAAGCAGTACGAATTGGTTAAGGAATATGGGGAAGAGTACGGGATTCCTTACGTTCTCGTTCGACCCGGAGTGGTTTACGGGCCGGGAAACCGAGGATTCACGGGCGAGTCGGATTGGATACTTTCGGGCTCTTTCTTCATTTGGGCGGCCCGAACTCGATCCCGCTTACCTTTGTCGACAACTGTGCCGAGGCCATCGTTCTGGCAGGACTAAAACCGGGGATTGATGGCGAGGTCTTCAATGTCGTAGACGATAATCTCCCCTCGAGTCGACAGTTTCTGGATACTACAAGAAAGAGGTGCGACCTTTTCGATCGGTCTATCTTCCTCACTTCGTCAGTTACCTGTTCTGCTGCTCTGGGAGAAATATGCCGCCTTGTCGAGGGGCAGTTGCCACCGATCCACAATCGGCGGGAATGGGCCGCTTCCTGGAAGCGAACGGCTATTCCAATGACAAGACACGGAGGATGCTGGACTGGACTCCGAGGGTGTCTACCGCCGAGGGTCTCAAGTGGTTTTTTGCGGATTGCCGGGAAAGAAGGAGTCATGCTTAGGATCGCGGTCGTCGGGTGCGGCAAGATTGCGGATGATCATTTGGATCAGATCCGAAGGATCCAGCGCGTACGGCCGTGTAAAGTCGTCGCCACCTGCGATCGAGAACCGCTGATGGCGAAGCAGCTGGCGGAACGCTTTCGAATCGAACGTCATTTCAGCGACCCGGAAGAGATGCTGAGGGAATGCCAGCCGGACGTTGTCCATATCACCACGCCGCCGCGAAGCCATTCAAGCCTGGGGAAGCTCTGTCTGGAGAGCGGTTGCCATGTCTATGTTGAAAAACCCTTCGCCGTAAATGCGGAAGAGGCGGAAGAGTTAATCCAGCTTTCGGTTCGAAAGGATCTGAAAATCACGGTTGGGCACGACATTCAATTCAGCCATGTTGCCCGGCGCCTTCGGAAGCTCGTAAGGGATGGCTACCTGGGTGGGCCACCGGTCACATGGAGAGCTATTATTGCTACGATTTGAGTGATCCTCGGTACGCGAAGGCGTTTCTTTCAAACGACCAACACTGGTTGCGAGACTTGCCGGGGACGCTCCTGCAGAACGTGATCAGCCACGGGATCGCGCGGATCGCGGAGTATCTTACCAGCGATCACCCGGAGGTCTTTGCTCACGGATTTATCAGTCCAATGCTGCGCAGTCTGGGTGAGCGACAGATCGTCGATGAGCTCCGCGTTGTCATCGTGGAGGAACAGCGAACCACCGCCTATTTTACCTTTTCCTCACAGATGCGTCCCTCGTTGAACGTGTTTCGCATCTTCGGATCGAAGAATGGCCTGGCGCTCGATCAAGACCGTGAGACGCTCCTGAAGCTGCGCGGGAGCGTCTACAAAAGCTACGCGGAGAAATTTATCCCACCGGTGGAATTGGCCTGGCAGCAGATCGGGAACCTGGCAGGTAACATGCGCAAGTTTCTCGGCAATGACTTTCATATGAAATCGGGGATGAAACACCTCATTGAATCGTTTTATCGATCGATCGAAGAAAACGCGCCGCTCCCCGTTCCGGTTCGCGAGATTCTATTGACCACGCGGATCATGGACCAAATTTTCGATCAGCTCTCCGGCGGAGCGGATTTCAGGCGAGAATATGGCACAGTCCTTCCAAGCGCTGAGAACCAGCGCAACAAGGCCTTGGTTTAGGATTTGAGCGACTCCAGGAGTGAGCACCCCCGCGGCTTCCACTTCCCAGGTTGTAGAATGATTGAGTGCATTTTCACGATCGATTACGAGATTTACGGGAACGGTCAGGGCTCATTGCGGGAATTGGTTTACGAGCCCGCCCGAAGGCTGATGGCCATATTCGAGGAGTGGGATGTCCGTTTTGTCAACTTCGTGGAAGTGGCAGAACTGCAGAAGATCGAGTGGAGCAACACCGACGAGGCAAGCGCCGACGTGAGGCGTCAGGTCCGCGAGATGTTCGAGCGCGGGTTTGAAATTGCGCTCCATTTGCACCCTCAGTGGTGCAACGCTTCCCTTCAGGGCGGAAAATGGCTCCTGGATTACAGCGAGTATAACCTTTGCCGACTGCCGCGACCGCGGATCGCAGAGATTGTCCGAGATGCTATCGGTTACTTGGGCGATGTCGTGGGCACCGTCGAGTACAGGCCCACTTCGTTCCGGGCGGGTAACTGGCTGATACAGCCGTCTGGCGCCGCCGCGGCCGTGCTGGCCGACAACGGCATCCAGATAGACTCATCGGTGTTCAAGGGTGGATTGCAGCACAGCCATGGTCTGGATTATCGGCCCGCGCAACGAAACGGATATTTTTGGAGGTTCCAGGACGACGTGAATACGGACGACTCTCAGGGTGCGCTGCTCGAGATCCCGATCCATACCGAAATGGTTCCATCCTGGCGGATGCTCACGCGTAAGCGTCTCGGGTTACAACAGAAGAGCCAGGCAACGGCGCAGAAGGTGAATGGACGGACCGGGCCACAGAGGCTGAATCGCCTGCGGGACCCCTGCGCCTTCGTTACCCTCTCAAGTTTGATTTCTGCCGCATGACCTTTGAGGAATTGACGACGGCGGTAGATCGCGTCATGCGCAGGGACGAGGAGAACCCGGGTACATTAAAACCGCTGGTCGCGATCGGACACACCAAGGACTTGGAAGATTTTGAAACTATCCAGGCCTTCCTCGCCTGGCTGAGGGAGAAGAAAATCAAAGTCTCGACCCTGCAGGAGATTCACCACAAATGCCGTCGCGCGGCCCAGCTTGGCGAACATGCTGAAGCTTCAATCTGATGGCCGAAAATTTGACTGGTCCAAAATCGGCAAACGTCCCGGGGCTTACCAGCGACCAGCGACAAGGCACTTCGAGTGGCATCGAATTGATGAATGAGTTTGGAGGACCGACTCCTATTGATGAAAAAGGGGCGACTGGCGAGCTGCGACTGGTGCTCGTTACTCCGGCCCATAATGAAGCCGCTTTTCTCGAGCAGGCCATCAAGTCCGTGGTCGGCCAGAAAGTTAAACCCATAAAGTGGATTATCGTAAGCGACGGGTCCACCGACGGCACGAATGAGATTCTGCAGCGATATGCAAGCGAATACGGCTGGATCGAATGCATTCTTCTACCGCCTCGGACCGAAAGACACTTTGCGGGAAAGGTCCAGCATTCAACGAGGGGTATGAGAAGGCAAAAGAGTTGGATTTTGATGTAGTAGGAAGCTTGGACGCTGACATTTCTTTCGATGACCCGGAGTACTTCGCATTCCTGTTGCGCAAATTTCAAGACAACCCACGGTTGGGAGTTGTCGGCACACCCTACCGGGAGGGCGAGGTCCAGTACGACTATCGCTTTTCGCGCAAGGAGCATGTCTCCGGAGCCTGCCAATTGTTTCGGCGCGAATGTTTCGAAGCGATTGGCGGATACGTCCCCATCAAAGCCGGCGCGATCGATCTCGTCGCGGTGGTCACGGCCGGATGAAAGGCTGGATCACAGAAACCTTCACCGAAAAATTTTGTGTTCACCATCGGGTTATGGGGACGGCGCAACAGGGGATTGTGGCGGCGACATTCAAGAGCGGCTATGGGGACTATCGAATGGGCGTGGACCCATTTTGGCAACTCTTTCGATCGATCTACCAGATGAGTAGAAAGCCAATTTTCCTTGGAGGTGCCCTTCTGCTGCTCGGCTACCTTTGGGCCATGGTCACGTCGGCGAAAAAGCCAGTTTCAGAGGAGTTCGTTCGTTTCCGAAGAACCGAACAGAAACGGTGGTTGCGCGGCTATTTCGAAAGGGTAGTGCCGTTCTTCGGTCAGGGCCGGCACTTGGGCCCGCCGGTTCGGGAACAGAACAGTTTATGAAGGCGGTCCCGATTCCCATCAACTGGACCGCTCGTCTTCCGGTCTTTGCCTCGGAGGAATTCCTGCGGGCGGTTGGTGACGACTACGGTTGGCTGGGTGGACTCGATTCGTCGGGTAAACTGCGTTGCATTTTGCCCTACACCGTGATTCGGAAATCGGTCTTTTCGATGGTCCGTTTCCGCGTGGAGACCATACTGTTGGGCGAGGGGATCGATCTGGCGGAGGAAAAATCATTTCTCAATAGTGCGATTGAATATTTCCGATCACTGCCGGCGGATGTGATTATCCCAGCAACGACCAATGCCATTTTTCGCACATTTCCGGAGGGCGCCGACGCTGCTCCGTACGGCAGTTACATTGTTGATCTGAAGCCGTCGGAAGAAGTTCTCTGGAAAAATATCGGCCGGATTACACGTCAAAACATCGGCACGGCGAAGAAAGATGGAGTGCGGATCGACCAGGGGCTGCAGTATTTGGAACCGGCTTACCGCCTGATCAAGGAAACCTTTGCTCGGTCGCGCCTGCCGTTCATGAGTTACAAATCTCTCCAGCGCTACATGGCGGGGCTGGGCGAGCACGGGAAACTGGTGGTGGCCGAATATCAGGGCTCCATCGAAAGCTGCGTCATTTACGCTTTCAGCGACTCCTGCGCCTATGCCGTCTATGCCGGCAATGTCGCCCGGCAACATCAAGGCGCTAACAAACTGATCTATTGGGAAGCGTTTCGTTTGTTTCAACAACTTGGGGTGGAGCGCTTCGACTTTGTCGGCGCGAGAATCGACCCGGAGAAGGGCTCGAAAGAGGAGGCGATCAACCTGTTTAAGCAGCGTATGGGAGCGCGACTGACGCCCGGCTATATCTGGAAATACGCGCTCCGTCCCTGGAAATCGCTGGTCTATTCCGGGGCGGTGCGGTTGCTCCGCGGCGGCGACATTGTTGACAAGGAACGTCACAAAATGATCCCTCCGGTGAAACCGCAGCACCACTCGCCGAGCCTTGTAAAACCCGTTGAGCATGACCATACCGGCCACGTCTCAGCATGATCGCTTTCGCCTGATCTGCCGGCCTAATCCCAAAGAAGCCGATTTGTTTGACCGCGACGAGTCATTCCACAGTCTGCAGGGCCTTGGACCCATCCGAATTTGGCGGGCGGACGCGACGCTCAGAATCTTCAAAATGCTAGAACTGTTGCCGGTTGAACTGTGGGAGTATCGCCTGCGAGACTTTGGCGCCGCGCTTATTTCCAGGCTTAGGCAGAGCCCACGAGAGGAGAATTTGTCTCTGCCCGAGCTTGGGGAATGCATCCCGACGCGGTCGGCGCGGGCGGCGATTGTGACTGCGATTCAAGCCATCGGGTTAACGCCCGACGCACGCGTCGGAGTGCCTCTTTACTGTTGCTCGGTTGTCTTTAAGGCGATCGAAGCCGCTGGGTGCAAGCCTCGCTTCCTTGATGTGGAGCCCGGTACTTTTTGCCTGTCGGCGACAGACCTGAAGGAAAAAAAGTCGCAAATTGATGCCGTCATTGCCGTCCACATGTACGGAAATGTTTGCGACGTGCCCAAGCTCCGGGAGGTGGCCCCAGGCCTGCCGGTGATCGAGGACTGCGCGCTTTCTCTCGGAAGCAAGCTGGGAGATCGCATGACCGGCTCCTTGGGCGACATCGGTGTCTTCAGCTTTCGCTCCGGTAAATACCTCTCTGTCGGAGAAGGCGGCGCGATTTTCTCGTCGAACGGAGGCCTTCGGTCCGAGGCCGCGAAGCGCATTTCGAGACTGCCGGTTCCGGGTCCGATGGAAGAGTTAGTGGCACGTGGCGAAAACCTTCCTGCGGTCCTCCCTTCGCAGCAGACCTCTTTATGGACTGGTGGGCTACGCCTTATGGGAAGCGTATAACCGAAGGGCGGAGTTCTCCGCCAAATCGCCCGTCGCGATGGGCCAGATTTTCCAAACAGATCTCGCACTGACAAAAAAACGCCTGGACAGTCTGGAGACGAGGATTGGGGCGCAGAGAAACAATGCCGAGTACTTTTTGCGTAATCTGAGAGTGGACCCTTCCGCCCTTTGCCATGAGCCAGCCGATGCATTTTATAACCGTTACCAGTTTCCACTGACGCTGTCATCTCAGAGCGATCGAGACTTTCTCGCGGCCTATTTACACGAGAAAGAAATCGATACTGCGAAACCGCTCGATGATATTGCCGAGATCGCCAGAAGCTATTACGGCTACAGTGGGGATTGCCCGATGGCGGAAAAATTATCGAAGCAGGTCTTGATCATTCCGAGTTACCACAGCATCAGAAAACGGGAAATTGAGCAGATCGCTCAGTGCCTGAACGATGGTTTGCTGGAGCTGTCGAACGGCTAACGCAGCGCGATCCAGCGGCGGCGATCCGATGCATAATTGCGGGACCAACTTTGCGCAAAGCTATTGCTAAGGTCAGCAAAGCCGGTGTCTGAGGGAAACATGCTCAGTTTTAGAGAACTGGCCATATGTTGCACGACGGAACTGTCTTTGCGGTACAAACAGATATGGGCGATTAGCTCAGTTGGTAGAGCAATTCTATTACATGGAGGAGGTCGGAGGTTCGAACCCTCTCATCGCCCAAACTCATTGTTTGCACTCAAGGGAGACATCATCGTTGCCTGATCGAATGCATTTTCAACATCGACTACGAGATCTACGGCGACGGCCGCGGTTCGTTGAGGGACTTGGTCTATGAGCCCGCCCGTCAGCTGAAAGCTCTGTTCGACGAAGTCGGAGCGAAGCTGGTTGTCTTTGTCGAGGCGGCAGTCAAACAGCAGACCCGGGAATTTCACCGAAGCGGCCACGAGATAGCCCTAGATGACCCTGACGGAGCTTTTGTCGTCCATTAAGACCGTGACTCGAGCGATCCCGCCTTAGAAAAGTCATCGTTGCAATCGGACACACTAAGGATTTAGAAGTCTTCCATACAATGGAAGCGTTCTTGCTCTACTTGGAGCAAGAATATCAGAGCAGAATAACGACGTTTCAAGCGATGAAGACTGGGCACAAACCGGTGAAAAGTGCGGACGCTCCAGTGGTGTCCACATCTTAAGTCGGTCGCGGGTTTGCCGCTTATATGCCTCCGCCTTTAGCACTACTTTTATGCACTCTTTTCGGACTCTTACCTCATGAGATACGACCGGAGGCAAGCCCGTGGAAACACCTGGGCCCTTTGGCTTCCGACGCTGTGGACGTTCTTAATCGCGACGAAACCGCTGGGCATATGGTTTGGGGTTGGCGGAACGGATATCGACGAAGGAAGTTCGCCCGATCGCACCTTCCTGAGCGCGTTGCTCGTTATAGGGTTGATCATCCTCCTGAATAGGGGCTTTAATTGGTCTGCCGCTATCAGGGAGAACAGGTGGTTGATGCTTCTGCTTTGTTACATGCTGGTCAGTGTTATCTGGTCCGATACTCCATATAATTCTTTCAAGCGGTGGGTACGGGAGTTGACGGCTGTCGTCATGGCCTTTGTTGTTTACACTAAACCATGGCCGAAGGAGGCCTTACAAAGCCTCCTCCGCCGCTCGGTGTATGTGCTGATTCCCTTCTCGTTACTCGTTATAAAATACTTCCCCAACTATGGAGTTCAATATGTCAGCTGGTCGGGAGAACGCATGTGGGTTGGAGTTACGACACAGAAGAACGCGCTTGGACGACTTTGCATGATCGCTGCACTCTTCCTTGTTTGGACATTGATGAGAAGATGGAAGAAGCGAGACATCCCGGTCGCTAAGTATCAGACATCTGCCGAACTGTTACTGCTCGGACTTACGGCTTACATCTTCAAAGGGCCGCCGGGTGCGTATCCGGCGACTGCGCTCGTCGCGCTAATAGTCGGAGTGACGGCCTTCGTCGCACTTCTATGGATGAAGAAGCACAACGTTCGGCTTTCCGCTCGCATGGTGACGGTATGTCTTACAGCGGTGATAGCTTTCGGCGTAATCACGCCGTTGGTCGGCGGATCGACCGTAGCTGACTTTACTTCGGTCTTTGGGCGAGATGCGACGTTGACCGGCCGAACCGACATTTGGGCGGGCCTTCTACCATTTGTCTTTCGGTCGCCACTTTTGGGGAGCGGTTTTGGTGCGTTCTGGACTCCGGAAATTATTGCGAAACATCAGATCGGCGAAGCCCACAATGGATACCTCGAGGTACTGCTACACCTCGGAGGGATTGGCCTGCTGCTGACTACGATATTTTTGCTGGACTGCGGTCGAAAAGTACCAAAGGATACTAAGTGTCGATTTCGACTGGGGTAGCCTTTGCATCAGCATTTTGCTGATGTCCCTGGTTCACAATATCACCGAATCTTCGATCCAATCATTTGCGACGCAGTTGACGGCGCTGGTTCTTTTCATGTCCGTCGCCGTGCCTCGACGAGGTTTCACCGAATCCATTCGAAGATAGCGCGTCATCCAAACCGAGGGGCGTCTCCAAATTGTCTAAGGGGCAGGCGTGAAAAGCTTTGAAGAGAACTGGGATTCGTCCCTGCGAAGGGTGCCGAGGGAGGGCGAGAGGCCGGTCACGTCTTAGGTGGACGGCGAACGATGGATTAGTGGTTGCCGAGAAGCGCCGTGAAGCCGGCGAATCCAAGTTGTCCGTGACGGACCGTCTGTTCGGTATCGAAGTGGCTAAAGGATAACCACAGCGCCTGTTCACCGAAAACACTGAGCAAGAATGTGTTCTGAGAATGTCGTGCGCGATTTGTTAAGGAAGGCGGCGTTGACACGCTATTTCATTGGTGGCACCGTCCAACGTGCTGGACGTCCGAAATACTGGAAACACCAGAGCCGCCATATATTGGCACGTCACTTGCTCAAAACCTGGGGAATCGAGCGGACGATGAAGAAACTTTGCTTGACCCTGTTTTATCTCTCCCTCAACACCTTTCCGGTGCACGCCGGGACCATAAATGTAAGTGATTACGGAGATCACAGCGGAGTAGATTATACTGGAACAGCTGCCGCTGTAGCCGCAGCAAGTGACGGCGACACTGTTCAGATGACATCTGGAACTGCTTCATGGAGCAATTATGTAGCAGTGGCAAAGGGCATCACGATTCAGGGCGCGGGAGCGACCAGCACGGTCTTGACAAACTCTAGCACGGTGGTCGGTGGCTCAACTCCTCCGCTGTTTGTTTTAACAGACGGAGGAACAAATTCTATTCCTCGCAGAATGACGGGAATAGGGTTTAAGGGCGCATTGATAAACAGTAACTTCAACAAAGCCGGAATAGCTGTAGCGGATAATGGGTGGTACTCGCAGAACGAGTCGACCACTGCCAGTTCGATGATCTTTATTGCGCTATTTACACCGCAGACTCCACTGGCGTGACCGACCACAATCTGATTCGCAACGTATCCGTTCCATTTCGTCATGTCGGAAACGGCAGTCAGCAGCAATATGCTTGGGATAACTTCCGTCCGCTGGCATTCGACTCATTGAATTATATGTTTCACGAGGATGAAACAATAGAAATAAGCGGCGACGCACTCGTTGCGGACGAGGTAGAATCATGCAGCTGGGTAATCAGATATTGCGATATTACGTGCAAATCTGCTGACGTACCTATACTGCTGCCCAGGCTTACCCGCTGGCTGATTGTCACGGCGACAATCCCGCATCTCTCCAATACAGTGCGCTCTCAACGCTGTTTTACGAAAACACCATAACAGTGCAGACTGGAGCAGGGCAATATCCAATGCTGCAAGTGCGAGGAGGCAGAGGAGAGGTATTCAATAACACTGTAACCGCGCAGGGCAGCGGGAGTGGAACAGCAGCGGTCGCTGTTTGGGACGAGAACTATTACTATGAACAGCCGACCTGTCTGATTGGGGGAAGCTGCCAGTGGCCACACTGGACTAACACGCAATACCTTGATCGCACGATCGACCTTTGGGTATGGAACAACAAGTATAACGGGAATGTGCAAGGTCCGACTACTGGCCTTGGCGGTGCTAATGTAATTATCGCTTCGAATCCCGTTCAGAATCCTGACCCAAACAAATCGTATTGTTGGTCAACTGCGCCGCCGACGATTGTCACGCCGCCCTACCCACATCCCCTGGTGGCCGGATCGCCAACGCCGACTCCCACAGCGACCCCGACGCCGACACCCACGCCAACAGCGTCTCCGAGTCCAACAGCGACCCCTCCACCGGAAGGGCTTTCGTTTCCCGCCGATTCGGGCACTATCACGAGTCCATTTGTGATTAATGCTGATCGGACGGTCTCTCAGACCATAACAACAACTGATCCGACACAAGGCGGCAGGGCGCTCTACACCTTCAACGTGACGATTTCGGGCAATTACGTTTTGTCCGCCATGGTGAATTGTCCTGATGACGGTAGCAACTCCTTCTTTGTGAATATCGACGCGGAGCCTACTACCGCGAATATCTGGAGTGTCCCTGTGACTTCGGGATTTGAAAGCAGGACAGCGACGTGGTCTCCCGATACAGAGCCCAAAGTCTGGACCTTAAATGCTGGCAGCCATCAACTAATCATCCGAGGTAGAGAGGCTGACGCTATTCTTGGACAGATCACTTTGAACATCCCGCCGAGTGCTCCTCATGGACTCATAATAGTCCCATAAGAGGCGCGCCAGCTGTTGGGAATGTTCCTGCGTGTGGCGTATCACATTGCCCTAGAGATCAGTGAATCGCATGCAGCTAGATGTCTCGCCCCGATTGGTGAGCGAAGGCTGAACATCGTCTGTCCGAGTATCGGAATAACGCTGCCGTTCTGTAATATGTCGTTTTCAACGTCGCCGGCGTGTTCCTGAAAGCACAATAATGTGAGTTTTATGTGTGACTCGCTTGCTTGCGCCTCTTTAGCGCTGCGGGGACGCGTCACTTGGTAAATCGGCCGCGGTTGTGATATGACGGTTTCGAGGGCTGATTCATTGTCCTGGACGTTACCTTTGTCGATCTCAGATCCCTGCGAGGCCAAGTCCTATGAAGATTAGGAAGCAGGATCTGGGCGTTTTATTTCTTTACTATATCGGATACTCCTGGGTCCGTAATTGCATTTTCCGTCTTCGGCGCAGGCCAGTAACAAGATTTGTTACATTTCACGACATTTCCGATGAAAGCACGTTGAATTTCGCTGCGAAACTTCGCTTCCTGAGGCGTTACACGAATGTAGTGAGCCTTGATGAGTATTTCTCTGGTAAAGTGTCTTGGAGAAAAGTGAACATCGTTGTGACTTTCGATGACGGTTTTCAAAGCTGGGTGTCGAAAGCAGCTCCAGTTTTGAAGGAGCTTGACATTCCCGCTGTTTTCTTTATGTCATCCGGCTTCATTGGTCTTTCAAAAACAGAAGAAGAGTCGTTTGTCCGCCTGAGACTGAAAGCCAAGTGCGCCACAAGGGGAGGCCTTAGCGAAAGAGGACGTCAAACTACTAGCAAGGGAAGGTTTTGCGATCGGCGGACACACGTCTACCCACGCTAATTTGGCGGAAATCGCGAATCGAGCCGACATGCTTCGCGAGGTGGTTTGGGACAAAAAAAGGCTGGAGTCAATAGTCGGCAAGGAGATTCACTATTTCGCATATCCATTCGGCGCATATCAAAATGCGAACGTAGACCCGATTAGCGTTCTAAAGGAAGCTGGATACAAGGGAGCGGTGACGACCGTGGCCGGCTTCAACACTGCTGAGACAAATGCGTACCTCCTTCATCGAGAACTTACAGGAACACCCACTCCCGTTTGCGTGTTCAAGGCGAGGGCATTCGGAGCCTACGACGGAGTGTTGTTTCTCAAGGGGTGGGCGAAGGGTGTTTTTGGTTTGCGGCAAAAACCTCAGGACATCCGAACTCACAGGTGATTTTTCTGAAAACGGATGGTGGTGTTGAAAACGAACCGGGCTCGGGGTTGCAAAATGATTGAAGAGCTTCTTTGGAGACGGCAGTTTTTGATGGCGAGAGGTTCGCTAGAGCGGCTCGCGCATTGGAGTCACCTGGTTCTTGAACCTTTTCACGTGTATGCGCATCCCGACCTTGAGGTGGCCGCAACGTCGAATTCAAAACGGACGGCAATTTTGATGGGTTATCTGTTTGATGCCACGGCAGAGAATAAGGGAAACGCAGAAATCCTTGCAGAAGTAGTTCGAGGATCTGGGACACCTGAGGAATTCATCTTGCGGCTAAAACCGTATGCGGGTCGATATGTGTTCATATATCAAGATGATAGACGTTGTGTTGTAGTGCAAGATGCTCTTGCCTTAAGAGAAGTCTATTATTGCACAACGACAGACGTAATTGTCTGTGGGTCCCAGCCGAACTTGATCGCTGCCTTTTCAGTGGCTGAGAAACAAACAACAGACGATCTGGCAATTGAAAGGTTTTACAAGAATGAGTTCAAGAATCGAAAGTGGGTGGGCGACAGTAAGTATTATAAAAATATAAGGCACCTATTGCCCAACCACTATCTGGAGGTCGGAACACTGGCCGCCCAGCGATATTGGCCGACGGAGAAAATCCGACCTCTCGCGCTCGACCAGGCAGTGGAACGAAGCTGCGAATTTCTTCAAGGAGTTATAAAGGCCGCTGCTTTTCGACGGCCTCTGATGGTAGCGGTGACCGCAGGAACTGACAGTCGGACCATGCTGGCTGCGTCGCGAAGTATCGCCAAGGACGTCTACTATTTCATTAACAAGGAACGGGACCTGACGGATGAAAGTCCCGACATTCGCGTTCCGAAAGCAATGCTTTCCAGGTTGAAACTTGCTTTCCATGTGCACGACATACCAGACGGCGTCGACCCGGCGTTCAAAGAAACGTTCCTGAACAATACACTTTTCGCCTCGGAGCGAATATTGCCCACAGTCTTTAGTTACTACAAAAACAACAGTGATAAACTCAATATCCTCGGAATCGGAGAAATTGGGAGAACTCGCTATGGAAAGCAGCCGCGGTATCTATCCGGCTACAGAATGGCGTATTCCCTCGGTTACAAGGAGTCCGGCTACGCGCTCACTGTGTGCGAGAAACTGATTCCTGAGATGCTGGCCGCGGCGAAGCTATCCGGGATCAATGTAATGACGCTGCTCTATTGGGAGCAGATGATGGGAAACTGGGGGGTTGTCGGAAATTCGGAATCAGACATAGCGATTGAGGAGTTCGATCCGTGACAACAGCCATTCATTTACAAATATTGTTAGGCGTAGATAAGAAATACACGAAGTGCTCGAACAATGTCCTGTTTCGTGAAATGATTAGAAAAATGTGGCCGGAGTTGTTACGGTGGCCGATTAATCCCTCCGCTGACAAGGTGCGGGATAAAATTGCCTCTCTACTAAAAACACTGGGAGTCTATCCTTTGTTAAAGGAGTTGAAGTATCAAATTAGTTACGTTCGCCATTTGTCCGGTCGATAGACGGTTATGATGCAGAATACTCAAAGACGACAATTGAACGGCTTTCGTTCGAGACTATAAGAACTGAATGGTTTGATGAAATGACGCCCTGGCGGAAAACACTTCTCGAAGGCCTTGAAAACATCGACGGCAAAAGCATTCTGCTTGTCGGAAACGGTGGCACGACTAAAGAGTTATTTTTTCTAGTTAAGGGCGCGAATGTAGTGTTTACTGACCTTTCAATTGAGGCGGTTACGCGCATCAAGAAAATAGCAGCAATGTCCGAGTTCACACAACGTTATACGGGAAGTGTCGAGTTTCATGCAGTAGATGCGTTGCACTTACAATTTGCCGATGAAAGTTTCGACATTATTTATGGGGCTGCGTTGTACACCACATAGCTGACATAGACCAGTTTTTTAAAGAAGTGCGTCGGTGTTTGAAAGTTAATGGCATTTGCAGGTTCCTTGATCAAGCAGACTCACCTGTGTGGCGAATACTCAACCGGACGATTTTATGGCCATTCAAAAGCTTGTCTTACTGGCAAAATCCGAGATCACCTGAGGACTTAAAAGCCGACCAAAGAGGACGGTATACTAAGGATGGATTTAGTGTAGTGATGAAGACCCATCGATTCGCTGAGCTGTTGTTCAAAACGAGAATGGTTTTTTTTCCGATTTGTGACTCGACACTATGGTAAATGGGTTAATTTCAGTCCTAAGGCTATGGTGCGCGGGAAGGCGCTCTTTAAATGCGCAAGGTGGATCGATATCAAACTGAAGAACACTTCGTTTATGAGTAAAAATTGCCTAAAGCTGACTTGGGGCTTCTCTATGCATAGTGCGTAAATGTGACGAGTGTACAATTACTCTCCTCGAAGAAAGCCGGTGAGTGGGCCTGCTTTCAGAATTGCTGTGGCAAAAGCGAGAATTCGTTGGCGGTGTGAAGTATGTCGCGGTAGAGCGGTAGCGTCTGTTGCGTATGCGCGGTAAGATATAGTGGTAGCTCCGTTTGACGTAACGCCAGGATAGTATACGCTTCACGGTCGACTCATTGTTCGATAGTGGCAGACGTGTTTTAACGTATTTAAGGAGCTTAAGTTTTGTTGCGGTAACGGCAATGAGGAGTTTTGTAGGCGCTATAAAACGAATTCCGCGATTTATTCTAGTTGTGTCTGCGGCGGTTGCGATTGCGGCGCTCGGGAGCCACCTTGTGGCGGACGTCCTTCAAATTCGAACCGGAGCCGTGGGATACAAGCTTCTTGGGGATGTAAATGGAAAGCCGTTGGCGTTTGCGGAGGGTTCTTCTCTCATGGTGGAGGGACTGGCTTGGGAGCGAATCTCGCGAGCCTTGGGGTCGGTATTGAGAATTGGTTTGTTGCCGGATCATCGCCCTCGGAATGGGACCCGCTGCAGCGCCGGGCGAGTAGCGCTCGACTCACTTTTATCGTGGTTTCGGCGTACGACCTAAACGAAAATTTTCTCTGTGATTACCGCGCCAGCGTTGTGCCTCTGGATGAAAGCATTAGGGATCTTTGGCGGAGTGGAGCCGATTGGCCTTTTACGAAGCGAGTGTTGAGTCAATATCCCCTGCGGTATTTGCGTTTTTTCTTTCCTACCGCTGGTCGATCCGATGGTGTGATGGTTGGGGTGCGTGAGATGCTTGAGAGATCGCTGCGTCCATGGGTCAAGATGGAAAACGAGGCCGGTCCGACTATCGGTTCAGGTCCTGATCCCGGGAGCGAGGCGAATAAGACGGGGAAAGTGTCGGATTGGTCGAAGGCAAGAGTGCTTCGGCGGATGACTCTCATGCGCAGCGCTTGTCAGGACAAACAGAGTTTCGATGGCCCCAAGAAGCTCGCCTTCCTTCGCATGCTGCAGCGTGCTCACCAGCAAGGTCGTGTGATTGTGGTGGTGCTTCCAGTCTCTCCGATTTACTCCGAGGCATTTCTGACGGCCGAGGTGAGCCAGCAATTCGAGAGATCGCTGTCCGATCTTGAGCATCATGTTCCAGAGGCAAAATGGGTGCATCTTGAAAAATTGCCGGCTTTGAATTCGAACGCGTTCTTTTGGGACTTCGTCCACATGAATGCTACTGGGCAACGAATCGCGACCGAAGCATTCCTGAGTCAGATTCGCGGCTCGTTGGGCAGCTCTGTAAGGAGCGACTAAGGAAGAACGTCGTCGACTGTTCCATAGTAAAACTATGACCGAGGTAGCGGCGTCCAGAGGCAGAAACGTGCCCCCCCCATATGGGTAAACCGTCTTCTGACACCTCAAGGCAACAACAATATGTTCCGCGATTTTGTACATCGCAACACGCTCGGTGATCAGGTCGCAACGGCGGTTTCCCCGCCGCGCTCGAAAAAGCGGTGGAGCGAACGATGATTTTTACCTCCTTCGAATACGTTATCTTCTTCGCGGTTGTGTTCATCGTCCGCGGTTGCCTGCGTGATTTCAACCGCGAGAAATGGTTTCTGCTCTTCGCCAGCTACATATTTTATATGAGCTGGAGCATTCCCTGTGGTTTTCTGATTCTGTTTACCTCCCTGGTCGATTACTTCGTCGGCATAGGCCTGGGCAGAATTGAGAATCAGTGGCGGCGGAAGCTTCTTTTTAATCGTCAGCATAGTGGCCAATCTGGGAGTCCTCGGTTACTTCAAATACATGAATTTCTTTCTAGATAATGTTCATGCAGGCCTGGCGGCGGTAGGTATTCCTACGGAGCGGCTTCATTACAATATATTCTTCCGCTGGCGTTTCTTTCTTTACGTTTCAGAGCATGACATATACGATCGAGACCTATCGGCGGCGGCTGCGTCCCTGCCATAGCGCGCGCGATTTCCTGCTGTTTGTAGCCTTTTTCCCGCAACTCCTGGCCGGTCCAATTAATTGCGCGGTTGATCTGCTCCCGCAATTTGCGCGACGAATTCGCGCCACCGCCCTCGATTTTGAAATTGGGCTCGCTCAGTTTGCACTGGGCGCGGTTAAAAAACTCGTGATCTCGGATCAGATCGCCCCGAACATCGACCTCATTTTCAAAGCACCAGGGAATTACGATGGATTCACGCTGTTGCAGGGGGCTTTGGGTTACGCCGTTCAGATCTATTGCGATTTCTCCGGGTATTCGGACATGGCGATCGGAAGCGCGCGTATGATGGGCTTCCGTTTCATGGAGAATTTTCAGATGCCTTACAGTTCGGTCACGATTACCGAGTTCTGGCACCGCTGGCATATCTCTCTTTCCACCTGGCTCCGAGACTACCTTTACATTCCGTTGGGCGGCAATCGGAAAGGGGACCGAACGGATGTATATCAACATCATGATCACGATGTTGCTCGGCGGCCTTTGGCACGGTGCGAGTTGGAACTTTGTCTTCTGGGGTGGTCTGCACGGCGCGGCCCTCGCCATTCACAAAGGCTGGATGGCATATCGAATCCTTTGCGCGATTCAAGGGCAACCGGATCTTCGACCTGAGCTGGTCCCTCTTTTCAAGACTTCTCACATTGGGATTAGTCCTGCTCGGCTGGATATTTTTCCGGGCGGAATCGTGGAGCGCTGCGACCCAGTATTTGAGCCGCCTCCTCACCTGGAGCCCGGACGGAACGCGGTTGATTTCTCCCTATATCTTGCCGGCCGTGTCCGGAGTATTTCTCGTTCATCTTTTCATCAATAAGGATCGGCAATGGGCTCAGGAAATCCCCCTGCGACCGGTGTGGTCGCGGATACTGGCGTATTCCGGTTTGTCTTACTTTTGACTTGTCTCGCGGCCACGGACTCGGCGCCGTTCATCTATTTTCAGTTCTAGACCGATCAGTCATCAAATGAAACGTTTGGTATCAATTCTCATCCCTGCGTTTAATGCAGAGCGATGGATAACCGACGCCATCCAGTCCGCGCTTGGGCAGACCTGGGAACGGAAAGAGGTTATTCTCGTAGACGACGGTTCGACTGATGAAACGCTATCGATCGCGCAACAATTTGCTTCAAGGACCGTATCCGTAAGCCAACCGAATCAGGGCGCCGCCTCCGCCCGAAACAAGGCTTATTCTCTTTGTCAGGGAGATTACATCCAATGGTTGGATGCCGATGACCTGCTGGCCCCGGATAAGGTTGCCCTGCAGATGCGAGTCTCGGGTGAATGTAACGATAGCCGAACTCTACTCTCTTCAGCGTGGGGGACAATTTTATATTCACCGACTGAGCAAAGCCACATTTGTTCCCACGCCTCTGTGGCAGGATCTATCTCCGATTGAATGGCTGTTGCCCGCGTTGACGCACGGTTATTTCATG
>CAWCWX010000003.1:0-233654 GCA_963799305.1 uncultured Acidobacteriota bacterium | reverse complement strand
CCCGGATGGCGAAACTGGCAGACGCACGGGACTTAAAATCCCGGGTCCTTAACCGGACGTGACGGTTCGATTCCGTCTCCGGGCACCACATTTTGAACAAATCTGCTTTGCTGTCGATTCTGAGGGGCCTCGTTCGTCGTCCAAATAGAGCGGAGGTTTAGAAACTGCGAAAAACCAGCTCAAAAACATACTTCATGGAGGCAAAAATATGCGATGCATGGTAATTGTCAAAGCCAACAAGGATTCCGAGGCTGGGGTTCTGCCTTCGAAGGAAATTCTGACCGAGATGGGGAAGTTCAATGAAGAACTGGTCAAGGCTGGCGTGATGCTGGCGGGGGAGGGACTTCAGGCGACGTCCAGGGGGGCTAGGGTCCGTTTTTCGGGCGGGGGGAAGCGAACTGTTATCGACGGACCTTTTACCGAGACCAAGGAACTGATCGCGGGGTTCTGGCTGTGGCAGGTGCGGTCGATGGAGGAGGCGATCGAGTGGCTGAAGCGCGCTCCGTTTCAGGAGGGCGACGAAGTTGAAATCCGGCAGGTTTTTGAGGCGGAGGATTTCGGGGCGGAATTCACGCCCGAATTGCGGGAGCAGGAAGAGCGGTTGCGCAAGCAGGTGGAGAAGCAGAAGGCGTCGTGAAAAATTCCGGCGTCCGTGTCGATTTCGTGGTGGCTCGTTCGTCGTGTAAGTAGAGTCTGAGTTTGGGCGGTCGAACCGTTCGAATCCAGATCGCAATTGAAATCAAAAAGGAGATCGAACGATGAAATTCATGGTCATGGTGAAGCATGCCGAGAACTCGGGCATCCCGCCCAAGGAACTCATGGACGCAATCGACATACTCAGCCAGGAAGCGGTGCAGAACGGATCGATGATCAGCAGCGGCGGACTCGCTCCGACTGCGCAGAGCACACGCGTGCGGGTTTCTGGAGGGAAGCTCAACGTGATCGACGGGCCTTTCACCGAAGCCAAGGAAGTGGTTGGCGGGTATGCGCAATTTGAGTTGAAGTCGAAGCAGGAAGCAATCGACGGAGCGGTGCGCTTCATGGAACTGCATCGAAAATACTGGCCGGGATGGGAAGGTGAGGCCGAAGTTCGCCAGGTCTTCGGGCCGGAAGACTTCGCGCAACACATCAAGCACCCGAAGACTGCGTAAGGGATCACGACGATAGTTGAGCGGCTTGCGCTGCGGAATTGAAGGTGGTGTGATGGGTTGAAGTGGTTACTGACACCCATCGCACCATCGACGCCGTCTGGAGGATGGAGTCGCCCCGGCTGATCGCGGGACTGGCGCGGATCGTGCGCGACATCGGACTTGCCGAGGATCTGGCGCAGGATGCTCTCGTTGTCGCGTTGGAGCAATGGCCCCTGTCGGGTGTGCCGGACAACCCGGGCGCCTGGCTGATGGCTACCGCAAAAAATCGGGCGATCGACCGGTTGCGCCGAAACCAACTACTGGAACGTAAACATGAAGAGTTGGGCCGCGAAGTTGCGGTCCGGGAGATGGCGGTGCCGGATTTTGATCGCGCTCTGGACGACGATGTTGGCGACGATATGCTCCGGCTGGTTTTTGTTTCCTGTCATCCCGTGCTCTCCACTGAAGGGCGTGCGGCGCTCACTCTGCGTTTGCTGGGAGGGTCTGACGACGGAGGAAATTGCGCGCGCGTTCCTTGTACCGGAACCGACGATTGCGCAGCGCATTGTTCGGGCCAAGCGCACTCTGGCGGAGAAAAAAGTACCGTTTGAGGTGCCGCGCCGGGCTGAGCTGGCGGAGCGTCTGGCGTCAGTGTTGGAAGTCGTCTATCTGATTTTCAATGAAGGCTACTCGGCGACGGCGGGAGAGGACTGGATGCGTCCAGGGCTATGCGAGGACGCGCTGCGGCTGGGACGCATCCTCGTGGGGTTAGCGCCTACTGAACCGGAAGTGCACGGGTTGGTGGCGCTGATGGAGATTCAGGCGTCGCGGGGGCGGGCACGGGTGGGGCCGTCGGGGGAGCCCATTCTTTTATTGGAACAGAATCGGGCGCTGTGGGATCAACTCCTCATTCGCCGCGGACTGGCAGCGCTGGCGTTGGCCGAGAGACTCAGCGGCGTGCGCGGGCCGTATACGCTGCAAGCCGCGATTGCGGCTTGTCATGCGCGGGCGCGGACGGGGGATGAAACTGACTGGGCGCGGATCGTGGAGCTCTACGATGAACTCGCTGATCGAACTCCGTCGCCGGTGGTGGAATTGAATCGGGCGGTGGCGGTGGGGATGGCGAGCGGGCCGCGGGCGAGTCTGGAACTTGTCGATGGCCTCATGAGCGAGCCTGCGCTGGCGAATTATTACTTGCTGCCCAGCGTGCGCGGCGATTTACTTCAGAAACTGGGGCGACTGGAGGAGGCGCGCGCGGAGTTCGAGCGGGCCGCTTCGTTGACTCGCAACGCGCGGGAGCGGGCGTTGTTGATGGAACGGGCACGCGCTTGCGCCTAGATGCGAATCCCGTTCTCTCGCCCCTTCGGGACTGAGTCATTCTGCGCATTTTCCCACGGCTTGCGCGGTGGCCTGTAATCTTGCGCCGCTTCGGAGCTGGACTCGCCGGTCCTAAGTGGGTCAGGATTAGTCTGCCTTGCATGTCCACGATCGATGACAGAGTTACTCTGAAACGGCGACACGAAGACTGCGCTTCCTTAACAAGACACGAACAGCGAGCTATGATCCTCGTCGCAGTTGACGTCGAATGAACGAGACTGCCGCTCACGAACCTCTCGCGGGCGCGTCTTACGAAAAGCGAACATCGTCGATGAGGAAACCCGCAGCGATGCGACATCTCGTTCTTTGTGCACTGACACTCCTGTTTGAGTCCGCGGCTTTTTGCCAGACGCCGCAGACTCTTTCTCTTCCTCCGGATTCCACGCGGTGGGCTCTGGAAGGACAAGCTAAGGTCGCGGAATATCAGGGCCGCAAGTCGATCCTGCTCGATGGTGGGGCGGCGACGGTGAATGATTTTGAAATGCGCGACGGCGTGATCGATGTAGACGTCGCAACGCCCGCCAGCCGCGGGTTTTTCGGGATCCAGTTCCGGATTGCCAGCGATAACAGAAATGCGGAATGGGTTTATCTGCGGCAGCATAAGTCGGGGCTGCCAGATGCAATGCAGTACACGCCGGTGCTCAACACCGGGCTTAACTGGCAAATCTACAACGGGACGGGTTTCACGGGAGCGGTCGACATTCCGAAAGACGTGTGGTTTCATCTGCGACTGGAGGTGGCAGGCGCGCAGGCAAAGCTCTACGTCAAGGACATGGAGAATCCCGCGCTGGTGATGAATGACCTGAAGAGCGGTATTCAGAAGGGGCAGGTGGCGCTCGCGGTTTTGACCGGCGAGACCTACTTTTCGAATTTTGAAATACGCGCCACTCCGGATGTGCCATGGGAGCGTCATTTGCCGCCCATGCCGCCGGGCACTTTGACGAAGTGGAGCGTGTCGCCGCCTTACGATGCGCTGGCGCGGAATCTGGAGCGTGGACTTACGCCTGCCGAAAGCGCGGCGATTCAGTGGCAGGAAGTAGAGGCGGAACCGCCGGGGTTTGTGGTCCTCTATCGTTATTTCGAGGCGCCGCATCTGAGAGTCACGTTTGAGCGCGACTTTTCTAAGCGGTTGGATCCGCAGCCGGGAACGAAGGTCGTATATGCGCGGACCAGGATCGAGTCCGATCGCGATCAGGTGAAAAAGCTTGAGATCGGTTATAGCGACGATGTCAGTGTATTTCTCAATGGCCAGATTCTTTATCGCGGACGAAGCGCGCAGGGGTTTCGCGCTCCCGGTTTTCTCGGGATCGTGAATCCGGAAAACGATGCCGTTTATCTTCCCTTGAAGAAAGGAAATAACGAGTTGATGCTGGCGGTCAGCGAACTTGGCGGAGGATGGGGATTTATTTGCCGGCTGGCGGAGTTGGAAAAGTGAGGCCGGTGTTCCCGGCGCTGTAAGCTGTTCTGTTTCAGAGATTGAGCGGTTATTGGCGGCTTGACATCCTACATCGGGTCGCGCACAATCCTCGCTGCCATTCGCACGCGATGGAGGTGAGAGGTGAAATCCCCAGGGATATTTGCTCGCCTATTGCTGCTGATTCCGCTGTTTAGTCTGCTCAACACTTCCACCCAAGCTCAACCGAACGCCGCCGGCCCGCAAAGTTGCAAAGCGCAGATCGACCCAAACACCTGCAAGGTGACGATAAGCAGTTGCAGGGTAGATAGTAATGGCGAGCCGTTCGTCGGTCTGCAAGACATGGTGACCTGGTCGCCAGATACTTACACGGTCACGTTTAAGAAGACATCAATCGGACTCCAACACACTCCATTCCCGGATGAGACGTTCAGTTCTGCAAGAGGTGAAGTGGTGCAAGGGGACTGGTTATGTAGGAATTTTCGGACCTGTTACTATTCGTACTCCTTGACCCGCCAGGGTGAATCCAACACCTGTATCGATCCGGGAGTTCGAGTGGTGCCGCCGAATTCGATTCTGGTCTATTTGTGGGTAGGTGCGTTAGGGGCGTTAGTAGTCTTGACGGGGGTTGTTTTCTGGAGGCTGAGGGCGCGAAACCGAGAGTCATCGGCAAGTTGATCGAAGTCGGGAGTGTCACGGATGACGGCTTTGGAATAACCGGCGGCAACCGACTTGGACAGGAAGTCCAAAGTTTTCTCCCGGTCGCCGAAGTGGTTATACAGGATCGCGGCGCGGAATAGAACTTCGGCGTTGTCCGGTTCGGCGGCCAGCGCCCGCGCCAGTTGCTCGCGCGCGGGACGTTCCTGGTCGAGCAGGGCGTGGTAATCGGCGGTAAAGGCCAGGACATAGGCGTCCCGCGGATTCACTTCCAGACGCGCCTGGGCCAGATCGATGGCTTTCTGGTAGGCGCTTTTTGCCTCCGCGCGGCGCGACGGAATCTGGTATAAGGCATCGCCCAGGTTGCCCCAGTTCAGCCAGTCTTTCGGGTCGATTTTCAGGGCCTGCTGCACGCTCTCGGCGGAATCGGAATAGCGGCGGAGATAGAAATAGACAGCCCCGAGATTGCCATACGCTCCAAAGGTCGGGCGCAGGGCGATGGATTGTTGCAATGCCTCCATCGACTCCTGATACCGATCGAGTTGGGAGTAGGCTGCGCCCAGGTTGAGATAGCCGCTGTAGTTCTGAGGCGCAAGTTGGATGGCCTTTTTGAACATCTTCGCCGCTTCAGCGTAACGTGCCTGGTCGTAGTAGAAGGCGCCGAAAGCGCTGTACACGGCCCAATAGTTGGGGCGGAGCGAAACCGCCTTGCGGTAGGCCGCTTCGGCGTCGGCGGGCTTGCCCAGTTTCTGATCGGCGCTGGCGAGCGCACGCAGGGTTTCGTCACTGCTGTGATCGAGGTCGAGCGCGCGCTGAAATTCCTGCACTGCGTCCTCGTAGCGCCCGGTGGAGGCGAATACGTTGCCGAGGCAAGTGTGGCCTTCGGCCAACTGCGGAGTGATGGCCAGGGCGCGCTCGCATTGAGTCCTGGCTTTTGCTATCCAATCTTTGTCTTTATTCTTGCGTTGATAGCCGGCGTTGTAGGCCAATCCCATTGCCGCGTAGGCGGGAGCGTAGTTCTTGTCGACGGCGACCGCGTGTTCAAACTGGGCGATCGCCTTTTCAAAATTGTCGGGAGTCTGGTAATCCTCGAGATATCCGCGGCCTCGCAGGTAGAAGTCATAGGCAGCCGGTTTCGCATCGTGAGCTGCGGGTGAGGCCGCGCGCTGTGGAGGTTCGACGGCGCGCGGTAATTTTTCCAGAACATCGTCTACCAGGTGGTCCTGCAATCCGAACATGTCGCTGCTATTCCCGGTGATGGTGTTGGCCGCGATCTGGGTATGGGTTCGCGGATCGACCAGATCCCAGGTGATACGGATGCGGGTGCCTTCCTGCTGCATGCTACCTTCGAGCACGAGATCGGTGCCGAATTCGGTGCGGGCCTGCTCAGAAGTTCTAACCCTTTTTTCGAGCAGGTCGCGGGTGGAGACCAGTTGCAGGGATCCGCCGTCGAAGGCTTGCACCAGTTTGGCGGTCACAGTCTCGGTGAGTCCGAGGCCCAGCGCGTTCGTGGGAGGGTCATTGGCGACCGATTCGAAGGGGAGTACGGCCATCATCCTGGCGTCGGACGCGGAGGGTACGACCCGGTGATGTATCCACCACCACGCGGCGGCACCCACCAGCACGACAGCCACGGTGACGATCACAAGCCAAGCGTGCCAGTTGAATGCGGGCGCCGATTTGGGATAAATCGGGGCGGTCCCGGTGGCGAGGTTCGCGAGGTCAATGCGCAGATCGCCGGCCGATTGGTAGCGCTCCTTGGGATCTTTCTGTAGCGCTCGCAGGATCACTCGCTCCAGGGCTTCGCTGATTTTCGGATTCACTGCGCGCGGAGGCAGGGGAGCGGTTTCGAGGATGGCGGCGATCAGAGGGCCGCGGATCAATTCTCCGAAGGGTTGTTTACCGGTGCTCATCTCATAGAGCACGGCTCCGGCCGACCACACGTCGGCTCGCGCATCCGGCGTCTGACCTTTTACCTGCTCGGGGGCCATATAGGGAAGGGTTCCGGCGTCGGAGTAAGTCTCCGTAAGAGGAGCGGTGGCGGTCGATGCAGTGGTCTCAATCCTCAACATGTACGCGAGGCCGAAGTCCAGAATCTTGAGGCGTCCATCGGGCGTGACTTTGAGGTTAGCGGGCTTGAGGTCGCGATGGATGACACCTTCACGATGGGCCGCTTCCAGGCCAGAGGCGAGTTGTTTGCCCAGTTGCAACACGTCCGATTCCGGCAACGGACGACCCGCGAGCTTGGTCTCAAGCGTTACGCCGGGGACATATTCGGTGACCAGGTAATCGATCCCGCTGTCTCTGCCGAAGTCGAACGCCATGGCGACGTGCTGATCGGTGATTTTCGCCAGGCTCAGTGCCTCACGGCGAAACTGACGCCGCGCTGCTTCACTGAGGAGCGCGAGTTGCGGCAGAGTCTTGAGGGCAACGTCGCGATCCAGTTGCTCGTCGCGAGCGCGAAAAACCACTCCCATGCCGCCCGCGCCGATCTGTTCGACGATGCGGTAATGACCCAGCAACTGACCGACTGTGGGAGAGGAGTTCGTCACCCACCGGATACTAGGCTGGGGATATATAAAGGTCAACAAAGGGGCAGGTGCACTTAGAAGAGCTAGTCTATGGCTCTCATTTCCGTGTTCATTCCCGGACACCGGCGGATGAAACCGGACACACCATTTGTTTCCATCGAGGACCGCGGTTCCACAAGCTATTTCGTTTTCATAAGTTGGCTCGGCAACAATTTGGCGTACGAATTGCGTTTCTAAGCCTGTAGTCCTATTGTCACCCAGAGGCAGACTATGACGATCTTGCTGCAAGATCTGCGATTTGCCTTACGCCAGATGCGGCGTTCTCCCGGGTTTGCCGTTACTGCGGTTTTTACGCTGGCGCTGGGGATTGCGGCTAACGTCATCGTCTTCGGAGTGCTTCAGGCGGTGATCCTGCGGCCTATCGATGTACCGCATGCGGACCGGGTGATGACGCTGGCGCGCACCGACTCAACGTATCCGATTTTTTCTTATCCGGAAGTGCGCGATGTCCGCGACGGAAATACTGTGTTTTCCGCAGTGGCTGCGTGGAGCCTGGATGTTTTTGGCCTGGAGGCGGACGGCGCGACGCGGCCTGTCTGGGGATGCCTAGTGAGTGGTCAATACTTCGAGGTGGTCGGCATCAAGCCGGCGCTCGGGCGCCTGCTGACGCGCGCCGACGACGATCATCCCGGGGCCTCACAGGCTGCGCTGCTTTCGTGGTCCGCATGGACGAGCGAGTTCAATGGCGATCCCAACATTGTTGGAAAAGTAATCCGCATTAATAAGCAGCCCTACACGATCGTCGGCGTTACGCCGGAAGGGTTCTACGGCACGGAAAAATTCTTACAGGCCGACATTTTTGTTCCGCTGGCGAATGAAGCATCACTGGGGGCGACCAACTGGCTGGAGTCGCGAAGCGCTCAGAATGTGTGGTCCGTGGTGCGCATCATGGACGGCGTCACCATGCCTCAGGTACAGGTGGAATTGAATACGATCGCCGCTCGTGTTGTCCGGCAGTATCCAAAGGAAGAAGAGAAGCTGGGGTTCAAGCTGACCAGTCCGGGGCTGATGGGCGAATTTCTCGGCGGGCCGGCGCGAGGGTTTCTCGCCGGCGTGATGGTGCTGGCTGGCATCGTGCTGCTGGCCGCCTGCGCGAACCTTGGCGGACTCTTCGCCGCGCATACTGCTGATCGCGCGCGTGAGATTGCGATCCGCATGGCGATTGGATCGAGCCGCTGGCGCATCGTTCGTCAGGTTTTTGCCGAGGCGCTGGCGATTTCGATTCTGGGAGGTGCGTGTGCCTGCGGACTCGCGTGGATGGCGATCAGCGGTTTGGCCAACTGGCATCCGCCTACCGAATATCCGATGAAGTTCCATGTCCTGCCGCAGCCATCGTTGATCGTGATGGCGTTCGGTATCTCGGTGCTTGCGGGTCTGCTGTTCGGAGTGATGCCGCTCTGGCAGATCTTCAAGGCCGATCCTAATGATGTCATCAAGAGCGGTGGAACGCAGTCACCAGCCGGACGCCGCTGGGCGCTGCGCGATGTTCTCCTTGCAGCGCAAGTCGTGCTTTCTTGCGTCACGGTCACCGCCGCCTTTGTTTCGCTGCGTGGCCTGAGCAAGGCAATGACGATGGATATGGGTTTCAATCCGAAGCACGCCGTGGTGACGAAACTGGAACTGACCCAGGCGGGCTATTCGAGCGAGGCTGCCAGCCACTTTCAACGGCAGTTTCAGGAAAGGATTTTGCAGCTTCCTGGAGTGGTGGCGGCTGGGTACGCGCAATCCACGCCTCTCTCGCAGGATGCGAAAACTGCGGAGGTCTTCTCGGAACGCGCCGCCGATTTCCGATCTTCCAACCGGGCATTTGGCGCCTATGTTTACGATATTTCACCGGGATACTTTGCCGCCGCCGCGACCCAGCTGCTGGAGGGACGCGATGTAAGCTTCACCGACACGGTGAAGACCCCGGCGGTTGCGGTGGTGAATCGGGAGTTCGCGCGGCGGCTGTTCCACGCCGAAGAAGCGGTTGGCCGCTACTTCAAAAACAGGTCCGGACAGGCCATCCAGATCGTGGGTATCGTGGCCGATGGAAAGTACCTGACGCTGAGCGAAGATCAGAAAGCAGCTGCGTTCTTTCCGATCACACAGGAAGCGAGTACGAAGACATCGTTCATCGCTCGGATTCAGCCAGGTTCCTCCGACGAGGCCACGAGCGAAATGGCAGCCACTGTCCGCAAAGTGGTCCGCGATCTGGACCCCGCGATTCCGATTCGCGATTCGAGCCCGTGGAGAAATCAGCTTGGTTTGACGTTCTTTGTATCGCAGGTGGCTACTGTCGCCCTTGGTCTGTTCGGGGCGTTTGGATTGCTGCTCTCGATCACCGGAACGTTCGGTCTCGCGTCTTACACCGTCAGCAAACGGCTGCGCGAACTTAGCATTCGTGTCGCGCTCGGCGCTCAGGCAAAGCAGGTGCTCTCGGCTGCGCTCGGACGTCTGCTGATCTTGCTTGCAAGTGGGTCCGTGGTTGGGATCCTGCTCGGGGTCGCTGCGAGCCGAGTACTTTCGGCGATCGTGTATCAGGCGTCGGCGCAGGATCCGCTTGTGTTAGGGTCGGTCGCACTCACCCTGCTGCTTACGGGATTGCTCTCGGTGGCCGGGCCGGTGAGACGCGCGCTGCATGTCGATCCGGCGATTTTGCTAAGGGAACAGTGAGTCCAGTCGCCGGCTGGGACTCTCGGGTAGCGCCGGCTGTCGAGCGGATAGCCGCTGACTCACAGGCCAACCGTTTGACTGGACGTGACGTGAAAATAGCGCCTAAATGCGGGTTGTTTTTTGCGCCAATGCGCCACATCTGAAGGCGTAGCCTGATACGAATCCTCTTTCACCACGTTCATTTCCAGCCGAGCTTCAACTTATTTTCTTTCGGAATGTACGCCGCAAACCATTGTTTCTAGGGAGGATAGGTGTCCCCAGACGAATGGAGGTTGAAAAGTGGTCAAGAAAGGGCTTGCAAGAGTCTTAGTGTTGTAGTTAACTACAACACATCAGCAAGCTTCGCGAGGCTCCCTGATTAGATCGTAAGAAGGTTGAAGTTAAGGAGAATGAAAATGAAATCGCATCGTTTTATGTTGTCCCTGGTTGTAATGGCGTTGTCGGCTGTGGCGTTCGCGCAGTCGGGCGCGCCGAAGGCAGTGGCGCTTGTTCCGTCCGAGGCGCAGAAGTCTTTCGGACAAATCAAGAGTCTGGCGGGAGAGTGGGAGGGCATCGTCACGGTGCCGGAGGCGCCGGAGATGTCCGGGGCCAAGATGCACGCAACGCTTCGCGTGACCTCGCGGGGACACGTTCTGGTGCACGAGTTCCAGGCAGCTGGGACGCCGCTGGATGCGACCAAGTACGATCATCCGGTCACAATGTTTTATGTGGACGGAGACGATCTCACGCTGATTCACTATTGCGACGCGGGGAACCGGCCACGCATGACGGGCAAGATGTCGCCGGACGGCAAGACGGTTGAGTTCGAGCTGAAGGACATCAGTGGGAGTCCGGTTTATCACATGCACCATTCCGTGATCACCTTTGTCGACGCCGACCATCACACCGAGGATTGGACGTTCATGATGAAGGACAAACCGATTCATGCACACTTCGACCTGCATCGCGTTAACTAAGTAAGTGCAATGAGTCGAGTAGGGTCTGGTAACGGACTATTTGGAAAACAGGATGGATCGTGAGTGGAACGACAGTCAGCCGATTTACCGCCAGCTTCGCGACCGCGTGGTTGCGATGATACTCGATGGCGTGCTCAAGGAAGGCGATCCGCTGCCTTCGGTGCGCAATGTGGCGGCGGAGCTGCGGGTCAATCCACTCACGGTTCTGAAGAGCTATCAGCAACTGGTGGACGAGCAATTGGTGGAGAGCAGGCGGGGTCTGGGGATGTTTATCAATGCCGGCGCGCGCACTTTGCTGCTCAAGGGCGAGCGGCAAAAATTTCTGGCAGACGAATGGCCGCGGGTCCACGCGAGGATTCAGCGGTTGGGTTTGACGGCGGAAGAATTGCTGGAGGACGCAAATCGGCGGTCGTCTTCGGATGACGCGCAATCGAAGGGTGGCAAATCGAAACCCTCAGAGGAGGAACGGTGAACCTATGGCATGCATAGAAGCACGCGGCCTTCGTAAATCGTTCGGTGCGACGATGGCTTTGGACGGCGTCGATCTGCGCATAGAGGAGGGCCGCATCCTGGGACTGATCGGGCCCAACGGCGCAGGGAAGACGACGGCGCTCAACGCGATCGTCGGGTTGACTCCCTATCAAGGGGAACTGAAGGTGCTGGGGCGCGATCCCTGGACGGAACGCGATCAGTTGATGCGGGATGTGTGCTTCATCGCAGACGTCGCCGTGTTGCCGCGCTGGATACGGGTTTCGCAGGCGCTGGAATATGTTGCCGGGGTGCATCCGCGATTCGATCGGGCGAAGGCGGAGGGCTTTCTTGCAAAGACGAACATCGGGCGAGGGAGCAAGGTTCGGGAATTGTCGAAGGGCATGGTGACTCAGTTACATCTCGCTTTGGTGATGGCAATTGACGCGAAGTTGCTGGTGCTGGATGAGCCTACGCTGGGGTTGGACATTCTGTATCGCAAACAGTTCTACGATTCGCTGCTGACCGATTACTACGACCGCAGCCGGACCATCGTGGTGACCACGCATCAGGTGGAGGACATTCAGAACGTGCTCACCGACGTGATGTTCATCGATCGCGGGCGCATTGTATTCAATCGCAGTATGGAAGAGCTGGAGTCGCGGTATTTGGAAGTGAAGGTTCGTCCCGAGCAAACTGCGGCGGCTCGGGCACTCAAGCCGATGCACGAGAGACAGGCGATTGGTGGCAGCATCATGCTTTTTGAGGGGACAGATCGTAGCCGATTGGCGGCAGTGGGCGACGTGCGGACGCCCAGCATCGCCGACTTGTTCGTTGCGGTGATTGGCAACCAGTGGCAGGCACACGGAGGCGCACGATGAGCGATCGATCGAACGCTATGCCCGACGCCACGTTTGGCTCGCAGAGAATCGCGCCCGCGACGATGTCCGCGACCCGGCCCCTGTACTGGTCGATCCGCCGGGAGATTTGGGAGAACCACTCTATCTATGTTGCGCCGCTGGCGGTGGCATCAGTCGCTCTGGTTGCGTTCTCGATTAGCTCGATTTTGGGTATTTGGGAAAAGGCGCTGCGGCTCAATCCAGAACAACCGCTAGGGCCGTACGACATGGTGGCCGGTCTGATGATGCTCACTGGGA
Organism: uncultured Acidobacteriota bacterium; assembly: GCA_963799305.1. Classification (GTDB taxonomy): domain Bacteria; phylum Acidobacteriota; class Terriglobia; order Terriglobales; family Acidobacteriaceae; genus Acidiflorens. The sequence goes on along the minus strand of CAWCWX010000003.1, from coordinate 221,249 downwards.
TCGTCGTGGGCGTGTTTTATTGTCTGGACGCGTTTCACGGCGAGCGTCGCGACCGCAGCATTCTTTTCTGGAAGTCGATGCCGGTGTCGGATGTCACCACCGTGCTGGCGAAAGCAGCGATTCCTTTTGTAGTTCTTCCGCTGCTGATTGTTGCGATCACGGTCGCCACGCAGTGGCTCATGTTGGTGGTCAGCAGCTTTGTGCTACTGGTGAGCGGCCAGAGTGTGGCGACGTTGTGGACGCAGTTATCGTTTCTGCGGAGTTCATGGCTGTTGCTGTACCACGTTCTCACCGCGCACACGCTCTGGCCTGCTCCGGTTTATTGCTGGCTGCTGTTTGTGTCGGGATGGCCGCGCCGCGCGACCTTTTTATGGGCGGCTTTGCCCCTGGTGGCGATTGGCGGGGTTGAGCAGATTGTTTTTCACACCTGGCACTTCGCTACTTTGGTGGGGTCGCGATTGATTGGGAACACACCGACCACTGTGGTCTTTACGCCCGATATGTTCCCGACCAATCCCATGACACATATCACGCCGGGTATTTTCCTGAGCAACCCCGAGCTATGGATCGGTTTGGCAATCGCCGCCGCGTTCCTTGCCGGGGCGGTGCGGCTGCGGCACTATCAGGGACCGATTTGATGGTCATGACTTACACACCGGCTCTCGTCGGTCATATCGCCGGCGGCATCGTCGGAGTTGTCTCCGGCTTTAGCGCTTTGTTTGCACGCAAGGGTGCGTACTGGCATCGCAAGTCGGGCGACGTATTTGTTGTCGCGATGCTGAGTATGGCGGCGGCCGGCGCCTATGTGGCGTTTACCAAATCGCAACCACCCAATATGATCGCCGGCGCATTTACTTTTTATCTTGTGGCATCGGCCTGGCTGACCGTCAAGCGCAATGAGAACGAAACGGGCCGATTAGAATTCGGTTTGTTGTTGCTTGGATCAGCCGCAGCCATCACCAGCCTGATCTTTGGTTGGGAAGCAGCCCATCGTGCGGCAGGTTCCGGCGCTGGACCTCTGGTCATCCCGCATTTTGTACTTGGTTCGGTCGGCGTACTTTCAACTGCCGGAGACATTCGCATGCTGGTTCGTGGCGGAGTCGCAGGCGCAAAACGCCTCGTGCGCCATTTGTGGAGAATGTGCATCGCTCTGTTTATCGCGACGGCATCGTTCTTCCTGGGAACCGCCGACGATCCTGTGCTCAAGCGGTCGGGATTGCGGGCCACGTTGTTCACGCCGGCGATTCGAAAAACTCATCTGCCGGAGGTGCCGGTGCTGATCGTTCTGGCTTTGACGATTTACTGGGTGTGCCGTGTCGTGTTCGCAAGTGCGTACAAGAATCCCAGGAGTCGCCTGAGTTTTGCTGACGAGATGACGCCCTAGCAGGCTGCGGAAAAACTCAATCCAGCAAGGAAAAGAGACCACTGGGGCTGAAGCCCGCACACATTCCTCAGGGCTTACGCGGCCCTGAAGGGCCGCTCTTCCACGGTAGTGCATGCGTTTTCGAGTTTTTCCACAGCCTGCTAGGAGCGGAACCTCAGGAGTTAAAGCGCTGGATCAAAACAGAGGATTTATCGCAACGGTAAACCGCTGCGCCACCCAAAAAGGAAAAAGTTTTCAGCAAACTGCCAGGTCACTTTGAAAATGAGCGCGTATTGTTACTCGGTGCGCAAAGCGCGAATTGGCTCCAGCGCCGCGGCCCGGCGAGCGGGCAGGACGGTGGCGACGAGAGCGGCAAAGCTAAGGACTAGAGTCGTGACCAGCAAAATGTCAGGAGCGTAGGGCTTCACACGGAACAGTTGAGCCGTCATCGCGCGGCCGGTGAGCATGGTGGCTGGAATGCCGATGGCCAGCCCGATTCCAATCTGTAGAAACGCTCCGTGCATCACCAGTCGCAGGACATTCATGCGATCCGCTCCGAGGGCCATGCGGATGCCGATCTCGCTGGTGCGGCGCTCGACCGAATATGCGGTGACACCGTAGAGGCCGACCGAAGCCAGCACCAGCGCCAGCAGGCCGAAGAGGGAAGTCAGTTTCGCGAGCATTGCCTGTTGGGTAAAGTTGCCGTCCACCTGTGCGGCGAGGCTCATGAAATCGATCATGGCGAGGTCAGGGTTGATTTGCGAGAGAGCGTGCCGGACCTGCGGTTCCAATCCGGGCACGTTCCCTTGCGTTAGCAGAACGATTGCGTTCAGGTAGTGTGAGGATGCTTCATCAGCCTTCAATCGTGTTTCGTCGAACGTCATCCACTGATCGCCGGACAGAAAGAACATGGGTGGAATCTTGCTGGTGGGATCGCGATACTGAGTGTCCTCGGTAACGCCGACGATTTCGAAGGCCCCGGCATATTTGGCTTCCAGATCCCCGAAATGTTTTCCGATGGGATCTTCGTCCTTGAAAAACTTTTTGGCGAAGGTCTGATTGACGACAGCGACGTTTCGGGAGGTGGCGGTATCTTGCTCCGAAATCGCGCGGCCTTTTAAGATCTTGGTTCCGAGAGAGTCGAAGTAGCCGTTGCTGACCCGAACCCAGGAGGCGACGTTCTCATAACTTCCCGGCGGAGGAGGGGCCTGTCCCTGTATATAGACGATTTCGCTCCAGTTGTCGCCTTCCATGGGACTGTACATTGCAAAACTGACCTGGCTCACGCCCGGGATCGCCGCCAAGGTATCGTGCAACTGGTGGTAGAGGGCAGCGAGCTTCTCCGGGGTGTATCCGGCCATGTGGGGCTCGATATGCGTAACGTAACGGTTGGCAGTCTGGAAGCCGAAATTTTGGTGCTGCATGTTGCGCAGGCTCTGGATCAGGAATCCGGCGGCACACAAAAGCACCAGCGAGATCGCGGCCTGGGCGATGACCAGTGCTTTCTGCGTCCAGCCGCCGCTTTGTAATGTGGAGCGGTGAGCGCCCCGCAAGGCGTCGGCCGGATCGGCGTGGGCGGTCATCCAGGCTGGAGCGACTCCGAAAAGAATGCCGGTGAGCAGCGAAGCGCCAAAAGTGAAGCCCAGGACCGGGAGCGAAGGCATGGGGCTGATGGCGACGTGCTGGTTTTGAAATGCAAGATGCAGGATGAGACGCGTCCCCAAAAAGGCAAGCACAACTCCCACGATGCCGCCGAGCAGGGCGAGGACGGTGCTCTCGGTGAGCACTTGAAGTATTTGCCGCCAGCGGGGCGCGCCGAGAGCTGTGCGGACGGAGGTATGCTGCCGTCGGCTAGCGGAGCGCACCAGCATCAGGTTCGCTACGTTGGCGCATGCGATGAGCAGAACGAAGCCGGAGATCCACATCAGCAGGTGCAAGCCGGACTCGTACTCGTCGCGCATCATCTGTACTCCCGCGCCGCCGGGCGACAGATGCAGAGTCTGCTTTGGCACCAGCGCCTGCTCGCCGGCTTCGAGCTTGGCGATGGGACTCAGGAGCCATTGCTTTAGCTCAAGTTGCATCTGGGCTTCGATCTTTTTCGGATCGGCACCGGGCGCCAGCCTGCCGATCAGGTCGAGCCAGTCGGAGGTGGGGAAGTCCAGCAAGCCGGGGCCTTGGTCAATCACACGCCCCGCCTCGAGAGGAATCCAGAATGCGGGCGTCCGCTCCAGCCGATCGCCGTAAAAGCCAGGCGGCGTCACTCCGACGACGGTGAGAGGCTTGCCGTTGAAATTGAAGGTGGCACCAATCACAGACGGATCCTGACCGTATTTCTGCTGCCAGGTGGGATAGCTCATGACGGCGACTGGGGCTGCTCCATTGCGATCGTCCTGGGCGGTGAGCACACGGCCGGCATAAGGACCGATGCCGAACATGGAGAAGTAATTTCCAGAAACATATTGCGTGGTCTGGGACTCCGCGGGCTGGTTGCTGCCGACGCGGCGAATACCCATCAGACTGCGTCCGGCCTGGAAGGCAGCAAGCTCGGTGAAGCCCTGGGTTCCGTCGCGGAACGTCTTGTACTTGTCGTAGGAGAAGAGGGACCAGTTGTCCTCGAGCCCGCCGTTGACGCAGCAGTTCTCGTTGTCTCCGATGCGATAGAGTTCACTTGGCTTGGTCACCGGCAACGACTTCAACAGTACGGCGTGGACGAGAGTGAAGATCGCGGTGGTCGCCCCGATTCCGAGCGCCAGGGTCAACACGGCAGTGGCGGTGAACCCGGGAGCGTGGGCGAATTGTCGCACCGCGTATCGGATATCCTCCATGATTTGCATAACGCCTCCAAATCTATACGAAGAGGGACTCAGTGTCGTGCAATCTATCAACCGGGACGGAACTTTCCACGGAGGCGAGAGCACGCACCCTTCCACAGCTGTGATCACGTGAAAAGATGCAACGGCGGCAGCGCCTGTATCTGGATTCAAGCGATTACGAAACGTGAGAAGAACCCTTGAGCCGCAACGATCATCGTTGTCTTCTGTTTTGTTGATCTTCGGCGGTGTCCACTATCGAACACCGTCGTCCGGTTCGGGACAGTAAGTTTGTCCAACGGCAATCGTCGATGACGACCTATCCGCTTTATTCCTGAATGCTTGCGCTTTCTCAGAGTGTGGAGGCCGGGATGCCTCAGAGAAATTGAGATGGATATCGCTCGACCCGAATTCAAAACACAGAAACGCCGCCGGCAGATGATTCTGCTGGCCGTCGCAGTGGTGGCTGTGGCTGCGGTCAGCGTGGCAGTTTCACGGCTGAAGCCCGCCGCTCCTACAGTAGAACGCGGCACGGTGTGGACCGACACGGTGAAGCGCGGACCCATGGTGCGCCAGGTGCGTGGGATTGGGTCGCTGGTTCCTACCCAGGAATCGGTTCGACAGATTCCAGCTGAGACCGAAGCGACGGTGGTGCGGATTCATATGTTGCCTGGTGTGCAGGTCGAAGCGGGGAGTCTGCTGCTGGAGATGAGCAATCCGCAGACGGAGCAAGCTGCCGTGGATGCGGAGCTTCAGTTGAAGGCTGCGGAAGCCGAATATCAGAGTCTTCGCGTGAGGCTGGAGAGCGATCTGATGAACCAGAAAGCCGGCGCGGCGACGGTGAACGCGGATTTTGCGCAGGCCGAGCGGCAGGCGGAGACTGACAAATCGCTGTATGACCTTGGCGTCATTTCGGGATTGGCCTACAAGGCGTCGAAGGGGAGGGCTGACGAACTCACGACCCGCCACGATCTGGAAACGCAGGTGCTAAGCGCCAATCAGAAAGCGATCGAGTCGCAGATGGCGCAACAACAGGCCAAGGTCGACCAGATGCGGGTGCTGGCGCAGCTCAAACAAAAACAGCTGGACGCGTTAAAGGTTCGCGCGGGAATCGACGGGGTGCTGGTGGACCTTCCGCTGCAGGTCGGCCAGCATGTGTTGCCGGGAACCATGCTGGCGAAAGTGGTGCAGCCGAATCATCTGATGGCGACAATCAAGATCGCCGAGACCCAGGCGCGTGACGTGCAGATCGGGGAGCCCGCCTCGGTCGACACTCACAATGGCGTAGTTGCAGGCACGGTGATGCGGGTTGATCCGGCGGTGCAAAACGGAACGGTGACCGTGGACGTCAAACTTACGGGAGAGCTTCCCAAGGGCGCGCGGCCCGATCTGAGCGTAGATGGAACCATCGATCTGGAGCGGTTGAATGACGTGTTGTATGTGGGGCGTCCGGCGTTTGGGCAGGAAAGCAGCACGATCAGTCTGTTCAAGCTTTCTCCGGATGGACAGGGAGCGCTACGCGTTCCGGTGAAGGTTGGGCGGGCGTCAGTGAACTCGATTCAGATTATTGAAGGCCTGCATGAAGGCGACACGGTCATTTTGTCGGACATGTCGCGATGGGATAACACGGATCGTATTCGTCTTGAGTAAGCGCGAATCACACAACATTCAGGAGCCAGCAGATGACCGAAGCAGGACAGCCACTCATTCAGATTCAGGATATGACCAAGATTTTCTATACCGACGAGATCGAGACGCATGCTCTGTCGGGAATTCACCTTTCGATCAAGAAAGGTGAGTACGTGGCGATGTCGGGGCCATCGGGCTGCGGCAAATCCACACTGCTTTCGATCATTGGATTGCTCGACACACCCACGGGCGGAAGCTATTCGCTGAACGGAAAATCGGTGGAGAACCTGGATTTTGCGGAGCGCTCGCGGATCCGCAATCAGGAGATCGGTTTCATCTTCCAGAGTTTCAACCTGATTGGCGATTTGACGGTGTATGAAAACGTCGAGCTGCCACTGACATATCGCCAGAAGATGCCGAGCGCGGACCGCAAGATTCGAGTGATGGAGGCGCTTGAACGCGTCGGCATGGCGCATCGGGTTCGACATTATCCATCGCAACTGTCAGGTGGTCAGCAGCAGCGGGTTGCGGTGGCGCGCGCGCTGGGAGGGAAACCTTCCATCCTGCTTGCCGACGAGCCTACTGGAAATCTCGACTCACGCAACGGCGAAGCGGTGATGGAACTGTTGCAGAACCTGCATCGCGAGGGCGCGACCATCTGCATGGTGACGCACGATCCGCGATTTGCCAAGCATGCGCAGCGGGAAGTGCATTTGTTCGACGGCAAGGTAGTGGCGGAGGAAGAGCTTAAAAAACTGCTGGCGGAAGTACAGGCATGAACGGTGTGATCCAGGACATTCGTTACGCGGTGCGGCAACTCCGGAAAAGCCCTGGGTTCTTTTGTATTGTCGTGCTCACGCTCGGACTCGGCATTGGAGCGAACACGGCCATCTTCAGCATGGTGGATTGGCTGGTTCTGCGGTCATTGCCCATCAAGGAGCCGGAGCAGATGCATTTTCTGGCCTTCGCGAAGTCCGGGCAAAATTCCGAAATTGAATTTTCTTATCCGGAGTTCGAGGAAATTCAACAGCGGACGACGAATGTGTTTTCGGACATGACGCCATTTATTTTCGGCGGTCTGATGGGGGCGCAGAATTCTCAAAACGGCATGACCGCGAACGGGACGACCCTAGCGGTGCAGACCGCTTACGTGGGAGGAAATTTCTTCACCGTACTGGGTATTGCCCCGGTTGCGGGACGCTTGATTTTGGGCACCGAAGGTAAGGTTGCGGGCGCGGACCCGGTAGTGGTTCTGAGTTACAACTATTGGCAAACCCGCTTTGGCGCTGACCCCGCAATCGTAGGGAAAGCTGTTTTCATCAACGGTCATCCCGTCACCATCATCGGAGTTGCCGCCAAGGGGTTTCTCGGGCCGACTCCTCTTCTGCAAGTCCAAGCCTATCTTCCTCTGAGTATGTACCCGGTCGAGAAGGGAGTTGGCGCCGACTTCCTCGCGCAGCCCGACGCTCGCAGCATGATCGCCCTGGCGCGGGTGAAGCCGGGTGTAGACAGCAAGCAGGTTCAGTCCGAGCTCACCGTCGTGGGCCAGAATCTGCTGAAGGAATATCAAAGAGATAAGGAATTTCGAGAACTCCGCGCCAATCGGTTGCGGCCGCCGGGGATCATAAGCGGAGGGAATCCTTTCCCCAAACTGGCCGGGTTATTCATGACGCTGGCCGTGCTGGTTTTGGCGCTGGCATGCGTGAACGTCGCCAATCTTTTCCTGGTGCGTGCCGCAGGACGGCAGCGCGAAATGGCGATTCGGGCTGCGTTGGGCGCCAGGAGTGGACGCTTAGTTCGCCAACTGCTCACCGAGAGTCTGGTTGTAGCGGTTCTCGGTTGCGGCGTGGGAGTTTTGCTCGGCTTGGCCGCAAGTCAGTTATTCGGCTCTGTACCCCTCCAAAGTGATTTGCCGATCGTCTTTGATTTCACTTTTAGCTGGCACGTTTTTGCGTATGCCTTTGCGGTATCGGTGGCTGCCGCACTGGTAGTGGGCGTGGTCCCGGCAATGCGAGTGCGGCATGGAACCTTGCGGGACGTGCTGCACGAAGGCGGACGCACATCGACCGGAGGACGGCAACATTTAAGGAGCAGCCTGGTGGCAATCCAGGTCGGCGGATCGCTTACGTTGCTGATCGTTGCCGGACTGTTTGTACGCAGCCTTCGCGGCGTTCAGAGTGCCGATCTTGGGTTCGATCCCAGGTCAGTCATTAATGTGACACTCGACCCGAATGAGATCGGCTACACGGAAGCCCAGAGCCGCGTTTTCTATCGCTCGATACTGGAGCGCACGCGGGCTCTCCCCGGCGTGGAGTCCGCGAGTCTCGCATCCGCGGTTCCGTTGAGCGAGTCTGTTCAAACAAAAGATTTAACGATTCCGGGTTACCCGGCGTCCTCGGAACACGAGGCGCCTCATGCCGAATTCAATGCAGTTTCTACGGGCTATTTCGCAACCATGCGGATCGGGCTGCGTCGAGGGCGCGATTTCAGCGACGCGGACAACGAGAACTCGCTCCGTGTCGCTGTGATCAACCAGGCCATGGCGGAGCGCTATTGGCCCGGTCAGGATCCACTGGGAAAGTCGTTTACAGTGACTTTTGATGCGACGCGTCCCGTGACCATTGTGGGTGTGGCGCAGAACCACCGAATGGGACAGCTCTATGGGCCTTTCGAGCCCATCTTCTACCTTCCCGCGGCGCAGAGCAATTCACCAGCGGAAACCCTGCAGGTCCGCGCGGCGCAGAGTGCCGGCGACATTGTCTCGCAGGTGAGAACAATTGCCCAGTCGCTGGCGCCAGCGGTTCCGGTCTATGGCGTGCGTACGATGATGGAGGTGCTACACGGCGGCAACGGCCTGTTGTTCTTCGAAGTTGGAGCCAGCCTCGCTGCCGCGTTGGGATCGCTCGGGTTGATTCTTGCGACGGTCGGTATCTACGGCGTGATGTCGTATGCCGTCAAGCAACGCACCCAGGAAATAGGCATTCGGATCGCGCTTGGCGCTCAGCGCCGAGACATTCTCGCAATGGTTGGACGTCAAGGCGTGCTGATCATCGGCGCCGGCTTGGTGGCGGGATTGTTTGCGGCGTTTGCTGTTGGCCGCCTGGTTAACGATTTCCTTGTGGGCGTTGCCTCGACGGACCTGGTTACCTACGCCGGAGTTTCCGTCTTGCTGGCGGCGGTAGCGGGCTTGGCGACCTATATTCCCACCTGGCGGGCGACTCGGGTCGATCCGATGGTGGCGTTGCGGTACGAGTAAGGAAGAGTGATGAACGGGTTATTCCAGGATCTTCGCTACGCAATTCGCCAGCTTGGGAAGAACCCAGGATTCACGGCAGTGGCTACGATTGCTTTGGCCCTCGGTATCGGCAGCACGACCTCGATTTTCAGCGTCGTCGATCGGGTGTTGTTGCATCCGCTTCCATATCCGGATTCGGATCGCATCGTGGCAGTTTCGCAGACGTTCGAAGGCACGGAGACTGGTGACGCTTCTCCTGCCAACTATCTGGATTGGGTCGCCCAGAATCACGCATTCACTGAGATGGCGGCTTCGCGCGGCTGGCAGGGAAGCCTGATTGCCGGCGATCGCCCGGTGCCGGTCAGAGGGACGATGGCCACCCCCAGCTTCTTTCGTCTGTTCGGGGTGAATCCGATTCTCGGACGTACTCTCGTGCGTAGCGACGCGGCGCCCGGCAACGATCATGTGGTGGTGCTAGGCTACGGCCTGTGGCAGCGTTACTTTGCGGGCGACCGTGCGATCGTGGGCCGCGACATCCGGCTCAACGGCGAGCAATACACAGTAGTCGGAGTGATGCCCTCGAACTTTGCGCCGGACGAATACGGCGAGATGTGGTTGCCATCTCCCTGGGGTGTGCCAACCCATCCTCTCGTACCGGACAAAGACCCACGCGAGTTTCGAGATCGAAATTATCTCGATGTCTGGGCACGAGTGAAGCCAGGAGTGACTCTTCCACAGGCTCGGGTGGAACTTGATACCATCGCCAGCCGGCTGGCGAAGCAATACCCGGATTCGAATGACAAAGTGGGCATCGCCTTTACACCGTTGCACGAATATGTCGTCGGAGATATCCGTCCCGTCCTTCTAGTCCTGCTTGCCGCGGTTGTGGTTGTGCTGCTGATCGCTTGTGCGAACCTCGCAAATCTTCTTTTGGCGCGAGCCACCGTGCGGGCGCGGGAGATCTCGATTCGCACGACCCTGGGTGCCAGCCGGCGGCGTTTGCTCCGCCAGTTGCTTACCGAAAGCGTTCTGCTCTCCTTATTAGGGGGAGTCCTCGGAATCGTCCTGGCAGTCGTGGCGGTTCCGTCGCTGCTTGCGTTGAGTCCGCCGGATATCCGGGAGTTCAAAGAAATTGGGATCAACCGGGAAGTGCTGGCTTTCACTTTTCTGGTTTCAGTTTCTTGCGGAATCGTTTTTGGTCTGATTCCCGCGTTACAGGTGTCGCGTTCCAACCCCAACCAGTTCCTCAAGGAAGGTGAGCGCGGGAGCACGTCGGGCCGAAGCCGAACCCGCTCTGTGCTCGTGATCGCTGAAGTCGGACTGTCTTTGGTTCTGCTGATAGGCGCGGGGTTGCTCGTCAAGAGTTTCTCGCGGCTGATGAACGTAAACCCAGGCTTCGATCCCGATCACCTTCTGACCTTCAACCTTGGGCTTCCGCCCTCGAGTGATGTGGCTCATCAATTCGCGTTTTACCGCCAAGTAGAACAAGGCCTTCAGGCATTGCCCGGCGTGCAGTCCGTGGGAGCGGTGAGCCGCTTGCCGTTGGCTGGAGGCAATAGCTCGCGCAGCTTCAATGTCCCGGGAGACGCCAAGGATTATCAGGCGGACATTCGCATCAGCACTCCTGACTATTTTCGCGCGATGGGAATTCCGCTGCTGCGGGGCCGGACCTTTACGGATAGCGACCGCGACAGCTCGTTGAATCTGGCTATCGTCAACGACTCTCTGGTTCGCTCTGCCTTCCCAGGACAGGACCCGATTGGCAAGCAGCTCAGCAATTTTGGCCCGGACAGCATAACGCTGCAAATCGTCGGCGTGGTGGGCAATGTCCGGCACGTTGGGCTCGACGAGGCTCCGCACGCTGAGATTTACCAGTTGCTGGGCCAGGCTTCGTGGCCGTCGATGTTCTTCGCTATTCGCAGCGCAACATCCGATCCAGCAACTCTGACTTCGGCAGCCCAAAAAGCAGTGTGGGACATTGATAAGGACGTCCCCCTCGTCAGCGTCCGCACCATGCAGGACCTGATCGGCAACTCCGTTCAGCGACGGCGCTTCAGCATGGTACTGCTCAGCATTTTCGCCGCGACGGCCATGCTACTCGCTGCCATCGGCCTCTACGGAGTCATGTCTTACTCGGTCGCACAGCGCACGAAGGAAATCGGCGTTCGCATGGCTCTGGGGGCCCGTCGCCCCGACGTGCTGGCACTCGTAGTGAAGCGCGGCATGTTGCTCGTCGGTATCGGAATCGTGGCCGGGGTTGTGCTTGCGCTCGCCATGGCGCGCCTGATCTCCGGTCTTTTGTTTGGGATCACCGCAACCGATCCACTGACTTTTATCGGTGTTGCCGCACTGTTGGGACTCGTGGCATTCGTAGCCAACTACATCCCGGCTCACCGCGCGGCATCTGTCGATCCCATGGAAGCTTTGCGGTACGAGTAGGAATTAATAATGACTGGACTATTGCAAGATCTCCGTTACGCATTCCGTCAGCTTCGCAAGAGCGCCGGCTTTACTGCCGTGGCAGTGATCACGCTGGCGTTGGGGATCGGCGCGAACACGGCGGTGTTCAGTGTGATCGACGCGGTCATGCTACGCCCGTTGCCTTACTACCAGCCGGAGCGGCTGATTGCGGCAGAATCGGTGAACAGCCGCGCTCCCGGTTTCGGGGCGTTGTCGTATCCGGATTTTTTCGATTGGCGCAGCCGCAACCACACACTCACGCACCTGGTGTCGTATCACGACGATGCACTTACTTTGAGTGGCCTGGATCGGCCTGTGCAACTCGATGGCGAAGTTGTCTCGTGGGATTTTCTCCCAGCGCTCGGGATAAGTCCGGAACTTGGCCGTGGATTTTCGCCCGACGAGGAAAAAGTTGGTACGCGGGTGGTGCTGATCAGCCATGCGTTGTGGGCGTCGCGATTTGGGTCTGACAGATCGATTCTGGGAAGGCAACTTAAGCTTAACGGGAATCTCTACTCCGTAATTGGAGTCATGCCATCGACGTTTCGTTTTCCAGTCAATGAGCCCAGGAACGATTTTTGGACGACGCTTGCGGTGGACGACGATCCCAACGATCCACGACCGAACACGGCCGAGCGTGGCGCTCATTTTCTCAGTGTGTTTGGGCGCATGAAGCCGGGTGTCGTGGTGGAACAGGTTGACCAGGACGTACGGGCGATCGCGGTCAGCTTGGCGAAGGAATACCCGAACACCAACACGCGGCACGACTCGGCCCGCGCAAAAACTGCAATCGCAGCCCTGCTTGGCAATACGAGGCCGGCACTTCTGGTGGTCCTGGGAGCGGTCGTGATGGTGTTGCTGATTGCCTGCGGCAACATCGCTAACCTGATGCTGGCGAGGATGCGGGAGCGGCAGCGTGAAATCGCGATGCGATCGGCTCTGGGAGCGGGCCGCAAACGTATCGTCCGGCAATTACTCGTCGAAAGCCTGGCTCTGAGTGTGATCGGGGGCCTCGCCGGATGCGGACTGGCGTTTCTTGCGACTCCGGCGATTCTTCGCCTTGTCGGTAACAGTGTTCCCCGCGCAGCACAGGCAGGAGTCGACCTGCGTGTCTTGACGTTCTCAATATTGCTTTCGCTGGTCGCCGGAGTGATCTTTGGGATCGTCCCGGCTGTCGTCTCTTCGCGCACTAACCTTGTTTCCACTCTGAAAGAAGGCGGACGAAGCGATATCGCGGGACGAGACTGGCTACGGTCATCGCTTATTGTTGCGCAAGTGGCTCTCGGTCTCGTTCTCACCGCCGGAGCAGGGCTGCTGATCAACAGCTTCGCCAACCTGCAGCGGGCCAACGAAGGATTCAATCCTGACAATTTGCTGACTGCATTTTTCGAGACGCCGGACTGGCGCTACAAGACGACGCGTCCTCAGTTCTATCGCGAATACTTCGACAAGCTGCGCGCGATCCCCGGCGTCCAGTCGGCTGGAGGAACAGAGATTCTGCCCATGACGAACGACGCAGCGGTCATCTCTTTTGAAGATCCGGAACACCCCGTCCCGAAAGGGCAGGACCCCGCGGCGGATTTTGCGCCAATCTCTCCCCAGTACTTCAGCACCATGCAGATTCCGCTGCTGGAAGGGCGCGACTTCACCGAACGGGATGACGTCAACTCGTCCCAGGTGCTGATCGTGAACCAGGCGTTTGCGCAGAAATATTTTCCCGGAGAGGAAGTTCTGGGAAAGAAGCTCAAGCCCGGCGCCGGGAATGGAAAGCCGGAAGGGCCTCCGTGGCGCGAGATTGTGGGCGTTGTCGGCGACGTCCGGCTCTTTATGACGCAACGCGAAATGCGGCCAGCGATGTATGCGCCGGCCAGCCAACTCGACTCATGGTGTTGTATGTACACGATCGTGCGCTCAACCGTCGATCCTGTCAGCCTCGAACAGTCGATCCGTCGAACGGTCGCTTCCATGGACAGCGAACTTCCGGTGACCAACGTTCGTACCATGCGGGAACTGATGTCGACGGGCCTTTCACAACCGCGATTCACAATGGTATTGCTCGGTACCTTCGCGGGACTTGCCATCACCCTCACGATTGTCGGTCTCTACGGGGTCATGACTTATTCGGTGACGCGGCGCACGCGCGAGATCGGCGTTCGGATGGCGCTGGGAGCGCAGCGTCCGGGCGTGTTGGTGATGGTGCTTCGCGACGCGGCGGTTTTGCTTGCCTTGGGAATTGTGGTGGGGATTGCGGCGGTGCTGGCGTCGGCCTCTGTATTACAAAGCATGCTCTACGGCACGGGGTCACGGGATCCGATCGTGCTGGCGTTGGTGTGCGCCGGAGTGGCGTTTGCTGGATTACTAGCGGCTTACGTTCCGGCGTTTCGGGCGGCTCGAGTCGATCCGATGGTGGCGCTGCGGTACGAGTGAATGACTATGAGAACTCTATTTCAGGATATTTCTTACGGTTTCCGCATGCTGCGGAAAGCCCCGGGCTTCACGGCAGTGGTAGTGACTACGTTGGCCTTGGGCATCGGCGCGAATACGGCATTGTTCTCGGTTGTGAATGGGGTCTTGCTCAACCCCCTCCCTTACCCCGAGCCAACCCGGCTAGTGTCGTTGTACCTCAAGAACACACAATTCCAGCAGGGCTCTATTCCCTACATGAATTTTCTGGACTGGCAGAAAGACAATCACACGTTCGAATCTATGGCCGCGCTGAGGGGAGATGACTTTAGTCTTACCTCTGCTGGGGATTCGGAACGATTACATGGTCACATGATTTCGGCTGGATTCTTTCGCTTGCTGGGTGTAAATCCATTGGCCGGACGGGAATTTCGCAAAGACGAAGATCACGTGGGATCCGCTCCAGTGGTTCTACTTGGGGACGGTCTATGGAGAAGAAAGTTTGCGGCGTCCATGGACATCATCGGAAAGCCACTCACGATTGACGGTAAAGCGTATACGGTCGTTGGTGTCGTTCCTGGGCATAGTCCTTTCATGTCAATCTCCGACATTTTTGTTCCGATCGGCCAGTGGGACGACGCAACATTCAGAGACCGCCGGGTGGCAATGGGAGGTTTTGCGGTCGGTCGCCTGAAGGCAGGAGTAACACTGGAGCGGGCGCAGGCAGACATGGAGAGCATTTCGCACAACCTTGCCGTTGCCTACCCGGAGGCCAACGCCGGAGTGAGCGCGCGCCTCATCCCGCTGAAGCAGGACATCGTGGGCGACGTTCGTCCGTTTCTGCTGGTTCTTCTGGGAGCGGTCGGCTTTGTCTTTCTGATCGCCTGCGCCAATGTCGCCAATCTGCTACTGGCGCGCGCAACTGGCAGGACTCGTGAGTTCGCCATTCGCGCCGCAATCGGGGCCAGCCCAGCCCGCGTAGTTCGACAATTGCTTACGGAGAGCATCGTGTTGTCGCTGGCCGGTGGACTGCTGGGCATGGCACTGGCATGGTGGGGCACGCGCGCCGCGCTTGCTGTTATTCCCACGGCCGTCCCCCGTTTGGATGAGATTCACCTTGACGCGAGGGTATTGGTGTTCACCCTCGCTATCTCTCTCCTGGCCGGAATCCTGTTCGGGTTAGCGCCGGCCCTGAGAATGCTTCGTCCTGACTTGCATGGGACCTTGAAGGAGAGTGGACGCGGCGCCAGTGGATCCCATCACCGCACGCAAAATGCGTTCGCGATTTTCGAAACGGCTCTTGCCATAGTCCTTCTAGTGGGGGCTGGCTTGATGATCCGCACTCTCGCAGCACTGTGGGGTGACGACCCCGGCTTCGACCCGCGGAATGTTCTGAGTTTCGAGGTTACCCTGTCGCCGGCAAAGGTTGCGACCGCTCCCCTCGTTCGTGAATCGTACCGCGAACTATTACGGCGCTACTCGGAAATTCCTGGGGTGCAGAGTGCGGCCCTATTAGCCGGTTCGCTTCCGATGACGGGTGATTCCGAACTGCCATTCTGGCGCGAAGGCGAACCAAAACCGGCGTCGGACAGTCAGATGAGTTGGGCATTGTTTTATGCGGTTTCCCCCGACTACGGGAAAACGATGAAGCTTCCGTTGCTGCGCGGCCGCTTTTTGACAGCACAGGACAACGAGAAGTCTCTGAAAGTCATTGTGGTCGATGAGGATTTTGCTCGAAAGTTTTTCCCTAATGAGGATCCGATAGGCAAGAGGATCAACCTGGGCTTGTTCGAGACTCTACCGGAGATCGTGGGCATCGTCGGACACGTCAATCATTGGGGCTTGGGTTCCACAGGGCATGACAATCTCAAGGCGGAACTGTACCTTCCGCTGGATCAGATTCCCGATCAGTTCGCGCCTCTCCTTGCGAAAGGGCAGGCGGCGGTGGTCCGCAGTGGCCGTCTCCCGGATGCGTTAAGTGCGCCACTGAGGATGGCCACCACGGAATTTGACTCTCAAGGCGTTGTTTTTGACTTCCAAACAATGGAAAGGATCGTCGCCGCGTCGATCGCTTCCCAGCGATTTTCTATGATGCTGCTCGGCGGGTTTGCCGGACTGGCGTTGATCTTGTCCGCGATCGGGATCTACGGATTGATTTCCTATCTTGTCGGACAACGCACACAGGAAGTCGGTATCCGAATGGCGCTTGGCGCCCAACGCGCCGATGTCCTGTGGATGATTCTCGGCCAAGGAGCACGAATGGCGCTCATCGGCGTGGGCATCGGTGTCGCGGCGTCGCTGGTTTTGACTCGCTTCATGGGAAGCATGCTGTATGGGGTGCGTGCCTACGATCCGCTGACCTTTGGAGTTGGCGCCTTTGTGGTTACGGCGACCGCGATGCTGGCATGTTTGCTCCCGGCGGCGCGGGCAGCGGGGCTGGATCCGATGGTGGCGTTGCGGTACGAGTAAGGAAGAGTGATGAACGGATTATTCCAGGATTTTCGCTACGCAATTCGCCGGCTTCGCAAGAGCCCGGGATTCACCTGCGCGGCCGCCGCCATATTGGCGCTCGGCATCGGAGGAACGACAGCCATTTTCAGTACGATCTATCCGATCCTGCTCGAACCGCTTCCATATCCGAACGCCAGCCGGATCATGATGATCTGGACTGCCAGCGCTGATGGCTCGCGCTCGCCCCAAGCATTCCACACCTATCGCGAAGTGGCGGAGCGGAACCGTTCCTTCGAGTCGGTTGCAGCCATGAAACCCTGGTTGCCGACTATTTCCGGTGCGGACCAAGCGGAACGCCTTGACGGCCAGCAAGTGAGCGCGGCTTATTTCCGTGTGCTGGGTGTTGCGCCGATGCTGGGACGGAATTTCTCTATGGCGGACGATGCACAGAAATCTCAACCCGTGGTTGTTCTCAGCTACGGCCTCTGGCATCGCCGTTTCGGCGACGACGCCACAATCATCGGGCGCGAGATCAAACTCGATGGCGGCAACTACACCGTCATCGGAGTAATGCCACAGTCCTTCGACAACATTCTGTCGCCGTCGGCGGAAGTCTGGTCCACGCTGAGGTACGACACGGGCAATGTGGCCTTTCCCCAGAGTCGCGAGTGGGGTCAGCATCTGCGCATGGTTGGGAGCCGGCACGCCGGCGTCAGCCTCGATCAAGCCCGGAACGATCTCGCACTGATTGCGCGCACCCCGGTGCCAGAATTTCCCCGAGCCCGATGGGCCTCCCTCCGGAACGGTCTTATCGTGGATTCACTCCAGGACGATCTGACTCGCGGTGTAAAGCCGGCGCTGCTGGCAGTTTTCGGGGCGGTGATCCTGGTGTTGCTGATTGCCTGTGTGAATGTCACGAACCTGCTGTTGGCGCGAGGCGCGCAACGTCGCGGAGAATTCGCCGTGCGAGCCGCCCTCGGAGCTGGACGCTCGCGGCTCCTCCGCCAACTCGTTACAGAGAGTCTGCTGTTGGCGCTACTCGGCGGCGTCTTTGGAATGGCAGTAGCGGTTGCCGGCATCCGAATTCTCGTGGCCCTCAGTCCTCCAGGGTTGCCGCGAGTCAATGCCATTGGCGTCAACGGCGCTGTGTTTGTGTTTGCGTTCGGCGTCACCGTGCTCATCGGCGTTCTTGTCGGGTTGATTCCCGCACGCCACGCATCCCGCGAAGATTTGCAAGACGCGCTCCAGCAAGCCTCGTCGCGCTCCACCGAAGGTCGTCAACTTGCCCGCCGCGCGTTTGTTGTGGCCGAAGTCGCTCTCGCGTTCATGCTGATGGTGAGTGCTGGATTACTGCTCCACAGCCTGAAACGATTGTTCGCGGTGCCGCCGGGGTTTGAAACCGGGCACTTGATCACCATGCAGGTGCCGACCTACGGCCGGCGATATGACGACGATGCTGTCTGTCATCGATTCTTCGCGAAGGTACTCGATGCCGTACATCAGGTTCCAGGCGTAACCGCGGCGGCCTTCACCAGCCAGTTGCCGTTGAGCGGCGATTCAGATGTTTATGGCGCCCGCTTCGAAGACGACGGTCCCGAAGTTGGTTATCCGGTATTTCGATACTCCGTTACACCCGGTTATTTTCAAACGATCGGCATGCCGCTGCTTCGCGGCCGCCTGCTTGACGTTCAGGACACGGCTGAAGCGCCACCGGTCATGCTGATTAGCTCGTCACTCGCCAAGCGCAAGTACCCGAATCAAGACCCGATTGGAAAACGTGTTCATGTAGGCGGGCCGCTTAACTCGGCAATGTACACGATTGTTGGAGTGGTCGGCGACGTCAAGCAGATGTCGCTGGCCCTGGGCGAGTCGGACGCCGTATATACCGCCACCACACAATGGCATTGGGCCGACGGAACTCTATCCCTGGTCGTGCGCATGAGGGGAGATGCGACAGGCCTTGTCCCCGCCCTCAAGAGCGCCATCTGGTCGGTCGATAAGGATCAGCCCGTTGTCCGAGTCGCAACCATGGAGGGCCTGGTCGCCGCGTCGGCCGCGGAGCGCCGTTTTGTTCTGATTTTGTTCGAGGCGTTTGGACTGGTTGGATTGGCTCTGGCGGCTACGGGAACCTATGCAGTGCTTGCTGGCAGCGTAGCAGAGCGAACTCGCGAGATTGGAGTCCGCTCGGCGCTGGGTGCATCGCGTGGCGCCATTGTCGGCCTGGTTATTCGCCAGGGAATGACGTTGACTGGGTTTGGAATGGCTCTTGGTTTGGCTGGAGCGATGGTGGCGAGTCCGGTGCTTGCGGCGATGCTCTTCGGCATTTCAAGTCTTGACTTGGCCACGTATTTGATTGTGATCGTGCTCCTGGGAAGTGTTTCCACGATCGCCTGCTGTGTTCCGGCCTGGCGCGCGGCGCGAATCGATCCCATGGTGGCGTTGCGGTACGAGTAGGAGACTTAAATGAACGGACTATTTCAGGATCTTATCTACGGTTTGCGCATGATGCGCAAGAACCCTGGCTTCACGGCTCTGGCGGTTCTCACACTGGCGCTGGGCATCGGTGCGAACACGGCGGTGTTCAGTAATGTGAATGCGTTGCTACTGCGGCCATTTGCGTTTCCGGATCTTGATCGGGTCACGGTCGTTTACGAAACGGTTCCCAAGCAGAATGCGAACAATGTGAAAGCCGCGCCCGCGAACTTTCTGGATTGGGCGGAGCAGAGCAAGACATTCGATCAGCTCGCGGCCATCCGCGGATGGGATGCCAATCTCACCGGCGAAGGCGTCGCAGAACGGGTGGAGGGTTACCAGGTTTCTCCAGATTTCTTCGCGTTGCTTGGAATCGCGCCGCAACTGGGACGTCAGATCGGGGGCGTCGATTTTGAGCATGGGGTCGCGCCGGTGGTGGTTTTGAGTCACGGGTTCTGGCAAAGGCACCTGGGCGGTGACCGCAGTATCGTGGGCCGGAGCCTGCTGTTAAACGGACAGAAGTTTTCGGTCATCGGAGTGGCGTCTCCTGATCTCGACTTTCCGGCGGGTGTAGAAACGTGGACGCCGCTCGATCTCGGCTCCACGGTCAGCACGGATCGTGAAAATCACTATCTCCAGGTGATCGGTCGGATAAAAAAGGGATCGTCGATTTCGCAGGCACAGGCTGATCTTCAGGCAATCGCCGACCGTTTGGCTGGGCAGCTTCCGAACACGAATGGTGGCCACGGCATCCGAGTCGTCTCGCTGGTGGAGGATCTAACTTTTGGTACCCGGCAATTCGTGATGGTGCTGATGGGGGCCGCTGTCTTTGTGCTGTTGCTAGCCTGCGTGAACGTCGCGAATCTTCAACTTGCCCGGGTGTCGGCGCGACAGAAAGAATTGGCGGTCCGCATGGGGATGGGTGCGAGCCGGTGGCAATTGATCCGGCAACTGCTGGTGGAATGCGTGCTGCTGTCGCTGGCAGGCGCGGGCGCGGGAGTCTTGCTGGCCAAGTGGGGCATGGTTTTTCTTCGGCGGAGCATACCCGCTTTCATCATGGAGCACGTAGCGGGTTTGAAGCATCTTGAGATCGATGCACGAGTGCTCGCGTTTACGCTGGCCATCGCAGTGGTGTCGGGAATTCTGGCGGGGCTGGCTCCGGCGCTGCGCTTTTCGCGCTCCGATCTTAGCCAAATCCTTAAAGAGAACACTCGCACCGCCAGTTCCGGTTCCAGCTCTGGGCGGTTGCGGACGCTGCTGGTCGTATCCGAGGTGGCGCTGGCGCTGGTGTTACTGGTGGGAGCGGGATTGATGGTCACAGGTTTCCGAAACATGATGAACATCAAGATGGGAATTGATCGCTCGAATGTGCTTACTTTTCACGTTGCGCTGCCGGCGGAGAAATACCGGACTGCGGATGAGATTCGTGGCTACTACGATCGCGTGATTCAGGAGATGCGGTCGCTGCCCGGGGTGGAGTCGGCCAGTTGCGCAACCAGCCTGCCATCCGGTTGGAGTTGGAACTGGACGGAATACGCGGCCGAAGATCATCCGCCGACGTCAGCCAGTGAGCGGCCGTCGGCGATTTCGCAGATCGTGAGCCCTGATTTCTTCCAGATCCTGCGCGTGCCTTTGCTGCAGGGCCGTTTGCTCTCTGCGCAAGATGGGCCCGACGCACCGCCGGTGATCGTGATCAGCGCGGCGATGGCCCGTAGTGTTTGGCCGGGACAGAATCCTCTGGGCAAACACATCAAACTTGGACGGCTCGAAGGCAAGGAGGCGCTCCGTACGGTGGTGGGTGTGGTCGGCGATGTTCGACCGTCAGCCTTTTTCGACGGGCTGCAGCCGACGACTTATGTGCCGTTTGCACAGGCTCCGCAAGCCGCGTCGGCAATTGTCGTGCGGACTTCGGCGGATCCTGTTGCATTATCGTCAGCCATGATGGCGCGAGTGCGTGCGATCGATTCCGATGAACCACCCTACGATATCCGCAGTCTTGAACAGGTAGCCTCGGATGATCTGAGTGGGGTGCAGTCGTCGGCGAACATGATGACGATATTCGGCGTGACGGCACTCATTCTGGCAGCGGCGGGAATCTTCGCCGTGATGTCGTATTCCGTGACGCAGCGAACTCACGAAATCGGGGTGCGCATGGCGTTGGGAGCGCGGCGTTTCGACGTGCTGAAACTGGTGATCATTCGGGCAGTCAAGATGTCGGCTGCGGGACTTGCGATTGGAGTCACGCTTGCCCTGGTCATGAGCCACGCGCTTTCAAGCATGCTGTTTGGCGTGATTCAAATCAACGGCGCGGTGTTTGTCTTGCTGACGCTGATATTAGCGGCGGTGGCGGCGCTCGCAGCTTATATTCCGGCGCGGTGGGCGACTAAGGTCAATCCCATGCAAGCGCTTCGGTATGAATGAGGGGGGATTATGAACGGATTGCTTCAGGATCTCCGTTACGCAATTCGACAGTTGTTGAAGTCTCCAGGGTTTGCTCTCACAGCGGTGCTGTCGCTCACACTGGGAATCGGCGCCACGACGGCCATCTTCAGCGTGGTGTACAGCATTCTGCTCGACCCTTATCCCTACGGTGATGCCAACCGCATGGTGCACGTGGAACTGCGCGACAAGAGCGACCGCGGGCCGCTGCTATTTGTGAATGGTACCGAGTACGAGGAATTGCGCCATGCAGCGGCGGTGGACGATGTGTTCCTCCAGAACGGGCAAGCGGAGATTCTGACGGGCGGACAATTTCCTGTCTCTGTGCAGGTGGGGAAGTATTCGCCAAATCTGTTCGCCTATATGGGAGTGCCGCCGCTATTAGGACGGGGCTTTGGGCCCTCCGACGCGCCCGGCGGCAAGGGCGCGCCGGTGGCGGTGTTGAGTTACTTATTTTGGCAGAAGCAGTTCGCGGGAAATCGCGACGCGATCGGGAAATCCGTCGAACTGAATCACAAGCTCTACACCGTGATTGGAGTGACTCCGCCACGATTTACCTGGGGCGACCACGATGTTTATGTACCGGGAATGCCGAGCGGCGATCCGCACGACTACTGGCTGTCATTCATCAAGCTGAAGCCGGGCGTGAAACACTCGGCCGCTGCGGCTGAACTTCAGGTTCTGGTGGATCGTTTTGCGGAAGACGATCCTACAGATTTTCGCCGTGAGCGTAAGGTTGCGGTTGTCACGCTGAACGAAGAAGTGCTGGGGCGCTTCTCAGGAACGCTGGTTCTGCTGTTCGGGGCTGTAGTCGCGCTGCTGGTGATCGGATGTGCCAACGTTTCGATCCTCCTATTGGCGCGCGGCATTGCGCGGCAACATGAGTTGGCGGTGCGCGCTTCGATCGGCGCCAGCAGAACGCGTCTGATCCGGCAGTTGCTCACGGAATCGGTGCTGCTCTCGCTGGTGGGCGCGGCGCTAGGCGTTTTGGTCGCCTACCGCGGCGTGGGGGCGCTTTCTGCGATGCTTCCGCTGTATTCCTTTCCACATGAAGCAGCGATTCGAGTGAATGGAACGGTCCTCGCGTTCAGCGCAATCCTCTCGGTGGTGACGGGCATTCTTTTCGGGATTTCGCCTGCATGGCAACTCTCGCGTCCGCCGATCAACGAACTGATCCAGGCGAATAGTACTCGAGTCTCGGGAAGTGCGCGAAGCCGCAACACGCATCGCCTCCTGATCGCAGGACAAGTTTCCTTGACGTTACTGCTGATGGCGGGAGCGGGCGCGGCGACGAAAGCTTTCATCTCGCTGACGCACACGCCGCTGGGCTTTGATCCGGACAATGTTTTTGCGATCACGACCGTGATGCCAAAAGGAAATAAGACAACCTGGCAGGCGCGATTGAATGAGAACGAGTTGATCCGCCGCAGCGTTGAGGAGACGCCGGGAGTGGCGGCAGCAGCGGTTTCGACGACCTGGTTTCCGCCGTTTGGAGGGTTTGACGCCAAGATCGAGATCCGCAGCAAGCCGACGCTGACTGGCGCTCAGGCGATGCTGGGATTGGTGAGTCCGAAGGAATTCGAAACGCTGCACGTCCCGCTTCTTGCGGGCCGGATCTTCGATGACGCCGAAGTGAACCGCGCGGCCCATCTTGCGCTCGTCAACCAGGCGTTCGTGAAACAGTTCCTTCCCGAAGGAAATCCGATCGGGCAGAGCGTGCGCAGCCCGATGCTCAAGATCGAACAGGCCGATTTACTGCTCGCGGAGAGACCGGATGACTGGCTCGAAATCATTGGCGTGGTGGGAGACGCCCGCGACGACGGACTCGATCATCCGGTGAAGCCTGCTGTGTTTCTTCCCTACAGTTTCATACTGCCGCCGGACGTCACGCTACTGGCACGCTCGAACGGCAGTCCCGAGGCCGCGATTCAGGCTGTGAAGCAGCGGCTGCGCGAAATCAATCCTGAGTTGGCTGTGACCCAGGATCGCACGCTTGCGTGGTGGCTGGAAACGCAGGGATGGGGGCAAGGGCGTTTCATCGCGACTCTGTTCTCCCTCTTCGCGCTTCTCGCGCTTGCGTTAGCCGCGGCCGGACTGTACAGCGTCGTTTCCTTTTCGGTCACGCAACGCACGCAAGAGGTTGGCATACGGATGGCACTAGGCGCACCGCGAGTCAGCATTTTGCGATTGGTGATCAGTTCGACGGCCGTGATGCTCGGGGCGGGCGTAGGCGTGGGCCTTGCGCTGAGTTTGGCGCTCGATCATATCGTCCGGGCGTGGGCGGGCGGAGGCAGCCCAAGAGATCCGCTGACCCTACTTTTGTCTGCGCTGATTCTGATCATGGTGGCGGCGATTGCCTGCGTGGTGCCGGCATGGCGGGCGGCGACGGTGAATCCGGTCGTGGCCTTGCGGTACGAGTAGGACGACTATGAATGGATTTCTGCAGGATCTTCGCTACGCGGTGCGGCAGTCGCTGAAAACGCCGGCACTCACGGCAATCGTGATCATCACGATTGCGCTTGGAGTGGGCGCGAACACGGCGCTTTTTTCCGTGGTGAACGGTGTGCTTCTCAATCCCTTGCCTTACCCGCAGCCCGAGCAATTAGTGGCGTTGCGCGAAAGCAAGCCGAATTTTGAGTATGGGTCCATTCCTTATCCGAATTTTCGCGACTGGCAAAAAGACAATCGTACTTTCTCTGCCATGGCGGTTTGGCGCAACGACACTTTTAGCTTGACTGGAATCGGTGAAGCAGAACAGGTGCGCGGCCAGTTTGTGTCGTCCGACTTCTTCTCCATTTTCGGAGTGAAGCCATTGTTTGGCCGCGCTTTCGCGCACGGCGAAGACGAAATCGGGGGTGCCCCCATCGCGATGATCAGCGAGGGCCTGTGGCGGCGCAAGTTTCAGTCCACCGGTGACATTCTCGGCAAGGGCATCTCTCTCGATGGAACTGCGTACACGATTGTGGGCGTGATTCCCGCGGCGTTTCGCTTTTCCACGGCAGGCACTCCCGTTCGAGACGTATTCCTGCCCATTGGACAGTGGAAAAATAATCTGCTCACCCAGCGAACCGCCGGATTGGGCATCAACGGTATTGGCAGGCTCAAGCCGGGGGTGACGGTCGAGCAGGCCCGGGCCGACATGTCCACGGTCACAAACAACCTGGCCGCAGCTTTTCCCGATGCCAATAAGGGCACCGGCGCGAAACTCATTCCCCTCAAGCAATGGCTGGTTGGGAACGTTCAGTCGTTGCTTTGGTTGCTCCTCGCCAGTGTCGGCTTTGTACTGTTGATTGCCTGCGTCAACGTCGCCAATTTGTTACTGGCGCGCTCGACGGGCCGGTCCCGGGAGTTTGCGGTTCGTGCTGCATTGGGCGCCAGCCGACAGCGCGTCGTACGCCAGTTGCTCACGGAAAGCGTTCTGCTCGCGTTCGTCAGTGGCACGCTGGGTTTATTGCTCGCCGCGTGGGGGACCAGAGCAGCGCTCAGTATCCTTCCTGCCGCTTTGCCACGCGCCGAGGACGTTGGCATTGACACCCGCGTGTTGCTCTTTACGCTAACGATATCGCTGGTCGCTGGAGTTCTGTTCGGTCTGGTGCCCGCGCTCAAAATGTCCGGGCCCAATGTCCACGAAACTCTCAAAGAAGGTGGACGAGGTATAAGTGGCGGACGGCAGCGCATGCAAGGTGTTTTTGTCGTCGCCGAATTGGCGATGGCCCTGGTTCTGCTTTCGGGATCGGGTCTGATGATCCGCAGTTTGGGTCGACTGTGGGGCGTCGATCCCGGTTTCAATCCGCAGAATGTCATGACTCTTGGGCTTTCCCTTCCTCCATCGAGGATGGCCGCGTCTCCGGATGCAATTCGTGGCGCGTTTCGAGAATTCGACAACCGAATTGCTGCAATCCCGGGAGTTCAAGCCGTTTCCCAGACCTGGGGCGCTCTTCCTCTGAGCGACGACGACGAACGAACATTCTGGTTCGAAGGCCAACCTAAACCGGCGACTCAGGGCGACATGAATTGGGCCATCGACTATATCGTGGAGCCAAGTTATCTCAAGGCCATGGGCATTCCACTGTTGAAGGGGCGCTTCTTCAGCGACCAGGACAATGAACACTCGCCGGATGTGATCGTCGTGGATGATGTATTTGCTCACAAGTTCTTTCCGAACCAGGATCCGATCGGTAAGCGGATACTTTTCGATTCTCTTGCAGAGCCCGCGGAAATCGTGGGAGTGGTGGGACACGTCAAGCAGTGGGGGCTCGATTCGGATGACAACTGGCAGTTGCGCGCGCAGTTATACATCCCGTGCATGCAGATGCCGGACGCATTCACATCACGGCAGACTACCAGTTCCACGGTGATTGTGCGTTCCAACAATGCTGCAACCGGCCTGCTGGATTCTATTCGCCATGTCAGCCGGCAGATGAGTAATGAGCAAGTGATCTTTAGTCCGCAATCGATGGAGTCGGTCATCGCCGATTCTCTTGCCGATCGCCGGTTCTCGATGATCCTTCTTGGCGCGTTCGCAGGGCTGGCGCTGCTGCTTGCCAGCGTAGGAATCTACGGCGTTCTTTCCCACGTGGTTGGTCAGCGAACAAATGAAATCGGAATTCGGATGGCCCTTGGGGCACGCCGGGCTGACATCCTCCGGCTGATTCTTGCCGGGGCAGGAAAGCTGACCCTGATCGGCGTCGCTCTTGGCATTGTCTGTGCGTTGGGCTTGACCGGACTCATGTCAAAAATGTTGTACGGAGTTGGGCCGCGCGACCCGCTTACGTTTATCGCGGTGCCGGTGATTTTGATTGCAGTCGCCTTGCTAGCCAGTTATCTGCCGGCGCGCAGGGCTACCAGGATCGATCCGATGTCTGCTTTGCGTTACGAATGAGGAGAATCATGAGAGAACTAATTCAGGATCTTCGCTATGGCTGGAGGATGTTGCTGAAGACCCCGGGGCTGACGGCCGTGGTGGTGCTAATGATTGCCGTGGGTGTGGGTGCAAACAGTGCTGTGTTCAGCATTTTTGCGGCTACACTGCTGCGTCCCCTGCCGTATGACAAGCCGAATGAACTGGTGCATCTGAACGGGGCGCGCAACCAGGGATCGTTCCAGCAACAGCCGTTCTCCTATCCCAACTTTGTCGATATGCGCGAGCGCAATCAGGTGTTCTCGCAGATGGGAGCGTACTCGGGAAGCGCCGCGAGCTTGTCCGGTAAAGACGGCGCGGAGCAGGTGATTACGCCAGTCGCGAGCGCCGGGTTCTTTGAAACGTTGGGAGTGAAGCCTGCGTTAGGTCGTACTTTCCAGATTGAGGACGAGCGAGGGAAAGCGGCTCCGGTTGTGATCCTTACTTATGGCGGTTGGCAGAGATATTTCGGAGGGAGTCCGGATGTTGTGGGAAAGACCATGGTGCTCGACGGGGTGCTCAACACGGTGGTGGGGGTGCTGCCGCGGGATTTTCAGTTTGGTCCGAGCCAATCAGGCGACATCTGGCAGTCGTTGCGGGTAGACGGGTGGAAGACGCGGCGCAATGCATTCTGGCTGAGTCCGGTGGCCAGGCTGAAATCGGGGATGAACTTACAACAAGCGCAAGCGGGGGTTTCCGCCGTCGCGCGGCAGTTGGAGCAGCAGTACCCGGATGACAACGCTGGAGTCGGTGTGCAGTTGGTCACTCTGGAAGAGCAGTTAGTCGGGTCGGTGCGTCCGGTATTGCAGTTGCTGATGGCCACGGTGGCATTTGTCCTTCTGATTACGTGCGCCAACGTCGCGGGTCTATTGCTGGCTCGGTCGGTGCAGCGGCAGAAGGAGATCTCGATTCGAGTTGCTTTGGGTGCGCGTCGGGCGCGGATTCTTCGGCAAATGCTGACCGAGAGTATTCTGCTGGCGCTGCTCGGAGGTATCGCTGGAACGCTCGCCGCGATCTGGCTGGTTCCGGCGATTCTGGGCCTGCTGCCGCAGATTGCGTTGTCCTCGATGCCGGCGCTGCAGGGACTTCATGTCAACGCCGGAGTCCTGGCGTTTTCTCTTGCGATCTCATTGTTAACGGGCATTCTGTTTGGCATTGTCCCGGCGCTGCAAATCCTCAAGCCCGACTTGCGTCAGGAGTTGCAAGAAGCGGGGCGCAGTTCGGTGGGTAGAGTTCATAGCCGTTTTCGCAATGTTCTGGTTGTCTCTGAAGTGGCACTGTCGGTGGTCCTGCTGGTGGGTGCGGGGTTGATGCTGAGAAGTTTGCAGCAGGTGCTTAACCAGGATCCGGGATTTGATACGACCAACCTTCTGACTCTCGGCTTGTCGATGCCTGATAAGGCTTATCCGAATGGTCCGCAGCAGTTGGAGTTTCAGCGACGTCTCCTTAAGGATATCCATTCGCTTCCGGGAGTGAAGGATGTAGCCGCGGTTTCCATCGTCCCGCTTTCGGGCAGTGGGAATACTTCGCGGTTCGACCTGGAAGGCCATTCCAAGGCGAGCGGTGGAGAAGAATACGAAGCGAGCACGCCAACTATAACGACAAACTATTTTGGAGTGATGCGGATTCCCCTGCGCGCGGGCCGGTTCTTTACCAGCCATGATACGGGGTCTCCATCGGTTGTGATCGTGAATCAGGCGCTTGTGGACCAAGTGTTCCACGGTCAGAATCCCATTGGAAAGCGAATCAATTTCACCTACACAAACGAACCTAATCTGCACGAGATCATCGGAGTCGTGGGCAACGAGAACGTGGATCGGCTGGATGCGAAGATGCAGCCGATCGTCTATGACACCTTCGAACAGTCTCCGAACACATATTTCAGTCTGGCCGTCCGTACGCAGCAGGCGCCGGAGAGTCTCGCGAACACGGTGGTAAAAAAAGTGCGCGAGATTGATCCGCAAGTTGCGGTATCGAATGTGGCGAGCATGGCGCAGATTATCCATGACTCTCCCACGATGTTGCTGCGTGCGTACCCGGCATACTTGTTGGCGGGATTCGCTGCAATGGCTCTGGTGCTGGCGGTTCTGGGCATCTACGGATTGCTTGCCTACTCCGTTGTACAGCGCCAGCGTGAGCTCGGACTTCGTCTGGCGCTCGGCGCCAAGCCGCACGATCTGCGGCGGCTCGTCGTGGCCAACGGGATGAAGGTGACTCTCCTCGGCACGGCATTTGGGATCGTTGGCGCGTTCGCTGTGGCGCGGCTGATCAGCAGCCTCTTGTTTGGAATCAAGTCGACGGATGCCGCGACATTTACAGGGGTGTGTTTGCTACTGGTGCTAGCTACGCTTCCGGCCACTTATATCCCGGCGTTGCGGGCGACTCGGGTCGACCCTATGGAAACATTGCGGTGTGAGTGAGGAGTTTTATGGAGACGATTTTTCAGGATCTGCGATACACCTTGCGTCAACTCTTCAAGAGTCCCGGCTTCACCGCCACGGCGATTCTGACATTAGCGCTGGGCATCGGCGCGAATGTGGCCGTCTTCAGTGTGATCAACGCCAGCTTGCTGAATCCGAGCGGGATCCCGCATCCCGACCAGATTGTCGCCGTACGCGCGAAATACTCTGTGGGCGACCTCAAGAACATTTCTATCTCTCCTACCGATTTCGGCGACGCCGTCACCGGGAAAGACATTTTCACCTCGGCTGCGGTGATGCAGAACATGAACTTCAACTACAGTACCGGCGGCACTACACCGGAACGTCTCACCGGGGCATCGGTTTCGTGGCAGTGGTTCGATGTTTTCTGGGCTCGTCCGTACCTGGGACGTGTGTTTCGCCCGGAAGAAGACCAGCCCGGCGCCAATCACGAGGTCGTACTGTCGTATCTGACATGGAAGCGCCGTTTCGGCGGGGACCCTGGCATTGTCGGCCGCACGCTTCTTTTGAATCAGGAGTCCTACCAGGTTATCGGGGTCACGACGCCAGATTTCAATTGGCCGAATCAAGCTGAGCTGTGGGTTCCGATCGCACTGGCCCCCAGCCGCTACTTTGATAACAAGGATCGCTATAACGAATTTCTTTTTAGCGTGGCGCGGCTGCGGCCGGGAGTAACCAGCGCTCAGGCCAACTCGTATCTCGCACTGCGATCGTCCCAGCACGTCGCGTCGGAGGGCCCGAGCGGCTTCGGTCAGTCGTCCGGTTGGGGTATGTTCTGCATGCCGCTGGTCGAGTTCGTTGCGGGCGATTTGCGCAAGCCGCTACTGCTCCTCCTGGCCGCGGTCATGTCCGTCTTGCTGATTGCCTGCGCGAATATTGCGGGCCTGCAACTCGCCCGTGCTTCGGGAAAGCAGCGCGAAGTCTCGATCCAGATTGCACTCGGCGTGAGCCGATCGCGGCTGATTCGCAGCGCCTTCCTCGAAAGCCTCTTGCTCGCCGCGGCGGGAGTGATTCTAGGTCTGATGATCGCCGCCGCGGCGATTCCATTGTTGCTCCTTCTAGCACCCACCGCCCTGGCGCAAAACATCTCCGTCCACCTTGGGTGGCCTGTTCTCCTCTTCGTCGCCGGTGTGGGCGCGGCTTGTGTACTTTTCTGCGGGATCGCGCCCTCGTGGCAGATGACTCATTCCCGCTGGTTCCAGGCGTTGCAGGAGAGCGGACGTTCGGAAACATCCAGTCGTGCCCGGCAACGCCTACGCTCGGCATTGGTCGTCACGGAAATCGCGGTGGCGATGCTGCTGCTGGTTGGCGCCGGACTCCTGGTCCGCAGCCTGCAGCAAGTCCAGCAGCTCGAAACCGGGTTCAACCCTCGTGGGCTGATGTCTGCGTTTCTATCGTTGCCCCCGACGATCTACAAGAGCGAAGAGCAACAGGCAGCCTTTTTTTCAGCGGCGGAGGATCAGCTGAAAAATTCCTCCGGGATCACCAGTGTGGCCTTTGCCGATTCGTTGCCGTTCAGCAATCTGGGCGGATCCTCGTCGTTCAGCATCAAGGGGAGAGCCGTGGCCCCCAATGACCCCGGACCTCACGGGAACATTCATTCGATTTCGCCCGGCTATTTCACGACTCTCGGTATTCCCTTAGTTCGTGGCCGTTTTTTCTCGCCCCAGGACCGGCTTAAGACCGAACCCGTGGCGATGATTGACGAAACCCTGGCCCGACAGTATTGGCCAAACGAGGATCCGCTGGGCCAGCACATCGGCTTTGGCGGGAACGGCCCGTGGATGACGATCGTCGGTCTTGTGAAGCACGCAAAAACGGCATCTTTGGAGGCTGACAATACAGAGGGCTACTTCTACTTGCCCATGGCCCAGTCTCCTCAGAGCAACGCGGCGGTCGTAGTTCGTACTGCCAGTTCCCGACCGGAGAGTCTGGCGAGTGCGATGCAGGCCGCGATCCGAGCCGTCGATCCCAGCCAGCCCTTGTACGACCTCAAGAGCATGGAGCAGCGAGTCGATGAGTCCTTGACGGGGCGTCGCTTTCTCGTGGTCTTGCTGTCGACATTTGCGGGCCTCGCGTTGTTGCTGGCGGCAGTCGGGTTGTATGGAGTAATCAGCTACTCGGTGCGCATGCGCACTCGCGAACTCGGCATTCGACTGGCGCTCGGCGCGCAGCGCACAGACCTCCTGCGTCTCATCCTCGGGAAGGGCATGCAGTTGGCCGCGATCGGACTGGTGATCGGGCTGGCTGGTACGTTCGCCGTCGGCAGAGTTCTTTCGAGTCTGCTCTATCACGTGGACCTGCTGAATCCGATTACGCTGTTCGCCACTACTTTTCTGCTGGCGTTCACCGTTCTGTTCGCGTGCTACGTTCCGGCGCGTAGGGCGGCCGCGCTCGAACCCATGCGTACTTTACGGGAAGACTGAAAACGAAATGCAGCACCTGGGGGCCAAATTATGATTCAACTCAAGAACGTCGAACGAAGCTACAAGACCGGCGCCGGCCAGACATGGGTTCTGCGGCGCATCAATCTGGATATTCAGCAAGGCGAGTTCATCACCGTGATGGGGCCGTCGGGGGCAGGGAAGTCTTCTTTATTGAACGTACTTGCCCTGCTGGACGATCAATGGGCGGGCCAATACTGGTTCCGCGAGCAGGCGGTGCACGAAATGAAGCGGAAAGGCCGCGGGGAGTTGTCGAAAAAGAACACCGGGATGGTTTTCCAGAGTTATCACCTGCTGGACGATCTCACCGTGCAGGAAAACATCGATTTGCCGCTTTCTTATAAGGATATTCCGCGTCATCAACGGCAGAGCCTGGTCGCGGACGTGCTCGATCGATTCCAGATTGTGGCCAAGAAAGACCTGTATCCGAGCCAGCTTTCCGGCGGACAACAGCAGTTAGTCGGAATTGCGCGCGCAGTGATTCACAAACCTGCATTGCTGCTGGCTGACGAGCCCACCGGCAACCTGCATTCCACACAGGCCAAGGAAATCATGGAACTCTTTCGCTCGCTGAATGAAGAGGGTACGACAATCGTGCAAGTGACTCACTCCGAAAGCAACGCTGGTTACGGGACACGAACACTTCAAATGCGGGACGGCTGGCTGGTGGGCGATACGGCGAATCCGTCGTTGGAGCCAAATACCGTGGCGGTGAATGGATGACTCGACGACAGTGGGGCGTACCGGTTTGGATAGCAGTATTCGTCGTGAGTGTGGCTCTGGCGCACGCCCAGGTGCGAACGCCTGCCGAACTGGAGATGCCAAAGTCTCATAATCCGTTTGGGCCCGTATACTCCCGACCACGTAGCCGAGCCTGTGCTTACGAATTCTCCGCGGCTGGATCAGCTTATTCGCGATGGCAAGCTTTATCTGTCACTGAAAGACGCGATCTATCTTGCGCTGGAGAACAATCTCGACTTGGCCATTGCCCGTTATAACCTGCCGATTGCCGACACGGACCTGCTGCGCACACAGGGTGGTGGAAGTTTTCGCGGCGTCAATACCGGCGTGGTGCAGGGAACTCCGGGCGGGGGAGTTGGAGGATTCGGCGCGGGCGCTCCTGGCGCGGGCGCCGGCGGCACGATCGAGCGGTGCTGGCGGTGCGGGCGCGGGCGCATCGGGACTCGTACAATCCACGTTGGGTGCGGGGACGCCGGTGGCGTCGTACGATCTGGCTCTGAATGTGAATGCGGGAACCGAACATCAAACGCTGCCACTTTCAAACCTGCAACTTAACGGCGTACCGACTCTCCAAACGAACTCGGCTCTGGTCAACGCGAACCTCTCCCAGGCTTTCCCTACCGGGACCTCGATTTCCTTCGATTTCGATAATAGCCGGCAGACCACGAACAGCATTAATACCAGCCTCTCGCCGGGGTTGAGCGGTTTCTATCGCGTCACCATTCGCCAGGAACTACTCGCGGGATTTGGATTCGGTCCCAACCTTCGCTTTTTGCACATCGCCAAAAACAATAAAAAGATCTCCGACATCGCTTTCAAAGACCAGGTGATTGCCACCGTTACCCAGATCGAGAACATCTATTGGGACTTGGTCAGTGCCCACCAGCAAGCCCGCGTCAATGAGCAATCGCTGGCTTTCGCGAATCAAACTCTGGAGAATGCAAAGAAGCAGCTCAAGTTGGAAGCCATCCCGGAGATGGATGTTATGAAAGCGGAGGCCGAAGCTTCCAAACGCGACCAGGACCTCACCGTCGCGCGAACCAACCTTCAGTTGCAGGAATCGCTGATGAAGAACGCGCTGACGAGGACGCTGGACGATCCGGCGCTGGAGGAAATGCCGGTCGTGCCGACTGATCAGATGCAGTCCGACGCGGAAGGAAGCGAGCCCATTCTCGACCTGATCGATCGAGCGTTACGAAATCGCCCGGAGTTGTTGGAAACGGACATCGATTTGGACAACCGGCAAATCAGCAGGAAAGCGGCGCGGAACGCGTTGTTGCCCTCGCTTTCGCTGGTAGGATTTTACGGCGGCACCGGCCTCGGCGGGGTTAAGAATCCCGCTTTCGACGGCGATCTTGCTGACCTGCCCGGCGACTTACCGGGCACCTGGAGAAATACCTTCAACAATTCTTCTCCCGACTACTATCTCGGGCTGAATCTGAACATCCCGTTCCGTAACCGCGTGGCCAAGGCGGATCAGTACCGCTCGGAACTCGAATATCGGCAGGCGAGCCTGCGCAAGGAACAACTCAAGAAGCAGATTCGCATCGAGGTGCGAAATGCTCAGTATGCGATGGAGCAATGCCGGGCCCGCGTGGAGTCGGCAACGAAGGCTAGAAATCTGGCGCAGCGGACGTTTGATATAACCAAGAAGGAGCAGGATCTGGGAGCGGGATCCAGTTATCAGACGATGACCGCCCAACGGGATCTATCGGTGGCGGAATTGGATCTGGTGACGGCGATGACGACGTATGCGAAATCGAAAGTTGAACTTGATCGCGCAACCGGGGCCACTTTGGAACATAATGGAGTGTTGATTCAGGACGCAGTCAGCGGGAAGGTTTCCACGTCATCTCCATAACGCGCATGCCGCCTTCGGCCAAGCCGCAAGATTTCGCTCCCCTGGCACCTTCCGATCCACGCGCGAATCGTCCACCGCATATTCTGGCGGCGGACGATCAGCCGCATATTCTGGATGCCCTGGAATTGCTGCTTCATCCGCAGGGCTATCGGGTGGAGAGCGTAAAGTCGCCAGCGCAGGTGCGCGAGGCGTTGGCTACGGACTACTACGATGCTGCTCTGATCGATCTGAACTACACGCGGGACACAACTTCCGGCAAGGAAGGGCTGGATCTGCTTTCGGAGATTGTGGCTGCGGATAGTAATCTGCCGATCATCGTGATGACAGCCTGGGGCAATGTAGAACTGGCAGTGGAAGCGATGCGGCGAGGCGCCCGCGATTTCATTCAAAAGCCCTGGGAAAACGAACGCCTTCTGGCCATTCTGCGGACACAAGTTGAATTACATCGTACGCTGCTGCGTGCGGAGCGGCTGGCTGCCGAGAATCGTTTGTTCCACGCGCAAGGGCTTCCGGAGTTCATCGCGTCGGCCCCGTCCATGCAACCGGTACTGGACGCCATTACGCGCGTCGGCCCGTCGGATGCGAACGTCCTGATCACAGGGGAACACGGTAGCGGAAAAGAGATCGTAGCGCACACATTGCACGCGCTGTCGTCGAGGGCGTCGCGTCCGCTGGTGGCGGTCAATACCGGAGCGCTGGCGGAGGGAGTTTTTGAAAGTGAACTCTTCGGCCACGTGAAAGGCGCGTTCACCGATGCCAGAAGCGACCGCATCGGACGATTCGAACTCGCCGACGGGGGCACTATTTTTCTGGATGAAATTGGGAATGTGGCGATTCGCCAGCAGGCGAAGCTTCTGCGCGTTCTGGAGTCGGGCGAGATTGAGCGCCTGGGGTCTTCGCGCACGAGGCAGATTAATGTGCGCGTGATCTCGGCTACTAACACCGACCTGCAGGCCGCTTGTGCCTCGGGTGAATTCAGGGAAGACCTACTATTCCGACTGAACACGGTCGAGATTCATGTGCCGCCGCTGCGTGATCGGCGTGAAGATATTCCTGCGCTCGCGATTCATTTTCTCCGCCGTTACGCGTCGCGATACCGCCGCGAAATCGATGGATTTGATACGTCCGCGTTGCAGATCATGGCGCAATATGCATGGCCGGGCAATGTGCGGGAACTCGAACATACGCTGGAGCGGGCCGTTCTTATGTGCCGGGGCCGTGAAATTCAGCCCGCGGATCTGGGATTGAATCTGCAGAAACCGCAAGCGCAGAATCTGGACGAACTTAGCCTGGAGGCCGTGGAAGCCCTCCTCGTACGAAAAGCGCTCTCTCGTTTTCAGGGGAATGTGAGCCAGGCCGCGGAAGCGTTGGGGCTGAGCCGCGGCGCGCTCTATCGGCGCATGGAAAAGTATGGCCTCTAGTCCGCAACCCCGCGGAAAAGCGCCACCGCGAAAAAGTCCTCGGAGGCGCGTTCGGGCCCCGTACGAAAGGCGCGTTACCTTCTATTCATTTCTGGCTGCTCTTCCGGGAATCGTGGTGAGCGGAGTGCTGATCTGGATCCAGTCGTGGTCGGTGGAATCCAAAATAGCGCTCTCGTTGTTGGAAGCGTTTGTCTGGTGGGTGATGATTCTCGCTCTTCACGAACAGGTAGTTCGTCCCCTGCAAACGCTGGCGAACGTAGTGGCGGCGCTGCGTGAAGAAGATTACTCGTTTCGCGCTCGGGGCGCTGCGACTGACGACGCTCTCGGCGAGCTTTCGATGGAAGTCAATGCCTTGGCCGACCTGCTAGCGGACCAGCGGGTTCGGGCGATCGAAGCGACCGCACTTTTGCGGCGCGTTGTTGAGGCGATCGATGCGCCGCTGTTTGCGTTTGACCCGGAGACTGTTCTGAAGCTGGTCAATCCTGCCGGGGAGCGGTTGCTGCAGCAGCCATCGGTCCGGTTGCTGGGACGTACCGCGGTAGAAGTTGGATTGGCGGAGTGCCTGGCTGCGCCCAATGAATCTCTGGTTTCCCTCCCGGTAAACAGCCCAAACTCGCGGTGGCTGGTGGGGCAAAGCAAGTTCAGGGAAAAAGGAGTGCCGCATACGTTGATCGTTCTCTCGGACGTGAGCCGGGCGCTGCGAGGAGAAGAGCGCAAAGCGTGGCAGCGTCTGATTCGGGTGCTGGGTCATGAACTTAATAACTCGCTGGCTCCTATTAAGTCCATCGCAGGAAGTCTGGGTGCGCGACTGAGTCAGATGGCCGTCAGTCCAGAGGAGCGTCATGATTTTGAGCGCGGCCTGGAAATCATTGAAGCTCGTTCGGCTGCGTTAAACAGGTTTCTTCAGGCGTATCGGCAGTTGGCTCAGATGCCGCCTCCGGTGACTAGAAAAGTTGCATTGCTTCCCATCGTGGAGCGAGTCGCTTTTCTGGAAACTCGGCTTCCCGTGAGTATCGTGAAGGGACCAGATGTCGCGTTAATGGCCGATCCAGATCAGCTGGAACAGATGCTGATTAATCTCGTGCGCAATGCGGTGGAAGCCGCACTGGAACCGGGTGCCGTCGACGACGATCTCCTAAGTTCGGAAGGCTCTCAGGAGGCCGCTGCGGCGTCGGTAACGATCAACTGGATGGTCGAAGGATGAGGACGTAATCCTGACCATCGATGACAACGGTCCGGGACTTATGAATCCAAGTAACGCGTTTGTGCCGTTCTACACCACCAAGCCTGAGGGGAGCGGCATTGGATTGGCTCTCTCCCGACAGATTGCCGAAGCACACGAAGGTTCGATTGAACTCTCGAACCGGGATGGAAGCTGCGGCTGCCAGGTGAGACTAAGGCTGCCTATTAACTCGTAACTTTGCCTGGAACGCAGGCGATGACGCTGACCGCCCGTGGTCAATCGTCCGGCAAAAGCCATCGGACCTTGGACTCCGGGCACAAGACTCGTACAATCGTGCCGGGCTTGTGAACAACATCAGGAGGACCGCGTGAAATTGTCATTGTCGATGAGTTGTTTGTTGGTCATGTTGGTACTGGCGACGATTCCAACTGCTCGCGCAACACAGCCGCCCCCCGCCGCGACAGCCGCCGATCGCGAAAAGATTCTGCAACTCGAGCGGGATTGGACGCAGTCGTTTGTCACCATGGACGTCGCCGCCAACCGACGAATTGTGGCCGACGATTTCTTCGGGACTGAGCCCGACGGCAAGCGGATCACGAAGGCGGACCTGATCACCGAAGTGAAGACTGGCGAGGCGCTGGTCTCCAACCACCTCAATGAAGACGATGTGACGATCCGTTTCTATGGGCAGACAGCGATTGTGAACGGCAGTGAAAGCTGGAAGCGCAAGTCGGATGGAAAGACCGGCAAATACATCTGGACCGACGTCTTTGTGAAACGCGCGGGAGAGTGGCGGGTCGTGGCTTCGCAGGACCTTGAGGTCGTGGACAAATAAAGGCCTTTACACCTCGCGTTTGGCCACGCGCGTCATTAAATCTTCAATTGCCTGCTGCGGAGATTTTCCGTCCTCAAGGATGGCATGCATCTGTTCCGTGATGGGCATCTCAACGCTTTTTTTGCGAGCCAAACCCACGGCCGCTTTCGTCGTGAAGACGCCTTCGGCGACGGCGCCGTGCATGTCTGCGATGATGTCCGTGAGCTTGCGGCCTTTGCCCAGTTCCACGCCGACGCTGCGATTGCGGGAGAGATCGCCTGTGCAGGTGAGGACCAGGTCGCCCAGTCCTGCGAGTCCGGCCATGGTGTCGAGGCGTCCCCCGCAGGCTACCGTCAGGCGAGCGATTTCGGCCAGTCCACGGGTGATCAGCGCCGCTACGGAATTGTGCCCGAGTCCGAGACCGGCGCAAACTCCGGCGGCGATGGCAATAATGTTCTTGAGCGCGCCGCCGAGCTCGACTCCGATCACGTCGTCGTTGGTGTAAACGCGAAAGCGCGAATCGTTGAATGCCTCCTGGACGGTGCGGGCCAGATCGCTGTCCATCGAGGCGATCGTCACCGCTGTAGGATCGCCGCGCGCGACTTCCTTCGCAAAAGACGGCCCGCTGAGCGCTCCAAGGCGTGGAGTGAAGTGGCGCATCCGTAGAGCGTCGGCAATCACCTCCGACATTCGCAGCAGAGTTCCATCTTCGAGTCCCTTGGTGCAACTGACGAAGAGCATTTCGGGATGCAGGTTGGGCGCCATGCGCACGAAGAGCGAACGGCAATGCTGCGAAGGCATGACGCTGACTAAGATTTCCGCGCCTTCCAGGGCGTTCGACAGATCGTGTGTTGCCTGGACGGAATCGGGGAGAGTAAAGCCAGGAAGGAAACGCTCGTTGACGCGGCGTTGCGCGATGCTCTCACTAACATCGGGCTCGTTGGCCCAGAGACGGACCGCATGGGTTTTCTTCCTCCCCAGAACCATGGCTAAACCGGTGCCCCAGGCGCCGGCTCCGATGATCGCGATCCGGCTCATTGATCGGGGCTCCCAAGCTTTGCTCCCAGCTTTGGTTCGGTTCCAGCCGCGATTCGCCGGAGGTTTTGGCGGTGCTTCCAGATGATGAGGATCGAGGCGGCCAGCAGCAGGAGAAGTTCCTGCGGCGCGATGGCTTCATGTAAGGCCCATGCGAGGATTGGCAACAGGGCTGCGGCGGCTACAGATCCGAGGGATACGTATCGCGAAATCGCAACCACCACGACGAAGATTCCAAACATGCACACGATCGACTTGGGAGCGATCAGCGCGAACGATCCCAATCCCGTGGCTACTCCTTTTCCGCCGCTAAACTTCAGCCAGATCGGGAACAGATGTCCCAGGACTGCGAAAAAGGCGGCGGTGGCGAGGAGAAGGTTTTCGTGCTGATCCGCGAAGAAAGCTTTCGCGAGCAGAACCGCGGCGACTCCCTTTCCGGCATCGAGCAGCAAGGTGACCACGCCTAAGACTGGAGACCGGCGCGCAACATTCGTGGCGCCGATATTTCCGCTGCCGCCGGAACGAATGTCTTCTCCGCAAAAGATGCGGACCAACAGGTATCCAAAGGGAATCGATCCCAGCAGATAGCTGAGGGCGGCGGTGATGAGGTAAGCGTTCATGTGGGCATCGCCGTTATTGCAATGAAAAACTCTGCATTTTGGTGTACTTCGATCCTCCGGGCGAGAGTTGACTCCGAAAAAGAAAAAACTCGCGGGCCGCCATTGTACCGAAGTCGAGCTCGCTCATGGCAGTGAGTCGTTCTTGCAGGCCGGTAAAGGTGCGGTTGAAACCGTCCCCCTTGCGCCACTTGGGCGAGCCCGAGCCGGCGCCTCCGCGAGCCAGCGTCAAGTGCGGGCTGAAGGGACGGTCCTCGCGGGGGATCTTCAGTTCGCTCAGCGCGGAATCAATCTCGGTCGCTAACTCGGCAAGTTCGGCACCTGCCTGGATCCCGATCCAGAATACGCGTGGCGCTTTCGCGGTGGGGAAAAAACCGTGGCCTGTGAAACGGAGTTCGAAGCTCTTTGCGGTGATGTTTTGCAGACGCTCGGTCACAGCGGCGACTTGTTCTTCACTTTGCTCGCCGATGAATTTGAGCGTGACGTGTAACGATTCCGGACGCACCCAGCGCGCATCGTCCGCGAATCCGCGGATGCCGTCGAGAAAGCGCGAGATCTTCTCGCGAATCTCGGGGTCCAGATCGACGGCGACGAACACTCGCATGGATCCCACCCGACCTTCTTACTGACGTGAATTCATCTACCGGCGAATTCACGGTAACCAATTACTCGGATCTCCTGCTCCTGGAGAAATTGCCGCAAATCAGGTGACATCAGTAGCTCGCGTTCTTTTTCTCTCGACGCCAGAAGTCGTGTCTTGACAGCGCGCAGGTCAGCGTCGTCGTAGCCGGGATGGCACACCAGTTCCCAGGTTCCTTCCGGCAGGTTCGTGAGCGCGCGCCGGAGCAGGGAGGTGTCAAACGATCCGGTTTCGATTACGCCCAGCACGCCGTCCGGAGTGGACAGCCCGGTACGCTTCATTCTTTCCTGGAACCTGGCGGCAAAAGTGTTCAACAACCGGACCTGACCGTAGCGCTTCCACAGGCCGGGGCGTCGTGAGAAATGGAGGAGATGCAGAGAGCTTGCGGTCATGAACGGGTTGCGAATCGCAGGCACTCCGCAGATGCGCGCCGCTTGCACCAGGGCACGCAGAATCTGCGGGAAGATATGGGTGTGCTTGTGGGTGTCGAGATGAGTAACCTGTACTCCGGCGGTCTGAATCTTCTTGATCTGGGCGACGATCTCCAAGACCAGTTGATCGTGATCAAAACCCTGCGAGACGGCTCGCAGAGCTACATTTGCAATGCTGGAGTGAAATTGGCCCGGCGGTGTCGCGCGATTCGAAAGAAGTGTCAAAATCGAATCGGGTTCGGACACGGGTGCGTCATCGACGAGCACGACGTGGCAACCGATGGAAAGACTCGGCACGGATCGCGCCAGGTCGATCGCGTCCGGAAACGCTGCGCCCGTCGCCATCAGAGTCGCCGACGAGACCACGCCGTCGATATGCGTCTCGCGGATGGCACGATTGACCCCTGCGGTGAGGCCCAAGTCATCCGCGTTGACGATCAACTGCCGCACGCAGAGAGTGTAGCAGCCGCATCGCAAAGCGTTCTCTGATTAGCGAGGTGAGTTTGACCCCGCGAGATGCGTCCAGTATTCTCAGCAAGGGTTCTCCTTAAGTGATGCCGGGAGCGGAGAATCCGGTTCCCGCCAGAGTGGGCGGTTAGCTCAGCTGGTTAGAGCGCCTGCCTTACAAGCAGGAGGTCGCAGGTTCGAGCCCTGCACTGCCCACCACTCTCTGTGGGTCCAACCCGGAGACATAGGTAACTGAATGTACCGGCTACATGGGTAACACTTTCGGGCCGAAGGGATTTTCCAGCGGTTCCACACGCGCGTCTCCAGATCGAAATATCCCAAATCATAATCCATAAAGCTGACGAGCCAGATGTCGTCGTGAACTTCTTTGATGCCGACGGCCTGGCCGGCAAAGACCTGACCGTGCGCCGCATTACTTTTTCCTGTGACGATCAATTCTGATCAGCTTTCCCGCACCCGAAGTCTGATACTGGCCATTCACAAGGTTCTGAAGCAGGGGGAAACTTACAAACGACCTGCCTTTGTGGACATCCTTGATGCTGGAGGTTTAGATGAACCTGAATCTGACGGACCCTAAGCTGTTAGGAATCGCTGCCGTGGTAATCCTGGTCATCGCGGTGCTCTCTTGGCTCTACCTGCGACGACGGAGGAACACGACTGCAGGCCTGCGGAAAAAATTTGGTCCCGAGTACGAACGGGCGGTGCAAACGCAAGGGTCGGAACGAAAAGCAGAGCTACAACTCGCGGATCGCGAGAAGCGCGTTGAAAAACTCAATCTTCGCAACCTTGATCCGATGGAACAGGAGCGGTTCTCGACAAAATGGGAAGCAGTACAGTCTCGTTTTGTCGATTCTCCGAAGGGGGCAGTCGCAGAAGCAGATGGCCTCGTGTCCTCGTTAATGAAAACTCGTGGCTATCCCGTCTCAGATTTCGATCAACGTGCTGCCGACATTTCCGTCGCCCATCCCCGGGTCGTGGAGAACTACCGTTCTGCGCATGCGATCGCGCTGCGGGTTGGAAAAGACGCGGCGACGACGGAAGATCTGAGAACTGCGATGATCCACTACCGCTCTCTCTTCGAGGAACTGATACAAGGTTCGACGCTGGCTGAGAATAAGGAGGTGGCGTGATGACCGAAGTGAACATGATCGCAGAGGTGGAACGGCCGACGGCGGAGTCGGCGCGCTATGACGGTCCGCCATTACAGACCGACGGACCCAAGCTCCTAATCGGTCAAGAGCCTGGGACTTTCGATCGAACGATCGCAGTCTCGGAGCCTACCCCGTTGTTTTCCGACTCACAGTTGGGAGATTTCCGATCCCTGTGGAGCAAGATACAGACCGGCTTCGTGGACGAACCGCGTCGAACGGTTGCAGACGCGGACAAACTGGTGGCTTCCGTGATGCAACAACTCGCGGAAGGCTTCGCCAACGAACGTTGTGGCTTGGAAAAGCAGTGGGACCACGGGGACAGCGTGTCCACAGAGGATCTGCGGGTTGCGCTCCAACGCTATCGGTCGTTTTTTGACAGGCTGCTGAAGCTGTAAGAACGTCCGCCCCACAACAAGAGATTGGCAAAGGGAGCGAAAACACAATCCAGAACGATTTCGAGAAGAGAGGAGAACGAACATGAAGCCAAGCAACAACGACCAGACCGCGGGCAATCCACGAAGTAAAAGGCAAGGTCAGTAAAAGGTCGGAAAGTTAACCGACGATTCCGATTTGGAGCTCTCCGGGAAGCGGAGAAAAGAGCCGGCAAAGTTCAAGAGTGGGTCGGCCCGTGCTGAAAAGGCCGTGTACCACCACTGTTTCACAAAACCCATAAGGAGAGGTGCCATGTCACAAACCGTAGTGGAAAGAACAGCTGAACGTATCTCGGAATCAGCTCACCAGGCTTCTCGTGTAAGCCGTGCGGTGGCCGACGCAATTGACGATGGCGTCGGAGTCGTGCGGCGTGCGGCAAGGCAGGGCGGGGATGCCGCTGAAGAATTCCTGAATGACACAACGCAGCGCATTCAACGGCAACCTGTAATCACGGTTGTGACGACCCTTGCGGTAGGTCTCACCGTGGGAGCACTGATCGGAGGAGCGTTGATCGGCTGGACGATGAAACGAAGTTAAATCCGGCATACTTGAACCGGCAACGAGTTTGCGAATGGCTGCACATGAAGACCGGAGCCTCGGGCCGTGTTTCTTGTGGTTTCAGGCACGCCCCGAACCAGACCGACATTCGTGTCAGCTATATTCATGCGTACCATAAGCAGGAGGCAGAGTGATCCCCATCACAACCGACGCTCTTCGGACACCCGACAAGCAAGCATCTGATATGGACGTCCCGGTTCGTGGACGGTCCCCCGCTGAGAGTTGTTCGAGGATTAAGGACCTCGGATTCAGCGCGTCCAGGCATATGAAAATGTACGGCGAACGTTTTGAGATCGTTTCTGATCCCTACAGTGAGGGTGATTGCATAGCAGTTCAGGTAACCACCGGTAACAATCCGACAATTCGCCCCCTGCTGCTTCCGACGGCAATCCTCATTGGTATGATCGACCATTTTCCGAGAGATGCAAAGGCGACCGTGCAATGAACTCTATCTCCTCGGGGAGTTGGGCCGGATGAGATCAACGCACCGTCCCGTTGGAACTGGGTGTGGGCCGCGCACCTCACGGACGCGTACAGCCGTCAACGGCATCGGTGTCCAAAGTGAGCGCGCCATACCGTGTCAGGGTCCTAGCCCTTCCTGATTTATGCCGGCCGCTGGTGAGTGTGATGGATGTCAGCGCCAGGATCTTTCCTTTAGGCGTGTAGCAACAACGATCACTGCTCCGCCCGATCGGTCTTACCCGCCCAAATCAGAGTCGGCGTTCTTCAGCTGTGTGTCGTCATCACGGTGGCCCAACTGACCTTGCATGCTGGTATTGCCACCCTGGTTCTGCGAGTCCTGTTCGGTCGCACCCTTGCCCCGATCTTGATCTCTCGACTTGTCGATGAGTGCCTTCTCTCGTCGTTCCACGATGGCTTTCTCGACCCGCTGATGCACGCTTGCGCAAATTCCCGAAATTGATGGAGAGTTACCGCTACCGGTGAAAGGTGTTGGGGACATGAGTGCACAATACCCTTTTGCGAGTTAAGAATCTGAGCTATAAAGATCGCAACTCCACTTAAATATTCGAAATCCGTCGCAAAGGCCCGCGACATGAGCCATTTTGCACAGCAATCGTGAGGCCGGGTAAGCGAAACTGTGTTTGCCTCAAAACGTTTACGCTCCGGACAAAGCGCCGTTGCGTCCTCTACGGGGAAAAATCATGTTTCTCCCAAGCAAGATCGAGTTGGCCCTACTCGTCCTGGCACTTGTATCGACTGGCACGCTGGTACAAGGCTTCGCCCAAAGCGCCGCAACATCGGGCTTGCCCATGGCAGGAGTTGAACCGTTCGTCGTGAAGAACGAGGTCATGAAGATACAGGAAACTCTGCGCGATAAGGGGCACTACACGGGCAAGGTCGATGGCATCTTCGGTTTGCGGACTCGAGAGAGCATCCGCGCTTACCAGAGAGCAGAGAAGTTGCCAGTCACGGCGCAGGTTGACAACCGCACTGCAGCCGGACTCGGAGTCAGGCCCGAAGCGAGCTGGGACAATTCCGAACCGCGGGCAAGCCAAGGCAGGGACAGAATCGAAAACCAAACTGCGGAAAGGAAACCATCGGCAAACATAAAGTGGACGAATGATTCGAGGCGCGCTAGCAAGAAACTGCGAAAACCGGTCAAGCCGGTTGCCACTACGAAAAGCCGAGGCGGAGATGACGCGAGTGCACTGCAAGTCGGCAGTGGCAGCCACTCGCAATAGCTTTGTGTCGAGCCGCAAACAACCGTTAACACGGTGGTTTGTGCTTGCTGTCCCGTCAAAAGTACACTCGATCCTCTGACTCTCCGACCAACGTCCTGATAGGCAATGTATCGAAACAACAAGATGCGAGGTTTCCGCTGAGGGCCACTTGAGTGCAAGAGGTGAGTGGTGAGCTGCTGACGTTGCCTGTTCGTGTCAGGGGCAGTCTGACTCTAAGTGCGACTCTGACCAATCGTGAATAGACATTATCGTCACAAGTACCTCGATCCTACAAATTTCCCAGGAGAACAACATGAAAACACTATTGATCACTCTTTGTTTCGCCACCGCCCTGTTGACTTTGGGAGTGGCTTCGGCGCAGGACACCATGAAGCACGACAACGCGAAGGTTGACGCGTCCAAAACAGTGGACGTAAAAGGCACGATCAGCGATGACGGCAAGGTTTTTGTGAGCGACAAAGACAGCAAGAACTGGAACATCACTAACCCCGACTCAGTCAAAGGACACGAAGGGCATCACGTAGTCTTGACCGCGCTTGTGGATGCGGACAAGAGCGAAGTCCAAGTCATGTCTCTCAAAATGGCGAAGTGACCGACTAAGAGAAAAAAGCGGCGACCTGTCAGGCGGTTGCCGCCTTTTTCAGCATTCTCCTCAGAGTCGAATATAGACGGTGGTTGAAGTAGGAAGTTCCCGCCAACCCGTGATGATT
Organism: uncultured Acidobacteriota bacterium; assembly: GCA_963799305.1. GTDB lineage: Bacteria > Acidobacteriota > Terriglobia > Terriglobales > Acidobacteriaceae > Acidiflorens. The sequence continues at coordinate 176,437 of CAWCWX010000003.1, read as the reverse complement.
CTTGAGCGCTCGGCCGCAGTCTCCAACACAATTGTGAAACGCCGCCCCAGCGAGTGCTCTGCGCCGAGTTCAGTTGCGCTGCCCGGGACTGTCCAAAATGGCACAGTTATTCCTACCCACGGCGATTAGGCTCAAGAAAGAGGCGATACCCTATGAAACGCATTGCAATCGTCAGTACGGCAGTTCTCTCTGTGCTTCTCGGAACCGCTGCCCTGGTTTCCGCACAGCAGGTTCAGCCAGACGAAAAACAAAATAAATCCGAAGCCAAGTCCGAAAACAAGCAGGACCACCAGGCACAGCAGCGCGCCGAGGAAAAGAAGCAGAAGCAGGACCACCAGACGCAGCAGCGCGCCGAGCAGCAGAAGCAGAACCAGGACCACCAGACGCAGCAGCGCGCCGAGCAGCAGAAGCAGAACCAAGACCACCAGGCACAGCAGCGCGCCGAGCAACAGAAGCAGAAGCAGGACCACCAGACGCAGCAGCGCGCGGAGCAACAGAAGCAGAACCAAGACCACCAGGCACAGCAGCGCGCGGAGCAACAGAAGCAGAACCAGGACCACCAGGCACAGCAACGCGCCGAGCAACAGAACCAAGACCACCAGGCACAGCAACGCGCTGAGCAACAGAAGCAGAAGCAGGACCACCAGGCGCAGCAGCGCGCGGAGCAACAGAAGCAGAAACGGGACCACCAGGTACAGCAGCGCGCCGAGCAACAGAAGCAGAATCAGAATAAGCAGCAGGAACAGCGCGCTGCGCAACAACGCGATCAGAACCGGCAGCGGCAGGGAGAGCGTCTCTCGCAACAACGCCAGCAACAGCTCGTTCAACAGCAACAGCAGCGCACGACACAGTACCGCCAACATCTGGAACAGCAGCAGCAACAGGATGTCGCACAGAAGCGGACGCGTGCCCTGCAGCAAGAAAAGCGTACTGCGCAATATCGTTTCCAGGAAAGCTACGAGAAGCGCGTTCGGCTGCAGCGATCACGTTTCCAGAGCGACCACCATCACGATTACGACCACGATCCGTACTTCTACACGGCCCCGATCTATCGTTACCAGCGAGACGGCAGGGACTACGAAATCAATCAATACGGCGCAGACGTACTCCGGCAGGCGGTGAATTACGGCTACGACGAAGGCTTTCGATCTGGACAGGCAGACCGCCAGGATCGGTGGCGTTCCAGCTACCAGGATTCTTATGCCTATCAGGACGCGAACTACGGCTACAACGGTTTCTATGTTGACCAAGACCAGTACAACTACTATTTCCGTGAGGGTTTTCGCCGCGGTTACGAGGACGGATATCGTCACCGCTACCAATACGGCCGCTACTCGCAGGGCAAATACAGCATCCAGATAAATTTGCTAGGGCAGATCCTCGGCTTCGAATCACTTCGATGAGATTGGGTGAGTCGAATTCAGGTTGATCCCCCGGGCCGAATTAGGTCCCGGGGGACATGCCTTCTCCAAACGCTGTGGACAATTCCTCGCGTTAGAGCAATTGTGAGCAGAACTCAATGTCGGAGTCCTGTACGTTTAACCGTCATGACAATCGGCGGAACCCTTCTGTGCATTCATCGCGATCCAGCGCAACTTTCGTTTCTTCAGCAAAACGGTTATGAACTGGTAACCGCGGCGAACGGGCACGAAGGGTTGGGTCTTTTCCGGTCGCGGGCGGTGGATGCGATTGTGCTTGAGTACCACCTTGGCCTGCTGGATGGAGCTACTGTGGCCGACGCGATCAAGCGGTGCCGCCCCGAAGTTCCCATCGTCATGATGACCGACAGTGTGGAATTGCCCAGCGACGCTCTTAAGTCCGTGGATGCGCTGGTAGAGCGCGCGGACGGGCCTCACTTCCTGGTGGCGACCGTCCATTTTGTAATGAATGTAAAGCGGCAGGCGAAATCTCGCTTGAAACCGAATCCTGCCCGTCGGTCGGGCGATTCGCTGGAGGACTCATTTACTCCGGAAATGTGGAACGGAATTCGGAAGGGCGAGATCGCGTTTTGAAAATCAACGGTCGGTAGGGCGATGCCGAAGAATTCCCTCGGGTCCGTACCTCAGGGGGTCTGAAGGCGAGGCTTTGCGTTCTATGGTGCCCGCGCGAGGACGAGAGTCAGACCCACGCCGGGTCGCTTCCATGTGCCTTTAAATCCTTTAGTTGTTTTCCCGAGAGCGAACTGAACAGCGCCCTTTATCTTGTCGGAGTGGGTAGTCGTGAGATCTGGCCGCGGGTGATGCGCTCTCTGATCCGGGATATGAAGTTTGGCGTATGTTGGTTTACCATCTGCCGGATTCCCGGGCCGAACTCCTGCATGACGTTTCTCCCTACTCCACTGCCAAGCGTCGAACCAAAATTGCCAAATGTGGATGACGCGGACCGCATCTCGCTGGGGCGATAGGCACTCTGGATAATGACGGACGACACCACTCCGAGGAAAAACGGCGTGTTCAGACGCCTCTTTCCCGAAGTGTCGCGCATCACGAAAATCCCCGAAGCTGCCCCAACGGTTCGACCCAGGAGACTGCTGCTGGTCGAAACACGATAACCGCGATCTTGCTCGAGCACTGGTGAATACCGGTACGGGCTGGACTGTTCTTGCGCAAACGATAGTCGATAGCTTGGGGTGGAGTCCGAAGTGAGCACCGAACGCCCAAAAGGTCTCGCCGAGGTCCTTTCATTACGAAGAACGCGCAAGTCCTCGGCGGGTAGTGCTCGTCGCACCGACGATGGAGCATCGGGAAGCGATTTCGAGGGCTGGCTCTCTGCTAACTGCGCTTTGGCAGAAGTGGGACCCAACTGAATTATCCCGGGCAAGTCAAGGGAAAGATGTTTCTGGCACCAAGCCCCGCTCGCAGCCATTAGAAAGAAACAGAAAGGGATGACTCGAACTGGTAGGCTTCGCTTCACCATACTCGATCCTGCAAAACGGAAAAAAAGGTTGGCTCCTCAGAGGTTCCTCTAATGAGCACAGTCGCAGGTTAGCAGGCCCGCAGAAAATCGTCTGAGCAAGAGTGCTCAACTCCGATAGTTGGGTCGCTAGTTGATGAGAGAGGCAGGCAATCCGGAAGTGGTTTGCGCACAATCTAATTTCAATGTGAGTTGTTTTGAACAGACACCAAAGTTCGGGAGCACATACAGTGTGTCGTATTCCACTCTGGATGCTCAGGTTCCCAGGCCGAATACTCGACCGTTTGCATAACGCTAGAGCGCTCCGCGCGAAGGATCGGTAGCAAAATCAAATCCTAAGTGAAATTCCAAACTCCCAGACGAAAATCCCAGGAGGATTCCATGAAAAACATGCTTCTACCGATCGTGGTTACGGTTTTGCTGGTCACGGCTGCGCTTGGACAAAGCCCCGCGCCAAGCCCGAGCACGGACCCCGCCAGCCTCAAGGGGTGCCTGAGTGGTTCTGACGACAATTTCACAGTGGCGGAAGACGGCACCAGTCAAGTCTTCAAGATCACGAGCAGCGCCGTAGATCTGAAACCCTACGTCGGCCAGGACATCGCAGTCACGGGCGCGAAAACGATGGCCACGAGTTCCGGCCCGTCTGACAACAGTGTCGCCGTCACCGCAGTGAGCATGATTTCCGAGCACTGCGCCTCCGCGACCACCAGCGCGAACCCAACAACGCCCGGCACTCCCGCCGTAGCCGCAACCGTACCGAGTACGACGACTACCACGCCCACTGTAGTTGAGCCCACACCCGCTGAAACCGCCAGCACTCCTGCTACGAGCGAAACGGCGCCAGTTGCAGCGGCCACTCCTCAAGTTCTGGTCGATCCAGCGCCCGCGGAGGCTGCCACCACTCCAGTCGCAACCAAGAGCGGGACTGACGATGCCAACCAGCTTCCCAACACAGCCACGTCGCTGCCGACCTTCGGGCTGCTGGGCCTAGGTCTGTTAGGTCTCGGGCTGTTAGGCAGTCGCTCGCGGGCGAACTAAGAACAAGAACCTGAGCGCGGTGTACAGAATGGAAACTGGAATCCCCGGAGTGGGCGAGTCGAATGCGGTGAGCGTTCCCGGATCGAAGTATCGGGCCGTGCGGCGACGACTCGCCCTTCTCTTAGCCGGCGGCGGCATGGTGTTGCTGCTCTACGTGTCGGGCCAATACTGGCAGATGTACGCGGCGCAGAGAAAGCTCGCTCAGCAGTGGCAACAGCAAAGCGCACGACCGGCCAACATTTCGATCAAAGATAATGATTTGCTTGTCCGGCTCACGATTGCAAAGATCAATCTGGATGCGGTGGTCGTGGAGGGCACTTCACACCGGGCGCTCAAACTCGGTCCGGGCCACGTGGAAGGTTCCGCTGTGCCCGGGAAATTGGGAAACGCAGTGATCGTTGCGCACCGTGATACATTTTTCCGTCACCTTGACGAGTTGAAGGAAGGGGACGAGATTGATCTCCGGCGACAGGGCGAGGTTTACCGTTTCGAGGTTGTCGGCCGTCGTATCGTAGCGCCCACGGAAGTCTCAGCGCTGCAGCCCTCTCGGTCGACACAACTTACGCTGATTACCTGCTATCCGACACATTACGTTGGACCGGCGCCGAAGAGGTTGGTCCTCGTGGCCCGCTTGATGCAACCGTCTGACATTTCGCAGAGGTGACGTGAAACCCAACTTGGGAAAATGCGTCACTGCGTTGCCGCAGAAGATTGGCGGCGTCTTGCGTGTTTTACCCTTGTGCCAGGTCGGTTGTGGGCCCCTTCGTTAGGACCAAGATCGACAGAATTGTAGCCGCATTGCGAACGTTGCCCGCAACTTGTACCAGGGCTTCCATCACGGGGGGGTGTTCGTCGGCTAGTCCCTCAAGACGCGCGCTGACGCTGTGGAGTTGGTCGACTTCACGGAGGATCGCTTCAAAAAGCATGGAACACACGGCTTTCTCGAAAGACGAACCTAAGGGCGGGGAGAACTTCAGATGGACTGGCTTAGGTCAGCAGACCTGAAAGAGGAGAATAGAGTAGCCACCTCAACACCAATTATACCGTCAAAGTCGGCGTTCCTACTATTCTTCCGGAACGTCGTCCTCCGACGCCTGACGGGGCGTCTCTGGGACATCCGGATCTTTGGCGCTCTCGACACCGTTTCCGCAGCTTTGGGTACTATGCGGCCACAGGTTCCGCGGTGTGCCGTGTGTAGTTTGCAGGATTTGTGCTCTCGATGATGTCCTTGGCATTGGCCACTTCTGCAGCTGTTCCGTGGACGATCAGAAGGAACTGATCGGTCTTGAGGGCAGCTTCGTAACTCACGATGCTGTCTTTAGGAATTCCGATGCTGTAGACGCCAGCTCCAAAAGCGCCTAATGCTCCACCTCCACCGCACCTTCCAGACCTGCGACGATCCACGCAACGATCTGTGAAATCTCCACGGTGATATGCGGGACGGACGCCGGTGACTCCCAAGGTAGACTTCGCAATTATTTTCCAAATTGTCAGGTGGTCGGGAGGCCGAACGTGAGGGCGTCTGCGAGTTCATTCCGCGGCGTCCACCAACAGCACCGGACGTTGAGTGGTCTGGATCAGTCGGTTGACCACACTGCCCAGAGCAACATGGCGATGGGAACCGCCCCGCCCGCTTTTCGCCAGGATGACTAGATCCGCGTCCTCTGACTCGCTGACGGCAACTATGGTTCGAGCCGGGCCTGATCCTGTCACGATGGTTCTTGCTTTTAAATTCCGTCCTTGGAGCGCTTGAGCCACAGTTTCCAGGTATTTGCGGAGTGCTTCTTCTTCGAAATCAGCCTCTGGCACTCCAAGAAGCAAGATCTCACTCTTGAATACTTCAGCGAACTTCTCCGCGTAGCCCAAAGCACTTTCCGCACTCCGCGAGCCATCGAGGCCCACAAGAAGCCGCTGGAAACGAGTATGCCTGCTGTGCCACTCCTCGGTAGGACGAATCAGCAGAACCGGAGAACCAGGCTTCCGGATGACTCGCTCTGCCACATCGCTGATAAAGAACTGTTCGATGATTGAGCGCCCGTGCGTGGTCATAACAATAAGGTCCGCTCCCACGTCCTGAGCTACCGTGGTAATGACTCGATCTGGCTGTCCCGACTCGACGGTGAAATCCACCTTCAATCCCGATTCCTGCAGTTGCAACGCTATCTGTTTGAGATAAGAATGGCCGGGGCGTGCTGTCTCCCGAATTCCTGAGGTTCCGTTTGCGGTGTCGACGGTAAGAAGGGTCAGACGAGCTTCGAGCGAGCGGCATAGAAGGTCTGCCAGGGCGAGCGCCGATTCCGCAAGTGGAGAGCCATCCAGCGGCACTAATATATCTTCAATTCCATGGTCGCGTTTTAACCTGCCTGCCCGCTGGTAGGGCAACAAGTACTGCCCGGAATAGAGGCGACCAAGATGATCGGACAAAGGTACGGGTTCACCGAGTCGAGACCGAACATAGGAAAACCAAGAGTAGATCAGGGGTATCAAGAAGAAGTAGGCCCAAGCCCCCTGAGTGAAGCGTTCGACAAAGATGATAATTGTGGCCCCGGATGTCAGCAGGGCCGCGATGACTGCCCCCAATAGTCCTAATAAGCCACGGAAAGAGACTAGTCCGCGCTGAGCGCGCGCGATCCGCTTGGCTGTGGCCCAACTCGTCATGCTAAGGAGCACGAACACTCCGATTGCGTACAGTGAGAGATAGGTCTCTTCCTTCGTTCCAAAACCGATGTAGCACACGGAAACGATTGTGACTTCTGTCCAGACCGGCAGATCAGCCACGTCAAACCTGTTGCGTTGACCCATCCTTGCCGGTATGTAGCGACGATAGCGAAGACCCAAAGCAAGGTTCTGCAGACCTTGTGCGCTGGCCGCAGCCGCGGATCCCAGTACCACAATCCCAATCAGCGTCCCCAGGTACGGCAACGGTTGAGGCAGGAGCTTATCCATGGTTTGGGTGAACACTGAAACCTGTGCATTTGTGGGATCGGATAGTTTCAGGATCGCGGGCCCGACGATAATCATGGTCACGCATGTGGTGCCCATTACGATCAGTAGGCTCCGGAAGGCCTTTCGACTTTTTTCCTCGGGACTACCGTCAAACGCTGCCACCAGGTTCGCGAAAACCTCGATCCCAGTCATGAGAGCCAGTAGTCGAGAATAGCCACCCAGTGTGAGATTCAGGTATCTAGAAGAGAAGGCGTTCAAGTCAAGATTCGGCAGGTGAAAACCGAATTTCCAGATGGTGGCGGCGATCATCACCCACAGCAGCAGAAGTACTCCGAAAGTCGCAGGGCCGAAGGCGCGCGCGGCAGTTTTTGGGCCCCGATTCACCAGCCATCCGATGAGAATGCTCAATAGCACTGCCAGAATCGTCCGATACTTGAACCCGTGAAAGCTGTAGCCCAAGCGCGGATATCGGTCGGCCAACAGCGTCACAAGAGCGGCAACGCTGACGAGAAAGGTCAAGGTATATTCGACGAAGGTGATCCCCGAGTTCACCTTTACGGCCCAGGCCCCGAATTCCTCTTCGGTTAAGCCGCTCCCTCCTGTGCCGTCGGTGACCCAACGAATTACCCGGCGGTACATAAGAGAAACCACTGCGACCGTCAGTACAACCAGCCAAACGCTCGCACCAAATGTGATTCGCGCAACACCGGCAACGACGATCAGTTGCAGGAAAGGGCCGAAAACATATAACGGCGATGTCGCCGGGTCACCGCCGCCCGCGAGCGCACCTTCAAAGGAATTCGAGAGCCGGTGTGAGATGTGGGCCATTTGCGAATTCAACTCACGAGCAGTCTTCCCAATGTCAACCGACTTGTGGCGCCATTTGGTGTGAGCCGAGTATTGCGTAGGATACTCCTCGGCATCAAGCGAAGACAGGCGAGTGGGGAGAGTTGCGGCAGGTGAGGTCCTGGGCCGGTGTCAGCATCGAAGCAACAACCGCAATGATCGAAACCAATCAGCAACCCGGCCAGATGGGCAATTATTGGTTAGCGGCCGTTCTTTCTGCCCGAAAACTAAATTGGCGAAGCACCTGGCCGAGGAACCAAAGCCGCCGACAAAGGCTCAGAGATCGATCGAATGTGAAGGTCGCGCTGGGGAAACGGAATTTCGATAGCTTCTTTGCGAAACGCTTCGAAAATTGCGAAATAGAGATCGCTCTTAAGGCGGGTGGGAGTCTGTACTTGTTGAATGGTCCAGACCCGAAGCTCGAAATTCAGGGAACTCTCTCCGAGCGCGGCAAAGATGACTTCGGGAGTGGGGTCGGCAAGAACATCAGCATGGCTCCGGGAAACAGCGAGGAGGACTTCTCGAACGACTTTAGGATCGCTATTGTATGAGACCCCCACTGGAAGTGAGATTCGGACCTGTCGGTCGTTCGCAGTCCAATTCGTAACGCGCTGATTAATGAACTCGGAGTTGGGAACGACAATCACCACGTTCTCATTCGTCCGTATCCACGTGCTACGGCCCCGTAATCGAACCACATCTCCATGGGTATTGCCCACCTCAATGCGGTCACCCAGCTTGATTGGCTGCTCCAGCAATAAGATCAGTCCTGCGACGAAATTGCTCACGATAGCCTGCAAACCGAGTCCGACGCCAATGCCGAGCGCGCCGCCGACCACTACAAGGCTGCTCAAGTTCAGGCCCAGGGACTGCAGACCGACGACGAGCCCGAGAACAAACACTAAATAGGAGAGGACTCGTGCGATGGCGTATTGCTGCCCAAGTTCGAGCGGCAGGTAGGTAAGGACCCTTTTCTGCAATAAGAGCATCGTGAAGTGAGACGCGAGGACCAGCACAACAAGAAAGATCGCCGCTTTGAGAAGGAAGAGAGACGTAATTGGCAGACCGCCCATGCTGAACAGTGGTTGAAACAGATAGTGCTGCAAGCGCACCCCTGCGTCCCCCAGCGCCGGCGCGTACCAGTCTGCGAATGCTACTATCGCTACCAGCACCAATAACGAAAGCGTGAGAAACGTGATTAGCCGGAATCGGGATGTTTTCATCGAAGCCCCTCCTCAGCCTGTACACAAGGCCTGATGCTGGCCGCGCCTTTGCCAAAAGTGTCTCACACGCTGGCGGTAATCAGTCGTCGACAGAGGGAGAAAGTCTAGAACGTCAGTAGGAAGTTGCGGCTATGGAATCCGGAAGAACGGCAACCGAGAAATGATCGATTCTTCCGCCGGGTCAGTACCGGCAAAGGCCCTGGCCCGCAACGACAAGATCCGTCGCGCGAGAATCGAAGCACAGGTAAAGGTTATGGACCATCAACAGTCCAAGAATTGTTTCCGACACAGATTAGCCCGCCTAAGGCAATAGTTGTGGGCTAGGTTGCAGGTTCGAGTCCTGCACTGCCCAACATCCATCTCTCACCTTCCGGCTGCATTTCCAATATTTTTTTGGCCGGTTTCGTCTGTCGAACGCTGAAGGCACATCTGAAGGTCTTGTGGCTCCTCGTGCAACCTCCGATGCATTTCCCGTCGCGCTCGATCGAGGCGGACGGCCGCGGCAGCTGGGCTGATACAGAGAATTACGGCGGCCTCGTCGACCGTGAGTCCCTGAATTTCACAAAGAAGGAAGACGCCCCGGTAGACGGGGCGCAGATCAAAAGCATGCATCGCGATTTTCTGAAAGGGGACAGGCTTCCTCACAAGAAATCTCCCGGAGCTTTTTTGCTGTTTCGCGGCGTGACCGCGACGCGGTTAGGTTTGTTGACGAAAAGGGCTATGTAGTTCGCGCCGCGCCGGACGGATCATTTCGTTCCCTGTCCGTTCGGCGGCGGCGCATTTTGGCTCTCCTTTGCTGGAGCCATTACGGGCGGCTTCCTTCGGCGGTCTCGCGAGCTTCTGTGGAACGATGCTTCGCAAGGTTGGCGGCGTCACTGTTCGTATAGAAACGCGTGCCCGAAGTCTCGCCTTCCTGCCAGACCTCCTTCAGAATGTGCTGACCGTCGGAGGACTCAAACAACAGTCTCGTGGCAGGCGCCGGATTCAGCGATTCGACACCTTCGGTAATTGCCTGGGCGACCGTGTAGCGACGATCGTCCTTCAGTACGATCATGTGCTGGATCGGCCGCGACACCGAGTAGCTGCCGGCAGGAAAGGTCTGTTGGCCAAAGGTGAATTCAAATGGGACGTTGACTTTGATGGCCGGTGCGGACTGAGCCTGGGCCATCATCGTCATTCCCAGGGTAACGAGCATAAGTACTGTCAACGTGCGTGCAATCATGTGTTTCATAAATCCTCCTAAGTGTGCTGCGACTCTTGCGTCCGTCGGCGGCAAGTCTCAAGTGGTCTCTGGCGCGGTGGTCCCTCCCAGGTTCCGCGCCAGAGTCGCGCGATCGGGTCTACTTGAGATATCGGAAACAGACGGGAAAAGACGACAGGGAAGTCATTAAAATACGGCGGGAGAGGGTTTGGCAGACTGAACTGGCGAGCGCGGGTTATTGAGTGGAGGGCGCACCGTGCGCTCTGCGCGGCTTCGAGCGCAGTTGCGGTGTCGGAAGAGGTATCCCGTTTCCCGGAGCTTGAACGCAGGCTGCCCAAATGGGGGAGGTATTAGCACTTGCGCCCAAGCCCCAGGAAACGGGACGCGCGGGATCGGATTCCCGGTTTCTCTTGGTTGCATATCATGAACTGTGGTCTTGGATCTAACGCGGAGAATTCACACAACAACCCCGAGCTGCCCACGTGGAGATGCTCTCGCGCGACTCGAGTAATTGGCGCCACTTAGGAATATCGAAAACGGCGAGGAAAGGACGACAAAGGTTACAAAAAAGGCTAGAACGTTGGCTGGACTAACGATGGTCGGGCTGCAACTCAGCCAGTTGTTGGGCGCTGCGGGCTTCGGAATGACCCGCCCCCAAAGTGCTTTGCAAATTTGTCACCGCCAGGCGAAAGGCGGCGCGAGCTTCTTCGGATTTCCCCTCATCTTGCAGGTCTCGCGCCAGGATGTAGTAGGCGTGGCCGATGTCGCTGGAAAATGTTCCGGGTTCGCTGGCCTTTTGCAGCAGGCCAAGGGCTCTGGTTGCGTCCTTTGCAGCCTGCGCAGGCCGTCCTAGGTTGCGTTCGATTTCAGAGCGGGGAAGGAGAAAGCCGGCCAGGTAGTCATCACCTCCCTGGCCAGCTTTCATCGAGGCTTCAGCAATCATTACCGCATGATTCGCCTGTTGCAGGGCCGAAGATAAATCGCCACGCTCCAATGCCAATTGAGAGTACTCGATGGCCAGCCTGCCGAAGGCAAGATGACCGGGAGGAAGACTCTTACGCAACCTTGGGCCTGCCTCCGACAGCATCGTCTCCGCGCGAGCAAGATTACCCTGCTCGCGATAGATGCGTGCGCGCAACAGGAGCGCTTGATTGATGACCACCTCGTTGCCCGCCGTGACGGCTTTTGCATAGCCGCGTTCGGCGTAATCAGCGGCTTCGTCCGCGCGGTCCAATGTAAGGACAGTACGCGCATAGTTAATGAGCAACATCGGTGAAACGCCCTGGTCTGACTGGCCGGCGCTGCTGATGTCCAAGGCGCGCCGAAAAAGTTTTTCCGCTTCCAGCGGACGCCCGGCAAGATGCAATGCGAGAGCCCAGTCATTGAACAGCGTGCCTGCTGTTTGCGTATCGTCGCGGCCGAGTGCGGTCGTTAACGTCGATGCCTTTTCGAATGCGAGGATCGCGTTACGATACTGTCCGGCGGAGCGATACGACTCAGCCAAGCTCATTTGCACATGCAGATCGGTGATCTCCGATCGCATTGGCCAGGCTGCCAGCAGGTCGCGCGCTTCCCGGCTCCGAGCAATGGCCTCTTGCGGAGCGCCCTTTTCGCGCGCTACCCAGGCGCCGCTGAGCAGGCAACTGACACGATCCAGTGTGAATTGAGGGTTGTTGGGAATCTCGTGAAGGCCCTCGCGGATAAGCGCTTCCGCGCGGGGCAAGTCGCTGCGGCCCAAAGCGTGTCCCAAACCGCAAGCCGTCTGTGCGCGGGTGGAGGGGTCCGATACTCCACGCGAAATCTGGTACGCCTGTTCGAGCAATCGACGGGCTTTTCCATTCTCGTCCTGACCCTCATACTTGCGGCCGATCGAAGTGAGTAATTCCGCGCGATTGGCGAGATCCGCGCTGTCTTGACGCTCGACAATGTGTTCGGCATGCTCGAGGAGTTCATTAAATGTGAACGGCTTGGCGGAAGGGGCCGCATCCACGAGCAGGAAGTTGTCGAGATCGTTGATCGATTCGGCGCGAGCCATCTGGCGAAGAGCAAAGTCTCGTTCCATGCGAGCTCGTTGCGCAAGCACGACCGCACCCGCGACGCCGGCCACGGTAGCCAGAACCGCGAAGGTAACCAACGCTACGGCAGCGCGGTTGCGGCGGATAAACTTGGCCGCGCGATACGCAACCCTGTCAGGCCGCGCGCTGATGGGTTCGTTTTTCAGGTAGCGGCGCAGATCGTCGGCGAAAGCCGTGACCGAAGGAAATCGCTCGGCTGGTTCCTTTTTCAAAGCCTTTGTAACGATGGTGTCGAGGTCTCCGCGCAACCGGCGACTCAGTTTGTGAGGATTCGTCCGGCGCAACAGAGCATTGCGAAAGGCAGCATTAGGGGTCTCGCTCGAAATCGCCACCACTTCCGAAGGCTGGACCGGTTCCGTATCGACGATCGCCCTGACCATGTCCGCGGCTGTGTTGGTTCCGCGGCCGGAAGGGTGTTGACCGGTCAGCAGTACATAGAGCAGTACACCGAGGGCGTACACATCGGTTGCAGTTGTGACGGGGCCGCCTTCCAACTGCTCGGGAGCGGCACATTCCGGAGTCATGGCCCGCCAGCCTTCGACCGTGAGGGCGGCTTCCTTCTCGTCCCCCGATCCTTCGAGGAGCTTGGCAATGCCAAAGTCCAGCAGCTTCACCTGGCCGTCATGACGCACCAGTACGTTGGAAGGCTTAAGGTCGCGGTGAACGATCAGGTTGGCATGGGCCTTTCCTACCGCTTCGAGCACATCGAGAAACAAACGGATGCGGTCTCTAATGCTCAGCTTGCGGTCGTCGCAATAGCGATCGATATGGTCGCCTTCTACGTGTTCGAGGACCAAATAGGGTTGTCCCGCGGAGGATACGCCGGCGTCGATCAATTCCGCGATGTGCGGATGAACGAGAACGGCCAGGATGCGGCCTTCGCGTTTAAATCGCTGTTCGCCGCGTTGTCCGAGGAGAGCGATGTTCAGCAGTTTGATTGCGACGCGGCGTTCAAATCGTCCATCGTTTCGCTTCGCGAGCCAGACGCTGCCCATGCCGCCCTGACCGATCTGCGACACCAGCGTGTAGGCGCCAAAGGCTTGCCCCGCCAGCCCTGGCCGCACGACTGACCGTTTCTCAAGAAAATCCTCCTCGCGCAACAGACGGTGTTCGCGGAAAAGGATTTCAAGTTGCCCGGCGAGAGTGGGATTTTCGGCGTGCAGCTTTGACAGCCATGCGGTTCGCTCCTGATCGGTCATCCCGAGAGCTTCGTCGAGATGCGGACTCAGTTCCTGCCATCGATCGGGGGAGAGAGTGAACATTGATTCCTCACTGGGCAACGTCAGGGTGAAGGCTACGGCGCAGGTAAATGCGCGCCTTCTCCCATTTTCTCTGCACCGTACGTTCGGAAAGATTCTGCAGGGCGGCGATTTCCGCGAACGAGAAGCCGCAGAAGAACTTCAGATCGACCAACTCCGCCAGGTCAGGCTCGACGTCCGCGAGCTGATCGAGGGCATCGCTGATCGACGAGAGTTCACGGGAGCTGGCAGGAGCCTGAACGTCATCATCCTCCAGGGAAGTAATTTCGAATTCGCCTCCGCGTTTGGCGGCGCTGTAGCTTCGGGAATGATCGATGATGAGTCCTCGCATCACGCGCGCGGCATAACCCATGAAGCGCGCTTCGTCGGGGAACATGTAACCGTCACGGGCGGAAATGTCGAGATAGGCCTCGTGCAGAAGTGTGGTGACACTCAGGCTTCCTGGAGACCACCGGCGCGCCAACTGCCTTTGCGCCAGACGGTGCAACTCGGCGTATAAAGTGCTAAACAATACATCTGTGGCTATATTGTCCCCGCTTGTAGCCTGGCTGATCAACGAATGAATGGGCGATGCCACGTCGTTATCCTCCTAAACCGTTGCGTCTCCGCGCTCTTCAAGTTCATAGTGGAGACTGAAGTATGGAATTGGCCACCAAATCGAAAGAGGTGGATCCTTCGTTTTGTATGTTGGTCCCACTCGACCGGGGAAAAGGGTCAAGGTTTTTCAGCAGCTATTCTGAAAGCCACTATACCGATTTAGTGCGGGCGATTTGTCAAAGATTTGTCAAAGTGCATAAGTTCTTTTTGCAACAAGTTCTACAAATCGCTGGCCAGTTAGATCGCCGCGCCCACGCGCGCGATTCAATTATGTGTTTAACCCCATCGAGGTTGTTCATCCAAGTCGATTTCCAGTGCGGTTTTCGCCACCACTTCGTGAGTGAGGAAAGAGTTGGCAGGATGGATTCGGCCCAGGCGCGCGTCGCGCACCAAGCGCTCGTAACCAGCCGAGCGAAAGATTCCGGTGCCGCCACTCACGTCCAGCCCCAGATCCACAACACGCCAGGAGCCTTCGACGGCATGGTATTTTGCGGCAAAGATTTTTGCAGGCCACTGCGCGCCGTGATCCACGCCATTCGACCAGTCCTCGGCAATAGACTCCAGATGCGGCCCAATGGATTCGAGTTCGATGACCATGTCGGCAATGGCGTGCTGGATCTCGGGGTGATAGGCCATGGAACGGGAAAGGGCCAGCGAGCCTTTGCTCTTCACCGAGGTAATACTCTGGTCGAGCGCGCGCTTGGCGAGCCCGTAGTAAACATTTCCAAAGCCAAGCAGCGCCCAGGCCATGACTCCGAGCACAAAGCGATCGAGTCCCGCCGCGCCAGCCGGCACGATGCGAGCGATGTAGCGGTCCGGAATAAACACATTCTCCAGCACCGTGTCATCGCTACGGGTGGCGCGCATGCCGAGTACGTCCCAGGTTTCCTTTATGGCGTATCTTTCGGTATCGCGCGGCAGGAAGGCGTGAACGATCTTGGGTTGATTCGGATCGCTGGTGTCCATCCCGTGAAAGCCAAAGCGGGTCCAGACGGGCGTCAGGCTGCTAAAGTGTTTCCGGCCTGAAAACCGGTAGCCGCCATCGACGCGTTCCGCTTTCGAAGTCGAAAGCAGAAGGGGGATATCGTTGCCGCTTTCCGCGTGGCCGGCGGCAAAGATCTCGCCAGCGGCTGCTTCGCGCAGAAGCCATTCCAGCGAGGTATCACCGCTCCGCCAAAGATCGGCGGCAACGCCAATCCAATATACGTGCATGTTCACGGCCAGCGCGGTGGCGGGCGCGTAATAGGCCAGCCGGCGTTGTTCCCGGGACATCTGAGCGAGCGTCATGCCCGCGCCGCCGAATTCGGGCGGTAGGGGCGATAGAAGATACCGCGACGCTCGGAGTTCTTCGAAATCTTCGGCAAAGAACCGGTTGTCCTTGTCGTAGGCGGCGGCGCGTGAAGCAAACCGTGCCAGCATTTCTTCGGTAAGGGCGGACTTCGTTGACGCGTTCGTATGGCTCTTCAGCGAGCCGCCATTACCGCTGGTGCGCTCTGGGGATATCGTTGCATTAGGAGATGGAGTCATAAAGGTTTCCTTGTCAACTAATTTCGCGGACATTCTACTGCTTTGATGTCCTGCCTGCTCGGATTACGGCCTCGCCTCGTACACGATGTTAAAGGGTGTTTCGGTCGCCCGGCGGAAACGGTTGAAGCCGGCCGAGGTTACGACTTCTCGAATTCGAGTCTCTCCGGCCTGGGCGCCCAGGCACAGCCCGACTTCCTGCGACCGGGAGCAAGGCGTGCACAGCAGCGTGGAAAAAGAGTAGTAAACGCGACCGACCGGATTCAAGTTGTCCTTTAACTCATCATTGGCGAAGGGTTCCACGATCATCCACGTGCCATCTTTGGCCAACGATTGGCGGACGTGCGCGGCCGCTCCAATCGGGTCGCCCATGTCGTGCAGGCAATCGAATACCGTCACGACGTCGTAACCTCGGCCGGGAAATTCTTTTGCCTTGGCAACTTCGAAGGTGACGCGGTCGTCGACGCCGTTTCTCCGGGCGGACTCGCGGGCCGCCTCAATTGACTTGTCGTGGTAGTCGAACCCGAAAAATTTGGATTTAGGGAATGCCTTCGCCATAAGAATGGTGGAAGCCCCTTTCCCGCAGCCGATGTCGGCGACTCGCGCCCCGGCTTCCAGTTTCTCTTTGACATCGCTGAGGGCGGGAATCCACGAAGTCACAAGATTCGCGGCGTAGCCCGGACGGAAGAACTTTTCGCAACCATGAAAGACGCTGTCAACATGCTCGCCCCAACCCATGCCGTCGCCGGTGCGGAACGCGTCCGTGATCCGCGGAACCGCGGCCAAGGAACCCAAGGCCAGTTCAAACGCTCCCGGAAGATAGGCGGGACTGTCCTCGTTTGCGAGAGTGAAGGCTTGTTCTTCGGTCAGGCTGAATTTTCCAGTCTTCGCGTTGTGAGTGATGTAGCCACCGGCAGCTTGTGAAGCCAGCCACTCGCGCAAATAACGCTCATCCGTTTTCGTCTTGGCGGCGAGTTGCGCGCATGTCATGGATTCTCCGGCGAGCGCTTTATAGAGTCCCAACTTCTCCCCGATGACGACCATGCCGGCGTGAACCGTGGCCCCGAGATCGGTTACGAATTGCCCGATAAAGGCGTTGAGTTTGTTCATGTCGATTGCTGGTGCCTGCGCTGTGCTCATTTTGGTTCTCCCTCTATGTAGAAATCGATGTTCATCGTTCCTGTTGCGTTGTGCGGCTTCCTGTTTCCATGCGGATCGAGGAAGCCGCCATTTTTTCGTACCGCTTTCGACTCACTGGTTGTGCGAGGTGAATGACTTGCACGAAACATCAGGGTGCCAGTTCACGAACGCGCCGTTGGGATTATCCTTCCACGCCCAAACATGAAGCGTGTAGAAGGCCGGGAGTCCGAAGCGATTGGGGCTTTCGAAATAGTGAAAGAGCTGCCCCATGAGTTGTGGGGGACCTTGCTTTTTAGCATCCCACGCATCAGCGAAAAGCAGAAAGTCCGCGCCGATCAGCCGCAGGTGTCCATTGGGCATCGCTTCGTAGATCACAATCTGAGGCCGGGTGGCGTCAAGGACGCCGGCGTTTACCAGGTCGCCGTTTACATAGTGGAGACCCATGGCGCCGTAGTCATCTCCGCTGACGCAGCCGAATTGAAGCGCATACCCTTCTTTTTCCGCCACCGACACATCCTTGAAGCGGTCGGTCGATTGCCGGACGATCTTGACCAGGTCGTTTGCCTGACCGGCCTGGTCCGCCGTCAATTCCTGTTGCTGCGGCACATGCGAATGAGCGCTTTGCGCCAACATGCGCGCGGGATAAACGCTCAGCAGAACCAGAGCGAGCATGGAATATTGGAATCGGGCCGCGACTTTTGCGACCATTGGGGGATTTTGTGTCGTACTCATTCCACTTCTCCTTGATGTCCTGAATTGCCGGTTAGCGACGGACGGTGACGGTTCCGTCGGCGGTTGAGGGTTGGGCGACCTCCCCTGAGGTGTTGGCATAGGGGAGTTCTCTGCCATTGGCAGCAAGTTCGTTCCAGATCTGGAACAGAACGTAATGACCATCGATATAGGCGAATTTCAGTGTCGATTTTTCCTGATAGCCGCTCGCCTGGGTCGAAGTGGAGGGCAGGAACACGCTGCGACGGCTGGCGCCCACGACCTGAACGAAATTGGCGCCATTGTCCAGGAATTCGTAGTGGCCGGCCGGGAGGGAAACGCCTCCAACGGTGAACTCAAAGGGAACGTCGGCAGTCATTCGTTTTTCGGATTGAGCATCGGCTGAAGTGACAAAAAATAAAGCTGCTAGTGAGACTCCAGACAGAAAGCTGGTAATGCGATTCATAAAAACCTCCAAAGTTGTAGTTCGGTGCTCATCGTCCACTGCGGTTCGTGCAAACGGCCCTGTTTGGTAATGCAGTTTGCTAGAATCCGCTCGGGGTGCTGAGCGTGCCCCCCAAGCAAGTGCAAAGTAACAAGTAGTGGGATCTGGAGTAACGAAACAACGCCGAAGAAAAGCCAAAATAAAGACGTACAAGGGTTTGGCGGATACGGGAGTCAATTTGGAGACGAGTCCTAGCTACGAATTCGGCGACTTCACCCTCGACGTCGCGCGGGGGTGTGTGCTCAAGGCGGGAGAAGAGATCAAGCTTCGCCCCAAGGTCTATGAAACCCTCAAGTACCTGGTGGAACATCCGGGACGTCTGATCGGCAAACAGGAATTGATGCAGGCAGTGTGGCCGGACGCATTCGTTACCGATGATTCCTTGGTGCAGTGCACGTTGGAGTTGCGGCGCGCCCTGGACGATCGCAGCCAGCAGTTGCTCAAGACTGTCCCTCGGAGGGGATATTTGTTCACCGCAGCAGTGGTGCAACGCGCAAACAAGCGAGACCACCTTCCCAAGCCCGATACCTTTGAGTCGCCGGATGACCGTATGCTGTCTTCGGCCAAAATTGCCGGGGCGAAGCTGGCGAGGAAACGTCGTGATCTGCCCACCCCGCGCACGTCGCTCATTGGACGGGAGCAGGAAGTAACGGAAGCCACCGAGTTGCTACTCCGGGAGGACGTTCGGCTGTTGACTCTCACCGGGCCGGGCGGCGCCGGAAAAACGCGCCTCTCGGTGGCGGTAGCTGCCGCGATCGCGGATCGATTTACGGCGGGTGTTCAGTTTGTCAGCCTGGCATCGATTACAAATCCCGACCTGGTGGCAACTGCTCTAGCAGACGCGCTGGAAATTCAGCAAGTCGCTCATCGCACCATCCCGCAGCTCATCGGCGATCAACTGCGGAACTCGGGACCGTTTCTGTTTGTACTGGATAATTTCGAACAGGTGCTCGCGGCGGCGACGGTGGTGGCGGCAACCCTAGAAGCGTGCTCATCCCTGAAGATATTGGTTACGAGCCGCTCGTGTCTGCGGGTTTATGGCGAGCAGGAATTCCCAGTTACGCCGCTGGCGCAGAATTCCGCGATCGAGTTATTCGTGCAGCGCGCGGCAGGGGTTTGGCCTGATTTTGCGATGACGTCAGAAAACATGCCGGCGGTTCAGGAAATCTGTGCCCGGCTGGATGGACTGCCGTTGGCGATCGAGCTGGCGGCTGCGCGAACCAAGGTATTGCCGCCCAGCGCCATTCTGGATCGTCTGCAAAGCCGTCTGCAATTGCTGACTGGGGGCGCGCTCGATCTGCCAGAACGTCAACAGACTCTGCGTAAGACGATCGACTGGAGTTACGGCCTGTTGAATGAGGTGGAGCGAAAACTGCTTCGCCGTCTTTCTGTGTTCGCCGGCGGATGCACTTTGGAGGCGGCGGAAGCGGTCTGCAACACAACTCTCGATCTTGGTATCGATCTATTTGAAGGACTCTCGTCCCTGGTCGACCAAAATTTGATTCAGCGTTTGGACCGCGCCGAGGTTGAGCCGCGCTTCGCGATGTTGGAGACGATTCGTGAATACGCGTTCGAGCGCCTTATCGAGAGTGGTGAGCACGACGCGACGCGGCGGGCGCATGCGGCGTACTGTCTGGTGTTGGCGGAGGAAGGGAATCCAGAGCTGGGTCCCGCCGATCGCACGCGCTGGCTGGTGCAGTGCGATGTCGAGATCGATAACTTCCGGTTCGCTCTTGACTGGCTGTTTGAGACTCCGGACCTGGATTGGGGATTGCGTCTTTGCGTGGCATTGTTCCGATTTTGGGACATGCGGGAACATCTGACCGAAGGACGGGCACGCCTGGAAACGATTCTGCGTCTGGCTGGCAGTGAACGTCCGCACGAACGCGCCAGGGTATTACATTTTCTTGGCGCCCTGGCGGCGGCCCAGGGCGATCATTCGGCCGCCGAGCGCTTTCTGGAACACGGCCTTGCTCTGTACGAGGAATTGGGAGATCAGCCAGGTATCGCCGCGTTGTTGAATGCTCTGGCGGTCTCGGCGCGGGATAGTGGTGACTACGCCAGCGCGCAGAGCAATTTTGAACGCAGCCTGGCGTGCTGGCGCCTGCTTCCGGACCGGTTGGCGATGGCGCGTTGTTTGCATAACCTGGCCAATGTGGTGAAGGTTCGCGGCGACTATCCTCGTGCTCGATGGGCGTTGCGCGAAGCGACAGACATCTTCGAGGAACTTGGGGACCGCAGCGGCGCCGCCTGGTCGATCAACCAGTTAGGCGACATTGCGCGCGCGCAGGGCGACGTGGCTGGTGCTCGGGGATTGTATGAACGCGCGCTTTTGGTCTTCCAGGAGGTCGGAGACCCATGGGGATCGGCGCGGTCCCTGACCGATCTGGGCTACATCGACTGTGAACAGGGCGACCACCAGGCTGCGCTCCGCGCCTACCGCGAAGCGCTGAAAATTTTTGCTCGCTTAGGGCACCGGCGCGGAATGGCGCGGGCACTGGAAGGCTTCGCCTGTTTGTCGGTGGCGGAACGACAAGGCGAGCGTGCGCTGAAACTGGCCGCGGCCGCGTGGAATCTACGCGAGTTGATCAGCGCTCCGCTGTCGCAAGCGGAGCAATTGAAGCTCGATCAGACATTGCGGCCAGCCTGGGAATCGCTCAGTGAGGAGGAAGGGAAGCGCGCCTGGGCCGAAGGGGCTGCGATGAGCGTGGAAAAAACCATCCAATACTCTCTGGAGTAGGGAAGTCATTACTTGATTTTGTCGGGTTCAATGAGACGGCGTACAGCGGAGACGCGATCCACCGGAACCCCTAAACGTCTTGCGTGTTCACGAATGATGTCCTCGTCTGGCGCCAGATAAACGCAGTAGATTTTGTCTTCGGTGACGTAACTGTGAACCCAGTGAATCTGGCACCCCATGTCTTCCATCATCTGTAATGAACGGAGAGACGATTCCCGGATCTGCGCTTCCGTGAACGATCCGGCGCCAGGAATCGTGCGTTCGATGACGTATTGGGGCATAAGTTCCGAAGTTTAACACCAAGCTTCGTGCTCGTGTGCGGGTTCGCTGTGAGAGCCAGGCTAAGAAGAATCCCGACACTCATGGGGCGTGACGAGGCGCCAGAGTCAGAGCTGGAACTTGATTTCTTCCGTTGGCTCTCCAGATGATTCTGCAACCGGCAATATCGGGAAACCCAACATTTCCAGGTCATCCTTGAAGCGGGCGACGGAACTGAACTGAATGGCGTGAATGCCCAGCTTTTGGGCGGCGCGGATGTTTTTCTCGCGGTCATCCACGAACAGCGATTCCGATGCGCGAGCGCCGAGGCCGCGAAGGGTGTACTCATAAATTGCGGGGTCTGGCTTGATCAATCTGACTTCGGCGGAGAGTGTTTTGAAGTTGAAGTTTTCCATCCAGGGGCAGTTTGTCCGAACATGCGCAGCCAAATCGAGAGGCATGTTCGAGAGCACGGCGGTCTTGATTCCTGACGCGTGGAGTTGCCTTACCCAATCGAGCATCACCGGATCGGGGTGAGTCCAGATTCCAACTTCCACTTTACGCAAGGATTCAATTTCCGCGGCATTCAGCGACCGATTGGCGCGCGCCCCCAAGTTCCGCCAATACTCCTCAGCGGTGAGGTCGCCACGATCGTAGAGATCGCGACTGGCTTCCCAGAGGGGGTAAAACACTTCCAAACTCACGTTAACTATCTTCGCCATGCGTCCAAACTCTTCCGCGTTGGGCGAACGAACCAGCACCAGGCCGTAATCGAGAATTACTGCCTTGATCTGGGGAGTGTTGCTGCTACGTTCTGTGGAAATTGAATTATTCTGCATTTCATCATATTCGCCTCTTCGAGAGCCCTTCGTCCAATGGAAGGCAATGGATGGTAGTTCGCGCTATGCCGAGAGAAGGTATCCTTGGGGAGATTGCAACTGATGATTCAATTTACGAAAGAAACCTGGGGTGACCTGAACGCGGCCCTCGGGGGCGAGTGGCTGGAGACCAACGGGCTCCGCGGCTCCGAGATTTTCGATGGCGACGCCCAGCAGAAGCCGTGCGGATGCGTGGCCTAGGCGTGGAGTGTGGCGGAAGTCTTGCGCGCGTATGTTGAGGAAGTGAAGAGTACTCATTAGCGCTGAGGAGCGGACCGGTTGCCGCAATCTTCAGACTCGAATTCGACTCAGGCGGAGAAGCCGGCGCCGGGAAGTCTCCGACGGTTGAACAGGAGACCTCAAGCATCTTTTCCGTAGACTGGGATGACAGATCCGTTGACATCCTTGCCGGATTCGCCCGCCAGCCAGACGACCAGCTCCGCGATCGTAGCCGGCTGTACCCACTTGCTAACGTCCGCGTTCGGAATCGCTTTCCGGTTGGCAGGCGTGTCTATTGTGCCGGGCAAGATCACGTTAGCCGTGAGTCCCGCATCTTTATTTTCCTGCGCGACAGTTCGAATCAAAGAAACCATCGCAGCCTTGGAAGCGCTATACGCGCCCACGCCGGCACCGGGCTCCAGAGCAGCTCGACTGCCAATCGCGATGATCCGGCCATCGCCGGTCTGCCGCAGGGCAGGGATACTCGCCCGCAAGATGTAGAAGACGGAATTCAAATTGATGTCGATCATGCGTTGAAAGGTCGCGTCGTCGGTGTCGGCGATGGATTGGCCGCCCGCGAAGCCGCCGACGGTGTGCGCCAAAACATCAAGTTTTCCGAAACGCGCTATCAACTGACCCACCAGCACCTTGGCGCCTTCATGCGTGGAGATCTCGGCCGCCAGCGCGGTGAAGTTTGGATGGTTGAAATCAGACTGCTGGATTTTTCGGGATGAGCCAATGACCGTTGCACCGGCATCGAGGAACGCTTGCGTAATATTGGCTCCGAGTCCGCCGTTGGCTCCGGTTACGAGTACGACCTTGCCTTTCATCGAGTGCTCCAATCTCTCAATGGCCGTCAGATTCCGGCGAGTCTGAAAGGTTACGAAACGCCGCATAAAAGACGAAGTCGGAATGCCACGCGGGGCGCAGATACGGCGGCGTTCACTTACCCGATCGTAAAGCTATCCATCGTCTCGGTTCCCGGCGCAACCCGGAAGGCGCGTTTCAGGAGGGGTGGCGTCAACAGGGTAGCGACGACGGCCATGAACACCACAATACCGTACATTTCCTGTGAAATGGCTTTCAGTACCAGACCGATCTGGGCGACCACCATACAGAACTCGCCTCGGGGCATCATGCCGAATCCGACACGAAAAGCTACCGGACGACCGTAACGTATCGCCCCAAGTCCGCATCCGAAGACCTTCGTCGTCACGGCGACCACCAGCACTAAAAATGCCAGCACCAGTGTTGACGCTTTGGCCAAGGCGCTAAGGTCAAGACTCAGACCGATGCCGGCCAGGAAAAAAGGGACCAGGAGTTCCGTTACGCCGTGGGTGAGGTCGTGGACGCGTGGCGGCAGAGCCTCCCCCATCGCCATCCCGGCCAGGAATGCCCCAATGATCGGAGCTACACCGGCACGTTGCGAAATTGCCGCAAGTCCGAACAGGAGAATCATCGCCAAGGCAAATTCTCCTTCCGCAGTCCGGAGTTTGCCCTCAACGCTTGGAGCCATTTTTGCCACCGCAGCACTGCCCCACCTTGCGATGACGAGGACGAACAATAGCGCAAAAGCGGTGGTGAGGCCCAGTTCCAGCAGATTGACTTTTCCCGCGGCGAGGCTGCTGACGATCCCCAGAACGAGCAGTGCCAAAACGTCGTCGATGACGGCCGCTGCCAGTATGATCTTGCTGGCAGTCTTGTTCAGTAATCCCTCCGCGCCGAGGACCTGGGCGGTAATGCCGACACTGGTTGCGGTAAGCGCCGCTCCTACAAAAAGGGATTCGATCTGGGGTCTGCCCCAAACGCGCAAGAGAGCCCATCCGGCCAGCATCGGGACTGCAACTCCCAGGACCCCGACCACCGTCGCGACCCCACCGACTTCCATCAGTTCCGATGCCTTGACTTCGAGGCCGACGCGAAACAGCAGAAACATCACGCCGAGTTCCGCCAGAAACGCCAGGTTTTCATTGGGAGAGACCAAGCCGAGGACGCTTGGTCCGATCAAAACTCCCGCCAATATCTCTCCGACGATTCCCGGCTGATGGACGCGCTCGAATAGTTCTCCAAGAAGCTTCGCGGAGCCGAAAACGACAAGCATCGCGAGGGGAAGCTTCAAGTGGTGGGAACCATCGGCTACCAGGACAGCCAGGACCGATTGAATCACTTCTCTTTAAACTCCGCCCACGTCCCCTTCTTGCCGTAATAGATGCGCAGGTTGCACTGCTTCGGCGCAATGTGGCCAAAGGACATCGAAAACTGCTGCGGGTTAGTCAGTTGGCCGGATTGCATGGGTGCCCGCACTAAGTCCTGGTGCTCATCATAGGCACTCCCTTCGGTTACATTCTTGTTCACTACAAGAATCCAATTCTGACGTTGCGGTATCACATAGACGCTGTAGGCGCCGGCTGGGATTTCTGCGTTGCCGACCATGACGTCGACTTGCGTGAACAAAAACATGGGCTTGCCGCCGGGAGACCATAACTTGTCTTCCGGCAATCGCGATTTGCTCTTGGCAGATTCCTTACTGTAGCGAAGGCTTAACTGCTTTCCATCTTCAAAGGTGCAAGAGGTGGTGGCGGTATTAGCAGCAGCGTTTTGCGCCAGCGCGGGAGTAACCACGCCGCACAATAGTAGGGTGCCCATCAAAAGTCGTAGCATGCTTGTCTCCCTGTTCTACCTTCCCAATGGCGCCATAATACTGCAAACGAAGCCCATAAATCGAGGAGAGGAGGAAGTTCGACTTCCCGTATCGAAGCGATCGGTTCCAGGCTTTCAGGCAGTTGCCACGTGGCGGTGAACTGTAGTTGCACCGGTGGCGGCCTCCGGAAATGACATGCCGGCGTTAGGAGCGAGAGCCACGACCGGCAACGATTGCTCGACCTTCTGCACGGGGTCGAGCAATCCGCAGAACGAATCACGCCACCAAAATATATTTTCGCGGCGAATGCGGGCTCTCGATTTACGCATCCGCTTTCGCTGTTCTGACACCGGCATTTCGAAGGCGGTGCGAATGGCTTCGGCCACCGCGCAAGTATGGTAGGGATTGACCAGAAGAGCTCCCCGATGAAGCTGGAATGCCGCGCCGGCGAACTCGCTGAGGATCAGCACTCCATCGTTATTGACCCGCGCCGCGCAATACTCCTTGGAAACCAGATTCATGCCGTCTTTCAAGGGCGTGACCAGGGCGATGTCAGCGGCCCGGTAGTATGCCAGCAATTCAGCACGATCGATGCACCGATGGATATAGTGCACGGGCAGCCATCCCGGTTCGCTGAAGTGGCCGTTGATCTCGCTCACCAGGCGCTCGATTTGGGCTTTCAATTCGCCATACTTGGGAATGTCCTCCCGGCTCGGTACAGCGATTTGGACGAGCGTGACTTTCCGGTGCAGGTCAGGCTGATTTTTGAGCAAATAACGAAATGCAGCGAGCCGCTCCGGGATGCCCTTGGTGTAGTCGAGTCGATCGACTCCCAGGATGATGCGGCACTCCCCGACACTGCGGCCAATCTCGTTCGCTCTCGCCGCCACGGTTTCGCTGGCCGCGCCACCCGCAAATTCTTCGAAATCGATGCTGATGGGGAACGCTCCCACCAGCGTGCGGCTGCCGGGTTCTTGCACGATCAAATGATCGCCCTCGCTTCTGATCTCCGCTGCCTTCACGAAATGGCGGAGACAGTCGGCAAAATTTCTTCGGTCGCGCAGGGTCTGGAATCCGAGCACATCGAAATGCAGAAGCGCTGTCAGTATCTCCTCCCGCCAGGGCAGCTTCTCGAAGATGTCAGGACTGGGGAACGGAATGTGATGGAAGTAGGCGATCCTCTCCTTGATGCCGAGTTGGCGAAGAGCGAGTCCGACCGACATCAAGTGATAGTCGTGCACCCAGATCAAGTCCCCGGGTTGCGCTTCGGTCGCTGCTTTTTCCGCAAAGCGACGGTTGACCGTGAGATGGGTGTCCCAGTAGGCGGGATCGAAATTGCATTGCGATTGCAGGTCATGAAACAGAGGCCACAAGACCTCATTGGAGAATCCGCAATAAAAACGCGACCGTTCCTCGTGCGTCATAAAGACGGGCTTGAGCGCGAAATTGCCCTGCCGGGAATACTCCTCGAGAACGCGCTCGATCTCCGGCGATGCGTCGGTGCCAGTCCAGCCAATCCAGACGCCGGCACACTCTTTGATGAGCGGCCGGAGCGCAGTAACCAAGCCCCCGTGACTCGGTCCGACCGTAAATCCTTTCGAGCTCTGATCGATGATTACGGGAAGACGATTGGAAACGACAACCATGCGATTGGTCGCCCTCATACAGCACCCCCACAGGCAGCCGCCCAGTCGGCAAGGAAGGTGATAACACCCTCGGGAGGCTGGATCCACGCGTCGGCTTGCGTGGAACGATATTCATTGCGCACGAGCACGCTCAACCCTTGCCCGCGTAGCGCTTCAAACGCGTCTTCATCCGTATGATCGTCGCCCAGGTAGGCGATGGCCCCACCGGCTCCCATCTCCGCACGGATCGCGCGCACCGCGTCGCCTTTATTTCTTCCCGCGACGCGAATTTCCATGCCGCCGTCAAATTTCAGCAGTTCTATACCCTGGTGCCCATGCAGCATCGACCAGACTTTCTCCACCTTGCGAGCGACCACGCCGGCCGCTTCGTCGATGCCCCGCCAGTGGACGGCCGTTGCCCCCGGCTTGAATTCCAGCAAGTTGAAGAGTCCTTCCTGCCGCAGGAGTTCGTTGGCTTCAGAAATCTTGCCCACTGCGATTTCGTCCAAGAAGGGCAGCTGATAGGTGCCATCAGCATGGAGCCGCGACAAACCGTGACATCCCCAGATCTCAATATTCTTCAGCCCAAGGAGCATGCCGACTTCATGCGCGCGACGTCCCGTGACCACGACCAGACGGGTATTGGTGGTGTTCCTGATCCGCTCGAGCAACGCCGGGATGGCGGCGTACGGGGCCGCATGATGACGATCGGGCGAGAACCCCGCGAGCGTGCCATCGTAGTCGAGAAGCAGCGCACGAGAAGGTGCCTTCGCGACTTTCGCTAAGAAGTCTGAGATGGTATGGGGCGTGGTCTCGGAAATATCTTGTGTTTCAAGGTGCAGCATGGGTCCTCCATCCAGGTTCATGGGCCAGGAACTAGCCGTTGAAAGGAAAGGCCTCGAATTCGAACGTTTCGAGGTCAGTCAAGAACAGAAACAGGACGAAGACTTGCTAACAAAGACGCGTACAATTCAGTTCGACGAGGTCGGGCGCGGGTAGAAGTACACGATCCGTTTCGACATTGTGGGCGAAAGAAGGGACCTTACGGCCGAAAATCCTCGTCAGTATGGTGCCGGCCAGGGCGAGCATGACGAAAAGCGAATTTGCCAGTGTGAGCGCTCTCAAGGCAGTGGGTTGCAGGTCCACGGCGGGAGAGATGAAAATGGCTATCACGCTGAGAAGCAAAAGGATAACCAGTCGAAATTTAGCATCACTCTTCACTTAAGATTAATGATATCAGGTAGTTATAGCGAATTCAAGTAAATTCAAGGAAGCCGTAATCTGTGACCTTCTGGCCCGCATATCGAATTCGCGCACTGTTCCGCCCGGTCACTGAGATTTATCAAGATGCGAATGAAGGGCGGCAGTTCGATGCCGTCTATTTCGTGATGTTGGTCCTGGCCTGTCTGATCGCCCTTCTTGGTCTTCTGCTCAATAGCCCGGCCGTGATCATCGGAGCCATGCTGATTTCACCGCTCATGGGACCGATTCTTGCATGCGGCCTCTCGCTTACAGTCGCGGATTGGCGAGTCGGCAAGAAGGCGGCGCGCAACGTAGCGTTGAGCGTCGCTGAGGCCATCTTGATTACTGTTGTCGCGACGAGACTGTCGCCGCTGCGCGAGCTCACCCCTGAAATCCTGGCGCGTACCAACCCCAACCTGATGGATTTGCTGATCGCCTTTTTTTCTGGTCTTGCGGGTACGCTCGCTCTGTCTTCGCGAAAGACCGCAATGACCATCCTGCCAGGTGTCGCTATTGCGACGGCTGTTCTCCCGCCCCTGGTGACCGTTGGATACGGCATCGGAACCTTGCAGTGGTCCGTCGCGAGAGGCGCGCTCATGCTGTTCTTCACCAACTTCGCCGCAATTGTTCTCAGCGCCGGACTGGTCTTTCTGCTGATCGGGGTGCGCCCCCGCGCCTTCACTGAGCGTCAGAATTTCATTTCCCGTCACCGCATTTCCATTGCCGTGCTCATTCTGGTGGGGCTGTCCATTCCTTTACTGGAGACGTTACGAAGCGCAGCGCAACAAGCGCAACTTCGCAAGGAAGCTTCGGAACTGCTGATGAGGCGACTGGCGAAATCCCAGGACCGCCAGTTGGATAGCGTGAAGCTGCAAATCGCCAAGGATCACGTCGGTGTGGCGGCCATTGTGCAAACGTCGCGGTTCATCGAACCGCAGGAGGTGCAGTCTCTCCAAAGCGAACTCACGAAAGTAATGGGACGTCCAGTTCAACTTGAGCTTCAGCAGCTCCAGCTTGCCAAGCAGGAAAAGGCGGCGCCGGTGGCAAGCAAGGACTATCTCGGTGGGGGCGTGGTTACGCAGACCGACGCGACGGCAAACCGACCGTCCCCGGCTGCCGCCGTGTCGAAGGCCCAGGAGACCGTTCAGACTTCGTTGGATTCCTTGCTGGCCCCGGTCGGAGTCAGCGAGCTGAATGTGCGATCCGTAGGCTTGCAATCCGATGGAAATCTTCTGCTCGAAGTGAGCGCAGCGCAAGTGCAGACGGTTGGACAGGCAGCCTGGCAGGTTGCGGCGGAATCCGTTTCACGCGATCTCGGCATTCCGCTGCAAATCCGCGCGGACGTTGCGCTCGTCGATCGAACTTATGAATTGCAATACAAGGCCAAGGCAACGCGACTCACGGCGCGTCAGATCGCGGATCTGAGAAAGTTTGGCCGCAGTCCAAAAGTGCCTGGTAATCAGTATGTATTGCGCTATTCGCCAGATGAAAGCCCGGACCTGGCGAAACGTAGAATCGATTTTCTCAGCCGCTACCTAAATGCGGCCAGGATGAACACGCAACCAGATCCGAAGCTGGCCGCGGACTCGATTGCGATCCGCGAAACGACGCATTTTGTGGCGTCCGGCGGTCAGGTACAAGACCACTGAAGAACTCTGCAGAATACAAGCTACCTCTGTAGGGGAGGTATTACGGTGATAGATCGGAAGCGCGGATCCTGACCAGCGTAGTCCGCGACTGTTGCAACCGCAGTGTTGATCCATTCAATGACAGCGGCATGGCCGAGACTTTCCGGATCGTGCCGCAGATATTCGGAAACCACTCCCATCACCTGAAAACCGCGGCGCAGTTGAAAACACAGAGTGGGGTCTGCCAGTTCGCCGCGAATTACCGCGATGACATACTCCTCGGGACTCAAGCGACCCGCGTGCGCGTGATAACCACGCAGTCGTGCCCCGGCTCGAATGCGAAGCAATCCCAGGCGCAGAACCAGGTCGCGCCGAGCCTGGTAGATTCTGGAGCCGATGCCTTGTCCTTGAACGGAGGGGTGCACCATGACCTCCGCGCCGTAGAGAGTTCGGCCGTGAACCGGATCGTGGTTGGTGAACATGCCGTGATCGGTGAAGTCCCTCCAACTGGTCTTCATGTCGTAGTCATTCCAAAAAACCATCAGACTGGCCGCCATTCCAACCACCCGCTGGGAAGAAGACTCCACCGCCACGAACTGACCTTGAGGGAAAACGCGGAGATGGGACGCCAGTTGTTCTTCACTCCACGCCGGGCCTGTGGTATAGACGTCGCTGCACATGGCGATGATTCCCGGAAAATCCGCGGGCTGCGTGGGGCGTATTTCGATGGGCTGCAACTGGTTCACAGAGTAATCATCTCCGTTTCGGCGGTTACAGCCGCGCTCCGGACACTATCGAGAAGAGGCAGCACCGTGCCGCTTTCGCGTGCCTCGGCAATCGTCTTCAGATTGAGTTCGCCAATCACCATCATTTCCTGATTGGGATTTCCCTCGGCCAGAATCCCATCCCGGGAGAACGCGAAGTCGCTCGGAGTAAGGATAGCCGCCTGGCCATAGTTCAGAGAAACGGCTGGCACCATGGGCAAGGAACCCACCGTGTGCGACTGAATCACATAAATCTGATTCTCGATGGCGCGTGCATGGGAACAGTAGCGCACCCGCAGGAAGCCTTGCCGCTCATCCGTGCAGCTTGGCACCACCAGAATGTGAACGCCCTGCCGGGCCGCAGCTCGCGCGATCTCCGGAAACTCCACATCGTAGCAAATTGCAATGGCGACCCTGCCAAAACTGGTCTCGAAGATCCTGAGACGGGAGCGCGGCGTTATCTTCCAGTCTTCTTTCTCAAATCGAGTCATATGCAACTTGCCCTGGACGCCGATGTTGCCGGTCGGACTGAAGAAGAAAGAATCGTTATAGATAAAATTGTCGCCATTCTCCATTACCGGGATCGTGCCTCCGACGATATACATCTGATGTTGTTGCGCCAGCCCTCTCATGAACTCTTTGTATGCTGGAACCTGTTTTGCGAGATCCTCGATCTGCTCGCGGATGGGACGCTTTACGTTTCCCAGGGTCAGTAATTGAACCGTGAAGTACTCGGGAAAAACAAGCAGTTGACACTTATAGTCCGCCGCCGTCTCCACCAGCGCGTCCACTTGATCACGAAACTGGTTAAACGTTTGAACCGGGCGGATGAAGTACTGCAATGACGCTACTCGAATTCGCTCCATCTCCTTACTATACGACTGCCCAGTGGAAGGGTCCGTGCCCGGGAAGGATCAGGAGGACGTATTTACTACTCCACAAAATTGCCCTCAGGCAGCGCCCGCGCCGCCGTGCTAGATTTCCCTGTGTCTGCCGTGCTTTCGTAGAGGAGGTCCCAGGTGGAAGATGCAATCCGAAAGTTCATGTTCAACCCAACCGTCGGAAAGCTTGTCGCGGCTGCGATCGCCATCATTGTGGTGCTGACGCTCTCAAAATTTCTTCAGCGTTCCATCGGCCGCTATGTCAAGGACGCGGATACCAGATACCGCGCCCGAAAATTCGTCGGTTTTCTTGGCTATGCAACGGCATTTTTTGCACTCACGGTCGTGTTCAGCGACCGCCTCGGCGGATTCACCGTGGCGTTTGGAGTTGCCGGCGCCGGAATCGCATTTTCGTTGCAGGAGGTGATCGCAAGCGTTGCGGGCTGGATTGCCATCTCTTTTG
Source organism: uncultured Acidobacteriota bacterium (assembly GCA_963799305.1). Classification (GTDB taxonomy): domain Bacteria; phylum Acidobacteriota; class Terriglobia; order Terriglobales; family Acidobacteriaceae; genus Acidiflorens. Next base: position 145,123 of record CAWCWX010000003.1, on the reverse strand, counting down.
GAGGATTCTATGCAACCGGAGATCGCGTTCAAGTGGGCGGTATCCGGGGGGACGTGATCGACATTTCCATCCTCCGCACGACCCTCATGGAGGTTGGGGAATGGGTCCAGGGAGATTTGTATACTGGACGAATCGTTCGCGTGGCCAACAGTTTCGTCTTCAAAGAACCGGTGTTTAATTACTCCGGCGACTTTCCTTTCCTTTGGGATGAAATCACGCTCCCCGTCAAGTATGGTTCCAACTGGAAACTGGCCCGGACGATGCTCCGGGGCCTGGTCGACGAGGTACTGGTCGGCTACGCCGCTGAGGTCAAAGATTCCTGGCAGGATATGGTACGCCAGTACCGGGTGGAGGCCGCGAATGTGGAACCGATGATCACCCTGCGGGCCACCGACAATTGGATAGAATTTACCGTGCGCTACGTGGTCGATTATCGCAAGCGCCGGTGGATGAAGGATCATCTGTTCACGAGAATTCTGGAAGAGGTTGACAAGTCGGACAATCAAATCCGCCTTGCGTCGGCCACGTTTGAAGTGGTGGCCGGTTCCACACTCGATGTCCACGTTTCGGACAAAAAAGGAAGTTTGCCCGAGTAGCCGGCGAAAGGGACTATTATTCGCACGACGTTTGCGCAGCAGTAGCCAAGTCAATCATCATGCCCGTAAACGATTTGCATCATGCCGTATACACGTTGATGGTTCTCTTGCTCATCGCCTCCGCGGTGGCGATGGCAACCAAATGGGTGCGCGTTCCCTATACGCTGGCGCTCGTGATCGTGGGCCTGGTCATCAGCCCGATGCACTTTCTGCCTGGCATCCATATCTCCCCGGAGTTGATCCTGCTGATCTTTTTGCCCGCGCTGCTATTTGAAGCGGCGTGGAATCTTCGGCTGGATCAATTGCGTATCAGTGCCTTACCCATCCTGATTCTGGCGGTATTGGGTGTCTGTGTCTCCGCTGCCGTGGTGGGGCTCATCCTGCACGCAATTGTTGGCATCCCGTGGTCCTCGGCATTTTTGTTTGGTTCCATGATCTCAGCCACCGACCCGGTCTCAGTGCTTGCGATTTTCAAGCACTACGGCCTGCCGAAACAATTGCACACCCTGATCGAAGCCGAGAGTCTGTTTAACGACGGCACGGCTGTGGTTGTCTTTCGCATCGTGCTGGGTTTCGCAATTGGCGCGACAGTTCCGTCGGCTGGCAGTCTGGTGTGGAGTTCTTTCCAGCAATTCAGCGTGGTTGTTCTCGGAGGAATCGCGGTGGGGGCCCTTGTCGGGCTGGCTGGCTCTAAATTGACCTCGTATTTCGACGATCATCTTCTGGAAATTACGTTGACCACGGTGGCAGCCTATGGTTCGTACCTCGTGGCGGAGTCATTGAACTTTTCGCCAGTAATCGCTGTACTCGTCGCCGGCCTGATTATCGGAAATTATGGACGCGAGAAGGGAATGTCCGCTACAACGCAAGTCGCGGTTAATTCCTTCTGGGAGTACGCAGCGTTTGTCGTCAACTCGCTGGTCTTTTTATTGATTGGATTGGAGATCCATGTGCCAGAACTCGCCGGGAGCTGGAAGCCAGTCGCTTGGGGTGTTCTGGCGATGCTCGCCGGCCGTTTCGTGGCGGTGTATGGCCTGATGCCCCTGATGAAGCTTTCGGGGCATGCCATTCCCATTCGCTGGCAACATGTCCTGTTCTGGGGTGGACTCCGCGGTTCGCTTTCGGTCGCGCTCGTCCTGAGTCTCCCCGATAGCGTTCCGGGCCGGTCGAAATTCGTATTGATGATTTTCGGCGCAGTCCTGTTCAGCCTGCTCGTGCAAGGCCTGACGATTGGGCCGATGCTCAAGTGGCTAAAGTTTTCGCACTCCTCGGACTAAGAGCGCGGCAAAGGAAAAGGCCCCGGGGAGGGGCCTCTTACAATGCAGCTGCAATCGGAAGGAAGGAACTAGGCTGCCACTGTCATTGTCGAGGTGGCAACTTCGTAGGTCTCGACCTTTGGCGCTTCCTGAATCAGCAGACTCAGTTTTTCCACCACCTTCGGAAACGCCGTATTGTGATACATCTCGGCGTTCTTGCGGTCATCCCAGAAGCTGATCGCGACTACCCGGTTTCCGTCGACCAGGGTGATTTCATCCTGGAAACCCTTTTGCTGACGAAGAACCGGCAGAACCTGCGACTCAAACAACTGGGTGAATTCGTTCCGCTTTCCGTCCTTCAGTTGGATATGCACATTGCGAGTGATTTTCAATTTATGCTCTCGAATCTCCCTGACGAAAGGTAGGCCTTTTGACGACATTTCTGGCACGGCGAAGGCAGGGGCTCGACGCCGGCATTAAGACCTATGTTGTTTGTTTTCTATGTTTTAAGTATAGCAACTCGCGGGGCTTAAGTCAAGTGTTTTCGCGATAGTCCAGGGTCGCCTTCGACTTCCGATCAGCCTAAGAAGGATTCTGAACTGTGAAACTCCGATCGAGCGTTATTCAGTCTTCCAATATGCGGGCTGGTACTATCATTTCTTCTTATTTCTCGCCGTCTGGCTAGCTGGCAGGCACGCTCTCATGTGCCGGCCAGTCGTGGGAGGTGTCCCATGCTTTTCAAACGTCTGCCGACAATTCATGCCATCGCGTTCTTGGTTCTTTTAACCTGCTCGCCGCTCACGGGTCAGGCTGTCGTCAGAGCGCCCGAGCCAAAGCCGGTGCCGCAGGCTCCGGTCACGATCAACGGCAAGACTCTCTTTGACGTGCCCGGCGTGCTCTCCTTTCCGGCGGCAGCCCGGGCTGCTGCGGTCAGTAAAAGAATCGATGATCTTTCGAAGGACGTGAGGTTTAAGCCGAAGTCCCTGTCTGTCGCGGATGCAGAGGGCACGTCCGACATTATGGCCGGCGATCTGGTCGTGATGAGCGTTACCGATTTCGACGCCAAACTGGCCGGCAAGTCCCGTCAGGAACTGGCCAGTGACTATGTGGAGCGGATTGGTTCGGCGCTGACCGCGCGGCGCCACGAATATAGTCTTAAGAGCCTCATCCTCGGGGGAGTGTACGCTGTCATTTCTACCGCAGTCTTGATCCTGATTTTCCGGCTCCTGGGTTTTCTCTTCCCCAAACTCTACAGGAAAATTAACTCCTGGCGCGGCACCATCATCCCCTCGTTGCGCATTCAGAAGTTCGAACTCCTGCCAGCCGATCGGATCGCCGGATTTGTGATCGGAGTGGCCAAACTCCTGCGTTTCGTCCTGAGTCTCGTTGTTCTGTATTTCTACGCATCCCTGGTCTTGGGATTTTTCCCGTGGACGCGAGGCTATGCCCAGGTTCTTGTAAGCTATGTTCTCTCTCCGCTCCAACTTGTCGCCGACGCGCTCATTGCCTATCTGCCCAATGTGTTCTTCATCGCGGTGATTGTACTGCTATCGTTTTATTTCACAAGATTTGTCCGCATCATCTTCGCCGAGATTGGAAAGCAAACGATCACGCTGCCGGGCTTTTATCCGGAGTGGGCGCAGCCCACATACAAAATTGTCCGTTTTCTGATCCTCGCGCTCACCGTGGTCGTGGTGTTTCCCTATTTACCCGGATCCAAGTCGCCGGCTTTTCAGGGCATCACCATTTTTCTCGGAGTGCTTTTTTCGCTCGGATCGACGTCGGCAGTAGCCAATATCGTGGCTGGAGTCATTCTGACCTACATGCGCGCGTTCAAACTTGGGGACCGGGTCAAGATTGCCGACACCATGGGCGATGTGATTGAAGAAACTCTCCTGGTGACACGGATTCGGACCATCAAAAACGTCGAGATCACGATTGCGAACGCGATGGTACTGAACAGCCACATCATCAACTTCAGCGCGTCCGCCCGGAATGGGGGACTGATTCTGCACACGGCGGTCACCATCGGCTACGACGCGCCGTGGCAGAAGGTACACGAGTTACTCATCGGCGCGGCACTATCAACGGAAAATATTCTAAAGGAACCCGGCCCCTATGTTTTCCAGACTGCGCTCGACGACTTCTATGTGCATTACGAACTGAATGCCTTTACCGACCAGCCCAACCGAATGGCCAAGATTTATTCCGACCTCCACCAGCAGATCCAGGATCAATTCAACGAGGCTGGAGTAGAAATCACGTCGCCGCACTATGCGTCAGTACGGGACGGAAACCAGATTGCCATTCCGGAGACTTATTTGCCCAAAGGCTACGTGCCACCCGCGTTTCATTTGGGATTGGATAATCTCATCGGCAACATCAAGGGCCCGCCAAAGACGAGCGAGGAGTAGACCGTTTTCCTGTGTTCCTGATGATTTTCAGAACAACCAAGGAATCAACATCCGGGTGCGATGCCGATACTCCTCGAACTCCGGGCCGAAGTTCGCAGCAAGCAGACGTTCTTCTATCCGGATCCGGTCCCACACGAAGATCGCAGCCAGAAGCAAGATCGGCAAGGCGAGGTAACTGGCGAACACTAGCGCGATGCCGGTCGGCGCCAATAGCAGGCTCAGGTACAACGGATGTCGGATGCTAGCGTAGATGCCATGCTGAATCAGTCGATGGTTTGGTTGCAGGGTTACATACGCGCTGAAATATTGGCCCAGTGCCTTCAGCGCGAGCAGACGCACGACAATTCCGGTGCAACAGAAGAGCAGCCCCACAAAGCGCCAGTAGTCTTGCCTGAATGTCAGGAGGTGCCGGCGATCCGCAAACGGTAGGAACCACAGCAGAGAGAGTGATAGAAATAAGAGCGCTGCCAGTTCGACTCCCTGATGTCCGACCGGCGCCGAGCCCAAGCGGAGCGGCTGCAAATCCAACCGGAGCAGGACTGCACCAAGGGCTGCCGCAAACACAGCCGTCGCCAATCCGCATCTCGCCGGGCTCACGCAAAATAGTGGCAAATCATGGAGGCCCCAACCGAGCAAGACCACAGACACACATGGGAGCAGTTGAGCGGCGAGCAATAACCCGGATCGAATCATTGGCCGATTGCACCAAGCAGACGGCAGTCGGGTCATTGTAGCTTGGCAGGAAAATAATTTTGCCGGGAACCGTAGACAACCGTCCTCTGCGCTTGCTTCATCTCACTTGGCAGCTACACAAAAATAAAACCAATTGAAGGGCAATAGCACGCGGTAGCGTCGCGCGAAAGGCCCAGTTGCGCAGGGTGACCCGTTCCCCGAGAAGCAATCGCGAGCCCTTCAACCACCGCACAAATAATCTGGGCAAGCGCTTGGGCTTTCTTAAGCGCACGATACAAGCCTACGCCGCGCCCGCGGTCAGGCTTTCCTTTAAACCTACAGCCTACGAAAGGAGCAAACAATGTTTACCCGCGTTGTTGAACTCAATAGCAAGCCAGGAAAATCAAAAGATCTGTCTAACGCCATCAACGAAAAAATCATGCCCATTCTGCAGAAGCAAGATGGCTTTATGGACGAAATCGTGCTCGTGTCAAATACGGAGCCGGATCGCGTCCTCGCGCTCAGTTTCTGGAAGTCGAGGGACGATGCGGAACGGTACCAGCGGCAGCAGTACAAGAATGTCGTTGAAAATCTCGGTCCTTTGATCGGGGCCGAGCCCCATGTCCGCACCTTCGAAGCCTACAACTCCGGCGGTCTGAAGCTCATCGCCGGTCGGGCTGCCTGAGGCCGGTTCTGATTCGCAGGCCTCGGGTGCGTCTCCGTCCAGCTTCCCCGGGGCCCGCGTTTTCCGCCCGGCGCGGATGAATCGACGCAATGGCTAATCGCTGGGCTCCTTCACACTTGCTTTCGATTCCTCTTGCCGCGAAGCGCTTTGCAGAAACTCCGTCAACGTCTCCTGCGTAATCACCCCTTCGACCCGCTGGACGTGGTTGCGGCTCAATACCGGAAGCAGGCCCGGATTCTTTTTCAGGCGCTGTATCGCCAGCTCGATCGGATGGTCGGGATGAACGTGTTTCCAGTCGCGGATGAGTATCGAACTGACTGGATCAGCGCTTTTTCCAGAGCGCAATGCCTGTTCGATCTCTCTCCGGCTCGCCAGCCCACGCAATTCCTCCCGGTTACCCACCAGCAGGCATAGGGCTCCTTTTTCCGCGGCAAGGTTGCCGGCATTTTCTATGGAAGTCTCCGGTGCGACGAAAATCACATCGTCGTCGAATTGCATGATGTCGCGCGCTCGCCAGGCATCGACGGGAACGCGACTGTCGGGTCCCGGCAGGTGGATGTGGTCCTGTTCCAACAATGCGTGATAGACCGGTTTCGGCTGGTAGTGCCGCGAGATCATATAGCTCAACATGTTGGCGATCATGAGCGGAACCAGAATCTGATAATCCTGGGTCAGCTCGAAGATCATGAACACCGACGTCATCGGCGCCCGGATAATGCCGGCAAATAAGGTGCCCATGCCGACCAGCGCATACGCTCCCGGGTCGCCGGTGGGAAATGGAGCAAAGCGGTGTACAAGAACACCGACCGCGCCTCCGGCCATCGCGCCTAGATACAGACTGGGCGCGAAGATACCTCCGGCATTGCCGGAAGCGTAGGAGATGATTGTCGCCACCAGTTTCGCCAGGCAGAGCACCAGCAACGTTTTCAGCAGCAGGCCGCCGTTGAGCGCCTGATCCACGTACTCGTAGCCGACGCCGAGTACCTGCGGGAAGAATACGAGCAGAACGCCGACAATCAGTCCTCCGATCGCGGGCTGATAGATGCGCGTGCGTGCCGGCAGACGGTAGAAGAAGGCGCGCAGCCGGAGCAAGCCTTCACAAAAGCCGAGCGATACGATGCCGCCGATGATTCCAAGCGCTGCATAGGCCAGCAATTCGGCGGGGTGCACGAGGTGGTATTCCGGGACGCGGAAAATCGGTTGGTTTCCCAGGATTGATCGTTCGACGATCACTGAAGTTACCGAAGCCACGACCGCGGATCCAATCAGGCTGGCGTTCATGTCGCCGATGATCTCTTCCAGCGCGAACAGCACCGCCGCGACTGGGGTATTAAACGCCGCCGCCAGAGCCGCAGCTGCACCGACCGGTACCAGACTCTTGGCGCGTTCCGGCGATAAGCCGAACCATCTTCCCAGCCAGGAGGCGATACCGGCTCCAATCTGAACCGACGGCCCCTCACGCCCCATCGAATGTCCGGAGCCAATGCAGAGCACGCCAGTCAGAAACTTTCCGAACGGAACACGAGTAGCGATGTAGCCTTGCTGAAGATGGAACGCAGCTTCGGTCTGTGGAACTCCGCTGCCCCGGCAATCGGGAAAGTACTTGGCCAACAAGAATCCTGTGAACAGACTCACCACGGCAGGAACAAAAATCGTACGCGCGGGGCCGGCCGAAATTCCAAACAGGAGGTGCGTCGTCTCTTTGATGGCGATCGTAAACAGGACGGCTGCGAGTCCGGCCAGGATGCCGACCAGGATCGTGAGCGCGAGAAATATCTGGTTCTCGCGAACACGCAGCCGCTGGCCCATCGGGAACGAGAAGGTACTCATTGCAGCGCCCCCTGATGTTTACGACCAATCAGCAGCAGGGCACGATCAAGGCCGCTGGGTTCGCCACAGCTGGTATTGGTTGTTTCTTCGATTCTTGAGATGAGTTCCATCGCAGATCCCAGCATTTCAGGATCGCGGTGCAGATTTCCCGGCTTCAGTTTGGATTGCATCGCTAGCGCATCCGTCTCCAGTGCCTGTAGAGCTAGAGAGGCGTTGTCTTTTCCGCCCGTACGTTGGCTGAGGCAGGTCTGCAGGCGGCGCAGTGCTTGGTCGAAATCAACCATAACGCGACGGTTACGCTCTGCCGTTCTAAGATGCGATGCGAGTGGATCATTGGACAGAATCATCCTGGAGATATCCAAAAGCTGTCGAGTGGAGTCCGATCCGGAACCCTGCGCCAGCGCCCCATCCAGATAGCGGTTCGCTCGCGCATAGTCTCCCAGTTGGAAGGCCGCGTTACCGGCTCCTTCGAGGGCGGCCGCATCATTGCGGTTGAGAGCCAGCGCCCGCACAAAATGCCGTAATGCATGCTCTGGATCCCCGGCCTTGAGGAAGAGTTGTCCCGCTTCGATTTGACCGGCGGCATCACCCTCTGGGATGGAAGCGCCCAGGATGAGCACTTCCGACAAGGCCGCGCTGTGTTGCTGGTGATCGATCAGAAAATTGATCAACTCCACTCGAACGTTCCTCAGTTCCTCATCGATCTGACTCCCCGTCCAAAGACCGTAGAGAGCATTGTGGTAGTAACGGACTGCTTCTACCACGTCGCCGCGTTTGGCCTCGAGCCGGGCGAGGTACAGATTAATTTCTCCATTTTCCGGAGCCGATTCCCGCAAGCGCAGCAGTGCCTGGCGAGCCTCGTCGGTGTGGTGGGCCGCGGCCAAAGCATTCGCGAGAGCGAGCACGTAGACCCGGTTGTCATGGACCCGGTTCGTCGCCTTGCGGAAGGACTCGACTGCTTTCTCCATTTCGCCGCTGCGGACTTGTTGCTGACCCTGGTTAAACCAAAAGGCTCCGACGTCGGTATCCAGTTGGCGCTCTTTGGCGGCCATCGAGCGGGTAAAGATGAAGAGGGCAACTGCAATCGTAAACAAAAGGGCCAGTAAAAGGATGTCCCGACGAACGACACGATTCGATTCTCCCGCGCACCGTGGGCATGTTCCGGCCGTCTTCGGGCCGCCGCACCTCGCGCAGAGTTCGGGATTTGACACTACAATCTCCGCCATATGGTCACAAATACACTCTCACCAACTCTACCCCGATTCGGAATGAAGACGCCCACGAAGGGAGGCGACCCAAATACCTCCACTCTCCGAGTACGCACAATGAGGAATACGAAGTGGTCAACAAGAGTCCGCGGCCTGCGCGGTTCCTTATCTGGATTGATTCCGTTTGGTTCGTTGCCAGAGCCAGGTTGTACCTTGCGGATTACTCGTCGCCTGGTCCTTCCATCAGGACTCTTCACTTGCGACATTGACACGACGGTTCCCTGTGAAATCCGAGGAGAATCAGCAACGAAGGACAGGGCTAATTTCGGCGGAGCGAGAGGACTGAACCGCCGCGTTTGAGCGCGCCATCCAAAGCGCCACCGCCGCCGGCGAAACAACACGCTTCGCCAGAAATTTCAGCGCAGCCTGGACGATCGCAACTCGCAAGTGTGTCGCGGCCCGCGCCGCCCGAAACGCAGTAGCCGGCCCGTTTACGACAGAGTATGGTCCTTGTATGACTGGGAAGACAAGAATTGTCAGGACGCACAGAATTATCAAGACAGCTATTTCGAATTCATTGCGGCCAGAATTCATCGAAATCTCACCTTCATTATAGCGTAGGATCCCGACCCTCCCTGAGCGTGATCAACAAGGGCATGATCGACGAGATGCGGACATCATTCTTCAAAGAAACATGAGCGAAGTCTGGAAGGGTTACCCGCGCCCCTAAATCAAGCGGTCGCGGCATTAGGCGGTATTAAGAAGATTGCCGCCAAGACTAGACGGCGGCAACTCCGCTTCCACGAAATGAGGGTGCTCTGATGGGGGGCACATCAATGCAAACATGTCTCGGACCGAACAAATCTCAAAGAGAGACTGCAAATTTGTGAGTTGAAGCAGAAACTCCATCCTGGGATTGAGGTTCATCAGTTTGAGCCTTGTACCAGTGGTTCGGGCCCATGTCTGCAAGGAAACGAGTGTTCCCAGGCCGGAGGCGTCGACGGCTCGGACTTCGGCCAAATCGAGCACTACGACCGCGGACCGCGGCTGCGCCAAAACAGCGTTCTGCAAAATGTCCGCATCCGGAAACGTAATCCGCCCGGCACACCGGAAAATTGTCACATCGCCTAAGTTGTGGAAAGACATGCTCAGCATCGCCAGCTCCTTCGGTGCGCCCATGTTGTTTAGGCAGATAGACGCCCTGCATCGTTTTTTCGGTCTCCCGGATAGTTCACAAAACTGATCGCCGCCTATCCGCCTACTCTAACGACGAATGAACTACCCGGAATTCGACATCGGAACCTTGCTTGCATCTCTTTTCCGGCTGGATCCAAGCCTGGAAAAAGGATGGTTCGCATCAACAGCCAGAGGATTCATTTCCGGGCGGTTCCCCGGGGCGGCAAGCAGGGGGTGAAACAAAGTGTCAGCCAAACAACCCGGCCGCGTGAATACGGACCTCATTGGGATGGCTTCGGGAAGCGTTACGGTATTGGTTTACGGGGGTCGCCACCGAACGTTCCATGGAAGCAAGCCTTAGCGCACTATGGGGAGAGGACCCGCGCTATTTTCGGTCCGACGACCATGCGTTAAGGACCGCAGGAAGCACATCATCATCATGCGAGACTCAGTTCACTATGCTTTCCTTCCTCTTCAATGTATTCGTGAGGAGCATGGAGCCGGGCGATTGTCTGTTCCGGCATCGATAGTCTTCCCCGTTCGCGAGATGGTCTGGAAGTACAGTTTGTCGCCGGAAATTTCGACCAGCATGAATCCTTCATCGCTGTCGAAGCCTTTCGCCATATGTTCCGAGGTCCGGAAGTCCCGAGTCATCAGCTTGGCCGAGTTGCCTTGAATGAAGTAATAGATCGAGTCTTCGGGTTGCAACCTTTCATAAACATGTTCGTGTCCTGAGAATACAACGTTCATGCAGTACTGTCTGAAAAGTGGCGTCAACTGTGAGCGAAGGTCCAAGTCCGGACCGTGAGTTCGGCCGTCCGAATAGAGAGGGTGATGGAAGTAGCTGATTTTCCATTGCGCATTGGACTTCTGCAAAGCCTGATTGAGCCATTTGATCTGGGCCGGGTCCATGTAATTACTGTCGAGAACAAAAAACTCAACGTTATTCTTCTTGAATTCGTAATAACGATCGCCGCCCATATTGAACGGCTTGTACAGGCGCTCTTCATCTGGGTCATCATGGTTTCCGAGTGCTGCATAGAACTTGACGCCCGCATCCAGCAGGGGCTTGTACGGCACTTCAAACTTACGCTGGAAGTCGGACGCGTGGTGGTCTCCATAGATGTTGTCGCCCAACATGATTACAAAATCGAATTTGACTAGCTTGCGATAGGTTTCCATGAGTTGAGCGACCTCATACTGCTCGCGCCCTCCGGTACCGCTATCGCCGATCACCGCGAATCGGACGGAATTCTGTTCCACAGGCAGGCGAAGGTCGATTCCAGTTTGATTGGTTTGCGCTGCCGCACTCGTAGGGTTGCTCGGCGCGGTCGGTGGGGACTTGTCGACAGGCAAACCGGTGCCAGCGCGCGCCGGATGTCCGCAAGCCAGGAGTAGCGCAAACAGTAAGAAGCGAAACATGTCCTCTCAATCCTTCGTCAAGGGGATGGCGTCGGGACCAAATCGACAATCACCTGAGGAGATAAAGTTCCTTGCGATCAATCAGCATCATCTTTCCGTGGTAGCGGACCAGATCGCCTGCAGTGCGCGCAACGGATACACCCTTCCCCAGAAACATCCGTAGTCAGGTAGGGACAGATGGCGAAAACGACGGCTGAGTTGCTTGATTTAGGCCTGTCATCGAGCGTTTAATTCCTCTCAAGCGGGACCCCAATCACGAGAATTTCAGCACTCCAACACAGAAGCGTCACCCGTTCTTTTAACCTCCGCCGCTGGCAGCAATTGTGGGCGGGTAACCTGCAACTTGGTACCCTCACCTCCGATTGATCAGCGACGCCACATATCCCGCCCCAAACCCGTTATCGATATTCACCACGCTGACATTGGAGGCGCATGAGTTCATCATTCCCAACAGCGCCGCCAACCCTTCAAAAGCAGCTCCGTATCCGACGCTGGTCGGGACCGCGACTACCGGGACGCCGACCAGTCCCCCGACGACGCTGGGAAGAGCGCCTTCCATGCCGGCGCATACGACAACGACTCGTGCCTTCGACAGCGCAGTGCGATGCGCGAGCAAGCGGTGGATTCCGGCAACTCCCACGTCATAAATATGCTGGACTTCGTTCCCCATCATCTCGGCGGTGACCACGGCTTCTTCGGCGACGGGAATGTCACTGGTTCCCGCCGACACCACTGCGATCACACCCTTGCCGTATTTTTTGCGATCCCGCTTCAGAATGATCGCCCGCGCCAATAGCCGGTATTCGGCTTTCTTGACCACGGCCGACACCGCTTCGAATTGCTCGTGGGTAGCTCGCGTCGCCAGCACGTTGCCTTCGTGTTTTGCGAGCCGGCTGAAGATCTCCGCCACTTGCCGCGGGGTCTTGCCCTGGCTGAAAATCACCTCCGGCATTCCCTGGCGGAGGGCACGATGGTGGTCGACCTTGGCAAAGCCCAAGTCCTCAAACGGCAAATGACGAAGCCTCTGGACCGCGTCGTCGGGGGACAAGTGGCCCTTGCGAACCTGTTGGAATAACTTGTGTAAAGCGGATGAATTCACGAAATCTCCCGGTAAGGCCGAAGTCCGATTGTAGAGGAAGGTTGAGAGCTGCGAGCTACGGGCTACGAGCTTCGAGCCACGAGCTAAGAGCTATGAGTCACGATTAATGCCGCAGTGGTTCATGTGGAAACTGGTTTCTTAAAGCTCAAGGCCCAAACCCCGAAGCTCGAAGCTCTCAGCCCAAACCCATCGGTAACCTCGTGATCAAAATCAAGTCCTTTCAGTAACTTACCCAGATTACTCCAGTGGTTCTACGCCCTTCTGGGAGATTGCCGACACCCCTCCCCCGCCCTATAATCGTTTCACTCTGGTTCTGAGTTCTCCGTCAGGTTGTAGGTAGGTAGGGCTGAGGGTGCCAGTGTGCCCTTTGGTCGACGATATCTATATGCAAAGTCGCCTACAAATCGCCTTGATGGCCGGGACGGTAGCCGCAGCCTCCTTTCTCTCCACACCTTCGGTGTGGGCTCGATCGCCCGGAGATACTAAATCCCCGGCCATCGCCACCACTACCGACGAGTTCGGACGCAAGATTTATGTGAACGACGAAACTCCAACTACGTCCGCGTCCACGGCGAAGGCCCCCCAACCAGGCGGACTTTCCTATTGGAGTTCCACGGAGCATCGCTGGAAGCCGGTTCCGACCAGCGGCGCTGCCATTCGGGCCGCTCGATCGGCGGCCACCGAAGTCAATCATTATCTGGACGGAAGCTCGCGCTTTCTCCGCAGCAATCGCGTTTTTACGGAGCAGGAAATTGACGCTGCCATAGTCCAGGCAGCCTCCCGGCACAATGTCGATGCGAATCTGGTGCGGTCGGTGGTAAAGGTGGAGTCGGACTACAACCCCAACGCCGTCTCCCGCAAGGGGGCTATGGGACTGATGCAGCTTATGCCGGGAACGGCGCGCGCCCTTAATGTCACCAATCCTTTTGATCCTGCGCAGAACGTGGATGCCGGGGTTCGGCATCTAAAGAGACTGCTGGAGAGTTACGGCGGCAACGTTTCGCTGAGCCTGGCGGCGTATAACGCTGGTTCGGCGGCGGTGGCGCGGAGCGCCGGAATTCCCCGGTATGCGGAGACGCGAAACTACGTGCGCCGGATCACGAACCTGTATTACGGGGGCGAGGCGGGGTCGTTCATCATCGGCAACCCGGTCCACGACCCGGTACGGGTGCAGCGCGATGCTCGCGGCGTTCTGTACATTACCAACACGGAATAACTTGCGCCGGCCCGCATAGACGGGTCGCGCAAACGCAGTACAGATCGAGTCTGTCCATTGAAGACCCAGGCTTCTACGACCCTAGTCCGAGGCCAACGCGCATTGCGCTTGAGTGCCGCCGTCCTGCTGGTGCTGCTGCCAGCCTGGTGTTTTGCGGCCCGAATCCGCCACAACGACGCCTGGGCTCGCCAGCACTTTGCCAGCGCCGAGCGAACGCGCGAAGCTCTCAACGGACGCCCCGCCAACGATCGCACTCGCCGCGAATACCAGCGCGCAATCAATGCCTATCGCAGCGTCTATTTCGGTGCGCCCGCGTCATCCAAGGCCGATCCCAGCGTGGTTGCGACCGCCGAACTGATGGTCGAGATGGGACGTCGCTTCGACGACAGCAGGATTCTGCGCGGCGCAGTGGCGCAGTATCGCTTTTTGCGCAAGGAATATCCCGGCAGTAAATATCGTTTCGATGCGCTCTTCACGATTGGTGAAGTGTACAAAGACGACCTCGACGACCCCGAAGAAGCGCGCGCCACTTTCGAGGATTTCCTGCACCGTTATCCGCGGAACCACTTGGCCGACGACGCGCGCACAGCGCTGAAAGAGCTCGATGCCGACGCGGAACAAATGGAACAGGCAGCGAAGAAGGCTGCCGGTAAGTCGCGAGCCAGCGACAAGGACACAAGCGACGATGCTTCTGCCGAGCGACGCAGCCAACTGCCGCGCGTGACCGGAGTCCGTCACTGGTCTGCTCCCGACTACACACGAGTCGCCATCGACGTCGAAGAGGATGTGAAATTCGAATCGCAGCGCATCTCGCATCCTGACCGCATTTTCTTCGACTTGCGCGGCACCAAACTCGCCTCCACCCTCGTGGGCAAATCCTTCGACGTGGACGACGGGTTCCTGAAGAAGATTCGGGTCGCCGAATTTCAGCCGGGGCGCACCCGTGTCGTACTGGAAGTCGATAACCTGGCGAGCTACGACGCCTTCCTGCTACCCAATCCGTATCGCCTCATCATCGACATACACGGCAAAGAGAGCCGCGCGACCCTGCTGGCGAAGGCAAACCGGGCGGCCAGGACGGACGCAGCCTCCGAAGCTGATTCTGCCGCGGACGATGACTCCGACGACTCCGCGGTCAAAAATAGTCAAGCCTCGCCGCAAAAACCGTCGCGCACTTCGCCGGACTCTTCTAAAACCGAAATTGGTAAAGACGAAGCGGCCAGCGACTATCCGGATGCGCCTCCCACCGCCGCGACCGGTGGCCCAGCCGTATCCGGTCTGGCGGTGGTGAAAACGACAGTCCCTGTGCCCGGCTCGAACCGCAGGATTCCGAAGACCATTGTCGAAGCCGAAGACCATGCTCCGACCACGGTGGCCAAACTGGAACCGGACAAGGTCCGTCCCGAAGTTGCCGAAGGATCGAACGCCGCAAAGACGCAGAAGCAAACCAGCCGCAAGAAGAAGCTACATTCCAAGGCAGCCGACGACACCGCCGACCTTGAAATTCGCGAAGCCCGCCCCACTGCGGCGGGCGACCGTTCCCTGATCCGGGCACTGGGCCTCAAGATCGGCAAAATCGTGATTGATCCGGGGCACGGGGGCCACGACACCGGCACCATCGGCCCCCACGGTCTGCTCGAAAAAGATCTTGTCCTCGACGTAGCGAAACGCCTTGGCCGGCTGCTGGACGCCCGCCTGGGCGCGGAAGTCGTCTATACCCGCCAGGATGACACCTTCATCCCCCTCGAAACACGCACCGCGATTGCCAATCGCGAGCGCGCCGACTTGTTCATCTCGATCCACGCCAACTCCAGCCATGACTCGGATGCTCGCGGCGTCGAAACGTATTATCTGAATTTCACTTCATCCCCGGAAGCGCTCGACGTCGCCGCGCGCGAAAATGCAGTTTCGGAGAAATCGATCTACGAGTTGCAGGATCTGGTGAAGAAGATCGCGCTGAAAGAGAAGATCGAAGAATCGCGTGAGTTTGCCAGCAATGTGCAGGACTCGCTCTACGGCGGACTCTCCCTGCGCAGCGCTGGAGTCCGCAACCGCGGCATCAAGAAGGCGCCCTTCATCGTGCTGATTGGGGCCAATATGCCATCCATTCTTGCGGAGATTTCTTTCGTTTCCAACCCGAGCGATGAGCGCAAGCTGAAGACTGCCGAACAGCGCCAGCGCATCGCCGAAGCGCTCTACCAGGGCGTCTCCAAGTACGCCAGTGGACTGAGTGGGGTTAAGGTCGCCAGCAAGCTGTCGAAGAGCGAAGGGCAGTAAAAAAACATCACCGCTCTCTCACTGTCCGCTCATTTTTCCTTCGTTTCAATCGGCGAGTCTCCGGTCTTGTGTTCCGCGATCTGAAAGCGGAGAAAAGCATGGATTGCATCCAGAGCTTTCGCATTGCTGGTGAGAATGCGCACGCGGCCGCCCGATTCTGTTTCCTGATACTGGTAGTGAATCTGGTCGCGCAGTTCCGCCATCGTTATTGCGCCCGGAGGCAGCGTGTCGTGAATGAACATCGGTGTCTTGAAGTCTCCCGCCGCAAACATGCTTGCGATATGGGAGAGATGCATGCGAATCATGCTGCGGCTGTCGCGGTCGTTCGCATCGATTGCAAGCACTTCGATCGCGCCCCCATCTCGGAAGAGCCGAAAGTGATGGGTAGTCTTCTGGTGGTCAAATCCCATCGCCTGGTCGCCGCGCTCATCCATCCCGGCTTGGTGCTTATCGCAATCCCGCGTTTCCGCTTGACGTGCGTGGATCGTTAGTCCGAGCGCGAGAACGACCAGGGCTGTTGTTATCGTTTTCATGTTTGTCTCCATTCCATGGTTTGAGAGATCGAGATGTCGATCCAATACGAGGTGAGATATCCGGCAGGGTCTCCAGCAAACGTACTGGTTTCCCTTTGGCGGTTTGGAGCAGACGGTTATCCCAGTCCTTCAGAATGGCCTCGAGTTGACGACGCATAGCGGTCAAGTCCTGGATGCGGGCCCGGAGTTGACCCAACTTCTCCTCCGCGAGACTGCGGGCCTGCATGCAGGGAAACTTGCCCCGGTCTCGGAGCCTGAAAATTGCGGCGAGTTCGGTCAAAGAAAAGCCGATGCCCAGGGAATTACGGATCACCCTGACGCGGGCAAGAGAGTCGGCGGGATAGTCGCGGTAGCCGCCGCTCGTCCGCGGTGGTCTTGGCAATAAACCAAGGCGTTCATAGTGCCGCAGGCTGTCCGTGCTGACGCCACTGCGGCGCGACAGTTCTCCCGATCGCATAGTTCCCAACTTCCTACCAGTGGCAAGAGCTTACACCCTGGAATTGATTCCAGGGTCAAGGGAAGGCGCTTCCTTTAGAACTCATCTTCAGATTGGAACGGGTCCGAATGCGGAATTGAGTGACATTCGTAATATTGCGACGGGGTCTGCGGTGGCACAGAATGGCTAATCTGGGCAATTTAGCGCGCCGCCACACCACTTGCGCTTTGAGCCGAGCACAACAACATGAAGAAAACGATACTCTTTGCTCTATTCGTCGTGGGATGCGCGTGGGCGCAGACCCCGAAGCCAGTTTCCTACACCGGCGAATCCGCCAGCTTGATCGCTCTCGAGCGGATGTGGAATCAGGCTCAGGTCAGCCGCGATGCTACGGCGGTCGCGGCCATGATCGGAGACAAGTTCATCAATACGGAATACGACGGCGAGGTCAGCAACCGGGGAAAGTTCCTCGCCGATTTTGCCGATCCCAAGTTCAAACCCAGCCTCATGAACATCCAGAACGTTGACGTTGCTACTTACGGCAGCACCGCCATCGTGACGGGCGATTACCACACCAAGGGCGTCTATGGCGGTAAACCCTATGAGCACTTTGGACGCTTCACCGACACCTGGGTCTACCAGAACGATAAATGGCTGTGCGTCGCCAGCCACAGCAGTCTGGTCAAGAAATAGCGTTCCAACTCCTATCGATTCGGGCCGAAGCCGCTCGATACTGCTTCAGTCCTTTCTGCACCGTGGGATATTCCACCGAAACTGTTCGCCAAGAGGTGTGTGGTGGAAACTTTCCGCGCCTCCCAGTAGTCTAAGTAGATAGGAATTGTGCGCTCCTCTCTGGGAATGACTAGCAATCGAGCTATTGTTTTCTTACTCCTGTTACTCGCTGCCACCTCCTGGGCCGCGGACGCGCCCGCGATTGCAGCCGTTTTGCCTGCTCAATTCGGGGGATGGCAGATGAACCCGGCTGCGACCCGGAGCACCGATCCCGCCATCGCCGACGAAACCAACGCGCCCGTCCTGCGCGAGTACAGCTTCCAGCGCCTGGAGAAAGCGACCTATACCCGCGACGACGGCCGCACACTAACCATCAAAGCCGCCGTCTTCGCCGACGCCAGCGGCGCCTATGGGGCGTTTACTTACTACAAAACTCCGGTCATGCTGGACGAGCAGATCGGCGGCCAGGCCGCGTCACTGAATAACCGTGTTGTCTTTTACCAGGGCAACATTCTGGTCGACGCCGTGTTTGACCGGCTCACCACGATGTCCGCTGCCGAACTCCGTGAGCTTGCACGATCTCTGCCCAAGCCCCCCGGCAGCGCCGGGAATCTGCCGCCATTACCCAACTACCTTCCTAAACAGGTGGACACCAAGAACGCGAAGTACGTGCTCGGTCCGGTGGCACTGGATCGCCTCGGTTCGCCATTGCCGGTTCCTCTGGTCGATTTCAAATCGGGCGCGGAAGTGGTCATGGCCAACTATCGGGCCAAAATCGGCGACTCCACGTTGATGCTGATTGAATATCCCACTCCCCAACTCGCCGCCGAAAAGTTGCGCCAGCTCGACGCCACTCACCAACCCACGACGCAAACCAAGGGAGGGCCTTCTCTCCTGGACGTGGCGCCGTTCTTCGATAAACGTACCGGACCCATCCTCGTGATTGCCGCTGGTCCGCTCTCCGCCAGTGAAGCGAATAAGCTGCTCGGCTCAGTCAGCTACGAAGCGGACGTCACGTGGAATGAAAACACCTACGTCACAAAGAAAGACAATCTGGCGAACCTGCTCTTCAATGTGATCGTGCTGTGTGGGATTGTGGTCGGCTTGGCGGTGGTAGCGGGGCTCACATTTTTTGGCATTCGCATCCTGACGAAACGCGCTTTCCCCGGGCGGGTCTTCGACCGTCCCGAAGACCTGGAAATCATCTCCCTGCGCCTTGGTGACACCCTGGAGCAGGACCGCCGGAGACGGTAAGTCACTCAATCAAATGTCCTTACTGTTGGAAAAGCGCGTTTTTTTGTCATTTTGGTCCAGTTTGCCGACTTGTGGACATATCACGTAAGTAGATGAAAATAAAGCCATTTAATTCACAAATTTTGCTTGACACCCCCCTTTTAAGGCTCATAAGATTTCCGGAGAAAGTTTTGATGGATTAACCTCCGTTGGAACTATTCTCCCTTGAAGAAAAGGCTGCCCACGTTGCCGGGCGGCCTTTTCGTTTTGGGGATAGGGCGTAGTGGTGACTAACGAGTTCTCAGTTCCCGGTTCTCAGTTCTCAGTGAAGGCACGACTCGGCTGCTTTTTCTGAGAACTGAGAACTGAGAACCGAGAACTGGGAACTCTTCTACTCAGAAGCGCGTACCACTCAATGAGGGAAAACAATGTTCTGCGATCAATGTGGCACAGAGCTGCAGCCAGGGCAGCCGAGTTGTGGACGCTGCGGCAAAGCAGTGCTCGGTCTCGTGGCGTATCGCCGTAATCGTGTGCAGGAGCATGTGCGGCTGGTCGGTATTCTCTGGATGGCCTACTCCGCATTACTGGTCTTTGCGGGCATCGCGGTGGAGATTGTCGCGCACACCGTCTTCAGCGGTATCGGCGTATTCCGCGAAGGGCCGCCGGCCAATGTCAGCGACTGGCTTCGGCCGCTCCTGACTTTCGTGGGCGGACTGGTCCTGCTCAAAGCCGTCGCCGGTTTCTTCGCCGGATGGGGACTCCTCCAGCGGGAAGGCTGGGCCCGCGTAGTCGCCCTGATCGTCGCTTTCATTTCGCTGTTCAATGTTCCGATTGGCACCGCGATCGGCATCTACACGCTGTGGGTCTTGTTGCCGACACAATCTGACGACGAATACCACGCGTTGGCCAAAGCGGCGTAGATCAGGTACAGGTCAGGGTCACAGGTCACTGGTCACTGGTGGCAAAAGGTCAAGCGACGATGTTTGTTTGTAAATTTCCTGAGACCTGTGACCTCTGGCCTGTGACCTCACACCCATTCCCCATCTGCTGATAAAATTGAATCCAAGCCGACGTAGCTCAGTTGGTAGAGCAGCCGATTCGTAATCGGCAGGTCACCAGTTCAACTCTGGTCGTCGGCTCCAACTTCTTCAGACTCAACAACCCTCACGCCGCTTCCTCCCTCTGGACACATGTAGGGCCAGGTCACGACAGAATGCCGACAGTCGTGGAACCGGGAGAATCTCGCGACGCCGATGGGAAGGCTGATGTTCCAGACGCTGGGCGCGTTCGCTGAGTTCGAGCGCAATATCATCGCCGAACACATCAAGGCCGGACTCCGCACCGCGAAGCTCAAGGGCCACAAACTGGGACGCAAGATCGGTCCCGAGGGTTCGAGTCGTGGCACCTCTGGAGACGGAGGCAAGTGCTCTCACGGGCCGATCACTAGCTCGTTGGTGCTAGGGTTTACGCCGTATCCTTCACACGCTCTCGCGTGTGTATTATTCGGGGCGATGCCCCCATGAATGAAGCTGCAACGACTTCCAAAGAAGAGCTGACCGTACAATGACGCACCATGGTCCGACCAGCCGAGCATGCTGGTGGCGTGACTGGGCTACGACGTGAGTGCCCGGGGAGCCCGATGCAGCACGATTATGCTGGCGGCTGATGGTCAGAGACTCGAAGGGCGTCGCGTCATGATAGTGCATCGGTTGAGGCGGATCTTATCTCGTGATTGATTTCAAACTTCACCGCAGTGTGACATGACGAGCAGACGGTTTCGTGTACCCCGCCGTTCAAGCTGATCGCTTCGAGTTTGCTTTGGCGGAGGCACTTCGGACACGTGATGATCAAATATCCGGCGCTGTCTCTCGTCAGGAAAAGGCATGCGGCCTCAGCTTTCGCGCCCTCCGGCCTTGCAGGGGAAGCGGCCACGACCCTCGCGATTTCCTGGAGAAGCTTCTTGGTCGGCTGTCCTTTTTGCCAAAAAGCATCCGCCTTAATCATGGCCATATGTTCTGCAAGAACGAACTCTCCGCTCATAGCGACTATTGCGATGTGCGGAAAGCGCTGCCGCACTATCGTCAGAAATTCAAATCCAGACATCCGTGGCATATGGAGGTCCGAAATGATCACGTCAGGCAGGGATTTGCCAAGCGCGAGTATTCCATCCAGTCCGTCTACGGCGGTGAGAACCTCATAGCCCTGGTTCTCTAAAAGGGCTTTAGCGGTTTCGCGTATCCCGAGTTCATCATCCACGACCAGGATGCGGTAACGAAACTGAACTACGACCCTTGCTTCTAAAGGGGAAATGGATTCGGCAAAGTGTATTTTCGATGGTTCAAAATTTGGTGAAGACATTTGGGTGCATTCGATTCCGGGGAGATCGACTTACCCCCTAAGTTCCTGGCGGCGACGCGTGAATAGGAGAGCTTCTTCCGATTCACGGCTTACCCACTCCCAAAATGGTACTTGGCCTGAATGATTGAGTCTGTGCAATAGAGATCAACCTGGAGAGGGAGAGGAAAATGAATCCACTGCGGCTGTTGAAGGATGAACTAAATTTTCTAGTGAAGCAATTGCCGGAATTGGAAATACGGCCGGATCTAGGTCATGTGGCTGTCGAGTTTAAGAAGCGGATCGACGAGGTCCGTAAGCAGATCAAGGACTTGGAACAAAACATGTGAGGCGGCGGCGATGAGCAGCACGCGCTTCCGCCCAATTGTCCATCAGAGCAGGTTTCGTGTTCGCTTGTTGTTCGCCATCGTGTCCGTTGACCGTGACTTGCCAGTCTGCGAGTCTGGCGATTGAAGTTTGTGCCCATGTCGTCTCGATCTCCTCTTTCCGATCAAGAACTCCTTAAGTACCCAGGTGACCACCGGCTGTATACGATCCAGTGTTTCAGTCGACAATGAAAACGCTCCTCACTTCTTCTTCTACAACAACAGCCTCAGAGACACCGATGTCGTTGCGGCGGACTTTTTCGATGACCCGACATCCTGGGGCCTCAAGCCTTCATCTGCGATTTGGCTTTTGTCAAAAGCAGATCCGCTGATCTAAAATCGGCAGGTCACCAGTTCGACTCTGGTCGTCGGCTCCATTCCTTCAGGGTTTTGACTTCGAGTTTGCACACTGAATCCGGCACTATGGCCACACGACCATTGGACCCTTCCATTGACGAGTACCTGCGCCAAAGACTGATGCCGGTCGAGGGCGCGATTCCGCAACTGGCCGGAATCGACATGTACGGCAACTCCATTCCCGCCGGAGCCGTGGGCGGGGATCTTTTCGAGTACATCAATTTTCAGCAGCGCTACAACATTGACGCGCGCATTGCACGCGCGCTCAAGCTGTCCAGGGATTATCTGGAGCCCCTTCCCCCCGGCCAGCCGTTACGAAATTCGGTGGACGATCATGTGCAATGGCTGGAATCCAGACCGGACCACAAGCCTGCGTCGGCCAGTGAATATCGAAACGCCAAGAGCTCAGAGCAAATCAGGATCGCCGAAGATCTACAGGAACTCCGGACCACCGCGGGAGTCCTGCTGGTCGACGCGCAGGGGCACGGGATCATTTCGGCAAAAATTGCTTCCACCGTGCACGATTCGTTCCACGCGCTCATGCTGGCGGAACTGGATCGCTACGGAAAAACTACGCCAGGATTCTTTGAGAAGCTGAATCTCAGGTTGGCGCAATCGGTCACAGCACGCAACGCACTCGGACGAAATCCGAATGACAGTTCGCGTGAGATTGCGACCATGCTCTACGGCGAAATGCGGGCCGACGGACTCTTCCGGTTCGTGAATTTCGGCCACCCGCCGCCGCTCGTCTTTTCGGCTGAATACGGCAGGTTCATGGAGGTCCACTCTGACCGCATGGCAACGTTCCTCGCGCTAGGGCTGGAAATTCCCGAGGATCATCCTGACCGGAACAAGTATTTCTCCATGAGCCTGCGCAAGAGGCTGTTGAAGTCCTCAGACCTTGCGGAAATTACCCTGATGAGTCCGGGAGATATTCTCTTTCTCTACACCGACGGAGTTTATGACGGCAGCGACGAAGAAGGACGTTTGCAGATCGAGCGCGTGATTCGCGATCACAAATATGAGGATGCAAAGGGGATTTGCAACGTCATAATGAAGTACGCGCTTGAGCAGGATGAATATCTCCGGAAAATGGGTGAAACGGATCGCATTGACGACAAGACCGTGTTCATCATCAAGCGCAGATGATGGCTGACAAGGCGTGCCGGCTCAATGGTTGCCGGATGACGAAGAATCAATCGGGAAGGGAATTCGCGGGTCGGAGAGATCGAGGTAGGAGCTATCCAGATCGGCGATCGAGGCGCATCCCAGCAGCTTAAGAGTACGGTCGACGTCGGCGCTCAGTATTTGCAATGCCCGCGCCACGCCAGCCTCGCCGGCGGCGGCAAGGCCGTAGGCGTAGGCGCGTCCGATCAGAACGGCGCGGGCTCCCAGGCAGATTGCTTTGACGATGTCGCTACCCCGGCGCACGCCCCCGTCCATCAACACTTCGGCTTGACCGGCGACGGCAGCGGCTACTTCCGGCAGAGCCCGCAACGAGGCAGGCGCGTAGTCCAGTTGGCGTCCGCCATGATTCGATACCACAACTGCTGCCGCCCCGTGATCGACGGCGCGCCGCGCGTCATCTCCCGTGAGGATTCCTTTCGCGACGATGGGACCTCCCCAGGCCTCGCGAATCCAGCGAAAGTCGTCCCACGTTACTGCCGAATCGGCCAAAGCCGCACCCACGTCGAGCAGGGGCATCGGTCCCGCCTGGGTGACGATGTTCGGCAGTGCGGGCAGACCGCCATCCAGAAAGAAACTGGCGAGCCAGCGAGGGCGCGCCAGCAGTTGCGGCAGGAACGGAATCTTGGCCAGTGTACTGCTGCCCAGCAACTCTTTCATGCCGTTGCGCGAGTCTCTTTCGCGAAGCCCAGCGACCGGCGTATCCACGGTGACGACCAACGCGGAGTAGCCCGCCTTCCGCGCCCTCTCGATGGCAGACTCAGCGGCTTCCCGGCCTCCGAGCAGATAGAGTTGGTAAAGCACCGGACCGATGGATGCCGCTCTGACGTCTTCCAACCGATGTCCAGAGATGGTGGAAAGAATATACGCAGTACCCGCCGCGCCGGCCGCCGCGGCCGCGCCTACCTCCCCGCGAGGGTGCATCATTCGGCTGTACCCGACGGGAGCCAGGATCGCTGGAAACGCCAGATCGAAACCCAACACTTTCGTCCGCATGGCGCAGCGCGATACATCGACGGCATGCCGAGGCCGAAACGTGATGCTCTCAAACGCTTCCCGGTTCGCCTTCAAAGTCACTTCCTCTTCAGCGCCGCCGTCGAGATAGTCGAAGACCACCTTCGGCAGGCGCTTCTGTGCCATTCGCCGCAAGTCAGCGATGTTCACGGCGTGTACCGATGAAGCTGGAGAGAGAGACATGGCTCCGCAGATTTCCGATTACTACTCGAGCGTGAATATTCGTTCCATCAGCAGCCACTTTTCGTCCGGCTGCGCGTCGGGCAAGGCCTTCTGGAACCTCCACATCAGGTTCTCCCATTCCTGGACCTTCGGGTTGCTGCGATCGGCCGCTGCTTTCGCTTCGAATGAAAATTTCTCATCGACTTCGAGAATCATGAACATTCGCGTGCCCCGGAGATAGATTTCCAGGTCAAGAACGCCCGCGTCCTTGATGCTGCGTGTAATTTCCGGCCAGATCTTCTCGTGATAGCGTTTGTACTCCGCGATCGATTGCGGGTCGTCTTTCAAATCCAAGGTCAGGCAGTAGCGTCGATTCATTCCGATGCGGCCTCGTGATCTTCGAAAGTCAGGTCAGCGCCCGATCCAGATGCGTGTACCCGGCGTCCACAAATATGTGCTGCCCTGTGATGTGACTGGCCCGATCGGAAAGGAGAAACACGACCATATCCGCAATCTCTTCCGGCTTGGTCATACGTTTGCCGAACGGAATCTTGGAAATAATCTTTGCCAGCTTCGCCTCGGGGTCCGGGAACGTGGAGACCCATTGCCGATAAAGAGGTGTCATCACTTCCGCCGGCACAAGGGCGTTCACCCGAATCCCCAACGGCAGCAGTTCCGCCGCCCATTCCCTTGTGAGCCCCAGAATTGCCGCTTTCGACGCCACGTAGCCCGACGTTCCGCCCTGCCCCGTCACCGCCGTTTTCGAACTGATGTTGACGATGGTCCCGCGCGTTTTCTTGAGTTCGGGAAGAGCGTGATGCGCCATCGCATAGTAATGCACCAGATTCAGATTCAGCGAGGCAACAAACTTGTCGGGCGTGCCCTTCTCCAGGCTGACGTTATCGTTAGCGCCGACGTTGTTGACGAGGGCATCGAGCCGCCCAAATCTCGCCAGCACTCGCTCCACCGCTGCGCTCCAGGTTGCGGGCGCCGTGATCTCTGCTTCCATGAACTCGCATTCGGCGCCCTCGGCTCGCAACGAAGACTCCATTTGCCGGCCCGCTTCCGCATCGTGATCGACAAAGAAGGGAATCGCGCCCTCCGCGGTACAGCCGCGGACAATGGCTGCGCCGATTCCCTTGGCGCCTCCGGTAACCAGAACCACTTTCCCTTTTAATTGCAGGTCCATGAATTTAGCCGTGCAAGTTGAAAAAGCCGCCATCGATTGGATAATCGACTCCCGTAATAAACGATGCCTCTTCCGAACAAAGAAAAAGCGCCAGCGCAGCCACTTCATCGGGACGGCCCATGCGTCCCATGGGCTGCGTGCTGGCGAGACGCTGAAACATTTCCTGCTCGCGCCCGGGATAGGTCTTCTTCAGATAATCGTCGACAAACGGCGTGTGTACCCGCGCTGGCGAAATGCAATTGCAGCGAATGTTGAAGGGGAGAAAGTCTCTGGCGACAGAATACGTCATGGCGATGACCGCGCCCTTGCTCGTGGAATACGCAAAGCGGTCGGTGAGTCCGGCTGAGGCCGCGACGGAGGCCATGTTGAGAATCACGCCCTCCCGATTCTCTTTCATGTGCCCGATACATCCCTGAATGCAATTGTAAATGCCCTTCACATTCACTCGAAACACCCGGTCGAAGTCCTCTTCCGTCGTTGTTTCAGCAGTCCCGATATGCGAGACGCCTGCATTGTTGATCAGGATCGCGATCTTCTCGCGGGTAAAAATTTGCTGGAAGATGTCTGCTACCTGGCGTTGGTCGGTGACGTCGCAGGTGTGTACGGTCGCGTTGCCGCCGCCAGCCGAGATCTGCTGCGCAGTGGACTCGGCCGCTTTCGGGTTGAGATCCACGATTCGGACCAGCGCTCCGTAGGCCGCAAAGCGCAAGGCGATCGCCTGTCCGATGCCGCTGCCACCGCCGGTAACGACAGCAACTTTGCCGTCGAGCCGAAAGTTGTTGGCAACGCCAGGAGCGGTCACAGAGAAACACCCCGCTTCCACGGAATAAAATCTTCCTGACCTTTTCCCTCTGCCTTTGTGCAGACTTCTCCGCTCGCGACTCTGATGACCAACTCGAGAACGTCCTCTCCCATCTGCTCGATGGTTCTATCCCCGGAAATAATTCCGCCGGTATCGATGTCGATGATGTCGGGCATGCGCTGTGCGAGTCCGGAATTGGTGGACAACTTTACCACCGGCGTAATCGGATTTCCCGTTGGCGTTCCCAAGCCGGTTGTAAACAGCACCACGCTGGCTCCCGCCGCCACCTGCGCCGTCACGCACTCGACATCGTTTCCCGGAGTGCACTGCAAATTCAGCCCGGGCTCGGTCGCATATTCCGGATAATCCAGC
Organism: uncultured Acidobacteriota bacterium; assembly: GCA_963799305.1. Lineage (GTDB taxonomy): Bacteria > Acidobacteriota > Terriglobia > Terriglobales > Acidobacteriaceae > Acidiflorens. The sequence goes on along the minus strand of CAWCWX010000003.1, from coordinate 118,537 downwards.
ACCGCCTTCACCGGAGATTTGCCGCCCTTTCTGGCCGCGCCCGCGGACTTCATTGCGTCGGTCAACAGTCCGTCGCGCATATTTCCCGGGCTGGGATTCATTTCAAATCCGGAGCCGACGGCTTGCGCGCGCGCGGCGTAGCTTTTCATCAGGTGCATAAACCGGTCGGCCACGTCCGCGCGGCTGCTGCGGTTGATCAGTTCCTGTTCCACGCCGCACAATTCCGGAAATTCCGAAAGAATGGCCCGTCCTCCCAGCGCGGCGAGAAGATCCGACGTGTGCCCAATTGCCGGATTCGCTGACAAGCCGGAAAAACCGTCGGAGCCGCCGCACTTCAGGCCCAAACACAAGTCGGATAGTGGCGCGCTAGTTCGTCGGCACTCATTGGCTTCCATCAAGCCGAGGAACGTTTCCCGAATCGCCTGCGTCAACATCGCGGCTTCCGTGCCGCTCTTCTGCTGCTCCACGATCACCAGCGGCTTGCTGAAATTTGGATTTCGCTTGCGCAATTCTTCGCGCAGAACGCCGATCTGGGCATGCTGGCAGCCCAGGCTCAGCACCGTCGCACCGGCGACGTTCGGATGATGGATGTATCCCGCAATCAGCCCGCAAAGACTGTTCGAGTCCTCTCGCGTTCCACCGCAGCCGCCGTCATGAAGCAGAAACCGGATGCCGTCTACGTGTTGAAAGACGCGCGAGGGTTGCGGACTCGCCGTCTGCGGCGCAAAAGCTCGCGTCTTGATTTCATCGCGTCGCCCGCCTTGATAGAGCCGAGCCATTTCCGCCACCTGCCCGCGGTAGGCATGCGGCATTGCAAAGCCGAGTTCTTCTTCGAATGCCTGTTTGAGAACGGCAATGTTGCGGTTTTCGCAGAACACCAGAGGCACAACGATCCAGTAATTGCGTGTGCCTGCTTGACCGTCGGCGCGCCGATACCCGAGAAATTCGCGTTGCCGCCAGCGCGAAACGTCCGGCGGAGTCCACTGATATTCGCCGGTTGACGGATAAAAGTCCTCCACCTCATGGTGGATATTCCTAGTCGTAAGCAGTCCGCCGCGGCGAACCGGTTCCGTTGTCTTCCCCACCAGCACACCGTACATCCTTACGCTGGCACCCGCGGCAAGATCATCGACGACAAACTTGTGTTTTGCGCGAACGTCGGATTCCAGAATGTAAGTTTCGGTGTGCAAACGAAATCTGCTCGCCCTGGCGCAGATCGGCCAGCGCGATCAGGACGTTGTCTCGGGGATCGAGTCGTAATACCTTGTTCGTCATCGTGACAATCATCAGGCTTTCAACCGCCAGAAATCGATCGCATTCCCGCCAAGAACCGCCTCACGCTCTTGCTCGGTGCACTGCTTCAAGTAATCTTGCACCAGGTTCATAACCCGCGCATACGATCCCGCCAGGTGCACACCGGCCAATCCGATCCGATCATCAGCCGGCGAGATCCAAAACACTCAAAGGCCACGTCGAAGTATGGCCGGAAGTCTTCCGCTCTCCACGAGCGCCAGTCCGCTTCGGTCGCCAGTCCCGACAACTTCGCGGAAACGTTCGGGGATGCCGCTAGGGCCCGCAAACCCCGCTCCCACAACTCCAGTTCGCCGCTTTTGATCGGCGGCTTGGCCAGATGATCCAGGACGAAACGTTGCCGCGGGAAGCGCTGCGCAAACTCCGCCGCCACCTGCAGATGCTGAGTGTAAATCAGGATGTCATACGCCAGATCGAATTCTTCCAGCATCGAAATGCCACGCAAGAAATCCGGCTGCTGCAGAAAGTCATCCGGTTCGCTCTGGACGATATGCCGGACCCCGACCAGCTTCGACTTTCCGGCGAACGATTCCAAATCTCCGCGCAGTCGGGGCGAGCGCAAGTCGACCCAGCCCACCACTCCGAGAATGAAGGGATTATTTTCCGCCAACTCCAGCAACCAGCGCGTCTCCTCCAGCGACTGCCGCGCCTGCACCAGAACGCTTCCCTGGAATCCATTTTGCGTCAGCTCCGGCTGCAGGTCGGCAGGCAGGAAGTCGCGTCGGAGTGAGGCCAACGAGTCGTCGATCCATGAATATTCGTGCGGATCGTATTTCCAAAAATGCTGATGGGCATCAACTTGAATCGCCATCGCTACCTCTAGGTTCGGTACGCGACCACCTGCTGCCGCGATTCCCCCAACCCCTCAATTCCTAACTCGACTACATCCCCCGCCTTCAAATACTGTGGCGGTTTCATCCCTAAACCGACTCCGGCAGGCGTTCCTGTACTGATTACGTCTCCGGGCAGCAGCGTCATAAACTCGCTCACGTAAGCCACCAGTCCGGGCACGTCGCAGATCATGGTGGAAGTCGATCCACGCTGCCGGAATTGTCCATTCACTTTCAGCCACATACCAAGCTGGTTGAAATCAGGAATCTCATCTTTCGTTGCCAGGAATGGCCCCAGAGGCGCGAACGAATCGGCGCTCTTTCCCTTCACCCACTGCCCGCCGCGTTCCAGTTGAAAGCTGCGCTCGGAGTAGTCGTTGTGCAGGACAAATCCGGCGACATAGTCCATAGCATTTTCCCGGCTCACATGCGACGTTCTTTTTTCGATGACGATCGCAAGCTCCACTTCCCAATCCACTTTCGTGGCATTCTTCGGGATCACTAACGGATCGTTCGGTCCCACGAGCGACGATGTCGCCTTGAAGAAAAGCACCGGCTCTTTAGGAATCTCCATCCCACTCTCTTGCGCGTGGTCGCGGAAATTCAGGCCGATACAGACGATCTTGCTGGGACGACAAATCGGTGGCCCCAGCCGCTCGGCGGTCGAAACACGCGGCGCGGACGCAGCATGCTTGGCTGACCAACTCTGAAGTCGAGATAATCCCTCATTCGCAAAAAACGATTCGTCGTAGTCTGCGCCAAATCCAGAAGTGTCCAGCCGCGTTCCATCTTCCAAAAGGAGGCCGGGGCGCTCCTTGCCAATCTCGCCAATGCGTATGAGTTTCATCGGAGTAGCTCAGACTTTCCCGAACGGCAGCTTGCATCCGCGGCGGCTGCTCTCGATCCCCAACTCCAACGCGTGCATAATGCTGAGCGCGTGTTGCGGAGAAACATCCAGCGGCGCACCGGAAAGAATCGCATCGCGCACGTTCTCGTAGTAGTGGCTGTAGTTACCCGCATCCGTTGGAATCCGCAATGCCGTGATCTTATCGCCGTCGGCGATCGAAAGAGTGCCCGCGTTCTCCGCCGGCTCCTGGCCCCACTTGGGTTGATCCATCGACTCGCCCCGCTTGAGTGCTTCCTCTTGCGGATCGGACCCATATTTCACGAACGAGCCGCGTGTACCGTTTATCCGAAACCGAGGACCGGGAACGCACGTGAGCAGGTTCGACCGGAGAAGCACTCGCAGCCGAGGATAATGCAGCACCACATCGAAGGCGTCGTCGACGACGGCGCCATCGCGTTCCGCGCGGATCTCCGCGGTCATCGCCTCAGGAGAGCCGAACAGCACGAACGCCTGGTCCAGCACATGCGGTCCCAGGTCGAACCACAAGCCACTACCGGGTGTTGGCCGTTCTCGCCAGGCGTCCGCCTTGAGTACTGGACGATATCGTTCCATGTGCGATTCGAGCAACACGACTCGCCCGAGCGCGCCCTCTTGCAGGACTCGGCGGACGGTCAGAAAATCGCCGTCCCAGCGGCGATTCTGATAAACGGTGATCAAACGCTTCCGCTCTTGTGCGATCCGAACCATTTCCGCCGCCTCCGCAAAGGTCGGAGCAAACGGTTTATCTACGACTACGTGGCGACCCGCCTCCAGACATTGCCGCGCCAGTTCGAGATGGCTGGTATTCGGCGTGGTTACGACGACCAGTTCGATCGCGTCGATCGCAAGCAATTCGTCGACACTGCGCACCACACGCACATTCGCATACACCTTGCGCGCGCTGTCGCCCGAGCGTTCCACGATCGCCGCCAATTGCAGTCCCGGAACCGCGTTGACGACGGGCGCATGAAAAACTCGCCCGCCCAGTCCGAACCCGATCACGCCAACCTGAATTGTTCGCATCGATGAAGTCTCCTCCCAATATCCACCAGAGTTGCCGGCGTGTCGGCCTGCTTTGCACTGGCCACGACATACTTGTATCGCAGGTAACGCGTACCGGTATGCACTACGTCGTGCCCGGTTTGCGGCGGGCAATAGAGCGCGTGATTGCCGCCGATTGCGAGGCTGGAGCCGTCATCGAAAGCCATTTTGCCCAGGCCCTCCAGAAACACCAGCATTTCTTCATACGCTCCCGTACTGTGTTTCCCCAACGGATTGTCCCGGCGCCAGCAGCACTAACCCCGATCTCGTCGATACCATTTGAAAAGGGTAGCCTAACAATCCCCGCTCTTTACTCCTTATCATTCACCGGATGCTGGAAATTGTTGGGCTGGGTGGTCTATGGTCCAGTCGCCACCTGTATTCCTCGGAAATGCGCGAGAATCGCTTCCGCCTGCGTCCTGGTGACGACCGCCGATAGCGCAGCGACATCCGCCTGCTTCACCGCCTGCAGGCTGCCGAAATGTTCGAGCAGTCGACGTGTTGTCGATTCGCCGACGCCGGGGATTTCGCGAAGCTCCGTGGCGCGGTCGCGAATCTGCCGGCGTTTACGATGGAACGTGACCGCGAAGCGATGCGCTTCGTCGCGAATCATCTGCACCAGATGCAGCACGGGAGAATGATGATCGAGCGCGATCGGATCGTCTTCCTGTCCGAAGACATAGATGATTTCCTCGCGCTTGGCAATTGCGGCCAGCGGTTGATTAATGATCTCCAACGCTTCGAGCGCCTGTGCGGCAGCATGGAGTTGTCCGAGGCCGCCGTCGATCAGCACCAGGCTGGGCATCGGTTTTTTTTCTTCTTGGAGACGTTTATACCGGCGCGTGACCACCTCGCGCATGGAAGCGAAGTCGTCCACGCCTTCGACCGTCTTGATGATGAACTTCCGATAGTCGGACTTCTTCATCCTGCCTTCTTCCCACACCACCATCGAGGCCACGGTTTCCGCTCCCTGAATGTGCGAGATATCGAAACATTCGATCCGCTTGGGAAGGTCAGTGAGGGCGAGAGCGTCCTGGAACGCTTCCTGGATCTTGCGGGCATTCGGTTTCATTACGCGGAAGCGCTGGTCGTAGGATTGCTTGGCATTGTTGCCCGCCAGGTCGATCAGTTCCCGTTTGTCGCCGCGCTGTGGAACAGTGATGTGAACTCGTGTGGCGCGGCCGCCCTCGCCGGCCAGTTGCTCGCTGAGCACGTCCTCGAGTTCTTCGCGGTCCTCAAAATCTACCGGAACGTAAATGTTGCGCGGCACATAGGGCTGGCCGAGGTAAAGCTGCTTGAGCAGGGCGGAGAATAACTCGCCGGGGTTGAATGGTGTTGCGGCGGGTCTCTGACCCGCCATGACCGGGTCAGATGCCCTGTCCCACACCGGCTCCGCCGACTTAGGCAATTCTTCCCAGAAAAACTCTCTGCGATCGAGCACTTTCCCACCACGCATGTGAAACAGATTCACGGCAACCATTTCGTTTTCGTAATGGAAGCCGAAAACGTCGGCATCGTCACCCTCGATGGTTGCGATGCGTTGCTTTTCCTGCAACTGTTCGACGGTAGAAATCAGGTCGCGGCACTTCGCGGCACGTTCAAACTCCTGCGCATTGGCAGCCTCACCCATGCGCGTGCGAAGGGACTTCACCAGATCGGTCTGCCGTCCTTCGAGAAACAGCTTCACGTCCTGCACCGCCTCGGAGTAGGTCGCGGGCGTCGTCAGATCCTGTACGCACGGGCCCAGGCAGCGCTTGATGTAGTACTGCAAACACGGCCGCGGATGAAAACGTGTCAGATCCACCTTGCACGACGGAACCATGAAGTGGCGGTGGATGAGGTCCACGATGCGGTACGCCAGGTTGGCAGGGAAGTAGGGACCGTAATACGAGCTGCCATCCTTGCGCAGACGGCGCGTCACATACACGCGCGGAAAGCGTTCGCTCAGCGTGAGCTTTACGTAAGGATAGGTTTTATCGTCGCGCAGCAGGATGTTGAAGCGCGGCTTCTTCTGCTTGATGAGGTGATTTTCCAGCGCCAGCGCTTCTTTGTTGTTGGCGACGACAAGATAGTCGACATCGGCGGCCTCGCGGACCAGTGTCCCGGTTTTCGCATCTTCCCACCGGCCTTCATGGAAATACGAACCGACCCGCGAGCGCAGGTTTTTCGCCTTGCCAATGTAGATGATTTCGCCTTCGGCGTTTTTGTAAAGGTACACGCCGGGCGAGGTGGGCAGGGTGCGGATTTTCTGGGCGAGGTCCAATGTGATTCAGATCCAGTTTAAAGTAATCATCTGTCCGAGACACAATCGTCATTGATCGCGGCCCGCAGTCTGTTTACCCTTGACCGACGTCAGTGTCAAAAACATTCAAAACCGGATATCTGCCAACATTAGATGGCTGGCGGGCGATTGCGATTCTCGCCGTACTGCTCGACCACATCACCGAGTATTCACGGTGGCGACGCTATCCTGGGCTGTTGGCAAGCTGTCGCATCGGACCGAACGGTGTCAGCCTGTTCTTTGCCATCAGTGGCTTTTTGATTTGCTCTCGTCTGCTCGAAGAATACCGGTTTTTCGGGCATATCAATCTTCGCGGGTTCTATATTCGGCGGGCCTGTCGAATTCTGCCACCGGCGATGACCTACCTCGCCGTGATTGCGATCCTGGCGGCGATCGCGCAGATCGTGGTCAGTCCAGCGGAGTGGTGGAGTGCGGCGCTCTTTTTCCGAAACTATCTCTCTCCCCAGTGGATTACGAGAGGATGGGGAGGATACACGATTCACTACTGGTCACTGGCGGTAGAGGAGCAGTTTTACCTTTTCTGGCCGGCGGCGTTGGCTTTTCTGGGGAAAGGACGCGCTCGCTGGTTTGCCTTGTCGCTGGCTTTGGCGGTCGCCGCTTGGCGGGCCTGGGACCTTCATTACCACTGGTTTGATCGAATGGTTCCGGGGCTCTTATTTGGAAGCCGTACCGACGTGCGACTGGACGCGCTCTTGTTCGGCTGCCTCGCCGCTCTGGTTCTGGACGATGATGCAATTCGGGCAGCATTTTCGCGCGGCTTCAAGTGGTGGATGTGGTGGGGGTGTGCACTCGCGTATTGGGCGATCCAGGTCGCGTATCTGGCGGAGCGGAAGCGTACTTACTCCATCTTTGAATCCATTTTATTGCCCCTGATGGTGGTCGGGACGGTGTATCGCCCACAAACTTGGGTAGCACGGCTGTTGGAAACCCGTGCGCTGAAATGGATTGGCCGGCTCTCCTACAGCTTGTATTTGTGGCAGCAACTGTTCTTAGTGCCCACGGCAGGCTCGGGTATCTCGCTGCTGCAGAAGTTCCCGATCAGTATCGCGATGATTGTTCTCTGCGCGTGGAGTAGTTATCGATTCGTCGAGCGTCCGTTTATTCGCTGGGGGCATCGCTTAGCTCCGCCCCCAACCGAAGGACGTGAGGATCTTGGGCCTCCCGTTCCAGCCCAGGAAGGCGCTGCGAGTTAGCGGAAATTATTCACAAACTCAATCAAACTTCTCACCGCAATTCCCGATGGACCCTTGGCAATCCACGGTTTCGTGTCTTCCATCCATGCCGTACCGGCGATATCGAGATGGATCCACGGAGTGTCTTCGGCAAATTCTTTGAGGAACATCGCAGCGGAAATCGCGCCGCCCCAGCGGCCGCCGGAGTTAACGATGTCGGCGATGTTGGATTTGATGACCTCTTTGTATTCGTCGTCGAGCGGGAGTCGCCACATCTTTTCGCCGGCCTGTTGGTTGGCCTTCGCGAAGCGATCGTACATCTGGTCATCGCTGGCGAAGATGCCGGCGTTGACGTAGCCGAGCGCGACCACTACGGCGCCGGTCAGGGTAGCGGCGTCGACCAGGTGAGTGCAGCCCAGTTGCCGCGCGTAGCACAGACCGTCGGCCAGCACCAGGCGTCCCTCGGCGTCTGTGTTGATGATCTCGATTGACTTCCCGGACATGGCGATCTGCACATCGCCCGGCTTTTGCGCTTTGCCGGATGGCATGTTTTCGGTCGCACATATGATCGCAGTGACCTTTACTTTCGGCTTGAGCAGCGCGATCGCGCGCATCACGCCGATCATGGTCGCACCGCCAGCCATGTCGTATTTCATCTTTTCCATGCCGTCGGCGGGCTTAATGGAGATGCCGCCCGTGTCAAACGTAATTCCCTTGCCGACCAGTCCGAGATGAATGTTATCGACGGCCCCGGCTGGTTCGTAACGCAGTACGATCAACGCGGGAGGCTCGTCCGATCCCTGGGCTACGCCCCAGAATGCGCCCATCTTCAGTTCCTTGATTTTGTCCGCGCCGTAGGTTTCGCATTTCAATCCAACTTCCGCAGCCATTTTCTGGGCGCGTTCGGCCATATTGGTCGGGGTCATGCGATTGGACGGTTCGTTTACCAGGTCGCGAGTAAACGTCTGTGATTCGCCGACGACGCGGCCCACGTTTAACGCCTGCTCCAAAGCCTTCTGGTCGCCACTTGCGACGACAGTGACGGAGTCAATCTTCTGGTCCTTGCGGTCGCTCTTGTAGTAGTCGGGATCGAAATCGCCGACGAATGCGCCTTCTACAACCGCGCGCGCGCCCTCGGTAGCACTGACACCGCTCTCCGGTAGTGCAAAAGCAAAGCTGCGAATGCTCTTGCCTTTCAGTGTGCGTACGGCAGCGCCAGCCAACTTGCGCAGTTCGGATGCTGAAAAACTCTTTGCCTTGCCGCCACCGAGCAGAAGCAAGCGCTTCGCTTTGACGCCGGCGGGACGGTGCAGCAGCGTCGTCTCGAACATCTTGCCGGTAACTTCGGCGCTGGAGACTACTTCCTTGGTAGCATCGCGTACCGCCGCATCGGAACAGGCGACGGTGGCTGCGGGTTTGTCCTTATCGCCCTGATCGAGGACCACGGCTACCAGGCAATCGGTTTCCACTTGGGACGGTGCGGAGAGAGAAAGATGAATGTTCATGATTTTCTTTTTAGTATCCACGGTCAGAGGCGAAACGCGCAACTCAGCGGGGCAACGTCTGGCAGGGTGTAGGGCGAACACTCTGGTCCAGTGCTTGCTGATTGTGGTGTTGCTTTTGATGGGGTGCTGGTGCAGTCGAACCCCAACGCGGCGGACAAGAGTGTCCGCCTCACGCGGGATTAGTTTCCTACCCCACTCACCGTTACGCTGGAGGGGCTGCCGCCGCCGTTGTTCTTGACGTTCAGTTTGGCATTGCGAGCGCCCTTCTTGGTCGGTTTGAACTCCACGCTCATGGAGCAGTTCGCCCCTGGAGCTATCGTCGAGGCGCAACTGTTGGCTGAGATCAGGTAGTCTCCCGCGGCTCCCCCGGCGAACGCGGTTCCTGTGAAGGTGACGGTGGTGGTGCCCACGTTTGTCACTGTCACATCTTGTGTGGGGCTGGTGGCGCCGACCGCAACCGTCCCAAAATTCAGCGAGGCCGGCGACAGTGCGATCGACTGCCCTGTCCCTTTCAGGGTTACAGTTTGAGGGCTGTCGAGTGCGTCGTCGGTGAATGTCAAAGTGCCGTTGCGGGCGCCTTTCTTGGTGGGGGTCAGGGTGACGCTGACCATGCAATTTGCGCCGGCCGATAGCACCGTCCCGCAGGTGTTATTGCTAATGAAGTAGTCGCTGTTCGCAATGATGGTATTGATATTCAACGTACCCGTCCCGGTGTTAGTCAGGGTCACGTTTAGGGGCGAACTGGTCTGGCCAATCGGCGTTTTGTCGAATTTCAAGAGTTTCGTGGAAAGGCTGACCGCTCCGCTTCCGCTCCCGTCGGCACAACTGTTGAACTTGAAACTGGCGATGCGGGTATTCCAGCTCGCGCCGCCGTCCTTGATGTATTCCTGGGTGTACCAGAAGGTACAGTCGTCCGCTGGATCGACCGTTAGCGCGCTGTAATCGCCCCAGCGATTCACCCCCCGTTGGGAGCCGGTTCCGTTCACAATAGACTGCTCGGTTTCCATGAGGCCGAGCGTGTCTCCCCGCACACGTCCGGTAAAAGCAATCGAGGGGAACACGGAACTGCTGGACACGCTATAGCCGAGTGCGATATCGCCCGATTGGTCCATGGCGATGCTGCCCATCCATCGTGTGCTGGCATCGGGATGGAAAGTGCCTTGCTGAAACACGGTGGGGGTGCCGTTGGGATCGCGAATTTCGTACCAGCGTGTTCCCGTGGTGATGGAATGATTCGCCACCAGCGCTTCGTGGCCGTCGCTGAACTTGCGATAGGCCAGACGGTACATGAGGCGGTCTCCAAGCGAATCGAGTTTCTGAGTCGTCCCCGGTTGGGTAACGCAAACCCCGCCGCCGCACAGGGAAGAGAAATTGGAAACCGGCAGAGTCGTGGGCCCGCTGAAAGTTGAGTTGGCGGGAGTGGCAAAGTCGGCGTGAAACGTCCACAGGCGCAAGGAATTTTTGGCGGCGTCCACGAAGAAGGCTGGTTCGCCGGGGCTGGGCGGGGTTGTGCCGTCCAGGTCGGAAGGCAGCAGGCTGTCGATCGTGGCCGGTTGCTGGAAGCAGATGATGGACGCAGGCTGGCCGATCAGCATATTGTTTCGGTCCAGAGCGCAGGCGTCGGCCCCAATAAAATTGACGTCGTTGAACGCATTGAACGACATGTAGTAGGCGTCCGGCCACACACCGAGCTTGGGATAGTCCGGAAAAACCGGGCCGAACGAAAAAGCGTAGCGGTTGTAAGTTCCGGCGGCGTCGCTGCTTGTGGAAACTGCCACGCATTGCAGGTAAGGGACTTCGGTGACCGCAAACTGAGTCAGGATCCAGCGGTTGGCGATTTTGTCGTATTGCACGATGGGATCGCCGTCGTTGCTTTCGGCGCATCCGCCGCCGAAGTCGGCCCAGATGGAGTTGCCCTCGAAAGGGCCCGCCAGAATTGCTCCCGTCGCTTTGTCGAAGATAGCGTATTCCAGATTCACCCACTGCACATACTGGGTCGCGCCCACTGCGCCGTTGCTATCCGGAGGCGTCGCTTCCAGCACGAAACCGTAGTCATTTTCTCCAAGGCCTTCGAAATTCAAACCGACGGCGGCCGAAACCGGAGGCAGTGGTTGTTCTTGTAACGCGCTGTCCGCCACCGCGTATTGCGGGACCGGTTCGACGGGCTTGGTGGGAAGAACCTTTAACACGCGGGGGGAGAAGGGATGGGGCTGCGCCGGAGTCATTCTTCCTAACTCCGCAAGCGGCCGGGAGACGTCATGCTTCAGTTCGCGGATGACGCGCACGCCGGACTGGGCCGTGGCGGAAGCCGTCAGCACGCCAAAACAGAGCACAATTCCGAACAAGGCCTGCTTGACACAGCGGGAAGACCGGCTCCACATGAATCGCTCCGAGGGCTGAAAATCAGGGGAAGGTAACCCAAAAAAACCGCAGGACAACTGCGAACTACCTTACTGCATAACCCGCTTCACGCCAAGCAGGCGGAGGAGGAAATTTGAGGACCAGATGGCATTAGTTCGTTGCCACAACAGCGCAAACATTTGCACAGAGGTGAAGGTTTCCGGGGGAACGCGTGTCGCAGAAAGAAGCAGGAAAATTTCGTTAACCAGCGCGCCTCTGTCCGCGCACGATGGCTTCGCGGGCTTCTTTGTCGGCGGTGCGTCGCCGTTCGGTTTCGCGCTTGTCCCATTGCTGTTTTCCGCGAGCCAGGGCCAATTCGATTTTCACGCGACCGTTCTTGAAATACATGCGCGTCGGAATCAGGGTCAAGCCTTTTTGTTGGGTCTTGCCGATCAACTTCTTGATTTCTTCCTGGTGAACCAGAAGCTTTCGGGTGCGCGTGGCAGCATGATTGGAGTAGCTGCCATGCTCGTAAGGACTGATGTGGCAGTTCAGCAGCCAGAGTTCGTTGTCTTTGATCAGGCCGTAGGAATCCTTAAGGTTGGCCTTGCCGGCACGGATCGCTTTGACTTCGGTCCCCGTCAGGACCATCCCCGCCTCAAATTTTTCCAGCAAGAAATAGTTATGGCTCGCGTTCCTGTTGACAGAGGCGTCTTTTTCGCCCGAGGCAGTAGGCTGCCTCCGTGGATTTTTCTCCCGAGTGGGTCGCGTTTGATGAGTAGTTTGCCGAGTCATGCTGCTGAAAAGAAAGTAACAGAAAAGCAGGTGTCAGGTGTCAGGTCTCAGGTGTCAGGAAAGCCAGATGCCGTGCCCCGGACGGTTTTTGGTTTTCCTGAGACCTGACACCTGACACCTGAGACCTGCTTCACCTGGAAGGACAGCGACCAATGAGTGTAAACACCTACCTACCAATCACTTCGGACGCAAGTTGAGGCGATGCTATAATCCGATTTTCCGGTACTTTTCGCGCGTCACGGCCGCTTGGAGCCCCGGCCCGTCGCTTCGGCGCTATATGCCGGCGCACGGGTCCTGTCGCCCGCGAGAGAGATTTTTGCAGAGGACCGTTTTGATGACACGCTTGACCCGTCCGGCTCTGTTCCTGGTGCTCCTGTACCTGATTCTCCTTCCGGCTTTCGCCGCCGACAGCGCCAAGTCGCTGTATGAAAAAGGCAGTGACGCTGAAGCGCGTCAGAATTACGAGCAGGCCTTCGATTTCTACAAGCAAGCCTACAACCTCAAACCCAAAGACTTGAAGTACCGCGCCTCCTACGAGCGGACAAAATTCCTTTCTGCTGCCGCCCATGTGCACCGCGGACAGATCTTGCGCGATGGCGGTAAGTTGGACGACGCTCTGGTGGAATTCCAGAAGGCCATGGAAATCGATCCCTCGTCATTTATTGCGCAGCAGGAATTGAAGCGCACGGAGCAGATGATTCGAGAGGCCCAGAATCCGCGACCGCAGGCCTCCGCCGGAGCCACCGCCTTACGCCGCCGGCTGGATTCGGCGCAAGGACCGGTCGAACTTGCGCCGATCGTCAATGTTCCGATGACCCTGAAAGTCACTGATGATACCAAGGTGATTTATGAAACCATCGGGAAGCTGGCCGGTATCAATGTGCTTTTCGACCCCGATTACACCGGTCGGCGCGTGCGGATCGAACTGAATGGAGTCACCCTGGAAGACGCTCTGGAAATTGTCTCCTTCGAGACCAAGACTTTCTGGCGTCCGGTCACCCCCAACACGATTTTTGTGGCGCAAGACAATCCTGCCAAGCGGAAAGAGCTGGAACAAAACGTCATCAAAACTTTTTACCTATCGAATCTTTCCCAGCCCACCGAATTGCAGGACGTCGTCAATGCCATGCGCACCATCCTCGAGGTCAGCCGTATCCAGCAGTTGCCTTCGCAGGGCGCGATCGTGGTGCGCGGCACGCCCGACCAGATGGCGCTCGCCCAAAAACTGGTGGACGATCTCGACAAGGCCAAGCCCGAGGTACTGGTGGAAGTCGCCGTCATGCAGGTCAGCCGCGACAAGATGCATAACCTCGGTATCAGCCCACCCACCAGCGCCACGGTACAGTTGCAGCCCAATATCAATACCAACAGTAGTGGGAGTGGCTCGAATTCGAGTTCCGGCAGCAATACCTCCAATAGCATCAACCTGAACCGCTTGGCGAACCTCGACGCCACCGACTTCCAGGTCACGATTCCCGCTGCCACCGCCACCGCGTTGCTAAGCGACAGCAACACCAAGCTCATTCAGAATCCGCAGATCCGCGCTTTGGACGGCCAGAAGGCGACGCTCAAGATTGGCGACCGCGTACCCGTCGCAACCGGTTCGTTCCAGCCGGGTATTGGCGGGGTTGGCGTTAACCCGCTGGTTAACACGCAGTTTCAATATCTCGATGTCGGCGTGAACATCGACATCACTCCGCGCGTGCACGCCGACCGGGAAATTACGTTGAAGATGTCGCTGGACATCTCGGCCGTAACTTCGCGTGTGAACATTGGCGGCATCGACCAGCCGGTCATCGGCCAGCGCAAGATCGAACATGAGATCCGGCTCAAGGACGGCGAAGTCAACCTGCTGGGCGGAATTCTCGAAGATCAACAGACGAAATCGTTGAGCGGGATTCCCGGCCTCGCTTCCATCCCCTTGCTGAAGTATCTGTTTTCGCAAACCAACACTGAACATCGGGAAAACGAAATCGTCTTTGTCCTGATCCCTCACATCATTCGTGGACCGGCACAGCCTCAATCTAACGTCGACATGATTGATGTGGGAACGGCCAATGCATTGGAATTGCGCCTCGGCAACACCAAGCCCGCCGTGCCCGCGCCAACCGCCGTGCCCAGCGCCGCGCCGCCTCCCGTGCAGGCGCCGGCAGAGCAACCACCTACGTCTCCGGCTTCGCCGGCTCCCTCGCCGGAAACGGGAGCGGCCGGGGCGTTCCTCTTCGATCCACCTGCGGTGACGCAAGCTAAAGGCGCCACCTTCACCGTGAACGTCATGGTGTCGGGTGGACAAAACGTTTACTCCGTGCCATTGCAGCTGACCTATGACGCCAACCAGTTGCAGGTGGTCAATGTTTCCAATGGCGGCTTCCTGTCGCAGGATGGTCAGGCGGTCGCCCTGGTCCATCGCGACGATGCTTCTACAGGAACACTACAGGTTACGGCGACGCGCCCTCCCGGAGCGGGGGGTGTGTCAGGTCAGGGAGCCGTGGTCACTCTCACGTTCATGGCGAAAGCCCTGGGACAATCGCAGTTGATCATCACAAAAGGTGGTACGCGCGACCCCGCCATGCAAGCGATTCCGATGAGCGGAGCCCAGGCCTCCGTCACGGTGCAATAAACCCCCGAGTAGAGACGCGGCGTGCCGCGTCTCTCCGCGAACCAGCGGGCTCGCGAAAAAAGTTGTGAGTTCAGCTATGACCCATTCGACGAATCAACGGAACCCGATTTCCCGTCGCCGTCAGCGCGGTTTCACGCTGATCGAGTTGATCGTGGCTACGACGATTCTGATCATTTTGAGCGCGATGGCGGTTCCACTGATGCGAGTGACGGTCCAGCGCGAGCGCGAACATGAACTCCATGACGACCTGTGGATGATGCGCGACGCCATCGACCGCTACAAAGACGCCGCCGACCGCGGCGCCTTTCAGATCAAAGTCGGCAGCGAAGGCTATCCACCGGACCTCGACACGCTGGTGACCGGCGTCGATGTTGGCGGCAAGAAACTGAAGTTCCTGCGCAAAATTCCGATTGATCCCATCACCGGCAACAACGAATGGGGCATGCGTTCCATGCAGGACGATGCCGACTCCGATTCCTGGGGCGGGCAAAACGTCTTCGATGTCTACAGTAAGTCCGACGGCACGGCTCTGGACGACTCGAAGTATAAGGACTGGTAGATGAAGTTCAGGTCCAAATCCGGCGCCCTCGGTTTTACGCTGATCGAAATGGTGGTGGTCATCAGCCTGATCCTCGTTCTCCTGTCAATCTCTCTTCCCATGTATGACCGGAGCATCAAGAGGTCGAGAGAGGCCAAGCTGCATGCGAATCTGACCACGCTCAACAAGGTCATTGAGTCCTACTCGCTCGACAAGCGGAAAGCGCCGCAGGCACTCGACGATCTGGTGCAGGCCGGATACCTCAAGTACATTCCCGAGGACATCACGGGCCGATCCGACACCTGGGTCACGGAACCGGAAGATCCGCAGAAAGCCTGGAACCCGAACGAGCCCGGCATCGGCTATGTCCACAGCGGATCCAACGAGATGTCCAGCGAGGGCACAGCTTATTCCAGCTGGTTGAAGTAGCCAAGCGACGAAGTAACATCCGATGAGAAGTCTTGCGAATGAGCGAGCGCGCGGGTTCACCCTGATCGAAATGATGGTCGCGCTCACCATCATTCTGATCCTTCTGGCGATCGCCGTGCCCATCTACAGCCAAAGTATCAACCGCGCCCGGGAAGACAACCTGCGCAAAAACCTGTGGACACTCAACCGCATGATCGTGCAGTACACGCTGGACAAGAAGCGAGCCCCACAGTCTCTGGGAGATCTGGAGTCGGCCGGCTACATCGAGTCCATCCCCGATGACATCACCGGCCGGAACGATACCTGGGTTCCAGAAGAAGACGACACCATCCTGTCCCCCGAGCAGACCGACACCGGGATGTCCGGAGTCCACAGCGGCTCGAATCTTGTTTCCGTCGATGGCACTGTGTACTCGGACTGGTAGGAGAAAACCAGGTGTCAGGTGTTAGGACTCAGGTCTCAGGAAAGCTGCTTCGAGAATGGTCCTGGTTTTCCTGAGACTTGGTCTCGCGTTCCTAATTGTCGGCCGACCCAGCCATAAATATGGTAGCATGACTTTCATGCGCACCACGGTTGACATTCCGGACCGCCTTTACCGCCGGCTCAAGAGTAAGGCCGCTGAGGAGGGTCGATCCGTGAAGGAACTGATTTTGCGCGGAGTCCAAAGCGAACTAAAAGGGTCCGCTCCTCGGCCCGCTCACTTCGTTTCTTCGCCGCTGATTCGATCCAAGCGCCCGGGCTCACTCGTGTTGGACAATGCAAAAATCTTCGAGATCATTCCTTTTCCCTGATGTGAATGTCTGGGTCGCGTTGACTCTCGAGTCCCACATTCATAACCCGAGCGCTGCGCAATGGCTCTCCGAGCTCGGCACTGAATCGTCGATATGTTTTTGCCGGATTACGCAAATGAGCCTGCTACGCTTGCTCACGACCCCCGCTGTGATGGGGGAAGAAGTGATCAACCAGGTGGAAGCCTGGCGGTCCTATGACCGCTGGCTTAAAGATTCAAGAGTTGTGTTCCTGGATGAACCTGCGGACTTGGAATCGGCTTTTCGGTCGCATTCTCAAAGGAAAGATCGCTCTCCGAAAGATTGGGCTGACGCCTATTTGGTTGCTTTCGCGGCTCTATGGGGACTCACACTTGTGACCTTTGACCGGGGACTTCAAGCTAAGACGAAAAACCTCCAACTACTTACTCCTTGAAGGGTCATTCATTGTCAGAACTCTGCCAGTTCCTTCATCGCCCGGAACAGATCGCTTACCTGCGGCAGGATCGCGTCCTCGAGAATCGGTTGGTATGCGATGAAAGTATCGGTGGCAGCGATCCGTTTTACCGGTGCATCCAGATGGTGGAAGAGTTGGTCGGCGATGCGGGCGGCGATTTCGGCGCCGTAGCCCCAGCTGAGGGAATCTTCGTAAGCGATCAGCGCGCGATTGGTCTTTTTGACCGAAGTTGCGATGGCGTCCCAGTCAAATGGACTTAAGGTACGCAAGTCGATCAGTTCAACGCTGATCTGGTGTTCGCGTTGAAGTTTCTGCGCCGCCTGCAAAGCGCGGGTCACGACCGCGCCGTAGGTGATCACAGTCAGGTCCGTTCCAGCCTGCACGGTTTTCGCTTTGCCAAACGGAATCATGTAGTCCGGCCCGGGATAAGGTGCTCGTCCGTAGGTCTCGCGATACAGGCGCTTGTGTTCGAGGAAGAGCACGGGATCATCGCAACGGATCGCGGTGCGCAGCAGTCCGGCGGCATCGAGGGCGTTGGAAGGAAAGACGACTCGCATCC
Organism: uncultured Acidobacteriota bacterium; assembly: GCA_963799305.1. Classification (GTDB taxonomy): domain Bacteria; phylum Acidobacteriota; class Terriglobia; order Terriglobales; family Acidobacteriaceae; genus Acidiflorens. The sequence continues at coordinate 100,985 of CAWCWX010000003.1, read as the reverse complement.
CAGGCGTATGCGTGAAGATGCTCTCGCCGCACTGCGAGTGATAAATCGCGCCCCCGGTCAGATAGCCGCCAATCGCCACGCGAATCACGACTGGCGCGGAGAATGCATTGTTTGACCGCCACCGGATGGTCGGAAGTTCATCCCGCATTTGCATCATGGCCGGCCAGATGTAGTCGAAGAATTGAATCTCGACCACCGGCTTGAGCCCGCGCACCGCCATTCCCGTGGCGCGCCCGACAATGGTGGCTTCGGCCAGCGGAGAATTGAAGACGCGGTCGGAGCCGAATTCGATCTGCAAGCCGGAAGTCAGTTTGAAGACGCCGCCTTTGCCTTTGACCAGCTTCTGCTTGATGTATTCTTCGCGGCTGGCATCCGCCACATCCTCGCCGAAGATGACGATGCGCTCATCACGCCGCATTTCATCGCGTAGCGTAGTGTTGATCAGATCGGCCATCGTCTTCGGTACCGAAGCTGCCGAACGTTTGCCGTCGCCGCCCGTCTCGGTCGCCGCACCCGCCGGCTGCGTCGCAAACTCCGACGAGGTGGGATCGATGTCCGGCGAATAGACAAAGTTGTAAATCGTGTCTGGCTGCGGCACCGCGGCGGCCAGAGCCTGGTCAGCGGCGGCCTGCACTTCGTCGTCGACTTCTCTTTCGATCTTGTTGATGCCCTTCTCGTCGAGGATGCCTTCGCGCAGCAGAAACATCTGTAAACAGGAAATCGGATCGCGCGCCGCATCCCGCTGGCGTTCGCTGTCGGGACGGTACAGACGCTCGTCGTCCGACAACGAGTGCGAATAGGGACGAATCACATGCGCATGCACGAACGCCGGACCATGTCCCGCGCGGCAGTGATCCGCCGCCCGCTTGAGCGCGGCGTAGGCCGCGATGGGATCGGTGCCGTCCAGTTCCTCAAAGTGAAAATTCGGAAACCCCGACACCAGACGCGAGATATTCCCCCCCGACGTCTGGACTTCCACTGGCACCGAAATCGCGTAGCCGTTGTCTTCGACGCAAAACAGAACCGGCAGCCGCCGGTTGGAAGCGCTATTGAGCGCTTCCCAGAATTCTCCTTCGCTGGTAGTACCATCGCCCAGCGAAACATAAGTGATCTCGTCTCCCTGGAACTGGACATCCTTGAACTGCCGGTAGTCGCCCTCGCCCTTCTGGGCGGCGCTGGGACGCTGCGAAAAGTAACGTCCCGCCTCGGAGCAACCGACGGCATGGAGAATTTGTGTGCCCGTCGCCGAGGATTGCGTGACAATGTTCAGCCGCTTGAACGCCCAGTGCGAGGGCATCTGGCGTCCGCCGGAACTGGGGTCGTCGGCCGCGCCGACGGCGCCCAGCAGCATTTCGTAGGGCGTCGCGCCCAACGCCAGGCAGAGCGCTCGATCGCGATAATAAGGAAAAAACCAGTCGTAGCCGCTCTTCAGAGCGTAGGCGGCAGCAACCCCGATGGCCTCGTGTCCCGCGCCCGAGATCTGGAAGAAGACTTTCTGCTGGCGTTTCAGCAGGATTTCGCGGTCATCCACCCGCCGCGAGGTGTACATCACGCGGTAGCCGTCAATGAGCTGCTGACCGCTCAGCCCCTGGTAGGTCTTCGCCTTGGCCTTGTCCTTAACGCCGTGCTCGTGCAGCTTGGGATCGACTTTTGTAGGAGTCATCGTGTCATCACCCCGGGCGGCTAGGAACCGTTTATTGTAAACGGGCAGCGGCAGTTGGAGAAGAGCAGGTCTCAGGTGTCAGGAAAATCAGTCGGCCCACCCTGACCGATCGTCCAAGTTCCTGAGACCTGAGACCTGAGACCTGAGACCTGAGACCTGAGACCTGAGACCTGACACCCGACGCCTGCCTCATCTATTCTGAATATTCCATGATTCGGTTTTTGCGCAAGTTTGATCCGCGATTCATCCGGCTGCTGGTGTTTGACCTGGACGGAACCCTCATCGATTCTCGGCTGGATCTGATCCACTCGGTCAATGCGATGCTGCGGCATTTTGAGCGGCCGGAATTGTCCGACGACGTCATTGCTTCCTATGTTGGCGACGGCGCGCCCGCCCTGGTGCGCCGCGCGCTCGGCGACTCCGCCGACCAAGCGAACTTCCAACCCGCCTTGGACTACTTTCTCGGCTACTACCGGATCCATAAGCTCGATCACACCACGATCTACGCCGGGATTCCGGAAGCTCTGACCCGGCTCGCGACCCCATCCAACGGCCTGCAACGGCTGATGGCAGTGCTCTCCAATAAGCCCGTCCGTCCTTCGCGCGACATCGTCCAGGCGCTGGGCCTGGGGGACTTCTTCGTCCGCATCTACGGCGGCAACAGCTTTTCAACCAAGAAGCCCGATCCGCTGGGCGTTCAGACCATTCTCCAAGAGACCGGTGTCCCAGCATCGCAAGCGATGATAATTGGCGATTCGTCGATTGACGTTCAGACCGGGCGGAATGCTGGTATGTGGACGTGCGGCGTGACCTATGGGTTCGCTCCGCACACGCTGGATGAAATTCCCCCGGACGTGTTGATCGAGAGTCCTCGCGAATTGGCGGAGTTGTTGCCCTAGCCCGCAGTTCCCGAGCCCGCGCATCGGGCAATCTATTCCCAACCCATGTCGAATCCTGCTACCTTCGAACCACGCCGCCAATGAAGACAGCTAACCCCTGGGGTTTCACGCCCGCCGAACTGCGCAAGTTGCGAAGTATGAAAACCCCGCATGGTATTCAGCGTGTGCTCAACGACATGCCCTACCACCTAGCCGATACAGCCTGGTCGCCGCGCCGCGTCTTGCGCGAGAATACTTCCCATTGCTACGAGGGCGCGCTCTTCGCCGCCGCGGCTCTGCGCGTCAACGGATATCCCCCGCTCCTGCTCGATCTGGAAGCTGAACACGACACCGATCACGTCATTGCCGTCTATCGCGTCGACGGACACTGGGGCGCGCTCGCCAAGTCGAATTACACCGGATGCCGTTATCGCGAGCCCGTCTATCGCACGCTGCGTGAACTGGCGCTCAGTTATTTCGAGGTCTACTTCAATCTGCTCGGGGAGCGGACTCTGCGAACCTTCTCGCGACCTGTCGATATGCGCCGCTTCGATCATCTCGACTGGATGACAACCGAGAAACCGGTCTGGTTCGTAGCCGAATACCTGCTGACCATCTCCCACACCCGTTTGATCACACCCGCGCAAGCCAAGCGCCTGCATCGTCTGGACGGGAGATCGTTTCGGGCGGGATGTTTGGAAAGAGCGGAGAAGTAGGTAGCGGAGATTTTGTCGCCGAAACTCTTTCGTATTGGCGTCACTCACTGCGCCGCGAACGTGAACAATCCGACGATACAAACCCAAAGTCCTGTCATGACGTGCCAATACCAGGCTGTGATATCCACAACAATGCGGCGCGATTCCACCGGGCGGTCCAACACGGCGGCAATGTTCGCGAAGGTAAGCGCCAGGATTCCGCCCGCGAGGTGAATTCCATGCATGGCGGTCAGTATGTAAACGAAAGAGCTACTCGTGCCGCCGAGCAGATGAAAGCCGGTGGCTGAAAGATGCTGCCAGGCAAAAAGCTGGCCCGCCAGAAAAAGAAGTCCAAGAATCGTGGTGAATCCGAGCCACGGAATGGAGCGCTCGTCTCCCAGGGAAACCCCGGGAATGGACTTAACCGGAGCCAATGCGGCCTCGCGAGTAATCGCGCGGCGAGCCAGGTCGATGGTGACACTGCTCAAAAGTAGGACGAGTGTGTTCACGATCAGGATCGCCCACGGCAGACGTACCGGAACCCACGTCCGCACATAAGTGTCGCTGGACACATCGAAGCTGACGAAACCGCGGCGAATCAGGTACACCACGGTGAAGGAAATGAACAGCATCAGGATCGGCGTCATAAATACAGCCAGCGCCCAGCGCGCGCGGCGCAGGCGCTGTCCGTAATTGGGCATGCTGTCGCCGCTGCCACGATCGTTGCGGCCGTCATCGCCGCCGCCACTGTAGGGCGGGAGAGAGTTACCGTGATGTCCGGTGGGGCGATGCGTGGTGGGAGTTGATCGTGCCATGTCCTTCAGGAGTTGAGATGATCCATCGCGCGAAAGCGTTTCTAATTTGTAATCAACTTTCTAGCAGATAATCTCACTGGCGCTGAAGCTTTGCAAACACGATCGGTCGTGTTCGATTGGCAATGGGTCGATCAAGGGCGCTGCAAAAAAAAACTCTGCCCGCAACGCAAAAGCGCGGCGGGCAGAGGGATTTGAGTCGCGAGCCTTACTAATCGCCTCCGCATCCGGGTAGCCGGAAGCTGCCGATCCTGGTTTGCCAGGGTGCGGTATTGACACCGATGATTCCGTCGATTTCGTAATACTCGTTCACATACCAGAACGTGCAGTCATCGCTGGGGTCAATGTTCATTGAGGTGTAGTCGCCCCAGCGCGAATTGGTGGTCAACTGCACTCCCGTGCCGTCGATGATAGTGCCTTCGCCCAGGGTCATTTGCCCGAGCGGGTCTTTACGCATGCGGCCGGTGTAGCGGATGCCCGGCCACACATCGGTACCGTTCACTACGCTGTATCCGAGAGCCATATTGCCTTTGCGATCCATGGCAATGCTGCCCATCCAGCGGTGAACGCCGTCGTCTGGCGCGTACGTTCCCTCCTGATACAGGGAGTAGGCTCCGCCGATTCTCCGGATTTCCCACCACCGGATACCGGCTACGCCGGGTGCCGCCTCCACGGATTGGTTGGTGACAATGGAGGCGTAACTACCAAGCCTGCGATACGCAGCCCGGAAAGTTGGACGCTGGCGGTAGGACAGGATGTCCAGAAAGCGGCTCCCGTCGGTGACGCCCGGCTCGGGGAGACAGTCGCGCGCGCTCGGGGGCTGCGAGCCAGCAACCACGCCGCAGGGGAATATGGTGTCAAAAGGTTCGATGGGAAGCTGCGCCGCGAACCTGATCGACGCGATTGGGTTCTTGCGCCACTTGATCGTCATCTCCCAGATATTGAGTGCATCGGACGTCGCGCCATATCCCCCTCCATCGTCCTGTGTGCCGATGAGCGGAATCGGGTTGTTGGACCCGGGAAGGTGATGACCGTCGGTATCGCCGGGCAGCAGGCCGTCACCAATCAGGTTCAGTCCCACGACGTCCGAGTCGAGGAAGAACTTCACCGCGCGCGCATTCGGATCGCCGGCGATCATCTTGTCTTTTTCAAGGGCGTAGACGCTGATGCCGTACTCGACGGTAGGACCGAAATCGCGCGATGTCAGTACGAACGACTTGGGCCAGGATCCGTACTTGGGATAGTCGGGGAAGAAAAACAGACCATCCTGAGTGGTTTGGAATGCGTACCGGTAATATTCGCCGGTTGGATCGCCGGTAACCGAAATCGCGACGCAGTTGTAGAAAGGCAGCGACGGATCACTAAGTCCGCGGGTCGTGAATTGAGAGAGCAGCCAGCGGTCGGTGAAGTGATCGTAGAGCACAATGGGATCGCCCGAGGGATCGGTGCAATCCGGGATTGCAAAGCCTGCCCACAGCGTTCCGGTGTCGACCGGGCCGAGCAACCGGTTCCCCTGCTTGTCGTATACCGCGAAGGCGAGGTTGACCATCTCGACGTAGTGGTTGGGCCCGACCGCGCCGACTGGATCCGGCGGAGCCACGAGGCCTCCAAAAATGTTGAAGTTGTCTTGGTTGGATACGCCTTCAAACGTCAGCGCCGGGCTCGGAATGTTCGCCGTGCCCGTTCTGAGTTGTCGAGCCCTGTCGCCAGAAAACCCGCGGTCGGGGGCCGCGGTGATTACTCGTTCCGGACGAAAATCGGTGTCGAAGAGTGCTGGGAAGCGAGGGAGACCTTGCGCCATGTTCCGCGCTGGTGGCGTCCTGTCAAAAGCGACCGCCTTGGAGAATTTCGCGGCGGGCGATTGAAATTTCTGCAAGGGTGAGAGTTGGGCGGTAGCAGCCGTAAACAAGCCAAAAAGGCTGACTAACGCGACGACCAGAACCAGGGTGAGTATTTTTCGCATCTGCAATTTCCTCCGTGGGGAACTCGTTAAGAACAACATTTGGAGTCTTGCCAGTGCTGAGGGGAGTGACTACTAGGGTGGATAGTACATCCGGTCGACGTTGGTGTCTACACGGTTGCGTTCAATGAGGAAAGAAATCTCGCGTGTGCAAACTGTTTAGGGCGGAGGTCGAGACAACAAACATGCAAGCGGTGTTAGTCAGTGGCGACGGCCTTCCGGTATTCCTCCAGATGATCGCGGACTTCTCCCATGATCTTTTGGTATTCGGGATCGTCGTGCAGGCGATGGTAATTCTTGTCCCGCTGGAACCAGGGATAATTGTGATTTCCCAGCACGACTGCCCGGCGTAGCCATGTCAGCGCCTGTGTCCGGTCGCCAAGCAGACAGTAGATTCCGCCGATCCAGTAGGCACGATCGCCGTCGATGGTCTGCTCGGGTCTGATCTTGAACACTTCGGGATCGATGCGATTCCGTTGTCCCTGCGAAGCGTACAAAAATGCCGCCAGCAGCGTGGGAGCGGAATCCCCACTGCCGCGGCTGAGTTCAATCGCTTTGGTGAAGACCTTATCGGCTTCGTCGTATTTGTCCTGATAGTAAAGAAATTCGCCCAGATACGCGAGAACCTTGAACTGATTCGGATTCGCCTGCAATACGGTCCGCATGGCTTCTTCGGACTCCTCCGGGCGGCCCTGGTAGAGATGCATGCGAGCGTGCATCCACTGGCTGCGGATCGTTGTCGGATTCAGGTCGATGCTGCGGTCGTAGGCGTTTTCCGCCAAATCCAGGAGCCCGGTGTAATGGTAGAGGTAGCCGAGCAGATCCCACGCGGTTTCGGAATTTGGCGCGATCGCTACCGCCTGTCGCAATGCCTTCAGAGCCTCCAGATTGCGACCCTCCTCGGTGAGCGCCCCACCTAATGCCATGAGCGTGTCGGGAGAATTCGGCTTCAAAGCATAGCCGCGGCGGGCCGCCTTTTCGCTGGCCGCCAGGTTCTCCGCTGCGTTCGTGGAAAGATTTGCGCTCTCCAAAAGGTAGAGCGTGGAGAGCAGTGCATGCGCTTCGGCAAAGTTCGGATCCTTCGCGATCGCGTCCTGCGCGAGTTGTTCGCCTTTGTGCAGGCTCTCGGCCTGGGTACGCATGAAGTAATCGTTGCGGTAAAAGCGCGCCTGCAGATACAAGTTGTACGCCTGCGGCGAGGACGTCAGCGGCGCCTGGAGTGTCTGTTGCTCGTTGCCGGAGACCTCGACCTGCAAGCCATCCACAACTTTCTTCGCGACCTCGTCCTGAAACTTGAGCATGTCATCGGCGCGCAGGTCGTAGTGCTCCGCCCACCGCGCCGCTTTGCCCTTCTGGTCGATGAGTTGCACCGAGACTCGAATCACGCCGCCCGCCCGCTGATACGTTCCATCGACCACGGAATCCACCTGCAATTCCTCAGCGGCTTGCGCTGGATCGGTCGGAGTCTTCACATACTTCAGGACGGAACTGGTGGGCCGGACCGCGAGATTTTGCAACGTGGCCAGCCGTGTAATGATTGCGTCCGTCATCCCGATGCCCCACTGCGCATCGGCGGCGTCCCCCGAAAGGGAACGGAAGGGAAGAACAGCGACGGTATGAAGTCCCGCCTTAGTGGTTGCACCGCCATGTTCCCCTTCCGCCGCCGGGCCCGGATGACTGCCGTGGAGGCGCGTGTACGTGAACACCAATGTCGCAATTAGCAGGATCGCCGCCAAGCCAACCAATCCCCATTTCACCAACGGGTTTCGCGCCGAAGAAGCTGCGGCGCTAGCAGGTCCAGCCGACGAGATCCTGCCCGACTCCGTGTCCCGTTTCAGGCGCTTGAGGTCGGCGCGCATTTCCGAGGCGTGCTGGTAACGCACATCGCGGTCTTTTTCCAGCGCTTTGCCGATGATGCGCTCCAGATCCTGCGGAGTAGCCGGATTCAGACGAACTGGAGGCGTAGGCTCGCGATTCAATACGCTGTCAAAAATCTCGGCGGTACCGGAACCGCGAAACGGAATCATGCCGGTCGTCATCTCGTAAAGCACAGCTCCGAACGAGAACAGGTCGGTGCGCGAGTCCAGATCCCTGCCGCGCGCTTGCTCGGGAGACATATAGGCGATCGTGCCCAGGCTGGTGCCGGGGTTGGTGAGGTGATCATGGGTCAGCGTCAGCTCGGAGTCGACGCTGCCGGGCTGCGAAGTCTGTTTCGCCAGTCCGAAGTCGAGAATCTTTGCCTGGCCTGACTTGGTGATGAAGATATTGGCCGGCTTCACATCCCGATGCACGATGCCCTTGGCATGGGCCGCATCCAAGCCGTCCGCAATCTGGATAGCGATCGTCAGCGCCTGCTCAATCTCCATTGGATGACTACTGATGGAATGCTTGAGGGTATTGCCCTCCAGAAATTCCATCGCGAGGAAGGGCTGGCCTTCGTATTCGTCAACCTCGTAAATCGTGCAGATATGCGGATGATTGAGCGCTGAAGCAGAACGCGCTTCGCGTTGAAAACGCTCCAGCGCCTGCGGATCACCGGCCAGGTCTGGCGGAAGAAACTTGAGCGCGACGTGGCGGCCGAGCTTGATGTCCTCGGCCTCGTAGACCACCCCCATACCCCCGCCCCCAAGCTTGGTGAGGATGCGGTAATGAGAAATGGTTTGTCCGATCATGTGGAAAACGCGGGTTCCGAGTCGCTATGGTAGGGCTTGCCTGCGGCGGAGTCAATCGCGGGTCGGCAGCTGGGCGCCGCGGGCTGAAGGCTTCCCGCACTGATAACGTTAAAGGTGAGCCTGCACGAAGCCCGTAGCTCGAAGCTCGTGACCTAACTTGCCCGCCGCAGCACCAGCGCAGAATTCTTGCTGCCGAACGCGATGCAGTTCGCAACCGCATGCTCGATCGCAGCCCGTCGGCCGGGTTGAGGTACATAGTCCAGATCACACAGTGGATCAGGTGTATCGAGATTGAGCGTTGGAGGAATCTGTCCCGTCTGCATGGCGACGATGGTGGCAGCGACCCCGGCCGCGCCACATGCGCCCTGCGGATGTCCGATCTGCGATTTCAACGCCGACATCGGTACCTGGTGAGCCCGGTCCTCGCCCAGCGCGAGTTTTAACGCGCGGGTTTCGATGCGGTCGTTAAGATCGGTCGAAGTGCCGTGCAGGTTGACGTAGTGAATGTCCTGCGGCGTGACGCCCGCCTCCTGCATGGCGAGACCAATCGCGCGAGCCGGCTCTTCGCCGCACTCCTGCAGGCGCACCCGATGAAACGCCTCGCAGGTGGAACCGTATCCGACGATCTCAGCGAGCATCGTCGCGCCGCGCGCCTTCGCGTGCTCGTACTCTTCCAGCACATACATCCAGGAACCCTCGGCGAGCACGAAGCCGTCGCGATCGACCGAAAACGGCCGCGAGCCCTTTTCCGGCGCATGGTTCCACTTGCTGGTCATGATCTTCATCAGGATGAATCCCTTGACGATGCCGAGCGCAATCGGCGAATCGGCGCCGCCACTGAGCACGAAATCGGCGCGTCCGGATTGAATCTGCCGGGTCGCATAATTCAGCGCGTCGGTGGAAGAAGTACATCCCGTCGTAACCACATGGCTAGGTCCCCGCAGCCCGAAGCGAATACTGAGGTCGCTAGCCAGCGTTCCCATGACCGTCGTCGGAACGCAATGCACGCTCATCTGTCGCTGCTTGTCGTGAAAAAACAATTCGTACTGCTGCTCGGTAAATTCCTGCGACCCGCCGCCCGACCCGATGATCACTCCGAAGCGCCGAAGATCGTCCAGCGAAAGCCGCGTCGGATCGAGACCCGAACTGGCAAATGCTTCGCTGGCCGCCGCAATCGCCAGCGGCAGGACGCGCGACACGTGCCGCCGGTCTTTCTTGTCCATCCACGCCAATTCGTCGAAGCCCGCGACTTCGCCGGCAATTTGTACATTGAGTTCGCTGGGATCGAACCGTGTAATGCGACGAACGCCGCTGCGCCCTTCGAGGATCGCTTCAGTAAACGCGGCGCGCCCTATGCCATTCGGGCTGACTACGCCCATGCCGGTGATGACGACGCGTCGTTTGGTGGGCATGATGGTGAGAGTTAGAGCTAGGGGGAGGTTACCAGAAAGACCGAGCCATCGGCGAATTTGCCCCCGGCCTCCGGCGGGCGAGTTGCCCGCCGGGACTACCGCCGGGACGGCGTTACATTACTGCTGATGCGGCAGTTGGAGCATCAGCGCGCTCTGTCCAGATTCCACCGTCGGAAGCTGACCGTTCCATCGTTCGATCAGCGCCCGCTGGTTTTCAAGGCGCCGCAGTTCGAGTAATTGCGCGGTCAGCGAGTTCTGCCGGATGCGGTTGGCATCGGCTTCGCCCTGCGCTCGCATGACTGCCGACTTCGCGTCACCTTCGGCCTCCGCGATTTTCTTCGCTGCTTCTGCCTGGGTGGTGGCGAGTTCGTTCTTGGCCCGCTCGGCTTCCTGGATCGCCTGCGCTTTGGCCGTAATCGCTTGCGCGATCACGCCGGGTACCCGCGGCGCGCCAATGAATCCGAACTGCTGCACGCCAACACCGACATTGGTTACTTTCTCCTGTATCTGCTCCTGTACCTGTCGCAGGAACTGCGCTTTCTTCTCGCCGTAGATGTCCTCGACGGTGTAGGTCGAAGCCACTTCGTTCAGAGAATTGCGCACGATGTCGCGCAGGATGCCGTGCGTGAACAGGTCCAGACTGCCAACCCTATACTTCACATAAAAATCCGGCACCTTGGTCGGCTCAATCGCATACGACAGCGACACGTCGGAGAAAATTTCCATGCCCTCCTTGCTGTTGAAGCCCATCTCTTCATTCAGAGGATGGCCTTCGTTTGTGTCCCGAGTCCATTTGACCGTCTGGACATAGGTCGGGAACTCGATGATCTGGGTTGTCACCGGGCTGTAGAAAACCCAACCCGTGCGCATCGGAATCTCCGAAGCGCCACGCTGGCTGCCGGCCAGATTGATTTCAATCCCCACATACCCCGCCTCAATGCGAGTTACATTCACCAGGTTCGAGACGATCCAGATTCCGAACCCCAGCGCCGCAATCCCAAACAGCGGAAGCAAAACCGAGCGGCGCGTCACGCCGGACGCGAACTCCGCCAAGCCCGGCGAACGATTGTCACGATCACTGTTGAATATGGTCATAGTCTCCTCCAAATCGTGCGCAGGACAACCGGCACGAGCAAAAGTAAGCCAAAAATCACAGCCACGCCCCCGAGCACGGCGATATTACGCGGCTGATTCAACAGCCGGAACGCCGCCAGCAAAACGCCATACGCGCACAGGCACGCAGCCAGAATCGCCACCAGGCGAAAGTGGTGTCTCATTGTAGTTACTCCTTCCTGACTCGTCTCATCAGGTCTGGAGCAGGTTTTCAGTTGTCAGCTGAATCTGCCAGAATCGGCTTGGTAAGTGTGTTACATGGCCGTCGATCTTACTTCAACTGCCACCTATTCCGATGATAGCTCCACGCCGCTGGATTCAAATAACCGGAAAGGGGTAAATGTAGCGCCGGCGCCCCGCCGGCCGGGCAGTCGGTTCGGACACAGACGCTGCGGATCTTACCCTAGACACAGCCAGGGCAAGGTGCCCTCGTGACTGCCGGCGAGGCGCCGGCGCCACAAATCCGGCCCCGCCTCTTTACCTGCGGCTTTTCTACGGTGTGGCCACAACCAGGTTGAATGTTGTCGTGTGCTGCACTGTGCCTTCGGTCACGGTCACCGTCACCGGGTAAGTTCCTCCCGGCGTCGGCGTCTGAATGTTGACGGTTGCATGGCCGGATTTGGAAGTGTCCGCCGCCGCCGTAGCCGCGACCGTCACCGCACCCGCCGGGACCGCAGTCGGCGCAGTGTAGAGGCCGTTCGCATCGATCGTGCCGTTAGCATCTCCGCCCGCGACCGCCCATGTCACCGACTTATTCGTTGCATTGCTGACGGTAGCCGTGAACTGTTGCGTCTGCGCCGGAGCTCCGTTCAAGTTGGGATAGAGCGAATTGACAGTGGGCGGGTTTACGCTGACGGCAACCGGTGGTGGTGGTGAACTGCCGCCTCCGCCGCCGCAGGAAATCACTAGCCCGGCCAGCAAGAGGATCGAGCACATCCCGATTATCTTGTATCGCCGAGGCAGACCAAATCCGGCCAGTCCCACGAATACGAGTCCCGCCAGCGGCAGACCCAATGGCAGCCACAGGCTGCTGCGCTGTCTGACCTGTTTGTGAGTCGGGCCTGCCGCTCCGGTGAAGGGACCTTTAGTGGTCACAGTGATCGTCACGGTCGTCGCCGACATACCCGCGTTGATCTGCGTGGGCGATGAACGAGCAAGTCGCGCCAGCTGGCAATCCAGCTGAGCATCGATAGGTCACACTGGCGCCAAACGGACTCGTCCCGACTGGGCTGATAGTCATCGAGGTCGTCGTGGTTTGGCCAGGATCGGCCGCAAGAGTGTCCGCAAGGTTCCCGGGAACCGTGAAGTCGGTGGAAATGTCGAATTCCCAAATGCCGCGCCCGTAAGTAGACACGCGAAGCCTCTTGACGGTTCCGCCGTTGAATATCTGGACCGCAGTGACCGGGGCGCTAGGCAGGAATCCAGGTCCGGTACCCGCAGCGGGACCGACTTCTGTCCAGTTAGCGGCGGAGGTTGGGCTGGAGAACAGTCCTACATCAGTCCCGGCATAAATGAGGCCGGCCGCCGAATCCACCAGCAGGGCGCTCACCGGAGCATCCGGCAGGTTCCCGGTCCAGTCGGTCCAACTGGTGCCGGCGGTGGTCGTCTTCCACACGTGTGAAGTGTGGAAGCCCATGATGCCAACATAGGCTGTCTTTCCGTCGCCTGCGGAAGTGTCCATGGCCACAGACGAGATAGCGTAATGGTTCGGATTGATGTTGCCCGTGACGTTCGAGAGCGCGGTGGTCGCTGCAGTGGTGGTGCGCCAGACTTCGCCGCCTCCAATCCCCGCGAACGGACCGTAGCCCCAAGTCGTGGCATAAACAACGTTGGAAAACCCGTTCGTATCCTTCGGCCCGCCTGCCGCCAAAGCGGCAACCTGATTGACTTCTCCACCGTTGCAGAGCGCTGTAGTTCCGGTGTCGAAATTATTGCTCAAGGGAACGAAAACAGCATTCGGAGTGTCCCCCCGCCACACTCGACAGGTGCCGATCAGCATCTCGCCCGTGCTCTGCGGGTCGAGTATGAACGGAGTATAGAAAGCGCCCTGATCGATGTTCCCAGTATTCGGATAGCCCGGTATAGCCTCCAGAAAGGCGTCGTTGTCGTCGCAGATGACTCCGTCCTCGCAAACGCAGATCACGGAACCTGGATTTGACGTAAACCATTCATCGCCTGCGATGCCGTCGCCGAAGTCGGGTGGGGCGATATTGGGATTAATGATGTTGAAGCCGCCATCACCCCCAAGTGCGTTCTCCCACGAAGGGCTGGTCGTCCCCGTGCTGGTTTTAGGTGAACCGTTATCCTGCGTGCCGCCCAGCATAATATCCGGGCTTGTCGGGTGAACGGAGAACGATACAAACTCGGTCATCGAACCCAAAGTCTCGCTCAGGCTGTCAAATTGATTCGTTCCCGTGCAACTGCCGCTGTTCAACCCGGCGTATCCATCCAAGGTGCGGCTGATTCCGCCGTCGTGCGCGAAGTATCCCGGCGCTTTACTGCCGACCACCATGAGTGCCAGGCCGTGTTGATCGGGATGTACGTGTGCCAGCGCGCCCAGTTCCGTATTCCCGCAACCATAGACGTGTGTGAGGTTGATCCAGTTGTTGGGAACATTGGCGTCGATGGTGGAGCAGGCGCTCGCTCCGTTTGCCAGGTGGCATTTATAGATATTGATCGTGCCCGCATAAACATCGGTTCCGGTGGAGTTTGGAATTGCAGCCAATTCAAGGTTATAGGCTCCCTGCTGAACCCCGCATCCGCCGTCACCTCCGCTGTCGCCTCCGAGGCCGCAGTTTGTAATCCCGCTGTCCGGAATCTGCGTCCACGCTGTTCCGCCATTGGTGGTTTGCCAGATTCCATCGTCGATTTCCAGACGACTGCGCGTCGACGACCCACACGTACATCTCGTTCCGGCCCGGGGTCACCGTGAACTCCGCCCGATAGATCTGGCAGTTGGAAGAATTCGAGCCCGCCGGACAGTTTGCCGAGGCCAAACCGGTAGTCGGTTGCGTGGTCAGGCGAGTGAAGTGCTGACCATCCGTAGAGGAGTAAATACCGTGCCGTCGAATCGCTGCGTAGAAAGTTCCGGTTCCGCCCTGGCTGGGGTTGTAAACGAGACCCGTTGTTGAAGCCGGGATCGCGTTGTCCGCGAGGCTCGCTCGATTCCAGGTTGCGCCCGCGTCGATCGAATAGTAAATCCCGCGCGCCGTCGAGACGCCGTCCTGCTCAAGCCCGAAATCGAACCCGATGGTGCCGGCAGTGGTCGCCACGACCAGATTGGTGTTCGAGGTGCTGAACGCGATTTTGCTGAACCCGATGCCAAGGAATGACTGGCCGCTCGCCGCCGTTTTGATCTGCGTCCAGGTGGAGCCCCCGTCGGTGGAACGCAGAATGCCTTCTCCGTAGTAGGAGTCGCCCGAACTGTTGGTCTCGCCGGTTCCCACCAGAATGAGGTTGCTGTTTCCAGGCTGCAGGGCAATCGCTCCCACTGCGAGCGAAGGCTGGTCATCAATTAGCGCTTGCCAACTCACGAGGCTCGGAGTCGCGCTCTTGCTCCCTGCGTTGGTCGATCTCCAAAGCCCACCGTAGGCGCCCCCCAGCAGCACCGTATTGCCGGTGGCGTCGGCTGGGTCGATCACTACAGAAGTGGCTCGTCCCGAGACCGCGCTGTAGTCCTGAAATCCATTCCCGGTCGCATCGGACGCGAGCGGCGACGGTCCCAGGTTAATCCAGTTCTGCGGCAGGGAACCAAAGCCGGCGGTTCCTGACGCCCTGTATGCTGCAGCCCGCTGGGCGCGCATAGCCATTTTCTGCTGATGTGCCCGCAGACGCAGCGCTGCCGCCGACTGACCCGGACCGACCTCGCGGCCGCGCATGTTCCATTCCGCGCGCTTCTGGACGTCGTCGTGATCGTTTTCGGCTGTGGGAACATGTCGCTTTCTCAAGCCGGGCCCCTGGCCAAAAGCGGTGGCTAAAAGCAAGAGGAGCGCGAAGAGAGGAGCTAGCTGGGAGGAGACACGACGGACACTCATGATTTTCAAAACCTCAACCTTGCGGCACACCCCGGTAACTGCAAACCCTAACCCTCACTTCTCAGCCTGTCAATAACCTGCACTGGTACAACCGCTAGATTGACATAGAAAAATGGCACTTCCGGTCATCAAAATTCATCGGCGCCGGATCAGCCGGCGCGCTTACAATGTCTCTGTTAAACCTTTCCAAGTGCGAAAGTGGCGGAATTGGCAGACGCACCAGACTTAGGATCTGGCGGGGCAACCCGTGGGGGTTCGAGTCCCCCCTTTCGCACCAATTTCTTGACGTTTCACGGCTAGGACAGGAGCTTTGAGCTGCGAGCTTCGCCCAACCCAGCCTGCTCGAAGCTCGCAGCCCGAAGCTCGTAGCATCTCCACACTAATCGTCGTCTGGCGGGCCCGCTGGAGACTTATCGTTGAGAAAGTACTTCGCGTCCAGCGGGGCTTGGATGGTTTTAAAGGTCAGCGGCGTCTGGTTGAAGTTGAAACAGTCCGATAGGTCGTCGGACCGTGAGTCCGCGTAGCCTACGGCGGGATCAATCTCCGGCAGGCTGAACGTGTTTTCGATAAACTTCAGGATGCTTCCGAAATCGTGATTCATGTGGGAAATGTAGGCTGCCCTGGCATAGGGCGACACGACGATCAGCGGGACCCGCAACCCGACCTCGTAGGAGTTGTGAATCTGCGGTGGCGGCACGTGATCGTACCAGCCTCCCCAGTCGTCCCAGGTAATGATGATGGCGGTGTCGCTCCAGTACTTGCTGTTGCCGATCGCGTTCACGATCGACGCCACCCACGACGGCCCTGTATCCTGGCTATTGCCGGCGTGATCGGACGCCTGGGCGGTGGGAATCACCCAGCTTACCGGAGCCAATTTGCCGGCGCCGATATCGTCCAACACATTCGACTTGCCGATGACGACGTGGTTGTTCCACTCCGCGCCCACGCAGTTGGTTCCGTTCGGCGGCGGCGCATCTGGCCCGCACATGTGCTCAATCGCATTGGGCGCGGTCCAGATCGAGCCCACCACCGGCGTGTAATACTTCCAGTCAATGGACTTGGCATCCAGCAGGTCGGTCAGTGTGGGACGGTCGGTGCACGGGTAGATCGTCTGCGTCTCGTTGGTAGCAGGATCGGAATCGGTGGTGTCGATGACCTTGACCACGGTATCGGAGGGCGCGATGCATCCCGTCAATGCCTGGTTCGTGTTGGTGGGATTCTCCGCGACGTTGAAGTTGCTCTTCTCGCTGACCGATGAGCTTCCCGAGACAATATATTGATGCGCCGGGAAACTCGGTCCCTGATTGGTTTGAAACATACGGTCGCCAAAAGTGTAAGTCTCCGCCATCGTGAAATAGGGCTGCACATCCGATGCCTTCACATACTGATATGGCGCATTGGGTGGAGCGCAATTGGGGTTTCCCGGAGGGCAATTGACATGCACCTGGTCGGCGCCATTCATCAGCCCGCCATTCCACTCCGCAAGAAACGCTTTGTGGCTGTGAGCCATGTCATACTCGGTCACCAGCGAGACCGGGGTCAGCGGGATCGTCTGATTTTGAGAGTTCAGGCCGCTGCTGGCGATGTCCGCGCCACGGCTGATCAGGACCGGGTCGTGGAACAGACTGTCGGGTGTGCGGTTTTCCTGAAAGATAATGACGACGTGATTGATCTTGCCAGGAGGCGGTGGAGGTGGCGTGCGGTTGCCCGAAATGCCTCCGCAGCCGTTGATACTAATAAGGAGCGCTGCCACGCCAACTGCCACAATTGGCAGAAGCGTCAACTTGGAGCGATGCATACCAACCTCCCCGGGGCAGCGATGCGTTCACCTGAGCCCTTTGAATTCCGTCAACGGCTCGCTGTCCGCAACCGGCCCTGACGCTCGCGGATGCCCCTTTTTCGCGCCGATGTTTCCGTCAATTTTTGTAAACCCGGCTTCTGAAATTTCGATGCGATGATTTGGGAAATAGGTTAGCCGGGATCGCGTTGACGTCATGGGGAGAGCCATCCGGACAACTCAATCCCAGAGCACAATGGCGACCAAGCTGATAAAATTACCAAGTTCCTCCCACCAAACAGACGTGGGGCTATAGCTCAGCTGGGAGAGCGCATCGTTCGCAACGATGAGGTCGTCGGTTCGATCCCGACTAGCTCCACCATTCTTCTTTTCGGGTGCCATTCCTCTATCGCTGATCCGCCATTCCGCCAATGAAGGCCGAATTGCCCAGGACCAAGCATTGGCATTGACAACCCGATCTTCCTTTCGGTACTGTGCGGAGGGTCCGTAAACGTTTACATACCGGGATTTGGCGAAAAACTGACATGTTGCTCAAAAGCCTTCGCGAGGAAGTGCTGGAGGCGAACCTGGAACTCGTCCGTCGGGGGTTGGTGTTGTACACATTTGGAAACGCCAGCGCCGTTTCCCGGGCGGATGGATTGGTGGCGATCAAGCCGAGCGGCGTGCCCTATGACCAATTGACTCCCCAACACATGGTCGTCACAACGCTCGACGGGAAAATCGTGGAAGGTGACCTGCGTCCTTCATCCGATTTGCCGACTCACCTTCAGCTTTACCGGCAATTTGCTGCCATCGGCGGCGTCGCGCACACGCACTCGGAATTTGCAACGTCATGGGCGCAGGCGCGGCGGGCGATCCCTTGTTTTGGCACTACCCATGCCGATTATTTCTACGGGCCGGTTCCGGTTACCGACGATCTCACTCCCGAAGAAGTGGTCACGGACTACGAAGAAAATACGGGGATCGCGATCTGCCGGCTGTTCAAGAACTCCGATCCCATGGCGGTTCCTGCCGCCCTGGTTGCGGGACACGCTCCTTTCTGCTGGGGCGCCAACGCTGCCGAAGCCGCGCACAATGCGGTGATTCTGGAATATGTCGCCAAGATGTCGTACTACACGCTCGCAATCCATTCGGAGGCCACGTCGCTCCCGCGCGAACTGCATGACAAGCATTACCTGCGCAAGCACGGCGACAGCGCCTATTACGGACAAGGACCCTTACGATGAATCTTGCTCTTTTTTTGGCCGGTAATCAGCTGGTGCATTTGTCGTCGGTCGATTTGGTCATCGTCGTTTTCTATTTCGTGCTTGTTCTGGCCATCGGCTGGTATCTCAAGGGACGGGCCAACACAGGCGAAGATTTCTTCATGGCCGGCCGCGAGATGACGGCCTGGGTCGCCGGACTAAGCTTTCTTTCCGCGAATCTGGGCGCGTTGGAACTGATGGGCTGGGCAGGATCGGCCTACCAGTACGGCATTCTGGCCACGCACTGGTATTGGATCGGCGCGATCCCCGCGATGCTGTTCCTGGCGCTGGTGATGATGCCGTTCTACTACATTTCCAAAACGCATTCAGTTCCGGGATATTTGAAGCTCCGTTTCGGAGAGCCCGCCCGCGCACTGTCGGCGGTCTCGTTCGCCTTCATGACTGTGCTCATGAGCGGCGTCAACATGTTCGCCATGGCCAAGGTGATGCAGATTGTGCTGGGGTGGGACATTAACTTCAGCATCTGGGTGTCGTCACTTACTGTTGCCGTCTATGTCACACTAGGCGGGTTGCGGTCGGCCATCTTCAATGAGGTCTTACAGTTCTTTCTGATCTGGGCTGGAGCGCTCCTGATTCCGATCCTAGGACTGTATGAAGCCGGTGGATGGGGCCATCTCAAGGTTCTGATTGCGCAACGCGCGTCGGAGCAATACGTGCATCTTTGGTCGGGCTTGGGATCGTTCAGTGCCAACCCGATGGGCATTCACTGGACCGGCATTGTGTTCGGCTTGGGCGCGATTATTTCGATGGGCTACTGGACCACCGATTTCCTCGTGGTCCAGCGTATCCTGGCCGCAAAAGACATGCGCAGCGCTGAGTTGGCGCCCATTATCGGCGCTGGGTTCAAGATGATGGTGCCCTTCATCGTGATCCTTCCCGGTCTGCTCGGTTTGGGCCTGCTGCCGGAAAAGCTGGTGCCGGAATCGGTAGCCACCGTCACCGGAGGCCACAGTTACAACGATGTGCTTCCGCTGATGCTGGCGCGTTACTGCGGCCCCGGACTACTCGGGTTGGGAGTTACTGCGCTGATTGCCGGATTTATGTCTGGCATGGCGGGCAATGTTAGCGCTTTCACGACCGTCTGGACTTACGACATCTACCGTCCACTTATTAACAGCAAGGGCAGCGATCATCATTACGTTAACATGGGACGCTGGACCACAATCATTGGTGTACTGATCAGCGTAGGCACTGCGTACCTCGTGATGCGGTCGGCCAGCATCATGGATTACGTACAGGCGTTATTCAGTTTCTTCATCGCTCCGTTGTTCGGTACGGTCGTGCTCGGAATGCTCTGGAAGCGCGCCACCGGCCCCGGCGGATTCTGGGGACTCCTGTGCGGAACGCTGTCTTCGATCGGAATGTGGACTTGGGTCAAGATCGATCCCACCGCGCTGCGCTACGTCGCGCTCTCACCCCACGCCAAGGCTCTGGCGCAGGATATGTATCAGGCGCTGTGGTCATTTGTGGTCTGCGTGGTGGTGACGGTGACGGTAAGCCTGGCCACAAAACCCATGCCCACCGCGTCTTTGGCGGGCCTGGTGTATGGGGAGACGGAAATTCCGCCCATCGGGAATGTGCCGATTTACCAGAAGCCACTTTTCTGGGCGGCGGTGGTGACGGTGGTTTTCTTTATCCTGAACATTATTTTCTGGTAGTGGAGGGTTCATGATCTCGATCTGGTTTTTCATCGGTTTGTCGCTGGCCGTGAACGGCGCTCTGATTTTCGCGGCTGGAATTTACCAACTCGTGTATCCGCCTGCGACTCCGACCGTCGTGCTGTTCAATATGCACGCTGGGGTGTGGTGGGGAGCTACGTTGCTCGTAATCGGTCTGATTTATTGCGTGAAGTTCTCTCCGCGGCGTGCGTAAGGCCCGGACTTTTTTCTTGAGAGGAAGTGTATGGCGTCGAAGAAGATGACGATGGGCCTGATCATCGGCAACCGCGGCTTTTTTCCTGCCCTTCTGGCCAAGGCGGGCCGGGAAGAAATGATGTCGGCCGTGCAGCGTGCCGGCATGGACTACGTGGTCCTGGGCCCCGAGCAAAGCAAACACGGCGCCGTCGAAACCCATGACGAAGCGGTACGCTGCGCCAAGCTGTTCCGCGAAAATCAGGATCGTATCGATGGCGTCATCGTCTCCCTGCCCAACTTCGGCGACGAACGCGCCGTCGCCGACACTCTCCGCCTGGCGCGGTTGGGTGTGCCCGTGCTGGTGCAGGCCACTCCCGATGCGGCCGCGAAAATGACCATCGCCCATCGTCGCGACAGCTTCTGCGGCAAGATGTCGGTCTGCAACAATCTCATGCAGTACGGGATCCCCTATTCCCTGACCACCCTGCACACCGTCAGCCCTGACTCCGCCGATTTCCAGAAAGATCTCGCCTGGTTCGCTGCCGTTTGCCGGGTGAAAAACGGTCTTCGCGATCTGCGCATCGGCAGCATCGGCGCCCGTCCGACCGCCTTCAATACGGTGCGCTACAGCGAAAAACTTCTGGAATCGCAGGGTATCTCGATCGAGACGCTCGATTTGTCGGAAGTTTTCGGACGCATCGCCAAGATGAAAGACGACGATCCCGCCGCCGTGGCCAAACTTGATCAGATTAAAAAGTACGTTAGCACCACTGGAATCCCTGAAGCCGCACTCATGAAAATGGCCAAGCTCGGCGCTGTGATTGACGGCTGGATGAAGCAAACCGCCGTTACCGTGAGCGCGGTGCAATGCTGGACGTCAATGGAAGAATACTTCGGCGTGGTGCCCTGCACCATCATGAGCATGATGAGCAACGACCTCATCCCGAGCGCCTGCGAAGTGGATATCTGCGGCACCCTCAGCATGTACGCTCTGGCGCTGGCCTCGGAAACGCCAAGCGCCCTGCTCGACTGGAACAACAACTACGGAGACGATCCCAACAAGGCCGTTTGTTTCCATTGCAGCAATCTGCCGAAGCACTTTTTTCAGGATGTTCGCATGGATTTCCAGGAAATCATCGCCGGTACCGTAGGAAAGGAAAACACTTTCGGAACCTGCGTGGGCCGCGTGAAATCGGGACCGATGAGTTATGCCCGTTTCTCCACCGACGATCGTGCCGGCCGCATCCGCGGCTATGTCGGCGAGGGGCAATTCACCAACGACCCTCTGGAAACCTTCGGCGGAGCGGGCGTCGTCGAGATCAAGCAGATGCAGTCGCTCCTCCGCTTTATCTGCGAGCGCGGCTTTGAGCATCACGTGGCCGCCAATTTTTCCACGACCGCCGGCGCGGTTCACGAGGCCGCTACGCGCTACTTGGGCTGGGATATGTACTGGCACCGGGGTTAAGAGGCCTCAAAAGCCCGACCCCGTGCGCCTTTTGGAGGGCCTCGTAAAATTCCCCTTCTGGCACTTATGGGCCATACGACCCGCTTCTTTTGTGGATTCCTGCCTTGCGCTTTCTGTTACCATGCGGTTACTCCCCGCCTGATATGTGCTGGAATTGTTTCACTTGGTTTCATGTGAGTTAGTATCCGGGATGCTTTACTCAGCTCTCCCGCTGCCCGTCCCGAGATCAAAGCGTTGGTAGGAGCGCGATTGACCGGTCGTGTTGCTGGACAGCGTCTGTATCGGAGACGGCGTAGTTGGTACCGCAGACGCCTGCGGATTCGCCGCACTTTACTGACGGCTGGCATGGTGCTCATGCTGGTGGTGGTTTCCTGGCAGAGTGTTGCCCGCCACTTGTCGTTGCCCATGTTCCACGCCTCGACTTTTTTCCCGGAGTCTTTCTGGACCCGTGGTGACGTCCATCGCAAACTGGCCTTAATGCCGCAGGCGCACATCGTGCATGTGGACCGCGGGCAGGCAGCCTATCCCTACTCGGTGATCCCCGGCGGAGTGCGCGACGTGGCCGATCTCCGGGAGCACGCGGCACGAGACTACGTCGTCCGACGCCATTTCAAGCACTTCAACTATCGCAACGCTCGCATGACTCGCGCCCAGCGAGCGCGTGAAGTGTACCTTTCGTATCGTCTTCGCGACCACGTTTTCTGGACGCGCAAAAGAGTTCGCCTGCTGGAAGCGGAACTTCTGATCACCGACGGCCAGATCACCGCCCGTGCCCGCTGTGGCAACCAGATCTCGGAAACTCCCCAGCCGGAAGTATCCGACGAAGAACCCGACCTGGACGTTCTCGACCAGCCCGTCGCGGAGATTGCAGCCCTGGGTCCGGTGTTGCCTTTTGGCTTCCCCAGCGTTCATCCCAACCTTCCCGGGATCGACGCCAATCCGCCTGGCAGTCCAAAGCTCTTCGCGGGCGGATTTAACTTCCCGTTCGTGAATTACGGAATCCCGGCTCCAAGACTCTGCAAACCTGGAGAAGAGGAGACCGATAAACACTGCCGCCACAAACGCCGCCCCCCGCCCGCTCCCGAACCGGCGACCTGGTTGCTGCTCGCCTCCGGTCTGGCGGCGGTTAGCTGGCAGTATCGACGGGCTGGGCGCAAATTCGCCGCCTAGTTCCGCTTTTGGATGGCGCGGTGGTTTGCCCGCTGCGGTGAGTCCTTGCAATAACTCAACTCAAGAGAGCGGCCCGGGCCGCATTATCTCCTGCCTGGAATCAGTGCTAATACCTCCGGGTGTGATCGCCCTCGCCCGGCGGCGTTAGACTTGCCCTAGGACTTTCCATGACTCGCCTCTCCAGCTACGCGTGGCTGTTGGCAACAGGTGCCTTGCTGGCGGCGCCGATGTCGGCGCAACCCCCTGCCCGCGTGCAGCATGTGGCCGTGTTCGGCACCGGATCGGCGATTGAAGTGGAGATCCAGGCCTCCGGGGCGGTTGCTCCGCAGAGCCAGATGATCGTTGGCCCCGACCGGATTATCGTGGATTTTCCCGGCGCCCTGCCCGCAGCCGAACTCCGCAATGTGCAGGTCAATCGCGGCGCTCTGAAAGCGATTCGCGCTGGACTGTTTGCCTCTAATCCGCCCGTGACCCGAGTGGTTCTCGATCTGGCGGAACCGCAGGCCTACCAGATTTTTTCCGTCCGAAACATGGTGATGCTGAAGGTGGGACCGGTAAAGCCGTCGGAACCCAAACTGACGGACGCCGCCCTGACTTCGGTTTCGCCCGAAGCTGCTCCTGCTCCCCCTCCGAAGCCGCCGGTCGATGTGACGTTTCAAGACGGCTTGCTGCGGATACACACCGAACGCGCCACTCTCGCCCAGGTCCTCTTCGAAGTGCAACGCCATACCGGCGCGGAGATCGGCATTCCAGCCGGCGCCGAAAGTGAAGAGATTGCCGTCGAACTAGGACCGGCTCCCGCGCGCGAAGTCCTCGCCGCTCTGCTCAACGGCTCCCGCTACAACTTTATTTTTGTCGGAAACAATCGCGGACGAACTTTGCAGAAGGCCATTCTCAGCGTGCGGTAAATCCAGACCAGCCCAATCCCTGCCGCTACTGCGGCGCAATCAGACGCACCGTTACCGCCGACGTGCCGTTGCCCTGGATGGGTGCGGCCGTGGCGTTGTTGCCGCAGCCAATCATGTTGACGATTTTCGTCTGGATGGGTGCAGGATCGACGTTCGGCGCCGGACCGCCATCGGCATTGAGAAAAAGCTGCACGAAGCCGATTATTTTTGCCGTATTGCTGGTAGCCGTGATCGTGGAATCGTCGATCACGGGAACCGTGACCAGCGAGTTGCTGACCATGATTTGCTGGCTTCTGGCGCTCGCGATCGGGTTCTGAGTTCCACCGCGGAATGTGAAGGGCGCGGGGTCGGCCATCCCCGACGGATCGGCAACGTCTCCTTCACCCAGAGTTGTTGTGGCATGGGTTAGACAGTTGACCGCGTCAGCGGTGCGCGTCGCACGCGCTGGGAAGCTACCTGTGTCGATATCCACGACATTCATGCTTCCGACGCTCTGACACGTGATCGGAGTTTGTACGCAGCCGGCAATGCTCGTTTGGTAGGCGCTCAGCGAAGGGATGGCTGGACACGAAGGCACACTCTGGGTGGGAGCAGGAAAGCTCGTCTGATCTCCAATGTAGTACCTCCACGCTGTCGGGGCAGGCAGCGCCGCGCCACTGCCGCAATCGCCAGTGGGGCAAGCCGACTCCAGATTCCCCGCAACAAAGCCGGGAGATTTAGTGGAGTTTGTACCCAACAGGCCTGTGTCCACAATCGCTCCCGTATTGGGATCAAAAATCTGCCCGCCAGTGACGGGATCCCGATTCGGCAGCAGCCATGGCTTCACGCAACGTGAGACTCACCGAAGGCGCTACCCCGGACCGGTGTTCAATCCCGACGGATTGTAGGCTTCGGCGGTGGCGGTGGCGCTTACGGTTGCCGCCGTGTCGCCCCAGATGCGCGAAAAGAAGACCGGCAGATCGGTCCTGCTTACCTGCACGATAATGTGCGGGTTTTTGTAAAGTCCGGATCGTTTCATTGAAAGCTGATCGAGACACGTCGGACCGCGCCGCCCACTCTTGTTCTCGAATGCGACTCCGACCTGCGTCGCCACAGTGCGAGCTAGAGTCTTCAGCACTCGAGGCGAGCAGCGTGTTCATGGGGTCCGCCGATGTCATCCCCGAGTTAGCCAACACCCGTGCTCCCGCCAGGGCAGCGCCATCGGCGGCCCGCTGGGCTTCGCTGCGCGCTGTGTAGAATGTCACGAGATCGACGGACAGAGCGGCCATGGCGGCTACGACGAAGAGAAGAAACACCGCCACCAGAACGACGACGACTCCTTCCTCGCCTTTTCGTATCGAGTTGAATTTTCTACGCCGCAAAAAGCCTCACATCTGGTTGTGCACGGACGCCGTCTCGCTCAAATCGGTGGTCGCTGCGTAGGCGGCTCCCGGCAACAGAAGCTGAATCACACTGTTAAATCGCCAGTGATAAGGGTAACTCACTTTCACGGTAGTACGAACACTCGCGGGAGGGCCAGGATCCACGACTACGCCCCGATCGATCTCGATCACCAGGGGATCCGGGCTGCATCCTGAAATGCTGTATTGCCACCTCAAACCAGAGACGTAGGCGGGCGTCGTCGCGCAGGTCCCGATGGCCACGTTCGGCAGCACGCCGTTCGCAGCCAGGGAATTGAAAACTACTTCAACTACCGGGTGCAGAGAATCGGGGTCCGTGTTGGCCGGGTCCATATCGGTCATGGGCTGTGCCCCCGCGAAGTCCGCTCCTTCCTGCGCCGCATGACTGATCTTCTGCTTCTGGTTGAAAGCCCCGCTGAAGTCGTAGATCCCGACAATGAACACCACCAGCAGTGGCAACACAATCGCGAACTCGAGTAGCGCCGAGCCTCTGTCGCGCCGCCCGGTTTTTGCCAGGGAGGACATTAGTTCTCCATCCGGCTCTGCGCCTGCGCCGTCAAGTTGATCTGTTGCAAGTTCAGCGACGTAAAAGGAAGGTAGAACTGAAACGGATATTGGAAACTTACAATGACTCCGCACTGCGCTGGCGTCGTCGTGATGCTGTTGAGCACGACCGACCGGCAGATCGTGATTTGCCCGCTCGCCGAACAGTTGCCCGGCGGTGAGGGACAGAAATTGGGCGTCGTAGCAGGAAGGTGCGATGCGATCTGGGACCGGTCGAGGCTGGCTGGATCGGTCACGGAAAATATTGCATTGTCCACCGTAGTATCTCCGGGAAAACTCGTGCTGTTCCAGTTGTCCGCCGGTTGCGGGCAAGTGGCGCACGCCGGACGCGCCGCAGTCAGCGCCCCCTGCTGCGCCGCACGTGTGATGGTTGCGTAAATCTGGAAGGCCCGCCCAAACCAGACAATTCCCAGCAGAAACATGAACACCAGCGGCAGAACCAGCGCGGCTTCGGCGATCTCCGCGCCGTCGGCACTTCCAAGTTTGCGCAGGGTTTTCAACATCGCTCAGCTAGAATTTGCCTGTTACTTTCCCAATCCCCAAAAGAACCACCGCCATCGCCATCGCCACGCCGAAGGGAATCTTCGTGGATTGCGGACTGTCCAGCGAGACTTCCGGCCCCGGCATCCGCAACTGGAAAAACGCACGCCAGCATGCGGACGATGTTGCGTAACGTTTCCATCAACCGGCGCTTCCAGATCACGACGCCCAGCGCCATGAGTCCCGCCAGCAGAACCGTCGCCATCAATATCAGTGACCAGTTGTCCCGCGCCCAGACAAGCGCCCAAAGCCTCCGGCCAATTTCCAGTCTCCCGCGCCCAGGCTTCG
Organism: uncultured Acidobacteriota bacterium; assembly: GCA_963799305.1. Lineage (GTDB taxonomy): Bacteria > Acidobacteriota > Terriglobia > Terriglobales > Acidobacteriaceae > Acidiflorens. Next base: position 74,495 of record CAWCWX010000003.1, on the reverse strand, counting down.
TAGCAGGACGAAGGGAAGCAGCAGGCCTAATCCCAACGCCGCTCCCAGCAGGGAAGTCTTGATTCCCGCCCACCCATATAGGGCTGCGTTCACCCCAATCCCAGCCACCAGCCCAGACACCGTAAGCCAGTTCGGAATCCGCCGGTAACGCCAATCCAGCACCCCCGCTAAAATCGCCGTCAACAGCGCGGGGATCCAAGGGCCAGTTTGGTACATCAGGGGTAGTTCTCAGTTCTCAGTTCTCGGTTCCCGGTTCTCAGTTCTCAGTTCTCAGTCAAATCGGCCAAGAACTGAGGTATGCCTACTGCACAGCTTACTTTAGGACTTTTGGGGGGAGAAAAACAAGAGAGGTTCTAGTTGCCGGCTCTCCGGTCTCCCGAACAATCTAAGTCCGGAAGACTGAGAACCGAGAACTGAGAACTTTCTTCCGCCTATCTCGAAACCGGTCCCGCCGAGTTTCGTTCGGCGATGATTTTCTTGGCGTTGTCCGCCAGGGCCCGCGCTTGTGGCAGCAGATCAAGAGCCTTCGTCACTTCCGGATCGGTTTCCGCCCGCACTTTCATCCCTTCTTCCTGGCCGAAGGCGTCGATAAACAGTTCGCTCTTGATGCTGGACCGGACCCAGTCATTGTTCTCGATCAACTCGGCCTCGGTGAAGGGTACTTTCTCCTCGTCGAGAAATTTGCGGAAGTCCTGCATCACGGCGTCATCTACTTCGAAACTCTGCGTGACTTTGTGCGCCACGACGTAATGCTTGGCGAAATTGAAAAACGCGTAATGCTGGAGCAACGCGTCCTGGAACTTGTTGGACTTTTGGGGAGGCAGTTTCACGTCTGGCGTGATCCCGCCGCCGCCGTACACGGTGCGTCCGCTGTCGGTGAGCTTCACTTCGTGGTTGGTGTTCTCTTCTTTGTCGCGAGCGTAGTAGTAGTCGTAGAGCGAAAGATTCGAGTAGTCGCGCTGGATAAGGCGTCCACTCGGGGTGTAGTAACGCGCCGTCGTCAACGCCAGGCCGGTGTTTTCGGCCAGCGGATACACGGTTTGCACCAGGCCCTTGCCGAAGGTCGTCTCACCGACGATCAGTCCGCGATCATGATCCTGGATCGCTCCCGCGACAATCTCAGCCGCCGACGCCGTGCCGCGATTCACCAGCACCACCAGCGGATAATCCTTGCCGCCATTACCGCGGGCAGCGGTGTAGCGTTTTTCGGGTGAAGACCGGCCGTGGTGAGAAACGATGAGCTGTCCCTTCTTGAGGAACTTGTCGGCCACGCCCACACCTTCACTCAGCAGCCCGCCGGGATTCTGACGCAAGTCGAGAATCAGGCCCTTCAGGTCGCCCATTTCATCGAGCGCCTGGGCGACTTCGTGCTCGGTTGTTTCCTGAAAGCCGGAGACGTGCATGTACCCGATGCCGGGCTTGATCATGAAGTGCAGGTCAACGCTGTAGCGCGGAATCTCGTCGCGCACCACGGCAAACTCGAGCGGATGATCCGCGCCCTCGCGCAGTACGGTGATCCGAACCGTCGTGCCTTTCGGTCCTTTGAGCAGGTCGGCAACGTCGGACGTACTCATGTTGTCGGTCGCCTTACCATCGACCGCGGCGATGATGTCGCCAGGGTGAATACCCGCGCGGTACGCCGGTGTGCCGGCAAACGGAGCGATCACGATCACTTTATTGTTGCGCGGCCCCACCGTCATGCCCACGCCGTAGTACTTGCCGCGCTGCTCTTCGCGCAGCAGGGAATACGACTTGGGATCGAAAAAGTTCGAGTGTGGGTCCAGCGAATGCAGCATCCCCGGGATGGCGCCGTTATAGATGGCCTTGTCCGCGCTCACCGGCTCGGCGTAGTTCTCCTCTACGGCTTCATACACTTGGGTGAATTGCTTGTAGCTGTCCCGGACGTCGGAATCGGTGCTGGGCGTGGTCGCCGCAGGACTGACCCGCTGCGCGAATACCATGCCAAGCAACCCGAACGCAGCGAGGACGAAGACTACGATGAAGAGTGAGCGACGAGAACTACCAGCCATGTGTCGAAATCCTTGGGCAGGGCGATGTGGAGGGATCCTGCCGCATCTGAGCGCAGTATAACACGCAAAAACGTCTACCTCATTAGACGCAAGATTCGCCCCAGAGTTACCCCAGTCCCGCACCCTAGGAGCAATATTTTCGATTGACCGGGAGTTCGCCCATTTCGGCAAAAAAAGGGACACCGCCCAGCGGTGCCCTCTTTTACCTACCGCAACTCGAATGTTTAAGCTCGAAGCCCGAAGCACCTTCTATTTGTTCTCGTTCAACCCGCCCGCGCCAAATTCCTTCCGTTGCACCACCGGACGCACCGCCCGTGCCGCTGCCACCGCCGGCGCTCCCACCGCCGCTCCGTAGCGCTCCAGAAGCACCGGAACCATGGCGCCTTCGGCCTCCTTGACGAACGTCAGTTTGTTTTCCCCAATCAGATCGACGCGGACGAAATCCCCCAGCTTCACCTGCCCGGTCGCCACCAGGTTGGCAAGAGGGAAAACCAGGTTCTTTTCGATCGCCCGCTTCAAGTGACGCGCTCCGTATTTCGGATCAGTTCCTTCCGCCAGCAGATATTCCTTTACCTTTGACGTGCAGTTGAATACGAACTGATGCGCTCCCGCAGCCATCAGACACCCGCTGCTGCACCATCCCCAATTCGATCTCCAGAATCTGCTCCAGGTGTTCCGGACGCAGCGTCTTGAAGACCACGACTTTGTCGATCCGGTTCATGAACTCGGGCGAGAATTTGCGCCGCGCCGCGTCCACTGCCGTGCGGTTGATTTTTTCGTCAAGTGACGAATCCACCTGCACCGCTTTTGGTGCAAAACCCAGTCCGCCGTTCACCAGACCGCTCATTTCGCTGGCGCCCAGGTTCGAAGTCATGATGATGATGCAGCTCGACAAGTCCACGCGGCGGTTGTCACCCAGCGTGAGCGTAGCTTTGTCGAGGATTCCGAGCAGTAACTGCCAGAGCGAGTCCGAAGCTTTTTCGATTTCGTCGAACAGCAGGATCGAGAGCTTCAACTTCTCCGTGTGCCACTGATTCAGCGCTTCCTGCGTGAGCAGCGGATGCGTCTCGCGATGTCCAAGGTATCCCGGAGGCGAGCCGATCAGTTTTGCAATCTCGTGCGAATGCTGAAATTCCGCGCAATCGATCTTGATGCAGGCGCGCGCATCGCCGAACAGCGCCTCGGCCATGGCTTCCACCACGCGCGTTTTGCCCGAACCGGTCGGCCCCAGAAACAGCAGGTTGCCCACCGGGCGCCCCGGCGCGTTCAATCCCGCCAGAAACATCTGGTAGATTTCCGCCACCTTTTCGATCGCCTGGTCCTGGCCAACGATCTTGCGCCGCAGGGTACTGTCAAAGTCGCGAGCATCGTTGCTGCGACGGGTCGGGTCAAGGACGGTGGCAAGGTTGGTTCTCATAGGGTCTGGATTCTTCTTTCTTTCTGGAAACCCGAAGCTTTCTGGAGCGCTGGACATGGAGCCCTTTCGCCGGTGTCTCAAGGCAGGTTCTGTACCGCCTCGCCCCTACTTAGAGCAACCCGCTAGCCATCCTCCAAAAGCCCCGTATTCCTTTCTTCCTTAGCGTTTTAGATGCAGCTCGCGGGCAAGAAGAGGCGGGTGCACGCCGCCACCGTCTTCGCCTGGAGGGAAATTGTTTGCAGCCTGCAGGCAAACTTCCTCGCCCCTCCCACTTTCCACTTACCTTTGCCGTTGTCCGTAATCCCCCACCCCTCTTGGACTGCGGTAACTGGCGGGACAAGGTTACCCACCCTACCCTAGTAACCTAGTCTTGGACCGGAGAAAAATAGTGTTTCGACTCTTGGCGCGCTTCCTTCTCGCCTCAGCTTTTGCCCTCACCCTGGCTGCCTTTCCGCCAGTTGCCGGTGCGGTACAGAATCCTCACGCTTTGCACCTGATTTCACTCAAGAATCAGGTCAGCAGCAAGCCCAAGGCGCCGGAGGCTGCTCCCGTCGTCGCGCCCCCCGGAGCCGTCGTCTACGAAGCCCATCGCGGAGACAGTATTCCTTCCATCTCGCGCCAATATCTGAACAAGACCACCTACCTGACCTCCAGCCAGTTAGCCGATGCCATTCGCGAAGCCAACGGCAACCGGCAGGGAACCTTTCTGCACCCCGGCGAACAGATCATCGTCCCCGGCATTCTCGACGCGCCCATCGTAGAGAAGACCGTAGCCGTCCCCAAGGATTTCGAAGTCCGCGCCATTTACCTGACCGGCGTCATGGCCGGCAGCGACCATGGCCTCCGCATCATTCGCCACTGGCACGAAGTCGGCGGCAACGCCGTTGTGTTTGATATCAAGGACAGCGACGGCATCGTCAACATCGCCTTCGATCAACCCGCTGGCCAGCGGGCAGAAACACTACATCCACGACCTGCCCAAGTTCATCCGCTTTCTGCATTCGCAGAACATGCACGCCATCGCCCGCGTCGCCATCTTTCGCGACGAGCATCTCGTGACCACGCATCCTGAACTGGCCGTGAAGTCGCATCGCACCGGACAGCCCTGGCGCGAAAATGGCAAGCTCGTCTGGACCGATTCCTCAAATACCAAAGTGCAGGATTATGACATTGCTCTCGCGAAATTCGTAGCCCAATCTGGCGCCGACGAAATTCAGTTCGACTACGTGCGCTTTCCCGCCGAAGGCGACCAGAAAGACGCGAGCTTTGCCTTTCAGACCGAGCATCCGAAGTGGCAGCGTTCGGAAGTCATCGCCGACTTCCTGAAACGCGCTTACGCCGAGATTCATCCCACCGGCGCATTGCTCTCACTCGACGTTTTCGGAATCATGGCCTGGCAGCGCCCGGTCGATCTGGCTCACACTGGCCAGGACATCGTGGCGATGTCCAAGCACTGTGACGTGCTCTCGCCCATGATCTATCCCTCGCACTTCTTCGGCATGGACGGCATCGCCCGCCCCGGCGACGCCCCCGAACACTTCATCGGCGAGTCCATGGACCGCTTCATGACCATCACCAAAGACAGCGGCGTAGTGATTCGTCCCGTGGCTGCAAGCCTTCGCCTGGCGGACGAAGACTTACTCGCCGAAATATGTTGAAGTCCAGATCGAAGTAGCGAAAGAAAAAGGCGGCATCGGCTTCCTCTTCTGGAATGCCAACAACGACTACTCGAAACCCTACACGGCCATGCCCGAGATGATGGCCTCGAAGAGCAAATACTTCCGTGGCGACAGCGCCTCCACAAAAGATACGGTTCCGGCCAAGACCGAAGTCCCGGCAGCCGCAACACCAGCGCCGGTGGTGCAGCCCGTCTCGAGCCCGATCAAGATCTGGAGACACTAACTCGACTACCGCACACCGATGGGTAGAGACGCTGCGTGCCGCGTCTCCTACTGGAAGAGCGCCGGCGGCAGCGTATGCGCGCGTCGCGCCCGCCACCCCACATATATAACTCTCTAACTCCTGCCTGTATTAGAATCCTCGGGTTATACAATGCCACTTCCGCGACTTTCCCGGCGGACCAATCATGGAAGCCTTGGGCGCCCTTATCGTGCTCGCACTGATCGGCGTCGGAATCGTGTTGCCAATCTGGGTGGTGGCAGCCGTGCTGAACCTGCGTCGGCAGTCTGAAAGCGACCGCCAGCAAAACACTCGCCACTGGCAGGATCTAACCGCTCGGCTTCACGTTCTTGAATCCTCCGTCAAAGATCTGAAGGACGAGGCTCTTGCTCCACGAAAGCCAGCCCCCGAGGCTCGAGCGCCTATTGTTTCTCTCCCCGAAAAGGTTCCGACGGAGCCGCCGCCGCCGTCGATACCGACCTATCCCGTTTCGATTCCGGTGTCACCGACGCAGGCGCAGACGATGCCTGATGTCCAGCATCGGAGCCCTACGCCCCCAGGGCCCGAAGTCACTCCACCAATACCGGCGCGTTCCACCACGCCTCCTCCACGTGCGCAGACGCCGCCCGCCCCACCTCCGGCCTACCCCAGGCCCGTCGCGAGGTCCACAGCACCCCGCAGTGGCCTCGATCTAGAGGAGGTGCTCGGGACGAACTGGCTGAACAAAATCGGCATCGGCATTCTCGTTCTTGGCCTGGCGTTCTTTCTCGCGTATCAACTTCAGAACCTGGGACCCAGCGGAAAAGTTCTTCTAGGCATTGCCCTGAGTGCCAGCATGATCGGGGTCGGAGTGCGCTACGAAACCAGCGAGCGTTACCGCATCCTGGCCCGAGCCAGCGCCGCCGGAGGCTGGGCGCTGCTCTATTTTGTAAGCTATGCGGTCTATTACGTGCCCGCGGCGCGCGTCATCGATTCGCGCGAGTTGGATTTCTTCCTCATGCTCGCCGTCGCGGCGGCAATTGTTGGCTACAGCCTACGCTACAAGTCTCAGGCCACAACCGCGTTAGCCTTCGTGTTGTCGTACCTGACCGTCGGAATCCATCACACTTCGTTCTACAGCCTGGCGACCAGTGTGATTCTCGCCATGACCGTAGTCGCACTAGCGCTGCGGATGCAGTGGTTCGCGCTGGAAATCTTCGGCATCGTGGCGACTTACTTCAACCATTATCTTTGGGTCTCTCCAGTAATCGGAAGCATGGGGCTGAATCGGGTTGAGTTTCCGGAATTTCGCCTCAGCGTTCTGTTGCTGGCCTTTTACTGGCTCCTCTTCCGCCTCTCGTATATCTACCGCAAAGTTTCCAACGACGGCGAAGAGCGCCAATCGTCGGCTGCTGCCCTGCTCAACGGATTCTGTTTTCTCGGACTGCTGCGCTATCAGTCGGTTCATCCGGAATGGGCTTTTTGGGCGCTCCTGATCCTGGGTGCCGTCGAACTTGCGCTGGCAGGACTGGCAGCCCGTCGCCGGCGGATGGCGTTTGTGGTTCTCGCGACCCTTGGGTCAGCTCTCCTGGTGGCCGCCTTCCCATTCCGTTATTCCGGATCGGATCTCTCCATCCTATGGTTAGTCGCCGCCGAAACCTTCCTGCTTGTCGGAGTCTTTACCCGCGAAATTATCTTCCGCCGCATCGGTATGCTCACGGTCGCGATCGTGTCAGCGCAAATGATTTTCGTAACCGGCGCTCCGCTGTTGGAACTGCGCCTCTCCAACCGTTCCGATTCGATCCCTGACTACGCGACCGCCATTGTTTTCGCCGCCGGCGCATTCCTTTGCTACCTCAACTCGCACTGGGCGCGAACCCGTTGGCCGGAGTTATTCGATCAAGAATTCGATTCCGGGCTACTCGGCAGCCTGACTTATGTGGGAGGACTGCTATCGCTCCTGGGTCTGTGGTTTGCATTTCCTGGAATGTCGACCGCCGTCCTCTGGGCCACGCTGGCGCTGCTCCTCGGGGTGTTGGGAAAAGAGTTCAAACAAACTTCATTGGCCGTACAGGGGAATGTCATCGCTCTCGCGGCGATTGCCCGCCTCATAACCCTCAATCTTTTTTCCGCCGAGCAATGGCACGGCATCAGCCTGCGCCTGATCACCGTCAGCCTGACCGCGTTATTACTCTATGCCGCCGCTCCCTTCGCTCGTTCCGCCGACGAAGGCACGGACAAAGATGGGCCGTGGTCCATAGTCACGGCAGCCTACACCTGGGCTGCCTCTATCCTGTTGGGATTACTGACCTGGTATGAAGTCGCTCCGCTCAACGTGGCGGTCGTGTGGATGGTGTTGGGACTTGTTCTGCTTGAGATCGGCCTGTCCCTGAATGCTGGCTTTCTGCGCACGCAGGGGTACTCGGCGCTGGTCGCGAGCTTTTTGCAGATGTTAGTCGTGAATCTGGAAGCCGTCGCGGTCCCTGGAGAGGCCAGCTCCCGCATTTCCCGTGTTCTTCCTCTGGCCATTGCCTATTACTACACGGACTGGCGTCTGCGCCGAACCGGGAAGGGGGACGCAAAGCTGCTGCGCACCGGTACATTTTTTGTCTATCTCGGGACGATTACTCTAGCCGCTCTCCTCGACTTCGAGCTGCAGACGCCATGGGTCGCGGCGGGATGGGCAGCTCTGGCACTTATCGCGATCACTGCGGCGTGGGGCTTGAACCGCCGCGACTACCTTCACCAGTCATTCCTGCTGGCGGCAGCGGTTGCCGTACGAACGATGGTTTACAACTTCTTCCAACTGGATCGAGTCGGAACCTCTGTATTGCAGAGCGAGCGAGTGTACTCCGGAACCGCCATCGCCCTCCTGTTCGCCGCGCTGCCTTTCGCCTTCGCCCTGCGCCCTTCGAAATCGCGAGATGCCGAAAGGTTTCCGTTGGACATACCTCCCGAACAAGTCTTCTTTTTCGTTCCATTCATCCTTCTGACTATGCTCATCGCGCTGGATTCCACCCGGGGCCAACTCACCGTCAACTGGGGCATTGAAGGCGTGGCAGTCTTCCTCTTCGCCCTCTGGGTCGGCGAGCGCAGCTTTCGACTCGCCGGTCTCGGTCTGCTCCTAATATGCGCCGCCAAGATATTCCTCATCGATGTCTGGGGACTGGATCCCCAGTCCAAGTACATCACGCTGATCGCTCTGGGGGCGGCTCTGGTGCTGGTGTCCTATCTCTACACTCGATACAAAGAGAAGATCCGGCAGTATTTGTAACTGAAGCCGACTCCGACTTCGTCAAGGCGCCAGCAGATCACCATGCTGCTTTGCGCAATCTGAACGTGTGTCATGCTGGATAGAGAGATGATGGGGACGAACGCGCTCCGCTTGCTCGCGGTGGTGGGCGCCCGCTCCTTTGGGCGATTGACATGTCTGCGATTGGACGCTAGTCTCGCCCGGTTGAATCATGCGAGTTATTCAGTGATCCGTCGATTTCTTTACCTTCTGGTGCCGGCCTTCCTGATGGTTACTGCATCAGGCGCTGCTTCCCCTGCCGCCCAAGCCAATGACAATCGTTCCCCAGCAGGCGACCTAAAGGGCGGCGTACTCGACGTCAATTTGGAATTAGTGCTGGCGAAGTGGTATCCAGACAAGGACGGAGCCTTCAATCTCTCTGTCTATGCCTTTGCGGAGAAGGGCAAGGAACCCCAGATACCAGGGCCACTCATCCGGGTCCCGCAGGGTGCCGAATTGCGATTGCGGATCCACAACACTCTTCCCGTCGCCATGTTCGTACGCGGACTGCAAACCAGCGAGCCAATCCAGATTGCCGCAGGAGCGACTGCCGAATTTCGCAGCACTGCAGCCTCTCCAGGGACGTATTACTACTCTGCGCGCAGCACAAAGATGTCGCTGACCGAAATCGGAGCGCTCTCCATTGTCGACGATCTGCCCATGGGCGAAGGTCCGTTCGGCATCGAAAGTCAGTTGGAAGGAGCGTTCATCGTTGACCCACCCGGAGCAGTTGCCGATGACCGAATCTTTGTCATCACCAACTGGATGTCCGGTGTGGTCGCTCCACCGTTTCGTGAAGTCTTGGCCATCAACGGGAAAGCATGGCCTTACACGGAGCGCCTTTCTTATCGCACCGGCGATTCCGCGCATTGGCACCTCGTCAACACCAGCCTGGGCGATCATGCGATGCACCTCCACGGTTTCTTCTTTGCCGTAAATAGCGTCGGCGACGAGAATCATGATCATATTTATCCTCCCGATCAGGTTCCCCACGCTGTTACGCAGCACCTCGATCCCGGTACAACCGCTGCAATCACCTGGGTGCCTACTCGTCCGGGCCGCTGGCTTTTTCATTGCCACATGACGGGCCACATGGCGCCCTCAGAGATAGTCCTGGGATCCCTACCTTCAGAGACGGAACCCCACTCCTCCCATGCGCCCGGGGATTCTGCGGGAATGGCGGGCCTGGTAATGGGCATCACGGTCACGCCAGGATCGCAATCTCCCGCCGCGACTCCGTCCGCAGCCAAGCCACGTCAGTTGCGTCTGCTGGTAAAAGAAACTCCAGCGACTCGTTTCTCGCTCGCTCGCATGGGGTATCAGATCCTCGAGGAGAACGCAAAAGAGCCTCCGAATCCCCCGCCGTACCCCGGAGCTCCTCTGGTGCTGACACGCGGCGAGCCGGTTGAGATCACGATCGTGAACGAACTCAAGCAGCCAACGGCGGTCCACTGGCACGGCATCGAACTGGAGAGTTATTACGATGGCGTGCCCGGTTGGAGTGGTGATTCGACTCAGGTCACGCCACCCATCCCGCCCGGCGGCACTTTTGTTGCGCGTATCACGCCGCCACGTGCCGGCACATTCATTTACCACACCCATTGGCACGACGTTGCCCAACTCACCAGTGGATTGTACGGCCCCATCATCGTGGTGGAACCGGGCCAGAAGTTCGATCCCAACGTAGACAAGATTTTTATCATCAGCCGCGAGTGCCCCGATGAAGGGGAAACAACCCTACTCTTGAACGGATCGCCGCAGCCGCCGGCGATCGCGCTGAAGTTGGGTACGAAATATCGCCTGCGCTTCATCAATATCGCCACCAACGATTCCGACGCGATCGTGTCAGTTCTCGGGGAGAACGCGAAGCCAGTCGCGTGGCGCGCCGTCGCCAAAGATGGCTGGACCTTGCCCGATGCCCAGGCGGTCATGCGGCCTGCCACTCAACTCGTCACCGTGGGAGAGACCTACGACTTCGAGTTCATGCCAGAGCACGCCGGCGAGTACACCATCAAAGTGGGAATGAGGTTCGTAAAAATATCACTCTCTCAATCGGTAACCGTGCGCTGAGAAGGGAAATCTGGTAGTAACTTGCGAATTGTCATCCTGAGCGAATCCAAGGATCCGTTGTTCCCGGCGCCCAAAATTCGGTTTTTAGTGGCATGGAGTTCAGTGGCTGGTGTAATCGCTGTTAACAACAGCTATCGTCTGAGGTTCTCACTAAGTTCTGATTCCCAGGGTCATTTTTGAAACGCGAATCGTACAATAGCAGTCCACAATCCCGATATGCCGACTGATGACGCTAGGAAGCTACTCGACTCAATCACCTCCGAAGATCGGAAGGCACATCTTCGGTTTCGGTTCGAGTCGGCGGACGGCTCTTTCATCGCGAAGATCGATGGATTCATTGGGCGCAATGCCCTCGGCGAGCTTCTGATTAAGTCGCATCCAAATGGGATGACTGCGTCTTTCGAGCTAAAACTTGGACTGGATTTCACATGCGACTACGCTGACGTCAACTCCGCTTTTCCCGACTTTCCTCAGGCAATTCGTCTCCGGTTCACAAACGGCGACATCCTCCTCGTACTGGGAGCTCGATAAACGCGACGGAGGAATCAAATTGCTCAAAGTGCGCGTGCAACGCAAGACGTGATGTCTGCGCCAGTACGCTATTCTCATGATTGGCAAAAAATCGCCATTACACTCACAACCCCGAAATGGCGCGGCTTAGAGAGACCGCTATCGGAAGTCGTTCCAACACGATTTCGGTATCCTATTTCTTCTGATCTAGGAAAGCCCGCAGCCGCGCATATCCACTGCGGCTCACCGGGAGCTGCTGTCCACTCGCCAACACGACCACGTACTGATCTTTGCTATAGGGCTCGATCTTCGTGACCTTCTCCAGGTTCACAATGTACGACCGATGAATCCGCAGAAAAAGTTGTGGGTCCAGCGCCGCTTCCAGACTTGATATCGTTTGCTGCTTCAGATGTTTCTTGCCCTCGGTACTCAGCGCGACGTAATCATCCTGCGCTTCGGCATAGTCCAGTTTGGCGACGGGAATCACATACACGCGCGTCCCATCCTTCACCACCAGCCGTTCCAGAAATTGCGCTGCCGGACGCGCGCTGGCCGCCAGCTCCGCAGCCGAGGGCAGCTTCCCGCCCAATCTTTGCTTCACGCGCTCCAAGGCCGTCTCCAACCGATCGGCCGCAAACGGTTTCAAAAGATAATCCACCGCATGAATCTCAAACGCCCGCAACGCATATTCGTCATAGGCCGTGACGAACACGACTGCATGATCGGTGCCGATCAACTCCAGCACTTCGAATCCATCCAGTTTCGGCATTTGAATGTCGAGGAAGATCAGGTCGGGTTTCAAATCGCTCACGCTCTTCACCGCCTCGAATCCATTCGCGCATTGCGCGACTACTTCGATCTCCGGATGAGCCGCCAGGAATTCCAGCAGCACCCCGCGCGCGAGTTCTTCATCGTCCACGACGATGGTTCTGATCTTCGTGATTTCGCCGGTTGTCGTCATTTCCGATCCCCATTTTCCAGCGCCGGCAGGCGCAGCTTTACGGAGAAAAGGCTGCCCTCCGCGCCATACGAAACGCTGGCCTCGTCTCCATACCGCGCATGCAGTCGACGCCGGACGTTCTCCAGCCCCAGCCCCGTCTTTAACTTCGACGGCGTATCCGGATCGAAACTGTTCTCCACCACAATCGACACCGAGCCCGCCTTGCGATGAACGTTCAGCCCAATCACCCCGCCCTCCGGCAAATTCGCAATGCCATGCCGGATCGCATTCTCTACCAGCGGTTGCAGTAACAACGGAGGCATCATCAATCCCAGCGCCTCGTTCTCGACCTCTTCCTGCATGGTCACGCGCGCCCCGAATCGAACTTTCTCGATAGCCAGATACCCGCGGATCAACGCCAGTTCTTCCTCCAGCGTGATCGCTTCCTTCCCGCCCACCCGCAGAGTCGTCCGCAGAAAATCGGCCAGCAGGATGCACATTTCCCGCGCCTTGCCCGCATCCACACTGGTCAACGCGCTGATGGAATGTAGACAGTTAAAGAGAAAATGCGGATTCACCTGCGCCCGCAACGCCTTCAATTCCGCGTCGCGCGCCAGAACCCGCGCTTCCAGGGCTCGCTCTTGCGCCTCGCGTGAAGCCTGTTCCGCCAGCAGTACGTAGTGGAACGTCACCGACAACACGTACAACAGAACTCCGGTGACGAACAGTACCGGCATATATTTCGCCGACCGTTCGTCCAATCCGGTAAAGCCCGCCCAGCGTGTCAGCGCATCGGCAAGCCCCTTCGCCAGTTGCACCCAGATCGTGCTGAGCAGCACCGCCGCTGTAAAATGCGTCAGCAGCAGTTTGGAAAATCCCGAGGTCTCTACCGGCGTCGCTCGGCACGGATACCAGGCCGCCAGGCAAAGGAACGCATACACAAAGCAAAGCGGCACCGTCAGCGCCGCAGCCTCCATCCAGGGCTCGCCCGCTCGCCCCAGCAGGTACACCAGGATCCCCGCCAGCGGAACCCAGGCCGCCAGATAGAGCCCGAGTTGGCGACGCCGGAACAGTATGGGATGCATCCACTTCCTCAGTTCCTGACTTCGACACCGCCCATCACGGCCATGCCCTTCACGATCAGCGTCTTGTTTGCCGCCGCGGTTTCGCGGGTCTTCAGACTATGTCCGCCCATGAACGCGCCGAGCTGCATCGACACCATCCACGTTTCCGGAACCCGCAGCACCCCGCCGCCCATGAAAGCCGTGATGTTAATGGTCGCGGAATCGCCTTCAATATCAGCTTCCCGCAAGTCCACATCAAAGCCGCCCATGAATGCCACCAGGTCGCCACCTCGAAAATTTTTCGCCCGGATACGATGCTCCCCGCCTCCCCAGATGGACACCACGTTCAGGTGTGGAGATTGTCCGCCGGCGGTCACTTCAGGTGGCTGGAACGCCCGCCATACCATCAAGATGCCCGCCGCGATGATCAGCAAGGGCCACATCGCCGCAAAACTGATATGCATGAAGCCAAGCTGGTCGAGTTCAAATACGACGCCGACCGCGATCAGGATCAAGCCCCATGGTCGCGACTTTTCCGACTGGAATACATTCAACAGCCCGACGAAAATAAAGACCGCCGCCCAAAAATTAAACCAGTGATGGATCAGCCCCAGTTGGTTGAGCAGTAACAACACGCCGACCGTGATCAGCGTGGCCCCGCTCAGTACCGCGGAGTTGGTGCTGTTGTCCCTACAACTCATGACGGTCTCCCTGCTTTTCCCGCTGCTCGGACTGGGTCATGAACGTGCCTTGCTCCGCCAGCAAGAGGATCGCTCCCACCCCTACAAGCAACGCCGGCGCCGAATGTAGGGCCGCCGGAATGGAAAGGACGCTGGCCCGCGCGAGGGTGCCAAGTTTATCAAAGAGGAAAGCCGCACCCGTTACCGCCATCGCTACCGCCAGCCAGGTTGCTTCCCAACGATCCGGTTGATTCTTGTTTGCCATTGCCATTTCTCCTACCGGACTGCCCTCGTCCTTGAGTCAAAATAGCCGCCCGCCAGCGCCCTGTCCTGACCTTTTCGGTGAACCGCTGCCCCGCACCGGCGAACGGCGGTGTAAGTCGGATACACCCATGCGTGAGACCGTTGAGGGTTGATGGTGCCTTCATTTTGTTGTTTTTCGGTTGTCAGAGGGTGCCACTACTCCCGGGAAAATCAAATAAGTTGCGTATTATCAATAGAGTGTGGGCGGGAGCACCGGCAACCAGGAACTTGCGTAACAGTTACGTTCGCCCTATGCCATCCTGCCGACAGGCCAGTCCACCTACGGAATCGGGCCATGTACGTCCGAGTAGGACTCTCCTAAGCTGGTTCCAGTTCCCCCACAGGGGCCTGGAGACCAAAAATGAAAGCCCTTCTCGTAATTCTGGCACTGACGGTGACCGCGGCGGCTCAGAGCTTCGTCGGACCGAGTTCTTCGCTTTCCCAGCTTCCCGACGCGCCCAGCCAGCACCGCTTCTGGACGCTCGAAACCAAATTGAACACCGGTATTCTGGCTGGCCTGGTTGCTGCCGACGCCATCACCACTCAGCGCGGCCTCTCGCAGGGTTACCGCGAAGCCAACCCGATCATGCGTCCTTTTGTTACTCGTGGCACCGTCGGACAGGCCGCCGGTTCGGCCATTGGATTCGGCGCCGCACTCGGAACCGTCTACATCCTGCACAAAACAAACCATCACAAAGCCGAGCGCATCGCGATGCGCTTGATGATCGGTGTGCAGAGCGCCGTAGTTGCCAACAACTACTTCGCCACTCGCTAGTTTTCAAACGTCTCCAGGAAAAACGGGCCGCGGAGGATCTCCTCCAGCGGCCCGTTACTTTTTGTAGTTGATGTCCCTTTCGACCCTCCGCTGCAAGCTATAATTTCTTACAAGAACGCGATCAACCAGGGCGTCCGAATCGCCCGCGAAAATCTTTTAACGGATGCTTCGGAAACCTCCCACCGCTTCCGCGAATTTTATTAAGTGAACCTAAGGAGCCTTCATGGCCATTCAGAAGACCGACAAAATCTGGCACAACGGCAAGCTCATCCCCTGGGACGCCGCCACCCTCCACGTGATGTCTCACGTGGTCCACTACGGATCGTCGGTCTTCGAAGGAGTCCGCTGCTACGCTCTGCCCAACGGCCCCGCCATTTTTCGCGCCACCGAACACATGCAGCGCCTGCTCGACTCCGCCCGCATCTACCGCATCGACGTGGATTTCACCCGCGAAGAACTCCTAGCCGGCATGAGCGAACTGGTCAAAACGAACGGAGTCTGGCCCTGCTACATCCGCCCCATCGTCCTCCGCGGATACGGTGAAGCCGGCGTCAACCCCCTTAACTCGCCCACCGAGGTCTACATCTGTAACTACCCCTGGGGAAAGTATCTAGGCACCGACGCCAACCAGGGCGTAGACGTCTGTATCTCCTCCTGGACCCGCATCGCCCCCAACACCCTGCCCGCCATGGCCAAGTCCGGCGCCAACTACATGAACTCGCAGCTGATCAAGATGGAAGCCATCCTCAACGGCTACAGTGAGGGAATCGCGTTAGACGTAAACGGCTACGTAAGCGAAGGCTCCGGCGAAAATTTGTTCGTAGTAAGAAACGGCACCCTGCAAACCGCCCCGCTGGGAAACTCCGTATTACCCGGAATCACCCGCGACTCCGTAATGCAGATCGCCCGCGACCTGGGGATCAAGATCGTGGAACAACAAATCCCCCGCGAATCCCTCTACATCGCCGACGAAGTCTTCTTCACCGGCACCGCCGCCGAAGTAACGCCCATTCGCTCAGTAGACAAAATCAGCGTAGGCAACGGCAGCATCGGACCAGTCACGAAATCCATCCAACAGGAGTTCTACGCCATAGTAAGAGGCGAGAAACCCGACCGCCATAATTGGCTAACTATGGTGCCGGTAGGATCGAAGCAGCCGGTGGGAGTGTAGCGCGGATACTCCGAGTCCTGTCTTAGCAACGAACGCGTCCTTCGGTCGCGGGTGAGAGTAGCGAGCAAAAATGCGGTCCTGGCAATGCCAAAGCGAAGTCTGTCCTTGACAGAGCCTTCGCTATTATCAGGGCACCCATCGGGCTTCTGTATATTGGATTTGACCTGGCCACCCGCCGGTCGCGTCGGGATTATTAATCCTCATCATCTGCTCACCGTAGTTAGTCCCAACCGTCCATATATCCGCGTTCCAGCAAGACATTTCTACGCGGACCGGAGCCATGAACAGGTCGTTTGTGAACACCCTGACCCTCATCGGACTACTGTCCATCCCAGTGATGGCGCAGAATCCTGCCACCAAACCCACGCTCAGTCACTCGCAAGCAGTACTCGCCTCGTGGAACGACATCGGACGGAAACTGATTGTCATGGCCGAGGATTTTCCGGAAGACAAGTACGATTTCAAGCCGGCGCCAGCGCAGCGTAGTTTCGCTGAGCAGTTATTGCATGTGGCGGGTTCGAATGATTTGTTCACCCAGGTGGCGAAGGATCAGAAGCCGGTGGATGATGAGGTTCGTGCCCACTATCCCACAAAGGCGGCGGTTGTTGCTTACCTGAAGAAGTCCTTTGCTGACGGTGCGGCAGTGATTCAGGCCAAAGGTGATCGAGGACTGACACAAACTGTGGTGGATGCGGAGTCAGGAAGACCCCTACAGCTTACTGACTTGGCATACGAACTGATCGAGCACTCCGGTGAGCACTATGGTCAGCTCGTGGTGTACTACCGAGTCGTCGGCCTCGTGCCTCCGGAATCCAGGCCCAAGAAGTAGGCGCCGAATCACCCCGACACTTCCGGAATGCGTCGAGATTACGGACAGACCAAGCCGGACCGTACTCTGACCTCGTGTCCCCGCGATATGTTCTAGTCCACGCGGCGCCTAACTGCTCTCCTTCAGTTTCTTCAGCGCCGCTTCAAACCCCGCCGTTCTGCTGACCATGTTAGCCGGAACATTGCGCACCACGATCTCCCAGTTTGCAATGGCATTTTTCTTGTCACCGGCCGCCGTATAGCCGCGCGCGAGTCCCAGGTAGGTCCAGAATTTTTCTTCTGGATGTTGCTGCCGGTTGAAAGTAAAGACTGCGATCGCCTTGGCGTTCTTGCCGTTGCGAAGGAGTCCCATGGCATAGATATAAATCGACACGGCGTCTGCGCCGGGCAAGTGAAGCGCCTTCTGCATCACCGCATCCGCGTCGGCCTCTCGGCCCATGGCGTCAAGTACGGCAGCCTTCGTGGATAGGTTGGTGAAGTTTTCCTGGCCGATGGTCGCACCACGAAACGGCCCGTTGATCGCCTTGTCCGCCCAGGTCAGCGCTTCTTCCAGGTTGATTTTGTTGTCGGCGCAAAATTGCGCCGCCGTCTGCCAATCTTCATTGCGGAAGCCGGCCCACGATTGCAGCTCCTGCCGCATCCTCGCGACGTACAACTCATTGACGTTGGCAACTTCGATCTTGAATGGAATCCGTTTTTTCTCCCATTGCAGATACGCCACAGTCGAATCCGGCCGCCGCTCGTCAAATCCGTAGCTTAGAAATTCCGTAAAGGGCGCGTCTTGCGGCGTGGCCGGTACGCGCATGACCTCGTCCTTGGGTTCGTATTGGAAACTGCCCCAACCCACGTGATTGGAAAAGATGTAATACCACGGCCCGGTCTTCTCTACGTCGAGGAACAGCGCGTATGTCCCGGCCTTCAGGTCTTTCCCTTCAACTTTTACGTCATTCGAAATCGTGATGGTCGTACTCTCGTTGGCGCCAGCACGCCACGGAGCGCCCTGGGTCGGCCCAAAGCCCTCGTCGACGATGCCATAGTGCACCAGTTCGCCCCAGATGTGTCCCGTGCGATCGTTGGCCGCCGGATTATGAACCTTGGGACTGTGGTACTCGATCGAAATCCGCACCGGCCCGATCCACTGCGAAACCTCCGCCCGCTCGTTGCCCCCATTAGGCGGTGTGGACAGTTCCGACAACTCCTGACTGAAAAGCGCGGCCGGCAACATCACGAGCATGACCACAGCAAATAAGTACTTCATGGTGCACCTTCCCTGAAAGGATCGACGTGGATCAGCGGAGACAATTTTGGCTGGGAGCTGTTTCCCTGCCGAGAAGAGACGTGTGTTGTCAGACGCTCCGCCCCACTATCGCTGGCGTTAGACTGGCCGGAGAGAAAACCGTTAGCCGATGGGATTGATTAGAACCGCGCCGGCTCCGAGGTTGCCGAATAAACTTGATGCGTGCCAGCGCTCGGACGAAGAGTGCCGAGCACATGAAGGTGGTAGGGCGTGATTTGCGTACGTGCTATCAGCACGGTGGCCCGCTTCTCCAATATCTCGATGTCCTCTAGGCGCGCGGTTGTGGTTGTTCCTTTGACTCCGGTCGAGAGGATGGCTTCTTTTGCTCTGGCTTTTGATGTTCCGGGCGAGACTGGGGTGAAGGTTTCGGCGCTGGCTTAGGCCGCGTAGAAGGCTGGCTTGGTCTGGTTTGTTGGGGCGGCCGGCCGGTCCCCGGACGGTCTGGCGTTTCCGGACGGGCCGGTTTGGCCGAGGGCTTGCCTGGCGTCGGCCTGTTTGTCGGCGGAGGTGTTGGCTTTGGACGCGGATTGTTCGGTCCGGGACGATTCGGAGCTCCTGGTCCATTCCCTGGAGGGCGACTCCCGGGCGGTCGGTAGCCGGGGCGATTTCCAGGTCCGTACGGCGGCCGTCCATAGCCGGGGCGATTTCCCGGACGCGGCGGCCGATAGCCATTGGGCCGGTAGTGCCAGTTTCCGCCATAACCGGGCCGGTTCGCCCACACGATCGGTCGCGGCCGGTACCACGGTCTGGGCGGGCGATACGGGTTGGACCATCGTACCCAATAGACGTGGTTGTAGTAGGCCCGGCGGGATGTCCAGTTCCATCCCCATCCACGCCATCCCCAGGGATGGTTGTCCACCAGCAACGCGCCGATGCCGATTCCCAATCCGAAAGTGATCAGCGAAACCGCGACTGTGTTGCTCGGCCGCACGTACACCACGGTCGGATCGTAGACCGGCACATATACCACCTGTGGTTGCGCCGGTTGAATCACGTAGATCGGCCTTGCGGAAACCTGTTGCACCTCGACTTGCTGCTGTTCCGTACTCCGCAGCGTGCCGGCGTTGTAAGCTTGATTGCGCAAACGCTGGATCGAGTCCGACACCGCATCCTGGTCCGCGGAAAACGCATTTCCGATGGCGGCGTAGTCGTCGATATGCTGCGCCATCATGTCCAGCACTTGCGGAAAATTCACCAACGCAATAAATGCCGGGTCAAAGCCCTGCTGCTGCGCTGCGTCGGTGAGGGCGGCGCCGGTAAGCCCAGGATTCTGCGCGAGCCAGTTGTCGACATCCAGAATCTCCTGCGGATTGGTCGAAGCCGTCGTGATCTGCGACAACAATGAGTCCGGATACAGCGCAATCGGCGCCAGCAACTGGTCGAGCTGTTCGGGAGTGAGTTGAGAAGTTTGCGCCGAAAGCAGCGGCTCGAACTGCTGCGTGATGACCAGGGCGATGAGTAGCAGGACAACGGTAAAGCTCGGCTTGCCTCTCATATTGCCTCTCATAGAGCCGCCTCGAGCTTTCGGATCAAAACTGCGGGTGATTATAGCAAGGACGCGTTACTTTTCTTGACCTGAAGACTGGACATTTCCGAGGGCGAGCAAGAACCGCGTGGGGTGGGCACCCATTCGCGTACTTTGCCGATCATGCTGTTGCCACGCCGGGGGGGGGCAGTAAAATATACGCATAGAACTGTATGTACACTACGGACAGTACAAACGTTCCACGTGGAACATTCCGTCAATTGAGCCTTGCAGGAGAATGACTTAGCGCGGGTGAATGGCGGAGGCAATGCTCCCGCCGTTACTGGCCGATTCTTTCGATTCGCGGAGTTCCAGATCTCTCTGCCGGGCGTCGGTGGCCTGGGCGGGGTCCATGCCGGCTCGGAGGCCGGTTTTTTCCAGAAAGTAGCGCCAGCCTTCATGGACGTCGGGAGGGCTCTGCCGGTTCTGGTATTCGCGCATGGTAGCTTCGGCGTTTTGGCGGCCCTGGATAACTTCGACAACGCCCGCAGACACATAAGTGCGCACGTTGTGGCGGATGAGTACGTAGGAAGATTTCGAATCGTCGAGGGTCAGAAGGGCTCCTGTGCTGCGGGTCGGGGAGGTGGGTGAGATTGAATTGCAGGGTGCCCGCCCTCGGCTTGCACGTTCCGGACGGGCACACGCTGCGTTCAGAGTCGGTGCGCCTTACAGAGGGCGGACGTTCTCAGCTTGCCAGCCCTTCGGGCCTTTGGTGACGTCGAATTCCACGCTCTGGCCCTCCTGGAGGCTCTTGAAACCGCCAGCCTGGATCGCCGAGAAGTGCACGAAAACGTCTTCGCCAGTCTGCCGGCTGATGAAGCCGTAGCCCTTAGCGTCATTAAACCACTTTACTGTTCCTTGTTCTGCCATTTGGTTCGGGTGTTCCTTTCAATCGATTTACGCTGGAAGGGATTCGGAAGTACTGTTGGGCAGGCGCTAGCTGGTTGGCTCGAAGCTGTCCTACAACCGACTCTAATCAGACGCCCCATAACCGTATCAGAAAAGCGCTGATAATGCCACTAAAACCGGGAGTTCCAGGTTGCACCCAGTCCCCTGGGGGTTCAGTTGCCAGGCACGGCTTCGCGCGCCTGAGTCGTTCGCGAGTCATGCTTGTCCTCATACATGGCGTGGTCAGCGGCGGCCAGAACTTCGATCATGTCGCAGCCCTTGCGGAAGATGGCGGCGCCACAACTCAAGCTGAGTTGGTATCCCTCGATCGATTCAGCGCGGTTCCACTGCGCGACCTGGTAGCGCAGGCGCTCGATCGCCCGCGCGGTCTCCTTCTCCTCAGCGTCGACCATCAGGATCAGGAATTCATCTCCGCCATAGCGGCTGACGATGTCGGTAGTTCGGAAGTTGCTCTGCAACAGGACCGCTACCTCACGCAGGATGCGGTCGCCGATCAGGTGCCCAAGACTGTCATTGGCCAGCTTGAAGCCGTTGACGTCGATCATCACCAGGGCGAGCTTTTGATCCTGACGGTCGGCCCGCCGCGCTTCACGAGTGATGGCCTGCATGATGTAGCGCCGGTTATAGAGTTCAGTGAGAGGATCAATTACCGACAGCCGCTCGGCCGTCTCGCGCGCAATTAATTCCTGGATGAGCCGCTCTTGTGTTTTCTTCAGGCAGCGGCGTTGGTCCAGTACGTACAGACCCAGCAGTCCGACCATGAAGAACAGGCCGACCAGCAACTGGGGGACATATTGCCGTTCTTCTTCCAGGTTTTGCAGGTTCCAGAGGAGTTTGGGGTACACCCGGAGCAAGATCCCGCCGGCCAGAACCAGCATTACCGTTACCATCAGGGAGATCAGGTGGGAGTAGCGCCCCTGTATGGAGCTAATCTCCTGTTGCAGCCGTTGCGATTCTTCCGTGCTCAGCCCCTGCATCATGGATTCCTGGCCCGAACGACCTGGTTACACCTCCTTACACTCTACGGGGACTTACGGAGTTTTTAGAGGTCACCAAGGTAATGGCGGTTGCGGAGGGTTTGAGGCTGCAAAAAATGGGCGGGACCGAAGTCCCGCCCGTTGTTTCGTTTGTGTCTCGTGCTGGTTACTTGCCGATGCCTTGCAGACTCGAAGTTTGGGGACTACCGTCTGCGCTGTCGTTCACTTTCAACGTCCCCATCCTGATACCGGTGGCGGTTGGCTTGAACACCACACTGATCGTGCATTTGGTCTTGGGGTCCAGACTCGCAGAGCAAGTCGTGCCGGAAACGGTGAAGTCTCCGGTCGTCGAAATCGAGATGCCGGTCAGCGCTACTTTTTGTTTGTTAATCAGTGTGAACACTCTTTCCGGACTGGTCACCCCTACCGGTTCTGCCGGGAAGGTTTTGCTGGCGGGAGTAAGTGTGGCTTGTGGCGCTCCGGTGCCGGACAGTGGAACGGTTTGTGGACTGCCCGAAGCGTCGTCGGTGATGGTGACACTCCCGAGCCTCGTCCCCAGTTGTGTAGGCGTAAAGGTGACCCTGATCTTGCAAAACGCGCCGACGGCGAGCGTGCTGCCGCAGGGCTTCGCCCCGGTTATTAACCCGAAATCACCACTGGTCGCGATGTTGCTGATGTTCAGAGTGGCGGTTCCGGTGTTGGTCATGGTGACCACCTTCGCACCGCTGGTCGCGTGCAAGACAACTTTGGCAAAAGTGAGCGAGGTGGGTGTCAGAGTGACCGCCGGGCCGCCACCGCCGCCACCGCAATTATTGAAGGCGAACGATCCGATCTGGGTACTCCAAGCGAAGGGGCTCGTAACCTTGTAGTACTCGCTGGTGTACCAGAAGGTGCAGCCGTCCTGGTCGATACGCATGGAGCTGTAGTCGCCCCAGCGGTTCGAGGTATCAGGCTGCGAGCCCGCGCCCGCAACCAACAAAAGCTCGGGCTCAAGAGTGCCTGCGGGGTCGCTGGCCGTACGGCCGGCCACGAAGATCGAGGGGAACATCGCCGTCCCACCGGGACAGGTGGCTCCGCAAGATTCACTGTAGCCGACGAGGATGTTCCCCACCTTGTCGCGTGCTATCGAACCCATCCAACGCCAGTTGCCGTCGGGAGCATAGGTGCCCTGCTGGAAGACACTGAGCGCGCTTGGGTTGACCTTCGACTGGGCCGCCGTGATCTCCTCCCAGCGGACGCCATTCTGGCCCCCGGAAGCAGTCACGTCAAAATCCACTAGCCAGTGCTGATTGCCCGCGCCCCCCTCGTTCCAGTATGCGAAGCGATACATGAGGCGATCGCCGAGGGAGTCGACCTTGTCGGTTGTCCCTTTTTGCGGAACGCAGGCACCGCCAAAGGTGCCATTGCAAGCAGCCGTGAAGGAGGCAATGCTAATCAACTGGGAGTTGCCGTCGCCCGTGAAGGTCGCGCCCTGCGACCAGTCATTGACGTTGTTGATATGTGCGGAATACAGGGACAGGTGTGCGTTGTCGACATCACCCTAGGCTGCCGATAAAGAACTGATCCTGGCCCGAGGGAGGATTGGTTGCGGAATCCTGATCGGCCGGCAACAAGCTGTCTTCGGCCTTAGTGTACTGATGGCAGATCTGTTCGGCCGTTGAATCACCGGCGAGAAGCTTTGTCCGATTGTAGACGCAGACTTGAGGTCCCATGAAGTTGCTGCCGAGCGCGCCAAAATTATTCTGAGCCTGGCCATAGTTGGTCGGCCAGATTCCCCACTTTGGGTAGTCGGGAAATCCGTTGCCGGGGACCGCGAACTGATAGAGATAGTAAGCGCCATTGGCGTCACTGGTCTTGGAAATTGCTACGCAGACGGCATAGGGAGAGCTAAATACGTTCTGCGTCAGGACCCAGCGATGTGCGGTCACGTCCCACTGCGCGACGGGGTCGCCGGAGTTATGGGTCGCGCAGGAACTTCCCGCAAGCCCAGACCATAGGGCGCTGCCTAAAACAGCCGGGCCGCACGTATACGGAGAAGTCTTCGAACAGACGGTATAGGAGACGTTCACCCACTGGACGATCTGAGTGTCACCGACCGCCATGTTGGTGTCGGGAGGTGCGTCGGGAACGGTATAGTTGGGAAAGCCATTGCCCACGCCCAGGAAGTTCGCTATGACGTTGTAATTGGCGGTGTCTGGGCTGGCCATCGACGGCTGTTCCACCATGTCCTCTACTTGTCCGGAGGGATGCTTGGGAATTCGACGAACCGGATTCGCTTCATGAAAACCGTACTGTGGCGCCTGCGGCAGTTTCGCCAACTCCCCGAGGGGCGCCGAAACGGCAAAAGCAACCGGATGATTCACCTGATCCTGCGCGGCAACTGGCAGGCTGCATAACAGCAGCGCGCCCAAGGCTAGACAGCATGTGATGACGATACTTCGCTCTTTACACATGATTTCTCTTGTTCCTCTCTATTCTGTTTGTTTGTGGGGGTCGTTGCGCAGTACGGTGAATCGCACGTTTCTTTCCGATACGGCTACTAGCTCCGGTAGTTGGCAAAAAACTGCCTGACTATACCCCATTTTTTCTTGCTCGCATAGTGTGAATCGATTTTCACTTTGAGTGCACCGAATCCGTGACTCGAACCAAAGATTAGACATTCGCCGAAACTCGCGGACCAAAGAATGCCGCTGAATATTGCTCCAGATGCTGCGTGATACACTCCAAGTCTCATTTCCTCGGGAGGCACGGGCGACCTGCAGTTGACCTGCTCCACCGAAGAACCGGGCGCGAAGCTGATCTGGATTGACCGCTTCCCACGATATCCAACCGCAGGAATTTCGCAGTCTCTCCTCAAGGGGATGGCACGTGCCACAAAATAGAGATTCTTTTGTTTCGAGCCTTTCGCAGGTACTGGTGCTGGCGGGGCTGCTGGTGTGCGGCGCAGCCAGCGGCATGGCGCAGCACACCGTGGTGGAAAAGAACGGCGTGGGCGGAAGAATTGAAACCGACTACAACGCTGCCAACAAGGCGACACAAATGCGTACTATCGCGCCCGATGGAAAGCTCCAGCAGAAGGTCGAGTACGAGTACCTCCCCGGCAACGCCTTCCAGCAGACGGACACTACCTATTGGCCCAATGGCAAGATCCGGAGGGTGACACGAAACACCTACGATGAGAGCTCAAACTTCACCGGCGAATTCATTCAGGTGTTCGATGAATCCGGCAAACAAATTACCGGTCACAAACTGACGCACGATCCCTGGACAGGCGTGTATCGCTGCTCCGAATGGAGCGTTGCCGCGCAGGACTACCAAACGATCGACTGTCCCGCCGGCGAAGAAGATCGCGATGCGCCAGAGGAGCTAAAAACATTTACCTACGACGAGGTGATGAAGAGTCTCGAGGCTGCGCGGAAAACAGCACGGGATGAAAAGGAGTTCTTGCGCGTGCAGGCTGCGGGGCCGACCCATCCTCCGCCGACGGCACCGCAAGAGGTCGGACTCGTTTTGCCCGCGCAACTCCGTCCGGGTGAGCGGGTATCCGGAACGGTGGTCGAAAATCCGGATCAATATAGCGAGATGCCGGAAGTCACAGTCACGCGGGTCACGGTGCCGTTTAAGTCCGCCGGGGAAGCATCGCGGTTGTCGGGATGGTTGATCGAGACGGCAGGAGAAGAACCGCAGCGTGCCGATGGGCCAATTACATTCGTTGTTCCTCGAAGAGAATCCGGACTGAACATTACGTTTCGGGAAACCGGCAATCCTTCCCATTCCGTTTCTCAAACCCTGAGTTTCCCCCCGCTCTCAGAAAAGGAGTCAGTCCGCTCGAACTCGTTTCAGGCGCCAGCACTTTGCATGAAGGGCGAACTCTGCGTGGTGAGAGGTCCGTTCAGTGGTGACAGCGGCAAGACCTTCGCTGCTTTCGAAGATCGGCCGGCGCAGATCGTGGCCGAGACTTCCGACGTTGCCTACGTCGGCATCCCAGAGCTCACCGACCCGGGATCGCGGACGTTGTTCATCGCAGAAGGAACGAAGGTCGTCGCGTTTCCCGTTGCGGTGGGCGAGTTTGTGATTAAGAATAACGGACGCGAGTTGCCAGCCGGTCAGACCCTGATCACGTTCCCGACCTTGGATGGCGCCGGGGGACATACCCGATCCAGCGTGGCGGATTGGCGACTTCCCGGCCACGAATCTTCAGCGTGCTCAGCAGTTAATACCTGGATTTCAGCTGCCGCAGGGAGATCCCAAGTCCGGCGAAAAGCGCGAAGCTGGGGAAAAGGGAGAGTCCAAAGAGAACCGCGAGGTCGAAGAGGAGAAACTAGAGGGAGAAATTCTCCTCGTCGTCCAGAACATTACGCCCGAGCAGATTTCATTGCGAAGCTCCACGAACGAAATACTGGTCTTCCATTTGAGCGAGGAGTCCTTCAGGCGTGGCGAGTTCAAATACGACCTCATGGTCGAGGCCAAGAGAACGGGTAAAGTCGAAGTCAAGGGCTACGTCATCCCCTTCCTGGCGCCCATTGCAGGTCAGGAGTTCAGCATCAAATCGGCTCGGTGATGGCTAACCGACCCCGCTGCCTGCGGGTCCCGCGGGTAGCCTTAGCTCGCTAAATTTGTTCCCAGAAGAATGACCGTCGCGTCATCGCGCAGACCGGTACCGTTCACAAACTTTCGTACGTCGGAGAGCAGGCCTTCCGGGGAAACGTCTGGAGACTGCATCCGGGCGAGCAGCCGTTCGGATCCATAGTCTTCACCGGACTCGAGAGCGGCTTCCGTGATGCCGTCCGAATAGAAAGCGAGGCGTGCTTGCGGCCCGAGAGTAATTTCGGTTTCGGAAAACTTGCTGGTTGCGATGCCGAGGGGCAGTCCGTGTTCGGTAGCGATCCAGCGATGGCCGTCGGCATCTACGAGCAGCGGAGGCAAGTGCCCGGCATTGGCGATACGCAGCGTGCGCGTCGCGGGATCGAATTCCGCATACACCATCGTGACAAAGCGACCGGACGGAAAATCTTCGACCATCAACTGATTGAGGCGGGTAAGGACTTCGCCAGGGCCAGACCCCGTTTGCGCGAGCGATCGCAACATGCCGCGAGTCGCGGACATCAGTAGGGCGGCAGCGGTGCCTTTGCCGGATACGTCCGCGAGAACCAATCCCCAGCGGCCGTTTGCGAGCGAGATGAAATCGTACCAGTCGCCGCCGATGGCGCCTGCCGGAACGGAAACTCCGGAAACGCGAAAGCCGGGAATGAACGGAGAACTGTGCGGGAATAACGCCTGCTGGATGGAACGGGCCTCTTCGGCCTCGCGGCTCAGGACTTCGCGCTGCTGACGTTCGTCATGGAAGCGGCGTGCGTTCTGTACTGCGACGGCGACGTGAGAGCAGAAAGCCTCAAGCAGGCGGAGATGAGCGGTCGAGAAAGCGTCCAGTTCGCAGTGCGACGCGGTGAAGACGCCGATCAATTCGTTATCGATATGGAGCGGGATCGCCACTTCCGATTGGATGTCCGGCTCGCAGGAACAGTAATAAGGATCACGTTTCACATCGGGCGCATAGTGCGTTTGCCGGGTGGCGGCGACGTATCCCACCATGCCCTCGGTGCCGAATTTCAGTCGATGTCCCTTGCCATGCACCGAGCAGCCGCGTACGCCGGAGAGAACCAGGTCGTTACTAGCGAGGTCGTGCAGATAAATATTGATTTCGACGCAGCCCAGCGCGGCCGCGACTTCGTCGGTAATACGCTCGACAATTTCATCCAGGTCGAGGCTGGAGTTGATGCGCTGCGCGAATTTCTGGAGCCGCACCAATTCCGCAATTTTCACGCCAGCGCCTTCGGGCGTGGGTAAAGTGGGAAGCGAAAACTCGGTGCGAGGACTGGCAGCCACGATGAAATTCTCCTTGGGGCCGATCGAATCCTAAGTATGAGATTGCCAGGAATCAGGCTTCCGATTCTCTTTTTGTTCGAGGGGATTTCGGCCCGCGGGCCTTCTTTATTTCTTCCAGGCGCTCACGAATCCGCTTCTCCACGCCTTCGCTGGTGGGATGGTAATAGGTGCGATCACGCAGGCTGTCGGGGAGGGATTGCATATCGGCCACTTTGCCTTCCACATCGTGCGCGTACTGGTAGTCGCGCCCGTAGCCGAGGCCTTTCATCAATCCCGTGGGAGCGTTTCGGAGGTGCAGCGGAACGGGTTCGGCGGCGGTGTGTTCGACGTCTTCCTGCACGGCTCCGTAAGCGGTGTAGAGCGCGTTCGATTTGGGCGCGACGCTGAGATAGACGACGGCCTGCGCCAGAGCCAGATTGCCTTCCGGCATGCCGATGAAATCAACGGCGTCGCGGGCGGCCATGCAGAGGGCGAGAGCTCCGGGCTCGGCAAGGCCAATGTCTTCGACCGCCATGCGCACCACGCGGCGAGCGACGTACAGTGGATCTTCTCCGGCTTCGAGCATGCGGGCCAGCCAGTAGAGTGCGGCGTCAGGGTCGCTGTTGCGGACGGATTTGTGCAAGGCCGAAATCAGGTTGTAGTGCTCTTCGCCGGACTTGTCGTAGAGGAGGATGCGTTTCTGGACGGCTTCCTGCACGATGGCGTCGGTGATGGTGAGTGATTTTGCGGATTGAGCGAGCGAAGCGGCTACCTCGAGGACGTTGCAGGCGCTGCGTGCATCGCCGCTGGAGTAAGCCGCGATTTTCTTCAGGGCCTCGTCCGAAGCTTCAAGGTGCAGTGAGCCCAGACCACGTTCTGCGTCGGCGAGAGCGCGACGGAGAAGGGTTACCAGTTGATCTTCGGTAAGTTGATTGAGTACGTACACGCGCGACCGGGAGAGCAGCGCGGAGATAATTTCGAACGATGGATTTTCGGTGGTCGCGCCGATCAGGCGAATGCTGCCTTTTTCTACGTAGGGCAGAAAGGCGTCCTGCTGGGCCTTGTTGAAACGATGAATTTCGTCGACGAACACGATCGTACGCGTGCCGTACTGGCGCGCTCGTTCGGCGTCAAGCATGACCTGTTTGATTTCCTTGATACCGGCCAAGACAGCGGAGAATTCGATGAACTCGGCTTTGGTGACAGCTGCGATAATTTTCGCCAGCGTGGTTTTGCCTGTACCGGGTGGGCCCCAGAAGATCATGGAACCGGGATCGTCACGCTCGATCTGCACGCGAAGAGGTTTGCCTGGACCAACTAAATGTTCCTGGCCGACAAATTCGTCGAGCGTGCGGGGACGCATCCGGTCCGCGAGCGGGCGCGCGCCGGGAGCGTTCTGATCCGGGGTAGTAGCGAATAGGCTCACAAGATCATTTCACCACGGAGACACGGAGAAAAACCTTTTTTGAGATTTTGCTTTTTCTCCGTGCCTCCGTGCCTCACCGTGTCACCGTGGTGAACTCTCACTTTCTCTGCCTTGCGGCTTCGTACAGCACGATACTTGCCGCGACTCCGGCGTTCAACGACTCGACTTGGGCGGATTGCGGGATCACGATGGTCTCGTCCATTTGATGCAGCAGTTCGCGCGACAGGCCGGTGCCCTCATTGCCGACAAAAATTGCGAGAGGCAACGTCCATGTCGCTTCGGGCAAGGGAATCCCTTTGTGCGAAGAGGTTGCCATCAGGCGCGCACCACGCTGGCGCAGTAAGCGAATCAGTTCGACCGAGGCGACTTGCACAACGGGCAGGCGAAAAATCGATCCCGCCGAGCCGCGCAGGACTTTTGGGTTGTAGGGACTGACGGTGCCTTCGGTGAAAAACGCCCCGGCCGCGCCGAAGGCTTCCGCCGAGCGAAGGATCGTGCCAACGTTTCCGGGGTCTTGCAGGCCTGCTGCAACTATGATCGGACCCACCTCCGCAAGATCAAGCAACTGCGCCGCCGTGGTTGCGCGAATCTTTACCAGGGCGGCTACGCCTTGCGGGGACTCGCTGGGGACGGTCGCGTTGAAAAGAGAGTCGGGGAGGACGATGATATCAACTTTCGCTGCGATTTGCGGTAGTAGCTTTTCGGCCAGCGGTCGAGCGGATTCGCTGAAGAAAAGCGCGGTCAGCCGCTGGCTGGCGCGAATCGCTTCTTCGACCAGTTTTACGCCTTCGA
This sequence comes from uncultured Acidobacteriota bacterium, assembly GCA_963799305.1. Classification (GTDB taxonomy): domain Bacteria; phylum Acidobacteriota; class Terriglobia; order Terriglobales; family Acidobacteriaceae; genus Acidiflorens. Next base: position 44,746 of record CAWCWX010000003.1, on the reverse strand, counting down.
TGGCGCATTCTCCGGCGGGCGTGAGTTCGCCGCGGCGGAAGGCCTGCCGCAATTCTTTCAGCCGCGGATTGTGGCGTCCGGAGATTGGCTGTAATCGGGAGCGGGTGTCCCGGTTGTGGGCCAGTTTCGCGTCCTGCTTCATGGTTGAGCGTCCAAGATGAGGATGATACGCGCTTTGACGGTTTGCTGAAAAAGTCGGCAGCCACTAGCCGAAGGACTGAAGGCTTAGAGAATTGGCATCACCGACCCAGTAGACCTCGAAGTGTTCCTGACGAGCGAGGATGGGCCGAGGTTGGCTAGTTGGTGCGAACGCTGTTTGCATCAGTTGACTTCCGGTTCGCCGGTATTTGCCGGCAAAACAGAGTTATCCAGCGACAACGGTTTGGGGGTACTCCGTAGCTTCGACGCGAGTTTTTTCGCGACCCGGGCTTTTGTGCGGCCATTCTCGTCATTTTTCAGCGGGCAATGCGTACTGCCAGTGTGTTGAATCCCAGGGTGATGCTGCCAGCGAATCCGCCGCCGCATAAGGTGAAGGTGTTGTTTCCTTTAATTAGTCCATCGGCGGGAAAAATGACCCATTGCAAGGAACGGTCATCGAAGGTTCCGTCGGTGTTGAAAAGCTGGTCAAGCGGATGCGTGGACATGCATGGATGCCCATTGACGCTGATCCCGGCAACAAAGTTACCGCTTGTCTGATAGTCGGTGCTCCAAATCACGACGACTGGAACGAGCGCTCGAGGTTCGGTCAACGTGACGGTTTCGCCCCAGGTAAAGCAGCATACGCCAGTAAAGGTTTGATTGGTTTCGACTCGAACTACTTCGTTTGGAGGGACTGCAAAGGCCAAGGCAGCCATGCCCATCAGCACACATGCAATTGCAATCAGCACCACGCGTTGATTCACTGTCTTCGATTCTGTTTTCACGTTTTCACTCCTTCAATTCGAAAGGCGCGCCGCTAATGTGTTGGAAATTATCACCAGACGAGGGATCTCACCGAACCCTCCACCGCCACATAGCGTGAACGTGTTGGTTCCTGCTTGTAATCCGTCGCTTGGGAAGATAATCCACTGAAATGTACGAAAGCTCTCACCAAGGGTGCCGGCGATCGATCCGGAGCCGTAAAACGCGCACGGTCCTCCGTTGAGCATAAGTCCAATCTGGGACTGACCTCGGTCATCGTAGTCAACGCCCCAGGTAACGACGACCGGAACTGGCTTGGCCGCTTCAACTACCTGGATGGACTCACCAAAAGAGATGCAACAGGCAACTTCGAATCGCATGATATCCGTTGATCGCAGTACTTGGCCGGGAGGAACCGCGAAGGCCGTTGTGGCAGCCCCTGCAACCAGACAAATGATGGCCAGCCAGAGTGATCCCTGCCAAACCGTATTTGGTGTTTTGCTCATCTTTTCATTTCTCCATTCTTATGTAGCCAATGAAATGTCGGCGGAAGCCGCGATAATCCTCGCGGCCTCACTTCGAGAGACGTACCGTCAATGTGTTGAATCCGAGGGTTATGATGTCAATGGGTGAAAGCGTAGCGCCGCCGCACAGCGTAAACGTATTTCTTCCTCTGATCAAACCCTCATCAGGGAGAATTGTCCATTGCAAGTAACGCGACTCGAAGTCGCCGGTACCATCGCCGACACCAAATCTCGCAATCGACCCCGATCCGAAGAACTGACACGGGCGGCCGTTTACGCTCAGGCCGGCCAGGAAAGGGCCGGTGGACTGATAGTCTGTGCTCCAGGTCACGATGACCGGCACGATTGCAGCCGGTTCCGTCGCGCGGACTTGCTCAAGCCATGTGAAACAGCAGGCGCCCTGAAAAGACTGATTCTGCTCGACGCGCAGCAGTTCCTGGTTAGAAACCGCGAAAACAGCGGGCGTAACCATAACCACGAGGCAAACCACGCTCAAGTACATCCAACATCGGTTCGTTGAAAATATCTTCATCTCTCCCTCACGGGCCATCGTGTTTTGAATCTCTCATCCGCTCTCCCACACTTCAGGATCGGAAGGCGCTCAGTCTAGTTTGCCGCCTGGATGCGACAGCAATTCCCGTTGAGTCGCGGCAATGCAACGCTCTCAAAGCGCAGGGTTCGCTGCAGTGATACCTGTCGCGCATTCAGCGACTCAGGAGCGGCGAAAATAATCAACGCATTGTGGTTATAGAGATCCACACACGGCGCGTTGTCATGAGTGGGTCAAGAGCCTGTCTCATTTTTGTAAAATTGGCGTGCGATCTTTCCGGAAGATCACACATCGTAAACGATGAGTGGCGAACCCCGGCTCAATGGATTGGTGCTCCAACGACTCGAGCAGGCTGCGGAAAAAACCAAAGCGGTTTTCGCGAAGGGCACGAGTGCACTCGTGCTGCCAAGCCGAGATGAAAATTCGCCCACGCTTCAGCGTGACGCCCCAATCAAAATAACCGCTGCTGATCGCAGGGGTGAACCGCTGCGCCCTCAAGAGCAGTTTTTCAGCAATCTGTTGAGACCGGGGCTGGCGGCTTCGGCCAACTGCCTCAGGTATGTTACATTTCACTATTCACCAGATCACCAGACAATCGTTGACCGGACTATCGGGAAGGGAAGCGAGTGCGCGCCGAGATCCTGAAAATTCACGCCGAGAGCCCTGAAGCCTCACTCATTAAGTACGCTGCCGAACAAATCCAGGCGGGAAAAGTGCTGGGCATGCCGACAGATACCTTCTATGGGCTGGCCGCCGATCCTTTTAATCTGCGCGCCGTGGAGCGGGTGTATGAGATCAAGTCACGCTCTCGGCACAAGCCGCTCTCGTTGCTGATTGAGCACGTGGACCAGGCGGAAGAATTTGCGCGTCCCCTCCCTGACGATTTCCAGCTTTTGGCGCGTCGCTTCTGGCCGGGGCCGTTGACCATGATTGTCCCCGCAGCCTCCCAGCTGCCGCTCAAGGTGACGGCGAATACGGGCAATGTCGCCCTGCGTGTTCCCTCGGCGGAAATTCCGCTGGCGGTGGTGCGGGCGGCGAAGATTCCGATCACTGCCACCTCGGCGAACCTGAGCGGCGCGGTGGAATGTTCCACGGCTGAGCAGGTGCGCGATCAACTCCAGGATCGCATTTCCCTCATCGTCGACGGCGGTGCGTCTCCCCGGGCGATGTTATCCACGATCGTGCAGTTCAACCAGGATGGCTCCTGGGAAATTCAGCGTGAAGGCGCAATCCCCGCGAAAGATATTATCGAAGCTCTGTCTTGAGCGATGTTGAAGGATCACACCCCGCTCGGTGAAGAAGGTATCCCGCGAGGACGTCCTTGGGGGTTTCTGCTGCTCGCGGTGGCGGCCGCGTTTCTGCTGTTGCTCGCCTATACCGGATTTCGCATCGCGCACGCCGCGGGTGAATCTCCAACGCGCCCCGCGGACTCCATTATCGTATTCGGCGCGGCGGAATATGCCGGACGCCCCTCGCCCGTCTACCGCGCGCGCCTCGATCATGCGTTCGATCTATTCCAGAAGGGGATGGCGCCGGTCGTCATAACGACAGGCGGATCAGCCCAGGACCCCGACTTCAGCGAGGGCGGCGTTGGGCGTGACTACCTTGTCCGGCGCGGGATTCCAGAGAAAAATCTGATTGCGGAGACGCAGGGTTCGGACACCGCACAGTCGGCCGTGCGTGTGGCCAACATCATGCGCGCCAATAAAATGAAAACCTGCATTGCCGTGAGCGATGCCTACCACGTATTTCGTATCCGGGCGTTGCTGGAGAATGAAGGCGTGTCGACGCAGGTAGCGCCGCGCCCGGAGTCGCGGCCCATGTCGCGGTGGGAGAAGTTTGTGGCAGTGATGCGGGAGGCGATGAGTTATTTTCTTTGGGAAGTGGGGATGACCTAGAACTGCTGCGAGCTTCGAGCCACGAGCTTCGACCAAGCAGGAATATCATGCGATTCGTGAGATTCGCTCGTAGCCCGTGGCTCGTAGCTCGCAGCGGCGCTTACCATCCCATCTTTTCCCGCAGTGCCGTGACGTGCGCTACGTGGTGGCGCCCGTGCCATGAGTACAACGCCAGAGTTTTTTCCAGCGACAGCAACCCCATTTCCGGATGGCGGAGGTTTCGCTTCCAGTCGGCTTCGGAAATGTTCTTCAGCACCATCGTCCAGCGCTGGTGAAGATTATCGAGCAGGGACAGGGAAACTTCGATCGGTGCCTGCTTTGACTCCGGCAATTCGGCCCAGCGATCTTCCATATAAGGACGGATGGTAGGTTCATCTTCGGTGAGTGCCAGCTTGAAGCGGATGTAGGCGTTCATGTGGCTGTCGGGGACATGATGAGCCAGTTGCCTCACCGTCCATCCGCCTTCGCGGTAGGGAGTATTCAATTGTTGTTCGGATAATCCTTTGACCGCAGCGCGCAGGCGGGCCGGCGTCTGCTCGATATCGTCGAGATATTGTTTCTTCTGCTTCGCGGTCAGAGTGCCGTCGAATGAAAACTTGCCGATCGGGTAGCGTGGGTCCGTCGTCATTTGTGTCGCCCTCGGTGGAGAGATGACGCGGATGCTATGCGCGGTGCAGAAAAATTCGAAGAATAGCGGACAAAAACAAATTCGAAATGTGAAGAGTGAGACGTCTGGGCGACGGCTGGACCATCAGCCCAGAACGCCACTCAACTAAAACGAAACGTTGACCGCAATCGCGACCCCGGGATGCCGACGGTTATACATGTAATACCCGTCGTTGACGTAGTCGACGTACACATCATCAGTCTCATACCAGGTGCGGGACCAGTATTCTGGCCAGGGATCAACGACGCTGAACCAGAAGCCGCCGTACTGGAATCGAGGATAGCCACCCACCACGATTACGGGTTCACTGCGAACGCGAAACCAGTGTGCACGGCCAAAATGGGCACGGAAGCGGTCTTCAGGAATGCGGTAGCCGCGGTAGCCTCCCGCGTTCGTGCCAGGTACGGTGTTCGTGTTCCCAATGCTTGGCGCGGTGGTCCTGCCAGACATCGTGCTTTGCATAGTGTTGGTCGTGCTCGTGCGCCTCGCCTGCGTGTCCTGACCCCTGCTGTCTCATTTGCTCGTGGGGACGTTGTTCGCGCCGTTCTTCCTGTCCATGCCCCTCGTGTCTGCCCGAGTCCTGCTGCGCAGAGGAGTGTCCGTGATTCTTTTCCTTCTTGTTCTCGTGCTTGTTGTCGGAATTTCCATGGTCGTCGTCGTGGCCGTGCTGAGCGCTGACCAGAGTGGGATTTCCAAGAACAAGGGCTAACACCGATGTGCCGATTGCTGCCGCTATTTTCATCAGAAAGGCTCCGTATCTACCTCAGGCTAGTGCATTTCACATCGACATCCTAGGTTACGCAAGGCATGGGCGCGCCTTGTTCCACTGGTGTTGTGAAGGGAGTCGAGTCTTGGAAATTCGTCAGGCAGATCGGTCTCTGATCCAGGCCTGCGAGGTCGTGCGTGTAAACGCCCACCTCACAACTAGTTCATTGCGCCCAGGCCGTGTTTTGTCCGGCACTGTTTGCAGTAGGTTGCGGGCTCAGTGTTGTCCACGTGATGGCACACTGGTTTCTGTGCGTGCAGGTAGGCAAAGATCGCTTTCAGATCGTCGTCGGTCAGGTTTCGAAAGAATGCCCACGGCATGATGTTGGAGAGAGGCCGTGTGTTGAAGCCTCCATTGCGGATGACCTGGATAAACGTTGTTTCGTCGAAATAGGAGATCCCAGACGCATCCGGAGTCAGGTTGAGTGCGTTTACCGTCTCGATCTTCTTTCCGCCCTCCCAATTTCCCACCAACGGCGCGCCACCGGCAAGATACATTCCGGGGATCGGATTGCCCTTCGCGTCCGTGGGTGTGTGGCAAGCATCACAGTGTCCTGCAGTCACCAGGTACTTGCCGTAGTTCACCCGGTCCGAACGGTCCGGTTCGGGAACCTGCGGCAGCGCGGGCAAGGGCTGGAACGCCTTCTTGATCTCCTCGGTCAGGCGGGTCTTCGGACGCTTGATGTGCACCGGCGCACCCGACCTCTCGTACACGATCACCGATGCCAGGTCTTCATCCGACAGGTTGCGGAAATAGAAATAAGGCATCAAGGGATACAGCGTCCGCCCATCGTGCCCGATCCCTTGCCGTAGGGCCCGCACAAAATCAGCGTCCTTCCAGGTACCGGCGCCATATTCCGGATCGGGTGAAATATTTGGCGCGACAACTCGATTCGGCTTTGACAAACCGATTTCTACGTTCGGAAAGACGAAGCCTCCCAGCTTTTTGCCGGGAAATACTTCGAACGGACGCTTCGAAAAATCATCGTCCGAATGGCATGCCGGACACTGTACAAGTCCTTCTACCAGATATTTTCCGCGTGCCAGCCGCTCCGGTGTACGAGGAATCGGCTCCATGTCGAGTACCGATCCGTTTGTTGTAACCGACGATTCCGTTTCAGCCGGCGATGCCGTCGAAGATCTCATCCCCACCAACACCAGGGCCGTGGCTACAACCACCATCGCGGTGCCATTTCTAATGTTCCATTGCCGATTCACTGCGGCCTCATCGTTTGAGAGATTTGACTTTCGAGACAACACGCCGCCCTGCACACGAATGGCCCCACGCCCTTTTATTCCCTAAAAGCAAAAAATGTTCAGACCGGCGTTCCGCCCAGAGACCAAGCATGCAGGAGGAATGGAGAAATCGGAGGAGATTCCAGCCCACACAACCGCAGCGAATGCTACGCCGGGCGGAGTCGGGGGTCAAGAGAATTGAGAAATGTTGTTGGCAACGTGGGTGCGTCGCTAGGAGAAGTTGGCGTCAATATCGCTGATTCGCGCAGAAGAAAAAAGGCACGGCGTTTACCGTGCCCCGTGCTAATCATCGTTGGTAATGGTTACGGAGCGATCCATCGTAGCGGCCTGTTCGCATGCAGCAGTTTTTAAAATCTGCGGCCAGATTCGCACGGACAGGGGTCTTTCCGTCCCAACTTCTCGAACAGTTCCTTGTCAGAGTGAACTACTCGGAAAGCCGCGCTTGACCTTCGTTTCAGACGGGAATCCCCTGCGTCGCTTACTACTGTGTTCGAACAAGAATTCGGTCTTCATGTCAGTTCTCCTTTTGGATGGATTGCCCGTCACATCCCGAAGGGGAAACTGTTTTTCGATTCTAGCTCACCTGGAAGCACGCGTCGATACTTCAACATCCCGCCGTGCTCTACCGCACCATAGCCAGAATTCTCACCGGAGCCTGCCCCGCGCTTTTGCTTTTCGCGGGAGCCACGATCACCAGCGAGCCGGTTTCAGACAGGATTGAGAAATGGGTCGCGCTGTCGACTACGTAAGTTCCGTGCAAAGCGAGTTGACGCGCCAGCGCGCGGTCGGAAGCCAGGTTGCTGGGGGTCTCGATGGCGAAGCCAACGACATAGCGAGCGTCCATCAGGAACTGGGCGGCGTCGGGGGTGATGGGCATCGCAGCGCTGGTAACCGAAGGTGCCGCGCCGGCACGGCGAATGGCGACGAGCGATCCCTGTGCGATGACTCCGTGATGCGCTTCCCAATCAGCAATATCGGACAAAGAGATCTGCATGGGTTGACCCGGCCGCGCGGGCACATCCATGACGACCAAAGGCGCAACCAGACGTTCAGCCGGAATCTGATCGGCGGACCATGTTCCCGGGATAAGAGCATCGGGCGCAATGATCCGGGTGGCCATCGATTTCGCCGAAATGTTGCCGTCGGAGGACGCGGTTCCCGTCAGGTCCACCACATGGGAATAGCGATTCGCCTCGCCCGGTTTTGGACGGCGATCGGCGAACAGCAAAATGGCCAACACAAGGGCGTACGCAATGATGAAGGAGCGAATCCGCATAAATTTGAAAGGTCCGTATCGAGAGCGGCGCCCCTAACAGGCAATTCCTACTGCTGCGGCCGGAATGGATCTTTAAGTAAGACGTTCCACCAGCCACTATTGTTGCCTGCCGGGATCAGAGTTGCAATCTACCTTCGTACATGCCCCATGGGCGGTGGGGGGCAGAGCCCTATTGGCGCCAAAGTAAGCCTTGGCCTGAAGTGGCCCGCCAACTCCCCAGGAGGGACGTTCCTTGGCACTTGATCAGGCGGACCAGGTGAGGGCCTGCGGATTGCCTGTCGCGATCGGAGAGGGATCCACCTATTCCACGAGGTGGATCCCGCATATCAAGATTACTTCATCGCAACGCCGTGGGGCCGGGCCGGTCCGGTGGGGAACGCCGTGTTGAAATCCACATCAAAACGCGGGTCCAATTCCAGGTGATCTTTGAAAACCTTGATCACATGCACGTGGTGGTCGCCCTCAAAGTGGATCTTGCCGAAGTCGTCTTCGTTAAGAAAGTAGTCAGTAACCACTAGCCGTTTGTCATCATCGGTCAGTGTAATGACGTGTGGGCCAGCGTTCAAACCCAGGCTTACGATTCCCGTCTGAAAAGGGTGTTCTGGGTCGCTGACATCAAGCATGCCGACTTGACCTGCCTGAAATGACGCGAAGAGCAGACGGTCGCCCGATTGCGGCATCGCCAGGAGTTGAACCATGCCTCCGCGGACCTGCACTTCGATGTGGGGAACGATGTCCTCGCAGTCGAACACCTGTTTGGCAGTTCCGGCTTTAGGATCGACCAGATAAACCAAGCCGTCGAACATTCCAGCGGTGAAGCCGCGTCCTTTCCGGTCCTTGGGAATCAGCTTCACGTCCATGGTGCCCATCGCGCCGGGGATCTCAATGGTTCGCGTGATCGTCCGCCTGCGAAAGTCCCATACCCGAATGGAACCACGCAGTTCCGGGTCCCCGGGAACGATGTTCAGGGTGCTGGCCGGCATGATGAAGTCAGAGGTCACCATCAGGTTCATGTCCGGACGCACGGAGATGCCATGGGGATTAAAGCCATGATGAGGGGGCTCCTTTGGCCATTCGCCAATCATGTTCAGATGCTTGTCAAATTCAGCCAACCGGCCGGGCGTCCCGCCGGTGTGGGAACCCATTTGGGTCACCAGGAAACCGCCGGCGTCCAGGGGCAGGAAGTCGTCGGTAATATTCGAGAGCGTACCGCTGGTGGAGAAGAGAAACTTCGGCTGGAGCGGGTTTTTCACATCAAAGAAAAAGATGCTGTTCTGACCCCGCAGCAAGGCCAGCAGCCCGCCGCAGGCGAGGATGTTCTTGTCGACGGAGAGATGGCAGTGGTGCGGCTCATTGCCGGCACCCCCGGGAGACGGGACGGGAACAGTCGTGATGACTCTTCCATAGTCCACCGAGTTTTCGTCGAAGTTGATGACCGCGAGAAAGTCGGGAGCCACGCGGGCTTGATCTCCCGTCCAGACGTAGAGAATTTTGGCTTGTTTGTTTCGGTCGCCGTGGTGATCTTTGTGATCACGGGCAACCGCTGTTCCCGCCAGCGAGAAGAGAAAGATTAACGTCAGCACCGCCAACGCCGAGATTGTCCTGGCACTCGTCTTCATATGTAGCGCTCCCATGCTCTTGTTATGAGGCCTTCTGTGATGTTTGACCGTGCTGTGAAAACGACCGCTGAAAACGAACCGCCAGATCAGGGCAAGCTTCTCCTGCAGGTTTCGGGCCCACAGCAACGTTGGATAGGCAAGGCATGCCCGCGGAGAAATCATGAAATCGCACGCCGAAGCCCGACTCTCCCGATCGTTGAACTCTTTCATCCCGCTCATAAATCCTCCGTGGCTCTCAAATATTGCGCTTGCGGGCGTGCGGTCCCAAGACCTCGGGGCGCACATCCGTTTGTTCTGCACTTAGGATTACGCGAAAATGGAGCGGAACCGGACACAGAAAAATCCAAGAGACGAAAGTTTTTTACAGTGCTTCGTTATATAATTCCGCGCCAAGACGTCTTGCCGGTGGAAACCGGCGCGGAAAGCGGCGTAGAGCGGCCAGCTTTGGGCCTTGCGCCGCCAGGTTCGGCCCCTCGCGTACCCTGCATGCTCGGGAGGAACTGCAATGTGTCCGCCGCGCGGCGATAACACCGCAATCTCTCCGACCAATTTGAATCCCACCGAGGGCCGCGCCCTGCCAGGAGACCGACAGGCTGTAGACGGCTTGTTCACTGCCGCTTATCACGAGCTTCGCAAGTTGGCCCGCGCGCGTCTACGCAGCGGTGGGCGCGACGCCGTCCTGGATACCACGGCGCTTGTCCATGAAGCCTATGTCCGTCTGGTAGACGTCGGGAAGCTGCACCTGCACGACCGGCTGCATTTCCTCAACTACGCGAGTCATGCGATGCGATCTGTGATCGTTGATCTGGTGCGGAAGCGCCAGTCGGACCGCCACGGCGGGGGTGCGGTCCACGTCTCAATCACCGGAGAGTCAACCTTCGGTATGCCGGCCGGCGAACGGGAAATCCTCCTCATACACGAGGCGCTCGAGAAGCTGGCGGCTTTGGATGAACGACTCGCGCAAACGGTGGAGATGCGCTACTTCGGGGGAATGACCGAGTGCGAAATTGCCAAAGCTCTGGGCGTGGCCGATCGCACGATTCGGCGGGATCTGGTGAAGGCCCGCCTCCTGATGCGCGCGGCGATAGCGTAGTACCATGCCAACCTTTCAGATTGATGCCGCAAGCTGGACGGCCCTCTCCCGGGCCCTCGATGAGGCACTCGAGTTGCCGCCCGAGGCGCGCCCTGCGTGGCTGGAAAATCTCTCGCCTGAATACGCCTTCCTGAAGCCGCAGTTGCTCCAGCTTCTCGCACGCACGCAGACCTCGAGTAATACGGAGTGGACAATCCCGAAGCTGGACGTCGGCGACTCCGGCACCTACGAGGGTTCCTTTCCCGGCAGCGAGAATGCAGGTGACATTATCGGCTCCTACCGTCTGCTGCGTCAGCTGGCGGTGGGTGGCATGGGGACGGTCTGGCTGGCGGAGCGCAGCGATGGATTGATCGCTCGTCCGGTTGCGCTGAAGTTACCACGCGGCTCGTGGCGCGGCGCAGTCTTGGCGGAGCGCATGGGCCGGGAGCGCGAGATTCTTGCCAGCCTCAACCACCCTAATATCGCGCGCCTCTACGATGCCGGACTGAAAGCCGATGGTCAGCCTTATCTCGCGCTCGAATACGTCGAAGGACGCCGTATCGACGAGTATTGCCGGGAGCGACGCCTCGACCTGAAGGCCCGCCTGCGGCTGTTTCTGCAGGTGGCGAATGCAATCGCCCACGCGCATGCGCACCTGGTGGTGCACCGCGATGTCAAGCCGGCCAACATTCTCGTCACTGGCGATGGACAGGTACGCCTGCTCGACTTCGGCATTGCCAAACTGCTGGAGCAGGGGGATGCCGGCCACAGCGATCTGACGCTGGCCGGCGGGCAGGCCCTGACCCCGGCCTACGCCTCTCCGGAACAGATCTCCGGTGCGTTGATCGGCATCGGGTCGGACGTCTATTCCCTGGGCGTGGTTCTCTATGAGCTGTTGACATCGCGGCTCCCTTACAAGCCCGCGCGCGATTCGCAGGCTGCCCTTGAAGAAGCCATTCTTCAGGTCGAGCCCACGCGGCCAAGCGAAGTGGTGAGTGATTCCGCCTCGCGTCGCGCCCTGCGTGGCGACCTTGACCTCATCGTGCTCAAGGCGCTCAAGAAGAAGGCAGATGAGCGCTATCTCACGGTGCATGCCTTCGTAGACGACATCGAGCGCTATCTCGATGGGCGTGCAGTCCACGCCCAGCCGGACCGGTGGTCGTACCGGGTCTCTAAGTTTGTGAGGCGCCACCGGGTGATGGTGGGGGCTGCCGCTGTGGTGCTGTTGGCTGTCTTGCTGGGGGCTGGGATTGCACTTTGGCAGGCGCGGGTGGCGCGCACGCAAAAGGAGACCGCCGACGATGTCAAAGATTTCATCGCGTCCATTTTTCGTGATTCGGACCCCTACTCAAACGGCGGGAAGACATTGTCGGTCACGGACCTGCTCATGCAGGCAAGAAACAAAGTGGACAGGCTCGACCCGTCGCGAACGGAATTGAGAGTGGAGTTACTGAATCTGATCAGCGACAGCCTGTTTGCCTTCGAGAACCAGGAATCCGCCGAAGCCGTGGCCCGGCAGGCTGTCAGTGAGGCGGACCGCCTGCCCCCCGATCATCCTCAGGCCCTGCGTGCCCATCTCCAGTTAGCGATGGTTTATCAGTATCGCGGACACTCGGAGGAGATGAAAAAGGAACTGGACCGTGTGATGCCGGTGGTGCGACGGAACCCAGATGCAAATCAGGACAATCTTCTCCGCGCACTGGAGACTGAGGCCCACTGGGCGATTGACGCCGGGAAATACGAAGAGGCACGAGCGAGAGCGCGAGAGGGGTTCGAACTGGCCGAGCGGCGGCTCGGTCCGATTAACGCGGAGACCGCCAGCTTCGCCATGCTGTTGGCTGTTGCGTCCACGAACGGTGACCAGCCTCCGGAGGTTGCCCTTCAAGCAGGAGAACGTGCTTTTCGCATTGTATCGGCGGCATATCAGGACCGTCCCAGACATCCGCGCCTGATTGACGCACGGGAAATTTATGGTGTGGCCCTGGCCCGAACGGGACAACTGGTTGAGGGTATCCAGCAAATCCAGCAGGCTGCGAACGATGCCGCTGCGGTTTTTGGCGACCATAGCACAATGGCTGGTTTTTTCCTGGGTAACTTGTCGAAGTTTCAGTGCCAGGCAGGCGACCTAAAAACCGCAATGGCCAACCGTGAACGCTCGATGGCGATACTTGCGCCCGATGTACCTGCCGATTCTTCCACCCACGCTGCCAGTCTCATGGGACGGGGAATGATTTTCTTGGCGGAACGCCGTTCCCGGGAGGCCTTGAGTGATCTGTCGAAGGGGACGGAGATATTCCGGCATTCCGTCGGGCCCAATCACGAGCACACGCTAAGTGCACAGTTCCATCGCGCTCAAGCCATGGCCTACCTGGGGCGAATCGCCGAGGCGAAGGCATTGCTTAAGCCAGTGCTGGAGCAGTACGGCGCAGCCTACCAGAGTCCAAATTACAGCCCCCACCAGTCGGTCTATGTTCTCGGCGTGGCGCAACGCTTCGGCGGTGAGTTCGACGCGGCGGTGCAGGCGCAACAGAAGGCCTTGATGCTCATCCCCGATGGGCCGGTGGCTGACCTGGAGCGCATGCCGATCCTGGCCGAACTTGGGTTGTCTCAGCTGGAACTGGGTCGCTTCGATGAAGCGCAAAGCTCGCTGGAGCGAGCCCACAGCATGCTTCGCAGTCTTCAGACGCAGATGACTCCCCACCATGCCGAAGTCCTCGTCGGCTTGGGTCGCTTGAAGCTACATCAGGGAAGGGCTCAGGATGCACAAGCGTTTTTCGATCAGGCGACAGCTTTCTGGGCCAACTTTGACCCAGACAACCGCTGGGCCGGAGAAGCTCTGTTCTGGTCGAGTCGCTGTCTCAGGTTTCTTGGCCGCGACAGTGATGCCTCTCGGCAGATGGCGCACTCGCGAAAGATTCTTTCGCACTCGCCGATCCCCATTGATGCCCGTCTACTCGCTAGCAGTCACGGCAGCTAGAGTATGGGGGACGAATCTTCGCTGGAACGGTTTTCCCATGATGCTGCGATTCGTTATGACTAAATCGGCCCGTGGGAAGCCAGACTCCACTCCAGGGCCCGTGCCCCCAGCCCTTACCTGCAAACTTTGGTTACGAGCGCAATCTCTTGGGCAATCCCGGTTAGCGCGATACAATTACGCTAACCCCAAGGGAACCATTGGTTTCGCTTGCCACGGCAGGGTTGCGTGCGCCTGGGATCTGAGGATTGATGTTCGGCCGCGAAGAAAAAGTCTCCTCCACTCGGCTCACCACCGTGCAGTACTTCATCCTGGCTATTTTTCTCGTCCTCGCGTACGGATTGTGGCGTTTGCAGGTGATGCAGAGCGATAAGTACTCCATGCTGGCGGAACAGAATCGTATCCGCAACGTCCCCATTCTTGCTCCGCGCGGCAAAATCCTCGATCGCGAAGGGCGCGTCATCGTCGATAACTACCCGTCGTTTTCGGCGCTGCTGCTGCGCGATTCCTCGCGCGATCTGAATGCCGACGCCGACTTGATCGCGCAGGGTCTGCACCTGAATCCGGAAGAAGTGCGGCAACGCATCCGCCGCTTTACTTCCATACCGCGCTATCAGCCGATCTTTCTGAAAGAAGACATCACTCCGGACGAGCTGGCCTTCATCGAGTCCCACAAGAACGAATTGCCGGAACTGGATACGATCATGGCGCACCGTCGCCTGTATCCGAAAAACGGATTTATGGCTCACATGATCGGTTACGTGGGCGAAGTCACGGAAGACATGCTCAACCAGCCGCAGTTCGAACTCTACAATCCCGGCGACGTGGTGGGCGTGAGCGGAGTGGAGAAGCAATACAACACGATGTTGATGGGCAAGAACGGATCGCGCCGCGCCATCGTCGACAGCCACGGACGCGAAGTGGGGCGCCTGGACGAAACTCCCGCCGAACCTGGGAAACAGTTGAAACTGTCAGTCGATCTGGATTTGCAGATCGCAGCGGAGCAGGCGCTGGAAGGGAAAAACGGTGCCATCGTAGCAATGGATCCGAAGACCGGAGAAATTCTGGCGATGGTGAGTCGTCCGACTTTCGATCCCAACGATTTTGCGGTGCGGATTTCGAGGGACGAGTGGAACAAACTAATCAACGACCCGGACAAGCCGCTGCTGAACAAAGCGATTCAAGCGCAACTCGCGCCCGGGTCCACTTTCAAAGTGATCATGTCAGTGGCAGGGTGGCAGGAAGGGATCGCGCAGACACTGCACGTGAACTGCAATGGCGGCGCCACTTTTTATGGACGCCGTTTCGGCTGCTGGCAGAAGGGCGGCCATGGGAGCGGGGTTGGTCTCGATAAGGCGATTTCGCAATCCTGCGACGTGTTTTTTTATACTCTGGCCGAGAAGCTGGGCATTGACCGCATCGCAAAATATTCGACCGCGCTGGGACTGGGCCAGAAGACTGGCATCGATCTGCCCAACGAAGTTAGCGGAGTGATGCCCTCGGAAGAGTGGAAGATCCGCAACTTCAAACAAAAATGGTTTGCCGGCGAGACGATTTCTGTCGGCATTGGACAGGGTGCCGTAGCGATTACGCCGGTGCAATTGATGCGCGCGGTGGGCGCGATCTCCATGGATGGACGCCTGGTCGTCCCGCATGTCGTGAACCCGATCGGTCTGCCCGACGGATATGTCGAAATCAAAAAATATACGGATGTGAAGAACACTCCCATCGATCCCGCAGGATGGACGGCGATCACTGACTCGATGGTGAAAGTGCTGCTCCCCGGGGGAACCGCGCCGTCGGCATACATTCCAGGCGTCGACATCGCCGGAAAGACCGGGTCGGCGCAAACCGTCTCCCTGGCTCTACGGGCGAAGCATCAGAACAACGAAGACTTTGCGCAGAACGGATGGTTCGTAGGATTCACGCCGCGCCGCAATCCCGACATTATTGTCGTGGCGCTCTTTGAAGGCGGCGAGCATGGACGCTTGGCAGCGCGTTTGGCTACCCAGGTCCTCAAGGCGTACGTCGACAAACAACGCCGCGTGCCCACCAAGATGGCCGGACCCGCCCCCAAGAAAGTCGAAATCGGCGGAGTGTGGACGGAGCCGGGCGACGACCAGGACGATCTGCACGCGGGTCGTTTTCTAATGGACGTTTCGCGCAAGAAAATTCCGCTCGCGGTGGCGGCGCCGGGAATGCGCTAGTGGTTGCCTTCAGAAACGATTCATTCTCACCTCGCCTTTGGGTGGAGCACTTCAGCGAGCAATCGGCGCGTTCCTTTCCTGAGAGCTAAGAGCTTAGGAGCCAAGAGCTAAAAGCCGAGATCTGCCACACACGCTCTTTGGTATTGCCCCTAAGTCCCTGTACTACTGGCACTTCCCGCCTTCGTTCCATGACTTCCGTAACTTTGCGAGTGTGGTTCGGGGGTGTAATCTCGCCCTGAAATGTGCACATCTCTGCATCTTGGCTGGATGCGCACATAGCAAGGGAAAGAAGGGTTTCACAACCGTGTCTAACGTAGGCAAAGAAACCATGACGGATCTGAGCAGGAGCCGCAAAGGTTACACGGATGTGCAGGGGGCGGCGCGTTTTCCCATCAAACTTCCGGTAGCGCTGAAGGCGGGCGCCAATGGAAAAGCGGTCGAGACGGAGAACATCTCGGCTAACGGCGTTCTGTTCCGCATGGACGCCGATGTGCCGGTAGGCTCGGCGGTGGATTTCACGATTTCGCTGCCTGCCGATGTTGTGGGCGCCGACGCCGACGTCCAGGTCGATTGCCGCGGCCGCGTTGTGCGCAGTTTTCAGGACGGCAGCCGGCGCGGCGTAGGCGTTGTGATCGACGAGTACCGGTTCGAGCGTAAGTAGGAACCAAGGGGCCCGATGGCGAGCACTCCTCTAAGCGTGGAGCAAAACGACAGCCTTCAGCCGGACGACGGTAAGGCTACGGTCCGCGTGATTTTGGCGGATAGCCAGGCCATTTTTCGCGCCGGACTGCGCAAGATCTTCGCGTTGGAAGACGATATTCGCGTCGTGGGGCAAGCCGAAACCATGGCGCAGACGGTCGCCGCCATCCAGAAATTTTCCGCCGACATTTTAATCTTTGAAGCTGCCCTAACCACCAGCCCCGCCGATGCCGTTTCCGACTTGCTGCGGCAAAATGTGAAATGCCGCGTGGCAGTTGTTCTACAAGAGCCCGACCAGGAAATGACTCTGGAACTCTTCCGGCGCGGCGCCCACGCCATCGTTTCCCGTGAAGTTGAGCCAGAGATGTTAGTCGAGTGCCTGCGTAAAGTCGCTGCCGGCGAGCCCTGGCTGGAGAGTCGGGCGATCGCCTGGGTGCTGGATGCGTTTCGCAATCAGGGACTGCGCCCCACCGGGTCGCGTCCCAAAGTGCAGCTCACACCGAAGGAATCGCTGATCGTTTCCTGCGTTACGCAGGGCATGAAGAACAAAGAAATCGCACTTCGCGTTGGGACGACCGAGCAAGTCGTCAAGAACTACCTCCGCAAAGTCTATGACAAGCTGGGCGTGGCGGATCGCCTGGAGCTCGCGCTGTATTGTCTGAACCATCGCGTCGTGCACAACGAAGTCCCCGCCAAACCCTCGGAGCCAGCCCCTGCTTCCGCACCCGAAGCCGCTAACGCAGCCGCTGCCTCCGGATCGCATTCCTAGGTCTCTCCTTCTAGTACAATCTTCTCGTCATTGATTTGCCATTCCGTAGTCGTGAGCGATGGACTGTTGTCAGCGCGGCCATTCCCATTCTTGAGAGGCTATCCGTGAAAGGCAACCCGAGCGTCATCGCAATCTTGAACGAAGTTTTGAAAGCCGAACTGACCGCCATCAATCAGTATTTTCTGCACTCCGAAATGTGCGAGAACTGGGGCTACATGAAGATGGCCAAGCTCATGCGCAAGGAATCGATCGAAGAGATGCAGCATGCCGAAAAATGCATGGAGCGCATCCTGTTGCTCGACGGCGCCCCAAACATGACCGACTATTTCAAAATCAACATCGGCCAGACTCTCAAACAGCAACTGGAAAACGATCTGCAACTGGAATACACCGCCGTGAAACGTCTGAATGAGGGCATCAAGACCTGTGTCACCGTCGGCGACAACGGCTCGCGCGAGTTGCTGGAAAAGATCCTCCTCGACGAAGAACACCATATCGACTACCTGGAAGGCCAACTGCACGCCATTCAAGAAATGACCTATGAAAATTATCTGGCGCAGCAGTTGGGCGACGAGGATTAGTTCTCACCTCCCGGTTCTCAGTGTTCAGGGCGGTAAGCGTCTTCGGGATTTCCGGACTTTCAGGAAAGCGCTGCCGTTTGCACTCGGTTTCGGTTCGCGTCTGCGCGCGAATCGTGGATGATTGCATTCCATCGTGTCCGCTTCTCTGTCAAAAAAAGGGGCCCGCACTTCAGCCCCTTTTCAGATGACGCTCGGGCCTACCACCAGATTCCTATCGGCACGAGTCACTGACCATCTTGACTGCTGTGACCGTAAGACTGCCGTGCTCGGCACTGTCTTTGTCGACGGTCTGTTTGGCGTCTTC
The DNA here is from genome assembly GCA_963799305.1 of uncultured Acidobacteriota bacterium. Lineage (GTDB taxonomy): Bacteria > Acidobacteriota > Terriglobia > Terriglobales > Acidobacteriaceae > Acidiflorens. The sequence continues at coordinate 26,684 of CAWCWX010000003.1, read as the reverse complement.
TTTCATGTTGTGCATCGTCGCATTGGAAACGACGCCGGTCGCGGTCACGGTGTGACCAACATGCTCGGCGAGAGCAACTTTGTCGCTCTGGACTTCCCACGTGCTGCCGTCGCTGGCTTTCAGCACGAACTCCTTCGCACTGTCGCCTTGTGACAGACATCCGGTGACGTCTCTTACGTCTTTCTTGGACCCCGCGAGTGCCAAACTACTGGCCGCGAGAATGAAACACAACAGAATCGTTTTGCGCATAGTTTCCTCCTTCAGGAAAATGCATGGACAGCCGCAACTTCGATGCGGTTTCGGGGCTGGCGGCAGCCCAGATTATTTGGGATCTTGAAAAGATATGTAGAATCAGTGACATTGAAGTGATTCAGGGGTTTGAAATTATTTCGCGACTTCCAAGCGAGGGACTTACCTCCCAGCACTTCCACATGGACCAGGAACTGTAAATGATTGACCGGTCGCCGCCGGCCTGGCCAGCGTTGGACCGCTCTGCCGCATCAAAAACGGCGGCAATTCAGACGAGGTGGCAAGTGGACGAGCGGCGATCTTTTTTCAATGGCTTTCAGGTTTTCGCCACTAGAGCAGCCGTGTGGGTAGGCACGAAGTGGGCTTTCGCTATCGCCTTGCTCCTCATCATCGCCTGGGCAGCGATTGGACCCCATTTTCGATATTCCGATACTTGGCAGTTAGTTGTGAACACGACGACAACCATAATTACCTTCTTGATGGTCTTTCTGATTCAAAACACGCAGAACCGCGACGCGAAAGCACTCCACCTTAAACTGGACGAGATCATCCGAGCGATCCATCGCGCAAACAATCAGATGATTAACATCGAAAAACTCTCGGACGAAGAGTTGGAGGTATTGGCCGGCCAGTTTGAACAGATTAGCGCAGCATATGTTATGCGCAAGAAGTCGCGGGCATCATCCTAATCTTCAAGATCGCAGCCCGTATAGCCGCATTGAGGGCAGCCATTTGAACCATGCCGATACCATCGAGTGGCCGGCTGACATTCATTAAGTAGGTGCGTTCTCTGATAAACTCATCGAATCGCGGAAGCATGAGTCCTCCAAAAGGCGTGTGCCTTATTTTGGGAGCGCCCGTTGTAGGTTCTTGAGCGCCGGAGAGATGGCCGAGTGGCTGAAGGCGCACGCTTGGAAAGCGTGTTTAGGGGAAACTCTAACGTGGGTTCGAATCCCACTCTCTCCGCCATTACTTTTGTTATCTGGTACTTGCAAGTCGGTGATACCTACACTGATACCAGAATCAGAGAGGGATCACCGATGGCCAACCGAGAAGTTAATCTCACCAAAAGGGTCCAAACCCCGCAAGGGATGGCGGTATTGCCGCGTTGTCCTCTCCGCCAATGGCCGCGTCAAGCCTGACTTGGTTATCGTCAACGGTAAGTCGGAAACCCACAAGGAAGGCGCTTACTACCTTGAATGGCGCGAAGGCGGAAAGCGGGTGCGCCTGTCGGTCGGCAAAGACCCAGCCGACGCAAGCGCGCGACGGCAGCGCAAGGAAGCGGAGCTGAACGCGGTTAACAACGGTGTCGCCGTCGTGCCTGACTCCAGAACGGAAACCGATCACTGGCCGCTGCCGTCGCCGATTACCTTGACGAAACGAAGCTCACCAAGAAGCCGAAGACCCTGGCCGCGTACTCGACGGCTCTCGCGTACTTTGTAGAATCCTGCCACAAGCTCCATCTCGAAGAGATTGACCGAAAGGATCTCTTGAAGTTCCACGCCTTCCTGCGGGACGATAAGGAACAGGCACCGCGAAGCTGTTGGAACAAGTTCGCAAACGTGATGTCCTTCCTGAAGGCGCAAGGGATTCGTGGACTGGTGGGCAAGAACGACTGGCCGCGGTACACCGAAGAAGAACCGGAAATTTACGAGCAGGAAGAACTCGACAAGCTGTTCGCAAAGTGTGATGAGGAAGAGCGACTCTGGTATGAGTTTTTTCTGATGACAGGGATGCGGGAGCAGGAAGTCATGTACACGTACTGGTCGGACGTTAACCTCGCTGCAGCTACGGTTCGCGTCAGCTCACAAGCCAGACAGAGGATGGACACCGAAGGCGTACAAGGAGCGAGAGATTCCTATTCCCGCGAGGCTCGTGAACAGCCTAAAAGCGTGGAAGCAAGAGCGCAGTCAAGAACTGTGACCTGGTTTTTCCAACCGCGGGGTGCAACCCGAAGCTCAATTTTCTCGACGGCCTAAAGGCTGTGGCGGAACGCGCGAAGCTGGACTCCGGGTGATTTCTGGCTGCATAAGTTCAGAGCTACGTTCGCAACGCGATGTCTATGGGCTGGAGTCGATCTGCGTACAGTTCAGCAATGGCTCGGTCACTCAGATATGGAATCGACGATGCGATATTTGAAGCCGTCACGCAGCCAGCATGTGCGGAATAAGGTGAACGAGATATTCGGTTAGAACAGATCCTAGATTTTCAGCAGCGACTTCAGTGCCTCCACTCACTCGATGAGGAGTCGATCGTGCTCCTAGGTGTCGGATCTGGACTTGCCTGCCTGGTTGCTGAAGTGGTTTCCATCACCCTATTAAAGACAGCCGTTTCGATCCGGTCTTCCTGCAAAGCGAGCCGCGACCCAATGCATTGATTCCTTAAAGAGCCGTAGACAACCCAATTGCAGTAAATGAGAAATATCTGGGAAGGATCGTCCCACGTCCGCACTCCTGACTCCAATCGGCCTCGCGAATCATTTCCGTGAAGCCAGAAAACAAGGCGAGGTGACTGGTTCGGGAACTGGAGCGAGATGGGTCCGCCCAGGGATGTCCATCCGAAGATAGCTTCTTGCTGAGTTCAGTGGCGTCGATTGTGTGCGGACGAGAGCGGAAGGCCTAGCACAAACGGTGACCTGTAGCGCACAGGTGATCAGGATCTCTGTGGCCTGCATTTGGATAATGTGATCAATGAATTAGTTCTTCACTCATCCCGCCCGAGCCCCGTTCCTATAGATGTAGTCGCAAATGAGAATGGTCAGATCGTCATCCTGTTTTTCCGACCATTGGCGGACGGAAGAAATGATTGAATCTGCAGCCATTGCGGGGGATAGCTCCCGAGTTCCAGTCAGCAGATCGCACAATGCATCGTGGCCGAAGAAGTCTCCTGCAGCGTTGGAAGCCTCCACAACGCCGTCTGTATACATCACGATTCGATCATCTGTTTCCAGTTTGTGGACGGCAGTGGAGTACGATGCAAAGTCGAACGCCGCGAGCATCAAGCCATTCTCTTCAATTTCGGTGACGCGTCCATTCCTCACAAGCAACAGAGGCGGGTGCCCTGCGGCGGAGTATCGCAGTTCACCAGATTCGGGTTCAGGTGGACATACGCTGCCGTGACGAACTGGTTTTGCGTGTTGCCCAATAAGGCCGAGTTCATGCCCGATAGGAAGCGGCATGGCTCAGCAGCAACCGCTCGTTGCGAAGCGGCCGCGAGCTTGACCATCGATGCAATCAGGGCGGCGGGAACGCCGTGCCCTGATCACATCGGCGATCAACAATCCAACCTGATGGTCATCAGCGATGATGTAGTCGTAGAAATCGCCAGCCACCGAAGTCATGGGCACATAGCGAGCCGCTACTCGGAAGCTCGTGGAAGGGGGAAATTCTCTGGGCAGAATTGATAACTGAATACGACGGGCCACCTCCAATTCCTTTTGGATCTCCTTCAACTGTCGATCCCGCCGCAAAGTGCTTCTGGCGGCAACATAGGCCAGCGTGCTGAGAAACGCGGCGAATCCAAACGGCTCGAGTAGAGGCAAGGACACGTGGAAGAATTGAGCCGAGTTTTGCCAAACCACCAAGCCTACGAAGACCAGCAAGCCCCAGCGGATCACACCGAAGTCCGCAGTCTCGGGAGCAATGCTCTCAGCCGATCCGCTCGCCATGAAGCGAATGAGAAAGAATGCCGACGCGCTGATGACGGCGATGCTGTTGATTCTCTCGTAAACGGGCGAATCGCCGAACAGAAAGGTGACCGCGGCGAGTAAACAACCGAAACCCACCGCCGCGTACCCAACTACCCGCTCAAATCGTCTGGGCAGACCCATGAAGATGAAAAACAACAACGCGGGAATCAGAGTGACGTAATTAACGGCTCCGCGCAGGCGCGGGTAGAAGGCCGCACCCTGCTCCATCATGGCAAACATAGGCGACGAAACCCATAAGCGAAGCCCGTACAAGTGCGGCAAACAATGCGAAACAGATGAGGAGCGAGTCGCGCTGACGTCGGAGAACGGCAAAGGCAGCGGACACCATGCCGACAGCGGCGAAGGCCGCGCCTAAGAATAGATACGGAGCGTCACGCCGGAATGCGGTCAAGACCTCCTCAGCACTCATCTAAGATCCTCCACCTCTGGCACAGAAAATGTTCCACGTCCGAAATCCGCACTCGGATGGAATTCGCCCAGAGCTGCCATCGTCTCAACGTCCTTCGAATTGCGGCGCACGCCGCTCAAAAAAAGCCCGGATACCCTCCTGATAATCGGCACTGTCGTAAATCCGGCGCCGTATTGCCTGAATCCGTTGGAACCCTTCAGGGTTAAGGGGGTGCGCTTCGGTGAGGACACGCAACTGCTCTTTCAATAGCGAGATCACCAGTGGTGAATTTTGGATTAAGCACGCGGCTAGTTCCGTCGTTGCCGACTCCAGGCGTTCAGCGGGGACAACCTGATTGATGAGTCCCACTCGCAGCGCGCGGTCAGCCGTCATCGGCTGGGCTGTAAACAGCATTTCCTTGATGACCGGTAAACTTACCGACTGCATGAAGCTCAATGTGCCCTCAATATCGTAGGGGACGCCCAGCTTTGCCGGTGTGATCGCGAAGGTGGTTCCTTCTGCGGTGATCACGATGTCGCAGCTCATAACCACTTCACAGGCCCCACCCCAGACACCGCCCTCGACCATCGCGATGATCGGCGTCCGAGATTCCTTAATGCACGCGCACCACTCTTCGCAGCGGATCGTCATACGTCAATGGATCGCGGCCATTGGTCGGCAATTCCCGGACATCGTGCCCCGCCGACCAGACCTTCGCTCCCTTGTACGCTCGCAATACAATCGCTCTCGCTCCTGCGTTTGTCAGATCTGAAAGCGCCAGAAGCAACTCTCCGATCAGCGCCGCGCCTAGAGCATTGTGCTTCGAAGGATTGTCGAGCGTAATGGTCCCAATGTTGCCGTCCAGTGATTTCTTGACTAGCAATCTTTCTTCCACACGCTCGTTTACTGGATCTTCAACTTGCGCCATGGTGATCCTTTCGTCTACTGAGGACGAATCCGCCGAGTACCGTAGTTCACCGTATCGACCGGCCAGTGTGGCGTCGCTGGGTATTTGAGGCTTCTGGGGATCTGATTCGCCCATTCCCATTCTGCAAGCCAGTTTCTGCGGCATCTCCCGTCACATTGGAATTCCGACATTCTTCCCCCGCATTGTGGGCAGACCGAGTTAATGATTGACGAGATGACGTGCGCATTCGATTCTCCCGGCAGTGTCTCAAAAGTGCTCATAGTCACTCTCCTCTCCAGAGATCTTCAAAAGATGCGAGGGGCGGAACAATGGCCACAAAGACGGAGATGTGCCGCGGGTTTTCGGCTCTCAGTTGCCCGTAGTGGTTGGCTGCGGAGTCCGTCCGGTTCCTGACTGGCCGCCGCCTCGCTCAGCCACGAGATTGCAAGCTCAATGCCAATGCCGAATCGCGAATAAGAGCCGATAACAAAGCAGTTCCTGGGTGCGCGCCGATATTGACGTGTGATGGTGCTGCCCCGCATAAGGCATGTGCCCATATGTGGGCGGAGTGGGCGTTTGAGTTGCGGTCAGACGGGGAGACCAGCACCATGCAAAGACATGAAGAGTCAACCTCATTGAAGACTCTACCTCCCGACTTCAGCCAATTGGCATCGGGATTGCGATCCAATGCAAGTGATCAGGGTCCGCTCTTGCACGGTCGCTGTGATGTCAGTTTGCCAGATCAAGAAAGAGTAAACGGAAGGAGTCAATCGTGCGGAAGCTAATAGGTGTAATCGCTCTGGGTCTGCTGAGTTTTCCAGCCGCTTTGCCAGTCCACATCGAAATATCAGGTGGCCACGATTATTGAGGTCAAGGCGCATCAGGCTGCAGGAAAAAATGCGTCGGATGCTACGAGCTATGACGTTTCCGCCAAGGTGGGTGACACAATTTACGTGGTGCTGTACACCCCACCGTTGGGCGAAGTCCCCCAGAAGTACGCAGCGGGGCGCGAGATGCTAGTCCTCGTCGAAAATAACACAATCACCTACAACGATTTGTTGGGCCAGTCGTTTCAGGTACCGATACAAAGCCGGAGACCCGCCGCAGAACCTGAACGTTCGAAATAGCTGCGGGAGAGTCATTGCTCGACGATTGTTTGCAGGAGTCACAGACTAACTTGGCTATCGAGCCGAGCTCGGAGGAATAATGTATCGTTTGTTTGCTCCAAGAAATCACAGACCGCACCCCTTCGGCGGATAAGCACTCCTCATTCTGTGGGGACTCTGGTTGTGCTCCAGCAGCGGCGCATTGGCGCAGAGTCCCGCTCTCCACATGAACACCAACGCACCGTTCAGCACTTGAAGCTACTCATCTCCTGGGTTTGCCAAACACAAAAAACAATTGCAACGGAACTCTGTCGATTCAAGACAATGCTGTTGCAATTTCGCCAAAAGGGCAAGCCCGGTGAACAGATAAGCATGGCTTCTATCCGCAATCTTTTTCTCGGTGAGGAGAGCAAGCAGGTCGGCGGATTGCCAGATGAAGCTAGGCAAGGCAGCGGCTCCGTACGGAGGCGGCCGAGTCGTCAGTCTCTTCGCCCATAAAAAATACGACACCCTGACGCTGGAATATGTCGACAGCGATGGAGGACGTTCACGGCGCAATCTTCCAACTAACGAAAGGACAAGGCGAAATGTTAAGGAGTGAACTGCTGGCTCGGGGCGTGCCTTGGGGCGTATCTCCCGACTCTGGCGAAGACCAACCGACGAAACAAAGCACTGCGGAGGTTACGCATGAAAACAAGTAAACGGATATCCTGGGTCATCTGCTTCGCAGCTTTCGTGACGATTGCAGTCCATTCCCGGTCAGGCTACCGGCCAGACTGCAGCGGCGAAATCCTCATGGAAGCAGTGGTTCTGGCACGCAATGGAGCGTGCAAGTGGAAAAGGTTGATCCGGCCACCTGGACCTCGCGCATTCGTTCCAACTTGCGATCTACGAGAACCTACTAGAAGAGTTGAATAAGACAAAGAGATTCAAAGCAAGTTTTGCGCGAGGGCGACAGCAAGGCCAGTGAAGTATCCGGACTTGCTCATCTTGAAAACAACGGTTGTGAATATACGCGCCGGGGAGCGAAACGCGGCGTGCAGTTACCACTGTGAGCGGCGCGACAAAGTTAACCGTGCACAGTCAACTCATCACACGGGACGGCAAAATTCTGCTCGATCGCTCGGTGCAAGGGAATGTTCGGTTTTTCGGCAGCAATCTCCGCGCTACGCACAATTTGGCGCGCAATATCGCCAAAGGGATCAAGCAGTCGAACGTGACGATGGCCCGGGCATCGTCCCCGGATACCGAGCGCCAACTCTGACGCCGGCGGCACGCAATGATCGGGCAGGCCGTTACGATGTGCAGCTCGCCATGAGGGATCGATGCACCTTCGAACATTTCTTGTTGCTATAACGATTCTTGGCACGGTGTGGCACACTGCCGCGGCTCAGCCGAAGAAGAAGATCGAAGCAGATGCGCCTGCGCCGGAGACCATTCTGGCGGGCGCGAGCATGCAATCCAACTCTGTTGCATCCGATCTGCCTGCGATCAAACCGGAAATGCCCCTGGGCCCACAAGACGTTCTCAAATCCTACGAAATCGCCATGAGCCTGGTGGCTGAAAAGGCATCGACCGATTTCTCCGTAATCCTGCAAGCGCAACAAACAAATCAAATTGCCCGCGAACAGGCGGAATATCTCCTGCAGCAGAGATACCAACTGGCGATGATGCAGTATCAGGTGCTCAGCGCCCTTCATGACGTCGTAAAACATGATATCGACGAAGCCAGCAGCAAAGGAAGAGCTCGCTGAAGAGCTCAAGCTCCGATACGGTTCTCGTGGTTCCAATTCCGGGATCCGTCTCTACATACAGATGAAATCGAAATTCCAGTTCGCAGCGGGTCGCAGGGTACTTCACATGCTTTGCTGGCGACAGAGGAGCACGAACATAACATGCCATCCCTGGAGAACTTAATTGAGCGCGGTGAGACTGTCGCCCTCGAATCGGGGACATCTTCCCCTGCACAGATGATGGCGGTTCTGTGCCTCGCTTATCGCATCTTTATCGATACGCCTATCGGCTATTGGGAAATAGAGCGGATGCCGAGGACGCGGTACAGGATGCGATGTTGGCTGCTTTCAAGCATTGGAACCAATTCAGAGGCGAGGCCCAACTCTCCACCTGGCTGACCGCTATTGTGATCAATTGTGCGAAAATGCAACTGCGCAAACGGTCGCGCCATATCCATATATCCCTCGAATCACCGATCGGAGAAAACCAGCCGCACCCTCTCTCCGACATTCTGCGTGGACGACCGGCCTAATCCTGAAGATGAGTGCCACGGTGCAAGCCTGAATTCGAGGTTGATGCAATCAGCGGCACAACTATCCCCGACGCTCCGGAAGACGTTTCAACTCCGGTTTGTGGATCATCTTTCGGTTTGCGAGACAGCTCGCGTTCTGGGAGTCCCCACCGGAACCGTGAAAGCGCAAACAGCCCGGGCTCGCGCAAAATTGATGAAATCGATACGAGGAACACTTCACCGGGGCTCGCGTTCTGGTGGACGCCGGCGCTAGCATAAACATTTGCTCACATGGGTTGTCTTATTGTGTTTCGAAAAACGCCAGAGGAAATCGGATCTTCGCGAACATCTATTACCGAGATCAGACTGTTCACGGCCATGACCATCACCGAAGAACGATATCGAATGCTGCTAGGTGCCTCCGCTACCCTGGCCGATCAGCCGACGGTAAAAGCGGTCCTGCAAAGCCTGCGGGGTGTTCTGGCCAGCACTTCCAGATTGCACGGGGCCGAACTCTACGTGCTGAGCGATGACGGCGAAAGCTTATCCAGCTTTGAATTTGATCGAGACGCGGACGCTCCAGCAATCAAACGGGAAGCCAGATTGTTACGCATTGGTCTGGTGGCGCAAGTGCTGGACGAACAGAAGCCCGTGTTTGTCCCGAACCTGTCCCTGACAATGTTGGAGCACCCTGACATGGCTCCCTTTGCCGCCGAAGTTAACGGACGAACAGCCTATTTGTTCCCCGTATCGACCGCGCAAAAACACTACGGAATTCTGTCGACGCCGAAGTTGCAGGGGCAGAGATTTGCACCGGAAGACGTCGAGATGCTCAGCGCCCTGGCCTCCCACGTTGCGGTCGCGCTCGAGTGCGCACTGGCAAGAGACCTGGCGGAGCAGTATCAACGCGAGCTTGCGGGCCAGCGCGACCGCCTTCGCCTGGTGCTCGAAATCAATAATCACGTGGCGAAATTGGATATTGACGATGTCCTTCGCTCGGCCTCGACATCAATCTTTCCTATTTTGGATGTGATTTTGTCGTCTTTCTGGGTGCTCAACGAGGAAACCGGCCAGCTTCAGACAATGTTGCACGACTTTCCTGACGGGAAAGGACAGATGGCTGCGGTTGCCTCCGCTGACCTGAGCGCCGCAGAGTTGAATTTTGAGAAGCTGCGTCAGCGCAAGGCGGAAATCTGGCCGCGTGAGGACTTTGACAAACTGCCTGCCGCTCTTCGAGAACCCTTGAAAGCCGAATCGATAAAATCCTTGGCTTTCGCTTGCCTGGCTACCGAACACAAGCCATTGGGCGTGCTGTCGATCGCGAGTCGCAAGGTCGCGGCTTTTGGTCAAGAGGATCTGGATCTCCTCGCGGAGATTGGCATCCAGATCTCGCTCGCATTGGATAATGCGCTAGCGTATGGACGCCTGCACGCGTCGGCAGCTCGTCTGGAAGAAGAACGCCTCTACCTCGAATCGGAAATCGAATCCGAATACAACTTCGAAGACATGGTCGGCAAGAGTGCCGCTCTTCGCAAAGTGCTGGACCAGGTCGCGATCGTTGCGCCAACCAGTTCCACCGTATTACTGCACGGCGAGACCGGTACGGGCAAGGAACTGGTTGCGCGCGCAATTCATAATCTGAGCCCGCGGCGGGGACGCACATTTGTTCGTCTGAATTGCGCGGCGATTCCTTCGGGTCTGGTGGAAAGCGAACTCTTCGGCCACGAGAAGGGCGCTTTCACGGGCGCCCTGATGCAGAAGCGCGGCCGCTTTGAGCTCGCGGATCACGGCAGTCTTTTTCTTGACGAGATCGGCGACATCACCATGGATTTGCAGCCGAAACTCCTGCGCGCACTGCAGGAACAGGAGTTTGAACGCCTCGGAAGCACCAAGACCATCAAGGTGGATGTTCGTCTGATTGCGGCCACGCATCGGGATTTGGAAAGCATGATCCGCAATAATCAGTTTCGCGAAGACCTTTTCTACAGGCTGCGAGTTTTTCCGATCGAAATCCCGCCGCTGCGCGAACGACGCGAAGACATTCAGCTCCTGGTCCACTTTTTTGTGTCGCGCCTCTCCCGCCGTATGCAAAAGCGCATCCGGTCGGTCCCGAGACACGCGATGGAGGCTCTGGTGAATGCCGATTGGCCGGGAAATATCCGCGAGTTGGAGAACTTTATTGAGCGCTGCGTGATCCTCACGCAAGGGGACGAATTGAATGTGCCACGAGCCGAGCTGAATAGATCCGCGGGCCGCACTGTTGTAGCGGCAGTGTCGACCTTCGAGCAAGCAGAGCGGCAGGCGATCCTCGACGCTTTGAAAGGCGCGTCCGGGAAGAATTGCCGGAAATGGCGGAGCGGCAGAGCGCCTCGGACTCAAGAGAACCACCCTGCAGAACAAGATGCGCAGGCTGAACATTACCCGCGCAGATTATTCAGCCTGACAGCATGTGGTCGCGCGCCAGCATCCGGGCTGGTCAAAGGAGCTCGCGCGGCCGCTCCCTTCATTCCTAACGCACTGTCTCCCTATCACTTAGATCAGAATCGCCTTTCGGTAATCGAGTGCTCTCTTTCCAGTGCCCCCGCGAAAGCTTCAGACAAGGGGACTAAACATCAAAGAGGGAAACTAACAAATGAAGAAGTTGACCGAACTGGCAATTATTCTCGCTCTATTCGGAATTTCGTCCTGGGCCCAGGAAGTCAGACATGAGGTGACCGTACAAGGTTCCGGTTTCTTCAACAAGCAGACTACCGACGGCGGGATCACCCATGAGCCGACGAACTCGGGCGGCGTGATGGCCGGATACCGATTTAACCTCAAGAACTGGCTCTCGATCGAAGGGGATTACGATTATTTCAGGAATAGTCAGAAGTTCTTGTCAAGCACCGGCACCACATCGATTCCGACGAATGTTTACGCCCTGAGCGGTGTGGCCATTGTGAAGCTTCCTTCCCTCAGATTGCCTGCCGCCAAGTTCGTGTCTCCATTCGTGCTCGGGGAGCCGGAGTGATGTCCTTCAATCCACGCGAGGGATCTGCAAGCAACGACCAGACCCGAGGGGCCTTTGTTTATGGCGGTGGATTCGATGTGCCGCTGATCAAACATGTGGCCTTCCGCACGGAGTATCGCGGATTCATCTATAAGACTCCCGATTTCGACACGGCGAGCCTGAAGGTCGACAAATACACTCAATCCGCAGTGCCCTCCGCCGGCCTGGCATTTAACTTTTAAACGGTCCGGCTTTTCTTCCTTCTTTTTATCCACCCTTCAAGGCGGCTGCCTCAGCCGCCTTGTTTCTTGGCCCCACACAGAATGCCCTCATGCTGGCACTGCCCGTGCGTTCACGGCGGCATAGGCTCCAGAAAAGGCTCTTACTTCCAATAGGTTGCAACCGAAGTCTCTGGCAAAACAGATGCAATGATGACGGTAGCCAGCCATTTGACGCTGCTGACGAATATCAGAGGTCGACTAATGCTCCGTGTCCAAACCCAAGAATCAGACGGTACTATTTTGATTTGCCGGCTCGAAGGCCGATTCACCCGCGAGGGAGCTGAGGAAGTCCGCAGGCTCGTCACGCGCTGCGACAGCACTCTGGAATTAGTTGTCGATCTTACGGATCTGATGTTTATCGATGCCACCGGCGAAGAGGTGCTTTTGTTTGTCAAGAGGCTTGGAGCTCAGTTCGTTGCCGAGACCTCGTATTCCCGCGACATTTGCGAGCGTCTTCAGTTGCCATTGCTCGACACGCACAAACGTAAAGCGCACGTGGTGAGCTACCCGGGCGGAAACGGGCATCGACCCGCCTGATCTCTTGCCGCATCCTGAGACCACGGCACTACTAAAGTCCGCCGCTCATCCACGGATGGTTCGACGACCGCCGGCCGAAGCGATTTTCCAGTTTCTTCAGGGACAACGATCCTTCAGGGATCTTTGTCGCGTTGAAGCGCGTAACGCTCGCCGATGGCCCGGTGCCCGTATGAGGGCAGCGCCCATCGACCGGATATGGGCATTCTTCAGCATTGTTGGTCGCCCGCACATCCGATTCAAGAACTTGCAAGGAACTCCAGGTTGGCACGGCACTTGCAATTCTTGGTGCATACGAGCGACAGCACGAGCCGCTCAAATTCAAAATGCCGTCAGGCCTCAGCCAAAGTTCCAGGTAGATGAATGATGAATTCCAACCATCTCGTAGTGCTTCTTGCCATTGTTGTATTTGCGTCACCGATTGGGTTGCTCGCGCAACAAGCTATTCAGGACGCTCCGTTCCTCACGCTTGACGACGCAGTCTCCATTGCGCTGTCGAACAATCGGCTGGTGAAGAACTCAGCGTTGGAAGCGCAAAAGTATGACTTCCAGGTGAGCACGATGCGCAGCCGGCGGCTGCCACATTTTCAATTTTCGATCCTCGGTGGCGAACTGCTGCAGCCGTTTGACTTCACCTTCGCGAAGGGAGCCTTCGGGGACGTATCCAGGAATCGGACCTCTTCCTTCAACAGACGCCAAGGTTCACACGCCGGCAAGATTGACCGCTCTCATCAACGGCGGCATCGATGTGCCCCTGTTGCAGCAGTACAAAATCGGGCTGGGAATTCACGCCACGGAACTTGGGCGCGACATCGCCAAAGAAGACGTCCGTGCAGAGCGCCAGAAGATCGCGGCCGAAGTGCGAAGCGCATATTTCGAGCTTGTAGCAACGCAGGCTGCGGTGGACGCAGCACGGGAGGGAGTACGGACGCTGGAAGAAGCACAGCGAGTTACGGCGCGTTACATCGAAGAGAAGACCGTGCTCAAAGGGGATGCCCTTGAGGTCGACGCCCGTTTGGCCAAGGCGCAGTATGACTTGTCGGTTGCGGAGAACGGACTGGCCACCCAGCACGAGCACCTGAATCAACTGTTGGCACGGGATCTTGAAACTCCCTTTCGGGTTGACTTCATCCCCGAGGACGACACGACAACTCTGAGTCTGGAAGCGGCGCGCCAGCAAGCGGCAGAGAATCGGCCGGAAATCCGCCAGGCTCACCTGAAGGAAAAACAAGCCGACTACGACCGCCGCATCGCGAAGGCCGAATACATACCGGACCTTGGTATCGCGGTGAGCTACCAGGGCGTCCAGAACGTGCAGGTCCTTCCGACGAACGTCGCCGTAGCCGGCTTTGCGTTGACCTGGGAGCCATTCGATTGGGGCCGCCGCCGCAATAAGGTACGCGAGAAAGCCAACACGCTTGCGCAAGCCCACAACGGTGCACAGGAGGCAGAATCGCAGATCGGGGTTGAAGTCGGATTGAAGTACCGCAAGTGGAAAGAGTCTGCGTTGCTGTTGAAGGCCACCCGCACCGGGCATGAAGCCGCCGCCGAAGAACTCCGCGTGACCAGTAATAAATACAACGAACAAGCGGCACTCATCAGAGATCTATTGCAGGCTCAAGCTCGAAATTCGGAAACAGCTTTTCAGTATCAGCAGGCGCTCTCTTCTTATTGGAGTTCCCTGGCAGATTTGCGCCGCGCGATGGGAGAGGAATAAACGTGAGAACCACAATCGCAATTTTTTCATTGATGCTCGTCATGGCCGGCTGTGGCTCGAATAAGCCACTGCAGCAGCCCCCACAAGGCGTTCACGCCGAAGCCATTCAGAAGCAGGCCGGCGTCAGCGCGGACGGATTACGCTTTCTCGGCCGTAGTAACCCCCGATGCGGAAGTTCCACTGGGCTTCCGGATTCCCGGATACGTCATCTCGCTGAAACAAGTGCGCGGCCAGGACGGCCGGATGCGCGACCTTGCGGAAGGCGACCGAGTTAGCCGCGGCGCCGTGCTCGTCCGCATCCGATCGCTCCGAATACGAGGACAAGGTGCACCAGGCGTCCTCCCAGGCAGCGGCCGCGAAGCGGTTTTTCAGAAAGCCAAGCTCGACTTCGACCGCGCTACGCATCTCTATGACACGCAGAGCCTCACGAAACCCGACTTCGATTCGGCTCGCGCGCAATATGACGCCAGCCAGGAACAGCTGAAATCCGCGCGTGCTTTGACGAGCGAGGCAGAAATCGCCCTGCGCGACACGTCTCTGATTGCTCCGTTCGACGGCGACATCGTGAAGAAATCCGTGGAACTGGGCGCGTTCGTTGGTCCCGGTGTTTCAGCATTCGCGCTTGCCAAGACCGATACGGTCAAGATCGTCGTCGGCGTGCCGGATACGGTGGTGCGTTCCGTAAAGCTAGGCCAGCCCGTTGATGTTGCCATCGACGCATACCCCGGGCGCAAATTTCATGCGCGAATCAGCCGCATGTCATCGGCGGCGGACACGATTACGCGCAATTTCGAGGTCGAGGTCGCGATACCGAACCGCGATCACTTGCTGAAGGTGGGCATGATCGGCGCCTTGCAATTCGCGAATGCCGAAGGCGGAAGCCGGGCGTCCACGCTGCTGGTTCCGCTGTCCGCCGTTGTGCAGGCCAAAGACGGCAAATATGGCGTGTTCGTTGTCTCGGACTCGAATGCAGGCGAGGTGGCCCGCCTTCACGGCGTAGAAATCGGCGCCGTCGATGGCACCGAAATCAGCGTAGTCAATGGGCTGCAAACGGGAGACCGCATCATCACCACCGGCGCCAATCTGCTTAAGGATGGTCAGCGTGTAGAGGTCCTGCAATGAAAGCCGAGAACCCCAATAACAGTCGCAACATCGCACGATTCTTTGTCAACAACCGGCAGATTGCCTGGGTCGCATTGTTCGCAACTCTGGCCTGGGGCGTGTTTGGGTACATGAACATGCCCAAGCGGAAAGACCCCGACATCCCCGTGCGCATCGCGCTGGCCATCACTCCCTGGCCCGGTATCTCGGCAGACAAGGTCGAGCAACTGGTCACGCGGAAGGTCGAGCAAGCCATCACGGGGAACAGCAAGGTGGACCGTGTGGAGTCCACCACCCAGGACAACATTTCTGTGGTGCAAGTCAGGTTGCTGGACAACATCAAGAACACGCAGCAGGAATTCCAGGACATTGGACAACGACTGAACCAGGTCACCGATCTTCCTGACGGCGCAGGACCGATCACCTGGATCAGCGACTTTGGAGACACGGCAGCGCTGATGCTGACCGTCGCCAGTCCGACTGTCCCGGACCTTGAAATCGAGTTGCGCGCTCGCGGCGTGCGGGAGGCGATCGAGAAGGAGCGCCGGGCAGATGCGAGCAAACGTGTCACTGTTCTCTATTGTTATCCGGCATCGGTGTCGCCTGCGGTCATTGAGCGGCCATTTGTGATCCTCGCTGCGCAGGCGGAGCGGGATGGGTATCGCGCGCGATACTCGTTCGCTGTCCGTGGGAAGCTGTTCCGGAATCGACTTTGCGACGGCGAAATCGGATGACGAGATCCGCGCCTACGGACAACAGTTCATTGAGAAACGGCTGCAGGAATATGACTTTCATCCCGACGCGTGGGGTCCCATTATTATTCGCGACCCTCAATCCACGAAAGAACGGCATCGCAGAAGTCGCCAATAACCGCTATTCCTACCGGCAGCTGGATGACTTCACCGATCTGATCCAGCGCACGCTGCAACGTGTGCCCGAGGTCGCGAAGGTGCAGCGCGTGGGCGTTCTGCCCGAAGAGATTTACCTGGAGTACTCGGACGCGCGGCTGGCAGGGTTGAAATTGCAGCCCACGAAGATCAAAGACATCCTGCAACGCGAGGAATGTGACGGCTCCAGGCGGCATCGTCCAGACCCAATCGCGGAACGTTCTGGTGGACGCGACCGCCGAGTTCAAAAGCACGAAAGATATCGGCAACGTGCTGTCTGGCATCGTCGTCGACGTGGAGCGCCGCTGTACCTGCGCGATCTTGTCGACATATCGCGTGCCTATCAGACGCCCACCCGCTACCTGAACTACATGGTCTCTCGCGATGCGAACGGAAATTGGCATCGCAACCGTGCCATCACCCTGGCCGTGCAGATGCGATCCGGAGAGCAAATCTTCAAATTCGGCGAGGCGGTAGACAAGGCTCTCGCCAACGTGCGCCCGCAACTGCCTGCCGACCTTATTGTGGCTCGCACTTCGGACCAGCCGAGGCAAGTAAAGGAACTTGTCAGTCTCTTGATGGGCAGTCTCTACGAGGCCATTGTTCTCGTCGTGATCGTCGCCCTGGTCGGATTCTGGGACTGGCGCGCGGCCATGCTGATGGCTGCGTCGATCCCCCTGACGCTGGCGATGACCTTCGGGATCGTTCACGTGCTTGGCATCGACATTCAACAGGTTTCCATCGCGACGCTGATCATCGCTCTCGGGTTGTTAGTGGATATGCCGGTCGTAGCCGGCGACGCGATCAAGCGCGAGTTGGGCTCCGGCTCTCCGCGCGAGCTCGCGTCCTGGATTGGACCGACGAAACTGGCGAAAGCGATTATATTCGCCACCATCACGAACATCGTCGCCTACCTTCCGTTCCTGATGCTCAGCGGCGATACGGGCTTTTTCCTTTACAGCCTTCCGGTCGTGATGACCTGCACGCTGGTGGCGTCCGTCATCGTTTCTTTCACCTTCATTCCGTTGATTGCGTACTACATGATCAAACCGC
Organism: uncultured Acidobacteriota bacterium; assembly: GCA_963799305.1. Taxonomy (GTDB): domain Bacteria; phylum Acidobacteriota; class Terriglobia; order Terriglobales; family Acidobacteriaceae; genus Acidiflorens. Next base: position 9,518 of record CAWCWX010000003.1, on the reverse strand, counting down.
CCAAGCAGCCCGGAACCGCCGATGTCCGAGCGGCGGAAGCACGGCTTCCCGGCGCTCTATTATCGGGTAGGTGACTTCGCGCTCCGACATCGTTGGGGTACGTTCGGAGCCTCGCTGATCGTTCTCGTGTTGGGCGGCGTGTTTTTCTCCATGCTGCAAGCCGCAGTTCTTCCCCAAGGACCTCTCCTACCTGTCGTATGTGGATGTCTGGCTTCCGCCCGATGCCCCGCTCGGCGCGACGGACGCGGTCACGCAACGGGCAGAAACTGTCATCCGGCAAGAGGCGGAACGATTCGGCAACGAACATCATCACAAAGATGTTCTGAAGTCGCTGACCACCTTTGTCGGCGGCGGCGGCCCCAGATTCTGGTTCTCGGTCGACCCCGAGCGGCAACAGCTCAACTATGCGCAGATCCTGGTCGAGGTTTCCGACAAGCACTTCACCAACGAATTCGTGGGCCCATTGCAGACGGCGCTGAGCCGCGAAGTCCCGGGAGCCCGGGTCGATGTCCGGCAGCTCGAGACCGGCAAGCCGGTCGGCATTCCCGTCTCGGTTCGCATTTCAGGTCCCGAGATGGAAGTTCTGCACCGTCTCTCCGGCGATCTCCAGGCAATCTTTCGCGCCCAGTCCAATGCGACCCGGGTACGAGACGACTGGGGCGAACCTGCCATGAATGTCCGGCTGAAGGTTGACCCGGATCGCGCCAACCTTTCCGGCGTCACGAATCTGGATATAGCGCTCTCCTCGGCGGCGGCGATGAGCGGACTGCCCGTCTCAACCTACCGGGAAGCTGACAAGCAAATCCCCATTGCCGTTCGCTTGCGGATGGAGGATCGTGCCGGACTGTCTGACGTTCAAAATGCGTACGTCTACTCTCTGTCCAGCAATCAGCGCGTACCTCTGAGGCAGGTATCGAACCTCACAACGGAGATGGCAGTATCGAAAATCAAGCGCCGCAATCAATTCCGGACGGTGACGGTATCCGCGTTCCCGATCCCGGGTGTCTTGCCGTCTGAAGTGCTCACGCCGCTGCTGCCGAAAATCAAGGAGTTCCAGAAGAACCTGCCGCCCGGCTATTTCCTCGAGATCGGAGGCGAATACGACGAACAGCAGAAAGGCTTTAAGGAACTCAGCGTCGTCATGGCGATTTCCGTCGTGCTCATCTACATTGCGCTGGTTCTGCAGTTCCGAAATGCGGTCAAGCCTTTTCTCGTGTTCGCGGCAATCCCCTACGGGATGACCGGAGCCCTCGCGGGACTGGTGATCATGGGTCAACCCTTCGGATTTATGGGGTTCCTGGGAGTCGCGAGTCTGGTCGGCGTAATTGTCAGCCACGTCATCGTGCTCTTCGACTTCATCGAAGAAGCGCACGAAAAAGGAGAGCCCTTGCGGGAAGCTCTGCTTGATGCCGGCATCGTGCGACTCAGGCCCGTGATGATCACCGTGGGCGCGACTGTGCTCGGCCTCATACCGCTGGCGATACACGGAGGGCCGCTCTGGGAGCCTCTCTGCTATGCCCAGATTGGTGGTCTTACGATCGCAACCTTTGTAACGCTGCTGCTCGTGCCGGTGCTGTACTCGATCTTCGTGCTGGACTTGAAACTGATTAAGTGGGAGACGGCCGCTCCGGTGGACTCTGAAGCACCCGTACACGCTATTCACGCTGTACACGCCGACTAGTTGCGCTACTGAGAGAGGCGGCGTCGCTTACAACCGCCTTGAAAACGAGTTAAACCAGGGCGGCGCCAGTCTGCAACCGAGAGGAGCGATCGCGAACGATGACTTTGCTTCAACAAGCAGGCGCCGCCGTTCTTCTCGTGTCGGTCACGCTATTTCTGCAGTGTGGCGGCGCCGCTGCGCTCATCCTTTGGATCAGAAGCATTCCAAGAGAGATTCACGGAGTGCGGGTGTTTCGCTGCGCCGCACTTGTCATGCAAACCACGGTAGCCGTCATCGTTCTGCACGGAATCGTTATTTTGCTGTGGGCGAGTTGCTATCGTGGGCTTTGCCTTCCGTCCTGGGAATCAGCGTTTTACTTTTCGGCGAGCAGCTATGCGACCGTTGGATATGGGGATGTGGTCCTTCCGGCGAAATGGCGCCTGTTGGGCCCGCTCGAAAGCATGGTCGGCATGCTGATGTCCGGAGTCTCCATTGGACTTCTGTTCGCGGCGGTCACTCATCTGGTTGACGGCGAGTCACGCTCTCGTGGAGCACTTCGCTCCGAACCTGTGACTGCGGACAACGTCGGCCGCCGACTACGGCGAAGCTGTTACTTCGTTCGGTCGCGGTCCAACGTCATCCCCTGAAAAACAGTTCACGGTAAGCACGGGACTGGAAGCTTGGCAGATCACGTCATAGGTAGTGGCCAAATCCAGGTGGGAGATTACTCCCGGGTAGGCCGAATCATGGAGCCCCATGATAATTAGGTCCGCTCGCAGTTTGTCAGCGGTTTCGAGGATCTTCTCGCTTACCGGCCTCCCTGATTCGAATTCCGCATACAGCTCAGGTCTCAGGTCGAGGCCGGCGTGGTCGGCGAGTTCCGTCAATCGCTGCAGGGTTCTCATGCGCGCATCCACTTGGCACTTCCTCAGTTCTTCGTCAGCGTGTGATGGGGCGGGCGGAACGATACTGAGAAAAGCGAGCTTGGCTCCAAACTGATTGGCAGCCGCAATCGCTTGCGGCAAGCCGTGGAGAGATGCGGGTCCGAAGTCTGTCGCAAACAGAAATGTACGGTGCGTGGACGACGTTCCAAACCAGGGACGGTCATCGGCAGTACGGCCCAAAAGTCAAGACCGGACAATATGCCTGGCGGAAGATCTGTTCCGCAATGGAGCCGAAAAACAACTTGGCAATGCCGTGTCGTCCGTGTGTACCGACGACGAGGAGATCTGCGCTCTCCTGCCGGATGATCTCTTGCAGTTCTGGCCACAGTTCACCCTGCCGAACGATGAATTTGTGTTGAATGCCAGTAAGAGCCCCGGCTTGAATCAGCGAGTCCTCCAAGTCCGCCGCCTCGCGCGATGTCGCCTCGTTCACAGGCGGCAATTGCATCAGGACCTGCCATCGTCAGACCCAGGGAGGACACCACGTGCGCCAGGCAAAACTTCGATTCATAGAAACGAGCGAGTGCCAGGGAATAGCGCAGCGCTTTTTCGAGAAGCCTCAGAGAAATCCGTTGCGATCAATATCGACCGTGGTTTCAGAGCCGCTGCGATGAGTGACATGCTGAATGAAACGCCGCTCTTGCCGTCCTGTGAGCCGTCGGATGAGGTGCGGGCAACTTGATCCGTAACTGCTGGGGGAGAGCTGGGATCAAGTGCCGCGCACCCCTCCTTCACCGACGGGCTTTGCGTGCGCACATAACTCTTTACAGTTTGCATGCTATGTGCCAATCGGGACCGAACGGTATGTCCCTGAAGCGCAACAATGTTCGTCAATCTTTCGTCCCGCGAGCCTCTGCCCAGATGGAGGCACTGCCCAAGGCAGGGCATGCCAGGCGCTGATCGGGTGCGTGGGATCCATGCAAAATCACGTGTTAAAGAGGGGCTGGATTGGCAAGCTATCTGCACTCCCAGTTCTGGAAGCATGTTCATCGACCGATGAAGATCCTTGTTCTCAACTCCGGTTCGAGCAGCCTGAAGGCATGCCTGTACGAAATTGGCGACTCTCTTCCGGAGAGCCCCCCTTGCCGCTGTGGGCGGGCCGCATCGAGTGGAATGGCGAGACGGCAGCGATCACAGTCAGAAATTCGAAAGGAATAGTCAGTAAGAAAGAGCTGAAGGTTCGCCGGGTGAGCTGGTGCTGAAAGATCTGCTCGCCACGCTATGGAGCGGTGAAACGCGCAGCATCGGTTCCGCGGCTGAGATCGACGCCGTGGGTCATCGCGTGGTGCACGGTGGTCCCCGTTTTCACGATCCCATTCTGATCAGTAACGACGTGCACTCGACTCTTGCCGGATTGTCCCAGTTTGCCCCGCTGCACATTCAATCGGAGTTCCAAGGGATGAGGACGATCGCGGATCTTCTGGGGGACGTGCCGCAGGTCGCGGTTTTCGACACCGGCTTTCATCGCCACATGCCGCCAGTAGCGCAGATGTATCCCGGTCCGTATGAGTGGTTCGAACAGGGAATCCGCCGATACGGCTTCCATGGAATCAACCATCAGTACTGCTCGACTCGCGCGGCTCAGCTGATTGCAAAGGAGCTGAAGTCACTCAAAATTGTATGTTGTCATCTCGGGAATGGGTGCTCAGTCACCGGGATTCGAGCTGGGCGCAGCGTCGATACAACGATGGGATTCACGCCGTTGGACGGACTCATGATGGGCACGCGCTCAGGTTCAGTTGACCCGGGAATCCTGATTTTCCTCATGAGACAGTATGGGCTTGATGCCGATCAGATGGACGACATGTTGAATAAAAAATCGGGGCTGCTCGGCATTTCTGGCATGTCAGGCGATATGCGCGATGTTCTGGCTGGGTATGCACGCAGGAAATGAAAGAGCAAAATTGGCGTTCGATCTTTACACTCATGGTTTGCGCGCAGGCCATCGGGGGAATGGCAGCTGTTTTGGAAGGCCTGGATGTTTTGGTATTTACGGCAGGAGTAGGTGAGAATTCGCCAGAGGTGCGCGCGGCCACGTGCAAAGGACTGGATTTTCTCGGGGTCAAGATCGACCTGAACTCGGAATGAAGAACCTCTACTCGATGCAGATATATCGAGTCCCGATTCCCGGGTGAAGGTCCTCGTGATTCGGGCAGCAGAGGACTGGGCTATCGCGGGAGAGTGTTGGAAGCTTTGCGCCGCCCAGCCGCCGTGGCCTGATTGCGCCACGAACGACCTGGATGAAGACCTAAACTGGTTAACTCTGAAGTGCCCACATTGAGGCACTGCCCTGTGCCGGGCACACCCGATCCGAGTTGACTCATGGGAAATAAGCGAAGATAACGTTTTAAGCGGACATCCCGATTGGCAATCCATCTGCTCTTCCTCAATGTCCAGGTACGTAATCGACTGGACATGGGGAGAGCAACGTGGCAGCCGGTGACTCAGTTATTGAATGTGCGCTGATGGGGATCCAGCAGACGCACGAACCGACCAAGGCGAAGAAATGGACCAGGATTTTCAGGCAGGCGCGAAAGGGAAATACCGCGCCCAGACTACGGTCTCTGATTCAGTTCTCACTCCGATTTTTCGCAGCTCTGCTGGGCCTTGGTCTGCTGGGCTACCTGGTGTTTCGAACCGGCCCGGGCGTCGTGTGGAAACAACTGCATGCAGTCGGCTGGGGATTCGCTCTCGTTCTCCTCGTTGGAGGGATCTCTCAGGTGGCCAAGACATGCGCCTGGAGGCAGGCGTTTACCTGCGATATCAGCGGCCTTTCCTGGTCCCGTAGCTTCGTCGCGCAATTGATTGCGGACGGGTTGGGACAATTTGGCGTCGCTGGAAAGGTGATTGGTGAGGGAACGCGCATATCGCTGTTGGGTCGCGCAGTGCCCCTATCAAACGCATTGTCGGCGGGTGCGATTGACGGAGGTCTGCATACCTTCACCGCTGTACTGATCACGGTTGTGGGAATCTCAGCCACCTTGCTGCTTGCCCCGCTTTCTGGTACGTGGCGAGCCTACGCAGTGCTGCTCGTTGCTGTGCTCGTATCAGCGGTGATTTTTGCGGCGGTGTCGGTTCGAAACCGGTGGCAACTGGTGGGTCACGCAGCCCGGGCAATTGGACGACTCCCTCGGCTTCGCGCGTGGGTAAGCGGGAAACAGCCGATCATTGACTCGGCGGAAGGCAACCTTCTGAGCTTTCGTGATGAAGCGCCGGCCGCGTTCTGGGCAACATTGATCTTCAATCTCCTGTGGCACTTCCTGGCAGTCCTCGAGGTCTACATCATTTTGCGGTTCATGGGAGCAAAAATCGTCATCGGCGGCGCTTTCATCGTGGAAGCTCTGACCAAGGTGATCAACCTCGTAGGCGCATTCAATCCGGGCAACTTCGGGACCTACGAAGGTGGAAATATGTTGATTGCCAGGATGTTTGGTGTGACGGGCACTGCTGGTTTGACACTGGCATTATGCCGACGTGCGCGCACCGTCTTCTGGGCAGGGGTTGGCGCCATGTGCATGATCGTTATGAAGAAGGCCGAGGCGCCGAGGACAATAGCAGCGAACATGGATCCGGTAGTAGAGCCGTTTCATGGCGAATAGGCTCCGTGAATACTTCATGCACGGGAACAAACGATCTTCGAATCGACCAGGCGCGACCGGATGAGGTCTGCGCGCCCGTTATCGGGCACGGTGTGGTCGTTCGGTAACCAGGTTTATTGCAGAACCACAACATAAGAAATGATTTGATTCTGAGATGAGTTCGGCAAGTGGCGTGCCTACATATCCGGTGCATCGGCTTCTTCTCCTTTCAGCGAAGCCGTTCACAAAGAAGCTCGAGCGCACTGCGCCGCTGCGCCCGCGAATGACAACAAGCAAGCGGCTTAGGAGTCATCAATGATGAAGAATTGTGCATTACTCGTGCTTGCGTTCGCGATGCTCGCATTTTGCCCTCTCGGACGTGCTCAAGATCAGGAGCCCGATATAGACTCCACCATCGCCATGGCAAGGGCCAATATGCAGGCAGACAGGACTGCACTGATCACAACAGGAATGAATTTCAGTGACAAAGAAAGCGCGGCGTTCTGGCCGATCTATCAGCAATACGAGTACGAACGATCCAAGCAGGATGATCGTCGCGCTGTCGTCATAAAGCAGTACACCCAGAAGTACCCGAACCTGACTGACGCCGAGGCCAAATCGATGGCAGAAGAAATGTTCGACTGCGAATCTCGTCTGGCTGAGTTGAAGAAGAAGTACTTACAAGAAGTTCAACAAGGTGCTTCCGGCCCTTACGGTAGCGAAGTTTTTTCAATTGGATCGTCGCGTCGACCTGCTGATGGATATGAATGTGGAATACTCGCTTCCTCCGCTGACGCAGGCACAATACACCGTGCCGGCAAGCAGGGTGGCAGAAGCACCTGTGCAATGAGGCACGCTGCTCTTCGACCGCGATTTTCATCCAGGGAGCACTCGATGTTCAGCATCATGAAGCGGCCCGTGATAGTCGGAGCAATGCTGATGTCGGTAGTCATGGCATTGGCGCAAACGCAGGTCCAGAGAGAAACGCTCTCGGTGCAAGGCTACCCGGAGCAGGCGACAGTCATTCGAAACCACGGGCACTGTGTTCGTGGATGTCGAGGATCTGGCGCGAATCACAAAAGGCTCTCTCAGTTTTGAAGAGGATCGAATCATTCTGACCCTCGCTCCGAGCGACGCTTCGGAGTCGGCCCGCGACGACGCCAGGAAGTCGGGATTTTCGCCCGCGTTCATGAGGGCCGCGATCGAAGCGATGGCCTCGATACGAGAGTGGGGCGGGATGATGCAGGTGATCGTTGAAAATGGCTATCCCGTGGGGAAGGCCATGGCAGGAAACACGATTCGCGCGTACCAGGGTCGAGCTGCCGACAGCGTCGCATTAGCCTCAGCCGCTGCATCGACGGATGATGACCACCGCGGAATCGAGTTGCTGAGGAATCAGTTCAACAATATGCAAGCCTGGGCGGATAGCTTTTTGGACGCTCGAAATTCGTTGAGCGCGGGCGACTTGTCGACATCGGAACACCCGCTCAGGGATGATGAAGACGCGCAGAAGATCATCCATTGCGGTCAATTCCTGGCGCAGATGTTCGCCGGTGGTACGTTCCAGGATGATGCGGCGTGTCATTAGCTTCTGAACACGTGAAAAACACACTCCCCCAATCCATTGCGGTCAGCGACTTCGTATCTGACGCAGCGTCCGTCTCAGCAGCGTCACCGCAAAAACGTCGCAGGTGGGCACATACAGAGGGCCTTCCATTGCCGCTGGGTGTTACCTGGATCGAGGAAGACCAGGCCTTCAATTTTGCGGTGTGTGCTGAACATGCCGAGAGTGTAAAACTGTTTCTCTATTCCCCTGCCGATTTGGCAAAACCAGTTTTGACATTTCAGTTCGATCCTATCCGCAATAAGTCAGGGCGGATCTGGCACTGCAGGATCCCGCTGGATCAAATGCACGACGCCCGCTATTACGCGTACTCGGTTTCAGGGCAGAACGGCTGGTCTCAACGGCTTTGATCACGAAAAGGTCCTTCTCGATCCGTATGCGAAAGGTGTCTTCTTCCCGCCGGGGTTTGATCGCAAGCTGGCTATGAAGCCGGGCCCCAATGATGAAAAGGCGCCGCTTGGAGTCTTACCCAGACAACGGGCACGCTGCCTTCGATTGGTCAGGAGATGTTCCGCCTCGGCCTGAATCTGATGCGATCGTCTACGAACTTCACGTCAAGGGATTCACGCGCCATCCCAATTCCGGCGTGCATCCCTCCCGAGCCGGCACCTACGCAGGCCTGATCGAAAAGATCCCGTATCTGAAAGAGCTTGGGATCACCGTCGTCGAACTCATGCCCATATTTCAGCGCGATCCTCACGAGGGTGACTATTGGGGATACATGCCTCTGAACTTCTTCGCCCCTCATGCGCAGTATGCCTCGAGTGTTGATGATGATGGGCAACATCTTGAGTTCAAGAATATGGTCAAGGCTTTTCACGAAGCCGGAATCGCCGTGGTGCTCGACGTTGTGTACAACCATACCTGTGAGGGAGATCACGTCGGCCCTACCTACAGCTTCAAGGGTTTCGACCCCTCGGGCTATTACATGCAGTCCTCCGACCCGGCGAACCCATACGCCAATTACTCCGGCACCGGCAACACGTTGAATTTCAGCCAGCCACACGTGCGCAAAATGGTGATGGACAGCCTGCGCTACTGGAAGAACGAAATGCACATCGACGGTTTCCGCTTCGATCTGGCATCGGTGTTTAGCCGTAATGCCGACGGATCACTGAATTGGGGAGATGCTCCGATATTCAGTGAAATCGCCGCGGACCCCGAGTTGGGCCGGTTGGCTTTGATCGCGGAGCCTTGGGACGTCGGCGGCTATCAGCTCGGACGTGGATTTCCGGGAACGACCTGGCTGCAATGGAACGCGCGTTATCGCGACGATGTCCGCCGTTTTGTGAGGGGCGACGCGGGGATGGTCCCGGACCTTATGCGTCGTATCTACGGCAGCGATGACTTGTTTCCGGACAGCCGCGAGCATGCCTATCATGCCTTCCAGACCGTCAACTATATCGATTGCCACGACGGCTTCACTCTCTACGATCTCGTTTCTTATAACCACAAACACAACTGGAAAAACGGCCATGACAATCAAGATGGTATGGACGCGAATTACAGTTGGAACTGCGGACACGAAGGAGACGAGAGCGCGCCAGCGGAGGTTCTGGCACTTCGCCGGAAACAGGCTAAAAACTTCTTCTGCCTCCTCATGCTCTCGAACGGCATCCCGATGTTCCGGGCCGGCGACGAGTTCCTGAATACACAGTTCGGAAACAACAACCCGTATAACCAGGACAACGAAATCGGCTGGCTGGATTGGA
>CAWCWX010000002.1:0-1485014 GCA_963799305.1 uncultured Acidobacteriota bacterium | reverse complement strand
GTCCGAGTGCGCGGCTTGCGGAAACTCGCTCGACGGCAGCCGGGCGTTCTATCACGCGTTAGCCGATGGTCTGGTTTGCATCGACGATAAGCGCGTGGCGTCCTCGGAGATGTCGCCGGAATCTCGTAAGATTGCGGCGCAGATGCTGCGGTCGCGGGTTTCTGACTTCTCTGAGATTGACTGGCCCAAAGTTGTAGCGGTTGACCTGCGCAAGTTTCTCCTCCAGATTCTGGAGCGGCACTTGGAGAAGAAGTTGGTGACGGCGGGGATGCTGGAGAAGATCTAGCTGCGGGCTTCTAGCCGCGAGCTTCGAGCAAACCAGGTGCGGTGTGTTTTAAGCTGGCCGCCCGGAGTCTCGAAATGTTTTGCCCAACAAAATTAGGATCTCGTGACTTCGTCCAAACCCAACCCGCCGACTTTCCAAGAGCTAATCCTCAAGCTCCAGGCCTTCTTCGCCGAGCGTGGCGCAATTGTGCATCAACCTTACGATGTCGAAGTCGGCGCGGGCACCATGGCTCCGGAGACGTTCCTGCGCGTGCTAGGACCGAATCCTTATAAGGTCGCCTATGTGCAGCCCTCGCGTCGACCCGCCGATGGACGCTATGGCGAGAATCCGAACCGCCTCTTCAAGCATTTGCAGCTTCAGGTCATCCTGAAGCCGCCGCCTGAGAATGTACAGGAACTTTATCTGGAATCGCTGACTGCGATCGGCATTGATCTGCGCCAGCACGATATCAAGTTCGAAGAAGACAACTGGGAGTCGCCCACACTCGGGGCCTGGGGCATCGGATGGCAGGTGATGCTCGACGGCCTCGAGATCACTCAGTTCACTTATTTCCAGCAGTGCGGCGGCGTCGACCTCGATCCCATCTCCGCCGAGCTTACCTACGGACTCGAACGCCTCTGCGCGTTTCTTCAAGACGTGGATTCGATCTATGAAATCGTGTGGGCCCGCGATCCGGTTACGGGAAGGGAAGTGAAGTATGGCGAGGTTCGCCTTGCCGACGAGCAGCAGTTTTCGGTGTACAACTTTGAGGCGGCTGATGTGCAAAGCGCCTGGGAGCATTTCGAACTTTGCGAAGTGGAGTGCAAAGCGCTTCTCGACGGGTACGCAGCCCTAAGTAAGGACCGTAGCGACGGCGACGGCATCGCCCGCGAGAAATCTCGTTTTCCGCTGCTGGGCGCCTACGATCTGTGCCTGAAGTGCTCTCACTATTTCAACATTCTCGATGCCAGAGGCGCCATTTCCGTGACCGAGCGCGTTGGCGTGATCGCCCGCGTTCGGGCTCTGGCGGTAGGTATTGCCAAGGCGTGGATGGATCAGCAGTACGGCAGGATCGAAAAAAAGAGCGATCAGAAGGAACGGGTCGCGGAACCGGCGTCCAAAGAGAAGAAGGAAAAGTTGGCGCCAGTGGGTAGCTAGCAGCTCGAAGCCCGAAGCTGCTTTGTGACCCTGCTCACATTCACAGGTTTTTAATTCTGAGAAGATAGATTCACTTTCTGATGCCAGATTTTCTGCTGGAACTCGGTTGCGAAGAAATCCCGGCGCGTATGATCGCGGCAGCGTCGCAGGAACTGCGGGAGCGCGTCGGTGCCTTGCTGCAACGCGAACGGCTCACTGCCGCAGCGAATCTAACCACTCTGGACTCTCCTCGCCGCCTGGCTGTTCTCGCCGCCGGCCTTCCCGCGGCTCAGGCCGACGTCACCGAGCAAGTTACTGGCCCGTCCGCGCAGGTTGCTTATAAGGATGGCCAACCCACTCCTGCCGCGCATGCATTCGCAAAAAAAGTTGGCATCGATGTCGGCCGTTTGGAAAAGGTCAGCACTCCCAAAGGCGAATACCTGGCGGCCACGGTGACGCGGAAAGGGCGAACGGCGGGTGAAATCCTGGCCGACGGCCTGCCAAAAGAGATCGCATCACTCTACTGGCCCAAGAATATGTACTGGCGCAAACGCGGGGAAGTGTTTGTGAGGCCGGTGCGCTGGCTGGTTGCGATGCTGGACGAGCAGATCATACGGATGGAGCTCTTCGGGATCGCCGCCGGAAAGACGTCCCGCGGACACCGCATCATTGGCGCTGAAACCGTTGCGATCTCCAAGCCCAGCGCCTACATCGAAACCCTGCGCGCAGCCAAGGTTCTGGGCGCAGGCGAACGAGAGCAAGTCATCCGCAAAGCTCTCGACGCTGCTACGCGCACCATTCCCGGCGCCCGCTGGCGCGACGACAACCCGCTGCTCGCGACCGTCGTCAACCTAACCGAATTTCCTTCGGCGATTCTCGGCAGTTTCGATCCCGAGTTCCTCGCGCTTCCGGAAGAGGTTCTGGTCACGGTGATGCGCGACCACCAGAAATATTTTGCGATCGAAGACGGAAGCGGAAAACTCCTGCCCCATTTTCTCGCGGTGCTCAATACCGCCTCGGACAGCCAAGGCCTGATCCGTCACGGCAATGAACGCGTCCTGCGCGCTCGCTTCAACGATGCCCGTTTCTTCTGGCAGACCGACCAGAAACAAACGCTGCGCCAGCGGGTCGAGTTGCTGAAAAATGTCACATTTCAAAAAGACCTGGGCAGCTACTACGAAAAGACCATCCGCGTTCAGCGCCTGGCGAGTTGGCTCTGCGAAACGATCAAGCAGGCCGGCATGGCGGTCCGCCCCGGTGTCGTGCACAAAGCCGCCTTACTCGCCAAGGCCGACCTCACCACGGAGCTTGTAAAGGAATTCACCGAACTCCAGGGAATCGTCGGTGGACTGTATGCACGAGTGCAGGATCTGGACGAAGAGTTGAAGCCCGAAGTGCAGGCAGAAGTAGCCAAAGCCATCTACGATCACTACAAACCCGAGTCGATGGAAGACAGCGTTCCGCGTTCTGTCGAGGGCGCCGTGCTCTCCATTGCCGACAAGGCAGACTCGATCGCTGGCATGTTCGCTCTGGGTCTGGTTCCCAGCGGATCGAAGGATCCATTCGCTCTTCGGCGGCAGGCCAACGGCATCGTCAAGACTATTGCCGAGCACAAACTCCCGTTCCGCCTGTCGGAGCTCATGAACGACGCGCGAGCGCGCTATAAAGGTTGTGGGGCGGAGAGGAAATTCACCAACACTGACTATTCTGGCGCCACCCGCGTTTTCTTCCGCGAGCGGTTGGAGTTTTACTTGAAGGAAGCGCACGGTTACGCCTATGACGTGATCAAGGCGGTGCTGGCGGCCGATAGCGACGACGTGGTGGATGCAGCTGCTCGCGCCGAAGCGTTGTCGAAAGTCCGTGGCTCAGCGGACTTTGACTCGATCTCTATTGCCTTCAAGCGTAGCAAGAACATCTTGCGCCAGGCAGATGACAATAAACGTGCGATTGCAAGTCACGTAGAAATTGCTGAACTGCGTGAAGAGTCCGAGAAAGTTCTGGCTGCGCTGCTGCCAAAGGCTTCCTCCGAAGTCGAAAAATTGCGTGCGACACGCGACTATTACGCGGCTCTGTTGGAGATTGCCAAGCTGCGTCCTGCAGTCGACGCATTCTTCGAGAAGGTTATGGTTATGGTCGACGATGAGGACCTTCGTGCCAATCGTCTTGCGCTGCTGCAAACACTAGTCAAGGAATTCTCCACCATTGCCGATTTCTCAGAAATTGTGACCGAAGGCAAAGAATCTACAAAATAAGAAAAGGAATCAGGACTGATATGGCTACCGTTACCCTCCCCGAAGTAGAAGCGATCAAATCGAAGCCCACAGCGACGAAGTATGTGTATTTCTTCGGCGGCGGCAAAGCCGACGGCGATGGCAAGATGAAAGACGTGCTCGGCGGCAAAGGCGCCGGGCTTGCCGAGATGACCAACGCTGCCCTGCCCGTGCCTCCCGGCTTCACCATCCAGACCGAGGCCTGCCGCGAATACATGCGCAAGAACGCGGTCTCGAAGGAAACCGACACGCAGATGGATGCCGCACTGGCACGCCTGGAGAGCCTGCAAGGCCAGAAGCTCGGCAAGGGAGACAATCCTCTCCTTGTCAGCGTGCGCTCGGGCGCGAAGTTTTCCATGCCGGGGATGATGGATACGATTCTCAACCTCGGCCTCAACGATCAGAGCGTGGAAGCGCTGGCCAAGCGCAGCAACAATCCGCGCTTCGCGTACGACTCCTATCGCCGGCTGATCCAGATGTTCGGCAACGTGGTGCTCGATATTGAAAAGCACGTGTTCGACGAGATCTTCGATGCGAAGAAGAAACAGAAAAAAGCAAAGCTCGATACCGAACTCGACGCCAAGGCTCTGAAGGAAGTGATCGAGGAATACAAGAAAGCCGTACGCAAGCACACCAAGCAGGACTTTCCGCAGGACCCGCACGAGCAATTGGTGATGGCCCGGGACGCCGTGTTCCGCTCCTGGCAGAACGATCGCGCCAAGCACTATCGCCGCATCAACAACATCGATGACATGCTCGGCACCGCCGTCAACGTGCAGGCTATGGTCTATGGCAACCTAGGAGACACCAGTGGAACAGGTGTTGGCTTCACTCGCAATCCTGCCATCGGTACGAAAGAGTTCTACGGCGAATTTCTGATGAACGCGCAGGGCGAGGACGTTGTTTCCGGCGTACGCACCCCGGTTCCGATACTGGAGCTCGAAAAGATTATGCCTGATGTTTACAACCAGCTGCGCGACATCACGACGCGGCTCGAAAAGCACTATCGCGACATGCAGGATTTCGAATTCACTATCCAGGATGGCAAGCTTTACATGCTCCAGACACGCAACGGCAAACGCACCGGCCTGGCCGCCGTTCGTGTTGCGTTGCAGATGGTCGACGAAGGACTCATCAAGAAGGAGGAAGCCATCTTTCGTGTCGAACCCAACCAGCTCTACGATTTCCTGGTTCCGCGTCTCGACGAAAAAGGTCAGAAGGTCGAAGTGCTGGCGAAAGGCTTGCCTGCGTCGCCAGGCGCCGCAGTAGGACAGATCGTCTTCACCGCCGACGAAGCCGTAGAAAAGGCCGGACACGGCGCCAAAGTCCCGGTCATTCTGGTCCGCGCCGAAACCACGCCCGAAGACATTCACGGCATGGAAGTCGCGAAGGGAATTCTAACTTCACGCGGTGGCATGACCAGCCACGCTGCCGTCGTCACACGTGGCATGGGCAAGTGCTGCGTCGCCGGAGCGGGCGACATTGACGTCGATGAAAAAGCCCGCGAGATGCGCGTTAAAGGCCAGATCTTCCGCGAGGGCGATTGGATCTCGCTGGACGGCACCACCGGCCGCGTGATCAAAGGCAAGCTGAACACTTTGGATCCATCTCCCGACGATCCCGAGCTTCAGAAATTTATGGGTTGGGCGGACCCGTATCGAACCATGAAAGTCCGCGCCAATGCCGACATCCCGCGAGACGCCATCCAGGCCCGGGCGTTCGGCGCTGAAGGCATCGGGCTGTGCCGCACCGAGCACATGTTCTTCGGCGAGCAAAAGATTCCGCACATGCGTGCGATGATCCTGGCAAGTACAGAAAAAGACCGCCGCGCGGCTTTGAAGAAACTCCTTCCCTTGCAGCGCAATGACTTCATCGGTGTATTCCGTGCCATGGACGGTTTCCCCGTTACTATCCGCACTCTCGATCCGCCGCTGCACGAATTCTTGCCTCGTCGCGAAGATCTCATGGTCGACATTGCGACACTCCAGCACATGGACACCAAAGAGAAGAAGTCTCTGGTAGGGAAGTACCGCGACTATGGAGCCAAAGCTGTCAGCGACCTGAAGAAACTTTTGCCGACGCTACTCAGCCGAGTCGAGCAACTGCATGAATTCAATCCCATGCTGGGGCACCGCGGCTGCCGTCTGGGCATTACCTATCCTGAAATCACCGAGATGCAGGCTCGCGCCATCTTTGAGGCCGCTGTGGCAGCGGCGAAAGACGGAGTTAAAGTGTTTCCTGAGGTCATGATCCCCCTGGTCGCCACCGTTAAAGAGATGGCGAACCAGGCGGCAATCGTGAATCGGGTCGCAAAAGAAGTATTCGAAGAGAAAGAGCGTTCCGTCGAGTATCTCGTCGGTACCATGATCGAGTTGCCGCGTGCCGCTCTCGTCGCCGACGAGATCGCAAAGGAAGCACAGTTCTTTTCCTTCGGCACCAACGATCTCACTCAAACTACGTTTGGATTCTCGCGCGACGACGTCAACAAGATTCTTCCAACCTACATTGCAGAAGGCATTCTCAAACGCGATCCGTTTGAGGTGCTGGATCAGGAAGGCGTCGGTCAACTGGTCAAGATGGCGACCGAACGCGGCCGAAAATCGCGACCCAATCTAAAAGTAGGGATTTGCGGCGAACACGGCGGCGAACCATCGTCGGTCGAGTTCTGCTACAAGACCGGTTTGAACTACGTTTCGTGTTCGCCTTTTCGAGTTCTCACCGCGCGCCTGGCGGCCGCTCAGGCCGCCGCCGGGGAGAAACTGCAGGGCGAAGCGTCAAGAACGAAGTAATGAAGCGGCGATGGAGAACGTGCTTGGAATCTTCATCGCCGCTTTTCTATTTAGTTCACCCGCTGGAGGCGCGCAATCAGTTTTTGCGCCAAGTTCTCTTCGGACTCCGACCACAGCAGGCGCCCGGTAGCCTCGGCGTTTTTCTCCACCAGTGCCGTGAATTGAACCAATTTCTGCACGTTGGCGCGGACGTGATCTTCTGCGTCGGAAGTGAGTGAGACTTCTTCCTGCAGGAACGGCGCGTCCAATCCGAAGTCAATCTGGATATGTCCGGTCTCGGCTGCGGCTCCGTCTTCGAATTGCGATCCCTGGGCGACGAACCGCACGAGCGCAGGCGTTTCCACCCAAGCCCCGCCCGCTTCCGACAGTGACCAGAGATCCCAAAAGGCCTCGAAAACGTAAGCGTAATCGTCGTGGAGAAGTTCTACGGCGACGCCAGCCGCCTGTTCGGGAGTAATGCCCACCTGAAACCGTTGCTCCAGAATCGTAGGCTCGCTCCAGGAAACGGGCTGCACCGCAACATACGTCACGCCCGGACGTCGTGCTGAAAACGAAAACTGCCGGAGCACGCTGACTGCCCGCGGTAATATCTCGGGCTCTTCGAAACCCGGAAACCAGAGGCTAAGGTAAAGAGAATCTGCCATGGAACTATTTTAATGGCAAACGCTCTCCATTTCGTCCGCCCCTTGGTCTCTCGCTGATCATGCGCGTTTGTTCAATCCCGCAGCTTTGACAGCGAAAAAAGGTGCCTGATACTATGAAGTCTGCCAGCGTCAAATCCACCGCAAGAAGAAGCGTCCCCGTCGTCTAGCCTGGCCTAGGACATCGCCCTTTCACGGCGGTAACACGGGTTCAAATCCCGTCGGGGACGCCAACCTTATCAACCACTTGCAAATCCCCTCCGGAATTTTGTACGTCCGTTAACGTCCGATAAGCCTCGGTGCTTGGTTTTTCTTCGTTTTTGTCGAGCAACAAGCTCACAACTCGGCTCTGCGCATCTCGCTTGGTTTGCGTAATGGCTTGCGCGTAGATGTTCAGCGTGACCGAAATGTTTGCGTGTCGCATTAGCTCTTGCACAACCTTCACGTCCTCGCCGTTCCCTTTGAGGAGCGTCGCGTACGTATGCCGGAACGTGTGCCAACCGAAGTGGCCCACGATTCCGATTTCCTTAGCTGCTGGTTCCAAGTGCGCCTTGTAGAGCGAGCCTGGCCAGTACGGCAGTTTGCCTTTGCTATGGGGGCTGGCAAATACCCAGTCCTCATCGATTGGATATGGACTCTGCAGTCGCCAGTTCCACAGGACTTTCGACAATCGCAAATCGAGAGGAACCGGCTTGCGAGAGGCTTCGGTCTTGCAGTCCCCAACGTGTTGCATGACGATCGAGCGAATGACATGGACCTCCTTCTTCTGAAAATCGATGTCCTTCCACTTGAGGCCTAGCAACTCCCCGACCCGAAGGCCCGTGAACACGGCGAGGAATACCATCGTGCGCGTAGGTTCCTTCAGGATGCGAAGCAGTGCCGCGATCTGGTCGATGGAAAGCACAATGGGCATCCTGGTCCGCTTGGCGCTTTGACGCACCATGCGTATGGGATTCACATCGAGCCATTCCCACCGGACAGCGTGATTGAACACGGCACTCATGATGTTTCGAGCTTTGGCTTTGCTTCCATTCGCATACTTGAGCGACCGAAGCCACTGCTCGACAGCGACTGCCTTGACCTCAGTGACGCGATAGCTTCCCCAACGAGGCAGAATCCACTTGTGGAAATATCCCTCGTAGGTGACCTGCGTCTTCCGTGTTTTGCTGCAATTCGTGCCCAGTTCCTTTTCCCGGTAGTGTTCGATGAGCGTTTGAACACTAATCGGTGTCAAGCTGGTGCGCGGATTCTCAGCGTTGATGTCTGCCCGAAGTGCGGCTACGGCCTTCTGCGCCGAAGCCTCGTTCGGATATTGTTCGATCGAACCAACGATCAGACAGCGTCGCTTGCGAGAGCCGTCTGCCTGGAGTTCATACCACCGATACTCCCATGCGTTCCGGCTGCGGGCACGTTTCACAATCTGAAGGCTGCCTTGCTGAAATCTCGTCCGTCTCATCACGATCCTCCGTGGTTAGGGACGGTACGGATAGCTGGCTAACTTTAACCTCAAATGCACCCACGCGTCGAGATCCGATGTGCGAAAGCGCCACAATTTTCCGATCCGCATGGCGCGTATCTCCCCCTTACGGGCGAGTCGTTGAAGTGTTTTCGGGTGGATCTGCAGCAAGGCTGCCGCCTCGCGCGAATCGACTAACCTCTCGAAATGAGGGAACGGCTGGCTGACTGGCGTTACTTCGTGCATCTCGCTCATAAAATCTCCTGCAGCGAGAGTCGAGACCGGGCTGAAATCACCGCGTCGTCTGAGAGTCGGCTTTGGCGTCCGACTTCGTCCGACAGATTTCGAGCCCATTCACTACTCGGCTGGCATTAGTTTTCGCGTCATGGGCGGACGAGAACATTATTCGTATAGAAACCGTACAAGACGCATTTGTTGCTTCCCTTCAAAGAATCTTTTTTCTTTTTGACTTCGAACAAACTTCTCAAGAAGTGCTTAAAGTGCCTAAAGCGCCTACAAGTGCTTTTAGGTGCGTTTAGGGAATCTACGGGAACAGAGCAATGGCCGCACTCAGTCGCCCGCATCCTTAGCGACGCGGTTCCATTGATTCACCGCGATATTTTCCCCTCTATGTATGTAAGGAACATCTAGCAGGGAAAAGGTATCGAAAATATTTTCGAACGCGGTCGAACGTTCTCTTGGAAGCGTAGGACCAGACCCAGCAGTAGCTCCGAGCCGCCTGCGACCATATAATTCAGCAGTTCATGCCTTTGGCATCGCCTAACACGCAAAGGGAAAGTCTCCCGGACGTAATGACGTTCCGAAAAACGTGGCGCGCCTATCAATCACGTCTATTGAGTCACCTTGACGGCTACTTGCAAAACCGACGGTTGCACTTGGTAGCAGCGCCGGGATCGGGCAAGACAGTTCTGGGTCTCGAAGTGATAAAGCGGGTGAATCAGCCCACCTTGGTGCTGGCACCGACGATCACTATCCGGGATCAGTGGGTTGATCGTCTTGTCGACCTTTTCCTGCCTCTGGGCAGCGGCAGACCCGCGTGGGTTTCCACGGAACTGAGGAGCCCTGCGTTTCTGACAGTTGCGACCTATCAGGCTTTGCACGCGCTCTGCTCGGGGGAACCGGAGGAGCAAGAGGAACCTATTGAAGCCGAGGAAAACGGTGACTCTAAGAATCACTTCTTCGAACGACCGACCAACGGCTTCGATGCCAACCACGTCGTTCAAGAGCACGTCCCGCTTCCAGAGGCATTTGCCCAGGCAAAGTTCGGCACTCTTGTTCTCGACGAGGCACATCATCTCCGCTCCGAGTGGTGGAAAACTCTGACTTGCGTAGCAGGGCAACTCGACAACCCAACGATAGTTGCGTTGACCGCAACGCCGCCTTACGATGTTTCTCCGTTCGAATGGCAGCGATACGAAGAGCTTTGCGGACCGGTCGATGCGGAGGTTTCGGTCCCTGAATTGGTGCTCGAAGGTGACCTCTGTCCGCATCAGGATTACGTCTACTTCAGTACGCCTACCGAGAAAGAACAGAAAGTGATCTCGGATTTCCGCATTGCCGTGGACTCGTTTGTTGAGCGGCTCCGGTCAAACGAGGGATTCAAAGATGCGATCCTTACCCACCCGTGGATTGCGACGCCCGACGAACACACGGAAGAGATTCTTGAAGACCCTGAATATCTTTCCAGCATGGTCGTCTTTCTGCACGCCGCTGGACGGGAAATCCCACACGCTGTATTGAAAACGCTGGGCTTGTCTCACAAACAAGTTCCTACGCTAGAACTCGAATGGCTGGAGGTGCTGCTCTCGCATTGCTTGTACTCCGACGTCGAACGTTTCCAGCCGAGCGAACAAATTCTCAAGTTGCTCCGGCGTGAACTGCTGGAGATCGGCGCCATTGAACGGCGAAGAGTAAAGCTCCGCGATCCGTCAGACCATCTAAAGCTGCTAACTACATCGATCACCAAATTGAAATCTATTGAGGAGATCGTGCGGCTTGAATCGGGCAGTCAGTGTGCCGAATTGCGGTGCGTCATTCTCACTGACTTTATTCGCAAGGCAGAGATGCCGAAATCCAAGGACGAGCTTGCAGTCTGCGAAGACATTGGCATCGTTCCGATATTTGAATATCTGCGCCGCGCCGCCTTGTCGGATATTCGGCTGGGTGTCTTAAGCGGGTCGCTGGTGATCATTCCCAGCAGCGCGGAGCCACTCCTTAGGCAGGCTGCGACGGCATTGGGAATTGAACCGCGAGACCTCTCGATCTCTCCGCTAAGCCACGATCCAGGTTATTCGAGCGTCGAAATACGCGGACAGTACTATCGCGGCTCAGTTCGCTTGATCACATCGGTTTTCGAGCAAGGCGGAATAACCGTGCTAGTCGGAACGAAATCCTTGCTGGGGGAAGGCTGGGACGCGCCATGCATCAACACGCTGGTACTTGCCAGCTTTGTCGGCTCCTTTGTTCTCTCGAACCAGATGAGGGGGCGCTCGATCCGAGTGGACTCAGCTCAGCCACAGAAAACAGCCAACATCTGGCATCTCGTTTGTGTCGAGCCGGGTCTATTTGGTCCAGGTGACGACTATGAACTTCTGGTTCGGCGCTGCTCCGCATTCGCCGGTGTGAATTCTGCCGCGCCAGTGATCGAGAACGGAACAGAACGATTGGGATTCGGACAGCCGCCATTCAGCCGCGATCAGATCGCACAGATCAATACCCAGACTTGCAAGCGTGCTCTCGACCGCGCAGGCCTTCGCCAGCAGTGGCAGGATGCGCTGGGTGCAGGTTCCATCAAGCAGATGACGGACGGCCTGAAGGCACCGGAGGAGTCGCTGCCTCGCGGGTTCGTTCTCACAAACACAATTGCCGCGCTTCTGATCCAAGCTGCTTATATTGTCGTCGCGATCCTCGAATATTTTGGACGGATGCTAGGTCGAATTCGGACGACCCAAGACTTTTGGACCTTCGCCGCATTGTTGCTGGGGATTGCTGCAATTGTGAGTTTGCCTTGGAGCTTGATTGCATTGTGGCGCTTCATTCGGCACGGCACTCCCGAGCGAAGCATCAAGCAGATCGGGCGTGCGGTTCTCGAAGCCCTGGAGTACGAGGGCTCCATTGACCAGCACGCCGGCGTGTTTCGAGTCTATGCCGATAGGAATGGCGACGGGACCGTCTTCTGCTGGATAGGGGGCGGCACAGGCAAGGAACAGGCAACATTTCTTCGTGCTTTACGAGAGATACTGAGCCCAATTGACAACCCGCGATACTTGCTCGCACGACGCAAGATTTGGAGGGTTTTCCGAGAGGACTATTTCGCGGTTCCCGATGGATTGGCGCGGAAGAAGGAAGTTGCTGAGATGTTCACCCAACGCTGGAAACGCCTCGTGGGACCGGTTGAACTTGTATACACGCGCACTCCTGAAGGCCGCAAGGCGCTGCTCCGTGCGCGCAATCACTCTCTCTCAGGAGCTTTTCAGAAACGCGCGGAACGAGTGAGTTCGTGGAAGTAACTCTGAGCAATTTCGTCTCCCCACGGCGCTAAGCATAGCCGGGGTTCGGCTCGTGTCAAGGCTCACGACCGCTTCGCGGCGCACAAGACGCGGCCTTGACACAAGCCTTACACCCGGCCCATTTCTCCGCCACGTGGGGAATGTGCAGGTGTGGCTCTCCGCGAGACCTCAAAGCCCGAGACCAAGACTGGGGCCACCGAGGTCATGTTCCACGCCGACATGGGGAGTCTTTTCCGGTTCCGGTGTGTGAGTTGGAACGGAAGAATGCTGCTCTCCGATCTGCTGGTCAGCTTGCCGGTTCACCCCAGTCATCAGGTCAACACGGTGGCCCTTTTCCGGATCGTGTGCGGATAGCTGTTTGCGAGCCAGTTCAATCGCAGACTGCCGCATCGTGGATACGCCGACGGACTCACGAAGTTGCTCGCGGTCGCTGGTGACAACAGCGATCTCGCTCCGGCCGCGGCTCGCCGCAACATAGAACAGCTCTTTTTTCATAGCGTCTGCCGAGATGATGACGGTATCTACCGTTTTGCCCTGGCTTCGATGGGCGGTAACCGCATATCCGTAGGTGAATTCGTGATAGTTCGCAGGAAGCGTCCTTCCGTCTTCGAGGCGAATGGCACCGCCGTCTAGGGAACTCACTTTGACCAGCTCTCCGTTGGTCGCCCGGAGTTCCGGCCCTCGACGGTTTGCTGTTAGCATGAGGCTGTCGCCAGGGGCAACCTCAATGGGCTGACGCTCATAAACGGAAAATGCCCGCGTTTGTTTCGGCGAGATATTCACCTCTTCGCCGGTTTCTTTTCGCGCAACCAGAGATTCAGGCCCAACACGCACGACTTCCAAAGACTCATGTCGTTTTGCAAGTTTCGTGTCTTTGTGAAACTGCAGAATCTGGCTCTCTTGGTAGTTGGACAGTTCCTCTTTCTGGGCTCTTGTCCACTGGAGCGATACGTACCGATCAAAAGAATGGCCGACTCTCAGTTCGCCGTGTTCTTTCCGATCCTGGCGAATCGCGTCGGTGAGTTGCGAAATCTCAGCATGAGTACCGGCAACTACAAGCGTATCGCGCCCCTCGGCTCGGAACTCGCGACGTAGATCCGCCACTATCTGGCCTCGGTCGAAGATGGGTACTTCGCGAATGGCTCCGAGTTTTTCCAGTTGTGCGAACCCTTCCTCCGGTGAATGCCTCATGGTCTTTACGGCCTCGCGATAGACAGAGTTCGTCTGCCGCTGTACTTCAGTAAGGGAAATGCTCTTCAGGCCAGACTCCCGTTCCAAGATACGCATAGCATCCGAGGCCTCGACGCTGGGAATTTGTCGCGTGTCACCGGAAAAGACGATTCTGGCTCCCTGATCCTCGGCGAGGTGCAGCAAGCTTTGCATTTGCCTGCCAGAGACCATGCCTGCTTCATCAACAATCAATACCTTGCCGCGCAGCGCCCCCTGTGGTTCCTGACCCTCCAGTAGTCGAGAGACAGTCATTGCATCTCGGAAGCCGACCTTTTCCAGTTCGTCCACTGCGCTTCGGGTGGGAGCTACCGCAAGAACCTCGTGTCCGGCGTCTCTGAGGCCACGGTCAATTTCGCGCAGCGTGGCCGTCTTGCCAGTACCGGCAGCGCCTCGAATATTGATCGCGAGATCGCGAGAATCGAGCACTGCTTCGACGGCGCGCTTTTGTTCGGGACGGAGATGGCCTGATAACTCAAAGCCTCGACCCTTACCGAGGCGGTCATAGCGGTCCACCCCTCGCTGGACCACCGCGATCATGTCGCGCTCACGTTGGAGGCTCGCGTGTGTCGCGATTTCATCCCCAGCGGAGATGAGAGTCCCTTTCGCACGTTCAAGGGAGAGAGAGCCCTGGAGGTCGCTGAGGTCGACGTTGCCGCGCCCGTGACGAAGAGCCTCGGTTAGAACCTCATGTTCTCTGGCGACTGAGAGACGCTCGAAAATGTGCTCCTGAGAGTATGCAAGCGAAGCCTCATGCACACCGCGATTGATTTGAGGCGATTGGGATTTTGTCTGAGCCCCGTTCAAACCATCCCGAAGCACTTGCTTCTCATCCGGCGTCATTCGTTCTTGCTGAAGGTTACGGACGCGCTCGGTTGATATCTCTTGCAGCTTGTCAGCTCGCGTTTCCCGGACGAGTACGGCAACCTCGTTGTCTGTGGGCACGCGCCCGCGCTCACGAGTGAATTCCTGAATGGCCGCATCACGCTGGGCACTGCGTTGACTGTACTTGTCCAAAAGGTCCTGGGAGAATCCTGCGATCTCGAATCCCTTGTCACGACCACGAACATCGTGACGGTTTTCAAGCTCGTAGCCAAGGGCGCGTACTTCGCGAGCCAGGGTATTGCGATAGACCTCGGTCAGGTAGCTGCGACGTTCGTACAGACCGGAAGCCTGTAGCGCCTTCCAACGCCCTTCAGTGCCATCGTAAGTGAGATTGGCAGCGACGGCATGAGTGTGGAGTTGAGGATCTAGCTGACGACTCGTGTCGTGAGTGTAAGAAGCTACGATCCAGTTTCCGGTGGCTCGATTTTCGTTCAGGCCGGCGAGGCGAACCCTAGTGGCCGAGTATTTTTCTGCTTCCTCCAGGGCCTCGCGCACGGCGGTTGCGTGCGCTGCGAGCAGTCTCTCATCACCGCCAACAATGGCCATGATAGAGACGGACTTCGGTGCCGAGAGTGTCATGTCATAGAGGGAGCGGCCCTTGCTCTGTTCCGCGCCATTGCTGTCAATTCGATCCGCGCTGTGGCGCTGCCGGAGGAATTCTCCAGTTTGTGGGTCGAGGCCTTGACGCACTGCCTCGAAATCCTCGGAGGTAACCTCTCCTTTCAGACCCAGCAGTTCAGCGCCGCGTCCGTGCCACCGGCCTTCGACCGTCCGATTCTGGTCGTAGTAGTCGCTCTGTTGGAGATGGCGCTGTGCGTAGCCTTCACCGCCGGTCATGGCACGAATCGTCAGCACGGTCCGACGCTAGCTCTGTTCGAGATTTGGGGTCAAGCCACTTCGTGCCGAGGGTGCTAAGTCAGTGACAAATACAGGAACGGAAGAAAGCGAGTAACTTGAGTGACAGAACAGTTTGTTAGTGCTGGATTCCCGCCAAAAGCAATGCTATACTCGATTTCGAAAATGACGATACAGACCAAATCCATTATGAGACGGCGCGTCAATCGCGCTCGGCCCTCGGGATTGGTCTGATTATTCGTTAGATTTCCAAGTTCAGATTCGATTTCCGAGGCTCCGACAAAAGTCGGGGCCTTTTGCTTTTTACGGATGTTTTTTTGGCCGGTAGCCAAGCTGGAAAGGCACGTGACTGTTACTCACGCCATGCGCAGGTTCGAATCCTGCCCGGCCAGCCAATTTTGAGAGTGCAAACACGGCTCGCTAGTTCAGTAGGAAGAACGCGGCTCTCATAAAGCCGTCGCGGATGGTTCGAATCCATCGCGAGCCACCAATGGAGGGGCCTCCGGCGAGGGGCAGTGGCTTATACCCACTTCGGCGCCAGATTAGCGCGGCCAGACAGGTTCGACTCCTGTACCCTCTACCAATTTTTTCGCGCCGGTAGTTCAACGGACCAGAATAGTTGGCCTACACCCAACAGATGCGGGTTCAACTCCCGAACGGCGCACCATGGCAGGATTAGCTCGAAGGTCGAGCCCGCGGTCGATAACCGCGAGGCGTTGGTTCGATTCCAACATCCTGCACCATTTTGTTGTCGAACAAGGGTGACTGGCAGAGATGGCAGATGCACTCGCCTCTTAAGCGAGACCAGGCTGGTTCGATTCCAGCGTCACCCACCAGATTTTGCGGGATTGGCAGATATGGATATGCACTCGCCTTTTAAGCGAGACGAAGTGGGTTCGATTCCCACATCCCGCACCAAGAGCTACAAAGAGGCGGCATAGCATAACGGATCAATGCTCCGAGCTTCTACCTCGGACGATGAGAGTTCAAATCTCTCTGCCGCTTCCAATGTGGGGATGTGGTCCAACGGATGAGGGCGCAAGGCTACGAACCTTGAGATCAGAGTTCAATTCTCTGCATCCCCTCCACATTAAGTAGGCTCGCGTGGTCTAAGGCATGATGACGCTTCGGTCCTAACGAAGAGATCCGGGTTGGATTCCCGGCGCGAGTTCCAGATGGGTGGGTAGTGTAATCGAACAACACGGCAGCGTCCGAAGCTGCAAATCCGGGTTTGACTCCCGGCCCGCCCTCCAAATTGCAGGATCGTCTAAGCTCAACAGCAAACCGCCCTTTGCCGAGGAGTTTTGCGGAGGCGTCTAGATTTTCTTTCGTCGTGGCGGGAAGAGCGAACGCTGACCGGTCTCTTCGCTAGTACTCCTCACAAGATCCTCATATGCCCACCTAAGTTGATCAATGTGGTCGCCCATAGCGGCAAGGATGTTCTTCTCTTTTGCCGTCCGCATCGATTCGTCGGCGCCGACTTTCGAGGAAACATTCACATTGGTCGAAACGCCAGGCATTAATTCAATAGTTGCGGTTCCTTGCGTCGTCCTAATCAGACCGGCTAATGGGTCACCGCCAGTTTTGGAAAGTGCAACGAGTTCAAGAAACGAAATGTCGCAGGTAGGCGCAGCAAGGATCGGCTCTGGCTGAATCAGGTCGCGAGCAACACGTCTAGCGGTTCCTGGAAGATCCAGTGTCGAACGGCTTCCACCAGATGCACTTTGCGATTTAGACTCTGACCCGCCAAGGCCAGCGCAGAAACCATACCAGAGCAAAGCCGTAGCGTAGCGGCGAGTAACCGGACGCAGTACACCCGAATGTTGAATCGTTCCTGGGGCAATTCGGCTCGCAAGATACCCAAGCATGAATGATGTCAGTTCACCATCAAGCGAGGGTGACTTTTCTATGCTCCGAACGAGTTCAGAAAAGGCAACCACACGGTCCTCGCGCGGCCCATACATTCTTTTTTCAGCGGAAGCGAACTGCGGAATACCGGAGAGACTCGAAGGAACCAGTCCTGGCGACGCAGTAACCTCTTGGCACGCACGGACTACATTCATGTCATCAGGGTCGAGGAGTGCGCGAGCATCACCTAGACTTGTAGCGTCGATAACCGTTGCACACACACGAGCGACTGCGCTGCTCTCAACTGCTCGTGAGTGCTGTCGCGTCGCCTGCCGAACGAACTCCCATGCGTCCAGCAATTGACGCCACTCTCGAAAGGAGTGGTGCACGGCGGTCGCACGGAACATCGCGAATGAGAGTGTGCTCTCGCATGCATTTGCGGGCATAGTTTCGAGAGATTTGTCAGGTAAGCCTGACGCCGCAAGCACCTCACCGAGTATTAAACCCGCGACTGGCCAGGTTAGACGACCGAACCCGGGTTTTCGCGATCCCGCTGCAAAATCCTTGAACGCAGTGCGTGCAATCAGTCGCGTGAAGGCACTGAAAGGCCGAATTTGTGCGCCGAATGTTGTAATCCAAGCAGCCCAATCGCTCTCTGTTCCGTCCTGACATACGAGCACGTCAGGAAGCGGGTTGCCGCCGGCTGGGTCTTGGGACCAAACAGCAAGTACCGACTGGCCGCGCGGAGACAGCTCTTCAAAGAGAGATTCGACATCCCTTGCCGTTCTTATGTCGAGATGAGCTACACCTTCAACAGAAAGCAGGTCGCCGAAATTTCGCCGTTCGACTAGACAGGAATATAGGGTATTCATCGCTTCTTTTTAGCTTTCTTTGGAAATAGATCCTTTAACGGGGGCTTTGGCTTCGGCGCTTCTATCGCGACTTGGGCCTGTTCGAGGTAGCCTGGTATTTTCCCCGTAAAATAGATTGACACTGTCGTCTTTGCTCGTGTTATTGCAGTGTAGGCAATGCGCTTCTGGTTCTCGCGAAGTTTGTATAAATGCTGCATGAGCCCGAGATGAATAGTGCGAAATTCCAACCCCTTAATTTCCCGAAGGTGCGCAATATAGATTCGCTGATTCGGATCGTCGCTTCCTGACTTGCGATGGGGCAGGATCAAAGACCGGAGATCGGATTGTTCGAGCCGTTCACGCAGGAAATCTCGATCGGCAACTCGAGGACCCGAGACAGCGAGGAGATCGTCCGGGTAAGCAGTTAGCTGAATTTTGAGCGCGGCAATGATTCGATTCACTTGTTCGTCATCGTCAGCACATTCAACAAAATGAACTTTCGCCTCTGCATCTTTGTAGTTGCAGTCGTCTTCGATCGGCGATAGGCCGGCGGCTTTGCCGACAACGTCTGCCACCCGACAGATCTCGTGTCCAATCCGATAATGGGTCTTGAGTTCGATTACCTTCACCCGCTTTTCGAGATCCGGGATCACGCTGTGAGGGCTGAAAATCCGCTGCCGATTGTCACCCGCAAAACAGACGTTTTTCGCACACCGGAAGAAGACCTCGATCTCTTCAGAGAGGCAATCTTGCACCTCATCCACAAGTAAACATTCGACGTGCTTTTCAAGCTTAGGGTTCGCGTCAAGCAGCTCCAGCACGCGTTCCGCTAGTGCCTTCCGTCTCTCCTGGAGGTCGTCGTCGGGAATATCGTCGAATGGTACATCGTGCTCCCGAAGCAAAACGATCTCCCAAGACAGCATCTTCCGGATTTTCGCCGAGGGTACGTCATAGTGGACGCCACCTCGCATAACAAAATCGTGGAGGGGATCGTTAAACATTAAGACAAAAAGGTACGGTCGGCCAGTTCTAATGAGGTATTCGGCGCGAATTAGCAAGAGATTCGTTTTGCCGGAGCCGGGAGGACCGAGGATGAGGTAGTCGCCGTCAGGCGGTAGTTCGATGACGTCCTTCTGGTCGTCGTCAAGATCAGTGATATCAAACCACCAACTCATACCGCGCTCCCCACCTTCAACCATAGCACTTGCCCGGGTGCCGTGGGCGAGTCGAGCGCCTCAGAGTACGCGATCAGGAGACGCTGCTGAACATGCATTCGAATGTCCTGTTCAATCAGGGCGCCCTTAACGGCAAAGTGCGAAGCCTTGGGGTCCGGTTCCGCCGGAACGAGCTCGCGCTCCTGACCCACGCATGCCCACAATTGAAGCTCCTGTAAGTGTGTCGTCGGATCAATCACCAAGCCCTGGCAATAAAAGGAGAAGTAATGTCCGAGCCCGTCTTTCACGGATGGCTCGAACAGCGCGCGAAGGAGGTAGGGATTCGGCTCTCGAATCTTCTGAACTGAGTATCGTGGTAACCCCTCCGTCTTGATGGCGCTCACGACAGCTGAATGAATAGAAGTGCGCAATGCGAAGCACTGAATCCCCAACAGATCTTCGGGTGCAGTCGGTACTTGCAGTGCTTGAGCTGCAGCCACCCTGTGCTGCGCTATTCTTCGCCTAGCAGCGTCCATTGGATCAGCAATCTTGGGCTGGCTGAAATCCTCCCACTTCACTGTATCAAGTCGCTGGCTAGCTACTTTCGCAAGACAGTTCTGTGCGAGCAGTCGAAGATCGGCATCTGCCTCCGAAGAATCAACCCGAGGGATCTCCCGCTCCACGGCTCGCACAAGCCGCGCGTAAGGATTCCTGAACTTCTCAAACAGTGGCTTTCGCATGAGCAAGTCATGGAGAATCCCTCCAAGCTGATAAAAACTGATCGCCCGCCATCCCTCGAGTGATTGTTCCTCTTCGCGAAACAGCAGTTCGGGTGGACTGTACTGCAACGTGCCTACAAAGTAGCGCTGATCGCCTTCATCTGTAATGTTACTCAAATCGAATGGCCTAATGACACCGAAGTCCAAGAGCTTTGCCGACTTCATATCTGGCGATATGCCGACGTTTTCGGGCTTGATATCCCGATGGGCAAACGATGAATCCTCAAGGAACTTTGCCGCTGAAGCAATTTGGGAAATGAGTGAGCGTACTTCGGTAGATGGGATTTCCGGGAGGCAGTCACCGAGATTGCGCCCCTGGAAATACTCCATCGCCACGAAAAGCAGTTCCCCATCCTCACCGCCAGCGTAAATGGCAGCCAGGTTCGGATGGGATTTTCCGACGAGTGACAACTCGCGGTTGATCCGCTTCAACTGGACGTCGCGACCATATCGTTCCACGATTTCCGGGTCAAAGATCTTGAGGGCCGCCTCCTGTCCCGATCGCTGAGCCAGAAAGACCACAGCGGACTTGCCGTGATCGATGTACTTTTGAATGAGCCAGCCTCCGACGGTTTTGCCGAGGAGTTCCGCTGACATTTTGGCTGCTCTCTGCTTATCCATGCATGAAAACTCAGGATACGAATATCCTTTTGAACGACGTTCCCAGGTCGCTTGCCCTCATCGATTTGTCACTCGATCAACTGACGTAATCTTAAATTTCGGTCGTTAAATCTACAATCCTCATGCACTTAGGGCAGTTTACTTATCCGTACTTTTGGATATTGACGGATTGGCAGAATGATGCCACAGTAATAGCTGAGATATAGCAATGATGCGCACACCCCATACCGATTGCTTCCCGACACCGGCCACGTTTACGTGGCAAGGAGCGGGTAAAGGTACGTTCATGTAACCGGGGGCACATCAGCAGCGCATAGTCTTTCTGAGCCTCCGATACAAATCGGGGGCTTTTGGTTTTTATGGCGTGTTTTCACCAACAGGCAGACAGGAGGCGGCGTCGTCTAACGGCCAGGATGCGGCCCTTTCAAGGCTGAGATGGGAGTTCGATTCTCCTCGCTGCTACCAAGCTTATGAGTACACAAACGATTGAACTCGAAGGCTTTGAAATCGAGCTTGCATCGGAGCTCTATTGCGATCGCGGCGGAAATCACCGCGACTTAGTCGATCGTGCGCGCACGGATCGCAGGAGGCTTGGCCACAACGTGGATGAGTCGGCGGTGTTGTGTGTGCGCTGCATGAAAGCAATTCCGCTGAAGATGTGATGCCGGGTCGTCTAGTGGCAGGACCCTGGACTTTGAATCCGGGTACGGGCGTTCGAATCGCTCCCCGGCAGCCAGTTTGAAAGTCACAAAGGAGGAAGCTCATTGACGAGCGATGGAGAGAAATTCGAGGAGTGGTGAAGGCTACGGTTACTTCTCTTGTCCAGAAAACACAGCGTATCCGCAGGCTCCCTCCTCAAAATTGCGAGGTCATTCAACTGGCCAGGATACCCGGCTCTGACCCGGTTCATGCACGTTCGAATCGTGCCCTCGCAGCCAAATTTCGAAAGCGGTCGCAGAGTCTAGCGGCAGGATGCCTGACTGTCTATCAGGAGGGACGGGTTCAACTCCCGTTGCGACCGCCATAGGGGTGATGACCCGAAGGGAAGGGCGCTCGTCTCCAAAACGAGTTCAAGCAGGTTCGAATCCTGTCACCCCTGCCAGATTTGAAGAGCGAGCATGGTATAGCGGCCGGTGCCTCGGGCCTCCAACCCGATGACGCGAGTTCAACTCTCGCTGCTCGCTCCATAGATTTTGTCAGAGCGGAAGTCGTCTAGTGGCCAAGACGCGACGTTGCCAACGTCGAGAGCGCGGGTTCGAGTCCCGCCTTCCGCTCCAGATTTGGGAAGTAAGTTTGAGGCGGTGTAGCCAAGACAGCAAGGCATCTCCCTGCAAAGGAGATCATCGGGAGTGCAATTCTCCCCACCGCCTCCAGATTTCGCGAAGAGTTTTGTGCTGGCGTAGCTCAGTAGGAAGAGCACGGGCCTCGTAAGTCCGTGATCGGCGTTCGAATCGCCGCGCCAGCTCCGCTGGTATAGCTCAACGGGAAGAGCAGGCGCATGGTAAGCGCCCGACCGCAGTTCGAGGCTGCGTGCCAGCTCCAAGAGTTTGCTGGTCTAGCACAGTGGGAGTGCAGAGAGCTTGTACCTCTCCGACGAGTGTTCGATTCACTCGACCAGCTCCAGATTTTCGATGGCGGGATTGGCCGAATGGCTTAGGCACTGGATTGTGGCTCCAGTCACGAGAGTTCGATTCTCTCATCTCCCCCAAGTGGGCGGTTCGTATAACGGGATTACTCACGGCCTGCAACCGTGAAATGCGAGTTCAATTCTCGCACCGTCCACCAAAGTTTGGCTCGGGAACTCGACGGCAGAGTGCTGGTCTGAAAAGCCAGTGGATACGGTTCAATTCCGTGCCGAGCCACCAGATCGGGGAGTGGCCTAGCTGGTTGAAGGAGCGTGCCTTGGGAGCACGAGATCGGGAGTTCGAATCTCTCCTCCCCGACCAGATTCTAGGGTCACACAAGTTTGTGATCTATTAACTTGACATGTCCAGCTTACTTCCCTTACTTTGCTGTACACGCACTTACAGAACTGAACTTCTCCAGGATCGTTTTTGGAAGAGGAGTTATCTGTTACCAGTGAGCCGCTGCGCAAGTGATTGCCGAGGGGGCGCCGAGCAGCGTTCATGACTAGGGGAACAAATCCCCTGGCGAGACTAGCGAAGTACACACCGCGTGACTCTGGCCTCTGCTTTTAAGCAAGCGAGTGTCAAGCATGGAGACGACCCTATGCGCCCCTCGGCAGCCAAAGTAGTGACTTTTTGCGCTCTACTCTTCTTTTTCTCGTTGTCTACCGTCGCGGTTGCTGCTCCGAGCATTACGACTCTGTCTCCCACCTCGGGCGCTGTCGGCGCCTCGATAACAATTACAGGGACGGGCTTTGGTTCGACCCAGGGAACCAGCACAGTAAAATTCAACGGTACGACGGCGACGGCCACTAGTTGGAGCGCGACGAGCATTGTCGCTACCGTGCCGTCCGGAGCGACCACTGGCAACGTTGTCGTGACCGTTTCTGGTGCAGCAAGCAACGGCAAGAGTTTTACGGTCGTTGCAGCTCCCAACATCGCCTCCCTTTCTCCCACGTCAGGTGCCGTTGGAGCCGCGATCACAGTTACGGGCACGAATCTTGGCGCGAGTCAGGGAAGCAGCACGATCAAATTTAATGGCACAACGGCGACGCCAACTAGCTGGAACGCGACGACCATCAACGTTCCGGTTCCCTCAGGAGCTACGACGGGGAATGTTGTCGTGCACGCGAGCGGAGTGGACAGCAACGGCAAGGCCTTCACGGTATTGCCCACACCGAACATTTCCAGTCTTTCACCCACAACAGGAGCCGTAGGCGCCTCAGTCACAATCGCCGGGACGAATTTCGGAACGACTCAAGGCACGAGCACCGTCAAGTTCAATGGCACCACGGCGACTGCCACCGCTTGGAGCGCAACCAGCATAACGGCCACGGTACCCACCGGAGCGACGACTGGAAACGTCGTCGTTACCGTGTCAGGCGTGGCCAGCAACGGCAAGAGCTTTACGGTTGTATCTGCCCCTAGCATCACCAGCCTGTCCCCGACTTCAGCCGCCGCAGGAACTTCAATCACAGTCACCGGGACAAACTTCGGTTCAAGCCAAGGCAGCAGCACAATCAAATTCAATGGAACGACCGGCACGCCGACCAGTTGGACTGCAACTAGCATCCATGTGCCCGTCCCCGCGGGAGCCACGACGGGCAATGTCGTCGTTCACGCCAGCGGAGTCGACAGCAACGGTAAACCTTTGACCGTTCTTCCGACTCCCGCGATAACGAACTTGTCTCCCAACTCGGGACTGATTGGCGCCGCCGTTACGATTACCGGCACAAATTTCGGGACCACACAGGGCACCAGCACGGTCAAGTTCAATGGGACCACAGCGACCGCCACAGCCTGGAACGCGACGAGCATTAGTACTACTGTGCCAGCAGGGGCGACAACCGGAAACGTAGTTGTTACGGTCTCTGGTGTCGCAAGCGCAGGAGTGATCTTCACGATCACCCCGACGATCTCGTCCGTTTCTCCGACCTCAGGGGCTGTTGGGACATCCGTCACGATTAGCGGCACGAATTTTCAAGCGTCCCAAGGGAGTAGCATGGTGACGTTCAATGGAACGCTGGCTACTCCGACCAGTTGGGGTGCAACCTCGATTTCTGTACCCGTACCCGCTGGTGCTTCGACCGGGAATGTGGTCGTAACCATCGGAGGAGTGGCTGCCAGCAACGGCGTGCCATTCGCGGTGACCCCTTCGCCGAACATCACGAGCCTTTCGCCAACCTCAGGCCCGGCGGGCACGCCGGTTACGGTCAGCGGGACCAATTTTGGAGCGACACAGGGCACGAGTACGATCACGTTCAATGGGACCGTAGGAACTCCCACGAGTTGGACCGACACATCAATTACTGTACCGGTACCCAGCGGCGCAATTTCGGGTGTAGTGCAAATCCAACAGAGTGGTGGCGCTCTGTCCAATTCCGTCTCCTTCACGGTCACTGGGCCGCCTATAGTCACGGGAGTAAGCCCTGCGAGCGGAATTCCCGGACTGCAAATCACAATTTCCGGCGGTCGGTTTGGATCTACCCAAGGCAGTGGTAGCGTGTGGTTGGGAACCGCCTATGGAATCGTCGTAAGCTGGAGCGACACCCAAGTGGTGGCTTCAATAGCCACAGGCTCCACATCCGGGGTAGCGCAAATACTCCAAGATGGCAAGTTGAGCAATGCCATCAATTTCACCGTGAATACTCCTAGGATTGACGCGGTCGATCCAGGAGCAGGCGCGCCGGGAACGACAATCGCGTTCTACGGAAGTGGGTTCGGCAATACGCAAGGCAGCGGCAGCGTGTGGCTCGGCAACACCTACGGCATTGTCAGCATGTGGAGTGACACGGAAGTTGATGCAGTTGTTGCTGCCGGTGCCCAAAGCGGAACGGCTAAAATCTCCCAAAACGGAATATGGAGCAATGCATCGAGCTTCACGGTACTGGGTTCGGGCAAGACCAGTGCCGACGTATCGCTAAAGCCGAACCTCGTGAACATGGTAGTGGGAGAGACGAGGACACTTCAGGCTGTGGATGTAAACGGAACAGTTCTTCCTGGATTGGTTTGGGCATCGAGTGACCCCGCAATTGCGACTCTCTCAACGGATGACCCGCCCATTATCACAGCAACTGCGCCCGGGAGCGCAACCATCACAGCTGGCGACGGTTCGGCCTATGTCACTGTCTATCCGGGCCCCACACTGCCGGAAGGGACAGTTATCTGGTCTAACCCCGGCGATGGCTCTGGGGTCTATACAATCGTGCCAGCAGTGCCCAGTGCCCAGGGGGTAGCGGACGTGTTTGCAATTCAGGGATCGGGGAAAGTCCAGGCAATTACTAGTGAGGGTAAGACTGCCTGGACTGCGAATCTACCCGGGAACAGCTTGGTGCCTGACTTCCAGGGCGGTCTGATCGCATTCCAAGGCAACGTCAGATGGGTCAATGGTTCCTATGTCCCGATCGTCGAGTCACTTACACAACTTGAAGGAATGACGGGGCAGACGCATCCCACGTACACCCCCGGAACTGGCATGTATCTCTCGCAACTTGCGGTGCACACAGATGGGACGATTTTCGCGGTTAAGAGTGACAGCATCCCGACCATCGTTTCGATTGTTGGAATTGACCCCCAGACCGGCGGCGAAAAATTCTCCATCGCAACGCCCGGTAGCAAATTTATCTCTGACGCGTGTAATCCCCCAAGCGGTGAAGGGCCTGCTACGGTGGTGTCGGGACCTATCATCGGGGGGGATGGTTTTGCATACGTGGCCTACCTCTATCGTACCTCCAGTTCTTCATGCAACGTCCAGAATGTACTGGGAATACACGACGTCCCTCTGTGCAATGGCTACTACGAAGCCGGAGATAAGTCTATATCGGCAACTATGCATCTAGAAGTTCTCCGCATCGCGTCAGATGGCACACACTCGGCGATCCCCATCAAACATTGGGACCAGAATTGGACTTGGCACTCGGATGTCAGCTGTACCGCAATCTCAAGCACGTCAACTTTGTCGCAGATTGAGCCTTGGTTGATCTCTGTCGGCAACCTTATTACCGATGCCGACCAGGGAGTATTAGTGAGTTGGGAAGAGCGTTCATACCCGTACTGTCAAAATACTTCTAGCACTTGGCCTTCCGGTGGAACTCAGCAAAGCGGATGTTTTCCGGAGTCACGAGGTTATTTTGTTCGTTCGACTAGATCTGGTTTGGATGTCGCGACGTTAAGTATTCCCGGCCAGGCAGGGCCTGTTGCGCCTGTTCTGCAAAGGGAAGATGGCTCCTTTATTGGAACGGTCTCGACGGAAACTGGCAATGCGATGGTCGGGTTCAGTTCGTCGGGTAGCTCGCTGTTTAGCGTGGCAGGTGACTACCAACCCCAGATCGCAACTGCGGACGGAGGTGTCATCGCCACTAATGCTGGGTCAACCGTGACCTTCGACGAGAACGGAAACGCCACCGGCCAGCTAGCGAGGTCTGTGACGCAGTCATGGAGCGGGAACCAATATCAAATCGGGTCTGTTGAGGCTGTGGCGGGACCCCTTGTCTTTGAAGATGGGGCGAGCTTCTGGCCGATAGCTGGCGGCAATCCATCGGCAACTGCGACTGCAATTCTGCAATGTCCGTGCCTGTTGCAGTCGGCGACGACACCCGCATCAACACCGCCTTCTGGAAACCAGAAGACATACCTGCTACTGGCGGGGGATCAAGGCCTAAACCTTGGACCGGGTCATAACCATAGTGTAGGTGAGCTGTTCAATCTCGCGGCAGAGACAAAGGCGTCAAGCCTAGGTCAATCGCCCGGAAACAAGGTAATAACGCAGCGTGTATCATCAGTTTCGGATTTCAACGCTGCGTTGACGACGAATGGCCAAATAGATGGTGACATAACTTTTTTTGGACATGCTGGAATCGACGGTCACGGCAATTCTTCTTTGTTTCCGGGCCAAAATCCAGGTGATTCTAATAATATCTCCGCTCTCAATGTGGCTCAACTCTCGAACACACACTTGGATCCCAATGTGACGATTACTCTGAATGCGTGCCACGCGGGACTCGGGGGGAGGGCATCGATCGCTCAACTGATCGCAATTCAACTGAAGAGGAAGGTATTGGCGTACCCCGTCGATATGTACTTCAGTTCGGACCCGACTCCTAAGCGATTCGCTCCCGGAATGGTAGCGCCGAGCGGCGTACCGGTTTATATGGTGCCGAACGGAGATGGAATTCAGCCTATCGAGTTTCCTCTTCATTAACCATGGGGATGTGCTACTTCCAAAGGGGAGATAGTGTGATTACTAATAGATTCTTGAGCATCAGATCCATCGTTGCCGTTGGGTTGGCGGTTGCGACATGCGGTTCAGCGTCTTCTCAGCCCCCTTCCCCTCGAAGTGTGCTAGTTAAATTCTGTGAGATCGACACGCAGGGGGAACTGTTGTCCCCAAATGGCTGGCACAAAGCGGCTGCCTTATTCTTAACGCCGGGCGAACCGAAGCGTGACAAGGTTATTGTCATCAGAGACTACGTCGTGAGCCATTCGGCAGTTGAGAATGATGAGGCGGAGTTGTACGTGGAATACGTCCAACTTGGACAGATCGATCCATCGCGAGCACACTTTTCTTATCTACCCGCCGTTAAAGTCCGATCAGCCTTTAGTCTCAAGAAACAAGCTGCGCCCGGATCTGGCGAGGCCGGAGACCGCCCTACTATGGCTTCGCAGTGGCGAATCGCGGGGCCGATACCTGCCCCCCACGTGACACTCGATGCGGCCATTCGGTATGCCCTTCAACTACGTTCAAATGCAAAAGACACGGTTATTCGGAAAAATGCTGAAAGGATGATTGCGACGCTGAAACGTTTGCATGAGTAGACTGCGGCTAACTCCTCATGAACTCCTGATGACGGAATGCATTCCGCTATACAATAGTGCACGGTAGGAAATCTGGTGCCAGCGGAGAGATTCGAACTCTCAAACACCTGTTTCTAAGACAGGCTGCTATTCCAATTCGCACACGCTGGCACTCTGGTGCACAGGGGAGGATTTGAACCTCCGCGTCCCACTCGGGGAGACCGGGTTACAGCCGGTCCGTTTCGGCCGGGCTCACGCACCTGTGCAAACTTGGCGGAAGATAGACGAATCGAACGCCCATCGCTCATCACGATGCCCCGGTTTTCAGGACCAGTTGCCGGCCATTCAGCAGTACCTTCCGCATTGGCGGAGAGTACGGGAGTTGAACCCGTTAGCCTCTTGCGAGAGCCCTTGTTTAGCAGACAAGTGCCTTACCGTCCGGCCCACTCTCCGTTGAATTGTCAAAGAACAACAGAATTCTGGTAGGCCCGGTGGGAGTTGAACCCACAAAAAGGCTGCTCTTGAGGCAGCTGCACATGCCAGTTCCGCCACGGGCCTGAAGCTATAAATTGTGCAGGAGTTAATAACTCAGTCGGGATGGACTGAGTCGTAATGACGATCGAAATTGAAGCAGGCGCTTCACAAAACTAATTTAGCATGAAACCGTTGGTGGTGCACTCGTTTTTCGTAGGCCAGCCTTGGAACGGCAGGCTATCCACGACTGATGGAGATTTGGCGCAGCAGAGGCCTTTCGAGAGGAAACCAATTCGTTTTCCAAAGAGACACCATCCCTAAGCCTTCGGCTTAGGTCGGTGAAGGCCGTACAGGGACCAGCGAACGCTGCTCGCACGAAGTCGAACAGCATTCGAGTCCGTTCGAATTGCGTCCGATTCCGATTCGAATGGATATGCGGTAATCTGAACTGCCGCTTTAGACTACTCAACGCCCGCCGCAACCAACCCTGTTCCTTTTGCGGTTGACACGCTTACGCAATATGCATAATAATATACGCAATATGCGTAACTCTTCCGTGCTGACTGCTTTGTTCCCACAGGTACGGCAAGGTGTGCTTGCGGCAACCCTTGGCCAGCCAGACAAGTGGTGGTATCTTTCGGAACTCGCCGGCCGTTTGGGCACGAGCCCGTCGAGCCTTCAGCGGGAGTTATCATCTCTGGTGGCAAGCGGAATATTGGTGCATCGTCGGGAAGGCACAAGGGCCTATTTCAAGGCGGAGACCCAGTCCCCAGTGTTCCGAGACCTGCAGCAGCTCTTCGAAAAAACGGCAGGGCTGGCTCCGATCTTGGAGCAGATACTAAAACCGTTTGAGAACAAGGTTCAGAGTGCTTTTATATATGGCTCCGTGGCACGGAGCCGGGAACATGCCACGAGCGACGTGGATGTGCTGGTCATTGGCAGAGCAGGCCTCGCTGATCTGTCTCCGGCGCTCCGCAAGGCGGAGGAGCGCCTCGGAAGAGAGGTTAACGTCACGGCCTATTCCCCAGAGGAGTTCCAGGAGAAAATCAAATCGCGCGACCATTTCCTCACCGCCGTTTTACGAGGACGGAAACAGTTTGTGAAAGGAGGCCAGAGTGACTTGGACGAGCTTGTTGTCAAATAAGGAAGCCCAGAAGCACAAAACCTCCAAGAAGGAATTAGACAATATGCGGGCTCTGATCGCCCGCGACCTCGCAGACGCGAGTCTTGCTGGCCTTTCGGCAGATCGGAGATTCGCGACGGCGTACAACGCAGCACTCCAGGCTGCGAATATGGCCATCGCTTGCGCCGGGTATCGGATCATGAGCAAGGTCGGACATCACCGCGTGTCGTTAGAAAGCACCAAACTTGTCTTGGGGAAGGCAGCTCATAACTACGCCGACTACTTCGAGACGTGTCGGCGAAAGCGAAATACCATCGACTACACCTTCTCCAACGTCGCGACGGAGACCGAAGCGAAGGAGATCCTTGTCCAAGCCTCTCGGTTTTACGGCGAAGTCGAAGACTGGATCACGAAAAACCACCCTTCACTGAAGATGTAGGAGGCCGGATGCGACCTGAACTTTACCGCGCCGGGCGACAGTCGTTGGATACCACACGACAATCTTAGTCGGACTTCCAGACTTCCAACTTCCGGTTTGCCAACAATTCGGCGTTGGTGGCGATAAGCGCGCTTATGCGATAAGCGCGCTTATTATGACTCATCCAGTTTTTAGTCTCCGGGGAACTTTGTTCCTCGGCACGGGGTCTAAGCATTTATAAACACATCACCTGAGGCGGAAGTGATGAAAGCGTTTTTCCTGGCGATGCTGCCGCTCCTAATCGCTTCCACTTTGCACGCGCAACTTTCCTTAACGGACGAGCAAGTGATCGAGTATTCGAAGTCCATTGATGTGAAGCTGCTCGATCCGTCCTTGCCTTCTGAGCGCCTTGAGGACTGGCTTCGGTCTGGCCCGCCCCATGCGGAGTTTCTGCGGTGGCAGTCCGATGAAACCTGCGATAACAAGCCAGACCTGGATACCGATTACCCGCGTTGCGTGCGTGTCGCTTTTGAACGAGGTGGTCAGAGCGGATATTTTCTTGTCCACATTGGGACCCTCCGCAAAAGCATTATCGGTCCTCCACAGCTCTTTCAAGGTATCGGCGTCCAGGAGCCGCCCTTCGTTCAGACCGGGTGGACTGGACGGCTTTCCGGCCTTTTTCATCTCCTTGACCAACCTGTTGTCAGCGGTAGGGTGAACGAACTCTACCAGGCGATCGCGGCTCGACACCCCATAGGTATTCCCAAGGACACGGATAAGGCAGTGATCTGGCCCCTTCTCAGCCGGCGATTGAGCCAACAATTGGAGGCGGCTCAAGCCTGTCAGGACGACTATCGTCGCCAGCACCCGAAAACGGACATCGCTCCGAAACCAGCGTGGCTCCGCACCGGGCTCTTTACCGGCGATAGCAAACGTGCCGTACCCTTGTACGGCCTTGTGACGAAGAAGGAGCCTGGGAAGGACGGTTCATTTGACGTGTATGTGAACCTAACGTACGTCAAGGTTCCCGGCTTTGTTCCCGATCATACGCAATGGAACATCATCGCCACAGTTGTGCCGGAGGGCAATCGTTTCGTCGTGGATGATGTTCGCCTTTTTGATGGACTCGACACGGACGGTCCATCGCATTTGCTCTCTGAAACCTTTGCCGGGTGCGCCGGTCCGAAGTGGACCGGGGAGCACGTCGTGGAGAGAGCCCCTGTGCCGCTACCATCTCCTCATTACACAGACTGGGATGCGGTGAATGCCCTGCGAGGAAGCGCCTACAAGGAAGAAGAAGCTTTTGCCAAGGCGCTCGATGTCCACCACCTCGACCCTTTGCTGCCCTCCCAGCGCCTCGAGGACTGGCTCAAGGCAGGCGCCGTTCATGTCGATCACATCGAGTGGCGCGCCCTCGGGTGCAACATCACGGAGGGCCATTACGGCGCCACTCCAAATCCAGAAGGTGGCCTTTGCGTGGAAGTCTTCTTTCAGCGAGGCAACGCATTTGTTGAAATCAGGGTCAGCAACCGTGGCAAGGATATTCCTGGGGCGCCAAGGCTGGAGTACATGAAAGTCAGTGACAAAGACGAGCGTCTGCTGTCCTACATTGTGAGCGACCACGAGAAGGTATCCGATTCGGACCGTCTCTCCGATCTACCACGTCTCCTCGACCAGGAAGCGGCTATCGATGCTGCGAGGAACCTGTACGACGTGGTTGTGGAACACCATCCGATCGGCATTCCGCAAGGGGACGACAGCGCCAGAATAATGCCGCTGCTGAGTGCGAGCCTGCGGAAGCAACTGCAAGACGCGCAGGCCTGCCAAGAGGACTACTTTCGCCAGTCTCCAGCCGCTGACAGAAATCAGAAACCTGTGTGGCTCAACGCTGGATTATTCTCCGGAGTAGACGACTTGGCTGCCCCCGGAGCCGAGCTTATCGATCACAAAGAGAAAAAGGATGATGGTTCCTTTCATGTCATCGTGTGGCTCTCGCGCAAAGAGTCTGTTGTACCGAACTCTGCTGCTTCTGCATCTTCTTGGAGAAATTGGCACGTCTCGGTCGCAGTGAGAGCAGAGGACAGCCGATTCGTAATCGATGACGTTCGTATCTTCGATGGACTCTCCGGCGAGAGCCCGTCTCATCTGCTCACGGATTCCTTCGCCGGGTGCAACGGTTCACGCTGGGTTGGCGTCGATAGCAGAATCATACAAAGGCGCCCGTCGAGCAACGCCCGTCCCATCATTGAGGAAGAGTCGGCAACTGCAAAGTCGGCTTGTGTGAATCGATCGCAGAAACTCCTGGGTGACTGGCAACCCTGACGTTATCGCCCCGAAAGTGCCAGGCTTAAGAAGTACCAACCGAAGTCGCAGCCCCGACCTGAACTACCGGGAATTCGATGGAGGATTGCTATGTAATTCGCCTCGCGCCTTTGCCTTCTCAGTCATAAGCAAATTGATCTCGTCGAAATGCCACGGGTTGAAATCGTGGGTGTCAACTCCGACATCCATGGAAAGAGAAGTTGCTGCTTCCGGGAGCTTACCATGAGAATGTCCGTACAGGTGCCACGCTCCATGATGAGAGCGATTCCAGACCCGCATGGCGTAGTGACAGATCACGACAGGTTGGCCATGTATGGAGATTTCCGCAAGGTTGCTCAGCCAAGAGAACTCCTCGGTCAGCTTGCGAATTTGTTTGTCATGATTACCCGGCACCGCAAAGATCTTCTTGCAGCGAATCTGCTTGCGGTGCTCCAGAGCCTTCGCCTTGCTCCCGATGCAGAAATCCCCAAGGAAATAGAGGATGTCATTGGCCTTAACGGAGGCGTTGAGACGGTCGAGGATCGTTTGATCCATTTCCTCGACGCTTCGAAACGGTCGATTACAGTAGCGGATTATGTTGTTATGCCCGAAATGAAAATCCGCCGTGAACCATACGTTCGGCATGTCTCTTGTGAACTCCTTGGAGACCTAGCCCCGTCTCAATGATGCTTTGCGTTCCGCTGCGGAACGACTTGCTGCGCAGGAGCTTCCGGCATTGGCATCTGTTGTGACTGAGCGGCACTCGACGCTTCCGGCGTTTCTTGTCGCACGTTGGCAAACCACGTACCCAACGCGAATCCTAGTGCTAGAGCCGCACTGGCAACGACAGGCAGCCAAATAGCCCAGACCTGCTTTTCCAGCCTAACAAGGAAATCATCCATCTGCTGCGCCCTAGTAGTCATGCTCCGCAGGAGCGAGTCATTGGCGCTTCTGACCTTTTCGATCACTCCGATGTCAGGGTGAGCTACTTCTCGTAGCACGTTGAGAAGTTGCTCTTGAACGGAGTTCATTTCAGAACAGGACTGGTCAAGCGCTCTGGCCGTGTCCGGCAGACCGGACTGCTGGAAGCACTGTCGCAGGCTCTCGCCCAGAAGCTTTGCTATGCGTGGCGGGTCCAAACCTGTTTCCAATTCCTTCGGCAATTGCGCAATGCGCGACTCAAGCCGTGACGTGTATGTTGCCAATCGCTTCTCGACTTCACCAGCCTTAGATAGAGCATTTTCCAGAATCTTCTGCAAAGACTTCCGTTCTACCGCGATCGCCGCGGGCGTTTCTCTCGTGAGAAGCGCCAGCATACCCATCGCTTCCAATACGCGGAGCACCTCGTCGTTTGGACTGAGGGTGCGAGTGTGCGCGATGACCCTGTAGTATTCCGCCTGCCGTGCAGCGGGCACCAGTCCTGCCAGTTCATCGAACAGGGTTTTGCTCTCGGACTCTGCGCCCTCCAGATTGAGGAGTTCCTGATCGGGGCTCATGGTAGGAACACCTCCTTTGCGCGGTCGAACTCGGCGAAGAGCCGCCGCCGGTAGCTTTCGGCACGCATCACAAGCGAGGCACGCTTCAGTTCGTTGATCGCATTCTGCCTGGCAGCAATCTGGCCAAGGCGGATGCCGTGTTGCCGGGCGGGATTCTCAAGTTCCGCCAAGCGAAATTCCATGCGAATCACGGTCGGCGATAGCGCTTCGCGGAAGCGAATGGCTTGCTCAGCCGAGTCCCAATAGCTGAAGTCTGCTTGAGGACTTGTCGCATTTTGGACAATCAGATATTGCGCCCGACTCTGCAGTCGGTTCGCCCATGCGAGGACACTCTCAACACTTGCTGGGTCTGACGTGACAACACCCACAGCGGTGAAACGCGCGCCGGTAGCCGCGACATCCTCGTGCATCGCGTCGAACCAGTCACTCGCAACTTGCCCCGAACCGGCTCCCATGTCGGCGAGGATGATCGCCGCGCCGGATTCGAGATGATCGACGAACGTGTCGAGGCCGGCGGGCGTGTGAATATTCACCTTCGCTACTGACCCGTTGAAGAAGTGCTTGAGTGAGCCCCGAACCTTATTTTCCGTGTCGAGGTCGAGAAGCGTGAATGGAATCTCATTGGCTTCGAACCACTCAGCCAGGGCGACCATCAGGCCGGTTTTGCCGACTCCACCTTTGCCACCCATGGTGAAAACGACTCGTTTGTTTCTTGGTTGGGGGTTCATCGCGATCCTCCTTGGCCGACGAGTTTCAGCGGCTCGCTTTCTTCGAAGTGAAAGTGTTTGGGTTTTGCCCTCTGCTTGACTGGCTTTGCCTTGAGCGCTGCAATTCGGGAGGCAACGTCTTCGGGATTCATGCGGGCGGTCACGGGCGATTGCGGTTCGAGCGATGGCAGTTCGTACTGCACCTGCTTTCGGTGTTTCGCGCGAACCTTGATGAACGAGTGAATCGTGCTGACGGCCACGTCGAGGCCGACA
The DNA here is from genome assembly GCA_963799305.1 of uncultured Acidobacteriota bacterium. GTDB lineage: Bacteria > Acidobacteriota > Terriglobia > Terriglobales > Acidobacteriaceae > Acidiflorens. The sequence continues at coordinate 1,450,496 of CAWCWX010000002.1, read as the reverse complement.
CGCTCGTGAAGAATGCGAACGATGTCGCGATACGTGCAGCCTTTTCGCCGCAACTGGCGAATCAGCTCGCGGTGAGTTTCGAGTTTGGATCGAGGAGGTTTCTGCGGGATCGAATCCAGCAGGGAAAGAAACGTTGGGTCCATGATTTTCAGGCTCCTTAGCACCTGGCCATCACAGTCCGTTAACAGTCCGATAACCCGTCTCCACAGTCCGATAAGTGCCCTAGAGCGCTATCCGTACCGTTTAGTTTCAATCGGTTACGAACTCTAGGACGACTTTCACGGCGGTAACACGGGTTCAAATCCCGTCGGGGACGCCAGTTTAGAACCAACAGCTTCCAGCGGTTTGCCCAAAAACTCGTAGGCACAAAAAGACAGAACTTTCCGGAGCAATTCGCACCCTCAATTGGGGCGACGGTTTCCTACGCAGTCTTTTGAATTCGGAAAGAATTGTCTGACAACTGTGGTTTGAGCCGCTCGCTTCGCCGGGGTTGCGGCTTGCGTGTACGTGTCGAGTGTCACACGTGTGGACGCGTGTCGAAGCAGTTCTTGCATGACCTTTATGTCTGCTCCACTCGCCTTCAATAACGTGGAATACGAATGTCGAAAGGTATGCCAGCCGATCCGTTTGGTGATGCCCACCCTAACTGCAGCCGGCCGGATGTAACGGCGCAAGAGGGCCTGTCCCCAGAAAGGAAACTTCCCCTGGCGGATGTTCAAATTTCCGGACTGACTCATTGTGATCCAGAGAACCTCATCTCGGGACATATACCGGACTGGCGTCGCGAGAATGAGCATTCTTGCTCAGAAGAACGAGAGGCCCGTTGTTAAGCTCCAATCTCCTAAGGATTTAAGAATTAAGTAGGAGATATCCATGCCCCTCAAGATGCACGCTGCGGTTGTCGAGCAATTCGGAAAACCCTTATCACTTCTGGAATGGGACGTTCCCACTCCCAGAGCAGGCCAAATCTTGGTGAAAACCGAGGCGTGCGGAGTCTGCCACACAGATCTCCATGCGGCCCATGGCGACTGGCCGGTGAAGCCGACACTGCCGTTCATTCCTGGCCATGAGGCCATTGGTCTGGTGGTCGCCATTGGATCGGGCGTGACCATTGTGAAGGAAGGCGACCGCGTCGGCGTGCCATGGCTCTACTCGGCGTGTGGTCACTGCGAGTACTGCCTGCAAGGCTGGGAAACGGTGTGCGCTGAGGCGCAGTTCGGTGGCTACACCGCGAACGGTGGTTTTGCCGATTACGTCATCGCCGACCCAAACTACGTTGCCCATGTGCCCGCGGGTCTTACGGCTGCGGAAGCCGCCCCGTTGATCTGCGCTGGAATCACGACCTACAAAGGGATTAAGCAGACCGAGGCACGGCCCGGCGAATGGATCGCAATCTCTGGCGCTGGCGGCCTCGGTCACTTGGCCATCCAATATGCCAAGGCCATGGGACTACTCGTCTGCGCAATCGACATCGACGATGGCAAGCTTGCCCATGCCACGCGCCTTGGTGCCGATTTCGTGATCAATGCCAAGACTGGAGATCCGGCAGCCGCTGTAAAGAAGGCGACCAGCGGCGGAGCTCATGGCGTTCTGATTACAGCCCCTTCGCTCATCGCATTCAAACAGGGCGTTGGCATGACCCGGAAGCGTGGCACTTGCGTCCTGGTGGGGCTACCGCCCGGCGAATTCCCGGTTCCGCTCTTCGATGTGGTGGCAAACTGCGTAACCATCCGCGGTTCGTTCGTCGGCACGCGCCAGGATATGGCCGAAGCCCTCGCCTTCGCTGTCGGAGGCAAAGTCAAAGCCGATATCGAGCTGCAGCCCCTATCTTCGATCAACCAGATTTTCGACCGACTCGAACACGGCGATGTTCCGTCACGCGTGGTCCTCGACTTCGCGCCAGCTCAAACGGAGAAACGGCGCTCGGAGGAAGATCAGCAGTTCGCAACAACAGGTGCAGGTTCCGCAAGAGATCTGTGAGGCGCGGTGCCTTTTCGACTGGGAGTTCCACTGGGGTTGTGGTGAGTACGAAATGGGTTTCAGCCAAGTCAAGACAACCCACCATTTCCAACTCACTGCGTCCGGTGGGGTCATCGAAGTTCAAACGAATAACCCAGCCGATACGACCACTAGGTGTCAGATCCGCCAGCACCTGCAGGGAATATCCAAAGCTTTTGCGTAGGGGGATTTCTCTTCACCGATGATGACGCATGGAAAGACTTCGCCCGGTGTTCCCGAAATGCAGCGGATGAAGGGCGACCTTTCTTACAAGTATGTCGAGACGGATCGGGGTGGCAGAGCGCTCATCAGCGCTGCGAACCCCGAGACTCTGAAAGCTGTGCATGAGTTCTTGCGTTTTCAGATCGAAGACCATCAAACTGGGGACGCCGAGGCGGTTCAGAAATGATGAGAAGTCACTTCCGGCATTTAGCGGGATAGATCGTCGGTCTTTTAATTCTAGTCCGGCGATCCTTCAGAGCCTTGTATTAGCAACGCATCGTGGTTTCGTGCCTGATGGCAGTCGCCAAAGGCAGGCGACAGAAGTGCTACATTGAACGCAATGCGTTCTGAAATAGAAGAGGCCGTGCAGCTCTTGCAGCGACGTGACGACGCCGCTCTGGAGCAGGCTCTAGCCCTACTCCAAAATACCGTATTCTCTTTTAGCATGCGCGTCTGTGGCCAGCGCGAGGACGCGGAAGACACCATGCAAGAAGTACTGCTTAAGTCGGTTCCGCATCTTTCCAAATTCGACAGTCCCAAAGCCCTCGTCGTGTGGCTCTACAAGGTCGCAAAGAACCGCTGCCTCATGAGTCGGCGCCGGAGCAAGTTTGCTCCCAATCCAGACCTCTCGTTGGAGGAGCTCATGCCAGATCGGAAGGAGCTTGAGCAATTGGGTAATGATGGCAGCATCAACCCGGAAGCGTTCGCTATTCGGAGTGAGGAAGCGGGACGATTGCGAGACGCCATTCAGCGGCTGCCGGCACAATATCGCATTGTTTTGGTGCTGCGTGACATGGAGGGGCTGACGGACGAGGAGGTAGCCGAGATCACCGGACTACGCTCTGGAACAGTGCGGGTTCGCCTCCACCGCGCCAGGCTTTTTGTCCGGAAAGAATTGATCAAAGCGTTGAAGCCACGCTCCGGGAGAGCGGCCGTCGCTTCGCGAGCGTCTTCCCAAGTACAGCGGGGCAACCAACAGCCCAGACCAGCTCGCTGCAAGGCCATGTTTGCGGAGCTCTCGAACTATCTCGACGAGCAGTTGGACGATTCGCTTTGTGAGGAATTGGAGCGACATCTGAAAGGATGCGAACCGTGCGAGGCGTTCCTCTCTGGTCTAAAGACAACCGTCGAACAGTGCCGAAGATCACCCGCAGAGCGCCCTGCCCGCGAGAAGGCAGTCGAACTGCGCAGGAAGGTGCTTGCTGATTACGAACGCTTGGTCGCGAACAAGATTCGACAGTAGTCATGGTTACGAGCCTGGCCGACTCAAGCCAGCGTGGCTCTGGAGAAGGTTTACGATCTCTTTTTCAAGGACTGACATGTGGGTTGCGCCAATAAGTTTGGCATTGATCCGGCCATCCCGCCCGATCAGGAATGCGATTGGCAATCCGAGAACTCCTCCGTAGAGTTCGCCCGTCTTCGCATTGCCCATCACAACCGGGTAGTTCATTTTGAAGTGCTGGTAGAAATCACGCACAGGTTCCGGTCCGTCGTCCATGGAAACGCCAATGATCTGAAAGCCTTGGTCACCGTACTTATTTTGAAGCTCGACGAAACGCGGAACCTCCTCCCGGCAGGGATCGCACCAGGTTGCCCAGAAGTCCAAAAGGACGACCTTGCCCCGATAGGATGATAGGTCTAGTTTTTGTCCCGTTAAGTCGGGAAGGGAGAAATCGGGGGCCAGGGCTTGTTCGGTGATAGCCTTGCCCCTCGTGCCGGTGGGCACGCCATGATGACGGGCCATGAAATAGAGTCCTGCCACCACGGCGATCAGCGCCAGGCTGCGGAGAATCCATTTTTTCAATATGCGGACCTCTGCCAGGAGGCGTTCAGTTTCCTAGTCTCCCTTGGCAACTGGATAGCCTTTCTCGACCCAATCCGCCCCGAAATTGTTTGAGATATAGAGGACTTTCAAATTGGTGAAACCCATCGCCTTGAGCGCATCGTCGGCAGGCTTGACGTTCGGACAGTGGCTCCACGGGCAGCAGCCGCAATATATAACGATGAACCTATTTCGCGGCAAGGATTCCACTCGCTTCCGCAAGGACTGCAAGCCACCTTCACTGGAGGCCGGTCCAATGTACTCCGAGCCGGGGATGTGAGCCTGAGTGTAGAGGACGTGGGAACCCACTTGAATCATTACCGGTTTCTCGCTCTTGGCGGACTGAAGAATCTGGACCAAGTCGTCGGGGTTGATCAGCCGCGAGGCCGGGATAAGGTTCGCCTGATACGCGAGAGCCAAGGACGCCAGTGCAATGGCGACGGTCCCAAAGATGAGGACAAGGAGTGTCGGACGAAATTTGATACGAAGACTCATTTTGAAGTTCTCTCCGCACTATCAATTCTTATCACAAGTCATTCGTGTGCTTGGTCGATACGAACAGCAGAAGGCAGTCATGATCACAGTCAAAGTTGCACTGACTCAACCACTTACGCAGCAGCGCCAATTCGTGGCCCAGATCGTCCGGTTGGCCGATTTGCGAGTCATCATTGGCGCTTGCGTGTGCCCATAAAGGGCTCCCTTGATCCTACACAGAATCCGAGCGCTCAACTGAGCGAGCCTCGCACCCTCCGCGACAATCTGATTGGAGAGTGTCGTGTTGCGCGTGGGCTCGGCCTCTTTTGCACCATCGAATGCTCAAATTGCCGCACTGAACTCATTGTGATTCATGCCTCCCCTTTCAGAGGTATATGCGATTGGCCGGGCAAGGACTGCTCACTCTTGCTCAGAAGAACCGCTGGGCCATTGTTAGGCTCGAATGTAAAACACAAAGAATAGACGTCCAATTAAGGAGAACTATGAATACCGAAGTTAGCAAGCAGAATGCGACAGCGACCGCTACGAAGGCCACGGACACCCGCCGAGTTTTCGTCCAGAAGACATTGGACAATCTCTCTACCGCGATGCACGGCGAAGCGTTTGCCTATGTGAAGTATCTACTTTATGCAGAACACGCTCGCAAGAGCGGCAACAATGAACTCGGGGATTTGTTCGAGAAGACGGCTAACACGGAGCGGTTCGAGCACTTCGCCGAAGAAGCGCAACTCGCGGGATTAGTTGGTAGCGATGCTGACAATTTGAAAGATGCGATCAAAGGCGAGTCCTACGAGATCGATACCATGTACCTCGAGTTCGCTCAAAAGGCGACGGCTTCCGGGGATACAGCCGCAGCTACTCGTTTTGAAGAAATTCGCCATGACGAGATGGGACACCGGGATGCATTCAAGGCGGCCGTGGCAAAGTTAGAATCCAAGACTTCTTGAGGAGGTGACCCATAGGAACCGTGAATAACCACGTTACGGAAAAATGCTTCCTCGGTTGTGGATGGCATACAACAAGCCGCTTGCTGGGCACATGTAGGGATACGACGACTTCGTGGGCGCTTCTCGAAAAACAGCCCTGAAGGAGGTCTGTGATGAATACTATCCCGGCTCTAGGAGACACGTGTCGTCGAACTTTTCCTGTAACAAAATCCTCCCATCTGCATTTATTCGTGTGCTTGGTCGATAGGATCAGCGGGAGGCAATCATGATCTCAGCCAAAGTCGAACTGACTCAACCACTTAAACAGCAGCGCCAATTTGTGGCCCAGACCGGAAGCGGCCATCACCTGCTGTTGGACGATGCAGCCGGAGGTACCGGCCCAAAGCCGATTGAACTGGTCGCAGCCGGATTGGCCGGGTGCACGGCGTTCGATGTCGTCACCGTTCTCCGCCAGAAGTATCACCAAAAAGTCACCGATTACGAAGTGCGTGTGGAAGCCGATCAAGCGGAACGCCCACCCCAGGTGTTCACGGCAGTGCGAGTCCACCATGTTGTCACTGGCTTTGAAATTGACGCGGCGGCAGTGGAGGAGGCTATCCGTCTCTCCGAAAAGAAGTACTGCTCGGTGGGGGCCATGGTACAGAAGACTGCGAGTTTTCATACAACCTACGAAATCGTTGAAGAGAAGACCGGATGGATGAAGCTACTGCCGATGCAAGCCCAGGAGGCAGATTTCCACGCTGTATCTCGCACACAGGGGAGCGATGCAGGTCATAGTCCAAGATTTTAAAAGAGCAATTAATTTGGATTGCTAAAGGAATCACACATAGAAGCAAAAGGAGAACAACCATGCCGAGATCAAGCTGGTCACGATTGGCTTTAACTTCGTTCCTGGCGTTTATGACCATGCCGCTACTAGCGCAGGGCGGCGGTCCGGGCAAGGGGATGCGCAACTACGATCCCAAGACCGAGGTCACTGTGCAGGGAACGATTGAGGATGTTCAGCAGCAATCAGGAAAAACAGGCTGGAGCGGCACCCACCTGATGTTGAAAACTGACGCGGCAACCCTTGACGTGCATGTAGGTCCCTCGTCATACATCTCAAAGAAGCAGTTCACGTTTGCCAAAGGAGACACGATCGAGGTAGTAGGCTCCAAAGTAGCGATCTCCGGCAAGGAAGCGTTGCTGGCCCGCGAAATCACCAAAGATGGCAAGACCCTGGTACTAAGAAACGCCGAAGGGATCCCGGAGTGGTCTGGCGGGCGACACAACTGAACCGCCAATTGGGGCTTTGGGAAAGGAGCGCGTGGTAACTCTGTGCTCCTTATTGTTGTCGGGACAATCATTTGCCCGCAGGCGGGATGGCCTTCGCGATGCGTGGGTGACACCGGCTTTTTTCTCTTGTAACAGAAGGACCCGGTATTGCATTTGTTCTATTGAGATCTAAACGGCAGTCTGGTGGCGGGAAGGCAAGGGAATGCACGAATTCGCAGCCAAGAGCTTATGGGGTGGATGAAGCCGACAGCGCTGGCGGTTCTGTGTGTTGTTTCACTGTCGGTCTCTGCAGTCTCGCAGCAGGCGGCGGAACCGTGCCCGCTTACTCTGCAGCAGGCGGTGAATATCGCGCTGGAGAAAAATCCACTGCGTAGGGTGGCGATGGCGGATACGAAGGTGGCCTCTGCGGGTGTTCGCGCCGCGCGTTCCTTCCTCATGCCGCACTTGAGTTTTTCGGAAACGGCGACTCGTGGTGATGACCCCGTGTACGTGTTCGGGAGCAAGCTACGACAGCAGCGTTTTACCCAGGCCGACTTCACGCTGAACAAGCTCAACACGCCTCTGCCCTTCGGCAACTTCAGCACGCGGTTTGCGGGAACCTGGAACCTGTTTGATTCGTTCGCCACTTGGCACGGCATCAATCAGTCAAAACAAATGAACGAGGCTGCCGAACAGCAGTTAGACCGCACGGATCAGGAGATTGTCTTCCGGGTGGTCAGTTCCTACTACGACGTTCTGCTGGCGGCAAAGCAACTGGAAGTTGCCGAGCAGTCGGCCAAGACTGCGCAGTCGATCATGGACCGCAGCCAGGCGCGATTCGACAGCGGGCTGACTGTAGAGTCAGATCTGCTGACAGCGAAGGTTCGCATGGCGGCGCGACAGCAGGAGGTGATCCGCGCGAGGAACAATCTGGAAGTGGCGCGGGCACAGCTGAACGCGGTGATGGGTGTGCCGCTCGATTCTCCGTTCCAGACTACCGAACTGTTGGCTGAGCGCACACTTTCGATCCCGGCCATGCCGGATCTTGAAAAGCAGGCGCTTGCAAATCGTCCAGACTTGAAGCGCATTGCCTCCGAGGAGGCCGCGCAACGACAAAGCGTTTCGATTGCAAAGTCGTCATTCGGTCCGCGGGTGAACGCCTTTGCAGGCTGGGAAATGGATAACCCTACATTCGTCGCCGGTGGCGGGGGTAACAATTGGCTGGGCGGGATCGAAGTGCAATTCGACATCTTTCAAGGCGGAGCGAAACGCGCGGAGCTCTCCCGCCAGAGAGCCCTCGAAGAAAAGGCTGTAGCGATGACGCAGGTAGGTAGCGACGCAGTCCGCCTTGAAGTGCGGCGGGCCTACTACGAAACAGACGCTAATCGCCAGCAGATCGAAGTGGCGCGAGCGGCAATCGCACAGGCACAGGAGAGTCTGCGCATCAACCAGGACCGCTACGACAGTGGACTGACCACGATTACCGATTTGTTGGGCGCTGAAGATGCCTTGCGTCGCAGCCAGACCGACTACTGGGAGGCCGTTTATCACTTCCAGACCAGCTACGCCAACCTGGAGTTGGCCAGCGGCAGCTTGAATCCGCAATCTCCCGCGGTGATGCCATGAATCGTATGAATATCCGACTCAGTCTTCTCTTTCTGATGCTGCCGGCAGTGTTTAGCCTCGTCGACTGCTCTAGCGAGCAAACCCGCACCGCTCCGTCGCCGGACGCCGTGCGGAACATTGCCGTGCTCGCCGTGCAGAAGGCCAACGTACCCGATTTGCTAGAAGCGGTAGGGACGGTACGTGCCGCCCAGACCAGCGCCGCTGCCAGCCAAATGATGGGGAACATCGTCGAGATCAGGGTACACGAGGGAGACCACGTTCAGCGCGGTCAAGTGCTCGCCGTAATCGACGGCTCCCAGCCGCGAGCCGCTGTAGACCGCGCGACTGCAGCCGAGCTTGCCGCCCAACAACAACGGATGGGAGCAGATTCCGACCTGGCCCTGGCGGAATCAACGTTGAAGCGTTACCAGAGTCTCTACGAAAAGAAATCGGTGAGTCCGCAGGAGTTCGACGAAGTGAAAGCCCGTCAACAGGCAGCTATCGCGCGTCGCGATATGGCAAAAGCAGGGCAGGCCCAGGCGCAGGCAGCATTGAGCCAAACACGCACGTCTCTGGACTACACGCGGATTCGGGCGCCATTCGACGGAGTGGTAACGGAGAAGAAAGCCGATTCCGGCACGCTGGCTTCGCCCGGCATGCCGATCTTCACCGTCGAGGACGTGCGTCACTATCGCCTCGAGGTCACCGTCAACGAGAACGATGTCCAGTATGTACGAACCGGACAGCAAGTCTCGGTCGTGATCGATGCTCTCAGCAAGGCAGGGCTGAAAGGCAAGGTCGCGCAGATTGTCCCGGCCGCTGACCCCGCGAGTCGCACGTTCCTGGTGAAGATCGAGCTCCCCACAGACACACTGCTACGTTCGGGGCTGTTCGGGCGAGCACAGTTTTCCCGTGGCGAGCGGCAGGCGCTGTTAATTCCGCGTTCGGCGGTAGTCGAACGCGGCCAACTCCAGGGCATTTATGTGCTGGACCAAAACAAGGTCGCGGGCTTGCGCTACATCACTTTGGGGAAGCCTTCCGGGGCCGACGTCGAAGTCTTGTCAGGCCTCCAGAGCGGCGAGCGGCTTGTGGCCGAACCGGGTACAGTCGACCTGAATGGCAAACGCATTGAGGTCCAGTAATGACGGATAGCAAATCCAAGTCGGTGATAGAGCCTCCGAAGAGCTTGCGCTTGGCCGGTCGCATTGCCCACAGTTTCATTGATTCGAAACTGACACCGCTGGTGATCGTCGCTGCGCTCCTTCTTGGCGCTTTCAGCATTCTCAAGACCCCACGGGAGGAAGAGCCCCAGATCGTGGTGCCCATGCTCGACGTTTTTGTTCAAATGCCGGGTGCGTCGGCTGACGAGGTGGCACAGCGGGTCAGCTTTCCCATGGAGAAGCTACTGCGTGAAGTGCCGGGCGTCGAGTACATCTACTCGATCAGTCATCCGGGCGTGAGCATGCTGGTGGTGCGTTTCTACGTTGGCACCAAAGAAGAAGACGCGATCGTACAGACCTACAACAAGCTCTACTCCAATTTTGATCGTATTCCACCCGGCGTCTCGCAGCCGATCATCAAGGTCCGCTCGATCGACGATGTACCGATTATGGCATTGACGTTGTGGGGGAAGGACTACGATTCGTATCGACTGCGGCGAATCGCGGGTGAGGTGGAAAATTCACTCAAACCACTCGATGATGTTTCCGAAACCAAGATCATCGGCGGCCAGCCCAGGCAAATACGGGTAGTGCTCGACACACAACGGCTGGCAGCCTATGGGCTTACACCGGGGGCAATCGTAGGACAACTCCAGAGCGCAAACAGCCGCGGCCAAGCCGGCAGTTTTGCGCGCGACAATCGCGAGTTTCAGGTCGAAGCAGGCGCGTTCTTCACGAGTCTCGAAGATCTGCGCCAGGTTGTGGTCGGGGTCCACGCCGGACGTCCCGTCTACTTGCGGGACGTGGCGGAGAAGCTTGAGGACGGCCCCGCCGAAGCAAACAACTACGTGCTGTTTGCCAATGCTCGCGGAGGCGCAGGACAGGCGGCTGGCGCGGATTATCCCGCGGTAACCATCACACTTTCTAAGCGCAAAGGTACGAACGCTACCGACATTTCCGAGCATGTGCTGGACAAAGTCAATGCTCTGCGCGGTTATGTACTTCCGAATGATCTGAACATCACAGTCACGCGCAACTATGGCGAGACCGCGAAAGACAAGTCTGACGAACTTCTCAAACACCTGCTGATCGCAACGTTGTCGGTTACATTGCTGATTGCACTGGCGCTGGGTTGGCGAGAATCAGGCGTCGTACTTCTGGCAGTGCCGGTCACGCTCGCCCTCACACTCGCCGTGTTCTACCTGTATGGTTACACCCTGAACCGGGTCACATTATTTGCTCTGATCTTCTCTATCGGCATCCTTGTCGACGACGCCATCGTTGTAGTGGAGAATATCGTGCGCCATTTCCGGTTGCCGGAAAGCCGAGGGCGTTCCTTATCTGACGTCGCGGTCGAGGCGGTGGACGAAGTTGGCAATCCGACGATTCTCGCCACGTTCGCGGTAATCGGCGCAATTCTACCCATGGCTTTTGTGCGCGGCCTGATGGGTCCATACATGCGGCCGATCCCGATCGGCGCTTCGGCGGCCATGTTGTTTTCACTGATGGTGGCCTTCGTGGTTTCGCCGTGGGCAGCCCTGAGGCTGCTGAAGAAGTATGCAGGCGGCGACCATTCCGGGCATGAGACCGAAGGGTGGACCACTCGTTTGTACCGCCGAATGATGAACCCTCTCATCCGTAATACGCGCCGCCGCTGGATGTTTCTCGGTGGCATCGTAATCTTGCTGCTGGCGGCGATCGCGTTCGTCCCGTTGAAGTGGGTTCGCGTAAAAATGCTCCCCTTCGACAACAAGAGTGAGTTCCAGGTCATCATTGACATGCCCGATGGCACGCCACTGGAACAGACGACTCGCGTGGCGCAAGCCTTGGGACAGTATCTCGGCCAGCAGCCCGAGGTCGTCAATTATCAGGTCTATTCCGGAACGTCCGGCCCTTACAACTTCAACGGCCTTGTGCGCCATTACTTCTTGCGGAATCAGCCCAACCAGGCTGATATCCAGGTGAATCTGCTCTCGCGCCATGATCGCAAGGCTCAGAGCCACGAAATCGCACGACGGCTGCGGCCGGAGTTGAACAAGATTGCCGCGCCCTTCGGTGCGCGTATCAAGGTCGCGGAGGTCCCGCCTGGTCCGCCCGTGTTGCAAACTCTTGTCGCCGAAGTTTATGGGCCTGACTACAAAGGGCAAATTGAACTGGCCGCTCAAGTCAAGAAAGTCTTTCAGCAAACGCCAGGCGTCGTGGACGTGGACTGGTACGTCGAAGATCCGCAAATCAAGTACGACATGAAGGTGGATCTGGATAAGGCAGCGCTCCACGGTATCTCACCCAGCGACGTAACGCGCACTCTGCAGGTCGGGCTCGGCGGCGCCAACGCGGGATTGCTTCACGATCCCCGTTCCCGAGAAGACATCCCTATCGAAGTGCGCCTGGCGCGCCCGGATCGCTCTGGGATCGAAGACCTTGGCAATCTGAAGCTGCCGACGCCTTCCGGTGGGCAAATCGCCCTGCAGGAAGTAACGAGCCTTCAACAAACGACAATCGACACCAGCGTGTATCGCAAGAATCTGCAGCCCGTTGTCTATGTGACGGGAGATGTGGCGGGCGGAGAAGAAAGCCCTGTGTACGCCATTATGAAGATGAGCGAAGCCATCGACAAAATCAAGTTGCCCGACGGCTATGGTGTAAAGCAATACAAGGGCACGACCATGCCCGAGCGCACCGACCACTTCTCCATAAAGTGGGATGGTGAGTGGCACATCACGGTGGAAGTCTTCCGCGATCTGGGACTCGCCTTTGCGGCTGTCCTGGTCTTGATCTACGTGCTCGTCGTGGGTTGGTTCCGGTCGTTTGTGACTCCGCTGGTCATCATGGCGCCCATTCCGTTGACGCTGGTTGGCATTCTCCCAGCGCACGCCTTGATGGGGGCATTCTTCACTGCCACATCGATGATCGGCTTCATCGCTGGGGCCGGCATTATCGTTCGCAATTCCATCATTCTCGTGGATTTCATCGAACTACGCCGCGCCCAGGGAATGTCGCTGGAGGACGCCGTCATCGATGCGGGCGCGGTGCGCTTCCGCCCAATGCTGCTGACGGCGGCCGCTGTGGTTGTGGGAGCGAGCGTGATCCTGTTCGATCCGATTTTCCAGGGCTTGGCTTTGTCGTTGATGGCAGGAGAAGTCGCGTCTACCGTTCTGTCGAGAATGGCAGTTCCGGTCCTTTACTACCTTTCCCAGAGGGGGCACTCGCTTCCACCCACGCATCCGCATGCGCCGGAAAATGTTGCTGAGTGCGACACACCGCAATGCGAAATTGCGTAGGACCAATTTGTTTTGAAGGAGAACCGCTATGACCGTAGAACGAACACTTCGTTTGATCGCTGGCAGCTTTATCCTGTTGTCCCTGGCACTTGGGCACTACGTAAGCCCCTACTGGTACCTGTTCACGGCCTTTGTTGGGCTAAATCTGTTTCAGTCTGGATTCACTAACTGGTGCCCGATGATGACGTTCCTACGTAAACTGGGAGTTGGCAGATAGGAGTTTGTGAACATGCCCAATTGGGTTTGGGGAGTGGCGTTCTTTGTAGCCTATGTGGTCTTGACGCAGTGGCTACTGCCAAAACTTGGTGTTCCTACCTGAAGGAGCCAAGGTTGCGCCGAGTCTCGGCGCAAGATTGTTCCGAAAGACACAGATTCCGAAGAACCATGACAACGATAGTGCAGGTTGAATTTCGCGAGAGCTTCCATGCATCCCGAGCTGTTCTTATAGGCACAAAAGGCACACGCAAGTCAGCCAGATCAGGCGGCCGCAACTGCGGATCCGAGCCTCGTCAGGTGCGGTACCGGCCTGTGGTCGTCCGATTCTGGTAGATGAACCTTTCGCCGTCAACTTGTAGTTGGCAGCGAGAAGGCGGACAACTGGCAGGACTGAGAGGGTTACCGCAGCCGGTCAATCTTTGCCGCGAGTATAAAGTCCGATTCGGTCAGACCATCAACCGCGTGAGTCCAGGTAGTGATCTCGACCTTACCCCATCCCAGCAGGATATCCGGATGATGTCCCTGCTCCTCCGCCAGATCCCCGACCTTGTTAACAAAAGCCAGCGCGGATTTGAAATCGGGAAACTTGTAAGCGCGAGTGAGATGGTGTTCGTTTACCACCGTCCAGTCGGCGAGTTGGCGATGCATGTCGGCAAGTGCAGTCCCTTTCAGCGGCGGGGTTCCGCCTCGGCAGGGGACGCAAGTTTTATCGGCGAGGGAAGTCATGATGGGCCTCTCCCCACAGGATACGCCTTGCGGCCGCCGAAGCCTTGCCTCCGGATATCCCCATGTATATACTTTAGCGTGGGAGGATAAACCGATGGGTACTGTTAAAGTTCAAGTCGTCAGATGGGGAAACAGTCATGCCGTTCGCCTCCCTAAGCGAGTGCTGGAGCAGGCCCAACTGCGCGACGGTGACCACTTGGAAGTGCGGGTGGAAAAGGGCCGCATCGCGCTCGAACCGGCGAGTCCCAAGCTCACTCTGCGAGACCTGGTCTCCCGCATTACTACTAAGAACCGTTACGAGGAACAGGACTGGGGCAAGCCTGTGGGTAGGGAAGTATGGTGACCGCGGCTTATGTTCCCGACCGCGGCCATCTCATCAAGATCGATTTCAATCCCGGTGCCGGGCGCGAGCAGGCGGGCTGGCGTCCCGCGTTGGTCTTGTCTCCCGCCAGCTACAATCGACCAACCGGGCTGGCCGTCGTTGTACCGATCACCAATCAGGAGAAGGGATATCCCTTCGAAGTCCCTCTTCCTCCAGGTCTGAAGGTCGGCGGCGTGGTCCTCTCCGATGCGATCAAGAACCTGGACTGGCGCAGCCGCAAAGTCCGTTATCTCGAACCCGCGCCGGCTGCATTGCTCGGCGCGGTGCAGGAGCGGTTGGGGTTGCTGTTGGGCCTCGGTGCGTGCTGACTCGCTCCTTAAGAATCCTAGAACGGTATGTCCTCATCCGTAATCGGCGAGCCGGACGCCGAAGCGGTAGCGTGTTCCGGTTCCGGAGACCGCTGATCGAAATTGTTGCCGCTGGAAACGCCGCGCGCGCTGGGTTCTCCGCCGCCTTCGCCGCGTCCGCCTAGCAGGACAATCTCGCTGCCGATGATGTTGGTCATGTATTTCTTCTGACCGGTTTGCTTGTCGTCCCAAGAGTCGGTGCGGATGCGGCCTTCGATGTAAACCTTGCCGCCCTTCTTCAGATATTCCCCGGCGATCTCGGCCAGGCGTTCCCACAGCACGATGTTGTGCCACTCGGTGCGGTCCTGCCATTGGCCGTCTTTGTCTTTGTAGCGTTCGTTGGTCGCGAGCGAAAACTTGGCCACGGCCTTGCCTTGCGGCGTGTACTTAATCTCGGGATCCTTTCCCAGGTTCCCCACCAGGATGACTTTATTGACGCTCTTCATGATGTCCAGCTCCTTAAGAGGCTCACTATAGCAGAAGTGCCCCTACCCGCGGCTGTGTCCTGTGAACATTGAATTTGTGATGAATCGCAGCCTTCCTAAACGAACATCCGGAACAACATCACGTAAATCACCACTCCCGTGACCGAGACATAGAGCCACAGCGGAAACGTCCAGCGCGCGATCGCCCGATGCCGGTCAAAGCGCTGACGAAGAGCGCGACTCAGCGTCATCAGTACCATGGGCACGATTACGATCGCCAGAATTGTATGGGTGGTCAGAATGGTGAAGTAAACAGGCCGCGTCCATCCTGTGCCTCGGAAATAGATGATGCCGCCATGATGCGGCCAGTGGTAGTAGACGTAAGAGACCAGAAAGAGCGAAGAAGTTGTGAAGGCCGTCAGCATCACAACCCGGTGTGCCGCGATCCTTTTGCGAGCAATCAGAATTCGACCGACGACCAGCAAAACCGCACTGCAGGCATTCAGAGACGCGTTGATTACCGGAAAGATCGAATAGTCGGTCATGGCATGATTAGCGGAGAACGTCGATCATATTCTAAAAGGGCTACGAGCTACGAGCCGCGAGCAAACCGGTTCTGTTTCGAAGCTCGTGGCCCGAAGCAGGCTGCCAGGCAACTCCTCGCGCCTGCGCTGCCTTCCATATAGAATGTGACCACGATGTCCAATGTGGGGAGTCCGCCGCCGTCGGAAACGGAGACGCCAGCGCAGCCCGGTCAACGTCATTTGCCGGTGGTTGCGGTCTGGGTCCGCGACCTGTTGGTTTCGCTTGCCATTTCGGCCTTCATCATCATATTCCTGTATCAGCCGGTAAAAGTCGAAGGCACCAGTATGATGCCGGGTCTGGAAGACCAGGAACGCATCTTCGTTAACAAGTTCGTCTACCACTGGGAGCCGATTTCGCGCGGCGACATTGTCGTCTTCCGCTATCCCCGCGACACTTCGAAGAGCTTCATCAAGCGCGTTATCGCGGTCGCCGGAGACCGCGTCCGCATCGACAACGGCCAACTTTATGTGAACGGCAAAGCCATCGAAGAAGACTACGTCCCCAACGATTACGCCGATGGGCGCTCCTATCCTGAGATCACGGTGCCGGCGAACTACTTCTTTGTTCTAGGCGACCATCGCACTATGTCCGACGACAGCCGTGACTTCGGCCCAGTCAACGAGCGCTTCATTTACGGCAAGGCGGTGTTTGGGTATTGGCCGATGGAGAAGCTGGGGAGACTGCGGTAAGCAGGTCACAAGTCTCAGGAATCGCCCTTGGGCCTTCGCGCTTGAGTATCCTCCAAGCCAGTTGTGGCGCGGGATTTTCCTGAGACCTGGCACCAAACACCTGACACCTTTCTACTGACACCGCGGAACTCTCCTGCTAAAATCGATAAAATCCACTCCCAGGAGTCACAATGCAAGCAATCCTTGCCCTCGAAGACGGCAGAGTCTTCCGAGGCAAAGGTTACGGCGCCAAAGGCGAGTGCTCCGGCGAAGTTGTTTTTAATACGTCCATCACCGGCTACCAGGAAATCTTCACGGACCCTTCCTACGCCGGACAAATCGTAGTCCTAACCAATCCCGAAATCGGTAACTACGGCACCAACCCCGAAGACAACGAATCGACGAGGCCTTATATCGAGGGCCTGATCGTCCGCGAGTTTTCGAAAGTCAGCTCCAACTGGCGCTCGCAGCAAGTCACCGACGAGTTCATGGAGCAGTTCAAAATCCCCGTGCTGGCCGACATCGATACAAGAGCGCTAGTCCGCCACTTGCGCGACAACGGCGTAATGCGCGGCGTGATTTCGACACTCGAAGCCGACTCCGACAAGCTGGTCGCCAAAGCGCGTTCAATTCCCAAGATGGACGGCACCGACCTGGCGAAAGTCGTCAGCACAAACCACACGTATGTCTGGGAGACGGGCGAGCGTTCGCACTTGCCCGATGAAGTTGTTGGCGTAAAGGACGAGGCACCCCGCTTCCACGTGGTCGCATACGACTTCGGCATCAAGCAGAACATCATGCGAAAGCTGCGCGGAGAAGGCTGCAAAGTAACGGTCGTCCCGGCGCAGACTCCCGCCGAAGACGTGCTGGCTTTGAAGCCGGACGGAGTGTTTCTGTCGAACGGGCCGGGTGACCCTGAGCCTTGCACCTATGCCGTCGACAACATTCGGCGGCTAATGGGGCGGCAACCGATCTTCGGAATTTGTCTCGGCCACCAGCTCACCGGAATTGCTCTGGGCGGCAAGACTTTCAAACTGAAGTTCGGACACCACGGCGGCAATCATCCGGTGAAGCAGTTGAAATCCGGCAAAGTTGAGATCACCGCACACAACCACAATTTCGCGGTCGATCCTGACTCGCTCCCGCAGAGCGAAGTCGAGCTTACGCACATGGATCTGAACGACAACACGCTGGAGGGCATGCGTCACCGGAACTTGCCGCTGTTTACCGTGCAATATCACCCGGAAGCGGCGCCCGGGCCACATGATTCGCATTACTTGTTCAAGGATTTTGTGAAGATGATGGAGGAGTTCAAGCGGTGAAGACTATTGCGATAGGCATTTGTGGTGTTCTTCTCGCTGGACTCGCTTTGGCGGAATGCGTCGAGGTGCAGGAAGCGAAGCTGATCGAATCATCCCGCCATGTTCGAGCCATCGTCGTGCTGGATGGGAAACCCCTCAAAGGCGTGAGGGTCGATTTTTTTAAGAGTACTTCACAGTCTCAGGTCTCAGCTTTGACAGACGAGAAGGGAATCGCGACGCCTACAGAACTTCCTCCAGGCGATTACAACGTTGTGGCCACACTCGATGAATCCGTGAGCACATCCATATTGTTACGCGTGACTCGCGATCAGAAGGTAACGACATTCCCCATGGATTTGACAGGTCCAGTACAACAAACTCGTCAGCTCCAAGAAGATGGCTTAAAGCGGGCGGAAACGTTACCTGTTAGCGATCATCTCCGAGCGTTCCAGGGAACCGTTCTTGATCCCAGTGGTGCGATGGTTCCTAACGCAACTGTTCGAGTCGTGAAAAGAGGAGCTCCCGCAAACGACTTTGCTCTCCGAGTAACGTCGGACGCGGATGGGAATTTTTCAGGGCAATTGTCCGCGGGCTCTTACATCGCATTCGTTTCCTCTCAAGGATTTCGTACTGCGATCGTACCGTTCGAAGTAGTGAACAACGGTTCCGGCGATATGAAGATCACCTTAAAGATTGCGATGTGCTAACTCCGGCGGGCGCGTTGCGGGCGTGTCCCTCGCTTGATGGGCGCCTGCACGATTTGATCTGAAAACTGTCTACTAACAACTGGACCAAATGCCAAAACGCACTGACATCTCGAAAATCCTGATCCTCGGCTCCGGCCCGATCGTCATCGGACAATCGGCCGAGTTCGACTATTCCGGCACGCAGGCCTGCAAGGCGCTCAAGTCGGAAGGCTTCGAAGTGGTGCTGGCGAACTCGAACCCCGCCACCATCATGACGGACCCGGAGTTAGCCGACCGTACCTACATCGAGCCGCTCACCGCTCGAGTATCTGGAAGAAATCATCCGCATCGAGCGGGAAATGGCGCCCAGTGCAGGATTCGCTGTGCTTCCTACTGTCGGCGGACAGACTGCGCTCAACCTGGCCATCGAACTTTCCGACGGCGGGGTTCTGGAGAAGTACAACGTGCATTTGATCGGTGCCCAGATCAGCGCCATCAAGAAGGCCGAAGACCGTCTCTTCTTTAAGGACGCCATGCAGCGCATCGGCCTCGACGTGCCGAAGTCCGCGCTGGTCAATAATCTGAAAGATGGCCTGGAATTCGCCGGCAAGATCGGTTTTCCGGTCATCATCCGTCCCAGTTTTACGCTCGGCGGCACCGGCGGTGGCATCGCTTACAACCGCGAAGAGTTGATGGAAGTCCTGGCCCGCGGTCTCGACCTCTCGCCCGTGCACGAGTGTCTGATCGAAGAGTCCGTTCTGGGATGGAAGGAATACGAACTCGAGGTGATGCGCGACACGAAAGACAACGTCATCATCATCTGCTCGATTGAAAACTTCGACCCGATGGGTGTCCACACGGGAGACTCGATCACCGTGGCTCCCGCGCAGACTCTCACCGACCGCGAATACCAGATGATGCGCGACGCTTCGATTGCCGTGATCCGCGAGATCGGCGTCGAAACCGGCGGTTCGAACATTCAGTTCGGCGTGAATCCATCCACCGGACGGATGGTCGTCATCGAGATGAACCCACGGGTCTCGCGGTCGTCGGCGCTGGCTTCCAAGGCCACCGGATTTCCGATCGCAAAGATTGCCGCAAAGTTGGCCGTCGGGTACACGCTCGACGAAATCCCCAACGACATTACTCGTATGACGCCCGCTTGCTTCGAACCCACGCTCGACTACGTGGTCGTAAAAATTCCCAAGTGGCAATTCGAAAAATTCCCCGGCGCCGACGAGAGTCTCGGACCACAAATGAAATCGGTCGGCGAAGTGATGGCCATCGGTCGGACTTTCAAAGAAGCCTTGCAGAAGGGAATTCGCGCACTAGACACAGGCAAACGCGTCGGTTCCGGCAAGATCGAGCCGAAGATTCTCACGCAGCGTCTGGTCACGCCACATCCCGAGCGGCTGGCGTACGTGCAATACGCAATCCGACAGGGCTACCCGATCAAGCAGATCGCGAAAATGACTTCGATCGATCCATGGTTTCTCTACCAGCTCAAAGAAATTAACGACATGCAACTTGAACTGGAGAAGCATCCGATGGAATCGGTCCCCACGGAAATCGTTCGCGAAGCCAAGCGCATGGGCTTCTCCGACGGACGCCTCGCCGGCGTCTGGCGCCTCGATGGCAAAGGCGGCCAGGAGAAAATCCGCCACTTCCGCAAGAAGCACAAGCTGAAACCGGTCTACAAGCGCGTCGACACCTGCGCCGCCGAGTTCGTCAGCCACACGCCATACCTTTACTCGACTTACGAGGAAGAAGACGAAGCTGCGCCCACCACCAAGAAAAAAGTCATCATTTTGGGTTCAGGGCCAAATCGCATCGGGCAGGGAATTGAGTTCGACTACTGCTGCTGCCACGCCTCGTACGCGCTGCGCGAAGATGGCTACGAGACCATCATGATTAACTGCAATCCCGAGACGGTCTCGACCGACTACGACACCAGCGACCGCCTGTACTTCGAGCCGCTCACCCTCGAAGACGTCTTCGCGATCTGCGAGCATGAAGCCTCGACGGGTGCGCCCGTCGGCGTGATCGTGCAGTTCGGCGGACAGACTCCGCTCAACCTTTCGCTGCCCCTGAAAGCTGCGGGCGTAAACATCATCGGCACCTCGCCCGAGTCGATTGACCTTGCCGAAGACCGCAAACGTTTCGGCAAGCTGCTTGATGAACTCAACATCCCTCAGGCGCCGGGCGCAATGGTCACGTCGCCGGAAGAAGCGGTGGAAGCGGCGAAGAAAATTGGCTTTCCGGTTCTCGTCCGTCCCTCCTACGTCCTGGGCGGACGCGCCATGGTGATCGCCTTCGACGAAGACTCCATCACGCAGTACATGAAACAGGCCGTCGAATACTCGCAGGACCGCCCCATCCTCATCGACAAGTTTCTGGAAAACGCCATCGAAGTCGACGTGGACGCGCTGTCTGACGGGGAAGACGTCGTCATCGGCGGAATCATGCAGCACATTGAAGAAGCCGGCATCCACTCCGGAGATTCGTCCTGCGTGCTGCCTGCGGTCGATATCCCGGAAGCGCACCTCAAAATCATGCGCGACTACACTTTCAAACTGGCGCGCGCGCTGAAAGTTGTCGGCCTGATGAATATTCAGTTCGCCATTCCGCGCGTTCTCGCTTCAAAGGATACTGAGCCAGCGGATGCCAAGGTCTACGTCATCGAAGTGAACCCGCGCGCCTCGCGTACGGTCCCCTACGTCTCGAAAGCTACCGGTGTGCCCCTTGCCAAAATCGCCGCCCGGCTCATGACCGGACGCAAACTTCGCGAATTCCTCCCGGAATTCATTGAGCGCGCCGCCGACCTCGACACCGGCCGCTGTTTCTACGTAAAGTCTCCGGTGTTTCCGTGGTCGAAATTTCCAGGCGTTGACACCGTCCTCGGGCCCGAGATGAAGTCCACCGGAGAAGTCATGGGCGTAGCCGACAATTTCGGCGAGGCCTTCTTCAAAGCCCAACTCGCCGCCGGACAAAAACTCCCGGTCTCCGGGACCGTCTTCATCAGCGTCAACGATCAGGACAAGCCACAGGTGGCTGACTTGGCCCGCCGCTTTTTCGAACTCGGATTCAAACTGGTCGCTACCCACGGTACAGCCGACCTGATCGAGGGTGCTGGACTGCCGGTCGACCGCGTCTACAAAGTAAAGGAAGGACGTCCGAACCCCGTCGACCTGATCAAAGCCGACCGGCTTCAGTTGATCGTCAATACGCCGCACGGCCCCGATCCGTACTTCGACGAAAAAGCCATCCGCCGAGCCGCCGTTATGGGACGCATCCCGACCATCACCACTCTCTCCGCTGCCCGCGCCGCCGCCGACGGCATCGCTGCACTCCAGCGCGGAGAGGTGCGCGTACAGGCGCTACAGGCATTGCATGCCGAGCGGGTTGCAAAGGTCTGATACGGCAGTACCGGCTTCTAAGCTGCTAAGCTAGGAGCTAGAGGCTAAAACAGCTAGGAGCTTACTCTCATGCTTCTCCACGGCATCTTTCCACCCATCACCACCCCGTTCTATCCCGACGGCAACGTCTATCACAAGAAGCTCGAAGCGAACGTGGAACGCTACTCTCGCACGCCAGCCGCTGGCATCGTTGTGCAAGGCTCGACCGGTGAAGCCATCCTGCTTTCCGACCAGGAACGTCGCGACGTGCTTAAAACCGCAATCGCCGCAGCCGCGTCCAACAAAGTGATGATCGCGGGCACTGGCATCGAATCGGCTCACGAAACGCTCAAACTGACGGAATATGCCGCTGAACTGGGATACGACGCGGCCATGGTCCGCACGCCGCACTATTACAAGAAGCAAATGTTCCCAGCGAACATCCTCGCGTTCTATCGCACGGTAGCCGACCGCTCGCCGCTCCCCGTCCTCATCTACAACTTTCCGGGCGCCACCGGATATGACATCCCTGCTGAACTCGTGATCGAGTTAGCCGGTCACCCGAACATCATCGGCATCAAGGAATCGAGCGGCAATCTGGAGAAAGTGAAGAAGATGGTCGACGGCACGCGCCACGTGAAGCGCTCGGCGACCGTCACCGAAACCTTTGAGGCCGTCACCCCGCGCATGCTGAAAGCCGCTGCGACGGACGCTTCCAATGGCGGTCAATTGGTTGCGGTGGAAACTTTGGCCGGAGGAGCGAAGCCATCGTCCGCCGCAGTAACCGTAGTCGGCAAACTCAAGACGCGCCAGAAAGAAGTTGGATTTCAAGTCATGGTCGGAGCCGCTCACCAACTGGAGGCATCGCTGGCAATGGGCGCGGTGGGTGCAATCTTGGCTTTCGCCTCTCCCGCGCCCATGGCGTGCTACGAAATCTATGCCGCTCTCAAAGACGGCGACACTGCCTTGGCCCAGGAAAAACAGGACCGCATCAAACTGGCTGCCCAGCGCGTGGCTGGCGAGCTCGGCGTCCCCGGTGTGAAGTATGCGATGGACATCAACGGCTACTACGGCGGCCCGTCGCGATTGCCGTTCCTGCCGTTGAGCTCCGACCAGAAGTCCGAGATAGAAAAGCTGATGGCGGGAATCAAGAGCTGACGCCGACATTGTTGCTCGTCTCTCCAGGTAGTAGGCGAAGAGTGCCGAGACCAAGCCGAAAGAGTCTCGGCCGGACAGCGAAACTTTTCCTCCGGCTGGACATCCCTTTAGCTGCGCATGAGGACGGCCGAATGAAGATCACAGTGGCGGCTTTGGTAGCGGTTCTATCGATTGGCGTGTTGGCGGTGCATCCCCAAACGGTTCGGGGGGCGGAGGCTCGGACTCCGGTTTTTGTGGAACTGTTCACATCGGAGGGATGCTCGAGCTGTCCTCCGGCGGACAGGTTGTTGCAGAAGCTGGACGGGCAACCTTTACAGGGTGCGGAACTGATTGTGCTGAGCGAGCACGTCGATTACTGGAACCATATCGGGTGGAAAGATCCGTATTCGGCCAGTATGTACAGTCAGCGGCAGAGTGCTTACGCGCGGCGGTTTGGCTTGGACGGCCCCTACACTCCGCAAATGGTGGTGGATGGTACGAGCGAGTTTGTCGGCAGCGATTCCGGCCTGGCGGACAAGGCGTTGCAAAAGGCGATCGGGGTGGCGAAGATCGGAGTGCATTTGTCTTCGATTTCGGCGGACGCTTCAAATACGTTGCACGCTCATCTGGAAACCGGATTGCTCGAGGGCTCGTTTGGCGCTCGAGCAGCGGACGTTTACGTTGCGGTCGCTCTGAACCACGCTGAATCGCAAGTGTCGGCGGGAGAGAATTCGGGACACAGGCTGGTGCACGTGGCGGTGGTGCGGGGGCTTACGAAGATTGGCGAGTTGAAGCAGGGAAAAATGTTGGCGCAGGATGTTCAGTTGAAGCTGGATCCCGGTTCCGATCCCGCCAGTTTGCGTCTGATTGCC
Organism: uncultured Acidobacteriota bacterium; assembly: GCA_963799305.1. Taxonomy (GTDB): domain Bacteria; phylum Acidobacteriota; class Terriglobia; order Terriglobales; family Acidobacteriaceae; genus Acidiflorens. The sequence goes on along the minus strand of CAWCWX010000002.1, from coordinate 1,426,972 downwards.
TTTGTTCAGGAACCCCGCCAAGGGCGAGTGCTGGGCGCAACGGCAATGCAGGTGCAGAGGCAGTAAGAACCATCTGACAACGGGCCGGGCGAGTGACTTGCTATGGCGTTCAGTAAAAACCGCAAGACTGCATATAATGGTGCTCTATGAAAAGGACTCGCGTGGCGGCAATTGTCTGGGTGTTGATCGCCGGGCTTGGCATGTCGGTGCGGGCCGTGGCGCAGGATGACGAGCAGTATGCGGCGCTCGCGTTTGTGGTTTTGCGGGACTACAACGGGAAGCCGGTGAAGAATGCGAGCGTCATCATGCATCCGGTGGGAAAAAACGGCAAACAGAAGAACGCCGGGCTTCAGTTGAAGACCAACACGGATGGCAAGGCCGGTTTCGACGGAGTTCCTTACGGCGCGCTGCGGGTGCAAGTGCTGGCGGAGGGGTTCCAGACTTTTGGCGAAGACTACGAGGTCGACAAGCCGTCGATGGAGATCACCATCAAGTTGAAGCGTCCGCAAGGACAGTATTCGATTTACGAGGATCATCCGGGGGAGAAAAAAGACGAGACCAAGCCGCCGGAGCAGAAGCCGGAGGAAAAGACTCCGGAGCAGAAGCCGCAGTAAGGAGATTGCAGAAGGTAGAAGTCAGATTGCAGGAGTTGGGCAACGCCGCCGCACAATTGTTTTTGGCGTTGGCGAATGCTCATTTGCTCAAATTGCGCGCGGGACGACTCATTTGGCTGGCATGGCAGGTGACAGACAGGGCGAAGGTGTCCTACAATCGCCTGCCATGGGTTTGCAAGAGTTGACGGTCGAGCGGTACGCGGGTGTCACGGACGAACAGCGGGTATTGTTGATCCGCGGGCCGCTGACGATCGAAACTACTCCGCAATTCGAAAGAGCGGTTCGCCACGAAATCGCGGAGACCATGATCCTCGACTTGTCGGACGTTCCGTATATCGATTCGGTAGGCCTGGGATCGCTGGTGGCTACCTACGTTTCGCATCAGAAAGCGGGACGCTGCCTGGTCCTGACCGGAGTGACTCCCCGCGTGATGAAGGTTCTGAAAATCACCAACGTACACAATTTCTTCATGACGTTCCCGACCACATGGGAAGCCGTGGAAGCGATGGCCAATACGGGGACAGCTTGATTGCAGACGTCAGATTGCAGATTTCAGAAGTAAACTCCTCCCACTGATGACCCGCTTCGTGACCCTCTCTCGCGCTACTTCTGCAATCCTGGTTCTGACTTCTGCAATCTCTTTTTACTCGGCGCAGACTGCGGATGAGTTGATCGCGAAGAATCTGGCGGCGCGCGGAGGCGCGGCGAAGTTGCGCACGGTGCAGTCGATGCTGATGACGGGTACGCTCAGCTTTGGCGATGCCAGTTCGCCGCTGACGGTGAAGGCGGGGCGTCCCAACCGGATTCGCGAGGACTTCCAGGTACAGGGCTCGCCCATGACGCGGGCGTATGACGGGGCCGCGGGTTGGCTGCTACAGGAGTCGCAGGTCCGCGAAATGAGCGGCGGCGATCTCGACAACATCCGGGAAGAAGCGGAGAACGCGATCGAAGGGCCGCTGCTGGATTACGCGACCAAGGGGAGCAAGGCGGAAGTGCTCGGCAAGGATATGGTGAACGGCCAGCCGGTTTACAAACTCAAAATCACGACCAAGTCGGGCACCGCCATAACGCAGTTTTTGGATGCGTCGTCGTATCTTGAGATTCACGAAGAGATCGAGCGCTCCGCCAACGGGAAGGCGATCGTCATCGTGGAGGATGTCGGCGATTATCGAGAGGTAGACGGTCTGAAATATGCCCACCGTTTTGTCAGCGGACCGCGAGACAATCCGGCCGCGACGACCCTGCAAGTCGAGAAGATGCAGCTCAACGTTCCCATGGATGCGGCGGAGTTTGCCAAGCCGCAGAAGTAGAAGGCGATTCCACTTCAACACTGTTCTATTCTTGCAACATCTCCTGCCATTTTGTATCGATTGTCTCTGTGTGGATTCAAAATATTGCAGGCTGATCCGGCGCTATGTATTTCTGTAGCGTCTCCAACGTGCGATTCATTAAGCCATAGTCGCCATTTCGCGAGGCCTCCGACCATTTACAACTAGACGCGTACGGACTGAATGTTTTGTCTGTTTGTACCCCCAAACATTGCAACGCCTGTCGTGAAATAACCGCCTGTGACATCAGTTGACAGAAATGGCTAACTGATTGCCCTTTCCAAGTCATCAGGAAACTGAAGTGTCGTGTCGCGCTTGGGTCAATGATTACTTGGAGGAAATACATGGGAAGCATGCGGGTTCTGTTGAGTTGTGTTGTTGTATTCGCGCTGAGCATCGTAGCGACGGGGCAGGCAGGAACGGGGTCAATCGGGGGCGTGGTCAACGATCCATCCGGCGCGGTGGTGCAGGGAGCCAAGGTGACCGTCAGCAACGCCGATACCGGCGCAGTGCGCACCGCGACCACCGGCGATTCGGGAACTTACAACGTTACCAGCCTTACGCCGGGAACTTATACGGTCAGCGTGGAGAAGACCGGATTCCCAACTCTGGTTTTTGATCACGTCCAAGTGTCGACTTCTTTGTCGGTGCCGCTCAATGCGCAGTTCCAATTGGGTACGGCGACGGAGAGTGTGAACGTTACGGCGGACACGCTGGCTCCGATTGAGACGCAGGACTCCCAAGTTTCCAATCTGGTAGATTCACAGCGGATGAAGGCGCTGCCTTTGATTACGCGTAATCCATACGAATTGGTATTGCTCTCACCTGGTACGGCCTCGGCGAACAGTTCGCTGGGCGGCTTTAACGTCAACGGCGCGCGCGAACGCAATAATAACTTCCTGCTGGATGGCGTCGATAATAACGATACATCGGTGCCGGGAATTCCCGGCGGAGCGCTGGCGGCGAATCCGGAATCAACGGAAGAGTTCCGGGTGATCACCAACAACTTCAATGCGGAATATGGGCGCGACACGGGCGCGATTATCGATGTCGTCACCAAGAGTGGCACCAATAAATTCCACGGCAACGCGTATTGGTTCGGGCGCTATAACAAGATCGGCGGCGCACGCGACTGGTTCAATCGGCCGGAAGACGGGCCGCAAGATCCTTATGACCGCAATCAGTTCGGCTATTCCATCGGCGGCCCGATCTGGAAGAACAAGACGTTTTTCTTTTTCAACCACGAACTGCAACGGTTTCGCACGGCGCGGACAGGCTCCGCGTTGGTACCAACACAGGACTTTAAGAATGGCCTTTTCACCTTTAACGGCCAGGACGATAACAAGCAACCGATTACGCGCACGATCGACCTGAGACAAGGGTCCGGGGACAATCAGGCTTTTACAGAAGACGTGGACTTTTTCGGCACAGGCGTCACGGAGCTTCCGCAAGATCCAACCACGCAGCAGATGTTTAGCCTGTATCCCAATCCGAGTTCTCCAACCGGCGACGGGTACAGCGGCCTCTTGTTCTTCCCGAACTCGTCGAATCAGCATAGCTACCAGGCGACGGGGAAGATCGACCATCAGTTCACCAGCACCGAGGTTTTCAGCTTCCGCTACGGGTATAACGACTTCAATGATCCGAATCCGTTTTCGACTGCGGTTCTCCCGAACAACGTGGGAGCGATATCCAGTAAATCGATTGCTACCGGGGGGGCGGCGAATCTGACTTCGACCTTGCGTCCGAGCCTGATCAACAGCTTCACGTTTGGCTGGAATCACATTTTCGCGGGATTCGGCTGCGCCGGATTAGATGTCCTCGATGCGTCATTCCCGGTCGATCAATTCGGGAACGGCACCGACCTTACCGTCGGTCCCTTTACCAGCCTGGGCTGTGGCGGAGCGGGTGTGTTGCTGTCGGACGGGCAGGCGAGAAAGACCGGGACGATCAGCTTCGCCGATACGTTTACCTGGGTGAAGGGCGCCCATACGTTTAAGTTCGGCGGCGATTTCCGGAGAGTAAACGAGTCGGGCGACAACAACTTCAACAGCCGGCGCCAGTCCGATGCCCGGTTGGGTACTTTGTTTGGGGGATTCGACTCCCTTGGTATCGGCGTTTCCGATCCCTCACTCAACGACGCAATTTCGGCGTACTACGGTTTTGTGCTGACGGATCTCAATGCGCAGTTCTTCGACAATGCCGGGGTTCGCCATGCCACGGATAACAAAGATTTCCGGCAGCGGGAAGGCAGCTTCTATGCCCAGGACAGCTGGAGAGTGCGGTCGAATGTAACTCTGAATCTGGGAGTTCGTTACCAGCTCAACGGCGTTCCCTACGAGTTACACAATAACCTCTCTAACTTACTCACCGATCCGCGGTCATTCCCGGTTGTCTTCAGCACGGTCGGTCCGGGGACCGGGCATCAGTTGTTCAACGATGACTACTCCAACTTCGAACCGCGGTTCGGCTTCTCCTGGGATCCGTGGAGGGACGGCAAGACTGCGATCCGTGGTTCGTTCGGTATCTTCCACGATCGAGTGTTCGGCAACCTGTTTGGCAACGCACGCGGCAACCCTCCGTTTGAGCAGGATTACAGTTCGCTCGTATTCGACACGATCGGCAACGGCTTCGGCACCGGTGATTTCCCGGTCACGGTGCCAGAGCAGATACCCTCGCCGAACGTTCCGGACGGCGCCCTTCTTGCGCCCGTCATTTTTGATTCGCATTTCCGCAATCCGGTGACCAACAGCTGGTTCGTCGGAATACAGCGCGACCTGCCGGGAAGCGTAGTGCTGGACCTGAGCTATGTCGGGAACAGCAGCCATCATGTTTTCCGTGTGTTTGACGCAAATCCGCCGGATCCAGAAAGAGTGGCCGCGTTGGTGCAGGTTTGCAGCGATCCCGAGAACGATTTTGGCTGCACCACCAACCAAGTCGCTTCACTGAACTTGTACTCGGGGGCGGACAACGGGATTTTGCCCTACAACGGCGTGGCACACAATGCCATTGGACGCAGCTCGTTTTCGGCGGCGCTAAACAAGAGCGATGGCAATGCCAACTACAACGCTTTCCAGAGCAAGGTGACCAAGCGATTTACGCACGGCTTCCAGATGCAGGGTTCCTACACATGGGCACACTCTATCGATGACGCCAATGATCCTATCGTCGCGGCTACCGGACAGGTGAGTTTTGTCCGTGATCCGCTGGATCCGGCGCTCGATCGGGGAAATTCGGACCATGACATCCGACACGTCGGGGTCATCAACTCCATCTGGGAACTCCCCGTAGGTATGGGAAAGTCCTATTGGAACCAGGGCGTCATGGGAAGAGTACTGGAAGGATTCCAGATGACTGGAATTCTTACCATGCAAACCGGGCGGCCGTTCGATGTGCTGGGAACGCGCGACAGTCTGCGAGTGGGACGTGTCAATCGCGCGAATCTGGTCGGAGATCCGTTCGCCGGCGGGGGCACCTTTACTCCAGGAACCAAGGTGTTCTTCTCTAATAATGTGGCTGCGTTCGCCAATCCACCTTTTGACACAGTGCCGACCATTGGCCGCAACTTCTTCCACGGTCCTTCATTCGTGAATCTCGACATGAGTGTTTCAAAGCGGATGAAAGTCTGGGAGAACGCGAGCATTGAGCTGCGGCTGGAAGCCTACAACCTGCTGAATCACCCGAACTTTAACAATCCGGGTGACAGTGGGGCTGGCAACCAGATCGGAACGTCTTTATTTGGCCAGATCGTGAGCCAACTGGGGCGTCCGGACGGCACGACCGGCGCGCGGCAGTTGCAGATGGCGGCAAAGTTTGTGTTCTAACCTGGGAGAACTATTTCGGGGCGCCGGTCTTTCGGCGCTCTTTTTTTGTTGCGGGCAGCATTGACCATCGTCTCGTACAATATTCGGCCATGGACTACTTACTGAAAACTGAACCGACTGTCTATTCCTTTGCGAAGCTGGAAAAAGAGAAGAGCACGATCTGGGACGGGGTGACGAATCCGGTGGCGGTGAAAAATCTTCGCGCCATGAAAGCGGGCGACCGTCTGGTGATTTATCACACCGGCGATGAGAAGAGTGCGGTGGGGATGGCGACGGTGGAATCGGTGGAGGTCAGCGACCCGAAGACTCCGCAGGTGAGAATCAAGGTGGGGAAGCGGATTGCGCATCCAAAAACGCTGGCGGAGATCAAGGCGTTGAAATTGTTCGCGGATTCTCCGCTGGTGCGGCAAGGGAGATTGAGCGTGGTGCCGTTGACGACGGCGCAGTATCAGGTGGTGGTGGGAGGGTAGGGAATCCGCAGCCCCCAAGATGCCGGCGTTACACTCCGAGGCCGATCAGCCGATGTAACGCAGGGCGTCCACGATGCCCAGGCGGGACGCTCGGTACGACGGTATGACGGCGCTGGCGAGTCCGACGAGAGCTGCGACCAGCATCACTGCCGCCGCGGTGAGTATGGTCATGTGCATGGAAACCGGGATGCCAATGCCGGGGCGCGACAGCAGTCCGATCAGTAAGGTCGCAAATGCAACTCCCACGAGGCCGCCGATCAGGGCGATTGCCAGGGCCTCACTCAAAAGCAATTGAAAGATCCGCTCGCGGGTGAAGCCCAGCGTGCGCAGAACCGCTACTTCGCGAGTTCGTTCGCGGATGGACATCGCCATGGTGTTGGCGCAAACGAGCAGCATCGTGAACACGACGGCTCCGCAGATACTCAGGATAAATGCTTTCACGCTGCCCAATCTGGAGATGAAATCCAGGCGGAAAGCTTGTTCGCTCTCACTCTTGGTGGGGACGGGCGTGCTGTGGAACATGGCGTCAATGGCGCGAGCGCTGTCGGGCATGTTCGCGGCAGAGTCGACGCGAGTGAAATAGAATCCGGCGCTGTCCTTAAACCACGGAACGGATTCCTCCAGATACTTGGCATTGAAATAGAGGTTGCTGGCGGGCGGGTCGATCGTGTAAATCCCGCGCAATGTCAGTTCGAGATTGGTGGGGAAGATCGTTCCCTGCAAGACGATGCGGTCGCCGACCTTCCAGTTGTGCTTTCTTGCCAGATCCGCATCGACGACGCATCCGGCGCGGTCTTTCTTCCAGGCGGCAAGCTGCTCGGGCGGCATGATCTTGTCGGCAGCAACGTCGAAGTATTCGTCGGGGTCGGTGGCGAACTGGGCAAAAAAGTTGGCGGGCTTGTCGTCGATGTACTTGCCGCCAAACCAGGTCATGGGAACGACGTAAACGACTCCGGGGACAGTGCGGATCTTATCGCGATAGTAGATGGGCAGGAAATTTGCCAGGGAGACTTTGTGGCGGGTCATGATTCGGAGGGCGGAGTCCGGCGCGCCTTTGTCGATGTAGAAGCTGCGCCACAGGGTCAACATCACGCTCAGCAGCAGTAACGAAAATGCGATCGACGAAAGCGTGAGCACGCTGCGGAGACGGTTGCGGAAGGCGGACCGAGTTACGAAGGTGGTGAAGGTCATGGCAGAAAGAAGATTGTACCGCGCCGAGACGCGCCTGCAGGATGGCGACGGAGGGATGAGATCTGATTTCAGGAGAAAGACTTGCGTAATTCGCGCCTCAGGATCTTGCCGGAGGGAGTGCGGGGAACAGCATCGACAAAGCGAATTTCGCGCGGCTGTTTGTGGTGAGCCAGGCGGTCGGCCACGAAGGTGCGGAGTTCCTGGTCGAGAGCCGCGCAGGCTGTATGGCCTTCGCGGACAACAACGAATGCGCAGGGGATCTCGCCGGCTTCGGCATCCGGTTTAGCGACCACGCCGCAGTCGCGAACGGCGGGATGTTCGAGTAGCAGCGCTTCCACTTCCGCGGGGGCGACAGGGAAGCCTTTGTACTTGATCATTTCCTTGCTGCGGTCGAGAACGTAGTAGAAGCCGTCGGCATCGGCGCGAACGATGTCGCCGGAGTAGTACCAGCCGCCGCGCATGACGTCGGCGGTTGCTTGTGGATTCTTCCAGTAGCCCATCATGAATTGCGGTCCGCGCATAACGAGCTCACCGGGTTCGCCAGTAGCGACTTCGTTGTCATTGAGGTCGAGAACGCGGCACTCGGTGAGGGCCATCGGCTGGCCGATGGCGGCGGGACGATGCATCTCCGGTGGCGAGAGGTAGCCAACGTGGGTGACGGGCGAGGCTTCGGTCATACCGTATCCCTGATTGACGGGGATGGCGGTGAGATCGGTAACGCGGCGCGCCAGTTCGGGGGCGAGCGGGGCGGCGCCGGATTTGATCCAGCGCACGGTATGGCTCTTCGGGAAGCATCCGGCTTCGGCTGCCTGGCAGAGCGCGTTGATGGCGGGGGGGACCATCGGCATCATTGTCACGCTGTATTCGGTAATCAGGGCGATAAGTTTCTTGACGTCAAAGCGCGGCATCAGGATGAGCGTGGACCCGAGAGTAAGGGAAGTGGTCAGCGCTACGGTGAGTCCGTAGATGTGATAGAGGGGCAGGAAGCAGAGCATGACGTCGTCGGACACAAGGGGCGTGCCATTGGGGCCAAGCAACTGGTAAACGTTGGAGACGAGGTTGAAGTGCGAGAGCATGACGCCCTTGGGCAGTCCGGTGGTGCCGCTGGAGTAGGGAAGCGCGGCCACGGTTTCTTTCGACGGAGCGGCGGGCTTCGGGAGTGTCGCTGAAGTTGTGATCAGCAGGCTGGCAAAATCTTCCGCGCCGCTGGCGGCGTTGCGAATCGTAAACACACGGCGCAGCGCCGGGAGCCCAGCGAGGTTGATTCCGTTGAGAAGCGGGCCGTCGGTGATGAGAAAGGCCGCGCCAGAGTTCTCCATCTGGTAGCGGACCTCGCGCTCGCGGTAGGCGGGGTTCAGGAGAGTAGGAATCCCTCCGGCGAGCGTGACGGCGTGATAGGTGATTGCGAACTCCCAGGAGCTGGGTAGGAAGATCGCGACGATTTCGCCAGGCTTCAGGCCGGCGGCCACCAGGCCGCGAGCCACGGATTCAACGTGCTCTCCGTATTCCGCATAGGTGAAAGTGCGGTTGGATGAGGAATCGATGAGCGCAATCTTGTTCGGAACCCGGCGGCAGGCGTCGAAAACGATGTCATGAACAAAACGGCCGGCAGGGTCGGCGTACAGTTGGGTACGAAGCATGCGGGAGAGATTGTACAGTTTTCGAACGGAGCGTGCCCCGCAGCTTTGGGACGAGAGTCCGTGCTTCCTTAACGACGCGCCGGCAGAGTATCTGGCGGGGGCTCGCCAAGTTGCTTCTCGCAGGTTACTGGAGCATCATTTGAGCAACGTACGTCATGGCGGCGGGCGTGAGGACATTTACGGCTCAGGAATTTCATTTCGCCAACTACACGCTGGACAGGTCCCGCTATCGGCTGCAACGGGGCGAGGATATCCTGCGCCTCGAGAAACGCCCCATGGAGTTGCTGATCTTACTTCTCGAACGTCACGGGGAATTAGTGTCCCGCGAGGAGATCGCTGAACGGCTTTGGGGCAAGGACGTCTTCGTCGATATCGATCGCAGCATTAATACTGCCATTGGCAAAGTCCGCGTGGCACTTCGGGATGATCCCGAGAAACCTCGTTTTGTAGAAACTGTGGTCGGGAAGGGATACCGCTTTGCCGCCCTGGTGATCTTAAATGGGGATTCCAACGCGCAAGTGGAGGTGCGGTCGGCGCCCGCTCAGGTAGCTTCGAGCCCTGCGGCTCTATCCGTGGAAGAGAAAGCCGCTTCCATACGCGTGAGAGTCCTGGTGGCAATGGCCGTGCTTGCTCTGTTGGCGGTTGCGTTCGTCTGGATCCGTAGCGGGGTTGTTAAGGGCACGAAGTTGCCGGCCGTCAAGTCCCTGGCGGTACTGCCGCTCAAGAACCTCTCTGGGGATCCAACACAGGAATATCTTGCTGACGGAATGACCGAGGAACTCATCGGACGCCTTGCCGGAATCCGCAATCTGCGTGTCATTTCCCGCACGTCAGTGATGCGCTTCAAAGACACACAGCTCGCGGTGCCGGAAATTGGCAAGATCCTCGGGGTGGATGCTGTGGTTGAAGGGTCGGTGATACGGGAAGGAAACACGATCCGCGTTCATGCGCAGTTGATCCGTGCCGCAACCGACGAGCACTTCTGGTCCGAGTCTTATGACCGCAACATGCGCGACGTGCTGGCCTTGCAGAGTGACGTGGCACAGGCAATCGCGCGAAAGGTCGAAGTCACGGTCAGTGGTGAAGAACACAATCGGCTCGCAGCCGTGCATCCTGTCTCGCCGGAAGTCTACGAAGACTATTTGAGAGGCAGATTTGCGCTGGCTAAAAGCAACCGTAGAACCAACGCGGAAGAAAGCATCGCTTACTTTAATGAGGCAATCAGGAAAGATCCGACGTTTGCACCCAGCTACATGGGACTGGCAGACGCCTATTCCGCGCTCAGCACCGTCTTTATCGGTGGCGAAGCCAAAAAGGAGCGCCCTCAGGCAACACTAGCGGCGCGAAAGGCGCTGGAGTTAGATCCGGAACTGGTGGAAGCGCACGTAATGCTCGCTTACATGGCGCAGGAACAGTGGCACTGGGCGGAAGCCGAAGCTGAGCATCGGCGGGCACTGGAATTGAGCCCAAACAACGCCGAAGCCCATTCAGCGTTTGCTATGTGGCTGGTAAGTCAAGGGCGTACAGAAGAGGCAGTGACGTCATGCCGTCGGGCCCGCGAGCTTGATCCGCTTGCGGTCTCAGGGTCCGAGCTCGCATGGATGTTGTTTTATGCCCGCCGTTATGACGACGCAGCCCAGGAGCTTCGGAGCGTGCTGGCGGTCGAACCAGACGACGCTTACGCTCTTTGGATCCTCGGCTTTGTCCTTATCGCCAATCATCATCCTGAAGAAGCGGTCCCGGTACTGGAAAAAGGGGTTTCCGCTTCTGATCGCAGCCCGGCTATCGTCGGCCTTTTGGTCCACGCTTACGCCCAGGCTGGGCGCCGCGCGGACGCGCTTCGCCTGCTTGAGGAATTGAAGCGACGCAGACAAACGGGCTACGTTCCCGCTGCCGCTTTCGTAACGGCTTACCTCGGCTTAGGTGAATACGACCGGGCATTTTTCTGGCTCGAGGAATCCTATAAGGAGCAGTCAAATCTTTTGCAATTCCTCAAAGTGCACCCAATGTTTGATCCTATCCGCAATGATCCTCGTTTCGCCGACCTAGTCCGTCGCGTCGGCCTAGCCCGTTAGGCACAATATTGAATGGAATCGCTTCGAAGCGCCCGGTTTCGGCCGAGCGCTCGAAGGCAGTGTTCTGGTCACTTGTGGACTGGCCGGAAGTAATTCACAAATACCCGATCCGCGACCTCGCGGCCGATCTGGTCACCGTCGTGCATCGAGTGCCGCCAGTGCAGCCCGGCCCAGACTCGCGCGTCGTCAACTTGCCGCGTGATTTGCTTCAGGTCGTTGTAGGTTCGTTCCGTCTTAACCAGTTGCGGCACAGCGTCTTTGCTGGACATCAACGTCCATGTGATTTTCGTGGTGTGGAAGTACTTGGCAACGGCGTCGAGCACCGCGTTCGAAAAGAACCCGTGCGCGGCAGGGTACTCTGGATGGTTCACGGTTAACAGTGGAGTCCAGGTCGGGTCCGGATCGGTGGCTGGATTGCCGTCGGTATCGGCGCGCGGGATCGCGGTTCTCGGCCTCCAGCCTCGAAAGAAGTATTTCGCATTGAATCCGGCGATGAGGGCATCGGCGGCAGAGGTATGCACCAGGGCGAAGAACCTCGCTGTCTGGCGAACGTTCAGTCCGTAGCTGATGGCCAGGCTGATGAGGTTGCGGTTCCAGTGCACGTAGGCGTGCTCCGACCAGAAGTACGCGATGTCCGTCTGCTCGGGGGTGCGAACGGTGCTGTCGGCTCGCCCGAAGTCGCGCGTTTCGATGAAGTCTTTGGTATAGCCTTTGGAGGTCAGGGGATTGGGCCCGCCGGGCCGGAAGCAACTGGGATCGACCAACGTAAATGGAGTGATTTGGCCGACGACCGCATCCACGGGCTGAGTGCCACAACCGGCGTTGGGCTCGAATTCACCGGCAGGCGGCGGGTTGGAACTGCATTCGTAGTCCACGACATGATTGAAACCGTCGTTTGCGCGCAAGGCAAGCAAAGCGGCGGCAGCGTCCTCGCCGACCTGGATGCCGTCATTCTTGGCTTGGCCGTTAGGGATGGCGGCGAGATAGGTCTGATATTGCGAATCCAGATACGCGTCTTGCGATGAATTCACTCGCGCTCGAGCCGTGCGATATGCGGCGGTCGCAACCGCGGCACGGACGTCGGCCCCATGGGGCGCCGAAACTGGTGAACCGTAGGTCTGGAAGCCGCCTTCAATGGCAATCGCCGCGTTGTACACAGCGAGTTGAATGGTGGCATGCAGCACTTCGGAACTTGCCGGCGGTCTCGGGGAATTGGCGTTGTTGATCGCGGGCTGAACGATGCCCGCCCAATCGGTGATGACATTTTGTGCCGGACTGGTCTGCGCCAATAGGCAGCCAGCAATCAGCACGCAGATAGAAGAGATTAGCTTTTTCATTTTCCGTTCCTCCTGATAGGTCGCACGGTGCGCTTTTGCGCGACCTGTGCATGGGGAAGCGGAAGCGACTTTGGTACTGAGTGGGACAAAGGTCAATCGAGAGGGTGTAAAGATTGAGCCAAGAATGGGTTAAGCGGTAACTGCAAGCACAATAAGGGTTTGCTGAAGAGTGATTCGAAGTGTATATCGCGGGGATTTGAGTCTGACGACTCGAACAACGTTTCCCGGTGTGTCTCGAACAGGTAAGTCTCTCCGCTAACTACTAGCCGCCTGTCAATTTCCAGAAATCAGCTAGCGAGCTTACGCAAAAATTCCTGCTCGTCCATGCGGTACTTGAAGGCTTTGCGGCCGTTGATGAAGACGACGGGGACCTGGTCGTTGTACTGGCGGCGAAGTTGCGCGTCGGAGTCGACGTCCACTTCACGCCACTGAAAGCCGCCGCGCTTATGGAGTTTGACGAGGCTCTCCTTGACGATCTCGCACAGATGGCAACCCTTACGGGAATACACGATCACTTCCCGATGCTCCATAATTTGGGCAGTGTAGCAGGCTGGGATGCGGTTTCCAAGACGCTAAAAGCGTAAAATTTCGACATGGAAAAACGGGAAAGGCTACTCCATAAGAAAATCGTTTTGGTAACCGGCGCGGCGAAGAGACTGGGCCGGGCTACCGCTTTGGCGGCGGCTGAAAACGGGGCTGACGTGGCGATTACCTATCTCGACTCCGGGCGTGAGGCTCGGGCACTGGTGGGCGAATTGGCTCGGCTCGGCGTGTCGGCTTTGGCGGTGCGGTGTGATATTACGGACGAGATCAGTGTCCGCGAAATGGTAAAGGAAGTGGCCGGAGAATTGGGTGGAATCGATGTGCTGGTGAATAATGCGGCCAATTACGAGACCGCGAAATTCGAGAAACTGACGGTCGCGCAGTGGGATGCGATTTTTGCCAGCAATACGCGCGGGCCGTTTCTGGTGTCGCGCGAGGCGTTGCCTTATCTGCGGAAGCGTAAGGGACGGATCGTGAACATGGGATCGCTGGGGGGGCTGCGTCCGTGGGCGACGCATGCGCACTATTGTTCGTCGAAGGCGGCGGTGCACATGCTGACGCGGGTGATGGCGAAGGCGCTGGCTCCGGAGATCGCAGTGAATGCGGTGGCGCCGGGGATGATCGATCTTGGAGAAAAGGCGGCGGCGGCTTTTATGCGGCGCATGGCGAAACAAACGCCGATGCGGCGGAATGGTTCCGGGGAAGAGATTGCGTCGGCGGTGATGTTCTTTGCTACGGCTCCGAAGTTTATTACGGGACAGATTCTGGCGGTGGACGGCGGGTTGGGGTTATAGGAATTGCAGAAGGCAGAAGTTATAAGTTAGATTGCGGAAGTGACAGCCTCGGAGCATTTGAGTTTTTCCACCGAATGATTCCTACGCAAACGATACTGGGATGGCTTTGGGCGTTGATGGGCGTCTACTGGCTCGTCAGCGCATCGCGGACGAAGAAGACCGAGGTCAACGAAGCGCAGGGCTGGCGGCTGATGCGTCTGACGTTGCTGGGCGTAGTTTTCACGCTCTTGTTGACGGACCGGCTGCGATTCGGACCGCTGGCGGCGCGGTTCGTACCGGAAATTTCCTGGATTCGCTGGATTGGAATCGCACTGACAGTGGCGGGCCTGGTGCTCTGTGTGTGGGCGCGGCAACATCTGGGAGAGTACTGGAGCGATAAGGTCGTCCTCAAGGTGGATCACGCGCTGATTCGAAGTGGCCCGTATGCGTTTTTGCGGCATCCAATTTATTCGGGGGTGCTGCTCGGCATTGCTGGATCGGCGTTGGCGATTGGGGAGTGGCGCGGCTTATTGGCGCTGCTGGTCATGACCATCAACTATTGCGTGAAGGCGAGGCGGGAAGATCGAATTCTGTCGGGCAAGTTCGGAGACGCATTCGAGGAACACAAGCGGCGGGCGGGATTCTTACTTCCGAAGCTGTGAGCGGAATTGCGGAGGTTTGAAGTCAGATTGCAGAAGTAAAGGCTTACTTTCGCGTATTATTCTGTTTCTATTTTAGAAAGGCTTATGACACGGATCCTCGGGCTTGTGCTTCTTCTTGGGATAATGAGTTTTTTGGCGACAGCGCAGGTGCGTCCGGAAGAGGGCGGGCGCGAAATCCAATTGTGGAGCGGCGGCGGGCATTCGGTGGCCGGAGGGACAAAGGATACCGGCGTTTGGAACGTGGGCTTCCGCTACGGCTGGATTCTGACGGAGCCGCACGGTCCGGGATTTCTCAAGGGACGCTTTGAATACGCGGTGGATGCCGTGCCTGCGTTCGTTGTGTTTCAGCCTCGCAATACGGTTTATGGAGTGGGAATCAATCCTCTGGGCCTGAAGTGGATCTTTGCTACCCGTGGAAATGTGCAGCCGTATCTGGAATTGGGCGGCGGCACACTCTTTACTCTGCACGATGTTCCGGCGGGGACTTCGACGGTGAACTTTACTCCGAGTGCTGCCTTCGGCGTGCATTTTCTGGGGAAGCGGGCGTGGACGGTGGAAGTGCGGTATCAGCACATTTCGAATGCGGGCCTGACCACGCCGAATCCCGGGATCAATACGGTGCAAGTCCGGCTGGGAGTGGGGAAGTTCTTCGGCAGCAAGTAACGAAGATTGGAATTGCAGGCCCCGGGGAGGCCGGGGCCTTTTTCTTGATTGGCTCAGCTATTGCGGTTCGGCGGGCGGGGCTTCCTCTTTGTTTCCGCGCCGCTCCTGCATGTGCTGACGGCGTTCGGCTTCCATTTTGTCGTACTTGGTTTTCTGCTCGTCGGTGAGCAGGTTACGTATGCTGGCCGAGGACTTCTGGTGAATCTCCTTCATCTTGGACCAGTTGTCCTCGCGAGAACCGGAGGATTCCTCCATGACCTTCTTCATCTGATCGCGCTGGTCTTGCAGGATTGTCTTGACCTGGGTCTTCTGTTCGTCGGTTAGTTGCAGTTCCGTGGATAGATGTTTTACTTGATCGTCGACGCTGGGCATACCCCGGTGACCGCCTCCGGGGCCACCCATTTGGGCGACCAGACCGGCGGGCGCCAGAAGGGCCAGCGTCAGCAGTGCGTACTTCAGTATTTTCATTGGTTGTGTGCTCCTATTCAGGTTTGATGGCGTTTACTCTCTAGTGTGACGCTTGCGCGCAGAGAAATTGTGTAAAGAGTCGGTAAAGGTGGGTAAAGGGATGTAAGGGGAGGTTCTCAGTCAGGGTTGTCGTGTCAGACGGCGAAGTTTGGGCGGAGACTGCGATCCGCGTGAAGAGGACAAAACATACTGCAAGGATCAATCAGGATGTTTTCAAGTCGAACCTCGGTACTGGATTTGGAGTATAGAGGTTTGATGACGGTGAAGGGGCTCCCGGGTGTACGCAAACGCTGCTTCTAGACGCAGATTACTGCTGGCGGAACACAGCAACCGGGGTGCGGGCAGTGTCGGCTTGCCGTCCGCAGCATGGGCCGGGCGGAATGGGTGATCCGTGCGGGCAAGTCCGCGGGTGGTTGAGGAAGGCGCAGATCTTGTCGGTGGCTTCGGCGGACAAAATGTGTTCGAACTTGCAGGCCTGCTGTTCGATTTCGGTTTCGCTGTCCATGGCGAGCGAGTCGGTGAAAAGGCGTT
This sequence comes from uncultured Acidobacteriota bacterium, assembly GCA_963799305.1. Classification (GTDB taxonomy): domain Bacteria; phylum Acidobacteriota; class Terriglobia; order Terriglobales; family Acidobacteriaceae; genus Acidiflorens. The sequence goes on along the minus strand of CAWCWX010000002.1, from coordinate 1,410,853 downwards.
CGGCCAGGCGGTGGCGGCGGATGATGTCCTCTGCGCGCTTCAGGCCGCGGGGCGTGAGTTCGACGATAAGAGCGCCGTCTCCGATGGAAACGCCGGCGGGCTTCAGCGCGTCGTGGCAGGGATTCACGAACGTGGTGTGATGGTGCGATTCCGGCGGATGCGGGCGCGTGGTCACCAGGTCCATGCCTTGCAGTTTTTCCAGCGCGATCGAAACGGGCAGGGCACCGTGGACTTCCATGTGATCGCTTTCGGCGATCTGGCCGTGCTCCTGCAATACAAACAATTCCTCCAGAATTTCATCGAATTGTTCTTCGTCCGCCATGAAGAAAACTTCCTGGGCGGCAATCCTTCCGTGGTGGAGTTCGATGCGGCGGTCGGCTAAGCGGGCTACTACGGGATCGTGAGTCACCATGACGATGGTGCGTCCTTGGCGATGCAGTTCACGCAGCAGGCGCAGGACGATTTCTTCGTTGGCGGCGTCGAGGTTGCCGGTCGGTTCGTCAGCCAGAACAATTTTCGGATCGTTGATGAGGGCGCGGGCAATGCAGACGCGTTGTTGCTCGCCTCCGGAAAGCTGCGAGGGGAGGTGATAGGCGCGTTCTTTGAGGCCGACACGTTCGAGCGCCTGCAACGCTTCCTTCTCGTCGGTCATGCTGTGAAAGTATTGCGCGAGCATGACGTTCTCGACGGCCGTGAGATACGGGATCATGTGGAACTGCTGGAAGACGAATCCGATTCTTTCGGCGCGTACCCGATTCAGGTCGGAGGCGCTGAAGGCGGCTACGTTTTCTCCGTCGAGCCAGATTTCGCCGGAGGTCGGACGGTCGAGGCAGCCAATCAGATTGACCAACGTGCTTTTGCCGGAACCAGAGGGGCCCATCATCGCAACCCATTCGCCCGGCGCGATCTCCAGAGAGATGTCGTCAAGCGCGCGGATGAGTCCGCCGCTATTTTGTTCGGCCTTCGCGGGATAGCTCTTGGTGACGTCCTTGAGTCGGATCATTTCACTCTCCCCTCAGTATGAGCGCGGGTTGGACGCGGCGCAAGAGTCCGATGGGCAACACCGCGGAGATGAGCGCTACGAGAATGCTTCCGGCCAGTATGTAGGGGAACACGCTCAGGCGCGGGACTACGGGCGCGTGGAAGTTGGCGCGGCCGATCCAGACGGCCACGCCGATGCCGATTGCGAATCCGAGAACGGCTCCGATTGCGCCCAGGGCGGCAGCTTCGGCGGCGAAGAATCCGTTGACCAGCCGTTCGGATGCGCCCAGCGTTTTCATGATGGCGAAATCGCGTCGGCGGTCGAAGACCCAGCCGATCAAGGTTGCGAGTACGCAGAGAGCGGAGGTCAGGACGATCAGTGCGGCGGAGGCGTAGAGCGTGGCGCGCGTCTTATTCAGCACGTTAGCCTCGCCTTCCAGGATCTGGCGGACGGGGCGGACGTCCGCGGTGGGGAGGATGTTGGTGAGTTGCGCAATTTGATTTTCGATTTCGGCGGTGGATCCGTTGACGGCGATTTCGATGGTTGACGGGGCGATGCCGGTCCAGTTCTGGAATTCAGTTTGATCTATATAGATGCGGCTGTCTTCGCCGGCGCCGGTTTGGAGAAGGCCAGCGGGAGTGAGTTGGATCGCGCGGCCCTGGAATGTGAGGTCAAACGGTTTGCGGTCGGGAGTTACGACGGCGGCGGCGCGCATTCCGACCAGCGCCTCGACTGGAGATGACGCCGCCGACTGCACATTTGGCCAATGGCTTACGTTCCACCAGTGATTGAGTTGGCGGGCGCGGGCGAAGTCTGTACCGACTACGACGACGGATTTGCCGTCCTGGGTGCGGGCGACGGCGTAGGAGAATGGCACGGCGAGCGTCCTGGGGCCGACAGCGGATTCGATTTTGCTTAGGGCATCGGTGGGAAGGGGTTGGCCTTCTTTGGCCACCACGACCACGTTGGCGCCGTAGCTGCGAAATTCCGTGCGCAGCTTGGCTTGGACGTCGACATAAAGGTTCATCATCGCGGTAGCAACGGCAGCGGCGACGACCATGGCGAATAAGGCGGACAGTGCGCGTCCGCGACGCAGTACGGCGGCGCGGATCAGCATGCGCACGAACATTGACGTGTGCGGTTTACCGGAACGGCGGTCCGCAACTTCCTGCGGTGTGTGCAGTGTCAGCGGGGCGCTCATGCTTCACCTCGCAGCGCGAAGACCGGATCGAACTTCACGGCGCGGCGAATCGCGCCGGCGCTTCCGGCAAACGTCAGCAGGATGGCAATCGCAAGAATGATGGGGAAGAGAACGGGCTCAACCGAAATCTGGGAATTGAAAATCTGGCGGCCGATCTGATGGGCGAGCAGCGATCCGCCGGCGAATCCGACGATTCCTCCGATCAGCGCCAGCAGGAGCGCTTCGGCGAAGAAGAGAGCGGCTACGGATAAACTTCCCGCGCCGAGAGCTCGCATCAGTCCGACTTCAACGCGGCGTTCGAAGATGGCGGTGGCCATGGCGGCGGAGACGGCCAGCGCCGACGCGAACAGGGCAGCCAGCGTTACCAGCAGCATCAGGCCTTTGATGCGCGATAGCACTGTGCCTTCGTTTTGCGCGACCTGGCGGATCTGTTCGGCATGCGAATGCGGGATGGCCCCTTGCAACTGATAGGCAATCGACTGCGCGTAGGGAGAGCAGTTCCAGCGCTCAAACATTTGCGGAGTCATCGTCCTGGGATCGCGCCTGGCGAAATCGTCCTCAGGTTTGGTGAGGGCGCTGACGTAGATACGGCGAACAGCGCCGGGTTTGCCGAGAATTTCCTGCGCTAGCGCGAGCGGCGCGACGATCTGGTCGTCTTCGGCGGCGCCGGTGGAGAGGATGCCGGCGATTTTGAGTTGGCGTCCGGAGATTTGAATTTCATCGCCGGGCTTTTTGTCTAACCTTGCGGCCAGGCGTACGCCTAGCAGGACATCTTGGGAGTTGTCCTGCGGCCATCCGCAGCTGGCTGGCGAGTCTTCGACTCGCCTTGGACGGGTCAGAGACCCGTCCCCACATAAGTTTTGTGGGCCTTGCACTTTCCACCAGGGATGGGTGATGGTCACGCCGGTGGTGAAGTCTTCTTTTCCGAAATGCAGGGACTTGCGGAAATAGGTGCCAAGTAGAGTTACATCTTTCGCTTCCGGCCCTCTGCCTATCTTTACTTTGACCGGCAGCATGGGCGAGAAGCCGACAATGTTGTTATGCCAGAACGTCCCGCGAATTTTGGGGAGATCGGCTTCGTTGAGAAACGCGCCGTCGCTCGGCGGCTTCAGGTTGACTCCGCCGATTTCCACGTCGAGCGTATCTTCTTGCGGCGTGACGACGAGGTTAGCGCCGTAGGTGCGGAGTTCGCGGCTGATCTTGTCGCCGATGTCGGTGGCTACGGCGATCATGGCGGTGGCCACGGCTACGCCGAGAGTGATCGCCACTCCGGCGAGTAATTTGCGGCGTGTCTGACGGCGGAACGATTCGTAGACTAAGCGGGGGAACATTACTTCTGCTCGAAGTAGTGGCTGCCGGCCGCTACGTCCGCCTCGGAGATAATGACAGCGTCGCTGGTGACCTCCGCTTTCATTGGGACAGGATTGCATCCGCCGGGCATGCCGACCGACTGCGCGTTGATGGGCGCAGCACAGTTTTTGCAGACGATGCCGTTCGGTCCTTTGTAGAAGCCGACGGGGCCGCAGATTTCGCAGGCGTCGAACAGAGTCGCGATCTTGCCGTCGGGCTTCTGGTAGATCCAGAAGCGAACCTCGACTTCGCCGACTTTGGTTTCGAAGCGGTGCAGTTCGCCGTCGTACACCTGATTGAGAGGCACGCTTAATTTGCCATTCAAGAAAGTGACTTCGGTGGCGGGCGAGAGGGCGCTGGCACTGTTTTCGTAGATGAATCCGGCGGTGACCATCGCGATAAAGATGAAGGAGCAGACGTAGACGGAAGCCATCCAGAGTCGCTCCCGGCGGGCAGTCCAGAGGGCCTTACGGCGGGCAGCGCCTTCGGCTGGAAGTTCCACCGGTTGGCGGCTCTTCATTTCAAACAGCACCATCAGCGCGGCCAGGACCAGGATGGTGATGAAGAAGAAAAGGTCGTTGCGGACGATTGGTCCGATGATGGCCATCTCTTCGCGGGAAGATGGAAGCACGCCGTTTTCCGAAAGTTCGTGCAGGCCGGAGATCACTAGCTGGGCGGCGACGAAGAACAGAATTGCGGTCGTTACTTTAAAGAACTTCTGTAGGTTGATCTTGACGCTGCCTTTAACGAACATCACGCCGAAGGCGACCGCGACGATCACTCCCAGGCCGGTGCCGATGAAGCTCAGCAGTTCGGTGGTGTTCAGGGTAACGGCGGAGAGGATGAGGACAGTTTCCACGCCCTCGCGCAGGACCATCAGGAAGACGAAGAGGAACAGGCCGATCCAGGCGTCGTTGCCGGCGAGCAGGCCGACTTTGCCTTCGATATCGCCTTTCATTTTGCGGCCGGTCTTCATCATGAAGATGATCATGGTGACGACGAACGCCGCCGCCACCAGCATGATCCAGCCTTCGAAAATGTCCTGATTCAGGTTCAGGCGGGAGATGACGACCGCCACGGCGATCGAGCCAACGAAGGCTGCGCCCAGCGCCGCATAGACTGACTTGCGAAGGTCGTTGCGGCCGATCTTTGCCAGATAGGCCAGCGTGATGCCGACGATCAGGGCCGCCTCTACGCCTTCGCGGAGAGTAATAATGAACGCCTGGAGCATGGAGCAGGGCCACTTTCTAATTGAAAATGAAATTCAATTTCAATATCAATAGGATACGGTTTTGGCGCGCAGAGGTCAACGCGAAGAACCACGTTTGTATGGGATTTGCATCACACGGGGAAGGTGCGCATTGAATGGGGGAACCGAAAAGGGTGGGAGAACGTAATCTGTCCACGTCAAGTCCAACAAAGACGTGTCGCTGCTGCCGAATGTGAAGCGTCATCCTTTCATGAGACTAGATAGGCCACGGCGACTTGAACCTACAGTTGCTCGCAAGCCGCTAGATCCGTTTCAGAAAGTTCTGTGCCTGCGCCAATTCCGGGAAGACCCTCTCTTCAGCCATAAATTCACTTGAGTGCACGCACCGCCTGCTCCCGCGCAGCTTCACGGGATGCTTCAGATGGAGCATCTCGTGGAACATGATGTACTCGACGACAAATCGCGGCACGCGCGGGTGGTCGAAGACGCGGCTGATTACGATGGCGTTGTGGGCGGGGTCGTAGTGGCCGAGGCGGTTGCGGGCGTGGGTGCGGCTCCAAGTGAGTTGGGGGCGTCCCATGAGGCCGTGGAAGAAGCGGCGGTTGAGGTCTTCGAAGATTTCTTCGAGATGGTAGTGGTGTCCGGCGGCGGAGTGGATTTGTTTGCGTCCGCGCATCTGGCGGACGAGGCGGGCTTTGGCGGAGATGTCATGGCTGCCGATGTAGCGGCGATAACGGGCGCTCTGGGTGCGGTCGACGGGCTGGCGATAGAGCTTGGCCAGCAGGATGTGCGCGATGGCATGGATGATGGGGGCGGGCGCTCCTTCCAGTAGATCGGAGACGCGAGCATAGAGTGCTCCCTGGCGCAGACGGATGGTGTTGTTGATGGAGACGAAGGAATAGAATCGCACGTGCATTACTGGAATCGGCGCGCGCGGGCGCAGCTCTCGGTAGGCTGCGTGGAAAATTTCCATTAACTTCGGAGACACGTTGAGAGCAGGGTAGCATGGGACTTGCGGCCGAGGACGCGCTGCCTTGCGACAATGTTTCTTCACTAGACCTGGTACGAACTACTTGGCCTCTTTGCTGGTCTTCTTCTTGCGCTTCACATATTCCTCGACCTCGGTGACGGTGGAGCGGTGGTCGTCGGCGCTGGAGTCGACGGTTTCGATGGCGTTGCTGAGGACGAATTCGTACTGCTTGGATTCGGCGGCGTCGGTGTGGGCCGCGTCTTTCAGGGCTCGGAGTTTGGATTGGAATTCGACGTCGGCTTCGATGACCAGCTTCAGCGGCTTGCGGATATCATCTTTGCGGCCGACGTACATGTCGACGTTGTCGTTGAGTTCGTCGTAGACGTCGAGGAAGTCGGAGAGCAGGTCGTGAGTCTGGCGGGCGCGATCGGTGGTCTTGGGGTCGGCGCGCATTTGTTCTAATTTTGTAATGCGATCGCGAGCAAAGCTCACGTAAAGCTTTAAACGCTCAACGGGGTCGAGCATGGTATCGCGCAGCTGATCGATTTCCAGCGGGGTGAGGGGATCGTGCTTCGTCTGTGCAAGGGTCGAGAAAGGGGCCAGGAGCGTGATCGCGAACAAAAGGGAAATGGGTGCTCGCCGCTTCATTTCTTGTCCTTGTTTTTATCCTTGGCAAACATCTGATCGAGCAGGCTGGTGCGGACTGTTTCCAGACGCTGCACAGCTTGATCGACTACCGGTTGGTCTTCGATGGCCAGCGTGCCCTTGATATCGCGCAGCCGCTCGGCAATCTTGCGGACCCGGATTTCGACATTCTTCAGGTGCTTCTTGGTTTCGGTGGCGGAGTCGCGGGCCTTTTCGGAATAAGTGACGATATCGTCCACGGCGACGCGGGCTTTTTCCACGTCACCATCTTTGTAGAATTGGTTCGCGGTACGCAGCTGTAGTTCGGCGATCTCGACGTAAATCCGGGGGCGATCCTGGGGCGAAGCACTTTGGGCTCGGGCCTTGAGTTCGTCGAGAGATTCATCACGGGCAGCGGCAGCGCCTGCGACAGCAAGCAGAAGCAAACAGATGGTGAGACTGCGCATAACGTTCAGTGTCTCTTGGGCTCGATGGCGATCAGGCGATGACGCGCCTGCCACTCCTGATCAGGATACTGCCCTTTGGCCGCATCGAGGAAGAGGTGATAGTACACCGAAGCCTGTTTGAAGTCGTGCAGGTGATCGTAAGCAGTGGCGCGCATGAAGATTCCGACCGTGGTGGGGGGCAGAAACTTGTCGCGAGCGTCGAGCGCTTTGAGGGCCAGAGGATAATTTTTGTTCTCATCGGCGGCGATGGCCAGGTTGCCGTAGGCTGGGCCGAAGTCGGGCTTGAGCTTGATGGTGGCCAGGAATTCCTGTTGCGCTTCCGTGAAATTGTGCTGCTTGAGGAGGAGTTCGCCGAGTGAGTTGTGCGAGTCGGCGTCGTTGGGATTGGACTTGAGCAGATCCCGATAGGTTTTTTCGGCGTCGGCGACGCTTCCGGATTCGGTTTGCAGGTCGGCCAGGTCGCGCTGGGCTTCGGCGTCGTTAGGGGAAAGTTTCAGCGCGGCCTGGATTTCGGGGACGGCCTCGTCTTTCTTCCCTTGGGCAGCTAATACGCGGCCGAGTTGCAGGTGAAGGCCGGCGTCGTCGGGGCGCTCCTTAACAAGTTGCTGAAGCAGAGGCTCGGCGTCGGCGAAGCGTTTCGACTTCATGTAGATGTTGGTGAGGCCAATGACGGCTTCGCTGGAATGCGGATCGAGGACGCGCACTTGTCTGTATTCGGCTTCGGCGCCGTCGAAGTCTTTGCGGCGCTCGCGCAACAAGCCGGCAGAGAGATGAGGCTCGGGATCTTGCGGTGTGAGCGCAGCGGCTTTCTGGTAGGCCTCGAGAGCTTGGTCGGGCTTGGTGTTTTCGAGTAAATGTCCCAATGAGAGCCAAGCGCGAGCCTGGCCTTCGGCAATGTGGTCGGTGGGCTTGAGTTTGGCGGCGGCGCGGAGAAATTGCTCGGCTTCGGGGTTGTTGGACCGCGCCAGCATCAGTCCGAGATTCAGGTTGGATTCGAAGACGTCAGGCTTGGCGGCGACGGATTGCCGGTAGGCGTGAATGGAGTCAGCTTCACGGTTGAGTCGGTTGTAGACGAATCCGAGATCGAACCAGGCCTGGTAGTTTTTGGGGTCTTTTGCCAATGCTTTCTTGAGAAGCGGTTCGGCGGAAGTGAAATCATTTTTCTGGATCGCGTCTTCCGCGCGGGAGATGTCATTGGGCTGGTTGTCGGTGACGTCATTGATGACTTGTTTGCCGCGGTGGACGGTGGTGGTCTGGGCGAGGGCACAGGCGGTTGCGAGAAGGAGAAACGCGTTGGCGATGACGCGGCTGGTGCCTATCGAGGTTCTTGAGGAGGCTTTGGGAGGGCACGGCTTTAGCCGTGCCGCGATGCGCTTCAAGAACAGGGGCTTCAGCCCCTGCGGTAAACGGCGACCAAAGTAGAGCGCAACCTCAGGGGCTAAAGCCCGATTCATACTCGACCAGCGGCACGGCTGAAGCCGTGCCCTCCCGAAAACCGGCGCAGGACAAGTCCCCACCCGAGCCTTGGCGAAACCTATCCGGATACAAACTCTGTTACTTGCCATTCCTATGGCCATTTCCGTTCAGCACACGCGCCAAATATTTTCCTGTGTACGAGCCCTTGATCTGCGCAATTTCTTCTGGCGGCCCTGCGCCGACCACATTGCCGCCGCGGTCGCCGCCTTCGGGGCCGAGGTCGATCACCCAGTCGGCGGTCTTGATGACTTCGAGGTTGTGTTCGATCACGACGATGGATCCCCCCGCATCGATAAGACGCCGGAAAGCGGAGAGGAGTTTGCTGACATCGTCAAAATGCAGGCCGGTGGTGGGCTCGTCGAAGATGTAAAGCATGCGGCGCTTGCGTTTCGGACCGTCGGCGGCGGAGCGCGAACGGGTGGCTTCGCGCGCGGCGGGCTGCAAGTGCGCGGCTAGCTTCATGCGCTGGGCTTCGCCGCCGGAGAGGGTAGTGGCGGATTGACCGAGGCGCAGATAGCCGAGGCCGACTTCGTCGAGGACGCGCAGCTTTTCCGTGAGCTTGGGAACATCGGCAAAAAACTTCAGGGCCTCGCGGATCGTAAGATTCAGTACTTCGTGGATGTTCTTGCCTTTGTAGCGAATCTCCAGGACCTGCTGCTTGTAGCGCGTTCCTTTACATTCGTCGCAGATGAGTTCTACGTCGGCGAGGAATTGCATCTCTACCGTGACGGTGCCATCGCCCTGGCAATTTTCGCAGCGTCCGCCGGGGACGTTGAAGGAGAAATGTCCGGCAGCGAAGCCGCGTTTCTTCGCCTCCGGTAACGCCGCGAACACATCGCGGATTACGTCGAAAGCTTTGATATAGGTGACAGGGTTGGAGCGGGGCGTGCGTCCAATGGGCGATTGATCGACTAGAACGACTTCGTCGAGGTATTGATCGCCGTCGACTTCGTCCCATGTCGCCACTGAGGAATGGTTGCCGTTGGGCTGTTTTAGCGCGGTTGCGAGCGACTGATACAAAACATCGTGCAGGAGGGTTGATTTTCCCGAGCCGGAGACGCCGGTGATTGCGACCAACATGCCCAGCGGAATTTCCAGATTGATGCGCTTGAGATTGTGCGCGCGAGCGCCGGTGATACGAATCTTCTGCGGGCCGGGTTGGCGACGTTGCGTCGGAATCTGGATGTGCAGTTCGTCGGCAAGATAGCGTCCGGTGAGCGAGTGGGGAAGTTTCTTGATCTCTTCGTAGGTACCGGCGCCGATGACTTTGCCGCCACTTTCCCCCGCGCCCGGACCGAGGTCGAGGATGTGGTCGGCGGCGCGCATGATGTCGGGATCGTGCTCGACAACGAGAATCGTGTTTCCCAGATCGCGCAGGCCGTGCAGGATTTTTACCAGGCGGTCGGTGTCGCGGCTGTGCAGGCCGATGGATGGTTCGTCGAGAACGTAGAGAGTGCCGACCAGGCGGGAACCGAGGGAAGTCGCGAGCTGAATGCGCTGCGCTTCGCCTCCGGAGAGGGTAGAGGCGAGGCGGTCCAGTGTCAAATATTCGAGGCCAACGTCGTTCAGAAAACGCAGGCGCTCTCGAATTTCAGTGACGAGAATTTCGGCGATCGCTGCTTGCTGCGGAGTCAGCTTGATCTGCTCGAAGAATTTCGCCGCGCCTTCGACGGTCATGCTGCACACCTGGCAGATGTCTTTGCCATCGATCTTGACCTGGCGGGCTTCGGGGCGAAGACGAGTGCCGCTACATGTCGAGCACAGAGAGTATCCGCGATATCGGCTAAGGAAAACGCGGACGTGAAGCTTGTACTTCTTGCGCTCCAGAAGCTGGAAGAAGCCGCGGATGCCGGAGAAGCGAGCGTCGCCGGTGACGATCAGGGTCTGCACTTCGGGGTCGAGGTCCTGCCAGGGCACGTCGAGTGGAATTCCCGCCTGCTTTGCGAAGCGTTTGAATTCGGTGAACAGGGGGCGATATTTCGGTTTGGTCCAGGGTTCGATGGCGCCTTCGTTCAGCGTTTTCGTCTTGTCGGGGATAACGAGGTCGAGATCGAAATCGATGGTGTTGCCGAACCCCTGACAGCGTGGGCAGGCGCCGTAGGGATTATTGAAAGAGAACAGGCGCGGTTCGGGTTCGTCGTATCGACTGCCGTCGTTTTTGCATTCGAAGCGCTGGGAGAAGCGAAGGCGCTCGAGCTTTTCATCTTCGTTGTCGCGGGGAGCGGTTTCGAAGATTACTTCTCCGGCTTCGCGGTAGCCGATTTCCACGGCGTCGACGATTCGCGTGCGGGCGTCGGGGGAAACGGCGATGCGATCGACGAGGGCGAATACGGGCTCGGCGAAATTCATTCCAGCAGCGATTCCGGACTCGAGAACTCGAAGATGTGGCCGTTCTGAAAAAGGCGGTTGAAGCCGCGTTTGCGGAGATCGAAGAGGCGGGTTTTGATGGCGTCGGAGAGTTGGTTGGACTTGACGTCCACTTTTTTCTTGCCGCGCGCTTTCTGGGCTGCTTTTTCCTCAGTGTTTGTCGCGAGGGTTTGCACTGGGAAAAGAACGTTGAGGCGGGTGCCGTCGGGCAGAGCCATTATCCGGTCGGCGACTTCGTCGACCGTGTCTTTCTTTACTTCCTGTCCGCAAACCAGGCAATAGGTGCGTCCGACGCGGGCAAACAGCAGGCGCAGGTAGTCGAAAATCTCGGTGGCGGTAGCGACGGTGGAGCGCGGGTTGCGGGTAGAGTTCTTCTGTTTGATCGCGACGGCGGGGGCGATGCCGTCGATCAGGTCGGCGTCGGGTTTTTCGATGCGCTCCAGAAACTGCCGCGCATAGGCGGAAAGCGATTCGACATAGCGCCGCTGGCCTTCGGCGTAGATCGTGTCGAAGGCGAGCGATGACTTGCCGGAGCCGGAGACACCGGTGACCACCGTCAGCTGGTTGTGCGGGATCTCAAAATCGATGTTTTTGAGGTTATGAACCCGGGCCCCGCGAACAATAATGCTTTCCGTCGACATCTTCCCCTGAGCAGCTCCGTCGCGGTCGAGGAAAGTGCGGCCCCTCACAGACCGGTTCGGAAGCGATAGCGAATCTTTCTATTATAAAGGGTCGGTGGGAGTACGTGGAGCCAGGGAGCTTCGCGAGGTCGCGATTTACAAGCCGATCACGGCAATCTTGTACACCACCAGAACGGGTACGGTCGCTAGCGTGATCCAGGCGGACAGGACATAGCGTCGGAAGAAGTAGAACGTCACGCCTGCCCAGCAGGAGCAAGCCGCGATCAAGGCGCCTCCGACGTAGAGGGCGGCCACCGCGGTTGAGAAGTTCGTGCCTTGGGCGTGCCTGAGCCGGAAGAACTCACTTAGAGTCCTGACGACGATAAGAAATTCAATTGTGATTCCTATCTGAGCCCAACGTTCTTTGGTCACGCGGAAATTGTAGCTTGCAGGCGCTGTTTGACGCGATTCGGTTTACGCCCCAAACAGCTTCTGCGTGTTGGGCTGCACTATAATCACGCCGATGGCCAGCGATCCTTTCCTCTCGTGGGCGAACCGGACTGTGCTTCGCACGGGACGCGAAGAGCCTTACCTGAGCATCCAGGACATTGTCGTTTTCGTCCGCGATCTGGAGGTGAGTAAGCGGTTCTACGTGGAGCAATTGGGCTTCGAACTCATCACCGAACAATGTCTTCCCACCGGCGTGCGCTGGATTGAAGTGGCGCCCCCCGACGGCAGCGCGAATCTTGCGCTCGTCGAGCCAAAGCCCGACCGACCCGAATACAAGCTGATTGGCGGCTATCGCTGGGTTCTTTTTATGACGGAAGATGTCCATGCCACTTACAAGGAATGGAGCGAACGCGGGGTTCGTTTCTTATTTGCGCCGGAAACGCCGGGGTGGGGCGGGACTTATACACGGTTCGAGGATCCGGACGGGAACGCGTTTGGGCTGGAAGGTTTCGACGATGTGAAGCGCAGCCTGGAATTGCGCCGGCGGGCGCAGGCAGAGCTACTCGAAGCCGAACGCCGTGCCGTCCAGGAACTGGAAATCGCCAAGCAAGTGCAGGCCCGGCTGTTTCCGCAGATTCGACCGCAGTTAAAGACCGTGGATTATGCAGGTATCTGCTTACAGGCGCGGCAAGTAGGTGGAGACTACTTCGACTTTCTGAATCTCGGGCCGCAGCGACTGGCGCTGATCATCGGCGACGTTTCCGGCAAGGGGATCGCCGCCGCTCTGCTGATGGCGAATTTGCAGGCCAGCTTGCGGAGCCAGTCGTCCTTGGCCTTCGATCAGCCTCAGGCATGGCTCAGGTCCGTGAACCGGCAGTTCTATGACAACACTAACGACAGTGCCTACGCATCGCTTTTGTTTGTCGAGTACGACGACGCGACGCGGCGATTGCGCTACGCCAATTGCGGACACCTGTCCGGCATTTTGTTGAGAAGCGACGGAAACGTTGAGCACCTGGAGTCGACCAGCACGCTGCTGGGACTGTTCCGGGAATGGGATTGCTGTATGCGGGAGCAAGAGCTCTTTCCCGGCGATGTGCTTGCGCTATACACGGACGGCGTCACCGAAGCCAGCAACGATCGGGGAGAAGAATTTGGCGAGCAGTTTCTGATTGAAACGCTGCGGCAACATCGGGAACTGCCGTGCCAGGCTCTGCTGACTGCAATCGTGGACGGGGTTCAGCGCTTCGGCTCGCAGGAACAGCACGATGACATAACGGCAATCGTCGCGAAGTTCAAGGCCGGTGAATGACGCAGCGGCACATTCACTCGAGGGACTTGCTCGAAGGTCAGCGCAAGACTTGGCGGAACAGCGCCGGTGCTTGCTACACACCGAACGAGCAGCGTCAACGTTAGCAAACCCTGTCTCGGAATCTACTTCAGATTGTGTTTTATTTCGGCGACTAGCGCTTGCAACTTTGCTTGGTCCTTTGATCTGATGGAAACAGAGAAGATGATGCTGCCTTGACGATAGGATCCGCCTATCAAGCCGCTCTCTGCGGGTGGCGAAGACCCAGGACTCTTGAGCATCATGTCCGCTTGTGGCCCGGTTGCTGTCTCAGTAAGTATCGTGAATTGGCCGCCCGAATCGGCCGGCCCTTTATAAAAGCAGGATGCCGTTGTGGATGCAGTCTTGTCTATGGCTGCCTTATAACTCATAACCCGGCTGAATTGTTCCGCCGTCAGGACGCTGCAAGGATCATTATTCACACCCGATGCCAGGGCCACTGCAACCACCAGCCAAATGGCTCCGGCCATTAGACGGAAAATCAACTTAGGAAAACGCATAGCCAAGCTCCTCAGTCACAAACTTTCGAGCGAGTACCGTATCAAGCCGAAACATAATTCGTCTGGTCAAAACTGCACATCCCCTGACGCGGCTTCAGGATTGTTGAGGGTAGACCGCCATGACACCAACAACCGATTCGGGATGAGCGCCACCTGAACCCAATTGGCCGCCTGTTCCTCGCAGAAACCGAAAATTGATGCGCCTCTGCCAGAACTCCTACGCGGCCTGTATCGTATCTAGAACCATGCGTTTCCTCGTCCTCTGGATACTGATCGCCGCTTTCCTCGCCACTGGAGTTGCGCAGGAGGTTCCCCTCTCGGATCCCCCGTCAGCGGTTACGTCAGCCCAGCCAGTGTCGGCTCCCACCATGACGTTGCAGCCCGACGCTTCCGGCAATGTCCCGCAGGAACAAATCCGCGAACTTCTCCGCCGCGTCGCGGAGAAGGATCTGGAGAACGAGAAGCGCCTGCGCGACTACACCTATGTCCAGCGCGAGGAGGAGCACAAACTCGACGGCAAGGGACAAGTGAACAAGATCGAATCGCGGACTTCAGAAGTGCTGGTGGTTTACGGCGAGCAGATCGAGCGGTTGATCGCGAAGGATGACAAGCCGCTGTCCGCGGACGATGCGAAAAAGGAAGGCGAGCGGATCCAGAAGATCACCGACAAGCGCAAGAACGAGTCTGACTCCGATCGGCGCAAGCGGCTTGAAAGGGAAGAGAAAGATCGCGAAGATGGCCGCAAATTTGTGAAGGAGGTGGCCGATGCGTACAACTTTCGCCTCGTAGGATCGGAACCGATCGATGGACGCGACACCTGGGTCCTCGATGCCGAGCCTCGACCCGGCTATGAGCCCAAGACGCGCGAGGCGAAGATGCTACCCAAACTGCACGGGCGAATGTGGATCGACAAAGCTGAGATGCAATGGACGAAGTTCGATGTCACCACCACGGACACGATCTCATTCGGTTTGTTTCTCGCGCGGATTCACAAGGGGACGCGCATCGTGTTCGAAGCGACCCGCGTTAACGATGAAGTCTGGCTTCCGAAACATCTCTCTCTTCACATCGACGTTCGCGTTGCTCTGGTGAAGAATTTCAACGAAGACTTGGAGCAGAGCTTTCGCGACTACAAGAAGTTCCGCACCGATACAAAATTCACCGTTATTGGTGAAACCAGCCAGTAGTCACTTTGTGACAAGCCCATTTCGGGCGCACATTCTTAAGGGGTTGCGCGCCCGTTCAAGTACTTCCGTACCGTGTCTAGTACCTTGGTTACTCCAACGAGGGTGACCGGGGCACCATTCGCATTAATGCCCCTGCTAATTGTGGTCAGCTCTTTAAGGCCCTCAAGGTATAGAGGCTTGCTGCAACTCGACTTCGGGACGATTCCACGAAAACCCCATAAAACCCAACAAAACCGGGAGATTCACGTTTACTGGCCCATTCTCCCGGTTGAGATATGCTCAGCACACCAAAATTCACTCGAAGGCATTCAGTTCGAGGAACTGGTTCTCCCAATTTCGTGAGTACCGGCGCTGAAAAAAGGCTGGGCTTAGAACTGAATTCTGTGGAAGGAGAAACGAATTATGGCCGACTCGCGGGAAGTGATGAATATTCGCCAGGCTTCGCAGTACCTGGGAGTCAGTCCGGACACGCTCTACAAATACGTGAATGAGCAAAAGATTCCTGCATTCAAGCTGGGCAATCGCTGGCGCTTCAAGAAATCGAAGCTGGACCAGTGGATGGAAGAAAAGTCCATGGAACTGGAACCGCGGATGAGTAAGAAGAAACCGCGGGCGGCAACGAAGGCAGCGGGACAGCAGTAAGTAAATTTGCCGGCGAAGGCGCCGGCGCTACAAAAGGCGGGCACATGTTTGGATTCGGATCGAAGACGATTGTTGGTCTGGACGTGGGTTCTTCGAGCATCAAGGCAGTCGAGCTCAAGAAGACGCGCCAGGGAATCGAAGTGGCGCATCTCGGCCTGGAGCCGATCGCTCCGGATATCGTCGTGGACTCCATGATCGTGGACTCGGGTACGGTGTCGAGCGCGATCTCGAAGCTGTTCAGCGATACGGAAATCAAGTCGCGCTCCGTCGCCACCGCGGTGAGCGGACACTCCGTGATCGTGAAGAAGATCTCGCTGCCTTCGATGAGCGATCAGGAACTGGCGGATACGATTCAGAAGGAAGCCGCGCAGCACATTCCGTTCGATCTCGCCGACGTCAACCTCGATTACCAGATCCTCTCCGACGACGCGACGAGCCCGACCATGGATGTGTTGCTGGTCGCCGTCAAGAAGGACAAGATTCTCAACTACACCAACGTACTCTCGATGGCCGGCAAAACACCGGCTATTGTGGACATCGATGCGCTCGCTCTCCAGAACTGCTACGAGTACAACTACGAGCCCGCTCCCACTCAGGTGGTCGCGCTGCTCAACCTGGGCGCCAGCGTGATGAACATCAACATCGTGAAGGGTACGACTCCGTTGTTCCCGCGCGACGTTTCGGTGGGCGGACATCAGTACACGGACTCGTTGCAGAAGGAACTCGATCTCAGCTTTGACGATGCCGAGAACCTGAAGCTGGGTCACAAAGTCGGAACCGTGCACGACGATGCGAAGACGCCGATTCTGCAACAGGTGACGGAAATCATCGTTCTCGAAATTCAGAAGACGTTTGACTTCTTCCGCGCCAGCGCGGCGGGCGAGCACATCGAGAAGATTTACCTGGCCGGGGGATCGGCCAAGGTGCCGGGCCTGGTGGAGGCATTGCGCCAGGAGTTCTCCATGCCGGTGGAGCTGTTCAACCCGTTCCAGAAAGTTCTTGCTCCGGTCGATGGGCATGGAGCGGAACTGGTGGAACAGAATGCCGGGCAGTTGGCAGTGGCCGTGGGTTTGGCCCTGAGGAGTTTTGAAAAGCTATGATCCGAATCAATCTGCTGGGTGCACCGAAACCGAAAAGCGGCAAGAAGGGTTCCGCGGTCAACATGCCTTCCTTTGAAGGCGGTGGCGGTGGTTCGCCGCTGATCAAAATCGTAGCCGTGCTGGCGCTGTTTGCGATCGGGAACGGAATGTACTGGTATCACCTCGATCAGGAAGCGAAAGCCATTGCCACTCAAATGCGGCTGGCGGAACAGAAGAACCGCGAGCTGGCTGACATCAAGGCGCGCTACCTCGAGCGCCAGAAACAGGCCGACGCGTACAAGCGCCGGGTCGATGTCATCGACAACCTGCGCTCTACACAGAGCGGCCCGGTGAACCTGCTGGCCATGATCGGCGAAACCGTCAACGGGACGGAAGCGATCTGGCTGAACAGCATGCAGGATCAGGGCAACAACGTGGCGATTGACGGCATGGCATTGAGCAACGATGCCGTGGCTAACCTGATCTCGAATCTGAACAAGACCGGATACTTCAAGAACATCGAGATCAAGGAAAGCATTCAAGACGAGCAGATTAAAGATATGCAGGCGTTCCAATTCACGCTGACCTGCGAAAAGGCGAAGTCGTAAAGGCGGACGCTTATGAATTTTGGCGAACTGACAGGAATAAAGCTGTGGGGCGTGCTGGTGCTGGGGGGAACCCTGGCGAGCGTGGCGCTCTTCTATACGGTTTTCAAGTCCGCGCGCGACGAAAACGCGGCGGCCCAGACCAAGCTCCAGGCCAAGATGCGCGAAAACGCGGATCTGGAAGCGTACCGGCCGAAACTGGCGGATATTGAACGCCAGGTCCAGAGCCTGAAGCAGCAACTCGACATCGAGCGGCGCATCGTGCCCGACGAGAAGGAAGTGGACAACTTCATGCGCATGGTGGGCGCGGAAGCCCGCAAGGCGGGAGTGGAAATCCGCCGGTACACCGCGCGTCCGGTCGCCGCCAAGGATTTCTACACCGAAGTTCCGTTCGAAGTGGAACTCGACGGTCCGTACTATTCGATGCTTGGGTTTTTCGACCGGGTCAGCAAGTTGGAGCGCATCGTGAACGTCGGCAACCTGCTGGTGTCCACCACCCGCAAGCCTAGCGACGCCAAGGCGAAGCATACGTATCAGTACGCGCCCAACGAGAGTGTGGTGGCGACATGCCTGACCACAACCTATTTCAGTCACGATCTGGATCCTTCCGGGGCGTCGGCCAAGCCGGCGACACCGGCAGGGAAACGGTAAGGGAGACACGATGAAGCGGATAACCGGCATTCTCGTTTGCACGCTGGCTGCAGGCATGGCCTGGGCGCAAAGTCCCCAGATCCTCGACAACGTGCGCACCCAGATGAACACGGTGCAGAAAAACAATACGGCAGCCTCCAACGAAGCTTTGGGCGGCAAGCCGACAACCAAGAGTTCCTCGGCCAAACCGGCGGCGACGCCGGTCAAGACGATCGCTGTGAAGAGCAGCGCTGTCACACCGACGCCGAAGACAGTTGCGGTGAAAAGCGTCGCAGTAACGCCGAAGGCAAGTGTGGTGGCCGCGAAGAGCACGACGCCATCAGCGAAGCCGACCGCGGTGAAGACTGCTGCCGTGAAAACGGCCGAAGTGAAGAGTGTCGCCGTTACGCCGAAGCCGAGCGTGGTTCCGACGAAAGCGGTCTCGTCATCCACCAAGGCCAGCCTCGCGACAACTTCGCACAGCTCGAAATCGGCTGAACCTTTCAAAGAGAAGAAGGCAGTCAGCGCGAGCAAGTCGCCGAAAATTGGCGTCAAGCAGATCGTCGCCAAGAAGCCGGCCAAGCCTTCCGCCGAAAAGCAGAAGGCGGTAGCCGCGGCTCCCGCGAAGAATGCCCAGCCGGCAGCCTCCGGCGGCGATAGCGCTCTCCCTTACGAAGAAGCGAAGAGCGGCGGCGACGACGATGCCGTGAAGGAAGCGCAGGAAAAGAAGTGGAGTATGTCGGGCAAGCGCGATCCCTTTATCAGCCCGGTGGTCAGCCATGCCGGCGGATCGGGATGCAGCACGGGCAAGAAATGTCTGGAAATCGGCGCCATCAACTTGCGCGGCGTGGTTCACTCCGACGCCGGGTTTATCGCGGTGGTGACCAACAATTTGAACAAAGCGTACTTCTTGCGGGAGAACGATCCGGTGTTTGACGGCTACGTGGTCAAGATCACCGGGGATTCGATCATCTTCAAGGCAACGATGCAGGACCGGTTAGGCAAGACTTTTACGCGTGAAGTTACGAAGAAGATCACCACCCCGGCCGTTTAGGCCAGGTGTTGAGTTGGAAGAAATATAGGGGCAAAGAGCCTCCGATGGGGAGATACGAAATGCGAAAGCAATTACTGGGTCTCATTCTTCCGCTGCTGACGATCGTGCTGGTCGCAGCCGCGGCTGACCAACCGGGCAATGGGACGGCTGCGGCCTCCGCGTTGCAACGGCTCGAGGTGGCGCACAGCCAGGAAGGCCTGAGTGTCGAATTCACGGCCAAAGGCGTCCTCGCGCCCAAGGTCACGACGCTCGACTCCCCGGCGCGCATCGTGGTGGACCTGCCCAACACCGTGATGGCTACGGGCCAGCACCTGATCCACGTCGGCAATGACGGCGTGAAGACGGTGCGTATCGGCATGAACGGCCAGGTTCCGCCCACCACGCGCGTGGTGGTGGACCTCGATGCCGCTCACACGTCCGAGTTGGTCGCTGGCCAGAACGGCCACTTCACGCTCAAGATTCAGGACGCGACCGCGGCCAAGGCAGTTGCCAAACCCACGGTGGCCAAAAAGTCGCCGATGACGGCGCCCGCTATGGTGGAAACCGCGATGACCAGTCCCGCGCCGAACCTGACGCCGACGGTCGCCACGGTTGCGGCTCCGATTGCGGCTCCAGCGCCGTCGGTCAAGCCGGTTGACTTCGCTGTGGTCGAACCGACCTACTCGGTAAAGGACGACAAAGCCGTGCCCGCCGTCGAGCCCGTAGTCAAGGCCCAGGACGCGGCTGCGCGTTTTGCCGACAAGACTGCCGCCGAACTCGTCGCCGTCAAGACGCATTCGGCCATGCAGGATGCGGGCGCGCCTGGCACGATCGAGCCTGCGATTAACCTGGCAGCCGAGCAGAAGACGCAGCTCTCACAGTCGCACGCCAGCAACGGTCCCAAGTACACCGGCGAGCCGATTTCGGTCAACCTTAAAGATGTGGACCTGAAAGACTTCTTCCGCCTGATTCATGAGATCAGCGGATTGAACGTGGTTCTCGATCCCGCAGTGCACGGCAACCTGACAATCGTGCTCGATGACGTGCCGTGGGATCAGGCACTGGACATCGTGCTCAAGAACAACGACCTGTCGCGGCAACTCGAAGGCAACGTGCTCCGCATCGCGACCGTGGACACGCTCAAACGAGAAGCCGAAAACCGCCGCGGGCAGATTGAAGCCGAAGCGCTGGCGGTCGACAAGGTTACAATCACCCGCTTCCTCAGCTATGCGCACTCCAAGGATGTTGTGCCGACGCTCAAGAAATTCCTGAGCCAGCGCGGCGACATCGTTTCCGACGACCGTACCAATGCCCTCGTCATCTCCGACATTCCCGCCGTCCTGCCTCAGCTCGACCGCTTGATCCAGCAGATGGATCGCAAGACGCAGGAAGTGGAAATCGAAGCTCGCGTCGTAGCCGCGACCCGCAGCTTCGCCCGGGACATCGGCACGCAACTGGGCTTCGGTTGGGGCAATGGCCCGACCGCGATCGGCGGTGTACAGGGTGTTGGCACCACACCAACAACCGTCGGCAACGGCCTCGTTCCCAATCCGCTCTATATCCTGACCGGCGGCGGCTCGACGAACGGGTCGCAGATCCCGCTGTTTTCGAACCTGGGTTCCAACTCGCCGACCAGCGGTTTCCAGTTCGTGAACGCGACCAACAACATGCGTATCGACTTCCTGCTCACCATGGCGGAGTCGCGCGGGCTTTTGAAGATTCTTTCCCGTCCGCGGGTGGTCACGCAGAACAACATTCAGGCGATTGTGAAACAAGGTGTCCGCATTCCGATCGTCACCCTGGCGCAGTTGGGTGGTCCGCCGACGGTTTCCTACGTCGACGCTTTCCTGCGCCTCACCGTAACCCCACAGATCACTTCGGAAGGCACGATCTTCTTGAACGTGGACGTGGAAAATACCACGCCTGACTTTGGCCGCACCATCCAAGGCAACCCGACCTTGATTACGCAACAGGCAACTACGCAAGTCCTGGTCACGGACGGTGGAACCGTCGTCATCGGCGGCGTAATTCAGACCTCGAACTCGCTCAACGTTGCGCAGGTACCGCTGCTCGGAGACATCCCGTACCTCGGCAACCTGTTCAAACGGCGTACCGTATCAACTTCCAACCAGGAGCTGATTTTCTTCATCACGCCGCGCATCATTCAAACCTAGCCTTTACGTTGAAACAGACATCGCCGCCGGCTACTCGAAGAACCTGTCGAGCAGCCGGCGGTTTTGTTTGGAGGGGTACGCGCCTCGAGCTACGGGCTTCGAGCTAGAGACTGGTAGCTCGCGGCTCGAAGCTCGCAGCCGTCTTCTTGCTACACTCCTCCCATGGATCACTCCGGCCGTCGGCGGCGACTCCAGGTTGCGCTTGCCGAAAACCATCTGGACTGCCTTCTGGTTACCCATCTGCCGAACATCCGGTATCTAAGCGGATTTACCGGTAGCTCCGGAGTTCTCCTGATCGGTGACGGCTCCGCCACCTTCTTCACTGACGGCCGCTACCTCACCCAGGCGCGGGCCGAAGTTTCGGGCGCTCGTATAGTGATTGTTCGCAAGGCTCCGATAGTGGGTGCTGCGGAATTTCTGGCTGCATCCCGAATCCGATCGAGCCAGCGAGTCGGATTGGAGTCTCAGTCCGTCACGGTTGCTCAGTCAGATCACTTGCGCGGCATTTTGAAAGGTAAATGGAAACTAGTCTCCGCGCCGTCCCTCGTCGAACGATCGCGCATGGTGAAGGATAAAGAAGAGGTCCGGCGCATCCGCGCAGCGATCGAATTGGGAGCTAGCCTTTTCAAGGTAGCGCTCAAGAAAATTCGCCCCGGCGTAAGAGAAGTTGAAGTGGCGGCGGCCATGGAGTTCGAAGCTCGCCGCGCCGGCGCCGAAGGTATGTCTTTTTCGACGATCATTGCTGCCGGCAAGCGGTCGGCGGTGGTGCATGGGCGGGCTTCCGACGCCCGGATTCCGCGCCGGGGATTCGTGGTGTGCGACTTCGGTGTTATACTCTCCGGTTATTGTTCGGACCGGACGTGCACCGTACATGTGGGGCGTCCCAGCCAGGTTGCGCGGGACATGTATCAGGCTGTGCTGGAAGCGCAACTGGCTGCGATTGCTCAGGTTCGACCCGGAGCGGCCGCCGCGTCGGTGGATGAGGCGGCTCGTAAGGTATTGCGAAAGCATCACTTAGCTCAGTACTTCACCCATTCCACGGGCCATGGTTTAGGATTGGAGATTCACGAAGCGCCGCGGCTGGCCTCCGGTCAGACGCAAGTACTGGAGCCGGGTATGATCATTACGATCGAACCCGGAGTCTACATCCCAGGCAAGCGGGGCGTCCGGATCGAAGACGTCGTGGTTGTCACTTCCAAAGGTTGTGAAGTGCTGACGCCGACGGACAAGGAACTGGTTGTTGTCGAATAGATGGAAATAGTCAACTGGCCTGAGAGAGGCGCCAGTTCCCGCTGTGCCGCTGGCGGGAGATGGAGAGCGGAACCCGCCACTTACAAATGAATCAAAAAGAGCTGAAGGAACTCATTGAGTTCATAATCGAAAAGGGCATTGCCGAATTCGAACTGGAGCGCGGCGATGTCAAGGTGAAGATCAAGCGCGCCGCCGATCCGGCGCCCGCGCCCGATTCGCGCTTTTTTGCGGTGCATCCGGCGGCGCCTCCCGTGCTGGTGACCGCAACGGTTCCGTCTCCTTCTCCTGCCGCGCCCGCCGCCGAAGCGGCGCCTGCTGAGCCTGAAGACAAACTTCAACCAGTACGCTCGCCGATTGTCGGGACGTTCTATGAGGCTCCCTCGCCGGGCGCGCCGCCCTTCATCAAGATCGGCGATAAAGTCGAAGTGGGGCAGGTACTTTGCATCGTCGAAGCCATGAAGCTGATGAACGAAATCGAATGTGATGTGGCCGGAGAAGTGGTCAAGAAACTCGTTACCAACGGACAGCCCATCGAATACGGCCAGGAATTGTTTGCCATTAGACCCAGTGGATAGTGGTTTGTGAATAGTGGTTAGTGCTGAGGGGTCGACTCGTGCTTCTACTATCCACTAACCACTAACCACTACCCACTCTTTTCACACATGTTCAAAAAGATTCTCGTAGCTAACCGCGGTGAAATCGCCCTGCGCGTGATCTGTGCGTGCAAGGAGTTAGGAATTCGCGCGGTCGCGATCTATAGCGAGGCCGATCGCAACTCGTTGCACGTCCGTTTTGCCGATGAAGCGATTTGTATCGGCCCGCCGCAGCTCTCGCTGAGTTATCTGAACATCCCCGCCGTCATCAGCGCGGCGGAAATCGCCAATGTCGACGCCATCCACCCCGGCTATGGCCTGCTTTCAGAAAACGCCAACTTCGCGGAAGTCTGCGAAAGTTGCCACATCAAGTTTATTGGTCCTTCGCCCGACGTAATCCGGCTGATGGGCGAAAAGGAAAAAGCCCGCGCCGCCATGAAGCAGCACGGCGTACCCATCCTGCCGGGCTCCGACGGCGTGGTCGCCACCGACGGCGAGGCTCTGGAGTGGGCGCGCCAGGTGGGCTTCCCGGTGATCATCAAGGCGTCAGCCGGCGGCGGCGGACGCGGCATGCGCATCGTCCGCAACGAAGAGGAATTGCCCGCCCTTTTCTTGCAGGCCAGTTCCGAGGCGTCCAAGGCGTTCGGGAACGGCGATCTCTACATGGAGAAATACGTAGAGAACCCGCGCCACATCGAATTCCAGGTACTCGGCGACGAGCACGGCAACGTGGTGAGTCTGGGAGAGCGGGAGTGCTCGATCCAGCGGCGGCATCAGAAACTGCTGGAAGAATCGCCGTCGTTGCAGGTCACTCCCGAACTTCGTCAGGAAATCGGAGATGTCCTCAGCAAGACACTGAGCGCGGTCGGTTATCGCAACGCCGGCACGGTCGAGTTCCTCATGGACCAGGACCGCCGCCTGCATTTCATCGAGATGAACACCCGTATCCAGGTCGAACATCCGGTTACGGAGATGGTCACCGATGTCGACCTTGTGAAAAGCCAGATCATGATTGCCGCCGGCGCGAACCTGGCGGACGTGCTGCAAGGACCGATCATCCACCGCGGACACGCCATCGAATGCCGCATCAACGCCGAGCATCCCGAGAAATTTACGCCGTCCGCAGGGAAGATTACGACCTTCAATCCTCCCGGAGGAACCGGCGTTCGCATTGACACGGCGGCTTATGCCGAAGGGACGATTCCACCCTATTACGATTCGTTGATTGCGAAGTTGATTGTGCGCGGCAAAGACCGCAATGAGGCGATCTCTCGCATGAGCCGCGCGCTCGAAATGTTTATTGTTGAAGGAATCTTCACGACGATCCCCCTGCATCGGCGAATCCTCGCCGATCCGGAATTTCGCGCCGGGAAATTCGATACGGGATTCATTGAGAGATTCCTGGCGAAGAAGCCCGCAGGAAAAGCAGAGTAGAGACGCGGAACGCCGTGTCTCCACCCATCATTTTGTAGGAGCATAGTGTTACTTCCTCGCCTCTACGCGATTCTCGACGCGTCATGTTTCCGCGACGACGCCACAATGTTTGCGGCGGCGGCCGATCTCGCTGCTGCGGGCGTCACCCTACTGCAATATCGGAACAAGTCCGGGAGTGCTCGTCAGATGCTCGAACTCGCTCGCCACCTAAAGCGATCCGTCGGCCAGCGCGTGAAGCTCGTCATGAACGACCGCGCCGACCTCTGCATCGCCGCCGCCTTCGACGGACTACACATCGGGCAAGACGATATTTCTCCCGAAGCCGCCCGCCGCATCATCGGACCAGATTGCTGGCTCGGCATTTCGACTCACAATCCCGAGCAGATCGCCGAAGCGGATCGGAGCAACGCCGACTACCTCGCGATCGGTCCAGTATTCGCGACCGCCAGCAAGGCAAATCCCGATCCCGTGATTGGTCTCGACGGCGTGCGCCGGGCAAGGGAACTGACGGGCAAGCCGGTGGTCGCTATTGGCGGCATTACCCGCGCCAACGCCCGTTCCGTCGTCGATGCTGGCGCCGACAGCGTGGCGGTGATATCCGCCTTGTTACCGGATCCCCGCAAATCAGCAGAGGCTTTTTTCGACATTCTGAGGTAAATTCATTGACTTGTGAAGAGGCAGGTGTCAGGTCTCAGGTGTCAGGTGTCAGGAAAAGCCCAAAGCCCGGAAGCCTGAGACCTAAGACCTGACACCTGAGACCTGACGCTTGACCCAGGAGATTCGTGAGTACTGACGTTCGTACTGCCGCCCCCGCAACTCGCGCCGACGATTGGGCCATTCATACCCATCAGGATAAGGAACTCGTCCAGGGTCTTGGCCTGACCAGCGCCACCATGCTGGTGATGGGCTCGATGATCGGCTCCGGCATTTTTATCGTTTCGGCTGAGATCTCGCGCGAAACGCAATCGCCGGCGCTGCTGATCGGTGCCTGGCTGGTTACTGGCTTCCTGACTATTGTCGGGGCGCTTAGCTACGGTGAACTGGCAGCGATGATGCCGCGCGCCGGCGGACAATACGTTTATTTGCGCGAATCGCTGGGCCCGCTGTGGGGATTCCTCTACGGCTGGACGCTTTTTCTCGTAATTCAGACCGGCACGATTGCCGCGGTGGGCGTGGCTTTTGGCAAGTTTCTGGGAATTTTCTGGCCGGCCATTTCTTCCAGCAATTGGATCCTCCACTTCGTCAAAGTGCCGAAGTTCACTATCGGTCCGATGGTCCTCGGCGGCATGGATGTCGGGTTGAATACCCAGAATCTGGTTGCTATCATCGTGGTTATTACACTCTCGGTTATTAACATCTTCGGAATCAAGACCGGAGCGCTCATCCAGAATATTTTTACCGCTGCGAAGGTATCGGCGCTGCTTGGCCTGGTGATTTTCGGAATCTTGCTGGGTCGCAACGCACAGGCCATCGCGGCCAACTTCGGCGCGAATTTCTGGAAGAACGCGGGACTCGGTACGCTGCATGATGTCGGTGGCGGAGTTCTCGTCTCAACGCTCACCGTGCTGGCGATTGCGCAAGTCGGCTCACTCTTTTCTGCCGACGCCTGGAACAACGTGACCTTTACGGCCGGAGAAGTCAAAAATCCCAGCCGCACTCTGCCACTGTCGCTGGCGATGGGCACGGGCGTGGTCATCGCGCTCTATATCGGCTGCAACTTTATTTATCTGAGCGCGCTGCCCTTGGCGGGCAGTCCGACCGGAACCACGCTCCTCGAACGCGGCATTCAATACGCCGCCGAAGATCGTGTCGGCACCGCCACCATGACGCAGATGTTCGGCACAGCCGGCGGCGCGCTGATGGCCATTGCCATCATGCTTTCGAGCTTTGGCTGCTGCAATGGCCTCATCCTGGCCGGGGCACGCGTCTATTACGCCATGGCTAAGGACGGCCTATTCTTCAAGAGCGTCGCGCGCTTGAATCCGAAGTACAAGACCCCGGCGGTTTCGCTGATGGTGTCGATGGTCTGGACTTGTATCCTGTGCGTCTCGGGCAGCTACGGACAGCTTCTCGACTACATCATTTTTGCGGTGCTCGTGTTTTACATCCTCACGATCATCGGTCTATTCGTCTTGCGCAAGACCCATCCCGAAGCCGAGCGTCCCTACAAGGCCGTCGGATATCCGGTTTTGCCGGCAATTTACATCGTGATGGCTTTGTTTATCGATGTTGTGCTGTTACGCTACAAACCGCAGTACACCTGGCCGGGATTGTGCATCGTACTGTTGGGGATTCCGGTGTATTACTTGTGGTCGCAGCGAACGCGAACGACCTCCGTTTGACCAATTGGGAGAAAACGCCATTCATGACTGATCTCTTTGCGAAGAAGCCGATTGACCAACTGATGCAGGAGGCGGGCGAGACCGGTGAAAACAGCTTAAAGCGCACGCTTGGGGTATTCCAGTTGACTGCGCTCGGAGTGGGCGCGGTGATTGGGGCAGGCATCTTTGTTCTCTCCGGCTTGGGTGCGCATTATGCCGGCCCCGGACTGATGCTGTCCTTCGTGCTGTCCGGCTTGGGTTGCGCATTCGCCGCTCTCTGCTACGCGGAATTTGCCGCGATGATCCCCCTCGCAGGCAGCGCTTATACCTACGCGTACGCGACGCTGGGGGAGATTTTTGCGTGGATCATCGGCTGGGATCTAACGCTTGAATACGCCATGGGCGCCAGCACGGTGTCGTCGGGATGGTCGAACCACTTCATCGAACTGCTTGATATTTTTCATATCAAGATGCCGCTGTGGCTGGCTTACGACCACTGGACCGGTCTCCGTACCGCGGAGAATGTTGTGGCTCGCCAGATGGCACAGGCCTCCGATTCGACACTGGTACCCGGGACACAGGCTTTTCTTACCAAGGTCACGGACATCATGGGGGCGCAATCTCCGGAGTTGGTGCAGAAAGCCCACGCAATGCTGGCTGCGCCTCATCTTTTTGGATACGAGATTGGTGTCAACGTTCCGGCATTCATTATCGCGCTGGTGATTACCGCAATCCTCGCCATCGGAATCAAGGAAAGTGCGCGTTTCAACGCCACCATCGTGGTGATCAAGGTCGCGGTGGTCCTTTTTGTGATCGGACTGGGTTTCCGCTACGTCAACGCCAGCAACTGGGGCTCGGACTGGTCGAGTTTCGCGCCGTACGGATACTCCGGAATCGGTCTGGGCGCCGCTTACATATTCTTTGCGTACATTGGATTCGACGCAGTTTCGACCACCGCCCAGGAGGCGAAGAATCCGCAGCGCGATTTGCCGATCGGGATCATTGCATCGCTGCTGATCTGTACCGTGCTGTATATCGCGGTGGCGGCCGTTCTGACCGGGATGGTGCCATGGCGGGATGTCAACATCGAGGCCCCCATTGCCCGTGCTTTCTTGGATCGCGGGCTGACGGGCGCGTCTCACATTATCACTCTCGGCGCGCTGGCTGGACTGACCAGCGTGATGCTGGTCATGTTGCTGGGACAGACCCGCGTCTTATATTCCATGGCCAATGACGGGCTGTTGCCCAAGAAATTCTTCGCCGCAATCCATCCCCGTTTCCGCACCCCGTGGAAGAACACGATCCTGGTGGGCCTTCTGGCGGCCGTTGTGGGCAGCCTGACGCCAATTGATGACATCGGGAAGATGGTCAACATCGGAACCTTGCTGGCGTTTGTGATTGTTTGTATTGCAGTGATGGTGTTGCGATCGACCAATCCCGGACAGGCTCGTCCCTTCCGCACGCCGTGGGTGCCATTCGTGCCGGTTATGGGCATCCTCTTCAACGGCTACATGATGGTCCGGTTGGGTTGGATCAACTGGCTGCGGTTGGTCGTCTGGCTGGTAATCGGTCTGTTCGTATACTTCTTTTACGGCCGGCACAATAGCCGGATTCAGCAAGCCCTTGCGAAGAAATAAAGTGGTTGGTGGTTGGTCGTTGATTTGGTCTTGCTAACCACCAATCACTAATCACTACCTACTGCTTTATTGATTTCTGACTTCCTGCAACTTGCGCGCTACCGCCGTCACCAGCCGACGTGGCGAGAAACGGACCGACTGCGCCAGCAGCCAATTTCGGAATCCCGATATTACGATTGGCTTGCCTGCCATCAGTGCTCGATACCCGTCTTCGGCAACGGTGTGGGCGTCCATGGCGCCGAATTGCAGCATGCGGGCGGTCAGCATGTTGGCGCGCTTGTGGAATTCGGTGACCGTCGGTCCAGGGCACAGACATGTGACAGTCACGCCCGTTCCCTGAAGTTCGTTGGCGATTCCTTCCGAGAAATGAAGCACGTAAGCCTTGGTCGCGTAGTACACGGACATCAGAGGCCCCGCCTGAAATGCTGCTGTGGACGCCACATTCAGGATGCGCCCGCTTTTTCGCTGGAGCATCTCAGGTAGATAGAGTCGGGTCAGGTGCGTGAGCGTGGTGATGTTGAGCTGAATCTGTTGCAGACACTCTTCCAGATCGTTCTCGGAAAATAATCCGAACTGGCCGAAGCCCGCGTTGTTGACGAGCACATCGACGCTGATATCGGCGCGCGTCGTTTGATCGTGCACATAGGCGGCTGCTCCCGGAGCCGCCAGGTCGCTGGCTAGAATCAGGGAGCGCGTCCCGTGCTCCTTTTCCAGTTCGGAGGCGAGTTGCCGCAGCTTGTCGGCGCTGCGCGCCACCAGCACCAGGTTGTAACCTTCGCGCGCGAAGATGCCCGATAACTCGTGGCCGATTCCGAAAGAGGCGCCGGTAATCAAAGCGGTTTTTTGGCTGGCCATAAAATCCAGGGTAGAGACGCAGCTTATCGCGTCTCCCGCTGACATCAAGAAAGAAGGCGGGTCAGAAGACCCGCCTTGAATTCAGAACGAAATCGCTTACACCGCCGCCAGCGCCGCCTCGGTGTCATAGATCGTGTGCCATGACGTCGCGGCCTTCAGCTTGTCGTTGACGTTGCTGATGTTCTTGACGCCTTCAGTTTCCAGCCAGTTGCGGAATGCTGCTGCGCCCTGCTTGGCGTAAACCGCGATGCCGTCTTTCCAGGTAGCACGGCCGCACAGGACGCCGTTGAACTTCACGCCCGATTCGCCCGCCAGTTCCAGGGTCTCGCTGAACTCCGCATTGCTGACGCCCGCCGACAGATAAATAAATGGTTTGGTCGCGACGCTGGCCGCCTTGTGAAACAGGTCAATCGCTTCTTTCTTGGTGTACGCTTTCTGTCCTGCGAACGACTTCACGCCTTCCACGAACTTCATGTTCACCGGCACTTCGACTTTCAGCACGTCCACACCATAGCGGTCTTTGCTGAATTCCTTCATGCTCTCAGTGACGATCTGCGGCTTTTTCTGGGCGTATTCCAGTCCCTTCTCGTCAGCGCCTTCTTCGTAGCCGACAAACTCGAGGAAGTAAGGAATATCGTTGGCGCGGCATTCGTCGCCGATGCGCTCCACCCAGGCGTGCTTCTTGTCGTTGACGTCTTTGGGATCGAACGGAGTGTAGTAGAGCAGGATCTTCAGACAATCGGCGCCCGCTTCCTTCAGACGGCGCACCGACCAATGGTCGAGGAGATCACCGAGGCGACCGGGGCCGGTTTTGTCATAGCCCGTCTTTTCATAGGCAAGCAGCAGGCCCGCATTTTTCGCGCGACGCTTGGAGGCGGGCAATCCCCACTCGGGATCCAGCAGAATCGCGGTCGCGTGCGGCGTAAGGACTTCGGTGACGAGGGTCTTGAATTCTTCCATCATCGCGTCGGTCACTTCGCCGCCTTTTTCTTTGGCGAGCGATTTTTGCAGGGATCCGCGTTGATCCATGGCGGCAGCGGCTATGACTCCACGATTGTTCGAGACGGCGTTGAGCCCCTTCAGTTTGCCAGGGGTGAGTTTCATTGGGAATCCTCCAGGATGAGTACGGTTCCACCGATTACAACTCATTATTCTAAACCAAAAGCCCGTATGGGTCGGACGCTCCTGTCCGACAACGGGCAGCGACAGGAAGCGCGACGGCTTTCTGTGAACACTGTTGTCGGACAGAGTGTCCGTCCCGTAGGGCTTACGCGAACCGTGCCGCTGAAAAAGCAGTGAGGTCATGCGTGGGCGACGCGCCAGTGATTACCGCCGCCATCACCTGTGCGGTGATCGGCGCCAATAGAATTCCGTCGCGAAAGTGGCCGGTAGCGATCAAGTAGCCGGGGGTTGGCGTCGTTCCGAGAATAGGCAACTTGTCGGGAGTGCCGGGGCGCAGGCCGGCCCAGGCTTCGAGAATGCGCGCGTCGGCCAATCTTGGCACCAGAGCGAGCGCCGCCCGGCGTAGTTTCTGGATCGTCTCCGGTACTGTCCGCTTGTCGAATCCTGCTTCTTCGACCGTTGCGCCAATCAGCAGGCGGCCGTCACTGCGCGGAATCAGATATACCTCAGGCGTGCGGATTACATGCCGGAGCATGGTTCGCTCCGGCATGACGACGCAGAGCATCTGCCCCTTGACGGGCCGGGTCGGGAAAGCGTGCGGGGGGATTTGTCCGGCCCACGCGCCGGCGCAATTCACGATTGTCTTCGCTGAAAATAACGTTCTATTTGTGATGATTCCGACCGCTTTCCCATCTAATACTTCAACTTCGAGGACCTGGCGGCCAGAAGAAAAATCGACACCGCGATGGTGCGCCGCAGCAACGGCCGCGGACACAAGGTCGCGTGGATCGACGCACTGCTCTTTCACAAACAACGGCACGCTTTCCGGCGGCGCAAGCTCAGGCTCCAGTTCGTTCAATCGTGCGGGCAAAGGATGCAAGGTTTGGAAGTGCCCGTCGGCGGCTGGTTCCCACAGCAACGTTCCGTCGGAGCGCAGGTCGATCTTTAAGCGAGACTCATCCTGAAGTTCGTGGACAAACTCCGGATACATCTTTGCACTGGCCGCGGCCAGAGACCGGAGAGCAGGCGGCGCTTCCAGGCTGGACTCAACCAGCATGCCGCCGGCAGCCCAGGAAGCCTCGCGGCCGGGCTCGCCTTTCTCGACCATCAGTACGCTCAGGCCCCGCTTGCGGAGCTCGATGGCCAGCGAGAGACCGATGATTCCCGCGCCAACAATGATGGTGTCGTAAGTCTTCACGGCTCGAATCCAATATGGTAAGCTTCCGCCCTATCTCCCGGGCACGTAGTCAAGAGCGTCTTCCCTTAACCCACTTAGAGCGTTCGTCGCGAGGGCCGTCGAACGAGATGGGAAGAATTATGTCCACCAGTGGCGCTGATTTTCTGCAATTAGCCGCGAAGCACATCGGAGAAAAATACCACCTCGGAATTCGGGTCCCGAAAGACAATGCGAAGTGGACCGGTCCCTGGGACTGTGCCGAGTTCGTATCGTGGGTCGTGTTCCAATCGTCTGAAATACTCTATGGCTGCTTCAACAACTCTGGCAACCCCGCCACCGCCGATGCCTTCACCGGTTTCTGGGACCGGGACGCGGCGGGCCTGGGTCATATTGTCACCATCGAAGAGGCGGGGCGCACGCCGGGGGCAGCGGTTCTGCGCCGCCCCCAAGCGGGCGGAATCGGTCATGTCGTCTTGTCGGATGGCAAGGGGGGCACGATCGAGGCGCACTGCACAAAGGACGGAGTCATTCGCTACACCCTGGCCGGACGGCGCTGGGACTTCGGTATCCTCGTCCCAGGCATTGACTATACGGCGGGAGCAAAAGTCACCGTAGCATCTCCACCGGCGACGATCTTCCGCTTGGCTGTGCCGCCGATGAGCGGCCCCGTCGTAAAGCAAATCCAGAAGAAACTCAAGACGAAGGGATTCGATCCAGGGACGGTCGACGGTGTTTTTGGACCGCATACCCAAGCCGCCGTGACCGCTCTGCAACTCTCGCTCGGACTCAACCCAGATGGCGAAGTCGGGCCGATCACAGCGAAGGCTTTGGCAATGACCCTCTAAACGTAACGCCCAAAAATAGCGCCGGCACCTTGCCCGCTGTCGCGGGGGCGCCACATTGTGGGCGGTGGCGTGGCCCCCGATGGTCACCTCCAGAACCTGAAACGGAATTGACAGCGTCCCGCTTCTCCCCAACAATAACGGTTATATTCCACTTCAAACGGGAGACAGACATGTCTGATGGCGAAGGAGCACCGGTGTATCATTCCGAGTCGCAAGGCGGTAATGCGGGCAAATGGATTCTGATTGTCCTGGCCATCGCGTATGTTGCCGCGTCGTCCTACTTCCTGTTCGACCAGCACAACAAGCTGGACAAGATCACCCAGGATCTGGCGGCCAACCAGAAACAGAACGCTGACCTCTCCAAGCGTATGGAGTCCGCCGAAGCGGACGCGGAGACGCTGGCGCAGCAGTTGGGCATGACCAAGAAAGAACTGGCGTCGCGCGCCGATCAATTGCAGCGCCAGCAGCAGGCGTCTGTGGCTAAGCTGGCCGAAGAGCAGAAGAAAGAGATTAGTGCCGTCGCGGGCGAGGTCGGAAACGTCAAGACTGACGTTGGTGGTGTCAAGACAGACCTGGGAGCCACGAAGGCCTCGCTGGAAGAGGCCAAGGCGCAGTTGCAGACCATGAAGGGCGATCTGGGTGTGCAAAGCGGCCTGATTGCCAACACGCGCGGCGATCTCGAGACCCTGAAGCACAAGGGCGACCGCCAGTACTACGAGTTCACTCTGATCAAGAACGCCAGTCCGCAGGCATTTTCCACGGTTGCGCTCCAACTCAAGAAGACCGACGCCAAGAAGGGCAAGTACACACTGAACGTCACTGCCGACGACCGGACAATCGAAAAGAAGGATAGGAATGCCAGCGAGCCGGTTCAGTTCTACACCGGCCGCGATCACATGCTCTATGAGTTGGTGGTATGGACGGTCGACAAGAACAAGATTACCGGCTATTTGAGCACGCCGAAGAACGCTCCGATCCCGGTGACCGCCACGCCCCAGTAACGATGTTTTCGCCCGGCATACACACGTTGTTGGAGATCGCGCTGCGAACCAGCGTGGTTTACTTTCTGGTGCTGGCCGGGCTTCGCCTCAGCGGCAAAAGGGAAGTGGGGCAGATGACGCCGTTCGACCTCACCCTGCTGCTACTGCTTTCCAACTCCGTCCAGAACGCCATGACCGGACCCGATACCTCATTGTCAGGCGGCGCCGTAGCGGCAGCCACGCTGCTGATTTTGAACTATCTGGTGGCCGAGCTGGCGGGGACAAACCGGCGTTTTCGCAAACTCATCCAGGGTCAACCGAGTTTGCTGATTCACGACGGCGAAGTAATCGCGGCGCATATGGCGCGAGAACACATCACGATGGACGCGCTCGAGTGCGCCATTCGCGAACACGGCCTTGCAAGCTACAAAGAGGCTGCCTTGGCCGTGCTCGAAGTGGATGGCTCCATCAGCGTACTGAAGTACGAGGACATTCAGCCCACTGCCCAGACCCATCTGGCGGGGCGGCGGCGCTTCATCAAGAAACCTTAACCAGAGTGCACGCATTAGTTTCTTCCTAACCCAACTGCGTTTGGCACGTCTCTATCCCTGGGGCCTGTTTGACAATTTCTTGCGCCCGCAAGTACCTTCGAATTTCCAGATGTTTTCAGCGGTTGGAGGTGGAATGAAGGCTCGTCGGATTTTTTTGATCGCCCTGGTAGTCTGCTTCTCTTCTCTGGTATTCAGTCAGGACCTGGCCTCCTTTGAAAAGCGCATCACCGTCAAAAAGCTGGCGAACGGCCTGACTGTGATCATCTGCGAGCGGCCTGAGGCCCCGGTATTTTCTTTCTTCACCCATGTGGACGCGGGATCGGTGCAGGATCCGATGGCCAAGACAGGCTTGGCGCACATGTTCGAACACATGGCGTTCAAGGGCACGGACAAGATCGGCACCCGCGACTACGAGGATGAAAAAAAGGCGCTGCAGAAAGTCGAGGACGCCTACGCCCTCTATCTGGCGGAACGCGACAAGCGGGTTGGCCGCGACGACGCCAAGCTCAAGCAACTGGAGAAGGATTGGAAGGACGCCATCGCCGAAGCGGACAAGTTTTCCGCGCCCTACAACAACGAGTTCGGAAAAATCGTCGAGAGTGAAGGTGGTGAAGGGATGAACGCCTTCACCAATCACGACGAAACCGGCTACAACTATTCGTTTCCCAGCAACCGGCTGGAACTGTGGGCTTATCTGGAATCCGAGCGCTTTCTCCATCCCGTGATGCGGCAATTCTATAAAGAGCGCAATGTCGTGATCGAAGAGCGCCGCATGCGCACCGACAGCAATCCCATTGGCCGTTTGCTGGAGCAATTTACGAGCGAAGCGTTTTCCGCCCATCCATACCACCGTCCGACCGTCGGGTGGATGTGGGATTTGAATTCGTTTTCGGCCACCGACGCGCAGAAATTTTTCGACAAGTACTACGTTGCGTCTGACATGGTGGTGACGGTGGTCGGCGATGTGAAAGCTTCCGAGGCGATGCCGGTTATCGAGAAATACTTTTCGCGTCTGCCGGCTCGTCCTGCACCCGATGAGAGCACCACGACCGAACCGCCGCAGCGGTCGGAGCGGCGCGTGGTGCTGCACGAACAGTCGCAGCCCATCTACATCGAGGGCTATCACCGCCCGGATTCGTACAGCCCGGACGACGCCGTCTACGACGCCATCACCGACCTGATGTCGAGCGGGCGAACGTCGCGTCTCTATCGCGCTCTAGTGCGCGACAAGCAGATCGCCTCCGATTCAGCGGGATTCTCCGGATTGCCGGGCAACAAGTATCCACATCTGTTTGCCTTTTACGCCGTGCCGATTCCAGGACACAAGCCAGAGGAAATGGCCGAAGCGATCCACGCGGAAATCGATCGCCTGAAGAAAGAAGACATCTCCGACGAGGAACTGCGCATGATCAAGACGCGCTCCAAGGCGAACTTGATCCGGTCCCTGGGATCAAATGAGGGGTTAGCGCAGAATCTGGGATTGTTCCAGGCACGCTTCGGCGACTGGCAGGAATTATTCCGCTCCGTCGATCGTATCGACAAAGTCACCAAAGCAGACATTCGCCGCATCGCCAACCTCACATTCGTTGCCGACAATCGCACGGTGGGAATCATCGAGTTTGCGCCTCCCAGTCGACCACCGGGTGAGCCTCCAGCCATGGGCGCCACGCCGCAGGGAGGTGCACAGTGAAGCGCGCTCTGATGGTTCTCTTCGGTCTGGCGTTAATCGCCGGCAGCGTGCAGTTGTGGGCGCAAGCAACGAACTGGAAGGACGTCCCTATTCCTGCGCTGCCGGCGTTTCATCCGCCGCAGCCCAAGCGCATTGCCTTGCCGAACGGCATGGTGATCTTCCTGCAAGAA
Source organism: uncultured Acidobacteriota bacterium (assembly GCA_963799305.1). Classification (GTDB taxonomy): domain Bacteria; phylum Acidobacteriota; class Terriglobia; order Terriglobales; family Acidobacteriaceae; genus Acidiflorens. The sequence continues at coordinate 1,375,312 of CAWCWX010000002.1, read as the reverse complement.
GACCACGAACTTCCGCTCGTCGATGGCATCGCTCGGATTCGGGGCGGTGGACGCTCAGTTCCCGTCAATAAGACTGGGCTGATGGACATCTATGGCGAAGTCTGGCGGACCGGAGGGACGAAATCTCAGACCGGCGACCAACTCGATGATTCCCTTGAACAGCGCGCCGCCCGGGTCGAGACCGGCGGTGGCATCGACTCGACAACGATCAGTTGGTCCTGCCTCAAAGGCGACCTCGACGACGTTTTCAAGGTGTTCGTTGACCTGATCCAGAATCCGGAGTTCCGCGCCGACAAAATTCAAATCGCGCAGAAGGGAATGTACGACGCCATCTCGCGCCGCAACGACGAACCTGACGCCATTGCCGGTCGCGAGGCTGCCAAGCTCGCCTACGGCGCGAACAACCCCTATGCCCGCGAGGCTGAGTATGCGACTGTCGCGGCCATCAAGCGCGAGGATCTGATCGACTGGCATCACACCCACGTTCACCCCAATAACATCATTCTGGGTGTGGTGGGCGATTTCGACTCCGCTGCGATGGAAGCGCGTATCCGCCAGGCCTTCGGCGCGTGGCCGAAAGGTCCGGCGATCAAAGATCCGGATCTTAATTTCACGCCCGCAAAGCCCGGAAATTACCTGGTGGAGAAAACCGACGTCAATCAGAGCAACATTTATCTGGTCGGTCTGGGAACCACGCGCCGGAATCCGGACTACTACGCGATCTCGGTATTCAACGAAGCGTTCGGCGGCGGATTTTCGTCGCGCTTGTTCAGCGATATTCGCACCACCAAGGGGTTGGCGTACTCGGTGGGCGGCGGCATCGGCACCGGATGGGATCGTCCGGGCATGCTGCGCCTGGTGATGAGCACGAAGAGCCAGACCACAATCGAATCGATTCAGGCTCTGGACGAGGAACTTGCCGACCTTTCTCCGAAACGCCCGATCGACGACACGGAACTCAAACGTGCGAAAGACTCGATTTTGAACTCCTTTATCTTTCGCTTTGATTCCCCCGAGAAAGTCTTGCAGGAAAAAATGGCCTACGAATTCTACGGCTACCCTCTCGATTTTCTCGAGCAGTACCAGTCCGCGATTGAGAAAGTGACCAAAGAAGATGTGGCCCGCGTCGCGGCGAAGTACATCCACCGCGATCAGATGTCGGTTTTGGTCGTCGGCAACACCAGCGAATTTGACAAGCCGCTCACTACCCTGGGGCCCGTCACCAAGATCGACATTACAATTCCGCCACCCCCGCCGGGGATTGCGGGAGAGCAGGGGGCACAACAGTAAGACAGGCGGTAGACGAGCCGTTGGGTTATTTCCATGGTTGCGCTTACCTGCACCATCTATATACTTAGCGCATGAGTTACACCGGCCTGGCCCGGACTATTTCTACGTTCTTATGCGTGATTCTGTCCTGCTTTCTGCTGAACCAGTGCGTACAGGCTCAGAATGCGCCAGCACGCACTGTCCACGTCTTCGTAGCGTTGGCAGATAATCAGAATCAGGGAATCGTTCCGGTCCCGGCGCGGCTAGGAAATGGGTTGGACCCCGCGAATAACCTGTACTGGGGCGCCGCGGCGGGAGTAAGGACTTTCTTCGCCCGCAGTGCCGACTGGAAATTACTCAACTGCTGGGAAAAGCCCAGGGTGGATGTTATGGAGCGCTGCCTTTTCAAGCATCGGCGCTCGGACGTCTATCTGGTCGCCGACGCCTATCGCGGCGACGAGATAAAGGAAGCGATACTCGACTTCTTCGACGCGGCCGCCGGAGCGAGTCCGGAATCTATTACTGTTCCCTCAACTTCGCCCACCGTAACTCTGAGTGCACGTGGCGGTTCGAATCTGGTGGCCTATGTTGGACACGATGGACTCATGGATTTTAAGCTCCCCCTCATCCCACGCAAGAAGAACGACATTCATCGTGACGCGATTATCCTGGCGTGCGCGAGTAAGCAGTATTTTGCCGAAGCGCTGCGGGCGTCGGGCGCTCATCCTCTTTTGTGGACCACGAACCTGATGGCCCCTGAGGCTTACACGCTCAAAGCGGCGCTGGACGGCTGGATCACCGGGGAACAGGGCGAACAAGTGCGCGAGCGAGCTGCCGCCGCCTATGACAAGTATCAAAAATGTGGCATGCGCGGAGCACGCAGACTACTAGTCAGCGGCTGGTAGCACCTATTTGGTCTCTCAGCATGCGTTATGCCGCCGCGATTCTCACTGAGCCGCTGCGGCCTTCTTTTTCGCCGGAGAAGCGGCCGGCGATCCCGTGAGTTCATCCGCGAGCGTGCTTGCGCCGTAGATCTTGCGGAGAGCTTCGATAATGCCTCGTGAGTCGACACTTACCGCCCGGGCCTGCCTTTCGTCGAAGAAAAAATTCCAGACCAACGATTCGATGTTGCCGTCGAAGATAATTCCAACGACTTCACCGTTCTTGTTGATTGTGGGGCTGCCGGAGTTGCCGCCGATGATGTCCGGAGTAGACACGAAGTTCAGCGGGGTCGAGAGCGTCAGTTTGGACTTCATTTTTGTCCAGCTCTCGGCGAGTTCGTATGGCGGCTTGTTACCGTGTTCGTTAGCATGCTGGAAGGCGCCACCCATAGTGGTGAAGTAGGGGATCTTCTTTCCGTTTTCGTCGTAACCCTTCACCGCACCATAGCTCAATCGCAGGGTGAAGGTCGCGTCCGGAGGCTGCGTGAAACCACTCTGTTCGAAGCGAGCTTTGGCGATAATCGCACCGTCGCGCCGTTCGACCGCATCCACCTCGTCGTCGAAACGTTTGCGGAACGACCGGGCGATGGGATCGACATTGCGCATGAGAACAATCATGGCATCGGTGCTTGCTTCTACAGCGGCCGTGCCGCCCTCATAGAGATGTTTGCGGAAGGCCACGTCGTCGAGTTTGGTCTCCTCAACTGCCGTCTTGGCGACTTCGTCGGGCGACTTTCCACCCAGCGCAGCCTTTACCGCCGGGTCGTCGGCTCCGAGCGTATCCCGCATCTGGGCAAGGGAATCGGCGAGCGTCACGGTTTCGAAATTCTTATACACGGGCGCAGTGGTGAACATTCGTTGTTCGAGCGAGGGCAGAGCGGAATCGCGATACTCGCGCAAGCGCTCGCCGTTCGGCTTGGCCTTTTCTTCGGTCGCGCGCACGATCCAACGCGCGATTTCTGCCAGGTTGGAATTGAATCCGCGGAGTCGCTCGACATAGAGCAGCGGATTGTAAATTACGCGCTCCACTTTCATCGCACCGGCGATCTCTTCCCAGGGGTTAGGACCCTGGGGATGTTTTTCCATGTACTTTTTTCCCTGGTCCTGTTCGTCCCTGTTCTTCTGCGACATGGCGACCTGGTCGCGCAGTCCGCCGAAATAGCCTGTAATGGCCTTCTGCGAATTCTGATATCCGAAAATGCTTTCCTGCGCAATGCGCGCGTTCTCCGCAGACTCGGCGGCGAATTTCTGGAACAGCTCGATGCGCCGCTTATAGTTCGCCAGGCGTGACGGATAATCCACGTCCTTCAGGAACTGCAACTGGGCTATCGTCTTCAATCGCTCCGTATTTCCGGGATTGCCGGAGACGAAGATCAGTTCGCCGTCTTTCACGCCGGTCTTCGACCATTTCAAAAAGTTGTCGAGATGCACCGGCTTGTCATCTTCATAAATGCGGAAAAAGCAGATATCGAGGTCGTAGCGCGGATAGGTAAAGTTGTCAGGATCACCTCCGAAAAAGGCGGCCGCGAACTCAGGCGCAAACACGAGGCGAACGTCGGTGTACTTCTTGTATTCATAAAGGTGAAAGACTTCGCCGGAGTAGAGAGTCACAACGTCGCAACGCATTCCGGTGGAGGTAGCGCAATCCTTTTCTATGGCGCTCATGGCGGAGCGCTGCGCCTGGCCAGCTTCCGCCGCCGACATCGTTGACGTGCCGGCTGCCTTCACTTTCGCCGAGACGTCCTCGATCTTCATCAGGACGTTCAATTCGAGATCGGGACACTTTGCCTCCTCCGCCTCCGTCTTGGCGTAGAAGCCTGTCTTCATGTAATCGGTGCCGGCTTTGCTCAGCTTCTGGATGCAGTCCGCCCCAACGTGATGATTCGTGAACGTCAAACCGTCAGCCGACACGAAAGACCCCGACCCTCCGTTGTTGAACCGCACCGATGAGAGTCGAACATGATCCAGCCAGGCCTGCGTTGGAGTGAACCCATAACTGGCTTTGACGCGCTCTTTAGGAAAGGCATTAAACAACCACATGCCCTCGTCGGCGAGGGCCAGTGGCGCGGCCAAGGCGAGGGTCAGTGCAAGAATCAACGCTTTCGTCTTCATTAAATTTCTCCCGACACAGAGGAATTCCGCGGAGGCTCTACGCGCAGTTGCGGAAGGCAGCGAACCTTCAAATATACGCCGGGGGAATGATTCCGGCCAAGTTGCCGGATGCAAACAGTAGCTGTTTTGGCGTATAAAGAAGGGTTGGGCTGGCCGCTTTATTCTGAGCAAAGGCGCGCCGCCGGCAATTATCCGGGATACGCAAGCGAGGAATCATGTCCAGCGTCACCACAACGCACGCGCCGAAAGGGCTGGAAGGGGTGGTTGCGACCACCTCCAAAATTTGCTACATCGACGGGGAGCAGGGAGTCCTCGCCTATCGTGGATATGACATCCACGATCTCGCCGACAATTCCACCTTCGAGGAGGTTTGCTACCTGTTGTGGTTCGGGCGCCTTCCCAAGGCGGACGAACTCAAGTCGCTCCGCCAGAAGCTGGCGGAAGAACGCAAACTGGATGCCTCCATTCTTGAAGGGCTGGACCGGCTGCCCAAGCATGTATTGCCGATGGATGTGCTGCGGACGCTAACCTCGACGTTGTCCTACTACGATCCGGAATTTGACCGCAACGATCACGATGCCAACATTCACAAGGCGATCCGGCTGACGTCGCAGATTTCGATGCTGGTCGCGAGCTACGATCGCATCCGCAAGGGCAAACCGGTAGTGGAGCCCGATCGTTCGCTCTCGCACGCGGCGAACTTTTTGCTCATGCTGAACGGCGAAAAGCCTTCCAGTACAGCGGAACGCGCTCTCGATATCGCGCTCATCCTGCATGCTGACCACGAACTGAATGCGTCGACTTTCGCCGCGCGAGTGACCGCGGCCACGCTCTCGGACATGCATTCGGCCGTGACCTCCGCCATCGGAGCGCTGAAAGGACCGCTGCACGGCGGAGCCAACGAAGCGGTGTTCAAGATCCTGATGGAGATTGATCAGGAAGGCGCCGATCCCGTCGAGTTTGTAAAAGGCATGTTGGCGGAGAAGAAAAAGATTCCGGGCTTCGGGCATCGCGTCTACCACACCGAAGATCCACGCGCCACGCATCTGCGAAACATGTCGCGCGACCTTGGACAGTCCAGCGGCAACCCCAAGTGGTTCGAGTATTCACACAAAATCGAAGAATTCGTGAAGGCCGACAAGAAGCTGAATGCCAACGTCGATTTCTACTCCGCCTCGACCTACCACACGCTGGGCATCGAAGTGGATCTATTCACTCCGATTTTTGCCATGTCCCGCATGAGCGGCTGGACGGCCCACGTGATCGAGCAGTTGGATGACAACCGCTTGATCCGCCCGCGTGCGGAATATCTGGGGCCGGTGTATCCGCAGAAATACGTGGCGGTGGACAAGCGCTAACGTCTGCGGACCGCCTCAAAGCGGGCGCGGCCAACTGAGGCAGCCCGCTCAAACGATACAAGTTGTTGCCATCCGCTTTATTCCGAATGCGATTTTTTAGCCAGTACATTGAGGCGAGGTTTGCGATGAGAAGTTTGAGGCTACTGCTCGTTGTCTGCGCCGCAACAGCGACGCAAGCTACGCAAGCGCAAGATCAGCTGGCTGCGATTCGCGCCGCCTGCGCGGCGGATGCACAGAAGTTGTGCGCGGGAGTGCAGCCGGGTGGAGGCCGAATCGTGGCCTGCCTCAAGGAGCACAAGGACTCGCTGTCTGATCGATGCAGACAAGCCGCCGGCCTCGCTGCGAACCCAGGTAGTAGCTCTGCGCCTGGCGCCAGTTCTCCAGCTGCATCGTCGCCCTCCAAGGCTGGCCCGAGCGTTCCGGCTGCAGCGACCTCGGCCAAACCGATCCCTGCACCCAAAACCTCTACGGCCAAGGGCGCGCCGGGCAAAGGGACAGAAAAGTTCGCGGAGCGGGAGATCATCGATACAGATCATGGCGGAATGCGCGCCGCTACCATTCACCTGCCCGAGAAGTGGCACTTCGAGAGCAAGATCGAGTGGCACTATGGCTGGGTTGAGTACCCGCTCTCGTTTTCCTCTCATGCGGAGAATCCCGACAACGCCGAGGCTTATTTCCAATATCCGCTCCTGCGGTTTGATTTCACCGAAGTTCCGCCCCAGTTGAGGCAATACGACAAGGGCCGCAAACCCGCGCCTGGGGAGCGGTTGCCCACTGGCGCGCTTTCATCCCCTCCGCAACCCCCGATGCAAGCCATGGCAAAATTCATCCAGAAGGTTCGCCCCGGTGTCGCCAATTTCAAATGGCTTGGGCAGCAGGACCTGCCGGATTTAGCGAAAGCCCTGCGCCTGGACCCGAGGCCGAACCAACACGGCGTGGCCATCAAGATCGGTTACGACCTGAACGGCCAACCCGTGGAGGAGGCCTTCTTTGGCGTTTACTACCTCTCGCAAGGGGCTAACGCGGGAGTGAACGCCGGCGTGATTAAACAGACCAACTGGGGATTCCAGGCCCTGCAAAGCTTTCGCGCACCAGCGGGTACTCTCGACAAGCGCATGCCCATGTTTTGCGTGATTGCCAAGTCCATGTATGTAAATCCGCAATGGGCCCGGCTCTCCAAAGCGATCAACGACAAAATGGTGGCCGACTTCAATCAGAAGCTGAAGGAAGGCTACGACCAACTCCGCGCGGCGCAAGCGATCGTGGAGCAGACCATGAGGCAACAGGCAGCTTTCCAGGCGAACTTCGACAAACAGGAAGAGGCCTTCCGTTCCAGCGGCGGTGTCGACGACAGTTATCTACGAGACGGGGGCGCCCGCAGCGCTGCCGACCATTGGGACGATGTGATCCGCGGCGTCGACACGCTCAACGATCCCAACGGCGGTACCACCCAACTCTCCAACCTGGGCCAGTATCACTTCACGGACGGCTTCGGAAACTACCGCACCACCGATGATCCCAATTACACCCCGGAAAAGGCGGGTGAAGTGGGAAGCTGGAGTCAGATGACGGCGGCGCAATAAGTACTCTGAGGCAGAGCCAGGCAGGCGTCACCAATTGAATAAGTGCGACGGGCGCAGCGAGGCGACGAGTCGATTTGATCTTGCTCACGCCCTTGCGGAAGTTGGAAATCCCTAAGTTGAAAACGACTCCAGACTACCGCACAGGTTCATTCCGAGAGTTCATCGTACTGTCGTCATTTGCGTCAGCCGTCTCGCAGACCTAGGGTGGTAAAAGGCACGCAAGCGGTTCTCCCTCCGGTGCCAATCCAATAAGGCTGCTCTAGATAGATTTGAGCGTCAGCAGGCTTCCGGCATTACTGTCTGGAAGAACCTGCAAGGTGATTTGCATGAACTTTGGCGTTCGCACCTTGACAATCCTGGCGATCTTGTCGCTATCTCCATGCTTGCTGGCGCAATCCAGTTCCTATCACGTCATCACGGTGCAGGATGGCGGCACCATCCGAGGAGCCGTGAAATGGCAGGGCGCCGTTCCTCATCTGGCTCCCTCGCAAATCAACAAAGATCCGCAAGTGTGCGATCCGGAGGGTCAGAAACGGCGCGACCTGGAGCGCTTGCTGGTGGGCAGCAACAGCGGCGTCGCCAACACGGTGGTCTTTCTTAAAAATATCAGTGAAGGCAAAGCCATGGACCTCCCGGAGGCGCGCCAGAGTCTGAATCAGAAGAACTGCCGTTACGAGCCGCATATTCTGGTGGTTCCTATGAACGGGAATGTACGCCTGATGAGCAGCGATGCGACGTTGCACACCATACACATGTCCGGCGCCGCCGATTACAACCTGCCGTTCTTCAAGGATCAGATGGTGCAGCGGAGCATGAACCGCGAGGGACTGGTCGACCTGCGCTGTAACGCCGGGCACGTGTGGATGAACGCGGAGATGATGGTGGTGCCGCACCCGTACTATGCAGTCACTGATGCGAACGGTAACTTCGAGCTGACTCAGATACCTCCCGGCGAATACGAGCTGGTCGCCTGGCACGAAGGATGGAAAGTGGTCGGCGAAAATGAACTCTACGACGTGATGACCCAGGCTCGCGTGAAGCGTCCCGTATTTTCCGCGCCAGTGACGTTGACCAAGCACGTGACGGTGCCGCCGCACGATACCGTAGAAGTGACGTTCAATCTGAGCGACCGGCCGGTGCAGGTCGCGGCGTCTCAGTAGCGCCTGCGAAGAGGAACCAAAAGCCTCATCCAGCCTGGGAAAGCTAGAACACCGCGAGCAGCGGCAAGGATGAGTCCGCAAGGTTTGCCCCCGCTACGAATCCTATTTACAGGAAGGTGTGTAGGTCACTCGCAGTCCGCTAAGGCCTGGGTGAAATGCCTTGCTCCTGCTTTGAAGGCGTGACAGCCCCGGGTGCGAGCGGGGTAGGGAGGCCGACGGTCGTGTCGGGCGCAGGAATCGGAGTCGTCCATTCCGGCGGCAGCTGCACTTCCTTTGGACGAACCCCCTTCGCTTCCACAATCGACCAGCGCCAGTCTTCATCCGGCCCGGGGGTAATCCCGATATCTTCCTTAAACGTGGTCGTGCTAAAGGGCTTGGCCTCAGCTTTCAGATGGTAGAGCAGGGTCACGTCGGAACGCTTTTCGATGGTCGGCGTGAGCGAATTCTCCGCCGCCGGAACCACCCGGCCGCGCGCAGCCACTTCGGCGTTCGTGCCCGGCTGACGCTCTAACGTCAGGCCGACCGTGATCTCCCGTAAATCCCATTCTGTTCCGTTGAATACTTCGAGCTGAAGGTTTTCGTCCTGAATGGAGGCCGGTCCATCAAGCTTGAGCAACTCGGGCAGCGGTAGCTTCTCGATCGCAACGGGGTTAACAAGCAGGGCCCCAGACCGACCATTGAAAGACAGGCTGCAGGTGACGTCCTGCGCCGAAGCTTTGATGGTCTGGGTAGCCGAGTCGATGGAGAGCACAAGCTTATCTTTGTCTGTCTCGCGTGCGCGGCGGTTCTTCGCCTCTTCGGTCGCTTGCGCCAGATTTTCGTTGTCGATGAGGGGAACATCCAATTGCTGGGGCGGCTTGTTTCTGCGCAGATCGCGGGCCAGAGCGCCGAGAGACTGATCATCGTCCTGTGCGACTGTGGCGGGTGGCCACAGCATACCGAGCACGATCAGGCATGGGATCCACGACTTCATGGGGATTCTGGCCGCGGGCGCCAAATGCTGCGCGAGAGCGGTCCTTAACCAAATTCTAGGCGAGACGTAACGGTTTGGGAGTTACCCAGACACACCAAGGTAACCGATATCTTTGCGGATACGGGAAAGAGAAGCCTTGGGCGCGCTCATGTCGAAGCGACGCGCAACGGGACGCGCCCAAGCCTTCCGTCAGGAAAACCTACAGCAGGCCAGAGGTACGAAGACGGGAAACGGGATCCGATACGGGCATTGATTGACGTTTGAAAATCCAACGTGCCACCGCAAGGCCCAATGCCGCATAACAGATGTGCATCAGTTTCATGTTCATGACAATCACCCCCAGCGCCGGACTCGACTTGGGGAGTAATTCGAGGGCCCGTCGTGAGCTAAACCTACAACTGGTCTATCGGCTGGTCCAGCCCACGGAAGTGCTATTTTGGGGGCCTAAAGGTCATAGGGGGAGGTTACCCCGGGGAAAGCTACGCGCCCGGCTTACGCCCTGCCACTGATCGTCGCTCTGCGAGCCATCGCTCAGCTTCGCTGGCGTCCCGAAAGGTTCGGGTCTCGCGAAAGAATTCCTCGGCCATCATTTCAAACATCCTCATCATTCCGAAAAGAGCGTCGCGTGTGGCCAGGATCGCGCAAGCTCCGAAGCGAAGCTTGGCCCCGATCCTCTTCATTTCACCGGTAACGATCGAGAGCTGTTGGCTGTTCGGGATGGCCACCACAGCACTTACGTCCAGAAAAACGTCGGGGCACTCCGGGAATTGGGCATCTCGCGCCAGAGCCCAGAAATGGTTGATGACCTCTTTCGCCGTAATCGGCCCGGCGGCAACAGTTCGAATCAGTTTCTGATCGGCGTCGATTTGATACGTTATAGACACACACAACATTCCAGTCGTTGTTAGGCAAAAGTATGGCTTCGCCAGACGGTAAGTCAAGCGGAATTGAAATAACTCAATCTCAGCCGCTGACTTCAATCCAGCCACCGCCGACGACCACGTCGCCGTCATAAAAGACAGCAGCCTGGCCCGGCGTGATCGCCCGCTGTGGATCGTCAAAAGTAACGAGGATCTGGTCAGACCCCGTCGACTCGATGATCGCCGGAGCCGGCTGATGCCGATGCCGAATCTTGACCCCCACCCGCATCGGCTCGGGAAGGGAAGCGACCGAGATCAGGTTATTGCGATGCGTCCGCAGCGTGCGGGAGTAGAGGTCTTCGTTGTTGCCAACAATGACCTGCCGGGTGTCTCCCTTGATTTGCAGCACATATAGCGGAGACCCCGTAGACACCCCGAGCCCCTTGCGCTGTCCCACGGTGAAATTGTGGATGCCCGCATGGTCGCCGATCACGCGTCCGTCAGTAGTAACCATCTCGCCGGGAGTTTCGAGCGGAGGCTGGCCCTGTTCGGCGAGGTAAGCGTCGAGAAACTTCTTGTAGTCTCCACCCGGGACAAAGCAAATCTCCTGCGAATCGGGCTTCTCGGCAATCACCAGAGCATGCTTCCGCGCCAGTTCGCGGACTTCCGGCTTCGTCATCCCACCCAGCGGAAACATGGTCCGGCTCAACTGCTCCTGGGTGAGCCCAAAGAGAAAATAAGTCTGATCCTTACTATTGTCCGCTGGACGCTTGAGCAGCCATCGCCCCGTCTCTTCGCAGAAAGTCACCTGAGCGTAATGCCCGGTCGCAACCTTATCGGCGCCAATCTGCTGCGCTACCACCAGAAGCTGATCAAACTTCAAGTGATTGTTGCAGAGGCTGCACGGGATCGGCGTCCGCCCCGAAAGATATTCCTCGACAAAAGGACGCACCACATCCCGCTCAAACCGTTCCTCATGATTGACCACGTAATAAGGAATGCCGATGGTTTCCGCCACCCGGCGGGCGTCGTAGACATCGTCGAGGGAGCAACAACGGCCCTGGACAGACTCGGGCATGCCTTCGTGTCCGGCGAGACGGCGCTGATTCCACAGTTGCATCGTCAGCCCGATCACGTTATGCCCCTCAGCGCACAACATGGCCGCGACGGTCGAAGAGTCGACTCCGCCGGACATGGCGACGGCGATGGTTTGCGGGGACATCTGGTTATTGTAAATGGGATCGAGGGCAAACATTGGCGATTGCCGCTGCCCATGTGGAGACAGGTCCCTCACCGCTCTGGACAGGTCGAAGACCTGTCCTCACATCTTGCCCTGACTTTCAGTGGATTGAAGCGCCAGGCGGGTTTACCACCTTCGGCTTCGCCCCCATCACCAGCAGCCAGAACATAAACGCCAGCTCCCCAAAACCCAAGCGGCTTCATCCACTGCGAGACGACATGTTCATACTGCGGCAGCACTATCGACATAAGGCTATTCACCGGAAACGTGACCGTATTCAGCATCAGCAGCACCCCGAAAATACGGGGAATAAAGCCGGACCGGTATACCAGCAGCCCCAGGGGAAACAGCCAGAACCCCCAAACGATTCCGGCAATATCAAATCCGTAGCCATGGAGTTTAAGGAACAGCATGGCCAAAGCATCCCGCTGCGGCTTGTCAAATACGGACAAAAAATCCTGTCCCCCGCACCAGGACCAGCGCTGCGATCGCATTCAACTCATTCAACAACGCGATCGGAGCTCCGACCAGAATCAGCGTCAGCATCACCAACGCCTGCCGCGGGTTGACCCCCTTGAGCAGATCGTACAAAGCCAGCGCCACAAATATAAATCCGGCCTGTCCGATGAGGCTGCACGCGATGCCCAGGCGGAACAGCATCTCGTGCGTCGCGATGTTGCCAGCCGTCGCCGTGGCGTTTCCATGCACTATCAGCTTGCTCGGAACATAGAGGATGGCAAAGAAGCCCGGGATAGAAATGAGCACATAGAGCAAGCCTGCGAATCTGCCGGGGTTTCGGGTCATGGGCCTCTCGAATATAGCCATCTCGACATGCTTTGGCATGCCGATGTCTTCATAGGCGGCGCGGGCCTCTGCGAGGAGGTTGCGCGCACGCTCGCGACCGCCGGTATGGTTTCGATCAAGCAACATCCGCGCAGGAGACCCCACGCGGCCAATCCGTTGGTCACGCAAGGGCGAGGAAGCGTGACGCCAACTAGTTCAAGAAACGTCGAAGCCCTCCGCGCGTCAGACCAATCTCCCTGTACGAGCGCGGTATCGGGCCCGTCGCTTCCGCGATCACTCTGCAACGCTGTAGACTTCTAGCGTGAAAGAAGAGCAACCTTGAAGAGGCGGGGGATCTTGTGTAAGGAAATCCTGGATGCCCCGCGGCAGATGATTGGAGACAACATGCGACAGCATATTCGACGCTTCCTTGCGGCAAGCATACTGAGTGGTATTTCTATAGCGAGTGTAACGCATGCCGAAATGGATCCCGCCAAAACTTATAAGGCAAAATGTGACCTGTGCCACGGAGCCGACGGCAGCGGCGACACCGGACCCGGCAAGGCGTTCCATGCGAAGGATCTGCGATCCGACGAAGTCCGGAACCAAAGCGACGCCGCACTCAGTGAAGTAGTCACCAAAGGCAAAGGGAAAATGCCGGCGTTTGGCGCCAAGATCAAACCCACCGACATACAGAAGCTGATAGCTTACATCCGAAGCCTGCCAGTCAAAAAATGACCCCGTGCTGGACAAATGGGGCTTTAAAGGGCGTTAAGGCCCGACAGGCAATTGAGGTATTGCATGTTCAGAGGCGGATTCACAACCCACGACCCTCAGGTTTCGCCAACCGGACCGCCTGTTGAAAGCCGGCGCTCGTTTCTTGGAGTGTTGCTGGGACTCGGCTCATTCTTTGTAGGGGCACTGCTTGCTGTACCACTCGTTCGCTTTGCCCTATTCCCGTTGTTGCGCCGGACCACTGAAACTAAGAATTCGCCGCTTGGAGAACTCAACGAGTTCTCGTCTTTGACTGAGCCCGTGATGCATACGATTCAGATGGAACAAATGGATGGTTGGCGCAAAGCGATCTCCGAAAAGGTGGTCTATGTGACCAAAGGCAGCCAGGGCCAACTTTGTGTTCTCAGCGCCATCTGTCCGCACCTTGGTTGCACCATACCCTGGGACGCGGATAAGAAGGAGTTTGTCTGCCCGTGCCACGATTCTGTTTTTGCGGCGGATGGAGCTCGCATTAGCGGGCCCTCGCTGCGGGGAATGGATACCCTGGAAACGTCGGTTCAAGACGGCCAACTGCTAGTACGCTTTCAGTATTTCCGGCAACTCGTCTCTGACAAGGAAGTGATAGGTTGACAGGGAATGCGTTCGACAACAAGGGTGAAAGTGACCCTTCTCCACAACGCGAGTCGGGACTATGGGGATGGCTGAACCGCCGCACCGGCTTGGATGACTTGCTGCGCAGCGCTCTTGATGAACCCATTCCTGGCGGCGCGCGCTTCGCTTACATATTTGGCTCAGGACTTTTATTCATTTTCCTTTCGCAAGTCATCACTGGAATCTTTCTTGCGCTCTATTACGTCCCATCCGCCGACCATGCGCACACTACGGTCGCCTACATTACTAAAACCGTCACGGCTGGGTCGTTTCTTCGCAGCCTCCACGCGTACGGCGCCAGCGCCATGGTCGTTGTCCTGTTCCTGCACCTGTCGCAAACCTACATCTACGGATCGTACAAAGGGCGGCGCGAGATTCTCTGGCTCTCCGGGTGCGTCCTCCTCAGTCTGGTCCTGGCAATGGCATTCACTGGTTATCTGCTCCCCTGGGATCAGAGGGCCTATTTTGCCACAGCCGTAGGAACCAATGCCGTCAGCGAAGTTCCCGTGATTGGGGAGTACATCAAGCGCCTCATGCGGGGCGGCACGGAGATGGGAACGCTCACGATCTCCCGGTTTTTCGTGGCCCATGTTTTCTTTATTCCAGCGTGCATCTTCGCCCTTGTGGCCTCGCACATCTTCCTTTTCCGCAAAGCTGGCGCGGCCGGACCGGTCGACGAAGATCCGTACCATCCAAAGGAGAAATCGGAACTCTTCTACCCGCGCCAGGTGCTGATGGATCTGTCCCTGACCGCATTGCTGATTGCGGGCCTCGGGTTACTTTCCTTCTTCGTTCCGATGCAACTGGGACCGCCAGCCAACCCAGCGGATACGCAGTACGTGCCGCGGCCAGAGTGGTATTACTTGCCTATATTTCAGTGGCTGAAATACTGGCACGGTTCGATCGCGATCGTCGGAGTGCTGGTAATTCCAACGCTGCTCGTCCTGGCCATTCTGGCGCTTCCTTTTCTGGATCGCAGTGTCGAACGCCGTCCGTGGAAGCGCCCCATTGCGATGGCAGCATACTCAATCGTGATGTTTTCGCTGGTGGGCCTCGGTCTGCGCAGTCAGTATCTGGACCAGCACGACCCTGGAGTCACCCAACAATTGGCAAAGCAGAGAGGCGAAGAAGACGCATATATGCGCAAGCCCTTCGAGCCGGAACTTTCTTCCGCGTCGCTCGCGGCGGCAAATGTGATACTCACCGACCCGCTAGCCGCGAAAGGGAAAACCATCTTCGAAGGGCATTCGTGCAACGCCTGCCACGGGGATGGCGGGATGGGCACGGCCGCAGCGCCGGCGCTTGTTGGCATAAACGGAAAATTCTCTCCTGACCAGCTTGCCGAGCTTTTCAAACATTTCACAGCCAAAATGAAGGCCGGCGGCATGCCGCCCATCGATCTTCCGCCGGATGATTTGAAGGCATTGATCGCCTACCTAGAGAGTCTGAAATAAGTTATGGCGGCTTGCTACGGTGAATTGTCCTCAAGCGGCCCGGAATTGGGGATATTGAACGGGGCAGCCCGCAGTTTAGGAACAGTGTCAACTCTCGAATGCTCGGGCAAACGGGAGGCCATGCGGTTGTTGTCGCAAAACCGCCTTCACGCTACACCCCCCTCGCTTGAGTTCATAAATACCGGGCGGCCCACACAGGGGGATTGGCCGCTAGAGGTGTGCTCTGCTCTCCAGTCTCCGGCCCCGCTCTCATTTTTCCTCTTTCATTTTCTTGCAGACGAGCTTGGTGTGTCCCGTTTTTGAATCGATCACGGTGGTCACGATCAGACAACTGCAGGTTACCGTGTTGGCATTTTCCTGCTTGACGATGACACAGTGTTCGATGAGTTCAGCGGTGGGTGGTGGCATCTGGCTCCGTATGGGAGGCGGGGTCACCGCAACCGGCTGCTTCTTCGCCGAGCAACCGGCCAGAAGCAGGCAAAACGCCAGCCAAACGTTCCTCATGCCTTCTGTTTTCGCTCTCCCGCTCCCGCTTGTCGATGGCAATCTTGATTACACACCCCTGACGGAGGATGGCCGAGGTCGGTGCGTGCCCCCTCGTTTCGTATTTTGAAATGTGGTCCGGCAGCGGAAACAAGCACCTCGCGCCCGATTACGGAAGGACGTGCCCGAAAGCGCACCGCACGCGGCCGATGCAATATCGCCATTTCACCTACCAAGCGATACAGTAGCCCTTGAGCACGATCCACTTGCAGAAGCTGTGCGAGTCCTGCTCGACGCATGGTCGAGCACTCAGGGGGTTTCACCGTGAAGAAGCGCCCGATCACTATCACGCTAGGCCTGCTGTTTTTGTTGTCCCTGGCCGTCGCGAGCGTTTACCGCGTGCGCGGGGTCTATGACGCTCGTGCCCACCGGGACGCTTGCTACCACGACAACCTCGAGAAGCAAAACTCCCTCGAACCTTCGCCCACGACGATTAACAGCGAGCTCCAGTCGATCCAACTCGATCAGGACACCATCGATCAACTCGGGGATACAGATGACGAGGCCGTGATCCAACGCCGGAACCACATAATCGACGGCGTGAAACTCAAGCTTACCAAGGTCAATCAGGATCGAGCCGAGGGTCAGCGTCGCTCCCAAGAGATACAGACTGAGTTATCGAGCTGCCTCGCAGACGTGAACTGATGCACGCCTTCGGAAACAACGGTGCGAACCTCGCCCTGCCGATCCCATCTTGGGAATGACGTCCTTCAAGTATCGCTTTAACCTTGACGTCCTCGCAGGGCGCGCCTACCCTCAACCTATATCCCAGAGAGAATGTGCAAAACGCGACCTATAACTCCAATAGGATCTATATTTTGCCCGCATCCCCTTTGGATTGAAGATTTTGGAGCCGAATCATCACGTAACTTCATGATTCCAAAAGACCGGGGGGGGGAGGGGTACCCCCCTCAAAGGTACAGACCGGGCGGATGCCTGACAGATTAGACCGGGAGCATAGCTGACACTGCCAACGGTGGCGAGCGCGAGATACAAGGGAGCGCATGCCATGGAAAGCGAGCAGTGTGATGGAAGAGAAGCTACGGTTTGTGTTTGAGTATGAGCGGGATGAGCAAACCATGACGGAGCTCTGCCAGAGCTTCGGGATTGCGCGGGAAACCGGTTATGTCTGGTTGCGGCGGTATCGGCAAGGGGGAGTGGCCGGGCTGGCGGAACGGAACCGGGCGGCGGAGCGGCATCCGAATCAAACCGCGGCGGAGATCGAGCAGCCGGTAATGGAGCTACGCCAAGCGCATATGCGTTGGGGGCCGCGCAAGTTGAAGCGGGTGCTGGAGCGCGACGAGCCGGGACGGAAGTGGCCGGCGGCGAGCACGATCGGTGAGTTGCTGAAGCGGGAAGGGTTGGTGGTAGCGCGCAAGAAGCGGCGGAAGACGGCGGCCTACAGCGCACCGCTGGCGCATGCCGATGGGCCGAACCGGGTGTGGTGCGCGGACTTCAAGGGCTGGTTCCGCACGGGGGATGGGGAGCGCATCGATCCGTTGACGATCAGCGACGCGCACAGTCGTTATCTGCTGCGCTGCCAGGCGGTGGAGAAGACGGACACGGCGCGGGTGCAAGGGATCTTCGAAGCGGCGTTCCGCCAGTATGGCTTACCGCAAGCGATTCGCACCGACAACGGGGCACCCTTCGCCTCGACGGCAATCGGAGGCTTGTCGCGGCTGGCGGTGTGGTGGATCAAGTTAGGGATCGTGCCGGAGCGGATTGAGGCGGGACATCCGGAGCAGAACGGGAGACACGAGCGCATGCATCGCACGCTAAAGCAAGAGGTGGCGATGCCGCCGGCCGAGGATCGGCGGTCGCAACAGCGAGCGCTGCAAGACTTCCGCCAGGAGTACAACGAAGTGCGGCCGCATGAAGCGCTGGAGATGCAGACGCCGGCGAGCGTGTATGAGCCATCGCAGCGGGCGTATCCTGCGAAGGTGAGGGAGCCGGAATATCCGGCGACGATGCTGGTGCGCAGTGTGCATTCGCACGGGCACTTTCGCTGGAAGAAACGGCACGACGTATTTTTGAGCGAGGTGTTGTGGGGCGAGCGCGTGGGCCTGTTGCCGATCGATGAGCGTTGGTATACGGTCTACTTCGCTGAGTTTCCCTTGGCGCGGTTTGATAGCTGGCAACGGCGAGTATTTCCGCTGCCGACGGCGAAAAATCCCAAGGGAAAGAAAGTCCTGGAGCCGGCTGGCTTCTACATTGCTGAGGCAGGGGAAGGGGAACAAACCTCCCCTTCCCCTGCACCCCATCCCCTCACCGGGATGCAAGGAAACGAAAAACTGTCAGGGATGTGCCCAGTCTAAACTGTCAGGGATGCCCCCGGCTGTTCACAAACTTCTGTCGCGCCTCGGCTTCCGCAAGCCATCCGCGGCGTAGTTTTTCGAGTGGGATGCTGGACAACTGAGGTTTGATGTCGAGAATTGGCGTACCGTCCAGCATATCCACGTTCCGAACATGCAGATCAGTACCTTCGCGGCGAAGCAGCTCGACCACGGTCAAGCCAATCGGATTCGGCCGATACGGCGACCGGGTAGCAAACACGCCGTGCTGCCGATTATCCGAGGGCGGAGTCCCCAACAATTCGAAACCCTGCGACCGATCAAATTCCCAGAGGACGACCAGATGCGAAAAGCCCTCGATGTTTGTGAGGCCGAGCGCGAATTCAGGCAGAATCTTGAGGACGCCCTCAGCACCGTGCTGAGTACCGAGTCCGCGAGGGACTTCGGCTGTGGTTTTATAGGGGCTGCTGACGAATCCGATGGGCCGGGAGGTGAACATGAGTGGTAGGGTACCCCAGAGCGAGGCAGCCGCGAAAGGCGCTCACATTCCTTGGCGAAATTGAATGATTCGACGCCGATCGCGTTTCGAGGGACGTGTTGGAGGTAACTGCTCGAATTGCATCATGGCTTTGCGTTCGGCGGCGCCTTTCAGGCGCTGCTCCTTGCTCGCTTCGGTTTCGCTGTAGAGGGTCTTGGCTACGGCGGCGGGGCCGCGGACTTCACTTAGCAGCAGGACTTTCACTTCAAAGATGCCGCCTTCGTTGGTGATTTGCAGCATATCCCCGATGCGGATGTCGCGGGCGGGCTTGGCGGGTTGGCCGTTGCAGAGGATGCGTCCCAGACCACAGGCGCGGGTGGCCAGGGCTCGCGTTTTGAAAAAGCGGGAGGCCCAGAGCCATTTGTCGATGCGGACCGAGTTCATGAGTTTCAGGAGTGGACAGCGGTTTTATTGTAAGTCGGCGACAAGGCTCGCAGGCGGGCAACGGCGGCGGGGACTAAGTCGAGAGCGAAGGCTATATCTTCCTCTGTGTTCTGCTTGCCGAGGCTGAAGCGGAGGCTGGCGCGGGCTCGGTCGGAGCGAAGGCCCATCGCGGTCAGGACGTGCGAGGGTTCGATGGCTCCGGAAGAACAAGCCGCGCCGGTGGAGACGGCCAGTCCCTTCAGGTCGAGCGCGATCACCAGGGACTCGCCTTCGAGGTGGTCGAAATAAATGTTGGTGGTGTTGGGGACGCGGGGCGCGCTCTCTCCGTTCGTGCCGGTGTCTTCGATCTGGCGGAGGGCTGCTTCCAGGCGGCTGCGCAGCACCGACGTTTTCTTGTCATCGCCGCGTTCGAAAGCGGCGATCGCCAGTTCGGCAGCCTTGCCCAAGCCGACGATTCCCGGCACATTTTCGGTTCCCGCGCGGCGGGTTCGCTCGTGAGATCCGCCGTGGAGCATGGCCTCCAGTTTGGTTCCTTTTCTGACGTACAGCGCTCCGATGCCTTGCGGGGCATGCAGTTTGTGGCCGGAGATGGTCAGTAAGTCGCAGGTCAGTTGGTTTACGTCGAGGGGGATTTTGCCGGCGGCCTGAACGGCGTCAGTGTGGAAGTAGATGTCGGCTTCGGCGGCGATCTGTCCAATTTCTTCCACCGGCTGCAGAACGCCGGTCTCGTTGTTGGCGGTCATGATGGTGATGAGCTTGGTGTTTGACTTTAGGGCTCGCTTCACGTCGGCGGGATCAACCTGCCCTCGGCAATCGACCGGGATATTGGTTACTTCGCAGCCTTTCTTTTCCAGATGCTTGCAGGCATTCATCACGGCGTGGTGCTCGATGGTGGAAGTGATGATGTGGTCGCCGGGGTGGGCGAGTCCGAAGATGGCGAGGTTGTCGGATTCGGTGCCGCCGCTGGTGAAGACGATTTCGGATGCGTTCGCGCCGAGGAGATTCGCTACGGATTCGCGGGCGCGTTCTACGGCAGCGCGGGTTTCCTGTCCATGATGGTGGATCGAGGAGGCGTTGCCGAAGTGCTCGGTGAAGTAGGGACACATGGCCTCGAGAACTTCGGGGAGCACGGGAGTGGTCGAGTTGTTGTCGAGGTAGACGCGCATGGGGCTGGGGATATTGTATCGGGAAGGGTGGGTCAGAGGTCAGGGGTGACAGGTCACAAGAAGGCGTCCGCCGTTTTTCGAACGCCCAACAGAATGCATTCTTTCGGGTCGTGTGTGCTTACGGTTGCGTCGTCACGCAATAAGTGGCAAGTTGCTCATGCCTTCAGTGCCAAAGATGCGGCGGTAGCGTTCTACTTCGGATTGCGGGCCGAGGGCTTTGGCGTAGTTGTCGGAGAGTTTTACGGCGGGACGGCCTTCCACGTCGGAGACTTTACAGATCAGGCTGATGGGGTCGAAGTCGGAGGAGCCGTGGGGATCGCAGCCGCGGAAATCGTTGGTCAGTAGAGTGCCCCAGCCGGCGCTCAAGCGGATGCGGCGGTTGGGGGTCCATTTCTTGGCGATCTTCGAAGTCGGCTGCACTGCGGAAGTCGGCGGGGGTTGTACCTTCGACTGCAACGTGCCGCCGAAATAGGCATGTAAGCCGATAATTTCGTCGATGTCTAACGCGTCGGAGGCGATCAGGCGTTTTTCTTTGGGGTCGCGGCCGCGGGATTTCAGCCAGTCGATGTACTCGTCGCCGGCTACGTAGGGATTTTTGCTGTCGACGCGTTGGCCGGTCCAGTCGGCGGTCCAGTCGGGGGCGCCCTTCAGAAATTGGGTGGTGCCGAAGGTGTCGGGGAGCATGATGCGGAGCGACCCATCATAAGTTTTTTGCCAGAGTTCTAGAACCTGGTACTGCGAGGCTTTCAGCGCCTGATCGTCGTCGGTAAGGGCGGCCAAGACCATCGGAATTTCGTGGGCGTTGGTGCCGATGGCTTCCAGATCGTGCTTGTGGGCGAGGAAGGCGTTCGATGTTCCGGTGAAACCGCTGCCGAGATTGGAGGCCATCGCTTTGACTACATATTCCTGCCAGAGGAAGCTGTGGCGGCGACGGGTTCCGAAGTCGGCGACGGTGAGGTTGGGGACGCCGCGCAAGCGCTCGATTTTGCTCCAGAGTTTTGTTTTGGCGCGGGCGTACAGGACGTCGAGATAGAACTCGGTCAGCTTTTTCATGTGCGCTCTGGTGCGCAGTTCGTCGAAGATGGAGAGTGCATAGAGTTCCCACATGGTGGTTTCGGGCCAGGCGCCGTTAAAGGTCAGATGGAATTGTCCATCGCGGACTGCTAATTCATAGTTCGACAATCGGAAATCCTTCTCCAGCCATTCGAGAAACGGAGGTTGAAAAATTCCGCGGCGGCCATAGAAGGTATTTCCGGCGAGCCAGACGAGTTCGGATTTGCGAAATTTCAGTTTGCGGACGTGTTCCAACTGGTCAACGATTTCGCGAGTAGCGAACATGTCCGCCAGGCGCACGGAAGATGTGCGATTGTGAAGCGAAAACGAGACCTGGGTTTTGGGATAATTTTTCCAGATGAACTGGAGCATCAGGAGTTTGTAGAAGTCGGTGTCGAGCAGGGAGCGGATAACAGGGTCGAGTTCCCAATTGTGATTGTGGGCGCGCTCGGCGAAGTTGACGATCATGCGGGCGGTGTCCTCGTGGGCTTCGGACGAACTATTAGGTTAGCAGGCTGCGGGGAAAATCCGGGGGGTTAAATCAGCACCTCAATGGTTTGCCGAATCGGCGAGTGCGGGGCCTGAAGTCCGAGTCGCAATCGGGTGCTTGTCGCATCGGTGAACCGCTGCGCTGCCCAAAATCGTCTGCTCACAAGAGCGTTATTGGAAATCCTGCTTCTCACCCGTAGTAGCGGAAGCCCTTCCAGAAGTCGGGCCAACTCTGGCGGAGTCCGCGGCAGACGTAGATGTCGGGATGATCTTTGGTTTCCTCGTTTTCGATGCCGTAGGGGTTGGGAGTATGTCCGGCGAGCTCGCAGGAATAAAAGTTGCGTTGCAGGAAACCGCGGGAGATGCCCACGACGATTACGGTTTCGGGTGGAGGATCGCCATAGCCGCGCGGCCAGAACGAGTTAATCCCACTGATCGCTTGGGGGAGTCCGTATTTCGGGCCGTAGAGATTGATGGCTCCGGCTTCGCCGTAGTTGCCGGCAAGAATGCCCAGCCGCGCGCGATCGGAAGGGGGAAGGGAATCGCGAATCTGGGCTACGGTTTGGGTGAGTTCGCGCCATCCGAGTTCTTCGACCAGGTCGCCGTTGTTCCTGGCGGCAAATTTCCAGAGTGGAGAATTGACTGGCGCGGGCGGCATGGCGATGATTCCCAGAAGAACTATATCTACCGTCAGGGCGGTCCAAACGACGGCACGCACGGCGACAGACCAGGTGCGACTCAGTTCTTTCAATCGTTGCTCGCCCCAGACGCTGCCGGCGGCGTAGAGCATGGGATAGGCTCCGGCGAGGTAGTAGCCTCGTCCTTTGGCAAGGATAAAGAGGAGCAGGGGAATGACGTACATCCAGCCGAGCATTCGAAAACGGCGACCGGCGCTGGAGATCAGGCAGTAATAGAGTCCGGCTAGCCACAGCGGCAGGGCGAGTAGAGTCAATTCAGCCTGGTCGGGGAGGAAATCTTTGGTGCGGCCGATGCGAACGTCGCGGGCATGAATATCTTTCAGGAAGTCGAGTGAGATGAAATGGTGTTGGACTTGCCAGAGAAAGTTGGGCAAGAAGACGAGCAGAGAGGCGGCGACTCCGAACCAAAGCCACTTACTCGCGAGATATTTGCGCGCGTCCGTCAGCAGGACAGCGGCAACGATTCCGAGCGCGAGGATGCCCATCGTATATTTCGTCATCATGCCCAGACCGATGGAACAGCCGATGGCGAGCCACCAGCGCGGGTCTTCGGACTTGAGGAGACGAACGACGAAGTAGGCGGTCAGAACCCAGAACAAGTAATCGAAGGAGACGTACTGCATGAGCGCGCCCGCAGCCAGGCAGAAGGGAATTGCCGCCGCGGCGGCGATGAGTTGGGCGAAGCGTTGGCCGCC
Source organism: uncultured Acidobacteriota bacterium (assembly GCA_963799305.1). Classification (GTDB taxonomy): domain Bacteria; phylum Acidobacteriota; class Terriglobia; order Terriglobales; family Acidobacteriaceae; genus Acidiflorens. The sequence continues at coordinate 1,352,336 of CAWCWX010000002.1, read as the reverse complement.
AAGTTCGCGGGCCATGAGTCCGGTGAGCACGACGGCTACGGCCTGCGCCACGGCGGCGAAGAAGCGGAATCCGGTGAGCGAGGTGCCGAAAAGGGTAAGCGAGAGGCGTCCGAAGAATGGTGTGATCGGCGGATAGGCGACGTAACCCCAGGCCAGGTGGCGGGCATCGTCCAGGGTGGCAAGTTCGTCGCGATGGAAGCCGTAGCGTCCGCCGAGAAGAACGTGGGCTAGGACGGTGGCGGACGCGACGTAGATCAAGATCGCGAGGTCGCTAGACCACATTTCAGATCTTGGGGGAGGGGTGGCGGCGGGTGGTCGCATCCGTGAAATAGTACCTGTCGAAGCAACACTCCGAACAGCGCAAAGAGCTTACCGGGCGACGGACGAGCCTTCAGCGGCTAAAGCCGTATTCAGCTCAACGTTGTTATCTCAGCGGTGAACTGCTGCGCCACCCAAAAGCAAAACGCAACGCGGAGGCCTCAAAATTAGTCCCTTTTGAAGGCATGTCTTCCCGAACCCGGTTGATTATTTTTCAGGGTGCATTTTGTGATGGAGCAATCCGCCCACCCAGGCACAGGGGAGGGCAGTGACGGCGATTCCGATCGGGTACCAGGCCGGGCCGAGATGCATGGGAAGAGTCGCGATCACTCCCAGGGTGCCGATGACTGTTCCAATCACTCCCGATAAAAGGGAATGAGCCATGGGTTTGTTCGGCGCGAACCGGGCAGTGATGTAGCTGCCCAGGATTCCGTAAAGGATGCGGTAAGACAGGGCCAGAGCATTCTGGCCCGGGTCGGGCATCGGTTGGTTCCAGGGTGGATAGACTTTGAGCAGGTGAAGGATTTCGTCGGTGCCGAGGGACAGCACGACGACGGCGAGGAAGCCGTAGAAGAGGGCGGCGACGCTTCGGGGCCAGGTACGCGGAGAGGTGGTGACGAGGGTGCTCGGAGTTGTCATTTGCTGTCTCCCGCGAGCGTCGGGAGCAACTCTTCCAGACGCTTATAGCCCGCTTCAACGCCGGATTCCATCGGAGACTTGAGCACGGAGTCGCGCGCTTCCGCGGATTGGTACTGGACGATTTGTGTGACCGTGGTCTTGCCGCCATTCTCTACCAGGGTGAGGGTGCCCACAGCTTCTCCGGGATACCAGGCTTCGTCGAATTTCTCGGTGGAGACAATGCGCTCGGGCGGAACGATCTCGCGAAAAACGCCGCCCATTCCCATTTCGTGTCCCTTGGCGTGGCGCCACACATAGCGATACTTGCCACCCACGCGAAGATCGATTTCGCACACGGGCATCGACCAGCCTTCGGGCCCAAGCAGCCAACGGCGGACCAGTTCGGGCTTGGTGAAGGCGTCAAAGACTAGTTTTCGCGGCGCGTCGAAGACGCGGGTCATCATGATCTCGCGGTCGCCGTGGGTCGTCACTTTTAAGGCTCCACTGTCTTTCATCGGTGATCTCCTGGTGTTTCTAGTGAGTGCGTTTCTTGTGTTTGCTTTTCTTTCGGGCGCTCCTGGGGCCGCCGGGCAGCGCTTCAAAGGCTTTCATTTCGTGGAGCAGGGCATCGAGGCGTCGGAAAGTTCCCTCCCAGAACTGGCGATAGTTTTCCAGCCAATGCGTTGCTTCAGCCAGAGGCTGGGCTTCGAGGCGGCGCGGGCGACGCTGCGCATCGCGGCCGCGGGAAATCAGGCCGGCGCGCTCCAAGACTTTCAGATGTTTGGAAATGGCCGGCTGGCTCATGGCGAAGGGCTCGGCCAGTTCCGTCACCGAGGCGTCACCGGAGGCGAGGCGGGCGAGAATGGCACGCCGGGTGGGATCGGCGAGGGCGGCGAAAGTGGCGTCGAGAAGAGAGGACGCGGGGTTCGCATAACCGGTTGGTTGCATAACCCATAGGTTATACAACGCGAACGATAAGACTGTCAATACGCTTTCGGCGGGTCGTCAGGAGCAAAAATACGGATCGTCTATTGTGCTTTCCGAGACTGGACTTCGAGCTACAACATTCCTCCGGTCTGGATGGCGAGATCGTTCAGGGCCATCTCGAGTTTGGTGATGGCTGCGCCCAATTCTGGATGTTCGCCAATTTTCGATTGCAGAGCTTTCAGAATCTGTTGAGCGCTGGAGATATGGGTGACGGCCGAGGATGAGTCCGGCGCGGGTTTCAGCTCAATCGGTGGAGTCATGGCCCTGCCCTCCTTGGATTCGGTTGAAAATAGAAAGCGACAGAAGGGTGAAATGCCCCAACCGTCCGGGTGGTTGGTGAGGGGGTTCCGCCGCCAGTACTAGTTTGTGGCAGGTAAGATCGTGTGTCTGTCCACAATTGCACATTTGCATCGTACAGCTCCGCAACGGCAGAAATCTACTAAAGTAGGTTCATGAAATCCAAGACTCAGCCTAGAAGTTTTGTGCGGAGACATTCTCTCAGTTTGTCGTCCGGGGGAATCGTGGTCCTGCTGATCGTGCTGTATTCGCGGGCGAATCCAGCTACGCATTGGGGATCGTTTTTTGGGAACGCGATTGCGGACTGGACGGGAGTGTTTGTGACCGTTCTGATGACCAAGTATCTGTACGAAAAAGGTTCGCGCGAGAGCAAGCAACCGAAGGGCGTGCTGCCATCGGCGGCGCTGGAATTTCTGCGGGAGCACTCGCTCAGCATTTTTCTGCTGATCACTGGTTTGGGATGGGTGGCGGCATTTCGAGCGATGGACCCGGGAGGGAAGTGGGGGCAAGTGGTCGGCAATATCGTTTCGGAATGGACGCAGATTTTCGGGCTGGTGCTGCTGACTAAGAAGATGATTGAGGTGGGGTCGAAGGAAGGTTCGTCGCGGTAAGAGGTGGCAATCATGGAAACGGTCGATCAACTTGTCAGTCGCGCCATGCAGGCGCGACGAGAGGATCGTCTACAGGATGCTCGGCGCGATCTGGCGGAGGCGGTGGAGCTGGGCCGGAGAATGGGCGTCCGGGTTGAGTTGGCGAGGGCGCTGGCTGGCTTGGGTCAGATGGAAAGAGACCTCGGGCATTCCGATGAGGCGTGCCGGCTTTATGAGGAGGCCGTCGCTATCTATCGCGGGGAGGGCGGGGCGCTCCGGCTGGCGCACACGGTAAGGCATTTGGGAGATATCTACAGAGAAGAAGGGGACGCGGAGAGGGCGTCGCCGTGTTATGAGGAAGCCCTGGCGATCTATCGCGGTCACGCGGAAACGCCGAAGCTCGACATGGCCAACGCGATTCGGGGTTTTGCACTGCTTAAATCCAATCACGGTGAAGCGCAGAAGGCGAAACTGCTTTGGCGGGAAGCTCGAGACCTCTATGCGGCGGTTCGGGTGGAAGCGGGAGTCGCGGAGAGTGAACGGTGGTTGCGGCAACTGGGTGAATGAGGTAAGCGCTAGTCAGCATGACGGACTTCAAAATCCCCACCTTTGCGCGAAGAATGCGGAAAGATGCGGCCCCCCTCCAGAGTTTTCCCGTCTCCTAGACTCCCAACGGAATCGTCGGAAGAAACAAGGGCTTCTGGCGGGCCTGGGTGAGTTGTTCGAAGGCGTAGGCGATTTTGAGGAGGGTGGGTTCGCTCCAGGCGCGTCCAAAAAAAGAGATGCCGACTGGGAGACCGTAAAGGAATCCGGCGGTGACGTTGATGTTGGGGTATCCGGCGACGGCGGCGGCGTTGGAACTGCCGCCGGAGGAGTGGTCGCCGTCGATGAGGTCGGTGAGCCAGGCCGGGCCTCCGGTGGGGGCGATGAGGGCGTCGAGTTTGAATTTGTCCATGATGAAGTCGATGCCTTCGGCGCGAGTTAGTTTGTGATTGTTGGCTAGGGCGTCGACATACTCTTTGGTGGTGAGCGGGCCTTTTTCTTCTGCTTTTAGAAAGAGGTCCTGACCGAAGAAGAACATTTCTTTGTCTTTGTGTTGCTCGTTGAACTGGATGACGTCTTTAAGCGATTTCACGGGGGCGGTGTCGCCGAGGCGGGCGAGGTAGGTGGCAAGATCGGCTTTGAGTTCGTAGAGGAGGACGAGGAGTTCGGTTTCGTCGAACTTGCCGAGGGTGGGGATATCGGCGGGGTCGGTGACTTCCGCTCCAGCCCGCTTCATCTGGTCGATAACGTCGTTCATGAGTTCGTCAACGGCGTCATTGAAGCCGAAATATTTTCGCACAACGCCGATGCGCGCGCCTTTGAGTCCGGCGGGCTCGAGAAATTTGGTGTAGTCGGGTTGAATCTTACCGGCGCTAGCGGCGGTGGCTTTGTCTTCGGGGTCGGGTCCCGCCATGGCGCCCAGCAGGATGGCGACGTCGCGGACGGTGCGAGCCATGGGGCCGGAGGTGTCCTGACTGTGCGCGATGGGGATAATGCCGCTGCGGCTGATCAGACCTAGAGTGGGCTTCATTCCCGCCAGGCCATTCGCGGATGATGGGCACACGACCGAGCCATCGGTTTCGGTGCCGACACCGGCGGCGCACAGATTCGCGGAGACGGCGGCTCCGGTGCCGGAGCTGGATCCACAGGGATTGCGATCGAGAGCGTAGGGATTGCGGGTGAGGCCGCCCCGACCGGACCATCCACTGGTGGAATGCGAACTGCGAATGTTGGCCCACTCGCTGAGGTTGGTTTTGCCGAGGATGACGGCTCCGGCTTTGCGGAGTTGCGCGGCTACGAAAGCATCTTTCGAAGGCGTCGAACCGAGAAGAGCCAGCGAACCGGCGGTGGTGTTCATGCGGTCGGCGGTATCGATGTTGTCTTTGATGAGAATCGGAATGCCGTGCAGAGGGCCACGCGGGCCTTTGGCTCCGCGTTCTTTGTCGAGGTTGAGAGCGATTTCCAGCGCTTCGGGATTGACTTCGATGACGCTGTTGATGCGGGGACCGGCTTTGTCGATGTCCTGAATGCGGGCCAGATATTTTTCGGTCAGGCTGCGGGCCGTGTATTTACCTTCCTGCATCGCTTTTTGGAGGTCGTCGATGGTGAGTTCGTCGAGTTCGAATTCGCGGGGGATGACGTTGGGGTTCTGCGCTTGATCGAGAACGCGGGCGGCGCCCAGGGCAGGGACAGCGGCGGTGGCGACGGTGGTGGCGAGTCCGGCGCGGAGAAAGGTGCGGCGGGAGCGGGAAGGGGGATTCTTACGCATCGAGGACTCCGGGAGTTGTGGCTTGACGAGTCATCTTACGAGAGAGCGGCGGGGAGGGCAAATGGAGATGAGTTGTGGCGTTGTGGAAAAATGGAGCGGGAGATGGGGATCGAACCCATGACATCCAGCTTGGGAAGCTGGCGTTCTACCGCTGAACTACTCCCGCTTCAACTCGCGTTAGACTACCACCCGCTTCTATCGGACACAACGCGTGGCGCCGATCCAAAGGTGCGGTTACCTTCCGGTAGCAGCGGGCGCAGTGCTCCTCGAGGTGACCAAACCAATGCCCAGGCCGCCGACGGCGCCAGCGAGAATTCCCAAAAGGATCAATACGGGGATCTTTTCGAAAAGAGAAGTCTGGAATCCTGTTTGCATCACGCCCCCCAAGGGCCCCGGCATGACGGGATTTTATCATTGGAGGAGGCAGGCAGTCGACGAAATCGTTGTGGTCGCCCTATCATTGTGAAGCTGGATCATTTCGAGGTCATCCTATGACAGAACCTACCTATGAAGAGTTGAAGGCGCGGCTGGCGACGCTGGAAAAGCAGGCCGACAAGAAGCGCAGCGGAGTGCTGGAATTTCGCGTGGGCGAAAAGGGCGGAGTCAGCGTATACGGGCTGGGCCGCTTTCCTGTGACGCTTTATTACGAGCAGTGGAACCGGCTGCTGGATGCGTCGGCCGACATCAAGAATTTTCTGGAAGAAAACAAGAGCAAGTTGAAATTGAAAGAGGGCTAGGCGGGGGCTGGGTCGATCCATGTCTGCCGAAGACATTCTCGGTCTGCCTCCTCCGCCGGCCGATCAGCGAGTTGCGTACGGCGTGGACCCGAATCAGTTTCTTGAGGTGCGGCTGCCGCCAGGCAAGGGGCCGCATCCGGTGCTGCTCAATATTCACGGCGGGTACTGGCGCGCGAAGTATGACCTGGGGCATGCCGGGCATGTTTGCGAGGCGTTGCGGGTTGCGGGCGTGGCTACTTTCAATGTGGAGTATCGCCGCGTGGGGAACGAAGGCGGGGGCTGGCCCGGGACATTTGCGGATATTCGTTCCGCGTACAACTTTGTTCGCCAGGAATTTTCCCGATTTCAACTGGATGTGAAAAGGCTGGCGGTGATGGGACACTCCGCCGGCGGCCAGTTGGCGTTGTGTCTGGCGGCGCATGAGAGTTCTCTGCGAGCCGTGATTTCGCTGGCGGGCGTAGTGGATTTGAAGAAGGCGTTTTCGCTTCACCTGAGCAATGACGCGGTGGTGGAATTTCTGGGAGGGAAGCCGTCCGATGTGCCGGAACATTATCGGGAGGCCGATCCGATGGAACTCAGTGTGACGCACGCGCGGCAATGGCTGTTACATGGTACGGATGATGACACGGTGCCTCCGGCGTTCGGTCGTGACTACGCTGCTCTGAAGAAGAAGGCGGGAGAACGGGTGGAGTTGATCGAAGTGGCGGGGGCTGGGCACTTTGATCTCATCGATCCGCGGTCGAACGCGTTTCAGAAGGTGAAGAGTGTGGTTCTGACTGCGCTGGCGTAACCAAGTAGCTCGTCACTGCATCGGGAAGCGCATACCCAATCCAAACAACTTGAAATCGTTATTACTGGCGTAATTTGGCCGAACGGGAGTGTCCTTCTAGACTTTTTCTGTGCCTCGGGAATTGCTGCGAGAAAGTCTGGAGTGGATGCGATGAAGTTGTTTTGGGGAGTGGTGCTACTGGTGTGTGTGTTGTTCGCGGCCGGTCAGGCATCGGCACGCGACGCGAGTGCCCAGCGGAGCCTGCTCATCGCGCTGGAAAACGCGTGGAATCAGGCGCAGATTCAGCGCGATGGAGAAGCTCTGAACCGGCTGATCGTGGACACGTTCGTCTATACCGATTGGGACGGCACGCTGTTGAACAAGGCAAAGTTTATCGCCGACAGCAAAGATCCTTCGGTGGAAACGGCGCTGGTCGCGAACAACGATGTGCAGGTGTACTTTTATCCTGGCTTTGCGGTGGTGACGGGCGCGTATCACGCTAAGGGAACGAATCAGGGGAAGCCGTTCGACCACTACGGGCGCTTCACCGATACCTGGATATTGTCCGACGGGCAGTGGCGGTGCGTGGCGAGCCATACGAATCTGGTGAAGAAGGCGCGGTAGGGCATGATCGACAGACGCGTGTTGTTTCGGGAGCCGCCGGGACAAGAAATTAGTGATAAAGTTTTATTCGACGGCTCCGTAGCTCAATTGGATAGAGCATCAGACTTCGGATCTGAGGGTTGGGGGTTCGAGTCCCTCCGGGGTCGCCATCTGCAAGGCGTTTGAACTTTTCTCGCGCGGCGTCCTGCCTTTCGGGTTCATTTGGGTTCAAATGCTGTAGCGGAACCCGCAACTCGTCCACCGTTGCTCGGTCGTACACGCCCATTTCCTGGAGGCTTTCGCCGAGTTCGAGCGCAACATCATCGCCGAGCGGATCCGCGCCGGACTCCGAACCGCGAAGCTCAAGCGCCACAGGCTGGGACCCAAGATCGGACCCAAGGGTCCAAGCCGGGTCACGCTGTGGCGCAGGTCCAAGGAGACTACGAAGTAGTTCGTACAGGAGTTGTCTGTGTGATCGCGGCTATTGCGCAACCATCGGAGCGATCACGCCCTTTGAAGAGATTGTTGGGGAGCGGACAATATGACACCAAAACCCACAATGCCGGGGCCTTCACGAATGGTGAATGTGGCACCTGACCCGACCTCGTTGTGCGGCTCTTCTGGAAAGTACATCAGAGCTAGACTCATCTCGGCGCTTTCGCCGGGCTTGATTGCGTCCTTGCCTCCCACGAACATTACGCTGAGGTAGTTTTCCGTCACACGATTCCCATCGCGAAGTGCTACGCGTTGTGACTGCGGGCCTAAGACAATATGGGGTCGGTATTGTCCAGTAGTCAGAAGCCGACGCTCGTGAGAAGCGTCCTAGGCGGTGGTGTCTCGGCCACGCTCGGGGCCGGGCCTCCGAAGTTCCAACGTGGGTCTGTCATGGCTACTTCTTCTTCTTCACAAGCCGAAGTTTCGACCAGCGTGCTTTCTGAGCGCGGGAAAGAGCGGCGCGGCCAGCGGCGGTCATTCGTCTATGTCCGGCACGAAGCCCTTTGCCGACCCCTCGACCTAGTTTATGCAGCGACTTCTTAGCTTTCTGAAGCACTTTTATTTGCCGGTCGATGTCCCGAACAATATCTTTGAAGTTCGCGTCGTTTGCCCCTCAGGCCAGGAAAGTATAGCGGGGTACCGATACAAAGGCCAGCGAGGGACTTGAGAAAATCGGCGTGTATCGCTGGCGCGATTCAGTGTTATGCAGGACGATGTAGCGACCAATCCGAAGGATTCAACGGTTGCTCACCGCTAGGTCCGGATCAGGGGCAACTCCGAGGCGAGTAACGAAAACGCGCCAGCTAAACGACGACAGCATCTTTCCCGCAGCCCGTTCTGTGAACCAATCCTGACCGGCTGTGGCTGCTATGAAATGGACTGGCCTACACACCACGATGGCGGCGCAACGGGGATTCTCCAGCAACGAATTACGGAGATTGTGGACCACCATCTTCATGGTTTCACCGAAAAACGGGTTATAGAGAAAAAACACGGTCGTGTCGGACGGAGGCTGGTAAGTCGCGGCGTCACAACATATGATTTCCGATTTCTCCGCAGCTACGTGTTCTAAATTCCGCGCTGCCCGCCGACACAGCTCCGCACTTATCTCAATGCCGACGACCCTCCGAAAGTTGTAGTACAACGCTGCCAGTACCAAAGCGCGACCCGTTCCTGCCCCGTAATCGAGAAATGTGCCTGTAAGCAACTTATCCGGCACGTGCTTCATCGCCCGAAAGAACGCACTGTATGGGACAGGGCAGTACTCGACAGCGTCCTTACGGGGTCCAAGTTGCGCGGACGCACTCGTCCCGCGAGTATTGATGCCCAGCCGCAACTCCCAGTATCGTTCCACAATTCGGTTCAGCAAGTAGGGTGTTTTTTTCATGATTCAGCAGTCTAGTTCGGGGGACCTGTCAAAACAATATCCTCTAGCTTAATCGCGGTGTGGTAAATGTTGCCGTCGAACAATGCTTCGACCCTTCTCCTATCTCCCGCAGCCAGTGAGGAGTCCAAATGAGGCGGTTCGCGTCATCTCGGTATCAGCACGGGCCGTTACTGAGTCCGCTTGCTGCGTAAGGCTGACTAGTTTAAGACTGTTGTATTAGCGCCGGGTTCGTGTCTTGATAAAGTTTCACCATAAGGAGAGGCCGGTTTTTTCGCTTGACTGAGTCATTACTAGCGATATGATAATGCTCTTCTTAAATACTTGCCGAGCGTCCAGCTAGAGCCGTGTCCTCGGGGGAGGGAGCATGGTTCGCCCGATCCTGTGCTCGGCTTTTAGTCCTAAGGAATTCTGATCGACGATATTACGCTGCGAGGCGAACCATGGTGACACTAGGGTCGCACGGCAATAGAAGACAGCCTGGTTATCTTATCTTGCGGCAATTCCCCTCGCCCGAGGTTGAACGGATCTGGCAGGACTTCGTCGGCCGGATTGAGTTTCCTGGTTTGTACATCACCCCTCATTACTTTCTCGAACCCTATTGGAAGGGCAAGAACCCGTTCGCAATCTTGGCCATGAATGACGGTCGCGTAACCGGCGTTCTCACCGGCATTGCCACGGGTGGCCAAGTGACGTGCGGTAACCGTGCACGACCGCAGGTGTCCGTCGATCCAGCTGGCGAAACGCTAGGGACAGCTGAGACCTTAGCAAAAGCTCTCGATTTCGAGTTCCCGCAGGCTCGGGTGACCACCGCCTACAGTTGGGTCTCCACCCTAGAACCGGGATTCAAACGGCGACGCTTTCGAATGCGGCAATTGCAAGGGGATGTCGTGCTTGACCTTCGCCCTGGTGCCGACGCACTGTTCCAATCGTTTCACGATAACCGGAAACGAAATATCCGGGCAGCAATTCGCAGAGGGGTCGCAGTTTCCGAAGTTAACACTGCCCAAGACCTGGCAGATTTCTGGGACGTTCATTGCGCATGGGAAAAAACGAAGCGCAAAACGATCCGCTCCGATGCAATTTTTGAGAATGTCGCGGTGGTTCACCGATTGCGGGAAACTCATCTCCGATTTATCGCGCGAGCCAAGGGTAAAGCGATTGCTGCCACTACGGTTCGCTTCTTTCCTGGTGGTTTAATCGAGTATGCCGCCAACTGCTCCATGAATGAATCCAACCAGCTTCGCCCCAATGACCTGCTCATTTGGACGACCATTCAGTGGGCCTGTAATCACGGTTTCTCCCGATACTCGCTGGGGGCGGCGCATCCGTTCCTCACGAAATGCGGCGGCGCGATCTTTCCGATCTATCGTTATCGTCTCGACAGAAGCTTCCTTCAGCGCGTTGAGCTGCAGGAAAAGGCTGCGGAAATTGCCAAGCATATAGCTCACCATTTCCAGGTCTCACGATCAGTCGCGAACAAATGCCTCAAGAGAATTCTCGCAGCTTAGGATTGCGACCCACACTCAGTGAAACATTCGCCGCTCAGTGGCTTCTGCTGAACTTCATCCCGCTAATCGACGTGACTTTACGGCCCCGAAAAGCGAGTGCCAGCACTAGGACGAAGAAAAGGAAGAATGCTCCGATTAAGCGCGGTACCCACCAAATCGCCTGCGGAGATTGAAATTTGTGCGGGAGCAGTTCTTCCTGGCAGCGGCGGCGCAGAACATCAAGCGTCTGGTGCGATTCCTCAGCCAACCGACAACGCCGGTCCTGTCGGCCACCGCGTAGCTTGGGCGAGTAAGAAAGCGCGAGAGCGGAACACTCACCCAAAAAGTTGCTCGCTAAGCGAGTTTTTCAACACCCACAGGGGCTAGCACCAACTACTGCCCAAACGGCCTGCCAGCCAGGGTTCTTGGTGTAATTGATTCCATAACAATGTCGGCTCCGATGCCCGAGTAGACTTTGGTGGTACCAACCAAGCAAAGGCCCGGGAGAAAGGAGCCGAACATGAAGATTATAGGATGTGACTACCACCCGGGGTTTCAGCAAATCGCATGTGTGGATACAGACACTGGGGAGTTTACAGAGCGCAGGCTGGCGCATCGGGAGGAAGGGGAAGGGTTTTACCGCGAACTCGGAGCGCAAGGAAAGAGCGGGCGTGTAGGGATGGAGGCGAGTGGGCACGCTCGCTGGTTTGAGCGGTTGATCTCCGAGCTGCAGTTCGAACTGTGGATCGGGACGCGGCGGAGATCCGTGCGAAACGGGTACGCAAGCAGAAGACGGATCGCCAGGATGCGCAACTGATCCTGCGATTGTTGCTGGAAGATCGCTTTCCTCGGGTGTGGGTGCCGAGCTGGGAGAATCGGGATCTGCGGCAACTGCTGTGGCATCGTCATCGGATGGTGCAGACGCGGACGCGGATCATGAACCAGTTGCAGGCGGTGGCGCTCAACGAAGGCCTGCGCTGCAAGAAGCGACTATGGCGGGAGGCGGGACGCGAGCAACTGGAGTCGTTCCGGTTAGCGCCGTGGGCGAGCCGGCGGCGACGCGATCTGCTGGAGTTGCTGGACCGACTGACTCCGACGATTGCCGAGTTGACGCAAGCGGTCGAACTGGAAGCGGAGAAGTGTCCCGAGGCGCGGCGCTTGCAGACGCATCCGGGAGTGGGCGCACTGACGGCGCTGGCGTTCGTGTTGATCATCGGAAAAGCGGAGCGGTTTCCGTGTGGCAAGCAGTTGGCGAGCTATCTGGGACTGGTGCCGCTGGAAGAGTCGAGCGGACAGCGTCGACACCTGGGACACATCACGAAACAGGGGAACTCGCTGTTGCGCTTTTTATTGGTGGAGGCCGCGCAGGTCACGGTACGCAGTGACCCGGAATGGCGCAGCAAGTATTTCCACCTGGCGATGCGGCGAGGCCGAAAGATTGCGAAAGTAGCCATGGCCCGACGGCTCGCCGTTCGGATGTACTGGATGTGGCGCAAGGGATGGGACTACGACCAGATGAACAAGTTCAGTTCGCACGCGGGACAGCCCGGAAATCGCGATGGTGTGCAGCTGAACACCGAGTAATTGATTGGGTATCCCGCTCCCCTTCACGGGGGAGTTCGAAGTAGTAATCATGATCGCGGTTGAGACCGAAGAGATGCATGGGTCGGACTGAATCCTGACCTGAAAAACGATTACGAGCGGGCTTGAGGTTGGCACAAGCAACACCCTTCAACGAGAGCGAAATGGCGCTCTGTTCCGAGCCCACGGACCAGTCTGCCCAAAAAGTGCTTGACGGCGCCGACATTGTTAGAGAGGCGATTTATCGCCAACGACCGCCCTTGCTCGCTTTCATCAGACGCTGCGCGTGACGCCCGCGATGGAAGCAGGAATCTCAGTCTCATCTGGACACTGGGAGAATTAGCTGGTTTACTAAGACGCCTGCATCAGATAGCAGCCTAAAATGGGGGCCGATATGTCTAGAATCCTGCTAGGCATTATCTGTGGTTTGGTGTTCGGCGCAATCGACATCGGAATTATGTTGCCGATGAGCTTTCCCGACAAAAAAGCCGCAATCACGGCGGCTTTCATCGCCCGCTTTGGAGTTGGGTTCGCCATAGGCGCGGCCCGTTTGCCTTGGCCCAGCTGGGCGGTCGGCCTATGCTTTGGTCTGCTGCTGAGTATCCCCGATGCGATTATCACCAAGGCGTATGCGCCGATCATCGGTATGGGAGCCCTCGGTGGAATCATCATAGGCGTAATCATCGGGCGATTTGGGCAATAGCTGACTGCTTGGTGGCTGTGGACATTCACAATAGTCCACTCAGTTGACGAAACAGTGTTTACACCAACAACTGTCCGGCAGCCTGCCGGGCCGGGCTTTCTCGACATTCTCGCCTCCTGGCGGAGGCCCCAAGCCTAACTAACTTCCGTGTCCAGTTCTAGCGGGGTGCACTACACTTATCTCATTCCCTGTTCTTTCGGTTAGATGAGTCTCCGTGGTCAAGATTGCTCGTACCCTCTACTGCGCTGTTCATTTCTGTGGGCGGATTGATGCGTTACCTCAGGGAGCGTGCAAGGCGCGTGCAGACCCGTGCCTCGGCGCGTCCTTCCCGATAGCTGTTGAAATGAGATGAAAACGGGTGATTTACACCAACCATCCGGCACGGTCAATGTAATGGCGTCGCTCAGAATGCCCTCGGACCAAAGGCCGAGCGCAGGATCGGACGAACCATGTTCCCTCCCCCGAGGACACGATTCAAAGCTGGAGGCTCGGCCAGTGTCAAGGGAGATATCATATCGCTAGTAATGTCGGAGTCAAGAGGAAAAGAACCGGCGTTTCACCCCTTTCCGAGAAGACTTAGATAGGTCTAATCGGCGATTACGCCAACTTCCGCGTCGACACCGCCGATCTCCGTTCTGAGGGTTGGGTTCGAGTCTCTCCGGGGTCGCCATTGTTGTAAGGTAAGCTCTACTTGTTGGGCGGCTTCTCGTCGCGCTTCCGGCGATCGTCTTCCTGCTTCTTTTCTTCCTGCTTTTTTTGCTGTGGTGTCTGTGTCCTGGGTTGCTCACGTTGAGGAGCAGGTCGAGCGTCCGGTGGAGGTGTGTGTTGGGGAGGCCGGTCGGTGTTCGATTGGCGATCGGGACGGGGAGCGGGTTGCTCGCGGTTGGGCTCTGGACGATTCCGATCGGGCCGGTCGGAAGGTTGAGTCGCCGGACGCTCGTTCGGATGGGCATTTGGCTGATCGTTGCCAGGCGCCGGCTGCGAGCGGTCCGTCTGTGGCCTGTTATTTGGCTGATTGCCGTCGGGGCGATTCGTTGGTTGGGCGGGCGCGGGTCGTTCCGGCCGCGGCTGATCATTATTCGAATTCGAATTCGGATTCGAAGTTGTCGGCTGGCTTGGACGGCTCGTGTCGGACGGGTAGTTGTTCGGCCGATTCGGACGCTCGCCGGAAGGGGGCGTCATCGGACGCTCGTTCGCGGGCCTATTGGTGGGCTGATTTCTGTCAGGACGATTGTCCGGCTGCGTCGCTGGACGATTGTCTGCCGGGTGATTGCCGGGTTGATTCTTGTCGGGACGATTGTCCGGTTGCGCCACTGGACGATTGTCTGCCGGGCGATTGTCCGGAGTTGGATTTGCCATTCCTGGACGATTGTTCCCCGGACGGTCATTGCCCTGACGATCGTTGGACGGTTGTCGATTGCCGGGGCGGTTTCCAGGCTGGTTATTGGGTGACGTCCTGACTTCTTGTCCGGGACGGACCTGGTTGGGCGTGGCTGGTCTGCCGACGGGAGCTTGTCTCACCATGGGGTGGGCTGCTTCCGTGTTCGCTGGACGCAGTTTTCGCACTTCGTTTCTGGCCAACGGTTGTCCGGGATGCGCTTCGAGGGCCTGTTGCTGCCGGGCAAAGGGGACAGGCGGAGGCGGTGGCACACGCTTGGCGATGACTTGGCGGTTCATCACGGCCTGCGGCGGCGCACTGACGCGACCTGCGGTCGAAGCTCTGGCTCCTAAAACGCTGTCGCGAGTGGGAACAAAGGCGGCCCTGGTACTCAAGGACGCTCTGGCGATGTCGCGCTCATTCACACGCACTGCGGCTCCGCGCACGGGTTGTGCGTTTACGAACGTGCGTTGCGGAACGGCGGTGACGGCGCCTCGTACATTCCGGTTCACGTACGTCACGTTGGTGATGTTTGTGGTCTTGTTGATGATGGTGGTGTTGTAGACATTGGTGATCTGAACGTTGGTGACGTTGGTATTGCTGATGTTGACGCGGTCCACATAACGACGGCTGACGCGGTATGAGGGCACATAGACTTCGCGCGGACCGAGAGGGAACCATCCCACGTTGCCGCCGAAGCCAACGCTAACTCCTCCACCGCCGATGAATACGACTAGTGCAGGTGCGTAGACGGGCCGCACTGCGATTGGACCGGCCACCCAGCCCCAGCGTCCGCCGATGACTACCCAGCGTCCGTAATGGAAGGGAGCGTAGCCCCAGGGAGAGTCGTCGACCCAGGTGTAGCCCCAGGGAGAAATCCAGACCCAATGTCCATCGTGATACGGCGCCCAGCCGGCTTCCACGTGGCGGGGATACCAGATGTGGCCGTAGTCGGAATTGTCGCGCCAGTCGCCATAGTCGTCGAGGTCTTCGTAACCGACGACTTCGCGAGAGACATACTGGGCAGAGCGGGAATCGTCGTAGCGGTGATCGCGGCTGTCGGCCCAGTTGTCGAACGAGTCAGGCCGGCCGAGTTCGACTACGTCGGCGTTCAGGGAGTCGGTGCCGCTGAAGGTGCCGCTTTGTCCGGCGTGCAGGGTGTAGGTCTGGCCGTTGCCGGTAGCCTGGCCGCCGCCGTCGCGGATGCTGACGACGGTGTAGTTGCCGTCCTCGCTGGCTTCGATGCGATAGCTTCCGGGTTGAGTAATGGAGAACGCCAGGTTGGGTGTATCGACTTCGAAGAAATCGTTCTGGTCAAGCTCGCGCACGCGGATGTTGAGCGCGCCGGCCGTGAGTTGGATTTGAACGGTGTTGTCGTCGAGGTTCAGAAACGAAAAGCCGGTTTCGGAATTCAGGCGGATTACGGCGGAGCCGAGTTGCAATTCGGCGCGCGAATCTTTGTCGGCCCAGAGCTTGTCGCCGGTGGTCATCGGACGATTGGCGACGGCTTGCACCCAGTCAGGTTCGCCGGCGGGTTGGAAGGAGACTGAGCCTTCCATGTAGCCGAGACGGGCGACACGGCCGGGGGGATCGTCCGGTTGGTCCTGATTCTGGTCTTGGTTCTGATCTGGATATTGGTCTTGGCCCTGATCCTGAGCGGCCGTGGGAGTGGTTTGAATTACTGTCGCGAGCGCGAGACCGAGAACTGCGCCCCACCAGGTTAACTTCTTGATCGTTGTTGTCATAGAAGTCTGTCTCCCGAAGTTTCTGTCGCGAGACCGAGACTCGCGAAATGCTGTTAACTTCGATGCCGAAAATGGTCAACGCAGCTAAAAACTCCCCGGCCGTGTTGGACCGGAATCCAGGAACACGTCCAGAAAGAAGCAGATGCACACGGTCGGCAGGATCAGTATAAGGGGCGCGGAAGCCTGGTAGCGTTACTAATTGGCATCGGCTCGCCGGCACGTTCGTCAGTTGACTGGAAGTTTCCGACGCAAAGCTGGTTTATACTGAGGCAGTGTCGGAGTCCACGGAAAAGACGTTTTACCTCGAGACCTTCGGCTGCCAGATGAATGTGCACGACTCCGAAAAGGTCGTGGGCACGCTGATTCAGCAAGGGTATCGACAGGTTCCGACCGTGGAAGAGGCCGGTCTGGTGCTGTACAACACCTGCTCCATCCGCGATAAGGCGGAGCAGAAAGTGTTCAACCGGCTGAACGATTATAAGAAGTACCAGGCGCAGGGCAAGAAATTCGGCGTTCTCGGCTGCGTGGCACAGCAAGAAGGCGAGAAGATTTTCGAGCGGGCGCCGTATGTGTCGCTAGTGGCCGGATCGGCGTCGTACCGGAATCTGCCGGCGATGCTGGTGCAGATCGAGGCAGGGAAACGGGCAACCGGACTCGATGACCGCGAGACCGACGAATGTTTTGAGACGGAGTATACCTCCCGCACCAATCCGCATCGCGGCTACATCACCATCATCGAAGGCTGCGACAAATTCTGCGCCTATTGCGTCGTACCTTTTACGCGGGGAAAAGAACGCAGCCGCACTTCGACGTCGGTGCTGGAGGAAGCGCGACAGCTTGCCGACCTCGGCTACTCGGAAATTCAATTGCTCGGGCAAAACGTGAACTCTTTCCGCGATCCTGATGGAAAACAGAGCTTTGCGGAATTGCTGCTGGCCATCGGCGAGATTCCGGGAATCGAGAGAGTACGGTTCACTACCTCCCATCCGCGAGATTTTGGGCGCGATATTGTGGAAGCCATTGAGGCTTCGCCTAAGCTTTGCGATCACGTTCATCTGCCGATTCAAAGCGGCTCGACGCGCGTGCTGGATGCGATGCAGAGGCTTTATACTCGCGACGAATATCTCGAACGGATCGCGTGGATTCACTCCGCGAAGCGTGACATCTCTATCACGACGGACTTGATCGTCGGATTCCCGGGCGAAACGGAACGCGAGTTCGAGGAAACGCTGTCGCTTTTGGACGTGGTTGGATATGACAGCGCGTTCACTTTTAAGTATTCTCCTCGCCCAAATACGCCCGCGTTGCGGCTTGATGATGCCATCCCCGATGAAGAGAAAACTCGCCGCTTGGCGGTGCTGAACGAGAAACAAAGGCAGATCTCGACGCATCGTAATAAGAGACATTTGGGGCAGATATTGAGAGTGATGGTGGAAGGGAAGAACGCCGCCCGCGGCCAGTGGATCGGACGGACATCGCAGATCAAAGTTCTGAACTTCACCGCGCCGGAGGGAAGGGAACTGAAGACAGGAAGCTATGTGGATGTACGCGTCACCGCCTGCTTCCCAAACAGTCTGGTGGGAGAAAGCAGTGGATAGTGGAATCCAGTGGATAGTGGATGGTGAATAGTGGATAGTTGAATCCAAGGGATAGGGATAGTGCACCCTTAATCGATCGAACTAATCACTATCCACTAGTCACTATCCACTGCCTTTCGAGGCCTTTTATGGAAGTGGAAATGAAAATTCGGGGGCTCATGATGGACCCAGTTACCAATATGCCCATCGTGCTGCTAAAAGATATTGGCAGTGACACGGTGCTTCCGATCTGGGTCGGGGTGTACGAAGCGAACGCTATCGCTCTCGAAATCGAGAAGGTCAGCACGCCGCGTCCCATGACTCACGACCTGATCAAGAACGTCCTGACCGGCCTGGATGCGCTGGTGCATAAAGTCGTCGTGACCGAACTCAAGGACGACACTTTCTTCGCTGTGATCTGGCTGGAAAGGGAAGGGCACGTTGTGAGCGTTGATTCCCGTCCGTCAGATGCGCTGGCGCTGGCTTTGCGGATGGACTGCCCGATCTTTGTCGAGGATCAGGTGCTGAAGAATTCGAAACAGGCCAGCAACCTTTCGGAAAGAGCCACCAGCGACGAATTGCGCAAGTTTCTCGAAGGCCTCAGCGACGATGACCTGGGCAAGTACAAGATGTAGGGATTTGGTAATTGGGTAATTTTGTAATTGAAAAGCTCTCAGCTGCAACGCAGTTTACAAAATTACCAACTCCCTTCATGGATTCCGCCGAACAACTGCAACGCATTTATCTGGCTGGCTTCGAGCTTCAGACCTTCGATCGTTATCCCAAGTGCATTGGCGTGATTCGTGACAACTGCGTGGCCCTGCTTGTCCCGGGCGTGGACGGTTTGCAAGTGCTGGGCACGCCGGGTTGGCGCATGGGCGAAGTTATGGGCGTGCTGACCGAAAAGGAAGGCCGCAAGGTCTTTCAGGCGAAGTTGGAAATTGTGGAGGCGACTTCGGAGAGAATTGAAGCGCTGAACAAGTTTCGGGGCGACCTTGCGGAACTGTTGAGGCCGCCGAGTTAAAGAACAGGACGATTTCTCCGCGGCGAATGGGGCATCAACGAGATCTTTGTGTCATCATATAAGTAATGTGATGTTTCTGATGGAGGCTTGACATCATAATAGACTAGTGACATCCTTACTGATATGCGGACCACTCTCAATCTGGACGATGACACCCTTCGATTGGTGAAGGACTATGCCAGGCAGCGTTCGGTTCCGCTGGGACGGGCAGTATCAGAACTTGTCCACCGGGGCCTGACTACGCCGATGCCGACGCGAATTGTGAACGGTGTGCACGTGGTGGACTTGCCCCCGGATTCTCCGGTGGTGACGACCGAGGATGTGCGGCGACTACTCGAGGACGAAGAGCTTTGAGCGCCTGTCTCCTCGACGTAAATGTGCTCTGTGGCGATGGCTTGGCCGCGACACAGTGCGCACAGCGCCGTACAACGATGGTTGGCTCGTGAGGGGCGCAAGGGTTGGGCGAGTTGTCCGCTTTACGCAGTCGGGATTCGTTCGCATCATTTCCAACCCTGCATTTTCGCGCGACGCACTGGCTCCGGAGCAGGCACTTTCTCTGTTGCACGCTAACCTTGAGCATCCCGCACATCAATTCTGGCCGGCTGGCGATAACCGTTAACGAGGCTCTGGCCAAGGTCGGTAAAGTTGTTGGCCACCAACAGATCACCGACGCATATCTGCTGGGCCTAGCGATTCACAATCGAGGACGGCTGGCCACGCTCGACCGCCGGGCGACTTCGCTGCTGCCCACAAATGGTCCGGGACAAAGCCGTATCGAGGTGATTGGCTGACCCGCCCACCGACTAGACATAATACCTGTTATCGGACATTGCATATGGAGGCCACGCTGCCTGGCATCAATGCTTCACCAGGGGAGCCAGCGTAGAAGCGGCGTCCTTGATGGTGAAGTCGCCTCCGGAGAAATCGAAGTTTCCCTGCTGGTGGGTGGCGATGTGCAGTGAGCCGTCACCTTTTAGTTTGACTTCCTTGAGTGAGCCGGCGGCAAAGATGACGTGCTCGCAACGTCCGCCGGAATCGCCGGTGGTGCAGTCGTATTTGGCGACGCCGTCCGGCGTCACGGTGATGATGCCGGTGCAGAAACTGCCACCTACGCCGTGACGGTGCTGGACGGGAAACTTCTTGGTTTGCGCCAGTAGCTCTGCCTGGCGGCGCTTTTCCTCCGTTTGTTGCGTGTAATGCTGCTGCTCCTGGTGAATGTCATCTTGTAGTTGGCGCAACTCGGTGTGATCGGGGAAATTAGTGGCTAACTGATAGAGCTGGGCCTGCGCCTGGTCGTAGAGGTGACTCTGCCGGGCTGTCGAGATGTCGGCCATCTGCTTGGTAAAGACTTGCTGCTCGATCTGGTCGGCTCCGGGATCTCCGAGGGCCTTCGCTTTGCGGGCCCAAAATAGGGCACTGCCGTCCGCGGGAGTGAGATACTGCGACGCGGCCAGGGCCTGTAGAGCACTCGCATGGGCCTGGGTATATCCGGGTCCCTTTGGCGTAACCGGAGATCGCTTCGGGGCGCGGGCTGTTGCTGCGTTTCCCGTTGGGGAACTATTCCCTGCCGGGGTGGTTTCGGCGGCGGTAGAATCCGCAGGCGGATTCGCTTGGTCGGCGGGAGTTGCAGGTTCAGTATCCGAAGCCCCGGTCTGTGAACTGGTGTCCGCTGGAGTTGCGGCCGCTGGTGGCTCGGCTACGGGTGATTCCGCAACGGGGGCACTCTGGGCCGGCGTTTTGTGGAGCACGAACTTATAAACTAGCTCCGGCCGCCACCAGAGCAAGAACCACGATGCCGGCAATTACCAGGATCTTGTTGCTCCCTGGGGTTGGCCGCGTTGCGGGCGCTGCTGCGGGCCTCGGAGGCTCACTCTTTGCAACAGGGGTCGGGGCGGGTTGAGGTTCCTTCCTGGGAGGTGGCGGAGCGGGCGGTGGCGCTACGGATTGTCGGGGAGCAGGCGGCGGTTCCGGCGGCGCGGGGTTTGGAGCAGTCGGGGGCAACGGCGAAGCCATCATGACGGTCGGCAGCAGGTCGGGTGTAACTGGCGGCGGGGCCGGGGCCATCGATTTCCCGCAGGACTTACAGAATTTGGTGTCTGCCGGGGTCTCCGCGCCACAATTTACGCACATGGTCATGGCCACGGCTGCGGCGGGAGGGGCAGCCGATTGGCCCAAAGGCGCGGCGCAACTGGCACAGAACTTCGCTCCGGGACGCACCTCCGCTCCGCAGAAAGGACAGACGCTGGCTGCTTGAGCGGGTGCGGGGCTCGCCGCGGTGGGAGATCCACAACTGCGGCAAAATCGACCCGACCCCGCCTCTTGGGCGCACTTCGGACACTTCATCGCTTCCTCCTACTCGGTGTTAAATTGCCGCGCGACGCGTAGTCCGGTCTAGGCAGCCACGGCCGATTGCCCTTTCACCAGACGACGTACGTTCATGGCGATATCGACCAGCACCACGACCAGTTCGGCTAGCGCGTAAAACGCGACCAGGGACGCAAAGGCCGCCACGATCATGGTCACGAGGAAGATCAGGCCGGAGACAAAACTTTGGCCGCCCATTTCATTCATTCCCGGGATTGGTGGCATGAATGGACCCAAACTCGAGAGGAGCATCATCGGATTCATTCCGCTCAGCCAGGTGAAGAGACAGCCACCCACTCCGAAAGCCAACGCCCCAACTGCATAGGATTCGCCCGATGCTCGAAACAGGATCGATAGGATGGGGATAATGGTGAAAGGCGAGTCCTCCAGATCGTGGACCGATTGGGCGCGATACAAATAGATCTGCGCGACGGCAAAAAACGCCACGCCCAGCAGTACCGCCACCACCAGGCCGCCGATGGTAGCTGTGGCCGAAGAAATCTGGAACGCCATTTTCAAAATCTGAATCACTACGAGCAATCCGGCGAGCAGGATCAAAACCGCCCCGATCCGCATGACCAGAGCGATGGCGTTGCGAATTACCTTGCCCTGCGCCAGCGCCCCCAGGATAGACCGAGTAAAGCCCATGACCCCAAAACCAGGTTTGGCATAGTTAGCGGCCACGGCTGCCGCGGCAGGCCGCGGAGTGGGCGGAACGAGGACAGTTCGCGGACGATCTTCCTGCATACGGGCTCCGCATGAAGGACAAGCTCGATCGGAAGCACTGATGTTGCCACCACATTCGGTACAGAACATTACGTCCCTCCGAGAAAGTGTATTTTTAGAAAATGCAGCAAGAATCGCTGTGCCGCTAATGCTGAGCAGAGAAAAACAATCGCCGGGGAAGGCGGCGGAATTATATCCCACACGGTTGGTTTCCTGTGCGCAGAAAACGGGCGACGGTCAGTCCTGCATAAACACGATGCCGGGATGGAACAGCGTCCCCGCGATGCGGGTGGCGATGGCGATCAATTCGCGTTGACCGCAGAAAACCTTGACCAGTCGCTCGCGGGACATTTCGGGCAGATTCACCGCCCGGCCGCTGCGGATCATGGCCGCGCTGCCGTCGTCGGCGGTGACACAGGGGAAGCGTGGCAACAACATTCTCGGGTGGACAGCCAACTCTTCCACTCTTCCCTGCTCTACCGCCAGAGCCAGTTGTTCCAGGGTGTGAGCATCGGCGATGCCGAACTCCGCCACCGCTGTCCGGCGCAAGGATTGTAAGTGCGCGCCGCAGCCCATCGTTGCTCCCAGGTCGTGCGCCACGGAACGCATGTAGGTGCCCGAGGCCACGCGCGCTCGAAAATTGCAGCAGTTGCCCTCGGCGGAAAGGATTTCAAACTCTTTGATCTCAACCGTGATCGGATCGAGAGTGACGTCCTGTTTCTTGCGCGCAAGTTTGTAGGCCCGGACGCCCGCAACTTTCTTTGCGGAATACGGTGGGGGGACTTGTTGAATTGTGCCGCGGAATTGGGCGGCCAGTTCTCGTACTTTTTCCAGATCGAGCGAGATTTCGGTTTCCCTAGAGGTCGCTTCGCCATCAGCGTCGTAGGTGTCGGTCGCGAATCCAAAGCGGATTGCGCCTTCGTAGGATTTTTCGGAATGCAGGTAGAATTGTGCGAGCCGCGTCAGACTGCCGGTGACGACGGGCAGTACTCCGGTCGCAGCGGGATCCAGGGTGCCGAGATGGCCGACTGACTTCTGTCCAAGGATTCGTCGTACGCGATTGACTACATCGTGCGACGTCAGCCCGGCCGGTTTGTCGATCACCAGAACGCTGTTCATGGAATTGGTAATTTGTGATTGGTAATTGGTAATCTGATAGAGATCATTGGTCAGACGGCAGCTGGTTCCAAATCACCCTTTTACAAATTACCAGATTACAAATTAGATGATTCCCCTCCGCGACGACCAGCCGTGCTTTTCTACTCCCTATATCAACTATTTTCTGATCGTGTTGAACGTGCTGGTCTTCTTGTGGGAACTGTCGGTCGGGATGCAGAGCGGCCGGGCCTTGAACGCGTTTATTGCGGAATTCGGCGTAGTTCCACGGCACACTGTTGCTGTCCTCACAGGACACTCCTACGATAGTCCGGCCACTGCCCTGCTGCCTTTGTTTACTTCGATGTTTCTGCACGGCGGCTTTTTTCACGTCGCCGGCAATATGCTTTTTCTCTGGATCTTCGGCGACAACATCGAAGACTATCTGGGACATTTCCGCTATCTGTTGTTTTACCTGGTGAGCGGGATCGTGGCGGCGCTCTCTCAGATTGTCGTAAACCCGTTCTCCGCCATTCCCACGGTGGGCGCGAGCGGCGCGATCGCCGGGGTGCTGGGAGCTTATTTCATTCTGTATCCGAAGGCTCGAGTGCTGGTCTGGTTTCCACCGATTTTCTTTTTCCACGTTCCAGCGTGGATGATGCTGGGCTACTGGTTCCTGGTGCAGTTTTTCAGTGGAACCGCGTCCTCGATCGCCGTGACCTCTCAGACTTCCGGCGGGATCGCCTTCTGGGCGCACGTTGGAGGGTTCGTCGCCGGGGTGCTGATGATCAAAATTTTTTCAGAACGGCCGCAGCGGTATCGATATGGGGCGTGGTGAAGAAGGTTGTTGGCAAACGAGGTTTAAGCAAACGACCAGCGAACATCGACTAGCGACCGACTGGAGGAAGAATTTCCGGTTCTCCTGGACGCACCTGCTGCCGAGTGACATACCAGACGGCGGCGGTCCACGTGGGAAACAGATCCATTCCCGGAATCAGTTCGGCCGCTAGGGAGGGCAAGAATGCCCAATGCCATCCCAGCAGACGAATCAAGATGACTCCCACGAGCAAGTCGAGCACGGAATTCGCCGGCGAGGCGACTCCTTCGACGAATAGCGGGAATCCGATAATTTGAATGGCGTCGGCTGCCAGGGCGACCAGCCAGGCGAGCCGGTGCTCCGGGGTTTTCAACGATCGGAAAGCATCCGTCCACGACATAGGCAAGCCCAGGTCACAAATGAGCTAAACACCGTTCGTTCGCTGGCGAATCAGGGACAGGAATTCCGTCCGCGTTTCCTGCTCTTCGCGGAAGCAGCCCAGCATCGATGATGTCACCGCCGCGGAATGTTGTTTCTCGACGCCGCGCATCATCATGCAGAGGTGGCGAGCTTCAATTACTACGCCCACGCCTTGCGGCTCGATCGTTTTCTGGATGGTCTCGGCGATCTGGGTGGTCAGCCTTTCCTGGATTTGCAGGCGGCGCGAGAAAATCTCAATGAGGCGCGGAATCTTGCTCAGTCCGATCACTTTGCCGTTCGGAATGTAGGCGACGTGGACCTTCCCGAAAAACGGCAGCATGTGATGCTCGCAGAGGCTAAACATTTCGATATCTTTCACGATCACCATTTCGTCATAGGTAACTGTGAACAGAGCCTTCCGCAGCAAAGCCTCCGGATCTTCTTTGTAGCCGCGGGTGAGTTGTTGGTAGGCTTTCGCTACGCGCTCGGGCGTGCGCACAAGGCCTTCGCGATCGGGGTTCTCGCCGAGACGAACGATCGTCTCGCGCACCAGGTCTTCATAGCTGGCGCTGGTCAGTGTGGTTGACTGGGTAGTGGATTTCAATCGTTCCCCTCTCCGCAGTACTCGAACGAGTTCATCATAGTTTCTTCAATCCGTACCTTTTGAAGATGCGCTTTGGCGAAGCCGCGGTGCAGGATTTCGTAAATCGCAACGCATAAATTTTCCGTAGTGGGCACGTTTTTCGCGAATTCTCGCGCCAGGTTCAAATTCTCGTGATCGTAGCGTTCGATGATCTGCCGATGAACAAAGGCATCGAGATCGACCAGATTGCAGACCATGCCGGTGCGGTGGTCCACGGGGCCGCTGACGGTGATTTCGACCATGTAATTGTGTCCATGGCCGTAGGGATTGTTGCACTTGCCATAGATGGCGCGGTTCTGCTCCTCCGACATCTCGTCGCTATGCAGACGATGCGAGGCGGAAAACATGTAGCGCCGGGTCAGGTGAGCTTTCATGGCTCTCCGTAGAAGTCGACGAACAGGTCGGGCGTTTCATAGACGCGCACGCGATGCAGTTGGGCGGATTTGAGTTTTGGTTCCAGACGCTGCCAGATGGCGATCGCGAGGTTCTCCGTGGTCGGAATCTGGGTGAGAAACTCCGGTACTTCTTTGTTTAGAAAACGATGATCGAGCGCATCGAGCACTTCCCTGTTCATAATTTCTTTGAGTTGCTTCAGGTCCACCACAAATCCCGATTTTGGATCGATTGCGCCCTTCACCGTTACTTCGAGAGTGTAGTTGTGACCGTGGCCGTTGGGGTTATTGCACTTGCCGAAGAGGCGCAGGTTTTCCTCCGGCGTGAAGTCCGGGTTGTGATAGTAGTGCGATGCGGAAAACTCGGCTTTGCGTGTGAGGTAAACCATAGTCAGTTGTCAGTACCTGGTACCTAATACCTAGTACCCAGTAAAACCTAAAGCGCCCAGTTCAGTGGCGGGACTCCAGGGCCACTTGGGACGAAGTGCCGGAGGGACGGTTGCTCTCTTGCGTTGCGCTCGCGAGGGTTGCCGCACTTCCCTGGTAGGCACGGCCTTTCCAGGACACGCTACCCTTATGGTGCGCCCTCTTCGAACGCAGCAGCAAATAACAGAACATCGGCATGCCGAATAATGCGCCCAGGACTTCCATGTCCCAGGTGAAGTTAGCTTTTCGCAAGCGGCTGCCGAGATACATTGGGGACAACGTGAGTGCCATTAACCACCAGGGACGTTCTCTGCCTGTCGCGCCGATCAGTGACCAGAGACACGCGGCCCAAACAAGCGCCCACAACATCAGCAAGCCGGCTGCGAGCCGGCCCGGTCGGGGAAAGAGTAGCGCAAGATTCTTCGTCCAGCCTTCACGGAGTTGGCGGAAGTTGCGATACATCCGAGTCCGCACCATGTCCGCCGCATAGCGAAACCGAATCGTTCGCCCGGCACTCTTCACCGCGCGCGCCAGCGCTACGTCCTCCAACAACCTGTCGGCAACCGCAGCATGTCCACCGACTGCCTCGTATGTGTCGCGACGGATCAAGATGTACTGGCCATTGGCGGCGGCGACGGGCGATGCCGGATCACTTACTTTTGCCGGAGGGTACTGCCGCGCCAATTCGGCGAAGACAACTGGCAAGGTTGCGAGTTCCCAGAACGTAACCGCAATCTGCTCCGGTGAATACGACAGCAACTCCGCCGAATTTTCCTTCGCTTCTGCCAGCGCCCGGGCCAACGATCCGGGCAGGTGGACTGTATCCGCGTCGGTGAAAAGAAGCCACTCGCCGCGCGCTTCGCGGGCTCCGGTGACGACCGCGTTGTTCTTCCCGGTCCAGCCCTCGGGCAACGGGTCGGACGAAATTACTCGGACGCCTACAAAGCTCTCCGCGATCTGGCGCGTTCGGTCGGTGGAGTGGTCGTCGACGACAATAATTTCGAAAGTCATGCCGGTTTGCGAAACCAGCGATAAGAGGCAATCGCCCAGGCATACCTCTTCGTTCCGGGCGGGAACGATGATCGAAACCTCAGGCGTGGCTGGGACTGCAATCTCCATAGGGATTTCCGCTATTATAGCGGGGTGAGACGTTTGTTCCCGGTACTTGGATTACTGGCCCTTCTGATTGGATGCTACAGCGGCACCCGTCCACCCCGCATTGGGCAGAGCGCTCCAGATTTCACGGTGCAGGACACCGATCACAAAGTCACGCTCAGCGAATTTCGTGGGCAGGTGGTGGTGCTGAATTTCTGGGGATCGTGGTGCGAGCCTTGTATCGAGGAGACGCCTTCGCTGATTCAGATGCAGGCAAAGATGAAGAAATACGGCGTCACGGTTGTGGGTGTGAGCATTGATGCCGACGACGCGGCGTACCACAAATTTCTCAAGGAATTTGGAGTGAACTTCGTCGCCGTCCGTGACGAAGACCAGAAAGCACCCACACTCTACGGTACGTTCCGCTGGCCCGAAACCTATGTGATTGATCGCCAGGGCGTAGTGCGCCGGAAATTTATCGGCCCGGTGAATTGGAATAGTCCGGAAATTACCGACTACCTGAGCAAACTCTAAGCGTCCTCTGGAAAACAAACCGGATCCACGGGCGACGCGGATCCGGACTCTGGCACTCTCGTCCGAACATCCTGTCACAATCACGTTCCAGCAACTAGGCCTGAATGTCGGCCAGAACCTGGGCCCGCTGTTGCGTGATCGCGTCGCGATCCTGTTGCAAGGCGTCCAGATTACGCGCCTTGACATCGGCGATGAGATGCTGCCGCAGTTCGCGAAGATCCGTTGCGTCGTGGTGGAGCTGGGAAAAACTGTCGTGGTTTGCCTGGAGCTGGACATTGATGTTGTCAAGCGCGGTCTGGGCGGAGGAGATTGCATCCTGATCGCGGGATTGGCGCGCCGCCTTCAGCGTTTCTCTAGCGGACTGGAGTTGCGTGACCAAGTCCGCATGGGCAGTCGACAAAGTGCTTTTGTAGTCGCGGATCTGCGGCGCCAGATTATCTGCGTGCACGGGCGGACCGAGAAACCGGCCGTGGTCGGGCGTCGGCGTAGGGGGAAGAGTTACTCCGGTGCTCTGCAACAGGTTTCCAAACGAAGTCTGCACCAGTGTGGACGGAACCTGGAGCACGGTCGGGCCGATGGGCCTGACGTCGATGATCGGTGATCCCGTTGACGGGATGGGCAGTCTCTGCGTGCTGGGTGGGCGGAAAACGGGCTGGTCGTTGAGTGGCCTGAATCCATTCGTTAGCTGGCTGATCTGCATTTGGTGGCTCTCCTTGATGGGCGAGTAGTTCGCTTCGCAACTACTATTGCAAGTCGCGGACCACATTTCGCTTCTGCGGTCGCGATGCCGCTACTCCGCGGTGAGTGTGTGCATTTGTGAGCTTTTCCGCAGATTGTTACGAGATACATCGCGGCTATGAGTAAGCACCCGAACCAACGGTAGAACGGAATTCTTGGGACTACCCGGCAAGCGCTTCCCAGCCGAAACCGGCAAATGCTGCCGGAGCCTGTCGCGAGCGGATACATTGCCTCGTATTTTCCGAGGTACCACGGTTACTTTCGCTGGGCCTAATTCGCCTTTCCTTGTGGTTCACTGACAAGGTATGGCGGTAGCCGAGAGCACATCCAGCAATGCCCTCGCGGTGGTTGAGAAGTTGTCCGTGTCTTACCACCCGGAAGGCGGTCGGCCGGTACATGCCTTGGAGCGGGCGAGTCTCGAAATACGGCCGGGAGAGTTGGTCGGCGTTCTGGGGGAATCGGGATCGGGCAAGAGCACGCTGGCAACGGCGATGTTGCGGCTGTTGCCTGCGGATGCGAGATGCGACAGCGGATCGATACGATTTCAAAACCGCGACCTGTTCGCGCTTTCTGAGACGGAGTTGCGCCGTATCCGGGGAGCGGCGATTGCACTGATCCCGCAGGATCCGGCGCTGGCCTTGAATCCGGTGATTCAGGTGGGCGTTCAGATTGCGGAAGTGCTGCGTGCGCATTTTTCCATGACGCAAAGGGAACGTAGAGCGCGCGTCGACGAACTACTGGCAGAAGTTGGTTTCGATCAGCCGCGACGGATCGATCGAGCCTATCCGCATCAGCTCAGCGGCGGGCAGCGGCAACGCATTGTGATCGCGCAGGCAATGGCGTGCCGTCCGGCGCTGGTGATTGCGGATGAACCGACCAGCAAACTCGACGCCTCGTTACAGGCGGAGATTCTCTCCCTCATGCGGGAAATCGGCAGGCGGCATCAGACTGCATTCCTGCTGATCAGCCACGATCCCACCGTGCTGGCGGGATTTGTAGATCGCATCGTCGTGATGTATGCGGGCCGCGTCGTAGAAGAGGGGCGCACAGCCGAGATATTTCGCGCGCCGCTGCATCCCTACACGCAGGCGTTAGTTCGGTTATGCGGGCGATATTTGTCGAACGCGGAATCGCGGACACGATTCTCAGCCATTGAAGGAGAACCTCCTGACTTGACAAAAGTTGCTGTCGGCTGTCCGTTCGCGCCGCGGTGCCCGGAGCGAATGCAGGTGTGCAGCGAACGTGAACCCCAGGAATCCAGCGCCCCAACCTTTCCATCCCGTGAGCTGCTTTAAATATGGCAACTGATCCCAACTCGATGAATCCGGCAAAGCCGGTCCTGCGCGTGCGCGGGCTCAGCAAGAACTATCGACGAAGGGTCGCGCCTTTGGCGCGGAGTGAGGTCGTCGTGGCCGCTGAGGATGTTGGCATCGAAATCTTCGCCGGGCAAACGCTGGCGCTGGTAGGGCGGTCGGGATCGGGCAAGTCGACCGTGGCCCGTTGTGTGACACGACTCGAGAAGCCGGATGCCGGGGAGGTTTGGCTCGAGGGGACGGATATCGCGCGGCTTGGCTCCGCAGAACTCCGACCGTTTCGGCGGAAGGTCCAGATGGTATTTCAGGATGCCGCGACGTCGATGAATCCGCGCTTCACTGCGGCTGAGATCATCGAAGAACCGTTGCTGATTCAGCGACAAGGCGACGCGTCTTCGCGCAGGGTCAGAGCCGGAGAGTTGATGCAGGAGGTCGGACTGTCGCCGCAGTGGGGTGATCGCGCTGCTATGGAGTTCAGTGGCGGCCAACAGCAGAGACTTGCGATCGCGCGCGCGCTGGCGTTGAAACCAGATTTGCTGGTGCTGGACGAAGCGCTCTCGGGACTGGATCTTTCGACCGAGGCACAGATCGTCAACCTGCTGCTCGATCTTCAGGCGGCGCACGCGCTTGGCCTACCTGCTGATCTCGCACGATCTGGCGCTGGTGGCGAGGTTGGCGGACACGATCGCGGTGATGGCTGGCGGACGAATCGTCGAGCAGGGACCGGCAGCGCAGGTGATCGCGAATGCCAATCATGCGGAAACGCTGGCGCTGGTTGCATCGGCGCGGGCGGCCGCGGCGAACCTGGCGGCGCTGGGAGTCGCGCTATGAGGTATCTGCTGCGGCGCGGGCTTCGGGCGGTGCTGCTTGCTGTTCGGGGTGTCCGTGCTGTGTTTTCTGTTCACGGAGATGGCGCCGGGAAGCTTCTTCGATGAGATGCGGCTGAACCCGCAGATTTCTCCGGAGACGATTTCGACGTTGCGCGCGCGTTATGGATTGGATCAGCCGCTCCTGTTGAGATATGGGCGCTGGGTCAGCGGCGGTCGCTCACGGCGATCTCGGATTCTCCATCGCCTATAACGCTCCGGTTGCGCCGCTGCTCTGGAGCCGGGCTTTGAACACGTTGCTGCTCGCGGTTACGGCCATGCTGCTGACCTGGATCATCGGCGTTCCTGTCGGCGTGTGGAGCGCGGCCTATCGGGGGCGCTGGTTCGATCGGGTCGTCGAGGTGGGCAATTCCCTTCTCATTTCAGTTCCCGAAATCGTGATTGCGCTCGGCACTTTTGGCGCTGGCAGTGCGGACGCGGGCTGTTCCGGTTGGCGGAATGATGTCGCTTGGCCATGACGAACTCTCCGCCTGGGGAAAGCTTCAGGATTTTGCGCGGCACTTGATTCTTCCCGTCCGCGATTCTCGTGCTTGCAGGCGTCGCCATTGTCATTCGTCATGTGCGGTCGAGCAGCGTAGAAGTTCTCGATGCGCCTTATGTGCGAGCTGGACGCTGCCTCGGAATTGGCCGAGCTCGATTGCTCTTCCGCCACGTGTTGCCGGTGGCGGCCGCTCCAGCAATTTCGCTGTTCGGCTTTTCGATCGCTTCCCTGCTGAGCGGTTCCCTGCTGGTGGAAGTGGCTACGGGATGGCCGGGGCTTGGGGCCGTTATTGCTCGAAGCAACGCTGGCCCGCGATCTTTACCTGGTGATCGGAGGGATCATCTTCTCCGCGCTGTTCCTGCTGGCGGGAAACTTCATCGCCGATCTGTTGTTGCTGGCGGCCGATCCGCGGATTCGAACAGGCGGATCTCGATGCGGAATAAACGGCGCATCCGGTTGCTGATTTTTCTGCTGGCGGCGCTGCATGCAGTCGTGCTGTTTGCGGGCTTCTTCGCACCCTACGATGCCAGAGTGCAGGATCGGGATCTTCCCTACGCTCCCCCGACGCGGCTGCATTTCGTTGGCGCGTCTGGTTTTCACTTGCGCCCGTTTGTCTACGCGACGAATTCCAACGATGACGGTTACGGAGAAGATCGATCTCGTGGAATATCCAGTGCATTTCTTCGTGAAAGGCGATTCGTATTCGGTGCTTGGAATCTTCCATTCCGCAGGCATCTGTTCGGGATCGACCGGCCCGCCCGAATCATGCTGCTGGGGGCTGACGCGTTTGGGCGGGACGAATTCTCCCGTCTATTGTTCGGAGGACAAATCTCGCTGGCGGCGGGGTTGCTTGCGACTTCACTTACTTTGTTGACGGCGGCCGTGATCGGTACGGTGTCTGGATTTTACGGTGGCTGGATTGATGAAGGCCTGATGGGACTTTCGGAGTTGTTTCTCGCGTTACCGTGGCTTTATTTCCTGTTGGGAGTGCGCGCTTTCCTTCCTCTTCACGTGAGTCCAGTGGGGACATTTCTGCTTCTGGTGGGAGTGATTGGGCTGATCGGCTGGGCGCGTCCGGCGCGATTGGTGCGGGGGGTGGTGCTGAGCGCCAGAAATCGAAACTATGTCTCAGCCGCACGCGGGTTTGGCGGGTCAGACTTGTATGTTTTGACCCGGCATATTCTCCCGGAGACTCTCGGCGTTCTTCTCACCCAGGCAACTTTGCTGATTCCACTGTACGTGGCGGCGGAGGCGACGCTTTCTTTCTTTGGTCTGGGGGTTAGCGAACCTGTTCCGAGTTGGGGAAACATGCTGGCCACGCTACAGCACTACAGCGTACTGGTTTCCTATAGCTGGCTTTTAGCGCCGGCAGTCGCGCTCGTAGTTACGTCCGTAATCTATGGGATGCTGGCGGATGCGCTTCAACCGCGCCGTTCCTAAGTAAAATCTAAGTCAATCTGACGAGTTCTGTGGGGTGGGGTGATTTATGAAGGCCATAGCTCGTCTAGCGCTGGTCGTGTGTCTGTTTGCGGCCACCTCGTTTGCCGTTGCTCCCGCTCCCCAGCCGGTTAGCCAGGGCGAGGAACTCGCGCGTGTCGAGGGTTTGACGGGTCGTTATGGCGGGCGGGTGGTGGTCGGGCAGCGCTCGGAACCGAAGACTCTGAATCCGGTGACGGCCACCGACGCGGTTTCGCGCGAGGTCTTCGAACGTCTGCATGCCGACCTGATCTCCATCAATCGCTCCACACAGAAAACCGAACCGGCGCTTGCCAAGTCGTGGAAGATTTCGCCGGACGGCCGCAGCTTCACCCTCGCATTGCGTAAAGGAATTCGATTTTCGGATGGGCATCCCTTCGACGCCGACGATGTAGTGTTCTCCTTCACTGTCTATCTGGATGAAGCGGTGGGGGCTCCGCAGCGCGACCTGCTCCTCATTGATAACAAGCCTCTCACCGTCGTCAAGCTGGATCAGTACACGGTGCGCTTTACGCTGCCGCGTCCGTATGCCGCCGCTGAGCGGCTTTTTGATAGTTTCGCCATTCTGCCGCGGCACATTCTCGAAAAACAGTATCGCGACGGGAAGTTCGTGCAAGCGTGGCCGCTGAATACTCCGCCTGCTGAGGTCGTGGGCTTGGGGCCATTTCGGGTGAAGCAATACTGGCCGGGTCAGCGGATAGTGCTAGAGCGCAATCCTTACTACTGGAAGGCGGATCGCGATAATCGTCGTCTACCGTATCTGGACGAACTGGTTTTCCTCTTTGTGGGCAGCGAGGACGCTCAGGTGATGCGCTTCGAAGCGGGCGAGACTGACCTGATCAATCGGCTTAGTTCGGAAAATTATGTGCTGCTCTCGAAAGAGCAATCCACGATGAGGTCGCAACTGGCGGACCTCGGACCGAGCCTGGAATACAACTTTCTCGTCTTCAACCAGAACGATTTGTCGGGCAAGAAGCTCGATGCCATCGCCCGCAAGCAAACCTGGTTTCAGGATCTCAAGTTTCGCCAGGCCGATATCGGCGGCGGTGGATCGTGACTCGATCGTCAAGCTGGTGTATGGAACGCGCGGCACGCCGTTGTGGGGAAATGTCGGGCCGGGAAACAAGATATGGGTGAATCGGTCGATCCCGCATCCGGCAGCGTTCGCTGGAGACGGCGCGTCAACTGTTGAAGTCGGCGGGCTTCACATGGAATGGGTCCGGGCAGTTGCTGGATCGCACCGGCCAGCCGGTGGAATTTTCTATCGCTACCAGTTCGTCCAACGCGCAGCGCATGAAAATGGCGACTCTGCTGCAAGACGATCTCTCTCACCTGGGCATGCAGGTGCATGTTGTTCCGCTGGATTTTCGCGCTCTGGTTGACCGCGTTTTCCAGAGCTTTGATTACGAGGCGGCGATCATGGGGCTGGGCGGCGGCGACGCCGATCCGAATCCTGAAATGAATGTGTGGCTGTCGAACGGGAGCGCCCATCTCTGGCATATGAATGAAAGCCAACCCGCGACGGCGTGGGAACGCGAGATCGACCAACTCATGAACGAGCAGATGATGACGCTGGACTATCATAAACGCAAGAAACTGTATGACCGCGTGCAGCAGATCATTTCCGAACAGCTGCCTTTTATCTTCCTCGCCACACCGGATATTCTGGCGGGCGCGAAGGGTGAGATCGGCAATTTCCAGCCTGCTTTGCTTGACCACTACACGCTCTGGAACGCTGACCAACTCTATCTTCGCAATGCCGAGAGCGCAGGCGTCCGGTGAAAACGGCGGCCAAGGCGCAACTCGAACGGAGGAAACCTTCGTCCTCGTCCGATGAACGCCTGGTCGCGCTCTGCCTGAAAGGAGATGAACAGGCATGGGCGGATCTGATCGAAAAATACAAGAATCTGATCTATTCGATCCCGATCAAGCTCGGGATGTACGAGGATGCGGCCGATATTTTTCAGTCGGTATGCGTCGACCTGCTCTCCGATCTTTCCAAGTTCGCGCGAACCGAAAGCGCTGCCGAAGTGGCTGATGCAGGTTTGTTATCACAAATGTCTTGAGCATCGGGGCCGGGCGAAGAAGCAGATTCAGCTCGAAGATGAGGATGCCGAGAGTCTGGCCGCCGACTCGAGTTCTTCTACGCTTCCGGAAGAGATGCTCACGCAGCTTCAACATGAACAAATGGTTCGGGACGCCGTTTCTGGTTTGTCGCAGCGCTGCGAGCGTATGGTGAGCATGCTATTTTTTGAAACGCCGCCCAGTCCTTATCAGGACGTTGCCCAAGGAACTGGGCATCGCGACCGGATCGATTGGGTTTATCCGCGGCCGATGCCTCATTCGGCTCAAGAAACATCTGGAAGACATGGGGTTCCAGTGAGCGTCAAAGCAGTTTCGACAAACTGAGCTTGACGCCACGCTGGAGCGGTTGCTGGCCTTGGACGAGCTCTGCCCGCCGCGATCTGTCCGCAATGACGCCACGCGCGACTGGAGTGCCTTCGCTACCACCCTGGCCGAACGGGTGCGTGAAGAAGTCCGGGTGGATACGGGCCGCGCACAGCGACTGGCCGATCTTGCCGTTACCGTTGCCGAGACAGTTCGCAACCAGATCGTCCTGGCGAAGAGCCTGCGGGCGCGCGCCAATGCGCTGTATGCGCTTGACCAGCATTCCGCCGCCATCGAGATGCACAAGCAAGCGGCCGCGCTCTTTGAAGCAGAGGGTGACGAAGTGGAACTCGCGCGAACGCTGAGTGGATCGATTCAGCCGCTGCTTCTGCTGGGAAACTACGACCAGGCGCTGGCTGCCGGTGATCGGGCACGCTCGCTGTTTGTGAAACAAGGAAACGCGCTGCGGCTGGCGCGGCTCGACATCAACATCGGAAACATCTATCACCGGCAGGATCGCTTCGCAGACGCTTTGGTGTGCTACGAGCGGGCGTATGACCAGTTGGCTGCCCATGACGATGCGGAAGGCCTGGCTGCTGTCATGAGCAACCTTCCTCTCTGCTACATGAACCTGAATGAGTTTCCGCGCGCGCTGGAGATGTACCGCAAGGCGCGGCAGCATTGCGAGCAGAAAGGCATGCCGATTCTGGTTGCGTACGCGGACTACAACATTGCGTATTTCTATTTTCTCCGCGGAGAATATGGCCGGGCGATCCAGATGCTGCGCGAGGCGGCAGTTAGCGGAAAGAAGGCAAACGACGCGTATCAGATCGCTCTGTGCAGTCTAGATCTGTCGGAAATCTATATCGAGGTCAATCTGATTCCGGAAGCTTCGCAGCTGGCCCGCGAAGCGAACGAACATTTTCAGCGGCTGGGATTTGGCTACGAAGCGGCCAAAGCGCTGGTGTTCGCGGCGGTTTCGGCGAGCCGGCAAGGGCAGGCGTTCGAAGGGATAAAGCTTTTCTCCACCGCCAAGGAACTCTTCATCCGCGACAAGAATCACGTCTGGCCTTCGTTGATTGATCTGTACGAAGCGCTTGTTCTGTTCAACGAAGGGCGCTTTTTCGAGGCGCGGCGGCAGTGCGTTGCGGCACGCGATTTCTTCAGTAACTCCGCCATGCGGAGCAAAGCGGTGCTGGCGGAACTGCTGCTGGCAAGAATTGCATTACGCATGAACGACGCTGCTACGGCTCGCACGCACTGCGAGGCGGCGGTCGCCCAGGTCAACTCGACGGAATCGCCGATGCTGGCGTATCAAGCTGAATTTCTAATGGGCGAGGTAGAACGCGCTACCGGCAAGGCCGACAACGCCTACGCGTGCTACCGGCGTGCCCGCGAGTCGCTGGAAACTCTCCGCGGCAACCTGCGAGGAGAGGAACTGAAAATCGCATTTTTTCAGAACAAGCTTGAGGTATACGAGAACCTGGTCGAGCTCTGCCTGACGGGACCCCAAAGGCTGGAAGAAGCTTTTGAAAATATCGAACTGGCAAAATCGCGCAGTCTGATGGATCGGCTCATGCAGCCGGTGCATGTGCCGTCCGACACGGATGCCGGGCAGAGCCAGTTGGTTCGCTCCATCCGCAATCTTCGCGAAGAGTTGAACTGGTACTACAACCTGATCGAGCGGGAACAATTGAAGCCCGAAGATCGCTCTCCGGAGCGGATCCAGAAACTGGAGCAGGAAGCGCGGGCGCATGAAGAGGACCTGATGCACGTGCTCCGTGAAGCGACGCTCGATGAGGCCAGCCAAGCCGGCTTGCAAATGCCCAGCGCCGTGCCGCTGGATAAGATCCGATCGCTTCTGCCCACCGACACTGCCCTGATTGAATACTTTCGGATTCAGGATCGCGATATCGCCTGCGTGCTCACTCGCGACAATCTGCAAATTCGACCGGTGACAGTGGAATCGCGGGTCAAGAAGACGCTCCAGTTATTCCAGTTTCAACTGGCCAAATTCCGGCTCGATCCACAATACGTCGCGGACTTCGAGGAACCCATGCTCAAGTCGACGCAGGGGCACTTGGCCAGCCTTTATCAGGAATTGATCGCTCCCATCGCCCACCTGCTCAGCGCGAAACACCTGGTCTTCGCTCCGCATGGGTTGTTACACCACATCCCTTTCCACGCGCTGTTTGACGGCGAGTCGTACCTGATCGACAAATTTTCGGTCTCCTACGCGCCGAGCGCGAGTGTGTATGCGCTGTGCCGCGAGAAGTCCGCGAACCTGTCGGGAGGATCGCTGATTCTGGGGATTGCCGATACGCAGGCGCCGCTGATACTCGAAGAAGTACAAGCGTTGCGCGGGATTCTGCCGAACGCCAGGTTGTTTATGGGCGAAGGGGCGACTGAAGCAGTCCTGAAGACGCATGGCGCGACGAGCCGGATTGTGCACATCGCTACGCACGGATATTTTCGCCAGGATAACCCCATGTTCTCGTCCATTCGCCTCGGGGATTCCTATTTGAGCCTCTACGACCTGTATCACTGCAAGCTGCCGGCCGAATTGATCGTGTTGAGCGGCTGCGCTACCGGGCGAAATACCGTAACGCCTGGGGACGAACTGATGGGACTGGTGCGCGGGCTGCTGCAAGCCGGGGCGCAGTCGCTGATGCTCAGCCTGTGGGACGTCCACGACGCCAGCACCCGGGACTTCATGATTGCCTTCTACTCCGCGTCTGGCGCAGGGGATGCCGAAAGCGCTGGCCGTGCGGGCGGCCATGGCGGAGATCCGGCAAGCTCACCCGCACCCTTACTATTGGGCTCCTTTCTCATTGATAGGAAAGGGGTAAGTCGACTCTATATTTAATTGTTGGCTGCCTATATTTTTCCCACCCCCCGTCCCCCTTATTGATCAGAACCAATTCATCCCCGAAGCGAGGTTATTGTGAAGCATTTTTCGGAGCAAGGCTGGGCGGATTTTGTACGCGGCGTCGGGGCATCGCAATCGAACCGCGAAATCGCGGATCACATTGCCAGCGGATGCGCGGATTGCGCAACCTCGGTGGGGATGTGGAGGAAGGTGCAAGCCATCGCCATTAACGAGCCGAGCCTGACACCGCCGGACGATGTCGTCCGCATGGTCAAGCTGGAGTTTACGGCGCGTCAATCGGCGGAGCCAAGTCCGTGGACCATGGCGAGGCTGGTGTTTGACAGTTTAATCCAGCCCCTGACTGCTGGTGTTCGTTCGGGCGCTTCGGAATCGCGGCAACTGATGTTTGAGGCCGAAGGAACGATGGTAGATCTGTTTCTCGATCATGAGCCGCAAGGGGGAACGGTCTCTCTTGTCGGGCAGGTCGTGGACAAGAAGGGTGCGAGGATCGCGCCGCGGCAGGTTGCCGTCATCGTGTGGACCGAGTCCGGCCAGGCTTTGGCGGAGACCGCCTCAAACGAGTTCGGTGAATTTCAGATGGAAATCGCACCGCAGGAAAGGCTGCGACTATCCATCGAGATTGTGGGCGCCAAGACAGTCCGTATTCCCCCGATCAATCTGAAAGCTGGCACTTCCCGCTCGGTTACTTAGGAGAGCGCGAAGGTATTACGGTCAGGCGATTACGCGCTGATTACACGTGTAATTAGCGGATAGGGACGCTGGAACATAAACTCTTCAAACCAGCGTTTTTGCACCCGCCGGGGGGCGGAAAAAGGGTTATGAAGCATCAACGAAATCACAGTTGGAAACGATATCTCGCGGTTTGCGCGGTACTCCTGTTCAGTCTGCTGGCTGCGCCGGCAGCGCAGGCGCAAACCCGCCTGGTCGTACGCGACTCGCTGGGACTTCCAGGAATCAAGCTAGTGTGCGCATTAGTCGGATGCCAGGTTAACCAAGGTGTGGGTGATCCGGACGGACAGGTTTTTGTTGTGACGTTTCCGGCCATATTGGATCCGGTCACTGCGCTTCTGCGGCTGCAGGTTGCGCTTCCCGGAATTGTGAGCGTGGAAATCGATCAGACCGTAAATACGGAGACGGCCAATACCAGTAGTACACCCGATTACCTGACCGATCAAACGCCGGTCTCTTACTATGGCACGACGGTATGGCACGGCTACGTAGCGCAGCCAGCAACGCAACTGACTCGCAATGACGCCGCGCACTCCGCTTTCAGTGTGGCGGGCGCGGGAGTGATCGTCGCGGTCATCGATACTGGGGTCGATCCCACTCATCCCGCATTGAGTGGCGTGCTGCTTTCCGGATACGACTTTACGCGCAATCAGAATGGCGGATCGGAACGAAACGACGTAAATGGAGTCGCTCCGGGCTCAGGATATGCTTCCGCCGCCAAGGTCAATCAGCGGACGGTCGCCGTACTGGACCAGCGCACGGTCGCGGTCCTCGATAATCAGCAATATTCCGCCTTCGGCCATGGAACCATGACAGCGGGCCTGGTGCATCTGGTTGCGCCGCAAGCCAAGATCATGCCGCTGAAGGCCTTCCATGCAGACGGGACGGCTTACAGTTCCGACATTCTACGCGCCATCTACTACGCCGTTAAGAATGGCGCCGACGTCATGAACATGAGCTTCAACTACACCACAAACTCGTCCGAACTGGGCAAGGCGATTCGCTATGCCAACAGCAAGGGTGTGGTCATGGTGGCGTCGGCGGGTAATGATGGCCAGCGAGGCGCCACCTATCCCGGTGCGTACGCGGGAGTGATCGACGTAGCGTCGACCGACAACAATGACATTCAGTCGAATTTCACGAACTATGGCGCGCCCCCGGTTTGGCTGGCGGCCCCGGGAGAGGGTGTTGTGACGCTCTATCCCTGGAACACATACGCTGCCGGATGGGGAACTTCATTCAGCACACCCTTAGTGTCTGGGTCCGCAGCGTTACTGCTGGGCACGCACGGGAATTGCCCAACTGTACTGGTGCCCCTGGCGCTGGCCCGCGCGGACTGGGTCTCAGATCTGGATCTGGGATTCGGCCGGCTCAACACTTACAACGCGGTGCAGGTCTGCCACCGTTACTAAGAACGGATCGACTATGAGCAGCGCCTTCATTGCGGACGTGGAACGCTCGCTATTGCAACTGCGGGTCAAGGAACTGGAGGAGCATCACACCACATTCCGCGACTCGGTGATCTGCGCCTTCAATCAGTTGCTGGACTTGAAGGACATCAGCACCGGGGTCCATAGCACTCGTCTCGCCGAGTGGGCGCTGCGGGTGGCTCGAAAGCTCGAGGTTCCGGAGAAATGCCTCTACCAGGTTGAGGTTGCGGCGTTGCTGCACGATGTCGGCAAGATCGGCGTTCCCGACTCCATCCTCAAGAAGGCTTCCGCCCTTACTGCGGAGGAACGCGCCATCATCAACCGCCATCCTGAATACAGCTGGTCGATCCTGCGTTTGTTGTCAGGACTGGAGGAAGCCAGCCTGTACGCGCTGCATCATCACGAAAGTGTCAACGGCACAGGTTATCCCGCTGGATTGAAAGGCGATGATATCCCGTTGGCCTCGCGGATTGTGTCGGTCATCGACGCGTATGACGCCATGGTTTCCAACCGCTGCTACCGGAAAGGGCTGACGCACGAAGAAGCGATCCGGCGCCTGGTTGAAAGCAGTGGAACTCAGTTCGATGCAAAAGTTGTCCAGGCGTTTATTCCGGTCGCCGAGCAGGATGCCGACGCGGTCTTCGCAGCTGCCGGCACCAGTGCGGCTGCTGCATTGTAAAAGGTCGTTCGCCTTATCCGGATCCGCCCCGCAAGGTATTCCATACCAGCACTACCGTCAACGCGATCGTAATGACCGTCGTTGCCCAGGCGATCAGGTTGAAGGGACGAGTGTTGACGTGCTCCTCCATAAGATCCTTGTTGTTGATCAGCAACAGCATGAAGATGAGCACAAAGGGCAGGACGCCGCCGTTCACTACCTGCGACAGCACCGAAATCTTGATCAAGGGCAGACCGGGAATCAGAATCACGGCTCCGCCGGCGACGATCAAAGCGGTGTAGAGCCAGTAGAAAGCGGGGGCTTCGGAAAATTTCATCCCGACCCCCGACTCGAAACCCAAACCCTCGCAAACGGTATAAGCAGTGGAGAGTGGCAGGATCGACGCGGCAAATAGCGAGGCGTTGAACAATCCCAGCGAGAAGAGGATGTAAGCGTAGTCTCCGGCCAGCGGACGCAGGGCCTGGGCGGCATCGGCGGCGTCGCGGATGTCGCGATGGCCGTGAACGTAGAGTGTGGCGGCACAGGCGACGATAATGAACCAGGCCACGACGTCGGTGAAGACGCATCCGACGACCACGTCCAACTTCGACGCGCTATATTGGCGGCGCGTGACGCCCTTCTCTACCACCGATGCTTGCAGATAAAACTGCATCCAGGGAGCGATGGTCGTGCCCACCAACCCAACCACCATGTAGAGATAGGAATCCTGCTTGAACGCCGCCAGGTGCGGAGGCGTTACGGTTCCCTTCAGCGCCTCCAACCAAGCGGGCTTGGCAAGCACGCCCGCGACAATGTACGTGATGTAAAAAAATGACGCCGCGAGAAAGACCTTTTCAACCGTTTTGTACTGGCCTTTGACGATGATCAGCCAGACAATGACTGCGCAGATGGGGACGGAAATGTAGCGCGAAACGCCGAACAGTTCCATACTGGCCGCGATGCCGGCGAACTCGGTGACTACGTTGCCGAAATTGCAGATCAGAATTCCCAGCATCATCAGGAAGGTGATGCGCAGCCCGTATTCCTCGCGGATCAGATCGCTCAGGCCTTTGCCCGTCACGGCCCCCATTCGCGCGCACATCTCCTGCACGACGATCAGGGCGATGGTGATGGGAATCATGGTCCATAGAAGCAGGTGGCCGAACTGCGCGCCGGCCTGCGAATAGGTGAAGATTCCACCAGTGTCGTTGTCGACGTTCGCGGTGATAATGCCCGGTCCTACCACGGAAAAAAACAGCAGGATCTGGGTCTTCCAGCGTTTCAGAAATTGCATGCGTGCCGTTCACGGGGGTCAAAGTCACGGTAATGACCTGTCAGAATAAACGCAGCAGGGCTTTTCTGAACAGGTGAAAAGGGCGCAGGACTGAAAGAATTTCAGGAACGGTGGGTCGTAGAGCGCCTTGTGGCTTTCCCGGCGACCGAAAAGAAGCAGATCCTTCGCTTCGTTCAGGATGACAGCATCAAGAGAGAGGGCTAGAGCTTGGCGCGCAGCATGTTGATCACGTCGTCAGGGGTAATCACGCCGACGAGATGACTACTTTCGTCAACCACGGGTAGGGTGAGCAAGTTGTACTTGTCGAACAGCTCTGCGAATTCTTTTTCTTTGGCCTCCGCC
Source organism: uncultured Acidobacteriota bacterium (assembly GCA_963799305.1). Lineage (GTDB taxonomy): Bacteria > Acidobacteriota > Terriglobia > Terriglobales > Acidobacteriaceae > Acidiflorens. The sequence continues at coordinate 1,310,591 of CAWCWX010000002.1, read as the reverse complement.
CGGCAGTAAATGAGCGGTTCCTGATGCAAAGCCAGCAGCGGAGTTTCCGGCTTGGCGAGGGCTATTTTCGCGAGCGGAACCGTCCCTGCAAGGGTGCCATGAGAATCGGTCAGGAAGACAGTGCTCATGCTCTCCATGCGTCCGTCGAAGCTGCGCATGGCCTCGATGGCGTCATGGGCATTTGCCGTAACCGGCAAGGCAATGTATTCCGTGGTCATACGTCCGGCAGCGGTATGTTCTCCGAATTCGAGAAGGTCGGCGACTTCCTGGCGCTCTTCCGGTTGCATCTGGACCAGGATTTCTTCCGTCTTGTCGTCCGAAAGGTCGGCTAACAGGTCGGCGGCCGCGTCCGGCTCCATTTCCTCGACAATGTCGGCGGCGCGGTCGGAAGTGAGCGACTCCATCACCGACTTCTGAACCTTGGGCTCCAGTTCTTCGAGCGCTCCGGCGGCAACTTCTTCGTCCAGGGTCTCGAACACGGCTTCGCGCTCATTCGGAGCCAGATCTTCGACAATGTCGGCGATGTCGGCCGGATGCAGTTTGGCGAGGCGATCGTGCGAGATTTTCAGCTTGACGCGGCGGGCTGGGTCGGTCTCGATCAGGTCGACGAATTCCCAGGGAATTTCTCGCGGGGGAATACGCAGTACCAGAGCGCGCAACGCACTGAAGGGAATCACTCCCTTGAGCAGGCGTCGAACCGCTCCGCGGGCTCCTACGTCCACTCCTTCGATTTTCAGGACGAGGCGGTTCTGGGCTGTCTCCTGATAAAAATCGACGTCGTTGACGCGCACCACTTTGCGACCGTGAACGTCGATTACCTGCTGGTCGAGCAGATCGCGTCCGAGAAAAAACTGTCCTTCAGCGCCGGTCGCTGGATTCCACTCTGCCACCAGCGTGGACGCCCGAACACTGCCATTGATTACGGAAATGGAGCCGCACGGCAGGATGCGGCTGCCGGAGACTGTTTTCACGATTAATGCGGAAACCTTGTTGCGATCCTCCTGCGGAACCAGCGCGGCCTCGCGCACCCGTCCCACGATGCTGCCGCTACAGTCATAGACGGTGAGGCCCAGCAGTTCGCTCAGGGAGAGGGTGCTCATCCTCATGAGCATACTCAAGTGTTCGCGGGGAATCCAGAAAGGATGCGAGGTTGTTGGACTTGGGCATCATTGGGAGGCGCCGCGGCGCAGCGTCTAAAGGACAAGGGATCAGCGGACAGTTCATGTGTTAGGTGAGAATTCGCTTGGAAAAATTGACTTTTCCGCGTCCGACAGGCAAACTGCTCCATCGCCCGCTAACCGCTTTTCGGCGTGCATTATGGGCCGGGCGGTTCTCGGTGCCGGCGGGGCGAAAGAGACTCAGGAACTGTGCGCCCTATGTCTGGAAACCGCGTCTCCTATACGCTGGACTCAACTCTGGAGACGGTGAACAGTGCCGAAGAGACCGCCGGCCGGATGGCCGCCGAAGCCGGTTTCGACGATGAAGACGTCATGAAAATTTCCATGGCGGTGCGCGAAGCCGCCGTGAACGCCGTAATGCACGGGAATGCCTATAACCCGAGCAAGAAGGTGACACTCGCCTTTGAACGCACCGCGGGCGACCTGGTGATTACCATTCGCGACCAGGGTCCCGGGCTGGATGCCAGCAAAATCCCCGATCCGCTGGCGCCGGAAAATTTGATGAAGACATCGGGACGCGGCATTTTCCTGATACGCTCTTTTATGGATGTGGTGGAGATCCACCCGTCCCAGTCGGGCACCGAACTTAAAATGATCAAGCATGTCCACGGCGGCGCCGTGGATTCCAAGGAGGCTTCCCAGTGACAATGAAGTCCAGCACACGTCAGGTGGATGGCGTCACCATCGTCGACCTTAGCGGCCGGATCACCCTCGGCGAAGGCAGCGTAGTCCTGCGCGATACGGTGCGCGACCTGCTTTCGAAAGGGCATAAAAAGATCCTGTTGAACCTCGGCGACGTGAACTATATCGACAGCTCCGGCATCGGCGAACTCGTCAGCGCCTTTACCACTTGCAAGAATCAGGGCGGCGAACTGAAACTGCTGAACCTGACCAAGAAAGTCCACGACCTGCTGCAGATCACCAAGTTGTACACCGTCTTCGACGTGAAGGACGACGAAGCCACGGCGGTGAAGGCCTTCAGCAAGTAGCAGGAATTCGCTTTTTCAGGGCATGGAATTGGCGGGCCGGTGAGTCCACCCCGGTCCGCGAAATTCCCATTCTGGTAGGGCCGCCGCAAGATTCCGCGATTTGTCTTCCCCGGCTCGGTTCCGAGCCACCTACAATCACGCGCAGCGAATCTGTTCTCTCGCCCGCTCGCCATGACCCGCGCCCGCGTCGTTTGCACTCTCGCGCTTTCGCTTTGCGCCCTTACCCCGGGCGCTTTGGCCGATTGCATTTCCTTCTCGAACGCGCACCAGCACATCGGAACCACCAAGTGTGTTCGCGGCACGATCTTCAACGTGAAAGAGGGCAGCAAGGGCGTCACATTCCTCGACTTCTGTGAAAACTTCGATACTTGCCCGTTCACCGTCGTCGTGTTTGCGGACGATTTGAGACACGTCGGAGATGTGCGCCAACTCAAAGGACGGACGATTGAAATCAACGGCACCGTCCAGGACTACGACGGGCGGGCGGAAATTATCCTGCGTCACCCGCGGCAATTGGGTAAAGATGCCATCCTGGTGCCGCCGTTGCCCAAGAATTACGACGTGGAACGACGGGGTAAATACAGTCCGGGAAGAATTAGCCATCCCAAGGCGGCGAAGAAGACGCAGAAGAAACAAGGGCGCGGCGTGGACATTGAAGACGCCAGCGAGAGCCAACCGTAGCGCCGTTACCTTTGAGAACTGCCGTAGCGGCGGAACGCCGCCCGACAGCCGGCAAGTTGCGGGCGCTACACTTCCGGCTCTAACCACTCTTAAACCATTCCCTTTCTCAACTCCTCCAGCGGATAGCGCGTTCCCCGCCATACCACGCCGTCATTCCATAGGGTGTGGAACATCGACCGCAGCAGGATGTACATGAACAATGTGGTTGCTACAGGATGCAGGAAGAAATAGTAAGGCCGCACCGCCGAGCGGGTGGCCATCCCGAAGTAGATACCGAGAATACAAACGAGTGCAATGGCATAGGGCAGGCGCATCCATCCGTGAGCCAGCCACAGGCCGAGGAAGGGTCCGAGATTGAGGAAGCCCACACCGATCACCGAACCCACCGTACGCCACCACTGAAATTGCAGCAGGGCAAAGAAATTTTTGGTCAGGTTGTTGACGATGCCGAACGCTCCCTCGGCCCAGCGCAGCGAGACCAAATCCTGACCGAACACGACCCGCGGTACAAAACCGGCGTTTTTGATAACTTTGCCCAGCTTCATATCGTCGATGACTTCCATCCGAAGAGCTTTGTAAGTTCCGACTGCGTCGTAGGTCGATCGCCGCACCAGGTTGAACGCTCCGACACCGATGTGGTCGTCCGCGTTCGGATCGGACACTTTCCACAATCGGTGTCCGAAAACAAAGAGGGTCTGGAAAAAAGCCATCATCATTTTCTCGCCAGGAAGTTTCATGGTCATGCGCGGCAGCAGGACCAGGTGATCGGCCTTCTCCGCTTCGGCGTAGGCGATCGCCCGGCGCAGCGTGTCGGGCTTGAAGAGCACGTCGGCGTCTGTGAAAAGAAGCCACTCACCCGACGCCTGCTCGGTAGCAGTCCACATGGCGTGGGTTTTGCCCATCCAGCCGGGAGGCAATTCCGTGACGTGAACGATTCTCAGCTTGCCCTGGGCTTCAGGCCGTGCAAGAACTTCGTCCATGCGCGCGCCTGTTGCGTCGGTGGAGCGGTCGTTGATCGCGATCACTTCGTAGTTGGAATAGTCGAGAGCGAGGAGTCGAATGAGCGTTTCGGCAATATGCACCTGTTCGTTGCGGGCGGGGACGATGATGCTGATGCGAGGTTGAGGACTGGGCGGAATCCGATCCCATTCCGGCCGGGCGATGTCGGCGACGTTAGGCATGCCGATCCCGGCGTCAATCACGCGGGAAGCCCAGGCCAGCGCCAGAATTCCACCTGCAATCCAAAGAATGTACGACATCCGGCCTAGTGGGTCGCCTCGCGGGGAGCGCCGACGCGTATTGCCGGCGCGTATTTCATCCCCGCAAACAGTATGGCAGAGGAAATCCCCATGGCAATGACCGGAAGTATGAAGGCGGCTTGCAGAGAGCGATGGTCGGCGACCCACCCCATCATGGTCGGGGAGGGGACATCGCCCAGGATGTGGATGATGAAAATGTTGACCGAGATAGCGGTGGCGCGAATGTGAGCATCCGCGGAGTTGATAACCGCAGCGTTAAGAGGAGAAGTATTCAGCAGGAGAAAGAATGCCGCGACTCCGATTGCTGGCACCATTATGCTTCCGGATGAAAACAGTGCGACGATCATAAAGGGAATTCCCAGCGCCATGCTGATCGCCGAAACCAGGTAGTACGCGCTCTTCGTCCGCTTGAGAAGGAAGTCCCCGAGAAAACCACCCGCCAGCGACGCGATAACTCCATCCACCACCACGATGAGTCCGAACATTAGATTGGCCTTTTCCAGCGAGTAGTGGCGTTCGCTGAAAAGAAATTGGGGCATCCAGACCTGAATACCTCCCAGCGAAAAGGTCATGGCGGCCATACCCAGTGTGGCGGTGAGGAAAGCGCGATTGTGGAACAAACCAATAATTGTGAGACGTTCCGGGGTAGCCTTCAGAGTGTCGAATTGCCCACGTTCGGGCTCTTTGAGAAACAACATTACCAACGCCAGAACGAAGCCAGGCGCAGCCGCGATATAGAACGGAAAACGCCATCCGTAGATCGGCGCCAGATAACCACCGACCAGATATCCGGCCGCCGACCCCACCGGTATTGCCAGATAAAACACGCCGAGAATGCGGGCGCGTTTGTCCTCGGAAAATAGATCGACAACGAACGTCGGCGCAATGGTGACAAAGGTCGCCTCGCCGATTCCGACCAGCGTATGGCGGACCAGCAACTCTCCATAGGTGTGTGTCACCGCCGTGAGCAGCGTGAGGCCACTCCAGAACAACGCGCCGAACACGATGATGAGTTTGCGGGAATAGCGGTCCGCAAGCGGCCCGACAAAGGGCGCGGCGATAACGTAAAAACCCAAAAAGGCGCTGGTGAGATAGCCAATCTGCAACTTGCTCAGGTGGAACTCGTCCTGCACCAGCGGCTGCACGGCGTACAGTACATTGCGATCTGCGTAATTCAGCAGGTTCAGCGCAGTCAGAACGATCAGCGCGGTCCGGGGATGGAGGTCTTTCGGAGGCACGGGTCGAGTGAATATAGCAGGCAAACGGCGATTGCAGAAGTAGGAAGTCAGATTGCAGAAGTAAACCCACAGCCAAAAACATCTTGGACCTACAGCATCGGGCTTTCCACTTCTGCAATCTGACTTCTTACTTCTGACTTCCCTTCCGCGGCCACCGCGCCACCACTACGGTAGATATTCCTCCCCGTGGACGAAAGTCTCCCTTTACTTCGGCCCATACCGGCTTCGCCCATTTCACTACATCCTTCAACACCTGGTTGACGATGTTCTCCTGAAAAATGCCCAGGTTCCGGTACGATTGCAGGTACTCTTTCAGCGACTTCAGTTCGAGGCAGAGTCGATCAGGCACGTAGCGGATCCCAATTTTCCCGAAGTCCGGCAATCCTGTTTTTGGACAGACGGAAGTGAACTCGGGATCGTCGATGAGGATCTCGTAGCCGGGAAACTGGTTGGGCCAGGTTTCGATTTCGGGAAAGGTGTGATCGAGTCCGGCGCAGGCGTGTTCGTCGGTGTAACGGCGCGATTTCGGCATGCGTATATTGTAGCGAGTCTTGCGGACGGGTTTCTTCAAACCTCACAAAACACTGGTTCAAAATGGCGGCTGCCCGCATCTAAACAGGTAATTCCAGAACCTGGTTTGTGTCTGCCGACGGGTCGCGCGGGTGGTACATTGATGCTTGCGCTTTTCTTTCTATGCCATTGAATGGAAACAGTTCAGCGCGCCAACCGCGACGCTGGTGGGTGACTGGCTTGGCGATTCTGGGGGCCGTCATTGTGCTCGCCGCCTTTGTCTCGCACAAAGACGACTCGATTCCCGTGCGCACGGCGCTAGTCACTCGCGGTCGGATTCGCAGCCTGATTTCGACCAACGGCAAGATCGAGCCTGTCCAGAATTTCGAGGCGCATTCCCCGCTGACCACTACCGTGCAGCGGGTACTGGTCAAGGAAGGCGACGCCGTCAAGAAGGGTCAGTTGCTGGTGGTTCTCGACGATGCAGATGCACGAGCGCAAGCGGCACGGGCACAAACGCAACTCAAGGCTGCTCTAGCCGATGTAAATGCGCTGGAGCACGGCGGTAACCAGGAAGAGGTGCTCAGCCTCGACGCCCAACTGGTGAAGGCACGAGGAGATCGAGAAACAGCGCAACGGAATCTTGACGCACTGAAGAGACTCCAGCAGCAAGGCGCAGCTTCCGCCGGTGAAGTACGCTCCGCGGAAAGTGCGCTGGCGCAATCGGATGCTCAACTGAATCTTCTCCAACAAAAACAGACCCGCCGTTATTCCGGGCCCGAAATTGCGCGCGTCGACGCCCAACGCAAGGAAGCGCAAGCTGCTTACGATGCGGCGCAAGACACTCTCTCCAAGTCCAACGTACGGGCGCCTTTTGATGGGATCGTCTACTCACTGCCCGTCAAGCAGGGAGCGTTCGTCGCCAGCGGTGATCTTTTGCTGCAATTAGCTGATCTTAGAAAGGTGCAGGTGCGCGCTTTCGTGGACGAACCGGATGTCGGTAAACTCGCTCCCGGCGACCCGATCGAGATTACGTGGGACGCCGTTCCGGGCCGGATTTGGAAGGCAACGGTGAACGCTATCCCCTCCACCGTGAAGTTACGAGGGTCACGTAACGTCGGCGAAACGATCAGCATCGTAGATAATATGGACATGAAGCTCTTGCCGAACGTGAATGTGGGAGTCACGATTGTGGATGCCCAGCGCGATAACGTTTTGCTGGTGCCGCGTGAAGCGGTCCGCATGGATGACAGCAAGCCCTATGTGCTCCAGGTGGTGGGGCATCAGCTCAAACGGCAGGATGTGGAAACCGCAATCTCCAATCTTACCCAAGTTGAAGTCGTGCGCGGCATCGCGCTCAACGATATGGTTGCAATCAGTTCGTCAAACGGCAAACCGATCGGCGACGGGACACAGGTCAAGTACTGAATGATGAAGCAGATTTTTCGAGTAGCCGCATTTCTCTTCGTACTCCCTCTTTGGTTGTCCGCGCTGGCGGATTCCCCTCGGGACATGCTGCAAGCGGGCCGCGTGGATGACGCGATCAATGCTTTAAATGGTCAGATCTCGGCGAATCCGCGCGATGCGGAAGCGATTCACCAGCTCTGCCGCGCCTACTTCCAGTACGAAGACTGGGATCGCGCGGAAGGACGCTGCAGGAGAGCGGTCGAGATGCAGCCCAACAATTCCGGCTTCCATCGTTGGTTGGGTCGCGTGTATGGCGAGAAAGCCGAGAAAGCCACCCTCCCGATCGGGTTGGCGATCAAGACGCGGGATGAATTCCGGCGCGCCGCCGAACTGGATCCCAACGACGCCTATGCGGGAGTCGACGTGGCTGAGTTCTATCTGGAGGCCCCCGGCATCATGGGCGGCGGACAAGACAAGGCTCGCGAACAGGCAAAGATAATTGGGAAAGTCAGCCCCGCCCAGGAACACTGGGTGTACGCGCGCATTGCGGAAAAGAATAAGGACTTCGCTACCGCCGAGCGTGAGTATCGCCAGATGATCGAAGCCGCCAACGGTGACGCCGAAGCCTGGCTGAACCTGGCTTTCTTTTATCGCAATCGCAAACGCTACGACGATATGGAACGCGCGTTCGTCAAGATGAATGAAGCACCCATGCTGCATCGCGAAGTCCTGTTTGAAGCGGCCAATTCGCTTTTCCGAACGGGCCGCGCGTTTTCGTTTGCGATTGAAATGTTGCGGCGGTACTTTTCTGAAGGTCCCGTCGAGGAAGCTCCCGCCTTCAAAGCCCATTATCTTCTAGGGCAACTGCTGGAAAATCAGGGGGACAAAACGGGCGCGGCTGCCGAGTATCGGGCGGGCCTGGCGCTTGCCCGTAATTACGAGCCTTGCCGCGAGGGTTTACAACGGGTCTCCCAGTGAACTGGGTGCAACGCCCCGCTGCCGCGCGCACTTCCCATCACTCCCACCAATTCCCTGCCCGGCTCCGGCCCCGCGCACTACAATCGGTGCGTCGTGGCGGAGCCGCGGCTTGAGCGCAGGTGACCCGATGAAACTTCAATGGAACATTTTTGTTCTCGCTATCACTATGTTGATGGCCGTGGTCTGTTTGAAGGCGGAAACGCTCCCACTGGAGCGCGCCGTCCGCCTCGCGCTGGCGCACAGCACGACCTCTGCGGTGGCGAATGCGGATGTGCAGAGGGCGTTTGCCTCCTACCGTGAAGTGCGCAACAACTACCTCCCGCAATTGACTGCCGGCTCCGGAATCGGCTATACCTACGGCTACCCGCTCACCATCCAAGGTTCTCCGCCCGCGCTGTTTAATGTCGTCGCCAGCAGCACCGTTTTCAACCCAACCCAGCAGCAGTTTATGAAGGCCGCAAAAACTGACTGGCGTGCCTCGGAGTTTCAAGGAAAAGACCAGCGCAATGCTGTGATCCAGGACGTCGCCTTGACCTATGCCGAACTGGCGAAGTGGGAGGCCCGCCTGGCGCGCTTGCAGCAGGATGAGGCCGAAGCGCAGAAAATGGAACAAGCGGTAACCGCTCGTGTGCAGGAAGGCGTCGACAGCGCTGTCGACTTGAACAAGGCGAAGCTCGTCGCGGCGCGGCTTCGTCTGCATCGAGCGGAGGCGCGGGGCTCGTCCGATGTGCTTCGCTATCATCTGGCAAGTCTCACGGGCTTACCGTTGTCTTCCATTGAGCTCGCGCCCGAGACGATTCCCGCGCTGCCGCCGGTGGCTGCGGAGGAAAATTTATTGGAGAGAGCGGTCGCCGCCAGCCCCGCCGTCAAGTTCGCGGACCAGCATTCCCTGGCGGAAGCGATGCGGGCTTCTGGCGAACATAGGGCTCTATATCCCTCGCTCGATTTCTCCGCACAATATGCGAGGTTTTCAACCTTCAATAACTACGCCACATACTTTCCCGCGGGCGCCTTTCAGAAGGACAATGCAACGATCGGTGTAGGCCTGCGAATTCCCCTCTTTAACGCGAGCCAGCGCGCGCGAGCCGACGCGGCCTCGGCAGAATCGCTCAAAGCGAAGAAGCAAGCGGAAGCAACTCGCAATCAGGTTTCGGAAGAGACGCTCAAACTGCAACGAGCGGTCGAGCAACTCGACGCTGCCCGGGAAGTGGCACAACTGGAATATCAACTGGCGCAATCCGGACTGGAGGCGGCTCAAACTCGCCTCGATGCTGGAACCGGCGCCCTCCGCGACGTTGTGGATGCGCGCGGCCAGGCTAGCGAGCGTTACCTGATTTTTCAGGACTCCGAGTTTGAATATCAGCGAGTGCGCGTGGGTTTGTTGCGGGCTACTGGAGAGTTAGAGAAGTGGGCGCTGCCCGATGCGGCGCGATGACACGCCTTTCGACCAGTGATAGATGGGGGACGCGCAGTCTCCTACCTTCATTTGTGGGACGCCCGGGGCATCGGCAAGACACATTTCATACGCTGAAAAGTCCTTGCTATCGGACATATTCCTTACTATCATGTAAGGAGAACTCTGGGGAACCGTATGGCGGCTGCGACGCTGACATCGAAAGGTCAAATCACAATCCCCTCTCAGGTGCGTGAGGCACTCGGCCTGGGGGCGGGCGATCGCGTGGAATTTGTCGAAGAGGGAAAGGGCAAATTCGCCATCGTTGCGGCTACCCGACCTGTCCAAGAGCTCAAAGGGCTGATCCCCAAGCCGGTGAAGCCGGTTTCCGTCGAACAGATGAATGCAGCCATTGCCCGTCGTGGCCTATCGTCCCGATGATTGCTCTCGACACCAATGTGCTTGTCCGCTACGTCACCCAGGATGACCCCATCCAATCCCGCGCAGCGACGAAGCTGATCGATTCGCTTTCGGGGGATTCGTCAGGGTTCGTGGCGATGATCGTGGTGGTGGAATTGGTCTGGGTGCTTCAAGGTAGCTACCAGAGCAAGCGGGACGAAATTGTGCGCGTCCTGGAGACCCTGCTGCGGAGTAAAGAGTTAATCGTGGAGCGGGCGGAATTGGTTTGGCAGGCTCTCCGCCGATTCTCGCTGGGTCGCGCCGACTTCGCCGACTGCCTGATTGAGCGCTGCGGCTATGCGGCGCAGTGTCAGCACACCGTCACCTTCGATCAGAAGGCGGCCAGCGCCGCGGGAATGAAACTGCTTCGCTGAGGGCAGTAGCCATTTCAAACTGTCATCCCGAGCGGAGCGAAGGATCTGCATTTCTTGGCGCCGCGAACTGCAGATCCCTCGCTCGCCCTTGCCTTCGCCTGCGGACGGTTCGGGATGACAGTTCGAAAAAGGTCAGAGACTCTGAGGATGATACTCTGAAAAAGTCACACACTCTGAGTGAGGCATATTCGATTTGAAAATCCCTTCTCCTTCCCCGCGTGCCCTGGCCTTGCTGTAAGCTGATGTACGTTGGACATGGCTACAACCCTCCTCGACCGTAGGCTCTCCAATCTTGAAACCGCGCGTTACCGTTTTGGCCGGAGGGGATCCGCCGATGTCCTGAAGCTACTCGGCGCGCTCGCAACCGCGCGCTCTGCCGAACCGTCTTTGCTCATTCGCTTTCATGAGGCCCTTTTGTTCCTGCGGGCGTTTCCTCACGGCCCCGGCGTAGTTCGAAAAACTGAGGCGCTCCTCAACCATTTTGGCCAACGAGTAGCCGAGTTGCGCGACCGGGGAGTCGATCTGAGCGGCTGGGACACGTTCGAGTCTTCGGGTGTCGCCGGCACCGCGATGGAAGATACTCTCGGCTTTGACGTCGCGCGCTGGCTCGTCCGGCGCATGCCGCGCAAGGTCGAAATCGCATGGGACAACCTCGAGCCGGGACGCGAAGCGGTTGCCATTTTGCCGCGCATCCTACCCCTGCTGGAAGACGATGCTTATGTCGAGGCCGACACTCCGTGGCGAGAGTGGCTGGATGCGGCGCAGGGAGAGAAGAGTACGGGCGCGGAGTGGTTCATTCAGCAATTCGAGGCACTGCCGATTTCCGATCCCGAAAGAGCGCAGCTCTACGATGCTCTGCGGATCCCGTTGCGCTGGGATCTCGGCAACTCGCACGTAGCGCGCACTCGCAACTGGGATCGACCGCAGAACGTTTTCTACCACACTGAGCCGCTGATAAAGCGCAGCGAAGTTTCTTTGGCGACGGAGTTAGCCCGGAAGCCTCCGGCACTGGTCAAGCTTTCACGTCAGCAGGGTGAAGGCGTGATGGACAAAATCCGGGAAGTGATGCTGGTAAGGTATCGCGAACTCTATGGCACGACGCTGGGCGATCCGGCGTCGGTAGTGAGGACGGACGTCGGGCGCGGGCTGTCGATTTACCTTTGGAGCCTGCCGCCGGACCGGCGCCTGCCGCTACGGGCCTACGTCGCCGGACTCAGCCTGAAGAATGGCGTGCCCATCAATTACATCGAGGCCATTGGGCTGTGCGAGTGGATGGAAGTCGGCTTCAACACTTTCTACACATTTCGCGGCGGTGAAACGGCGTGGGTGTACGCCCAGGTGCTGCGTTGTCTTTGCCATCTCATGGGGACGACGTGCGTGTCGGTCTATCCGTATCAGTTGGGGCACGACAACGAGGAAGCGATCGAGTCAGGCGCGTTCTGGTTCTATCGCAAGCTGGGATTTCGACCGGGACGTCCAGAACTGGCGCGGCTGGTGGAAAACGAAGAACAAAAGATCGCGGCGAATCCCAAATACCGCACATCGGCGCGCACGCTGCGCCGACTGGCGGCGTCGCACGTGTTTTATGAGCTGCCGGGGAGCGAAGTCGGGGCTTGGGATCGATTCTCGACGCGCAACATCGGGCTGCAGGTTAATGCGCGGATGGCGCGCAATTTTAGCGCTGACGCGCGGCGGATGCGGACGGTGTGTGCGCGCCAGTTGGCGAAAATATTGGGTGTGAAGATAGCTTCGTTGACGTCCCTGGAGCAGGTCGCCATGGATAATTTTGCGGTGGCGCTGTCGTTGGTCCGTGATGTTTTGTCGTGGTCGCGCACTGAAAGAAATGATCTCTTGCAGATTATCCGCGCCAAAGCTGCTCGCGATGAGATGAAGTATCTGCACCTCACGCAGCGGCACGATAAGTTGCGAGATGCATTAGTGAAGATCGGATCGTAGCGTCAAGCGGTTCGCCGAGCCTTATACGCATACACCACCGCCAGCAGTGGTGGGGCGAGCAGGAATCCCCAGAAGGGGATGGCAAATCCCAGCACGATCGGCACCAGGATTGACGCCCACATCGGCACTTTGGCGACGCGGCGCATGATGTAGGGTTGGAGTAGCAAGCCGTCGACCACTACAATCACGGCGTAGAGAGTTAGCACGTAGAGTGGATGTTCCCAGTCTTGCCAGCGCAGCAGCGCGGACAGCACCGGCCCAATCAGGCTAAGAACCGGGCCCAGGTGGGGGACGACTTGCAAGGCGGCGGCGAGCACGGCCCACAGCGGCGCCCATGGAATTTTGAGGATCCAGAGACCGAGCAGCCAGAGTAGGGCCACCGCGATGGAATCCTGGATCTGGGCGACCGCCCAGTTCTTCAGAGCGGATCCGGTCAGGCGAACGTGCTCGTGCGGTTCCATCTTATTTGAGCCTTCTGTAAACCTTATCGCGCCGATTCCGTCCATAGCAATAGAGCCGCAAAGATCGATGAGCCTCTCACTTCCGGCGTTGGCGACCCACACCGAAGCCTGTCCAGCGGCGATCACCGCTGCGGACTTTGAGCAGATCGTTTGCCGCTATCAGAGAAAGGTCCATCGGGTGTTGCTGCTCATGCTCAAGAATCCGGATGACGCGGACAACCTCACGCAGGAATGTTTTCTGCGTGCGTACACGAGCATGAAGAGTTTTCGCGGAGACTGCACCGTACAGACCTGGCTGCTGCGGATTGCAGTTAACCTGGCGCGAGACGATGCGCGTAACCGGCGGGCCGGATTCTGGAAACGGTTGTTACGGATCGACGACGGCGACTCGATCACGGACGAACAGGAACCAGCTTGCGCGAAGGCGTCCCCGGAGCGCGGCATGCTCGCACGCGAAGAACTTGACGCGGTGTGGCGCGTTGTAGATGGTCTGTCTACACGCCAGAAGGAAGTCTTTGTTTTGCGGTTTGCGGAAGAAATGGAATTGAAGGAAATTGCCGAGGTGTTGAACCTGAGAACGGGCACGGTCAAGACCCAGTTGTTTCGGGCGGTGACACATGTGCGCGAGCAGGTTCGGAGATAATGCAATGACTGCCAAAAAGATTTCTGACGACCATGACTTGCGGGCGGAATTGATTACCGAGTGGCGGGCGGATGCGAGTCGCCGATCGCAGCGTCCGGAAGAATTCTGGATTCGCCAGCAATCGAGAATTCAGGCGCGTATCGAGAGTCAAGGAGTTCGACAACCGCGTCCTCTGTGGGTCGTGGCGGTGACTGCGGCGGTTATCTTTTTTGTCGTGGTGATGACTGCGCCCCATGGATCTGGCCCACAGAAAGCTCCGGCCCAAGCCACCATCGACGCCGATCAGGAACTTCTGCTTGCCGTCGAACATTCGCTGGCGGCGGGGACTCCGGCAGCTCTGAAGCCTCTGACGCTCCTGGTGGAAGCCAGGTCCAACCACAACGAATCTGAACCCATCCCACACACGGAGCACCGTCATGAAAACTAGAGTCATTGCTTCTTTGCTCGTAGCACTTGGCGCCTCGTTGGCGCTGAGCGCCCAAACTCCGCCTCCTGCGCCGGGGACCCCTGCGGCGCCACGCGCGCGCAAGACATTCGAAAAACAAATCATCATCCGTGGCGACCACGGCGAAATGGGGAAATGGTGGCGTGACTCTGACATCTCAAAGAAGCTGCAACTTTCGGAAGGACAAATCACGCAACTGGATCAGATTTTCTACGACCATCGGTTGAAGCTGATCGACGATGGCGCGGAGATGGAAAAGCAGGATCTCAAATTGCAGTCACTGCTTGATGCCGACCAACCAGACGAAGGCCAGATCGGTTCTCAAGTGGATCTGGTACTAGCGGCTCGCGGCAAGCTGGAGCGGGAATACACGTTCATGAATCTAGATCTGCGAAAGGTACTAAGTCTCGACCAGTGGCGTCAGCTGAAGAGCATTCGCGCGGAGCACGACCCGGGCAACGTCATCTACTTCCACAAAAAGCTGGATGGTCCGGGGGCGGGCCTAATGCAAATGCCCCCGCCGCCTCCCGACTTTGACAGTGACGCGCCAGCCGCGCCGAACCTCTGAGCCGCGCTTACAATTCAAACCCTGGCGGAGTCCCGTTCTTGCTTGGATTGGGCGGGACTCTGCTTCACAGTTTACATTTCCCTTCGAGTCAAATCCTTTGCCTGGCAGCCCTTTACGCCCTGTCGAAATTTCGCCCTTTGCCGATGATGTTCTCAGGACCCGGCGAGGAACTCTATGGCGGCGCGAAGAGTCGGTGCACTCACGCTTGTCTTCCTGAGCTTCTTGTTCGGCCCGCCGGGGGCGATCGCGCAGAGTGCGGCGCGCGCTGACTACTCGGCGCGTGACCCGGGAGTGGACGTCCTCACGCGCAAGTTTCGGCCTGTCGTATCCCCGGACGTGATTGCTCTGGACGCGTCGGGGATGCCACTGCCGGGCGCTGCGGCGATGAGTCCCTACGCGGCGGAGCAGATCGACGCGCTGCTCCGCGACAAGGAGGCGCGCAGCGGGCCGCAGAGGAAAATTTGTTCAAAGCTTCTTTACACGGCCCGCATGCTCCAGGGACTGGCTGCGGCGCCGGATGTGCCCTCGCTTGAAACCGGCGTCGATGTAGACGAGGATGGCAGAGTTCTCGTCGATATCGCGGCGGACGTTACGCCGAGTTTCTTGATGCAGTTGCAGGCGCAAGGAGCGTCTGTGTACGGTTCTTATCCGGCGATGCGGAGCGTTCGGGCGCTGGTTCCCGCCGTCTCCTTGGAGAATATTGCCGGGTGGTCTGAGGTGGTCTCGATTCGTCCGAAGCAGGAAGCGATGACGGCGCGATCATTCGTCGCCCGATGGCGCAACGATTCTCTTTCGCGTATGGGATTCGCGCTGCGGTCGGCGCGAGTCCGCGATTATCTGGAGGCGACGTTGTTGTCTGGGGGGCGAGGCGGCCAGGTCAAAAATGCGGAGCTCACCGGCCAAGGCAGCAAGACTTCCGAAGGCGATCTGACGCATCGCGCCTTCGACGCGCGTATGGCTTTTGGAGTGAACGGCTCCGGTATCAGGATCGGCGTACTGTCGGATGGTGCCAGCAGCCTCGCGGCCAGTCAGGCCTTGGGCGATCTCCCACCCGACGTCACGGTGCTTCCCGGACAAATCGGCGGCGGCGATGAGGGCACCGCGATGATGGAGATCGTTCACGACCTGGCGCCCGGGGCCAAACTTTATTTCGCAACCGCATTCAATGGGATTGCAAGCTTCGCGCAAAACATTCGTGACCTGCGCGCCGCAGGCTGCGACATCATCATCGATGACGTCTTCTACTTTGACGAGAACCCCTTTGTGGATGGGCAGGACGGGGCGGTCCTCTTCGCCGAGCCAATGGCGGGCTGATCCTGCAGGCGGTCAACGATGTGACGGCATCGGGTGCGTCCTATTTTTCTTCCGCTGGCAACGAAGGCAATCTGGACGATGGCAGCGCGGGAGCGTACGAAGGCGATTTCGTCGACGGCGGTTCGCTCGGTCTTCTCGCGGGCGGTACGGTTCACCTCTTTGGGACCAAGCCCTACGACACGATCTCCGCCAACGGTGGCAACTACGTAATGCTGTTCTGGTCCGATCCGCTAGGTGCATCGAGCAATGACTACGATCTCTTCGTCCTCAATTCCACCGGCACCGCGGTTCTGGAAGCATCGACCGATGTGCAGGATGGTTCTCAGGATCCGATCGAGTCTCTGTCTCCTACCTACAATGTTGCGGGCAATCGGTTGGTAGTGTTCAAACACACAGGCGCGCAGAATCGCTACTTTCAGCTGAACACATTTCGCGGTGGACTGGCGATGGCGACCGCTGGAGAAACTCACGGCCATTCGCAAGCTGCGCTCGCCTACAGCGTTGCCGCCACCCCGGCGCTGGACGCGTGGAGTCCGGCTACTGCCAACGGTCCTTATCCCAATCCATTCAACACAGGGAATCAGACCGAACGATTCAGTTCTGACGGTCCACGGCGCCTGTTCTACAACGCGGATGGGACGGCCATTACCCCGGGCAATGTGTCGTCAACGGGCGGCCTGGTGCGGCAGAAGCCTGACATTACGGCCGCCGACGGCGTCTCAGTGAGCGGCGTCGGAGGATTCGGCAGCCCGTTCTACGGAACGTCGGCCGCAGCGCCGCATGCCGGAGCGATTGCCGCCTTGCTGGAATCGGCAAGACCGACGATCAGCAACGGAGAATTGCGAACCGCACTCAGCGGCTCTGCGGTGGACATCATGGGCTCAGGAGTGGACCGCGACTCCGGCGCAGGAATTGTAATGGCGCTCGAAGCTCTCATTGCAGTGGGTGCCTCCGGGTCCGCCAACCCTGAACTGGGAACGGTGGTCACGTCCGATCATCCAGGCAACGGCAATGGCGTGTTAGAAGCGGGCGAAGCAGGTATCGTCACTGTTCAGCTCAAAAACACGGGCGGGGTTATGGATGCCACTGCGATCAGAGCGACTCTGACTACGACTATGGAGGGCGTCACCATCGCACAGCCCAACACGTCCGCCTATACGGATCTGCCCAGGCTCACCGGCATGGGAAATAACCTGACTCCGTTCACGTTCACGCTGGCGAGTGACTATCCATGCGGCCAGGCGATCGACTTCACGCTGAGTGTGAGTTACACCGGTGGGCCCAGCCCGCGGGTGTTGCGATTCTCCGTGCCCACCGGGCCGGTGTTCAACATCGACACAGCTTTGGGCTCATATCGGCCGGTGTCTCCGATGATCACCGTCGGAACTAGTACCGGGGTGCAGACGGGCCGAGCGTCGCGCAATGGGATTGCCTCCACCTGTGCAACACCGCCGAAGTCATGGCCCGGTTTGATCGATAGCCACTCGCGGCAGTACGACAGCTACACGTTCACAGCTGTCCAAAACGCTTGCACAACGTTCACATTGACTTCTATCAGTGGTAAGCACCTGTTTCTCGATGCGTATTCGCCGGGCTTCAATCCCAATGACATTCCCAGGAACTACTACGCCGACTCCGGCACCAGTGCCAGCGTCCAGAGTTTTGCGCTGCCCATCGCTGCTGGACAAACGTATGTCGTGACCGTGCACGATGTCCCCTCGGGCGCAGCCAGTGGATCTGACTACAGTCTTGAATTCTCGGGATGCGCCTTCGTTTCCAACGGATCGAACCATCCACCTGCTGCTCTGGCCCACAATGTCAGAGTAGTCGCAGGCTCCACTCACAGCGCGGTCGCATCGGTTGACGATGGTTCGTACGATCCAGATTCCGGCGATGCCATCACGCTCAGGCAGACACCCGCCGGCCCTTATCCGGTGGGAGTTACGCCGGTCGTGCTGACCGTAATCGACAAAGAAGGTGCGAGCGCGCAGGCAAACGCGACGGTTACGGTGGTCGACGCCAATTTTGATTTTGGCGGACAAGCACTGCCGCCGATAACCGTAACCGCCGGAGGGTCGATAACGCAGACGATCACAGTCCGACCCGATCCCGGTCCGTGGAATTCGGCCGTAACGTTCTCCTGCTCCGGACTGCCGGCCCTGAGTACTTGCGCGTTCAATCCTACTTCCATTACGCCGGGAAACACTGAGGACAGCGCCACTCTGACGGTTGCGACCACTGGTCCGACTGTAACGTGGATAGGGCCTCACCCATCCGGGATGGCGGTCTGGTTAGGGCTAGGTCTGCTTCTGTTCACAAGTGTGGGCTGCCGTCGCAGACAGTGGCTACAAACGTTGCTTAGACCCCAACTCCTCGCAATTCTGGCGCTGACCCTCGTCAGTTGCGGAGGGACCACGGTACCGGCAGGCGGCACACCGACGGGCGATTATACGATCAAGGTCACGGCTACATCGAACGGCGTGAGTCACGACGCAACCTTCCAGTTCGTCGTACGCTAGCGAAGGCATTGCTCCGGCCTCTGGCGGCGCTTGAAGTACGCCACTACGACAGTGTATAAATGTGACTGAGCGCTTGTAAGTCATTGATTTTAGCGGAAGTGGTGGAACTGGCAGACACACCATCTTGAGGGGGTGGCGCCGAAAGGCGTGGGGGTTCAAATCCCCCCTTCCGCACCATTGCATTGCACCTCAAATTTAAATCCGAGCTGCGGCTCCGGCGGAGTTTTGGTCTATGTGGTTAACAGTAGTGGTCACCGTCATTCATGTAATTGTTTGCCTGTTCCTGATTGCCGTGGTGCTGCTCCAGAGCGGAAAAAGCGGCGACCTGGCGGCTGCCTTTGGGGGCCAAGGCAGTCAGACGGCCTTCGGCCCGCGGGGCGCAGCTACCGCACTCACCAAGGCGACTACCTGGTCCGCGATTATCTTCATGGTCACATCGATCGCACTTTCGGTCTTTGCCGCGCGCAAGACTGGCCCTGCATCGGTGCTTTCCGACGTTAAGGGATCGCAGACGACCTCCCAACCTGCCAAACCGGCGACCCCAGCGCCGGTGCCGACACAGAAATAATCTAGGTCAGAAGTCATCGGTCAGAGGTCACATCAAACCCGATTTTCCTGTGACCTCTCACCTGCGACCTCTGACCTAGCTCTTCAAATACGGATTCCTTTCCCTTTCATCCCCAATCGAAGTCTTCGGCCCGTGGCCCGGAACCACGATGGTCTCGTCGGGCAAGGCGAGGACTCGCTGATGTAAGGAGCGCATGATTTTTTCGAATGAGCCTCCGGGAAGGTCGGTACGTCCAATGCTTCCGGCGAAAAGAGTGTCGCCTGCGATGAGCAACTTCTCGGCGGGAAAATAAAGGCAGACGCTCCCTTCGGTGTGGCCGGGCGTGTGGATTACATCCGCGGCTATGCTCCCCGCCGACAGGTTTTCGCCGTGACGAAGTTCATCGTCAATCTTCACCTCACCGGGCGCTGTCATTCCCAACCAGGCCGCCTGCACGTCCAACATCTTCAGCAAGGCAGAGTCGTTCTGATTGAGCAGGATGGGGGCGCCCGTAAGCGCGCGCAATTTCATCGCTCCTCCGACGTGATCGATGTGGGCGTGTGTAATGACGATTTGTTTCACTTTTAAATTGTGCCGACGGAGAATGGCGGCTATGTCTTCGATCTCGTCGCCGGGATCGATGACCATCGCTTCGCGGGTGACTTCATCGCCGATGATGGAGCAGTTGCATTGCAGCGGGCCGACGGGGAGGATTTCGTGAATCATAGAGAGCAGTTCTCAGTTCCCGGTTCTCAGTTCTCAGTGAACATCCTATGCTCTTGTCTGAGAACTGAAAACGGGGAGTCGAGAACGCTCTACGATGCTGCTGCGATTTGTCCGGTGCGATTCTGATCTGCCCGGAAGCGCAAGAGGGCGGCGATGTTGCCGGCGCGATCTAGTTCCTCGTGGTCTTTGAGATAGAACAGTTCAATGTCGCGGCGAATGGCGAGTGGGATGATGGCGTCGCAAACGTCGTTCAATTCTCGCGTCTTTCTGCCGCAGGCGACGCAGGCTGAAACAAGGTGGGCGTCGAGATGTCCGCAATGGGAACATTCGACCGCGCGGGCAGAATAATTTTCGCCCATGAAAAGCGCCTGGACCTCGCCCGTTTCCAAAGCTCGCAACACGCGGCGCAGGCCGGTGACGCCGCGGCGATTAGCTTTGGCGAAGCCGATGGCCTCTTCGGCCCTAGAGCGGCCACGTTCGTCGATCCATCGGTTAAGGAGCAAGTCAGCGTGCTGGCTGATCTCTTCGTCCGCAACGCTGGCCACGTCTGCGGAGAAGCGTCCGATCAGGCGCTCTTTCACGTATGGATGCAGATGGGGCTCGAGTTCTGGCCAGTTGCTGGAGTGACATCCGATGATCAGCCGTTGCCACAGTCCTTTCTCCAGGTCGATGCGCAGGCGCTCGGCGACAGACTTGAAGTGCTGGAGGGCCTCGTCGGCCACGCGGCGTTCGGCGTGCCCGCCTTCGTATCCGTGATAGCCGTAATTGCCGGCGCTGCGGGAAAGCATATGGACAATGGCGTCGCGCTCGCGCAGTTCGTCGAGACGCAGATCAAAGAACCGAGCCCGCTGCCGATCCACCACGGCCACGCACAAATCGGGTTGTGCGCCGAGCAAAATCGCCAGCGGCCGGAGGTGAAGGCGCGGCTGGACGTAAATAGCCGTCATCCCGAGCCGCGGCGGTAAATCGAACTCTTTCCAAAGATGTTGCGCAGAACAAGCGAAGACCGCGCACCCTCTAGCATGCCCGCGTAAGCGGCTGGCTACTTCCATTACCCGTTCCAGGTCGTTGTGGAGCGAACCGTTCTTGACTCTGCCATTTGCTTCTTTGAGCGCCCGTTTGACGAGGTCCTTGGCCAGGATGTTTTCGCGGCGATGCGAGCGGTCCTGCGGTGGCTCAGGTTGAAAATAAAAACTCAGGGCGCTGCCGCCTATCGCCTCGTTCGCCTGAAAGGCTGCCAACTCACGAATTTCTTCATGGGTTATCATTCAATCCCCCTGGAGAGACTAGCTCCCGGTTTTTTTGAGGAGTGATCCGGGAAACTCATTGGCCACGGAAGGCGCATTGCGAACCTGGCGGCGGGCGCGTTCGATGGACTCGCGCACCGCCCCGTCGTCCCGCCCGGTGATCACGGCAATCTCCTCCAGGGAAAAGCCTTCGATCCCATAGAGAAGGAAGGCCTCGCGGTCAGCGCGGTCGGCGCCGCGCAATGCCGACTGCACCAGCGTCACCATTTCGTCGGAATAGGCCGCTTGTTCGGGAGTGGTCAAGCGGCGGTCCGGAATCGAACTTTCCTTCGTCCAGCCTTCGTCAGGCTGATGGAATTGCAGCACCGCTTCGTCCGACGCTTCAACGTTCTGGCGCCGGCGGCTGTCCTCAAGATGAACCGGCGACTCCAGGTCGTGCAGGCGCGCGCCCATGTCGTCCATGGCCCGGATGGCTAGACGATACAGCCATGGTTCCAGGGCGAGTCTTTCGGGGCGATCGCCATCGCTGAGCGCCTGGCAGATGACTTCGTCGACGACCTCTTCGGTGGAAAGACCGTCGACGGGAGGATCCTCAGCGGTGTGCCGGAAGTAAAGTTCCCTGTCGACAAAACGTTCCAGCCGGGAAAGGTTGGCGTCCACGTAAGAACGCACGTCGTCTCCGGAGATGATTGGTGGCATGACCGCCGCGACGGTCTGCTCGAAAGGAACGCCTGGTTCCACAGGACTGTGGGCCGTACCCTTCGTCCGATGCCATTTGCGACTGGATCGCAGCCGGTCTTTGTGGCGTGTGACCTGTTGCATGAGTTCGTCGAAAGCGCTCTTGACGGCGGCAGTCGGGTCCGCGGCGTTTTCCTGCGCCGCCAACTGTCCGGAGGGCAAGCGCAAATTGAGAGAAACGTGAGTGCCTTCGCGGGGCGAATTCTGCTCCACGATGGCCTTCAGATGCACCAGCGCCGGTCGAAAGACTTGCAGACGCTTCCGCAGCTTCTCAATCTGATGGTTGATTTCTTTTTCGAGGTCGGGAGTTTTATGAACTTTATGACTTATGTGGACATTCATGAGAGCCTCGAACGCGGGAAGAAGATCCCTGAAGCTTCAGTCCGTAACGATCCAATTGTACACCCGTCGTTGCTCGGGTCGGACACTCTTGTCCGACCCGCATACCCTATTTGTAGTACTCCGAGTTTTGGGTTACGCCGGCAGGCAGTGCTGGGAACGGCGGGAATTCCTGGGACGCACCCTTGAACAAGGCGACCGTCTTTTCCGCGCGGCGGGTTCCGTCGTGTACCGCGATTTTGTGCGGCTGTTCTGGGGAATATCCCTCCCAGAGAGAAACGCCGGCATAGGCGCCGTCTTTGCGCAGGATGTAGTAGGTCATATCCAGAAACTTTAGTCGGGTCATGTCGCTGTTGTAGTTGCGGACAATACGCTTGAGCGTGTCCATGCCGGCTTCCATCGGAGACATGCCATGCCGCATATTCTCCACGATGGTATGAGCCCCTGCCACTTTGATGTTCTCTTCCCCGGCACCGGTCGCGCCCGCCGAGCCCACGTCCTGATCGGTGTAGCAACCGGCGCCAATGATCGGCGAATCACCTACGCGTCCGGGCAGCTTGAACGCGAGGCCGCTGGTGGTGGTGCATCCCGAGATTTCGCCCTTCTCGTTCAACGCCGAACAGTGGATTGTGCCGGTGGGCGGAAACAGGACTCGGCGGATTGCAGCCATGCGGAATTCCGGCTCAATGCCGATGGCGGCCGCCAGCTCCTCCATCTCGTTAAGCCGTTTTTTCCAGAGCTCGGAGCGCGGCGCGGTGTCGGGAGCTTTCCATTGAGGAGAAGACATCCCAGGACCCCACCAGTCGTCGGTCGAATGAAATTCCTTCCACAGTTGCCAGGTTCGGCGGGACCGTTCCGTTAGCAGATTCTCGCGCGGAAAACCCATGGTTACCGCAAAACGCTCCGCGCCCTCACCGACCAGCATCACGTGCCCGGTATGCTCCATCACCGCTTTCGCCACGAGGGAAACATTCTTGATATTGCGGACACAACCTACCGACCCGGCGCGTCGAGTTGGACCGTGCATGCAACAGGAATCTAGTTCCACCACGCCTTCTTCATTCGGCAATCCGCCCAAACCCACGCTGTCTTCAAAAGGATCGTTCTCCGGCCCCTGGACAACCCGCAGGGCCGCGTCGAGCGTGTCGCCTCCGCTCCTCAGGAACTCAAACGCGTTGTCGAGATAAGGGAAGCCGTTGTTCGCGCAAACAATGATGGGGCGCTTCGCGGTGGTTGCGACTTCGCCGTGGTGGGAAGCAGTGCTCTTCTCCTGACCACTCAAATCCTGAGCGCTCAAACCTGCGACAAGCGATGCGGCAGCGGCGGAACCCAGAAATCCACGACGTGAGATCGACATTTGCCCTCCAAGAGGAAAACGGCGATCAGGATAGCATGCGACGGGCGTCGAAATCGCAGACGCCGCGCAAACCGGAGAGGCACGACCGGTCAGGCCGTCAATTGCAGGATTCGCTTCACGCCTTCGCGAAAGATTTCGGGCTCGGTGATGAGACTCAGGATCAGGTAGCCGTCGCCGGAGAAGTCGAAGAAGTGCCCAGGATGGACTACAACCCCCATTTTCCGCAAGAGATCAATCACAAGATTCTCGTCCGACTGCACCGCCGGCACGCGGAGGACCGCGTACCATCCCCCTTCGACCTGGAGCCGTCTATACGACTGAGTAGACGCGAGTTGGCGGTCGAGTTCTTCCAGATTCACGCGCAGGCGACCAATCAGCACCGGCTGCACCAGTTTTCGCTGGTCGAGCAGCACCGAGGCGGCGAGTTGAACGGGAGTATTCAGCGAGAGAAAAGTGTCGGCGATAATTTCCAGGCGAGCTCCGGCTTGCGCCACCAGTTCCTCCGGCCCGGTGCTGACGACCCAGGCAAGCTTCATCTGCGGCAACGCGGAAATCTTGGAAATCCCGCTGAGAGTAAAAGTGAGCGCGCCGGTATTGGAGGCGAAAGAGGGACGCGGCGCGCCGTCGTGTGCGTAATCGAGAAAGACTTCGTCAACGATAAGAGCCGCGTCATGATTTTTGCAGAAGGCGTTCAGCGCATTCGTTTCATGGAGGGAAACATACGATCCGGTCGGATTATTGGGGTGCACGAGGATCACGGCGCGGGTCCGGCTGGTCGTCGCATTGTTGAGCGAGTCGAAATCGATCTGCCAGCCGTGGTCGTAGATCAGCGGATAGGGCACGAGCTTGACGTCGGCGAGGTCGGCGAGAAAATCGAACAGGGGGTAGCTCGGCTTAGGGACAAGAATTTCATCGCCCGGATTGCACAGGAGCCGGAACACGTAGGAATAGGCTTCGCTGGTGCTGGTGGTCAGGACGAGGCGTTCGGGATCGAGATCAAGAAGGCCATGGGATTCGCGATAATACTCGCATACGGCTTTCCGGGCACTCAGAAGCCCGCGGGGCTGCGGGTCGTAGTGCATAATCTCAGGATTTACCAAGGCCCCGAGTACCACGTCCCGATCGCACTGGATGCCCACCTCCGTAGGATTGCCTACGGTGAGGTCGAGGATTTCGCGCCCCGAAGCGCGCAAATCGGCCAGAGCCCGAGTGAAAGCGTTGGTCTGGAGAGTCCAGTTGGTCCGTTTGGAGAATATGAACATTGAAATCGGAACGCTTGCAAACACATCATAAGCGCTTTCCGACTCACGAACCGCCGGTGGCCCGTTTCGTCGGGTTCACGGAATGAAGGCCCGGGCAATTTCTTGAGATTGCTCTATACTGCTTCACACTGCCTCTATGGACGTTCCCTACCATCAGGAGCACAATTCCTCATCATCGGGCCGTTGAGGCATTCAACCTCAGCTGTCGAACCAAGGTTGAATAGCTCAGCGCAAACAACTCACTCTTGTTGCAACCTACCACTCCATAAAAGGAAACCAATCATGAACAGGATCTTGTATCCGGCCATGTTGTTCGCCCTCAGCCTCGTGACCTTAGCCACCGCTCAACAAGCGTCACAAGAAACTGCCGCCGCGCGGCAGGCTGCCATCGATGCAAAGCAACAGTATGTCGTCGACAGCCCAAACGCTACCGTAGTCTGCTCGTTCAATTTCTCAGCGAACAGTGGCAACAAGTTCATCAAATATTGCGTAACAAAAAATGGAAACATCACCCAGTTCGAGAGCCCCTCGGGAAATGAATATATTTCGCATGCACCGCAGGGGGAGGGATACGGTCTTTGCAACTTTGATACGGCCACGCAATACTTTGACTATGCCGGATACGGTGACAGCGGTAATTGGCAAGCCCCAGCCACGGTGAGCTCATCCGCCACCAACGTGAAAATCGCTCGCACCACCACCGATGGAATCTTCACCCTGACGCAGACGATCGCCCTGAACAAGGGCACGGCGTCGGCTACGGTGACGATGGCCATCAAGAACAACACAACCATTTCCCGCCATATCGGATTGTTGCGCTATGCGGACGTGGATGCTGGCGGGTTCACAGGAAATGCCTTCGACTTCACTTCACGAACGGCATTCGGCTATAACCAAATGGGATTTGGATTGCAATTGATTTATGTCTCCGGCGCTTTTTCGAACGGCGGCTTTTCGCAGTTTGTTCCTGGCGGACCGAATCCTTGTCAGATCTTTACGAACGTATCGGGACCGCTCGCCAATACCGACGGCTCCATCTTCCTTCAGTACGACATTCAGTTGGGTTCGAAGGCGTCGAAAACGATGGTGGTTTCGTACAAGTCGTTCTAGTTGAGATCTGGTGGTGGGCTTTCGCACGTAGACGGAGGCCCACCCTTTCAGGGTAGTCGTGAAGGGCCCTCTTGCTATTTTGCGAATGCTTCCTTGTTAACCACGTACGGCATCCTGGTGAGGTCCCCGCCGTAGTTCCCTTCCAGCACGTCGATCAGGCCCTGAACGCAGCGCCCAGCCATGCCTTTCTCTGGATCGGAAGAAAGACGTGTGATCCGCGCCGCACTGGCGAAGTGGGGCAGCAGGCGGCATCGGTCGGCGATGGCAGGGTCACGCAACGGGGAATCTGCCGCCAGGGGTTCTTTCTCGTAGACATCGAGGGCGGCGCCGGCAATCCGATTTTCGCGCAGCGCTTGGGCTAAGGCTTTTTCGTCGATCACCGGGCCGCGCGAAGTGTTGATCAGCATCGCCGTCGGCTTCATCATGCGAAGCGTGGTTTCGTTGATCAGGTGATAGGTCGGCGTCTTGCTCTCCCCCTCGCGCAAGAGTGGGACGTGCAGGCTGATGTAGTCGGCGTTGCTGAGCGCGTCGGTCAGTGTGGTGTAGCGAATCCAGGCCTTCTCTCTGCACATACCGCGCTGGTGGCGCAGGTCGTTTACTTCCTGAATCCCCTTGATGTACTCGTGGTTCTCATACGCCGGGTCGAAGCACAGCATGTTCATGTCGAATCCGGCGCACTTCTTGATCATGGCGAGGCCGATGCGCCCCGTGCCGATGATGGCGATGATCTTCCCGGTGACTTCGTCGCCCAGAAACGGCAGATAGGGATGCCAGTAGCCCCAGCGGTTCTCGCGTAGCAAATGTTCGGCAGGCCACATTTTTCGGGCCATCAGGCCCATCAGGAAGAAGGCGAATTCGGCGGTGGCTTCCGTGAGTACGTCGGCGGTGTTGGTGAAGGGGACCTTGAAGCGGTTGGCGTCGGCGCGGTTGATGTTGTCGAAGCCAACGGCGAACTGGGCGACAACTTTGAGCGTGCCCTGCCCGGCGGCGAATATATCAGTATCGATGGGGTCGCGCAGCGTGGTGATCAGCCCGTCGATTCCGGACTTTACCTTTTCGACGATCAGACTTTTGGGCGGTGCTTCCGGCTGGGGATAGACCTCCAGGTCGTATCCCTTGGCGCGCAAAATGTTGAGGGCGTCTCCGATGTCGCAGGTGGCAAAAACGCGGACCTTTTGGCTCATGCAGATCTTCCGGGCGCGGGGCGAATTCTACGACTAAGACAAGAGCGCCCCAAGGCCGGAATAGTGTATCGCAGCGCGGATGCTACTGCGACCCTCAAATCCTGAATCAAGCTATTGCTGTTCCTGCCGCTCCGGCTGCGACACGGCCTGGCCGGCAGCGATGGCTTGCGCATTGTGCCGCACATCGGCTCCGAGCACCCAGAAGATGACGTCTTCGGCGATATTGGTGGCGTGGTCGGCCACGCGCTCCAGGTTGCGCGCGACGAGGAGTGCATCCAGCGCCTGCTGAGTCACTTCCGGCGATTCATTCATCTTTCGCACGAGCATAATGAAAGCCTCGTCGCGCATCCGGTCGACGACATGGTCCATCTCCAGCACGGCTTGGGCGAGCTCGGCTTTGCCTTCCACGAACGACTCCAGTGCCCGCCGAACCATGGCGCCGACGGCGGTCGCCATGCGTGGGATATCCACCGGCAATTCAGCTGCGGGCAACTCGATGAGATCCATGACGCGCTCGGCGATGTTTACAGCCTGATCGCCGACGCGCTCCAAATCGGAGTTGATCTTAGTGACAGCGAGGATGAATCGCAGGTCGACGGCCGCTGGCTGTTGCGTAGCCAGAATATCGAAAGCCATTTCGTCGATCTCGCGCTCGGCGACGTTGATGAGGCTCTCGTTTTCGAGCACCAGGTGGCAGCGGCTCAGGTCGCGTTCGGAGTATGCCTGGCAGGCGCGGTCGACCGCCAGCTCCGCCAGTCCTCCCATGCGGAGCAGCTTCTCCCGCAATTCTTCCATCTCCTGTTGAAAGCGTGTGCGCATTATCCGAACCTGCCTGTCACATAGTCTTCCGTCCGTTTGTCGGACGGTTTGGTAAAGATCTTTTCAGTCTTGTCGAATTCGATCATCTTGCCCAGAAGAAAAAATCCCGTAAACTCGGCCACCCGAGCGGCCTGTTGCATATTATGCGTCACAATCACGATGGTGTATTGCTCTTTCAACTGAAAAATCAATTCTTCGATCTTGCCGGTCGAGATCGGATCGAGCGCCGAACAGGGCTCGTCCATGAGCAGCACTTCGGGCTGAACCGCCAAGGCACGTGCGATGCAGAGGCGCTGCTGCTGGCCTCCCGAGAGACTGGCACCCGACTTCTTGTGCAGCGAATCCTTGACCTCTTCCCACAGCGCCGCGTTGTTGAGCGAGCGCTCCACCACTTCGTCCAGCTTCTTGCGATCGCGAAACCCGTTGAGTTTCAGGCCAGATGCGACGTTGTCATAAATCGACATCGTGGGAAACGGATTCGGTTTCTGGAAGACCATTCCCACGCGGCGGCGAAGTTGCGTTGCCGACGTGCCGTTGTACACGCTGATATCGCCGATCTTCACCGTGCCTTCAACGCGGGCATCAGGAATAGTCTCGTGCATGCGGTTCAGGCAGCGAATGAAGGTGGACTTCCCGCAGCCCGAAGGACCAATCAAGGCGGTCGCGTGGTTCGCCTGAAAGATCAGGTTGATGTCGAACAAGGCCTGAGTCTTGCCGTAAAAGGCGTTTACGTGTTCGACAGTGATTCCGACACCCATAACTCTATTATGCTCCCGACAAGGTTCCGCGACTCACGGCAATACGAACCGCCGACACTGCGCTCACGATCAAAATGATTAGTACCAATGCCCCTGCCCAAGCCTGCTTATGCCACTCGTCGAACGGCGAGATAGCATAGCTGAAAATCTGAAGAGAGAGCGCGGCCGTGGGCTGATCTGATTTCCAGTTCCAGAATTGATTTCCAAACGCCGTAAACAAGAGCGGCGCGGTCTCTCCTGCCACGCGGGCAAAGGCCAGCATCACGCCGGTAATCACGCCCGAAGTTGCCGTGCGCAGGGTGATGGAAAGCGTCGTCCGCCATTGCGGAATCCCGAGGCCGTAGGCTGCTTCCCGCATGGCTTGCGGGACCAACAGCAGCATCTGTTCGGTCGTCCGCGCGATGGTTGGGACCATCATGATCGCCAAGGCCACGCCGCCGGCGAACGCCGAGAAGTGTTTCTGGCGCAGCACGACGAGGCCATAGGCAACAATGCCGATCACGATTGAGGGCACGCCATTCAGCACATCCGAGGTGAAGCGAACCACGTCGCCAAAGCGATTCCGACCGTATTCGGAAAGGTAGATGCCGGCGCCAATCCCGAGGGGGACGCCCATGCAGCTGGCGATACCGAGGATCACCATCGATCCTACAATGGCATTCGCCATCCCTCCGCCCGCTTCGCCTACTGGCTTGGGAGTCTGCGTCAGGAAGGCCCAGTTAATGGAGCCAGCGCCCTTGTATACGAGATAGGCAAAGATCGCTCCCAGCGGCAGCAGAACCAGCACGACAGTGAGAAACGCAGCGCCCGTCATGACGTGGTCCATGATCCGCCGCCGCATGCTGAAGGGTGGGATCGTCACCATGGCGGGAGTGGCAGTTGTCTCAGGCAATGTTCCTCGCAGGCTGGCCCCGCGTCACGCTCCAGACCATCAATCGGGCTAAGGCATTTACCACGATGGTCACCAGGAACAGTGCCAGCCCAATTTCCACCAGAGCGGACAGGTAAGTGTCGCCCGTTGCTTCCGTAAATTCATTAGCCAGGACGCTGGCCATGGTATATCCCGGAGCGAACAGAGACTTCGCAATTTCGGGACGGTTGCCGATCACCATCGTGACTGCCATCGTCTCGCCGAGTGCGCGGCCCAAGCCAAGAATCACGCCGCCAACTATTCCGGCTCGCGCATTGCGCAGAACACCCATGCGAATCATCTCCCATCGAGTGGCGCCGAGTGCCAGGACCGCCTCACGCTGGTGCTGCGGAACAACAGTGAGCACTTCGCGAGTGATGGAAGAAATGATGGGAATAATCATGATCGCCAGGATTACGCCCGCGGCTAACATTCCGATACCATATGCCGGGCCAGTAAACAAACCCGTCCAACCCAAGGTCGTGGATAAAAAGGGCTCCACGTAGGTACGAAGCAGCGGTACCATTACGAAGATCGCCCAGAGTCCGTAGATCACGCTGGGGATAGCTGCCAGCAGTTCCGTGGTAAACGAAAGAATTCCCCGCAACCCGACCGGGCACATTTCTGTGATGAATACGGCGACTCCCACGGCAAGCGGGACGGCTATAACGAGAGAAAGCAGTGACGAAACAATTGTGCCGTAGATAAACGGCAATGCCCCGAACTGCTCTTCCACCGGATTCCAGTCGGACCCGACAAAAAACTTCCATCCGAAAGCGTGCCAGGAGAGCTGCGAGCGAATGACCAGTTGCCAGACGATTAAGCCCAGCAGTCCCACCACGGCCAACCCGCACAAACGCATTGCCCAGCGAAAAAACGCATCGGGAAGTTCGCTGACATGGCCCTGCAACAACGATGCCGGCCTGGCTTCCATCTTCAAGGCAGGCTTCGCCGCACGCTCCGGTCCAGGAGCGTTAAAACTCTGCCGCGGCAGGGCTTGGTGGGACATGTGCAATTAGGCTAGCAAAGAGTTGTTAACAGACGGTTAAAAAGATTGGAGGCCGTCCACTTCCGCAATCCCATATTAGAGCCAAATCCTGCGATGATCTGCCCGTTTAATCCTTAGTGTCGGGGACTAGTTTGCAGTGGGTAGCGGTGAAGAGTGTCGTCCCGAACGGCAGGAGAGATGTGCATTCCGCTGCGAACTACAGATCCCTCGCTCCGCCAGGTATGACAGAGTTGAGAATTGATCGTCAATAGAGGCGTCCGCACACGCATGTCTTGTTTGTTCGCAAAGTTTGTTTTGCCCCAACCCGCCCGGTTGTAAGATGAAGCGTCGTCCACGCTCATGCCCACCTTTGCCGCCGTTGATATCGGATCCAACTCGGTTCGCCTGAAGATTTCGCGCTTGCAGGGGCATCGGCTGAAGGAAGTCCACGAAGACCGCGAAGTTACGCGGCTGGGAGAAGGCGTGTTTCAGCGGAGGACAACTCTCTCCGGAAGCAATGGCCGAGACCGTTCGGGTTCTCCGACGCTTTCATCGCGCTACGCAGGAATGTGGGACGGATTCGGTGCGGGTCGTCGCGACGGCAGCGCTACGTGATGCCCGAAATTCGCGGGCGTTTCTCGAATGGGTGCGGTCGACTACCGGATGGAATGTTGAAATCATTTCCGGACTGGAAGAGGCCCGGCTGATTCACCTGGGCATTATTTCCAGCAGCCGGCTCGAGGCCGATCCAGTGTTGCTGGTCGATCTGGGCGGCGGCAGTTGTGAATTGACGGTTTCTCGCAAGGGACAAATTCGCGACACGATCAGCTTGCCGTTGGGCGCCGTGCGTCTGACGAGTGAATTTCTGTTGCATGATCCGCCGCGCAAGGGAGAACTGGAACGGCTGCGAAGGCTGGTCGCGCGGGAAATGGCGCGCATTCAGGATCGGATTCGAGCGGCCCGGGTTCGTGCTGTGATCGCCACTTCGGGCACGGCGGCGGCGCTGGCGGGCGTGTCGGCCCATCTGGCGCGGGCGCGGAAGCAGCGGCCGGGGCCGAAAGTGACGCGGGAGATGATGCGCCGGATCGTCAAACTCATCACTCGGCTTCCGCTCGATCAGAGGGTGAAAATTCCGGGCATTGGCCCGCGGCGCGCCGAGATCATCAGCGCGGGCGCGGTCGTGTATGGAGAACTTCTGGAGCGCTGTCATCTCACTGGCTTTCGCTACTCTCCACTCGGGCTGCGCGACGGCATCCTCGCCCAGATGGCGGCGGAATACGATCGCAGCACGCGGTCAGGGCGGGCGATCGAGTCGGAACGGTGGGAGTCGATCAAGCGAGCGGTTGAGCACTATCGGGTGGAAATGCATCATGCACTGCAGGTACGGGAGTCGGCGCTCCTGCTTTTTTCAGCGCTGAAGTCGGTGCACCAACTTCCGACTGAGTTTCGCGAGTGGCTTTCGGCAGCGTCGATGTTGTATGAAGTTGGAGATTACGTCAATCGCAACGGGCATCATCGCCACACCTACTACATCATTGCTAACTCGGAAATTCTGGGATACACACCGCAGCAGCGCCGCATCATCGCTGCCATCGCGCGCTATCTCGGAAAATCGCGGCCCACCGCCGACGATGGCCCGCTGAATCCGCTGACGCCGGACGAGCGAGATCATGTAGTGAAGGCCTCGGTGCTGCTGCGCCTGGCCAGAGCGGCCAATCTTGGGCGAACTCAGTCGGTCGCGAGGATCGCCGTGTCGGCGCGGAATGGGAAAGTCTCCCTGAAGCTGATTCCCCGGGGCAAGGCAAGTGTGGACCTGGAACTGTGGGCGATTGAAAAAGACAGCGCTTATTTTCGCGAAGTTTTCGGACGAACGCTTTCCGCGGCGGCGGCATGAACGGTGCGCAGGATGCGCGGTGTGAAACACCAGCTTAGAGAGCCGGAACTCCGTCCCGATTCTACTTTTGCCACGGCACCTTTTTTCAGGTCGATGGCGGCTTCGCATCCGTTGGCGCTGATCACGCGACCCAGGAATTCCCGCAAATTCGGATTGTGCCCTACCAGCAGGATGGAATCGTGGCGGGAATACTTGGCCAGCATTTTCTGAAAATCGGAGTAGGTCGCTTCCGGGCGCAGGCCGTTCTCCAGCACCAGTTTTCCTTCGTGGCCCATCTCGTTACCGACTAGCGACGCGGTTTGCGTTGAACGTTTCAGCGGACTGGAGATGATGACTTCGACGTGCACTCCAAGCGCGGCCAGAGCGCGGCCAACGTATCCGCATTGCTCTATCCCGTCTTTGTCGAGCCCGCGCTTTTCGTCTTTCTTGGCGTTGGTAACGCGCTGTCCGGCGCTGGCATGGCGTAGAAAGTAGATAAACATGCGGGGTAACTATACCTTTTCCAGTTGTCGAGAAGAAGCTCGCTTGTGCGCGGGCGCGGGAATGGCTTCGGGGGTTTCCTTCCCTTCCGCCAGAGCGATCAAAAATTCCTGGGAGTTGAAAGCAGCGCGCCCGGAGGGTGGCTTTCGAGCGCGACCGCGTGCCGATTGCCATGAGCGCAGATAGCGGCCATCTCTCTGGAGGAACCTGGCTTTTACGTTGTCGGCCATGTATGTCGCCAGAATTTCATGGACTACGCGATCCCGGAGCAATGGGTTCTTGAGCGGAAACAGAACTTCAACCCGCTCATGCAAGTTGCGGGGCATCCAGTCAGCGCTGCCCAGGTACACTTCGGGCTCTCCGCCGTTTTCGAAATGATAGATCCGGCTATGCTCCAGAAAGCGCCCCACGATGCTGCGCACTCGAATGTGATCACTGAGCCCGCGAATGCCGGGACGCAAAGCGCAAATCCCCCGGACAAGAAGATCGATCTCGACGCCGGCCTGCGAAGCGCGGTAGAGAGCTTGCACGATGTTCTTATCGAGCAGCGAATTCATTTTTGCGACGATCCGCGCGGGGCGTCCCTCGCGGGCATGCTCCGCTTCGCGCTCAATCAGTCCCAAGCACTTTTCCGCGAGATCCAGCGGCGCAACCAGCAACGGGCCGTAGTTCGGATGTTCCGCGTACGCAGTCAGGAAGCTGAACACATCGTGCACGGCGCCGGTGATTTCCGGATCGGCAGTGAACAAACTCAAGTCCGTATAGATTCGCGCGGTCGTCGCGTTGTAATTACCAGTACCCAGGTGAGCATAGCTTCGGGCCACTCCGTCGGGATCGCGCCGCACCAGGAGGGAGAGTTTGCAGTGCGTCTTGAGGCCCACTAACCCGTGAAAGACCTGCACGCCTGCATCCTCGAGATCGCGCGCCCATCGGATGTTGGAATCTTCGTCAAAGCGCGCCTTCAATTCCACCACGGCAGTAACTTCCTTGTGAGCGGCCGCGGCCATCAGCGACGGAACGATCAGCGAGTGTTCGCTGGTCCTGTACAGCGTCTGCTTGATGGAGAGTACGCGCTCGTCTTCCGCGGCCGACTGGATGAAAGACACCACCGCGTCGTAGGAATCGAAGGGGTGATGAAGAAGAATATCGTGCCTGCGTAACTCCTCGAACAAATCCTTCGATTTTTCCGTCAGTCGCAGTTCCCGCGGTGCAAACGGACGAAATTTCAGCTGCGGTCGCGCTGCCTGATCGTAAATATTGAATAGCCGGGAAAGATTTACGGGGCCATTCACGGGAAAGACCTGCCAGCGATCCAACTCAAAAACGGTGCGCAGGCGCTCGATGATTTCGGGGTCGGCGCTGGCTTCAATCTCCATGCGCACGGCGTCGCCTTTGCGGCGGTTGTGCAATTCCGCGCGAACCGATTCCAGCAAGTTGCGCGACTCTTCTTCCTGCAAATAGAGATTACTGTTGCGGGTAACACGGAACGCCGCTGACGATACGATGTCGTATCCGTGATACATCCGGGCGGCGTGATGCGTCACCAGGTCAGCGAGAAAGATGAAGTCGATGGTGTTCTGGCTGGGCACCCGGATCAACCGAGGCAACGCCCGCGGAACTGTAACCACGCCCGTGTACGTGAGCGATGAACGCCTGCGGCGGCGCAGCAGCAGGGCCACACACAGCGCCTTGTTAATCACTCGGGGAAAGGGATGCGATGGGTCCACTGTAACCGGGGTGAGCAGGGGATCCAGTTCGCGTTCGCAGTAATCGTCCACATAGTCGCGAGCATCGTCATCCAGTTGGTCGACGCTCAGTACCCGGATGCCTTGCTGCATCAACTCGGGGCGCAGCGAATGATTCCAACAGGAGTACTGTTCTGCGACGAACTCGTGCGTCAAGCGGTTGATCGACTCCCGTTCTTCCACCATGGTCATGCCGTCGGGAGTGGTGGCGTTGTAACCGTCTTCGAGTTGTTGCAGGAGCCCGCCGACACGGACTTCGAAGAATTCGTCCAGATTGCTGGCCGAGATCGCCAGAAACTTAAGGCGTTCCAGGAGCGGATTGTGCTCGTCCTGAGCCTCTTCAAGCACACGCCAATTAAAATTCAGCCACGATTCTTCGCGGTTGATCAAAGCGGCCGGGCTGTCGGGACTGGGGCGGACCATAAAAGGCGTTGCGATTCTACTGCTTCATACTTGCGGGAACTGCGGTGCGTTTCAAAATTACAAAACGAATCTCGGCTCCGTTGGGGCGTTTTAAGAACAGGCTGTGTCCGTGTACGCGACCTTGCACTTCCACGCCCGGCTTCCAGAATACGGGCATCGTTTCCCACTGGTTAATGGGCTCGTATTCCGCCTCCAGGACTTTGTCGCCGACGCGGACAGCCACTTGAAAATAGGGGTCCTGCTGATAAATCGGAGTGTCGTTAACCCAGGCGACTACGCGGTCGCGCAGCTTCTGCTCGGCCCGGACGATGGTCATTGGCAATTCGCCGCTTTCGACCGCGCCCAATGACCCGCTCAGGCTTACGAAAAACACCGCAACCAGCCATCGTCGCCGCATACATCCAGTCCTTAGTATACCAAGACAGAAAGGGGCGCCGGCTGGTGACCGGTGCCCCTCGGTTGTGTCCTTCGCCATGTCTAAGAGACCGCGGTTAGAAGGTGTAGATCAAGTCAAACTGCAGGCGGTTCAACCAGGGCTCGCTTGCCCCCGATCCCGGTACCAGAATACCCGTGCCCGGCGTGTCTGAAATTTTCAGGCCGGAAGCGAGCGCCGCGTTCTGAAGGAACGGGTCGAGAGTCCGACCGTGCCACCAGGTAAACGCCGCGGTGGTGTTCTGTCGAATCCGCCACAGCGCGTAAATGCGATGTTGCAAGGTGTTTGTCGGAGCCCGTTGATCGCTTTCGTCGAACGAGGAAATCACCGAATCCTGCTCCTGCCGCACGAAAGCGTAACCTACCTGGAAGTCGCCGCGGGTCTTCTGCTGCCCGATGCTGATGTCCGCCAGGTAAGTATGCGACTGGCTGCCCAGATCCGTTCGTACCACCGCCCCCGGATCGGCCTGGACGCCCTTCACCGTGTAGTCAAACGGATGGGAAGCGGCGTTCAGGTTATCTTCGTATTCCGCCAAGAGGTTGATTGGCAGACGCGACCACTTGGTCTTGAACGTATTGTTCAAGATCAAGTCGGCGTAGAGGAAGCCAGACAGGAAGTGAAGGTGTCCGGCTGCGTCTGCATAGGTTGAGTTGGTCATGCCATTCGGTGCGAACGTGCAAGCCTGAGAACTCTGAAGACCACTGCTGCTCGGCGTCGCACAACC
This sequence comes from uncultured Acidobacteriota bacterium, assembly GCA_963799305.1. GTDB lineage: Bacteria > Acidobacteriota > Terriglobia > Terriglobales > Acidobacteriaceae > Acidiflorens. The sequence continues at coordinate 1,274,535 of CAWCWX010000002.1, read as the reverse complement.
GGGACCTTCACCGTTGATCGGGAAGCTGATGACGGCCCCACTACCGTTCACGACATTGACGTTATTCGTGCTGGTCGCCGCTACCGCGAAGAAGTTGGAATTCAGCACGGAATCGGCATAGCGCCAGTTCATCACCATGAAGGATGGTGTCATGGTCCAGAACCTTGTGAGTTGTAGTTTTCCGCCAATCTGGCCGCCTACGGCATAGGAATCGTGACCGTGATAGAGGCCGCCGGTGCCGCTGGCTTCGTTGTAGAACAGTTGCATGAACTGTATGTTCACGTTCTTTACGAATGGAGTGCTGGAAAGGTCCTTGGAGAGCTTCACATCGAAGCCTTCCGGATTGGTATCGGGATCGCCGGTAACCGAAGTACGCTGCCATTGGTAGGCGAATTTTCCGGCGGTGATGGTGAGCCACTTGTGAGCCACCGGATTGTAAGTGATGAAAGCCTTATCAAGGCCAATCGTCTTACGGTCGAAATTGTTGGTGAAGGTTTCGTTGGTGGTTGTGGGATCGCCGAACGAACCAGTGGCCAAAGCGACACCCGCGTTGAAATCATCATTCAACTTGCCTTCGAATCCGAAGCGAACTCGGGCGCGAGTCCGGTTCCGGTCGGCGCAGCCGGTACAGCCGCTATAGTTCTGGAAGAAATCTTCAACGCGGATACGGACGTCGCCGGTCCACCGGAAACGTCCGAGCGTGTTCTCCAGGCCCGTAACGCGCTTCTGTTCATCCTGCGAAGAGAGCGCGTTGTTGGTGAGGGTGGTCTGAACGTCGGCGTATTGCGCGTTCAGCTTATCGACCGCGTCTTTGGAAGGCACCGAGGCTTCCAGTGCGGCTGCTTTTTGCTGGGCATCGGCGGCTGCCTGCTGCGCCTGTTGCAGTTGCTGCTGAGTCTGCTGCGACTGCTGCGCGCTTTGTTGTAGTTGCTGGTTGGTTTGCTGCAGCTGTTGCTGCAGAGCTTGAATCTGCTGCTGCTGGGCCGCCACGGCATCCTTGAGCGCCTGGATGTCCGCCGCCGAAGTGGAAGCGGGCTTGCGAGCCGTTTTTCTGGCTGGTGCTGTGGTCTGAGCCAGCAGCGACGTCGCCAGAAGCAGGGTTGCGCCTATTTTTAGAACCGCCTTCATTTTGTCTCCTTTGCGATATATCCCATAATCCCTACTAGGTTACTAGACTAGACGACAGTGATAGCAATTCCAGTGCCAGAATGTGACCAAATCGCGCTGGCGTGATGCTGATTTCATTGATCGGTCCCTGTCACTCCTTAGCCAACGGGCTTTCTGGTGCAAACTTCTTCTTTGCGTCCAGTTCTAGTGCACCTGTTTGATCGCCGCTTTTACTTTTTCCGCCACGTTGTCTGGCAACGGCGCATAGGAGAGCGCTTCGGTCATCTTCTGACCGTCGGTTACCATCCAGTTCAGGAAGTCGGCGATGATCTTTCCGTTCGCTGCCGTCTTGGCCTGCACCGGAATCAGCAACCAGGTGAAGCTGGAAATGGGATATGCCGTCTTGCCCGGAGCGTTGGTGATGGAAACGCGGAAATCGGCCGGCATGCTCTTTACCGATGCGGCGGCATCCGTTACGCCCTTAAGGGTCGCCTTCAGGAAGTCACCTGCGGCATTCTGAACTGATCCGTAGGAGATGTTGTTCTGGACGGCGTAGATGAGTTCGACGTAGCCGATGGCGCCCGGCAACTGGCGAACCTGTCCGGCAACACCCTCGTTGCCTTTGCCGCCCAGTCCGATCGGCCACTTGACCGAGGTTCCCTTTCCCACTTGCGATTCCCAGTCCTTGCTAACTTTGGAGAGGTAGTCGGTGAAAATGAACGTCGTGCCGCTGCCATCGGAGCGGTGGATGACAATGATGGGCAAATCGGGGAACTTGATTCCTGCATTGGCCTTGGCAATGGCCGGACTATTCCAATTCGTAATCTTGCCCAGGAAAATATCCGCCAACACTGCCGGAGTGAACTTGATTTCGCCGGGTACGCCGGTCACGTTATAGGCCGGGACCACGGCACCCAAGACTGTGGGAATATGTAGGATCTTTACCTTGGCCTGGCCCAGTTGTTCGTCGGTCATGGGGCCATCGCTGGCTCCGAAATCCACGGTGCCGGCCAGAACCTGGCGAATGCCGCCACCGCTGCCGATGGATTGATAGTTGATCTGCACGTCTGGATGGAGCTTGTTGTATTCGCTGAACCACTTGGTATAGATCGGATTGGGAAACGTTGCCCCCGCCCCGTTTAGCGTGACCGTGTCCGCAAATAGCGGAAACGCTAACAACACACACCCCAGCAACAACGCTATGCGACGTATCACTCGATAGTCCTCCTCGTTTGGGATTCACATCAGTTTTATGGGCAAAGTATTAAAGGAAGGTTACAGAGCGGTGAATTTCTAATGAACGCTCCTGCCGTACCAACTACTTAGCGAGGTTCGGTTTGTCCAGGCGCGCGAGTTCCAGCGGAAAAAGATGATTATTCGGGAAGTCTTTCTGAAGAGAAACAAGGATCTCGCGGGCACGCGGCGCGTCCTTGTCACGGACGTAAGCAATGGAGAGGAGGATACGCGCAAACGGAGCCAGCAGCCTGCCTTTTGCCGCGGTGGTCTGAAGTTCAGAGATGCCTCGCGCCTTGTCGCCGGAAACTCCGCCCATGCGCAACAGCCACCGTACAGGCGCCGACATGGAGCCCACAATGTACCGACTGATCCCGCCGGCAAGATAACCGTCGTAGCAAGCTGGGTGAGCCGCCAGCAATTGGTCCGCCCAGGCCGACGCCTCCTTCGTAAAATGCAATGATGACAGGCTCCGTTTCTCGATGAGCGCCGCGTAATCGGCGCGCAGGCCACTGGCCAGCGTCATCCCCAGCAGAGCATCGTGGTCCTTGGGATCGCGCGCCAGTCGGGATTTTCCGAGCGTCTCCGCGCGCGTGAGGTGCTGCTCAAACAGGTCGTGTTGTTTCGCGTCCGGTTCGTATTTCTTCCGCGATGCGAAGGCAGAATCGTTTTCGTAGAACTGGGCTTCCAGCACGCCCAACCGGTTGAATTCTGAAAAGAGGACACCCGCGGCCTCGCTCACTGGCCCCATTGGATTTTCGGGATTCTGCTGTTCCCAGGATTGAAACTCTTTTTGCGCACCGGGGAAATCAAGATTGTAGAGGCGGCCAAACCCACGATCGAGGCCGTCCGGGGTCGTCGGTTCGGCGGCATGTCCCAAGGTGACAGTTAGAAGCAACACCAGGCCCAGGTGGAGACCGGAACGTCTCATGGTGATAGCGCTTCGAGTTGGTCGCCAAATCCCCATATCCCTCTCAAGAACTTAGATGCGTACGTCATGTCAAGAAACGGTCAAATCACTCAGATGCGCAAATGACATTACTGAGCTACGGTGAGCCCCCATAGCGGCAGCATCCTGCCGGATGCCTCGACCGCCACAACTGACGACTGGACGGCGGCGCTATTCCTAATTCGCGAGGCTTCGCTTTGTCAAATCCCGCGACAGAGCCCATCCACACGCGGCTGCAATGCAGAGGAACAAAACGCCTCGACTGCGCGGTCCAATCAGCAGCCATCCTCCGCCGAAGAGAGCGGCATAGACCATCGCACACCCCAGTACCCATGAAAGCAAGTTACGTCCGAGATCACGCGTGGGCGGCACTTCCGGCGCCAGGCGCGCGATTGGAGCCCATCCGCTTACGTGTGGACGTACCTTCCGGTAGAACTTTACCAGCAAATCGTCCGGCTCCGGCGAGGTTAGATATGTCACCACCACCCACACCAGCGTGGTGATCGCCGTAGTAGTAATCGCGGTCTTGGCGAAGACGACGGGCTGTTTTCCTGCGAAGGGTTCCCACCACCGCAGCGCCACCGTCGATACCAATGCCGTGGCCATCGCGGAAATCTCGCTCCAGGCGTTGATCCGCCACCAATACCAGCGCAGCAGGTAGACTCCGCCCGTCCCGGCGCCCACCTCGAGCACGATCTCCCACCCCGATCGAATTGAACTCAGCAGCGCCGAAACCAGCGCCGCAAAAATCACCAGGACCACGGTTGCCACGCGCGACATGGTCACGTAATGGGCGTCGGTCCCGTCTTTCTTGATGAAGCGGCGGTAGAAATCGGCAACGAGATAGGATGCGCCCCAGTTCAGTTGCGTAGCGAATGTCGACATGAACGCTGCCATGAATCCGGCCACGACGATGCCGCGCAACGCCGGAGGCACGTGCTGCGTGACCACCATCATGTAGCCAGCTTCCGGATGCTCCAGCTTGGGATAGAGCACGATTACCGAGAGCGCGGTCAGAATCCAGGGCCAGGGCCGCACAGCGTAGTGTGCGACATTGAACCAGAGCACGGAGAGCACGCCGTTCCGCTCGTCCTTGGCGCTGAAGATGCGCTGGGCAATGTAGCCGCCACCGCCCGGCTCCGCGCCGGGATACCAGAAAGCCCACCATTGCAGGCCAAGGTTCACGACAAATGTGAGCGCCGGCAGTGTCCACAGTAGCTCTGTGCTTAAAGGCTTGGAGAAATCGGGGAAGAATGAAGTAGCGTCACCCGCATTCGGCCCGGCGGCGGCCCGTATGGTGGCCAATTGTGCCAGAAGACTGCTCATCCCTCCGCAAGCCTTGACTGCAAAGTACGCGACGGCGATCACGATCCCCATCTTCAGCACAAACTGGAAAAGATCCGTCCACAGGACGCCCCACAATCCACCGAGTGCCACGTAGAGTCCAGTGAATGGGATCAGAAAGAACAAGCACACGGCGAGGGCGCGGCCGTCGCTGAGTCCTAAAGTCACGGCGACGATGCTAGTCATGGCCTTCGTCACCCAACCCAGGATCAGGCAATTCATCAACATGCCGAGATAGATCGCGCGAAATCCGCGCAGAAACGCGGCCGGCTTGCCGGAGTAGCGCATCTCGGCAAACTGAACGTCGGTGAGTAGTTCGGAGCGCCGCCAGAGCCGGGCAAACAGGAAGACAGTCATCATCCCCGAAAGCAAGAAAGACCACCACAGCCAGTTGCCGGAAATGCCTTGTGTATAGACCAACCCGGTTACAACAAGAGGAGTGTCGGCCGCAAACGTGGTTGCGACCATCGAAGTCCCGGCCAGCCACCAGCTCACGCTGCGGCCGGAGACGAAGTAGTCGTCCATACTCTTGCCGGAACGACGGCGGAAGTAGAGACCAAGGCCAAGTGTGATAAGCAGGTAGCCGACGATGGCCGTCCAGTCGAGGATGGTGAAGTTCATGGGCGGGAGAAGAATAATGCAAGACAGGGGTTGGTGGTTAGTGATTAGTGAGGGGAATCGCAGGCGTAAGGAGGGCCGTCTTTCCTGATTTTTGGGGCAGAGGGATCCGCAACATCTAAAGAGGGGACGGGAGGCGCGTCCGGGCTAGTAAATTATCGGCCCTGACCATTGTTCGGCACCAGGACTCCTCCTTCGATTTTTGGGATCCCGAAATGCCCTCCCAGATGGGAGAGGTCCAGAGGACTAATGGACCCGGAAACCGCGACCAGGTTGACTTCGTTTGCACGGGCAGCAAGGATCGCGATGTTGCTGATCGCGTTGTTTTCGAAACGGATCCAGACGTCGGTCACGCCGGGGCCACCGTCCTTGTCGTGTTTGTTCGCCAACTGCTTCCAGCCCGCCGAGTGGTATTCCTCTTTCATCTCGTCCAAGGCCGCCGGATCGTACATCCAAGGTGACGGAAAGTGGAAGCTGTGCACCGACACCCCGCTAACACCCGCAATCACGCGTTGGAGATCCACATTGTCCTGGTCGAGCTTGGAGGCGAATACCAGCATGGAGTGGTCCAGCGTGAACTCGGTTTTTGAATTGGCTAGATGCCGCAGGGATTCAAGACCCTGCGGGACCGAACCAGGCGCCTGTTGCGCCGCAGTCAACTGAGCGACGGAAAGGACGACCATGACTGCTAAAGCCATGCGGGACAGCTTCATAGAAGATAACCTCATGGTTGGACATTTCCGGGCACATTCCCGGCGGCAAACCATTCCTATAAGAACCTGATGCCTGAATAATAGTTGTATGAATATGAGAGGGTGGCCGGCCAGTCGAGGCGGGGAGGACTGCTAAACTCTTTGTTTCAAAGGATGGCCTACACCTTTATGCGCACTCTTCCCCTCTTTGCTATCGTCATAATGATGACTACCGTAGCCGAACCGCAGACCCTCCCTGCTCCGCAGGCCGTTACCGATCCCAAGCTGATCACTTCAAAACCCAACGCACAGGTGGAGAAGAATCTATCGATTGAAAAGCTCTACATGACGCGGCTGGTGGGCGGCGCCGACTGGTCGCCGGACGGCAAAACCGTCGTTTTCGTCAGCAACCTGAGCGGACGGAACAATCTCTGGCTGGTGCCCTCCGAAGGCGGATGGCCGATGCAGCTTACGGTCAGCGACCAGCGCCAGACGTCGCCGGCATGGTCTCCCGATGGAAAGTGGATCGCCTACATGTCCGACTATGATGGCGACGAGCAATGGGACATCTTTTTCGTTTCGCCAAAGTCGGGACAGGTTGTGAACATCACTAACACCCGCGAAATTGCGGAAGAGAGTCCGACATGGTCGCCGAATGGTCGCTACCTCGCCTACATGGTGAAACCCAAGACGTCGTCCGTATTCGAGATTGATGTATACGACACGGTCATGCGCAACGTGAAACACCTCACCACCGGCACGGCCGATGATCGCATGAACGTTTCGCCCATCTGGTCGAAAGACGGCAAGTTCATCGTATACACGCAGGAGCAATCCAAAGGGACCGATTCCAATGTTTTCGTGGTGGATGTAGCCACCGCCCAAAGCACGCTGCTTACGCCACACGACGGCGAGCGTCAGCACTCGGCCAACGATATTTCTCCCGACGGGAAGCACGTATTGATCACTTCGAATGCCGGCAACGGATATCAGAACGCCGGCCTCATCGACATCGCGACCAAAAAGATTCGCTGGCTCACCAATGACAAGTGGGAAGTGACCGGCGGCAGTTTCTCTCCCGACGGGCAGCATCTGACTTACACCGCTAACGTCGACGGCAACACTGACATTTGTCTGTACGACATCGCGACCAGCAAAGCGCGCGCGCTGCCGCTTCCCAAAGGACTGAATGACACCGCGGCGGCGTCCGCCTTCAGCCACGATAACGCTCGTCTGCTCTACTCCCATAACGGCCCGACCGCGCCCGGAGACCTGTGGACTTACACGCTCGCCGACGGCAAGTCGCGCCAGATCACCAATTCTCTGATCGGCGGCGTGCGCTCGCAGGATATGGTCGAGCCGTACCTGATCCACTATCCCAGCAAAGACGGCAAGTGGACGATCTCCGCTTTCGTCTATGTGCCCTACAACCTGCCCCGCAACGGCCAGCATCCCGCGATCGTTTACGTTCACGGTGGCCCCACCGCGCAGACTCTGAATACCTTCAACCGCTTCGTGCAATACATGGCGAATCAGGGATATCTGGTGATCGCGCCGAACTACCGCGGGTCGACGGGCTACGGCAAGGAATTTCAGCAGGCCAACCTGTTTGACATGGGCGGGGGAGACTTGCAGGATGTGCTGGCCGCTGCTGACTGGATCAAGCAGACTGGCTATGTCGATCCCAAGAAGCTGATCCTGATGGGCGGCAGCTACGGTGGCTATCTGACGATGATGGGGGTCACTAAAGCTCCAGACGTGTGGGCGGCGGGAGTGCCGATTGTTCCCTTCGTCAACTGGTTTACGGAGATCGCAAACGAAGATCCGATACTTCAGCAGAGTGATCTCGCGACCATGGGCGACCTGGTCAAGAACAAGGCGCTCTACGAAGATCGCTCGCCGATCAATTTCGTCGACCAGATTAAAGCGCCCCTGTATCTATTGGCCGGCGGAAACGATCCGCGCTGTCCGAAATCCGAAGCGAAGCAGGTGATGGACGCGGTCAAGAAACGCGGCGGGGTGGTGGAGTATAAGGTTTACGAAAATGAAGGGCATGGGTTCGCGCGGGTCGAGAATCAGATTGATGCGTATAAGCGGGTCGCGGACTTTTTGAAGGCGCACGTGCCGCCGGCGGATTGCGGGTGCTCGCTGAACGAATAGAAGTGCAGCGGTTGGCGCCTCGGACGCCGCAGCGATACCCCGTTAGGAACTGTCATCCCGAGCCGTCCGCAGGCGAAGCCGAGGACGAGCGAGGGATCTGATGTTCGCAGCGAAAAAATGCCTATCCCTCGCTCCGCTCGGGATGACAGAATCCAGAGAATAGAGAAGCTGCGAGCGTTCGGCACGAACGTGCTACAACTCCACCCGCCGCAACCGCAACGAGTTCGTAATCACCGACACCGAACTGAAACTCATCGCCGCCGCCGCAAAAATCGGGCTGAGTAATATCCCAAAGAACGGGTACAGCACGCCCGCCGCGATCGGCACGCCCACGGCGTTATAAATAAATGCGAAAAACAGATTCTGCCGGATGTTGCCCATCGTCGCCTGGCTCAGCTTACGGGCGCGCAGAATTCCTTCAAGGTCTCCTTTAAGCAGGGTGATTCCAGCGCTCTCCAGCGCTACGTCGGTGCCTGTCCCCATGGCAATGCCAACATCGGCCTGGGCCAGCGCGGGAGCGTCGTTAATTCCATCGCCCGCCATGGCGACGATCCGTCCTTCTTTTTGCAGGGCGCTGACAATCTCAGCCTTTTGCCCCGGTAGGATCTCGGCCCGGACATCTTCGATGCCGACGGCCCGCGCAATTTCCTGCGCCGTCGACTTGTTGTCGCCCGTAAGCATCACCAACCGCACTTCCAGCGCCTTCAGCGAGCGCAATGCGGCTGCCGCATTCGCTTTCACGGGATCTGTAATTGAAATATCGCCCGCGTATTGCCCGTCAATTGCCACGAAGACGCGCGTTGCTCCCGGAGCAGTCGCCGGAGGAGCAGCGTTCTTGCGTCCCGATCCGAACACACCGAGGTCGGTCATGAGGGCATGATTGCCCGCGGCAATCCGTCTGCCTTCGACAATTCCTTTAACACCCTTGCCCGGCAGATATTCAAACGCCGATGTTTCGTCAAGCTTCAGACCCTGACCCAGCGCGGATTCAATGATTGCCCCAGCCAACGGGTGTTCGCTAGCCCGCTCGACGCTGGCAGCAAGACGAAGCATGTCAGGATTGCTGAACGCTACCACCTTCGGCTTCCCTTCCGTCAGCGTCCCGGTCTTGTCGAAGACAATGGTGTCGACTTTCTCCAGCGTCTCCAGAGATTCTGCGTTCTTGATCAAAACGCCCGCGTGCGCTCCGCGCCCTGTGCCAACCATAATGGCCATCGGTGTCGCCAGTCCCAGCGCACACGGACAGGCAATGATCAGCACGGCCACCGCATTCACGATGGCGTGGGCGAAGCGTGGCTCTGGCCCGAACACGGCCCACAGAATGAATGTCAGAACCGAAATTGCAATGACGGTTGGAACAAACCATCCTGCGACGCGATCCGCCAGGCGCTGAATCGGAGCCCGGGTGCGTTGCGCCTGACTCACAAGCCTGACGATCTGCGCCAGCATGGTCTCGCTGCCGACGCGCTCGGCCTGCATCACCAGCGATCCGTGGCCGTTCACGGTGGCACCGATCAGCCGCGCTCCATTTGTCTTTTCCACCGGAATGGACTCACCGGTGATCATGGACTCATCGACCGCGCTCGATCCCTCGACGACAACGCCATCCACTGGAACCCTTTCACCGGGACGCACACGCAACTTGTCCCCAACGGCGACCTGGTCCAGTGAAATATCGCGCTCCGAACCATCGGCGGCGATCACGCGCGCCATCTTTGGACTTAAATCCAACAAGGCCCGGATGGCGCTCGATGTCTGGCTGCGGGCCCGAAGTTCCAGAACTTGTCCCAGCAATACCAGTGTGACAATTGACGCCGCCGCTTCGAAATAGACGTCGGGCTGTCCATTCATGCCGCGAAACGAGTCTGGAAAAATTGCCGGAAAGAGAGTCGCTACGACGCTGAACACGTAGGCAACACCCGTACCCATCGCGATGAGGGTGAACATGTTGGTGCTGCGATTGACGATCGACACCCAGCCGCGCTGAAAGAATGGCCATCCGCCCCAAAGCACAACCGGCGTCGCGAGCACGAACTCGAGCCAAGGTAACCTCGAACTCCACGGCGCCGACATAAAGACGTGCGGCGAAAACATGCTGCCCATGGCAATCGCCAGCAGCGGGATCGTGAGGGCGGTGCTGACCCAGAACCGCCGCGTCATGTCCCGCAGTTCGGGATTCTCCTCTTCTGCCGCCGTAACTGTGCGCGGTTCCAGCGCCATGCCGCAGATGGGGCAACTCCCCGGCCCGGGACGAACGATCTCCGGATGCATCGGGCAGGTCCATTCGGTTTTGGTGGCAGGCATTGCGGGCGACTCAGGATCCAGGGCCATCCCGCACTTGGGGCATGGGCCGGGACCCTCCTGCCGCACTTCCGGACACATGGGACACACGTAGATTCGAGTGTCGCTCTTCGGCGCGGCCGCCGCCGCTGGCTTGGCGACCGCAGGCGCGATTCCCTTCACCATTCCCAACGACACCATGCCCGATTCCATCGGCTTAGGCGGCGCGGAAAGAATTTTTGCTGGGTCGGCTTGAAACTTGGCAAGGCACCCGGCGCAACAGAAGAAGTAGTCTTTGCCCTGATGTTGGGTGTGGAATTTCGCCGTGGCTGGGTCGACTTTCATCCCGCAGACGGGGTCGATCGCCTTGACGCCTTCGTTATTTACCGCGTGAATATGCTCCATCGCTCCCAGTGCCAGATCGCTCTTGGCGGAATCCGGCTCTTATTAGATACTCAAAGGGTAGCCTACGAAGCGGGCATTTGGGGAGAGAACAGATGACGTATCTGGAAGTCTCATTCCACTACCAGTCGCAGCCGGGCGAAAAGGAACTGCGCGCGCTCGATAGCGTCCGTGAAGTCTATGGCATCCAGCGCATCTCGTTCAGTGAGAAGGAACACATCGTCCGCGTCCTGTTCGACGCTTCCCGCATGAAGGAAGACACGGTCGCGCGCCTTCTACGGGAATCCGGCCTCGACCTGACCGACAAGCTCGCTCTGGCCTGATCTGTAGGATTTCGAACTGACAACCGCAAGGTTGAGTAACAGGGAAACTGGCCGCTGGGAGCGGCTTTCGCCAAAACTCCGCTCCGTACCTTTCAGTCTTGGTAAACGATCGGGGGAAGGCTGTCCGGAGACGAAGCGGAGTATCGACGACTAGTATGCAAGGGGCACCCGGATCTACCTCTGGCCGAAGTGTGTTCCGGGTACCCCGTTGCGCGCCACTTCGTCTTGTAGTAGAGAAAGCATCTGGTGGGCCATCCCTAAACCGTTGGTAACCTTCACTGTCCGGGAACCGGAGCGGGTAGGTTTTGCGTCTGGCGGGCAAGTTTTACGCGTCGACAGAACAAAGCTTGAATGGTGCGCCCTGAGAGATTCGAACTCCCGACCTTCTGGTTCGTAGCCAGACGCTCTATCCAGCTGAGCTAAGGGCGCCCTCGTGTGGAAGAGGCTTCGAAGATTATAGCGGAATCGGGCTACGATTTGCGCGGAGGCGGGCCCGGAACGTGAGGGCCCTCCTTACTGCTGACCAGCGAATACAAATACAGTAGGATCCCGATCCCCAGGAACCCGCCGCCGACGGCGACAAACAGCACGAACGCGAGCGGGCGCGTCCACAACAGGCAGACCGCCTCTACGATCAATCCTACGATGATGAGCGCTCCCGAGATCCGCAATCGGTTTTCCATCGTTGTGGCATGGCTCATCATTTCGCTCCCGTCCAGAATTTCACTTTATTGAGGTCGCCGACGTTATGGACCACCGAGTGGCAGCCGCTCGACAGGCACGAAATTTTGTTGGCTTTGATCGCGGGCAGGAGCGCCGGGTCGGCGGTGTGAACGACTCCCTCTTCAAACGAACGCGCGCCCTCATGACAGTGCAGGCATTCCCGATTGTTGTACGGGTCGTAGAGTTTGATCGCCTCCGGCGCCGGCGGCGTTCCCAGATAGTGCACATAGACGTGCTTCAAACCCTGCATCTTGGCCCGCACGCCGCCGAACATGGCATACGTGGTGTGGCAGGTGTAGCAGGCTTCGTCGGCGGGCACGCGGTGGTTCTGAAAATGGGCGGCGGCCAGGTAGGAGGGGTCGTCGACGTGGAGGCTCTTGCCGAACGGTTCCATCTCGTGACAGGAAAGGCAAAACTGCGTTTGTTCGGCATGATTGATGTGATACGTCGTACCCATCCCAGCGCAAACCAGGGGCAGCAGGAACAGGACAACGAACGCCAGCATCTTTCCGCCCGGAGACTCCGTCGCTCCCGGTTTAAAGGCAACCACGCCGATCAGGATCGACGTGACTGCGATCAGAGCCAGAAGAAGTGTGATGGGAAGCGCCATGTCAGTTTTCTCAGCGAGGCGAATATTCCTCGAGTCGATCCTTCTAACTATTTTTTCGCGAAGCTTCGAATGTAGGTCACCAGATCCTTGACCTGCTCCGGCTTCAGGCTCTTTCCGTAGGCGGGCATTTTCCCCTTGCCGTTCGTGATGATGCCGGTCAGTTCGTCGTCGGACTGTTTCTGCACGTCCTCCGACCCCATGTCGCGCAACTTATCCATCTTGCCCATGGTTGTTTCGCCTTTGCCGTCCGTTCCATGGCAGGTAGCGCATTTTGCCTTGAACAGACTGCCGCCCTCAGACTGGCCAAACGCCGACACACTCCCCAAGCAGAGCAGCGCAGCCACTGCCAGTCCCGCAATGTAGTTTCGCTTCTTCATCCGAATTGTCCTCCTGGGGTCGATTACCCCTTAACTCTCTGTGTCAGAATGCGTAGCGCACGGAAAGAGTAACGAGGTTTCCCCGGAAATTTCGCGGCGCGAAGATATCCTGTACGGCCCCGGCGGTGGGGTCCTCGTGATAGCCGTAGTAGTCCCAGTATGCTTTCCCGGTCCAATATTTTGTAAAGCGATAGTCTACGCCGCCGTAGGGGTGTAGGTATTTTGAATTCAGCGGACCATCCACGGCGCTCGGGATCAGGGCTTGTGGATCGAGGCGGAGTTCGCTGCCGCTGGTGCCGGTCAGGTTCGCACCCAGACGGGCCGTCAAGCGGCGGATGGGAGTCACGGTGATGTCGAAGTATCCGTAATGCGATTTGTTGGTGTAGGTGGAAAGTTGCTGCACCAGCCCGCTGACATCGGGACAAGCCTGAATGCCGGGGCCGGATTGTCCGTCGGCCACGCTGATGTAGCAAATCAGAAGTTGCGAGAAGACGTCGTTGTATTCGTAGCCAATTTCGAAGGCCCATTTTTCATTGGGCTGGATCGAGGCTCCGAAGCCATAGGCGCGGTTGTGATGGAGGTCATTGATCTGAAATACGTTGTTCCGACCCTCGAAGATAGTCACCGATCCGTTCAGGTTCATCCACTCCGCCACTTTGTATTTCGACCGGATCCGGTATTCCTGTGTCTGTCGGGGACTGATGCGGGTGAAAGCATTGTCGGCGCTCATCAGTTCCGTGTCGAAGCTGATGCGGAAGTCACGGGTTGGCCTGAACCAGACGCCAAATAGGGCCGCGTGCTCGTTGATCAGCGTCTCGCCCGTATCGTTGGTGGCGGGTGAGAGGAAGGAAATCGAACCGTCGCCATTCTGCGTGCAGCCGTCGGGCAGGACTCCGGACACCAGGGCGCAGGAGCCGCGAGCGGCGTTGCTGGGGAAGTAGATGGCGTCGGTGGTGGCAAAAAATCCGTCGTCGATGGCGCGGTGGCGGTAACGATAGCCGAGGCGCACGCCGACCTTCGGCGAGAACTGATACTCCAGTTCCGCGAGATTCGTTTTTTCGTCTTGCTTGAGGAACTGACTGTTGAGGATCAGGGCCACGTCCGGCCCGGAACTACTGCTATGGACAGGAGTACCCAGCACGCCGTCGGAGGGCGTAGCGCAGGATGCCGGTAAACTCGCAGTGGGAGTAAAGACGTTGGCCGGAGTCAGCAGGCTGGCGCTGAAAAACGAGCACGCCGACGAAGTGAAGCTTACCGGATTGTGCCAGTTTGCATAGTGGAACGAATCGATGAAACTCAACTTTTGCGTGATATGCCAGGTGGCGCCCAGGTCTCCGGTCGCGTTTACGTGCTGACCGTGAATGGGACCGGTCGTGACACCGTTCCGCAGGTTGGTGCGCGATTCCCTCCCGAATAGCGTCTGGTTGTAATCGTAGACGTCGGTGTCGCCGCCCGAATAGCTGAGGCGCGCCGACAAGTCCAGGTCCTTCCAGTAGTTGGTCTGCATGCTGAGCTGCTCGGTGGGAACGTTGGTCCTAGTTCGGCCGTGGTTGAAATAGCTGAAATAGCCACTGCAGGCGGGGTTCACAAAGCCCGTTCCCACCTCAAAGGTGCCACTACAGGGCTGATTTGCTCCAGCATTGAAAGACACGCCCAGGTCCACGGCCTGACCGTTCGACAACTGAAACAATGGGTTCTGGAAGGGATCCGTCTGGAGCGTGTCTCCCTTGTTGAGGGTGATGATCTGGTCGTAGCTGATGTTAGTCCGCGGCAGTAGCCTGAAATCGACTCCCACGCGATAGGTATTCACCGTTGTCTTCCAATCCTGGAGCAGGAGCTGCTCAGTACCCTGGTGAATCGAAGACAGCGACGGACCTTCATTAATGTTACGGGCGTATCCCAGCCGCAGGCGAACCGCGCCCTCCGGCCGCAGCACCAGGTTGTAGTCGCCAAGTTTTCTCCGCAAGTTCTGGAGGTGCGGCGAATTATTCAGCACGCATGCGGTGCAGATCGTGCCTCCGTAGCCCGCCGGACCATTGGCAAACGGTGTGGTCGGGTTGAGCGGGTTTGCTTGTAGCGAGTAATTCCACGTGTTGTAGTCTTTGCGGAACATTGCGGAAAAGTTATACCAGCGGTTCTTGCCGATGCGGAGCTGGGATACGTCGTTGGGGTCGCCCCCATAGCCATAGTTATTGAAATAGAGATTGTCGAACAGCGTTCCATGATGATTCAGCGACCGCATTTCGGTGGTGAATCCAAACAGACGCGCCCCCTCCCGCAGGTTGACAAAAGTATCGTAGGCGCCGGGGTCTCCGCTGATGCTGGTGAAGCGGCCGCCGAATTCGATCGACTGCTTGATGTTGTAGTTGTCCTGCTCCACACCTTTTTGTTCTTCGTATTCTTGCGCCGCCGCCGACCAGCCGAGCGCCAGCAGCGCAACCAGAGCAGAGAGGCGCAGCCAACTGACTCGTCGCTGGGTTGCGGATTCTGATCGTGCTTCCAGTGTTGGCATCGCCACCTCGCTATTTACGGAGTGAAGAAAACATGGCTCGTGTTGGACCCATGGATAGCCGCGTGGCACAAGGTGCATGCCTGATACTTCTGCGCCTGGTTATGGAAGGTCGGAATGGCGGGCGCGCCCTGGTCCGCCGAAAACGAATGGCAGTCCAGGCAAAGCAGGTTCACGTGCGCCCGCGTGAGCAGCCGTGGATTCGACGATCCGTGCGGGGTATGACAACCCACGCAGCCTTCCACCTTGACCGCTTCATGCTCGTACACGAACGGCCCGGCCTTGTCGCTGTGACATTTGAAGCAGCCCGTGTCCTGCGCCGAAGTGGCGCGCAGTTGCCGGTTCAGGAATCCGCCGTGCGGATTGTGGCAATCGTTGCATTGGACCAGTCCCTCATTCACCTTGTGATGGAACGGCCGGTTAAACTGCTGCTTCACTTCCTGATGGCAGCCGTAGCACAACTGCGGCAACTTTTCCTTCATCAGGTGCTGGCTTTCCTTAGCGTGGTGGGGCGAGTGGCAGTCAATGCAGCTAACGTTGTTCTGCAAGTGGGCTGAGCGGGCGAAGTTGCTGTGCTCTTCGCC
Source organism: uncultured Acidobacteriota bacterium (assembly GCA_963799305.1). GTDB lineage: Bacteria > Acidobacteriota > Terriglobia > Terriglobales > Acidobacteriaceae > Acidiflorens. Next base: position 1,258,624 of record CAWCWX010000002.1, on the reverse strand, counting down.
GTAGGTGTGGCAGGTGAGGCAGCGATCGCTGATATCTTTCGCGGAAGCATCCTTGAAGGTGAAGATTTTCGACTTATCCCCCCCGCCGTCGACGTGCTCTTTGCCCGGCCCATGGCAGGCTTCGCAGCCATGCCATTCCGGACCTTTCGTCGTGTCAAGCGTCGTTACGAAGTGGGGCGAGTCTTCATAGCCCTTGTAGAAGCCCTTGGAGGGCATGTCTTCGTGGCAGGTCTTGCAGACCTCGGCTCCGACATACTGCGACGGATCAGTCGAAGGTTGATACTTCGACGGCGCGGCCTGTTTGTCCTTGTTTTTGTCTTTATCTTTTCCGTGCGCGCCGCCCGCGGCAATGACGGGCATCGTCACCGTGAGAACGGCAAGGATCATGGCCGCCGCGGCGGCGCTTAGTAAACGCGGACTCGGCATCTACACCTCCTGCGGACGATTCGTGCGCAGATCGGTTCCGCGAATCGTCGAAGCGGTAAGGCTGACGATCGCATCGCCGGATCGCGAAGGGCGGGGCGACACTTGTTGTCCCCACGCCCGCTTACCCGGACCGTGATAGACCCGCGTCTTCTGAAAGCTGCCGGCGATTGCAGCGGCACCCTTCGCGGTTGCGAGTTCGAGTTCATCACTGGTCATGAATGAGCCTCGAAAAGATCGGCCTATCCTAAAGTGGACTCGATGCCGAAACTGTTCACAATTGCACAGTTGTCAAATCAGTCAATTTCCGGAACGATTAGTATTTATTGAGGAGCGACAACAAAACTGTGACGCCAATCACAGTACGTTGTGACGCCAATCACAATACGTTGGGACGTGATTTCCAAGTCAAGACTGCCCGACTTCTGAAGCCTGTCCGCCCCGGAGGAAATACCACCGCCAGTTCTATCTGGGGTTCGATCCCACCCCGCACGCCTCCTTAAATATCATTCCCTCCCGCGCCTTACCGTTCATCACTACCAGGAGTGGCCCAGCGAATCGCAGATGACGCACACACCCCTGCTCTTCCAGCGCTCCCTGCGCCTCCAGCCAGGGCCAATCCACTGATCCCTCGCCCGCGTCCGGATTTACCGTGAAGTAGCCCACCTGAAAGGCCATCAGGTTCTGAAAGAAATGGCTGCCCTGCGATGGAATCACCCGGAAGTCGCGAAAACCGGCTTCGACAATGACGCGTGCTCCAGAAATTTCGTCCCATGCCACTGGAATCCCCAGCCACGGATCGTTCGATCCCAAACGACCTACTCCAATCAGGATGTAGGGCCTGTTCTCCACCGACAGTTTGGCGTTGAAGTGGGCCACCGCCTCCGCCACTTCCTGACTGCGACCGCGTTCGAAGCGATGGAAGTCCACTACCACTAAGTCGTGCAGATTCTGTATTCGTCCGTTGCCTAAGACCTGCGAGCTACGACACACCAGTTCCGCCGGATTCACATCGCCCAGCCGCAACTCTTCCCCCTCGCTCGAGAGCACCAGTGGCCGGATTTGAAGGAATCCAAACTCCGCCAGTTCGCCGGCCTCCTGCGGCAAGCGGACGGCAAACTCGATCTCCACCGGCTGGCCGAGAGCTTCTTCTCCCACCCGCGAAAGTTGCTCCAAAATCGCCGCCAGCGGAAACACCTCCTGCTTCAACACCGGCGCAAAACTTACGATCCTCGCGCCGGCCCGACTGAGCCCGTCATAGACCGCGTCGTTGTCGCGGCTGTAGGTGGATGCGACTGCACGCAACGTCCCGTCTTTCTCAGCCGCCTCCAGACCAAAGCGGGCTTCACGCAAATCGGCGAGCGGATCGTGGTGCCGATGATGATTCAACTCCAGCGCCCAGAATTCCGACTGGGAGTTGGAGAGAATTTCTTTGACCGCTGAAAACTGAATCGGGTTTCGCGGATACCGCGGACAAAACGTCAGGCACTTCCCTCCCTGCACCACGGCACGCCCCATCCCCAGCGCCACCGCGGCGATTCCGTCTTCGGAAGCCATCGGCGGCACCGGATAGAAATTCCGCGACCGGACCACACCCGCAAAATCCGGATAGAAGCGCTCTCCATGGATCGTCCCCACCACTTGCTGGAGAATTACTGCCATCTTCTCTTCTTCCAGACGGTAAGGAGTCGCCCGTACGTATCCCTTGGCGTGCTGGCTGAAGGTCGATGCATAGATGCGCTTGATTGCCTCGGTCAGACGCTCCAGGCGGACCTGAACATCGTCCTGCTGATTCCCCAGCATGAAGGTCTCATAGACTCCCGTGAAAGGCTGATAGTGGGAGTCCTCGAGTAAACTCGACGACCGCGCTGCCAGTGGATACTTCACCTCCGTCAGATACGCGAGCAAATCCTCTCGAAGGTGAGCAGGCAAGGGCGCGGCGAGAAAGCGTCCCTGGATCTCCGCGTCGTCGTTGCAGTGAATCGCGAAATCGAGCAAATTGTTTTCCGCCAGGAAGCGATCGAATAGGTCGGTGCTGATGACCACCGCTGGCGGCACGCGGACCTTCACTCCGGCAAAGCGTCTCGACAAGTGCTGCTTATGAAGAATGTGGCGCACGAATGCCAATCCGCGTGCCTTGCCGCCCAGCGAGCCCGCGCCGATGCGGAGAAAAAAAGCGTCCCCCGACTTGAACTTGGCGGCGTCGAAGTCTCCAATCAGAAACTCGCTCTGTTCGCGCCGGTAATCATTGATCGAGGAAATCAGATCCTGGCGGAGATGTTCCAGGTCGGCAAAGTCCGAAACCTTCCGCGGACGCAGCTTCTGCGCTACCGCAAATTCCGTGCGCGCCGTCAGCCAGCGCGAAAAGTGATTCCGCTGGCTGTGGTAGGCGATGCTTTCCGCGGGCACCGTGTGCAACTGGGCTTCGAGCGCGTTCATATCGCTGGCGCGGGCGACTTCCGTGCCGTTCGGCGTACGAAAAACGAAGTCGCCGAAGGCGCACTGCACCGTCAGCAGACGGCGGAAGTCGCGCAGAAATGTCGGCGACCGTTTTTGCAGGAAGGTAAAGCCTTCGGCATGCGCTCGCGACCGGTATTCGGTATGGCTGGAGTGGAGGACAGTCGGCACATCCGGGAGCAATTCCCGGATCAGGTGCGCCAGTTCAAATCCCGCCTCCGGCGCCGCCACTCCGCCGCGCGGAAACTGCACATCGGAAACCACCGCCAGCAGATGATCGCGATACTTTCGCGCCTGCTCCTCCGCATCCTCGTAGTCCGAGCACAGCAGGATCTTCGGACGGGCGCGCTGCCGCAGCAGCTTATGCGTTACGTTGATCCCTTCCCGGATCACCCGCCGCGACTGGCTGATCAACTCGGTGTACATCACCGGCAAAATCGACGAGTAATAGCGAATGTTGTCTTCCACCACCAGCAGGACGGGCACGCCCACTGTGCGCGTATCGTGGAACGCATTGCGCTTGTCTTCGATGTACTTCACGATGGCAATCAGGATGCGGGCATTGCCTTGCCACAGAAAAATCCGGTCGATCTCGGTGACCGGATTGCGCGCCACAAAATTCTTCACCTCCCGGTAGTCGTAGGCCAGCACCACTACGGGAACATCCAGCCCTGCCTTGCGAATCTCTCTTGCCAGTTGCGCCGCATTCATTTCTCCCACGGCCAGATTGGTAACGATCAGGTTGAAACGGGGCTGCGAGCACGCCAGTTCGAGCGCCTGGGCACAATTGGAGACATGAGTAATGCGTGGAATCTGTTGCAGATTCAGCTCGCGCGATTCGCCGATCAGCAGTTCGTTCAGCCGCCCGTCCTCGCGCAGAATGAAAGAATCGTAGAGATTGGAGACCAGCAGAATATCCCGCACGCGGAAGGGCATCAGCCGGTCGAAACCCTCCAACGCCTCTTCCGGATCGAGGGGCGGTTCGGTACCGTAAAGGGCATTCATAAGTCCGCCGTGTCGCGTTGTGCTGGGCTGAGAGGAGTTATCTTTTACGTAGGTCTACTGTCACGAGCAGTCCTCTTGGAGCACGAGTCGCGGGAATTGTAGCAAGAGGGCAAGCATTCGTTCAGTGATTTAACCCGAGATTGGAACGCGGCCGCGACGGGACGAAACGGAAAAGCCCGGCACATAGTGCGGGCAGGAATGAGCGGCCCGTCCTCATGGCCGGTGCCCGAGTCAAAGCGACAGCAAATCGTATGCGTAAACTGCTGCGGCACCCCGAAGCAGAGTTTTTCAAGCCCTGCGACCCTGCCTCCGCGATCCCTTCTACGAGCCAGACTTCTGCTCGGCTCGTTCCTTCACACGGGACAATTGACGTTTCCAGAGCCGTTCAAAAGTGGAAGTCCACTCGTGAAGCGGCTTGATGGCGTCGGCGTTTACTCGATACAGCATGCTGCGGCCCTCCCGTCTGACTCTCACCAGCCCAACGTCTAACAAAACGCGAAGGTGTTTCGATACCGACGGCTGAGCAAGGTTCAATTGGTCGGCAATTTCTCCGACCGCCCGTTCCTGGAGCGCCAGGTAATTCAGAATGTCGCGCCGCCGTGGCTCGGCCACAGCGTTGAAGGCATCCGAGGTGGTGGAGGCGCGGGCCATGGGTCAATAGATATTCCGATATGGGAATATGTCAAGCCTAAAATCTGCCGCCGGGGAGCGGCGGCAGAAGTTGACTAGTTTTTTGGAGAAGCAACGGGTGGACGGCTGGCGATGGTTTCGTCCTTTTCCACAAACGCCTGCATCCAGACCAGGACACGCTGCCATCCTGCATAATGGCCCTTTGCAGCCTCTGGAGCGTCAGCGAAGCCGCTGTGATTCACCCGAATCATGGTTCCACCCGCGACCGCCTCCAGTTCCCAGCGCACCACAGTCTTCATTGGCCCGGACCAGCTGGCGACCCAGGTATGGCACAACAGCCGGGGCGGGTCGACTTCCAGATATTCGCCGCTGACGTGATAGGGGCTACCATCGGTGTCGCTTACTCCTTCGCACCGCCACTGGCCTCCGGGACGCACGTCGGTACACCACTTCGTGCCGTGGTACATCCCCTGTTGTCCCCACCAGCGCAGCAACTGGGAAGGATCGGTGATTGCCTGGAAGACCCGGTCGGGCGGGGCGGCGACTTGCACTTCGAGGGCAATAGCATCCTGCTCTGGACTAACGACATTCGTGGCCATGAATACTTCCTTTCGTTGATCGAATTTGTACTTCCTCTACTCTGAAGTTGGTCAGACACTAATCACGTGGTCGCGATCGTCCACGGTCTCGCCGCGTTCCAGAAATCCCTGCAGCCAGCCCAGGACGCGCTTCCAGCCATCGCTGTGACCGGCCAGATGCGGACCGCCGGCAAATCCTTCCTGACTAATTTTCAAGAGGGTTCCAGTTCCCGCCTTCCGCGGGCCACTCGGATGAAGGCCATGCACCGCGTGCGGTTTCAGCTCCCATCGCACGACGGTGGTCAACGGCCCGTTCCAACTGGGGTTCCAGGTATGGACCAGCAGATGGGGCGGATCCACTTCGAGATATTCGCCGTCGATGGTAAAAGGAGTGCCATCGGCGTGTGTGCCGGTGGTCGACCATTTGCCACCGGGCCTAAGATCGGCTTTCCACTCCGACAGCCGGTGGATGCCGTGCTGGCCCCACCATTGTGGCATCTGGTTGGGGTCGGTAATGGCTTCGAACACGCGGGCCGGGGGGGCCGCAATGAAGATTTCTCCGTTGATTGTGTTCTGGTCGGGTGTAATTGAAATGGTTGCCATAGAACGCTCCTGAACTTGTGTGCAGCAGGCGCCGCCGCCCGCAGCCGTCTCTTTCGTGACAAACGCGTCCTGCTCCGCTCTAACAACTGTGCTGGGCATAAGGCTCCTCCAGGCCGAGTAAGTCTATTTGGTGCGCTGCAACGTGAACAATTCCTTCATCGCCTTGCCGTGATCGACGAAGGTCCATTCTTCAGTGTGGTGATCTACATCGGGCATGGCGAAGACGACCTGCTGCATATGTCCCGCGTCAGCGCTGGGGAGGTTGGTGGCGTCGACGAAGTCAAAGGCGACGCTCTTGCCGTCGGGCGCGGCGGTGGCCGTCATCCGCGGCTGATTGCCGGCGCCGCAATAGTGCGTCAGCATCAGACGACTGCCGTCCATATGAATCATGCTGATCATGTTTTCCGGACCCATGCCCTGGATCTCGCTTAACAGAGCGGAGCCACCGCCAGTCTCGCGGAAGGTGATCTTGAGGACTTCTCCCTTCTGATTCTTCCCTTCCCAGGTGCCATCGAGGGCTTTCAGGGAGTCAAATGTTTTCTTTGCGCCGGACTCGGCGACGGCCAGGCTGGCGCACAGTACGACAAGGAAGGCGACGGCATAACGGACGAGTTTCATAGTTCATTCTCCTGAATGGGATTTGCTTTTGCTCGGGTTCTTGCCCGTTTCGCGGGCATATTCCTGTTCCACAAACGCCTTCAAATTGGCCAGATTGGCCTGCCAGAAGTTGCGATAGTGTTCGAGCCACTTGTCCACTGCTTGCAGAGGCTCGGGGTTGAGTTGATAAAGGCGGTGGCGGCCGCTGCGATGTTCGACGACCAGCCGCGCCTTGCGCAGCTGGCGTAGATGTTTGGAAATCGCAGGCCGGGAAATGGGGAAGGCTTCAGCAATGCGGCCGGCGGGCTGGGTTCCGCTGCGCAGCAGGTCCAACACGGCGCGGCGAGTGGGGTCGGCGAGGGCGTGAAAGGTGGCCTCCGACGAATATGTAACCGAACGGTTCCGCATAATGCGTAACTATATGGTTACATATTGCGGTTGTCAAGAAGAAAGTGTGGGATTTTTTTTTAACATCCGCGGCCCGGTGCAGATGCCGGTTGACATTGCGTCTATTAGTCGCGGCTTAGACTAACTGGCCCATTCTCGCCCGGACGCATCGTCTGCCGGAGATGAGCGGCGATTTGTTTGCCGTGGAAGCGGCCGTTCTCGATGAAGATTTCGCTGGTGCGGGACCCGGCCACGATCACGCCGGCGACATAGATGCCAGGGATGTTGCTCTCGAGCGTGACCGGATCGCAGACCGGGCGGTGCTGCTCGACCGACAGTTCGATGCCGATGCTGGTGAGGAAATCGTAGTCGGGATGGTATCCGGTGAGGGCGAAGACAAAGTCATTCTCCAGCCTTTGCGACCCTCGCGGCGTATCGAGTACTACAAAGTCAGGGCCGATTTCGAGAACGCGACTGTTGAAGTAGGCAGTGATCTCGCCGGACTTGATGCGGTTTTCCACGTCCGGCCGCACCCAGTATTTGACGTTGGGATGGATTTGCGTGCCGCGATAGACCATAGTCACGCGAGCCCCGTGCCGCCACAGGTCCAGCGCCGCTTCGGCGGCGGAGTTCTTGCCGCCAACGACAATCACGTCGTTATCGAAATACGGATGCGGTTCGCGGTAGTAATGGAAAACTTTGGGGAGATCCTCGCCGGGGACTCCGAGCTCGTTGGGCAAATCGTAGTATCCCGTCGAGACCACGATCTTGCGGGCGCAGTAGTCGTGGATGTGTCCCTGGCGGTCGGTAGCGGCGACGTGAAAGTCTCCGTCCTCGCCGTTGATGGTCTTCACCCAATGGTATTGGCAAATCTGGAGGTCGTAGTGCTGCGCCGCGCGCCGGTAGTATTCGAGCGCCTCCAACCGGGTCGGCTTTACCTGAGCGCTGGTAAATGGGATATCGCCGATCTCCAGCAGTTCCGGCGTAGTGAAGAAAATCATATTCGTCGGATAGTGGAAGATCGAGTTGACCAGGCAGCCTTTGTCGAGGATGAGAGCTTTGAACCCGGCTTTCTGAGCTTCGATGGCGCAGGCCAGTCCGGTGGGTCCGGCGCCTACGATCAGGACGTCGGTCTGGTTATCGCGCTGGGGAACGGTTTGAGTGCGGGTTAGGGTCTCGGGGATCAGGTCGACGGGAACGGTAGGCATGTGTTCGGGCGCAGAAGCTCATCATTTTAGCACTGCCCTGTATCCACCGGCCTCTGATGACCGGCTACTTCTTCACGCAAACAGACAACCCATCTCGCAGAGGCAAGATCGTCGTGAAAACCTCGGGCGACTGGTACATCAACCGGTTCAACTCCTGAATGGCTTTGGTTTCGAGGTCGGGCTCCGGCTTGGCGACTTTTCCGCTCCACAAGACGTTGTCGGTGATAAACAGGCCTCCGCTTTTCAGATGTGGCAGGGCGATTCGGAAGACGCGAGGGTAGTCGGTCTTGTCAACGTCATTGAAGATGATGTCGTATGGCTCTTTTTCCTCGGACAGGAGTTCGAGAGCGTCGCCAGTGTGGATGGTGATGCGGTCGCTGACGGCGGCGCGTTCGAAGTAGCGGCGCGCTTTGCCGGCGTTTTCCTTGTCTCCATCGGTGTAGATGACGCGACCAGTTGCGCCGACCGCACGCGCCAGCCAGATCGTGGAATACCCGATGGCCGACCCCATTTCAAAGACTCTCCTCGCCCTGCTGATCGTCGCCAACTGATAAATCACGCGGGCGACGGCGGGGCCGATGATGGGGATCTTCTTCTTGGCCGCTTCGGCTTCCATTTCGGCCAGCACTTCATCGCGCGGCGGCAGAAGCGAGTAGATGTAGTCTTCGACGTCCGGGACGGTGATACCGCCCATTCGCCACGCGGCATTGGGATTCTGGTCGGGCATAGCGCTCCTGGCGGAAGTTCGAATCAACCACGGAGGCACGGGGGCACGGAGAAAAACTGGAAATGCTCAGTAGTTGTTGGTTTTCTCCTTGTCTCCGTGCCTCCGTGGTGAATATTCTCTAGAAATTTGTCTGCCCCGGCTTCATCTCCAGCACTTTCACTTCCGGGACGAGCTTTTGTAATTCGCCGGGTGTTCCCGTCAGCACCGGGAATGTCCCAAAATGCATCGGGATAACGGTTTCAGGCTGCAGCAGTTTGCAGGCGTAGGCGGCTTCGCGCGGTGACATGGTGAAATGGTCGCCGATCGGCAGCATGACAACCTTCGGTCCGTACAGGTCGCGAATAATGGCCATGTCACTGAAGACGTTGGTATCGCCGGCGTGGTAGATCTTTACGCCGTTGGAAAACTCGAGCACGTAGCCGCAGGCTTCTCCGCCGTAGATGATCTGATCGCCATCCTGAATGCCGCAGGAGTGGACGGCGTGGACCATCGTCACTTTCACTCCGGCGACGGTTTGCGTACCGCCCTTGTTCATCGGTGAAATCTGCTTTACCCCCTTGCCCTTCAGCCACAGGCAGAGTTCAAAGATGCCGACGGCTAGCGAATCGTGCTTCTTGCCCACTTCAACCGCGTCACCGATGTGGTCGCCGTGTCCGTGGGTGCAGAGCAGTACGTCCGCCCTCTGGACACTCTTATCCGCCGCCGGGCACATGGGATTGCCCATGATCCAGGGATCGATGTAGAAGGTCTTCCCTTCTGGCGTCTCAATGCGAAAAGTGGCATGGCCGAGCCAGGTGAGTTTGATGCCTTTGAGATTCATAGGGGTATCAAAGGAAACGCTGCGAGCTACGCGCTCCGAGACACGAGCGAACTTTTTGCTCGTGGCACTTGACTCGAAGCCGGACCTTAATTTTATCGGCGCCGACCGATTCCCTGCAACGCTCGCAATTCCTTCATTTCAGTTGGCCGCAATCTCGTGTATAAGATGATGCTCAATGCCTGAACTTAAAGTATTGCTGTCACGCGATCAGATTGCCACGCGAGTCACGGAAATGGCGGCGGAGATTACCCGCGATTTCAAGGGACAGTCCGTCATATTCGTAGGCGTACTCAAGGGTGCTGCGATTTTTCTGAGCGATCTGGCGCGCCAGGTTCAACTCGACGCTACGTTCGATTTTATCGGGGTGTCGAGCTATGGCAATCGGCCTACCCCCACCGAGGATCCGGCTGGCCATGCGGCTTGGGACTCACTCGGAGAGGTGCGTGTGACCAAGGATCTCGACCAGTCGATGACTGGGCGCAACGTGATTCTGGTCGAAGACATTCTGGATACGGGGCTGACGCTCAACTATATCCAGAAACTATTGCTGGCGCACCAGCCGCTCACGCTGCGGATTGCGGCGTTGCTCGACAAACCTTCGCGGCGCAAGATGCCCATTCATGCGCACTATATCGGATTCGCGATTCCGGACGCCTACGTCGTGGGCTATGGTCTGGACTACGCGGAGAAGTATCGCAACCTGCCGGATATTTGCGTGATCGAGAACCCGTAACTGGCGGGTGACGCGCCTTCCCTTGGTGCACAGAGCGGTCGTTGGCGGCTGCTATGATCAAAGACGTGAGTTCAGGTCCCGCACAGCTAATCACGCCCTCCCAGGTGGAGCCATTCCTCCTGGAAGTGGCGGATGTGGTGAATACCACGCTCGACCTGGAAACCACCCTGCGGCGTGTGGCCGAACTGGTCCGTAAAGTCATTGACTACGAAATTTTCGCCATCCTTTTGCTCAACGAGCAACGCCAGGAATTGTATGTGCGCTTTCATGTGGGATATCCGGTGGAAGTAGCGGATCGGGCACGGATCAAAGTAGGCCAGGGAGTGACCGGCCGCGCGGCGCAGCTTCGCCAGCCAGTGCTGGTGAATGATGTATCCAAAGACGAGTCTTATGTCGATGCGGTTCCCAACGTTCATTCCGAGCTAGCCATTCCCCTGATCGTAAAGAACCGCGTGATCGGCGTCATCGACATCGAGGCGCGCGAGGTCGGTTACTTTACCGAAGAGCATAGCCGTCTGCTGACGTTGATCGGTTCGCGGATGGCGGTGGCGATCGAAAACGCCCGGCTATACACGCGTACTACGAGGCAGGCGCGGACTCTTCTGCTGCTGAATGAGATTGCGCGGGAGTTGACGTCGATCCTGAACCTGGATGAGTTATTGAAGCGCGTGGGCGAACTGCTCAGCCGGATCATCGATTACCAGATGTTCAGCGTGCTGCTGGTGAATCCGGATACGGAGAAACTGCAGCACCGCTTTGCGTTGCGTTTTCAGGAGCGGTTGCACCTCAAGCACGATATTCCCATCGGACGCGGTCTGGTAGGATACGCAGTCCAGAGCAAAGAAGCGGTGCTGGTGCCAGACGTTGCGAAAGACCCGCGCTACATTTTGCTGAATCCGGAAACCCGCTCGGAACTCGCCGTGCCCCTGATCTATAAGGAAAACGTGATTGGCGTGCTCGACCTGGAGCACACCCGCCGCGGATACTTCACCGAAGATCACAAACGCACCTTGACCACGCTGGCGGCGCAGGTTGCCATCGCCATTGAGAACGCGCGCCTGTACGAGCAGATTGCCCGGCAGGAACAGCGGTTGGAACGCGATCTGGCCCTGGCGCATGAACTGCAATTCCGGCTGCTGCCACACGCGCGGCCCAAGATTCCAAATCTCGAAGTTAGCGCGAAGTTCGTTCCGGCGCGCGCCATCGGCGGCGACCTGTATGACTTCATTCATTATTCGCTGTCGCGAGTGGGGATCGTGATCGGCGACGTCAGTGGCAAGGGTGCACCGGCGGCGATTTACGCGGCGCTGGTCAGCGGGATTCTGCGATCGCATGCGCCGATTGAGCCCGGGCCGGCGGAGATGTTGTCGGCGGTCAATCTTTCGCTGGGCGAACGGCGCATCGAAGGGCAATTTGTTTCACTCATCTACGCGGTGTGGGACGACGAACGGCGGACACTACAGGTCGCCAATTCGGGATTGCCTCGGCCGTTGTATTGTCATAGCGGCAAGATCGAAACGATTCCCGCCACCGGACTGCCGCTCGGACTCTTCGACGAGGTCGAATACGACGAACTGACTTATAAAGCAAAGCCAGGCGATCTGTTTGTGTTCTGTAGCGATGGCATTCTGGACGCTCGCAATCGCGATGGCCGTTCTTTTGCACAAGAGCGACTGGAAGAGATCGTCCTTGGTTGTCAGACGGAGTCGGCCGATTGTGTGGTCAGCAATATCTTCAAGGCGGTGGCCGAACATGCCGCCGGGGCCGATCCTTTTGACGACCAGACTGTGGTCGCGATCCGAGTGAAAGACGGGCCGGGCAAGCGGAAGTGAAGCGTCCGGCGAAAACTGAGTTGGTTCGGGCGCCGTCGTTGGTCTATCGGGGCGACGAGTTATTCTGCGAGGCTGCTAACCTTTCGCTTCTAGCGAAAAAATATGGGACTCCGCTGTATGTATACTCCTCGGCAATGATTCGCGCGCGGATCGCTGCATTCGCCCGCGCTTTTCGTTCCGTTCCCCACACTCTTTGTTACTCCGTCAAAGCGAATTCAACCCTGGGCATTCTTCGACTGGTAGAGCGCGAGGGCGCCGGGCTCGACGTGGTTTCGGGCGGGGAACTCGGGCGGGTTTTGCGGGTGAAGCGAGCGGCGGCGCGGTCGGTCGTATTTTCCGGGGTGGGCAAGACCGTGCCGGAAATGGAACTCGCGCTCAAAGCTGGGATTCTGCTGTTCAATATCGAGAGCGAATCCGAATTGCGAGCGCTGGCTGCGACGGCGGCGCGACTGAAAAAGCGGGCCGCCGTGGCGATACGGGTGAATCCGGATGTTTCCGCTAAGACTCATCCTTACATTTCCACGGGACTCCATCAGCATAAATTTGGCGTGCCGATTCCCGAGGCGCGGGAGCTTTACGCGGAGGCGTCACGACATGCCTCCTTGCAAGTGGCCGGAGTGAGCGTGCACATCGGGTCACAGATTACCGATGTCAGTTCGTTTTCAGAGGCGTTATCGCGAGTTGCCGAATTGGTTCGTGAGTTGCGCGACCATGGACACGATATTCGATACGTTGATGCCGGCGGCGGCCTGGGTATTACCTACCAAGGAAAACAAGAGGATTTTGCCGATCAGATCGCGTCCTACGCCGGCGCGGTGTTGAAGCCGCTACGCGGGTTGAGAGTTCATGTGTTACTTGAACCAGGGCGATCGATTGTCGGGGCAGCGGGGGTGTTGCTCACGCGGGTCATCTACCGTAAGGCAAATCATGACAAGCGGTTCGTCATCGTGGATGCGGGCATGAACGACCTGATGCGGCCGTCTCTGTATGGCGCTCAGCATGAGATCGTGCCAGTGGTGCGGTCGTCGGACAAGACCGAGGTCGTGGATGTGGTCGGTCCGGTCTGTGAGACGGGGGATTTCTTTGCCCACGACCGGAATCTGCCCGCCGCAGCCGAGGGAGAGCTGTTGGCGATTCTCGACACTGGTGCGTATGGATCTGTCTTGGGGTCGAATTACAACACCCGTGGCAAGGCGGCGGAAGTGCTGGTGGATGTCGGCAAAGCCCGTGTGATCCGAAGAAGAGAGAGCGTGCACGATCAGTTGCGGCTTGAGCGGACAGAGTGACGCAGGACATCGTTGAGGCGATAATAACGCCGATGCGAAGACTTTGCCTCGGTTTTTTCGCCCTTCTCGCGCTCACGGTAGTGGCCCAGACTCCTACCGTTCGGGTTCCCGCGGACGATGCTGTTCGAATTCGCGAGTTCTATCGGCTCGCCACCCAGATTCAGGACCAGATCTGGCCGCACTGGAGTGAGGCGCCGAACGGTTTACTGCTGGTGACGCAGGATGTTGAATTCCTCACCCACTTCCCCGACCCACCCAAGGACTTCAAAGCGGTGGCGGATGGCTTTTATGCACGCCCGCGTCAATTCCAAATCAGTTTCCTCGCTACCTTTCCCGCTTTCGGGCCGCCATCCGTGATTGTGGTCGGCCAGCCGAAAAATACCACCAGCAAAACCAGCACACGATGGCTATTTACGCTCATGCATGAGCACTTTCATCAGTTCCAGAGTGAACAGCCGGGCTATTATCGGGCTGTTGATGATCTCGGACTCAGCCACGGCGATACGAGCGGCATGTGGATGCTGAACTACCCGTTTCCATATGAAAAGGCTGAAGTGGCACAAGCGTTTGCCGGATTGCGCGATCTCTTGCTCAGCGCGGTGGAAGAACGCGACGAAAAGAAGTTTGCGGAACGCGCGAGGCAGTACGCGGCGGAGCGCAACAAATTCCTGGCGCTGGTCTCGCCCGACGACCGAAAATATTTCAGTTTCCAGCTCTGGCAGGAGGGCGTGGCGCGCTATACAGAGATTAAAGCGGCGGAAGCTGCGGCTCACTATCAGCCGGCCGCCGACTACGCGGCGCTTTCCGACTACGAAACCTTCTCCAATTACGCGGCGAGACCGCGCCGGGACGCTCTGGAAGAATTGAAGAAAGCTGATCTGGCTGAAGGGAAGCGTACGGTCGTGTATTCGTTTGGTGCGGCGGAAGCCCTGTTGCTCGATCGGATGAAGCCACACTGGAAGGACGACTACTTCAAGCACCCGCTTTCCATGGACGCTTATTTCGAGAATTGATGGGCTGCGTGGCAACACGCTTCACAGCGATTCCATGAAATTCGTCACCGCCCGCAGCACCGGCTCCGGCTGCTGGATGAACAGCGCGTGGCCCAAAGCCCGAAATTTTACGTGCGTGTGATGGGGCAGTATGCTCGTTGCAAGCGAAACGTCGGAGTCCGACATCAGCCCGCCCAGCTCGCGGTTCGCCTGCAACAATAATGTTGGACATTCAATCCCTCGCAAGATTTTTTCGCCATCCCAGCCTTCCACTGCCGATCCATCGAGGGCCATATCATAAGTATCGGGGTCCGCATGCCACACGCATTGGGCCCATGAGAGTAAATACGCTTCGTCATTGCCTGGGAGATTCCTGATGAACACCGACTCGTTCGTACCCCGGACTGGAAGCTCGATGCGGCCAATGCCCTTGGCGATCTCCTCGACCGAGCCCCCTTTGCGGACCAAGTCGCGGAGACCGGAGAAGAGCGCGACGTACATCGGGTGCGGAATGCGTTCCGCCACAATCATGTTGTCGCCGAGAATCAGAGCGCGCACCAGGTCAGGATGGTGACTGGCGACCCACATGCCAACCATGCCGCCGAGGGAGTGCCCGAAAATGATCGGTTGGACGGGAACGCGGTCGCCCAGAAAGCGGATGATGTCTTCGGAATATTGTGTGCCCCGGTAGCCGCGGTGGACGCGGGCGGATTTGCCGTGTCCGCGAAAGTCAGGGGCAAATATATGCCAGCGCATGCTGAGCGCGGGAATGATGGGCAGAAAGACTTGCCAGCGGCGTCCCAGGCCGTGCAAGAGCACGAGGGGCGGGCCGTTAGGCGGACCCTCGGCATAATTCAGGCGGACTTGGTCGGCATCGAAGTCGCGCTCCGTGATTCCAGGAAGGGCATCCTGCACGGCGGTTACCTGGCCTCATACACAAGTTTGCCACCAACCCAGGTCTTCAGCACCTTCACGTCGCGAATCTTGACCGGATCAATTGCGAGTACGTCGTCGCTCAGCAGCACCATGTCCGCCAGCTTGCCCGGTGTGATGGATCCTTTCACGGTGTCCTGGAATTCGGCGTAAGCCGAGCCCATGGTGTAAGCCTCAATAGACTCTTTGATCGTCAGCTTCTGCTCCGGAAACCAGCCGTTGGGATTCTTGCCGTCGAGGGTCGCGCGCGTAGTGGCTGCGTACAAGCCCAGCATGGGATTGAGCGGGGCGACGCTCCAATCGGTACCGAAGGCGAGGCGGACGCCGTGGTCCAGAAAGGTCCGGAAGGCGTAAGTACGGCTCGCGCGGTCGTGACCGATGCGGCCTTCGGCCCAGCGGCCATCATCGATGGCGTGATAGGGCTGCACGGAAGCGATCACGTGCAATTGCGCGAAGCGGTCGAAATCTTTGGCAGCCATGTGTTGCGCGTGCTCGATGCGCCAACGGCGATCGCGCGGGCCGTGGGCTTTTTCGATTTCGGAGTAGATGTCGAGGATGGCGGAAATCCCCGCGTCGCCGATGGCGTGGGTGCAGAGTTGCAGGCCGGCGGCGTCGGCTTTCATCATGCGGTCGCGCATGAGGGAGATGGGATGCATGGCGTCCGACAGAATGCCGCGATTGTTTGGCTGATCGTTGAAGGGTTCGAAAAAGTACGCGGTAGCCGAACCGAGCGAGCCGTCTGCGTAGGATTTCACGGCACCGATTCGCAGATAGGGTCCGCCGAACGCGTGGCGAATGCCTATTTTCACCTGATCGTCAACTTGCGAGATGAGCGGCGCGGCATAAACGCGCGTCGTCAACTTCCCTTCTTCCAGCAGTTCGGCATAAACGGCGATGTCGGCGTAATCGGGATTCATGTGCTGCACGCTGGTCACGCCGAGCGAGGCGGCGTGTCCGAGGGCACGTTCGACCCAGTGGCGGCGCTGGTCATGGCTGGGGTCGGGAATGACTTTGTAAACGAGGTCGGCTGCAGCATCTTTCAGCGCGCCGGTGGGATTTCCCTGGGCGTCGTGGACGATCACTCCGCCGTCGGGGTCGGGAGTCTGGGCGGTGATACCAGCCAACTTCAGGGCCAGAGAGTTCGCGAGGATCATGTGGCCGTCGTAGCGGTCGAGGGCCGTCGGGTTATTCCGCGTGACCGAATCGATCAGGTCTTTGGTGGGAAGTTGCGCGGGAGACCACTTGGTTTCGTCCCAATCGCCGCCGACGATCCACTCGTCTTTGGCCGTCTTTTTCACGCGTTCGGCGACACGGCGAGCAAATTCCTGGGGACTGGTGGCGTCGTTCAGTTGTACGTTGTCGAGTTGCTGACCGCCCTGGGAAAAATGCGTGTGGGCGTCGTTGAAGCCGGGAAGCAGGCGCTTCCCTGCTGCGTCAACAATGCGGGTGGCGGGCCCGCGCCAAGTGTCGATTTCCTGGTTGGAACCGACAGCGACGATACGATCACCGAGAACGGCAACGGCTTGCGCTTCTGGATTGGAGTTGTCGACCGTCCAGATTTTCGCGTTCGTGATGATGAGGTCGGCGGCCGGTCTGGTTTGCGCCAGAACACAGCCACACGTGATCAGGAGAACCGCAGTCCACGACGGGTACCGCTTCATTCTTTCCTCCGGAAAATCCGCATCGTAGGGACGCGGCACGTCGCGTCTCTACTCATGGTTCTTTTGGACGGTTACCGCTCTCCCCATTTCAGCTTTGTGCGTAACACCTCGAAAAACGTCTTCTTGAAACGCAGGAGTTTGGCCGGATACTCAGCCTTGACGCAGCGAACGGAATCGCCGTCGTTCACTGACATGCCGACCTGCCCGTCAAGGCTCAGGTAGGCTGACTCTTCTCCGGTCTTGACCTGGATTTCAATCTCGACAGTGTCTCGCACAACTACCGGACGATGGGTGAGTCCGTGGGGAGAAACTGGCGTAATCACAAAAGCGTTCACATCCGGCTTCAGGATGGGGCCGCCCGCGCCTAGCGAATAGGCGGTGGATCCGGTGGGCGTGGCCACGATCACGGCGTCGGCCTTGTAGCCGGAGACGAATTCCTTATCCACAAAAAGTTCGAAGTGATTCAGGCGCGCGATGTTGCCCTTGCTGATGACAACGTCGTTTAGAGCGATGTGGGTCGCGACCGCACCTCCGCCGCGCACCAGGCAGCTGCTGAGCATGGCGCGGCTGTCGACCATGTACTGGCCCTTCTCGATCGCTTCGAGCGCGGGATACAGATCGGCGAGCGCCAGTTCGGTCAGAAAGCCAAGGGTACCGAGATTCACGCCGAGAATCAGCGTCCCCGCCCGGCAGACGGCCCGCGCCGCCGATAGAAGAGTGCCGTCGCCGCCAAGCACCAGGGCAAGGCCCGGGGCGTGCGATCCCATTTCGCTGCGCGCAACAATCTCGGCGGAGGAGAAATACTCCGCGCTCTCGGCGTCGATCATTACTTTGTACCCGCGTTCGGTGAGCCTGCGGTGAAGTTGCGGCAGAATGTCGGATAGCTCGCGGCGTCCGGGCTTCGAGATGATCGCCACGGTCGACGGCGGGACAAACGGTTTTGCAGAGTCGGGCATGGAATCCACGATTGTACAGAATCAGTCGGATCAAGGCAGAAGTTAGAAGTCAGAATGCAGAAGTACAGACTGAAAGGATCAGACTGCTGCGGTTGGACTCCATTCAGTATAGAGAAGGAATTCCCGATTCCCTTCCGCGCCAAGAATTGGAGACTCGGTCGACTCGACGCGGGTCGCGCCGAGACTACGCAGAGCGGCATCTACCTTCATGACGGCGGACTGTTGGGCCGCTTCGTCGCGTACGATTCCTCCCTTGCCCACGAGTGCGCGGCCGACTTCGAACTGGGGCTTTACCAGAACAACCATTGTGGCTTCGCCTTTTCCTGACTCCGAAAACGCTGACTGCACGACCGCGGGCAGAACCAGCGTTGCCGAGATGAAAGAAACATCCATGGCGACGAAGTCAATAGGCTCGCCGATCTGTTCGCGCGTAAGATAACGCGCATTGGTTTTCTCCAGCAGACGTAGGCGCGGATCGTTGCGCAAGCGGAATTCCATCTGGCCGTAACCGGTGTCCACGGCGATCACGCGGGCGGCGCCGTGTTGCAGCATGCAGTCGCTGAAACCACCGGTGGAGGCTCCAACATCAAGGCAGGTCTTACCGACGAGGTCGATGTGCCAGTGGGCGAGAGCTTTCTCCAACTTGAGTCCGCCGCGACTCACATAGCGCAGATCTTCAACCAGTAAGCGAAGTTCAGAGTCCGTTTCGACCGAGGCGCCCGCTTTTTCTATTTTTTGCGCGTTCACCAGAACTTTGCCAGCGAGGATCAAGGCTTGTGCGCGCTCGCGGGAAGGCGTGAGGCCGCGCTCTACCAGCAATTTGTCGAGTCGGGTTTTCACGGGGCGGGAGTCATCGCGAAATTCTCGAGTGCACCACTCTCGTGCCAGCACCCGATGCAGTGCAAAATGTTGAACCAATTTGTTAAGAGAACGTTACAGCAATTACTTCCGTGTTTTGCACAGAGTTTTGCACCATGATGTTGAAAACTGTCCGAACGTTGCCAGAATTTTTCAAAACAAAAGCCGTCCGGATTGCGGACGGCTTCAGGATTTCTCTCGTGCATCGTCCAAAACTATCCGGCAACTTCTTCCAGCACTTTCTGATCGATGTCGAAGTTGGCGTGGACGTTCTGCACGTCTTCGTTATCTTCGAGCGCCTCCATGAGCCGAATCATCTGCGCCGCTTGCACGCCTTCCAGTTTGATGTAGGTGTCCGGAATCATGCTCACGCTCGACGAAACCGGTGTGATGCCCGCTTTCTTTATGGCCTCGAGCATACCGTCATAGGCGGCAGTAGGAGTCAGGATTTCCCAATTCTCGCCATCGTCAATGGGCTCATCCTCGCCACCCGCTTCGATGATGATATTCATCAGATCGTCCGCCGTGGCGGCCGACTTGGGGATGATGATGTCCCCCTTCTTGTGGAACATATACGCGACGGCGCCCGCAGAGGCCATGTTGCCGTTGTTCTTGCCAAAGACGTGACGGATTTCGCTGACTGTGCGGTTGCGGTTGTCAGTGGAAATTTCGGCGAGCAAGGCCACTCCGCCCGGCCCGTAGCCTTCCAGGACAAATTCTTCGTAGGTCAGTCCCGGCAGTTCGCCGGTACCACGCTGGATGGCGCGCTTGATGTTGTCTGCGGGCATGTTCTCGGCCTTGGCGGCGAGAATGGCCGTGCGCAAGCGCGGGTTCATGTCCGGATCGCCGCCATTCTTGGCGGCCATCGAAATTTCCTTGATGAGGCGGGTAAAAATCTTGCCGCGCTTGGCGTCAAGCGCGCCCTTTTTGTGCTTGATTGTGGCCCATTTGGAATGGCCAGACATGGGAATACCTCGGTCTATTGAACTTGAATTGCGCTCTTTAAGAAGTCGCCCGCGGAGGAAATCACTGGATAGCCTCTACGAAAAACTGGTCAGGCGAACACAGATTATAGCATGGGGCCTGCGTCATCCACGAGCGCCCGTGGAGTTGATAGTGCCTAGTTTGGACCTGCAAACTACTTGGAAGCGGGTTTCGCTGTATCAAGCTCAATCGTCAGTTGGTCGCGCGATCATGACGCCCCCGCCGCCGAGCTCCGGACCGGCGTGGCGGCCATTGGGAATTGGGGGTAAATACGATTCCCTTGTCGAGCACTGCCGGAATGTCGCCGTTCGGGATGAGGGTTGCTGGTGAGCCGGCGATCTGCCAGGCGAACATCAGCATTGAGGAAGCGCTCAGATCGATGGCGGGCTCAACGGTGCTGTATGACTGCACCGCATCTTTGTAGATCGCGCGGTTGGCGTTGAACGGTTTGAATCGGTTGACTGCGTCGGGCGGGCACTTACGCATTCCTTCAAGGTATCCCGTGGCAGCAAAAGTGTTAGGGCCTTCGACCACCGCCCCATTCAAGACGGGAGCGGAGCCATCGCGCGATCCCATGATGTTCGCCACCTGATGCTGCATGCAGTAAGGAAAAACTTCTCCGTCACCCACGATGAATGAACTGCCCCAGGCGTTCGCGCCCAGTACGTTGCCCAACCAGCGGCGGGAGAATTGGTCGAAGGACTTCGATTTGGTGAGGAACGAATACTCGCTGGCCATTACGGACAATCCGGTGCCGTGGGTGGTGGTGTCGTAGGCGGCCCAGGGAAATCCGAAGCCAAACGGATCGGACTTCGACTGTGCAACGCCGTTTTCCAATTCCTGGCGCAGGTCGCGCAGCAGGTCGCCTTGCTTTACTTCGAGTCCCTTGGGATGGCCAGCCGTGCCGATGGCGCGGAACAATTCAAAGTGCGCGAGGCCGCTAACGTCGTAGAGGTTGAGCGTGTCACCGGCATCGCCCGGCCCGGTGATGTAGGCACGAGCCCAGTGCGAGGCCTGGCTCAGATAGAACTGAGGATCGGTTTGCGGAAGCTTGGCCGGCAAAGGTCCCTTGGCAGTGACAAGCGCAAAATATAATTCCGTGGCGCCGAGTTCCATGTCGTCGCGCCATTCCCATTCGCCGTAAAAATCAAAGGGTGCCGTTGTGAGCAAGTCGCTGGTGGGCGCGGTATCGGCGAGGGCGAAGACATGCTCGGCAGCGAGCAGACATCGATTGGCGAAGTCAGGTTGCGCGTCGCGGAAGACCTGTGAACATTCCGCAAAGTCGGCGGCCAGGCGGCCGGCAAGATTTGGACTGATCTTCGAGCCCGGATTCCCTGCCCTGAATACGGGACGGTTGCGAATGTAGCGCAAGGCGGGGTCGGTTCCGCCGAACGTGTCGTCGGCTTGCGGCAGACGCCACAGGTCGTGGTCGCTCAAGATGTTGGGATCATCCAGAAAGTCGGTGCCGATTCCTACCTGGTAGTAGAGGGTCTGGCTTTGGTCGTCCCACATTTTCTGGAGCCATTGCAGTCCGAACTTGGCTTCGCTCGTGAAATCAGCGGCGCCGTCCGCGCCCATTTGTTTGGGAAAGTCTCGGATTCCGATCAGCATCACCGCGACCGTGTAACTTTGCGTCTGGACGAACTTCAGGTAGTCGCCCGCGTCCCACCATCCTCCCGCAGCGTCGATGACGTCTCCCGTTGGTTTGAGTTCGCCGAGGATGAAGTCGTCGTTGTCGAATTGCGGGGATTCGTAGACGTAGGCTTGCCGGTCAAGCAGATGGCCGGCGGCAGTACGCAGAGGCGATGGGATGAAGTCCGCGCCATCGCGTTCGTTCTGATAGAAGCTGAGCGCGTTGGTCAGGGCCTGCGAGTAGAGCTTCTTTGCGGGTGCGATGCGGAAGGCGGGAGAAGTCGCCGGGAAAGTTCCGTCGACCGTGAGGGTGTAGATGCCTTCAGGAAGCACATTGAAGTCGAGGGCGTAGACCGTGAAGTTTCCCCAGTCGCCCAGCTTGCCGCCGATACGGTCGGAATAGATTTGTGTGCCATCGGACCGGACGACGCGAAAGCTGGCCTTATGCTCCGGCCCCGGGGAGATCAAATAGGCGCGGTCGGCGGCTCCACTTTCGTAGCCCAGTTGGTTGAGACGCACAAACGCAGTGTCAGCGGCGTGAGCCACGGATGCTGTAAAAACCAGGACGCAGAGTAGTCGGACGGGCGGGACCATAGGAAACTGGCCTATTGAAACGATTCAATGGTGCGCTACGTCCCCGTCCGGTGTCAAGGCGAGAGTGAGGCTGAACGGCTTATTGGGCGGCGCTTGGCAGGCGTTGGCGCTGCTCGACCAGGAACCCAATCTGCGCGATCCCCGCGGCCCGCGCGCTGTCAAGAACTTGCGAGACCCAACCGTACCTGGCGCGCGCATCGGCTTTGATGTAGACCTTTTTTTCTGCGCCATGGGAGACCTCTTCTTGGATTCTGGCGGGCAGCTGCGCGAGCGGAACTGGGTCTTTGTGGAAAAAGAATTTACGATCGCGGGTGACGGCAATCACAATCGCATCTTCTCTATTTGCCCGCTCCATTGAAACCGGATAGCCGACGCGCGGCAGATAAACTCCTGAGCCGTGATTCGATGGTGGGGCGGTCATGGCGCCCAGCAGGAACAGTGCAGCCAAGATTACCGCTACGTTTGCCAATGACGTGCCACCAATTCCGCAAATAAGATGGTTGCTTCTGTTACGCGCTTCTCCCATGTGGAGGCCTCTCTGCCTTGCTCATATGGACACCACATGGATCGCCAATGATCCCTGGTCTCCTCGGTACCATGGGCAATGTTGTGACTTTTCCATCCCAGGAGGCCCTTGATATCGCTAAAAATTGACTTGCTTCCGTCCACCCCCTAACATGCTCGGACATGCTTGGACAGACGATTTCCCATTACCGCATCGCGGAAAAGCTGGGTGGAGGCGGGATGGGAGTGGTCTATGAGGCGGAAGACCTGCGTCTGGGACGCCGCGTCGCGCTGAAGTTTCTGCCTGAAGATCTGGCTCAGGATCCCCAGGCACGGGAACGCTTTCAGCGTGAAGCGCGGGCGGCGTCGGCTCTGAATCATCCCAACATCTGCACAATTTACGACATCGGTGAGCATGAAAACCGGCTTTATATCGTCATGGAGTGCCTGGAAGGAACGACGCTCAAGCATCGCATCGAGGGCAAGCCGATCGGCGTCGATACCATCCTTGAATTCGGTGTGCAGGTGGCGGACGCGTTGGAAGTGGCGCACGGGGCGGGTATCGTCCATCGAGATCTGAAACCGGCGAATCTGTTTCTGACCAAGCGCGGGCAAGCCAAGATTTTGGATTTCGGTCTGGCAAAAGTAGCGGGCGGGCCGGTCCCGGAATTGCAAACTGCGGCTGCGTCGATGGCAACGGTCGCTGTGGACGCGGCACATCTCACCAGTCCGGGGACCGCGCTGGGCACGGTGGCGTACATGTCTCCGGAGCAGGCGCGGGGCGAGGATCTGGATGCGCGCACTGACCTGTTTTCCTTCGGCGCCGTCTTGTACGAGATGGCAACAGGCCGCCAGCCATTTACGGGCAACACCTCTGCGATCATCTTTGACGCCATTCTGAATAAGCCACCGACTGCGCCGGTTCGGATCAATCCCGATCTTCCGGCTCCACTGGAATCCGTCATCAACAAATGTCTGGAGAAGGAACGCAGTCTGCGCTACCAGACGTCTTCGGACCTGCGCGCCGACTTGCAGCGCTTCAAACGCGATACGCAGTCCGCGAAGATCGCAGCGGCTTCGGGCAGCAGACGGGCGGTGGCGCCGGAATCCAAATCTCGGAAGTGGCCGGCGCTGGCGGGAGGCGTTTTCGCAGTCGTGGCCATAGCGGTGCTGGCCATCGGTTATTTTGCGGGCTGGTTCACTTCCACGCAGCCCTATTCACAGGCGCAACTGAAGCCGCAACAACTCACGGCCAATTCGTCGGAAGATCCAGTAGCGGTCACTTCGATTTCGCCGGACGGAAAATATCTGCTTTATGCCGATCTGGAGGGGCTACACCTCCGGCTGATGTCCACGGGGGAGACGCAGTCGCTCCCGATTCCGGACGAATTTTGTTTCCGTTGAGCGCGCATCGGATGGTCCCAGGATGGGACCAAGTTGCTGGTGAGCGGTCCCGTCGCGCAGGAGAAGCAAGCGATCTGGATGATCTCCGTGATCGGCGCATCGCTGAAGAAGTTGCGCGACGACGCGCGGGACGCTTCCCTTTCTCACGACGGATCGCAGATCGTATTCCGCGATGCCATCACCAGAGACATCTGGATCATGAATGCCGATGGCGGAGGCGCCCGGCTGCTGTTCAAGCCGGAGGCCGGCTACCATTTTTTTGCACCGACCTGGTTCTCCAACGGCAAGCGCATCGCCTATGTAAAATATCGGATCACAAATGGTGCGACCGCCATCGTCCTGGAGAGCCGCGACTTGCAAGGCGGCCCACCAACGACCCTCATGTCGAACCCGAACGCCACCGATCTCTGCTGGGGAGAGAACGGACGACTGGTCTACACCGTCCGCGAGGATCCTCCCAACAACTACGATTCCAATCTTTGGGAAATACGCTATGACGAGGAAACAGGTAAGCCGAAAGGGACTCCACGGCGGCTCACGGACTGGACTGGCTTTTACTTTGGCAATCCCGAACTAACCGCCGACGGCAGCCGGTTCGTCTTCCTCAACGGAAGATCGCAGAGCGACGTGTACCTCGGCGAGTTGGCTGACGGCGGCAACGAATTGAAAAATCCCCAGCGCTTGACCCTCGATGACCGCGTTGACTGGCCGGGCGGTTGGTCGAGCGACAGCAAAACTGTGTTTCTATATTCCGATCTCAACGGGACCCTCGATATCTACAAACAAGGCGTTAACGACCACAACGCCAACCCGATCGTGACGAGCCCCGAGGAAAAGTGGGCGCCGCAGGCCAGCCCCGATGGAAAGTGGGTGCTCTACATGCAGTGGCCGCACGCGGCCGCGGGCACGGCGGTCACGTCCGGCAAGCTGATGCGCAGTCCGGCGGGGGGTGGCCCCGCGGAAGCGGTCATGGACGTGAAAGGACATCCCGCTGTGCTTGCGGGGAGCGATCCCACAAACAGCGTGGGCGGCTTTCCCAGCTTCCGTTGCGCGGCGCATGCGTCCACATGCGTGCTGGCTGAAGCGGATGACAAGCAGGTTGTGTTCACTGCCTTCGATCCGATGCAGGGCCGAAAGGCAGAACTCGCGAAGGTTGCGGTCGATCCAGATTTGGCGAGTTGGGATCTTTCGCCGGACGGCAGCAGAGTTGCGTTGGGGCTCTTTGACTACAAGGCGGCGGATATCCAGATCGTTCCGCTCGCTGGCGGAGCCACACAAAAATTGTCGGTCATGCCCTGGACACAGTTGGCTACGCTGGCCTGGGCGGCGGACGGCAAGAGTCTCTTTGTCGCCAGTGGCTCTTCGCGTGGAACCGCCGTCCTGCATACGGACCTGACCGGCAAATCGAAACTGTTGATAAAGCCCAAATGGGATATCTTTTCGCTGGTTCTTTCGCCCGACGGCCACTACCTGGCGTTTGGCCCCGTCATCTCCAACGCTAACGCGTGGACGATTGCATCATTCCCGCAAAAATAGCCGGCGCCGAGCGGAGATCTCAAACGGTTAGAGATATTTAAGCCACCAATCGTTTCTCGTCGCCTTCACGTGGGCGAACCATCGGCACGCAAAGTACAGCAGCATGATGGTAATTCCCCAGACCAGGTAGAGCAGGGGCAAACTCCAGACATAACCGTCCGGCGGTTCGGGATTTCCCATGGGGTGGTTGGCGAAAAGCCACGGACTTACATATCCGAGCCTGATCTTCGACACCACCAGCGCCAGGACGTGAATCAGCGGGATGTGGAGCATGTAGTAGAAGAACGGCACGCGTCCGAAGAGGGTGATGCTGCGGGCGACGGCACCGTTCAAGCCTTCGAGCAGCGGGATCAGGGTAATGATGGGGCCGAGCGTCATCAGCAGGAAGCACAACGACGCGGGATACTTGGTTGTGTTCAGGAAGGAAAGCAGCGCGGGCATGGGGGGCGCGCCATTGTGTCCTGCCGTGGCGGCGCGCCAGGGGCGAGGATCGCCGTATAGATTAAATCCCCGCAGCACGAGGAAGAGGCCGATCGCCGAAAGTCCGATCACGAAGCACAGACGCCTTCTCGGCGCTGCGTCCATTGTCAAAATCCTGCCGAAGGCGTACCCGGCGGCCATCACGCCGATCCACGGGATGATGGAATAAAGCACGATGAGGTTCGGTCCGTCAGGACCGAACTGGACTGGTCCGGCGAAGAATCCTACGTAGAAAATTTTCCAGAGTGCGGAGAAGGGGTTGGTGTCGAGCCCATCGAGCAGCTTGCCCACGTGGGAATCCATCACGTTATGGGCTGCGATGACTAGCAGGCCGAATGTCCCCACCACGCCCAGCGGCAGTTTCACCAATCCAGCCATCAGGATCATGCACCAGCCGATGACCCAGATGACGCCAGCCATTTCGTAATGCCGAAAATCAAAGTTGAACGTCCAGGCGACGCGGAGGAAACTCAACTCCAGAAATATGAGCCAGGCACCCCGGACAAGCAGAAACCTGGAAAGATCGGAGTGCTTGCGTCCGTAAAAAAAGATGCTGGTCCCTGCCAGGAAGATAAAAGCGGGCGCGCAGAAGTGAGTGATCCAGCGCGTGAAGAAGACTCCGGGTGAAGGACCACCGGCCGGAACGCCGGAAAAGACTCGGACGTGGTCAATGGCCATCAGAATCATGACCGCGCCGCGGATGAGATCGATGGAGGCGACCCGGGATGTCGTCGGGCTGGCCGTAGCCGGAGGGGTGGGGAGAGTAGCGCTCATGGATATCTCCGAGGCGGGAGCGCTTTTCCATATAAGCGCGTGGCCTGGAAGAGAGCCGTCTAGCGGGGTTTAGCCGATCTGCACGTCGCCGCGCGGCTCTCCGAGGGTGACAAGATAGCATGGCGCCGGTATTTCGACTCGATCGTGGGCAAGCAGAACTTTTTCTTCCAAATCCCGGCCCCGGGGGGGCGTATCAGGGTGGGTAGCACCCGCCCGGGTTTCGCCCGCCAGGAATGTTAGAATAAGCAATCAGCCCATATGCCTTTAAAAACACTGTTTCTGAATCCTCCTTCGTTTGAAAACTTTGATGGCGGCGCGGGTTCGCGCTGGCCGGCCACGCGCGAAATCGAGTCCTACTGGTATCCGGTCTGGCTCGCGTATCCCACCGGAATGCTCGAAGGAGCGCGCCTGCTGGACGCTCCGCCCCACCACGTAACGGCCGAAGAGACGATTCGCACCTGTAAAGACTATGAATTGCTGGTGCTTTTCACCAGCACGCCTGGCTTTCCCGGCGACCTCCGCCTAGCCGAGGCCATCAAGGACAGCAATCCGCACATTAAGGTTGCGTTTGTGGGACCGCACGTCAGCGTTCTGCCGGAAAAGTCGCTTCAGGAAAACAGCGTCATTGACGTGGTCTGCCGCAAGGAATTCGACTACACCATCGTCGAATATGCGAACGGCAAGCCGTTGGACGAGATTCTCGGACTGTCGTATCGCAAGAACGGCAGCATCATGCACAATCCGGATCGTCCGCAGATCGAGAACCTGGATGCGCTGCCGCACGTGACCGACGTCTACCGGCGCGATCTTGATGTTCGGCGATACAACGTCCCATTCCTGCAGAATCCGTTTGTGGCGCTCTACACCACCCGCGGCTGCCCGGCGCAATGCACGTTCTGTCTGTGGCCCCAGACGCTTATGGGACATCCGTGGCGCAAGCGCTCTACCGATGACGTGGCCCGTGAGATGGCCAAGGCCAAAGAGTATTGGCCCTACGTGAAGGAATTTTTCTTCGACGACGACACCTTCAACATTCAAAAGGCCCGCACAGTTGAATTGTGCGCGAAGCTGAAACCGCTCGGACTCACGTGGTCATGCACCTCGCGCGTCACCACCGACTACGAAACGCTCAAGGCCATGAAAGATGCCGGCTGTCGGTTGTTGATTGTCGGTTTCGAGTCCGGCGACCCGCAGATCCTCAAGAACATCAAAAAAGGCGCAACCGTGGAACGCGCTCGTCAGTTCACCAAGGATTGCCACAAACTCGGACTGGTCATCCACGGCGATTTCATTCTCGGCCTGCCCGGAGAAACTCGCGAGACCATCAAGAACACGATCAAGTTTGCCAAGGAACTCGACGTCGAGACGATTCAGGTATCAGTGGCGCACGCCTATCCCGGAACCGAACTGCACGAATACGCCATGAAGAATGGCTTCCTGACCGCGGAGAGCAAGATGGTGGACGATGCCGGCCACCAGATGGTGCAGGTCGAATATCCGGGACTGCCCGGCGCCGAAGTGATGGAAGCGGTTCACGAATTTTACGATCAGTACTATTTCCGTCCCAAGGCGGCATACCGCATTCTGCGCAAAGCCGTGTTCAGCAATTCGGAACGCAAGCGTCTGTACAAAGAGGCACGGTCGTTCCTGAAGTTGCGGTCGCAACGACACAAGTGGGTGAAGGACCAACGCAAAGACGAGACTCCGGCGGTCGAGCCGGCCAAGGCTTAGGCCGGGAGCCGGACCGGCAGTGACTTTCCGTAAATATCTTGTCCTGGCAGGAGTCGCGGCCTTCAGTGCGGCCGGCGATTCCCTGCTGGCGCGCGGTATGAAAGACGTTGGTGCCGTCTCCCTGCACGATTCTTCCAGCCTGATCCTCGCGATACTGAATCCATGGGTGGCCGGCGGCGTCCTTTTGCTGCTGGCCTATTTTGCATCCTATTCGGCGGCACTGTCGTGGGCCGATCTCACCTACGTGCTACCCGCTACTTCGCTCGGTTATGTACTGGTGGCGCTGGCGGCGCGCTTCGGATTTCACGAAGCGATCTCACCGACACGCTGGATAGGCATTGCGCTCATAACTGCGGGAGTGGGTTTCGTCGCCGCCGGGCCGTCGCACACAACCCTGCCCCTGCAGGGAAACCAGCCTGTCGCGCCGGAGATCTCATCGTGAAGGACGCTTACACCTGGGCGGCCATCGCATTGATCGTGCTCGCCTCTACCACCGGTGACGTGCTGCTATCCCACGCCATGAAGAGTGTCGGCGATGTAGGGGAACTGTGGAAACGGCACGGTTTGTTCAAAGTCGTGGGCAGCGTTTTGGCAACGCCAACCTTTTTCTTTGGGCTGCTGGCGATGGCGGTAGCCTTCTACAGCCTGCTCTTTGCCCTCTCCTGGGGAGACTTGAGCCTGGTGGTACCAGCGTCGGCTTCTCTTACCTTTGTCGCCAACGCGTTCTCAGCGCGGCTCTTCCTGCACGAGCGAGTAGGACGACGGCGCCTGCTTGCGGCGCTCCTGGTTGCGGGTGGCGTTGCGCTGATTGCGATCTAGCGTCAGCAAGATCGAGCAACGGAAATCCTAAAACACGTGCCCCAGTTGGAAAAACCATTTGCGGTGGCCGCTGTCGCCGACGCTGGCACCAAGCAATAGAGGACCAACGGCGGTTTCGGCCAGGATGCCGGCGGCGAAGTCGTTAGGGAATTTGCTGGCCTCCGGCGAGTCGTACATTTTGCCAAATTCATACGCCCCGATCACATAGACATTCTTCCCGACAAACGGCGGCAAAGTCAGCAGGTCGTGGAGGTATCCAGCGCGAAAATAATAATACTGATTGCCGAAAAATTCATTCGTGCCGTAGGCGCTCAAACGCGACGGTCCGCCGAGAAAAAATTGCGGCACGCCAGTGCGTCGGGATCCAAAGGTTGTTCCGCCTTCGGCTTGCACGAAAATCGACGCAGTGCGGGTGATGGGTTTGAAGTACATCGCCTGCGTCTGGAGCAGCGGGAAGGGTCCGGTGGCTCCGGGGTTGGTATCGAACCATTGGAAGGTGCTGTCCAAACTGTAGCCGTCGCGGGGTGCGATAGGGTCGTCAGTGCGCGCGGAGCGGAAATGCAGCCGGGTATCGCCAACGCGGCCCGAGACCGACGCAAATATCGGCGTCCCCAGGCGCAAATGAGCATCTAGGTATCCTAGTTCGTAACCGGCGCGAATTTCCGTGAAACGATCGAATCCGTAGCCGATATCGGTGCCGATATGGGCACGATATAGCCGATAGTCGGCGACGGGGTCGTTCTTTTCAAACACTTTGAACGATGTGCTGGAGGCGTCGGCGCGAGGCGCGACAAACCATCGACTGGTGGCGGAGAACGGCCGATAGAGTTCGCTGGCCACACCGTAAGTATTCCCGAATTGCACGTCGCTGCGCCACTCAGAACGATACCCGGCCACGTCCATGAGCGTGACGCGGGTTAGAAAAGTAAATGCCACATCGTCGCTTTCCGAACCGTCCACGCTGAACCCGATTTGCAAGATAGGAGGAGCATAAGTCTTTTCGTGGACGGTGATGAGCAAGCCGTCCTGGCCGTCCCGCGTCGCGAGGGCGTAGTCGGCGGCGTCGTACTTTCCGATCCCCGTCAGCCGGGTCAGGTATTGGTTGAGGCTGGCGTTATCGATGGGCTTGCCGGCAAGTGGGCGCAAGAATCGTTCGAGATTCGACGCCGCTCGGGCCGGTGCCCCTTCGACTTTCACAAACTGCGGTACCGGAACCGCGTGCCGCTCGCGGGCCTTGCGGTCCTGCAAGTATAGGTGCCAGGCAGACTCGTCCAACGCATAGGGGGTCAGAACCCGTTCCTTCAATTGCGCGGCCTCGGCTCCGACCTCGATAATCGCGGGCCCCTTTTCGTAATCGAGCGAATTGTAAGCGCGCAGGTTGACGTTGACGATCAGGTCCGCGCCCGCCATGCCGCGAATTTCGTTGTCGCGGATCACCACATCGATCGATCGTCCGAGGACATCGAAGACTGATCGAATCTGCTTCGGGTCGGAAGGTGAAACTTCGAGATGCACGGCGATGACGATGTCAGCACCCATCTTGCGCACCACGTCGGTCGGCAGATTACCGGTCAGTCCGCCATCGACGTAGATCTTGTCTCCCTCATGAACAGGGGCAAACAAGCCCGGTATTGACATCGTCGCCCGCAGCGCGGTTTGCAACGAGCCTTGCGAGAACACGACTTCCTTGGCGGAAACCAGGTCCGTAGCCACGCAGCGAAAAGGGATGGGCAGATCGTCGAAGGAATTGAGGTTCGCGTAGGGCAGCGTCTCGCGGTCGATGAGAATGCCGACGTCGTGTCCGGCATTCAGGCCCGACGCCACCGACAAGCCATGCTTCAATCCCAGCGAGATGGAATTCTGAAACGCCCGCGCATCTTCCTTGCGGCGATAGGAAAGATCGTCATAGGGAGTTCGCCCCCCGATAATCGTGTCCCAATCCTGCTCGCGGACAAAATCTTCCATCTCCTTGGGAGTCTTTCCGGTCGCATAGAGGCCGCCGACGAGACCTCCCATGCTGGTGCCAGCGATGTAGTCGATGGGAATGCGATGCTCCTCAAACCAGCGCAGGACACCGATGTGGGCAAATCCAAGCGCGCCGCCGCCTTCGAGGGCAAGGCCGATACGGGGGCGGGGTGCGGCGGATGCTGTTGCGGCTGTCGAATTGTCTTGCTGGGCGAGGCAGGATGCGGCAAGAAAGATTGAGACTAGAGCGACGGACGTTCGAGACATCGATGAATCTCCCAAACTCGAGACATATTCGACCTATGAAATCTCTGTGAGCTAATGCGCAACGATATCACGCTGAAAGTGGGCTGTCGGCGGGCTGTCACAAACGCAACGTTGTAAACTGGATAGTCAGGCCCGGCCCCGTAGCTCAGTTGGATAGAGCAGCGGTTTCCTAAACCGTTGGTCGGCGGTTCGACTCCGCCCGGGGCCTCCAGTTCACCCCTCTCAGAAGCGTCCTTCCGGGAACGCGAAAGTAACCTCCGCCGAGGAAACTTCCCTGCTAACGTGGACAACACACGAAGTTCAGAACAGCATCCAGGAGAAACTCATGCTAACTCGTCGCTCCGTCCTCAGCGCGTTCCTTTCGCTTTCCGGGACGCTTGCCTTCGGCCAACTGGGAGAGCTTGGCAAGAGGCTCGGCCTGGGGCAAAGTCAACTGAGCGATTCGAAACTGACCTCGGGTTTAAAAGAGGCCCTGCGCGTCGGGACCGACAAGACAGTGAAGCTGACCGGACGGACTGACGGCTACTTTGGCAATGCGGCGATCAAAATTCTGATGCCGAAGAATCTCCATTCGCTGGAAACGGGATTGCGGGCCATCGGTTACGGGCCGAAGGTAGACGATTTTATTCTCAGCATGAACCGGGCCGCCGAAGCCGCCGCTCCGGCGGCGCGAAAAATTTTCGTTGACGCCATCCTGACGATGAGTTTCGACGATGCGCGGAGAATCTTCACCGGCGGCGACACTGCCGCAACCGATTATTTCAGAAGCAAAACCACGGACCAGCTGACGGAGGCGTTTCGCCCGGCAGTGGACAAGACGATGGACAACAACGGCGTGACCCGGAAGTACAACGCACTGAGCGGTCAATATAAGTCGGTTCCTTTCGCCAAGACTCTCAACCTCGACATTAACAAGTACGTGGTATCAAAGGCGCTCGATGGGCTTTTCTATACGTTGGGACAGCAAGAAAAAGACATTCGCAAGAATCCGGCCGCGCGAACGACCAGCCTGCTGAGGGAGGTTTTCGGGAGGTAGTTTGGACGCAGCACGCGCGAACGCCGGAGAGGTCGCCGGCGCTACGTTACTGCTTCGGCTCTTCTTTTGGTTTGGGTTCCTGGATCTTTGCGACCGCCGCTTTCATCTTCTTGAAGTCACCCGTTTCGACCCCCCGGCTGTTGCGAGGAAGGGTTCGGGCCTCCTGCTGAATGGCGCGCTCGCGATTATCGGGGTTGGGATGGTCGGAGAGGAATTGCAGGCCGTGTCCGCCCTGGGCATTGAGCTTGTGGAAGAAGCGGGCCATCTCCATGGGATCGTAGCCGGCTTCGGACATGATGTGGGATCCCGTCAGATCAGCCTGGCTCTCGGCAGTACGGGAGAAACTCAGCAGGACGCTGTTTGCGCCCAGGCCGATTCCCAGTTGCGCCAACTGGCTGGTTAGAGAGTTCGATCCCGTCATCTGCGCCGCCAACATCGCGGGCAATTGGATCAGGTTTCTTTTGGATGCCTGATTGGTTCCATGACGCAAGATGACGTGCGACATTTCGTGTCCCATGACACCAGCCAGTTGAGCCTCGTTGTCCACGGCACGTAGCAGGCCTGTATTGATGAACATGGGGCCACCTGGAAGCGCAAATGCGTTGATCGAGGGATCGGCGACGACTTCGAAGGTAAACGGAAATCCACTCTGCTGCGCTTCCCGCGATGCCGTCAGCCGCTTTCCAACGCGGTTCACGTATTCGGTCAGAACGGGATCCTGAATCACCGTCATCTGTTTGCGCACCTGCGCGGCTGATTCCTGACCGAGTTGGAGGTCCTGTTGCTTGGTGAAGAGATTGAAGCCGGGCTCGAAATTGTGCTGATGTTGCGCCGGAGCCGGAGTCCCGACTATGAGCAAGAGGGCAATCAGGGCCGCGACACTCGTTAGACTTCTTGGGGAAATTCTTCCCATCCGATTTTCTCCAGCACGATAGTCGGTCAATGAATTCGATCCCCCGCCCACGAAGTGGACAATCTCCAGGCGGTCGCCGTCGTTCAATGGCGTTTGTGCCCATTGCTCGCGCGGCACGATCTGCCGGTTGAGTTCAATGGCGACGCGGTCCTGTTTCATGCCGAGCTGCTCGACCAGCGCGCTGAGGGTCTCGGCTGCAGTTAGGGCGCGATCCTCTCCATTGATGGTGAGGTTCATTTGATAGAGATTTTCGCAGCACAGAGCCAGCGGGGCAAATTCAACCGCCGGGCGAATATTTAGACGCGGGCGACGCGCTGCGGTGACACTGCGGCGTCAAGTAGCCCGCAGGCGGAATTTCTTGGTGGCGGTGCGGCCGGAATAGCTGGCTTGAACGAGCACGGACGAATCGGCAAGCGAAGCTTCATCCACTTGAAAACTCATTTCGGCGTTGCCGCTGGCGTCGGTGAGGACTTGAGCGTAGTAGGGTGCGGAGTCGGGACGGGCCAAGCGAAATGTCAGGCGGGCGCCATCCGCGGCGGTGCCACCGTCGGTGACGCGCAGGTGCATCAGCAGGTTGCCACCGCTGTGGACCGAGTCGGCGTTCAGCCATTGCATTTCTAATTCCTTGATGGTAGCGAGGGTGTCGGGAGTCTCGCGTTTGTCGAGGAGAGAGTCGAGCTTCCCTTCCCGGATCGCGTCCAGTACCTGCCGGTGCTGCTCCCGCAGCATCTTCTCCTTATGCGGGTCGCCCCCTTCGACTTCCGAAGCGATGGAGGCGTAGGTGACGGCACGTTTTCCTATGCAGCGTCCGCGAACGAAGACCTGCGTCTGCAAAAGCTGCTCGCTTTCGCGGGCCTCGCTTTGGACGTGGTAGACCGTATCCTCGTGCTTGATGTCGGTATTGAAGCCAAAAATCATGCGAGACTAGACTTTCGTAAGCATCAAAAGGGCTGGCTGAATTAAACCTCTGTTAAAACCTGCTGTTTGCTTGACACATCCGCCCGCAAAAAATAATCTAGAACGTTTACTGTAGTGCTTGAAGCAGATTATATCTAGCTCGTCTTATGCCGGACAATTACTTCGAGAGTTACCTGCCCCTGCTGCTGCACTTCATGATCGCTTTCGCGGTCGCGGGCGCAATTGTCACCCTGTCCTGGCTGATCGGGCAGCACAAGCCGAATCGCGCCAAAATGTCCCCCTATGAATGCGGCGTTCCACCGGTGGGAGACGCCCGGGAGCGCTTCTCTGTCAAGTTCTACCTGGTCGCTATGCTCTTCATATTGTTCGACGTAGAAGCGGTGTTCCTGTACCCGTGGGCAATCATTCTGCGCGAATTGAAGATGTTCGGCTTCTGGGAAATGCTGGTGTACGTGGGCATCGTTCTGGTGGGGTTGTTCTACGTCTGGAAAAAGGGCGTGCTCGACTGGGGTGAGACTGGCGGCAAGCGGGGGCATGTTTGATGGTGCTGACACCGGCGATTACCGATCTGGAACAACTGAAATCGCATCCCGCGGTGGCTCGCCTGCTGGAGTGGAAGGCCGAAACGGTCCAGGGCGCGAAATTTGATCGTGACGAACTCACGATCTGGGTGGACAAGCACGTAATCCGCGAGGCTTGCGCCATTCTTCGTGATGATCCGGCGTGCCCGTTCGATTATCTTGCCGATCTCACTGCCGTAGACTGGTTTCCGTCGCAGCCGCGCTTTGAAGTGGTTTACCATCTGCTGTCGATTCCGAAAAAGGAGCGGGTGCGAATCAAAGCCCGGCTGGACGACGAGAGCCCGGTACTGGAATCTGTGACGTCGGTGTGGCAGGCGGCCAACTATTTCGAGCGCGAAGTGTTCGACCTCTTCGGAATTCGTTTCACCGGTCACCCTCGCCTGGAACGCATCATGATGCCCGACAACTGGGAAGGCCATCCTCTTCGCAAGGACTATCCAGTCGAGGGCTACCGGTAAAGCCATGACGCAATATCCCACATCTGCCGTGCTCGAACCGGTTGCCGGTCAGGAAAGAACTCTTGTCCTGAACATGGGACCGCAACATCCGTCGACGCATGGCGTTTTACGACTGGTGCTGGAGATTGATGGCGAGACGGTGGTGCGGGTCATGCCGGAGATCGGCTTCCTGCACACCGGAATCGAAAAGACCTGCGAAGCGAAGTTCTATCAGCAAGTGGTGCCACTCACCGACAGGATCGATTACCTGTGTCCGATGACCAACAACCTGACCTACTGTCTGGCAGTAGAGAAGTTGTTGGGGCTGGAGATTCCTCCGCGCGCGCAGTGGATGCGCGTGATGATGAACGAACTGACGCGCATCAACTCGCACCTGGTCTGGCTGGGAACTCACGCCATGGACCTGGGCGCGATGACGGTATTCCTCTATTGTTTCCGCGAACGCGAAGACGTCCTGCGATTGTTCGAGATGGTAAGCGGGCAGCGCATGATGACTTCCTATTTCCGCATCGGCGGGCTGGCGCTCGATCCGCCGCTGGGATTTTTCGAAAAGGTGAAGTCCTTCGCCGACCGCTTTAGCGGCAATGTGGATGAATACGAAGGCCTGCTGACCGGCAACCCTATCTTCCTGATGCGCGTGAAGGGTGTGGCGCAACTAAGTAAAGAAGATGCGATCGCCATCGGCGCGACTGGACCTACGCTGCGCGGCAGCGGCGTTGATATCGATCTGCGCCGCGACGCTCCTTATACCGGCTACGAAAATTTCAAATTCAAAGTGCCGGTTTCGGACGGCGGTGACGTGTGGGCTCGGTACGTTTGCCGCGTGCAGGAGTTGCGCGAGTCGATTGGCATCGTAAAGCAGGCGCTGGAAGGAATGCCGGAAGGTCCCACCAAGGCCGACGCTCCCAAGGTCGTTCTTCCCGACCGCGAAAAAATGAAGACGCAAATGGAAGCCCTCATCTATCACTTTAAGATCATCACCGAAGGCTTTACGGTTCCGGCGGGCGAGGTCTACCAGGCAGTTGAATCGCCGCGGGGAGAAATGGGCTACTACGTCGTGAGCGACGGCACGGCCAAGCCGTATCGCGTGCATATGCGAGGCCCGTCGTTCGCAAATCTGCAAGTGCTGCCGAAAATGTGCGAAGGACGCCTGATCGCGGACGTGATTGCGGCCATTGGAAGTATTGATGTGGTGGTGGGCGATATCGACCGGTAGAGAACAATGAAATTTTCCGAGGAATTCGAAACGCGCTTCGCGGAAATGGTCACGCATTATCCGACCAAGCGTTCCGCGTTGGTTCCGACACTTCTTTACGCGCAGGATGAAATTGGCTCCCTGACCGATGAAGTGATCGCGGAATTAGCCCAGCGTCTCGAACTGACCGAACTCGAAGTGCGAAACGTATTGAGCTACTACTCGATGCTCACCACCAAGCCGCGCGGAAAATATAACGTTCAGGTCTGCACCAATATTGCCTGTATGCTGGTCGGCGGCGAAGAACTGCTCAACCATTGCAAGAATAAACTGGGCGTCGCGAACAAAGGAACAACGCCCGACGGTTTGTTTACGGTGGAGGAAGTGGAGTGCATTGGAGCGTGCAGCTGGGCTCCGGCGATTCAGGTCAACTACGACTTCCACGAGAACTTGACAGTCGACAAGATGGATCGTGTGCTGGAAGAGTACCGAAAGAAGGGCACGCAATAATTGGCAATTTGTAATTTGCAATTGAAAAACGTAAGGCAATTTCAAATTACAAATTACCAATCACAAATTACAAATTTCCATGGCTTCCCTGGTCTCTCATCCCGACGAGGTAAAAGTGGTTTCCAAGCGCTTCGGCCTGGGCGCGACGAACATCGACCGCTACCTCGAACTGGACGGCTACAAAGCCCTGCAGAAAGCTCTCGGCATGCAACCGGACGCGATCATCAACGAGGTCAAGACCTCAGGTCTTCGCGGACGAGGCGGCGCGGGATTCCCGACCGGAATGAAATGGTCGTTCGTTCCGAAACAGTCAGCACACCCCAAGTACATCCTGTGCAACGGAGACGAGAGCGAGCCTGGGACCTGCAAGGACCGCCTGATTTTCGAGCACGATCCGCACGCGGTTATTGAAGGCGCGATGATTGCGGCCGTCGCCATCGGATCGCACACGGCCTACATTTACATTCGCGGCGAGTATCGCTATCTGTCCGTCATCATGCAGAAGGCGATCAAAGAAGCCTATGCCAAGGGATTCGTGGGCAAGAACATCTTCGGCAGCGGATACGATCTCGATGTGTTCTGGCACGGCGGCGCCGGCGCCTATGAAGTCGGCGAAGAATCTGCGCTGATGGAGTCGCTCGAGGGCAAGCGTGGCATTCCGCGCATCAAGCCTCCCTTCCCTGCCGTTGTCGGACTCTGGGGCGGACCCACCGTCATTAATAATGCTGAGACCTTGGCTTCCGTGCCCCACATCATCCTCGGCGGCGGAGAATGGTTTGCAAACATCGGCACGCCGAAAAATGGTGGTCCCCGTCTATTCTGTCTTGCGGGCAATCTGAATAAGCCCGGCGTGTACGAACTGCCGATGGGCTACAACCTGAGGAAGATGATCTATGACGTCGGCGGCGGCATTCCAAACGGACGCGAACTGAAGGGCGTCGTGCCCGGAGGATCCAGCACTCCGATCTTGACTGCGAACGAAATCGACGTGGCAATGGACTTC
Organism: uncultured Acidobacteriota bacterium; assembly: GCA_963799305.1. Taxonomy (GTDB): domain Bacteria; phylum Acidobacteriota; class Terriglobia; order Terriglobales; family Acidobacteriaceae; genus Acidiflorens. The sequence goes on along the minus strand of CAWCWX010000002.1, from coordinate 1,220,634 downwards.
GACAGTATTGCGAAAACGGGCTCGATGCTCGGTTCCGGCGGCGTGGTTGTGCTCGACGATTCCAACTGCATCGTCAAGTTCGCCCTGCGCACCATGAAGTTCTACCGCCACGAGAGCTGCGGCTGGTGTATTCCATGCCGCGAAGGCACCGACTGGCTGGAAAAAACGCTTCACCGCTTCCATAGCGGCGGCGGCGTAAAGAAAGACATCGATAATATGTACTACCTCTCCGAAAACATGCTGGGGAAAACTTTTTGCGCGCTCGGAGACGCGGCAGCGATGCCGACCATGGCGTTCATTCAAAAGTTCCGGCAAGAGTTTGAAGATCATCTGGATGGCAAGCCCTGTCCGTTTGAGAAAGCGGGATCGCTCGCGCCACTGCCGGTTTTTGCGTAGCGCCGGCGCTACAAATCATGGCTGACGTAAACCTAACTGTCGACGGCAAGAAGCTCACCGCTCCCGCGGGATCGCTCCTCATTGATGCCTGCAAAAACGCGGGCATCGAAGTTCCCTCTTTTTGTTATTACCCGGATTTGTCGGTGCAGGGCGCTTGCCGGATGTGCGTCGTGAAGATTGAAAAAATGCCCAAGCTTCAGACCGCCTGCACCACCGCGGTCGCCGAGGGCATGACCGTTTCGACTGACACCGATGAAGTCCGCCAGGCGCGCAAAGGGATGGTCGAGCTTCTTCTGGGCAATCATCCGCTGGACTGCCCGGTATGCGATGCGGGCGGCGAGTGCGAACTGCAGGACATGACGTTCTCCTACGGCGCCGCCGAATCGAAATTCATGGAGGCCAAGAACCACAAGGAAGAGCAGCAATGGTCTCCGGTGGTGTACTTCGATCGACCGCGCTGCATCCTGTGTTATCGCTGCGTGCGGGTTTGCGGCGAGGCCATGGATGTTTGGGCGCTGGGCGTGCAGAATCGCGGCGTCGGATCCGTCATCGCGCCCAATCAGGAAGATCACCTCGAGTGCGAAGAGTGCGGCATGTGTATCGACATCTGCCCCGTCGGCGCGCTCACTTCCGGGGCATACCGATACAAGACGCGTCCGTGGGAAATGAATCACATCGCAACCGTCTGCACGCACTGTGGCGACGGCTGCAAGACGACTCTGGGTGTGCGCCGCTGCGATACCGGCATGGAGATTGTGCGCGGTGACAATCGCGACAAGGCCGGTATGAATCATGATTTTCTTTGCATCAAGGGCCGCTATGCCTTCGATTTTGCCCACAGCAAAGAGCGCTTGACCCAGCCTTTGATTCGCCGCGGCGACAAACTCACGCCCGCGACCTGGGAAGATGCTTTTGAGCTCATCGGAAAGCACTTCGCTGAAGTGCGCGATAAAGACGGCGGTTCGGCGATCGGTGTGATCGGGTCGAATCGCACTACCAACGAAGAGAATTATCTGTTGTCCAAGTTCGCGCGCGTGGTCTTGAAGACTAACAATGTGGATCATCACCGCACTTCCGATTACGCGGCGTTGGCGGGCGCTCTGCGCGGCAAGCCGGGGATGACCGCGTCCATGCGCGACGTGTCGAACGCGCCGGCGCTACTGCTGATCGGCAACGATCCCACTAACCAGCATCCGCTGCTCGCTTACCAGATTCGCAACAATGTCCGGCTGCATCGAGCGCGGCTTTATGTTTTGAACTCCGCTCCCATCAAGTTGCGGCGTCAGTCGGCCGGCTTCGGCCTGCTTCCGCCCGGGGCGGAGGGAAAAGCGGTGGCCTTCCTGGCGGGCGATGATTCCCTGCTGGATTCGCTGGTCACCGACATGACCGGACGCGAGGTGTGGATCGCCCTGCGCGAAAAAGTTCGAGGCGAGCAAAATTTAGTCATCGCGTTCGGATCGGAATTGCGCGGCGACGACATTCAGAAGCTGACCGGGTTCGCATCGTCGCTCACGGGGGCGAAATTGATTTGCCTGGGTGACTACTCGAATTCGCGCGGCGCCGCTGACATGGGACTCTACCCGGATCTGTTGCCCGGTTATCAGCCTTTCGGCGATGCGGAAACCTTTCGTGAGGAGTGGGGCGCAATCCCTCAGGAAAACGGCTTGAGCCTGCCGGAAATGTTTGATGCAGCCGCCGCTGGTAAATTGAAAGCGCTCTACGTGGTTGGCGCCAATCCCGTGGGGCGGCTCGGAATCGACCCGGCGGCGTTATCAAAGACCTTCGTGGTTGTGCAGGAAATGTTTCTGACCGAAACGGCGAGCCTTGCCGATGTCGTATTGCCCGCCGCTAACGCCTACGAAAAAGAAGGTACCATCACCAACACCTGCGGCGATATGCAACTGGCCAAGAAGGCCGGTGACGTCAGCGGAACGAAACCCGACTTTGAAATGATCGTTCGCATCGCTGACGCGATGGGCTTCGACGTTCGCAGCCTGGTGCCCTTCGGTCGCGGCACTCGCGCCGATATGGGACAGACGCGCGGCGCGCAATCCGGAGAAGCGGACCGTCATGCGGTGTGGCTCGAAGCGCATAATCTCGAGCCGCGGATGACGCCGTTCGATCCGATCGCGATTCTCGATGAGATCCAGCGTCTGGTTCCAGCCTACGACGTCTCACGAATCAATCTGCTGGCAGGTAATGAGGAGCACACCGAAATTGCCGCCGGTGGTCCGAGCGCGCTGCACTCGCCGGATCTGATCGTCCCTGCGAACAACGATCTTTTCAGTTCGGGAACCCTGGGACGGTATTCGCATACGCTGAATGCGGTGATGGAAAACAAATCTGCTGATACCGAAGTTGCGGCCGACTAACGAGCGACAAGGCGGGCAACCATGCCCGCGCCACACGAATACATGAATAGTATTGTCATCTTCGCCATCGTCTCGATCGTCAAGTCGGTCGCCGTGATTTTTGTGCTGCTCACGGCGGTCGCTTACAGCGTATGGCTGGAGCGCAAGGTGTCGGCGCGCATTCAGAATCGCTGGGGACCCACGAAGGTGGGGCCGTTCGGCCTGCTCCAACCATTGGCGGACGGCGTCAAGTTCATTTTCAAAGAAGACCTGACCCAACCGTACGTCTACAAGACGCTCTACATCGCTGCGCCCATCATCGCGGTGGTGTTCGCGATCTCGGCGATCTCGGTGATCCCGTTCGGCAACACGATCACCATTGGGCCGATTACGACGGCGCTGCAGGTCACCGACCTCAACATTGGGTTGCTGGTGGTACTCGGCATTACATCCATGGGCGTGTACGGCGTCGCGCTCGCCGGATGGTCCTCGAACAGCAAATACTCGTTGCTCGGCGGACTGCGTGCCAGCGCGCAAATGATCAGCTACGAAGTTTCGCTTGGGCTTGCGCTGATCCCCGTGCTGATCGTGTCCGGAAGCTTCAGCCTGCGGCACATTGTTGAGAGCCAACGGCATCTGCACTGGAATTTCTTTTTGCTGCCGTTTGGAACGATTGCGTTTTTCATCTACTTGATCTCGGCCTACGCGGAAACCAATCGTACGCCGTTCGATTTGCCGGAAGCGGAATCGGAACTGGTGGCGGGCTATCACACCGAATACAGCGCGATGAAGTTTGCCATGTTTTTTATGGCGGAATACGCCAATATGGTTACCGTCGCGTGCCTGTCGACGATACTTTTCTTCGGCGGGTGGCTGGGGCCGGTCTTCGGCCCGCCGATTGTGCAAGCGGTGTTGCCGGTGCTGTGGTTTTGCCTGAAAGTCTTCTTTTTCATGTTTCTCTATGTCTGGGTACGCTGGACGCTTCCGCGTTTCCGCTATGACCAGCTCATGGCGTTTGGCTGGAAGTTCCTGTTGCCTGCATCCGTTGCGAATCTGGTCGTGACTGCGCTGGTCGTGGCGTTGAAGCCAGACATTTGGCTGGTGCACTGACATGCATCTGATCCTATTTTTATTCTTCGGCGGAATCTGCGTGGCGGGAGCGGTCAACCTGCTGATGCAGCGTCATCCCATTAGCAGCGCGTTGTCGCTGGTAGTAGTGATGGCGTCTCTGGCGCCCGTGTACCTGTTGCTGGGAGCGGAGTTTGTGGCGGCGATCCAGGTAATCGTTTACGCCGGCGCGATTATGGTGCTTTTTATCTTCACCATTATGTTGCTGAACGCTGGAGAAGAAGAACGCACCGGCAGCAACCGCGTGCCCCTGATGGTCGGCGTTCCCGGACTCGCGATTGGTGGTGTGTTGGTGGCATGGGTTCTTTTGCGGCATTCAAATACCGGGTCTGTACAGATGTTCGCTCTGCCCGGAACGCCACGCGATATCGCTCAACTTCTGTTTCACGATTTCCTGCTGCCCTTTGAAGTGACGTCGGTGCTGGTTCTCATCGCAATCATGGGCGCGGTCGTGTTGGCCAGTAAGCCAGAAGCGATTGCGCCCGACCATAGCGAGCCCGTACAGAAGAAAGAGGAAGTTCTCGAACTGGTAGGAGCGGGAAAGGAGCGGCGATGACTCCGACGACGATTCCTCTTGTCTACTACCTGCTACTCAGCGGAATCCTCTTTATTTGCGGCGTGCTTGGATTCCTTATCAAGCGCAACATTATCACGATTTTCATGTCGATTGAGTTGATGCTCAACGGCGTGAATCTGTCGTTCGTTGCGTTCGCCGCGCACTGGCACGCACTCAGCGGTCAGGTCTTCGTTTTCTTTGTGATGGTAGTAGCTGCCGCGGAAGCAGCTGTGGGACTGGCGATCATTATTGCTGTCTATCGCACGCGCGAAACGTTGAATGTGGACCAGGTGAACCTGCTCAAGCTATGACGCCGAACCCTTATCTATGGTTGATTCCGGTCCTGCCCTTGGCGGGGGCGGCGATCAACGGCCTGCTCGGACGCCGGTCTTCGAGGACTGCGATCACGACCATCGCGCTTGTCTTCCCGGGAGTCGCGTTTGCGCTGGCGCTCTGGATTGCCTCGGGATTTTCCGCGGCAGCGGCGCCCTACTCGTTCGACCTCGCTCCCTGGCTACGTGCCGGCACCTTCCAGGCGGACTTTTCTTTCTACCTGGATCAACTCTCGCTGGTCATGCTGCTGGTTGTGACCGGGGTCGGCTTCCTCATCCACATTTATTCCGTCGGTTATATGGCGGAGGACGACGGCTACTACCGCTTCATGTCCTACCTGAACCTGTTCATGTTCTTCATGCTCACGCTGATTCTGGCGAAGAACTATCTGCTCATGTTCATCGGCTGGGAAGGCGTGGGGCTGGCGTCGTATCTGCTGATTGGATTCTGGTTCATTAAAGATTCGGCGGCGTCGGCGGGCAAGAAGGCGTTCATCGTAAATCGGATCGGCGACTTCGGATTTCTGATTGCGCTTTTCCTGATGATCAAGCATTACGGATCGCTCGATTTCACAACGGTGTTTGCGCAGGTTGCGACCAAGCCGGTAGAAACCGTCGGCGTCGGCGTGCTCACCTCGATCGGCCTGCTGCTGATGGTGGGGGCGGCCGGCAAGTCTGCGCAGATTCCTCTCTACATCTGGCTGCCGGACGCGATGGAAGGCCCGACGCCTGTCTCCGCGCTGATCCATGCCGCGACCATGGTGACGGCGGGCGTCTACATGGTGGCTCGGTCGCATGTCATCTTCGAACACGCGCCCGGAGCTCTGACCGTGGTTGCAGTGATTGGCACGCTCACTGCATTTTTCGCCGCGACCATTGGCATCGCGCAGACCGACATCAAGAAAGTTCTCGCCTACTCGACCGTCTCACAACTCGGATACATGTTTATGGCTTGCGGCATGGCTGCGTTCTCGGCTGGCATCTTCCATCTGATGACGCACGCCTTTTTCAAGGGGCTGCTCTTCCTGGCTGCGGGCTCGGTGATTCACGGAGTTGGCGGCGAACAGGACATGCGCAAGATGGGTGGTCTGCGAAAGTATATGCCTTGGACGTTTGCAACCATGGGGATTGCCACGCTCGCCATCGCTGGCATTCCTCCGTTGGCGGGCTTCTGGTCGAAGGACGAAATTTTGTGGAAAGCTTACAACGGGAACTGGATGTATTGGCTGATCGGAGTCGTCACGGCGTTTTTGACATCCTTCTACATGTTCCGTCTTCTCTACATGACGTTCTTCGGCACATACAGAGGGGACGTCAGCCAAGACTCCCACGGCCACGGCGATCATGGACACGGACATCATGAGCCGCACGAGAGCCCCTGGGTAATGCTGGGTCCTTTGGTGGTTTTGGCAATTCTCGCCGCCGTCGGCGGATTCGTCGGATACGGAAATCGGTTCGAGCACTTTCTGGATCCGGTTTTTCAAACTGGCGGAACTGAACTGGCGACCAGCGCGGCAGAGACCGCGAGTGCAGGAACTGAACACTTGCTGATGGGCATTTCCATCCTGCTGGCGTTCCTGGGATGGGGCCTCGCATATTTCCTCTACCACAAGCGCCGCGATCTCCCCGAGAAAATCGCTGCCAGTCTTGACGGCCTCTACACTGCGGTTGTCCACAAGTACTACATCGACGAACTCTATGCCACGCTTTTCGTTAAACCATTGCTCGAAGGTTCCAGTGCAATCCTATGGAAAGGCGTCGATCAAGGCATGATCGATGCCACCGTTGACGGAGCGGCTTCTGAGGCGCGCCATGTTTCGGACGAGGTCCGCCGCATGCAGTCCGGCAACCTGCGTTCTTATGCGGGTTGGATCGCCGCCGGCGGCGCAGCGGTAATCGCCTACATGGTCTGGATGGGGGTGCGATGAATACGTCGGAACTCAATCCCTACATTCTGACGCTGGTGACGTTCATTCCGCTCGCGGGAAGTCTGCTGTTGCTGTTTATTCCGAGGCGGGCCCGCGACATTAAAGTTTTTGCGCTGGTGATTTCGTTACTCGCATTTGTCGCGTCCCTTCATCTGCCGGTGCATCTACACCGCGGGGCGGCCGGCTTCCAGTTCGAAATTAACAAACAGTGGATCACCACGCCGAATATTCACTACCACATGGGGGTGGACGGCATCTCCGTGTGGCTGGTAGTGCTGACTACTTTCCTTACGCCCCTTTGTGTGCTGATCTCGTGGACATCGATTCACGAGCGCGTCAAAGAATTCTTTATCCTGCTCCTGATTCTGGAAACGGCGCTGATCGGTGTGTTCACCTCGCTCGACCTATTCCTTTTCTACTTCTTCTGGGAAGCAACGCTGATCCCGATGGCGCTCCTCATAGGTATGTACGGCCACGGTCGGAAGGTTTACGCGGCTGTGAAATATTTCCTGTTCACCTTCATCGGGTCCGTCTTCATGCTGACGGCGATCATCTGGCTCTACAGCAAAACCGGCAGCTTCGATTTTGTCGAAATTCAGAATGCGATCCGCAACGGGAACGTAGCGAACTTCGCAGCAGCCGCGCAGTGGCTCTTCCTGGGTTTCTTTATCGCGTTCGCGGTGAAAGTCCCGCTCTTCCCTTTTCATACCTGGCTGCCGGACGCGCACGTAGAAGCGCCCACGGCCGGTTCCGTTCTGCTCGCAGGAGTGCTACTGAAGATGGGCACGTACGGACTGCTGCGCTTCAATCTCGGCCTCTTCCCCGAACAGGCTCGGCAAAATGCCTGGTGGATTGTGATCCTGGCCCTGATTGGGATCATTTATGGCGCGCTGGTCGCGCTGGTGCAACCGAACATGAAGAAAGTGATTGCTTATTCTTCGGTGAGCCACCTGGGATTTGTCGTGCTCGGCACATTCAGCTTCACGCAGGCTGGCCTCGATGGCGCGGTGTTCGTGATGCTCGCGCACGGAGTTGCGACGGGCGGACTCTTCATGCTGGCTGGCATCCTGTACGAACGGCGTCACACGTACGAAATCTCGGAGTTTGGCGGACTCGCCACTCCCATGCCGAAGTACGCTACATATTTTCTGTTTGTTGTGCTGGCCTCGGTGGGGCTGCCGCTGCTCAACGGCTTTATCGGAGAATTTCTCGTACTGAGCGGAGCCTTTCAGGCACGGCCGATCTACGGAATCCTGGGCGCAACCGGGATCATCTGGAGCGCCGGGTACCTGCTCTGGATGTATCAGCGTGTTTTTCTGGGCGTGGTAAAGCACGACGTGAACAAGACGCTGCCCGATCTTAACCTGCGTGAGAAAGCTGCTCTCCTGCCGACCGCTGCCATGGCCCTAGTAATGGGGGTGGCCCCAATCCTGTGGCTGAGTTCGATTGATCCAGCGGTGCACGCGGCTCTGGCCAGCTTTCCGCGAGAGCTTGCCAAGGTGGTGGGGCAATGACGATCACCGCCCTCACCCACTTCTTGCCGCCTCTGCTCGCCCAGATGCAATTCACCGCGCCGACTGGTGCGGAATATATGGGCATCCTGCCCGAACTGATCCTGACGCTGTTCGGCATGATCATCATGGTCGTCGACCCACTGCTCGACGACACCAGCAGTCACAAGTCCCTGGGCGCGATTGGCCTCGTCGGCGCCGTGGCCGCGCTAGTGTCCACGCATTGGATGGCCCTATACCCGGGCATTGGCTTTTGGAACATGGTTCGGGTGGACGGTTTCAGCGTCTTCTTTCACGTGCTCGTCATTGCGATCGCGGTGGTCGCCATCCTCAGTTCCTATGAATACATGGCAGTACAGCGCATCCGCGCCGGAGAGTATTACGGGCTGATTCTGTTCGGCACCGTCGGAATGTGCCTGATGTCGTCGGCGATTGAGCTGGTGTTGATTTTCATCGCGCTGGAAATTTCTTCAATCTCGACCTACATTCTGGCCGGCTTCCGGCGTCGCGAGGCGGCCAGCAGCGAATCGTCACTCAAGTACTTCCTGCTGGGATCGTTTGCCACGGCATTCTTCCTCTATGGCGTGGCCATGATGTTTGGCGCCACCGGATCCACCAACGTCGATGCCATCGGGCGGGCGCTAAATTCCGGCAGCATTCCCGTTCTCGCCTACGTTGCGGTCGCGCTCATGTTCGTGGGACTCGGGTTCAAGGTCGCCTCGGCTCCCTTCCACGTCTGGACGCCCGATGTCTACGAAGGAGCGCCGGCGCCGGTTGTGGGATTCATGTCCACCGGGCCTAAGGCCGCGGCATTTGCAGTCTTGATCCGCGTGCTGTTCGAAATCAACCCGCCGGGACGCTTCTGGCTGATCTGGATTTCAGCCGCGCTTACGATGACGGTCGGCAATGTAGGCGCGCTGGTGCAGGACAACATCAAGCGTCTGCTGGCCTACTCTTCGATCGCGCACGCCGGGTATATTTTGGTAGCCTTCGCCGCTGCGCCCGCCTATGGAACATCGGCCATCATGTTCTACACTGCTGCCTATGCGGCGATGAACGTGGGCGCGTTTGCAGTGGTCAGCCATTTCGCCAATGCAGGTGAAAAGTACCTCACCCTGCAAGATTACGCTGGACTGGGGCGGCGGTCGCCTGTGCTGGCCGCGACCCTCACTTTCTTTCTGATGTCCCTCATCGGAATTCCCCTCACCGGCGGATTCTTTGGCAAGTTCTACATCTTCAGCGCTGCGTTGCACTCCAACCTTGTCTGGCTGACGGTGATCGGACTGGTGAATAGCGCCATCGGCGCGTATTATTACCTGCGCGTAATCGTGATGATGTACATGCGCGAACCGCGCGCGGAAGTACCCGTCACACCGATTCCATTCGCTACGGCACTGGCGATCTCGACGTGCATCGTGATTACGCTCTACCTCGGAGTGCTGCCGGGACGAGTGCTGGACTATGCCAGCCAGTCGGCGCAGAGTCTGGTAGGAGTCGACGTCAATGTCGCCCGCAGCCTGCAGCTGGCACCTTAGTCTTTGTAGGGACAACTACAGAGCGCTGCTAATTTTCCAGCCTTTACTCTGCACACAAACAGAAAACTCTTGCACGCCGGAACCGCCGCAGCCCCCACAATCGGTGTCATCGAAGAATTCCGCTTCGCAGTCCCCAGGCGAGCGCGGTATAAGTTTTTGATTCCAGAAAGCATTGGGAATCCTGTGTAAATCACGCAGGCATCCGGATTGACAATCGGCAACGGAGTCGGCATTATTACTCCCTAGTTGTTTTGCCTTCTCTCGCAAAACAAGAGCTTGGAGGATCGAAAATGGTTCAGTATTGCCGGAAATTGTGGTCGGACGATCGAGGTCAGGACATTGCCGAGTATGCCGTGATGCTGGCGGTGATTCTGGTGCTGGTGATCGGTACAGTACGTCTGATCGGGGGCAATGCCAACAACGCGTTCTCCAGCGTTGCCAGTTCCCTAAGCCAGTAGAGCTCGTTGCATGCGTCTTTTCTTCGTCTTGATACATTGGTTTTGCTACAGAGGATCTCTATGACTCGATTTAGCACCTCCAGCCGATTTAGCCGCTACTGGTTTATGGGCGCGGCGGAGGTGGGACTCTCGAGCGAGTCGGCTTAGAAAAGACAGCTCAAGGTTCGCACTCAACGCCGCGATCGATGATCGCGGCGTTTGCTTTTGGACCAAACCCGAAAGGATTGTTCTCATGATCGTCAACATGTCGGACACGGCCAGCCCGGAACAGATCGAACACATCATTCAACGCATCAAGGAAGCTGGATTCACGCCGCACGTGACCCGCGGAACCGAGCGCACCATCGTGGCCGCGGTCGGCAGCGGCGGACGTCGACACGAGATCGAAGCGCTCTCGGTGGCGCCCGGCGTCGACAATGTGGTCGCCATAGCTCAGCCGTTCAAGCTGGTGAGCCGGCAGACCCGGCCTACCTCGTCCGTGGTGGACGTGGGGGGCGTCAAGATCGGCGGCGACGAGGTGGTAGTGATCGCGGGGCCGTGCTCTGTGGAATCCCGAGAGCAACTCCTGGAGACCGCTCATGGCGTGAAAAAGGCTGGCGGACACATGCTGCGCGGCGGAGCCTACAAGCCGCGCACTTCGCCGTACGAGTTTCAGGGGCTAGGTATTGAGGCTCTGAAAATTCTCCAGGAAGCCCGCCAGCAAACAGGTTTGCCCGTGGTCACCGAGGTGATGAGCACCGAAGACCTGGACTTGATCTGCGAATACGCGGACATGCTGCAGGTGGGCGCGCGCAACATGCAGAACTACGCACTGCTGCGACGGCTCGCGACCACGAAGAAGCCGGTGCTGCTCAAGCGTGGTCCGTCCGCGCTGGTTAAGGAATGGCTGCTGGCGGCGGAGTATCTACTTTCGGGCGGGAACGATCAGGTCGTTCTCTGCGAGCGGGGCATCAAAACGTTCGAGACGGCAACCCGCAATACGATCGATCTCGCGTCGATTGCGTTGGCCAAAGAATTGTCGCACCTGCCGGTGATCGCCGATCCTTCCCATGGCACCGGCAAGCAGAGCCTGATTGGTCCGGTCTCGCGGGCAGCCATCGCCCTCGGTGCGGACGGTATCATCGTCGAAGTGCATCCCTGCCCGGAGCGCGCGTTGTCCGATGGGCCGCAGTCGCTGGACTTGACGCAATTCGAAAAGATGATGCGCGGACTGACTGCCCCCTTGCGTTCGCTGGCGGTGACGCGGGAGGGGGCGGCAGTGGCATAGTGAGCACTTTAGACGGCGCACGGGACCGCTAAGTACTGTCAAGAATCCCGCCTTACGGTTGGGCGGAAAGCCGCGCCCCTTCAAGGAAAGGTCAAACCATTACACTCGCCCAACCTGGCGCAGTGGCACGTACGTCCCAACGGACAGTTCCCTACCTGTTTTACACCTTCTAACCTTGTTTTGAGGGCATCGACCTGCCGATGGTACCAGTGAGGAGTTTTGTCCCGCCGTCGATGAAGCGGTGTGATTCGACTGCATGATCGTCTCGTCCATTCCGCTGCTGCCCTACACCCTGGCGGTCGTTAGCAGTCTTCCCGACTTCATGCCGCACGGCTTTTGTTACCTGTGGGATCCACTGGTCTTGTGGCTGAATGTGATTTCCGACGGTCTGATTGCGCTCTCCTACTACTGCATTCCGGTGGTCCTGATTTATTTCATTCGCAGGAATCGCAGCCTGCCCGTGAATGCGCTGTTCTGGATGTTCGCCACATTTATTCTCGCGTGCGGAACCACTCATGTGATGGAGGTCTGGAATATCTGGCACGCCAACTACTTGGTCGCGGGCCTGATCAAGGCGCTCACCGCGACGGTTTCGGTGGTCACGGCGGCGATGCTGATTCCCCTGGCGCCAACGTTGATTTCGGTGCCCGAACGGATTCAACTCCAGGACATCAATCGAAAGCTGCGGGAACAAATTGCCGAGCGGATGCGCGTCGAAAACGCCTTGCGCGTGGCGCAAGACAGTATGAGCGGGATCATCGCCTCGGCGATGGATTCCATCATTACCGTCGACGAACAGCAGCAGATCCTGCTATTCAATGCAGCCGCCGAAAAAATGTTCCGTTGCTCGGCCCGCGACGCGCTAGGGCAGTCGATAGAGCGCTTCATTCCACCGCGCTTCAGGGCGGCCCACTCCGGGCACGTCCATCAATTTGGCAAAAATGGAGTCACCAGTCGCGCCATGGGCGAATTGCGCGCGCTGTGGGCGCAACGGGCCGATGGCGAGGAATTTCAGGTCGAGGCGTCCATCTCTCAGGTCGAGGCCGCCGGGCAGAAGATGTTTACTGTGATTTTGCGCGATATCAGCGATCGCCTGCATGCCGCAGAAGCCCGGGAGCTCTTGGCAACCGTGGTCGATTCCTCCGATGACGCCATCATTAGCAAAACCCTCCAGGGGAACATCAGTTCCTGGAATGTGGGCGCCGAGAAAGTGTTTGGCTATTGTGCCGCGGAGGTTCTCGGAAAACCGGCGCTCCTGCTGTTTCCACCGGACCGCGTGCAGGAAGAAGCTGAGATTCTGGCTCGCATCGGGCGCGGCGAATGTGTGAAGCACTACGAGACTGTCCGGGTGCGAAAGAACGGGCAGAAAATTGATGTTTCGGTCACGATCTCGCCATTGCGGGACGGCGCAGGCAAGATTGTCGGCGCCTCGAAAGTCGCTCGCGACATCAGCGAGAGCAAGCGGGTACAAGCGGCCCTACGCGAGAAAGAACGCGTTCTGTCCGAGGCGCAACGCATCGCCCGTCTCGGCAGCTGGAGCTACGAGGTTAACAATCCAACCGCAACGATGATTTGGTCTGACGAGATGTATCGCATCTATGGGGTTGCGCCGGACACGTTTTCTCCCGGCATGGAGTCGCTTCTCGAAATGGTCGTCCGGCAGGATCGGCCGGCCATGCTGAAATGGCACGCGGCTTGCTTGGCCGGGGAAAAGCCTGGCGAGTTGCAATTCCGGCTGACGAGGCCCGACGGAACAATTCGCTTTGTCAGCCGCAGGGGAGAGTTGCTATACGACGTTGAAGGCCGACCCGTGCGAGTCGCAGGATCGGCGCAGGACATTACGGAAAGCAAGCTCGCAGAAGCGGCACTACGCGACAGTGAAGAACGCTTCCAGGGTCTGGTGAACGGTATCCCGCAACTGGCATGGATGGCCGAGCCTGACGGACACATTATCTGGTACAACCAGCGCTGGTATGAGTACACCGGGACGACCGCGCAAGAGATGGAGGGTTGGGGTTGGCAAAAAGTGCATGATCCCGAGGCACTGCCCAAGGTGCTGGAGCGGTGGAAAAATTCGATCGCGAACGGAACCGCATTCGAAATGGAATTCCCCTTGCGTGCCGCGGATGGCCATTTGGGCATGTTCCTGACCCGAATCGTGCCGTTGAAAGACTCCACAAACAAAGTGATGCGCTGGTTTGGCACCAGCACGGACATCAGCGAGCGGAAACGCGCGGAGGAACGACAGGCGGAACTGACACGGGAGGTTTCCCAACGAGCTGAAGAGTTGGCTCATTCCCGCGAGGCCCTGGAAGCACAGACCGTGATGTTCGAACAAGTTCTGGAGAGCATGGGAGAGGGTTTGGTGGCCGCCGACCTCGAAGGTCGCTTTCTACTCTGGAACGAAGCCGCCAAGAAAATGATGGGCCGTCCGGCGGCCGACCTACCCGTAGAACAATGGACCCCGCATTACCAGGTCTTTCTGCCGGACGGAATCACGCCGTATCCTCCGGACCGTCTCCCGTTGGTGCGAGCTTTGCAGGGAGAATCCGTGCAGGCGGAATTGATCGTTCAAAAACCCGGGGCTGAGGCGGCCACATTCATGGAAGTTTCGGCGCGGCCGATGAAGGACGCTCGGGGCGACCTGTCCGGGGGCGTTGCCACCCTGCGGGACATCACCAAGCGAAAAGCCGCTGAGCAGGAAATCCAGGAGTTGAACCGGACGCTGGAGCAACGGGTCCTGGAGCGCACCACTCAACTGCAGGCGGCCAACCAGGAACTGGAAGCCTTTACCTACTCCGTTTCTCACGACCTGCGCGCACCCCTCCGGCATATCGCGGGCTTCACTGGCCTGCTCGTCGAGGAATATAGTTCCCAACTCGATCCCGAGGCGCAGCGTCACCTGCAGCGCATTCAGGCTGGTACGCGGAAAATGGGGCAACTGGTCGACGAGTTGTTGAGTTTGGCACGGATCGGGCGGCAATCCGCGATTCTGCAGGCTGTCGAACTGGACTCCATGGTCGAGGAAGTGATCACTCTGTTGAAGCCGGACTGGGAGGGCCGCGCGGTGGATTGGAAAATCACCTCGATGCCGCGAGTCATGTGTGATCCAACCTTAATGAAGCAGGTATTTCAGAACTTGCTCTCCAACGCGCTCAAGTATTCGCGCCCCCGCGAGCATTCGCTGGTCGAAGTGGGCGCAACCGAAATCAAGGGCCAGAGAGTGATCTTCGTACGCGACAACGGAGTGGGATTCAACATGAAGTATTCCGACAAACTGTTCGGCGTTTTTCAACGACTGCACCGCGCCGACGAGTTCGAAGGCACCGGTGTAGGTCTGGCAATTGTTCACCGGATCATCAAGAAGCACGGCGGCCGTATCTGGGCCGAAGCGGAACTGGATAAGGGAGCAACCTTCTATTTCACGGTGGGTGCGGCCTCCGAATCCGGGGATAAGAGTCTGGCCGCCGGCGGCGGCAAAGGAGCCTGAAAATGACGGACCACGTCGACATTCTGCTTGTGGAAGACGACCGGGACGATATGGATCTCGCCCTGCACACGTTGCGGCGTGAAAACTTAGCCAACAAGATTTACGTCGCTCGCGACGGCGAAGAGGCGCTCAATTTTCTGTTCTGCCGCGGAGCTTTTTCCGGGCGCTCTTTCGACTACCCCCCGCGCTTAGTGCTGCTGGACCTGAAACTGCCTAAGGTGGATGGGATCGAGGTGCTGCGGCAAATCAAAAGCGATCCACGCACCGGGACGATTCCCGTCGTGATTCTCACTTCCTCGAAAGAGGAGCGGGACCTGATTTCAGGGTACAAACTGGGCGCCAACAGCTATATCCAGAAGCCGGTGGACTTCGATCAGTTTCGCGCGACGGTGAAACAGGCGGGACTGTACTGGCTGCTGACCAATCAGCCAGCTCCGGCCACCGGTCCCACCAAAGAATTGGAGGCCAAGTCATGAACAGCACCGCCAGCGGTGTGGCCCGCGAAAAGAAGGAAACAACTCCCGCCGCAGTTCCCCTGCGCGTGCTGCTGGTGGAGGACAATCCGGACGACGCTGAACTGGTCCTGCAGGAACTGCGGCGCGGCGGGTTTGATGTCACCAGCGATCTGGTTCAGACGCTGGAGGACTTTACCCGCCAGGTTCGTTCTCATCCCTGCCAGATCATTCTCGCGGACTACAACCTGCCACAATGGCGAGGGGTCGAAGCCCTCGAGGCCCTGCGCCGCGAAAATCTGGACATACCGCTCATCCTCGTGTCGGGGGCGCTGGGAGATGTGACCGCGGTCGAGTGCATCAAGCAGGGCGCCACCGACTATGTTCTGAAGGACTCCCTCGCGCGCTTGCCGGTCTCCATCCGCCGGGCCTTGGAAGAAAAACGCCTTCGCGACCTGCGTTTGCAGGGCGAAAAGGATCTGGCGCGTAAAGTCGAAGAATTGGCGCGCTCCAATCGGGACCTGGAGCAGTTCGCCTATGTGGCCTCGCACGATCTGCAGGAACCGTTGCGCATGGTCGCCGCCTACACCCAACTTCTAGCCGAACGCTATCGCGGGAAACTCGATGCCGATGCCGACAAGTTTATCGGCTACGCGGTGGAAGGCGCGACGCGGATGCAGGCCTTGATTCAGGATCTGCTGAC
The DNA here is from genome assembly GCA_963799305.1 of uncultured Acidobacteriota bacterium. GTDB lineage: Bacteria > Acidobacteriota > Terriglobia > Terriglobales > Acidobacteriaceae > Acidiflorens. The sequence continues at coordinate 1,204,527 of CAWCWX010000002.1, read as the reverse complement.
GTTTTCACGCGTCGGGCATAACGGGAATGCCGGCAGATCCTCGGACTGCAATCGAGTCGTCGATGAAGCGCTACTGAACCTCAGGGGCGCGATCGAAGAAAGCGGCGCGGCGGTCACTCACGACACTCTCCCTACCGTTCTAGCGGAACAGGCACAGTTGATCCAGGTCTTCCAGAACCTGATCGGGAATGCCATCAAGTTTCGTGGCAAGGAGAAGCTCAAAATTCGCGTGTCCGCGGAACGCCAGGAAATGCAGTGGCTCTTCACGGTAGCCGATAACGGCATCGGGATCGCGCCCGAGTACCACGAAATTATCTTCGCAATTTTTCAGCGCCTGCATGCCCGCTCGGAATACGCCGGTAACGGGGTGGGGCTGGCGATCTGCAAGAAAATTATCGAGCACTATGGCGGCAGGATCTGGGTCAAATCGGAATCCGGGCAGGGATCTATCTTCCACCTCACGTTACCGGCAGTTCCTGCCGATGACAAAGATACTCATGCCTCCGCTAAAGCCTGAGATTCTGCTGGTGGACGACAGTCCCTCCGATCTCGATTTGATTCGAGACGCGCTCTCCGTCGGCCATTGTCAAGGCCATATCAACACTGTACTGGACGGTGAAGAAGCGATCGCTTTCCTGCGCCGTTCAGGGGCCCATGAAAACGCGCCGCGGCCTGACCTGATTATCCTGGATCTGAATCTGCCCCGTAAAGACGGCCGAGTCGTTCTGGCTGACTTCAAAAGCGAACCCTCACTCCAGTCGATTCCGGTCGTCATGTTTACCACCTCACATTCTCGCGAGGACATCACACGCTGCTATGCGTTGGGAGCAAATTGCTACGTCAGAAAGCCCGGCGGACTCGACGACTTCCGCACAGCGGTACAGACGATCGAAAGATTCTGGCTCGGCCTCGCGCAATTGCCCGGCTAGGGAATCTGCCGTTCGCCGTCGCAATCGCCTTCTGTTACGATCAAAGGAATCAACTAACTCTCATGGCCGGTGGCAACGCCTGCCAAGAAGTCTTCTGGTTCGCCCGTTATGCCGAGAATCGTGGCCCCCAGTCGCGCATTTGCCCCGCTAGCCCACATTCCAATGGCCCGCCAACCGTTTGTCACTTGCCATGCCTTTGGCAATTCGCGACTTTTAGTGAGGCCCATTTTCACACGCTTACAAACGGCCTCAGATTTGCACTGTGCGAGACGCTTTCGGCATCTGCGCATTGCACGGGTCATCCACCGCGACGAAATGACTACCTTCTTCCCTCCAACCCCGTCGACACGAGGAGCTTAGGAAATGATACCTGTCGTAGAAGCCGAAGAGACGCAGACCCAATCGTTGAGCGCCTACGGGACAGCAAGGTCCACCATTCAAGGATCACCGCTGAGCGCGGAAGAACTAAGGAAGACGCACGCCTACTGGCAAGCCAGTAGTTACCTGGCGCTCGGCATGATTTACCTCCAGGGCAATCCTCTCCTGAGGGAGCCTTTGAAGCCGGAGCACATCAAGAATCGTCTGCTTGGACACTGGGGATCGAGTCCCGGCCTCGCGTTCATCTACATCCACCTGAACCGACTCATCAAGAAATTTGACCAGGAGATGATTTTCCTGGCAGGCCCCGGACACGGCGCGCCCGGCGTCCTGGCGCCCTGCTACCTCGAGGGCACTTACTCGGAGGTCTATCCCGAAAAGAGCGAGGATGCGCGCGGCCTGCATGAGTTTTTCAAACAGTTTTCGTTTCCCGGCGGGATCGGCAGCCACTGCACGCCTGAGACTCCCGGGTCGATCCACGAAGGCGGTGAGTTGGGATACGTTTTGTCCCATGCCTGCGGCGCTGCCTTCGACAACCCTGAGCTGATCGTTGCAGCGGTTGTGGGGGACGGCGAATCCGAAACCGGTCCGCTGGCGACTTCGTGGCACATCAACAAGTTCCTGAACCCCATTCGCGACGGCGCCGTTCTACCGATTCTTCATTTGAACGGCTACAAGATCAACAATCCCACTCTGCTCGCGCGCGTCAGCCATGAAGAGTTGGAGAACCTCATGCGCGGATACGGATGGACCCCCTATTTTGTGGAGGGCTCCGATCCCGGCAGCATGCACCAAGCCATGGCGGCAACGGTGGAACATTGCATCAGTGACATCCGGGAGAGCCAGCAGGAATGCCGAAAAACTGGCGTGGCCTGCCGGCCGCGCTGGCCGATGATCGTCCTGCGTTCCCCGAAAGGATGGGGTGCGCCCCGGCAGATCGGAGGACACTGGCTCGAGGGTTTTTGGCGCGCACACCAGGTCCCATTGACGGATGTGAAAAAGAACCCCGAGCAGCTGGCGATCCTTGAAAAATGGATGCGCGAGCTGAAGCCCGAAGAGTTGTTCGACGAGAACGGCAAGCTCATTCCGGAACTTAAGGAACTCGCACCTACGGGAACGCGCCGCATGAGCGCGAATCCCCATACAAATGGAGGAACCCTCAAGAAGTCTCTGGTCCTGCCCGATTTCAGCGATTACGCCCTGAAGGTCGACCAACCGGGAGGCATCGAAGCGGAGAATGTGCCGCCGTTGGGAAATTTTCTGAGAGACGTAATGAAGTGGAACATGTCGAACTTCCGGGTGTTTGGCCCGGACGAAAACACGTCGAACAAACTCCAGGCGATCTACGAGGCCTCGAAGAAGTTCTGGATTGAGGACTACTTCCCCGAAGACAGCGACGGCGGCGAACTGGCGACCGATGGGCGCGTCATCGAGATGCTCAGCGAGCACACCTTGGAAGGCATGCTCGAAGGCTACCTGCTGACCGGACGAAATGGATTCTTTTCATCCTACGAAGCCTTTGTTCACGTGATTGACTCGATGTTTAACCAGCACGCGAAGTGGCTCTCCATCTGCAACCATCTATCCTGGCGGCGGAATATCGCCTCCCTAAACCTCCTCATCACTTCGACTGTCTGGCGGCAGGATCACAACGGTTTCACACATCAGGATCCGGGCTTCCTCGACGTTGTCCTCAACAAGAGCGCGGCCGTTACTCGCATTTACCTCCCGCCTGATGTGAACTGTCTGCTGTCCGTGGCGGACCATTGCCTGCGCAGCGAAAACTACGTGAACGTGATCGTCTCCGACAAGCAGCTCCATCTCCAGTACCTGAACATGGATGCCGCGATTGAGCATTGCACCAAGGGTATCGGCATTTGGGGCTGGGCGAGTAACGACCAGGGTGTCGAACCCGACGTGGTTATGGCCTCAGCCGGCGACATACCGACCCAGGAGGCCCTCGCTGCCACGGCGTTGCTGCGCGAGGAATTCCCGGATATAAAGATCCGGTTTGTTAACGTGGTGGATCTTTTTAAACTTGAGCCCAGCAAAAACCATCCGCACGGGCTTACGGATCGCGACTTTGATTCCCTGTTTACCGTGGACAAGCCGATCATCTTCAATTTCCACGGCTATCCTTACCTGATTCACCGCTTGGCGTACTCTCGCACCAACCGGGACCTGCACGTGCGTGGCTACAAGGAAAAAGGCAACATCAACACGCCGATGGAGCTTGCCATCAATAACGAAATTGATCGTTTCAGCCTGGCCATCGACGTCATAGACCGGGTGCCGAGGCTGCAAAGAATCGGCTCTCACGCGAAAGAAAAATTCCGCAACCAGCAAATCGCGTGCAAGGCCCATGCCTACAAATACGGCATTGATGCCCCTGAGATTACCGGGTGGAGGTGGCCGCACCGGTCGGTATAAATTGACCGGACGAAGTCGTGGCCGAGTACGAGCAGAGCCAGCTTGCCCGGAACGCGATATTCTGATTTGTGGAAACGAATGATGGGAGAAAAAAATGACATTACTTGAGTCTTTAAAGAAATACACGACCGTGGTGGCCGACACTGGCGACATCGACGCCATCCGCCAGCATCGGCCACAGGATGCCACCACGAATCCGTCACTCCTTTATCACGCTGCCCAGATGCCCGCGTACCGGCATTTGGTGGAAGAGGCGGTTGAGATCGCCTCGGAGCGTGGCGGCAGCCGCGAGCAAATGGCGGAAGAATTTATCGATCATCTCTTCGTTCTGTTTGGATCGGAGATTCTCAAGGTTGTCCCTGGTCGTGTTTCCACCGAGGTGGCCGCCAGCTTGAGCTTTGACAACCCGGCCACAGTAGCGAAGGCCCGTAAGCTGATTTCGCTCTATGAAAAGAAGGGCGTGGGACGCGAGCGTATCCTGATCAAGATTGCCAGCACCTGGGAAGGCATTCAGGCGGCTGCCATGCTGGAGGACGAAGGCATCCACTGCAATCTGACGCTTCTTTTCAGCTTCGCTCAGGCCATCGCCTGCGCCGAAGCGGGAGTGACTTTGATTTCGCCCTTCGTCGGACGGATTTACGACTGGTACAAGAAGGAAGGCGGCGGCAAGGAAATACCGCCAGACCAGGACCCCGGCGTTGCGTCGGTCACGCGCATCTACAACTACTACAAAAAGTACGGCTACAAGACGCAGGTGATGGGGGCGAGTTTCCGTAATGTGAATCAGATTGTCCGGCTGGCCGGGTGCGACTTGCTGACCATCAGCCCCGACCTTCTCGATCAATTGGAGAAGACTGAGGGCATGTTGGAGCGGCAGCTCGATCCAGCCAAAGCACAGTCCAGCACCGACGAGCGCATACGCATCACTGAAGTGTCCTTCCGCTGGATGCACAACGAGGATCCGATGGCGACCGAGAAACTGGCCGAGGGAATCCGTAAATTTAATAGTGACGCCCGCCGTCTGGAGGAGTACGCGCTGTCGTTGGTCGCCGAAAAAGTTGGGTGACGTCTTGATGAAAGAGACTCGGGCAGTGCTCTGGGACATGGATGGAACTCTCATCGACTCTGAAGAGCTGCATTGGATCTCATGGCATGCCACGATGGCAAGTGAGGGCATTGCCATCACTCGCGAGCAGTTCCTCGCTTCGTTCGGTCAGCGCAATGATTCCATCGTTCCCCGATGGCTAGGCACTGCGTCGACTCCGGAGCGGGTGGACCGAATCTCAGCCGCGAAAGAGGAACGGTATCGTGATCTGGTACGCCGAGAGGGGATATCGCCCCTGCCCGGGGTGGCAAGTTGGCTACAACGACTGCGCAAAGATCGGTGGCTGCAAGCCATTGCTTCTGCTGCTCCACGGGCAAATGTTGAGGTGATACTTGAGTGTTTATCCGCGAGCGAGATCTTTCAGGGTATCGTCTCCGCCGAGGACGTACATCGAGGCAAGCCGGACCCTGAAGTCTTTCTGACCGCCGCCTCGCGAGTTGGAGCTTCGCCCGAAAGATGCATCGTGGTAGAAGACGCGGTTGCCGGCGTAGAGGCGGCACGCCGCGCTGGGATGCGGAGCATCGGGGTCGGCCGCAACGGCAAGAACCTGCCAGCAGATGTCGTCGTTCCCGCGCTGGATCTTCTGGATAGCAACGCCTTCGACAGTCTTTTGGAAGGCAGCAGCGACCCTACGAGCAAAGGCTAGTCGCCTACCGGATCTCGGTACTTCAAAGGCTTGGTTTCGTTAGAAGGCTCCGGAATCTTGGCCTGGTGCTCAGGCCACAGGGCCGTCAGCGCAAGCCCGACCGCAATACCCAGCGACACTTCGAGGAATCGGTGGGTCGCGACTAACCAGGCACCGGTAGAACGGGGCACCAGCATGACGATCGCCAGTGTAATGCCGGCGTATCGGTAGGCGCTTCTATCGACCCGCGACACCGCGCAGAGCGCGCCAATCGCAAACAGGGCTACTCCGAAGGCCCAGACGTTGCCCGGGACATATGTGGCGGCCACTGCCCCCGCAGCCGCTCCAATCGCTGTTCCCACGAAACGCTGGACAGAAATCGGGAGCGCGGCGCCGAGCGTTGACTGCATGACAATCAGTGTCGAGATCGAAGCCCAGTAGGCTTCCGGCAACCGAAGGGAATGGGCGATCAAGTAGGAAGTAACTGCCGCGACGGCGGTACGAGCGGCGTGAATCAGGGAGGGAGGGTTGTCCCTCGCGACGATCAGCGTACTGAGTTTCCCTATCTCCATCGGGAGTCTCCCCAGCCTGCTTGCATGATGCGGCCCCGAGCTTCAATACTGAGAGAATGGCGTCGGGCGTGCAATCTATTCGCCTTTCACCTAGACTCTCTTAGCTTAACTTCGCGAGGCGTGATTGACCAACTTTCCCAAAATCTCTCCGGCGCTTAAGAAGCGCGCAGCGCAAATTCAAGTCCTCCTCATGGACGTTGACGGTACGATGACGGACGGCGGCGTCACTTTGCTATCGCAAGCCGACGGCACCGCCCTCGAAATCAAAACCTTTGACGCGCACGACGGCCAGGGGCTTACGCTGGCACAAACTGCCGGCCTGCGGACCGGCTGCATTACCGGCCGGGAAAGTCCCGCCCTCCTTCGCCGGGCTCATGAAATGAGGATGGAGTTTATCTACATGAAGCAGCCGGTGAAGATTCCGGCGTATGAAGAAGTTCTTCGCAAAGCTGGTGTCACCGATTCCGCGGTCGCCTTTGTTGGGGATGACCTTCCCGATCTTCCCTTGCTGCGCCGCGCGGGCCTCGCTATAGCCGTTGGAGACGCGGTCGCGGAGGTAAAGAAGGCTGCGCATTACACGACGAAAGCGCTAGCCGGACGCGGCGCGATCCGCGAAGCGGTCGAACTCATCCTCAAATCGAAGGGGATTTGGGAAGACGTGATTGATCAGGCGCGAGCGTAAGCGAGAGAAATCGCATTGGTTGGATTGGGAGTAGAAGAGCAATGACAGCTACGGTTGCAGAACTTGATCGCCGGTTTGAAATTCCAGGGATTGCCCGCGTCGTCGAAGGCAACGGCGGACTGCCGAAGGTGCTGATCACCTCCGCTCAAGCGGCCGGTGAGATGTATCTCCATGGCGGACACGTCACCTCCTGGAGGCCGGCGGGCGCGGAAGAGGTGCTCTTCGTGAGCGCACGATCTCGCTGGGAAACCGGCCGCGCAATTCGAGGAGGAATCCCCATCTGTTTCCCCTGGTTTGGAGGCAAGGCCGACGACCCCAAGGCCCCGGCGCACGGGTTCGCCCGCACGAAGGCGTGGCAGCTTGAGTCAATCGCACACACAGGTGGAGCAGTCACCATCAGCATGTTCACCGAAAGCAACGAAGACACGAAGAAATGGTGGCCTGCCGATTTTCGTCTGGTTCATCGAGTCACGTTCGGCTCGAAACTGGGCCTCGAACTCGCCCTGACGAATACTGGGCGCTCGCCTCTGCGCTTTGAGGAAGCCCTCCACGCTTACCATCGAGTGGGCAAGATCACCAACATTCGTGTGAGCGGATTAGACTCGGTCCACTATCTGGACAAGACCGACGGGAACCGGAAAAAGTTGCAACACGGCGATATTGAGATCGATTCTGAAACGGACCGCGTGTATCTGAATACGGAAGGTGCGATCAACCTGCACGATCCTGTTTTGCGCCGCCGCATCTACATCCAGAAAGGCAACTCACGCACCACTGTGGTGTGGAACCCCTGGATGCAAAAAGTACTTTCATTCTCGGATTTTGGGGCCGACGAATGGAAGCAGATGGTTTGTATCGAAACCAGCAACGTCGCCGATTTCACGGTGGACTTGGGTCCCGGGCAGCAACATAGCATGAAGGCCGTCGTCAGTCTTGACTTCTGAATTCCATTTAGTTCGAGAGGACGCCGATAATTCCGGCGAAAGCAGATGGTAGTGATCCATGTTGCCAAAAGTATTCTTCTGGTCGTAAGCGCGCTCTTCCCGATCGTTGACCCGATCGGAGGGAGCCCGGTGTTTCTTGCTCTCACCAGCGAGTACTCACCGCAAACGCGCCGGCTGCTCGCCCGTCGTATCGCAGTCAATAGTTTCATCCTGCTCGTGGCCTCGTACGCGATCGGATCGCATGTGTTGTCGTTTTTTGGAATTTCACTTCCCGTGGTGCAGGTGGGAGGCGGCCTGGTCGTGATTTCGACCGGATGGGCGATGTTGAATCAGAAAGATGAGAGAGATCGAAGTGCGGTCAGTCGGGCCGTCAGCGGCACGGATGTTCTACGAGACGCTTTCTATCCACTGACCCTGCCCCTGACAGTCGGCCCAGGCTCAATCTCGATTGCCATCACTCTGGGAGCAAATGAGCCGCGCGGGCTGGGACCGAGCCTGCTGGCAATGCTGGCCGCGGTAATCGCCTGCACCTTCCTGGCAACCACCGTCTATCTCTGTTACGGTTTTGCCGACCGCCTGGCGGTGATGATCGGACCGACCGGCATGAATGTTGTGGTACGGCTCACCTCGTTTCTCCTGGTCTGCATCGGCGTGCAGATTCTTTGGAACGGAGCCAGCCAGTTGCTTGGTTCTTTGCTACAGGCGGGTGGTCATGTTGCGCCGCATTGAGACGACAGTCCGATCCCGACAACGCCGAACCGGCGGAATCGAAAACATCGCGTTTCCGCCGGCCCCAGATAAACCTTCTCAACTCGACTTCCCCTTGTCCTCGGACTTCTCCAGATGTCCGCCGAATTGAAAGCGCATCGCGGACAATAACTTGTTAGCGTAGTCAGCCTCGCCGCGCGAGCTGAATCGTTCGTACAGAGCGTTGGTCAGAACCGGCACCGGAACCGCTTCGTCGATCGCGGCTTTGATCGTCCAGCGCCCCTCGCCGGAATCGGAGACGCGTCCGGCAAACTTCGAAAGACTTGGATCCTCAAGCAACGCATTCGCCGTGAGATCCAGGAGCCAGGACGCGATCACGCTGCCCCGCCGCCAGACTTCCGCGATATCTTTCAGGTTGAGATCGTACTGATATTCCTCGGGATTGCGCAGCGGCGTGGTTTCAGCGTCGACGGCGTGGCCGGTCTGCTTCCCTACGTTCGCAGAGCGCAATATACCCATTCCCTCGGCGTAAGCGGCCATGATGCCGTACTCGATTCCGTTGTGCACCATCTTGACGAAGTGACCGGCGCCATTTTGCCCGCAGTGTAGATAGCCGTCCTCAGCGGTGCCATCTTTATCGTGTCGGCCGACCGTGCGCGGAATGTCTCCGATTCCCGGCGCGAGCGCCTCAAAGATTGGGTCCAGGCGCTTGACCACGTCATTCTCGCCGCCAATCATCATGCAATACCCTCGCTCCAGGCCCCACACTCCGCCGCTGGTGCCCACGTCCACATAGTGGATTTTGGGCCCGAGTTCCTTCGCGCGCCGGATATCGTCAACGTAATACGAGTTGCCTCCGTCGATCAAAATGTCCCCCGCATCGAGGTGAGGTAACAGGTCGGCGATGGTGTGGTCGACAACGGCCGCCGGCACCATCAGCCAAATTGCCCGAGGCTTTTCCAGTTTCTGCACAAACTCAGCCAGAGACGCCGCTCCCGTAGCCTTTTCCTTGGCCAAATCCTTGACGGCTTGCGGCGACCTGTCGAACACCACGCAGTTGTGGCCTTTCCTGATGAGCCGTCGCACCATGTTGGCGCCCATTCTGCCGAGACCGATCATTCCAAGTTGCATTTTTGTCTCCTGTTGAAAAACTCACTAAATAGAAATAAGGCATAGCGCGGTTCACTGCTCAATGCCGGGAAGCATCGAGACGCGTCACGCGATCTCCCTGGATTTCCGGTAATGCCTGATCAGATTGTTCGTCGAACTGTCGTGCGTAAGCTTCGGCTCGTCCTTACTTTCAAGTTCCGGGATGATGCGCTGCGCCAGCACTTTGCCCAGTTCCACGCCCCACTGATCGAACGAATCGATATTCCAGATTGCGCCTTGGGTGAAGGTGGAGTGTTCATAGAGAGCCACTAGTTTGCCAAGAATTTCCGGCGTCAACTTCTCCGCCAGAATCATATTCGAGGGCCGATTACCTTCAAATACCCGATGAGGAACCAGCCAGTCCGGCGTGCCTTCATCCTCGACTTCTTTTGCAGTTTTGCCAAATGCCAATGCTTCCGCCTGCGCGCAGACGTTAGCGATCAGCATGTCGTGATGCCGCCCCAGCGGATTGAGCGCCTTCGAGAAAGCGATGAAGTCGCAGGGGATAAGCCTGGTCCCCTGATGAATCAATTGGTAGAAGGAGTGTTGTCCGTTGGTTCCCGGCTCGCCCCAATAGATTTGTCCGGTCTGGTGGGCCACCTGCTTGCCATCGAGTGTGACATGCTTGCCGTTACTTTCCATGGTCAGCTGTTGAAGGTAGGCTGGAAAGCGCTTCAGATATTGCTCGTAGGGCAAAACCGCGACGGTCTGCGCGTCGAAGAAATCGTTATACCAGATCGCGAGAAGTCCCATGATCACCGGCAGGTTTTGCTCGAAGGGAGCGGTGCGGAAGTGTTCGTCCATCTGGTGGAGCCCGCTGAGCATGGCAAGGAAATTATCCGCGCCGATCGCGACCATAGTCGAAAGCCCGATTGCGGACGACATCGAATAGCGACCGCCCACCCAGTCCCAGAACTGGAACATGTTGGCGGTATCGATCCCAAATTTCGCGACTTCCTTAGAATTGGTTGAAACCGCGACAAAATGTTTCGCCACCGATTTCTCGTCGCCGCCGAGGCCCGCGAGCAACCAGGAGCGAGCGCTTTGGGCATTGGTCATCGTCTCTAGTGTAGTGAAGGTTTTTGAAGAAATGATGAAGAGCGTCTCGGCTGGATCAAGATCGCGGACGGCTTCCGCAAAATCGGTACCGTCTATGTTGGAGACGAAGCGAAACGTCACTGCGCGATCGGAGTAGTGCTTCAAAGCTTCGTAGGCCATTACCGGTCCCAGATCGGAGCCTCCGATGCCCACGTTGACCACATTGCAAATGCGTTTGCCGGTGTGCCCCTTCCACTCGCCGGCGCGGACTCGGTTGGAGAAATCCGTCATGCGATCCAGGACTGCGTTTACCTTGGGCACTACGTTCTCGCCGTCCACCATGATGGAAGCGTCTCTGGGTGCCCGCAGGGCAATGTGCAAGACCGCGCGATTTTCGGTGACATTGATTTTGTCTCCACGGAACATAGCGTCGATTCGGTCGCGCAAGCGCGCTTCTTCCGCCAACTGGAGCAGTAGTTTTAGCGTTTCACCGGTGATACGATTTTTCGAGTAGTCAAGGTAAAGTCCAAGCGCCTCGACCGTCAGGTGCGTTCCCCGCTCGGGATCATCGGCGAAGAGCTGCCGCAGGTGCAAATCCCGAACTTGCTTATAGTGAACACCGAGATTCTTCCATGCCCCAGATTTCGCCGATGGGCGTCGGGATACCGATTCCGCTCGCGCTGCCATTTTGCTTTGTCCTTTCTAATCTCGCTCTTCCTGCTCTGAACTCTTGGCCGTCAACGGGCCGATTTCGCTATCGTTCCTGTTCCCACAAGCGAAAACCACCTCGAAACGCATTGCTGTTATCGCCTATTCTGCACTTGGGGGGCAGCTCCTTCAGTTCCTTCGAGTTACCCCCACCCAGAACCACTTCCTCTGGCTCAAGCGCGGCGGTTAGTCGGCCGACTACATCAGCCACATGCTTGCGCCACTTTTTCTTCCCATGCTTTTTCAACGCTGTGTTTCCCACGTAGCTCTCGAAGGTGGCTTTTTTGTACGGGAGATGGCCCAATTCCATGGGCACCACGATGCCCTCCACCACGAGGGTCGAACCAAGTCCGGTTCCGAGGCCGAGGAACAACATTTTTCCCGACTTGTAAGTGCCCAGCGCCTGCATGGCAGCGTCATTCATCACTTTGACAGTGCAGCCAAACGCCGCCTGAAAGTCAAACCCGAGCCACCCACCTCCCAGGTTGGGGGGCTCGGCGACCAGATGATTTCGCAATACCGGCCCGGGAACGCCAATGGATATTCCGTCATACTTCCAATTGCCGATTATCTTCTTCACTCCCGCTACCATGTCATTGGGGGTCATCTTCGGTCCGGAAGCAAACTTCCTAGGCCGACGTTCGCCGCTGACGAGAATTTTGACGTGGGTACCGCCTACATCGATGACCAATAACTTCATGGAAGTCATTTTCTCGCATTCCCTGAGTAAGAAAGAACCCGCAAGGTTACGACGCTTCGTGCGCCTGCAACCTGCGGGCGTTATCGCATTGACCATCGTAATTCATGAGCGATCCAGGGCATTGTTTACCATCTCCTGGGCCTCGCTCACCATTGCGTTCAGATGGGTCTGCCTTTGGATCCTGAGGAGCGCACCAGTTTCCAGCATTCCGCCGCAATTGCCCAGTCTTCTTCCGCCCGGATCACCAGGACTCGGACTCGAGCATCCACCCGGGAAATATCGGCATCAAGCACAGGTCGCGCATTCCTCGCGTCGTCGAGCTTGACCCCGAAGAACTCCAGCGTGCTGCACGTCGCGCCTCGCACTTCGGGAGCGTTCTCGCCGACTCCAGCAGTGAACACCAGCGCGTCCATTCCTCCGAGTGCCGCCGCCATGCCACCGATCGCGGATCGCAGACGATGGACATAGATATCAAAGGCCAACTTCGCTCTTTCGTGACCCCGTTCCATGCCCGCCAGGATGTCCCGCATGTCGCTCGAAAGGCCCGAGATTCCCAGCAGACCAGAATGGTGGTTCAGAATGTCGTCGATCTGCGGACCATCCAGGTGGTTCTGCCGCATCAGGTAAATCAGGATTCCGGGATCTACCGAACCCGAGCGTGTGCCCATCATCAGACCTTCAAGGGGAGTGAATCCCATGGTGGTATCAACACTTCGACCTCCCTCTATAGCGGCCACGGAGCAACCGTTTCCCAGATGGCAAGTCACCATTTTAAGAGATTGCGGATCTCTCCCGAGAAGTTGTGCGGCGCGCCCGGCACAGTATTGATGGTTGATGCCGTGGAATCCATAGCGACGAATCCCCTGCTCCACCCATTCACAAGGACCGGGATAAATTGCCGCCGACTCCGGCATTTGGCGATGAAAGCCGGTATCGAAAACCGCCACCTGTGGCACTCCGCCGAAAATACTCTCGATAATGTCCATGTTCTCCAGTTCGGCTCGTATGTGAAGCGGGGCGAGGGGAGCCACATTGGCGATCGCCGACCTCACCTCACCCGTCACCACGACCGGATTCTCAAAGTGGGGACCGCCGTGCACGACGCGGTGCCCCACTACGTCAACATCGGCAACAGAATCGATTACACGAGTTTTCCCCTCGCTTATCGTGCGCAGCAAGTATCTGACCACCTCCTCTCGGGGGGAAGCAGGAACCTGTTCTTTGAGTGCTGATCCCGCCGAGTTCTTCACCGCAACGGCAGCGTTTTCGCCGGCAAACTCGATCCTCCCCTGCCACATGCAGCCAGGTGGATGTTCGGGAAGCGTCTCCCCTATGTCATAAAGGCAAGCCTTCTGGCTGCTGGAACCGGAATTGAGTACCAGGATTTTCATAGCAAGCGATTCTTTCTAAAGGTAATGCGCTACTCGGTCATGCCAGAGGCAACCGGGCCACCAACAGCGCGACGGATTCCGCAACTCCTCGATTATCTTTATAGTAATATCGCGCGGACGCACCTCCAACACAGCAACACGGCAGCGGAATTCGGATCGCCCATAATCGCAGATGAAATCTGAACCTGTCGAATCCTTTGCATCTGGTATAGCATCCATTGGACGAGATTCACCATGACAACGATCACAACCTCATCGCGAAGTGATGGAACCACAGCGGTACAACAAGCGCAAGCAGCATGCGGTCTCGCAATCGTACGAATGACGATCGGCGCGATGTTCGTGTGGGTCTTTTTCGAAAATCTCGGGAAGGGCCTCTACAGACCGGCGGGATACGCGGGGCTGATCAGCTACTACATTAAAAACAGTCATTCCCCTGCCATATGGAAATCGGTGATGGGACTGGCGCAAAGCCACGCTGCAATGGCCGCTCCCATGCAGGGCTTGACCGAGATCTCTCTCGGGATCTTGCTCGTCATCGGTCTGGTTACCCGACCGGCCGCATTTGTGGCTTTTCTATTTCTCGGAAGCCTCTGGATATCCGAGTTTGGTACCTCGTGGATATGGGAACTGCTGGTTCCCGTGCTCGCTTCGCTCGGTCTCGCGGTCGGACGCGCCGGCCGAAAATGGGGAGTGGACGCGTGGCTCGCGCAACGGTGGCCATCCGCGCCGTGGTGGTTGATTTAAGCTGATGCCCGTGCGCGTCTCCGTCATCATCCCTACCCACAATGAAGCGCTGTCGATTGCGCGCGTTTTAGCGGATCTCCCGTCCGATCTCACGACTGAGATCATCGTTGTCGACAGCAACTCGATTGACGGGACTCCCGAGATCGCCGCAGGAATGGGAGCCCGCGTAATTCAGGAACCACGCCGCGGCTATGGACGAGCGTGCCTCACGGGTCTTGCCTCGGCAAATTCACCTGACATTGTTGTCTTCCTGGATGGCGATTACAGCGATCGCCCCGCCGAACTGCCGATTCTCTTAGCACCAATCATTGAGGGTCGTGCCGACATCACGCTCGGTTCCCGCCTGCACGGACAGAATTCTGCGGAGTCGTTGCCTTGGCATCAGGTGTGTGGCAATCGCCTCGCAGCCCGCCTGATCCGCGCTTTCTATCGACTGCAAATCACCGATCTCGGCCCCTTTCGCGCGGGCCGCGTAGAGGTACTACGTTTGCTCAACCTTGAAGAAACCACCTATGGGTGGGCGGTTGAAATGATCCTCAAAGGCGCTCTCGGTGGATACCGCGTAGTTGAAGTTCCGGTGAGCTACCACCCGCGTATCGGAAAATCGAAAATCAGCGGTACGTTGAAGGGCACAATCGGCGCCGGGTGGTTCATTCTGAGCTTGATCGTGCGCTATTATTTCCAGCGGGCTTGAGTCGGCCACCGGACCCATTTTTCGAGTTCTCATATTCCTGGCTTTTGATCTTCACCCGGATGCTGTCCTACCTTAATGCCGTCCAGAACAGCAGCGTGCGCGAGGTCTTGGTTAAGAAGAATGCGGCAGCGACCAAAGCCAGGGCCGCGGCGAAGACCAGCATTCCGCGTTCGTGGCCGACGCCGGAAGTATCTGCGAGAAAATCTCCGAGCGCGGTGCCCTGACTATCTCGACTCAATCTCGTCCCTCACAGCCGGTTACCGGTTTTGGATCATCTTCCAACATCCCACTCAACCCAGCACCGGGCTCGAGCGGGCCACCGGTCATTTATTATTGCCGCAACAGTCTATGAAGTCTTCAAGCGAGACGGAGGTGCGTTCGTTGGGTAGTGACCGTGTGCTGGTGATCATGGCGAAAGCACCAAGGCCGGGCGCAGTCAAAACGCGCCTGACGCCCAGCCTTTCTCCGGCGGCTGTCAATACTTTCTATTGCTGCCTTCTGGACGACACGCTGGCGCTGGGGCGGTCATTGGACGATGTGAACGTTGCCATCATGTGCCCGGAGTCGGACGTCAACGAGCTGACGCAGTTGGCGGGCAGTGAATTTAGCGTAGTTCCTCAGAAAGGGGAAGGCCTTGCCGCGGGCCTTGCTTCGGTGTTCGCGCACTTCGCACGAGGCCATGAACGACGCGTGATTGCCTTCAACAGCGACAGCCCACACCTGCCGCGTTCTGTTCTCGAAGACGCTTTCGAAACGCTGGTCGCGCATGAGGTAGTCGTGGGACCAACCCAAGACGGCGGCTACTATCTCGTCGGGGCAAAGGCGTCTCATCCTACGCTCTTCGCAAACGACGGAATGGGTACCAGCACTGCGCTGGAGAGACTCCTTTCGCGCGCACGCACCCTTGAGCTTTCTGTAGGCTTCGCCGACCCTTTTTACGACATAGATGTAGCTGACGACCTGACTCGCTTGGCGGCGGAGTTGCGTTTGGCGCCGGCGAAGGCGCCACGCACTGCGCAGTGGCTTGAGGAGTGGGAGTCTGCGACTGGCCGGTTAAAAACTGGCAGCGGAGACCTGTGACAATCCCCCCCGCCGCAAGAGTGTACATACTGGGCGCCACGTTGTGCGTGGCGTTAACGATCTGCTCCTGCAACTTCAACGACCGCGGTGGGCCGTACTTCATGGCCTCTATCACGGTTGCGGGCATCGCGTACCTGTTGGCTGTCCGCGAGTTTTTTCGCGGGCGAGGCGCTCGCACCCCAACATTTTCCCGGCGCGTCGTCATCATCGGTCTCGTCCTGACTGCTCTGTGGAACATTGCATTTCTTCGGCTGCCTGCCGGTGCCGATGATGATATCCATCGCTACGTCTGGGACGGACGACTCCAAAGGCTCGGCTACAACCCCTATCTGGTCGTTCCGAGCGATCCTGCGGTGAAGGGGCTGCATACTTCGGAAACCCGCAACTTGAACAATCCGGATCTGCCGAGCCCCTATCCGGCAGCAGCGCAGCTTTTTTTCCGCGCAGTCACCGCGATTCACGAGTCCACTTTTGCACTGAAAGTAGCATTTGTAGTTTGCGAGTTCGCCATTGTTTTTGTGCTGCTCGATCTCTTGCGACGCTGTGCGCAGGGAGAGCACCTGGTTCTGGCATTCGCGTGGAACCCATTGTTAGCTATTGAGGTGGCGGGAAGCGGTCACATTGATATTGTTGGCGCGCTACTGCTCGTGGTGTCGGCGGCATCGCTTGTGCGCCGATGGCGGGCGGCTGCGGCCGTCGCACTTGGGGTGGCGATAGCAGTCAAATTCCTGCCGATCGTACTTTTGCCTCTTTACTGGAAGCGGGTTCGCATTCGCGACGCGGTGCTCGCGGCAGTCGTGGTCGGAGTGCTGTACCTGCCGTTTCTGAATCACGGTCACATTCCGATCGGCTCGCTGGGGACGTATGTGCAAAGTTTCCGTTTTAATGGCCCCGTGTTTGCAGCACTCGACAAGGTGGCGCCTCCCTCGCTGCTGGCCGGGCTGGCAGTGCTCGTCGGATTCGTGACTGCAACCTGGCTAAAGTGGGCAAGGCCTGAGTGGTCTCCGGAGCAATTTGCCTGGCCGATGGCAGCATCTCTTGTGTGTGCCCCTGCCGTATTCCCATGGTATCTTCTCTGGCTGCTGCCATTTCTGACGTCGGCCTCCACGCTGCTGATCATCTTCTGGACTGTGAGCATTGTCCCTGTATACATTATGTGGCACTTGCGTACACGGGGGCGTCCGTGGGGAGCGCTTCCTGGCTGGGTAATGCTCCTGGAATACGGATGCCTGGCGATCGTCGCCGCAATCATCGCTTTGCGCCAGATTACCCAAACGAGTTATGAGTCTGGTAAACCTTCGAGGTAAGAAAACTTTACTGCATCGCGTGATGCGGTCGGGAATCTGTATCGACCAAACTGGTTGCACAATGAACAAGGAGTTTCCCCTATGACAAGTACTCGCCGTTTTAAAATGATCGGGCTCCTGCTGTGCGGAGCGCTGGTCTTTGCTTCCGCCTCTTGGGCCCAGGCGCCACAGCGCGCGCCACTTCTCGATCAGGTCGCCAAGACGTTCGGCGTCGATTCCTGGGACAAAGTTGACGCTATCCGCTACACCTGGAATGGGGAGATCACCGGACTCTTCAAAGCCGCTCACAAGTGGGAATGGGAGCCCAAGACCAACAAGGTGACCTTTGAAGGTGTGGACAAAGACGGCAAGCCCGTCAAGGTATCCTACGTACGCACCGACCTCAGCTCCCAATCCGACGCCGTGAAGAACGAAGTCGACCCGAGTTTTATCAACGATAATTACTGGACTCTGTTCCCCTTCCATGCCTACTGGGATAAGAGCGCCAGCGCGATCGATCAGGGCAAGTTTAATCTGCCAGTAGGCTCCGGCATGGCCGAGCTACTCCCAATAAAATATCCCGCCGGGGGCGGTTACACGCCGGGTGACACCTGGGACCTCTATGTCGGTAAAGACAACCGCGTCGTCTACTTTGTGTACATCCGGGGCGGGGCCAAGCCTCCGAGCCGCGTCCTCGCAACGTGGACGGGCTACAAAAAGGCAGGTCCAATTCTGTTCTCAACCGACCATCGCGGCTTCGCCGATGGCAAGCCTCTGCACATTTTTATTACAGATGTGGCGGTCAAGGTGACGGGCTCGGATAAGTGGATGCCGGCGCAGTAAAAGGGAGCTAATTCAAATACAAATTTTTGGCCAGTTGCCGCATGGCCGATGTTGTCAAGGAGTGTAATCGGCGATGTTACGCCAGCGAACTGGCGGTTTGCGCTAAGATGTCACCGTCCATGAAGAAAATGACGTTGGCGACTGTTTTGCTAGTTGGCAGCCTCCCCCTTCTGTTTGGTAGTACAAACCCTGCTGCGCAACAATTACTCGTCACTGCGAAGCAGCGGGCGAGCCTGTTTCACGATCAGCCTAGCCCTATTCAACTTGACGTCCATTTTATCGCGCAAGTAAACGCGCCTACCCGCGGACATCTGACGCTCAAATGGGAGGCAAAGGACCGCTGGTGGCGGAGGATTGTCATGGGCGATTTCGAGCAGATCGAGATTCGAAATGGCGACAGGCAGTACACCAGCCGCAATCTAAGCTTTACGCCCGTACGGATTGGAGAACTCATCAGTCTGCTTCAGTTCGCGGAAGGCTCTGAAGGACTGCTAGCAAAGAAGCAGAAAGAACGCGTCGAGAATGGCATCGAGATGGCTTGCATACGAGTTGAAGGGGCGGCCAGGGGCAAGCCGCATGAGGTTTGTGTGAATTCTGCCTCTCACGAGATTGTGAGCGACGAGTGGCAGGAACCGCCAGATGAGCGGCGCAGAGAACAGTACTCAGATTACTTCGATTTTGGCGGCCATCGCTATCCGCGCAAACTCCAACTGCTGGTGAACGGGATCGAAGTAATAACTGCGACCGTGGATAATCTGACAACAACCGCTTTCGATCAAACATTGCTAGTCTCGCCGAAAGGAGCGATTGAGCGCCGTCAATGCGCTGATATGAAGCACGCCGTGCCCGTTAAGACGCCAGACCCGATGTATCCAAAGTCTGCGAGCCAAAATAAACTTATGGGCGACACAACTGTCGCGATGACCGTCCTGGCGGACGGTTCCGTCACTGACATCCAACTCGTCGGCCGTGCAGCCCGTTCTATGGACGACGTCACTTTGCAAACTCTGAAAAGCTGGAGGTTCAAGCCCGCTATGTGCGGGACGGAGCCAGTAGTCTCCGACATCGAGGTCGTTGTTAGTTTCAGATTGCAGTAAAGCAATTTATTTGCCAGGGATCGCGACACTACCTGGCAATCACAACGGTGGTGCAGGAACTACTCACCTTAGGCAGATCGCGAGCAGAGGCCATGCGAATCGGCAGCGTCGGGCGTTCCCCACGAATGATCGGACAATAACAATCAGGTTCTAGTAGTGCACGCTGCAAGCGCCGCCGTCCGGCACATCCGCCGTGGCACGACTCGCGAAACTCGCAGGGATGACAGGCTTCAGGAAGTGTCCGCGCCTGCTCGAAGGGTGGAGAGCTCAGAATGTCAGCTCCTGCTGAGACCAAACCTGCAAGCGGCTCCCCCGATCCTGGCCAATACACGCACGGTTGTGTCGTAGCTCTTGGCGTTACTCGTACAGTGCTCACGCCGCAACCGCCTCCAACCGGTGGAAACCCCGCCATTGCCCGAACCAGCGGCTCGCCAATTGCGATTACGTCGGTCTCTTCAAAGAGGCGCTGGAACCCCTCCCAATACTCTTCGTAGCTTAGGGCGTAGATGTCAGATCGCACGGCTTGATATACGTTTACTCGCAAAGGAGCGTCAAACTGTTTGGCCACTCGTGCCACATCCGCTAGACGCAGGTAGTTCGACTTCATCATGACGGCGATGATGGTTACAGGAATGCGCTGCCGGAGACACCGTTCTGCCTGCTGATGAATCAGCTTCCAATTCCCCGCTCCGCGTTGCGCGTCCTGTTCTTCTTGCGTTGAGTAATCAAGAGAGAACTCGATGTCATGGAAAGCTTGCAGCTCATCGTCTTCCAGAACCGCAACGCTATGACCATTGGAAGTGATGGTCAGCTTGAGCAGCTTCGTTCGCAGGTATGCCAGGATTGCCTTGAACTCCGGATGCATGCCGTTCTCACCGGTGCCCAGATTCACCGACCGCACAGGCAGGCGTTCCATGACCGCTTTCACTTCATCCAGGGAAAGACGATCCGTGCGAGCCGGATCGCGGTAACAGAAGGCACAGGCAAGATTGCATTCGTTGGTAAGCCCTAGCCCGAGCGAGATACCGGCATCAGGTATCGTGGTTATGCGAGATCCGGACGACGAAGGCTGGGCTATGACGTTATTCATGCACTGTCCTTCATGACCGTACCAACGGGATGTGCGATGCATTGCGTGTAGCGCGCGACGGCCGCAAACTCCGGTCGCATGCCTAGTTTGCGCTCCAGCTCAAAAATCCCCTGGTACTCATCGCTTCGGGAAACACTCGGCGGCAAGTAATCCGACAGGACCCGTACACCACGCTCCGCAGTTACTGCGAGTGACGACTCGAACAGCATGGCGCGCAGTCTCTCCGGTGTAAATAGCCGCACTCTGCCTCCGTATAGGGACTCATCCCCCCACTCAGCGGTAGAATTGCGCTCTGCCGCGGCCAGATCGCCGCCTAGTAGTGCGGCCTTCAACACCTCACCTGCCTGATTCCGCACCAATACCGACATGATGCTGGACGCATCTCGTAATGTCCGCGCCGCACTGCGCAACACAGCACACGGGTCGTCCACAAATTCCAGGATATTGTGGCAAAGAATTACGTCAAACGGCTCAGCGTGGAAAAAGTCTGCAAATTGGCTGGCCTCGCCGTGTTTGAGCGCAATCTTTTCCGATACTCCCGCTTCCCATGCCGCACGCTTGGCGAAATCCAGCATGGGCATGGACTCATCCAGCAATGTGACATGAAAGCCAAGCCGCGCCAGGCGCACCGCGATGGCGCCGGTACCACCACCAAGGTCAAGAGCGCGCAATGGCCTTGTGGCCTGCGGAAGAAACTCCTGCAAGTTGGCAAAAGTCAGGTCGAGGCGCAGTCGGCCCTCGGGCGTCTCAAGGTAGGCGGCATACTTCGCTGCGCCCGCCTGGAACCGTTCGCAGTCGTCATTGGCGGTCATTTCCTTCATGCGCCACTCAGGAGAAATCGCCCCGATCGAGTCGAGCAGCGGAGTACCAAAGCGTATACCGAGTGGATTAAGAACGACAAGTCGGCGGACATCCGCGAGAAAGCCCGCGTCCACGATCTTTTGCGATAGGACCCAGTGCTACGATTCTCGATCGCGAATGCGCCGGGATTTCAGTGCGCTTTGTCAGGTTCATCTTTCACCCGTGTCTGGTCCGTGATCCAGTTGACCTCCCAGGTCTTGCCTCCATCCTCTGAGAATGACTGCTCAAAGTGCGGCGTATCGGTGTTGGTGTTCGTCCAAACAAATCGACACAGGATAGATTTGCCATTAGGGCCGGACGGTTCCGTATCGAAAAACTCGCCGCGCCCATTCTTGAATTCACCGATCGTGGGCACGCCCATGGCACCGCTCTTGCTGGTCGCCCAATACAGGCTCCACTGGTGGGTTTGGGGATCGTATAGACGCAGCGTGAGACCTTCGATATGGCCGCCCAACGGACTATCGGTTTCAAACTCTTCCAGATTGGCCCGTCCTCCCCAAACTTTTCGGGTAACAGACGTGCCGTCAAACTCGATCCAGTTCGTCGAGCCGACTAAGCGATGATCAAGGCGCTTCAAATGAATTTTCCAGGTGCCGATCTCGAAATCAAAATCGTGTTGTCCATCATGGTCCGGAGCAGAATGTTGAACGCTGCTTTTCGCCGCGTCTGAATTCTCCTGCGTATGTCCCCGAAGAGACTGAAAGACGGCTATCAAGGCGCAGGCAATGACCCAAGCCCGAATGTATTTGGTGTTCATGATTGCCTCCGTTCGGTTGTCTGTCCGTCGTGTTCTTTCGGTGGACCGCGCAAGGTCAGCGCGTTCAGCAGCGAGTCTGCCACGGACAGGCAAGCCAGACTACCTCGGATCACGTTATAGCGATACGATATAGCCACTTACCTCAGGCTCATGCTCCGAGCCCGGTATTCGTGAAGCACGATAGCGTTTGGATCCACCCCGCCTCCCGAGCAGAAAGATCGATGTAGCTGAGATTCTCCGCGAGACTCGTGAGCGCGATCCATTTCGCTATGGTTTTGCTGGAGCATCTCCCCGTATCGCCCACGCCCACAAGCCCGCCGGCACCAGCATCAGCATCCCCGCCACGCTGGCGACATTCCGGGCGGCATACCCGGCGTCGACGAAGCGTCCTGCCAGATAAGCTCCGGCCGCGATGGTAAACATGCACAGTCCCAGGTCGGCGGCGAAGACTCGGCCGCGGAATTTGTCGTTGCTTTGTAATTGCAGCAGCGTGGTCGAGAACACCCATACGATCGCGCTACCAAAGTGCGCCAGCAGCACGCACAGGGTAGCCTGCCAGAGGCGTCCCGCTACTCCGATCAGCGTGTACCCGGCGGCGGAAGCGAGAAATCCCCAGAAGATCGCGGCCTCCAGCCTGGGGATCCTCTGTCCCGCCCAGCGCGCCGTGAGGATCGGTCCGAGCAACGCGCCCAGACCGCGGGCGCCAAGGAGCAGACTCATACCCAGAAACGCTCCGCGCGTGGGGTCGAGGCCATGCCAGGTGATGGCAAATTCTTTTTGCCCCATCACCGTAAACAAAACCCAACCGGGTCCGATGATCAAACTGCCGAATTTCAGGAAAATTGCTGCCCGCAGACGGGCCTGCGAACGAACGTAGCGGACGCCTTCAACGATGGGTGAAAAGTCGACCAGATCGCGCAAGTGAAGCGGACGAGCCCCCTCCGCGTGCGGTTCGTGAAAACGCATTTTCCAGATCAGAAGGGCCGAAGCCAGAAAGGACAGCGCGTTCAAGATGAAGACAGCATCGCGGCCCAGGAGCGCCGCAACCGCTCCGCCCACGGCCGCGCCGACCATAAGGTTGACCGACCAGGTGCTGGAGGAGACGGTGTTCGCCAGCACGACATCTTCGCGCTCCACGATATTCGGGATCACCGAACTACGCGCAGGCTCAAAGAATGCGGCCAGCAAGGTTTCCGCAATCAGCAACGGATACACCAGCCAAACCATTTCTTTCGAGCGCACGAAAAGCATGCAAAACACGATCAGCATGCGTCCCAGATCGGCGGCAATCATGACCTGTTTGCGGCGAACGCGGTCATTGATCACGCCCGCGGCGGTGCCGATTACCGTTTGCGGCAGAACTTGCAGAACCAATGCGAGGGCGACTGATCCGGCGCGTCCGGTGAATTGCAAAAGCAGGTTGTAGATCGCCAGAGTGTAGAACCAGTCCCCGATTTCGCTGACTACCTGCGCACTCCAAAGGAGCCGAAAATTGCGGTTTCCCACCAGCAGACGCTGGTAGGACGAAAACGAAATCGCAGTTGCCTCCAGTTCAGGAGCGGGTTCCATGGGTACGGATGTTCAAAAGGTCACAGGATACCGGAACGGAAACGGTCCCAAACCGGAGGCGCTACGGCAACAAAGTGAAAAGGAATGCACACAATTCCGGCCGAGACTTCGGATGAATCGTAACATTGACAGAAAATGTCAACGATTTGGCACTGAAAACAGGTTGTTTAAAAGAGTTGATGAAAGCGCGCCGGTTGGAGAATCGCTTGCGACAGTACAAGCGAAAGGAGTTGTCCCGTGCGCGTTCTAGGCCCCGCTGTACTCGTCCTAATGTCGGTTTTGAACTCTTTTGCCGCTCATACCGCTGTACGTACTGCCTCGGCTCCACAACCCGGTGTGTTGATTCTGTTGGGAACCGGTCTGGTAGGTTTGGCTACCTTCATCCGTCGTCGCTTCAACAATTAATTGCAATCCCGCTAACAGCCTTGTCGGAAGCCCACTCAAGGTTCGTCTTCACTGCTAGCGAATTTAAATTTACCGCTCATTCGTCACCTACTTAATTTTTTTCACCTCTGTTCGTCGTCGGACTCCCTGAGGCCGCGGCGACTTTTGGCGGTTACCGCCCGCCATTCGCAACCAAATTCAGAAAGTAACGATGGATGCCAGGGTCCTCGCTGAGCTCCGGATGAAACGTGGCGGCAAGCGTCTTGCCTTCGCGGACCAAAACCGGATCGTCGCCTTCCGTCGCAACTACTTCCACGCCATCGCCGACGCGTTCGATCTTGGGAGCGCGGATAAACACCATCTCG
This sequence comes from uncultured Acidobacteriota bacterium, assembly GCA_963799305.1. Classification (GTDB taxonomy): domain Bacteria; phylum Acidobacteriota; class Terriglobia; order Terriglobales; family Acidobacteriaceae; genus Acidiflorens. The sequence goes on along the minus strand of CAWCWX010000002.1, from coordinate 1,180,395 downwards.
ATGGGATGATCGAGGAACCGCCCTTCGCGGATTGAGCTGTCAACCTGGCGTCCGTAAGCATTGCGCCGTATCGTGATATCGAGCGCGCCGAGCCCTGCTTGCTTCGGATTCTCCACTTCGTTCGCCAGCAAGATCGCCCCAGCACACGTGCCGAAAGTAGGCTTAGCGCGGACGAATTCTCTCAGCTTCGCGAAGCCTTCCTCACCCAGCAACTTCAGAAATGTGCTGGACTCGCCGCCTGGAATGACGAGCGCGGAAATGCTATCCAGCTGCTCGGGTTTTTTCACGAGCACAACTTGGGCGCCGAGTTCTTCGAGGCGGCGTCGGTGGGCGTCGAAATCGCCTTGGAGAGCTAGAACACCAATTGTCACGCGGGGTCAGCTCCTGGCGCTAATCCAGCAAGGGAATTGTCTACTATTGTCGTTAGCTGAGAGACGAGTCCAGGGTCGCCGGGTGTCCCTTTCAGCTTGTCCAAGCTTAGCCGCAAGTATTTACATGCTTGCCGCAGCGCTGAGTCCTGCGAAACCAGCGGGCGAAAACATAGGACGTAACCTTCCTCATTCGCGTCGCGGAAAAACTCCGAGAGAAAACAGGCATGTCTGCTTCTCGCATAGCCGTCCATCAAAAGAAACCACTGCGTTTCGAGTTCTGTCATCGAAGAATCGTTACCATCCGCGAGTCTGCAGCATGTGCGCCTCATCGAGCCCTGAGATCGCCAAGCCCTTCATTGCGCCCACCAGATCCTCGCTGACTTCAAGCAGCACTTTCGGATCGTTGAAGTGCGTAGCCGCCTTCACAATCGCCCGCGCCCGCTTCTCCGCTTCTACCGGATCGGCAAATTCCGTCGAGTTCTTCATAAAAATTCCGGAACCCACGAACACCGCTTCCGCGCCCAGTTGCATGACCAGTGCTGCGTCAGCAGGGGTAGCAATGCCACCCGCTGAGAAATTCGGTACCGGCAGTTTGCCATCCCGAGCGACCATCTTCACAAGTTCGTAGGGCGCCTGGTGCTCTTTGGCTTTGGCGTAGAGTTCTTCTTCACCGAGCACGGTGAGGATTCGCATCTCCTGCACAATCTGGCGGATGTGCTTGACTGCGTGAACGACGTCGCCTGTGCCCGCTTCGCCCTTGGTGCGGATCATGCACGCGCCTTCGGCAATCCGCCGCAATGCTTCGCCGAGATTGCGCGCACCGCAAACGAAGGGAACGGCAAAGGCGTGCTTGTCAACGTGATGGGCCTCGTCGGCCGGAGTGAGAACTTCGGATTCGTCGATGTAGTCGACGCCGAGTTCCTGAAGAATCTGCGCCTCGGCGAAATGTCCGATACGGCACTTCGCCATGACTGGAATGTCGACCGTGGCCATAATCTCGCGAATCTTCTTCGGCGAAGCCATGCGCGCCACGCCGCCTTCGGCGCGAATCTGCGCCGGGACGCGTTCGAGAGCCATCACCGCAACCGCACCTGCCTTTTCGGCGATTTCGGCTTGGCGCGCATCCGTGACGTCCATGATGACTCCGCCCTTGAGCATCTCGGCGAGGCCGGTTTTCAAGCGAAGGCTGGTGTTGTGTCCATTGTTTTGCGACATGATGATCTCCTGATTTTCGTATAGCGCCGGCACCTTGTCGGCTGTACCTAGGGCGACCCGCCCTCGACCTGACGCGATTGGCAACAACTTACCCGGCCTTCAGCATAAATCATCAAGTGGTATCCTAGGGATGTCCATTTACGAAGTATTAGCCATACCACTTTAAATGCCCCGCCACACTACTTCCCTCCCCTTGAGTCTCCCCGCCGCAGCGGCGGGCACGCCCCTCTATCGCTGGCTGTATGAACAGCTGCGGACCGCCATCCTCGACGGCAGACTAGTTCCGGGAGCGCGCCTGCCTGCAACTCGCGATCTAGCCCAGGCCTATGGACTGTCACGTTCAACCATCGTCGCCGCGTTTGAGCAGCTGCGATCGGAGGGTTACGTCGAAGGGCGAACCGGCTCCGGCACGTTTGTGAGCCGGGCTCTGCCCGAACAGTTTTTGCAGGTTCGACGGGAACTCGCGAAGCGCCGGTTGCCGCACCGTCGCATCGTGTTGTCGGAGTACGCCCTGCGGTTGCAGCCGTTTCGTTCGCGACCAGCACCAGCGGTGCGGGCATTTCGTCCGAATCAGGCGTCCCTGAATCTCTTTCCCACTACGATTTGGGCGCAAGTGGCTGCGCGCCGGCTGCGCCGCGCTTCTACAAGATTGTTGGCCGGAGGCGAGACCCTGGGATATCAACCGCTGCGTGAAGCGGTTGCCGAGTACCTGAACACATCGCGTGGCGTGAACTGCACCGCCGACCAGGTGTTGATCGTCTCGGGTGCGCTGGAAGGGCTGGATCGAACGGCGCGCCTGCTACTCAATTCGGGCGAGCCGGTGTGGATGGAAGAACCCGGCTATCCCGGCGCGGCAGCGGTATTGCGCGCAGTGGGCGCGAAACTGTGCGGAGTGCCGGTCGACGCGGAGGGATTGGAACTCGATCGCGGCCTGGCGCGATGGCCGCGCCCAAAATTGGTTTACGTCACTCCGGCGCATCAATTCCCACTGGGGGTAACCATGAGTCTGCGCCGACGGCTGGCTCTGCTGGAGTGGGCTCGCAAGTCAGGCGTGCTGATTTTTGAAGACGATTACGACAGCGAGTACCGATATTCGGGGCGTCCGGTGCCGGCGCTCCAAGGGTTGGACCGCGCCGGGGTAGTGATCTTCGGCGGAAGTTTCAGCGCGGTGATGTTTCCCTCGATGCGGCTGGGGTATCTGGTGGTGCCGCCTGACATGGTGGACGTGTTCGCGGCAGCGCAATCGGCAAGCACACATCATCCGCCTCTGCTCGGACAGGCGGTCCTTTGCGACTTCATTCAAGAAGGGCATTTTGCGCGGCACATTCGGCGTATGCGCGAGGTGTACGCCGAGCGTCTCGGAGTTTTACTGAAGGGCGCTCGCGAGAAATTACAGGGTCTGGTGGAGATTTCCAACGTCGAGGCCGGATTGCAGACGATTGGCTGGCTGCCGAACGGCGTCCCCGCCGAGAAGGTAGCAACGGATGCAGCAAAGAGGAATGTTGAGGTAATTCCACTTCGGCGCTACGCCTTCGGGCGCGTTCGGGGAAATGGCATCGTCTTGGGATTTGCGGCAGTGGAACCACGTGAGTTGCGGCGCGGCGTGGAGGAGTTGGCCTCGGTGCTGCGGCCTTGATCGTGTGGGTCGGACACTCTTGTCCGATAAAGGTGTGCACTGCGGACCCCGCAGCGTTCGGGGTGCTGTCGACAGTCGGACAAGAGTGTCCAACCCGGCGAGCTATCGCCCCACAAACTTCGCAAACATCTTGTGCGGATCGACGGCGATGAACAGTCCCCGTCCCCGGGCGAGCACCTCATCCTTCTGATTCAGAATCTCACCCATGTTCACATGCCGGCGTCCTTTCACCGACACCTCGCGCGATTCCACGCGCAGCGGTTTGTTCAATGGCACCGGCTTGAGATAGTTCACTGTAATCTCCGAAGTCAACGCCACAACCTGCCGCAGCTTGTTCACCTTACCCATGGCTTCGTCGAGGATAGTGGCAATGATGCCGCCATGACAGTGGCCAGGTGGACCGGTGTAACGCTTGTCGAGGCGGAAGCGGCTGACGTAGCATCCGCGGGCTTCGTCGTAGGTGAAGCGCAGGCGCATCCCGTCGGGATTGCTCTTGCCGCAGGCGAAGCAATAATTCTTTTGCAGACGGACATACTGGGTGCTGTGTCCGTGGGTGGATTTCCTGGCAGCCATGGTCGATGATTTTATCGTGAATCGCTCGGCAAAATTGGCTATCATGTCGGCCTCAGGAGGTGCTTATGCCCGCCGCAAGAATTGCACGTGGCCTATACAGCGTTCACCCTGGCGTGCTCATGGTGCAGAACTGGATGAAAGAACTGCCCATGAAGAGTGGGCGATCGGTGGATGAATGGATCGAGTTGGTGAAGAAATCGGGACCGGCAACCGAAGCAGAACGTCGCGAGTGGCTGAAAGAAGAATTCAAACTCGGCACCAACACCGCCCGGTGGATCGCCGAACGCGCCGAACGCAAGGGCACCGAAGAAGACTCGCCCGAGGCCTATCTGAAAACCGCCGCGGAGTTTGTCGAGGCGCAGTATGCGGGGGCACGAGTGGCATTGCGCCCGCTTTACGATCAGTTACTCAAGCTGGGACTCTCGATAGGCAAAGATGTGAAGGCTTGTCCGGGCAAAACGATCGTGCCGCTGTATCGCAATCACGTTTTCGCTCAGATCAAGCCGACTAGCAACACTCGCATCGACCTCGGCCTCGCGCTGGGAAATATGAAGACGCCGAAGCGCCTGATTGACACTGGTGGGTACGAAAAGAAAGATCGCATTACACGGCGGATTGAGGTCACGTCGACGGCCGATATCGACGATGAGTTGAAAAGGTGGCTGAAAAAGGCCTGGGAGATGGATCAATAGACGCTCCGCCTGAAGTGGTCATCTCGAAATGACCATGTATCCTACAATGTGTTTATGAAGAAGATTGCGGCGGCAGAATTCAAGGCGCGGTGTCTGACGCTGATGGAGAATGTACGCTCGACACGCGAGCCCCTCGTGATCACCAAGCGGGGAAAGCCAGTCGCCAAGCTGGTCCCCGTCGACGATGGCAAAGATGATTTCATCGGCAGGCTGGAGGGGGTGTTCCGGATTGTCGGCGACATCGAATCTCCCAGCGGGGATTGGGAGTCATCGTGATCCTGCTTGACTCGCATGTGCTAGTCTGGGCAGTCGCCGATTCGAAGCGCCTTTCGAAAGAGGCGGCGGCGGAATACGGAGCGCCCGACGCAGCGACGGGCTGGCCGTTTCAGCAATTTACGACCTGGGAAATCGCATGGATGCTTGCGACGCAAAGGGTGCAGGGATATGGAACGATCGAGGCCTCCGTGCATCGATTTCTGGAGCGCGTGACTGTGCTGCCCATTACGGAGGAGATCGCGTCCCTGGGTGCCCAGTTTCCGGTGGACTATCCACGTGACCAGGCCGATCGCCTAATCGGAGGCACGGCTCGCGCGGCGGGCCTGACGCTTGTGACTCGCGACGAACGGATTCGGCGCAGCCCTTTGCTGAAAACAGTCTGGTAGTTACGATGCGATACAGGGACTCGCGGCTTTGATGGTGGCGGCCATGGGTGAGATATTCTTGAAAGCCCCTCCCTCACCCCTAAGCTCCCGCGGGCGAGGGCGCCCGCGCCACACGACCTCAGTCGTAGTACTCCAGCCCCAGATGCGTAATTAACTCTTCGCCCTTCAAATGTCGCAGCGTGTTCTTCAGCTTTATCAACTGGATGAACAGATCGTGCTCGGGATAGAGCCCCGGCGCCGTCATCGGCGACTTGAAGTAAAAGCTGAGCCACTCCTGAATTCCCAGCCGGCGCAGCTCTGGTGTCCGCTGCGCCAGGTCCAGAAACAGCACGAGGTCGAGCACGATCGGCGCGGCGAGGATCGAGTCGCGGCACAGGAAGTCGACTTTAATCTGCATCGGATAGCCGAGCCATCCAAAAATATCGATATTGTCCCAACCCTCTTTGTTATCTCCACGTGGCGGGTAATAGTTAATGCGAACCTTGTGGAAAATGTTGCCGTAGAGTTCGGGATAGAGCTGCGGTTGCAGGATGTGTTCCAGCGCACCGAGCTTGGATTCTTCCTTGGTCTTGAACGACCCGGGATCGTCGAGCACTTCGCCGTCGCGGTTCCCCAGAATGTTGGTGGAATACCATCCGCTAAGTCCGAGCAGTCGCGCTTTAAACGCGGGGGCGAGGACGGTCTTCATCATGGTCTGGCCGGTCTTGAAATCCTTGCCGCAGATTGGGACTTCGTTTTCGCGCGCGAGTTCCAGCATGGCGGGCACGTCGACAGTGAGGTTCGGCGCGCCGTTAGCGAAAGGCACGCCTTCTTTCAGCGAGGCATAGGCGTAAATCATCGACGGCGCAATGTTTGGGTCATTCTCTTTCATCCCCTTTTCCAGCGCCTTCACGCTTTGATGAGCGGTACTGGGCTCGATGAAAGTCTCCGTTGAAGCGCACCAGATCGTAATCAGACGGTCAGCGCCGCTGGACTTCTTGAAATCGCGCATGTCCTGGCGCAATTGTTCCGCCAGATCCAGCTTGTTCTTGCCCTTCTTGACGTTGGGTCCATCGATTTTCTTGACGTAGTTATGATCGAAAACGGCCTTCATCGGCTTGATCGAGGAGAGGCGTCCTTTCACTTGCTTCAGCAGATCCTTCTCCAGCACACCGGCGTTGGTGGCAGCGGCGTACATGTCGTCCTCAAAGATGTCCCAACCGGTGAAGACGAGATCGTTGAGCGTGGCCAGGGAAACGAATTCCTTGATTTTCGGAGAGCGCCCGTCAGTGCGCTTGCCGAGGCGGATGGTCCCCATCTGCGTCACCGACCCGATGGGGGCGGCGATTCCCTTCCGCACTGCCTCTACGCCGGCGACGAACGTCGTCGCCACGGCGCCCATGCCGGGGATCATCACGCCGAGTTTTCCCTTGGCGGGCTTGGTGTCAGAGTTCTGGGACCGGCCTTCTTTTACTTCGACGCGCGCCGGCTTGCTGCCATTCTTGCGGGGAGTTGACATTTTTCGATCAGTCCTTGTCGCTTCAATGAGATGTAGGCAAACAGATATGTTCTCTCATTTGCGGGCTGCACGCAAACGGCGCTGAATTAGATGGCGAGAATTCCGAACCCAGAGGGGCTTCCAGGCAATCGAATTGCGAGTTGGTTTCCTCCGTGACCTCCCGTGCCCTCTGTGGTTAGAATCGAAAAGCTTGAACCACAGAGGACACGGTGGTCACGGAGAAAATCGACCTGCGTGGATGAGGAGACCCATGGCAGAAAAAATCGCTGTGATTACAGGATCGTCCAGCGGCTTTGGATTGCTTACGGCCGTCGAATTGGCAAAAGCCGGATATAAAGTAGTCGCTTCGATGCGCGATCTGGGGCGGCGCGCGAAGTTAGATCAAGCCGCTGCATCCCTGGTCGGTGTGGCGCAAAGATCGATGTTCGTCGCTTGGACGTAACCGAGATCGCGACGATCCCCGGATTCGTCGAAGGCGTGGCGCGTGACTACGGACGCATCGATGCCCTTATCAACAACGCTGGATTCGCCGTCGCCGGATTCGCCGAAGACATCAAGCTCGAAGAACTGCGCACGCAATTCGAAACCAATTTCTTCGGCCCCGTCGCGCCTACCAAAGCCGTGCTTCCGACCATGCGGAAACAGCGCTCGGGCCACATCATCATGATTTCGTCGATTGGAGGGCTAACCGGAGCCGTCACCATCTCCAGCTATTCGGCGTCCAAGTTTGCCCTGGAAGGGTGGACGGAAACGCTGCGACTGGAAGTGAATGCGCTCGGGATCAAAGTCGTACTGATCGAACCGGGATCGTTTCAGACCGACATCTGGACACGCGGCGCGGTCATGGGCGAGAAGGCAGTCACCGAAGACATCGCCGAATTTTCAGCGCAGCTTGAAAATGCGGGAGCGTGTGGCTGCGCTCCCCAAGCGCGACCCTATCGAAGTAGCGAAACTGATCGCCTGGGTCACGCAGGATCCGAATCCGAAACTGCGCTATCTCGTGGGCAGCGACGCCAAGATGCAGCTGGCGTTGAAGCGCATCCTGCCGTGGAAGTGGAATGAGAAGGTGATTGCGAACTTCTTGAAGATCGATGGCTAGCGGGGACGCGTTTTCGGTGGGCAGTAATCCGATAAACGAACTGTCATCCTGAGCGTAGCGAAGGACCTGCCTTCTTTTCGGTCGCCAGAAAGCAGATCCTTCGCTTTCGCTCAGGATGACAGCTCTGAAAATACAAACTCTCAGAGCGGATGTTTATCGATCACCACTCCGCACTACTTCCCGTCCAGATCCATCGTCCGCACAGGCAAATCCCAGTGCGAGAGCAGTATCTCAAACCGTCGCTGCTCTTCCTTCAAATAAGTCGCCTGATCGGGCCAAAGCTGCTTCTTGATTTCCGTTTCATCGAAAGGTTCATTCGCCACCGTGGCGTTCTTGAAGACGATGGTGACGCGGTAGTCCCAACGGCCGTCTTCGGTGGTGTGATAGCGGGGCTGATCCATCCAGACCTTGACCATGCGCCCCATCTCTACTTCTTTCTTCAGGAGCGGGTAGTGATTTTTCTTGAACAGTTGCAGGAATTCGTCGGCGTGTCCCCATTGGGTCTTGTAGTAGTACTCGACGACGAAAGGTTTCCCGGAAGTGTCGGCGGTCTGCGCAGGCAGGGACCCCGGTAGCAGAGTAAGGGCTAGCAGCGCCAGTAGGAATCGTTTTTTCATGGATGTTCTCCGAGGGCAAAGATTTTCGCACGAACCAGGTACTTTCGCTGCAAACAGTTGGCGACAAGAGTATCCGGCCTGCAACGGGCCGAATGTTAGAATCGCTTGTGACCGCCGATTCCCTGCGCCTGATTGCCGTCGATATTGACGGTACCCTGCTGAACCCTGAGTTTCGTATTTCCGAAACCGACCTGGCAGCGCTGCGTTCGGCCAATTCGCAGGGGATTGAAGTCATCCTGGTCACCGGCAGGCGGCACAGGTTTGCGCTGGAGATCGCTCATCAACTGGGCTTCGATTTGTGGCTTATCTGCTCCAATGGCGCGGTCACCCGCTCGCTTTCAGGAGAGACTTTCCACCGCGACATGCTCCCTCTCCACACCTGCCTCGATTTATGCGGGGCGATGCAAGAATTTCGCGGGCAGACCGTTCTTACCTTTGACAAGGAAGGCCGCGGATCCATTGTTCTGGAAAACCTCAAATATCTCGAAGGCAGCATCCAGCGCTGGCTGGAAAAGAATATGGAGCACATCGAGTTCGTCGTCCCAATCGAGAACGCATTGACCACCGACCCGGTGCAGGCGATGTTCTGTGGCCCGGTCGCGCTCATGCAGCAAGCGTTGCGGGCCCTCGACCGCACTGGACTGCCGATTACTGTCCTCCGCACCGAGTATCCCGGACGCGACTTGTCGATTGTCGATGTGCTCAACGCGGGTTGTTCCAAGGGCCACGCATTGGAGCGCTGGGCCAACCATCGCGGTATCACCCGGAATCAGGTCATGGCCGTTGGTGATAACTACAACGACATTGAAATGCTTGCCTTTGCGGGACGGCCTTTTATCATGGGGAATGCGTCGGAAGAACTGCGCGGGCGCGGATGGCCCGAGACTCGCTCCAACGCGGAGAGCGGTGTAGCGGCCGCCATCGAACATGTTCTCCATGGAACTCCGCTGGGAGCGGCCCTGAGCAGAGTGGAATGAAGCGAATGAATTTAATTCGAATCACGCTGGTCGCCGCGCTCGCCTTCACGCTGCTTCCCCGCGACGCGGCGGCAGCCGACCTGGCGCTGCTGCGCAACGGTTTCACCATCCGCCACGAACGACGGCAGGTCCTGGGAGAGAATACGCGGCTTTTTCTTGGCCATGACGATACCAGCTACGTCGACGTACCCAGCGCGGAAATTTCGGGATTTGAGAAAGACCTTTCCCCACCGCCGCAGCCTCCGGCCTCTCCGGCGACCATGCGGAACACTGTGGATCTGAGCCAGGTAGTGAACTCCGCCAGCGCCACGTATCGCCTCGATCCCGACCTGGTAAACAGCGTGATTCTCGCCGAAAGCGGATTCAACACCCGCGCCACCTCCCGCAAAGGCGCGCAGGGATTGATGCAACTCATGCCGGGCACTGCGGGAAAACTGGGCGTGACCAATCCGCTTGATCCCCAGGAGAACGTCGAAGGCGGAACCCGATATCTGCGCCAACTTCTCGAACGCTACAACTTCGATCTGGTCAAGGCCCTGGCCGCCTACAACGCAGGACCGCTGCGAGTGGAACAGTATCGTGGAGTCCCGCCTTATCGTGAGACCCGCGCGTATGTGGCGAAAATTGTCCACGACTACAACCGGAAGAAGATCGCGCAGGAGAAGGTGGAAGCCGCCAACGCAAAAATGAAACGCGCGCGCAGAACCCCACAGGCTAAAGCCCCATCGATCACTCCGATCAACAGCACCAGCAAAGTAGTGCCCTCCCAAAAACTCGAGTAGAGACGGGCGTGTCGCGTCTCCGTTTCCTGGCCCTGATCCAATTCCCGGTGAACGCTCCGTTCGCGGCTCGCCCCCCAACGTTGACCCTGCCCGCTCCCTGCATATACCTTCATTCAGGGACGTACCAAGGGCTGCGTCATTCCTGCATTCTGCTCATGAAAAAAAAACATGTCGTCTATGCCGTGGTCTTCCTGGTGTTGATGGTGCTGATCTATCTCCAGTTCCGGACCTGGCAGAATTTCGATTGGGCGCGCTTCTGGGAAACTCGTCCTCGAAACTGGGTTCACATCGCACATGGCATCGCTCTCATATACCTGGGATATGTGGTGCGGGCGATCCGGTGGAAGATTTTTCTGAAGCCCGTGCGGCCCGAGGCATCGGCGATGAGTTTGGTTTCGCCCACCGTCATCGGTTTCACTGGACTGGCCCTGCTCGGCCGCCCCGGAGAACTGATTCGGCCCTATCTCATCGCCCGCCGTCATGATCTAACATTCTCCTCGCAGATGGCGGTGTGGGCGGTCGAACGCATTTTCGATATCGGCGCCTTCACAGTCCTCTTGGTGAGTATCATTTTTTTCGCGGCCGGCCCGCGGGAGTTGCCTTTCTACAGCTCTTTTCAGAAAGGCGGCGTGATGCTGGCGTTAGCAGTGGTGGGCCTGATCGTGGGGACCATCGCCGTCCGAGCGAAGGGCGAAGGCATCGCGAACTGGGTGGAACGCCGTTTTTCTCACCTCGCGGCGAATCTCGGACACAAGATCGCGATGCGAGTCCGCGAGTTTCACAGCGGGTTGGACACTATCCACGGCCCCTGGTCGATGATCGCCCTCATCGCGCTCTCCCTCATCATGTGGTTCATGATCATCATGGCCTATCAGGAAGTAGCTCACTCCTATGGAGTCGAGTCTCTCGATATCCAGCGGTCGCAAGTGCTGGTGCTGATGGGCGCGAGCATGATTGGTTCCATGGTCCAGCTCCCGGGCGTGGGCGGCGGATCACAACTGGCGACCATTGCAACCCTGGAGAAAATATTCGATGTCCCCAAGGAACTGGCCGCCAGTTGCGGCATCATGCTCTGGCTGGTGACATTTGTAGCCGTCGTGCCCCTGGGCTTGTTTTTGGCGCATCGGGAGCGCCTATCGCTGCGTGCATTGTCGGCGGAGACTGAAAAAAAAGAGGAGGAACTCGCACCCGCTCCGCAAGCTCCGTGATCTGCGAAACGCCTGCCTGCTACAATCGGTAGTATTCCTGAGCAACAGCTAGCGCCATATGAAGTGCCCCTTCTGCGGGTTTGAAAATGACAAGGTGGTCGACTCGCGCGAGAGCAAAGAGGCGGATTCGATCCGCCGCCGCCGCGAGTGTCTGAAGTGCGAGAAACGCTTCACCACCTACGAGCGCATCGACGAAATTCCCTACATGGTCGTAAAGAAAGACGGCCGCCGCGAGCGTTTTGACCGCCAGAAAGTTCTCAACGGCCTGATGCACGCCTGCGAAAAACGGCCTGTCCCCATTAGCAAGCTGGAACAAATCGTCAACGAAGCGGAAGCCTTTGTAGTTGAGTCCGCCGAGCGCGAACGAAAGACCAGTGAAATCGGCGAGCTGATCATGAGCCGCCTCCGACGCTATGACAAAGTCGCCTACGTGCGCTTTGCATCCGTTTATTTAGACTTCAAGGACGTCCAGGAATTCATGGCAGAATTAAAAGATCTCCTCAAGACGAAAGAGACTCCGGAACCAAAAGGCAAAGCGACAGCTAAGAGCTAGGAGCTAAAAGCTAAGAGCTTACTCATGGCACACAAGATCACCCTTATCCCCGGCGACGGCATCGGCCCCGAAGTCACCCAGGCCGCCGTTCGCATTCTGGAAGCGACTGGCCTCAAATTCGAATGGGAAAGTTTCGCCGCCGGCGCCGAGGCCTTCGAAAAATACAAGGAGTACATTCCCAAGGAACTGACGCAGTCGATCGAGCGCACGCGCGTCGGGCTGAAAGGCCCCGTGACTACGCCCATCGGCGGCGGCTTTTCCAGCATCAATGTCGAACTGCGCAAGCGCTTTGAGTTGTTCGCGAATTTTCGACCGATCAAGAATCTGCCCCATATCGCAACGCGTTATCCCAACGTCGACCTCATTGTTTTCCGCGAGAATACCGAGGGACTATATTCCGGTATCGAACACGAAGTTGTGCCCGGCGTCGTCGAGAGCCTGAAGATCATCACCGAGAAGGCGTCGACTCGCATTTCGCGTTTCGCCTTTGAATTTGCCCGCAAGAATCAGCGCAAGAAGATTCACTCCATCCACAAAGCCAACATCATGAAAATGTCGGATGGCTTGTTCCTGCGCTGTTCCAGGACAGTCTCGAAAGACTATCCGGAAATCACCTATGGCGAGCACATCGTCGACAACACCTGCATGCAGCTGGTGATGAACCCGTATCAGTACGACATTCTGCTGATGGAAAATTTGTACGGCGATATTCTGTCCGATCTGTGTGCAGGCCTGGTGGGTGGTCTCGGGCTGGTGCCGGGCGCGAATTTCGGACACGAATGCGCGATCTTTGAAGCGGTCCACGGCTCCGCGCCAGACATCGCCGGCAAAGACCTGGCCAATCCGACGGCCGTTCTGCGGTCGGGTTTGCTGATGCTGCGCCACCTCGGCGAACATGACGCTGCTCAGAGAGTCAGCGACGCGCTCGACTCCGTCTACCAGGACGGCACAAAGCTGACGCGCGATGTCGGTGGCAAGGCCGGCACCTCTGAATTCGCCGACTCGGTCATCGCCGCCATGGAAACGCAGAAGACGGCCGCGCCTCTAGCAGGCTCTCCTGCAAATTAGGATATAGACGGCTTTCATGGGTCTGCTAGAATGATCGGTTTGTGAGTGCATCGGGATGCGTGCCTGGAGCTCCGCATCCCTGGGGTAGCTGTGGGGACCGATCTGAAAGCGCTTGCCGTTCCGTATCGCAGCGGGTTGCACCGCTTCGCCATTTTCACTTCCTGCGTCACTCTGATCCTGATCGTCGCCGGCGCCCTGGTCACCAGCAACGATGCGGGTCTTTCAGTTCCCGATTGGCCAACCAGTTTCGGCTCACTCTACAAAATGCCGCACATGGTAGGCGGAGTCGTTTATGAGCACGGCCACCGCATGGTAGCGGAATTCGTGGGCCTGTTGACCATAATCCTGGCGGTGTGGACGTGGCGTGCCGAAAAGCGGCGCTGGCTGCGCTGGCTCGCGGTCGCCGCGCTGGGGACTGTGATTGTGCAGGGGATTCTCGGCGGCATCACGGTGTTGTTTTACCTGCCGCCCGTGATCTCGAGCGCGCATGCGGCCGTGGCGCAGACTTTTTTCTGTATCGCAGTTGCCATCGCAGTCTTCACCGGACGCCGCTGGATTGAAGAACAACCGCGCGTCGAGCTCGACCAGCGCCGCCCCTCCCTCTTTACTCTCACCTTGCTCTCGATTTTCGTCCTCTACACCCAGTTGATTCTGGGCGCCATGTTTCGCCACAAGGGATTGAGCTGGTGGCCCCATGTTGTTCACGCCGGAGTCGTAGCTATTGTGTTATCGTGGACCGCGATTCGAGCGATCTCGGTGTATCCGACAATTGACGCAGTCCGCCGTCCCGCGATTACGATGCTCAGTTTGATGGTGGCGCAGTTGTGTCTCGGATTCATGGCTTTCATCACCCGCGTGATGTGGGGCCGCGATGCCGCGCAACCGGAATTACCCATGATTGTCTCAACCGTGGTTCATGTCGCCGTGGGAGCTTTGCTGCTGGCGACTACGGTCATTCTCGCCATCCAGGTGTGGCGGCACGTCCCAGTTTCCTTTGCACAGCGCGTTCCCGGACGGGAACCCAGACCGGTCGCCGCATGAGCGTCGCCTTGCAGTTCGCTCCCCTCTCCCGGAGCCGGATCCAAACTTCGCTGCGCGACTATGCCGAACTCGCCAAACTGCGCGTCACGACTCTGATCGTCATGACGGCATGGTGCGGTTTTTATTTTGGCGCGCTCAAAAGCGGCGTCTCTTCCTTCTCTTGGAGTTTGTTCCACGCCCTTCTGGGGATCGGGTTCGTCTCGGCGGGAACGGCGGCGCTCAACGAAGTAATGGAGTACAAAGTGGACGCTCTCATGCGACGGACCGCCAACCGTCCACTGCCTTCGGGACGCATGAGCCTGTTGCATGGCACCATCGCCGGCGTGCTCCTGACCGTAGGCGGAGCCTTCTACCTGGCAATTGCCACGAACGCGCTTACTGGACTCCTGGCGCTGGCCACAGCCTTCGTTTATCTCGCAGCGTACACGCCGTTGAAACGCATCCACCCCATCTGCACCTTTGTCGGCGCGATTCCGGGCGCGATGCCGGGCGTCCTGGGCTGGGTAGCGGCGCGAGGACGTCTGGAATGGGGCGCGCTGGTCATGTTCGCCATCGTCTTCTTCTGGCAGTTCCCACATTTTTATTCCATCGCCTGGCTCTACCGCGCCGACTATGCTGCCGGAAAAATCCGCATGCTGCCCGCGATTGAGGAAGATGGCAGGGGCACGGGACGGCGGATTATTTTTTACTCGCTGGGATTGATTCCGGTCAGCCTGGCTCCCACTGTGCTCGGCATGTCGGGTACGATTTATGCGGTCGGTGCAGTGGCAATGGGAATTGCATACTGCTACTTCGGTGCCCGCCTGGCCCGGTTGGGGCTGCCCATGAATGCGCCACGTTCGAAGCAACGTGCCCGCCAACTGCTGCAAGCCAGCGTGATCTACCTGCCTTTGCTGTTCGCGCTAATGATGATCAACGTCGTAAAATAGCCTGTGACCCCGAAATCAAGTGCGGTTGAGTTCCCGGCGCTCGAAACACCCGCGACTCAAACCCCTGCCATCGTTTCGGTGCGGGATCTGGTGCATCGTTACCAGAACCGGACTGCCCTCGACGGAATCTCCTTCGATGTCCGTCCCGCCGAACTCTTCGGCCTGCTCGGTCCGAATGGCAGTGGCAAGACTACCTTGTTTCGGATTCTCTCGACCCTGATGATGCCGAGCGCCGGCAGCGCTCAGATCGCCGGCCTTGACGTGGTGCGCGAGCCGGCTGCGCTGCGACGGCACATCGGCGTTGTGTTTCAGGCACAGAGTGTCGACCCCAAGCTCACTGCCTATGAAAACCTGTGGCATCAAGGCCATCTTTATGGCCTGCGTGGTCCGGCGCTCAAACAGAGGATTGAAGAAATTCTGACCCGCGTTGGATTGCAGGATCGTGCCCGAGACCGCGTCGAGACCTTCTCCGGCGGAATGCAGCGGCGCATCGAACTGTCCAAGGGACTCCTGCATCATCCCGAAGTCCTCTTGCTCGACGAGCCCACCACCGGCCTGGACCCCGGCGCCCGCCGCGACCTCTGGCAGTATCTACATATCCTGCGCGATCAGGAACGGGTCACGGTAATTGTTACCACTCACCTGATGGAAGAAGCCGAGCGTTGTGACCGGCTGGCCATCCTGAACGAGGGCCGATTGGTGGCGCTGGGAACGCCCGCCGAGCTAACCCGCGAGATCGGCGGCGACGTAGTCTTATTCGAAGCGCGCAATCCAGAGGAATTAGCCGAACGAATTCGCAGCATGTTTCAAGTGGACGCGACGGTGATGGGCAACCATGTCCGTCTGGAAATTGAAAACGGACATCGCTTTGTGCCCGACGTAGTCGAAGCATTTCCGGGAGAAATTCAGGCCCTCAGTGTCAGCAAGCCGACACTCGAAGACGTCTTCATTCATCGCACCGGACATAAGTTCTGGAACGAAGAAGTACCGGG
The DNA here is from genome assembly GCA_963799305.1 of uncultured Acidobacteriota bacterium. GTDB lineage: Bacteria > Acidobacteriota > Terriglobia > Terriglobales > Acidobacteriaceae > Acidiflorens. The sequence goes on along the minus strand of CAWCWX010000002.1, from coordinate 1,164,482 downwards.
AACCGGGAAGAAGGGCAAGAAGAAGCATTGAACGATTTTGTAATTTTGTAATCGGGTGATTTAGTAGTTTCTCAAGAGTCGACCGCCCGGACGTGAAATTTACAAAATTACCCAATTACAAAATTACCAAATGGCTAGTGCGTCCATCTCGACCGCTCTTCCGCAATCGGCGGGTGTCTCCCTGCCCGCATTCACCTTGTGGTGGCGCGAAGTGGTGCGCTTCTACCGGCAACCGGCGCGAGTAGCGGGCGTGATTCTTTCGCCGCTGCTCTTCTGGATTGTCATCGGATCGGGCTTCGGCACTTCCTTCCGTTCCGGCAGCGGCGCTGGACAGCAGCATTATCTCGACTATTTCTTCCCGGGCGCCCTGGTCATGATCATTCTGTTTACTTCCATCTTCACCATGATGTCGGTGATTGAAGATCGGAACGAGGGGTTCCTGTTATCGGTGTTGGTCGCGCCCGTGCCGCGCTCGGCTATCGTACTGGGAAAAGTGCTGGGGGGAACCACACTCGCGGCTGTGCAGGGCCTGATCTTTCTCGTCTTCTCCTCCCTGGTTGGGATTCACTTCACTCTGGCCAGGTTCGGATTGGTTGTCCTAACCGTGTTTCTCGTTTCCTTTGCCCTCACCGCGCTCGGCTTCGCGATCGCCTGGCCAATGGATTCCACGCAGTCCTTTCACGCCATCATCAACCTGTTCTTGATCCCCCTGTGGCTGCTCTCGGGTGCGCTCTTCCCTCTTTCCGGCGCTTCCGGGTGGATGCGGGCGCTGATGTATCTCAACCCGCTCACCTACGGCGTAGAAGCATTGCGCACCCTCATGTATCCGGATGCGCCGCGGGCCTTTACGACCTTTACATTGTCCGCGTCGATTCTGACCCTGCTGTTGTTTACTATGTTCATGTTTGGACTCGCGTTCGCCCTGGTAAACAGGAAGAATACAAGTGGCCGTTAGTCCATTGGGTAAGTTTGCAATCTGAGGCCTCCTCTCATAACGGGGATCAGAAGGAATCAAATTACAAAATTACCCGATTGCCAAATTACACAATCCTATGGCCGAAGCCTTTCTCGACATCCTAGCTCTCGCCGCTCACCGTGATGATGTCGAACAAACCTGCGGCGGCACTCTGCTCAAGATGGCCGACCGAGGATACCGCACCGGCATCCTCGACCTCACCCAAGGCGAAATGGGAACCCGTGGTACGGCCGAAGACCGCGCCCGCGAAGCCACGGAAGCTGCCCGCCTCTTGAAAGTTTCATGGCGCGCGGCTCTCGATATTCCCGACGGCCGCGTTGAAAACACCTGGGAGAACCGGCTCAAAGTAGCGCGCGTGATCCGGCAGCAGCGTCCCAAGGTGCTTATCCTTCCCTACTGGCAAGGACGCCATCCCGACCACTACACCGCGTCCGTCCTGGGATACGAAGCCTGCTTTCTCGCTGGACTTGCGAAATTAGATATCAAACACGTTGCCCCCATCGTCGGTGAGAGTCCGTCTTTCTACACCTCCGGCGTGTTAGCCCCCGAGGGTGTGGGGCCGCATCGTCCTTTCAAGATCATCTACGCCAGCCTGTATCACGACATCCGTCCCACATTTGTCGTGGATATCACCGATCACTTCGAAGGGCGCTTCGCCTCTTTGATGGCCTACAAGTCTCAGTTCAGCGATCAGCAGGCCGGCAGCGGAATCTTCGTACCTCAAACCGAAATTCGCGCACGCGTCGAATCGATGGCGCGGTATTACGGGATGCTCGGCGGAGTTACCTATGCCGAACCGTTTTTCCAAAAAGAAGTCGGACTCGTGGAGGATGTATTGGCGATTCCGGTGAAATCGATCTAACGACGCACCTGGTTCGCTGAATTGCCCCGAAACGACAAAAATCAGTCGGAGTTTGGGAATCTCACCGTTCCCAAAGACAATCCAAATATGTAGATGGTGGCGGATCACCTGCAACGGCGGGAAACCGAGTGGGCCATTACATTTTCCAGAGGAGGTGCGTAATGTCGATTACCGCAATCGAGACCGATGTTCTAATCGTGGGTGCCGGTCCGGTGGGCCTGTTTCTGGCAAACGAGTGCTCTCGCCGAGGCCTGCGATGGCGGCTCGTCGAGACGCGAGCTTCGCAATCGGAGCACTCCAAAGCCCTCGCAATTTTTCCTCGAACGCTCGAGATTTTCGACATGGCCGGACTCGCCGACCCGTTCCTCGACAACGCGAACCGGGTCACGTCGGTCGCGGTGGTATCGCACCAACGAGCCTTGGCCCATATGCGCTTCGCGCCCGAAGAGAGCCCCTATCCATTCGTCGCCATGGTGCCGCAAAATGTGACGGAGGAACTGCTGGCGGAAAGCCTGCGCAGCAAAGGCGGCACCGTCGAATACGATACTACCTTCGTTTCGGCCACCCAGGAAAAGGACTGGGTGAATGTCACGCTCGATCGCAAGGGCGAGCCTATCAACCTTACGGCGTCTTTCGTCGTCGGCTGCGACGGCGCACATAGCGCTGTTCGTCATCTCCTGAACCTGCCGTTTGAGGGAGCAGAATACGAAGATTCGTTCCTGTTAGCGGACGTCGAAACAAACGAAACCCTTCCCGCCGACGAAATGCAATTGTGTCCCAGCGAACTGGGCCCAGTGGCGATTTTCCCGATGAGTGCTACCCGCCGGCGCATCGTAGCCATGATCCAGAAGCCGGAAGGCGATGCTCCGTCGCTCGATCTTGTGCGGCGGATCCTGGCGGAACGCGCCCCCAGCGGGCTCGAAGCGCTCGGCCTCCACTGGAGCAGCTATTTTAGGATTCATCATCGCCAGGTAGCGAAGTTGCGCGTGGGGCGTATGTTCATTGCCGGCGATGCCGCTCACATTCACAGTCCCTTCGGCGGACAAGGAATGAACACCGGACTCCAGGACATCTGGAATCTGGTCTGGAAACTCGATTTATTCGTCCGCGGCCATGGCAACGAGGAGTTACTCGCAAGCTATAGCGCGGAGCGCCGGCCGGTCATCAAGAGTGTGATCGAGACGACTGATTTCCTGACGAAAGCGATGGGAACTCCCAGCAAGCTGGCGCAGACTCTCCGCGATACTGTCATCCCCATGGTGTCGCGGCTTGCGCCCTTTCAACATGCCTTCGTGCAGAGGCTATCGGAACTTGGCGTTGCCTACCGGGGCAGCCCGATCGTGGAAGGCGCGGGGAAGCGATATTTTGACGAATCCCTGCGCGGCGGGAAAGGTATTCGAAGCCGGTTCCTCCTGCTTTTGGATAGCAACGCCGAAGCAGCCACCAAAGCCGAAGCGAAACAACTTGGCGAGTCATTCCATGATGTTCTCGAGCTGCGATGGAAAGCCGGACCCGACATAATCCTTATCCGTCCAGATGGCTACATCGCTTATTCCGCGCACAGCAGCGACAGCTTGGCAACTCTGGCATTGGTACGCTTGCTGCTGGAGCGGCAGACCGATAGTCAACACGGAAGTCGCGCCGCTTAAAACGAGCGGCGTCGACTGTACGTGTAGGACACACTGGAGTTGCAAGGGCGAGCCAGGACGAACGTCTCAAGAATTCTTTTGCCTTGCAAACGCGCCCCCGTGAGTCGAAATAACTTAGCCGACCTACAATATCCGCACCCCCTCATCCGTCTACAAGAGTAGGTGAACAACGCCGCGAGCATAGGTCGGGAAAACGAGCGGAGAAACGACCGGCCAACCGAACGGAAAACCCTGCCGATGGCACTTGAACAGGACCAGCGGATCTCCGACGTGGTCAAGCGGGAGCAGTCCCGGCTGCGCAATTTCATTGGCCGGCGCGTCCCCGACCCGCGCGACGCCGAGGACATCCTCCAGGACGTCTTTTACGAACTGGTGGAAGCCAACCGTCTGCTGATGCCGATCGAGCACGTCACCGGCTGGCTGTTTAGCGTGGCACGCAATCGCATCACCGATCTTTTCCGCAAGAAGAAGCCGGAGAACTTCAGCGATGCCGCCGCCGCGAACAACGCCGCAGGCGACGGCGAACTGCTCGGATTCGAAGACCTGCTGCCTTCGCCCGACGCCGGGCCGGACGCGCTGTACGCGCGCACCGTTCTGCTCGATGAACTCGAGTTAGCGCTCGACGAGTTACCGGAAGAGCAGCGTGAAGTATTCGTCGCGCACGAGTTCGAAGGGCGCAGCTTCAAGGAGATCGCCGCCGACACTGGCGTAAGCGTGAATACACTGCTCTCGCGCAAGCACTATGCGGTGCTGTTTCTGCGCGGGCGATTGCAGGACATTTACAACGAATTTACGAAAAAGTGAGGGACAGAACATGAGCAAGAGATGGATTTGGATTGCACCGCTGGCGATTCTGGGAATGCTGGCATTCGTCGCCATCGGCGGCGAAATCGTGCTGCAACTTTGGAATTGGCTGCTGCCTTCCCTCTTTGGCTGGCGGCAGATTACGTTCTGGCAGGCGCTGGGGATTCTTGTCCTCTGCCGGATCCTGTTCGGCCGCATGGGCGGCCGCGGATTCCACCGCTCGAATTTCCGCCGCCGCATGGGCGGCCGCTGCGAACGAATGTCCCCGGAGGAGCGCGAACGATTCCGGCAAGGCATCCGTGAAGGGTGGGGATTCGGATCGCCGGCCGGAGAGAGCAAAGAACAATAAAGGCGTCCGCTACGGGAGGGGCACAGCGTGAGGCGCGCCATTAGAGTCCAAGAAGCATAACGGCTTCACAGTTTGCGAAAAACTCTGTTTTTGGGCGGTGCATGCAGGCTTCACAATTTGAGGAAAACTCTGCTTTTGGGTTGGCGCAGCGGTTCACCGCTGCGATAACTCGTTCGTTTTTGACTCGGGCTTCAGCCCCTGAGGCCGTCCCTCCTTGATTATCCGTGCCACTTCCACAGCTGCTTCCACACCTGGACCAGTGTCTGAATCTTCCGCGGACTCGGGATCCGCGTGTAGATCAGCCGGCAATCCTCATGCGCCCGATCATAGAAATCCCTGACCCCCTGCGGACTGAGCCGGGAAAGGTTCTCACGCAACTGCTTGAGATCCTGCTCGCTCAGGGCATCGCTCGGCCCTCGCTCCGGTCTCCGCGCCATAGTCGACGATCCTAACATATTCGCCTTTTGTTCTCCTATGGTCGATTTGCGGTTTTGTGGTGTTCTAGCTTTTGTGGTGAAGCCGTGCCATCCCGCTCAGCCCTCGTGATTCTGCCCTCGCAAGATCACCGCCCGGCACTCTTTCCGCAGCTCTCTATGGATGAGCCGCCACATCTTGTTGGATCGATCCTTTCGAAATCCGTCGTCGAAGGAAGCTGCAATCTTGCGCATCTTCGCGGCTTCTCACGCCTTTTCCGCCGTCTGGGGCGGCCAGTTGGGGGTTTCGATACCGAACTGCTTGGCGTACTCGGCGTGCAATCGTCCCCAGTGGCCGAACTTCATGGCCTCGGGGCCGACGAGGCGGCCGATGGGCGTTCCGCTGAGAAGGTGATCGAGGACATCGAAACAGATGTGCCATCCGGCAGCGCCCATGGCGATGAAGCGGTGACCGATGTTGGTCCACAGGGTTAGGCGCGTGCCAGCGCCAAGAGCTTCGAGATCCCAGCGCATGTTGAAATCGCCCCATGTGTACTCAAGCACCTTGGGAGAGTCGGCTCGCTTTACGGTTGTTTCGGTAATACGCGGCATGGGCGCTCCCACGGTGGTGAGCTTTACGGTGGTTCCGGCCGTGTTCAGGTTGCCATCGGCGTCAAAGGGAGCCCACTCGCGAAGTTGGGCAGGATCGGTGAGGGCCTGCCAGACTTTTTCCGGGGAGTGGCGCAGCTCCCGGACGAGAATGAGCGTCCACTTGTCTCCGTCTCTTTTTACCCGCGCCCCGCTGGCCGGGCCCGGTGTGTAATGCTCGCGATCGGTCATCTTCTTTCCTTAATAGTGTGCGAGCTGGGTGATTTGAATCAGGTTGCCGCAGGTGTCGTTCAGCATGGCAATGGTCGAGGCGGTCACGTCGGTTGGCGGCATGGTGAACTCGGCGCCGCGGGATTTGATCCGTTCGTACTCGGCTTTGATGTCGTTGGTGAAGAACATGGCGGCGGGCTGGCTCTGCTGAAACAGCGCCTGTTGATAGGTCTTAGCGGCGGGGTTGTTGTTCAGTGCCAGTTGAAGCTCGGTGCCGTCCGGGTCTTCGGGCGAGACGATGGTGAGCCAGCGATATGGACCCTGGCTGAAGTCGGTCTTCTTGGTAAAGCCCAAGACCTCGGTATAGAAGCGCAGGGCTTTGGTCTGGTCGTCCACGTATAGGGTGGTCAGTTTGATTTTCATTTCGTTCTCCTTAAGTTACGTTCGCGGTTTGAGGCGCGTCGTTTTTTTCTTTTTCGTTGGGATGGCGGATGCATGCGGTCGAGGTGGCGCTCGAGAGCATCCACATGAGCGGACCAGAAACGGCGGAAGGGAGCGAGCCAGGCGTCCAACTGCTGAAGGGGTTCAGGCTTCAGGCGGTAGAGGCGGCGCTGTGCGTCCACGGTGGATTCGACGAAACCGGCGTCGCGCAACACGCGCAGGTGTTTGGACACGGTCGGCTGCGGCATCCGAAGTTGACGCTCGATCTCTCCCACGGACTGTTGTGACAAGACCAGAAGGTTCAGGATCGCGCGGCGGTTCGGCTCGGCAATGATTTCGAAGACGGATTCCACTCTCTTGATATACTCTACGGAGTATATACGTGTCAAGGCATATTATAGAGCGGGGACCGAGTGGTATTGAAGGGAGAAGTCAAAAAAATGAGGGCGCCCCGTTAAGTAGCGCCCTTGTGTCAATTTTGGTTGGTTAGAAGCGAAACACAACTCCCGCGGATGGCTGAGCTGTATGGGTCGTGGTGTTGGTATTTAGTTCGCTAAGCCCGAAGTCGGGCGCGCTGTAGACCAGGCCCCGATACTCCGCCCTTAATGAGACGTGCTTCACAATGGGGAAGTCGGCTCCGCCTCCATACGCAAACACCCCGACGGTTTGCTTTTGCGCGCCCGGGACGTTTCCGAATGCATTGCCCGTCGGATCGAACACCAGCGCTCCTCCCTCGGCGAGGACGTAGGGATGGATCCTGAATCTTGCCGGAGCCGGAAGACTGAAGACGAACCCGCCGGTGGCTTGGTGGACATTCGCCTGGATCCTGGAAAGTTCGCCGGACGAAAAATATTCCTGGCTATTCCGACCGTATCCGTAGACGCCTTCGGCAGCCAGCCAACGGTTGAAATGATACCGGTAGCCAACCAGGAAACCGCCGGTGTCGGTGGCACGTTGTGAAGTACCCTGGCCGTTTGTGTCCTTTGTAAAGAAGCCTGTTCCCTGCAGGCTGACCTCGGAACGAGATTCCTGTGCCGCTGCGCCGGCTACCAGCAGGATCGCGGCACTTGCCATCAGCATTGCTATCTTTCGCATTTCCAAAACTCTCCTTAACAACTTGACGAATGGTTACTTTCACCGTGGTACAAGCACCGGAAATGCCAAAATGAAAGGGTTCGCGCAAGTCGATGGATGGCAAGAGGTTAAACGAGGAAGGGGAACGGACCAGAACACCGCTGTCGAGATATCCTGTCAATCTTTCGACCAATGTCGACTTTTCTGACACTTTGAGAAGCCTTCTCGGAGATCATCGCATCAGATTAAACACAGCGTCGTCTTGCGTCTTGTGTCGAGGAAGCGTCGAGGATGGGCGCTTCAGGCAGAAAAATCCTTTTAAACTAGCGGATGTTGATGGCCACGAGAGCGGAGATCAATCCACAGGTCGAGGAGGAGCGTTACCTGGCGCTGCTGCGCGCCGCTAATGCGATTGCGAATAGCGATTGCGACAGCGCCTTCCACACCCTTTCCGCGCGGCTCTGCGACGTTACCTCGTTCGACTATCTCCACCTGGTCGCCTTTGACGATGCGCGAAAAGTCCCGCCTGGCAGGTGTTTGAGGCGAACGGCAAGAGGATCGACGTTCCTCGCGAGACCGCCGTTGCTTTCTCTTTGGATGACAGCCCGATTGCCTACGCGCATGAATCGGGACAGTGTCTGGTGACGCACGATTGGAATCACGAAACGCGATTCCAGAAACATCGCCTTTTCCTTGCCGATCTAAACATTCGGTCTACCTGCACGTTGCCCTTGAAGCGAGGCGACCGCCGCCTTGGCGTGTTGACTCTCGGCAGGCTCTATCCCAACGCTTACGACGACGAGGAAGTCCATTTCCTTTGTCTGGTAGCGGACCAAATCGGTCTCGCGATTGATGCGGCATTGAATTTCTGCGCGTCGCAGCGGGTAAAAGACCAGTTGAAGCTGATTCTCGACCTCAACAATCAGGTGGTCTCTAACCTGGAGTTTCAGGAATTCCTTCACGTTACCTCGTCAAGCGTACGGCAAGTGATGGGATGTGAGGCTGCGGCGGTCATGTTGGCGGACGCAGCGGGCGAGCATCTCCGAATTCACGCACTCGATTTCCCCGAGAGCCGGGGAATCTTTGCCGAAGGCGCCCTGATTCCCATCGAGGGAACGCTCCCTGGTGACGCTTTCCGGACAGGAAAACCCATCGTAGTAAACCGGCTGGATCCCGCTGAGATGCCACCTGAGATGTATCGCAAGGCTATCGGCGAAGGTCTGAACTCGTTTTGTGATGTACCCCTCATGAGCAAGAATCGATTGCTGGGGGTTTTAGCTGTCGCCCGGCGGGAAGAAAACGCGTTTGACGAAGATGAAGTCGCCTTCCTGATGCAAGTTGCGAAGCAGGTGGCAATCGGTGTGGAGAACGCTCTTGCCTACACCGAGATCGCCGATTTGAAAGACCGGCTCGCGCAGGAGAAGCTCTACCTCGAAGAAGAGATTCGCGGCGAGATGGACTTCGAAGGCATCGTTGGCCAGAGTTCAGCTCTTCGTCACGTTCTTCAATTGGTAGAAACAGTGGCTCCCAGCGACTCGACGGTCCTTCTGCTGGGCGAGACAGGTACTGGAAAAGAGCTGATTGCGCGCGCGATTCATGATCGCAGCCGGCGCAAGGAGAGGACTTTTGTAAAGCTCAACTGCGCGGCTATTCCTACGGGCCTGCTGGAAAGTGAATTGTTTGGGCACGAGAGAGGCGCGTTCACGGGTGCGATTACGCAGAAGGTTGGCCGGCTGGAACTTGCGGATCAGGGAACGATTTTCCTCGACGAAGTCGGCGATATACCCATCGAGATCCAGCCAAAATTGCTGCGCGCCCTGCAAGAGCGCGAGTTCGAGCGCCTGGGCAGCACAAAGACAAAAAAGGTCGATATACGCCTGGTGGCCGCTACCAATCGTGATCTGGAGAAAATGATTGAAAGCCGCGAGTTCCGCAGCGACTTGTACTATCGTTTGAATGTCTTCCCTATTCGCATCCCGCCATTGCGTGAACGCCCGGAAGATATTCCGCTGCTGGTTCGCTACTTCGCACAAAAGTACGGGCGGCGCATGGAGAAGCAGATCGAGTCAGTACCGGCGGCGGCCATGAAGAAACTCGCGACCTGGCATTGGCCCGGCAACATTCGCGAGCTTGAGAACTTTATTGAACGGTCCGTGATTTTGACCCACGGCTCGGCCCTCCAGGTTCCGATCAGTGAACTGACGAACAGTGCCAAGGGGAGTCCGGTGTTGGGAGCGCGAGATACCAGCGAACGCGATCAGATCTTGCAAGTTCTAAAAGCGTCTCGCGGCCGAGTGGGTGGACTGGACGGCGCCGCGGCACGTCTCGGACTCAAGCGCACCACTCTAATCTCGCGTATGAAGAAATTGGAAATCAATCCTCGTCAAGTGTCATGACATCGTCACTCGTCGACACACGCTCCACAAGATTCCCCGTGTAAACCTTGAATCCAAAGCGAGGGTGTTTGGCACGCTCTGTGCACTAGTTTCTGCGTGCTCCTCATTTTGATCTTCGCCGGCTTAGGCGTGGCCGCAACTGTGTTCATGCTGACTTTCCTTATCGCAATGGCCCGGGAACTACGCCCGAGTGGCACCCAGAGCGTCGCACGGTGCCAGAAAACTAACGTGGCTCAGATAATGTCACGACCGCAGCGGCGGCGAGCACGCGCCGCGTGAATCGCGGTGTCTCGCTCATCGACAGTGTTGTCGACACTTTTCGACACTTGCTAGTCTGTCCCCGGCGATAGTCCAGATATTTCATTCACTTCCGCGGACCCGCGGAAGCAACTACATTGGCCCACGCATTGCAACTGTCGAGGTGTTTCCGTGCAATGCTCAAAATTTCCACCATCAATAGAAGGTTAGAGCGCCGCCTGGTAGTCGAGGGAAAGCTTGTGGATCCCTGGGTGGGCGAACTGGGAAAAACCTGGCGGAGCGCCTCCGTTGATCTTGACGGACGGAAGCTCATCATCGATCTAAGCAATGCGACGATGATCAGCCCGGAGGGTGAAGCAGAGCTCCTGGAATTGATGAAAGAAGGAGCCAGGTTTTCTTGTTGTGGCGTTCTCACCAAATACGTAGTCAAACGGCTTGCGCACAGAAGTCGCGCCCGCTGCGGAGAGTGAATCGACAATCATTCATCGGCTGAAGGCTAAGCTCCAGGGGGATGCATGAGGACTCAGGCAACCGATAACGCGGAAGGTTCGGGCGCAACGTACGCGATTGCTGCGGACTTCTGTCGCATCTTCGCGGAAAACATGAACGGGCTGTACCAGTTGTCACTCTGTCTCACTGCGGATCCCGCAACAGCCGAGCTGTGTTTTGTTTCTGGCCTGGACGATTCACTCGCGTCCAACCGCGTCTTCAAGGATTGGGCCCACTCCTGGGCGCGGCGCACGATTGTTCAGAATGCCATTCGGCTGTTGCAGCCTTCCCGGAAAAATGCAGGACCGGCGGACGTAGTCGCACCTTCTGGGATCGTCGCGGCATCTCATGGAGACGCGCGACTGGCCGCTCTGCTGGGACTGCCGACATTCGAACGATTCGTATTTGTCATGTCAGTCCTGGAGCGGCATTCCGATCAAGATTGCAAAACCATGCTGAGATGCTCTCGCCAGGACATCGTCAGGGCGCGGGTGCAGGCTTTGAAGCGGCTGGCGGCCGCGGCGCAAAAACCTGCGACGGATGTCGCTGGCGCCGGCAGCAGCTTGTTCATGCAGCGCCGTCTGGTCGCAGAAACAGCGTAGGTTCTGCGACAGCATTCTGCGCATTTATCGATCGGATCAAAAATTTGTATGACGTTTGTCGAATCGTGGAAGCCACCTTCGTCATACATATAGACGGCACTAATTTCTGTAGTGTTCGATTAGAAGGGGAGACTATGGCAAGAAGAATGATCCTGACGCTGGGCGTGATTGTGGTTGTCCTCTCCGCCCTGGGCTTCGTTAAATTCAGGCAAGTGCAGTCGGCAATCGCCGCCGGTTCGTCATTCCAGCCGCCTCCGGCCGCCGTCACGAGCCTTGTAGCCCGCCAGGAACGGTGGCCGGGAACGCTCGACATGATCGGCACGGTGGAGGCGGTGCACGGAGTTACGGTCAGCGCCGACCTCGCGGGAATCGTAGACAAGATCTCTTTCGAATCCGGCCAGTACGTGCACGAGGGCGAGATCCTGGTCGAACTCGACACCAAGCAGGAACACGCGCAGTTGGCTTCTCTCGAAGCGCAGCGCGATCTGGCACGCCTGAATTATGACCGGATGGACGGCCTGGTGAAGGCAGGCGTCATCTCCCGGCAGGAGTATGACCAGGCCACTGCTCAGCAAAAGGCAAGCGCCGCCAACGTGGCCGAGATTAAGGCCGCTATCGAACGGAAGACCATCCGCGCTCCGTTCTCCGGCGTTCTGGGAATCCGCAAGGTAAACCTCGGGCAATATCTCGCCAGCGGTGGCGCCATCGCTCCGCTGCAATCTCTCAATCCGATTTACGTGAACTTCGGCGTCCCGCAGCAGGCAGTCGGACAGATCCGCGTCGGACGAAACCTGCATGTCGCTACGGAAGACATGGCAGGTCAGGCGTTCCTTGGCCGTGTCACTGCGATCGACTCCGTGGTGGACGAAGCGACTCGCAATATTCAGGTACAGGCCACACTCTCCAATCCGGAAGGCAAGCTGCGTCCTGGAATGTTCGTTAACGTTGAAGTAGCGGTGGGACAGCCCCAACCGGTGATCGCGCTGCCGGCATCGGCCATTAATTACGCTCCCTACGGCGACTCAGTCTATGTCATCGGCGATTTGCAGGATCCCAAAGGACACACTTATCGCGGCGTACGGCAGCAGTTCGTAAAAGTTGGCGCCTCGCGCGGCGATCAGGTGGCTGTGCTTTCCGGCATTAAGCCCGGGGACGAAGTCGTGACCTCCGGCGTGTTCAAGCTTCGGAATGGCGCTGCGGTTCAGGTGAATAACAAAGTTCAGCCCGGGAACAATCCGGCTCCCAAGCCCGAGGATAGCTAGGATGAAGTTCACAGATCTGTTTGTTAAACGGCCGGTCCTCGCGATCGTCGTTAACCTCGTGATCCTGATCGCCGGATTACAGGCCATACGTTCGCTGAGCGTACGCCAGTATCCGCGCAGCGATATCGCCGTGGTTCAGGTAACGACGGTTTACGTCGGCGCCAACGCCGATCTTGTTCGCGGCTTCATCACCACTCCGCTGGAGCGCGTGATCGCCAGCGCGGATGGTATCGATTACATGGAGTCGTCGAGCGCTCAAGGGCTCAGCACAATTACTGTGCACCTGAAGCTCAACTACGACACAAACGCGGCCCTGACGCAGATCCAGGCAAAGCTTGCGCAGGTGCGCAACGATTTGCCTCCGGAATCTCAGGAGCCGGTCATTGAGTTGCAGACCGCGGACAACCAGTTCGCCGCGGTTTACCTGGGCTTTTCGTCCGCGACTCTCGATCAGAACCAGATTACGGATTATCTGACGCGCGTGGTGCAGCCCAAGCTGAGCGCGATCAGCGGTGTGCAGCGCGCCGACATTCTCGGCGACCGCACCTTCGCCATGAGAATCTGGCTGAAGCCGGACAAAATGGCCGCTCTCGGCATTTCCGCTTCTTCGGTACGAGATGCCTTGTCGAAAAATAATCACCTCTCGGCGCTCGGACAAACAAAAGGTTCCATGGTGTCGGTGAACCTGATCGCCAACACCGATTTGCGGACTGCCGATGAGTTTCGTCAGTTGGTCGTCAAAGAGGATAAGGGAGTCGTAGTCCGACTGGGAGAGATTGCCGACGTCGTTCTCGGCGCACAGAACTACGAACAGGACGTTCGCTTCAACGGTGAGACCGCGACATTCATGGGTATCTGGGTACTTCCCACCGCGAACTCGCTTGAGGTGATCAAGAAAGTTCGCGCCACACTTCCGGAGATTGAAGCACAATTGCCTCCAGGCATGAAGGTCGGTGTTCCTTACGATTCAACTGCCTACATCCAGGATGCCATTAACGAAGTGCTGAGGACGCTCACCGAAACGCTGCTGATTGTAATTGTCGTGATCTTCCTGTTCCTGGGCTCATTCCGCTCGGTGCTCATCCCCGTCGTAGCCATCCCGATCTCTCTGATTGGTGCGGTCTTCCTGATGCTTGTAGCCGGGTTCACGATCAACCTTCTGACCCTGCTGGCGATCGTGTTGTCGGTCGGATTGGTGGTGGACGATGCCATCGTGATCGTGGAAAACGTCGAGCGCCATCTGGAGATGGGCAAGGCCGCGTTCCAGGCCGCGAAGGATGCGGCTCGAGAACTGGTCGGTCCGATTATCGCCATGACCATCACGCTGGCCGCAGTGTACGCGCCGGTTGGTATTCAGGGTGGTTTGACCGGAGCGCTCTTCCGTGAATTTGCATTCACTCTTGCCGGAGCCGTAATCGTGTCCGGCATCGTCGCCCTCACGTTGTCGCCAATGATGGGCTCGAAGTTGCTGCGCGCTGGAGACGCCCACCGCGGATTTCAGGGTTGGGTCAATCGCCGCTTCGATAAAGTGCGCAGCGCTTACACGAGCACGCTGGCAGGCACGCTGCAATACCGCCCTGTTGTTCTCACGGTCTGGGCGGTTGTCGTTCTGCTCATAGTGCCGTTCTACATGTTCTCGCAGCGCGAATTGGCTCCGGCGGAGGATCAGGGAGTAGTTTTTGGAGTGATCCAGGCTTCTGCGAACTCCACGCTCGATCAGACGAACCTGTTTACCAATCAGGTCTACGACGTGTACCACTCGTTCCCGGAGAGCGAAAGCATTTTTCAGATCACTTCTCCGAACGGCGGCTTCGGAGGCATGGTTACCAAACCGTGGAGCCAACGAAAGAAGACCGCACAGCAGCTTCTGGTTCAATCCGTTGGACCGCTGTCGAAAATTCCGGGCATCCGGGTGATTCCGCTCACGCCACCTCCTCTACCCGGCGGTGGAAACTTCCCCGTCGAATTCGTAATCACTTCGGCGATGGAGCCGAGACAACTCGACGCTTTCGCCAAACAACTGGTCCAGAAGGCGTTTGCCAGTGGCCTGTTTATTTTTGCTGACGCCGATTTGAAGTTCGACCAGCCGCAGGCCGAGGTCGTGTTTGATCGCGACAAGCTCCGTTCGCAGGGGGTTGACATGACCCAGGCCGGCCAGGATCTTTCCACGATGCTTGGCGGCGACTACGTCAATCGCTTCAGCATTCAGGGGCGGAGCTACAAAGTCATTCCCCAGATCAAGCGCGCGGACCGCCTGACGCCCGATCAGCTTTCACAGATCTATGTCAAAGGATCGGATGACAAACTGGTCCCACTTTCTACTTTCGCTACCCTGAAGACCACAACCGAGCCGCGAGAGTTGAAGAAATTTCAGCAATTGAACGCGGTGACGATTCAGGGAGTGATCCCGCCCAATGTGCCGCTCGATAAAGCGCTGGGTTTTCTGGAGAACGAAGCCAAGACGATTCTTCCGCAAGGTTTCACGGTTGACTATGCCGGGGAATCGCGCCAGCTTAGGGTGGAGGGCAGCAAATTTTTGGGCACGTTCCTGCTGTCGGCAATTCTGATCTACCTCGTTCTGGCAGCGCAATTTGAGAGCTTCCGCGACCCGTTCATCATTCTGGTGGGCTCGGTACCGCTGGCCATTTCCGGCGCGCTGCTGTTCTCTTTCCTGGGTTTCACAACTCTCAATATCTACAGCCAGGTTGGTCTAATCACTCTGGTTGGTCTGGTGTCGAAGAACGGTATCCTTATTGTGGAGTTCGCAAACCACTTGCAGGAGACCGGGCTGCCCAAGATGCAGGCGGTGATCGAAGCGGCAAGCACCAGGTTACGACCGATTCTAATGACGACGGCCGCTACCGTGATTGGTCACTTTCCGTTGGTGCTGGCGAAGGGTCCGGGAGCCGGGGCGCGCAACAGTATCGGAATCATGCTGGTGAGCGGCATGATCATCGGCACTGTGTTTACGCTATTTGTGGTGCCCTCGATCTATGTCCTGGTGGCTCGAACGCACACGGCCGAGGCCAAAAAAGAGCCTGAGATGGAAGCTCTCTTTCCCGAAGGGGCAGAAACGGCGGCATAGAAGGAGAAACTAGCAGATGCTGGAAAAAGCCCGCGGCTCGACCGCGGGCTTTTGCGAAGAGGAGCGGCTTAGAAGAAGAACTTCGCGCCAAGCTGAATTACGCGTGGACCACCAGGACCGCCACCCGAGTTATAGGTATCCGAGTACGATCCCCAGTTACCACTTTTCGAAATCGTAACTTGTGGGTTGCACGTTCCACTTGTCAGCACTCCATTGCAGTCTTGAGTAGCGCCTGCTGTTCCTGGATACGTCCACTGCCAGGGCCCGTCGACGCTCGTACCGTAGTTCTTGTCGCTGAAGTTGGGATGGTTGAAGACGTTGTACGCCTCCAAACGGAGTTGAATGGAAAAGCGCTCGCCCATCGGAATGTTCTTAAACAGGGACATATCCCAATATTGCATCCCGCCGTTGCGCAAAATGTCACGGGTTGCGCGCGTCGGAAAGCCCACGGTAGGCGTGATCAGGTTTCCACTCTGATCAACGGAGAAGTAATACGGGTAGGGCCCCCACATGTTGGAGCCGTCAAAGGCTCCCGAGTTGAATGCATAACCATTGTTCAAGGTCACCGGCGTTCCGGTCATCAACTGAGTAACGCCGCTCAACTGGAAGTTGTCGGTGAGATAAGAGAGCCATTTGGGTCCGCCAAAATGTTTGCTCAGGCCCGGCAGATCGTAGACATAGTTCGCGGCAAACACGTGTGTCCGGTCCCAGTCGGCCGCGCGGTAGTCGATCAAGGCGTTCACCGGATTCTGATAGTCCTGATCCGCTGAAGAAGTGGTTAGCGCCTTCGACCAGGTGTACACCACGCCCATGGTCAGACTCTTACCAAAGCGGCGCTGCAACGAGGCTTGCAGCGAATTGTAATTGGAGGTGCCCCCCCAATCCAGATACGAGATCTGTCCATATCCCTTGTACGGAACGAGCGCAGCATTGGTGTACGAAGGATGTCCGTACGCGTAGTTGCCACTGAAGCTGAGGCCTGCGTCTGAATAGATCGCCGGCAGATCCGGCTCGACGGCGGGCACTACGCCGCCGGAAAAGTTGTTCGGATCCTGCGCGGCCGCAGTGAAAGCGTACCCGAAGGGGACCGCATTGATGTCCCGCCCGGTTACCAGATGACGAGACAGCGTGCCGACATAAGCCAAGTCGATCGTCGTGCCTTTGGCAATTTCGTGCTGTATGCCAAAACTAAAGCTATAAACCGTCGGCACCTTGCCATCTCTGGCGGCGCCAATAATGTTTCTATCGCCCTGAACGAAGTTTCCGAAATCTCCTCCAAGGCTCGGGAGATTGGCAACATTGTTGGCCGCTACCTGCGCCGTTTGCACTAGGGCCGGGTTGTTGAAGACAGTATTGAAGATCAGGTTGCCCTGGACACGGTCGTGCGTCATGCCCGCGCCGCCACGCAGGATCGTTTTGTGCGTGCCAAACAGATCATAGGCGAAACCAAAACGCGGTTCCGGCATGATGCCACGGCTGTTCCACCCGCCATCCGGGATTTCGCCGTTCTTCGTGTATCGCATACCGTTCAACGGGTCGCCACTATCGGGCACAATGTTGCCGCCGGAGTCGATGGTTACCGCCTTGGTTGGGTCATAGGACGCCGGATCGAAGAGCGCGATTTGGTTATTGGCATCGTACTGGGGCGGAATCCACGAGAACCTCATGCCGTAATCCAAGGTCAGGCGCGAGGTCACCTTCCAGGTGTCCTGCACATAGAACTCGAATTGGTTGTAACGGAACGCACCCGTGGGACGCGCGGTGGACTGGTCGAAGCTGTTGAAGTATCCCAGTAGTTCGGCGGCAATTGGATCGCCCAGGTTGTAACCGTTGGTGGTGGTGGGTTGGAAGCTGAATTGCCCATTGACGTTGCCCCAGGCAATTTGATTCTTGCGGCTGCGTTGATAGAACATTCCAGCCTTGAATGTGTGATTATGCCGGACCCAGCTCAGATTGTCGTTGACATTGATGGTGGTATTAGCCTGGGTCCAGGGTGTACCGCCAAGATAAGGCCCATTGAAGGCGACGTTGTCCAGGCCGCCGAAGCCGATGTCTGGAATGGTTGTAGCGGGATACAAGAGAGGGAGTGTGATGCCGTTCTTGTCGAGTGAGATATTGCCGTTCACGCCGTAGGCGTTCGAAAGGGTGTGACTGGGTCCCACAGAGAATTCATTCAACACGTTCGGCGTAATCGTGCTGACGAGGTTCGCTGAGAAGTTCCAGCCTGGATGCTGCTGGACGCAACCGCCGGGAAAGTTAACCGCCGACGAACATGCGAAGATGCCAAATGGTCCAGGGAACGGCAGAAAGGGGCTGGTATCGGTTTCGGAGTTGTGTAACCAGCGCCCGTACAGGCGGTTCCTGCTGTTGATTTGATAGTCTACGCGGAGAAGGTCTTCGCGGCGCGGCGCGTTGCCTGAAGGCGCTATTGAGAAATTGTAGTTTTGGCCGCCAATCCCGAACCCGCTCACATTGGGCAAAGGGAAAAGGTTGAGGAGTTGTTGCATCGCCGGGTTGATTCCCGAAGTAATCACATTGTTGGTGATTCCGGGTCCGCTGATAGAAATGGGATTGCCGTTTCCGTCGGTGGACTGCGAGAAGTCGCCCTGCCGCTCCAGTGCGGTCGGCGTATAAATCTGAATCGTTCCACCTTCAGGAACTAACTGGCGATAGAATTCCTGGCTCCAGAAAACGAAGACCTTGTCCTTTTTGATCGGTCCCCCGATTTGGTAGCCGATGTCGTTGTACCGATACAGTGCCGGGGTATTTGGCCTGTCGCCGGACAACTGATTTGTTTTGTTGAAGTACTCGTTGGCATTCAGCCCCTCATGTCGGTGAAAGTAGCGGCCGTTGCCGTGCCATTGGTTCGTGCCACTTTTGGTGACGAGCGCAATCTGCCCACCCGCGGCCTTGCCAAATTCCGCCTGATAGTTTGAGGTCAGGATCTTCGCCTCTTCAATCGCGTCGGTGTTCAGAGTCACGTGGGTCCCGCCGTTGTCACCGGTGTCCACGTTGGAGGCACCGTCAATGGTGTATTCATGTTCGTTGCCGCGCGTGCCGTTGATGTTGAACGCAGAGAGGCTGCCTGTGCCCGACACGTGAAGGTCAGGCGTACCTACCACGCCGGGAACAAGTTTCATGTAGTCCAGCACGTTGCGGCCGTTCATCGCGACGTCATTGAGCTGTTTGCTGCTGATCAGATCGGATCGCTCTCCTGAACTGGACTGCAACTGGACCTGTCCCGCGTCGGCGGTGACGGTCACTTCGTCAGAGGTTGTGCCCACAGCCAGAACGAAATCTCCGGCGCCCAGTTTGTCGGCGGCGCTCAGCACAATTCCCCTGGTTTCCAGTTTCTTGAAGCCCGTAGCTTCGACGGTAACGTTATACGTTCCCGGATAAAGGCCGGGAGCAGAGAAGTTTCCGTCATCCCCGCTCACCACGGTTCGGGTGAGTCCATTCGCAGGATTCGTAATCGTAACGGTGGCGTCCTTGATCATGGCGCCGGAGGGATCTTTCACGCTGCCGAAGATGGTGCCGGAAGTGACCTGCGCCAGCGCAGGGAATGAAAGTGCGATGATGATGAGCAATGTGCGGTTAAGAAACAGGACAATTTTGCTTCGTGACGGGTTCATAACTCAGTCTCCTGGGACCTGCGCGCTACTTGGCGCTTGGAGCTTCGTGTTTCGTATGGCCGCACTCTATTTCCAAAGAAATAATGCCGCCTTGCATTGCGACCGGTTCGGCCTCAATCCGGTTCTTGACGTAGAGCTTCTCAAGCGTGGGTCATCTGCAGTTTACTCCAACCTCTGAGATGCTCGCCGATCCGCGCCGGTTTCCTTGTGGTCCGTCCCCGCCAGACTCCGCCGTATGAGTGGTGGAACTGGCACGACACCTCCAATGACGTTCTCACCACCCTGCGGACGTAACACCAAGTCCCCGGTCCGATGACTTGTCCGCTGAAGGGACTCGAGCCCGCGGCCTGGCCTTCGGCTCTCATTACCGCTCACGGCTGTTTAGCTGCGGCAGGACAAAGCAGGACAAAACGGTCTCAGGTGTCGCATCTCTACCTCTTGGGCTTGAACAACCGGGAATATTTTAGCCCGGTTCGTAGGGGTACAACTTGTGATTCGTTTTGATTTGGGCGCGCTTTCTTGACTCCGCCCTCTACCAACCAACATAATAAATGGTTAGCTTCACCACTCCAGTGCAAGTAAGGAACACTCGCCCTTGGCGTCGTCTACCCAAACAGTGCCGAAGATCAAACCAGGAGTCGCCCCGCTGCGAGCCGGAGTTGGCACGTCGTTCGTGCTTCGGCGTCTGCATTCGCTCAGCGGCATCGTCCCCATCGGGCTTTTTCTCCTGGAGCATTTCATTTCCAACGCCGAAGCCTTCAAGGGCCCGGATGCTTACACCGCACAAGTAAAGTTCCTGAACAGCCTGCCTTTCGTGTTTCTGCTGGAACTGTTCGGCATCTGGCTGCCGATTCTCTATCACTCGCTCTACGGCATATTCATCTGGTACCGGGGCGAAGGCAACGTAGTCGAGTATCCGTGGAGCGGCAATTGGCTGTACACCGCGCAGCGCTGGACGGGCATCGTCGCGCTGATCTACATTGCGCAGCACATGTACTATCTGCGTTTCACCGGCGTGCATCTTCCCACGCATCCCGAGGCGGCGTTCTCCAAGGTGCAGGGGGAATTTCAGAATCCCTGGATGATTGCGTTTTATCTGGTCGGGATCATTGCCGCTTGCTGGCATTTTTCTTACGGCGTGTGGCTGTTCGCAGCGAAGTGGGGGATTACTACCGGAGAAAAAGCGCGCCGCCGCTTTGGCTACGTATGCTTCGCGCTGGCGCTGGGACTGGTGGCGATTGGCTTGTATAGTATGTCCGGTTTTTTCCGGACACCGTATCATCCGTGGAAGCCGGATAGCTCGACCGATAACATCGTAATGCGATAGCGACTCAATCAGAATGGCAGCGACTCCAAAGATTATCGTGGTGGGCGGCGGGCTGGCGGGGCTGGCGGCCGTCATCAAGATCGCCGAGATGGGCGGCGAGGTTGACCTGTTTTCGATCGTCCCAGTGAAGCGTTCGCACTCGGTCTGCGCGCAGGGCGGAATTAACGCAGCCAAGAACCTGAAGGGCGAGGGCGACTCCACCTGGCAGCACTTCGACGACACCATCTACGGCGGGGACTTCCTCGCCAACCAGCCTCCGGTGAAAGCCATGTGCGAGGCTGCGCCGGGGATCATCGATTTGCTCGACCGCATGGGCGTCACGTTCAATCGCACACCCGAAGGCCTGCTCGACTTTCGACGTTTTGGTGGAACTTTGTTCAACCGCACCGCTTTCGCGGGCGCGACTACCGGGCAGCAACTGCTTTACGCTTTGGACGAGCAGGTACGGCGTTATGAGTCCGAAGGCAAGGTAAAGAAGTACGAGCACTGGGAATTTCTCTCCGCCGTGCTCGACGGAACCCACACCTGCCGCGGCATCTGTGCGATGGACTTGCGGACGATGGAAGTCCGCACCTTCCCTGCCGACGCGATCATCGTGGCCACGGGCGGCATAGGCGCCATCTTCGGCAAGTCAACGAATTCGGTCGTCTGCACGGGGTCGGCCCAATCGGCGCTCTATCAGCAAGGCGCCTACTACGCGAACGGCGAGTTCATCCAGGTTCACCCCACTTCGATTCCCGGCGAAGACAAGCTGCGACTGATGTCGGAGTCGGCCCGCGGCGAGGGAGGACGTGTCTGGGTTCCCAAAACTGCCGGTGACAAGCGCGATCCGAAAAGTATTCCGCAGGCGGAGCGCTGGTATTTTCTGGAAGAGTGGTATCCGAAGTACGGCAACCTCGTGCCGCGCGATGTAGCGACGCGGGCAATTTTCAAAGTGGTGTACGAGCATGGCCTTGGCATCGATGGCAAGCCCATGGTTTATCTCGATCTCACCCACATCGACCGCAAGGTGCTCGACCGCAAACTCGAAGGCATTCTTGAAATCTATGAGAAGTTTGTCGGTGACGATCCCCGCGACACGCCGATGAAAATCTTCCCCGGTATGCACTACACAATGGGCGGCCTGTGGGTCGATTACAAACAGGCGACCAACGTCTCCGGCATTTTCGCTGCCGGAGAAGCCGAGTATCAATATCACGGCGCGAACCGCCTGGGAGCGAACTCGCTGGTCTCCTGCATCTACGGAGGCTTCATCTCGGGTCCAGCGGCCATGCAGTACGCGCGCGGTATGAAAAAATCCGACAGCAACGGCCACTTCGATGCCGAGCGCAAGCGGCAACAGGAAATCAATGCTCGGCTGATGAGCGCCGACGGCAAAGAGAATCCCTTTTTGCTCTGGCGCGAGCTGGGCGAGTTGATGACCAAGGACTGCACCGTCCTGCGCTACAACAAGAACCTGGTTCAAACTGACGCGAAACTGGTGGAGATGCTGGAACGTTTCCAGCACATCAACCTGAGCGACCGGACCCAATGGGCAAATACTACGGTGGCGTTTGCCCGTCAGCTTTACAACATGCTGCAACTGTCACGAGTGATCGCCCAGGGCGCGCGTCTGCGGGATGAATCCCGCGGCTCTCACTACAAACCTGACTTCCCGGACCGCGACGACAAGAACTGGATGAAAACAACGAAAGCAACCTTCGCGCCCGATGCGGATGAGCCAAAGTTTGAGTTTGAGCCAGTGGACGCGTCGCTGATTCCGCCGCGGCCGCGGAAGTATGACGTGGCGAAGTGAGATGAATGAAATTTGGCCACCTTTAGAACTGTCATCCTGAGCGCAGCGAAGGACCTGCTTTCCTTTGTCGCACAAGAGAGCAGATCCTTCGCTTCGCTCAGGGTGACAGTTCAATTGAGGAGTTGTGATTAACGGGGACCCGAGCTTATGGCTAACAAAACCGTCACCATAAAAATCAAGCGCCAGCTCACTCCCGACGCCAAGCCGTCATGGGAAGAGTTCGACGTCCCCAATCATCCGGGCATGAATGTCACGTCGGCGTTGATGGAGGTTGCGGCCAGGCCTGTGACCCGTGACGGCAAACAGACCACGCCCGTTACCTACGACTCGAATTGTCTGGAAGAGGTCTGCGGTTCGTGCGCCATGCTGATCAACGGCAAAGCGCGGATGGCGTGCTCTGCGCTGCTCGACAAACTGGAGCAGCCGATCAAACTGGAACCGCTGTCGAAATTTCCGTTGGTGCGCGATCTTTCCGTCGATCGCAGCGTGCTTTTCGAGAACCTGAAAAAAGTGAAGGCATGGGTGCCGGTCGACGGAACCTACGATCTTGGACCCGGACCGCGACTGCCGGTCGCAGAACAAGAAGAGACGTATCCGCTCTCGCGTTGCATCTCGTGCACATGCTGCATGGAGGCGTGTCCGCAGTTCAACGAGTCCACCGGATTCGTCGGCGCGGCAGCGATTTCACAAGTGCGACTCTTTAACACGCATCCTACCGGCAGAGCTCTGGCCCGCGAAAGGCTGTCGGCTTTGATGGGGGATGGGGGCATCCACGAATGCGGCTTCGCGCAGAACTGCGTGGAGATTTGCCCGAAGGATATTCCACTCACCAAATCAATCTCCGAGGTCAGCGGACAGGTCATGAAACAGGCGATTGGGGACCTGTTTAGGAAGTAGGAGGGTATCGCCACCCGCTATCTTGTTGAACCCAAATGGACCGTCCAGCGCGGCATTTGGCGGGTAACCAGTTACTGGTAAGTCTCCTTTGTAACCTCTGGCCGAGCGATTCCTGCATGCATGACTTGACTCGTGGGTTAGAATAACCACTCCTGCCGGGCATTTGGGCTTTTCCCAAGTACTCGCAGCTTCCCCAGATCATGACCCTTTGGACGCGGTATAAGTCGGTGTTCATGGTAGCCGTCGCGCTACTTCTGGCGCAGGGAGCGGCTTTTGCCCTGCACAGCACCGAGCCGAATCGCGCCACGTCGGCGAAGTCGCATCGCAAATCAAGCCATCATCGCAGGCTGCGCTGGAATCCGATGTTGCGGCCTTCGCACGATTCCCTGCTGCGGCAGAATGAAGAAATCGACCGCCTCGAATTGCCCCGAATCCAGGATGACGACGAACTCGAAGCGCTGAAGGCTTCGAACGCGCTGGTTCCGATTCGCGAAAGCAAGACCGTAAAGATCGAGCGCAGCTTGGATCCGGCGCGCCGCTACTGCCGTCCCTGGACGCGCGATTTTGTGGAAGATCTCAGCCAAGCTTACTACAAAGAATTTCACGCGCAGATTCAGGTAAATTCGGCCGTGCGCACGGTAAAGGTTCAGAAGAAACTGCGCCGCCACAACCGCAATGCCGCCCCGGCCGAGGGCGACACGGCGTCTTCGCATCTGGCCGGCCTCACGGTTGACCTGCAACGCCGCGGTATGACGAAGGATCAGGTGCGCTTCGTAGAACGATATTTGTTTTATCTGCACCAACTGGGCTTGGTGGAACCGGAAGAGGAGCGCCGTCACTGGTGCTTTCACGTGATGGTTTCCGACCGCTACTCTGACTGGCGCCAGACGCAGACCGTGTTTCCACGCATCGCTCCCCTCGACACCGATACCGATGCCGCCGTGACCGGCTCGAACTGATCTCTACCTCGCTCAGCCTCCGAATATGATCATCCTCATGGCCGGACTTCCTGGAACCGGCAAGAGTAGTTTGGCGCGTGCGTTGTCCGAGAGCACTGCGGGCTGCGTGCTCAGCAAGGATGAAATTCGAGCCGCGCTGTTCGCGCCTGACGACATCGAATATTCCACTGCGCAGGACGACTTCTGCATGGACGTGATGCTGCAAACCGCGGGCTTCCTGCTGCGGGAGGACCCGGAGCGGAAGGTCTTTCTCGACGGCCGAACGTTTTCGCGACGGTATCAGATCGATAAAGTTGTTGCGTTCGCCGCCGAGAGTGGCCAGCCGTGGGTGATTCTGGAATGTACTTGTTCCGAGGAGTCGGCGCGACGCCGGCTCACGCTCGATCCGAACCATCCCGCGCGCAATCGCGACTTCGCGCTCTATCTCGAGGTGAAGGCGCACTTCGAGCCGATTTCGTATCGCAAAACCGTGATCGATACGGATCAGCCGTTGGACGACTGCGTCCGGCAAGCAGCCGCCTGCCTCGTATAGAATCCTCCTTCAGCGATTCCTATGACTAAACGACTGATCTCGCTTCCAATGCTGTTGCTGTTCCTGTTCGTTTTCGCCCGCGCACAAGATGCGGGGCCCACGGTCAGCACTAAGGCCCGCCAGATTCACGACTCGGCTTTGGTCGTGGATACGCACGCCGACACGCCGCAGCGTTTTCTTGACGAAGGCTTTGACATCGGGTCGACCGACCCTAAAGATTACGGCCACATCTCTCTGGATAAGGCGAAGGCCGGCAACCTGGGCGCCGAATTCTTTTCCATCTGGGTGGAGCCGGAGACGAACCAGGGCCACTACGCCCGCCACACGCTCGATCTGATCGACTCCGTCTATGAGCAGGCGGCGCGGCATCCGGACCGGATGATGATGGCCTTCAGCACCGACGATATCGAGCGCGCTCACAAACAGAAAAAGCTGGCGGCGCTGATGGGCATCGAAGGCGGGCATTCGATCGAGAACGATATCCGGGTGTTGCGCGATTTTTACCGCCTTGGCGTTCGCTATATGACTTTGAGCTGGTCGAATACCAACGAGTTTGCCGATTCTTCGGGCGACATCAACGATCCGAAAATCGAGCACCACAACGGCCTCACCGACGGCGGCAAGCAGATCGTGCTGGAGATGAATCGCCTCGGCATGCTGGTGGATATTTCCCATGTTGCGGACAAGACGTTCTATGACACAATCGCCGTGACCAAGGCGCCGGTGATCGCGTCGCACTCCTCGGCCCGAGCCTTGACCAACCATCCGCGAAATATGACCGACGACATGCTTCGCGCAGTGGCAAAGAACGGCGGCGTGGTGCAGGTCAATTTCTACAATGCCTTTATCGACGAGGACTACCGCAAGGCGGCGGAAGCACAAAGTAAAGACCGCGACGCCGCGGTCAAGGCCTTCGACGACCAGATGAAGGCGGCCGGGAAAACGATCACGTATCTCGATAACGACCGCCTCGAGCGCGAGTGGGCGGCGAAGATTCCGCGTCCGCCGTTTAAATCGCTGATCGATCACATTGACCATATCGCCAAGGTCGCCGGGGTCGATCATGTCGGACTGGGGTCGGACTTTGACGGGGTAAGCGGCGCGACTCCTCTGGGGATTGACTCCGCCGCTGATCTGCCGAAGATTACACAAGCGCTGCTGGATCGCGGATACAGTGCCGACGACATTCGAAAAATTCTTGGTGGCAATTTGATGCGCGTTTTTCGGGAAGCTGAGCGGGTCAGCCGGGAGATGCAAGCTGGCCACTAGCTACTACACATTTAAGACTTGTCATCCTGATCGCGCGAAGGATCTGCTTCCTTGTGAGTGAGAAGAAAGCAGATCCTTCGCTCACCCTCGGCTTCGCCTTCGGGCGGCTCAGGATGACAGTTGCTGAATCATTTACCTTAGAGTTCAGGCGAGTAGATCTGGCGCCCCGCGCTCGCCCCCGTGCCTTGATACAATCAAAGGTTGCCAACACAATCCTGAGGATGCCTATGCGATCGCTGTGCACGCTTGTCCTGATTTTATTCTCGTCTTTGTTCGGCTTCGGCCAAGCCACGCCTGCCGCCAAACCTCCGGTACGAACGCCGGCTGCAACAGCCCCCGCCGGGCCAACCGCCGTCATCCACACTACGGTCGGTGATCTGTCCTGCGAGCTCTTCCCCAAGGAAGCTCCCATCGGCGTCGCCAACTTTATCGGGCTGTCAAATGGGACCAAGGATTGGACCAGTCCCGTCTCGCATGGGAAGAAGCACGGCGTGCCCCTTTATGACGGTACGATTTTCCATCGCGTGATCCCCGAATTCATGATTCAGGGGGGCGATCCGGCAGGCAGTGGCATGGGCGATCCCGGATACAAGTTCAAGAATGAGACTTCGCCCTTTCTGAAGTTCGACCGCCCCGGCCGCCTCGCTTACGCCAACGCTGGACCGGATACTAACGGTTCGCAGTTTTTCATCACTGAGGTTCCCTATCCGAGTCTGAACGGCGGGTACACAATTTTCGGACAGTGCGATCCAGCCGCGGTGGAACTGGTCAAGCAGATCGCCCGTATGGCCACGGACGGCGAGCGGCCACTGCGTCCGGTAAAGATCACGCATATCGAAATCAAGGGCGCAGCCGCCAAACCAGCGGCACCCAAGCTTGGCGCGCCCATGACCAAACCGGCACCCAAGCCGTCCGCTCCCGTAAAAAAGTCAACACCAAGTCAATAAGCACGAATCAGAAACGAGAGGAATTCTATGGCACGCACGCCCGGCACTTATGCGGTTTTTAATACCACCGAAGGCAACATCGTTTGCCGCCTGTTTGAGAAGGATGCTCCCAAGACCGTCGCCAACTTTGTGGAACTGGCGGAAGGTAAGCGGGAGTGGACGCATCCCAGTACCCGCACGAAGAGCAAAAACCCGCTCTACCACGGTACGATCTTTCATCGCGTCATTCCTGACTTCATGATCCAGGGCGGAGATCCGCAGGGCACCGGCATGGGCGGGCCCGGCTATCAGTTCGAGGACGAGACCAATGGCTCCGCGCATCGTTTCGATAAAGCCGGCAAGCTTGCCATGGCCAACGCGGGCCCGAACACCAACGGGTCTCAATTCTTTATTACCGTTGGGAACACGGACTGGCTCACGGGGAAACATACGATCTTCGGCGAAGTGGTCGAAGGACAGGATATCGTAGTGAAGATCTCGAAAGTGGCGCGCAATCGACAGGATCGCCCAAACAAAGACGTCACGGTCACATCGCTAACAATAGAGCGGAGTTGAACCTTTCAAACGGAGGTTGGGATTCATGGCGTCGTTCAACGGAGTTCCGGTCCCGGCCAGTGGGCAGACGATCGGCTACAGCAACGGCAAGTACAGTGTGCCGGATCGTCCGATTATCCCTTTCATCGAGGGAGACGGCACGGGCCGCGATATCTGGAAAGCATCCGTGCGCGTGTTCGACGCCGCCGTGGAGAAAGCCTATGGAGGAAAGCGAGCCGTAGTCTGGTACGAAGTTTTTGCTGGCGAAAAAGCCAAGGCGCGCTTCCAGAACTGGCTGCCTGACGATACGGTCAACGCCATCCGCGAATTTCGGGTTGCCATCAAAGGTCCGCTGACAACACCCGTCGGCGGCGGAATCCGATCACTCAACGTCGCCCTGCGACAGATTCTCGATCTCTACTCCTGCGTGCGTCCGGTGAAGTATTACAAGGGCGTGCCTTCGCCGGTAAAGCATCCCGAGCGCATGGATGTGGTCATCTTCCGGGAAAACACCGAAGACGTCTACGCTGGGATCGAATGGGAACAAGGCACCCCCGACGCTGCCCGACTGATCGAGTTCCTCAACAAAGACATGCTGAAGAGTGGCAAAAAGCAAATCAGACTCGACTCGGGTGTGGGCATCAAGCCGATGTCGGTGACGGGCACAAAGCGCCTGGTGCGGATGGCCATTCAGCACGCTCTCGACAACGGATTGAAGACCGTCACGCTCGTCCACAAAGGCAATATTCAAAAATTTACCGAGGGCGCCTTCCGGCAATGGGGATACGACGTGGCCACTGAGGAATTCCGCGACCGCGTGGTCACCGAGCGCGAAAGCTGGATTCTCGATAACAAAGATAAGAAACCCGGCCTGACCGCGGAAGAGAACGGTGCCCTGATCGAACCCGGCCTGGAATTCGCCACCGACGACTTCCGCCAGGCTTTGTACAAAGAAGTGAAGGCGTGCCTCGATTCGATTTACTCCACCCATGGCCACGGCGCGTGGAAGAAAAAGCTGATGATCAACGACCGCATCGCCGACTCCATCTTTCAGCAAGTGGTCACGCGCGCCGATGAGTACAGCGTTCTGGCCACGCCGAACCTGAACGGCGATTACATTTCCGACGCCTGCGCCGCGCAGGTCGGCGGACTCGGCATCGCCCCCGGGGCCAACATCGGCGACGGCTATGCCATCTTCGAAGCCACGCACGGTACGGCTCCCAAGTATGCCGACAAAGACGTGATCAATCCCGGCTCGGTCATGCTCTCCGGAATGATGATGTTCCGCTTCCTGGGATGGAGCGAGGCCGCCGACCTGGTCGAACAGAGTCTCGAACGCACTATCGAGCAGAAGAAGGTTACCTACGACTTCGAGCGTCTGATGGAAGGCGCGACCAAAGTGAAGACCAGCGAATTTGCGGACTACATTATCGAAAACATGGATGCAGCAGTGGCGACGGCGGCGAAGTAGCGTTCCCCCGTGTCCTCCGTGTTCCCTGTGGTAAAGATTTTTGCGGCCATCTGAAAGGAAACACCATGCGCAAGAAAGTGACCGTAGTCGGTTCAGGAAACGTGGGCGCGACTGCCGCCCACTGGATCGCTTCCAAGGAACTTGCCGATGTTGTCTTGATCGACATCATCGAAGGCGTACCTCAGGGCAAGGGGCTCGACCTGCTCGAAGCCATGCCCATCGAGAAGCGCGATTCTTTTGTCGTCGGGACCAACGACTACGCCGACACCGCGAACTCCGACATCGTCGTGATCACGGCCGGGATTCCGCGAAAGCCCGGCATGAACCGCGACGACCTGCTCAACACCAACCACAACATCATGAAGGATGTGGTCGCGAAGGCAGTGAAGCATTCGCCGAACTGTATTTTGATCGTAGTTTCCAACCCGCTCGACGCCATGGCGCAGGCCGCTTACAAGATGAGCGGATTCCCCCGCGAACGTGTGATCGGCATGGCCGGAATTCTCGACTCGGCGCGCTTTCGCGCTTTCATCGCGATGGAGCTCAACGTCAGCGTCGAAAACGTCACCGCTTTTGTGCTTGGAGGACACGGCGACACTATGGTCCCGTTGCCGCGCTATTCCACCGTCGCCGGAATTCCGATCACAGAACTAATGGACGCCGCGACGGTTGAGAAACTCGTCCAGCGCACGCGGGATGGCGGCGCCGAAATCGTCAAGTATCTGAAGACGGGGTCGGCCTACTACGCTCCCTCCGCGGCCGCGACGGAAATGGTCGAGGCCATCCTGAAAGACAAGAAGAAGATCCTGCCCTGCGCCGCGTATCTGAACGGTGAGTACGGTATTCGCGGCCTGTATGTTGGCGTGCCCGTAAAACTGGGAGCCAAGGGCATCGAGCAGATCATCGAGATCAAGCTCACCGCAGGCGAAAAAGCAGCTCTGGACAAGAGTGCGGCGGCGGTAAAGGAACTGGTGAGCGTGATCAACGTATAGCAACCGAACGTAGCGCCGGCACCTTGCCGGCAGTCGCGAGGGCACCCTGCCCTCGCCTCTAGGTATGGGCAGGGCGCCGGCGCGACGGTGTTACTTCCAGCCGTGTCCTCCTGATTACTCTCTCCATTTCGGTTCAATCCTATAATTCTGTTGATCCCCTTTCGAAAAACATGGCCAGCCAAGTCACTTCTGAGCACTCGACTGTCCGCTGGATTCACAATCCAGCGCTCGACCTCATCGTCGGATGCGGTGCCTGGTCGCTGCCGCTGATTTTGCTGGGGTACTCTTCGCTCTCGAATTCTCCGACCTGGGCGATCGCGTTCTACGGGCTCGCGCTGTTTCTGAATTATCCGCATTACATGTCGACGCTGTATCGGGCGTATCACAACGAGTCCGACTTCCGGAAATATCGCATTTTTACGATCCACATTACCGGGCTTGTTTTGCTCACCGTCCTGCTCTCGCACCTCAAGTTTGAGTTGCTGCCGTGGATTTTTACTCTGTACCTGACCATCAGCCCGTGGCATTACTCGGGACAGAACTACGGATTGTTCATGATGTTCGCGCGACGGGCGGGCGCGCAGATCGAAGAAAACACCCGACAGGCGATTTATTCTGCTTTCATTCTTTCGTACGCCATCCTGTTTTTGAATCTGCACACGGGGCCGTCGGACCGCCTTTTTCTTTCCATCGGCATCCCGAATCGAGCCAGCCTCATCGTCCGCGGTGTGCTGGCGATCGCTTTCCTCGCCTTTTCCACTTACGGCCTGCGCAATCTGGTCCGCCGGATTGGCTGGAAGGCGATGACGCCGCCTCTGGTACTTTTCTCGACCCAGATCCTGTGGTTTTTTGTTCCGGGATTGCTGGCGATGATGAAAGGGATCAGTCTGCCGCAAAGCCGCTACAGCACCGGCGTGCTGCCGCTTATGCATTCGGCACAGTATTTGTGGATCACCAGTTACTATGCGCGGCGCGAAGCGGTTGCGGAAAAGAGAGAATGGCGTCCGTGGGCTTACTTCGCGATTCAGGTCGTCGGCGGAGTAGCATTGTTTGTGCCGGGACCGTGGCTGGCGAGTTATGTATTTCACTACGATTTTACCGCGAGTTTTCTGATCTTTACCGCACTGGTGAACCTGCATCACTTCATTCTGGATGGAGCGATCTGGAAGCTTCGCGATGGACGTATTGCAGCGCTGTTGTTGAACACGCAGGAACGGGTCGCTTCCGCCGCCGGAGCGGCCGCTGAGACGGCGGGGCCGGCCTGGGCATGGATGCGAAGTCAGGCGACAGTACCCCGTGCTTTCCGAATTGCTACGGCGATTTTTCTTCTTGCGCTGGCTGGACTCGATCAGACTCGTTATGCCTTCGTAGTGCACAACGATGATTTGCACTCCATGCAGAAGGCGGCGGTTCTGAATCCGTTTGACGCGTCGCTGGAAATGCGGCTGGCGCAGAAGCAGTCCGACTCGGGCAATGCCGGCGCAGCTACCGCGGCCTACCAACTGGCGATCGCAGCGAACCCGTCGGATCCGGCGCCCCGCATCGCATTTCTTAGGTATCTGACGGCTCATCAG
The DNA here is from genome assembly GCA_963799305.1 of uncultured Acidobacteriota bacterium. GTDB lineage: Bacteria > Acidobacteriota > Terriglobia > Terriglobales > Acidobacteriaceae > Acidiflorens. The sequence goes on along the minus strand of CAWCWX010000002.1, from coordinate 1,133,074 downwards.
CGTTTCGAAGAGGCGGACGGGGTTGCCACCCAGGCCTTGACGAAGTGGCAGAACGATCCCGACCTGCTGGTCAACCATGGAATCCTGGCCAGCTATTTCAACCGGCCGGAGGAAGCGATCGCCAGTTGGGAAAAGGCGCTCAAAGTCGATCCACGGCAAACCTACGCGCACCTGTACCTGGCCGGACTACTGGACAGCCAGCGGAAATTTGACGCTGCTATTCCGCACTACACGATTTTCCTGGAAGCGGCGGCGAAGAGCGGAGTCCGGCCTGACCCCAACGTCGTTCTGCCGGTGCTCATGAGGCTGGCGGACTGCAATCTGCGCGCGAATCACCCCGATCGGGCTTTGAAGCTGTACGAGTTGGGACGAAACATCGCCTCTGAAACTCACCAGCCGAGGATCGAGAGCGTGGCCTCGGTGAATCAGGCGATGCTGGAGTCGAAATCGGGCCGCGTCGGCGACGCGCTTTCTCTTTATCAGAATGCGTTGAAGCTGGACCGCTCGGCGAAGGATCCGATGGCAGAAGCGGCGGACTGGCAAGCCTATGGCGTCTTTCTGAACCAGCAGGGATATCCCAAAAAACTGGCCTATGCGGCCCTGTTGGAGACAGAGGCGCTGCTGCGCGATACAAACACACCGGTATCCGCGCCGCTTCCGCTTCGCGGCGAACTGGAGAAGGTGTTAGGCAAAGATGCGGTGACGGTTCGCAAGGACCCGGCGCCGCTGCTGGAGCAGGCTTTGCAGTTGGCCAGCAAGAAGTAGCGCCGGTACTTCGGCGAGTTCAGGGCAGGCCCCACAAGACCCCCTTCCACACCAGCGCGATGCTGGATATAGTATTCGAGGTCAACCCTTCACATGGACTTCGATCAGCTCGAAATCTTTCTGGAAGTAGCTCGGCTATCCAGCTTCTCGCGAGCTGCGGAAAAACGGTTTCGGACGCAGCCGGCAATTTCTTCGCAGATTCGCGCACTAGAAGAAGAGATCGGGGCGCGGCTGCTGGACCGCTCCGGGGGACGCGTGTCGCTGACTGTAGCGGGCAAGCTTTTCTTTAAATACGCCGAAGAGACACTGGAAGAGCGCAAGGAGATCTTCACCGCGATCGCCGAAACCGAGCATGTGCCGCGCGGGGCGATTGTCGTAGGAGCAAATGAGGGCACTTGCCTGCACATCCTGCCCGAGGTGTTTGCACAGTTCAAGCGAAATTATCCGGATGTGGCGGTCAACATCAAGCGCTCGGACTACGCGAAGATTCTGGAGTCGGTCAGTGACAACTCGGTGGACTTCGGAGTCGTGTCGCTTCCCGTGACGGACAATCGGCTGCAATGTGTGCCCATCCACCGGGACGAATTGGTCGCCATCACACCGCCCAATCATCCGTTGTCTGCGAAGAAGACTGTCACGGTGGCCGAGGTGGCGGCCTACCCGTTGGTTGTGCCAAAAGCCGGACACACGCGTGACGCGCTCGAAACTCTGTTCTACGACCGCCATCTGAAGCCGCACTACGCAATGGAAATGGACTCAAGTGAATTGCTGAAGCGTTTTGTCGCGGCCGACGTGGGCGTGGGTTTTATCGCGCGCTCGAACATTCAGGAAGATATCCGCGCCAATGCGCTGGTCGCGCTCACGCTGTCGGACGCGCAAATTCGCCGCGATCTGGCGCTCGTGTTCCGCAAAGACAAGTCGCTCAGCCGGGCGGCCAAAGCCTTCATCGAGATCGCGGAAAAGCAGAAGAATTTTTCTGCCGCCGCCGCTCCCGCCAAGCGTGGCCGATGACGATGACGAAGCCTGCCTTCCTCTTCCTCGCCTCCTGTTTATTCTGGACCCTGTTCGCCATTCCAAAATTGGCAGCCAGCGGCCAGTCCGCGCCCGTGCTCGCCTACAAATTGATCGAAGTGAAAGTCACCGGAACCCAGCGCTACATGGAAAAAGAGATTCTCCCGGCGAGCGGACTGGTGCTGGGCCAGAATGTGGTGGAAGCGGACTTCAAGGAAGCGGCCCGGCGGCTGGGAAACACTGGCTTGTTTAGCGACGTGGCTTACTCGTTCTCATATTCACCGGCCGGCACCAAAGTAGAGTTTCAGCTCACAGACGTTGACGACAGCAAGCTGGTGCCGGCGCATTTTGAGAATTTTGTGTGGTTCACAGATGACCAACTGCTCGCTGCGCTCAAGCAGCACGTCCCCCTGTTCAGGGATCGTATCCCTGTGTCGGGCACCATGCCCGACGACGTCGAACAGGCGTTGCAAGCGGTGATTGACGAGAAACAGATTCCCGCGCGAGTCGACTATTTGCGGGAGTCTCCGCCGGAAGGTGGATCACTGATTGCCATTGCGTATAAAGTGGTGGCGCTGGAAATTCGAATTCGTAACGTCGATTTTCCAGGTGCGACTCCGGATTTGCTGCCGGGGCTCACGGCGGCGGCGCGAAAGCTCACAGGAGCGGAGTACCTGCGCTCACCGCTGGCGCAGGTGGCGAGCATCGAGTTCCTGCCGGTTTGTCTGCAACGTGGATACCTGAAGGCGGCGTTCGCAGAGTCCCAGGCTCGTGTGGTGAAACAGGAAGAAGGCGAAGTGGAAGTAGACGCGATTTTGCCCTTAATTCCGGGCAAGGTGTACTCTACATCCGCGGTGGAGTGGAAAGGCAACAAAGCGCTTGCCGCAGACGACTTGCAACACCTGATTCAACTTCCGATTGGGAAGCCCGCAGACGCTGTACACCTGGTCAGTGATCTGGAAAATGTGGACAAGCTCTACCACACCAAGGGATACATGACTGCCCGCGTTGAGCCTCAGGCGGCGATGGATGACGACCACAGCACAGTTTCCTACAGCCTCATCGTTCATGAAGGCGACCAGTTTACGATGGGTGATCTCGACATCACCGGGCTGGATTCGGGGGCCAAGGCCCACCTGTTGGCGGCGTGGAAGATGAGCGAGGGCGATCCCTATAACAGCGAGTATCCCCGGCGATTTGTGAACGAGAACTCGCGTCTTGTGCCTGCCGGCGTGCAGTGGGAAATCGGGATTCATGAAGCTGTCAACGAAAAGGACAAGACGGTGGATGTCACCATCCGGTTCGTATCCAAGTAAAATGGATTGGACGCGCGTCCCGACCACCGCGTCCGATCACAAGGAGAAGTGACTCGATGAATGTTCGCACGCTTACAGAGGGTATACTCACCATCTTAATTTTTGCGGGTTTGGCAGCGTGTCCCGCATGGGCAGCCGACAAGACTCTGACTGGCAAGGTCAGCGATGCCATGTGCGGCGCCAAGCACATGATGGCCGGCAACGATGCTTCCTGCACTCACGAATGCGTAAAGGGCGGCTCGAAGTACGCGCTGGTGGTCGGAGACAAGGTTTATACCCTCGACACCACCGACAAAGCGGCGCTCGACAAACTGAGCGAACTGGCCGGCGCGTCCGCGAAGGTTACTGGAGAGGTCAAGGACGATACGATTGCGGTGAAGACTGTAGCCGCAGGATCCTGATAGTTTTTCAACTTCTATCCTCAAACCGAGGACTTTCACGATGATTGGCATTCACACCCGTGACTTGAGGAAGGTGTATACCTCGGCGCCGCCTTTTGCGGCGGGTGGCGGGCCTCCGTCCGGAAAGCGCAACAAGGGGCCCAAGCCGGAAATCGTTGCTCTCGATGGCCTGACGCTCGAGATCGCGCCTGGCGAGGTCTTCGGACTGCTGGGTCCGAATGGCGCGGGCAAGTCCACGACGGTCGGAATTCTCACGACTCGAGTGCGGCCGACGGCCGGGCAGGCATGGGTCGGAGAGCATGACGTCTGGCAGGAGCAGGTTGCAGCCAAGCGCCTGATTGGCGTGGTCGCGCAGCGTCCTAACCTCGATTTCTCACTCACCGCGCGAGAGATACTTCTCTATCACGGCGGTTATTTCGGCTTGGATTCCGTCCAGCGGGCGAAGCGCGCTGACGATCTGCTGGAGCGCTTCAAGCTGACCGATCGCGCTAATCAGATGGTTCGCGGCTTTTCGGGTGGCATGATGCAGCGGCTTTCGATTGCGCGAGCCATGATGCACGATCCGCAAGTTCTTTTTCTCGACGAGCCGAGCGCGGGACTGGATCCGCAAACGAGATTACTGCTCTGGGAGATCATCCGCGAGTACAACAAAACCGGAAAGACGATTCTGTTGACCACGCACAACATGGACGAAGCCGACGCTTTGTGCCATCGCCTCGCGATCATCGACCACGGACGCAACATCGCCCTGGGCACGCCGAGTGAGTTGAAGAGCTCCGTGCCGGGCGGATATTTGTTGCAGTTGCGATTCGACCGGCTGACTCCGGAACTGCTGGAAGGACTGCGATCTCTCGCTGGCGTTAGAGAGGTCCGGGAAAACGATTCCACTGGAGCGGATGTGTATGCCGACCTTGGCGGGCCGTTGATTCGCGAAATTGCCAGTCTTGCCGCAGCGGCCAGCGTGGACCTTCGCGATGTCCACATTGCGGAGCCCAGTCTCGAGAACCTGTTTCTGCACCACACCGGAAGGAGGTTGCGGGATTGAACTGGAAATGTTTTTTCGCCATGCTGGCCCGCGATGCTCATGTCGCGCGGCGCAACTTTTTTCAGCTTCTTTTGCAGACTTTCCTGCAACCGCTGATGTTCGTCTTCATCTTCGGGCGCGTGATGGTACGCAGCGGATATATGCCGGAGGCCTACAAGAGCCTGTTACTGCCGGGCATTATGGCGATCAGCATGGTATTCACCGGAATCTGGGCGGTTGCCATGCCGCTGATTGCCGAATTTCAGTTTACGCGCGAGATTGAAGATCGCCTGCTCGCTCCGATGGAAATTTCCTGGGTCGCGATTGAGAAGGTTCTCGCGGGGACGCTGCAAGCGTTATTCGCCGGACTGGTTGTGATTCCATTGGCCTGGCTGATTCTTCGTCCCGGCGTGGAGTTCAGCATGAGCAGTCCTCTGACCTTCGCGTGCGTTACTTTGCTGGTGGCGCTGTTTGCAGCGTGCGGTGGTTTGGCGCTCGGTTGCAGCGTCAATCAGCAGCACATCGGATTGATGTTCAGCATGGTCTTGACGCCGATGATTTTCTTCGGATGTACGTACTATCCGTGGAGCGCGCTCAACAGCTTTCCCATCCTGCAAAAAGTGGTGTTGGTTAATCCGCTGGTGTACGCCAGTGAAGGACTGCGAGCGACGCTGGTGCCGCAGTTCCCTCACCTGTCGTTAATCGCGGTAATCGGCGGATTGGCGCTGTTCGATGTGCTGCTGCTGGTGGTCGGGTTGAGGCAGTTTCGAGGGAAAGCGGTGAGTTGAGGAGTTCGGCACACCAACAACCGACCACGCGGTTGGTTGTGAGTGTAATTGCTGTTAACGACAGTTAGTTTTGAGCTTCCAGCGATGATTGCCGCCAAACTGTGGACACTGACAGCATTCTGCGGTGAAATGCAGTGGTGAACCGCCTCAGATACCTAGCCCGTTTGAGCGCCATCAGCGGCATACAGTCTGCGCTCCAGATTATGTTTGTAGTTGTCGGGATGATTCCCGTCCGCTTTATCATCGGCTGGATGTTGGACCGACATTCGGCAGTCGATTGGAAGGCCGACCTGATAGTCGGTTCCACCATTGCGACGCTGTGGTATATCGGGGTTTGTGTTTCGACGTTTGTTGATTTGCGCCGCGATACTGCTCATGGTCGCGACCCTCGGCAAAGCTTCCCAGCAAGCGCATTTGTAACTGGGGTTTATAGTCTAACGCTGGTCTTCTCAGCAGCCATCGCCATAGGCACACACCGAGAGGGCGATCCGATACGGATACAACTAATTCCACTCGCATTCGTTTTTATCGCCTTCTACGGCTGGCCGCGTACAATCCACTCCGATGAGGAGGGCGTTTGGCAGAGGTCCAGATTCGGGCTCAAGAGAATCATTCCGTACGACGACGTCGTGGCTATTGCATACGTGCAAGGAACAACGACAGTGACAGGCGCACAGGCGACAATCGAACATACGCAGTATCACGCCGGCGTGAAGCAGTTTCAAAGTATGGTGTCGAGGCGCTCGGGCAAGGAAATCTACTAGCTTTCGACCTGAGTCCGACGGGATCGTTGGCGTAACATCGCGACTACACTCACAACGCGGCAACCAGGCCATTGGGTACTTGGTGTGTAAGTCGCCTGTCTGCAGTAACTATCTAAATATCCTGGAAAGACGTAGAAAGGAAAGTTTTTTCCCTTGACTCCGTGATTACTAGCGATATGATGCCCTTCTTAACACTGGCCGAGCTCCAGCCTTGAATCGTTTCCTCGGGGGAGGGAACATGGTTCGTCCGATCCTGCCTCGGCTTTTGGTCCCTCACGAATTCTGATTGACGTTCGATAGGAGGTACGTATGACCCCTGCGAACCGCCGCCTGCAGGACCGGATTGAAATCCTTGTCACGAAGGCGCTGGGTACTCGTGATGCCGGCGAACTGGAACACGTGATTCAGGACCTTCGCGAAGCACTCCATGAACATGCCAAGCGATTACGGGAAGCGGATGCTGTCCACTCGAAACGGTCCTCCGCTGCCTAGGTCAATACTGGACTCCCAAGTCCGGGTAATGGCAATTACGCCAACTACTAGCGGACACACCCAAATGCCACTCCGGTCTCAGCGGCTAAAGCCGGTTCATTCTACTGCTTTAACGCGGCCCTGAAAGGGCCGCTCTTCCACGGTTGTACCCGTGTTCACGGTTGTACATCCGTTGATGAGTCGTTTCTTATGGATACAACAAAACCGGCGGCCAAGGGCCGCCGGTTTCGCTTGCCAAACGCTCTTCCAGGATCCTAGTTCTGCTTCGTATCGTCCCGCCGCTTCAGCGTCGGACGATCGTCGTCAGTTTTATCGCCCTTATCGGACTTGTCGGAAGTCGAAGCGCGGCGCAGGCTGGGCTTGTTACCTTCCTTGTCGTCGAGGACTTTATGGCGGTTTTCGATTGCGGCCAGTCGCGCCTTCACATCGTCGAATTCTGACGTGGAGACGACGTACTGCGGACGTGCCGGCAGGATGGTTCCAATCTCTTCCTGCGACTTCTCAATCCGGTCAGGGGTTTGCGGATGGGTCGAGAAGGCGCGGGCTAACGTCCCGGGCTTTTTCTTCTCTTTGGCCTGAAGTTTTTCAAAGAAGCTGACAAAGGCCTGCGGATCGTATCCCGTCTTGTACATGTACTGGAGACCGAGATAATCGGCTTCCGCCTCAAAACCTCGGGAGAAGCTCAGGAACGTCATGGGAAGGGCCAAACTGGCCAGCGAACGCGCCGCATAACCAATTCCACCGCCGACAAAAATCAGCGGGATGGTCCCGATGTTGGCCCAATTACCACGCGTCATCTGACGAGTGGCGTGCCGGGCAGCGACGTGCGCGATCTCGTGCGCCATCACACCAGCCAACTCAGCTTCTTCGTCCGCCGCCAGGATGAGGCCGGAGTTTACGTAGAAAAATCCGCCGGGAAGAGCGAACGCATTCACTTCGTCGGAATCGATGACTTTGATGGTGAACGGAACTTTTGCATCGGAATTCCGCACCAGGTTTTGTCCGATGCGGTTCACGTATTCGGTGACCACCGGGTCCTGCACCAGCTTTACGCTGGCTTCAACCTGTTGGGAGTATTCCTTGCCGATGCGGATTTCAGTCTCGAGCGAGTACCAATCGCCCAGCCCGCGACCACCGATGTTGCGGTTGCCGATCGCATCCACATCGTCTCTGCCACCGTTGTGTTTGACCTTACTGTCGTCCGGTTCCTGGACGGGAGGATCGCCTACCGGGCCCGCGTTGGTAGCCTCAGCTTTGCCGGAGGCGGGCTTGGCGGTATCAGGCTGGGTCGAGTCCGGTTTCGACGCCGTGGGCTGAGTAGAGGCCGGGGTTTGGTCCTGTGCCAGCGATGCCGGCAGGGCAAGCGCCACGAACAGCATTGCTATCAGTATTTTACGGAATAACATGCGGACTCTCCCATCGAAACCGGGCGGTTGTGCTGATTATACTCCCGATCGCACGTGCAAACGCCGGAATTTCCCTCCTAGTTGGACGCATCTGGGGCCCGGAAAGTTACTTGGTCGCCTCGAGGAATGAGCCGGATTCGCCAAGCCTACGGTGATGCCAACTTTTTCTCCAGGACATCCACCCATCCAACCTGGAATTCAGCCTCTACGGACTGAGCGAGAGCGAGCGCCTTCTGGTAACTACGGCGCGCCTCCTCCGTACGTTGCAGGGCGCTGAGGACGTCGCCCAGAACGGCATTCGACCGCACAGCGTCTGGAGCGAGGCTAACGGCTTGCTGCGCTTCGCTGAGCGCTTCGGGAAGCCGTTTGGCCTGCAACAGATTTTCGGCTGCCTGCGCGTGGCTTATGGCGGAGGCGAGCGGGACCTCAAAATGGCCGTCGAAGACGAAGACTCCGTACTGAATCACGGCCGTCGGTTGGAGGTGCTGGAACTGCTCGTAGGGATTCAGAGGACCGGGGCCGAATTCGAAGCCGGAAAGTGTCCCCGCGCTGATCAGCACCGGGCCGTCGATCGCGGGAGGAGGATTGGTGGGCTGGTTGACCCACAGCGTCACTACGGTCGGTAGACTTTTGCACGGAATGCCGTAATAGCTAGTGTCGACGACTCCATCGGCGAAATAGGCAAACCAGCAATCTTTCACGCCGCGACGATCCAGATATTGCTTGGTAGCTTTGAGCTGCTGTCCCCAATCGACATTCGAGTCGTTCAAGAGCCGGTAGGTCTGCGACGGGCCTCCCCACAGTTCGTTGGCGTACGCAAGATACGTGGGATACGTCCGGAGCGAGGAAACCGCCTGAAACAGAAGCAGGGCGGCGACCACATAGCTCCAGCGGCGATCGCCCTCCACCAGCTTCCACGCAGCGCCGGCGATCAACACCATCAGAAACATATACAGGGGGAGAATGTGCCGGACGCCGATGTTCATCCCCGAACCCATGGCGACAAGCAGATAGATCGCGGGCGGAACGGTGAGGAACATGATCTCCCGCCACGCTTTTAGCTTGCGCGCCGCGACCGCCCAGGCCGCGAGCAGGAACAGCGCAAGAAACGACAACGTGGATTTGATGGCAATTGCTACCGGGAAGTAAAACCACACTCCGTGCGGATAGGCCTTCCCCAAAAGATAACTGGAATAAAAATCGGACATGAAGCGAACGTCCGCCAGCCCGTATAGGTAAGACTCGGGAAGAAGATGCCAGCGAGCTACGGCGCTCAGCAGACGGACTTCGCGCGGACGCGACAGACTGTTGATGGCCTCGGAAAGGGGAGGGTTCATTTGCCATCCGTTGGGGCGCGCCTGGTAACGGAATCCATAAAAAGCCCAGAGGATGGTGACGGAGATTACACTCACCACCACCAGCGCCAACGCCAGTTGCAGAACTCGCTCTCCGCGGGACTGCTTTCCGAACTGTTCGGCGTTTACGCGTGGCCAGATTACTTCTCCAATCGCCAGCAATAACAGCATGGGGAAAACCAGGATGCCAGTATGTTTGGAGGCCAAAGCCAATCCCGTCGCGAGCCCCACCAACGCCAGGCGTCCCTTCGTGGGAACCTTCACATAGCGATAAAAGGCATAGATCGAAGCGACCATGAAACAGGAGAGGCCGGCATCCGTGCCAATCACGGCGCCGTGCGCCAGCAGGTTCGGATCGAAGACCAGAAGTCCGAGAGCAATAAATCCTGCGCCGGTTCCAAACATTTCCTGAGCGGCGAGAAAGATGAGCAGTGCGAGCGTAATTGTAAGTAGTGATGCGGCCAGGTGGGCGCGGAGGAGAATCGCGTCAGCATCGGTGTGAAACAGGAAGTCCTTGCCGCCAAGAAACGCCTCGATCTTGAAACTGCGGTGCTGGAGCGCCGGCATCTTCAGCGGCATTGAAAGTAACGGCAGCGTCGCCAGCAGTTTGACCAGCGGAGGATGCTCTGGATTCAGCCCGAAATCTCCGTGTTTCCATGACATGTATCCCGCGTAGATGTGGTCGTCCTCGTCCCAGGTGATGGAGCCCCGGCGAACCGACAAGGTCAGTTGAATAAAAAGAATGCACAAAAGAACGGCAACGCCGGTGGCAACCCACGCCGGACGTGCGGGCTTCGCTGTTTCCATGGTTATTCCTGGGACCTGGATTTTTGCTCTTCACAACGGCGCGACCAGCCTCTACGAACGCCTCGCGGACGTCAAGGGCGTCGATCACGCTCCGTGCGAAAAAGCTCGCGGCCGCGGGCCTTTCCGTTTTCTCATTTCACTCGCAGGGTGTACGATGGCGCCTTTCAGAAAAACTGGAGTCCATTATGCTCAACCGTCGTGGCTTCCTCTCTTCGTCGATCGCGCTGGGTACCGGGCTGACCCTTCCCCAAGGACTTTGGGCACAGCTCGCTTCCCTTCCCACGCAGTTGCCGGATCGCAGCCGCTACGAATCGAATGAAGACGCCTACTGGCGCGAATTGCGCCAGCAGTTCCTCATCCCTGCGGACGAAGTCTACCTGAATAACGGCACGGTGGGATCAAGCCCGGCACCGGTGTTGCGGGCGATCTTCCAATCTTACGAGAAATCGGAAAGGCTCGACGAGGCCGATCCCGAGGACTATCCCATCTGGGGATACGCCTCCTGGAACCAGTTCCGCGATCCTCTGGCCGCCTTTGTAGGATGTGATCGCGATGAAATTGCCCTACTGAGAAATGCGACCGAAGCGAATAGTTACATCGCGAACGGTGTGGACCTGAAATCAGGCGATGAAGTGCTCATGACCGACCAGGAGCATCCCGGCGGAGAAAATCCGTGGCAACTTCGGGCCAAACGCTACGGGATTGTCGTCAAGAAAGTCACGCTGCCGAAACCCGTGGAGAATCCTGCGCAAGTGCTGAACCTGTTCAGCGATGCGATTACGCCCAGGACCCGCGTGATGTTCTTCAGCCACATCACGACCTTCACCGGCGTCGTGTTGCCAGTAAAAGAATTGAGCGCGCTGGCTCGCAGCAAAAGCATTCTCTCCGCGGCCGATGGCGCGCACGTCCCGGGAATGATGCGTTTGAACGTGCACGAACTGGGCTGCGATTTCTACTCGTCAAGTCCACATAAGTGGCTCCAGGCGCCCAAGGGATCGGGATTTCTGTATGTCCGGGACGAGGTAATTGACCGGGTCTGGAATACGATCGCGACGGAGGGCTGGGACGAACCCAAGATTCGCGCCGAACGCTTTCAGCGGATCGGAAGCTCGAACGTGCCGGCGCTGGCGGGATTGCGGGCGGCGATCCAGTTGGCAAATGAAATCGGGCTGGACCGGATCGAGCGCCGTCATCGGCAACTGTGCGACTACCTGCTGGATGCGATGCTGAAACGGGACGCGGTATCGTGGACCTCGCCTGACGCCACTATGCGGTGCGCGATTGCCACCGTTAATGTTCCGCCGCTGGCACGTTTGGATCTGGAGACCTGGCTGTGGAAGGAAAAGAAGATTCGCATCCGCGGGGCCGATCCAAATAAGCTGCGCTTGTCGACGCCGTACTACATTTCGAAGACTGACATCGATCACTTCCTGGATGCGTTCGACGAGTATCGGAAGAAGAAAGGCGCGGCGTAGTTAAAACTCCGGAGCGTGCCCCGTCCAGACTCATGGCCACTGCGAGCGTGGCATCGGCACATCGCCCTTTTCATTCCGCCAGAGAACTTTATTCAGCTGCGCTGCGTTGGCGGCGTCGGGCCGCGAGAAATCCATCTGCGAGGATTCTTTCGCGCCGGGCGCGTTCTTCACGTTCGTCTTGTAGATGAAGCCGCTGCGGAGGTTCTGGTCGTCGGCCTGGAACGGCGGCTGCGTACCAGGACCGGAGAAGAGCGGCGCCATCAGCGGCGCATGCGCGTCAAAAAGGTTCATCGGCGGGAGACCGAGCAGTTCTTCCATGCTGTGGATCATGCTTACGGTCGTGTAGAAGTGCGAGTCGACGAACGGCTTTTCCGGGCGCGGCGCGTACTTACTGATCACGAGCGCCGTGGAGCGGTGCGCGTCGACGTGGTCGGCGCCGTCCTGAGCATCGTCTTCGATGACGAAGACGGCGGTGTCGTCCCAGTACGCGCTGTGAGAGACGGCTTCGACGACGCGTCCTACGGCGAGGTCATTATCGGCGACCGAGGCTTGGGGCGTGGGTTTGCCAGGACGCGTGCCGCCGGTGTGGTCGTCGGGGAGATAAAGCAGGATGAACTGCGGCAGCTCTTTGGCGGTGCCGCGGGCTTTCACAAATTCGTCGAATTCGCGCAGGAATTCGTCGGCGCGAAGCTGGTCGGGATAGTCGGTGTTGAAGTCGGGAAACTGCGGATCGTAGTGGTCGCGCAGAGCGGCCTTGGTCGGTCGCATGAGCTTGAATTGGGGGACCGGCCAGGGCCAGGGGCTGGGCCCACCGCGTGGGTTGCCGAGATTCGACGGCAGCGATTCCCCTTTCTTGATACCCGCGGCCCGACAGGGGGCCGAAGCGGGCGATGGCGTGCCTTCCTTCGCCGATTTTGCTTTTTGATCGCGGCACCACACCGCTTGAATGAATTCTCCGTAGATGCGATAGCTCAGGCCGCGTTTGGCGAGGTTATCCCAGAGGAAGCCTGTGGCGGGATCGTCGATGTCAGGGATTCCCTTCTCCAGTGGCAGTTCGTCGGCGACGCTGCCGTCGGCGTCGTAGGTGCGCTCGTGGCTGCGGTATCCAATGGGCCAATTTTTTTCGTTGTAGTCGGTCGTGATCGAAGCTGTAGACCAGATGTGGCCGTCTCCGGAAACTTCTCCACTGTCGTAGAAATTGTCGAGCACGCCGAATTGCAGGGCCAGTTTGTGTTGGTTGGGCGTGATCTCGGCGCCGTAGAGTGTGAGAGAGGGATCTCCGTTTCCGACCGGCAGGTCACCCAGGACCTGGTCGTAGGTGCGGTTCTCTTTCAGGATGTAAATCACGTGGCGGATAGGATTCTTTCCACCGGCAAATTCGAACTTTCCGGGATCAAGGTTGAGTAGGTTGTCCTCTTCGACTTGTTTCGTGTAGGAAGCGAGATTCTTGTCAATGTCGGCGAGGCTGAGCCGCGCAATCGAGCCGCCGATCAGAGTTGGAATGTAGGGATGCTCTTTTCTTTTTCGTTCGCCCTTGAGTGTGCCCTGCATGTTGTTGGGACCGCTGCCCTGGCCTTTGGCGGTGGCGATGAGGAGGTCGTTGCCGGCGATGGCCAGGGCGCTGGGGTACCACTCGGTAGGGATGAAACCGAGGGACCGAACTTGTCGGATTCCCACCGGGTGAATATCGTTGGAGAGATCGAACACCGCGACGGAGTCAAGCGCAGCGACCGTAGCAAACAAGCGCTTGCCATCGGGCGAGAGCGCGAGGCTTAGCGGTGTGGAACCGCCATAGTAGTGCGCCATCGACACAGATCGGGGCGGACCGCTCTCATATTGGGCAAGATTCGTACGATAGAAGGCCCTCAGTGCCGGGGAGGACGCCAACTGCGCATTTGTTGAAATGGGGTTCCTAAGGTCGTTCTCGGTACCTTTCAGATCAACCTCGCACACAACGTCCGAGTTACTCAACGCGACGTACAGGATGTCTTCTTTCAGGCTCAGAAGCATTGCCGTCGAGTGAAAGCTGGGCGCCACCGGGTCCGGAGACTGGAGCAGATCAATCCAGCGGGAGACCTTGCCCGTTTTGAGATCCAACTCCGCAATCGATGCTGCGTTCCACAGGCTCACCCAGCCCTTGGTCCCGGCCTTGTTGGCAACTACCGTGTACGGATACGCGCTGGGAACGAAGCGGCTGCGGCTCAGATCGAAGGACTTCAGAATGTCGCCCGTATTCGCGTCAAGCAAGACAACGTTATCGGAGAGATTATTCGCCACCAGAAGCCAGTCGCCCTTCGCGCCCGGCAGGACGGCAAAGCCCGCTGGATACGGCGGCGCGGTTCCCGCCGAAGTCGTGCGGATTCCATACGCCACTTCCTTCCCTGCCGCCAGCCGCTGGGGAGGAATCTTGATGAAGCGCTCGGGCGTGACCTGGCCATTCGCAAATTTGTAGACGGCAATCCCGTTGCCAGTGCTTTTGGGCTTTTCTCCCGTGGGATCGGTAATTGATCCCATCGATGCGTAGAGATGTCCACCATCGCTCGAGAACGCCAGGCCGATGAAATAACTCTGGCGGGTGGAAGTGTCGTCGGTCAGCCGGTCGTCGGGAAAGTCGTGGAGTTGATTGTTGCTGAGATCAAGAATCGCGATGGACTGGCGGGCGCCCGTTTCCTGCGTGCCGTAGCCCTGGTTGAGCAGCGCGGCGTAGTGGCCGTCGGGGCTGAGGGCGATGGTCGCGGGAAAGCTGTTGGTACGAGCTAGGTAACCCGGCACGGGGAGCGTCAGAGCTTTGCTGGTCGGGAGATTGATGCGGCGCGAAGTCTGCGCTGCGCGTGCGATCACAAACACAACCGAGAGCGCGCCGAGCGCCAACACAGAGACAAGGGCTAGCTTTTTCACAGGCGGAGGCCTCGCGAGGTTTGTACCATCTGGACGTTGCGCGAAGCAAACTGGCAATGCCCGAGGGGCGAATCAGAAAAACACCAACTCCTTCATCGGATAATGCTTCCGGTTGCGGGTCCACAACGCCGCCCGATTTAGCAACGCGGCAGCGGCGATGAGCGCGTCCCCCATCTGCAGGCCGTGACTCTTTTGAAATTGGCGGAGATAATCGCCCGCTTGCCGGCCTGTCTCATGCTCGATGGGGACACAGAGAAGAGCCCGAAAGAACGTGGCGAGAGCCTCTTGCTCGCTAGGCCGCACTCCGGTCCACAATTCGGCTGCGGTTACTGGAGAGTACAGAACCGGTTGACTCGATTGACCCAGTTGCTTCCACCTCAAAAGGATGTCACTATCGCGCTCGCGAAAAACTTCTACGATGATGTCGGAGTCGACCAGAACATTCACAACTTCTCCAGCCGCTCAAGTCGATTGTCACGCCTCATACGACGCACGAATTCCGTAGAGTCGGGCAGGTCAGTACGGTCTTTCCAGATTCCGACGACCGCCTCCATGGCCTTGCGCCGTTCATCCAAATTGCCGAGGTACCGCTCTCGCGCCGCCCGACGCACCAAGTCTGAGATCGTGGTTCCCTCCTTACGCGCTCGGGCGTGCAGGGCATTCCACAAGTCGTCGTCCAGATAGAGCTGAGTGCGTCTCATGATGTATAGTATACATCACTGGACCCCGCAGTACACAACTCTAAGGTCTCGCCGCATGAAAGATCGCGAACACCGCTCCCTGCGGGTCGGCGACGACCGCCATCCTCCCCACATTTTCGATCGTCATCGGACCAGCGAAGAGCTGCGCGCCCAGTTCTTTGGCCTTGGCAGCGGAGGCATCCACGTCGTCTACCCAGAAGTAGGCTAGCCAGTGAGGAGGAACGCCGGGTTTACGGTGGGTGCCTGGCGGAATGCCCCCGATGAATTGTTCGCCATTCTTAATATGTAAATAGCCGGATTCGTCTTTTTCGCCGGGAGCGATGTCCCAGCCGAAGAGGGCGGAATAGAAATCGCCGGCGCGCTTGGGGTCGGAGGTGCTGAGATCGGCCCAGCAAAGGGTGCCGTGGACACCAGCAATCCCAATACCTGTATTCTTGCCCGCCTGCCAGACGCAGAACGGTGCGGCGGTCGGATCCTGAAGCACAGCCATACGACCCGCTTCCATCACGTCGAAGGCCGGCGCCAGGACGGTGCCGCCGAGTTGTTTGGCAGTATCAGCGGCCTGGTCGGCACTTTCTACCGCGACGTAAGGCATCCAGTGCGGCGGTACTCCTTGTGCCTTCTGATCGGCGCGGAGGGTGTAACCGGCTGCGGCGTCACGACCCTCCAATTGGAAGATGGTGTAGACCTCCCCCGGGCCCATGGGAGAGTCGTTGGCACTCCAGCCAAACAGGGCGCTGTAGAAGGCTTTGGCGGCAGTTTGGTCGGTGGTAGCAAGTTCGATCCAGCAGAAGGCGCCAGCGGGGTGCTTATCGATGTGGGTCATAAGCGCAGAATTCTATACCACCTCGGCAGCGGGGATTGTCAACGCGAGGTAAAACCAGGAGTGTGAACGGGGAAGATGGCGGAAGTCGTGGACTTCCTGGAGCAGCATCTCACGCGGACGACGTTGTGGGTTCCGTCGACGAAAATCTTAACCACAGAGGTCACGGAGGACACAGGGGGAATCCATTTCTTCTTTGCGAACGCGATCTCCGCTGTTTAACGAAGTTTGGTTAGAGATTCTTTCCTGTCCAGTCTTCAATTTTGGCCAGGGCTTTGTTCAGGTTCTCGAGCGAATTGGCTACGCTGAAGCGCAGGTAGCCCTCGCCGTAAGCGCCAAATGCCGTACCTGCCAAGGCGGCCACTCCGGCCTGTTCGAGCAGTGCGTCCGCAAGTTTCTTGGAAGTCCAGCCGGTCTTGGTGATGTTGGGGAAGGCGTAGAACGCGCCTTTCGGCATGCGGCAAGAAAAACCTTTGATCTTGTTTAGACCCGCCACGAAGGCGTCACGCCGCCGGCGGAATTCGGCGCTCATCTTGTCGACCGACGACTGGTCTCCACGAAGGGCCTCAATTCCGGCGATCTGGGTAAAGCTGGCGGTGCAGGAGTTGGAATTCGTCGCCAGCTTGGCGATTTGGCTGGCCAGGTCGGCGCGCATCACACCGTATCCCAGGCGCCATCCGGTCATCGCGTAGGTTTTAGAGAAGCCGTCCAAAAGAATGGTGCGGTCTTTGAAACCCGGCACGCTCATGATGGAGAAATGCTCGGCGTCGTAGATGAGGCGGCTGTAGATCTCATCCGACAAGACGAGGATGTTGCGGTCGCCGATGGCTTCGGCGATCTCGAAAATATCTTTCTTCGTCAATATTCCGCCGGTGGGATTGTGAGGCGAATTCAGGATGATCAGGCGAGTGTGGTCCGTAATCAGCGAGGCCAATTCTTTGACGTCGACGGAAAAATCACGCTCCTCGCGTAGCGGAATCGGAATCCCCGTACCTACGGAATAGTTGACCATCGACTCGTAAATCGGGAAACCTGGATTCGGGTAGAGAACCTCATCCCCTGATTCAATTAATGCCAGGATCGAAAAGAAAATAATTGGCTTACCGCCGGGAACGACGACGACCTCGTCGCTCGAAACCGGCACGCCCCGGGTGCGGCTGACGTAGTCGGCGATCGCTTGACGAAGATCCGGCAGCCCGGCCGAGGGCCCGTAGTGAGTCCAGCCATTTCGGAGCGCAGTAATGCCCGCCTCGACCACATTGGCGGGTGTGTCAAAGTCCGGCTCTCCGATCTCCAGGTGAATAATTTCTTTGCCCTGCTTTTCCAGCGCGCGAGCGCGGTTCAGGACCTCAAAGGCGGTCTCAGTGCCAAGCCGTGACATCCGACCGGCAAGACGTAGTTCCAACATGGTTGTAGGTTCCATAACGGCGGAAGGAATTATAACGCTTAGAGGAAGGTGTCAGGTCTTTGGTGTCAGGTCTCAGGAAAACCAGTACTGTCGGTAGTCGCGGTCTTCCTGACACCTGACACCTAAGACCTGACACCTGTTATTCCGAAATCGTGCTTTCTTCGCTCTGGGCGCGCAACAACTTGTCGACCGAATACGGCGCGCGCTGCGTGGGCTCATGATAATGACGCACCTGCATCTCGCCGAGCAGCCCGATGGCCAGCAGGTTGAATCCGGCGAGCAGGAGCACGGAGCCAAATAACATAAGCGGACCGTGTTTGACCATCACGTCCGCCTGATGCAGCAATTTCTCGGCCAGCAACCAGGCACCTACCGAGCATCCTGCCATGATGCTGACCATGCCGACGGTGCCGAAGAAGTGCAGCGGACGCGCCAGGTAACGGAGCAGGAAGCGGATCGTCAACAGATCGAAGAACACCCGGAAGGTGCGTGAAATGCCGTAATGCGACGCGCCCCGCTCCCGGTTTACGTTCTTAATAGGTACTTCGACAATCGAGGCACCGTGCCACGACGCCAAGGCAGGGATAAAGCGGTGCATTTCTCCGTAGAGCGGTACTTGTTCGAGAATCTCGCGACGATAGGCTTTGAAGGTCGTGCCGAAATCGTGAATATCCACTCCGCTCAACTTGGCCATCAACCAATTGGCGCAGCGTGACGGGAAGCGGCGCAGCCAGAAATTGTCCACGCGGTTCTTGCGCCAGCCGCTGACGATGTCATAGCCCTCTGCAATTTTTTCGAGGAAAAGCGGGATGTCGGCGGGGTCATGCTGAAGGTCGCCGTCCATGGCAATGATGTATTCACCGCGGGCGTGGTCGAACCCGGCGGCAAGGCCAGCGGTCTGGCCAAAGTTGCGGCGCAGCTTGACAACGGTGACCCGGCTGTCCACAGCGGCCACTTCGCGCAGCAACTGGAATGTACCGTCGTCGGAACCATCATCAACCAGAACCATTTCGAAGCTTTCGCCGCTGGCTTCCATGACAGACTTCAGCCGGGCGTACAGGTCCGTGACGTTCTCCTGTTCGTTGTGGAGAGGAACTACGATTGAATATTTGAGCACTGCCGTAATTATACGGCAGCGGGCGCATCTATTTGCAGTGACTCGTGGGAGTCCTGCGCCGGCCAACGATCTTATCGGCTGGCGTCCATGGAAACATTGCGAACGTCGTTGGCGCCTTCGGCGCCCACCATGAGCCAGTTCGTCCAGCGCTCGAGTTTGTGGTGTCCGGTCTTGTGGAAGGCGTAGGAGACGCCGAGCGCAGAGGCGTACCCGAGGGTCGAGGCAGCCAGTTGGCCGGCCCAACCCTGGTTCACCATCGGACGCCAGATGGGATTCGCTTCCCGCGCGAGCCCAGAGTTGGTGAGTCGCTGGGTGGTGATCGAGTCCACGGCGATGAGTCCAGCGAGAGTGCCGAACGCGACTTTGTTCTGGCGATCGAGGAACTTGTGCTGCGAGGGCGCGTCCGGCAAAGTGAACTCCTGCGCAGCGGCAAAGTAACCACTCAGAACAACTAGGGCGACGATAGCGGATCGGAGGATGCTCATAACATCCATGCATAAGGGCACGCCGCTGGCCGCACTTTCGGCCCGGAATTCAAGTCTTTTCAACATGGGCCAGCACGATCCATGTGAACAGAATTGCATCTGCAAGGCACACTCATGCCTGGAAGGTGGAGGCGCCTTCGATCTGGTAACCAGGAGGTAATCGGGCGCAGTAACCACCGCGATGAGAATCGCCGGGGCCGATGGAAAAAGCAATTCTGCTAAGGAAGACGGCCAGCGGTACATTACCGATGGATTTTCAAATGGGGCGGCTCGGGGCGAGAAAAGGATCTAGATAAAAAGATCCAACTCTTCGCCATTGAGGATGGCAGCAGCCTGCGAAGACGCCGGATTCAACGCGTCCGCGATCGAGCCCTCGCCGGATGAAAGCTGGTCAGCTGTCGCCAAACTCAGGTGTCCGATTGCGCCGTTACTGTGCAAGAGTGTTGGGAACGTCCCCGGAACCGCCGTGGACACGCGGCGAGCGGCGCGTCGAAGGTTGGCGATAGATTGAGCGGTCGCCAAGTCGTGAATCAGTTCTCCCAGCAGATATTCTCCCCACCCGCTCACCTGTAAAAACTTCACGCCCAACCCCTGTGGACCGCGAGCGGCCCGTACCTCTGCCAGGACGCGAATGGAAGCGGCGTTCACCCGCAAGATGATTTCGGCGCGAGTCCCCTTCGGGAGCGTGGAAACGGTTTCAATGCCGCATCCGCCAAGGCTCAGGTTCAGCACTTTGCCAGAAACCGAGACGCCTTCGGAGGGTAAGCTGATGATCTTCGCTAAACCGCCGCAACGTACGCGCGGACTCTGCCGACGATCAGACTTGGGCCGGATTGGATTCTTGAAAGGCATTGTCTCTATAGAAATGGTATCCGGTAGGACGAGCCATGAAAATGGCCCGGTTGTGGTGTAACTTCTCGAAACGGAAGTCATTAAAGTAAATCGGCGAGAGTGCCGATGGATAGAAGGGGTTTCGCGTCTGACAGCTACTAACTCGCCGACCGCATAAGCCCGCTTCCAGGAAGGTCAGGAACGAGGAACTTAGCGTCCTCCCTGCCGGAGACCTTTGCCAGCGACTCCGCTGCGAGATACCCGCTGCGGACGGCGCCCTCCATCGTGGCGGGCCATCCAGTCGCAACAAAATCGCCCGCCAGGAAGACGCGTGGCCAGGCAGTCTCTACGCGTGGGCGATAATGATCGATCCCGGGACGAGGCGAGTACGTCGCATGCAGTTCCTTGACGACCGTCGATTTCACAAGTTTTGCTTCCCGCACAGCGGGGAAAAACTCGCCCAGTTCCCGCACCGCCATATCCACGATTTCTCCACGCGACTTTTCGATCAAGCTTTTCGAACTGCTGACTACCAGTTCCACGTAGCTGCCGCTGCCATTCTCTCTGGCTTCAATCAGTCGCGACTTGTGAAACATCCATTGAATCGTGCGGTCGAGCAATACGGCGTGATCGAGACTGGTTATCTGCCGGTCAAACCAGAGGTGGATTCCAGTGATCGGCGCGGTCTCGAAATGGCTCAACATTTCGGCCAGGTGAGCGGCACTGGGCGAGTCCGGTAAGAGCCGCGCCAGAACATCGAATGGAACTGCCAGCAGCAAATAATCGAACTTCTCCTCTTGTCCGTTGGCAACGACGCTCACATCCGACGGCTCCGCGTGGAACGATTCCACTCCTACTCGAAATCGTATGTCTCCACCACGAGCGCGAATATATTCATCCGCCGAGCGATAGAGATCGGTGAGCGGAATCGATGGGATCCCCATGAGGCGGGCAGTTTCCGACTTCATCGATTCGCGGACCACTTGAGCCGCGTAGGAAACGGAAATCAGATCGAGGTCTTCACTGAGAGCGCTCACCATGATCGGCTTCCAGAAGCGCGCGATAGAATTCTCCGTCTGCCCGTGGCGCTGCAGCCAGGTGAGGAATGATTCACCGGTATCGCGGAGCGGAACCGGCATCATGGCGGCCATGGCGCGCCCGATGGCGATCTTGTCGCGGGCATTGAGAAAGGGGAAACAAAGAAACGAAGGCAAAGTGTGCAACGGCGCCGGCAGAAAAGATTGTTGCAGCACTGAAGTTCGCCCGCCGGGCTCGACAAACGTCATGGTGTCTGACCAGCGGATCGTCTTCTCCACTCCGATCCGGCGGTAAAACTCAATCAGGTTTGTGCAGGACCCGAACAGCACATGCTGGCAGTTGTCGACGACCTCTCCCGTGGCGGGATGCTGATAGGAGGACGCGCGTCCCCCCAGGTAGGGACGCCGCTCGAATATGGTGACGCGGAAACCGGCACTCGAAAGGGCGCATCCGGCGGCCAGTCCAGCCAAACCGCCACCGGCGATGGCAACCGTAGAACCTGGGCTCGGCGAGGAGGTCATCACAGCAGGCGCTTCACATATCCTTTGCCGAGGATGGTGAGCTTTTCGCGCACGCTCAGCCCGACGCGCTCGGTGAAGACGTCGTACTGGCGGGACGCAATTTTCTCCAGCAGCCGCCGGTAAATCGTAATCAGCACCCAAAGCGCAGGCTGACTGTCTTCGTTGACCATGGAAACTAATGCTTCGCCGGCCTGGTAACCTTCGCGGGCGCGGTCGGCCTGTTTCGACAGCAGCGGACGAATGCGGGCAACGTCCGGGGTGCTAAAGTCGGCAGCGGAAAGGCCGAACTCAGCCAGGTCTTCTTCCGGAAAGTAGAGGCGGCCCACCGCGACGTCTTCCTTCACGTCGCGAATAATGTTGGTCAGCTGAAACGCGAGACCACACTTCTCGGCCAGCGCCTCCGCGGCCGGATCGCGGTAGCCAAAAATCTTGATGCACGCCAATCCAACTACTGAGGCCACGCCGTAGCAATATTGGCGCAACTCGTCAAAAGTACGATAGCGGGGAGCCAGCGCGGACTGTTCGGTGGACGCGGGCTCCTGCTCCACGTCTACCGCCGTGCCGTAAGCAAGCTGGTCGAGCAGTCCAATCGGAATCTGAAAGCGCCGCTGTGTATCTGCAAGGGCCAGCAATAACGCATCGTCAGTGGGATAGCCCGCCAGCGCGCGATGGACGCTGTCGAGCCATGCGGCCAGCTTGTTGCGGCGATCGAAGTGGCTGAGACTATTGTCATCGGTGATGTCGTCGCAGCGCCGCATGAACGCGTAGACTGCACTCAGCGAATTGCGCTTGGCACGCGGCAGCACCGCGAATCCATAATAAAAATTCTTTGCCGCCGATCGCGCGATGTGCCGGCATACCGAATAAGCCACATCAAGCTGCGACGGCGTCGGCGCGAATTGTACGGGTGCGTTCCCCACGGCCGCGCTCATAATACCTTCCCTACTGCCGCGCGCGCGACCAGCGCCAGCTTACGGGCTTTCGAAATTGTCGGTCGCTGTCCGAGAACAGCGAAGTTCTGCCGCTCGATGGCGTTCAGGATTTCCAGGCCGCCGCGGCTGAAGAGTTCGATATCGAGTGCCAGTTCCCGCTTCACTTTGCCCACCAGAGGCAAACCCTGACGAAACCATTCGCGCGCCCGCCCGACTTCAAAGCGCAACATTTCGCGGAAGGCGTCGGTGTTCCGGCCGTCACGGATTTCCTCTTCGCTCACGCCGAAGCGACGCAGGTCTTCGAGCGGCAGATAGATGCGGCCTTTGGCGTAGTCCGCACTGATGTCCTGCCAGAAGTTTGCCAGTTGCAGCGCAGTGCAGGTGTAATCGGAGAGCAATTGCCGTTCGTGGTCGCGGTATCCACCCAGATACAGGACGAGATGGCCGACCGGATTCGCCGAATACCGGCAATAACCGAGCAGGTCCTTGAATGTTTCAAAACGCGTGATGGTTTGGTCCTGTCGAAAGGCAGTCAGCAGGTCAGCATACTCCTGCCTCGGAATCTCGAAACTCCGCACTGTCTCCGCCAACGCGACAAACACAGGATGCCGGGGATGGCCTTCGTAGCAGGCGTTCAGCTCACGTTCCCATTCGTCCAGAAGTTTTAGAGAGGCCGCGGAATCACCGACTTCATCCCCCAGATCGTCGGAGATCCGGCAATAGGCGTAGACATTGAAAAAATCCTGCCGCAGGCGCGCCGGAAGAAACCAGGTGGCGACCGAGAAATTCTCGTAGTGGGAACGCGCCAGGCGGAGGCAGTATTCGCGGGCTTCCGTGAGCGACGGCGCCACGTCTGGAATCGCGTATTCGCGCGGAAGGGCGCTCCATCCTGTGGCAGGCGGAGCCGTCGCGAGTTGGGCGGTACTGGTCATGCGAAATTAGGTTCTTCACCACAGAGGACACAGACAGCACAGAGGTAACCAGTGCAACAGCCCCAGCCGCTTCCTAGTGTCCGGGAATGATTGCCGTCTTGATATCGCCGTTGCGGTTCAGCATATGCCGCAGGACGTCGTGAAGCCGCGACAGCGGCGCTTCGCCCGTAATGTAATCCGTCCCGCGCACTTTTCCTTCGGTGATCAACCCAAACGCCCGTCGGACTGTTTCCGGGGTGTGGTGGAACGTGGCTTTCAACGTGATCTCGGAGTAATGCAGGCGATTCGTGTCGAGCTGAACTTTGGTGCCCGCCGCGCAGCCTCCGAAGAAATTGACGGTGCCGCCTTTGCGCACCATCTGCACGGCCCACTCCCATGCCTCGGGACGGCCCACGGCCTCGACAACCACATCCGAGCCGCGCTTTTCCGCAGTCAACGCACGCACGGCTTCGATCGGATCGCCAACTTGCCCGATCTGCACCACTTCCTGCGCGCCCTTGCGTCGCGCCAAAGCAACCTGCGAGTCACGCTTCACCACTGCGATTACGTTGCACCCAATCGCCTTGGCGACCTGAACAAACATCAGACCAATCGGACCGCCGCCGATGACGGTCACGGTGTCGCCAATTTCGACTCCGGTTTCATGCAAGCCGCGCAGTACGCAGGCCAACGGCTCGGTCATGGCGGCATCTTCAAAGCTCACTTTCGTGGGCACGACCAGCATGTTGGTTTCGACAATGCGGCGCGGGATGCGGATGTACTCGGCATAGGCGCCGTTGTTGAATAACAAGTCTTCGCAGAGATTTCCCTGATGTTTGGAGCAATAGAAGCACAGACCACAGGGCGCGGAATTCAACGCGACGACACGCATCCCCCTCTTGAAGCCCCGCACTCCCGGGCCTACCTCTTCGATCGTACCGGCCAATTCGTGTCCAAAGAGGGCGGGAGGAACAATCATGCGCGCGTGGTACCCGCGCTGGTAAACCTTCAAATCCGTGCCGCAGGTGAGCGCGACCTGCACTTTCACCAGCACTTCGCCATCTCCTACGCGCGGGATGGGCACTCGTTCAATTTTGATGTCTTCTTTGCCGTAGAGAACGGCAGCTGTCATTTTTCCAGTCACGATGAACGTCCTTCCCAGGCACTGCCCGGTTGTATAACGATTTTCATCGAATCCGGTTGAGGATGAGCCGCCCGATCGAGCGCTTCCACACATTCGCCTAGAGGAAAGCGGTGGCTGATCAGTTGTTCGAGGTTCATTTCGCGGTTCATCACAAACTGTACCGACTGCTCCTGCAACTCCACCGACGCGCTGTAGGATCCCAGCAGCGTCTTTTCATCCACGCACACCGCGGCGGGATCGATGGTCGCTTCGCCGCGAACCGTCTGCGCAAACAACAGAACACGGCCTCCGGGACGGGTCGCATCCATGGCAGGCCGAATGAGACCGCTCCCAGCTACTGCCAGGATCACAGCGTCGGCCCCGCGTCCTTCTGTCATCTCGCGCACCGTACGAACCGTGTCCGCCTGCGACGCATCGATGTTCACATCAAGTCCGAGTCTTCTAGATATTGTAAGCCTCGCCGGATACAAATCGGAAGTTATCACCCGGCCTCCTGCCCGCCTGGCCAGAACCGCCAGGATTAGCCCGATTGGGCCTTGTCCGACGACCAGGACGGTCTCGCCCGGCTGCAAGCGAAGCGTTTCGATCCCTTTCATGCAGGTGTTTACAGGCTCAACAAAACAGGCCTGCTCGAAGCTGACGCCGTCTGGAATAGGCACGGTGCCCTTCTCGACGATCCAGTCCATCACCCGAACGTATTCGGCAAAGCCGCCGCCGGAGGGCTCGAACCCTGCCGTGCACCCGACCTTCTTGTAAGTCTCGCATTGTGCGAAGGTCCTAGCCCGGCAATAGAAACACTCGCGGCACGGGATGTGGTGAAAGACCATCGCCCGGTCGCCCACACTGAATTTCCGCACGCCCTCGCCGACCTGCGCAATCACTCCCGCCGTCTCATGGCCGAAAATGCGGGGCGCGGAATGCGATCCGGTCGCAATCTTCTTGAGGTCAGTTCCGCAGATCCCGCAGGTGTGCACGCGGACAAGGAGTTCTCCACGCCCAATTTTGGGCACCGGAACCTCCTCCAGCCGCACATCGTTCACACCGCGATAGACCGCCGCCTGCATCGTGGTGGGGATGGTTTGCTTCTCGGCAACTGCGCTCGATTTAGAAAGAGTCTCTGGCATTTCTAATTACGGTTTCGTGTTGGTGAACTGGACGGCCACATCCATTTCTTTCACGTAGGCCTTATCGGGAATCAACCGCTTCACGTCCTTCACTTGGATGACGCAATAGAACTGCTCGACTTTGAATACCCGCTGCACCTGGAGCGGCGTCTTGGCGTAAGGCTTGGCGTCAAGCCACCAGACCTGTTGGGCGTCTTGGGAGAAATCCGGCGATGTCGGCAGAATGTTGTCGTAGATCTTATGATGCGCATCGGTCAGCCGTACGAACCATCCTACGATCCTTGCGTCGCCAGTTGGGATGTCCGGAACGAAACGCAGCATATAGCGCGGCTTCCCGAATGAGTCGAAAACTTTGAAGTCCTGTCTGGAATTTTCCGGAGTGAGGGTCACGTCGAGTTTCTGTTCGGTAATCCGGGTGGCGCCCTTTTTGAAGGACTCGGAATAGATAGCTTTTCCTGCATCCTCGGCGACGGCCGCGGACGCACTAATCACAAGCACAACCAGTATCCAGCGAAACACAGTCCTCCTAATGATGCCTTTGTAGCGCTGCCGTCGCGGCGGCTGTCCGGCAGGCGCTACAACTTCTTCTCACGCAAACGCTGCTCAAGAGCCACACACAGCGCCCGGCTCGCTTTCGCGCTGTTCCGGGCCAGAGTAAGCGTCGTGCCCCACAGGGACGGCCGCGTCGCAATATATACCGCGTAATGTGTCAAACAAAAACTTCCGTCTGCTCGAATAAAATCTTCCAGCGGTGGCATTACGAACCCCGCTTCGTCCGATACAGCTTTCACAGCGCCGAAGGGAATACCTCGAATGCCGGCACCCTGCGCTACTGCTGCCGCTTCCATGTCCACTGCCTCCGCGGAATATGCTTCGCGCAGTTTTTCTTTTTGCTCGCGTCCGGCGACCGCGCTGAAGGTCACCAGCGTTCCCTGCCCGCGTCCGGTATCGGTTCGGACGCCATCTCCGGCGTTGATCACCGTGCGAGGCTCGAAAATTTCACCGACTTTCAAGGCGGGGTCGAGGGCACCGGCAAATCCTACGGACAGAACCAGCGCCGGCTGAGCCTCGCGAATAATTGCTTCCGTGGCCCGCCTGGCCGCTTCTGCGCCCATGCCACCGCAGATCAAGGCCGCTTCTCCGTTTTCAAAGAGCCGGTACTGTCGCCCGTCGCGCTCGATGGTTCGGACTTGCCATTTCCGGGTGAGCGGCGCCACTTCGCGTTCCAGCGCGGCGACGATCGCAATCCTAGGCATATCCGTTCGAGCGAAACCAATCCACCGATCGCTGCAAAGCTCCATCCACCGGAACCGAGCGCCAGCCTAATTCCCTTTCGGCTTTGGCCGAGGTGATGAACATCTTCTTGCGACCCATGCGAACCGCGTCGATCGTCGCCCGCGGTTCTTTGCCGAGAATACGTCCTGTAACCGTCTCGTCGACCACTCCGGCAGCCAGCGCGAAAACGTACGGCAGCTTCACGCTCGGCGAGGGCAGTCCAGTGATCGTGGCGAGCCGATCGAGAATCTGCTTCAGGGTAAGATTCTCGCCGCCGAGAATGTAGCGCTCGCCTGCCCTTCCCTTCTCGAACGCCTGCACGTGGCCGTGCGCGCACTCGGTCGCGTCTACGAGATTCAAGCCCGTGTCGACGTATGCCGGAAACTTCCGCTTGAGGAAGTCGACGACGATTCGCCCCGTCGGAGTCGGCTTGAGATCACGCTCCCCAATCGGAGTCGTCGGATTCACCACCACCACATCGACGCCCGCGTGTGCAGCCTCAAACGCGACCTGCTCCGCCATAAACTTCGACCGCTTGTAAGGTCCGATCATGTCCGCCAGCGATACCGGACTGTTCTCATCCGCCAGCGTTCCGTTGGAACCGAAACCCATCGTCGCCACGCTCGACGTGTAAACGATCCGCCGCACACCCTGCTTCCGCGCCGCTTCGATCAGCCCCCGCGTACCCTCAACATTTGAGCGGTACATCTGCTCCGGATCCCGCACCCACAGCCGATAGTCAGCCGCCACATGAAACAGCACATCGCATCCTGCCAGTGCCTTTTCAAATGACGCCGTATCTCGCAGATCGCCCGTGACCCGCTCCGCGTTCAGATCAGCGACGTTCCTCAAGTCGCTGGTCGGCCGCACCAGCAACCGCAACTGCGAGCCCTGCCCGGCAAGGACACGAGCCACATGACTGCCAAGAAAGCCGGTAGCGCCAGTAACAAATGCGAGCATTTAACTGTTAGCTCTTAGCCTTTAGCTTCGACTCGCCGGTGCAAAGCTAAAAAGCTAACGGCTAAGAGCTATGAGCGCCCTTCATCACCTTCGCGTACGTCGTCAGCGCGATCAGCGGGAAATATTGGCGATACAGGTGATAGGCCAGATAGAACACGCGCGGGAAACCGGTCCCGGTGAAGAATGCTTCGTCCCAGGAGCCGTCCTTCTTTTGCGTCCGGAGCAGGTAGGCGACGCCGCGAGCGACTGAATCACTGCGCGTGTCGCCTGCCGCCAACAGGCCCATGATCGCCCACGCGGTTTGGGACGGAGTGCTGTCTCCAGTGCCTCGCAAACTTGGATCATCATAGGACCCGACCGTTTCTCCCCAGCCGCCGTCGGGATTCTGCACCATGCGCAACCACTCGGCGGCCTGCTGCACCATGGGCTCGTGATTGTCGATCGCCATCGCTTCCAGCCCGCGCAGGACCAGCGCGGTTCCGTAGATGTAATTCACTCCCCAGCGCCCGAACCAGCTTCCGTCCGGCTCCTGTTCGTCGCGGATAAACTTCAGCGCCCGCTTTACTGCCGGATGATTCTTGTCGTAGCCGTAGGTCGCAAGGCACTCCAGGATGCGACCCGTAATATCGACTGTCGCCGGATCGAGCATGGCGTTGTGGTCGGCGAAGGGCACGTACTGGAACACCATGCGGTCGTTGTCTTTGTCGAACGACGCCCAGCCGCCGTTTTTGCACTGCATCGACAGGACCCAGTCGATCGCGCGCTGCACCGACTCACGCTGATAGCGTCCATTCGGATGCTCGGCACGGCTCAAGGCCAGGCAAACCATGGCAGTGTCGTCCACGTC
Source organism: uncultured Acidobacteriota bacterium (assembly GCA_963799305.1). Taxonomy (GTDB): domain Bacteria; phylum Acidobacteriota; class Terriglobia; order Terriglobales; family Acidobacteriaceae; genus Acidiflorens. The sequence continues at coordinate 1,104,455 of CAWCWX010000002.1, read as the reverse complement.
GGGATAGAACTCGTTGTTGAACTCGAAGTACCAGCCGCCCGGCTGTCCCTTCGGATTCTTTACCTTCCAGTCGCCGACGGTGCGAACCTGTTTTTGGAGAATCCAGTCGGCGCACTTCACCATCCGGGCATCGTTCGCCGGCACACCCGCTTCGCCGAGCGCGAACAGAGCGTAAGCGGTATCCCACACCGGCGACATGCAAGGTTGCATGCGGAAGGTGTCTTCCTCTTCAATACCCAGTTTTTCGAATTCATCGATCGCGCGAATCACCTGCGGATCGTCCACCGAGTAGCCAAGGCAACGCAACGCAATGATCGCGTTCATCATCGAGGGATAAATTGCGCCCAGCCCGTCGCTCATCTCAAAGTGATCGAGCATCCACTTCTCAGCTTTACGCAAAGCAATCGTGCGCAGAGGTCGAATGTGAACGGCTTCGAACCAATGCGTCAGGCGGTCAAGGACCAGGAAAAAGTTGCGCCAGGAAATCAGCTTCTTATCCCAATGCAAATGCATGCGCGACTTGTCGCGCCCCCCGACGAACAGTTCTTCCACGCCCATTTCGTCGGGAATCTTTTTGAACGGCTTTTTGGCGTAGCAGATCGACAGCGGCACCAGTATGGCGCGCGACCACGAAGAAATTTCGTAGATGTTGAACCAGAACCAGTTCGGAAACAGCACGATCTCCGGCGGGATCGCAGGCACAGCGTCGTAGTCGTACTGCCCGAAGAAACAGAGGTAGATCTTGGTGAAGGTGTTGACCTCGGTCACTCCACCCATTTCCAGAATCTTCCTGCGGGCGCGGGCCAGCGCGGGGTGGTCAGCCTTGAAGCCCGCAAGCTTCAATCCGAAGTAGGCCTTCACAGACGCCGAGATGTTCGATGGACCGGCGGCGTAGATACTCCAGCCACCATCTGCATTTTGATGATTGAGAATGTGGCGAGCAGCTTTTGCGAAGCGCTCCGGCGAGCCGGTGCCAAACAGGGAGTGCAGCAGGATGTAATCCGACTCAAGCGTGGTGTCAGCTTCGAGTTCGCCACACCAATAGCCTTCTTCGTGCTGCTGCGAGAAAAGGAATTTCTGAGCGCCGTCGATGCTCACGGCCACCCGGCTGCCAAGGTCGTCAATCTTTCCGAAGCGCATCTGCGGCACAGGGGCCGGGCTCGGGGGGGAGTAATCGTCCATTAAGACTCCACGGCGGCGCCGGCTGGCGCTGCGGCAATCGCTTCCACGATCTCGGGCGGCAGTCCGAAGCGAACGTTCTCCGGCATAATCTCCAGTTCCTGAATATTGTTAAATCCCTGCGTTCCCAGGTACCGCACCACGCGTTCCACCAAATGCTCCGGAGCCGAAGCTCCAGCCGTCAAGGCCACCGTCTTCACTCCCGACAGCCACTCCGGACGAATATCACGGTCGTTGTCGATTAGATGCGCGTCGGTGCGTAAAGCACGCGCTACTTCTACCAGACGTTTGGAATTGGAACTGTTATCCGAACCCACCACCAGCAGCAAATCGGCGTCAGACGCCACATGTTTGACCGCAACTTGCCTGTTTTCCGTGGCATAGCAGATATCTTGTGCGGCCGGGCCTTTAATATTAGGGAACTTCTTGCGCAGAGCGGCAATGATGTCGCGAGTTTCGTCAAGACTCAGCGTAGTCTGTGTGAGATAAGCCACGCGGTTGGGATCGGGAACGATCACCGCCCCTACCTCCTCCGGCGAACCTACGACTTGGGTTACGGTCGGCGCCTCGCCCATCGTTCCAATCACTTCGTCGTGATCGCGATGGCCGATCAGAATCAGCGAATATCCCTCGCGGGCGAACTTTACCGCCTCGACATGGACCTTAGTGACCAGCGGACAGGTAGCATCAATCACGCGCAACTTCCGCAGCTTGCTCTTCTGCCGTACCTCAGGAGAAACCCCATGAGCGCTGTAGATGACGCGCTCGCCCTCCGGAACCTGGCTCACACTGTCGACAAAAATCGCACCCTTTTGCTGGAGTTCTTCCACCACAAAACGGTTGTGAACGATCTCTTTGCGAACGTAGATTGGCGGCCCAAACGCTTCCAGGGCTATCCGGACAATATCAATGGCCCGCACCACTCCGGCGCAGAATCCACGCGGTTTCAGCAGCAGTAAGGTCTTACTTTCTGACAATGCAGTTCTCCCCACTTCTAGGGTACACGTTTCTTTGGGACGAGTGCGTCTAGGGTATCGAAAATGGTACTGCCGGTCAATGTAAGGGGTTGATAGGGCGAGGATTAGGGGTGAGTGGTCTGAATGGCAGGGTGAACGGGAACGCGCTCACCAGATCCGTTGCACGCCGTAGTTGTCTAGAGCCACGTCCGCGCTCAGGATCGGAGCGTTAAGGGCATGGGCTTGAGCGACCAGGAGACGATCAAAGGGATCTTTATGATGCATCGGTAGCAAGCCGGCTCTTACCGCGTGGTCGATGCTGATGGAAAGCTCGGCAAATCCCTCGCGTCGCACTATGGCCTCTAAATCCCGCACCAACGATGGAGTGTTGAACTTCCCGGCATTAACCTTGATTGCCAATTCCCATCCGACAACGGCCGAGATCAATATGACATTGCTATGGCTGCCCATAATGGCGGTCGCTCGTTTAGACAACGCCGACGCACCTTCAAACCACCAAATCAGGGCGTGCGTGTCGAGCAAAACATTCATGTTGTTGGTGGAAAACCGTACCGGCTTACTCGAAGCCCAAATCCTCAAGTTCACGATCTGTCAGCGGCGCGAACGCATCCGCAGTGTAGGAGATCTTCCCTTTCCACGCACCGGGCTTGCGCTGACCTCGTTTGTCCTCGATCGCAACCAGACGTACTACCGGCTTCTTGCCGCGGGCAATCACAATTTCTTCACCCCGGCATGCCTTCTCGATTAACTTAGAGAGTTCGGTCTTGGCTCTGTGGATGGTCACGGTTTCCATAGATATATATCTTAGCTAACTTTACTTAGCTAAGTCAAGACGGGGACGAGGACCACACTCTCCCTCACTCATTCGCCTTAATCATCTGCTCCGCATGCCTTCGCGAAGTCTCGGTCAGCTTGGCCCCGGACAACATCCGCGCTATTTCCTCCGTCCGCTCTTCGCCGGTGATCAGACGCACTCTGGTTTTCGTGCGTCCTGCGCTCTCGCGCTTTTCGATGACATAGTGTTGGTCGGCGAAGGTGGCAATCTGCGGCAGATGAGTTACACAGAGAACCTGGTTGCCCTTGGACAAGGCCTTCAACTTCTTGCCGACGGCTTCGGCAGCACTGCCTCCGATGCCGGTGTCGATTTCGTCGAAAACCAGGGTGCGTTGGGACGCCGCTTTCGCGGGCGAGGGCGCCCGCGCCACACTTGCTGCGGGCTTTCTTGCGGAGGCTCCTGCTTCCACGCTGGCTTTCAGCGCCAGCATTACCCGTGATAGTTCGCCGCCGGAAGCGATCTGCTCCAGGGGACGCATGGATTCCCCGGCGTTCGTGGCGATGCGGTAGGTGACCTGATTGATGCCGGACGGCGTCCAATGATCTTCGGTTTCGTCCTCTTCTACAGCGATCCGAAAACTCGCCCGCATGGCCAGGTCGTTGATTTCGGCTTCCACCAGCTTTTCCAGTTTTCGTCCGGCGTCTGATCGCTTGCGCGAAACGGCGTGCGCGGCTTTTAGATATTCTTCAGCGGCCGCGGCCAGCTTGGCCCGCAGTTCGCGCAAGGCTTCGTCTTTATTTTCCATCTCGGAGAGCTTGCGCCGGACTTCCCCTCCGAATGCGATCACTTCCGAGAGCGTCGGCCCGTACTTCCGCTTCAAGCGGTCGAGCTGCGCCAGGCGGTCTTCCAATTCCGCCAGGCGCTCTGGTGAAGCCAGGATGCCGCCGGCATAATCTCGCAGGGTTGCGCCCACGTCCTCGACGGCAATGCGCGCCGACTCCAGCGCTCCCACGGCTTCCTGAAATTTCGGCTCGTAGCGGGCTAGTTCTTCCACCTGCTTTTGGGCCGCGCGCAGGCTCGACGACGTCGACGAACTGCCTTCGTACAGGAGGTCGAAGGCGTTCATGGCGGCGCCGTAAATCTTCTCGGCATTGGCCAGAACGCGCTTCTCGGTCTCAAGGCGCTCGTCTTCCTCGGGTTGCAGGTGGGCTTCTTCGATTTCGCGCGATTGGAAAGTCCACAGATCCAAAAGGCGCATCCGATCCTGCTCGTCACGCTCGAGGTCGACGATGCGGGTGCGAATCTGTTTCCAGTTGGCGAAGGAGTCCGCCACCGCCGCTAACTCCACCCCGGCGAAGGCGTCCAGAAGCGACTGGCGCGCGGCGGCGTCGAAGTGACTAATCGATTCGTTCTGCGCATGAACCACAGCCAAGTGCGGCGCCATCTGCTTGAGCACCGCCACAGTCGCTGGCTGGTTGTTGATAAAAACCCGACCCTTGCCCCCGGACGCAATTTCGCGACGCACGATCAGCGAGGCGTCCTCGGCATCGAGACCGTTGTTTTCCAGGATTTCTTCTATGGCTCGGAGAGCCGCCCCGTCGCTCTCGAACACGGCCGACACTACCGCCCGCTCCGCGCCGGTGCGGATCACTTCGGAAGATGCTTTATCGCCGAGGAGCAATCCGAGGGCATCGATCAGAATGGACTTGCCCGCGCCGGTTTCGCCGGTGAGCAGGTTCAGACCAGCGGCGAACTCGACCACCGCGTTATCGATGACAGCGTAGTTCTCGAGTCGGAGTTCGCTTAGCACAAGAACTTGTTGAACGAGAAATCAGGCGCAGCATAGCACACAGGCGCAATCCTGCGCCCGGAAGATAGGTGTACCCCCTTTTACACGCGCCATGCCCTTCCGATTTTGCCTTTCCCCGTTCCCTTCCAGAAAATCACAGCGATGCCTAACTTCCCCCGTCTGGCAATGGCGCTATTGGCGCTGGTCCTGCCTCTCTCAGCTGCATGGGGGCAGCAGCTTGCCTGCCAACCCTGCAACGACCACTATGGCCGCGTCAAGATCGGCACCTCGATACAACGTCTCATCCAATTGAAGAACGTGGGCACGAAATCCCTGCGGATTCGCGCCAAAGCGATCACGAGCGGCGCATTTACTTTCGGCAAATTTACGCTGCCGGTGAATCTCGGCCCCGGACAATCCATAAAGATGCCCATCAACTTCGCCCCGACCGTTGCCGGAAGGAACCTGGGCACCATTACCCTCACCAGCAACGCCAAGAATTCGCGGTTCGTGATGGATGTTCGCGGTGTGGGCGTTGATGCCGACCGTCCCCATTTGACAGTGAGCCCCTCGAGCCTCAATTTCGGCAGCGTTACGGTAGGCGCCAACGCGTCCCTGACGATCACCCTTTCGGCAACCGTTAAGCCGGTAACTGTCTCGGCGGCGCAATCGGACAGCTCGGAGTTCACCTTGCCTGGTCTTAGGCTTCCTCTGAGCGTCGCCGTGGGGCAAAAGGTACAGGTCAGGGTGAAGTTCAAGCCCAACGCCTCCGGTACTGCGTCTGGAAAATTGACTCTGACCAGCAATGCAGACAACTCACCCGCCACGATTTCCATGACTGGAATTGGAGTGGCGACCGGCTCACACAGCGCGGATTTGAGTTGGGACCCAAGTCGCGATCCGGTAATTGGGTACAACATATATCGCGGCGGCACAAAGGGCGGACCCTACTCGAAAGTCAATCCTGTCCTCGATAGTTCCACCAACTACACCGACAGCTCGGTGGTCGGTGGGAGGACGTATTACTTCGTGGTGACCGCGGTAAATTCCGACAACCAGGAAAGCGCCCCGTCCAACGAAGTTAGGGTCAACATTCCGACCCCGTAAAAGAGGGGCTGTTGGTCGTTCGCGGCGCTGTCTCCCTTTCGAAGAATGGCGGGATCGGTAAAACGTGAAGAACATACGTTGCTTCTGAGTCTCAATTTGTCCTGACGAATAGCAATCACTTACCAATGACGCCATCAGGACGCACTCCATTGACCGACACGGTTCCCCGGGCATGACCCCCGCAAGCCCTGTTCTATAATCGCGAAAGGGACTTCCTACAACTCCATGCATTCTTATTCCGTCCTTGCATTTGTTGCCGGTGGCGAGATCGTCGATCTTGTCCTGCAGACCGGTCCAGTCGCCAAAGTCGTGCTCTTCATCCTGATTGCCTTCAGCGTGCTTTCCTGGGGAGTGATCCTCTCCAAATGGCGGCTCATCAGCCGGGCCCGCATGCAAAGCGGACGCTTCGTGAAAGCTTTTCGCAGAGCGCAGCGCATGCAAGATGTAGCCTCTGTGGCCGACCAGTTCCGCCCCAGCCCATTAGTGGATGTATTCGAAGGCGCGGTGGCGGAGTTCAAGCGTCAGATGGGGACGACCGGCAGCATCCACAACCTTCCCGCCGTCCAGCGTTCCATGCAGATCGCGTCCTCGGAAGGAATCACCCGTCTGGAGCGAAATCTTCCCTGGCTGGCGATCACCGCGGCGGTCACTCCGTTTGTCGGACTGTTTGGCACGGTGTGGGGCATCATCGACGCCTTTCACGGACTCGGGACCGCGGGCGCCGCTACTCTACGGGCAGTCGCTCCGGGAATTTCCGAAGCTTTGATCACCACGGCGGCGGGACTGGCGGCTGCGATCCCAGCCGTGATTGCCTACAACCTGATCATCGGCTCCGTCCGCGAACTGGCCGCCCGCAACGATGACTTCTCGCTCGAAATGCTCAACCTGGTCGAACGCCAGACGCCGCAACCCGCAGAGGTTCGGCGCTGATGGCCTTTACGAACGCCAACGGACGCACCCAAACCGCCCTGGCCGACATTAACGTCACGCCGCTGGTGGACGTCGTCCTCGTTCTGCTCATCATTTTTATGGTGACCGCGCCCGTGTTGCAATCGGGGATCGAAGTGAGCGTTCCGCACACGCGGACGGTGAAAGAGATCACGGAAGAGCGACTGGTCATCAGCATCGATAAATCGCAGAAGGTCTACCTGGGCAACGACCCGATCAACATCAACCAGATCGCAGCCACTCTGAAAAAGAGAATTCGCGATCCCCAGCATCAGGCAATTTATCTGCGCTCCGATGAAGGCGTGCCCTTCGGCGCATTCGCGACGGTGATGGACGCGGTCAAGTCCGCCGGCATCGGCAATGTGAGCATCGTGACGCAGCCCATCGATTCCCATGGCGGCAAGCACTGACATCTACGGCGAGCACAGCCAACTCTCCAAACCTCTGGCGTGGTCGGCAGGACTGCATCTTGCGTTTGCTGGGTTCGTTGTGTTTTACGCCACATTTTTTGGCGGCTTCCGCGGCGAAGGCTGGGGCAGTGGCGGGGGCGGAGACGCCATGGGCGCCACGCTCGTGACCTCCGTTCCTTTGCCCAGCACCGAAGCGCAAACCGCGAATGTGCTGGCCACGGAATCGAAAGGCTTGTCGAAGTCGGAACCAAAGGCACAGGAACAAACGCCGGAAGCCGTTGCGATTCCGGACAAGAACACCAAGATCAAGCCGAAACCAGTTACCAGTGCGACGAAACACAAGCCGGAACCCCAGCCCGAAGATTCAAACCAGATTCCCTACGGCGAAGGCGGTCCAGTCAGTGGTCCGTACAGCATGTTCAATGCGGGCGGGGCCAAGGGCGGCTTCGGGTTCACCGGAGGAGGCGGCGATTTCGGCAGCCGCTTCGCCTACTATGTGCAGGCAGTGCAGCGCCGGGTCAGCGAAAACTGGCTGAAATACGAAATCGATCCGCGAATTACGGAAGCGAATCGCGTGTACCTGACCTTCGACATCACGCGCGACGGTTCGCCGAAAAATGTACAGATCGAGCAGTCCAGCGGGGTTCCGTCGCTGGACATATCGGCCGTGCGCGCCATCGAGCGCATTGATACTTTCGGACCGTTGCCGCCCGAGTATTCAGGAAATAGAGTATCGGTAGAGTTCTGGTTCGATTACAAAAGATAGTGGTTGGTGGCTGGTGCCAGCCGCGAAGTGGCGCAAGAATACAGCCCATGGTGCAAGCCGTGGGCTTTCCGAAATAAACGAATCGAGCCCCGAAGGGGCGAAAAAAAAACGGGAGTGGACATTGAACAACCTGCCCCACGAAAAACGACGTCGAACCTTTACCATCATTGCCCTGCTGTTTCTGCTTGCTGTCACCGCCTCCGCTCAGGACTGGATCCGCACCGGCACGGGCCTCGGCGTCGACAAGGTCCGCCTGGCTGCAGCGGACTTTAAACCCGCAACGGCAGATCCAAAAAACACAGACCTGCTCAAGACCTTTAACGACACGCTGTTCAACGATCTCGACAACGCTGGAATCTTTGACATGGTCTCGAAGAGCTTCCAGCCCTTGCAGGTTCCCAGCCAGCCGACGGAACTCAACGCAAAAGACTGGAGTTCGCCGCCGCCAAATGCCTCCATGCTGGCCTTCGGCAACCTGGGCGTCACGGCGGATAAGGTCCAGGTCCAAGGCTGGCTATTCGACGTTAAGGCCGCAACGCCGTCGCAGGTTCTGGGTAAGCAGTACAGCGACAATGCGACGCCCGACGCGGTCCGCGTCATCGCGCACAAGTTTGCCGACGAAATTATTTTCCGACTGGGCGGCGGCATCGCCGGCATCGCGGAGAGCAAAATTTATTTTGTCAGCGACCGCTCCGGCCACAAGGAAATCTGGGCCATGGACTACGACGGCAACAATCAGCACGCCGTCACCCACCTCGGGACGATCTCCCTGTCTCCCCGTATTTCCCCCGACGGCTCGCGCCTGGCCTTCAGCGCCAACAGCAAGACCAGTTGGGACATCACCATGTACTCGTTGGAGCTGAACCGGATGGTCAGCTTTCCCCATTTTGGGGGGATGAATTTTTCGCCATCCTGGTCGCCGGATGGCAGCAAGCTGGCGATCTCTTCGTCCCGCAACGGATATCCCAATATCTTCACGATGGATGCCTCGGGCGGCGGTAACTTGAAGCGCCTCACGTCGGGACAGGGGCCCGACATCTCGCCGACCTGGAACCGCAAGACGGGCGCGCAGATCGCCTTCGTCAGCGGACGCACGGGTCTGCCCCAGGTTTACACGATGGAAGCCGATGGCACCAACGTGCAGAGGCTCACCGACCAGGGTTATGCGGTTTCACCGAACTGGGCGCCCAACGGGCAGTTTCTGACGTTTTCCTGGATGCGGAAATACGGGCCCGGCGAGCCTGGCTCGAACGACCTGTACCTGATGGACATCGCCAGTAAACAATGGGTCCAGCTCACCCACGACGCCGGCCGCAACGATTCCCCGTGCTGGTCGCCGGATGGCAGACATATCGTCTTCCAATCGCACCGTACCGGAACAGATCAGGTTTTTTCCATGTTGGCCGATGGAACGAATGTGAAGCAGTTAACCTTCAGCGGCAATAACTCACAGCCAAACTGGAGTTGGAAGTAGTAGCTGAGTGAGCAAGAGTGGTCAATTGCGCCCTGCGTAATGCAGCGCATAGAATTTTAGACACGAGGTGAATCACACCATGAAACGATGGCTTACTCTGGTATTCATCCTAAGCGCGATTTTGCTGGTCAGCGCCTGCAAAAAGAAAGTTGCGCCGCCACCTCCACCGCCACCTCCGGCGCCGACTGCGCCCACGGCTTCGCTGTCCGCCAATCCGGATACGATTGACAAAGGTCAGGCCACGACTCTGACCTGGCAGACGACCAACGCCACCGATATCAACATCGATGGCATCGGCGCTGTCGAGGCCAGCGGCTCGCGTTCGGTCACGCCTGCCGACTCGACCACCTACCGTTTGATTGCGAAAGGAGCCGGAGGCACACAGGACGCTACCGCGCGGGTCACGGTCAACGCTCCACCGCCGCCACCCCCGCCGCCACCTTCCTTGACCGATCAGCAGTTGTTCGCGCAGAACGTCAAGGACATCTACTTCGACTACGACAAGTCGGATATTCGATCGGGAGATCAGGCCTCATTGCAGGCGGACGCACAGTTCCTGCAACAGCATCCCAACATCCACATTACGATCGAGGGACACTGCGACGAGCGTGGTTCGACCGAATATAACCTGGCTCTAGGCACGAATCGCGCAGATGCGGTGAAGAATGCACTGATCCAGAGCGGAGTCAGTGGCGATCGCATCAAGACCATCAGCTACGGCAAGGAAAAACCGTTCTGCACCGAATCCAACGAATCCTGCTGGCAGCAGAATCGTGTTGGCCACTTCGTGTACGAACAGTAACGACGACGCAAAACGGCGCATGCGCCGTTTTGCGCAGCTCCTTCACGGGAGGGCATGGCTTCAGCCGTGCCACCCGAACCTGGCAAGAGATCGGGCTTTAGCCCAAGGGCGGCTGCGGCCGCCCTTTATTTTCAGGGTTCAGCCCGCTGGACACTGGCACGACTTTTGACATCCAATAGGTTATCTATGAAACCGAATCGCATCTTCCCTGTCCTCGCACTGCTTCTCACGCTCGGATACTCTCCGGCCTTCGGCGTCAGCAAGGAAATCATCCAACTGCAAACACAGGTCGACCAACTGCAGCAGCAGATGACGCAGATGAAGCAGGGCTTCGACGAGCGCATGGGCATCATGAAAAATCTGGTCGAGCAGAACACCGACGTGGCCAACAAAGTCAACTCGAGCCTGAAAGATTTGCAGACATTAATCACCAAGCAGCAGCAGGACCGCGGTGCACAGGTCGATCAGATTTCCGGCCAGATTCAGGCCCTGAACGACACCATGGACGAACTAAAGGTGCGCCTGGGGAAATTGAGCAAGCAACTGGAGGACATGCAGTCCGCCCAGCAGTCGCTGGCTGCGCAGCAGGCACAGCAACAGCAACAGGCGCAGGCGATGGCACAAGCCCCGCCACCGGACGTCCTCTACAACAACGCCCTGCGAGACTACAACGGCGGCAAGCCCGATCTCGCGTCGCAGGAGTTCGGCGACTACGTCAAGTTCTATCCCAACACCGATCTCGCCGGGAACGCGTATTTCTACCTGGCAGAATTGCTGTATCGCGCCGGCGATTTCCAGAAGGCCGTCGACGAATACGATCTGGTACTACAGAACTTCCCCAGCGGAAACAAAGCCGCGGCGGCTCAACTGAAGAAGGGTTTCGCGCTGCTGGAACTGGGAAAAGACGAACAAGGCATGCAGGAACTTCGCCACGTCGTCCAGCGTTACCCTAAGACCAACGAGGCCACCCAGGCGCGTGAAAGACTGCGCAAGTCGACCAGCACACCGAAGAGCCGCTAACCCAACTAAAAGGCCAGGGTCGCACGTTCAGGCAATTGACGCCGCTGCCGCTTCCCCATAAGATGGCCAGTCCCAGGTTCCCCCAAAAAACCTGGGCTCAGGCCCTCAGTCAATAATGATCGGCAAAACAATCTCTCACTACCGCATCGTGGAACTTCTGGGCGGCGGTGGGATGGGCGTCGTTTATAAGGCGGAAGACACCGCCCTCGGCCGCTTCGTGGCCTTGAAGTTTCTGCCCGATGAAGCTTCCCAGGATCCGCAGGCTCTGGAACGTTTTCGTCGCGAGGCCCGCGCCGCGTCGTCGCTCAACCACCCCAACATCTGTACCGTCCACGAAATCGGCGAGCACGAAGGGAAATCCTTCATTGTCATGGAGTGCCTGACGGGCCAGACGCTCAAGCACTTAATCCAGGGCAAGCCGCTGGACCTGGAACGCCTGCTCGCGCTGGGAGTTGAAGTCGCCGACGCGCTCGACGCCGCCCACAGCAAGGGAATCGTCCATCGCGACATCAAGCCCGCCAACATTTTTGTCACCGATCGGGGACACGCCAAGATCCTCGATTTCGGCTTGGCCAAGATCGCCCGCGCCAGTCAGGCCTCCAGCGGCGACTCGCAGACTCGGGGGGACGCTGGCAATCTCGATCTCACCAGTCCAGGCACCGCGGTAGGAACCGTCGCCTACATGTCGCCCGAGCAATTGCGCGGGAAGGATTTGGACGGACGCACCGATCTGTTTTCCTTCGGCGCGGTGCTCTACGAAATGGCGACCGGAGTCGTCCCGTTTCGTGGAGAAACGTCAGCGGTCATAACCGAAGCCATCCTGAACCGGAACCCGACTTCGGCAACCCGGCTCATCCCGCAACTTCCAGTAAAACTGGAAGAAACCATCGGCAAAGCATTGGAAAAAGATCGCGATCTGCGCTCACAATCGGCCGCGGAGATACGCGCCGATCTCAAGCGTTTGAAGCGATCACTAGACTCTTCGCGGACGTCGGTGGTGGCGGAAGCCAGTGCCGACGGATCTTCGCCGACGCGGGCATCCTCTTCTACGGTGGCGATCGCTCGTCCGTCGCGAACTCACGTTTTGTGCTGGATCGGAATCTTGGCGGCACTGGGCGCCGGCCTGTACGGAGGCAAACTGTTCTTCTCCACTCCTCCCGCCACGCCACCGAGTTACCGGCAACTCACTTTCCGACGGGGCAGTATTCGCTCCGCGCGCTTCGCTCCGGATGGACAAACAATTCTGTACAGCGCCGCCTGGCAAGGCAGTCCGGTGGATGTTTTCACCGCGCGCCCGGAAGCTCCCGAGGCGCGTTCGATGGGACTCAGTCGAACCCAGTTGGCATCGGTGTCTTCGACCTCGGAAATGGCCGTCCTGTTAAACAGCAAGGCCATCGGTACCTGGGTAAACATGGGAACACTGGCGCGAGCGCCGCTAGTCGGAGGCGCGCCGCGAGAAGTGTTGGAGCAAGTGCAGTGGGCGGACTGGGCTGCCGACGGCAGCGCCCTCGCCGTGGTCCGTAATTTCGGCGGCCGTAACCGGCTCGAATTTCCAATCGGCAAGTCGCTCTACGAAACCGGTGGTTGGATCGGCCATCCGCGCGTCTCTCCCAAAGGCGATCAGATCGCATTCATTGACCATCATGTTCAGGGTGATGACAGTGGAACGCTTGCCGTCGTTGATCTGGCAGGAAACAAGAAGACCCTTACCAGCGAGTGGTACACCATCCAAGGCGTCGCCTGGACTCCGGATAGCAAGGAAATCTGGTTTACCGCCAGCAAGTCAGGAGTGGACCGGACTCTTTACGCCGTGACCCTCGACGGCAAGGAGCGCATGGTCCTGCGCCTGCCCGGCGCGCTCATGCTGTTCGACATCTTCAAAGACGGCCGCGTTCTCATGATGCGCGCCAGTTGGCGGCGTGAACTCGTCGCCATGACTCCCGACGATACCAAGCAGCACGACCTCTCCTGGCTCGACTACACCTATCCCGCAGGGCTCTCTTCCGATGGCCAAATGCTGCTTTTCGATGAAGAGGGCGGCGGTGGCTCGCTGGCATATTCCAAATCCGGCGGCTTGTCGTACGCCGTGTACATCCGCAAGACCGACGGCTCGCCCGCGGTTTTGCTCGGCGCCGGCGGTGCGGTCGCTCTCTCACCCGACGGAAAATCAGTAATCGCACAAACTCAGGACTCCCCTTCCCAACTACGGCTCCTCACCACCGGCGCCGGCGAAGCGAAGGATTTGACCAAGGACAATATCAATCATTCCTGGGCCCAGTGGTTCCCTGACGGAAAGCGCGTGCTCTTTTCCGGGAACGAACAGGGCAAGGGAGTCCGGCTGTACGTCTACGACCCTGCGTCGGGCAAGAACAATGCCATCACACCAGAAGGCGTAAGTGGAACCGCGTTTGTCATTTCTCCCGATTCGCAGACCGTGGCCGCAATCGGTCCCGATCAAAAGGGATATCTCTTCCCTGTTTCCGGCAACGGCGAACCGCGCGTGATCGCCGGACTCAATCCCGGAGAGCAACCCATCACCTTCAGCACCGACGGCGCATCGCTGTACATCTACCAACCCGGCGAATTGCCCGCGAAGGTCGATCGCCTGGATCTCCATACCGGTCAGCGGACACTCTGGAAACAGCTCATGCCCACCGATCCGGCCGGAGTGGAAACCATCGGTCCCATCCTGATGACGCCCGACGCAAAGACTTGCGTGTTCGGATATCACCGGATGTTGGCGGATCTGTATCTGGTCGAGGGGTTGAAGTAAAGAGTGCGAGTTTCTTAGCTAGCGTCCGCCGCTGCGGCTTGGCCCATCTCCAAGCCCGCCGGTCGCAATGTGATCCAATCCGTCTGCACGCGGTCCCAATCCTGAATCAGGAAGCCGTAGGACTCAAACAGCTGCCGAATGCGTGGACGCTGCCATCCTGCAATTTGTTCGAGGATTGGCACCAGCGCAGCCAGAGCGTTGTCGCTAAGCACGGTTCGTTTCGCGATCTGCGCGACGTGCTTGGACTCGGAGACAGCAATCGTAAATCCGTCACGCCGGTTGACATGCAGCATCACATGAATGTCGGAGCTGCCGTCGCCAACGTAGACAACATGGTCCGCCGGGACCCCCAATTCCTCCTGTAACTGATCCAGCCTCGCGACCTTGCCGTAACCGGCTGTGGCCCGCACCAGGCTCTCGATTTCGCCGGTTGCGCTGTATTGGAATTGTGTGCCGAAAATGTGGTCCTCCGGCACAATCCCTTCCAGCGCCGACTTGATCACTTCGGTGGGCGCGGCTGACACCACGTAGAAATCAAAATGGAAGCCGTCGATCCGGCGGTCCAGGATGTCGTAAACCTGCTTGATATTTTGTTTCAGCCGGATGAGCTTGCCAGCCTCGTAGAGATGATTCTTGCGTATGCGCGCCCGAAATTCCGGATCGTGCAGCAACAGGTAGGCCAGTTCCGCGCCCTGCTGGACGAGGTTCAGCTTTGCCATTCCCTTGATCTTGCGTTCAAATTCTTCGAGCGAAATGCCGACCAACTCGCTCAGAACATAACCCGTATCGTTGAAGGTCAGGGTCTGATCGAAGTCGCTCGCAAACAGAAAGTGCTTCAAATGTTTCTTTGGCATGATCTATTTTAGATTCCGGGGCATGTGAATCGACTATTAAATTTCCCTATCGCACGTATTACATGATCTTAAGCCATGGAATGATGGAATTACCGGTTGTGCAGGCGCGCGCTTGCGGGTAGTCTGTCGTCTGCGATGGAAGGGTTTTTAGTCTTCATTTCGCAGGAGGCTAATCCATGTCTGAAAACGCCGCCGATCACCTGAAAAACGATTCGGACCGCGGTAAAGGTTCGCTCGAACCCGACGAACGGATGCAGGCCGGCAACAATTCCATGCAGGGACAGCTTCAACATCGCAACGCCCACCCCATGGCCGAAGGCGCAGACTCCGATTTCCCTGAACCCGGGCAGAGTCCCGAACATTCCTTCGAAGGTGAATTGAAGAAGAAAACCGCGTAGTTCGTTCCCGAAAAAATCAGCAGTCCACGCTCTGCGTCTTCTTCGATCCTGCCTTCATCTATTACTGCGTCGTAATCATCACGACCCTAAGTCCAAGGAAGAAAAATGGCAACCATGAGAGCAGTGCAAGTTGCAAAAGCCGGCGGCGATTTTGAGCTCGTGGAACGCAACATTCCAGACCCCGGTCGCGCCCAGGTACGCATCAAGGTGGAGGCATGTGGGATCTGTCACAGTGATGTGATCGTGAAGCTGGGGATTTTTCCGGGTCAACAGTATCCGCGCATCCCCGGTCACGAAATCGCGGGACGCATCGACGCCGTAGGCGCCGACGTCAAACAATGGAAGCCCGGCCAGCGGGTCGGCGTGGGATGGCACGGCGGGCACTGCTTCATCTGCGAATATTGCCGTCGCGGCGATTTCATTCTCTGCCAAAACGAAAAGATCACGGCCATTCATTTTGACGGTGGTTACGCCGATTACATGATCGCCCCCGCGGAAGCGGTCGCCGCCATGCCGGACGCTCTGCCGGCAGACGAAGCGGCGCCGCTGATGTGCGCCGGAATTACGGTTTTCAATTCCCTGCGTAATGCCGGAGCACGGGCTGGAGACATCGTGGCCGTGCAAGGCATCGGCGGCCTCGGCCATCTCGGCATCCAATACGCTCATCAGATGGGATTCCGCACCGTCGCCATCGGCCGCGGCGGCGCCGACAAGGAAGACCTCGCCCGCAAGCTCGGCGCCCACGACTACATCGATACGGATGCCACCAAGCCTGCCGAAGCGCTGCAGAAACTAGGAGGCGCCCGCGTGATTCTCGCCACGGCGCCGGATTCCAAAGCGGTCTCTGCCCTGGTGGACGGACTCGCATCGAGCGGGAAACTGCTCGTAATTGGCGCTGGCTCTGATCCGATCACGGTCACGCCTCTGCAACTGATTTTCGGCCGCAAATCGATCCAAGGATGGCCCTCCGGCACGGCCAAAGACTCCGAAGAAACGCTGGCATTCAGTGCTTTGAGAGGTGTTCGTCCGATGATCGAACGCTATCCTCTGGAGAAAGCCGCCGAAGGCTACGAACAGATGATGAGCGGGCGCGCTCGCTTCCGGGTTGTGCTGACCATGTAGCCTACCGCAGCGCGAGGGTTCTTTTGCAGCTCCGCCCTCGGTAAGCGTTAATTTTCGGCCACAACCAGCGGAGCATCCAACTGTGGGAGAATCACGGTCGGCTCGCTGCCTCACCGTCTGAGGGCTGCGTGTAATCATGCTCGTATTAGTTGGCGGGCACCAGTATCGGAGCGCCTTTGTCCTTCACGAAGAACACGACGAATTTCGCCGGTTTGGTCTTGCTTGCGTTCCGCCCGACAATGTGAACGTCATCAGGACCTTCATAGAAGGTCTGACCCGGCGTCAAAGTCACCTCTTTTCCGCCTCTCACTTGCATCACGATCGAGCCTTCGAGCACATAGATAAACCCGTGTGCATTGTGGCGATGGATTGGGTCCACACTCCCCGGCGGATACTCCACAGTGATCATCAGACCTTCCTTGCCAGGAAGGTTTGTCAGGTCTTTCGACAGGAGCTCCGTTACCTTAGCCTCCTGGGCCAGCAGCGTGCTGGACATGAGACATGCCAGCGTCAAAACTAGTTTTGGGAATGTCATACGTTGACCTTTCGCTTGGTGACGCCACTTCAATGCGTGAGCTTATCGGTTGGTACTTCGCCGCTAGGCGCAGTGCCGCGCCAGTTCTTGTTCGGCACGAAACTTTCGATCTCGTGACCCCTGCCCGCCTGGTGACTCGTCCAAAAGCGGAGGAGAGGCAACGGCCCGGTGTAACTTTCTTATGCCCCGCTCACAACTCGCCCACGAGGGTGGCGATATCAGCTCGCTTTCTTACGACTTTCTTCCTCCTTGTTCCCCGCTGCGACGCTTGTGGACTGAGGTTGCGCACTCGGAATTTGTGCTGCGGCCTGAGTCAGCCAGGTTTCGAAACGGGTCTCGCCGAGTCGTGCATTGTTGCCCGGAACCAGTGTTCTCTCGCTGAGTTTCGCTCCAGAGTAGCGCGCGTTCGGATCCGCGATGACTTCGCGGGAATCATCGAGTGTGGCCAGGCGCCGCCGTACGAGTTCATCCACTCGAAACTCTTCGGGACCTCCAATTTCGACGATGCCATTTACCGGCGAGCCTACTGCAATCCTGGCCACGGCACTCGCGACATCGTCGGCCGCCATCGGCTGGAAAAGCACAGGAGGCAAATGCACCTTGTCGCCAACCATGGAGATATCGGCAAGGCCTTTGAGAAACTCGAAGAACTGCGTCGCCTGGACGATGGAGTAGGGGACTGAAGCGTCTTCGATCAACTTCTCCTGAACAATCTTGGCCCGGAAGTAACCACTTTCGGTGAGTCGCTGCGTCCCTACAACCGATAACGCAACGTGATGGGCTACTCGCGCAGCCGCTTCATAGCTGAGGAGGTTACCGGTTGATGTTTCGAAGAACTTCAGCACTGCTGCGTCCTCCCAGGATGGAGAGTTTGACACGTCCACGACTACCGAGGCACCTTTCAGCACTTCGGCCAGTCCTTCGCCCGTGACGGTGTTGACGCCCGTATTGGGTGCTGCCGCTACTGCTTCGTGTCCTTGCTCACGCAGCTTGTTGACAACCTTTGATCCAATGAGTCCAGTACCGCCGATCACTACGATTTTCATGATTCTCTCCTCCATCCTTGACCAGAGCATCTCGAAGCCATCAATCACTTGCCCTCTTTAAAGACACACTTCCCTGGAGGTTTGTGGCAAGATCTATGGCTCGGGCACGTCCCGAATCAGTGGCCTAAAATTGTTGTTCTCAGCATGTACGAAGCCGCGCTCGATTAATCGCAGCCACTTGCCCACACGAATTTTCTATTGGATCCCAAAAACGCTAAATCGAATCCCGTCTGAAAATCAATACCGTACATTCTGTATTTGCCTGGGAACGAGCTTTGAAGGCCTGGGCGCAGCCAGTACGGATTTACGTTCAACGGCGCGCCACCAGACACTAACGGCAGGTCGGAGCTACCCAGTATGTTCAGTGGGTCAACACATTATTCGCGATTTTCAGATTTTTCGGATCAGGCTCAGGCGCCGGCCGCGCGCACGCCTTCATTGCACACTTTGACGAACGCGTCGACCACTCCGCTCTGGAACTTTTCGCCCGATGCGGCCGCGACCATGCCTTCCGCTTCGGCGGGCGTCATCGCCTTGCCCTCGGCGGA
The DNA here is from genome assembly GCA_963799305.1 of uncultured Acidobacteriota bacterium. Taxonomy (GTDB): domain Bacteria; phylum Acidobacteriota; class Terriglobia; order Terriglobales; family Acidobacteriaceae; genus Acidiflorens. The sequence goes on along the minus strand of CAWCWX010000002.1, from coordinate 1,085,932 downwards.
ACTGGTCAACCGCAGGTACATGTCGGCGACGGCCAGGATATGCGCTTCGATGGGTACGTTGACCGCCCGCGCTCCTTGCTCTTCCAGAATCTGCTCCGCCACAATAATGGGAATCACCCGCCGCAGGGATCCACCCATCGCCTGGGCACGCGGATTCTGCTTGCGATTCTTGCGGAAGCCCGCGACGATTTCCTCACGCGTGACGTCCGCCGCTTTGTAGAGCATGTCGTGGCTGATTCCGAGCACACTCAGCCCGCGCAACAGAATCGCCGAACGCAAAAGCTCGATCCGGTCCGAACCCATGCCCATGGCATTGGCGATCCGCGTCGCCATATCCATGACGCGCTGATTTTCGCCTTGGGCGTATCTCTCGTTCTCCACGAAGTGTTGCAGGACCACCAACAAGCCGCTGAAGCTCTCGCGGATATCGTTGGTCATCGCTTCCTTGCGTTCGTATAACGTACCCATCGCGTAGCTGGTCACCGCCAGCATTCCCGCCCAGATCGCGAAATTGAATAGCCGCTCTCCCGGCAGCGTAAGAGTACGGTGAGCCGGCATGAAGCCGTTAACGAAATTGAGCAGCACGACCACAAAAACGCAGGCGAACGCGGTGAGGGTAGCGTGCCGCCGGCCAAAAAAATAGGCAGAGTACAAGGTAGGCAGGAAATACAGACACAACACCATCGGCAGTGACTCGGCAAAATATTGAAAAGTCGCCGCAATCAAAAACAACGACAGCAGGAGAACCAATTCCTTTGTGATCTTGCTCATGTATCAGCCTCAGATGGCTTGCTCGACCGCGAGCACACCTCGAACCCGAACCACAGGGGAGACCGACACGTCTCACCGCCTTAACCATGATGTTGAGGCACGCCGGTGCTGGCACAAAATTACTGAAGTAATGGAGTCCGCCCTACTTCGCGCGTGGATGCGTTTGGTCGTACACGTTCATCACATGTTTCACCGAGAGCTGGGTGTAGCGCTGGGTGGTGGCAAGTCGCTCGTGGCCAAGCAGTTCCTGGATCGCCCGCAGGTCCGCGCCTTCTTCCAGCATGTGCGTACCAAAAGCATGCCGTAGAGTGTGCGGATGGACGTCCGGCGAGAGTCCCTTCGCAACCGCGATACGCTTCACGATCCTCCCCACGCTGCGGGTGGTGAGTCGTCCGCCGCGCTGGTTGAGGAGCAGAGCGGCGTTTGCCTTCTTCAGAGTCGCTAGCAATTGCCGTCGCCATGGCAGGTAAGTGGCGAGAGCTGCCTTCGCCGATCCACCGAATGGAACGTACCGTTCTTTCTTCCCCTTGCCGCGAATTAGAATCGCTTCCGCGCTCAAGCGGATGTCGTCGACATTAATGCCGACCAACTCAGAGTTTCGGATGCCGCATCCGTAAAGTAGCTCGAGCATCAACCGGTCGCGCTCGGGAAAGGACGCCTGCTCCGGCATTTTGCTGTCGAGCACCGAATTCATTTCTTCAATGGTCGGAACCCGCGGCAGCTTCTTCGCCAGCCGAGGCGTGGACACCAGTTTCGCTGGATTCTGTTCCACCACTCCTTCCTGCGCCAGCCACCGATACAGCGACCGCACCGCCGCCAGTGCCCGAGCAACCGAGGGCTTGCCCAGTCCGTGGTCATAGAGGTGGGAAAGAAATCCACGGATTACGATGTGGTCAATCGCCTTCCAGTCGCGGGATCCCACGTATTCCGCAAAAGCATCAAGGTCGCCGGTATAGGCCTTGATGGTATGCGTCGAAGCGTTGCGCTCCCGCAGATGGCGCAGGAAAGAATCGGTTGCGAGTTCCACGGTGGTTCTACCGGATTTTGCTCGCGCGAGCATAGGAAGCTCACAGATCATAGGTCAGAGGTCATGGGTCAACAGGACAGTCAAAGTGCGCTCGCCGTCACATCGGGCTCTCACTGGTCAGACCTGTCACCTGTGACCCGTGACCTCTGACCTGCCCTAGGATGATGCTTCGTATACACACTCTTCAGCCGGTCCAGCGCGACATGCGTATAGATTTGCGTCGTCGAAATATCGGCGTGACCCAGAATCGTCTGCACCGTGCGCAGGTCTGCGCCGTTTTCGACCATGTGCGTGGCACATGAGTGCCGCAGCATGTGCGGACTCGCGTCCCGTCCCGACGCCAGAGACGCCTTGCGAACCATCTGCCACACCCGCTGGCGGGTCAAACGGCGAGCCCCAGCGCCGAGGAACAGCAGTGGCGAATTCTTCTTCTTAGCCAGCACTTCCCTGCCCGTCTTCAAGTATTGCTCGAGCGATTCCTGCGCCGGAACACCCAGCGGCACCATCCGCTCTTTATCGCCTTTGCCGCGCACCAGAATGTATCCCATGTCGAGTTTCAGATCTTCCAGGCGCGCATCCGACACTTCCGAAACCCGAACGCCGCTCGCATAGAACAGTTCCAACATCGCACGATCGCGAAGCGCGAGAGCCTGAGCCCGTGCGGTTTCATTTCGCGGCTTAGTCGCTGCCAGCGTCGTTTCCACTTCGTCGCGGCTCAGCGATTTGGGCAAAACTTTCCACTGCTTCGGGCTGTCGATGTTCAGCGTAGGATCTTTTTCAATCTTCCCGTCGAGCAGAAGGTAACGATAGAGATGCCGGATCGCCGAAAGCTTTCTCCCAACCGAGCGGCCGTCGAGCTGATTGGAGAACAATTCCTGAATGAAATCGCGAACATCTTCCCGGCGCGCTCGGCTCAGAACTTGACGGCGCTTCGACAGAAACTCCGCAAACTGGGCCAGGTCGCTTGTATAGGCCGCGATTGTCAGCCGCGCCGAGCCGCGTTCTATACGGAGATAATCGAGAAAAGCCGCGAGCGTGCGGGAGTTGGCGTCCGAGGGCACGCTTTGAGTATCCCCGTTATTGTGCGCTCTCGGAAGTAATGAAGCGGATGCCCGCCAGGCTCGTTGTGCGTCGGACGTTTCTAGCCAGCAATTGCTTTCAGTACAGCGGCACCTTGGGATCCACCGTGCGTGCCCAGCCATCGATGCCGCCCCGCATCGACTGCACCTTTTCGAATCCCTGCTGCCGGAGCCACTGCGCCACACTGAGCGACCGCATGCCGCGATGACACATAACAATGATGCGAGCATCGGGATCCAGTTCCTGATGCGCCCTCGTGGGAATATCACCCATCGGAATCAGCTTCGCCCCTTCCAGGTGAGAAGCCTCCCACTCCCAGGGCTCGCGGACATCGACCAGCGTAAATGTCTCGCCGCGTTTCTCGAGCGCTTTCACTTGGATGGAACTGATTTCTAACTCCAGATTAGTTTCTGCGGTCACGATTTTTTCGCTCCGGAAAGATTCTCGTGGTTCACAAAGGCAATCTGCGCGATCCCACTGCTCCAGCCCGTCCCACCGTCGTCAGGCTCAGCAGCGCCGCCGCGGCCCACAACGCGCCCGTTCCAATCCTGGCGTTGTGCATTTGCGCCAGCGAAACGGTTTGCCACAACGTGAGCCCGAAACCGATTACGAAATTGACCACCAAAACGCCGAAAAACAGTCTCTCTCGTAAACAGTGGGTGTCCAGCATCAGACCCACCAAAAGAATGATCCAGACCACATAGGTGGCTGCGGTCCAGCCGTCATGCGGCCAGTCATATTGGCTTCGCAAAATGTGACTGAACGAGATCCAGGCAAAATATCCGCAGGCAAGAAAACCCATGACGCCCCACCCCGTCGCGCGGCACATCAGATGGCCGCTGGCGTATGAACGCCTGACCGTTGCCGTATCCGTCGCCACTTCTACTTGCCTGTCCATTGCGGTGGCCGTTTCTCCAGAAACGCGGTAATCCCTTCGCGGGCGTCTTCGCTGTGGATCAGTTCTTCCAGGTAGATTTTCTCCGCCCGCGCCAGTCCCTTGTCAAAATGAATCGCGTCCCAAGCATAAATGGATTTCTTCGCGTGGGCGAGAGCAATCGGACTGAGTGCCCCGAGTTGATCAATCGTCTCCGCAATTACCGTACCGAGCTCCTCAGCCCCCACCGAACGATTGGCCAGACCGATAACCGTCGCTTCGTCTCCACTGATCTGACGGCCCGTAAAGATGAGCTCGCTAGCCCGCTTCTGGCCGACCAGCGCCGGAAGCGCAACCGCCGCCACCGGCGGATAACAGCCCAGTTTGATCTCCGGAAATCCCCAGGTCGCATCGCGAGCGGTGTACACCATGTCGCAGACGGCGGCCAGCTCCGCGCCTCCTCCCAGGCATGCGCCTTGCACCGCCGCAATGGCAATTTTGCGCGAGGCAACGATAGCGCGAATGACCGCGTGAAACTTCGTGAGCATCTCCCGAACCAGCTCCGGCACGTGGGCTTTGACGTCCACGCCAGCCGAGAACGCGCGGGAATCGCCTTCGAACACGATTGTCGAGATGTCGGGCCGTCGCTCGATCTCTGACAGCGCTTCGGCTAGTTGTTGCACCATCGAAATATCGATGACGTTCAGCGGAGGATTGTGCAGGGTGATGCGGGCCACCGGCGCCTTGATCGCAACGGCCAGCCGCGTTGTTGAAGTGGTGGACATAATCCATTCTCCACAGGAACTCGCGGTCAGCTATGCCTCACTTGCTCTGTGCCTCTGTGGTAGATTCGGTTTTGGCCAACTGTAGCGCCCGTCGCCATGCGTCTACAAGTTGATCGCCGACTTCCGCGGCTCCCCAATCGTCGACAGCGGATCGCGCGCGCCCTCTTTGGCTTTGATCCACTTCTTTTCGTTTCGCAAAATGTCGAGCAGGAGAGTCTTATCGTTCGCGCCCGGAAGATATTCCTCGCAGTGCTGGTCATACCCTCGATCATCGAGTGGTTCGCCGGTCTCGCAATGAAACTTCTTCCCTGCCCAGCGTCCGATGTTGCGATTGAACTGGATATGCGGCGTGTAGAACTTCTTCTCCCCCGGCTTCAGAAAAGTGTTTAGCCGTTCGACTAGTCCAGAAACTTCTTTCTGGTACAGGTGACGATTGTAATCATTGAGGTCGTCGAGATCGGCCGTGGCGTCGTTCTGCGGCTCGTCGTAGCGTCCCTTGATGCCCCACACGTAAGCCCAGTGCGCCGATGAAGAATGGTCGGTACCGAATAGATCGTAGGAACTTGAGATCCATTTGTTGAGATATTTCTGCATCAGCCAGCGTGGGATGACGCCTGCTTCGACCACCCGGCGCAAGCCGTCGTTGCCTGTTCCCATGTGGAACGCTTCTTCGCGCAACATGTAGGAAGTGGAACGCCCCAGCGGCGCGAAGGCAGAAAACTTCAGCATCTGGAGTTGAAACTTTCCGTCACGGTCGACGAAGTCGGTATAGGTGAAGAAGTCGAGCCAATTGTCGATGTCCACGTTGAAAGTGCCTAGCAGACGCTGGTTTTCAAAAGCTCGCCGTTCGAGCATCTTTTGCGCTTCGACTTTACCGGACGATCCAAAGAAATCGATGAGCAACGCGCACATCTGCCAGCCGTGCCGCATCTCTTCGATCATCACACGCGTCAAGGCGCGACGATCCCAGTCAGTAGGCGCGGATTCAAACAGGTTGCGCTGCTGTTCCACGCTGGCGAACTCGGTGTCGCCCTGGTAGACGATCATGTTCATGAGCGCGTCGCGCATCTGCTGCGTGGGCACCTGGCGGAGGTTCTCCCACTTCGGACGGCCTTTGTAGGAACCAAACTGAATGTCGCCGGTCTCGACCGCGCCGTAGAGGGTGTCGAAGTGAAAAGAGGATACATCGTCCTGATTCACGCCGATTTCCTTACGCCAGTCGTCGAACAGACCGACCCAGTCGCTAAAGCTTCCGATTTTCGCTACTTTTCCTGGCATTGGGAACCCCTTACCCACGGGGAACGCGGGGGAAATACGCCCGATTTCCTCCGTGTCCTCTGTGGTTCAAGCTCTTCGTGTAACAACCTGCAAATTCGCCACAGTTACTTAGCGGTAAACACGGCCGGACGCTTTTCCACGTAGGCGGCAAGCCCTTCCTTCGCATCGTCGCTCTGAAACAGGATCTGCTGATTCTCGCGTTCGACGGCCAGCGCCGACTCCATCGGAATCTCCCAGCCCGTCTGTACGGCGCGCTTGATTCGTCCGACAGCCTTCGCGGCCTTGTTCGGCGGTGTGAACTGGCGGGCGTACTCCATGATGTTGTCCATGAAGCCGTCGCGCTCGAAGATGTCATTGATAATGCCGTACTCCTGCGCTTCTTCGAACGAGAAGGTGTTGCCGGTAATCATTAATTCGATGGCTTTGCTCTTCCCCACCAGGCGCGAAAGCCGCTGCGTGCCGCCGGTGCCGGGGAGAACACCGAGGTTCACTTCAGGCAGGCCGATTTTGCCAGCGTCTTTGCGGGCGATGCGAAGGTCGGCGGCCATGGCGATTTCGAGTCCGCCACCGACGCAGTGCCCATTGATCGCCGCGATTACCAGTTTCGGAGTGTGTTCCAGACGCAGCAAGGTTTCGTTAGCGTGCAGGCAGAAGTAATACTTGAAGGTTGGATCAACGCTGGCCAGCATCTTGATGTTCGCGCCCGCCGAGAAAAACTTTTCGCCGACTCCGGTCAACACCATCACATAGACGTCATTGTCCATGCGGGCTTTGAGGATGGCCTCATCGAGCTGCCGGTTCATTTCATAGGTATAGGTGTTGGCAGGCGGATCGTTCATCTCGATCACGGCCACGCCGGCGTCGGTGCGATAGTTGATCAACTGCTTGGTGGCTTCAGCAGTGGGCTGCATTGTAGTGGCCATGGGTTCACTCCTTAGAAGTCAGGGTTTTGTGGCGTGTTCGATTTCGCCGGCGCAGAGAGCCATTGTTGCTGCTCATCACACCGCCCAGAAAAATGTCTCCCATTCTTTGCGCCAGTTCTTCGGCGGCGCCGTCGACACGCGGGTTGTACCAGGTATAGATCCAGTTGATCATGCCAAAAAGGCTCATCACGGCGGTACGTGCGTCAAAGTTGAGGCCGCGCTCGCGCTTGAGCGCTTCCATCAGGGCGATGCAGATGCGGTAGTATTCGCGCTTGACAGCTGCGATCTCCGAGCCGAGTCCGTTTTTCAGCGCCTCGTCCTCATGGGAGAGAACCTTCATTCCTTCCTGATTGGCCAGGAAGTATTCAAGATGATTGCCGATGAAGATGCGAATCCGCTGCTCCGGCTCGTCGCTTTCCTGAAGACGGGTTTTGAGTTTCTCCAGGATGGTGGCGAAAGTGTTTTTTTGAATCAAGTAAAGCAGCCGCTCTTTCGATCCAAAGTAGTGGTAGAGGCCCGCAAGCGACATCCCCGAAGCCCGCGAAAGATCGCGCATGGACGCGCCCTCGTATCCTTTTTCACAAAAGACTCCCGTCGCATGCTCAAGGACTTCTCCCAGGCGGCGATGAAAGCGCGCATCAGAGATGGGACTGGCCGAGCGAGGCGGTCGTCCAGGAGCTCGAGTGGCAGAAAGGCGAGGCATTAGATTCGAACGTTCGTTCTAAATAAATATATAGGTGCTTGAGGCAGAGCACAAGGGGATTTGATGTCGAGATGGCAGTGGCCTGGCACTTCTGCGAGTTGCTATGGTGTCGAGCTCTGACCTTTTCTAGAACTGTCAACCTGAGCGATGCGAGGAATCTCCCTGACCTTGCCGGGCACCGCGTCCTTGCACGTGACCAGAGAGGTTGAGGACCGGGCCACTGGAAATCACTTTATTTTCTCCGCCATCGCAACCATCCATACCGTTGTGCTTTTCGCTGCGATGTAGGTCACCCGCCGGACCGCAACGAAAAATCCCCGCCCAGGCAAAGCTTGGACGGGGCACCCTGAAATCGATTGGAACACGCTACGGCGGCCACCCTCTATTCATTTGCGGATACCCTCGTACAGACCTGCCATTCGATAGGATCGGTATTCTAGCGCTCCACCCTTCAGTACATACTGCTTCTTTCCATCACCGCTCACCTCGATTGACAACCCGAATGGCGACTTGTCTGTGCCGTGGAAACCCGACGTGAAGACGAAGTTGCCGTTTGGCAACGTCTCGGCACTTCCGAGAGCACCGGAGAAGCTCTTCAAATCGACATTAAGCTTCAGAGTGGCGATCATCGTTTTCTCGTCGATCGTCCAAGTCTGGCCTCGGCTATGGCATCTCTTGAGGCCGGAACAACGGACGTTACCATTGTCAAAGAGAAGCAGCGTCTTCCTGTCCAGATAGTGAACGTTGTGCTGGTAGGAAAACCAGGGACTCGGATCCGTGGAATTTGCTGTGAAATCTCCATCTTTCCCTAATCGCCAAATGATGTGCCCATCGCCGGCCCCGCGGTTGTAGTCAATCTTGATCTCCCATGCCTGGTGGCGAACGGATATGAGGATGTTGCCGTCCTCAGCGGACCAGGCAATGGAGTTCGCATGCAACCAGTCGACCGCTCCCCGAATGGGGCACGGTGCGCCTTCGCACACGTCGCCAAGGATGGGGCCGCGATGAACGTCCATGTGATCAAACGCATCCCAGGTCCAGATCACCTGAAAATCTTTGTCCAGCACCATGAGAAGTTGGCCGGCGTAGGGTGAGGGCGTTCCATTGATGTCTACATTTCTGAGATTCCAGCCGAGCGTAGCGATGTTTCCATTCGGCAGGCGCAGGACCTCGTGGTGAAATCCATAAATAATCCCTTGCCCCTTTGCCGTCAGCTGGGCATTCACTGCGTCAATGTTCGTCTCGCGTAGTGAGTTTCCTGCCAGATCGATCTCCCGAAGCACGTTGAAACCCAGCTTGCGATGGCTGTCGCGCCCTAGGAAGAAGATGGTGCCTCCCGGTTCGAGAACGCCCGGTGCCCCATTGCTCAGCCCTGACTGTAATGGATCGCTATACCATTCGACCCGGCCCAGCAAATCTGTGGCGACCAGGTTGACGGCATTGGGTTGCGGCCGCCCAGTCAAATTGTGGTAGACCATGTCCTGGCTGAGGTCGGGGCTCCGGCCAGGCGCGTGGCGAACAACAAAGGACGGGAAATCCAGCGAGAGAGGCGGCGTTCCGGTTGTGAAGAACAACGAAGGCGACAACGATCCATCGCAGTTGACATGCGCCATTTCGTAAGTTGTGCTGGCCAGCATACCCGCGATCAGGAAGTTCCTGCTCTGCCCGGGCGCGCAAGGAAGTGTGTTGGTGCTCTTCCATGGGAAATCGCTGGTGTCGCTCTGGGGTCTGAATTTGACGTAGACGGACCCGCCATCGCATGGGGGCACACTATAGAGAGCAACGAGTGGGTTGAGTGTTGGCGAGACCACAGCGTGGTCCCCGGTTACAAGTGACTGGATCGCAAACGGCACAACGGCTGACGTCGAATCCCCTGCCTCGAAACTGCTTTTGACCGTGACCATGACGGCGTAGGATCCCTCTTGCAGAGGTCCCCACGACAGCGTGTTGGCGAGATTGAAGTCGCGCACCATCTGGAATCCAGGAGTATCGGTTGTGAACGCCACTTTGTACTGGTAGACGGGAGAGTCTCCGCAGTTTGCAGACGTCGCTGTCCAAACGATCCGTCCGCCGGGAAGCTGAGGAGATGCACTGCTCGGGGTTAGTGAAACTGTGCAACCGGTGGCTCTTCCCAACGATGGGAAGAGGAATATGGAGATAACAGTCCACGCTGCAAAACCTACGACTCTCAAAGTTTTCATCTCGCACCTCCAGTGCGTTGATAGCGCACTCTCTACCTGTTGTCCGCGATACTCAATGGACGGTTCATAGCCGGTGAGTAAACTGTTGAGGGCTGGCGAGGTTGCAGATACTGCGTGACTTAGCGCGAGATGTATACCGGCAGCGAAGTGCTAAACTCAGTCACCAAAGAAAGGGATTTGCTATGGCGCAGGCCGCCACCCCACGGCGAGTCGTTCACTTCGGCGCCTTCGAACTGGACTTCGGCACCGGTGAGCTGCGCAAACAAGGTCTGAAAATCAAACTGCAGGAGCAGCCCTTTCAGGTCTTGGCAATGCTATTGGAACGCCCGGGAGACCTGGTCACCCGCGAGGAATTACTCAAGCGGCTTTGGCCGTCAGGCACGTTTGTCGATTTCGATCACGGGCTGAACGTGGCGGTCAAAAAACTGCGTCAGGCGTTGAACGATTCCGCCGAGAATCCACGGTTTATTGAGACGTTGTCCCGGCGGGGCTACCGTTTTGTAGCGCCTGTCGAAATTATCTCCCCCAAAGAAACAGATTCCGCGGCCGTCGCCGTACTTGAGCCTGTGCACCGGTCAAAGCGGCAGGTACTTCCATGGCCGGTGGTTGCGGTTGCCCTGCTGGCTGCTGGATTGACACTCTGGCACTGGTGGCCAACGCGTTCGCAACACCCGCCGGTCGCTCGCTTCACGATCACCCTTCCGCCTTCGGACCAATTCGAAATGGCTCGCGGTGGCTTAAGCATCTCACCGGACGGTAGTTCCCTGGTCTATGTGGCCTCCGCTACGAAAACCGGCGCCCCGCAGTTATTCCTCCGTCCCATCAATCGAAATGAAGCGGTCTTGATTCCAGGAACCGAGGGAGCGATGGGACCATTCTTTTCGCCGGACGGTGAATGGATCGCCTTCACCGCCGGAGGGCAATTGAAAAAGGTCCCATTGCATGGCGGAACGCCCATTGTTCTCTGCCCCAAAGTAAATCCAAGCGCCGGGAGCTGGGGTGCGGATGGCACGATTGTTTTTACCGACACCCAAGTCGCCGAGGGAAATGAAAATGGAAAACTGATGCGTGTTACAGCCGGGGGGCGCGATCTCCAGGTTGTAACGCCTCCCGATAAAACGCCATCGGAGTTCCCTCCTCGGTGGCCTCAGGTGCTGCCGACGGGAGACGCTATTCTTTACGTGACAGGGGGCACGTCCGCCGCATTCTCAGACGATGCAATGATCGTTGCACAGTCACTGCGAACCGGCGAGCGCAAGACCCTGATCCACGGAGGTACTTCGCCGCGCTACATTTCTACCGGTTATCTTGTCTATGCCCAGGGCGGAAAGTTGCTGGCGATCCGCTTTGACGTGGCGCGCCTTAAGATAGCGGGAACCGCCTTTCCGGTCGAGGAAGATATCTGGCAGGGGCCGGCTGGATATGTCGCTTATGACGTCTCCCGAAACGGTGTCCTCGTGTCGGTGAGTGCGGGCGACAGAGGGGTGGGAAATCGCACTGTGACCTGGGTTGATCGCAGCGGAACTTCCACTCCGGTTGACGCGACGGCTCGTCAGTATAGCCAGCCAAGTCTCTCGCGGGACGGCAAACAACTTGCCGTCGTCATCGGCGATCCGCTGCGACAGTCCGACATCTGGGTTCTCGATCTGGAACAGAACACTGTCCGGCAGTTCACTCTCTCGCAAGCGGGGGAGAGCGCGGCTGCGCCGCTCTGGACGCCGGATGGCAAGCGAATCCTCTACGCTTCGGGCGCTCACGGCAGGTCGTTGTACTGGCGGGCAGCCGACGGCGACGGTCCAGCGGAATTGCTTTTTAACGGTGATCTCGTCGACGCGTCGGCGCCGGGGATGATTTTGGCAACATCCTGTTCGCCCGATGGCCGCTTTGTGGTTTTTCAGAGAGGAGACATACGCCATTTTGATTTCTGGGTGTTGAATCTCTCCGGGGAACATAAGGCCTCGCCCTTGCCCGAGAGCGGCTTCGACAAAGCCGCTCCGCAGATCTCGCCGGATGGCCGGTGGCTTGCCTATGCCTCGGATGAGTCTGGCCGCCCCGAGGTTTATGTGCAATCGTTCCCCGCACTTGACCACAAATGGCGAATCTCTCTGGGAGGAGGAGAAGAACCTCGATGGTCCCGCGACGGCCGCCAATTGTTCTTCCGCCATGGTGACAAAATGATGGCGGTTGACGTTCAAACCAGATCGGCGTTCAAGGCGGAGCGTCCACACCTTCTGTTCGAAGGCCCTTACGCGCGAAGCGATTTCTGGACTGACTATGACGTGGCAGCCGATGGCCGGCGCTTTGTCATGTTGAAGGAAGAGGTCGAAGCGCGATCCGCCCAGTTGCTGCGGGTAGTTTTGAACTGGACCGACGAACTGGAAAGCCATCCTCGCTCAGCGGGCCACTAACCTGACGGCGCGAATCTTGTCCGCGTCTGGAATCGGCTTTGCACGTTATCGCTTTTTTACCCTTTTTATTCTTAGTGCCCTCGCACCTGCACCGGGTGATGGACCAGTTCAGACGCGCGCGAGAGAAGCACGTTACTCACAGGGTATCCCCTCCCCCCTCTGGACGCGCAAATCTTTGAGGAATAAAGACTTATTTTTTGACTGGCGCTAAAATCTTGACCGCCAAGGAGTTACAGGCAAAATATTCCGGACAAAGGAGTTAGGCTGCATTTTGCGGGTTATATTTTCAATGAGCTATGTAGATTTGATGGTAATTATCTTTTAGTGGTAGGCCGGCAGTCAAGGACCATAATGGGAATTGGCGGAGAGCGCGAGAGGCTGTCGGCGGTGGGGCTCCCTCGGGTCACCTAGGGCTGTCGAGTCCCAGGACATGGGTTACAAAGCGTCCCAACACATCCCTTACACTTTTTGTTAACTGGGAATCCAGCGCTCGACTATGGTCGAGCGCTGGATTCCCAGGTCGATCTCGCGGATCAGGGTGGTGCAGTAATACACTTGCAAGCGTTGTTCTAGTTGCATCACCTGCACCCATTCTCCCGCCAAGGCATTGTTGATTTTCCAGTTCTTTCCTGCAAGCGTAAGTTTGCCCTGTGAGTCCACTTTCAACACCCGCGCTCCCTCCGGATATTCCCATCGCGGCGGGTTGGCATCATAGCGCCGCACACTCGCACGCCAACGACTGGCCGGGGTCTGCATGTCCAGCGCCTCATGCGGTCGCACGTGATTGTGCTCCCAGCGAAACTCGTCCAGCCACCGTTGTACGTCCGGCACTAGCACTCGCCGCCGCGCCAATGCTCGCTGCAACTCGCCGTGAAACCGCTCTACTTTGCCCTGAGTCTGGGGATGTCTCACTCGGCTCCAGTGCAACCCGATGCCTTGCCGCATCAGCCACAGCGACAGCTTGGTCATTCCGCCCGCGCTGTGCACGCTCCACCACGGCGTGCCATGGTCCATCAGCATCGCCTCCGGCACGCCATGCTCGCAAAAGGCCGCCACCAGCGGCTCTTGCACTTGCTCGGTGTGCGTGCTCGCCACCGCGTGCAGCACAATCAGGTAGCGGCTGTGATCGTCGATCACCGACAGCGGTCCCACTTTTTGGTGCCACAGCTTCGGACCTTTGAAGTCCATCTGCCACAGTTCATTCGGCGCACTGCGCTCGAACCGCTCCACCGCCGGTTCATGCCGGTCATCGGGATGCACCAGGTCATGCCGCAGCAGAATGCGATGAATCGTATTCCGCCCCAGTTCGATTCCCTCACGCTGCAACAACACTCGCAGCTTGCGTGACCCCCAGTCCGGATAGCGCTTCCGTAACTCCACCACTCGCTGCTCGACCTTCTCGTTGGTTCGCCGCGGACTGTGCTGCGGCCGCCGACTGCCTTCCGCGATCGCGGCCACTCCGCCCTGCCGATAGCGTTTCAGCCACTCATAGCCCACCGGACGCGAGATCCCGAACTCCCGGCACAACTCCGCCAGCGTCTTCTCTCGCCGATACGCTGCCACCACAAACCTCACCCGTTGCTCTCGCACATCCATCGTCTTCCAAGGCATCTTTCTCCCTCGCCCGCTTCGCGGACGAGCGGAGTGTAAGGGATGTCTTGGGACACCCTGTAAAGAATGTCATGGGACTGAACACTAGGGCACCAGGTGTACAACGACGAGGTTCGGCCGCTAGGGCAGCCAAGCGTAGTGTTTGGCAAGCACCAGGAAAATGATTCCAATTACCGCCAGCAAGCCGGTCACGCCGAGCGATATCTGCCATAACCGGCGGCCCGCTGGGGTCGAGAGTTCTTTGTCTAGTGTGGGCTGATCCGCCATGCCCCTCAGACGCGGAACCAAGAGTAGAGGTTGGCTACGGCGGATTCTTGTTGCTCTGTTCAACGCCTTACGATTCTGGGGGACGCGCGAATGGTTGCGTTATTAGGGCCACCCGCCACCCTCGGGTCGCCTGTTATCTAATCAGGCGAACTTCGGAACGACCAAACCCGTCCGATGGCGACGGCATTCAAGCCCACTTCTCGAACCCCACGAGAAGTGGGGCACCCACCGCGTTTCCTCCGCGAACGGAGTTATACTCTCGGCGAGATGTGGGCCACCCGCCGCCGACATTGTTAGAGACGCGATGTTATGACACTCATCGCGATTAAGTTAGCCCTGCTTGCGGTTAATTCCCAGAGGACACCGCCGCCCGGCTTGATCCAGCTACATACCTCGATAAACCATCTTGACCGTCGCTGTGTTGCCAGCGGGGATTGCGTGAATGCCGAGCCAATAAAGGACGACGGCGCCATCTACATTGAAAAGGGGCGACCAAAGAGGGGGGGTGGGGCATGGGTCCCACGGCGGCACGTCCGTGTTTTGCACCCTGGCCTTAATAGCGAAGAGGGGGGTATTACCTGTGTTCTTGAGCATCAAACCATTCCCCATATTGGGATCACCCCCCAAAGGATCATTGAATGCCATATTCGAGAACCCCCAGGCGCCGTTGTGCGAGGAGGCGAAATTGTCTCGGGGCAGGGCGCCGTCGCCGACATCGATATCAGAGTAGCGAATGAGAGATGCGAGTCGGGCTCCGGTTGCGTTGTTCTTGAGCGCCATGACAATCTTGGCCGCTGGCGTTGCCGCATCCAGGCTAAAGGTTTGGCTGAGCGTCCAGAGGCCATCGCTGGTTGTGCGGGCGATCTTTACGCTTTTCGCGGATTGGCTCACGGTTGTGGGCGCTTGCCAGTTTCCGCTGTCTCCCCAGTCGGCATAGTCGTAATATCTCCCCCCGCTAGTTTGGTCGCAAACCGCGTATCCTTCGGAAAAGCCGCCCTTCCTAATGAATTCCTGCCCCGCAGGAGTTTCCAGCTGCGTAACATTCCCGTTGACCGTCACGCAAAACTTCAAGAAGGTATTGCCGGAGCCAGAGCTGAATGTGTAGGAGCACACGCTCGTGCTGTCGGGTTCGGGGCCGGCGTTGTGAACCGGCTGGTCCTGCACCAAGGCAGTGAAGGGGGACGAGGCCAAGTGCTGGCTGACTAGAGACGGAACTGATACCGCGAAAAGTACGGCCACGAGCAGTTCATGTTGGAGACTCTTCATGATGAACCGTCCTTTTCTGTGCAGTGTAGAGACGGGTGTAAAGGTAAGCGTCCTAGCCAAAGACTTTCCTAATTGGTTTTTCATGGTGGTCTCCTTTGACGGTTGTGCAGTGGCCCCGAATGGGTCGTCTGCGCACGCGCTTAACGTGTCTACCTTGATAGGCGCAAATGGCAGGTCAGAACTATCATCGCCCAGCAAGTTTCTCGACGACTCCACCGTCTCTACTGGGACAAACGGAAGGTAAAGGGAAGAGACGACAAAAGAGATACGGGGTAAACGGAGATCGTCATTTGTAGGGCTTCCTATCGCAATTCTTTTTTCGGCGATTTTCCGGCGAGTGAGTTTTCAACAGCCACAAGGCGATTACACCAACTACCTGGTTCCAGCCCCCTGGCCGGGGAAGCGGTCAGGATCAGTTGTCGGTGTAATTGCGATTTTGCAACAGTTAACCTCAGAAACTTCGCCGTAAAGCTGCCGACAACGGAGTAAAGAATCCAATAAAGAAAAATGTCAGTTAGTCCCGGAGACTCCGCCGCCCAGGGGGAAGCACCTTTCCAGCAAAGAGAAAGGCCAGCACGCTCGCTGGCCCATGAAATCGCGATTTTTGTTGCGCTACTTGGCGCAAGAGTCGCTCACCATCTTCAGGCTGGTAACGCGAATATCACCGTATTCCTTTTTTTGGGACGCTTGCACGACTGCCCCTTCTTTCTTTTCCTCAGCCTTCGATTCGCCGCCAGCCGTCCCGACCAGAGTCACTTTGTGGCCGATGTGGTCTTCCAGCTTAACTGTGGTGCTATGCAGGCCCCACATTTTGCCGTCTTCGCCCGCGATGGAAAACTCGCCGGCCTCGTCGCCCTTCTGCAAGCAACCTGTCACTGTCTTTGTCTCTTCCGCAGGCTTCTCTGTTTGCTTTTCTTGTGCGTTCGCGTTTGCAGTGTCCTTAGTGGCTGGTTCGTCTTGCTTGGTGGACTGTGCAACGGCAGCCAAGGATACCAGTAGCGTACATGTGAGACAGACCAGCAAAATCTTTTTCATCGGTGGACTCCTAATGGCCAGATCTCAAGGTTGGGTGCGCTACGGATTACTCGGGGTGAAATTGCACTCCGAAGACGAGCTGAGATAGCGGGGCACTTTTCCGACAGGAGGAAGTATGCACTCATTGAACGTCCTCCGTCTGAGCATAATTGACCAGTGTCGTAATCAGCGATTACACCAACTACTCCGCCACGCTCGAAGCCCGGACCTGGTGCGCCAGGTTCCGCTTAGCCGGAGGCCAGCTAACCTGGGATTGCCGAGTAATTCAAGATTGTCGGATGGTTTACGGAATCCCCCCAGGTTCGCGCCCCAAAGCCAGGGAGTGAAAACCGCGGACGTTGTAATTATGGGCGCGAACCTGGGGCACCAGGCACCCAGATTTCTCTATAATCGAAAAGTTGGCCACCCGCCCCCTGTTCCCCCGGAAACGACCTGTCACTACCGACGAAAATCCCCGCCCAAGCGAAGCTTGGACGGGGCACCCTCGAATTGATTGAGAAATGCTAGGCCGGGCCACCCGCCAGGCTCTCGGCTTCGCCTGCGGACGGCTCAGGATGACAGTTCTGCAGGATGAACGGGCTCTAAAAAAAATCATAAGCTCTCGGGATGACATACCTAAACTAACTACTGTATTATCAATCATCTAAATCGTCGTTCCGATATGCGAAGTTCCCCCGCCCCTTGACAGCCGCCCACTCACATCCTATAATTAGCACTCGAAGGCTTTAAGTGCTAACAGGCCTTGGCAACCCAGCAATTAAACCCGTTTCAACTCACTTGAAAGGAGCACGCAAGCATGGCTACGAAGTTTACCCCGTTGCATGACCGCATTCTGGTCCGTCGTGTGGAAGAAGCTGAAACCTCCCGCGGTGGCATCATTATCCCCGATTCCGCTAAGGACAAGCCGCAGGAGGGAGAAGTCATCTCCGCCGGCAAGGGCAAAGTGAATGAAGAAGGCAAGGTTCGTCCGCTCGACGTGAAGGAAGGCGACCGCATCCTGTTCGGCAAGTATTCCGGCACCGAAATCAAGCTGGACGGCGAAGATTTCATCATCATGCGCGAAGAAGAAGTGCTCGGCGTGATCACCGGCGCGCACAAGAAAGAAACCGTCGGCTCGAAGAAGTAAGCGAGCACTCAGCCGTCAGCCATCAGCTAGAGCTTGTGGCTCGACACCTGACACCCGGTTTTCCCAAATTTCCGCAGGCTCGGCCTGCACTAAACCAAATTAGGAGCAGAAAAAATGGCAAAGCAAATTGTTCACGGAGAAGAGTCGCGTCAAGCGATCCTCCGCGGCGTCAACCTGCTGGCTGATGCTGTGAAAGTTACTCTCGGTCCCAAGGGCCGCAACGTGGTCATTGAAAAGAAATTCGGTTCGCCGACCATTACCAAGGACGGCGTCACCGTAGCGAAAGAAATTGAATTGCCGAATGCCCAAGAGAATATGGGCGCACAGATGGTGCGTGAAGTGGCGTCGAAGACCTCGGACATCGCGGGCGACGGCACCACCACCGCCACTGTTCTGGCCCAGGCGATCTACCGCGAAGGCGTCAAGACGGTTGCCGCCGGCGCGAATCCGATGGCCATGAAACGTGGCATCGAGAAAGCCGTGATCGCAATTTGCGGCCGCGTCGACAAAGAAGGCAACCTCATCAAGGGCGAGCTGGATAAGTTCTCCAAGCCCGTCACCGGCGAGATGATCGCGCAAGTCGGCACGATCTCCGCCAACAATGACGAGACCATTGGACACATCATTGCCGAAGCCATGAAGAAGGTCGGCAAGGACGGCGTCATCACGGTCGAAGAGTCGAAGACGCTGGAAACGCAGCTGGACGTCGTCGAAGGCATGCAGTTCGACCGCGGCTACCTGTCTCCTTACTTCGTTACCGATCCCGAGCGGATGGAAGTCAGCCTGGAGAACGCTTACATCCTGATCAACGAAAAGAAGATCAGCTCGATGAAAGACCTGCTCCCGTTGCTGGAGCAGATCGCGAAGAGCAGCAAGCCGCTCGTCATCATCGCGGAAGATGTGGAAGGCGAAGCGCTCGCGACTCTGGTCGTGAACAAGCTGCGTGGCACGCTGCAAGTCGCGGCCGTTAAGGCTCCGGGCTTCGGCGATCGCCGCAAGGCTATGTTGCAGGACATCGCCACCCTCACCGGCGGCAAGGCTATCACTGAAGATCTGGGCATCAAGCTGGAGAACGTTCAGATCAGCGACCTCGGCCAGGCCAAGAAGATCACCATCGACAAGGACAACACCACCATCGTCGAAGGGAAAGGCAAGCCGGGCGACGTGCAGGGCCGCGTGAAAGAAATTCGCGGACAGATCGACAAGACCACCAGCGACTATGACCGCGAGAAGTTGCAGGAGCGGTTGGCGAAGCTGGTCGGCGGCGTAGCCGTAATCAAAGTCGGCGCCGCTACCGAAACAGAAATGAAAGAGAAGAAAGCCCGCGTGGAAGATGCGATGCATGCGACGCGCGCGGCCGTGGAAGAAGGCATTGTCCCGGGCGGAGGCGTGGCGCTGGCGCGTTGCGTGAACGCACTCGACAAGCTGAAGCTGGAAGGTGACGAGCAGATCGGTGTCAACATCGTGAAGCGCGCCATCACCGAGCCGCTGCGCCAGATCGCCGAGAACGCGGGCGAAGAAGGTGCGGTTGTTCTGGGCAAGGTCAACGACTCGAAGGACAATAACTGGGGCTACAACGCCCAGTCCGGCGAGTACGAAGATCTGGTGAAGGCAGGCGTGCTCGACCCGACCAAGGTCGTCCGCACCGCGCTGACCAATGCCGGATCGATCGCGTCCCTGATGCTCACCACCGAAGCGCTGGTTGCGGAGATCCCGGAAGAGAAGAAGGGCGCTCCTCAAGGCGGCGGCCACGGCGGCGGCGGTATGGGAGACATGTACTAAGAGCAGCTTTTAGCTTCTAGCTGTTAGCTTTTGGCTTAAACCTAGGCCCCGCCTTGCGGCGGGGCTTTTATTTTGCAGAGAGTCGTTTTTTATGCCGATTTTTGCAGCTGGGGACGAAACTCCAGGACTTTCCCGCGTTGCTCGAGTGGAATCCACTTCGCCGTGGGCTTGCGAAATCTTTGCGGAATATAGAACTCAATTATTTTTGCCATATGATTGTTGCCTCCCTTTCTTTGTTCTTATTCGAGCAGCCGGGGAGGTCCGCTGCTCGAGAACTGGCAAGTTGCCTGAAGAACTTGCTCCGTCCGAATTGACTGCGATCTTGCGCCGGTTCGCAGAAATTAGCCATGGAGCCGGTCTGAAACGGCATCAACTCATCTGAAGAAAGCGTAAGTTGTTGAGCGCGCGGGGGGATGCGGCCGGAAGCATCGGTTGACCGCCATCGACAGATTCCACGCCTTTTCTTGACTAACCGGAGGGAATAAGAGACTCTTGTGCCCCAGGTTGTAACGTGCTGGATGCAAATGCGGAACCCACCATTTCGGGCCTGATCGGTGCGGCGGAGGAGGGGGACAGCGCCGCTTCCGAAAGGCTATTCGGCACCCTCTACGCGGAACTCCATCGTGTGGCGAAATACGAACTCGCCCGGCGGTCCGGAGCGGTCAGCCTGAGTGCGACCACTCTGCTGCACGAAGCTTATCTGGCAATGTCGTCGCGGGGAGATCCAACGTTTCCCGACCGCCCCCGATTCATGGGCTACGCCGCCCGGGTGATGCGGAGACTGATTATCGACCATGCTCGCGAACGCCACGCCCAAAAGCGTGGCGGCCTATTCGAGATTACGTCGCTCGACACCAACGCGCTGGAGAACGCGGTGAACCACATCCAACTCACTGAAATCAGCGAAGCGCTGGATGAATTGGGCAAGATCGAGCCTCCGCTCGCCGAGATCATCGACTTGAAGTTTTTCTGCGGTCTCTCGTTTGGTGAGATCGCCGCCATGCGGGATGTTTCCGAACGAACGATTCAGCGCAACTGGGAGAGGGCGCGACTCTACCTCCACCGAAAGCTTCGCGCCGATTTGCTGGTGTAATCGCTATGTCCACACTCAGTCCCGAGCAGTGGCAGGCTCTACGCCCCTACATCGAGCAAGCGCTCGACCTCACTAATGAGGAGCGGGTCGCGTGGTTGTCCTCTATCCGGACCCAGGATCCGGGGCTCGCCGAGCAACTGGTCTCCCTTCTGGACGAGCACGACGAGTTAGCCAAAGCCGGTTTCCTGGAAGGCAGTCTCACCCTACCCACTACCTTGCCCGGAATGGCGGGCCAAGTGGTCGGCCCCTACGCTCTGATTTCCCTGCTCGGTCAAGGTGGCATGGGAAGCGTTTGGCTGGCCGAACGAACTGACGGCCGCTTTGAACGCCGTGTGGCTGTGAAGTTCCTGAACGTCGCGTTGCTCGGTCAGGGTGGCGAAGAGCGATTCAAACGCGAAGGCCGGATTCTGGGCCGGCTCGCCCATCCTCACATCGCGGAACTGGTGGATGCCGGCGTCTCCGCTACCGGCTCACCCTATCTAGTCCTGGAGCACGTCGAAGGCGACCATATCGATCGCTACTGTGATGAGCACAAGCTGGAGGTAGAGTCCCGCCTCCGCCTTTTTCTCGACGTCGCCGCCGCCGTCGCACATGCCCACGCCAACCTGATCGTCCACCGCGACCTGAAACCTTCCAACGTACTGGTGAGCAAAGAGGGACAAGTCAAGCTGCTCGACTTCGGCATTGCCAAACTGCTGGAGGGTGATGGCCACGAGGGAGAAGCTACGCTGCTGACCGTCCAGGGTGGACGCGCGATGACGCCGGAATACGCTGCGCCCGAGCAAATAACCGGCGCGCCGGTCACGACGGCTACCGACGTCTACGCCCTGGGTGTACTGCTCTACGTGTTGCTCACCGGGCAGCATCCCGCCGGGCGTGGTCCGCGCTCCACGGCCGACCTGGTAAAGGCAATCGTGGACACCGAGCCTCGGCGGCTCTCCGACATCGTGACTTCATCGAAAACGGATGAGGAGACAACGAACACCAACGCCACCCGCCGCACCACTACGCCCGACAAGTTGAGCCGCCTGTTACGGGGCGATCTCGACACCATCGTAGCCAAGGCTCTCAAGAAGAATCCCCACGAACGCTACCCTTCGGTGACGGCATTTGCCGACGACCTGGCCCGATACCTCAAGCATGAGCCCATTCGTGCCCGCCCGGACACTTTTGCCTATCGCGCGGCAAAATTCGTGCGGCGCAACCGGACCGCGGTGACCTTGGCCTCTTTGGCCGTCATAGCGACGGCGGCGGGGATTGTCGGTACTTTGGTGCAGGCCCATACCGCGCGTACTGAGCGTGACTTCGCGTTTCGCCAGTTGCAGAATTCCGAGGCAGTGAACGACCTGAACTCGTTCCTTTTATCGGATGCAGCGCCTTCCGGTAAACCGTTCACCGTGAACGAACTGCTGGAGCGGGCTCACCAGATCGTGGACCGGCAACACGGCAACGACGCCAGCCGGGTCCAGTTGCTCATATCCATCGGCGAGCAGTACAACACGCAGGACGAGGACGCGAAAGCTCGCCCTATTCTTGAGGAAGCGTACAAAAGCTCGCGTGGCCTCTCCGACCGTTCCACGCGGGCGCAGGCATCGTGCGCGCTGGGCCATGCAGTCTCGCTCGCTGACGACCCAAAGCGAGCAGAAGAGCTGATCGCAGAGGGCCTGCGCGAACTCCCCGCCGAACCTCAGTATGCTCTCGATCGCGTTTCCTGCCTTTTACATGGCAGTGCCGTTGCGAGAAACACAGGCGAAGTACAGCAAGGGATCGCGCGCGTGCAGGAAGCACAGCGGACCCTGGAGCAAGCGCCGTTTGATCCAGAGATGCGCAAGTTGCGCGTCTTAATGGACCTCGCGGAAGCCTATCGCGAAGCAGCGGAACTGCCGCAGGCCATTAGCGCCTTCGAACAGGCATCGGTCCAACTTACAGAGCTTGGCCGCGACAATACCGAAACCGCCGGCACGCTGTTCAATAATTGGGCTCTTGCCCTGAAACAGATGGGGAGACCACTGGAGGCGGAACGACTTTTTCGACGTGCCATCGACGTCAGCCGCGCGGACCAGTCCGAACAGGGCGTTTCCCCGACGCTGCTAAACAATTACGCTTCCGCTCTGGAGGATCTGGCTCGCTTTGACGAAGCCGCCGGATACGCTGAGCGCGCGTATGCGCGAGCCCGGCAGGCGGGAGATGAAGTAGTGATCAACCAATCCTTGTTCGACGCGATCGAGAATTTATCGCGCCCAACACGACATCACCAAAGCCGCGGCCGCGCTAGCCGAAGTCGAACCTCGTCTCCGCAAAGCGCTTCCAACGGGCCACTACGCCTTTGCGGCGCTGATTTCAGACCACGCCATGCTGGAGATGGAGCGGGGCGATACTGCTTCGGCCCTGCGTCTGGCGGATCAGTCGATCAACACGCTTCTAGCAACTACAAAATCCGGCAAGGCTGGCGCCAACGTCCTGCCGCTCCTCTATCAACGTCGAGGCCTGGTCGAACTCCAAGCCGGTCGTCCCGATGCAGCAGCAGCCGACATGACCAAGGCCCTGGACCTCTTCCACACCAACACAACGCCCGGAATCCTTTCCTACCGGACAGGCCGGGCCTATCTATTTCTTGCCCAGGCACTCAAAGCGCAGAGCAAAGAAGAGGAATCCCGCGCCGCCGCCCGCACCGCCGCGGAACACCTTCAGAGTGCGGCCGGTCCCGATCATCCCGATACCCTCAGCGCCCGCCAGCTTGCCGGCCTCGATCCCTCGGTCCGTTAATCACTCTTTCTCACCTTCCTGTCGGGTTTTGCTCTCGGCTTCCGTTTATCCAAGTGAGGCCGAGCGCGGGGTAACAGAAAAGTCGTGAGCTGACTAGCGCGGGCTTGACGGGTAATCCGGTAGTCAGCAGGACCGTTCAGTGTTTCAAACATTCGCCGAGGTTCAGCCCGGCAACTAGGCCTTTCGATGTAAGAGAAAGAACACGTGGGAGGGATCATGAATACCGATCGATGGAAATCGGCACTTGCCACAATCTCGTTTCTGCTGTTTGTCTCGGTTGGCACAGCCGCCTCCCAGAGTGGGGACGCCCCGTTCAATCTTCAGGCAACAAAAACATTCCGCGAGTTCTCGCAGACGGGATCCACGAATGCACTCAGGCAACTGCACACCGCGACCCTGCTGGCCAACGGCAAGGTACTGGTCGCTGGTGGCGTTGGAGTCCCAACAGCTCTGACGAGTACTGAGCTTTACGACCCGGCTACCGGAGCCTTTACTCCTGCCGGCAACATGAATACGGGCCGGTACGGTCACACGGCTACCCTGTTGCTGAATGGCAAGGTGCTGCTCGCCGGAGGATGCTGCGATGCTAGCGTTCCGGTGACCAGTGCGGAACTTTTCGACCCCGCCACAGGCACGTTCACTCCGACTGGCTCCCTGGGAGTTGCACGCATGAACCACACCGCAACGCTCCTGCCCGATGGCTCAGTCTTGATCGCCGGCGGCTGGAGGGGCCCCAGTGCAACCCGCACCGCAGAGCTGTATGACCCCGGCTCCGGAACCTTTATTGCGATCAACTCCATGGGTTTCATCCGCAGCGGTCATACCGCCACCCTGCTGGCGAACGGTCAAGTCCTGGTCGCCGGCTCGGTCACGCCGTCGTTCACGAACACAGCTGAGCTCTATGATCCGGCCACTCGTACCTGGCGCCCAACCGCCTCGATGACAACCGCCCGCGGGTACCACGCGGCAGCCCTTCTGAAAAACGGAACGGTCCTGATCGCAGGCGGCCAATCGGGCGACACGCAGTATCTTGCAAGCGCAGAACTCTACGATCCCAGGAAGGGTACGTTTGCGGCGGGTGGCTCCATGGCCAATTCGCGGTCTCAACCTACCGCGACACGACTCGCCAACGGACAGGTTTTGATCACCGGTGGGTTTGGTTTCTTCGCGCCCTACGAGTCGGGAACACTCTCCACCGCGGAGATCTACCACCCTGCCAGCAAGACTTTCGTCGCAACCCAAAGACCGATGATCAAATCAAGGCAAGGTCATCTGGCTACGGCGCTGGCGGACGGCCAGCATGTCTTGATCACTGGAGGCTTCGGGTCCGATTCTCCTCCGCCCGAGCTGTTCAGTTTGAAAGGCAAAAAGCCGTGCACGGCAGGCGTTAGCGGCTGCCCCTGGCGCGATTGGGAGATGTTCTCGGGAACCCAGGCTGACTGGGGCGACGACCCCGACGGCGCCAACCTGGGCTCTCTTCTGTTCGCCGGGTATTCCAGTGTGTACGCACCATATGGAGTTTTCGTTGTCGGGAACCTATCCTACTACTCGATGTTCTTCGGCAGTGCGGCATCCCTGAACAGGTACCTGCCGGCGACTGGACCGCCCGCCGCGCTGGACTCTGATCTCGGCGATCCATATTCCAGCGCCTCGGGCGAGTTTGGTGGCGATGTCTCCGCGCTCAAGCTCGACGTCGATTTCTCCGACGCCGGCTTTCTGCGTGGGATCCAGCCGGTGAAATTCGGCGACCTGCGAATATGCGGTCTAACCGCCACTCCCGACTTGAACAACCTCACCGTCCGGCAAGCGCTCGACGCGCTGAATCTGGCCTTGTCTAGCGCCCCGACTTCAGATTCCATCAACGATCTTGACGCACTCGCCCGACAGCTGGAGAGTTCGTTCTTCGAAGGCTGGGCCAGCGTGTTCGCCAACGATCACCTGGTGAACGGCCCTTGCCTGTGATTGCAGGGCAGAATCGCCGATGACTGCTACCGGCACTGGCCACGCTCATGCTCCAGCCGTGGAGCGGCGGCACCGAAAAACCCGCGAAGCGCAAGAGTCTGTGTGAGAACTGGAGATTCGCGGACACAGTAGCGCAATGACGGCGGCAATAGCCGCGAAGCGGCACAAGAATACGGCCCACGGCGCAAGCCGTGGGTGAAAAGTGGAACAACGTTGAGCCCCGAAGGGGCGAAAGAATAGTTCTCACAGACTCGAGCACCGGAAAGTGACCGTGGATCAATGGAGTCCGCTTTGCCGTATGGCGCCTCCGGTAATTTGGGCGGGTTCGGGCGAGGAGTTCCCAACATTTCCTCTGATCCTGTCGCTTTTTCTTCTCGCCTTCCGTTTATCCCAGTAGAACCGGTTTATGGGCGGGCCCCGCCGCCACCGCCAAATGGTCAAAGGAGACCGTCATGAAGAACCGAACAGGAAAATCATTCGTCACCATGCTTGCCTTTGTCTTGGGGATACTCTGCGCCGCATCGGCGCCCGCACAAACCTTCAAGCACGTGAAAGCGAAGGGCGGAGCCGCGCTGGTTGCCGTCTCATCCGGAGGCACCAGCGTCTGGGCGCTCTCGAACACCGGGAACCCGTACATTCTCAAGGGCAAACAACTCGTATTGGCGAACAGCATATCTTTAGTTCAGATCGCGGTCGGGGGAGGCAATTCGCTCCAGGCAGATTCGGTTTGGGGGCTGGATAACTCAGGCCACGTCTACACCGCGGTCAAAAGCGGAGCGACCTGGACTTTCTCACAAGTGCCGGGTGTGCTTGCTCTCGTCGCCGTGGGTCCTGGATACCAGGAGCGTTGCCATCCCTACGAAGTGTGGGGACTCAACATCTTCAGCCAGATTTTCCGCTACAACTTTTGTGGAAAGACTTTCGAGCAGGTGCCCGGAACGCTGTCCCAACTGTCGGTGGGAGGCGGCGGCATCTGGGGGATTAACGGCAACTCCGCGATATTCCGGTTCAACTTTTCGACTCTCCAGTTCGACGAAGTGCCCCCCGGAACCCTTCAACAAATCGCGGTTGGCCCGAACGGAGTTTGGGGACTCAACGCTCATGCTCACATTTTCCAGTTCTCCGACAACTCCCAAAGCTTCTTCCAACTGCCCGGAATTCTGGTCCAAATTCAAGCGGGTGGAAGCGGAGTCTGGGGACTCACTTCCGCCGGCCAAATCTTTCGTTTAGATCCCAGCACGTCAACTTTTGTTCAGATTCCCGGCATACTCGCCCGGCTCAGCGTTGGTAATGGCGGTGGCGTTTGGGGAATCAACGGCGCCAAGGAAGCCTATGTGTTCTCGGTGCCTTAAAGATGCGCCCCCAGTCCTCAATCCTGAGTACCGGGTTTTTCGAGCCGCGCGAAAACCAAGCACGATCCACCCAATCCTTCATTGCCAGAGTCAGCCTGGCGGCGGTTGCTGCGGTTGTCATCGTATCGGCGGCTCCAGCGCAGGCAGGCGAAGCCACTCCAATTTTCTTGAGCAAGAACGTCCTATCTATCCCCAGCACTCCAGCCCACGTCATCACCAAATATTTTCCAGGCAGGCTTGTCGTCTTTTTCCATTGTCCTCCGTTTGTATGAGTAGGAAGCCGATGTGGGGCTCTACAGGCGCTCATCAGGCCCCGCCCGACCGTGGACGCGGCGCAATGCGCGCACACGTTATGACCCTGAACACAACTGGAAAGAATCAGGAACTACAGAAGTCTCTCAGGAGGTTCGCCATGAAAACAATGCTAGTTAAATCTTTGTGCTTATCGATTGCTACAACCCTTCTATCGTATGTGGCTGTTGCCCAAACCGAGGCTGCGCAACGGCTTTACATTTCTGCCGCAACGGTTCCCACCAACGTGGCAGGGATCTACACCTATGCCGCCCCGCCCACCAACTTCAAGTTTCAGAACGCAACCGACGAAGAACTTGCCACCTACGGCCTTCCAGCGCGACCCGACAAACAGGCCAATCCGGAACGCTATCAACTGTGGGAGCGCGTCATGGTGGCGGCGCAGAACCGCTGGAACGGTGACCTTAAACCCCTGGTACGCGAGAAATCTCCACAGATGATGAGCATGCCGGAAGCCCCCAGAGAAATGCGCTCTGGGGCCGGTCCAGCTTTGCCTACGACTCCCACGACTTTAAATTGGTCTGGAGTCGCGCTGACCAAATCGCTGAAAAAATTGGGCAGTGGTTCTTTCCGCGATATTTACTCCATCGTGTCGGTGCCCACCGGGGAGCAGCCTTTCGCTGTCGGAGGCTGCGATCAGTACTACCAATTGAGTTGGATGGGCCTTGATGGCTACACCAAACTGGCGGCAATTCAACCCACTCCGCCGAGATCCGCGCTCATGGGAGGCTTGGTTTCCTACATGACGTGCGGGCCCACCCAGGTCCATTACGCGGTCGCATTTGGCTGGGATCCCACTTACATCCAGACCGCATTTTTCGCGAACCCGGGCGATATCGTCTACGCTGAGGTCACCAGCCCGCCGGGAGGCACCAACCCGGCCTATCTCTTTCTTGAGGACCTTACTACCTTGACGTATCAGTCCTTCTCGGTCCCCGTCCCGTATGGCGTGACCTTCATTGGCAGCAGCGCGCAATGGATTGTGGAGCGTTGGTGCTGCCGTAACAGCGGGTATCCATATCCCCTCCTGAACACTATTTCCACCTTTTTCGACGGAGGAGCCGCATTGGATGGCGCCGGACACACCTACTATCCAGGTTCGCAAGCCGTTTCCACCCAGGTCATCACCATGCGGGATGACAGCAATAGCCAGAACATTCAACTCATCAATCAAGGCTCCTCCGGGTTCGAGGGACAGCACGCCTTGCTGTTTCAAACCACCGGCTGCGCCTTCACCGGCGGATGCACGAAGAAATAGAAACACGGGTGTTACCGGGCGTGCCCCCGGTTAGCTCCCCAACCCATTCCCTCACATCCGAGGGGGTTCCCCATCCTTGCGCAGGGGAGCGCGAGGGTGGGGATTGAAGTGATACTTGAAGGGTGCTATTACCAGAAACGAGAGACCCCAGAGGCAGCGCTTCCTGCTGCGACGTTTCAAAACGGCGAAACCTGGAGGCTCCCGGCAGCTCTCGATGACCGGTCAGGCCTTGTCGTCCAGGCGTCCAAAAAGGCTGCTTAAGAGTCTCTGGAGTTTGTGTGCCGCTCCCCGTGCCGCCTCTTCCATTGTCTTGGCTTGATCGCTGGCCGCGACTGGATCGTGGCCAGCCGGCCGGGCTTCCATGAGACAACGTTTGTCGTCGCCGCCCGCTTTTTCACCATTCACATCGCTCAGGTGGACCTCCACCCGAGTAATGCGGCTACCGAACCGTTCTAGGGCACGGTTCACGTCCGCTTCCACCAGTCGCGACAGTTCGCTGTCGACTGCGACGCTGTTATCACTATTAATCTGAACCTGCATATGATTTTCTACCTTCCGAGAAGTTTTTCAGTCTGAGTGCCTATCCACCCAGACTAGAAAGCATCTGGGGGCGTATCTGTTCACAATTGCTCACTGCCGGTGTTGAGAAAAAGATAAAGAATTCCAGCGTGTGGTTGAGATGGCCCAGGCCGTGCCAGAATCCGTATAATGAGCGGCAGCAACCGCGTCTATCAGTCCGAACGGAGGCGCGATCTCAGGTCTTCAGCTTCTTGCTGGATTTCAAAACAGCTCCTGTGATGATAGCAGTCGATGTCGGCTCCAGGTAAAGATCGATCGATATGGTCGGGTCCAACTCCGCAAATCCGCTCCAGGCTGTACCGCAACTCGTATCGGCGCCTCTCTCCCGCGCCGCAATTTTTCTCGTCCTCAAAATCAATTCCGGCCGCGATGAACTCGACGCCGTCCGCTCGTTCTGCCCCGACATTTCCTCCATCCTTCGCGCCGTGGAGTTTCGTGATATCGAAGCCGCCCTTTCCTGCGTCGTGGGGTTCGGATCGGATGCCTGGGACCAATTGTTCGGCCTGCCTCGCCCAGCGGAACTGCATCCCTTTCGGGAGATCAGCGCAGGCGCTCGCAAAGCTGTCTCCACTCCCGGCGATTTGCTCTTTCACATCCGCGCCAAGCGCATGGATCTATGCTTCGAGGTCGCCATGCAAATCATGGCCCGGCTCGGCGGCGCCGTTTCTACAGTGGACGAAGTGCACGGTTTTCGCTACTTCGATGACCGCGACCTTCTCGGGTTTGTCGATGGCACGGAAAATCCCAGGGGCGATGCGGCGACTAACGCCGTCCTCATCCGCGACGAAGACCCTGCGTTCTACGGCGGCAGCTACGTCATCGTGCAGAAATACGTTCACAATCTCGACGCCTGGAACCAGCTTTCGACCGAGGCCCAGGAGCGGATCATCGGCCGGAAAAAATTGTCTGATATCGAACTCGACGACTCCGTCAAGCCGGCTTCGGCGCACAGCGCTCTGACCACCATCGTTGAAAATGGTGAAGAAAAGAAGATTCTCCGCGACAACATGCCGTTCGGACGCGCCGGACAAGGCGAGTTCGGCACCTATTTCATCGGCTACAGCCGTACCCCGCGAATCATCGAGCAGATGCTGGAAAACATGTTTATTGGCCGCCCGCCCGGCAACTACGATCGCATCCTGGACTTCAGCCAGGCTCTGACAGGCAGCCTCTTCTTTGTACCGTCGGCGACGTTCCTGGACGCTGTGGGCGAGGCCGCCGCGCCTGCCTCGGATGCACCCGCGGAGGAAGCAACCCAATCTAATGTTTCGAAGAACGATGGCTCGCTCAACATCGGTTCACTCAAGGGAGATTGATCGCGTGAATAACTTACATCGTGAACTTGCCCCCATTTCAGACGCTGCGTGGGACCAGATCGAAGACGAAGTCGCTCGCACCTTCAAACGTTACCTCGCCGGACGAAGAGTAGTCGACGTGAAGGGGCCGGCGGGAATTCCACTGTCAGCAGTCGGCACGGGTCACCTGAAATCGCTTCCTGGATCGCGCGAAGGAGTGCTCGTGCGGCAACGGGAAGCGAAAGCCCTGGTGGAACTGCGCGTTCCCTTCGAGCTAAGCCGCGAGGCCATCGACGACGTCGAGCGCGGCGCCAACGATTCCGACTGGCAACCGGCAAAAGACGCCGCCCGCCAGATCGCTTTCGCCGAAGACGGAGCCGTCTTTGAAGGTTACCAAGATGCCGGCATCGTCGGCATGCAAGAAGGCACCAGCAATCCGAAAAAACCTCTTCCCGCGGATGTCCTCCAGTACCCGGACGCTATCGCGCAAGGGCTGAGTCAGTTGCGACTGGTTGGCGTGAACGGTCCGTACGCGGTCCTGTTGGGCGCCGAAGCCTACACCGCCCTGGCCGAGACGAGCGATCATGGGTACCCCGTGCTCGAACACGTCAAGCGGCTGGTTGACGACAAAATCATCTGGGCTCCAGCGATCGAAGGAGCCATTGTGGTGACGACACGAGGAGGCGATTTCGAACTCCACCTCGGCCAGGATCTCTCCATCGGTTACCTGAACCACACCGATACCGCGGTCCGCCTGTACCTGCAGGAGACTCTTACGTTTCTGCTGCTCACAGCCGAGTCGTCGGTGGTGCTGCCAAAAAAGGGCGCGTGAAAACCACGCGCGCGCAACGCATTTTCTTCCTTGTATCCAGAATGACTTTCGAATCGACTTCGGGGAGCGGCAACACTTCAACTCTGGGCTTCCGCAACATGACCTGACCTGCGCCGAAAATCAGGGAGGCGATTGAAGACGGCGAAGAGTTGTCCTGGCCCCGGTCCGTCTACGAAACTCTGGAAACTTGCTTCGGCGGCGAACACACGGATTCGAACCAGCGGCTGATATACACCTGAGCGTGCGCTTCGCCGCAGAAATGGCGGGCGCCAGGATTATTGGCGGCGGTCAAATCCCATCGTAGAACGGTGAGATTCTGATCGCCGCACTGGATCACGAACCAGTGAGTCGGGTTATCACTGACGATCCCGCAGATTTCGCACTGAAATTCTTTCAGGCTCGACATGCTTTCTCCGAAAGAGATGTGACAGCGAAGACGTCATTCTACATCTCCGCAGACCGGACCCAGATATTTGGAGGTGAAGTCGGTGTCCATGTGCATGGTGCGGTCATGGCCAGTCATCACCATGCGCATGGTGCCCTTGACGTTGTCCTGGGAGAGGACTTCGAGGTTAAAGGTACCGTCGACGGTCATCTCCTTTTCGGCGCAATGAACCTTCACATCGGTCGCGGTGCCGGTGGATCGCAACACGGTGCGGGTACATTCCTTGCGGTCGTCGGCGAACAGGTTATCCTTCTCGAGCTTTTCTTTGGTCACGCAATATTTGCGGGTGCTGGTTTTGGGGCCACCTCCCATGCTCTTCATGTGGGCTTCCATCTGGGCGCGCTGTTCGGGAGTCATGCGGGCCAGAGCGTCGGGAGGGATGGTGGGCATGGCCGGCATGCCGGACATGTTGTGAGTTTCGGTGATTTCCCACAAGCCGACTTTAATATTGGGCGTGACGATCTTATCGGTCGCCCACAGCGATGATGAACACAGTGCGATCAACAACAAGAAAAATTTGGCACGCATAGACGCCTCGACGATGGAAATGGCGGGCCGCTCTCCAGGTCCGTGAGCGGCACGCGCTTGTCAGGATGCCACAGGGCGGGGCCCCCTACAAGTCCAGCGGCTGATTCTGCCGGAGGCGTAGATTCCGAGCCAAGTGTTGAGACCGGATGGTCGACACCGGACATTTGCAAGAACACTGGATGGGGTCAAAGGAGGCACGCGGGGATGAAGCCCAGGCCCTATGATTACTTCGGCGGGGTCGAGGCGACCCCGAGCAAGGTTTTTATCAATTCGTGGGCGAGAGCGGAAGCGCCCCCGTCTTCGAGATTGATAAGGACGACCACCCCGGCTTTGCGCTCGGGAACCATCAGCACGTAGGTGCTGGTTCCCTGCTGGCCGCCGCCGTGTCCGACCTCCTCCAGGCCAAGATCTTCCTTCGTGCTCCAGCCTAATGCATAGTCGGTTCCCTCGCCGTCCAGGGTCTTGAGCGGAGTCCACATCAGGTTGCGTGTGGCGCGCTGGACCAAGCGATCCGTGAGCAGAGCAACCATAAAATGAGCCATGTCGTCGGCTGACGAAAGCCATCCGCCGCCGGCAATCTTATAACTGGAATCGAGAAAGTCGGCGTTCTGGATTTCGCCCGACTTATCTTTCTGATAGAAGCGAGTGCGGTAAGGGATGATAGCGAAACGGTCGTCGGTGCAGGTGTGAAACATGCCGGCCGGCTGCAGGACATTCTTCTGGACATACTCCACATACTTCTCCCCAGAGGAACCTTCGAGGGCACACGCGACCAATGTGAAGCCCTGAGTCGAGTAGTGAAACGCGGTGCCTGGCTTCGCGACCAGGGGATCGTCAGCAAAAAAATTCAGGCCGGATTGAACTGTGTCATCAAAATGGCGGATGTTGTCGACTTCCAGATCGCCTTTCACTTCGGACTTGTAGTGGCGGATACCGCCGAGATGTCCGAGCACCTGGCGGGTGGTAATCGTCTCATCCTTCGCGGGGAACGCCGGGCAATACTTCTGTACGGGGGCGTCGAGGTCGATCTTATGCTGTTGCCAAAGGAGCATGGTGGCGGTCGCGGTGAGGGTCTTGGAGATTGAGGCCAAACGATAAAGGGTTCTCGAGGTGGCGGGGACAGAGTTTTCGAGATCGGCCATCCCGAAACCCGCCGACCACTCAAAGGCGTTGTTTTCGACTACCGCGACCGAGAGGCCGGGGGTATGACGTTCTGCCATAAATTGCCTGATCTCGCCTTCGAGTCGGGTCTGCATCCGGGGAGCGATCTTGGCATCCTGCGGGAAGGCGCTGGGAAGAAGAAGGGTCAGTAGAGCCAGAATCGCAAGGCGGCGGGAGATAATAGGAGCCCTGCCGATTAGTCTGCTTGCCGTCCAGTGCATTAGTAGCCTTTCTTGCGGCGATGCCGACGAGTATAGAGCACAATTCGGGTCCCGAGCCACAAATCCAACCTCGGGACTGCTTTCCGAACCCTCTGAAGTTGCCGAGGGGAGTATCAAATCGAAATGGTGTAAGTCGCGCTGGCTTTCTGCTACACTTCCGGACGCGCGAGCATTTGTAACTCGGTTGACGATCTGTTCATTCCGGCGAAGACTGAAATGGTTGGATGCAAGTTAGTGAAAAGTTTTTGGGCTGGTTTGGAAACCTACCCTGCGCCACGCTCCGAAAGGAGGTGAGCCATGACCGCGCGGGTTGCGCGAGAAGAGAGCAAGCTTCCGGGAAAGGTGTCCTTCGAGTTGGACCCCATTCAACGGGGGTTGCGGGAGAACGAGGATTGGTATCGAGATCTTGTAGAGCACAGCCATGACCTGTTGTGCATTCACGATCTGCACGGCCGACTGCTGTCGGTGAATCCGGCGCCGGCGCGGGTTCTCGGTTACAGCGTAGAAGAGTTGCTGCAGATTCCCATGCGGGAGATGATCGCTCCCGAATTCCGCCCACAGTTTGACGAATACCTGCGCCAGGTTGAGCAGCACGGCGAGGCTCGCGGCTTCATGCTCGTTCTTGCTCGTTCGGGTGAGCGGCGTATCTGGGAGTATCACAACACGCTCCGGACCGAGGGCGTGGCTTCGCCGATCGTCCGCGGAATCGCCCACGATGTAACGGAACTCAAGCAGGCGGAACGCCAAAGAAATCGAACGAACCAGAGGCTGCAAGAGTATGAGAGGGCTGTTGAAGATTCAGACGAAATGGTCGCGGTGCTCGATCGCGATTACCGCTACCTGATTGCCAACCGGGCATTTTCGAGACTTAACGGGATGGAGCCGGAACAGGTCATCGGCCGGCGGATTGAAGAGATTCTGGACCGACAAGTCTACCGCGACATCATCAAACCGCGGCTGGATGAATGCTTCGCAGGAAAGGTCGTCCGCTACGAAATGTGGTACGAGTACCCGCAGTTGGGCAGAAGATATCTTCAGGTTTCGTACTTTCCTCTGGAGGGGCCGAACGGGGTCGATCGTGTAGTTGCGAGCCTGCAAGACATTACGGAAAAGAAGCGAACCGAGGAAAGACTCCGGGAATACGAAAAAGTTGTGGAGGGCCTGGAAGAGATGATCATGGTTGTGGACCGCGATTACCGTTACCTGATCGCGAATCAGGCGTACCTCAAGTACAGAGCCCTGGCCAGAGATGAAGTGGTGGGGCATCTCGTTCCAGAGATAGTAGGGGAGGGGATATTCGAGACCGCGGTGCGGACGAAAATGGACGAGTGTTTCGCGGGGCGAGTGGTGCGCTATGAACTGCGCTATGAGTTCCCCCATCTTGGCGTCCGGGATCTCTTCGCATCATATTTTCCCATCGAAGGGCCCAAGGGGATAGATCGGCTGGCCATGGTCCTGCAGGACATCACCGACCGGAAGCGAGCCGAGGAGGAACTGCGGCAGGCCAGAGAGAAACTGGCGGAGGAAAAAATTTATCTAGAGCAGACGATCGATACGGAACTGGGCTTTGGAGAAATCATCGGACAGAGCAAAGCCCTGCGCGATGTTCTGGAGCAGGTGGGAAAGGTGGCCGCGACGGACGCGACGGTCCTGATCCAGGGGGAAACGGGAACCGGTAAGGAGTTAGTGGCGCGGGCGATTCACCACACGAGCAAGCGGAAAAATAATACGTTCATCAAGCTGAACTGTGCTTCGATCCCCTCGGGCTTGCTGGAAAGCGAGTTGTTTGGACATGAAAAAGGCGCCTTTACAGGGGCGGTCTCCAAGAAGATTGGACGGCTGGAACTGGCGGATAAGGGGACGCTGTTTCTGGATGAAATTGGAGAGATTCCGATGGACTTGCAGCCGAAGTTGCTACGGGTCTTACAGGATCAGGAGTTCGAACGACTAGGCGGCACCCAAACCTTGAAAATCAATTTCCGGCTGATTGCTGCAACCAACCGGGACTTTTCGCAAGCGGTGAAGGAACGGCAATTTCGCAGCGATTTGTATTACCGGCTCAACGTGTTTCCGGTTCGAGTGCCGGCGCTGCGGGAACGCCGGGAAGACATCCCGCTCCTGGTACAGCACTTTGTCCGCAAGCTTTCCAGCCGATTGAACAAGAATGTCACCAGCATCCCGACGAAGACGATGGAGGCCTTACAGGAATGGCACTGGCCAGGGAATATTCGTGAACTGGAAAATTTTGTGGAGCGGTCGGTGATCCTGACGCGCGGCTCCGTGCTGCAAGCCCCGCTGCGGGAATTGGAGTCTGTGAGCCAGAATGAGGATGACCATACTCTGGAAGCGAAGGACCGCGAGCACATCATCCGCGCGCTGCAACAGAGCCATGGGCGGCTGGGCGGCATTCGTGGCGCCGCGGAACGGTTGGGAATGAATCGGACCACGCTGCAATCGAAGCTCAAGCGACTGGGGATTGATTCGCGGCGGTATCGAGAGAAATAAGCTTTTGCCTCCGCCATTAAGGCGCGGCTGAAGCTGCGCCCCTTCAAGGCAAAGGCAAAAGCTCGCCAAGGGTGGCACTCGAACCGGGACCGCATCTGCTTGTAGTTAATCTTTGTCCAGATACTCGCCAGGTACGTCATCTTCCAGAACTTCGTGGGTGTGAACTTCTTCTTCGTCGGCGTCGCCGGCATGTTCCACGCCCGCAACCGCCTCGGCCTCGAAGGCGTTGCCTTCTTCCAGTAACTCGTCGACGCTTTCGGAATTTGAACTTTCAATGTTGGAAAGGCCCTGAAGGTCTCCCGACTGGCCACCGGAACGGGGCCTAGATTTCTCGGTAATGAAGGGGACTATGTTGGCGGGGGAGGACTTCCTGCGGGTCTTCCTGGCCGTTCGCTTTGGGGCTACCGTCTTTTTTGAAGAGGACTTGCGCTTGAGTATTTTTTTCGCTGGCTTGCGTTTCCTGGCAGCGGGTTTTTTGGTTCGGGCGGGTTTCTTCTTGGACTTCTTCTTGGCAGCCATGGGCGAAGTTTATCACCGCAGCGGGTTGAAAGTCGCGAGCTTCGAGCGGTGGACACGAACGCGATTCCGCGGATGCGGCATGAATTCTCGCTTTCGATAGAAAAGTCAAAAGCTCCTGCCACGGGGACACGGAGGTCACGGGGGAAATCGCCGACCCATAAAACGTCGATCGGTGTGACGCGCTACGTTAGTGTGGAGAATCAGCGTTGCTTCAGGAAGGTTCCTTCCTGGAGTTCGGCGAAGGCTTGCTGAAGTTGTTCCTGGGTGTTCATGACGATGGGGCCGTACCAGGCTACGGGTTCGCCCAGGGGCTTGCCGGAGACCAGGAGGAAGCGGATGCCGTCGTCGCCGGCCTGGACGGTGACTTCGTCACCTTGATCGAAGACGACGAGCGAGCGGTTATCGGCTTCGACAGGAGGGGCGGTGTCCAGCCACTTCACGGCTTCGGTGGGCACGGCGAGCGGGCCGGAGGCATTACAGAATTTTCCGCTTCCTGCAAAGACGTAAGCAAAGGCATGTCGTGTGGTTTCGACGGGAAGGGTTTTTCGTTTGCCGGGTGAAACGGAGACGTCGAGATAGATAGGTTCGGCGGCGATGCCGTCGACGGGGCCACTCTTGCCCCAAAAATTCCCGCAGACTACGCGGACGTGAGTGCCATCGTCGTCGGTGATTTCGGGGATGTCGAGGGCTTTCACTTCCTGATAGCGCGGGTCGGTGAGTTTCAGGGCGGCTGGAAGATTGGCCCACAATTGGAAGCCGTGCATGCGGCCGGACTGGTCACCTTTGGGCATTTCCTGGTGGATGATGCCGCTGCCGGCGGTCATCCATTGCACGTCGCCAGCGGCGATTGCGCCGCGGTTTCCCATACTGTCGCCGTGTTCGACAGTGCCGGCTAGCACGTACGTAATCGTTTCGATGCCGCGATGAGGATGCCAGGGGAAACCTGCGAGGTAGTCTTCGGGAACGTCGTTGCGAAAATCGTCGAGCAAGAGAAAGGGATCGAAATCTTTGGTGTTTCCGAAACCGAAGGCGCGGCGCAAGTGGACGCCTGCACCTTCCATGGTGGGCTTCGATTTAATCAGGCGTTTCACGGGTCGAATGGACATGGCGGCTCCTGCACAAAAGTCTTTGATGTCGAATTATCCGGGAAAGACTCGGCAGTGCGCTAGACGCGATCTGGGCTGCCGGGCGGAACGACAGCGGCCCGCTTGGCGCGGCGCTTCTCGAGCGCGTCCAGCCGGAGATACAGCATATAAAGAACGATGATCAGATTCACCACCAGCACCAGCAGACGAAACCAGGTGGGACGGTGGATCAGATCGGCGGCCTCGAAAGGGATGTAGATGGTTCCGGAGGCGAAGGCCAGCCATTCCGCCCAGGGCAGGGCGTACCAGAGGCCGTAGGCCTCCACGAAACGGAGAATGGTGTAAATGGTGGCGACGGTCGCAATCTTCCATAGGTGCACGTCGCTGAGCCTGTAGACCAGATCGATGAAAACGCCAACATAGTGGTGATAAGGGTTGACATGGAAAAACTCCAGGAAGCTCTCGGCGATCCCCCAGATGTCGCGATGCCGCATGGAAAACAGGCCGAGGCCCGCCAGCACTACGATCACACCCTTGGTGAATTCAATGGTCGCGACAGTGCGCAGGCCTTTGATGTGTGCGGGATCGTGGACGTAGGGATGCATGACAGGGTGAGCTACCAACAAAGTTTATCAAGCCAGCTGCGGGCTGCTATTCGTGCACGGCGGCCCGCAGTTCTGCGACAATCTCCTGCGCCGCCTTGCGGGCTGCATCCCCCTGGGTGACGTCAAAGGAGATGGCGCCCACCCGGGCGTGACCTCCGCCACCGTAGCGTTCACAGACTTTCGCGAGGTTTACCGTCGGTTCGCGCTTTGACCAGGGGTTGGAGCCGACGGAAACTTTCACGCGAAATGAGCTCTTGCTCAATCCCACGCTGTAGATCGATTCGGGATGGATGTAATACGGGATGAATTTGTTGTAGCCCTCGAGGTCGAGGTCGGTGATGTCGAAGAAAATTGTCCCCTGTTCTTCGGACGCGCGTTGCCGAAGAATGTCCACGGAACGTTGGTGGCGGTCCAGCAGAGGCGGCAATACGGCAGCCACAAATGGCTGCTCCAAGATGCCGGCAAGCGACTGGGTGGCCAGAAGTGGAATCAGTTTCTTGACGAAGTCGGGGTCCTGCACTGCTTCAATGGCCATGGTTAACTTCATGGCGGGCGCTTGCATTTCAACGGCAGATTGGGCGCTGTGGTAGAGAGCGCCGTCGACAATGTCGGTCCAGTGAACGAGTTCGGCAACGGGGCGAGGGTCGAATCCGAAGCGCTGCTCCGCGATCATCGCGATGAAACTGGTGCAGGACTTGAACGCGGGATCGTAGAACTTGCGATTACTCTGGTCCTGCTCGAAGTGAGCGGCGTCGGCGGGGGAAAGGAACGCGCTCTCGTGATGATCGAACCACCAGGTTATTTTGGGCGAACTGGAGTATTTGAAATCGACGATGGCGTTTTCGTCGCCGTCAAAATCTTTCTCGTCGAAGAGGGCACCTGCTCGATGGAGAAGGCCGGTGTAGACGAACTCTCCGTCGCCGCGGATGCGTTCGCGGTAGAAACGCGAAAACAGGGCAGCGGAGCAGGCTCCGTCAAAACATTTGTCGTGATAGAAGACGCGAACTCTCAATTTTGCCCTTTCCGGCCCGGTGACAGGGCGCAAGGTGAAAACCAATAGGGTTGCTGGTTTGGAGGTTTATGTCAAGGGCAGTTCCCGGTTCTCAGTTCCCAGTGAAAAACCGACCCTCTCTTTAAACTTTAAGCGGGGAATCGAATCTTGCGAACCACAAAAGGGCAATCCCTTGAAGTCCCCTCTGAGAACTGAGAACTGAGAACTGAGAACCGAGAACTGGGAACTGAGAACCGGGAACTGAAAACCTACTTCTTGCGCTGGCGGATTTTCACATCGAAGCTGACCACTCCGTTTTGATCGCGCAGGGCCACGATGGAGATATTGCGGGTAACGTTGTATTCCACCTGGATGATCTGCTGCGACGCGACGGAAACATTGGTGCTGTAGGTGATGGTCAGGTTGCTGGCAACCTGCTGTTCGATGGTGACCTGGGGACCGCGGACTACGTTGGTCTCGCTATTCAGGCCCTGAGGATCAATTTTGATCCGGCTGACGCCGAACAGGCGTTGCACGCGGCTGCTGACGGCGGTGTTGAGAGCTTCGTTGATGAGGACGTTGGAGGCTTCTCCGCCAAATCCAGAGGAGCCGCCGCCCCGCAAAGCGGCAGATTCTTCGCGAGTGCGGCCCAGAGCCAGCAAGTTGATGACGTCGGCCTCGGGAAGAGGGGGCTCGGAGTGCCATGTGGATTTCAGGTCATTGGCCTTGGTGGGATCGCCACTGATGTTGACCGTGATGTCGTAGTCCCGCACCCGCGTGGAAGCTTGAACGTCGATGACGGGCGCGTTCTTGGCCGGATTCGAAAATGTGACCTCGCCCCGTTGCAGGCGGTACTTTGTCCCGTTAAAAGAAATCTCGCCACCTTCATTTGCGCTGACACGGCCGATCGCTACGGGGCGGTCGGCGGTGCCACGGATGCGAAGGTCGGCGCTGCCCGTGAGTTTGGCGATCGCGGTCTGCATTTGCAGTTCCGGCGTGGTCAGGACGTGGACGTCAAGGTGGAGGTGGCTTTCCAGCGTATCGGCTCCGGCCACAGAGATGGAACGTTTGCTTCTCTCGAGATAGGCTCCGAAGTCGAAGCCCGGTGTCATGCCGAGTTTGGTGACAAGTATTTCGCCACTGAGGGTCGCGGAATTGGAGGAACCGGAGAGACGGAGATTGGCATTCGCCGTGGAACTGACGCCGGGAGGGTAACGCAGGCGCACACCCTCGGCGGTGGCGGCGATGTCCATTTGGAATACGCCTTTCTCGTAGCTTCCGAAGCCGGTCAAGGCGACGGTGCCGCCACCCGTGGTGCCCTTGAGGCTGTCGATCTGGATGCGGCTCTGGTCGAACAGCAGGACGCCATTCAGATCGCTCAGTCCGCTGGGAAAATCATTGTGGCTGACGAATGTGTCCTTGACTTCCAGGCGACCCTGCAACACCGGGTTGGAGATTGTTCCCGCGGCGGTCAGGTTCAAGGCGAGCATGCCGCGCGCGGAAATTTTGGGATTGATGGTTTGCAGCAGCGCCATGTTAATGGTGCCGTCAAGGCGAATGTCGATGGCGCGGGGCTCCGCCAGCTGGGCGCGACCGTGGGCTGTGAAGTCCGTGCCGCTGCCGGAAAGATGAAGGCTCTCGATGCGCAAAACCCGGTCCGCAAACTGGAGACGAATCGGTTCGGCGTTCTTCAGCTTGACATGCGCGATTTCGGCATCGAGACCATCGAAGTTCGCGGTCACACCCAGTTGCAGGGGATGACGCAGAGGACCGTGGAGGGAAATCTTCCCCGCGAGAGTCGAGTGATCGGTGATGCGCCCGGGTAGGTAAATGCCGAGCAGGGCGTCGACGTCCAGATGCTGGAATGAGAGGTCCAGGTCGGCGGGAAAATCGTTCTCCATGCCGACCGTGCCCTGGATTTTAAGATCGGCTTTTTGAAAATCGGAATGCCCCTGAATGGTGAGTTGGTGGTCGCGCGGAACTGCGTCGAGGTAAAGGTCTCCGGCGAGTTCCTTGTCGAAAGCGAGGTCGCGAAGGTGAATGTGAGCTTCGACGGACGGTTGCGCAGGCGTGCCACTAGCTTTGGCGGTAAAATCGGCGCGACCTTCGACGGCGAAGCGACTGCTCTGGAGCTTCGGGAAATGGACGAGATCCAGATCGCGCCCCGAAAGATTGGCGCGAAATTCCAGGGTGGAAAGGTTGACCGCGCCGTCACCAGTCACGGGAGCGTCGAACACGCTGGTCGACAGACTGTTGAATTGAAGTTCGTTGTCCACGAGACTGAGGTCGCTGCGCAAGAGTGGGACAGGCGCGCCGTACACGGTGGCCTTACGGATTTCGACGCGGCCATCTCCCTGGTAGTGGGTGCGTGTACCGGACACATCGAACAGAAGATCGCCGACTCCACTGACCGGGCGGTCGAATCCGGCGAGGTGCACGATTTCCGCCACGTCAATGTTGCGCATATCGACGTGCAGGGTGAGTGGAGAGTTGGGCTGCGAGGCACCTGCGGTCAGGTCGGAACTAAGGTCGAAGCGGGCGCTGGTGTGGTTGTGGAGCAGAACGCCGTTGTGCGCCGTGAAATTCTTGCTGGAATATTGGATGGTGGCGGTGAGCGCGTCCCAATGAACCGTCTGCGCGGGACGCCGTTCGCCGGCAGGGATCGCGGTTTCGAAGTCGTACACCTCCAGATTTCCGTTCACCAGCATAAAAGAAATGCGGCCGGTCAGAGTGCCGTTGAAATTCGCCCAGCCGTGGATGGTGAAAGGTAGGCTTCCGGATCCGTAGGCGGCCTGGAGCAGCGGGCGCCATTCTTTCAGGTCGTGACTGACGGCCGTCACTTTGAGTGAGGACGATCCCGATAGAGCGCCGCTGGCGTTGATCTCGGAGGCGGGTGTGTTCAAGCGGAACACATCGACTTGTAATTCGTCGCGTGATGCACGATAGGTGGCGACGATCTGGGCGCGCACTGGAAGCTGTCCCGGCACGGGCTGCTGCGGAGGACTAATGGTCAGGCTCACCACGCTCTCAGCATCGTGAATAGAGCCCACCCACAATACTTCCACCTTGCCGCTGGTGGCCCCCGACAGGTTTAGCCGGTCGAGGGGCACTTTGTGTGCGCTCACTACCCCGATTGCGGGGGCCAAGGGGAAACCGGATAATTGGAGCCGAACCACGCCTCGCTGAGGGTTGATAGTGGAAACTCGTCCAACAACATGGCGTGGAGATTGAACGGCTGCGGGTTCGAGAGAGGACTGCCAGTTGGCAATGTCCACTTCGCCCTGTAATTCGCCTCCGAGAAGGCTGGCTTTGATCGAGGAAATATGGATCCGCTGCGGAGTGAGGGAAAACGTGCCGCCAAGACGGCCGCTCTGCGTCTTCAGTTGACCGTTGCTCCACGCGATGTCTTTCGCCAGCAGAGTTCCGTCGAGAGCAAAATTCTCGACGCTCCAGGAACCGTGGCCTTCCAGGTTCGCTGTTCCCTTTTGGAAGTCGGGCTGACGCGCGGCCGCGGCCAGTTGTCCCACATCGAGAGTGCCACGGTAGTCGCCGGTGATCTGGGGATGATCGAAGTTCCGTAGGTGGCCGGAAAAATGAATCGCGGAATTTCCGGAAGCGAGAGTGAGAGCGCTGATGTCGGCTTGATCACTCGAAAGAACCAGAGCCGCATCGGCACTCCAGGTAACAGCTGGATATTGCCGAAAGCGGGTGCTGGCACTGCCCACAGCGAGGTTTGCCTGATAGTGCCGGTGAAGAAATGAGTAGCTGAGAACAAGCCCGACATTGCGGGCGTCGAGATCGAGGGGGATCCGGTTTTCGTTCCACAGCAATTCCCCTTGCTGCACTTCGAGATGGGAAACCGAGAGCGAAAAGAGTTCCTCGGCAGGCTCTTTTTCGGAAACTCGGCTGACCAGCGGCGCGGGCTGGTTGGTGGAGCCGTCGGGATAGACGATGATGTG
This sequence comes from uncultured Acidobacteriota bacterium, assembly GCA_963799305.1. Taxonomy (GTDB): domain Bacteria; phylum Acidobacteriota; class Terriglobia; order Terriglobales; family Acidobacteriaceae; genus Acidiflorens. The sequence goes on along the minus strand of CAWCWX010000002.1, from coordinate 1,043,327 downwards.
GACCGCGGGATGTTCTACGTCCAACGAATGCAGGCCGATCTGGGTGCTGAACAGGGAGATGATCTTGATTTCCACGAGCACGCGATCCACCCGCAGGTACGGGGCCTGATCGGCGGCTTCGCGTCCGTGAATGATCAGGTCGCGAACATCCACCCGCAGGCGGAAGGGGATGGTGTGGATCTGACCGATTTCTACGCGGCCGCCGGTTGCTTGTTCGAGCGCGGCGACCACGCGGCGGCGGACCAACTGCTGAAAGGAATCGGTGCTGACGTACCAGGACAGCAGGCCCAGGACAACCACACTGAAAAGGCAGAAGAGCCGAAACAGCTTCCACCAACTCCGGCGCCGGACGGGAGTGGTTTCAGTCGTCGGCTCGGGCTTCGGCTCACTCAAGGGGTCTGGTCTCCGCTGGCGGATTGCGGGGTCTGGATGCGGCTGGAGGATCGCAAACTTGCCAGCCAACCGTGGAGGAGCTGGTTGAGACGCTGTTCGGCCAGCATATCTTTGATGTGGCCGAAGACCTCGGGTAAAGCCACTTCCCGGTTACCGGCTTTCTTTAACTCCGGAATGAGTTGTTCATGGTAATACGACTCCACGGCCTTTTGGTCAATTTGGATCGATGGGCGAAGGCGCGCTTCAACCAAGCGCATCAACTGGATGCTTTGGCCGAGGCGCTTCTCCAGATCCGCCTGGGTGAGTCCGCAGCGTTCCAAGGCGGCGTGCCAGCCTTCGTCGGTGGCTGCCTCGGGATGAAGTTTTCGGACGTCATGTATCTTCTCGGCAATCTCTGCGGCGGGAGCTTCTTCCGATGGGCGAACTTGCTCGCGCAGCAATTCCTGATCGATGAGACGGTCCAGCGCGGCTTTGCGTTCTGCGGGGGTGAAGGAATCCGGGGACCGAGCGTCCACGAAGGCTTCGAAGGCGAGCTCTTCTTCCCAATCACTTTGCAGCAAGACGTGACCATTTACGTTGGCCACCATGCGGTCGACGATCTGGCCGGCTGCGGCGGGAGACGCGAGGACGGCGCACAACAACAACCACCATGCGCAATGTTTCCAGACATTCATCAGAAGGACTGTCCGATGCTAAATGAGAAATTAAAGTGCCCGGCGCGCTGAAATCCGAACTGGCCCGTCGCAGAGCCGTTCGAGTTATTGACGATATCCGTGAAGCTTGGAAAGTACGGCGGATTCAGATTGTATCCGAAGTCCAGCCGCAATGGGCCAATGGGCGTTTGATAACGCACCCCTAAACCCACCGCCTGCGAGAGATAGTTGTAATTGCATTTCTTGTAGTTGACATTGTCGCGGCAGACTTCGGGGTGAGGCTGATTCCAGACGCCGAGGCTGCTGATCATGTTCTGTGGACTTGAGAATACGTTACCCAGATCGTGGAAGACAGTAAATCCAATGTTATCTCGAAGGTACGGGATGGTGACGCTGGGAAAGCGCAATTCCAGGTTGTTGAGGAACAGGCCGCTTCCGCCGATGGGAAATCCCGTAAAGGGGTCGCGCGGTCCGGCTTGATTTAGGCCAAATCCGCGATGGGAGCTGCCGCCGCCCATGAAAAAACGCTCGGGCAGCGGAATGAGGTTATGGCCGGTGGGAACGGGGTCGGCGGGCCCGAGCAAGACGGTGTTGCCGAAGGGATTCTCGACTCCAATGCTGGTAGAACGGGCGAATACCCAACTGCTATCGGTTCGGTGGTTGCGAAAAAGAGGGTAGTAGGTTGAATTCTTGATGAGGACCCGGCTGAAATCAGCTTCGGAGCCAAAATAACTGGCGGCAACGCCGCCCTCGATGGTGGTGTAGCTGCCGTGGTGGGTATCCAAATCGTTGTCGCGCCGGTTGCGTATGAAAAGAGAATTAGGCATGCCCACCCGCGTCGGCTTGGAGAGGAGCGGAATCAGGTTGTCGCTGACTTGGATACTGCTGGCCTGGACGCGCCGGTAGGAAAAACGGTAGGCGATGCTGTCCAAATCGCGGTCCTGCGATAGATCTTTCTTCAATATCTGGACTGTTTGTATGGTTCCTTCCAGCCGCTGCGATGTGAAAGTGGAGACATCGACGGTGTTGTCGTAGAGCAACCGGATGGAGAAATTCAGGTCGCGGTTCATCAACTTAGGGGCTTCGAAACTGATGAGTCCTTGTTGTTGTAGACGGCTGACGCTGCCCCTGGCGCTCACCGTCTGATGACGGCCGCCGACATTGATGCGGCTCACACCGAACGAGACTTTAGGGCTGGTACCGGTTTGGCCCAGCGGCTGATTGCTACCGGCTGACGGTTGTCCGGTTTGAACTTCGAAACCAATACCATAATCGAAGGTGTAGCGTTTGGTTTCACGGACGGCGACGACTACGTTCTTGTGCGACTCGGTGCCATCGGGATTTTGAATGGCGGTGTCGACTTCATTGAACAAACCCAAGTTATAAAGGTTGCGTTGCGATTCAAGCATGGCCTGCTGACTCAGGGGCGCGCTGGGCTGGACTTGGACTTCACGCCGGGCGACTCCTGGTCGCGTATAGTGCAGACCATCCAGGAAGACGTTCCTTACGAAGAACTGCTCCCCCTCGTGGATGGTAAAGATCACCGCTACCTGAGGCGATTCCAGGGGAGCATTCTTGTCCGGAACGTAGGTGACGTCGACGTTGGCATTGACGAAACCGTTGTCAAAATATCTTTCCAGGATCGAGTCACGATCGTCCGCGAGATTCGATTCGCTGAAACCCTGGCCTTCTTCCGTGGAGAACCTGGCTGACAACTGTTCGTCCGGGATGTTGTAGTTGCCTTCGATACTCACGGAGGCCACCCGCGTTTGCTTCCCTTCTTTGATGTCGATCTCGATGGCTAGAAGCGCAGAGTCGCTCTGATATTTTTGCAGGAGTTTGCTGGTGACTTGCGCCTGCCGGAAACCGTTTGAGCGATACAAATCCTGAATGCTGGAAACGTCTTCGGCGAGAAGCGCATCACTATAGCGGCCGTGGCTCAGAAAACGGCCGGCGGGCTGGCAAAGCATTCTTCCTCGTATCAGTTCGTCCTCGAAAAACTGATTGCCGGAAATGCGGATCGCGGCCAGCTTGCGGCGCTCCCCGGGATCGATGTTGTAGATCACGCGCAGACTCTTGCCGTCGGTAGCGGTGCGCTGGCTGACGGTGACGGTAGCGGCGAAGAAGCCGAGTGCCTGAAGATGGTTCTGGAGATTGCGCCGACCCTCATTGAGCAGATCGTCGTCAACGGCGCCTTCTTCGTAGATGGGGACCAGTTTCTTCAGCTGGCGCTGGCTGACTTTGAATCCTTCCGCCGCGATCTCCACGACAGGTCCGCGTTCCACTTTAAAGGTGTAGTCGACGGTGTTGGTGTCAGGGCGATAGGTCCGGACGGCGGCTTGAACCTGCGCCAATAGACGGTCCTGTTTTTGATAACGCGCGCGAACCCGCTGCAGGGCACGGGTAAGCCGGCTGGACGCCACGCCCTGGCCGGGATGAAACTTCGCAATCTCCTCAAGCAAAGATACGGAGTAGCCGGCGTCGCCTTCCAGAACGATTTGCCCGACCACTGCCCGCTCTCCTGGGTCAACGTGGAAGGTCAGGTCGATCTGGTACTGATCCGGCAGACGTCGCGCCGAGCTGCTGACTTTTGCACGATAGAATCCGTTTTCTTCCAGCACCCTTTGCAGGTTTGCGATCGCCTTGTCGACCTTTTCCTGCGTGTAGAGTTCTCCGAGTTCCAGGCGGCTGGCGGTAACGAGCTGCGTGGGGGAGGGGCTATTCGCGATGCCGTCGGCCGTCACCTGGCCGACGAAATAATTGGGCACGGTCAGGAAGCGCAAGCGGACCCCAGCCGTACCGCTCTCCGCTTCGGCCTGGATGTCGGCAAAGCGGCCGGTGGCGAACAGCGCCTGCATGGCGTCGTGCAGACTTTGGCGGGTGAGTGGCTCTCCCAGTTTGAGCGGCGTCGCTTCGAGCAAGTGGGCCGCATCCTGGGTCGGGACACCGGGCAACTCAATCTCCGTGACCGGGGCGCCGAGATAGGACGTGACGCTTCCCAACTGGGCGGGCGTTTCCCCAGCCGGACGCGGCGGGGACGATTGGCCCGGCGCCGCGCCGACTGCACCAAAAAATACGATCATGGCCAGAACCAGGCTGGCGCCGGTTAGCCGCAACATTTCCTCCCCAAATTTCGCACGACTGCCGGCGTAGCTTTCTGGTTTCGATGGATGGGCAACCGTCACATGTTGCTCGACATGGAGAAAGATTAATGACAGGAACCTATAATACTGTCTGGAAAGGCCGATCAAGGTAATGCATTCGGAACTGGAGGACCGTTACTCTCGTCAGGTACTGTTCGCGCCGATTGGAGCGGAAGGGCAGAAACGGCTTTCGCGTTCGCGGGTGGCGATCGTGGGCTGCGGGGCGACGGGGTCCGCACTGGCGACTTTGCTCTCCCGATCGGGCGTCGGGACACTGCGGATCATCGACCGCGATTACGTCGAGCCGAGCAACCTGCAACGGCAATCGCTCTTTGACGAAAGCGACGCACGCGAGTCCCTGCCGAAGGCCATCGCTGCGGCGCGACAGATTGCGCGCTTCAATTCGCAGATCGTGGTCGAGCCGCATGTGGCCGACCTGGTTCCCGCGAACGTCTCGGCGTTGTTGGATGGCGTTGACCTGATTCTCGATGGCACCGATAACTTTGAGACGCGCTATCTGGTAAACGACTTTGCGGTGAAGAATTCGGTGGCGTGGATTTATGCGGCTGGGGTAGGAAGTTATGCCGTCACTTTGAATATCCTGCCCGGTGAAACGGCTTGCCTGGCGTGCGTTTTCCCCGATCCGCCTCGGGGAACGGTCGAGACCTGCGAAACCGCGGGCATCCTGAATTCGGCGGTCAACCTGGTTGCTTCGATTGCGGCTACGGAGGCGTTGAAGTTTCTGGTGGGCGCGCAAGGCAAAATGCGGCGGACGCTGCTTTCGTGGGACGTGTGGAATAACGAGCGGGCGGAAGTTGGGGCGGGTTCTCCCCGGGCGGGGTGCCGGGCTTGCTTGGAACACAGATTCATCCATCTTGCGGGTGAGGGACGTCCGCACATTACGCTCTGCGGCAGGAATTCGGTGCAGATTCACGAGCGGCAGCGGCCGATAGACTTTGCGGAATTAAGTGTTCGACTCCGTCCTCACGGAACGGTACGGCATAACGAGTTTGTTCTGAAATTCTGGCATGCGCCGCATGAGATGACCCTGTTCCCGGACGGTCGAGCGATCATCAAAGGGACGACCGATACTACTGTCGCGCGCAGCTTGTACGCCCGCTATGTGGGCAGCTAGATGCGCAAGGCGCTTGCGGTATTGCGCAGAAGCTTGCATTTCCCGGTCGGGGCGAGCGCACCCGATCACAGGTATTTGGCCGACAGTACCGTAAATCTCCGAGTATTGTCGACCCACGCCGCCCGCCGCATACTGGCCCGCAAACTGCACAGATACTACCGATTTGTACCTCTGTGGAGGCGTTATGCGACCCTATTTGGTTCTGTTTGCGGTAGTGATGATGGCGGTGGCGGCTTTCGGGCAACAGCCCGTTCCCCGGCCTTACGGCCATTGCTTCGAAGGATGCGGCCCGTTTATTCCTCTCGTTACGACACCCATGATCTCATTACAGCAGGTTTCCCCTAACCCGGTGGGCGCTTCGAATGCGACTACTGGCTTGGTCGCCGGAGCGACGAATTCGACCCTCTCGCAAATTTCCGGAAACACCAGTTCGGTCAATACCGAACCGGTGTGGTATCAGGGCGGCGGCGCCCCGCTGACGACTCCGGAAGTGCATCTGTGGCCGGAACCGGTTGGACATCCGATGCACGGGATGCACGAAGAGCATGGGAAACGCGAAGAAGCGAAGGCGGAATGGGTCTTCTACGCCGGGTCAGAACACGCAGTCGACGGAATGAGCGCAGCCTCGGCAGCGAAAGGCACGAAAAAAGCCAACCGCGTCTACACCAATGACGACGTCGAGCGGCAGAATCAGAACAACGGAAATGTGAAAGTGAACGGGAAGTCGGAAAAGCTGTAGATCTCTCCGCGTTTTCGCTAAATCTTAAGGCTCTCGGTTGCGATCTGAAATCGCTGCCGAGGGCCTTTTTCGTGTCGCCGCCGTTGCGAGCGGCGCGTGAAACACGATCTGAGCAACGGTTCCCATTTCACCGACGCCGGCCGCTGAGCGGCGTACGAAATTTCTCCAGCGCTCAGCGCGGCGGGGGAGGACGCCCGCCGGACGGCCGGCAGGATGCCGACGCTGCATGAGATAGAGCAATTCCGTTCTCCAATCTGCTATCTTCGTGCGGTTGATTCTCTCTTCACTTCTGACGCCGGCGCTGGTGCGCGCCGGGGATGAGGGTCTGCATGGCTGAAGCGGTTCGTCCCGCGCCTTCGCGGTTTTATCGATGGATGGTACTGATCGTCGTCGCATTGGCGATGTTCGGAAATTATTACGTCTACGATTGCATCGCTCCCATCGCCGACTTGCTGGCCAGGCAGCTCGGGTATTCGGATTCGAATATCGGGCTTCTGCAAGCGATCTACAGCATCCCCAACGTCATCATGGTGCTGATCGGCGGGTATGTGGTGGATCGAATCGGGACGCGGAAAGCGCTGCTCATTTTCGGGTTCGTCTGCCTGATCGGTGCGATTGTCACGGCGCTCTCCGGGAGACTGGTTGTGATGGCAAGCGGCCGGCTCATTTTTGGGCTCGGCGCGGAGTCGTTGATTGTTACGGTTACTACTGCAGTCGCGAAGTGGTTTCGCGGCAAGGAGTTGAGTTTCGCATTCGGGATTCAGCTGATGATTGCCCGGCTGGGAACATGGTTGGCACAAAACTCTCCGACCTGGGCCAAGGGTGCTTACGAGAACTGGCGGTCGCCGCTGTTGATTTCGATCGCCTTCGGCTCGTTTTGCGTGATTGGGGCGATCGCGTACTGGGCAATGGAAATCTACGCCGAGAAACATTACGAACTGGGCCAGGCCGGTTCGACTGACAAAGTGGTCTTTAGCGACATCTACAAGTTTGGCGTTTCATACTGGTACATCGTTGCGCTCTGCATTGTGTTCTACTCGGCGATTTTTCCGTTCGAGACCTTTGCGATCAAGTTCTTTATTGAGGCGCATGGGACCAGCCGCGAGTTGGGCGGATTCCTGGTGAGCATCCTCACGGCGTTCACGATGTTCGGCACACCACTATTCGGGCTGTTTGCGGACAAGATCGGCAAACGTGCGCTACTGATGATGCTGGGCTCAACCCTGCTGATTCCGGTGTACCTCATGATGGGGTATACCCACATCAGCCTGTACGTGCCGATGGCCATGATGGGAGTGGCGTTTTCGCTGCTTCCGGCGCTGATGTGGCCGTCGGTCGCATACATCGTGGACCAGTCCAAGTTGGGTACTGCCTACGGGTTGATGACGATGATTCAAAACATCGGATTGGCGGGCTTCAATCTGCTGATCGGGTGGGCCAACGATCACGGTCATGCTAGTGCCGCGAATCCGGATGGCTACCGGTTGGGAATGTGGATCTTCTCCAGCCTGGGGTTCCTGGGAGTGCTGTTCGCGTTCCTGTTGCGTCAGCGGGAGTTGGGGGTTCACGGGCACGGGTTGGAGACGATTACGGCCAAGGGTTAATTGCGGAGCTGCGGCTTGCGGGTTAGCGCCGGATCAAGGCAGCACAAAGCGGAGACGCGGCAGGCCGCGTCTCTACTCGAATTTGGTTACTAAAGTCAGACATCAGGACAGGGCAGGCACCGCAAGGCGCCGGAAAGTAATGGTTTTTGGTATTCTGGTCCATCACTGGGGTGGCGGTTGCCGCCGGCGGCTGCGTCCGCAAAGGGTACAACTATAAGCATTTGAAGCCGCATCTTACGCAGTAAGCGGCCGGAAAAGGCGACTTGACCGACCCGAAACAAGCAAAAGCTATTGAAGCAGAGGCGATTGAGCGAGCTAAGCAGGGGGACGAGGCAGCTTTCGAGACCTTGTACAGCCTGCACAAGCGCCGCGTGTACTCGCTATGTTTGCGTATGGTTTCCAATCCCGCGCAGGCCGAAGACCTGGCCCAGGAAGCATTTCTTCAGCTTTTCCGAAAGATCGGAACATTCCGGGGCGAATCCGCCTTTTCGACCTGGCTGCATCGGATGACGGTGAATGTCGTCCTGATGAATCTACGCCGCAAGGGACTGCCGCTGGTTTCGCTGGAAGAAACGCTCGAAACAGACGAGGAATCGCCGCGGAAGGAACTGGGAGCGCCGGATTTGAAGCTGACCGGCTCCATCGACCGGTTGCAGTTGCAGCGGGCGATCGAAAAGTTGCCCCCGGGATACAAGACGGTTTTTGTGTTGCACGATGTGGAAGGATTCGAGCACAACGAAATTGCGGAAATGGTCGGGTGCTCGATCGGTAACAGCAAATCGCAGCTTCACAAAGCAAGATTGAAGTTGCGCGATGCGTTGAAATTCATGAGAGCCGAAAAGGCCGAACACAAGTAAGCGCGGTTGCGATAATTGGGGAGAGAGGTCGTATGAATTGCGCAGATGTACAGCACGTACTGCCGGAGATGATCGATGGCAGCGGGAGCCCTGAGTATCAGGCTCATTTGAAGTCGTGTCCGGAATGCTCGGAACTGGTTTCGGATCTGGATTTGATTGCCAGCGAATCGAAGCAATTGGCGGAAGTGGACGAACCGGCGGATCGAGTCTGGGTAAGAATTGCGGCAGAGTTGCGCGCCGAGGGGATCATTCGGGAAGCGGAAGCCACTCCGGCGCGCCCGGTCCTTGTGCCGAGTTCGGGACGCCGCCGCTGGAATGCTTGGTGGCTGGTCCCGGTGGCAGCGGCGCTGGTAGTGGCGGGATCTTACGTGATCCAGCCCCGACCGGCTTCAACGATAGCGGAAAAGCCAGCGGTCACTGTGCCCCAACAGGCCCCAGCAGTCGCACAGCCAACTCCCGCGGTCACCCAACCTGCGCCGGTTGTGGCGAAGGCCAAGAAAGCTCCTGTACTGATTCCCTTCCCGAAAGACAATGCGATTGCTTCCGAGCAGGACGATCAGGAATTCCTCCGAGAGGTCTCCCGGAGAGCGCCCATGATGAGAGCTACTTATGAGAACCAGTTGCGTACGGTGAATTCCTATATCCATGACGCCCAGGCATACGCGGAAGCGAACCCCGGCGACGAGGATGCCCGGCAACACTTGATGGACGCCTTTGAGCAGAAGTCCATGCTGTACCAGATGGCGTTAGATAATGTTCAATAGCAACAAAATGGCGGGCACTCTGACCTCAGGGGCGTTTATGGAGAACATGCAGCGCACGACAGTAGTGGGTTTGGTTCTGGCTACCTGCCTGGTGTCCGGGGCGATTGCCCAGACCCGCAAAGAGTTCCGCTTCACCGTGCTCCCGAAGGCGAAGGCGAATGTTTCCGTGGATACCCAATACGGCGCGATCACGGTGAAGCCGGGATACGGGAATCAGGTAATTGTCGTCGCGATGCAGCAGTCGAAGGCGGACGTAAATCACCTGCAAAAGATTAACCGCATTGAAATCGAGTCACAACTGCAGCCCGGAGGGGACGAACAGAGCGGCCGCGTCGATTACGAGATCACGGTTCCCCCGAATGCCACGGTCAACCTCCGCTCCTCCACCGGCCCGATTACGATCGATCGCCTGAACGGAGATCTAACGGTGGAAGGAGCCGCCGCACCCATCGAAGTCAGCAATTCCGGCGGAGGCCACGTTCACATCAACACGATGAAGGGATCGATCACGCTGGCCGAAGTTCACAAAGCGCATATCGAAATTACTTCCATCAGCGGAGATGTTCACCTCACCTCGGTTACGGGACCCTTCGTGCAGGTCAAATCGGGCAGTGGGAGCATCTCTTATACGGGCGATTTCGGAACCGATGGGGACTATACCTTCACCACGAACGACGGGAACATCGAAGCGTGGATTCCGGAAACTGCGTCGGTGGATTTTAATGCCCGGTCGGCGCGCGGGCCGGTCCAGAGTGATATTCCGCTGGCTCGCAACGAGCCACCCAAGTACCCGATCAATGCAAACAGCTTTGCCGGCCAGGTCGGGAAGGCTTCCTCCGAGGTCGTATTCACGTCGATCAGTGGTAAGATCAGCCTCAAGCGACGGTAAAAAGCCAAGAAGCAATCAGCGGTTCATGGAGGGTGAGGTGTGTCCCCGGACACGCCTTTTTGTTTCAGGGAGCAGCATGGAAGCGCGCGCTGTGTTTCTCGTCGGATTCATGGGTTCAGGCAAGAGCAGCGTTGGCCAAGAGCTGGCCCGGCGCCTGGGCTGGGATTTTGTGGACCTGGATATGAGAATCGAACAGCGTGAGGGCAAGAGCATTCCGGAGATCTTTCTGGACCGCGGGGAACCTGGGTTCAGACTTGCCGAAACCGCGGCTCTGGGCGAACTTACAGAAGGACTCCAGCGCGAAACTGTGGTCGCGCTGGGCGGTGGCACATTCGTGCAGGAAGAGAACCTGGAGTTACTCCGTCGTTGGACGGTAGTGTTTCTGGCGGCGCCGGTAGAGGAACTATGGCGGCGCTGCTCGGACGATCACGAAATCAGGCCGCTCCAGAAAGATCGCGAGCAATTCGGCCGGCTCTATTCGGAGAGACTCCCCCACTACCGGCAAGCGACCACGACGGTGGAGACCTTGGGCAAAGATCCGGCGGCCATCTGCGCTGAGATTGAAGCGGTTTTGCAGTTGGGTGGACGGAGAGCGGGTTGAGGTATACGTCCCGAACAGGAGGAACATGGTGAAGCGGTTTCGCTGGGGATGGGCTTTGATTCTGGCGTTATGCGTGGCGGGAACTGTTCTAGCCAAAGAGAAGGAGAAAGAACAAGACACCAGCGGCAAGAAGGTGGATTCCGGCTCGTTTGGAGTCTTTGTCAAAGGCCGCCGCGTGGGCACGGAGACTTTCTCCATCACGCAGAATCCTAACGGCAGCGTGACGCACGCGGAATTTAAGGCTGAGGGTGCAGCGGGCCAGGCGGTACAGAAATCGGAACTGCAATTGACGGGAAATGGGGACATCCGGCGTTATGAGTGGAAGGAAGAGAGTCCGGTCACAGCCCAGTCAGAGGTGATTCCGAATGACCAATTTCTGACCCAAAAGTGGAGCGGCGCCGGGGATGACAAAGAACATGAACAACCCTATTTGCTTCCCCCCTCGACCAGTATTCTGGACGATTACTTTTTTGTGCACCGGGAACTGCTGGCGTGGAAATACCTCGGTGGGGCCTGTACTCGGGAAAAGGAAGGGCTGCGATGCCCGAAAGCCCAGTTTGGCACCTTGAACCCGAGCCAGCATGCCTCGTCGCCTGCCAGCATGCAATATCTGGGGCGCGACAAAGTGAAAATTCACGACGTGGAGCGGGAACTTAACAAGCTGGAATTGAAGAGTGACACCGGAGACTGGCTGATCTGGCTCGATGACGACTTCAAGGTGCAGCTGATCTCCATTCCGTCGGAGAACACGGAAGTCACTCGGGACTAAGGCCGCGTTTGAAACAATCGGGCGAGCGATTTCAACTTCATGGGTGGCGGCGGGACGCCGCCACGACAGGCACCGGGACGGCGGCGCTACGGCGGGGCCGATCAGGTTCATCTTGACGATTATTGACTCACGCACGACGAAGGTTCTGTTCACGGTCGTGCTGTTCGCGCTGGGCCTGGGCTTTCTGTACGCGGCGCGACAGAGTTTAATTCTCTTCCTCTTCGCGATTTTCTTTGCTTATCTGATCAACCCCGCGGTGGAACGCCTGCAAAAAGTATTGCGCGGACGCGGACGCGCAATCGCTGCCATCTACATTCTTTTGCTGACAGGCGTGGCCCTGCTGGTATTTTTTGTGGGGCCGCGAGTAACGCGGCAGGCGGGCCGACTGGGGGCGGCCTTGCCGGAATTGACGAAAAAAGTCAGCTCGGGCCAGATCGCAGTCGATATCGGGCAGCAGCGCGGCTGGAGTGATACGACTAAGAGTCGCATTCGAGATTTCTTAAAAGACCATAGTCAGGACATGATCGAACTGGCGCAGCGCATTGGTGTCCGCGCAGCCGAGACCGCTAAGAATATCTGGGTGTTGTTCCTCGTGCCCATTCTGGCGGTGTTCTTCCTGCTGGACGCGGGGAATTTCAATGAAGTTCTGGTATCGCTGGTGCAATCGCGGGCGCAGCGGGAATTTCTTCAGGATGTATTCCGCGACCTGAACCAGATGCTGGCGCAGTTCATTCGCGCGCAATTAACGCTGGCGGGGCTGTCACTGCTCGCCTACACGTCAGTGCTGGGGATTATGCGGGTACCGTACGCCATGGTGTTGGGAACGGCGGGTGGGGTGATGGAGTTCGTGCCGATTGTCGGCCCGCTGGTAGCGGGATTTGTCATGGTGGTGGTGGCAGTGCTCGCCGGATACTCCTGGTGGCCTCTGCTACTGCTGTTTCTGGTGGTGTGGCGACTGGTTCAGGACTATGTGATTTCGCCGCGCGTAATGGGCGGAAGCGTCCAACTGCATCCGCTGGCGGCGCTGTTTGGCGTACTGGCCGGGGGAGAGATTGCGGGCGTCCTCGGCGTCTATCTTTCCATTCCAGTAATGGCCAGCTTGCGGATCGTGTGGCGGCGCTGGCGGATCTTTGCCGAGAAACGCCGGTTCGGCCCACTCAGCGAAAGCTTTTTGCCGCACGAAATCGGACATGGTAAGCCCTGATCCCGCGCGGGTGTATCGCCGTGCCTTCCAAGCAACTCTCGTTTGAAATCTCCCTGATATAAAATTGCAGTCTAGCCATGGCCAACAAACTCTCTGTAGGAATTCTCGGTGCCACGGGCATCGTGGGGCAGCGGTTTATCCAGTTGCTGGAACATCACCCGTGGTTTGAAGTTTCCTGGCTGGCGGCTTCGGATCGCTCCGAAGGACGCCCCTATGCGGATGCTGCGCGCTGGCGGTTGAAGACGGCGATCCCGCAGCGAGTGGCCCAGATGACGGTGTCACCGGCGACACCGGAGGGCGCGCCGAAGATTATCTTTGCAGCGCTCGACGCTGCCATCGCGAAAGAGATGGAGCCGCAGTTTGCCGCCGCAGGTTGCTATGTCGTCTCGAATTCGAGCGCTTTGCGGATGCAGAAGGACGTGCCTCTCGTCATTCCGGAAGTTAACGCCGATCACCTCCCGTTGATCGAATGCCAGGCGTGGCGGCGGGCGAGCGGAGGTTTTGCGGTGACGAATCCGAACTGCTCGGCGATTGGCCTAGTACTGGCGCTGGCGCCCCTGCACCAGAGCTTTGGTCTCGAGACAGTGATGGCGGTTACGATGCAGGCGGTGAGTGGCGCCGGATATCCGGGGGTGGCTTCGCTCGACATCCTGGGCAACGTGATTCCCTACATCCCAAACGAAGAACAAAAGATGGAAGAGGAGACGCAGAAGCTCCTTGGAAAATTGAACGGAGCCGGCATTATCCCGGCGCCGTTTGCCATGAGCGCGCAATGCAACCGCGTGGCGGTGGAGGACGGTCACACCGAGTCCGTTTCTGTTCGACTGGGAAAAAAGGCGCAGCCCGAAGAGATCATTGCGGCGTGGAATGATTTCCGCGCTGAACCGCAACAGCTTCGACTGCCCAGCGCGCCCGATCAGCCGGTGATGTATCTGAGCGGCGTGGATCGTCCACAGCCACGGCTGGACGTGGAGGCGGGCGCCGGAATGACGACTTCAGTCGGGCGGCTTCGCAAATGCAATGTGCTCGACTGGAAATTTACGATCCTGTCGCATAACACGATTCGCGGCGCGGCGGGAGCGGCTTTGCTCAACGCCGAACTGCTGAAGGCGAAGGGGTATCTGGGGTGAAAGAACTTTTCACCACGGAGACACGAAGGCACGGAGAAGACCGTGAATCGGGTTTGGTATTCCCGGTCTTGATTTTCTCCGTGTCTCCGTGTCTCCGTGGGGAATCTCCCGCTGACGGCGAGGAGAACCCCCGCCCATGATTGTCATGAAGTTTGGCGGGACTTCCGTACAAGACGCAAAAGCAATTGATCGCGTTGGCCAGATCGTCCAAGGGCGCCTGGCGGATCGGCCGGTGGTGGTGGTCAGCGCGATGGCGAAGGTGACCGATGCCCTGCTCGCCATGGGCAGGGCCGCCGGGGGCGGCGATCGCAAGAGCGCGCTTAAAATGGCGCGCGCGCTCCGCGAGCGTCATTACGAAACTGCCGGTGAGTTATTGGGCACTGCGCTGTTCACGGAGTTCCACAGCGGACTGGGCGCGGACTTCGAAGACCTGGACGAACTGTTGCGCGGGATTGGCGCGGTGGGGGAAATTACTCCGAGAACGTACGATTCGGTGGCGGCTTTCGGCGAAATGCTTTCCAGCAAGATCGTTGCGGCTGCGTTTGTGGCGCGCGGATTGCCTGGGGTACATGTTGATTCGCGGCAGTGTCTGCTTACGGATTCTAGCTACACCAAAGCCGTTCCGCAGTTCGACGAGACCAACGACCGCCTGCAAAAGCGGATTAGTCCGTTGCTGGAATCGGGCAAGGTGCCGGTGATGGGCGGGTTTATCGGATCGAATCGCGCGGGAATCACGACGACCATTGGCCGAGGCGGATCTGATTTTTCGGCGGCGATCTTCGGGGCGGGATTGGACGCCACGCGTATTGAAATCTGGACCGACGTGGATGGCATGATGACTACCGATCCGCGGCTGTGTCCGGATGCGCGGCGGATTAAAGTCATCAGTTTCGATGAGGCTGCGGAACTGGCATATTTCGGGGCGAAGGTGCTGCATCCAGCGACGGTGCTGCCGGCAATCCAGAAGAATATCGCGGTTTACGTCTTGAATTCGCAGAATCCGACTTGCGAAGGGACGAAGATCACGGCCCGCGCTCCGCGCTGCTCCAACATTTTCAAGGCGATTGCGCTGAAGAGAAAAATCACGATTGTGGACGTGGCGGCGCCGCGGCGACTGCTGGTGCACGGATATTTGAAGTCCATCTTCGAGATTTTCGATCAGCATCAGGTTGCGGTGGATGTAGTCTCGACATCCGAAGTCAGCGTTTCGGTTACGGCGGAAACCAACGAAGCGATTCCAGCGTTAGCTGCCGACCTCGCCAAAATGGCGGACGTGAAGTATGAAGGGCGCAAGGCCATTGTCTGCCTGGTGGGGGAGAGTTTGCGGGATACTCCCGGCATCGCGGCCAAGGTCTTTGGAATTCTGGAAGACGTGAAGATTCGCATGATTTCCCAGGGCGCATCGGAGATCAATCTGACGTTTGTGATTGAAGAAGATGCCGCGACTGAAGTCGTACGGCGATTGCATGAAGAATTCTTCGCGCAGGCGGACCCGGAAGTGTTCGCTTAGAATTGTTTCACCGCCGAGACGCCGAGGGCGCCGAGAAAACCTTGATTTCTATTTTTTTATTCCTGTTTTTCTTGGCGTCTCGGCGGTAAAAGGCCTTTATGAACCTGCTGATTCTCGGCCGTGGCAAAACGGGTTCGCTGGTGGCTGAAGTCGCTCACGCACGGCGGCATCATGTTCGCGTGTTGTGTGCTTCGGAGAATGTAAATGCAAGGGCGCTCACACCGGAATATCTCGCCGACGTCAACGCCGTTATTGACTTCACGACGCCATCGGCCGTCGTCGCCAATGTGGAGGCTTGCATCCGGGCGGGCAAGAGCGTCGTCGTCGGGACTACGGGATGGTACGACCAGGCGGCGCAGCTTCGTGAAAAAGTATTGGCGGCGAAGACTGGTTTTCTGTATGGGGCAAACTTTTCGATAGGCATGAATCTGTTTTTCGAAATCGTGCAGGCGTCGGCTCCAGCCTTGGAGTTTGAATATTCGGGTCAGATTTTCGAGCGTCACCACACGCAAAAGAAAGATGCGCCTTCGGGAACGGCCCTCACACTTCAGAAGATGCTCCACGAACCGGGCGGCCAAGAACTGGAAATTACTTCCTTCCGCGAAGGCGATGTCGTGGGCATGCACGAAGTGGTGTTCAATTCTGCGCACGACCGGATTTATCTTTGCCACGACAGCAAGTCGCGACGCGGCTTTGCGGAGGGGGCGGTGCGGGGCGCGGAATGGCTGGCCGGCAAGGAGGGCTTTTTCGAGTTCCGCGAGATCTGGAAGCAACTCTAGGCGTCGCCGCAGAGTCCAATTTTGAGGAACGCAACGTCCGCTTGCTTCACAATTTTGCGGCGCTTCGCGTTATCTTATTCTTATGGAACTACGAGGCTGTGGGACCGCTCTCGTCACGCCGTTCACCCAAGACGGCGCTGTAGATGAAACCGCCTTGCGCAATCTGGTGGCGTGGCAGCTGGAGTCTGGAATCGATTTCCTGATTCCCTGCGGCACGACCGGAGAAACGCCGACGCTCACTCACGACGAGTGGCTGCGGGTGATTGACGTGACCATCGAAGTGGTCGCGGGACGCGTTCCGATTGTCGCCGGCGCCACGTCGAACTCCACTCAGGAAGCGGTGGCAAAGGCCAAAGAAGTGGCGGCCCGTGCGGGCGTCAACGCGATCCTGACTGCTTCTCCTTATTACAACAAGCCAACGCAGGAGGGCCAATACAGGCATTTCCGGGCGATCGCAGAAGCGGTCGACAAGCCACTGGTGCTCTATAACGTTCCGGGGCGCACGGGAGCGAACCTTGAGCCCGCAACTCTGGCGCGGTTGGCGGAAGTGCCCAACGTCGCGGCGGTAAAAGAAGCCAGCGGAAATATGTCGCAGATTGCGGACATGCTCAATGCCGTGCCAGAGACTTTTCTGGTGTTCTCGGGCGACGACGCGATCACGCTGCCGGTGATTGCGCTGGGCGGCGTGGGGATTATTTCCGTCGCTTCGAACGAGATTCCGCGCGAGATGGCAGAAATGACGCGGGCCGCTCTGTCGAACGATTGGGATAGCGCGCGCAAGATTCATCGCAAGTATCTGCCCCTGATGCAGGCGAATTTTATCGAATCGAATCCCCTGCCGGTGAAAGCAGTGCTGGCGATGATGGGCAAGATCGAAGAGGTGTATCGTCTGCCGCTGCTCCCGATGCGACGCGACACGCGGTCGAAACTACAGAAAGTTGCTGCCGACGCTGGACTCATTGCGCGTCCCAGCGGTCCAATTGCAGTGGCTGCGGGCGAGTACTATATCTATGAGAACTGGGCGGCCGGACCGCACAAAGCAGTGCTGCACCGCGGTACCTGTGGGCAATGCAATGCGGGAAAAGGACGACCCTCCGGCCACGATGCAAATCATGCGCGCTGGCATGGCCCGTACAGTAACGCTACCGAAGCGCGGGCCGCGACGCATCAGATGGCGGGAGTGCTGATTCGGAGTGAGTGTAAGTGCGTGGCATAGGGAAGCAGCACTTAGCTCTTAGCCATTAGCATTTAGCTCGAGGCGTTCAACTTGAACTCCCTGGAGTAGTTTGGTAAGCGCACGGCGCAGCCGTACGCTCGCGCACACTTTGAAATTGGGCTTTAAGCCCTCGAGGTTCCATCCTTACGACTCCTGAAAGCATCGCGAACGCGACTTCCCTCTCCTCACTCAAAGCAGACATCGAGGCTCTTTCGGCTGCCGCCACCATCGCCGATCCTGCCGATGCGCGGCGAACCTTCTTTGACTTCCGCTCCCGTCTGACCCGTGGCGAAATTCGCGCGGCGGAGAATATCGGCGGCGCATGGACAGTCAACGCCTGGGTCAAACAGGGAATCCTGCTTGGCTTCCGGCTCGGCGAATTGAAGGAAATGGCGGATGGCGGTGTCTTTTCTTTCGTCGACAAAGACACGTTCCCGGCGCGACATCTTTCACTGGCCGATCGAGTGCGCGTGGTACCGGGTGGTTCGACGATTCGCGAAGGAGCTTACGTGGCGCCTTCGGTGATCTGCATGCCTCCGATGTTCATTAACGTTGGGGCCTACGTTGATGAGGGGACGATGGTGGATTCGCATGCGCTGGTCGGCTCCTGCGCGCAGATCGGGAAACGCGTGCATCTGAGCGCCGCGGCGCAGATCGGAGGCGTGCTCGAGCCCGTGAATGCCTCTCCTGTGATCATCGAAGATGACGTGCTGGTGGGCGGCAACTGCGGAGTGTACGAAGGCACACTGGTGAGGACGCGGGCGGTGCTGGGAGCGGGAACGATTCTTACGAGGTCCACGCCGCTGGTTGATCTTGTACGAGGCGAGATGTATCGAGCAAGCGCGGAACGGCCGCTGGAGGTTCCGGAGAGCGCCGTGGTCGTGCCGGGCTCGCGCGCGGTGAACAAGGGCAAAGGCGCAGAGTGGAATATCTCGTTGTACACGCCCGTGATCGTCAAGTATCGCGACGAAAAGACGGAACGCGGAATCGAGCTCGAAGATTGGCTTCGGTAGAGCCGCGGAGAACTTGATTCCTGCTTAGCTGATTCGTTATTGGCTGGTTGGGGAGCTCGGTGCTCGTCCGGTGATCAGGCCAACCGCGACTCCTCCGGCTCCTCCCATCACGATTCCCAGCAAAATTAGCACGATGGTCCGTTCCAATAATCTTGGTTGACGATGACTTCTCATGGGTCTCCCTCTTGCCTGCTCAGCGGCGAGTTACCGGGGTAAACCCTTAAGATTAGAAAAGTTGTGGCGGGTCGAGGATTCTGACGGAGAATCAGAAGGGCCGCCGCAAGGCTTTACACCTTCTTCACAACTTATTTGCACTGATGGGACAGGGCGAGTCTCCGAGGCTTGGCATGAACCAGGCATTGGAGCGCGCCTGGCTACTGACTCCGCAGTGAATCCAGGGTTGGAGCGGGCAGGCTGGTTTGTTCCTCGGCCAGCTTGCGCCGCGCGACCAAATGTTTGTCGCGAAAGTGCTGTAGCGCGCGCTGGCCCCATGCGCGGACAAAGTAGTAGTTGAGCGCCGATCCAATCGCGGAACTGGCGATCGGAATCAGGCGTCCCGCCCACTTTTCGACTACTTCGGCGCTGGCGCGGGCGGCGATGCGCTGGATCACCTGCGGGACGAAGCGCTTGACCACTCCCTTCTCGAGCAGTTCGCGGCTGATGTCGACGCCGGCGGCGCTGGCGGCGGCGACCCAGAGTTCGGCGATCTCGTCGTCGCTGTTCATCTCGAATCCGTACACCAGGCTGAGCTTCTGAATCGTGCGCATGGTGATGGCCGACAGGATGCCCAGGTCCGGGACAATGGTGATAATTCCGCCTAATCCCAGGCCGGCTCCTTCCACTGCGGCGAGTTTCATTCCGCTGCGGATGATGGATTCGGCAACATCGTCCAGTTGCTGCACATCGACGGTGAGTACGCCGCGATAGGTGGCAATCGGCAGACCATGTGCGATCCGCAGTTGCAGCAAGAAGTGTTCGGGATCCACGCGCACGGTTTCATAGGCGCGCGTGAGGCCGCCACGGATTGCGGTTTCCGCGCGGCGGCGCAGCCAGGATTGCTTTTCGGCTTCGGCCATCTAGTCGCAGTCTATCAGGCAAGTGTAGGTCCGACACTCTGGTCAGGATGGCCGCTGCGGCTGGCCCAATCGCTGGGTTCCTTAGGTTTTCAGGCTGCGAGCACAGGGTGCCTTGCCACCGCCGGCAAGGTGCTGCCGCTACGCGCTGTGCTAGCATCGTCTTATCTGATGGCAACTGGAAAATTGCATATTGTTCCGCTGGGCGGGCTCGGCGAGTTCGGCATGAACTGCATGGCCGTGCGCTGGGGAGACGACATCCTTGTCGTTGACGCTGGGCTGATGTTCCCCGAGGCAGAACTGCTTGGCGTGGACATTGTGGTCCCTGATATTTCCTACCTGATTGAGAACCGCAAGCTGGTTCGGGGAATTGTTCTCACCCATGGACACGAGGATCACATCGGCGCGCTGCCTTGGGTCCTCAGCGAACTGAATGTTCCCGTATGGGGCACGGAGTTCACGTTGGCCTATGTCGAAGACAAACTCGACGAGCACCAACTTCTGGACGACGCCGACCTGCGCGAAGTGCGTCCGGGAGAACGGTTCAAGGTTGGACCGTTCACGGTTCATGCGATTCAGGTTACGCACAGCCTAGTCGATTGTGTTGCTCTCGCAATCCATACGCCGCTCGGCGTGGTTATCCACACGGGCGATTTCAAGGTCGATCCTACGCCGACGGATAACCGCCTTTTCGACTTGCATGCGTTTGCCGAGTACGGGAAAGAAGGCGTCCTGGCGCTGTTGCAGGACTCGACCAACGTCGAGCGCAAGGGCTACACGCCGAGCGAACGCAGTGTCCGGCGGAAGTTCGACGAGGTGTTCTCGCATACGCAGCGGCGGCTTTTCATCTCGTGCTTCTCGTCTTCGATTCACCGCATCAAGCTGGCGGTTGATGTGGCGCGCGATCATGGACGCAAGGTGTGCTTCATCGGACGGTCGATGGTGAATTCCTCTGAAATCGCAGAGGATCTCGGCTACATTCAGATTCCCGAGGGCCTGCTGATTCAGCCGGGCGAGATGAGGAATTATCCGCCGGAAAAAGTCTGCGTGATGATCAGCGGGACGCAGGGCGAGCCCATGTCCGCGCTCTCGCGGGCGGCGGTAGACAACCACAAGCACGCCAAGATCGAGAAGGGCGATACGGTCGTGCTCAGCTCGCGCATCATTCCGGGGAACGAGAAGGCCATTTATCGCATGGTCGACCATCTGTTCCGCCGCGAAGCGCATGTGATTTACGACGATGGATCGTATCCTCCGATTCACGTCAGCGGTCACGGCAGCCAGGATGAACTCAAGCTCATCATTAACCTGGTGCGGCCGAAATACTTTATTCCCGTGCACGGCGAGTATCGGCAACTCAAGCTGCACGCCGAACTGGCCGCTGCCATGAACAGCGCGGTCGGCAAAGTGATGCTGATTGAGACAGGAGACGTGCTGGAAATCGACGAACTTGGGGCGCGGAAGGCGGGACGCGTCAATATCGGCCGCGTCTGTATCGACTCCGGATCACGGACCGATGTAGTCGAAGACCTGATCATCAAAGACCGCCGCCATCTCAGCGAGGACGGCTTCGTGCTGCCGATTATCGCCATCAACAAACACACGGGACGGGTTGAGTCGTCGCCTGAAATTGTGACGCGCGGCTTTAATCCGGGTGACAACGGGCTGCTGGAGCGGGCGCGGGAGATCGTCATGGAGACGCTCGAACAATCAAGCAACGAAGAAAAAGCGGACTACGGTGTGATCAAGGAGAAAATCCGCGCCGATTTGAAGAGGTATATCTCGAAGCAGACGCAGAGAAGGCCACTGATTATGCCGGTGATTTTGGAGATTTGAGTTGGTGTCACAACGCAAGCGCGACGTCTGGCTTCAGGAAAACAAGGCATCCCCTCAATATCCGGCTTCTCGTCCGTGGCGAACTGCCAAGATAACGACTTGTTTCCCGTCGTAGTGATACAAGGCAACATAAGCGCCGTGTCCGAAGTCAATCACCCACTCTCGGAACTCCAACGGCAGTTCCTCGACAGGACGGCCAATTTGAGGGTGTTTGCCAAGCGCTTTTACGCCCTGACGGATGGCCTTCACGGCACGGTTGGCTGCGTCCCGACTCTTCGGAGCCAGAAAGGCATGGAGACGGGCCACATCCACGAGTGCCGGTTGAGACCATCTCAGTCGTGGCATTTGGGAGGAGCGACGTCCTTACCACTTGCAAGTTTGGCCAACCAGTCATCTGCTTCTTCGGCGGTGACGTGAAGGCCGGTGGTCTGGTAGTGAGTCCAGGCGGCTAGCGCGTCGTGCCGGAGCTGCTCCCGCTGTTCTTCCCGTTCCAGATACTGTTCGATGGCTTCGCGCATCACCCAATGCGGCGACCGCCGGCGCGCCGATGCGAGCCTATGAATGCGCTCTTTTATCTCATTATCCAGTTTCACACTGGTTGCAGAAGGCGCGGGCATGGAAAGTGTTCCTAGGTAGTACTACGTAACACTATAGCATACTTTCTGGATGGCCAGTGCTGAAGTGGATTGGGCGCCGAGGGGAAGAGCGGAAGAAAATGCTATCGATGCCGATCATAAATCTGGCTGATTCAGGAGCGAAGGCGCAAGGCACGATAGAATTATTCGCTTCGAGGACACTTCTATCGTCACCCTGAATGACATCCTGCAAGCGCGAGCGCGTCTCGAAGGCGTGGCGGTGCGCACGCCGCTGCTCGAATGGACCGGCCTCACAGACGCGCGCAAACTTTTTCTTAAACTCGAAAACCTACAGCCAATCGGCGCGTTCAAGCTTCGCGGGGCTTACAACAAGATCGTGTCGCTCACGGAGGCAGAGCGGCGGCGCGGCGTGGTTTCCTACTCCAGCGGCAATCATGGACAGGGCGTGGCCTATGCGGCGCGGACGCTGGGAGTAAAGGCAGTGATCGTCATGCCGGGAAATGCCCCGTCCAACAAGCTGGAGTCTACGGCTGCTCTCGGAGCGGAGGTCGTACGAGTCGGTCCGAGCAGCGAAGAGCGCCGGATTCGCGCTGAAGAACTGGCCGCTGAACATGGCTATGCGATCGTGCCTCCCTACAATGACGAGCAAATCATCGCTGGACAGGGCACGACAGGACTGGAAATTCTGGACCAACTCCCCGAAGTCGAGACCATACTGGTCCCGGTCGGCGGTGGAGGGCTGATCAGCGGAATTTCCACCGCTCTGAAGTTGAGTACACCTTCGGTCAAGATTATCGGCGTGGAGCCGGAACTTGCGGCAGACGCACAAGCCAGTTTGCGCGCGGGACATATTGTGGAGTTCTCGGCGGAGCAGGTCACGAAAACCCTGGCTGACGGATTGCGCACGCAAAGTATCGGCGCCATCAATTTCGAGCACATTCGGAAGTATGTGGACGACATCATCACCGTCACCGAGAGCGAAATTCAGCAGGCCATGCGCGTCCTGGCCGGGAATGTCGAAACCGTAGCCGAGCCCAGCGGGGCGACAGCGGTGGCGGGATTCATGTTTCATGAGGCGGAGTTGCCGCGAACTCGGATGAATGTCGCGGTGATCAGCGGCGGAAACGTGGATCCGACGTGGATGGCGGAACTGAGAGCAAGGTAGAAGTAAGAAGTTAGATTGCAGAAGTAAAACCTTTCGCGTCTGACAGAGTTTACTTCTGCACTCTGACTTCTCACTTCTGCAATCCCTGGAGGTGTTTTGACTCGCCGGCTCGATGGGTTCTTCCAGCTTTCGCAGCAGCAGACTACGGTTCGGCGCGAAGTGGTCGCTGGGCTGACTACGTTTTTCACGATGGCATACATCGTGGCGGTCAACCCTGCCATCCTCAAAACGGCGGGCATGCCCTTAGAGGCTTCCGTTACCGCTACCATACTTACCGCCATTTTCGGCACCCTACTGATGGGGCTGTATGCGAAACGGCCATTCGCGATTGCGCCTTATATGGGCGAGAATGCGTTCATCGCGTTTACGGTCGTGCATGTGCTTGGCTATACGTGGCAGAGCGCGCTGGGCGCGGTGTTGGTGGCGGGAATCATTTTTATCCTGCTCACGCTTTTCCGGCTACGCAAGTGGATGGTGGACGCGATTCCGCTCACACTGCGTTACAGCTATGCGGTGGGGATCGGGCTGTTTCTTACTTTCATCGGGCTCAATCAGACGGGCATAGTGACCCTTGGATTTCCGGGAGCGCCGGTGCGGCCGGGTCACCTGACCTCGGCGTCGGTTCTGTTGGCGGTGTTTGGTTTTCTGTTGATGACGGCACTCTCCATTCGCCGCTTCCCTGCTGCGATTCTGGTGGGAGTGCTGGCGACGGCTGCGCTTTCTTTTGTAACCGGCGTGGCACCTGCGCCCACGGGTTGGATCAGCCGGCCTCCGAGTTTGGCGCCAGTGTTCTTGAAATTCGACTTGCATGGGATTTTTACCTGGGGATTTTTTCCCGTGGTGCTGACGATCTTCGTGATCGCTTTTGTGGACACGATGGGGACGCTCATCGGAGTTTCGGCGCGCGCTGGGTTCCTCGACAAAGAGGGCAATCTGCCGCAGATCGAGCGTCCGATGATGGCGGACGCGCTGACTACGACTTTCGCCGCCTTAATCGGAACCACGACGTCGGGTGCATTCATTGAATCGGCAACAGGCGTGGAAGCAGGCGGGCGCACCGGGCTGACCGCGGTCACCACCGCCCTTTGCTTCGTCGGAACTTTGTTCTTTGCTCCGTTCATCTCGGCGATTCCGCCGCAGGCTTATGGACCCGCTTTGATTTTCGTCGGACTGCTGATGCTGACGCCGATCACGCTAATTCCATTTGACGACCTGACCGAACTGGTGCCCGCTTTCGGGGTGATGGCGCTCATGGCCTTTACTTACAACGTGGGTGTGGGCATGACGGCCGGTTTCGTGTTGTATCCTTTTTGCAAATTGGTTTCGGGGCGGCTCGGAGAAGTCCGTCCAGCCCTGTGGGCTTTGACTGCGTTATCGCTATTGTTTTTCGTCTTCTACCCCTACACCTAAAACTTTAAGAGTTTAAGGAAACGGAATGATTCGATTCGGAATTGTCGGCTTTGGACTGCATGGCGACCGGCGCCTGATGCCTGGTTTCCAGCTCTCCAAGAATTGCAAGGTCACGGCGCTCTCACGTCGGGATCCGCAAAAGGCAGCGGATACGGCCCGGCGTTACGGTATCCCCCACGCGTTCACTTCGACGGAAGAATTGTGCCGGTGCGCGGACGTGGACGCCGTGCTTGTGACCAGTCCAGACGTACTTCATCGGGCGGACGTGCTGACTGCGATCCAAGCGGGCAAGCCGGTGCTGTGCGAAAAGCCGATGGCGATGAATGCGGAGGAGTGCCGGGAGATGGTGGAAACGGCGCGTCAGGCGAAGATCCTGCTGGGCGTCGCCCATATTTTTCGTTTTGAGGAGAGTACGGCGCGGATGCGGGAACTTGTCGCCAGCGGAGCGATCGGGCGGCCGATATTTGCGCGGGTGGAATTTTCATACCTGGGGAGCGGCCATGGCCGTCATTGGCTCTACGACCCTTCGATCGCAGCCGGTGGCCCCATTGCCGATGTTGGGGTGCACTGCGTGGACACACTGCGCTACATTCTGCAAGACGATCCGCTGCGGATCAGCGCTGTGGGGAGGTCGGACGAATATTCGGGAGAGGTCGAGGCGGCTGCCATTCTCAGCCTTGAATTCCGCCGCGGGACATTGGCGACGGTGTTGGTCTCGACTCGGGCGCCATATCGAACGCCGCTGGAGTTTGTCGGGAGTGAGGGCGTCCTCCGTGCGGAAGATGGGCTGACTGTGGACCGTCCTGTGAAGATTGAAGTTCGGCGGGCACAAGAGTTGGCATCGTCTGAGGAGGTTTCGAACACTCTGGCCTACGCGCGCCAGGCGGATGCTTTTGCAGCTGCAGTGCAAGGGACAGCACGATTCCCGATTCCAGGAGAGATTGGATGGCAAAATCAGATCATTCTGGATGCGGCGTATCGGAGTATGGGGTCTGGGAAGCAGGAAGAACTGAGTTTCCCGGCCGCCACGTTGGCCTAGGCCGAGCCCAAAACTATTTGCCCGAAAATAAGAAGCGCCCCGGATTCAAAGAATCACGGGACGCCCGAACAGCCCTCCCCCAGAACTGCTCATGGGTAGGATACGAAAAAGGGGTGTGGAATGAGAAGGCCACTTTCGAGGGATGGGACGGCACGAAAGAACCACTTGCGAAGATCACTAGTTTTGGTAGGATTGGCGCCCCTAATAACCACGGATTTCAGATTCGTCCAAGGGCCTTGGAGATTGGCTGCCGGGAGGAAAACCTCAACCACCAAGTCTTCGGATGATTCGCTGAGAATCCGAAGTCGGATGTTGAAAGGTGTGCAGAGAATTTCATTCGGCAGAGGCAGACGAGATCGATTATTTTATCTAAGCTATTGAAAGCATTGACTTTTAATGGTTTAGTGTCTTTGGCAGTGTAGGTGCAGTATGGTGTATACACGACCGTGTGCGGCTGTACCTCGAGAGGGGTGAGGACTGGCTGGCGGCGTTTCCAGGTTCGGGAGGAATAACATGAGGCGAGTGTTGGTTTTGGCGGTGCTGGCATTGGGGCTACCGATGGCGGCTTTGGCGGACGGAATTAATCTGGTCAATCAGCATGGCTCGATTTCAATTTCCAACGCGGGTATCACATCCACACTGTCGCAGCTCCATAGTTTCAACGGAATTGTGGCCAACCCGGGGCATACCTTGGGGTCGGTATCGTTCTCGACCGGCGCACTTCTTACCGGCAACATCCACGACGGCGGCACTTTTTCGGACGTGGGTTCCAGCTTCACGGTGATCGGAAAAGGTCCTCAAGTTCCGCATAAGGGCACGATCTTCAGCGGCGCTTTTGTTGGACCGATTTCATGGACCTTGGTCTCGCAGCATGGACAAGGGCTGGTGTATGAGCTGAGCGGCACGATCCAGGGCACTCTCTGGAATGGCCACTTTACTTCAGGTACCACCACCCAAACGATCGTCTCGACCAACGGGCAGATAGCGCAGGGAATTGGACACATTCGGGTGGGCGATACGAATCTTCTGACTCCTGAACCGGGAACCCTCGGATTGCTGGGAACTGGGCTGGTGGCGATTGCCGGTATGCTCCGCCGCAGATTCACGATGCACGTTTAAGCGAGAATTGCTTGTAGTTTCGTCCAACACTCTCAACTCATGCCCCGCCGAAATGGCGGGGCTTTTGCTTTTTGGGCGCAGCTCGCTATTCGCCGGTCGCTACTTAATGAGGCCAGCAAGTATCCATTGCGAACGACTAGAGCACCAGCGACCAGAAACCGCGGCAGCTGCATTACCGGCGTAACCGCATATCCGGGGATTGGCGTTGACGTTACTTTCGTCCAACCCTACATTCATGTTTGGGGGGACGTATGAAGGACATCCATGAGGTTCTGCGCCGCAAGCAGACGCAGTACGCACAGTTGGGCAAGCAGATCGAAATGCTCCAGCAAGCCGCCGAGAAACTGCGTGAAGTCGCGCCCCTGCTGGCTGAGAATGAGGCAGAGGACGACAGCGCGGTACTGGCAGAGGTAGACGACGAAAGCAACGCCATGGCCGCGCGGGCCGGCGCACAATCTTCGTCCGCCGCCAAACCGGCGCGCAGCACCACTCCGCGCTGGCCGTAGAGCGCGGGAGCGGGCAGGAGGCTCCGCTTCGATGACATTACAGGCACTGCTGGTATCGAAAGACGATTTGGCGGCGGATTCGCTGACGCAGGTGTTGGCGAATTTCGGCGTGGCCGTGCATCACTCGAGCGTGCTCGAGGTTGCGCTGAGCCGTCTGGAAGAGGAACACTTCGACCAGATCATTATTGACTTCGACGATCCAGACGCAGCCACCCAGATACTGGAATGTAACCGTCGCCAGGCGGCAGCGAAGCAGGAGAATCCAGCAGTCACGGTAGCGCTTTTGCGGGAAGCGTCCCAGATTCGATCGATCCTGGGTGCGGGCGCTCACTTTATTCTGATCAAGCCGATCATCCACGAACAGGCGCACTCCACATTGCGCGCGGCGACCGCGATGCTTAAGCGGGAACGACGGCAGTCCTTCCGGGTTCCCATCCAGGCGCCGATCTCCCTGCGGACCGAAGAAGCGCAACACATCGAAGGTATCTTGCTCGACGTAAGCAGCGGAGGGATCGACGTACTCGCCGCCAAACCCCTTCCGTCAGCAGTGCTGGCGCGTTTCTCCTTCGAACTTCCCGATGTCAATATTCAACTCGAAGGCGATGCCGAAGTGGCATGGAGCAGCCCCAACGGTCAAACCGGCCTGCGCTTCCTGGATATGGATCTGCGGATGCGCGAGCAGCTCAACGACTGGCTGTCTTCCCATTCGCAAGAGGCGTTGCCCGAGGAACCCGATCCGGTCGCGCACTGCAAATTAACCGATATGAGCCTGGGTGGGTGCTACGTGGAAACGGAGTCGCCCTTTCCGCAATCGTCTGCGGTCGACCTTTGCCTCAAGACAGAAGGGTTGGAAGTCCATACCGAAGGGTTAGTCCGTGTCATGCATCCGACGCACGGGATGGGAATTGAGTTTCCAGCGCGCACCGAAGAACAGCGAAAGAGTGTGGGAGAATTTATCGAGTTCCTGACCTCCCAACCAGGAGCCAAGCCGGAACTGGAAATCTCTCCCCGGGCGTTGGTGGCCAGCGCGGAGGAATTGAATGTCACGATAGAATCCGGCTCTGAGAGCGACGATCCCTTGCTGGATCTGCTGCGCCGCGGCAGTGCCCTGGAACAAATGCAGTTCCTGGAAGACCTGCACAGCCAGCGGAGTTCGAGCGAAGTAAGCCAATAGCAAACGCCCAGAATTATTTCCCTACAAAAAACCGGGGACTGAGCCGACACCCCGTCTCTGGTGCGACGCAATCCCCGGCGGTCTGTTCCACCTCGATGGCGCTAGAGTAGCGCAAGATCCTGGCCAAAGTATTTCGCGAAGGTTAAATTTCCGAGAAAGTTTTATTTGCACTAGAATGGCAGCCGCGAATGCTTGCCCGCTGGTCCGCAGACAGGCAAGTGATCTCCGGAATGTCACTTCCCTCTTCCAAGGTTCCGATCCGGCACGCGTTGGTTTTAGGCACCGTTTGTTTTCTGGCGATCTGTCCCTTCTTTTGGCTTGGATCCCCCTCGGGACACGATTTCGAATTTCACATGTTCTCCTGGATGGATGTGCTCAGCCAGTGGAAGCAGGGCATTCTCTATCCACGCTGGGCAGCTCTGGCGCACTGGGGATATGGCGAAGCCCGGTTCATGTTCTACCCGCCCGCATCGTGGGCCCTGGGATCGGCATTGGGTGCGTTGTTGCCGTGGAGGATGGTGCCCGGGGCTTACTGCTGGCTGGTGCTGACCTTGACTGGTCTATCCATGTACCGGCTGGCGCGAGAATGGCTGCCCACGCAGGATGCGCTGTTTGCGGCGGCGCTCTATGCGGTAAACCCCTACCACCTGTTGATCGTCTACTGGCGAAGCGCGTTTGCGGAACTGCTGGCGGCAGCGCTGCTCCCGTTTCTGTTGCTGCGAATCCTGCGCCTGGGCGAGGCGGGGTTGCGTCCCGTGCTCTATCTCGGCATTACGTTGGCCGCCGCGTGGCTGACGAACGCCCCGGCGGCGGTGATGATTCACTACTCGACTGCCCTTCTGGCGATATTGCTGGCTGTGCTTGAGCGAAGCTGGCGTCCGCTGTGGCGGACTGGACTCGCCGTTCTGCTGGGGGCGGGGTTGGCGGCGTTCTACCTCATTCCCACGGTCTACGAAACACGCTGGGTCAACATCAACGAGGTTCTGGCGCCGGGCCTGCGTCCGCAGGACAATTTTTTATTTACGCAGACGACGGACGCTGACCACAATCATTTCAACCTGTTGGTGTCCACCGTTGCCGCGGTCGAAATCGCGGCTTTGGCGCTGGCGATCTGGTTTTCACGGGACTGGCGTTCCCGGGCGCGGAACCGGTGGCTGCTGCTGACGTCCTGGGGCGCGGCGGCGGCACTGATTATGGTTTGGGTCACGAACCCGCTTTGGGAGTATCTTCCAAAACTGCGTTTTGTGCAGTTACCTTGGCGCTGGCTCCTGTGCCTGAACGCGGCGCTGGCCTTGCTGCTAACGATGTCCACGCGACGATGGACCCTCCGCCTTTTGGGAGCTGGCGTCTTGCTGAGCGCACTGGTAGTTGCCGGATATCGCATCCAGCCGCCGTGGTGGGATATGGCGTCCGACATCGCGGAAATGCGCGACGCGGTCGCGGACGGCACGGGGTACGAGGGTTCGGACGAATACGTGCCCGCCGGAGCCGATCCCTACGAGTTGAACAAAGATCAACCGCAAGTTGTGGACTCTGCCGGACGCGCCGTGCACACACAAACGCTAGCCTGGAAGCCGGAGGACAAATCGCTGGTGGTGGAGAGCGCGGCCCCAGAAATCGTCACGCTGCGGCTGTTCAATTATCCGGCCTGGGAAGTGACTGTGAATGGGCAACGCGTTGCGACCGAGACCGTCGAGGTAACCGGGCTGATGATGATTCCGCTGGCGAGCGGGCGGAACGACGTCCGGATACATTTTGGACGGACGCGGGACCGGACTTTGGGGGGAATTGTGACCTTGTTGAGCCTGGGTGTTTTACTCGGAGGAGTGCTCGCGAATCCCTCGCGCGCCGGAACTCCTCTGTGACCCTCCTGTCCCCTGTGGTTAGGATTGAAAATCTTGAACCACAGAGAACAACGGAGGTCACGGAGGAAATCTTGAATTATGAAATATCGCGTGCTAGTAGCGACCTCCAATCCCGGCAAGCTGCGCGACTTCGCGGGCTTGGCGGAGTCGTATGAGATAGAGGTCGTCTCGATCCCTGACTTCTCTTCGCTGCCGCTGGTCGACGAAGATGGGGCGACCTTCGAGGCCAATGCGCGGAAGAAAGCCGAGGCATACAGCCTCGCCGTTCCTGGAGAATTGGTTTTAGCCGACGACTCGGGACTAGCCGTGGACGCCCTGGGAGGAGCGCCGGGAGTTCACTCCGCACGCTATGCTGTCGACCAGCCCCACCTGATCGATGCGGACAGCAAAGATCGGGCCAACAACGCACGCGTACTCCGCGAACTGCAAGGCATTCCGGCAGAAAAGCGCACGGCGCGGTTCGTGTGTGTGCTGGCAGTGGCAGGCGACGGAAAGACAATCGCAACCTTTCGCGGCGAAGCGGAAGGTATCATTTTGAACGCGCCGCGAGGCGAGAACGGGTTTGGATATGACCCACTATTTTATTTTCCGCGGATTGGCAAGGCGTTCGCCGAACTATCGCCCGCCGAGAAGGCCAACTACAGTCATCGTGGTGCCGCCTTCCGCAAATTTCTCGCGTGGCTCGATACGGGTCAGAATCAGGTTGGGTAGCCTATGGTTTTGCCCACATTGGCAAAAAATACTTGCCGGCGACTTCAAAGAGCAAACGGTTGCCCCACCGAGGATGATGAGCGGCATCGTTCCAGGAGCCTTGCGAGAATACGTGTAAGTTCTCGGGCATGATGCTCGCCGGAAGACTTGGGCCACCAAGCCTCGCGCATGCGCACCAATTGGTCGCGATCCGCCGGCTCACCGAGCCTGATGCGAATATCCGCTTGGCTCAGCATGCTGTTCATGTCCGCGCGCTCTTTAAGACGTGGTCTCACTCGCCGGTCCGCTTTTCTTTCACCTCGATGGCGGATCGTTTTCCAAACTTGACCAGGAATCTGTGAGGACATCCAGGGCACTGCATCAGAAGGGTCGCACTTTCTCGTACGTTCTTCCTCGACTCCAAGCTCCATCCAAACCAGGCGCCAATGCGTCGCGCATCTGAAGCCTGGCGCGGCTCAGTCGGGTCTTCACGTTGGCTTCTGAAAGGCCTAGGGCCTTTGCAGTGTCGTTGATACTTAGGTGCTGTACGTCGCGCAAGATCAATACAATGCGGTATTTCTCGGGAAGAGAACCCAGAGCATTGGTGAGCGCCTTACGAAGCTCTTTCTGTTCTAACGCCTCGGATGGTATTTCTCGCCAATCCGCAAAATCTCTGGGGGTGTATTCGCCATCGTCTCCGAGCCGCCCTTCCTCTATCGATTCATAGAGGTGGCGGCGGTCCTTCCGTAGCCTCATCTTCGCTTCATTGATCGTGATCTGGATGAGCCAAGTGCTGAATTTCGCTTCCTGGCGGAAACGCGCAAGGTTCTTGAAGGCTTTCAGGATCGCTTCCTGAGCAACATCCTCTGCATCCGCATCATTTTTTACAAGGGATCGCGCGGCGAGGAACACGGCGCGTTCATAAGGGCGGACCAGTTCAAAGAAGGCAGCGGAGTCGCCATTCTGCACTCGCTGAATAAGAGACGCTTCCGCCGAGTTGATCTTGACACTCACCGGAGAGACAGTGCCCGCCTCGGTGCAAACTCGATCTTTTTCAGACAGCCGGACTGCTTCTGTGCTCGCGGTCATCATTGGGCCGCCTCCTTCAGTTGCTGGCTTACAAACTGAGAGCAGTTGAGTTCAGACACTTGTCTTTTTGCGAGATCGCGCAGAAGAGTGACTCCGCGCGAATCGACGAACCACACTTTTTCGAGATCGAGGCTCACGGCTTTCTGGAGGGAGAGGGCTTCATCGCTGAGCTTCTGTAACTCTTCGACCCAAGGGCCCACGAGCCTTCCTTCCAGCTGGAGCTCGATGGCTTGATCTGAGTCCCTAATGATCGAAATCTTGAGCACCTGCGAGCTTCCTTCCCGAATACGCCTTTGCTAAAGCAGGAGCCATGCCACTAGTGAGCCGAAGGCGAAAAGCTCTATGTTTATGATTTTGAGGGTTTTAGAGAATTGCTGACGGGATCGATTCGGCGGGAACCACGAAGTTTCGTGGGGTCAGTTCGTTATGGCATCGTGGCCACGGGATTTCGTGGCCGGTACGGCAGGATCCGACGATCCACGCTCGATTCCGAGCTTCTTCATGCGGCTGCGCAATGTGTTGGGATGCAGATCGAGAATCTTGGCAGCCCCCCGATCGCCTTCGATCACCCAGCCCGTTTTTTGCAGTACGGTTTGGATGTGCCGTCTTTCCACTTGCTCCATCGACGCAGAATCGCCGCTCCTGTCCTTGGTTTGGGGACTGTCCAAGCCCAAGCCTGCAACTTCCTCCATTGACGCCATTTCCGCACCGGCTATGGGTAGGAGATCGGCGCCCAGCTTCAAGATCGGTCCGCGGGACAGGACTACAGCGCGCTCGACAACATTCTGCAACTCACGGATGTTTCCTGGCCAATCATAGCGAGACAGACGGTCCGCCGTGTCTTGCGTAACACCGGTGATTTGTTTGCCGAACTGCCTGGCAAACTTTTCCACAAAGAAAGCCGCGAGTAGTGGGATATCTGAGCGCCTCTGTCGCAGCGGGGGCAAGACAATCGGGAGAACATTGAGGCGATAGTAGAGATCGGCCCGGAACCGGCCCTCCTGCACCGCTTTCTCCAGGTCGCGATTGCTGGCCGCAATGATGCGCACGTTTACCTTTATCGTGCGGCTGCTGCCCAGTGGCTCAAACTCGTGCTCCTGGAGAACTCTCAGCAACTTCACTTGGGTGTCGGGGGGAAGTTCGCTGACTTCGTCGAGGAATAGAGTTCCACCGTCCGCCAGTTCAAACCTTCCAGTTCTACGTTCCAGCGCGCCGGTGAATGCGCCCTTCATGTGACCAAACAGCTCACTCTCAACCAGTCCAGTCGGGATTGCGCCACAATTCAATTTCACCAGGGGGCGGTGCTTGCGCGACCCGTGGCTGTGGATTGCACGTGCGATCAACTCCTTACCGCAGCCGGTTTCTCCCGTGATCAGTACCGTGGAGTCTGTTGGTGCCACTGTCTCCACCCTGTTCAATACTTCCACGATCGCGCGACTGTTCCCAACGATTTCTTCGAAGTTGTGTTCCTTGCTAATTTCTTCCTGCAGGTAGACGTTCTCGGCTTCGAGTTTCTTTTGCAGGGTCTGGACCTGCTGAAGAGCATCCTGCAGCCTCGTTTCTGCCCGCTGGCGTTTCAACTCTGCGGCTGCCCTGGCAGCAAATATCTTGACCAGATCGATTGCGCGCGGGTCACGATCCATCGGCTTGTCGTCAAGAATTGCGATGTGGCCAATGACTCGTCCCTCCCGGTCGAGCATCGGAACGCCCAGGTAGCTCTCTGCTCCCCAGTCGGCGAGTCCCTTGTCGAGCGGAAACAAGCCCTGGAGCCCTTCTTTGTAGTGGCAGGTTTCGCCGTTCAGCACCTTCATGCACGGTGTGTCGGCAATGTCGAACTCAAATCTTTCTCCAAACTGATCGCCGTTCCAGAACGCCAGCGCTTTTGCGCGTTTCTGATCGTCACAGTCAGTGATGAATGCATAGCGAACGCGAAGGGCTGTGGCCAGATGACGCACCAGGGAGGGAAAGAAATCGTTTCCGGTTGCGGAAGCCGTTCCGATGACGATGGAGCGAAAAGTCTCTTCCGCAAGATGCCTCTCGGTGATATCGCGTACCAGACCAATCACTCCGACCACTTTTCCTTGCGCGTCGTGATGGGGAGCAAAGGTGCAAGACTCCCACACATCGCGCCCCTCCGCCGAGTGCTTGGGTACCAAAGCATCGGCGACATGGACAACTTGTCCTTGCAGCGCTCGTTTCAGCGCTGCTTCTATGCCACTGGGGCCTAACCGGGGGAACATATCCATGGCCACTCTGCCGAGCACGTCCTGCGAGCATTTGCCCGTCAGCCGTTCCATGAAAGGATTGAAGACCTTGTAGCGCAGGTCGGAGTCATAGACGATGATGCCTTCCGCCGCCCCCTCGATAATCTCTCGATTGAACTGAAGGGCCTCAGACAAGGCAGTTTCGTTCTTCCTGTGCTCGGTAACGTCGCGCGACAGCGCCAGAAGGCGCTCCGGCTTTCCGCTCGCGTCGTAGATAGGACTGACCACAACGTCCCACCATCGAGGTTGTCGCGCAATCCGGGTTTCGAAATAACCGACAAATCGGCCGACGCCACCGTCTTTTGCCGTTCGCATCGCGGCCTGGGCCGCGTCCCGATCTGCACCCTCCCAGAACGCGACCCAGGGAGTGTCCAGAAAGGGGCCGATGTCACAGATCTCCAGCACTTGCATTCCGCCCTCGTTCATGAATAAGAGGCGGCCTTCCAGGTCGAGAATCTTGATGCAGTCGCGGCTACAAGCGATGAGACGGCTCTTAAGCTCTTCGCTGGCGCGCAGGGACTCCACTGCAAGTGTCTTCTCCCCGGCAACCCGAGCCAGATCCGCTCTGAGGTTGCTCAGTTCCGCTTCCAGCACTCGCACTCGTTCCTGATCGTGTTGAGAGGCAGTCACGCGACTCCTAA
Source organism: uncultured Acidobacteriota bacterium (assembly GCA_963799305.1). GTDB lineage: Bacteria > Acidobacteriota > Terriglobia > Terriglobales > Acidobacteriaceae > Acidiflorens. The sequence goes on along the minus strand of CAWCWX010000002.1, from coordinate 1,008,461 downwards.
CTTGTAAGACCGAATCCGGACGACCTGAGTAGAGCAAACTTGAGTCAGGATTCCGGCAATCTCAAGCCGTCTCTGGCGGACGCGGGCCGTTACCACACTTCCGAGGGGCTCTACCGCGTCTGTCGCCAGCCCCAAGGAGCCACTCCCGGTATCAATTTGGATGCTTTTTCGGGTACTGTCAACACCTGGCAAGTTCGGCCCTCGCAAGTGTGTTCCTCCAGACGGGTGGCCATTCAGCATATCGCGAGGGCCTCAGGTTTGGAACCTTGGAACACCAACAATGGCCTGATATAGACTTGTGTCCATTGCTTTGGGGGTGTTGGAGCATGTGCCATCTGCGCAACCAGCCGTATGAGGAAAAAGACTTTCCAGCTCTTGCCGCCATACAGAAAGAGTTGGGATTTCTGCCGAACTTCTTCCTCGCTCAAATCGCTCGCCCGGACATGATTGACGCTGAAATAGCCATGACCGGCAATCTCATTCTCAAAGATGGTGCCCTGCCGCGAAGGCAAAAAGAATATATCTACCTGGTGTGTTCGGCGGCAAACCTCAGCACCTATTGCGTAGCCGCACATTGTGAAATTGTGCGCATGTTGAAGCTTGAGGGCCCAGAGCCGGAGCAGATCGCGATCGATTACGTTCATGCCCAGATTCCGATCGCCGACAAGGCTCTTTTGAATTTCTGTGCCAAGCTCAACGGCCAGACATCCAAAATAATGCCGAGCGACATCGAGGCCCTTCGTACCTATGGATTCAGCGAGCAGCAAATCCTCGAGGCCGTCTTGTTAGTGGGCTGGGCGAAATTCGCAAACACGGTCGCCTCTGGTCTCGGAACTGTGCCCGACTTTCAGAACCCAAGAATCGCCGAAGAATTAGGGAAGGCTCGAGCCGGTGGCCGGGAGAGCCCGGTACCGGTGGTGGGCTAGAACCGGTTTGATAGCCCCTATTCACCGGTGGCTGATTTCCACCTTGGTTGACTGAGGGCCAAGCGTTTGGAACGCCGTTCTGCAGCAGGATAATTTCGATGTCGGTCTTGCCGGAAAGAGAGCAACCTTGACCACGCGAGGAAGGAACTCAGGGATCCTCGTGAGATTCATGCTGAAAGAGCACACCGATTCCAAAGGCGCGTTGATGGTGACTTCCCGCTTGGAACGGAACGGTGGCTGCAAATCTTGCCTCCAAAACAGCCTCAGTTATTCTATCGGACAGGTTCTAATCTTTCTTCTGTCGGCGAGCCGCCAGGTGATCCTCTAGCTTTGCATAGAATCGCCTACTGGCACTCGCGGGAATCTCGAAAGCCCTTCCGTCTCCTACGAGCTTCACTACGTTCTTTGCGCCATCCAGGATGGCACTGCAATGGTCACACTCCTTGAAGTGGGAGGCCATGGTTGCACGAAGTTCGGGACCTACTTCATCATCAAGATAATTCGAGATCTGCCGCCACACTTCTTCACAGTCGATTTCGATAGGCTTTTTGGCCAATGCATTTCTCCGTTCCCATGTTACCGCCTACTCTCCGCAGCCGTTGTACGAATTTGGCTGCAGATTCGGAAGAAACAATCGTCCTCTCTATGAGACACAACAGACCCAGAAAGGTGACACGTCGTCCTGGACTTTGTTCACAGAAGCACTGTTTAGCATAATCAGGAACTTAGGCGGCCTGTCCGCTCTTTCGAGCCTCGCTTGCGCACAGCGCGGCGAACTCCCGTGCCACCCCTGCCTCCCAGTTCTAACAAGACCTCTGGAGGCGGCATCTGGGGCGGTACATCTACATTGTCCATGAAAATCGCAATCTTCCAGTTTCCGTCGGCATGCTTCTGCCAGATTTCCAGGTAGCGGGTACGCGTAATAATCGGCTTTCCACCCTTCTTGGGATTAAGCGTGAGCTGATGCCAGCCCCGGTCAAAAGCCAATGGACCTTGAACTCGAATTGAGATGATGGTGACTGCCAGTTGCGCATGGTAGTGTGTAAAGAAATTCTTGAGTCGGTGCTTCAGGACTGCCCGTGCTTCGGCGCCGATGGAGGATGACAGGCCGTCCGACATATCTATATATCTGTCGGCAAAAACAGACAGGACGCCGCTCACGTTTCCTTTGTCGTAAGCGTCTCGTAGCTTCGTCTTAGCGAGTCGAATTGCGTAGGCATCATCCATAATTGTTCTCAAAGGCTCGCGACTGTTCCCCACTTTCTTCGGTGCGACAGCGACCTCACTTGCCTTCTTGTTGCACAGCCGCTGCGGTGGCAGCGGCACCAGCCAAGGCGATTTCTTCGTCTTCCTGCGGACTGTTCCCACTCGCGCCGATGGCCCCGATGACCTTGCCTTCAACGGTAATAGGAATTCCGCCCTGAAGGGGCGTGGCTCCGGGCAACGCCAGGGCGGCCACTCGTCCATTCTTCACCTGGTCCTCGAACACCTTGCTTGGACGACGGAAAATGGCTGCTGTCCGGGCTTTGCCCATCGCAACTTCCACGCTTGCGACCTGCGTATCGTCCAAGCGTTCGAGCAGGATCAATTGCCCACCGTCATCAACTACAGCGATTACGACCGTGGCGCCGCGCTTCTTGGCTTCGGTTTCTGCGGCCGCAACCAATTTCTTTGCCATGCCGAGGGTCAACACTTTTTTGGTCGGCAGTTCCGCCTGTGAGACGGGCGCTGCCAACAAAATGAGCGCTGCGACTAAGCTCCACAAGGCTTTCATGATTGATCTCCTTTAGCGAATGTTTCGTCCACTCCCTTAGCCATCACTCAGGGTCGCGTTTACGGACGAATCCCGGGAATATTCAGCCGGATACGATACAGCCCAGTCTTGGCGCATAGATAGAGTGTCTTACCGTCTTCATCGCCCCACGCGAAGTTGTGGGGATGCTCGGGTCCCATGATCGTGCCCAGGTGCTTGCCCTCGGGAGAGATGATCCATAGCCCCCCCGGGCCCGACGCGTAGATGTTTCCCTTCTGGTCGACCTTCAGTCCATCTAGCGCGTCCTCTCCCTCGGCGGCCGTCATGTCGAAGAAGACCTTCCCATTCGACAATGTGCCGTCGGTGTTGACCTCGTAACGCATGATGACTTTCTTCGCTGTGTCCCAGTCATCCACGTAGAAATATTTCTCGTCTGGAGAGAATGCGAGGCCGTTGGGGCCTGTGAGATCGGCGGTCAGAAGCCGAACGTCTTTGCCATCGGGCGATACGCGGAACACACCGCTGTAGGGCAATTCTTTTCGCGAGTCGTCAAAAAACTTGGGCAGGCCGAACGGCGGATCAGTGAAATAAAGTGCGCCGTCGGATTTGTAGACCAGGTCGTTCGGGCTATTGAGGCGCTTGCCTTGATAGTGGTCTGCCAGCACCGTCAGCTCCCCGTTCTTCTCCATGCGAACCACGCGGCGATTACCGTGCTGGTTGATGGTGAGACGTCCCTGCTTGTCGAGCGTGAGCCCATTTGACCCGGGCTGGCCGTACTCGCCGATATCGAATCCACGGTATCCGCTCTTGGTCATGAAGATCGAGAGCTGCCCGTCCTGGGTCCAACGGTAGATTGTGTTGTTGTTGGGATCGCTGAAGAGGAGATAGCCGTCGGTGTCGTCCGTGCGGGGTACCCATATCGGGCCTTCAGTGAACAAGAATCCGCCGGCGAGTTTCTCGATCTTGGCTCCGGGAGGAACGATCTCATCGAGCGATGGGTCTTTCCTGACGATCTGCGCGGGAGTCTCGCTGATCGCAACCTTCGGCGACTTGTAGAAGTCCAGGGTCGCCGACTTGATCCAGATGAAATTCTGGGGACTGAAGGAAATTGGTCCGTTGATGCCGAAGACGGCAAGCTGAATCTTCTGGCCCGGCTGGGCGTTTCTCGTAAGGATCACGCGGTTGGGAGCGTTGAATCCCTTGATGACGGGCCCGCCAAGTTGGCCGAGGACCCGAGGCATCTTGCCGTTGACCCAGACTTCGGCATAGTCGTCGATCACGATTTCGAAAGCGACGGTCGAACCGGCGGTGCTAAAGGTTCCGATCTTTTCGGGAACGGTGACGTTGATGCGATACCAGTTGAAGCACACTTTGGCCGTCGAGCGACGCTGGTCGAGCGAGGTCGCATCGATGGCCTCCCACTGGGAATCATCGAAGTCCGCCGTCCCAGCGTGAGGAGAGTAGTCATAAGTCTTGATGGTTTGGCTTCCGCTTGGCCTCAAGTCGGGGCCTACTGAGCGAGACTCCGCGTCCACGATTTGCACGTCGTGGTAGCGCCACTGGCCCTTCACCAGCTGCGCTCCCTCGCGTGAGGCCAAATCAACAACCGCGTCCGGTCGGCCAAATGGAGGATCCTGGACGACCTGGGCGGTGAGGGGGAGCGACCCAAACCAAAGAAGTACTCCCAACAGGATTGAAATCTTCCGGAATTGTAGTCGTGTGTTCATAATCGTCTCTTCAGCGAACCTTTACGACGTAGTACAGGAACGGGTTGGTCACTTCCAGGAATTGGTGCGGCACGCCATGGGGCACGATGATCACGTCACCCTTGGAAATCTTCCGGGTCTCACCGCCCTTGATACTGCTGCCCCGAATCTCGTCGGGCGCGATGGTCTTTCTGTCCACCGCATCGCCGCCGGTAACGAATGTCGCTGTTCCCTGGAGCACGTAGATCACGTCGGCGTCCTTCGTATGAATTTCGGCCTGGCCGGGTTTTTCCCGGCGGCTGGCGTGGACCATGTAGTTGCGGCCGTCGCTCCCGTCGAACAACACAGTGCCCTTCGAGAACGCCTCGTCCACCGTGCTCTTGTCCCAATAGGAAACGGCCGGAGTGTCGCTGCTCAAAGGCACTGCGCCCGTTTCGAACGCCTTCGAGCCGGCGATGGCCAAATGTTCGTCCTGGTCCGCGCTGGCCGCGCCACTCACGCCCACGCCGCCGACGATCTGACCATCCACGATGATGGGAATACCACCAATTAGAGGCGTGAAGTTCTCGAGTGCTGTCATTACGGTGCGGCCCTTGCCGCTGGAATTGATCAGCTCTTCAAAAAAGCGCGTAGGCTTCTTGAACATGACGGCGGTCTTGGCTTTTCCGATCGAAATGTTTGCGCCTGCGGAAAACGTACCGTCGAGGCGTTCGAGCACCATCAGGTTGCCGCCGTCATCGACGACGGCGATGACGCCGCCAGGAGCCGATTCCTTCTGTGCTTGGGCAATCGCCGCGGCGATCACCCGCTTGGCACCCTGCAAGGTGAGAGTCTTCTTCTCAACCGTCTGGCCCGCTGCGAGGTTCGAGAAGCTTGGAACGATCGCAAGCGCCAGCGTTGAGCACATCACAATGATTTTGTTTCGCATTTTGTACCTGCCTTTTTAAGAGTGTGAAAAAGAGGGCACCTGTCCAGTTCACCCGACTTGCGCCCCCCGTGAATTGGGGTTTCCCTTATTGAACGGGAGTGGAAAACGAAGCCTCGCCCAGGTTTGCTTCCGCCCACGCGCACCAAATGATCACCTTGGAAACGTTCTTCACGTAACCAGGAACAACGATCTCCTTCTGGTACTTGTCCCCGATAAAAGCCTTCTTCTTCAACTTGTCGAGGTCATAGACGTTGCCCGCGGAATCGACGACGCGCCAGTGCGGGTCCGGAGTATCAGGAACCACAAAGTCGTCCGACAGCGTGAGGACACTCTTGCCATCGCGGTTGCTGTGGGTGACGTGGCCTTTGTTTGCTTTTGGCCCCTGAAACTGGCCGGTGGAGTGCATATCTTGCGCGAATGCCGAAACGGCAAACAACACCATCGCCGCCAGCAGAGTACGGAGCAGAAACTGACTGTTCTTGTTCATGTTCATCCTTGCCCTCTTGAAAGGTAATTTCGTGAGCGTGCCCTCCGCGCCTAGCGGTGAATCGTTAACGATTCGCGAACCCCGAAAATCCTGTGGGCCCATGTGCCTTGCGGAGATGCTCACGTGGCAGTGGGATTCGGAACTGTCAGGAAGGTTTCAGCAACCAGCAAGAGAGCATAAGAGGACTGGCGACCGGCGACGCTCACGAAATGTTTCCTGTCACTTTCCTCAATAACGGGAATCACACGGCCCAGATCCCATGAATGGCACCGCGCACAACCCGACGGCAAACGCGCAGAACCTGGCGATTATGCCCACGCCGCCGGCCGCGGCATCTTTCGAGCAACCGCCCAAACTGGGCGCATTGGACTCTTTACGTATTCACTGGCCGGAGTACCTGATGGAAGCGGGGCTGCTCGGTGCGTTCATGGTGTCGGCCTGCGTGTTCGGGGCAGTCTACGAATTCCCGCACTCTCCCGTGCACCATGCGGTTGCTTCTGAATTTCTGCGTCGCCTTCTCATGGGAGTGTCGATGGGCGTAACTGCTGTTGCCATCATTTACTCGCGCTGGGGCCAACAATCTGGTGCACACATCAACCCATCGGTGACCATCACTTTTTTTCGCCTGGGCAAAATCAAAGGATGGGACGCGTTCTTTTATATCGCGTCACAATTTGCAGGCGCGATTGCAGGCGTGATGCTCATAGGACTGTTTCTGGGAAAGGCGGTCTCGGATCCGGCGGTTCGGTACGTCGTCACCACTCCCGGGACAAATGGAGTGTGGATTGCATTGCTCGCCGAATTCGTGATCGCGGCAGGAATGATGTCCACGGTGCTCTATTTCTCCAATCACTATCGGCTCGCCCGATACACGGGCTTCTTTGCCGGACTGCTGGTTGCGACCTACATCACCATCGAAGCGCCGTTTTCCGGAATGAGCATGAATCCAGCCCGCAGTTTTGGTTCAGCGTTGCCTCCCATGATCTGGAATGGGATCTGGATTTACCTGACTGCTCCCCCTCTGGGCATGCTGTTTGCAGCGGAGTTCTACCTCTGGCGGAAGGGTAGACAGGCAGTGAAGTGCTGCAAGCTTCACCACGACAACGAAAAGCGCTGCATCTTCTGCGGAGTAAATGGAGGATTTCCATCATGAACGACAATCGCTATGACGTAATCATCATTGGCACCGGCGCCGGCGGTGGGACGCTTGCCTACCATCTGGCTCCGTCCGGCAAGCGGATCCTCATCCTCGAGCGTGGCGACTACGTTCCCCGCGAGAAGGCGAACTGGGACCCACAAGTGGTCAACGTTGACGCTCACTACAACACCACGGAACACTGGCTCGACAAGGATGGGAAGGAGCTCCATCCGCACACGAACTACTACGTCGGTGGTAACACGAAGTTCTATGGCGCGGCGCTGTTCCGCCTGCGCAAAGAGGATTTCGGCGAACTGCGTCACAAGGGCGGCATCTCGCCCGCTTGGCCGATCTCGTATGACGACTTGGAACCGTATTACACGCAGGCCGAGAACCTTTATCAGGTGCACGGCAATCGTGGGGAAGATCCGACCGAACCGCCAGCAAACTCCCCGTATCCCTGGCCGGCAGTCAGCCATGAGCCGCGGATTCAGCAGCTGTCCGACGATTTCGCCCGTTCGGGCTTGAAACCTTTCCACGTGCCGGTCGGAGTCATGCTGGACGAGAAGAACCCGCAGAAGAGCCGATGCATCCGCTGCAACACTTGCGACGGATTCGCTTGCCTGGTGGGCGCCAAGTCGGACGCGCAAGTAGTTTGCGTCGATGAAGCGTTAAAACACTCCAATGTGACTCTACTAACGAATTCCCTAGTGAAGCGGCTAGAAACGGACTCGACGGGTCGTGAGGTGAAGGGTGTAGTCGTGGAACGCAACGGCAGCCAGGAGATCTATTCGGCGGATGTCGTGGTCGTTTCTTGTGGCGCGATCAACTCTGCCGCGCTGCTGCTGCGGTCTGCCAATGACAAGCACCCACGCGGTCTGGCCAACAGTTCCGACATCGTGGGACGCCACTACATGGGACACACCAACTCGGTGATGATGGCGATTTCAAAATGCCCCAATCCAACAGTTTTTCAAAAGACACTGGGAGTCAATGACTTCTACTTCGGCTCCAAAGACTTCGAGTACCCCATGGGGCATATCTCGTTTGTCGGCAAATTGGACGCCATCACACTCAGAGCTGGCGCGCCGGCGATTGCCCCGAATTTCACCCTGGAACTGATGGCAAAACACTCACTGGACTTCTGGCTTACGTCTGAAGACCTTCCCGATCCGAATAACCGAGTCACCATTGGCCATGACGGCAAAATCGTCATGGCATACACGCCGAACAACCTGGAGGCGCATGAGCGGCTCCAGGCAAAGCTGAAGCAAGCCATGAAGCAGACGAACTGCGCGGCGCATGGCCACGAGTGCCATCAAGGGCTGTTTGGGCGAAACCTTTACGTCGGACAACGAATTCCTCTCGCCGGCGTGGCTCACCAGAACGGCACGATTCGCTTTGGACACGATGCAAAAACCTCGGCGTTGGACGTGAACTGTAAAGCCCACGACGTCGAAAACCTTTACGTCGTGGACGGAAGTTTCTTCCCGTCGAGCGCAGCTGTCAATCCGGCCCTCACCATCATGGCCAATGCACTTCGAGTGGGCGACCACCTGCTGAAGCGTCTCGGAGTTTCGGATGCTGCGACCAACCGGGATCGGCAACCCGAACTTGCGGCGACCAGGTGAATCAAGTCATGAAGCCGCCCTTTCAACGTCGTCTGCAACAGTTCGTGTTGACAGTCTGGGTGCTGTCGCTGGTCCTGGCTGTTCCCCAAGTACCAGCCCAACAGCACGCGCCTCTGGTTGATGGCGTGGACGCGATTGGAATCTCCGTCTCCGACATGGACCGGGCGGTGGATTTCTATTCCAAGGTCCTCACGTTCGAGAAAGTATCGGACACTGAAGTCGCCGGCGAGAACTACGAACACCTCGAAGGTGTGTTTGGATTGCGAATGCGAGTCGTAAGAATGAGGCTCGGTGATGAGTACATTGAGTTGACAGAGTATCTGGCTCCGAAGGGTCGGCCAATCCCGGTTGATTCACGCAGCAACGATCGTTGGTTTCAGCACATCGCGATCATCGTTAGCGACATGGACAAGGCGTACGCGCGGTTACGGCAGAACAAAGTGGAGCATGCTTCCAGTGGGCCTCAGAGGCTTCCCGACTGGAACAAGAACGCGGCCGGCATCTCGGCCTTCTATTTCAAGGACCCTGACGAGCATCCGGTGGAGGTACTTCAGTTTCCACCTGACAAAGGCGCGGAAAAGTGGCACCGACAGACCGAGAAGTTGTTCCTCGGCATCGATCACACCGCGATTGTGGTGTGGGACACCGATGCCAGCCTCAAGTTCTACCGGGACGAGCTGGGGCTACGGGTGGCGGGAGAGAGCGAGAACTACGGGACCGAGCAGGAACACCTTAACAACGTATTCGGCGCGCGTTTGCGAATCACCGCACTACGGGGCGCCACGGGACCCGGGATTGAGCTGCTGGAGTATCTCGCGCCCCGTGATGGACGCCCATTCCCCACCGATGAACACGCCAACGATATCGTGCACCGGTGCACGGTCTTGTTGACGCAGGACGCCGACGCGGCGGCTCGTCCGTTGCAGACCAACAAAACGAGCTTTGTCTCTTCTGGCGTGGTCGCGAATCCAACGGGACAGCTCGGGTTCAAGAAAGCACTTCTGGTGCGCGATCCCGACGGACACGCGATTGAAATTCAGGAGAAATAGAGGCTATGAGCCGAGGCATTATCCGCACTGCATCAGCAATAAGTGGCGTGTTTTCACATATGGAGATGCATGAACTCTCCTACCGCGACATGCCGTCGGAACAACCGACCCTGGCCGACCTCATTCTTCCGGGCACCGGCCATCCCTTCTCGGAAGAATTTACGTGCTTGCTCAGCATACTTTGCGCTAAAGGAGAGCCTGAATGACGCAGGAAGAAATAAGACTTTCGGAATCCGGCGCGCGCAAGAAACACTGGAAACGGTGGGGCCCATATCTCAGCGAACGTGCATGGGGCACCGTCCGCGAAGACTACAGCCCATACGGCAACGCCTGGCAGTACGTCTCTCACGATCATTCCCGTTCGCGCGCTTACCGCTGGAACGAAGACGGTCTGGCCGGCATCTGCGATCGCAGGCAGATGATTTGCTTTGCTGTAGCGCTGTGGAACGAGCACGATCCCATCCTGAAAGAGCGCATCTTTGGCCTTACCGGAGATGAGGGCAATCACGGCGAGGACGTGAAGGAGTACTACTTCTACCTCGATTCGACACCCACTCACTCTTACATGAAGTACCTCTACAAGTATCCGCAGAGTGAATTCCCATACGGTCAACTGGTGGAAGAGAACCGACGGCGCGGCAAGAATGAGTCAGAGTTCGAACTGCTCGACACCGGCGTATTCAGTGACGACCGCTACTTTGATGTGTTCGTGGAATATGCCAAGGCCGATGCCGAAGACATCCTGATCCAGATCACGGTCTCGAATCGCGGCCCCGAAGCTGCGAACCTGCGCCTGCTCCCGACCGTGTGGTTCCGCAACACATGGTCGTGGGGAGGGCGCGAGCGGCGACCGGAGTTGCACCAAACATGCCCGGCCCCGAACGCGCTGATCGAACTGAATCATGATCAGCCAGGCAACCGCTGGCTACATTGTGAAGGCTCTCCGGAATTGCTCTTCACTGAAAACGAGACCAATGCCCGCCGGCTGTTTGGAGTCGAGAATCGTACGGCCTTCGTGAAAGACGGAATTAATGACTACATCGTGCACGGCGCCAAGGAAGCGGTGAATCCGGAGCATACCGGCACAAAGGCCGCAGCCCACTACAAACTCACGGTCGGTGCGGGTGAGACTGTAGTCGTGCGCTTGCGCTTGGCCGACTCCGATTTCAAAGGAAAGAACGCCTTTGCCAGCTTCGACCAGTCCTTCGCGCTGCGCCGCCGCGAGGCCGACGAGTTCTATACGACCGTTATTCCACAAGACCTTTCGGCGGATGCGCAGAACGTCATGCGCCAGGGCTTTGCCGGAATGTTGTGGTCGAAACAGTTCTATCACTACGTCATCAAAGATTGGTTGCAGGGCGATCCGGGCAATCCTCCCCCACCCCAGGAGCGCAAGAGAGGCCGCAACCACGAGTGGACCCACCTGTATAACGCGGACGTGATTTCGATGCCCGACAAGTGGGAATACCCGTGGTATGCGGCCTGGGACCTTGCCTTTCATTGCATTCCGCTTGCGCTCGTGGATTCTGACTTCGCGAAAGAACAGCTTACGTTGATGCTGCGCGAGTGGTACATGCACCCCAATGGGCAGATTCCGGCTTATGAGTGGGCATTCGGCGACGTCAACCCTCCGGTGCATGCGTGGGCTGCATGGCGCGTCTACAAGATCGACAAGAAGCAGAAGGGCAAAGGTGACCGTGCGTTCCTGCAACGTGTCTTCCACAAGCTGATGTTGAACTTCACCTGGTGGGTGAATCGCAAAGACGCCGACGGCATGAACATTTTCCAGGGCGGTTTCCTGGGTCTGGACAACATCGGTGTCTTCGACCGGAGTGCGCCACTGCCCACCGGCGGCTACATTGAACAATCGGACGGCACCAGCTGGATGGCGATGTACACGTTGAACCTGCTGGCTATCGCCTTGGAACTCGCAAAAGATGAGCCTTGCTACGAAGATGTCGCCAGCAAGTTCTGGGAGCATTTCATCTACATCGCGCACGCCATGAGTCATCGTGGCCACGACAGCATGGGTCTCTGGAACGAGGAAGATGGCTTCTTCTACGACATTCTGAAGCTTCCTGACGGTAACAAATTCCCCATGAAGATCCGCTCCATGGTGGGGTTGATCCCTCTTTTCGCGGTGGAAACACTGGAGCCGGAGGTCCTCGACAAACTGCCGGACTTCAAGAGACGCCTGGAGTGGTTCATCGACAACCGTCCCGATCTAACCCAAAACTTGGCCTGCATGCGCACCGAGGGCATGGGAGAGCGCAGACTACTGTCTATCGCTGACGCCGATCAACTCCGCAGCATTCTGAAGTTCATGTTGGACGAACGTGAGTTCTTATCGCCGTATGGGATCCGAGCGCTCTCCCAATTCCATCGTGCTAATCCCTATACTCTCGATGTGAATGGAATGGAGCACCGTGTTGATTACGAGCCTGGCGAGTCTTCGACGGGATTATTTGGTGGCAACTCCAACTGGCGCGGACCGATCTGGTTCCCTGTGAACTACCTGCTGGTCGAGTCACTGCAGAAGTTCCATCACTACCTCGGCGACGACTTCAAGGTCGAGTTTCCCACGGGATCCGGAAAAATGATGACCCTCTGGGAAGTAGCGGGAGAATTATCGCGCCGCATGACGAGTATCTTCTTGCAGGACCAGACAGGCCGCCGACCGGTGTTCGGCAATCTCGAAAAATTTCAAACCGACCCGTACTGGCGCGACCTGGTTCTCTTTCACGAATATTTTCACGGCGATTCCGGGGCGGGAGTAGGAGCCAGCCATCAGACGGGATGGACGGGTGTGGTGACCAAGTTAATGCAACAGAGCGGAGAGTCCGGCGAACGCAAAGAAACGGAACTCGCGGTTGCGACAGTAGCCGCAGACTGAATTCATGAGGAGAAGCAGAAAATGAAAGCAATCAGTGTGTTCCCAGGAAAACCCAACAGCGTCCACGTGGCGGACTTGCCTAAACCATCGCTGGACCAGGTCCCCGACGGCCGTGGCGTGTTAGTTAAGGTTCTTCGCGTTGGTGTGGACGGCACCGACAAAGAGATCAACGCAGCCGAGTACGGCGCGGCACCTCCCGGGTACGATTTCCTAGTCATCGGTCACGAAGGCTTCGGACAGGTGGAGGCCGTCGGTCCGAATGTAACCCAAGTGAAGCCGGGCGACTACGTTGTGGCGACGGTGCGCCGGCCAGGCAAGAGCATTTATGACCTGATCGGCACCAACGACATGACCACCGACGACACGTACTACGAGCGTGGGATCAATCTGCGCCATGGATACTTAACGGAGCACTATGTCGACGATGTCGAATTCATCGTCAAAGTGCCGAAGGGCCTCAAGCATGTCGGCGTGTTGTTAGAACCGACCACCGTGGTGGAAAAAGGCATCCACCAGGCGTACGAGATCCAGCGCCGCCTGAAGGTTTGGCGGCCACGCAAGGCTGCGGTGATGGGGGCCGGCACCATCGGCCTGCTGGCCACGCTCGTTCTGCGCTTGAAGGGTCTGGAGGTGACCACATTTGGACGTACTCCCAAGCCTTATCTGAACTCGAATCTGATCGAGGAGCTGGGCGCACGATACCTGTCGACAAAAGACGTATCGATAACCGACGCGGGTAAGGAATACGGCCCGTTCGATCTGATCTTTGAGGGTACTGGCAACTCAGCCGTGGTATTCGACAGCATGCAGGCTCTGGGCAAGAACGGAGTGCTGGTGCTTGCGAGCGTAACGGGCGGAGACAAGATGATCCAGATCCCTGCGGACCGGATCAATCTTGAGTTTGTTCTCGGCAACAAAGTCATGGTCGGGACCGTGAATGCCAATCGCGAATACTTCGAGATGGGCGTGGGTGACATGGCCCAGGCGGAAGCGGAGTATCCGGGATGGCTCAGCAAGCTTCTCACCGACCCGGTTAAGGGCCTTGAGAACTACGGCGAACTGTTCGAGAAACTCACCTCGCCGAATGGAGCCATTAAGGTGTTTTGCGAGGTGGCATAGGCTCTGGCTCAACCCAGAGGAGACGACAGGGCATGCCAAAGCCTGCCCCGTGACGTGTAAACGGTAAAGAGCACTGTCACTTTCCTGGGGAGGATGCGTCTCCCTAAAGGAACGACATTCGCTTGGGGAGACAAGTCATGATTCAGTTCGGGAAGGACACATGCGGAGAGTTGGACGCGGCTCTGCGTCGGGAGTGGCTGGAGACCAATGGGCTTGGCGGCTTTGCTTCGTCGACGATCGTGGGTCTGAACACACGTCGTTACCACGGCTTATTAGTGGCTACTCTCAAGCCGCCGGTGGAACGGTTCGTCCTCCTCTCCAAGCTGGAAGAGACGCTCTTCATCGATGGACACCCATTTGATCTCTCGGCAAACCGCTATCCCGGCACGGTACACCCACAAGGTTTTCGATACCTCAAGCAGTTCCGTCTAGATCCGTTTCCAACTTTCATTTACGAAATCGAGGGCGTCGAGATCGAGAAGAGCGTCTTCATGATCCACGGTGAGAACAGTACGGTCGTGCAGTATGAACTGAAGAAGAATAATCACCCAGAGCGGCCAAAGAACTTGAGTCTTGAAGTCCGGCCGCTGATCGCATTCCGCGATTACCACAGCACCACTCACGAAAACGGCGCCATCAACCATGCAGTGGAAGAGCGCCCTGGATTGGCGACCGTCACTCCCTACCAGGGACTGCCTTCTCTCCACCTGGCCCACAATGCTGTAGAACTGCGAAAAACGGGCGACTGGTACCGACACTTTGAGTATGACGTTGAACAGGAAAGAGGTCTCGATTTCTCCGAAGATCTGTTCAACCCGTTTGTCATGCGTTTTGACCTGCGCCTTCGCCGTCAATGCTCAGTCATCGCCTCGACCACCCAACACGATGTCGCCCAAGCAGATCGATGTCGGCAGGCAGAAATCGCGCGTCGCCGGGACACCGAAATCGTACCTCCGATTGAAGACGGCTTCGTCCGGAGTCTCGTAGCGGCGTCCGACCAGTACATCGTTTCTCGTGGCGAACAGAAAACGATCATCGCTGGCTACCACTGGTTCAGTGATTGGGGCCGCGATACCATGATCGCCCTGCCCGGCCTTACTCTTCCAACTGGCAAGTATGAAGTTGCTCGTAGCATCCTGCGCACCTTTGCGAAGCATGTGGATCAGGGAATGTTGCCAAACCGCTTCCCCGATGCCGGCGAAACGCCGGAATACAACACCGTTGATGCCACTCTGTGGTTCTTTGAGGCGGCTCGCGCCTATTTGGCCTACACGGGCGATCTGGACTTCGTGCGCGAAGAACTCTATCCCGTGTTTGCGGACATCATCTCCTGGCACGTTCGCGGCACCCGCTATGGAATCAAAGTCGACGCCAGCGGCCTCCTTTCATCGGGTGAACCTGGGGTCCAGCTCACATGGATGGACGCGAAGGTCGGGGATTGGGTCGTCACTCCGCGCCGTGGCAAGCCCGTTGAGATCCAGGCGCTTTGGTACAACGCGCTCTGCATCATGGAAGACCTTTCCCGCAAGGTGGGCGACGAGCCCGACCAAAAACGCTATCGCAATATGGCGACGGTGGCGAGTTGGAGCTTCAACCGGTTGTTCTGGAACGAAAAAAGCGGCTGCTTGTACGATGTGACCAACGGAGCGCCACCCGATCCATCGATTCGCCCGAACCAGATTTTGGCCGTCAGTCTGACCCACAACATGTTGTCGCCTGAACGGGCGCGGTCCGTGGTGGAAAAGGTGAAAGAGAATCTACTCACACCATACGGCCTGCGCAGTCTCGCTCCGAGCGATCCCCAATATCGGGGTCGATACACGGGTGGTCCCGCGGAGCGCGATGGTGCGTACCATCAAGGCACGGTGTGGCCTTGGCTGATGGGACCGTTCATCACCGCATACGTAAAGGTCAACGAAGGAAGCGAGGTTGCTCGCCGCCAGGCAAGCGAATGGTTGGCGCCGTTAAGAGAGCATCTCACCGACGCTGGCCTCGGGCACATCTCGGAGATCTTCGATGGCGACGCCCCTCAGCTGCCACGTGGCTGTATTGCCCAGGCATGGAGCGTCGCGGAGATCCTGCGAGCTTACATCGAGGATGTGAAAGGCATTCGCCCGACGCCGCCTGTCGAGAGACCGGAGCCGCAAGCTCGCCCGTATGCCAAGAACCGAGTGGGAGCTCTGGACGTAGCCCCGTAAGCGCTAACCCAAGGCTGAGTTTCTTTATCGCCCGTCAAAAGGTCATCCGGCGGAAACAGGCGCACCCACTCGTGGAGTGTCCAGCCTGAGAGGCCCGCAACGATGAGCGACGCTCGTACGACGTCGGGCTGCGAGCGGGCCGACCCGCGCCCAGCACGTCATTCCGGGTGCCCTTGTGCGAGACGGCCATACTCGCGACTCGCATCAAGCAGGTCGCCCACAGACGCGGGCTGGATACCTCGCGCGCGGTTGAGGTCCCCAATCTCAAAAGCAATTCGCCATTGTTCGAACAATACACGGTAAGCATCGAAAAGACTGAGCTTCGGATCGTAGATATGGGTGGCTTCCGAGGTCACACCATTCAGCTCTACGATCTTCAGATTGCGACCATCCATGAAGTCTTGACGGGAGGGAACACGAATGTCGAACCGCCCGAAGAAGAAGCCGTCGAAGCTCCTGGCAATTCGGTCGATGGCTTCTTCCAGCGCTGGGGTAATCGTGTCGCTTCCATCGAGGAAGATCGCTCCTCGACAATGGGTCCCAATTTCGACCAGCTGAATTCTTTCCCCAGCCGCGGGCACATCTTGAATGCGCTCTGAATTTTTGCGCAGATAAAAGCTCGACATACAAACCGCGCGGTCATCAGCGAGGATCAACTCTTCCAATGTGCTTTTTCCATCGCCAAAAAGGATGGGCATCTCCTTCTCTGTCACCGAGAACACCCGGCCGCGGCCCTCACCCGGATAGCGATAGTAGAAGACTCCATACTCCTCACCTGGGATGTATTCCTGCAAGATGACCGGAAAAGAAGCACGGGTCAGGTACTCCTGCAGGTGCTCGAATGAGCGAACGATGCTGACGCCCGAGCCGCGCTGCCCGGCATCAGGTTTCAAGACCACCGGAAAATGAATCCCGTTCTGGCTCATGAACTCCTCGGCCTCAGCGATGCGTTGGGTCGTGACCTCGCAAGACAACAGAGTGGTAGAGGGCAACCAGGGTGCCGCATTCTTCAGACGCGTCAAAATTTCATGCTTAGACTCCCCCACGAATCCGCTCGCCGGAATCGCCGGATTGGCCGCCGTAAACAGCGTCCAACTGCGGAACCTGATCCCGAGATAAGCGATGTAGGCAATCACCGGCGGGTAAAACAAATACGGGGGCCAGAACTCCCAGCGATACAAACGCCTCCACCAGCCGACGAGTTTGCGGCGTCCACGATGGAAGACGCCAACGGCTGGCTGTGTTACTTGAGCCGCATTGAGCTCCATCGCGACCGGCATGGTTTCAAGCCACCGAACTTCTGAGATCACAAACATCGAAATGCCAAAGTGGCGTTCTCTCGATTTCCACCGGCTGAATTCGTCCCATTGTGCAAGGACTGCTGCGCACGTGGCCCATCTGTACGGTTCCCGGCGTGACCATGACCTCGCTATAACTCAGCGTCTTCACGTCCTCGCGGTGCACGCACAAACTGAATGGCCCCGGACCACCTGCGTGCGATGCGTGAAGTCTTCTCAACCAGGGTACGGAGCCAGCGTCCGATTCGTGTTCAGCGTTGCGGCACGCGGTTCCGCGCACGGCCTCGGCCCGTTTGTCCGAGAGACTCGAGGAAAACCAGTGCCGTGATTCCCAGAGGTGAACCTGGAACTGAAGTTGGGTCGAGTCCCAACGCCACTCCCAAATCTCCTGTTCGGATGGAAAGACGCCAACCAGCCGAAACGGCCACATGCCCTTGAAGTTCAAAACGGCAACCACCTCGTGCAAGTCCGATAATGATCTGGACTCAATGAGAGGCGGGATCACGCGTCCTCTGCTCCGCGTCTTGGCGGCAGCAACGGCGGGCGCAACGATGTCATTCCAATTCAGCAGTGCGAGCGAGATCCCATATTCGTTGGTGGCGAACCAAGTACCACCGTCGCTGTCGCCGGGGTAGATGGCCCTGGCGCCGTTGAATTCAAGGATCTCCGCAGGAGAGCCAGTGCCCCGTGCGATTTTCTCGTCACGATTCATCGCCATGACGTACGTGTCGTTACCGGTGACGACAGTTAAGGTGCACATAAGTCCACCGCCACGTGGTCTCGTGCACTATTGCGCTTCCGAACCCACCTACCAACTGATCTAGCGCTCCTGCTCAGCAGCCACGGGGCGAATAGCATTAAGCCGGTCAGCAGCCAGGGGAGTAGTTTTTGATTGCCGGATGATGTTTTGGGGACAAACCGCCAGATCGTAAAAATGGCACAAACCCAGACAGCCGAGCAAACCCCGGTAATCCTGGCAAACAACGGAGCCGGAAGCCGTAACGCGCCAGCAGCCACATAAAGAGGTAGACGGCTCCCCGGAACCGCGCGGCTCATCACCAAGGCCAGCGAACCGTGTTTCGCAAACCAAAGTTCGGCCTTGGTCAGCGATTCCGGCTTCAGGTACTTCTGCAGCCAGCGGGATTGTGTAGTGTGTCGCCCAAATGCAGAGCCCAGCCCATACAGTCCGATGTCGCCGATCCAGATACCCAAGAATGCGCTCAGGAGGCCGATCCTGGGATCCAGGCGCCCGCTGGCGGACAGCGTCGCGGCGAGGAGGGTTGCGCCATCCTCATAAATAAAAGTAGCGAAGAAGATGGAAAGCGCCAGGGCGGCTTGAGTTTCCGGAAGCGAGTCGAAAGGAAACATCGCAGTCTACCCTTGTCCCACTGCCTCGGCTTCCAAGTGTTTCAAAGTGGAAGGGGCGACTCCGAATTCATAGGGAAGATTCACTCCCTCCCCTGCACACAGCAATTTGAGGAGGGCGTAGTGATGGATAGCGTGTCCGACACAGAACATGACTTCCCGCGCCAGGTTGGAACGGACCGGCTCGGCCTCGCCCTCACCGTAGCCCACGCTGTAGGACACCGTGCACTCCTGTCGAAGCACGTCTTCAGAGAGCCCGCGAAACTCCTCGATTAGCTTTTCGGTCACGAAACGTGCGTACGCGACCGAGCTTTCCAATTGCGGATCACGCCCTCGCTGGTCATAGTTCACCCGGCCCGTGCGGATCCCTTCCGTTAAGCAAAGGAAGTGGTCCAAGACATGCCGGTAGTGGGCTCCCAGGGAAGACGCAAAAGTGCCTTTCAGCCGCCGTGAGTAAACCTCATCACTCGCACGGTCCAGGAATGTGCATCCCTGCTCAAGAACGTGTTTAACAGCGATATTTAGCGACGGCGTCATCATCTCAGCAACGTTCTCCGAGGATCGGAATTTGCATGCGGTGCAAATACAAAGTAATCGCGCTGGTCACGATCACCGTGATGGCCAGAAAAAAGAGGAGCCCCTTATCACCCTGTACTTCGATGCCCAGGAAGGTTAGGTGGCTTGCTACGGCCCCGCCCGTGGCTGCCATCGCCAGAGCTGCGCCTGCCCACACAAAACGCGGCGTCAGTAACAACAAGGCCGCGATCAACTCCATGATTCCCGACCCAATGCGCGCCGAGACCTCTACGGTGCTGATGGAAGCAAGCGGAATGTAGGTGTGGATGAAAGTCCCGAGCTTCGTAAAGATATAGACCGACTCCGGCGCCGCCGTGAACTTGAAGAAGAGCGTCTGCAGCAGGATGATCGCTGCCACGATTCTGCAAATCCAACTGAAGACCAGCACTGAAGTGGTCAATCCCTTGCCTGTAGTTGCGACTACGTAGCTGTTCATCTTCGGCTCCTTCATTTGCCGTACTTGTCGACCAGGCCGGGCCAATTCTGATCCGCTTTCTTAAGCGTGCCTTGCTGATCTTTGTTGAAGTCATCTTTCACGCTAAGGTCGTACTGCATGAGGAGACGTCCGTTGACGATTTGCCATGCTTCGATCTTCACGGGGGCTCGCGAGCCACGACTCACGCCGTAGGCGCAGTAGCCGCCAAACTGCGGTTCGTACTTTGCTGGTTCCTTATCAAAGGCGGCCTTATGTTCCGAGGAGGCGAATTGGTACTTCGCGCCGCGGTATTCAGACTGGAATTGTGCGTTTCCCTTGACCGGCCGATTGTCGGTAAAGAAGGCCACCGGGTCGTAACCTTGGATGGCAACTCCGTTGCGGTCCAAGTTTTGGAGTTCTTTGGCGGGTGCGACCGTCGACAAAGCCGTGAGCAGCAGGAAGGCGGAAAACAAACTCTTCATTTACTAATTCCCTCGATTCTTTGCAGTTCTTGTAATCCGTACACAGCCATGAGACTCGCTAAAACACCAGAAGTGACATGAAACAAGAAGCCAAGGAATCACTGTCACCTTTTCGTCCCTGGCGCATCGCCTACCGACTCGGGTTGCCTCGCGGTTCCGGGGAATCGCCGAGCCTACTTCTGGGAGGCTCAGCTTGGGGATTCTGGGGAGGAGCGCCGTTGCGGGACTGCCGCTTGTCGCTTTACATTTGGGATATGTGAGATCCTAGCGCTGCTTCGACTCCGTTTGGCGTATGCCGCAGTTCCCTTGGGTCGATCTTCAGCAGGCGACTCTCTCCGCGCTGCAAGAGCTCTCCGCGAATGGTGACCGGTTCCGCAACAAACTCGCGCAACGCATCGCGTCCAAGGGCACTCCCATCAGTGCCGACTAAGAGAAGCTGGCTCTGTCCGTTACTCGTGATGAAAATCGGAGGGATCCCTCCGCTCAGGCAGCGCGCAGCGCAGTCACGGTGAGCCTTCCCTTGACCGGGATTCATTACGCCCAGGTAGCATTTGCTGTCTACGATCTCGCCAGTAAGCGTCACAGTTCCCAGATCACGAATTGCCCCTTGGTCGACGGGCGCGGCATCCACCACAGTGATAGAACCGGGTGTTATTTCCACCATCGTTCCGCCCTCGCGATAGATGAGCTGGCCCTGTAGGCGGACGTGCTTGCCATCGACGCCTGCGACGAGGTCGTCGGCCCCATATTTTCCGGGCGCGACCAGCAGATAGCGCGAATATTTGTCTTGTTCCCCAACTTCTCCCGGACGTGAGACCAACAGCGTTGGGAAGGGCCGCGTCACGACAACACCCTCAAAGCTGCGCAGCTTTCCGAATTCGAACGCGGAAGTGGCAGAGGGCATTTGGCCAACGACCAACCCCAGGGCCGCAGCTACCGCCAGCAAGCCAAGTGCAACAGTGACCTTGCGGACAAAACGCGCCAACCCCTCTGGCGCCTTCGGCAAGTAGCCCACGTAAAAGTCACTCATCGCCCTTGCCCCTCATTGGATTCAATTTGCGCAGGTTCCACGCGGGTTCCGGGTGGGTTGGGACGCGGATGCACGAAAACAGATCCTTCGACAACCTTGACACGGAATGTTGGAATCTTCTCCTTGAAGGGCGACGGGGCTGCACCCGACTCTGGCCGATACTGATAGCCATGCCACGGGCAGGTAACGCAGCCGTCGATGATGCGTCCTTCCCCCAGCGGTCCGTTCTGATGTTGGCAAACATTTGAGATCGCAGAGACCTTGCCATCGTAGCGAAAGACCGCAACGCGCTCCCCGGAGAGAGATATGATGGTCGCGCATTTGTCGGGGATACGATCTACTTTGCAGACCTCGATGAAACCTTCGTTGGCCGCCTGATGTCTCTCCCGGTCCACCCGCTTCTCACGAAACGCCGCCGCTAGATGAAGGGAAAGCACGCCTGCCACTCCCAGAATCAGCGCGGAAGCCAGCACGGGATTCGTCTCCGACTGCAGCGCACCAAGAGTTACGTGCGTGACCAGCAGGGCGTAGGCCACATAGACCAGCATGTGCAGCCGTTTCCACATGGGTGTCGAGAGATTGCGCAGCCAGAAATCGTGGCTCGTGGCGGCCATTAGAAAGAGAATGATCAATGCAAGGAAACCAAGGGCCTCAAAGGGGAAGTCGGCAACGCTGCCATAGCGGGGATTGCTGATGAACAGGCTGACAAGAGGATTTACATTCCCTAGGGCGTGAAACTGGAACAGCGCAAACCCTCCATGTGCCAAGCCCAACAGAAACGTTGTGACGCCCAGATGCCGGCGGTTATAGAGCAGGGGTAAAAAACGCCGGTCCAACCGGCTCAGGGGCCCGATGCACAGCACTACACTTAGCAGCAGGAAGGCAGCCGTTCCAAGCGCTCGAATCAGTAGCGTCTCTGCCGTCGCGCTTGGATTACGCCAAGCGCCGACACCGATAAAGACGGCTAGGTACAGTATGAGCAAGGATACGAACGTTCGGTCGTACACCTTCTTTTGCCGGTTCCAACTGATTGCGCCATATTGAACGCTCATGGCAACGTCTCCACTCTGGCAGTGTCAAACACCGTCTGATGAGCCGGGCTGAATAAGATCAAGTAGCCAGCGCGCTTCTCGTTCAATGGAAGGGGAAAAACCTCGCCCCTGGTAAAGGCGCCTAGTAACCGTGCGCCCTTAGGCAGAGAGTTTCCCTCCGGTGCGATGGCAGCCCAGTAGAGCAACATGTCCGGTTCGTTGAACTCTTCTGCCGATTGCAGAACGACACCGATGTCTTGCGGACGATCAGACCTGCTATAGAACTCTGATTGAATCGCATGTCTCTGCCACAATTTGTTCGATTCCCTCACAACATAGGCGGTGGCCGGCAAGTCGGCTGCACGCGCACCTGGGCCTGGCCGTGAACGCCGCGCTCCAAGACCGATCAACAGGATCGCGGGCAGCACTAGCGCCAGAGTGGCAAATGCCCTGCGATGAACGACTCTGAGTGGCTGAATCATGGCTTATTCGACAATCGGTGCGGGTTCCTTTCGACCGGAGGCTCAACGATTCCTCGCGCCCAGCGGTAAACGAACAGCGGCCAGAAAGCGGCGACGCCAGGTAGGATCAGCAACCGGAAGCCAATGCCTGAGCCCTCAGCTTCGGAATCGAGGCGCTGAACTCCAAGCCACACGAATGGCACCGCAAACACCAGTCCAAGGCCGGCGTACCCCGCTAAGGTGTAAACAATCGCTTTGGCGAAGGTCTCAAGCATCTTTGCCGTAGACCGGGATCCCAGATCCGTTGACGTCCTTACCAGATTCGCCGGCAAGCCAGACTGCCAACTGCGCGACCGTGACCGACTGTACCCCCTTGCTGACATCCGCGATTGGAATCGCTTTGCGGTTGGCCGGGGTATCCATCGTGCCGGGCAAGATCACGTTTGCGAGTACAACCCTGCCCTTCATCGATCGCTCCGATCTCACTGCCTATCAGATTCCGACAGGTCTGAAAGGTGACGGGGTGAAGCCGGCCTGAAAACAGCCCCAACCATCCTCTTGCTGCACGGCTTTCCGACATCGCCGCACATGTTCCGTAACCTCATTCCGGCCCTGGCCCGCTATCACATGATCGGGCCCGATTTGCCGGGGTTCGGCTTCTCGGATGCACCCGACTGCAAGCAGTTCCGCGATACGTTTGAGCCACTGGCTAAGATAATCGACAGGTTCACCCAGACATCGGCCTCGAACGCTACACGATTTACGTCTTTGATTACGGCGCGCCGGTGGGCTTCCGCTTGGCAACAACACATCCGAAACGGGTCACGCTATCATCTTCCAGAATGGCAATGGGTATGAGGAGGGCTTGAGCCAACAGTCGCATCACGCTGGATTTTCATGCTCAAGTGGGGATGCCGCACAAGCGGCTGGCGCAAAGCAAGCTTGTTCGGATGGTGCTCAACAAGGGAGAGGCACAGGCCTAACTGGAGCAGATTGGACCATGATCAAAATTGCCAATTCCTTGCAAGTGCTTGAAAGAATTGGCGGGGACGACGGGACTCGAACCCGCGGCCTCTGCCGTGACAGGGCAGCAATGCGACGTAACTGATTGATATCAAACGGTGTCGGCGGATATCGTTTGGTACAAAATGATACCGGACAGCATCTGTTATCGTCCCCTTAACGTCCCCAAAATTAGCGCGTCCACCTAGTTCAAATCAGGACGAGCGCCTCCTCTTCCATTCCTTAGGCTCGTCCATTCGCAAGACCGAGAATTCGTAGCAATGGTTTCAGTGCGAGTCCCTGTACGAGAATAGAAAAAACCACGACTCCAAACGTCAAATCGAGCACCCTAGTGCGGTCAGGAAATGTACTATCGAGACTGAGCGCCGGCCATCGCCGATTTCATGAATGACGCCTACTGGCTCGTGGCCCATGACCAAGCTTGGCTTAACCGGGTATTCGCCTTTCAGGATGTGAAGGTCAGTACCGCAAATCGTCGTCAGGGTTACTCGAATTACGACTTCACCCGCACGGGCTCTCGGAATGGGCACGGTTTCCAGAGTGATCTGACCTGGCGCGTGGAACATCAGGGCCTTCATGGTCGCGGTTAGGTGGTCTTGTTCCGGGAGTAGCACTGCTGAACTCAGCGACATGGTTGTCTCCTTATGTTAAGAGCATATTTCTTGTCACAGGGGTGAAATATGACGAGAGCCACCTCAGCATGTGATCGCAATCACAATCGTTCGCGCACATTCTCCGGCGATGCCTGTTAATTTACGATGAGCCGCAGTTAAAAACGGCAGGAGCGATAGCATCACTCCTGCCACGAAACAATGGCGGTCTGCTCTAGATAAGCCTAGTCAGGCGGCTACAGCCAGATCATCTTCAACTTCGCGCACGCCTGGCGCCGCCCACGCGGCGCGTTCCGCTTCGCTGCGCTCCGCCCAGGAGCGCACGGTTCCGCGGAGGATGACTCTGTCATGGCGCACCTCGACCCTGATCCGTTGTGCATCGAGTTCAGCCGCCCGGCGCAGAGCGTTCTCGATCTTCACCTTCACCTGCAGCGGCGTGGCTACTGGTTTCACATTGATCAAGTTGATTACGGCCTTCACGCCGATGAGATCTCGAACCGCATCTTGCGCCGCCGTTTGCTGGTATCTGTATTCGACATCTCCTTCCAGCGTGACGACCCCCCCCTCCACTCTTACACGAATGCGGGTGTGGGGTACCTGAACGTTCCATTCGAGCGCTAAGACTGCTGCCCGGGCGATGTCTTGGTCCGTACGTTCGTGCATCTGTGGAAGTTCGACCTTCATTTCGTCGACCACTGCCTTCACCCCGGCGACCCGCTCGACTACCGCCGCCGCCGCTTCCTTTTCGGTATAACTGTGCACGGTACCGGTGAGAGTTGTAATCCCATCTTTGCACGCTACTCCGATTTCGGAGGCGTCAATGCTGGGTTCGTACTGCAAAGCGTCAATAACGTCTTTCTGAATCTGAAATTCTGTCTTCATGGCGATTCTCCTGCAAACATTTGCTTGCTTGCTGTGAACCATTTGAAACCCGGTCTTGTTGAAATGCCGTGATGCGGGTCACTGGTTGCCGTGACTGTCCACACATCGGCCAACCGCATGATCGCAGCGTAGGGACTCGTGCAGCAGACCTCGGTGCGTGCGAAGACCGTGGAACGTGCTGAAGATAGGAATGCGGGGGAACGTCGAGGCTTGCAGCAGATGTTGTTCAGGCGCATCGCGCCGGCGAGACGAACTGCGCCGGCAAGGCATAACGTTGCTGAATCTTGAGCACCAGCTCCGTATGAAGGTCGCGTATTGCGCCGGCTTCATATTGGCACTCGACATCCGAGATGATCGCGGCCAAACGATTGTCGCGAAGTATATTTTTGATCCAGCGCGAGAAGTCGCCGCGGCGGGCATGGCCTTCGAGTACGTCGGGATCGGAGTTGGAGACCAGCCAGACGAAGTCTTTCAATGTCCGCGCCGGCCCGGCTACCAATTGGCCGTTCCGGGTAAAGAAGAACCCCTCCGACTCAGGCATTGGTACATCGAAGTACTTGGTTCTGTGACGCACATGTCGGGTTAGTCGCGTTTGCATTTCGAATCGCCTCAGCCTGCCTCCCGCCTCTTCGATTCCAGGCAACAACACGGCTTGGCCGGGAGTCAAGTGTTTAAAAGCGCTGTTCCATTCAGCTTCATCCTTCTCGTTGCCAAAAGTTGTGATCAGTGCGCGCAATTCGTGGGGATCGGTCGTGCGTTTCACGATCACGCCTTCCATTGCTTTTTGAATACTGGAATGCAAGCCGGACGGCCGGTACGTTACCAGGATATAGGCCCCTAGATCGAGGTCCAACAGTCTGGTTACAGTCGGCTCGTGCAGAAAATAGTGGGCCTCATCCAGCACGATTCGATGCGGCAATCCGGTCGACCTCCTCAGCGAACCCAGCAGGGGCAGCAGAGAGTTGAGGTAATTCAATTTCTCCTTAAGTTCCAGATGAGAGAGGTCGACCACCACGCTCAGATCCGGGTACCGGACTGCGTGAGTCAATTCCTGCAAGGCAGGCGGAGTTTTCTTGCCGCCAAAAACCATGACGCCGGGCAGGGATTCGAGGCCTCCGTATTCCCCCTCCGGGTCGATGACCCAGACGGAATAACCCTGCAAAATAAGCTGTTCGCAGAGAAGGCCGGTGGCCCAGGACTTTCCCGAGCCTGTGCCCCCGGTAATCAACAGGTTGCGTCCTCTCAGAGCTAGCGCGAGCGGGCTTTGATTCTCCTCAGTGCCGAGGAGCAGATGCCGCCTTCCGAGCCGGTCGGGAGGCAACCGCATGCTCTTGGCCGCCTCCCGGATATAGGCGGCCACTGCGGCCGGACCTGAACCCTGGATTACTTCGTCCGCGGTATGTTGCAGAGCCTGACTGCCCCAGCTCACGGCAACTCCGAGCTCGCAGGCGGCTAACAGATCATGGTCATTTTCACCATCGCCAATGCCAATGGCATTGTGAGCGGAAAGGCGCAATGTTCTTAGCGCCTCGTGCAGCCCGGTGGCCTTGCTGATCGCCTGCGGCAGCACCATCAAGCGTCCTCGGTTAAACAAAAGAACCAACGGCAACTCCAGGTAGCGGATCACTTCAAGAATTCGCGGGGCGAATATTGCCTCAGACTCGAGGACGCATTGGCCGGTGGTGAATGCGATGCCTCGCTGCCGGAGTTCATTAAGGAACACCGGGGATTGCCCCGCCCCCAGGAGTCTGGAATGGCCGTCCGGAAATGCAAGCACCGCGCCGTTCTCCGCGACAACCGCGTCGGCAAACTGGAGGTCGCCCGCCACGCGCAACAAGTCGCGTAGAATCCTGCCGGTTACCAGCACCACGACGATGCCGCAGGCACGCGCCGATGTGATTGCCAGGCGCACCTCGGGGTCAAGCACCCCATCGCGTGCGATCGTGCCGTCGTAGTCAAGTGCCAACACGCTGAAACGCATAAATGTCTTGCCTGGTCACGCACCATTCGCGCCAACCCCGATGAATCACTTTCGTATCCCCTGCGTGCCGGAGATGGTTCCGCAGGCGGTCTGGCGATTCAATACAAGCATAAACCGGCCGGCGTGGCATCGTGGTGATTCCGATCACAGGGAGACGTGAGCCTGCATGGTTGGGCCTTTGGCATTTGCATTTTGCGGAATCTGGGTTCCAAAAAAAGGCCCTAGTGATCCTGAGCATGTTGGTTTGTGACAAGGATCACAGAATTGCACAATGCCGTTGTAGACAATCTCGGGGAGGGTGACCATCCATCAGCTGTCAAGAGGAAATGATGCGGGAGTTCATAGTCCGCAGTATCCGCGTATTCGCCCTCTTGTGCTTACTGACTGCGATGATGAGTTTGAGCGATGCAGCGCAGGAAAAGCCGGCGCAATCCTCGGCCGCCCCGCCTCAATCCGACACCTCTAACTACGTAGGTTCAGCATGACCTCGACCAGAAGGAGTCCTCGGTGCTTCAAAGATTAAGGGACCTGCCAGGTGGAATCGATGGCGTCCGTGCGACAGGAAGGGTATCGAAGGAAGACTACGAACAGGTCTTTGTGCCGCTTCTCGACGAAGCGAGGCAAGAGGGGGGCCGGCTGCGGCTTCTCTATCAGCTCGGTCCGGAATTCGAGGGATTCAGCCCAGGCGCAGCCTGGGAGGACGCAAAGATTGGGTTACAATCGATACGCCTCTTCGACGGATGTGCCGTTGTCACTGATAAGGGCTGGATCAAGGAGACAAGTCGGCTGGCCGGGTTCCTGATGCCCTGCCCTGTGCGGTCATTTGGCAACAACGAACTTGATAAAGCCGTAGCATGGCTGGAATCACTTCCGGAGGTTGCCTCGGTTTCCGTTCGTCTGCTTCCCGCGTTAGGCGTTGTCGTAGTCGAGGTCAAGCAAGCGTTGCGAGTCCAGGATTTTGACGCCCTGGCATTCACGGCGGATGCCTGGATCGAGGCGCACGGTAGTCTGCGAGGTCTGGTGATTCACACTCGCGAATTTCCTGGCTGGGAAAACCTTGGCAGTTTCATTCGGCATGTGCGATTCCTACGCGACCATCACCGGAAGGTAAACAGAGTTGCACTGGCAGTGGACAGCAAGCTGGCCAGCATGGCGCCCATGATAGGCGAACACTTCGTCCAAGCCGAGCTTAGGAGCTTCGGATACGACGCGCTGGATGCTGCAATTGCGTGGGCGGGTGGGGACGATGCGCCGCGGGATCTCGCTACAGTGGGCTAAGCACTAAGCAAGAATTGCAATACTGTCTAACTCTCCACAGGAGGTGTTTATGAGTGCCCCGTTGATCGGAATGTCCTTTCTTTCCTTTTTCGTTCTGCTGGTCCTCAGCGCGGTTGCCGCAGCGGTGGTCCACTGGGCCTTTCGCTATCGCTTGTTCGCTGGAATCGACGGCTTCCTCGGTCAATGGATTGTCGCCTGGCTCGGCGCGTGGCTCGGCCCTGCGGTGCTAGGTCACTGGTTCAGCTCTGCAATGGTCGGGAACATCTATGTCATTCCAGCCCTGCTTGGAGGTTTAGCAGGCGCCTTCGGCGGCACCCTGAACGCCAAGGTCATGGCAGGGATGTCGGCGCAAACACGATCCTGATCTCCAGTCCCGATTGGAAAATTGGGATCGGGCAATCAATGTGCTCATTTTGAAGGGGAGGCGTGTGGAATGACGAGCCGAGCGGTCGAAATGCCGGAATCTATGCCTGAAATCCGGCAGCGTAAAAGGTACACCCCGGCAGCGTGCAGCCTGGTTAGTCGGCTAGCTGGAAGCCGAGCGATGAGTGAAGCGGTAGCCACGCGCGTCCGCTTCAACGCCAGTCCGCGAGCCGTTTGGAATCACCTCATGTTCTACGAGGAAGTTCCCGGCCGGGCGCCTTTCCTGCTTCGCCTGCTGCTGCCTCATCCTCTCCGAACCGAGGGTGATAAGGGCTGCGTCGGGACAACCGTCCGTTGTATTTACCGCGGGGGGTACTTGCTAAAGCGAATCACGGCTGTTGAACCGTCGCACTTCCTCCGATTCGAGGTCTTTGAGCAGCGCTTAGGGATTGAGAATTGCGTCGTCACGCGCGGCGGCTCGTACCAACTTTACGGGAACGAGGACACAACCGAAGTCGTCCTAACTACGAATTATCAGGCGTACCTGCGCCCCCGCCGCGTGTGGCATCTCGTGGAATCGTTCTTCATAGGCCAACTCCATCGGCACGTGCTGCAGGGAATATCTTTGACGCTTCTTCCAGGAAATCCGCCCTTACGCCTGGCCGAGGCAACCCAAGCGCCCCGGTGCACCCCCAAGGAAGGACTTGCGTGCACGATATCGCAATCGGATTCCCGCCATTAGTCTTGTTACGCGCCAGCATCGCCGCCGTCTGGCTGTATGAGGGACTCTGGTGCAAGATCCTCGGTAGAGTGCATTCGCAAGTCCAAGTGGTCACCGCCGTACCCCGGCTGGGACCTCGCTTCGGGATGGTTTTTCTTAAAATGCTCGGGGTCACGGAGGCCGCACTTGCTCTGTGGGTGATGGTGGGTTTCGCTCCCGGCCTTTGTGCAATCGTGGAGACCGCCCTACTTGTCGTACTCAACGCGAACGGACTGCTCTGGGCGCGCCGTTTCATCCATGAGCCCGCTGGAATGGTGGTCAAGAACGCTGCATTCCTCGTCCTTGTCTGGGTATGCGGTTCGGTTCCCGGCGGCCTGCGGTGAAGAACGAAACACCGTGGTTGGCAGGCCGGTTTCGTTCGCCAAAGGGCTCGCACCGCTTACTCTTCGGACGCATGCACGAAGACGTTGAAATAGAGCGAGCGGCTTTTCGAGGCAAGCATCGCGTCTTTTGCATTGCGTCGGCAGGCTGCACAGCGTCGCAGCTCGCCGATGAGCACGAAGTCATAGCTTGTGATATCAATCCAATTCAACTCGCTTATGCCGCACGCCGACTTCAGGGTGCAAACCCGGAGCTCGGCGACGCAGAGCGGGCCATGGCTTTCGCGCGTACATTTATGCCGCTGGTCGGTTGGCGAGCAGGGGTTGTCCGTTCCTTTCTCTCTCTCTCGGACGTGAGCCAGCAACTTGCGTTCTGGCGAGAGAACCTCGACACACGGAGATTTCGCGCCGGATTTGATATTCTAATGTCGCCTGCGGTGCTGCGAGTCATGTACGCCCCCCAATTTCTTTCATTCTTGCCTCCGAAGTTTGGTGCAGTCCTTCGCCGGCGGCTGCAGCGGGGATTCGCGAGTCATCCGAACGCCACAAATCCATACACCCGCGCGCTGCTCCTGGGAGAAACCGGCGCACAGCCTAAGCCCCAATCAGAGTCCGTTCACTTTGTGCTGGCGGATGCGGCGTCTTACCTGGAATCGTGCGCCGCAGCGTCCTTTGACGCGTTTACTCTGTCCAACATCCTTGACGGTGCCGAACCGGCTTATTGCGATCGGCTCTCGCGAGCCGTTCGCCATGCGGCAACCGAGAAGGCGGTCGCGGTGCTGAGAAGTTTCGCAGAACCTGAGACTGCAACGGCAACCAACCGCGCCGCAGACGATCGCGCGATGCTCTGGGGAATCGTAGACGTTCGTCCAGCAAAATCATTTTGCGCAAAAATCTAACTGTGATTTGCTTTTGGGTCCGACTGCTGGCCAGCGGTTGTAAACCGCACACGCCTTATCCCGAACTGCGTGCTATTTTTCAGTACGCAGCCGATACCCTCTGACCAGTAAGGACACGGCTACCCATCCGCCCAACAAAGCTAAAGGAAACGCGGCCATTCGGGGCCAGAGGATTGCGACGGCTGACAGAACAGATAGCAACCCGGCCACGATGAACATGATCCTGGCTTCGGCCGGGCCCAAGACTCGGTGATTGCTGATCGCCGCACCCACCGTGTTGCCAATTCGAAGTACTCCGGCGGCGGCCCGTCCGGCGCTCCCGGATGCCGCTTTCTGCGGGGTCCCATTACCTGTCGGCTCGGCGCTTGAGCGCACCTTGTTATTTGCTCGCAGCACAATCTCGACCGAGTGACTCAAGTCTTCCAGATACATCTGTTCCATCTCATTAGAGAACGGTTCGTCTTCCGCTATAACATCCAGTTCCCAGTTTCCCATCCAGCTGGCCAGGTTGAGATTGGTTGAACCCACCCGCGCCCAGCGGCCATCTGCAACTGCTGTCTTGGCATGCACCATGGGACCGGTCCATTCGAAGATCCTTACTCCAGACTCCAGCAGCCCCCGGAACCCAGCGCGTGACAAATCGCGCATCAGAGGGATGTCGCTGGCCTTGGGAACCAAAAGCCTGACATCCACGCCATCGTTGGCCGCTGCCTTCAGGGCTTCCACATAAGAGGTTGTTCCGACGAAGTAAGGATCGGTGAGCCAGATGGAACGACGGGCAATGGCTGCGATGAGTTGGTCCAACCGGTAGATACCGGCGGTATTGGGCGTGCTGGCCACAATGCGCAAGGCCACATCTCCGACTGGCGGAACGGATTCTCCTGCGCGGTGAAGTTCTTCCCCTGGGATCGCAACTCCCAGCGTGGACCACATAGTCGCAAACGCCTGCTCGATATCAAGCACAGCGGGTCCCGCGATGGCTACGCCTGTATCGCGCCAGGGTTGAATGCCGCGGAGCGGATCACCCGCCCATGGGCGGCCTACACAGAGCCCGCTGATGAAAGCAATCCTGCCGTCGACCGAAAGCATTTTGCGATGATCGCGACTCAGCC
Source organism: uncultured Acidobacteriota bacterium (assembly GCA_963799305.1). GTDB lineage: Bacteria > Acidobacteriota > Terriglobia > Terriglobales > Acidobacteriaceae > Acidiflorens. Next base: position 976,725 of record CAWCWX010000002.1, on the reverse strand, counting down.
AGCCGAAGGGGCTATCAAGCCGGGGTTCATTGAAGCACCTGACCTCTACTCCTGATCGCCGCAATACCTCCCAGAACTGGTGCGATGTCGCCCTCAATGCGCCCAGCCAGTCATAGATCAGTCTTACTCGCACGCCTTGGCGCGCTCTTGCAGATAGGGCTTCGGCGAACTGTCTGCCGACATCATCCGAATGGATAATGTAGTTCTCAAATTGGATTCCACTTTTGGCGGAACTGATCGCTTCCAACCAAGCAGGATAATTTTCCGCCGCATCCCGCAGGAGAGTGACTTTATTTCCTGGTACCAGGGGCGCCCCGGCAACCCGGGAAAAGGCTCGGTCGGCCAGGGCGCGAAGCGCCGACAGCGTATTATCGGCCTGTTCTTTGGCAGCCATTTGGCTAGTTGCTCGCATCGTGGGAATCATGGAGTAGGCCGGATGATGAGCTCACGGGGCACGCCCCACTCAGGTTAGATCAAATCATGTGCCATGTTCGGGCGAATTCGATTCTAAGCGCAAAGACTGTTTCATTCCGCGATCGGCCCGTTCTGTGCGGAGGCCATCTTTTTACTTGTATTCCTGTCGGCTCCAAACAATAGCAACCGGATCACTTCGCGCCGAAGCGCATTTGCCTCACATCTTCGCGTAAATGATCGCTCCAAACTTGCGGAGGAATGCCATCATCGGACACGAATTGGAAGAGAATTGACAAGCACAACTTGCACCGTGTGTTCCGCGCCTTCGCACTGATGACACACTCGCAAGCTGAAGGAGAACACCGTGTTCTGGAGAAGAGCGAGCGCTTTTTCCATGGAACACCAGGGTTCGGCTTGAAATGGCTCGACGACGAGCACCTGCGACGAATCAGCGCCAGGAATAATCGATGGCTACAGGTTTACCATCTTTTCCAGCGCCGGCTTGTTGCGGATGATCAGGGTGGAGCCCTTTAATTGCAGCAGTTGTTTTTTTTTGAAATCGGAAAAGAGCCGGCTGACGGTCTCCCGCGTGGTGCCGATCATCTCGGCGATTTCTTCATGCGTTAGCGTCATTTTCATCTGTGGCGGATTCGCCGCGTTCGTCCAGCTCAGCAACAATTTGGCGAACTTCTCGGAGGGAGAAGTGGTCAGGCCGAGCGTGCGGATTTCTTCATACGCGGTATAGTAACTTCGGCTCAACTCTTCGGCCACTCGCACTGCGACCTCTCCGTATTCCCTTAAGAAGCTCAGCAAAGCGTCGCGCGGGATGAAATTCGCTTGCCCAGGCTCGACCATCTCCGCCGTCAATTCATACGGCCGATTCGAAATCGTCGCATTCATTCCCAGCACGTCCCCCGCGTCCGACAACTTAACGATGATCGTCTTGCCGTCGCGCGAGGAAGTGTAAAGCTTCGCCTTGCCCGCGCACAGCACAAAGATCCCCCGTGGCTGCTGGCCCTCGATGAACAGCATTGCCGATTTTGGGTAAACAGCTGTCGATTTGATCTGGTTTAACTTGTGCAACGCGTCAGGTGAAAGGTTACAGAAAAGATGTTCCTCCCTTACCGGACACGTAACGCAATTATCGATGATGGTAAGTCCATAGGGATTGGGCATTGACGCACTTCCTTATGGGCCGAATTGTAGCACCGCCGTGTGATTATCATCACAAAACGTCGTGATCTGGGGCACCGCGCATAACGCTGCATCTTGCGAAAATCGCAACGTGTTAAACGGATTGGTTTCGAGGAGGCGAGATGAGCGCGACCGCAGAAATCCGGGAACCGGAAATTTATACTCCGACAGCGCCGTTGCCCATCGCCAGGCGGCTACCGCCGTTCACTTGGGATGAGACCAAGCCTTTATTCGGCGACAGTCTATTGGAATTGCACCAGGTTAAGAAGCAACGTCGGATCTGGACCACTATCACTTCACTTTTTCTGCAATTTGGATTAATTGGAGTCTTGATTATTGTTCCCCTCTGGTTTACTGATGCACTGCCCACCCAGCAACTGGTCACGTTTCTGGTGGCGCCTCCGCCCCCTCCACCCCCGCCTCCGCCGGCGGCCCAGGCCGTGGCCCGTGTGGTGAAGCACATCCAGAGCGACCTGATGAGCAGCGGACAACTGCGCACTCCAACTCGAGTCCCGGCGAAGGTGGCCATGATTCGCGAAGAAGAGGCGCCCCCCCCACTGCCGCTGAGTGAAGGAGGGGTGGTTGGCGGCGTCCCGGGAGGAATTCCAGGCGGCCAAATTGGCGGCGTAATTGGGGGAATCATCAGTTCCACCGCAAAAACCTCCATGGTTCCCAAGCGGGCATTGCCGATGCCGCCCAAACGGGTACGAGTTTCGCAAGGCGTCACCAATGGACTGTTGATTCGCAAGATCGAGCCGTCTTACCCGGTGATTGCGCGCAATGCGCACGTAGGGGGGCAGGTCATATTGACGGCGCTCATTGACAAGCAAGGCCATATTCAGAATCTGCAACTGGTAAGTGGGCATGTGCTGCTGGCACCTGCCGCGATTGACGCGGTGAAGCGGTGGGTCTACAAACCGTTTCTACTCAATGGCGAGCCGGTGGAGGTTGAAACCACGGTAACCGTGACCTTTCAGCTGCAATCATCCTGAGCATGGAGAAAAAAGCTCTACAGAAGAGAAGAGGAGATTTATGGGAGACGTTTACACGTATCGAGTTCTCGCCTGGTGGGCCGCCGGCCGAACCGGCATTGCCAAGTCAGATTCATGTCATAGCGCGATCCATTTTGCCGCGCCCCCGCAGTTTGGTGGGATGGATGGTCGATGGACGCCCGAGCATCTTTTGCTCACTTCCCTGGCCAGCTGTTTCACCACCACGTTCCAGGCCTTGGCTGAGCATTCCAAATTCGAATACCGCGATTTGCAGGTCGAAGCGGAAGGCGAAGTTCGTAAGGCTGACTCTGGATACAGTTTCGATGCCATCGTATTACGCCCCACGCTTACTATTCCCGAAGACTCCAAACGCAACCGGGCTCTAGCCTTGCTGCACAAAGCCAAAGCGGTGTGCATGGTTTCCAAGTGTCTTGCCGCTGCGCCTGGGATGGAACCCAGAGTAAAGGTTTGCAGCGATGCTCGCGTAGTTTGCGATTAACCGCGACGGCCATTCTGAATGAGCTGTTCGCGCTCCAACTTCCGCAGTTGTGATTTCAATCACCTCCAAGCATGACATGGAACACAGAGTTGGCAAAATCAAAACAGGCACAATGCAAATCAAGAGTGGGAGGACTTATGAAAACCCTTGAAACTTCAAATCGAATTGCGTTGCAAAACGTGCTGTTTGCCACGGACTTTTCACCTTTTTCTGAAAATGCTTTGCCTTACGCGGTTGCCATTGCGAAGCAGTATGACGGTAAGGTCTTCGCTGTCCATGCGGTCTCGACCAGCGCTTTCAACAAGGTTCCCGCCGCAACCTGGCCGGTGGCCATCGACGATGAAAGCAAGCACGACCAATGGCAGGTCGATCGTCTGAATCAAGAGTTGGCGGGCGTTCCCCATGAAGTCTTAATGAAGGTCGGCGACGTATGGCAGGTGCTGAGCAAGTTGATCAAGCAAGCCGGGATTGACTTGTTGGTTTTGGGCACTCATGGCAGGACCGGCATGAGCAAAATACTGATGGGTTCCGTCGCGGAAGAAATATTTCGCCAGGCCCAATGCCCGGTGCTGACGGTGGGGCCGGAAGTTCGAGCGCGGAATGCAGAAGCCGTGCGCTTCAAGAAAATCTTGTTTGCCACTGATTTTAGCGATGCCTCGAAAGCCGGCCTTCGCTATGCGTTTTCCCTCGCTGAAGAGAATCAGGCCACAATTTCTTTGCTGCATTGTATTGAAGAGCCTGAGACGGGAAGCGTAGACCTTGACGCCAATGCCGCGTTCATAAAGCGGCAACTCGAAGAGTTGGTGCCGAACGATGCCAGAAACTGGTGCAATACCAGGTGCTTCGTGGAGTATGGCGAACATGCCGAAGCGATTCTGGCCTTTGCGAAAAAGGAACATTTCGATCTGATCGTAATGGGCGTGCGCGCCGCAACTGGCAGCCCGGAGATGGCGACCCATCTGGCAAACCGGACTGCGCACACAATAGTGGCACACGCCGCTTGTCCGGTGCTGACAGTTCGAGGCTAGGTTGAGCTGTAGGGGGCCGGATCACTTTGAGAACTGAAAAGGAGTGCAAACATTGATACTCAGGTGGCGGCCGGGAACGGAGTCATATCGAGTCATATGATGATTGACATGGAAACGGTCGAAAGCAACAACCTCAATCGGCATCTGACTCCGGACCCACCATCGCAAGCCAGGGAAAGAGGCGGGCTCGACGCATTGTTCCAGCCTCATTCGGTGGCGGTGATCGGCGCCAGCGAACGCGCCGGCACAGTAGGCCGCACCGTTTTGGATAATTTGCTGCGGGGAACGTTTCAAGGGCGAGTCTTCCCAGTCAATCCCAAGCGTCAGCAGCTTTTAGGGATTCCTGCCTACCCCAACCTTGGCACTATTCCCGAGAAGCTCGACTTGGCGGTGATCGCGACGCCGGCGGCAACTGTGCCTGGAATCATCGCGGAATGCGTCGAAGTGGGCGTGAAATCGGCAGTGGTGATCTCGGCCGGTTTTCGCGAAAAGGGAGTAGAGGGCGCGGCGCTGGAGGAGAAGATCCGAATCGAGTTACGTCGTAGCTCGAACGGCATGCGCTTAATAGGCCCGAACTGCTTAGGGGTAATGACGCCGCGCGTTGGCTTTAACGCGACGTTTGCCAGCGACATAGCTCGGACGGGAAACGTCGCGTTTCTGAGTCAAAGCGGCGCCTTGCTGACGGCGATTCTCGACTGGAGCAAGAAGGAAGAAGTTGGCTTTTCGGCGATTGTTTCGACCGGCTCGATGCTCGACGTGGGCTGGGGCGATTTGATCTATCACTTCGGAGACGATCCCAACACCAAGAGCATTTTGCTCTATATGGAATCGGTGGGCGATGCGAGGTCATTTCTTTCGGCCGCACGGGAAGTGGCGCTCACCAAGCCCATTATCGTGATCAAGCCCGGCCGGTCGGAAGCGGCATCGAGGGCGGCGGCGTCACACACTGGAGCGCTCACCGGCAGCGATGAGGTTCTCGACGCCGCCTTCCGCCGTTGCGGAGTACTGCGGGTGCAGAACATTTCCGATTTGTTCTACATGGCAGAAGTCCTGGGCAAGCAGCCGCGCCCGCAAGGGCCACGACTGACGATTTTGACGAATGCAGGCGGCCCGGCCGTGTTGGCCACCGACTCGCTGATCGGCAATGGCGGAGAATTGGGCGCGCTCGCGCCAGGTACCGTCGAGAAGCTGAACAGCCTTTTGCCGGAGCATTGGAGCCATCACAATCCCATCGATATTCTGGGCGACGCGGACGCGGAGCGCTACGCCAAGGCCATTGAAGCGGCGGCAGCAGACCCGAACAGTGATGGGCTCCTGGTAATCCTGACTCCACAGGGGATGACGGATCCATCACAGATTGCACACCGGCTTGCGCCCTACGCCAAACAGTATGGAAAGCCCGTGCTGGCAAGTTGGATGGGTGGGCCGGCGATCGAAGAAGGCGAACATATTCTGAATCGGGCGGGGATTCCGACCGTGCCCTATCCCGACACCGCGGCGCGCGCCTTCACCCACATGTGGCGCTACAACTACAATCTGCGCGCCTTGTATGAGACGCCAACGCTTGCGGCGGGACCTGACATTTGCGCGGATGCGCTCGCCGAAGTGGCGGGAATTATTACTCAGGCGCGAGCCCAAGGTCGGGTCCTACTTAACGAATATGAATCGAAGCGGTTGCTTTTTCTGTACGATATCCCCACCGTTGAGACTCGGATTGCCCGAAGCGAGGGCGAAGCGGCGGCGCATGCCGCCGAGATGGGATATCCGATTGTCCTGAAAGTCTTTTCCGAGACCATCACCCACAAGACAGACGTAGGCGGTGTGATGCTGAACATCAAAGATGAAGCAGCTCTGCGCTTAGCGTTCCAGGAAATCAAGAGTTCAGTTGGACTTAAGGTTGGCCCGGAACATTTTGGCGGGGTGACGGTGCAGCCCATGATCAAAGCCGAGGGCTACGAGTTGATTCTTGGCAGCAGCATTGATTCGCAGTTCGGCCCCGTAATATTATTTGGCTCCGGGGGGCAGCTGGTGGAAATTTATAGAGATCGCGCCCTAGCCCTGCCACCTTTGAACTCGACCCTGGCGCAACGCCTCATCGAACAGACCAAAATATTCAAGGCGCTCAAGGGGGTTCGGGGGCGCCCGCCGGTCGATTTGAACGCACTCAAGAGTTTGCTGGTGCGCTTCAGCCAATTAGTGCTGGAGCAACCATGGATTAGCGAGATCGACATCAATCCGCTGTTGGCTACCTCGAACCGGATATTGGCACTCGATGCACGCGTGCTGTTGCACGATCCATCTACACTCGCTGACCAGTTGCCTAAGCCGGCGATCCGGCCATATCCGGTCCAGTACGTTTCGCAAATCAGATTGAAGGATGGAGAAAAAGTTACGCTGCGGCCCATTCGACCGGAGGACGAACCGCTTGTCGCGCGGTTCCATGAGACTCTATCTGACCGAACCGTTTATCTGCGTTACTTCTGCTCCATGAGTTTGGGGGCGCGTGTGGCGCACGACCGCCTGGTGCGCATCTGTTTCGGGGACTATGACCGGGATCTGGCATTAGTGGCGGAGGTCAATGATCCGAAGTCCGGGATCATCATCGTGGGCGTGGGCCGGCTGAACCGGATCCACGAAAAGCAAGAAGCCGAAGTCGCCATTCTGGTTTCGGACCACTATCAGCGGCGCGGCTTGGGCCTTCAGTTCATGCAAGGCCTACTTGAAATTGCCCGCAGCGAAAATCTCACGCGTCTCTCCTCAGAGATGCTGCGCGACAACATTGCCATGCAGGCCATCTCGAAGGCGGTTGGTTTCCGTCTGCGCATGCTTGACGGTTCCAGCTCGATGAAAGCGGTGCTTGATCTGTAGCGTATTCGCGGAACGTTGATTACGGAATTAGCACTAACGCGCCATCCACGCGGTCGCTCTTTAGCGTGGCAAGCGCCTCGTTCGCTTGATCGAGCCTATAGGACGTGGCTTTCGGCCGAAGGCGGATTTCTGCCGCAAGATTTAGGAAGTCGCGAGCATCGTCTCGAGTCATGTTGGCGACGCTACGCAGTTGGCGCTCTCCCCACAGCAATCGGTCATAATCAAATTCCGGAATGCGATCCAGATGAATCGCATTAATCGCCACCACTCCCCCCTTGCGAAGGCTGGAGAGAGCTGCGATCACCACATCTCCGCTGGGTGCGAATGTGACCGCTCGGTCCAGTTCCACTGGAGGTTTTGCAGTTTCATCTCCTACCCAGTGAGCGCCAAGCGACTCGGCAAGCTGACGATGCGACGCGCCACGGGTTGAGACGTACACCTCACAGCCCCACGCTTGCAAAACCGCAATGGCAAGGTGTGCCGACGCGCCAAATCCGAATAGGCCGACGCGCTCACCAAGTTGCACTTCCGCCACTCGCAAACTGCGGAAGCCAATGATGCCGGCGCACAACAAAGGCGCGGCGTGAAGATCATCCAGATCCACAGGCAGGGGGAACACGAAATCGGTTCGAGCGCTAACGTATTCGGCATATCCGCCGTCCATCCCATAGCCGGTGAAGGTTGGAGCGTCACAAAGATTTTCGTGATCGTGCCGGCAATACCAGCAGGTGCCGTCGGTTCCTCCGATCCAGGAGACCCCGACTCGGGTTCCTGCCGGCAACTCAGCGGTGGCTCCCGCGGTCACCTCACCTACGATCTGATGACCGGGGATAAGAGGGGCGCGCAGCTGCGGAAGTTCACCTTCCACGATGTGCAGATCCGTACGGCAGACTCCGCAGGCCCGAACTCTCAATAAAACATGATTTGGCGGCAGTATGGGTTGTGGCACGTCCGCAATCTGGAGGGGACGCTGCGAAATCGGCTTCGGCGAATTTAGAATGGCGGCCTTCATCAGTGTTCTCTACTTATAGATTAGACGTTGTCCCGCAGGCGGGAGCGCCCATTTATGCGCCGATCAGCCGGTGTGATTCAGATCACATCCACCTGTGAACCGGATTCCCGACACTCGGTGACGATTCCGTCATGATAAGCAAGTAAGCGCGAGGGCACCCATGATGCGAAAAGTTAAGACCATGGACGGCAATGAGGCGGTGGCGAATGTGGCCTACCGGCTCAATGAAGTAATTGCCATTTACCCCATCACCCCATCCTCCGCGATGGGCGAATGGGCCGACCAGTGGGCCTCGGAGCGCGTGCCTAATGTTTGGGGAACAGTTCCACGAGTGGTGGAAATGCAGAGCGAAGGTGGCGCTGCCGGGGCCGTTCACGGTGCCCTGCAAACGGGGGCCCTGGCCACCACCTTCACTGCATCGCAAGGCCTGCTGTTGATGGTTCCAAACATGAATAAAATCGCGGGCGAGCTCACGCCCGCCGTCTTTCATGTCTCGGCCCGTACGGTGGCCACGCATGCTTTATCGATTTTCGGCGATCACTCCGACGTAATGGCTTGCAGAACCACGGGATTCGGGATGCTTTGCTCCAATTCGGTCCAGGAAGCCATGGACATGGCGCTGATTGCGCACACGGCGTCGCTCGAATCCCGTATCCCTTTTCTGCACTTCTTCGACGGATTCCGCACCTCGCATGAGGTGAACAAGATTGAAATGCTGACCGAAGACGACATGCGGGCGCTGATCTGTTTCGAGCGTATCGCCGAGCACCGTCGGCGCGCGCTGTCGCCGGACCATCCCGTCTTGCGGGGCACGGCGCAGAACCCAGATGTTTATTTCCAGGCACGCGAAGCGGGAAATCCTTTTTACAAAGATTGCCCCGACAAGGTGCAGGCCGCGATGGACAAATTTCGCGAGGTAGTTGGCCGGTCTTATCGGCTGTTCGATTATGCGGGCGATCCCGAAGCTGAACGAGTGATCGTCATGATGGGTTCGGGAGCCGAAACGGCCCAGGAGACTGCAAATTTTCTGAGTGATCGCGGAGAAAAAGTTGGAGTGCTGAAAGTCCGGTTGTACCGGCCATTCGCGGTGCAGGCATTTTTCGCGGTCCTGCCGGCAACTGTAAAAAAGATCGCGGTTCTCGATCGAACCAAGGAATCGGGAGCGGCCGGAGATCCACTCTACCTGGATGTGGTGAACGCCATGTACGAGGGGGGCCGGCAGGGATGGGGGCGGTCCCAGCCGCTTATCGTTGGCGGCCGTTATGGACTGTCGTCGAAAGAATTTACCCCCGCAATGGCAAAGGCGGTCTACGACAATCTGGCGGTGGAGGACCCCAAGTCGCATTTCACCATCGGGATTCAGGACGACGTGAGCCAGAGCAGCCTGGACTACGATCCTGAGTTTTCGATTGAACCGGAGAGTGTCGTCCGAGCGATGTTCTACGGCCTCGGGGCGGATGGCACCGTCGGCGCCAACAAGAATTCCATCAAGATTATTGGGGAGAACACTGACAACTATGCACAAGGCTACTTCGTCTACGACTCGAAGAAGTCGGGGGCGGCAACCGTTTCACACTTGCGATTTGGCCCGGGGTCCATCCATTCTGCTTACCTGATCTCCAAGGCGAACTTTATCGGCTGCCATCAGTGGATATTTCTGGAGCGCTACGACGTCTTGGAGGCGCTGACGCCGGGCGGGGTGTTTCTGCTGAACAGTCCATTCGGTAAAGACGAGGTCTGGCAGCACTTGCCGCGGCCGGTGCAGGAACAGTTGATTTCCAAGCGCGTAAGGTTCTATGTGATCGATGCCTATCAGGTAGCTCGCGATACCGGCATGGGGTCGCGCATGAACACCATTCTCCAGACTTGCTTCTTCGCAATTTCCAAGGTCCTGCCTCGGGAAGACGCGATCCACGCCATCCGAAAATCGATTCGCGATACCTACGGCCGGAAGGGCGAGGATATCGTTCAGAAGAATTTGCATGCCGTTGACGAGACTCTGGCCCATCTGTTTGAAGTCACAATTCCCGCGGAGCCCACCAGCCAGATCGAACTTTCCCCGGCGTTCCCCGCGGAAGCACCGAAATTCGAGCGCGATGTTCTTAGCGTTATCTATAGCGGCCGCGGCGACGACCTCCCGGTCAGTGCGTTTCCTGCGGACGGCACTTTTCCCACCGGGACCGCCAAATGGGAAAAGCGCAACATCGCGCTCGATATACCGGTATGGGACACCAAGACCTGCATACAGTGCGGCAAATGCGCCATGGTTTGTCCACACGCCGTCATTCGCATCAAGGTGTACGACTCCCGCGAACTGGAGGGAGCGCCCGTCACTTTCAAATCCGCCGACGTGCGCGACAAAGAATGGGCGGGGAAGAAATACACCATCCAGGTGGCGCCGGAAGACTGTACCGGCTGCGGCATCTGCGTAGACATCTGCCCCGCCAAAAACAAAAGCGAGACACGGTTGAAAGCCATTAATATGGCGCCCCAGCCACCGCTGCGAGCTCCGGAAGCCGAAAACTGGAAATTCTTCCTCAAGCTCCCGGAGATGGATCGACGGCAGATCAAGCTGACCAATATCCGCCAGCAGCAGGTGCAGGAGCCGCTGTTTGAGTTCTCCGGAGCCTGCTCGGGCTGCGGCGAAACTCCATACCTGAAGCTCATGTCGCAGCTTTTCGGCGACCGTGCCGTGGTGGCGAACGCAACCGGCTGCTCGTCTATATATGGCGGCAACTTGCCCACGACTCCGTGGGCCAAGAATGCCGACGGCCGAGGTCCGGCCTGGTCGAACTCCCTGTTTGAAGATAACGCCGAGTTCGGTTTGGGGTTCCGCGTTTCCATCGACAAGCAGACTGAGTTCGCACGTGAGCTAGTGCAGCGGTCAGCTGGATCGATTGGAGAGAGTTTGGCGGCGGCGGTGTTGGAGTCTCCACAAAAAGATGAGGCGGACATTTACGAACAGCGGGAGCGCGTCGCAGAGTTGAAAAGAAAGTTATCGCAATTGGAAAGTCCAGAGGCGAGGCAACTGCTCACCCTCGCGGACATGCTGGTGAAGAAGAGCGTCTGGATTGTGGGCGGCGACGGGTGGGCCTATGACATTGGCTACGGTGGCCTTGATCACGTGCTGGCGAGCGGTCTCAATGTGAACCTGCTGGTGCTCGATACCGAGGTCTACTCCAATACAGGAGGACAAGCGTCCAAGTCCACCCCACGGGCCGCCGTAGCCAAATTTGCCGCAGGAGGCAAGTCCGGGCGCAAGAAGGATCTCGGGCTAATGGCCATGAGCTACGGAAACGTGTACGTGGCCAGTGTTGCCATGGGCGCAAAAGATGAGCACACACTAAAGGCATTCCTGGAGGCCGAGGCTCACGACGGTCCGAGCGTCATTCTTGCCTACTCGCACTGCATCGCGCACGGAATAGACATGACCACGGCAATGTCCGAGCAGAAGAAGATGGTCGAGTCTGGGCAGTGGATACTGTACCGCTACAACCCGGAACGGGCGCTAGCCGGCGAGAACCCCCTGATACTCGACTCGCGTACTCCCACCCGGAAAGTGAAAGAGATATTTCAGCAGCAGACGCGGTTCAAGATGCTGGCAATGAGCAGGCCGGAAGAGGCCGCCCGCCTATGGAAGCAGGCGCAGGATGACGTAAATATCCGCTATCAAATGTACGAATATCTGGCGCAACGCAAGGGCGAATCCCCGGCGCCGGCCACCGCAGCCGTAGGAGAAAAATAATGAGCGACCTGAGCACAACTTATCTGGGGCTGAATTTGCGCACGCCGCTGGTAGCCTCTGCGTCGCCTCTGTCGCATGAGCTTAGTGACATCCGCCGCCTGGAAGATGCCGGAGCTTCGGCGATCGTGCTGTTCTCTTTATTTGAAGAGCAGTTACGCGAGGATGCAAGCCAACTAGAAGACAGGCTTTTCGCCGGCACCGAAAGCTATGCTGAGTCGCTCAGTTACTTTCCCAAGGGAGCTGAGTTTCACCTCGGCCCGGTTGGTTACTTGAACCACATCCGCCGCGCCAAAGAGGCGGTGAAAATCCCCATCATCGCCAGCCTGAATTGCGCCAACGTGGGATCCTGGACCGACTATGCCCGGGAAGTGGAGCAGGCCGGGGCCGATGCCATCGAGTGCAATATTTATTCTCTAGCCACCGATTCAAGGGTTTCAGGTGTAGACGTAGAGGCCAAGTATTTGAGTATCCTGCGGGCGGTCAAGAGCGCGGTCAAGATTCCGGTAGCCATAAAGCTCAGTCCGTTTTTCAGCAACATGGCATACATGGCGCGCCGGCTTGATGAGTCCGGAACTGACGGCCTGGTGATGTTCAATCGTTTCTACCAGCCCGACATTGACCTGGACCAGCTGGAAATAAAGCCGTCGGTGAGTCTTAGCAATTCTCACGAAATGCGGCTTCCGCTTACCTGGGTCGGTATCTTGTTTGGACGCGTTCGGGCCAGCCTCGCGGCGACCACCGGAGTCCATTCGGCCGAAGATGTCTTAAAACTCCTGATGGCCGGCGCGGACGTGACCATGCTGTGTTCGACCCTGCTTCGAAACGGGATAGATCACCTTCGATCCATCGAGGGCGGGATGGTGCATTGGATGTCGATTCACGAATATGAGTCGGTGCGGCAGATGCGAGGCAGCATGAGTCAACTGCGATCTGCCGATCCCGAGGGATTCGAAAGGGCGCAATACATGCGGGCGGTCAAAAGCCGAGAATATCTCAGGACGTCAGACGCTGCCCGGGGGTATTTGCGCTCCGACTAGCCCGCCGCCACTGTGATTTCCATCGCAACCGGCTGTAAGAGCGCGCACTAAGGCGAATTGCCCGGCGCCGCGATACTCGTTGTGAACAAGAATGTTAGTTCTGTAGGAGGGCTGCGATGAGACTCTAGCATTGGAGAAGAGCATTACGTTCAAGAATATTCTCGTGACAATCGATTTTTCGGAAGCCTCACGCCTCGCCGCCGAATTTGCGGCGGCGATAACCAAGGCTAACGATGCTCAACTTTTCGTGGTTCATGCCGTATCGCCAGAAGCCCGGAAGACCACATCATTTGGCCCCATTCCTGAAGATGAGTATCCTGGGTTTACTGTCGCGACGCACAACCTCGAAACATTCGTCTCAGCGACATCGCTAGACCGCGTCCGTCACCAGAACATTGTTGCATCCAAAGAGCGAGAGCCAGTGCACCGCGCAGACCACCCCACGCGATAACGTGTTGCCAACGCAGTGGAATCTTCTCTGTGAAAGCGTTACTCACTGGTATTAGTAGATAGACAGACAAGGCGCGGCCAACAAGAACGGCTCCCACGGTCAGAACTACGGGACGCCAGGAACGCACCAGCGCACCGACGTGTATCTCAAGTCCGATCAGCAGAAAGACTAGAGAGTTCATGATAAAGGCGACATAGGCCCAGAAAGACTCCAGTGCGGTTTTGGTCTGCGTGCTGCAATTTTTCGTCCCCAGATTGCCGACAATGAGGCCCGCGGATGCGGTCGCTAAGATCCCTCTTGGTCGCAGCTAATGTTTGGCCCGTCGTGTCGTTCCCCTTGTGAGGCTGGCGTCTACTCGACATACGGCACAGGAACCTGCGGCGAACCACAATCAACACGCTTTGGGAGCACTACTCTCAAGAGGAATTGCCTCTCAAAGCCTTATCGACACAGGATGCGTACATAATTTACGCAAAGAACTGGATTGTTCCACGCTGGGGCAATCTACCACTAGAACAAGTCAAAACTGTCGAGGTAGAGCGTTGGCTACGGGCGACCGGAGTTGCGGATGGAACCAAAGCCAAAATCAAGTGTGTGATGTCTGCTTTGTTTTCGCACGCCGTTCGGTGGGAGTTTTGTGGCCACAATCCCATCTCTTCAGGGATACCGGTAGGGAGTGGAGGCAAATGAGGCCCGAGCACTGGCGTACGGATCAGCGCCAAACGTCAGAGATCCCCCTTAGTTTTGTCACCGGAGCAGGTCAAGCTCGGATTGGCAGAGTTAGAGTTTCGGGATCAGTTGCTCGTGTTTCTAGAAGGGACCTTGGGTATACGTCAAGGCGAACTCGGGGCGTTACGTTGGCTGTCGTGCGACTTCGACAACATGAGCATCAGCGTCCAACATTCGTATTACTGGCGTCGAGGTGGAAACCTGAAGAGCACAAAAACGGAAGCGTCTGCAAAACAGTTGCCGATGCATCCAAGCCTAAAATATTCCTTGCAGGAGTGGAGATCGCAAAGCCTCTACAACAAACCGGAAGATTTCGTATTCCCTTCCGAAAGACTAGAAGGCAGCAAGCCGTTAGATCTAGCTTCAGTGTTAAAGAAGAAGATTCAGCCTGCATTCAGACGGATCGGAATCACGGGTGTGGGCTGGCACACGTTTCGGCACTCGGTTGGAACTATGCTGGCGGAGATGGGCGAACATCAGCTCACAATCCGCGACTACTTGCGGCACAGCAACCTTCATGTCACGAACAAGTACCTGCAGGCAACATCGAAGACCAAGCGCTTGGCACAGGACAAATTGGTCGACGCTATTTTGCCGACGGGTATTTTGCCGAAGACAAACCTAATCCAATGAGCGTTGTTTTGGATCGTTCGGGGAATGGGACCATTCTCGTTCGGCGCTTATCGTCCCCTAACATCCCCTGATTTGCCAGACGTTAGGATTGCAAGTGCTTGAAAAGAATGGCGGGGACGACGGGACTCGAACCCGCGGCCTCTGCCGTGACAGGGCAGCGTTCTAACCAACTGAACTACGTCCCCAACCTGATCGTTTGATTGTATCAAATATCTCTTGCGCATCGGGACGGACTGTCTCGCGCTTCGAAACGGATTCGAGTATTCGGCGCGGCTTGGGGCAGAGCCGCTTGACAGTCAACTGACGATGCTGCCAAGACTCGGGCATGATTACCGCCGACACTTCCCTTCCTTGCCGGTTTCGCCAACAATAGAGAGGATCCGTGTTTGAAGCTGCCGCCAACCCGGGCAAAGTCACGATGGCCATGGCGATTGAGCGCTACTTTGATGTCGCTCTCTATCTGCTGGTTCTGACTGGCTTTGGAACACTCGCCTCCACTGGGGGATTGGATCTGCTGGCGGTCGTCGTGGTGGGATGTGCTCTGCTGGTTCGCGGATATCACCTAATTACGCATCGGCAGTTCACGATCCCGGAACGCTGGACTACCTATCTGACGGTGGTCTACGTCGCGGTTTACTTCCTGGATTATTTTTTCGTGTCGCGTGGCTTCCTCGTAGCAACGGTGCACCTGGTTTTGTTTGGGATGGTCATTCGGCTGTTTTCTCTGCAACGGGCGCGCGATCACTTCATGCTGGCGGTTTTGTCGTTCCTGATGGTACTGGCGGCGGCGGTGCTGACGGTCAATAGTGTTTTTCTATTCTCCTTCGCTGCTTTTCTGTTGATTGCGGTCATCACGTTCGTGCTGATGGAGATGCGCCACTCGGTCGCCGAAGACAGCGGGCGGGCACAGGAAGGGAAGGATTCCGCGCCTTATCGCCGCATGGCCAATGTTCTGTTCGCCACAGCGCCCATGCTGATGCTGATGATCCTGGCTGGTGGATCGTTAATATTTTTTCTGTTGCCACGAGTATCGTCGCGCTACTTGAGCGCCTATTCTCCGGGCAGCGATCTCTCCACCGGATTCAGCGACCGGGTACAACTGGGACGGATCGGACAGATTCAGCAGTCCAACGCCGTCGTCATGCACATCCAGATCGAGAATGACCTGGAGGGCGCTTACGATCTGAAGTGGCGCGGAGTCGTGCTAAGCCAGTTTGACGGGAGAATCTGGTCGAATTCCTTTCAGCAATTCGATCTACAGCACTCGGGTAATGGCAGTTACCGCATCGGAATGGGGCACACGGAGAACCCCTCCGACATCACGGTCCGAAAGATTCGGTACCACGTGCTGATGGAGCCGCTGGGAACGAACGTACTTTTCCTGGCGGACAAGCCGGCGACTCTACTCGGAAGTTACACTCGCCTCACAACAGATGCGGGAGGATCAGTTTACAACCTCGACTCTGAACATCCCGTGAACCGTTACGAAGCGGAATCGCAATTGACCGAACCCGATGCCGGCGAACTGCGTTTGGCGCCGAACACCGTCTCGAGTGATATGGGGCTTTATCTGACCTTGCCCCCGCTCGACACTCGTATTTCCAGGCTGGCGACAGTTATCACTGCCTCCGCACCCGACAACTACGATAAAGCGGTAGCGATGGAGCGATATTTGCGCACTCACTTTGGCTACACGCTGGACCTGGGACGTACGATACCGCGGGATCCGCTGGCCTATTTCCTGTTCGAGAGGAAGAAGGGACACTGCGAGTACTTTGCCAGTTCCATGGCGGTGATGTTGCGATCGCTGCGGATTCCCTCCCGTATCGTTACGGGATTCCGCGGTGGCGAATTCAACGATCTGACGGGCCAGTACGTGGTGCGCGCCAGCAATGCACATTCGTGGGTGGAGGCTTATTTTCCGGGCAATGGATGGGTCAGTTTCGATCCGACGCCGGGCGGCGACCTGGATACGCACTCTGGCTGGTCGCGAATGTCTCTTTATGTCGACGCAGCTGCGTCCTTCTGGCGCGAATGGGTGATCAACTACGATGTGAGCCATCAGCGCTCCCTTGGCGAGGGCGCCGGGCAAAGCACGCGCAGAATGTATGACTCATTGCGCGAGTGGTACTCGCGAAACTATGACGCGTTGCTGAACTCCGCACGGCGAATTCACCAGCGGGTTACGCAGTCTCCCGAATGGTGGATGGCGGGAAGCGTCGTTGTAGGCGCGCTCCTGCTGGTGCTTCTGAATCTCCGGCAGATTCTCCGCGGATTGGCGAACTGGCGGCTGCGAGCGCATCCGGACCGCGCTCCTCGTGAATCCGCCACCCTCTGGTACGACCGGATGCTGCGCCGGTTGGCGCGTCGAGGCTGGAGAAAATCTCCCGGACAAACGCCCTGCGATTTTGTAACCGGCATCCAGGAGCCTGCGCTGCAGAAGAAAGTCGCGACGTTTACGCGAGCGTACGAGTCCGCCCGCTTCGGCCAATCGGCGGAAGGGGCGCGGGCGCTGCCGGAATTGTATGAGGAAATAGCTACGGTAGAACGCTAGCATGGTGCGTCCGCAGCGAGCCTTGGCGTTAAAACGCCAGTCAATTTTGGCGCCTTAAGGGCACGGCTGCCCTCCCGGTGGGGAGGAAATGTCGTGCTCCCGAAATGCAGAACGGGTGGCAAAGTTGGTTTGACTAAAAACGCCGGATGACTCCGCCGCCGACGTAGATGTTGTGTTGCCGGCTACGGACCGTGGTGACATTGAGATCGGGTACGCCCGAATAAAAATCGCGAGCTTCCATCCGAAAACCCCACCTCTGCCAGGGCCAAACGTCTACGCCGCATCCGAACTGAAATACGCCGGTGTTGGTGCTGGTTTTGCCAGGGTTCGATCCGTAGAAATTCAGGTTCTGCGACATGCGGAAGCCGCCGTAACCGCCGCCGACGCTGACCCATGGCGTCAGAGTCTCTCCGGAGAAGAAGTTCACTCGCACGGCAGGAGTGATGAAGTAGGACTGATAAGCTTCCGGAATCAGATTCTGGCTGAGGTTCAGGTCCATGTCGGGGGAGTAGGCGACGGCCACTTCACCTGAGACTCCAAACACGCCATACCTCTTGAGGAAACGGCTGTAGTTACCGCCGATCGTGATCCCATTGCCGAAATGAATGTTCGGGTCGAAGAAATCCCCTCCTTTGACGGCCTGCGAGCTGACAAATACGCGGCCCAGCGTGCCGGAAATCTCGTTACGTTGCGCGCCAGCGGCAGCAACGAGAACTGTGACACACGCGATCAGAGCGGCGAGGCGTTTGAGCGACATCTCTCCTCCGGAGTATTGAGGGATGTAGTTTGTTTTCCTAAGAGTAGCATGCGCACTGCCCTTCGGTGGTAACGAAAGTTACCCACCGTGATGCGGGGAGCTAGCCCCGCATGTCGATCAGCGCGAGAGAGTCCCAAATGATAAAATCAATAGGTCTCCCTTTCCGGTTGACCCAGTCTCCAATGCCTGAACAGAAGACGATTTCCGCGACCGAGCGGCCGACTGTCCCAATCAAGGTTGGGTTTGTCAGCCTGGGCTGCCCCAAGAACCTCGTCGATAGCGAGGTCATGATGGGTATGCTCGCGCACGCGGGTGCGGAACTGACGCCGGCCGCGGAGGATGCTGACGTGATCGTGGTCAATACCTGTTCCTTTATCGGCAGCGCGCAGCAGGAATCGGTCGATACGATCCTTGAGATGGCGCGGCTGAAAGCCGACGGGAGGACAAAGAAACTGGTGGTGGCGGGATGCCTAGTGGAACGCTTTCGTGGCGAGATCCTGAAGAACATGCCGGAAGTGGACGCCGTCGTGGGGACCGGCGAATTGGACGAGATTCTGTCCGCTGCGGGAGTGGCACCGACAAATGCAGCACCTAGCCCCTTCACGATCCTAACCTCGCGTCCCGAGGGTGACCATCGCAGGCAACAGGGGCGTTTCGCGCGTGACTCGTGGGATGGCGCCATCGCCGATCTCCCAAACTATCTTTATGACGAGGCCACGCCGCGCGTCCTCGCGACTCCGGGGTACACCGCTTACATCAAGATCGCCGAGGGCTGCGATCATCCCTGCACGTTTTGCATCATCCCGCAGCTGCGCGGACAGTTTCGCTCGCGGCGTTTCGAATCAGTCATCGCTGAAGCAGAGCGGCTGGTGAAATCGGGCGTGCGCGAGATCACCCTGATTGGACAAGACACGACCTGCTACGGGGAAGATTTTGGCTTGAAAGACGGACTGGCGTTGCTGCTCGAAAAATTAGCTGGCGTGGAGGGATTGCGCTGGATTCGTTTCCTTTACGCCTATCCGAATAAGATCACGGGCCGACTGCTCGAAACCATCGCCGCACACGAGAATATTTGCTCATATATCGATGTGCCGCTGCAACACGCTTCCGCCTCGGTGTTGAAACGAATGAAGCGCGGCGGCGGCGCGGACTTGTTTCTACGGTCGATCGAGAAGATGCGGCGTACCATCCCGAATCTGACGTTGAGAACGTCCTTCGTGGTTGGCTTTCCCGGCGAAACGGAAAAAGAGTTTGAGGAACTGTGCGCCTTTACCAAGGAAGCAACGTTCGACTGGATGGGGGCCTTCGGCTACTCTGACCAGGAGGGCGCGGGGGCTTTCGATCTCGAAGAAAAACTATCCGGGCGCGAGATAGAGAGCCGGCGCAAAACGCTGATGTCAATGCAGAAGAAAATCAGCCGCGCCAAGAAAAAGTCGCTCATCGGCTGTGAGGTGGATTTGCTGCTGATGGGGCCTTCCGAAGAAAGCGACCTGCTTTGGGAGGGGCGTACCGCGATGCATGCTCCCGAAATCGACGGCAAAGTCTTCGTGAACGACTACCCTGACGGGTTGGACCCGCAAAAAGGCCAATTCTACCGCTGCCGCATTACTGAGGCGCACGACTACGACCTGGTCGCCCAGATTGTTTAAACGAAGTCAGAAGTAAGAAGTAAGATTGAAGAAGTAAAAACATCCTCACGCCGGCTTTTACTTCTGCAATCTTACTTCTTACTTCTGCAATTTCCTTTATGCCTCGCCGATTGAAACTTCGCTGTCCGATCTGTAAAAAGTCAGTTGTGAGTACTGTCCCCGACTTCCCCTTTTGTAGCGATCGCTGTCGCCAGATCGATCTCGGAAAATGGGCGAGCGGGGCGTACGTGATTTCTGAACCGGTGCAGGACGAAGAGGTAATCCGGGACAGCAACCTCGACCCGGACGAAACCGAGTGAAAGATACTCTCAAACTCACCTCGGCCCCCGACCGTAGCGCCGGCGTCCCGCCGGCTGTCGCGGGGGTGTCCCGCCCGCGCCTGCCGCATTGGGCAAATCTCGTCGCGACCTTCTGCGGCATCGGCCGGCTGAAACCCGGACCGGGTACATGGGGATCGGTCACTACCGTAGTCCTGTGGGCTTTTATCAGCTGGCGCATTCCGATTGAATCCCGAACGTGGGCAACGCTTCTCGCGGCTGGTTTCGCAACACTGATCGGCATCCCGGCGGCGACGCGTGTCGTCCGCTCGTCGGGATTAAAGGATCCACAATTTGTCGTGATCGATGAAGTCGCCGGTCAACTGGTGGCTTTGATTGCGGTCCCACTGGCTTGGAGAACTTTCCTTGCGAGCCTTATACTTTTTCGTGTCTTCGATATTCTGAAGCCGCCGCCGGTGCGTCAACTGGAACGTCTGCCGAAAGGCGCAGGAATCGTTGTCGACGACCTCGGAGCAGGTTTATACGCTTTGGGAATCATGCATCTGTTGCTGCACTTTGGACTTCTAATTAGGTAGACCGGCTGCCAGCGGAACGAACTCATGGGAATTTCCGACCGATTGCTCGGCAAAAAGAACGTAAACGGCAAGCCACACATTGAGGCGGTCGCCCCCGCCTTTGCGTTGCCCGGAGGCGAGGTCCGGATCGTTGGCACCGGACTGCGTCCCGCTGAACTGCGCCGGCCGCGCGTCACTTTTGGCGAGGTGGAAGGGTCGGTGTTAATCAGCGCCGACGATTTTGTCATCGCCCGCGTTCCCGAAGGCGCTGTCACGGGGCCCGTTGTCGTGGGGACGGACGGGCACGTCAGCAACGCTCATGCAATTCAGGTGGCGGTCCCCATTGTCGACAACCTTCATCCTGTAACGAATCCCGCGCTCGACCTCGAGGGCAATATTTACGTAACGTTCTCCGGATCGCGCGGACAAAAAGTGCCGGTGGCGATTTTCAAAATCGATACGAGTTATGTACTCACTCCTTATCTGAACGAAATGATGAACGCGACCGCCATCGCTTTCGATCGCGCGGGCCAGATGTATGTTTCCTCGCGGCACGACGAAACCGTCTACAAGGTTGCACCCAACGGCACGATGTCTTCGTATGCTGAAGGCATGGGTGTCGCGACGGGGATGGCTTTTGACCGCAACCAAAATCTGTATGTCGGCGACCGCAGCGGAACCATTTTTAAGATCGCGCCGGACCGGCAGATTTTCGTGTTTGCCACCCTGGAGCCGAGCGTATCGGCTTACCATCTAGCCTTCGGCCCCCATGGTGACCTCTTCGTCTCCGGTCCTACCACTTCCAGTTTCGATAGCATTTATAAGGTGGACCCACACGGTAGCGTCTCGGTGTTTTACCGCGGACTGGGACGCCCTCAAGGTATGGCGTTTGACACTAGCGGCAACCTCTATGTGGCCGCTTCCCTCTCCGGCAAACGCGGCATTGTGAAGATCACGCCGGACGCCAAGGCGAGCTTACAAGTCTCCGGGCAGGGACTCGTCGGACTGGCCTTTGCGCCGGGGAAATCAGCGATCCTCGCGACCAACAGCGCCGTCCTTCACGTCGCGTGGAATCTTCAGGGGCTGCCGCTGATTCCAGAATGACGGCATAGTACCCGGCGGCATTCCACTATTTCCGGCCTTCAGCAGGAGTATGGTCAGTCCCTTAAGATCGTCACGGGAACTTCCCGGCCGCAGCTTGCGTATCAAGACCAAGGACATGGTTATGAAAGCCTACCTCTCTAGTCTTCCGACTTCGGTTTGGGCACTTGTCGGTCTACCAGCGTTGGTGATAACACGCTTCGTGGTAGCGACGGTTGTTCCCCAACTGGTCCATGCGGTCGTACCAGAAGTGGTGCGGACGGCGCTTCAGAATATCTAGACTTTTGGGTCGCGACGGTCGGCATCAGTTTTTCGCCAACTTCGCTTCTACTGCGGGGCTTCATCTGGGGCTCGAGACCGTACAATATTTTGCGTGCCTTCCTCTGACAAACCACGGCGGCGAACCGATGCCGCAGCCTCTGAACCCACCGCCGACGAACTCCTCATGGAAGAGGCGCTACGCTGCGCACAGAGAGCCTTGGAACTGGGAGAGGTCCCGGTCGGAGCTTTGGTGGTCTGTGGCGGGCGGGTAGTCGGCCGCGGATGGAACCGCAATCTCACCGATCACGATCCCACCGCCCATGCTGAAATCGTGGCCTTGCGCGAGGCGGGGACGCACATCGGCAACCATCGCCTGGGAGAATGCGAGCTGTTTGTGACCATTGAGCCTTGCGCGATGTGTGCGGGAGCCTTGATTCATGCTCGCATCCACCGCTTAGTGTACGGCGCGCACGATCCCAAAGCGGGAGCCGTGCAGTCAGTTTTGCAGGTTCTGAATCATCCGGAACTGAATCACCAGATGGAAGTGCGCGACGGGGTCCTAGCAGGCCGTTCAGCAGAAATCCTGCAAGAATTCTTTCGAAAACGGCGCTAGAATCGCTGACTAACCGCAGGGTCGTCCGCGGACCGAATCACGCTTACATGGTGCTGATGCGAGCGTAGCGCTTTAGATCGGGCAGCGAAGTGACGAATATGTAGGCACCGAGAAGCAGGCCTCCAGTTCCGATGATCATAATACTTCTCCCGGCCATCTTCGTCACGGTGGTGATTGCCTTTTTCAATTTGCACTCCTTTCGTTCACCATTACGTTGGATGTCGATCTTGGCTGTAAGGTAGGACGAATGGCCGGCAAAATTACCGACAGAAGTGACGATTGGAAGCCTTGAACACTATATCCAATCGCGGATTGAAACAAAATTGGGCAAGCGGATGGTCGGAGTCACCCGAAAACATCTCGGGAAAAAGGCTGCAATGTGCGATCCATTATTGGGATATTTTCGGCGCCGGAACTACGCCGGACGGAGTCGCCGCGACGGTTACGTTTACTTTTGCCCCTTCCTTGAGTTTGACTCGCTCTCCATTTCCGTCCTGCAATGTGTTCTCGATCCTGATTTCCTTGTAAAGCGGTTCGGCGCCATCCTGAATGTTGATCTGCGCCTTTTGCGGTTGCCCAGGATGGGGCGAGTCGATGACTTTTTCGACGACCGCTGGCAGTGTCACGCTGGGCTTGTCAGTCATAATATCCTCGAACGCACCCGTCATGAAATGAAGGGGGCTTGTTAATTTTTTCGTGATCCCAGGACCAGTGCAAGCACTCCGCCCGCTAGAAGCGTGATTCCAACTGCTGGAGGCAGCTTCTCAGAGGTTTGGGTAGTCACACCAATCTTGGCGTCGCCGATCTTTACACCATGATCTTCGTTATGCGGAATCGGCACAGCAAATGATAGAAGCCCTAAAACTAACAGCAAAATGCCAACCAATACAAGGCCCTTCATAGTTGTATTCTCCTCTCACACGACTGGACTGCGTCCCTGGATCACACGAATCACGACAACCACCAACGCCACAATCAGCAGAATGTGAATGTACCCGCCCAACGTATAGGAACTGACCATTCCCAACAGCCACAGCACCAGCAGTATCACAAAGATTGTCCAAAGCATGGATTTCGATCCTCCGGATTCATGCGCTCATTGCTTTCTGCACGCGTTCGATTACGACTGCTTGGTTGCGGGAACTACTGATCCAGTTGTATCAAGAGCCGGGCTTCCGTCGCTTCCCCGACAATCCCAGCGGCTGGGATCCAAGGGTGCTACGGAAAATGCTGTATTGAAGTGAAGCCGTGACCGTCGTCTACTAGGCGAGCTACCCGTGATCGAAGGGTCGGTTACGTAGATTTCAGTCTGGACGAGGACAAAAGATGGAGATGAGGATGCGAGATCGGAACTGCTGGTTCGATGTGTATGCGGCCACCATCCTTGACAGCGATTTGGAACAGAGCGATTTGGCAGAGGTCTATGAACGCGTCGCCGGCGCGCGAAGAGCAATTGCCGATCGAATCGCGCAACTGGAGGCCGGGGAATTGGGGGGCAAACGAGAGGCTCGCGATCTCGAAGACGCCTTGAACAAACTTCAGATCCTGGTGAATGTGTCCTGCGCGATGAAGGGCTCTCAGCCCCAGCGCGTGGCACATGCGGCAGGCCGTTAACATTCCAGACCGACCCCTTGAAACGAAACAACCCCTGCCAAATGCCGTTCATCGAAGTTGCGCCGACTGGGGCGAAAACACAACACAACCGAAACGCACCGGAAGGCGCCACCACGTCTAATTTGCAGGGGAGAGAGAATCACTTTTGTCAGGGCGAGTGCAGGAACTGGCGCGGAAGAAGGTGTGGCTGGAACGCGTTTACGCGCCCTCCCTCGAACCACAGGAGGCAACGGCCCGGAGGGCTTCGAAGGCGCCACCGGCGCTTCCTTCGTTTTTCGTGATCGGTCCTCCGCGTACCGGCACTACCTGGCTATACGAGACTTTGCGCGAGCGCACCGTTCTCCCCACTCCGACCAAGGAGACGCGTTTCTTCGACGCCCATTTTCATCGGGGGCTGGATTGGTATTCCTCCCACTTCCCCATTGCTCCCACCAACCGCCTGGTTGGAGAAATTGCTCCCACATACTTCGCGTCTCCCAAAGCGAGCGAACGAATTGCGGACCTTCTGCCCGAAGCCAGGGTGGTTTGCATCTTTCGAAATCCGGTGGAACGAATTCTATCCCTGTACAAACTCAAATGCGCCTACGGGCTGATTCCCTGGACGTTCGAACAAGCGATTGTGCGCGACCCGGAGATGCTGGAATCCAGCCGCTACGCGTCCCGGCTGCAAGTCTGGCAAAGCGCTCTGGGTAGGGATCAAGTAATGGCCCTGGTCTACGAAGACTTGCGGAACGAACCGCAGCGTTTTCTCGATCGCCTGGTCGACTTCATCGGGGTTCCGCGTTTCCCGCTCAAAGAATCCGAGGCCCGAAGCGTGCACAGTTCGGAGTCGATGACTTATCCGCGCAGCTACCGCCGTACCCGGAACGCGAGTTCTCTGGCCGACTGGTGCAAGGCTCGACGTCTCGACAAACTAGTCGCGGCCGTCAGAAACTCACCCCTTCGCAAACTCTTCCTGGGTGGCGGAGCGCCGTTCGAGGAATTGCCTCTCGAAATTGTGGCTGGGCTTTACGAACTGTTTCGGCCCGAAGTGGAAAGACTCGAGGATCTGCTCCATCGTGATCTGTCTGCGTGGAAATCGATGAGTGTTCGGAGCGCTTGAGAGTACACGCACTTTACCTCGTTTTTTCGGAGTCCGAATCCTGCGCTTCGGCAGCCTTGCTCTTGTGACCCAGGTCGAGCCCAAAGTGAGGTTCGGATTTTGTGCCGGTTATCTTGATGGGCAAATCCGCGCCGGCACCGTTCTTGCTAAAGAATGGATCCACCGGTTTGAGAAAGATCGACTTCCAGCCGCCGACCATCTGCGACAGCTTGGCGTCGAAACGAGCGTGGCCTCGAAAATCAAACTGATTCCCGTCCAGACTATAGTTGCCCGCCATGTCCACTTTGGTGCCGGGCATCTCGAAACGCAAGTCAGGAATATTCAGGATTGATTTCTTCAGCGTAAACGTGCCTCCCAGTTGCGAGCGCACGTTGTCCGGAATGTCGTCGGTGGCAAGCTTGGGTTTGCCCTGGCTGCGCATACTCAAGGCGTCAACCTTGCTCTGGATCTTGTCATTTGAAAAGTGGGCCTCGGTGACCTGAAATCGGCCCTTCAAAAACAACCGGTCGGAAAGATCGGGATTCCCCGGCGCAAGGTCCAGTTTGGTATGCAGGCGAACAGTTCCCGTCATCACCGGCGGATCAGTGCGAACGGCCAAATGGAGCAGGTCGTCGATTTTTCCGGATGCAATGGTGACGTCGAGCAAGATGTGATGTCCCGGGGGATTCACGGACCTGACAACGAATCCCTTCGCCGTCATGGGCGTGCTCAGTAATGTTGCCTCGACTGGTTGCAGGTAGGTGTCGCCGCTGGCGCCGTCGACGATGGCATGAAAAGTCGTTTTCAATGGCACCGCGCGACCGCTGATGTTGAGGCGAAAATCGGGAGTATCCGTTTGCCCATCGACGACGATGCGACCCAGCTTGCCCTGGTAGCTGCCGGTAGAGGAGAGGATGCCGCCGATCCCCTTCAAGGTACCCAGGTCGGCATCGCGGAAGGAGTATTCGCCGCGCACCGGACTCTCACGCGGATCTTCGGGATGAAAAGGTCCAAATTCACCTTTGGAAACGATGTTGCCCACCGGCTTCGGATTGACCAGGGTCGCGTTAAACGCCATCGGCCGATCGGGCCCGATATCCTTCATAACTAGATTCTGAATTTCAAACTCCAGCGGCAATTTATCGGGCCGGTCGGTGTTGATGACTAACTCCGCCTTCTCCGAGCGAAATTCGTCGACCACGATCTTGATCTTGCCGCCTTTCGGAGCCATATCCTTGAACTGCTGGCGATCTTGTTTGGGCGGAATGTTCAGCTGCAATCCCTGGATATAGACGGTGCCGATGTGCATGGGCGATCGCAATAGACTCAGCAGCGTCGTGCGAAAGCGGAATTCGTCGACCCCGATCAGCGGTTGCACTCCCTCGCGATGAATATTGGGGTCGTTCTGCCCGTAGATCATCAGCCCTTTTCCGGATACTGATAGCCCTTGGGCAACCGACACATGAAGGCTCGCGAGATCGACACGGCTATGAAAACGGGTGGAGAGCGTCTCAACCACACGGGCGCGTAACAGAGGCTCCGCGTGATGGGCAAGAACGGCGAGGGCAATGACGAAGACGAGAATCGCCAACAGAAGGGGAGTCAGAATTTTCTTCCATCGCGCGGACTGCGGTTTGAGGTCATGGCGCATTGCCGCTCCCGGAAAACGTTGGCGACTCCGACCTCACTTGCAACGCAGCATGGGGTCGGGAGCTGGATAAGATCTCATCCGAACTCCCGTCCCCGAGAGACACCTCACAGCCTCAGTCAGGTTTTTCCTGTGGAGGATGCTGTTGCTTCTGTGCTTGCGTTTGAGGCCGACTCTGTTTCGGTTGCTGTTTCTGTTCGAGTTTCTGGCGCTGTTGTTCCTGGCGCTGCGCCATTTGCTGCGTCTGTTGCTGGTGACGTTGCTCGGCCTGCTGCTTTTTCGCTTCGTCCGCATTTTGACGAGCGATTTTCTGATGTTCCTGCTCCTGTTTTTGCTGAAGCTTCTGCCGTTCCTGTCCCTGCTGCGCGTTCAGTTTTTCCTGCTGTTGCTGATACTTCTGATCCTGCTTGGCATTCCCGGTATTCGCAGGATTGGGCCGGTCGCGGGGCGGAAGGTCATTGGGATGAACCGCATTCCCACGATTGTTATTGCGCTCGGCGTTGTTGTTTGGCTCGGTATTATTGGTGCGCTCGGCATTGTTCCGCCCGGCGGCATTGTTCCGGTTTGAATTGTTCCGCTCAGCATTTCCGCCATTCGGCGCTGCCGCCTTCTCCGACGACCGCGCTTCCCTACGTTCTGCTGGAGGTTTATAAGGGCCGCCAGCTTCCTTGGCTGCCACAACATGGTCGTGGAATGCAGCGGGCCTGGGAGTCGCCGCAACCGGCGGCTTGCCATGATTCTCGGAGGCGCGCAACTGCCGATCGGCACGAGCTTCCTGAATGTGTTGCTTCTGAGCCGCCACCGCTGCAATGTGCCTCTCCCGCGCCACGGCTTCCTGTTGAGAAGTAGGGCGAGCCCTCACTCCGCCATTACCACCGTTGTAGCTGACCCGGTTGACGGTTGTCCGATTAATGACCGTGGTGTTGTAAACGTTGTGGATCACCGTAACGTTCACGTTGTTTACCGCTCGGTTGTAGAAAAAGTGGCCGCGTTCCCAACGGCCGCCGTCATAACCTTCGCCATAGTATCCGAAGCCATAGTCGATACCGCCATAGAATCCTACTTGTGGCGCCCAATAGCCGTCGTAGAAGCGGAAGCCGGCGTCGCTCCAGGCCCAATAACCAGGAGTCCACAACAGATCAGGTTCCGGAGCCATCACCCAAGTGCCGGGCACCCAATAATAGTCGTCATAGCCGTTATCGTAGGCCCAGTAGCCCGGTGTCCAGATGTAGCCTTCCTGCGGACATGGTGGCTGCTCGTAGATCGGGAGGGCAGGGGGGCCAAACGAAACGGAAATGCCGATCTGCGCAAATGCCGATGCAGACACCGCCAGTACAACCAATGCGAAAATCCACGAACGAATGGGATGATTAGCCATTCGGGTTCCTCTTACCTATCATCCTTCGTTTGCCCGGTCTTGCATTGCGTCTGCGGGTTGCGCGGATGAGAGGCAATTTATGCCATGAGACGATTCCGAGTGGCGCAAACGAGGAAGGCTTCGCGCGCTGGCGAAACCTTCCCCGGTCCTGTCAGGCAGTCTTTTTCTTCTGTTCGTCCTGATCGTACTTGTGCTCGCTCTGACCAGGCTGGCGCTGCTGCGGGTCTTGTTGCGTGACGCCCTGACGTTGCTCGTTCTGGTGATCCCGAGGATCCTGCGACTGGTCCTTAGGGGGTTGGTTTTGCTGGTTGGATTGCTGTCCCGACTGCTTTTCGGTATCCATGCTTTGAAGCTCCTTTCGATTTACTACTGAGTAAAAGTCGTCAGACTCTTGACCGCCACTAGCTCGCGCGCGGCATCGGCACATCCGTCTTTTGCCAGTCGGCCTTTGCTTCGCCCGTTGAGGCGATGTCTTGTGCCCCGGTGCGCTCAAGGATTTCTTTTGCCTTCTTGGTCCAGTCGGAATCGTCGGAGTGCACAGAGAGAAGAATGCCACCGTCCTTGATACGTCCTTCGTAACGCTTGGCCTCATACTCCGGGATTCCCATGCCGACCAGCGCGCCTGTGAGTCCGCCGACCACGCCGCCAGCGCCCGCACCCGCAAGCATGGCAACGATGGGACCCGCGGCGATGAAGGGCCCCAAGCCCGGAATCGCCAGGGCGCCAATGCCGACAAGCCAACCCAGTCCGCCGCCAATCAACGCTCCCGAAGTGGCTCCGGCCGTCGTACCCTCCGGGGCCTTGGTGTTCTTTTCGTGAGCGAAGTCTTTGGTGCCTTCGTTCTCGGGAAACAACACCGAAATGTCAGTATTACGAAAACCCTCGTCACGCAAGGTGTCGACTGCGTTCTCTAACACAGCTTGATCGCGGTAGATCCCAAACACTGCCGTATTCTTTGCCATGGTGAAGTCTCCTTTTTGGTTGGTGGAGCGTTCCTGTCATAACAAGGTCGCCGTTAGCTCTTGCCGACGACTTCAATTTCGCTCTTGACCTTGTCAGCGCCGCCGGCCACTTCCGCCGCCTTTGCTTCAATGGATTGCTTTTCCTGGTCTGTCTTGACCGGGCCTTTCAAGGTCACGACACCATCCTGTGCGATCACCTTGATGTTGTGCGCATACGTGGAAAGAGACTTGTCCTCGACCAAGGCTTTGCGAATTTGCCGGGCAAGGTCCATGTCGGCGGAGTTGTCCTTCTGTTGGTCGGCGGTCGCTTCCGAAGGGTTACGGTCGCGCTCATTCTTCCCTGTGTTGTCAGGGGCGCTAGCCGCACTCTTGTCTGATGGAGAGGTTGGAGTCGCGTCCTGGGCCCAAACAAGGCTGGACCCGGCAAGCATGAGGAGAGCAATGGTCAATCGTGGAATTGCAGTGCGCATAGGTTCACTCCTAATGAATCCGTCAGTCTAAGATTGCAATTCGGGCGGAGAGGATGGCTGGGGGAAGCCAAGAAAGCGAAATCTCTTTCGCATCTCGTTGATGTCTACTGTGAACGATGTAGGGCTCACGACCTGTTGGCGTCTGCGGGCCGGCGCATCTTTTTTGCGGTGACGGACGTGAAGGAGAAACGCTCTGAAAAGACCACCGGCTAGCCTACGGCTTGCCGGTCTGGACTCGGCGACAGCTTTGGCCGAGCGATCGCAGCGGGCAGCGGGAACTTGAACGAAACCACCGTGCCTCTTTTGTCGGAAGCGATGTTCATTTCTCCGGCAAACGGGCGCACCCGCTCCCGCATACCGCGAATCCCGACGCCGGCCCCTCTCGACTGGATCTCAGCGAGCTTGTCAGGCGGGATTCCGTGCCCTTCGTCGCGCACCTCGAGGACAACTCGATCCATTTCCTGCGACGCTCGAATAACCGCGCTCTTGCTTCCGCTGTGCCGATGAATATTAGTGAGACATTCCTGGACCAGGCGAAACATCGCCAGCTCCATTTCGCGAGGAAGTCTTTCGAAATCCTCCGGGATGATGAGCCGGATTCCCAGTTTGCTGCGCTCCATCAGACCGTCGATGTACCAACTCAATGCTCCGGAAAGTCCGCTGTCTTCGAGCAGGGGGGGATGCAGGAGGTATGACATGGTGCGGATCTCCTGGCTCAATTGCTGGACCAGGTGCTCGCTGTCGGCGATGTCCTCGCCCAACTGAGGAGCCTCTTGCCGCGCGAGTTGAGCGACGCGAGCGAGGTTCATCCCCAGGGCTGCGAGAATTTGACCGGCGCTATCGTGCAGTTCACGAGCAATGCGTCTTCGTTCTTCGTCCTGGGCCTGCAGCAGACGGCGCGACAGATCTCGCAGTTGCTCGGACTGGAGCAACACCTCGCTATTGCGGATTTCCAACTCCTGAGTTCGAGCGCTCACCGTCGCTTCCAGCGATGCGGCAAGCGTGCGATAGTTCTCCTCGCTCTGCTTGCGTTCAATGGCGATGGCCGCCAAGTGGGCGGCACTCTCCAGCAGTTGCAGGTCATGCGCGCTGGGATGATGCGGCCGGCGGTAGTAAATCGCGACCGTTCCCAGTAAACCGCCCTGTCCGGAAAACATCGGAGTGGAACAGCATGCCGCCAGACCACTGGCCGCCGCTAGTGTCTTGTAGTCCGCCCATAGCGGATCGGCGGCGATCTCGTATACGAAAACCGATTTACGCAGGAACGCCGCAGTGCCACACGAACCTACCTTTGGACCGATACTGATGCCGTCGATCGCCTGGGTATAGGCGGTTGGGAGGCTGGGTGCGGCGCCGTGACGCAACTTCTGAGCGGCTTCGTCGAACAGAAGAACGGAGCACAGCATTCCATCGGTTGATTGGGCCTCCATATCCAGTGCTAGAGTCTCAAGGATCTCGGGAAGAGTCGCGCCCGTCGTAATTCGCTCTAGCACGTGCCGTTCCGCAGCCAGTGTTCTCTCGGCTCGCTTGCGTTCGGTAATATCGAGAAAATATATCGCTAGACCATCGCGTAGCGAGTAAGCTCGCACGTCGAACCAGCTCTGCAAGGGTGGGTACAAGGCCTCGAAAGCAACAGCGGTTTTTTCCCGCACAGCTCGCCGGTAGCTTTGCTCGAAAATGGTGCCTGCAATCTCGGGGAATTCGTCCCACAAGAATTTGCCGGCCATGCTGGCCCGCGTCTTCTGCAAAGGCTTGAAGAGCTCTTCCGCGCGCGGGTTGACGAAGGAGATGCGCCAATCCGGATCCACTACCATGAAGCCGTCCGCGATGCTCTCGACGATTTTGGTCGCGCGATCTTCGCTTTCGCGCAAAGCCTCCTCACCCAATTTGCGTACCCGGGCCATTTCGAGATGGGTCTGCACGCGCGCCAGCAATTCACGGGCGCTAAAAGGCTTGATGAGATAGTCGTCGGCGCCATGCTCCATTCCCTCGACTCGAGACTCCTCCCCTGCCCGCGCGGAGAGGAGAATGATAGGAATGGTTCTGGTAGCTGGATCGGAGCGCAGTTCGCGAAGCAAGCCGAAGCCGTCGAGATGAGGCATCATCACATCCGTCAACACCAATGCCGGCTGCTCCGCTCGAATGGCCGCTAGGGCAGCCTGTCCATCCGGCACCGCAAGTACGCGATACCGCTCTGCCAACAGGCGAACCAGGTATTGGCGCATGTCGGAATTGTCGTCGGCGACCAGCACCGAGGGACGATTATCGACGTCCGGCAAGATGGGAGGGCAAGGAACGGGCAACAATTCATTCGCGGGCGAAACCTCTTCGATCTGCAGATGCTCAGCATCGGGCAACCAGCGTAGAGCCTCCTCCACAAATGGTATGGCCCCAACGGAAGTTGTAGCCGACACCCGCGTACCACTAATCCGGTCGGACGGAAGATGTGCGCTTCCGAGCGGTACGCTCACAATGAAAGTAGTGCCTTTTCCGATTGCGCTCTCCACACGCACCGACCCACCGTGCAGTTTGACCAGTTCGTGCACCAGGGCCAGACCGATGCCGCTGCCTTCGTGGGTTCGGCTGCGAGTCTTTTCGACGCGATGGAAACGGTCGAACAAACGCGGGAGCTCCTGCTCGGGAATGCCGACTCCAGTGTCGCGAACCCGCAATTCGACGTTCTGTCCAACCTTGCTCAGAGCGACGGCAATTTCTCCTTCAAATGTGAATTTGAATGCGTTCGAGATGAGATTGAGGACGATCTTCTCCCACATGTTCCGGTCGATGAACACCGGCTCAGCCAGTTTCGGACAATTGAACTCCAGCCGCAAACCAGCCTTCTCCGTGGCCGAGCGGAATACGCTGGCCAACTCGGCCGTAAACCCTCCGAGGTCGGTCGGTTCATACATCGCTTGCATGCGCCCGGCTTCAATGCGCGAGAAATCGAGCAGAGTATTCACCAAACGGAGCAGCCGCGAACCGTTCCGGTTGACCAGTTCGAGTTGACTCTTGGCCGCAGGAGACAGGTCGGTATGACTTCGAGATAGCAGCTCTTCTACGGGCCCCAGCATGAGCGTGAGGGGAGTGCGGAATTCATGGCTGACGTTGCTGAAGAACGCGGTCTTGGCGCGATCAATCTCCGCCATCGCTTCCAGCCGCTTTCTCTCTTCTTCAGCGGCGCTGGCATTCTGGATGGCAGTGGCGATCTGGCCTGCGACCAATTCGTAGAAAGTGCGGTATTCAGCATCGATCTTGAGGCAAGGATTGACCCCAGCGACTAGAACTCCGAGCGGACGGTCTTCTCCGCGCGAAGTTACCGGAAGAACAATCGCCTCCGAGAGGCGCTGCCTTGCGGTGCCTAGCGGTAGCCCGTCTATCGCCTTGACGGAGAGGACCTGAGTCTGCCTGGAATTCACCACCTCGGCGATGGGCCAGGCAAGCCGGCTGTCGTGTCCCTTCAATTCGATGGACAGCGGCGCGAGCGAATTAATCCCCGCGGGTAGACCAAAGCTCTGCTCCAGACGCGCAGTCCTGTTGTCGCCATCAATGAGATACAGCAAGCCGAAGGGAATGTCGTCCAGATTCTCTGACAGCGTCGAGCCGGCTGAGGCGCAGGCGGCCTCGGTCGTTCTCTGCATCAGGGCGCTGGCCGCGAGTCGGGACAGGGTGCGAAGCCGCCGCGCATTCACAACCTTCGGCGTCACCTCCGTCGAAGGGCAAAACAGCCCCGCGATCTTGCCGGATTCGTCGCGAATCGGACTGTAAGAAAACGAATAGTAGGTTTCTTCCAGGAAATCGCCGCGGTTCATGAAAAGACGAACATCGTCGAGGAATGATGCCTCTCCCGTTTGAAACACTTTGTCGGCGAGGGGCCCGCATGTGTCCCAAATCTCCGCCCAAACCTTGCTCGCGGGCCGTCCAAGCGCGGAGGGGTGTTTCGCTAAACTGAGGACCTCAATGTAGGCGTCATTGTAGAGAAAAGTCACTTCCGGTCCCCAGCCGATCCACATGGGGTGCTGGGAATTCAAGATCAGATTCAGCGATGTTTTCAGGCTCTGGGGCCAGAGTTTGATCGGACCCAGAAGCGTCCGTGACCAATCATAATCACGAATCAGACGGCCCAGTTCCCCCCCTCCCGAAAGCCATCCGGACGTCGGCTCCGATTTTTCGACGCTGTTCGTTTCGGCGGGGACTTCCGGAACTTCAACGAGTTTGTCGAGCGTCGAGAGCAGGTTTTGAGCCAGATGGCTCTTGGCAACAAAAGCAGCGGCACCCACTTCGAGAACTTGCCGATTCACGACAGTCGGATCGTTCTGACTGACAATGACAACCTTGGAAGCGGGAAGGGACTTGCGAATAATACGGGTCGCCTCCAATCCGTCCATCCGGGGCATGGAGACGTCCATCAACACAACGTCCGGACGCAGAGCTTTCGCTTTTTCGACCGCCTCGAGGCCGTCGCTGGCTTCGCCGCAGATCTTCCATTCAGGGCGAGCGGAAAGAATGGAGCGGATACCTCGCCGCACCGCCTCATGATCGTCGACGATCAGTATTTGGCCCGCCATTATTTTCTCAGGCTCGACCACGTTGCACGCCGTAATCGTTCGCAACACCCAGTCCGACAAAGTTTCCAAGGGAAGGAGGCGAACCTGTTGGTTCGCTATCGCTTCCCGGCCTGATGTTAATCGGGCACCAGCCCCCTTCTATATACAGCGGATACTGTAGGCTCCGTTGATCAGTTTCTAAACGGACGCGAGCCTTGTTAACTAATTGATTATCAGGTAAGGGCGGTATAGCTCAGGTCCATACTGCCTGAGACAATCGCTCTCGCCGTCTAGGTGTCACCCTAAGGATGGGACGCTCCCCTGCCAATCCGCCGACGATCCTCTGCATCGATGATGACACTGACACCTTGGAACTTCGGCAACGGGTTCTGCGTAGCGCCGGCTATGCAGTGCGGACTGCAATCAGTGGCAAAGATGGATTGACAAGTCTGGCCGACGACGGCGACGTCGATCTCGTCATACTGGATTATCTGATGCCCGAAATGGATGGCCACCGGTTAGCGGAGGCGCTGAAGTCGCAATTCCCAAGTCTTCCCGTAATTGCCATGTCAGCAGTCGCGATCCCCCAGAAAATGCGCGACACCGTGGACGCCTATGTGCAGAAGGGACAAGAAGTGGACGTACTGTTATCGATAATTTCGCAAACCCTCGCCACCGCTGGACGATCGAAGGCGACGGGCCTGCCGAATGGTCTGAATCTCTCGGGCCGAACCGTCCTGTGCGCCGAAGATGACGACGATCAACTGTCAGCCAGAAAGATGCTGCTGGAGTCATTTGGGCTGAATGTTCTGGTGGCGCGGAGCGGAACAGAAGCGGTCGCTATTTTCCGCAACGGCGAGCCGCTTGACGCGGTCATTGTGGATCATTATATGCCCGGAATGAAAGGCCTTTCCGCCGCTGCGGAGATGAAGCGTTTGCGGCCAGAAGTTCCGGTCATCGTTTTGTCGGGCTTTGCTTCTCTGCCGGACGAAACCATAGGAGTCGCGGACGCCTGGGTGCAAAAAAGGGACATCGACGTTTTTCTTCGTGAACTCGAAAAGGTAATCGCGCAGAAGACGGCTCGTGAATCCGGTGCGTGATCAACTGATTCGTATTATGCAGTTCAGGTGAGGGCCGATCCTTCGATGAGATCCGCAGCTCGTTGGGCAATCCCCAGTCTGTTATTCCCCCTGCTGGCTGTGGGCCCCCTCCTCCTTTTTGCGCAAATCTGCTACGCCAGTGCGTCCCCGGATAAAACACAAACCGAAACACTGAAGCAGTTGAGCCTGGAACAACTGGGAAACATTCAGGTCACCACCGCGTCCAAAGCGCCGCAAGCGGTATGGAAGACTGCGGCGGCGATCTATGTCATCACCCACGAAGCCATCGAGCGCTCGGGGGCTACCAGCATTCCGGCTGCGCTGCGCCTGGCGCCGGGAGTCGAAGTGGCGCGGATTGACAGCAGCAGGTGGTCGATCGGCATCCGTGGATTCGGCAGCCGGCTTTGCCGGTCGGTGCTGGTCTTGATCGATGGCCGCACCGTTTACACCACCCTACTCGCGGGCACGTACTGGGAAGTCCAGGATACGGTAATGGAGGATATCGACCGAATCGAAGTGATCCGCGGACCGGGCGGCACGATATGGGGTCCCAACGCCGTAAATGGCGTAATCAACATCATCACTCGCAGTTCTGCCGAGACGCATGGAACCCTGGTATCAGCGGGCGGCGGCAGCGTTGACCAAGGCTTCGTCAGCGCGCGCAACGGCGGCAGTATTGGAAAATTCAACTATCGGGTCTACGGCAAGGCTTTCTCTCGCGGTCCGGAATTCCATTCCGATCACGAAAACTTCGACGATTGGCGGGACGTCCAGGGCGGCTTTCGGATGGACTGGGCCCAGGGCACTCGCGATCACTTCACTGTCCAGGGAGACATCTACGACCAACACACCGGCGAGAGCGTGGTCGCGACCAGCTACACCCCGCCTTACTCGCAAGTCCTGAATCAAAACGCGCTTCTCTCCGGCGGCAACATACTTGCTCAGTGGAAGAGGTCGCTGGGTGAAGGCGAAGATATTCAATTGCAGGTCTATTACGACAAGGCCAACCGTCACGAAGCCAATTTCGCCGATCTGCGCGACACGTTCGATATCGACCTGCTGAATCGCCTCCGCCTTCCGTTACGACAGGAATTGACTTGGGGCTTGGGAGCCCGCTTCAGCAGGGGCGACGATCGTCAGGTCGTATCGGGACTCACTTTTCAGCCCAACCAACGCACCGATCGCTTGCTTTCGGCGTTTGTGCAAGACGAGATTTCGCTGATCCCGGACCGGCTCACCCTCTCGCTGGGCACGAAGTTTCTTGGCACCAACTTCACGGGACTTCAGCTCGAACCGAGCGCGCGCCTTCTCTATACTCCTTCGAACACGCAAACGGTCTGGGCAGCCTTTACCCATGCCGTGCGGACGCCTTCGGATGCGGAACGGGACTTCTTTCTTTCCGGCTTTATCGGAATTGCGGA
Organism: uncultured Acidobacteriota bacterium; assembly: GCA_963799305.1. Lineage (GTDB taxonomy): Bacteria > Acidobacteriota > Terriglobia > Terriglobales > Acidobacteriaceae > Acidiflorens. Next base: position 940,138 of record CAWCWX010000002.1, on the reverse strand, counting down.
CGATGGTCTGCCTTTTTTCGCGCGATTCAATGCCAATCGGAATTTCCGTTCAGAGCAGTTGAATGGCTATGAACTCGGATATCGCCGTTTGCTAGGTTCGCGGCTCTACATAGATGTCGCCGCTTTCTACAATCATTACAGCAATCTGTTCAGCGAAGACATTACCGGACCCGCATTCATTGAGGACGATCCTCCTCCGACCCATCATCTTCTTCCGGCGGAATTCGGGAACGGACTGTTTGGTTCGACCACGGGCGCCGAGATTGCTCCGGAATGGAATGTAACCAATTTCTGGCGTTTGCGTGGCTCGTACTCATTCCTCGAAATGCATATTGAAAAGACTCCAAATTCTCTCGATGTTGGGTCTGCCCCCGGGATCATGGGATCGAGTCCCCAGCACCAGGTGTCCCTCCAATCGGGTTTTGATTTTTCCAAGGCCGTAACGCTTGACCTTTTGTACCGGTATGTCAGCGCGCTGCCAACGTTCGGCGTACGTGCTTATTCCACCGGCGACGCTTCGCTGGGATGGCAGATGACCAACCATTTCCGCTTGTCGGTGGTCGGGCAGGATCTGTTACAACCGCATCATCCTGAATTTGGCACCGATGCCCACCCGCCAGTAGAGATCAAGCGCAGCGTGTATGCCGAAGTCACGTGGCGGAAATAAAGTGAATGCGGCCGCGCCGCCAAAATGCATGCGCAAGAACCCGACAAAGCCACAACCCAGGCCGAGAATCGAAGTTGCCCTGTCGCGGTTGCGCACGCTGGCTCTGATTTACTGCTGTTGTGCCCTGCCGCATCCCTGCCAGTCACAAGAGAGCCGGCCCACCGATACTCAGGTGAAGGCTGCCTATTTATATAACTTTGGCAAATTCGTGCGCTGGCGCGTTGCTCCCGCGGGGAATTCGAACCTGTTTGAAATCTGTGTGATCGGCAGGAATCCCTTCGGCTCCGTTCTGGAAGCGACCGTTGCGGGCGAAAAGATCGATGGCAAAAGCGTAGTCGTAACCAATCTTTCCAGCTCGCAAGATAACGCACGCTGCAAACTTCTCTACGTGAGTTCGACCGAGGAGAAACAACTCAGCGCGATCCTGGGCATGGCAAAACGCACGCAGGCGTTGACGGTCAGCGATATCCCCGGATTTGCGAAGCGCGGCGGCATGATCGAATTCGTAACCCAGGAGGATCGGATCCGGTTCGAAGTGAATCTGGCTCCGATTGATGCCGCCGGATTGAGCGTCAGCTCCGAACTACTGAAGGTAGCAACCAAGGTCCTGGGAGTGAACCCGGCGAAAGCAGATGGACGATGAGAACGGTAGCCATCAAGTCGATCTCGAAACGGCTCACGCTGATGAATATGCTGGTCAGCGGAACCGCCCTCTTGCTCGCGTGCGCTGCTTTCTTCGTCTACGACCAAATTACATTCCGGCGATCGCTGGTACACACGCTGTCCGTACAGGCGCAAATCGTGGGGTCCAACAGCGTCTCTGCCCTGGTGTTCAATGACCCTCAGTCGGCTACCAATACCTTGGCCGCGCTCAAGAATTCACCGCACGTCGCATCGGCAGGGATCTTTACGCTGGATCGGCGGCCATTCGCACGTTACGTACGCAATCCCGGCGACGAGATCGTCAATATACCGATCCTGTCGCCGGGGCAGGATGAAATGTACTCATTCCGCTCCAGTCATCTTGTCGTCGTGCGCTCCATTGTTCTCGATGGGAACCCGATGGGTTTCGTATACGTTCGTTCCGACCTCACGGAGATCGACGAGGCTCTGAAACGCTATGCCGCGATCGCACTAGTGGTCTTGTTCCTCAGTCTGTGGGCCGCTTTGCTCATCTCTTCCCTTTTCCGGAGGTCAGTCGCCCAACCGATTGTGCGGCTCGCGGCAGTTGCACAAGCCGTCTCCGAGAAAAAAGACTTCTCGGTCCGCGCCGAGGCCCCGCGGCAACAGGACGAAATCGCTTTGCTGGTGAACGCGTTCAATGAAATGTTGTCGCAAATTCAACTTCGGGACGACGAATTACGGCAGGCACACGCCGAACTGGAGAACAGAGTGGCGGAACGCACTCGCGAACTGGTTGCAATCAATCGCGAGTTGGAGACATTTTCTTATTCCGTTTCCCACGACCTGCGCGGTCCAGTTGACGCCATCAATGGCTTCACCTACGTGATGCTCCGAGAGTATGGAAATACCCTGGATAGCAGAGCCAAAGACCTGATCGAACGCATCCGCAACTCCGGCCGCCGCATGATGCAGCTGATTGATGACCTGCTGAACCTCTCCAGAGTTGCGAGCAGCGCCATGCAGCGCGAACCAGTCGACCTGAGTTCGATAGCGCGGTCGATTGCGGACGATTTACGCCGCGGCCAACCCGAACGCGACGTGGAGTTTGCAATCGATGAAGTGGGTACCGTAAATGGCGATCCTCGCTTGCTCCGGCTCATGCTGGAAAATCTGCTCCGGAACGCATGGAAATACACTTCGAGTCATCCCAAGGGTCGAATCGAATTTGGTTCGCGGCCTGATGATGGGCGTCAGGTGTACTTTGTCCGCGACGATGGCTCGGGTTTCGACAACCGATCTGCCCATCGACTGTTCCAGCCTTTTCAACGATTGCACTCGACCGAGGAGTTTCCCGGGAACGGAATCGGACTGGCGACCGTGCAGAGGATTATCAGGCGTCACGGCGGTGAGGTCTGGGCTGAAGGCGCGGTCGACAAAGGCGCAACCTTCTACTTCCAGTTCGGCGAGCCGAAAACTGCCTGACGTAGCGATCGTTGCCGGATTGACCAGCCTCGCTATGCGCTCTTCTTTTCGGGGACTTTGGCGCCCTTCTTGCGCGCTTCCGACAAACCGATGGCAATGGCCTGTTTGCGGCTCTTTACGACGCCGCCTTTACCATCCTTGCCGGAACGAAGGGTTCCTTTCTTCTCTCGACGCATCGCGCTCTCGACACTCTTGCTGGCGGCTTTTCCGTATTTGCGATGACCGGACTTTCGTCCGGTACTTTTGCTGGGCATGTTTTCCTCCGGCACTTAGAGGCGACGCCTAAAAGCAGGGTTGTGCGGGCGTCCCGATTTACCGAACGGGGGGGAAGGGGTGGAGCGTACTGGCTCGGCGAGATCGCTCCACCCAATTCTGCTAAGTCGAAGGAACAAGCAGCGAGTACGTTTACGCTGGAGTGGTCTCCACTACAGGAACCGCCGTTTCCAGGGACGGAAGAACTCCGGTCGCCACCTGAATAATATTGTTACGCACGGCGTAGAGAACAAGTTCGCTGACGGAATGGAGTCCCAGCTTTCGCATGATGTTGCTGCGGTGCGTTTCCGCCGTCTTGACACTGAGATCCAAGTGAACCGCCACTTCTTTGGTGGATTTGCCCTCAGCGAGCAGTTGGACGACTTCTCTTTCTCGCGAAGTCAGGTTTGGCGACAGTAGATCCTTTTTCGGCGCTCCGGAAATGCCGCGATAGCCGGACAAAACCATTTCGGCTACACGCGCAGTGAAGAAAGTCTTGTTGTACTGCAAGGCGTCGATCGCCGATACGAGATCGCGAGCGGCGTCCGATTTCAACAGGAAGCCGCGGGCGCCGGCGTCCAAAACGGCACGAACCGCCTGGTCCGTCTCCGTGATCGTGAGGATCAAGACTCGGGTCTGTGGATTGTCCCGCAGAATCTGTCGGGTCGCTTCCAGGCCATTGAGAATTGGCATACCGATATCCAGGATGACAATTCCGGGCCTCATTTGCTTCGCCAGTTCGACCGCCTGACGGCCATTATCAGCCTCGGCACAGACCTCCCAGCCCGGTTGAGTCTTGATGAGAGAAACCAATCCCCGGCGGACTATTTCGTGATCGTCGGCAACGAGAATGCGTAACTTGTTCATGACACACTCCTTAGGAGTACCGGAGCAGAAGCCGGCCAGTTCACTGGAAGAAGACCTGGTAGAACGGCCTTCCGCAGTCTTCACAACTGAATGTTAAATTTATCGTTCCTTAGGAGATGTTGGTCAATACCGTGATCTCTGTACTTTTGGAGGTCGCTGCAAAATGATTGACTGAGAAGAAAAAAAGAAAAGCCGTGTTTGCACACGGCTCAAAGAGAATAGCGCAACGTCTTTCAGCGCCGCCTCGCTAGAAGCGAAGCACCGGCCCGAACGTCACTTTGAGGTTGTTGCGGGCGCCGCCGTCGAAATAGATCTCGTCGCCGCCGTCAACACGCAGACCAAAGGGTCCCCAGAAGCCTTCCACGCCCACACCTGGGTAAATTGCCGCCCGAGTGTCGCCGGATGTGACCCCGCCCAAGGCTCCGACAAATCCATCTGGAACATTCTCGTTGCTGGTGCTGAAGTTGATAAACCCGGCCTTAAATGTTGCGAACGCTCGAAAAGGGCCTGAACTGGTTTGGAATTTCGGACCAAATAGGCCGGTGAGCGGCCGCGTGTGGCTTCTCACGAATTGAGTGTCGATTCCATCCGAAAAAACGCTCGTGAAATTGCGCTCGAAATCGTAACTCATTTCGGCCTCAATCTGCACGTTGGAGTGGACGTTAAATCCGACGCGCGCTCCAAGCCCAGCGTAGTTGATGTGGGGAGAGGTGCGACTGAGGTTGAAATAGTCGGCAAAAACCCCAACCTCAAAATGATCGCTCTGCGCCATGAGCGCCGGCGCACCAACGCACAACAACACTACTAACGACAAGACTGCAAATCGCATGATGTTCAATTTTCTCCTCATCAATAATTGTGACGATTGCTGGGAAACTGGTAGACGTTAGCCTTCACTGCCGGTAGACGGCATGCTGCTAACCGATCGTCGCGCCTGACCGCTGATTGTGGTGGCGGAGTGAGCGACTTTCTCTTTGAAGTCGATTGCCTTATCCCGAATCGCTTCTCGTGTTTCCGTTCCCGATGCGGGGGCAAGCAGAAGTCCCAGGCCTGCGCCGACTCCAACGCCAAGCAGGAATCCGACTACGCGCGAAGGCCAGTAGTCCTTGCCTTGCAAGGCCATTCCCGCTGCGTCGAGACGATCCGCCGCTTGTTCATACTTTTTGGTGATCGTGTCGGTTGCGTGGTCAACGCGGGTTTTCACACCATCCTGGATATCGGCTCTGGTTTTTGGGTCGGTGAGGATGAGCGCCATCTTGACGGCGAACCTGGACCAATCGATCAACCGGTTTTTGTAAACACTGCTTCTCATGACAATTTCCTTTCTTGTTCGGCTTTGATTTTAATAATCTATATGGCGGGATCGGACACGGACTATCGGTTGACCTTTGTAGAATGAAAAATGGTTCCGGGTACTGCTTTTAGGATGGCTCGCTGCGCATCCTAACTGTGAAGAAATTCGGTGATCCCAAGCAACTTTTGGATAGCCGCGGACCATCCTAACGGAGTTTTCGTCCAACCATTTCAGTGACATGGGAGCGGTGTCCGTTGGCAGCCGGCGTGCACTACTCAGGCGTGCGAATCCCAAACGTCGGTTGAAAACGGTCGCCTGCCGTCACCACGAGTCAGACAACCCTGAGAAGTTCCCTAGCCTCCATCATGCCGCCGGCCAGTGACGGCCGCGTTCAAAGGTCCCAACATGCGACTGCTGAGTGTCCGGCTTATTATTTCCTTGATCGTTGGCATCACTCTCATTTCTTCGGCATTCTCCTACTATGAGGTGATTGCAAAGAAACGGAGTCTGCGCAGTGAAATTGAGCGTCGCGCCGGGGATCTCGGAGAGGGCATTGCCGGGACGGTAGAACGTTCATGGGGATCGCGGGATTCCAATCGGGATCTGAACCAACTGGTACAGCGTTTTGGCAACCGCGAACATCTACTGGGCGTGGCTGTATATGAACGCAGCGGGAAACTCCTGGCCATAACGCCAACTCTCAGTCCATGGATCGAGAGTGCGCCCACTTCTCTTCCGCAGAGCGTATCGCAGGGGCAACAGGTCAGCGAATTTATTCGGCTCGCCGGCAGTCCTGTACACCTTCTGTCGCTACCCCTTCGACATAACGATGAGGTCGTGGGCGGTTTGGCCGTGTTTCACGATGTCGGATACATCCGCGCCGAAAGCATGCGGGTATGGTGGGAGAGCTTCCTGCGCGTGCTGGCACAAGTGTTTTTCATCGTGCTGATCACGCTGTTGATTGTGCGTTGGAGCATCACGGGGCCCATTGCGCGGGCCGCGCTCTGGATGCGGGCCTTGCGAACCGGCAAGGCGTCCTCGAAGCACGAGATGCCGGATCTGGAGCTGCTCAAACCGCTGGCGCGCGAATTCGAAACTCTGGCCAGGAGCCTGACGCAGGCCAGAATCGCCGCGGAACACGAGGCTCGTCTGCGAGAAGCTGGGGCCAGGGTCTGGACTGCGGAAAGGCTCTCTGTGCAGGTTCGCAGCCGGCTGCAGGGTAGTCGCCTGTTCGTGGTCTCGAACCGCGAACCCTACGCCCACCAGCGCAATGGCAAGAACATCGAGGTCGTCGTGCCCCCCAGCGGGCTGGTGACGGCACTGGAGCCCGTCTTAAACGCCTGCGACGGAACCTGGATCGCGCAGGGAAGCGGCGATGCCGACATGGAAACGGTCGACGCTCATGACCGTCTGCGCGTTCCTCCTGACGATCCACGCTATACCCTGCGACGGGTGTGGCTCAGCAAGGAAGAGGAAGAAGGCTACTACTACGGCTTCGCCAACGAAGGCCTTTGGCCGCTTTGCCACATCGCGCATACACGCCCGATTTTTCGCGCCGAGGATTGGCGGTATTACGAAGAGGTGAATCAGAAATTCACCGATGCCGTTCTTCAGGAAATCGAAGACATACCGAATCCCGTCATCCTTGTCCAGGACTACCACTTCGCACTCTTGCCTCAACTAATTAAAGAGCGCCGTCCCAACGCGCGCGTCGCGATCTTCTGGCATATTCCATGGCCGAATCCCGAAGCATTCGCGATTTGCCCCTGGCAGCGTCAGTTGGTGGACGGTCTTCTCGGCGCCGATCTCATCGGATTTCATATTCAGTCCCATTGCAACAATTTCCTCCAGACCGTGGACCGGGTCGTCGAGTCGCGTGTGGACTGGGAGCATTTCTCCGTGATGCGGCGCGACCATCGCACCATCGTGCGCCCCTTTCCAATCAGTGTGGGACTCACTCCCGACACCATCGAGCAGCGTCCCAGTTGGGAAGCGTCTTCTCTGGAAAGGTCCTCCCTGCTTCGGAAACTTGGCGTGGAAGCGACTTATCTGGGCGTCGGTGTCGATCGCGTGGATTACACGAAGGGTATCCTCGAACGTTTTCTTGCTGTGGAACGGTTCCTCGAAGAGTGGCCCTCGTACCAGGGCAAGTTCACTTTCGTCCAGATCGGCGCCCCTAGCCGGACCCATATCAAGCGCTACCAGGATCTCGTCTTGCAGGTGCGGGCTGAAGCAGAGCGGATCAATGGCCGATTCCAGTCGGGCAAATGGAAACCGATCGTTCTACTGGAACGCCAGCATAGCCACGAGGAGATCGCGTCTTTCTACCGGGCAGCGGATCTCTGCCTGGTCACGTCGCTGCACGATGGCATGAATCTGGTGGCGAAGGAATTCCTGGCGGCGCGGCATGATGAACGCGGCGTGCTCATCCTCAGTCAGTTCACCGGCGCGGCTCGGGAACTGCGCGATGCGTTACTGATAAATCCCTATGACATCGACCAGACTGCGGCCGCTATCCGAACCGCGCTGGAGATGGAGCCCGAGGAAAAACAGCTGCGGGTTCAGCGTATGCGGAAGGTTATCGAAGAACACAATATTTATCGCTGGGCGGGAACTCTTATCGCCGAACTGTGCGAGTTGCGACTCGACTCGAACAAACCTCAGGAGAAACAGCGCGCGACCAGCGCCAACTCCTAACATCCGGTGGGGAAAGGAGATCGATCATTGCAGCCAGAGGCCAGAACTCAACTCGACATTTTTCTGCGAAGAGTTGCCGCATCCTCCCGGTCCTTGCTGATGCTGGACTACGACGGAACCCTGTCGCCCTTCACAACGGAGCGCGATCGAGCAATTCCATACCCAGGCGTGACGGAGCTGTTGCGCGAAATCATGGACAACCAGCGTACGCGACTTGTAATTATTTCCGGAAGAGACGCGAATGATATTCCACCCCTTCTGGGACTTGAGCCTGCACCGGAAATCTGGGGGCTTCACGGATTGCAGCGCCGCACCACCGACGCCACGATTGACGGGCCCAATCTCGACGAGCGCAGCGAAAGGGGATTGAGCGAAGCTCAACGCTGGCTTGACTACCAGGGCTTGGAAGGGGCAGCGGAGATAAAGGGGGCGAGCATCGCGCTCCACTGGCGCGGTCAGGATGCGCAGCAGATTGAGGAATTGCGGGGCCGGGTTTTACTGGGTTGGAATCCGATCGCACATCGTTCCGGACTTAAACTCCTTGAATTTGACGGGGGCGTCGAAATTTGCGCGCCGCAATCAGATAAAGGCGTCGCTGTCCGCTCACTTTTGCGCGATGGAAATCGAGACGCACCGGCTGCCTATCTTGGGGACGACACCACCGACGAATACGCATTTCGCGCTCTTGCCGGCCGCGGTCTCGGAGTCCTGGTTCGGCCACGATTCCGAAAGACGGCCGCCCGCATCTGGATTCAGCCTCCCGAAGATCTGGTCGAATTTCTCCGTCTTTGGCGCTCATCCGCCCACCAAGTTTTGCGCGACGAACGGCAAGCGGCGAATCGAGAAGTGTAACTGGACTCCGCCACAACTACCCGTATGGGCTCAGCGCTCCATACCTGCTAAAGAAAGAGGGGAGCGCGGGGCTCCCCCTTCTCTTTATCTTTCATACAGCAATGCTGCTGTGGCTGACCTAGCTAGCGCGGCGCCGTTCCACTTCCTCTTCGCGAGAGTCTTCGCGCATCCAGTCTTCGACCTGGCGCTGCGCTTCTTCCTTCGCGATTCCATACTTCTCTTGAATCTTGCCGACGAGTTGATCGTGTTGGCCATTGATGATGTCGACATCGTCATCCGTTAACTTCCCCCAGCGCTCCTTCACGGTGCCTTTCATCTGCTTCCATTTGCCTTGCATCTGATCTGAATTCATGACTACCTCCTTGGAATAAGCTCACGTCGAGACTAAAGATTGCGAGAATATTTTTCGATCCGGTGAAGTCTGTACGAAGGCTGCCAGAATTTCTCAACCCGGTGCATTGACGCAAGAATTCGCCATGGAAGCACTATTTTTCAGAGCAAGATTTTCTTCACTCCGAAGGTGGATGCGATGGTACTCGGTGGCTATCTCCGGCGCGACGGGCAAGGCGTTCCCGATGAATCGCCAAACAGGCGCTTCACACCGTGGGAGCGCGAGATCCTACAGCTTTCGGCGGAGGGGAAAAGCTCCTAGCACATTGGTGACGCTCGGCGCTCGAGTGTGAAGACGGCCGAAACTCACCGTTCGAACATCATGCGTAAGCTCGAACTCCACTCCGTGAGCGACCTCGTTCTCTATGCCGTGGGCAATAATATCGCGCACCGTGCTGCCATCGATGGGTTGAACTGGGAAGCGGGTTATAGAACGCGCGATTGTTCCGGCTGCAGCGTCAGATGTCATCCCTGTGTTGCCCAGCATTCGAGCTCTCCCCTGCGGGAGAACGCGGTTCACCGATCACGATTTTTGTGCGGACGACAGGACTCGAAGTATTCATTCGACGCGCGGGAGTCGGAGCCCGACTCGGGGAAACTTGTCCCGACATAGGGCTAGGATGCTGAGCTCCCTCAAACGATGAATCAGCGGCGTTATCGAACATCAACACCAGCACCTCGGTGGTAGGAAAATATTCTACCGATGCGCCGCTCATGAAGCCGATCGCGGTCGACGTACCACCAATAAATTTTCCCTGCAGACGGCGACCGTTTCGCAGTTGGAGCGAATCTGCCGATGCCAGCCCTGCGCAGACCGCTAAGCAGATGCCTATTTTGCCGAACAAACCCACAACCTTCATGACAAGCAACCCTTCTGACGAAGTGGGGTCACAGGCCGCCGTTCATGGTAGACGGCCCGTTTTCCACAGTCCATACAGTATTCGCCGTAGCTAAGCGGCGTGCTTTCGTTTGGTGGTCGCCTTCTTGGCGCGGGAACTTTTCTCCTCCCCAGTATTGGTTTCTTCCGCGTCGATAGCCTCCACGTTCAGTTCTTCCGCCAGTTCGGAAAGGGTCTCGTCAGCCTGTTTTTCTTCTTCCAGTGTCTGTTGCAGCATCCCGGCAGCGTCATCGAAGCCAAGAAGCTTAGCGTAGGTACGCGCGGTGCCGTATCCTGCCATCTCGTAGTGCTCAACGCGCTGCGCGGCTGCGATGATGGCTGCATCCTTCACCTCTTCGCCCACTTCCTTCAACAGATCACTGCCCTCCTTTAGCACGCCTTCCATACCTTTGCATTTCTCGTTTTCCGGATCTTCTCCCAGCTCCTCGCAGATAGTCTCGATCCGGGTTGCCTGATTGCGGGTGACTTCAAGGTGCGCGTTCAAGGCGCTGCGCAGGTCTTCCGACTCTGCGGCTTCGATCATCTTAGGTAGAGCTTTGATGATCTGCTGTTCGGCGCTATACAGATCCTGAAGTTGTTCGACGTAAAGCTCGTGCAATGAGTTCGCGGCCACTTTTATCCCTCCAAAAATTAATGTTCTCGGTTCAGTAAGCAAGAGGTTGGTTCAGACCCGCCATCCTGGCGCCCTTTTGCACAAGGCGAGAGGCAAGTGCCGACTCGATTAGTTCGTCGAGCCAAGCACCTGCCTGGGGGGTGGGAGTCTGAGGAAACATATCGACTGAAGTGAGCATAGGCAGGGGCTCTGAATTCAACAATCCCAGCAGCTATGTAGATGCCCTTAAGATTTTCCCTAGGCTGGTCGGGCAAGAAACGAATTCCTCCTCAAATTCACCTACACGATTTACAGCATGTGCCCAAATCAGCTACGGGCATGACCTGATTTACCCAAACCGGGACAACCTCTACTGTGCATGATGACGAACGAAAGCAAATGGCACGAGCACAACGAAACTGAAAGGAGTTTCTGGTGAAAAACGACCTCAACTCTACGATGCAACGCGCACTGGACGCAGACCTCGTCCGCCGGGCCCAGGCAGGTGACGAGTCCGCCTTTGCGGACCTGTTCCATACTCATAAGGCAAAGATCTATTCCCTCTGTCTTCGTATGACGAGCAATACCGCAGAGGCGGAGGATTTGACGCAGGACGCCTTCCTTCAGGTATTTCGTAAACTCGCGACATTCCGCGGAGACTCCGCGCTCTCCACCTGGCTTTATCGCGTCGCCGTGAACACAGTGCTGATGCATTTTCGAAAGAAAGGCCTTCGGCAAATCTCGCTCGACGAACCGGCGAGTAAAGAAGCGGGCGCTCCGAAGCGTGAACACGGCAGGATTGATGGACGGCTCTCAACATCGGTCGACCGGATTGCGCTCACGCGAGCCATGAAGGAACTGCCGGCAGGTTATCGCACCATTTTTCTACTCCATGAAGTGAAGGGATACGAGCATCACGAAATCGCGAGGCTGTTGTCCTGTTCCGTTGGGAATTCGAAATCGCAGCTGCATAAAGCGAAGATGAGGATGCGCGAGCTCCTGGGATGGCCAAAGACGCAAACGACTCCCCCCAAGAAACTTCGCGAGCAAGCCCTGACGACCGATCCGATCCCGATGAACCCGACGCTCGACGGGCCGTCCTGGGAAGCAGCTTAGAATCGTGGCGTCTTCAAGACTCGCCACCAGCGGTGCCGACACGGCCGCTGGTGGCTTATTTTTTTAGGAGATGGTTTCGAGTTCCGTCGGCGAGGCTTTTTGCAGCAGACGAACGAGTTCCTGTTCCGGATCGTGCACGCAATAGCGGACCATATGCCGAGCATAGCGTAGGAGCGTGCCGACATTCGTTCTATACCAGCAGCAGCGGTTCATATTCGGAGAGAGGCCACAGTAGAAACGAAGGTGCTCCACGGCCCCCGGACTCGCCAGAGTGGCGGCCAGCAATCGGTGGTTTCCGTCCAGAATCGTGAACGGACCGCTTTCATTCATTCCAATCAGCAGGACGGCGCCGGCAATCGCGGAATTGTCCTCGCGCAAATGAACTAACAAATCGCTGATTTTCTCCCGGAAAGCCTCCGGAGTGCGGTCGCGATAACGGTCGTCGACAATTCTCTGCGCTACCTGGGTGATGGTGAAATCGCCCACAGCGAGCTTGCGCCAGTGCGCCCTTGGAAACACCCGAATCCGGTAAAGATCGGCGCTGCTTACTTCGGCCTCAAACCAAGCCGTCCCTTTCGGAAGCTCTCTCCACAGGGCGCCGTGCCGGACAAAAAGGAGGGCCCGACGGAGTCTGTTTTCCTGCGGATTTTCCAGCGCCGGAGTAGAAACCAGTTGGGCGCCGACATCCTGAAAGTCACGAAACTCAGGGCTCTGAAAATCATTCTTCAGGAATTCCGCGATTACCTCATCTTCAGAAACAGGCCGGCGCAACCGGATGAATCCTGGAAAAGCAATTCCTTCCGCGACGCCGTGCCGCCCGAACCAGGCAGCAATGAAGGGAACCGCCACACAGAAAAACAGGAAGATCATCGTTACGACCTGCACCCAGATGACGCGGGTCAACGACGAATGGAAGAAATAGATCCCCGCGATGACCGCCCCGCTGACCACGAGCTGCACCCAGCCCGTATTCGCGATCTTGCGCGACATCTCATACGCAATCATCACCACACTCAATGCATACACACCGGTGGAGATCGCATAAAGCACCAGCAAGTGCGAAAAGCTTGTTCCGCCCGCTGCAGCGAACTGACGTCCAAAGAGCCAGGTCCAGATCTGGTCGGGCGCAAGGGAGAGGCCGACCACAAAAACTAAGCAAATGCCCAAGACCATAAGCAGCGACGTGCCGAGCACGGAGTAATCTTCCCGCTGTTTTCGGCTGGTCGTCTCCGCGACGATCGGAAACATGCTGGTGACGACCGCCCAGGAAAAGGCGAACACCACCCGTCCCACCATGGCGACCGCGGCATAGACGCCCGCTGCCTCGGAAGGAAAAAAGTGCTTCACCACGACGATGTCGCAGTTGTTAATCACCACCTGACCGGCAAAGAAGACGGCGGCTTGCAGACCCTCCCGAAACGCGACCGGCACTTCAGTACCTGGATCGGTGAGGTTGCGGAGCTGCGGTCGCGCCAGGAAGTACACAATTACCACGGCACCCACATTGGCGCCAATCACGCCCCTGACGCCCGTCCCCAGGAAGATCGCGACCAGAGACCCCGTCAGCCGCACCAGTCCCTCCAGCACCAGGTTGTAGGCGAGGTGCCGAAAATTGCAGGTGCCCTGCATATATCCCCGGCGAACTCCCAGCGGTACGTAGAAAGCGGTCCCCAGAGCGAGCAGTTCAATCAGCAAAGCATCGGGAAGGTTGAGATAGGAGGATACGGCACGGCGGAAGAGCAACAACATGATTCCGACCAGCACGCCGGCCGCCCAACTTCGCAGATGAAATCCCTTGTATACCGATTCCCGCGCGCTCAACGACACCTGCTGCGCGACGAACTTCGCAGTAAGAATCTGAAAAGAAAGAGTAACGGACGAAATAAGAATCAGCAGTGTATAGACGGCAGTCGTGTGGCCGTATGCGGTGGGACCGAGATACCGGGCCACAGCAATGTTGTAGCCAAAATTGATGAGCGTGACCAGGCCGAGTCCCGCCAAGAGCACAGCGCTGCCGCTGAGCACGCGAAGCCGCGGAGTTGTCACTTGCATTGCGGGAGACACGGTGGAACTGGGCGGCACATCCGGGTCCACCTCCGCGGTGGGTGATGCATCCCCTTCCTCGATCTGAGACGGCTTGGACTCACTAACAGAAATCCCCATAGGATTAGCATCTCTGATGCGAAAAACAGAGGGCAGGCTGCTCCCGAAAAATCGCGCCAAATTGCCTTTCGCCCCCTGCAACCCGCTTCCACTCGCCGGACTCTAATCCACAACCTGGCATGCACAATCTCGCCCATTTAATCCTTGCCATCATGCTATTGCTGCTGCCGGCGTCGGGATCTGCTCAAAACGACATAGGCGGTCAACTGCACACCAGTCCGACGATCCGAGATGGATCCACCAAGGTCTTGGCCGTATACGAGCCCTGGTTCGGGCATCCAAGGCACATTGCCGTGGGCTATTCCTCGCAGGATCCGGTGGTGATCCGGAAGCAGATTGCCGCGGCGCAGAAAATGGGAATCTCCGGATTCGTGGTTGACTGGTATGGAGACCGCGAACCCTTCCTGGACAAGGCCTATGCCTTGGTGCAGACCCTCGCGGGCGATCACGATTTCAAAGTGGCGATGATGTTTGACGAAGCCGCCCGCCCCAGCGACCAGGCGACCGATGACGCGCTGGCGGCCTTCGAAAAGTTCCATCAGCAATACCTTGCCCCGACCGCTCCGGGACGCAAGGCGTACCTGGAATACAACGGCCGGCCGGTTATCTTCATATTTCCGAAGGGCGGGCACACGGACTGGAATCGGGTCCGCACCGAGACGAATCGATGGAATCCGCCGCCTCTGCTGATTCAAGAATTTCCTCCCGGTTCTTCTGAAAAGGCTTTCGACGGATTTTATGCATGGATCAAACCCAATGGATGGGCCGCCGATGGAAGCTACTGGGGACAAGACTATCTGCGCAGCTTCTACCAGACCATGCCGTCGAAGTACGCCGACAAGATCGCCGTCGGAGGCGCCTGGGCAGGATTCGACGACAGGAAAGCGTCATGGAGCTTGGGACGTTTTATGTCCCAAAGATGTGGTGCAACGTTTGCCGACACCATGAAACTCTCTCAAGACTATTCCGCCGCGGGCCATCCTCTCCCATTCCTCCTGATCGCAACCTGGAACGATTACGAGGAAGGAACCGCAATCGAGCGCGGACTGGAGAAATGCAAGCCTGTTTCGGGATCGCAAGGACACTAGCATCTAGGCTTCAATCGCTATCGTTAGACATCTCTTCCTACGCCGCCGGAAAGAGCTTTTTCAAGATCGTGTCCTGGTCGTCGCGTGACATCTTCTCCTCCGCAAAATCCTCCGCGCTGAATGACTGCTCAGTTCGATAGACGCGATTGATGATCGAGAGCGGCCGCTGCCTGACTTCGTCGTAAACTCTGCCAATGTACTCTCCAAGAATGCCGACGCAAAGAAGAGGAAGGCTGCTCATCAGGGAAATGGCTGCAAGCAGACCATAGAGCAGTCCGTTTCCACCAGACGCCAACGCGATAATTCCAAATAACACCGCCATCAGAAAGCCCAATGCCGAGAGTACAAAGCTCAAGCGAAGGGGCTTGTAGCTGAAGCTGGTAATGGCATCCATCGCGTACTTGATGCGGCTCATGAAGCTCAGCTTCCCTTCCCCGCCCACGCGATCCTGACGATCGTAATAAACAATAGTCGTGCGATATCCGACCCACGCCCGCAAGCCAGGCAGATAACGATTGCCTTCGCGCAAACTGTTAATGGAATCCAATACTTCGCGATCCAGCAATCCGAAAATGCCGGCGTTCAGGGGAATCGGATAATCGGAGATAGCGCCCAGGACACGATAGAAGAGGGGAAACAGCAATGCCAGGGCCTTGCGGCTCTCCTTGCGGCTTCTGCGCACCGCGGTAACAACCTGTGCGCCGCCACGCCACGCCGCCACCATCTTGGGCACCACCTCGGGCGGATCCTGGAGATCGCCGTCCATCAGCACAACCGCAGAGCCCCGCGCGGTTTGTAGGCCGGCATGAAGGGCGCCCATGTGCCCCCAATTTCGCGAAAGGTCGACCACCACCACGTGGGGATTGTCGGCTTGTAGTCTTCGCAGCAATTCGAGAGAGGAATCTTTGGACCCGTCATTCACATAAACCACTTCCCAACTATCGCCCACCTCGTGCATGGCCCGGCTAACGGCGTCGTGGAGAAGGCAGAGAATTTCCTCTTCGTTGTATATGGGAATCACTACCGAAATCATGCGGGCTCCTGAGAGTCATAATGTACTGCCGGCTGGAAGAACGAGTTACTACTCAGTTGCTCCCTGCAACACCCGTACCTTCCATTTCGACTCCGTGGGAGTCAACACGGCCACGTACTTCGTTTGCACCTGCTGCGTTCCGACAACTTTTCCGTGGTCGCGAACTCCCACTTCGTATCCGGCATTGTCAACAATCTCAATAGAGAGCCCTTCTGGGGAATAGAACACAACCTGTATGTCGTGCGACTGTTTGCCGTAGGTAGTCTGAATGCCAAGAGTCTGTTGTTCACGAATGGTGCCGACTAATTTTTCTTTCGCCGTCCCGACGAAATATCCGTCGAGCAACTCGGGATGATTTGCCTGCAATGCGTCCTCCATGGTCTGCCAGGCGCGAAGGTAGTCACGAACCACCGAGACCTGTGTCTGCTTCTCTACGGTTCGGGGCCCTACAGAGTCCATGGGCGCAACCTTAACGGTTGGCTCTGTCGCGCCGGATGACAACAGCGCAGCCACCCAGATCGCCGCCATCGCCATTGCGCGCCCCGTACGTGTCGTCGCGCTCATAGGCCACCGGTCCAGCGGATTTCATTCCCCATTACGACGCCGGAGGCCACTGAAATCACGGCTCCCTTTTGGGCAAGCAATTCCGTTCGGGCTACGCCGCGTTTCAGAGGCACGTCCACCGTGGATTGGCCCCCCTGGTACGTTTCCGTGAAGGTTACGATGGTCCCGTCTGGCACAGGATTGCCGTTACAGTCCCGCACGGGCTCGGTTTGAAGAGCAACTCTGCGACCCGATTCGCGGGCAGTCATCCGCAAAGTGCAAGGATCTCCGGCAACCTGCTCGATCACTCGCTTCTCGCGAACCGATCCCGCAACCGCTTGAAATTGAGCAGGCCCCGCCTTGGCGGCGGAATTCATTCGCACCCAGGCCACGCCGTTGCGGCTGGTGGCGGCTTTAGACTGCGCCCGTCCGGTCGAATCCGAAAGCTCGAACGACACTTGCCGCGGCTGAAGAACCAGATTGCCGAAGACATCGAAAAGATAGGCCACACCGCTCACGCCATCGGGCAAATTCACCGGCAGGCGTGAGGGCTTCGCCAGAAAACTGATGTTTGCCGCCTGCGCCGACGGCACTACGTTGAATTCGGTACGCTGTGTGCCGGAATCGGCAGCCAGAAACACAACGTATTGCCCGGCATTGTGAAGATCGTCGGCCCCGAACGCGACGCTTTGACCAAGTTCGATCTGCCGGCGAATCGCTCCCGCGGGGCCAACAATGTACAAAGTTGCAGAACCGCTGCCGGTTGTGGGCACGGAAATTGTCGTGCCTGCTTCAATGGTTTTAGGAAACGTCATCGCCGAGCTCTGGCCGAATGCCGGCATTGCTGCAAGCATCATCCCCGCGCACAACCATGCGATCCAGGTCTTCACTGAAACCTACTCGAACTATAAGTACTCGCTACCACCCGGTAACTGCCGACTTTATTCGAGACATCCGCGGGAACCGGAATTGTGAAAGGAACCGGCGTATTCGGCAGCAGAGCGCGGCTCGGGTACTCGTCGGCGACCCAGATGATCTGTCCGCGGGCATCGTAGAAAGTCCCAATCACGTGCACGACGTTGACGACCTGGCCACTTTGGTTGACAAGATCCCCCGTAAGAGCGGAGTCCGGCACCGGAATCAGTTTCTGCGATTCAATCCCAATCACCGGATCGGCCGATGCCGCCACCAGGCTGGCGGAAGGCTGAATGCGAACGTTGTCTACGTCGGATAGCCTGATTTTCTTGAAGTCGATGCGAAAGGGCGACACCTGCTTGGGCAACAGCACATGAGAAATCTTGTCGAAACTGTCCTCCGTTGCCAGCGCGGCCCCATTGCTTCCCAGAAGAGTAGCCTTCACGGTGACAAAGGCCGGCACGACGTCTTCGTTCAACAGTTCACCGAGAATTACAACTCCGCCACCGCGGTCGATGGGGTGCATTGCGACAATCCGCACGTGCGGGCTTTCCACATCCTGCGCGCCCCAGTCATCTTGGGCACCGCGGTATATCACGTCCCAGCGCAGGTAATTCACCGGAATGACCTGGGGAGGCACCTTCGCCTGTTTCACGATCGGCCATATCACCTGCCACTGGCTCCCGTTCTTCACCACGCGTAGATCGCGCGAGTCTTCGAACGTTCCTACTACCGAGGCCCACCGCAGGTCAGTTCGTACTTCCGCTTCGTCGGCGGATGCGTGCAGAGCCTGAGCATCGAAGCCGTCCAGATTGGCATACGTGCGCAAGCTGCCGTAGTCACCATTCAGGTCGCGAACGAACTCGGACTGAGTGAACTCACTCTTGTTGGCCAGACTCGAGTATGCCGATGGCCAGTTGCGACGGCCGATCTGCTGGAGCAAGGTTCTTACGGCATCCGCTGGCGAGGATGCGCTGCCCATCAGCTTGGCCTGTGCGTCGGAAGTATAAGATCCCGACTGGTTCGGCCAGAGTGTGCCAGCCACGATGAGAGCAACAGTAGCGACGACCAGAATGAAAGCGAGAAGCCGCCCGCGATTCACGAGATCCTCCCCATTAGCAGATGTTCGTCCTGAGCGACGCGAGATTCGGAATCGGGAGCGTTCTCATCCGCCCATCGCCGAGCGGGAATCAGAACCAGCACGAACGCCAGGATGCTGCTGCCCATTGGAAGAATGCCCCAGAGAATTCCTTCCCACGCCACTGGCCGTTGTGGGGAATTGATCGGCGTGGCTGGCGGAACAGCATCGCGACTCCAGATGGTGATGGTTCTATTGTCCAGATCATCCACTTTGCGCCATCCGGAAAAGACCAGGAGCGGCTCATAGTACGGATCTTTCATAAAGACCCACTTCAGGCCATATCGATCGGCGTGTTGAAGAATCGCGCTAAGGGCATCCAACCCGGACTTCCCGAAATATTTCGAACTGGTCAAGGGGCCAGCGCCGTGTTCCGTCAGTTCGGGCAGCATGCGGCCGGAGTTCCACTCGCCATCGACGCTGCTCGCATCCGTCAGCACCGCCAGACGAGCGATCTTGTTGCCAAAACCAAGCGTCACGTAGCGGTATTTGTCATGCCCATCTCGATTCAGCCACGCTGCCACTGAGCTGACATCGAAATTTTCAGCATCGGCCGGGCGGAAACTTGCATAGGCCACCGCAGTGGCGCAAGTCATACCGGCTGCCACCGTGAGACTCGCAATCGCGCGCCACTGGAATCGGTCGATGAGTTCTTCCGCCAGTAATCCCACAAACGGGAGTGCCAGCAGCGTCGCCCAATACGTGAACCTCTCCATGGTGAGCACTTCAAATGCGCGTCCCAAAAGGATCCTGCCAACCGGCGTCGTGCCGCCCAACCCGAGGAGAAATGCTACCCAAAAACCCAGCAATAGCGGGCGAAGTCGCGGATTCGACGATCCGCGCAAGAAAATGAAGGGTAACGCGAGAATCATCGCGCCGTATGGAACCAGGAAATAATTTACTCCCCACTGCGGATTCAGGATGTAGTTGGAGCGGCTCGGGTGTGGAATCGGAACCTGCGTTACCGGGTAGTTGATCAGCGCGATCCAGAAAGGCAGCAGCACCACGCCGATCATTACACCCACTAGGGTGGTCAAAAACACGGTGCGAATGACAAAACTACCGACGTGGGCGCGCCTGCTTTCGCGAACATCCATAATGGCCAGAGCGAGGACCGGAATCGCGAAAAGAAAGGATCCGAAAAGCAGCGTAGCATGGTGAGCGGCAGCGGCAGCAACCGCCAGCACCGCCCCTTTCAACATGGAGCGCCAATTGCGCCAGCGCACCCATTCATAAAGGTACGGAAGGGCGTTCAGATAGAGTGGCGCGGCAAATGTGGTCGAAAGTTGCCCCGCCGAATAAATCAGAAACGCCTCTGAGCCGAGAAGAACACTGGCCAGGGCCGCAAAGCCCGCCGCCCTCGCACTCACCCACAGGCGGGAGAAACGATAAACCCCCAGCGCCAACAACAAAATGGCAACGAACTGCACCAGCATGTAGGCGAAGTCCAGGCCAATCAACCGGGAGACCACCGCGATCCATTGCTGGGGCAGGGGCGGATAAGTGGTCTGCGAAAAGCCCGCATACCACTTTGGATTCCAAGGGTCGAACCAGTGGTGCGCGTAGTGAGACGCAAAGAAGATGTGAAAATTCGTGTCGTATGACTTCAGCGGTAACTTCATGAGCAGCAGGGGCGCGTGGACCACGAAAGCCGCTAGAAATATCCAGCCGAGCGGGATTGGCCGCGCTGAACGGTCGACAACTTCAAGCCTTTGCACAGACATCCTCCGGTCGCAGCTTGGATTACCCACGGCCTCCTTCGGTTGCCTGCCATACCAAAGCATGCCCAAACACAGTAGGCCAGCCAACGCCCAGCGCAACTTCGGAATCGAAGTAGCCGAAATTCCAGTCGATCGTCGGCGGAGGCCCTTTGAGTTCCCGGACTTGCTATTTGCGACATTTGTTTGTTCTGGCCATGATTGCGGTCGCCCTGTCCGCGGAGGGACAAGACCAGACCTACAAGGTGAACGGGGGCTCCGTCCAGCAACAACCGGCGCAAAAATCGAAAGGGCAACCAGCAGAGAAATCCTTGGGCTGGGGATCGAATATCCAGAACGCCCGCT
The DNA here is from genome assembly GCA_963799305.1 of uncultured Acidobacteriota bacterium. Taxonomy (GTDB): domain Bacteria; phylum Acidobacteriota; class Terriglobia; order Terriglobales; family Acidobacteriaceae; genus Acidiflorens. Next base: position 919,464 of record CAWCWX010000002.1, on the reverse strand, counting down.
TGGCGCGCGCCGCGGAAACGGCGTTGCGAAATCACAACTACCCCGAGGCCGTCGACTATGCCCAGCGTGCCGCACAGTCCGCGCCCAACGATGCTCAACTCTGGTTCCTGTTGGGCTATGCCGCGCGACTCGCCGGCAAATCGCAGCTTTCCGTCGACGCCTACAACCATGGGCTACGGACAAATCCATCGTCGCTCGAAGGCATGTCGGGCCTGGCCCAGACTTACAACGCGATGGGACGCAAAGAGGAAGCGCAGGCGCTGCTAAATCGAATTGTGGCATCCGATCCGAAGCGCACAGGCGATTCAATCCTTCTCGGCGAAATTCTGCTGCAATCGGGAGAATACGACAAGGCGGCCGCGTCGCTAAACCGCGCCGAACGCATGCGGCCGGACGCCCGTTCCGAATTGTTGCTCGCGCTTACCTACCAGCGACAGCGGCATTGGGACGAAGCCAAGCGCATTCTGGAAATCGCAAAAAAACGGTCGCCCAACAACCCGGAAGTTCTGCGCTCGCTGGCTGGCTTCTACCGGGAGACCGGAAACTACAATGCAGCCATTTCCGCCCTGAAAGAAATCCACAATCCAACTCCCGATGTGCGAGCGGAACTGGCGTATACCTACCAGCTATCGGGTAAACCCGAAGAAGCCGCAAGACTCTACGCAGAAGCGGCGACGGCGGCGCCCAGAGATCTGAATCTACAACTCTCGGCCGCCCAGGCTCAATTGGGCGCAGGGGCGGTGGAAGCCGCCGAGAAGTTCGCGAAACGGGCGGCTGCGGTAGACCCAGACTATTATCGCCTCCATGCAATCAACGGAGAGATCGCGCGAATCGCGGAACGCAACGATGACGCGATCCGCGAATACCAGGAGGCGATCCGCTCTCTACCGTCCGCCGCACCTGAAGGGGTGCTCTATCCTATCCAGCTTCACATGAACCTGATGGAACTCTATCAGCGCGTGCAGGATGACAGCGCCGCCAAACAACAGTTGCTAATAGCTCAGTCACAGATTTCCGCTCTCGATGTGCGAGGCCACAACCGCGAAGATTTTCTGCGACTGCGAGCCTTGGTCAAGCTGGCAGGCGGCGATACCGAGGGCGCTCTGAGCGACGTCAACGATGCGCTCGCGCTGAACCCCAACAATCCGAATTCCCTGCAACTTGACGGTGATGCGCTATCGAGAATGGGGCGGGGCGAGGAAGCAGTCGCAGTCTATAAGAAAATTCTTGCCCTCGATCCAGTGAACCGGCAAGCCCTCACCTCGCTCGGATCAGTATCGCGTGAACTCGGTGACGACCGGGCCGCCGAGAAATATTTGCAGCGGCTCGCAGCGGCGTATCCCCGCCTTTATATTGCGTACCTGGCCTTGGGCGACCTTTACACCTCACGCCGCGATTTCGCCAGGGCCGAGTCGGAATATCGCAAAGCCCACGAATTCGCTCCGACGAACAGCCGTGTCGTCGCGGGAGGTATGAATGCTGCGATCGAGGCGCATCGGTATCCACTGGCAGCGCAATGGTTGAGCCGCGCCACGCCTGAAATGCAACTGGATCCAAAAGTGATGCGGGAAAAGGAGCGGTACCTACTCTGGACCGCGAAGTACGAGGAATCCGCCGCCGTCGGACGCGAAGCCATCAAAAAACTTCCCAGAGATCGCGACGTGGTTGTCTATCTCGGGTATGACTTACTCCATCTGGAGCGGTATGACGAGTTATTGGCGCTGACCAACGAGTATGAAGAAATCATGCCCAAGGAACCGACTCTGCCGCTGCTGGCTGGATACGTTCACAAGCACAATCGGGATCTTCCCCAGGCCGAAGCGGCATTCACGCGATCGATCGACCGCGATCCAAAAGTTGCAACCGCCCATGTGAATCGGGGATACGTGTTGCACGACCAGCGCAAGGGCGCTGCGGCGGCCGCCGATTTCGAGGCCGCTCTCAAACTGGAGCCCAAAAATGGAGAAGCCCACCTCGGCCTCGCCTATGCCAGCCTCGATCTGCATCGGCCTGACGCGGCATTACAAAACGCCAAGGCCGCCGAAAAAGAACTCGGTGACTCCATGGCACTGCACCTGATCCGCGGCACCGCCTACGGCGATGAAGGGATGACCAAACAGGCTGCCGCGGAATATCGCATCGCTCTGAAAAGCGCACCGAACGATGGCCACCTTCACCTTGCTCTCGCGACCATGCTCTATGACCTGCATGACTACCGAGAGTCGATTGCAGAATTACAAACCGCCGAAAAACTCTCCTCTGATAAGGGATCAGTCTACGCGCAACTCGCACGGGCCCACGCTCAACTTGGCGAGCGTGAGGACACGCTTCACTACATTGGCCTCGCGGAAGCAAAGGGATCGGCAACCATTTATCTCTCCACCGGCGAAGCGCTAACCATCTTGGGAGAGGAAAACGCCGCGATGGAGCGTTTTGAGCGCGCACTCGCGGCTCCCGACAGCGACCGCATCGGCGTCCGCCTGGCAATTGCCCGACTCATGTGGAACCGAGGTGAGACCGCGGACGCTCAACGCCAAATAACCCTGGCGCTGATGGAATCGGCGTCCGGCCGCACGGCGCCGCCAACCGGCAGCCAGTTGCTGCAAGCGGGGAACCTTTTTCTGTCGATGCACGAATACGAATTGGCACAAACGTATTTCCAGCGCGCGCTCGCATCGGGAGCCGCGGAAACAAGTGTCAGAATAGGCTTGGCGAATACGTATCTGGCGCTCGGCGACACTCCTCGAGCGGAAGGGCAACTAAGCGCGATAAGCCGCAATCTTGCCGATTCCGATCCGAATTACCAGTATCTCCTCACCAGAGCGAATGTGTATCGCCAGCAACACCAGAACGCTCGAGCGCTCACGGCCTTTGCCCAGGCCGCCCAATCCGCGGGGGAAGATCCTACCGCTGAGCGCGAGATGCTGCGTGCCGCCGGCGACGAGGGGATTCGGATCAATCAAAACGTAAGCTTGCTCGGAGATTTTTCTGTCGCTCCCATTTTTGAGAACACGACGGTCTATGCTCTTGACGCTCAATTGGTCGGCGCGCCACAAGGCTTGCTCCCCACCCCGCGCTCGTCTCTGGAGACGCAGTCGACTGCCGCGTACCACCTGCACCTTCCGGGAATGCCAGATGCGGGAGGATTTTTCCAAATCCGGAACGCGCGCGGCCAAATCTCGCTTCCCAGCGCGAACAGCATCGTGAATCGGGACACGACTGACTATTCCTTCAATTTCGCAGTGAATCCGACCCTTCATCTGGGCAATAACGTTTTCGCTCTCAGCCTAGGGGTGCAACAAACCTTGCGACGCGATTCGGAAGATCCGTTCCACATGAATCAGAATCTCTTCCGGCAGTATGCGTATCTCTCGACCAGTTCATTTTTCAATTGGGTCGCGATTAAGGGATATGCGATTCATGAGTCGGGCCCGTTCACCGAGAGCAACCTGCGATCCCGAGACTTCGCCGGCGCGGTTGAATTCCGCGTCGGCAGGCCCTGGGGCAAGACAGCCTTTGTCACTGGCTGGGGCGCTCGCGACGAACAATTCTTCCCGCAAATCCGCGAGTTTTATTACACATCGACGTACGGTGGAATCGAGCGAAAGTTTGGCGAGAACCTTCGCCTGCGTGCAGTGGGCGAGTATTTGCGCTCGTGGAGGGTGGAAGAAGAGCGCTATGCCATCGCGCAGGCATTTCGGCCAGCCGCCACTGTCGACTATTCGATGGGCCCCAACTGGTCGGTGGAAGCTTCGGCTGCGTACTCCCGCAACATGGGATTTCATGTTTATGACGCGGTGGAGAGTGGATTCAGCGTCTCGTATGCCATGCCGATTGGCCGGACGTTTGAAGAGAACGGCCAGAAGCTGCCGCTCCGCTACCCCATACGTTTTTCGGCGGGTTTGCAGCAGGAAAATTTTTTCAATTTCAGCGGCGGGCACAATCAGCAATTTCGACCCTTCATTCGTATCAGTCTTTTCTAGGAAAGGTTCTTGGAAGCCAGGGCCCGATGAAAATCTGTCTGGTAACAGCGTTCCCTCCGAGCGGACGGCAACTTAACGAATACGGATTTCACCTGGCGCGTGAACTCCAACGAAATCCGCTGGTGAACCTGACCATTCTTGGGGACAAGCTCACGCATTACGATTGGGCGACGGACAAAGACGGAAACCCGCTTAGTCAGGATGCGCAGACGGAACTGGATGGCTTTCACGTGCTCCGCTGCTGGGAATCGAACCGGATTACCACCGCCGGAAACGTCGCGCGCGCAGTCCGCCGACTTCGGCCCGACGTCGTCTGGTTCAATTTGGTCTACTCCACGTTCGCGACTCCGGAACATCCCGTCGCGGCATTCCTTGGGCTCTGCACACCCGCCATAACCCGCGCGCTCGGAACCTTCACCCACATCACCCTTCATCACATTCTGGAGCACGTAGACTTTGCGGGGGCAGGCGTCAAGCAGGAGCGAGCCTTTCGTCTTGGCAGCGAACTGGCCACGCGGGCGCTGCTCCAGGCTAACTCGGTTTCAGTGTTGCTTTCCGGTTATCGACGTACACTGATGGCAAAATATGCCGCGCAGAATGTTCTTCTCAGTACGCACGGTACCTTTGCGACCTGCCCCAGCCCGCCGGATTTCTCGCTGCGAGGCAATCCCGACCAACGAATCCTGGCGATCGGACACTGGGGAACTTACAAACGCCTCGAAACTTTAATGGAAGCATTTCCCGCCGTTCTTCGCCGAGTTCCCCTCGCTCGACTGGTTGTGGCCGGAGCGAATCATCACACCAAACCCGGCTACTGGGAATCCATCCGCGACAAGTACGGAGCCAATGGGCGAATCGACTTTCTCGGCTACGTTGCCGAGGCAGCCGTTCCCGACCTCTTTCGCGCCTCCAGCGTGGTCGTGTTGCCTTACGATTCGGCCACTGGATCCAGCGGTCCGGCACATCAAGCCTGCGAGTACGGAGTGCCCGTGGTATCGGCGGACATCGGCGATTTTCGCGATATGGCCGTGGATGAGAACATGGCCATTAGCTTCTACAAGACCGCCGACAAGGAAGATCTGGCTGCGCAGTTAATTGAACTTCTGCAGTCCCCCCAGGCGCAACGCCAGGCTGCGGAACAAAACTATTCCGCCGCTATCCGAATGACGATGCCCCATGTCATTCGCCACTATCTGCGCTGGTTTGAACTTGAGAACCGGATGCGAGCCCTGAACCCTTCTCATGGTCGGCGATGGATGAATCGCTGGCGCAGTCGCGGTTTTCGCTCTTCTCTGGACGGGTTGCCGCCGAACGCGCTGGCGGATTGGACGATGCGCGGCATATTGGCCGACGGGGAAAGGCTGGACCTCAAATCCCCCCCTGTAGAGGGAATTCCGCTTCAAACTCCCCCTGCGGAAAGCTGACCGCCATTACCAGGCGATGAGTGATTCCCCGTCCACGAATTCCTCGATGATGGCGCCGGCGACAGCGCTATCCAACTGGTGCTGCACACCCAGAACTGTCTGCCATGCCGGATTTGGAATCGTCGACCATGCGACCCCACCCAGATAGACAGTTTGCCCATCGATAGTAAGGGTGCCGAATCGCACACTGCTGTTGTGATCGTTTTCCGGGCTGAATTTCTGCGGGATCTCCTGATATCCAGCGGCCGTTACCCGCTGCAGGAAATAAGTGACGTGATGCCACGTTCCGTTGGAAACCCGGCACGGCGAAATCCCCGCATTCACCCACGATAACTTATTCCCCTGCGGCAGCCATATCTGCCACTGATCAGTCACGTAATTACATTGCGAGCCGAACATAAATTCATGTACGCCGTCGCTGAGGGGGACTGCCTGAAACAAGTCATGCTCAAGCGCCTGGATTGCCGAGTTTGAAGTGGAAGTCGGAATGTAGAACCAGAAGTCCCACAGGAAATTCGTGTGGGTGGCCAGCCGGTCTGGTGCGTTGGTGTATTTCCGATAGAAGAGGCTGTCGTCGTACGCACACCCACTGGTCAGGACAAAGTGTTGGCCCCTTCCATCGAAGGCGGGCAGGTTACTGGTGTTGGGGTCGCGACTGCTGGAAAATGGCGCGATGCTTCCATGGTTGCATTCGCCCCCAACGGGCGGGTTGTTGTCGACAGTCCATGAACCGTGATCGATATTCAGAAACCGGCTAGCGTGGACCGGAGGCGCAGGAGGCGCGAAACCGACGATAGCAATATCAAAGCTCTGCGTGGCCAGATTGCTGTGGGCATCCCATGCCTTTACCACTAACGAATGTGTACCGGGTGGGAGGGCTATCCAGGCGTCAACCGACGGGCTGAAATTTCGGAACACGTTTACGTTGTCGACGTATACCACATAGCCGGTGACTACGGCCACATCCTCGGCCGTCGCCTGAAGATGAATCGGGGAAATCAAGTTTGTTGTGCTAGTAGGAGTCAGGTTCGGCGATTGGATTGAAACCGAACTTACCTCAGCGCGAGCTGAAACATCGCACGCCAGGTAAAAGAAGAACAACGCCACAATTGCCAGGCAAAACCTTGTCCTTTGCGGCAACGGATTAGCCCATCGACGAAGTGATCGCGTTTGCAAGCTGAACCTCCGGCATCGACTTCGAGCGGACGGTAGTCCGCCCTACTCACAGTCTTTTCTGAAATGTACTGGAACTTTGCAGAAAAAATACAGGTAATCCTGTATTGACGCAATCGGGCGAACACCCAATTACCATTGGAGGTTCTATGTCGGTTATCCTACCGACTCCGCTGGCAGTTATGGCGATGAGTTACTGCGAATTTGGATGTTTAAGGTGTGGAGGGCGTCGGAGTGGCGGGTGTGCCGTCGCGTCGTTTCAGTTGAATGGGAGCCGGATTGCGCCGTCGCGCTTGAGCGGCGGCTTCAATCGCGTCGTTAGTCCCGGCCTCGCTTTCATTGGCCACAGTCAAAAGTCTGTCGCCCTCCGCATCGCGGCGAGTCGCCAGGCCGACACGGGCACTGGAACCGCTGGCACTCTGCGCTTCCCGGTAGAGCTCCTGCGCGCTTTCGAGGTCGCCGTCCAGTTCCGCCATATATCCCTGATTGTTCAGCGAAAACGCGTCGTGCGGGCTGAGTTTGTATGCCTTCGAAAAATTATTCCATGCTGCTTGCCAGTCGTTCCGATTCATTGCCGCAACGCCTCTGGCGTTGAAGAGTGAGGCTTGAGCTTCCTGCGTTTGCAGGTCCTTCATGCGAGCGGCTAATCGCCTGGCGCTGGCAGCGGCCATTTCGCTCACGGACTTTCCTCTCCACCCGCTATTCATGGTAACCACCACCGTCTCATCGGCATGGGCGTCAGCAACCGCCGTATAGTACTGGAGTGCCTCGCCGTATTCGCCCTCCGCTTCGTGGGCTACGCCAAGATTGTTGAGAGTGAATGGATTTTTAGCGTCGAGTGGCAAGGTCCGTTGCAGCAGAGCATCAGCTTCGAAGACGCGCCCTTCGGACAACAACCGCACTGCCTCCACGTTGGCACGATTGATCTGCATGGGGACGTCATGAACCGAACTCAGGGCCGCTTGCAGCGATTGTCCTTTCAGTCGAGAGGAGCTGGCACGATCGATCGCGGCATCGGTCGGTTCCCCTGCGGCGAGAGCATAGAAAGCTCGGGCTCGTTCGACCTGTCCTTCAAGTTCGGCGACGTAGCCGAGATTGTTCAAAGTGAAGGGATCGCCGGGATCGTACACATATGCTTGGTAGAAAAGCTCCTTGGCCTTGTCGAGCTTGTTTTTGTGGATTGCCTCCACGCCTTCGCGGTTCAAGCGCTGCACCGGAGTCAGCGAACTTCGCTTCGGGATCTTGATCTTCAACTCGAGATCACCCGCGAGCGCGTGGGGGCTGAGTGAAATCAGCGATAAAACAATGAGGAGTAGCCAACCCCTCCCGACCAGTGACCTGCGCCCGATTAGCGTTTGGATCATCATAAGCACACTATTCTGAGGTGACCGGGTTCAAATCGATCTCACGGGTTTGGTAACGTGTGCCATCGAAGTTTGCCTTAACCATCACACTCGCTCCCTGCTTCAGCCCTCGATTCATGCCAGGTGTCTGGGCATCGAAATATAAATCGTAGTTCTTGTTATCCCGGGGATCGACGAGCACAAGCAACCCCCGGCGGAAGTCCAGGTGTTCGATTCTCCCCACGAATACGAATATCGTTCCCGGTAAGGCTAGAATCGAGACCTGTCGTACCGTGGGACTCTTGCTCGCTCCCGAGTCGAAAGTGAGCGCAACCAGAGTCCCCGGTCGCAACTCCGCGGGCGCTGTGGTGCGATCTCCTCTGAGAATCGTGGCATCGGGTGCCAGTCGCATCGTCACCGGCTCCGGCGAGAGCGTATCCCGCAAAGTCAATTCGCCGGTAGCGCTATCGAAAGCCACAATCTGACCACTGCTCTGGCCAGATGGCGATCCGCTTGTCACCCGGATACTTCGCGCGAAAATGTCCTTGCCATCGAGAGTCGTGTCCAGATAGACGCGCTCGCCTTTCTTCAGATCGGCGGGCGAGGCCGCCTGTCCATCGCGAAACATTCGCGTCCGTTCGTCGAACAACACATTCATCCGGTGTCCGGCAAAAACTTGAACGACCATCTGATCCCTGACTGGATCGACGCTGTGAATCGTCCCGCCAATCAGCGTAACTTTGCCAGTAGGCAGTGGCGGCAAGCCGGGGAGTGCAGGAACGCTGCCGATCTCTTCCGGGTTTACTGCACCGGGGCTCACCAGACTTGCGTCATTGATGCTGCTCGTTTTCGCTACCAGCGGTGCAGCAGAGGTAGAAGATTGACCCCACGCCAACGCCAGTAACATTGGAACCAGTGAAAGCCAGCGGATCACACACTCCTCCTCAGGTTCCCTTTGGATGCATACCCCTGAGTTTCCGATGGCCCGAGCCCGCGCATTCTTCGGCTCAGCCAAAACTCCGCTTACGGCAAATGGTCTAGATAGCACGACCCGTTGGTCGGCTGAGTCGGCGGCGTCGGCGGAGTCTTCCAAGGGACATTCTTAAAATCAAAGAACTCCGTCATGTCCATCTGTGCCGCATCCCGTCGCGTCAAGCTCGGAAGATCGAAGCGAGTCTCGACCAGCTTAAGCCACGCGGTGTAGTCCGCAACGGTATGCGAAACGTAGTTCTTCCTGGCAAAGGGCGAAATGACAATCAGCGGCACCCGATAACCCGTATAAACAAAGTCGCAAGTTGGGCCCGTTCCGTTAACACAAACGTCCGGCCCGTTAGGCGGAGGACCGGGCAGTAGATCCAGGGGCTTGATGCCGTCCGGGCTCACCGCAGGCTGCGGCGGGACATGCTCGTAGAAACCACCGAACTCGTCAAACGTCAGGATGAAAGCAGAGTCTTTCCACGATGTACTTTTCATCAGCGCGCCGATCAAAGTCGACACGTACTGGGCGCCCAGTTGGATGTTTGCTCCGGGAACATTCTCGTCGACACCGGGATGTTCGTCGAGCCCGCTGTTGTAGCCCGGTTCAATGTATGCGACCGAAGGAAGCGTTCCATTCTGAACATCCGTTAGAAACTGATCAACGCCGACAATATTGTTCGGATACTTACCGGCGGTGGCAAAGAAATTCAAGGCACTATCCTGTACCGGTGGCACGGCGTAGGTCAGATCGGTGACATAGACCTTCCAACTGATGCCTTTGGCTTGAAGAAGATCGAAGATTGTCGGGATGTCCATCGGAGCGCTGTTCGGAGGCGGCGGATAAGCGTGCCCAGCCGAAGTGGCCGCCAGCATATACATCCGATTTGGCTGCGTCCGAGTCATCGTGGGCGAAAACCAACGATCGGATGTGGCAAAATTGGAGGCCATGAAGTAGTAAAAGGGGAGATCGGTTCCATCGTAGTAACTCATTGCCCGTTGGCCGGCGACGTCAAAGAGGCCAAGGCTCCTCGCGTCATGAGCCGCGGTCCACACATATCCATCGAGTGTGGGTGTCGCCGAGAGCGGGGCAGTCCGGTTCCAATCGATATGGCTTTCATTCCACGAAGGACTTGGGTTCTCTTCACACATGGAGATCATGTGAAAAGATTCCACCGAGGGGCTGTCGGACGTCACCGTGCAATCGTTGTTTGGAAAAGGATATGCCGGGTCGCATCCCAGATTGGCCGGCGCCGGCCCCTGCAAGGGAGCGTTGCCTGATGTCGGATTGAACTGGGCCAAGCCGTCAAATGACTGGTCATGGTAGCCGTTTGCCGCCCAATATTCGCGCAAGGCGCCAAAGTAGTGGTCGAAACCACGATTCTCCTGAGCCAGAATGATGATGTGATTCAACTGTTTGATATCGCCTCCCGGTCCTGGAGGGGGAGTATTGTCAGTGCCCAAGCCGCGGCAACCAGACAAAAGGGCGATAGACAATCCTATAAGCGGGAGCAAATTCCATTTCAGTCTCGAGACATTGTTAGCGGTCGCAGTGGCTTTCCAATCCCTCATCATCGTCCCTTCTTCAATCACAAAAAAAGAGCGATCATGAGATGACTCTTGGCCCCCATGTGTTGGCTAACCGTCCGTAGTTTCTCCTACATAAGACCGCGATCCTTTGTAGTTCATCTAACGTTCTGACAAACCTAATAACCGAGTATGTAAAAGGTGTCTTTATTGCCCTTCCGATTTTTGACATCCGGTAAGTACGGTATTACTCTCCCGTAACCATCACAGTGGACTGCAGCAGGCAAGCGGGCGGCGGAAGCTCCCTGCGTGTGAATGCCTCACACTAGATCGCGGTCCACACAATCGCAAGGCCCGGAGGAGCCACCTCCCGGAGAATTGTTTTCATGAAGTGCCGGCAACTGTTCTGTGTCGTGATCTTTGCAGGTCTGCTCGGATCTGCTTTCGCAAGCGTAAACGTTAGCGCGCCATCAAACGGGCTGGTAACCGGCTCCCCGGTGCACTACTCGGCGTCTGCGAGTTCGACCTGTGCCAAAGGCGTCGCCTCGATGGGCGTGTATGTGGATAACCAACTCATTTACGTAGTCAGTGGCAAAAGCCTCAATGCGGACGTCACGGTCGCAGCCGGCAGTCACAACACGGTCGTGGAGGAATGGGATTACTGCGGAGGAGCGACTTTCACGAAGGTCGCGATCACGGTCAGCAATCAAAGTGGGGTGTGGGTGTCCTCGCCTGCCGGAGGGGGCGTAAATTCCCCGGTGAACTACGCGGCCACCGCTACCACTGCGTGCTCGAAAGGCGTCGCATCCATGGGCATCTATGTAAATAATCAGCTCAAGTATGTTGCGTCGGGCGCCAAACTGAATACCGGACTCACGCTGACGCCCGGAAACTATGACACCGTTGTTCAGGAGTGGGATTACTGCGGCGGCAGCACCTTTAAACATGTGCCGGTCTCCGTAGCGGGAAATGCCTTCACCAATCTGCAAGCGAGCGGTGGCTGGACGGGGTACGGTGAATTCCCTCCCAAATACGACATTTGCGTCAAGTGCGGCCCGGGCGTCACATGGTCGGCGAATCAGGGAGTCAGTTCGCCTTCTCTCAGCGGAAACGCGACCAAATTCTCCATCGGCGGCACCACGCCCTATGCCGATGTGCTCTGGACCAACCCTTTGATTGGAGACTTTTCGTCCCAGGGAATGCCAGACCACAATCACAACATCATTCCGAACGTCCACAATTTCACGTACGACATTTACTTCTACAGTTCTGACCTCCCGCTTTCGCAGGTGCTGGAATTTGACATTAACCAGTACTTCAATGGGTTGGGTTTCACCTGGGGACATCAGTGCCGTATCGCCGGTGGGAACGAATTTGATATCTGGGACAATGTGAACTGGAAATGGATTCCGACCGGAGTCCCCTGCAAGCCTGTCAACAATTCCTGGAATCACCTGACCTTTCAGGTGCAGCGGACTTCCGACAACCAGCTCCTTTACCACTCCATCACTCTCAATGGGCAGACGACCGTAATTGATCGCTACTACCCGCCGTTCTCCGTCGGTAGCTGGTACGGCGTGACCGCCAATTATCAGATGGACGGAAACTACAAACAATCCCCGTACAGTGTGTACGTAGATAAATTCAGCCTGATCTACTGGTGAGATGGAGGGAAGGCGAGAGGTTGGCGCGACTCCACGGCTCTCAGCAGCGATGCGCGCGGCATGCTTCTCAAAATACTGCGTGTGACATCCTCGCACGCAAGTGGTTCGATCACCACCAATCGGCTCCATCTAGCAACGATCTCGTAAGAAGCGCGGACCCTTTGCAGGAACGCCATGGGGTATTCCGGCTTCCGGGCCCGCGCCTGACCAGGATCGGCATCCAGCAAGAACGCGATGTCGGGCCGCGGAACTATTTTCAAGAGCAGCCAAGTATAAGCTCTCATCACTGGATTCCCCAGGTTCAAGTTGACCAGCTGGTCGTGCAGGTATCGGTCAAATATCACAACATCGGCCTCTCTGCGAGAAAGGGCCGCCACCACGAACGTCAAGTGTGCCGAGTCGAGCAAGTAGAGAAAGATTCTCGCTAGCGTCATATACCAGGCGCGAACGTTCTTATCGCGCCGCTGAACTGGTTGATCGGGAGCACCCACGCCCTTTTCGCTCTTGAACAATTTGTGGCTCAAGCTTTCACGCATGGAGCACGCCACGGCAATGTCGTCCCAGAAGCGGACGACGTGGACACTGAGGCCCCCATCGCGCAGGTAAATCAGCAGCGCATCGATCTGAGTCGTCTTGCCCGCACCGTCCATCCCGGAAAAACTTACGATGAATGGCCGCTTGCGAGGGTTTCCGGCAAAGCGTCGGCCTCGTCTCACCTCTGGCATCGATCAGCGGCTTCCCGGCGGCCGGCTGGGGCTACTTTGTGAAAGTGCGAATGTGGTGCCGACCGCCACTCCGACGCCAACCAGGGCGCCCACTTTGATCAGGAGCGTGCGTACCCGTCGTTGTTTTGCGGGAGCGACCGCAGCTCCCGCGGGACGAGATGCCGCCACGCCCGTGACCGCGATGGATTCCGCGGCGGCAGTGCCAACCGCTTCGTGCGGCTGGTGAGGAGGTTGCGATTGCGAAGAAGCGTGTGAAGCCGCGGGCTCGCGTGCCGGTTCCTCGGGGGCGCTGGAATTCGCTTGTGGTTGATCGGAAGATTGCGGTTGCGCCGAAGTCGGTTGACTATTGCTCTCTTCGCCCTGAGGCTGCGGCGGAACCGACTCCTGCTGAGTCATCGCTGCGATGCGAAAGGAAGCCGAGTGCACTGCACCAGGACTGTCGGGCAGAGGCTGACTCGAAGACCTCGCAAGGCCATCGCCATTCGGAACACTGTTCCCGGAGGGTGCTTCTTGTCCCGCCGCTAGGGGGATGGCCTGCATCAGCAAAGCAAGCGTCATGCTTACAGCAATTCCCCTTATGTGCAAGCTCTGCATGGCTTCATCCCCTCTCGACTACCGCGCTACTACAGTTGTTACTACCTTGAGCAGTTAACTCGCGAATAATGTTGACTGCCGAAGCGCCTGGATCGGAAAACGGCTGAAGCTTTCCGCAGCATCGCCGGAGTTTTCAAAACTTTCAAAAAGCCGGTCAACCCTGGTCAGTTTCAAAATGACCGACACTTGCGGAGAGACAGCCGCAAGTTTCGCATCGCCGTTCCGCTTCATTGCTTCCTCCAGCGAACTCAGCAGCAGATCGATGCCAGCGCTGTCTATTTGGCGCACGTTGGAACAATCGAAGACCAGACTTGGGCGATCCCGGTCCAATTTCGGCCTGATTTCGATACGCAGCTGTTGGACGTTGTTCATCGTTACCATTTCCGGAAGTGGTATGACGACAACAGACTTGTGGCTTTTCATTTCTTGCTTTACCTCATCCTTTGAAGAAAACTTCCGCGAGCCGTCCCGCCGCACGAGACCAACCCCGCAAATCGTCGAGAACGAAATGCTTTTTGCCGTCGTCCAGATGTGCCGCGAACTTTCGGTACCGCTGTACCCTCCCATTCACTGGAGTGAGGTCGCAGAGGAGTCTTTGGTCATCGATTTGGAAGACAGCATTGGAGACCAGGTCCGCAAACTGATTTCCATGCACGACAGCGTCGGAAACTTCCAGACCGATCCCCAAGGCAGTGTGTGGAAGAACAGTTGCCTCGTTCACCACCGTACCTTCACCGACCCTGCAATCACGTTCGAGATTGGTGAATCGTGTTACGACCGCCGAGGGCCCAACACTGGTGCGGCGTCCCACATAGACGGGCGCCACCAGTCGGCTCAACTTATGCACTCTAGCCCCGCTATCCAACCAGACTCCAGGCCTCACTTCCCTACCCGACGGAGCAATTTCACAGCGCCTCAGAAAGGCGTCGATCACCAGGCGCCGCAAATCGTGAGCGTCGGCCAGACGGTTGACGTATCCTTGCATCCGACACGACACCGGCAGTCCCGGAAACTCACCGTACCGGAACGGGAGACTGCATCCGGCAGCGGCAGTGCGAAACCATTTGGAATCCACCACCCAGAAGTCCAGTGCGCCTTGATCGTCTTCAAGCTGTGTAAGAGATGCGCCCCTGGTGATATGAAACTTCAAGGTTTCCGCTACATTGCATTCAAGGTAGGCGCCCAGCCCGACTATCAGAACGGTGTCCATTCCCCGAGTACCGTGCTCGCGTAACGCCTGCTGCGCTGCCAGCCAACGCGCGAAGGAATTGTCGGCAACCACCACTTCCGCGTTGGGATGCCGCGGCAATGAGGGCACCACTGGACCTCCAATCACCGAGATGACTTTAATTCCGGCCTGGAGCATGCGCTCCGCAGTGCGCTCAACAACCGATCGCCCCATAATCTCGACGGAAGCGATCGGACCCTTCGAAGGGATTAACGTGTCCTCAGAGTGGCAGTCATGCACTGCGCCCGTGGACAGTGGACGATCGTTAACAACCAGGATTGCGCTTACTCGCACGTCTCAACGCTCCGTAAAGACAATTCTCCGTAAAGACAATTCGATGACTTGCACGCTGAAAACGTTGGCCTGTGCAGGGTTCATCAACTTCTTTTGAAACGATAGCGTGTTGCAGACAGGAAGTAGATACAGGGCTCCCTGTACTTTTGCATTCAAGATTGTGCGCGAACTCATTAGTGCAAGGCTAAAGTGCACGGCAAAACAAACTCATGGCCGCAAAAGACATCGAAGAACCTTCTATTTTCTCCCTTACGAGGGTGCCATGTCATATAGTCGCGCGGTCACGCCAGAAGAAAACGAGCAGCACATGGAGACACTCTCCCGAATCATGGTTCGCGCGTTTTGCGAAAACACGCGCGGAACACAGCCAGAGGATCTTGACGCCTTAAAGCGCGACTTGCGCTATGTCGACAGGCTGACGTCAACCCAATTGGAAGACTTTCTTGAAATGTCTAATACAAATCACGTGATCGTGCGCGCTCTAACCACGCTTCGGAACGCGGCTGTAGCCTTCTCCAATGCCAGAATCGCAGAGTGGTGTGAGGGCTCTCTGCGCAAAGAGTGTGCTCGCATCGAGCACGGAGTCAATACTTTGCAGGCCATCTGCGGCGTTCTCGAATCGCGCGGATGCCAGCTGTCAGTCATCAAGTCTCTCGATCATTGGCCTGACTTGGGTTCCGACCTCGATCTCTACACTACCGCCGATCCGCGCAGCGTTGAAGCGATCATGCGACAGGCGTTCGGCGCTCAGCCTGTGGAGCGCAGTTGGGGAGATCGACTGGCAAACAAATGGAATTACCGCGTTCCGGATCTTCCAGAACTCGTTGAGATTCACGTGCGGTTTCTGGGACAAACCGGCGAACATGCCGATCTAGCGCGTGGTGTGATTGCTCGCCGTGTCCAAAAAACAGTCGGCGGACACGAGTTCTACGTGCCGGCGCCTGAAGAGCGCATCGTCATTTCCACTCTCCAGCGCGTCTACCGGCACTTCTACTTCCGGCTCTGCGACATGATTGACATGACCCTGCTGATTCAGAACGAGGCGCTGGATTTTCGCGAACTCAAGAGAGCGGCTGACGCCGCCGGCATATGGTCCGGGGTTGCGACGTTCCTGTTCCTGATTCAAACCTACATCAAGTCCTATGGAGGCGAACTCTCACTGCCGAAAGAAGTAATTACATCCGCCCACGACCGCGGGAAAACGGTTGAATTTGGAAACGGTTTCCTGCGCGTTTCCAAACGGACAGCGGCGGGCTTGTACGGTGCTCAACTATTGCATGCCGGCCGCCATCGCGACTTGCGAGCGATGCTGCGACTTCCACTCTTGCCGCCTCTGGCTGTGTCGGCGCTCGTCGCTCACCGCCTGACCGGGAACGACAAGGGGATCTGGTAAGGCTGTGGTGCAGGTCGAGATCATTCACCAGCGCGGGGACGTCGAAGTGATTGTCAGACAGGGAGATCGGGGATGAGGGACAAACACACACTTCCTACAGTCTTTTCTTGATGGCCTGAGGCGGCAGAGGGTCGGAAAATAGAATCGAACTACAAGTCAGATGGATGAGAGAGGAATCCTACATGAAATCACTTAACAAGTTTGCCCTGACGAGCATGCTCCTCGCTGCTCTCTGCACCGCGATGTATGCGAAAGATAAAGACGACGATAAGCCTTCTGACCAGGTGAAGCGGATCGACGACGCCGCCAACGTTCTCGACGAGATAATGGCGGCCCCCGACAAAGGAATCCCTCAGGAACTGTTTGAGTCCGCCAAGTGCGTGGCGGTGGTGCCGTCGATGATCAAAGGCGGCTTCATCGTCGGGGCGCGATATGGCAAGGGTGTGGCGACGTGCCGCACAAGTTCGGGCTGGAGCGCGCCCGCCCCCTTTACTCTTGCGGGCGGCAGCTGGGGCCTCCAGATTGGCGGCGAAGCCGTGGATGTTGTTATGCTGGTCATGAACGACCGCGGCATGCAGCATCTGCTCTCCAGCAAATTCAAGCTGGGAGCGGAAGGCTCCGCGGCAGCGGGTCCAGTAGGTCGACAAACTGAAGCGAACACCGACTGGAAGATGCGGGCGGAAGTGCTTACGTATTCGCGGGCCCGGGGAATTTTCGCTGGTTTGGAATTGAATGGCGCGGTCATCAAGCAGGACGACGATGACACTCGCATCCTGTACGGCAAGGAAATCTCGTTTAAACGCATTCTTCAGGGTCGGGTTGCTCCTCCTCCTGGCTCGCAACATTTTCTGGCCACCGTACGCAAGTACGCTGCCGAGGCGAAGGAAGAGCGGGGAGCCGTTGAGCCGACCACGCCTCCGGCCTCAAATTCAAATCGCTAATTGAAAAGCTGGGCGGCGGTTCGCATCGCAGCGACCCGCCGCCTTTTCCTCACCAGGATTTCTCCCGCAGTCCTTATTGGTATTACTCAAACAACCGCGGGCAAACCCCTTTACATCAAAGCGCCTCCTATGACAGAAGGAAAGGACCTTCCCGTGAGTTCGTCTGCTGAACCTGAGCTCCATGCAGATCAGGAGCGCCTTTACCGGGACGTTCTCTCTTTGCTCACCAGTCATAAGATCTCTTATGCGGTATCGGGGGCATTTGCGTTGCAGGAACACACGGGAGTGCGGCGTCCGGTCAAGGATCTCGACATCTTTCTGACATCCGAAACGGCGACCAGCGCGCTGGACCTTTTGCTGAAACACGGCTTCTGTTGTGAGGTTTGCGATCCGGTGTGGCTAGCGAAAGTGCACCGTGACGGGTTCTTTGTCGACTTCATCACTGGGATGAGCAATGCTGCGCTCGCGGTCACCAGTTCGTGGATCAATCGAAGCCGACAAGCAACTATCCTCGGAGTGCCCACTCGAATTCTAGGCGCTGAGGAATTGCTGGCGTCGAAGCTATTCGTCGTCCGCCGTGAAAGGTTCGACGGGGCAGACATTGCCCATATTATCTTCGCGACCGGCGGTGGCCTGGATTGGACTCGAGTGCTGGAACTGGCCGGTGCCCATTGGGAAATGCTGCTCTGGGCCTTGCTTCTGTTCCGGTACGTTTACCCCGCCCAGAGTCATTTCGTACCTCTCCGGGTCTGGACCGAACTGATGAACCAATTGATGTTCCGGCTCATAAATCCCGATCCCCTCGCACGCTTCCGCGGTAGCCTTGTGGACGAAAACATGTTTGCCATTGACGTCAACGAGTGGGGGCTTGACGACCTCCTTTCGGAGTATCGCGCGTGCCGGGCGAAACCCATCCGCTGGTCTCTCGACTCTGTCGAATCCCGGGAAGGTGTCGCCTAGTGAGGTGGTAATGAGAATCGCAGCGACCGCCGATCTGCATTATTCCGCACAGACGCAGGGCGCCCTGCAAGACCAACTGGCCCGCGTTCGCGACGAGGCCGACGTCCTGGTCGTAGCCGGGGATCTGACAAACTTTGGCCGCCCCGAAGAAATGGAGCCCCTGCTCAACGTTCTCGTGCGCCTTCGTATTCCGATCATCGCCGTGCTCGGCAACCACGATTACGAATGTGGTAAGGAAGGCGAACTCATTCGCCTGATGACCTCGGAAGGAATCAAGGTGCTGGACGGTACGGGCTACGAGAGGAATGGAGTCGGGTTCGCCGGTACAAAGGGTTTTGTCGGGGGCTTCGGCCGCGGGGTATTGACCGCCTTCGGCGAACCCGAAGTCAAGGCCTTCGTAAAAGCGTCCATTGACGAGGCGATGAAGCTGGAACGCGCCTTGTCGCAGTTGCGCACCGACAAGCGAGTCGTCGTCCTGCACTACGCGCCCATCGCCGCTACTATCGTGGGCGAAGCGGCTGAAATTTATCCTTATCTCGGTAGCTCACGCCTTGCCGAAGTTGTGGACCGCCACGGCGCGGATTTGATTATTCACGGGCACGCGCACCACGGCACTCTCGACGGAAAAACTACGGCGGGCATTCCCGTACACAATGTTGCGATCACCCTGTTGCAGTCGCAACAACCATCCAAAGCCTACAGGATTTTCGACGTCTAGTACGGGTTCCCACGTAGGAGTGCGGCGGATGATGCTTGACCTCTCTCCGCTCCAGGACATACATGGCGAGCCTTCATGCATCTCAAGACCCGCTTGCATACGTCTGTCAAATCACGTAGGAGGAACTTACATGTCGACCATTCTAATCATCGTTTTGGTACTGCTCCTAATCGGCGCCTTGCCGACGTGGCCCTACAGTACCGGTTGGGGTTATTACCCGAGCGGAGGCGTCGGACTCGTCGTACTCGTCCTCGTTGTTCTTCTCTTGATGGGACGCTTGTGATCGCGGACTAGATTGGCTCCATCCTTGGCGGAGCGGAATTTGCCCTCCGCCTAACATCGGGTCACAGAGTAAGGAGCTTCAAATGAAGACCCTGATCGTCACCACGTTCATCTCCTTAGCTAGTATCGTGGCGGCGGCGCAATCCAGGCCGGGGACTGTGCCGCCCGCCTCCACAACAGCCACCACTCAGCCCCAGACCTCGCCGTCTCAATCGTCTGATATTGGCGGTGCCGGCAATCAGATGCCGACAAGCGACAAGAACACTGAGAAGACGCTGAAGGGATGTATCGAATCCAGTGGCGGACAGTTCACCCTGAAAGAGAGGCACGGAAAACAGGTTGCGCTAAACGGCTCTCAGGACTTCGCTTCCCATGTAGGCCACACCGTGATGGTCCATGGCTCCTACACAAGCGGGTCCGATCCCTCCAGTGTCACACCCAGTTCGACGAACAGCGGCATGGGATCCGAACGGCAATTCATGGTCACAAAACTCGATCTGGTTTCGGAGAACTGCAGTGCCCCGAAATCTAAGAGCAAGGACGTGAATAAGGTTACGAACAACGACCCCAGCGGCAAACCTAGTCCGTACCGATACTAGTTCGTCCCGTCCAGTTCCGAACCGAACGTAGAAATGGGACTCCGACCAGGAGTCCCATCCGCAT
This sequence comes from uncultured Acidobacteriota bacterium, assembly GCA_963799305.1. Classification (GTDB taxonomy): domain Bacteria; phylum Acidobacteriota; class Terriglobia; order Terriglobales; family Acidobacteriaceae; genus Acidiflorens. The sequence continues at coordinate 899,577 of CAWCWX010000002.1, read as the reverse complement.
TTTGCTGTGCGCATGTGTCGACAAAAAAAGGCAATCCATTCCTGGATTGCAAAGCACTACAAGGAGAAACCACTGCGTCGAGGCGCCTTCAAACTCGCGTGCCACGACGGCCGAGACCCATTACCAGGGTCACGAGGAAAATCACTAGAAACACGTAAAACAGAATTTTTGCCAGACCCGCGGCGGCAGTTGCGACGCCCGCGAAACCGAGAAAGGCAGCAATTAACGCGACGACCAGGAATACGGCAGCCCAGTAAAGCATATGGCCTCCCTAAATTAAATTCTTATTCTCTACAACTCTTGTTTATGCTAGCGACTTGGCGCGGCGCCACCAATCCGGTTCAGTCTGTAGTTTTCGCATGCACTGGCCCTACGAGTCATTGTTCCTACCGTAGGCCTAACACGCCGTTGAACTGCTGCATTACCCCATAACACTCACAGGCCGACTCCTCGAGCCCTTTCCGGTCGAGGATTCGGACGGAACCCCGGCTGTACTCAATCGTGCCCTTCCTCTGGAGAATGCCGGCGGCCAGGCTCACGCTTGGCCGATCAGTTCCGAGCATGGTGGCTAGGAAATCGTGGGTAATTCGCAGAACACCGTCGTCCATGCGGTCCTGCATGATCAGGAGCCAACGTGCCAGCCGCTGCTCGATACCATGGAGTCGATTGCAGGCCGCCGATTGTCCGGCTTGCATTCCCTGAATCACAGCGTGCCGACTCGTCATGAACTGAAGCTCAGGCGTCGACGACAAAATCGTCCGTAGAGCGTCAACACGAATGCGGTGCCCGTTGCCCGCGATCTGGACCACCGCGCGGTGCGGACTTCTGTTCATGCCCACCACGGCGGGCGTACCAACCAGTCCTTCATTCCCAACGACTCCCACCTCAACCGTTTTGCCTTCCTTCATCGCTACCACCATCGAGACCAGGCCGCGATTTGGAAAGTACACGAATTCCAGCCGCTCTCCGGGCTCGTGCAAGCTGGCATGGTGGGGCATCTGAACGAAACTCAGGAGGGGCCGCAGAATCTGATATTCTCCCTCCGGCAATGAGAGCAAAATGCGATTACTGACCGGTTTTCCTTCGCCATTGGTGCGCTCTCCAGCGAGAAAGGTCTCAGGCTCACCCAAAGGGGAACGTTGCGGCAGCGTGAATAGTTTCGAAGCCATCGACACTCAGATGCACGGGCGAGAGTTGCGTTTGGCAAAGTGCTGGTTATGTTGCGGGAACCCCGGGAGAGAAAGCGGATCCTACAGGACTTACAGTAGAATCGCGCTCTTCGTCGCTCACCGACGGCCGGCTCGCGTACAGGAATCACCCGCCAAATCTATGCAGTTCACCTAATATGCACCGAACGGTGCGCCGTATTACTCTTGCCTGGATCAAGGCGGACGGAGGCGGTTCAGGTTTTTGCCGTTTCCCTGTTTAGGATCCATCTGGAGCGGAACGGCGTCATGATGGGTCACGCAGCCGCTCCGCCCACACACTCTTCCCTTGATCCCAAAGTTGGACCGCCGCAAGGCGCCCTACAGTGTCATTCCATCTGTCCCGGGGAATCTGACGGATCGCCTCCTGCTTTCCCTTCGCCTATCGTCTCGAATGAATGCGTGTTGATCGCATACCGCAATTCCTGGAGGAATTATGCCAATGAAATTCAGAGTGTTAGTGATCGCGACTGCTGTTTCACTGTTCTTTGCCACGAGCGCTTGCTCCAAGCACTCCACGACTACTTACAAGGATTCGGTAAAGTCGGCGTTGGAGCAAGCCGAACTTAAGGATGTCAGCGTCAGTGAAGATGCGGAGAAAAACACCATTACACTCGGCGGCACCCTGCACTCTAACGAAGCCAAACAAAATGCCGAAAACGTGGCCAAGGCAAATGCCGGAGAGCGTATTGTCGTGAACGAAGTAAGCGTACAGCCGGTGGGACAGGAGAGCCAAGCTAGAGACATCGCTTCCAATCTCGACGACGGCATCGAGAATAACTACAAAGCGGCCCTGATTTCTAAAGGCCTCGACAAGCAGCACATTCGATTCGACGCAAAAAACGGTGTGATCACGTTGAAGGGGAACGTAAAAACCACAACCCAGCGAAAGGAAGCCGAACAGTTGGCGCAGTCCGTGCCTAACGTCCAGCAGGTGCTCAACGAAATCGACGTCCAGCGGTGAGTCGCTTCAAGGTCACACAAAAAATGAAGGCCCTGCCAGCGCCAATCATCAGCGCTGTCAGGGCCGTACATTTTAGGACTTCAATTCAGCAATCAATGCGACTTCGGACTCCCGATACCATTCGGCTGGGGAGTCGTGGGACAAGGACGCGTGCTCGATGTCCCCGGCGTGCCGCTGGATGACGTTGAACCGCTCGTGGGGCTGGTCGAAGTAGTACCCGTCCCAGACGCGGGCGCGTTCGTGGAGGTGGAGTTGCCGGAGTTGGTCGTCGAACTGGTCCCGGTTATGGGTCCAGATGAGGAAGGAGTACCCGAAGTTCCCGAAGGCGAAGTGCTGTTACTGGTCGAAGATGTCCCCGCTACCGGCGCACAAGGGACTATTCCATTCGGAGTAGTTGTTGGAGTCGCCGGAGCGGCAGTGCTTGCTGGTGGCGTCGCTGTCTGGGGCGTCGGGGACGCCGTTTGCGCTGGCGGCGTCGCAGTCTGCGGCGTCGGCGATGCAGTCTGCGCCGGGGGCGTGGCGGTCTGCGCACCCGAGGTTGAGCTTTGCGCACAAACGGCGCTCGCGGACAATACTGCCAAGACGAATGTCCCAACAAACAAGAAGAATTGTTTTTTCATGTAAGCCTCCAAATCGATTGACTGGTTTCGAGGCTAGTTTCGAAGTTTTCGGGGTGCCACGCCTATCCTGTCGACTTCCTAGATTGCATTAGGAGATGGGGTAGGAAAGAAGTGTTGACTGCGAAGTCTTGATTTATGAGGAAGAATCAGGACCGTCGGGTACTCTACGAGGCACATCCGCCGACGCCGGGGTGGAAGCGAAGGGTTGCACAATACTATTTCTGACCGCATACAAGACCAGTTCGCTGACCGAGTGCAAACCAAGTTTACCCATTATGTTGCTGCGGTGCGTCTCGGCTGTCTTGACGCTGAGATTCAGCATGGCGGCGACTTCCTTGGTGCTTTTCCCTTCCGCCAGGAGCTGAACGACCTGCTTCTCGCGCGGGGTGAGAGTGTCCTTCTCCGCCGAGCGGCGATTGCCGCGAAGATCAGGCCGCAACATAGCTTGACTGGTCTGCGAGCTGAAGTATGTCGAGTTCCTTAGGATCGCTTCCACCGCAACCAACAGTTCGCGAGCCGCGTCGGACTTAAGAATCAGCCCCTTCGCGCCGATCTGAACCGCGGACTTTACCGCCTGCTCGGTATCGTAAATCGTGAGAAACAGGATTTTTGTCTTGGGGTTCTCGCGCAAAATCTCGCGCGCCGCCTCCAGTCCATTGAGGTTCGGCATGCCGATATCGAGGGCGATGACATCAGGTTTCAATTCACGCGCCTTGTGCACCGCGTCCCAGCCGTCGACAGCTTCCCCACACACCGTCCAGCCGGGATGAGACTCGACGAGGGAGCGGAGACCTTGCCGTACGATCTCATGGTCGTCGGCAATTAACATGCGTAGAGTCTGAATTGCGGGCCTCCGGCAGGGTCGCCGCCGGTGCCATCATAAACCGAACCGGGAGAGCGAGAGCCAGATTACTTTGTACCGTTGCATAAGAGCATGGGTACATACACGAAATACTGTACCGTCCGGCCGAACATGCTGCAGTTCGTCCTGTCTCCCCGAGAGCTAGTGGCTGCGGGGAGTAATTTTTCCCTGCGCACCGTCTGTGGAATGATGCATCATTTCCATCCTAACTTGTTGTCCTGTCACGGATTTGGGTTGAAATCCCGAAGTGGAATGTCGTTTGCATGACCGATAGGCGTGAAGACGATTGGGGAGATTCAGACTTCTGTTGATTGAACGGAGGCGACCGATGACTGAAGAAACCAGAACCTGGCAGGAACTATGCGAAGCCGCCAGCCAGGAACCCGATCCTGGGCAGTTGATGGTACTTGTTGCGGAATTGATGCAAGCCCTCGATGAACGTGACCGGTTCCCAGAACCGAATGCGTAACGCAACGTCGGCAAGCCGACGCATCTCATTCACCAAAACCAGAAAAATAGTTATAGGATAAAGGCTCTTACGCTTGGTCGGTGACGATCTTCATCTTAATATGGGCCCAGAAATTCAGCAGAAAGACTCTCGATGAACACCGTGACTCGTTATGGTCTTGGGCTTGCCACGGCGATATTGGCCGTGACACTTCGCATCTGGCTCACGCCCCTGCTGGGCGACCGCACGCCCTATATCACTATTTTCGCAGCCGTGATGTTAGCCGCGCGCTACCTCGGCCTGGGACCGGCCATCGTCGCGGTCCTTGCGTCTATGTCCGGAATCTGGTTCTGGGTGTTGAACACTGGTCATTCGTCCACGGTTCGGCCTTCGGACGTGTATGGCTTGCTGGCATTCCTGCTCTTTTCCGGCATCATCGTAACCTTTGGAGAAGGGACTCGACGCTCCCTGGCAAAGCAACACGAAACCGAGCAGGCACTGCGAGAGAGCGAAGGGCGCCTGCGCGCCGCAACCCAGCAGATGCAAAAAGAGATCGAGCGGCGCACCGCCGAGATCGAACAGAAGACCGAGCAGACAAAGGAACAAGCCCGGCTCCTCGACCTGGCCAACGACGCGATCTTTGTGCGCACGGCGCGCGACAGGATTTCCTACTGGAATCACGGTGCGGAGCGTCTTTACGGATGGACGAAAGAAGAAGCCTTAGGGCGCTTGACCCATGAACTCTTACGCACACGATTCAGCACACCCATATCGGAAATCCGAAAGGCCGATTACTGGCAGGGTGAACTTGTGCAGGTTAAGCGGGACGGCAGCGAAATCACGGTCTCCAGCCGTTGGACAACGCTGCAGGACCGGGACGGAAAATTTGACGGCTGGCTGGAAATCAGTACCGACATCACGGACCGCCGCCGCGCGGAAAACGCCGCCCGCCGCCTGAGCGGTCGCATTCTCAGTTTGCAGGACGACGAGCGCCGGCGAATCGCCCGTGAACTTCACGACAGCCTTGGCCAATATCTGGTGAGCGTCAAAATCAATCTTGATCTCTTGTCAGGCACGATGAAGGAAGCGCGGGACCGCGAGCTTGTCTCCGAAAGTCTCAAAGTGGTGGAGCAGTGCCTCTCCGAGACGCGTACGATCTCGCATCTCCTCCACCCGCCCCTCCTCGACGAAGCCGGCTTTGCCTCCGCCGCCCGCTGGTACTGTGAAGGATTTGCCGAGCGCAGCGGTCTTCAGGTGAGCCTCGACATTTCCCCTGATCTGGAACGCATGGATCGCGATCTGGAAACAACCCTGTTCCGTATCCTTCAAGAAGCACTGACGAATGTTCATCGCCATTCCGGGGGTACGATGGTGCGTATCGTTTTACAGATCGATGCCGAACAGGTTCAACTCGATATCACCGACAACGGCAAAGGAATTCCCGACGATCGTTTGCGCCGCCTGAGCGAAGACGATTCGGTCACGGGCGTGGGCTTGGCCGGAATGCGTGAGCGCGTCCGTGAACTGGGCGGCGCGCTGGTGCTTAGTTCCGCGTCCCCAGGAACTACCATCACGGCGAATATTCCGGTTCTTCAAAGCGCGGAACAATCCGGAATCAGAAGAAGACCCGCCGGATCGACTCGAGGAGTCTCCGCCGCCTAGCCTTCGCAAGGTTGGCGGCAGATGTCGTTTGTAGGCCATGCCTCTGCGATGGGTCCGCTATACGGCAGCGATTCACACGACTTCTCGGCTGACGGGCTTCAATGGCAGCGTTGCGGTAACCACGGTCCCCGCGCCGTTCGAATCGATGGCGAGATTTCCGCCCAGGTATCGCAAGCGTTCCGCCATGCCACGAAAGCCGACGCCGCCGCGGCCTTCTGAAATTCCAGCGATCCTCTCGGGCGGGATGCCTCGCCCCGAATCCTGGGCTACGACAGTAATTCGATGGTCTTCCTTTTCGACTCGAATGGCTGCCGTTTCGCTTCCCGAATGGCGGTGGATGTTTGCCAGACATTCCTGCACGATCCGGAAGATGGCCATTTCCATGTCCGCCGGCAAACGGCCCAGGTCGGCTGGACTTTCGATTTTGGTCTGGATTTTGCTGCGTTTTGAAAACTCCTCCACATACCAGTGCAGAGCGGAGGTAAGACCGACCTCGTCCAGTAAAGGAGGGTGCAGGAGATGGGAAATGGTTCGAATCTCGCTGGCGATCTGTGCCGCCAGTGCATTCGTGTCCCCAAACAGTTTCGCGCCTTCCAGGCCAAATCTCTCCGCTTGCATCTCCAGCCTTCCGATATTCATACTGATCGCGGCGACGAGTTGGCCGACACTGTCATGTAGTTCACGGGCGAGACGCCGCCGTTCCTCGTCCCGCATCTGGAGGAGGCGCGCCGAAAGCTCACGCAGGCTGTGATTCGCCTTGTTCAGTTCTGCGGTGCGTTCCTGCACTCTCAGTTCGAGTTCCTCGCGGGCTGTGCGCAGAGCTTCCTCGGCTCGGTGACGATCGGTGATATCGATCGACTTCCCTCCCAGCAGGAGCTGGCCATCGGGATCGCGCATGGGAAATTTCACCGTCAGCCAGACGTACTCACCATCTGCCTCGCTAGTCCGCTCGATGAACTCCATCGCTTTTTTTTCTTTTAGTACCTGAGCGTCATTCTGGCGATATTCGGAGGCCAACTCCGGCGGAAAGATGTCGAGCCCCGTCTGACCGTGAAGCGGGGGCAGATGGAACCGTTCCCGAAGAGCGCGGTTCGCGTAAATCAGTCTGCCCTGTTGGTCTTTCAGGTAGGTCAGGGCCGGGCTGTTGTCCATGAAAGTCTCAAACATGGTTTTCGCTCGCTGCGCATCCCGTTGGGCTGCGGTCAATCGAGACCGCGAGCGACGGTTCCATTCGCCGACCGCAACAATCAATGCGGCAAACAGAATAAAACCTACCATCCCGTAAAAATCAGCGGATGACACACCGAAGAGTCCCTGCCTCGGGAGCAGCCAATACCAGATCCCAACCGCCGCGACGATAGTGGAGAGTATCGAGGGTGCGAACCCGCAATACCACGCCGAGAACACGATCGCCGCCCAGACTGTGTGGTAGAGATTTGCCGCTCCCATCAGCGGATTCAGAAGGCTGCGAAGGTAGATGGCGAGAAGCGGCGCGAGCACCGCCAGCGCATATCTAAGCGCTAGATCCCGATAGTCTTTGGTCGACACCGAGCCTTCAGGCATCTGAGTAAACTCGATAAAAGCAATTCCGTGTTGTCGGCTGTGCGAATCCGGAACTGTTTAAAAGCCGCAAATTCCCAGTTCGCGGCCCGTTAACCCACATGACTAGCGTTGAGGTTATTGAGTATTAATGGACAACAATCCAAAAATCAAGCCGGAGGGCTGCAATATCTTTACTGCCGATGGTACGCAATCGAACAGACATTAACTGGCTTCGTTGCGCCAATTTCGACCCTGCCGCGCCATGATTTCGTAGCATTCGCAGGCCGCCGCCGCCAACTTATCTCGATTCACAATCGTTGATTGTTCCCCGCGTGTACCTGATCAGGCTGGCATCCTGAAGAACTCCGGCAGCCACGGTAACACTCGCCCGCCGCGTGCCCAACATATGTGCCAGGGATTCCTGGGTCAGCGGCACCGCGTCTCCACCAAGCCGGTCCTGACTCATGAGCAGCCAGCGTGCCAGACGCTTCTCGACTCCGTGCAATCGGTTGCAAGCCGCCGCCTGGGAGGATTGCATTCCCAACTCCTGCGCGTAAAGATTCAGGCTCCTTTCCAGATGGGGGCACTCGGACAGCAATCGCGACAAGCTGGGTCGGGAGATGCGGAGTGCCGACCCCGCTACCTGCATCACTACACGGTTTGCGCTCGTAAGTAAGCCGACAACGATGGGTAGGCCGACAAATCCTTCCTTCCCGGTGAGCCCCACCTCGACGCTCTTGCCATCTCTCATGACGCTCAAAACCGACGCTAAACCGCTGTTCAAGAACCAGCCGGATTGGACCGGCGCCCCCATTTCGACCAACTGGAGTATGACTGGGCAGCGCTACGGATTCCAATTCCGCGAACACCGGCGAGTATTCCGAAGGCGGCAAGCTGAGCAGGATTTGGTTACGAACCACAAGCCCATCCGAAGGAGCAGCCGAATCTGTGCCGTAGGATGACGCTTTACGGAGCTTTCTCTTTACCATTGAGAGGACCTTGCGGCCAATCGCTTGTCCGATTTTCGCAAGGTCCGGTCGCTTTTCACGATCGAGGCGGGCCACTGCTAGAAGAGACGCATAGCATCTGCTTAACTCTTCCATACTAGACTAGATAGTTAACAGTGCAAAAAGCTAATTTCCTCTTCCAGTTCGCGACATGTACGCCAACGTACAGTACAGTGTTAGCGGTATTGCGGCCCGGCTGCTATTCCCGACACAATGAACAAAGTATGAAATCAGGCGCATTTGAAAAGTATCTTGATTATTGACGACAGCCTCATCATCCGGCGAGCCTTACGTACGCTCGTGAACCAGCGGCCTGACTGGACAGTCTGTGGCGAAGCCGAAAATGGTCGTGAAGGCATCGAGAAGGCCTTAACGCTATCTCCCGATCTGATTCTGTTGGATCTTTCCATGCCGGTGATGAATGGCTTTCAGGCAACCCGCGAACTGCACCGTCTGCTGCCCGACGTGCCTATACTGATGTTCACCACGTTCAGCAATCCCCATATCGAACGGGAGGCTCTGGCACTGGGTGTTTCGGTTGTGAAATCCAAATCGGAAGGATTGGTTTCGCTCTGCCAGAGTATTCAGAACTTGCTTCAGGCCGTATGAAAAAAAGGGTTCGCGATGCCGCGAAAATCGCCAATCGACCAGCCAGAGTGGTCTCTCAGGATTGAGGGTCTCCGCCGCGACCGCCAGGTCAGCCAGGTAACATTCGGCAGCCAGCTGGGCGTGTCCGCCATGGCAGTTTCTCGCTGGGAACGTGGTGTGGCGGAACCCTCGGGCGAGATCTACATTCGGCTGGGAAACATCGCCGGCGATCCACTCTGCTGGTTCTTCTGGAGGCGCGCTGGCCTCCGCCTCTCCGACGTGACTCGAGTCTTGCCGACAGCCCGGCGCCGCATCGCGAAGAACGCCTTCCCAGAGATCGAGATCGTTCGTGCTGGCACCAACAAAAAACTCGCCCGGAAAAACGACCAATCTGGTCGCAATCCCGCTTCTTCCTGTCCATGCCGGGACCTCCGGCTCACCCGGAGATAATACCGACCTCGCGGAAGCTTCCGCTGAATCCGTGTTGGCGGCCCCTCTCACCTGGTGCCCTCATCCCGCCTCTACCGTATGCCTCCGCGTGAAGGGCAATTCCATGTCTCCCTTGATTCTCGACGGCTACATCATTGCCGTGGACACTTCCGAGATCGACCCGGAACATCTCGTAGGCCAGATCGTGGTTGCAGCTCATAAAGAAAAAGGATCTGTTGGTCTCCCGCCTCATCCGATTCGATCACACTGACGCCCTCGTCTCCGACCATCGCGAATACCAGTCCGTGCCGGTTCGTTCGGGCTCGGATTGGAGGATTGTGGGTAAGGTGCTTTGGTGGACAGGCTTGTCACGCTGAACCGACGCAAAAAAGGGGGCGTGATCGCTCACGCCCCTTCACCGTTCGCTTGGAGAAACTGCCTTACATCGAGCTCGACGGATCGATGGACTGAACGCGGATCGTGTTCGATGACGCATCCAGGTCACCGGTCACTTTCACGTCCTTGCCTTCGTACTTCTTGGCCTTGCTCTGGTCGTCCAGTTGGTAGTCGGTGCCCGCTGTGTGCAGGACAAACTTACCGCTGGTCTTCACGATGCTACCGACAAAGCTGTGCTGCGAGTCGGACGCCGCCGCGCTCGCGGAAGGATCGGTGCTCGTGCTGGGGTTGGTCTGGCTCGGAGTCTGCTGTGAAGGCGCGGCAGACGGCTGCGCGGTTGGATCCTGTGAGGGCGAGGTGGTGCTCTGCGCAAACGCGGCAGGTAGCATCACCATGGCGAAAACTGCGACAAGAATCAAGCTGGTTCTTTTCATTTTAACTTTTCTCCCAAATTGAAATTCGCGACCATGCGCGCCTGACAAAAGTGCAACGCGTGTACCACTCTCTGCAGCTAGCAGACTCAAGGGGTTGCGCACTCCTCGGTAGCTCATCGAACAGATCATCGCGTAACTCGGACATGCACCGATGGGAATTCCTTCGTACCGCGAAATACGTAGACGCCGGTACTAAAATCACGCACCGTAACGCTGGAACTATCGTTCGCGGACTTGCGGGGAACACTGAATAATTCAAGGCTTGGGGGTCAGCAGGAAAGTCTCGATCGTTTATAGGGGCTTGTCATCATGTTCGTCACGAAGGAATGTTCGTCACTTCGTGTTGCACGACAAGTAATGGCGGAGAGAGAGGGATTCTATTCCGCCGTTGCTTGCAAGTCTCGATGAACACTACACTTCGGCGATAATACCCTTTGTTTTAGAGGGTTACAAGAACATCCGAGATTCGGGTACAGTTTCTGGAGTTTCTCCAATTGACTGTATTTCCCACGAAAAACGGTATCACTGGTATCAGTTGCATTGGTAGGTGGGAAGTTAGCAACGAGTTGTGCAAAGTTCCCATCCCGACTGACGTCCCATCAGTCTGTCCCCTCTCTAAAGACAATGCGCGGCGCAAAGAGTAACGCATTGTTCTCAGAAAGAGCGAACCGTAATCGTGTCTGCCCCTGCCTTGCCCCCTCGTCATTTGTCTAGAGTCCTGGGACCACAGTGCCAGCACTCGGGCTCCGCCGCCCATTCCTGAGCTTCCACGATTGCATGCCACCGCCGTGAAAGCACGAGGGCCGATGGTAAGTTACTGACACTACCCAACACGGATGGCTAACTGAAGCACTTTCAGTAAGGATTGGAAACAGTTCGTGGATCATAAATGGATCACGACATTCTCGCGAGGAGCGAGCTCAGCCCACTAAGACCAAGCCTCCACCAAATTGTCACACTCGCCGGGTGCGCAACAACAATGACTTCAGAGCTGAAACAATCTTTTGTAAGTCATATACAAGAGAGACTACCCCGGGAATCCGCGGAATCGTGACGGGGACGGAAGAAACGGTAGTGCCCTGCATGATCATGCTCCGTTAATGCGTCGGTGGGTGAACTGGCAGCACCAGCTTGAGGGTCGAGCGAAAATCTGGAAACTGTCAAGAATGACAGTACTACTCAGAAGGACTGCTGGTCATCCCAGCCTAATTAAATCGTACTAAAAGTGATCCGTTCCAACTCCGAAAGTAAGGTTCCCGCTTACCAAACATCACTGCGTTCTAAATGAAGCACCGGGTTCCGCTGCAAGCATCTTCATTACTTCTGGAACATCTCGTCCCCGTAGCAACAAGTCCACCATGAGCTTCATCGGATGGTCAATGTGTTTAAAGAATGCCTTGTAACCTGCGCAGAGGTAGTTCAATCCGGGTTCCCCATCCGGAGTCTGAATAAACCGGTTGCGGGGACACTCGCCGTTGCAGGCGAACTTTACCTCGCACTCCTGGCAGTAGCGAGGCAGAGTGTCCTGTTTGTCATTCCCAAACTTCCGCTGCTTATCAGAAGCGACCAGTTGCACCATGTGCTGTTCCTTTATGTTTCCTAGAAGGAACTTTGGCTCGACAAAATGATCGCAAGAATAGAGATCGCCATTGTGTTCCAGCGCCAAGGCGTTGCCGCAGGTTTTCGCGAAGATGCATAAAGAAGCCGGCAACCCCATCCACGATGCCAGGGTCGACTCAAACAACTGAATGAAGACGTCCCCGACGTCGTGTCGCACCCACTCGTCGAAGATGGCAGTCAGGAACTGGCCCCACTGCTCGGACTTGACCGTACGTTCCGTGACGAGACTACCTTTCTGCGTGTAAAGAGGACGGGCATGGTTGCCCTCGCCCCAACCGTCGTTGGCGATTTCCAGCAGTTCGGGCGTGACCCGCTCCACGATCGGGATGAACTGCATGAAGTGTGTCTTCAATTCATCGCGGAAGAAACGGTACACCTTGAGCGGATGGTCGACATTCGCGGCATGAACCGTGCAGAGGGTGTTGAACTCGACCTCGTGCTTTTGCATCAGCCTGGCAGCCCGCATAACTTTGTCGAAAGTAGGTCCGCCGCCTTTGTCTACGCGATATGCATCGTGCATCTCCCGCGGACCATCCACCGATAGTCCGACCAGGAAGTTATTCCCGCGGAGGAATCCGCACCACTCCTCATTGAGCAGGACACCGTTGGTTTGAATCGTGTGCTCTAGAGTTATTCCGGGGTCCTTATATTTATGGACTAAAGTCATGGCCCGCCGGAAGAAATCCAATCCCATCAAGGTCGGCTCGCCGCCTTGCCACGCGATCGTGATATGGGGCTCGCGCTGGGATTCGATCACCTGTTTGACATAAGCCTCAAGTACGTCATCCGTCATGCGGAAAGCGCTGCCGGGATACAACGTGTCTTTCGAGAGGAAGAAGCAATACTTGCAGTCAAGATTGCAAACCGCCCCAGTTGGTTTGCCCATGACATGAAAAGACGAGGGAGCATTACGGGGCCAAACTTTTGGTAGCTCGGGCATCGCCCACGGTTCTGACTCGATTCTCTCGTGGGTCGAATTCATGTTTCTACCCTCCAGGTTGCACGGCTAAGTTAAGGGGCCCCTCCCCTGCCAGCAACTGTCAGAACTGACAGTCTCGGAGGCGTAGGCTGTCACGTTTGACAGTTGCTGACGCGCGCTACCTACTCGTATTGTTCACTGGCCAATCAACGTAAAAGCTGTTTGCACGCTTGGCGGGACGGCCGATGACGCAAAAAGAACCGAGCCACGACGCGAGCCGTACGGACGTGTTCGACAGCCATGCGCTCGCTGTGGATCGCGACGAGGTCTTCCTCGACCGTTTCCATCCGCTTTTTCGTCAAGGAACCGCATGCGGCCCGGCAGACCAAGCACATACGAGGAGAAAACAGTGAGGACAAAGACGGTTCTAGTGCTTGTCGGTTGCATTCTGATGGCATGCGCTCTCTTGGTGGAGAGCCCCAGCTGAGTATCCACTAATTGATAAGGTGGCCGCCAAGGTCATAGAGAAATACCAGACGTCGACCCGCGAACAATTGGGGGCGCAAAAACAGCAGCCGAAAGAGCCGCCTGGCGATACAAAAAGCGAAAGCAATCGATATGCTCCGAAAAGATCCCCAAATGCGCGAGCACTTTCTGAATAAAATTGTCGCGCCCATCGCCAATAAGCTGTTTGAATGCGGCATGATCCCCTGAGGGGCCCCAGGGATGCAGCGAACGTACTGATGATAGTTACTGTCAGTGCCACAGAGGTCGCCAATAACGGCTCACACTTCGCTCACACTTAGTTCGCATAGGCCCGATCCACCCGCCTTTCGACAGGAACTGGCGCATGGATGAGATCGAGCTAAGTGAAGTGAGCAAACCAATCGAACGCAGAAGGCGCCGCAATTTATGAAAACAACAATGAAAACCATATGGAAACCAAACCTCGTCGCCGCCGCGCTCATCTGCGCGCTGGTAGTGTTGGCGCACGCCGATGCCGACAAAAAGTTGAAAGAGCAACAGGCGGTCCGAAAGATGGCCGCGGACACCCTTCATCGCCTCTACAAGGCCGATCCCCCCGCTAAAGCAGCAATCGCAGGGGCAGCCGGCTATGCGGTTTTCAGCAATGTTGGTCTGAAGATCCTTGTGGCCGGTTCCGGCAAAGGACAAGGCATCGCCGTGAACAGCAAGACCAAGAGTGAGACTTTCATGAAGATGCTCGAGGTCCAAGCCGGACTTGGCTTTGGAGTGAAGAAATTCCGGGTGGTCTTCGTCTTCGACAACGAAAAGGCACTCAACAGCTTCGTCAACTCAGGCTGGGAATTAGGCGGGCAATCCACGGTCGCCGCGAAAGCCGGAAACAAGGGTGTAGATATGGCCGGAGCCGTGTCGGTTTCGGATGGCGTATGGATGTATCAACTGACGGACAAGGGTGTAGCCGCCGAGATCACCGCCAAGGGAACCAAATACTACAAAGACGATGACCTGAATTAACCTCCAGGAACACGATCCGGCAATCGCAGGACACCATCTGCTCGATTCGGACTCTGTTTGCGACTGGAAATTAGAGATGTGGAGCCAGCGACTCCACTTGTCGTAACACAACATGCGGCGCTTCGCTGCCGATAATGACAGCACGATTCACTTGCGTGGATTTGACTTCCCAATGCCTTAAATGGGCCGCCCTGATATTGGTCCTCGCATTGGCATCCTTTCCAGCTTCGGCTCAGACCTTCCAAGCGTGGCCAGAGATTGGCGCTTATGTGAAGCTAAACTCGGACTTAAGGCTCTACTTCATCGCAACAACAACGCGAGAAAACAAAAAAGGTACAAGCGCTGAGATTGGACCGAACATCGATTTCTACCTTAAGCCTTTGATCAAACAGCAAAAGGTCACGCTCTTCCAACTTGACAAGTCCAAGTCCAGACCCCTGCTGCTCAGGATCGGGTATCGCTATCTACCCTCGACCGATGGACCGACTGAGCAACGCGGTGTGATCGAAGCAACAGGGCGCTACCCGTTAAACGGCGGATTGCTGTTGTCTGACAGAAACCGAGCCGACCTCCGATTCATTCAGGGTGAGTTTTCCTGGCGCTATCGGAACCGGCTGACGGCCGAGAGAACAGTCTCGATTCTGGATTACCATTTCTCACCCTACGTCCGAGGCGAGGTGTACTACGATAGCAACTCTGAAAAATGGAGCAGAACTTCAGAGACTGTCGGCTCCGCATTTCCCATACGTCAACATACCGAGATCGAAATCTATTACGAGCATCAGAACGACACCAGCAAACCTCCAAATCGCCAAGTCAATGCCTTAGGACTCGCACTCAACCTTTATTTCTAAGTGTGACTTTCGCAGTTCTAAACTGGCCGGCCGTGCGATCGACTTAATCTTCGTTCGCGTTACACAGCGCTAAGCCGGCCAATCTGCTCAGGTATCGTTTACCCAGAAGTACGGAGTCCACTGCCGCCGATAACTGACCTGCTGCATCCAGCTTAATCACGTATCCATCCGCTCCGACGTTAAAAGCTTCTAGAACAATCTGGGGGCAGTCATTTATGGTGAAGAACAATATTTTGGAATCTGGTGAGAGCGTGCGAATTTGTCTGGCAGCTTCAATGCCATGCAACTTGGGGAGCCCGATGTCCAGCACAACCAAGTCCGGCTTCAATTCTCCGGCCTTCTGAACCGCATCCTGGCCATCGATTGCTTCTCCAACGATTTTGAATCGGGGCTGTTGTTTGAATATGGAGGCAGCCAACTTCCGAAAATCTTTGAAATCATCCACCAAGAGAATCCGAACAAATGCGGTTCTCAAATCATCTTGATCTGGCTTGGAAGTCAAAACGGCGCGGTCTCCTTCTTCGACGTAATACATGATGCAAGAAGGATTACAGAGAGAGCCGGGCTCTGTCGTTGCTCCAGGTCACTCACACATGTTTGCTGATCACAACTACAGGAGGGTTATGTGAAGCGAAATGACATCTGGATGGCAATCAGATTTCGCGTACGAAGAGCTGTTCTGGAGAGCGGAGCACGACACCACCGCGACTCTTTACAACAGCACCGCTTCTTTGCCACTCACTCAAGAGACGGCTTGCCGTGAAAGGCGTGACATTGGCCGTGCTGGCCAGCTCCTCGTTCGTGATATCAAGCTTAACGCCGTCAGAGACTCTTCGACCAACGCCTTTGGCAAGACTGACAAGCGCCCCGGCTAGGCGCTCGCTGGCACTGTGAGAGATCAGAGCCATATGAGTCGCCAGGTACCAGGTCAAATAGTCTGACGCGAGCGACAGAGCATTCTCCGTTAGCTGCGGATGGCGAGCGGCGAGTTTCCGGATCGCTGTTCGATGCCAAACCAGTACCCAGCTGTCCTGAACTATTTCAGTACTCACGAGATAAGCGGATGGCTGCGACAGGAGCGCTGCAGCGCCAAATATTTCTCCCGGCTTCAGCCACAAAAGGAGGACTTTTCGGCCCTCTGGTGTGATGAAGAAATACCTGGCACACCCGTTTGTGAGCAGAAACAGATCGTCAGCAGGGTCACCTTGGTTTGCTACCACGGAACCCTCGAGGAACCGGCGCGGGGTTGCAGCTGCGAGAACCAATTCGACGTCAGGTCTCGCCAATCCTTTAAAAAATGGAGACTGCAGGCCATCAACCCGTGACAACGAAGTCGCCTCGGCCCGCCGCCCACTAGCCCTATTCATGATTTTCATTGTGAGCGCTGCCCGCGCGCCTTCTACTGCGTGAACTGATCAACTCGTTTGCATTCATTTCCATTGCAGAATCGAGTACGCGTCAGGGCAAACACACCCAAACAAATCCCCTTAAGGCAGGTAGTAACGGAAAGATGTAATTACGATGTTCTCGATTCCGGTTGGTGCGATACCTGTTCCTGCCCAGGTCGCTCTATGAGTATAGGAATATGACATCCCCAACTGCATCGTCCCGCTCGATCCCTTGTAGAACCGATACCAGAAACCTGGCTGCGCCTGCCACAAATTGCGATTCTGCGCCTGGCAGGGGGACGAGCCAGGAACCTCAACTAGACATCCAGAATTGTCGTTCAGCGGTGAACCGTAGCCGACGCCCTTGCCAGTTGAGTCGATGTATGCGGCACGGCCCCAGTATTCATCTCCGAAATAGGCATAAAGATCTAACCTAGGTGCCGGATGAAGTTCAGCACCGCCGAGGGCTTGCAGTGCGCGGATCGGAACGATGCTGCCGTCAGGCCGGAGAGTTACGTCGGACCCAGCTCCCGCGCCGTAGCGACCGATTCCGTTGCCAGCCAGTCCCTGAAAGACCAAATCGACCTTCTTGTGTGCGGGAAGGATAGCTGCCAGACCAAACCCTCCTCCAGCCGTGTAGTTGTTGCTGTTGTCAATGCGATCACGGAAAAAGCGCCCAATTGCCTTAACCTCGTAATGTCCCCAGCCCGGCTCAAATACGGCTTTTGCAATCAGGTCTGGAGCCATGTCAGTCGAAACTCCGGTTGCGCCCGGTGTGTTATTCAACGTCAGCAACGAACTCGGAGAGGTCGCATTGGCACTGTTGTTGAAGCCAAAGACGTTTGGGGGAGGATTGGTCACACTCAATGAAGTTTCCGGGTTTTCAATCGCGAACGCCATCCAAGTGTGGTCGTTGAGCTTCTTGGTCACCCGCGCGCCCCACTGGCGGGTCCAGGTGAAACCCACCACGTATTGCGAATCGATGGTGAGTGGCAAATATTCCTGACGGGGAGCAAGGCCTTGTCGATTGGTACTTAACAAGCTCCACGTCTGTCCCCCAACAAAAGACCAGCCGTTGTCCAATTCCGCCTGAGCCCAGAGCTGCCGTTGGCGAGGGTTGAAGCTGTTACTCTGGACTTCATTCGCGGTCGGGGCGGCTCCCAGAAAATCCATTTCGTAATAGCCACTCAACTTCGCGGATCCTATTTGACCTTCGGCGAGCAGCGAAATCCGGGATTGACGCGCTGACCCTCGGAATTCACTGAGGCTAGCATTGGCGGTTCCCGAAAAAGGGATGTTGCCGAAAGTGCTTCCGACATCGCCGTTCTCGTTGTGTGAGCGATAAATCCCCGCCGATTCCAAGAACCCGCCGGGCGTGATCGTGACTCCTCTGAAGCGCATCTGTGTCGGATGCTCGAGATTTTCAATTTGTTTTCGGCTATTCTGGAATTCGCTCGCAGTACTGGCTTTCAAATCGACAACGTCATTCTCAATCGCCTTCAGGCCCGGGTCGTCTTGGGTTGGGTAGAGATTCCTTTGCTGTTGAGCAGCAGCAAAAGTTTCCTGCAGAGTGTCGACACGCTTCTGAAGTTGATCAATGATCTGGTCACGAGACTGAATCTGCTGTTGAAGCACCTCAATGGCTTTCGTCTGTTCCGCGATCGATTTCTGCATTACCCGGATTTGCGCCGAGGCAGTGGCTCGCTTCTTTTCCTGTTCCGCGGCACCGCCCTGCGCCGAGTCAGGGACCACCAGTGCTGCGATCAGAATAACAGCAGATATAACTGGAACTTTGCGACCCAGCATTGTTATCACCCCGGCATGGTCAGTACCCCAGTACGGATAGGCCCTGGATCCATTCCTCTAGCGTCACTATTCCATGGCCTGATGGGTCACAGGGCAACTGTAATTTGTGACAGCTCACTTCGAGTCGTATAACGCTTGGGTCCGGACCGCCTGTCAGATTTGCCAGTGGCCACGCTGTTCACGCCCTCCTATTGTTAGGCCCTCATTCGCTGGGAGGAGTATGGATCGTTTGGTTGCATCTCCGATCTTCGCCGTCAGTCTGTTTCTCAGTATGGTCCTGCTGCTGGAAGTGGGTCGCCGCATGGCCGTCCGGAAGCGGGTGAAGGGCTCCGAGAAGGAACTGGCTGGAGTCGGGGCGCTTGAAGGCGCTGTTTTCGGTTTGTTTGGCTTGTTGCTCGCGTTTACGTTTTCCGGTTCCATTGAAAGATTCGACAAACACCGGGAGTTGATCGCTGAGGAGACAAATTCGATCGGTACTGCCTACTTGCGCCTCGACCTTCTGCCCAGCGACGCCCAGCCCCCACTTCGCGAGTTATTCAGCAAGTATCTGGATGCGCGTCTGGAGGTACACAGGAAAATGTCTGAGGTTGAGGGGGAGAAGCAAGCGCAGGCCCGATCGTCCCAGCTCCAGAACGAGATTTGGACCCACGCTGTCGCCGCGACTCGCTTGGCGGGCGCTCATCCCGAAGCGGGCAAACTACTACTTCCGGCGCTCAATACAATGATTGACATCACTACGACGCGAGAGATGGCCACGAGCATGCACCCGCCGACAATTATTTTCGTGCTGTTATTCGGCCTGGGTTTGGGGTGTTCACTGCTGGCCGGATACGGCATGGCCGCCAGCCCACGAAGTTGGCTGCATATCCTAGGATTTACAGCAATCACCGTGATCACGGTGTTTGTCATCCTCGATATCGAATATCCCCGGAGGGGATTGATCCGTGCGGACGTTTACGACCAGGTGCTTATTGAACTCCGTGAGAGCATGAAATGAGACTCGCGCCGGTTATAGAAGCGGAAGCGGCGCGGCCGCAACCGCCACCTGACCTTTCGTTGGTTCTAGGTGGACCTCTGTTTCAACTTTACCGCCGAGCCCATCTCTCCGGCGATGCATTGGAACTGCTGCGCCGCCGAATCCTGGTAATCACCCTATTCGCATGGCTGCCGCTTTTGTTGTTAGCGGCGCTTGAGGGACACATCCTTGGCGGATCCATCAAGGTCGCCTTCCTGCGCGACATCGAGGCTCACGTCAGGTTTCTGATTGCCTTGCCAGTGCTGATTGCCGCCGAACTCGTTGTGCACGCTCGCCTGGCTCCAGTGGTGCGACGGTTCGTGGAAAGGCAGATTGTTGTCGCTGAAGACTGGCCACAATTCAACACGGCGGTCAACTCAGCACTGCGGTTGCGCAACTCGGTTGCGCTTGAAATTTCGCTTTTGGTTCTCGTGTACACGCTGGGCCTCTGGATTTGGCGGAGCGGAGTCGCTTCAGGATCAGCCACTTGGTATGCAATCCCGGACCCAATGCATTTGAATCTCACCTGGGCGGGCTATTGGTACGCCTTCGTCAGCATCCCGATTTTTCAGTTTATCTTGTTGCGGTGGTACATGCGGATCGTGGTCTGGTTCCGCTTTCTGTGGCAG
This sequence comes from uncultured Acidobacteriota bacterium, assembly GCA_963799305.1. Taxonomy (GTDB): domain Bacteria; phylum Acidobacteriota; class Terriglobia; order Terriglobales; family Acidobacteriaceae; genus Acidiflorens. Next base: position 879,692 of record CAWCWX010000002.1, on the reverse strand, counting down.
GTTTCGAGACTGAATCTGCACCTCACCGCTGCCCATCCGGATCGAGCCGGTGGAATCGGCTTTGTAGGTGACAGTTCCTACGCCTTTGCACCCCTTCTTTTCGCTCAGGGGGCATTACTTGCAGGCCTGATCGCCAGCCGCGTTCTGTATGAAGGACGTAACCTGCTGTCGTTCAAGATGCAGGCTGCCGGTTTTATCGGTTTCTTCGTGATCTTTATTCTCGCTCCGCTCGTCATCTTTACTCCGCGAATGGTGCGCACCAAGCGGAAGTGCAAAGCGGAATATGGCCTTTTAGCCAGTCGATATGTGTTCGAGTTTGAGAAGAAGTGGATGCGGGGCGGCCCCCCGGAAGTCGGTGAACTGCTCGGCACGGGTGATATCCAGTCGCTCGCTGACTTGGGGAACAGCTACCTGGTCGTGCGCGAGATGCGGATTGTCCCCTTCGCACTTGAAGAGATCGGGATACTCGCAGCCGCAACTGCGGCTCCTCTATTGCCATTGATGCTGACGATCCTTTCGCCCGAAGAACTGCTCACCGGCCTGGTCAAGATCCTTTTTCGATGAACCCCATTTATCGATGATCAAATTTGACCGTGAGGCTTTCTCCTCCCGGAGCGCTTGTGCTTGGTCCTCTGTTCGCCCGGACTAACGGTTGCCAAAGCGCGGCGATCCTTCCAGCCGACGTTTCAGCAAGCCAGGGTGTCAGGATTTATTGCTGAGCAAAACATTTATTTCCAAGAGAGCAGCAGAACTTCCGGGATTCTCGAGGGAGACATACCTAGAACAACATTGCGTTCTGCTCACTGGCTTCTTGGTGGACTGTGTGATACCGCTTGCGATCAATCAAATCCGAATGGCAGCTGGCGTTGAACCCTGTGTGTCCATCTCTTCCACATGTAGCACGCCGCTTGTAATAGGGCGTTGCTACCGTGCTTGCCCGGTCCAAGACAACTCACACTTAGACCGGGCACCCGGTTGCGTTTGCTACTTGACCGAATAGCCGCGAGCATCCATACAAGCACCGAATGCCCTTTTGAAGGTATCCAGTTGCCCCTGATGTTGGGCCTGCGCCTGCTTTTCTGCCTCTTTCTGCGCAGCGGCTGTTTGCTGGGCAGCCTGCTGCTTGGAGGCGGCGTTAGCCTGCCGCTGCTTCCTCCCGCCCCTCATGGTTCCAGCGACCGCCCCGGCGCCCGCTCCTTTGCCGGCATCTCCGGCGATGGCGCCAATCGCGGCTCCTCCGGCGGCTCCACGGGCGGCACCCGCAGCGCGGGCACCTTTTACCTGTGGCGCGTTGGCGGCTGCCTGCTGCTGTTGAGCCTGCTTTTCTTCCGCACTCATCGGTTTTGGAGGGGGAGCCTGCGGATCAATTCCAGTCTGCTGCTTCGCCATACCGTAACAGTCACTCTCGTCCTTAAGCTGCTTGTCGGCGCTTTGATTGTTCTTGGGAAATGCAAATACACCAAGGCTTTTGGAAGGGGACCAGGCGGGGGCCGCTGGTGCGGCCTGCTGGGGCGCTGGTGCGGATTGTGCCGTCGCCTGTAAGGTCAGGAATGCTAGTGCAAGGATCGTAACGAAATATTTCATTGTGTTCTCATCCTCCGTTGTTTGTCTGCAACCCATTTGCTCGTAACGAGCTCACTGGCCCCGTTGCCGATTGAAGTCCGTTGATGCCGCTCGAGTCTTGTTACTTGGAAGGCCTGACATATGTCAGGCTCAGAACTAAGTAGTCTCCCGAAGTTGCCAATCGTGAATGAACATCAAACAAATATTTGAATCCAAGAAAGATGCCTTTCTTGCTCACGGGCATATTCAGTTCCGGCCCTAAGGCAAACAGGGATCCCTTCTTGCCTTGAACCAGCGGGTTTACATCGGTGCCGCTGTCTTCAGATACCTTCCATTGCCCGGCATACGCGAGCCCGGCATTCGCGTAGCCCTGGAGAAAGGCTCGGCCCACTCCACCCTCCAAGGTAAAAATGTTACCGGTTTTGGCATCGACGTCTTGCTCACTGGTATGGATTTCAAAAAAGCCAGTGCCGGCAGCGTGCCACTTCCTCGCCTGATCGAAGTACACCGTGGTTCCTGCGGAGAACTCATTCGACCACATCCCGAGGCCGGTATTGTCGTTGGCGCCCGCGGTGTAGCGCCCCGTAGGAGCCATGAAGGCGTACCCCGCGACCGCATCGGCATGCTTGAAGTGCCAGCCCAGTTCGAGCGGCTTGACGTACAGATCTCCAAGACCCCAGGTCTGGGATCCCACGTCCAACGAAGGCAGCGCGAGTTCGGCGTTCAGGATAGGGAGAGCGACTGTAAACGCATAATTGGCACCAAGAATCTTCTTTTTGGTCACGTAGCTTGTCAGGATAATGTCGCCAAAAATATCGATGGCTGGGGACTTCGACAGGTCATCACCGTTCAGATCCTTGATGGTATCCGTGCGGTAGAAATAGAAAACATTTCCTAGGTAGAAGCCGGGTGGGCCCTGGGATCCTGACTTCATCCCGTAGTCGCCCCGCAGGTTTTCGCCGCCCAATTGCGCAACAGCGGAGGTCGGTGCCAGCGAGATGAGCGTTCCCACCAGCAACGCTCCGGAAACTGAGGCTGATCTTAGTACTTGTGCCAGGAAACGATGCTTCATGGATATCCTCGGCTTCAACTTGTGTTATCGCTCTATTCGCTGATGAATCGACGTGATCCTACCGACGACGACCGCCTGCCGATACTGTCAACTTTGACAGGCGACTTGAGTACAGCTCCGTGGTGTACTCACTGCATCCGAGGAAGATCCTAAAAAGGAAGACTCAGGATCTGGTGGAATGCGCTTCCTATGGCGCCTGTGTACGGAGCCCCAATCCCCGCCAGGAGCAACTTCGGAATTAATTTCACCCTTTGGAGGCTTCAATGAAACTTCGTATCTTCTGTGCATCATTCATCTGCCTGACGTTGCTGACTGCGACCGCTCTGGCGGCGCACCAGTATCAGAGCGGAAAAATCGTCAAGGTTGAGCAGCAAGAGTCCCACTCGTCCTCTGGAGGCACCGACGCGGCTATGAAAGGGGACGTCTCCAGCTATCACGTATCCATTCAACTGGGCGACAAGATATACGTTTGCAGCTACGACACCCACTCCGATCACGACCTTTCGTGGGTTGCGGGCAAGGATGTCGAAGCCCGCGTCAGCGGCAAAGCCGTATATGTAAAAAAGGCGAACGGCAAAGAGGCGAAGGGAACTGTGTTAAGCACCTCACCTGCCGGAAATTAGGGAAGAACACTCCTGGCGAAGCGAGTCACCGGACTGCGCTCACCACCTAGGTGAGCGCTTTTTTTAGTGGAGCAACCTACTATGGCTTTGGAACGGACGTGTGAACGCAGGAGGTTGCGGCCGCAACTACTCAGATCCGCTAGCTGCCGGCGAAGCCTTCAGTTTCGTCACGTCGTCGAGCACTCTTCGCCATTCTCTCGGATCCTTCTTGTCAGCCAACGAGCAAACGGTGCACCAAGATCCGAATAATACGCAAGGATATCAGTGCCTAACTCTTCCGAAACTTGTTAGCCACTCACCCAGTGCACGGATCGGCTTCCGATGAGACGTCTGATTTCCTGAGGGTAGTGAAGGGCGCGGCGCCAAATGAAGTCCCGAATCTTATTCGCGGAACCTTCCGCGATCAACTCCACTCCCCGACCGCAACCAATAAAGAGCGCATCAGGCACCAAGCTAACAGAAGGCCGATCACAGGGCGCTGCAGTTCAATCCTTTTTCTCCAAAATGGTTCGACCGTGCAGCGGCTGAACTGGCCTGGCGTCCGAGGGGTAGAGCTTCACGAACCAGGCGAGTTGCTCCCCCGAAATCTCCATCGGGGCCTTAACCACGTACCAGGTCACTCCTTCGGTGCACGGTGGTGTGGTTAGAGAACCGGGGAAGGTGTAATAGCCGAGACGCCTCGGCAGAATGTCCTTGGCGTTAACCAATAGATTCGGCAGCGTGACCGGATGCTCTTTTTCCGCCGGAACTACGTCCCGCAACTGAGCGATCAAAGAGTTTTCCCGCCCCAGTGTCAACATTATTGCCACGACCGCAAGATGTCCCTCCGAATCCTGGTGTACCAGGTGCACCACCATGTCGTATTGCCTGCCGTGAATCCGTTCCTCACTGGGGTGGTGGAAATGAAATTGTTTCAGTTCGTATTTTTTGTCTCCCACGGTAAGAATACTTCCAGGCGCATACGTCACCATTACCGTATGGCCGTTATCGACAATGTTGAGGGGCGTCTCCGAGTAGTTGAAAATGAGGGGAGCGAGTTCCGACGGGGTTGCGTGTTTGATGTCGATCGGCGATTCCCACTTGCCGTTCTTGCAGGCCTCAAACTGAGGATCGAGCTCAGCCCAATGTTCCGGTCCGTGCTCGCCTCCATAAGTCCAAAGGTGAGCTGCGTTGGCCTTGTGCTCCTGTGCGGACGAGATGAACTGGGTAAAGCCAAGGGTCAAGGCCGCGGGCAAGCAACTCCTCAGCAGCCCTCGCGCAATCGAGCAGATTAGACGACCGCTGTTCCACTTGCATACAGACGCTGACTCTCGCATATGTGCCTCACATAACTATGACGCGAGGCTAGTGGTAAGTCTTGGATCCGGAAACTGTCAGAATTGTCAGTTGATTCGCGGGATTCGTTCCCCGAGACTGACGCTGCGTAACGGTGAAGGCATCAGCGTATCGAATCAACGAGCGCGGGCACCGGCGGAACCTGTCTTGCTTGCGAACCCGCCAGTGCAACAAGAACAGGTAAAACCGCTTCGCTCAAAGGAGTTGGTCATGCATCCGATTCTACGAGGTCCAACCGCGCTCCTGCTCACCGCAATCTTCTCTTTTACAAGTCTGACTACGGGCTGCAAGTCATCCAAGGACGCGAGCCAGGCCACTGCGCCGAACGAGCAGGCCCAAACTCAGGCGGCCCCCACGAGCCTCGACGACCTGGTCGCGCCGATCGCGCTTTACCCTGACCAGCTTCTGGCCCAGGTCCTGACAGCTTCTACCAATCCCCAAGAAGTGCTCGATGCCGGAAACTGGATCATCCAGAACCAACACCTCAAGGGAGACACACTCACCAATGCCGCCAAGACCGCAGGTTTTGGCCCCAGCGTGCAATACCTGATGAGTTTTCCCCAGGTCGTCGACAACATGTGCCAGGAGATCGACTGGACCACGCAACTCGGCCAATCGTTCCAATCTGATCAGAAGGGTGTGATGGAGGCAGTACAACGCAAGCGCGGTGAGGCACAGCAGGTGGGCAACCTCATCTCGTCCCCGCAGATGACCGTCGACACCAAAACAGAAAACGGACAAAAATACGTCGAGATCAAACCGGCCGACCCAAAGGTTGTTTACGTCCCCCTGTACAACCCGGTAACTATCTACAACACGCAGGCCGCACCCGCTCCGGCTCCCGCGCCGACCACCACTACGGCTCAATCGTCCGGGGTCAGCAAAGGGACTGCGGCTGGGATTGGTCTCATGTCATTTGGCGTGGGGATGCTGATTGGCGCTGCGATCAGCAATAACAACAATCATTATCCCTACCCGGCGTGGGGCTACCATGGCGTCTATCATGGCGGCCATCCCTACTATCCGCCGCCTTACCGTCCGGCATATCCGAGCTACCACCCGGCCAATGGATATCACCCTCCGGCCAACTATCACTGGAACCAGGTCAATCACAATGTAAATGTGACTGTAAACAAGAACTACTACAACCAGTTCAATGGTCAGAACCGCGCCAGCACACTGCCCGCGTACAGTGGGAACCGCAGCGCCACCCCTACAAATCCCAGCCGGGCAGGGCAAGGCAACACCACGTACCAGGGAGCTCGTCCCACCACTACCAGCCGGAAGCCCGGATCTTCGATGGCGACCGCCGTGCCCAGCAACCAGCAACTCAACCCGCGCGCGAATCAGCCGTCCAACATCAGTCGCTCTGGGGGTGCGACCACCACCGCTAACGCTCGTCCCAGCACCAGCAATTACGCATCAACGAATCGGGGTGGCGATCGTGGATACGCCACCGGATCGAAGCCGTCCACCAGCGCGTCTCAAGCCTCAGCCGCTCGACCCTCGCCCAGCGTGCAGCAGCAGAATCGCTACACCGGCGCTAGTGCCAGCGCATTTGGGGGAGGCAGCACCGCGACCGCCGATCGCGCTGCCAGCAGTCGCGGCCATGCCAGCATGGGCGGCGGCGGCCGTAGGGCTCGCTAGAGGCCGTGGGTGTGAAACTCAAATCGACCACTTTGGTCAGGAGAATGTCGCGATGAAGAACTCGAGCAAACTTGATATCGCCGAAAAATCAATCGCGCTTTGGGCCCTGCTTATGCTGGTCGCCCTCGTTGCATCATTTGCGCACGGTCAATCCAGCGGACAGAAGACATTTTCGTCGCCAACTCAAGCAGTCGATACTTTGATCCAAGGCGTCCGCGACGGCAATGCCTCGGCCCTCCTCGTCATTCTCGGACCGGGTGCTGAAGAGATCATCTCATCCAGCGATTCCGTCGCCGACAAGGCCGGGCGTGAGCAGTTCCTCGCGGGCTATGAAAGTAAACATTCTCTTACAAGATCCGGCCCCCAACAGTTGTCCCTCAATATTGGCAAACATGATTGGCCCTTTCCAATCCCGCTGGTCAACGCGAACGGCACATGGTACTGGGATGGCGCCGCTGGAAAAGATGAGATCCTCTATCGTCGCATCGGCAACAACGAACTCGCGGCCATTGATGTTTGCAAGGGCGCGGTCGCAGCGCAACGCGACTATGCCGCCAGCGGACACGATGGTCTGCCCGCCGGAGTCTACGCTCAACGACTTGTGAGCGAACCTGGCAAGCAGAACGGCTTGTACTGGCCCGTGAACGAAGGAGAAAAACCCAGCCCTGCAGGCCCACTACTGGCGCAAGCCAGCGCCGAAGGTTACGGCGCCTCGGGAAACCTGTCTCCTTATCACGGCTACTACTACCACCTTCTGAAAGCCCAGGGAGCCGATGCGAAAGGGGGCGCCAAAAACTACGTCGTCGACGGCAAGATGACCAAGGGCTTCGCACTTATCGCTTATCCCGCAGACTACCGTTCGAGCGGTGTCATGACTTTTCTCGTTAATGAAAGCGGCACGGTCTATCAAAAAGACCTGGGTGACCAGACCAACCACCTGGCCTCGCAGATGAGGGATTACAACCCGGACAAAACGTGGAAGGTGGCCAAGTAGATGAAGCGTCTGTAAACATGCATTTTTCGTAGCGCGCATTTTCCTGGCGTCCCGGGACGAGTCGGGACCGGCTGACTTTGGCGTATTCATCCAATCGCGTTGGGAGCGACGGCACGAATCGGTGGTCCCTTTAACTATTTTCCTCCTTAATTGCTCTGGCGCAACGAAGGGATCTGCCGGATTCTTTACCGTCAAGTCCGGCCCTCCCCCGGGCTTTTTTCTTTTGCCATCCCTAGATTTGGCATTCGGAGACGTGTGCGTCCTGACCGCGTCTTTGACAACCATCTCAGCTACGTGTCGCCCGTACGCTCATGTGGGACTCGCCAATGTTCGAGGACGCCGCTGATGAAAAGGCGCATCTGGGAAGTGCTATCCCATGCGGCAAATAGTAAGTGTACCTCTTCCTTTTCGAGCTACCTCAATTTTGCATACTCGGTCTTGGCCTGCTGCAGAATGGGGATGTCGGGGTCGGCGTCCTTCCAGAGCTTGAGAAAGTCCTCATAGGACGTCCGGGCTCTTGGCGTATCGCCCTGCAACGCATAACCGCGGGCGAGACCGAGATGCGCCAGTACCCCGATCGGTGCGTTGATCGCGACCCCGCGATGGTCGAGAATTTTCTGAAACTCCGCCACAGCCTCGCGCCCTTGACGCATCACCCGATAGCTTTCTCCTCGCACGTAGATCGGATACAAGGCAGGCATGAATGCCGCATCGCCGGGCTGGCCCAACTCAATCAGGGCGGTACTTTGCAAAGCATCGATGGCTTTCGCAGGATCACGGCGGCTGAGCGCAAGTTGGCCGGCAATCGTGGGCAAATAGTTCAACTCCACGATCGTGTCCCGGCGAAAGGTCTTGGCCAAATCAGTTGCAAGTCCTTGGGCTCGCACTGACTCTCCAGAGAGAGCAAATGCCAACGCCGAAGCAAACTGTACGTCGCGCGCGGTCGAGAGCGTTCGCGACGCATCGGCTTCCTGGAGGGCAGCGGAGGTATTGCCGAAGAGACTTTCCCGCAAAGCAGCGGCGGCCTGGTACCCTGCCGCTGTCTCGTTTTGCCCGGCGCGGACGGCGGATGCCACGGCCTGGCGGGTAAACTCGCGAGACTTTTTCAGCTGTCCCGAATAGGCGGCTGTGTCGGCTTCGACCGCGAACAAAATGTCTTCCACTCCCGGCTTGCCGGCAGCCCAGGCGACTTGTTGTGCCATCCCGGCCGTGTCGGACTTCAGGAACGCGATCTGGTATAGGTACAGACGGAGGTATGGAGTGTCCAGGTTTTTTGCCAGCGCCTCGTTGGCGGCGGCCTGAGCTTCAGTGAGACGATTCAGCCGAAGATAGTTTTGGACGAGGTTGGCGTAGCGCAATCCACTTTCCGGGCGCAACAAGAGCGCCGCGTGCGCCCGTGAAAGGCCTTTCTCATACTGACCCATAAAGCCATAGAGGAGCCCCAGATTTCCGACGGGCTTATCATCTCGCGGATAAACCTCAGTCCAGAGCTCGTACACTCCTTGGGCTTTGTCCAGGTCACCGATGACAAGGTCGAGGTAATAAGAATCAATGTAGAACTTCTCTCGTTCGCTCACTTGCTCGCGCAGCAGGTAGGCGTTCGCGATCATCTCGCTGCCTCGGGCCCTCTCTCCCAGGTTTTGATAGCTCGTGCCAAGCAACGCGTAGGCCATGGCGAATTTCGGATCGAGTTGAATGGCTCGCTCAAAGAATGGGACGGCAGCTTCATCGCCTTTTACATCTTTGGTTCTGTATCCCAGGCTGTAGGCCTGCAATGCTTCGAGCGATTGCGTCGTGGCCTGCTCGAGGGGCGTGTCGTATCTCTGAACAGTGCTGAGCGACTCACCGAGCTTCGCACGGAGGGAGGTGGCAGCCGTTCCCAAGGCTGCAAGGACGTGGGTCTTGTCTTCGGAGGTGAGTTGTTCCTGTCCCAATATCTCACCGGTTCGACAATTTACGGCCTTGAGGGCGAGAACGTATTGGCTTCCTAGCATTGCGATCGATCCTTCTACCGCCGCAGTGCCTTCTGCTCTCTGGCAAACTTCACGGGCCATCTGAGGCGTGACGCGCGTGTCGGGTGGTTGGCCCATTAATCGCAATGCCTGCTGAATACGCTGCTCGGAAATAAGGCTCAGGAATGGTGATTGTTCAAGTTGTACCGAGAGTCCCTGCTTTAATGTGTCATCGAAAACGGGATCGCCAGTTTTGTTTTCAAAATCGAGAACAACAATGCTGTCTTTGTCGGTAAGGCGGGTATTGGTTGCGCGCGACCAAAAGTAAAAAAATCCACCGATGGCAACAGCGATAAGCAGGGCGATGGGAAGTAAAACGGTCCAGAGTTTTCTGCTCGGCGCGTAAGCTTCCGCAACACTCCCGGCGGCAGATAAGGGCGGAACAGGTGGGTGCAGGCGCCGGACCGATGACGGTGGTCCCTGCGGGACGACAATGTCAGAGGCGGTTTCCTGATCTGACACACTCTCCAAGTTCGCAGCAGTGAATCGCCCGGACTCCGTGGCCCGCTTCAGGCGCATCAAGTCGGAACGCAGTTCTGCCGCGCTCTGGTAGCGCAACTCCCGATCTTTTTCCAGCGCGTGATTGATGATCCGTTCCAATTCCGGTGGCAGATCGGGATTCAGACGTACTGGGGCAATGGGAGCGCGGTTGAGGATCGCGTCGAAGGTTGTCGCTGCGCTGTCGCCGCGGAATGGCAACCTTCCGGTAGACATTTCATAGAGCACTGCGCCAAAGGAAAACAAATCTGTGCGGGCGTCCAACGCCTTCGCTCGCGCCTGCTCCGGAGACATGTATGCGACTGTCCCCAATGTCGTTCCCGGGCTGGTGAGCTGTTGATCGTCCAACAAACTTAGAGTGGGGGCCGCTGCGATTTCGCTGGCCGAAATCATTGAGGGTGCGACCTTGGCCAACCCGAAGTCCAGAATCTTGGCGTGACCGCGCTTGGTGACAAAAATGTTGGCAGGCTTGATGTCGCGATGGACGATGCCCTCGGCGTGGGCAGCGTCGAGTGCGTCGGCAATCTCGATGGCGAGGTTGATCAGAAGATCGGGTTCCAGAGGCCCGTTGCCAATGGTGTGTTTGATCGTTACGCCATCTAGGTACTCCATGACGATGAACGTCTTGCCATTTCCCCGTCCGATTTCATAGATCGTGCAGATGTTGGGATGATTCAGAGCGGAAGCAGCCTGAGCTTCACGCTGAAACCGAGTTAAAGCCAAGGGGTTCTTCGCAAGCTCCTCCGGAAGGAACTTCAATGCGACAAACCGGCCGAGTTCGTTGTCTTGGGCTTTGTAGACCACACCCATGCCACCGCCGCCGAGTTTCTCGAGGACGCGATAGTGCGAGATCGTTTTCCCGGCTGGGGAATAGGATTCGGCCACAATGAATGTTACGAAGGTGGGGCAGCGAGGAACACTGTCAGAAATATCAGTCGTGTCGGAAAATACGATTACAGCCCCGTAGGCGTAAAAATGCCCATTTGGCATCACCGCAACGGCCGCGATGTAAAGTCAGTCAACCGAACACTTGAACCATCGCAGAGTTTGAACTGGTGAAGTGAGACCGACATTTCGCCCCTCGAACGGTTCTGACCGCTCACCGGGCGTATTCAGAACTTCCACCCCAGGCTGGAAGTCGAGCCGTAGTCGGTTTTGGGGAGACCTTGCGGCGGCCGGCTGTCAACATTGAGGTAGTAGCCCAATTGCCAGTACAGATCTTTCGCAATTCTCAACTTCAGCGACGCATTCAGGTCAAATCGTGTACGCCCCAAGTCTGTCAGACTCGGATAGAGGCGGGCATCGATCAGATAATTTGTAGTCTTGAATTTAAAAAAGTTCAGTTGCGTGCCGAGGATTGCTTCCGCGCTATCTCCGGTCTGGCCGACGGTCGCCTCCGAGGAGTAACGCTCACGGTTCCAGACCCCGCCCCCATAGGCGGCGATCAGGCTGCTGTTCGTACGACGGAAAACATGCCCCACTGCTCCTCCCAGGGTTGTCCGCAGATCGAGCTGTTGCTCATCACTTTGCAGAAATTCCGTAAATCCCAGGTAGAAATTCCGCGGGGATCGCAATTGCCGTGTGCCCATTAGTCGCAGATCATTGCGGAGGTTCGAAAGGTCACCTCCGCCGCTGAAACTGGATGCGTAGTCGGCCGCGGCTGACCACTTCGTGCGAGCGTAGAGCACATTCGAATCAAAGTTGTATTGAACGCGGTTCTGTTGTTTCGTGTAATTGAAACCGACGTCCATGGCGCCGTGAAGATTCTGCCAGAAGCTGGTATCGGTCTGGCCAATCTCCACAATTCCCTGTTCGGGAAGCACGTCGCGGCTGGAGGCTCCTATTACTTCGACCTTGCGTTCTCCCGCTGCCTCTCTTTCGACTGTGTTGTGCAGAGTGCCCGTGTAGCGATTCCCTGCTTTATCGGCGACCACAAAGCCTTGCTGGCTCTCGACGCCGGCAATTTTGGACCAGTCAATCGCCACTGTGCCATCCGCATAATCGAGCTTGATGTACATGTAACCCTTCTCAAGCTTGACGATTTCGCAGGTGATGCGGTCGCCGTTGGCAAATTGTATGACGTCTTTCCTGTCTCGTGCCGCGCACATCGGATTCAGAGTCAAGAAGGCCAATGTCAGGGATGCAGACCACCAAGAGAGGCGCCAACGATCTGATCTTTTGAAAAACATTAAGGCGATTGTTCAATGGAACTCTTTTTATAGTCGCAGGCTGGCCGCCTTCTAACTGTCAGAAGTGACAGGAGAGCTGGGTGATGAATGTCGCACTATGCACCTTGCTTGCTTTTAGGATGACCGTGCGGATACGACTTGGCTTGCCTATCTACTACTGACAAACTGTTTTTCAAGGAGCACTGCATCCACAGCAGATGATAGGTCGCTTCCAGCGCTTGTCTTCACAATGTATCCCCGCGCTCCCAGGCTGAGAGCTTCCTGCACCACATCCGGGGATGACTCCTGACTCACGAAAAGAATTTTGGCTTCCGGGACAACTTTTCGGATTTGGCGAGCGGCTTCCATTCCATTCACTGTCGGAAGTCCAATGTCGAGCAGAATGAGATCGGGCTGCAGTTCTTCCGCTTTCTGAACCGCTATTAGTCCATCGGAGACTTCGCAAATGACTTCCAAATCGCGCTTTCGCTCGAGCGTTGAGCAAATGAACCGCCGAAAGGGTTCGAAATCCTCGACCACGAGCACACGAACTGGCGGCACTCCGGCACCAACCTTCCCAATCAACATCCAGGGTCTCGGCGCCCAGGGAGAACCGAGTTTGCTGTCTGTTGTTAGATGATCACGCTGCAAAAGAAGGTTGTCAATGACTCGAAAGTGTGCCCCTAAGGGCGGCACTCGGTCCCATTTTGGGAGCTCCCACCACCTTCATCACGGCAGAAAGTACAACTGGAGTGGTTGGTCGACTTCGAAGTACGTTGTGCACTAGCAGCTGCTGAAAAACTACTCCCCATGCACAGCTTCTTTGTGATACGAGAAGACATGCGCGGAGAGGATCAGCAGCAGAATCATATGTTCAGTTATTTGTCGCCGGAGGCGCGTGTGCGGAAGGATCATCCGCTGCGTGCGATCCGGGGCATGGTGGACGAAGTTCTCACGCAACTTTCGCGACGTTTTGACAGCATGTACGCCCGGATCGGGCGGCCGTCGATTGCGCCGGAGAAGCTGTTACGGGCGCAGTTGCTGCAAATGCTGTACTCGATCCGGAGCGAGCGATTGCTGATGGAAGAGATGGATTACAACCTGCTGTTCCGCTGGTTCGTGGGGCTGAACGCGGACGACGAGGTCTGGGACGCGACCAGTTTCACCAAGAACCGCGACCGCTTGCTGGAGGCCGATGTGGCCAAAGAGTTTTTGGCGCGGGTGGTCGAGCAAGCGCGGGGGAAAGGTCTGACTTCGGACGAACATTTCACCGTGGACGGCACGCTGCTGGAAGCGTGGGCGAGTCTGAAGAGCTTTCAACTCAAAGAGGGCAAGCCGACGCCCCCGCCGGATGATCCGGGCAATCCCACGGTGAACTTTCACGGGCAGAAACGCTCGAATGAGACCCATGAGTCCAAGACCGACCCCGACTCTTTGCTGGCGCGCAAGAGCGGAGGCAAAGAGTCGCGGTTGAGTTATAGCGGGAATCTGTTGGTGGAGAATCGCAACGGACTGATCGTGGACGCGGAGGTCTTCCAAGCCAACGGCACGGCGGAGCGCGATGCGGCACTGGTCATGATGGATAATAAATAGTAAAAAATTTATTTTTCAACTGTTTTGAGTTTTTTCTCCAGCTGGGCCCGCACGCGATATTCGTCGACGCCTTCGCAGACACTTGAACACTCTTCTTGAGTCGTCAACGTTGATTCGGAACCAACAGCACCAACTGCATTGTTGAGTGTTAAGACTGTCAGCGTGCGGACGCCCTTCTGCGCATGCTGTCATTTGTGCCAGTAGGAATCCATATTGTTTTGCCAGAAACTCGCTATACAAACAAGCTGGAAATACAGGCCTCGCCGTCGGCAGCCTTCGAAGGAGACCACTAGACATGAAGCGGTTTTCGCTTTTTTTCATCGTCCTACTGCTGTTCACTACCTCAACCCTCCTCGCCCAGAAAGTGTCGGTGGACTGGGATCATGACGCCGATTTCTCCAAGTACAAGACCTACGCTTGGATTGAGAGCAAAAGTCCGGGTTCCGAACTCGCAGCAAAACGGATCATTGTTGCCATTGAATCGCAACTCGCGGCGAGAGGTCTGCAGAAAACTCAAGGGGGCGATCCCGCTCTGGCCGTCGTCTATAACGTAGGTGCGAAGGAGCGAGTGTCCGTCGAAGGATACAACTACGGCTACGGCCGTTATCGTTGGGGCGGAGGCACGGTTCGATACGACACCACAATCTACACCGAAGCCACAATGGTAGTGGATCTGGTGGATGCGAAAACGCATAGCCTGATCTGGCGCGGGACAGCGTCCGATACCGTCAGCGACAATCCCGAAAAGAACACGAAAAAAATCTCAAAGGCCGCGGAAAAAATGTTCAAGAAATATCCCCCAAAAAAGGAATAGCTCGCCCGTGGACCGTGGCATCATGCAAAAGAGAATGACCAATACCACTTGCTGACTCAGCGAAAAGTTAACTCCACGGCGGGGGGACGCAGACTCCAGTTCACACTCGCACAGTCTGTCCCCGCCGAAGGGGGCAGCCTAAATGTTTTCATCAGATCAGCGACGAATATTGTCGATGGCGCAGCCTTGGGCGGGCTAGGGCCCGGGCAGAGGGCTCTTCGCTACATGCCACTTGAGACGAAAACAACCTCACTGTAATTAATGACAGTTCCTGCTGCATGTCTGCCTCCATTAGACTGCTCATGTTTGGAGGCACTGCTTGCTAGATGACGCATCCATGTGAGCACAAGGCTCGCCATTCCTTCGCACCAACTTGTTCGCCGCGGAAGTGGATAAAGCTCGCGCTGCAACGTGTCGTGAATGAAGAGTCCCATGACGAACTCCCTCAGAAGCGAGTTTTTGCTGACGCTGTGCCTGTTCGCCGTGGCTGCGCGTCCCGTCCTGGCCCAGCAGGGTGGCGGCGCGTCGTCTCCGTCCCAGTCTGATACGCAACCCCCGGAGAAGAATGCGAAGAAGACAAGAACTAAGCGGGGGGCCTTGGTGATCGCTCCGATTCCGATCTCGAGCCCCTCTATCGGTTCCGGACTCGTCCTTGCGGTCGGTTATATCTTTCCCCTCAGCAAAACCGACAAAGTTTCTCCTCCGTCCGTAGTTGGTACCGCTGGTCTATATACGAACAACGAAACTCGCGGATTCGCTATAGGGGGACAACTCTTTCTTAAGCAGAATACCTATCAAGTCACGGCCGGTTACGTCCGCGGTAACGTGAACTATGACTTGTACGGTTCCGGAGATTTTGCGGGTCTCAAATTGCCCCTTCAGCAGACCGGGCAGGGGTTCCGTGCGGAACTCCTGGGCCGCGTAGGGTGGAAATTCTTCTTAGGTCCTCGATTCCTGACAGGGTCTTCGACCCTTACTCTCAGGCCTAGCAGTGGCGACACTCCGCCACCGCCTCCTGATTTGGGGCTGCACACGACCCTCACCGCCATTGGCGCAACACTGACTCGGGACACCAGCCCCAACCGGTTCTATCCGACCGGAGGAATGTATTTCAAATTCACATCCGACTTCTATTCTCAAACTTTGGGCAGCAAGTACTCCTTCCAATCGTATGTAACCACCTTCTCTAAATATTGGGGTCTGAGCGAGAACCAGGTTCTTGCCTATAACGGTTACTTTTGCGCGACGAGCGGCCATCCCCCGTTCTTCGGAAACTGCGTGTACGGAACCAGCAATCAACTGCGTGGATATGTTGCAGGTAAGTACTTCGATCGCTACATGGTCGCAACGCAATTAGAGTATCGCCTCTCATTGCCGTGGAGGCTTGGAGTGGTTGCATTCGGCGGGGTCGGCGAAGTAGTCCCGGGCGGCGACCAGCTGTTATTCACAGACAACAGCTTCCTGCCCAGCGGCGGTGGGGGCCTGCGGTTCCAATTGAGCAAGCAGTATCACGTCAATCTTCGGGCCGACATCGCCCGGGGCAAGGATGGTCATACGTTCAGCCTCGGACTTGGCGAAGCCTTTTAGCAACGGTGAACACGCTGTTGAAAATTGTCGCCGAGGTCCGGCGATTTCCGAAATGCCCGTCTGCCGCCCGCGTCCAGTGTAGTGGCGGGGGAAATTAAGGAGAAACATATGCCAAACAAAAAAACCATATTGCTGCTTTCTGTCGCGCTTTGCTTGACGGCAGGCACGGTTGCTTCACAATCACAGCCGCCGACTCAGGCGTCCAGTGTCACCACCAGGTCCGTGAAGGCCATTGGCTATCAGGTAGGGGGCGGAGGAACCAAGGTCGATCTAAAAGGTAGCGAGTTGATGCCGCAAGCGAATGGCGAAGCCGAGGTTGAGGCCAAGGGAGGTACGACGAAAATTGGAGTTTCGATCAAGAGTCTGGCACAACCCACGACGCTGGGCACAGAATTCATGACCTACGTGCTATGGGCGGTCTCCCCCGAAGGACGCACGGTTAATCTTGGCGAGATTCTCATCAACAAAGATGGCGAAGGCAAATCAAACGCGACCACGCAGTTGCAAACCTTCTCCTTGTTTGTTACGGCAGAACCCTATTTCTCGGTGCGCCAGCCCAGCGAAATGCTAATTCTCGAAAATGAGACCAGGAAAGGCACAAAGGGAAAGATCTTTGTCGTAAAAGACTACAAGCTCATGAAGCGTAGTCAATACCAGAAAATGGGAAACCCCTTGGCGCTGACGCTTGACCTCAAGAATGTTCCGCTGGAAATGTACGAGGCCCGCAATGCGGTAGAAATCGCGAAATCGCGCGCGGCCGACAAGTATGCGCCGGAAGTATTTTCCAAAGCCGAAGCCAGCCTGAAAATGGCCGAAAACTCCCTGGCGCGGAAAGCGGATAAGAAAGAAATCGTTTCGACAGCCCGGCAGACCGTGCAATTCTCGGAGGACGCGCGTGCTCTCTCGGTGCAACGGCAGGAGGAAGAGCGCATTGCAAACGAGCGTGCTGCTGCCGCCGCCACAGCCAAGGCGGAAGCAGAAACCAAGGCGGCAGCAGAAGCTGCGGAAGCCAAACGCAAGGCCGACGCAGAAGCAGCGCAAGTCAAGCGACAAGCGGACGCGGAAGCCCAACGCCAGGCGGAACTAGCGGCGGCTAAGCAAGAGGTCCTGAGAGCCAGGGAAGAAGCAGCCAAGGCAGAGGCCGATCGGGCCCGCAAGGCAGCAGAAGATTTACGGGCTCAATTGCTGGAGCAATTCAACCGAGTCTTGGAGACTCGCGACACTCCTCGTGGGCTAGTTGTCAATATGGGAGACGTGCTGTTTGATACAGGCAAGTTTAACCTGCGTCCTGAAGCACGGGAAAAGCTGGCTAAGCTTTCAGGTATCGTTCTTGCTCATTCGGGATTGAATCTTGAAATTGAAGGGCACACAGACAGCACCGGCAGCGATGAACTGAATCAGAAGCTCTCTGAGCAACGGTCGGATGCGGTGCGTAGCTATCTGGTCGAACAAGGATTAACGGATAGCGCTGTCACCGCCCTAGGTTTGGGTAAGTCCATGCCGGTTGCCGATAACGATACGGTAGCTGGGCGACAAAAGAACCGCCGAGTCGAAATCATCGTCTCCGGCGAGATCATCGGCGTGAAGATCGGCAAGTAGACGATCCCACATTCGGTCTCACCGATAAATGAATGGAGACCCGCCCGCAGGCGAAACTCTATTGGGCGGTCTCGGCACAAATCAACGACCTTAGTGCGCTGCTATGGCTTAACCGTACCCGCGCAGAAACGAAGAGTGGTCAGAATTACTTCTTCTTTGGCGGGTACTTGATCAGTATCTTATCGAGAGCCTTATCCAGCTGCTTCAGTCGATCGCTGCGCCCTTCCTTGATCGTATCTTTAGCAGACGCTTCCCAGATCACCCTGCGCTGCTGGCGATCGTAGATCACAAGGGCGAGAGTTCCTTTCGAGATATAGCGTCCCACCGAGCCCACGGTTGAACCTGACGACCACATCGTGGTGCCCAGCATTGGCTCACCACCCGTCGCGGTATACGTGGGATCATGAAAGCTGCTGATGTTTAAATCCGTGTCCCGAGCCGCATTGTACGTAACCAGCAAGTCCGCATCCTTCGGTTCCGTTTTGTGCAATCCCTTCTTCTCGAGATCCGCTTCAATGGCCATCTTGATGTACAAGTCTACGTTGACCATCGCGGCCGGAAAGCCGTCCACCCAGGCATAGGTCTTAAACCTGGAAAAATCGGTCGCTGTGTCATAGTCAGAAGCGACTTTCTGCGCGAGTGCGGCGGGCGCCGCGTACAGCACGATAGAAAGCGCAACGATAACTTCGCGCCAGGCATGGATTTTGAAACACCTGTAGGTCAGAGCTTCGCCTTGTCCCGCATGAGATATATCGTGATTTCGCATTTTGCCTCCGGCAAACTCTACACGCAACGCTGAATTCTCGGCACCTGTCAGAACTGGCAGTCACTTGTCGTTTATAACCTGGTGTGTCCACGCCCCATGCCGATTCGCTTATCGTTTTGCCATTTTGAAAAACTGGTAGTGCCTTCCAACTGGTCAGCCGTGTCTAGTCAGCCAGCGGATCGAATGAATCATCTTAAGTACGGCTGTCATGTCTGACAGTTTCGATGAGCCTCTCTGCCCATTAATTTTGTTCGGGAGCCTGGCACTCAAGGCGTTCCGATTCCAGCAGTCATTCACCCGCGAAGGCGACGAGATGAAGAAATTGCCCGCTATCTTATTTGTTACACTCTTCGCCGTTCCCGTTTGGGCTCTGCGTGAAGACACGCACTTGAAGGCATTGACTCTTGGCTCCCCGACTACGGCGACCGAGATCACTCGGAACCCCCTCCTATCCGGCGTTTTCACGTCTTCTGGTGCGGACAAGCAGATTGTGTCTTCGTCCGCCCCAGAGAGTACCGATCCGTTTGCACCCGCAGTGCGATGGGATTTGACTCCGTCAATGTCCCCTAGCGACGCGAATGACAGTGACGGCGGCGGCCTGACTCTCAACGGCGTTGTACCTCACGCGCTGATCCGCGTCGATAAACAACCACCAAAGAGCGTCCAGTGGGAGCCACTCATGGTCGAGTCCAATTTCTTCCTTGGGATCATGCACAGCTTCCGCATTGCCACCGAGCCATCGACCCGAAATGCCTTGCATAACGGTGTTTTGGGAGGATACTTCAAGGCCTTGGGAGCGATGCATGGCTGGTCGGATGGAGACGGATACTACGAGAACTACCTCGGCCACCCACTCGAGGGCGCGGCTTCCGGTTATCTCTGGATCCACAATGACCCTCGCTACCGCACCGTAGAATTTGGACGCAGCCGGGACTATTGGATGAGCCGCTTGCGAGCGTACGCCTTCGCATGGGCCTTTAGTGAGCAATTTGAGATTGGGCTCTTAAGCGAAGCCTCCATTGGACAGATTCAGCGTTATTGTTGTGCCTATGGTTTTGTGGACCACGTGGTCACGCCTAACGCCGGTATGATTTGGTTGGTGGGAGAAGATGTCATTGACAAGTATGTCGTTCGAAACATCGAAGACCACACCAACAACACGGTGGCCCGAATCATTGCTCGGGTGGCCCTGAATCCGCCTCAGAGTTTCGCGAATGTCCTGGCCGGGCAGGCGCCGTGGCACCGAGACAACCGACCCGGTGTCCGTCAATACGACGGCGCGCTTTATCAGCGTCTCAAATCTTCGTCGGAACGGGAAAACACTTCTGCACTGTCTCTCGTCCCGAAATTCGAGTTGACGGCCGCAATGCCCAGCGTTCTTCAGATAGGCGAGCACTCCTGCATAGGAGGTGGGGGGCTCGGCGGTCTGCGGCTGACGGATTTCTGGCAGTGGACGGCAGAAGTGAGTGGGTGCACACTCGGAGGCAGCCTGCCCAGAAATTGGAGCGGTGACTCGCTTACATTCACAACCGGCCCCGAGTGGATTCTGCATACGACTGGCCGTTGGAGCCCACACTTGCACGCGCGGGTGGGAGGCCAAAAAGTGACCGAGGATAATGAAGACCCCGCGCTCAAGAAAGAGGTCCTGGATGCTCTCCCGCCGGGCACGAATTCGAACTCCGTATACTACGATTACCACACGCATTACGAACGGACAGGACTGTCGTTGTCCATCGGGGGTGGCCTGGACTTAAGACTGAATCGAGCTCTGGCGCTGCGGCTGGGGAATTTCGATTATGTGCGCTCCTGGATAGGACATTTGAACGGCGTCGATTTTGGTCACGGCTTTCGCTTCAGTACAGGCCTGGTTTTGCGCATAGGAACCTGGTAGTGCTCAACACCTCTTGCGGGTGCCCCCGCATCGCCCTGTACCAGGGACACATGGATTCGCATCATTAAGGCCGCGGGCAACAGTCAGTCCACCGATGCCTGTCAGAACTGCCAGTGGCAGCGAAGTCTCGGCCACGGATAAGCTGAACAAATCGCACAGCACGAGCGCTCTGTAAGCCGAAGTGAAGGGTAACCCCTAACGTTTTGCTGCAGCTCCCCACGCAGGTCATGGGTGAACGCATCGTGAGAGCTTTGCGCGAATGTGGAGGTGACGTATCGTGTCTTATCCGTACACGTTAGCAGCTGCACTGGTACTCAGCGGCGTCTACCTCTTAGGCAACGTACTGCGGGAAAGATCGCACCGGCGGTGGATTTCCATTGCTGCCGGCGTATCTGTCGCAACGATTTTCCTCGACCTCTTGCCCGAAATCTCCGAACATCAGACCGCGTTCTTAGATGCCCACCATCCCGGGTTGACCCTCTTCCCGGAGCAAGCCGTTTACCTATCTGCAATGTTCGGATTTGTATTGTTCTACGGCTTTCAGGACATGCTGGCTGGATCGACTACCCGGGAAGGTGAACCGAGCCGCATCTTCTTCTCATTGCAAATCGCGGCATTTGCTTTGTACAGCGGCTTTATCGCGTACCTCCTCGTGCACAACGTCTGGAATGATGCTCGATCTCTCTTCCTTTATGCCCTGGCAATGGCATTTCACCTGTTCCTCGTCGGCCACTCACTTGCGCATGACCATCCTAACCGTTACGAACACTACGGACGGTGGATCCTCGCTGCCGCCATCATGGGCGGCTGGTCCTGTGGAATTCTTACATCCATACCAGAGGCGTGGCTGGCCAGGACCACCGGCTTCGTGTCTGGCGGAGTGATCATGAACAGCCTGGTCGTTGAACTGGGCGAGGGGCGCGGGGGGCGATTCATTCCCTTTGCGGTGGCCGCAGCCACATACTCCATCGTACTGATTGCCGTCTTAGGCTGATTGATCTCCATATCTATCGAGACGACTAAAGAAGTGCAAATGGCGGGTTAGAAGGAGTATTGGGGGCGAAGGAAATGAAGACACTGTGAGTGTCTTTTAGTCAGCGGAGTCTACAAATGCCGCTACAACCCCGAGATCAGCACTCCCAGTCGCCTAGAACGGACCGCTGCGCAACAAAACGCCGTAAAACGCGATCGCTCCAATCAGTACGACAAAAATCGCCACAACAAAAGAGATGGACCAGATATGCCGCTTCTGCGAGGCTCCAACCTCATTCAGAAAACTTCGGTGTTGCCACGCCGCGGCTACCAAAGCCAGGGTGCCCAGAGCAATCAGAGTCATTCCCATATTGCGTGGCGCTTGCGGACGCCGCACGTTTCCGGCGGCAATGTCTTGTGGCAGGTATTGGAAGAACTTGTAGATGGTGAAGCCGAACCCGATCATCGAAAGTGCGGTCCGCACCCAGGCCATCAGGGTCCTCTCCGAGGCGACGATGGTGCGGTGAAGGGCGAGATCCGTTCGCTCTTCAGCAAGAAGTGTTCCTCTGTCTTTTTGCGGTGTGTCAACAGGGTTCATAGCGGCAGTTCCTTATATGGAGCGGCGCAGCGATCTCAGAACGCAGCTTCAGGCGGCAGTGCTGTGTGCTGCTTCACGCTCTGCACTGCGGTCGAGCCATCGTCGAGCGACGCGATTGCTTAAGCCGCGGGCGAGGGCATATGGGAACGCAACCAGAATCGTGCCGGCTATGATGGCTGGAAGCAAATAGACCCCTTGGAAAATGACCCATTGCAAGATCATGTCGAGCACAATTCCGACGGTCAGTGGAGTGGCGATACTCTTGATGCCGGTCTTCAGCACGTAGATCTTGCGCTCGCTCTTGAACAGTACTCGAATGAAGTAGGGCGGTTTGCCTTGTTTGGCATCCGTGATTCCGTCGCGCACGCCGAGGGCTATCGCTATCAGTGGCTGCAGGACAAAGCGGCCCTTACCCGGCCCGGTCATCCGCGCTTCCAGTCCTTCGCCGAAACTTCGGTCGAGTTCCATTGGATTTTGATCCTTGGCAGTCGAGCTGCGTCCGATTTGGTGAAGCTGGACTTGTTATAGGAGCAGATGGAGTATGCAACAACTGTCAAAAATAGCAGCATTTCTGCCAAGACAAATTCCGCGAATTGTTAGTCGAGAATGCCAGGATGAACAGTGCGCACGTTATAGCACGAGCGCGCATATCAACCTCCGGGATACGGGAAACCTTGCGCGCGTCTGCCGACCTCAGCGCGCGAGCAAATGATCTTGTCAATCGATCCGCTCGAAATCTCCCGGCTTCCAGGTTTTGTCGAACCACGGTTGCAACGGACCATAAAGACGGATAAGCACGTTGAAGCTTTTGTCGGGCATAGTCTGGATCCAATTGCCCTCGCAACCTTGAGGAGGCTTCGGCCCAAACCACATGGTGTATGAACCGTCGGTGTTTGGCTTCACTGAAGTATTGTTGCTGTCAAGGCCAGCGAACTTCTGATCGGTCTCCAGCATGGATCGGTGTTGTCCCGAATAGACCATGAACGACCAAAAATTATTGACCGGGATCGGAGCGGGCAGCGTGACTGAATAGGTCTTCCCGCCATCAAGGTAATTATCTTCGGCGTCGCGTGCGGTGAAGGCATACGCAGAGCCCATGCCCACCTTCGGTGCAGCCATGGCCGGTGTGATGCCCGTGGCGACGTAATGGAAAAAGGTTCGGTCATCCAATACCCGTTCGCCATTGTTCATGAACTCGTAACTCATGCCGGCAAACGGGGAGGTCCACTTGCGATCAGGGTAGAAGTACACGCTCTTTTTGCGGGGAGCAAAGCAGATCGCCCTTGCCGTCGCATTGCCGACTGCCACCGCTTCGGTCAGGATTCTTCTTAGCCGCGCGTCCGGATTGAAGGGCTGCCCCTTCTTGATGCCGATCGAAGCGAAAAGTCCGATCAGTTCCGGATTGAATGCGTCGGCAGGCTCATACTGGATCACGGCGTTCAGTTCTTCGAAGAACTTGAAGTCGTTTGCGTGAATGGTGTTGAACTGTTTGCCGGAGAAATTCATGAAGCATTGCTGGGGCGGAGTCGCAGCCTGAGCCAGGGGGTACATCCGGAACTTGCTCTTAATCCCTGCGGCCGTACCGGCTAGATCGTCGCCTTTGACGAACGCACGGAAGAAGCCCAGATTGCGGTAGCACGGCGACTTCACGACGAAATGACCTTCGGGAAGGGTGCCTTTGTAGTCGCGATGGAGAAATAAATACTTTCCGCCCTTGCCCTGATCCGGACCGGTCAAACCGATGTCGGTGACCCAACAGAAGTTGGCATCGTCAACCGGGCCTAAAACACCCGGAGGGACCTCGACGACCATCGGACCATCTTTCACATTCACTTCCATCATTGCGTACATAGTCGTCGAATTTGCGGTCAGGAGAAGCGAACGGGCATCGGCCAATGTCTCGAAGATAGCCAAGTCGCCCGGTTTGAGGCCAGCTTCCTTGAAGCCTTCCAGCAAACTGTAAACAGAAGCCGCAGGCATCCCATCGAGGAAGGCTTCCACTCCACGAGAAAAATCGAGAAAATCGTAGACCTTCTTCACGGTGGCCTGGCTCGGCATCCCATCAAAGAATTCGAGATCGCCGAGCAGTTCGGTATGAACCATGTTCGGCGTCGTTACCGATTCAGGCACCTTGGCGGCGAACTTCGGTTCTAGCTCCTGCGCAGCCAGAGTTTCTTGCATGGCGGCGATCTCCTGGAAGGTCCGAACTGCTCTTTGCAAGAGCAAAGAAACGTGACCGGCAGCCTGATTTGGACTGCCGGTCGTGTGTGTGTCTACTGCCTGGCCATCGCAATCTGGAAGCGTTCCTCCGGCGAGATCAGGTGGTCCTGATCAGCCTTCTCCAAATCGATCTGGACCCAGTTGACTTTGCCGGTAAACTCGTTGCCTTTCGGGCCGTAATCCGGCGAGACCGGAGAGCCGCCCTCCTTGCCGACATCGCAGGTTTCATCGGGGGAGAAGATCATCGGTATGGTCATATCGATCCGACCTTCGCCGTCCTTCTTGCCATCCACGAAGAGCGAAACGGTGCCACCCTTGGCCAGGCCGCCACCGTCGTACTTGAATTCCATTCGTACCTGGTGCTTTCCTTCGGGAATCGATTGCTTGCCTTCGGCGAAGTACAGATTGATGCCGAAGAAGTTGTAGCAGTGCTTCAGCTTGCCGTCCTTGGCATAAAGGCTCCAGCCATTGGTGTCGCCGCCCTGGGCGATGATGACCCCATTGGCTCCTGATTTCGGGATCTCGACTTCGGCGGTTACGGAATACGACTTGTTTTTGATTGAGAGCAACGAGCTCTCGCTAAGCCGGCCCATGCCACCGAACAGGATCTGAGTGTTGCCCTTGATGAGCTGCGGCCTGCCGGCAAGATCCGGGTTGAACCGCTCGAACGTGCGATCGTCCAGAGGAACCACGCTGTACTTCGTTGCCTCGATCAGCCACAACCGCTGCAACTCGGCCAGCTTCTGCGGATTCTCCTTGGCGAGATCCTTCGACTGGGTCCAGTCCCTGTTGGTGTCGTACAGCTCCCACACATCCTCGTCGAACGTTCGCTTGTACGCGCCGGTCCATGGTACGCCGTGCCGGGTGACCGCAGTCCATCCCTTGTGGTAGATACCGCGGTTGCAGAGCATCTCGAAGTACTGAGTTTCGTGCCGCTCGGCCGCCTTGGAGTCGTTGAATGCGTACAGCATGCTGACGCCCTCGTACGGCGCCTGTTGCACGCTGTTCACGATCGTCGGCGCAGGAATCCCCGCCGCCTCCAGGATCGTCGGCGCGACATCGATCACGTGACTGAACTGTGACCGGATCTCGCCCTTCGCCTTGATACCGCTCGGCCAGTGCACGATCGTGCCGTTGCGGGTGCCGCCAAAATGCGACGCCACCTGCTTGGTCCATTGATACGGCGTGTCCATCGCATGCGCCCAGCCAACCGCATAGTGGTTGTAGGCCTTTGGCCCGCCGAAATCGTCGATTTTGCCCGACAGGAACTGGGGCGTTTCGATGCCCGCCATACCGTTCAGAGTTGACATCTCGTTGAAGCAGCCGTTCAGCGTACCTTCTGCCGAGGCGCCATTGTCGCCGATAATGTAGTAGATGAGAGTGTCGTCGAGGATCTTCAGGTCTTGCAGGGTGTCGAACAGGCGGCCGACATGGTGGTCGGTGTGAGCCAGGAACCCGGCGTAAACCTCCATTTCACGGCGGAGGATCGGCTTGAGCGCCTCCGGCATGTCGTCGAACGCGGCGATTTCGGCAGGCCGCTTGGTGAGGACGGCATCGGGCGGAATCACGCCCAGCTTCAACTGACGGGCAAAGGTCTCTTCGCGAAGCTTGTCCCAGCCCTGGTCGAATTTACCCTTGTACTTGTCGATCCATTCCTTGGGCACGTGGTGCGGCGCGTGTGTCGCGCCAAGCGCGAAATACATGAAGAACGGTTTGTCGGGCATGAGCGCCTTCTGCTGGCGCACCCACCCAATCGCCTTGTCCGTCATGTCCTCGGTAAAGTGATAGCCTTCTTCGGGAGTCTTCTCTGGCTCGACCGGTGTCGTTCCGTTGTATATAGCTGGATACCACTGGTTGGTCTCTCCGCCGAGAAAACCATAAAAATACTCGAACCCGCCGCCGCCGGTGGGCCATTGATTCATCGGTCCCAGCGGGCTTGTTTCCCAGACTGGCACTTCGTGGCACTTGCCGAACTGTGCCGTCGAGTAACCATTGAGCTTCAGGGTCATGGCGAGCGGCGCCTTGTCCTTCGGCAATACCGAACTGTACCCGGGAGCCGAGGTCGCCACCTCGCAGACGGCGCCCATGTTCACCGAATGGTGATTCCGCCCGGTCAGCAGCGCCTGGCGAGTAGGCGAGCATAGCGCTGTGGTGTGGAAGCGATTGAACCTCAGCCCGCCCTTGGCAAGCCGCTCTGCGTTCGGTGTGGCGATGGGGCCGCCGAAGGCGCTCGAAGCGCCGAACCCACAGTCGTCGATCAGCACGATCAGCACATTGGGCGCGCCCTGGGGCGGACGCAGCTGCTCGATCGGCGGAAATTTCGTATCTGGGTCTTTCGCGTCATAGGTAGTCAAACCCACGTGTCGCTGTTCCGGAATCGGCAGAATTGATCGTTGAATCTTGTCTGGCGAAGACATGCTATTTTCTCCTTAGCTAGAAGTCGGTAAATGAATCGCTTCCATCTCCGGAATCAAACTAGGGAGTCCGCGTCAGCCTGGGAACTGTCAAAACGAACAGGTCGCAGGTTCGACCCTGCCAACTGCACGCAACCACGGCTGGAATGAATGGACACCCCCGATCGGAGCAACTTAAACCTTCTAGCTCATCTCAGTTTCCTGAGGGCTGTCAGTCGAGAATGCAGTGGAGTTGGTCCGGGTAGGTGGCTGTACGGCTATGTCCGACCCTGAAACGCAAGGAGGCCGGTCTAGACCCGAGTCTTTGGCGCATGTTCGTCGCAGACGGCGACGCTAAGGCCAATCTCTTTTACACATCCCAACACATGGGTGGCAAGATTAGGACATCCCGCTTCATCACAGAGGTACCCCGTGATCTGTTCTTCGCGGCCGTCCGGAGCCGGCAGCCCCGTTTTGATCGTCACGTGAGGCATGGTGAACTGCTGGCCAATGCCCGTATTATGTTATAGATAGTGAGCCTCTCGCAAGTTACCGTTGGACTGAGATCGGCCTACGTCGCTGCAAGTCTCATTCAACCGGAAGATTGACCGCTTGCAGACGCTGCAGCAGAATCATGCTCGGGCACCCACCCCTTACTCGTCCGAGAGCGGAGCAGAGATGAATATTCGGTGTGAGAGTGCGGCCTTCATGGCTAAGCTGAGATCGACGTTCATGCGGGACTTTGTAACGTAACCCCTGCCACCCGCCCCAATCGCGGCGCTCACGAAATCAGGATCCTCATGCACAGTCAGAAACACAATTTCACCGGCGTATCCCTGCTCTCGCAGATGTCGGGCAATCTCGATGCCGCTGCAATCGCCCATCGATATGTCCAGGACCACTAGAGCAGGCTTGAGTCTCTCTACCTCATCGCACACCGAATTTCCCTCAACAACACGACCGACGAGTTCATACTCGGCGGGGAGCATAGCGCTTACGTGCTCCATGATGTCTGGGTTGTCATCCGCGACAAGTACGCGCACGTGTGTCAATCGCTGACCCTATCCTTTCGCACCGAACGCACCCTTTCTCCTGATGCGGGTGGGGACCTTACAAGCAACTATTCGATGTTGACAATAGGCGAGCATTTCCGGCCTGTCGCCTGTCAACAGTACCGGTGGAGCTGTGATTGTATACAGTTGCCACTACTGGCACTTCTAACAGTTGAATCCTTTTCTGCGGCCGGTAGTATGCACGCTGAAAAGCGCACAGCATGGGCCTGCTACGCCTGACCGGCGTTGAAAATTGACACAGGTTCTTTTTAAGGCGCTTCCAAGTAGAGGTCACCAACTCGGCGACCAGAGTTGGAAATCAGGAATTCACGTCTGAAAAGGAAAAGCAGCGATGAGAATTAAAATGTTGTCAGCGGCTCTTCTGCTCTCACTCTTTATTTTGCCGAATTTCTCCGCGGCCCAAAGTAATGAGATGAGTCTCGACTCATTTATCGAATCGCTCCGCGCGGACGTCAGGGCGGACAAAGTGGCCATCATCACTGATGCCATGCGTTTCAACGATCAGGACGGCAAAGTATTTTGGCCGGTATACCGAAAGTACGAAGCCGACCTCACCAAAGTCAATGACCAGCGCGTAGCGTTGATCAAGTCGTACGCTGACAAGTTCACGACGATGACGGATGCCGACGCGAAAGCCATGATCGACCAAGGATTCGACTTCGAATCCCGCCGCACAGAGGTTAAGAAGAAGTACGCCAAAGAATTCCAAAAGGCGGGACTATCGTCCGTGACCGTCGCCAAGTTCATGCAGCTCGAGCATCGTCTGGACCTTCTGATCGACCTGCAAATTGCTTCCGAACTTCCGCCGTTGCTAATCAAGTCGACAGGGCAATCCGCTGTCAAACCTTGATGTAAGGTGGGTGACTGGCTGAATTGACGGTGGATACGAGCGACGATCGACTATACCTTCTGTCATCGAGCGATTCTCCGCTGCAACGGATTGGGGTTGCTCTTTGGGGCTTGTTCGTATAGAAGGTCGTGGCAAGAGCGTCGGATCTGAGAGCACGGCTTACGCGAAGCGAACACCAGTACCCGGGGTTCGGGGCAACTGAGCACATGGAGGTTGGGAATGAGTCCGAGCAGACGTCCGCGAGTTTTGATCGCCGATGATCATACCTTCGTGGCGGAAGCGTGCGGGAAACTCTTGGAGCCGGAGTTTGAAGTGGTCGGGATCGTGGCTGACGGGCAGGCTCTTTTAGAGAAGGCTCCCGACCTTAAGCCCGACATTATCGTCCTTGATGTCGGGATGCCGATGCTGAACGGATTGGAAGCCGGCAAGCGCATCAAGAGCATTGTTCGTACCGTCAAGATAGTCTACTTGACCATGAACAATGATCTGGGCATCGCTGCCGAAGCGTTCCGGCTGGGGGCATCCGGATATCTGCTAAAGACCTCGGCCGCGGCAGAACTCCCGAACGCGATTCGCGAAGTCCTCAAAGGCAAGCTATACGTTTCCCCGCTGATCACCAAAGATGTAGACACTTTCTTCCTCGAAGTCCGAGTCTCTCACATGGGCCAGGAGAAACTCACGGACCGGCAGCGGGAGGTTCTTCAGTTATTAGCGGAGGGGAGATCGATGAAAGAGGTCGCTTATATTCTCAAGCTAACTCCGCGGACCGTAGCCTTTCACAAATACAAGATCATGGAACTCTTACGGCTAAAAACGAACGCCGACCTAGTTCAGTATGCAATTCGTGAGCACGTCATTTCGCCACGCGTATAGTAGCTGCCCAGCCAGCGTACGAATCGTTACCAATCAATCGCCAGGCAAATTCCTCCGCAGAGTTTAACGGATCTGCCCTGGTTACACTCCAGCCCGCATCAGCTCATCTACCAAACTGGCCGGATCACTGTCAGTAATAACAGTTCTCAGCCATGTGGAGTTCAGTTACAGTCCACCCGACTCGCAACCCAGCGGCATCGGCGCACCGCGGCGCAAGTCGCTAGATTCGATGTGGCGGTCTGAATGCTCGGTAGCGCGGGACTCGGAGCGTACCAAGTAATTGCTTGCAAATGCAGAACAAGACTTTGAGACCGATCGAGCGCTGGTTGCTGGTACTTGGCGTATTCCTGCTGGCGGTGTATGGGGGAGCCATACTGCATCGGGTAATTGCATCACGATTCGCTCTTTGGCAATTTCATAAAGCTCAATCTGCCGGCCTGCAGAGCAGGTCGTCGTCCTCGGTGAAGTTAGAGGGCGGGGATGGGGTTGACTTTCGCCTTTGGGCGGAAAAGCGCATTCAAGGATACAGAGAGAGTCTATTGCTCAAGAAAGACGCCCCGGTTGCTGTTCTCCGTATCGACAAGCTGGGAATCGAGGCTCCCGTCTTCGACGGAACCGATGATCTGACGCTAAACCGGGGCGTTGGACGAATCATCGGTACGGCCAAGCCGGGAACGCCGGGCAACATTGGCATCGCAGGCCACAGAGATGGGTTTTTTCGCGGACTCAAGGACATTTCGGTTGGGGATGAGGTCGATCTCATGATGACAACAGCGAGGACAGCGTACGTGGTGGACCAGATTGAAATTGTCACCCCAGACGATGTCCGCGTACTCCAGCCGCGCAGCCTGCCTTCTCTGACGCTTGTCACCTGCTATCCCTTTTACTTTGTGGGCGACGCACCCAATCGATTCATCGTCCACGCATCACTGGCATCGGCAGAGCGGAACAGTAATTCCCACTTTACAACTACGAGAGTCAAACTTCAGGAGGCTACAAAATGAAATGGAATCAATCGAAATTGACAGCTATTCCAACGCTGGTGGTGACGAGCACCGTTCTGCTGGTCACTACTTTAACTATGAACGCTCAAGTGAAAACCCAAACAAGTGTGGTGCATGATGCTGCAACCCATGCTGTGAAGGTAGAACGAGGCGAAGTCGTTCTTGTGGAGGGAAATGACCTGATCGTAAAGATGGAAGACGGGGAGATCCGACACTTCCCCAATGTTCCAGAAAGCGTCACGGTCAAGGTGGATGGCAACGATCTCACGATTCATGATCTCAAGCCGGGAATGAAACTGGAACGCACGACTGTCACCAGCAGCACTCCGAGAATGATTACAACTGTTCAGACCGTCACGGGCAAGGTCTGGCACATCAGTCCGCCGAATACGGTGATCCTGACTCTGGAAGATGGCACCAACCAGTCGTTTAAGATCCCGAAAGGTCAGAAGTTTAACGTCAATGGACAGCAAGTGGACGCCTGGGGCGTCAAGAAGGGTATGAGAATCTCGGCAACCAAAATCGTGGAGACTCCTGAGACGGTAGTTTCACAAGAAGTCAGGAGAACCGGTTCGTTGCCGCCTCCACCACCGGCTCCGCCAGCGGATGCCCCGATACTAATTGCCGAAGCAGCACCGGTACCAGCGGAGGTGGCAGCGGCAGAACCGGCACCGGTGAGCTTGCCAAAAACTGGAAGTTTCCTGCCCCTGATTGGGTTGCTGGGACTGCTATCGTCGGGTGCGTCGTTCGGCCTTAGAATGCTACGCCGGTCTTGAGAGCAGCTTACCGGTCTGGCAGCATGGGCTCGCGCATCGAACCCGAGCGGGCCCTTTTTTTCATGAGGGCACGGACATAGTCAATTCGCGACACATAGATCGTTCAAAAACGCTTGGTGAAAGATTATGTTGGAAGTCTACACAGGGAGACGAGGCTCGACGGTAACGGTCACCGATCCCGCAGTCTCGGCTGCTCGTTATCAGACCGACCTCATGGAGGGTGGAACGGGATGGTTTCGAGTGTGCCACGCAGACGGCGCCATCACGCTTGTACCGAACGGTCTGATTCCGCTCACCTTCGAGACCGAAGGCCAGGTAGTTCTGGAATCAGAAACACCGGTCCATGAAAACCAGGACCAGCCAAATTCGAAAATGCTTCAGTGGAGTAGTGGCAGTTCAGAAACGCTCAAGTCCGCCTGCTAGAGCCGCGAAGCCACGCCAACGACGCTACCGATTTCTACGAGCCTCTAACTCCGCATGGACCAACCACTGTCAGAGTTGTCAGTTGTGACCAGTCGTTCCAGAACTTAGTTTTGACCTGCGGCGGCTGGAAATGGCTTTGCTAGCGGCCTTTTGCGCCTCCGCCTTGGCCTGCTCCGGCGTCTTGGGGGAATCGCCGCTTTGAGCGTTTGCGCTCAACCGGAGAGCTGGCGAAGGCGGCTCAGAATCCGGTCGCCAGTTTA
Organism: uncultured Acidobacteriota bacterium; assembly: GCA_963799305.1. GTDB lineage: Bacteria > Acidobacteriota > Terriglobia > Terriglobales > Acidobacteriaceae > Acidiflorens. The sequence continues at coordinate 848,088 of CAWCWX010000002.1, read as the reverse complement.
ATCAGCTACCACCTGAAAAAGGAATGGTACTTCACCGTGCAGCCGACCATGACCGCTAACTGGGAAGCTCCCAGCGGAAACGTATGGCTGGTGCCGTTTGGTGGCGGAGTCGGCAGGATCATGCGGTTGGGCTTGCAGCCGGTTAACGCAAGTATCCAGGCCTATGTAAATGCGAAGCGCCCGAATGATTTGCCTTCTTCAATTTGGCAACTAAAGCTTCAGTGGGCGTTCTTGTATCCCAGGAGACCGAAATAGTCGAGTTCCGCCAGAACATGATACGCAACGCGAATTGGAAGAGTGCAGCTGCGAGGTTCATTATTCCGCGATGGCGAACACTCCTGTTATCTCTGCTGTTGGCATGCCCGTCGCCAGCGTGGGGCCAAGGACCGTCGACGACCGTCGCCCCCATTCCGCGGGATGATGCTGGGCAGGACGTTGACCCGACCAAACCAGTGATCTGGAATATTCGCAATGAGTACTCCAATCTGCGTGGCGATGCATGGACCGATGCGATTGTTCTCAGGACCGACAAGCTCATCCTCAAGAACAACCGCTGGGGCGGCAGGAGAGGAATCATTCTGCGTTTCGATCTGCCCATCGTTGTTTCCGGACAGAGTGACACGACGGCGGGTCTGGGCGATCTCTATGCTCAATTTGTATACCTTCCTTACTTGACCCGGAAATTCGCTTTTGCCACGGGAAGCGGTTTGTACTTTCCCACCGCGACCGACCAGCGACTCGGCACCGGAAAGTGGATAGCAGCACCGGTCGTGGCCCCGGTGTGGTTCATCCACAGGAGGGGGTTCTTTTTCGTCAAGTTCCAGGACTACATATCTTTTGCCGGAGACGACAAACGTCGTGATTTGCACTATTTCAGCACAAACCCGGTGCTGGTCTGGAAACTGAAAAAGCCTTGGTGGATTCAAGTCGACGGCGAGGCAAAGACCAATTTCGAGAATTCAGGGCACACAGGTTTCAAATTCGGGTTCCTGGTGGGACGCATGTTCGGACTGCACCTGGGTGCGTGGATCAAACCGGAAGTTCCCTTCGGAACTTATCGCGATGGCGATTTCGCCCTCAAGAGCAGCGTTTTCTGGGTCAAGTGAAGAGTGGCAGGCAAGGAGTTGGCTGGCTCTTTGCCGCTACACCTGAACATACTAGTGCGCGCAACTAAGGATGAATATGGAACCAGAATGGGGAGTCAAACAATGATCCTAGATCGCATTAAATTACACCGCCAGCTGCCTTTCTTCCTTTCACCGCAGCGGGGGACGCCTCTACGTACAGCTACCCCTTTACTCCTCCTATTCTGGCTGCTTTGCTTTCCAGTCTGGGGACAGCTCGGCAGCCCGTCGTCCGCTCCCACGGCATCCAACGCCGAAAATCCCCGAGACACTCTTGGTCGGAGCACGCCTCGCGGAACGGTTCTGGGTTTCTTGAGTGCCGCTCGCAAGGGAGATGACGAACTGGCCAGCCGGTATCTGAATACTCGGCTTCGCGGCAAAGCCGCCGCAGATCTCGCCCACCAGCTCTCCGTCGTGCTCGACCGTCGCCTGCCCGCTCGACTTACTCAGCTCAGTGATCAGCCCGACGGATCTCCCTCAGATCCGTTGAACCCTCAAGAACTAGTCGGAACCATAACTAGCGACAATGGAAACGTAGACATCACCGTCGAACGGGTGGATCGAGGAAAGTCTGGCCAACTCTGGTTGTTCTCCAGTAAAACGCTGGACGCGACGGCAGATCTCTATGGAGAGGTCAACGTTGTTTCCGTGAATGACGTTCTCCCTGAGTTCCTGGTGAAGACCCGATTCGCGGGAATCGTCCTGTTTCAGTGGCTGGCGGTCTTTGTGGGCATGCCGCTGTTCTTCTTGTTCACCGCGCTGGTAAACGGCCTTCTCAGCCGTCTCGTTGGACCTTTGCGCCGACGCCTTTACAGGAAGCCGGATCTCCCCAATCCCGAAATCCTGTCTATCCCGATACGCCTTTTGCTCCAGGCCCTCGTCATTCGCTGGCTACTCACCAAACTCGGCCTTCCGCTATTGGCACGACAGTTCTGGTCCAGCACCGCCACTATTCTTACGATTGCAGGCTGCGTCTGGCTATTGATTCTGTTGAATGGGTGGATCGAGGCATACCTCGCTCCGCATTTCCGGGGCCGCAACCTTACTGGGGCGACGTCGGTGCTGCGGCTGACGCGTCGAGTCGCCGACGTCCTGACCATCTTCGCAGGCTTGCTGGTGGCCCTATACCACTTCGGAGTCAACCCGACCGCGGCGCTGGCGGGACTCGGCGTTGGCGGCATCGCGGTTGCACTGGCCGCTCAGAAAACACTGGAAAACGTAATAGGCGGTGTATCTCTCATCTTTGATGACGTCGCGCGAGTGGGAGACACGCTGAAGGTGGGCGACACGTTGGGCACTGTCGAGGACATCGGCCTCCGATCGACTCGCATTCGCACCTTGGACCGGACGGTGGTCAGTGTCCCCAACGGCCATATTGCCAACATGACGATCGAGAACCTCGCGGCACGTGACAAATTCTGGTTCCACCCCATCCTGAGTCTCCGTCAAGGAACTACTGCGTCGCAAGTGCAGGTGGTCCTCGACGGCGTCCGCAGCCTGCTGCACGAGAATCACCGCGTCAAATCCGATTCCGTTCGAGTTCGATTCCTCAGGTTCGGCGTTTCCTCCATCGAAGTTGAGGTTTTCGCCTACATCGCTGCCGGTGATTCGAATGAGTTCCTGGAGATCCAGGAGGCTTTGTTGCTCCGCGCAATGGTCTGCATCGAGGCGGCCGGAGTTCAGATCGCACTTCCATCACAGGCCATTTTCGTGACCTCTGATTCCCCCTCGACCGAGAAAAAGGTGGAGCGGGTGCTCGACGCAAGCGCGTCGGACAAGAAGACCAGTGAGTATGCGGCCGCTAAATCCGCATGACAAAAACCCTGTTGATACTCCGTGGGAGCTTCTTCGACTCTCGTCGCTAACACGGTTCTTCGATGCGCGCTTAAAGAGTGGTTTGCCAGAACGACGGCCGACCTTGCCGCCGATTATCGCGGCTAGTGTTTCTTTCCAAAGAACTTGCGCCGGATATCGGGATAGAATTCTTTCAACACATTAAACCCTGCATCGAACCCGAACTCTACGCATGCGCGACTGGCTACGTGGGAGAAATCTCTTTGGCTCGCGGGATAGTAAGTCACCCCGACGGCCGACGACGTAAAACTGCCCAAGATCTCCGAAACATTAATCGTCTTTCGCCCAGAATCCTGCCTCGTCACCAGAATCCGGCTCACCGCATATCCCGTCCGGTGCGAGAAGCCACCGTTACCGAGACGGTAGTAGCGCGGGTCCTGGTGGAAGAGAGACGGATACACGCCGGTGGTGAAGATGGTGTCGGTCAATCCGTCCGCAAACCCAGCGCCATATCGTTTGCCGTAGCCCTCCGCACCTTGACCGTATTCCTTCGGCTTGTTGGTCGCTTGATTGAACCCGGCTTCGACTCCTACAAAAATAAAAGTATAAGGATTGAAATACTGCGCAGTGAGGCCAAATTTCTGACCAGAGGTGAGTGGAGGCAAATGTGTTCCTGCTTCCGCCAATCCATAGGCGGGCAGGACGCCAAACATCCGCTCCTGACTTACCGGTTCACTGGAAGAGCTCCCCGGCTTTTGTCCCTGCGAAGCCTTGTCGACTGCCCCAGGCGGTACTGAGCCCTGAAGAATCTCGTTGTTGTGAGTTGGCGCGGCCTGCTGTGGCCACGCCGGAGTGACCGACAGATTCAGTGCAATGCTGACAACGAAGTGGATTTTCTTCATGAGCATGTCATTCACAACCTAAGCTTCGGAGACCTCTACCACTACTTGCAAACTCTCCCAGTGCAGAAGTTCTCAGTCACTGCTCGGACCCCGACCCGCCCTACGCGCTGCGATTCGAGCGGCAGTGCTGCGATCAACACGAAACTCAGCGAGGAGCGAGCGAAAGCGGTAGTCATATTCACTCAGAGCCATAAAGCGATCGTGTTCGCTTCAATGTTCTGCATGTTCTCTCTAACCTGCTGTTGGTTGGCTGCGATATTCTGTGGGTTCGAGGCGATATTTTGCTGGTTGGCGGCAATAGACGCATCGCGATTACAACTAAACCAGGTCGGCACTTCATGGATTTTGATAACCTCCGCTTCAGCTTGTCGACGAAACCCTATTTCCGCCTAGCGCCGTGCCATGAACCGGACCGAGCGATGCAAGCCGCTACTCATTGCTCCGGTCTATGATGTTTTGAAGTTTCCAGGGGCTTTGAAGGGCTTCCACTTCGAGTTCGTTCGTTTTTTTCTCGATCCTGAACCTGCACGCGGGAAGCAGCGTGCCTGCGCTTTTGTCTTTGTCCTGACTGATGTTCAGTTCGAGAGCCGAAAGATCGTAGTCGGTCGAACGCCCGTTCGCCCACGCCTCTCCGAATCGGATCGGACGGTTGGTCAACACGCGAAGCTTGAAACCATCGGCCGTCGGAATCTTCCGAATAAAGCTGATGTCGTAGCCCAGGGTGCCGGTAATTGCGATTCGCCCCTTGGCATGCATCTTCTCGAGAGCGTTGTACAAGCCCTCCGAGCCAGCGTGCTGGAACGCGTCGACGAGGGCGTTCCGCTCGTCCAGCGTCGAGTATCTTTCGATGTGGATGGTCACATTGAAAGTCTTTCCGAACTGTTTGTTTTGCCCCATGGCCTGCGCTTGATACACTTCGCGCACGAACTTGTCTTCCTGGGCTGTGGTTTCGGAGCTCGCCAGGACTACTAGGCAGGCGATTGCCACAGCACCGCACGCACGACGGATCGTCATTGCTTCTTGCATGTCGTCTCCTCTGCTTTCACGAGTGCCATGAATAGTGAATCTACTCACGTTCATAAAGTCCTGTGACTCGTTCCAATGCGCGTTAAGCCTAGGCGTAGGAGAACCTTGCTCCTACTGTCAAATCTGACAGGGGAGACGTTGCTGGGGCTCACAATTTGCAGTATTGGAATGTTGTGATCTTTGCTATCTGATTGGGCGGTTGTGTGCTTTTCGTAAACACCAGCGGCCCTCGTTCTTACAAGTTGCTGACACTTGTGACAGTTCCCACGGGATCGACCACCATGTTGAGCTACATTCGGACAACTTGATGATGAAACGTAAGGAAAAAGCAGTGTTCGAGAGATGGTGGAAAGGGTGGATCTCGCGACGGGCGCAGAGTCGCGTCTTGATTGAGCCTCGAGCATCTAGGACGGCCAGTGCCGACGGCCCACCTTCAAAGCCGGAGCTTTTATCACAACACGGAACTGACCTTGGCGGCTCCGCAGAGGCGTTAGCAGGGCGCTCCAGTTTCGATCTAGGCGGCTGACTCCGCAGGGTTGTCATCGTACCTCGTAAGCGGGCACCGGATGGATTGTGAAGCATGGCCACTTGGGGTTAACATCGCGGAGCTTGGGGATAGCTTGGCGGCGAAAATCCCCGACGGGAGAGTGAATTCTTGTGCGATCGCGTCGAGAGGACTTAACCTGGGCTGCCAAATGCCAAGAAACTGAACCTCACGCTGCGCGGGCCGATGGCTGTCTTGGGCTCTCTGGACCACCACCACGTGAAGCCTGGAGGGCGGCTCTCCGCACGCAGGGGTCCCACAAAGGGTCCTACGGAAGCTGGGTATCACGAAAGCTTCTCCTTTTGCTCGGGCTAATTTTCCTCTTTCAGATCCCTTCCCTCGCCCAGCCCAGGGAGGTCAGGCCCATTCTCGTATCGAATGAGTTGGGGCCTTGGTCGCCTGCGGTGACGGCAGTAAACGATGAGGTATTCGCTTCTTTTGAAGTGTCCCCTGGCAGCATCGTCCTGAATCGGGAACCAGCGGCCTGGGAGTCTTACAAGAAGTACGTCCTCAGCGCCATTCTTGTAATCCTGGTACAAGCCCTGACGATTTTCGGGTTGCTATGGAATCGAGCAAGACGAAAAGAAGCACAGCTCGAGCTGGCCAAGTCGGTCGAAACGGTTCGTGAGAGCGAGGAGCGATTCCGCCTGGTTGCAAATACTGCGCCGGTGATGATCTGGATGTCGCGTTCCGACAAACTGTGCAACTACTTCAATCAGCCGTGGCTGGAGTTCACAGGTCGGGCTGTCGAGGCCGAGCTCGGGGACGGCTGGCAAGAGGGTGTCCACCCACAAGACTTGCCGGATTGCCTGGATACCTATGCGCGTGCATTTGATCGCCGCGAGTCTTTCAGTATGGAATATCGGCTGCGGCGGCATGACGGAGAATACCGCTGGGTCTTCGATTTGGGCGTACCAAGATTGAACCATGACGGTACGTTTGCCGGCTATATCGGCTCTTGCCTGGATGTTACCGATCGCAAGTTGGCCGAGGAAGGCCTTGCTGACATAGGCCGCAAACTAATTGAAGCCCACGAGGAAGAGCGAACCTGGATTGCGAGAGAACTCCACGACGATGTCAATCAGCGAATTGCTCTGTTGGCGATCGCCTTGGAAAGATGTGCCCAACAAATTCCACAATCTGAGGGGGAAATCCACGATCAGATTGGCCAAGTCCGCCACAACCTTCATAGTTTAGGGAACGACGTTCAGGCTCTGTCGCACCGTCTGCACTCCTCGAAGCTTGATTACTTGGGCCTTGCGGCAGCCGCCAACAGCTTCTGCAAAGAGTTATCCCAGCAAAAGCAGATAGAAGTTCACTTCACCCATGTAGGAATACCCGGCAATCTGCCCAAAGAGTTATCCCTTTGTTTGTTCCGCGTTTTACAGGAAGCCCTGCAGAATGCCGCTAAGTACAGCGGTGAACAGCACGTCAGGGCAGAGTTGCACGGAACCTCTGAGGAGATTCGCCTAACCGTGAAGGACGAGGGAGTTGGCTTTGACGAGCGCGACGGAATCAATCGTCGCGGCTTGGGCCTAATCAGTATGCGTGAGAGGATGCACTTGATAGGCGGAGAGTTTTCCGTTGAATCGCAACCGGGCCGTGGCACTAGGATCACTGCTTGGGTTCCCCTTAAAACAGAAAGAAAACGTTCCAGAGTCGGTTGATAACAAGGCGACGGTCCACACCCCCTACGACGCTCATATGAGCGTTACGCGGGCGCCAACGTCAGCATGATTAACTAAGTCAGGGACCAGTTACCACGGGACAATCTTTGAAGCAACGATGTGTTGAACGCAAACGATTTCTTCCGTAGCCGGGCCGGACGGCCACGCGCCACTCTCAAGCAGGACCACTTTGGCTTTGCTCTGGGAGGGCAGATCAAGAACGGTAAATTGATCTTCGAAGCTAACCACTGTTCGGGTATGGACGTGAGGATTCCAGCGAACGCCCAAGCATGACAGCGAGTTCTGTGTGCACCTCGCCGTAGCATTCTGCATTGGGCTTTCAATTTGCAGCGGCGAACCGTTTGGACGGTAGGAGTTACGCTCCCATGGGCGTCAAACCGTAGCAACGCGCCAAGTCGTTCATGTTCGCGCGGAGCACGCTCCAATAGCGTTCGGCCTGGGAGCCATAGTGTCCGCGGACCAGAGCCTGGTTGATGCGGCGGCCATCGTCGAGCATGCGCTCCACTTGGGGTCGCGTCTCCATCCACTTGTCGGTTGGATTGAACTTACGCCGCAGCCGGTTGGTGGAGCGGTTCAGGTCAGAGAGCGCGTCTTCAAGTTCGTCTTTCGTGTGGCTTGCCTGAGCCGTCTGAGATTCGGTAGCGGTACGACCGCGGCCGCGCCCGGAGTTCTTCGCCGCTTGCGCCTGTGTCTTTGCCTGGCCGCCCCTATTCTCTGCCCACTTGCGGAACTCATCCACGCCGTCTTCAACCTTGCGGATGCGCTCGCCGACCTGGGCTTTGGTGAAAACGGCCTGTGCCCGCAAACTGACGCCACCGGCCAGAAGCAGACTTCCGATCAGTGCGGTGGCCATGAAGCTTTGTGCTCGTGTGGTTGTCATTTCTATCTCCGTGCTGTGTGATCCGACCTCGCGCGGCCTCGTGGCTATTGCACGCTGTACCCGCGCCCCTCGACACAGGCAGAAAAGGCCTTCTTGAATGTGGATATTTTCTGCTGGTCGGTGGCTGCTGCCTGCTGCTTCGCCTGCGCCTGTGCCTGTTGGTAATCCTGTTCGGCGGCTTTTTTCCCTTCCCGAACCTGACGTCCTCCGCGCATGGTCCCTAGAGTGGCACCGATGGCTGCGCCCTTGCCTGCATCGCCTGCGATTCCGCCAACGACTGCGCCTCCGAGTGCACCGCGTCCCGCACCTTTCAGGCGCGAGCCTTTCGCCTCGTTCTCACCCTTTTCCACCTGCTGCACCGGCGTGGGCGGACCCATGGGGTCGATTGAGGTCTGGCCTTTGGCCCAGTTGTAACAGTCCATCTCATCGTACTGTTGTTGATCCGGCGGTTGCTGCTTCGCGGCATAGACAAATGCGTTGAGCTTCTTGTGAATTACATCAGGGGTAGGAGTGCCAGGAGGAATGGGCGCTCTCTCTGGCTGGGCGGCGGCAGACTCTCCTGGGGCGGCCGCGCCGCCGGACTGCGCAACCCGAGCGGGTGCCTGCGTCGGAACCGCTCCCGTCGATTCTGCAATCTGGATGTTATTTACGACCTGTTTAGCACCTTTGGCGGACAAGGCATAGCTGGCCGCGGCATTCCACTGTCCGATGTCGTCCACCGTGCCCGAGAGGGTCACGACTCCGTTGGCCACCGAAACGGATATTTGCTTGTTCTGCAGTCCGGAGTCAGCCGTGATTCGCTGCTGGACCTCTCTGCTGATCTCGGCGTCCTTCGTCTTAACGCAGCCGACAGTGAATCCGAGAACAATGAGCGCCAAGGCTGACGAGATGACCGACACTTTCAGTTTCATAAGTGTTCCTACTTGCCCCGGAAGCATACGAGCGACCATGGTGGCCGAACACTGTCACAAGTAACAGTCACCGGAGCCTTGCTGGGACCTAGCTTGTCGCTTAAAGCGGTCCGCTGCTCAGCAGAACCCAGAAGGTCGTCACGGAGATTCCCCTGTCGCTTATGACAGTCGCAAACTGACTTCACCGATGCCACCATGGGTCACTGGGGTCGGCATCACTCCTCAACCGAAGGATCGGACACATTGAAAAAAACACTGCTCATCGTCACTGCACTGCTTGAGGTCGCCGCTGGCCTATCACTGGCTGCTTCTCCATCTCTAGTGACTTCGCTTCTGCTCAGTTCACGTCTCGATACGCGCGCCGGGTCGGTTGTGGGTCGGCTGGCCGGGGTCGCACTACTGACGTTGGGCTTGGTCTGCTGGCGGGCGCGGAACGACCAGCATAGCGCCGTGACGGCTGGACCAGTTGCAGCCATGCTGTTCTATAACGTCACTGTCGCCACACTTCTCGCGTATGCTCGCCTGGGCTTGGGGCTCTCGGGCATTGGGCTGTGGCCGACCGTCGTTCTCCACGCGGTATTGGCACTGTGGTGCATCGCGTGTCTCCGTGCTAGGTAGGATGAAGGTGCCAGTTGTTGTAATTTTGACACCAACTACGTGTCCCTGGCTGGGTTCTGTGAGTACGAGAGAATAGTTGACGCGAGGTATCTGGAAGAAATCCGGGTAGAAGCAAAACAACTCTCCACCAAGCTTCTCTCTCGGCGCTCCAGAGTCGCCGAGTGTGCCATCAGAAGTTTCAAGAATGGAAAAGACACCATCAAGCTTCGTACTCTCCAAACGCTCAGAAAGGCTATCCCTGATCTGGAACACAAGGTCCATGCCTAGAAGATCACCTTCACCGTGAACTGTGCCGAACGCGAGCCACCAACCGCGTAAAGTGCGCTCTGCCCGTTGAAGACGTCGCCGTCCTCATCGACGTTCGTTAAGGAACTTCCGGGGCAGACCTTGCCAAAGGATGGACGAACGGTGTGGCCCTGGGATCCCCAGAAAGTATCTGGAGCGCAGGTCGATCCGGGGATTCCGAACATGGGATGGTTGAACACATTGAAGTATTCTGCGCGCACATCGAGCTTGACGCGTTCGGTGAGGTTGAAACGCCGGCGGAGGGCAAGGTCAGTCTGGTTGATCGAGTAAGGACTGCGCAGCCCGTTCCTGGGAAAGTTTCCCGTCTCTCCGGTGGGTGACGGCGCAAAGGCATCTGGATTCAACGCCGAGCCGCTCGGTTGTGTTGCGTTCGCGATCCAATAAGGTTGACCCGGGACAATATCAGCCTGGGTCAAGTGCCGTCCAAACACTGGCGAAATCACCCTGACGGTTACGTTGATCGGCGGTGCACTCGTCACGCGTACCAGTCCATCCACTGCCCAGCCTCTCAGGATCGCGTTACCGGCACGGCCCCAGGAAGGTGCTGGGATCTCGTACGAGACGGCTCCGGCAAAGGAGTGCCGCACGTCGAAGTCGGAAGGCGTCAGCAAAGGAAGCACCACCTCACTCACGCTCGCTGCTCTGACACCATCCGCATCCGTGGAACCGAGATCGTTTGATTCTGCAAAATTATAGGACAACAATGCCTGTAGGCCGCGGGACATACGGCGCTGGAACTGCACTTGGAAAGCGTTGTAGTGAGAGTAGCCGGCATTCCGATTCGCCTGGACCGAACCCCCATTACCCAGGTCCACAAGCAGCGGAGGGTAAATCACGTCCTGCCGCATGAGCCGTCTGCCGTCTGATCCAACATACGTTGCGCTCAGAGCCTGATTCGATCCCAGTTCTTGTTCAACAGCCGCATTCCATTGCCAGCAGTACGGAAGGCGCAGATTCGGATCGACAGCGTTCAGCTGAAGTACGTTCGCATCGATGGTGGTCGAGAACGGCGGAGGCTGAAAAGCTGGGTTGCTCAAATCGAAGGGCAACGGGGGAGAAGCAGAAATGAATTTCGAGCGTAAGTAGGGGAACTCAAAGGCAGCCTTGCCGACACTTCCGTAGCCGAGATCATAGAAGAGGCCGAATCCTCCCCTAACCACCATTTTCGGGAAGACCTGGTACGCAACTCCGATTCGAGGGGCAAAATTATTCAGCTTGGTGTGCCAAAGCGTCCCTGGTACCAACGCGAGCGGGTTGGAGTCGAAAATTCCTTGCAGCGCATAGAGCGGCTTGCCGGGCGTTGCTGACACCGGTGGGGTGTTGATATCCCATCGCAAGCCGTAGGTCAGGGTCAGCTGATTCGTGGCTCTCCAGGTATCCTGGGTGAACAGCGAGTAGTTACTCACACTCACAGCAAAAGGATCACCATCGTCCACGGCGGCGACGCTCACCGTGCCGTCCACCAACTCCTCGAATACCCCTGGAAAAATACCGTACCCCGTATTTACCGCAGCCGTGGGAGTTAATCGCCGATAATCAATGCCAAACTTGAACTGGTGCAGGCCGACAGCCCAGGAAAATGTGTCTACAAAATTCAGTTGACGCTCGACGTTGTCATATAGAGGGCCCTGTCTGACATCCATGCCCAGGCCAAGGGATCCAAGGTCGACGACGGCCTGACCTTTATTAGGCTTAAAGGGGGACGAGGGCGGGAACAGAACTGACGCCGGCGGCGCCACAGCCCCATGAAAGTTGGTAATTGTGGTGATAAAGGTAGCGGTATTTCGACTCCAATTCGCGCGGAAATCGTTCACCTCAGTGGGAGCAAGCAATACGGTGGCGCCCACGGTTACAAGATCCGTATTCGCATTGTTGTAGGCCAATTTCTCCCATTGCCGAAAGGCGTCCTGCGAGGGCGCATGGTTGTAGCGTGCAAACAAGGTGATCTTCCGCGTCAGATTATGGTCAATACGGATGCTGGTTGCGTCGAGAGCGGACGGATTGGAATAGCCAACGGTAAGGTCAGCGAGGCATGGGTTTGTGATGTTATCGCAGGAGGGGTCGATGAGAGGTGTGTTGGGATCGGGTAGTGGCAGCGCATTGACTATCGGCAGATAGACCGGCGCCACCACCGCCCGGGCGGACGGGGTAAAGAACTCGCCGGATGCGGTTTGCGGCTGCCGCAAACGAAGTCCTTCATACGAAAAAAAGAAGAAAGTTTTGTTTTTGAGGATCGGTCCTCCCAATGTCCCTCCAAAATCATTCTGGCGGAGTGCCGGTTTCGGAAGTGGCGGCGCATTAAAGTAGTTTCTTGCGTCGAAAACATCGTTGCGGAGGTAGTCAAATGCCGTGCCGTGGAACTGGTTGGAGCCGGATTTTGTGACGACCGAGATCTGGGCGCCCGGTGTACGTCCGAATTCGGGCGCGTATGACGAAGTTTGGACGCGGAACTCCTGCATGGCATCGATAGATACGAGTCCGTTGGTACCGCCTTGGGCGGTGAATCCGGGTATTCCGCCAGCCAGAGTCTGTCCGAGCCCACTAGTTGTCGTGCCAAAATTCGCGCTCACGCCATCCACCATGAAGTAGTTCGCATTGCTGCGCTGTCCGTTCACACTGAACTGGCCCTGCCCGAGATTTTGCGAGGTGAACACCACACCCGGGGTCAGCGCAATCAAAGACTGGAAGCTGCGGCCATTCAGCGGCATGTTGCGGACGAACTGCTGGTCCACCACCGTGCTGACTGCCGCCGATTCCGTTTGTAACAAGGCCGCCCCCACGACGGTGGAGCTTTCGGAAACGGCGCCGAGCGCGAGCGTGAAATTCTCGTTGACCGCGTCCTGCACATACAGTTGCAGATTGGGCTGGACGACGGTACGAAAACCATCCTTCTGTATGGATAGCCGGTAGGTGGCGGGACGCAGGTTGGACAGGACGTAGACTCCGTCGTCATTGGTGGTGGTCGTCGTCGAGACGTTGGTCTCGAGATTCGTGATCGTACATTCGGCGCCAACAATCACCGCGTCGGTCGGGTCCGTGACTCTTCCGGAAATGCGGGCCCCTTCGGTTTGTGCGAAGGAAGACGCAGAGATGACCAGAGAAATCAGGCCGAGCGCCACACACTTCATCAAATTTTCCCAGGGGCTCGAATGCGGCAACGAATACCGCTTGGTACTGCGGATTTGAAAAAGAATATCCCTGGGGATGGCCTAATGCAAGGAGGGTGAAGCCAGGAGGACAGTCTGGGGCGGGGGAACTAAGCGAGCGGTGCGCTGCTAGGGGTGATTCGCTTCGCCAAGATACGCGTAGAGCATCTTTTGACCGCTAGGTTGCTTGCTCCCGGCGGCAGACTCGGCGGTGACAAATACAGAGCTGATTTCTTTTACAAGCTCAGGGTCTTGCGTTCGCAATACCCAGCGCCCCGGCGCCTTGGCATCGACATGCAATAGGCCCAGACTGCGTGCCGAATTTTTCCCCGTTTCCGATAAGGCCCAAACCTGGAAACCACGTTTGGCATTGAGTATCCCGCTTTCATTCAGATCGAAGGCATAAAAAGTGAGCGATTTGCCTTCGGCGAGGAAAACTCGTCCGAAAGCTTTCGTGGGCTTCCCACTCCGGTCATTGTCGCGGACGTCAATCACGTGCAACTGACGAGCCGCCATGAGTTCTCGGAAATCGTTACCGGACGCCGCGAGTTGACGTTCCATGTCGAGGGTCGCACTGGCAATCCGCAATTTATCCGACAATTCTGTTATGCGTGCCTGTTGCTCGACCAGCGACACCTCGTCGTTGAGGCGCAATTGGCTACTCCGAGTCGCCTCGGCTCTCGCCTCTGTCAGCAGTCTCTCCCGATCCCGGGATTCGTCCAGCAAACGCGCTGCCTGACTGGAGGATCGCTCGGCCTCTCCTTGTGACTGCTCACTGTTACGTCGCAGGGTGTCGGCGGTTGCGGTTGCATTTCCAAGTTGTACGCGCAGATTTTGAATCTCGCGCTGCTCGCTCGCCAGCGACTCATGTAAGTGTGACAGGTTCACGGCAAGCGCTGAGTTCTGCCGTTTTAGCTCAGCGATCTGTTCTGTCGCAGCGATGTTTGATCGCGCGGCGGTCGGCGTCTCACGGAAATGGTAGAGCGTAAGACCGAGCGCAACCACGACCAGCGCTGCAACCGGGGCGAGCATCGTAATGGGGCGGATCAGCCAAGGTGTCGATCGAGCATAGGTCTCAACTTCGGGCGAGAAGACTAGGCCTTCCGCCCGTGCCCTCCGTAGAAAACGTCGTCGCGAACCATCCTGCGGCTGAGCCCTCATCGCCGCCAGCTTCTGTCGGAAAGTTCCCTGAGTCAGCGGTAATTCCCGAGCGACCAGAACGGACAACTCCCGGTAGTCGGAACTGCATTTACCGCATCCCTTCATATGGCGATGAAAATCAGCAAACTCTTCCCCTTCCAGATGGCCACCGGCGGCAAGCGCACAAAGCTCTTCGTACCGCTCATGATCGGGAGCATTTTGCTGATGTTCAGGCACACTTCCCATCCTGACTGGGCTTCCTGTTCCCCGCGCCCGAGATGAGGGACCGAAGTCTTTGAAGTCCTCGATAATAGTGGTGACGGACGTTGACGAACGAGTCTCCGGTTCGATCTGCAATTTCACGCATGGAAAGACCTTCGTAGCAAGCCATTTCGATCACTGACTTCTGCGCGGCCGATAACGTTGCCATACTTTGGCGAACCAACTCCCTGGTTTCCCCGGAACTCAGACGAAAGGTGGCGTGAGCTTCGACAGGTCGACTCTCAATTGCCTCTTCCAGTTCCTCGTGTCTATAAAAATCACGGCTATTTAGATGCTGCCGGCGGTTGATAGCGCGGTGGTACGCATACTGCATCAACCACACCTTAGTATTGCCTTTGCGAGGGTCGAATTGTGCCACTGCGCGATAAACATCCAGGAAAACAGTCTGGGTAACGTCTTCCGCTTCACCAGGATCCCGAACAATCTTCAGGGCAATACTAAGTACCAGCTTTTGGTACCGATCGAAGAGAACTGCGAGCGCGTCGCTTTGTCCCTCCTGGAGGCAGACCATGAGGCCCTCGTCGGGCAGACCCTGCAGCTGAGCCAGCGACAACGGCTGTGAATGCGGAATTCTTGGGTTGATGGAATCCAGAAACAGGCTCGCTTTACCGTGCAAAACCACAACGGAGTGGAAGTTTACAACCAAACAACCTCGAAGATGAAGTTTTGTTAATGGCACAAAATGCCTCGCACAATTGCATACAGCAATTAAGGAAGCTCCCCAGGAGCAGAATTTCGAACTAAACCAGTCAGGAGTCTAGGTTATGGCGTGCGTATCGTGTAGATCGGAAAAGCAAGGAGAATTTGCTGCCGAGATGAACATCCATTTCCCCGGTCTGGAAGGGATCAATAGGGCCGCCGTCTTGGTATTCCCGAAACTGACAATCTGTTTCGATTGTGGCTCAACTATTTGTGCACTTCCAGCAAACGAGTTGCGCCTTCTTGAAAGAGAGGTCGCGGCATAGTGCCCGTAACGAATAGACCAATTCATTGGAAAACGTGGAGCACATATGTCCGGAACCGATAGGGAGCGAAGTTGCCGCGCGCTTCGCGTAGTGTCGTCTGTGCCGAGTCTCGGGGGTCGCGACTTGTTCAATAAAGACTCTTCCCTCCCAGCGCCAACGGAGACCTTATGTCTCGGTATTTCGGTCTCACGTTTGAACAGGCCCTCTGGCGCGGCCATCGTCATTCATCGCGACACTACCGGGCGAAAGCGCACCGAAGGGTCGATTCGGGAATTGAGCGGCCGGTTGATCCGCGCCCAAGAAGAAGAACGCTGCCGCATCGCCCGTGAACTCCATGATGATATCAACCAACAACTCGCACTACTGGAGATTGAGATTCAAGGGATGGAAGAAGCTTTACCGGAAACGGCCACACCACTGCGGGCTCGGCTGAGAGAGATTTGGAGAAAAGCACACGAGACTTCGCAGGATGTGCAGAGGATTTGTCATCAACTGCATTCTTCCAAGTTGCAGTATCTGGGATTGGCTGCGGCGCTGAAGGGCCTGCTCCAGGAATTCACACGCCAATACCAGGTTGGGGGCGAAATCCAGCTTCGGGACATACCGGCGCGGGTGGACAGCGAAGTTTCGTTGACCTTGTTTCGCGTGGCACAAGAGGCGCTGCGGAACGCGGGCAAGCACAGTGCAGCCAGGAACATTCGTATAGAATTGATCGGTGAAACTGGCGGTCTGTTGTTACGCATATCGGATGACGGGGGTGGTTTTAATCCCAGTGCAAACCCTAGGTGCGGCCTGGGCATGATCAGCATGGAAGAGCGCCTGCGCTTGGTGCATGGGACGCTTTCCATCTGCTCACGCGTGGGGCTGGGCACTCAAATCGAGGCGCGTGTACCTCTATCAGCCCTAACCGTCTCCAGGCGCGACGCTTCCTAAAGAACGCGCGTTTTGGACGTGTAATTTTCCAACAGACGAGCGCATAGTTGAGGAGTATCCTTGAAGAGTCTCTTCGAGACCGCTCCACCATGCCCTTAGCGTTTCGTTTGCTTACTAGAAATCAGACAGGGTTCCGCTGCGCAAGGATTCGCTGTGGTTGAGAATGCTCGTCCATCAGTTCGCGTTCTGGTGGTGGATGACTTCGAGGCGTTTAGGCAATTCGTCGTTTCGGTGCTGGGAAAAAGACCGGAATTGCAGGTCATCGCTGAGGCGTCCGACGGAACCGAAGCAGTTCAGAAAGCCGAGGAATTGCAACCCGACCTGATTGTCCTGGACATCGGGCTACCAACACTAAATGGAATCGAAGCAGCGAAACGAATACACACAGTTGCTCCAAGCGCGAAAATAGTCTTCTTAACTCAGAATAACGACGCAGATGTGGTACGGGCAGCCTTAAGCAACGGAGCCCGAGGATACGTTCTCAAGCTAGATGCCAATCAGCACCTCCTACATGCGGTGGAAGCCGTTCTGCAGGGTAACCGATTTGTCAGCGTGAGTGTAAAACACGGCCATGGAAGTCCTCCCTTTCGCTAACCTAAAGACGCAAACAGGACAATCGGAGTCACGTTTACAGTGGATTTTCCCCGG
Organism: uncultured Acidobacteriota bacterium; assembly: GCA_963799305.1. Classification (GTDB taxonomy): domain Bacteria; phylum Acidobacteriota; class Terriglobia; order Terriglobales; family Acidobacteriaceae; genus Acidiflorens. The sequence goes on along the minus strand of CAWCWX010000002.1, from coordinate 831,181 downwards.
GCGAGCGCAGGTTCATTTAATCGATCCTGCTAACGTGGAAATCGTGCGGCACACTTTTGGCACACTCGCGAATCAAAAATAGACAGGCTATTAATGACGATCCGCGCCCAGATTGGGCCGGGCGCTCGCCGGCGCTCACGATGAGATCCTCGCCTCGGACCTACAATTGGGGAGCGAAGGGACTCGAACCTGCAGCTTCCTAAGGCGGGGCGCGGTTTTGGAGGTCAAGCCTGATTAACTGGACCAAATTGGATCATGAAGAGAAAAGCGGGCTCTCCATATCTCCTGGAACGACGATGGATTCTTGCTCAGCGCACGGATTCGGTCAAACGAGCATGGCCACCCAGATGGAGGCCGGGGACTGGACAGTCAGCGCTCTAGAGTACGAAGCGAAACGAAACCCAGATCAATCGGTCCCCTAAAATGGATCGTTGGGTTTGTAAACCAACGATGCACGCCTTCGAACTAAGCGAAAATTTCATTCACCTTATCTCGCACATGCTGGCTTCGAGAGGGCTTCAGGTAGCGCATGGTCGATTCCATGTCAGAGTGACCGAGCCGCTGCTGAACCGTACGCAGATCGACACCAGCCCATAGCGACCATGTCGCAAATGTCGCTCTAAACTTGTGCAACCAGAAGTTGTCTTTATCTAGCTTTGCCCTGCCTGCAACATCTTTCAGACCGTCAAGAAAATCGAGCTTGGGTTTGCAGCCAGCGGTCGGGAAGACCAGATTGCAGGTCCTGGCCGATCTTGCTTTCCAAGCCTTAAGTCTCATCACAAGCTTCAACGGAATGGGAATCTCTCGCTCTTTGTAAGCCTTCGGTGACCAGCCTCTATCCGGCTTGTGGCTCACACGGACCGTAGAAGCGGTGAGGTTAATGTCCGACCAGTACGTGTACATGACTTCCTGCTCACGCATCCCCGTCATCAGAAAAAACTCATACCAGAGCCGCTCCTCCAGATCACACGCCGCGAAGAGCTTCTTGAGTTCTTCCTGCTCGTAGATCTGTGGCTCTTCTTCCGTGTACCGCGGCCAATCGTTCTTGCACACTAGTCCGCGGACCCCCTGCGCCTTCAGGAAGGACATTACGTTCGCGAACTTGTTCCAACAGCTTCGCGGTGCCTGTTCTTTGTCGTCCCGCAGGAAGGCGTGGAATTTTAGGAGATCCTTTCGCTCGATCTCTTCGAGGTTGAGCTTGTGGCAGGATTCTGTAAAATATGCAAGAGCCGTCGAGTATGCAGCATGGGTCTTAGGCTTCTTCGTGAGCTCGGTTTCGTCAAGGAAATCGGCGACAGCTGCAGCTACCGACCGATGCCCATTCTGGCTATCGGGCACAACAGAGATGCCGTTGTTTACCGCGTTTAACTCCGCTTCCTTGCGTAGCCGTCTGGCATTTGCATCGGCTGGGTCCTTGCCGACCGAGAGTCGCACGCGCTTCGCTCCCTCGCGCCACTCAAGGTAATAAGCGCCTTCCTTATGGGTTTCCGCCTTGCCATTGACGACGACCGAGTCAGGCTTGACGCGGCCATTCGCAGACAGCACAACCCGGCAATACCGCCATCCATGCGGGGTTTGGATTCTTTTGGTGAGATTGACTTCGCGATTCATCGGTGACTCCGTCGACTGATATCGGTATCAGTGTAGGTATCACCGGCTTGCAAGTGCTAGATAACGAAAGTAATGGCGGAGAGAGAGGGATTCGAACCCCCGATACCCGTAAAGGTATACACGCTTTCGAGGCGCGCGCCTTCAGCCACTCGGCCATCTCTCCGCGCCCACCAGTTTGTTCTCATTTTATCAGGGAAGCTGTTGGCTTCGAATTTTCCTGCCTGTCTCACTGAATTGAGCCCAGTGAAGAAGGCCGTCAGCACGCACCGAGATTCTGATATCATCGCGTGGCTCTTGGCTATCAACTAAAGCAAATTGGCTACTGCAACGCCGGAAAAGGGCTGGACAGCTGACCAACGTCCAGTAAACAATAGACGGCGAAACATAGAGGCTTGAGGCACTCTTACTTTTGAACGATCCACTGCACACCCCTTTCGACAGCATCGAGAATGCGCACGAATACATTCGGATGCTCGTCGAAACGATTGCCGAAGCACGGACGGATATCGCGGCCGATTTAGCGTCCGCGTCGGAGTCTGACCGCCGCCTGGAGGCGCTGCGACTGGTTCACTACAAGTTGGAGAAACTGGAACAGCACCTGCATAGCAGTAGCCGCACTCTGAACGATCTGCGCAGCTTGCGCCGTCTGCTGTTTGAGGAACGGACTGCCGCCGCGGTTGCGAAGGCAGACAAGGGTCCGGAAGCCGCCTGAATCAGGCGCGCATCTTCTCCGCAAATTTCTTCTCGAACTTCGCCAGCTTGGGCGAGATCACAAACATACAATAGGGCTGCCGGGAGTTCTCATTGTAGTAATTCTGGTGATAGTCCTCGGCGACGTAAAACTTCGACGCTGGTTCGACTGCGGTGACGATCGGTTCTGAAAATTCCTTGGCCGCGGTCAACTCGACAATCACCTCTTCCGCAATTCGCTGCTGCTCTTCGTCTCCGTAGAAAATCACCGAACGGTATTGCTCGCCGGCGTCATTGCCCTGCCGGTTCAGCGTGGTGGGATCATGGACGGTAAAGAAAACTTCCACCAGGTCGCGAAAACTGATCTCGTCAGGATTGAAGGTGACGCGTACAACTTCGACGTGCCCAGTATCGCCGCCGCACACCTGGCGATAGGTGGGATTATCGATGTGGCCGCCCATGTATCCGGACTCCACGTGAGTCACACCGGTGAGGCGCTGAAAAATTGCTTCGATACACCAGAAGCATCCGCCGCCGAAGATTGCCGTCTGTTCTTTTGCCATGGTAATTAGATGCGAATGAAGCTGGGAAGTTCCGAGATGAGTTCTCAGTTCCCGGTTCTCGGTTCTCAGAAAGAACCGGCGGGTTCATACCGGTAACTCAGAACTACACCGACACGGTAAACGAAGTCTCTGTCCGCGTAACTGGACGATAGAGAGTATCGCGCTCAACGGGTTCGCGGCCCGCTTCGGTGATCAGGCGGATCAGATCTTGCCGCCGCATACCTTGCGGGGTGGTGGCACCGGCATCGTGGTAAATCTTCTCTTCGACCACCGTTCCGTCGATGTCGTCGGCGCCAAAGCGGAGGGAGATTTGGGCAATCTTCGGCGTCATCATCTGCCAGTACGACTTGACGTGCGGAAAATTGTCAAGCACCAGACGGCTGACGGCGATCTGCTTGATATCGAGCATGCCGGTAGTCGTCGGCAGATGCTGCAAGGGAGTATTTGCAGGATGGAACGCCAGCGGAATAAAGGTCTGAAATCCGCGGGTTTCGTCCTGCAGGGCGCGCAACTTCAGCAGATGATCGACGCGGTCCTCGTCGTTCTCGATGTGGCCGTAAAGCATGGTCGCGTTCGACTTCAGGCCGACCTGGTGCGCGAGACGGGCTGTATCCAGCCATTGATCGCCGTCGATCTTGTGGTCGCAAATAATATGCCGTACCCGGTCGGCAAAAATCTCTGCCCCACCACCTGGGAGAGAATCGACACCTGCTTCTTTCATCTGGACGAGCGTCTCGCGAATCGATAGCTTCGCTCGCTTGGCGAGATACGCCACCTCTACCATGGTGAACGCTTTCATGTGCACTTGGGGGAAGCGCTCCTTCAATCCTGATACCAGGTCGAGGAAATATTGGAACGGCAGATCGGGATGCAGTCCGCCGACGATGTGGAACTCGGTGATCGCCTCAGAGTAGCCGGACGCGGCCGTCTGAAAGGCCTCGTCCAGAGCCATGGTGTAGGCGCCGGGAGCATCCTTCTTGCGTCCAAACGCGCACAACCGGCAGGCCGCTACACAAACATTCGTCGGATTAATGTGGCGATTGACGTTGAAGTATGCCGTGTCGCCGTGCATCCGCTCACGCACCCAATTGGCCAGCCAGCCCACGGCGAGAATGTCGCCCGACCTGTAGAGAATGAGCGCATCGGCATCGTTCAGGCGTTCGCCAGCAAGGACTTTCTCTTTGACCGGGAGCAGGCGCGGGTCGTCGGTCTGGAATGGGTGGGAGTTGGCCATCGCCTCTATGATAACTCAGCGGTCACGATCCGATCACTCTACCGAGTGACTTCAGCAGTTCCACTTTCTTCAAAATCGAAGAAGCAGATCGGCGCCGGTAAAGACAAAAAACACGCAGGAAATCACGCCGTTCATGGTGAAAAACGCCGCATTCAGCTTGCTTAAATCGTCGTGCCGCACCAGGGAGTGCTCGTAAGCCAGAAGGGCCGCGACCGCGACAACACCGATGATTGCCAGTTTTCCGAGTCCAAAGACCACAACCAGCGCGACGAGCAGGGCGAGCATGGCCAAGTGGAAGAAGCGGGCGATCCACAGGGCGGTTGCGATGCCCAGGTGACGCGGCAGGGAGTGTAGTTCGTGGCTACGGTCGAACTCGTAGTCCTGGCAGGCGTAGATCACGTCGAAGCCGGCGACCCAGAACATGACGGCGGCGGTCAGGAGCAGGATTCGCGGATCGAGTGAGCCGCGCACCGCAATCCACGCTGCGGCGGGAGCGATCCCTAGCGCGAATCCGAGCAAGAGATGGGACCAACGGGTGACTCGCTTGGAATAGGAGTAGAGCAACACGATCGCGAGCGCGACCGGCGACAACATTAGCGTCAGCCGATTGAGTTGTGAGGCCGCGAGCACAAAGATTCCGCACGAAACCACGACGAACGCGCTGACGAACGAAGGCGTCAGCAGGCCTGCCGGCAAGGCGCGAACGCTGGTACGCGGATTGGCGGCGTCAATGGACGCATCTGCCAGTCGATTGAAAGCCATTGCCGCCGAACGCGCCGACACCATGGCCACCACGATCCACCCAAGCTGATGCCACGCAGGAAGGCCGCCTGCGGCCAGCATCGCACCACACAGAGCAAAGGGGAGCGCGAAAATCGAGTGCTCCCACTTAATCATCTCCAGGGTGATCTTCAGATTTTGGAGAAGGGCCACAGAACATTGTAAGGCAGTGGATAGTGGTTGGCGGTTAGTGATTAGCAAAACCTTCTCGATTCAGGCGTCGTTGCTATTCACTATCCACTGTTCACTATCAACTGCCGCCCTCCACCAACGGGACAAAGCGGCAGCCTTCCAGAATTTGCACTTCGGCTTTCCCGTCGACTTTGCGGATCAGCTGCAATTCTTGACTCTGCGGAGGACCGATGGGTGCGATCATGCGTCCGCCTTCGCGTAACTGGGCAAACAATGCAGATGGAATTTCCAGCGCTGCGGCGGAGATGAGAATTGCGTCGAAGGGAGCATATTCTGGCCAACCGAGGCGGCCGTCTGCGACGCGGATCTTTATGTTGGTGTAGCCGAGTCGGGCAATCGTCGCTTCGGCGGACGCCACCAGTTCCGCGTGCCGTTCGACGGAAAACACTTCTGCGCAGAGGCGCGACAGCAGCGCGGTCGCATATCCGGAGCCGGTGCCGACTTCAAGCACGCGGTCAGTCGATGCCAATTCCAGGTGCTGTAGCATGACGGCCACCATGTATGGTTGCGAAATCGTCTGACCTGCGCCGATGGGCAAGGGATGATCTTCGTAGGCGTGATCGCGGAGCGGTTCGGGAACGAACTCGTGGCGCGGAACGTCGCGCATGACCGCGAGCACACGGGGATCGCGGATGGCGCGTGAGGCGATCTGGACACGCACCATTTCGTCGCGTCGCGCGCCGAAGATTTCGGGTTGGAACGAAGGCTTCATGAACTCAAGAGCGGCGAGAAGCTCAGACCACAGCGCCGGCATCGCGAGCGCATCCTGCCCCGAGAGGGCGGCGTTACTTTGCCGCACGCCAGCGAATCCTTCTAATATGGCCCGATGATGCCGCCAATGTTGCGCGACGGAGGCGGTTCGGGACGGACAGTCCTTCGCTTTCCTTCCATCATGTCGAGATATTTGTAGGCTGTCCCGGTGTTGAACAGTACGACTACATCGTCGGCCCCGAAGAATCCTGAGGCACGCAGTTTGTTATACGCCACCAGCGACGCCGCTCCTTCTGGCGCCGCGAACACGCCTTCGACTGTCGCCCAGTGCCGCACGGCGTCGAGAATTTCATCGTCGGTAGCGGCCACCGCTGTGCCGTGACTCTTCTTGAGGATGTCGAGGATCAGATAATCGCCGTAGGCTTTGGGGACGCGCAATCCCGAAGCGAACGTCTCTGCGTCCGGCCACATTTCAGCAGCGCTCTTCCCTTCTTCCCACGCTTTCACAATCGGCGCGCAACCCGCCGCCTGCACGGTGACCATCTTCGGACGCTCCGGACCAATCCAGCCTAGCTGCTCCATCTCGTCGAAGGCTTTCCACATGCCGATCAACCCCACGCCACCGCCGGTCGGATAGATAATCCCTTGCGGTAATTTCCATCCCAGTTGCTCGGCGACTTCGTAACCCATCGTCTTCTTGCCTTCCACGCGAAACGGCTCTTTCAGCGTGGAGACATCGAACCAGCCTTCTTTGTCCTTGCGCTCGGCGACCATGCGTCCGCAGTCGCTGATCAGGCCGTCGACGAGCGTGACGTGGGCGCCGTAGTAATCACATTCCATGCGGTTGGCGATGGGGACGTCTTTCGGCATGAAGATGTGCGCTTCGATTCCGGCCGCGGCGCAGTAGGCTGCCAGCGCACCACCGGCATTGCCGGCCGACGGTGCGGCAAGCTTTTTCAGGCCGTAATGCCGGGCCATGGTTACGGCGGCGGACATGCCGCGGGCTTTGAATGATCCGGTCGGATTCAGGCCTTCATCTTTGATGAAGACGTTGGGGTACTCGCGGCTGGGGAGCATGGGGGTGAAGCCCTCGCCTAGGGTGACGGGCGTGGCATCTGGCAATACTTCCGCGTAGCGCCACATGGTGGCTGGGCGGCCCGCTAGATTTTCATAGCGGTAATTCCCTTTCAGGGTGACGAGATCGTATCGGACGTAGAGCACGCCGCCGTCTTTGGGACAGACATGCTGCGGACGGTCGGCGGAGAGATGTTCTCCGCAATGGGTGCATTCGAGGTAGGCGATTCGCATCGAGGGAAGGATAGCATTCCCGTTCCCCCTGGCCGTTCACCGTTGTCAGAACCAACTGGTATTGAGAGCGCGACTGCTAGGTGACCGTGAAGGTCAACTCTTGGCTGTTGCCACCGCTATCGCAACCGAGGTCTCCGGAGAGGTTAGCGGGGAGTGTGCACGGCGATCTGCGCGGTGCCGGGAGCCGAGATCTGGGTCGTGGTGATCGTGACCTGCAACTGGGTACTACTTACGACGGTAGTGGGCAATGCCACTCCATTCCACTGGACGACCGAATCAGAATAAAAGTGGCTTCCGATGACGGTGAGAAGTAAGCCCTGCTGCACTTGACTAAGGCTTACGGGGTTCGGTGCGACCGAAGTCAACACTGGCTTTGGGCGGGCGCTCCCGCAGAATGGGTTGAGTCCGCCGCAACCGGCAAGGAACATGATTGCGAACAACACAGTAAACAGCGATTTGTGAATCTGATTATGCGGCATTGTGAAAACACACCTTAGCGACGATGCAGTCTGATGTCTGTGCAAAATCGCACACCGTGACAACACTACTGTCGCCTTGAAATGGATTCCCCGACGGTAAGAGCAAAGCACTAATGCTCAGTCAAGCCGGCAATCTCTTGAGTGCATCTTTCGCCCGCCGGAACCACGGCCGCTCGCGCCGACGCAGATAATTCGGCATCGTCGGTTTTTTATCCAGTACTTTCTGCGCCCACTGGCGGGCTTCAGCCGTGCGCTGTTCCGAGGCGAGAAGGTCGGCGAAGTTGAGGTAAGTCTCCGACAAAGTGGATGTCGTAGTTACTTGGCGGAAAAGTGCCTCGGCCTTTTCCTTCTGTCCGGTGTTTGCGTAAGCATGGGCAAGCAGGCCCGCGGCGCGTTGGAAATCGTAATCTGGGTCTTTCGATACCACTCGTTCGAGGTCAGGCAGTGCGGCGACGAAGTCTCCCATTTGGATGGCGCAGACGCCGCGGCGGTAGAACGGGTCGGGAGTGTCGGCGCGGGCGGCGATGGCTTTGTCGAAGGCTTCGCGGGCTTGCGCAAAATGACCGTCGTCCATGAGCAAGTTGCCCAGCTCTTCATAATTTCCGGGCGAAGGATTGTCGCGGATCATGGATGCAAGCTCGTTGATGCGTTTCCGGCGGGGAAACACTTTGAAGGATTGTCCGACCAGTCCGATGTCGGGCAGGGCTTCGACCAGCAGATAGACGACCGCGCCGACTGGGCCAAGGAACAGAATGACGAAGAACCAATAGTTGTCCGGCCGCCGGCGAATGAAGTGGACAATCGCCAGTCCCTGGAGGAGGAAGCCCCATGGATAAAATAGTGAGCTTAGGAATCCCATGCCGGTGTTTGTGAGCTTACACAATTTGCGGGAAAAGTAGAATATTACGGGCGAGCGCACGAAAGAAATGGCGAGGAGCAAGGACAAACCATGGCAGAGACAGACGATGAGCGGCAGATTCTCGCGCTTCACGAAGCGGGCGACAAGGCTTTAATGAGCGCGGATGTGGACACACTGGCCCGGATCTTCGCCGACGATTACGTGCAGTACAACGAATCCGGCCAGGCGTTCACCAAGCAGGATGTGCTGAATAGTTTCAGGACGGGCGCAATTCGCTATCCGTCAATTGTCTCGACCGCGCGGACGATTCGCTTGTTTGGCGACATGGCGGTAGTGAACGGGTCGGAGTCGGATGAAGTGGAGGTGGCCTGCCGGAGGACTTCTGTGCGGTATGTGTATCTGGATGTCTTGCTGAAACGAAACGGGGAGTGGAAGTTGGTAGTCTCGCAATTGGCGAGGCCGAAAGAATTAGGATGCGCAGCCGACCATTTCTCGCCGGTCTAGAAAATAGTTGGACGGAAGAAAATTATGAACTGGTTCATCAAAACTCCGTTCGGGCCTGACGAAGACCCCGTCGAGCACATGGTGCAATTGCTCGCCGTTGAGGCAGAGAAGACCGGTTTCCCACTCTCCGCTTTAGAGAAGGAAGGTCTGTTGGACGAACGGCCTGATCATGAGTCTCCACCTCAGGAACTACGGCAGAAGGCGAAAGACCTGATCGCGAGAATACTCGAAGCAGAGTCGGACGACTTCGAGAGAAATCCCAAGAGCTTTGGCAATAGCCTGCAATGGGCCGGCGACAGGGGTTACGTACCCATCGTGGCCCTGGCCGAGGAAGTTTCGTGCGAAATGGGCGGTAGTGCTTACCCGCCGTTACACGGTTGGAAAAAAATCAAAGACCGCGGTTTGCTGATTGGATGCGGCTTGCTCGTTGTGCTTGCCATGTTCGCAATCGGTGCGATCGGAGCGGTTTTCTTTGGTTGGAAGTAAGGCGCTAATCGGCCAGCAGACGATTTTTCCAGTGCGACCACACGAACCAAGCAATTCCAGCAACCAGCAGTACCCCAATTACAGCATCCATCTGATGAAAATATTTCCCAATCGAACGCCAGTTCGCTCCGAGTCTCACACCTGCCCAAGCGAGAACGAAGCACCAGGGCCACGATCCAAGAAAGGTGTAGAGATGAAACTTTGCGCGGGGCATGCGCGCAATCCCGGCGGGAAGCGCAATGAAGGTGCGAATCACCGGTAAGAGGCGCGCGACAAATACGGCGGCATGGCCCCAGCGCGCGAAGAAGCGGTCGGCCCAGTCGAGTTCGCGGCGGCCCATCAGGATCCAGCGGCCGTAGCGTTCGACCAGCGGACGTCCGCCGTAGTGACCGACTTCATACGCTACCAGCGAGCCCAGGTTGCATCCGATTGCGCCCGCGGTGGCGACCCAAAACAGATTCATGCTGCCTTCGAAAACCAGGTATCCCGCGAAGGGCATGATGAGTTCCGACGGCAGAGGAATGCAGGCGGATTCGATTCCCATCAGGATCGCGATGCCGGCATAGCCGGTCGTTCCAATGATGGACTTGATGAGGACGAACAGAACAGCGAGGATTTTTTCCGTCATGCGATCAGAGGATGCGCAGACGAACTGCGGATCCCTCGCTCCGCTCAGGATGATAGTTCGTGATGGGGTGGCGGGATCTCAGAACGCCCCTTCCTGAGTGAAGCTGAAGCCGGGCAGGGTCACGCCTTCTCCCGACTTGGTGACTTTCACTTTCACTGTGGGTGCGTCGGGAGCGGTGACTTCCGCGGGACGCAGCACGGCGAACTGGCTGAACACTTCGCTATAAACTTTGGTGACGAGGTAATCCTGTCCGCTGGAATCCTGCCGCCACACTTGCCCGAGTTGCACGCTCTTCACGGCCACAATTATTTCCTTTAGCTTTCAGACTACTCAGATTGCGGCGGCGGCGTCAATCGCCGCAGGTACGCAGAACTCACTTTGTTACCATGAATCTACCGCCAAAGGAGACCCTATGCCCCGCGGCAACACTCCGCGACAACCGAGCCGCAGTGGACGCCACGAAGGTACGCGTCGCACTGTGCGTCCGCTCCTGAAGAAGTCTATCTCTGGTTCCGCCGCAGCGACTGTGCCGCGACCAGGCAAACGCGGAGGCGCCGCTTTGAGAGCGACAAAAAAAGCTGGAGCCTACAACCCCCTGGCGCCCGACCGCGTGGAGGCAATTCTTGATGGGCTGAACGAGATGTATCCCGGCGTGACTTGTGCCCTCACGCACAGCAGCGCATGGGAATTGGTTGTCGCCACCATTTTATCCGCACAGTGCACGGACGTTCGCGTGAACATGGTTACTCCCGGACTGTTCGCAAAGTATCCCACCGTGCAACACTTCGCCGCGCTTGAACCGGAGGACCTGGAGCCCGATATTCGCTCCACCGGATTCTTTCGCAACAAGTCAAAATCGGTCGTCGGAGCGGCGCGCAAAATCGTCTCTGACTTCGGAGGCGTCGTGCCGCAAACGATGGATGAACTCCTGACGCTTCCCGGAGTCGCCCGCAAAACCGCAAACGTCGTGCTGGGCACATGGTTCAAGAAGAACGAAGGCGTGGTCGTGGATACACACGTCACGAGGATTTCACGACGGCTGGAACTGACCAGGCACGACGATGCGCAGAAGATAGAACAGGACTTGATGCAGATCGTGCCACGCGAACGCTGGACGGAATTTTCTCATCAGGTCATCTGGCATGGACGCAAGCTGTGTGTGGCACGCCGGCCGAAGTGCGCGCAATGTGCAATCGAGACCCTATGTCACGCGGGCGACAAAACGTGGTCGACGGTCGAGATTCACAAGAACGCGAAGCTGTGAGCGGGCGGGGCGCCCGCGCTACTCGCCGCCGCTGTAGGCGAGTTCGATTACGGTGCAATCGTCGTTGAGGGGTGTGCCACCGCAGAAGTCGGCGACCGCGGCAAAGATATCGTCCATCGACTCGCTCTTGCCTGCTACCGCTTCCAGTCGGTCGCTGTCGAACATGTCGCCGCGGGCGTTCTCGGCTTCGGTGACGCCATCAGTCACCAGGATCAGGCGATCGCCGGGCTTCATCTGGCAATGGTCGCTTTCGTACACGGCGTCGGCCAGCAATCCCACAGGCAAATTGCCATGCCCCGGTCGCAGCACTTCATCCTTGCAGATCCACACGGGAGGAACGTGCCCGCAATTTACGTATTCCAGGTCACCGTCATGACGCAGGCGGGCAATCACCATGGTGGCGTACTTCGAGCCAATGTGTTTTTTTGTGAAGAAACGGTTGAGCGCGGTGACGATTTCGGTCAACGGCATACCTGCGATCAGGTGCGAGTAGACCATCCCTTGCAGGATTGACGCCAGCAGGGCGGCTGAAACTCCCTTGCCGCTGACGTCCGCCAGGACAACAGCAAGGCCATGCGGAGTATTGACGGCGTCGAAAAAGTCTCCGCCGATTTCCTTACAAGAGAGATTGCGTCCGCTCAGGCGTGCAAAAGGCACTTCGGGAATGGTCACCGCCATCAAACCTTGCTGGATCGACGCGGCAATCGACAACTCCTGCTGGTAGCGGCGTCCCGCTTCTTCCGCCTGGACCAGGCGGGCGTTTTCGATGAGTTGCGCGGCTTCCGTCGCGATCGCGCGCAGAATGTCGTGGCTCACGCTGGTGATGTCCCGGGCAGCAAATCGGGAATCGACATAGAGCGCGCCCATCACTTCCGCGTTGGTTGGTTGTTCCGGACGGATGGCCTGCACCTGCGGCTTGCGCAGTGGCATGCAGATCACGGTGCGAAGATCGAAGGCGACGATGCTCTGCCGTTCCTTCATGTCGATCATCTGGCTGGTATCGGTGACCAGATATTCGTTGTTGGAAATGAACGCTTCTTCTAACACCGATCGAGAAATTGTCTTGTCGTCGAGAAGGGGCTCGCCTTTGGAGTTGCGGCCGGCGGCCAGGGACAGTTTTCCTTCGGCGTCGCGCAAGAAGATGAAGCCGCGTTCGGCGCGCGTCAGGCGGAGGGTAGCGTCGATGAGCGTGACCAGGATTTCGTCCAGCACGCCAATGGTATTAAGCTTGCGTGCGGCTTCCAGAAAAAGGGTGAGCTTTTCCAGATCGCTGGCTTCGGGAGCGATTTGAATGCCGGAAATCTGACTGAGGAATTCGCGCGCGGTATTGGACGTCGCGTGGAGGGGATGAAAGATCAGGTAAGCGATATCGCGAGCACCAAATTCCAGACGATCGTTGCGCGCCAGCTTGCGACGTTCCACCCGTTCGCCGTTGACGAATGTTCCGTGCTTGCTACCTTGATCGATGACCCAGAACTCTCCATTTTCGGCGACGATGTGGGCATGCTCGCGCGAGACTCGCGGATCGGGAATGACGAGGTCGCGGTCGACTTTGCGGCCAACGGTGTACGGTGTGTGATTCAGCGAGAGTGTTTGCTGCTCGTTGCCTTGGACATAGATCACGACCGGAAAGATGCCCGATACTGCTCCCGACGGTGTAATCGAGGAAACCGACATTGCCCTTCCGAGACTCCCTTGGCCCCCCGCCAGCACTCGGCGGTGCAGTAAGCATTCTACGCTGGGATGCGCCTTTCGGAACGATCGAATGCGGCCCGGTGAGCCATAACCAGCATTACCGCCGACACCGACACCGGGATCAGCCACACGGTCCAGAAGGGGACGGTCCAAAATCTTTGTGCTGTTTCGGCAGGCAGAACAAAGGAAAGCGCACTCAAGAGGGCGGCGGTGATCCACGGCCAAGCGGTTACGGCGGCGGCCAGCGTCATCAGCAGCCGGGAGGCAATGCCTCGTCGCCACACTTCGCGCCAATCGCGGACCAACTGGAGCATCGCCGCAAGTAGCAGAATCTGGTTGTAAGGCGCAAAAGTGGGCGCTACCAGCACAGTCACGGCCAGGACCATCCCGACGACGCTCACAAATTCCTTCGAGCTCGGCTCCTTCCTGCGTTCGTTCCAGAAAATGATGCCCGCCATCGCCAGGCTCAGAAGGGACGCAGCAGTGCCCACAGAGGGAGAAACCATCTTGTCGATCACGGATGCGGCTCCGGTGTACCGCTGATAGTCATGGATCGCCTGCCAAAAGCGCGGTATCCAGTTGGGAAGCCACATTTCGGAGGCGGTCTCCAGAACAGTCATGGTAATGAGAAACGAGAATGCCAGGCGGGAACGGCGCTTCCAGTCGGAAAAGATCCAAACCGCCAACCAGACGAGCAGCAGCCAGACCAACTGCGGCTTGATCGTCGCGAGTGCCAACACAATTCCCGCCAGGCTTAGACGATTGGAGGTAATGAGAAGTACAGCCACCACTACCAAGGCCGCCACCAGCAGACTTAACTGCCGAAGTTTCAGTGCCTGCGCCACCGCCGGGCTTGCTGCTGTCAGCAAGATCAGACTGACTTGCGTCTGCCAAGGTGGACGCCAATGCATGACTCGCAGCCACAGGGGCACGCTGGCTGCGGTAAGGCACAGAAAGATCCAGAAAAAACTCTTCTGCACGATTGCGAAAGGCAGCCCGATGGTTGGTCCCAGAATAAACGCGACGTATACCGGATAAGCAAATCGCTGCTCGTCTTTGGGATCTTCCGAACGCGAAGGGTCGAGGGGGCGCCCGTAGTAACCAGTCTGGATTTCCCGTGTGATGTCGACGCTGTAAGGATCCCGCCCGCGAAGCAGCAGTTCCCGGGCTCCCAACCACCGCGGATAGAGGTCCGACAAGTTTCCGCGCGGGCGGCCGTGAAGTGCGGCATCCGCCGTTTGGTGCGGAATCACTATACGTTGCAGGTACAACCACATACCCAGAGCACAAAGCGCCGACACGAAGATCATGCAGTATCGACTGCGCAGAGCGCAGGATTTCAGGACGGAATCCGGGAGGCGGGCGATTACGTTGGCTCCGGCAGAATTGGTTCACTCGCTGAAGTTCGGCGGCCGAGCCTCAGCATGAGCCAGATTAACAGCAATCCAAACCAGGCAAACTGATTCAGTTGGAGCCAAAGCAACACATAGAGCGGAGTCAGGAAGAGTAGAACGAGCAATAAGATATCCGCGCCGCTCAGTCGCGCATTCTCCGAAACCGCTTTGGCGAGCAGTACCAGCACTGCAGGTAACAGCAGAACCAGATCGTACGGCAGGGCGTGGTAGCTGATGAGGATAGCGGCGATGATCGCAAGGGCAAATGTATGGAGCACCGAATCGTCTCCTTTTCGGACCCTCCATTGAGTCGCCCACAGCAGAGCAACAGAACACACGAGAGTGATGGCTATGCTTACAGCCGTGTCCGTTCGCAGACCGGACACGGTATCGATCAGACCTCGCAAGTTCGGCATGTCACTCGCCATGATCGCACCGCCCGCCCCGGTTGTTTCCAAGTTCAGCACATAGTGGACGTAGTGGATGACCCCTTGAAATCCGACCATCGCAATTGATAGAGCACCTAAACCGAGAGCGATGGGTACAAAGCCGACCAGTAACCTCGGCCGCCGAAATGCGAGGATCAGGGCCAGGGGCGCGACAAAGTGAAACTTGAACAGGCCAAGTCCCAAAGCCGATCCCGCCCATATGTCGCGCTTATCTTTCAGCAAGACCAGGCAGAGCACCACACTGAGAAGCACCAGAATCGTGTCCTGGCCCTGGATCAGGCCGATAGCTATAGGAAAGAATCCGGCGGCGGCCAGCCCCAACAGTACGGGGGAAAGTGCCGCGATCTCTGGAAAATTCTTTCTCAGAAGGGCGAGGTTCAAGGCGAGCAGCGCCACATTCAAAGCCGTCCAGAGCGCATACGCCGGCACGTATCCAAGGAACGTGAAAGGCACAAACAACAACGCCTCGAAAGGCGTGTGGATGTAGGGCAAGGCAGCCTGACGGATACGAACATCGGGGGCGAATTCCTTTTCCGTGCGGTACTGCGCATCGGCGTCGTACAGACTTGAAGCCTGTCCCGACCGCAGCATGGTGCCCGCCGTGTAAAAGATCGTGAAATCCTGATATCCATTTTCCAGGGAGCCCGCGACGTTGAGCACCATGGCCACATGGCTGATGGCCATTGCCAGCAGGAAGAGGCCCGCAATTTTCTCCCGGTGATGACGAAGCTTAGGCCAGCTCATAGGACAGGTTTAGAGACGCTGATTCTATAATCGTTTTCACTCTCCGCGATGCGCATTTCTCAATTAGGCCGAGCAAGTACGTTTGCAGGCATCCTGCTCTTCGGATTGCTTGCGATGACGGCGCGCAATGCCGTCGATCCCGATCTCTGGTGGCATCTGCGCACCGGAGAGTGGATCATGCAAACCGGCCAGATCCCGCATTCGGACCCATTCTCGTTTACGCGGGCCGGGAGTCCCTGGGTGTCGCACGAGTGGCTGGCGGAGGTCGCGTTTTACGAAATCTGGAAATTCAGTGGCGCCGCTGGGCTGATCGTTTTTTCCGCGATGGTTACAACCACCGGATTTCTGTTGCTTTATTGGCGTTGCCGGGCAAGACCGCACTGGGCGGCGGCCGCGGTTGCTCTCGGCGCCGTGGCGGCAGCACCAGCATGGGGAGTTCGTCCGCAGATGTTTACGTTCGTGCTCGCCAGCTTGTTGTTGTGGCTGCTTGAGCGTGGAGAAATGCGTCCTCGCCTTCTGCTGTGGATCCCTCCACTGTTTCTGCTGTGGCTGAATTTACATGCCGGATTTGCGCTCGGTCCAGCATTGCTCATCGTTTACGGAGCGGGTCTGGGATGGGAAGCTGCCGTGGGCGAGACGGCATGGATCGAAATCCGCCCCCAACTACTGCGTGTATTGCTCACCTTCATGGCGTGCCTTGCCCTGGTGCCGTTCAACCCCAGCGGGGCACAACTCTATCGCTATCCGCTGGACGTACTCCGCTCCGCGGGAATGCGTTCATTCATCGTAGAGTGGCTCCCACCCAACTTTCATCAACTGCTTTATCTCCCTGTTTTTCTGATTTGGGTGGCTCTCTTGTTCGCACTCGGCAGTTCCCGCGCCCGACCAAAAGGCAGGGTTGCAATACCACTCTTCCTAACTTTTCTCGCGGCGCTGGATGCGGTACGTCACATTCCTATTCTTGTCTTGCTGGCAGTACCGGTGATCGCTGCGGCATTTCCCGCCTCGGTTGGCGAGGCCTCGCTGCCCATTTCCCTCCGGAGCACATCGCCCCGCCTTCGACTCGCCTTTCGGGTCGCGATCTTGGCGTTGATGGCGGGCTTTGCCGTGATTCGCTGGAACAGCCTCGTCCGTAGACAGGGTCGGACCGAGGCGGAAGCCTTCCCGACTCATGCGGTGGACTACCTGCGCTCACACCCGATGCCGGCCAGGTTGTTTGTGTACTACGACTGGGGGGGCTATACCATCTGGAGGCTTTACCCCGAGTATCGCGTCTTTATCGATGGCCGAGCGGACCTCTACGGCGACGATCTGCTCCACGAGTTTCAGCAAATCTCACAGCTGCGGGCAGGATGGGATAAGGTTCTCGGTCAATGGGGAGTCCAGGCGGTTCTGGTTCCCCCCTCCGCTCTGGCCCAGGGGTTACTTTTGGATTCCCGGTGGCACGCCGAATATACCGATTCTCAGGCTATTCTATTCGTGTCGAACCATACGGACGGAATCGAGGGAACCAGCACGGGTAGTGCGAAAAAGTGAAAAAATGTGTACTAGAGCCGCCGGAATCTGCGAAACTAGGTGCGTTTCCACAAGAAAACCGTTTTAGGCGCTCCGAAACTTTCATCGCAAAACTTTGAGAGGAAAATGATGACGATTGATCTTGCCAAACGATTGTGGCGCAATGAAGAAGGCCAGGACATAGCCGAATACGCGGTGATGCTGGCGGTGATCCTGGTGATCGTAATTGGCACCATCCGCCTGATCGGCGGTAACGCCAACAACGTATTCTCTTCGGTCGCCAGCGGCATCTCGCAATAGTGCCGCAGAGGTACTATCGGCTACAGGTAAGAGTGCCGCTGTGATGGCTGTGGCGGCACGTCGGCGATGAGTCCGGGATAGGCCCGGAGGGAGCGGAATGAACCGAAGTCGCTTGTTCATGATCGGAGGCCTCGCGCTGGCTCTGGGATTGCTGGTTAGCTATGCGGTCTATAACAGGCTGCTGAATTCTGCCGGCGCTAACCAAGAGCCTGGAGGGGACGTGGTGGTAGCTGCCAACGACCTTCAGGTGGGCGCCAAGCTGGAAAGCCACGACATCCGGCTGGCCCGGTTTCCGCAATCGGTGATTCCTCCTGGCGCATATGCCAGAATAGAACCGCTGCTGGGCCGGGGTGTCGTATTGCCCGTGAGCAAGGGCGAATTCATTTTGCCGGGCAAATTGGCGGCCGCCAACGCGGGAGCGGGTTTGCCTTCTCTGATCCCGCAGGGAATGCGAGCGGTTTCGGTGCGCGTCAACGACGTGGTTTCGGTCGCCGGGTTCGTGCAGCCCGGATCGCGGGTCGACGTCCTGGCAACTGGGAATCAAGGCAGCAGCAACGAGAGGCAAACTACGACAGTCCTGGAAAACGTCAGGGTGGTCGCGGTGGGAAAAAATCTCGAGCGCTCTCCCAACGGCGACGTGCAAACAGCGCCTGTCATCACCTTGCTGGTTTCCCCCGACGATGGGCAGCGCCTGACGCTGGCGTCCCAGGAAGGGCGTATCCAGTTGGCGCTGCGGAACCCTCTCGATACGCACCAGGAGTCAATCGCCGCGACCCGCGCCAGTTCTCTGTATCCGGGGCTAGCGGCGCCTCCCACATCGGTCAAACTCAAGATTCACAAGCAGGCGATTCCGGTGACCGTGGTCCCGTCGGCCGCCTATCAGGTAGAGACCATTCGCGGCAGCAAGCGCGACGAAACTAAGTTCGATCCGGACAAGGCGCAATGATGCTGAATATCAAAATCGCACCGAGCAACACTTGTTTCGCTTTCGAGGTTGTACCTTCATGAAAGTTTTCAAGCTGATCGCAGGCGCTGCGCTCCTGTGTATCGCACCGGTAGTGGCTCGACCGGCGGATCCCGCCGCAACAGCAGAACGTGCCCGCTCAATCAACCTCTCAAGGCACTCCGGTTGGTGCTCAGGCTTCTGTTCCAGCCACCGGTACTACTACGCAAGAGGGTCCGGGAGCAGCACCGTTGCGAGTGATGGTCGGCAAGTCTCTGCTCATCAATACCACCGAGAGATTGAAGCGCGTTTCTGTCACCGACCCCACCGTGGCGGACGCATTGGTCGTCACCCCGACTCAAGTGCTGGTGAATGGGCTCGCTCCCGGCGAGATTTCACTGCTTATCTGGGACGAACTGGAGCGCTCCCAAAGTTTTGATTTGCGAGTGGATGTGGACGTAACTGCCGCCGCGGAGGAAATCCACCGCCTCTTTCCCGAGGAGCAAATCAGTGTCAGGCCCTCGCGCTCGGCGATTGTCCTTTCAGGACACGTTACCACCGAGGATGTCGCCAAACACGCCGGTTCGATCGCCTCCGCTTATTCGAAAAATGTCGTGAACGTACTGAGCTTCGGGCCCGTGGGAGCGCAGGAAGTCCTGCTGGAAGTGAAGTTTGCCGAAGTTGACCGGACGGCCGTCCTCCAACTCGGAGCCAATTTGTTTATGCCGGGGCTGGGCAACACCATTGCCCTCAGCCAGACCGGACAGTTTGGGAGCCTGAATGTAACGAATACCGCGCAAACTACGGTGACCAACGGCAACACCCAGACGACGACGACCACGTCGACTCCGCCGGTGGTCCATATCAGCGATTTTCTCAATCTGTTTATTGCCCGATCGGATGTAAACATCGGAGCGGTGATTCGCGCCTTGCAACAGAAGAACCTGCTTCAGATTCTGGCCGAGCCCAATCTGATTGCGGTGAATGGCAAGGAAGCCAGTTTTCTGGCGGGCGGCGAATTCCCATTTCCAGTGGCGCAGCCGAGCGGCGCCGGGACTTCCACGGTTACGGTTCAGTTCCGGGAATTCGGCGTGCGGCTTAAGTTCACTCCCGTGATTCAGCCCAATGGAAATATTCATCTCCGGGTCGTGCCGGAAGTGAGTACGCTGGATTTCACCAACGCGGTGACGGTCTCCGGAACTACCATACCGGCCATCAGCACGCGCAAAGCGGATACCGAATTTGAATTGCAGGACGGCCAGAGCTTTGTCATTGCCGGACTGATTGACAACCGGCTAACCAACATCACAAATAAGGTGCCGTGGCTGGGTGATGTTCCTGTACTGGGCAACTTCTTCAAGAGCAAGAGCGTGCAAAAGAGCCGGGGAGAATTGATGGTGTTGTGTACGGCGCGGCGCATTTCGCCCAGCACTCAATCGCCCACGGGGCCCGTCAATCCCCAGCCGCTCCTTGATAAAGAAAGCTTCGACAGCAAGAAACCGGAAGGCACCAAGAAATAAGCGCGTTCCCGCCGGGTTGGGGCGGGCGGCAGAGTCTTTGGGGAAGGGTGGTAAGGTTGAGTCATGCCGGAGCTGTCAGTTGCAATATTCGCCACGGACAATGACCAGCGTGCCGTGCTCCAGGTCGTAGTGGATGGAACCAACGTGGCGCGCACCGTGTGCAGCCATTCCAATCTGCCAATGGCCGCCACGGACAGCGTCATCCGAAAGACTCTGGCGTTCGCTCCGAACGTCGTTCTGGTGGATATCGCCGCCGATGGGGCGGCGGCGTCTCTGCGTGCCATCGAACTCCTACACCAGGAACTTCCCGATGCGGCCGTGTTTGCCGTCGGAAGCATGGAGCATTCCCAGTTGATTGTCAGCGCGATGCGGGCGGGCGCGCGTGAATACATTGAGCGGCCCACAACTACGAACGATCTGCTGGAAGCCTTTGTGCGCCAGACTTCCATGCGCCGGAAGCCGGGGCGTGAAAAATCCCATGGAAAGATTCTTACGGTCGTCAATGCGAAAGGTGGGAGCGGCGCCACGACCGTCGCGGTGAATCTGGCCCTGGCGTTGCAATCGCTCCAGCACAGCATTGCGCTGGTAGACCTGGCGCCGCTTGGCCATTGTGCCCTGCATCTTAATCTCAAGCCTTCGTTCACCGTGTCGGACGCCATCACCAACCTGCACCGGCTGGATTCGTCCCTGCTCACCAGTTTCATGGAGGAACATAGCGGCGGCCTACAGGTGCTGGCGGGCGCGTCCGCTCCAGGCCCGGTTGAGCCTTCCGCCTCAGACTTTGCGCGTCTCTTCGACACTATGGGCGGCATGTTTCGCTACATCGTCGTCGACGCTTCTTCCAGGCTCGACAGCGCGACCCGCATCGTCAGCAATCTGTCGGAGCGAGTTCTTCTGGTGGCCCATGCCGACGTCGCGTCGCTGTGGAGTGCCGGCCGCGTTTCGCAATACCTGGGTGAGCACGGCTCCCGCGACCGTTTTGCGCTGGTCCTTAACCGGTATCGCAAAGTAGCGGGCTTTAACGAAACTGAAACCGAGGCCGCCATCGGAGCACCGGTTCTTTGGCGGATTCCAAATCAGTACTTTGCTGTCTCCACTGCCATTGACCGCGGCGTGCCCGTGATGCAGCAGGGGAACACGGAAATTGCTCGCTCTATCACCGGGCTGGCGGAACTGCTTACGAAGGACGATCTGGAAACGAAGCGTAACGCGTGGTCGTTGTTTAAGACAGTCTAGAAAATGGCCAATCTACAAGCCTTCGAGCGAACGGAATACCAGCAGGTCAAAGCCGACCTTCACCGGAAGATTCTGGACCGGCTCGACCTGGAAAAACTGGGACGCAGCGTCGGCGACGCAGCCCGCGATGAAGTCCTGATCCTGATTCGCAACTCGGTGAACAGTGAAGCCGTTCCGCTCAGCTTCGCCGAGCGTGAGCGCCTAAGCCGCGAAATTCTCGACGAAATCTTCGGTCTCGGCCCGCTTGAGCCTCTGCTCAAGGACAACACCATCTCCGACATTCTGGTGAACCGGTTTGACCGCGTGTACGTGGAGCGCGCTGGCAAACTGGAGTTGACCAGCTTTTCCTTTAAAGACAATCAGCACCTGATGCAGATCATCGACCGCATCGTCTCCCGCATCGGGCGGCGAGTCGATGAATCGTCTCCCATGGTTGACGCACGCCTTGCCGACGGCTCCCGTGTGAACGCGATCATTCCTCCCTTGGCGCTGGACGGACCCTGTCTCTCGATCCGCCGCTTTGGTCGCGACCCGGTCACCGCCCGCAACATGATCGAGAACAAGACCCTGAGTGAGCCGATGCTGGAATTGCTCGCCGCCATGGTCAAAGGCCGCCTGAACTTGCTTATCTCCGGAGGCACGGGCGCCGGCAAGACTACCTTGCTCAACGTTCTTTCTGGACATATTCCGAACTCCGATCGCATCGTTACGATCGAGGATGCCGCCGAGTTGCAACTCAAGCAAGAACATGTGGTGCGCCTGGAAACGCGTCCGCCCAACATTGAAGGCAAGGGCGCGGTGCGCATGCGGCAGTTGGTGATTAACAGTCTGCGTATGCGGCCGGACCGCATCGTGGTGGGCGAGGTGCGTGGCGAAGAAGCGTTCGACATGCTCCAGGCCATGAACACCGGCCACGAGGGATCGCTGACCACGGTGCACGCCAACTCCCAACGCGATGCGCTCGCCCGCATCGAAAACATGGTCGCGATGGCGAACCTGAACATTCCCGAGAAAGCGGTCCGGCAGCAAGTCGGTGCGGCCATTCACGCCGTGGTGCAGATCGCGCGCCTGTCCGACGGCACTCGTAAAGTGCTCACGATTTCAGAGATCACGGGCATGGAGTCCGACATCATCTCGATGCAGGACATCTTCGTTTTTGATCGCACCGGGATTGACGAGGCTGGCCGCGTTCGCGGTTCCTTCCGCGCAACCGGCATCCGGCCCCGTTTTGCTGAACGCCTGGCGACCGCGGGCTGCCGCCTGCCCGGTTCGATCTTCGAGTCGAGGATGGAGGTCTAGCCCATGCAGATCGCCATCGTGCTACTGGTGTTTGTGGTCGTGACACTGGGCGCGTTTGCCGTGTTGAGTCTGCTCGACCAGCGCCAATCGCAGGCCCGCACCCTCCGCGACCGTCTCTCGTCAACCCAGAAACCCGACGAGGCGCCCGTGGACGTCGCCATTCTCCGCGACGAGATGCTGAGCCGGATCCCGGCGTTCGACACTCTGTTGCGGCGCTCGGAACGGGTCACCATTCTTCAGAAGATGCTGACTCAGGGAGAGGTCAATGTTCGCGCGGGGAATTTTCTGATTTTCTGCGCGGTCTCTTCGCTGCTGTTCGGACTAATTTTTATGGTAGCCGGGGGTGGTCCGGCTTTCGGCTGGGCCGGACTAGTTCTAGGTTTCTTTATTCCCTACGCGTACGCCTCCCACCGGCGGGCGAAACGTTTTCAGTGTTTTGAAGAAAAATTTCCGGAAGCGATTGATACCCTGGCCCGCGCGGTTCGGGCCGGGCACGCGTTTACTACCGCCCTGGAAATGATTGCCAGCGAAGTTTCCGAACCGGTCGCGGGAGAATTCCGGCAACTCTTCGAGGAGCAAAAATTCGGCCTTCCCGTGCGCGATGCCCTGATCAATTTGGCTGATCGCATTCCGTTGGTCGACGTTAAATTCTTCGTCACCGCCGTGATGTTGCAGCGCGAGACCGGCGGTAACCTGGCCGAGATTCTCGACAACTTGTCTTATGTAATTCGCGAGCGTTTCAAGATTCTGCGGCAGGTCCGCGTACATACCGCGCAAGGTCGTCTGACCATGGTTCTGCTGATGGCGTTGCCGCCGACGATTGTCGTGGTCATGCTGGTGCTCAACCCCGGCTTCATTCAGCCTCTTTTCACTGATCCGCTGGGCCATGCACTGATTGTCGGGGGCATTACGCTCCAGACCCTTGGCTATTTCGTGATCCGCAGAATTATCAGGATTCAGGTCTGATTCATGATTTGGGCCCTCTCCATACTGATCTTTCTCACCATCGCAGTGGTGGTGTTTGCATTCGGAGCCGCGACCATGGCGCCTTCGTCGGTGCTGGGATCACGTCTGCGCGAAATCGGGTGGCAGCGGCCGAAGGCGGAACAGAAGCCGGCCATCCGCGAACGCATCCAGCAAGCGCTGGATCCGCTGAGCCGGGCCCTTCCCGTTTCACCCACGGATGTTTCGCAGACACGCGCCTGGCTGATCCAGGCTGGTTACCGCGACGCCCGACATGTCCGATTTTACTTCGGGCTGCGGGTTCTATTCGCGGTGCTTGGCTTCGCGGCCGTGGTCGTATTCGCGGGAATCGACTCCCCTCTTTTACTCGTCGGCGTGCCTGCGCTCGGTTTTTTTCTTCCTCGCTTCTTCTTAAAGAGGGCGATGACTGAGCGGCAACGCAGAATTCGACTTGCCCTTCCCGATGCCCTCGACCTGACGGTAATCTGCGTGGAGGCGGGCCTTGCCCTTGATCAAGCCATGTTGCGCGTGGGCGAAGATTTACAACACGCTCACCCCGAACTCAGCGGTGAGTTTCATCTTTTCAATCTGGAGACCCGTGCCGGCAAGCCTCGCGCCGAGGCCTTGAGAAACCTCGCCGCCCGCACCGGTGTAGACGATGTCCGTGGACTGGTGGGCACTCTGATTCAGACGGATCGTTTCGGCACCAGTGTCGCTCAAGCCTTGCGCGTTCACTCCGACTCTCTGCGCACGGAACGCCGCCAGCGCGCGGAAGAGCAGGCCGCCAAAACCACTGTTAAAATGATTATTCCCCTGGTCCTGTTTGTGCTGCCCTCCCTGATTTTCGTCACCGTCGGACCGGCCGTAATTCAGTTAATGCACCTGCTCGGAGCCGTCGGTGGTGGGAAAAAGTAAGGCGATTTGTAATTGGTGATTGGTAATTTGTAAGTTAAAGTCGGATACCTCTTCGGCCCGATCTTGATTACAAATCCCCAGGAGTTTTCATGCCCGCGCACGGGCCCACGGGATACGCTTTCAACCGGACGCGCTCGACTTATCTCGCCACCGAACTCCTGGTCGCGCGCACCCACTGGACCCGGTTTCGCGGCCTGATGGCCACCGATGCCTCCCGCTTCCGGCCCGGCCAGGGACTGTGGATTGTTCCCTGCCACGGCGTCCATACTTTCGCCATGCGCTTTCCGATTGATGTTCTCTACCTCGATCAAGAAAGAGTTGTCATCCACATCGAGGAATCGCTCAAGCCCTGGCGGATGGCGGCGATCCGGGTACTCGCGACATCAGTGTTGGAACTTCCGACTGGAACCATCAGCGATTCCCTGACCGCCCTCGGCGACCAGATTGATATCCTGATGGAGCGTCCGCTCGATACCGAGGCTGCATGAGTACCGTAGAAACCATTCCGGCGAGTGTGGACCAGTGGCCCGAGCCGCCGCGTCTGCTGGTGGAATGGTCTTCCCCATGGCAGGAATTCAGGACTTCGCTCCGCCCCGCTTTGCAAAAATCCCCGAAGAACCTTGCCGGGGAAGCTCCGATCGGCCTGTTCCCATATCGCGGAATTCTGACGACGTGGGTGCTGGAAGCCCTAGTGATTTTTCTGCTCATCGTGATTCCCGCCCGGATCGCCAGTCTGCAGCCTTACACACCTCCGCCGGTTCAAAAGTGGGACGTCATCTACTACAGCGGCGACGAACTTCCCAAGACTGAAGACGTAGGCGGCGCGCAAGCCGGGAAATCGGGACGCGCCGGCGGCCAGGAAGCACGCCATCGCACGCAGACCATCCGCGTGGCGCGCGGATCAACGCCCACCGAGAAAGTTGTCGATGCACCCAAGCTGAATCTGCCGCGTTCCGATTCCTCCGTTGCCAACCTGCTCGCCTTCAAGCCGGTGCCGGGACCGCCTCCTGCGGAGGGACTGCGGTCCACTTTAACCGCTCCTGCCCTGCCCCCGCCCAGTGTGGTGCCGCCCACGCCCGAATTGAACACTGCACTGACTCGCAAGCCGGAAAGTCTTACCGCCAGGGTCATCGCACCCGCACCCGATATTGCGCACGCCAACACTCGCGCTCTGCCCACAGTAAACTCGGCCGTAGTTGCACCCGCACCGGACGCGAACCGAGACCACATACGTAGTGCGACTCCTATCAACCCCTCGGTTGTCGCACCCCCACCGACCGACGCCCAGCGCGATCTTGCCAGCTCGCGTTCAGCTTTGACCCAGACCACTACCGTAGTCGCACCGCCGGTGTCGGCACCGCAGCGAGATACCTCCGCCGCCAAGCTCACGCTTCCGACGCCAACCGTGGTCGCGCCGCCGCCTTCGCTAGTAAATCGCGACTTCAATAGCTGGGGAGGTTCGACCACCGGCAATTTGCATCCCACTCCGGTTCCGCCTCCTCCGAGTGTGGGAGGCGGCTCGTCGTCGCGCACTGCTGGCGACCTCACCCCGCAGGTGGTTCCTCCGCCGGTGAGCGCCGATCACGGACTAACAGGCAATGGCAGTGCTCGCTCGGGAGGCTCTCTGCTGGGCTCGACAGAAGTAGTGCCGCCTCCCCCCAGTTTGGGTGGCGGCAAGGCTCTCTTGGGCAGCGGACGCGGCAATAAAGGCGCAGGCACGGGAAGCCCCCTTGATCTGGGCGCGGCAGCCGCTCCTCCGGGCGCGAGCGGGGGAAGCGCTACAGGTTCAGGCGTCGTGGTCTCCAGTAAGCCAGGTACGCAAGTCGGAGTTCCCACAGCCAGCAGCGGCGCCATCGCCATGTCGCCCACCGGCACTGCCAAGACCGGACTCGGGGGCAACGGCGGTGGCGCAGGCCTAGGCAAGGGCAACGGACCGGGCAGTGGACTGCAAGGAGAAGCTCAAGGAGCCGGTAAAGAAGGTACGGGCCCAGGATCTGATCCCAATGCGCGGTCTGGAATTTCTCCTTACCCCGGCTCTGGTGGAGCAGGCAGCGGCGCCCCAGGCGCGTCCTCCGTGCCGGGCGTTTCGGTGCAAGGTGGAAACACCATTACGCTGCCCAGTTTTGGGCCTCCTGGCGGCGAGCCCGAGTCGGGCCCGGGACATTCTTCCGTGGACAACCACAAACGATCCGGAGTCACGGTGGAATGCACGTCAAGCTCGTGTGGCGCTTTCGGCTATTACGGGCGTCTCAAAGGCCCAACGTATATCATTTACGTCGAAACGTCCTTGGGAACTGCCGTAATGCAATATGCCGATGCCTCCGTCGCTCACGCCGCCGGAGTGCCTCTGACCCCACCCGAACCGATCCGCAAGGATCTTCCTGCCGGGCTTCGCCCCACACGGGTTGTGATCGTCTGCATCCTGGATCGCTCGGGCGATTTGAAGGACATGAGAGTTCTCGAGCCCGGCGCGCCGGAGACGACTTCAAAAATTCTGGCCGCACTGCCGAACTGGAAGTTCCGTCCGGCATTTCGCGGGAGCGAGCCAGTAGAAGTGAATGCGATTATCGGGTTTGGGATTGATACCCGGTAGTTGCGCCTCGAACCAGTTTCAGTAGCCCTTGCCTTTGTCGACTAATCCCAGAAGCATGTGGCCCGCCAAATAGCGCTGCAGATTCTCGGCAAACAACGCATAGTGCCGCTCCCATTGCTTATCCGTCAGCGCGGCGGTATGAGGTGTGACGAGTAGATTGGGCAAGTCCCAAAGCGGTGAATCCGCCTCCAGGGGTTCTTTCGGAAAGACGTCGAGCGAAGCGCCGCCGATTTTGTTCGCGCACAAGGCCGCCGCCAGCGCGGCTTCATCGACTAACTGTCCGCGGGCGACGTTGATGAGGCAGGCATTGGGTTTCATCAGCGCGAAACGTCTGGCGTTGGCCAGAGCATTTGTTTGGCTTGTAACTGGGGCCGCCAGCACGACGTAATCAGACTGTCTGAATACCTCGTCCATCTGCGCAGGCCCGAAGACTGCGTCCGCGCCTTCGCTTCCCTCCTCTGGATGCTCGCGCACAGCAATCACCCGCATGCCCAGAGCCTTCGCACTTTTGGCAACCGCACGGCCGATGCTTCCCAACCCGATCAGCCCCACAATCGCACCCGCCACTTCGCGTATCCGAGGCAGTTCATCCCATATCTTCTGCTGACCCCAATCATGTTTCTGTTGCAAACGCACCGCGTCGGGAATCTTCTTGGCCAGCGCAAAGATCAGTGCGATCACGTGCTCCGCCACGACTGGTCCATGCACGTCTCGAGCATTCGTCACGACGATGTTGCTGTCGACAATCTCCGGGAAAATCAGCTGATGAACGGCGGCTGCGGGCGAGTGAATCCAGCGCAGCTTCTTTGCCGCCTTGATCTGTTCAGGGCGAACCGACCAGGTGACGGCGATTTCCGCGTCGGGAATTTCGGCGTCTACGCGCTTGTAGTCCGCCAGTTGTACAACCTCTAGCTGAGGAAATTCCACTCGCAGGCGTTCGGCAAACCACGCCGGCGCGTTCCAGAGATCGAAAGGATGGTGCACAAAGATGAGGAGTTTGATCGAGTGATTGGAGTGTCGCGTCATCCAATCACCCGGTTTTCTTCACACGCAAGTCCGAGCCCGTCATTTCACGCGGCTCGTCAATTCCCAGCATCCCAAGAATTGTCGGCGAAATATCCCGCAACGAACCGTTCGGCTTAAGTGTGTATTGCTTTGCGTCTTCAGCCAGCACGATAAATGGAACGGGATTGGTGGTGTGCGCGGTATGCGGACCGCCGGTCGCGGGATCGATCATCATTTCGGCATTACCGTGATCGGCGGTAATCAGCATCGCTCCGCCTTTGGCGCGAACGGCTTTTTCAATTTCTCCCAGGCAGGCGTCGACCGTCTCAACGGCCTTTATGGTTGGCTCAAGTTTGCCGGAGTGCCCAACCATGTCGGCGTTGGCAAAGTTTACGATCATGACGTCAAATGTGCCGTCGTTCGCGGCCTTGATCACCGTTTCGGCGATTCCCGCCGCGCTCATTTCCGGCTTCAGATCGTAGGTTGCGACTTTCTGTGAGGGCACGACGATTCGCTCTTCGCCGGGAAAAGGCTGCTCCACGCCACCATTGAAGAAGTAAGTGACGTGAGCGTACTTCTCGGTTTCAGCCACGCGCAGATTGCGCATCTTTCGATCGGCCATGACATTGGCCAGAATATTCGCCATCGATTCCGGCGGAATCACCACCGGCAGGGTGAAATGCTGGTCGTACTGCGTCATGCAGACGTACTTCAGATTCTTCGGACCGCGATCGCGCGGGATCGTCGCATCGAGATCGGCCGCGCCCGGCAGATCGCTTCCACCCTGCGCATTGAGACCGCTGGTGCGGCATAGCGCGCGCGTGATCTGACGCACGCGGTCGGCGCGAAAATTGAAACAGATGCAGGAATCTTCGTCGGCAATTTTGGCCAGCGGCTCCCCCCGGTTATCGACGCAGACAAACGGGACAACAAATTCGTCGGTCACGTCCTTGTTGTAAGACTCTTTCATACCCTGCACGGGATCGACGTAGGTTCCACCTTCACCCTGGCCGAAGACCATCGCGTTGTACCCCTTCGCGATGCGCTCCCAACGCCGATCGCGATCCATCGCGTAGTAGCGGCCGCTGACGGTCGCGATCTTCCCGGAGTTGTACTCGCGCATCTTCTGCTGGAGTTGTTCCAGGTAACCCGCGCCGTTGGTTGGCAGCGTGTCGCGTCCGTCCATGAAGGCATGCACGAACACGCGATCGACGCCGTTCTGCTTAGCCATCTTGAGCAGCGCGTAGAGGTGAGTCTGCTGCGAGTGCACGCCGCCGTCCGAGAGCAGTCCGAACAGATGCAGCTTGCGTCCGCCCGACCGCGCATTCTTCATCGCCTCGAGCAGCACCGGATGCGAGAAGAATTCACCGTTCTGGATCATCACCTCAATGCGCGTGATGTCCATGTGCACGATGCGACCGGCACCGATATTCAGATGGCCGACCTCGCTATTGCCCATCTGCCCCTCGGGGAGTCCGACGAAAGGCCCGCTGGTGTGAATAAGCGTGTTGGGATAATCGCGCAACATACGGTCGTAGACTGGCTTGCGCGCCAGAGCGATGGCGTTGGCTTTGGTTTCAGCACGGTATCCCCAGCCGTCGAGGATGATGAGAACGAGAGGTTTGGGATGAGGCATATATAGTTAGCTTCTAGCTCCTGCTACTGGTTGCTACCCTCGATAATTTAGGGCCTTCAGGCCCAAAAACCTCGCCGCCCCGCCCAACTCTTCCTCGATTCGCAGCAACTGGTTGTACTTGGCGATGCGGTCCGTGCGCGACGCTGACCCCGTCTTGATCTGTCCCGCACCGGTCGCAACAGCCAAGTCGGCGATGAAGGTGTCTTCGCTTTCGCCGGAGCGATGCGAGATCACCGAGGTGTAACCATTGCGGCGGGCCAGGTCGATCGCATCCAGCGTTTCGCTCACCGATCCAATCTGGTTGACTTTGATCAGGATCGAATTCGCGATGCCTTTGTCGATGCCTTCCTGCAAGCGCTCGACGTTGGTTACGAAAAGGTCGTCGCCGACGAGTTGAATTTTGTCGCCGACTTCTTTGGTCAATACCGCCCAGCCGTCCCAATCGTCTTCGGCCAGACCATCTTCGAGCGAGACGATGGGATAATCGCGCGACCACTTTGCCCAATACTTCGCCATTTCCTCGGGGGTCTTCGACGTTTTGTCAGACTTCTTGAAAACGTACTTGCCGTCCTGAAAGAACTCACTGGCGGCGGGGTCAAGCGCAATCGCGATCTCTTCGCCGGGTTTGTAGCCTGCACTCTGAATCGCTTCCAGCACTACTTCAATGGCCTCGACGTTGGATTTCACCGAGGGCGCAAATCCACCCTCGTCGCCGACGGCGGTGTTATACCCGCGTTTCTTCAGTACTCCTTTGAGAGTATGGAATACTTCCACGCCCCACCGCAGCGCTTCGGAAAACGACGGCGCGCCCACTGGCATCACCATGAATTCCTGGAAGTCGACGTTATTGTCGGCGTGGGCTCCGCCGTTCAAGATGTTCATCATTGGCACCGGAAGCATGTTCGCCGCGGCGCCACCCAAATAGCGATACAGCGGCAACTCGAAGGCGTTCGCGCTGGCGCGGGCGGCGGCCATGGACACGGCGAGGATTGCGTTGGCTCCAAGGCGGCCTTTGTTCGGAGTCCCGTCGAGTTCGATCATTTTTGCGTCGAGCGCCCGCTGATCGGCGGCGTCCATACCGCCGAGAGCTTCCGCAATTTCGCTGTTCACGTTCTCGACCGCCTTGAGCACGCCCTTCCCCTTGTATCGCTGCGGGTCATCGTCACGCAATTCGACGGCTTCGTGTTCGCCGGTG
Organism: uncultured Acidobacteriota bacterium; assembly: GCA_963799305.1. Taxonomy (GTDB): domain Bacteria; phylum Acidobacteriota; class Terriglobia; order Terriglobales; family Acidobacteriaceae; genus Acidiflorens. The sequence goes on along the minus strand of CAWCWX010000002.1, from coordinate 800,470 downwards.
GAGGCTCCGCTGGGAACGATGGCACGGGCGCGGGCGCCCCCGGCTAGAAAGACTTCAGCTTCCACGGTGGGATTGCCGCGGGAATCGAGTACCTGCCGTCCAAGAATTTCAGCAATGCTGGTATTGGGCATGATGGCGTTCCTTATGGTCTGAGATATTTTTCAAAATGACGTGGAAGAGACGCGGCTTGCCTCGTCTCCGGTTGCGCCGCCGCGATCCGGTGCGGGCGGAGACGTGGCACGCCGGGTCTCTACACTCACAGTTTTTCCGGGATGCTCTCCAGGTAGTTTCATTCTTCTGCTTGGAACTAGGAATTATAACGGACTCGGGCGTTGCCTCCGGTGGTTCTCCGCTGCTTTCGAATATTGTTCCGGGAAATGGAGTGGCTTAGTCTCAGAGAGAGTGTTGGAGTTCGCAGCGCGGCGGGCGGGACGCCCCCTTTGGAGGTTTTATGAAGAAGTTTAGACTCGTCGGGATTTTGGTGTTGTTGGCAAGCGCGGCGTGGGCTCAGACCTCGTTGCCAACCGGCACCGCTCTCAAGATGAAACTGGAAACTACACTGGCTACTTTCAGCAGCCATGCTGGCGATCCGTTCCAGGCGCGCGTGACGGAAGCGGTCGTCGTGGATGGTCAAACCGTTATCCCTATCGGGACTACCGTACAAGGACGCGTCACCAAGACTTCCGAGCCGCGTCGCGTGGCCGGCAAGCCTACGATTGCACTGTTCCCCGAAACGCTGGTCATGCCGAACGGCGACCGCATCATGCTCAACGCGACCTTGGTCGACACAAGTGTCCGGCGAGGTACGGATGTCAACACCGAAGGCCAATTCAAAGGGGCTGGTCACGACGGCAAAGACCTGACTGAAATCGGCATGGGCACTGGCGGAGGGATGTTGATCGGCGGTCTGGCCGGGGGCGGTAAGGGCTTGTTGATCGGCGGCGCCATCGGCGCGGGGGCCACCGTCACGCACTGGCTCTCGAAGCACCGGTCGGCAACGCTTCCCGCTGGCACGGAACTGGTGATGGAACTGAATCGGCCGATGGTGATGAGTCCAAACGGGCAGTAACAGTTCCCAGTTCCCGGTTCTCAGTTCTCAGTTCTGAGTTTCAATCGAAAAGCCGAGCCTAACCGCTCGGCTTTTCTTATCTTAAGGAATCGAAGGGGCAGGTGTTCGACTCTTACTGAGAACTGAGAACCGGGAACTGAGAACTACTCCTACAGTCCCATCAAATCTTCTTCGCGCAGCAGTTCCAGTTCGATCCATCCTTCCACGGGCAACGCGTCCACGGGTAGACGATTCGACCAGAGGCTGAAACGCAGTCGGAGGTGGGTGGTCAGTTCGGGACTCTGCGGATTACGGATTTTGTCGATTTCCAGAGGCGTGGCCTGCAACCAGGCCAGTGGAACGCGAAATTCGAAATTGCGTGCCAAGGCAACTCGGGCCTCGCCCGGCTCCTGCGAGGACGCCAGCACCTTTTTTGTGCCTTGGGCGGTCACTTTCCAGGCCTTCATCCGGCGCCCGGCAATCGAAGCCTCTAGCCGTAGTTCGTGGTGGGGTGCCGATCCGGGGTTCGCCCTCGATTCCACATTCACGACAATGTCGAACTCGTCTTCTGGAACTTTATCCACGAAATCGAGCCGGCCATAGACAAAGTGATCGTCGATGCCACCATAAGCAGCGTCGAGCAGAAACTGTTTGCCATGCATCGATCCAGAACGGCGGTCGGCGGTATAGCGGGCGGCTCCCATCCATTCGAAATAGCGAACCATGTCGCCCGTGATCCGGGGATGAATGTAGGCACTCTGTGGCGTGACCGAAGGCCGCACGATTGCGCCTGCGATCGGCTGTGCCAGGTAGTCGGGCGGCGTGCCTCCCAGAGCCTGGTAGACGTTGGACAGGTGCTTGCGATAGAGCTCGTCGAAATCGCGATCGTTGGCCGAATGATGCTCCGGGCCGTACCACCAGTTCCAGTCGCTGCCTTCGGCGATCAGGAGTTCTTCGAAGGCCAGTTGTCTTTGCTCGGCCGTCGCGCTGGCGGATTTCTCAGCGTAAAACTCGCGGGCGCGATACAGATAGTCCCACGCTTTATTGTCTTCCGGCGCGCCAATCCAGACGTTGAAGTTGGCGTTGATCCAGGATCCCGGCACCAGGGAATGCAGAGTACCGAAATTCTGGTGGCGCGCGATCGCCTCGCCCACAGTTACGGCTTCGATCCCTGGATCCTTCGATAGCGCGTCGTAGAAACGACGCAGGAATTCCCTTCCCGATTGGGGGTAGTATTCCCAGGCATTTTCGCCGTCGAGAATGATGGGGATCAGGGCATCTTGACCATGCGCGAGCAGCGGTTGCGCTGATTCTCTAATCTTGTGGATGAGGTTATTCGCGGCGTCCTGCGGAGGCATGCCGGAGTACACGAAACCGATGAGGTCCGAGAGGGTGTGATCGCGGAAAACCAGGTTCATCCAGGTCTCGCCGTTTTCGTATCGATGAATGGTGTAGAGGCGATGGGCCTGCTCCGAATTCAAGCGGCCTTGTCCGTCTCGGGAGAAGTTGGTCCCTACGGTCCTTCCCAGAACCCCCTCGTCGGTCGCCATCCACTGAACCCCAAGGTGATGGGCGATAGCCAAAACTTCTTCCGAGACGCTGCCTTCCGATGGCCAAACACCTCGCGGTCGCGTTCCGAAGACTTTCTCGTGGAAATCGAGGCCGCGAAGCAACTGTTCGCGCGCGTCTTCCGGATGGCGATAACGGTTCTGCGGCAAAGGCAATCCGGGAGACGAGACTGCGCCCGCCTGCGTATCGCACAGCAATGGCAAAATAGGATGGTAAAACGGCGAAGTCGAAATTTCGATCGAACCTCGCTGGGCCGCCTCGGCGTGCACCGGGACTACCCGGCCCAGCAACTCGCGTTCAGTTGCGATGACAAAGCGCTGGTCTTCCAGGGAATAGCCGTGTCCCTTGCGGACGAGATCCGCAATGTTTTTTTCCTGCAAAAAATATTCGTCAAACCACGCGATCTGGGAGAGGACCTGAAGATCAGTAAAATCCTGTGGCTGGAAAAGTTTTTCCGCGCGTTCCGCCGCGGCGCCCGCGCTGCGGAACCGCTCCCAGAGTTCTCGATAGCGGGGATAGCGTCCGATTACGTTCACGGGATGCGCCTGGAACAGGTACTGCAGGGCGAAATACCGCTCCTCTAAGGTCAAGTCCCTGGCCGGTAGGGCAGCGACCTGCAGAAATGGATCCTCGGCCTCACCCGAGGCATAGTCCTGAATTTGTGTGACAAGCGACGGAACCAGATTAAACGTCTGGTGGACGTTGGGAAATTCGTCTAACAACTTCACCATGCCGTAGTAGTCTTTGAGAGCGTGCAACCGCGTCCAGGGCAGGCGGTACTGTCCGGTGACCAGATCCTTGTAGAAGGGCTGGTGTTGGTGCCAGAGGACAACGACTCGAACTTGAGCCATATGGGGGTCTATCCGCTTGATGGGGCGGTTTTCCAGTATGGCATAGCCGTGCGCACTGCCGAGATGAGGAATAGACTAGAGGCTCGAGAATCCCATGAGCCAGAATCTCGCCAGTCCGGCAGCCTCGCCCGTACGTTACGACGTCTCCCTGCTCACCGCAGACGATCTCTACCTTTTCAATGAAGGCAGCGACTATCGACTGTACGACAAGATGGGCGCCCATCTGACTGAATCCAATGGCGTGCAAGGGACGGTGTTCAGTGTGTGGGCGCCAAATGCCCGCAACATCTACGTGATCGGGAGTTTCAACGGCTGGGACCACAGCTCGCATCCCCTCCAGTCTCGCGGCAGTTCGGGGGTTTGGGAAGGCTTCATTCCCGGCGTTGGCAAGGGGACGGTTTACAAGTACCACATCGTATCGAACCAGCACGGGCACCGCGTCGACAAAGCCGACCCCATCGGACTGCTGATGGAGAAGCCACCGCGAACCGCTTCGGTGGTCTGGGACCTGGAGTACTCCTGGAACGACGCCGAATGGCTCGGCAAGCGCCAGGAACGCAATTCTCTGCACTCGCCGATGTCGGTTTACGAGCTCCACATCGGATCCTGGATGCGCGTGCCGGAAGAGCATGATCGTCCGCTGAGCTATCGCGAGATGGCGCCGCGGCTCGCGGAATACGCTAGTCGGCTGGGATTTACCCACGTCGAATTCATGCCCATCATGGAGCACCCGTTCTACGGCTCCTGGGGATACCAGACCACCGGATACTTCGCGCCCACCGCGCGCTACGGCACACCGCAGGATTTCATGTACCTGGTGGACTATCTGCACCAGCACAACATCGGAGTGATTCTCGACTGGGTGCCCTCGCACTTCCCTACCGACGCGCACGGCCTCGCCTACTTCGACGGCACGCACCTCTACGAGCACGCCGATTCGCGACAGGGCTTTCATCCCGACTGGAAGACGCTGATCTTCAATTACGGCCGCGCCGAAGTCCGCAGCTTCCTGATGTCGAGCGCGATGTTCTGGCTGGAGCGCTATCATATCGACGGCCTGCGCGTGGACGCAGTCGCGTCCATGCTCTACCTCGACTACTCGCGAGAACCAGGAGAGTGGATTCCCAACAAGTACGGTGGACGAGAGAATCTGGAAGCCATCGATTTCTTACGCCGTTTCAACTCCGAAAGCTACAAAGAGCATCCCGGTATCCAGACCATCGCCGAAGAATCGACATCCTATCCCATGGTCTCGCGCCCCACGCACCTAGGGGGACTGGGATTCGGTTTGAAGTGGGATATGGGATGGATGCACGACACGCTCGACTACTTCAGCCACGATCCGATTTTTCGTCAGTACCATCACAACTCGCTGACGTTTCGCATGCTGTATTCCTTCCACGAAAATTTTGTGCTGCCCTTGAGCCACGACGAAATCGTCCATGGCAAAGGTTCGCTGATCAACAAAATGCCGGGCGACGACTGGCAGAAGTTTGCCAACCTGCGTTTGCTGTTTGCCTATATGTTCGCCCAGCCCGGCAAAAAGCTGCTGTTCATGGGTGGGGAGTTTGGCCAGTATCGCGAGTGGTCGCACGATCGCAGTCTGGACTGGAATCTGCTGGAAGGCCCGCTGCATCGCGGACTTCAGGCCTGGATGGAACAACTCAACCGCGCCTATCGCGGTGAGAATGCATTGCACTGGTTCGACAATGACCCTGCGGGATTCGAATGGGTGGATTGCAACGACGCCCCCGCCAGCGTGATCTCTCTTCTACGAAAAGGCCAGTCGGAGAGCGAAGCCGTGTTGGTGGCATGTAACTTCACGCCCGTGCCACGCGTCGGCTACAAAGTCGGCGTGCCGTCCGGGGGATACTGGAAAGAAATTCTGAACAGCGATGCCCGCGAATACGGCGGCAGCGGAATCGGCAACATGGGTGGAACCGAAGCGCTAACCGAGAGCGTACACGGACGGCCTTATTCGTTGCGGCTGACCTTGCCGCCATTGGGGGCGGTGTTTTTGAAGAAGAGTTAAAACGCTGCGTAGAGACGCGGCTTGCCGCGTCTCTACCGTTGATTTTCTACGGCTTCCACACTCCTACATGTTCCAGGAATTCATCTAACTTCGCGTCCTTGAGAATGTCGCCGACGGCCTTGTGATCAATATGCGGCGCGATCGGCTTGTCGCTCTGCGCAATCGCATAGGCGGTCACGGCCACGATCACTTCACCGGCTTTGAAGTCCAGTCCGTCGACTTTATCCATCGTGTCGCTGGCCTTGTGATGGATTTCAAAGTATTTCGACATGTCCACCCACAAATCCAGGGCCGGAACGCCTTCGAGCAGAAAGGGGCCGTGATCGGTGTCGTAGGTCGTATCAAGCGAGAGATCGCCGCCGCTCAGGTCTTTTAGTAACGCGTCACTCCAGGGCTGCATGGCTTCTTTCAAATCCTTCCGTCCCTCCACCTTCCAGCCTTTGGGATGCCCGGCGCCATTGTCGGTGTTCAACACCGCTACGCAGTGGCTCAGTTCGCTCTTGTGCTCCTGCGTATAGGCGTAGGAGCCTAGCAGCCCTTGCTCTTCCCCTCCCCAGAGGGCGAAGCGCACGGATCGCCTAGGGGCCTTGCCCAGGGCCATCATGGCCCGCGCCACTTCCAAGACGCTGACGGCACCCGCGCCGTTGTCCTGCGCGCCCGTGCCGAAATCCCAGGAGTCGAGGTGAGCACCGATGAGGATCCATTCGTTGGGACTCTCGCTCCCGCGAATTTCGGCCACCACGTTGTTGACCTTGGTCTCGCCGGCTATCTGGTTGTCCAGCATCAACTGGATCACGACCGGACCGTTTTCCAATTCGCTTTGGATCAGTTTCCCATCTTCCATCCCAATCTCCGCGCCCGGCAATGGAAGCATTCTCGCGCCCCACAACATGTCATGCGCATTGAGGACGTTGTTTCTCTCGCGGTCCATCATGATCACGGACAGCACGCCGGCCTTTTGAAAGACGGGCCACGCCATATCCAGTTTGGGTAGCGCCTTGAATACCCCCTCGGACAGAATCTTGCTGGTGTCGAGCAAAACAATTTTGCCGCGATACTGCTCCGCGTCTTTTAACTTCTCCTTCGACACATCGGACACTACAACGATCTCGCCCTTGACGCCACCGGCAGGCGTCGAAGGCGACCAACCCAGCGAGGCGATGGCAAGAGGCCGCGACAATGGGGAAACCATCGCTCCACTGGCAGCCCCTCGCCGCCAGCCCGCGGGAATGGTGAAGGGATCCAGCTTGACGTCCTGAATGCCGTAGCTGCGGAATTTCGCCGCCGCCCACTCCGTGGACCCGACATAGGCCGCGGAACCTGTAAGTCGTCCGCCAAACTTGTCGGTCAGTTCGCGCAGGGTTGTCATCGAAGGCCCGGTATAAACCGAAGCGGCCAGCCGATCCGTGACCGGCTTCATTTCCGCGGGTGACTGCGCCCAGACGAGTACAGATGCCCAACAACAAATTAATGCCACCATCGCACGACGAATCATTGATCCCTCTTTCTCGGATGTAGCGCCGGCGGCCCACCGGCGCCACGGTTCAATAGCGAACGGGCATTGTCCGACGAATTGGACCTGCAATGCAAACGCGCGGCCATTAGGCCCCGCACTCCGTGCTAGACTCGCTTGGAGTCACCACACCGCGGATGCGCATTCTTACCCGGTACATCCTGGGAGAAGTCGTCTCCCACGCCCTGATCGGCGTGGCAGTTTTTACTTTCGTTCTCTTCACCCGCGACCTCGGACGCATCCTCGAACTGGTGGTCCGAAACAGCGCTCCGCTGCCCAGCGTTGCCCAGGTTTTCTTCTTTACCGTCCCAGTCGCACTTACTTACACCATCCCGATGGGAGTGCTGGTCGGCATCCTGATTGGGTTGAGCCGTCTGTCGGCCGACAGCGAAATCACAGCCATGCGGGCGAGCGGCATCGGCGTCTGGACATTTCTGCGCATCATCATGATTTTCGTGGTGGGCGCGTGGCTGCTCGCGCTAGGCAACAGCGTGTACCTCGCGCCCCGCTCGCTCGCTGCGCTGGGAGACCTCCAGAACCAACTCAAGGCCTCCCAGGCATCTTTCGAAATTCAACCTCGTGTTTTCTATGAGGGTTTTCCGAAGGTTGTGCTGTACGTGCAGGACGTCAAGGCGGCTTCTGGCGCGGCGGTTTGGAAAGGCGTGTTCCTCGCGGACTTGAGCCAGCCGTCGGCGCCGCGCATTACGCTCGCCCGCGAAGGAATTCTCGCCAGCCAGGGGCCAGACACTCTCGACCTTCACCTGATCAACGGGTCCACTCACGAAACCGATCCCAAGAATCCCGACCAGTATCAGATTTCCACGTTCGACACGACCGACATCCCCATTCAGGTGCCGGCGGCGCAAAACAGCCAAGCTCCCGAACCGCCCTCGCTGACGGAGATGAAGATTTCGGAACTGATCGAGAAGTCACACAGCCCCGATCCGATGACCCAGCGCTGGGCTCTGCTCGAATATCATCGCCGCCTTTCGCTGCCCACGGCCTGCCTGGTGCTTGCACTTGTTGGAATTCCTCTGGGCCTTTCGTCGAAGCGCGGAGGAAAGTCGACGGGCTTTGTGCTCACGATTCTGCTCGTATTTGGCTACTATTCGGTTTCGCTCATCGGTGTTTCCCTCGCGCGCCAGGGACGCGTCTCCCCCGGCCTCGGGGCATGGATGGCGGATCTTGTTTTCCTCGTCGGGGGACTCTTTCTGCTGTGGCGATCGGAGCGTCGGCCGATCGACCTTTCCGTGTTCCGTTCGTGGTTCAAGCTATGGCAGCCGAAGGTCGCAGTCCCGGGTGAGGGTCCGGCGCTCTCCATCCAGCGTGAAAGTACTGCCGACCGACTCTCCCGGCGCTGGCGCCTGTTCAACCTGCATTTCCCAACCATCCTTGATGACTATGTGCTGCGGGATTTCTCGGTCTATCTGGGATTGATCGTGTCTTCGTTCCTGATGTTGCTGCTGGTGTTTACTCTGTTCGAGTTGCTGGGAGACATTCTGCGCAACCAGGTCTCCCCGCTGACGGTGGGCGAGTATCTGCTGAATGTCGCCCCTTACTTTCTCTACAACACTACGCCCCTGTGCATGCTGCTGGCCGTGCTGGTGACGTTCGGACTGCTCCAGCGCTCGAACGAAATCACTGCCATTAAAGCCACGGGGATCAGCCTCTATCGAATCATCGTGCCGGTGCTGATTGTGGCCACGCTGGTCGCTGGAGTTCTCTTTCTCTCGGATCAGATTTATCTTCCCTACACCAACAAACGGCAGGATGCTCTCCGCAACCTGATCAAGGGAAGGCCCGCCCAGACCTATTTGCGACCCGACAGGAAGTGGATCTTCGGCGAGAATTCCACGATCTACTATTATCAATTCTTCGATCCCGATCGTGATGTCTTTGGCAACCTCTCGGTCTTCCAGTTCGATCCGCATACTTTTCAGATCACGCATCGCGTGGCCGCGGAGCGCGCCCACTGGTCGGAAAGCATGTCCCGCTGGCTCTATGAGCAGGGATGGGAACGCACGCTGAGCGGATCGACCATTCAGAATTACCACAAGTTTGACGTAGCGACCTTCCCCGTGCTGGACGAGGCCCCTGCCTACTTCAAAAAAGAAATCAAACAGTCGTCGGAAATGAGTTACGAAGAGTTAGGCCGGTACATCCACGACCTGGAGCAGAGCGGCTTCGATGTGGTTCGTTTGCGCGTGCAGTTGCAAAAGAAAGTTGCCTATCCCCTGATCACGCTGGTGATGGCGGTGATTGCGATTCCCTTCGCGCTTAACGCGGGGAAGAAGGGCGCGCTCACGGGCGTCGCAACGGCGATCGGGATCGGAGTGGTCTATTGGACCGTCTCAGGACTGTTCGAGGCCATGGGAAACCTCAGCCAGCTTCCACCCGCAGTCGCGGCGTGGTCTCCGGATTTGGTGTTCGGGTTTGTGGGAGGGTATTTGATTTTGCGGATACCGACGTAAGGTTTGCAATCGAAACAACAGGACGATAGAGACGCGGCGTGCCGACGCTGGCCGCGTCTCTACCGCTGGTTTCTCAGCTCCCTACTTGGCCACCAACCCCGCCGGCTGCGCCGTGCTAGTTACATTGACGGGCGTGCTTAACGCGCCGTTGGTCGTACTGACATTGAAGCCGGAAATATTGCTCGAAGCGTTATTGGAGACGTAGAGAAACTTCCCGCTGGAGTGCATTGTGATCGCCACCGGGCCCGACCCCGTCGAAACCGTCGAAGGATTGAGCGCGCTCAGCGCACCGGTCGACGGGTTGATGCGGAATGCAGAAACGCTGGCGGACCCGTGGTTGACTACGTAAAGGAAATTGTTGGTCGGATCGACCGTCATGGCTACGGGGTTCAAGCCCACGGAAGTCGGCGTACCGACCGGCAGCATCGTGCCATCGCTGACATCCTGCGTCGTGCAGGTCGCGCTTGCGATCGTACACACTTGAAAGAGGCTGACGCTATTCCCGCCCGATCCGTTACCGCCGTTCGCTACATAGACAAAGAGTCCGCCGGACCCTCCCGTTGGAGTGGTCTTCACCGCCAGCACCGCGCTCGGAACGCTGCCCGTGGCATAGGGCGAGCCGACCTTTTGTACGCCGGATACTAAGTCGTATTCTCCGACCGTGTCGTCATTCTGGTTGACCACGTAAAAGAATGTTCCCGATGGATCGATGGAAAGTCCACCCGGGAGGCCGCCGGTTGGGACCGTTCCCACCAAGGTCAGATTCGCCGATCCCGGTTGCGTGGCAAACGCGGTCACGGAATTACCCAGCTGATTTGCGACCAGCAGGAAATTGCCGGCGGCATCGCGCGTCATCGCGGTGGCCGTGCCCCCGGCAGGCAGCGGTGTTGGCGTCCCAGTTGCAGTCAGCTTACCATCGGAATTCACGGTATACGCCAGGATCGCAGGGGGCACCGGCGGCGCATTGGCGGGATTACCCTGGTCGAGAACGAATGCAATCGCGCCAGTCGGATCCAGAATGATGCTCTCGGGAAATCCGCACAGAGCGTTCGCACAGGTGGTAGCGGTACCGTTAATCAACGATAGCGCCCCACTGTCCAAATTAATCGCGAATGAGCCAACATTGTTCTCGCCCTGGCTGAGGTAATAGAGAACGCCTGCTGGCCGGGACGACGAACTACCGCAACTCAGAAATAAGGCCAGTCCCAGGAAGGCCAACGGCGACATGCAACCTGATAGTTTCTTCGACATCTGTTCTCCCAGCCGCTTCCCGTCCGCGGGCGTTCGTCTGCCTGCCATTACGGAGATTGAAGCATTTGGCTGAAACATATTTGTGTATCAGGAATGGGCGGGAAGAGCAAACGCCGGGGCTGCCGGAATCCGGATTTCGACCTCTAAACCACCCTCAGGACGGTTGGATGCGCGCACCCGGCCTCCGTGCAGCCGGACGGCCCGGTCGGCGATGGATAATCCCAGTCCGGCGCCGCCGGTCTGGCGGTTGCGGGCGTCGTCGACACGGTAAAAGGGCTGGAAAATCCGCTCCAGGGAGTCTTCGGGGACGCCTGCACCCGAGTCGATCACGCGAATGGCAATCTCTTCGCCGTGGTCGCCAATGCGCCGTTCCAGCCGGATCTCGATATCGGAGCCGGCAGCCGTGTAGCGTACCGCGTTACGAACGACGTTTTCTACGGCGCTGCGCAGCAGATCGGGATCACCTTCGACCGGATATTCGTCGGTCGGCTCGGCGGAAAATCGGCAATTCCCTCCTTGGGCCTCGTATTCGGCATCGTGCACCACATGTTCCACTAGCTCGCGCAGCGAGATCCGAGTCTTTCGAATGCCGTCGGTCCCGGTCTCCAGCCGCGAAATCGTCAGCAGGCGCTGGATAAGACGGTTCAGACGGTCGGCTTCGAGTTCGATGCGATCCAGGGCGCCTTCCGCGCCGGGATTGGCCCGCTGCCGCGCCAGGCCGAGCGCGACGCTGAGTCTTGCCAGCGGAGATCGCAATTCATGGGAAACGTCTTTGAGGAGCCTCGACTGCGCATCCATCAATGCTTCAATGCGCTCGGCCATACGGTCGAAGTCGCGCATCAGTTGGGCCAGTTCGTCGCGGCGTCCTTTCGCGGAGCGCCGGTGCGAGCGGTCAGGTCTCCCGCTGCCAGGCGTTGGGTAGCACTTCGCAGACGCCTGACCGGGCTCGTCAGCGACCGGGCCAACAGATAGCACACCAGACCCGACGAGATCACCAGCATGGTCAGGCCCAGCCCGGGGATGTCATGGGGACCGAAAAAAATTGTTGGTCCGGGAAAAGTTTCGAGCACGAGCGTGTACTGCTGCCCGTCGATGGTCAGGGTCTGCCGGGACAAGCGCTCCGGCAACATGCCCTCCATCCAGGATCGATGGCGGTGCTGACCGGTCCGACGCATATCGTCAATCCAGGGCGGAGCCACACGGCCCGAGAGCTCGCGTCCGGATTGATCGTAGACATTTACGCGCACGTGCTGCGCGACTTGTAAGTCTTCCAGATATTGGCCGACCGCGTGCTCCCCTCCGCTGTGATAGGCGTTGACCGCCTCTGTCAGTACCTTGGCCAACTCGAAGCGGGGCTCCCGCGCCGGACTCGTCGCGCGAATCACGAGAATCGCCAGCCCCAGGAACAGCACGACTGCGGCCCAGAACGACAGGAAGATCTTCAGGAAGAGGCTTCTCATTTCCGCGCCTTAACCGCCGGACGGGCGAACATGTATCCCACGCCGCGAATCGTCTTTATGTGGTCTCCGCTTTCTTCGGAGTCTCCGAGTTTGCGTCGCACTTTGCTGACGTGCATATCAATGCTGCGATCGAAGGGCATGAACTTGCGGCTTAGGACGGCGTTGACCAGACGTTCGCGTGTCACCACTCGTCCCGCTTCACGCAGCAGAACTTCCAGCAAATTGAACTCGACAGAAGTCAAATCCACCGGCGCGCCCGCCCGGAATACGTTGCGCGTGGCTGGATCCAGTTCCACATCGCCGACGCTGAGAATGTCGGGCACCGCGTCGGAGGCTTTACTCGGCTTGGCACGCCGCAAAATTGCGCGAATGCGTGCTACCAGTTCCCGCGGATTGAAAGGCTTGGGAAGATAATCGTCGGCGCCGATCTCGAGGCCCACGATGCGGTCGACATCTTCTCCGCGGGCGGTCAACAGTAGAACAGGGATCTTCGACACACTGCGCAGCCTCCGCAACACTTCAAAACCGTTGATCCCGGGCAGCATCACGTCCAGGACGACCAGCGCATATTCACCCGAAAGTCCGCGCTGCAAGCCGGTTTCCCCGTCGTGCACACACTGCGAGGTGAAGCCCTCCGAGGTCAGGTATTCCTGCACCAGCCCGCATAGCTCGATATCGTCGTCGACCACCAGTACGCTATCCATTTTCCTATTCACCATTAAACACCGTGCTTTCGCGAGGCTCGGTAAAGATTTGTGATTGCTTCAGAGTTATCTTCTCCAATTCCCTTTACAAAACTTTACCCCGTTTGACCGACTCTTTACCGCATCTTTTGGAAGGGCGTGTTCCCATACATGTGAAGGTTCCGGGTCTGCCCCCGGACTCAGGAGGAAACATGAAAGCAAGTCGCACTCGCTTTTTTGCAGCTGGCACTGCTCTGATAGTAGTTCTTGCCGTGGCTGCCGCACTCGCACAAGGCATGCATCATCGTGGCGGACCGATGGGGGACTTCGGGTTCGGTGAGATGGGCTACCTGTCAGACGTGCTCGACCTGACCCAGGCGCAGCACGATCAGGCCAAGGCCATCATGGAGAAAGAAAAGCCCGTGATCCAACCGCTCATGAAGCAACTGATGCAGGCGCACAAAGACATGAGCTCTCTGGAAGACAGCGGGACGTTTGACGAGGCCAAGGTCCGAGCCCTGGCCGCGCAGAATACGCAAACGATGACTGAGCTGTTTGTGCAGAAAGCGCGCATCCACGCCGAACTGATGCAGATTCTTACCCCCGACCAGAAGACGAAGCTGGCGCAGATCAAGGCTAAGCACGAAGCGCGCATGCAGGAACATATGCAGAAAAACGCCTCGGATTCAGACTCAAACTAAGCGAACCGTCTCTCTCCCAACCCGGGCAAGCCGGATTGAAACCCCGGCTCGCCCGGCCTTTGAAATTGGAACGAACCACGAACTGCGAGCTTCGAATGGTAAGCGCGCAACGAGGGGGTCTCGAAGCTCGCAGCCACGTGGTTCGAAGTGCGAATCCTCGAATCGGAATCATGAATCAAGCCGACCTCGTCTCCTCGGGCATGGCGTTCTTCGCCGAAGGCATGCTCTGGTTCTGGACAGCTCTTCTGCTCGCCGCCGCCTATTTCGTACTGCGGCCTTCCTTCTCAAAAACCGAACCCGCCGCTGCTACAATCTCATCTACAAGACTTCATGGTTCCGAAGAGCTTACGCCCGCTCATCCCCTATCTGAAGCGCTATCGCGTCGGCCTGCTGCTGGGCGGGATCTGCGTTCTATTTAATAACGGCATCTGGATTCTCTTCCCGCAAGTGATTCGCAGAGCGGTAAACGACCTGAATGCAGGGGTCACGGGCAACAAGCTAAAGTACTACGCAATGGCGGTGCTCGGCGTCGCGCTCGCCAAGGGCATTTTTCAGTTTCTGACGCGATGGGTCGATCATCGGCATTTCCCGCGACATCGAATTCGATCTGCGCAACGACTTGTTCGCCCACCTGGAACGCCTTTCCTATTCCTACTACCAGCGCAACCGTACCGGCGACATCATGGCAAAGGCCACCAACGATCTGAACGCGGTGCGCAACCTGTTGGGACCGGCGATCATGTATTCCGCCAACACCATCGTGTTCACGGCTGGCGCCTTGGCTTTCATGCTGGCGATCAGCCCCAAGCTGACGCTCTACGCCTTTTTGCCATTGCCAGTGGCCAGCATCGTCATTCAATATTTTGGCCGCCGCATTCACGAACGCTTCGAACGCATCCAGGCGATGTTTTCGGAGATTTCGGCCCGCGCCCAGGAGAATTTTTCGGGAGCGCGCGTGATCCGCGCCTATGTGCAGGAGGAAGCTGAGATTGCCGCCTTCGAATCCGCCAACCAGGAATACATCCGCCGCAGCCTGGGGTTGGTGCGATTAATGGGCATGCTCTGGCCGACGCTCGAACTCATGTTGGGCATTGCAGCCGTAATCGTGCTGTGGCTCGGCGGACGCCAGGTCATTCAGGGCCGGATGAACGTCGGCGACTTTGTTGCCTTCACTACTTATATGGCACAGCTTACCTGGCCGGTAATTGCGCTGGGATGGGTCATTAACATCTTCCAGCGCGGCACCGCATCGCTGGTCCGGATCAACGAGATTTTTCTTCAGAAGCCCGAGATTGCCGACGACCGCGAGTTATCTCCGGTCGCGACCCACTCGCAACTCGCCTTTCCATCGGTTGACATTCCCACAAATGGCTACTCGCGCGACGAACTCCAAGGTGAAATCGAGTTCTGCAATCTCAACTTCGACTACCATGGCGTTCCGGTTCTGAAAGACGTGAACCTCCGCATACCCGCAGGTTCCAGCCTCGCGATCGTAGGTCCAACCGGCAGCGGCAAGACCACTCTGGTCAGCCTGATTGCGCGAATTTACGACGCCGACCCCGGGCGCCGTCCTGATCGATGGCCGCCCCATCCGCGAGTTCCCTCTCGCAACCTTGCGACGCAACATCGGATTTGTACCGCAGGAAACTTTCCTGTTCAGCCTGACGATTGGCGAAAACATCGCTCTCGGCAGAGATGATGCCAGCCTCGATGAAATCAAGGCCTCCGCAGAAGCTGCGAACATTGCGCACGACATCGAGAGCTTCCCGGAAAGCTACAACACCACTGTGGGCGAGCGCGGCATCACCCTCTCCGGAGGCCAGAAGCAGCGCACGGCGATCGCACGCGCCTTGCTACGGAGTCCACGCATCCTCGTCCTCGACGACGCCCTCTCCAGCGTAGATACTCATACCGAAGACAAGATCCTCAACCACCTGCGCGAGATCATGCAGGGTCGAACTACCATCTTTATCTCGCATCGCGTTTCGACCGTGCGCAATGCCGATCGCATCGCTGTACTGCACCAGGGGAGTATCGTTGAACTTGGTACGCATGACGAACTGATCGCACTCAACGGCTACTACACCGACCTATATAACAAGCAGTTGCTGGAAGAGGAGTTGGCGGAAGTGTAACCTGTCGAGCGCACCATTTGGCGGCAAACCCGCCACCCCTCAATACGCCGGCGGCAGTCCCATTTTTTGTACGATGGCGCGGTATCGGGGCTCGGAATGCAGAAAATCGAAATCTGGATTCCACTGTAAGTGAGCCATAAATGGGGCGTGCTCTTTGCAGGCTAGTTCGAGGTAACGAAGTGTGTCGTCCTTGCGTTTGAGGCGAGCGTAGAGCTGGGCGAAGTCAATCGGCGAGATGTAGCGTTTGGCGGCTCTGCGGTTCCACCGAGCCAGCTTCCACTCGAGCACCGCGCGAAATCCACCGCGACTATAGATCTGATGCTGTTCGTCGGCCAATGGCCGCGCATCGTTGAGACGCATCTGCTGCTCCGCCTCTTGCTCCGCTTCCTTCTCCATTCCCTTGCGAAGATACGCCTCGGAAAGAACACCGTGCAGCCATGCGTCATTCGGCCGGGCCTCGCTCCGAATGCGCAATTCGTTTACTGCCTCATCAAACTGCCTAGCCCGCGTGAACGCGTAGCCCATCTCCCATGGCCGGACGAGCGGATCGAGTTCGATCGCCTTTCTGTCTTCCTGCAGGGACTCCTCGGTGCGATTGAGTGCGCTCAACACATACGCACGGAGGTGGTGACTCTCGCTAGCAGCGGGATTCAGCTCGATCGCGCGCGCAGACTCTTTGTCAGCGGCTTCCCAATTCCAGCGATAGAAAAACTGAATGGCCGCGGCCGACCGGTGGGCCTCGTCGTCCAGGTCATCCAGTTCCAACGCCTTCCTCGCGGCTGCCTCGGCCTGTGGCATTACCGAATTAGGACGAAAAGCGCCCTCGGCCACGCTCCCGGTGTAGGAATCGGCGAGACCGCTCCACGCGGCGGCATAGGTGGGATCGAGGTCAATGGCCTGCTGGAAGTACTGGCGACTTTTTTCGTAATCCCCAGAAAACCAGTAGTAGCGTCCTAACAAGTAGGCATCGTGCGCTTCCGGTTTGATCTTCTTGGCCTGGCTGCCGGAAACCGAAGTAGTGGCTCCGACTTGCTTGGCAATGGCCTCGGCCAGTTGTGTCTGGAGCGCGACGACATCGCTTAGATCGCGGTCAAAGCTGTCCGCCCAAACATGGGTGTCGTTGTCGGTTCGGATGAGCTGTGCGGTCACGTGTACTCGATTGCCGGAGCGGACGACGGAGCCTTCCAGAATTCCATCCACTCCTAATTCCTTCGCGATCTCCCGGAGCGGACGGTGCACTTTCTTGTACTGCATCACGGAGGTGCGCGAGGTCACACGCAAAGCCGGGTTCTTGGCGAGCATGGTGATGACTTCGTCGGTCATGCCGTCCGCGAAGTAGTCCTGCGCCGGATCACCGGAAAAATTGTCCAACGGCAGAACGGCCAATGATCTGATCGGAGGCGCTGACTTGGTGGGAGATGCGCCCCGGATTCGTCCTACAATCGGAAAGGACAGCAGAACCAGGGCCACTGCGCCTCCCGCGACAAGTGCCATCCTTCGGCGTAAGGGCCGCGTTCGGCCAGCTGCGCTCGGCGTTTCGGCGCCAATGGGGACAGCGGCGACCTCGGCGGAACTCTCCGCCTCGCCCCCAGCCGTCGGCTGCGCACCTGGCTCAGGGGAAATCATTGTGTCCGACCATTCCACCTGCCCGATGAAGCGGTATCCGCGGCGAGGAATGGTCTCCACCCAACGCGGATTGGCAGCCGAATCGGAAAGACAATCGCGGAGGCGTTGCACAGCGGAATTCAGGCCGTGATCGAAATCGACAAATGTATTGTTGGCCCAGAGCTTTGACCGGAGATCTTCCCGCGTCACCATCTCCCCGGGTTTTTCGAGCAGCATGCCAAGTATCTGGAAAGCCTGCTCCCCCATTTTGACTTTCGTCCCAAACTTCCGCAGTTCGCCGGATCGAAGGTCGAGAGCGTAGGAACCGAACCGAGCCGTTTGCGGAACACTAAGTTTCATGGGCGAAGTACCGAGGGGGGAACCTGCCAGTCAGGCCAAGCCGAATCATTCTGAAGCTGTTTCGATGCTCCGTCAAGAAGCTCTTAGGCCAATCCCGTAACACCTTTACTAAACAATAGGTTACACAGTGTTCCGAAACTGTTCTCGCGGTGAGGCGTCTTGCATTGCGGTGGCCCGAGCGTCTGAGCAATAAAGGGTCGCCCGGAACACCGGACGTGGCAATTATCCGGAGCTAAGACCAGCCGCGGCCGATCTCTACCACCTCACAAGGAGAAGAAAAATGAAATCGACCCTGACTTTGAACTTCGTGAAGACTAGTTTCTGCCTCATCCTGGTCGTTGGCCTCGGCGCCAGCGCGTTCGCTTCGTGCGGGGATTCCCTCAACGCGATGGCGGCGATGGCGGCGTCCATCCGAAATCAATCCAACGGGATGCAAGCGAACGCCGCGCCTGTCCGGCCGAGCGGAGCCAAAACGTCCATGGTTGGCCTTTGGCACATCCAGTTCGTAGTTGGTGATCAGACGATCCAGGAAGCCTACCAGGTCTGGAATGTCGGCGGGACCGAGATTCACAACCCGAATGTTGACCCGAGAACGGGCAACGTCTGCCTTGGGGTGTGGCGACACGCGCAGCACGGGACCTACAAACTCGCCCACCGGGTGTGGTCCTATGACGCCAATGGAACCTTCATGGGGACCATCCACCTCAGCGAGACAGTCTCTGTGGGTTCCAACGGCAAGACGCACAGCGGGACCTTTGCATTGGATTTTTATGATCCTTCGGGCAATTTTCAGTTTGAAGTACCCGGCAATGTCACCGGAGAACGGATTTCAGTCGAGTGATCGGGGCAGCGCTCATGTCTCAGGGAGAGCCGCTGGCGATTCGGCTCTCTCCGCGACCTGGAGAAGGAAGGCGAGGCTGGAGGCAGCGGTTGTTGGAATCAGCAGTGATTCTACTAACAAGTCTATTGTTGTTGTTGTTGTTGCTGTTCCTGATCGAGCCGTGAAAAGCTGGGCACCAGGGTCGGCCGCGATCGGGTCACGACGGCGGGCGCCATCTCTTCTGGCAGCGGCAGGTCCGCCGGGTTAACGGTCACTGCGACGCTGAGTTCACTCTCCGTTTGTCCTTTGTACACGCCGCGCGTCGGTGGCACATCCGCATAGTCGCGTCCAACAGCAACGCGAATGTGACGATCATCGGCAATCAGATTGTTGGTGGGATCGAAAGCCGTCCATCCCAGGTTGGGCAACAGAACTTCCACCCACGCGTGCGACGCGCCTTCCAACGAACGATCTCTATTTTCTTCTCCGTGGAAGAGATAGCCGCTGACGTAGCGGCTGGGAATTTTCAGCGGCCGCAACAAGGCGATCATGATGTGCGCGAAGTCCTGGCAGACACCCCGCCGCGTGCGTAACGCTTCTTCGATCGGAGAGTCCACCCGCGTGCTATTGGGCACATAAGCGAACGACTGGTAAATCGCCTGGTTCAATTCCGTTACCAGATCCAGCGGATTTCCCCGGCGCCGGCACTGCAATTCCCGCGCGAGCGCTTCCAAAGCATCGCTCGAACACGCGAAATGGCTGGGCAAGAGCATTTCCCAGTAGTCGTCCGCCGCCAGCAGCGCGTCCAGATCGGCCCAGTCTCCGGCGGCTGCCGATACAGGCGGAGCTACAGGCTGCACTTCCACGAGAGAAATCCCTTTGACCTGAAGCTGGCTATGGCCCTGTGCAATATCGAAGTGGTGGACCACATTTCCCATGAAGTCGCGGTAATGCAGTATGTTGGCAGCGGGATCCACATCCAACTGAAACTTGTGGCACCGCTGCTGCGCCTCACTACGGGGTTGCATTCGCACTTCCATCACGCTTTCGCGGACTGCGGGATCGTAGCGAAACGTGGTGGTGTGTCTGACCGAATAAATCACGAAGGGCCTTTCATGCCACCATGGCCGATTCAATCGAATAGTCGAAATACACCTGATGGATGGCGTTATGAACCTGAGCGCATTGCCTCCGGATGCTGTCCACGTATCCCTTGGCGCCGCCAGCCATGATCTCATCAATCTGGCTGAAACTCAGAGTCGCGCTCAGCCGTCCGGCCAGCCGAACGGGTTGTTCCACCTTCCGCTCCGTCAACTCCGCGATTACTCCCAAAGCAGAATGGATCATATCCGCGGAAAAGCGCACCGAATGCGGGAAGCCGGGATTCAGCAGGAGATATTCCGCCACTCGCAGCGGACGTAACTCGGCGGTGTAGGTCTTGCAGTACGCTTCAAAGGCCGTACACGATTTCAGCAAGCCCACCCATTCCAGATACTCTTCGCTTTCCACAGCCTGGTCGGCGGGATGGGGTAAGTGGGCGAAATGCGAACCGATCAGTCGCGCCAGAGCATCCGTGCGCTCTACGTACCGCCCTAACTGGATATAGTGCCAGCCCTCGCCGTGACTCATAGTCGAGTCTGTAACGCCCTGAAACAAATGCGCTCCTTCTTGCACGGCGCGAAAGAACACGTGGGAGTGCAGCAGCCACGCTTCACCTGGAGCCGTGCTGTTGACCTGGAGATAGAGCCGGTTGAGCTGTTCCCACATATCCGAACTGCACTGCTCGCGCACCTGGCGCAGATTCTCCCGCGCCCCGGACACGCAGGAAACAATCGAGGAGGGATTGGACCGGTCGAGCGTCAACAAATGGGTGAGGGTCGCGGCATCTACCGTGCCGCCAGTCGGCACCGCGACTTGTGATGCCTCCAGAAGCCTTGCCCAACGGCCCGACCCTGCTTCTGGAGACTGATCCAGCCGCAACAGGAGATCGACATCGATCAGGCGCGCGGTATGTTCGGCACGCTCCAGGTAGCGGCTCATCCAATACAAGCTGTCCGCAACTCGTGACAGCATGGCGGTCTCCCGAAGTCCCCTCATGCGCGCAGCACCCAGGTGTCTTTGCTGCCGCCGCCCTGCGAGGAATTCACGACCAACGAGCCTCGGCGGAGAGCCACGCGCGTCAATCCGCCCGCCACCAGAGTGACATTTTCTCCGTAGAGGATGTACGGCCTGAGGTCAACGTGCCGCGCCTGGACTTCGCCTTCCAGAAAACACGGCCCTCGCGACAGACTCAGTGTCGGCTGCGCGATATAGTTACGCGGCTCAGCCTGGATTCGCCGGCGGAACTCTTCCCTCTCGTTTCTCGTGCTGTGCGGACCAATCAGCATCCCGTAGCCCCCTGACTCGCCCACAGCTTTCACCACTAACTCATCCAAATGATCGAGCACGTAGTTCCGCTGCGCGTCGTTCGTCAGAAGATAGGTCTGTACGTTGGCCAGGATGGGGTCTTCTCCGAGATAGTAACGGATGATCGCAGGCACGTAAGCGTACATGGCCTTATCGTCTGCGACGCCGGTTCCAATCGCATTCGCCAGCGTCACGTTGCCTGCTCGATAGGCGTTAAACAGCCCTGGCACACCGAGACTGGAGTCACGACGGAAGCACAGCGGATCCATGAAGTCATCGTCAACCCGGCGGTAGATGACGTCCACCCGCCGAAGTCCCGCCGTGGTGCGCATGTAGACCACGTTGTCGTGGACCAGCAGGTCGCGTCCTTCGACTAGTTCAATGCCCATCTGCTGTGCCAGAAAGGTGTGCTCGAAGTAGGCGGAGTTGAACACACCAGGTGTCAGCAACACGATGGTGGGTGCGTTTCGTCCCGAGGCATTTACCGGAGTCAGGGCACGCAGGGTGCCGAGCAATGCCTGCGGATAATGATCGACCGGCCAGACGCCGTAGTCCCGGAACAACGTCGGGAAGACCCGCTTGAGCACCTTGCGGTTCGCCAGCATGTAGGAAACGCCGCTGGGCACGCGGAGATTATCTTCCAGCACCGCAAAGCTGCCGTCCGGCAGGCGTACCAGGTCCGTTCCGCAGACACTGACGTAAACCCCGCGCGGCACACTGAGGCCGCGCATCTCGCGACGGTAGTGGCGGCAGCTGTAGACGAGAGCGCGCGGAACAATTCCGTCCGACAGGATTCGTCCTGAGTGGTAGATATCTTCCAGGAACATGTTCAGCGCGGTGATGCGCTGTGTGAGACCTCTTTCGATCTTCCGCCATTCGTCTCCGGGGATGATTCGCGGGAGCAGATCGTTGGGAAAAACGCGCTCCGTTCCCTCTTCATTGCCGTAGACCGTGAACGTAATGCCTTGATGAAGGAACGACAGGTCGGCGGCTTGCTGGCTCTTGCGCAACTCCTCGGGAGGAAGTTCCAGCAGGGTCTGAAAAAGGTTCTGGTAGTGCGGCCAGGGCACGCCCGGACTCTGGAACATCTCGTCGTAGGCGGCGTCAAACTGATAGTTCCGGAAGGGAGGCCGAAGCAGGGTTTCCGAAGGAGCGGTCACAGCCACCCTTCTGAGCACACCTCGTCCTCTAGCATGACTATGCTGCACCCGGAAAACTTTAGGCCACGCATCCGGTCAAGTCCAATCGAAATTGTTTATCCCTGCGATTTGTTTTTTCAGGGCGGACAGCGACTAGCCGTCGCGAGTTCGCCGCCCTATTGTACCGTCAGCGTCGCCGAACCGGCAGCGCCGCCAATACTGGCCGTGATTGTTGCCACGCCAGCTGCGCTCGGATACGCAAGACCTCCGGGATAAACCACAACGATGGCTGGGTTGGAAGTACTCCAGCGCACGTACGGAGTCACTGTTTCGGTGGTGTTGTCGCTGAACTGGACCACGACCGAGAGTTGCTGGGTCAGGCAACAGCCATCCCGCGATTGTGCTGGGGCAACAGATTCAGTGATCAGAGGGCGCTCAGCATGGCCTGGTTAGTTCGTCAGAACCCGCTCGATAGATTCCGGTTGTTGACCAGGGAAATAATGACGCTGGAAGTAGAACGCAACGTTTACGAGCGCGACCATCACGGGCACTTCAACCAGCGGCCCGATGACGGCCGCAAATGCCGCTCCTGAGTTGATGCCAAATACCGAGACTGCTACCGCGATCGCCAGTTCAAAATTGTTGGAGGCCGCCGTGAATGCCAGGGTGGTCGTTTTGGAATAGTCCGCTCCCACCTTCTTGCCCATGTAGAAGGACACCAAAAACATCAACACGAAGTAAATTAGTAGCGGCACAGCGATCCGCAGGACGTCCAAGGGCAGGCGAACAATGTACCCACCTTTAAGAGAAAACATCACCACAATTGTGAACAGCAGCGCGATCAAGGTCAGCGGACTTACGCGCGGGACGAAGTTCTGGTTGTACCAATCGCGCCCTTTGGCGCGAACCAAAGCAGTACGAGTCAAGAATCCCGCCAGAAATGGAATTCCCAGATAAATAAAGACACTCTTTGCAATTTCTGCGATCGACACATCGACGACGGCACCGCGAAGGCCAAGCTTGGCGGGAAGGACGGTAATAAAAACCCAGGCATAGAGAGAATAGAAAAAAACCTGAAAAAGAGAATTGAAGGCGACCAGTCCAGCGGCATACTCTGTATCGCCTTTGGCTAGCTCGTTCCAGACGATCACCATGGCAATGCAGCGTGCGAGGCCGATCATGATGAGACCGGCCATGTATTCCGGATAGCCGCGCAGGAATACGATTGCGAGAACAAACATTAGAATCGGCCCGACAACCCAGTTCTGGATCAGCGAAAGCCCGAGCACTCGCTTGTTGCGAAAGACCTCATGCAGTTCCTCGTATCGCACCTTCGTGAAGGGTGGATACATCATCAAGATCAAACCTGCTGCAATCGGAATGGAAGTCGTACCTACGTTGAAGCGATTCAGGAAAGGTACTACTCCTGGCACAAGCCAACCCAAAACCACGCCTCCAAGCATGGCAGCGAAGATCCAGGCAGTCAGATACCGGTCGAGAAAACTGAGACGACTTGTCGCTTTCATCGTGATTCCTAATTCGGGCACGGCTAACCCAACTTGTTTCTTTTCGGGCGGCCGCTATTCCTGGGCCACAGGCGCTGTCGAGTAGCCGATGTTATCCAGTTCTCGCTGCAGGCCAAGCCTGTCGATCGAAGCATGGGGTAGGGCAAGAAAAAGACTGATTCGCCGGTCCAGCAGAAAAAACGCGTCCCGAAAGGCCCTTTGTACTTCTTCTTGGGTGCCGGAGACCGCTGCGGGATCGGGAACGCCCCAGTGCGCCGTCATCGGTTGCCCCGGCCACACCGGACACACTTCGCTTGCAGCGCTATCACACACGGTGAAAACGAAATCGAGTTTTGGCGCCTCTGGTTGGGAGAATTCATCCCAACTCTTGCTTCGAAAGCCTCCTGTCGGGATGTGCGCGACTTCAAGCTGGCGCAAGGCTTCCGGGCGCACTTTGCCAGAGGGATGGCTGCCCGCGCTAAAAGCAGTGAACTGCGGTCGGCCCTTAAGGTTCATGATCCCCTCGGCCATGATCGACCGCGCCGAGTTGCCGGTACAGAGAAACAACACGTTGTAATGTGGCTTCATCGGAGACCTCAGTTGCAGCAACCAGGAGCACAGCAGGATTCCTTCGCCATCGGTTTCACGGCTCTGACGAATGCGCTCAGAAATTTGCCGTCTACCTGAGGGGCCAGGGCATCCACGTCGATGTTCTGTCCGGACAGGAACTCGCGTGCATCTTCCGCCCGATAAATTCTCGTGGGCTCAACCTCGATGTGCTCGAATCCCGCTCTAGCGAGTTTGCTCCTGTATTCCTCTTCATCGAGCGCTCCAGCAACGCAGCCAACCCACAAGAGCACACTCTGCCGGATTGCAGGCATGATTTCGCCACGCGTTACCACGTCCGACACGGCAAATCGCCCACCCGGTTTGAGAACGCGGAAAGCTTCCCGCAGAACCCGATCCTTGTCGGCGGAAAGGTTAATCACGCAATTCGAGATGATGACGTCCACCGAGTTGTCAGGAAGCGGAATATTCTCGATTTCACCCCGCAAGAATTCGACGTTCTCAACTCCGGCCTTGCGCTTGTTCTCGTTGGCCAACGCGAGCATTTCGTCCGTCATATCGAGACCGTAAGCCTTACCGGTAGTGCCAACGCGCTTGGCTGACAGCAGCACATCAATACCGCCGCCCGACCCGAGATCGAGCACGACTTCTCCAGCCTTCAAGTCCGCCAAGGCAGTTGGATTCCCGCAGCCCAGCGAGGCCAGCAAAGCTTCTGCCGGAATTTGTTGCGCCTGCGCGCCATCATAGAGGTTGGAGGTAATGGGATCGACACATCCCGTGCTAGCCGTCGATCCGCAGCACGAACTGCCGCCGCTCTTCACTCGCAGCGCCGCCTCTCCGTATTTTTCTTTGACAACGGTCTTGATGTCGGTGGTCATGGGAACTCCTTATCGGCAACATTGGGTGATCTGTTCTGGTTTCAGGGCCTTGTTGCGGGTGCAACACTCGGCGTAGAGGAACTGGAGCAGCTGCTGGAGTGCGTCCGTATCGGCGGTGTACCGCAGGAACGTGCTCTCCCGTTGCACCTGTACGAGGCCTTCATTTTTCAGCTTGTCAAGGTGGTGGGACAGAGTCGAATTCGGGATATCCAACTCTTCCTGGATTTCTGTTACAACCAGTCCGTCTGGGTGCGCCGACAGTAACAGTTGCATGATGCGAAGCCGCGCCTCCGTTCCCATCGCGGAGAACATGTCCGCGAACTTGGCAACCTGTTCCGCAGACTTCCTCGACTGACTAGGCATATTTCTATGATTGCAGAAATATCGTATGACTGTCAATCTATTTCCGAGGGCAGCGCCGGCGGCTTGCGGAATCGTCTTCCGCGATGCCGTGGGGCCATCCGCATGAATCATCTTCTACTACCTCGGAAGAGGGAACGACCAAAGACGATTAGGACGCTACCACACGGTCAATCTTCGCCCGTCAACAGCGTGTTTTAATAGTGCATTGCCAGTCCATGTCAGACTGGCGGAGGATTCACCTGTCTCTACCTATCGAAGATTACGCCATGATCGGCAACTGCCGTACCGCGGCCCTGGTTTCCAAACAAGGATCCATCGACTGGCTTTGCTTCCCGCATTTCGATTCCGGTGCCTGTTTTGCAGCCCTTCTCGGTACCACTGAAAACGGGCTGTGGTGGATCACGCCTGTGGAACCGGTCCGGGCCGTACGCCGCCGTTATCGCGAAGGCACTCTGATTCTCGAAACCGAATTCGATACCGCTAGTGGTTCCGTGACCCTGATCGACTGCATGACGCTTAACGACGGTGTGGCGCAACTGGTGCGGGTGGTGGCCGGAACTCGAGGTCAGGTCGAGATGAGCATGGAACTTGTGATTCGTTTCGATTATGGGTCGGTAGTGCCGTGGGTGCGAAAACGTGAGGATGGAGTGACTGCGATCGCCGGGCCCGACATGATTGCCCTGCGCACGCCAGTACCTCTTTATGGCCAAAACATGAGAACGGTCGCGACATTTACGGTAGGCCAAGGCGAGAGAGTTCCATTCGATCTCACCTGGTATCCGTCGCACCGCGATGAGCCTACGCCGCTGAATGTCGACCAGGCGATTCAAGAGACGGAAAAGTGGTGGCGCGATTGGTCTGACCGCTGCACTTATCGCGGCAAATGGAAAGACGCGGTTCTACGTTCTCTCATCACTTTAAAGGCGCTGACCTTCGAGCCCACTGGCGGAATCGTAGCGGCGCCGACCACTTCCCTTCCCGAGATGCTTGGGGGCGTACGCAACTGGGATTACCGCTTCTGCTGGGTGCGCGATGCGACTCTGACGCTGCATTCCCTGCTTGATGCCGGCTATCTTGAGGAAGCGCGAGAATGGCGGGAGTGGCTGCTGCGAGCGGTTGCCGGGAGTCCTTCTGAACTCAACATTTTGTACGGCCTTCGCGGGGAACGCAGGCTCACTGAACTGGAACTTCCCTGGCTCAAAGGCTATGACAATTCGGCACCGGTAAGAACCGGCAACGCCGCGTACAAGCAATATCAGTTGGATATTTTTGGCGAAGTCGCTAACACTCTCTACGAGTGCCGCCGCGCCGGCCTGGAAGAGTCACAAGGCGGAGACGTATGGAACTCGCTGTTGCGGTTCCTCGAAACCGGCTGGCAGCGTCCCGATGAGGGTATTTGGGAAATGCGCGGACCACGCCGCCATTTTGTTCACTCTAAAATGATGGCGTGGGTGGCGGTGGATCGGGCGATCAAGTCGATGGAAAACGGATGGGTTGCGATAGACCTCCCACAATTAAAGGCACTCCGCGATACCATCCACGAGCAGGTTTGCCAGCAGGGCTACGATCCCGGCATGAATTCCTTTGTGCAGTACTACGGCTCCAAACATCTGGACGCCGCCATCCTGATGATGCCATTAGTCGGTTTTCTTCCCGCCGACGATCCGCGGGTAATCGGCACGGTCAAAGCCATCGAGACCCATCTCATGGAAGACGGCTTTGTTGGCCGGTATTCAACCGATCCAGCGGTGGATGGTTTGCCCCATGGCGAAGGAAAGTTCTTGGCATGCACATTCTGGTTGGCCGACAATTATGTCCTGCAGGGCCGTCATGAAGATGCGGTCCGGACATTTGAACGGCTACTGGAGATTCGCAACGATGTCGGCCTGCTCGCCGAAGAATATGATCCCGGAGCGAAGCGGCAGTTGGGCAATTTTCCGCAAGCATTTTCGCATGTCGGATTGGTCAATACCGCCATCACTCTTGGTCGAGGTCGCCCTCAAGTAGGGGAGGAACATTAGTTAAGCGCTCGACCATGTGAGCGAGAACAAACGCCGGGATTCGCAGTCAGGATCGATTCGTCTCAATAAAACCGCCGACATGGGTTCTTCCATCTGAACCCCGCCGATTCTAAAATAGGTCAGATTGCGAGGATCCCGGAATGAGCACTAAGAGTGCAACTCGCCCAGAATTTGCAGAAGTTGTTCCCATGACCCCCCGCGCCACCAACCCTCCCGAGCTTCTGCGGCAGTACGGATGCGGTTCCATTCCTCTCGTCGGGACCGAAGGCGCTCTTTATGAAAGGCACCTAGTTTTCGACCGGGCGATCGACCCTAAGGTCGCAAGCGCCCGGGAGCGCTTCGAGGCATTCTCCCATTCTGTCCGCGACATCCTGGCACAGCGTTGGGTAAAGACGAAGACCACCTACGAGCAACAGAATGCCAAACGCATTTACTACCTTTCGATGGAGTTTCTTATCGGACGTTCGTTGACCAACAACGTCACGAACCTGTTGCTCGATCCCGCGGTGCAGCAGGCGGTCCAGGAGAAGAACATCGATTGGCTCGAACTGATTGAGCAGGAACCAGACGCCGGTCTGGGCAATGGGGGACTGGGACGCCTCGCGGCATGCTTCCTCGACTCCATGGCCACCATGCAACTCCCGGCGACCGGCTATGGCCTCCGCTATGAGTACGGCATGTTTCGGCAGTCGTTTGTAAACGGCTGGCAGCATGAAGATCCTGACAACTGGCTGCGCAACGGGGATCCGTGGGAGATCTGTCGCGCTCACGAGAAGGTTGGAATCAAGCTCAACTGTAGTTTCAAACTGCGCGATGGACATCTCCAGGTTATTCCAAATCAACCATCCAACCTGTTCGGCATCCCTTACGATCGCCCGGTGGTGGGTTACGGAGGACAAACGATCAACACCCTCCGCCTGTGGGCCGCGGCTGCGCCCGACTATTTCGATTTTCAGGAATTCGGAACCGGAGATTTCGTAGGAGCGCTGAGCGGAACCCTGGAAGCGGAATCGCTGACTCGAGTGCTATATCCCGACGATTCCACTACCGCCGGTCAAGAGCTACGGTTCATGCAGGAGTATTTTCTAGTCGCCTGTTCTCTGGCCGACCTGGTCCGCCGCTTCCTGCGCCACAACACGGATTGGGCGAAGCTGCCGGAGAAGGCCGCCATCCAGCTTAACGATACCCATCCGTCGATGGCGGTCGCCGAATTGATGCGCATCCTGCTGGACGATGCACACCTCCAATGGGACGAGGCTTGGAACCTCACCAGGAAGACGCTTGCCTACACCAATCACACTTTGCTTCCCGAAGCCCTCGAGAAATGGCCGGTTGCGTGGTTTGAAGTTGCTCTGCCCCGGCTATTGGAAATCATCTACGAGGTCAATCGACGGCTGCTCGAGGAAGTTCGCGTCCGCTTCCCGGGAGACGATGGTCGCGTCGAGCGCATTAGTCTTGTGGAAGAAAAACCGTCTCGAAAGATTCGCATGGCCAACCTCGCGATCGTCGGCTCGCATAGCACCAATGGAGTGGCCGCGGTGCACTCCAGACTATTGCGAACCACTACCGTCAGAGATCTCGCTGAAATGTTTCCTGAACGGTTCAACAACAAGACCAATGGAGTTACGCCCCGCCGCTGGCTGCTCGAAGCAAATCCCGCGCTGGCAGGGGTGATCACTGAAGCGATCGGCGACAAGTGGATTACTGACCTGAGCCAGTTGAAGCAGCTGAAACCGTTGGCTGACGATTCCAGCCTTCAAGAGGCATTCCACGCCTCAAAGCGCGCGGCCAAAGTGACCTTCACCAGTTGGCTGGCGGCAACCTCCGGCCAGGTCGTCGATCCGGATACGGTTTTCGACTGTCAGATCAAACGCATTCATGAATACAAACGTCAGCTACTGAACGCGCTCCGGATCATCGTCTGTTATGACCGTTTACGGCAAAATCCAAACATGGAAATGGTCCCGCGCACTTTTTTCTTTGCCGGCAAAGCTGCGCCCGCTTACCAACTCGCCAAACTCATTATTAAATTCATCAACAATCTGGCGGGAACGATTGACGGCGACCCCGTTGTGCGCGGCCGGATGAAAGTAGTTTTCCTTCCCGAATACGACGTTTCTCTGGCCGAGCGACTGATCCCGGCCAGCGACGTCTCCAATCAGATTTCAACCGCAGGCTATGAGGCCAGCGGAACGAGTAATATGAAATTCATGATGAACGGGGCGTTGACCGTCGGCACGCGTGATGGCGCGACCATTGAAATGGCTGAGGAAGCTGGCGAGGAGAACATGTTCCTGTTTGGCCTGACTGTCGAGCAGGTGCAAAACAGCCAGTCATGGTACGACCCGCATTGGCATTATGAAAACGAACCGCAGACGCGAGCCGCTCTTGATCTCATTTTCTCCGACTACTTCAGCCGCAACGAACCGGGAACGTTCGCCCCGATTCGCGATACCCTCTTGACTCGCGGCGATCACTACATGCACCTGGCGGACCTCACTTCTTACTGTCAGTCTCAGGATGACGTGGGTGACCTGTACGCGAATCCTGCCGGGTGGGCGAGAAAGGCTATCCTCAACGTCGCGAGCTCGGGAAAATTCTCCAGCGACCGCACCATCCACCAATACGCAACGGAAATCTGGGAGGCGGAACCATGCCCCATACCTTAGAACAACAAGCAGGCCCGGCCCTCTCGCCGCTTGCCGGCAAGCCCGCGCCCAAGGAAATGCTGATTGATGTTGCGCGCCTGGAGCGAGAGTACTTCGAGCGCAAGCCCGACGTGAGCGACCGCAATCAACTGGTCAGTTTTGGCACCAGCGGACACCGCGGGTCTTCTCTGAACGGCGCGTTCAATGAAGCTCACATCCTGGCGATCACTCAGGCGATCTGCGAATACCGCCGGGGGAAGAAAATTGACGGTCCTTTATATATGGGGAAAGACACCCATGCTCTTTCGTCACCCGCCCAGCGGACCGCACTCGAAGTGCTGGCAGCGAATGGAGGGGAAACGATCATTCAGGAGAACGACGGTGTAACTCCAACTCCCGTCATCTCGCGCGCCATCCTCGTTTACAACCGTGATCGCAGAGAGCACCTCGCCGACGGCATTGTCATCACGCCTTCCCACAACCCTCCGGAGGACGGAGGCTTCAAGTACAACCCGCCGAACGGGGGCCCAGCCGATACCGACGTAACCAGCTGGGTGCAGGACCGTGCAAACGAGTTGTTGCGGGCAGGAAACGCAACCGTAAAGCGAGTTCC
This sequence comes from uncultured Acidobacteriota bacterium, assembly GCA_963799305.1. Lineage (GTDB taxonomy): Bacteria > Acidobacteriota > Terriglobia > Terriglobales > Acidobacteriaceae > Acidiflorens. Next base: position 769,831 of record CAWCWX010000002.1, on the reverse strand, counting down.
GTATGACAAAGCTATCCAGGCCGCAACCACCCACCAGGAAGATTTCGTCCTGCCTTACGTTCGTGATCTCAAAAATGTCGTGGACATCGATGCCATTCGCGGCGCCCACCTCAAACTTGGCGTGGACCCGCTGGGCGGAGCCTCGCGGCCGTACTGGGAGCCGATCAATTCGATTTATGGACTGGAGATCGTTGTAGTCAATCCAGTCATTGACCCGACCTTCTCGTTCATGACGGTGGACCACGACGGCAAAATTCGCATGGATTGTTCCAGTCCGTATGCCATGGCTAGACTCGTCGGCCTGAAAGACCGGTACGAGGTAGCTTTCGCCAACGATCCGGACGCGGACCGGCACGGAATCGTCACGCCGTCAGCGGGCCTCATGAGTCCTAATCACTACCTCGCAGTCGCGATTCAATACTTGCTCACGCACCGCCCGCAGTGGCGTCACAATTCGGCGGTGGGAAAGACGCTCGTGAGCAGCAGCATGATTGACCGTGTCGTGAAGAAACTTGGCCGCAAGCTGTGCGAAGTGCCGGTCGGATTCAAGTGGTTTGTCACGGGACTGGTAGATGGCTCGTTCAATTTCGGTGGCGAGGAAAGCGCGGGAGCAAGTTTTCTCCGCTTGGACGGAACGGTGTGGACGACCGACAAAGATGGTCCGATCATGGATCTGCTGGCCGCCGAGATTACCGCCTGCACGGGAAAAGATCCCGGAGAGCACTATCGCGAACTGACCGCAGAATTCGGCACTCCTTATTACACCCGCATAGACGCGCCCGCCACGCCCGAACAGAAAGCAAAATTACAGAAGCTCACCCCCGAGGCTGTCAAAGAATCCGATCTCGCTGGTGAGCCGATCACGGCCAAGCTGACCAAGGCCCCAGGCAATCAAGCTTCCATCGGCGGGCTGAAAGTCGTAGCCGAAAACGGCTGGTTTGCCGCGCGTCCCTCGGGCACGGAGAACATCTACAAAATCTATGCCGAGAGTTTCAAGAGCGAATCGCACCTGCATGCGATCCTGAGCGAAGCGCAGGAGATGGTCAACAACGCGCTCGGTTCCGCGGCTCAACGCATCTGAATCCGAAACGAATATGCATACTTCCCCCCGTGGATTGTTCCTACTGATACTTTGATCAGAGCTGCCCGAAGAAGCAACTGATTGCGCCAGGCGCGACGCGCATCACTTGTCGTCTGACGGGCTCACAATGGGAGGAGACGCTGGCATCTTTCCCGCTAGACTTTCATCTGCTTTTTCATGCAGTTCGCGAACTTTGCGAAGCTCATTTTCTGCCGCCGCCTTGTTCCCCAGCGCTTGATAGAGTCGCCCTAATTGGTAGTGAGCATCGGGGCGCGTGGGGTCGAGTGCCACGGCGCGGAGGAGCGCTCGCTGCGCTTCCTTATATTTCTTCTGCTGCATATAGATAGCCCCCAGATCGACATAGACAATGCGCAGATCACGGCTAGATCGCAAAACCCGCTGAAATAGCAGCAAGGCTTCATCCGTGTTGTTATTTTTCCAGGCGATATCTCCCAGATACGCCAATGCTTGCACGTGATTCGAATCGAGCGACAACTCCAAATTGAACTCTCTCTTTGCTGCGTCATACTGTTGCGATTTCCAATAGAGATAACCCAGGCCGAAATGGAGGTTAGGATCACGAGGCGAAATCTTCGCAGCGGCCTCGAATTCAGCAATGGCTTCAGTAGTTTTTCCCAAGCCATCGAGTGCTTCGCCCGTGAGTATATGGGCGTCTGCCGAATCTGGATTCTGTTCCAGTATTTTGCGGAACTCCTCCTCGGCGCAAGAGTATTTCTTCGCCCATAAGCAGCTCTGCGCGAGCGTCTTATGAAGAGCCGTATTGGCTGGATCAACCTTGGCAATCGGCTCGAGATACTCCACCGCCAGAGCAAATTGTTTACTTCCGTAGTAACTGAGTCCTAGGAGGGTACGAGCCTGAGCATCAGAGGGATTCGCGGCCAAAGCTTTCTTGAGGGCATCAGTAGCCGCTGAGAAATGCCCCTGCTTGAACTCACAGAGGCCCAGGTTAAGCTCAATGCCCGGCAGTTGAGGATTGAGCGCCAGGGCTTTGCGGTACGCTGCTGCCGCATCTGAAAGCCTCTGGAGTTTGGAAAGAACCACGCCGAGGCTCGCGAAGGCGGCGGCATCTTTCGGATTGCGGCGAGTGACGTCGGTCCACGCTCGAGCGGCTTCCTCCAGCTTTCCCTGTTGTTCGAGAGCCATTGCTTGCTCTGGAGTGGAGGGTTGAGCGGTCGCAAGCACCGGCAGAGACAGCAAGAGCGCGAGCAACCAGGTCCCCGACGTCACCCAAGTTATCTTCTGGCGGCTCATTGGCAAGTGTGGATTTCTAATCCCAATCGAACGACACCTATCAAACCAAAAGCTTAATTCACAGGCAGCGAGGTGGTCTATCGAGGTCGACAGGCTAGAGAAAATACTCTGAGTGCTCGCTGTCGATGTGCGGTCCACGGAAAACGTAGGTTGTTGAATTTAAGTGACAACGCTAGATGCCGAAAACTCCGGGACACCAAAACAATGCCCCGCTCGCATCATGAAATTGCGAGCGGGGCAGAGGTTGAGCCTCGGACTGATCAGAACATCAGCTTCAGGGCGAGTTGGAATTGGCGACCGTCGAAAGCCTTGGATATGACACCGAAATTGCCAGATCCCTGGTTAAGACCGATGCCGCCGTTGTTCTTGTCGCCGTTGAAGTTAGTGTGGTTCCAGATGTTGAAGCCATCCGCCCGGAACTGCATCCTGAAGCGCTCAGTAAAGGCGAAGGTCTTCAAGAGAGTCAGATCCCAGTTCTGACGGCCGGGACCGCGCAAGCCGTCAAATCCAAGATTGCCCCAGCAATCGGGTCCCGTCTGGCAAGCAGGGATTGCGAAAGCTGAAGTATCGAACCACTGGCCGGGCTTTTTGGGGTAAGAGATTTTCCCGATCACGTCCGGGCGGTTCCCAATATTGGAGAGAACGCCATTCACGACGTTATGTTGGACGCCCTCGGAATCTTTTTGAGACACGACTCCGAGGTCGATCGGCGCTCCCGTCTGGAAGGTGATAATTCCTGACATCTGCCATCCGCCCAAAGCGGCTTTGGCGAATTGATTGCCTGCATTCCTGAAAAGCGGAATGTCATAGACGAAGTTCACAAATGCATTGTGGGTGCGATCAAACTGAGACGGCCCTACATCATATTTCCATCCGAGATAGGGATTCGTCACGTTTTGAAGGTCTCCACCACTTCCGTTGCTGGTAGTGGCATCGATAGCACGCGAGTAGGTGTAGCCAAATTGAACTTGGACATCACGGGCTACGCGTCCGTGAAGGTCAACCTGCAGGGAGTTGTAATGAGAGTTGGCCACATTTTCCGACAACCGGATACCGCCAAAGCCAAGATACTGAACCTTCTGGTTGTCGAGCGCATTGGCTTCAACCATCGCAGGCAGATCCCCGATCGCCGGAAGGTTGATCGCTCTATAGTCGTTCAAGTGGCGGTTCTGGCTACCGACGTACGATACCCCCAGAACTGCCCGCTGTCCGAGTGCCTGCTGTACGCCGAGACTGTATTGGTAGCTGCTACCAGGTTTGTAGGGTTGGGCAATTCCGGTGATCCCGAGTGGGAGAACCGGCAATTGTGCGGCAGTAATTAAAGTGCCATCACTCACGCTTAGCCCCGGATTTGATAGTGACACGTTGTTGAGGGTAGGCTGAAAATTTCCCGGCGGGTTGGTGGCGCCGTTGTACATGTCGTTGCCTTGAACGCGCTCGTACATGATGCCAAAGCCGCCGCGGACGACGGTCTTGCCCTCGCCCGTAAGATCGTAGGCAAAACCAATGCGCGGACCGAAATTGGCCCAGTGATTGTCGACCAGACCTTTCGGGGCGTCCTTTCCACCTGTGCGGATGCCGTTGGTATAGAACTGGACTCCAGCTAAAATTGGATTTGGACTTGTGCCTAGCGCCGGACTCGGTCCGCCTGGGCACGCCGGGTTCGAGTTTACGCTGCAAATGTGCCCTTGCGAGTCGAACGTCGCCGCATTGGCGGTGTCATACAGGTTGGGATAGAAATTCGTCGACTGCTGACTTGCTTCGTAGGTGTGCGGAACACCATCCCAGCGAAGGCCAAGGTTCAAGGTGAGGCGTTTGTTTACGCGCCAATTATCCTGCACGTAGGCGGCATAGGAAATGTTGTTCCACTGCCCGTGAATTTTGAAGGCGTCCTCGTTGTAGTTCTGAGCGTAACCGAGAAGGAAGTCGGCGAAATCATTTCCTGTATATGAGCCGTCGAATTTGAAGTTACCTTGCGAATTCGCGAAAGCATCCTGGCCCTTCTTGTAAATCGCCCAGCTGAACCCAAACTTGAGTTGGTGAGCGCCCTTGGTCCAGGAAATATCGTCGCGCAACTGGTAGTCATCTGCTTTGTTGATCCACGGTGTCCAATTTGATGTGTAATTCGTCCCCAGACCGGTCAAATTGATGGACGGAATGCGGTTGCCGGAGTTAGGCCCGGTAAACAACCGATTAAATTCAAACCCTGCCGCGTCGCCGTCGATCAATCCAAACGGGATGATGTTGATACGATTCCCGTTATAGTTGAACGCTGCCTCGTTGAGGAGCGTGGGGCTAATGACATAGGTGGTATGAACCACCGCGCTGTAGGAAGGATTGCCGAAAACGTCGCCGACTGTAGGTACGTTGTCGCCGCTCCACTGCGTGGTCGCGTAGGTTTGCGAGATCTGCTCGGAAACCCAGTGGCCGAAAACAGAAAATTTCGGCGTGAACTGATGATCAATCCGGGCAATCTCTTCCCGTAGATTCGTAGGAGCATTGGCGCCGCCTGAAAACTGCGGCTGGCCTTTTAAATTGACGGAATTATTCGCTGGAAAAATACCGTAATTCAGCAAGTTCTTGGCGTTTTGATCGATTAAATCGTCTGGGATGACGTTATTAGGAAAGGGGTCGCCAAGCGTGAGGCCGTCATCCGTAAACCTTTGTTGCTGTTCGGGGGACAGCTGAGCAGCAGTCGGGACAGTAATCAGGGTCGAGCCGAAATCGCCGCCGTAATTAGCTGTGTCGGGAACAACTTGATTCGTCGCGCCACCATCGATTTCCTTGCGCCATTCCATGTTGTAGAAGAAAAACGTTGGATGTTCTTTCCACAGCGGAACCTGCCCACCGACATTGAATCCGTAGACGTTGTAGCGCAGCTCCGTGACGGGCTGCGGAGCCGGTTTGAAGTAGTTGCGAGCATTCAAAGCGTCGTTGCGGAAAAACTCCCAGGCGCTGGCGTGAAAGGTCTTAGTCCCCGACTTCACAGCCGTCGTGATCGTCGCCGCGGAAGAAAGGCCATACTCGGCGCTGTAGTTGGAGGTGAGATTGTTGAACTCGGCGATGGCATCAATGGATGGCATGACGCTGGCGCTGCTGCCGCCGCGGTCAAGGTTTTCGCCGCCATCCAACAACTGGAGGTTATGACCAGCGCGCTGGCCGTTGATGCTGACGTTGCTGTCGCCGCTGACGGGCGTGAACCCGACTCTCGCTGATTGGATACTCGATGCGCCAGGTGTCAGGGCGAAAAGCGTATACAGGCTTCGGCCGTTGGTGGATAGATTACTGACCTGGTCGCCGGTGATCAGCGTGCTTACTTCTCCGGTGTCCGTTTGCACGGCGACGGCATTGGCTTCGACCGAAATCGTCTCTTGCACATTGCCGACTTCCAGCTTGAAGTCGACGCGAGCGCGTTCGGCAACGTTTAGTTGGATGCCTTTTTGCTCCGCGGCTTTGAACCCTTTGGCCTCGGCGCGAACCGTGTAGCGGCCAATCGCCAGACTGGGAGCTGCATATTGACCTTCACTGTTGGTGGCCGCACTGCGAGCGTTGCCCGACTCTACGTTGGTGATCGTAACGACTGCGTTGGGGACCAACGCGCCCGACGAGTCCGTAATGGTCCCGATAATCGTAGCTTCCTGGGCCGAGGCTTGGGAGGCGAAGAGTGCCAAGAACACAATGAGAATTGCGACGTGAAGATTTCGACCTTTTACATTAAGGCCAAAGCTCCCGGCAAACGGGGACGAGAGAGATTTCATTTGCAGCCTCCGGTTAACTACGTCCGCAGAAACCCAGGCGCAGCATTTTCCTAATTCCTAGGTTCCGTAAACGTTATCGGTGATACATCGAGGGAACATTGACTGTCAAGAAGAAAAAAAAATGGGTTATCATATGCGAAGAATACGGATATCTGGAGATTTGTTGGGGTGCGTAAACGCTCTTTTTTCTGGTAGTTCAGCGCTGTTTTGCGCGATCTTGAGCGGCTACTAATTGATTTTCATAGATGACGTATTAGATACGTCCCAGCGGCTTCCAGACAGAATTCACGCCTGAGACCTTTGATTTAAGAAGCGATACCGATTACGAAACTGGTTTTTTCATCAGACTGGGACGGCGTCTTACAAGCTAGCAGGAAATCCAGGCATCCGTCCGCGAGCGGAGTATACTCTGTTCGCGCAGCGAGCCCATAACGCTTGGATGAACTCGGTATGGGACCTCATCCGAATTCGGTATCGAGTTCAGAAACAGAAATGGAGGCCGCTATGTTCGCACGCGAGAGTGTTACGCAACTCTGCCTGGTTGGTCTTGTCTGCTGCTGCTCCTCGTTCGGTCAACAGCAAACGACGCCTCCCGCCATCGCTCAGGCGCAGGAATTTCCAGTGGTCATGCAACAAACTGTTTCGGCGGGTAAAACCGCGGTCGGAACCAAAGTTCAAGCGAAGCTCGAAGCCGCGACGCTGGTGGAGGGTAAAGTGTTGCCGAGGAATACGACGCTGACTGGAGAAGTGATCGAGTCCGATGCGAAGACTGCGAAAACTCCTTCGCGCTTGGCGATTCGCATGGACTCGGCGCAATGGAAAGACGGGAGTACCGATCTCAAAGTTTATCTGACAGCGTGGTACTACCCTGCAATCCCGGAAGCGGGTCAGGATCTGCAATATGGTCCTCCAGAATCGCCCGGCAAAACATGGAATGGACAGGGGGCATACCCGAGCCGTTCTCCATCCTATAAGCCATTTCCGAGTGCGGACACGAATGACGATAAGAAACCTGTGCCCGACACGACGGTGACGAAGATTTCCGATCACCGGGTTCACATGAAGGACGTTGAACGGATGCGGGCCGAAGACGGAACCGTCACTCTTGTTTCCCAGCACAAAAACATCAAGCTAGACAAGCTGACGACATACGTTTTTGCAGCGAACGAAACCGTGCCGGCCAAATAGATCGGAGCGGTGAACCGCCGCGCCACCCAACAGCAAGATCTCGAGTCGATCCAAGCGGAATCATTCAGCGCGTGACTCCAGCGGCCTCGAAATTGACCGACCGGTCGTAGTGTGTTACAAGCAACGGTTCGACCGTTATCGTTTACGGTGATTCTGCGGGCGGCGCAGCCTATTGCAACAGATTTTACCCGAGGCTGCCAGGAGATTCCGGATGCTCAGACGGCACGTGCAAGTGGCTGTTGTTTTTCTTCTCATCCTCATCGCCGCGCGTGCACAAACGGCGCAGCCTGTCGTCTATCTGGACCCGTCCCAGCCTATCGAAGCACGCGTCGATGATCTGGTCGGGAGGATGACTCTCGAGGAGAAGGCGTCGCAGTTGGTGAACCAGGCGCGTGCAATTCCCAGACTTCAGATTCCTGCCTACAACTGGTGGAGCGAGGCGTTGCACGGAGTCGCCAACGCAGGAACAGCCACGGTCTTTCCGGAACCGATTGGATTGGCAGCAACATTTGACGTTCCCTTGATTCACGATATGGCAGTCGTCATCGGCACCGAAGCGCGAGCGAAACATCATCAGGCTTTGAGAGCGGGGCGACGAGACATTATGGAAGGGCTCGATTTCTGGTCGCCGAATATCAACATCTTTCGCGATCCGCGCTGGGGACGCGGCCAGGAGACGTACGGCGAGGATCCGTTCCTGACGGCTCGAATGGGGGTTGCATTCGTAACGGGACTGCAGGGCGACGATCCGAATTATTACCGGGTGATCGCCACACCGAAGCACTTCGCGGTGCATAGCGGCCCCGAGCCGTCCCGCCACACGGTTGACGTGGCGGTGTCCAAGCACGATATGGAAGACACGTACTTGCCGGCCTTTCGCGCCGCCGTCACTGAGGGGAAAGCCGAGTCTGTGATGTGTGCATACAATCGCGTCAACGGAGAGCCTGCCTGTGCAAACACTTTCTTGCTGCAGGATCAGCTACGAGGCGCCTGGAAGTTCAAAGGCTATGTGGTGTCGGATTGCGATGCGATCGTCGATATCTTTAAGGGACACAAATTCAAGAAGAGTCAGGCCGAGGCGGCCGCTGTTTCCCTGAAGCTGGGCATGGACAACGAGTGCGCGGATTTTTTCACCGTGACTCAAGATAACTCAGACTACGTGAAGTACCTGGATGCGGTGAAACAGGGATTTCTGGCCGAGAAGGATATTGACGTCGCGTTGAAGCGGCTGTTCATGGCGCGTATGCGGTTGGGAATGTTTGATCCTCCGGAGAAGGTACAGTTTGCTCAAATTCCGGAATCAGAAATTGATAGCGCACCACATCGTGCACTCGCCCTGAAGGCGGCTCGTGAATCGATGGTGCTGCTGAAGAATGACGGCGTGCTTCCGCTGGCATCAAGCGTCAAGAAAATTCTGGTGGTCGGGCCGCTGGCGGAATCAACTGAGGTGCTTCATGGAAACTATAGTGGGACCGCCTCACATGCCGTAACCGCGCTGGAGGGCATTCGCAAGCAGTTTGCATCGGCTCAGGTTTCTTACGTTCCCGGAACAAATTTCCTGCGCGCGGAAACCGTCATCCCGCACCCGGCGCTGTCGACCGAGGATGGAAAGGCGGGGCTAAAGGCTGAATACTTCCAAAACGACTTCAGCGCAGGACCGTCGGTTGTTCGCGTGGACGAACTTGTGGATCTCCAACTGTTTCGTCCAGATGCGCGTGCGATTCGACCGCCGGCGGGCATGAAGGATTTTTCGGCGCGATGGACGGGCTTCTTGACTCCGACCGAGTCTGGCATGTATTCGGTCGGGCTCCGGGGATCGATGCAGCGCATGTGGCTGGACGGGAAACTGATTGTGGATGACGCCACCCTACATGATCCCAACCCGCAGACGGTGAAAGTGCAGTTGAATAAGGGTCAACGTTACGCCGTGAAGGTCGAGTTCCTGCGGGGCGGATTTGGCACAAAGCTAGTGTGGTTGCCGATAAGCGCCGACCCCCTTGTGGAAGCGGCGTCGGCCGCGCGGCAGGCGGACGTTGTGGTAGCGGTGGTCGGGATCACGTCCAGGCTTGAGGGTGAGGAGATGAAAGTCAACCTCCCAGGCTTCATCGGCGGCGACCGCACGAATCTCAACCTGCCGGAAGAAGAGAGTGCCCTGCTCGGAACTCTAAAAGGCGCCGGCAAGCCTTTGGTTGTGGTGCTGATGAATGGAAGCGCGCTCGGGGTGAATTGGGCGAACGATCATGCGGACGCGATCCTCGAAGCATGGTATGCCGGAGAAGAAGGAGGAACTGCGATCGCCGAAACGCTGGCCGGCAGCAATAATCCTTCCGGACGCTTGCCGGTGACATTTTACAAAGGAGTGGAGCAGTTGCCGCCGTTCGATGACTATGCGATGAAGAACCGCACCTACCGCTACTTCTCCGGGCAACCGCTTTACCCCTTTGGCTTTGGCCTGAGCTATTCGACTTTCGCATACGGCAGTTTAAAGTTGTCGAACGACGACCTGCATGCGGGAGATCCGCTCACCGTCGACTTGGATGTGAAGAATACGAGTCAGCGATCGGGAGGCGAAGTCGTTGAACTGTACTTGAACTTTCCTGGACTGCCCGGTGCGCCGCAGCGGGCGCTTCGCGCATTCACTCATATCCATCTTGAGGCGGGGGAAACGAAACACGTAAGTCTGGCGCTGACACCGCGAGACTTGAGCTATGTAAACGAGGCCGGTGATCGCATCATCGCTGAAGGAGAGTATCTCGTCACGGTCGGCGGAGGGCAACCTGGCACTTCCGCACCGCGGGCGGAATCGCGCCTCTCGATTCGTGGTCAGCAACAATTACCGGAGTAGAATCAGAGACAGGCACTCTGTTTTGAAGATGACGATCTGCAAGTTGTCCCCTGCGTTGGGCGTACTTTTCTTGTCTCTGTCTTTGTCTATGGTTTGCTCTCCGGCGCACTCCCAGGTGCGAAGACGAGAACAGGCGCAGCAAGGTTCTAAAAACCCGGCACCGAGTGCGAGCGAGGCGCCAATCCGATTCACATACCAGGCTATTGATTTCAAACTGGATAGTTGCGAGACGGCGGAGCGCCACGCCCCGGAAACGATGGCTGGAGGCGTCGCGACCTTTGACTACAACAATGACGGCAAACTCGACATCTTCTTCACAAACGGAGCGGACATCAAGACGCTCCGCAAGACATCAGCGAAATACTCTAACCGTCTTTTTGAAAACGACGGGCGGGGCCACTTTACCGACGTTACAGAGAAGGCGGGCCTTTCAGGAACTGGCTACGATGTTGGCGTTGCAGTTGGCGACTACAACAACGATGGGTTTGAGGACATCTTTGTCACGGGCGTGTATCGCAATACACTCTACCGCAACAACGGAAACGGGACCTTCGAGGATGTCACCGCCAAAGCTGGGCTAGACAAGGCCGATGTCGAATACGGGCCGCTTTGGGCTGTAGCGGCAGCCTGGGTGGATGTCAACAATGATGGTCTGCTCGATCTGATCGTCATCAATTATCTGAAGTGGGATCTGGCAACGGAGCCGACGTGTGAATCGTACGGGCATCGCGAATATTGCCATCCCAAGATGTACAAGCCCACACCGAACCAACTGTTCCTCAATAATGGCGACGGGACTTTCCGGGATGCCTCCATCGAGGCCGGGTTCCGGGCGCACCCCGGCAAAGGGATGGGAGTCGCGGCCGCCGATACCAATCTTTCGGGCAAGATGGATCTCGTCATTCCCAACGACAAACTGATGAATTCGTTCTTCCGCAACAAAGGAGGCGGCAAGTTCGAGGAGGTTGCCTTCGACGTGAATGTTGCTTTACGGGAAGATGGCACCTACATCTCAGGTATGGGCGTCGATTTTCGCGATCTTGATAATGATGGGTATCCTGACATTGTTCTGGTCGCGCTCGACGGAGAGACATTTCCAATTTTCCGCAACACCGGGAAGGGCGCCTTCGTGGAAGTAACCCGGGAGAGCGGAATGACGAAGCTGAGCCTGCCGATGGCAGGATATTCTCCGACGATTGCCGATTTTGATAACGACGGCTGGAAGGACATCTTTGTATCGCGAGGACATGTTCAGTCGCTCGCGGCGGAACCGAATCTGGCCGTAGCGCAACACAACACTGTTTTCCGCAACCTTGGGGGGATGAAGTTTTTTGCTTTAACCTCTGAAGCTGGACTAACCGCTCAGCCTCCGTCACGGCACAGGGGCTCGGCCATCGGCGATTTGAACGGCGACGGTCGCCTGGATGTTGTGGTGAGTGCGTTGAGCGCACCGGCCGAGGTATGGATCAATCAGAGTCCGGGCACGAATCACTGGTTGGAACTCAAGCTTCAAGGCACAAGGAGTAACCGTGACGGCATCGGGGCGCGGATCAAAGTCGTTACATCGTCCGGAGTGCAATACAACCACATGACCACGAGCGCTGGGTACGCATCGTCCAGTGCGGGTCCCGTCCACTTTGGATTGGGATTGCACAACTCGGCAGATCTGGTTGAGATTCGGTGGCCATCAGGCGTCGTCCAGGAACTACGGAATGTGGCGGGCGATCGCGTCGTTCCGGTCAAGGAACCAGCACAGTAGCTCTCAATGATTCGCACTCTGTACGGCGAGGCATTGACGCGAATTAAGTGTCAGAAACCGTTGTCCGAAACGTCGGCTGGATCGTTACCGTTTCTCGAAACTTTCTGTCTGACTAAGGCCTCGGATTGTTGATTCAGAAAACAGTCGAGGTTGCCGCGCATCACCAGGTGCGGCACCAGCGCGATTTCGTGGGATTGTGCTCCGCCCTCGACCAGATGTTTGTGCAACATTCGGAACGCCATGCGGCCTTGCGTGCGAGGCCGCTGGTAGATAGTCGCGGCCACAGCGCCTGATCGAATTTGAGAAACAAGTTTGGGGAACAGGTCTGTTGTGATAATGGTCAGACGATTCAGAATCTTGATGTCGCGCGCTGCTTTCAAAACGGGGATCGAATCCTCGGTGGAAACGTAGACACCGCACAAGTCGGGATGCTCTTCAAACAAAGCGCGGCATTTGCTATAAGCCTCGGCCTCCATGCCGTGGTCTTCGATCGGTGGCAAGAGCCGCAGTCTTGGGTAGAGTGACCGCAGCGTGGTTTCAAAAGCGGCACACTTTTCAGCATGCTCGGTGATTGCCTGGTCGAACAAAGTGATCGCGACAGACCCTTCCCGACCAGCCAGAAATCTTCCCATCAGGTTAGCGGCGATAGATCCGCTCGCGAGTGTATCAATCGCAACAATTCCCAGTCGGCCGCTGTCCGGCGCGTCCGTCGCAGCGCACACCACCGGAATGCGGGCTCGGGAGGCCCGGCGTATCCAGGGACGAAAAGTGATCGGATGGCTCGGGAATGTGATGATGCCGTTCACCTTCTCGCGGATGGCAGTTTCAAAAATCTCTTCTTGCCACTCGCCGAGGTGCGGATAGGTTCGAAACTGAAGTTCAACATTTTCGAGCGGTACAGCTGCGGCTTCCTCACGAATCCCGGCACGAACCTCGTCCCAGAACGATGTCGTTCCTTCCAGTGTATTGACCGTTACACGAAGAGTCTTTTTCGAAGATAAGAAGCGAGCCGCGAGGTTGGGACGGTAACCGAGGCTTTTCGCCGTGCGCAACACCTTGGCCTTGGTTGCGGGACTGACATCTCGACTGTCATGCAATGCTCGATGGACCGTGCCGATGGAAGTGCCCAGGGCCTTAGCGATGTCATGCAGAGTGGTAGGGTGTTTGCCCATTCATGCCCCGTCCCTTGCGCTCTGTGAATACATCGAGGGTGCTCCTCACGATAAGGGGAAAATTCGCCGACCGGACGAGTAATCACGGGTACTGCGATCAACCCAAACGTTAATTGAAACCAAATCGACTTTGCAAGGGCATTTGAAGCGATCGGCGATGGCAAGGAGGTGCTGAAATGCTTAAAAATCAGGGTGCTTGATCTGAGTCACGGATTTAAAAAGGGATTTTCCGTAAACGTTCCCGGAAAAACCGTCTCAATCTCAGGCTTGCGCCCAGGTACGAAGATTCTCCAGACCCAAGCATTGCTGGCTAGGGTGAGAGTGTTCTGCGCATCCACACCTTCCAGGCAGGTCGTCAGGCTTGCTTGGACCTGAACCCAGGAGCGGAGCGTCCTTCATGCACATTCGGGTAAATGCGATGAACGCCGCGGGGTAATCATATTCTTCCCCAAAAAAGAATCCCTCGAGGCCGCCGGCCGCTTTTTAGTACTGGCCTACTTCGATTCCTTAATGATCGCTTCCGCAGCGTTGCCGGCCACGACCCAGCTTGCCGATCCGGCCACGACCGCTTCGTCCTCAAACCACAGGAATCCGAAATCGTCGATGCACTCCGGAAAATCCGGCTTGATGATGATGTATCCCGGAATCACGGCACCCGGGATGTAAGCATTGTCGGCGCGATTGTTGCTGTACGTCATCGTCTTCGAGACCGTACCCACTCCAGCCACGTACGAAGTGCTGGATACCGGGTGCGTGCCGAGAATGTAATCGACGGCCCGAAGCGTGTATTCAGGGCTCACGAGTTCCGGGAACGCCTTGTGCAGGAAATACATTCGGATGGCCATGTCCACTACGGCTCCCGATCCGCCCCAAGTGCCGAGGCTCGGGGGCACGCCGAACGGGGTGGCGTCTAACCGCTTGTCCAATCCCGCCATGTATGTTTTCACCGCTTCGCGCATTTGATCTTTCGCGCCCGCGTCCAGATAAGCCAATGCCCGGACTGCTGTCCAACCATGAAGGTCCATCTGCTCCGGAGCGAGCATCTGAGGGAACAATTCCTTCAGACGAGACTTGTATGGCTCGGCACCATTCGTGGCAATGGTCAACTCCAGAGCCGCAGGCCAGTCCAGTCCGACGCCAAATCCGCGACGGCCGAAGCCGGCCGGCGCACCTGTCTGTGCGCTAGGGGTGCCAGTGTTCGGCGGAGCGCCAGGGACCACACCCTGAGACGCCGCCAGCACACCACCGCTAGGCGCTACGGCCGGACCTTCTGCGTTTGAGCCGTCGCCGGTCGGATATTGCGTGGGGTGAGCCTTCGTGTCCTTCCATGCTTGGATCGCGGTCTCGAGGCAGTCTTTCGCTAATGCGTCGTCCCAGCCTTTCAGCGTATCCGCCGCCGCCGCCAGCGCCGCAATGGCATTCCACTGGAAATACGGGTTGTTAGTGGTGAAGATCCAGCGATCGTCCGGCTTGCCGGAGTAGTCGCCCTTCGCTTCGTTCGGGCCGAGCTTCGGGTCGTAAATGCGGCCGTCAGTTTTCGACGCTCCGTCGCCCACCTGTGTGTACTGGCGCAGATCTGGCTCGTGAGTACCGCGGATGGCGTGGCCGATGTTGTGGAACTGCGCCAGGATAAGCAGTGCGCCGTGCTTGACCTGCTGCACGGTATCCGGCACGCCATCGGGACGATGCATCTCAACTTCACGGGCGGCTTCATCTACCGTAAGCTCGTCGTACGTGAGATTGAATTCGCGATACGCCAGAGCGAGGCTCTGAATCACGTTCAGCTGTGCAGGCTCCTCGAGGTCGAAGTCGCCGGCATCGTACCAGCCGCCCACGTTCATCCCAGGGATGTGATCGCCGCCTTTATACTTCCCGTCCGTTGCGGTCATCTGGTTCCAGCCGTCGAATTGCTCCCCAACTACTGGCGCCATACGGCCATCATCCAGGTGCGAAGCGCCATGCCACATGCGGTAACCTTCGCGAACGGAAACGTGATCCATCTGCACCGCAAGGTGATGGTCCAGACTGTCCTGCCAGATGTGGGCGTAAGCGTCCTTTGAGATTGGAAAGGGTGCCGTACGCTGATCTCCATACTCGACGACATAGAGGCCGGGGTCATTCACGATGGTGAAGTCGAATTTCGAGTAGACGTAGCGCAGCCAGGGTGTTGCAGGCGTGATCGGCCCCTCGAACACCTGCTTGTAAGATCCGTCTTCCATCAGGCGCAGCACTCGGGCCGTCTTCGGGGCGTTGTACCTCGGGTCGAGTTCGAGCAGCGCCGCCTTTGAGAAGCCCGGCGCATAGCCGACCTGGCTGTGCGCGATCACGGGCGGCCGCGTCCAGTTCGGAATCACGTCCGGTCTGATGTGCCAGACGATGGCGCCGGTGGTCTTGCCCGAAGGGATCAGAGAACGCAACACGAACCAGCCGTTCTGCGCGCGGTCGCGTCCATCGAACAGCATGAGGTTGGCCGTATCCGAAACTACTTTCACCCGGGCCAGTGCGTCATCGACCCCCAGGGTGATGCTCTTGCCCTCGGCGAACGGCAACGGCTGAGTGTATCCCTTGGCCTTATCCCAGTCCTCCAGGTAGTACGCCTTTTTCGGTTCATCGGGCAGGGGCAAAACCTTTGTCATCGGATCGTTAGGCGTACGCGGGAAGATGCCAGCTTTGGTCCCGTCCACGAGGTAAGCTTTGCCCATGTAGATCGAGGGCAGGAACTCCAGGTTGAAGCCGGCCCGTCCCGCCAGTTTCTGCGGTAGGGGCTTATTGAGATTGATGCTGACTCTCACGCCGCCTGGCTCCGCTGCCACTTCCAGTGTGTAACTGAAGTCGAACGCGGGGAAAGCGAGGTCGGCGGTGAGCCGGCTGTTCGGCTTGTCGGCATGGCGACCTTGAAGGGTTGCCACAAGGTCCCACTGCTCCGGCGTTGGCATGAGGCGCACGTCGCCGTTAGTGGCGATGCGCTGGCCATGGAGAATCATCTCCATGGCGGTATTCTTCTGGTCCACAAAAACAGGATGGTAGGTGCTGTCGTAGAGAAAAATGCTGAAACCTTGAGTATCAAGGTAATTCTTGTCGGTCACCTTCATGGAAAAATCGGCGCCGGACAGGTCTGGGCTGGAGATCAGCGCCAAGAGAAGACACACTCCGCTTCGTATGAACATAGATTGGGATGGAGACTGCTCCTTTACCCAAGCATGATATGACATGCACACCGTCTGGGCGCCGTTTGTTCTCCAGGCGCGTGGATTTCTAGGCGGGATAGCTAATCGATGCCGGTGTTTCTTGTCGGATCGTTCATTTTGCCTGCGCGGCCTGAAAGAGTCTCGGAGCGAAGTCCTTCAAATCACGGCGCCACGTCTGCCACTCATGATCGGTGCCCGGTGATTCATAGAAGACGTGTTGAATATTGGCTTCGAGAAGCGACGCGTGCAGTCTCTGAAGTCCGGCCCGCATTCTTTCCGGCTCCTGTGTCCCGACGCCTAGCCATAACAAATGCACCTTCTTCGCGAATGCGGAGGAGTCGGCGAATACGCCGTTGTAATCAGTCTTCGGATCGAGCTTCCGATCTCCCAGGACAAGCATCCCTCCTGCTCCACTAAATCCGCCAATGTACGAGAAAAGATCCAAATGGTTAAGCGTGATCTGGAACGTCTGCATTCCTCCCATGGACAGGCCAGCCATAGCGCGATGATCGCGATCGGATAGTGTGCGGAAGGTTGAATCGATGTAGGGAACGAGGGCTTGCGTCACATCATCTTCGAATGCCGCCGCCATATCCTGCATCGCCTTCAACATTTCCGGTGACCCAAATCCTTTTGCGAACAAATCGACAGGCGCCTCGCCCGCGCGGTGCGCGTAGCCGTAGGCCATCACCACGATCATCGGCTTGCAACTCTTGGCCGCGATCAAGTTGTCCAGGATGAAGTTTGCGTTGCCCTGACGCACCCAGCCGGTCTCGTCCTCACCGGCGCCGTGCTGTAAATAGAGCACCGGATAGCGCTCTTTTGTTTGGGCATCATAATTCGGCGGCAGATAGACCAGCGCATGCCGCCAGCCACCCGTCACCTTCGAACTGTACCAGACCTCCCGCACCGCACCGTGGGGCACATCTTGCGTCGAATAATAGGTAGATCCCGGCTCCGGAACTTCTACGCCACTTGCAGGCTTACCTCCTCCGAAGAAGGCGTGAGTGTTGGGATCGCTGACCTCGGCGCCATCGATGATCAGCGTGTAATAGTGAAAGCCGGGAACGAGCGGTGGAGTCGTGACGGTCCAGTATCCGTCCTGCTGTTTCTCCATGTCTACTTTCGGCCCGCTCCAGAAATTCAATCTGACCTTCGTGGCGTCGGGAGCCTTCACGCGAATCTGCACTCTGCCGGCGCTGTCAACCCGTGGATACTCCGCTGCCCAGACATTCGTCGTAGAAGGTTGAAAATTGCCTGATTCCTGTGCCCAACAAAAACTCAAGGACAGGAATACCAGTATTGCGAATCGCCGCATGTTGTTCTCCTTAGTTGCCATCGAATGTGGACCTAGGGCCGGTCCAGCGATAATTTTGCAGTTTCAGACTTGCCATCCGCCGGATCAATCTAGGAGCATCACTGCTCAACTGAGATGACGGTGACAGATTTAGGCTCCAGTTTCAGAGTCACCTTGCCACCCTGAATCTTCGCTGAGATCGGCCTCGGAATGACTGTGTTAGCTGCGTCGAAGGTGTTAACACTATCCACCTTCGGTGCTGTCAGAGTTTCGCCGGTCGCTGATTTTGCCGCAATGCCGGCCAGACCCGCTTCGACTTCGACCGGCTCGTTGGGATCGAGATTGGTAATCTCCAGCCACAACTTGCCGTTCGTGTCTCTCGCTGCGATAGCGTCCACCCGCGGCACGGCCACGGTCCCATGGGTGTACCAACCGGCGTCAAAATTCACTGGCACGAACGTGGCGTCCTGGAACGGCACATACATCTTGAAGACGTAATAGGTTGGAGTCAGGACCATCTTCTCTTTATCTGTCAGGATCATTGCCTGCAGCACATTGATCATCTGCGCGATGTTAGCGCCGCGTACGCGGTCGGCATGGCGTGCGAAGATATTGAGGTTCAGGGCCGCGAGAATGGCATCGCGCAGGCTGTTCTCCTGGACCAGGAACCCCGGGTTGCTGCCCGGTAGGGGCGCGTACCAGCCTCCCCATTCGTCAACAATGAGCGCTACCTTCTTGTCGGGGTCATACTTGTCCATGATCGCCGAGTGCTTGCTGATGAGACCTTCCATCTCTAAAGTGGATTTGAGGATCTGGCTGTACTCATTTTCACCAAACCCCACCGACGTATAGGAAGGCGGCCAGTGCACCACCGTGTAGTTGTGCAGGGAGAGTCCGTTGATGTCCCAGCTCCACGTGTGCTGTTGATAGGCCTTCATAATGGTTTCGGTCCAATCGGTCCATCGCGGGCCGTCGCCGCCCGGACCCACGGCGATCTTCAGCATCTGCTGCTTGTCCTGTTGCGCGGGATTGAAGTTCCTTACGAAGCGGCTGTAGATCTTCATTTGGCTAACGTAGTAGTCGGGCGTCATGTTGCCGCCACAGTCCCAGCTTTCGTTACCGATGCCGAGCAAGGCGACTCTATATGGAGCTGGATGCCCGTTAGCGGCACGTTCTTTTACCAGCGTCGTCGGCGCTGCGGCCGTCATGTATTCCAGCCATTCGGCAGCCTCCTGCGGAGTGCCGGAACCAACATTGACGGAGACATACGCTTCCGCCCCGATCTGATCGATGAAGTCCATGAACTCATGTGTTCCAAAGGTGTTCGCCTCAGTCACTCCGCCCCAGTTGGGGTTCAGAGTCACTGATCGTTGAGGGCCAATGCCCTTGCGCCAGTGATATTCGTCGCCGAAGCAGCCCCCGGGCCAACGAACATTGGGTACCTTGATCGCTTTCAGGGCCGCAACGACATCGTTGCGAATCCCGCGAGTATTCGGGATCTTGGAATCGGGCCCGACCCAAATTCCTTCGTAAATGCCGTGTCCGAGATGCTCCGCGAACTGCCCGAAAATGTTGCGATCGATCTTCGCACCGGTCTTGGATGCGTCAATCGACAATTCAACTTTTTGGGCAGCTATCAGCGGCGCCGTGATAGCCATAACAATTAGCGTGAAACCGACAAGACGTGAACGCATAAGAAGCCATGTCCTTTTGAGCAGAAGTAACGATTTAACGGCATTCGAAGTTGGCTGCGTCTTCCGTGTTCCCTTGCCCTTTGTAGTGAGCGTGCCTCGGATAAGCACACAGCGGCCGGCTGCGCCCGGGAAAGGCTTTGCCAGTCGCGATCACTGACACCGGCGCCGTTCCCTTCTCGACCCAATCGACAATCGCACCCAACATATCAAACTGATCAAGCGCCTGGCCTCCGCCACAGTGGCTCATCCCTGGGACAAAATAGAATTGACTCCAATTGGAGACGGCGTCGAGGCCCCCGTTGGCAGCGGCCATGTCCTTGTAATAGTCGAACGTATCGAGCGGTGAAAACCATGGGTCGCTATCGCCGTGGTAGAAGATGAGCTTCCCTCCGTGCGCCGAGAAGGTCGTCAAGTTGGTGGACATTGAGTCTACGATCGGCTGGATGTCGGCCAGAGCTTCCTTGTCAACATCCATTGTCATGTCAGTCGTCGCAGGTCCGAAAATGCCGGGTCCTGGTGAGAGCAATCCCCGGAACGGCGGACCGTTCGTGATGCCCGTATCGTAGAGGAAGCCTGCATAGACCTGGGTTCCACTCGAGGTTTTCGGCCCGCCGAGGGCCTTCTTGATGGCGGCAGCTTTGTCCGGAGCCAAACAGGAGTCGTTCTTTTCGCTGTGGCACGCCAACATCTCGGGATCGAAATCACATGCGAGAGGATCGGAGATTAATCCGTCGGTAAGACCGTCTTTAGCATCGCATTTCTTCATAAGGGCATCTTTGATCAGCTTTCGGTCGTTGTCAGTAATAACTTGCTCGATCATTGGTTTCCCATTTGCGTCCTTCGGGGCAACTTGATTGAAAGCAATGGGAATCCATCTGCCGATGGCGAGGTTGGAAAGGCCGGTGCGCATGGCGGGATCACCGGAGATGATGCCATTGAACACTGTGGGATAGCGCTGCGAAAGAATCATGCCCTCACGGCCGCCCGTCGAACAGCCTGAGAAATACGAAAAGGCTGCCGGCTTTCCGTAGTGTTGCGCGATGAGTTTTTTAGCCAGCTCCGCCACCTCAGCATTTGCGAGATAAGCAAAATCCAGATACGCCTGCTGATCTCTCATGAAATCGAAATCAAATCCTGGACGGTGGCTCTTATGACCCGTGTCCGTACTTACAACGGCAAATCCGCGCATAAGGCCAGGCGTGTCTCCCGCGGCATTCAACCCAAGTGGCGCAATCACAACGCCATTGCTGCCGCCTCCACCTTGCATCACAAAGTCGCCATTCCATTTGTCGGGCATCGCCAGTACAAAGGTAATCCCAAATTCCTCTCCGCCGACTCCAGTCCGCCGGTTCATGACTCCTTCGATACGGCAATAGGCAGGAAGAGGAGCGCTGCGACTTTGGTTCCAGGGGATCGGCTCGGTGCTTCCAGCCTCGACATGGTCGGCCTTGGTGATCTCCAGGCTTGGAATTTTGAAGTTCATCAGCGGGCTGCAGGAATCATTCTGTTGGGCGAACGCAGACCCAGCGAAAGCAACGATAAGACAGCATATAGCGCAAAACGTTTCCGAACGCATTCGTCTCTCCTCGGTGAATGTCGGCCCGCACAGACGATCTCGGGTCAACTTTAAAACGGCTTGCCTACCTGCCGATTACGACTACCGTTGCTTTGTCCAGTTCACTCGCTGCTGCGCCGCCCTCGTGCGTCAGTTGATGTGCGGTATCGTCCCACGTCAAAGTTGCAATTGAGCCGCCACCCTTCTCGTAAGCGTAGGTCTTTCCGTCATCCTCAAAAAGGACAAAGCTGCCGTTGGCTCCCGGGTACACGCGCACGGACCCAATTCTCTGCTTCTCCTGCGTGCTATCCACATCCGACCCGAGCGGCACGATGCTTCCCTCCCTCACGAACAGTGGCAATTTATCAATCGGAGCGTCGGCCACGATGGTCTGTCCACCATGCAACCGCTCATTCGTCCAATAGTTGTACCAGTCACAACCTGCTGGCAGATACAGGGTTCGTTGAGTCGCGCCCTGCTCGACGACGGGAGCGACCAGGAACGCCGGCCCATACATATATTCATCCGGAATATCCGCAACCTTCGGGTCGGCAGGAAAGTCCATGAACAGCGCTCGCATATAAGGAGCGCCGGTCTGGTAGCTGCGAAAGGCTGACGAATAGGTGTAGGGCAAAAGCTGGTAGCGCAGTTTCAGATACTTCTCCAGAATCTGTTCCGCCTGCTTGCCATACGACCATACCTCGTTGTGAGCCCTCTCTCCATGCGCCCGCATGATCGGCTGGAATACGCCCCATTCAAACCAACGCACAAACAGTTCGGGATAGTCCTCATAGTTCGCAATCGTCTCTCGCGCATCCGATCCATCGATCAATGGCTTGTGCTCGGCGCGGTAGTCCGGAGGCACCGCCGGAGAAAAGAACCCGGCGATATCCGTGTCCCAGTACGGTAATCCTGTCGCGGCGAAATTCAGCCCCGCCGGAACGCGAGCGCTTCAGCATGTCCCACGTCGAAACGATGTCGCTCGACCAGAACACAGTGCCGTTGCGCTGCGCCCCGAGGTACGCTGCCCGCGCCAGGATCATGACCCTCCGGCTGTCTCCAAAATCCCGGCGGAACCCTTCGTACACTGACGATGTGTGAAACAGCGGATAAACGTTGTAGTAGCGTATGCCCGAACCTACCGAGAACATGTCGCCCGCCGGATCGATATCTGGTTCGGTCTCATCCAGCCACAGGTAGTCGAATCCATACGGTCTTACATAACGGTCGCGAATCTTCTCCCACCACCACTTCGCCGCCTCAGGGTTTGTGGTATCGAGATTCGGCCCGATCGTCTCCTTCGTCCATCCCGAATCGGGTGTTCCGTCGGGCTTATGGATCAGCCATCCATTCTTCAATAGCATGTCGTAAAACTGACTGGCACGCGAGAAATGAGGCCACACGCTCAACAACGTATTCACTCCCATCGCATGCAGGTCACGATTCATTCCTGCCGGATCCGGCCAGCGCGCCGGATCGAGATCCAGTTCCCCCTGCTTCGTCATGTTGAGAAAGTCCACCACGATTCCATCCAGAGGCAGTTTCTTGTCACGATACTTCTTCGCCACATCCAGAATCTGTTCCTGCGTTGGATAAATCGCCTTGCTCTGGATGTATCCGTACGCCGCCTTCGGCAGCATGTGCGTTAGGCCGGTCAGATGGCGATAGCCCTCATAAACTTGGTCAGTCGTATTCCCAGCAATCACGAAGAAAGAAACACGATCCCCCACCTCCGAGGACCACATGTTCCTTTGATTGAAGCCCAGCGCAACGGTCGTTTTCGAGGGGTTATCCCATACCAACCCGTACCCGCGACTCGACACCATAAACGGTACGCAAACGTCCTCGCCCCCAATCGCCCCGTAGTCATGCCAGCACCGGATCTCGTGGTCGCGGAGGTCCATCCAGCCCTTTTGCTGCTGGCCCAGCCCGTAGTAGTGTTCGTCCGAGGGCGAGTCGAATGCAGCCGCTACCGAGTAACCCTTGGCACCGATGTCCTGCTGGGCAACGTCCGCGCGTTCCGGTGCCATCGACCAGTTGCGCATGTGCACCAGCATCTTGCCGTCGGCCCTCGTAAACAGAAGCGCATCGTTGTATGGACCTTGGCCGCCGCCTCCGCCAAAGTAGGGTTCGCGCAGTTGACGATTCAGCGCATCCAGCGGCATCGGCTGTGGCAATTTCTCAGCCGGAAGATTTTCTGGCGCTACTCGGACAACCATCTTGCTCGAGCGAAAAACCTCACCGCCTTCTGCAGTGCGCTCGTGGGTCCACCCCTCGGCCGACGGCGTTGCCACAAAACCATAGCCCGGAGCGCCGGTCGCCTCAGCCTTGTCAGTGCTCATCGTTACCCGCAGAATGTTGGCAGCATAAGGTTCCAGCGAAATCACCCTCCCATCTCGCTCCAACACAAGTGGGGCACTCTGTGCGAACGCAATGCCCTCTAACGATACTGTCAGCAGGACGAACCCGAGTCGGCGGGCCGGTAACTTCCACGCGAAACGACGCAACCTCGACCGACGACCACCGCTTCTCCACCCAACCATCAGAATCTTCATGTCTCACTTCCTGTCCTCTTCTCAAGACCTCGGAAATCGACTTGGCAATTTCGGCAAAGAAAGAAGGGATGCAGCAGACACGGGATAACCGACCCGATGAGATCGCTGCGTCCAGTGAGCAGACTGCGAGCGCCAGCTGCCGCTAGCTTCGTGTAAGCGTGCCATTCACGAGCCGCATGATGCCCAGGGGATTTGCCTGTTGCAACTCCGAGGGCAACTCGGAATCAGGAAAGTCCTGATAGCAAATTGGCCGCGCAAAGCGCAAAATCGCCGCCGAACCGACCGAAGTGGAACGCCCATCGGAAGTAGCAGGAAACGGGCCGCCGTGAACCATGGCATGACCTACCTCGACTCCAGTGGGATACCCATTGAAGAGAATGCGTCCCACCTTGGTTTTCAGCACGCGAATCAGATCCTGAGCGCCAGCGAGATCTTCTGCAGTTCCATGAATTGTAGCCGTAAGGTGTCCGTGTAATTTTCGCGCGACAGGCAAGAGATCGCTGGGCGAACCATAGTCAATCAGAAGTGTAGTCGGTCCAAAGACCTCGTCGCCCAACTCCGAATGCGCCAGGAAATCGGCCAGCGAGACGCCGAACACTGTAGTGGCGGATGTGGCAGCATTGGTCACAAGCTTGTCGGGCGAGCCCGCGACCAGATGTGCTCTTCCTTCGTCCAGGCGCCTTTGAATCGCGTCGTTGTATCTTGCGGCGATGCCCGATGTCAGCATTCCATACGTCGTGTGTTCCGCCACAAGACCCCGCAAGCACTCGATGAAATCCCCGCTCTCACTCTTTGGCAAGAACACAAGTCCAGGCTTGGTGCAGAACTGTCCCGAGCCCATGGTGAATGATGTCTGCACACCTCTGGCAAGTTGCGCACTCCGCTCCCGCATCGCACCGGGAAGGACGAACAGCGGATTGGTGCTCCCCATTTCGGCGTAGCAGGGAATGGGCTCTGGACGCTGCGCGGCCAAACGCATCAGTGCTTGACCTCCACTCGCAGATCCAGTAAATGCGATTGCCTTTATAGATGGGTGCTGCACTAGCGCCGTGCCCACCTCGATGCCGGCGTCGAAGAGCAAAGAAAATACTCCCGGGGGCAGCGCGCATTCTCGCACCGCTCTCTGGATTACCTTTCCAACCAGCTCGCTGGTTCCCGGATGCGCCGGATGGGCTTTGACGATCACCGGGTTGCCTGCGGCGAGAGCAGACGCTGTGTCTCCACCTGCGACAGAGAATGCCAGGGGAAAGTTACTGGCGCCAAAAATAGCGACCGGACCGAGCGGGCACAACATCGAGCGAATATCGGGGCGAGGAAACGGTTTACGCTCGCGATCGGCTTCATCGATGCGGGCATTCACCCACGAGCCCTCTTCGAGCACCTCGGCAAACAGAAGAAGCTGACCTGTTGTGCGGCCAAGCTCATTTTGTAGACGAGGCAGAGCAAGTCCAGTCTCAAGGTTTGCGCGTTCGATGATCGCCGTGCCTTCACTGGCTAACCCGGCGGCAATTCGGCGCAAAAAGGCAGCTCGTTCATTTCCACTCAAGGCACTAAATGCCGAAAATGCGGCGTCAGCCAGATCGGCGGCTCGATCGATATCCGCCGGCGTGGCAGCGTGGAATCTTGGCTCCAGCTCGGCGCCATTCGCCGGATTTGCCGCGCGAAAAGCAGTGCCATTCGACTCGGCTGCCGTGTCTCCTATAAGCGATAATCCGGACAATTCGAATCCCCTCGTTTCCATCGGATTGCCTTTCCTTTTGTGGGCTTGCTATTCAGGGAGCGTTTTTTCCGATGTGATGCTGAAATTCGTATTCACACCCTGGCTAACGATTTTGCTTTCTGCTGCCGAAGGCTGTCCGCCTCCAATCCATGCTTTGATCGTCCCCTTGAGGATGCGACGTGTTCCGTCAGCATCCACGACACTGAGATCGCGATCGCGCAATGTGAATTTTACCGTTGTGGCTTGGCCGCGCCTTAGATGAATACGACGAAACCCCCGCAGTTCTTTCAGCGCCGCTCCATTGACTCCTTCATGTGTCAGGTACAACTGCACTACTTCATCGGAATCCGTTGCGCCGCGGTTACTGACCTTTGCGGAGATGGTAACGGAGTCATCCGCCGTGATGGAATCGCTGCTCACAGCTGGGTTGCTGTACTCAAACGTCGTGTAACTCAAACCGTACCCAAACGGATAGAGTGGCTCGCCGCTGAAATAGCGATAAGTGCGATTCGCCATTGAGTAGTTCTCAAATGCGGGAAGCTGTTCGACGCCTGTATAGAAAGTCACCGGAAGCCGCCCTGCGGGGCTGAAGTCGCCTGCCAAGGCCTCGGCGACCGCTGTGCCTCCGGCTTCGCCGGGGTACCATGCCTCGAGAATCACGGGCACGTGTTCGTTCGCCCAATTTACGGCGAGAGCGCTTCCGTTGGTCAACACCAGGAGGGTTGGCTTCCCTGCCGCAACAACCCTTTCAAGCAATTGTTGCTGCGGGGCCGGCAAATCGAGGCTCGTTCGATCTCCGCCCGAGAACCCTTCGGCATTTACTTTCATTTCCTCGCCTTCGATTCGCGCGGATAGGCCCAGCACCAGTACGACCAGATCAGACTCTCGTGCTGCTTTCACGGCTTCATCTTCTTCGCGACCCGGCATGCCCCAAACGAGTTTCGCCTCCGCTGACCGGATGGTTTGAAAGTATTCGATCTTAATGGAGTAACTCTTGCCGCTTTCCAGGTGAATCGGGGTTGTCTGGGTTGTGGATGGCCGATGCTGCGTCCAATCATTAACAATCGGATCGCCATTGATCCATACGCGATAGCCGTCTTGTCCGGTGAAACCGATGATGTAGTCCGCTGTTTCAGAGGGCGAGAGAACGCCCGTCCAGCGCACCGAGTAATTCGTCTTGAGCTTCGGAGTGACGCCAGCGAACGCCCATGTGAAGTTCACGTCCGAATCGACTCGCCGCATTATCGGCTCGCCTTCAAGCTTGGCATTGTCAAAATATTCGGCGTTCAGCCCATGCGTGGTCCGGGTGGTGTCCCTATACAGCACGGTTTTGGGAATGGGCCGAAGGACTGTCCCGATCAGGCCCGTGCCTTGTACATAGCGAATCGTCGATCTTGGAAACCGTTTACGCAAACCGGCGAGGATCGTCACTGGAGTGGATGGCGTTCCGTTGTAATTTCCTTCCAACGCGTCCAGGCTGTCGGCATTCGGCCCAATTACGGCGACTTTGCGGTAAGGCTTCTTGAGTGGAAGAAAATGATTTTCATTCTTCAACAGAACAAGCGACTCGCGGGCAGTCCTCAATGCGAGTGCCCGATGCGCCGGAGTGTTGTTGGCATTTGCGCGAAGATTCGACCAGGGAACCAGAGAGCGTGGATCGAACATACCAAGACGGAACCGAGCGGTCAGTGTTCGAATGACGGCGGTGTCGATGATCGATTCGGACAGAACTCCTTGGCGAACGGCGTTCAGTGCGGCTTCCCGTTCCAATTTCACCCGAGATTGTGGAGACCCGCAAATGAGATCGGTGCCTGCCTCCAGAGAGGTCGCTACGCCTTCTTCCTGTGTTGGCTTGAAATTGTGATGCGCGCTGACGTCCTCAATGGCGGCGCAGTCGGAGACGACGTATCCCTGGAACCTCCAGGCCTGGCGAAGATGGTCAGTAAGCAGGACTTTGTTGGCGCATGCCGGCTCTCCGTTGATGGCGTTGTAAGCGCACATGACGGAATCCGCGCGGCCATCCACCAGCGTTGTCCGAAAGGCGGGCAGATAGGTGTCTTCCATATCATGGCGTGAAACGATCACGTCGACTTCATGCCGCGTCGCTTCCGGACCACTGTGTACGGCGAAATGTTTTGGCGTTGCGACCGTTTTCAGATATTTCGGATTGTCTCCTTGTAGCCCTTTGACGAAAGCCAGTCCCATGCGGGACGTCAGATACGGATCCTCACCGTAGGTTTCCTGTCCGCGTCCCCATCGCGGATCGCGAAAGATATTGATATTTGGCGACCACACCGTCAGCCCCTTGTACCAGACCGTCGAACCATCTTTGCCCTTGTCTGTGTTGTATTTTGCCCGGAATTCAGTGCTGATCGCATCCGCATCCTGAAAGAGCAGCTTGTCGTCAAACGTTGCAGCCAGGCCGATAGCCTGCGGAAAAACCGTCGCAACGCCGGCGCGGGCGACTCCGTGCAGGCCTTCATTCCACCAGTTGTATTCCGGAATACCCAGACGCTCGATGCCGTCGGCAGTGTGCCCGAGCTGTGAAACTTTTTCATCGAGCGTCATTCGTTGCTCCAGATCACGCGCTCTCTCTTCGAAAGACAGCTTCGTGTCTTTGTAAGCGGGAAGGGAGGGTTCTTGCGCGATGGAGTAAACCGCTTTCGCGGCGAGCGCCAGCGCCAGAAGAAAAACCTTCATCGTGTGGGTCATAGGCCTCATGTCCGAATATTGTTCGGATTTTTGGGACTGCGAAACGATCATTTCCGATAGAGCGGCATTTTTCCAGGCGTTCTCACCTTCAGGCGGTAGACGCTGGTCTGGGCGGTAATATAGAGCGTCTTGCCGTCGTCAGCCCATGCCAGGTTGGCTGCTGTTTCGGGCAGTTTGATCTGGCCGAGAAGTTTGCCATTGGGCGCGATGATGCGAATGCCGCCGGGGCCGGTGGCCCAGATATTACCCGCCGAATCTACCTTCAGTCCATCGGGTACCCCCGGTCCCGCACCATCGGGAAAAGTCATCAAGATTCGCCCTTCGGTGACCGAGCCATCGGATGCAACCATATATTGATGCACGGCCATCTTCGGTCCCGAGTTGGAGACGTATAGCGTTTTCCCATCGGGTGAAAAACCAATGCCGTTTGGCAACGTTAGATCTTTGATCACAGCGGTGAGCTTTCCATCCTTATAGCGATAGACCCCGTTAAACGGGATCTCTTTGTGCGGATCCTTGTCCCCGCCCGCCAAGCCATACGACGGATCGGTAAACCACAACGCACCATCAAGCGCGAATACCAGATCGTTCGGACTGTTAAACTTTTTTTCCTCGAACGCATCCAGGAACAACGACATCTTGAGTTGATCTCCCTGTCCCCTGTCATTGGATTCAGTAATGCGCATCAGCTTCCGGCCGCCTTGCTGCGCGAGAATCACCGTTCCGTCTTTATCGGTGACCATCGCGTTGGGTCCGAGGTACGCTTCAGGCGGCGGATCCTTGTATCCGCCCGCTTTTTCTAACAGCAAATCGACCTTCCCGGCCGGAGTAATGCCGTAGATCTTGTCTCCCACAACATCGGAGATCCAGAGCCGGCCATCGCGCCACATCGGCCCTTCTGTAAATTTGAATCCACCTGCGACCTTTTCAATGGTGGCGCCCGGCGCGATCAACGAATCAAGCGCCTTATCAACTCGGACGACTTCAGCACCCAGCGGCTGATTTGCCGATTCCGACAGCATTTTGAGTTTGTACGATGCTGCGAAGCTCGTTATCACGGCGCTGAAGACAATAAGTTTGAAGATAGAATTCATGCTTGCAATGTCCCCGGACCCACGCGGCGAGCATGTCGATTATCCTTACTCGCACTGACACTCTGGTACATTATCATCGCGGATGCGGTGGGCAAAGTGTGTTGCCATAATGCAAAAGGAGTTCGAGCGTGACCCTGCAAGCCCCGGAACGGCGGCGATGACGGTTTCCCTCAACTCTGTTCTCGAATCTCCGGGCGCTGCTCTGAATGCTGTGCGCACGCATGCTCCAGGACCAGCCGGAAAACTGCCACTCTCCGCCGACGGACTACTCCATCAGCCTTCAGGAAACCTGTTCGGCCTCAGTATGAATGTCGGGATGGGATGGGCCCCCGATAAGTTACTCGGACCAGAAGTCCTCGTACTCAGTACTCATGGAGGAACACGCGCGCATGACGGCACGCCTATCGCACTCGGTTTTCATACCGGACATTGGGAAGTTGGTCTGTTGGTAGCTGAAGCGGCGCGTGAATTGAAGTCTTTGGGGGCGGTTCCATTCAGCGGGGCGGTGACCGATCCTTGCGATGGCCGCACACAGGGAACCAGCGGCATGTTCGATTCCCTCCCCTACCGCAATGACGCAGCGATGGTACTCCGGCGACTCATCCGCTCGCTGCCGACGAGAAAGGGCGTGATTGGAATTGCTACCTGCGATAAGGGACTGCCCGCAATGATGATGGCGCTCGCATCATCGGCGGGATTCCCGAGTGTGCTGGTTCCCGGCGGAGTATCGTTGCTGCCGGAAGCTGGGGAAGACGCTGGTAAGGTACAGACCATAGGGGCGCGATTCGCGCACCAGCAGATCACATTGGAATACGCCTCCGAAGTAGGCTGTCGCGCATGCGCAACCCCCGGCGGCGGCTGCCAGTTCCTGGGTACGGCTGCTACGTCGCAGGTCGTTGGTGAGGCTCTCGGACTTTCTCTGCCGCACTCAGCTCTTGCGCCCTCCGGTCAATCAATCTGGCTCGACGCGGCCGCGCGTTCGGCGCGGGCTCTGCTACGGTTGACGCAACTCGGCGTTGGCACGAGTGGCGTCCTGACGGACGCGGCGATCCGAAACGCTATGATCGTACACGCCGCTTTTGGCGGATCTACCAATCTTCTTCTGCACATTCCTGCGATCGCCCATGCTGCCGGCCTTGGCCGCCCGACGGCGAATGATTGGGCTACCGTCAATCGCGCTGTGCCTCGCCTGGTCGATGCCTTGCCAAATGGACCCAACAACTTCGCAACCATTCAGGTCTTCCTGGCCGGTGGCGTGCCGGAGGTGATGTTGCATCTTCGTCATGCGGGACTCCTCGATTGCAGTGTTCGAACAGTTACGGGAGATACTCTAGACGAGAATCTCAACTGGTGGGAGCAGTCCGAGCGGCGCCGCACATTGAAAAAAAGGCTGAAGGAGTTGGATTCGATCGATCCGGACCAAGTTATCTTCTCGCCCGACCAAGCGCGCGCACATGGAATGTCGTCAACAATCTGCTTTCCTATGGGCAATCTCGCTCCGCAAGGAAGCGTCGTCAAGAGCACCGCAATCGATCCATCACTCATCGCCGAAGGAAATGTATTCCGCCACGTTGGCCCCGCGCGTGTGTTCGTCACAGAAAGTGCGGCGATGGATGCCATCCGACGTGGAGATGTCATGGAAGGCGACGTTCTTATGCTGATTTGCGCTGGACCAGTGGGAACAGGCATGCAGGAGACATACCAGATCACGTCAGCGCTCAAGCATCTGCCAATCGGCAAGAACGTTGCCGTTGTCACGGATGGACGTTTCAGCGGTGTCTCGACCGGCGCGTGCATAGGGCATGTTTCCCCGGAAGCGCTGGCCGGTGGGCCGATCGGACGAGTGCGGGATAGAGATATGATAGAGATTGTCATTGAGCGCAGTGCCGTCAATGGAACGCTGAACCTGATTGGGGAGGGTGTAGAAATGTTTTCGCCGGATGAAGGTGCGCGGCGCCTTGCGGCTCGTGCCCCACGCGAGGACTTAGCTTCTCATCCCGATTTGCCGCCAGATACGCGGCTCTGGGCGGCGCTGATCCAGGCGAGCGGAGGGGTTTGGGGAGGCTGCGTCTACGATCCTGGAGATATCGTGTCGCAACTTGAAGCTGGCTCGCAGAAATCAAATGGCTGAGATCCGGGGAGGTTCGTTGAGACTCTATCGCACAACCAAAGGTGCGTTTGTCGAAGATGAAGGCCGATTCCATTTCCTGAGCGACTTGGCTTCGCCAGAAATATGGGACCGTATTCTCTGTGATCCTGAACTGGAGGCACGCGCTCAAGAGGCGACGAAGACTCCTTCAGTAAGCTTCGATCCAGCGACCGTTCTCGCGCCCGTCGTCAGCCAGGAAGTCTGGGCTGCCGGCGTGACCTACTACCGCAGCCGTAACGCCCGCATCGAGGAAAGCAAGCAAAACAGTGGAGGCGACTTTTATGACCGGGTTTACTCCGCCGAGCGTCCCGAGCTTTTTTTCAAGGCGACGGGCCAGCGTGTGGTGGGACCAGGACAGCCTGTCAACATCCGCTCGGATGCTAAGTGGTCAGTACCGGAGCCGGAATTAACCCTCCTGGTAAGTGCGCAAGGAACGATCATCGGCTGCACGATCGGCAACGACATGAGCGCGCGGGACATCGAAGGCGAGAACCCGCTATACCTGCCACAAGCAAAAATCTACAGCCGAAGCTGCGCACTGGGCCCTTGTGTCCTTCTATGCGCAGAACCTTCGCTCACTACAACGATTACGTTGGAAATTTTGCGGAACGGAAGCCTCGCCTTCGAGGGAAGCACGACACTGAAGGAACTGAAACGAGACTTGAAAGAACTAGTGCACTTCTTGTTTCGGGACAACAGTTTTCCTGTCGGAGTGTACCTGATGACAGGAACCGGGATCGTGCCCGGTGATGACTTCACACTGCGGAGAGACGATCTCATTCGCATCGGAATCGACGGAATAGGCACATTGGAGAACTACGTCGCATGACCGATGTCCAAAACCAGTGCCGGCGCCGGCAATCAAGACCTTCTTCATCGCTGCCTCCTTTAGGCTTGCTTGAGCACAGACTTTAAACCGCCACGATAGTGGTCAGAAGTTAATTCCGGGGGGTTAATCGATGTATTCGGGATCCGCACCTCGGAGTTCTATCGGCCAAGCCCGCCGCCCGAGATCAGTCTGAACGGGCAAATTGAAAAGGCCAGCATCGGCTTCTACGAAGTGCTTGAACCGCACACTGCGAAGCCGATGGCCATGTTTACGAACACGCCGGAGAAGTCGCCGGCCATCACAGTCAACAACTATGGCAAGGGGCGAGCAATCTACGTTTCCGTTCCTTCGCAAATGTCGGTGCTGGCTCCGCTGGTGCGCAGCCTGTATTCAACCCTCGACATCGAGAAAGGACCGGAAACTCCCGACGGGGTTTACGCGCGCGTGGTGGATGGACGAACGTTGTACGTGAACACAACCGGCGACGAGAAGACAGTTGCCATTGGGAGAAACAAGCGCGGGATCGTCAGCGGTACCTCATATGAAGGCGTCGTCCGCTTGAAACCATATGACGCAGATCTCGTCGAGCGAAGATCTCTCGCGACTTCCACGGTTGAAGAGGGCCGTGGCCAGGCCACCCCAAGTCTCCGGTACCGTACAAGAAAAAAGCTGAGGCGCTAAACGAGGGAACGATTCAGCAGCGGGTGCCTGCGGCTGCTTGGAAAGAAAATAAGAAGCCCGTCGCAGGGCTCGCTGCTGCCGCGCGATCTGCTGTTCCAGGCTCAAGCTCAACTACACTAGTGACGGGTTGGAGGACTACGGGCTGCCTCTCCCTTTCAAGAACCAGTCTTAATGACGAAACACAACAGCCATAGAACCTCTTAGGAATTTCTCTTATTAGGAATGCACATAACTATTGGACGCTGGAGGCTTCGCCTCACCATCGGCATGCGAGTTCGATAACCTGTCAGTTACTTCACCTCAATACTGTAAACGCCCGATCCGCTTTGAACGACATACGATCCGTTTTCCTCCGGGGCTTCGACTGGAGAACCGTGTTCCCATACGCGTGCATTCGACAGCGCAGGAACATAGATAGTCGCGGTTGTGTTTGCGGGGATGGCTACTTTCAATGAAAAGGAATTTGGGCCTTCCGTCCACTCGGTAGAGATTTTGCCGTAAACCGACTGATATTCTCCTGTCGCATGAGTCACAGCGGCATTCGGACGCGGATGAATTACTATGTGCCGGAACCCGGCTCCGTCCGGCGAAGTGTCGATCCCCACAAGGTCGCGATACACCCATGCCATAACCGATCCGAACGCGTAGTGATTATAAGATTCATTGCCGGATCGCCACTGTCGCCGTTCCACCGCTCCCACCACGTGGTCGCACCTTTGGAGAGCATGTATCCCCAGGAGGGATAAGTTTCATTCAGAAGTAACTTGTAAGCGACGTCCGTGCGCCCATGATCGGCCAAGCTGAAAAGAAGGAACGGAGTACCCAGAAACCCGGTCGATAGATGCCCATCTCGCGATTCAATGTCTTTCACCAGGTTATCCACAAGCGGCGGTTCCAGCGCCTCGGGCGCCATCTTTGTGTAAAGGGCCACCACGTAAGAGGTCTGCGTTCCGGTGCCGACAATGCCGAGGTTCTCAAACGAGCGCCAAAGGACTGGACGAGCAAGAATGTGCAGATCGTGCTGCACACGAATGTTGTGAATAACATTCCGAGCTTACCGACTGTGGTTGCGGTCCACTACTGGTAGGCAGAGATTCTTAACGGAAAACCCTCGTTGTTCTAATCCAAGCTGACCATAATCTTCTTGAAGCTTGATGGATTCTCGCTCCAGGTGCGCAGCGCGCCCGGGGCTTCGTCGAGACTCACGGTCAAGCTTACGGCCTGATCGACAGGAAATCGTCCTGCCTCGAGCAATCGGATCACCGCTTCAAAATCCTGGCGTTCGGCATTTCGTGATCCAAGGATGTCCAACTCCTTCTGCACGAATAACCTGGTCTCGTAGCTCACAGGCTCTTTGGCATACCCGATGTACACAACCCTGCCCGTAAAAGCGACCTCTTCAACAGCAGCTCGGAAGGTTGCTGGAGTGCCAACCGCCTCGATGACGACGTCCGGTCCGCGCCCATCGGTCATTTCCTGCAGCCGGTCATGGAGGCGATCTCGTGTGCTATGGATGGTGTGGGTACCACCCGCGCGCCGAGCAAGGTCGAGCTTTTCGTCATCCACGTCGATACAGATGGTGGAGGCGCCGCGGAAACTGGAACCGGCGATTGCACCCAGCCCAACTCCCCCACATCCGAAAACCGCGACTCTGTCATCGGCCGTCACCCTCCCCCGTGATACTGCGTGAAACCCCACTGTCAGCGGCTCCACCAGGCACAACTCTGTTGGCGTGAGCTTCGCTGGATACAGCTTCTCTTGTGGCAGCGCGATGAATTCACTGAGCGCTCCATCCCTTTGCACGCCGAGTGTCTGGTTGAACTGGCAAGCGTGTGAACGCATGCGCCGACATGATGCGCATTGACCACAGCTTGTGTACGGGGACAATGCCACATCAGTGCCGTCACCGATCCCGCCGCCGCCGTGAACGACAGTAGCCGATACTTCATGGCCAAGGATGCGCGGATAAGAGACCAGCGGATTGAGGCCACGGAATGAATTCAAATCGCTCCCGCAGAATCCCACCATCCGGACCTTCAGCAGTACCTCTCCTTTCGCGACGACGGGTTCTGGAACCGTCACGATGGATGCCTGCCCCGGCTTATGGAGTACGAGCGCTTTCATATTCAGGTACTGATGCCCGGTTATTGCAAATGCCAGTCAACGTGTTTCTTTCGCGCGCTACTGACCCGGATCTCCGCTCCTAATCCTATTGGTCAAACTTCACGCGAAGCGCATAAGCGTATTTCGACGGAGCCTGGGCTGGCAGAAGGACCCGCAGTCCATCTGTATTCTGGCTAAACTGCACCCTGGTCTCGCTGCCCATCAGGGATACTGATTGAACGCGTTTGCCACCCAGCGTCAGCCCGAGGGAATGAATCACCGCTTCACCGGTGCCCGGCCAAGCGAGTCCGATCGCGTACAAAACATCGCCTTTGGTGGTGAAACGAAAATCCTCCGGCGTGTAGTTGGCGGTATCGGTGTCGTGAAAGGAGCCGGCTGCAACTTTGGTGGGGCCCTCGCCATAGGTTCTCCATGGGCGAGTACCGTAGATTGCCTCTCCGTTGACGTTCAGCCAGGCACCAACATCCAAAAGCACCCGCTGCACCTCATCCGGGATGGTCCCGTCGGAGCGGGGCCCGATGTTGAGCAAGAGGTTGCCATTCTTGCTCACGATGTCGATAAGCTGGCTGATCACGAACTGCGGTGACTTGAAGGTGTCGTCCTGAATGAAGCCCCAAGACTTGTTGCTGATGGAGGTGTCGGTTTGCCAGGGCAGTGGCCGAACATCGCTGAGTTGGCCGCGCTCCAAATCCAGCACCGCGGCATGCTCCTGCATGGCATAGTCTTTGTAGTTGATCACGCCGATGTGATCTCCATACTTGAGCGAACTGTTGTAGTAGAACGCTGCAAAGCGACTGAGATTGGGGCGGATGGATGCCTGCCCAATCCACCAGTCGAAATATACGACATCGGGATGATATTTTTCGACCAGTTCCGTGCTCCGCGCCAGCCAATCATTGGCCCATGCCGGTGAAACATAGGTGAAGTCCCCGTCGAGGGGAGTGCCCCACTTGTTGTTCAGCCAGTTGTGCGCCGGGCCGTAGAAGGCGGCGTATTGCGGATCGTTAATATCAGACGAGAACGTGCGGCCAACCCCAAGGAAAAAATTGTGCTCCACGCGGTGCGACGACACTCCGAAATGCAACCCCTCGGCGCGCACCGCTTTCGCCAGGTCCCCGATCAGATCGCGGTGCGGCCCCATTTTGGCGGCGGTCCAGTCGCTCACTCCGCTGTCGTACATGGCAAAGCCGTCGTGATGCTCCGCCACCGGGACCACGTACTTCGCGCCCGCCTTCTTGAACAACTCGGCCCATGCGGCAGGATCATAGTGTTCTGCTTTGAACATGGGAACAAAATCCTTGTACCCGAACTTATCCTGTGGGCCGTAGGTCGCAATGTGGTGCTTGAATTCTGGAGTCCCGGTCTCGTACATCAGCCGCGGATACCATTCACTTCCAAAGGCCGGGACGGAATAGACTCCCCAGTGAATAAAGATGCCGAACTTTGCATCCCGGTACCACTCCG
The DNA here is from genome assembly GCA_963799305.1 of uncultured Acidobacteriota bacterium. Classification (GTDB taxonomy): domain Bacteria; phylum Acidobacteriota; class Terriglobia; order Terriglobales; family Acidobacteriaceae; genus Acidiflorens. Next base: position 733,694 of record CAWCWX010000002.1, on the reverse strand, counting down.
GAGCTTCAAACTTCTGAAGCGACTCCCAGTCTGCACGGAACGGCCCCTGGGCATTGGCGCTGTCAACGTCCTTGAGCAGGGCCGCGCGCGCAGAATCATATTTGCTGCTGGCCTTTTGCCACGCTTGATCGATGACCGCCGGATCTTCCGAGGCGGTTGGGGCTGTGGCGTTCTGGGCATGCAGGGTGGAAAACGCGGACAATCCAAGCACGATGACGGCGAGCCTACGAATGGACTGCCATAGCAAAAAAGAATGGTGAGACATGATGTCTTTTCCTCCTATCGAAATATCGCCGTCCACATCGACGTGACGGCTTGAACCTAAGAGACAGCAGCGCCCGCAGTTGCGTCCTGCCTGATGAGTCTTGCCCAGATGGCACCGTAGAGAGCCACGAACACAAAACAGATCAGCGGCACCACGAAGCCGGTGCGCATGGAGTGCTGGTCCGCGATATGGCCCATGAAGGGCGGGCTAATGGCGCCGCCGACGATGGACATCACGATCAGCGATGAGCCGAACTTGGTGTGCTCGCCCAGCCCGCGGATCCCGAGGGCAAAGATCGTCGGGAACCCTATCGACATGAAGAAAAACGAAGCGAACATGGCATACATTCCCGTTTTACCGCCGCCTATGGTGATTGCGACCAGCACCACGTTCATGACGGAATAGGCCGTGAGCACACGCTCCGGCTTGAACTGACTGATCACGGCGCTGCCGCACATTCGCCCGACCATGAACAGGACAAATCCAATGAGCCCCAGCCATCGCGCGGCCTGCATACGGCTCACGCCCGGATCATTCTCCAGAACGTAGTTGACGAAAAAACTGAAAATGCCAGTTTGCGCCGCCACATATAGAAACTGTGCGGCCACGCCAAGAGTGAAGTGCTTGCGCCGGAACAAGTCCCAGTTTCTGGAAACGGTTAGGAAAGTAGCCACATACGCGACGAGCAGCAACCCGTACGTCACCGGCCGGAAGAGCGCCTGGTTCATATACAGCAAGGTCCACAGCAGCTGCATGATCGGGCAGATGAAGAAGTACAACAGCCCGCAAACCGCTGCCAAAACGATGGCGATTTCAGCCCGTTGCCCGCCCGTTGGCTGGAGCCGAGTGATTCCGGCTGCCGCCGCGCGGCTCTCATCCTCAGCGTGGAGATCAGGAATATTGGACACAGCAAAAATGACAAGTAACAAGGCTACAAATACACCAATGCCGATGTACGGCGTGGTCAGGCCGGCATTGGCATTGGCCCCGCCGGCGCCGGAGAAAACAAAGTAACCGCCGACGTACGGTCCCAATATCCAGCCCAAACCGTTGGTCGTCTGCGCGATGTTGATGCGCGTCGGCCCGCTTTCCGGCGGCCCCAGAACCGTCGCGTAAGGATTGGCGATGGTTTCCAGGCACGTCATTCCGGCAGCAATCACAAACAGCCCCAAAAGGAAGGCCCAGTAGGTACCGATGTTGACGGCGGGAATAAACCAAAAGGCGCCGGCCGCAATCAGCGTCAGGCCCACGAGAATTCCACCTTTATAGCCGAAGCGTTTCGCAATCAATCCCGACGGAATGGCCATCAGGAAGTACGCGAGATAGTTGGCCGCCTGCACCAGACCTGACTGTTCCTTGTTGATCTGCAACGTATCCTGAAAGTGCTTGTTGAGGATGTCAATCATCCCGTTGCAAAAACCCCACAACAGGAACAGCGAGGTGATTAGCACAAAGGGGACGACCATGTTCCTGCCATCGGCTGTGCGAAACATGCTGCCGCGGGCGCTGGAACCGACAGGAACTGCTGATTCGCGCGTTTCGGTGTTCATCCGTGCTCGCTTTCTAGGCGCTTTCCAAAATGATGTTCGCGTACTGGACCGTGTCTCCGGTGCGAATCAAACCGACAACGTGCGGCATCCGCCGCTTGAATTGCGCGTGGGGCTCATATTTCACGTCAATTCCATGCAGAGCGTCGGCAAATGCCGAACGGGTCTTGGGGCTGTTCGACTTGACGAATTCCCGCGCCATCCATGCTCTGCCGATAACGAAATTGGAGCGTAGCGCTCGCAGAACCTGCAGGACGGTCGGCACATCATCGACGAGCGAAATATCCACCGTTTCAATTTCCGGCCAGTACGGAAAGCCGCGATCGGCAATCACCAGCGTGTTGGTGTGGCGCACGCGGCTGATGAGAGAGTTGATCTGAGGGTTCAAGACCCCGGACTTTATCATGACAGTACCTCGAGCCAATCTTAGAACCCGCGCAAATCGGTGCTGGTTCGCTTCGGTAAACCTGGTGCCGGCGTTCGCTTGAGTACGAGATATTCGATCCCCAGGGCCGCGCAGTATTCGCGCTTGCCCCCGGTGTCACCGTCCTCATTCACGGCGTAGATCGCTGGATTCAATTTTCGAATTTCCGGATCGGCATCCAGCCAACCGTCTCCGCTCGTAATCAATGCCGCTTTTACGTACTTGATGGAGCCGACCATGTAGCGGCGTTCTGCTTGCGGCAGAAGGGGATGTTCGTCGCCCTTGAGCAGCCGGATGTTCGCATCGTGACCCACAATAACGTACAGGTCGCCATAGCCGCTCACCTCTTCAAAGAAACGCAGATGACCGGAGTGGAGCCAATCGTAGCAGCCCGTGACGATCACCTTTTTTCCCGCGGACGCCATTGGCGCCGGTTGTGCCTCCGGGAAGCTGTTCAGGCGATCACACGAAAACGAGTGATAAGAAAACCTGTTCTCCCGGGCATATTGCTCCCGTGCAGGATTTGCGGTCGGCCGATAGTCCGCCCAAATATCGACAGATAGATTCGCCGGTAGGGAGTCACAGTCCGTGGATGCATCTGCTGTCGCCACTCTGCTGATGTAACGCACCGCGTTGAGAAAGTAGGCCCTTTCTGCCAGCGGAAACTTCGGCGGTTTCCCAGTAACGTGTTTCACGAGTGCATCCGGCCAAACCAACACAGTGAGTTCGCCAAGCTTGGCGGCCTCTTCGAGAAAACGAACGTCGCGCGATGTGATGTCGTCAAACGCCCCACTGGCCACGACTTGTGTTGGCGATTGGATCAAGTGCGGTTTGTGTCCCTGGTGCGAACGTTGACTTTAAATGCGCCCGGAACAGGCTTTTCGGAAACAACAATCAGATACCCGCCGCCGCAACCGGAGAACATTGCGCCAGGAAACCCGCGCTGGTAAATCCGCAAAATCGCCTTTAGATCGATCTTGATCAGGGGATGAGCGACAACCTGCGGCAACAGCTTTTCCCAACATCGCATTGTTTCGTTGAGCGATGTGCCGAGCGCATCGGCGTCCATCTTCTTGATCGCATCGAAGCAATCCATGCCGCTTCGCCCAAGGCGCGCCACCCATTGGGGAGTCAGCTGCTTTGTGCCCAGCGGGTCATAGCCCACGGGCCGCGGCTCGATGGGCAGCAGGTACAGCACCTTCTCCAACCAGCGAGCGTGTCTCGCAGACGCAAGCGATTCAATGTGCGAGGGAAAGACACCGCCATTCGCCGCACAATCGTAGTCCAGTCGGTTCACACCGGGATAAATCAAGCCGATCATGTCCTGCGAACCGCTTGGCTCCGCCTTGCCCTTGTTTTCCGCCTCGTACAGTTCGCGCACGAGCTGGTCCATCGGGCGCTTTGGTACCCTTCCACGCCACAAATGGCGGGCGACGACCCGCGTGCCCGTGGCGAGACCAGAGCGGTCCATCGGCCGGAAATTGGGCTCGATCTGGACAACGACCATTGCACCGGGCGGCCGGGGATTCAGTTGCGAGATAAATGGCTGATCAATCCAACCACCCGCAAGCTGGAGCCGGTTGGGAATGGATCCAAACGCCGATCTGAGGGAGAAGCGCGCTTTCATGTTCGCTAACCAACGCCCACATGCTCTCCCGCTTTGCGCCGCTCGTATTGATCCATGATCCACTTGTACGTGATCGCCAAGCCGTCATCTAAGGACGTGTCCGGCTCCCAGCCAAGAACCTTCTTGATGAACGTATTGTCGGAGTTGCGGCCCGCGACCCCTCGGGGCGCTTCGAGATCGTAGCTGCGCTTCAATTTCTTGTCCGCAATCTTCTCGACCTTGCTGACCAAGGTGTCGATCGACACGAGTTCGCTGGAACCAAGGTTGATCGGTGTCGCGATGAGTTCATCGCAATGCATGATCTTGTCGATGCCCTGCACGCAGTCGTCAACATACATGAAGCTGCGGGTCTGCCTCCCGTCACCCCAGATCGTGATTTGGAAGTCGTTCTTGTCGATCGCCTCGATCATCTTGCGGCAAATCGCAGCTGGAGCTTTCTCAAGGTCGCCTGCTTCCCGTCGGGAGGGCAATGCCGGCGGCTGGCAACTCCCCGGGGTGTGGAAGTTGCGCTGCAATGCAGCGGAGAAAACTCTCCCGATCCGGGCATGAAATCGGGGATGGGACAACCCGGCGCTCGCCTGATCTTCGCGGGCAAGCGCGAGGAATCCACTCCGACAGGCAAGCGTCTGGTCTGCATGCATTCCGACCCAGCTTTGCGATTGAGTGTGGAGTCGGTCTACGAGTCTTTTCATGGTGTCCCCGTCGTCCGGCGCTACACCAGGGTCACCAATGTTGGGACGTCGCCGGTGGGCATCGAATTCCTCAGTTCCGCCATGCTGCACGGGCTCGCTGAGCCCCAGGACTATGACCGAGAGCTGCGCATCCACACCGCTGTGAATAGCTGGATGGCGGAAGGACAATGGCATACGCTCCGACCATCAGAAATGGGCTTTGTGGAAAACGAGCGTACCAGCTGGTCGCAGGCGCAGGCTGGCAGCGTTGGAAGTTGGTCCAGCGAACGGTATCTGCCGATGGCTATGGCCGAAAACACAAAGCTCGGCCTCACCTGGTTTTGGCAGATTGAACACAACGGGTCGTGGTATTGGGAAATCTCCAACGTATCAGCCCGCGACAACTACGCGGACGATGTCTACGCCTATCTCGGCGGCCCGGATGACCTGCATTCGGCGGCCTGGAAGAGTCTGAAACCGGGAGAGACTTATGAAACAGTCCCGGTGGCCATCGGTTGCGTACGTGGAAAGTTTGACGAGGCGGTCGCGGCCTTGACCCGCTACCGGCGCACCGCATGTGTGAGACCACACAAGGCCAACTCGCGATGCCCGGTGATTTTCAATGACTACATGAATTGCCTGTGGGGCGATCCGACGGAAGCCAAGGAACTGCCGCTCATCGCCGCCGCCGCCAAGGCCGGGTGCGAGTACTTCGTAATCGATGCGGGATGGTATGCCGAATCAAATGAAGACTGGAGCCAGACCATCGGCGCCTGGCAGCCTTCCACCACCCGTTGGCCGCATGGATTTAAATTCCTGCTCGATCGGATCAAACAAGCCGGCATGGTCCCGGGATTATGGCTGGAACCGGAAGTGGCGGGCGCCAAATCCGTACTTGCGCAAAAACCATACGACTGGTTCCTGATGCGGCACGGCAAGCGAGTATTCAAGAATTCGCGGCTCCTGCTGGATTTCCGCAATCCAGAAGTACGCGCGTACCTGGATGCCCTCATCACCCGGCTGGTGAGCGACTACGGCGTCGGCTACATCAAAATGGATTACAACGTCGATTCACTACAGGGAACCGAGATCAATGCCGACAGTTTTGGCCAGGGACTTCTCGAACACAACCGCGCACATCTGGCGTGGTTGGAAGACATTGTCAAAAAATATCCCGACTTGATCATAGAAAACTGCGGCAGCGGAGGAGGACGCATGGACTACGCGATGCTCAGCCGCCTGCAGATGCAGTCCATGACTGATCAGGAGAACTACTTAAAGCTGCCGGCGATCTTGGTGGGTGCATCCGCGGCGACATTGCCGGAACAACTTGGGATCTGGTCCTACCCGCTCGCCGATGCCGACGCAGATCAGGCCAGCTTCAACATGGTTACGGCCATGCTTTGCCGCATCCATCAGAGTGGGCGTCTCGATTTCGTCGCACCGCAAGTATTAGCGCAGGTGACTGAGGGCATCCGAGTGTATAAGGACGTTCTTCGCAAACACATTCCGGAATGCATACCCTTCTATCCTCTTGGGACGTCGGATGTCACCAATCGCAAAGCGCCCGTTGCTTTGGGAATGCGATCTCAAGAGCAGACTGTGCTGGGCATCTGGAGGATTGACGGCGAGGCGGTCACCAAGGTTCCGTGGGCATCCGCCCACGCCAAACTTCTCTATCCCACGAACCTTGGCATCAAGATCGCGGTCGCGGATCGGACCTTGCAGGTCGAGTTTCCCCGCCCGCACATGGGGTGCCTGGTCTCGGAATAGAATTGCATTTCCATTCTCATGCCGATCACGCGTCGTTCATTTGTGTTGGTTTCTCTCTGTGCCGCCGCGCAGCGTTCGTTCGCACAGGGCATAGCGTCGCGCGATGTAAAACCGCAGGCTGCTCCGGTGGCGTCGGGACGGCCATTTCATGCCCACTTCGAAGATGTCGCCGAAGCCGCCGGCCTGCGCTCGCCTCTGATTTATGGTGGAGTGGAAAGCAAGAAGTACATTCTTGAAGCCGATGGATGTGGTTGCGCCTTCATTGATTACGACAATGACGGCTGGATGGACATTTTCCTGCTTTCCGGGACCCGCCTGGAGGGAGGCGCGCCCGAAGCGACGAATCGTCTTTACAAGAACAACCGCGACGGCACGTTCAGCGATGTCACGGACAAAGCGGGCCTGCGAGCAACGGGGTGGGCCAATGGTGTCTGCGTCGCCGACTACAACAACGACGGCTTCGACGATATCTTCTGCACGTACCTTGGACAGAACCGTCTCTACCGCAACAATGGTGATGGAACATTTACCGATGTGACAAAGCAGGCCGGTCTGCGGCAAGAAGGTCCGCCACGTTGGGGCGCGGGCTGTGCGTTTCTGGATTATGACCGGGATGGTCACCTCGATCTCTTTGTCTCCAACTACATCCGTCTTGATTTGTCGCATACCCCCGTACCGGGGGAAAATTCGATGTGCAGCTGGAAAGGGGTTCCCGTCAATTGCGGACCGCGAGGATTGCCATCCGGCAGACACCTCCTTTATCACAATAATGGCGACGGAACATTCAGCGACGTGACCAAGCAGGCTGGAATCGCCGATGCTACCGAAGGCTACGGCATGACCGTGGTCACAGCGGACTTTAATGAAGATGGCTGGACCGACATCTTCGTCGCCTGTGATTCCACTCCCAGTCTTCTCTTCATCAACAATCATGACGGCACCTTTCGCGAGGATGGCGTGATGCGCGGGGTCGCCCTGAGCGGCGACGGCATGGAACAGGCGGGAATGGGGGTGGGCGTCGGCGATTACAATCTCGACGGCCACCTCGATCTTTTCAAAACGCATTTTAGCGGCGATACTGCTGTCCTCTATCGCGGGGACGAACACGGCGAGTTTGAAGACGTTACCCACCTGGCCAAGATCGGCGTGGAAACCCGTTACGTAAGCTGGGGTACGGGAATCGTTGATCTCGACAACGACGGACATCCGGATCTCTTCGTCGTGACTGGCAGCGTCTACCCGGAAGTCGAAAGAAAATTTCCTCAGTACCCCTACAAGACACCGCGAGTCTTGTTTCGCAACCTGGGCAACGGAACCTTTGAAGAATTACAAACACAGGCAGGACCAGCCATCGCTGCCCCACACAGTAGCCGTGGCTGCGCCTTTGGAGACTTCGATAACGACGGCGATATGGACGTCCTGATCATGAACATGAATGAGCCGCCATCGTTGTTACGCAATGACGCGGACCCGAAACAGCACTGGATCAAAGTGAAACTCGAAGGCGTCAAGTCCAACCGCAGCGCGATCGGCGCCCGCGTGATTGCACACTACGGTGATAAAAAGCAGGTTCAGCCGGTCGTGAGTCAGTCCAGCTACTACTCCTGCAATGATCCGCGATTGCATTTCGGCCTTGGGCCTGCCGCGTCAGCTGACCTCGAAGTGTTCTGGCCGACTGGCCTGCACGAAATTCATAAGGGAGTGCCCGCCGATCAACTGGTCACCCTTCGTGAAGGCGCTGGGCGGATCGCGAATAAAGGCTGGAGCCGAACCTGATACCAGTTCGCGGCACTGCCTAAGCCGACACAGGGAGTGTGGGAGCGCGAACGACCCTTCTTACTTCAGCAGATCTGCATCGATAGTTTTGTTCCGCACTTTGTTGGACGTGAAGCAGTGTGCCTTGGCAGTGCGAGCGTCGGTGGGGGCGAGGGATGCTGGGGAGGTGGCCGACTCTACCAAAATCCGAGTTGCTCGCAGTACTGGTCACCCGCCTGGGCTTCCGGCAACGGAGGCTTCCCGGGCGCCTTTCCGACGGCAAGCTGCGCCCAATAGCCTCGCTCGGGACGCAGGACACGTAGAATGGAACACACTCGGGCCATGTAGCTGCCCGAGACCTTGAACTCCCTGGCCACTTTGGGCATTGGCGTGGACCACACCAAGTCGTAAAGCTCTTCCCTAGAAACCAGGCCTCAATCCCTTGGAGTGATTGTTGCAGGTTCAGGAGTACTCTCGGTTAATTTTCTTGCACCGTACCAGCATCACTTTGCTTCGTTTCGATCGTAAAACCAGCACTGGATTGTGGATCATTGGACTTGGGAGAAACTGCTCTTCTTCGCTTGCATAGCCGACTACTCACACCAATGTGCTACCAAACCTTGGCGTAAAGCCCTCCCAGGACTTCACGCCAGGCACAGCGCACGCAGTTCCACCTGAAGATTGAGCCCAAGCGGCTGCCACCTTAAGGTCTGACTTCAAACACATTGCCGCCCTGCACGGTCTGCGGCAGAAAATTCCTGAAGGCGGTTCCAAAAAAATGTCCCGTATCGTCGCGGATCAGTCCGGCGAGCGGGAATGCGCCATCGTCTTGCCCCGTGAAGGTATGCACGACGCTTAGCACCCCGGTCGGCGTCAGCCTGAATAGGGTGCCGAAGCCCTGGTCGCCTCCCGCCTGAGCCGTGCCGAAGAGATTGCCGGCTTCATCGATGACCAAGCCGCCATTGGGTGTCATTCCCTCGTGACTGCCTGCGAATCGATGTAGGACCGTGTATGTGCCGTTGCTGGAGATCTTGAACAATGTTCCCTTCTCAGAACTGCCGCCGCGCATGGTGGCGCCAAACACATTCCCGGCGACATCGAGGAAAAGCCCAGCCTGGGGAGTCGCACCGTCCGTTCCGCCTTCGAAGGTGTGCAGGACGGTAAGCACTCGCTTCTTCGAAAGCTTAAACACCGTGCCGCATCCCTGACCGGCAACCTGGGGGTCCGGGCAGGCCAAGTCGCCACCGAACTGTGCCACGCCATAGAGGTTTCCAGCTGTATCTTGCACAAAGGGGCCGAATGGCTGGCTGCCGTCAGTGCCGATGAACTTGTGCAACAGGGCCAGCTTGCCCGCAGAGTTCAGACGGAATATGGTTCCGCAGCCGAGTGGACAGTTGCTGCTGCCGCCAAATTCGGTGCTGCCCAGGATGTTCCCAAGTTTGTCCATGAGAATCCCTCCGGACGGCGTTTTAGGCTTGAGATTGGCTCCTCCAGCAAAAGAGTGCAAGAGTGTTTGCTCGCCGGTGGGCAAAAGCTTGTAGATAACACCACCACCCGCAGGCCCGCTATTCGCGATGCCATACAAGGTCCCGGCCTCATCCAGAATCAAGGGCGATGCTGGACCGGATCCGTTTGTCACGTTAAAACGCAGCAAGATAGTTTCGGTGCCAGTGCTGTCGATCTTGTACACGGTACCTACCACTCCGCCACTGGCAAGAGTAGTAGTTCCATAGAGGTTGCCGGCTGCATCGCGGACAACGGCGCCTTCGGGAAAGGCCCCGTCCGTGCCGCCCGTAAACTGATGCAGTTCGTTGAAGTTTTGGGTTTGCGCTGAAGTGATTGTAACGGTCACGACTAACGCGACGATCGCAGCAAGAATGAAGTTCGGAGTTCGCATATATAGTCTCCTCATGATTTGCGGCCGTACACACGGCCCACTGACTTGTGTTGTTATGTTCCTTTTTGTAATTCGCTATTGCAGACACTCGGGTCGCCAAGATACCCTTCGTTTTGTTACTCCTCGCTGTTCACATGGTGTTGCTGTGACCTCACACTACAGAAGGCAATGGTGTAGCGGATCCGCATGGCACCAGCAAAACGAGTACACCTGGAATAGCTTTCGACACGATTCTTATCCTTATTGTCAGTTGACTGGTCGTCTGTTGCACTTGAGACAGGGCCCTATCAGACTTAGCGGGCGGGCACGCGAAGAACACCAACACTACGTACGACTTCGCGTGCATGTCCCGCCCCCTGGGTTACGGAAAGTGAAGCTACTGTTTGTCCGCCCGGAAGAAGTAATAGTCGGCCTTGTAGTCCACGAGCTGAGTCTGGCCCGCAGTGCAAGAAGACGTGGGCACTGCTCCGCCGCTGGTGTTCAACCGTTGAATGAAAGTGGTTTTCGCCAGCAGGTTGCCGCCCGTGGGACCCTTTGCGTTCCCCACCGACTGCAGCTTGAGGCATTGAATCGAGCCGCTATTCGGGCAACTCGCGGCGTCGGAACCAGCGTCGATCCCGGCCACCTTTACCATCCACACCCGGCTGCTATCCAGGGAACTCTGCCACGTCGCGTTCCCACTCTGGGGAGGGGTGACGCCAGGTTTGGGGTTCGCATTGATGCTCTGGAAGTGTGTGATGATCTGGAACTGGGCTCCAAACAAGTCCGTGAAGAGCGTCGCTTCAGGCCGGGCAGTGGGATTCCAGGCAGCGCCGCCGTCGCTTGTCGGCAGGCAAGTATAGCCCTGCGAGCCGGTGGCGTGGCCGACCAGATAAGCATGGTTTCCTGCCGGTACTGCAATTGTGTCAGGAGTGGGCGGGGGCGTGACTTGCGCCGCCGCGTGGTTGACTGTGCCAAATGCACATCCAAGCGCGAGAGCAGCTGTGAACAAGCTCCGAACTCGCGCAATCTTTGTTAGTGTCTGAACAAGGGTAGTGCTCATTTCGTGATTCTCCATTTTTCTTCTTGTAGAGTTGTGAGTGACCGTTGATTGATCCCGATTTCGCAGTTGTTAGTCCGTGACGTTTCGAATGACAGCGTGAGCGTCGTCATCGGCTCTAATAGATAAGACGAGATTGAAGGTGAGTTTGCTTTTGGTTAGGAATCGTATCTTTGCCATCACCAAAACATAACCGTTTCTACGGCGATACCTCCTAGACCGTCGGTCAAGGTATTTGTGTAACTAGGAGGCTGCCTCTTGAAGAACTGGTTACGGCTGAAGGGGGTTACTGCAAGAGGGGCTCGGGAAGTCGGCCGGACAGTGGAGTCGGAGTATGGCTGAGGTCGCGGTCTCTCATTTGGGAATGGCATACCATGCAGGAGTTCTGCGTATTATTCGCTTCCTGCGACACCAAGGCATAGGTCAAACCGTGAAGAGACCACGTAACGACTCTGTAGTTTTGGACCATCGCGTAGTGGAAGGTCACTTTCGGAAAATCGGATTCAACTCCTCCCGAAGCTACGGCTACTGAATTGGGCACAACTATAAGACTTGCATCGCCGGTTTGTGCCTGCGGCGTCTGGAACTTTAACATCTGTGTATGGTAGGCGATGAAAGCCGCGGTACTTCCGCCGAACCGCACCAGGCGCGCCCCTTCCAAACGATAAGGGCGCTCCTCGCCCGGAGCAGCAGGTGATGCTGGCAGCGCTAAAGAAAACGGCGACTTGGCTTTAAGCCATTCGTTGAGTGCAAGCTGAGAATCGGAATGAATATCGAGAGCGAGCCTCCCCTGTTCATGTTGTCTGTGAGTGCTCACGGCAAATTGGGCAAACTGTGGCCCCGAGAAGGATGACGGTAACGACGATGGCTTTGTACCTAACACTCCGACAATCAGTAAGAGCGCGGCTACCGGTACTAACCACCTTAGGGACCACAAAGATGCCGGACGTTCAACAGCGGCGGCATGGGGCCTCGACGGTGCTTTCAGTTCCGCAAGAAGTTTTTCTTCTTCAGGATTGGCATCGCTGTTTAATGAAGCGGCGGCGCGAAGGAGAGGACCGCAATGATCGCAAAGTGCCGCATGTGCAACCAACTGAGTCGCTTTCAACTCGGGCCAGACTCCGGCGGCCACTTCGAACCAGTTGACATCGCCCTCTTTGGGACAGTCGACTCCCGGCGGCGCTGTTTTTGAGCCCACGGCATTCGAGAGCTGGTTCACGAGGATCCGGTATTGCGATACTTTCCTGCTGCAATCGGCGCATGACTTCACATGACGCTCGACCTCGTTAAGAGTCTCTAAAAAAAGGACTTGCGACTGCTCGCCAGTTCGGGCAGACGACGGTACTAGAGCATCAAGCTCTTCGTTGTCGATATGCCTGGCGAATGAACGCACCAAGAATTTGATACTCCCATTAACTAATACGAGTTCACGACAGCATTTGCTTTTTGGAACGCCGCGTCTTCTAGCGAACTGTGCCGGCTCCCCAGAATCTGGTCCCGGAGAGAATGTTTCATTCTTTCAATGGCGCTGCCAACTCCTTTGGTGCTCAATCCGATGCCAGGCAAGGATGCGATTTCTTTAGTGCTCATTCCTTGCCGGAAATAGAGCCAGAAGACTGTGCGATCGCGTTCCTGATCCGGCCCGGTCAGGCAACGGTTTAAGTGCTCATCAACTTCGCCCAGAAGTACGCCGAAATCGATACTTTCCTGGCTACCGTGAACTTCGCACCCGGCCTCGGGGTCAACATCAACCGTCGAGAGATGAGGTGTATCACCTCCCGACGACTGACTTCGCCCATGCTTGAAGTAATCGTGAGTAGCGTTCGCCGCAGTTCTTTTCAGATATCCCAAGATGGCTTCGGGCCGGTCCATTGCAAAATCGCGCAACAAGTTTCGGCCCCCCTCCCAAAGTTTGAGGTACGTCACTTGAATCAAGTCCTCAACCAGAGACCGCGAAGTATTTCCCCACATCGAGGATGTACGCAACACGATGAGGCTGAGGGGCTTGCCCACGCGAGAGATGAACTCCTCCCACGCCTCGTCGTCACAAGATTCCGCACAGAGACAGACCAAGTCTTTCAGCGACAGGGAGCAATATCGCGTCGTCTTCGGCGTCTTCGGCGTTTTCGACGTTTTCGACATTCTGCTAATTTCTGGCCTGCTGAACTGCGAGACAAATTAGGCGAGACGACAATCGAGCCTGTCGATTGCTCTCTATATCGTTGTGCGTCGCGACTTCGGGCGCGAGGTCAATTTGGGACGTTTTCTCGACACATGCCCATTGGATGGCCGCAAAAAGCCTCTGATGTAAAAATGCTGTCACCGTTAGGTCAATACTGCGTAAATTTCTTCAGGGACTCGCACTGCTCGTTTGGGGCGTGGACGCCAGCCAGATCTCAAAAGCCTGCGAAGCCGCAGACGGGCCCTGTGCAACTGCGACTTTGAATTTCCGATGGAACAGCCCAGGATTTCTGCAATTTCATGGTGTTCGCAACCGAGAACATCGTGGAGCACGAATATGTGTCTGCTGCCCACCGGCAGTTTTGCGACTGCCCGCTCGAGCGAAACCCGGTCAACCGTGCCTGCCAAGACCATATCGTGAGAACCGAACTGCCTTGTCGGATCGAACTCTTCGTCTCCGCTGGGGCTCTCAAGAGGAAGAAACTCCGTCGGCATCTTCTTGCGGAGGCGCATCAGGACAAGGTTCGTAGCTATGCGAAACAGCCAGGTTGAGAACGCGGACTCGCCACGGAAGGTATGAATCTTTCGGAACAAGGTCATGAACACTTCCTGGGTTAGCTCTTCCGCTTCTGCCGCGTTCCCGATCATGCGCAGGCACAGGCGATAGATACGCCGGTTGTGCGCGTGAAAGAGCGCTTCGAATGCTTCCTCTTCGCCTTGCGGCGCGCGCGCTATCAGTTCAGCATCATCTGGAGCAAGCTGTGTTGTCAGATTTGTTGCTTCAAGAGTCCACCCCCGGTGGGGAATCCCTTGGCGGTGCAGACAGGCCCGCCGATCGGCGTGCGGGAGCGCCCTCCCATGTCGTCGTCGACACTTGCGGCGACCCAGCGCTTCCGCTAAAACGCGCTCGATCCGAGCCTGATGTCCCGCCATGGGAAAACTAGGCGGGTTTATCCAAGAACGTCCTTAGTGTCTTCGAGGGAAATTCCAAGGACAGCCATGTCCGCAGAAAGAAACGTCTTATATCAGTTCGGAAAATTCCGGTGCGAACCACGGGAACATCTTCTTTTCTGCGATGGCAAGCCGATTTCGTTGGCTCCGAAAGCGTTTGAAATCCTCGTCGCCATGATCCAGAGCAATGGCCGGCTAATGACCAAGGAAGAACTCATGCGGAAGGTGTGGCCTGACACTTTCGTGGAAGAGGCCAACCTCACGATCAACATCTCTGCCTTGCGAAAATTGTTGGGGGGAGCCCCTGGCGGTCAACAATATATCGAAACCGTGCCCAAGCGAGGATATCGATTTCTTGCGCCGGTCAAGGAAGCCGCGGCCGATGGCCAAGACCGCGAGGCGGCGCAAACGGTCGAGAGTGAAAAAGCGCCCGGAATCGTCGCCCTGTCTGCGTGGCCGAACTGGGCTCGCCGCTTTGGGATCGCGGCGGTGATATTGCTGGTGGCCATCATGGTTACGGTTCTGGTTTCAAGCCGTCCAGTCAGGCGTACGGACAAAGACACCGTGGTGCTGGCCGATTTCACCAACTCGACCGGAGATCCTGTATTTGATGACGCGTTGCGGCAGGGCCTGTCCTCACAGTTGGAACAATCACCCTTTCTGAATCTTCTCTCCGAAGAGCGCGTGGCGCAGACGTTAGCACTGATGTCCCAGCCTAAAGACTCACATCTCACTCATCAATTGGAGCGCGATGTTTGCCAACGAACAGCAAGCGCAGCGGTTCTCGACGGGACAATCTCGCAGGTTGGGTCACACTACCTTCTGACCTTGAAAGCCATCAACTGCTCGAACGGAGAATCGCTAGGCAGTACGGAGGCCCAAGCCGCGGACAAAGATCATGTGCTTGACGCTCTGGGCAAAGTTGCCTCCGCGATCCGCAGTCAACTAGGAGAATCGTTGGCCTCGTTGCAAAAGTACGACGCGCCCACGGAAGACGCGACTACGCCATCGCTGGAGGCTCTAAAGGCGTACAGCTTGGGGTACCAGGCCATGGTGGTAAATAGCGACTACGTGAGAGCGATTCCTTTGTTTCAGCGGGCGATCAGCTTCGATCCGAAGTTCGCCATGGCCTATGCCAGGATGGGAACAAGCTATGCTGACCTGAATGAGACCGTACGTTCCGCCGAGAGTGTCCGCCAGGCGTATGAACTGCGCGAGCACGTGAGTGAGCGGGAAAAATTCTATATTGCCTCGCACTACGAAATGTTCGTCACCGGGAATCTGGAGGCGGCCCGCAAGGTCTATGAACTGTCGGCGCAAACCTACCCGCGCGAGACCCGGCTTGGCAATCTTGGTAACCTTTACAGTCAACTGGGCGAGTACGAGAAGGCCCTCGCCGAGTACCAGGAAGACCTGAAACTAAACCCCGATAAAGGGAACGCCTACGCGGATTTGGCCGGTGCGTATCTGCGACTCGACCGGCTGGACGAAGCTCAGGCGACGGCACTGGAAGCGGAAGGACACAATATGGATGTGCCCGAGGTCCACCTTCACCTCTATTGGATTGACTTCCTCCGGCACGACGCCGCCGGTATGGAACGGGAAGCTGCGGTGTTGAGGGGCAAACCTGGAGACGAAGACCAGATGCTCAACTATGAGTCGGACACGGCTTTGTATGGTGGACAGATCAGCAAGGCGAGCCCTCTGACGCGGCGCGCAATCGAATCGGCGCGCGAAGTGGACGAAAAAGAGGCCGCCGCCCTCTACCAGGCGCAAGGTGCGGTACGGGAAGCACTCGTAGGCAATCCGGATTTAGCCAAACAACAAGCACGAGCTGCGCTCGCCCTTGCGAACGGTAGAGATACGGAAGGTTTGTCAGGGATTGCGCTGGGAATGGCAGGCGAATCCACGCAGGCTGCGAGACTTGCCGACGATTTGGGAAAGCGCTTCCCAAAAGATACAACCGTGCAATTCAACTACCTGCCCACAATCCGTGCAGCCGCTTCGCTTCGGAGTGGCAATGCCAGCAAAGCCATCGAGATCCTGGCCGCCGCAGCGCCATACGAACTGGGAATCAATTTCGTGACTTTTAATTTTGTTCTTTACCCGGCTTACCTGCGAGGCGAGGCTTATTTAACGGCAAAGCAGGGCGCAGCAGCAGCCGTTGAGTTTCAGAAGATCCTCGACCATCCCGGCATTGTGCTGGGCGAGCCGATCGGGGCACTCGCGCGATTGCAACTGGGGCGAGCCTGGGCTTTGGCGGGAGACAAAGTCAAGGCAAAGATTGCATATCAGCAATTTCTGACCCTTTGGAAGGATGCTGACCCTGACATTCCAGTTTTCAAGCAAGCGAAGGCTGAATACTCCATGCTGAACTGAGCCGTAGTTGATCATCGACCGCGTATCAACACAACACTCTGTCCTCTTGTTTCACGTGGAATAAGTTCACGCAGAAAGACCGCAACCAATTTGCGGCCGCACCACTCTGTGATCTACGTAAGGGGACAATTTTATTCAAAGCTTTATCACTGAGCTTAATCGCAACGTCCCCGACAAGGAGATGTGTTTTGAAAAAGAATCTAGTTCTCGGCCTGTTGCTATTTGCCATGGCCACACTATCAGCGTTCGCACAAGACAAGCCGGATACCTTACTGGTTAGATTTAACGGCGCAATCGGTGTAACTCCTGTTTCCAATGTCGTCGTGACCGATAACACAACGACGGTTACGCCCAACGCGGTTCGTGGCATTTCGCCCTCCGGCCAAATATGGCGGATCTCAGATCTCCACGCCAGAGTCACCACCGACGGGCACATCCACGTTCGCGGCCTCGGTTTGCTTCTGGGAGGCGGCAACAACATTGGCACGAACGCTAACGCCACTGTGTTCGCCACCTTGTTCTGTTCTGCCAGTTCTTCGAGCACGCGCCTGACCGGTGTCGCGCTCGATCCGCACGGAAACTTCACCATCGACGATGTCTTGTCGCCCCTACCGCAGACGACTTGCGATAGTGCGGTTCTGCTAATCCGGACTACGGGCCGAACTCAACCCTGGTTTGCAGCAGGCATTAAGCGCTAGAAGCGAATATCGATGCTTTCCCGCGTTCGAAAACGTGAGAGTTTGTGACTTCGCTACCCTGTATCTCATGTTCGAGATACAGGGCGCGTTTTGTCTCTTCTTCGGTTCGCTCTGTAACGCAATTTCTCGAATGCAGATGCGGTCCTGGTTGGGAGTTGATCGCCGTTGCTGATGCGTTCATCGTGTGGAAGTAGATCACCTATGAACCTGAAATTGAGCGATCTGCTGGTATCGAAGGCTCGGCTGTTCTATCTCGCCGACAAAGACTGCCCATGGGCGTATGAGCCCTCGGGCGAAGATTTTCTTTCTGGCGCAACTGGTCGAGCCCCACCACGCCATGGTTTTGGTTGCGGCATATCTAGGTGTTAGCACCAGTGAAATCATCGGGCAGTGGCAGGATTTAAACGGGGAGGAACCTCACCGTCTTCATCAGGCGGGGAGTTGTAAACGGAAGATCGGGCGATACCAAGACTGAGGCCTCGCAAAAAGTCGCTCCCCATCGGTCCTCGGCTCGCTCGTTCTCTGCAAGAACTATCGAAACGCAGCTTGCACAGAGGCCCTCAAGACTGGGTCTTCGCGAACAACGGTAGCCGACCTCGAGGACAACAGAACATCCTGCAACGCCATCTGAGACCAGCCGCATTAAGGGTCGGAATCGGAAAGATTGGTTGGCATACGTTTCGACATTCATACTCGACCATGCTGCGAGGTGCGGGTGCGGACATCAAGGTTCAGCAAGAATTGCTGCGGCATTCGGGAAAAGGTCGGAGGTGCAGATTGGCCCCGATGGGAAATCTCTGGATCACGAAGAGTGAGACGCAAGGCGAACCATGCACAACCCCTAGACCATCGATCCCTTGCTACTTAGATTCAAAGCGCAGCTTCCCGTGGTCAGCACCTGGGGGATTCGGAGAGTATGTTTGGCAACCGACTTGATGGTCCGAAACCGCGCTGCAGAAACGGATTTTAACCAGCCATCGGCCCAAGGAAAAACCTGTGCTAAACCGCCAAGGTCTTGGACGATTTAGCAGATGCCACCCCGTCGCCGCCGACGAAGAAATGCACTGCGGGGGTGATGATGAGCGACAGGACCATGGAAATCACGACGCCACCGATCACCGAGATGGCCAGCGGCTGCAACATCTGCGAGCCAGCCCCCAGCGCGAACGACAGGGGAAGCATTCCAGCCAGAGTGGCTAACGCAGTCATCACAATCGGTCTTAGTCGTCGCCGGCTGGCTTGAAGGATGGCGTCTTCGGGGGAAAATCCGAGATCACGAAACTTCTGATCGGCGTCGAGCAGCAAGATGCCGTTCTTGGCGACAATTCCGATCACCATAATCATGCCCATAAACGAGGAGATGTTGAAGGTCGTCCGCGTGACCAGCAGGGCGATGAATACGCCGGACGTGGAGAGCAACGCCGAGGCCAAAATCGAGATGGGAGCGGCGAAAGTACCGAACTCAAATAACAGTACGCAGAAAACCAGGACAACCGCCAGCACCATCACGAAGACCAGGTCGCGAAAAGATTTCTGCTGCTCTTGATACGTGCCGCCGTATTCCACTCGAATGGCAGCGGGAAGATGCAGCTTGGCAATCTCTTTCTGGATTGCGGAGATTCCAGTTCCCAAATCAATCCCTTCCAGGCGAGCTGTGACTGCGACTTGCCGCTGCAGGTTCTCGCGGCGAATTTCGGTTTGACCGGGAACCTCGATCAAATCGGCCATCGAACCCAGGGTTGCAGTCCGTCCGGTGCTGCTGGTCAAGAGAGTGTTACGCAGGGCATCGACCGAGGAGCGGCTTCGATCCGGGAAGCGCACTCGCAATGTATAGGCTCGATCATTGCTGACAATCGGGGCCGGCGCGGGCTCCCCTTCCACGAGGGCGGCGGCGTCGAGCGCGACTTCTTCCGCCGTGAATCCCGCACGGGCCGCAACACTGGGATGAATCTGGAACGTTATCGCGGGCCCGCTGATGGTGTTATCAACTCCGTTCAAGACATCCACTACGCCCTCGATCTTGCCGATGGAGTCTGCCACCTTTGGCCCCCAATCCGACAACAGGGCGGGATCCTGGCAATAGAGCTTAATCTGGACGGGCTCGGGCGCGCTGGTAAGGTCGCCAATCATGTCTTGCAACTTCTGGACAAACTCAACATCGAGCGCCGGTTCTTCCGCCTTGATCTGGTTGCGGAGGTCGTCCATCACATCGAAAACGCTACGGCTGCGCTTATCCCTGAGCATGACCGAAATATCGCCGGTATTGGCTTCGGTCACGGCGGCCAGGCCCAACTGCATGCCAGTGCGCCGCGACGTGCTCTCCACTTCGGGAGTATCGCGCAGCATCTGCTCGACGTGGGAGATCACGCGGTTGGTCTCGGCAAGGGAACTACCGGCGGGCATGATGTAGTCCAGGACAAATGCCCCTTCATCCATCTCCGGGAGCAGGTCGGAACCGAGGTAACGGTAGCAAACGTACGATACGGCAATCAGAATGAGGCTCAGGACGGCAAGCGCTTTCGGGTGCTCCAAGGCGCGGCGCAGCCACTTCTCATGGAAGTTCACGACTCTGTGAAAGAACTTTCCCAGCGAGGCCTCTTCCGCTGCCAGCAGGCGATTGATGTCCTCATCATGACCGCCCTCCGTCACTGGCCCTTCGACGGGGTCTTTCCTCCGGATAAAGAATTGACTCAGCGTGGGCGTCCACGACAGGGCAAGAATCAGAGACGTGAACAGCGAGACCGACATCGTCACAGCCAGCGCGCGAAAGAACGTTCCCGTGACGCCCGCGATCGAGATCAGCGGCAGAAACACGACGACCGGAGTAATGGTCGATCCGATCAGAGGCTTAGTGATCTCGGCCAATGCGCTCTGGATCGCTTCCAGTCGGCCTTGCCCGGCGTCGCGATGCAAAACAATGTTTTCCACCACGACGATGGCGTCGTCGATGACCAGTCCTACGGCGGCGGCGAGTCCGCCCAGGGTCATCAGATTGAAACTCTCGCCCAATGCTTTCAACGCAATGAATGTGACCGTTACCGTGACCGGAATCACGAGTCCGGCAACGATTGAAGTCCCCCAATCCCGCAGAAAGACAACCAGAATAATGGACGCGAGGATGAGACCGAGCAGGATGGCATCGCGCACACTGCTGATGGACTGATTGACAATTAACGACTGGTCGTAGAATGGCTCAACCCGGATGCCCTTGGGAAGCGTCTGCCGGATCTTATCGATCTCGGCGTGAACTTCATTGGCTACCTTCACCGTATTGCTGTCGGGTTGCCGGTTGATGTTGATGAGCAGTGACGGTTTTCCATTGGCCGTGACAACGGTGTACACCGGCTTGATCCCAGCCTTCACCGTAGCAATGTCCCCGATCCGGACCGGGACTCCCGCCGGGGTGGACTTGATGACCACGTCGGCAATTTGTTCGGGCGTACGCACCTGTGCGCTGATCAGCCCGAGAATGAGCTGGTGATTTTCTTCCAGCAAGCCCGGTGAATCGACCATGTTCGTTCGCCGTACTGCTTCCATGATGTCGGTTACCGTAACCGCGGCCACCAGCAGTTTCGACGGATCGGGAATGATGTGGAATTCGGGTTCCTGCCCGCCCTGAATCACGACGGTTGAAACTCCGTCCAGGCGATTCAAGCGCGGCTTGATTTCGTAAGTCACCATTTCCCAGAGCTTGGTCTGATCCAGATTGTCAGCGGTGAAGCTGTACCCCATGATGGGAAAACTGGCGAAGGTCAAGCGGTCAGCAGCGATTTTCGCGGTGGCGGGGAGCTCGCTCTGGACACGCGAAACCGCGGCGTTTACGTACTGGAGCGTCTGGAACATGTCGACATTCCAGTCAAAGAAAAGATCGATTTCAGCGGAGCCTCGGCTGGTAATCGAGCGGACATTCTGCAGGCCGGGAACGCTGTTCACGGCTTCTTCAAGCGGGCGCGTGATTGTGACCATCATCTGGTCGATCGGCATGACTCCGTTGTCGACGCCGATCAAGACTCTGGGAAAATTTGTGGATGGAAAAACGTCAACCGGGACTGTGAAGGCAAGATAGGACCCCACCAGCGCCAGCGTGATGATCATAAAAATGACCGATCGCGCGTGGCTCTCGAACCAGTACCGGGATTTCCCCCTGTTGGATGCCGCGCTATTGTTTTTCATCTTTGGTGGATTCTTTGGAGTCGGGCTCTTTCCCGGCAGCGGGCTTGTCCCCTTCCTTTTCCGCTTCGGCCTGCGCTGCGACAGCAACGTGGGCATTGTCGGGCAATCCGTACGCTCCTTCGGTCACAACGCGCTGGCCTTCTTTCACGCCTTCCGTGATCTGTAGTTTGTCGTCCTGGCGTATCCCCACTTTCACCGCCTGCTGATGAGCGTGCTGGTCATCGCCAATCACCATGACAGTGGTCGCGCCATCGGCTCCCGTCAACAGCGACGCGGCTGGAATGACCAGAGCATCCGGTACAGCGTGAGAAATTATCGACAGGCGGACGCTGGATCCCGGCCGTAGAGTCTGTTTCGGGTTCTTTGCCTCTACCCAGATCTCGACGGTGGTGCTGTTCGGATCCAACGCGGGACTGACCAGGCTAACTTTGCCCTCAACTGTTTCCTCGCGGCCAGGAATCGTGATCGTGGCGTAGTCCCCAACCTTAAGCAAGGCGGCGTCACTCTGCGGGATGTGAGCGCGCGCGGTGACGCGTGAAATGTCCATGACCGTCAGCAAAGGCGACCCGGCGGCGGCCATCTCGCCGGGGTATAACGGCCGATCCGTCACCACACCGTCAAGCGGACTGCGAATCTCCGAATAGCTGAGCTGAGCGGCAGCGCCTTCGTACTTCCCTTTCGCGGACGAGAGCTGCCCCTCGAGTCCCTTGAGTTCCTCTTTGTGAACCACCGCATTCAAGGCATCCAGGTGCCGCCTTGCAAGTTCGTATTGCGGCTTCGCCTGGGCAAGACCGACGGCTGCCTGATCCAGATCCTTGCGCGGCAAGGCGCCTTGTTTGAACAGGTCGAGACGGCTATCGTAAAGTTTCTGCGCCGCATCGAGCTGTTCTTTCGCGGACTGGACATCGCCCGCCGCTTTTTGCATTTCTTCGGGCACGCCCGAAGCGGTTCCGGTCACGTACGCTGCTTCCGCTTGTTCGAACGATCCTTTATTTTCTTGCTGAGCTGCCGCCAGATCTCGATTTTCCAGCACCGCCAACAGCTGGCCCTTGTGCACCTTCGTGCCGCGATTGACGTAAAAGGTCTTCACCGGAGCGCTGATCTTTGGAACCAGCGCGGCTTGTTGCAAGGGGAACAACACTGCGTCCGCGGCGACGATTCGTTGAATGGACGTCTTCTGAACCGTGGCTGCCTTGACTGGGACCGCCGTGTCCTCGACCTTTTCCTTCGAGCACGCCGCGAACAGCAAGGCAAGGAAGATCGCCGGAAAAACCGAGAGTACAAAACGTAGATGAACCTGGCGTTGAAGACTGCCTTCAGCAATCACAGAGACGGGTATTTGTGGTTGGTCAGTCATGGGGTTCAGAACTTTCCAGTCAGGGTCTGAATGTTCGCAGTCGCAACACGGAACCGCACCAGGCCGTCGTTGTAGGCGTTGCTGGCTTGCGTAAGTGTATTCTGCGCATCCACGACTTCGAGCACGGTGGACTCGCCACCCTGATAGCGCAGATTGATTAAACGCAAACTTTCGGTCGCGAGTTGCACCGATTGACTCAGCAGATCCAGTTCGGCACGCGCCGCACGCGCTTCGTCGTAAAAGGTATGGAGGTTCGCCAGGAGCGTGCGCTGGGCGGCGCTCAGTTCTATTTGGGCCAATCTCTTCTGCAAGTTCGCCTGCTTGACTTTGCTGACGTTCGCTCCCCAGGACCAGAGAGGCAGTTGCAGCGTGGCCGCCTTCGCGGTGCCGAGCGTATTCAGGCCATTCGCTCTTGTAGCGAGGTGACTGGAGTCAATTCCGTACCAGTAATCCAGCGATATCGAGGGCAGAACGCCTCCCCAGGCGCCGATCACTTCCCTGCCCGCCTGTTGCAGAGTAGCCTGAGCCGCGCGGAGGTCCGGATTGTTCCGAGTACCCGCCGCGGTGACTTCTTCGAACGAGGGGAGAGGGTCGAGTGAAGTCAGATCGTCGGCCACCGTAAAGTTCTCATTGAAGTCCCGGAATAGCAGAACCGCAAGATCGAGACGCGTCCTGTTTTTCGCGAGTTCCGCTTCCCGCAAATCTCTTTGCTGCTGCTGCGCCTGGAGTTGCGCCTTGATGACATCGGAATGAGCTACCTCGCCACCTTGTTCGAGCTTCTGACTGATTCCCAGAAATCGCTGCGCTTCCTCATTGGCTCGCTGCGCCGTTTCGTATTTGTGTGTGGCGGCCAAGTAGCCGTAAAACGCCTGAGCGACCGTGACCGCTAATCCACGCAGAGCGATTTCAGACTTCGCCCGCGCCACCGCCTGCGCGGCAGACGCGCGGCCGTAATCCGCAAAACTCTGCAGGGAGAGGTTCTGATGAACGTTTCCTTGGGCGACGTACTCGTGCACTCCATTGTTGGCGATGAAAATCGGCGAGTTGTCAGCGGAGGTGGTTCCGGGTGTCGGCTGCGTATAGATCGCCGACATGTTGTAGGTGAGGTTCGGCAACAGGGCAGCCCGGCTCTGTACCAGATCTTCGTGCGCCAGACCGGCTGCCGTGAATGCCGCCTGCATTTGAGGATTATTTGCTCTCGCTCGCTGCAATGCCTCCGTGAAAGTAATCGCTGGAGAGGAACTCGTGGCGCCAGTCGGCGTCGGATTGTCCGGTACAGGCGTGACCTGAACGCTTGTAGTGGACGCACCACCCTGGGCATAACAATACCCCGCCAGCAGGGCGAGGGACGGAACGGATACAACAGCCAGCGCGAAAAGTGTCCAGATTGACTTGCGAATGTTGGCGAGTTTCCCCATGCTCTCGGTCATCGGTAGCAACATATCAGAGTTATCCCTAGCAGATTAAGGCGCTCTTAAAGGAAAGTGAAATTGCATTCAGAGTGCGCCCTGAAGCGTCCTTACAGACTACCGAACCCCCTTAACGACCGGGGATGGCGCCGCTAACTGGGGAGGAGTAACCAGCAGTGTCTTGACTGTATCCGGCAACTTATCAGCATTCGCGAGCAAAATGCTGACTTGCCAGGCTTGCGTCTCGGTTAAATCTCCTTTAAAACCGGGCATTCCAGTGAGACGGATTCCATGGACGACCTTCCAATAAGTCTCCCCTGGTTCGTCGTCGGTCACGCCTTTGCCCTGCATCAGCGCTGGGGGTTTTGGAAACATGCCACGCGCAATGGCCGTCGCCGGCTGGCCAGGCAGTCCATGACAAACCGCACAGTTCTCTTTATAGATTTGGGCTCCCGCCAGATAGTTAGCCTCGTCGGCGGGGATAGGCACGGTCTTCGGCATCTCCCGATCCAGCACCGCGTGCAGAGCTTTCTTGGCCAGGTATTTTTCCATCGGCATCGGTGGAGCGTCCGTCGACACGGGCGCACTGCCCGAGAGGAAATAACCGAACACGCTGGCAGCGACCAGCACCACGCCCAGAATCATTCCGAGAAATAACTTCATCGAGCCTCCTGCTCATCTGGCTTTTTTGTTCGTCAGACCTTGCGCACCGCTGGCCGAGCGTCGTCATTCTCAGAGACAACCACCAGGGGCAGTTCAACGGCGAAAATACTGCCTCGCCCTTCCCGGCTTGAAACGCTCAGTTCGGCGCCATGCGCGGTACAAATCGCCTTCACAATCGCAAGCCCCAACCCGGCGCCGCCAGACTCCCGCGAACGGGCCTTGTCTGCGCGATAGAAGCGTTCGAACACGTGGGGGACGGCGTAAACGGGGATTCCGGGGCCGTTGTCGGAAACCTCAAGCACCGCACCATTCGATCTGCTGAAAACGCGCAGTTCAACATCCCCGCCCTCCTGCGTGTATTTGACGGCGTTGGAGACGAGGTTTACAACAACCTGTTGCAGGTGAGACCGATCTCCATTCACATAGACTTCCGCAGCCACATTGCTGGTCAAACGAATTGACTTCTCTTCCGCCAGCAATTTCATTTGTTCGGTGGTCAAAGCTGCCAGCTGACCCAGATCAAGGCGGGCCATGTCGATCTTCGCTTCGCCCGCATCCAGGCGTGAAATGGCCAACAAGCTCTCCACGATGTGGGACATGCGATGCGTCTCTTCGAGCGCGCTGCCGATCTGATCGGTCAGAGAAGGGTTGAGGCGCTGGCTCTGCGCAATGCCCTCCAGTTCCAGTTGAAGAATCGTCAACGGCGTCCGCAATTCGTGCGAGGCATCCGCGGAGAAACGATTGACGTGCTGGAAAGCCTCATCCAGCCGCTCGATCATGTGGTTTAAGGAAATCGACAGTCTTTCGAGTTCATCCCCTGTGTTGATGACGGGCAGGCGCTCGCTCAGGTTGGTCGAGGTGATGCCCTCCGCTCGACGCGTGATTTCATCCACTGGTTGCAAAGACCGCCTCATCAGCCAGTATCCGCTTCCCACGGCCGCAAAGATGATGAAGGGCATATAAAGTGCAAATGTCAGTAGCAGCCCGTGCAACACCACTTCAATCTGCCGGTAGGGAGTACCGCTTTCCACGACAAACTTACTGCCGTCTTTGGTAGTGAATGCCATCCCTTCGATCAACAGCGGCCTTCCGTCAAAAGGGACTTTGCGAGCGTGGTCACCGAACGCATCCGGCAAAGGGATTTGGGTTGGATCGAAGGCTCCATCCTTGGGCGCGCCGGAAACGTACAACACCCCGACACCTTCCTGGATAACACGGATGAAATGATTGTTTACTTCAGGCGCATACGCCTCTTCAATTTCAGTTTCGAGCCAGTTCGGGCGCTTGAAAGGATGCTGCGAGAGTAACTGCGTCCCCATGGTGAGACATTCCGCGGTGAGAGTCCTCTGTACGTTCGAGTAGAGGTAACGCTCCAAGCCCAGGTACACGGAGACGCCAAATATCAGAAGCGCGCCCGCCATTAATCCCGCGTACCACGCCGTGATGCGAAAACGCAGGGACCGGACGTTCATGCTTGCGCTCCGTTGCTGATTGTGTACCCGACACCGCGGACAGTACGAATCAGCTTGTGCTCATAGGGATCGTCCACTTTATTGCGCAGGTGGCGAACGTAGACATCCACAATATTGGTGATGCCGTCGAAGCTCTGGTCCCATACATGTTCGATAATCATCGTTCGCGACAATACCCGGCCAGCATTCGACATGAGGTATTCGAGAAGTGAGTATTCTTTCGATGTCAGCTCAACGTGTTTGCCGGCGCGTTTCACTTGTTGCGAAAGGCGGTCCAGTTCCAGATCGCCCACTCGCACCACACTGCTGCGGCTGACGGGGCCTCGGCGCAGCAGGGCTTTCACGCGGACAAGCAATTCGGCAAAAGCGAAGGGCTTGGTGAGATAGTCGTCCGCGCCGGCTTCAAAATTACCGACCTTGTCCGCGACCGCGTCGCGGGCGGTCAGAATCAAAACGGGAACATGGTCATTCTTAGCCCGGATTCGCCGCAGGACCTGGGTACCGTCCATCTTGGGAAGCATCAAGTCGAGAATAATGAGATCGTAGGCATAGGTGGTGGCCAGTTCAAGGCCTGACTGACCGTCAGGAGCAACATCAACCGCAAATCGTTCCGTCGTCAAGCCACGCGCGACAAAGCTGGAGACCTTGGTTTCGTCTTCAACGAGTAGGATGCGCATGTGCTCTCCGGCAGGTTAGTATATTGCCTTTCGGATGAAGCCCAAACGAAGCGGAGATGAAAAAGCGTTCAGAAGCGGCTGCCTGGTGGACCGTGGCTGGAATCTGAACAAAGTTTCATTTGCCCTTCATGGGGCCTTAATCTCGTCCACTCAGTATCGATATCCCGAGCTCTGGTCAATCAGCCATCCATCCTGCTGGCAGACGAGCCCGCTGGCAACCTCGATAGTCGTAATTCGGTCGAGATCATGGAGATCTTCCAAAACCTGAATGACAGGGGGCTCACGATCGTGCTTGTCACTCACGAGCATGACATCGCTCAATTCGCGAAGCGTGTGCTGGTCTTTCGCGATGGGAAGATCCGTAAGGACGATCCGGTTCGCGTCCGGCCCTGGGCCACGGAGGTGTTAATGACCTTGTCTTCTCTCGAAGACTAAGGAATCTGTGCGTGAGATCACTCCATTGGATACAGATGGGTTACGGCCGGCAGCTGAGACGGTGAAGGTGGATAGCAAATTTGTAGCATTTATCCAGCAGCTCCCAAAGAACCACACTCGACGGTTCCCGGTAGTGGCATCGGTCCCAGCTAACTGGCGGAGAGGGAGGGATTCTACTACCGCCGTTATCTGCAACTGCCGGTGAACACTACACTTCCAGGATAATACCCGGAAAGATCGGTTGGCACACTTTTCGACATTCGTACTCGACGATGTTGCGAGGTGCAGGCACCGACATCAAGGTGCAGCAAGAATTGCTTCGGCACGCCACCATCCAGAGCACCATGAACATTTATACCCAAGCAGGTTCCGAGCAGAAACGCATCGCGAACAGCGTGGTGATAGGAGTCCTATTCAATGAAATTGCCCCTGCGGCGTAGCTTCCCACCAACGGGAGCGAACAGGCAATAATCGAATGGACCTTGGGCCTGCCGCGATCCTGTCCAAGTGATTGTTTTCGTGGAGGTTAAGTTTGGTTGCGGGGGGTGGATTTGAACCACCGACCTTTGGGTTATGAGTTGGCTTACGCGTTAAGATTCAACTACTTAACGTGGCACGGATGGGAGCGCAAGCTTAACAATACAAACTCTGAGCAGTTTTGCTTGCAGACGAATGGGAGCGCGAAAGGAGCGCTCCTGTTCGTCTATTTTTCGTTTTATGTTCTTGAAAATGTTCGCCAAGCTCCGGCGAAAATAAATCGAAAGTCGTCCTCCAGACTCCACTGTCAACTCTTGACCTTTGGGCAAGAATCCCAAGGGTCGCGACATGCTTTTATGCGGATGTCCACGCCAAGGTATCTCCCGGCTGGTGATGCATCCCGAAAATCCATTCTTCGAGGTTCCTCTCGGGGAGGACTGGGAGTTCAACGGGAGCGGGTATCTCACAGATTGGCGCAAGATCATTGGTGGGATCCAGCGGCGCCTTTGGGCTTCAAGTTGCCCGATGTAACTTTGGGAAATCTAGCGGCATTGGTGGCAGAATTGGGGAAGTCTCTAGAGAGCCTTCTGGACGGCACAATTGGGTCACTGGCCCCCAAGCAGCAAAATGGAACGCGTGAACGCCACCGCTTGAGTGTCAAACTCGAGCTAATCGAACATTTAAATCACCGCTGTGAGGCCTTTCTAGTCGCGTGACTCCTTTGCTGTTTGAGCGCACTCGGAGCATATCGATCAAAACACCGGGCAACGCTGACGCCGAGGACACGGCAACATTGGGTCCAGTAAAGCTTAGCTCGTAGACGGTGTCTGGTTGGAGACCCGATACAATCAGCGAATCGCCAGCGAGATTTGGTAAATATACTTCTCCGCCAAACGCAGCGGAGCCCGACGTGGCAAACAATACGAAGGGACCAGACTCGAAAGCAGCGCCGATAAAATTGACTCCATCGATCAACTCTGCGCGTTTACCAGCGATACCGATTTTTCCGATTTCAAAAACGTGAAGGAAAAAGTCTTCCTGCCCAGGTTGTGCCGGCGACACTTCCACGCGCCACGCGCCGGGCACCACATTCTTGCGGTTTGAAGGCTGAATTTTGGAAAAATCACCACCCCAAAATGTCTTCCACATGCGACGAAGTCTACGATCTTCGGGTAGCTCAGACCCCTCTTGCGGCTCCAACGGCCAATTTTCGCCGCTGCCCCACCCGCCACCGTGTTCATCCCCGGGGCAAAAGAAATCCGCACCTGGGCCACCACGTCGCGTCACCATGCGGTCGCGTGGCAACAATGAGTGCACTAGCAATTCTCCAGATCCCTCGCGGAAACGGAAGACTACAGCATTCCTAAACTCTTTCGTCGTCTCTGTTCCCTTTCCGTCATCCCCGTCTATGCTCGGCTGGTTAACTCCGTGAAGGAGCCACGCCTTACGGAAGGCAGGATCGACGCTCACGACGTGGTCGAAAACAAAGAGCAGGTTTTTTCCCGGCACGTAAATAACTTCACGCGTGAACTTTTTCAACTTGTCACGCGAATAGGCGTTGCTTGCATCGCCCAGGGCGTAGTCGTAGAAACCCGGGGCATGATCGACGACCCGCATGGAGCCCAGATTCCACAAGTCGCGAGTGTGCTCCCAGTCCTCAGGGCTCCGTACCGTGTTCCAAAAGCGCGAAGAATCCATTCGTTGGCCGCCGTCGTTGGCCGCTGCCAACAAATTCTGCGACCAAAAGAACTTTTCCGCCGGATCGTATACCAATACGGTATTGTGAGCTACGGTGCGGCGATAATAGTTGAGGTAATGCGGGCTCTCGCTATCTGTGTAATCAGCGCCACTGTCAATGGCCAAGTAACCCTGATGGTAGATTGTGATCTGGTTCTGATCGAGGTGCTGGTGCTTCGCCAGATAAGGACCGCAATCGAATTCGATCCAGGTTGAATCTGATTTCCAGCCGTCGCGCATCACCAGATGGCCCACTCCCGGAAAATATCGCGCGCGCAGGCAATTCATTTTCTGTCAGTCAACGCTGGATCACGCCCGGTTGACTTCGGGGTCATCCCAAAGAAATTCGAGCACCGGAATAACCCATTGTTTCGGAAAGAATCCACTCTTTCGCAGCAGCCAGGCACTATACGGATCCTTAAAACGATTGACCGAATAGCCCAGCACGGCAGTGTCGCGCAAATCCAGAATCGGATATTCATTGTCGCCTTCTCGCGAAGGTGTTCCATCGGGGAGAAGCTTGTACAAGTATGTATTGCCGATATTGGCGAACACAGAGTAATGGTGAGCCGGATCAATGCCGGTGGTGGTACGCTGCAATTCCGCCAGCAGCGTCAGGCACGCCCATGTGATCCGCATGTAATCCATCGACTCGTGGTAACTGCCTTCCGGTGAAACCAGATTTGTGGTCTCGAGAATATTGCCCAGGCACTTCGACACTTTATCTCGCCAGGCACTGCAGCGATTGTCGCAACCCGTGTAGCCCTCCAGTGCGGCAGAAACGAATGTCGGCAGCGCCAGATAACGCAGGTTGTAGTTGTGATATGAGAACTGGCTTGGATCTGAAAAATCGGCTGTCGCCAGCATTGCCGCCGCGCCTTCCATGAGTTCATTCGCGATTCGATCCTTAAGGGCCGGCTCAAATCCTGTATAACCTGAGAGCCAATCGAACGCCAACGACCAGCGCGCATAATCCACCCATGAACGCGAAGGCTTTACGCCCTTCGCGATATGGCCGGACCGCATCGCCGCCAGCGCCTGTTCAGCGAAGGTCTCTTGACGCGTCAACAGCCATGACAACGCCCAGCCCTCCATGTCTTGAGAAGGACGCATTCCACTCGCATATCGCGTCCGTAACAAAGCCAAACCGGTGAAAGGATCGGTGGCGGAAATCAACAGTCGAGGACGCTGGAAGGCAACTTGTGATAGACCCTTCGAGGTACTAAGAAGGGCTGACGCGGCCAAGGCTGCAAAGAAATCACGCCGTCTCATTTAGACTGGTTTTCCTTAACTCTGCCATCCAGCATGGATTGTCTGGGGGCCTAGCCTAGTTCCTTTTTACACCCTAAAGAAAGTAATCGCAAGCAAACGCAAGCCCATCAGTTTATTGTGATTTAAACATTGCGATAATGTCAGCCGCCGTCTTGCGCGAACCCTGTAATCATTGGGCTCCAAGGATGTCGGCCTCCGCGACGCTCCCGATGATTCGCACTTTCTTTTATTTTCCTTCAGCTCGGTGTATAAAGAATGGAGTACTTCGCAGTTAACATATATCCATCGCAACGAGACTCGTTTCGTAATGACCAGAGGCAAAGATACTCGTCTGTTGGCGGAACAGCGCCGCCGTAAGATCCTGGACCTGATCGAGCAAAAAGGACAGATTACGGTGCGCGAACTGGTCGAGCGATTCGCAGTCTCGGCCGTTACCGCGAGGGGAGATCTGGACGCCTTGTGTTCGGAGGATCTGGCCGTACGTTCGCACGGTGGAGCTATCCACAAGTTGCAAGCCGACTCAGACGTCGCCTCGGATTCCGCCGAACCCCAGAAATATCTTGAAGTCGCACGTCTGGCGAAGGTTAGCCTGTCAACGGTCTTGCGCGTGGCCAATGGAAATCCTCGGGTTGCCTCCTCCGTACGATCTGTGGTCGCTGCCGCCGCGCGTAGGGCAGGTGTCAGCCTCGACGCGAACAGAAGAAATCGCACTATCACCTTCGTGTTAGGCAACCGGGATACCGTCAACGAGTTCCAGTCAAAGATTCTTCTGGGGGCAGAGGGATACTGCGCTCAGCACGACTGGGACATGCGGTTCATATGCTTTCGATCGGATCTGAATGCTCCGATGGGTGCGGTGCGCCTTCCAGAAGCGTTAATGCGAGCAAACCGGCCGAGCGGCGTGATTCTGACCGGCACACACTCAGCCAGTATTCTGTCGGCGCTGTCCGAGAAACGTATTCCTTTCTCTCTGGTCGGCAACAACATCGTCGGCGATTGGGAACCGGACCAGTATGACTGTGTTTTCACGGACGATGTACGGGGTTCCACGGAGATTACGCGCTACCTGATCGCCGAGGGTCACAGGAACATCTGGTATATCGGCAACCGCCGTCTTCCCTGGTTCGCGCGCTGTGCTGACGGCTACCTCTGCGCCATGAAGGAAGCCGAGCTCGAGCCTAGATTCAGTGAGATTAGTTCCGAAGACCGTGAACTTGGATACTTGGCCGTAAAGGCGCTACTGGCTCGCGGAGAGCGACCGACTGCGCTCTTTGTCGGCACCGACCAGGCAGCCTCGGGGGTTTACCAGGCTCTTCAGGAATCTGGAATCCGAATTCCCGATGACATCAGCGTCGCGGGATTCAATGACACCATCGGTGAAGTCTTGCATCCCGGGCTTACCACAGTGCGCGAGTTCCCCAAGGAGCTTGGTGGACATCTAGCTGAATTTACCGTGCGCCGCATTCACGAGCCCGATTTGCCTCCGCAGCAACTGGTGATGCCAACGGAGCTCATTCGCCGTGAAAGCGTTCGACACATCGCGTCCAGCCCTGCATTGGCGACATCGGCGTACCTTCAACAAAATGTTCTCTGACGTAGTACCAACGTCTCACCATTAGATTGCGCGCACCAGACCTTGCTGGGTGGCCGCATTATTCCGAACAAGCAGGAGCACCAGAATCATCCCTAAGAACGGCACCAGGCCCGCCACGATCATGATCGAATCGAACGAGTGAGTAGCCAGCGACTGATTTGCATCGGTTAAGTAGCCAATCAATTTGAAGGCAACGATCGTACCGAGCCCAGACCCCGTCCCACTCAACCCACTCACCGAAGCGACAGAATCGCTCGCAAAGAGATCGGAGGGCAACACGTTGGCGATCGTCGAAAAGGCCGCGTAGCAAAAAGTTGCGACCGCAAACAGAAAGGTGAGCGCTGTAAGGTTCACGGTGAGGATCGTCGGGATCAGGAGAGTCACACCGACGCCGCCGAAGACGACAAGAGCTTTGCGGGCAGCGCCAAGGGACCAACCCCTCTTGATCAGGAATCCGGATGTTGCCCCACCGAAGAAGTTGCCCAGATCGGCCGCGATAAATGGAATCCAGATCGCAATCAGTCCGCTCTTCAGGGAGATTCCCTTTGCCACCAGGTAAATCGGAAACCAATCCGCGATGAAGTACCAAACTGGGTCGGTAAAAGCTCGGGCAACAATCACACCCCAAGTCTGAGGGAGCTTAAGCAGTTCACCCCAACTCGGACGAGATCTCTTGGCGGAACCGTCAAGATCAGAAGAATCCGCGAGGATCATCGCCCGTTCCTCACCACTCAGGCGCTGATGTTCCTCAGGCCTGCGATACGACATGCGCCAGACCAAAAGCCACACAAATCCAAGCAGCCCGGGGAGCACAAAAACAGGCCTCCATCCCCAGCGAAAATAGATCGGCAGTACGACAAACGGCGCGATTGCTCCCCCGATCGATGAGCCGCTGTCAAAGAACGCGGTGGCCAGCGCTCGTTCGCGTTTCGGGAACCATTCGGCAACTGCCTTTATGGCGCCCGGCCAATTCGCGGATTCACCCGCACCCAAGAGAAACCTGAATGTCGCGAAACTGTAGAATCCGCTCGCCAGAGAAGTAGTGATCGATACCAGGGAGTACCAAAGGACAGAAAGAGTCAGCCCGCGTCTGGTACCCAGACGATCCATCAACCTTCCGCATACCGTCTGGCCGATCGAGTAGGCAATTCGAAATCCGATCAGTAGATTCGCGTAGTCGCTGTTGGTCCAATGGTATATCTGCTTGAGGTAGGGCGAGAGCAGCGCGAGAGTTTGGCGGTCAATGTAGTTGATCACGGTCGACGCGAAGAGCAGCGCACAGATCCACCAGCGCAAATTGCGAATGGGCCGCACCGTCGGTGCAGTGGCTGGCGTAAAAACTGGCATATGCAGCGGTGGCTACGCCCTGGTGAAGACTCCCGGACTCAGCAGTGCAGCCGAATCGTGATCGAGATAGAGGGTCGCGTTGGAGTGGTTACGCAAAATCGAAGCAGGCACCATTGGACTAACCTCTCCCTCAAGACAGAGCTTCACGGCTTGCGCCTTGCGCGTGTCCGGCACAATCAGGATGATTTCGTTCGCGCGCATCAATTCTCGCACGGACATCGAGATTGCCTTTCGAGGAACATCCTTAAGCTCCGCAAACCATCCTTCGTTGACCTGTTGCTGCCGACAAGCATCATCGAGTTCAACGATGAGATAGGGCTCGTCAGTCTCAAAATTCGCGGGCGGATCGTTAAAGGCAAGGTGCGCGTTCTCTCCGATCCCAGCAAAAGCAATGTCAACGGGTTTCGCCTGAAGTTTACTCCCAACTAGCCGGATGCTGCCATGGGGGTCCCCGTCACCGTCAAGCAGGTGGTATAGAGTAACGCCGGTCTTGTGAATTAGCCGTTCGAAAAGATATCTGCGAAAACTTGCTGGATGAGTGGCTGGAAGTCCGACGTATTCGTCAAGGTGAAAGACCTCGACACGGCTCCAGTCAAGGCTCGGCGCGCTGGTTAATGCATCCAGAAATTCGAATTGGGAGGCTCCGGTAGCCGCAATGATGCGAGCACTTCCCTGATTATGGATTAACCGCCGGAGAGACTGAGCGGCCTGATCTGCCGCCGCACTGCCCAAAGATTCCTTGTCTGCTAGAACTTTAATGTTCAATTGCACTATCCTATCTTTCTCAGTTAGGTACTCCAACAAACGGACTCATAACTTGTGCCAGGCTTTCATTCACTACCAACTGCCTCGTGTGTTGTCACACTGCGACACTTATTGGACAGTCTCGACACGCGCGAGCCTTGTGAGGTGGTACGACAACATGCGATCGGGGAGTAGCAGAGCTTTCTGGAACTGAAGATCTGCTTTTTCCTTTTCTCCGAGCGCCGCCGCAAGCGCGCCGGCGCTGTACTTCCACCAACCCGGATAGCTGCTGTTTTCACTCCGATTTATCACTTGCAAAAGGGCAGTCTGCAGGCGGTCGCGCCACTGCTGTTCATCAGTGACAGACAATCTCTTGGCGGCCAGCCAGGCCCAAAGCAATTCATCGGGAGCACTTGCCACAGACGCAATCTGCAATTTTCGCCGCGCTTCCTCGTACCGCCCGCAGGCTGAATATGCCGTGGCGACGCGATAGTTCGTTCGGGCAGACTGAAGAAACGGCTCCAATCCATCCCGAGTAAAAGGCAACGTATCGATTACTGCCCCCAGATGCTCGCCCGTTTGCAGAGCATCCAGACAGCGCCCATTGCGGGCTAGTGAGAGCATCTTTTGCACTTCGACTTCGACCCAAACCTGACGAACATTCGTGCCACCCTCCTCACGCGCAAAAAATCGATTGTGAAAAAGATCCTCGGCGCGCTGAAAGTCGCCTGCCTCGGAAAGACTAAGGATCAATTCAAAAATCAAACCGGACGGAGCATTGGCCAAATCTGGAAATTTCTCTAGGATCTGGGCTATTTCCCTGGCGGGTCTCGTAAGAAGGCTGAGCGCCTGATCTGCGCCACGATAGATCGTAACGTTCGCAGGGTCGGTTGCCAGACCACTACGAAACGCCGCCAAAGCTCCTTCAACATCATGTTTCTCGTGCAGAAGAGCGAGACCCAAGCTTGCATCGAGCACCGGAACACTGCCATTCGCCCCCCGGGCACGCGACCACTCGGCAAGCGCAGGCTCAGTCAGTCCACGCGAGAAATAAAGCGTGCCCAACAGGTAATGGGCCGACACATCCTCAGGATTAGCTCTCACGGCGTTCCGCAGAGCAATCAGCTCCTCTGCAGAGCTGGGAAAAACATAGGACGTCGAAAGTTGAGACGCGAGGGTATATTCGTCCGCTGCGGGCTGTCCGAGCTGCTCCCGGCAGTAACCGCGGAAGTAGGCAATCATTGGATGTTTGCCTGGCGAAAGTTCGCCCGGTTCGCTCTGATCGGCCTCCGGCGGTGGATAGTTTCGAGAGAGCACAGCCAGTGCTCTCTGGTAAAGTCCCAGTCGCATGTATTGCGCCGCGAGGTTTAGAACCCTTGTTGAATCGTTGGCAAGCAGCTTGAGATCTGGATTGCCTAGTTCCTCCCGCAAAAACAGACTCAGTGGAAAACGAAGGATTCCCTGTTGAGCGAGTTCCTTGGCCTTTTGCGAATCACCCGTTGCAGATGCGACAGCAACCATTTCTTCCAGCGAGCGCGCATCGCCAGGCGCCGCACCTACGGCAACCGCTAGATGACGCTCCGATTCCGCCAGGTTCCCTTCCCGCGCCAGCATCTCTCCTAGCTTTAGCGCCGAAGCAGCGCGAAAAGTAGACAATCGCTGAGCTTCTTCATATGCGGTCTGTGCCTTGCGCGTTTCACCTAGACCGTCATAAGCGATGCCAAGGTAGTAGGAAACTTCTGGATTGGCAGTGTTTCGCGCATGAGCCGACTCTAGATAAGTTTTCGCCTCGTCATATCGCAGCAGAGTAGCAGCCAAGCGGCCTGCCGCTTTCGAGGCGGCTAAGCTACCCGGAAAGCGGCGCAGCGCCTCCTTATATATGTCGAGGGCCTTGACGATCTTTCCATTCAGTTCGTATTCTTTCCCTAACTGAATCCAGTCGTCGTCAGTTCTCTTTTCTTCAGCAGGTATGCGATAGGGAGATTGCGGTCCCACGTGGATTTCAGACTCAGGATCCCAGTCATATTCGCCCTCGGTCTGGCGAATCAGGACTGCACCGTGAGCATCGCGAATTTCAACTGTGCACGTGGCCGACGCCTCGGTCAAAGGAAGATCGTGGATCCAGGCATGATTGGGCATCAGATCCACGGTTTCATCAAACAGGTGTTTGTTCCCGTTTCGTATGGCGACCGTTGCTTGAGGAAATGCTTGATTTGCGTTGAAACCCGCCGTCAACTTATTCCCGCGTCGATCGATACTTAGCACTCCGGCCAGATTGGCCCGTGATATTCCGTCGATTTCACGGACGGGCATCCAGTATTCCGAGAACTGAATCGATTGGCGCGGTTCCATGAATGCGTAGGTTTCCTGATTGCGAAACAGACCTGCCTGGATTTCGATGTAGCCGCTATTGTCATCTGATAGCGCATTACGCCAGTCGAGGCCTTCGGCATCCACACCCCATGACCAAATTTTCTTGGCGGGAAGATCTTCATATTCCGCAAAATGTACCGTGCCCGTTTTGGTCGCCGGATGCCATACGCCCATGAAATTCTCGCGGCTTCCATGGGCAAACAGCGAAACCGCGCCATGAACGTGATTGCGGATGATACTCAAGTCGTGGCCGTCCTGGTCCATTGGCCAGGTCGTAACCTCGGTAAAACCGTGGCTGGCAGCAAACCGCATGGGATAGACGATGCGTGAATCGTCCGAGATCTTGGCCGCAGCATTGTTCCACCAGTAAAAGCGGTGCCGAACGTCGCTACGGTTGCTAAGCGTGACCCGCTCTTCAAGCAATGTCGACTGCGGGCGGAGCAATAGTTCAACAGTCCATTCCATGCCATAAACACGGTCAATGTTTCCAACAATCACGGACGCGCTGCCATCCGCATTCTTCTGAAAAGCGAAACTAACCGGCGACATGCTCACCCAATTGTGAGATACAGGGAAATTGAACTCGATGCCGAAAGCTGCCCACGCCCCTCGATATCCGACTGCCGCCTTCTTGATGGATGGATTGGCATAGAACATCGATTGCCCTGAAATCTTATCGATGCACGTGTAGAGATGTCCCCCGATGTCCGGAAGGACGGAACATTTCAAATATTCGTTCTCAAGGTAGATAGCTCGCCAGTCGTGATTAGCGCGGTGACTCGTCAGCGTGTCACGCAAAGTATAGGGATAGTTGAAGCGGTTACTGGCAAACTGGTCGAACGCCGGGTTCGGGTCAGGCGCCCCCTCTTCATACGTGGGCAATGAGAGTTTTCCCTCCCACACCTTCACCTCTGCCCGAGACAGACTTGCCAAGGCCAGTAGCACGAAGAGCTGGAGATAAATTCGCATCTAGATCTGCAACAGCCGAGCGGAGTTCTCGTTGTAAACCTTGCGCAGAATCACATCCGGCAAATTGATCCCGTAGATTCTCCAGCGACCCTGCGGCGGTATTTTTGCCGGAGCATAATCGAAATACTCATCTTCGGTTTCAAGAAACCGGAAGTAAATCTCATACAGCCTGTCGTTGAACACCTGCTGGGGAAATTCGTCGCCGTGCGGAGTCGCGTCTGTGGCGAACAAAATGCGGTCCTGATACTTGTCGAAGAACTTGCGCGAGGTCACCGGCTGGCGTCCCAGTTCGCCGATGCGCGCGGCAGTGTCGACGAACATGTTGGGAAAGCGGTCTAGATTTTCAGAGACGTTCTGCAAATTCTCCGCGAAGTTGCCCACGTGAAGCACCACGAACTGCGTCTTCGGATGCTTTGCTATGACTCGATTGCGGGCAGCGAGTAATGCCTCGTTGCTGGGGAAATCCCCTCCATAAAAAGACCAGTCAGGATGGTTGTTCAATTCCTCATAGCGCTCGTTAAAGCGATCAGTCGGAGTGAAGAATGCAATCGGATCCGAGACATGAATTGCCACGGGCATGTTGAGTTGCCCGCAGGCGTCCCACATGAGATCGAATCGCGGATCGTCGATCTTCACAAGCGCGCCAGATGTAATTCCCTCCCGAAGGTAGAGACCCAGAGTCTTGAGAATTTTCAGGCCTCTGGCGCCATCTCGATGAGCCTGCTCGATCGCTTGCGCCTGTACTTTCGGATAGTCCGCCTCTTTGAATCGAGAGTAGGAGGGCTCCGTGAATGTGTAAAAGCGCCCGGGATAAGTCTGATCATATTTCGAGACGGCTTCAGCAAGGCCTTTATCGTAGCCGCCCGTCAGATTTACCATTGCTCGAATGTTTTTGCGCTCCATCACCGCCAACAATTCGTCGGCCTTTCCCAGGTACTGACGCTCGGGCGCCAGTTCCACACCATGTTCCGATCTAACCGAAGCGGAAATGTGAGTATGGAAATCGATAAGAGGATATTTTGATTTCTCTATGTGCGACTCATGCACCTGAAGCATGCTCTTGGGTTCGTACTGCGTGAGATCCAGAGGCTTGGGCTGATTGGAGTCTTCTTTTTTCGGAGCAGCCGCGCGGCCGAAACTCAGTTGGCCAGCCCCCGTGATCAATCCGGCTCCATACAGCCACTGACGGCGGTTCATCTCGATCCCCCTTATGGTCACTGCCCGGGTTGAAGCGCGGGCGTGGCAATATCCAGCGGATGTCGTTGTCCATGAATGGAACCGTGCCAGACGCTCCCGCCGAATGTCGTAATGTATATCTCGTCGTGATCCTGCGGATCGGGAATGACCCGATGTGCCATCTTGAAGTTAAAACCCTGGATCCTCACCCAACTACGCCCACGATCGGTCGAGCGCCAGGCCGAAGATTCAAAGCCCGCGGCGTAAAGGATGCTCGGATCATTCGGATCGATAGTCACGTCGTAGACGTGCCTATCGTGATCCAGCGCCACTTTCCAGGTCTTGCCACCGTTTTCCGACAGGTATATACCTCCGCCGTCTCCGTGTTGTCCCTCGGCTCGCGCCCAGGTTGCGAGATAGAGGCGATCCGGAAAAATCGGATCAACCGCTAAACCGTTGGGACCATTTACACCATCAGGAAGCGCGACACCCTGCCAGTGCTCTGCGCCGTCAGTCGAGGAGTAGAGCGCGCCATCGCGATCGTTCCCAATGCTGCCATCTTCAGAGCGGCGAGCAATCACTGCATAAAGCGTGCCATTCGAACTCCGCGCTAATCTCCACGCAAATGCTTCATTTTGCGCGATCCCTTGGTTCTTAAGGGCCCAGCTGCGTCCGCCATCAACGCTCTTATATATCCCCCGCCCAAAGCCCGCGACGTAGAGTACACGGGCGTCCGGCGGACTCGTCGGATCGAGAAGGATGTGAGTAGCGGCTGTTTCATCCATCCCGGTGTTCGACCTTGTCCATGTACGCCCACCGTCCTCGCTGCGGCAAACGCCTCCCTTGTAGGTTGCAACCGGCGTGTGTCGCCACATCTTCGGACGAGGCAAATCGTGCGTGCCGCTGTTCACGCTCCACATCCGGCCTTTGACTTTCGGATCGAACACCACCCAGTAGGTCGTATTTCTCCACTCGTCGGGAACACCGTCTGTGGAGGTTGTCCAGGAGGATCCATCGTCCTCGCTCCGGAATAGCCCAATGTCTGTATAGGTGATGAATTGACGTTTAGAGTCAAAAGGGTCGAAGTGTATTCCGTAGCTTGTGGTGACGTCCAGCCCAACGGTCGTCCATCCTCCAGCACCAACTCTTCGTGAATATAATCCCGTCCATGTCAGGCCGCCGTCAGTTGTGCGCATCGTTCGGCCAAGGTCGGTCCCATAACTCAGGTTAGGATCCTGATCCGCCACAGTAATGTTTAGCGGATTCTCACCCCATCCGATGCCGAAATGCTCGGTGATCCAGTTATCATGCACATTCTCAGCCGCGCCCGACGATTCCTTCCACACCAGTTCCCAATCAGCGCCGGAGTTGGTGGTCTTGGCAACGCCCATCCACGTCTTGCCCTCTAGCCCTAGATCACTGTAAGAGATGTAGGCGGTTTCCGGATGATGCAAGCTGGTCGCGACCGCACGGACTCTGGCTCCGCTGCCGGGAAGAGCGCATTTTTGCCAAGTATTACCTCCGTCGGTTGAGACGTACCCGCCCTGTTCCGATGTCAGATAAATAGTAGGTTGTGATCCGGAACCAAAGCCGAGAGATATATCCGTTGCGGGAGCTGGCAGACGAACTTCGTGAACACTCGTTCCGTTAACCGCGGCGAGGGATTGCGTTCCGGCCACAAACAGCGACCTCGATTCCGTGGATGAGCGAGGATCAACCCACATTCGTCGCACGTCACCCGGTAAATCAGCCTGACGTTGCCAGGTTTGTCCAAAATCACGAGAAAGAAGGAGTACCCGCTTCTCTTTGGATCCGCCTGCAATATACAAGACTCGGGAATTGGCAGGATCAATCGCCATCGCAACAATGTCTCCCACCGGGTCGGCCTGTGCCAGGATGATTTCATCCGCATGGTCGGAGCTCATCTTCACGCCTTGCACCGACGCCGGGGAAGGCGACACGAGACTCCAACTCTCTCCGTCGTCAGCGCTGCGCCATAGACCCGTGGCATGCGCATACATGGTCTTGGGATTCCGTGGATCGAAGACAAAGAAATCTACAACGCCACGCAGATTGAACATCCGCCATGATTGCCCGCCGTCATGTGTAATATACGAACCGCTCATGTCACAGGACACAAGCACCGTATTGGAGTCATGCGGGCTGATCGTAGGGTTGAACATCGCCCCACCACCGCCGGGGCCTATCACATGAAAATCGCCCGGCCGCTCCGCCCATGCATAGGTGAGACACAGGAGCAACGCGGCTGTGACAATAACTGGAGACTTCATTGCTTTCGTCCTCAAAGCAGCAACCGTGCCAACACATCTTGAAGGTGCCGGCACAGTCGCGCTAGCGCAGGTTGAGCGCATCTAAAACGTGATCCTCGCTCGCAGACGGATGGTGCGGCGGCTGTTAACGCCTTCCTGATCGAACGTGTTAACCAGGCGCCCGAAGAGATCGTTGGGGGTGATATCCGCGATCACCGGTTTTAAGGTAGCTGGATCTACGCCAACGTTGAAATCTCCCAACATTGCAAATGGTCCGCCACCACCACCGTAATCGGCATCGGGCGCAAACAGCGGATGGTTAAAGACGTTGTCGATGTCTGCCCCGAGCGACGCTGTAAACCGTTCGCCGAAATGGAATTCCTTATGCACCCCTAAGTTCACGCCCCATGCACCGGGGCCAATCAGCAGGTTGCGTTTAGCAACCGCGGGGTTGCTGAACAAATCCGCGCCCAGTAGAGGATCACCGAATGCATTCGGATCCCAGATTTGATTGCCCACTCGGTGCTTATAGTTTGCGATCACCGGCGGACGGAAGGATGCGACGCCGTTGATACAACAGTTAAAGTCCCCCACTGCGTCCACCGAACTCACACCCACATTTCCCGGCTCAATAGAAGCACAGTCGTCGCAGGCCCAATATGGAGTGAAGCCCGCACCAGATTTGGCAAACATGTTAAAGGAGGTTTGCCAGCCGCCGAGGATCGCATTCGCCCAATTCGACATCGACGACCCGAAACGCTTCCCGCGCCCAACGGGCAGGTCATAAACCCCATATGCAACAAAACGGTTGTGAGGTACGAACGACTCCTGTCCATAGTCACGGTTGGGCTCAAACGGATTGTAAGTCGTGCCCCCGAGACTCGAGTTTGCGGTATCCAACCCGGTCGACTTTTGCTGGAGGTAGGTATACGACAAGTTCAGCATAAGCCCGTGTGAATAGCGATGCTCAAATTGGGTCTGGAAGGCATTGGAACGCCCATGGCCAAGGTTTCCGTAACTGAAGAGAAAGTCTCCGAGGCCAGGGAACGGCTGCCGCGCTATATCGGCCTCAGAGGGCAGACAGTCACCATTGTCCTCCGGATCACATGGTGTCACGCCGTCGCCAATCGTGGTTCCAAACGGAATGTCACTGGGAGCAAGTTCGTTCAAGTCCTTGCCCGCAATTAATCCGCTTAGTGTGGTCCCAAGATAGGAGAAGCGAATAAAACTGTTCGAGGTGATCTCGCGTTCGTAGGTCGCGTTGTACTGCTGAATGCGGGGCTGTTGAAGACCGACCGGCACGGCATTAATCGAAGGCGTTGTGGTGAAATTCGTTGTAACGTCTCCTCCCGTCAGGGGACTGAATCCGTGCTGAAACCCTGGCCACGGCTGGAGTGGATTTTCCGGATCCACAGTACTTTTGGTCAGTCCCTGGTTGAAGGGGTTGGTCCCAATCGGATCGCGTATACCCTGTGCGGCCGAAGTCGGATAAAAGAACCC
The DNA here is from genome assembly GCA_963799305.1 of uncultured Acidobacteriota bacterium. GTDB lineage: Bacteria > Acidobacteriota > Terriglobia > Terriglobales > Acidobacteriaceae > Acidiflorens. The sequence goes on along the minus strand of CAWCWX010000002.1, from coordinate 690,842 downwards.
ATAGCCGCCCCTGATCACCGACCGGTCCGTCAAGCGAAACGCGGCACCGATTCTTGGAGCAAAGTTATTCTTGTCGGTGCGTACCAATCCGCGGCCAATGCCCAGACCAGACTGGCCTGCGTTCACCACATCAAACTGGCCCAGGATGCGTGGGTCGAGAAATGCCCGCGTGCTATCAGAGGGAATGAGGAAGCGGCCTTTGGCCCCAGAGTTGGAATCCACAAAGTTGGGATCGAAGTTCGCCAGTAGATCATGGCTTTCGATAAACGGCGTAATCAGTTCATAACGTAGGCCCAGGTTCAAGGTCAGGCGCGGCGTTACCTTCCAATCGTCTTGAATGAAGAAGCCTTGCTCCCAGTTGGAAACGTTCATGGGAGGTCTGGGAAAATTTACGTAAGAGACCGTTGTGGCCGGCTCTCCCAGAAGGAACTTTGCGAAAGGATCGATACTTCGCGCGCTTCCATAGCTGACCAATCCTCTGACGTTTCCGCGATTCACGGCAAAACCATCGACGGCCTGGTTGCGAACGAAATCGGCCCCCATCGTTAGCGTGTGCTTTCTGACAACCCAAGTAAGAGTATCTCCGAACGTCGCCAGGTTCTGATCCATCGGGCGGTCTGTGTTTCGTCCACCATTTTGAAATATCGCAAAGTTCCGGCCGAACTGTACGGCGGGGTGACCATGTGTCGTTAACTTCGACGCGCCGACGACCGCTCCATAAGCGTCGATGTCAGATTGATCGAATCCGATCCCCGAGAGAAATCCTTCCAGCGTGGTATTGCTGTGGCGGCGCAACCGTTCTCTGTTGAATCCGCCGCGCGCTTCATTGATCACGTTGGCATTGAACGCATGCGTGTAGGAAAAGGAAAGCGTGTTATTTTGGGATTCTGTTTGCTGAAGTCCAAGCCCGGTGTAGGGGTTCTGCACAAGGTTCCTCGACGACGTAAAAGCCGACGCGTTGTAGATCCCATTGAGATGGTCACGGTCGCTAAGATCGTGGTCCACACGGAAGGTGCCCCGGTCGTGAACCAACCTGCTCGGGAGTTGGGTCTGATATCCGCTCACATCGTCTGGGCCGTTTATCTGACCAGTCGCTGGGTTAATCGGAGCGGACAGACCAACCTTGGGAAAATATGTGCCAATCAAATTCTGAACTGTTGGATTCAGAAGCCGCGCGGGAATTGTGATGAACTTCTGCCCAAGCCCGTCCACGGTGTCATTCGCAGTTTCTTCCGGAGTTAGAACCACGTCAGCGGGGACGGCCGGCTTGTGGGCGTCGTCCACTAATGAAAAATCGCCCGTATAGAGGCTCGGGTGAGGCAAATTAGTCGCCGATACATGTACGGGTGAGATATCCCAGTTCCGTTCATAGGCCGCAAAGAACCATGTCTTCTTCAGTCCCGGAATGGGACCGCCCAGCGATCCCCCGACGTCCGTGAGATTGAAGTACGGGTTCGGGTACTTGCTCTGAAATGGCGTTGGCGAAAATTCTCGTTTGCCAGCAAGATCCGCCAAAGTCCAGGCGGCTAAGGCCGAGTTTTCATTGTTATAAAAGATTGAGCCGTGATAACCCGCGCCACCACGTTTCGTGTTTACTCGAATACTGGCAATGCCACCATATTCTGCGCTGAAATCATTCGTCAGTACATTGATCTCGCCCACCGCTTCCAATGAAGGCTGGCTGTTCGTGGAGGTGCCAAAGATTCCGCCGTTGGAGCGCTGCCCGTCGAGAGAAAAATTGGCGCCATAGCTTTGCCCTCCAAGAAACTTGAAGTCCCCATTATTGCTGGCTCCGGACTGCGTAATGTTGGGATTGAGATATAGAAACGAATACACATCGCGGCTATCGCGGGGGAGGTCGACGACAGCGCGGTTGGTAATCGTGTCGCTGATCGTCTGATTCTCGGTGTTGATGGTAGAGCCGACCGCGACCACTTCGATCGTATCCACTTTGCTTGCCACTTTGAGGGTGGCATTCGCGCTCACGCTGGCACTGCCGTTCAGAACAATGCCCGTGACATCGATTGTGCCCATGCCGACCGCCGACACTGTGACTTTGTAGTTGCCCGCCCTGAGCCCGAACACCTGGTACTCGCCTTGCGAATTGGTCGTGGTCTCACGCGAAGTGTTGGTTGCGAGGTCGAGAATAACTGCTTTGGCGCCGGGAATGGCGGCACCGCTGGCATCGGTTACCAGGCCACGAATCGTGCCTAAATCTGTGCCTTGAGCGAATAGCAATTGTGCGCCCGCGAGACTGAGCACAAACACGAGCAAGCCGACCAGACGCTTTGCAACGTTCATTAGGGTTCTCCTGAACCGGAAAGATCGTGCCAGAAATTCAGTTCTTTTTACCCCATGACGCAAGCAAAGGCAAGCAATAAATAGAAAAACGAAAGCATTCGATAGGAATCGGAAGCGACTCGGGAAACGGTCAAACCGTCAGATGCAGCGGAAAGCTCTGGACCACGCGCTGAATCACTCCGGACTGAGAGGGCGAGTCGGGACTCAGGCCTTCCTGCAGGCAACGGAAGAAGCCCAGCAATTGCCCGACGATGGCGTCGAGAACAGGCATTTCATGGTCGCCAAGATCTCCTGTACCCTGATAAGGGATCTCCACGTCCTTAACGCCGACCAGCTCGCTGGGAACATCTCGGCCCGCAATCACGCGGAAGAGTCCGAGTCGTTTCTGCGCGAGTTCCCGTAGAACATCGGCTTCATAGGCTCGCACCTTCGGGTCGCTCGAAAGGAAGCAGACCATCAGCGTACCGTCGTTGACAGCGCTCATCGGACCATGACGAAGCCCTAGATATGTCTCGCACCAGGTTGTGATACGCCCGGCTGTCATCTCCAGCATCTTCAAGGCTGCTTCTCGCGCCACGGCGAAACGCGGACCGCTTCCCAGATAGAGCACGCGGCGGAAAGGCGCTTTGCCGGTCTGTGCCATCGTTCCGACGTGTTCCTGAAGGAGTGTGGCAGCAGCGTAGCTCAAGGATGTGCAAATCGAAAGATAGCGCGCTGGATTGTCGACCAGGCCTAGAAAACGGGCTGCCAGCAGTAGGTTCGTGAAACTGCTGGTCATTACCAAGCTTCGGTCGTTGGTGGCATCGTCAAGGGCAATTACTCTCACCCTGGAATCTCCCGGGAAGATATTGGCGAGGCTTCCCTGCCGGTTACACGTCAACACAAGATGTCGTAATTCAGGCTCGGTCTTGAGCATCAGCGACAGAGCGCCCACACTCTCAGGGCTGTCGCCGGAACGAGCAATCGACACCATCAGGCCGGGCCTGCCAATCGAAAGAGCCTGCCTGCCATGCGTCAGAAGTGTGCCTCCAGCAATCGCCTGCGCATTGACGCCTAACTCTTTTTGCAGAACCATCCGTACACAATCGCCCACAAATTCAGAACTCCCCGAACCCGAGAGGACCAAACTGGAAATTGACTTTACGAGAGGAGACAATTCTCGAGCGGATTGTTGCATCGAATCGGCCGTGTGTATCCAGGTCGAAGGCTGCTGACATATTTCACGTAGCGTGTGAAAATAACCCAGTCGCCGCTGCTCTTCCGGCCCTCGGGACAGCATCTCGCCCAATATCGGCTGAGATTTGCAGAGCACCTCCAACCAACCATGTTCCAGCGAATAACGCGACATTGCGGTCTATTTCTCGGGGGAAAGGTCAATACGAAAGTAATAGAAACTTATGGTAAGGTAAACGAAAGTCTGAGGAGAATCAAACGGTCCTGATGTTCACGCACTCGCGTTTGCCCTGAAACCCGTTCCATCGACGAAAGAAGGCAAGCCCGCGAGAGGAGAACGGATATGCGTCGCAGAGAACTATTAAAAGGTGCGGTGTTGTTACCCGCGATGGCCCGAGCCGACCTCGCAACTCGAGTTTGTGAATTTGGATCCGGGCCGGCCTCCCGGGAACGTCTGGATCAGGGTTCTTTTGACATTGAACAGGACGAGGGATGGCAAACGGTACTTTTTACTACTCCCTCCGAACGGCCTCAGCGAAATCCCGGACTAGGACTAGTCGGCTACACATGGGAGGAGAGTGGCCCGTCTTTGGCGGCGCGAGCGGGGCGGGAAACCCTTGAACAGCACGTCGAGAAGATCTCCAGCCTCCCGTTCGTCGACGTTCTTTACATTCGCTGCGACTGGCGCAACGTGCAATCGCGACCCGGACGACTCGATCTGCACCCGGTGTGGATATTGACTCTAGACGCCGCTAAGCGCAAAGGCCTTCGTGTCGCCTTTCGGATTCAACTATCCAACACTTCGTTTCAGCCCGAGGAAGTTGCCCTCCCTCCTTTCTTACGAGATCGCATGCCGATGGTGAATATCGGCCGCATTCCTGGAAAGGGTGATGCCGAGTATCGCGAGCCTCGCTACGACCACCCAGCATTTCAGAAAGCATTTGCTGAGCTCAACGAACTGTTGGCCGCGGAATTCGATGGAAATCCGCTGATTGAGTGGATGGACATAATGCAATACGGATTTTGGGGCGAGGGCCATACAAGCAACTATCCAAACCCTTTCCCCGATTACGTCACTGCGCACAAAACCTCGGTCTCCATGACCGCGCGGCAGCTCGACACCTGGAAAAAGACACCGATCGCTGTCAACACGCAGCCTGACATCAGCAACGTAGGGAATCGCACGGTTATCGATATGGCCGTCCGGGCAGGCGCCTGGATGCGATCCGACAGCATCATCGTCGAGGAGCCAATCCAAATCGACGAGCTCGCCAACCGACCACCCTGGCTGGCAGCCATCATGGAAGACGGATACTTTCGCCAGTACGACACAGCCACGCTCAAGGCGGACGAAAGTGGAATCAATCTTCTCGAGAATTACATGCTGCACGTCCTCGATCTGAGGGCGAACTACTGGTCACTGTGGACGGAAGCGGACAACCTGGCGCGATACAACGAAGTGTATCCTCGCGGGTTCAAACGCTTACGGACCAATATCGGTTACCGCTTGCGCCCTGCATGGGTGTGGCAACGAAAACGGTACGGCACTTTCGAACTCATCGTATGCGTGTGCAATCGCGGCGTAGCAGGAGTTCCTGGAGTGCTCTGGCTGCACCTAGAAAGCGCCGACGGAAAACTCAATCTGCGAGGCAGCCTCGATGCCGGACATCCCTATGGCGGCGGTATCCGGCAAGCCTCGTTTCTTCTTCCCAAAGGTTGCAGCGGTAAGGTTAACTTGTCCGCCAAGGTTGAAATTCGACCGGGCGTGCTAAAACCAGTCGCCTGGGCGTGTGAACAGCCGGTCAATCCCGACGGATCGATTACGGTCGCGCTCAAGGGCGAGAAGGATCCGAAGTGGCGCAAAGGGGTTTGAGGACTACAGGAGCACCGTGATGAATGGCTTCGCTAAGACACTCTTGATGTTGCTGTTTTCCTACAGCATTGCGGCTGCATCGGATCAGGCGTTGATTGAGAGTATGCACGCGGAACAAGACGTCAGCTTAGACCTCAATCCCACTTCACCGTTCTGGCGCGCGTCCTCGCCGGTTTACCTGGAGAAAGACACCCTCGGAAAAGTTGCTCCTCGTTATCGAACCGAGGTGCGCACGCGCTGGACAAAGACCAACATCTACTTCCTATTTGTCTGCCCCTACCAGCAACTGTACCTGAAGCCTTCGCCGACTCCTCAGCAGGAGACGAACCAGCTGTGGAATTGGGACGTCGCCGAAGTGTTTATCGGTTCCGACTTCAAAGATATTCAACGCTACAAGGAATTCGAAGTGTCACCTCAGGCGGAGTGGATCGACCTGGATATCAACTTGCACAACCCGCACCACGAAGAAGGATGGACGTGGAATTCAGGATTTGAGGCGAACGCGCGGATCGATCCGGCGGCGCATATCTGGTATGCCGCGATGCGTATTCCATTCGCGGCCATTGATGGACGGCCCGCAGCGCCTGGAAACACGCTGCGCATCAACCTGTTCCGAAGCGAGGGACCGCCGTTGCATCAACAAGCTGTCACCTGGCAGCCTCCGATGAAAAATACTTTTCACGTTCCAGAACGATTTGGCTTGATTCGATTGGTGGAAAACCCACGATGAAATTGAACATGTCCGATCATTACATATACAACCCTGCAGACCCCCACCCGATATCACAATGAGATTCAGAAAACCACTTGTTGAAAGCAACCTGCACAGCCAGAAGGATTAGGAGGTGAAAAACGATACGAGCGGTCAAACCGCTCTCCCGCCCTACAGAGGAACAAGCATCTCGTCTTCGGGTATTAACCGGCAATCTGCGATATATTCAAAGTCCGTCAAGGTGGCGATTTCAGTGAATGTACGCCCCGCCCGGGAGCAAGTACTCAATCGGCCATATCTCCGTTTTGCGATCCACGATTTCAGACCACTTGATGATTTGACCGTCCGGTTGTGGGAGGAGGCGGATGTTCGGAAATGCCTCAGAGATGGCGCTGGCCAGCGTATACGCGTCCTTCGTTCCCGTCACAACGAAATCCGCGTGCGAATTGAAGTGCCCTCGGAAGAACCGGATCGCAATCTCTGCATCTTCGATCATTTGCAGAAAATACGGCCGACCGGTCAGCAACGAGTTGTAGACGTAGTCGCTCAGAATTCCAGAAAGCGGATTCACATAACCATGCTCAATATCCAATTGCGCTAATGTGGGGTCATCGGGCGACACGGCTTTGTACCGCATACGTGTCTCCCCCAAGCCGCGAGGGTCGACGGAAAGAACGTCGTACCCAGCCCCGAGATACTGCGATAGAGCAGGCCAGTCTTTCGCAGACGCCTTCCCGTTTTCTCCAAACCACAACAACATCCTGCGACCACCACTGTGGGCTTTGTGAATATACAAAAGCGGCAACTCGAGATACTGGCTGTGATGCAGTGAATATTTTTCGATCGTGACGCCTTCGAAATCTGAACTCCCGCGTGCTTCCCAGCGGATCTCCTCCCTTCCGGGATCCGCACGCTCAAATTCCGCAACCTTCCATGAGTTGATTCGCGGTTTGAGTTTGGACTCATAGAGTTGCCGGAGAGTCGTTGCCGGCTGGTTCTTGTGTTCCAGATAATATTCCCGGATCACGTCCATCAGTGACCGGGCGTTTTCAAAGTCGAGCATCACCTGGCCGGTGCGTGTGCACTGTAGCGCCTTGTCGTCGAGTTCTTTGACCGCCGGCAGCCCGTGCCGCTTCGGCATTCCGTTAAAGCGATCCAGAAAATCCAAGGCCGCTTCCTGATTTTCTGGAGAAAATTGATGGTCGTGATATCCCTCGGTCCACCCAATGCGATCCGCGTGATCGAATTTGATGTACAGTTCCGATACCTCCCGCACCGTCTTACGCGTTCCTTCGATCGGGAAAAAATCCAGAACCGCCGCCGCCACAAACACCGGGCGCGGATACATCATCAGCAGCAGCCCCGCATGGTCGACGTGATTCGAGACCATCCCGTAAAGATCCTGTTCCGGGTCACTGTCAGGATCTTTGAAAATCCGATTGTAGATACGCATCGGGAGCGCTGTGATGTAACAGGAAGGCACAGCAACTTTGATGCGACGATCCAGAGCAGCGATGTGGGCAGCTTGAAATCCCCCGCCGCTTGTACCCGTGATATTGATGCGCTGCGGATCCACTTCGGGCCGCGTCAGCAAATAATCGAGCGCCCGCATGCCATCCCAGATTTCCCAGCGCGCAAGATTTGTGTTGGCGAGAAGTGCGAGATTCCCCATCACTGCATGTTCGGCGCAAATCAGGTTGTAGCGGCTCCTTGCTGCTTTTGCATCCCAAAACTGGCTGCGTTCGCCCTGCCCCACTGCATCCCAGCAGATAACGACGTATCCGCGCTGCACCAATCGCTGACAAAGTGCCTGATAGTGATCCTTTCCGTTCGTCGCATGGCCGACGGGCACCAGCACAGCTGGATGGCTCTGGACCCCATCTTCAGGGATGTACACAAGAGCTGATACATAAACACCCGGAAGACTCTCATAAATCAACTTCTCGATGTGGAAGCCGTTCATTCGAATTTGCCCGGTGATCTGCGGACGCAGCGGCGTTCTTTCGCTCGGAAGTCCGCCCAGCATCGCGAGCAGATGTCTTTTCAACTGTCGCTGGATGCGCAGCAGGTCCTGCTCAGTCCGTATTCCGCTCCAGGCTTTGACGCGCTGATCGTCCTCGTCCCATGCCATCTCCGTTTGATATCTCAGATACGGCGAAATGACCGGCGCCTCTTTCGTGGGGGCCGTAAGCACTCGAAACGCTTCGGGGGCAGGCTCATTCGCTGCAAAAGTATTTGCAGTCCACGCAACACAGAATCCGAAAATCAGTATCGCTTTCATTTGTCGTCTACTTATTCGATAGCTGCAAAGACTTCAAGATATTTCAGAGCGACACGCCCCGCGTCCACAGAATGAAATCATCTTGCCCCAAGGATTCGGCCTTGGTTCGAATCTCGCCCTCTCCGCCATAGACGGGCCAATCGCGGCTTTGTCCACTGTTGGCTCACCTTTTTCGCGCGCGATCACCCTTCACATCGCGTGACTCACGGTGTCAACCATAGATCGCGCCCCTGTCGGACAAACTCGTCGTCGTGTAAATGCGGATACGCTTGATACACGCGGTCGATCTCCTCTTGCTGTCCGGGACTAAGCCTTTCCTGTGGATTCAAGCACCAAGTCCCCTCTAGCAACCCCTGTCGGCGCAAGACTTCGTGCAGGCCTGGGATGCATCCAGCAAAGTTGTGTGCAGGGTCAAAGAAAGCCGCATTGCAATCCGTGACCTCGACGCCCTTGCGAATCAGGCTGGGCGGCAAACCACTCTCAAGGAGCCTAGCGGCATGACACTCTTCCAGCAACTCGACTGCTCGGCGTGTCCAAACCGCCCAATGACCCAACAGTCCACCTACAATCCGACGCTCAATCATCTTCCCGTTAACTCGAAAAACAAACGGGGTCAGCAGGTCCATCACGAAGTTGTCGTCGTTGCCTGTGTAAAGCGCGATCTCTCTGCCAGATTCTGCCACCGCGCGAACGACATCCAGAGTCTGGTAACGGTTGAAGGGCGCGATCTTGATGGCTACGACATTATCAATCTCAGCGAACTCCCGCCAGAAGCGATATGAGAGTGTACGCCCGCCCACCGAGGGTTGCAGGTAGAAGCCTACAACGGGCAGCACCTCTGCGACTACTCGACAGTGAGACAAAAGAGTCGCATCGTCCGCATCCTTCAGGGCGGCAAGACTCAATAGGCCGGCGCTGAATCGCAGATCCACTAGCAACTGCGCTTCGCGGACCGCCTGCGCCGTCTCTCCGCAGATACCGCCGATTCGGACCAGAGGTTCCGAACGGACGCTATCCGCACGACTCATTTCTTCGGCGGCCAGTTCCAAGACCGGCTTAAGAAGCCGCACCTGCGGAGCACGAATCTCAAACTGTGTTGTATGAACGCCCACAGCGAGACCTCCGGCGCCGGCGGCGATGTAATAGCGAGTTAGCGCCCTCTGACGACGCTCATCCAGGCGACGCGTCGCAGTGAGGGCAAGCGGGTGCGCAGGAATAACGGTGCCTCGCGCCAGCACTTGCCTCAGTCTTGGGTCAAGTCTTGTCGACACTTTGATTCGTCTGCCTCGTCCTGCTTTCGATTTCAAAAACGCCCCGAGCGCTCTTCAAAATGTGTTGGTTTCGCTAGAGTAGCTCCGCCCCGGCTGACCCAATCTGCAATCCAGGACATCATTTGCGCGGCGCTGACCCCCGGGCGCCCGAGTAATTCGTACACTCGTTGTGCATTGCTTAAGAGAGCATCGCTCGCTTCTACTCCCTCAAAACGGACCGACTTACCTAGTTTCTCTGCGAACTCCTCCGCAACCTCTCGAACGCTCAGCAACTCTGGCCCGGCGATGTTGACGACCAGTGGTGGCACCGAGGCATGTTGCAGGGATTGCAAGCTCATATCACAAGCGTCGCCTTGCCATATCGCATTCAGATATCCCATGCCTAACGGCACGGCTTCTCCCGCCTCGACCCGCTGCGCAATGTCCACTAGCACGCCGTACCGGAGCTCGGTGGCATAGTTGAGTCGGAGAATCGTCATCGGAATATGGTTGGTCCGGCTGAAGTGTTCGACGATACGTTCTCGTCCCAGACAACTCATGGCGTACTCGCCTGTGGGATTGAGCTCGTCGCCCTCGCGTGAGCCTCCTTGCGAAACCGGAGTGAGGCCATAGACATTCCCCGTCGAAAATACGGCGATCCGGCTTTTGCAATATCTCTCGCTGACCAGTCCTGGCAAGTAACTGTTCATTGCCCAAGTTAGCGACTCCTGTCCAGTTGACCCAAACTTCATGCCAGCCATGTACACGACGTTGGCAGCTTCAGGAAGCCCAGCCAACGATTCCCGGTCCAGTAGATCGCATCGGACCGTTTCAATTCCCCACTCTCGCAGCTGGACTTCCAACCCGGGAGTGGAAAATCGAGATACACCGATCACCCGCCGTTTAACGTTGGCAGTCTCAGAGGCCCTTTTTGCCATACGTGCGAGAGTCGGCCCCATTTTCCCGGCGACACCGAGAACGACAATGTCCCCTTTAAGCTCGGTAAGTGCGCGTACGGTCGCTTCCGCTGGTTCGCTCAGCAGTTCTTCCAACTCCGCGACATCCCGAATTGAAGTCTTCTCACTTAACATTGCGATAGCTGCTCTGCCACGACTGAAGGGCGATTGTAATCGAAGCGCCCAGTTTACAATTCTTCCGAGTTCGTTAACCATGCGCTTGCGAACCATGACGATGGCGGACATTGCTGCTGGACTGGGGCTGAGCAAGATCGCAGGCTGGAATCAGACGGCTACCGATTGGGAGCGTTTCCTCAGAGCCAGCCCGGAAGGATGCTTCGTTGCCGAACTTGAGGGGGAGGTGTGCGGAACGGTAACGACAATCTCCTATGAAAATCGATTCGCATGGGTCGGGATGGTGTTGGTCGACCCGCAACACCGTAGTAAAGGGATCGGGACAAAACTTCTAGAAGCGGCGATCGAGCATCTTGATGATCGAAAGATTCCAACCATCAAGCTGGACGCCACGCCTCAAGGCAAACCCTTGTACGAAAAGATGGGATTTGTGTCTGAGTACGAGATAGAACGTTGGACTCTGCAGAGAACAATAACCGACCTGGGCTTGGCAGACGATCGTGCTCCATACGAAACGCTGACCCTGCCGCTTTCGCATTCCATTATCGAGGCCGATCGCGAAGCCTTCGGCGCTGATCGCAGCTTCCTGCTAGAGTCTCTGCACCAAGACGCGCCCGAATTCACAATGGAAATCCGAAACAACGGCGTGCTTCAAGGCTACACCTTCGAACGGCGCGGATTATTTGCGGATCACCTCGGCCCATGGGCGGCAAAAAATACTTCCTCCGCGGGAACCCTGCTCGAAGGCTTCCTCACTCGTTCCAGGCGCGACACGCTGATTGTAGATTGTCTGAAAGCAAACAACATGGCGGTCAGCTTGTTGAAGTCTTATGGATTTACCTACTCGCGCTTGCTCACTCGAATGTACCGCGGTGAGAACAACTACCCGGGCCGGCCGGAGTTTTTTTGTGCAATTGTGGGTCCGGAATTCGGATGACGAGCCCTCAAGCAACGCGCATCTTCTATGGCTGGTGGATTGTTGCCGCAGCGTTTCTCAACCTGTTCTTTGTGGTGGGAATCATTTTTTATGGCTTCCCGGTTTTCTATCCTGCCTTTATCGAGTCCTTGGGCTTTACTCGTTCGCAAGTAACCCAAGGATTCTTCCTGGGCATGCTCGCCATCGGGTTACCAAGCGGGTTGCTGGCTGGCGCACTCATCGATCGCATTGGCGCACGCTGGATCATTCTCACTGGAGTGGGCTTCATCGGCGTCTCTCTAATGCTGATGGGATCCATGACCAGATTTTGGCATTACGAACTTCTTTGCATCATGGAGGTTTTGGGGTTTGTGTTGGCGGGACCAATTGCAAATCAGGTGTTGGTCGCGCGCTGGTTTCGTGCTCAGCGGGGGCGCGCCATGGGCTATGCGTACCTCGGACTGGGATTGGGCGGAGTCGTTGCCCCTCCGCTGGTCACTTTTCTTATCGAAAGGTTTGGATGGCGCCACGCTCTCGAAGCCGTCGGCCTGCTAATCATGGTTGTTCTTTTCCCAACCGGTATTTGGATTACTCGCTCCAGCCCAGCTGACCTCGGCCTTTTTCCCGATGGGGCCACTTTTAGAGAAAAAGGCCCTGACCTCGCAGCAACCGCTTCGAACGAAGTCGGCTCTGCATTGCATTCCAGGAATTTCTGGCTAATTGTGCTGGGATCGGCGCTGGTCGTGGGCGCGATCGGCGCTGTAATTCAACATTTCATCCTCTTCCTTCGCGACCTAGGCTATTCCCCGGGCGTCGCCTCTCAATTCCTGAGCGTGTTGCTGGGCTCAAGCCTGGCGGGCAGGGTCTTGGTTGGCTACATGGCGGACCGTTTTTCGAAGAAGAACATCATGGCTCTTTTCTACTTTCTGATCGGAGCCGCTGTCCTGCTGCTGGGCGTTGCTCACGGCCCCGTCATTCTTTGGATCTTCACAGTCGCTTTTGGCTTTTCCATGGGCGCCGACTACATGCTTATTCCACTCGTCGTCGCAGAATGTTTCGGCACCGAGTCACTGGGCAAGCTTCTCGCTTTAATCATTATGGGATACTCCCTCGGTCAGTGGGGGGCGCCGTGGATGGTGGGAAAAATCTTCGACGCGCAACACAGTTATGATTTGGCCTGGAGAATCATGGCGCTCGGGGCCCTCGTGGGTGCCGGTGCCGTCTACTCTGTCTCCAGTGCTTCTCCTGAAATCTAGGTCCATACAACCGCTCGCAAGAGGAAATCAGTTAGTTTCAGCCTTAGTGGGATTCTCCCGGGCGTTGCGTCAGAGTACCTGTTCGACGCCAACTCCGTCTGTTCCTTGGATCTGGTTGGTTTCACACAATGGACCCCTTGGTCAGACGTGCCGGACAGTCGTGGAACCTCGGGAGCAGGCGTGTAGACGAAGTAGCCGAAAAGCGCACAGAGCACACCACCCAACGCAACAACGCCCAACAAACCCCAAAGGACGAATCGTAGAACTCTTCTCATGGCAATCTCGCTGCCTTCCTCAAGAATGGCACTCTTTCGGTTCGGTATCGCTCCAATCCCCGCGGGATCAGGCGCTGAGCGAGCGAGGGAGCGATGCACCAAGCGGGCTAGAAGTCAGCTTCTGGTATGGCGATTTCTCGCCAAATCCCGCGACTTGAACAGCTCGCCACCAAGCGTGTACTTTAGGTACCAACCTGGGACATTCGGCTTTGATCCACACCCCACCTTCCCGGTCTTCGAACGTTATTCTCTGGAGACGATCTGCGCGTGGCGTGTGCCTTTTCCTACTTGCCGTTCTGCGGTGCCTGCAAGCCAGCGCGCAACAGAAGCCCGCGTCACCACTCGACGAATTTGAGCCGGGATTAGCCGCTGTGAACTCGGCGAAGGAGGCGGGTGACTTGCCCGCTGCCGCTGCCGCCAGCGAGAAGATAGTCGCCCTCGGACTCCGCGAAATGGGAAAGTTGCGCCTCTTTGAAGCCGCATATCCCGAGGCCGCCAGGTTCTCCCGCAGGTCCCTCGAGTTCGAGGATGTTGCAGATGCACACGTCGATCTCGCTGCTGCCAACTTGTTTACCAGCCGGTTGGACGAAGCACTCGAAGAGATCAGCCAGGCTCTTGCCGCCGATCCGCGCAACGCCACCGCCTGGACCATTCAGGGCCAGGCGCAAATCAAGAAAAAGGACTACCGCGCCGCGGTGGAGTCTTTCCAGAAGTCCCTCGAGATTCGTCCCGACCGCGAAACCAGCTACGGTCTCGCCAGTTGTTTGCTCCGATTGAAAAAGAAGGAAAAGGCCGCGGCCATTTTCCAGCAGATGGCGGTGGCGTCCGGTGATCGCAGCAGCCTGCATCTCTTGTTCGGCGTCGCTTATCGAAATGCCACCCTGTACGGCGACGCTGTCCGTGAGTTCCAGCGTGCGCTCTCACTCGATCCCAAAGTTCCAAACGGCCACTACTTTCTCGGCCTGACCTACTTGATGCGGAACGAATGGGTGCTCACGCCGGAGGCCCGCCGGCAATTTCTCGAGCAACTGCGAGTCGACCCTAGAAATTTTTTTGCGAACTATCTCCTGGGCTATATGGCGTTCAGTTCGAACCAGCCGCAGGAGGCGGATCACTATCTGGGGGAGGCGGCGAGATTGAATCCGTCTTCATCGGAAGCCTGGCTGTACTTGGGACTGAATGCCTACCGCCGCAAGGAAAATCAGCGCGCGGAGCGGCTCTTCCGGAAGGCAATTGCACTCGCCGAACGTAGCGGCGTAGACGCTCACAACGATATCCGGAAGGCCTACACCAGTCTTGGCCGGATCCTCATTGTTTCCGGAAGAGCAGCGGAAGGGGAGCGATACTTCGAAAAGGCGCGCGCGATTCAGCAAAACATCATCGCCGACAACCAGGAAGGGAGTGGCATGGGTGATTCGGGTGGATCCGGAGTTTCTTCAGCTGATGTCCCCAGCCTTCCGCAAAACGAGCCGCCGGCTCCTCTGGGGGGGACGGGCAAGGATGCGGCCACGCCGTTAGGCAGCAACGCGTTGTCCCACGCCAAGGTGACGCAGGGCCAGAAGAGACAGGCAGCGGCCCAGGAAGAATTCTTGCGTTCTGTTCTGGGCGGCGCCTTCAATGATCTGGCCACGGTAGAAGCAATGCAGGGGCAGTATGCCGTGGCTCTCGGACACTACCGGGAAGCGGAAGGATGGGATCCCAAAGTACCCAACCTGATGCGCAATCTCGGGTTCACGGCCTATCGCGCCGGGAACCAGGCGGAAGCAATCCGGGCATTGCGAAAGGCGCTGGCACTTGCCCCGGGTGATGATGCGGCTCGCGCGACTCTGCGAGAACTGGAAACTACTGTCCCCGGGCAGGTTCCGCAAAAGAAGGAAGACAAGAAGCCATGAACTTGAGCGCGACGGACAGCAATTGAATCCGCAACCATTACTTTGCCTTCGCGTCCTGCTCGTCGGCGCAGCGGTGCTGCTTGCGCCGATGGCTTTGAGTCAGGAGCAGCATCCGGCCGCGCCTCCTCCTCCGCCGAACACCAAGAAGGTTCAGTGCAAAGGGCGTCCGGTACCGCAGCTGGAGGACGTCACGGAGAATGCAGGTATCCGTTTCCGCCATATCGCCAATCCGCTGAGCACATACATTGTCGAGTCGATGAGCGGCGGAGTCATTCTGTGGGATTACGATCGCGACGGCTGGTTGGACATCTATTTCACGAACGCACCTACCGTCGAGATGGCCCTGCGCAAGAAATCGGCTCGCGGAGCGCTCTACCATAACAACCACAACGGCACCTTTAGCGATGCGACGGACAAGTCAGGCCTGGCGGCGCCTTGCTTCGCCATGGGCGGCGCAGTGGCCGACTACAACAACGACGGCTGGCCAGATCTGTACCTGACGTGTCTCGGCGGAAATGTTCTGTTTCGCAACAATGGGGATGGCACGTTCACGGATGTCACCGCGAAAGCCGGCATTGCGGACGGTCGCATGTCTGTTGGTGCGGCTTTCGGGGATTACGACCGCGACGGATTCGTGGACCTGATGGTGGCCAACTATGTCGACTTCCAACTCGACCATCTGCCCCCGTTTGGCGGCAAGTCACTCTGCAGATATCGCGGTATCGATGTCTATTGCGGACCGCGCGGATTGAAGGGCGCAGGCGATTCGCTGTTCCACAACAACGGCGATGGCACGTTTACCGACGTTTCCAAGGCCGCCGGCGTGGATGACCCGCACGGTTACTACGGTCTCGGTGTCGTTTGGGCCGACTTCAACAACACCGGCTGGCCTGACATCTACGTGGCCAACGACACGCTGCCTAACTTCCTTTACCGCAACGACGGCAAGAGTAAGTTCACCGAGATTGGCCTCGAGTCCGGCACCGCGTTGAGCGAGACGGGCTCTGAGCAAGCCTCCATGGGAGTTGCCCTCGGCGACTACCTGCACAATGGACGTCCTTCCATCTACGTGACAAATTTCGGCGACGACTATAGCGACCTGTATCGCAACGATGGGAACTGGATGTTTACGGATGTCTCTTATGCGTCAGGGGTAGCCTTGCCCTCCTTTCCTCTTGTGAAGTGGGGCGATGCATTCGTGGATCTCGACAACGATGGCTGGCTGGATCTGGTGGCGGTGAGCGGTCATGTCTATCCCCAAATGGAAAAGGTGCCTGCCAGCGGTGGTTATGCGCAGACCAAGCTGCTCCACATGAACCAGAAAGATGGCACCTTCTGTGATGCCGGCAATCTGGCCGGACCGGCTCTGGAAGAAAGACGCGTGTCACGGGGCCTGGCGGTCGGGGATCTGTTCAACGACGGCAATGTGGACGTCGTGGTCGAGGATCTCGATGGCGCGCCGATGATCCTGCAGAACCACGGTGTTTCCGGACGCCACTGGGTGAGTCTGGAATTGGCGGGTACCAGGAGCAATCGCATGGCAATCGGGGCGCGCGTTAAGATCGTGGCCGGGGGGATGACGCAGACCGACGAGGTTCGCAGTGGCGGTAGTTACATCTCCCAGAGCGATTTCCGTTTGCACTTTGGGCTAGGGTCGGCAGAGAAGATTGAGTCGCTGGAGGTCCGCTGGCCTTCCGGGAAAGTTGAGACGTTCAAGAACCTCGCAGCCGATCGCTTCTATGCCCTGCTGGAAGGGGAAGGGGTCGTTCCAGCAGAGCGGATTCGGCCGGTTTCCCACATACCGCGCTGCAGAAAAGTACAAGACGGAGGCCCATGCCTTGAGAGCAGCAGAAGGCATGCGGCTGATGATTAACGATGGAATCTTGCGCCGAGATCCGGTTGTCTTCTGTGGCATCCTCGACCGTTTCCTGCTCGATCAAAAGCAGGAAGAGGACGCCGAACAAATCACTCACAATACGCTAGCCTCCTACCGAAGTATGATTTGCCAACACATCCGACCCAAGTGGGGCGACGTCTATCTCGAAGACGTTCGGCCCGCTTTGGTACAGGATTGGCTTCGCAAGCTCGTCCTCTCGCCCAAGTACAAGGGACATATTCGATCCCTGATGTATCGTCTTTTCGACAAGGCGATGCTTTGGGAATTGCTGAATGTGGAACGAAACCCCATGGACTTGGTCGAAGTGAAGGGCATCAGCAAGCGCAAGAAACGTCCTCGCGTCCTTCAGGTGAAGGATGCGTGGCAAATACTCGACGCGTTGGTTCAGCCCTTTCGAACCATCGCGCTAATTGGCCTGTGTTTCAGTTTGCGAATCGGCGAAATCCTGGGTTTGTGTTGGACGGATTTCGACTTCAAGCGATCGGTGGTTCTGATTCAACGATCCGCGGTCGGAAAGCGGCTCAACAAGTTGAAGACGGAGTATTCGCGGGACGAGGTTCCAATCGAACGGGGCTTTATCCTCGAACTCAAGAAATGGCAAGCGCTCTGTCTCGATACCGAAGAGCACTGGCTTTTCCCGAGGCCGGTGACGGGTCGACCGTATCATGCCGACTCGATGCGCAACGACTACCTAGTTCCTGCAGGTCTGAAACTGGGGCTGGCAGGATCGGGTTTCACACGTTCCGTCACACGTTCCGTGCGTGGCTGGACGGCTGGACGAGACTGGAGCACCCGTGGGCGTGCAACAAAAACTCATGCGACACGCGCATGTTTCCACCACAATGGACCAGTACGGCAACGCCTCGGCCTTGGCCAAGCGCAAGGCCAATCGGCCCATTGTGCAACGCCTCTTGCAAAGGCCTGCCAATCAAGAGGTCTCCATTCAATAAATAAGGGGAACTTTGGATGAACTGCACCCCTGAGCTGAGACATAGAAATTAGGGACAGTTTTGAGATTGTCGAATTGATCTCCGTCCACGACGATTTTGACCCCCGCGGCGTACACCTCCATGTCACCAAGGAGATGGACTCGCAAGGAAATGAAGGAGCGCCGTCGGCGGCGATTCCCGATGTAGTGGATTTCTATATCGCTTGGTCCATGGGGATGCTCGGTCAAGATCCATTCTCGCGCCTAATCGTACCGTGGCTTTATCGGTGGCTCATGGAGATCGAAGTTGCAAGCGTTCGGGACCAACGAAGGCCGTTTAACGGTGAACTGACAAGTGACCAAATCGGCGCCCTGGCAAGCGATCACAGGACAGGCTTTCTTTCATTCTGCAGTCGCGCACCACAACTCGCCCAGGAATATTTGCAATCCTTGAGAACACGCAAGTACAGCGATCGCGCGCTGCGCGAAATCCTGAAGTATCGCGGTGCTCTTGCGCAGGCAGCGCCGAAGGAACTGGCGGAGATCACGATTGAACTCCTTATTCCGAAAGATGAAGATGACGATGAGGGCCCGAGCAGCCCCTTCCGCGAAGCTTTCGGATATCACGACACGGATTTTATTCCGGCTTCGCCGTCGCAGGGGCCGTTCCTGGCGCTACTTATTCACGCTCCGGAGCACGGCCTGAAGCTAATACCGCAACTCATAGATCACGCGATTTTGTTCAACAGTGGAGGAAGGCACTTTGGGGACAATGCGATAACGATATCTTTTCTAGAAGGCAGCGAAACAACTCTCCGTGGGTTCAATCCTACAATTGATCACGGGACGTGGGATCGGGGCCGACAATCGCGGCCTTCGCGCTTATGGCCCTGGAAGCCTGGGGCCATCGCCGGATCGAGGCCGGAGAGCCTGTCGATGAGGTACTCGCAGATGTCATCGACATAGCAAATCCGCGACGGCATACCTGCTGGTCGTGGTCGATTTACTTCTGTCCCATTGGCCGAAGTCGCGTGTCGCGGCCATGTTGCGCGAACATTCTCAACTGCAGATCGACCGCCGCGCGGAAGGTATTGTCACGGTCGACGCGAGGTTCGAGGAAGCACCTCCAGTTCCTACCGTTTGTGTGGCTGGGCATCGCGCCTTCGAGGGCGTGACCAACCAACATCGTCCTCGATCAGAAGCATGGCATCAGGCTGGGTCTGGAGCATCTGTTTCGATTGGGCCATCGCAAGATCGCGTTCCTGAAAGGCCAACCCGCCAGTTCCGATTCGGAGGAACGTTGGCAGGCCATATCAGGAGTGGCACAGGAATTGGGACTGGTGATGGACCCCGACCTAATCGCCTACATCGAAACGGATGATTCGTCGCCCCTGTTGGGATATCCCTATGCAAAGCAATTGCTGGCGCGCAAGAAACCGTTCACCGCGTTGTTTGCGTACAACGATATCTCCGCGCTGGGAGCGATCCGCGCCATCCAGGAAGAAGGACTGCGCGTTCCTCAGGATATTTCAGTGGTGGGATTCGACGACATTCAGTGGGCCGCATTCAACACACCCAGCCTGACAACCGTGCGACAGCCGCTCGTACAGATGGGCCGGATGGCAGGCGAAACCGTGATCGGCATGATCGAGAAGAGTCACGAGTACTCCGCTGAGATCGTCCTGAAGCCAACCCTCGTCGTCCGTGAATCGACGGGCCCGTGTGCCGGTCAGTCGCGGGGGCGAATCTCCTTGGCCACCGGCACTGCGTCCACGCGCGATATGGACAACGGTACATCAAGAGTGCCTATCTTCTGCGATCCGTGGTCCATCACACCCAGGCGCAGCTCGTAATCACCCGGCGGGAGTTCTAGTTCCTGATGGACTGAGAGTCCAGTCTTGAGGACTGATTGGTACTCCGCCAGAGGCAAGGTGGCGTCCATGGTGTTGGAGATTTGCCCGACCGGCACTCCCTGCTTGGTAAAGGCAACCGCGATGCAATCAATCACCGCACGCTTCTTGTTGTCGGCAGTGTCGTCGAATTCCAGGCCGCGAATGTCAATCTTGTAGGTGATCCGAATTTTCTTGTTTGTGCTGTCCGGAGGCAGCACTTCAACAGTCAGAGGGATGACGGTGGAAGGCGGCACGCCTGGCTGCATCGCGACAATCAGAGGATGCACCTTGGGCGCCTCTCCTCCTGGCTGGCCGCTCGGGAAATAGCCCGGACGGTAGGCGAGTTTCACGCCGGGGCGGTTGAGCTTGACTTCGATTTTGCGGAATTCCTGACCCTTGTCGCCTCGGGCCGGGGTATAGGCGATCGCGTAATAGGTGGATCCGTCTTCCATGGCGCGGGCGATTGATCCACGAACATCGTTGCCCGCGAGCACTTCGCCACCGGTCTGTTCGGCTACTTCCTTCATCGAACTACGATCTTCGAAGCGCGACGCTGATTGCGTACTCAGGTTTTGTCCAAACGCCTGCGGCTTGTCGGTGCCCGTGAAGCTGGCGCTCTCACTGGCGCCCACTGAGATGTCCACGCCGGACATTTGAATGCCGCGGACATCGATGGGATACACCGCGATGCGGGCGGTGGCGAGCGCACGAGTGGTAACGCGCAACGCGGCCGGGAAATTGGGAGCGGTTTCGAGACCGGTGGTGGGGGCAAAACTCCCACCGTTCAGTTGCATCAGGCCCGCGGCTGACGGCTTCAAACGGATGGGAAAACTTCCCGAGAGCCAGATGAGATTCTTGCGACCGGGATAGGTGGAAACCGAACGCGCGAGCGCACTCAAGGCGTCGAGAGTGGTGAAAACTCGCTCCGCCGTGCGGTCGGCTTCCATCATTGCATCGGTACGCTGGCGGGCCTGCGCATTTCCAAGGTCCAGGCTACCGCCCGACCCGATGTTACTGAGTGCGCCGGCTGGAGCGCCGGGGGCATTGACTGCCGGCGTCGCCACTCGCCCAACATTGTCCGTCGCGCCTTGAAAAGCCTGCCGTTCCGTATCGGTCCGCAGCAGCAGTGAGCGTTCGTTCATGATCCTCTCGGCGGATGCCACAAGCGTCGATGGATCGTCGCTGAATCCCTGGACCAACGTTAGCTTGCTACCGAGTACATACATGGCGATTGTCTTCCCCGACGGGAGTTTCTTGAGAAATTCAATCGTCTGCTTGCGCGCATAGGCCTGATCCGTGACGGGAGTGTTCCAAAAATCGACGAGCAGAATGCTGAGCGGCCCTTCCGGAGGCGCGGCCACCTGGTTCGTAAAGGTGTTCGGAGGCAGGCTGAGCTTCGGAGTGGCTGCTGCTTTGGCGGCCAGAGTGGTGTTCGGCACGTGCGGTTCAAAGGCGCGGATGACCTGCGGCTGGCCGTCTTCCAGCACCGTGAAATCTGACTGTTGCAGTCCCGTGATGGGATGGCCCGACGAGTCCGTCACCGAGACATCGAGCTGTACCAACTGCGCCTGGGTCTTAAACGTCGCAACACTTGCATCTTGAGTTGTGGAGGCCTTCGGCTGATTCACCGCGGGCGGGACATTCGCGGAGGCCACCGTTTTTGCTGTCGCAGGTACTGCCTCCGATGCAGACTGGGCAGGTACAGTAGACGCCGGCGCGCTGCTGGCCTGCGTAGTCGCGGGAGCGGGCTGAGTTTCCGCAGCTGATGAATTCCCCGTTGCAGGCGCATTTCCCGGGGTCGCCGATGCAACCGCAGTCATCGGCGTTGTTCGCGGCAGGGTTGGCTGCTCCAGTTGCACGTTGCGGATGTCGTCGGGCTGGGAACCGAAGTCTTCAATTTCGAGTTCGTGCTTTTTATTGAAACGCAGCTTGACGGAGTTGTAGAACATGCCTTCCCCGTTGCCCTTGCTGTCCACAGTGAGCTTGATCGCGGTAAAACGATAGTCCCGGGAAGTGCTTCCCTGCTGCTTGATGCGGGTTCCGACCAACAAGACGTGCGGCGCCTTGTCCGAGTTCTGTAGGGCAACGATCTTCGCTCCATAGGCCAGGTTGAGCCCAAAACGATAGTTCCCTTTTTCGTTTTCGCCCGCCAGCACGTCTGCCAATGCTTCCTGCCCGCCTTTTTGCAGGACTATCTCATACCGGTTCATCTCTGAAGTGGTGGTGAAGTGGCCGATGTTGACGGCAAGCTCGATGGGGCTGCTGGAGAATACTCCTGCGGTGTCGATGATCTTCCCCGAATAGATGCCGGGTTCGACCAGTGGCCTGCCAAGGTTTCGGTCCAGATAGAGGACATACACACACAGGAGGCGATAGGTATCTTCGTAGGAGTCGATGTCAAAACTCGCGCCGGTGATCCGGTCTGGAATTGCTCCTTGTTTGCGCAGGACTGGGAGCATGTCGGGTGTGGCCGACTGCACCGCGATCGCCGGGATGTGCTCGTGTTCAAAGGGCTTCGCGTTGGCCCACAGATCTTCGTCTTTAACCCGCAAAACACCATTCTCAAGTGGCAGATCAGATGTACTGGCATCTACCGGGTGCGGGTTTGGAATCTGCAGCGAGAATGCCGCTACCTGCAGCCACTTGGCGAGCGTCTGGTCAGACTGGGCCAAGGTATACACGGCGGGGGTCTTGCCCAGGTTATCGAGATCGATCATCGCCTGAATGGGTTTGCGTTGCTCTTCCGTGAGTTGATCCAAATACCAAGTGGCGCCGCGGGTCCCATGTTCGCTTCCGGTAAAGGCCACGAGCATCAACGTGAATCGATGGCGCACCGCGGTGAGGGACTCCGCCAACAAAGGCAACATCGCCAGAGCGCCCCAACGGGACGGAGTCTGCGCCTCATCGGACAAGTAGTCCAAAGAGGCTCCTACGACGATTGTACCCTCATCCTCGCCTGGAAGCACACAGATCAGGTTGGGGAATTCTTCTTTAGGAACGCTCTGTTCGAGCACTTGCGGGCAACCCGCCTTCTGAAACAATTTGCGTAGAGTGCTAACGCGATCCGCTGCTCCGGGTTTTTCCAGCTTGAGATGCTCCTCAATCAGCGGCTTGCTAACACGCATGTAGGCAATACTGTCGGCGATGCACGGTATGGCCAGAGTCACCGGAACGAGTAATAGAAGTATGCGTTTCATAGAAGTAATCCGCCCCTGCGAGGGTAGCACTCCACCCACCCGAAGTGAATGTCAAATTTGGCCAATTGGGGCTTTGCGGCGGCGTTTCCTCGGGCTCCCTAGGTTTGACCAGGAGCCTGTTTTGATACACTTCGAGACATTTAAAAATCCAGGGAACTCCCGATGAATGACAGGTCTCTCCAAATCCGGTCCAAAGGGTTGCGCGGAGCAGCCGCGCTTCTCATGTTCGCTCTGCCGAAAATCGCCGGCTCTCAAAATCCCCCCCCGCCAACGCCCAAAACGACCGATCAAGCGTTCAAGAACATTCAGATCCTGAAGGGGATTCCGGCGGACCAACTGATTCCGTCGATGCAATTCATCGCCGCTTCGGTGGGTGTGGAGTGCGAATACTGCCATGTCGAGGGCGCATTCGAAAAAGATGACAAGAAGCCAAAACAGACGGCCCGCAAAATGATGGAGATGATGTTCGCCATCAACAAGAACACCTTCGAGGGCCACCGTGAGGTCACTTGTTATTCCTGTCATCGAGGCAGTTCCCGTCCCCTGGCAATTCCGATCATTGCCACAGGAACCGGGGAACCACCGCCGCCCCCGGAAAAAGCTGCGCACGAAGACGACCAGGGCACGAATTCTGCGGCAGCCATCGACCCTGTTCTGGAGAAATATGTGGCGGCACTGGGCGGAACTTCTTCCATTCAAAAAATTACGAGCCGCGTCGAGAAAGGAACCGCCGACCTGGGCGGCAAACAGTTTCCCATCGACATCTACGCGCAGGCTCCAGACAAACTCGTATCCGTGATGCACCTGCCGAACGGCGACAGCATTACCGGGTTCAATGGGACCTTGGGCTGGCTGAGTGTGCCCGGACGTCCGACGCGGTGGGTAGGCCCGGCGGAGGCCGATGCCGCCCGGCTGGATGCTGACCTCTTGCTCCCTCTGCGAATGAAGCAGACTTTCGCCGATCTCCGGCTCATGGCGGCGCAAAAGATTGACGGACGCGATGTGAATGTTCTGCAAGGCCGGCGCGAGGGTAAGCCGCCGGTGAACTTCTACTTCGACCAGGAATCGGGACTCATGGTGCGCATGGTTCGGTATATCGATACAGCCGTGGGACTCAATCCAACCCAGATCGATTATGCCGATTATCGAGATTCAGGCGGAGTGAAAGTCCCCTACCGCTGGACGGTAGCCCGGCCCCGCGGGCAGTTCACGATACAGATTGAGACCGTGCAGCAGAACGTGCCGATCGACAAGGGGAAATTTGCTCCGCCCACGGGCGAGCAGAAACCAGCGCCTTGATCACTCCCTCTGGAGCATAGGGGTAAACAGTGAGATTGGCTATTGCGGAGGCAGCCCGCCGGCCGCCGGTGCGGCGATACCACCATTGGTGTCGTGCCGTGAATCGGCATGATCCATTCCGGCAGCTCTGCGCTCGCTTGGACTCATGCGCTCGCCCGATCCCTGCGATGCGCTGGCTTGGTCGCGCCAGAAGATGTATATCGCCTGGGCGTTGATCATCTCCTTCTGCGACACGTTGAAATCCGTGCGCACAGCGTCGTAGCCGATGTCGTATCTCTCGGCCAGATCGCGCTGTTGATCGGCCACTTCATTCTTCTTGTTGAGAAAATGCCTGTAGATGTAGTCCTCGATCCTGGTGTTCAGCTTCTTTGCATCGGTGGCAATCCGCTTCCAGTCGGCGTGCCGTTCCTCTCCGATTTGCCAGATGCTTATGCCCGCGCTTAACTCCGCCGAAATCTCAGTCATTTTCGTTCCGCTGGCCGCGAGTTCGCGGGCGACAAAGAAAGAGCCGTAATCAAGACCCAGCTTACGCCGCTCCTCCACTAAATCGGAGCGGGATAGCTTGAGGCAGTCCGCGAGGCCCATGCTGACCATCCGGCGTCCGATTTTGTCGGTCGCCATGGCGGCGATTTTTCTCGTCTGCGTCTCAGCCTTTTGGCGGTCGTCGCCGTGGGCCGCCGAAGAGGTGGTGAACACAAGGAGTAGCGACAGCAACCCGGCGTAGTGAACCATCCGGCCCCCCTGCGACATCAATGGCGTGGTCTAAAATTGTATCAAAACGGTCCAAGGCGGGAAGACCACATGCGCGTCATTTTTCGGCCGCGGCAGGCCAGGAGGGGGCAAGAAATCCTCCGCCGAAGGTTCCGGAGGGCGTGGGATCGTGCTACAGTAACCTCAAAGGGCCGCTCCTGAGTTCCCGCGTTTGACATCCGTTTTTGGAGAACGACCATGAAGCGTCTTATCTTTCCTTCCATTGCTCTTCTCGCCCTCAGCATGGCAATCCCTGCGTTCGGCGACGATCAACAAAAGGCGGAGAAACAGCTGCACCGCATCACTGCCATGGCGACCGATGCCACGGGCCGCCGCGTGGTCAGCGCTACTGTGGCCGATATGCTCGAATTGAAGCGCCCCGACCTGGTAACCGAACGCAGAACCATGAATTTGAACTACGGCGACTTGTTCGTGGCTCACCTACTAGTGAAGAGCGGGACCAAGATGGACGACATCGCCGCGCAGTTGAAGGCGGGCAAGAAATTCGACCAGATCGCCGACGAACAGCACGCCGACTGGAAGCAGATCGCGAGTGACGCCAAAAAACTCAACTCCAAGGTGGAAGATAACCTCTACATTCATTTTCTTGACGGCAAACCGCTGGCCGATCGAGACGCTGCGGAAAACTACGATCCCAACATCGACGGCGTGACAGCGGACAACGATGTTTCCAAGGATGAGATCGCCGACGCCGAGCGCACCTACCTGCTGTGGCGCGATCGCGCCGCTCAGAAGAAAGGGTCGAGCCTGGACGCGTCTAGTGAAAAGGCGGCGCAGGGCTCGCGGGGCGATCCGGTGCGCACGAAGGCCGGTAAGCTTGCTCCTCCACCATAGGTCTTCACCCGCTTCTCGTCGACGCTGCGGACAGCCGGCAAGGCTGGCCTCATTTCGCGATCGAGTCGTTCGAGCGGATCACGCGAATTTGGTGATCGGTGAATTTCACGGGAATATCCACGACCTGCGATTTTTGCATATGGCAACTGACGCAGTCCTTGCGCGCGACCGGACAAGGTTCGCCGGGATGGTCCGCGGTGGGCTTCGCGCCGGGTGTGTTCACATGACAAGCCAGGCAATGGGGGTCGTAGGCCGCAGCCTCGCGCTCCAGAGGACGATGCGGGTCGTGGCACGCCACGCACGTTAATCGCGAATCTCCCTTACCCCAGCAGCGGCTGTTTTCGAGGCGGTAAGGCGGGAAACGGAGCGAGGTAATTCCGGTCGATCCGGTGAGCGTCACATCCCACCAGGTGCGATGGCACGCGCCGCAGAAATCGATTGACTCTACCGGCGTGAGATGACGCGGGTTCAGGATCATGGTGGTTCCCTGGTCGGCAAGTCCAGCTTTTACGGCGGCCACGTGGTCGCTCCCCGGTCCGTGACAAGCCTCGCAGGTGACTCCCGGGGTCGAGTGCTCCGAATCGAAATGATCGCTGGTGGTCGCGGCTGTATTGTGGCAGTTGAAGCAACCGCGGACCTCACTGTCCACGAGGTGTCGGCCCACAGCTTTGTCAAGCGAATCAGGCACCGTGTGCGGTTGGTCAACGGTGAAGTCCCAGCGTTCAGCTTCCGGATAATAGGTAAGCGGCGCCATGAAAACTCCGCCGTTCTTCTCGAACAGGAATGACTGCCCCATCCGGATCCCGAAGGCCCAATGCAGAGTCGTAGCAAAGGAGTTCGTCCCGTCGGCAACGGAGTAAGCGGCAGTATCTCCATTTCGCGTAGCCTGGTAGGTGTAGGGACCAAGTTTGTAGCTCAGCGGATATTTCTTGAGTAACTCGGACTCTGCGGCGCGACTGGCGGTTTGACCCATTGATGTGCGCTGTTGCGCAGAGACAAGATCCGCGTGGCACTGGGCGCAGGTTGCATTCCCCACATAGGCGCTCGCCGGAAAACTGCCTTTCGTCGGCCACCATCCTGGCTTGCGAACCCGGTCTTCCGTCGCCACCTGGTCGGAGAGGGTCGCGGGATGCGATGGCGCCGGAGACTGGCTCCAGAGCCGTCGGCCACCGGTGCCGCCGACCAGAACCGCCGCCAGTGCCATGATCCCGAACTTGGATGACCTATTCACGGCTATCTCTTACCTTGGTTAGCCGGCCGCGCTTGCTCCGGCAGGATGATGCCGGTGCCCTCTTTCACAACATAAAAACGATCCGCGGCAAGACTAAGAAGAACCTGCGTACCGCCGGACGGCCAGCGGATCTCAACATCGTCTACCTTGTCCGCGGCCCCAAGCCCAAAATGCAGCCGCAGGTCGTTCTGGGAGAGATAGCTGCCTCCACTCCGGACTTCATCGACCTCCGAGAGCGCGGCGGCAACCACACGAACTTTCGCTCCGATGGCGAGCCTGTTGCTGCGAGTACCGATCAGTTGAAAACCGACCCAGTGGCCGGAGGGTGTGCCTTCGTTGTGCAGCACCATTGGCAGGCCGTCGATGTTTTCGACAACGACGTCGATCCTGCCGTCATTGTCGAGATCGCCGAAAGCCGCGCCGCGGCTGGCTTGCGGGATGGTCACGGCGGCTCCCGCCGAATCGCTAACATCAGTGAACTTGCCATTCTTCTGGTTCGAAAACACGAGCTTGCGCTGCCGGTACTTCATTCCGGTTTGCAGTGAATCGACCTGTGGGTACACATGTCCGTTCACCACGAAGAGGTCCGCCCATCCGTCATTGTCGAAATCAACGCAGCCTGTACCCCAGCCCATGTAAGGAATGGTGATCTGCCCAACGCCGGCCGCGTACGCCACATCGGTGAAGGCCAGATTCCCGTCGTTGCGATAAAGAGAGTTACTCTGATCTTCGAAGTTCGTGACCTGGATCGAGAAGCGACCGGTGTGATTAAAGTCGCAGATGGCGACGCCCATGCCAGCCATTTCGCCTCCATCGCTGCTCACTGCGGTACCGGAAATGTAGCTCAGATCCTTGAAGCGCCCGTTTCCGTCGTTCCTGTAAAGATAGTTCGGTGTGGAATCGTCGGCCACGAACAAGTCCGGCCGGCCATCGTCCTTGAAATCGCTCCAGGCTATGCCAAGCCCGTAATATCCGGAGGCGTCTTCCACGCCTGCGGACTTGGAAACATCGGTAAACGTGCCGTCTCCGTTGTTGTGATAGAGGCTGTCGCCGAGACCTTTCATTCCGCGGGGACCACACTGGACGGGGATGCCCCGAAAGCGGCACGTCGCTCCCACGCCAAATTGCGGAAGATGATTCAGATCGAATTCCACGTAGCGGGACACCATCAGATCGACGAACCCATCGCCGTCGTAATCGCCAAAGGCAGCGCCAGTGGACCAGCGCGGATCGGTCAGGTGAGCTTCTTTGGTGACATCGGTGAAGGTTCCGTCGCCATTATTGCGGAACAACACCATTCCCTCTTCGCAAGTGATGAGCATGTCGGGCCAGCCGTCATTGTTGTAGTCTCCGACAGCACCACCCATGGCCCAGCAGGGATAGCCCACGCCGGCCTTGTCGGTGACGTCTGTAAAAGTTCCGTCGTGATTGTTTCGATAGAGCGCGCTCCGCGCCTTCTTCCCGTGCAATGCCATCTCGACGGTCGGCGAGTTGGTGAAATAGATATCCAGCCAGCCGTCACCATCGTAGTCGAGCAGCAACACGCCGCCGGGCATGGATTCAATGAGATATTTTTTCTCGGGAGAAACAGTGTGTTGAAACTGAATGCCTGCCGCGGCGGTGACGTCTGAAAAATGAAACGTGGGGGCTGCGGATGGCCTTTCTGCGGGGATTCCCAAGGGCTTTTGCGCCACGGCCATGCCCGGGAAAAGGCCCGACACGAGCAGAACACACCTGACCATGTGTCGCACCCGCATACACATTTTGCTAGAATACACGAATCTCATGGGCGCAATTTGTACCGTCCTTCTCCTGCTTTTCTTCGCGATTTTGTGCCCGGCGCAGAGTGTAACCCCAGCGCTATCGACTCCGTGGTTTGAAGACGTCGGCAAAGCCGCCGGCCTCACCGTGTCCCACAACTCCACTCCCGAAAAACGCTACATTCTGGAATCAATGAGTGGAGGCGTGGGCTTCATCGACTGTGACAACGACGGCAAACTCGACATCCTCACAATCAATGGGTCCTCGGTGGACCGCTACCGCCAGGGTGGCGACCTGATGGTCACTCTGTATCGCCAGGTCGGCGATTTGAAATTTCGCGACATTACTCAGGAGGCAGGCCTCACCCGCAAAGGCTGGGGCATGGGAGTGGCCGTGGCCGATTTCGACAACGATGGCTGGCAGGACATCTATGTCACCGGCTACGGCGTCAACGTTCTCTACCGCAACCTCGGCAACTGTAAATTCGAGGATGTCACGGAGAAAGCGGGACTGCGAGTCGGAGGGTTCAGCACAGGTGCGGCGTGGGGAGACTTTGACCGGGACGGATTCGTGGATCTTTTTGTTCCGCGCTACGTTTCCGTCGACGCCAACAAGCTTCCTGTGTTTGGCAGCGATGACAAGACCTGTAAATTCCGCGGTATCCCTGTGCAATGCGGCCCCTGGGGACTGCCGGGCGAATCTGATTTTCTTTTTCGCAATCGTGGCGACGGAACGTTCGAGGATGTTTCCAAGAAGGCTGGGGTCGACGACCCGAATCATTATTTCGGGATGCAGGGTGTTTGGGCGGACCAGGATAACGACGGTTGGCCCGACCTCTACGTGTCCGACGACGCCGGCCCTAATTATCTGTATCGCAACAAGCACGATGGTACGTTTGAAGAAGTTGGACTGCTCTCCGGAGCGGCTTTGAGCGGCGATGGACAGGAAGAAGGATCCATGGGCGTCGACTTCGGTGATATCGATCACGACGGGAAACTGGACATCATTGTCACCGAGTTCACGGAACAACCCGATTTACTTTTCTGGAATCGTGGCGCGCAGGGATTCACTGAGATCAGCTGGAGTTCCCATATTGCCCAACCCAGCTACCCCCTGGTCGGCTGGGGAACGAAATTTTTCGACGTCGACAACGACGGATGGCTCGACCTGTTTGTCGCCAACGGCCATGTCTATCCCCAGATGGATCTGGTGAAGGGTGGGGTTCCGTATCGCCAACCGGTGCTGCTCTTCCGCAACCGCCGCGACCGGACTTTTGAGGACATCACCGCTCTTTCGGGACTGGACAAACTACCTCTGGAATCGCGGCGGGGCACGGCTTTCGGGGACGTCAATAACGACGGGAAGGTCGATATCCTGATCCTGAACGTGGGCCAACCGCCCAGCTTGCTCATCAATCGCACTCCGGATGCTGGTCATGCAGTACTGTTCAAACTCATCGGCACCAAGAGCAACAAAGCGGCCATCGGCGCGCGCGTTACGCTGAAATCCGGGGACCTGTCGCAATTCGACGAAGTGCGCGGCGGCAGTAGCTATCTTTCCCAAAACGATTTACGGCTGCACTTCGGCTTTGGACCGCGAACCGTCATCGATTCGGTGGAGGTCAGTTGGCCCAGTGGAAAGAAAGACGCCCTGAAGGATCTCGCCACCGATTTCATCTACACCATCGTTGAGGGCGAGGGCGTAAAGCGGAAAGATCCGTTCGCCGGCAGCGCTGCGCCGGCCGCCTCAACGGTCAAACCCGAGTTGCGTAAATAAGCGCCCCGATGCATCTCCGCGCAAAATTCCTCCGTAAATTATTGGTAGCGGGATTCTCCACTGTCTTCTGTCTGGCGCAGCCCCCAACCAGTCCCCGGCCGCAATTCGAAGACGTGACCGCGCAGGCCGGCCTTACGGTCCCCAATCTCGCACGGCCAGGAAATCGCTACGTGATCGAATCTACCAGCGGAGGAATCGGCCTCATCGACTGCGACAATGACGGACGACTGGATATTGTCGCGGTCGACGGATCGTCGGTAGATCGCTATCGCCAGGGCGGCGATCTAATGGTCACGCTGTACCGCCAGACCGGCGACTTGAAGTTCACTGACATTACGCAATCCGCGGGCCTGACACGGAAAGGTTATAGCATGGGCATCGCGGTTGCCGACTTCGATAACGACGGATGGCAGGACTTGTACGTGACCGGCTACGGCGGCAACGTGCTCTACCGAAATCTCGGCAACTGCAAATTTGAGGACGTCACCGACAAAGCCGGCGTCCGGCTCAGCGGATACAGCATGGGGCCGGCAGCGGGAGACTATGACCGCGACGGATTTGTTGACCTCTTTGTCCCTCGCTATCTACAGGTGGACATCAACAAGCTCACTGAATATGACCGCAAGCTCTGCGATTTTCGCGGAGTAACCATGGAGTGCGCCCGCCGCGGACATACGGGAGAATCCGATTATCTCCTGCGTAATCGAGGCAATGGAACCTTCGAAGACGTCTCTTTAAAGGCAGGTGTCAGTGATCCTGGCCATTACCTTGGAATGCAAGGGTTATGGTCGGACTATGATAATGATGGCTGGCCAGACTTATATGTCACTAATGACGGTGGCCCTAACTACCTCTATCACAACCGGCACGACGGAACATTCGAAGAGGTTGCATTGCAGAGCGGCGCCGCGTTAAGTCTCGAGGGGCAGGAGCGCGCCGGGATGGGAGTGGATTTTGGAGACTTCGATCGCGATGGCCGGTTCGACATCTTTGTCACAAATTTCAGCCAGGAGCCCAACGCCCTTTTCTGGAATCAGGGAGAAAAGGGATTTACCGACATCGCGGGATCCGCTGGAATTGCGCGGCCCAGTTTCATGCCCGTCGGTTGGGGTGCTGCATTTTTCGATATGGACAATGACGGCTGGCTCGACCTGATCGTCGCCAACGGCCATGTCTATCCGCAAATGGACCTGATTGAAGGCGGCGCCCCGTTTCGTGAGCCGCTGCTCCTGTTCCGGAATAACCGCGACCGGACATTTGAGGATGTAACCGCTCTCTCCGGGCTTGACCGCTTACCGCCCGCATCCCGCCGCGGATTGTCGGTGGGCGACGTGAACAACGACGGCAAGCTAGACGTCGTGTTGCTCAACATCGGAGAGCCGCCGACATTACTGGTTAATCGAACTCAGAATTCAGGTCATGCTGTTTTACTGCGTCTGATCGGAACTAAGAGTAACAGAGCCGCGATTGGAGCACGGGCTGCAGTAACACTTGAAGGCAAGACTCAGCTCGGCGAGATTCGAAGTGGTTCCAGTTATCTGTCGCAAAACGACTTGCGTCTGCACTTTGGCGTGGGCGAGGCAACATCGGTCGACTTGGTGCGGATTTTGTGGCCTAGCGGCAAGGAAGAGATCCTAAAAGACCTGCCTGCTGATTTCATTTATACGATCGTGGAGGGCTCCGGAATAACGGAGCGCACTCGGTTCGCTGGCAGCACTCCCCCGCCAGCACGCGTCCAGCAACCAGAACGACCCCACTAGTTCCGCCTTGGCAAACTATTGACGATCCTGACGATCAGATGCGCCCGGTGGGTTTCCGCTGGTAGCGTGCTCTTGCTCCTGCATCTTTCGATAGTGTTCGAAGTGTTGTTTTGCTTCTTCCGATTTTCCCAGCTTGTTGAGAACGAGCGCGAGGTTGTATTCCGTTTTCATGTTGGCGGGATCCGCGGCCAGCGATCGTGAAAATGCACTCTCCGCTTCGGCAAGTTCTCCCGATTCCAGATACACCGTGCCCAGGCTGAACAGGGCCTGGGCATGCCGCGGTTGGAGTTCCACCGCCTTTTCCCAGTGCTGCCTGGCATCCTGACGATTTCCTTCCTGGCCGGCTAGCAGGCCCATCTGAAACTGTGCCTCGGCGAGATTTGGGTCGAGCTGTAGCGACCGCTCCAGTGCCTGCCGAGCGTCTGGATAGCGCAATAGGTTGAGATACGCTATGCCCAGTCCAAGATATGCCTTCGCGTCCTGTGGCCGTTGGGCGACATAGTCTTCGAGGATCTCGCTTGCGGCCAGGAATTGTTTCTGCTGGACCATCACGCTGGCAACCAGGTAACGGTCGTCCAGTTCAGAACTTTTGCGTTGAAGTTCTTGCGCCGCATGGAGCGCCCTGTCGTTCTGGTGCGCCTGCATGGCCTCCACGATGAAGTGCCGGAGCACGTCGCGCGAATCGGGGCTTAGTTCGCGGGCCTTCTGCAACAGCGCCATGCTGTCAGCGTGTTTGTGCTGCGCCGCGAAAACCTCGGCCAATGCGACCAGCGTATCCACCGATTTCGGATCCGCCGCCAACGCTCGCCGGAAACTGGCAGTAGCCGCATCTCTGTTTCCTGTTTGTAACAAGGCGCGTGCTTTCAAATAATCGGCCTGAGCTGCCCAGGCTTTGGGTACAGGATTGATAAGACCGAGCGCCTTAAGCGCGGCAGGCGCGTCATTCCCTTCCACAAAGACGTGAGCGAGTTCGAGCATTGTGCCCGGCGAACGCTGTGCCTGAGAGATCAGGGCTTCGGCCTCGGCTTTTCTCCCATCCCCGAGCAGACTGGCGGCTTTCAGCGGCAAAGCTGCGGGCGGAAAGCGATTGGGATCCATCTTCTCCAGCGTGGATAGTGCTGCCGCGAAGTTGCCGCGGGCCAGTTGAAGCTTGGCAACCTCAATTTTCAAATCGGAATCCTGCGGACTCAACTCGATGGCCCTATTGTATTCCTGGATCGCTTCGTCCGGCTTATCCTGCGCCAGCAGGGCGCCTGCCAGATTTCTCGCCGCAATGTTCGATTTCGGGTTGAATTGTAGAACCCGCCGGAACAGGGCTTCCGCTTCGGCGTATCGCTGTTGGCGTCCACGGATCACGCCCAGCATCGTGAGTGCCTGCTGATTCGTGGGGTCGGAACCGAGCACGCTCCAGAGACTGCCTTCAGCGGATTCCAGATCGCCGCGGTTCAGTTGAGATTTGGCGGCGGCAAGAGGTGAGGTAGCTTTGGAGGGCGCCCTCTTTTGCGCGGATGAACACAGCGAAATGCAGAACAAAAAGGCGATCAGCGCGACCGAGAGCCGCCGCTCAGTTCGATTGTGGAGCATCTCCACGTCCTCGCTGGCGGTTCTTCAATGTCTGGTAGAGCTTGATTTCACGTTCGGCGTCTTCCTGTCTCGAATCGCGCCGATATGCCATCGCCAACTGATAGTGAATGTAGTCCGCTTCAGGACTCACCTTGATCCCGGTTTCCAGGCTCGACACGGCACCTTTCGTGTCACCCTTCTCGAGCAGCAACTTTCCGAGTTCGTAATATGCATCGCCACGTTTCGGATCCTGTTCGATCACTTGCTGGAGAAGAGTCTGGGCTTCCTCCACCGCGTGCAATTGAACCAGAGAAAACGCCAGATGATACTTCGCCGAAACATCGGAAGGATTCATCTTAAGCGCTACACGAAGTTCCTCAGCCGCTTCCTTTGGCTGGCCGTTGCGAATCAGCGCCAGGCCTGCCAGATAATGGGTTTGCTGCTGCCCAGCATCGATGGCCAAAGACTTCCGATATTCCTGCACCGCCGTCACGTACTCGTGCTGGTCGGCATAGGCCGATCCCAGCAGCGTGTGCAATTCCGCTGAATTCGGATTGCCTTCTTCCACCACCTTCAAGCGACGCACGCCTTCATCGTAGTTGCCCACTTTCACCAGGGAAACCGCATAGGCGTAAGCCAGGCCGGGGTCTCCGTCGACCTGATCCTGAATCGGCTTGAGAGTGTCGAGCGTGCCGTTGAAGTTTTGCCCCATGAACAGGCTTAGGCCCAGCGCGGCACGGACTCGGACATCATCTGGTTGTTTTTGCAGGAGGCGGGTTAGCGGAGGTACGGCCTCCTGATACTGGTTGGCGTAAAACGCAGCCATGCCCCAATTGCGGTCCAGAGTTTCGAGTGTGGGACTCCATTCACCAGCGCGGCGAAAGTATTCCAGCGCCGTCGTGAAATCTTTCTGGCCGGCCTTGATCACGCCGAGATTGTTGTACGCGTCCGCGATGGCGGGCTTCAATTGATCCAGATAGGCGCGTATTTGCTCTGCCGTTTGCGGCGCCACGGTCGGAGGCGCAGAAGGATGTCCGACTTCCTCGCTCTGCGAGACGCTCGCCAGTTCCGGATCGCTCTTACTCTTGGCGTCGCGCGAGGCATCCGGACGGTTCATCCGGTCGCGGATCTGTTGCGACGCCAGCAGTTCCTTCTCTCCCTCTTCTTTCTTGCCTGCTTTCAAAACGAGGCGGCCCAAAACATAATGCGCGCGTCCGACCAGGTAGTCTGTCGACGAAGTATTACCCGCAAGCGCAATCGCCTTGCGCAGCATCGTTTCCGCTTCGGCGTCGCGCTCGGCGTCGGAATAAATCTGGCCCAGGTAAATCAGAGGATCGGGGTTCTTGGGATCGAGTTGAGCAGCACGCAGCAGCTCACTTTCCGCAGTCTTGGCGTCGTGCTGTTTCATTGCGATGTAGCCGAGGAGGTAGTGGGTGCGGGAGTCGTCGGGATTGACTTTCAATTCCGCTTGCAACTCCGCCTGCGCCAGCGGGAATCCGGACTCGCCGTCGCGATCCATATAGGCGAGGGCAATCAGATAGTGAGCCTTGGGCGCCCGGCTGTCCTTGGCGAGGGCTTTCTTGAGTTCGCCGATAGCGTTGTCCAGTGCCTCCCAGCCGCCCTGTTTGTAGGCGAGGCCAAACATCATGTGCATGCGGACGGTATCGCCGAAACCCGTAATGAGGTCGTCGAAGACCAGTCGGGCGCGAGCGAAATCGTTCAACTTGATGTACGTGATTCCCAGCAGATAGCCGGTATCAAAGCTGGGCGCGGCGACGACGGCTGCTTCCAGATGTTCACGGGCTGCCTTGTAATCCTTCTGCGCAAACAAGACCTGGCCAAGGATAGAATGTGCCCGCGCGTTGTCCGGAGCTGTAGCCAAAACCTTTTCCGCTGCCGCCCGCGCTGGGGGGAGTTTTTCCTGCTGAAAAAGCATTTGCGCGTAGTCAAGGCGCGCGTCCCCATCGTCCGGCGCAACTTGCAGAGCCTGATCGAACAGACTTGCCGCCCGACCCACGTCTCCGAGTTCCACGAAGGCCTTCGCACTGGTCCGCAATGCCCCCGCGAGAAAAGCGCTGTATTCCGCTGCTGCTCGTCCCTGATCTCCGCTTAACTGAAAGGTTCGCGCTGCGTCGTAGTGCTTTTGGAGCGCATCCTGCGCCTTGGGCTTGGTGGGTGTGGGACGAGGTGAGACCTGGGAAAATCCGGGGAGGGCTATTAGAAAGGTAGCGAGCGCAATGAGCCATCGTCGCGGACGCGACACAGAAATCCTCAATGGACGGGATTCACGGAAGGACCACTCACCGCTGCCGGAAAGCATGCAAAGAAAGAATAAAGGGTGGAACCTGACCGGAGTCAAGTCCCACTCCTTGGTACTGGACGAAGGTCAGAACGTGATCTTCAGAGCGTACTGAATTTCACGTGGACCCCGAGTCTTGGTGATCTGGCCGAAGTTGCCTTGGCTACCTCCGGGAATCTGAGTAAGCCCACCGTTAATAGGATCGTCGACCGCGACGGGGTTGTAGCCAACTGTGTTGATGTCATGCTGGTAGCATTCTGTGACGTAGTTGAAGGGTGCGCCACCGTTGATATCGGGATTCTGAGCCGTGCGGATTCCGATATTCCCGGCATTGCAAGCCACCGCTCCATTCGCCAACTGGAAGTTGTTCTGATCGGCGCGGAACTGAGTCTTGTTAAACAAGTTGTAGAACTCCATGCGGAACTGCAATCCAATGCGCTCCGTGACCTTGAAGTTCTTGTAGAGAGAGAAATCCGTATTGGCAATGCCGGGTCCTGAGCAGGAACCGACTCCCGAATTTCCGAATGTTCCGAGTTGGTAGTTGTCCAAAGTGAACGCAGCCG
Source organism: uncultured Acidobacteriota bacterium (assembly GCA_963799305.1). Lineage (GTDB taxonomy): Bacteria > Acidobacteriota > Terriglobia > Terriglobales > Acidobacteriaceae > Acidiflorens. The sequence goes on along the minus strand of CAWCWX010000002.1, from coordinate 654,051 downwards.
GGTTGTACCACAGATAGGAAGGTCCACCGTGCATCCTGCAATCTTGGAGCACGCGGTTTGGTTTTTGGTTGGAGTTGTAGCCTGTCCCCTGGATACCGCCCGGGGCAGAACCAGTGCCGGCGCCAATATCGTCCCCTCGAAGCCCGCTGCCGGCGCCACCGTTCAGTCCAAAGATCGACTGGCTTGGGCCACTCGCATACTGGAGAATTCCGGCCAGTTCCCAGTCGCCAGCGATTGTCCGGAATGCACCGCTGCGCCCCTTGAACGAAGGGAAGTTATAGACGATGTTGGAAACGAAAACATGCCTCCGGTCGATGGGCGTCGGACCGTAGTCCAGATTCTGGTTCGTCGGATCCGTAATCGTGGTGGTGCTGCTCGTGTTACCGCTGTTGGTGATGTCGGTATTGGCAAGCGACTTGGACCAGGTGTAAGCAAACTGCGCATCGATTGCCTTCAACCGCGTACGGTACAGCGCCTGGAGAGCGTTGTAGTTGGAGCGCGCCGACCAGGTACCGTAGCTGATGGTACCGAAGCTGCCCGCAAAGCGATCCGCATTGTTGTTGTTAATGGCAAAATTCAGGCGATTCTCGGGCAGCACTGCATTCGCGTCTTTGTAAGACAGGATGTTGCTGCCACGATTCCCTACATAGGCGAGTTCGAGTTTGCTGTCCCGATAAAGCTCTTTCTCGAACGTGAAGTTCCATTGCAGCGTGTAAGGCTGGGTATTACCAGGGTCAATGCCCCAACTCGGCGACGCGGAGGCCGTTAAAGTACCCTCGAAGTCCCCAGCAAGTGGGCGGCTTCCACCAGCCGCGACTGAGAACGGCGAGTTAGTAGCCAAGTAGAGGTAGTTCGAGATTCGTTCGCGCTGGTAGAACTGACCAAAGCCGCCGCGAAATACCATCTTGCCATCACCTTTAGGATCCCAGGCAAGACCAAGTCGGGGCGAAATCATGTGGTTATTGTTTTCCTTTAGTGAACGATTGGGCCCAGGTGTGCCGCCCGTAAAGCCGTTCGCAGCGCAAGGGTCAGTCCCCGGTACGACCAGAAGGCCGTCACAAGCTCCACCGGCGCCCGTGTAGAGGTTTGGCTGCCAACTGCTGATGAGGTCTTTGTTGCTGTACGGATTGCGCAGGAAGGACCAGCGGGCACCGTATTCCAAAGTAAGGTTGCGGCGAAGCTTCCAGGTATCCCCGTAATAGAACTCGTAATCGCGCCACCGAGTTAATGCATACGGGTTGGTCTTGCTCTCGCCGAAGCCCCAGGTCGTCTGATCCCAGAGCGCATTGAAGGTACCGTTTCCGGTGTTATTAGCGTCCACGCCCCAGTACCCAGGAGCCTCACCGGAAGACCCGCCAGAAAGTTCGTTTTTCCTGTTCATGCTGGCCAGGAAGCCAACTTTGAAAGTATGCGCTCCGTGGACTTTCGAGAAGTCATCTTTCAAAATATAAAGCTCTTCGTTGTTCTTCCAGGGCCCCATATTCCAGAGGTTTTGATCACCCGCGCCGTTACCCAAGCCACCCCAGAAAACGGGATAGCCTACGTCCTTCCCGAGAAACTTGGCGTCATAACCAAAGAAAGGGGTGTACGAATTGTTGATCGCTTCCACCGCAGCTGGATTGCTGTTGGAGACCGTAATCCGATTGGACGCGTAGGAAAGCTGGAAATCGTTCACCGCGGAGTTGCCGATGAGTTTGGTCAGCCTGACGGTCGCCTGGTAACCGGGTTGAACCCAGTTCGGATCGACGGAAGGATAGTTGTCGTCACCCCAATAGCCGAGCGTGCTGGGAGAGGGCTGATTCCAGTGATCCTGCGTGTACCGCCCGAAAATGCTCCATGTCTTTCCGAGTTTGTAATCGCCGCGAATGTTTTCCTCGCGCCAGTAAATCGGAGAGGCCAGTGACACCGACCAGTTGTGGTGGCAATCCGAAGGGTTGGCGATGTTGGGATCGGGGAACAAGTTCACGAGTAATTGGCCGGTCGGCGAGGTATGACCCACGAGAGCCGAATCTGGCTGATTCGGCGCGTTCTCGCAGGCGACTCCGTTTACTACGCGAAGATTGGAGAAGTCGCCGTTCTTTTCCGCCACCGTCGGCACGCCGGCGCTGCGGGCTGCACCGCGAAGTTCGCGGTTCCATTCCTGAGACCAAAAGAAGAACAACTTGTCTTTCACGATCGGGCCGCCAACGTTGTAGCCAAAGTCGTTGCGGCGCAGCTTGTCTTTACCGATTCCGTTCAAGTTATTGAAGTAGTCGGTGGCGTTCAAAACGTCGTTGCGGCCAAAGTAAAATGCACCGCCGTGGAACTGATTGGTGCCGCCCTTGGTCACGATGTTGATGACGGCACCCATCGCCTGTCCGAATTCTGGGGGGTAACTGTTCCGCAGAATCTTGAACTCCTGGATTGCGTCAATCGAAGGGTAGATCAGAATGGTGCGGTTCGAGCCGATGTCGTTGTTGTTCACGCCGTCAACCAGGAAGACGTTGCCGGTTGTATTGTTTCCATTCACGGAAAAGTCGACGCCGGCTTCCAGTCCTTTGTGCTTGGAATCGAAGTTCGATGCGGGCGACACACCAGGCATCAACTGCGTCAACTGGGCGAAGCTGCGTCCATTGAGGGGCAACTCGCGAACCTGGTTGCCTTCGATGACGTTGCCGACCGTGCCGGTCGAAGTCTCGACCTGAACAGCGTCCGCCTCGACGGTCATCTGCTCGGTCGCGCTGCCCACCGTCAAGCTGGCATTGACAGTCGCGGTGCTGGAGACGAACAGTTGCACACCCTTGCTGACGAATTCGCGGAAGTTCGCCTGCTTGACGGAGACATCATAGGTGCCGGCCGGCAAGTCGGTGATCGCATAATCGCCGCCGGCACCGCTTTTGGCGGTGCGGACCGTGCCGTTCTCTTTGTTAGTGACAGTAATGTCTGCACCGGAGATCACCGCCCCGGCTTGGTCAGTTACCAAGCCAGAAATCGTTCCTGTGACCTTCTGCGCGGCTAGCGGTAGAGACAAACACACACAACACACCAGCAGCAGCACACACTTAAAGGTTCGCATCGCTCAAGCCTCCGCCGTAGAAATAACGGTTTTTTAACTGAAACTGCGATTTGGTACCCACACGCCTGCGCGCTATTAGGAGGGAACACAGAATATTTGTCAAGAAGAAAAATCGATTATGTTCATTATTTGAAACGATTTGGTAAGGCAAAAGGGAGAATCTACAGAACCATAGATTCTTCAGACACTACGGATTTTCAGAGGCGCTTTTTCCGCGAATTCTGCGATATCCGTAAATCTGGATAGCGGAGACGTACAATCATAGGTCAGCGATCAGAGCGATTTTCTTCCCCCGTTCCTCGCGACAGGCGGTCACCGTAGGATTTTTGCTGCCCCGGGAGCATCGCATTGAGGCGCTCGAACTCGACTCGCTCCTGTTGCGCTTCCGCGTCACGATCGGCCTTAGCGTAGGCTCGCGCCAGGTTGAAATGAACTTTCGGACTGTTTGGCGCGTAGCGTCTGGCCATCTCTAGTTCGCGAATCGCGGCTGGGATATCCCCTTCTTCCAGATAACTTCGTCCCAATAGGTAGCGGGCTTCGGAGGATTCCGGCACCAGCGACACTGCTTTCTTCGCGTCTTCCAGGGCGCGGGCGGAGTGGTGCTGCTGCAGCGCGATCGACGCGAGCCGCATGTAAGGCAAAGGAGTGTCGGGATTCAGGCGCGATTCTTCGCGCAACTGAACTTGAGCTTCCTCGTACATCGAAGTGGCGGCCAGAGCGTCGCCGTACGCGTAATGGAGAAAATGAGTGTTCGGATACGCGGCAAGAAGCTTCTCGATAATAGGGAAGGCTTGGTCGTATCGGCTCTCCGAGAGGAAGCCCGCTGCTTCCCCGGCTTTACGGACGAGGTTGATTCGATCCGCAGGCACCTGTTCAGGCAACAGGGGAATTCTGAGCAGAGAGATTCCCAGAGCGAATTGAATCTCGTCGGCCAGCGCGCCGGGAGCACTCTCGGGAATCAGCAAGTCGATGGCGCGGTCGAAATCTCCATTCTGATTTAGCAGGAGTGCAAGATGGTATCGGGAGATTCTTACGGCAGCGGCGTTGCCGCTGAAACCAAGGGCGCGGCCGCGTTCGAGATGAATCAACGAGTTCTTGTAGTCTTTCGTCTCGAACTCGCTGAGCCCGAGAAGAGTCCATGTGTCCGATTGCTTCGGGTCCAGGGCAACCGCTTGCTTCAAGGCTGCGACGGCTTCGGGATACTGTCCTCGCATATAGGCAATGGTCCCGAGCTGGCGCCAGCCTTCCTGCCAAGTCGCGTTCAACTGCACGGCATTTCGATAGGCCGCTGCCGCTTGCTCCAGATGTCCGGCACGACGTTCCGCCTCGGCCAGGCGCGCGGCTTCGTCGAAGATTGCGGTTCCTCCGGTAGTCGCCCCAATTGTAGCCGACGGGTTGGTCCCTGCCCTGCCACGATTGAGTGCGTATCTGGCCACCTGTGCCGCATCAGTCTGGCCGGGCTGTAGTGCTAGTTCGTGGGCTCGCTTGGCGGCAGTGGCATCCTCCTGCTTGTTCTGCGCCTGCAAGGCCTTCGCCAACGCCTGGTAAACGACCACCGAATTCGGGGTCAGTCTTGTTTCCTCGCGTTGCTGCAGTTCGGCCTGCGAATACTGAGAAGACGCGGCCAGAAGCAATCCATATTGATAGTGAAGGTAGGGAGTAGCGGGATAATCGTGCAGCATTTGTTCAAGATTCCGCGCCGCACTTTCCGTTTCGCGGTTCGCGAGCAAAACTGCGGTCTCGCCAGCGGCGTGGACGAGCGCATCGTTGGCCGGGTCGAGCTGCGCAGGCAAAATGGGGACGCGCAAGAACGCGAGCCCAAGAGCGACTTTGATTTGATCGGTAAAATGGCTCGGCCCAAAGGCTGTGTCTAGTAACCCGGTCGCTTCTTCAAACTGGCCATTCAGATTGAACAAGAGTCCGAGATGGTAGAGTGCCACTTTCTCAACCTCCGGACTTTCCGCGAAGCCAATCTCCCGCGCCGTGCGGAGTGAGACCAGGGAATCGGGGTAGTCGCCGGTTTCGAATTCGCTGAGTCCGAGGAACGCCCAGGCCGGTCCCGCCTTGGGCTGGATCGTAACCACGCGGCGAAGGGCGGGAATAGCTTCTTCAAAATGATCGGAGTCGTAGAGCAACGTTCCGAGATACCACCACCCTTCGTCCCACGCAGGACGGAGCTCCACCGCGGCGCGATAGTTGCGAATAGCCTCGTCGGTTTGACCAGCTTCCCGGGCGGACGACGCCTTGGCGGCGACATTTTCGAAATTCTGCGGGTCCGAAGCCGGTTGAGCAAAGACCGCTGGGCGGAAGAGCACCACCAGAACAGCAAAAGACGCCACGCACCGGGCGAAAGAAAAGCTGCCAATCTTAGGCGTTGGCATGATCAGGACCGTCCGCTCAGTATCCAGGGAGCGATGGTAGCACGGACACGGAGAGGGAGACCTCTCGGGCTGGCGACTGTGTTAAAAAGGGGAGTCTCATGTGGCGTAGCTCCAGGCATCCTCGTTTTCCGACCTCCCGACGCCGATTTCTTTATGGACTCGCTGGAAGCGTCGGCTGGTACGCACTTACCCGCGACGCCGTCGGACAGTCCCTTCCATCCCTGCCGGTGTTCGAAGAGATCCCACCTTCTGTCAGTGGAATTCACTGGAAGCATACCGCCGCACGGTCGCCGCAAAAATATCTGCCGGAAGCTACTGGACCGGGTTGCGCATTTCTCGATTACGACAACGACGGTTGGCTCGACATTTACCTGGTGAACAGCGGCCAGTGCGATTTCTATACTCCGCCCCAGCCCCTGCGAAATGCGCTGTATAAGAACAACCGCGATGGGACCTTCACCGATGTTACCGAGAAAGCAGGCGTAGGGGCGGGAGGGTTCGGGATGGGAATTGCGGTCGGCGACTATGACAACGATGGCTTTGCCGACCTCTACGTGACGCAATACGGACGCAACATTCTCTATCGCAACAACGGAAATGGAACCTTCACCGACGTCACCGAGAAAGCCGGTGTGGGGGTTCAAGGATGGGCGTCGCAGGCAGTGTGGTTCGATTACGACAATGATGGCCGGCTCGATTTGTTTGTGGGACAATTCGCCAGTTTCGATAAAGCAAACGGGTGCGGCGTCAGTGCTGACGGAAAACGCCACTACTGCATTCCGCGTATCTTTCGTTCCATGCCCAGCTGGCTCTTTCATAACAATGGAGACGGCACGTTCACCGATGTGAGCAAAGAATCGGGCATCGCCGCTTCGCTCGGCAAGGCGTGGGGAGCGGTCGCCACGGACGTCAACAATGACGGGCGCATGGACTTGTTCGTCGCCAACGATACGGTGGGGAATTTTCTCTTCCTCAATCGTGGCGACGGAAAGTTCGAAGAAGTTGGGCTCCGGGCTGACATTGCGTACAGCGCCGATGGCCGCGCGCGTTCCGGTATGGGCGTAGACTCCGCAGATTTTGACAACGATGGCTGGATGGACCTGTTCGTTGCCAACATTGATGAGGAGATCTTCTCGCTGTACCGGAACAATGGCGATGTTACGTTCGACGATCAGGCCATGCGACTGGGGGTCGGCATGGCGACGCGATGGATGAGCGGATGGGGGATGAAATTCATCGACTACGACAACGACGGCAACCTCGACCTGCTTCTGGCGAATGGGTTTCCCGACGACCTGGTCGAGGATTTTTCCAGTCAGGTGAAATATCAGGAACCGCTCCTGCTGTTTCAGAATAAGGATGGCAAGTACAACAATGTCAGCAGTCAGAGCGGACCGGTGTTCGGCAAATCGTTTTCGGCCCGGGGAATGGCAGTCGGTGACTTCAATAATGACGGAGGGATTGACGCGCTGGTGGCGGTGAACGACGGCCCTCCGATCCTCCTGCGCAACAACGTGGGGAAGGAAAACCACTGGCTGGGCGTGCTGCTGGTGGGAACGAAGTCCAATCGAGATGCGGTCGGCGCTCGGCTGACCTACAAGGCTGGAGACTTGACCCGCAGCCGGATGAAAACCAGCGGCGGCAGCTTTCTCTCCTCACACGATCCCCGGATGCTGCTCGGCCTCGGCAAACACGGCAAAGTGGATTCCCTCGATGTGCAATGGCCGCAGCCCGGCGGCGTCGTCGAAAAATTCACGGATTTGCCGGTCGACCGTTACATCACGATCGTGGAAGGCACAGGGAAGTGGAAGTAAGCACTCCAACTCGCGCACGATCAGGTGTGATGGAGCGGCTGACGTATTGGAGCAGGCTGGTATGCGCCGTGCTCCCTGTTGTGCTCATCCTTTTACAGACGGTAAACGGACAGGATTCACCGACCGCCGTTGGTCTGCGCATCATCGTGGTCAGTTCCAAGATGGAAGCCGAACAACTCCTCCAGCGTTTGCAAGCGGGCGAGGACTTCGCCACTTTGGCGAGGCAGAGGTCCATCGATCCCAGCGCCAGCGACGGCGGGTCGTTGGGACACGTCGACCCGGCAACCCTGCGCACCGAACTCAGAGATGCCATCAAGGACGCTGTACCTGGACAGGTTAAAGGACCCCTCAAAATTCCGACAGGATACGCTCTCTTGAGATCAGAAGGCACCACCCCGTCCACCAAACAGGTGCCTGTCGCCCCCCGAACTCCCCAAGGCGCTACACCCGTCAATAGCGGGCAAGGGATGTCTCCGACGGGTATCCTGGCCCTTGCGGGACGGGGCAAGATTGAGTATCCCCCAGACGTTTCCGGAGCGGTCGAGGTGGAAGTTGCTTTTCGCAATCTTCCCAAACCCGAGGGCTGGGACCGCGATCTACATTCCGTTTGTGAAGCACGGAAACAGACACTGGCTCTTGCGGTCAATCACCTGAAACAACTCCTTGATCCGAATGATCCGGACAGTTATGCGGTCACTCGTCCCGCCGAAGTTGGCAGAGTTCGTTTTTCACTCGCCCAACTGCTCGCCTATCAGGGTGAAATGGAGCCCGCGATCCAACAGTGGTTGGAAGCATATAGGTTCGCCAAAACGACAGCTCCCCAAATGGTTCCCGAATTAGAGGAGGTACTGGGCACCGCCTATCTGCATAAGTCGGAAATGGAGAACGGCGCTTACAGCGAACCCGGAGACCGTTGTCTGTTTCCGCCGGCCAAGCTTTTTCGATATCAGAAGACCGCGGACTCGGAGAAAGCGGTCTACTATCTGTCTCAATTTCTGGAGAAGAAGCCGGACACCTTGGAAGTCCGATGGCTCCTTAACCTCGCCTACATGACATTAGGAAAATACCCCGCCGGCGTGCCTGCGAAGTATTTGATTCCGCCATCGGCGTTCGCGTCCAAAGAGAACCTTGGCCGGTTCGTGGATGTGGCACCCGCCGCCGGACTGAACTCGTTTTCGATGGCCGGCGGAGTGATCGTCGATGACTTCGACAACGACGGCTGGCTGGACGTGTTGACCTCGAGCTACGACCAATGCGAGCCTCTGCATTTCTTTCACAACAATGGCGATGGCACCTTCACGGATCGAGCGATCCAGGCCGGACTTGGCGCCCAGCTTGGAGGTCTGAATCTCATTCAGGCCGATTACAACAATGACGGCTGCCTGGATTTTTTCGTCCTGCGCGGCGGATGGCAGTCGCCCATTAGGCCTTCGCTGCTGCGAAATAATTGCGACGGAACGTTCACCGATGTAACGGAATCGGCGGGGCTGGCCGAACCCATCGCATCGCAAACGGCGGTGTGGGCCGACATCGACAATGACGGGCTTCTCGACCTGTTCATCGGGAACGAGCAGGGCCCGAGCCGCCTTTATCACAACAAAGGTGACGGCACTTTCGAAAACATTGCGGCCGCCGCAGGTGTCGACCGGATTGCGTTCACCAAGGGAGTGGTCGCAGCCGACTACGACAACGACGGGTTCGTCGATTTCTATGTCTCGAATCTCGGCGGCGACAATTTTCTCTTTCACAACAATCACGACCGCACCTTTACGGAAGTGGGCAAACAAGCTGGAGTGAAAGCGCCATGGATGAGCTTTGCGACTTGGTTCTTCGACTACGATAACGACGGCCTCCCGGACTTGTTTGTTACAAGTTATTACATGTCGACAGAGGAGGATCTGCGCAGCCAGCTCCGCCGCCCTTACAACGTCGAAACTCTCAAGCTCTACCACAATGAGGGCAATGGCACCTTCAGAGATGCCACTGTTGAGGCCGGGCTGGATCGCGTTTTCAATCCCATGGGCGCTAATTTTGGCGACATCGACAACGATGGGTTTCTCGATTTCTATCTTGGTACCGGAACTCCTCCCTACGGCGACATCCTTCCCAACGTTCTGTTTCACAACCAGGGAGGGAAAAAATTCGTTGACGTAACTGCCTCGTCGGGCACGGGCGAGTTACACAAGGGCCACGGTGTTGCCTTTGCCGATCTCGATAATGACGGCGACGAAGACATAGTTGCTGAAATCGGAGGCGCGGTCCCCGGCGACCGGCACGCGATTCGCTTGTTCGAGAATCCCGGGAACGGCGACGACTGGATCAGCCTGCGACTGGTGGGGAGCAAGAGCAATCGCGCCGCGATCGGCGCGCGCATCAAGCTAACGGTTCAGAATGAAGGCCGAACACAACGATTCATCTATCGCTCTGTGGGAAGCGGGGGCTCGTTTGGAGCGTCGCCTCTGGAACAGCACATCGGGCTGGGGAAGGATGCCCGTATCCTCAACATGGAGATCTTGTGGCCCGCCACCGGCTCACGACAGAGTTTTTCGGACGTCCCTAAGAATCAATTCCTCCACCTCACCGAATTTGCAAAGGAATACACTCGTCTGGAACGGCCCCGCGTGCGGCTCGGCGGGAAACCTCCCGTTACATCCGTCGCAAAAAAGAGGGCAATCACCGCGAAGCACTGAAGCGGACTCTGTATGGGTGCAGGGCATAAAAACGACGCACGATGGAAGCTGCTTTCGCTTCTGGCCTTGCTGTCATTCACGTCACTGCACGCCGAGCAGCGCTATGAAGCCCGAGGAGTTGTTCTGAGCGTGGATCGGGCACGCCGCAGCATGGCGGTTTCCTGCAACGAAATTCCCGGTTTCATGGACGCGATGGCCATGTCCTTCCCTGTTGCCGACGCCAAAGCCCTTGACTCGCTGACTCCGGGGGAACTGATCGATTTTTCGCTGGTCGTAGGCAAAGACGCTTCGCGAGCGGAAAATGTGCGGGTGCGCGGATACGACGGCGTTGAGCGCGACCCATCCAAGGCGCGCCGCCTGCATGCTTTCGACGAAGCGTTGCGCGGGCCCGCGCACCGGCTGGCGGTCGGCCAGGCCGTCCCCGATTTCACCCTCATCGACCAGCGGGGACTCACTCTGCATTTCAGCCAATTCGCGGGCAAAGTGGTTGCCCTCAATTTTGTGTATACGCGATGCGCGCTCCCGGAATATTGTTTTCGCTCCTCGAACAACTTCGGAATCATCCAGAAACAATTTCAGAAGCGCTTGGGGAAAGATCTCGTCCTGCTCACAGTGACTTTCGATCCGGTGCACGATCGGCCCGAAGTCCTGCGCGACTATGCCAGGACGTGGAAGGCAGACCCGGACCACTGGCGGTTTCTCACCGGCTCGGCGGACGACGTGGAACGTGTCTGCGATCTGTTTGGAGTCAATTATTTTCCCGAAGAAGGCCTGTTCGTCCATTCTCTTCATTCGGTGATCGTCGGCCGAGATGGTCGGCTGGTCGCCAATCTCGAAGGGAACGAGTTTACGGCGCAACAGTTTGCGGATCTCTTGACAACCGTATTGGACAAGACCGAGTAGAGAAGACAATTGCCAAACCGTCTTACGGGATAACACCTGTACCCAGGTTTAGACCCCTCTCTTTCCTGGTCCGTGTTTGAGTCCGTTCGGCAAGTGGCCATCACGTATCATCTATCATCAATCCCGAGTTGAGCCCCACCAGAAGCGATTGCGAATGGCTCACCACATGAATTGAATTCTTTGCGAGGCGAAATCATGACTACGGAATTGCGCGGCAAAGTCGGGATTGTGACTGGTGGCACTTCGGGCATTGGTCGGGATGCGGCAATCCTGTTCGCCCGGGCTGGAGTCAAAGTGGTGGTTGCAGGCCGGCGCGAGGTGGAGGGAAAGGAAACCATCGACCTGGTCCGGGCCGCTGGGGGCGAGGCTCTGTTTGTAAAGACCGACGTTTCCTTGACGGGGAACGTGCAAGCGCTCGCCAGCAAGACGGTGGAAAAGTTTGGCCGACTGGATATCGCGTTCAATAACGCGGGGATCGAAGGAACCCTGGTTCCGATCGTCGAGCAAGCCGAACAGGATTGGGGTCGCACCATCGACATCAACCTCAAAGGCACTTGGCTTTGTCTGAAGTACGAAATTCAGCAGATGCTCAAGCAGGGTAGGGGCGGAGCCATCGTGAACATGGCGTCAGTTGCGGGCTTGATCGGTTCCGCAGGGTTCGCCACTTACTGCGCCAGCAAGCACGGAGTGATGGGGTTGACGAAATCCGCGGCGCTTGAAACTGCTGGCTTGGGAATTCGCGTCAACGTCGTGTGTCCGGCAGTAATCGAAACCCCCATGGGCGAGAGGATTTTCGGCGGGCCGGAGATCCGGCCCTATGCTCATGCGACACGCCCACGTCTCAACCACAATGGACCAATACGACAATGCCTCGGCCTTGGCCAAGCGCAAGGCCAATCGCCCCATTGTGCAACGCCTCTTGCAAAGGCCTGCCAATCAGCAGGTTTCCATTCAATAAATAAGGGGAACTGTGCGGCAGTTCCCCTTATTGGACAGTTTTCGACAGTTGCTGCAAGTGCCCAATGGCCCGTAACTCTATGATTGCGTTGGTTGCGGGGGGTGGATTTGAACCACCGACCTTTGGGTTATGAGCCCAACGAGCTACCAGACTGCTCCACCCCGCAGAAAAATCATATCAGTGGGGTCGTGCAGGGTCAAACCTGGGTCGAACTCAGGCGATGTCGGAGTTGCTCGAAAAATCGAAAATCGCTGTTTTCCTTGATTGACGCGGGTTGATATCGCCTCTCGGCGCCCGCATGTCGGCTCTCTCTTCCACACTCCTAAGGCTCTGTACAATGTTTGCGGGACTGCATTCTATTTCGGATGAGCCTTCAAACTCTGAACGACATTTGGCTAACGGTTTGCGCGCACCCTCGAGAGCGCGTCATGATGCAGAGAAAGCCTCTCGGGTGGGTCCCAATCTCTTCGTCGGAACTCTATCGCAATGTGGTTGGCCTGGCCCGAGCTTTTGAGTCTTGGGGAATTGGCAAAGGGGATCGGGTCGCGATACTCAGCGAGAATCGGCCAGAATGGACGATCACGGATTTCGCGATCCTGAGCCGGGGCGCGATCACCGTTCCCATCTATTCGACCCAAACGGCAGAGCAGACGGCTTTCATTCTCAATGACAGCGGGGCGCGGCTGATCGCCGTCTCTACCCAAACGCAATTGGAAAAAGTGTTGGCGATCCAATCGCATACTTCCGTCGAGCGAATTCTCGTGATGGATGCGGTGGAGACGGCGCATGCGTCTCAGATGCAGCCCTTAATGCTAAAGGGACCCGCCGCACCCGATCCGGATTTTGAGCAGCGCGCCCGATCCATTCTTCCCGACGATTTGGCCACCATTATCTATACGTCGGGTACCACCGGGAACTCCAAGGGCGCGATGCTGACCCACGGCAACATGGCATCGAATATCTCCTGCTCTCTCGACGGCTTTGGACTGGCCGACGATGAAGTGAGCATCTCGTTTCTTCCGCTTTCTCATGTGACGGCTCGACATGTAGATTTCGCACTGCTCTATCGCGGCGTCGCATTGGCGTATTGCCCCGACATGGCGAACCTGGAACAAGCGCTGACCGAAGTGAAGCCGGTAATTTTTGTGGGCGTACCTCGTGTCTATGAAAAGATTCGCCGCCAGGTCATCCTCAAAACGGCGGACTTCCCCAAGAATGCCATCTATCGTTGGGCGCTTTCGGTGGGCCGAGCGCATCGCGATGAGACTCTCGCCGGGACCGCGCCGCAATCTCTTGCGTGGTCGCTAGCGAACCGGCTGCTGTTTTCGAAAGTGCGCGCGGGCATGGGTGGCAAAGGAGAGTTATTTATCTCCGGCGGCGCGCCTCTGGGACGCGAGTTGGCCGAATGGTATGCCGACATCGGCATTCGCATTCACGAAGGCTACGGGCTGACTGAAACTTCACCGGTGATCGCGGTCAACACACCGAACGCTCACAAACTGGGCTCGGTCGGCAAGCCGCTCCCCAACGTCGAGGTTCGCATCGCCGACGACGGTGAGGTTCTGGTCCGCGGGCCGTCCGTGTTTCAGGGCTACTGGAATCGTCCGCAGGAAACGCGCGATGCGTTCGTGGATGGATGGTTCAAAACGGGCGACATCGGAAATCTGGATGGTGAGGGATATCTTTCCATCACCGACCGGAAGAAGGATCTGATCAAGACTTCTGGAGGAAAATTCATCGCGCCGCAGCCGATTGAGAATTCCTTGAAGCTGAATCCACTGATCGGAACGGCGGTCGTCCTCGGCGACCGGAGAAAGTTTCCGGCCGTCCTGATCTCGCCGCACTTTCCGGTTTTAGAAGACTGGGCACGGGTCAACAATGTGGTTTTCGCGTCGCGCACAGAACTGGTCTCTAATCCTAAAGTTCAGGCGCTGTACGATGGTATTGTCGAGGAATCGAATAAAGACCGGGCGCGCTTTGAGAAGCTCAAGCGGGTGCTGCTGGTGGCGGAGGAGTTCTCCGCATCCGCCGGGACGCTGACCCACACCATGAAGGTCCGACGCCGCGGGATTGAAGAACGTTACCGCGCCCTCATTGATGAGATGTATGACAGGGCGGAGGCGCCTTCGGAATAGGAAGCGCCCTTCAACCCGATGTGGCCGTATGCGACCGGAGCGCGCGCCGTTTGTTTACAATAACAATATGGACCCACTCATCATCGCAGGCCGCCAGTTCCGCTCCCGCCTGATCGTCGGCACCGGCAAGTATCGTTCCTTTCAGGAAAATGCACGTGCGCTAGAAGCTAGCGGCGCTGATATGGTGACGGTGGCCGTACGCCGAGTGAATCTCGATCGCAGCAAGGAATCGCTGCTCGACTACATCGATCCCAATAAATATTTTCTCCTGCCCAACACCGCCGGCTGTTACACCGCGGACGAAACTATCCGCACCGCCCGTCTGGCGCGCGAAGTCGGACTGTCAGACTGGGTCAAGCTGGAAGTGATCGGCGATCAGGCAACGCTCTTCCCCGATGTGCAAGCGACGCTCGAAGCTACGCGCGTACTCGTGAAGGAAGGGTTCACTGTACTAGCGTACACCTCCGACGACATCGTCTTCGCGAAACGTCTGGTGGATGCGGGAGCTTCTGCCGTAATGCCACTGGGAGCGCCCATCGGTAGCGGACTCGGAATTCAGAATGCGGCCAACCTGCGCATCCTGCGCGAAATGATTACCGGCGTCCCGCTGATCGTCGACGCGGGCGTGGGCACTGCCTCCGACGCGGCGATTGCCATGGAGCTTGGCTATGACGCGGTGCTGATGAACACCGGCATTGCCGCCGCGCAGGAGCCGGTGCTCATGGCTGAGGCCATGAAGAATGCGGTGCTCGCGGGCCGTCAGGCGTACCTTGCAGGACGGATGCCGCGAAAGCTCTACGCCACTGCCAGCTCTCCGGTGGAAGGCCTGGTTCGCTGATTCCAGGAGCAACGCTAAGTGATTCCGGCGCAATTACGAAAATCTCCAACATCAAGTCTTTAACGAGATAATTACCGTAATATATTTATTTTATTGGCTTTATATCCAACGCAAAACCCCATTCAAAGGCTTGACTTCAGACGCGCGACGGGCGATACTCAGGCAGTTTTTGGGCTTCCCCCAGGCTCAATTTAGTCCCCCTTAAATCTCCTCGGTACAAGGAAAACTTCGATGCGCCACATCGTTGCACGAGCCTCCCGGCTCGCTGGGATCTTGCTGCTCGTATCGTTCGCCTCCACTTTTCTTTTTGCGCAGGCGGACAACTTTGGCCAGTGGGCGACTATGCCCGCTTCCATGCCCATTAATCCAGTCCACGTCGCCATGCTCCATAACAATATGGTACTGGTCGTCTCGGGGTCGGGAAACGTGGCAGGCAATTCGAATTATCAGGCGGGAATTTTCGATCCCGCGACGGGGCTGGTTACCACCCAGCCGATCACGTGGGACATGTTTTGTAACGGCATGTCGATTCTCCCCGATGGACGTCCACTGATTGCGGGAGGGACGCTGCAGTACGATCCATTCCACGGCGAGACGCGCACGGCCGTCTACGACCTCGCGACGAATACTTTCGCGAATGTCCAGTCAATGGCCGTGGGCCGATGGTACCCGACCACCACGGTGCTGGGCGACGGGCGGGTAATGGCATTTTCGGGATTGGATGTGAACGGCAGTACGACCCGGGCCGTCGAATTCTATACCGCGGGTACGGGCTGGAGCGCTCCGGTCAATGCGCCCTGGACGCCTCCCCTGTATCCGCGCATGACGCTGCTTCCGAACGGAAAGGTTTTCTACTCCGGACCAGGGGCGAGTTCGGCGTTGTTTGATCCGTCCACTTTGACCTGGACGCAGAATGTGGCGCAAACCAAATACGGCGGCTCTCGGAATTATGGGACCACGGTTCTGCTGCCCCTGACTCCGGCGAACAACTACGCGCCCAAGGTGATGATCATGGGAGGCGCGAGTCCCTCGACGGCCTCCACCGAGATCATCGACCTCTCACAGCCCACTCCGGCCTGGGCCTACGGGCCTAGCATGAGCCAACCGCGTATCGAGATGAATGCGGTCACCCTGCCCAGCGGCAAAGTACTGGCGCTCGGCGGTTCACTCAACGACGAGCAAAACAGTTCCGCTAGCTTGAATGCGGACTTGTACGATCCGATTACCAACACTTTTTCATCTGCGGGAGCGAATGGATTTCCGCGGCTGTATCACTCGGTGGCGCTGCTTCTGCCCGACGCAACGGTATGGGTTGCCGGCGGCAATCCGACGCGCGGCACCTATCAGCCGCAAATGGAGATTTATCAGCCCGCGTACTTGTTCACCAACGACGGCCAGGGACATGTGATTCCAGCGACCCGACCGACGATCACCAACGCGCCCGCGACAGCGGCTTACGGCTCGGCGATCGCGGTGAGCACACCGGATGCGAGCAACATCAGTTCGATTGCCCTGATTCGCGCCGGTTCACCCACGCATGCCTTCGATATGGACCAGCGCATGGTCGGCCTGAGCTTTACCGATCAAGGCAACGGCACATTGTTGGTGAACGCACCCGTCAATGGCAACCTGGCACCTCCGGGTTACTACCTGCTGTTCCTGGTAAATCCTGCGGGCGTGCCCTCGGTGGCAAGTTGGGTGCAGGTCCAGAGTTCGGATTTCTCGGTGGGCGTCGCGCCTTCGTCGCAACAAGTAGTGCAGGGTGGCAACACTTCGTTCACCGCGACCGTGACCGCGCAGACCGGATTCAGCGGGACGGTGAATCTGGGAGTGAGTGGGCTTCCGGCGGGCGTAACCGCGACTTTTAGCTTGCCGGTCCTTACTAGTGGCGACTCTACCCTCAATGTTGTGGTTGGCAATTCAGTGGCGCCGGGATCGTATCCCTTCACCGTCACAGCTAGTAGCGGAACGATCACCCACAGTGTGCCCGCGACTCTACAAGTGCAGGCTGCGGGTAACTTCACTGTGACTGTAACGCCTGGAAACAAGAAGGTGTTCCAGGGCGGCCATACATTCCTAACAACAACGGTGGCTCCGCAAAATGGCTTTGCAGACGCGGTAAACCTGAGTGTAACGGGCTTGCCTGAGGGTGTGACCGCTAGCTTCAGCGCGACAGTTCTGAACAGCGGCAATTCAACCCTGAATATTGTGGTCGGCACTTCGGTGGCGCCGGGAACCTATCCTCTGGTCATCGCGGGCACAAGTGGGTCCTTGATGCACAGCGCTTCCGCAACCCTCGTAGTGAACGTGCAGGGGTCCTTTACCGTAACCGTTGCGCTGGCGTCGCAGACCGTTACGCGCAGTTCAAGTTCCACATACACAGTAACGATCACACCCCTCAATGGGTTTCACTGGACGGTGGACCTCGTCGTCAAGGGCACGAACTCTCATATCACGGCGAGCGTCGATCCCGCATCGCTGGGATCCTCAGGGTCGTCGACACTGACAGTCAATGTGGATGCAAAAACTGCGCGGGGAACGCATTCGCTGCGCGTGGTTGGAACCAGTGGCCAACTTTCCAAGATTGGGAAGCTCGCCCTGACCGTGCAGTAGCCACCTTCAGGGTGAGTGGCTAGAGGCAAAGGCCGCTCACCCTGTTTTGTTTCCAGCTCCGCGCCTTTCCGGATATTGTCCGGGCACGGTCTGGCAGGGGACAATCTTCCATCCATCATTCTGGAGGCAGTATGTCGGTTTCTCGCAGGGGATTTCTACGCACGCTGACGGCAGGCACGGTTGCGGGCTCGATGAGCGCGTGGACCGGAAGCGCCTTCGCGGCGGCAACCGCTCTGGCCGCGGGGCCGGAAAGAGATCGCGAGGGGTTTCTGCTGCTCGACAGCAACGAGAATGCTTACGGGCCGTCGGCGAAAGTGGTGGCGGCGGCTCAGGAGTCGCTGAGCCGGGCCAACCGTTATCCCTTTCGCGACTACGATCCCCTCATCGATGACCTGGCCCGCCTGCACCAAGTGGACGCCAGACAGATCCTGCTGGGCTGCGGTTCCACAGACATTCTACGAGTGGTGGCTGCCGCCCTGGTTGGACCAGGCAAGAAAGTGTTGATGGCGTCGCCGACGTTCGAGGATCTCGCAATGTATTCGAAAGCGCTCGGCGCGGAAATTGTTACCTCTCCGCTGACGCCTACCTTTGCTCATGATCTCGATGCCATGCTGTCCCAGGTTGATCCCGCTGTGGCCCTGATCTATATCTGCAATCCCAATAACCCGACCGCGAGCCTGACGCCGCGGCTGGATATCGAAACCTTCCTCAGCAAACTGCCTCCATCCGTGTATGTCCTGATCGATGAGGCCTATCACCACTACGTCACTCCCTCGGCGAGATATGCTTCGTTTCTTGATCGGCCCGCTGCCAACGAACGCGTGATCGTATGCCGGACTTTCTCAAAACTTTATGCGATCGCTGGATTGCGCCTGGGATACGCCATCGCCGATCGGCGCCTGGTCGAGAAGATGTCGCCGTATCGAACTGACGTGGATCTAAATTGCGCGGCGGTAGCCGCCGGGCGAGCGGCTCTGGCCGACGCGGAGACTGTCCGGCTCTCCGCCAAGCGCAACATGGACGACCGGCAGGAGTTCTTCAATCAGGCGATGGCGCGCATGCTGAAACCGATCGACTCGCACACCAATTTTGTAATGATGGATGTTCATCAACCGGCCGACGATATCATTCAGCATTTCCTGAAAAACAAGGTTCGCATTGGACGCCACTTCCCTCCTCTCACTCAGCACATCCGTGTCTCGCTGGGCACGCCGGCGGGGATGCAGGAATTCTGGCGGGTGTGGGACTTACTGCCGCACTCGAAGATGTCGATGTAGCCACTTTGCGCCCCGGCGTCCGCAATGGGACAATATGTCATATGCGAAATTTCACTTCCGTAGCACCGCTATTGGCAGTCGGCATTATGTTGCTTGGGAACGCCCAAGCGCAGGACACTCCGGCCGCGAAGACTACAACAGCGCCCGCCAAGACTCAAACGGCTTCACCCACAAAAACGCAAAAGGCAACGGGGACGAAAGCCTCTCCAGCAAAGCCGCCGGCCACCGCGGCCAAGGGCGTGGGCGTGACGGCCCTCAAGACAACAAAAGAAAAATTCAGCTACGCCCTGGGTATGAATCTGGGAGCCAACCTCCACAAACAGTCCGTTGAGGTCGACCCGGCCCTGGTGGCGCAAGGGTTGCGGGCTGGACTGGCCGGCGGGAAGTCGTTGTTGACCCCCGAGGAAGCACAGGCTGCGTTGATGGAAGTCCAAAAGGAAGTCCAACAAAAACAACAGGAGAAGATGCACGCGGCGGGCGAAGCAAACAAGAAAGAAGGAGATGCTTTTCTGGCGGCCAACAAGGCCAAAGCAGGAGTAGTTGCGCTGCCCAGCGGGCTGCAATACAAGATTGAGAAAGAAGGCACGGGACCGAAGCCAACCGCCAGCGACACCGTGGTCTGCAACTACCGGGGCACTCTGATCAACGGCAAGGAATTCGATAGCTCTTACAAACGCGGACAGCCGGCGACCTTTCCCGTCGGCGGAGTGATCAAGGGCTGGACCGAAGCCCTGCAACTGATGCCCGTGGGTTCGAAGTGGCAACTTTTCATTCCATCGTCTCTCGCCTATGGAGAGAGAGGTGCAGGTGGAGATATCGGTCCGGACTCGACGCTGATTTTCGAAGTGGAACTGATGTCGATCCAGGAAAAGCCCGCGGCGGATGCGAAGCCCAACGCCGAGCCCAAGCCGGAAGAGAAAAAGTAATCGAATCGTTGAAAAGCTAACTACAGTGAAGAGCCACCAGCGGAACCCTGGTGGCTTTTCTTTTGCCGTCTTAGTGCGCTAGTCAACCGCGTTCGTTGCCGTCAGAGTCAAGCAAACCTGCCTAGATGCGATTCGGCTCGGCCGGATCGTCAGGGTCAATAGCCGGCGACCGCGGCAACTGCGGATCGTCGGGAG
Organism: uncultured Acidobacteriota bacterium; assembly: GCA_963799305.1. GTDB lineage: Bacteria > Acidobacteriota > Terriglobia > Terriglobales > Acidobacteriaceae > Acidiflorens. The sequence continues at coordinate 634,266 of CAWCWX010000002.1, read as the reverse complement.
GTTCCATTATCGGTGGAATTGTGGGCTCGGGCGAAGGCAAAGGATTTGGGTCGGGAAAGATTGTTCCGGTCATGATGAACATCAGATGCGGGTGACGGCCATAAGGTAAGCCGATCATCGTACCCGTTATTCCTGATGCCGCCGGCCGAGTTCAACTCCCTCCCGACCGGCGGCACTAGTAATGGTGTTACTTCTACGGGTTCACCCAGATTGCCGTCGCCGCGCTGTTGTTGGATGGGTCGCGGTCAGGCGTGGTCAGGCGGACGCCTGCGGTTGCCTGGGTCCATCCGGAAACAGTCGGCAACACGGTGATGGTCACAGTTTTGCCGGTGCCCGGTGACATCTGCCCGAGCTTGCAGGTGACGTACGTCGCGTGCGTACAACCCTTTGTCGCGGAGACGAAGGTGGTCTTCTTCGGCAACGCGAGAACGGCGAAAACATCGCGGGCGTCGTCGTCCTGGATGTTGTATACGGTCACGGTATAGACGAGGTTTTCCCCTACTTTGCCAGGGTTGGTGGAAGTCATCGTGACTTGCATTTCCGTCAACCCCACTCCCGTGATTGTGCTGGTGACGAAGGCGCTGACGTCGCTGGCGTTATCAGCGTGGGCCAGCGCAGTCACATCCTGTGGAGCCGTGTCGACGGGATGGATCGCAACCACAAAATCATGCGTCTGACCGCCGGGAAGACTGGCAAGCTGGCAAATCGCCGTCAGATTGAACGGCCCCAGACTGAAAAGGCATCCGCCGCTGGGTGACGGAGAGATGGGGAGTTCGCCGTGCGGCATCGTGTAGGTCACAGTGAGATTGTTGGCCGTTACGCCGCTGGTGTTGGTCACGGACGCAGTATACGTCGGCTCGCCATTGGGATCGGCGCCCTCCGCGAGTCCGATCGTGAGCGTTGCCTGCGCATTCGCGGCGATTGCCGTGAGCAAAGTGAGAACGACTAGAGTAACTACGAAGACTGTTTGTTTTGCAATCCTGGGAAACATATTCCCTCCTGAAGTGTGATAGTGAATACGCGTGCACGAACGTTTCTTAGGGAAATGTGAAGAGGACGGGGCTGCTGACTTCCTCAGGTTCGAGTCCTGCGTCCACCTCTAGATGCGACAAGCACAGAAACTTTGGCTCACACATTTTTACGCGGACGGGAAAGTCCACCTGAAACCATTCTGTTAACGATAAGGAGAGACGGCCCGCCTCAGCAGCGGGCCGCCTACCGCAACAAAAGGCTCAGTTCACGGTGAAATTCCCCGGACCAGTGGCCGTGCCCCCTTTCGTCTTCAACGAGACTTTGCCAGTCACCGCGCCAGCTGCGACTGTCGCCGTCACCTGCGTGTCTGAGTTCACGGTAAACGTGGCCTTCGCTTTGCCGATGGTCACGCTGCTCGTTTGTTTCAGGCTCATCCCGGTGATCACGACTTGCGTCCCGACGGGACCACTCTTGGGACTGAAGCCGGAGATTGAGGGAAGCACTTTGAACGTTTGCGGCGTCACCAGGTCGCCGCTGGGCATGTGAACTTTCACCGGCCCTGTCATGGCGCCCGCCAGCGGCGATACGATCGCGGCGGTGTCGTTAATCGGAATGATCTGACCCGGGCCGTTTCCGAACGAGACGCCGGTGGCACTCAAGAAACCTTGCCCCAGGATTCCAGCCGCATCCCCAACGTGACCCGACGTAATGATGACCAGAGAGGCAAACGGCTTCAACCCATTGTCGAAACTGTAGAGCACGCCGTAGGCCGGGAGTTGGCTACCGCCGTGATTGGTGGTGCCGTAGACGATTCCGTTGGTGTGCAGCACCGGCGTGGACATCGGCGTGTCTCCGCTCGCTGTGGCAAAATCATGTACCACAGCAAATGTCGTCCCGGTCGTATTGACCTTAAACAAAGTGCCCTGGCTGTTGGCTCCGCCCCTTGTGGCGACGCTGTACAGGAACCCGTCACTCCCCTGAACCATCCCAGCCGGCGGATTCTCGCCCTCGACAGCCAGAAAGTCGTGCAACTTCTTGTAACCACCACCACTTGTCGACATCACGAATACGGTCCCGAATCCGTTCGCGCCTCCCCAATTCGTAGTGCCATAGAGCTTTCCGTCTGCGGCTTGTAGTACGGGGCCTAAGGGATTTTTGCCGTCGGTGCCAGTGGCGGCAAAGCTGTAAAGAATCTTCAGGGCCCCCTTTGTCGTCAGCCGGAACACTGTGCCCTGATTAAAGGTGCCGCCGTTGGGAGTCGAGCCATAGAGGTTTCCGTCCGTGCCCAGAATGAGCGGTGCAATTGTCTCCGAGGGGAGGATTGCGATGACCGAGAAGGCCCCGGTTGACGGATTGATTTTGTACGCTCTGCCCTGATTCGTGCCGTTGTCGGTAACTCCGTAAATGTTCCCGTCCGGCGCCTGAATCGGAGGCGCCCAAGGGAACGCTCCGTCGGCGCCGTCAGTGAAGCTGTATAGGATGGTGGTGACTCCGTCGCGGTACTTGAAGACAGTACCTTTGTCTGACGTGCCGCCTCTTTCGGTCGTGCCGTAAAGATTACCGTCCCATCCGAGACTCAGTCCCGATTGCGGAGTATTCCCGTCCGGTTTGCCGGTAAAGTCGTACAGATCGAGCAACGCGCCGCCCAATTGGTAACTGAAGACGGAACCATCATGCGAGAGCTGCGTTTGCAGCGTTCCATAGAGGCTGCCGTCCAGTCCCTGCGTCAGCAGCGCGGGCCCATTCGGATTGGCTCCTTCCTTGTGCCAATCGAAGTTGTGGAGCTGGGTGTAGGTTTGGGCGTGCAGAAATGGACTGACCACTAAGAAGATGAAGAAACAGGCGATGCTGCAAAGGTGCTTCGAAGCTAAGGGTCTCATGGTCCTACTCCTGTAGTCTGTGAAGAGTCGTGGTGCTGCAGCGCCCCTCCGGAATTTTCCTCGAGCCGGACTCGCAACGGGCGCAAGCGGACCTCCCCTGGACCGCTCGCACCCGAAGAGTATTGAACTCCGTCGTTCTGGACATTTGTTGGCCGGCTTGTTTCCAAACCGAGGAGGCGACCTCTGTTCCGGTTACTTCCTACTCGGTAATGTGACAACCGGCCTCAAATTGGCTCACACCAACCAACAAAAACCTGCAAAAACCGGCGATTTCGTCTTAACTCCTGTGTTTTCAGCTCATTGACTTGTAAAAAAAGAACGGCTATTCTTGCGCACACGCTGCGCTGTCCCCCAGCGCGCCTGGAGACCATTCCTTGCCGCAAGACCCTTCCAGTCCCGTCACCGAGTTACTTGTTCGCTGGCGCGATGGAGACCGCGAGGCGCTGGAAGCTCTCATGCCGCTGGTTTATGACGAATTGCGGCGGCTGGCGCATCACTATCTGCGACAAGAGCGCAGCGATCACACTCTGCAAAGTACGGCGCTGGTGCATGAAGCCTACTTGCGGCTGGCCGGACAGAATCCACCGCAATGGCAGAATCGCGCACACTTCTTTGGGATCGCCGCGCACGTCATGCGGCAGATTCTGGTGGAGTACGCGCGCGGCCGCGGAGCCGCCAAGCGGGGCGGAAACGCGTGCCGGCTCACGCTCGACGAAGCCGTCGCGCTCCCGCAGCAATTGGACGTGGATGTGGTCGAGTTGGACCGCGCACTCACTGGCTTGGCCGAACTCGATGCCCAACAGAGCCGGATCGTCGAACTGCGTTTCTTTGCCGGACTCACCATCGAAGACACTTCCGAAGTCCTGGGAATTTCCCCCGCGACCGTAAAGCGCGATTGGGTCACGGCGCGAGCTTGGCTGTATCGCGCGATGTCCGGAGAAGCTCCGGCATGAACGCCGAGCGTTGGCAGAGAGTCAAACAGTTGCTGGAACAGGCGATTGCCCTCGATCCCGCCGAACGAGCTTCTTTTCTCGACCGTGCTTGCGAAGATGATCTCGAACTTCGCTCCGAAGTCGATTCCCTGCTCCATTCGCACGAACAGGCCGGCACCGGTTTCCTTCAGAACCCGGCTGTAAACCTCAGCCAGGGAGCTCTCGCCGTTTCGGAGCGCACCGGCCGCCGCATCGGCGTCTATCAAATCGGCGAGGAAATCGGCCGCGGGGGCATGGGCGAAGTGTACCGTGGCTTTCGCGCCGACGGACAATACACCAAGGAAGTGGCCGTCAAACTTGTCCGCGGTGGTTACGATTCGGTAACGTTGCAAGAGCGTTTCCGCAACGAGCGCCAAATTCTGGCCTCGCTCGATCACCCCAACATCGGTCGACTGCTCGACGGCGGCACCACCGACGACGGCATCCCCTACCTGGTCATGGAGCTGATCGAAGGGGTACGTATCGATTCGTATTGTGATACCCACAACCTTTCAATCACCGAACGATTGCGGTTGTTCCGCCAGGTGTGTTCCGCGGTGCAATACGCGCATCAGCGGTTGGTCATTCATCGCGACATCAAGCCCAGCAACGTTCTGGTGACGAAAGAAGGAGTGCCCAAGCTACTGGACTTCGGGATCGCAAAGATTCTGGATCCGGCTGACACCGACGCCACCGTTACTCTCGCCCGCGCGATGACCACGGAATATGCCAGCCCGGAGCAGATCCGGGGAGAACCGATCACGACCGCATCGGATGTGTACTCGCTCGGGGTGGTGCTATACCAATTGCTGAGCGGGCGATCGCCGTACACATCCGAGACGCGGACGTCGCTCGACCTGGCGCGCGCAGTGTGCGAAACGGATCCAGGAAAACCAAGTACGGTGGTTCTGAAACCGCAAATGGTAGTTTCCGGCGATCGCCTGGAACCGGTGACGCCGGAGCAGATAAGCCGCCTGCGCGAAAGCTCACCGGCAAAGTTGAACCGTCGCCTGGCAGGCGATCTCGACAATATCGCTCTGATGGCCCTACGCAAGGAACCATCCCGGCGCTACCCATCGGTCGATCAGTTTTCCGAGGATATTCGGCGCCACCTGGAAGCCTTACCCGTAACAGCTGTCAAAGATTCCTGGGCCTACCGGACCAACAAATTTATTAGGCGTCACCGAGCGGGCGTGGCCGCGACGGCCATCGCTACTCTGGCCCTGGTGGCTGGTGTCGGAGCCACGGTACGCGAGGCCCGCATCGCGTCGGAAAACGAGCGCAAGGCCGAGAAAAGATTTAACGACGTTCGCAAGCTGGCCAATTCGCTGATGTTCGAGATCCACGATTCCATACGTGATCTCCCTGGCTCTACTCCAGCCAGGAAATTGCTGGTAAGCCGCTCGGTGGAATACCTCGACAGCCTCAATCAACAATCGAAAGGCGACGCATCTCTGCAGAAGGAGTTGGCCGCCGCGTATCAGCGCGTTGGCGATGTTTTGGGATATCCGTATATCGCCAATCTAGGGGACTCGACCGGAGCGCTCCAGAGCTATCGCAAAGGCATCGCTATCCTGGAGCCCCTCGTCGCGAGCCATCCCGATGACAACGAATTGCCCGGAATGTTGGCGGACGACTATTTCAGGAGCTCGAGCGTAATGGAGTCCACCGGAGACTTCCACGAAGCGTTGAACACAATGAAGAAGGCCTTGCCGCTCATCGAACGCCTGGCGGCGAGTAATACCAGTTCGACCAGGGCCGACATTCTGGCGGGAAACTTCTACTTCACGGCCGGACTTCTCGCTCACGCCGGAGACCCCGCCGGCGCCGCCGACAGCTACAGGCACGCAGCGTCGATCCGGCAGGCGGCTCTCAGCGCAGATCCGGAAAACATCTCGCTCCGTACACACTTGGCCGCTGATTTTTGCGGCATTGCCAAAACGCAGATCAATACCGGCGACTTTGCCCAAGCCATCCAAACACAAACGAAAGCGGTAGAGATCTTGCAGGCCGTCTCCATTGCGCGTCCGAACAATGCTACTCTCCGCGAATTCCTCGCCGAAGCGATTAACCGCCTGGCTGACTTCTACGAGGAGCATGGAACACCGGCTACCGCGCTTGAGTACTATCGCCACTCGCATGAACTCTTTGAAAGTTTGCTGGTGGCCGATCCTAATAATTCTTTGGCCAAGGCGAACTTCGGATTCAGCGAAAACGGGGTCGCCCGGTCCTTGCTGGACATGGGGAAGCCGGAGTCGGCGCAAAAGGCATTTCGCAAAGCGGCGGCGACATTCGAAGATTTGTCTCCTAACAGCTCCAAGAACCGCTACGTGCGAACCGGATTGGCCGACAGCTACTTCGGCTTGGGAAAAACTTGCGTTGTGCGGGCTTCTCAGTCCGCGCGCTCCTCAGTGGAGCGGCTCGAGTACTGGCGAGAAGCTCGCTCCTGGTTTCAGAAAAGCTCAGCAGTATGGGCCGAAAAGGAAAAGCTCGGAGAGATCGAGAGCAGCGAGCGCGAAGATATGACAAAGGTTGCCCGGAGCCTGGCCCGATGCGACGCTGAACTCAAGACCATCAAGGCCGCAGGCCTGGGGATTTCGCGCACTTCCGTGAAGCGTGAACTAGTGGCATCCCGAGCACGGTTGGCCTTCAGTGGAGTCGCTCTGCCATGAAACCCGAGCGCTGGCAACAAGTAAAACAGTTGATGGAAGAGGCCATCGCGCTGGCGCCCGGCGACCGGCCTTCGTTCCTCGAAGCCGCGTGCCGCGGCGACGCAGGGGTCCGGCGCGAAGTCGATTCCCTGCTAGCATCCCACGATCAGGCCGGTACGGGCTTCCTGAACCAACCGGCCGTGGACCTGCGGTCCGTGCGCTCGACCGAAGGGCGCACCGGGCGGCGCGTCGGAGTATACGATCTGGTCGAAGAAATCGGCCGTGGCGGTATGGGCGAGGTCTATCGCGCCGTCCGGGCCGATGGCCAGTACACCAAAGAAGTCGCCGTCAAACTTGTTCGCGGTGGTTACGATTCGGCAACGTTGCAGGAGCGCTTCCGCAATGAACGGCAGATTCTGGCCTCGCTTGACCATCCCCACATCGGCCGCTTGCTCGATGGAGGCACGACCGAAGACGGTGTTCCCTACCTGGTCATGGAACTCATCGACGGCGTTCGCATCGATTCCTATTGCGACCACCACAAGCTTTCAATCACAGAGCGGCTGCAACTATTCCGGAAAGTCTGCGGCGCGGTGCAATTCGCGCATCAGCGCCTGGTCATTCACCGTGACATCAAACCCAGCAACATTCTGGTGACGGACGAGGGCGTACCCAAACTGCTCGATTTCGGGATCGCGAAGATCCTCGATCCCGCCGGGACTGGTGCCGAAGCCACCACTCTGATGGCTCGTCCCATGACCCCGGAATACGCCAGCCCCGAACAGATCCGTGGCGAACCGATCACTACCGCAAGTGATGTGTATTCGCTGGGAGTCGTGTTGTATCAACTGCTGACCGGGCGCTCGCCCTATCCTGGAGAAACCCGCAGTTCGCACGAGTTAGCACGGGCCGTGTGCGAGACCGATCCGGGACGTCCAAGCACCGCGGTCTTAAAACCGCACACGGTGCGCACCGGCGATCGGGTCGAACAAGTCTCTTCGGAGTCGATCAGCAGTTCGCGCGAAGGATCGCCCGCGAAACTGCAACGGCGTCTGGCCGGCGATCTCGATAGCATCGTGCTCATGGCGCTGCGCAAGGAACCGCAGCGGCGCTACCCGTCGGTGGAACAGTTTGCCGAAGACCTTCGCCGCCATCTGGAAGCGTTGCCGGTGGCCGCGACCAAAGGATCATGGCGATACCGTTCCGGCAAATTTGTCGTTCGCCACAAGGCCGGGGTCCTCGCCACCACAGTTGCCGTAATCGCGTTGCTTGCGGGCATTGGAGCCACCATTCGCGCCGCCCGCATCGCACGCCAACAGGCACAGATCGCCAGCCAGGAACGCGCCCGCGCCGAGAAGCGCTTCAATGACGTCCGCAAACTTGCGAATTCCCTGATTTTCGAAATCCACGACTCTATCCAGGATCTGCCGGGTGCGACTCCCTCCCGCAAACTCCTGCTGGATCGCGCAGTCGAGTATCTCGACAAACTCGCGAACGACAGCAGCGGCGACGTTGACTTGCAACGCGAACTGGCCATGGGATATCAGCGCCTGTCCGATGTACAGGGTGACACGTCGCAGTCGAACCTGGGCCAGATCAGCGCAGCGGAAGTCAGCGTCAACAAATCCACGGCGCTTTTCGAAGCGGTAGCGAAAGCGGATCCGCACAACGTCACGGATCAGTTGAATCTCGCGATGGCCTACCGTCGCAAGGCCTTCACCGACGTCTACGAAAAAACCGGCCTCCAGGAAATCCAAAAGGCTCTGGCGGTCACCGAACCGCTGACGAAAACCGACGGCGCCAAACCCGAAGTCCGCGCGGAGCGATCGCAGGAGCTTCAAATTCTAGCGGCCGTCCAGGACGCGACCGGAGACAGGCTGAAAGCAGTGGAGACTTTCCGCGAATATCTTAAGGAGCGGCAGGACATCTTCCGAACCAATCCCGATTTCAAGGGCGCTCGCCGAACCGTAGCCTATGCCAACGTCGCCCTCGGTTTTCAGATGGGGCGATTTGGAAACCGCGACGAAGCCATGCAGTTTATGAACCAGGGAATCGCGCAATTTGAGTCCATCGTGAAAGACGGTGGGAATCAGGATATGGTCCGCGATTTGGCAGCTTCACAACTACGGCGGGGAGATGTCGAACTGATGCTCGACAAAATGCCTGCGGCTCTTTCTGATTTCCAGCGAGCGCGAGAGAGTACGGCACGGCTGGCCAGGCGCGATCCGCAAAACAAAATGTTACTGTCTGACCTCTGCGGGTTCGATTACGAGGAAGGGCGCGCGCTCACCGCGAGTGGCAAACCCGCGCAAGGTCTCCCTTTGTCCCAACGGTCCCTGCAATGCTTCGTCGACCTGCACTTGGAAGCCGATACCGGACCGGGCGTGGGCGCCCTGGAATCCTGGATCGCTGAGGCGCATGCTCGCATGCACCACCTTCCCGAGGCGTTGCGGCACTATCAGAACGCCGCGACGGCGCTCTCGGCGGACATCGAGAAATACGATGACGCCCGCTGCGATCTCGCGATGGTGGAAACCAAAATCGGCAAGACTTTGCTCCAAATGGGCAAGATCGACGAAGCCTCTGCCCACTACACAAAGGCTCTGGAAATAGCGCGACTCCCTTTTGCGCTGGAGCACATGGACACCCCGGCTCTCTACGCGGCTGCGGACGCCAGCTCGGGACTAGGCGACGCGGCAGCCGCGAAAGCTCGCAACGCGCCGAACGCTACCGCGCAATCGGCGCTCTACGGCAAAGCGCGCGAGGCGTATGCGAGCAGCATGAATATCTGGAAACAGATCCCCAACCCTTCCCGCATCAGCGGCAACGGATACCCAGTCGGCGATCCACGAGAAGTTGCGAGGCACCTCGCAGCTTTGCGTGGTGAGAACCTATTGCCGACGAGAAGCAGTGGTTTGCAGTTGGGAAACTTTCGTGTGGGCAGAGGCGGCCTCGTAGCGCGCGATGCCCTTATACAACGCCTCCGCGATCTGCTGGCGATAGGCTTCGCTTTGCAGATTGTTTTCGTCAGCGGGGCTGCTGACAAAGGAAATTTCGGTAAGAACCGCGGGCATCGCCGTTCCGGTCAACACCAGAAATTGCGAGCCCTTGACGCCGCGGTCGCGGATTCCGGGGTTGTTGGCCGCAAGCGTGGCATGTAGAGATCTCTGAATGCTGGCTGCCAGGCGTCTCGACTCGTCAATCTTCTCGTGAAGCTCTCCCGCAGAAAGGGTAACCGGGGTGAACTGAGAGCTTGTTCCGCTCTCTTGTTTTTCGATGTCCTTCGATCCCGGCGCTGAAAACGTGTTGGTGTAATAAGTTTCCACGCCGCGCGCAGAGGCCGAACTGCTGTAGTTGGCATGCACCGAGACGAACAAATCGGCCTGCGCCTGATTGGCGACATCCGCCCGCTGATCGAGCGGAAGGTAGTCGTCGGAAGTGCGCGTGAAGATAACCTCCGACCCCAGGCGCGTCTGCAACAGCTTGCCCAGTCGCCGGGTCACGTCCAGCACCAGATCTTTTTCCAGCAGTCCTTTGCGGCCCACCGTGCCCAGATCCCAGCCGCCATGTCCGGCGTCGAGGGCGATGCGGAATTTTCCAATCGTGGCTCGGAGTTGCTCGTCCTGCGGTTTCACGCTCAGGGATGACAGGCCTTTCCCAGGCGCGGCGCGTTCGACCGCAGGCAGGCCGGCATGATTCGAGGCCAGTGCATTGTCGCTGGGCCGCAGCTCAACCACGATTCGATAAGGATTCGCTTCCATACTCACCGAAAAATTCGAGCCCTCGCGGGTATCGAGCACCACACGCGTTACGCCCGAAACCGGTTGCGCAACCCGTACTCGTGTCAGCGACACGTCGCCTACGTCGATGGTCTTCCCTTCCAGACTGTGCGCCAGCGAGGTGTCGTGCAGGTCAAAATAAATGCGCTCTGGGGACATCAGGCGATGCACTTCATAAGGCGCCTGGTCTTGCATATCGATAACCACGGTGCTCCCCATCGGCGTCGACCAGTGGCGGATTCCGGTGACCTTGGGCAACACCGCCAGCTTGCTTTCGATCGACGACGGAAGCGCCGCCCCTCCGCTATCCATCTTGACTGGATCCATCAGGTGATCGGATGCTGCGGGAACGGAGGGGGCCGGCGGCGTATTCACAGGCAAGGGCATATTCGCCGTCTGGCCCGATGCCTGGCCGTGGTTCCGCATCCCGAACCATACTCCAGCCGAAAACAGAGCCGCCACCGCCACCATGATCAGCACTAAGCTCAGTCCAGGACTCGGAATACGCGAAGTGGGCGGGCCGGAAAGGAATAGCGGCGCGGAGATCTCCTCTGACGGAGTCTCCACCGCAGGTGCGATCTCTCTTCCTGGAAGCTTGGCGAAAAAATCATCCAACTCCGAGAGCGCACCCTCCGCAGTTAGAGGCGGCGTCTCCTCTGCAGGTACTCCTGTTTTGCCGTCCAGAACTCCGTCGACTACCCCGGAAAGCCAGTTCAACCGGCGATCCTGATCCTCTGGCTTGAGTGCGGAAAGGACTAGTTCGCCAAAAAGGTCGAAAGAGCGTACGTCGTCGTCGGTGAAAGCGTACGGAACGCTCGAGAAGGCCTGCAGCACGCCCAAGCACGCGCGCTGGCCACGCAGTGGAACCAGAACCGTGGCGCGCGCTCCGATCCGGCGCGAGAAGTCGAGGTCAACCCGGGAATCGACATCGCAATCGTCGCAGCGCAGGATGCGCGCTGAATCCAGGCAGTCCTCCACGAACTCGGACTCGCCGGGCAACTGCGTGCCGCGCTCTCCGCCGAGCGTGCCGGAGGCAGCACGGCAAACCAGCGCAGACCCCTCTTGCAGCGCAACCAACACTGCGTCGGCCCCGGTTATAGCCAGGGCGCGGTCGCAAATCAGTTGCAGCACTTCATCGAGGACAAAGCGTTCTGTCTGGAACAGATCCAGATCCGACGCGGAGGCCGTGCCCTCGGCACGGCGATGGCGAATCCGCCAGTGCAAATCCGAGAATGCCAGCAACGCACGCAACGCTTCCTGTCGAGTCAGAGACTCCAGAACACGGTTCCCCGCCTGCAATGGAAACGCAGTGTCGGCGCCGGACGCTTCCCAGTCAACGCGGGTTGGATTGGCACTCATGCAGAATTACGCGGAGAGCATGCACCACTTGGTAATGGTATTTTAGGTCGACCGGGTGTCAATCGGGAGTGGTTACCCCTGGTTCGTCCGGCGAGCCCTGCACACTCTACTCCTAAGGGTAATGTCCTCCTGCACATACCGCAATGTCCAATAGTACAGGGGTAATACCCCACCTTTGGGCTAGGGCATTTGCTCTCGTGCCCAATTCGTCCTATGCTTTAAGCAGGAAAGTAGGAGTTCTGTGGCCGACCCTAAAAGCAAAAGCAACGGGCACGAAGAAGACCGTCAGCACCAAGCACCCGAAAAACCCAGGAAATCCAACTGGTTATTGCCCGCCGGAGCGGTGGCAACGGGGATTGCCGGAGTCGCTTTGTTTCTCTTGCGCGGCTGCTGGCACCGCAAGATGAGTTGGCCCGTCCGCTCCCAAGACTACGCCTATCAGGTTTGCCTGGGCTGCGGAGTCAAGCGCCTGTTTGATGAGGAAAACTTCCGGTCTTACGGACCCTTCCACAACAACCTCAATGAATTGATCGCATGGGAAAATGCCCGCCGGCCCGAACCTCCAGCCATCCCGGAAAAACAGCGTCCCGCCTCCTAGCGCGCCCTCCTAACGCCTTGTAACAAAACAGCGGTAGAGACGCGGCTTGCCCCGTCCCCGTTCGCGCCAAAGTAACTGCGGGCGACACAAGACGCGGCAAGGCGCGTCTTTACCACAACGCTTTTCTGATCCAACGCTAGAGATTGGCCGCCAGATACTGAACGTCACCGGGCACCGCGTCCGCGAGCGCTTCCCGAGTTGCGAGCACTCGATCTAAAGCGTCGGCGAGTACAACTGGAAATTCGGTGGTTACCAGGTTGATGTCCAACTGAAGTCCTCGGGGAGTGTACACGCGGTAAACCAGTAGCGAACCGCGCCGTCGGTTAGAGGTCGTCACCAGTTCCAGGGACAGCTTCCATGAGGGCATGCTGGAAATGGAAACGACGTGTGGAAACCTTGTCCAGTGGAAGGGCTTGTATTGCTCGCCGCCCATCTGATCCCCCGACTGAGACTTCAGCTGCAGTTCAAAAGCATCGAAATCGTTACCCCCGAACGCCGCCAGCAAAATGTTCCGCACCTGATCGTAGTCGACGGCGACCTTCAGTTCCTCGACCGCCCGCCGGATTGCCAAGTTGTTGATCACAATCTGGCGCTGTTCCATCGTCCGCAGCGCCACGCGTCGCAATTCGCCGAACTCCAGGTAGTTCAGATGCTGTACGCCCATCCAGACGCCGGTACCAACCACTGCCAGCACTAGTCCCAATGTGCTGCCCGTGGGCCACAATAGGAACAGACTTAACATGGCGAACAGGGCTGACACTGCATACAACACGATCACAACTTGGCGATGCGACATGCCCAGTTCGAGCAGTTTGTGATGAATGTGTTCGCGGTCGGCGGTGAAGATCGGACGTCCGCTGATCAGCCGTCGCAGAATCGAGAGAGCAGTCTCCAGAATCGGCAGCCCGAATGACACCACCGGAATCGCTACTGCCACCAGCGTGGGAGCTTTCTGCGCCCCGGCCAGAGCCAGCGCGCTGAGCACGAACCCGATAAACAGGCTGCCCGAATCTCCCAGAAAAATCGTTGCCGGATTAAAATTGAAGCGCAGGAATCCCAGAATCGCTCCCGCCAGCGCCACGCTCATCAGAGAGCCCAGCCAGGAGTGGTTGACCAGCGCCACCACAAAAAATACAACCGTGGAAAACAGCGCCGAGCCCGCAGCCAAGCCATCCAACCCGTCGATCAGGTTGAAAGCATTGGTCACGGCCACAACCCACAACACCGTCAACAGCAGCCCAACGAACCACGGAAGGCTGTGAGCCCCCAAGACTGGTAAATCTGTGATGCGCATGCCGGCGACAAACAACATCAGGGCGGCGATCACCTGCACGGAAAACTTCAAGTAAGGCCCCGCCCCGTGCAAGTCGTCGTAGATGCCGAGGCAGAAAATCAGGCACGCCGGAACATAAATGCGGAGCAGCGTCGCCGGCGCCAGTCCCTCCAGCAAACGGGGGTAAAACAGCGCCAACCCCAGCCACAAAATCAAACTAAAGGAAAATGAAAGGAAAATCGCTACGCCGCCAAGCCGCGGCAGTGCCGTCTGGTGAACGTGAAGGCCATCTCGGGGAACTGAAATCCATCCGCGACGCGTGGCCACGTCGCGCACCTGCCGGGTCGCCACAAACGACACCACCAGGGAGACCGCAAAAATCCCTAAAAATAAAAAAGTCAAAATCCAAAAATCCTTCCGGTCAGAATTGTGTCGGGCTCGAACCGGTCTGGCAACAAAATTCTATCTTCGCTGTATTCCAAAATGGGAAACTCTCTTCGATCCCAGCACTATACAACTCGTCGTTGAGCGTGAGCAATCTTTCCCCATCGTCGATCTGTGGAAAACCCTCCGCTTGGGAACTCAGCTAGTCAACAGACCCCGCGGGGAATCGATTGTGCCTCAACCCCTGTGCTAGACTCGATGCCACGCGTCAATCCCCAGGAGCCCGTATGTTTCGGCGGACCCGCCGTTTCGATTTGCAGATCTGGCACGTATTGATTTTCGGTTTGCTCATTGTGCCCGCGCTTGCGCAAACACCCGTCCCAGGAGACTCGAAGCCGTCACAGCCCGCACCCGACGCGGCTGCCACGGCGGTTACGCAAGCCCCTCTCGGTACCACCGGCAAGCTTGGCGCCGGCGACCTGATCGATCTGAACGTGTACGGAGTTCCCGATCTCAGCACCAAGGCGCGCATCGGAAACAGCGGGGATGTCTATCTTCCCTTGATCGACTATGTGCACATCGCCGATTTAACCGTGGATGAAGCGCAGGAACTGATTCAGAAGCGGCTCGAAGACGGAGGCTTTCTCCGTAATCCGCACGTGAGCATTTTCGTCACCGAGTCGACCTCGCAAGCCGTCAACATGATGGGCGAGGTGCAACGCCCCGGGGCCTACCCGGTCATTGGAGACCGCCGCCTGCTCGATCTGATTTCCGCCGCCGGCGGTCTAACCGAAAAGGCAGGCGGCCTGGTGACGATCATCCATCGTCAGGCTCCCGATCAGAAAGTGGAACTGCATCTGCCCGCGAATCTTGCCGAAGACACGGCCAGCAACGTGGAAATCATCCCCGGTGACACCATCGTCGTATCCCGCGCTGGCATCGTCTACGTGGTGGGTGACGTGGCGCACCCCAGCGGCTTTATGATCGACGACAACAAGCTTACCGTTCTGAAAGTGCTGGCCCTGGCTGGAGGCGGAACTCGTACCGCCTCCCTCGATGGCTCCAAGATCCTGCGCCAGACTGAAAACGGAGTGAAGGAAATCCCCGTCCGCCTCAAAAAGATACTCCACGCCAAGGCGCCGGACATTGCCATGGTCAAGGGAGACCTCCTTTTCGTGCCCAGCAGCGCGGGAAAAGCCCTGGCCTACCGCGGAGCCGAGGCGGCCTTCTCCATGACGACGGCTTTAGCCGTGATCGCCGTTCGCTGATATTTCCGCCAATCCTCCCTCGCTTCAATGCTTCCGTAATTCCTCAAGCACGCCGATATAGGTTCGCGCCGTTTGTTCCCGCGAAAGTCGGCTCACGATGTATTGGCGGCCGCAAATCCCCATGCGGCGTCTCCCCTCCGAATCAGCCGCAAGAGCCGGAATCGCCGCCGCCAGCGCGGCGCTGTCATCAGGCTCAACGAAAGATACCCCCTCCCGCCGCCTCCACGACCTGTCGCGCTTCCCCGTCCACCGCG
Organism: uncultured Acidobacteriota bacterium; assembly: GCA_963799305.1. GTDB lineage: Bacteria > Acidobacteriota > Terriglobia > Terriglobales > Acidobacteriaceae > Acidiflorens. Next base: position 618,877 of record CAWCWX010000002.1, on the reverse strand, counting down.
ACAATCACCGGCTTCTCACATGCCATGTATTCCAACAGCTTGGTTGGAATCACCGTTTTAAACAATTCGGTTTTCCTCAGCATGACCAGACAGATGTCGGAGCCGGCAATGTAGGCCGGAATCTGTTCTCGCGGCTGCTCACCCAGGAAACAGATGTTCGTTAATCCCTGCGCCGCGGCTAACTCCACGATGCGTTCCTTATCCGCACCCTCCCCGATCATTAGAAACATAGCTTCAGGAAAACTCCGGCGAAGCCGTTCAGCAGCGGCGATCAGAGTTTCGAGACCATGCGCCCAACCCATCGTCCCGATGTAGCAGATTACGAACCGCCGCTCCGTGCCCGGCACGATCGTTGGCGGACACGGCCGGAACAGATTAGTCTCCACCCCATTCGCTACCACGGAAATCTTCTGCGCAGGGACTTTCCAAACGCGAATGAGATGCTCTTTGAACGCCGGCGTCACCACCACGATGTGGTGACTGCGGCGATAGAGGAATCCTGCAATCGCGGCAAGCACACGATGCAATGCGCTGCCTTCTCCGCCCGCCCCCACTGCAGCCAGCGATTCCGGCCACAGGTCTCTCACCTCAAAAACAAACGGCACGCGCATGCACCATGCCAGCCACCATCCCGCAAGCGCACATAGCAACTGCGGCGAAGTGGCAATCACAACGTCGGGTTTCGGCAGAAATAGACCACGCAACGAAGCCGACAACCAGAACGATGCGTAATTGAGGATCCGCTCGTGAGCTTTTCGATTGGGCAGCGGCCAGAGCCAGGTCCGCGCCACCTGCACGCCATCGACTTTCTCGGAATAAAAGAGTCCGCGCAGCCGCGAACGCCATTCCACCGGAACCTTCCCCGTCGGATGATTGGGGAAGCCGGTGAGAACGGTCACCTCGTGCCCCATCTCGCCCCAATGCCGGGACAACTCGTCCGCGCGCGCCGCGGGCGCTCCCATCTCCGGAGGGAAATATTGTGACACGTAGAGGATCTTCACGATCAGTAGTACAGCAATTTGAAAACGCTCTTCTCGAGCAAAGCGCGATTGCGATTCACAGCGCTTCGAGTGTAACCTTGCCAGCGATCGGAAACGTCGCTGAAGACCACGTTGCCCGTCAAAATAGCCATCACCTGCAACTGCACAATGTGCAGCCGATGATAGAACGGGCTTGCCAACATCTTCAGCCGCGTCTCCGATTGCTCGTAGAGCGACCAGTAGCCGGTGTCGTATCTCGGCAGATTTTGCACCAGAGTAGTCACTCCGCGCTCGAAGATTTCCCGAGCGGCAACATCTTGTCGCGCCCGCCAATAATCGAAAACGCCCCACAGGGCCCAAAGAAATCCGTTCAGAATGTGCGTCGGCGGATCGACCAGGTATTCTTCAATCCACAAATTCCTTTCCCCATCTTCCACCAACACTCCTCCCGTTCCCACGAATCGGGTGAGCGGGATGAAAGCGCGCTCCGCCGCCAGTAAATATTTCTCTTCGCCTCCGCGAGCGTGTGCCCGTAGCAGCAGCGACACTCCCTGCCCCTGCGCCAGCCCCGAGTACCACGGCGCCTTGAGCGTATCGCGATAGTCCCAATCAAAATGATGATTCCATACCCACAGACCCTTCGAGTTTTGCTCAAGATTCGCGCTGAGCCAATCCGCAGCCTTCACCGTTTTTCGCCAGCGCCCTTCGTCGCCGGTTTCCTGGAAACGGTTATAGTTCGCCAGCCCCCATTGCGCAATCGCGATGGGGTTGTACTGCACGCCGATGGCGCCGCGATAGTCGAGAATCGGAATGCCGCTAGAATCGTAGGGCCCGGGGTAGTCCGACTTCTCGCGAAACAGCATGTAGTACTCGCCGAGATCTTCGCCCCGCGCGCGCGGATTGATTTCTGGAACCTCATGCCAGAAGGTTAACTGGCTTCGTCCAGTGCCTAGATACGCGGAGAAGATGCGCTGATAGTAGTGCCAGCGAGTGCCCAAGCTCATGAGGATGAGGATCGATGCCTTCGCACTATAGCACTCGCTCGCTACTCGACTTCCCACAGGGTTGTGGTCAGATCCTCTTGTTCAACCGCGACCGTAGTGACCGCCAGGAACCGCGAACTGTTTTGCCCATCGGGCAAGATAGCGTTGCCGTACTGAAAATACTTCATCGAGTACCGGTCCTTTTTCCAACGAAGCAGCGTCCGCCACTCACTTCCCTGCCGCGCCCCCACGAGTTGCACGACGCCGCTGGCATTGACCGCACTCGGTTCGACCATCGTCGAAAAAAACAGCCGGTCTCCCACCCCGCAGCCGTGAATGGAAGAGCTGTTCAGATCGCCCACGCACCGCAGTTGGCCCGACCGCTCCAGCCCATACACATGGTTTTGTTCGTAAGGCGTATCGGTCGAAAGATAGACCGCATCCTGGGCTGGAATCGCCGCTACCGCCCGCGCCTGTTGATTACCGGCGATCACTGCATCGACGCTTCGCATGTCGTAAGAGGCACGAAGAATCTTGCACTCTCCGCCTTCATCGCCGGTAAAAATCCACAGGCAATCCCCCCAGCGGTCGCAAACGATATTGTGCACATGCCGGATGCTGCCCGCAGGAAACGTATAGGCAACCTCCCACTTCGACCCCCGATCATCAGAGGCGTAAATGTGCACTTCCGCGCGTTCGCGGTTGTCGAAATACTCTCCCCAATAAACTCTTCCAGTAGGAGTAGGCGTGATGTGCAACGGCCGCGTTCCTCGCAGTATGCGATGGGTAACCCTGAATTCCGTATCGCTCGGCCGTTTCGTCACAATCGCGCCCGGGACCACGCCGATCAAAGTTCCATCATCGAGAACGGCGAGCGCATGGAAGCCGTCACGCACCAACCGATAACTAAGAGTCGAACGCGAAGTCACTGTCCGCCACCACGCTGGGCGGAAGTGCGCAACCGGCTCCCATTCCGACGCTCCAGCATGCAGGCAAACCACGTGGTACCCGCGGCAGGCATACAGAGTATCGCCGTCCCAAGTGAGAACTCGAGTCTGCGGATAGGCGGCGACCCGCCGCAGTTTCACTTCGGAGGCAGATTCCGCAACTGGGCTGTGATCCATTAGCGGTCTCAGGACTCGCTCTTACGCGCAACGAACGGTCCGATGGCGATCACATCCATCTTCGTCCGCTGAAAACAATCGATCGCTTCTTTGGGCGTGCACACGATCGGCTCATTTTCGTTAAAGCTGGTGTTCAGAATCACCGGAACGCCCGTTTTCTTGCCGAACGCTTGAATCAAGTCGTAGTAAAGCGGATTCTCCTCCCGCGCCACCGTCTGCAGACGCCCCGTGTTATCCACGTGATTCACCGCGCACAAAAGCTTTCTCTTGTCCGGACGAATCTTGTACACATGCAGCATGTAGGGCGAAGGATGGTCGTGCTCGAAATATTCCCGCTGCGCTTCCACCAGAATCGCCGGCGCAAACGGCCGAAACCACTCTCGATGCTTGATCCGTGCGTTCAGCACATCCTTCATGTTCGGGAGACCCGGATGCGCAACGATCGAACGGTTGCCCAACGCCCGCGGGCCCCATTCCATCCGTCCTTGAAACCAGCCAACGACGTTGCCCTCAACCATCGCGCCCGAAACCGCATCCACCAGCGGCCCCCGCTCGAGTTTCTGATATTTCACGCCTGCACTCTTCAAGGCAGCGGAAATCTGCGCTTCGGAAAACTCCGGCCCCAGGTAAGCGTGATTCATCTGCTCGCGACGCGGCTGCTTCAACACCGAATGATAAGTGTGTAACGCCGCTCCGATGGCCAGCCCTTCATCTCCCGCGGCCGGCTGAATCCAGGTTCGACGGAAAGGCGTCCGCGAAAACAGCTTGCCGTTCGCCACACTGTTCAACGCACATCCCCCCGCCATGGCGAGACTTTCTTCGGGAACCCGCCCATACAACTCGTTCAGCAGATGAAAAACAACCTCTTCAAAGCTGTGCTGCATGGCATAAGCAAGATCCATGTCGCGCTGTGTTATTTCGGCGTGAGCCTCACGCGGCGGGCCAAAGAGCTCCTCCATCTTGTCGGAGAAATGCCGAGCCAGGCGCACCGTTCCGTCTGGCAGAACTTCCATGCCCTGATTGCTGCCTAGAGGCTTAAAGTATTCGAGATCGAGTTGAAACGTGCCGTTTTTCCTCGCGAGAATTTTCCCGATCTGCTCGACGTATGTGTCTTTCCCATACGGCGCAAGGCCCATGACCTTGCCCTCATCGCCATATTTCTTGTAGCCGATGAACTCGCAGATCATGGTGTAGAAAGTCCCGAGCGAATGCGGCAGAAACACGCGATCCAGTACTTCAACTTCATTCCCCTCGCACCGCGCCATCATCGTAGAAACAAAATCGCCAGACCCGTCGTAACTGAACCCCGCAGCCCGTTCCCACGGCGAACAGTAGTACGAACTGGCAATGTGCGCGATGTGATGTTCGAGGTGGTGCTCCTGAAACTTGAGCGTGGAGGCATCCACATCAAGGGCCTGTGCCAACAGAGTGCGCACGTCGCGCATCGCTTCTTTGCGCCGCCGCATCTTGATGAAGTTCAGAATCTTCGTAGGATTCGCCAGCGCATACTGAACTTTTCTCCTAAGGTGAGCATCGCTGTCCTGCCCCACGGCGACGTGAGCGACGTCGGTGACCTTGGCTCCGACCGCATCCAGACAGGCTTTCACCGCCAACGAGGGAAATCCGCCGTAGTGCTTGTGCCGATTGAGCCGCTCTTCAGCCACTGCGAAAAGAATCCTGCCATCGTCCACGATCGCCGCCGAGGCGTCGGCGTGAAACATGTTCAGACCCAAAATCAACATTTACCGGAGACCCTCTTCTCGATCAGCATAGGAGTCGCGATGAAGGGCCGCAGCCACGAATTCGCTCAAGCCCACGGCCTGCGGTTCGCCGGTCTGACATGAATTCTGCAATCGCAAGGTTGCCAGCGTAGATCCAACCATCTGCTCAAACGCAATCGGGGCTGCAGTCCCAGCTTGCACGGCGTCGATAAACGCCTGCATCTCGTGACGATGTCCTTTATCCTGGCGCCAGCGTGCGCGTGTGATTTGTTTGCGGCCTTGGCGAACCCGTTCCAGATACCGGAAGTCCTCGAGAATCGCAACCGATCCTCCGCCGAAGACTTCCACACGCTCCTTGGACGCCGACTTGTCCCCGTTCGCCAAATACGTAATCGTGCCCAGGGTCCCGTCCGCGAACTTCAGCGACGCAACCACGTTGTCCCCGCTGTACTGCCCTCCGCTCCCCAAACTCCGGCACTGCACCTCGATCGGACAAGCCCCAGCAAGGTAACAAAGAAAATCCACAAAATGACACACCTCGCCCAGAACTCGTCCGCCGCCCTGTTCTAAATCATTTACCCAATGGTCGGACGGAATGAATCCGGCATTGACGCGATATTGGATCGCCAGCGGTTCATGAATATCGGAAACAAATCGCTTCAGCTGAATCGCCATCGGGGCAAAGCGGCGATTAAAGCCGACCATGAGTGCCGCGCTCTTCCCCTCGCCGGCGCGCGCCCGAACAATTCCCGCCAGCTCTTCTTCGCTGAGACAAAGCGGCTTTTCGCAGAACACCGCCTTACCAGCGTTGATCGCCGCCTCGACCTGAATCGCATGCAGGTGATGGCGTGTGGCAATGACCACCGCATGAACACTGGGATCAAGGAGAATCTCCCGCTCAGAATCCGTACAATAGCGAAACCCGAACCTCTCCGCCGCGCTGCGACTTCGTGGACCTGTCGCATTGCAAACGCCAACCAATGAAACACGAGGATTCGCTTTCAGCGCCGGTAGCAGCATCGCCTGCGCGAAATTGCCCGCTCCCAACATCCCCACACCAACCGAACCACTCGTCGGAGCAGCTTTGGCCAGCAGAATCTTTCCGGAGACCTGGGGCGCTGCTTGCTCCTCCGGATAGCTGAGGAGCACGGCAAGAAACGGCTCGTTGCTGCGGCCGGTAATCAAGTCGTAAGCCCGCGGCGCGTCGTCCATCGGGAAGCGGTGAGTAATCAGCGGCGCGAGATTCAGTTTCCGCTGGGCGATCACTTGCAGAAACGCCTCCAGGTTGCGAGTCTCCGTCCAGCGCACATAGCCGATCGGATAGTCTCGGCCCTTCTGCTCATAGGCAGCGTCGTAACGCCCCGGACCATACGAACGCGACACGCGGAAATCCAGCTCCTTTTCGTAATACAGCTTGCGTTCGAGATCCATCCCCACGGTTCCAACCGCCACGACGATCGCACGATCGCGCGCCACTTCCGCCGCCAGGCGCACGGGCTCACTACTCGCAGTCTCGGCCGTAATCAGCACGGCATCCGCGCCCGCGCCAGCGGTTTTCTGAAAACACAAATCGCGGAACTCGTGGGCCGATGCGCATGCAAATTCGGCCCCGCTCTGCATCGCCAGATCGGCCCGCCGCCTTACCACGTCCATTCCGAAGACGCGGCAACCCGCCGCCTTCAGCAGTTGCACCGTGATTTGTCCCAGCAACCCCAGCCCAATCACCGCTATGGTTTCACCGAGCGAAACCTCGGCGGTTCGAATTCCATGCAGGCAAATCGCTCCCACCGTTCCAAACGCAGCTTCCTCGAAAGCCACTTCCGATCCCGATGGAATCTTCGCCAGTAACAATCGCGGCACGCATGCAAGTTCTGCATGCACGGCGTATCCCGCTCCGGCGCAGGCGACGCGATCGCCTACCTCGATATCCGTCACACCATCGCCCACCGCAATCACCGTGCCGGAACTGCTGTATCCAACCGACTGCGGCTGATCCAGACGCGAACGCACGGCCTGTATGCTGGAAACCAATCCGTCGCGGCGCATCTTGGCGAGAACATCGCGCACCAGGTCCGGACGCGCCTTCGCTTTGGCGATCAGATTCTTACCGGCAAATTCCGCGGACGCGCGCTCCGTTCCCGCCGAAACCAGCGATGCCGCCACCCGCACCAACGCGCACCCCGGCAGCAACTGCGGCGAAGGAACTTCTGCCACCGCTACTTCCCCGGTGCGCGCGTCTTGTAAGAGTTGCTTCATGCGATTGCCAGTTGCGCGGCGTCAATCTGATGTTGCGCGTGAGAACGCGCGCCGCCGTCAATAAAAAGCTGCATCCAGATTTCGAGTGTCAGCAGTTGCCAGGTCTGCATCGACCAGTCTTCCTCGCCGCGACGATGCTCATCCACCATTTCCCGAACCGCCTCCGGACGAAACAGCCCCCTTCGACGCACCTGGCTCTCGGAGAGCAAATCGTCCACCATCGGCCGCAGTTCATGCGCCAGCCAGTAGTCCACCGGGGCCGCAAAGCCTGCCTTCGGCTGCCGCAGCACCTCTTCTGGCAGCATACAACGCATCGCTTCGCGGAAAATGTACTTCGTCACCGGACGCCATTTCCCTTTCAGCTTCCACTCCGGGCGAACATTCCACGCCACGAATTCGGCGAACTCCCGATCCAGAAACGGCACCCGCACCTCAACCGACGATGCCATGCTCATCTTGTCGTTGTAAGTCAGGTTCAATGTGGTCATGAAAATCTTGGTGTCGAGATAAAGCATCTGATTGAGGAAATCCGCCTGCCGCACTTTCTCGAATGCAGCGAGATGTTCGCGCGCGGGATTGGCCCGACCCGCTTCCCATTCCGAAGCGTACAGCGCCGCCCTTTGCGTCGCGTCGAGATAGGTACCATTTTGTATAAACCCCTCTGACGGCTTAAGCCCTGCGCTGCGAGCCATCTTCTTGGCAAGCCTCACCGGTCCTTTCATCCGCGAGCCCCGGAATCCCGGCAGGGCCTGAACCGTGCTCTCGACAGCCGACCGTGCAAACCCCGGAACGCGCCGATACCCCTCTGCCCAGGCATGAGCAACATGCTTGCGGTACCCGGCAAACAGTTCATCACCACCCACGCCAGACAATAGAACCGTCGCCTGTTTTCGCGCCTCGCGGCAGACCAGATAAGCCGCAATGATCGCCGGATCAGCCGTCGGCTCGTCCATATGCCAGGTGAGGTTCGGAAGCAGTTCGGCCACATCCGGCTCGACCACTATCTCGTGATGCTCGCAGCCCAGCTTGCGCGCAAGACGCTGCGGCACCGCGGGGTCGTCAATCGTCGATTCGCCAACGCGGTATTTTTTCGGAAACGTAATGGTGTAAGTACGCACGTCCTGCTTGCGCGCCATCGCCGCCACGATGCTCGAAGAGTCTAGCCCCGCGCTGAGAAACGCGCCGATGGGAACATCGCTAACCATTTGCTGTTCGACCGAATGACAGAAGCGCTCGCGAATTTCCTGTGCGAGTTCGTCCTGCCGTGAATCGAAGTGGTGACCAGCCGGTGGAAACGTCAGGTCCCAGTACTGTTTCACTTCAAACCGACCATCCTGCCACACCGCGTAGTGCGCAGCCGGCAGTTTTCGGACGCCCTCGAACATCGTCATCGGATCGGGCACCCATAGAAACGTCAGATACTGGTCGAGCGCGTCGCGGTTGATCTGCGCCTCGATCCCGGGCACTTCAAATAGCGCCTTCACCTCGGAGGCAAAGGCCAGTTTCCCGCCGCGTTCGCAGTAGTAGAGCGGCTTGATTCCGAAATGATCCCGCGCCAGAAACAACTTCGCCGATGAACCCCGCAGATCGCAGACAGCAAACGCAAACATTCCATTCAAACGGTTGAGGCAATCCGCGCCATACTCTTCGTAAAGATGAATCACCACTTCGGTGTCGGTGTGTGATCGAAACCTGTGACCTTTGCCTTCGAGCTCGCTGCGCAGATCGGCGAAGTTGTAGATTTCCCCGTTGTAAGTGATCCACAACGATCCGTCTTCGTTGCCCATCGGCATGTGCCCACCGGGAGACAGATCAAGGATGGCAAGCCGCCGGCTTCCCAGCCCGATGTAACCTCCATCCGCGAAACGGCGCTCCCATAGCCCGGAGTCGTCGGGCCCGCGATGGCTTTGCACGTGCGTCATGCGCGCCAGTATTTCCGCATCGCCCCAGTTCGCGAGTCCGCTGATGCCGCACATTTGGTCAGCTCCCCGCTTTCCGCAGCTCGTAGATTTTTGCCTTGGTATGAAACATCTGGACAGCCTGAAAGGTGCAATAGATCAGCCCCGGCACCCCATCAAGAAAACCGAGACGAAAGATATACCGGTAAAGAAACAGGAGAACCGGCGATCCCGGCAATCGATACAGCTTTCTCTTGAGCCATCGCCGTCGCTGCGCCTGCGTTCCGAAAAATGATCCGCGCATCTCCGTCGAGTTCCCTTCCCTTCCCGACAGCACGCGTGCTTCCCAGTTGGAGTATTCGTCGTGCTTCTGAATGTAGCGCGACAGGGATTCGATATTGTGGTGAACGATCGGATTTCGTAACTCCCCAGTCGGCCCCTCGGCGATCATATGCTCATGAACTTCCATGTCCGCCATTGATGCATCCTGATCCCTCAGCCGGCACTCGAATCGAGCCTGCCCTTTGCGAAACAACGAGAGTTTCCAGAAACTCGCATCGCAGTGCCGCAACAGCTTCCCCAGAAAATACATTCGGAGACGAATGTGGTAAGCGACCCTATGCGGATTCTGGATAACCTGCCGGATCTCGCGGGCAAGCTCCGCGGTCATAACCTCGTCGGCATCGAGCAGCAGAATCCAATCGTAGGTGAGAGGCAGAGTATCCAGTGCCCACTGCCGTTTCTTCGGCCATCCTCCCGGATACCGAAACTGCACCACCTTGGCCCCGAACGACTCCGCAATGGCGCAGGTTTCATCCGTGCTCTGCGAATCGACGACAATTACTTCGCCCACTTCCCGCAGCGCCGCTAAACATCGTGGAAGGTTCCTCGCTTCGTTGCGCACCGGAACGATCACGGTAATAGGCAGAACCTCCGAGGCAAGCCTCGCATTAAAAGCCTCAGGTTCTGTCTTCGCGACGATCACGGCTGTCCCAATAGCAGGCAAGGTTCTCACTATGTTAGCCGAAATCGGCCGTTCCCGAACGCGGGCGGGGTTCCTATTTGAATGCTTCCACGTACAGCGAGTGCGGCAGGTCCTTCGAGTCGCCAGGTTCATAGGGAGGAACCTTGTCGCCATAGAGGCGGCTCTTGCCTTCGGCGGACTCTTCCACGTCTCGAAAACCAACGCCGCACAGCACTTCGGACATGTAACCGAAATCGAACGCCGTGCGGTGTTGTCCGTCGCAAAACACGAAGTTGGAGAACTTGCCCCCCAGTGATTCAAAATGCCGCGGGAAATCGCTGAACCACTCGGCCCGTTGCTCTCGATAGGCGACCATGGCGTTGTTCAGGCTCGGCACAATCAGGCGGACTCCCGCTCCGGGCCGGAGAACGCGGAAACATTCCCGCAAAAGACGCTGCAACTCATCTCCGTAGAAGTGTTCAAACACATGCGTGGAGTAGATCGAATCGACCGACTCCGAATAGAAAGGCAGACCGTTCCTCACGTCCAACCACATGTCCAATTTGTTGAACGGGTTTCCGTCCACATTGACAAAGCCGGCGAGATACTTCTCGCCGCTGCCAAGGTGCAGGTGTTGCGGCCCGCGGTTGCGCCGTATCCCAGAGAGACCGCGGCGCACCACGTGATTGGGCACGGTCGCTTTGGAAATTACCCAGAACGCAATGTTCTTGTAACGCTGGTGGAGCAAATGCTTCTCCCAAAAATTGTCGATGCCGATTATATCGGTCACCAGCGTAGAGGAAAACTGCGCCGTACCCTCACAGATTCTCTTCGCACCAGCGGCGTAACACGAACAACGACCACGGCCGCGACCAGGATGTTTCCCCAGCCAGAAAGCGCTTCCACAACGCCCGCACCGCGCCTGAATTGAGGAAACCCGGATCGCAGCCATTGCGCAGGAGCGTCTCTTCGACGACGGGTTTCATCTCACCTCGCAGCCAGCGTTCCAACGGCAATGTGAATCCCCGCTTCGGCCGATTCACGATCTCCGACGGCAATTCGACGCCGAGGCTCCCCAACAATAGTCTCTTCGGCGAGTTTCCCCGCAGTTTTTCCTTCCCCGGAATTCTGAAGCAGGCTTCGACCAGTGCCCGATCGAGAAAAGGCACGCGTAATTCGAGTCCATGCGCCATGCTCATCGAGTCGGAATCCCGCAGCAGCGTATTCGTCATATACCAGAACGATTCCAGATAGGAAACGCGGTTGACGGAATCAAGATTCGCACTCGCTGCTACCGAACTGAGCAAGGCATCGCGGAGACCATGACGTGCCGCTTCGTAGCTGACAGCGGGAAATAATGATTGTTGTTCCTCGTCGGAAAACAGCCCGCGCGCAAGAAAGTACGGATGCACAAAGGAATCATCAGCCGCGGCAGCCAGTTGCGCTAACTTGCGGAAACGGTCGCGCTTGCCCGCAACCGTCGTGACTGAAGCGGCCAACCGTCGCAGGGCCGGCGGCAAGAGCTGCAGGCGCGCCGCCAGGCGCTCCATGCTGGGCACGCGCCGGAAATTCGAGTACCCGGCAAAAATTTCGTCCGCGCCCAACCCTGTCAGGGCCACCTTCACGCCCGCCGCCCGCGCCTTCGCGGAAACAAGATACGTATTGATCCCGTCAATCGTGGGCTGGTCCATGGCCCGCAAAGCGTCCGGCAGTGAGGCCAGCATGTCGTTCTCGGAAACCGGAATCTCAGTGTGCTGCGTGCAAAAGAGTCGCGACACCTCCCGCGAGTAGGGGGCTTCGTCGAATTCCTGTTCGCGAAAGACCAGGGAGAAGGTGTTCGCGCGCACGCCGTTTTGGCTCATGACCGCGACCAGACTGCTGGAATCGATTCCTCCCGAGAGAAACACGCCGACCGGAACATCGCTCACCAGATGGGAGATCACCGCCTCCCTCAGGATTTCCGGTAACCGCCCCGCCCCTCTGCCGTTTTTGTCCGGTCGCTCCTCCAGCGGATTCTCCCTTGAAGGCCGCAGCGGGCTCCAATATTCGCGCATCGTCAGCGCGTCTCCCCCCACTGTGAGCAGGTGTCCCGGCGGAAGGGCGAGAACTCCTTCGACGATCGTCCACGGCTCGTACACCGAGCCGAAAGCCAGGTAGCTCAGGGCGCCGGTCGACTCGATCTTTCTTGGCACCATTCCGGTCTGAAGCAGAGTCCGTACTTCGGATGCAAAAAGAAAATTCCCCGTCGACGGATAGTAGTACAGCGGCTTGATCCCCATGGGATCGCGCGCCAGCAGCAAACAATTCCGCTTCGCGTCCCAGATCGCAAGCGCAAACATGCCCCGCAGACGCGTCAGGAAGTCCTCGCCCCAAACACGGTAGGCAGCCAGGATGACCTCGGTATCGGACTGACTGCGAAATTGCGCGCCTGCCCGTTCCAGTTCGTCTCTCAGATCGCGAAAGTTATAAATCTCACCGTTGAACACGATCCAGTTTCCGGTGGAGGGATCGCGCATCGGCTGATGCCCGAGTGATGACAAGTCAATAATCGAGAGGCGCGTATGGGCAAAGCCGACCTGGCAGCGCTCTCCAGAACTGCAGTCGATGACGTTGGTTCCAGAGTCGTCCGGTCCACGATGTGCAAGCGAGCGCGTGGCCCGCTCCAGGAGACCCGGAGGAACCGAAGCACCGCGCGCAAGTATGCCGAAAATTCCGCACATATCAGATTCGCCGACTGATCATCATAGCGTGAACATCCTTGGGGGCTTTTAGAAACTCGGGCCTTGCGTAATAATTCAGATCGCAGAACCGGCGGTAGCTCCCCTGCCTCGCAGCCGAATGCCGTGATGACAATCGGAACAGAAAAGTTCGGACGCAAGCTCCCGCTGATTCTTCTCGCCCTCACGGCGCTGAACTGCATCTTTCAGATCGCCTGGTTCTGGCGTTTTCGCGGCCATGACATCACCATGGACGCAGTCAACTATATCGGCCTTGCCCGGCATCTTCTCGATGGGAACTTCACTGCCTCGCTTCATGGCTACTGGAGTCCCATGCTTTCCTGGATGATCGCCGCCGGTTCCTTGTTCACTCACGACTTCACCGCCCTCGGTCGCTTGATCACCATCGCCGCCTTTGTTCTGTGCCTGCCTCTGTTGTACGCGCTCACTTTTCAATTGTGGCGCTCCCATCTGGCAGCCGCGCTTGCCGTGCTTTGGTTTTCCCTGGCGCGCGCCGTCATTGTCGTCGCGCTCACCACGATTCAGGCCGACTTCCTGCTCGTCGCTTTTACCCTGACATATTTCATGCGCCTGCTCGCGTGTCTCCGCCAGGCGTCGCGGATGAACTGGCTTCTTCTAGGCGTGGTTCATGCCTGCGCCTTCCTCGCGAAAGCCTTTGCCATGCCCTGGCTGGCCGTTTCTACCGTTCTTGCTGCGCTGGCAAGCAGCCGCAAATCATTGCGAGCCGCAACCGCCTCGCTCCTTTTGGCGTTCCTGGCCCCCGCCATCGTCTGGCTGACTTGGGGGGAAGTTCTCAAAACAAAATATGGAATCTTTACCACCGGATACCAGATGCGCGCCAACCTGATGGTTGACCTGAACCGTAAACTCAACCACCGCGAGCGCGGGGACCCATACACATTCGTAGATACTCCCTACTACGACACCTACATGGTCGGAGAGACTTCTTGGCCGGCGGTGAAAAATTTCAAAGTGATGAACCCCGCACTGCTGCCGGTGATTCTGGAAAATGAGCTTCACAACGTGCCGTTGGCCGTGAAGGAAGTCGTGATTCTTCTGACTCCCGGCGGAATTCTGGCGCTCGCGGCGGGACTCGCGCTGCTCACTCGCAGACGCGCTTCGTACACTCCCGAAGCGACTTTCGCATGGATCTCTGTCGCCAATCTGGCCACTTTGATAGCGGCCTACGGAATGTTGGTTTTCGACGCGCGCTATGTGTTACCGATCACCCCCGTGCTGATGGCCGTCGCCTCCTACTTTCTCATTCCCGGCGAAAACGCTTCATTCGCCGGCATTCAGCCCGCGCCCATCTTGCGCAAAACAGCTCTTGGCCTGTTGCTGGCAAGCACGGTTTTCCTTACGTTCTACTGGGCTTCGCCCTTCCGTACTCTCGATCGCGACTTCGAGGTAAGCTGCAATCGCGCTGCGGCTTTGCTCAAGAACTCTCAACCATCGGGCAAGAGTCTGGTGAGTATCGGAGAGGGGCCGTATCCGGAAAACGGCATCGGGTTTGAAGCCGGGGTATACGTCGCCTATTTGTCGGGCCGGCGCTTGACCGCCATGAATTCGGCTCTCCCCGAGGGCAATGAAGCCGCCCGCTTGGCGGACGCGGTGCTGACCAAGAAAGCTGATGCAGTTTTAGTATGGGGAAAACCGGGCGCTCCCCCTTATGAAACCATCGTCGGCCGCCTCCGAAACGCACCCGCGGCTTCTCCGAATCAGCCGATCCTGGATCCCGCAAAAGGTGAGGTTGGAAGAGTCTTCTTCCCCGCAAGCTGACCTTCCGGTCGGCCGCGTGCGCTTGTTTCAACCGGTCGTCTTCGCCACGTCATGTTACGATTTTCGGTCGCCACGAACCCGCCCCCTATCTTGATCTGGATCGGTTTCAGCTCGTGATAATGACGCCGCCGTCCTGGAATTCCGAACCTTCGTTTCGTGAAACTGCAGCCTTGTGCCTCGCATCGGGGTTTTTGTTTGTCGTCTTCATCTCGCTGATGACGCCCTATCTCGCATTAGTCGACGATTTCGGCGATACCCCCCCCTACATATCGATCGCCGCCGCCATTCGCCAATGGGATTTTCACGGGGTCGTGGTCAAACACTTCTGGGGACTCCCTTACTTCATGGCCGCGCTTTCGAAACTCACTGGTATCTCCGACCGGAGCGCGCTCCTGACGGTCTCGTGCCTCTCCGCTCTCATTGCCGAGACTTTTGCCTACCGACTCTGGGGAGGATGGATCGCCGCTCTTTTCGCCATGATCAACTTCGACTGGTATCAACGCTCCTACCTTGGCGGATCGGAGCCGTTATTCGTCGCCCTGTTGTTCGGATCGTTTTGGGCGATCCGCCGGGAACGCTGGCTGCTCGCCGCTTTGCTGGCCGCGCTCGCCACCATTACAAGGCCGATGGGGATCTTTCTGCTCGCGGGAATCGGGATTGAACTCTTGCGGCGGCGCGATTGGAAAAAGGTTGCTCTCGCGACCTCGATTGGCCTCGCGATCGGGATCCTTTATATGATCCCTCTGAGCCGTTACCTTGGAGATCCGCTCGCGACCGTTCACAGCTATCAGGGAGCACGGGCATCGGCGGCTACGCCGCTGTTCGGCTTTCCTTTTTACGCCATCATCAAAGGAACGATCCTCTATCCTGCTCCGCTCACCAATCTGATGTTGACCTTCGGATGGATTTCTCTGGTCCTGATCGGGATCGTGGCCATGCTGTGGACACAGCATTACCACGACTACGCCCGCGAGCATCTACCGGAGATCGTCTTCGTGGTCCCGTACCTGCTCTCGATGTTCTGCTACAACTATCCCATGTGGGCGCGCAGCAATTTTCCCCGCTTTGCCATCCCCATCGTCCCCTTTGTGCTTGTGGCGCTCAGGCGATGGCTGCCCCAGGATCGTCGTCTGCTGTGGGTTCTAGCTCCCGTGATGGCGTTGCTGGCGGCGGTCTCAGCAGTGGGAATCCAAAAAGTGGAGCACCTCCTGCGCTCAGCCAGTTAGGCCTTCCCCCGGCGTCGGAGGTGTCACTACTCGATCGGTTCGACCAGTAACTCGTCCGAAGCAGCCCGCTCCGGCAGTTGAATCAGCACAATCGCAATCAGGACCACCACAATCCCCACGGTCTGCAGCGGACGCAATAACTCTCCCAAAACAACCGCGGCAATCACGATGCTGAATACCGGCTCCAGGCAACTGGCCACCACGGCGCGCGTCGGTTCCAGATGTTGCAGGCCTGCGAAGTAACAGGAGAAGGGCCCCAGCACTGACACCAAGGAAAAGATCAGCATAAAGGCCCACTGCCCGAGGCCGTAATGTGCAGCCCAGATTTTCCACGGAGGATTGACGAATATCCAAAATGTCGCCGCGGACGCCAGCACCCAGAGCAGCACTTTCCAGCGATCATAGCGTGCGAGAACGCTATGTCCGCCGACGTTGTAAAAGGCAAACGAAAATGCCGCCAGCAAAGCCGCTATCACGCCCACGCCATCCAGGTTGAGGCCGCGTGCTCCGACAAATCCTACCGCCAGCGCGCATCCGGTAACCGCCAGAGCCACGGCGCCGCTGCGGCGCAACGATGGTGCCGCTCCTCCCCGCAGGACTGTATACAGCAGCACCCAGACTGGCGCCGTATATTGCAGGATGATGGCCGTCGCGACATTCGTCCGCTGAATTGCCAGGTAGTAGAGATAGTTGGAGGCGGCCACTCCGAACACGCCGATCAGCAGAAACCGCATCAGGTCGGGCCGAGGCACCTTCAGTGCCGGCGCTCCGCGCCGCATCAGGAGTGTTGGCAGCAGAACGAAGAATGAAAGCGTCGTCCGACTCTGCGACAGGATCAACGGATCGATCGCCCCCACCTTGAGTCCGGGGATCCGTCCCGTAAACGCGGCGCGGCCCAACGTGGCGGCAATTCCCCAAAACAGAGCTGCCGATCCGATGTACAGGTAGCCCCGCAGCGGATGCGCACCAGACCTCACTCCGCGTACTCGATCGAGTATGTGATCTTCGCCGCCTTTTCCAGCATCGCGGAGACCGAGCAATACTTGTCTTTTGAAAGATGCACGGCGTCTTCCATCGCCTTCTGCGAGACCTTCCCGTGGACGCGATAGGTGAGATGGATCTCGGTATAAACCGTCGGATAGTCGGTGGCCCGTTCGCCCTTAGCATGCACTTCGAGACCAGTGAACGGTTCTCTCTTCTTGCGAAGAATTCCAACTACATCCGACGCAGTGCAGCCACAGAGCGCGACGAGCACCAGTTCCATGGGGCTGTTGGCACTCTTCTCCTTGCCCGCATCCACGACGATGGCATGGTGGGAACTCGCCTGTCCGATGAATCGTTCCTGGTCCGCCCAGGTTACAGAGGCTTCAATCATGGTGAAATTGCTGCTTTTTGAGTTTTGATTGGTGATTCTCGATCCACCGACCATTCTAACGTGGAACCTTTTTCCGGATTAGCTCGCCGCAAACTGGACATTTACTATCTAGTACCGGGGTACCCCCCTTTCCCCCGGTCTTTCAGAATCATAGAGTTAGGGTATGAATCTCGTTCAAAATCCTGATCTCAAAGAACTTATACGTAAAATCTAGAGCGCAAAGGCGTTACGATCTGCTTTTCCTTGCTATACTATAAAGATATAGTCTATTATTCTAGTTTATCTGTCAGGGGAGAGGGTGTCAAGGTTCAAGCGGGTGTCTACACGCGTCTGGCTGTAAGCTAGGTAACCGTAGACCACGAGAGTGGAGCGACGATGAGAACGGCATTGCTGCGATTCAACGGCGCGGTCGAGCGGGATCCCGCCATCGATGCGTGGATGAAAGAGCATGCCGGTGAATTAGGAGCCATCGCGCAGCAGTGGTTTGAGGTGATGCGAAAATGCGGGGACGAAGTCCGGGAGCTTTTGCATGACGGCTGTCCGGTTGCATGTTTGGGAGATGCGCCCTTCGGCTACGTCAACGTATTCACTTCGCACGTAAACGTGGGCTTCTTTCAGGGCGCAGCGCTGCCGGATCCGGCTCACTTATTACAAGGCACCGGTAAGTTCATGCGCCATGCGAAGCTGAGACCGGGAACGGCCACGAACGCCGCAGCGCTCAGCAGGCTGATCGAGACAGCGTACTCGGACATAAAGGCGCGTGTCGAACACGGCTAGCTAAGAGAAACGCCTCGAGAGGCCGCCGCGGATGTGAACCGGCGGGCGCCCCATCCTAACGTCGCGTTTTTTTACGACGTTAGGGTGGGTAAATTGAAGCGACCAGTGGCGAGAACAAAGTGTGGGTTTCGGCAAGAGCCGCAATTTCTCGGGATCACCGCACTGCCAAGAAGTTGAAAACTCGGGCGAAGCCGTCGAAATCCTTATCCCTTCCTGCGGTCGGGATGACAGTTTCTGGGAGGAGCCTGATGGAGTGGCAGCTCTGGCGCACCATTAGCCTCGGTTGTTGACATCCTCTTTTTTTATACCTCCCCATGTCACTGGGGGGGCGAGAACCCTTTCTCACCCGGCTTGGCGCTCGCCGCCAGACGCTTCGCTTCTGCCCGCTCGCGATCAGCGTTCGCCTTCTGACCTAACTGATCGTAGAGACCCGCCAGCCAAACATGGGGCAGGGAGATCTCGGGATGAAGCGAAGCTGCCTTCTTCAGCGCTGCCACCCCTCCGATAGGATCTCCGGTACGCGGTAGGGCGTACCCAAGGAGCATGTAGCTTTCGTAGTCCTCCGGTGTGTACCCCAGAACTATTTTGCTTTCCTGGATGGCCTCTGTCAGGCGATTGGTTCGAGCGTAGGCCATTCCCAGAAAGGCATGTGCCTTCACAAAACTTGGCCACTTCGCGACTAGCTTCTGCAGTTCCGGAATTGCGGCATTGTAGTCTTTGATTCCCATCAGACCTCTAGCCAGCTGGAAACGAGTTACCTCCGAATCAGGCATGAATTCCAAAGCCTTGCGTAGAACAGGCACGGCATTGGTGTAGTCCTGTTTCAGCATCAACCAATGACCCAACATCGGGTATAGCCGCAGTCCGGGTTCCTGCGCGATGGCCTGCTCAAGCGTCGCGATGGCATCGTCGTAGCGCATCTGTTCCTGCAACAGTTGGGCCCGATGAACCGTGTTGGCGATTTGGATCTTGTCCTTGGGATCGGCGCGCTCGTCGGCGGAGGATCCTTTTGCGACATCTCCGGCGGAGGCCATGTATCCCAGTGCTCCCAGAGCCTCCTGTGCCGCCAGATCCAGAGCAACCTTGGGAGCCTCCCGTCGGTTGCTCGTCTTTTGCAGGAAGGCCTCCAGTTGACTTGCCAGAGTGTCCGCCACCGCCGCAGAAGAGGATGCCAGACTGTGCTGGGCGTTCGGATCCGCCGCCTGGTCATACAGTTCCCGGCGAGGCGCCTGGATGTATAGATACTTGCCGGTGCGCAGAGCCTGCTCCGCGCTCCAGCCGTATTCGTCGCGCGAATACTCGGATTGCGCGTACGCCGACCGCTCCTGCCAGGCTGCCACGGCCAGATTGCCTTCCGTTGCTCCATGCCCCATCAGCGGCAGCATCGATTTCCCCTGCACTTCCTTAGGAATCTCAATCCCAACTTCCTGCAACAGGGTGGGCAATACATCGACCAGTTCGACCCGATTTTCAATCCGCTTTTCCACCTTCGCGCGGTGCGGCTTGATCAGAAGCGGCACGTGGATGGTCTCATCGTAGAGAAAAATTCCATGGGCATCTTCTCCGTGCGCCCCCAGCGACTCTCCGTGGTCGGCCATCACTGCCACGATCGCGCCGTCGTAGAGACCGCGCAGCTTCAAGTGACGAAGCAGTCTCCCGACCGCGGCATCCTCATACGCGATTCCACCGTCGTACGGCTCCGAAGCATACTTTGTCTTGTAGGGTTCAGGTGGATCATAGGGATCGTGCGCATCGTAGAGGTGCACCCACAAAAAAAAGGGGGCCTGAGGATGCTTGTCCAGCCACGCGATCGCATGTTCCACAACTACATCTCCGCGGCGTACGGTGGTGCGATAGCGATCTTCTCCAGGGTATCCATTCCGGAAATCGGCATCATACGTCTGAAAACCCCTATCGAAGCCCGGCGCGTAGGGCGCTTTCGCCTCCAGCACAATCGAGCCGATAATCGCCGCGGTGCGATATCCGTGGGCGCGCAGGATTTCGGGGGCATAGGGCAGATCCGCCGCCAGGGGCGTCTGCATGCCATTCACTTGATGGAACTGTGGATACGTGCCCGTGAGAATGGTCGCGTGTGAGGGCGGCGTCAGCGGAGCCTGCGCGTATGCTCGTGTGAATACGGCCGACTGCTTTGCCAACGCGTCAAGGTTCGGCGTCAGCCCGCGCGGCGAACCGAGAAACCCCATACGGTCGGCCCGCGTCGTGTCGAGCGTGATCAGTAGGATGTTCGGAAGCTTTGGATTCGGCGAAGTGGCTTTAGGAGCCGCCGCCAGCGCGCTCGCGGTCAAAGCCACTACAAACAATAGCCAACGCGTCCCAACCATGGTAAGACGGATTTCCCCTTCAGACGTCCAACACAAATGAGTGTATATGCATCACGCTCAATCATGACATTCTAGAGCAGGTTCGCAGGCACTGCGCCTCTGTCAAATCGTGCGAGTACTTCCTCCTACAAGCTTCCGCCCGCGGGGCAAAAAAAACAGGAGGCTCTTTCGAGCCTCCTGCGCGAATCTCATCCAATCCATTAGAAGGTCAACTTCAAGGCCAGCTGCATGGTACGCGCGTTGCTGGCGAAGTTCTTCGAGGCGTTTCCGAAAGTTGCATTGGTCGGAAGGAAGAAGTTCCGGGAGCCTGTGTTTGACACGCTCAGAACGTCATTGATCGACCCAGTGGTAAATTGCGGGTGGTTGAAAAGGTTAAACGACTGCGCCACAAAATGCACCGCGAAACGCTCGCCAATCTTGAAGTGCTTGATCGCCGAGATATCGAAGTTGTTGATCGAAGGCGTTTGGAAGGCGCCACGGCTGGAGTCGGCATATGCACCGTACCCGGCCCTGATGTATTGGGCGTCCGGGTTGTTAGCAAGATACGCAACGGTGTAGCCCGCAGTGTTAGCCAGCGCCGTCACTCCGCTGCCTACGCCTTTCTGTCCTCCGGCATTGAAAATAGCCCGATCCGGCGCTGAATCGCCATTCAGGTTAGAATCCAACCCGCTTTGCACCGTACCCCACTGCCCCGTCTCCCACGTATAGACCGGGATGAACTGGTAGTTGCCGAGCAGATTCTTCTTCACCCAGTTCGAATCGTGCTTGAACCACGGAAGTTCGTAGCTCACTTGAATCGTGACGCGATGAGCGTGGTCGATCAGTCCGTTGGCCTTCTCTGCGTTCAGGTTGTGAAAATCCTGCGGACGGCGGGGCGAAATGACCGTGGAGAAAAAGTCCGCCGTGCTGTTGTCAATTTCGTGACTCCAGGTCCAGGCCGCCTGCAACTGGAGACCGTTGGTCAGGCGTCGTTGCACTTGGGTCTGTAAGCCATGGTAAGTTGACCAACCCCACGGCGCAAATGCGGTAATCGGTGATTGGAAGCCAGCGTTGTAAGTCGTGTTGTAACAAGTAGTGACGCAGTAGTAGCTCTGATCGAGCAGGCCGCCCGGACCATCCAGAGTGACGGAGAGGGCGTCCAGTTCTGTCTGCGATGGGGCTTGCAGGTACGTAGGCAGAGAGTTCGTCTTGGTTACATAGGTAGCGAAGTTCAGAATGTTCTGGGTGTCGAGATGAATGCCTCGCGATCCCACATAGCGGACTTCCGCCGTATAGGGCCCGAAAACATGCTGGATGCCAAGATTCCACGATTCCGAGTACGGATACTGCACATTGGGGAGAAGGTACGACGACGTTGCAGCTTGCGCTTCCTCCCTGGTGAGAACCGAAATTCCACTCAGGTTCTGCGGCGGGATGCCGCCGTTGGCCAGGAACCCTGTGGCGTGACAAATACCCCCGGTGTCCGGGCAGTTGACGGTGGACCCGATTTGCGGCGGACGGGAGAGCGTGCCGATGTTATCAAAGAGTACATCGTATGCCATCGAAAATCCGCCACGAATCGACGTGGTGCCGCTGCTGCCCGGCGAGTACGCAAAGCCGATGCGGGGCATGAAGTTCGTCTTCGATGCATGCGGCTTATCGCTAAACGTGCAGCACACCCCTGGAATTACATTGGGGTCGTCGGCAACCGCATTCAGGGTTTGCTGTTCCCAACCTTTGGGAACGGTCAGGTACTCATAGCGCACTCCAAGGTTCAGACTGAGGTTGCGGGTGATTTTCCAGATGTCGTTCACGTACCAGCCATACATTTTATCGTCGCCCGAGTACCCAACCGAGCCAAAACTCCGCTGGCCGAAACCGGGCATGAAGTCATTCACAAAACCGTCCAGAGATGCCCAGTCGTAATCGCCACGGGACCGTTGGACAAACAACTGCGGGTCAATTTGCTTGCGCAGATCGAGGCCGAATTTGAAAGAGTGATTTTTGAAATTCCAGCTTACGTTGTCTTGCAGTTGATAGGTATTTTCCGTTGCGTACTGGGGATTGCTGGGAGCCGGGCCCACGTTAATCCCATTCAGGTCATCAATTGTCAGGTTAGGAAACGCATCCAGCCCCGGAAATTGGAAGTTCGGCACGGTGTAGCTGTTGGAGGTGCGGGTGTAGCCAACCCGGACCTCATTGATGATATTGGGCGTGAACGTGTGATACTCCCCCACGGTCACCAGGTGAAAGGGAACGAGCAGGGGCGTAAAGAAAACGGGCAATTCCGCGCCAATATCGATCTGCGAATAGCGGTTGTAGATGTACCGCATGTGCAACTGGTCTTTGTCGCTGATATTCCAGTCGCCCGATGTGGTGAGGAATTTGCCGTTGATGTAGTTTGGCGCGATGATCGGGACCGTACCGACTGGAATGTCGTACGGAATCGGCGTGCCCGGCGTTGTTACGTAGTCGTTCACCACGACTGTACCTTGGTCGTTCGCGGGCGCTGTCGCATACGTCGAGAATCCAGCGACATTGCTGCTTGAAATCCCAGGGATCCCTAAGATCGTGTTCCAGCCGTCCGCCGTGGGAGCATATGCTGGCGAACCTGGTGACGACGCTTGGCCGACGGGGTTCATTTCGAAGTTCACAAAATAGAACACCTTGTTCTTAATGAGCGCTCCGCCCACCTGCCCGCCGAAGCGATTGTTGTCGTAGCGCGAATTCTCCGGCTTCTCACCTGTCGGGAACTGTGCAGCAGTTGCATAGTCGATCGCGTTCAGATTGCGGTTCCGGAAGTACTCGTAGGCCATACCGTGAATCGTATTGCTACCACTCATCACAACCTGATTGAACTGGCCGCCGGCGGAATGGCCGAATTCCGGGCTGAACTGATTGGCGATGACGGTGAAGTTAGAAACCGCATCGTTCGGGATATACACGAGCGGGCCGGTTACTCCCTTGGAGTTATTGTCCTCGCCTTCGATGGTGAAGTTATTTTCCCGCGCTCGCTGTCCACCGATTGAGGGGCCGGAACCTGCACCCAAGCCGCCGGTACTCCCCACGCCCGCCTGGAGCAGCGAAGCATTCAGAACGCCACCGCCCAGAGCGCCACCGGACATAGTCGAAGGTAAATTCTGCAGCAATTCGTTGTCGTAGGTCGTCTGGAGTTGGCTGGTGGTGGTGTCGATCATCGGGGCCGTGCCCGAGACTTCAACGGTCTCACTGGTCGCGCCCGGCGTCAGCGTGATATTGCGGGTGCCGGTTGTGTTCAACGTCACATCCACGTTCTCGGTGACCGATTTGAAACCGGTCATCTTCGCGTTGATCTTGTAGGCGCCAACCAGCAGGTGGTCGAAGCGGTACCCACCCGAGTCGTTGGTCTTCGTGGTCGCAACGACGCCAGTCGCCGCGTTGGTGGCCGTCACCTCGGCGCCCACGACCGCGGCGCCTTGCGAATCAACAATTGTTCCTACGATATTGCCGTCGATTGCTTGCCCGTAAATCACTCCGGTGCAGAGCACCAGCAGACCAAACAAGGCCAAAATCAATGCGGAAACTCTGAAACTTCCCCCGCTTTGTTTCATAATTTGCCTTCTCCTTGAACGCCGCCCTAAAGACGGAACTTGAAGAATTTCCAACCTACGGGAAGTAAGCGAACCAGACCGCCACGCCTACCCAGACCAATTTGTACAACAAAACAATCTTGCAAATAACACTCCATAACAGGCCATTGTTTGTGTACTGTATTTCAGTGACTTGCGAGGAAAGGCGCCCCTGCGATATTGAAAATCATATGCGAATTCTCGATCGTCATATGATTTTTGGTATTTAAGTGAATCAGATCCTCGTTCACTCGGCTTTCTGCTGAATCCCACGATCCCAGATAAAAATGCTTGGGGGAGTTTTCGGTTTGTGAACGTCAAACGCTGGGTCGCCCACGCTGGGTCGCCCAAAAGCCAGGACTTTGGGGGCCCAGCCGTGATCGGCGAGATGCTATCTGGTCTTGCCCCCGCCTCCTTGAGATTCAACCGGCATGCGCCAGTAATTGGGCGATCCCCTCCAACGGGATAGCCACCCACTGCGGGCGGTTGTTCAGTTCGTAGCGGAGTTCGTAGATGGCTTTGTCCAAAAGGAAGGTGTCGAGCAGCGTCTCCAGTTCTAGTTGGCTGCCAGGAATGTAGAGAGCTTGGCTCGAGATATCCAGATAGGTCTTCAGGAAAGTGGCGGAAACCCAGGTCTGCCAGTAGCGCGCTGGCGTCGACAGCTGCTGAAGATCTTCCGGTCGGGCGCGATCCCCCAGCAGGGGGGCGAATGCGGCATAGTGAAATGACCGCAGCATGCCAGCCACGTCCTGTAAGGGGGAGCGCTTGGCGCGCCGCTCGGGGAGTGAGCGTGCAGGTTCGCCTTCGAAATCGATGATCATGAAGTCTTCGCCGGTGAAGAGTACTTGCCCCAGGTGGTAGTCGCCGTGGATGCGTGTACACATGGCGGTGATGGTGATGTCCAGCGGGGAACGCAGGCGATGCACAGCATTCTTTTCTGCTGCCAGCACGCGGGCGGCAAGTTCCTGGGCGTTCGCGGGCAGGCTGGATTGTTTTTCACGCAGCAGATCGAAGGTTTGCTTTGCCAGGTCAACGGCGGCGTCGCAGAAGGCGCGCAGGCCGGCATCGCGGAATGGTTCAGGACGAAAGACTGGATCCTCAGCCGCGGACGACAACGCCAGATGGAGTTCAGCGGTTCTCTGCGCCAGGAGTCTGGTGAGTTGCATGTAGTTGCCGATTCTTTCCTGGGCTTGCGGGGGCAGAGCTTGGTTCGCCAGGGCAAGCAAGCGGCCTTGGGGAATTTCATCCGGCTGCATCGGGGACCGCGCCGTGCGTTCGTAGTAATCCGTCAGGGCGTTCAGAGTAAGGGACCAGGCGTCGCCCTGGTTGGGAACATAGGCTTGCAGAATTGCGAGACTGCCGGGCTGGGCCGTGGCGCCGGCGTATTCCATGTGACCGGCGACCGCCGGCGAATTGGGGAAGAGGGAATCCGCGGTCAGGAAGGCGCCGATTTCGACATCTGGATTAATGCCTTCCTCCAGGCGCCGGAAAAGTTTCAGCACCAGGCGCTTGCCAAATACAGCCGACGTGTTGCTCTGCTCGACTTTCATGACAGACGCCTGCAGCGGCCCTTGCGAGGGTTGCCAGAGTCTGCCCAGCGCAGCGGTATGAGTGGCTGTGACTTTGCCGCCCGTGCCCGAAAAGGATTTCTCCTGAACGATGGCTTCGAACAGGAATTCCAGAAACGATGGGTCCTGCATGGCGTCATACAGGACGTACTCCTCGCTCTCACCGGGCAACTTTGACGCTTAAGAATGGAGCACCCTGCGGAACTTGTGCGTCTGGGCCTTTCAGAATTAGCGGCACGCTGTAGTTTTCCACTGGGACCGCTGGCATAAGTAACGCGTGCAACAAGCAGGAACGACTCCACAGGAGAAGCCGTAAGCGGGACAATGTCCCGGACTTCGACCGAGTGCACACGTCTGGCCTTGCCGCCGAACCAGCGGCGGTTTGCCAGAAAATCCGAAAGGGCCGGGGCGAGGGCTTCTCGAAGGCGTGCGTCTTGGGGGTCGAGTCTTGTCATCAACTGCCTCTAGTTTGCTTGGCCGGCAGCGTTACAAGAAATAGTCGAAGTCGCGTTCGCTGCGCACACGCCGCCGGATCTGAAAGATGTGGGCGGGCATAATTTTGGGATCCAGTTGCACGTAGTTGTGAGGACCGTTCCATAGATAACGCGCGTCATTCAACAGGTCGTGCATTTGATAAGGCTGTGCCGGATCCAGACCCAGTGCGTCCAAGGAAAGGTCCACCCAGCCGGACTGAACATGATAAGGATCAAGGTTGACTACCGTGACGATGATGTTCGTCAAGTCTTCCGATGCCTTGCTGTACACAAGCAGCTGGTCGTTGTCGGAGGTATGAAAGCGCAGGCTCCAATCGGACTGGAGGGCTGGGTTTTTCTTGCGGATCTGATTCACGCGGGTAATCAGGCTCTTCAGGCTACGCGGGTCGTTGATGTCCCAAGAGCGGAGCTGATACTTCTCCGAATCCAGATACTCTTCACTGCCCGGTTTGAGGGGACGGTTCTCACATAACTCGAAAGCCGGCCCGTAAATTCCATAACTGGCGCCGAGAGTGGCCGCCAGCACCAGGCGGATCATGAATGCCGGACGCCCGCCAAACTGGAGAAACTCGGTGAGAATGTCCGGTGTGTTGGGCCATAAATTCGGCCGGAAATACTCGCGCACTTCAGTCTGCGTCAGCTCGGTGAAGTATTCGGTGAGCTCAGCTTTTGTGTTACGCCAGGCAAAGTAGGTGTAGGACTGCGTGAATCCCAGCTTGGCCAGGCGGTACATCACTTTGGGGCGAGTGAATGCTTCCGCCAGAAACAAAACATCGGGATAGTCGTTCTTTACTTCGGTGATGAGCCACTCCCAGAACTCGAAGGGCTTGGTGTGCGGGTTGTCCACGCGAAAAATGCGAATTCCTTGCTCAATCCAGTAAAGGACGACCCGTTTCAATTCCAGGCACAATTCGTCGGCGTGGTCGCTTTCGAAATAAAGAGGATAAATGTCCTGATATTTCTTGGGAGGGTTCTCCGCATATTGCACACTGCCGTCCGGCAGCACGCGAAACCATTCTTTGTGCGCCTTCACGTAGGGATGGTCGGGAGTGCACTGGAAAGCCAGGTCCAGCGCGAGTTCCAGGCCAAGGTCTTTGGCCTTGGCTTGCAGGCTTTTGAAATCCGCAAGCGTGCCTAACTGGGGGAGAATCGCGTCATGCCCGCCTTCTTCCGCGCCGATGGCCCAGGGACTACCGACGTCATCTGCCGCCGCACGCTCGGTATTGTTTTTGCCCTTGCGGTTAATCCGGCCGACGGGATGGATGGGAGGAAAATAGAGAATGTCGAAGCCCATTTCGGCGACGTAGGGCAGGCGCTTCTCGCAGTCGCGAAAAGTTCCATGGCGTCCCGGTTCGTCCGTGCAGGAGCGGGGAAACATCTCATACCACGTACTGAAGCGGGCCTTTTCCCGGTCCACAACGACGCCTAGTTCTCTTTCGTAGGTGGTGGCGCGACTGCGGTCGGCGTACCGTTGCATCAGGTCGATCAGTTTTTCGTCGTCGGTGCTTTCTACTGCGAGCCGTGGCTCCTTTTTCTTGAAATCCGCCGCCAAAGCGGTCAGCCGTTGGCTATCAGTTACGGGAGCACGCTTCGCAGCTTGCTCGATCAAGGCCACACCGACCAGCAAGTCGAGAGCAACGTCCTGGCCGGCGTCAAATTTTTTTCGCAGATCGCGCCGCCAGGACTGGAAGGATTGCGTCCACGCGGAGACCGTATAGAGATGTCGGCCTGGTTCGGTCACTTCGAACTCAGCCTTCCATCGGTCGTTTACCAGTGACTGCATTGCCACTTCCTGCCAATCGGGGTCGGATGGCCCGCGATGTTGCAGGACCGCATAAAGGACATCGTGCCCGTCGGCGTGAATGTCGGCGGTCACGAGCACCCGCTCACCGACTACCCGCTTGATCGGAAACCGGCCGGCATCTATCTCCGGACGCACATTTTCGATAACGACTCGTCGAAGGATTGGGAACGCCGGAGAGTCCTTGGCTTTATTCGTCATTCGCCATCCTAGCCTCCGGGTGGATTGGGGTTCTCGTATGGAGCCTGGGACGTTAGAGTTTTGCGCGACGGTCCACTATGCCGCCGGATGCGGGCTCCATAGACTCACGCTTCCATCCGTTGTATGAGCCTCCCTCTTTTATAAACGATCTGTGCTGACAATTGCAGCCGAAACGATATCTACCCGAACATTTTCCGACTGTCTTACCCGCGGAGCCTTCCGGGCAAGTGCGCTAGACTTGCTCCTAAACGACTTACTCCTGAACGCACCGGTGGCGCCACCTCCTGCCGCCGTCCCGCAACCCGTTATCGTTGTGCAGGTTAAGACAACAACGATTACATACCCGTACGTACAATACGGTCATACAAATGTTCCACGTGGAACACTCATCTCTCAAATGGCGTGGAGTTCAGCGAAACCGCAGAAAAAGGCCCCACTTCTCGCAACCAACGAGAAATGGGGCGCCCACATTATTCCCCGGGGGTAGAGGGGAGGTGGGCCAAGGCGACTGATCAACGAACCGAATTGTTAACGAGCACGCAGGAGCTTGGGTCGTTGTTCGTAGTGATGGTGCCGCCAGCATTGGCAACGATGGTGTTGTTGACGATGCTGCTGGGACACGTGGTCGTGATTCCAACGCCCTTGTTGAGGCTCACGGTGCTGCCGGTGACGGTGGCGTTGGGCGCATTGATGCCGGCGCCGCCATTCAAAGAAGAACGGTCGCCGGAGGCAACACCGGCGCTGCCGTCGAGTTGAATGCCAGTATTCACGTTCGCGGTCGCGAAGCTGTCACGCACGGTAACCGCGAAAATCCCAGACAAACCGTTGGCGGTCGCCGAACTCTCGATCACGCTGCCGTTGACGATGAAGCCGTCCTGGGCATTCCCATCGGCAGAAACGTTTTGTACCATGCTGCCATCGCCCGTCAACAGGATTCCGTCCAGGCCCATGCCGCGCACGAAACCGTTTTGAACACGGACGCTTCGCGGTCCACCTCCCTGATCGGCGCTGGCTCGTATTCCCAATCCGGTGCCCGGTGTCTGACAGGTCGGTGGAGCTTCGAAATTGTCCGTGCACAGCCCGGGCCCGATAATGCCGAAGCCGTTCAAATCAAGAGTGACGTGGTCGGCGGTGATCAGAATCCCCGTGGTATTTGCGTCGGCGACGGTGAGGTTGCCAGTCAGGCGGTAGCTGCCGGGTTTAGAAATTGTTACGGGGAACCCGGGCCCATCTCCGGGTGTCACGCTGCCGGCCATGGCTTTTTGCTGGTTAATCAGCGTGACCCCTTCAGCCGCATAAAGACTGCCTGTCACTGACATGAAAATGCAAAGTAAAACTGCTCGGGTGGAAGCAAAATACGACATTGACCGTTCTCCTTGTTGCTTGTCGCTGGATGGCGGAGTGCGACTCAGGTTGAGTCTCCCCCATGGAAGAGATCGTAAATAGGCGGGAAAAGACGACACGCCCGCCAATATTTTCGAGTGAGAAACCCGGGTAGCATCAATTCGGAAATGGCTTGGGGTGTCCGTAAAATTTAGGAGCGAAGGAAGGGCGAGGGCAATCGTGGTGGGCGAGGGTCTTCGTCCTCGCAATTGTCAAATTCCTGTCAATTCTGGACCGGTTTGCGGTTGGAGTCGGCTAAAACGGGTCTTTTTCGCGGTATCATTCTTCTTCGGTATGAGAACTGCAGAGATGAAAGAATTGTCGGCGACGGAGACGGTGGAAGCACCGCCGGTGAGTAGCGAGCGCATCCTCGTGATCGAGGATGACCGCGGGGTGCAGAAGGCTCTGCGCCGGTTGTTCGAGAGTGAAGGGTTTCAGGTGGATGTGGCGGGGAATGGCGCTGAGGGCTTGGAACTTTTTCGCAGGACGGTGCCTTCGGTGGTGATGCTCGATCTGCGCTTGCCGGGGATGCTGGGGCAGGACGTTTGCCGGGAAATCAGCGGGGCTTCGCCTTCACTTCCGATCATCATCTTGAGTGCGCGGACAGACGTGATGGACAAAGTGCTGCTGCTCGAATTGGGCGCGCATGATTATGTGACCAAGCCGTTCAGTCCGCGGGAATTGCTGGCGCGAGTTCGGACTGCGATGCGGCGCTCTAGCCGGACAGCCACTTCGGAAACTTTTTCGTTTGGGGACGTGAGAATCGATTTCTCGAAGATGGAGTTGCGGCGACAGGACGCGCTAGTGCAATTGACGGCGCAGGAATTCAAGGTCTTGAAATTCATGGTGCAGAATTCGGAACGGGTGCTGTCGCGGGAAGAGTTGCTGAATCATGTTTGGGGCTACAAGAATTATCCGAGCACGCGGACGGTCGATAACCATATTTTGAAACTACGCCAGAAGCTGGAACGGGACCCCGCCAATCCCGTGTACTTCCGGACCGTGCACAGCGCGGGTTATAAGTTCGTCCCCTAGCGATGTTGCGCCGCATCGTCACCGGAAGGAGGAGCATGCGTGGACTTCGGTTGCGGACCAAGTTCCTGCTCTCCATGGTAGCAGTATCGGCGGCACTGACGTTTACAACGCTTTTTGTAGTACGGCGGACGGTGCAACGGCAAGTCCGGCTTGAGATTCAGCGAGATCTTCAGAACTCGGTTTCCGCTTTCCGAAATTTCCAAAAACAACGCGAAATCACTTTAGAGCGTTCCGCTGCTTTGCTGGCGGATCTGCCTAATGTCCGCGCACTGATGACTACGCACGACGTGGCGACCATTCAGGATCAGTCGCACGATCTTTGGAATCTGGCGGGAAGCGATCTGCTTTTGCTGGCGGATCCCTCGGGGAAGGTGATGGCTTTGCAGGCCACTCCGCCGGAGGTCACGATCCGCCGGGCGCAGGAGTTCATTCCTGGCATTGTGTCGCGCGCCGAGACGCGGCATTGGTGGTATGTCGAAGGGCATCTCTACGAAGTGTTTCTCCAGGACATTTATTTTGGGCCCGCCAGCAGTCAGCAGGTTTTGGGATACCTGGTACTGGGCTATGAGATTGACGATCGCGTGGCGCACGAAGTCAGCCAGGTGGCGGCCAGCGAAGTGATGTTTCGTTATGGGGACACGGTTGTCCGGAGCACCCTGAAGCCGGCGCAGGAAGAGGAGTTGCTGCGAGGCGTGCGGAAATCGGCGGCGGCGCCCGACGAAGTGCGACTCGGGGATGAACGGTTTCTGGCGGAGACAGTGGACTTGTCTTCTCCGACGACTCCGGAATTGCGGCTGTGGGTGCTGAAGTCGTTCGATCAGGCTACGGCATTCTTGAGCAGTCTGAATGATTTGCTGTTGGGGCTCGGGTTGGCGGCGGTGCTGGCGGGGAGTCTGCTGGTGTTTCTGATCTCGCATACGTTCACTCGTCCGCTGGATGCGCTTGTGGCAGGCGTGCGGGCCTTGGGCCATGGGGACTTTGCCTATCCTCTGGAAGCGCGCGGCGGCGATGAAGTGGCGGAGGTGACGGGCGCTTTCGACCGGATGCGCACGAATCTGCAAACCACGCAGCGGGAATTGTTGGATGCGGAGCGGTTGGCGACCATCGGGCGCATGGCCAGTTCGATTTCGCACGATCTGCGGCACTCGCTGGCGGCGGTGATGGCGAATGCGGAGTTTTTGTGCGAGAGCAACTTGTCGGCGGCCCAGCGGGAAGATCTGTACGCCGAGATTCGGTTCGCGGTAAAGCAGATGACCGACCTGATCGAATCACTGCTGGAGTTTTCGCGGACGCGGGAGTCGTTGCATCCTTCGCATGGCGATGTGCGCGAGGCGGTGGAGTCGGCGATCAAGGCGTTGAAGACGCATCCGGAATTTCAGCGGGTGCGGATTCGCGTTTCGTGGGACGGAGCGACCGAGGGCTGGTTCGACTTCAAGAAGCTGGAGCGGGCATTGCTCAACCTCCTCCTTAATGCCTGCGAAGTGGTGCCGGCCGAGAGTGGGCAGATCGATGTTGCGCTGCGGCGGAACGGGGAGAACCTGGAAATCAGGATCGGCGACAATGGGCCGGGCATCGCGGAAGCGGTACGCAACACCCTGTTTGAGCCGTTCGTGAGTTACGGCAAAGAAAATGGAACGGGGATGGGATTGACGGTAGTGCAGAAAATCTTGCAAGACCACGGCGGAGACGTGGTGGTGGAACGGACGTCGGCGGAGGGCACGACTTTCCGAGTCAGGGTACCGTTGAGTCCGTCGCGGGAGAATGTGATGGCGAAACACCTGACCTAGAAGGCTTTGCCTTGAGGCGAGCCGTGAACGGGAAAAGCGCGGGTTTAGATGCGCTGAAAAGGTCGGTATTGTCCGCATCAGGATTTGTCACGCTACATACTGTAGAAAGTCTTGACCACGGAGGTCACAGAGGACACGGAGGAAAGCTTTCAGGGTTCCTCCGTGTGCTCTGTGACCTCTGTGGTTCAGGTTTTGATCTCTACTTGGCGGCGAAGTGTTCCCAGGGATAGCAAGTGGCAGGGAGGAAACATGGGTACGAGGCAGACGTACGATGTTTTGCGATCCGCGATGCTGGCGGGTTCACTTCTTTTGACTGGCGTCGGCGTGGCGCAGGAGGCAGCGAAACCTGTTTCGGCGGCGGACGCAACTTCTCTCAGCGATTCGGTTCGCGAACTGCGGGACCAGATTCGCGAACTGCAAGCGGCGGTGACGGAGATCCGCTCCGAGTCGCAGCGCTATCGTGCCGAGACTACGGAGTTGCGTCACGAACTGGAAGCAGTGCGCGCGGCGTCGGCGGGAAATGTTTCTGTCCCTGACGAGAGTGCCTCCGCGACAAACGGCTCTGCTGTGGCCGTCCCTTCACAAGAAGTGCAGGAAGACCAGAAGATGCAGCACGCCGCCACGCTGGAAGAGGAGTACCAACTGCTGAGCGGAAAAGTCGATGAGCAGTATCAGACCAAGATCGAGAGCGCGTCGAAGTACCGGATGCGGTTGTCGGGGATTGTGCTCCTGAACCTGTTCAGCAATGTGGGGACGGTGAACAACATGGACATTCCTACGATTGCGTATGATCGTCCGCCGGGGGCTTCTGGGGGCAGTTTCGGGGGTACGCTGCGGCAATCGCAGATCGGGCTGGAAGTTTTTGGTCCGGAGTTGGCGGGAGCGCATACCAAGGCGGCCTTGCAATTGGATCTCGGAGGCGGATTTCCCAAGACGCTGGATGGGGTGAACTTCGGATTGCTGCGGTTGCGGACGGGCACAGTGCGCATGGACTGGGCGCATACGTCGATCGTAGCGGGACAGGATGGATTATTTTTCTCGCCGGAATCCCCGACATCGTTTGCGTCGCTCGCGATCCCGGCCTTTTCGTATACCGGCAATTTGTGGAGTTGGGTGCCGCAGGTGCGGGTCGAACACAGATTCACTCTGGGAGAGGATTCGAGTCTTCTGATCCAGGGGGGAATTCTCGATTCCCAGAGCGGGGAACCGCCGGTGTTCGACGCCTATCGCATCCCGCAGGCAGGCGAGAGTTCCCGTCAGCCGGCTTATGCGACGCGGGTGGCGTGGTCGCATACCGTGTTCGGACAGCCGCTGCGCGTGGGGGCTGGTGGATACTACGGGCGGCAGAGTTATGGATTCGATCGAAATGTCGATGCCTGGGCCGGAATGGCGGATTGGGATTTGCCGCTGAGCCACCAGCTATCGTTGAGCGGAAAATTCTACCGGGGACGCGGGCTGGGTGGACTGGGCGGCGGCATCGGACGCAGCGTGTTGTTCAGCGGCGATCCGGGAAATCTCTACTCGCAGATTCGCGCCTTGAATTCCGCGGGCGGATGGGCGCAATTGAAATACCGGCCGGTGAGCAAGCTAGAGTTCAACGGAGCGTTTGGCCAGGACAATCCGTATCTGGCGGACCTACGGGCATTCACCAGTCCGCAGTCGTATGGCGATCCCTCGCTCACGAAGAATCAGGGGAGCATGTTAAACGTCATTTACCGGCCCCGTTCCGACCTGCTGTTCTCGGCCGAATATCGCCACTTGAAGACGTTCACCATCGACAACGGGGCTTACAATGCAGACCACGTCAATTTGATGATGGGCGTGCTTTTCTGAGGTTCCAGAGGAAGACTGGATCATGAGGCATCGGCGAATTGGGATCGCTGTTCTGACGTTGATCTTCAGCCTGCCCGGATTGCGCGCGCAAACCGCAACAGTGCACGCTCGGGTGGAGGTGGAGGGCGCGGCGAAGTCGACGCATGCTCCATTACCCACTACCGTGGTGTGGCTGACGCCGGTGGCAGGCAGCCCGAAGGTTCAGATGCTGCCGTCCGGTCCGCCTCCGCGGCTCACGCAAAAGAACAAGAGCTTCGAGCCGCACGTGCTCGTGGTTCCCGCGGGCTCGGCGGTGGAATTCCCCAATCGCGATCCGTTCTTCCACAACGTTTTTTCATTGTTTGAAGGCAAGCGATTCGATCTTGGACTGTATGAAGCCGGTAGTTCGCGGGTGGTGCACTTCGACCGGGCGGGGGTCAGCTACATCTTCTGTAATATTCATCCGGAAATGAGTGGAGTCGTGATTACGCTGACGACGCCGTTCTATGCCCTGGTTCATGGGCAGGCAGCGGTGGAGATCCCCAACGTGCCTTATGGACGCTACGAGTTTCATGTCTGGAACGAAGGGACTGGACCGGAGAGTACGCCTCCCGCGCCGCGCGAGATTACCGTTTCCGAAAACGCGACGTCGCTGGGCGTGATTCGCGTTCCGGCGCTCAACGGGCAGACTCTTGCGCACAAGAACAAATATGGACGCGATTACGATGCGCCCACGCCGGACAGCCCCGTCTATCATCAGCAACCGTAGTGGAGTTTGCGGCGAAGGCGGCGCTAAAGCGCAGGTCAAAATCAAACGACTCGGCACGGCTGAAGCCGTGCCCTCCCGAACCAGGTCGGAGTCCAACGACACACCATGAACATTGAAAAGATGCTTAAGCGCTATCGGATTGAATCGGGGAAACATTTCCGCCTGAAGGATCACGATCCGGCCGATACTCATGGACTGAAGTCGGAGTTCAAGCCCGAGGCGCGCGATTTGCTGACCAAGGGCGTGGAGGAACTGGCGCGGCTGCAGGATATT
Source organism: uncultured Acidobacteriota bacterium (assembly GCA_963799305.1). Taxonomy (GTDB): domain Bacteria; phylum Acidobacteriota; class Terriglobia; order Terriglobales; family Acidobacteriaceae; genus Acidiflorens. The sequence goes on along the minus strand of CAWCWX010000002.1, from coordinate 584,004 downwards.
CTGGCGGCGCAGGATCGGTGGGGGCTGCTGCTGATCTTTCAGGCGATGGACGCCGCCGGGAAAGACGGCACCATCAAGCATGTGATGTCGGGCGTGAATCCGCAGGGGGTTCAGGTGACATCGTTCAAGGCGCCGTCCAGCGAAGAGCAAGACCACGACTTTCTCTGGCGGACGATGAAGCATTTTCCCGCACGCGGCGATATTGGCATTTTTAACCGTTCGTATTACGAGGAAGTGCTGGTGGTGCGCGTGCATCCCGAGCTGCTGGCGAAAGAGAAGCTGCCCGGCGCGCTGGTGAGCAAGCAGGTCTGGCGGGAACGTTTTGAAGACATTAACGCAACGGAGAGGTATTTGGCGCGGAATGGCATCGCAATTCTCAAGTTTTTTCTCCACGTTTCAAAGAAAGAACAGAAGAGACGCTTTCTGGAGAGGCTGGATCATCCCGACAAGAACTGGAAATTCTCTGCGGCTGATGTGAAGGAACGCCAGCGTTGGGACGATTATCAGGAAGCGTACGAGGACATGATCCGGCACACGGCGAGCAAGCATGCGCCCTGGTACGTCGTGCCCGCCGACAACAAATGGTTCACGCGGCTGATCGTGGCGGCGGCGATAGCGGACGCATTGAAGGAACTGAAGCTGGCGTATCCGAAGGTTGACGGCGCGCAGAAGGCTGAACTGGACGCGGCGCGGAAACAGTTACTGGCGGAATAAAGCAATCTTACCGCCGAGACGCCGAGATCAAAGGGTTTACAGAGATTTTCTCCAGAGTTTCTCGGCGAACTCTGCGTCTCGGCGGTGAAATGATTTCTTCTACTTTGTCAGAACGACTGGCAGTGGCTGGTCGTAAGGCTGGATGGTCACGGCGATGGACCTGCGTTTGTCGAGAGCGTCTTTAGTGATCGGAAAGCTCACGATGATGGTTCCTTTTTGCTCTGTTCCCGGCAGCAGCTTGGTTTCAGGTGGCAGGGGTGGCTGGGTGTTCTCCTTGAGAACGGGAAAGGCCTGGAAGTAGCGGCCGAAATCCACGCTGGAGGCGGCTTCGTCCTCGAAGGTCTTGCCATCGGCATCGGTGAGTTGAGCATTTAGAGTGTGAATCCAGAGCGGTTTCTCCCCACTGTTGTGCAAGGTCAAAGTAATCGCCACCATGGTGCTGTTCTGCCCGGGCACTTCAACGCCAGTTACGAAATCGATGGAGCCTGCGCCTTGCGGCTTGGCGCGATTGAAGTAGGCGAACACGCCGACGATGATGGCGATGACCGCGATGCACAGAAGGACAATCCCCGCTGGGGGAAGATTGCGCCGGCCGGTGCCGAATTCCTGTCCGATGTGAAAGTCAGTCTGTGATTTTGGCGGGGGCCCAGTGGGCGGCAAGGCGGGCGGATTCGAAGGTGCATCAGCCATAGGACTGGGCCTAATTGTACTCGGAAGGGCGTGACGAGTTTTGCATATCGCAGGTTTCAACTCAATGTTTGCAGGTGGGTTCCCGGAGGATCAATTCGTGGGCAGTGACTTTGGTTACCTTGCCTAGGGTGACGGATGCTGCCACGATGCTGGAGAAATTCTTTTGGAGGTATTCGGCGGTGACTCGCAAAAACTTTCTTGCCGCATTAGGATGTGCCCTTCTGACCATCAGCCTTTTGGGCTGCGGAGGGTCCAACAAGCTGCAGTCCATCACCCTCGGGATTGGAGGCAACGGCGGCTTCTTCAACCTCGCTGGCATCGGCGGAACGCTCCAATTGAAAGCGACCGGGAACTACAGCAACTCGAAGACGAAAGATCTGACCAACGTGGTGACGTACTCGGTGGTTCCGGATGGCAACTACCTTGACGGCTCGGGCCTTCACCCGCTGAATGCTCCGCCCATGACCATCACGCTGAGCCCAACGGGGTTGATGACGGCTGTGGACCCTGCCGTCTGCACGTGGGAAAACGTGGAAGCGGATCCGACCAAGGATCCCATTTGGGCTCTCACTGGTTCGTACAAGGTGACGGTTACATTTCAGGGAATCACGTCACAACCGATTTACGTAGGAGTAGCCTCGTCCGTGGGTGTAGACCCGTCGGGAACCTGCGGTCCTTCGTAGACCTCTTAGCGACTTCCCGCAACGTATCCTCTGAGGACGGCAGCTGGGCTGCCGTCCTCTCCGTTTTTTCTGAAGGCGCTAGTCGGGCGGAGTGATCGATGCGCCGCACGCGGAACTGTTCTCCAAAATCCACGCTTGGCGTTTTGAGCGCCGCACCCTTTGCCCGTATAATCAGAGTTTCGCCCGCACACGGGTTTTCCCTGTCCATGAACCCGACCGGCACTTCTGAAACTTTGATGAAAGTCCGTCCTGGAGTTGAAGTCTCTGGCCAGACCGATATTGGCTGCCAGCGCGAGAACAACGAAGATTCCTTTGGCTATTGGGAGCCCGAGGATAACGAACAGTTCTTGCGCAAAGGCCGACTTGCGATCGTCGCCGATGGTATGGGCGGCTACGAAGGCGGGCAGGAAGCCAGTCATCTGGCGGTGGAGACCGTGTCTTCGTATTATCGCGACCGCAACGGCGGCGATCCGCAACAGATTTTGAATGAGGCGATGCACGCGGCCCACGAGCGCGTTCGGGAGCATGGTTTCGCGCATCCGAAACTGCGCGGGATGGGAACGACGTGTACGGCAATCGTGCTGGTCGGGCATGCGCTGCACTATGCTCATGTCGGCGACACGCGCCTCTACCTGGTCCGCAGTGGGCAGATTACGCAGATCACGCGAGATCACTCGTATGTGGGCAGGCTGGTGGAATCGGGCGTGATCAGCCGCGAAGAGGCGGAGAAGCATCCGCAGCGCAATATTTTGACGGCGGCGCTGGGGACGAGCGCCGATCTCATCATGGATTCTCCGGAACATCCGGAAGCGCTTCAGGCCGAAGACGTGCTCGTCGTGTGTAGCGATGGCTTATGGGGGCAAGTGCAGGATGCGGAGATCTTAGCGGCGGTCATGAACAAGAGCCCTGAAGATGCGGGCCGCGAACTGATCGAACTGGCACGGGAACGTGGCGGGCCAGACAATATTACGGTTCAAATCCTGCGAGTCAGCTAAGGGGCGTTTACGGTTGGATGCCAGCCTCTACTAGCGGCCCCGTTGAAGTGAAGATGAAAGTCCCTGCATAGCGCCGGTCTGACGCGGCTTCCCCACTCTCGTAAGTTCCTGAAAAGAAGCATTTACGATGTTTGAGAAAAACTCCGGATTTGGCATTGCGTTTGCAATGGCTATAATGCCTATTAATCCGATAGGGATTGTTACGGAGACGTCAATGAAGATCTCTCAAAAAGGGCTGTACGCGTTGCAGGCGCTGATGATGCTGACGCGCCGCTACAGTCAGGGGGCGATCCGCATTCGCGATATCGCCTATGAAGAAAGCCTGCCCGAAAAATTTCTGGAGTTGATTCTTCTCGAATTGAAGAACGCCCGCATCGTGGAAAGCGTCCGGGGGGCCAAGGGAGGATACGCTCTGCGACGCCCCCCGGCTGAAATTCGGCTGAGTGAAATCATCCGGCTGATTGACGGTCCGCTGGCGCCCTTTGGCGATGCCGAACAGCTACGCAGCCTGATTACTCGCGATGCTGACCACCGCGCGCTTTACCAGGTGTTCCTCGATGTGCGCGATGCCGCTGCCAAAATTCTCGACAACACCACGCTCGCCGACCTGATGAACAAGCCCGGCCCCAAGAGACGTGGCAACAAGAAGAAAAAGGGCGAAGGGAGCGTGCTGCCGATGGTGATGCTTGCCGGTGGCAAAGAGGGCCATGACTAAGCGAAGTTTTCTCTCCGCAATTTTATTGTTGTTCGTCGGCATGGCGGCTTCCGCGCAAACCACCATTCACGTCGGCGCTTTCCCCAATATCACGCACGCGCAGGCCATGGTGGGCAAAGCCAACGGCTGGTTTGAAAAGCGCATGGGTTCCAAAGTCACGATCGACTGGAAGACCTTTAATGCCGGACCGTCGGCGATCGAAGCCCTGTTTGCGGGCGCGATTGACATGACGTATATCGGGCCGAACCCGGCCATCTCCGGATATGTGCGATCGAATGGAGAAGCGTTGCGCATCGTGGCTGGCGCGACCAGTGGCGGAGCCGCGCTGGTGGTCCGAAACGATTCGGGAATTCAAAAGCCGGAAGATTTTCACGGCAAGAAGATAGCCTCGCCGCAGATGGGCAACACGCAGGACGTTGCGCTGCGCGCCTGGCTGCTCGCGCACGGCATGAAGTCGACCGACAAGGGTGGCGACGTGCAGGTGATTCCGCTGGCGAATCCGGACCAGCTCACTCTTTTCATGAAGAAGGAACTGGATGGCGCGTGGGCTCCAGAACCCTGGGCGACGCGCCTGATCCGCGAAGGGAATGGCAGATTGTTCCTGGACGAACGTGAGCTGTGGCCGAACGGCCAGTTTGTAACGGCCCACCTGATCGTCCGGACGCAATTCCTGAAAGAACATCCGGACCTGGTGAAGGACTGGATTCGCGCCCATGTGGAAATCACGGAGTGGATCGGAACGCACTTGCCCGAGGCCAAGAAGCTGCTCAATCAACAAATCCAGAAGGAGACTGGCAAGCCGCTGCCCGAGGCCCTCTTAAACGAAGCCTTCGGCCGGATGACGGTGAACTACGATCCGCTGCGATCGTCACTGATGACGGCGGCAAAGTCGGCGTTTGACGCCGGTTTTCTTGGCCGCCAGATGCCGGATCTCTCCAGCCTGTACGATCTTTCGTTGCTCAACCAGGTTCTCGCGGAAAAAGGAAAGAAGGCGATTCAATGAGCACCAGCCCTCATAATGCTTATCCCGCGCCCGATCACCGCGGTGTGGTGCGAGGGAGCGTGCTGCGCGGCAAGCCGGTTTCTTCGGTCGCAGTGCTCCCCATGCGCGGGGAGGCGGCGGCCAACCTGGTTCCTAAAGTTGCGCTGGACGGCATCTCGCTCAGTTACAAAACGAACTCCAAGGGCCGTTTGGTTGCGCTGGAAAATATCAGCCTTCAGGTGCAGCCCGGTGAGTTCCTGTGCATCGTCGGTCCTTCCGGATGCGGCAAGTCGACGCTGTTGCATTTGATCGCCGGGCTCCATCAACCGACCACGGGACAGATATCCGTGGATGGGAAAGCCGTCAATGGGCCGGGACCGGATCGCAGCCTGATTTTTCAGGAACTCGGACTGTTTCCCTGGCTGACCGTGGGGCAGAACGTTGAGTTCGGGATGAAAATGAAAAACATTCCGAAAGCTGAGCGTGAAGAAAAAATTCAGTACTATCTGCGGCTGGTACATCTTTCGAAATTCCGCGACAGCTTCACGCATCAGCTCTCGGGTGGCATGCGGCAGAGGGTCGCCCTGGCGCGCGCCCTTGCCACCGAGCCGGATGTCTTGCTGATGGACGAACCGTTCGCCGCGCTCGATGCCCAGACTCGCGATCTGCTCCATGATGAACTGGAACGCATCTGGGCGGAAACCGGCCGCACAATTATTTTTGTCACCCACAATGTTCGGGAAGCGGTGCGCTTAGCGGATAGGGTGGCGTTAATGACGTTTCGTCCGGGACGCGTGAAGCAGGAGTTTCCGATCCAGCTGCCGCGGCCGCGTCATATCGAAGAGACGGATGTTGCGCGTACGGCTCGCGAGATTCTGGATTGCCTGCGCGAAGAAATCAACAAGTCCCTGGAAGTGGAGTACGCGGATGAAAAAGCTAAGTAGACAGATCATCTTTTATTGCGCACTGATCGGGCTATGGGCGCTGCTGGCGAAGTTGCGCGTCTGGCCGCCGTATCTGTTTCCAACGCCGTGGGGCGTTGCCGACGCGCTTTGGGCCGGGTTTCAGGATCATAGTTTCTGGATTGGCATTGCGGTCACGATGAAACGCATGGTGATTGGCTACAGTCTGTCGGTGGTGCTGGGATTGATTCTTGGGCTCGGCGTGGGCAGCTACAAGTTCCTGGAAGACACACTCGGCGGCCTGCTGGTGAGCCTGCAATCCCTGCCCAGCATCTGCTGGATTCCGCTGGCGGTGTTGTGGTTCGGCCTGACGGAGAAAGCAATTCTCTTCGTCGTGCTGATGGGATCGTTGCTCTCGGTCACGATCGCGATGGAAGATGGGCGCAAGCAGATGCCGAAAATATACGGACTGGCAGGGCGCAACCTCGGAGCCCGTGGATTCCGCCTGTTCTGGTCGGTTTTGTTGCCCGCGAGCTTGCCCTTTATCGTTTCCGGGCTGAAACAGGGTTTCGCGTTTGGATGGCGGTCGCTGATCCAGGCTGAGATGATCTTTTTGAGTCTGGGTCTGGGGCAACTGCTGATGATGGGCCGCGACCTCAATGATATGAGCCAGGTGATCGCGGTGATGATCCTGATCATTATTCTGGGATTCATCGTCGATGGCCTCGTGTTCCGCACCATGGAGCGCAAATTACAGGAGCGCTGGGGACTGGTGCCGGCGTAGAAGGGCAGGTCAGGGGTCAGAGGTCTCAGGAACGAAAATTCCAAACCGATACTATGTCAACCAATTTACCGGACTCCTCTGACCTGTGACCTCTGACCTCTCTCTGCTCTTCCCCTTTCCTCTCATTTCATTTCTAATGTCCGGCTATGCTTCGCAAACTTGTGTGGTTGGGACTGCCGCTTTTTTCTTTGGTGATGTTTGCCGCCGACAACTCTGCTGATCGATTGATCCAGGAGGCGCTCAAGCCTTCGCCGCTGGAATCGAACCTGCGCCATCTGACTGACGAAATTGGAGGGCGCGTACCGGGTACCCCGGCGATGCAGCGGGCCGTGGACTGGGGCGTCGCCGCTTTCAAGGAGGCGGGGGCCGATGGCGTTCACGCCGAAGAGTTCACCATTCCTCATTCGTGGGCCGAAGGCGCGACCTCGATGACGGCGGCTACCTACGCGGGAACAGTGTTTCCGGTGCGGGCGGTCTCGATCGCCTGGGCGCCGGCCCTGGCGGCGGTGAAGCATGTGCCGGTGATGGACGTTGGCGAAGGCACGGCCAGCGACTTTGCTCGAGCCGGAGATGTCTCGGGAAAGCTCCTGCTGGTGCACACTAAGGTGCTCGCGAGTTGGGCCGATCTTTTTGGTGAGTACGAGCAGGCGCCCGTGGTGATTGGGCTTGCGGTGAAGGGAAAGGCCAAGGCGATCGCATTTATGGCGACGCGCGAGAACGACGTCCTGTACCGGCATACCAATTCGGTTGCCGGGGAAATCGACCAGTTGCCGATGGTGATTGTCGCGCGCGAGGACGGAGAACGCATCGCCCGCCTGCTGGCATCGGCGAATCCAGTGTGGGCGGATATTGCGATTCCTAACCGCATCGGGGGTCCTATCAAATCGTGGAACGTGGTGGCAGAGGTCCGCGGCAGCGAGAAGCCGAACGAGTTTGTCATCCTGGGCGCGCACCTCGATTCCTGGGAACTGGGAACGGGCGCGCTCGACAACGGCTGTAATGCCGCACTGGTGATCGACGCGCTCAGAGCGATCAAAGGTTCGGGCTTAAAGCCGCGACGCAGCATGCGCTTCATATTGTTTTCCGGCGAGGAAGAAGGGCTGATTGGATCGCGCATGTATGCCGTGGCGCACCGCAACGAACTCGACCAAGCTGCGGGGGTGGTCGTCTTCGATGCGGGTACCGGCAAGACCACCGGCTTCTCTACTGGCGGACGCAAAGATGTCGCAACCTCCGCCCAATCGCTGGTGGCTCCGCTAGAACAATTCGGCGCGGCCAAGCTGATTCCGTCGGCCGAGTCCGGAACCGATCACTTCGATTTCATGCTCGAGGGCGTTCCCACATTCGTGGCGGAACAGGACGAAGCGAACTATCTTGTGAACTATCACGCAACCTCCGATACCTATGACAAAGTCGATTTCCCGCAACTGAAGAAGCATGTAGCCGAAGCCGCAGTCCTAAGCTTTGCACTGGCGAACACTGCCGAACGCGTTGGCCCTCGCCTGGATCGAGCGCAGATCGAGCAGTCCCTGCTTGACATCCATTTCGACGAAGAGATGAAAGCCATGGGCATGTGGGACGACTGGGCGAGCGGGAAGCGGGGGAGGGTGAAGTAAGAAAGCTGCGGGCTACGAGCTTCGAGCTGCGAGCGGCGCGATGGTGAGGTGGCTGGAAGCTCGTGTCTCGAAGCGCGCAGCCATCTGTCGTACTATCTCCTGTGCTTCTTTTCTGGATTCTTTTCAATGTTTTTGTGGTCGCGATGCTGGTGTTCGATCTGGCCGTGCTCAATCGGCGATCCCACCGGCCTGGTTTTCGCGAGGCTCTGATCTGGTCGGCGGTATGGATTGGGCTGGCGATTGCTTTTGCAGTGATTGTCTTTTTCTGGCGCGGGCATGACAGCACATTAGAGTTTGTCACGGGATACGTCGTCGAGCTCTCACTCAGCGTCGACAACCTCTTCGTTTTCCTGATGATCTTCCGCTACTTCAAAGTACCCGACAACCAACAGCACAAAGTGCTCTTTTGGGGAATCGTGGGCGCGCTGGTGATGCGTGGACTGTTCATCCTGGCCGGGGTTTCGCTGATCGCTCGTTTCGAGTGGATCACCTACCTGTTCGGGGCGCTGCTGGTGTATTCCGGGATCAAGCTGCTCCGGCAAGGCGAGGCCGAAATCCATCCGGAGAAGAATCCGGTGCTGCGAGTGCTGCGCAAGGTTCTTCCGGTCACGCGCGACTATGAGGGCGGGAAATTTTTCGTGCGCCGGGCCGGGCTCTATGCCACGCCGCTGTTCGTCGCGCTGATCGTCATTGAAACCAGCGACCTGCTCTTTGCCGTCGACTCCATTCCGGCGGTGCTGGCGATTACGCGCAACGCCTTCATCGTATTCACGTCGAACGTGTTCGCCATCCTCGGCCTGCGGTCGATGTACTTCGCGCTGGCGGGCCTGTTGGAACTGTTCCACTACCTGCACTATGGCATCTCGCTGGTGCTGGTGCTGGTCGGAGTGAAAATGCTGAGTTCGCATTATTTTGAAGTGCCAACGATCTGGACGCTCGCCGCGGTTGTCGGCGTGTTGGGGATGTCGGTACTGGTGTCAGTGTTGCGGCCGCGGAAGGGATGATGGTGACGCGATCTGCATACGCTATGATAAAAGTTCATGATTCGTATTCCAGTGGCAACAGCTTCGCGTTCTTACGACGTGTGGCTGGGCAGTGGCTTGCTCGGGCGCGCTGGTGAGTTGCTGGGAAAACTGGTAGGCCGCCGCCGCGTGTTTGTCGTCACGGTGCCGCCGGTGCGGCGCAGGTGGGGGAAGGTTCTCCTTCAGTCACTGGAGAGGGCCGGAGTGCAGGCGGTTGCCCTGGAGATGGCCGACGGGGAACGCTTCAAGCGTCTTTCCACTCTGGAGAAGCTGGCCGAGAGTCTTGTAAAACTGGGCGCGGACCGGAACGCAACCCTGATTGCATTGGGAGGGGGAGTAACTTGCGATGTCACCGGATTTCTCGCCGCGGTTTATATGCGCGGCGTGGATGTGATCCAGATTCCGACCACGGTCCTGGCGCAAGTCGACGCGGCGATTGGCGGAAAAACCGGCGTTAACCTTCGGTCGGGGAAAAATCTGCTGGGGGCGTTTCATCAGCCACGCGCTGTGTTGATTGATCCCCAGGTTTTGACCACGCTGCCGTCGCGTGAGTATCGGGCGGGGCTTTACGAATCGCTGAAGTGTGGAGTGATCGGCAACGCAGGGTTGTTCCGGCTCTTCGAAGACAAGCGGCGGGAGATTCTGGATCGCGTCCCAGTCGTGATCGAGAAGGTGATTTCCGAGTCGGTGCGCCTGAAGGCGCGGGTTGTGAGCGCCGATGAGCGCGAGGGCGGGCTGCGGCAGGTGCTGAACTTCGGGCATACGATCGGGCACGCGCTCGAGGCGGAGACTCACTACACCCAGTTGTTGCACGGAGAAGCGGTGGCGTGGGGGATGATCGCGGCAACGCACATCGCGCTTTCTACTGGCCGACTGAATGAGACGACAGCGGAACGGATCATCTCTGCCATTCTCGGCTTCGGCAAGCTTCCGAGCATGAAGATCCAGACCGCGAGCGTGATGAAGCGTTTGCACTCGGATAAGAAGACGCGGCAGGGTGTGGTGCACTTTGTTTTGCCGACGCAGGTTGGCAAAGTTGAGATCGTCGGTGATGTGCCCACGGAGTTAGTTCGGGCGGCGGTGGATGTGATTCGAAAGCTAGGAGCGGAATGAGTCAGCAAGTCAACAGCAGGGTCGTCGGCGCAGCTCCGGTGGGCGCCCGCGACACGGAATCAGCGGGCAAGGCGGTACGGGAGATGTTTACTTCCATCGCGCCGCGCTACGACCTGGTGAATCATGTTCTGTCGCTGAATACGGACCGGTTCTGGTGGTGGCGGGCGGCGCGGACGTTTGATTCCATTCTGAAGCGTCCCGATGCGCGCGTTCTCGACTTGTGTTGCGGTACGGGCGATATGACGTTCGCACTCCAGCGCCGGTCCGGCTCGGGTGCGCAGATTATCGGCGCGGATTTTTCTCACGCCATGCTGCAGCGTGCAACCGTCAAGGGGAAAAACACCAAACTGAAATGGATCGAGGCGGACGCGTTGCAGTTGCCATTTCCGGATGCGCATTTCGATCTGATCACGGCGGCGTTCGGCTTTCGCAATCTGGCCGATTACGATGCTGGGCTGCGGGAGATGGTTCGGGTGCTGCGGCCAGGAGGGGAGTGCGGGATTTTGGATTTTGGCGAGCCCAGTGGGTTGCTGGGAAAGCTCTATCGCGTCTATTTCAAGCGGGTGCTGCCGGCGGTGGGGACAGTGATCTCTGGTGTGCAAGGGCCCTATAAATATTTGCCGGCGTCGGTGGAACGGTTCCCGCCGCCGGATGAGATGCTCGATCGCATTCGCCAGGCTGGATTTCGCGAGGCTTCGTGGACGCCTTACACTTTCGGCGTGGCGGGGCTTTATCGCGGTGGCAAGGAAAGTCAAAGAATCTAACCACGGGGACAAAGCGCGGAGGGTTGGGCCAAATTTTGCTTTTCTCCGAGGCTAACGGAGTTTTTTGAACGAATCCGCAAAGGCGTCGGAGATCGAATAGCGGATTACGTGTTCATAATCCATCTTCAAGAATTTCTGCAGGCGTTCCGTGTTCATGATGTACTGACCGGTCATGTAGGGTACGGCGTCGGGTGGAATGGCTGAAATTTTTGCGCGCCACAGGAACTGAAGCACTTTGCGCATACCCCACTTTCCGGGAACGCGCAGCAGCTTCGCGTGCGCCATCTGAATGCACTGGCCGAAGGTCAAGGCGTCGCCGCGGCCAGCGACGTTGAGCGTGGTCAGGCGTTGTGCTTCGGGCTCGCGGTGTAGAAGCCACGCGATCAGGCGCGCCATGTCGTCGACGTGGATAAATTGAATCTTGTTGTCGAGATATTGCCTTCCGAAAGGCAGCATGCAAGGCAGGCGTTTGCCCTGCTCGCGCATGCGGGTGGCACGTGCGCCTTTACCATTCGGCGTTCCCCGGAACGCTCCCAGTAGATAGTTCTCGACGCTGGCCCCGGCAAAAATGTGCGGACGCAGAATGAAAACGCTACAGCCCCGCAGCGCAGGAGCCCGCTGTTGCACGACCAGGTCACATTCTTTCTTATGGAGTGCGTAAGGGAGAGTGTGCGCGGCGAGGGGAGCTTCTTCGGTGACGGCATTCGCCAGATCGGAGCCATAGGCGGAAACGCTACTGAGAAAGATGAACTGTCGGATATTCGCCCCGGCGTTGCGATTTGCTTCGGTAATAGCTTCCATCACGCGGGCTGTGCCGGCAACGTTGATTTGCCACATGCGGTCGGCATCCAGCACGCCGGAGCGTTGAGGGTCGATGATGAATGCCAAATGTACGACCGCCGCCGGCTGCAACTCGCGCAAAAGAAGAAATAATTCGCGGGTGGAGTCTTCCTTCGCTAAGTCGAGGGGGATGAAGCGATGAATCGTCGCGGCGGGAGGGGTGACATCGATGCCCACCACGGTGAAATCGGTGAGCATCGGCGCCAGGCGCTGCCCGAGATTGCCTGAGATTCCGGTGACGACGACGGTTGGTTTGGCGTCGTCCATCAGTCGGGGTCGACGTCGGCGTCGGGTTCACTTCCCGGCTTCACCGGCGGTTTAGGCGTAATCCCGAAGTAAACATCGTTCAGCGTGGAAGTGCCTTGAAATTCCTGCATAGCGTCACGGAAGCGCTGGGAGGCAATCCAGTTTTTAATTTCTGGCTTTACGGTGTCGAGCGGCAGTGTTTGCTTGCTCACCATCTTGTAGATGTAGTAGCCGGTAGGGTCGGCAATGACTTCCGAAACTTCTCCCGGTTTTAGTACGAGCGCGGCGTGGTGAGTGGGCGGCAGACTCGTGGGACGGATTTTTTCCATCTTGGTGGAAGGCGGGTTTCCTTTCAGCCCCGCTGCCGAATAGGCCTCCTTCTCCAGCGCGTCGAAGGACTCGCCTTTGACGGCGCGCGCCTGGAGGGCGTCGGCAGTTTTCTTCATAGCCTCTTCGCCGGCTTTCACCCGGGCTTGCTCTTCCTTTTCTTCCGTCTCTTTGTCTTTCTTTACACCCGGTGCAGATTTGGGAGGCGTGGCTTGTTTGTTATGCGGAACGTAGAGGCGCTGGAGAGTGGCTTCCTGGTAATTGTCGACCTTTTCCTGGTAATACTTTTCGATATCCTCCTCCGACACCTTCTGGGATTCTTCCTGCAAGGCACTGGTCAATTGCTGTGAAAGGATCTGCATGCGGGCAAAGTTCATGTTGGCTTCAAATTTAGGAGTCTTATCGAGGCCGCGTTTTTCCGCTTCCTGACTCAATCCGATCAGCCGGGAATAGCCATTGGCAAGGCGCAATCTGATCGGGGGCGCCATGTTGGGCTGGAGGGCGTCGGCGAGCTTTTCGAATTGCTCTTTCGTGACCACGGTTTCGCACGTTTCGCCTTTCTTTGCCGGATCGGCGCATGCGCCCTTCACCGTAATGACCGGTTCGCTGGGGGGGATTTTCTCCGCTGCCATCTTCGCGCTGGCCTCGGCGTCGGCGTTCTGCGCCGGCATGGGACGGGGATGAGACATCGGGGGAGCGGGAGCTTGTCCGTAGGCGAGGCCTCCGAGCAGGAGACACAGGAGCCACCTGGTACGCATGAAATCTAGTCCTCCAGAAGGGATTACCGCGAAGAGTCATCCTAGCATGACGCGCGGCGGATCGGCAGTGACCGACGGGTAGAGTTGGCGGGATTCGAACGGGAAAGAGATAATGCTTCTATGCCCGAAATGCAGGCTGCCTACAGTCCCAGCTCGATGCGCAGCGAGAAGCGCGGCGTGGCCGGGAACTCGGTTCTAGCCGCCTTCGCCATCACAGCGCTCAAAATTGTGGTGGGAGTGACTACGGGCTCCCTGGGCATACTCTCCGAGGCGGCGCACTCCGGACTCGACCTGGTCGCGGCGCTGGTGACCTATTTTTCGGTCCGCGTTTCCGACAAGCCAGCGGATGCCGATCATCAATATGGACACGGCAAAGTCGAAAATTTCTCCGCCTTCATCGAAACCGGTTTGCTGCTGCTGACCTGCGTCTGGATCGTTTCCGAGGCTGTGAAGCGCCTTTTTTTTCACAGCGTCGAAATCGAGCCGAGCGCCTGGGCTTTCCTGGTGATGCTGCTTTCCATCGTCGTGGATTTCTGGCGGTCGCGGGCGCTGGGCCGCATTGCGGTGAAGTACGACAGCCAGGCGCTGGAAGCGGATGCGCTGCATTTCTCGACCGATATATGGTCGAGTGCGGTGGTGATCGTGGGTCTCGTGCTGGTGCAACTGGGACGCACTTATCACGTCGAGTGGCTGAGCAAAGCTGACCCGATCGCCGCTTTGTTTGTCGCAGGGGTGGTGATCTCTGTGAGTTGGCGCCTAGCACGGAGAACGGTGGATGCTTTGATCGACGCGGCTCCGGCGGGTGTCCGTAATCAGATACTGGAAAAGATCGGCAAAGTTGACGGTGTGCTCGAAGTCGAGAGAGCGCGCATTCGGCGTGCAGGGAATCGATACTTCGCGGATGTTTCGGTGGGTCTGGCACGCAACTTTACTTTTCAACGTTCCGAGCAGATCGCCGACGAAGTCACGGCGCAGGTACACGAGGTTTTGCCGAACGCGGACGTAATGGTGCACTCCGTGCCGCGCGCCCGCCGCTCGGAAAATATCTTCGATCGCATCCGCGCCGTGGCCACCCGGCACAACTTCAACGTGCACGATGTCAGCGTGCAGGATCTGAATGGCAAACTCCACGTGGAGCAGCACCTGGAACTCGACGAACAACTGAACATGAAACAGGCGCACGACGAAGTAACTCGCCTGGAAAATGAAATGCGCGGCGAGTTGCCGGAGATTGCGACGATCCTGACCCACATCGAAAGCGAGCCCGCGACCATTGAGCAGGGAGAGCAGATCGTACAGGAGCCACAGCTCGAGCAGCATTTGAAACAAATCGTGAAGGAGTTTCCGGACGTGGTCGATGTACACGAATTCCAGTTCAAAAGAATTCGCGACCGGCTGTATGTTTCCTGCCACTGCACGCTTCCAGACGACATGCCACTGGCGCGCGTCCACGATGTGCAGACGGCGCTCGAAATACGTTTTAAGCAAGAAGCGCCGGAGTTATTCCGGGTGCTCATTCATCCTGAACCGGTGACCGATAACCGAAGGTAACGTCGTCTACGTTACAGACGCTTTCTGGCGAGGCATTTGACATCCCCCGCCGGGGTGCGACAATAGAGGTAGTTCTTTGAAGGCCAATCCCACCGAGTTGGGGGCGTCACGGTTTCGACGGAGATGCTTGCGGCCAGGAGGCATGCCGGGGTGCACACACCCGTGATCGCGTGCAAAATGATAATTGCCAATCAACAGATGGCATACGCAGCCTAACTAGTTTAGGCAGCCGTTCCCGGAGGCTTCGCCCGTGGGCCTCCGAAGGACGTCGCACAGCGGGCTGCTCTTCCCTTCTACGTCTGGGTGGGGAAGCTAAGATCTCAGGCTAGCGGCATCCGTTTCTTGTCCGTTCTGAGCGGCGGCCGCGAACGTCCCAGGGTAATGCCTGGGGCATGAACGCGAATAAGCATGTAGTCTCCTGACCAGTAACACCTTCGGACGCGGGTTCGACTCCCGCCGCCTCCACCATTTCCTCTTGCAGAATAAGTAGTTCACCAGCATTAGCCGCAAGACGCGGCAGAATTAACGCAAAAGGGTGCAACCTCTCGCGAGGCTGCACCCAGTAAATCCGTTACAGAGAAATGCGAATCGCAATCCCTGTATTCGGGTATCTTTGGTTAAACATGTAGTAGCCGTTATCAACGTACATTACGTAAACGTCGTCGGTGTCGTACCAGTCCGCCGCCCAATATTCTGGCCAGGGATCGACGGGGCTGAACCAATAGCCGCTGTATTGGAAGCGGGGATAGCCGCCTACAACGAGGAAAGGTAGCCCCGAGATACGAAATCCGTGGTCTCGCCCAAAGTATCCGCGGAACCGGGCGTCCGGAATGCGGTAGCCGTTATAACCGCCGCGCTGTTGCCAGGTGCGATGGTCGGAATCCCAGTGCTGCGAACGGTGCTGCTGCCAGGCGCTGTGCTCTACCCGTTGCTGTTGTTCTGTTCGCTGGGGCGGATTGTGTCGCTGTTGAGCCTGTACCTGCTGGTTACCTCGTTTCTGCTCCTGCACGTGTTCTCGCTGCACATTCTGGTTTTGCTGTTGTTGCGCATGCTGCTTGTTCTGGTCCTGCTGCTGTTGAGCATGTTGCTGCGGTCGATCATTCCGCTGAACTTGCTGGGAATGTCCTTCTTGCTTGCTCTGCTCTTGATGCTGCGGTCTCTGAGCATGCTGTGCGTTCGGCTTGGCTTCCTCGTGTCTGGCTTGTTCGTGCTTGTCCTGCTGCGGGGGACGATCCTGCTTGTCGGCGTGCTGATCCCCTTGTGCGTAGGCTGTAGCCGTGGCTCCGAGAGCCAAGGACAGAATTGCTGTACTTACAAATCCGATTACTTTCAAGGTGTACCTCCGTTGTTGCTGGTTACGAATATTTCCTCTAGCGCAAGCTTCCTGTCGTGGTGCTGACTGGGCTACCGATGGCTTCGCCGGATACGAGAAGCTCCACCCGTCGGTTCTGTTGTCGGCCGGCAGAGTTATCGTTCGAGGCTACCGGCAAGGTTTCGCCAAAGCCCTTGGCTGATACCGAGTTAGTGGCCACGCCCTGGTTCACAAGATAATCGCGCACGGAACCGGCGCGGTTTTCAGACAGCGTTTGATTCATCTGATCACCGCCCACATTGTCCGTGTACCCGCCGACTTCGATGTTGAGGCCAGGGTAGGCCAGCAGGATTCCAGCGACTTTCGCCAGTTTCTCGCGTGCACCCGGCTTCAGTGAATATTTCCCGGTGTCGAACAACACATCGGACATGCTGACAATCAGGCCTCGCGCACTGTCGCGGGTTTGAAGAATGCTGTTCAACTGCTCCGACAAACGCGCACGCATGGCCGTTTTCTCTGCTTCCGAAGCCTGCACGCTGGCCTGGGCCTGCTCGGCCGCTAAGCGGGATTTCTCCGCATCCTCCTGTGCCGCAGAAAGGGCATTGGCCGATGCTGCCTGACTATCCGCCATGTCAGCTCTTGCCTTGGCAGCCGCAGATTGCGCGTCCGCGGCGTCATCGCGGGCTCGATTGGCGTCGGCTTCCGCCTGCTCTTTTGCTGCTTGTGCAGCTTCCGCAGCAGCCTGGGCCTGATCCTTCTGCCGCAGCGCGTCGTCGGCCTGGTCTTGCGATTTCGCCTGGGCGTCCGCCGCACTGCGACGTTCGTTTGCCAGGCGTTCTTCGTCCATGCGCTTCACAGAAATTGCGCGCGCATCTTCGGCGGTCTGTACCGCTTCACGAGCAATAGCGATGAGCGGTTTGCGCTCGATGTTTTTTCGTGTTGCCATTTCGTCCACGTTGTTCATGAGTTGCACGGCGTGCTGGTAGCTGTCTTTTGCGTAGGTGGCGGCACCTTCTGATTCCGCAATACGCAAGGCATTCCGCGCTTCAAAGAACTCCAGCGGCAGCTTGGAATTCAGTACTACCGGATCGAATTTGTAGCCGGTCGGAATGTAGCCGCCGCGGACCAGAAAGTCGTGCTTGGTATCCAGCGACTCAATCGTCCCCTTGGTATCGGGACGAATGATGTTTTCAACCACCACAACGTTGCTCGGCTCGCGAACTGCGAAATAGGGCTCGGCGGTAACAACCAAAGCGAATGCCTGAAGGTCGGTAGTTACATCGACCTTGCTGCGGTGGTTGTCGCCAACTAATATTTCGCCCAGGTTGATGGCGCGTCCTTCCGGAGAAATCGCCCACAGAACGTAGGTGAGATACTCGTTGCCGAAACTGGTGGGCTTGTCCAGATTGCCGAATTCCACTTCGATTTCGATGTAGCCCTTCTTGCTCTCTACCTTGGCCTGGCCATTGGCGGCGGGCATCAGGTCGGTTCCCGCGAAGTCGATCTTGGTGGCTCCGTCGCGATGCCGGTAGTTGACCGCCTGCACACTGCGACTGACTACGGTCACCCGGAACGTCGGGGTCGTGGCCATGGGCTCGATCACCCTTGGCGTTTCAGAATTGGTCTGCGCAAATGCGCTCAAACTAACGGTGAGTGCGGCTCCTAACAGGAACTTATTATTCAAGGTGTCTCCTTCGTGATTGTGCTGTGTAGTACGTGCCGCGTGCGGCTGGGGCCGCGCCTTACGCGCGGCGGCCCGTGAAAAAATCAATCACTAGCCGACGCGGATGTGGGAAAGTGAATGAAAGAGTCCAAAAACATTCATGATCCATAGAACAACGGCGATGACCACGACGCCGTTCAAAATTGACTTGATGGTTCCCTGCATGGGAATGAAGCGATTCACCAGCCACAGGAGAACACCGACTACGATCAGAACTTCCAGGAGTTGAATTAAAGGCATGACTTTGAACCTTCTTTCAGTTTTGCGGGCTTCTCCTCCCAGCGGCTCGAAGAGGTTGGCCTGATTTGCGCGTTCGTAGGGTCGAGTCGTGTTCGTCGCAGGTTTGCGATTCGCACACGGCGAAGCTTACCGATTGGCTGGATGTGGTCGCATCGATCAGTCGGCCCGCGGAACGGGCCGGCGCGGCCTAAAGATGAGAGCAACGAATCAGTGGGCGTTGCTCCCTTTCGGCACACTCAGGAGTAATTAGCATGACAGCTTGCGGAATGCCCGTCTGAGCAAGAACGCTCACATCCAGAGGTCACGGTATTGGCCGGGCAGGCTTGACTCAGAGGAGGGCAGCAGCGGATCCGGGTACCCGAATTCGCGACCACACTTCAGACACACCCGATACGCGCTTTTCTTGATTGTGAATACGCCGCTCATCCCTGCATGCCGGCAATGCAAGACAAATTGGGAAATGTTTCGCAGCACTTTCATTAGTCCTGCGCTCGCTGCCGACGTTCGGCGGTGCCATTGTTATCCAGCCACCTCAGCAGTGAACTGATGCTGCCTCGAGCTAACGCGATGGCACAGTCGGCCGCGCCATAGTACACATTGATCGTGTCGCCATCAGGAGCGATGGTGTAGCCACAGGGAAACACGACGTCGTCAACGTCCCCATGGCGTTCGTACTCGGCTTCCGGGCCGAACATCCACGAGTCACCGCGGAGCAGGCACTTTTCCGGGTTCTCCAGATCGAAGAGAGCCAGGCCGAGGCGATAGAGACAGCCCGACGGTGTATGTCGTACTCCGTGATAGAACACGAGCCATCCCCGAGAGGTCTCGATGGGAGGGGGCGACAGACCGATCTTGTTCGCGTCCCACCAGGCTCCTCGGCGCGCTTCGAGCATGAGCCTATGCCGGCCCCAATGGCGGAGGTCGGGAGAATAAGAAATCCACATGTGCGCCCCGAGTTTTGTCATGGGTCGATGAATCAGTGCCCAGTATCCGTCGATCCTGCGAGGCAAAAGCGCGGAGTCTTTGTCGTCCGGCGACATGATGACGCCATAGCGCTCAAAGCTTCGGAAATCTTTGGTTAGGGCCAGAGACACTCCCGGCCCTCCGCGGGAATAGGATGTGTAGGTGATTACGTACTGATCCAGTTCCGGGACGAACGTGATACGTGGATCCTCAATGCCCCAAATTTCCTCGGGATAATCTTTCGGACTGGGCATCATGGTGGGCTCACTGTCAATTTCCCAACCATCCACGCCATTGCGCGATCGCGCTGCACAGAGATGCGACAGTCCCCGGCGATCTTCCACTCTGCAAAGCAGGAGTGTCGTGCCATCCGCGAGGAGAGTGGCGCCGGCATTGAATACGCTGTTGATGGAGTAAGGCCAATCCTTACTTGTGAGGATGGGGTTGGCTGGATGACGAAGCAAGAGCGGTTCGTAGTGAGCACTCGTTTCGGCCAGCAGTACGGTTTGGTCGCTCTTCACGATGGAATCTCCATTTGTTCAGGCTCTTTCAGCGAATACATCTCGAGGAGTGCCATCAAGAACGATAGCGTTGATTCCGCTCCCTGGTTTTCGTTAGCGCGGTCAGGATGCAGTCCGTCGCGGCAGCCGCCGGTGACGGCGTCATAGAGAGGCAACTGAAGATCATTGGCGCCCAGGAACCAGTTGAATGCCGACCATGCTTTGTCACGCCAATGGCTATCGCCAGTTACACGATATGCCTGGAGGCATGCCGAAACCGCGCCGCCCGCTTCAATTGGTTGCTGATCGAAGCGGGCCTTTTCTCCACCCTGATGATAGAAGCCTTGCGAACCGATCGGAGTGAAATGGCCATGGACTTCGCACCGTTGTGCGTCCATGAGCCATGCCAGAGATTCAAGTCCGCAGGACATCATGGGTTCATTTCCGCACGCCGAACCTACCAGCAGCATGGCTTGCGCCAGCCTTGCGTTCCCATATGCGACAACATCCTCAAACCACTTCCAGTCCGGTCGGCGGATCGACTCATACATGTGCAGGAGTCTTTGAGCCAATGCCAACCGGACATGCTGGCCGTCCCGGTCGCCTGGGTAGGCAGCGAGGTACTCATGAATTCCGAGGATGGCATAGGCGCAAGCGCGCGGACTATGGAACTCCAATACGACCGGTAGCGAGAACTCGAACAAGCGTCCCGCAGCTCCTCGCAAGCCATGGTTTGCAGACCGAGCCAGAAGCGTCCCTAGCGCCCATAAAGCGCGGCCGTGAGAATCTTCCGACCCTTGCTCTTCCGCCCAGCGATGGTCATAGCCGAAGAAATTTCGGAACCGCTTGTTCGCGGGATTGAAGGCGTGCTCCAGAAACGCCAAATACCGCGAAGGCCAATCGGGATTGGCTGAAACAGCGCGCAGACCGTGGTGGATGCCGGGTTGGTCCGCACCCAGTTGTTCCAGCAGCGATGTGAAGATGAGGGCACGCGCATTGTCGTCGGTGGTATACCCCTCGGCACGGTTCGGGATGGTGAAGATCGCGTGCTGCAACATCCCCGTGTCATCGGTCAACCCGTGTACGTGATTCAGTTTTAGTTCCGGCAGTTGATGCAATACCTTCGGCGTCTTGCTTGCCGAGAACTGAACGTGGGGAGTCTCCGTGCGGTCGGCCCGTACCCGGGCGAAACTTTCCATGTAGCCCTGTGCGACCTTTTTCCAGACCATGTCGCGCGCAAACAGATAAGCCCGTTTGCGCATGGCATGGCGTACGGCAGGGGTATCCAGGAGTTCGACTGTCTTGAGAGCAATCGCAGCAGGATCTTGAAAAGGGACTAACGCGCCGCGACGGTCGTCTAACAGCTCAAGCGCATGCCAGTAGGGTGTCGAGATAATCGCCTTACCCGCGCCGAGTGCATACGCAAGCGTTCCGGAAACAACCTGCGCTTCATGGCGGTAAGGCGTGATGTAGATATCCGCAGCGCCAATAAATTCAATCATTTCCTCAGGGCTGACGAAGCGATTGTGGAATTTCACCTGCGATTCCACGCCCATCTCTTTCGCCAACGCGTGCAGGCTGGCACGGTACTTGTCTCCCTCGTGACGCAGTACGTGAGGATGGGTGGCGCCGGCGACGATGTAAACCACATTGGAGTGTTTCGACAAGATGTCCGGCATCGCCTGGATGACGTTCTCGATTCCCTTGTTCGGCGAGAGCAGACCGAATGTGAGCAGGACTGCCTTTCCTTCCACGTCGAAGCGGTCTTTGTAGAAATTGGGATCGAGAAATGGCAGATCTGGAACGCCGTGCGGGACCAGGTCGATCTTGCTGCTGGGTACTTTGAAGATTTCCTGCAAGAACTGGGACGAGAGCTGGCTCATGACGATGAGCCGATCCGACAGTTCCGCAATTTCTTTCATCGCCGCCATCTGGTCAGGATTGGGCTCCCGCAAAACGGTGTGCAGGGTGGTCACGACCGGCATCTTCAGGCCGCGTAGCAGTTGCAGGATGTGGCTGCCGGCTGGACCTCCGAAGATTCCATATTCGTGCTGCAGGCAAACCATGTCGATGTTATTGAAGTTCAGGAAGCTGGCTGCTTCTTCATAGGAAGCAATCTCGTTCTGGTTCAGCGACCACCGGACACGAGCGGGATAGTCATAGCCTTCCTCGGTGTCATTGACGGGAAGCGCCATCAATCGAGCCGTTCCGTACTCGGCGGAGATCGCGCTGCACAAGTCCGTGGTGAACGTAGCAATGCCGCATTGGCGCGGAAGGTAGTTCCCGATCACCGCGATTCTACTTGGCAATGAAGGTTTGGACTGCGATCGCGGACGCGCGGATGCGACGATCTCTGCTAGAGGACGTGGGGCGACGATCTCCAAAGCCATCTTGGGAAGCACTGGATTGAGCAACGACATTTGTCCTTAACTTGCTGCGAAATGGGGTTTGGAGATCCGCGCGCCATCGCCAACACGTTTGTGAGAGCTTTGCTTGTTGTCAATATTCACCGAAAATGTAGCCGACGACTGGTCAAAATTGACCAGCCTGCTCTCAGGCAACGGTGCACTATCCATTTATGAAAGCGAAGCAGAAAGCAGCCCTCACGGTTCGATGCCCCACCTGTGGCGCCAAGAAAGGCGAGAAATGCGAGCTCAGCACTGGCCAACCGCGCACCGATCCGCACCGTGATCGCCGATTGGCAGCGTCGGATCGGTGATGGAGTAGCCTCGAAATAATTCGTCTGCAGGTGTCTGGGCCAACCCACGTTGCACGCGAATCTGCGCCGCACCATGATTTATGAACGGCTCTCCGCGTAGTGAGCAAAACAGACCATCGCAGGCCCTTGCTCCGAAGCTATAATTGGGTCGCTTATGAGCGCTACCGCACAATCCAAAAAGGGCCGTGTCTTCAACCCTGACACCTTCCTCGCCAGCATAGGAAATGGCAGGAAGATGCTCACTTTCGAAAAGAAGCGGACAATATTCACGCAAGGCGAAAAAGCGGATTCCGTCTATTACATCCAAAAAGGCAAAGTGAGATTGACGGTCGTATCCAAAACCGGAAGAGAAGCGACTTTGGGCCTTCTCGGCCATGGCAACTTCTTCGGTGAGGGCGCACTTGCGGGACAGCCTCTGCGGATGGGATCAGCCGCCGCCCTGACCGACTGCGAGATTCTGCGAATCGACAAGAAGGCAATGAACGACGCTCTGCAACGCGAACATGCGTTTTCGGAGGTGTTTGTAGCCTATCTCTTGGCGCGCAATATCCGTTATGAAGAGGACCTGGTCGACCAGTTGTTCAACTCCAGTGAAAAGCGGCTGGCGCGCGTCCTTTTACTGCTCGCTCATTTCGGAAAAGAAGGCGTGCCGGAAACCGTGGTCCCAAAAATAAGTCAGGAAACTCTTGCCGAGATGGTCGGCACCACCCGTTCGCGAGTGAGCTTTTTCATGAACAGATTCCGCAAAATGGGCTTCATCGACTACGCCGGCGGCCTGGATGGCGGATTGCAGGTCCATAGCTCGCTGTTGGGCGTAGTTCTGCACGATTGAGCTTCCCCACGAATGCGCGCCCTCTCTTACTGTGCCGGGCTACCTGCCGCTGCCGTAGCGGGAATCATGGCCCTCAACTGGTCCAACTGACCTAGCACGTTGTTCCACTCACCCAGATCCTTTTTCGTTTCGATCGTGGCAGAAGGGTCAGAATAGAAATCGAGAATGTTGGCCCGCAGCGCCGGCGAGGTGCGGTCAAATCCTCGCTCCGACAACTGCCCCAGCAACTTTGCATAGCTCTCATCCGTAATCGAGTATTCCCCAGCCCGAGTCGGGTTGCCGCTATCGAAATCGCAGTTCGGTAGCACGAGCGCGTCCGTGCCCACCTGATCGAGAAATATACGATACCGATCGACGGTAGTATTGATGCTCTTGATATAAAGATCCTCGGTTTGGGCGGTCGGATTATTAAATCCGAGCCCTCTGAAAGGACCGATTTTCGGAACGTATCGCAAAAGAGTTGACAAGATCCGCGTGCCCACACCTGGCTTGACGTAGTCCTTGCCCCACTCTTTTTCATAGCTGGAACGGGAAAGACGATAGAGGAACTTCCGCTTTGCAAAGTTTGGCGTCTCGCGCATCAGTTCCTTCTTGTGCATTTGCAGCGCGACTTGGGTCATTCGTGGAATCAGCTTGCTTATCGCAAACCGATATGAGCCGATCGCGAGATCCTCATGGGTGAGCACATCATTCAATTCCACTCCGTAGATCAGGGGAAAGGCCCGCTCCAGAAGATCCTTGGATACTTTGAACCCGATGAAATCATGGTACTGCTCAGGCGCATACCGATTCTTCGCGACCTGGACCGTGTCAAAACCGAATTCGGTTTTCAAATGCGCCGTCCGATCCTGGGCGTATCGGACTGAATTGCCAAATTTCGCCTTAAGCTTCGGATACTCGATGGCGACAGCCCGATTGACGGCCGGGTGGCCGGCAATATCTGCCGCATAATGCGACAGCGCTCCCAGCGCAAACGCGTATTCGTTTACATCCCGGCTTTCGAGCAACAGTTCTACAACGAAATCACCGCTGCGAACGTAGTGCACCAGGTTGCTGAACTCGCGGCTCCCGAATGGGTAGTACCCGAGATCCTGGATGACCGCTCCTCCGTAGGCATACGCGTGGGCGTCCCTGATCTGTTCTTCCGACAATCCCGGAAATCGCTTGAGCAGGAGTGGCCGGATCCTGTCGGTCCAGGCCAAGTCAACGATCTGTTCGTGCGTCAGGACTGAGTAGCTGAAAGCAGCAGAGCAGCCCATCAGCAAAATAACGATCACTGCCAATACCCGGACGGGCGCCATCGGCTTGAATCTCGCCGGTCGAAGCCCTGGCTGTGTCGGAATCATCCTCATGACTTTGTTGCCCTCGGAATTGCCGTGCGTGCGCGGCACACACTAGTCAGGTTGGCTTAAATCCGGTGCCAATACTGAGCACAATGGCTCAACTCGAAAACCGATGGAGCCTCCTGGTTCGGGTAAGCAGGTGTCGGCATCGCATGTGGCCGTGCCGGCTTTCGCCGGTGCGCGATCGAGATCAGCGAAAAACTGAAGTCTCGATTGTATGAACGTCCACTGCCAGAGATCCGGCCCCACTTCCACGACCGCCAGACAGGGCTTCCTGTAGTGGTGAGCAATTGTGAGCAGACTGGAAGGAGGCATCTCTCATATACCTGAGTATCATGGCTGCAAACAGCACACTGCTCTGTGTACATCGGGACCCGGTTCAATTGAGCCATCTGCGGGAAAACGGCTACGAGCTAGTCACGACGACGAGCAGACACGAAGGGTTACGTCTTTTCAAGTCGCGGCCCGTCGACGCAATTGTGCTCGAACACTACGCGGGAATGACGGACGCCACCGCGATAGCCGATGAGATCAAGCAGGCTCGTCCGGATGTTCCCATTGTGATGGTGTCAGACCATCTGGAACTAGCCGACAGCGATTTGAAGTCGGTAGACGCGCTGGTACTGAAGGCAGATGGACCTCACTTCCTGCTGGCTACTGTGCACTTTGTGTTGAATGCGAGGTCGCGAGCGAAAACCCGACCGCGGGCCCGGCAATCTCGTCGCACACGGACCTCGGCTCCGGACTCTTCCCCTCCGAAGCCTTGAAATGTGTAGCTTCTAGACCGCGCCTCTGCGTCCGCTCACCAGGTTAATCACCAGGATCACCAGCGCTACAACGATCAACAGGTGAATCAAACTTCCGCCGATGTGCAGACTGAAACCCAGTAGCCACAGAATTGCCAGAATTACAAATATCGTCCAAAGCATGGTGTTCTCCGTCGATCGAATTTACTCTTGCGTTGCGTCTTTCCGTGGTCCCTGCATGCCTCTGAGAGGTTTTCCGCATTCGAGACACACCCGCTTGGACCGCGGAGTAATCAATCCGCAGAAGGGACACACCCGCTGGGATCCAAGTCTCCGGTTCTGCGACCGCGCCGCCAGCGATTCCCTGAGCGAGTCAATGAGGGCGGAAATTGGTCTGCGAATGCGATTGCGGAAAAAGCGCTGAAAATCAGGGTCCATAGATCTACCGATGTCTTTTCTGACTTCCTTACGTTGACAGCTCGAAGTGGATATTGCTGAGCCAGATTGCTCACATTGCCGGAACCATTTCAGCGTCACGACCGGGAGTGAGCAATCGGGAGTGAGCAATTAAGACCAGCCATACTGATGCGAGTGGGAGATGATGGATGGCAGAGACGAGCACTTCTTCTCTCTCTTTCAGGTCCTCTGAACTAAGTCAGCCATCTGAAGCTTTCTTTTCCTTAGTTCCACATCTTGAAAGGAAATAACTCAATGAAAAAGACACTGTCGCTGTTGTTGATGAGCTCGGTCGGTTTGGCGGGAACGCTGGCGTGGGCAGGTTCGGCGCGCGAAGATACGGTAGACCGTCTGCAATCGTCCGTCGAGGTCGTGCACGCCATCATGGAGGCTCCGGACAAAGGCATCCCGGAAGAAGTCTTGGCCAGCGCGAAATGCATGCTAGTCGTCCCCAACTTGATCAAGGGCGGCTTCATTTTTGGCGGCAAGCACGGGCGCGGTATAGCGACATGCCGTACCTCGGATGGCTGGAGCGCGCCAGCATTCGTTTCGATTGGCGGAGGAAGCTGGGGATTGCAAATCGGGGTCGAAGGCGTTGACCTGGTGGTTCTGGTTATGAACGATCGCGGCCTTCAGCACCTGCTCTCCAGCAAATTCCAGTTAACAGGGGAAGGATCGGTGGCAGCGGGCCCGGTTGGCCGTCATGCGGCCGCTGGAACTGACTGGAAGATGAACACCGAAATGCTCAGCTACTCGCGCTCAAAGGGCGTGTTCGCCGGGCTGACTTTGGAAGGCGCAGTCGTCCAACAGGACGATGACTCAACCCGCGCCATCTACGGCAAGCACATGAAATTCCGCAACATTCTGTCTGGAAAGGTGGCAACCCCGAAGAGTGCGGAGGCGTTCATGAGCGCAGTATCGCAGGCCGGGCATCAGGCGAAGATCGCCGAGGTAAAAGAAGACAACAAATAAGCGGTTGCGAGGCGGATTTGGGGGTCGATTGACGGGGGCGGCCTGTACCCGTCACGCTCAGCGCGTCACCTCATTGGAGGTGGCGCGTCCCCCGAGCCCGCCTCTACTTGTGTGTAAGGGTGCGGGATGGCCTGCGTCCAGTCGCCGCAGCCCGTACCCCTGCCCGATTCTCCTCAGGACCCATCTTCCTCTTCCTTCCCCCTTCGCGATCCTCTCATGACTCGAAACACGAATCTCTCTCGCACCCGACGATCAAGCTCCACCTACGGGGTGGAAAACGCGAAGACTTGACCGGAGCTATCAAGTCCCCATATCCCGCCGCCGCCCGCGCTAATCGACGCGAGCGGAGTCTGAAGCGTGAGCTCGCCGAAATAGGGGTAGCCGCCGCCGATGAACATCGTATTCCCCCAATTACCGGGTGCGCGGAGTACCCACACGCCG
This sequence comes from uncultured Acidobacteriota bacterium, assembly GCA_963799305.1. Taxonomy (GTDB): domain Bacteria; phylum Acidobacteriota; class Terriglobia; order Terriglobales; family Acidobacteriaceae; genus Acidiflorens. The sequence goes on along the minus strand of CAWCWX010000002.1, from coordinate 557,055 downwards.
TCGCCGCCAACCCAGACGCCAGTGGCCAAAGTCGTCGTCTCCCACAGGTTCCACGGCGTACCCTGAACGTCAGGGTTGTAGTGAAGAAGGGTTATTCTCCTTGGTCATTCTTGGTCGGTGCCGGCTCTCCGTCGCGCTGCAGTCTGGATCACCCTCTACTCGGATAAACGGAAGCCGAATCCGAAAGACGACAGGAAACCGAAGAAAACTTGTGGCAGTTATCGGTCGGAGGGGTCGGCGGGCATTCTGCTCACTGAGCCATTCGGGCGAGTTGGGCTGTTTTTAGAATCAAAAACTTGCGCGTTGTCAGCACCCCAGAATGGTTGGGCTGCCGACGCCGCCCACCTTTCTTCACAAAACAAGACCAGCACTCTACAAAAGTATTGTGGAGTCGCCTCTCGACCGGTTGTGAGAAACACTCTTGCGGTAAACTCTCCCTTGGTTGCGATGTGCAATTCCGCTAAACATCAAGGGGCCCGCTCATGTCCGTCGTGATTGGAGTCGACTTTGGGACGCTGAGTGTTCGCGCGTCGGTCGTCGATAGTGCCAAGGGCTTACTGGAATCCGCCGTCGCCGAGTACCCGCTCCATCGCAAACGCGAAGATCCCGAATTCGCTACGCAATCGCACGCGGATCACATGCAGGCTTTGGCAGCCGCAATTCGCCAGGCACTGAACAAGGCATCCATCTCGGGTGATCGCATCGAAGCCATTGCTCTCGATACGACTGGCTCGTCGGTCATTCCAGTTGGCAAAGACTTGCAACCGCTCGATGACTACTACCTCTGGTGCGACCATCGCGCGAAAGGCGAAGCAGCGGAGATCACCGAAGTCGCGCGGCGCGAAGGACTCGAAGCGATCCAGTGGTGCGGAGGCGTTTACTCCTCGGAATGGGGATTCTCAAAGCTTCTGCATTGGCTCCGCCACAATCCTGTGAAGAGATCGCAATTCGTCTCGGCGTTCGAGCATTGCGATATGGTCGCGGCTACGCTAGCGGGAATCACCGACCCGAGAAAGGTGAAGCGCAGCGTTTGTGCGATGGGCCACAAGTGGCTGTGGAACCGGCAACTGGGCGGTTTGCCTCCGGAAGAATTCCTCGCCAAAGTAGATCCGCTCCTCAGCGGCGTTCGCGACAAGTTGGACGGCGAGTATGCGACTTCCGATCAGATCGCAGGCATGCTCTCGCCCTACTGGGCGGAGAAGCTGGGGCTGAAAGCGGGCATTCCGATTCCGGTCGGAGCGTTTGACGCTCATTGGGATGCGATCGGCGCAGGATGCGCGACCGACGATATCGTCAACGTCGTCGGAACCTCGACTTGCATCATCGGCATCACGCCTTCGGTCAAACTGGTTCCGGGCGTCTGCGGCGTCGTGCAGGGGAGCGTTCATCCAAATCGTACCGGCATTGAAGCGGGACTTTCCGCCGTGGGAGATATCTTCAACGCCATCGCAACCCGCGCCGGCACCAACGTAGATGCTTTGGGACAGAGACTTGGCGATTATCGCGCGGGGCAGACAGGACTTCTGCGATTGACCTGGGACAATGGCGATCGCACGGTGCTGGTCAATCCTAATCTGCGGGGAGCAACGCTGGGTTGGAATTTGCAAAGCACTGCCGAAGATGAGTTGTTTGCCGCGATCGAAGGAACGGCGTTCCATACCCGCGTGATTCTTGACCGAATGTCGGAGCACGGAGTCACCATCAAACGCGTGATCAACGCCGGAGGCATTCCGCAAAAGAATAATGTCCTGAACCAGGTGTATGCCAATATCCTGAAACGTCCGGTGTTGGTCCCAGGCAGCAATGTGGTCGGACTGGGTGCCGCGATTTTCGCATTTCTGGCGGCGAAGACCTTCCAGACCGTAGAAGAAGCGCAACGGGCGATTTGCCCTGCCCATAAAGTGTTCGAGCCTCAGGATTCTGAACAACGGGTGTATGACCAGTTGTTCCCGCTCTATCGGAAACTCTATTTCGCGTTGGGCACGCCCGGCGACGGTTTAGGAGATGTGATGCCGACCCTGATTCGCGTTGCCGAATCGGCGAATCGAAGAGTTCCCGCGTTGGCGGAATGAAGACGACGTAAATTCCGCTTCAGTCGGCGAAACCCGATCCAGGATGAGCAACCGGACCCGTATGCGGCGCCTTCTTCCCCGTGTATTCCGCCCACAAACGCTTTGCCCATAGCGCGAAGCGGTCAAGGTAGACGTAAACAACGGGTGTGGTAAACAGCGTCAGCATCTGGCTGAGGATCAATCCGCCGACGATGGTAGTCCCTAGAGGACGGCGCAATTCCGAGCCCACGCCGGTGCCGAGCGCGAGGGGCAGGCCACCGAGCAACGCGGCCATGGTGGTCATCATGATGGGACGAAAGCGCATGACGCAGGCGTCGTAGATCGCGTCGGTAGAATTCTTGCCCTCGGTGCGCTCTACATGCAGAGCGAAGTCGATCATCATGATGGCATTCTTTTTTACGATGCCGATCAACAAGAGGATTCCGATCAAGGCGATCACGCTTAAGTCATCATGCGTAATCCTTAAGGCCAGGAGCGCGCCCACTCCAGCCGAGGGCAGCGTGGAGAGAATGGTGATGGGATGAATGTAGCTCTCGTACAAAATTCCGAGCACGATGTAGACGGTGAACAGGGCCGCAATGATCAGAATCAACTGGGTCGATAGCGAGTCCTGAAAAGCGGCGGCGGTGCCCTGGAAACTGCCGCGTACGCTGGCGGGCATCCCGATCGAGCGGATGGCGGCCTCTACGACCTTCGTGGCATCGCCCAAGGCGACGCCCGGCGCCAGGTTGAACGACATCGTCACCGAGGGCACTTGCCCCTGGTGATTAACGGCCAGCGGCGAATTCGAAGGCGCGAAATGCACCATTGCGGCCAGAGGGACCATGCCACCGTTGCTAGACCGAACGTAGGTACCCTGGAGGGCGTCGACGCTGCGCTGCTGTTTTGGATCGACCTCCATCACTACGTGATACTGGTTGAGCTGGCGATACATCGTGGACACCTGGCGCTGGCCAAAGGCGTCGTAGAGAGCGTTGTCGATCGCGTTCGGGGCGACGCCCAGGCGCGCAGCGGTGGCGCGATCGATGTCCACATAAGTCTCCAGTCCCCGGTTCTGCTGGTCGGTGTTCACATCTTTCAGCTGCGGAACGCTGCGCAGCTTCTGCAATACCAGCGGCGACCAATGGTTGAGATCGTTCAGGTCGTCGGCCTGGAGCGTGTATTGGAACTGGGCATTACTCTGGTGTCCGCCAATCGTCAGATCTTGTGCAGACTGCAGAAACAGGGACGCCCCGGGAACCACGGCCAGCTTACTGCGCAAGCGGCCGATCACCTGATCGGCGCTGATTTTTCGTTCGTTCAATGGCTTGAGGGTGATGAACATGCGCCCGGTGTTGGCCGTGCCCCCTCCACCGGCGAAGCCCACCACGGTCTGGACGGCTTTATCCTGCAAGACGATGTCCACGAATTGCTGCATCTTGGTGCGCAGGGCTTCGAAAGAAATGTCCTGCGCCGCCTGGACCGATCCCGCCAGGCGCCCCGTGTCCTGTTGCGGGAAAAATCCCTTGGGCGCGATCACATAGAGATACACGCTCAAAAAGGCAGTCGCAATCGTGACGAAAAGAGTGGCGGGCTGATGACGCAACACGAAACGCAAACAGCGCTCGTATAAGTGCAACATCCCGACGAAAACTCTCTCGGTGGCGCGATAGATGCGGCCATGCTTTTGTTCCTCTTCGGGACGAAGAAACTTCGCGCACAGCATGGGAGTTGTAGTCAGCGACACGAGCAGCGACACCCCGATCGCAACGCTGAGCGTCACCGCGAACTCGCGGAACATGCGGCCCACAATGCCCGCCATCAAAAGAATCGGAATGAAGACCGCGACCAGCGACGTGCTCATGGAGAGCACGGTGAAACCAGTCTCCCGCGCGCCGAGGAAGGAGGCTTGCACGGGGTCCATACCCTTCTCGATATGGCGGGTGATGTTTTCCAGCACCACGATGGCATCGTCCACCACGAAGCCGGTGGAAATCGCGAGGGCCATCAGGGAGAGATTGTCCACGCTGTAACCGAGCAGATACATCACGGCAAACGTTCCGACCAGCGAGAGGGGCACAGACACGCTCGGAATCAGTGTGGCGCGTACGCTGCGCAGAAACACGAACACCACCAGCACCACTAGGACGATCGACAGCAACAGGGTCAGTTCGGTGTCGGACACCGAGGCGCGGATCGTGGTGGTGCGGTCCATCACTACTCCCATATGAATCGCAGGAGAGATGGACGCCTGCAGCTGGGGCAGCTCGGCCCGAATCCGGTCCACGGTCTCGATGATGTTCGCGCCCGGCTGGCGGAAGAGAATAATCAAAACCGCAGGCTTGCCGTTGGCAAGGCCGGCGTTTCGAATGTCTTCCACCGAGTCCGAGACTTCGCCGACGTCGCCCAGCCGCACAAATCCGTTCGCACTCTTGCCGACGATCAACTTGCGATAGTCTTCGGCCTTGTAGATTTGATCGTTGTCTTGAATCGTCCAGGCGTTGATCGGACCAGAAAGTTGTCCTTTGGGGCTGTGGGCATTGGCCGCGCCCAGGGCGGTGCGAATGCTGTCGAGCCCGATGCCGAGTTTGTAAAGCAGGGTGGGGTTGAGTTCCGCGCGCACGGCCGGCCGCGCGCCGCCGCCGACAAAAACCTGCCCCACGCCTTCCACCTGCGCGAGTTTCTGTCCCAGGACGGTATCGGCGACGTCGTAGATGTTGGGAAGGGTGATGGTGTCGGAAGTCAGCGCCAGGATCAAGACGGGCGCGTCCGCCGGATTCACTTTGCGGTAGGACGGGTTGTTGGGAAGGTTTGACGGGAGATGGCCACGGGCGGCGTTGATCGCAGCTTGCACGTCGCGCGCCGCGGCGTCGATGTTGCGGTTCAGGTCAAACGTCAGCGCGATGTTCGTCGAGCCCAGCTGGCTGGTTGAAGTCATCTGGGTGATGCCAGCGATGCGTCCGAACTGACGTTCCAGCGGCGTGGCTACCGCTGACGCCATGGTTTCCGGACTCGCTCCCGGCAGCCCCGCGAACACCTGAATGACCGGAAACTCCACTCGCGGCAACGGCGCCACGGGCAAGAATCGAAACGCAATTCCACCCGCCAGCAGTACCGCCAGCGTCAGGAGCGACGTGCCAACCGGGCGTTTGATGAAAGGAGCCGAGATATTCATGGCTTATTCCGGCAGCGGCTCCTGAATGACGTTTCCTATTCGGTAGCGTCTGAGTCTGGCGGCAACGCTGTCAAAAGCCAGATAGACGACCGGAGTAGTAAACAGAGTCAGCAATTGGCTGAGCAGCAAGCCGCCGACGATCGTGATGCCGAGCGGGTGGCGCAGTTCCGATCCGGTGCCGCGGCCCAGGGCCAATGGCAAACCTGCGAGCAAGGCCGCCATGGTGGTCATCAGGATGGGACGCAGGCGCAGCAGGCATGCCTGGTAAATGGCTTCTTCGGGAGTCTTCTTTTCCACGCGCTCCGCTTCGATGGCGAAGTCGATCATCATGATGGCGTTTTTCTTGACGATGCCGATGAGCAGAATAATGCCGATCAGGCCGACGATGCTCAGGTCGTTGCCCGTGAGGATCAGGGCGAGAATCGCGCCCACGCCCGCCGATGGAAGCGTGGAAAGAATCGTAATGGGATGAATGTAACTCTCATACAAAACTCCGAGCACGATGTAGACCGTGACAATGGCCGCGAGAATCAGCCAGGGCTCGGACGTGAGTGAATTGCGGAAAGCCGCCGCCGTTCCCTGAAAGCTGGTGTGGATGCTGATGGGCAATCCAATGTCATGCTCCGCCTGATCGATCGCTTTCGTGGCCTCGCCCAGCGAAACGCCGGGCGCGAGGTTGAAAGAAAGCGTCACGACGGGAAACTGTCCCTGATGGTTGATGGTTAGCGGCGCGTGGCGCATTTCGAAACGGGCGAACGAGGCCAGCGTTACTTGCGCTCCGGTATTCGAGCGCACATAAATGTCTTTCAGGGAATCGGGGGTCTGCTGAAAACCCGGTTGCACTTCCAGCACGACGTGGTACTGATTCAATTGCGTGAAAATGGTGGAAACCTGCCGTTGCCCAAAGGCGTCGTAAAGTGTGTCGTCAATGGCTTGCGGCAGGATGCCCAAACGGGACGCGGTATCGCGATCAATCACGAGGTCGGCTTGCAGGCCCCCATTCTGCTGATCGGTCGCGACGTCGCGCAGTTCCGGGAGGACTTTCAGTTTGTTGACCAGTTGCGGCACCCAGGTGTTCAGTTCGTCCGCGCTGGCGTCTTCGAGCGAGTATTGATACTGCGTGCGGCTGACGCGGTCTTCCACAGTCAGATCCTGCACCGGCTGCATGTAGAGCGTGATTCCCTCTACGTGCTGTGACTGGGTCTCCAGTCGCTGGATGATTTCCGAAGCACTCTCCTTGCGCTGCTCACGTGGTTTCAGATTGATCTGGATGCGTCCGCTGTTGGGAGTGACGTTGGTGCCATCAACTCCAATAAACGAAGACAAACTCGCCACACCGGGATCCTGCAAGATAACCCGCGCCAGCGCCTGCTGCCGTTCCGCCATCGCGGGAAAAGAAATCGACGCCGGTGCTTCCGAGATGCCGAGGATTGCTCCGGTATCCTGTACCGGGAAAAATCCCTTGGGTACGTAAACGTAGAGCAGGAGCGTAAACACCAGCGTGCCTATGGTGACCGCAAGCGTGGCGGTTCGATGGCGCAGTACCACACGCAGAGTTCTTCCGTAGAATTGGACAATGCGCTGGTAATAATCTTCCGACGCCTGCATCCACTTGCTCATCTTTTTGTCTTTGGCGGATTTCAACAGGAGGGAGCACATCATCGGCGTCAACGTGAGTGACACGGCGGCGGAAACCAGGATCGTGACAGCGAGCGTCACCGCAAATTCGCGGAAGAGCCTGCCGACGATGTCTCCCATGAACAGGAGTGGGATCAGCACCGCGATGAGCGACACGGTCAGCGAAACGATGGTGAAGCCGATTTGCTTTGAACCCTTCAGCGCCGCCTCCAGTGGCGAGTCTCCCTCTTCGAGGAAGCGGTCGATGTTCTCGATCATGACGATGGCGTCGTCCACCACGAAGCCGGTGGAGATGGTCAGGGCCATGAGCGTCAGATTGTTCAGGCTGTATCCCAGCAGGTACATCACGCCGAACGTGCCCACCAGCGAAAGCGGCACGGCGACGCTGGGAATTACGGTGGCGGCCACGCTCCGCAAAAAGAGAAACATCACCATGACGACCAGAACCACGGTCAGCATCAATTCAAACTGAACATCTTTAACGGAAGCGCGGATGGTTTCGGTGCGATCGCTCAGGATCTGCACATTAACCGATGACGGGAGCGAATGTTGCAACTGCGGCAACAGTTTCTTGATGCTGTCGGCCACGGCGATAATGTTCGCGCCGGGCTGACGCTGCACGTTCATAATCACGGCCGGTGTGAGGTTCATCCAGGCGGCCTGCTGGTCGTTCTCGGTTCCGTCGATCACCGTCGCAACGTCCGCCAAGCGCACCGCCGAGCCGTTCCGGTAAGCGATGACCAGCGGGCGATAGTCGGCGCTGGACGTCAACTGATCGTTGGCGCCGATAGTGAAGGACTGGCGCGGCCCGTCAATCACTCCCTTGGCTTGATTGACATTAGCGATTGCAACTTGCGCCCGAAGATCTTCCAGGCTCAGCCCGTACGAAGCAAGGGCGGTCGGGTTGGCCTGGATGCGAACCGCGGGCTTTTGTCCTCCGCTGATGGAAACCAGGCCGACGCCGGAGAGCTGCGAAATCTTCTGCGCCAGCGCCGTATCGGCGAGATCTTCGATTTGCGGAAGCTGGAGAGTGTCGGAAGTCAGCGCGAGCGTCATGATCGGCGCGTCGGCGGGGTTCACCTTGCTGTAGATCGGAGGATTCGGCAGGTCACGCGGCAAATACGTTCCGGCGGAGTTGATCGCAGCCTGCACCTGCTGCTCGGCTACGTCAATATTCTGATCCAAGGCGAACTGGAGAGTGATGATCGAACTGCCGAATGAACTCGTCGAAGTCATCTGACTCAGGCCGGGAACCTGGCCAAACTGCCGTTCCATCGGCGCCGTAACCGACGAGGCCATGACATCCGGCGACGCTCCTGGGTAGAACGTGAATACCTGAATCGTTGGATAGTCCACTTCCGGCAACGCCGACACTGGAAGTTGCCGGTAGGCAACAATTCCGACCAGCAGCAGACCGATCATGAGAAGCGACGTTGCTACCGGCCGCTCAATGAAGAGGCGGGAGGGATTCATTTCGATGTACCGCTTTGCGTTTGACTGGCGTCTCCTTGATTCCCCGCTGCCGAAGAGTTCGCTCCGACTGCGCCAGGCGATCCGCCCCCACCTTGGGAATTAGAACCGTTGCCGCGGGGCGCGTTGCGAGGATCAACTTTGCTGCCATTCTGAATTTTGTCCTGTCCGTCGGTGACAACGTTTTCACCCTCCGACAAACCTTGCGCAATCGCACTCAGGTTTCCCTGGGAGAGCGCAACCGTAACAGGCCGGGCCTCAGCGGTTTTGTCCGCCTTCACGACATAAGCAAATGTTCCCTGCGGGCCGTGCTGAATGGCTGCCGAGGGTATCACGATCGAATTCTTCCGCGACTCCAGCAGCAGCCGGACATTCACAAACTGATTGGGCCAGAGTTCGTTGTTCCGGTTATCGAACATGGCTTTGAGCTTGCCCGTTCCGGTGGTCTGGTCAATCTGGTTATCGATGGTTTCCAGCCGCCCGGTTGCCAACTGAGTCTGGTCGTCTCGGCTGTAGGCCAGGACGCTGAGAGATCCCGTCCTCATGTGCTGCGCCACCGTCGGAAGTTGATCTTCGGGCAGCGAGAACACAACCGCGATCGGCTGCAACTGCGTGATGATCAGCAGAGGATTGGGGTCGGCCGCGTGAACGATGTTCCCCACGTCCACCAGTCGCAGGCCGATGCGTCCTGTGATCGGAGCGGTGATGTGGCAATAGGTGATTTGCAGCTGAGCGCTGGCGATTTGGGCCTGGTCGTTTCGGGTGGCGCCTTCCAGTTGATCGACCAGAGCGGCCTGGGTGTCGACCTGCTGTTGGGACACCGCTCCCGACTGCTTCAGCAAATCCTGAAAACGCTGGAGATTGAGTTTGGCATCGCGCAACTGCGCCTGATCGCGAAACAGCGTTGCCTGAGCCTGCGCCAATTGCACCTCAAACGGCCGTGGGTCGATCACCGCGAGCAACTGTCCTTTGCTGACCTGCTGGCCCTCTTTGAAGGCAACCTCGGAAAGCTGGCCATCCACGCGACTCTTGATCGACACCGAGTTGGAGGGAGTCACCGAGCCGAGGCCAGTCAGGTAGACCGGCAAGTCCATGCGCCGGGCCGGGGTCACGGCAACCGGCACCGCTGGCGGCGACGAAGGACGCGCGGCAGATGCTTTGGAATCGGCGCCGTTACATCCCGCTAGAATTGCCACGACGAGTGAGAGCGAAGATTAGTCCGATACACCGGGAAATGGTTCCGGGTTTAAGGTTCATGTTATGTCGTGCGTCCTTTCCTTCCGTGGAAACCGGGCACAACCGTCATTCCAGGGAACGAGAGCTTGTTGGTGCAGCTCCCGACCCACAAGTTTATAGACGTTGAGAACCCTCCCATAGATGCGTCCCAATGCCAACCTTTACAATCTCTTACATTCCGCCGGGTACCAGGTTTCACCCCCGGATAGCGTTCAGAGGCTCTATGGTACGTCGGCGACGGCCTGTTTTGGATGCTCGGAGGGACGGGGCCGCGATCGACCAAGCTTGCAATAAACGTCTCGCTGGAACATGTCTTCCCCAGTTCAAGTGCACCTCAAAACGGTCAACAGTGCGAAATTAACCCGGCTGTAACACAACCGCAATATTGCAGCAACACGTTATCCCTACGCTAAGCGCACACTTCCACCAATTTGGATGAGGAAGTTTGACTTTCCCCCATGGATGCTCTGGAGGCGATCGAAAACTCACGCTACCGCGATCTCATCTTTGTCGTGGAAGACGATTTGGATGTTTCCCGCCTGATCGAACACAACCTCAGAAATGCTGGTTATGAGGTTTCCACTTTCTTTTCAGGCGCCCCAGTCGTTCCCTGTGCGGCGATGAGCCAGCCTTCGCTTTTTCTGCTCGACATCATGTTACCCGGGATCAACGGCTTCGATCTGTGCCGGCAGATTCGCCAGCATGAACGGCTGTCCAGAATTCCGGTCATTTTCCTTTCCGCCCGCGCCCAGGAACCCGATCGCGTGCAGGCCTTCGAAGTCGGAGGCGATGGCTATATCACCAAGCCTTTCAGTCCCCGCGAACTGATTGCGCGGGTCCGCAACATTCTACGCGGACAACCAGAGACTCCGGCGCTGGAAGTGATCCAACTCGGCGAATTGGAAATTGACATCAGTTCGATGACCGTACGCGTGGAAGGTCGCACCGTGCTGACCACAGTTCGCGAATTCCGTCTGCTGGAATATCTGGCTCGCCATCGTGGCCGCGTTTTTACCCGCGACCAACTTCTTGATGCGGTGTGGAAAGAAAGTTCGTTTGTGACGCCGCGGTCGATTGACGTGTTCGTGAGACGCCTGCGAGAGAAGATCGAAAAAGACGCGCGCCATCCGCGCTATTTGAAGACGCTGCGCGGAGTGGGCTATCGGTTCGAGGCGCCGCGGTAGGGCGCGCCGCACCCGCACTGGTGTCGCCTTTTGGGAATCCGCTGCGGCGGGCGGGGCGCCCGCCGGACCGCCGGCAAGGTGCTGGCGCTACGCTCACGGGTCCAGGTATTACAATGAGCCGCATCATTCCTGCCACAGGAATGAAGAGCGCTCTCCGTGATCACTGATTGCCACGTCCACATCCAGCCGCTGGAGATGTTCAAGCCGGCGGCGCTGGAGCTGATCAAGAAGAAGCGGCCGAACTACGACCAGATTGTCGAATACTGCTCGTCTCCGAAATCTTTTCTCAAGTACCTGGATGAATCCGGCATCGACCGCGCCGTTCTGATCAACTATGTCGCGCCGGAAGTGATCGGATTCACTTCGGGAGTCAACCAGTTCATCGCCGATTACACGCGAGAGAATCCCAGGCGTCTGCTTTCCTGTGGCGGCCTGCATCCGCGCAACAGCACGAATATTCTGGCCGACGTGGAGCAGATTCTGCGGCTCGGAATCCGCATGATCAAGATCCATCCGCCGCATCAGCTTTTGTATCCCAATGAATACTTGAGCGGAGTGAAAGAGCTCGAGATTATTTATCGCGCGGCGGAAGCGAATGGGGTCCCGGTCATGTTTCATACTGGAACGTCGGTTTTTGAAGGCGCTCGCAACCGCTACGGCGATCCGATTTATATCGACGACGTGGCCGTCGACTTTCCAAAGATGAAGATTCTGCTGGCGCATGGCGGGCGTCCACTGTGGATGGATACGTCGTTCTTCCTGCTCCGGCGGCATGCGAACGTGTTTCTCGATATTAGCGGCATCCCTCCGAAGACCCTTCTCACCTATTTTCCGAGGCTGGAGGAGATTGCCAGCAAGACGCTGTTCGGGACGGACTGGCCGGGGCCGGGAGTTCCGGAGATCAAGAAGAATCTCGATGACTTCCGCAGTCTTCCCTTGTCCGAGGAAACGAAGCAGCAGATTCTGTCGAAGACGGCGTTGAGTATCTGGCCTGCCTGAGGTTTTCGACGAGCTATACAGATAGACATATTTATGTATAATCAAGGAGAGCGGCCCTTACGTTGGATCGGCTCGAGCCGAAGAGATTTGCGGGGTTTCCCGCGTGCTGTTCGGCGCAGCATCGGCAAGGCCCTCTACGCCGCGCAGCAAGGCGAAACCGACCCCTCGGTGCGGCCGCTCCGCGGTTTTGGCGGAGCATCTGTCGTAGAGATCGTTGAGGACCATGCAGGCGACACCTGGCGGCCGTCTATACCGTTCGATACGCGGAGAGCATCTACGTATTGCACGCCTTCCAGAAAAAATCGAAGAGCGGTATTGCTACACCGAAGAAGGAAATCGACCTCATTCGTCAGCGTCTGGCGGAGGCCGACCGGCTCCACCGAGAAAGGCAGAATTGAAATGCCAAAGAAAGCGAAAAGAACGATTCGCGTCGAAGAAAGCAGCGGCAATGTTTTTGCCGACCTCGGCCTTCCCCATCCTGAACAGGAACTCTTGAAAACCAGGCTTACGCTACAGATTTACCGTCTCATCAAGAGCCGTGGTCTCACGCAAACCGAAGCTGGAAGGGTGCTTGGGATCAAGCAGCCCCATGTCTCCACGCTCATGCGCAACCGATCCGGGTCGTTTTCCGTGGAGCGCTTAATGGATTTTCTAAACGCCCTAGGGCAAGATGTGGAAATCATCGTGAGGCCGACGCGGAAACAGCAAGGCCAAGTATCCGTGGTCGTATAGCCGGTGGGATGATTTGGCTGCCCCCCAGGGATTCGAACCCCGATAACCTGCTCCAGAGGCAGGTGTCCTAGCCGTTGAACGAGGGGGCAGCGTGTCCGCCAGCATCGAAGGATATCCAGACTGGCTTCTTTGATTCTATGGAACGGCAATCAAAGGGTCAACACTACGCCGACTTCCGACTATCCCCACCATTTTCCGAGTTACAATCGCGAGAAAGACGAGGACCTTGCATGTTGACCAGCGGAACCATCCAGATCGAAGCCGACTCTGCCGAAATTGCGCGCCGATCCCTTGAGCCCGAACAGTGCGCGCTGCTGGTGGTGGACATCCAGAGCAAGCTGCTGCCTCCAATCTGGGAGCGGGAACGGCTGGTGCGGAATTCGCAGTTGCTGATCCGCCTGGCGGGGATTCTTAAGATACCGGCGATTGTGAGTACGCAGTACGCCAAGGGTCTGGGGGGAACCGTGCCGGAGATCAGTTCCCTGCTGCCGGACACTACGCCCATCGATAAGACGATGTTTTCCTGCTTCGGCAGCGATGTGTTCTGCTCGTTGCTGAAGCGGCTGCCCGGGCAACGAACGACTGTCCTGCTCTGCGGAATGGAAACGCATATTTGCGTGATGCAGACGGCACTGGCCGCGCTGCGTGAAGGCTACGTGGTGCACGTGGCGTCGGATGCGGTGAGTTCGCGGACGGAATGGAACTGGCGGATCGGCCTCGATCGCATGCGCGCCGCGGGGACGGTGATCTCGTCGACGGAAATGATGACTTACGAATTGCTGCGGTCGTCGGGATCGCCGGCGTTTAAGGAGTTGCTGCCGTATTTGAAGGGATGAAGGCTGGCTGCGGGCCTCGAGCTACGGGCTTCGAGCAGGCACTTGGACCGCCGGAGTCCTGTCCACTGGGTACGCGGCAACCCGCGTATCTACGGTTGACGCTCTTCAGCGACCTCGGATTCCTTCTTCTTCACCCGTACCACGATAATCTTCGAGAAGCCTTCCTCAAACGTTGGGGCTTTGAGTTTGGCCGCCATTTTCCGCATGATGTCCTCGGCGACTACGCGCTCGCGTTTCTGGTTTCGTTCCAGACACAGTTCCACTGGAACATCGAAGTACAGCCCTTGCACGTCGTAGCCATAATCTTTGGCAAGCTTGATCCAGCTGCTGCGATCGTGCGGCGTCAGGTTGGTTGCGTCCACATAGTTCACGGGACGGCGCGCCACCAGCCGCGCCTTCAGCATGGAGCGCAGGTTGGAGAAAACCAGATCCTGAAAGCGCTGTTCCTGTGCGTCGTCGAAGAGCAACTCGCGCAGCAGGTCGCTCGATAGCGGGCGAATATTGTGACGCTTGAACCAGGAACTCTTGCCCGATCCGGGCAGCCCGATCGCCAGGACTACCATCCCCTTGCTGGAAGGGGCGGAAGCGGTAGCTGCGGGGGGAGCGGGGAGCGCTTTCGCAACTTCCGGCGCTGGCACCGGCTGGGCGGGCGCTTCACCTGGTTTCGGACGAACTCCGCGGCCCCGGCCTCCGCGGCCCCGGCGGCGGCGCGTCGGACGCGCTTCCGGACGACCCTCTGGCGCAGCGACGGCGGCCTGTGGTTCGGTTTCGACCTGCGGCGGCTCGGGTTCTCGCTCCCGCTGGGGCTTGGACACAGCAGGCGGTTCGGGCGCGGCTTCGGACGCTTCGAAATACTTGGGTTGCAGAGGAACAGGCGCGTTGGCTTGATCCTTTGTGGGAGGGCCATCGCCCTTTTTGCGGCGCGTGATGCGCTCGCGCATCCATTTACGCATATAGCGCTTGTAGCATACCCATGCGCTGCGCGGCAATCTTTGGACCGTGCCGCTACGGATACCTCGCGCCACGAAATCGCCGATTACCCGACGCGACAGCGTGTGGGTCAGGGGCTGACAGTTCGCCTTACCTTACCTTCCGAAGCCTTGGCAGGTGTCCCGATTCCGCGAATTGGTGAAGAAGATGGTGGGCTGATCGACCATCACAAATGTTGTGCCCTTGAAGCGAGCGGGTTTCCAGCTGTAGTTAACGGTTTTTCCCCAACAACCCGAGGGCGGGAGCCACGGTTAACCCGCCACATGTCGGGACGGCTCAGGCTGGAAATTTCTTGTGCCGATAGCATCGATCGAAGATCCAAAACATCAGCACGATTACCACAAAGGCCATCCAGCTGGCTTCAGGACCTAGCAGGCCTCCGGTCAGCCATTGCGAGCCCTGCCAGCGGGTTTCAAGAAGGTGGCCAACGGCATACTCGCCGGCATTTTGCCCCGACCATACGAAAAGGTTGGCTAAATCAAAGGCGGCGTGGAAGCCGATGGCGAAGGCCAGCGAGCCGGTGCGGCGCAGCGTAAGACACACGAACAGGCCCAGCAGACCGGTGGAGACGAAGTCTTCCCAGCGCTCGTGTGGCTTCAGGAAATAGTGCAGCGCCCCGAAACCGATGGAGAGCAAAATGGATGCCGGCCAGAATCCGATACCATCGGTGAGCGTGGCGAGGAGATAGCCACGGTATTGGAGCTCCTCCGAAAATCCGATGAGCAGATTGGCGATGATCCACAAGCCACAAAAGGACCAGATCGCGCCGTCATGGAGGGCGAGCCCAAGGATGCGATAGCCGCCGAAGGCTGCAATCAAGCCCACGAGCAAAGAAGTGGAGGCCGCGCCCCAGGCAAGTCCCACCCAAAAATCGACTCCGAAGGCGTTGCGAACCGGAATGCCATAATCGGGGAAATGGCGGCGCTCGATGCGCGCCATAATCCAGGTTGCAATCAGTACCTGGATGAGCGCCTGCGACTCGTCGACAATGGTGCCCACCGGATCAAGGAACGGCCGCTCCTTAGGATGGAAGATCTTCGGAATAATCCAGTCCGCAAGGAACCCGAGTCCCACGAAAATGCCGACAAAAATGAGCAGGCGCCACCCAGCGCGAAAGCCACGGGAGTTGAAGAATATTTTTCTCATATCGGGGTAGCCTTCGCCTGAGATTTCTTGATCCCCGTTTTGAAACCCGTCACAGGCAAGCCAATCGGACGCAGCGGTTTGACCGGTATCTTAATACGGAAGTTGATTGTTGGCGAAACCAGCGATTACATCAACTACTTGCCCGGCCTGCGCCAATCGTTCGAATACCTGACGCAACCGCAACGCGCGCGCCACGGCGATCGGGCATCCCGGCAATACGCGGGTGGACGATTACGCTTCGACTCCAGCAGTCTTGCTGGAGGCAGTCTCGCTTGGATAGTTGAAGAAGAGCTGATTGCCGTCGAGATCATCGACCACCAGAAGCCGGTAACCCCACGAACCCTCCCGGACCGGAGCGCCCTTGGACTCGAATTCTGCGCGCAGCGTGTCCAACGCGGCCACTTGTGTCTCGGGTTCGAAGTTCAGGGAGATGAATATCAGCCCCTTGCCAATTTTTTCAGGCCATGTGTCGGCCAGGATGAGCGCACAGCCCTGCCGTTCAATCTGTGCGACATGCACTTTCCCGTTCTCGTCATAGCGCCAGGGTACCGTGAAGCCGAGCTGGTGAACGTAAAAGCGGAGCGAGGCCTCAACGTCGGCCACGTGCAGAACGGGGCGCGCGAACCAGTCTGTCATAGGCGATGCCCTTGAACAAAAACAACCTTTGCCTCGCAAGTATGGCACAGGGCCGTCAAC
Organism: uncultured Acidobacteriota bacterium; assembly: GCA_963799305.1. Taxonomy (GTDB): domain Bacteria; phylum Acidobacteriota; class Terriglobia; order Terriglobales; family Acidobacteriaceae; genus Acidiflorens. The sequence goes on along the minus strand of CAWCWX010000002.1, from coordinate 540,902 downwards.
TGTTGAGAACAGCGTTTTCACCCACTACACTTCCTCGCCCATCCTTGCTCGTGGGGAACACTTCGACTCTGTGCAGACTGCCGAGCCTCTAATTTTTAAGCGAACCGGCTAAGCATGGGTAACCCGCTGCGCCACGCGGAAAACAGGGTTCACTACAAAGCCCTGACCGGCCAGTTACAATTGGACGCATATGAACCCCTCTCATCCACCGACCGCGCCCGTGGCGGCCGGACAGCTTCCGGCTGTGCCTTTGACTATTGAAGGGTATGCCACGCTTCATCAGATGATGCGTTTTCGCTGGACCGCGTGGCGCGCATTGCCGGAAGGCGAGCGCCGGCAGATCGCCGATGAGGCGTCCGAAGTTGCTGGGGCAGATGGAATCGCGCTCGAACGGCCAATCGGCGCTGTTCTCTCTGCTGGGACATAAGGGCGACCTGATGCTGATCCATTTCCGCGAGAGTTTTGACGATCTCAATCAGGCGGAACTCGATCTCGCGCGGCTGCGGCTCAGTGACTTCATGGAGCCGACGACCTCCTATTTGTCGGTGATCGAACTGGGGCTGTATGAATCGTCGCTGAAAACCTACCGCGCGCTGGCGGAGCAAGGCGTGGAGCCGCACTCGGAGGAATGGAAGAAGGGGATCCAGGAAACTCTTGCGCGGCAGAAAGAAGCGATGCGGCCGCGCCTGTTTCCTTCGATCCCGCCGAATCGTTACGCCTGCTTCTATCCCATGGACCGCAAGCGCGGTGAAGACAAGAACTGGTACACGCTGCCCATGGAAGAACGGCAGCGACAGATGAACGATCACGGGCTCGTCGGACGGCGTTATGCGGGAGAAGTGAAGCAGATCATTACCGGATCGATCGGCTTCGACGACTGGGAGTGGGGAGTTGACCTGTTTGCCGACAATCCACTGGTGTTCAAGCAACTGATCTACGAGATGCGCTTCGATCACGTCAGCGCCGTGTACGCGTTGTTTGGGAGCTTCTACGTAGGGTTGCGGTGTCCGGCGAGTAGCCTGCATCAGCTGCTGGAAGGCGAACTCCCCAAGCGTGAGGCGGCGAGCCTCTAATTCTTCGCGCGGCGCGCTTTGGGAAATTTGTGCTCGTGCAGCTTCATGTTCACTCGGACTCCGCGAAAGGTGACGCCTTCCATCTGCAAGCGGAATCTCTGCTCAGCCGCCGCTTCGCCGGGACACTTGATCGCGCCGCCGGAACCGACGACCCGGTGCCAGGGCAATCCGGGAACCTGCCGCAGGACGCGAACGACTTGCCGGGCCGCGCCGGGCCAACCTGCTGCTTTGGCCACCGCGCCGTAGGTCGAAACGGTGCCCTTTGGGAGAGCGCGGATGCAGAGCGCGATCCGGGCGCGCCTGGTATCGGCCCCGGACTTAATTTTGAGATCGGATAGACGTGGTTTTTTCACAGGGCAACGATGTACAACAGATCATGGGATTCGAGAGTTCCTTAGTTCGAATGCTGAAGATCCTACCGTTCATTTTATCGCTTGGTCTGTTTGCGGCGTTTGCCCCGGGTTGCGGAACGGACCATGCAAAGGTCCGATTTGTGCACGCCTCTCCGGACGCTGATGCTCTCGATCTCGCCGTCGACGGAAAGACCGTCGTCACCGCCTTGGGCTTCGGAGGTATTTCACCCGACACCGGCTATCTCACGGTGGCGGCGGGAAATCGAAGAGTCGAGGTACGGGACACCGGAACGACCACCGACCAGATTAATACCACCGTGGATTTCGGAAGCCAACAAACCTACACCTTGCTCGCGACGGGAAAGATATCTGATAGCAGCGTCGCCGCGGTGTTGAAGACCGACGACAATTCCGCGCCCGCATCCGGCAAGGTTAAGCTGCGAGTCATTCACGTGGCGCCTGATTCGCCCAATGACGGTACTTTGGCGACGTGCGCCACTGCGCCCTGCGTGGATGTCTATGTGGTCGCGCCCGGAACCGATATCACCAGCCTCGCACCAACTGTATCGAGCCTCTCTTATCAGCAGGCGAGCCTCTACCTGACCCTGACGGCGGCAACGTACGAAGTCATCATGACCGATTCGACGAATCCCATAAAGAATCGGTTGATCGATCAGACTTATGACCTCACAGCCGGACAGATTCGAACGCTGGTCACGCTGGACACTCCCGATGGCAGCGCGATATCCGATACACCGCTGGTACTGTCCGACCTGAATTAGCACACGCTTCAAAGGGCGATCCATCCCACGCGGATCAGCCACAGGGACGTTACCGAAACAATCAGCCAGAGAATGACGCCCTGCAACAGGGGGCGCGGGCCCACTTGTTTCACGGTAGTGATCGAGATCCCGCTCCCGATCAGGAAAAGCGTGACTGTCATTCCGATCCGTGCGGCTGTGCTGATCCAGGGATAGACCGCCGCACCCGCGCTCACGTACGTGTTGCAAACCGCCGCCAGGCAAAACAGACCAATAAACCACGGCCAATGGATTTTGGCTTTGGTTTGGCGCACGAGCGCAGTGGCGAGGGTTAGGGGCACGATCCACAGGGCGCGTGCCAATTTGACCGTGGTGCCGACGGCCAGCGCGACGGCACCGTATTTGGCGGCCGCTCCGACCACCGAACTGGTGTCGTGGATGGCCAGCGCTGCCCACAGCCCAAACTGCGTCTGGCTGAGATGGAAAAACGCGCCGATGAAGGGAAAGGTGAGCAGGGCTACCGAGTTCAGAACGAAGATCGTCCCCAGCGAAATCGCCATCTCTTCGGCGCTCGCCCCGGCAACTGGGCCGACAGCGGCGATCGCGCTTCCGCCGCATATCGCAGTGCCCGTCGAGATCAGAAACGCGGGCTTGCGCTTTACCTTGAGCAGCACGCCCAAAGCCATGCCAACCGTCATGGCGAAAGCAATGCCCAGCAGCGTGTAGATGAAGCCGCTGCGGCCGGCGCGAACTACCTCGTGCAGGTTCATGCCGAAGCCCAGCCCGACCACGCTGGCCTGCAACAAAACGCGGGAGTATTTGGCCGCCTGCGACGCGAACGGATTCTTGAACAAGAGGCCGAACGCCAACCCGATCGCCAGGGCCAAAGGCGGAGAAGCCCATCCGCTCGCAGCAAAGCCCAGCGCTAATAGAAACAGGATTGTCGGGATCATGAAAGAATCCGGGCCTCGAACGAGACCCGGGACGATTTTACGCGGCCACGGACTTGAACGAGTCCACTGCCTTCTGCTCGTTTTCGAATACTTCAAAAATCGTGACCAACTTGGTGACCTGAAGAAGGTCGTCCACGCGCTGCGTAAGACTCGCCAGTTTCAGAGCGCCGCCAGCATTGCGTGCGGTGGTGTAAAGCGAGACGAGCGTTCCCAGACCGCCGGAGTCGATGTAGGTAACGTCGCGCAGGTTGAGCACGACCTTCGGACTTTCGCCCAGCAGTTTCTTGACCGCGTCCCGCAGGCTACCAGACTCTTCGCCAAAAACAATGCGGCCGCTACAGTCCACCACCATCACGCCATCGACCGTGCGTGTGCTCAATCGCAATTGCATAAACGCTCCTTATTACGCCCCTAAGAACTCAAGTCCAAAAGCGTACCGCGCTCCGACTCTCAACGCAAGTCAGTACCTGGTACCCAGTACTCGGTACCCAGTATTCGCCCGGACCGCTTTTTCTGGGTACTGAGTACCGGGTACAGGGTACTGCTTGTCGACTGTATAATCAGAGATTCCTCATGAGCTACCAGGTACTGGCCCGGAAGTATCGTCCGCAGAAATTCTCCGATGTCATCGGCCAGGAGCACGTCACCCAGACCCTGAAAAACGCCATTGAACAGGAGCGGATCGCCCATGGCTACATCTTCAGCGGGCACCGCGGCATCGGCAAAACTACTGTCGCGCGCATCCTGGCCATGGCTTTGAATTGCCGCTCGGCGGCGAAGCCGGTGCCGGAACCTTGCGGAATCTGCGAGTCCTGTACCGAGATTCGCGCGGGCAATGCGGTGGACGTCATCGAAATTGATGCCGCCACTAATCGCGGAATCGACGAAATTCGTGAATTGCGCGAGGCTGCGCGATATCTTCCAGCGCGCGACCGCTACAAGATTTACATCCTCGACGAAGCTCACCAGATTACCGACGCCGCCTTCAATGCCCTGCTGAAGACGCTGGAGGAACCCCCCTCGCATGTCGTTTTTATGCTGGCAACGACGCAGCCCGAGGACATCCCGCAGACCATCCGTTCGCGTTGCCAGCATTTTAGTTTTCGGGCGGTGAAATTCGCCGACATCATGGGCCAGCTTCGCGAGCTGACGAGCCGGGAAAATATTCCCGCCGACGATGATGCCCTCGCCTTGCTCGCCGAGGCCGGGGACGGCTCGATTCGCGACGCGCTTTCGATTCTCGACCAGGCCATCGCGTCGACGGCCGACCATCTCACGCTGGATTCCGTGCGCCGCCTGATCGGCGCCGCTCCTGCTGGAGCGCTCGAAGCCGTCATGCAAGGCGTGGCTGAGAGTGCCAGCGAGAAGACGCTTCTTCTTGTCGATGAACTGATCAGCGAGGGACACAGTCCGGCGCACTTCGCGCGGCAACTGGTAAGGTTCCTGCGCAACGTTACGGTTGCGAAAGTCGCGGGCAAGGATTCCGCGCTGCTGCAAATCTCCGACGACGAGCGCGCCCGCGCCGCGCGCATCGCCGACCTTTTCAGCGAGGAAGACCTGGCGCGACACTTGCAGATCATGCTGCGCACGCACGGCGAACTCGGCTACCGCCAGGACCAGCGCTTCCATCTGGAACTGGGGTTGTTGAAGATGGCCCACGCGCAACGTTTGCTGCCACTGGAGCAATTGCTCAGCGACATAGCACCCTCCGCTTCCGCAGCGGCCCGACCCGCGGGGAGGCCAGTATTGGCACCGGCCAGTGAAGTGCGTCGATCCGAAACGGCAGCGCCGGCGCGTTCCAACTACGTGTCTCCTTTCGCCGCCGACTCCGCCCGCAAGAACACGCCGAAGGCTGAGACCAGCGCTGACAATGTGGCGCGGCCCGCGAGTGCAGGCGGAACGGTCGTCATTATGGGATCGGCCGCGCCTGCTGTTGCAGAAATGGAGCCGGAACCAGCGCCGCACGCAGCAGCCAAGAATGATGCCAGCGCTGATTCTTTGCGCGACGTGGTCCTGAACGCACTCACCGCCCAACCGATGCTGGTTTCGATGCTGGAAGCGGCGCAGTGGAGCCTGGAGGGAAATTCGCTGATCGCGCGTGTGGCGTTGTCGAGCACGATGATCGACATGTCGTTTACCGCCGACGCACGCCGCATCGCTTCGGCGGCGGCCAGCGGCGCTGCCGCCAGACCAATCAAGATGCAGGTGCTGCCTGGAGGCACGGCGCAAGCGGCATCTCCTGTGCGGCGGCCATCATCGAATGGAAGCGCCCGCGGCCGCGCCGAGCAGGACCCCATCGTCCGCAGCATGCAGGAAAAGTTCGGGGCGGAGATTCGGACGGTGATTGACTATCGGGAGAAGGGATAATTCGTAATTTGCCATCGGTAATTTGTAATTTCGAACCACAAATTACAAATCACAAATTACCAATTACCAATTGATATGAATCTGCAAGATCTGATGTCGCAAGCCAAGCAGCAGTACGAAACCCTGCAGAAGAAAATGCAGGAGACGGTGGTGGAGGCGTCCGCCGGCGGCGGCACCGTCACGGTGAAGATGGACGGCCGCAAACAGGTACTTCACATCGTCATCGATCCAGAAGCGGTGAAAGCCGGCGACGTCGAGATGCTGCAAGATCTCGTGATGGCTGCGTTGAATGAGGCGGGCCGCAAAGTAGACGAAGCGATGCAGGCCAGCGTTGGCGGCATGTTGGGCGGACTGGGCGGGATTTTGTAATTTGTAATTTGTAATTGGTAATTGAACATCGCACTCCGGTTTTCAATTACCAATCACAAATCACCAATTACAAATTTTCCATGTCCAAGTTTGCCGAGCCGATGACCCGGCTCATCGATGAACTGAAAAAGCTGCCGGGCATCGGCAGCAAGACGGCGCAGCGTTTGGCGTTTCATATCCTGCGCTCCAGCGACGACGATGCCGAGGCTCTGGCTGGCGCGGTGCGCGACGTCAAGGCTAACCTCCGCTTGTGCTCGGTGTGCAACAACATCACCGACATCGATCCCTGCGTCTACTGCATCAGTCCCACCCGCAATCAGAAACTGGTCTGCGTAGTGGAAGAGCCGACCAACATCGCGGCGGTCGAGAAGACCCGGCATTTCAACGGCGTCTATCACGTCCTGCATGGATCGATTTCACCATTGCACGGAGTGGGGCCGGAACAACTGCGAATCGGGAACTTGCTGTCACGAGTCGCGGGCGGGGAGATTGAAGAGGTCATTCTGGCCACCAATCCCACGGTAGAAGGCGAGGCCACTGCGACCTACCTTGCCCAGCAGTTGAGAAGACAGGGCCTGCGCGTCACCCGGATCGCAATGGGAATCCCGGTCGGCAGCGACATCGAATACACCGACGAAGTCACCATGCTGAAAGCGATGGAAGGAAGACGCGAGGTTTAGGAGCCACAGGGCGTCTCTACTTTGCTGGTGGCTTGCACACAAACGTGTGCAACAGTTTGAACATTCTTCGTTGCTGCCCACCAAACAATCTCGCAAGATGGACATCGTTTAACATTAATAGTATCAATTACTTGCTGTACTTTTTGCATCTTCCTGTTGACCCCATTCTGCACTGGCAAACCACATGCATCTATCCCGGCGTCTGCATCCTCGCTCTCTCTGAACGCTTTTTGCTGGCGAGGAGGATCACCGGCGCCAACCACGCCGGAAAACTCCAGGGGCCAGCGCGCCGTGCTGTGATGGAAACATCCAACCGACGCTCACGAAACCGGACCAACCAGTCCGGTTTCTTTTTTTGCCGCTAGTCCCCTGCGATTGGCTCCAAGAACAGATTCGATTCCTGATCGGCGGCGACGATGCCTTCGGGCAAAACGCCGCGGTTGTATTCCGCCATGCGGTTCTTCCATTTGAGGAAGTCGGTGATGCTTTGCGGCTCGATACGGACTTCGACCCGCCGCAGGCTCGCGAGGAGCAAATTCATTTCGTAGCCGAAGCCCACGGGCGTGCGCAGATTCCTTGCGGAGGGCTTCGTCTTTTCGATTTCGCGTCCGAAGACTTCGAGCAGTCCCCAACCGGCTGGAAGTTCTTCAATCCGGATCAACCCTCTTGACGCCAGATAAAACCGCTCGCAGCCAACGCCGGTCTCCGGCTGCTGACGAAATGGTTTTTCTCGGTCGGCGAGAAAATCGGCGCGCGACACTTTGCATTCCACCAGCACGGAATGGCAGGCCTTCTTCCATCCGATCGCGTCGGGCATCTCGCCACTGACGCATGCTTGTTCGGAGAGCACCACTCCACAGCGATAACGCCGCAGCCAGGCAACGGCCAGTTCAACTAATTTGGGATGAGTCACGAAAAGAATGTTGAACCGAAGCGACAACTTTGAAAAGTGGCAGGACAGCTACGCGCTACGAGCCGCGGGCTGCGAGCTTGAGGCCGGAGGATCGGGCGCGTCCGGCAACCTTCGCACGAGCACCGGACGGCGCAGAACTACTTCCAGAAGGTGCCGGGCAGCAGCAACTTCTTGCGCCGCCTGCTCGAGTGCGGAATAGCCCGCGGCCTGCACCAGGATGACCTTGTCGTCGAGCGCTACTCTCAGTTTTGGTTCGGTTCCGTTATGCGTGTCGAGGGAATTCGCCAGACGCAGCACTCCTGCCAATTGCAGCATGATGCGGCGGTCAGGAAGTTCGAGAAGCTGCACGCTCTTCTTACGCGGACGAGGCAAGGCTCCACGATGGTATCGCGCAATCACGGCTGCCATTTGCAATTCGCGGGCGCTCCATCCCAATGGCTGCGCGAGGTTGCGGATCAGTTTGAAGGAGTCTTTGTGGTGCGCTCGTTCCCCTTTGGCCCGGCCGACGTCATGCAGCAGGGCCGCCGCGTGCAGCACTGCCCGGGAATCGTGCTCCCGATTGTGCGTGATCAGGCCCGCTTTTTTTAATCCGTCGTAGAGCGAAAGCGACAGATTCGCCACGCGCTGCGAATGGAGAAAATCGGGATCGAGGTAGCTGGCCCACATCCGCAGCCGGGCCATCGCCGCCACGCGCAATTGCGGGCCGGACGGCAACTCCGAACGCCACACCCGCCACAGCGACTGCTGGCCCACCATCTTTTCGCGATAACGGGCCAAGCGCTTGTTGCGTTCTTCGGTAAGCTTCTGACGCCAGCGGGCACGGCTTTCCAAATCAGGAAACGCGGCGATTTGGACCGCGGTATTCCACAGCACATCCAGATCGTGGACTTCTCCGAGGAAATCCTGCAAGTCTTTCAGGTCGCCGCCCCAGGCGGCGTGCTCGCGAGGAAGAAAGTTCTCGACCGTGTAGCGCAGGCGCTTGATACCAATGCGCAATTCGTGGAAGGCCGTTTGAGACCGCGTGCGCAGCGCGCGTTTGTGGAGGTCGTAGGCCGCCGTCCATTTTTCAAGAGCGAGATGCTTGAACACCACGCTGCCGGGACGCACACGCGCGGCACGTCGAGGAAGAGTCCGGCTCCATTGCCGCCACTGTTTGCGGTCGAATTCCTGCAATGCCTTTAGAGCTTCCTGCTTGCACTCGATTTCGCGCGCACGCACATGAGCAAGAAGTTTGACGGTCACAGGATCTTCGGCGTCACCTAGCTTTTCGATCCAGTGCTGCATCACCTGCATGTCCCGGAGACCGCCGAGAGCCTGGAAAACTTTCTTCCCGGCTTTCTTCATTTCTTTCCAGGAGCGGTCGGGATCCATGGCCATCAGTCCGTCGGCAAGCGACCGGCAGCGGCGGATGGCCACGCGCAAGTCATGAACGGGGTCGGCCTCGAATCCCGCCGCGGCGCGTTCGCATTCCACGAGGACGCCCTCCATCCACGCACGCAGCCCCAGCTTGGGCTTCGCTTTCACCGCAACCGCTGCTGGAGGGGTAGCCATTGACTTGCGTTCCCTGCTGACGCTATTGTCGCGTGTTTACCGCTATACTGCCAGAGCGGTACACCGCAAACGCAGCAAGCCAATTTACATCATTTATTTCCAGGCGAACGTACCGGCATGAATAAAGGACTGAAACTGCTGCTCTACATCACGGCTTTTCTGCTAGTGCTCGCGGCGATCGGGATCACGTTGAGCATTGGCTGGCGCCCCATCCTGGGGGCGCGCTCGCGTCCGCTGACGGGCCGGCATTTTGAGGCCACACCCGCCCGGCTGGCACGTGGAGAATATCTGGCGCGCGGCGTCGCGGGCTGCCTCGATTGCCATACCCAACACGATTGGAAGGCGCCCGGTGGGCCCATCGTCCCCGGCCGCGAAGGCGCCGGACAAATCTTCCCCGGCGAAGGTTTTCCTGGGCGCATCGTCGCCAATAATTTGACACCCGATCCGGAAACCGGCGCCGGCAAGTGGAGCGACGACATGTTCGCGCGCGCCACCCGCGAAGGCATCGGGCATGATGGACGCACGCTGTTTCCCTTGATGCCGTATCCCAACTTCCGGCAAATGTCCGACGAAGACCTGGCGTCAGTTGTGGTTTATCTCCGTTCGCTCCCGCCGGTAAAGAATCCGCTGCCGACGACCGAGATTGGCTTTCCCGTGAAGTATCTGATTCGAAGTGTGCCGGAGCCGCTGAAGGGAATGGTGCCACCGCCCGACTTGTCGACTCCGGAAAAGCGCGGCCAGTATCTCGTGACTCTGGCTAGTTGCGCCGACTGCCACACGCCCATGGTGAATGGACAGCCCGAAGAAGACAAAGCGTTCGCCGGCGGCATGGAATTCAAAGGCCCCTGGGGAGACGTACAGAGCGCAAACATCACCCCTGACAAAACCGGCATTTCGTACTACGACGAAAATCGCTTCATCGAAGCGATGCGGACGGGGTCGGTGATGGGTCGTCCCCTGAATCCGATCATGCCGTGGGACAGCTACCGGCACATGACTGATGAGGATTTGGAGGCGATTTTTGCCTATCTGCGGACGATAAAGCCGGTGGTGAACCGGGTGAAACGGGCCGCGAGCGAATAGATCCCCCAAACAAAAAGGCACGACCGAAGCCGTGCCTTCTGACCCACAACTAACCACTAACCACTAACCACTGCTCTAAGCGTCCTGCGTGCTCAGCACCTTCTCGCGCAACTCGGCGTCCAGCCGGGCTTCCTTCGCCGAGGTGGGGAGGGCGATCTCGAGTACTTCGTCGATGGTCTTGACGTAGTGCGCGGTCAGGCCGCCTAACTGTTCGAGCGTCAGGTCTTCGTCGACGTTGGTCTTGTTTTCCGCGGGCAGGATCACGTCGTGCACGCCGGCGCGTTTTGCGGCGAGCACTTTTTCTTTGATTCCGCCTACGGGCAGCACATTGCCGCTCAACGTGATCTCGCCGGTCATCGCGGTCAGCGGACGAACTTGCCTGCCCGTCAAGAGCGAGACCAGCGCCGTCACGATGGTCACACCCGCCGAAGGGCCGTCCTTGGGGATGGCTCCGGCGGGAACGTGGATGTGAATGTCATGGGTGGCGAAAAATTCTTCGTCGATCCCAAGTTGCGCGGCGTTGGAACGAACCCAGCTCAGTCCAGCTTGCATGGACTCGCGCATCACGTCCTGAATCTGGCCGGTGATGGTGAGGCCGCCTTTGCCTTTCATCAGGTTGGCTTCGACGAAGAGCACGTCGCCGCCAGACGGTGTCCATGCGAGTCCCACAACTACGCCGGCGCGCTTGGTGCGCTCGGCGATTTCGCCCTCGCTGCGGATTTTGATTCCGCCCAGAAATTCCTGAATGACTTCCTTGGTGACGACCAGCTTGTCGTTCTTCCCTTCCGCCAACCGGCGCGCCTGCTTGCGGCAGATCGTTCCGATTGTGCGCTCGAGATTGCGGACGCCGGCTTCACGTGTGTAGTGCCGGATGATGAAGCTCACCGACTCGGGCGGGAATTCAATCTGCTCCTGCGTGATTCCGTTTTCTTCAATCTGGCGCGGAATCAGGTACTGGAACGAGATATGAACTTTCTCTTCCTCCGTATAACCCTGGAGCTCGATGATCTCCATGCGATCGCGCAACGGCTCGGCGATCGGGTCGAGCTGGTTAGCGGTCGTGATGAACAGGACTTTCGAAAGATCGAACGTTACGTCGAGATAGTTGTCGCGGAACGTCGAGTTCTGTTCCGGATCAAGCGCTTCGAGTAATGCTGACGCGGGATCGCCGCGGAAATCGCGTCCGACTTTGTCGATTTCGTCGAGCATGAACACCGGGTCCTTCGTTTCGGCGCGACGGATGCCCTGGATAACCTGTCCCGGCAGGGCGCCAATGTAAGTACGGCGATGTCCGCGAATCTCGGCTTCGTCGTGCACGCCGCCGAGCGAGATGCGCACGAATTTGCGGCCCAGCGCCCGGGCAATCGACTTTCCCAGCGACGTCTTGCCGACTCCGGGAGGCCCGACAAAGCACAGGATCGGACCTTTCATTCCGGGCTTCAGACGACGCACCGACAGAAAATCGAGAATACGGTCTTTCACTTTCTGCAGGTCGTAGTGGTCGGCGTCGAGAATTTCTTTCGCCTTCGGGATTTCAATTTCGCTGCCCGACGTCTTGTTCCACGGCAACACCGCCAGCCACTCGATGTAATTGCGCGTGACGGAGTAGTCGGCGGCCATCGGCGACATGCGCGATAGGCGCCCCAATTCTTTCAGGGCTTCTTTCTTTACTTCGTCGGGCATGCCGGCAGATTCGATCTTCGTCTTAAGATCTTCCGTGTCGCGCGCGCCTTCATCCTGCTCGCCGAGTTCTTTTTGGATTGCCTTCATCTGCTCGCGGAGGTAATACTCGCGCTGGGTCTGTTGCACTCGGTCCTGCACTTCGGACTGGATCTTGTTGCGCAGTTGCTGGACTTCCAGTTCCTTCGCCAGATGCTGATTCACTTTCTCCAGGCGGATGCGAACGTCGGTCGTCTCGAGCGTGTCCTGCTTGTCGGAAGTGGACAGCGAAGGCAGGGACGAGGCAATGAAGTCGACCAGGCGTCCGGGCTCTTCGATGTTCATGGCGACGGTGGAAAGCTCGTCGGACAACGTCGGCGAACCGGCGACGATCTGCTGGAACAGCGTCAACACATTGCGCTGGAGCGCTTCGATCTCGGAATTCTTGGGCGGGATCGTCTCTGGAATCGTCTCGACTTGCGAGCGCATGAAGGGGGTCAGTTGCGAGAACTCGGTCAGACGCACTCGTTCCAGGCCTTCCGCAAAAACGAACAGGCTCTGGTTAGGCATCTTGACCACTTTGTGGACGACGGCCAGAGTGCCCACGCCATACAGGTCAGTGGGCTGGGGCGCGTCCACGCGAGCTTCGCGCTGCGCCACCACCACGATGGTCTTGTCGTCACCCAGAGAATTAATCAGCTGAACTGAGCTTTCTCGCCCCACCGTGAGGGGCAATACTGCATGCGGGAACAACACCGTGTCTCGCACCGGCAGAATGGGCAGGGAGCGCCCAGAGGTCTCGTAGGAAACGATTTCTTCGGACTCGGATTTTGTCATGCTTTTACCTTGCGGGTCTTTGCCTTGAGTGACTTTCACTCAACTTTTGATGACCCGATTCGTCAAAAGGATGCAGGGCTTTGGTTTAGGCGTGTTGGATTCTAGACCCTTTTCGCGGTTTTGCAAGACACTGAAGTGTGGAAAACGCGAGAGGTACCAATGGGCATAGGCGGTCGGGAAATTTTTCACGCCGGCGGGTAGATGCCGAGCACTTTCACCAATTCCGCGACTTCTCCCAGGTGATGCAGGGCGTTGCGGGCGGCCTCGTCGTCACCGCGCAGCAGGTCCACGAAGAAGACATATTCCCACGGGCGTCCGCGCATAGGCCGGGACTCGATTTTGGTCAAACTGATTTCGCGCAGGGCAAACACACTGAGGGCCTTGAAGAGCGCCCCGGGAGAATTGCGGACGCTGAACGCCAGCGACGTTTTGCCGGCGCCGCGTGCGGCACGCGGCGGCCCGCGGTGGATGAGAAAGAAGCGCGTGAAATTTTTCTTGTCGTCCTCGACACCCGCCTTCAGAATCTTTCCGCCATACACGCCGGCCGCACGGCGACTGGCAATTCCCGCGGCGTCTTTCAGCCGGTTGGCGAGTACATGCTTCACGCTTCCAGCCGTGTCGTAAAAGGGCTCCGGTTCGAGCTTGGGATACTTTGCAAATAAGGTCGCGGCACTGGTCGAGCGCCACGGGATGCGAATAGACCTTCCGGATGTCTCGAAATTTCGTCCCCGGCAACGCGATCAGGTTGTGAACAATGCGGAGACGAAATTCCCGGACAATGTGAACCTGGCGACTCAGCAGCAGGTCAAAATGCTCAGCCACCGACCCCGCCAGCGAGTTCTCAATCGGAATCACGGCGCCCCCGACCGAGCCTTTGCCTACGCGGTCAAAAACCTCAAGCGAGCGGGCACAAGGGACGATCTTCGAGCCCGGCAGCATGGTTTCAGCCGCCTGATGGCTAAAGGAACCGAGTTCACCTTGAATAGCAATTTTCATGAAAGCAGCTCTTAGCTGTTGCGCTCTCAGCTCTCAGATTTCAGCCGTTGCTCTCGGCCCGGAGCCAAGAGCTAATGGCTAAAAGCTAAGAGCTGCCTCTCAGCTCTTTGCGCATCACCAGCGCGTCCAGATGGTTGGAATAGTAGCCGGGGACGGTCCTTTCCACGAAATATTCTTTGCGTTTGTAGAACTGGATGGCGGCAGCGTTGTCTACCGCAGTCTCCAATTCCACCACCGTGGCTCCCGCCGCCCGGAGACGATCCTCGGCGGCCTGCAACAAGGACGACCCGATTCCGGCGCGCCGCAGTTCGGGAAGAACGTCGATGGTGATGATGTGGCCTTCCCGGCGGCGCGCCTCGGCCACAATGAAGCCCACGATTTTCTCTGGCTCGGGCGAGTAGCGCCCGGTCTCGTCGGTTTCGGATACAGTCACCAGGGTAAATGCCCCTGGACGTCTCATATACACAGCCAGTTCTGGGCGCGAGTAGGCCAGTTGTGGATCGAAACAGATCTGATCCATCTGCCATAGCGCCTCAAAATCCGGTTTTTGGAAGGGCCGAATACGGAAGGACACGTCCGCCATTCTAGCGGCCGAACGTAGGAACGCGTCTCTGAGATTTTCTCAGTCTACCCCTTGCGCAGATGCATCCATAGACGTAGGATTTCGGCAGCAGAGGGCACCGTGGGACGTTTCTTCCTGATCGATCTAGCTATAGCGGGAGCCCTACTCCTGCTATGGTACGGCTGGTTTGTCAGTTACAACCGGCGACGCGGAGCGGCTCTGCTGCATTGGGTGCAAGCCGCCTGCCTGGGCAAAGGGCGCGTCCTGGACCCACGCTGGAAGGCCGGGAGCACCCAGCTCAAAGCCACGTTGCGCCTCTCGTCCCGTTGGTTCGAAGATGCCCGCCTGACAGTTCGTCTGCGACCCCGTCCCTTTCCTGTGCAGTGGGTCCTGAGCCGGTGGCGTAAGCAGTCCGAGACTCTGACCTTCGAAGCCGATATGGGATTTCCGCCCGGCTTTCATCTGGATGTGATTCGGCGCCGCTGGTCGGGACATTCGACGAAGAAAGGCTCGTCTGAAACCAGAACCTGGACCCTGAGCCGTCCCGGCCCGGTAATTTTGACGACCAAAGATGACTGGCCGCCGGAGCTCACTCCTGTGATCAACGCGCTCACCGCCTGGCGCGACAAAGACTTTCTAAACGTCCGCTTCAATCCGACCTCGCCGCACTTCACGGCGACCGTCGCGCTGGAAAACCTTTCTGACGAAAACACTGCCGCGCAGGTACTGGGATTATTCCGCGAGCTGGCGATGAGTTCCTCGGCCAAGCAGCACTAAGTAGGGCCGGCGTCCCGCCGGCTGTGGCGGGGGCATCCTGCCCTCGCTGAAGCGAAATCAAGAGAAGGTATTGCTTCTTGAGCAAACCAGCTAGAAGTTGACTCTGATGGCTGGGTTCCAGACGCCAACTTCCGGTTAGCCGACTATTCGGGAGCAAGCGGCGCTCGGCTCTTGAGCGACCTTGGTCCCCATCGTCTTTAAGCAAAATGAAGGAGTGTCCTCTGTCGCTGTGAGCGGCAGATGCGAGATGATGTGACAATGAGGATGCCTTCATCAAAGCTGATCGACACTTTACTCGCGAGCGCACTTGCGTTCTCTACATTGATTGCGGGGGCCCAGGTCATCCGCTACGACGAGCCCTACCGTCCACAGGTACACTTCTCTCCTCGCGAGCATTGGACGAACGATCCTAACGGCCTCGTTTACTTTCACAAGGAGTATCACCTCTTCTATCAGTTCAATCCGTTCGGTGATGAATGGGGCCACATGAGTTGGGGGCACGCCGTTAGCACGGACCTCTTGGATTGGCACGAGCTTCCGGTCGCAATCCCAGAGAAGGACGGCGAAATGGCGTTCACGGGCAGCGTCGTCGTGGACCACGAAAACACCAGTGGCTTCTGCGCGCCCGGAGCAGAGTGCCTGGTCGCGGTATACACCGGTTCCCGCAGTACGAGCGAAGGAACACGGCAGACACAGAACCTGGCATACAGCCGCGACGACGGACGGACCTGGATCCGATATGCCGCTAACCCCGTAATCGACCTGCACATGGCCGACTTCCGTGACCCCAGCGTGTCGTGGGATGAGAAGGAAAACCGTTGGTTGATGGCGGTTTCCTTGGCCATGGAGCACAAGATTCGTTTCTATACGTCACCGAACCTAAAGGAGTGGACGCAACTGAGCGACTTCGGACCCGCTGGCGACGTCGATGGAGCCTGGGAATGCCCAGACCTCCTGCGTATCCCCGGCGAGAATGGAACAAGTGACATGTGGGCCCTGAAAATTGGTCTCAATCCGGGCGCGCCGCAAGGCGGTTCCGGCGAGCAGTATTTCCTTGGCAACTTCAACGGGAAACGGTTTACAGCGTCCAGCGAGCCTGGTTCGCACGGATGGACGAACTATGGAAAGGATGACTACTGCGCCATCAGCTTTAACGGGCTGCCGAAGGACGCGAAGCCGATTCTGATTGGCTGGATGAGCAACTGGCAGTACGCGTCGCAACTGCCGACCTCTCCCTGGCGAGGGCAGATGAGTGTTCCAAGACGCCTCTCGCTACTGAGGGACGCTGCAGGATTGGCAGTAGTGCAGGACCCCATTATCGCTCCTCTCCGTGCAGGTCATTCCGACATCTTTACGGCGAAGGGCGGCAGTGTCTCCGGTAACATGCAGGCCCCCTTCGAGTTAGACGTGCAGTTTGGCCGACCATCTGAACAAGTCTTTGGCATACGCATCTACACCGACGAGCAGCATTGGACAGAGATCGGGTTTGATCAGACGAAGCGAGAGTTCTACATCGATCGCACAAAGTCGGGTGCGGCTATTACACCGGACTTCCCGGCGAGGACAACGGCTCCGCTGGTCGCAAGCCGTCCCTACGACTTCAAACTTATCGTTGATCGCTCATCCATAGAGGCTTACGCACAGAACGGCACGATTGCTATGACGGACTTGATTTTCCCCGCTTCACGAAACAGCAAGGTTGCACTCTTCTCTTCAAGCGGGAAGGGAGTTTCAGTACGGGGTGACCGCTGGGAGCTTCGTTCGATCTGGAGGTGAAACACACGACCGAGTAGGTCCGTACGTTCACGTGTGCAAGAACAAGCACCGTGGGGTAGCAGTTCGTCGCCTCCGTTTCACGCGAAGTCGACAGTCGCCCAACCATGCTGGGGATCGAAGTCAAAACTGTGCTCCCCATTGATCCCGAGTCACGGGCAAACCGTGAACAATCCTCACGTTAGCGCTTATGCGGGCAATGCCGCCTACGCTGCGAGCTCGACGCCGGCTCTACTCTGACTACTCCGGCTCCGCTACGAAGCGGTAGCCAACGCCGCGAACAGTTTGCAGGTGTTTGGGCTGCGACGGATCTTCTTCGATGTAGCGGCGCAGACGCACGACAAAGTTATCGATGGCGCGGGTATCGGTGTCTTCGTGCAGTCCCCAGACTTCTTCCAGGATCGATTTTCGCGAGACGACTTTGCCGTTGTTGCGAATGAGATGACGTAGAAACTCGGCTTCCATCAGCGTGAGATGGATGGTGTTGCCCAAGGTGCCCAGTTCGAGTTCACCGAAATCGATGGTCTTCCCGCTGAAGGTGAAGATGTCGGGACGGCCTTCCGCTTCTGAATCCGGCTGGCGTGGCAAGGCGGGGAGTTCGCGGCGGGCGGCCTCTTTCATCCACGACGTGCGGCGCAGAAGGCCTTCGAGGCGGGCGATCAGGATAGGCAGTTCAAACGGCTTGGGAAGATAATCGTCGGCGCCGGAAGCAAAGCCTTGCAGCACGTCTTCCGCTCGGCCGCGCGCGGTCAGCATCAGGATGGGAACGTAATTTTTTCGCTCCCGCAGTTCGGCAGCGACGTTGAAGCCGCTTTTACCGGGAAGCATTACATCGAGAACCATGGCGTCAAATGGCTCCTGCTTCACCAGCAGACGAGTGAGGGCGGACTCTCCGTCTCCTTCCACTTCCACGGCATGCCCTTCTGCCTCCAGATTGAAGCGGAGTCCCTGCGCCAGATGGGCTTCGTCCTCGACCACGAGTACGCGGCTCACGCGACCCTCCTTGGCAGTTCGAGGGTCACGGTGGTTCCCTTCCCTAAGCCTTCGCTGTGGGCGAAAACCTGTCCGCCGTGTTTGCGGGCAATCGCGCGCACGATAAACAACCCAAGACCCGTACCTTTCGCGCTCGGCCGCGAGCGCGCGACACGATAGAAGCGTTTGAAGATGCGTTTCAGTTCGTGTTGTGGAATGCCGACGCCGCGATCACGAACCCGGAGCACCACGTGCTTCGAGTCCGGAACATCCAGTTCCACCAAGATACGGACGCCGTCCGGCGAATACTTCACCGCGTTGTCGATGAGGTTGGAAACGGCGGTCCTCAGTTCTTCCGGATCGCCCTCTACTTCCGCCGAACCGGCGCCGTTGAGAGACTCGCGGTAGTCGAGCGCTTCCGGTTGCAAGTGATGCCGCGAGCGCGCCAAATCCAGACACTCGCTTACTAGATGATTGAATTCGAGCGGCAGCCGCTGCACTGGACGCTTTCTCTGCGCCGCCTCACCCGCTTTGAGCACCTGCTCGACGGTGTGCATGAGGCGCTCGGTATCGAGCAGCATCGACTGGTAGAACTCGCGGCGCTGTTCCGCGTCAACTTCGCGGTGTTGCAGGGTTTGCAGGTACAGACGGATCGAGGCAATCGGCGTCTTCAGTTCGTGCGTGACCGCGTTGATGAAGCTGTCATGCTGCTCGTTACGCCGAATTTCACGGACCAGAAAAATTGTATTGAGCACCATCCCCGCGATGATCGCCAGAAAAAGGATCGCCCCGAAAATGAGCTTGATCCCCTCGCGCCAGTTGAGAATGATCCATCCGACATTGAGCGCAACCGCCGCCACCACCAGGCACACGCCCAAAGTGATGACCAGGTAGATCGCCTTCTGCCGGGAGATTATCCGCACAAGAGGATTGTAGGTGGGAGTGGTGTCAGGTGTCAGGTGTCAGGTCTCAGGTCTCAGGTCTCAGGTCTCAGGTCTCAGGAAATTCGAGCAGACCCACAAATCCGTCAATCGATATTGGAAAAGCTGCCAGAGCGGCAGCTTTTCCTGACACCTAACACCTGAGACCTGACACCTGCTTTTCTAGTCATTGCCCGCGGCCGTCGCCAATTCCGCGGCGCTTAAGTCTCTGGTCAGCGCTGGTTTCGGCGGCAGATGATCGAGATTGATCTTGTAGACGTGCCGTGCCAGGCCAAGTTTCTTCAGGGCCCAGATGCCGTACCAGTTCATATCGATTTCGTACCACGTCAGGCCGTGACGGGCGGAAACAGGGTGAGCATGGTGATTGTTGTGCCAGCCTTCACCGAAGGTCAGGACGGCGACCAGGAAATTATTGGTCGAGAGATCTTTGGTCGCGAAGCGCCGCGAGCCCCAGAAGTGGGTGACAGAGTTGACCATCCAGGTGGCGTGCAGTCCGACTACTACTCGGACGAATACTCCCCACATCAGAAAAGGCAGTCCGCCGATGGCAAACAGGATCGCGCCCAGAATGATGTTCGAGCTGTAGTGATACTTGGTCAGCCAGACGTGAACCTTGTCTTTTGTCAGGTCCGGAACATAACGGCCGAGGGTCGTTGTGTCGTGATGCATGGAGCGGCCGGTCAAGATCCATCCCATGTGCGACCACCACTTGCCGTCGCGGGGAGAATGCGGGTCGCCGTGCTCGTCGGAAAACTGATGATGAATGCGATGCGTCGCCACCCAGAAAATCGGGCCGCCTTCGAGCGCCAGCGTGGCACACCAGGTCAGGAAATATTCCACCCACTTTGGCGTCTTGTATCCGCGATGCGTCAGCAGACGGTGATAGCTCATCCCAATGCCGAGACTCCCGGAAACCCACCACAGGAACATGGCGACGAAAAACGCCTTCCAGGTAAAGAAAAATAAAGCGGCGATCGCGCCCACATGAAAAAGGCCCATCGCGATAGCAGTACCCCAATTAATGCCATCTTCACTGGAATGTTCTTTGCCGAGATCGACTTCCGGAATCGTATTCATGCTGGCCCGCTCCAAGGATTATTTGATCGCCTCTTAGCACCATAGCAGGGGCACACGACGCGTACTGTAATACTTGTGTAATCCCGGCGAAAACAACACGTTACCAGCGTAATGAAGTATGTCTTTTCGTGCAGGCGGCGCAACAGCTGTGACGGGCATCACTTTCCGCCGTGCGGAGAAGTCGTAGACTGCGTGTGGTAGGGTTTTCAACCGAAGTTCTTGAGGAGGTTGTCGTGTTGAAAAAGAGCGTTTTGATTTCCGTCATATTGCTGTCGTTTGGGTTCGTCATGACCGCCCAGCAGACCCCCGCTCCCAAGCCCGGTGCTCCTGCCGAGTACAAGATCCCCGCCGAAGCGGCCCAGAAACCGAATCCCGTCAAACCCAGCCCCGAGGGCATGGCCAAAGCCAAGAAGTTGTACGGTCTGGACTGCGCCATGTGCCACGGAGAGAATGGCGACGCCAAGGGCGACATGGCCTCCGACGTAAAGAATGTCACTGACTTCACCAAGCCGGACGCCATGAAAGACCGCACCGACGGAGAACTCTTCTACATCATCCGCAAAGGCAAAGGCGACATGCCCCTCGAAGGCGACCGCGCCAAGGATGACGATGTGTGGAATTTGATCAACTACATCCGGGCGATGGCGAAGAAGTAGGAAAGAGATTGCAGAAGTCAGATTGCAGATTGCAGAAGTAAAATCCTCAGTCGTGCTGAAGGTTTGCGGCGCGGTCTGACTGTCTAAGACGCTGCCTTCACTTCCACGCCCGCCCATTTTTCCAGTAGCGTCAACGTGGCCGCATAGTCGAGATCCTGATGCCCTTCTTCCGCGGCAAGATCGTAGACCTCTTCCACCGCTTCCAGTCCCGGCAAACGAACGCGCGCTTCTTTAGCAGCGTCAAGCGCGAGGTGGATGTCTTTCAACATCAGGCGGAGTGGGAAATTTGGCGAGAAATCGCGTTTCATAACGAAGGGAGCTTTGTAATCGACCACTCCCGAGCGAACCATTGAAGCCTGCACCAAGGGCATCAGGCGATTGATGTCGACGCCCAGTTTGGTGGCGAGGGTCAGCGCTTCGGCGAAGCCTTCGTAGATGAGCGCGATCTGAAGATTCATTGCCAATTTGGTCGCATGGCCTTTTCCGGTTTCGCCCATAGCGAAGACTTGTTTACCCATCGCTTGAAACAGAGGCGCGAGAGTTGCCAGTGCTTGCTCTTCGCCTCCGGCCATGAAGATCAGGCTTCCGCCCTCGGCGGCGATTTTTGAGCCGGTGATGGGAGCATCGACATAGTGAGCACCAAGCGCCTTCACGCGCTCAGCGAAGCGCAGCGTCGCCGAGGGCGAGATGGTGCTGGAGTCTACGACGATCATGCCTGCGGCAAGCGCTTCTTCAGCGCCACCCGGACCGAAGAGTACGCTCTCCACGGCCTTGGTATCGGAAACACACATCCACACAACGTCAACCCCGCGTGCCGCATCAGCGGGAGTAGAGGCGGTACGAGCGCCGTCAAGATCCTTGCGCGTCCGGTTCCAGATGTTGACCTCATGACCGGCCTTGACGAGGTTGGCGGCCATAGGCCGTCCCATGATTCCCATTCCCAGAAAGGCCACTCGCATCGGACTGTCTCCTTATGAACTCTTGGATTAGATATGACCATGAAAGTCACGGTCAAGATAATCCGGATTTGTTCTACACTAGAAATTCCGATCGGTAGAGACGCGGCTGCCCACGGCGTGCCCCCCTCTCCGGGAAAAGAAATGATCAAGGCTTCTCTGAATAATCCGGCGCTGCGCAAACGGGCGGGCGAGTTTACACGACTGGTGCGGCATTCCGCGGTCACGCCGCGAACGGGACGAACCCATAAGCCGCAACTGGTGACCAACGGAGAATTGGGCCTCACTTTCATCGGACATTCCAGTTTCTTCCTGCAAATTGGCGGACAAAGCGTCGTCATCGACCCGAACTTCGCGCGCTGGCTGTTTCTGTTGAAACGCATCCGGCAGCCCGGATTGCATATGCGCGACCTCCCTCCAGTGGATGTGATCCTGGTGACGCACGCGCATTTCGACCACTTGCATCGGCACTCCTTGCGCACCATCGCGCGATTGACGCGTCAGCAGCGGGGCACGACCCCGACGCTGGTGATTCCGCATCATGTTTTCGACCTGGTTTCCGATCTTGGATTCGAAGACATCGTGGAACTGGAATGGTGGAACACATATCGCCACCGCGGGCTGGATATCACCCATGTGCCGTCGCGGCATTGGGGCGCGCGCATTATCAAAGATTCGCACCGCGGTTACGGCGGATATGTTTTACGTTCGGGAAAACACTCCGTGTATCATGCCGGCGACACCGCCTATTTTTCCGGCTTCCGCGAGATTGGAAAGCGGCTTTCACCGGAGCTCGCCTTGCTTCCCATCGGAGCCTACCATCCGCCGCAGTTCCGCAACGTCCATACCAGTCCGGCCGATGCGATGCGTGCTTTCCTCGATCTCAACTCTCGCTGGATGGTGCCCATGCATTATGGAACATTCCGCCTCTCTCATGAGCCCGTGGAAGAGCCTTTGCAATTGTTAGCGGAGGAAGCAGAGGAGGCCGGAGTGAAGGATCGCGTGGTAGTTCTGGAAGAGGGCGTCACTCACTTCTTCTGAAACGCTTTTGAAATTTTATTTCTGAGCGTACATCACCTTCAGTAACCTTTCGTCTCTACTCCTTTCGTGCGATTCTCCAAATGCGGGAAGCCGCACGACCGCGGATTTCGGGCGCCCCAGTCCCTTTCAACCGCGGAATTCTAGCGAGGTCCATACATGCTGCAGTCTCCGGAACCGAAGTATTCTCCAACTGCCCCCACGAACAGCTACGTCCCGGTGAAGACGGCAGCTCCGACGATGGAGCAGGCCACCATCGGAAAAACGCTGGTCATCAAGGGCGAAGTGAGCGGCTCGGAAGCGCTCTTCGTCGACGGGCGCATCGAAGGCTCGGTCAGCTTTCCCGACAGCCGTGTCACCATCGGACGCAACGGAAACGTCGCGGCCAGCGTTCACGCCAAAGAATTAGTCATCATGGGCAAGGTCGAAGGCAACGTCGAGTGCTCCGACCGGCTGGACATCCGCGCTGAAGGTTCGCTCACCGGCGATGTGATCACGCAACGAATCAGCGTGGAAGAAGGCGCGATCATGAAGGGCGGAATTGAAGTACGCACTCCGGAAAAGAAAGCGCAACAGAACCAGGCGAAGCCGGAGCCGCCGAAGGCGATCGCCGCAACCGCGGGCGCCTGAACGAAGCGTCAAACTCCGAAAACAAAAGGGACAGGCTAAGAGCCTGTCCCTCTATTGTTTGACCCGGAGCGCAGCGTAGCGACGGGCACTACCCTTTCGGTTTGAAATCCAATGACGCAGAATTCATGCAATAACGCAGCCCGGTGGGTTTTGGCCCGTCGGGAAAGACGTGTCCGAGGTGCGCGTCGCAGTGAGCGCAACGGGCTTCGGTGCGAGTCATGCCGTAGGTGCGGTCGGTGTGCTCTCTCACGTTCTGCGGATCGGTTGGGGCGTAGAAACTGGGCCATCCCGTGCCGGAATCGAACTTGGTTTCCGAGTCGAACAGGGGCGCGCCGCAGCCCACACAGAAATACGTCCCACCTTCGTGGTTATCCCAGTACTTGCCGGTAAAGGCACGCTCGGTGCCGGCTTCCCGGGTCACATGGAATTGCTCGGGAGTTAACTGCTGACGCCATTCAGCTTCGGTCTTGGTGATTTTTTCAGTCAGTTTTTCAGGCATATTTTCTCCTTCCATAGGATGCCGCAGGGCGGGAAAAGTGGCAAAGAGCGAATCCACCACGGAGTCACAGAGACACAGAGAAAACCACAGCCGAAATCAAGAATTTGTGCGTTTCTCTGTGTCTCTGTGTCCCCGTGGTGGATGCTGTCCTTGGCCCCAAAACCCTTGCTGGGCAGGGCAAGTGCGGCGGACAGGAGTGTCCGTCCTATACCGCCGCTTACCTCCGTAACGCTATTGGCGTTACTCATAAAGTGCAGAGCCTTGCATGCGGCACTGGACTTGGCCCCCTAGACTGATCCTTAAGTTCATTTCCACCAACCAGTTAGGTTTCACCTTCCAGATGGTTTCACAGGTGCACTCATCAGGGTAGCCCAGCAGACTGGGCAACTTGGGGGCACCTTGACTGTTATCTACGCCACGCAGAGTGCAGAGCCTCAGCCGAAGACGCGGGGGGCACTCCTTCCATTGCTGATCATCCTGTTCGTGGTTTCGTACGGGATCCTGACTCTCCTGGTGGTGGAGCAGGGTCAAACCATCGAGGCCCAGCGCAGCCTGCTGCGGGAGATGCTCAAGGACAGCCGACAGCTGGCGACCCTCAAAGACAAGATGGCTCACAACGTTGCCGTTCCGTCGCGGGAAAAAACGGCAATCGCGACCGAGCAAAAGGAAGCGGTATCTGGAAGCACTCCGAACCCCGCGCCTAAGGCACCCAGCAAAGATGCCAAGCATCCGGAGAAATCGGCGCGCATTAAGAAAGAAGCTCCGGAAAAACCCGCGGCGGACTTGCAGGACGTACGGCGCTCCACCCGTGTAATTTAAGTTTTGGTTCTGTAAGAAAACGGCCCGTGGTAGGGCCATGAATTGAGAGAGACCCTATGAAGGCCCTGACCCTCGCCTTGCTGTTGTCTCTTCCCGTCCCCAGGTTTACACCCCCAGCCAAGCCCTCCCCTGCCCCCGCCAGGCAGGAGTCCCGAAAGGGAGGACGCTGGCACATGGCGGCCAACGGGCACGCGGTCTTCTGTTACGGTCCTGTGATGACGATGCCGCAACCCGCCGGCGGACTGCTGCGAGTCGCAACTTTTTGCCGCGGCGATCTCGCCATGGTGCCTCTGAAAGACTAAGCGACGACTACAACTGGTCAATAGTATCGCCAAGTATTTTGGGCTGGGCTGAGCAAATCCCTTGACACTCACTACAAGTACGAACAGAATAATCGCCAGCGTTTCGCACCCATCCGTTCCCCCCGGATCCCTTCGGCTCTAGGGACTTAACAGCAAAGAACGCAAAGCGAGTCATCTCTCAGGAGGAAGCAGTGAGCAAATCCCAGAAGTGTGTAGTGGCCATTCTCTGTCTGACTTTGTTGGCAAGTGTGAGCTTCGCGCAGAAGGTCACGCAACTCAAGGTGTTGCCGGGAAAATCGGCATACATTCCGGACGCCAGGCCGATGTTCGCCGTGATCCCGCGGGCCAATAACGCTCCCCAAACTGATCAACCCAACGTTCAGATACCGATCTGGACCAGCACGTTCAAGTTCAACAATCAGACCTTTACCTATCACATGGTGGGCACCGATCCGTCGGCCGGTTCCGCAACGTCGAACATACCGCTCGTGATTATTCCTCTCAAATTTACGTTCAGCGACGGCACCAGCCTCGCGGCCAATAAGTTAGTATGCGGCGATGTGAAGAACACCATTGCCCGTGTAAAAGGCTCGCCTCTCATCAAGAAATCGGTCACCTTCTCGCCGGGCGGCACCAATGTCGGCAAGACGCAATACATCGACGCTTTCCAGCGCGCCAATTTCTGGAGCAACGTTTCGACCACGTCGCCGAATTACCACGTACTGCTGCACCCAATTCAGACAATGCCCCTGCAAACGATCAATGTGCCCGCCGTGAGCGGCCACACTGTGGCCGGACCATGCGCCCGCATCGGAGAAGTCGATATCAACTTCTTCGACAACGTCGCGATGAATCTACTGACAACGCTGGGCGTTCCGGCCAACACTCTGCCCCTGTTCCTGGACTACAACACCTTCTGGACCTCGGGCGGTTGCTGTATCCTCGGCTACCACAGCACGAACAAACTTGGGACACAGGCCTACGCAGTAGCGGCTTACAGCGATCCCGGAATCTTTAATGCGCCCATTCAGGACGTTCATGCCCTCAGTCACGAAATCGGCGAATGGATGGACGATCCGCTCATACCATCCCAGAATTCAGTTCCGGCATGGGGACATGTTGGACAAGTCAGCGGATGTCAGGGCAACCTCGAAGTCGGCGACCCAGTTACCGGCAATGCTTTTACCGTGGCGATGGGCGGGAAATTTCCGTTTACTTACCATCCGGAAGATCTGGTTTTCTTCCCTTGGTTTGCGCGTATCACGCCGTCAACCTCGGTCAACGGCTGGTACACCTTCCTGAACGGCTTTGCCGCGCCACAGGTAGTTTGCCACTAGAACCATCATTCGGCTGAACTTCAAGGGGCTGCGCCAGCAGCCCCTTTTTTCTTGCGTTGTCGTCAGGAGGTCTTTCTTGCCGTTGCGGCCTTCTGCGCCTTGGCGCGAATGAAGGCATAGTTCAGCGCCGGAAGCGAATTGAACCCCGCTGCTTTCTGGCGATACTCCTGTGCCTTGGCGATGTCTCCCTTGGCCTGATAGGCCTGACTTAAGCGATATAGATTGCGGGGATCCTGATCGTTGGACTGTTCCAGTTCCGCGATCGCCGTGCTGTAGTCTTTCTCGGCAAGAGCGATTCTTCCCGCCAGTTCGTGGCCCAGTTTGACCTGTCCCGGATTCTTTGAGGCGTCGGCGCCGGCACGATATTCCTGGGCGTGACTCTTCGCCGTCGCATAATCTTTTTGCCCGATGGCGAGCACAGTCAGGTTGAAAAGGTGCAGCAGTTTGGCGTTGTCCTTGATGGGTTGCGAGAGCGTGGAAGCCTCTACCATCTGAAAGGAACGATCGAACTGCTGTTGGGCCAAGCCGTAACGCTGCATCTCGGCAATGATATTGCCCTTGGCCTGAAGATCGGCCGCCATGGCTGCCACGTCATTTTTCTTCTCGGCGACGGCGTATTCCTGGTCCATGTGCTGCACGGCTTTGTCGAGTTTACCGTTGTCTACTGCGACCACCGCCAGGCCGAAATAAGCGGTTCGCAGTTCGCCGTCATTGCGCGCCTGGTCCGCCATTTTCTGGAGCTCGGCGGCGGCTTCGTCATGCTTGCCCTGATACATGAGGTCGGCGGAAATGCCGAAGTGCGAAGGCACAAAATGAGAGTCCATGCTGAGCGCTTTTCGGTATTGCGTGATCGAGTCGTCAAAACGTCCCATCTTGAGCAGCAGTTCGCCATAGGAATCGTAGGGATTGGGATCGTTGGGAATCAGCTCGATGTACTTCTTGAAAGCCTGCTCCGCGTCCGTGTAGTTCCCCTGCTGCCGGAAGGCATAACCGAGAATGTTGTACACCGGCGAAAAATTTGGAGCCAGTTCCGTAGCTTTCTTATAGTGCGCGATGGCCTGCTCGTATTCCTGCTGCCCAAAATAGTAGTTGCCGAGGTTGAAGAGAGCGCGCTCATCGTTTGGATAAGCGGCCACGAGTTGGTCGAGGTACTCCTTCTGCTTGACCACTTCGCCGTTGGCGCCCGCTTCGTTGGCAAGAATAAGAAGCCGCTCTCCTTCGGACGCCTTGCCGGCGAGCGCGACAGCTTTGTTCAGATGCTCGAAGAAATCCTTGGCAGTGGGAGAGCTGTTGGCCCGAGCCAATTCCGCGGAAGCAAATTCGGGATCGAGCGCGAGGGCTTTGTCAAAGTGCGCAACCGAATCCTGCGCCTTCAGCTTTTCGGCAAGATCGCGGCCGGCGAGAAATTCTTTCTTGGCTTCGTCCGATTGCGTGGTAATGGGAATCTTGCCATCGGCGGGAGCCGCAGCCGCCGATCGCGCGCCGGCGTCCGACTTGTTGCAAGCCAGCAACATAATCGTGCCGATTGCAAGAATCGCTGAAAACATCAGCCGCATCATTTTTCCTGAAACCATGACGTTTCTCCTTTTAGCAGGAAATTCCCCCGCCGCCTTGGCAGATCTGGCGGCCGTGGCGCAGTATGTTCTTGGAGCCGAAACGATGAGTGCCCGTAGGTTCTAGACGTAGGGCGAGTGGATTGGATAGCAAGGCTGAGAATACGGCAGCCTCAGATAACAGTTCCCCGGTGTTGTTTGCGAGCTGGCAGCACGTCCAAAACCTGTGCGATACTCAGGCCGTGGACATGCTTTTGACCCCGTTTCCCAGCCCCTGAGGCGAAGATATGTTCCGCGAGTGGGCCCGTAGCTCAAACGGATAGAGCATCGGATTTCTAATCCGGTGGTTGCAGGTTCGATTCCTGCCGGGCCTACCAGTTCTCGGCTTTAGCGTTCCCAACAAACACTCATTTTGGCGAGGCTGGCTTCTTCGGCTTCATCATTTGCCATTCATTTTCCGTGAGTTGACGACCGAGTTCCGTGAACTCTCCCGCTCCCTGAAGCCATTCACCGCCGTCCATCGTTACGACTTCGCCGTTGATGTAGCCCGATCCGTCGCTGACCAGAAAGGCGGCGAGGTTCGCAAACTCCTCGACCGTCCCGAAACGTCCCAAGGGATTTTTTTGCTTGGCGAGCTGCTCGAGTTCTGGACGCGGCAACAGACGCGAGAATGCGCCCTCGGTCGGGATGGGGCCGGGAGCAATCGCGTTCATGCGGATTCCGCGATTGCCCCATTCGACGGCAAGGCTGCGGGTCAGCGCCTGCACTCCAGCTTTGGAGATAGCAGATGGCACCACGTAGGCGGAACCGGTCTCGGTATAAGTGGTCGTGATGTTGAGCACCACCGCGCGGTGGCCGGCTCGCAGCCAGCGCCGCCCGCAAGCGAGCGTGGTATGCAGGGTGCCCATCAGCACGATGCCGAGCACGGATTGAAACGCGCCCAGCGAGAGTTCTTCCGTGCGGGCGAGAAAGTTTCCGGCAGCGTTGTTCATGAGGACATCGAGGGGACCTTCGGCCCAGATGGCTTCGATCATCTCCTCGACCGCGGCGGCGTCGCGCACGTCGCAGCGGCGCGGATGAATCTTGCCGCCGGTGCGGCTGCCAAGTTCCTGTGCGGTAGCCACGAGGACTTCCTCACGCCGTCCGCAGATGTAGACTTCGGCGCCTAGTTCGAGGAAGCGCTGGGCGCTGGCCTTGCCAAGTCCAGTACCGCCACCGGTAATGAGAATCCGCTTATTGCGGAGAAGATTGTCAGCAAACATGGATCGATTGTAGCCGTTTGGGGTTTGGCTTTCGCCGTTTGTCGTTCGACGAGACGATTGGGGTTAGCTCGTGACCGCCGGCTTGGGATTCGGTTGTAACTTTGCGATCGCCCAACGCGCGTGCTCGGCGACAATCGCGTCGGAGTCTCCCGCGAGCCGTCTGAGCGTTGGCAGGAATTTCGTGTCTCCGCTGTTTCCCATCGCGATCACAGCATTGCGGCGGAGGCCCGTGCGTTTGGTGCGACGGATAGGCGATCCACGGAATACTCTGCTGAACTCCTCCTGCTCCATTTCAGAAAGCCAGTCGAGGGCAGGATTCACCAGCCCTGGGCGAGGTTGAAACTCGGGTGCGGCGGTGATTGCAGCCTTACGGTTCCAGGGACAAACGTCCTGACAAATATCGCAGCCAAAGACATGGCGGCCGATCCCCGACCGAAGCTCTTCCGGAATCTCACCGCGCTTCTCGATTGTCAGATAAGAAATACACAACCGCGCGTCGAGTTCGCCGGGGGCGACAAACGCGTGGGTCGGACAGGCGTCGATGCAGCGCGTGCAACTTCCACAACGATCGGGAGCGGGCAGGTCCGCCTCCAGTTCGAGCGAAGTCAGGATCACTCCCAGAAACAGCCACGAACCGAGTTTCTGATGAATAACGCAAGTGTTCTTGGCGATCCATCCAATCCCTGCGTATTTCGCATACACGCGTTCGATCAGCGGGCCGGTATCGACGTAGGAACGGAAAGAGTGGTTAGTGCTTGGTGTTTGGTGGTTAGGTAAATCATTCTGAATCGCCGTTTCTACTCTGCGCAGGCGCTGCAGCACCGCGTCGTGATAGTCTTCGCGACTCCAGGCATAACGCGAAATCCAACCGCGGCTGCGGTCTTGTGACGCCGTGGAATAGGGCTGGTCAGTGTTGTAGTTGATCGCGCAGACGATCACGCTGCGAGCCCAGGGAGCGACCCGCGCCAGCGATCCGCGTTTCAGTTCGCCGGCATCGTTGCGCGCTTCCATGTAGTGCATTTCGCCGTGACGTCCGGCAGCGATCCACGCAGGAAACGCTTCGATTTCACGAAACTGGCGGACGGGGGCAATCCCGCACAGATCGAATCCGACTTCGCGGGCGAATTGCTTTACGCGGGATGGAAAGTCAAAAGGCACGGAAACACTGGCTCTAGTCGGGCATTCACAAGCCGTTCGCCGACAGCTTGTCAATTACTTCCTGGGGCAGCGGCAACGCCTTCATGCGATGCGCTTCGGTAGGATGGGCCGCCGCCCACACTCTGACTTCCCGCCCTTCCAGCAACAACTCGTCCTTACAGAAAAAATTGTGGGTGATGACAAAACTGCTGTTGCGAAGTTCGACGACGGTCGACTCCACTTCCACTTCATCGCCCTGCGTAGAGGGGGCAAAGAAACGCGCATTGGCTTCGACGACCGGAATTCCCAACACGTTATACGAACGAAACAGCTCGCGGATCGGAAGCCCCGCCGCCTTGAACAGGGCCGTCGTGCAATCGTCGAACCAGCGAAAATAATTCGCAAAGAACACGATGTTCGCCGGGTCGCAATCCCCGAACTCAATCAGAATACGTTTGCGGTTGACAAACATTTTTCAGTCACGCCTTCCCACGTTCAATTCTTTGCCACTCAGGCCGATGCTCGCCAACCATCCGCGTCCTTCGCAATGCGTAGGCGTTCAGTGCATCCTTACCTTCGGTGGTTATGATAGTAGACTCGCAGATAATCTGGTTGGAGTCGCGCGCGGGTTTGTTGCCAAGATGGCGAGCTCAGCTACTTTGATGGTATGGTGCCGGGAGGGGGAGTCGAACCCCCAAGACCCGAAGGTCGGCGGATTTTGAGTCCGCTGCGTCTGCCAGTTCCGCCATCCCGGCGCTTCGTGGAAGTGCCTGATTTTACAGCTTATTTCACATTCTCTGTCTTTTTCATCCCAGACAACGATGTGAAACTGTGCAAGTAAATATGAAAGTATTCATGGATTTCCACAGATTCTTGTCACGTGCCCATGGAGTGCTTTGCGGCTCTCCTCGGGTGACGATGTCCCCTTGGCTAAGCAATAACGAGGACATCCGTACAAGATTTTACCACTCAACGCACTCTCACTCGAGTGCCCGCAGCATCGCGGCCCACTTCTCCACCGGCTGTCCCCGGCCCCCACGCACCACCTCCCGTGTCAAATAGTTGCGTGAACCGGCCCAGGCATTCTTGCCGAGGGTTCGCGTGGACCCACAGAAATGGCTCACCCATACCATGCTAAGACGTCTATGCAACACCAGGGGCATGCCCTGCATTCCGATGTAGGAGTTGCGCAAACTATGGTTCATGGTGGAAATAATTGCGCACCACGAGTTACCCGCACGCTGCGATCTCTTCTGACCGTCGGCTTCTTCTTTTTCATGCCGGCGTTGATATTGTCGCAGGAGCAAAAGCTGGCTTCGGCCCCAACCTACACCACTCCTCTGGCCACCGGACTGCGCCTTGATCCCGAAGGAGAATTCGTTGATTTGAGCAGCATGCCTCTGGGAATGGCGCTGGCGCCAGATGGTAAAAAGCTTGTTGTAGTCCTGAGCGGCTGGCGCGAGCAGGGAGTCCAGGTTGTGGATCTTGCCACCCGGCGCGTGACCCAGACTCTTCCTCAGGAAGCGGCGTTTTATGGTGCGGCATTTTCTGCCGATGGCAAAGAGCTGTACGTTTCCGGCGGCAATGCAGATTTGATCTACTGCTATTTGTGGCGCGACGGGGTTGCGGCCCTGGACAAACAAATTGTCCTGGGACAAAAGAAAGAGGACAAAACAGGATCACGATACCCGGCGGGCCTTGCGGCCTCGAAGCGGGGAAATTTTCTTTACGTTGTGGAGAATGTCGGCGACAGCCTTGCCGTGGTGGACCCATCTTTGGGGAAGGTCGTGCAGCGATTTTCTACCGACCATTATCCTTACGCAGTAGAAGTAGCTGCGGACGGCAACGTGTATGTCTCCGCCTGGGGCGGTCACACTCTTTCGATGTTCCGGACCAACCCGGACGGGACATTGTTCTATACCGGCCGGCTCGAGGTTGGGCAGCGGCCCTCGGCGCTTAAGTCGAATCCATCCGGATCGCGGTTGTTTGTCGCCTTAGCGGGCACAGACCGGATTGCAGTGGTAGATACACATGCGAGAAAGGTCTTGCGCTATCTCCAAGACGAAGCCCCCGGTGCTCCTTCCCAGGGAAGTACACCCAATGCGCTGAGCCTTTCCCAGGACGGCTCCAAGCTATTTGTGGCCGAAGCCGACAACAATGCCGTCGCCGTCTTTAATACTGCGGAAGGAACCGCGCAAGCTGGGTTACGTCCGGTTGGCCGCATTCCTACAGACTGGTATCCGACCGACGTTCTGGAAGTAGATAAGGGGCTGCTCATCCTAAATGGAAAGGGGCACGGTAGCCACGCGAACCCAGACGGGCCAACTCCCGGAAAGGGGATCCAACGCCCGTTAGGTTATGACCTTGGCCAGCTCAATGGAACCCTACGGCTCGTTTCCGCTGATCTTAGTCCCGCGCGATTGGCTCAGGATTCGCGCAGGGTAGCGGAAGCGAATGGCTGGGGCCAGAAGCGATCCACCAAGCGATATCCGCCCTTCAAGCATGTGCTTTACATCGTTAAGGAGAACCGTACCTACGATCAAGTTCTTGGTGATATGAAAGAAGGGGACGGTGACCCTAACCTGGTGTTCTTCGGCCAGGACGTCTCGCCGAATCATCATGCCCTGGCGCTTCGCTTCGGGCTGTTTGACCGCTTTTTCACTAATGCGGAAGTAAGTGGCCAGGGACACGTCTGGTCCACGGCGGCTTATGTTACTGATTACGGCGAAAAGACAGTTCCTTCTATGTATTCCGACCGGCGGTCGGACCTTGCCGGCGACGAAGCCGACAACCCGCTGGGTGGGTATCTGTGGAACCTTGCCGCCAAGAAAGGAATCTGGTTCCGCGACTACGGCGATATCGTGGTCGGGCCCGATACGTCGCACGATTTGCCAGCTGACGTAAGCTCCAGCTATCCCGAAACCAACCTGGAGATTCCCGATCAAAAACGGGCCGACGCCTGGATCGAAGAGCTGCGCGACTTTGTTCGCAAAGGCGACATGCCGGCGCTGTCCCTCATGTATTTGCCAAGAGATCACACGGTTGGCGGCGCCGCGGGTCATTCGTCGCCTCGGGCCTGCATGGCCGATAATGATCTTGCACTGGGCCGAATCGTGGAAGCGCTCTCGCAAACTCCATTTTGGCGGGACACGGTGGTCTTTGTAGTGGAGGACGATTCGCAGGCCGGTGCTGACCACGTGGACTCACACCGCTCACCGTTTCTCGCCATCTCGGCGTATGGCCGCTCTGGTACGGTCCACAGATTTGCTAACACTACGGACGTAATAGCGGCCATCGAAGACATTTTGGGAATGGGACGTATGTCCAAATTCGATTACTTCAGCCGCTCTCTGGCAGACATGTTTGCCGCGACGCCAGACCTCACACCCTACAGCACCATGGTTCCTAAAGTGGATTTGAACGAGATGAACCCGGCACAGGGCGCGGCTGCCAGAATGTCAGAAGGTCTCGATTTTAGTGCCCCTGATCGCATTGATGATGCGTTATTTAATCGAATTCTCTGGACCATGCTCAAACCGGCCGGCACCGCACCACCGGTCACAAACATGGCGCCAGTGCATGCGCTTCAGTTAGCTCGGTAAAAGGGAAGAAATGGACAAAACGCGCGGACGGACGGGACGTTCCCTGGGTTCGTGGGAAGACAGACGGAACCTTCCCCGGGTCGCCTCACTAATCTTCGTCAACTGAGTTAGCCGCGGCGAGGAAGTCTCTTCGCCGAGGCCTCGGATCCAGGTGGTTCACGGAACGGTTCCACAGAAATGCGCTCGTAACACACTTCCAGCACGGTCAAGTTTTCTGTGCCGCCCGGCAATTGCAGGACTACGCTGTCACCCGCTGCCGACTTCATCAGCGCGCGCCCCAGGGGTGACACCCAACTGATGTGGTTGCGGTTGAGATCGATTTCGTCGGTGCCTACGATGCTCACCACTCGCGATACTCCCGCGGCATTGGCATAGCGCACGGTCGCTCCGAAGAATACCTTCGTCGCAGCCTGCCCCGACCTTCGAGCTTCCGGGTCCACCACTTCCGCGGCTTCGATTCGCTTGGAGAGAAAACGAATCCGCCCATCGATCTGCCGCAGCCGCCGCTTGCCGTACTGATAGTCGGCGTTTTCACTGCGATCGCCGTTGCCCGCAGCCCACGTCACCACCTCCACCACGGCCGGACGTTCCCTGGTGAGCAGAAACCGGTGCTCATCTTTGAGGCGCTGCAGCCCGCTCGGCGTGATGTAGTTCTTGACTTGCGTCGCGGGGGCGTCCGGTTGTGGATGTCTCGTAAAACCTTTTCGCATCTCTTCGTCCTTCCAGGCTGCGTGGACTATATTGGATCAACCGCCAGCAGCGTTTTTGCTACGTTGAGCACGTTTTGAACGGCAACTATGAAAGCGATTCCGGTTATCTGCCCGACGGCCCTCGTACTCCTTTTCTCGGGGGTAATTGGTTGTTTTGCCCAAAGTCCCGCGCCGCCGGTGACCCTGGCTGACACCGAACAGCGAACCCTCACGTCCGCCAAGATTGGGCAGCGGTATGATCTCCTCGTTTCATTGCCCGGTGGCTATGCCACATCGGGCCAGTCCTATCCCGTGCTCTACATTCTCGATGGCTGGCATTTTCCGCTGATGACTTTTCTCCAGAACAACAACGTCTATTCGAAGCGGATGCGCCCCGTCATTATGGTAAACGTGAGCTATGGTTCGACTCCAGATGTGATGGCGCTGCGAGCGCGTGATTTCACTCCGACCAAAACGTCACGCGAGGCGGCTTCGGGCGGCGCAGCGGCGTTTCTCGATTTTCTGGAACACGAGGTGATTCCCTTCGTCGATCGCACGTATCGCACGATTCCGTCGGACCGCGGCCTTTTGGGCCATTCTTACGGCGGCCTGTTTGCGATCTACGCTTTGGAGCAACGGCCGGCGCTTTTTCAACGGATCGTAGCTGCAAGCCCCGCATTGAGCTGGGATAACCGCCTGCTTTTCGCGGCTGCCCGCCAGAAATTACGGGAACTGCCATCACCGGTTCGCTTGGATATTTCCGTCGGCGGCGAAGATGATTTCGGATTTGATCAAGACACCATCGCGTTCGCCAAACTGCTCGACGAGCTGAAACCTGCTGGGCTGGATTATCGCTTCACGCTCTACCCTGGTGAAAACCATGACTCGGTCCGACTGGTTTCCTTCCCGGCGGGACTCTACTGGGTCTATCGCGCCCCGCAGCCCAAAAATCAAATTTCCGAGTGACGGGCAAGCGGGAAGTCCCCCCAAAAGAAGCTTTGCCGACCCATCGGGAGTTGGCTCGCGTTGAACCACAACCAAGAACACCACACCGGCAATTTTCGAAAGACCGGGGGGAACGTTCTGCCCGTCTGCGGATTCCCATAGCTTACACTCAAACCAATGCTAAACCGGGGCTATGCCTATACCACAATCATCGGCAGCAAATATCATGGACGAACCCTGCTCTCCCACCTGGCAAGCCTTTACCCCCACTCAACCCCACAAGCCTGGCAACAAAAACTGAACAACCGCGAAGTCACCGTCAACGGCGTCACCGCGACCGGAAGCGAATCGCTCACTTCAGGACAAACCCTTGTCTGGAACCGTCCACCCTGGATCGAACCAGACACTCCTCAGCACTTCGAAGTCCTGTTTGAAGACCCGCATCTGTTGGCCGTCAACAAACCTGGTGGACTGCCCACCCTCCCCGGCGCGGGCTTCATGGAAAACACCCTCCTGCGCCTGGTGCAAAAGCAAACCCCGAACGCAAACCCTGTCCACCGGTTGGGCCGAGGCACGAGCGGCATCGTCCTCTTCGCCAAAACCGCGGAGGCCGCCTCTAAGCTATCCGCAAACTGGAACACACCCAGAATTCAAAAAATCTACCGAGCGCTGGCGCAAGGCATTGCACAGCAAGACGCCTACGAAATCCTCACACCCATCGGCCTCGTACCGCACCCACGCATCGGTTCGGTGTGGGCCGCCAGCCCGAGTGGCAAGCCGTCAAAGTCATTGGCGAAGGTGATCTCACGGACGCCAGGCAGCACGGCGTCAGGCAGCACGGCGTCCAGCAGCACATCAGGCACCACAACATTTGAGGTAAGCCTAAATTCGGGACGCCCTCATCAAATCAGAATCCATCTGGCATCCATCGGCCATCCGCTGGTAGGCGATCCTCTGTACGGCTTCAGAGGGCAGCCTCTTGAAAATCTCCCCGGGCTCCCGGGCGATGGAGGATATTTCCTGCACGCCCAATTTCTGAATTTCCAACACCCCATCACCGGAGAACAAATCAATCTTGAGGCGGCTTTGCCGGGCGGATTCTTATTGCATCAGTAGGTTCGCGGCGCGACGGACGATGTGTTGCTGGCACCAACGGCGTGCGGTATGTCCTGACTGAATTGGGGCCATTTCCGTCTGTCCCCGGATTTGCAAAGTGACCAGTTCGCTCCAACGCTTCACGCCACTCGTCGAAGGCCAGCGAAGGCGTGTCCCACTGCTCTTGATCTGAAGCCGAGACACCTATCATCTTGCGCGCGGCCCTCGCCGCGGCGACCGGGTTGTCGTTCACGGATGCGAGCGGGGTGTGCGGCCCCGCGAGTTCAAGCTCTCGCATCAACCAGGAAAGTACTTCTTGAAACCGAGCCGCTCTCCTGATATATCGCCGCTCATTCGGACTGAGTTGCCGGTCATCATCGAGGGGGTGTCGGAACTGAACGGGTAGGAGCCGACTCTCAGGAGGCTCGGGAAGGAGGAGAGAAGCAAAAGGTCGATGAAGTTTTCCTGCCAGCTTACGAGCGTGTGTCAGGGTGGGTTTGCTCTCGCCGGATGTCCAGTTTTCAAGCTGTCGCAATCCGACGCCGAGAGCCTGGGCCAGTTCTTCAGACGAGTACCCTGACTCTTCAATAGCCCACCGGAGCACTGAGGGTGTGATCGGTACCTCGACCTTCCGGCTCATGCCCTAGATTCTACGTCCAAGGAGGGCCGATCAGCAGGTGATACCAGTGATAACTCGGGGACAGGCGGGACGTTCCCAAACTGTTAATAGTACTGTTAGACCCGGTCTTTCTAATATCTAGGCTGCCGGTGTCCGTGGGCGATGGCAAAGATTCTAATCGCTGATTTCCTTTCTTGGCTACCTGTCCTGCGCTGGGTGCCAGATGTGCAGAATTTCAACGGCATCGTCCTTCACGCGGTAGGCGATGATATGCGGCAAGCGCCGCTGTAATAATTCGCGGGTACCTTCCTCACGTCCGTTGCGCCCGCGCAGCGGGAACTTTTTCAACGAGTGGGCAGATTTACGGATTTCAATGACAGTGGGCTGGGCTAAATGAGGCTCGTGTTCTTTGAGGTAGTCGAAGATGTTTTGCAAGTCCGCTGCGGCTGTGGGAGTCCAGCGAATACGCATCAGGAGTTAAGCATCCGCTCGATGCGCGCTTCCATCTCTTCCTCTTCAATAAACTCGCCCCGATCGGCCTGCGCGACGCCCTCGCGCACGGCAACACGAAAGCGGACATCCTGCTCGAGCAGGCGCAAGGCGGCATCCTTTACCAACCGCTCAGTATCCGTACCGGCATGGCTCGCGATTTGAGATAACTGCGCTTCTTGCTCAGGGGTGAAATGGACTTCCATACCTGCCAGTCTAGGATGGCGAGTTTAGGCTGTCAACGAAGTATTGTGCGCATGTCGGTAGCACATGATATGTCCGGTTGAGATAGGCGGGTGGCCCACTTCTCCATCATAAAAGAATTTGGGTGCCCCATTTCTCGCGTTTTTTTGTCTAGTCCCAGGACATGGGTTACAAAGCGTCCCAACACATCCCTTACACTTTTTGTTAACTGGGAATCCAGCGCTCGACTATGGTCGAGCGCTGGATTCCCAGGTCGATCTCGCGGATCAGGGTGGTGCAGTAATACACTTGCAAGCGTTGTTCTAGTTGCATCACCTGCACCCATTCTCCCGCCAAGGCATTGTTGATTTTCCAGTTCTTTCCTGCAAGCGTAAGTTTGCCCTGTGAGTCCACTTTCAACACCCGCGCTCCCTCCGGATATTCCCATCGCGGCGGGTTGGCATCATAGCGCCGCACACTCGCACGCCAACGACTGGCCGGGGTCTGCATGTCCAGCGCCTCATGCGGTCGCACGTGATTGTGCTCCCAGCGAAACTCGTCCAGCCACCGTTGTACGTCCGGCACTAGCACTCGCCGCCGCGCCAATGCTCGCTGCAACTCGCCGTGAAACCGCTCTACTTTGCCCTGAGTCTGGGGATGTCTCACTCGGCTCCAGTGCAACCCGATGCCTTGGCGGGTGGCCCACTTCTCCATCATAAAGAATTTGGGTGCCCCATTTCTCGCGTTTTTTGCGAGAAGTGGGCCGCGGGGCAGTCGGGGAAGGAGGGGGTTGGTCTTCCGAGGGCCGGTTAGAGAAGCGCTCTATGAGAATCTTCCTCCTGACTGCCAACCGTGTACTGGTGATGAAGGCGAAAAGCCTGGAGCCGCGGAAAAGCCCCACTTCTCGCGACGAACGCGAGAAATGGGGCACCCCGATTTGTTTATGATGATGGAGAGAAGTGGGCCACCCGCCAATTGAGAACTAAGGAGATAGCGATTTGTTGACCAACCTGCACTGGCGAGAATGGACTGGCATAACCTTGGCGATTGTCCTTGGACCGGCATTCGTTCAAATTGGAAACGCTGTACCTGGCTTGGTATTCGCGGCCGCCTCGTCCGCCTATTTTTTCTGTTGTTTGATTGTTGTGCCCTTGCTAAGTCTTCTTGCCGGTCGCGCTAAATTCTTGGTTTGGCAACTTGCGATTGGGTCGCTCTCTCTGGCTGTCTTGGGGGACAACCTTCGCCTCAGAGCTATACATCGAAGCGAAATTCTCAGCGTACTATTCGTGATGTGGGCGATAGGCACTTTACTCTCCTCACCTCTTCCAATCTACTTCCTATTGCGATCCATCACAGGGCGCCAACGCTATATCGCAGCCTTAGCTACTGCGATCGCTGCGTTGGCGCTGTGGGTCGTAATTAAGAGGATTACGCGATAGGGTCCAGAAATGCCGCGTTCCCGACGTTTCGTTTTTGAAAACGTGGATGCCGGCAGCGACACGCAGATCAGGGATCACGCACCTCCAAATCGTCCTTGACAACTCACGCCCCACAGCTAACAATCAGTAATCAACTATAGCCATACAGTAACCGGACCAGGCGTCCAAAAACACGGGCTAAGTCCCGTACGCTCAAGATTTTGGCTGTAAGCTCTTTGACATCAAGATTTTGCGGGGAAACCATGGCCTAAAGTGATGATTCCAAAGGACCGAGGGGGGAGGGGTACCCCGGTACCAGGGTGTTAATACCAATCCACTAAACACCGCCCGACGTGTGGGTTTCGATGCGACCCGGAATGCGCCGAGATCGCAAAAACTAACTCCACTGGTGCCTGCTCGGTCCAATTGTCGAAGAGAATTATCCTAACCGAACAGTCGTCAGACCTACGCAGCGCCCACTCATTCGCAAAGTACGCGAATGAATGGAGCACCCGGCAGGAGCACGAGACTGCGGAGATCGAGGGCTGGGTTCTGGGTGTAGTGTAGCCCACGGTCACCTGCGGGGTGGCATAGTTCCTAGGGAGGGAAATTCATGTGCCGCAGCAGCGTCTGAAAACGCGGCTCCGATCGCACAAAGTCTAGGTCCGGAGCTACCTTGACCCAAATGACGACTTCATCATGCTCCTCGAATCCGCGCTCCAGCCAGGTCATCACCTTGTCCTTGTCTCTCAGCCCGATGTAGGCGCCCGCAATGTGAGCAGGTGAAACATACTTCACGTGGGCCTGCGTCAGCATTTCACGGATCGTTCTTTCCGCGTCGGATCTTCTCCCGGCGCCACCGTAGGCTTCGGCAAGAAACGAGAGCAGATTGGGATCCGGCCCGACCTCGCGTTCTTTGGCTTCGAGCAAGGCCACCGCTTCAGGGTACATTCCTTTCATCATGTAAGCCCAGGCCAGCCTCATATTCCAGCCGCCATAGTCAAAGTTGCGAAGCTGCTCGATGGCGCGGTCGTATTCTCTTGACGTCAGCGCCAGGAATCCCAACGCATTCCTGTATTCAATGCTAAGGGGGTCGAGCTCGATCGCCTGATCGAGCTGCACCCGCGCCTCGTCATTTCGCGCCAGCGCCTGCAAGTAGAGGCCATAGTCATAGTGCCCCCTGGCGTAGCTGGGACTCAACTGGATTTCCAATTTGTAGTGCTTCTCAGCCTCGATCCAGTTCCAGTCGAGCAACATGAGGATGCTGGCGAGGGCGCCGTGGGCCTCGCCCAGCCCGGCGTCGAGTTCCAGGGCCTGCAACGCGGCCGCCTTTGCTCGGGGGAGCGTCTCGACCGGCAGACGACCTCCACGGTAGGGATCTCCCAGGTCACGATACGCATCAGCCAGTCCGGCGTAAGCGCGAGCATAATTTGGGTCCATGGCAATCGCTTGTTTGAAATGCTCGATGGCTTTCTCTAGGTCTGGCTCCGTCCATTTGTTCCAGTAATAGCGCCCGAGGAGGTATTCGTCCTGTGCCTTTGGATCAATGGTCCCAACTCTAGCCAATCGGGACTGCTCTTCTGGAGTCAATCGGGCGGCAATCTCGCGCACAATTTCTTGCGCCACCTCAGCCTGCAAAGCCAGGGTGTCGCTGAGGTCGCGCTCATAGCTGCGCGTCCAGATGTGCTGGTCAGTCACCGCTTCGATGAGTTGAGCATTGATCCGTACTCGTTTGCCGGACCGCTGGACCGAGCCCTCGACCACCGCGTCCACATTTAGTTCACGCGCAATCTCTGGCAGCGTCTTGTGCGTACCTCTGTATTGCATTGAGGAAGTGCGCGAGATGACTTTGACCGCGCTGATCTGCCCCAGTTGTGTCACGAGTTCGTCCGCCATTCCATCCGCGAAGTATTCCTGCTCAGGATCGTGCGAGAGATTTTCCAAGGGCAGGACGGCCAAGGTCCGTATCTCGTTTGCGTGGCGGCCGACAGGCCTTCGACCTCCGAAATGCCGCCAAGCCAGCCAGGAAAACCCAACTACGACCAACGCCAGGGTTGCAAGCCCCGCGAGCGCGGTCCAAGGTCGGCGGCGCTGCGCTGGCGTGGAAGCCACCAGCCTGGGCTGTTCAGCAGGGATGGGGACAACGCTTCCGCTGTCAACCGGGGCGACGAAGCGGTAGCCACGTCGTGCCAGAGTCTCAACGTAGCGGGGCGACTCCGCGGAGTCGCACAGCGCATCCCGCAGACGCCGGATGGCGCTGTACACGCCCTGGTCGAACTCGACGAATGTGTCAGCTGGCCAGACCCGGCCCTTCAACTCGTCCCGAGTCACCACCCGGCCGGGCTTCTCCAGCAGGATGCAGAGAATCTGGAAGGGTTGATCCTGTAGCTTTATTCGTACGCCTTCTTTGAGCAACTCACCGCTTTCCAAATCAAGCTCGAAGGGACCAAATCGCACTACCTTTCCGGGCGCTGGATGCGGCCTCGCCATTGCACGCACCCCCGTTTCTGGGCAGACAGTCTATCACCAAACCCTGAAGGCTGGTCCCACGATGTCCGGGAGCGTCCATGTCACCAATAAGTTAGCTCGTGAGGAAGGTTGAAGAAGCAGGTCAGGAGGACACCATTGACCGGCGAACGAGGCCTGAGTGAATCATGACCGCGTTGGTAGCCGCTGCCCGGCGAAAAGCCCGAGCGCGGGAAAAACTCAAGGAGGAATTAGTCATGCAAACTGCTTTCAACTTCTGCGCGCCCCCCGCGATCGGAATCCTGCTTCGCCGAATCAACAAGACCAAGCGCTACGTGATGCTGGTGGCAGCAGTCTTTGCGGTTTCCGCGGTCCTACCCTCTACTGCCCTCGCTTCCTGCGACCACCGGATCGCCGGAGGAGGCCTCGCCGTCATGCCCGCCTTCCAGGGGCTCGGAAACCTGGCGACGGCAGACACGTCCAGCAAGGGATCAGGCCCGGCTTCTATAGTCGGCCTGTGGCATGTGCTCTTTACGTCTGACGGGCAGCCGTTCGACGAGGGATACGACATGTGGCTCAGCGACGGCGTAGAAATCCTCAACGACACCGCGCCTCCCCAACCGGCAAACGGAGCAGGAACCGTGTGTCTAGGAGTCTTTAAGAAGATCGGTTCGAGGACCTACAAACTCAAGCATCCATTCTGGGGTTTCGATGAGAATTCCAAATTGTCGGGCAGAGGGGTGATCAATGAAATCGTCGCTCTCGAACCTGGCGGAAACAGATACCACGGTGCCTTCACGTTTGAGGTCTATGACCTCGACAACCACCTGGTGTTCGAGGCAAAAGGGACGCTGAAAGCCGAGCGGATTACGGCGGACTGAGCCGCATAGCGATGGTTTGAGGCCCAGGAAACGCTGCGGGTGCCCCACACATCGCGTACTTTTGTCTAGTCCTGGGACTAGACAATACTTTGCGATGTGTGGGTTTCGATGCGACCCGGAATGCGCCAAGATCGCAAAACTAACTCCACTGGTGGCGACTCGGTCCATTTGTCGAAGAGAATTATCCTAACCAAACAGTCGGCAGACGTACGCAGCGCCCACTCATTTGCAAAGTACGCGAATGAATGGGCCACCCGGCATGACAATCATCAAGACTCCAACTTCTTATTTCGCCTGGCGAGCTGGCGTCAGGAAC
The DNA here is from genome assembly GCA_963799305.1 of uncultured Acidobacteriota bacterium. GTDB lineage: Bacteria > Acidobacteriota > Terriglobia > Terriglobales > Acidobacteriaceae > Acidiflorens. The sequence continues at coordinate 498,313 of CAWCWX010000002.1, read as the reverse complement.
TCACTGATTACGACCGCCAACGACGGGCTGGCAATGATGTTGTAGTGAGTCGTGCCGGGGAGGATAGCCAACTGCGCCGTCGACCTCATCGATCCGTCTAGTCCGGCGTCTCGTTGTGCGCCACCGAGAGCCTTGTAGAATTCAACGATATGCTCGGCGCGAACGGCATCCGCATCGGCAAAGACCAGGAGTGTCGGTTCCTTGAGAGCCTTGACCTGCGCTGACCAGTCAAATGGCGTGCTGGCCAGTTCGCCCATCTTTTTGAACGACGTTTCCCAGTTCGTCTTCGGGTACATCGTCGCGAGTGGTGATTTTTTGACGCTGTCTGCAAGCATCGGTGCGTTCTTGCTCATCTGTGCGAACAGGGCAAGCCCTTCCGGATAGAATCCGCTTTGCGCCATGACAGAGGAAATCACCACCAGGTGATCGACGACTTCGGGATGTCGTATCGCAGTTTGCAATGCGACACCGCCACCGAATGAATAGCCGACCAAGTCAATTTTCCCCAACTTCAGGTACGCCACCAGCGCGGCTACATCATCGGCCAGTGCTTCAAAGCGGTAGGGACGATCGATGTCGGCGGTGTTTCCATGTCCCTGCAAATGCACCGCAATCACCTGACGGGACTTCGCCAGAGCATCGATAGTAGTGCCAAAGCCTTCGAAAGCGGTGATTCCGCCGTGCAGCAGAACCATCGGCTTACCTTGGCCATGAATCTCGTAGTAGATCTGCATGCCATGAATCGGTGCATATCCAGTTTTACTTTCTGCGTTCCCAGAAACTCCTGACGCTCTCACTTCAGTGCCAGCGAGACTCGAGAGCAATACTGTGATGAGAGTCAGAATGCTATTTCGCATAGTCTTCTCCAGTAGCCAGGTTCTGCATGTTCTGCTGCGCCTGCCTCTACTTTATGTTCAGTAGCTCGCGCATGACGATCATCAAAGCTTCAGCTTCTTATTTCGCCTGCGCCAGCCCCGCAACAACTGCGGCAACTTTATCGAGTATCTGGTTCCAGCCCTCCAATTGACCGCTATTTTTCGCGCTCTCCATGGGTTCATTTCCAATGAAGGTGAGTTTCGTCTGGCCGTTCCCGAGATCCTCAAAGATGGTTACGTCGTACGCACCGTCGATGGCCTCATGTTCTATTCCTAATTCCGCAGGATCGACCTTGTTTCCCTTCGAGTCCGAAAAGTACATCAGGGAAACGATCTTCTCGTGCGGAACAATCTCGTGGTATTCAACTGCGTTCCAGAACTCCTGCCCATCCGGCGCCTTCATGCAGCAGAGAAGTTTTCCTCCCACGCGAAAATCCATCTTGCAAACCGGCGAAGTAAAACCCTCCGGTCCCCACCACTGCATGATGTACTTCGGGTCGGTCCACGCCTTCCAGACCAATTCGCGTGGAGCATCAAAAACTCTTGTGATCACCATCCGCTCTGTCTCGTTAACCATGTTTTTTATCATCTCTCACCCCCGTTTTTTTCATTTGATTCACCACCACATCCAGCTTGTCGAAACTCTCTTCCCAGAACCGGCGATAGCTAATCGCCCAGTCGCGGACTGTCTTGATCGCCGCTGGCCTGAGCGTGCACACACTCTCTCGTCCACGCTTCGTCTTGATCACAATCCGCGCCCGCACCAGGTAGGCAATATGTTTTGAAATCATCTGCTGCGAAAGTGCAAACGGTTCCGTCAATCCATGCACCGAGGCGGGCCCATGGGAGAGTCGCTCGATCATCGCCCGCCGGGTTGGATCAGACAGAGCCGCAAACGTTGTACCCAATTTATCCACAACCATATGGTTGTGTATTATCGGGCAATTGTCAAGTGTGGATTCTGTGATCCCTGATTTCTGTTCACTGATCCCCAACCTGGAAACGTCTGGACTCATGGGGACTATTTCACGCCCAGCAAGCAATTCGCGAGAAAATGCGCCGGGCATTTTCGGGTTGTTCGATTCTGGAGAAGTTTCTTACACTACGAATTTTGATCAATCCCTTTTGGTCTTGGGACAATGGATCGGTTATTTTGACAGGCAAGGACTCGACGCAGAGAGGTGACCGATGAAAGCGATGGTGGTGACGGATCAGGCTGCGGGAACAGCCGGGGCGAAACTGGCGGAGCGGCCCGATCCGCAGGCGGGGGTAAACGACGTCGTTGTTCAGATTCACGCGTCGGGATTCACCGGGGACGAGCTGGCATGGCCCTCGACGTGGACCGATCGCGTCGGCCGTGACCGGACGCCTTCCATCCCAGGACACGAACTGGCCGGAGTGGTCACCGGTCTCGGCCATGGCACGACGGGGCTGTCGCTTGGACAGCGGGTGTTCGGCCTCACGGACTGGTATCGCGACGGCACGCTGGCGGAATACGTGGCCGTGGAGGCCCGCAATCTCGCTCCGCTGCCGGCCGACGTTGATTTCACGGTCGGCGCAGCCCTCGTGATGCCGGGCCTAACCGCGTGGCAGGGGCTGTTCGAGCACGGTCGCCTTCACCCGGGGCAGAGCGTCCTCGTGCACGGTGCGGCCGGCGTGGTCGGTTCGATGGCGAGCCAACTAGCACGTGAGGCCGGCGCGTATGTCATCGGCACCGGGCGCGCAGCCAGTCGTCAGACGGCGCTCGACTTCGGCGCACAGGAGTTCGTCGCTCTCGATAACGACGCTCTGGAAGACGTCGGAAAAGTCGATCTGGTTTTCGATGTCATCGGCGGCGACATCGCGAAGCGCTCTGCGGGCGTGATTCGCGCCGGAGGAACGCTGGTGACCATCACCGGCCCGACCGACGCGCGGCCCTCTGGGGGCCGGACTATCGACTTCGTCGTTGTACCCGATCGCGGCCAATTGGGTGAACTCGTCCAGCGCCTCCGGGATGGCCGGCTGCGGACAAACGTCGGCAAAGTGGCTAGCCTCGACGATGCCTTCGCCGCCTTCAACCGGACCGAACGGACAAAGGGAAAGACGATCATAAGCGTTCGTCAGTGAGGGCACGGGTATTGAGTAACCCGTCCAAATCCAGATAATCAACGTGCCAGCGTTAGCCGCCAATTCCCGCCGACGCTACACTGGAAGAGGCACGGTGTGCCGCAAGTTGCTCGTTGAAGTGACCTCTCAAAATGATCTCTTTTTCAAACATCAATAAGCAGTATGGCAAGCAGTTGCTCTTCGTCGACGCTTCCTTTCAGTTGAATCCCGGCGAAAAAGTCGGACTGGTCGGTCCCAACGGGTCGGGCAAGACAACGCTTTTCCGGATGGTGGTTGGCGAGGAAACTCCCGACGAGGGCACGGTCTCAGTTCCCAAGAAGATGACGATCGGCTACTTTCGCCAGGACGTTGAGGAAATGCAGGGCCGTTCGGTTCTGGATGAAGCGATCGCGGGGAGCGGACGCGTCGGCGATCTGCACCACGAACTGGAAGCCTTGCAGCGGGAAATGTCCGACCCCGACAAAGCAGATGACATGGACCGCATCCTTGATCGCTTCGGTCACGTTCAGGAAGAGTACGAACATTTAGGCGGATACGCGCTCGAATCGCAAGCCCGCGAAGTGCTTCACGGTCTGGGGTTCAAAGACGATCAGATTGACGGCGACGTGGGCGCTCTCTCCGGCGGATGGAAAATGCGGGTTGCACTGGCACGGGTCCTGCTCGGAATGCCGGATGTATTGCTGATGGACGAACCGACAAACCACCTCGACATCGAATCCATCATCTGGCTCGAACATTTCCTCAAGTCATTTCCCGGCGCGCTGCTGATGACCTCGCACGACCGCGAGTTCATGAATCGCCTGGTCTCCAAGATTGCAGAGATTGATGGCGGCGAAATCATCACCTACTCAGGTGACTACGACTTCTACGAGCGCGAAAGCGTGCGGTGCGAGAGAGCAATCAGCAAGCGGCGTTTGCCCGGCAGCAGTCCATGTTGGCCAAAGAGCAGCGCTTCATCGATCGTTTCAGGACGCACGCGGCCAAAGCGGCCCAGGTGCAGAGCCGAATCAAGGCCCTGGACAAGATCGAAAAGATCGAACTGCCCAAAAAACGGCAGGTCGTGAAATTCGACTTTCGTGTCCCTCCGCGATCCGGCGAACAGGTCGCTGTCCTGGAGAATCTGCACAAGAGTTACGGCCCGCGTGTGATTTACGAAGGGTTCAATTTCACCATCCGCCGCGGAGAACGCTGGGCCGTCATGGGGAGAAACGGCGCTGGTAAGACTACGCTTCTTAAAATGATCGCCGGAGCCAGTGCTCCAGATGCCGGAAGCGTGCGGCTTGGCGCCAGCCTGTATATGGGCTACTTCGCGCAACAGTCTTTGGATGTGCTCAATTCCGATCTCACCGTCATCGAACAGTTGCAACAGGATTTCCCCCAGGACAGTATCGGCGCGCTGCGGAACCTGGCGGGAGCATTCCAGTTCTCCGGCGAAGACGTAGATAAGAAGATCCGCGCACTCTCTGGCGGAGAAAAGTCGCGGCTGGCAATCGCGCGCATGCTCTACAACCCGCCAAACTTCCTGGTGCTCGACGAACCGACCAATCACCTGGATCTTGCGACCAAGGAGATGCTGGTCGACGCCCTGAAGGATTTCGAAGGCACCATGATCTTCGTATCACATGACCGCATGTTCCTTCGCGGCCTCGGCTCACGTGTGCTGGAACTGGGCGGTGAAAGCGGCACGGACCGCCATCCCACTGTTTATCCTGGGTCGTACGTTGAGTACGTGCAGAAGCTTGGACATGAGGCGCCGGGGATTTATTCGTAGAGGTTGCAGGGCCTTTGTGCATGGTTCGCCCACAATGACAGGGCTATACCTCTGAATGCCGCCTCTATAGACAAATCAAATAAAACCCCATATATTGGACTTTATCAGGTATTAAGGCTGTATATATGGAGCCATATCTATGAGGTCGAGCGTGTTGGATGTTCTGCCTCCTGCCGTCAAACGGTCGCTGACCAAATTCGGCAGCGACCTTGCGACCGCGCGGCGGAAACGTGGGCTTACGGTCCTTGCCGTTGCTGATCGCATGGGCGTCTCCAAGAACACTTATCTCCGCGCAGAGAAGGGCAGCCCCAAGGTCGGCCTTGGCGTTTATGCGATGGCGCTTTTCGTCCTGGGCCTTGGCAGTCCTCTTGGCACCCTGATCGACGTGAGCCGCGACGATACCGGCCTTCTGCTCGATGAAGAACGTTTGCCCAAGCGCGTGCGCATGAAGAAAGCACAGGCACCTAAATCATGAAGCGGACTATCGACGTGTTACTAGGCGATGGGCCGCCGGTCGGCACGCTGCGCTACGACCTGCAAGGCCGTCGCGAAAACGCTGCCTTTGAGTACAGTGCAGAGTGGCTCCGCGACCCCGCCCATTTCGCCCTGGGACCGTCGCTTCCGCTTCAGGCAGGGCCACAGTTTCATCGTAGGGCGCAAGACGGCTCTCTCTTCCATGCGGCGATTGCCGACACCGAGCCCGACGGCTGGGCAATGCGTGTCATCATGCGCGATTACGTCAAACGCAGACAGCAATTGCGCCGCGAAGGAAAACAAGACGAGGCGCAACCGCTCAACGCGCTTGATTATTTGCTGGCCGTGGATGACCTCAGCAGAGTGGGCGCGCTTCGTTTTCGCGACGAGGAGGGCGTGTTCCAGCGCGCGCAGGAGGAAGGGCGCCGGACGACCCCGCCGCTTTTCGAGCTTGGTCATTTGTTGAGCGCGTCACGCGCTGTCGAAGCCAACAAAGAAACGGCGGCGGATCTTGCATATTTGCGCGGGCGAGGCACGTCGCTCGGCGGCATGCGCCCCAAATGCTCTGTCATGGACGATGACGGCGCGCTCAGCATCGGCAAGTTTCCGAGCATCACCGACGGGCTCGCCGTTACGAAGGGAGAAGTGCTCGCCCTTACGCTTGCCAGGAACGCTGGGATCGATGCCGCTGCGTCTCGGATTGTAGAAAGTGACGGTTTGCCGGTTGCCCTGATCCGCCGCTTCGACCGGCAACACAATGGACGGCGCATCATGTATGTCTCCGCCGCAACGATGCTCGGTGTCGAGGTGACGGAATCCGAGGAACACTTCTACACAGAGATCGTAGACGCCATCCGCGTACACGGGGCCAACGCGCCAGCCGATATCGAAGAGTTGTGGCGGCGTATTGCCTTCTCGATTTTGATTACGAATGTGGACGACCATCTGCACAATCACGGCTTTCTGCATGTAGATCGGGCATTCTGGCGGTTGTCGCCCGCTTTCGACCTCAACCCATCACCCGAGCGCGTGCGCGAATTGAAGACGTGGATATCCGAGGACGCCGGCCCGGACATGACTATCGACGCTCTCATGTCAGTAATTGCTTATTTCCGCATCACCGACGCGCGAGCCAGGGAGATACTGAGCGAAGTTGCGCGTGCCGTGGGCACCTGGCGCACGACCGGACAGAGCATTGGCATGACTGATGAAGAGCTTGAACCCTTCGTAGACGCCTTCGAACACGGCGAACGCGATGTCGCCAGGAAGCTCATCTGACGACCTGAACCGATCCACCCCGGGAAATGCTGGTGGCCGCCCTGAAGGATTTCGAAGGCACCATGATCTTCGTCTTCACCATTGTCGACAGAAAGGCGGTTCTACTGACGTAGGAGGCGCTCTCGTATCGCGTATGCCGTCGATGTGGGGTGTTCTTGCAGGGATATGAACGCTTCACCGGCATAGTCTGACAACGCTGCATCGAATCCCGCTTCTGTGAGGCAACTCTTTACCGGCAACACTTGTCGCCCGCTGATATAGCGCGTGAAAAAGGCGCCGAGGTCTGCTCCGGCCACTTCCGACGTGTCCCGAACGAGATCGTCACTGCCCCACTGCTTCCCTGTAAGGCCGTAGCGATCCATCATAACTTGCAGCAGGTCTTCTAAACTTTTGCTGCCTGAGCTCTGCTTTTGGATCGTTGTATCCAGACAAAACGCAGTCACAACACCGCCGCTGTAAACCGCGGGACGATTGAAGTCTTTGTCGCCTCCGGCGCTCTCCAACGTAGTCTTCTGAAAAGGTGGTGCCCACATCCAATAATCGTACATAGCAACATGCGTCTCTAACTTCTTTAAGAACAGTTCCGTGCTGATCAGACCTGTCCGGCTAATCGTGCGATTTGCCATATACTCCGTTACGCCCTCCGAAAACCAAGCCGTTTTCTCGTCCTCGCGGGGCACAAGCAAACCACCGTTCCAGTGATGAAAAATTTCGTGTGCCAGCAGATTCGTCCATAAAATTCTGTTTTTCGGAGTGATCGGATCGACCATCGTGAGCGTTGTCGAATTCAAAAATCCCTCGCCATTGTCTTCCGCTCCGTGAAAGAAAGCGAAGAACACGTGCGTCGCCGGCGTTTGCGGAAATATACGCAAGTATTCCCGAAGCACTGGCTCGAAAAGCGGCTTGAGAAGAGACTCCTCTTGATCGCTTACGCCAGGAAACGCGAATGTGACCTGGAAGTTGCTTTGCTTGAAATTGACGACAGGAAACCGCCCCAGAATTGTCCAATTCTCAGTTAATTCACGGTTGTCGGCAGCACGAAAATGATACTCAGCAATTTGTTTCCACGGTGTGGCGATCGTGAACGACGCTGGAACCGCGAATTCAATCACCTTAGGTCCCGATGCACTACTCATTACAAACAGCGCTCGATTCACGACGTAGAGCGAGTCATCCAAACGGAGCCCGCCGCGAAGATCGCCATTTCTTACCTTTTCCGCGAAAGACAAGTCGACGTCGTAGGTCAGCCGTACTCGGCGACCTGCCGATTGTGGCAAATCCCAGTGCCCTGGTGCGTCCGAGGTGACCAGCATCGTGGAGCCGTCTTTGCGGATTAGGCGAACATTCTTGATGAAGTCCCACCACGCATATCCTCCAGCATGTTCTGCTGTGAATAGTGAGCCGTCTGGGGCATCCAGTTCAGTCTCAACATTCGCGTGCAACGGTGTGCGAAGATCGAGATGAATTTTGTAGATCGCCGACTGCGCGAAAGTTGGTAGTGGGGCTAGAGGCGCAAGACCAAGGACCAGGAAGGTTCTGAGGACCGGGATTCGGTTGGCAAATAACTTCGAGAGCAAGGACACGAAAAATAGACGGGTCTAAGAGACCTCTGTTAGCAGAGGCGGAACCATGAACTCGGTTGTTCCTTTTGGGAGCACCCAGAAGCACGAGGACAGAAAGGGGCTAGTGAAAGTCGCCACCTACAACATTAACAACATCAATAAGCGCCTCGACAACCTCCTCGCTTGGTTAGCGAAAGCTGAACCGGACGTGGTGAGTCTCCAGGAGCTCAAGGCAGAGCAGGAAGCCTTTCCCGTGAAGGCCCTTCGGACTCTCGGTTACGAAGCGGTCTGGCAAGGAGAGCGCTCCTGGAACGGCGTGGCCATTCTCGCGAGAAACCACGTTCCCGTGCTGACTCGCACCAGCTTGCCGGGAAATCCGCAAGACCATCAAGCTCGCTACATCGAAGCGGCGGTTCAGGGAGTTCTGATTACTTCCATCTACCTCCCCAATGGGAATCCGCAGCCTGGACCGAAATTCAATTACAAGTTGGCCTGGTTTGAGCGCCTGATTGCCCACGCCGCCGAACTCATGGCGAGCGGCGCACCCGTGGTGCTGGCCGGTGACTACAACGTCGTGCCGACACCGCAGGACATCTATCCGACTCGATCGTTGGATAACAACGCGTTAATCCAACCCCAGAGCCGACAGGCCTTTGCGCGTTTGCTGGCTCAAGGCTGGACTGACGCCATGCGGAAGCTACATCCGGACGGGCCGCTCTGGACATTCTGGGATTACAAATTTGAACGGTGGCAGAAGGACAAAGGCATGCGACTCGATCACTTTCTGCTCTCACCGAATTTGTCGGACCGGCTCGTGGACGGCGGTGTTGACCGATGGGCGCGTGGGCAGGAAAACGCGAGCGACCACGCGCCAACATGGATCATGCTCGATCTCTAGACCGCTCTCAAGCTTCTCCGTTCGATGTGTCACCACTCCGGCATGCGGATACGGATTCCGCGGAGCGGACCCTCCACGGCTCACTTCTCGAACGGCTGGAACGGTATTGCCTTTTTGCCGGCCACCGCGCGCAGGATATCGTCTCTCTGACCGGAACTCAGAGCTGTAAATTGAAAGCCGTACTGCGTTCCCAGGACTCTTGTGGCCTTGGCCGGGACGACCAACTCGCGGCCGCTGGCGATCGGAATGCGCAGCGTGGCACACTCTCCGATGAAGATGAGAGTGGCGACGAAAGCGCCGATCCCGCTCTCGCTGAGGTCACGAATCCAGCCTTCGGTCTCGAGTGGTCCTTCGGGACGCTCAATCCGGATTTTGCAGCGCGCCTCGAAGGGATAGCGCGGCACAATCCGCAGACCTTTGGCTTGGGCTGTCGATTCCGTCGCCATTAGCGCCGCGTCCTTTTCGGGCTGTGGGGCTGGCTGATCACGACGTAAACTCCCACCCTTCGTCTTTCATTTTTCGGTTGGTCCAGCGCTGCAACTGCTCGAAGAGAGCGGGCTCGATCACCACAAAGCGCAGGCCCGCCCGCCCGCTTGCGTCGGCCCACATCAGGCGTCCTTTGGCATGGATAACGACGTCGCTATCCGGCAGCACGAAGCTCACGCTCAGCAAGCCGGTGAAGTGTGCGGGATCGGGAATGCTGTCCAGGCCCATGCCTCCGGTGCTCAGGTTCGTGGCCTGCGCCTGACATTCCCTGCCCTGGGCATTTTGGAGATTCACAGTCAGGTTGACCTTGGAGCGGAAGAATTTCTGTTGCTCGTTACTGATGGTGCCGAGCGTGGCGCGGCGGTCGCCCGTGGGCGCTTCAATTTCGTACTCGCGCAGTTTGCGGCTCAAGGTGCGGCGCGAGATCCCGAGCCGCTCGGCTGCCTGGGCGCGATGTCCGCCGGTGCTTTCGAGCGCCTGGATGATCATCTGCTCTTCCATGTTTTCGAGGTTCCCGAGCGGCAACGCGGAACCTGTGCGGGCCAACGCGCGGTTTTCGCCGGAGAGTTCAGCCTGGACCTCGGCGAGAGTCACCTGCTTGCCCGTTCCGGCCATGGCCAATTGCGCCACCAGGTTACGCAACTCGCGGATGTTGCCCGGCCAGTCGTTGGACTGAAGCGCCGCCAGGGCTTCGGCGGAAAAGCTTTTGCCCACGACTTTCAGGGCGAGAAAATGTTGCGCCAGCGCCGTGATATCTTCCGGACGCTCGCGCAAAGGTGGCACGCGTAACTGGAACTGGCTCAGGCGATGGTAGAGGTCTTTGCGAAACTTCCCTTCTTTCACTGCGAGTTCAAGATCCTGGTTGGTGGCGGCGACTACGCGGACGTCCACAATAATTTTGCGATGGCCGCCCAACCGGTAGTATGGAGCGCCGTCGAGAACGCGCAGCAGCTTCACCTGGACCTGGGTTTGCAATTCGCCGATTTCGTCGAGAAAGATGGTGCCCTTATCGGCAAGTTCGAACAGTCCCGGTTTCGAAGCGTCAGCTCCGCTGAAGGCGCCCTTTTCGTAGCCGAATAATTCGCTCTCCACCAGATGCTCGGGCAAAGCGGCGCAGTTGATGTCGATCAGCGGCTGATGGCAGCGATGCGAAGACTTGTGGATGGTGCGCGCTACCAACTCTTTGCCAGTACCGGTTTCTCCGACCACGAGTACGGTCTCGGCGTGGCCGGCTACGCGATCCACCATGCCCATGAATTTGTGCATCAGGGGACTAGCCATCACAAACTGCGTGCCGTCGATTTCGCGACAGGTTACGGTCAGGTCAGAGGTGGCGCCCGCGGTTGGCCGCGACTGATCTTCCTCCAGAGCACGCTCCAGCAATTTTTTGTCCGTAATGTCGATGGCTAGAGCCACCATGCCGGAGGGTACCGCGTCTGCGTCGCGCAACAGGGTCATCGACAGATGTACATAAACATCCTCGCCGGACTTGGCGCGGGAACGCAGTTCACCCGCGAATCTGCCCTTCTCAAGAACAGTAGGAATCACCTGCCGGGCGAAAAACACCTGCTCCTCCGGACGATAGAGTCCGGAAATATTCTTGCCAACCAACTCGTCCGCCGCATAGCCATAGAGGCTTATTCCCTTGTTACAAGCGGTGACGTTGCCTTGAAGGTCGGTAGTTATGACCGCATCCTGCAGTTGGTCGAAGATACCGGCGCTAAGAACTGACCTGCCGGCCGCGGACGGACGAGGGCGCTGGTCCCGGACCACAGGTTCCCGATCTTTTTCGACAGGTGGAATCATGGGTGACCTAAACGTGGTCGTCGCCTCGATATCGGCCCGAAATCGGCACCGAATCAGGGGTGCGGGACCTGGAAAACACGCCTCCCTTGTAAGTATGCAGGGCTTGCCCTGATGGATGCTGACACAGTCCCTGTGACTCTTTGAGACCTTTTCGAAATCACCTACACACCAAAGTAATATCTCTAAGGGTCCCAGCGACGGACCGGGTTCGACGGTTACTTCAGTAATTAGGCCCCCTCCTAGCGCTGCACTAACATTTACTGGCATAGATATCAACAGTATTGGCATATTTGCGCCGATTCACTCGTCCCGGCAGGTGCCGGGGGACTGATTTCGGAGTCGGCAAGGCAAGAATGAGCGGTAGCCGGGGACGGTAACCTCAATCGGCTCACAGCATTGGGTCACAAGGGTAATGATGCTCCGCGAGGTGGTGGCGCGGGTGCAAAAGGCATGTCGGCATGTCCAAACGGGCGACTCTATTCATCGGCATCACGGCGGCGATGGGCGTGTCGGTACTCGCCTACGCGCTGACGCACTTCGTGAGCAGCGGGCCGCAGCGTTTTGCTTGTTATCTGATCATTGCCGTACTGTCCTCCGGCCTAAAGATCCAGATCCCCGGGCTCGACGGCACCATGTCCGTCAACTTTCTGTTCATCCTGCTGGGTGTCCTCGAACTGAGCCTGCCGGAGACCATGCTGATCGGCTGCACTGCGACGCTGGTGCAATGCCTGTGGCAAGCGCGGCAAAAAGTGGTTCCGGCCAAGCTCGTATTTAACGTCTGCATGATGGCGAACGCGATCGCGCTTTCGTATTTCGCCTATCACCGGATGGCCGGGGTGCTGGGAGAAAACACGCCGATTCTCCTGGTCTTCACGGCTTTGCTATTTTTCCTCGCGAATACGATTCCGGTGTCGATCATCATTTCGTTAACCGAGGGTCAGTCTCCGCGCAAGGTTTGGGCGGAATGCCACTTCTGGTCGTTCCCCTACTATCTGGTGGGAGCAGCCGTGGTTTTCCTGGTTGGATTCGTCGACCAGCATGCCGGCTGGCAGGCTTCCCTGCTGACGGTGCTTCCTGTTTTCTGGGTCTACCGTTCGTACCGTATGTACTTGGGAAAACTGGAGACCGCGAAGAAGCGGGTCGAGGTCGAAAAGCAACACGTGGAGGACGTCGCTGCCCTGCACCTGCGCACCATCGAGGCTCTGGCTCTGGCAATCGAGGCCAAAGACCACACCTCGCACCGGCACCTGCAAAGGCTGCGAATCTATGCCGTAGCCGTCGCCCAGCAAATGGAACTCTCCGAGAATGAGATCGAAGCCCTCCGTGCCGCTGCCTTGCTGCACGATATCGGCAAGCTCGCCATTCCCGAACACATCATCAACAAGCCTGGAAAGCTGACGCCCGAAGAGCTGGAGAAAAGCAAGATCCACCCAATCGTGGGAGCGGAGATTCTGGAACGCGTGGTGTTTCCCTATCCTGTCGCCCCGATTGTGCGCTCCCATCACGAAAAATGGGACGGCACCGGTTATCCGGACGGGCTCAAAGGCGAGGAGATTCCCATCGGCGCGCGCATTCTCTCGGCAGTCGATTGTCTGGATGCACTCGCCTCCGATCGGCAGTACCGCAGTACTCTGCCGCTGAACCTCGCGGTGGAGAAAGTCGCAGCCCTGTCCGGCACGTGGTTTGATCCGCGAGTCGTCGAGATTCTGAAACGGTCTTACCTCGAAATGGAGCGAACGGTCGACGGGCACTCTGGTAGAGCCGATTTCACGGGCGCTTCATTCAGGACCCCGGTTGGACAAGACCGGGCTCTGGCCAGCGGATTCACCGAGACATCGGGCGCGGCCGTCTCCGGCGGCGACGCTGACTTCCTCTCCTCCATTGCAGCCGCGCGCCAGGAAGCGCGGACCATGTTCGAACTGAGCCAGGACCTGGGTAACTCGTTGAGTCTGGGGGAAACGCTCTCAGTGCTGTCCATGAGGCTGCGCCGCCTGATTCCCTACGACTCGATGGCGGTATTTCTCAACAAGAACGGCCGGCTGATTCCGGAACTGGTCAGCGGCGACAACTTCCGCCTTCTTTCTTCGCTGAACATTCCTATCGGAGAGGGCCTGTGCGGCTGGGTGGCGGCAAATCGCAAGCCCATCGTGAACGGCGACCCGCAGATGGAATCCGGTTACGTAAATGAGGGAGAGAAATATACCACCCTGCATTCCGCGCTGGCGGTTCCGCTGGAGGGTTTGAATGGAGTGGTGGGAGTGCTCGCGATGTACCGTGCCGAGCGCGACTCGTTCACTGCTGACCATCTGCGCATCCTGTTGGCCGTGACTCCGAAGATTGCCTTGTCAGTCGAGAATGCCCTGAAGTACCAGCAAGCGGAAGACTCCGCCACCACCGACTATCTGACGGGATTGCCCAATGCTCGTTCGCTGTTCGTCCATCTGGCGCGGGAACTGGCGCGTTGCCGCCGCACCGGCACCGCGCTGGCTGTGATGGTCTGCGACCTCGACAACTTCAAGCAGATCAACGATCTCTACGGCCACCTGGAAGGCGACAAACTGCTGCGGGACCTCGCCGGACACATGCAGGAAATGTGTCGCGGATACGACTACGTCGCCCGCATGGGTGGAGACGAATTCGTCGTGGTCGCACCCGGAATGAGCCCCGAAGCGGCAGAAGAGAAAGCCCATCGTCTCAATCAACTGGCGGTGGCGTCCGGAAAGAAAATCGCGGGACGCAGTCTGATTGCCTTGAGCGTAGGCACTGCGTTCTGCCCCGAAGACGGCTTCGACGTGGAGCAATTACTGGCGGCCGCCGATCGACGCATGTACTCCATTAAGCAGATTCACCATGAAGAACACGAGCGCGAGACCAGACCTCCCGATTCGCGCGCTCGCGGCGCCACGGTGAACTAGGACGCCCTCATGCTGATCTGGCGAGTCGCGCGGCACCTGCTGTCCATAGTGGGCATCGTGCTGTTGGGTGGACTAATCTCAGCGACATTGGTGCGTCTGGCGCCGGGCTTCGATACCGACGAGCATCAACTCGATCCCAGCCTTAGCGCCGAGAGCGTGCACGCCCTTGAGGCATCACGCGCGGACGAACACGACATCCTGCATTATTACGCGGGGTATCTGCGCGGCGCTCTGCATGGCGATTTGGGAGTCTCGCATGCGCTGGGGCAGCCGGTTCTGAGCCTGCTGCGAGATCGTTGGCCGGTAACCTTGCGGGTCGCAGGTCTCGGGCTGCTGATGGGATGGGTGCTGGCGACGGTCCTGGCTTTCGGGGTTTCCCTATCTCGCGTTTCAGTCTACGAAGTTTTCGGCACGGCAATGAGTGGCGCTTTTCTTTGTATCCCTGCCGCTGTGCTCGCGTTGTTGTCGGTGATCTTCAATGCGCCCGGCTACCTGGCGATTGGGCTGATCGTGTTTCCCAAAATCTATCGCTATACCAGGAACTTGCTCGCCAAGGCCTACGCGATGCCGCACATCACGGCGGCGCGCGCGAAAGGGCTGAGCGAAAGGCGCATCCTGCTCTGGCACGTGCTGCCGGTTGCCGGCCCGCAGATGATCGCGCTGGCCGGCATCACCGTGAGCATCGCTCTTGGAGCCAGCATCCCCGTGGAGTCATTGTGCGGACTGCCGGGTATCGGACAACTGGCATGGCAAGCCGCCCTGGCGCGCGATCTGCCGCTGCTGGTAAACGTGACGATGCTCGTTACGCTGGTTACCTTGCTGGGTAATTCCGGGGCCGATGTAATTGTCCACATGGTGAGGTCCCGGGAAGCATGAGCTTGTCCCGCAAGTTGGCGTGTGTCGTGGTGTTAGCGGTGTGCGGTGCATCGCTGGCCGCGCCGTGGCTAGCGCCGGCCGGATACGCCAAACAGTTTCGAGAAGTGCCCGGTTCCCCTCCCTCCCGACAGCACCTGCTGGGCACCGATGAAATTGGACGCGACCGCTTCGCGCGGGTCCTCTACGGAACACGCATCTCGCTGCTGCTCGCTCCTGCAGCGGCGCTCATCTCCACGCTACTGGCCGCGTTCGTCGGAGGGCTGGCGGGATATCTGGGAGGCGTCTGGCTCCGCCTTGCAACCGCCCTGACGGACTTGTTTCTGTCCTTGCCGTGGCTGTTTCTGCTGATCACAGTGCGTGCGCTGTTGCCCCTCAACGTTTCTCCCGTGTCGTCCGTTCTGATTACTTTTCTTATCCTCGGGCTGCTGGGATGGGCCGCGTCTGCGCGCGTGCTTTGTACCAGCGCGCAGTCGTTGCGCAGCTCAGATTTTGTTGTGCAGGCGCGCGCCTCCGGATTGCATGGCTCGCGTCTCTTTCTGATCCATGTGCTGCCGAATCTCAAGCCTGTCTTGTACGCGCAGTTTTGGATTTCGATTCCAGTGTTCATCCTGAGCGAGGCGAATCTGGGGATTCTTGGTCTCGGTGTCGCTGAGCCCCTGCCTTCCTGGGGAAGCCTTCTACGGGAGATGGAAGGGCTGATCTCATTCCGCGAGGAACCGTGGCGGCTGGTTCCTTTGCTATTGCTGATCGTGGTCATGACTTCATTCCAAATGGTTTTGTCGAAAGAAGAGGTAGCCGCATGACTTGCCGCCGCAATTTTCTCAGGATTCTCATTGGTTGTTTCCTTCTCAGTGGCGTAGCCTCCGCACAGGTCGCGAACGAACTGCGATTCTGCCTGCGCGCCGAACCGAAAACCTTCGATCCACTCAAGGTCGACGACGACGCCTCGCTGGCCATCCGCTATCTAACAGGAGGAGTGCTGATCCGCGTCAACCGGCAAACGCAAGCGTTGGAGCCTGAACTAGCGGAGTCGTGGAAAGTGTCCAAGGACAGCCGACAGATCAGCTTCAGGCTTCGCCGGGGCGTAACCTTTTCCGACGGCAGTCCCTTCTCCGCCGAGGATGTCGGTTACACAATTACGCGCCTCATGGACCCCGACCTGCACTCCTCAACCGGCGATGCTTTTCGATCGGGAAGCGGTAAGGTTGAAACTAAAATTCTGGCGCCCGACAAGATCTCCGTCATTTTCCCCAGCCCTATCATTGGCCTGGCCGGACTATTTGACCAGGTGGCAATCATTTCGTCGCGCGCTTCCAACAGAGAGCGCGCCGTGCTCGGTCCTTTTATGGTCGCGGAGCACAAAGCTGGGTCGCGCATCCTCTTAAGACGAAATCCAAATTACTGGAAGAAGGACGCTCAGGGTCGCGCGCTGCCTTACCTTGATGCGATACGGCTGGACATTCAGACAAACCGCGACGTTGAAATGCTGCGCTTCCGGCGTGGGGAACTCGATCTGATTAATTCCATTGACACCGAATACTACGATCGTCTCGCCGAGAGTTCGCCTGATGTCGTACACGATGCCGGGGCCTCTCTCGACTCAGAATTCATGTGGTTCAACCAGGTGGGGCGCGCTCCTATTAGCGCGTACAAGCGCAGCTGGTTTCGCTCCGCGAATTTCCGGCGGGCGATTTCGGCCGCCATCAATCGCGAAGACCTGAGCCGGGTCGTCTTCCGCGGTCACGCCAAACCAGCGGTCGGCCCCGTGTCGCCGGCCAACAAGTTCTGGTTCAACAACAAACTTAAGGTAGAAGCCTATCGTCCCGGCGCCGCGCTGGAGCGACTTCAGAATGAAGGGTTCCGCCTCAGCAACGGCGTCCTCTACGACAAGGACGGCCACATCGTCGAGTTTTCCATCGTCACCAATGCCGGAAACAAAAGCCGCGAGCGGATGGCGGTTTTGATTCAGGAAGATTTGGGAAGAATCGGCATCAAAGTCAATGTAGTCACCCTTGACTTCCCATCGCTGATCGAGCGCATTGCGCAGAAGTTCAACTATGAAGCGGCGATGCTTGGATTCCAGAACGTCGATCTGGACCCGAACGGTCAGATGAATGTCTGGCTCAGTTCTTCTGAAGACCACGCCTGGAATCCGCAGCAGAAATCTCCAGAAACCACGTGGGAAGCGGAGATTGACCGCCTCATGCGCGCGCAGGCATCGGAGACCAAGGCAAGGAAACGCAAGGCGGCTTTCGATCGCGTGCAGGAAATCGTCTTTGAACAGGCACCGTTCATTTATCTGATCAACAAGGATGCACTGTCTGCGGTCTCCACTGCGGTGGAGGGGGCGACTCCAGTGATCCTGAGTCCTCAGACCTATTGGAACGCCGAGCGGCTCACCCTACATGCAAATGCCCAGGCCAGCCGATGATTTCACCTGTTGACGCCGCCGAGAACCTGCTTTCCGCGCAGGTTACCGTCCGTTATCCGGGAAAGCCTCCGGTACTCAGCGGGGTTGAACTCAATATTGCGCCGGGCGAAGTGTTAGGGCTGGTAGGACAAAGCGGCTCCGGCAAAAGCACGCTGGCGATGGCGGTTCTCGGATTACTCAGCCGCAAGCGTGCCACGGTGGAAGGCAGCATCGTCTTTCAAGGCACGGACCTTTTGCAAATGCGGGAATGCGATCTGCGCGCCCTGCGTGGGCGAGCGCTCAGCCTGGTGTTGCAGAGTCCGCTTTCGTCACTGAATCCTGCGCTCAAGATTCGCACGCAGCTCAGAGAAGCCTGGCGCGCTCACGCCAGTGGTACCGCGGCCGATTGCGACGCGGCAATCCAATCGGCGATGACCAGCGTCAGCCTGCCCGCGGACCCGGATTTTCTGCGGAAGTATCCCGCCCAGCTGAGCGTTGGCCAGGCGCAACGCGTGCTCATTGCGATGGCGGTGCTGCACCGGCCCGCTTTGCTGGTTGCCGACGAGGCGACCAGCGCGCTCGATGTGATTACGCAGTCCGAAATCCTGGAATTGTTTGGCCAGTTGAACCGCGAAACCGGCATGTCGCTTCTCTACATCTCGCACGACCTACCCTCGGTGGCTGGGATCTGCCAGCGCATTGCCATTCTTCACGAAGGACAAATCGTCGAGTGCGGCCGGACGGAGCAGATCTTCGCTGCTCCGGCTCATCCTTACACTCGGCGCCTGATGTCTTCCCTGCCCCGCATCCCAGTTCTCAGTTCTCAGTTCTCGGTTCTCAGTAAGAGCTCCGGGGCCTAAGTTCAGTTCTCAGTTCTCGGTTCTCAGTTCTCAGTCTCCAAGCTTTTCAACTCCCATTGCAGCCCACGCAGTGAAAGATCGGCGCGGTTTTTCTGAGAACTGAGAACCGAGAACTGGGAACTGGGAACTGCCTGAGGTTACTAACGTCACCACCCCATTTTGGGGACAGACTGTCTCATAGCCCCTGCCAGGGGACAAAGTGTCCAGTTTGCCCTCGGCTGACCCCATCGATTCCCCTATACAATCAACAACTTACGTCTGGCTAGTTGGCGACCTCCGTGCAAGATAAGTAGCGAGTTATAGCGGCTTCGTGCGTCGCAAAGGAAGACCAAAAATGATGGCACACCGAAAGAAGAAGTCAAACAAACGCAACGAGCGCCATGGAGCGGCATGGGGCGGCGGGCGTTTCCTGGTGTTGGCTCTGATTCTGGTTGCGAACCCGTCCTTTGGGCAGGGTCTCCGCACGGTGTTGGAGAGCGGAGCCGACTCCGAGTCCGGATTCCACTCTAGGGTGTCGCCCGACCTGGACCGGATGCTCCAGAGCAAGAGCGGACCGATGCGCGTGATCGTGACGTACAAGAACGGCCTGGGCACGTCGCAGATCACCAAAGCGCAGGGCCGCGGCGCGACTTTGAACCGCAGGCTGTCCTTTGTCCGGGCGGGTGCCTACACCATGTCGCCGGCTGCGATCCGCGCTCTTGCCAACGACAGCGACGTAGCCTTCATCTCTCCGGATCGCCCGCTGAAAGCCATGGATGACCTTACCGACTCGGCCGTCGGTGTCAGCAGCGCGTGGAATTCCGGACTGGATGGCACGGGGATTGGTGTCGCGATCATCGACAGCGGCGTCAACGACAACCACAGCGATCTCCAGAACGCCAATAACGTTTCGCGGGTGGTATATCACCAGGACTTCACGGGGACCTCCACCACCAACAGCAGTGGCGCCACATGGGACCTCTATGGTCACGGCACGCACGTAGCGGGCATCATCGGCTCGAACGGAGCCATGTCGAACGGGCGATTTGCCGGTCTGGCCCCAAACGTCAACTTCATCGATCTGCGCGTTCTCGATTCGAATGGAGCGGGCTCCGATAGCATGGTGATCGCGGCCATTCAACGCGCGATTGAGCTGAAGAGCACATACAACATCAAAGTAATCAACCTGTCACTTGGTCGCGGCGTCGCGACGGGATACGCAAACGATCCGCTTTGCCAGGCAGTCGAATCGGCCTGGCGCGCCGGCATCGTGGTGGTGGTCGCGTCCGGCAACTACGGACGTTTGAGCGTGAGCGGCAGCAATGGATACGGAACGGTTACGGCTCCGGGCAACGATCCACTGGTGCTTACGGTCGGCGCGATGAAAACCATGAATACCGGTGACCGCACCGACGATCAAATCGCCAGCTACAGTTCGAAAGGGCCGACCACTTTTGACCATGTCGTGAAGCCGGACATCGTCGCGCCGGGCAACACCATCGTATCCGTGATTGACCACGGCAGCACGCTCGAGTCTCTGTATCCGCAAAACAAGCGCGCTGGGAGTTCGTACTGGCAGCGTCCTTACTTCGTCCTGAGCGGAACCAGCATGGCAACACCGGCGGTCGCGGGGGCAGTGGCGCTTCTCCTACAACAGAACCCCAACATGAAGCCGGACCAGGTCAAAGCCCGCCTGATGAAGACGGCCTACAAGACCTTCCCGACCTCCACAATCGCGGTGGATGCGACGACGGGCCAGACCTTCACCGAGTACTACGACGTCTTTACGGTGGGCGCGGGCTATCTGGACATCGCCGCCGCGCTGGCCAGCACCGACCTGGCGCCCGCGGCGACGGCCTCGGCCTTATCGCCCAGCGCCGTCTATAACCCCACAACCGGCACGGTCTCGATCGTGAACGGCAGCTCGGTGGTCTGGGGAACTTCAGTAGTCTGGGGCAGCTCCGTCGTGTGGGGCAACTCCGTTGTGTGGGGCACAAACGTAGCGGGCAGCTCCGTGGTCTGGGGTAGCTCTGTGGTTTGGGGCAGCTCGGTGATGAGCGGCTTCAGCGTGGTCTGGGGATCGAGCACTGGTGCAGCCTCAGCCTCCAGCGTAGTTTGGGGTAGCGACGCAGCGGACGCCGTCGATGCGCTCTCGATCGGCGTGGACGGCGATGAATAACTAGTCGTGTGACACCTGAGGAAAGGAGAGAATCGATGACTTACACACGACTTACAAAGGCATTCATCGGAATCATGGCCTTCGCTGCCGCCGGAATGATCGGCGACGCGATCGTACAGGGACAAAGCTGGCATCCCGGATTGACAACGGCTCTGCTACTCGCTGCAGTCGCCACTTCGCGAATGAAAGTCACGCTCCCGGGCGTCACGGGCAGCATGTCTGTGAACCTGCCGTTCTTGCTCATAGCGGTGATCATGTTGAGCGGGACGGAATCCATTCTCATCGCAAGCGCCTGCGCTATCATGCAGACGCTGCCGAAGGACGGCGGCAAACTGATCCCGGTTCGCGTGCTGTTTAATGTCAGCATGATGACATTCGCCAGCGGGGTCTCCGGGTTGCTCTTCCATCAGCATGTTCTGAGCCGGCTGGGGTGGATGTCGGCGCCGGTACTGATGGCCGCCACCACCGCAACCTTCTTCCTGGGCCAGACGCTGCCCGTTTCTGTCATCGTTGTTCTAACCGATGGCGGCGCGGTGCGGCGGGTCTGGACTAACATTGCCCAGATGTCATTCCCGTACTACGTGGTCAGCGCGGGTGTGACTTCGATGGTTCATTCCGCCAGTCAGAACATCGGCTGGATCGCCGCCCTGTTGGTGCTGCCGGTGATGTACGGCATTCACCGGTCGTACCGGTTGTACTTCGCGCGCGCGGTGGAAGCTATGTCGCGTCCGTTAGCCATGGCAGCCACGGCAGGGGCCGTCAACTAAGTTCCTTGAGTGGAAGGACAAGGAGCGCGTTCGCTGGTGCAATCCGGCGCAACGCGCCCTTGCTGTTTCAGGCCGGCTTGTCGCGTTCCGGCGGCGGCATCATTTTCATCATTCCCCATTCGACCAGTCTCGGAAACAACTGATACAGCTTGACCACCGGATGCATGGTCCAGGGCACGATGACTTCGCGTTTGCGTTTGCGATATCCCTCATACACTGCGCGCGCCACTCGTTCCGCGGAAATTCCTCGAACCGATTTGGGGCGCGTGCTGCCGCGTCTGGCTGCGATCATGTTTTTGCCGAAATCCGTAGCCACGTATCCGGGACACACCGTGAGCAAGTCGATATTATCGGCGCGCAATTCCAGGCGCGCACCCTTTCCTATGGCATTCATTGCGAACTTGCTGGCCGAGTAGGCAGCGCCGAAAGCCATCGGGATGTGCCCGGCAACGCTGGAAATATTGATGATGGTTCCACCGCCGGCCGACCGCATCACTGGAACAACCGCTTGCAGGCACGCGATCGCACTGAACAGGTTCGTATCGAACAGGTCGCGGCAGGCAGGCATCGCCATTTCCGCAACGGTATCCTGCATGCCCGCGCCTGCATTGTTGATCCACACGTCGACGCGATTGAAATGGTGCAGCGTAAGGCTAAGCGCCCGGTCAATTTCTTCGCGATGCCGAACGTCACAGGCCATCGCCACGGTGCGATCCGTGTGCCCTATGCGCAGGCGGGCGGCTTCGGAGCGACCCGCGTCCCGTGACAGCAGCACGACGCCCGCTCCCTGGTCGGCAAAAATTTTGGCGATTGCCTCCCCAATCCCCATGGACGCGCCCGTCACCACCACAACTTTTCCTTGCATCTCCATGGCGACCCTTGTATCCCCTCCAGTGCAACCGAGTCAACCACTGGCGTAAAATCTCCCAAGGAGACGTCGTGAGTCTGCTGTTGCCTCTGTTTCCGCTCGATCTGGTGCTGTTGCCCGGCGTACCCCTGCCTTTGCACGTCTTTGAGCCACGCTACAAAGAGATGATCGCGGAATGCCTCGATGAGAAGAAGCCGTTCGGAATTGTGCGCGCCTCGTCGGACGGAGTGGCGGACATCGGTTGCACGGCCGAGATCGTCGAAGTCACAAAGCGCTACGACGACGGGCGCATGGACATCCTCACTCGCGGCGTCGAACGCTTTGAAGTGCTCCAGGTCCACGAAGAGCGGCCATTCCTGGAAGCGGAGTTTACCGTGATCGAGGATGAGCCGGATACACCCTCGACGCAGCTGGTGCAGCAAGCGATCCTTCTCCACGCGGAAATCGCGAAGCTGGCCGGAGGCGATACCAGCGGCCCCGTGGAGAGCGATCATCTTTCGTTTGTCTTGGCCGGCTCGCTCCCGCTCGACCTCGACTTCAAACAAAAGCTGCTGACCACTCTGTCGGAACCGAAACGTCTGGAAGCAGTGATCTCTTACCTGGAAGCCGTCCTGCCCAGCCTGAGACGCGCAGCAAAAGCCCGCTGGAATTGAGATTAGAAGCTGGTGCGCCTGGCTCGGAACGGAATCACGACGACAGCCTCCAGGGCGACCGGCTGGCCATCTTTCGTGGCAGGACGAAATTTCCAGCGCGCCAGAGCTGTCTTGGCCAGGGCGTCGAGCCGGTCGTCCGGGCTGGTGAGAACGCGAATCTCTCCCACCGTACCGTCAGCATGAATAATCGCGTAGAGAGTGACGGTGCCCTGCACATTTTCACGCATCAACTCGATGGGATATCCCGGGTCAGACTTCTGGATGGCATCGGGCGCGCTGAGTTCCCCGGGTTTCTGGTTCGCCTTGAGTTCCGCAAAACGGATCACCCAGCTGCCGGTCGAAGAATTCAAATTCGGCGTATTTGAAGTCATCGAATAGACACGCTTTCCGCCAAACACTTGCCGGTCAACGTCGTTGACCTTATCGTCCGAAAGCGGAGCCGCGGTTTTCCCGCCGCCTACGCGTGGCGGAATCGCACTCGCCATCTCGCCGACGTTCGGCGACTCGGCTGCACCCACGTGCAGTCCACTAGGAAGGGAGCTATCTTGACGGCCGCGATTACCCGCACTGTTGCCATGCACCCCATTACCCGGGGCCTTCGTCCCAGACGCCAGAGTTGAACCCGGTGTCCCGGCAGCGCCCAGTCTACCCGATGGATTCGCCGCAAACGTTCCACGGCGATTGCCCCCCGGAGCAGTCACGGGACCGGCAGGCGCGACGGGATGAACCCCCAACGCAATCAGCCGCCCTGACGATTGGCTTCCACCCATTCCACCTACACTCGGAGGCGGCGCAACCGGCTGGAGCCCGCCGCTCGGAAGGCCGCCAGTGCCGCGTCCCGACACCGTGTGTTGCTCGGCAATCGTAAGCTGCGGCGCCGGCGCAACAACCTGGCTGGGACCGAGATTGATCGCTCCAGCACGGCCGACTGTCGACCGCGTGACGTCAGGCGGAGGCTCAACAACTGACGCGTCCGGTCCAGCCATCCCGCGCGTGCGCGTGGCAGTGACTTCCGGAGGTGGCGCAATGATCGATGTTGTGAGCGCGCTCCGGACAACGCGGTTCTGTGCGGTATCGAGTTCAGGGGCGGGCGCCACGATTTGTGCATCGGGAGCTGCCATACGGCGCAGCGGAGCGCGGGTCGCCTCGATCGGAACCACCGGGGCTGGGGTTGATGTAGCAATAATATTCGGCAAAGGCACGTCGCGGTTGAGCCGGACGTCCGGCGGCGCCACGATGGTCTGTCTCCGATTGTCTGCTTCCGGAGGCACCGACAAGATCGGCTGCTTCGCGTATTCCGGATCCCCCTTGGCCGGCGGTGCCGGGTCCGTTACACCTGTATCCAGCGGTGGAAGGTATTCTTCCGGCGTATAGGTGATGAGCGAAGAACGGTCGAACGCCGGAGTCGCCACGATGCTCTGCTGCCGCAGCCAGTTGGCAGAGAGCATAAAAATCAACGCGAACGCCCCGGAATGCAAAATCACCGACTGCGCGAATCGTCCCCACGGCAAGGGCTGCCGGACGAAGACATCTCGCCAAAGGCCAAGATCCTCGTCTCCCGACAGACGCACCGGACGCAAAGCGACTCGCACGCTGCCCCAAAAGGCGCGGCGGCGCGGTTCCAGTTCTACGAGAAGATTCAAGGAATTCCTTTGCGGGACTTCCCTTCCAGACTCCAAATGAGTAACTCCGTAAACTCCTTCGGGAGGCAGTCCCGGAAGGCGGGATCCAAAGCGCTTTCAGCAATCGCTCCGGACGGCTATTCTGTAGCAAGATTATAGCCGACCGGGGGCCACGGCAATTGACTAGCCTGGGCAACTGGCCGGCATCAAATCACCATCGATCCGAGGCAAAGAATGCGACGTTATTTTATCCAAATAGTTTGTTTTGTTGCCCTTGCTGTGTTGATCGGCGCGGCCCAAGCCACCCCGGCGCCTCCCGCCCAGCCCGGCGCTGAATATTCCGGAATGTACAACTTCCTCCGCGACGGCGAATTTGTGCAGATCACGGTGGAAGATCAGGGGAACGTGACCGGCTTCGTCTCCCGCTTCGGCGACAGCGAAAGCGACCGCGGCGCGTTTCTCGACCACTTTTTTAAGCAAGGCAAACTCGACGCCAACACACTCACCTTCTCCACCCAGACCGTGCACGGCGTCTGGTTTGAATTCCACGGCACGATCGAACGGGGAGAAGGCAAGAAAGCGGGCGACGAAGCGTACTACATTCTCAAAGGCACGTTGACGGAAAACGTCATCGATGAGGCCAAGAAAACTTCCTCGCGAACAAGAGAGGTCGCTTTAAAAAGCTTTCCGCAGGATGCGTCGCCGCCGAAGAACTAGAACGCGCTTCCCCCGCCGCCCCCAAACCCGCCGCCGGAGAATCCTCCCCCACCGCCGCCTCCCCCAAATCCTGACCCCGAGGAATTGGCTCGCGGCGCCGATACGAACACCTGCCCCATATCGGAGGCCATGCTGTGCATCGCACTCGAAAAGAAGATGGGATTGAAAGCCGAATACGGTGTTGCGCCCACGTACCAGTTCGGCGGGTCTTTCACGATCCCCGCGAAGGCTTGTGCCCAGTGCTGTTCGACTCCCAGCGCCATCGCAAAGGCGAGATACTTTTCGAACGTGTCGGGAGGCAGGCGTTTGATACGGTCGGCATCCACTCGGTTCATGAATTCCTGGAAGCCGTGTATGGCCACGACCGTTCGCACACCCAATACAGTCTTCGCCGTCATCTGCGCGCGCAAACAGAAACCAGATCCCCGCCGAAATCAGCGCCGCTTCCGATTAACAGCGGTACGGAGTTGAACAGGCTCGTCCACCCCAGGTAATAAAGCCCCGCCAGAACACTCCGATCGCGACGACTGCGGCGATGCTGTATCCGTTGGCGGACCCGGGGTCGAGCATGTACATCCCCTTGGTCTTCAGCGCCGCCATGATGTCTTGCCGGATCACCGGAATGGCCGTGTAGAAGCGGTTCTTCAGGCTGGAAAGCTGCGTCTCATTGCCGCCGGCAAAAACGTTTTCCAGCATCACGCGCTCATGCGGAGATAGATCATTTCCCCACTGCTCGCGCGGCTTCAGCAGGTGGAATACATAATCCTTTTTCTTGAACACCAAAAACGTGTCGACCTTCTCTTCTATCTTGATGTAGCCGCGCACCGCCAGATCGACGATGGTCGATGTGATGTCGCGCGGATCGGTTGAGTCATCGATCAGCGTTCCCACTTCGGCGGGGGTAAATCCCTTGGGCGGTTCGTACATCGGCGCCACAGACACACCGGGCTCGGGATCCTTTCCCACCGTGTGCCACAAACCGAACATTACGGCTAGAGTCAGCAGCGGCAGGAACACGATGGGATTGCTGCCCAGGAACCAGAACAACTTCGTCAGCCCGCTCGGTTCCTTCAACACTCCCTTCGGGATGAAGATGTCGATGGTCAGACCGCCCCGCATGGGCAAAGGACGCGTGGTTTCGAAGGTCACGTCGGCGCCATCGACGGCGGCGCTTGCCGCGCTCTCCGTGGAACCATAGACTCCGGTGAAAGCCTGCGCGCGCAGTCCGCCGGCGGCGTTCGCTGGCAGCGTGACGAAAGCGCCCGCATGTTCGATCGGGACCGGCCAGTCGTTGCCGGTTACATTCCAGTAGAACTCGTCGTGATCCTCAAAAACGCGGATCGCGTTTCGCATCGTGTAGTCGATGTTCACGACGCGCGTGGCATCTTCGGCGCCGGGAATATAAATCTTCAGGTCGCGATAGTTGCCGGACTTGCTCGATTCGTATTTCAGCTTGTTACCGTTCTCGTCGGTCACACTCTTCACGTCGATGAAGAGCGTGTAGTTGGTGCGGTCCGGTCCCGGATAGTTGATCGGGATCTTGCGATGAATGCCGTGCCACTGGCCAACGAAGACCAAAGTGATTTTCTCGCTTACCAGTGTGCTGCCGTCGGCGCTGATGGCGATGGTGTCTTTAAAATCGGCAATATGCCAGTGGCGGGCTTGGGCGGCCGCGGGGACGATTCCCAGTAGAACGACGAGAAGAGCATTAACCGCGGGGAGCGCGGCGAGCCACGCGGTCCACTTGTTTTCGCGAAATCGCTTCCGACGCATCTCAGAATTTCACTGCGACCGGTTCCCGGTCGGCAGCGGCCGTCTCGAAAAACTGCTTCTGCTGGAATCCGAACATACCGGCCAAAATATTGGTCGGAAAGGACTGGATTTTCGTGTTCAGGTCGCGGACCACCGCGTTGTAGTAGCGGCGCGAATTCTGGATGGCATCTTCGGTCTCGTTCAGCGAATTCTGGAGTTGCGTGAATTCCTGCGATGCTTGCAGCTGCGGATAATTTTCCGCCACCGCGAACAGGCTCTTGAGCGCCCCGGTCAACTGATTCTCGGCTGCAGCCTTGTCCACCGGCCCGCTGGCTTGCATCGCCTGCGACCGAAATTTCGCGATGTTTTCGAAAGTACTCTTTTCGTGCGTCGCATAACCCTTGACCGTCTCAACCAGGTTAGGAATCAGGTCATGGCGCCGTTTCAACTGCACATCGATGTCGGACCAGGCGGAGTCCGAACGGACGCGCAACTGCACCAGGCTGTTGTACATCCCGATCAGAAAAAAACCGAAGAGAACTACGACGCCGAGAACAATCCAGCCCATCAGTCTTCACCTCCATGCAGATTCAAGGCGACGGTAACATACGTAGCGGGCGCATGCAATGAGGCGGACTTCAGTTCTCAGTTCCCGCTTCTCAGTTCTCAGTTTTCACTGAGCTGGAATCGATGCTTTCCCAGGTAGCGCCGAGCGGCGGCTCTACTGAGAACTGAGAACCGGGAACTGAGAACTCTTATTCGCACTTCCTATTCGCCAAACTGCCCGTCCAGCGCCGTTTTCCTTGACATTGGGCGGCCCATCGCCGACACTCGTTGCCATACTGAGAGTCCCCTCCGCCCTCGTCTTGGGCTCTCCGCGCCAGACATCCGATTTGAAGGAAACCGCCATGTCTTTCTACATGCGATTGATTGCCCTTTCCTCGCTCGCCACACTCTTTCTGGCTTGCGCTGCTTCCGCGCAAGTAGCCGTCCCCACCCAGCACAACGACAACTATCGCACCGGACAGAACACCAGCGAAACCATCCTCACGCCGGCCAACGTCAATTCGACGAAGTTCGGCAGGCTGTTCACCCAGACCGTGGACGGCTACGTCTACGCACAGCCGCTGTACGTGCCCAACGTGAATATTCCCGGCAAGGGCACCCACAATGTGGTCTACGTAGCGACAGAGCATGACACCTTGTACGCCTTTGACGCCGACAGTAATGCCGGCTCCAATGCCGTTCCTTTATGGCAAGTGAGTTTCATCAACCCAAATGCAGGGATTAACGTTGTCACCAGCGGCGACGTAAACTGCAGCGACCTGGTTCCGGAAATCGGAATCACCGGCACACCGGCCATCGACCTTTCCTCGAAAACCCTGTATCTGGTCACGAAGACAAAGGAAAACGGGACGTTCGTCCACAAAGTGCACGCCATTGACATCACCAGCGGCGCCGAAAAATTTGGCGGACCGGTGGTGGTCCAGGCTGCATTTAAGGGCAACGCGGACGGATCGAAAACCGTCTTGTTTGAACCGCATCGCGAAGCGCAGCGCGCCGGACTGCTGGTGCAGAACGGGGTGGTTTATATCGCATGGGCTTCGCACTGCGACATCGGGCCCTACCACGGATGGCTCCTCGCCTACGACGCCCAGACGCTGCAACAGAAAGGTGTGTGGAACGCGACTCCGAACGGACGGTTGGGCGGAATCTGGCAGGCAGGCGCAGGCATCGCTGCCGATTCGCTCGATCGCATCTACCTGGCAAGCGGCAACGGAGACTTCGATAAGGATCAGCACGGCAAGAATTACGGCGACAGCGTTATCAAGCTGGGCTTTAACAAGGTGGGCAACCTGGTCGCCAAGGACTACTTCACTCCCCACGACCAGCAATTTCTTCAGGACACTGACACCGACCTCGGATCGGGCGGCGTGCTTCTGATTCCCGACCACGCCTCGAAGCAACATCAGCTGGTTCTGGTGCAGGTGGGAAAAGAGGGGACGGTTTATGTCACCAATCGGAATGGTCTCGGCAAGTTCAATCCCACGAATGACAGCCAGATCGTTCAGAATTTGCCCGGAGCGGTGGGCGGTATGTGGGGGATGCCGGCTTTCTGGAACAACAACGTCTATTTTGGCGGGGTTGGCGACAATCTGAAAGCATTCCGCCACGACCCGGTCACCGGACTACTCTCCACTACCCCGACTTCGAACACTCTCACATTCTTCAATTATCCCGGGACGACGCCGTCCATATCCGCCAACGGAACAACCAACGGTATCGTCTGGGCCTTGCAGACTGACCATAATCCGGAAGTGCTGCATGCTTACGACGCTGCGCACTTGAGCACGGAACTCTACAACACGACCCAAAACGCGGCGCGTGACAATCCCGGCAATTCCGTGAAATTTGTCGTGCCGACCGTAGCCAACGGCAAGGTCTACGTTCCAGCGCAGAATCAGTTGAGTGTCTACGGCCTGTTCTAGGCAAACAGTGGATAGGGAATAGAGTGAGCAGTGGAAGCCGCAACAACTATCCACTTTCTTACTGCCTTGGAGCGTAGTACCCGCGCCGCGCTCGAACTTGCAGGTCTTTCTTCAGAGCGGTGATTTGGATGGAGCGGTAGCGCCCGTCGGCGTCGAAGTCCGACGGTTTGTAGGACACGGCATACTGGCTGCGCAGTTCATCTTCAATCGCAGCAAATGACCGCGTGATGTCTTTCATCTTGAAGGGAAAGAAGGCGCGCCCACCGGTAGCCGATGCGATATCTTCCAGCACTTTGTCCCCGCGCATGACCAATCCACTGTCATCAGTTGAGATCGCGTACACCAGGACTTCCGAGCGCTGCGCCATTTCGATGGCCTGCTCGCGCGAAACTTCGCTCTGATTGTCTTCGCCGTCGCTCACCACGATGATGGCCTTGCGAACGGGATGGTCGTAACGTTCGTGCAACTTTTCCTCGCACGCCTTGTAAATCGCGTCATAGAGCGCGGTTCCACCGCCCCCGCTGAGCCCGTGGACGCCAGTTGCCAGGAGTTCCACGTTGTCAGTAAAGTCCTGCGTGACCCGGCTTCCTTTGTTGAAGCCGACGACAAAAGCCTTGTCATATCCGGGACGGATCACGTGCTGCAGAAAACCCGTAGCTGCCTCTTTTTCAAAATCAAATCGCCCGTGAACCGAAGCACTCACGTCGATCAGGAGACCCATTTGTATCGGCAGATCCGTTTCGCGCCGGAAATTTACGATCGACTGCACCGGCTTGTGGTCATCGAGGATGGAAAAATCACTCTGGTTCAGATTGCGCACGAACTTGCCGTGCCGGTCGGTCGCGATGAACAGCACGTTAACTTCGTTCACCCGCTTCTTGATCGTCAGGACAGGTTCGTCCGCGCTGTTTGTACTCTCGGTGATCGCAGCCGTAATCCTACTTGCCGCCGCGAACGCAGGTGTCGTATGAGCCGCGCTCTGGCTCCACGCAGGAACGCAAAAACTCCCCACGATGAGCACGATCCCGAGATGGCTGAACTTTTTCATTCCGTTGCCGAAATCCATTCCGCGCGCCTGGCGGGACATTCACAACATTCGATGCACGCCAGGGGCCGAAGACCCTGGAAACTCGCTGCAACCGACTCTAGGCCGTTCCGGGCCATGTGTCCAAGTTACAAAAGGAGTACGCATCCGGTGCGATCTTTAAACATAGCCCGTTCAACGAGTTGGAGGCCGCCATTCCCGCGATAAAATGCGGGAGGAGATCTCGGCCAAGGTCGCGGGTAAAAAAACGGCATACTCCGCTCTGAAAATCGAGTAGTCTTCCATACGTTCGCAGCATATTTTTCCCGATCGCGGAGGTTCCATGCAAAAAGTGCTGACCGCCCTGCTGACAATTCTTATTCTGGTTCCGCCCCTGGCCGCCGACAGCGACAAAGAAACGGACCGGGTCGAAGAGTCGGGCCAAGTGATGAAGGAGATCATCAACATTCCCGACGACATTCCCAAAGACCTGCTGGATCGCGCCGAGTGCGTCATCGTTTTACCGTCGGTCAAAAAGCTCGCCATCGGAATTGGCGGCAGTTACGGCCGCGGCGTGATGACTTGCCGCACCGGGCAGCACTTTACCGGGGCCTGGAGCGCGCCCGCTCTCTATGCCCTGGAAGGCGGCAATATCGGATTTCAGCTCGGAGGCCAGGCTACCGACTTCGTGCTGCTGGTCATGAATCCCCGCGGCGCCAACAGTCTGATGGGCAGCAAAGTAAAACTGGGAGCCGACGCAGCCGCAGCCGCTGGGCCGAAGGGGCGCACCGCAACCGGCGCAACCGACATCGTCATGCAGGCAGAAATTCTGTCGTACTCCCGTTCGCGCGGTCTGTTTGCCGGCATCTCTCTGGAAGGCTCCACCTTGCGTCCCGACAACCGGGCGAACGAAAAACTCTATGGCAGGAAATTGAGCGCCCGAGAAATTGTCCGGCAGGGCAAGGCCAGTATTCCGCCATCGGCCAAGGAGCTGCTTTCTGTATTGAATACGCATTCACCGAAAAACCGGTCCGAGCCGAAGTCGCTGAAGTAGAAGTGATACGCTAGCAGTTTGGTGAAAGAATCCGCTTTTGGCTGGCGCAGCGGTTTACCGCTGCGATAAGTTGTTTGCTTTGGCTCGGGAGCTTCAGCCCCCGAGGGACGCGCCGCCAACTTTTTCAGCAAACTGGTAGGAGCAGGCCCATGTACTTCGAACAGTTCTATCTCACCTGCCTGGCCCATGCTTCTTACATGATTGGCTCCCAAGGCGAGGCCGCTGTGATCGATCCACAGCGCGACGTCGATCTTTATCTTGAAGCGGCGGAAGAACAAGGACTCAAGATTCGGCATATTTTCGAGACGCATCTACACGCCGACTTCGTCTCCGGACACAAGGAACTGGCGGCACGCACGGGCGCGACGATTTACATCGGCGCCCAGGCTCATGCGGGATTCCCGCACACGCCGCTACGCGATGGCTCCGAAGTCAAGATGGGAGCGGTCCGAATACGCGCTCTTGAAACTCCCGGCCATACCGCCGAAAGCGTATGTCTGGTGATTACTGACGAGGAGAAATCTTCCGAACCCTGGGGCGTGATGACCGGGGATACGCTATTCATCGGCGATGTTGGCCGGCCCGATTTGTCCCCAATGCATACTCCGCAGGAATTGGCAGGATTGTTGTATGACAGCCTGCATCAGAAACTGTTGCGCCTGCCCGACGCCACCCTCGTCTATCCCGCGCACGGGGCGGGGTCGCTTTGTGGACGCAGCATGCGGGCCGAGCGTTCCTCCACCATCGGTACCGAACGCTTAACCAACTACGCTCTTCAGATTGGAAGTCGCGCCGAGTTCATCGAGCAGGTGACTTCGAATCTTCCCACTCGCCCCGGCTACTTCCTTCAGGATGCCGAGATCAACCGCTCCGGCGCGGAAGCGATCACGGACCGGCCGCCCCTTCCGGAGTTCCCACCCGCTGAAGTGCAATCGTTTCTTGCCCACAAAGCAAACATCGTCGACGTGCGTCCTCCGGAACAGTTCGCTGCCGGACACATTCCAGGCTCGATCAACATCGCGTTGTCCGGACAATTCGCTTCCTGGGCGGGCACCATTCTTGGGCTTGGATCGAAACCCATACTGGTTGCCGAGACCGATGCGCAGATCGAGGAAGCGATCTTGCGTTTGTCGCGGGTAGGAATCGAAGATGTGCGCGGGTATTTGGCCGGTGGAGTCGGCGCATGGCAAAAAGCGGGTCTTCCTCTGGGCCGCACATCCCAAATTTCCGCGCAGGAGTTGGATAAGAAATTACGCAACGGAAGCGTGCAAGTTCTCGATGTCCGCCGCGACAGCGAGTGGCAGGCAGGCCACATCGCACAGGCACAGAATCGAGCCCTCGATGCTTTCCCGCAGGGATTGCCCGAAGTGAGCGGCACTGTGCCGGTCGCGGTTCATTGCAAGGGCGGCTACCGCAGCATGATTGCCTGTAGCCTTCTGGAGCGGGCCGGACACCGCGATGTCCTCAATCTCGAAGGCGGCTTCGACGCCTGGCATGCGGCGGGACTGCCCGAAGTGGCCGAGCAACCCGTAAAAGCGTAATGCAGCACCTCAAGTATCCTCGCGCCGCAGTTTCGCTGTTTCTCACTCTCCTTGCCATGACTTCTCTCGCCCAAGTCCAGCCCGCACAGATCGACGCATTGTTCTCAAAGTTCTCTAGCACGCAGGACCCAGGCTGCGCGGTCCTCGTGATCAAGGATGGAAAGCCGGTATTCCGCAAGGGCTATGGCGTGACCGATCTGCGCTCCCGGCATGCGATTGGTCCGGAAACGAACTTTCGCCTGGCGTCGTTGACCAAGCAGTTCACAGCCGCTGCGATCATGTTTCTGGTTCATGACGGCAAATTGAAATACGATGACCACCTCACCGATGTCTTCCCGGACTTCCCCGCGTACGGCAAGGGGATCACAATCCGTCAGGTGCTCAACCACACTTCGGGCCTGATCGACTACGAAGAAATCATGCAGAAGCAGCATCCCGGCGTCCCGGACGACAAAATTCCACAGATCCGAGATGCTGGCGTGCTGGAACTGCTAAAACTCCAAGCCACTACCAAATTTCCGCCCGGCACGCGCTGGGACTATAGCAACTCGGGATACGTCCTGCTGGCAATGGTGGTGGAGAAGAAGTCCGGGATGTCTTTTGGCGATTTTCTCCGCCAGCGAATCTTCAAACCGCTGGGGATGAATCACACCATCGCGTATGAGAAGGGGAAAAACGAGGTTTCAAACCGCGCCTATGGACACACCCTGACCGCCGGAACATGGCAGGAAACCGACCAGAGTTCAACTTCCGCAACCCTCGGTGATGGCGGCGTCTACACGTCTCTCGATGACATGGAAAAATGGGACCGGGCTTTGACCCATCACACTCTGCTGACGGAAGAGGAAATGGCCCCGGCACTCACATCGCCGAACCCGCCCCGTGGAGGCCCACTGCAAATGCCCGATGGTGTAATGGCGCCGCCTTACGGTTTCGGATGGTTTCTCGAACCACTCAGGGGCCATCGCCGCTACTCGCACTATGGCGAGACTGTCGGATTCCGCACAGCGATTCAACGCTTTCCCGATGATGGATTGTCCGTGATCGTGCTCGCCAACCGGTCCGACGTGGATGCCCCCGCCCTGGCCCAGAGCGTGGCAGAATTATACCTGGGGGCCGCGACAAAAATGGGCCAGCCTACGCCTTGAGGCCTTCCCTGTAAAGAAGCGTAAAGGCGGCTACTATTCGGGAGTCTCGTGCATCCAACGAAGTAGGCAGAACTGCAGTCTTCCACCTCCTACACCCGGGCTGTTTGCACGGCAGCCCGCGGAGGTGGAAGCTGCCGTTAACTCTTCAACTCTTCTTTTCGCTACACTATTGCTATGACATTCCCTCTTCGTTCCCTCCGGCTCCTGCTGTCGATAGCTTTGGTGTTTGTCATGTTGCCCGTGGCGCTCGCACAAGAAGGCACGCTCGACAAATCAGAACCCAAGGGAATCACTACGGATGAAATCGTCAAGCGCTTTGCCGCCAAAGAAAAAGAATTCCAGGCGGCCCGCGACCTCTACACCTACCGCCAGGATGTGAAGGTCCAAACACTGGAGGGCGACACTCCCGACGGCGGGGAATACCGCCAGGTTTTCGATGTAAGCTTTGACGACAAAGGGCACAAAGTCAGAACCGTCGTGTTCGCGCCGCAATCTACCCTGGTGCGCATCGGAATGACCACCGAAGACTTTGACGACATCGAGAACCGCCTGCCGTTCGTGCTCACATCCGATGAGATTGGCGAATACGACATCATCTACGTCGGCCAGCAAAAAGAGGATGAACTGAACACCTACGTTTTCGACATTGCGCCCAAAGAAATCGTCGGAAAGAAACGCTACTTCCAGGGACGCATCTGGGTGGACGACCACGACTTTCAAATCGTGAAGACCTACGGCAAAACCGTGCCCGACATCAAGAAGAAGAAAGACAACGAGAACCTGTTCCCAAAATTCACCACCTGGCGCGAGCAGATTGACGGCAAATACTGGTTCCCCACCTACACCCGCGCCGAGGACACGCTGAAGTTTTCGATTGGCGATGTAAAGATTCGCGAGATCATCAAATACGAGAACTACAAGAAGTTTGGATCGAACGTGACCGTCACCTACCAGGGTGAGGAAGTAAAGAAGTCTGACTCCAAGGAGCCAGCTCCGGCCGACAAGCCACAGGAGAAACCTCAGTAAGGCAGGTGTCAGGCCTTAGGTCTCAGGTCGCGCACGAAGAACAACGGCCTGCGCTAACTTCTTGGCTCAGCCCTTGTAATGCCTCGCCTGGCGTCTCTTCATATCCGCAAGTTCGTCTTTGATCTGGACCAGACGCAGGCGGCGTTGCTCCTGGGCGGAGTTGTCGGTGTGGCTGTGGGATTCGCGATCCTGAAATTTCGAGTTCATGTCTTGCAGGTCGCGTATTTCCTGCCGGAGGCCAACCAGCCGCTGTGAAACGTCGACGAGATCCATACCCTTCATCATACGCGACTTTCGGGTTTGCGAATTGCAAGTGGAATGCTCGTTAGCCCTGCACCATTCGAGCCAACACGGATGACTGAAGTAACCAGTATGAATCGCGGGTTCTGCTATACTACTGATGACGCGATTTCCACGGTTTGCTCGTCACGCGGTGGTTCCTGGTGGAACCAGATTCATCTCCGCATTTCCTGCCCGCCGTTAATTTCAGCGTAAATCTAAAACATTGAGCGGCACGGAAACGCCGGACGTGTGTCCGGGTGTATTCACAGGGCCCCTCCAAGAAAGAAACAAACGAATGACTGCATTTACCGAACTGCCCCTTTCCGCTGCATTACAGCAGAAGCTGGTGGCAGGCCAATTTGTAACCCTAACCCCTATCCAGGAAAAGGCGATTCCGCCCGCCCTCGAAGGCAAAGATGTGATCGGCACAGCGCAGACCGGCACTGGCAAGACGCTGGCGTTCCTCCTTCCAATTATCGAAATGCTGGACCGCGAACCGGCCCGCCAGGCCTTGGCTCTGGTGTTGTTGCCGACGCGTGAACTGGCCATGCAGGTTCACGAGCAGTACGAACAACTGCGCAGTAAGGCGATGCCGAAGGCGTCGCTGGTAATCGGCGGCGTCGCCGAGAAGGCGCAGATTTCGGCATTGCGCGCCGGTTCTCCCCTGGTCATTGCCACCCCAGGCCGGTTGCAGGACTTCATCGACCGACGACTGGTCGATCTCCGCAACGTGAAGATGCTGGTGCTCGACGAAGCCGACCGCATGCTGGATATGGGCTTCCTGCCCGCCATCCGGCGCATTGTTTCGGTCCTCCCGACGCGCCGCCAGACACTGTGCTTCTCCGCCACGCTGGAGCAGTCGGTGGCCGGACTGGTCAACGACTACATGCGCAATCCTGTTCGCGTAGCCCTAGGATCGGTTTTGAAACCGGCCGAAAGCGTACAGTTGCAGGCTTTCGAAGTACGTCCCGGCGAGAAACTCGACCTGTTGCGCCATCTGCTGTATTCCGAAAAAGGACAGACGCTGGTCTTCACCCGCACCAAGCGCGGCGCGCAACGGTTGGCTAAAGAATTAGAGCGCGACGGTTTCTCCTGCGCCCTGATTCACGGAGACCGCACGCAGTCCCAGCGCAACGGAGCGCTCAGCGGATTTCAGGAAGGCCGCTACCAGATCCTGGTCGCGACCGACATCGCTTCGCGCGGCTTGCACTGCGACGACGTGGCCCACGTCATCAACTACGACCTGCCGAAGATGGCGGAAGATTTTATCCACCGTGTCGGCCGCACCGGCCGCGCCGGTTCGCAGGGACGCGCGTCTTCTCTTGTGACGGGCGTGGAAGTCCTGGAACTGAGGCAGATCGAGCGCACGTTGCAGTTGCGGATCGAACGCAAGCAGATCGATCCTGCCGCCAGCGACCGGCCGAAGCGCGTGGTGCAGAACACTCTTCAATCACGCACGCTGTCCGCGTTGCCGGGCGAGGTTTTTGTTTAGAAGTTAGAGACAAAAAAATGCCGGGGCATTGCGCCCCGGCTGGTCTCGCTGATTCCTACGATTCCTTGCTTCCCTGCGGCGTGGAAAACTCTTCTTCCTCGGCGCCGATGCGGAAAAGTGCTGCCTGCGCTTCCGCGGCTTCGCGCATTTCTCGCGCCTCATCCAGTTCGTCGATGCTGCCTTCCGGCCTCTCCTGCTTGATCTGGCTCTTCTTCTCGGCCTTGTCGCGAGCTTTCTGCTGGCGCGCTTGTTCTTTTTGACGTTTTGTAAACGTCGATCGTCCTCTTGGCATTTGCGGTCCCCGTTTCTTTAGTGTCGATACTGCCCTGGCAAAGCCGGGAGGGCTGCGGGCGAATCGGTGAAGCTACCAGCGCGGTTCGCGAGGCTGGCGCGCGTGGCCTTGATAATCGTCGCGTCCACCGCCGCCGCCGCCAAACCGCCGTCCGCCACCACTGCCACTTCCGCCGCTCTTGGGCCGGTCGGTCTTCGGTTTTGCCTCGTTGATCTTCAACGCGCGTCCTCCGAGTTCCTTGCCGTCCAGCGCGGCGATTGCCTTATCGGCTTCGCCGGCATTGGTCATTTCAACAAAAGCAAAGCCGCGCGAGCGGCCGGTTTCCCGGTCAGTCACGATGCTGATTTTGTCTACCGCACCGTGCGCTTCGAAAACCTGGCGCAATTCAGACTCGGTAGTACTGTGGGGCAGATTCCCAACATAGAGATTCTTCATTGCGCTCCTCGCGTTGCTTCTCTTCTATTGTAATGCAGGCGCAAAGATGCCGCTTTTCGCGGCGGATTCTCAGTCGTCTCGCATCGGGCCTGTCGGAAGAAGTAACCGTATGGATGGCCGTGGAAGAGCGGCCCTTCAGGGCCGCGTTACGGCTTGAAATGATTCCAGGGCTTCAGCCCCGGTGGTCGCTGGGGCTCAAACCCGGCTTCATTTGGAAGATTACGCGGCCCTGAAGGGCCGCTCTTCCACGGCCATGCCAACCGTTGTTCGCCCGATTAGGTACGAATTAATAGAAGAGGTACTTCCGCCACTTATCGTCCGAGTGCCCCATCAGCCGCATGATGTGCCTGCTGGTGTGGAGATTAAACGAACGCGGCTCGCGATTCGGACGCATATTGGCTTCATGCGGAAGCTGATTCCCCTTACGGCGATTGCAGGGATGGCAGCACGCAACGAGGTTTTCCCAAGTAGACAGACCTCCGCGAGAGCGCGGGATGACGTGATCCAGAGTGAGTTCGCCCGAAGGCAGCGAGGCGCTGCAATACTGGCAAGTGTTGCGATCGCGCAGCAGAATATTCTTCCGCGACAGAGCCCGCGACTGATGCGGAATCCGGCGATACTCCAACAAACGGATCACCGACGGCACCCGCACCGCCAGCCGCGCCGCGTGCAGGAAATGTCCATTCTCTTCCTCGGTCATCGCGACGCCCTTAAGCACGAGCACGATCGCCCGCCGCGCCGCACAAACATTGATCGGCTCATAGGAAGCATTCAGCACCAGCACCGGCTGATGCAGTGCGTGGCCATCGCTCGCGAGATGCACACCGCCCGCCAGCAACGTCCCGGGCATCGCGATGCGCCCGCCTGCGATCGCCGAGTTGTAGCTTCGCAAAGACATTTACTTAACTGTTCGCCGCCGCTGCCATGCGGTCAGCGCTTACTTCTTCCGATCCCCACTCCGGGACCGCGAATATTTCAGAGACCTTCAACGTCCGCGCCACCGTGGCAACGTAGACCCGGCTCGCGCCCGCCCGCCGCAGGACAGTCGCACATTCGGCGGCGGTCGTTCCGGTAGTGAAAACGTCATCCACCAGGAGGACGTTGCACTTCGCAATCTGAGCGGCATCGGCGATCGCAAATGCGCCCCGCATATTTACTCTTCTTTGATGCCGCGTAAGCCCGATCTGCGATTCGGTCTCTCGCCGCCGGAGCAGAGCATCTGCCAGAACTTCAAAACGATCCGCTCGACCCAGTTGTTTCAGGGCAGAGCGCGCGATCAATTCCGCCTGGTTAAATCCGCGCTGGGCGCGCTTTCTGGCGTGCAACGGAACTGGAACCACCGTCATCAGTCCGTCTGGCAGAGTCGTCTCCAAACCAGCAATCGCCTCGGCCAGCATTCTCCCCAGCACCGCGGCCGCCGGACGAACCTGCTGAAATTTCAGCAGATGGATGAGGTCGCGCAGCCCTCCGTCGTAACTGCCATAGGCGACTGCCTTCTCGAACGGCGGATGCAAACGCTGACACAATCCGCAGCGCGGCTCGCCACGATCCATAAACGCGGGAGAGAGCAACGCTTCTCCACAGACGCTGCACAGCGATCCCGCCAGCGGTCGCAACGATTCCAGACAGGTTTCACAAACAGGAAGCCTGGAAATCTTGATCAGCGGGGCGTTGCAGATACGGCAATCGGCGGGAAAAAGCGTAAAAAAGAGACTTGCTGCAACATGCCCCGCCCATTGGCGAGAACCTGCTGCAATATCCTGGGCAGCCGGTATTCGAAAGCCAGTACTGCTGAAGACGGCCTCCTGCAACCGGGCGAGCAGTTTGGGGAGCTCTCGCCTGGCGAACTAAACCCAGTATAGACGCGGTTTGGGACGTTATGCAACGCGCGTTCCAGCACCGGAGTCACCGGAGGATTGATTGTCGAGTTTCCTCGCCAGTGTCACGCGCTCCAGCACGGGCACGGTTCGAAACGTGTAGCTGCGATGGTAGCAGCGCTCGCAACGCACCGGCTTGAGCATCAGAAGGCAGAGAAATACCTGCTCGGCAATGCTCCGATAGCGGGAGCGATAGGCGGTTTGCGCGGAACAATCGGGACAGTGAAATTCATGAAGGAAAGGGAACGAGATCGATCCCTGGGGAGACACGTCATACCTCCGAGGCAGAGTATTTCTTCTAACCCAAGGACTGAAGAAAAGTTGCGGATGCCTTGGCCGGCCATCCCGGAGCGGGTTGGGCCAGCCAGCCTTGCACTTGTAAAGCGGCCTTTTGCCGTGCTAAGGTGCGCCGTTCTGTTAATGTGAATCGGGAATTAATTCCTGCGTTGCAGCGAGGATTTGAATGAGCACTCCTCCCAATACCGCAAGCGAAATGCCGCACAAGCACCAGCCCTACGTCCCCGAAACCATGGACATGAAGGAACTCACCTTCCGCGCCGTGTTTCTGGGACTGATCCTCACGGTGATTCTGGGCGCTGCCAACGCGTATCTCGGATTGCGCGCCGGCATCACCATCGCAGCCACGTATCCTGCCGCGGTCATCGCCATGGCCGTGTTGCGCGCCTGGAAAGGATCGCTGCTGGAAGAAAACATTGCGCGTACGGCGGGGTCGATCGGAGAGTCAGTCGCTGCCGGCGCTATTTTCACCCTTCCGGCATTCGTGCTCGCGGGAGTCTGGCCTTCCTTCTGGTCGTTTGACGCCTATTGGAAATCGACGGCGCTCATCATGGTGGGCAGCATCCTCGGAGTTCTCTTCATCTCTCTGGTACGGCGCGTCATGGTGGAAGATCCAGAACTTCCCTTCCCTGAATCCGTCGCCGCGTCGGAGATTCACAAGGCCGGACAGCGCGGCGCCCAGGCGGCGAAATACCTGTTTTGGAACATCGGTGTGGGCGGCCTGGTCTATATCCTGGGAAGTTTTGGCCTGTTCGCCGCCGGTAAGGATTTTCATTTTGCCGTCGGGAGCCTGGGACGCAGCCAGGTCCGTCTCGGCCTAGCCGGAAGCCAGAACATCGTGCCCGCCGGTGGCATCAGTACGTTTGCTGCGCCCAGCGTGAGCCCTGCTTATCTGGGTGTCGGTTACATCATCGGCTTGCGGCTCGCATCCCTGCAATTTGCGGGCGGTGTGCTGGCTTGGGGATTGATGGTTCCCTTGCTGATCTATTTCCTCGGCCCCCAGATCAAACAGTATCTTCCTGCCGGAACCCCGAACGATTGGGCCGGCATGGCCATTGCCGTCTGGAAATTTGTGGTGCGTCCGATTGCAGTCGGCGGAATGCTGGTTGGAGCGGCCTACACTTTATTCAAAATGGGTAAGAGCCTGACCGCAGGATTAGGCAAAGCCCTGAGCGATCTGCGTCAGACGGCTGCTCAGCGCGCCGAACTTTCCCGTACTGATCAATACATGAGTTCGAAAGTTGTCTTTGGGTTAATCGCGCTCATGTTCGTGCTCATGTCGGTGCTGTACGTGCATATGACATCGCTGTTCTGGCCGGCGATCTTCGCCGCCGTCGTGATGCTGCTGGTGGGTTTTTTCTTCGCGACAGTTTCCGGAAACCTGGTCGGCTTTATCGGCTCTTCCAATAACCCGATCTCAGGGTTAACTCTCTCGACCTTGTTGATCGCAGCGCTACTCATGGTTTCCCTTGGAGTCTCCGGCACGTCCGGCGTGTTGGCGGTACTCAGTGTGGCCGCGGTGGTTTGCGTTTCCTCCGCTGTTGCCGGCGAACTGCTTCAGGACTTCAAAGTTGGTTACATTCTGGGCGGCACGCCCCGCAAGATACAGGTGGCCGAGTTGATCGCGGTAGTCGTAGCGAGCTTGGTCATGTATTTTCCGCTCGCCCTGCTGCACAACTCTTTCGGCTTCGGCAGCCGTGAACTCGCTGCGCCGCAAGCAGGGCTGATGGCTACGCTGGCCGTGGGAGTTGTGGGCGGAGATATGCCCTGGCCCCTTGTGGTCGTGGGCATTTTCATGGGAATCGCACTGATCATGATGCAAGTCAAAAGTCCGATGCTGGTAGCGGTAGGGATGTACCTGCCGTTCGAAACCACATTTGCGATCTTTCTCGGCGGAGTCTTCCGCGCCATCGGTGATCGACTCGCCAAACGACGCGGTTTCAACGCCGCGCAAATCGCTCGCGTAGAAAATGCCGGAGTGCTTACTGCCTCTGGTCTGATCGTCGGAGAATCCTTATTGGGACTGGTATGGGCTGGAATCGTGGCGATAGCCAAAGTCAAGAATTGGACCATCTTTCAGATTTTCGCCGACCCTTCTTATCTGTTTGGACTCGTAGTGATGGCCGGTCTGGCCGCCCTGATGATTCGCATCCCGCTCACCAGCGCGGGCGATCCCAATGAACCCGCTCCGCCGACGGGGATGATGTGAGCTTGGTCAGAGGTCAGAGATGAGAGGTGAGATTGCTGAGGCGAAGGGTCTAGCAGCCTGCGGAAAAACTAAAGAATGGATGCACAACCGTGGAAGAGCGGCCCTTCAGGG
This sequence comes from uncultured Acidobacteriota bacterium, assembly GCA_963799305.1. Classification (GTDB taxonomy): domain Bacteria; phylum Acidobacteriota; class Terriglobia; order Terriglobales; family Acidobacteriaceae; genus Acidiflorens. Next base: position 456,182 of record CAWCWX010000002.1, on the reverse strand, counting down.
CCGCGTGAGCCGGTAGCAATGGAAACGGGCTTCAGCCCCAGTGCTCCTGTGATTAAATCATTCCCATGTCCATCGCTGAAAACGCTGCCCAAGTGCGCGAGCGAATTGACGCTGCCGCACGCCGCGCCGGGCGCAGTCCTAACGAAATCACGCTGATGGGAGTGAGCAAAACGTTTCCCGTAGAACGCATCCGGGAAGCCTATGCTGCTGGACTTCGTGTGTTCGGCGAAAATCGCGTGCAGGAATTTGCGGAGAAGGCTGGAGCGGTGAGCGATTTGACCCGGGCGGAGTGGCACTTAATAGGGCACCTTCAGAGCAACAAAGCAGCGAAGGCCGCCGATCTGTTTGGGGCAGTAGACTCGGTGGACTCCGTGAAGCTTGCGGAGAGGCTGAACGCAGCAGCGGAGAAAGCGGACAAGACGCTACCGGTACTGATTGAAATCAACGTCGGCGGCGAGGATGCGAAAAGCGGCGTGGCTCCGGATTCGCCGGAACTGGAGAACCTTCTGCAGGCGGCGCCACAGCTTGCAAATATCCGAATTCGAGGGCTGATGACCGTCCCACCCTATTCGGAGAATCCACAAAACGCTCGTCCTTTTTTTCGGCAGCTACGGGAGATTCGCGACGGGATTGCAACGCGGCGATTACCGTCAACTTCCATGAACGTACTCTCGATGGGCATGTCGCACGATTTCGAAGTAGCGATTGAAGAAGGCTCCACTTGCGTGCGGGTGGGCACCGCTATTTTCGGAGATAGAGCAAAGGCTTAACCACAGAAGCCACAGAGAAAATCTAGCCAGAAGCGGCTCACGGTTTCCCTGTGGCCTCTGTGACCTCTGTGGTGAAGCCTTCCGATGGCAGTCACAACAAACTCGCCCGCCGGAGTCACCTTCGCCGTCAAAGTCCATCCGCGCGCAAAGAAGAATGCCATCACAGGCAAAGTCGGTGATGCGCTTAAAGTCTCATTGATCGCCCCGCCGACAGATGGCAAAGCGAACCAGTCCTGCATCGATTTCTTTGCGAAACTTTTGAATGTGCCGCGTTCCTCCGTTACTATTGCTGCCGGCCAGAGCAGCCGGAATAAAGTGATTCGGGTAGCCGGGATGTCGGCGGAAGAGATTACGAAGCGCCTCCAGCTCTAAGCTCGGCCACTGACTCGAACACTCTGCAATCAAACACCGCATGACGGACGCGCAACCATCCTCGGAGATTCTCACGCGCAGGCTGCGGCAAATCAAATTGCTGCATACCGTAGTCTGGGCCATCATGGCGGCCTCGATCATGGCACTGCCATGGGCTGGCTGGTCGGGCGAGTTCCGCTGGGCGATGGGCCTGACTTTGCTGATCCTTGGCGAGTGCCTGGTGTTAGCTCTCAATCACGGACGGTGCCCGCTCACGGATATCGCAGCGCGCTATACGAACGACCGCGCGGACAACTTCGACATCTACTTGCCCTTGTGGCTGGCGCGGGAGAACAAGCGTATTTTTGGAGTCCTGTTCGTGGCCGGTGAACTGGTCGTTCTGTGGAGTTGGACGAGGAGGACTGGAATTTGACTTTCTCCGCGCGGTTCCAGGAAATTCGCGACGGCTTCGAGCGGCCTTTCTGGGTCGCGAACATCACCGAGATTTTTGAGCGCCTCTCTTACTACGGGGTTTTCGCCGTCGCTGGCTCTTTACCTGCAAGAGAAACTGAATTTCTCCACCGAGCAGACCGGCACCCTGACTGGACTCTTCGGCGGCATGGTCTGGTTTATGGCCATGTTTGGCGGAGCCGCTGCCGACCGTCTTGGCTTTCGCCGCGCGCTCTCCGTCGCCTACCTGATTCTGGCCGCCGCCTATTTCCTCATCGGCTCGATCGCAGCATCCTGGCTCGCTCCAGTTCGTAATGCCGTTCCACTGGGATTGTTCGTCGGATTCATCCTGGTTCTACCGGCGTTGGGCGTGGCGCTGGTAAAACCCTGCGTCGTTGGGACGACGGCTCGCGCCTCCAAGGAAAATGTGCGGTCCATCGGTTACTCGATCTACTACACGATGGTCAACATCGGCGGCGCACTCGGCCCCTTATATGCCAATTGGGCGCATCAACATTTGGGAGTCGAGAACGTCTATCGCGTGGCGGCGATCAGCGTTTTTGTCATGTTTTTTGTCGTCGTCATTTTTTTTCGAGAACCGCGCAAGATCAACGATGCACCTCCGCCCTCGATCTCCGAGGTGGCGCGCAATTTCTGCATCGTGGTTGGGCGGGCATGGCTGGTTCTCCCGGCGTTCGCAGTTGCTCTAGCTCTTTACGTCGCGATGTTCTTCTCCTCACATACCGCCCCGTGGTGGGTATGGATCGTCATTCTGGGGGTTGCCCTCGCTGGCGCCAGCCGTTTTCTATGGTTCCTTCTGATCTTTACCGGTTATTGGATCGTCTTCTGGCAGCAATACATCATTCTGCCCGGATATATCTTGCACTACGTCGATTCCAAGGCGCCCGCTGAGCTCGTCCTCGTGACCGACGGCCTCACCGTGATCTGCCTCACCCTCGCGGTCAATTATCTGACGCGGCAAGATCCCGGCATTCCCGGCGGTCATTCTAGGGACAGTGATCACTTCTATTTCGTGGATCATTCTCGCTCTGCAGCCGACGGTATGGGGCGCGGTGCTGTCGCTGTTCGTGCTCGCGCTGGGAGAGATCATCCAGGCGCCGCGCTATTACGAATATATTTCGCGGCTCGCTCCCCCCGGACAACAAGGCACGTACATGGGATTTGCGTTTCTTCCGATTGGAATTGGCTCGCTGATCGGCGGGAAGGTTCGGGGGAATGCTCGTCCATCACTTCGGAGAAGTCGCCCACCGCCCGGATCTGATCTGGTGGAGTGTGACGGCGGTCGGATTGGTCACGGCTTCCATGTTGTGGGTTTACGACCGTGTTATCGCCGCCCGTGCCTGCAGGTCGAACACTAGCCGATCACTCCAGAAACATTTCGTCCACGTAACACCAGCGCCAGTCTTCCCCCGGCTCGAACGATTGTATGATCGGGTGTTTGGTGTGCCGATAGTGCGCGGTGGCGTGTTTGTTCTTGGAAGAGTCGCAGCAGCCCACGTGCCCGCAAGTGAGGCAGAGCCGCAGATGGACCCAGGTGTCGCCCATTTCCAGACACTCTTTACAGCCCTTGCCGCTGGGCGTGACTTTATGAATTTCGCCGAGGTGAGTGCAGGTTGTTGCCATATTTCTCCTTAGAGAACCTCTTGTGCCAGAGCGGGCCCAGCAACGAGCGCGGTCAGTGCCCTTCTTCCTCCAGATACTTCTCCACTTCGAGAGCGGCCATGCATCCGCTGCCAGCGGCGGTGATCGCTTGCCGATAGCGGCGGTCCTGAACGTCTCCACAGGCAAACACGCCGGGAACTTTCGTAAAAACGTTCTTGTGCGTAATCAGGTATCCGTCGGCGTCGGCGTCGAGCTGCCCTTCGAATATCTTGGCGTTCGGAGTGTGCCCAATGCCGAGAAACATCGCGCTGGTGGGAAACTCCCAGCTCTCGCCGCTTTTTGTGTTGCGGAGTCGCAGCGCAGTCACCTCATGCTTGCTCGCGTCGAGGACGTCTTCTACTACGGTGTCGGTCATGAACTCGATCTTCGGATTCGCGTGGGCCCGATCGAGCATGATCTTGGAAGCGCGAAACTCGTCGCGGCGATGGATAAGCGTAACTTTGGTCGCGAAGCGCGTCAGGAAGGTCGCTTCTTCCATCGCCGAATCGCCTCCACCGATGACGGCGATTTCCTTTCCGCTGAAAAAGAATCCGTCACAGGTGGCGCAGGAGGAAACCCCGTGTCCGATCAGAGCCTGCTCGTTGGGTAGCCCCAGCCAGCGCGCCGAAGCTCCGCTGGCGATGATCAGGCTGCGGGTATATATCGTTTCCTTGCCCAGGCTCAATTCGATGGGACGCTTGCTCAAGTCCGCCTTCACGACGTGTCCCATGCGATATTCCGCGCCGAAGCGCGCTGCCTGCTTGCGCATGTTCTCGATCAACTCGGGCCCCTGTATACCGTCAGGGAACCCTGGGAAATTCTCGACATGAGTTGTCAGTGCTAACTGTCCGCCTGGGGAATGCCCTTCGATCACCAGTGGCTTCAGGTTGGCGCGCGCCGTGTACAGCGCCGCGGTGTGGCCGGCGCACCCCGAGCCGAGAACGACAACGTTACGAATACCCATAATGGTCAATCTGATAGATTCGGAAAAAACACTAAAGATGCATGCTGCAATTTGGCTACGGCTTCTTCTTGCTGCCGCTCGCCTTCGGAGCTGTGGCCCACCCCAATCGCGCCAGTTCCTGCGGCACCATCCGCCGCACACCCAGGCCATCGCGATAGCGGTTCATGATAGTGGAAGCAGCCTTGAAAATGGGCTCGTAAACGGACTGATCGGTCGCCGGGCCCTCCGCGCCGGAACAGCGGGCCAATACCACCGACGGCTTGCCAAAGCGTTCGAGTTTCACCCGCGAGACCGGCGTTTTCGTCGACAGCATCGCCGCCGGCGACGCCACGGTAGAGGCATTGTCCTCGATCGAGATCTGCATCACGTCTTTCGGTTCGCGCACCCGCAACACCAGAGTCTCCACCATGTTTTGCTTGTCCACGCTGAACGAATATTGTGCATTGCTGAACGGGTCGGAACTAGGGAATTCCCGGCGGACTCGCACCCAGTCGGCGCTCGACGTCGCCCCTGCCGGCATCGGCTGCATGCCGGGAATGGGAGTGCTTTGGTCGAACGTGGAGTGCCCGCGAGACACTTCGTAATCGCTCGCGAAGCTCAGCTTGGCAGGCACTTTCGCCAGCGCGGCTGTTAATTCCTTTTGCTCATCCGCCGACGGAGTACACACATTGATGACATTCACTTTAACCGGCGGCTCTTGCGCTGAGGCAAGAGACAGCACAGCCATCGTCGCGATCAGAATTTTGTGAGGGAACACGGCAAAATTGTATCAGGAGCAGTTCTCAGGACGAGTTCTCAGGACGAGTTCTCAGTTCTCAGTTCCCGGTTCTCAGTAAAAGCCCGAACATCTGTGGTTTTGAATTTACTGAGAACTGAGAACTGAGAACCGAGAACTGCTTTCCTACTGCACTCCCATTTCCGGCTCAATCGCGCCATGCCGCCGCAACAATTGCGGCAGGTTCTGCGAAAATGCCGATCGTGGCAGCACCATGTCACATCCCACCTCGTGCGCTTTTTGCTTGAGGTCACCCTGCACGTGCGAGAGGAACCCAATGATCGACGTCCCCTTTTTGAGTTTGCTTTTAAGCTTAGGGATCAGGGTCAGGGGCTTTGCATTAGCGTTGTTGAGATCGAAGATGATCAGAGATGGCTTGCCATCGCCGTTATTGCTGAGACGGTCGGCGAGATCCTTTTCGTTCTTCACGAATTCGACCTTCACGTTCATCTTGCGACCCGTCTCCTGAATCTTGGCGAGGAAGAATAGATCTTCCACAAAGGCAAAGATGCGGGACGCAGCGTCTTCGTGCGGAACGGGCAGCGGTTCGGGGTCCGGCGCGGAATAGGACGGCCCGAAACCGGCGCGGCGCGCTCCTCCGCGGCTGCCGTTGTCGCCGCCCATGTTGGCGCGGTAGCTGTGATCCATGGGAGCGGTGTAGATGCCTTGTCCCTGCTGGCGGTCGCGGCCCATCGGGCCTCCACCGCCTCCGGAACCTCCCGGACCTCGTTTGGGCGGACGCCGGCCTCGGCGCCGTTTGTTCTTCCCTCCGCCTCCGGAGGGATGTCGCGGTCCTGCATTCATTTTTTGTTTATCCTGACCTGGTTACCAGGCCTGATTGTTTCGTCTTCCCAGTAGTTGCGGCACGCTGTTGGTGTAGGCGGCTACGCCTTGACTAACGGCAGAGCGTACACATAACCCCTGAAATTGCTATCGAGAACGATATTCAAACCATCTTGGCGCCTTGGAGTTGGGCGCGAAGGGCCCGCTAGGAGCGTGGCCGCTAGGGAACATCTTGATGTTACTCATGAAAGCCTGCCTTGCGCAAGGGGGGAATCTCCTGAGTTTTGCACAAGCGGAACCCTTTGGTAACGGACCTCGGCTCCCACCCGGGCCCTTTGCACACCGGGCCATCGGCCGTCCGCACTACGAACCTCACTGAGCAAACGTGTTGCACGACTTCATGTCGCCCGTGCTGAAGCCCTTCTCGAACCAGTCCATGCGTTGCTGGGAAGAACCGTGGGTAAAGGAATCGGGATTCACGTGTCCGGTTGACATGCGTTGCAAACGATCATCGCCTACCGCACCGGCCGCGTTCAAACCTTCCTGAACCTCTCCCGCAGCCAGCAGATTGCGCTGGCTCGTGGAGTATCCCCAGACCCCGGCGAAGCAGTCTGCCTGCAATTCCAGCCGAACCGAAAGTGGACGGGCGGAACTTGGGTCGCGCTCCTGCGCCGCGCGAACTTTTTCCTCGATGCCAACCAACTTCTGAATGTGATGGCCGATTTCATGCGCCAGCACATATGCCTCCGCAAATTCGCCGGGAGCTCCAAAACGCTGTTTCAATTCCGAGTAGAAGCCGAGGTCGATATAAACCTTCTCGTCTTCGGGGCAATAGAACGGGCCCGTAGCCGATTGCGCCATACCGCAGGCGGAATCGATGCTGTCGCGAAACAATACTAATTTGGCGTGCCGGTAGGGGACGCCCTCCGCGCTCAGAATCTGCGTCCAGGTCTTTTGCGTGTCATCGAGGACAAATGAGACGAACTGCACCAGCGGCTCCTCGCGCTGGTCGAGGGCAGTATCCGGCTGGCTGGTCTGCGTCGGTGCACTCGTTCCTCCGACGCCGGCGAGCGAAAGAAAGTCGCGCTTGAACACAATGCTCAATACCAGCAGGATCAGGAAGCCGCCGATCCCAATGTGAATGCCGCCGAAGTTGAAGCCTCCGCCGCCTCCGCTATCGTCACGCCGATCTTCCAGGTCGTCGCTTCGTCCGCCGGGTGTCCAACGCATGTTTTTCTCCTTCGTTCGCTGAAGTCGCGCCGGGGCAACTCTGGAACACCCGAGTATTCTAATCGTTCTCGGACGCAGTGCCCTCCCCTGGGGGGCCCGCCCGTATCGATCCACTCCGCACTGAAGTTCAGGATATTTCCGCCGATCTAATAAAGGTGAAACCCATTACTGCCAGCTCCGCGACCGCCGACGTGAAACAACTTGCTGTCGCGGGGCAGCGCTTCGTCGCCCGCCAGCCGATCTTCGACCGCACGCAGAACGTCTTCGGATACGAACTGCTGTTCCGCGATGGGCTGGAGAACACTTTTTCAGCCGAGCCCGAGGCCGCCTCGCGCAGCACGCTCGACAGTTCCTTTCTGTTCGGGCTCAACACGCTTTGCGATGGCCGCCTCGCCTTCGTGAACTGTACCCGGGACACGCTGCTCAAAGACCTCATCACCCTGTTGCCCCCGAATCAGACCGTAGTCGAGGTGCTGGAGACGGTCGAACCTGGCGACCGAGTGATTGCGGCTTGCAAGCGGCTCAAAACCGCAGGCTACCTGATCGCCCTCGACGATTTCGCGCCCAACGACCCGCGCGAGTCACTCTGCGAGTTTGCCGACATTCTGAAGATTGACTTCCGTGCCACCCGCGTGGAAGAGCGCGCCGGCCTCATGCGTCGTTTTGGATCCGGCCGCAAGATGCTGGCGGAAAAACTGGAAACGCCCCACGAGTTCCGGCAGGCCCGGGATATGGGGTTCGTCCTGTTCCAGGGCTATTTTTTTCGCCGCCCGGAAATCCTCATGGCGCGCGAAGTTCCCGCCAACAAACTTCATTACATGCGATTGATGGAAATGGTCTGCCGTACCGAGTTGGACCTCCGCGAGTTGGAGAGGTGCATCAAACAGGAAACCGCCATCTGCTACCGCCTGCTTCGCTACCTGAATTCTCCACTTTTCGGATTCTCCCTGGAGATCAAGTCCATCCGGCACGCCATGGCGATTCTGGGAGAGCGCGAATTGCGGCGCTGGATCCGCCTGGTGGTGGCCGTGAGCGCGGCCGAGCAAAAATGCAGCGAACTGGTTCTCACCGCTTTAGCCCGCGCCCGCTTTTGTGAACTGCTTTCGGCCCGAGTGAAATCGGACAGCGACCTCTTCCTCATGGGATTGCTGTCCGTCATGGACGCTATCCTCGAAGTTCACATGGAAATCGTGCTGGAACAGGTTCCCGTCGACAAGGAAATCAAAGCCGCTCTCCTGGGCCAGGCCGGCAAACTCCGTCCGCTCTATCAACTCATGCTCGCCCAGGAATCGGGCGAGTGGGACCAGTCCAGCATCCTCGCCAAACAACTGAACTTTACCGATGAGGAAATCGCAGAACGCTGGTGGGAAGCCCTGCAATGGGCGCAACAGGCGATCGGCGGGATGTAGCGTAGCTGCGAGACACGTGCTTCGAGCTACAGGCTACTGGCAGCCTTCTACATACTGGATGGCGCTATACCGACCGGAGTAAAAAGTTGTAATTTTCCCCTGCTCGGTTTCGAATCTGATTCCAAAGCGGCCGTCGCTCGATCGCAACGTTAGGTAGTGGCCTTCCGTATAGTGGTGCGGCTCGATTTTCAAAAGGGAACCGTAGACGTTCTTGGCTTGCGCCTCGGTGTCGCCAACCTGAATGCCTTCGGACGTGGCAACTCCGCGGCTATCTATATCGATTCGGGCCAGACGCCCGTTCTCGATCATCAGGGAGAGATGCGGATGCTTTGAGGGCGTGACGTAAAAACACCCACGATCATCTCTGTCGGCCGGCAGCGAAAATTTTTCCTGTAGAACCGCGTTCAGCTGAGACAGTGTCATACCCGCTTTGATCGGACCCACTCCGTCCTCGCGAGCCACCCACTGCTTGGTAGGCCACGCCACGGAGATCAGACACAAGCACAGGCAGAGAGGGGTGGCTATTTTCGTAAAGCGCATTTCCTGACACCTGACACCCGAGACCTGACACCTGCTCTTCTACGGTGCCTCAATCAACTCCATCTTCCCTTCCCGCGTACGATGCAGGACCATCAACTTTCCCTTCGGATCGCGAAAGACAAAAACGTCGCGGTCGCGGAAGTGGGCCTCTTTAATCGCCTCTTCCAGGGTCATCGGACGCAACGCGACAGAATCTTTGGAATGCACCAGGTGGACTTCAGTAGTGCGCGCGACTGCAGGAAATTTGTGGACCGTAAGGGACACCGCTGTGCTTTCCGTGAGCCCGACGGACGCTTCGATACTCTCCTGCTCCACTTCACCGTTGAACTTCTTGACCGCTTTGCGTTTCTTGCTTAGCCACTTGGTCTTGTATTTGAGGGCTTGCTTCTGCAGATGATCCAGGGCTTCGCTAACGGCCAGCAGCATGTCGGTGGCCTGTGCCAGTCCGACAATCGGCCCGTTGCGCAGGCTGATCGTAATTTCCGCTTTGTGGCGACGCTTCTCCACCGCCAGAACTACTTTGGTCTCGAACCTGTCGCCTAGAATCTTGCGAATCTTGTTGAGTCCGGTTTCCACTTCCTTGCGAACCGCGGGAGCGATCTCATAATGCCGGCCAGTGTATTCCACGTTCATGGAGCAGCCTCCACAAAAAGTGAGAAGTTAAGTAGTGCTGCAGATTGTAGAAGCTGAAAGCAGCTCCGCGACCTCCGGGTTTGCTTCTGCAATCGAACCTCGCAACTCGCTGCCACATTATTTTTTGACTCTTCTCTGGTGCGTACTCGGAATCTTCATATCTTCCCGGTACTTGGCGACAGTGCGACGCGTGACTTGAATGCCTTGCGATTGCAGAATGCGGGTAATCTGTTCATCGGTCAGCGGACGGCTGGGATCTTCTTCTTCAATTAATTTCTTGACGCGGCGCTTGAGAATCAGCAGCGAAGTGTTGCCGCCTTCGGGGCCCTGCACGCTCTCCGAGAAAAAGTAACGCAATTCAAACACGCCCTGCGGAGTGTGCGCATACTTGCTGGCCACGGCCCGGCTTACGGTCGAAGGATGGACGCCGATTTCTTCGGCAACTTCTTTGATCATCATGGGCTTGAGCTGATCGATCCCACGTTCCAGAAAATCCTGCTGGCGCGCTACGATTGAATAGCACACTTTCATGATCGTCTGCTTGCGCTGCTCAATGTTCTTGATCAGCTGAATCGCCGACTTGTAGCGCTCTTTCACGTAGTTGCGCGTGTCCCGGTCGTTGCCGTCGCGCGTGAGCAGCCGTTTGTAGGCGGGATTCAGACGCAGCGTCGGCATGTCCTCATCGTTCATGATGACCAGCCACTCGTCGCCATGCTTGATGAAGGCTACATCCGGCTCGATCAGGCGCGCAGGAACCTTGTTGTACTGGAGTCCAGGACGGGGATCGAGCGTCCGCACGTATTCAAGCGCCGCCAGAACGGCCTCTACCGGGCGCCCGATGGCGCGGCCAATCTCTTTGAACTGCTTGAGCGTGACGGCGCGCAAATGCTGATCCACCACCGCCATCGCGTCTTTTACTGCCTGCTCACTCGCTTCATTCGAGTTGCCGTTACCGTTGCCATTCCCGTTGGCGCTGGCATTTCCGTTGCGATGATGCTGCAACTGCGCCAGGTGGTATCGCAACTGGTACAGCAGACACTCGCGCAGATCGCGGCAGGCGATTCCCGGCGGATCAAACTGGCGAACAATCTCGATCGCCTCATGCAGCTCTTCCCGCGAGAACGGAGCTGGAATCGGTGCGGGCATCTGAACCGAAGGCGCGGCCGGGGCTGGGGTTTGCTCTTCCGGCACCAGGGATTCGGCCTGAGCGGCTACTTCCTCGACCATTCCGGAGTACTCGTCCGCTGGTTCTCCCAACAGGGCGGCGGTGTCGTCAAACTCTTGCGAGCTTGACTCCGTTTCCAGTTCCGTGGCGGCCACCTCGGCATCCAGCCCGATGGCCTGCGCTTCGCCCACGATCTTGGCCTGCGTTTCCGCATCGACTTCTGGAGCAGCCGCCGGCGCGACTCCCAGCATCTCTTCGTCGCTCGCGATCAGGTAACCGTCTTCGCTCAGATTGCCGATAATCACTTCGGCGGCGGTATGCACCGGAGTACTGACCGAAATCGCACCCAACTGCCACAGAAGGTGATCGGACAGATTGCCCGGCTTGGAGAGGAAGTTTTCGAAAGACGGCTTCTCAATCTCTTCCATCTCTCCCCGGCTGCGATAGCCGGGATCGAGGTAATCCTGAAAGAAGGAGCCGAAATCGATTTCCTCGAAGGGATCTTTTTTCTCGTCGGCGACAGGCTTTTCGTCAGCCGTAGCCTGCGCCGCCAGACGATCGCGTTCTTCTTCCTGGCGTCCGACATCGTCCAGCAGCGGGATCGCGTCTTCCAGCTCTTCCAGCACCGGATTCTCCACCATCTCGGCGTTGATCATGTCCTTGAGCTCAAGCTTATTGAGCGCAAGCACAGAAACCATCTGCACGAGCCCCGGCGTCAGAATCTGCCGCTGCGACAGCTTGACGTTCAATCGATGTTGAAGGACAACCATGTTGTTGAGTCTGGGCTCGCTAAAAGCTACGAGCTTCGAGCCGCGAGCTAGGAGCAACCCGAACTGAAGGTTGCTCGTAGCTCGAAGCTCGTGGCTCGCAGCGCTCTTCTAACTTCTCATGCACCAAGGTCCGTCGCCCCGGCACGAAGGTCCAATCCCGCAACGCCTCGGTAACTTGTCAAACCTCATACCTCATACTAAGGAGAAGCTTTCTCCCAAATACACCCGGCGCACCTCCGGGTCACTTCCAAGCTGCTCCGGCGTCCCACTCCGGAAGATTCGGCCTTCGTTGATGATGTAGGCCCGATCCGTCACCGACAGCGTCTCGCGGACGTTATGGTCGGTGATCAGAATCCCGATGCCGCTTGCCCGCAGGTCCGAGATAATCTTCTGCAAATCCAGCACTGCGATCGGGTCGATGCCCGAAAATGGCTCATCCAGCAGGATGAAGGTCGGGTTGATGCACAACGACCGGGCAATCTCAACCCGGCGGCGTTCCCCGCCCGACAGCGCGTATCCCTTGTTCTGCCGGATATGCTCCAATCCCAGCTGGTCAATCAACTTCTCCGCCTTCTCCCGGCGCTCATGCCAGGAGACGGGCTGGGCTTCCAGCACGGCTAGAATGTTCTCCTCCACCGTCAGCTTGCGAAACACCGATGCTTCTTGCGGAAGGTAGCTGATGCCGTACTGGCGTGCCCGTAAGTACATGGGAACGCTAGTGATATCTTCGTCGTCGTACAGCACCCTGCCTGTGTCGGGAGGAATCAGGCCAACAATTGAATAGAAGGAAGTAGTCTTACCGGCGCCGTTCGGACCCAGCAGGCCAACCACTTCTCCCTGCCGTACCTCAAGGCTGACTCCGTTCACTACCCGGCGGCCACGGTAACTTTTGCCGATTTCGTCGGTGGCCAGGGTGTGCATTTATCGTGCCACTCGCGTCCTGGTTGTTGTCGGGGACGTCTCTCTGCCTTCCACCAGCACCCTATCATCGCGTCGAAAGAAAGTCAACGAATCGCCGGTAATCTGGCCGTGTTCGGCATCAAAAATGCTAGGCGGTCCCCCCGTAAGAACGAACTTGTCGTCCGCCGCAACGTACTCCAGACGCTCCCCGGTGGCCCGGCGGGCGGGCTGCGTGATTACGACGTCCCCCTCGGCGACAATATGGTCGACTTGTCCCGGAGTCACACCATCCGACGGCTCGGAAGTCTGGGAGCGCGACTTCAAGAACACGACCATTTTTCGCCCCGTCATGGTGACGTCGCCTCCCTTCGCCGTCACACCGCCGTCCAAAACAACTTTCCTCTCCGCATCGTTATATGCCAGTCGAGGCGATGTGATCGCGACCGGCGTTGCCTTGCCGCTCTTGTCGACTTGCACCAGCACCGTCGAAACCAGCTGCCCGGCGGTTCCCTGTGCCACCAGCGACCGATGCTCGCGGTCAAACTGAATCGTAGGCGACTGCACCACGTTCGCGTTCTGCCACAAACGTGCGTTGCCGGAATAGAGCGCAACGGCCGGCGCGCGATGCACCGTCAAGATCTTGCTCGTAACGTGGATCGGGTCGGCGGACGCCAGCAGCGCGCCATCGGGTTGCGCTTTCAGCTCCGAGTACGTGCTCTTCACGTCCCCTTCGGCGACGGCATCACCAGTCGTGCGGTCCAGGTGAATCACTTGTGCGGTCGTAGTCATGCCGGTGTCCGAGACGCGCGGCGCGCCGCTGAGCACAAGCATTTGATTTTCAGTCGTGTAACTGGCTCGCTGTCCCCATGCCTTGCGGGTTCCATCGTTATAGGCTACGCCGCCTTCCTGCGTGATAGAAGCAACGCCGCCCGCGGAACGGAAAGCAACGTCCAGGTTCTGGCTGGTCGAAACCCGATCCCCTTGCCCGCTGGCGCTGCTGACAATCTTTGCGTCCGGTGAACCGTGCAAGCTCGCAAGACGATTCTGATCGGTGAAATGAAAGACGAACTTTCCCGCCGTCACAACCGTCTTCTGATGCACACCCGGCTGCGCAACCACGATCTGCGGCGGCCCGCTGGTCTCCGCCAGTTCCAGTCGTCGGCCGTTCTTCAAAGTGAAGTCCATGATTGGCGCGGTCAGTTCCACATCCTGGCTCTCGTTCGTCTTCGTTGCTGTCTTTGATGCCGCGGATCTGCCCCCGGAAGCGTCAATGACTTGAGCGCTCGCGGCTTTTTGTTGCGCCAGTCTTACCCCGCCTTCGGCGTGTACGGTCTGAAGAACCTGCTGCCCGGCAAAACGCAAAGTGACGCGTCCGGCGGAGGCTTCCGCGGGCTGCTCGCCCTGCGCCTGCATTTGCACATTGCCGCTGAGGATCGCCCTCTGCAATAGATTTCTCGGCCCATTCAGCATCAACTCGGCGCGATCAGCGCGCGAGTGCAAAGCAGACGCGCCCTTCAGCTCTGTTTGCACGTTGCCCTCGGCGACAACTTGCTCCACGGTGTTATCCGGCCGCAGAAAAAACGTCGCCCGTTCGGACCACAGCTGCTGCTCCGTTCGCGACAGACGCGGACGCATCAGCACAACCTCGCGCGGCTGCTTGGTGATTTCCGCACGCGCCGCCGTAAGATGAGCCCGTTGCGGGCTGGCAACGTCCAGCGAGATATCCGCCAGCAGGCTCAGCGTTCCCGTCTTCGCGACATATTCAATGCCCACGGCGGACCCCGACGCCTGCGGCGTACGGAACATGACTGGTCCGTTCACGGAAGCATTCCCCGTGTTGCGATTGAAGGACATTCCGGTGGCTTCGATGTGAATCGGATTTCTTGTTTCCCCCGGAGCAGCCTGATCCGCCCCACGCACGCCTCCCGGATTCGCCTGCAGATCCATCGTGACCGCACCCTTCGCGGTAATGTCGCCGGAGGCAGGGTCGTATTCGAAATCCGATCCAGTTATGCGGTCGAAGCGGCTGGCGTCTTTTCCGTAGATGACGATTTTCACGTCGTGCAGTTCGGCGCGCCGTCCTTGCTTGAACTGCACCGCCTTCGAAGCGCTGACGGTAAATAAAGTTCGGCCCTGTTCGGACTTGGAGATGGAGAAGCCCTCCGCCGTCTGCGAAATCTCGATCCCAATCTTCTTCGGGATGTCATGCACCACATTCCGCACCCGCCAGCGCGCATACAGATACATCCCGGCAACCACCAGGACCACAAGCACCGCGCCCACCGCAAACCACCGGCGCAGCAGCGAGACAGGAAGAGCCATAGCAGCAGTTTAGCGGAATAGCGTAACGACCAGCATCGCGGCTTCGCGAATAACTGCAGCAGCATCGGATCGCCGAGCGGGGACCGTAATGACACACGATCCGGCCAATGGGATGACAGCTGGGATGAACCCGTGTCTCGAAAATGTTCCACGTGGAACATTTCTCGTACCATTATGTACGTACGTTTTGTACGTTCTATCGCGCTACGTCATTGAGCTGCGTGGGATTGCGACTCTTTCGCAACCTACGCGACTGAGACGCGCCCTGCCGACAAAGGCGCCAAGGGGCGCAGGAATACAGCCGGCGTGCCCATCCTAACGTCGCGTTTTTTGCGACGTTAGGGTGGGGAGGTTAGGGCGGAGGGGAAATCGGGGACCACCCGGGCTAACCAGCCGAATGGCTATCTTTTCGGCTCATACCGCATCGCGACCGCCCCCGAGCCGAACTCCAGCCGGCTCACGAGCCTCAAGTCGATCGGCTTCGATAGCCCCGCGAACAAGGTCGGCCCGTGGCCCGCTAACCTGGGGTGCACCACGAACTCGTACTCATCGATCAATCCCAACTCCGCCAACGCCAGCGGAAGCTTCACGCCTACCACGAGCAGTCCCTTGCCCGACGCTCGCTTGAGCTGCTGCACGGCCTTCCCCAGATCCCCGCGCACGAGTTCCGCATTCCAATCGACCCGGCCGACATCAAGGGTGCTCGACACAACGTACTTCTTTGCGGCGTCGATCGTCCGGGCGAAGCGTTCCATCCAAGCAGGCCTCCGCTGCCCGTCCGCGCCGGCGGCCGGAACGCCGCCTCCATCATTTCGTAAGTCACCCGCCCAAACAGGAGCGCATCAGCTTGTTCGAGATTCTTGACCGCGTTACGATGCAAATCTTCGTCCGGTGTGATTGCGCGATGATCGCAGCACCCGTCCAAAGTGACTTTGATGGAATACCGAAGAGGTCGCATTCACCGAAGCGTACCGCCGCTGGCGGTAGATTGGCAACGACGCAAACTTGAACTATCGCCTGACTTACAACACCAATCTTGCTCCGACAAACGTTTGACCTGACGGGCGGTTCCGCCCCGGTCCGTGCGCTCCTCGTCCTTAATTATTGTTCTTGACATGCAAGGTCCAGAGATACAATATTTGCAGCCTACCGTCGGCATGCTGCTCCGGCCGACCGCTCTGGTCTCGCGCTTCATGCCGGCAATCCTATGGTCAAAGGAGAACTGTGATCATGCGCAGCGCAAAGACCCTGTTTGCCACTCTCACCCTGATGTCACTGAGCTCGTTGGCTCAGGCACAGGGAACGCCCCTTTTCCCCACCCTCGGCGTAACTGGTTTACAGACCATGCGGCTGAACGTCGTGGCCGTGCCACCCAGTCCCTGCGTCGCCATACTAGGCTTCAGTGACAGTAACGGCGCTCCCGTCGGCGGCACGTTGTCGGTCAACCTGAACACCGGCCAATCGGCGTCGCTGGATATCGCAGGCAATACGCTGGTGCGGGGATTAGGACAACGGGTGCAGGTACGTCCCACGATAACTCCCAACGAACGCGAGGGTGGCGGTGCCGACACCTGCGCGGCGACCACCGAAGTATTTGATACCCTCACGGGCGTGGACCGCGTCCTGGTGAACGGCCTACCGGCCGTACAGGTCCCGCCCAGTCCGGCTTTTGGCATGCTGGGCCTTGGTCTATTCCAGACCGCACGCCTGAACGTGGTTGCAACTCCACCGAACCCTTGTGTGGGTACGCTGAGTTTTGCCGATGCGGCTGGTAACCCGGTGGGAAGTTTCACCAGGGTTGGCTTGGCCGCGGGGCAGGCAGGCTCGCTGGATCTTAATGGCAATGGACTGGTGCGTGGACTCGGGCAACGAGTAGAAGTGCGCCCGGTATTTACGCCCGAGGGCGGATCGTGCCAGGTATCAGCGGAAGTGTTTGAGCAGATCACGGGAAGCACCTTGGTGCAGGACAATCCCGGGCCGCCAGACACCGGACGGTGACGGGCAGGAGTACAACATTACTACGCAAACAGCAACGCGAGAAAAGGGGGCACCCCGATTTTTCTATGTTGGAGAAGTGGGCCGCCTGCCTGACTCAAGCCCTCTTCGCCCCGCTGTAGGCCACGCCGAGCCTGAACACCGCCCACATCACTCCAGTCGCTGCGCTCGCGACCATAGTCAGCGCCAGATCAGGCTGGAAGATACGCAAAGTCCCGATCGACACGCCAAACAGGTGCGGGACAAGGTAGAAGAAGGTCCAGGCCATCGCGAGAGTCGTGAGCAGGGGAAACCACAGGCTGAACAAGCCGGAGGGGCCGGATTTGGCACGCAGCGCATCGCGATGAAACCATGCCCAGATCATGCTGGATAAGAACACAAGGGGCAGGAGAGTAAGCCCGACAAACAATGCCTTTTGTTGCCAGCGACTTCCTTCGCCGGCGTAGTCCAGGCCGAGGGCTCGGGCGGTGATGCCGTTGCGGAGATCTGTGGTTTCGCCAAACCCGACTCCACTCCCCGCATTGACCAGGACGACGACGCCCTTCTTCTCTGCCGGAACCATGGTCGCGAGCGTTTCGATTCCGGGGCTGGTGCCAGAGTGGAACACGGTCCCTTTTTCCGTATCGACGAACCAACCCAAACCATAGAATGGTGACGCCGCGCTGGCCGGATGCATCATGGCGGCCTTGCTCTTTGCGCTGATGATGTCGTCCTTGCCATTCATCATGATCGCGAGGTATCGAGCCAGGTCGCGAGCGCTTGCGATGACGCCGCCTTGCGGAGCAGTTGCACGATCGGTCGTGCTCTCTTCGATGGGGCGCTTCCTGCCGAACCAGGGCCGATGCCCTGTCGCCATCGCGTCATGGCTTTTTCCGTCGGCGACGAAGCTGTGCTCCATGCCGATGGGTTCGAGAATCTCTGTCTCGATGTAGCTCGCATATTCCCGGCCGCTCACCGCCTCGATGAGGGCGCCGAGAATTTGGTAGTTTGCGTTGGAATACTCCCATTTGGTTCCGGGTTCGTAGGCAGGAGTCCATTGCGCAATCCGCTTCACCTGGCGCGCCAGCACATCCTTGCTTTGGGTCAGGTCGGTCGGGGGTTGGTTGCCCTGCAGTGTTGAATAGCCGCTGGTGTGGCTCAGCAGTTGGCGGATTGTGATTGCGCCGGACGGGCGGCCTGAAAACACATCCAGATAGTGCGAAATCCCGGTATCCAGGTCGACCTTGCCCGCCTCCACCAGTCGCATCACGGCCATGGCTGTGAAGCTCTTGGAGATTGAGCCAAGCACGAACGGAGTATCCGGCGTTACCTTCCTGCCGCTTCCGATCAGCATCTCTCCACGCGCATCTGCATGAATCACACCGTCTTCGACGACCGCATAGGCGAGACCCGGCGCTCCGGAGATCGGCATCTCACCAGCGATGAAGTCATCGATCGATCCCGAGGGCACGCTTGCCCGCAGTGCAGTGGCAATTCCTAATGCAAGCAAAGCCAGGATACATCGCATACCGCCGATCCCTCCCTTCCTGCGCGGATGGCCCACTTCTCAAAAGTATAAACACTGTGGGCGCCCCATTTCTCGCGAGCTCTTTGCGAGAAGTGGGCCGCAGTGCAGTCGGAGGAGGAGGGGTTGGTCTTCAGAGGGCGGGATAAAGTAGCGCCCGTAAGATCCTCGCTGGGTGACCGCGGCAACCGTCGATTTGTGATGAAGACGAAAAGTCCGGAACACTGGAAAGGCCCCACTTCTCGCAACCAACGCGAGAAATGGGGCACCCCGATTTTTCTATGTTGGAGAGGTGGGCCACCCGCCTGCCCCGTTTCTCGCGCTCGTTGCGAGAGAAAGGCCGCACAGTCGGAGGAGGAGGAGTTGGTCTTAAGAGGACGGGATAAAGTAGACCCGTAAGATCCTCGCTGGGTGACCGCGGCAACCGTCGATTTGTGATGAAGGCGAAAAGTCCGGAACACTGGAAAGGCCCCTCTTCTCGCAACCAACGCGAGAAATGGGGCACCTCGATTATTCTATGTCGAAGAAGTGGGCCACCCGCCAGTGACGAACATTGTGGGGAAGCGTGTAACCTACAAGGAACTCACTGGGAAGGAGGGGAGGCGGCCTTCTAATCCTTTTCGCCGGAAGCGTGGCCCGAAGAAGCGCGTTTAGGTCGCGCCTTCTTCGCCGCTTTTTCCGCATCTAGTTCTGATTTGATTTTGTCGTGCGGGACAGATAGAAGTCTGTCCAGAAGATTTGTAAATTTCGAAAATTCACCGGGTTTATCGCTGCTACCTTGCCGGGATGAGCGTATGCCCGCCATTACTCCCTCAGCTTAACACGAGGGAGGAAACGGCGGAAGTGTGCCAGAAATTCAGCCATCAGATAATCTTGGCAAAAGCATAGATGCAGTGCCTGACCTCGGCACTGATTTCCTCAATCAAAGCTCCAGACTCGGTATGGCTGCTCCAGTCGGGGCCGGATGGATCACGTTTACCATGCCAGATCGCGACTACTATTTCCAAGATGGTTTGATCCCATTGCATATCCGGCGTCGGACGATCACAAACCATAGCGAAGACCTCTGTGCCATCTTTTACTTCCCCCTGATTAGCGACTGGCTCGATAATTCTTCCATCGGGTGGGAATGCTCCTTGGAAACCAAAATTTCCCTTAGACACTGCGCCATAAGCCAGTCTGATGAGCCTGTGCTTATCCGTATTGTTGAGGTCGCGCAGAATGCCGAGCACCGGAGGCAGGGTTTTGTGAGGTCGATTGTAAGGCTGCAAAGACTCGAAAACCATCATGACGGGATTACTTATTTCTCCAAGTTGCTTTCGTCTACCAACAACCTCATCGAACTCAGATCTGCTACTGGTAATGGGGAATTGCAACTTTTTCTCAAACAGGGGAGGATTCTTGCCTGTGTCGGCGATTGCAACGGCATAGACCAAATAGTCGAGAGCCGACCGCAGGTTATTCAAGCAGTCCCCTACCATCAAGGTCCAGCGGAGGAGCGGAGCGGGTTCGTTCTCTCGGAGGAAGATGCTGTATCTGGTACTGTCGTCATTAACCTGTTTCGTCAGACTGTACGGGTGTCTATCTATCCAGGCTCGGCATTCTCGTTGTGCGGATTGCACATGCTCCTGACTCCGCGAGAGCTTAGCTCGGACGGCTGTTAGGTCTAGATTCATATTTGTACCTTCGGCATTTAAGAATCCCCGCCGATCTTCTGGCGGGGTTCCATTACGTGCTATTTCTTGGGATATTTGATACGCTCGCGCTCCCAAGTAGCAGGGTCTTTGCGATCGGCTTGGCGTTGCGTGATAAACTCGCCAGTCCTTGAATCGCGGATGTGCGTTTCGGTCGGTACATTGTTCTTGTTGGCCATTTTTGGCCTCCTTGGTGTGAGCCTCTCGCTCACGCGGGCTGAATTTGGTTGATGAGTCCTCTCGGCCTTGGCCTAGAACCGTGGCCGAGAGGGGCTTCTTAAGTGTCTCGGAAGACTAACGAGTCGGGTTCAAAACGAACCTCTCCCACAACTTTCGACTTGACTTTTAGGGTCTAGCGGAACTACTTTGAGGGTGCCTGTTCCGCAGTCAAAAGCTTGTCCCGCAGCCCACCTTCCGAGTGGGCTGTTGGTTTTTCTACTCTTGCATTATTCCTCTTTGGAATCAACAGGAAAGTGAATCGGGACTATCGTGTTTTCTTCGCCTAAAATGCACAATCGATTGTGGATATTTGATTGGTTAACACTATGAGTGGCCCTGTCACGGCGGGGTCAGAATAGCAGAGTTACTGAGCGAAGTATATTATTACCACTCCCACCTCCCCCTAAAAGATAATCACACTCAACTCTACATAGCTCATTGAAAATATAACCCGCAAAAAAGCGGCCTAACTCCTTTGTCCGGAATATTTTGCCTCTAACTCCTTGGGGCTCAAGATTTTGGCGGCAGTCAAAAATTAAGTCCTTGCTCCTCAATATTTTGCAGGCGGCAAGGGGGAGGGGGGTACCCCCCCCGGTTATCATCTGGTTAATAGG
Organism: uncultured Acidobacteriota bacterium; assembly: GCA_963799305.1. Taxonomy (GTDB): domain Bacteria; phylum Acidobacteriota; class Terriglobia; order Terriglobales; family Acidobacteriaceae; genus Acidiflorens. Next base: position 435,432 of record CAWCWX010000002.1, on the reverse strand, counting down.
GTCAGCGACGCACCTTCCGGGGCTATTTCGACCGTACGATGTCCTGTAACGTCAACTCCAGCCCGCCAAACTCCGGATGGTCGTTCATGCCGAGCGAGTAGGCGACGTCGAGGTGGTCTCCGGCCAGTAACTGCAATTGGTCGCAGGATTCTTTCAGGCCCCATCCCATCGCTTTGAAGGTGACGTTGCGCCGCCAGGACGAAGACGGTTGTGTGGAGACGGGTCTCTGACCCGTCTGGCTGGATCGAAGACCCGTCCCCACACTGTCGGGATGGCAACGAGGAGTGAAGTCCTGGGCCGCGACTTCTACCGGTTCGTCCAGGGCGGGGGCTACGCGCAGGCGAACGTGTTTCTCTTTTAGAGTTTGCGGCGGAGACATCAGACGCACTCGGCTGGCGGTGAAGATGGGCTCGGGGTTGTCCATGCCGAAAGGTTCGAGCAGGCTTAGAGTCTGGTGCAGTTCGGGAGTTACGTTTTCGAGCGGAAGTACGGCGTCGAACTCGAGATGCGGTTCGAAGTCGGCAAGAGTCAGGCGGGCGCGGGCGTAGGCGTCAAGCTGAGCGGTGAGTTGCTCAACGTTGGCGGCCGGCAGAGCAAAGCCGACGGCATGGGCGTGTCCGCCGTAACGCGAGAAGAGTGCGCGACAGGATTCCAGAGCATCGAGCAGATGAAACTCTGGAATGGACCGGCCCGAACCGTGCGACTCTTCGCCTTCGCGGGAAAGGACCAGGGCGGGGCGTCCATATTTTTCGACGACGCGAGTAGCAGTGATGCCGATCACGCCGCGATGCCAGCCTTCTCCTTCGATCACCATGCAATAGGTGTCGCGAAGGGCAGGCTCTTCGTCGAGACGCCGCTCGATGCTTTCGAGGATGCGGCGCTCTTCATCCTGACGGTCCGAGTTCCACCGATCAAGACGGCCGGCAATCTCGCGAGCGCGTTCGATATCTTTGACGCTGAAAAGTTCAACGACATCGCGAGCCGCGTCCATTCGTCCAGCAGCGTTGATGCGAGGCGCGATGCGAAACGCAACTTCGGTGGAAGTGAGGCTGCGTCCATCGCCGAGTTTCGCCACTTCAAGCAACGCTTTCAGGCCAGCATTGACGGGAGAACGCAACCCCTTCACACCCAGACTGGCGAACACACGATTCTCGCCGAGTAATGGAACCGCATCGGCGATGGTCGCGATCGCGACCACCTTCATGAACGACATCAGCAACCGCGACTGATCTTTCGTATCGAGGCGGCGCTGCATCAATCCTTGCGCCAGCTTGAACGCCACTCCCGCTCCGCAAAGATACTTGCACGGATAGTCGCATCCATCCTGATTGGGATTGACAACTGCAAGCGCGCGAGGAAGACCGTCATTCCCCGGCAAATGATGGTCCGTAACGATCAGGTCGACGCCAGTTCGGTGCGCCGTCTCAGCCGCAGCGAAAGCGCGAATGCCAGTGTCGACGCTGATGATCAGCCGCACACCATCGGCCGCGGCGCGTTCGATGATCTCGTCCCGCATCCCATAGCCTTCGCGGATGCGATGCGGGACGTGGAAATCGGCCGCGCCTCCGCACAACTCGATCGCAGTCTTGAGAATGACAATCGCGGTGGTGCCGTCCACATCGTAATCACCGTAGATCAGGATCTTCTCTTTACGTTCCACCGCGGCTTCCAGACGGTCGAGAGCCGGCTTCATCCCGCTCATCAGGAGAGGGTCGTGGAGATGGGAAATGTCCGGAGCTAAGAAGCGGTATGCGGTTTCGGGATCATCGAAGCCGCGGCGGATGAGCAGATCGGCGAGCGTGGGCGCAGTAGCAGGGGAGATATTCAGGCCGCTGCCTTGGAGCGCGGCGCTCAGCACGCGTGCTTTCAGGGAGTCGACGGGTTTGGAAATCCAGCGCATGGCTTTGCTGCGAAACTCAGTTATCTCACAAACGGAGGCGCCTGCGTTGGGACGCGTCCTTCGGTCATGCGCTGCTCGCAGGGCGAGTGTCGATAGGGTAGGGATTGGGAAGGCGGATCGTTGCACACGGGCCCGTGCAACACAAGCATTACGACCCCACTATTCCCGCCGGCCCGACATATAAGTGCAGTCGCTTATGGGAACCATTGCCGCCAGCCGCTCGCGAGCCTCTACTTTACAAGAGACGCTGCTTGCCCTGGAGACTCTCCCGCCCTTTCCTGGGGTCGCGTTGAAGGCGTTGAATATGTTGTCGGGGGCGGACACGTCCTTGAGCGAACTCTGCGACCTGGTACGCTGCGACCCGGTCTTCGCGGCCGAAATTCTGCGAATCGCCAACTCGCCGTTGATCGCGTTTTCGAAGGAGATCACGAGCATTTTGCAGGCATCGATGCTTCTCGGCTTCCGGCGTTTGAAAAGACTAGTCATCACAGTGGGACTGCGGTCGTATATGGATCACTCCTTCACCCCAGCTTTGCAGGCGTGTTGGCGACACAGCGTGGCCTGCGCGATGCTGGCCGAACGAATTGCGCGCTGGAACTCGATTGATCGCGATTTCGCCTACACGGCAGGCATCCTGCACGACATTGGGAGAGTGGCGCTGGCGTCGGTGAGTCCGCAGGCTTATTCCGAACTTGTTGAAAAAGCGGCGACCGAGCCCAGGTGGGACGCGCTGCGAAGTGAGCGCGCGTACTTCGGAATCGATCATTGCCAAGCCGGAGGACTGCTGATTACTACCTGGAAGCTGCCGGAGGAATTTTTCGCGATCACTTCCCGACATCATGAACCGCTAACTTATCAGGAAGATGTCACTGAGGTGGTGCGGTTTGGTTGCAGGCTGGCGGACGCGCTTGGTTTCGCGGCAGTCCAGCACACGTCGATTCGAAGCTATGAGGAGATAGTGGCGGAGTTTCCCGAGAGTGTTCGGAAACACATAGCGGGCAGGGACGAGTTAGGCGCCGAGATTGCGAACGAAGTTAGTGCGATTGAAGGAGCGTAGGAAGTTTATCTCTGTGCCTCTGACCTGTCGCTGGGTAAGGTCAAAGACCTGAATCACGGAGGACACAGGGGTCACGGAGGGAAACCAGACTCAACGCTCGTCGTCCTGGTCGGGTTCGTCGATCATGAAGCCGCCGACGTCGTCGGAGAGTTCGCGAAGGCGCTGATAGTGGTCGTACCACTCAGTGCCTAGTTCGTAGACGAACATGCATCCCTGGTGGGCCCATCCGAGTTGCAGAAAGCCGGTTTTGCCGACGTAGGCCTTCAACCAGCGCGCTTCTTCCATATCTTCTTCACTGCTGTACTCGCCATCGCTCAAGCGTTTCGAGAGGCCGTCGAGTTCTTCGCGGTCGAGCACCCAGGCGTGCATGGTCAGAAAGACGGCGCCCGCTGATTTGGCGAGTTCGACAAAATCCTTCCAGCCATCGGGATTGGGGCCTGAGTCCCACAGGATGCTGGGGATTTCCTCTGCCTCGACATAGCCAAAGAATCGGCGCATGCCCAGACCCTCGATGAAAGCGGTCATGTCGTCTTTGAGGCCGGTAAGGTCGTCAGGGTGTGGAGACATGTCTCAGCGATATTGTACGGCAGGGGAGAAGCAGGTGTCAGGTGCGGACACCAGTTCTCAGTTCCCGGTTCTCAGTTCTCAGTAAGAGACAGCCGTCGGCACCTCTCTGAGCATTGTGAGCCTTTACTGAGAACTGAGAACCGGGAACTGAGAACTCCCACGTTAGCGGCCAACCCACTATGCTAAAATTCTTCTTCACACTCTGACATGCTCTTCTCCAAGGAATATGTGGGCTATCTGGCCCGCGAAGTCGCCAAGAAACTGATTGCGAGCGGTCTCATCGAGACCAAGGCTGTGCCTGCCCTTAACGAAAAGGTGCATGCCGCGCTGCTTGACGAACTGGCTTTGGAAGATCGCATTAACGATGAGGTCCGCGTCATTCTTGAAGCCTATTCTGACGAAATGCAGAAGGCGGGCGCGAACTATCAGGAAATGTTTCGCAAAGTTAAGACCGAGCTGACCAAGAAATATAAAGCCGTTCTCTGAGGATGACGCCGCCGTGCGATTGAGCCGGGACAAAATCAATAAACTTGCCCACGTCGTCACCGACGCGGTGGCCGACATGGACGAAGTCGAGTTCATTGAAGACCGCAACACCGTCCGCCTGGAAGTCCGCAAGATTCTCGAAGCACTGCTGATGCAGGAAGCGCGCATTGATCAGTCCGCGCGATTCAAGATCGAGAGTCAGCGCCGCACCATCATCGAGGGCTCGGAAGAGTGGAGTATCCTCTACCGGAAGTACTACAACGAGGAAGTAAAGAAACTGGGAGTTTAGTTCTCGGTTCTCTGTTCTCTGTTCTCAGGTCTCAGGTCTCAGGTCTCAGGTCTCAGGTCAAGCGACGAGCTTGGGGCTCATGCTTGTCAATGAGAACTGAGGTTCGTTGAGAACCGTTATTTTCCGGCTTCGAGGTCGGGCATCCGCAACACATCCTCCTGATCGTCTTTGCGCGTGATTCCGGCCGCGTCCAGTTTGCGGGCTACCGGCTGTACTACTTCGAGAATGCGCGCCAGAGTCTGGCCGACAGCTTCTTTGTCGCTGTTATCTGCGCCGCCTCGTTGCAGCAGGCTTTGAAGGAGCGTTTTCGGCCTGGGGAATTCCACGATCTTAACGTCTTCGCCCTCTCCAATTCCCGCCGCCTTCTTCGCCAGGTTGAGCGCGGTGTCATAACCACCGAGTTCATCGACCAGGCCCAGATTCTTCGCGTCCTGTCCGGACCAGATTCGGCCTTTTGCGATCTGGAGAACTTTCTCTTTGGGCAGGTTGCGGCCTTCCGCCACTTTTCCGGTGAAGTCTACATAGACGCGGTCCAGCCAGGCCTGGAAGCGAGCCCATTCGGCGGGAGTGTAGTCCTGCGTGCCGGTGAACATGGTGGCGTTGTTGCCCTGGTGAACTTCGTCCCAGGTTAGGCCGACTTTGTCCCACAGGCCGGAGGTCAGCATCTTACCGCCGAGGACGCCGATGGACGCGGTGATGGTACCGGGCTGGGCGACGATCTTATCCGCCGCCATGGCGACGAAATATCCCCCGGAACCGGCGAGGTCTCCCATCGAGACAATCACGGGCTTGCCCGCTTTGCGGGCGTTGACCACTTCGCGCCAGATGGTGTCGGAGGCAACGTAAGAGCCACCCGGACTATCCACACGGAACAGGATCGCCTTCACGTCTTTCTCAGCCGCGGCCGCGCGAATGGCGCTGGCTACCGTGTCGGATCCCATCGTCTGGCTGCCCTGGACGGGATCGTAATTGCTCTGGCCGCGAGTAACCCCGCCCACACCAAAGACGAGCGCAATCTTTTTGCCGCTGTCATGGGGATGCCCGGCGCGCTCGAGATATTTATCGAGATAGAGAAATTGTGCGCGGGCTCCGGCCTTGGCGCGGAGGTTGCTGTAGACTTCGTCGCGATAGGCGACGCCGTCCACTAGTTTGGCGTCCACAGCCTCTTTTCCGAGATAGGGCCCGGCGTCCACAATTGCCTGGAATTTCTCGGGTGCAATTTGGCGGGCCTGGCAAATGCCATCCTTCATCTGGTTGAACCAGGACGTCATGATCGCGGTCATCGCCTCTTTGTGTGCCGGGGTAAATTTGGTCTCGGTATAAAAGTTGAGAGCGTTCTTGTACTCGTAACGATGATCGCCGTGGAACGTCAGGCCGAGTTTGGAAAGAGTTCCCTTGATGAACGGCGACTCCATGATGATGCCGGTGAGTCCGATATCTCCCGAGGGTTGTAAATAGATTTGATCGAAGGCTGTGGCCAGATAATAGGCGCCGTTGCCGGGGCCAAACTCGCCGAAAGTTTCGGCGTAGGCAATCGCAAACTTCTTGTGCGCGCGGAAACGCTGCACCGCTTCGCGAAGCTCCTGCACTTTGGCCATGCCGATGGGGGCAGCGCCAATTTTCGCCACCATACCGACGACGCGGTCGTCGGCGGCGCCGCGGTCGATGGCGTCGACGACATCACGCAAGGTCGTCCGGTCGCTGTTCATTAATTTCGCGGTGGGCGTGTCGGGGACATCCTCAGGCAGCGCCTGCTCGAAGTTCGCTTCCAGAATGGTTTTATCCGGCACCTTACCCTTGAAGCCGATCACCGCCACGATCAGGATGATCATTGTGACCAGCCACAAAGCTCCCAGGATGGCAAGAAAACGGACGATCGCCTTCGACATATTTTCCTCCTGTAATCAAAAGAAAAGTGTAGCCGATGTTGTGTATACGGGAGACGAGAAACGGATTTGTGCGGCCTTACTCGCGAACGAAAGGCGGAAGAATGTTAGTCCGGATTGCCGCTCATGCCAGTGCGGTATTGTTAGCATCCTCTCTGCTCGGTGGGCAAGAAATGCCCAACACGAGGGCAGTAGCGATGGGTCACACGGGGGCTTTACCTTCATTCGACTCGATCGCTCCTTTCGTCCCGACGATCCTCAAGCGCGTTGAGGAAGTCAATCTGGTGCTGAGCGTGACCGACCGCCGGGGCCGATTTGTGGAGCATCTGAATCCATCCGACCTGGTCATTTCCGACAACGGCGAGCTCGCGGACAAAATTACCTATTTTCAGCGGCAGACCGATTTGCCGCTGCGTGTCGCGCTCGTGGTGGATACCAGCAACTCCGTGACCCGTCGCCTGGCGTTCGAAAAGCATGCGGCAGAAGCGTTTCTGCAGGGGATTCTTCGACCGGAAAGCGACCTGGCCATGGTGATCTCTTTCAATGAGCAAGCGATGATGGCTCAACCTGCGACCGACGACATCACCACGCTGGGTGCGGCGATTGGGCGTCTCATGATCAAGGGAGACACCTCGGTTTACGACGCCGTCGCCTTCGCGGCCGATGCCCTGGCAGCGGTGCCCGATCTCGATCCGGTGCGCCGAGTGATCGTGCTCATCACCGATGGACAAGACAATAGTAGTCGCATGAATTTGGTTCAGGCCGCCGATCGCGCTCTGCGCGCAGAATGCGTGATTTATCTCGTGAATACCGAAACCTTTGTGGGCGCCATCGAGGATAAACAGGCGGAGCGCGCAAGAAAGTATCTGGTCGACGCGACGGGAGGCAGCATTCTTGACGGCGACTCTAATCGCGAGGTCGCAAGATCGTTGCAAAAAATTCAAAAGGAACTCCGCAGCCAGTACGCGGTAAGCTATCGTCCGCACGCTTTGATTGGTGGCCTGCGACTGCGGACAATCCGCATCCAGGGACCGAAAGGCGTACGACTCCGCTATCGCACGGGATACTATGCGCGGTGATGCAACAGCCACGGAGACTTACTTCGTTGACGCGCCTCGCGTTAGACCCGCGGCGGTTGTGATGGCTCCCTCGGCCGCGGAGGTCACCAGGGCGGCATACTTCGAAAACACACCGGTTGCGTAGCGGGGCGCGGGAGCTTTCCACGCGGTCATTCGGCGGGAAATCTCGGCGTCGGAAATTTCCACTTCCAGTTTGCGGCTCTTGGTGTCGATGGTGATGCTATCGCCTTCGTGGATCGCGGCAATCGGGCCGCCAAGCGCGGCCTCGGGCGCGACATGGCCGACCATCAAGCCGCGGGTCGCGCCGCTGAAGCGGCCGTCGGTGATGAGCGCCACTGTTTCGCCGAGGCCTTCGCCGACAATCGCGGCGGTGACGCCGAGCATCTCGCGCATCCCCGGACCGCCCTTTGGTCCCTCGTAGCGAATGACCACCACATCGCCAGCTTTGATTTGCTTGCCGGTTACGGCCTGCATGGCGGCTTCTTCGGAATCGAAAACGCGGGCCGGGCCGGTGTGGGAAGCGCGCTCGTGTCCGCTCATCTTGACCACGCCACCTTCGGGAGCCAGGTTGCCCTTCAGAATGACAAGACCGCCGGTGGCTTTGAGTGGCTTCGTGAGGGGAGCGATTACATCCTGGCCAGGGGTTTCGCGGGCGAGGCTGGCTTCTTCGGCGAATGTCTTGCCGGTCACGGTCATGGCCGAGCCGTCGACGAACTTGCCGTCTAGCATTCTTTTGGCGATGACCGGGATTCCGCCCGCGTGGTCGACATCGGCCGCGACGTATTTTCCCGCGGGCTTGAGATCGGCCAGCAGTGGTGTGCGTTCGCTGACGCGTTGGAAATCTTCGATGTGCAGCGGCACGCCGATTTCGCGGGCGATGGCGAGCAGGTGGAGAACGGAATTGGTCGATCCGCCGGTGGTGGCAACGCCGGCAATGGCATTCTCAAATGCTTGCTTTGTGAGGATATCGCTAGGGCGGATGCCTTTTTTCAGAAGATGCATGACTACTTCGCCGCACTGGTAGGAGACTTCGTCCTTGCGCGGGTCCATCGCGGGGATGCCGTTGAAGCCCATCGGAGAGAGTCCGATGAACTCCATCACGGTGCTCATGGTGTTGGCGGTGTACTGGCCTCCGCAGGCTCCGGCAGCGGGACAGGCTACGTTTTCCAGTTCCTTTAAGTCAGCATCCGACATTTTGCCGGCGGCGTTGGCACCGATGGCTTCGTAGACGTCCTGAATGGTGACGTCTCTGCCGCGGAATTTGCCGGGAGCGATGGTGCCGCCGTAGAGCACGAGGCCGGGGAGATTCATGCGGGCCAAGGCCATAGCTGCGGCGGGAATTGTCTTGTCGCAGCCTACGATGCAGACGGCGGCGTCGAACATTTGTCCGCGGCAGACTAGTTCGATGGAGTCGGCGATGACTTCGCGGCTTACGAGAGAGGCGCGCATGCCTTCGGTGCCCATGGTCTCGCCGTCAGAAATGGCGATGGTGTTGAACTCCATTGGTGTACCGCCCGCCGCGCGGATGCCTTCTTTCACCTTTGCCGACAAGCGGCGCAGGTGGAAGTTGCAGGGCATGGTCTCGATCCAAGTGTTGGCTACGGCGATGAGAGGTTTGGCAAGGTCGGCGTCGGTGAAGCCGACAGCTTTGTACATGGAGCGGGCGCCAGCGCGGTCGCGGCCGTCGGTGATGTTGCGGGAGATGTGTTTGAGGTCCATGAGGCAGTTCTCGGTTCTCAGTTCCCGGTTCTCAGTAAAACCTTAAAGTTTACGCTCTCACTGAGAACTGAGAACCGGGAACTGAGAACTTTGCTACGCGTTGACAACCTTCGGCTCTTCTTTTTTAGCGGTGTCGGCTTTCTTTTTCTCTGCTGGCAGCCAGGACATCATGGCGCGCAGTTGCTCGCCGACTTTTTCGATGGGGTGCTGTTTGGCTCTCTCGCGGAGAGCGGCGAACTTCTTGCCGCCGCTTTTGTTCTCGGCGAGCCATTCTTTGGCGAAGCTGCCGTCCTGGATGCGGGCGAGAATTTCCTTCATCCGGCCTTTCGCTGCATCGTCGACGACGATGCCGCCGCGCGTGAGGTCGCCGTACTCGGCGGTGTTCGAAATCGAATAGCGCATGCGGCTGAAGCCGCCTTCGTAGATCAGATCTACGATCAGCTTCATTTCGTGGACGCACTCGAAGTAGGCGATCTCGGGAGCGTACCCGGCTTCCACCAGCGTTTCGAAGCCCGCTTGCATCAGAGAAGTTAATCCGCCGCAGAGCACCGATTGCTCACCGAAAAGATCGCTCTCGGTTTCTTCTTTGAAAGTTGTCTGGAGAACGCCGGCGCGGGTCGATCCAATGCCGTGACCGTAGCAGAGCGCGTATTCGTGGGCGCGGCCGCTGGCGTCTTGGTGAATGGCGAGGAGCGCGGGCACGCCTCCGCCTTGGGCATAGACGCGGCGGACGAGGTGGCCGGGACCTTTGGGCGCGATCATGACTACGTCGACGTCTTTGGGCGGCTCGATCGCTTTGAAATGGATGCTGAAGCCGTGGGAGAAGCCGAGAATCTTGCCCTTGGTCAGGTGCGGCTTGATTTGCGACGCGTAGAAGTCGGCCTGGGTTTCGTCGGGAGTGAGAATCTGGATGTAGTCTGCGCGCTTGGCGGCATCGGCGGGAGCGAGGACAGTCATGCCGTCGGCTTTGGCGACCTGGGCCGATCCGCGGGCGGGGTCGAGGCCGATGATGACGTCGTATCCGCTATCGCGCAGGTTCTGGGCCTGGGCGTGTCCCTGGGAGCCGTAGCCGAAGACTGCAATGGTTTTGCCCTTGAGGGCGGAAGGGTTGGCGTCGTTCTGGTAGAAAACAGTGGCCACGGAAAGCTCCTTAGAATGAAACACGAAGACGGCTGAACCGACCGGTCGGTCGGCTCGTTACAATGCTATGGACGGCAGTTCCGACTGTCAAGTGTCAATTTCCTCCCCAGATGTGTATCCGTCAGCGTGTTCCCGTTATTGGAGGTCCGGTTGCCGGCGAAATCGTAGCCGTAGCTGGCTCCGTCGAGCGTGGTCGAGCCCGCCTGATGCAGCACGCTCAGCAGCCGCGACACCGAGTCGTACGTGTAGTTGGTGTTGATGCCGTTCGGCCGCGTCAGCTGCGTCCTCCGGCTCAGTGCGTCGTAGCCGAAGCCGAACTGGCCGGTCAGGGAGTTGGTCAGCGTCGACAGGCGATTCAGCGTGTCGTAGTTATAGGTGTTGGTCGAGCCGTCGGGCGCGGTCAGGGTCTTGCGGTTCGACGCCGCGTCGTAAGGAACCCCAATCACTAGCTTGGCACCTGGCCCCGTATCTTTCTCCCGAGAAACTCAGCCACCCGACACAGTAGGTACCACCACAGTGTTCCGGCGACTGTTGCCCATGCTCCGGCGAGCACGCCGTGATTAGAAAACGACAGCGCAGCGGTTACCAGTGATACAGGAATGTCAGCTATGGTCAGGAGGCTCCAGAGTATCCCTAGGAACTGCAGGCCCGGAATGACATATCCTAGGAAGGCGATTAAGCAAAGCGCTAGGTGAACAAGTGGTGGCCAGTAAACCCAATGGAGCCGTTCGGTGTGCCGCATATTGCCTCCGAAGTTCAGATCTATCTGTTGTCCACGCATCCCCATCCATGACATGGTTTCTGAGGACGAGGCGGAGGTGCTGAATCTTTTTGGCACTTTGGGCAGTTCCGATCGTTCTCGCCCGTGTCTGGGTCCTTGTTTCCGAACCACACAGCCGAGGAAACCAGATTGCCAATAAAAGAATAGGGAGCATCGGTCAAAAGGCTGGCATCGCACTCCCTCATGCATTTGGCGCGGTCTGCTTTGCTACAGGGGTGGTCTTGCCTGCAAATGAAGTAGCAGATATCGTGGTTCATGCATGCCCTATCCGTGTCTCCCCAAGGTCTGTGGGTTTCGTCGGCGATAGCCCAGCTGTACGGCTCGAAGAATCCACCCGTCCAGTTCGGGCCACACCACCAGCCCCAGACTGGCACTTTCCCTTCGGGATCCCTGAAATTTGGTGGGTTGTTGCGCACGTAGCTATAGAAGTCCGCGCTGCCCCCGGCGAATTTCCTTTGATCCTCGCTGATGAACCTCCCGGCGTTCTGGTCATAGTAGCGAGCCCGGTACTCGTAAATTCCAGTTTCCTGATCGAACTCCCGCGCAGTGAACCGGAATGGATTGCTGAGTGTTCCGGCGGAAGCAGTGATTGTGCCGTAGGAATCGTAGGTGTAGGTTTGCACGAGCGCTCCGTTGGAATTCGTCACCGATACGACTGAGTTCACGCCATCCTGCTCGTAGTAGGAGGTTGCTCCGCCGCGCAGCATAGACAGCGGACCGTCCCATCGTGGCTCGCCCGCATATCGAGCAAGAACGTTAATCGAACCATCCACTTCTTCAACGATGGTCTCGCCGTCATAGAGGTAGTTTGTAGTTCCGAGTGGGCCTGACTTCTGGATTCTTCTGCCGAACGGATCGTACTTGAACGTCACCGTCCCTGTCCCCGGCACCACCGCCGACACGAGCCGGTTCTCGAAGTCCCAGGTGTAGCTCTTTCCGCTCGGGTCAGTCAGCGTGTTTCCAGTGTTGTCGTAGGTATAACTCCCGCTCGGAGTCGCGGTCAGCTCATTCGACGTGTTGTAGCTGTACGGATTCACGCCCAGAGAACTTAGCCTATTCCCCACCGCGGCGTAGCTGTAGCTCTCCGTGGTACTCGCCCCCTGGGTGACTTGCGTCAGCTGATAGATCGGGTCGGACGTATACCCTTCCGTAATGTTGTTCAGAAAGTTGGTCTTTGAGGTCCGGTTGTCGGCGTAGTCGTAGTTGTAGCTGGCGCCGTCGAGCGTAGTCGAGCCCGCCTGGTGCAGCACGCTCAGCAGCCGCGAAACAGAATCGTAGCTGTAGTTGGTGTTGATGCCGTTCGGACGCGTCAACTGCGTTCTCGGGCTCAACGCGTCGTAGCCGAAGCCGAACTGGCCGGTCAGCGAGTTGGTCAGCGTCGAGAGGCGGTTCAGCGTGTCGTAGTTGTAGGTGTTGGTCGAGCCGTCGGGCGCGGTCAGGGTCTTGCGGTTCGACGCCGCGTCGTAGGTGTAGCCGTTCTGGAAATTGTGTCCCGGCAGGAACGAGTACTGCGTGGTCGTGCCGATCAGGCGTCCCATGTCGTCCCCTTGGCTGCGCTCCGACGGTTGCGTCGGCTAGCTGTGGCCCAGGTTAGCGCCCCAAAACCTGAGCATTCCGTGTGGCTGGACCTTGAAAACGGGGGCGCGAACCTGGGGCACCAGGCTCAAGGCTCAGAATCGAGTCATTCAAGATGAAATGCGCCCCCACTCCATTCTTCAGGAGCGACATCGGCGATGGTTTCCGTAAAGTCCCAGCGGTGACCGTAAAAATCTTGCGCGTTGTATTGGCGCTCGCCATAGGGGTGGTCTACTGGTTCTGTCAGAATGATCGCTCCGTTCTGTCGCGCGCGCTCGCAGTGACTCTTGGCATCTTCGATTCGAACCTGAACGATGTTTGAGTGGTTGGGAATCACGCTGCCTTCGGCGATAGTGAAGCATCCGTCTCCCGCCTTCATCTGCACCCGGTGATTGGCGATGCGGAGACGGATGGAGAAACCAAAGGCCCTGGAGAGCCAGTCGGCCGCTGTGCCAGGATCGGGGTAAATGAGCACAGGAATTACGACACAGGGTGGCACGGATCGGTTTGATCGCATTCGGGCACTTTATGTTTTTTTTGTCCGTTGGACAAGTCGCCTTTCGCCGCGATACCCTCCTCGCCATGACTCAACGCAACATGGACCGACGAACTTTTGTTTGGGGTGTGACCGCTACTGCCGCTGCATTGTCTGTTCCGCAGTTCTCAACCGCCGAATCGTCTGACCTTGATCCGGTATTCAAAGAGGTCGAAAAGCGTCACGACGAAGCGGTGCAACGTCTACAAACCTGGATTCGACAGCCTTCGATTGCCGCCGAGAATCGCGAAGTCGACAAGGGCTGCGAACTTACGATGCAGATGCTGCGCGATGCCGGGTTCCAGTCGGTCAACAAGGTTCCTACCGACGGCCAGCCCGGCATTTTTGCGACGCTGGATGCGGGGGCTCCGAAGACGCTGGGCGTTTATTTCATGTACGACGTGAAGCAGGTGAACCCGGCGGAGTGGTCGTCGCCGCCGTGGGATGCGGCGCTGGTGGATAAGCCCGGCGTGGGCAAAGTCGTGGTAGGACGGGGCGCGGTCAATCAGAAGGGTCCCGAGGCTACGTTTCTGGCGGCGCTGCATGCGATCCGCGGGGCGGGGCGCAAGATTCCGGTCAATCTGGTGCTGGTGGCTGAAGGCGAAGAAGAAATCGGCTCGCCGCATTTTCCGCAGATCGTGCGGCGGCCGGAAGTGATTGCGGCGCTCAAGAAATCGGAGGGAATTTTTCTGCCGGACGCGGCGCAGGATCTCGATGGGAGCATCATCGTGGAGTTGGGCGCGAAGGGAGTTGTCGAACTGGAACTGGTTTCAAGCGGCGAAAAGTGGGGACGAGGGCCGGCGGCCGATCTGCATTCCAGCGAGAAGGCGCGGGTGGATAGTCCGGCATGGCATCTGGTACATGCGCTGAACACGCTGGTCTCGGCCGACGGCAACACGCCTACGATTCCTGGATTTGCCGACAAGGCGCGTCCGCTCTCCGCGAACGAAAAGGCAATGATTGCGGTGGCTGCGAAACGTCTTGACGAAGCTACGGCGATGAAGCAGATGGGCGTGAAGCATTGGATCGGAGATGTCAGCTGGCAGGAGTCGCTGGAGATGCTGATGTCGCGTCCGACGGTGAACATCGAAGGGCTGGTCGGCGGCTATACGGGGCCGGGCGGGAAAACAATTCTTCCGCACCGGGCGGTCGCAAAACTCGATCTGCGGCTGGTGCCGGACATGACTGCCGCTGAAGCGCTGGCTTCATTGAAAGCGCATCTCGCCAAGCAAGGCTTTGGGGACATCGAAGTCAATATGACGGGCGGGTACGATCCTAATAGCACGTCACCGGATGCTCCGATCATCAAGACCGAGTTGGAAGTCTACCGGCGGGCGGGCGTTGATCCGATCGTGATGCCGCGAAGTGCAGGGTCATGGCCGGGATATGTCTTCACCGGAGATCCTCTTCGACTGCCGGCGGGCGGATTCGGGCTGGGACATGGCAATGGCGCGCATGCTCCTAACGAGTACTTTCTCATCGAGTCGGCGAACCCCAAGGTGCAGGGGATGGATGGGGCGGTGAAGTCGTATGTGGAGTTTCTGTATGCGATGGCGGGGTGAAGCAATGCCACGAGATAACTACGCGCGTATTTCTTCAACGTACTGACGGCGCACTTTGATTTTGTTCTCGTCTTTCAGAGCTTGAGCGAGATCATAGGCCACCTGCATACGCAGCCATGTATCCGGCGTGCTGCCAAAAGCCTTGGACAACCGGATCGCCATCTCGGGACTGATGCCGGCTTTGCCGTTGACGACGTTATTGAGAGCCTGGCGACTGACGCCGAGAACTTTGGCGCCTTCGGTTACGGACAATCCCAAGGGTTCGAGACAGGCGTTGCGCACGATACTGCGTCCAGGATGGGGCTGGGTTCTTCATGGGCATGGCGTTCTATCCTCCTTCAGTCTTCAGTGGTAGTCAATCAGTTCGACGTCAAGAGCATCGAGTCCCCTTGAAATCGGAAATATGATGCGCCAATTGGCTCGAACCGTCACCGACCAAAATCCTCTCAGGCGCCCTTTAAGCGGATGCAGGCGATATCCTGGAAGATTGAGCGCCTGGGGCATCTCGGCGCGTATCCAGGCAGCCAAGAATTTCCTGACTGTATCTCGCAAGTCGGGACGAATGCCGCTGGCGTCATCGCGCTCGTAGAGCCGTTTGCAGGCCACTTGTGCCGGAAAGTCCGAATCACAGTCTGAATGTAATGTGCAACTTGTCACTTGTCAACCATCGAAGGGACGGCGTTGATACCGGCTCACGCCCCTGGTTGCGCACCTGACGCCCGCCCCATTCCGCGATACCATCTTTGATGATGAACCGCGAAGCGACCGTTCGAACCCCGGCAGGAAATTTTGCGTGCAGCGGCACGGCTGTTTCAGCAACAGGGATACGACGCCACGTCGATGAACGATGTGGCGGCGGCCATGAAGTTGTCGAAGGGCGGCCTGTATCACCATTTCCAGTCGAAAGACGAGATTCTGTTCCACATCATGTCGCATGCCATGGACATCACTGAGGAAAGGGTGATCAATGCGGCGCGGCGCATCGAGGGGGCGGAAGAACGGCTGCGGACGCTGATCCGGCTGCATATTGAAGTCGTCATCAGCGAGGAAGACCGCGGGATTACGGTCATGTTGCATGAGAATCATCCCTTGCCGGCGGCATTCCGGCGCAAGATCAATGGGCGCAAGAAAGACTACGTGCACTTCGTGGAAAACCTGATTGGCGATGTGCAGCGGCAGCGCGGTTCGACGTCGACGGTTACGCCGCGCGCAGCAGCTTTCGCGCTTTGGGAATGATCAACTGGATCTATCAGTGGTACAAGCCCGGCGGCCCGCTCAACGGCGACGCCATCGTTCGTCAATATACGGACATTTTCTTTCGCGGAGCGGTGGGGTAGAGGAGCAGTTCTCAGTTCTCAGTTCTCTCCTTGGTTCTCGGTTCTCGGTTCTCGGTTCTCAGTTCTCGGTTCTCCAGTTCCGTCTCTCTGCCGCCTAGTATGGACTGAGTGTGTCATCATTCCACGTATGAAACGGCGCCCCAGTCTTGAACTTCTGGATTCCGATGAGGGCACTCGGGATGAAGTCGCCGGATCGATTCGTGATTTACAGATGTTCAATACATGGTTCGGCGGAGTGCGCGCTTCGGCGAATCTGGTGCGACGCGCGCTGGGCGAAAGTCGGGGACGCGCTTCCCTGCTCGAAGTTGCCGCCGGCGCGGGTTTCGTTCCAGCCAAAGTCCGAGAGCGGCTTTCGCCACAGTTTGATTTGGAAATTACTCTTCTTGATCGCGCCCGCACTCACCTCAACGGCAATGGCCGCGCCGTTGCGGGCGACGCGCTCGCGTTGCCTTTCGCCGATAACTCGTTCGATCTGGTCAGTTCCAATCTCTTCGTGCATCATCTTGCGCCCGATGAGCTTCAGTGCTTCGCGCGGGAGGCTCTGCGCGTGTGCCGTGTGGCGTTTCTCATTAACGACTTGGTTCGTAATCGCATCCACCACGCTTTGACTTACGCCGGATTTCCTCTTTACCGCAGCCGGATCACGCGCAACGATGCTCCGGCGTCGGTGCGGCAAGCATATACTCCGGCAGAATTACGCGAACTGCTGCAACCTTTGACCGTCATGCCTGTTCAAATCACAAGACACTATCTCTACCGCATGGGGATCATCGTTTGGAAGCAAGCATGACGGGAATGTACGATCTGATCGTGATTGGCGGCGGTCCGGGCGGAACAGCGGCGGCCATTACGGCGGCGCGCGAGGGTTTCCGCGTGCTTCTTCTGGAGCGAGGCCGTTTGCCGCGGCACAAGGTGTGCGGAGAGTTCGTTTCGGGCGAGTCGCTCGATCTGCTGAAGTGGCTGGTGGACGATTCGCACCCAGATTTGCTGCGACAGTCGGTGCCCCTGGCGGAGTCGCGGCTTTTTCTTGATGGACGCACGATTCGCGTGCCGGTGAAACCGGCTGCGGCCAGTATCGCACGTTACGATCTCGATCTTGCACTGTGGAATGCCGCAGCGAAGGCGGGGGTGGCTGCCCTCCAGGGAACGACGGTGCGAGGAATTGCGGGCGAGTCTCCGTTTCAAGTCTCGACGTCAGAGGGAGAATTCCGCGGGCGCGCTGTCATCAACGCGAGTGGCCGATCGTCGAATCTCAAGTCCGCAGACAAGCCCTCTGATGCCATTCGGTGGCTCGGTCTGAAGGGCCATTTTTACGGTGAGATCGAGCCGAGCGTCGATCTTTATTTTTTTTCGGGCGGATATTGCGGAGTACAGCCGGTGCGCGCCCCGGATGGAGCCCTGCTTCTGAACGCCTGTGCGCTGGTTCGTCCGGAGGTGGCGTCCAGCCTGGAAGACGTTCTGGGCATGCACCCGCTGCTCGCCGCGCGGAGCCGATCCTGGAGGGCAGCTTTTGCCCCGGTGTCAACTTTTCCGGCGATCTTTCACGAGCCTGTTCCGGTTGCTGGCAGAGTGATGAACGCGGGGGACGCAGCCGGATTCGTCGATCCTTTCGTTGGCGACGGTATCTCTCTGGCATTGCGCGGCGGGTATCTGGCGGCGAGTGGTTTGTCAGCTTTCCTGCGGGGCGAAGCGGAACTCACACAGTCGCTTGCAGGCTATGCTCAGGCCTACCGGGAATGCTTACGACCGGTTTATCAGAACTCTTCAGCCCTGCGACGATTCCTGGGCGCTCCGCGCACTTTGCGGATTGGGCTTCTTTCGCTGTGCACCTATAGCCCAACACTCGCAAGGTATCTAGTGAAGGCGACACGCTCCAAACCTGGCGGCGTCAAGCAACCCACCGCGGCCTAGAGGCCCCCGACTAAATGGCGATCCCATTGTCTGTGTTCGCTTTACAAATCGAGAACGAGATCGCGTTGCGGTTGGGAACAACAGATCAATATGGTGCCCTCTGCTGGCGGATCGAGCGGCTCCGGCACGTAGCTGACACTACCTGATATCAATCCGCTTTCGCATGTGTGACAGACTCCGGTACGGCACGACCAGCGTACCGGGACATCACAGGCCTCCGCTAAGTCGAGGAGGCTGGAAAATCTTTGGTCCCAGCGGACGTGGAGGCCACTGCGCGCAAACGACACCACGGGACCGGCCCCCTCCGGCCCCTTGGGAGGGTGCGGTGGCACCACTGGCGAATCCACGACGCCGGGTGTGATCGGCTTACCGGCGCCGAAAATCTCGGCATGTATGCATTCGTCGGCGACTCCCCAGGTTGCAAGCCCAGAGCTCAAGTCCTGAAGGAAGGCGGCGGGGCCACAGAGGTAGAAATCAGACGTGCGTGAAACGCCAAGTTTTTCGAGAACATCGACTGTGATACGCCCCGATCCATCGAACTCTGTGCCCAGATGATCGCCGGGACCGGGACGACTGTACGCAATGAACTTTCTGCCGCGCGGCAACGACTTCACCAAGTCGAGCGACTCCTTCGCGAATGGGTGGTCGTCGCTACTTCGCGCTCCAAAAACCCACCAAACTTCGCGTGGCGAGTCTTCGGCGGCGAGCGCATGCAGCATTGCCAGGACTGGCGTGGCCCCAACTCCTGCGCTGAGCAACACGACCTGTTTATCGCCAGGTCTCAGCGTGAAATTTCCTCGCGGCGCGGCCACGTCCAGCACATCGCCGACCCTCACCTGATGATGCAAGTAGGTGCTGGCGGCGCCGTCCGTTTCTAACTTGACGCTGATGCGATAGTGATCCGAACTGGGTAAACCGGAGAGGGAGTAGTTGCGCAGCAAAGGCGGGTCGCCGGGTGTCGGGTGCAGTCGTAAGACGACGAACTGACCTGGCAAGGCGGCAACGAGTGAAAGACCATCCGCTGCCACCAGGGTCAGGGAAAGGACGCTCGCGCTCTCGCGGTCGATCCGCGAAACTCTCAGGGGGCGGAATCCCGACCATGCCGGGGGCGGACCGCTCGACGGCACGAGTCCCGGGTTTCCGGCAACTGGACCGTTGGTCGCCTCCTGTTGCAGGAGTGCCTGAAACGAGCTTTGCCAGCCCATGCTCAACGAGGGGATGCGCAGGGCTCGCTCTAATGTTTCGCGGGTGTGTCCTGGCAAATACAGCAGGGCGTCGATTTCGGCGACGCTCATGTGTTCGGGACCGTCTGCGACTTTTATGATTTCGTCACCAGCTCCGACCTCGCCCTCTTCGAGCACACGAAAGTAAAAACCCGGCCGGTGGTGCGCAACCATCAGCGCGGCCATCTGTGGTTCTTCCATGCGGATTCCGACGCGGTAGCACGTGACACGCGGCTGTGAAACCTCGAATAGAGCGGTACCGATCCGGTAGCGGTCGCCGATACAGACTTCGTTGTCGGGCAAACCATCGACGGTGAAGTTTTCCCCAAATTGTCCGTGGGACAACCCGGTGCGCCGAAGTTCGCGCTCCCAGTAGCGGTAGGAATCCACCTGGTAGACCATCACGGCGCGGTTCACGCCTCCGTGGCCTTCCAGGTCTCCCTGACCGTCACCATCGATGTTGAGACGCCGGACCATGACCCGGCCCGGAACAGGATTTTTCCAGATTCCCGTATGAACGGTCTTGCCGCGCCAGGCAATGTCGCGCGGGAGGCCGACGTTGAGTGAAACAAGCTTTGCCGACAAATGTCCCTCACAACGGTTGGCTAAGACTCACAACACCAGGGGCAAGCCCCTGCGCCACCCAAGACTCTTTAACGCACCAGGAGCACTTCCCGGATGGCGTCACGGGCCAGGAAAAATTTTATCGAGGCGAAATCGCGGAAAAGGTTTTCGATATTGCGGTTGTTGAAAACCCGCTGCAGGCGCGGGTTTTGCTTGTCCTTGCTGGCCGAGAGGCGGACTTCCTGCATTTCCAGGGTGTCGGTTCCGGTGATGTGGAAGCGATAGCAGGGCGCGTCGGGACCGGCGTCCCGGGTGTGAAAAAAGACCAGCAGCAGGCCGCCGGGCTTCATCACCGACCACAGACGGTCAATCGTGGGCTTGACCAGGCTCTCTTCCATATAGTCCGGAAGATTCCAGCAGAGCACGACATCGAACAGTCCGTTGGAATAAGTCAGGTTCTCGTCCAGAAACTTCTTTTCGTCGGGAACCATCTTGCCGTCGTCGTTCCTCACCTGAATCGCCGGATCGAGGGAGGCCTGGAGCAAGTCCTCGCTGTAATTCTTGTGTCCTTTGGCGGTGAGAAAGCGGATGTTATTGGCGGAGGTGGAGCCGAGATCGAGCACGCACAAGGAGTCCGGGGAGTTCAGCAGGCGCGAGATTTCCGCAATCCCGCTGGAGCGGCGGCTTCGCTTCTGCGGGACGGCGGGAGCCGAAGCCTGTTCCGAAGAGCCCCGAAAGAATCTCATCACGTTGTGGGAAACCAATGTCATTAATGACTGCTACCGGAAAAACGGCGACGTCTACGAAGTCGCGGCTTTTCCGGCTTCCCTCTGAATATCTACTTTCCCGCGGAAGGCAGCGCCTTCTTCGATGGCAATGCGCTGGGTTGTGATGTCGCCATTCAGGATAGCCGACTTTTTCAGTTCCACTCGATCAGATGCAGTAATCGTGCCTTCCATGTGTCCAAGGACCACGAGGATCTTGGCGGTGACGTTGGCTTTCACTTTGCCATTCGGCCCCACCGTCAGGCTGTTGTTGCGCAGCTCTATGCTGCCCTCGACGTTCCCATCCACGTACAAGTCCTCGGAGCCGGACAGCTCTCCCTTAATCACCACCGACTTCCCGATATGGGCAAAATCGCCTGTCTTCGGAGCGTCCATGCCTTGGCCTCCATCCTCGTCGCGCTGGGTATGCCGCGGAAACAGAGATTGTAAATCATCGCGCGCCTTGCGGGGCGGAAGATCTGTCGCGAACCCGTTCCGGCGTGGAAAAGAGCGCTCCGAGCCTTGATTTGCGCCCCGGAATGCAACGCAGGTGTCTGCTAGTATCGTCTAAGGGTCGAGGATGCGGCGTGCTCTCATGCCCGTGAGGAGTTCGAATTGGCGCGGCGCTGCCGTCATCGCGCTTCTTGCGGCGGCCGGGGTTGCGCAACCAGCCATCTCTTCGGCGCCACCCGATCCCAGTGCCCTGGTGCGCGAGGTGGTAGAAAACGAGATCAAGGCGTCCCAGGACGACGGTGCGCACTTCATGTTTCGCAGTACGCGCACGACGCCCAAGGGGTCGGTCACCAAGATTTTCGTTGAAGCCAAAGAAGCCACTGCCGGCATTGTCGTCGCCTATGACGGCAAGCCCTTGACCCCGGAGCAGCGACGGGACGAACTTAGCCGCGTCGAACGGTTCGTCAAGAGTCCGGAAGAGCTGGAAAAGAAACGCCGCCAGGAAAAGGTGGACGGAGAGCGCTCACTGCGAATCGTCCGGGCCCTGCCCGATGCTTTTCTCTACGAATATGCCGGGGAGCAAATGGGGTCGCCCACCGTGGGAAAGGCCGGCGATCCCCTGGTTGTGCTGAAGTTCCGCCCCAATCCGCGCTATGATCCGCCGTCGCGCGTTGAGCAGGTTCTCACCGGGATGGAGGGGGTGTTGATGCTTGACGCTCGCAGAAAGCGTCTCGCTTCGATTGACGGAACACTGTTCAAAGAAGTCGGATTTGGGTGGGGTATTCTGGGACATCTGGATAAGGGTGGTCATTTTCTGGTTCAACAAGAAGAGATCGCGGACAACCACTGGAGTATCTCCTACACAACACTGGCGATTACTGGAAAAATCCTGCTATTCAAAAGTCTGGTCTTCAACATGACTGAGGTATTCAGTGACTTCAAGCCGGTGCCCAAGGACACCACCTTCGCGCAAGCCGTCGAGATGCTGGAAAAGGAGCAGTCGGTTTACGCTGAAAATTCCGGGGGCGAAGGAACTGCAAATCATTCGGTGCGCTAGGCGTAGTGATTTGAATGAAACTGAAGAGCGAGAACTCTCTTCGGGAATAAATCGAACCTCAGCGGCTAGAGCCGCGTTTATTTTGCCACGCTTACGGCCCGACTGAAGTCTGGCCCGTCCCGGAGATCGAAGATCTGCGTGAACCTCGCCAAATCCAGCTGAAAAAGGCTATTCAGCTTGGAGGGTTTCTTCGCGCACGGTCAGTTTCTGGATCAGGTCGTCGCGGACTCGGTAACCGGTTCCCACGGCGTCGCCGACGGCGATCATGCCGTCGCCACTTACTTCGACCGCGGGTTCGATGATGTCTTCTTTCCAGTAACGCTTGGAAGCGGAAACGTCTCCCGGCAGGCGGAAATTTTCGAGAGTGGACAAGGCGATGTTGTGCGTCCTTCCGATGCCCGACTCCAGCATGCCTCCGCACCATACGGGGACGTTGTGGCGCAGGGCGACGTCGTGCACTTTCTTCGCCTCCGAAAAGCCGCCGACGCGTCCTACTTTTACGTTGATGATTCGGCACGCCCCGGCCTCGAGTGCAAAATCGGCATCACGGGCGTGTCGAATGGATTCGTCCAGGCAGATGGCGGTCCGCAGGGTTTTTTGCAGGCGCGCATGAAAGTAGATGTCGTCGTTCCACAGAGGTTGCTCGATCATCAGCAGGTTGAACGCATCGAACTGGCGGAGGTGTTCGGTCTGGTCGAGCGTATAGGCGGAGTTGGCGTCGACGCTGAGCAGGATGTCGGACCAGCGGGCTCGCACTTTTTCGAGGACATTGAGATCCCATCCCGGCTTGACCTTGAGTTTGATACGACGATAGCCCGCGGCCACTTCGGTGGCGATTTTCTCCATCAGTTGCTCGATGGAATCCTGAATGCCGATCGAGACTCCGCAAGCGATGTCACGGCGGGTTCCGCCGAGCAACTTCCAGAGAGGTTGCTGAAGGAGTTGAGCCTCGGCGTCCCACACGGCGTTTTCGAGGCCGCCTTTGGCCATGCGGTTCCCGCGCACTCGAGCGAACAAAGCCGGGCAATCGCGGCCGGAGGCAACTCCATCGCGCAGCAGTGTCGGCGCGAGGCAGTGCTTGATGGTTGGCCACGCGGTCTCGATCCATTCCCCACTGTAGTACGGATCCTCGCCCGCGACGCATTCGGCCCAACCACGCACGCCGTCGGCCTGCAGGCTGATCAGCAGAATGCGACGGCTATAGACGCGTCCAAAGCTCGTCTCAAAGAAGTTCACGAGCGGCATGTGAATTTCGCGCAGAGTGATCGATTCGATTTTCATGTTTGCTGCGAGCCAGCCGAGAGAAAGTCAACTGGCGGCGACTGGAACCCGGAAGTATAGAAGGGAGAAGGCGCGGGAGCAACCTGTTCTAATACATCCAATTTTCGTCCCACACACCCAACAGGAACGTTCCCTTCCCCTGGCTATCTCGCCGGTATCCGAGCACGGCCAGGCCGTCGGCGAATGCATGCTGGAAGGCGGCCCGGTTGCTCTCCTGTATTTCTTGCGCTCTGCCGCGTGTGGCGGGGGAACCCTTCCATTCATAGATCTCCGCAGGCACTTCTACGGTGGTATGGGTGTCGCTCTTGGGCATCCCGGTGCCGCTCAAAATACCTTCCACGCGCTGCGACTTCATCCACCACTCCGCCACCAGGCGGTCGGTGGGCAATCCTCCCTGCAAGGGAGACGTGGTGATCCCGTACTGGTCAACGTTGTAGCGGCGGGCAATCGCCCCAAGTTTCTCGATATTCAGGTACGAGTTCTTGATCTCCAGGGGATCGAACGTCCATTCCATCAGTTCGAAGCCGCGGGCCAGGGCGTCATCGCGCTGAAAGAGTTTGAGACGCCGTCCCAGACCTGCGTTCCGGTATTCCTGGCGAACCGCCAGCATCTGCGAATGGAGATAGGCATGCCCATGGCGGTGGCCGGGGATGGCCAACGCGAAGCCGACGAGTTCTCCGCCGTCGAATGCTCCCACAACCTGCCCGCCAATTTTGTTGGCGACGACAAACAGGCGCACGGGCACGAGGTCAGCGTCGGAGAAGGCCCAGACGTCTTTTTGCAAAGAAAAACATGCCTGTAAGTCGTTCAGAGTTTCGCACCTTTGAATCGTAATTGCACCGGTCACGGCTGTTCTTCCTGATGCTTCGCCTGTTGCCATAGTCCTTCGAGTTCGTCCATCGAGGCTTGCGCGGGGCTGCGGCCGATGGCACGCAGTTGCTCTTCCATCCATTGAAAACGGCGCTTGAATTTGCGATTCGTCTTTCGAAGCGCCGACTCCGAATCAAGTGACAGGTACCGCGCAATGTTCACGAGTACGAAGAAGAGATCACCGACTTCTTCTTCCAGGCGTTCGCGCAATTCGGCTGGAATTTGTGGCTTTCCCGACCCCTGCGATGCCAGCCCCGGTCGGATTTTTCACGGGTACATTTTTTAACTCTGCTCGAAGCTCGATGGTTTCCTCTTCCAGCTTCGCGAACAGTCCTTCCATCTCGGGCCAGTCGAATCCCACGTGCGCGGCTCGCGAACTGAGTTTGTGGGCTTCGAGAAGGGCCGGCATTTTCGAGGAAACTCCGGCCAGAACCGACTGTGGATCGGCCTCAGACTGCTTATTCCCCCCGTTTGCTTCGGCGCGTTTCTTTTTTTCTTCCGCCTTCAGCGCTTCCCAGTTGCGCAGAACTTCCGCTGGAGTGTCCGCTTTCACGTCGCCGAAAACATGGGGATGCCGGTCGACCAGTTTGTTGGCGAGACGGTCGAGCACATCGTCGATGGAGAAGTGGCCTTCCTCGCGCGCCATCTGGGAGTAGAACAGCACTTGCAGCAGGAGATCGCCCAATTCGCCGGTCAGTTCCGGCCAGTCGCGGTTATCGATCGCTTCCAGAACTTCGTAGGTTTCTTCGAGAGTGTAGGGCTTGATTGTGTCAAAACTCTGTTCGCGGTCCCACGGACATCCACCCGGCGCGCGCAGACGCCGCATGATTTCGACTGCACGCTCGAAGCGTTCGCCGGTGGTGGACATGACCATTCAATGTAAATGAGCGCTCTCGGCGTCGGCAAACCCGCAGCGGGGAGTGGAAACGGAATCAATTGTCAACGAAGAAACGCAACTGGGGCGGGTCTACGCATTTCGCCACGATGAGGGTAAGGTCATCGTACTGTTCGGCGAGACTGAAGCGTTGAATTTCGTCCACAACGGCGCGTAGCAAATCCGACGAAGACGATTCACGATGGCGTCGCACCGCTTCGATCAAGCGCGCTTCTCCATACTCTTCTCCGGTTTGGTTGAAACACTCGGTCACACCGTCCGTGTACAAGGCAAGGATATCGCCCGGGAGCAAGTGGCAATCCGCGATCGAACAATGCCATTCTTTGAACAGACCCAGGACCGTGCAAGTGGAGTCAAGCCTGACCAGAGTGTCATCGGCGCGCAGTAACAGGCCGCATAAGTGACCACAGTTGGCGTAGCGCAGACGCTGCGTCCGGTCGTCATACTCGCCAAAGAACAAGGTGGCATAGGCGCTGTCGGCGGTATTCTCGTAGAACAACTCGTTCACCGATCGCAACAGACGTTGCGGCTCATCCCAAGCGACGGTGCACTGGCCGCGGAGATTGGCTTGCAGGTTCGCCATCAGCAGAGCGGCAGCGATTCCTTTTCCGGCGATGTCGCCGAGTACCAGGCCGAATCGTTCCTGGCCGAGATGGAGGAAGTCGTAATAGTCGCCGCCGACCTGTCGGGCCTGGATGCAGACCCCGGCATAGTCGAGCGTTTTGAGCATGGGAAAGGTTTGCGGAAAGAGGCGCGCCTGGACTTGCTTGGCGATGATCAGTTCGTGCGCGGCGCGGCGTTCCGATTCCAGTTTCTGTGCGGTGGCCCGTCGCTGCGCCTCGACGGCTTGCGTCATTTCATCGAAGCTGACCAGCGCAAAAGAATTCCGGTCGATGTCTTCGAAGCGGGTGAAGACTCCGCCCCAGATCGGTGTCTGTTTTCCCAGCAGCATTGATGCGGCCTTCGAATTTGTGTCGGGCGACTGCGACTGGGGTTTGATCCGTCGCAAACGGGGGGTGTGGCGAAAGCGGACTCCTCGGCGTCTCCATTCCGTATAGGTGGCGATGACGTCTTCAGTGACAAAGGCAATCGAAGTAGGTTGTCCGATGAACTTGTATTCGTCCGAGTCGGGATCGGGGGCGATCAAGGTCAGCACAGCCGTCCCGTCGGGCGGCGAAACACCAACGCAGCGTTGTCCGGATTGAAGGCAGACATCAAAAGCCAGACTGAATCCGAGCTGATCCAGGTAGAAGCGGAGACTCCGATCCTGATCGCGGACGTAGACGTTGATGGCGTGAACGCGAAGGAAGGGGTTCGACCGATTCGGAGAAAGATCGGACTGATCCGCCAGGCTGAAGGAGGGAGTGTCCGCCATGGCGCTAGATTATAAAGGTCGAGGGGAGCTTAAAACCGGCCCGCGACTTCCGTGTCGTCCGAGATGATGGCATCCACGCTTGACTTCGCAAATTCTCGGAGGCGATCTTCGTCGTTGACGGTCCACGCCATGACCTTTTTCCCTGCGTCATGAAGCCGCTTCACCAATACTTGATCCGCCAACTTTACTTGAGGCATTATCCAATCCACCGGCAGCTCCTGCCAACGCTCCATCTCAACAGCTTGATCGCAAATGAACCCGAGGGGAATTGCGTCGTCGATGGCGCGGAGTGCAATCAGGACTTGCGGTTGGAATGAGGAAACGACGTAGCCTTTCTGGGGAGGGTGCTTGCGGAGCAGCGCGCTGGTTTCTTGCTCGAGGCCATCGACTTTGAGTTCGATATCCAGAAACGCTCGCGCCGCGAACTGGTCTAGAACTTCGTGGAGCGTCGGAAGGCGTAAAGCTGATGACAGCGTCGTTGCAATCTCCACTCCCCGAAATCGGGGATCATGACAGACGACTGCCTCCCCATCTGACGACCGGCGGACGTCGAACTCGAAGCCGTCGCAACCGTGCTGTAGGCAGAGCTCAAACGAGGCCAAGGTATTTTCAGGAATGTGGCGGGAGGCGCGGGCGCCGCGATGTCCGAGTAGAAGTGGCCGCTGCATGGGTGTTCAGAGTAGAACAGAACGTCATACTCGCAGGCTAACAGGCTACAGAAAAACTCGATTCACGGGGGAAAGCGACCACTGGGGCTGAAGCCCGCATTCATTCTTAACAGCTCACGCGGCCCTGAAGGGCCGCTCTTCCACGGTTGTGCATACATTTCTTGAGTTTTCTGCAGCCTGCCAGACAACTTCAGATCCCTCACTTCGTTCGGGATGACAGAACTGAAGAATTTATCGGCGAACTCGGCGTCTCAGCGGTGGATCGGGCCTAATCCAGGTCGAAATCCCGAATGGGCCGGCCGGTATCTGGAGTTTCTTTCGCTTTTTTTACAGCTTCCTGGAATTTCTTTTCCAGCAGTTCGGAGGCATTCTTCTGCGCGTCCAGGGACTGGCGGAAAATCGAATCACGGCGGTTATCGTGCTCTTTCAGGGCACGGGCGGCTTCTTCCATATCGTTGAACGTTCTCGGTTTGACGGGGGCGGTGTGGGAAATGACTGCCTGGGTGGCTACATCGACCTTCATCAAGGCGCCGCAACAGGGACAGGTCAATTCGAAATTGGAATCGCGCTTTGACACTTCCGAATCATACCGCAATCCTGGTTAGCGGGGCGCCAGGTGAAGGGGGAAGACGTTGAACAAATAGAGCATTTCCCAGGCCAGCAAGATGATCGAAACCAGCACCACCAGGATTGCCAGAATCTCGCCAAAGGTGAGGCCGCGGCGGTCGGCCTCGAAATGGCGCGCGCCCAGGCTCAGAATGTTGAGCGTGGCAAAGGCGAACACCAGGGCCCAGAGGATGTTGTAGATCTCTTCGCGCGTGGATCGGAGCAGGAACAGCGCGGGAAGAATTCCGACGGCGAGAGCGTGAGTGGTGCGTCCGGCGCATTCGACCCAGGTGTGGGCCTGGTCGAAACCGGCAAGCAGGGCAGAGGCAGAAACCCGTGGCATCTCGGCAATGGACCGAAACAGCTTCATGAGAAAACTGGATATTACCGTGTTTCCGCGTCCAAGTCAGCCATCTGTGCCTGCCTGGTTAATTCCGGCAGATTACAATAACTTGCCGATGAAAATCCCACGATTGTTGGTTTTCCTTTTATTGTCGATCTGGATTCATGCCGAGAGTCCGGTTGCGCCCGATCTTCAATCGACGGCTCACCGCGCGCTTGCGGTTATCTCAGGAAAACTAAAGGCTCCAGGGTTGCAGCAGCCCGTCGAAGTTCTGCGCGACCGTTGGGGAGTGGCGCACATCTACGCGCAGAATCAGCACGATTTGTTTTTTGCCCAGGGCTTTGTCGCCGCCCAGGACCGGCTGTTTCAGATGGAGCTCTGGAAGCGCGCCGGCCAGGGACGTTTAGCCGAGGTCCTGGGTCCTGCCTTTCTCGCGCGCGACGTCAATGCCCGGCTGCTGCGTTATCGCGGGGACATGAAGGCCGAGTATGAAAGCTATTCGCCGGACACGCTGGCGATCCTCACGGCTTTCACCGATGGGATCAACGCCTATATTGCGAGTTTGACGGCGCCGGGTGGCATCGGCTTGCCTGTCGAATTTCAGCTCGGCGGATTTGCGCCGGAGGCATGGCATCCCGAAGACTGCCTGAATCGGATGGCTGCTTTTTCGATGACGGGGAATGCGTTCAGCGAACTTGAGCACGCGCAGGCGGTGTCGCTGATCGGAGCGGAAAAGGCCTCGAAGCTTTTTGCCTTCGATCCGGCGGTCACGCTGGACCCTGCTCCGGGCGTGGATTTCGCGGGGCTGGCTTCGAGCTTGCTGGAGAACCTGGTCGGCAGCGACCAACGCATCCAATTCCCCGCCCGCGTACACGAGGGCAGCAACAACTGGACGGTATCCGGGACCCTCACCTACAGCGGGAAGCCTCTGTTGGCAAACGATCCGCATCGTGTGATCGGGCTGCCATCGCTGCGCTATATGGTGCATCTGGTCGCTCCCGGATGGAACGTTGCCGGAGCGGGCGAACCTGGACTCCCGGGCGTCGCGCTTGGACACAACGAGCACATCGCTTGGGGATTCACGATTTTCGGACTCGACCAGCAGGATTTGTATCTGGAAGAACTGAATCCCGCTGACCCGCTCCAGTACAAGACGGAAAAGGGCTGGGAGAACATGGAGGTGCGGCGCGAAAAGTTCGTCGTGAAGAAGCCGACCTCCCCGGCGGATATCCGCAACGACGTGGTCCGGGACCTCACCGACCCTTCGTCGGTTGAGGTGACGATGAAATTTACGCGTCACGGCCCGGTGCTTTGGGAGGACGGCAAGCGCGCGCTGGCTCTGCGCTGGGTGGGTAGCGAACCGGGGACCGCCGGATACCTCGCTTCCCTGGCGATCGATCGCGCTCAGAATTGGGATCAGTTCGAGTCGGCGATGGCGCGGTGGAAGGTGCCGTCTGAAAATCTGGTGTATGCGGATAGGGAAGGCAACATCGGGGAGCATTCCGCCGGCCTCGCCCCAATTCGCAAGTGGACGGGCCTGCTTCCCGTGCCCGGCGCGGGGAATTTCGAGTGGACGGGCTTCGTCCCGGTGGGTGAGTTGCCGCATTTCTTCAATCCGAAAGATGGCTTCATCGCCACCGCCAATCACAAGATGATTCCGGATCACTATCCGTACAACGTGGGGTTCGAGTGGGAATCGCCGTATCGCATTACACGGATCAAATGGATGTTCGCGCATGCGAAAGAACAGAATCACAAGCTCACTTTGCCAGACATGGCTTTTCTGCAGAATGACGTTACTTCCCTGCCCGCGATCGAATTCCAGAAGCTGCTGCGCTCGACCCCGCTCAATGATGACTCGTCCTTAAAGGAGTTTCTCAAGTGGGACGGCGAACTTGAACGAAAGTCGGTGGAGGCGGCGCTCTATGAAGTCTGGCTGCAAGCGATACAAAGCGCGCTGGCCGACCGTTTTTCGAACGGGAGGGGCTCTGAACAGATGCTCAGCGGGCGCTACAAAGATCTGCCGCCCGACTCGATTTTTGGGATTCTCCGCGTTCCGGAAAGCGATTTGTTTGGCGAAAATCCCACCGTTGGCCGCAACCAGCTCTTGGTCGACAGTCTCAAGTCGGCCCGAGAGGAACTGTCCAAAATGCTGGGTCCTGACGCTTCGCAGTGGCAATGGGGCAAATTCCACGTGGTGCGCTTCCTGCACGCGCTCGACCAGCAGCCGGGCGCGAAGGACTTGCTTGATCTCGGGCCTCTGGCGCGTCCTGGCGATGACTACACTGTCAACGCCACCGGCACTGGGGGTTCCTGGGAGCAGACGTCGGGCGCCAGCTATCGCGAGATACTCGACCTCAGCAATTGGGATCGCTCATGGGTCGTCAACACACCTGGCCAAAGCGGACAGCCCGGCAGTCTGCATTATTCCGACCTGATGCCGCTTTGGGATGTGGGCCGCTACTTTCCGCTGCTCTATACGCGAAAAGCGGTGGAGGGTGAAACGACCGACCGTCTGAAGCTGGAGCCTTAGTTGGAAGTCGCGCACATTGGCGACGCTCAGTTGGCATGGTTACAATCAGAGAATCATGTTTGATCCGCGCTTTTTCGTTTTCCTCACCGCCGCCGTCCTGCTCGCGGTGGCGCCGGGACCGGGCATGCTGTACGTCCTTGCCCGCACCTTCGCTGGAGGTCGCCGCGAGGGGCTGCTATCCGCCCTCGGCACATTCTTCGGTGGGATGGTACATGTGTTTGCGGCGGCGGCGGGAGTTTCCATCATTCTGGCGAAGTCGGCTTTGGCATTTGCGGCGGTGAAGTATCTGGGGGCGGCGTATCTGTGTTTCCTCGGAATTCGTATGATCCTCGACGCGCGCCGCGACGAACAAATTCCTCTCGTCCTTCCGCGGGCTAAAAACCCGCTCTGGCAGGGCGTTCTGACGGAAGTCCTGAATCCAAAGACAGCGCTTTTCTTTCTCTCGTTCATCCCGCAATTTGTGAATCACGCTGGGGGGCACGTCTTTGCGCAATTCGTCGTGCTGGGAGCTATCTCGGTCACGCTGAATACGACTGCCGACATTGTCGTCACGCTACTCGCCGGGCCACTGGGACACCGCATCCGAGAATCGGCACGCTTTCGACGTCGTCAGCGGACGGTGACAGGGGCGATCATGATTGGGTTGGGAACGTACCTGGCCGTCGGCGAATCGAAATGAAAATCATAGGGTAAGGTCAGACTTCGATCACCTGGTGATCGTGGCAGTCAGTGTGAATGGATTCGTACACACTCTGTAGCAACCCGGTCCCGTGGCGCGCTACGAAACTGACGCCCGCGATTTCTCGCTCCTGCAAGGACTTGTTGGGATAGAGAGCCGAACTCAAACTATCGGCATGGCGGGTGACAACTTCGTTGCGCTGCACTTCCGCTCGCGCCGCACGGGCTTCCAGTTGCGTGAGTTGATGTTTCATCTTCTCTTCGGCATTCGAAGCCGCGTCCACCAGAGTTGAATCCAGCCGAGCCAGAGTTTCGCGGATTGCGCCGAGCGATTGTTCCAGCGCAGCCTTGGCCTCGGTAAACCGGCTTTGCAGGTCGGTGGGGAGAGTGCGGGCGGCGAGAGTCTCTCGCAATTTTTCTGGACCCTGAAACAGGTCCGGTAGAGTCAACTGATAGCGCTCCAGGAAGCGCTGCGCTTTGGGTTCCACCAGGGTTGCGGAAAAGCGTGGGAGCACCGGCGTTACGCGACCCAGCAGCTTTTCGTACACGACGCCGACCTGCGCGAAATAGGCTACTTCGGCGGGGCCGCCCGTATAGACCAGAGTGGGCAGCAGATAATCCTGAACAATGGGACGCAACAGCACATTCGGACTGAAATTCCCGGGGCTGGCATCGATGCGGTCGAGCAGTTCCTGGGCGGTGCTTCGCTCGTCGCCAATCACGAACTCGCCGTCGTTTTTACGCCGCAACGCCGTGCGCGCGCCTTGCCTGAATTCAAAGAGGACCGTGGTCGCGTCGGTAACTTTCACTTGCTGGTGATAGCCCGTTGCTTCCAGAGCCTTGCCGCGGGCGAGCAGAGCTTCATTGAGTTCGGCGGATCGTTCTATGGCTTGACGGAACAATGGCTTCGCCAGATCATGAAATGCCGGATCGGACTGGTCGAGCAGAATCACTCCCCAGTCCGCAAACAGGCGTGTCAACAACCGGGCAAAGGCGCTGCCCATGGTTTCTCCGGGACGATACGACTCTCGCAGCCAGGTCGACACTTCTGTCTCTCCAAGCAACGCCACGGCGCGCGCTACCACGGGGTCGATCTCCGGGCCGAGCCCGATGGTGCCGACGGGAGCGTCTTCGATACTGTGGCTTTCTATGGCGAGGCGTTCCGGGACGCCGCTTTCCGAGATGAGCGCAACGTGATTGATCTCGGCCAGGTCGTGGTCTTCGGTCGCGAGCCAGAAGATGGGGACGCAGTCTACGCCCGCGGCGGTTGCCTGGTCGGCGAGTTTGACGGCGCTCAACGCCTTGAAAATCGCGAATAGAGGCCCGCCGAATAATCCGACTTGTTGTCCAGTCACTGCGGTGAGGGCACCGCGTTTCAGGCGTTCGATGTTGGCCAGGGTTTTCGGGCCGGCCTGCCAATTTCGATTCTGGACTTCGAGAACTTCACTGACTCTTTGGCGGCGGGCGTCGTCGTAGCGGACGCTTGCCGCTTCTTCCTTCACCCACTCAGAAAACAGCGGGGATCGCGGATAGAATTCGCGAACTGTCGGAGCGTAAGAGAGGTAGTCGAGAAAGAGGCGGGTGGTGTGGGGGATCTGGGTGAACGGCAGACACTGAGTCTTCACCGGCAACGCTCCCGACATTGGCCTTGAATCATCAGCATTTTGTGTCCGACAACATCGACCCTCGTTAGACTCCGCCGGAGGGCAGCGGTAACCTCAGATACATCAGATGACGACCAAGTGTTCAAGTTGCAAAGACTTGGAGAATCCGGACCACCAAGAAGGAGACCTCTACTTACTGCTGACGGTGGACTTGTCGAGCCGCTCCAGGCCGGCGTGGGCTTCTTTTGCGAATTCGCCTTCGGGAAGAATCTTCAGATATTGCTGGTAGTATTTTTTGGCTTCGGCCTTATCGCCAAGCTTTTCCTGGCATTGCGCAAGGCGCAGACTGGCCATGGCGTCGTTGTCTTTGTAAAAAAGGGCTTCTTTGTAGCGGTCGAGCGCGGCGCGATAATTTTTGCGCTTGAAGTAGAAGTCTCCGACCTCGACGTCTTTCATGGCCTTCATCGGATTCCAGGGGTGAAACTCCTGTATGTCCCGATTTGCGGCCTGATCCTCTTCCTCGAGATCTGCCACCGCCGCTTTGCTGAAGGGATGCGCTTTGTCGTCATTCCCAGGCGGGCTGATATCGATGCGGGTGTCGCGGCTGGAACTTTCCTGGGCCTCGCGGTCGCGATCAGAGGGTTTATCGGAGTTGGACTGCTGCGCGACGCAGGATCCCGCCAGAACGACCAATGCAACGGCGACAGGGAGAAGTCTGCGCATGGACATCCCTATTTTAGATGCATCGACCAAGAATCCCAAGGGCGGAAGTCGAGGTTTCCAGTGCCAGCCGCCACCCACAAGGGAGGCCACGGCTACGCCCAAAAAAAAATCAGGCCGCCCACGATTCGGGAGCGGCCTGGTTTGGCGAAATCCTCCGGGGAGGAGGGAACTTTACATCGAAGACGGCGGATTGTTATTCGCAGTCGGAGCCGGCGATGACGCCGGTTCCGCCGCAGGCGCCGAACCGGTGGTGTTCGTCATCAGGTGAACGTCCACGCGGCGATTCTTCTTGCGGCCTTCGGCGGTTTTGTTGGACTCGACCGGCTTGTCCTTGCCCAGGCCGATCAGATAAATCTTGTGGGCCGGAATGCTCTTCTCCGATGCCAGGTACTGGATGACGGAATTGGCGCGGCGCTGGCTCAGATCATAGTTGTATTCCTCGCTGCCCACGGAGTCGGTGGCGCCTTCCACGGTGATGATGTATCCCTTGGTGGTGGCGACACTGGTGGCCAACTGGTCAAGCTCTTCCTTGCCTTGCTTGGTCAGGTTGTCTTTGTTGAATCCGAACAGCACAGCGGTGTCCGCGACCGAGCGATAGTTGTCGAGGTTCACTACAGTGTTGGTCAGGGTGTCGACACGCTGGGTGGCATTATTGGCGAGGGTCTGGGCTTCGTCGGCCTGCTTGCCGGCGGCAAGGGCTTTCTGGTCAACTTCGGCGGCTTTGGCCTGAACGCCTTGGATTCCAGCCTGCGCGCGCTGGTCGACGTCTTTGATCTCTTTCGAGTTCTTGGCGGTCAGGTCGTCGAGTTCGTTGGTTTTGTTGATCAGCGGGGTGGTCTGCTGGCGCACATAGTTTTTGCTCGAGCAGCCAATTGTGGCGGCGAGCGTGCCAGCCAGCATTAGGGTCATGGCGATACGATTCATTGGTGTTAGGGCTCCTTCCCCATTTGCACTTCGTCTTAAAAGTCCTGGGACCAGCTTTTTCAGCTGCACTCACTAGTACTTAAGCACGGGTCGTGCCATTCGCCAAAGTGAGGTGCTTATTGCAACTCCATGGTTATCTATAGTTTATGGATATGATCGGATGAATGCACGCGCCGGGCCCGCGAAATCGTGCTATGAACCGTAAAAAAATTATATGGTTGGCTTCTCGCGCCACAGTATAGAGAATCCGGCCGATTCGCGCCACCAGGGAATCGCAAGACAGAAGGCGGGCCTGTGAATTGGCCCGCCTTTCCAGTTTCCGGGCTTGCGGGGCAATCGCGAGTTAGTTCGCGATCTTCTCAAACGCCTGCTTAAACTGGGTAACCAGCGGGGTCTCGCCTTTCTCCAAACCGCCGCGTCCCATCACGCGCCACAGGTACGTTTGTGACGAGGAGTGCGCGTCATAGACGGCGAGAATATCTTCCGACGGGCGGGACTCGACGGCGATGATGATATCCGCGTCTTGCGGGCGATATACGACCGTCAACTTGCCCCACTTCTGGAGAACATCCTGGACCCGGCTGATCGCGTCGCGATCTTCCGGCCATAGATTCGGATTAAATTGGCCGCCGTCGTAGGAAGTTACATAGACAAAACGGGCGTTAGCAAAAATCCCCGGCAACGCGGGAGTAGCCTTAGCGGCGAATGCCGCTCCGGTGAACGCCACGAACAATAACAATGCAGCAGCAATGTGCCTTTTCATAGTTTCATCTCTCAGTTATTAGATGCTAGGGGAAGGTCTTTCGTTGTTGAGAGTTGGGCCGGTGGTCGAGCGCGAGGCGCTGAAGGGAAGACCCACTTACCCGCTAATGAAACGAAAGCAGATCCTTCGCTTCACTCAGGAGGACAGTTCTAAAAGGTAATGAACCCTTAGACACCCACCAGGGTGACGACCGGCGCACGGCTCTACATCATGCTGGGAACGTTGATTCCCAGCACCTCCAGTATGCGACTCAATTCGCGACGAACGACGGCGGCTGTGGTCAGCAGGAAGGTCCTTCGTCCTTCATCGGCCTCGGCGAGGATAGGATGGCGGTGATAGAAGGTGTTAAAGAGTTGCGCCATCTGAAATGCATGTTTCGCCAGGTAAGCGGGTTCGGTTGTGGCGATGCATTGGCTGACGACATAGGAAGTCTTTGCTGCCGTGAGCCAGAGTTCCCAGATTTCGTCGCCAGTCTCTCCAGTCAGATAGTTTGCGAGATCGACATCGTGAGCAGCGAAGGTTTCTGGATCAAATCCGCCCTTGCGAAAGATATTGCTGGCTCGCACAACCGCATACTGCACATAGGGCCCTGTCTCACCTTCAAAGCTCAACGCGTCCTTGAAGTCGAACGCGATCACTGAGGGCTTGGTGTACTTCAACATGAAAAAGCGCAGCGCGCCGATGGCAATTTGCGTGGCGATTTCCGCGCGC
This sequence comes from uncultured Acidobacteriota bacterium, assembly GCA_963799305.1. Taxonomy (GTDB): domain Bacteria; phylum Acidobacteriota; class Terriglobia; order Terriglobales; family Acidobacteriaceae; genus Acidiflorens. The sequence goes on along the minus strand of CAWCWX010000002.1, from coordinate 399,573 downwards.
TCGCTTTCGCTGAGTTCCGGATGGCGTGAGTCTACTTCCGCGCGTGCTGAGGCTATCAGCGCGTCCAGCAGATCGTCGGCCTTAACGCCGAAGCCTTTGCGGCCGGACACCTCGATCCATGGACGCGCTTTATCTTCTTCGCTCAACTGGTAGCCCAGTTCGGCGGCGCAGCGTGGCGTGAGCGCGACCATTTCGTAGGAGAAATGGGTGTAGCGATCGGCGGCTTCGTTGTGTCCGAGGACGCGCAGGGCTTCGATGACGGTGTTCTGCGCTTCAGCCTGGCGGGCGTCGATCACGTTATAGATTTCGGCGACGTCGCCGAAATGGGGATGATCTTTTTCGCCGTCGACGCTCGAGATCCAGCAGTCGCGTGCATCTGGGTAACGATAGAACTTGCGGTAGCCAAAGTCGCGGCCGAGTAGACCGAACTTCCACATGTGGTACGCGATATCTTTCCCGACGTAACCGACTGTGCCGTTGGAGCGGACGATCACCTTCTGATCTTCTTCGGAGATCGTGCCTTCCTCTGAGACCGCGGTGACCTCTGTGGTTAAGGCTTTTGACGTTCCGGCCCGACGCATCACCCAGCAGCCTTTGTTCTTGCCCGAGTCTTCGTATGTGAGGACCCCGGCCTCTTTAAGTTTCGCGAAGGCTGCATCCCAGAAGTGGAGTCGAAGAATCTCGCTCTCTCGCGGCAGGAAGTCGTACTCGATGTCGAGCCGCTGCATGGTTTCGAGGTGGCGGCGGAGGACGGCGGTAGAAATCAGGTCGGCGATGGCAGCGGTCTCGTTGTTCCCTTGCTCGATCGCGTGCAGCGTTGCCAAACGCGTCTGGAGATTCTGTTTGTCTTGCTCATACCATTGCGAGGCGCGGGCGTAGAGATCCCAACAGTAGAAATCAAATTTCGGGGCGGCTGCGAGGATTTCGATCTCGGCGCGGGTCTTTTTCTCAATGTGCAGGAATCCGACTACGACGTCGGCGACTTGGACACCGGTATTGTCGATATAATTCTGGATGTCGACTTCCCTGCCCGCAAAACGCAGCAAGCGCACAAACGTGTCGCCGAGGATGGCGTTCCGCAGGTGTCCGATGTGCGCGGCCTTATTCGGATTAATGCTGGAATGTTCAACCAGAACTTTGCCGGTCGGCACCTCTTCTTTCGGGTCTTCATCGGCGACAAGCGAGGCTGCAACCTCAGCGCGGTTCACGCGGACGTTGATGTACCCCGCGCCGGCGATTTCGAATCTCTCAAAACCCGGTACCTCGCCGATTCCAGCCACGATTTCTTCCGCAATTTTGCGCGGGGCTTTGCGCAGTTTGCGGGCGAGTTCGAAGGCGATGGGGAGCGCGTACTCTCCAAACTCGATTTTCGGAGGCTGCTCGATGACGATGTTGACCGCGTCAATGCCATAGGCGCGCTGCAAGAATCCACGCACGGATTCGCTGAGCCGGTGCTCGAGGTGTCGGTACAAGAATCCCTCTAAATGATTGAAGAAGATAGTGATTCTAACAGAGCGGGGGGCGGGTGCTGGTTTGACGCTGGCGAGCAGTGTTCCCTATGATGAAAGTTCGGGCGGCGCTGGCGAAGAGCTATAACCACGGAGGTCACAGAGGACACAGAGGAGTGCCTTCTACGTGATTTCCTCCATGACCTCTGTGGTTCTTGCTTTTGATTTCTATGCGGATTGCTTACCTAGACTGCTTCTCCGGCATCAGCGGCGATATGTTCCTGGGCGCGCTGGTGGACGCGGGAGTGTCTCCGAAGTTGCTGGAGGAGACAGTCGCGGCGCTCGATATCGGTGCGCGGCTGGAGATTTCGCGGGTTGTGCGCGGAGGGATTGCGGGAACCAAGGTCGACGTGTATGCGCATGGGGAGAAGGATTTGCCGCGGGAAGTGTTCCAGCAACAGAAACATGACCACTCCCACGAAGATGGGGCCTCTCATAGGCACTCTCACGAAGATCATCATCATCACTCTCAGGGGGCCGAGACAGGGCACGAGCCGAGTCAACAGCCGCGGGCGGGGGCGCCCGCACCACACGAGCATGAGCATGGCCGCGACTTGGCGGAGATTCGGCAGATCATTGATCATGCGGCGATCAGCGGTAAGGCCAAAGCCGTCGCTGTTCGCATCTTTGAGGCCTTGGGCGCGGCCGAAGCGGAGATTCACAATACTTCGATCGACAGAGTGCACTTTCATGAAGTCGGCGCAGTAGATGCGATGGTGGATATCGTCTGCGCGGCGGCAGGGGCGGAGGCGCTGGGCGTCGACGAATGGGTTTGTTCCCCGCTGAACGTAGGTGGGGGAACGGTTAAGTGCGCACATGGGATTCTGCCGGTCCCGGCGCCGGCTACTTTGAAATTGCTGAAGGACGCGCCGGTGTATTCTTCCGGGCCGCAGGTGGAACTGGTTACTCCTACGGGAGCGGCCATCGTGAAAGCGCTGGCTACGGGATTCGGGGCTTTCCCTGCAATGAGAGTCGAAAAGTCTGGTTACGGGGCCGGGACTCGCGATTTTCAGGGCCATCCTAATCTGTTGCGGCTGACTGTTGGAGAATCCGTGGAGGCCGTGGGCGCACACATTACGCGCGAGACAATCTCTGTGCTCGAAGCGAATCTCGACGACCTCAGCCCTCAAGTCCTCGCCTATGCTGCCGAAAAACTGCTGGCCGAGGGCGCACTCGATGTTTTCAGTATTCCGGTGCAGATGAAAAAGGGGCGTCCGGGTGCGTTACTAACCGTGCTTTGCAAACCCGAGCACGCCGAGCAACTAACAAAATTGATTTTTGCCGAGACCACGACGCTGGGCGTTCGACGCCGCGACGAGCAACGACAGACGCTGGCGCGGCGCTGGGAGACTGTCCAGACTTCGTGGGGCGACGTACGCATAAAGATCGCCAGCATGAATGGCAGCATCTCTAACTATGCGCCCGAGTACGAAGACTGCCGGGCGCTGGCGGAAGCGCATCGTATCCCGCTGAAGACGGTGCTGGAAGAAGCTACGCAGCAGTATTTACGGGGTCAAAGAAAAGCTTGAACCACAGAGGTCACAGAGGACACAGAGGTTTCCCCCTGTGACCTCTGTGGTTAGGAACTTGCGCCGCGAATCCCGGAAAACTGAATGAGCAAGCCGTTCTACATTACGACTCCGATCTACTACGTGAACGCACGTCCGCACATCGGGCACGCGTATACGACGATCGCCTGCGATACCATCGCGCGCCGCCACCGGATGCTTGGCGACGACACCTGGTTCCTGACTGGCACAGACGAGCACGGACAGAAAATCGAGCGCTCGGCGCAGGAGGCGGGAAAGACGCCGCAGGCCTTTGCCGACGAAGTTTCGCAGGCCTTTCGCACCACCTGGGATCGCCTCGGGCTCTCCTACGACGATTTCATTCGCACCACGTCCGACCGGCACAAGCAGGGCGTGCAGGCTCTGTGGCGCAAGATTCGCGACAACGGATTTATCTACAAGGGCACTTACACCGGTCAATATTGTGTTTTCGATGAACTCTACGTGGATGTGGTCGGCCCCGGCGCGCCCTGTCCTGATTGCGGACGACCTACCGAAACCGTTCACGAAGAGAATTACTACTTCAAGCTTTCGGCTTTCGCGGACAAATTGATTGAGTTGTACACGAAGCATCCGGATTTTATTCGTCCCGAAACGCGTCGCAATGAAGTGGTGTCGTTCGTTCGCGGGGGACTGCGCGACCTTTCGATCAGCCGCAGCACATTTTCGTGGGGTATCCCGGTACCGGACGATCCCAAGCACGTGGTTTACGTCTGGCTGGACGCGCTTGCCAACTACATTACGGCGCTTGGATACGGTCAGGCCGATACAACCAAGTACGAGAAATTCTGGCCGGGCGTGCACATGATCGGCAAAGAGATCGTACGCTTCCACTGCGTCTATTGGCCCGCGTTTCTGATGGCCGCAGGGCTCCCGTTGCCCAAGGGCATCGTGGCCCACGGATGGTTGCTGTTTGAAGAAAGCAAGATGTCGAAGTCGCGCGGCAACATTGTGCGCACGGAGACGATCGTGGATGTGCTCGGCATCGATGCGCTGCGTTATTTCCTGTTGCGCGAAATCGTGTTTGGGCAGGATGGTTCGTTCAGCTTCGATGCGCTTGTACAGCGTTACAACGCCGACTTGGCGAATGGTCTGGGCAATCTCGCCAGCCGGACGCTGACCATGATTAACCGTTACTTTAAGGGTGAGGTGCCATATCCTTCGCAGAGTAGACGCAAGCCCGCCGACGAAGCGATTGTGGCCACTGCCAGGAAGACCATTGCGGAGTTCGGCACGCTCTTCGATCAGTACCAGTTTTCGCGGGCACTGGAATTGGCGTGGGGACTGGTCGCGGCGGTCGACAAGTACATCGTGGAAAACGAGCCCTGGTCGCTGGGTGACAAGCAGGATGAGGAAAGCCGGGCGCGTCTGGCCACTGTACTCTACACCAGCGCGGAAGCGTTGCGGATTGTCACTGCGCTGGCGCATCCTGTGATGCCCGATGCTACGGCCAAAATCTGGGCGCAACTCGGGCTGGGGGATATTAAGAAATTCGATCTCACGTCCCTGCAATGGGGACAGCTGCAACTGGGCACCAAGTTGGGCGAGATTCAGGCGGTGTTCCCGCGGGCGGACAAATCGGCAGTCGAGAGGATGCATATGATGGAAGAACAGAACAGTGTGGGGACTGGTGTCGGACCCGCCCAGCCTGGCGAAGCTCGGCAAGCTTCCAGCCAGGCAACTCCGGCACCGGTCGCAGTGGCTAGGCCTGCTGCGGCAATTCCCGATGGCAAGATCAGCATCGACGACTTTGCAAAGGTCGAATTGCGGGTCGCGCAGGTGAAGACGGCGGAGCGTGTGAAGGGCGCGGACAAGCTGTTGCGGCTGGAAGTCGATCTAGGCACGGAAGTACGGCAGCTTGTAGCAGGGATTGCGGAAGCCTATGAACCGGAGTCGCTGGTTGGGCGGAAGGTCGTGATCGTCGCCAACCTTGCGCCTCGCAAACTGCGCGGACTGGAGTCGAACGGGATGATCGTGGCGGCGTCGCCGGAGGGGGGGAAGCCGGTGCTGGCGAGTTTTCTTGAAGATGTACCCGTGGGTACTCGGTTGAAATAGAGCTGCCGAGCTTCGCCCGGCTGGACGGGTCAGAGACCCGTCCCCACAGCTTACCTTTCCATGTTTATCGACTCTCACGCTCATCTTGAAGGCAAACGTTACGACTCGGATCGCGCCGAAGTGCTGGCGCGCGCGAAGCAGAGTGGGATTGAAGCCTACCTGGCGATTGGAAACGGCGAGGGGCCGGACACCGCAGACTGCGGAATCCGGCTCGCCGAAAAATACAATGGCCACGCCCAATATCCGGAAATCTGGGCCAGCGTCGGGATTCATCCGCACGAGGCGAGTCTTGCGAATGACATCGCATACGCCCGCTTGGAGCAGTGGGCCCGCCATCCGCGCGTCATTGCCTGGGGCGAGATCGGGCTCGACTACTTTTACGATCACTCGCCTCGCGATATCCAGAAAGCGGTGTTCGTGAAGCAGATGGAACTGGCACGCGCATCCACGCTGCCGATCATCATCCACTGCCGGCCTTCCGATAACAGCGAGAATGCATGGGACGATTGCCTTGGGCTGATTGCCGAGCATTGGAAGCCCACCGGCCTGGGCGGCATCCTGCACTGCTTTACTGGAACGATCGATCACGCCCGGCGTGGGCTGGACTTGGGCTTCATGATTTCTTTCGCTGGAAACATAACATTTCCCAAAGCGCAGAACATCCGAGACGCGGCTGCCATCGTCCCCGCGGACCGCATGCTGATCGAAACCGACTCGCCCTATCTGGCCCCGATTCCACATCGAGGGCAGCGGAATGAACCAGCCTATGTGATCGAGGTGGCGCGCCGGATCGCGGACCTGCGCGGTCTTTCCGTCGAGGATGTTGGCACGCAAACGGCGGAGAACTTCTACAGCTTTTTCAAACTGGCCGAAAGAAATGAAACTGGAGTCGACCGACGTTAACCTGCCCAGGAAATGCATCTTCTGATACCCTCAAGAGTCAAATGCTGGGGTGAAGACCGCTGCGAGCTTCGAGCCACGAGCTTCGAGCAAGCAGCATCCTTAAGGGGACAGAGGGTTGCTCGCTCGCAGCCCGAAGCTCGAGGCGGGAGTCCTTCTCTCAGCACGACCATCAAACTGAGAAACGCCATGCCCGATAACACTTTCGATATCGTCAGCAAGATCGACTTGCAGGAAGTTTCGAATGCGATTCAGCAGGCCATGAAGGAGATCACGACTCGCTTCGACTTGAAGGACTCGAAGTCCAGCATCGCCATGGAAGGAAAAGACGCGATCATTCTGCACTCCGCGGATGAGTACAAACTGAAACATGTGAACGATGTCTTCCAGGCGAAACTGGTGAAACGCGGCGTGCCGTTGAAAGGGCTGACCTACGCTACGATCGAACCATCCGCGGGAAGCACGGTGAAGCAGAAGATCACCATGCAGCAGGGCATCCCCATCGAGAAGGCAAAAGAGATCGTCAAAGTGATCAAGGAATCGAAAAAGAAGGTGCAAGCTTCGATTCAGGGAGATGTAGTGCGGGTCAGCGGCAAGGATCGCGACGCGCTCCAGGAAATTATCGCCCTGATGAAACAGCACGACTTCGGAATCGATATGCAGTTTACGAATTACCGGACGAACTAAGAGAGGTCTACCGCCGAGACGCAGAGAACGCCGAGATTAGATTCTTATTTCATGTCTTCTCGGCGTCTCGGCGGTGAAAAACGTTTGAGCGCAACGACCGCCATCAACGGGAAAGAGATCTTCGATCTGCTGCGGGACGACCTCGTCGCCATCGAAGACGAATTCGGGCGGGATACGGTTTCGAACGTCGCTGTCATTACCGAGATCGGGGAATATTTGCGTGCAGGCGGCGGCAAGCGGATTCGTCCAGCTCTTCTGCTGCTCTCGGCCAAACTGCTGGGCTACAAGGGTACGGGCGCGGTAAAGATGGCGTCGGTGGTGGAGATTATCCACACGGCTACCCTGGTTCATGACGACATCATCGACGAGGCGCAGATTCGCCGCGGGCGTCCGGCGGCGAATACGCGGTGGGGGAATTCCAAGTGCGTGCTGGCCGGCGACTGGTTGTACATGCAGGCCTTCAAGATCGCGGTGCAGGAACGCAATTTCCAGATCCTCGACGTGCTCATCGAACTGACGCAACAGATGGTTGAAGGCGAACTGCTGCAAATGGAGAAGCTGGGCAAAGCGATCTCGATGCAGGAGCATCTGGACCTCATTTATCGCAAGACGGCTTGCCTGTTCTCGGTCTGCATGCGCGCCGGCGGTATTCTGGGCGGCGCTTCTGCCGAACAGGAAGAGCGCCTGGGACAATACGGGCGCGATCTCGGGCTGGCGTTTCAGATTGTTGACGACGTGCTGGACCTCACCGCCTCCGAGAGCGTTCTGGGCAAGCCGGTGGCCAGCGATCTACGGGAAGGGAAAGCGACGATGTCGGTCATCCATGCGCTCGAACGCTGTAGTTCCGCCGAGAGGCTTCAGATTGAGAAGGTGATGGTCGACCGGGCGTTTAACGGCGTGACCCACGCCGACGTCCTGACGATTTTGAACCGCTACGGTTCGCTGGAATACGCTTCGCAGGAAGCGGCTCGCTATGCCGAATCGGCGCGCAAAGCGATCTGCGTCTTTCCCGATTCCGAGATCAAACGCGCCCTGCTGTGGGCGCCGGACTTCGTGGTGGCGCGGGAAAAATAGTCCGCAAATGCCCTTTTGATCGCTCTCTTGACACAAACTAAGGCAACCCCGTATATCATGATGGCTTCCAACTGCTGCGGCAGGGCAATCCAGGTGGATCGATTCTGCCGTACCTACAATGGGACACGTTCACCATTTCCAAAAGCAAGATCAGGAGAGCAAACAATGAGAAAGCTGCTTATGTTAGTGCTAGGGCTGGCGGTTGTGTTGAGCGTCGGGGCATTCGCTCAGGACAATATGGGTATGGGGAAGTCTGACAAGCCGGCCGCCGCACCTCTGAAGACCCTGAAGGGCACGATTAAAGCCGACGGCGACAAATACACCTTCGTCACCGACGAGGACAAGAAGTCGTGGGACGTGATCAATCCCGAGGCCCTGAAAGGGCACGAAGGGCATCACGTAGAACTCAAGGCGCATGTTTATGCCGACAAGGACCAGATCCACGTCATGGAAGTGAAGATGTTGAAGGCTGATTCCATGTAAGAGCCGCGTACAGTGCGTCAGGGGGCGGCTGCGCGCCGCCCCTTTTTTCGTGGGGAGCATGGAGGGGTGCATTAGGCCAGCCCCACGATATAGTAATTACTGAGACCACCGACTTGGACGATCTCCTTCCTCTCATCTCCCGTCACGGATACTTGCTCCTGGCAGCGTTTTGTTTTGCCGAAGCGGTTGGACTGCCCGTCCCGGCAGCCATCGCTTTGCTCACGGCAGGTACGGTCGCGGCTTACGGGAAGCTCCATCTCTACTCCGTGCTGGGCATCTCGTTTGTGACGATGCTGGCGGGTGACCTGATTCTCTACTTCACAGGCCGGGTGAGTGGGTGGGCGTTGCTGGGATTTCTCTGCCGGCTGTCGGCGAATCCAGAGACCTGCATTCTCCGGTCCGCGGAGTACTTCTACCGCCGCGGCAAAATGACGCTGCTCTTTGCCAAGTTCATTCCCGGCATCAACACCATGTCGCCGCCGCTTGCGGGCAGCATGAAGATGCGGCTCGGCCAGTTTCTGCAATTCGACTCCCTTGGAGTGCTTTTCTACGTCAGCGCCTATTCGCTCGCTGGCTACGTCTTTAGCGACTTCCTGCGCGCCATCACACGTGGAGTACGTTCGGCCGGATCTGCCGCAGAGGTGGTTCTGGGCATCGCGCTGGCGGGCTACATCGCTTATCGCATCTGGATTTATCGCAAGTACCGCCTGCTCGACGTTGTTCCTCGCGTGCCGGTGGAAGAACTCGCTCATCGGCTCGCGTCGCAGGAGGCGCAGAACGTGATCGTCGCCGACGTCCGCAGCCACGGATACTACGATGCCGATGCGCAGCGCATTGCCGGATCGGTTCGCCTGGAACCCAACAATCTGGAGGAAGAGATCAAGAAACTCCCGCACGACCGGGAAATTTATCTCTACTGCACTTGACAGCGCGAAGCCACGAGCGCCCGGGTGGCGCACCTACTCCAGAAACACGGTTTCAAGGCTTACGTCATCGTGGGCGGACTGCGAGCATGGCGCAACGCCGGACATGCTCTCGAACCGGTTCCGCACGACGATCTGATCAAGCTGCCCACGTTCGACTGACGCTTGTCCTTGGCAGGCCGGGGTGGGTTTGCTATCTTCGATTCATGGGGCGATCTTTGAGTTTTTGCGCTGTGATCCTGGCCGCTGGCGAATCGTCGCGCATGGGACGAGACAAAGCGCTGCTGCCCTGGCCTGTCGAAGCATCTGTGGCAGGCGCCGGGGAAACATTTCTCTCCGCGGCGATCCGGCTCTTCTCTCCCTATGTAGATGTCGTCTTGGTCGTGGCGGGAAAGAACGAGCACGAACTGGCGCCGATCGTGTATGGGCGCGGCGCATCCCTGGTGGTCAATCCCGACCCGGCGCGGGGGCAGTTCAGTTCCCTGCAAGTAGGCCTGCATGAGGTTCTGAACCGCGGACGCGACGCCGCCATGATTACCCTGGTTGACCGGCCGCCGGCGAGGCCCGAAACCATCCAACTCCTCCTCACGGAGTTCGAACAGGCGCTGACCCGCTCCGTCTGGGCGGTGGTTCCCGAGTACCAGGGGAAACATGGACATCCCATCCTGGCCAGCCGCGAAATGATTGAAGAGTTCCTGAGAGCGCCCGCAACCGCGAATGCCCGCGACATCGAGCATGCCCATCAGGACAACATCACCTACATTCCCGTGAACGATCCGTTCGTGGCCAGTAATGTGGATACGCCGGAACAGTACGCGGCGTTGCCGTCGTAATTTCTGCCAGCGAGTGCGAGCCCTTCGAACCACGTACGTGACAATGACAAATTTGACAACTACACAATCCGAGTTCATTGAAAGTGTCCTCCGGCTCAAGCCAACGGTTGTAGCGTTTGACTGTGACGGTACTCTCTGGTCCGGAGACGCGGGTGAAGGATTCTTCTCGTGGTCGATGCAGCGAGGGATGGTTTCTGACGAGATCGTGCGCTGGGCGCGGGCGCGTTATGCCGATTACAAAGCCGGCAACGTAGCCGAGGAGGTCATGTGCGGCGAGATGTGCACGATGTATCACGGCCTGCGGGAAGATGACATCCAGCGAGCAACCGACGAATATTTCGCAATCGGAATTGCTCCTGGAATTTTTCCTGAGATGCGCGAACTGGTGGAACGGCTGCGTGCTGCCGGGACCGATGTGTGGGCGGTTTCCTCCTCGAACCACTGGATTATTCGCTCGGCGATGCGTCAGTTCGGTATTCCGGCGGAGCGGGTTCTCGCCGCCGAAGCAGTTGTGGAAAACGGAATCATCACCGACCGCCTCATTCGTGTGCCGAGTGGCCCCGGCAAGCCCGAAGCGCTGCGAGAGGTACTGGACGCGGCGCCGGATTGCGCATTCGGCAATTCCGTGTGGGACCAGGAAATGCTGGCCATGGCCAGGCATTCGTTCGCGATTAATCCGAGTGCAAAGCTGAAAGAAATCGCCGTGGCGAGCGGTTGGATGATGTACCAGCCGGACTCGAAGCACGCGGGCGGCTGAATCTGGGGTCAAGTCATCAAGAGTGAACCGACGGTAGTTGGAATCGCTGTTAACATCAATTGCCAATTCTTGAATTGTGGTTGTTCATGAGCTACTGTCGTGCCAATGGCCAAATCGTTACTTATCACTCGTCCTCTTACGGTGGCGGAACGAAGATGGTTAAGGTTCGTTGCGGCACGGCGAGAGAGGTCTCTTTTGGCCATGGGCCCGTACGTGATGCTCTTGGTTGGAATTGTATTGTTCGGCGGCCTATGGGGACTCTCCGTACTCGCAACGAAGGCAGACAAGGCCGGGCCATCTTGGCGGGTATTTGGGCTGTTCTGGCTTGTACTTGGGATTGGTATAACTCTCTGGGCTTATCGTGACGTAAAGTCACACGCTCGCGCCTTGCAAGAGAAATTCCGAAGCGCATTGCGACATGACACTGCATGTGAAGTCCGTATCTGTTCGAATAAAGTGATCGAATTCGATATCGAGCAGGGTCGTAAGAAGAGGTGGTATGCGTTTCAGCTCGGTGACGAGCGCATTATCTTCGTCAGCGGACGATTCTGTCAGCGTGTCCAAGGATTTCCCACGTCCGATTTCTCAATGGTGGACATTGCAGACGAGGAGGGAATCCTCGTTGTTGGATTTGCGAGGAACCACGGCCACCCACTAGTTGCTGTCCGCAGCATCTCCAAGCAGGAGGCAGTACAGCTAAGGGTCCCAGAGCACATGGAAATCGTACGTGGCAATCTGACGGAGATTGATACGTTGCTGTCCGTGCATACTTAGCATTGAGTCGCTATTACACCAACAACCATCAAAAGAAGGTTCTCGCTACCTTTCCCGTCCGAGCCTCTGGAGGAGCACGTGCAGCGTGTCGATCGCCAGGTGACTGGCGTGAGAGGACGCCTCAGGCAGGCCGCCGACTGCGCGCAATAACTCTTCCCGGCGCAACTGACGTGCCTCTGCTACGGTTCGGCCTTTGACCAATTCAGTAAGGGCCGACGCGCACGCCATCGCGGCGACGCAGCCCTTCGCGCGAAAACGGATGTCGGCGATCCGGTCGGCCTCAAGCTTTATCGTGAGTCGCAGGATATCTCCGCAGGCGGGGTTCTCGAGCTCGGCTGACGCGTCGGGCAAGTCGACATCGCCGGCGTTACGCGGATTCTCGAAATGGTCTAGGACCTCAGGAGAATACACAGGGCGATTGTAAATGGCCGCCCCATGGATTCCCTTCCCCTACAATATGAAGATGTCCGGTGAATACGCTCCGCGGCGCATTGCTTGTCTCCAACCTAGCGCGACGGTGATCCTGAGCATGGTCGGTGAGTTGGATTGGGTTGTGGCTTGCACAAAGTACTGCGTGGACGTAGTTCCCGAAATTGAAGGGCGCGAACGACTCATCGTTGCTGACGCCTGGACTTCAAAGGCGACAGAAATCCTCGCGGCCAATCCCGATCTCGTCATTGCTGCCGTTCCTTACCAGGAAGCGGCGGTGACTGAGATTTTGAAAGCCGGTGTGCGGTTCCTCGGGCTTGCGCCCCGGACCCTGGCCGATATCTATACCGACATTGCCCTGATCGCCGGCATGGTTGACGCGAATACGCGCGGCGCGGAGGTCATCGCAGACATGAAACGCTCTATCGCGAGCGTCCGCGCTCAGGCCTCCTCCTTGCCCAGGAAGCGCGTCTACTGCGAGGAGTGGGGCAAGCCTCTGATTACCTCGCAAGCATGGGTCAAAGAACTCATCGAAGCGGCTGGCGGCGAGTTTGTGGGCAATGCCGGCCAGCAAATTTCTACTGAGTTTGTGCTGGAGGCCGATCCCGAAGTCATTGTCGCAGCATGGTGTGGCGCGGGGAATCGAGTTCCTCTCGGAAATATTATTCACGATCGAGGCTGGGCAGAAACGACCGCCGGGCGCACGTCGCAGGTCTACTGTATTTCAGACGAACTGTTGAATACTCCGGCGCCGACGTTGGTACAAGGTTTACATGCTCTCGCGGCCGCGATTCATCCGGAAACATTCACTCGTGTCCCGGGGTTACGCTCGATTGCGGACGAACTCCACGCCACGAACACTGCGGCACAACACGTAGTTTAGGATAGGTAGATGTTTCCTGGCGTCCAACATACAACGAACTTATTGCAAAACTGATTCTGCTCAGCTGTAATCCGTAACTCTAAGCTCGAAGCTTTACTTTTAAAACATATGAAACGTGTAGTCGCAGCTCTCATCGTGAAAGACGGCAAGATACTGGCCTGCCAGCGCACGAAGCACCAGGTGATGCCGCTGAAGTGGGAGTTTCCGGGAGGCAAAATCGAAGAAGGAGAGCAGCCGCGCGACGCCTTACGCCGCGAACTGGAAGAGGAACTCGGCATCGCAGCTGTGATCGGCGACGAGGTGGCACGGATCGTCCACGAGTATCCCGGGGGAGGCTCGGTGGAATTGCGCTTTTTCGATGTGCGGAGCTACAAAGGCGAACTTGAAAACCGGATCTTTCGCGAGATCCGATGGGTCGAGCGTAACGAGCTAAGCAAACTGGATTTTCTCGAAGCGGATTTGACGCTTCTGAAGGATCTGGCGGCGGGAAAAATTCTTTGAGCAGAGCGACGACTCGAAAGAAAATTGCCGCCAGATCCGTCAGGCGAATACCGCGTCTGTTTAAAACAGATTCCACAAAAACTGGTTGTACACGTCGTGGTGGTACTGGACTTCCTGCGCCTTCACGAACGTGCCCAACAGCCGCGGACAGCGGTCGGCCGAAGCCTGCTTCAGATCGGCATAGCGGCCTTTGACATCTTCGCCGAGAATCTCCGAGGTCCACTTTGCTTTTCGGAAATTATCGATCGCGTCGTAGATGTTGTCCGGCAAGTATCGTTCCGCCTGGCGCAGGTTCTTGATCTTTGACGTTTCCCCTTCCAGCCCGGTCTTGAAAATTGAATACATGACCATGTAGGGGTTGGCGTCGGGACTCACCGAACGCACTTCCACTCGCATGCTCTTCTCGTTGCCGATCGGGATGCGAATCATCGAGCCGCGATCGACGGGAGAAGCTTTGATCTGGTTCGGTGCTTCGAAGTGGGGGTCCAGACGGCGATACGCGTTGACACTCGCATTCAGCATCAGGCAGATATCGTTTCCGTGGGTCAGGATGCGGTCGAGAAACTCCCATCCGAATTTGCTCAGTTTCTCTTCACCTTTGGCGTCCCAGAACAGATTCTTCCCGCCCTTGCTGATCGAAACATTGGTATGCATGCCGCTGCCGTTCACGCCTACGACCGGCTTGGGCAAGAACGAAGCGGTCAGGCCCATGTGCGTCGCCACCTGCCGGCAAATCAGTTTGTAGAGCTGGATCTGATCGGCCGCGGCCACCACTTCGCCGTAGCTGTAGTTGATCTCGAACTGGGAGGGGGCGACTTCGGGGTGATCCTTCTCGTTCTGGAAACCCATCGCGCGCTGCACTTCGGCGGTAGTGTCGATGAAGGTCCTCAGCGGATCGCCCGGTAGCGAGTGGTAGTATCCGCCGGTGTTTACGTAGTCGAACTTGCCGGTCTGGTAATAATTTCGTTCGGCGTCTTTTCCCTGGAAGATGAAGCCTTCGATCTCGTTGGCGGCGTTGAGGGTGTAGCCCTTTTTCTCGTGCTGTCCGACGGCAAAACTTTTCAGGATGCCGCGGATGTCGGCGGCGTAGGGTTCTCCGCCTTTGTCGATGACGTCGCCAAATACCAGCACTTTGCCCGGGCCAAAAATGTCCGCCGGGCCCCAGTAGAAAGCGCTCCAGTCGATGCCGAGACGCAAGTCGCTCTCGCGTTGCGCTGTAAAGCCGCGGATCGAAGACCCGTCAAAGGTCAGGTTGTCCCAACTCTTGAGCAGGAACTTCTTGTCGTAGTCCAGCATGTGAAGACGGCCTTCCAGATCGCTGAACAGGACCGTCAGCGCCTTGATGCGCTTTTCGTCGGTGAGATATTTCAGGCGTTCTTCCTGGATCTTGTGGAAGGCAACGCGGTTCCTGCGCTGCTCTTTGGCGTGCAGATTCAATTCTTCGAGTTCGTCGTAAGGGATCGCGAGAAAGTTTCTCAGTTCCGTGGACATGCCTCTCCTTGTCGGCCGGACCAGACCCATCGTTCATTATTTATGCTGGCGGCTCCGGGAAACAGGGTAACGCGTCGGGAGGAATCGCGCCAATGGGCCGTTCCCACTCACTGCAGAAGAAATATGCGTTGGACTCACGCAGAAGCCATGCCGGCGTGATACATAAAATAATGGCCGTCCCAATTCCCTTGCAATCGCAAAGCAGAGAATCAGGACCGGAACGCAGACTGGCATGTTAGAGCTTGAATTCTTCGAACTCTCCGACCCTGGCCGCGTACGGACGCGCAACGAGGACTATGTCGGGCACGTGGCGCCCGGCTCGCCTTCGCAAGCCCGCTCGCACGGATGGCTGTTTGCGCTTGCCGATGGTGTCGGTGGCCAGCGCCAGGGAGAAGTTGCTTCGCGGGCCGCCGTCCAGGAGGTTCTGGCCGGCTTCCGGCGTGCGAAAGAGGGGGCCTCGCATAAAGATGTGCTCACTGAGATCGTGCAATCGGCGAACGCGCGCGTGTGCGAATCGGAAGCGCTTTCCGGAAAGTCTGGAGCGGGAATGGCTTCAACGATCGTCGCCTGTGCCCTGCGCTTTGATCGTGCCACGGTGGCGCATGTCGGAGATTCCCGTTGCTATTTGATCCGAAGCGGAGAAGCCCGGTCTCTCACGCGCGATCACACCATCGCCGCCGACCACAAGCGCCTCGGCTTGCTTTCCGAGGAAGAGGCGGCGGAGGCTAGTACTCGCCATGTTCTCAGCCGTTCGCTCGGGATGAACGCGTCCGTCAGTATCGAAATCGACGAGATCCAAGTTCTGGCCGGCGATGTACTCCTGCTCTGCTCCGACGGGTTGCATGGGGCGGTCACTGCCGCCGAAATGGCCGAGACGGCGCGCCGACACCGCGATCTCGCTGCCGCCGCTCAGGAACTTGTCGACCGCGCCAATCAAGTGGACGGCAGCGACAATGTCAGTTTGCAGCTCATTCGGGTTCGCAGCGTCGAGCGTATGGGGATGTACCGCGGTCGTCCGTATAAGCTACGCTGAGTGGTTCGCGCTGTCTGGCTGCATCATGACTCTTCACACCGGCGACCAACTGGATCACTACCGCATCGAGAATCTGGTTGCGCGCAGCGGCATGGCTTCCATCTACCGCGCCACGGATATCGAGAACGGCCAACTGGTTGCGCTAAAGATCCCGCACCTCGAAATCCAGAACGATCCCGCTTTATTCGATCGTTTCCGCCGTGAGGAAGAAATCGGCAAGTTGATGGACCATCCCGGGGTGATGAAGGTTTTCTCCGACAACCATCGCAGCCAGGTTTACATGGTGATGGAATGGGTGGAGGGACAGTTGCTTCGTACGATTCTCAGCGAACAACCGAAGCTGCCACCTGAGCGGGCGGTCCGCCTTACGCTGCGAATCCTCGACGCGCTCGACTACATTCACTCGCACGGTATTGTCCATCGCGATCTGAAACCTGAAAACGTGATGGTCGACGAGCATGACAAGATCAAGCTGATCGACTTCGGCATCGCGGGCAGCGCCGGATCGCGGCGTCTCACTTTCGCCAAGTTCTCGCCGACCATGGGCACGCCGGACTACATTTCTCCGGAGCAGGTCAAAGGGCAGCGCGGCGACGCGCGCAGCGATCTCTATGCGCTGGGCGTGATGCTTTACGAGATGCTGACTGGCAAGGTGCCGTTCTCCGGGGCGAATCCGTTTCTGGTTATGAACGATCGCCTGTTGAACAACCCCGTTCCGCCAAGCGAAATTGATCCCGCAATCACACCGCACTTACAGGAGATCATTTATCGCGTCCTGGAGCGCGACCCGAAAAATCGCTATTCCAGCGCGCGCGAATTCGCCCGCGATCTCGAACATCCCGAGCAAGTGGGGGTTCGAGAACGCCGGGAATTGCACAACTGGAAGAATCGGCGAACTCCGCGGGTGAAACGAGTTCTTTTTTATGTGCTGATGGCTTTGATTCCGATCTTGATCTTTGGGCTGCTGCTGTATGTCGCGCGGAACAGCTGACGTCAAAAGCCTGAACCACAGAGGTCACAGAGAACACGGAGAACACTTACCAAGCTCTTCCCCGTGTCCTCTGTGACCTCTGTGGTTAAGGTTTGATTTTCGTCAGCGTTGCAGGTATTCGTCGCCGCGCACGTCGAACTCGGGATATGCGCCCCCGCCCAACTCGAACAGATCCATTCCTTGCAACTCACCCTCTCGCTCCACGCGCTGGTGGTATGCACGATCAAGCAACCAGTTGAGTCCATACGAGAGGGGCAGTACAAAACCGACCAGCGTTGCGGTGCCGACCAACTGTGCCAGCCACTGGCCCCGGGATCCCGCATCGGTCAGCAGCCCTACCGCCAGGATTCCCCAGAAGCCTCCGATCGCGTGTACGGACACCGCTCCACCCGGGTCGTCAATCGCAAGCTGGAATTCCAGAAAGTCGGCCGCCCACACTACAATCATCCCAGCGACGCCACCGACAATGATGGCTGCTGCCGGTTTCAGGAACGCGGCTGCGGCACTGCTCGCGACGAGGCCCGCGATCCATCCGTTGGCGGTCAGCGAGGCGTCTGGCCAGCCAAATCGAACTCGCGTCATCGCCGCTGCCGCCAAGCCAGCTGCGGCTGCGCACAAAGTCGTGTTAATCGGCGATCAACACCACGCGCCCTGGGTCCACTCCCAGAAACAGGATCGCGCCCGCGGAATTCAGAGCGATCCATCCGACCCACGCGAGTGAACATCCCAGGAGAACCAGGACCACGTTATGTCCTGGAAGCGCAGCCGGCATTCCTTCTGCGGAAAACTTCCCCCGTCGCGGCCCCAGAATCCAGGCAATCGACAACGCTGTAAGCCCACCGACAACCTGAATTGTGCTCGAGCCTCCGCCGTCGACGAAGCCACGACCCAATCCGCGATTTGTCCCAAGTTGTGCGAGCCAGCCTCCACCCCACACCCAGTGCGCAAATAACGGATACGTACAACCCGCCAGCAGCGCCGTCGAAGCGCAAATTGCGCCCAGCCGCCAGCGGTCCGCTCCGGAACTCAGTGGAATCAGGCCCGCGAGTCCGACACTGAAAATTTGAAGCAACACCACGAGCGCTGTCGGGGAAAGGTCCAGCCGCAAGCCGCGCAGGAAGAATGGCTCGGAGGCAATCCAACTCCAGCCTTTGCCGGCGGCCACCAATACATGGTCGGGTCCGCCAGCGACCCCCTGCCACGCGAAGCCGACGATGACGTAGACCAATGCAGCCACGGCAGTGACGCAGAGCGCGCCAATCATAGCGTGGGCCGCGCTCCGGGCCCGACCCAGTCCAGAATTGATCAGCGCCAGCCCCGCGCCGGCGAATGGAACCAGGAGGATCAGGAGCAAGACGAACATCGCCGAGACTTCGGGAAGTATTGGCAGAGTAGGAGCCAAGGAAGGCGTCACTCTCCTTCCGCCCGCAAAATCAGATGGGAACGGACTGTGAGCACGAGCCCGAAGAATTCCACCGCCATTCCGGCCAACACGAATCCAACCCGCGCGACTGGCGAGGGCAGCAGCGCGACTGCGGCTACTACAATCGTCCATCCCGCAAACAGCAAGAGAAGGCCAGCGAGTTTCATAACGTCGTAATTTCGAAGTAGCCGTCGCGCTCTCGTGCGGCAAGCCCAGTGTACTCAAACCGGCTGGGCTATGAGCACTGACCGCTGCCGTCCAATCGAGTTTTCTGATTGTACCTAGAAGTAAGTGGCTTGGATTCGTACGCGCGAGAATACGCTTATACGAGAAAACGGTTTGGTACAGACGCGGCTCGCCGAGTCTCTACGATCCTGTGTGGGCGGCCGCACCGATGGTGGGGCGGCCGCCTCCAGAGGAGATTGGTCTACTTCATGTCCGCGCTGGTAAACGCGTAGATCAAGCCCAGCGTGAACGTGTTCTGACCGCCGGTGGTGGAATCATCCGGCCCGCGCAGGAATGTACGGGCGCCTGTCATGTCGCGGCGGAATTCGAGACGGCTGATGAGTTTGTTGGCGAATGTCCGTTGGATTGTAGCCGTACCTTCACTGAGGCCCTGGGCCGTCCCGGTGGACCAACCCTGGTTGTCGTTGAAGTACTCGCCACGCAGAGCGAAGGACCACTTGTCATTGGGGGTGTACTTGGCATAGCCCGCCAGGCCGCTCCACTTGGCGACCGTGTATGGGAGCTCAAACTGTGGACCGACATCTTCGTGGCCATAATCGTAGTTGGCCATGAAGGAAAGTTTGGCAGTGGGGCTGTAGGTGATGACTGTGTCAGTTAATTGTCGCCAATTGCCATTGTCGTTGGCCTGCTCCGGTCCGGCAAGATAGGTCTCGATGATGCTGAATTTGGAGTTCGGCGTCCAGGCGGCGCTGAAGCCTGTGGTCTTGGCAGTGTTGTTATCAACGCTGTTGTTCCAGCCGTTCATCAGATAACCGGTAACCGCGAATTTGCTGTTAAAGGCGTACTTCGCGCTGGCGCCAAAGTGGAAGTATGGGATGGCCAGCGTGAAGAGCAAGCTGCGAGAATAGTTCCAGTTGTCTTTGCTCTCGATCACTTCCGCGCCTGCCGGAGTTACGAATTTCCCGACGTTGATCTGCAAACCTTTGCCGACCGGGGCCATGTATTCCAGATAGCCTTCTTTCAGGTACTGATCGAAGCTGGTTTCTCCAGCGCCGGAGTTCATGATATTGACCGCTTGCCCGAACGCCAGTGCCACGTGGTAGCCGAGACGATCGGTCGAGTCTACGGGCCGATCGGCCACCAGTTCGATCATGTTTAATCCGAACTGGTTGGTGTTGACGTCGAAATTGCGAAATCCATTCTGCCGCGACGACGGATGGTTTGAGTTGAAACCGTAGTAGGTGTCTACAAAGCCGCTGATCGTGGTGGAACCGAGTAGGCCGGACGAGAGAGGGCTTCTCCGGGGCTGCCGCAACCGCAGCTGCGGGCGTAGCTTCCTGCAATACGGGCTCGGGGTCGGGAGAGGCGGCGGGCAACATGGGCATGGTGGTGGAGGCGATCTCCGCGATCGAGCGTGGTCCGGCGGGGCGGCTTTGCTTGAGCGCCGCTACTTCCGCGCGCAGCGCTTTGACTTCCTGCTGCAACTCCTGCATCTGTTCCAGGACCGCGTCCTTGGCGGGCGGAGCCGGTGCCGCCTCCTGCGCGCGAACGGCAGACACTAACAAACTACTTGCCAGAACAAGCACTGCCCCTGCGTGGGAACAAATCCTCATTGATGGTTCCTCGCTTTCACTGAGTTAAGATGTGCGCGCAACGGGACCACTGTGAGCCTCCGCGGCCAGCACGCCGACCTTAACGATCCTCGGCGTCGTCGTCCAACGAATATTTCTTCTGCAACACATAGAAATTTCTTTTGAGAACTAGAACTTATGCGCGCGATAACGTTTTTCTATATCGCCACTTATTAAGAGCCCGGCTAACGGAACGTGAATCCACGGAAGGTTAACGGGGACCAATAAGATCCGAGGTGCGCTCGCTCCATGCGGATCGGCCGCGCGCAACTCCGGCCCTACCCGTGCTCAAGACAAATAGGAACGATAAAAATTTTCTATGAGTGAGGGGGCGTGCGCCGCGATACCCTGTGTGCCGGGTCCTTCCAGCCAAAGGCTCGACGAGCGGGATCAGCCCACATTAAGAGGAGATTCATGTCCAACGAACTACGCAACTTCCTGGCACTCACGTATGACGAACTGGAAGAATTGAATCTGAAGGCGAAGGAGCAGCGCAGGAACCGGGTCGCGAGCCACAAAATCCAGGAGGAGCGGCTCAAGTATTTAACAGACGAGAAGCGCATCAAGGCGGTCACTGTGCTCTTCAGCGATCTCGAAGGGCGCCTGCACATGCTGGACTATGACAAGAAGTTTCTCATCAAGAGCTGGGACAACCTCACCTTCGACGGTTCTTCCATCCGCGGCTTCACCGCCCAGCGGGAAAGCGATCTGCGGCTCGGCATCGATTGGTCCGCTTTCTACTGGGCGCCCGCCGACGTTTTGGGAGTAGGGAAAGTGCTGGTGTTCGGCGAAGTCATCGACAAAGGGGGCACGCCCTACACCGCCGATATTCGCGGCGTGTTAAAGAGCTTCGCGGACGCACTCTACAAGAAGAAGGGCTACACCCTTAACGCCGCCAATGAGATCGAAGGCTTCCTCTTCGCCGGACCCGACGCCGAGCGGCACTACAACGAGACCGGCAAGTTCGAGTACGTCAACACCGGCGGATACTATCATTCCCTGCCGGGAGATCCGCTGCGCACTTTCATCGACACGACCGCCGAAGTGCAGCGCGCGATGGGTTTCCAGAATGAAAAGGACCATCCGGAAGTGGCGCCTTCGCAGTTTGAAATTAATTACGGTTACGGTGAAGTGGTTGCCGCCGCCGACCAGATCCAGCTCTACAAACTCATCTGCCGGCAAGTGGCGACAAACATGGGATTCACCGCGTCGTTCCTGCCGAAGCCCGTGGTGGGCGTGAACGGCAGCGGGATGCACACCAATGTTTCGATCAGCGAGGGTGGCAAGAACCTGTTCTGGGACGCCAAGGGCGAAGAAAAACTGAGCAAGATGGGTTGGGCGTTCATCGATCGCATCCTCACCCATGGTAACGACATCTGCCTGCTGCTGAACGCGAGCGTCAATGCCTATCGCAGGCTCGACCCGCACTTCGAAGCCCCCAACCAGATCAAAGCGTCGGCGGTCGACCGCGGATCGATGATCCGCATCCCCATCGGCAACGAAAAGAGCATGCGCGTCGAGGTGCGTTCAGTCGCGCCCGATGCCAATCCCTACCTGGTGATGTATTCCATCTTTCAAGAGCGGCATCGATGGCGAGACGGCGAAGATCAAGAACCTCCGCCAGGCCGAACGCTATTTGCCCGACAACATCTACGACGCGCTCGCGAACTTCCGCAAAGCAGAGTGGACCACGACCATGCTGGGCGAGGACGTCAAGGGCCGCTACGCCGACCTGAAGCAGGCCGCCGCCGATCGCTGTGCCCGTCTATTGGGAACGGTTGTGAAAGCTCCCGAGGTGCAGTATCACCACGAGGTCTACAACCAGTTCCTGTGGAACATGTTTTAGGCGACGGATACGGTTTAGATCATTGGCCGGAAAAACCAAAAGGGGGACAGAACGCTTGTTTCTGTTCCCACTTTTCTTTGTGCACTATCCACCCTCAGTGCCAATTCAGAACCAGGAACGCACTCCGGGTTCCCGCACTGGGAATTCTCCGCGCGACAGTTCTCCCGTAACTCTTAACTCCAACAAACACAATGACCGAGAAGGGCCCGATGCCAGAGCGGAGTGGCCGAGAAAATGCAAACCATGTACTAACGACGAAGGCTAGGACCTGGCTAGCTCTGGGAATAGAGGACGGCAGTATGGACGCGATCACCGCGCTTATCGTGGACGATTCCTCGGTCATGCGAAAGATTGTGGAGCGATCGTTGCGTCAGGCGGGCATTGCCCTGGGCAAGGTATTCGAAGCGGGAAACGGAGCCGAAGCACTCAGCGTGCTCTCAGAGAACAAAGTGGCGCTGATTCTTTGCGACATCAACATGCCTGTCATGGATGGACTGGAGTTCCTCAAGTCTCTTTCGGAGGTGCCCAACGCAAAGGGCGTGCCCGTAATCATGATCACAACCGAAGGCAGTGAAGCTCACGTGGTACAGGCGTTGTCCATCGGGGCGCGAGGCTATATCCGCAAACCGTTTACTCCCGATCAGGTCAAGGAACAAGTCCTTCCGGTGTTGGCGGGCAACTCGTGAGGCCTGTCAACCCTATGATCGAGGCTCGCAATCTCCGCTCAGAATGGATTTTTTTCATCGACGGGGCGGCGCGGGAGGTCTTCGAACTGATGCTGGGTTGCCAACTCCGCAGTCCGGAGGACGAATCGAAGAGTGCCGCTCTGAACGTTACTGCCATGGTCGGGCTGGCGGGAAAGTTGTGCGGCGTGATGAGCGTCCAGTGCGATGGAAACTCGGCCGAGCTCATGGCCTCCAAAATGCTCGGCGTGGATTTCGACAGATTCGGTGGGAATGGCTCCGATGCCATCGGCGAAGTCTGCAATATGATTGCGGGCCACTTCAAGAACAAAGTAACCGGGCTGGGGGAAGGGTGCATGCTTTCTCCTCCTACTGTGATCACAGGCAGCGACTATTCGCTGCGCTCCCTGGCCGATAGGCCTGTCCTGCAGGTCAGGCTGCTCTTTGAAGGCAGGCCCATCCTTATTTCGCTCCAAATCAACTTTGGTTGAGGGGGCCAGGTGCAGAGCCACGAACCGGAAGCCCCGCGCACTTCCGCGTGGCGCGTGATTCAAGCCCGCGCCGGAGCCGGCCCAAACACCGTCGAGACCATTCCGTAGATCTCCTCTACTGCTTCGTCAAGTTCAAACGTGAAACGCGCCAGATCCACCCCTTCCAGATCGCGATGTTCCCGTGAAAGAATGGCCCAGGCTGGATCGGACACCAGATCCACTTTGTGCCGCTCATAGTATCCATAGCCGAGGTCACGCATGCGGCACAATTGGTCGCTTAAGTGGACCAGCGCTACGAGTGGCTGCGCCTTCTGGCATTCCTCCACGGTGTGATGATGGGCAATCACCTCGGTAAGGTCATCGTCCAGGCTCCATTTTTCGGCAAGGGCCTGCCCGGTTTCGCAATGTGTGAAACCCATGCAGGCATGCTCCGCCTCGTCCAGGGAAATTCCGTCCTGGCAGGCCCTCTCCATCGCGACTGCAAATTCGGTGGGAAACACCAGGCAGTTGACCATGAATCCGATGTCGTGGAGGAGTCCCGCCATGTATGCCTGCTCGTGATCGGAATTCTCCAGACGTTCGCTGAATTTCCGGCACACCATCGCGCACCCCAGCGAGTGCCTCCAGAATACCTGCGGATCCAAAGCCCATCTGCGGGCGGGGAAGGCTTGTCCCAGGCAGCAGGTAAGAAGAATGGTTTCCACGCGGCGCAAACCGAGGCTGATCACCGCCGCCTTAATGGATTTCGGTGGGTGCGACGTTCCGAACAACGGCGACCCGGCCACTCGCAAGCACTGCGCTGCAATCGTGTTGTCGTACGATACCAGGCGAACCACTTCTTCTACCTTCACTGTGTCCCTGGAATCGCTCAGTAACTTCAACAACGGCAGAAACACAGCCGGAATCGAGGGCATGACATCAATTTGCCCTACGCGCTCGCGAATCGTCGTGGCGGAGGATGCGATCATAATTGGCCGCTTATCAGCGACGGCTTCCAGTAGGCAATGGTTCCGGGAAAGTGAATCAAGTGAAACTGCTCATTCAATTTCATGAGCGACTCCGAAGTCCCCAGAAAGAAGTAGCCACCGAAGGTGAGGTTGGTGAAAAAATGATTGATCACTTTGGCCTTTGAAATACCGTCAAAGTAGATCAGCACGTTACAACAGAAAATCAGGTCCATGCCCTTCATGAAGAGCATCTTGGAGTCATCCTGCAAATTCAGGCGGCTGAACGTGACCAGCTTTTTCACTTTCGGATGCACCACCAGTCTCTTTTCATCGAGGGTTACGAAATACTTCCGTTTATAGTGTTCGGGAGTGTTGCGCAAGGCGTAGTCGCCGTAAATGCCTGCCTCGGCGGTTTCGAGGGAGCGGTCGTTCAAATCAGTGGCGAGAATCTCGACTTTCCAGCCTTTCATCAAGTGTTCACTTTCTTCGAGCATATTCATCGCCAGGGTATAAGGCTCTTCTCCGGTGGAGCAGCCCGCACTCCAGATGCGCAGTCGTTTCGTGACCCTCTTGGTTTTCTCCACAACCAGTTCCGGCAGGATCACTTTTCGCAAGGCGTCGAGCTGGGGCTGGCTGCGAAACAAGCAAGTCTCGCCAATCGTAATCTCGTTCAAAAGATGCCGCAGTTCTCCGTCGCAGCCGGAAGGAACAGCAAGTTGGTTCCAATACTCGCGGACGGTGCTGAGCCCTAACAATTTCATCCGCCGCCCGCAGCCGTCGGCTAGAAGGTAAAGTTTTTCTTCCGCCTTGTAGATGCCAGAAGTCTTGTACACCAGGTCACGAATCTGCCGGTAGACGGGATCAACTGGTTCATTGCTGCTGGCCGCGAGAGGTGAAGCAGCAAGCGGTGGGCTGACGAAGGTCATTTGGCCGGACGCTCCAAAGTGACATACTGTTTTTCGTCCAAACCGGCTTGCCGGCTAGCGCTCCGATGCACCCGACGTTCGATCTCGGCAGCCAAGCGATTGAGCGGATAGACAGCATCGGCTAGTCCGGAGGCGTGCACTAGCCCGGGCATTCCCCAGACCACCGAGGACGCCTCATCCTGGACAATGACCTCGCCGCCGGCGTCGCAGATCGCGCGCGCTCCTAAAAGACCGTCCGCCCCCATCCCCGTCATCACCACTCCCAGAACGTTTGCGCCACACGACGCCGCCACCGAGCGAAACAGTACGTCGACCGCCGGGCGGCAGGAATTTTCTGGCGGCTCCTGATTCAAACTCAGCCGCCGGCTCAGACCTAAGCGGCTCACTTTCATATGAAAATCGCCGGGGGCGATCCAGGCTTGGCTGGGCGAAAGTTTTACGCCCGACGCGCCCTCATGCACTGCAATCGCGGATTGGCTCGCGAGCCGATCCGCCAGCAGACGGGTGAAGAGAGGAGGCATATGCTGCACCACGACAATCGGCACGGGAAAATCACCACGGAGCTTCGGCAACACAGCGGCCAACGCGTTCGGCCCCCCGGTCGAAGTTCCGATGGCCACGATTTCAATCCGCGCAGTTGACGGGGATCGACGCTTTGGCGCCGGACGGGCTCCGGTTTGCGGAACCACTTTCCGCGGAGTGCAGCCACACAGCGCCTTGATTTTGGGGATCAGTTCACTACAGATGTGTTCGATCGCTGCTTCAGGATTGCCTGCATTCTTTGGTTTGGAGACATAATCCGATGCACCCAGGGCCAGGGCATCCAGAGTCGCCGCCGCCCCACGCTCGGTCAGGGTGCTGAACATGATCACGGGGAGCTTGGGATGCAACTTGTGCAGTTCCGCCAGCGCCTGCAGGCCGTCCATCACCGGCATTTCGATGTCGAGTGTTACCAAATCCGGCTTGACAACAGGAATCTTGGCCAGCGCAATTCGACCGTCGCCAGCGACACCGACCACCTCCAGTGTGGGATCTGCCGACAGCGTATCCGACAGGAGCCGGCGAATCACCACCGAATCATCGACCACGAGGATGCGAATGGGAGCCATTCATCCTTGAACTTCGGCACCGGGGGAGAATAACTTTAGGTGAGGTACGTACGGTCACACTGCGGCAGTTGTGGCGCGACGAAGGCATATGCTCTCAGGGTTTGAACGTCCATGGAAATGGCCGATTTGTGACTGCCTGCTAAACTCCAGCACGGGCGGCCGAGCTCAGTTTCAGCACGTCTCCAGCGCTGTCTTGCGCTCGGTTGCCGAGTTTGAACTGTTCCACCAGCCGCCGTAACTGGGCCGAAGTCTCGACCAGTTGCTGGGACGCCTTCTGCGTGTCCCTGGCGCCGCGAGTAATGCTTTGCGCCGCCTCGGCCACGCCCGCGATGTTACTGGTGATTTCTCCGCTCCCCTGCGCCGCTTCGCTTACGTTGCGCGACATCTCGTTGGTGGTTGCGTTCTGTTCCTCTACCGCCGTGGCAATCGTGATCGAGATATCGTTAACCTGATTGATCACGCCACGGATGGTGCTGATCGCGTCCACTGCCGCTTTGGTGTCCGACTGAATCGCTTCAATCTTCCGGCTGATGTCTTCGGTGGCTTTCGCGGTCTCTTTCGCGAGTTCCTTCACTTCATTGGCGACCACGGCGAAGCCCTTGCCCGCTTCCCCGGCCCGGGCTGCTTCGATGGTGGCGTTCAGGGCCAAAAGATTCGTCTGCTGGGCAATCGACGTGATGACCTTGATGACCTCGCCGATTTCCGTAGAGGAGTCGCCCAGTTTGGAGACGGTCGCAGTCGTGGTTTCCGCCACTCGGACCGCAGCGGTCGCGACCTTGGCCGCGTCGGTCGCGTTCTTGGCAATTTCTCTGATACTGGCTCCCATCTCTTCCGCGCCGGTGGCGACCGTATGGAGATTCTGGCTGACGGTCTGTGCCGCCCTGGTAACGACGTCGGCCTGGGCCGAGGTTTCTTCGGAGTTGGCCGTGATCTGCAGGCTGGTCGAGTTCAATTCCTCGCTGGCGCTGGCCACCTGAAGGGAGGACGCTGCAATGGACCGGATCACCTCATGGAGATTGTTTTTCATGGAGTTGAGCGCGAGTCCCGCTCGCCCGATTTCGTCCTGGGAAATGATTTTCAGATCCGGGACGGTCAGATTGTTGGCGGCGATCTCCTGGATCATGGCCACCATACGCGCGATGGCGCCGGTAATGGCGTGGATGACGGCAAAAGCAATCCCCAATCCCATGATGATGCCAGCGAAGGTCAGGCCTAAGGTGAGCGTCTTGGTTTGGTCCTGGATGGCTTGCTGTCTGCTGCGCGAGCCTTGTCTCACCCGGTTCTGCAGTTGAATTAGAGCGGCCGTTGACCGTCGCAAATCGCTGCGCAGCTGTGCCCCATGCGGATCGGCCACCTGCGCCATCGCCTCTGTCGTTTTGCCACCTCGTCGAAGTTCCACCTCCCGATCAAGAATCGCCCGATAGGACTCATAATCCAGCGTGACTTGAGCGGCGAGTTTCTTGCCTTCCGCGAGCGCGATCGCCTTCTCCAGCTTTTCCATGCTCTCCCTGAACTGGACCTTCCCTTCTTCATCGCGTTGCAGCATGTCCTCCTTGCCCGTAATCAGAAACCCACGGACGCCAGCCGCCTGCATCTCCAAAGCCGCCTGAACGTCGACAGTCCACTCTGCCTCGTTGCCTGAAGCTTCAACTTCGCCGGACAGCCGATCTAAAGTCGAGGCGGACGTGTAACCGATGATGCCCATGGCGAGCAGGATCGCCAGCAGTCCGCCAAATCCCAGTCCCAGCTTCATCTTCAGGCTCATTTTGCTGAACATGCCGTCCCTCTCTACTCTGTAATTTTCCTGGCGGGACACAACCGCCCCACGCTGCCTTCTACCGGCCTGTCGCTGCTTCCACCGGGTCGGTCATCTGGCACGCCTTTTCAATGTCGAGAATATGCAGAAGGCGGTCGTTCAACTTGTGAACTCCGATGATCACGTCACGTACCGAGCCACGCAGCGTTTCCGGCGGCGGTTCGAAGCTGTGTTCGTTCCAGTTCGACCACGTCGCCGATTTCATCGACCAGCAAACTGACCGGACCATCGTCCGAGCGCACGACAATGTTCATCGGAAATGCACCCGGGCGGGCGGGCGGTAGTTCCAAACGACGCCGCAGGTCGACCGCGGTCACGATTTGCCCGCGCAGATTGATCAGCCCGCTGACCGCCGAGGAAGACAGGGGAACCCGGGTGACGTCCAGCGATCGGATGACTTCCTGAACTCCTTTTATGTCCACGCCGAAAAGAAGCTCATCCAGATAGAAGGTGCAACACTGAGAAGTTTGGAACATAGCTCTAGTGGACCGCCTCCTGAGCTGGGATGGCGGCGCTTGAGCGCTTCGCAGTTGAGGCTGCGCGGCAAAGAATGGCGGGAACATCCAGTAACTCGGTCACCCGTTCTCCGATCACCACCGAATAAAGAACGGCTGGCCGGGTCGCCGCCATTTTGACTTTGGCGCGGTCTTCGACAATATCCAAAATCCGGTCCACGACCAGGCCAATGGATTGGCCTTCGTGGTTCAGAACCAGCACCTGGATGGGTGCGGAGCCGGGTAGGGGCAGAATCTGCAGGGAGCGCGGCCGGGAACGCCTCTCCTCCAACAGCACCCTGAGCTTGATCAAAGGCAAAATCTGGCCGCGATACTGGGTGACCCATTGGCCCCCCGACATTTCCAACTGCTCTACCGGAAATTGTTCCAGACGCGCCAGTGCGCTCAACGGAATCGCCATCCGGGAATCGGCCGGTCCGGCGAATAGCAGGAAGGTTTGTTTTTTGGCTGCGTTCCATGCCGATTCCACGGCACCTGATTTCAGGGCACGTTCGTGTGTCTCCGTCACCACATGGGCACGCTGCGCCAGCCCCAACACGTCCAGGATAAGAGCCACGCGGCCGTCGCCCATGATCGTCGATCCGGCGAAGGTTTGGACCGTCTTGAGCTGTTTGCGCAATGGCTTGACCACAATTTCTTCGCTGTCATTGATCTCATCCACCACCAGTCCGAACTGCCGCTCATTGGCCTGGAGGACCACGATGTTGACACCGCCTTCGCTTTTCGACGCGCAGGTTAGCTCGGCCGCAAGTTTGAGTTCCTGACTGAGATACACCAGCGGCAGCAGACGTCCGCGCAGGCGGTAGACTGGCGACCCGTGCACCAGTTCGACGCCCTTGGCCGTTTGGCCGGCTTCCAATCGCACCAGTTCGAGCAGGCTGATCTGGGGAATGGCATAGCGGTCGCCTGCGCACGTCACTATTAAGGCCGGAATGATGGCGAGCGTTAAAGGAATCTTGATGCGTACCGTTGCGCCGAGGCCGAGAGTGGACTGCGCGTCTACCGTACCGCCAATCCTCTCCACATTCGTTCTGACCACATCCATGCCCACGCCGCGGCCCGAGACGTTGGTGACTCTCGACGCGGTAGAAAATCCAGGCAGGAAGATCAAATTAAAGACTTCCCGTTCGGTCATGCGCCTGCCTTGTTCCGCGGTCATCATTCCGCGTTCCACGGCTTTCTGGCGAATGCGCTCCGCGTCTAATCCACCTCCGTCGTCGCTGATCTCGATGATGACTTGCCCGCCTTCGTGAAAAGCCCGCAGGATCAGGCGGCCGATGGGATTCTTGCCGGCCTTGACGCGCGCTTCGGGAACTTCAATGCCATGGTCGACCGAATTGCGCACCAGATGAGTCAGAGGACCTTTAATGGTCTCAATGATGGTCTTGTCGAGTTCGGTTTCTTTCCCCTCCATTTCGATGACGACTTTTTTCCCGCATGCGAGGGCAACATCGCGAACCGTGCGCGGGAATTGACCCCAGATGTTTCCGATGGGCTGCATGCGCGTCTTGGTCACGCCCTCTTGCAATTCGGTCGTGATCAGGTTCAGGCGCTGCGCGGCCGCCAGCAAGCCTCTGTCCCTTGTCCGGCCTGCACATTGGAGCACCTGGTTGCGCGCCAGCACTAGCTCACCGACCAGGTTCATCAACTTGTCCAGCAAGCCAACGTCGACCCTGATGGTGCTGTCGTGGGCCCCCGTGGTGCGCGAGACCTGCTGCGCCTGCAACGCCTCCGCTAACTCGGTGGGCCCCACTACACCTTGTTCCACAAGGATCTCGCCGAGGCGGCGTGGGTCGCCTTCAGCCTGCCGCCGGGCCGCCAATTGAATGTCTTGCTGGGTGGCGGCGGTTCTCTTGATCAGGAGATCTCCGATTTTCGATACCGCTTCGTTTGGCTGTTGTAGCTGAGTCAGGTTGGAAATTAGAGGAGAGTCGTCGCGTTCCCCTTCCTTGCCGGAGTTCTCAATCTCATTGAGCATCTGCCGGACGGCGTCCACCATGCTCAGGAGCGCAGTGATGATTTCCGGAGTGAGCGCGAGCTGGCGGTCTCGCAGCCGAGCCAGCAGGTTCTCCCCCACATGCGTGACCGCTTCCAGTTTGTTGAAGCCGAGAAAACCACAAGTACCCTTGATGGTATGAATCGTGCGGAACACACCGGCCAGAGCGTCCGCGTCGTAGGGGTTCGTCTCCAGACCGACCAGCTCGCGGTCGAGACGATCCAGGTTCTCGTAACTTTCGACCAGAAAATCCTGGACAATATCGCTATCGCTCATCGCAATCGTTCCCTTCCCGACCGGGTAGTCTCTCTGTAATCCCCATCGTCCGTTCCGGTACATTTCATTAGGGATCTGCGGCCCTCTCCGCCCTTGCGGAACTGAACGTGCTGGTGAATCATGTTTCCCGGTAACTTTTTTGCCGCTCGCGAATCACATCTGGGCCTGCGTCAAACTGTCCGAGGAACGTTGCCAATGAGCCGCCGAACCGACAGCCGCAAATTCGCCTCCGTCACCCGACGTGAGTGGTTGAAACTGACCCCCGTCCTGGCGCTGGGCGCGTTCGCCATTCCGAAATTGCAGGAACCGCTGCTCAAGGCCGGGCTTGGCTTCAGCGACTGGGCATCGGCGAGACTCTTCCGTCACAGGCACATGGCGCCTACTTTCGCCGAGGCCGATCTCACACCGTTCGACAAGTTCCCGATTAATGGTTACGACGTGGAAGATCCCGACGTGGATTTAGACAAATGGACTCTCACAGTGAGCGGAGCGGTCCAGAAGCCGGGCGACTACACGCTGGCGCAAATTCAGGCGCTCCCCGAAGTAACGCAAAACGTACGTCATGTCTGCGTGGAAGGCTGGGACGTGATTGGCCATTTCAGCGGCGTGCGGCTTTCCGACTTCCTGAAGATGATCGGCGCCGACCCCGCCGCCCGTTTCGTCTACGTGGAGTGCGCTGACGATTATTACGAATCGATCGACATCGCGACGGCTGTTCACCCGCAGTCGTTGTTGTGCTACGGCATGTATGGCCAGCCGTTGACTCGCGAACACGGAGCGCCCCTCCGTCTGAACATTCCGACCAAGATCGGCTACAAACAGGCCAAGTATCTGACCGACCTGAGAGTCAGTCACGTGCTGGAAAAAGTGGGCTATTGGGAAGATCAGGGCTACTCGGAGTTCTACG
The DNA here is from genome assembly GCA_963799305.1 of uncultured Acidobacteriota bacterium. Lineage (GTDB taxonomy): Bacteria > Acidobacteriota > Terriglobia > Terriglobales > Acidobacteriaceae > Acidiflorens. Next base: position 367,931 of record CAWCWX010000002.1, on the reverse strand, counting down.
GTTTGTAGCGTGGCGACGCGACTGGCCGCGTCTCGACCAATGGTTCTTGGCTAAGAGGAAAAGCATGGCGACACGCGCTCTCGAAATCGAGGAAGTGAAGACCGGCGAAGTTACGGAAGCCGTTTACGAGCATCCTCTGATTGTTCGGCTTTGCCACTGGATTAACGCGATCGCACTGTTCGTCATGATCGGGAGCGGATTGCAAATCTTTCGCGCCTTCCCCAGTTTCGGGGCGAAGATTCCGCAGCACAACCTGATCGACTGGCCCAAATCACTCGCGCTCGGAGGCTGGTTGGGCGGCGCCCTGCAATGGCACCTCACGTTCATGTGGATCTACATTGGGACGGGTGCGATTTATCTTGGCTACCAGATCTTCAGTGGGAATTATCGCCAGGTAGTTTTCGGACCGCGCGACGTGCCCGGAGTCTGGCCGATGGCGCGCCATTATCTCTTCCTTGGTCCGAAGCCGCCACAGAAAGAAGCCTACAACCCGCTTCAGAAGCACGCTTACACCTCGGCCTTCGCGCTCGGAATTCTCTCGGTGCTGACTGGCCTCGCCATCTGGAAACCGGTGCAGTTTTCCTGGCTGGCATGGTTGATGGGCGGATTCCACCTGGCGCGTCTTTGGCATTTCCTGATCATGTGGGCGCTCTTGGCGTTTGTATTTGGGCATCTGGTCATGGTGGTTTTGCACGGCTGGAACAATTTTGTCTCGATGTTAACCGGATGGAAAAAAGACCCCGAATATCCGACGGGCGAATAGCGGTGCAAGAGGCTGTGCCGAACTTGTGACTCGAAGGTTGCCGTGAGGATCGATGCCGGACGAGGAAAGAACCCAGGGAGATCGTGCGCATCAAAGCAAACACGAAGAAACGCTGATCCGGCGCATCCGGGACGGTGAACGCGATCTTTTTTACGAGTTGATTCGGCCTTATGAGCGGCGGGTGTATGCGACCGCTTTCGCCGTCTTGCACAACGAGGCGGATGCCGAGGACGCGGCGCAGGAGGCGGTGCTGAAGGCGTTCAAGCACATTGGGCAGTTTCGGGCGGAAGCGCGATTCAGCACCTGGCTGATCCAGATCACGCTCAACGAGGCGCGCATGCGGAAGCGGAAGGAATACAGCCACAGGATGGAGCCGATCGCCGACCAACAGGACGACGAAGGCAATTACATCCCGCGCGATTTCGCGGACTGGCGCGAGATCCCATCAGAAACTCTGGAGCGAAAAGAGGTAAGGGAACGACTGGCGCAGGCCCTGGAATCGCTGGGAGAAAAATATCGCGAAGTTTTCGTGCTGCGCGACATGCATCACCGAAGCATCGAAGAGACCGCGCAGGCGCTGGGGATCTCCACCGCATCCGTGAAGACCCGGCTCCTCCGGGCCCGACTGATGCTGCGCGACCTGCTCGCTGGGTTCGACGCCAACTTGAGCGGCAACCTGTCGTTCGCAAAGGGGACCAAGCCATGGTAATCCGCTGTGAAGAGGTGTGGCTCGAGATTTCGAATTACCTGGATGGCGAGGTCGATCCCAATCTGCGTGCGATCCTGGACGAACATTTCCGCGGCTGCCAGCACTGTACCGCCGTACTCGACGGCACTCGCAATGTGATCCAACTGTATGGCGACGAACGCATGATCGAAGTGCCGCTCGGATTCAGCCACCGCCTGCATCGCCGGCTGGAGGAAAATATGCACGGCAACCGGAGAACCTTTCTCGGTTGGATGGTCGCCGCCGCGGCAGCAATGGTAACTTTTGGAGCCGTCAAAGTGGCCAGTTCGTCCTCAGGACATATACCCGATCCGCGCTCGGAGCATGCCCAGTCCGGAGTTGGCGTTCCGCCGGAGTTGAAGGTGGTGGTATCTGACAAAGGAAAAATATTCCACGTACCCACTTGCACCTTCATCCACGACCGGACGAATCTGCGAACCGTCGCCGCCCGCGAAGCGGAACGGGAAGGCTATGTTCCCTGCGTTCGCTGCTTGAAGCAGTACCTGAAGAGTTGACTCATTGTTTCGGCCAGATCAGGAGGGCTCGTGACTTTTTGTAGAACTGTCATCCTGAGCGAAGCGATGGACCTGCTTTCGTTTCATTGGCCAATACTTCGCTCAGGATACGGCGGACGGAGCGAAGTTAGTTCTGTTTCATCCCATCGTCCTTCTTCATGTCATCTTTCTTCATGTCGTCTTTCTTCGTCTTGTCCTTCTTGGTTTTCTTCGCTTTCTTGTCCTTCTTCATGTCGTCTTTCTTCATGTCATCTTTTTTCATGTCGTCGTGCTTCATGTCGTCCTGCTTCATGGTGTCGCCGGACTGACCGAAGGCGGCCACAGACATCGCGAGGAAACACATCAACATCAGCTTGCCGATCATTTTCTTCATAGTCCACCCGCACTTTCTATGTGAAATTAGGCGGAGACACACTCCCGCCGCCTGCATGGGATGCACCACTACAGGTAAAGATACAGAGTGCGCAATTATTTGATTCCAGGTATGCATCGGGCATGTAAGATGCTTCGCTATGAAGGAAACAACGATGGCGCTCATACTGTGCTTGATGGTTCTGGCATCCGGTTCGCTGCTCTTGGCCCAATCCGGCGCTCCCGGTGAGCCGCCGGAGTTCGATCACTACGCGATTCACGTGCGCGACCTGGGAAAAAGCGCGGACTTCTACGAAAAAGCGATGGGATTGGAAAAAATTACCGATCCGTTCAAAGATGGCCGCCACGTCTGGTTTCGCGTGGGAGTCCACAGCCAATTGCACGTGATCGGTGGCGCTGCCGAAGTTCCGCACCAGCCGATCGACATTCACTTCGCGCTGCGGGTGCCGTCGTTAGACGACTTTATGGCTCACCTCGATAAGATGCAGGTGAAATACCGCAGCTTCAGTGGCGAAGGTAAGGTCACCGCCCGTCCCGATGGGGTTCGTCAGATTTACCTTCAGGATCCGGATGGATATTGGATTGAAGTGAACGACGGCAAATACTAGCGAGTCGCCCTGGCAGACGGGATTCGTTCGCGACGGTTTCGGGAGGGCACGGCTTCAGCCGTGCCGCACATCATTTAGATTGGATCGCGCTTCAGCGCGGGCCGTCTCATGGTCCCGCAAACAAGAACACCGGGTTCTGCGGCGGCGGCTGGTTGCCGTTGATGGGTGGCCGCGAACTGGCTGGAGCCGGCAGGTTCAGCAGGTAAGTATCGGTAGCGGTGTCAATGACATTAACGTTGCCCGCATCGCAGCTCGAGAGATAGACGCGGGAACTGTCTCCGCCCGCAGCCATCATGAAGCGAAAGCGCGTAGCCGCGCAGACCGGCGGAGAATTCGGGAGGAACCCGGGAAAGCCCGGCACCGCCGTCGCGTTCTTGATCGTGTTGCTCGAAGTATTGATCGCGGTGACCTGAGGACAGAGGTTTCCCACCCCATCCGTGTAGTACGCCCCCAGATAGACCCGGCTTGCATCCGGCAAAGCGGCAGCGGCCACGGCTGTCAACGTCGTGGCGGCGGTGCTGGCGCAGGGATCGTTGGCATTGCGCGACGACGGCGGGACCGTCGTAACCTTGACGATGACTGGCGCCGCGGGCTGGTTCCCGGAAACATCGATCACCGCAAGATGCGCCGGCGTGGCTAAGTCAGTGTTATCGTTCGACGGAATGTACAACCGGTTCAGTCGGACGTCGTACACCATGTACTTTGCGCCGGGAATACTGAACCCCGATTCGGTCAGAACGTCCGGTCCGGCAGTCGAGGAGGTGTCGAGAGTAGCGATGGTCCCGTTTGATTCCAGCACAAAGACTCGCTGACTGTCGGAGCGCGCAGAAATCCAGAGCGGCGGCGAACTCAGCGCAATCGGGGACGAATTCCGGGGCGTTTGGTCAACCGTATTGAAATTGCTGATCGTGGCTGACCCGCTGCTAGCGACATAGAACTTTTTGGCATCCGGAGTCTCAGCGATCGCAACCGGCCCCGCTCCCACTTGAATCGTGTTGACCAAAGAATTCGTCGTAGTATTCACCACGGCTATGGAAGGTGGCGAAAATCCGGGCAACGACACATAGGCCTTGCCGGACTCGGTGCTGGCTACAAAATTCGGCGCGGAATCGGACGGTAAGGTAATAGTAATCGGCGTACCGGAAATCTGGGTGCCGGAGAACGACACCTTGGTAAGCGAGTCGCCCATCGCGCCGGTGACGGAGTGGTTGACCACCAGGACCTGACTCGCCGTCTGCTGCACCGCATGCACGGGAGCCAGCCCCACATCGGCCACTCCGACCACGGTATCGCCCGAAACATTCACCGACGTGATCGTGCCGCGATCGCTCTGCGGAGGATCGGTATTGTTGTCACTGATCGCAATTACCGAATGGCTGGCCCGCGGATCGGGAAACGACGGCGGATTCGGGATAATCACCGGGCGATACGTGTCGCCACATCCCGTACAAATTAAGAACAGAACCCCCACCACCAACAGCCACAGAAACCGCTTCATTCGCACTCCGTTGAAAAAGGGTCGCCGAGAGACGGAACCGATATTGTAGCGGGAAGGACGTGGATAGGGGAAATTGGGGATGGTTCCACCAGCTATTTCATTTTCTTCTGGTGATCGCCGAACAAAGTTTGCAGCCTCGCGCGGAACAAGCAACCAGGTGACGGCTCTACCCCCGCCCCCGCCGCGCCTTCGCCGGCGCTTCTGTTTTCTCCGATGCCGAAGGCTTCTTGGTCTGCGCCAGACTCTCTTTCAGCGCCGCCATCAGGTCGATGACCGGAGCCAGCTTCTTCGGCTTTTCCACTTCCTGCACTTCGCCGCCTTCGAGTTTGGTTTCGATCAGTTTCTTCAGGTTCTCCTGAAAAGTGTCATGATATTTGTCTGGATCCCAATCTGCGGCTAAGGCTTCGATGAGCTGGTGAGCAACTTTGAGTTCGCCTTCTTTAATCTCGACATCGGGCGCGCCGAAGGATTCGACTTCCTTCACTTCGTCCTTGTAGTACATGGTGTGGAGCATCATCCCGCCCTTGTGCGGGCGGAGGAACACCGTGTACTCGCGGTTGTGCATGGTGAGTTTGGCGATGGCGACGAATTCGCTTTCTTCCAGCGCCTTCGTGAGCAGAGCATACGGTCGGCGGCCCGCCTCTTCCGGCATCATGTAATACGACGACTCGAAATACACCGGGTCCACTTCGCTCGACTTGACGAATTCCAGGATCTCCATGGTTTTCGCGGTCTTGGGCTCGATCTTCTTGATCTCTTCCGGATCGATGATGACGTACTCGTCCTTGCGGAACTCATAACCCTTGACGATCTCGCTGCGGTCGAGGACCTGATTGTCCAACGGGCAAATGAGTTGCTGTTTCACGCGATGATGATCGGTGCGATGAAGCTGGTTGAATGAGATGCCATTGCTCCGCGCGCCCGAAAACAGACGCACCGGCATGGAAATCAACCCGAAAGTAAGATAGCCAGACCAGACAGATGCCGCCATTGTTCAGCTCCAAGAATCCAGAGTATAGACGAAGCTTGCCTCGTCTCCGGCCGCGAGCGAGACGCGACAAGCCGCGCCTCTACTCTTCCATTTTTGAACACGCAAAAACAAAATTCGCCAAGTGTACAGAAGTGTAGCCTACTGTAGCGGGGGTTCCACCGCCCCATTGTGGGGCGAATCCAGAGGACAAGCCCAACAGAAAGCGGTACGCCGGACGCAGGCCCGAAATATAGTATGGCGACGGCTCATCTGAGGCAAGTCCTCTGGCCGCATCTAGGTTACTTCGAGGTTTTGGATGCTGAAGTCGTTCCTCGCGTATAGCTGGGCATCGTCTCCTGGGCGGCTCGCGATTACTGCCGCAGTGACGCTTAGCTTCGCCCTACTGGCGCGCGCTCTGCGTGGGGTCGACGGGTCCGGAATGATCGCAGGTGGCGCTGCCTGTTTTCTGCTATTTGCCGGCATTGGACCGACCGGTTTCACCGTCTTAGTGGCGTTGTTTCTGCTGACCTGGCTCTCCACTCGTTTCGGATATCGCCGCAAACAGGCCCTGGGCGTCGCTGAGCGAGGCGAGGGACGGAATGCATGGCAAGTGCTCGCCAACCTCGCCGTACCCGCCATCGCTGCGGGGGCATTTGCCGCGACGGGAAATCGAGGCTGGCTTTTCGCTGCCGTGGCGGCGCTGGCGGAAGCCGCCACCGACACCGTAGCCAGCGAAATCGGGCAGACCGGTAGCCACACCGCGTTCCTGATCACGACCTGGAAACAAGTACCAGCTGGGACTGACGGCGGGATCTCAGTTTCTGGCACCATCGCCGGGGCCATTGCTGGTGTGATGATCGCGGCAGTAGCAACGTCGGTCGGGATGATTCCTCGGGCCCAACTCTGGATTCCGGTGCTCGCCGGATTCGCGGGAATGTTGGCCGACAGCGTTCTGGGAGCTACGCTTCAGAGTCGCGGGAAAATGAGTAACCAAGGAGTAAATTTTTTGAGTACGCTTGCTGCGGCAGGGCTGGCATATTTGATTGCGATGTCGGCGACAGGATAAAGTCTGGATCGCAGGTCCGGCATCTTGCCGGCGCTACGTTTTTTGTTTCAGGCGGTCGAGAAGGGCGTAGAGAAATACTCCCAAAATCGCGTTCGCGACGGCCGACCCCAGCTCGTGGGGCCAGCTCCAGTCCCGATGCAAGCCGATCATGCCGCGGGCGATCGTGAAATAGACGATCTCGTGCACTCCATAGAAACCCAGCGTGAGCAGCAGGCGCGCGCCGGCATTCTCGACGTCCAGCTTGATTCCGAGGGAAGAGGCTCCGAATCCAACAACCGTCTTCGCGATTCCGTAGAGTCCAATCGGTTGCGCCGTGAGCGCGTCCTGAAAAAGACCGATCAATGCGCCAGTGAAGATGCCCGCCACCTGACTCCGCCGCGCCATGGCAAAACTGATCGTGACCAGCAGCGGAAGATCGAACATGGAGAAGAACGGAAACCGCAGGGGCAGCCACGCTTGCAGGAAAACCGCGAACACCGGAATGAGAATGGTCGCAGGAATGCCGAAACGGTAGACCTCGACCTGCTCGCCGGAGGTGTAAGTAAGCGCCACTTTATTGAGGAGGATCCTGGGTCGAAGGCTGAGGTTTGGTTTCTTCCGCGGGCTTGGCGACAGCAGGAGATGCCGGCTCAGCGGAGGGATCGACCGTCGCACGGGATGGCGAGGAGGCGACAACCTTATGCGCCACTGGACTCACGCCGGGCGCGGGCGGTTTTGGTTTGGGCTGGGGTGGCTTGCCTTCACCGGCAGTGCCCGACGGCGGAGCCGCACCCGCACTGGCGGTACCCAAAGTTTCTGCCGGTTTCGACGGAACGCTCGGCAACCGTTCGGCCAGAATATCGGCGGCGCGCACAGGTTCGTTTTGATCGGGTGTTGCTTGCCGCTCGTCTATCCTGGTCACAATCAGAACTTCTTCCAACTTGCTGAGGTTCGCCGCAGGCTTCACCTGGATGTTGAGAAAGAGCTCGCTGCCGGGGGAGACTCGCCCAACCCGGCCGATGGGCAGGCCCTTGGGAAAAATCCGGTCCCCGCCGCTGGTGAGCACCAGTTCGCCCACCGGCACCTGCTCGTCGCTCATCACTCGTTCCAGACCGACTTCGCCGGAGGGCATGCCTCGAACTATTCCCTGCAACCGCGACTTTTCCAAAATGGCTCCGACGCCGCTCGTCTGATCGCTGATCAGCAAGACCAGCGAAGTGGAACTGTAGACGTGCAACACCTTGCCGACTACTCCATCGGCTGTGATCACAGCCATGTCGGGCTTGACGCCATCGTCCTCGCCCTTGTCCAGGTAGATGGCTCGAGACTGCTCACTTCCGGTCGATCCGATCACCTGCGCCGCCATGGTCTTGGAAATGAATTGTTCCTTGAAAGCCAGCAGGGCCTGCAAGCGGCGGGCCTGGTCGGCGTCCTGGCCCATCCGCACCTGTTCGATGCGCAGCTGTTCGATTCGTTGTTTGAGATCGCGGTTTTCAGCGCGCACGCCGCGCAGGTAGAAGTAGTTATGCCAAAGATTTCGACTGGAAGTCTGTGTCCAGACCAAGGCCTTCTCCAGCGGCGAAACCGCTCCCACCGCCCAGATTCGAATCAGCCGGCTGGAGTCGGTATCCGTGGAGCGTTTCACCTGCACGGCGAGTCCCAGAATCTGGACGACTAATACGACCACCAGCGTAACCAGATTCCTATTGCGGCCGAGGACAGTCTCCATAACCAGTTCTCAGTTCTCGGTTCCCAGTTCCCAGTGAAGCGCATTGGAGCGACTCACCTATTTTTTATTGTCATCCTGAGCCGTCCGAGGGCGATGCCGGGGACGAGCGAAGGATCCGCTGTTGGTCGCTCGGGGCTCGGAGCCCGAAGCTCTTACTCAATCGAAATCTTGCGCAGCAGTTTGAAATCCGAAAGCATCTTGCCGGTTCCTAGTACCACGCTGCACAGAGGATCGTCGGCAATCGAAACTGGCAGGCCGGTTTCTTCGCGGATGCGCTTGTCCAAATTCTTGATCAGCGCGCCGCCTCCGGTCAGGACAATGCCGCGGTCGCTGATGTCGGCGGAGAGTTCGGGCGGCGTGCGCTCCAATGCGACGCGGACCGCATTCATAATCGTCGATACGCACTCGCTGAGAGCTTCGCGGATTTCGCTGTCGTCGACCGTGATGGTCTTCGGCACACCTTCGATCAGGTTGCGGCCTTTGATCTCCATGGTGAGCGGTTTATCAAGCGGATAAGCGGACCCGATTTCCATCTTGATCTGCTCGGCGGTGCGTTCGCCGACCAGGAGGTTATATTTCCGCTTCAGGTAATTCATGATGGCTTCGTCCATCTGATTCCCGGCCATGCGCACGGAGCGCGAATAGACGATGCCGCTTAGAGAAATGACTGCGATGTCGGTGGTGCCGCCGCCAATGTCGACGACCATGTTACCGCTGGGCTCGGTAATGGGAAGGCCGGCGCCGATGGCGGCTACCATCGCCTGTTCCACGAGATACACTTCGCTGGCTTTGGCGCGATAGGCGGAGTCCATGACGGCGCGCTTTTCTACCTGCGTGATTTCGGAAGGCACGCCTATGACGATGCGCGGATGGACCAGCATCTTGCGGTTGTGCGCCTTCTGGATGAAATAGTTGAGCATCTTCTCGGTGACTTTGAAGTCGGCGATGACGCCGTCCTTCATGGGTTTGATGGCAACGATGTTCCCAGGCGTGCGGCCGAGCATCTCTTTGGCCTCTTTGCCGACCGCTTCCACCTCGTTGGTGTTCTTGTTCAGCGCGACGATCGAAGGTTCGTTGACTACGATACCCTTGCCGCGCGCGTACACCAGCGTGTTGGCGGTGCCGAGATCGATGGCGAGGTCGCTGGAGAACATGCTGAACAGCGAACGCAGGTTGTGAAAGCGCGAGGCTCCGTTATGAAAGCCGTTGTTGGACATGGAAATACTTCTCTCTTTTTGGGCTGTTCCCCTATTTTATTGAATGTTCAGGCAATCTGCTTGCTCCGGCTGCGCTTGGCTGTATTGAACATCAAAAACTCTAAAACTTTGGCCGCGGGCGGCAGGGCTAAAGCCCTGTCGTTGCGGGCTTTGGCGGCACGCCTGAAGCCGTGCCCTCCCGAAAACCTGCCGAAAACCCGTTCGTTCCCGAAGACACTCGTGCCTCGCTACCCGAGCTACTGGATGACGACTTTTTCCTGGCGGGTATTCACACCGCCTTTGGAATTCTGCGCTGTCACCGTAATCATATTCTCGCCGTTCGGCAGCGGCGGAGTGAAATAGTGGAATGAGCCATCATCGGCAACAATGGGCACTTCCCTGCCGTTGACCATAACGCGTGCCCCGGATTCGGTCTTGCCCGTCACTTCGATCACGTGCCCATGCTGAATGAAGGGATCGATGTCGAGCGAGAGTTCCACTTTTTCGTTCGTCCTCGGAATAATCGTGAAGCGATTCTTGTCGCTCTCCACTGATTCTTTCCCCGCTGCATCGTAGGACTGGATCGCCCAGTAGTACGCGCCCTGCGCCAGACCAGTTACCACTACGTTTGAGCTTTCGACTTTGCGGTCCAACAACAGCGAAGAGAAGTACGGGTTGTGGGAAATGCGCAGCCTGTATCCGGCGGCACCGGGCATCGCCGACCAGCTAAACTCCACATCCTTGGATTTTTCGCCCTCAGTAATAAAGATGGGCATCATGTTGCCGGGCGTCATCGGCATCGGCGGGCCGACTTCCTTGCCTTTCTCCATGGTTTTAGCCGCGCTCTGGAAACTTACCTTTTCCCAGTTCGACAGGCGGACCACTTCGCCGTTGCGTTCAATTTGCCCACTGCCCTTCTTCACCAGGATTTCGTGCTGGTCGGAATGCGGATCGTTGCTCACCTGGGCTGCCGAATCCGGAGCCAGCGAGGCCTTCGCGCCCGCCACGATGACCTGCGATTTCGAACCCTGCACATAGGTCGCCGTCGTCAGGTCGACGGTACCGGTTGTCACTGCCACCGAAACGTTGGTCTGCTGTTGATCGTTGGCGGAGTTCTCTTCAATTACGATCAGCGAATCCTGTTTGACCGTGTAGTTCGTGCCGTCGTTGAATACAACTTTCGCCATGCCCTCAGCGCCGGTCTGAACGACGTCTCCTTTTTCGAGGGGCACGTTGTAATCGGCCTTGATCCAACTGTTGCCGTTCGCTTTTCGCACGCGAATGGTGCCATCGAGCGCGGTAAAATGCGCCTGCTGAGCTACCGCCGCCGAAGTTCTTTGAATGGGAGGTGCGAGACCCGCAACTTTTTCCAGCAGCTTGGTAGTGAAGCTGCTGGCGGCCCTCAAACTCGAATCTGTAAACTGTGGAAAAGCCAGATGCATGGCGCCAACAAAAATGATCGCGACTCCGAGCAGCATCAGGATGACGCTGCGATACGTCACCGTCCTCCAGGCGACGTAAATCCCCGGCTTCGCTTTATCCGACACGAGTTCCGCTAACCTCGCTCAAATTTTTGAGAATGGAGCCAAATTTTCAACTGGGGACAATCATATCCTTGCTTGCACCCGTAATGACCTCAGGCGGGGGTGGGAGAACGTTACGAAAGTGACCTCGGTACAACTCCAGCCGCTCGGATCTGGCCAACATACTCCAGTCGATCTCGATTTTCTCGGCTGGCTTCGAGTCCCCCTTAGCGTTTCCCTTCGAACTTCGGACAAAACCGCGGCGCGGCAGGGGAACGAAGCGGATCGCCCCTTGATCCTATCGTCGAGGGTCCCTTGCCCGCCTTCTCCCCGGTTGTTAGCATGGAAGTACTGCACTGATTCCAGGAGGCATTATGGCGACCGATACCATCACCGGCCCCGCAATATTGGGCGGCACCACAAAGACGCGGGTTTTCAAGAACTTCATTGACGGCGAATGGGTCGAGTCCCAGAGCGGCCAGACTTTCGAAGACCGCAATCCGGCCGACAATCGCGAAGTCGTCGCGATTTTCCAGCGCTCGAATAAGGCCGACGTTGACGACGCTGTGAACGCCGCACGGCGTGCCTTCGCCAAGTGGCGTCTGGTCCCCGCACCGCGCCGCGCCGAAATGATTTTTCGCGCCGCAGAAATCCTCATTGAGCGCAAAGAAGATCACGCCCGCGATATGACTCGCGAAATGGGTAAGGTTTTGAAAGAAACCCGCGGCGACGTTCAGGAAGCCATCGACGCTGCTTACTACAACGCCGGCGAAGGACGCCGTCTTTTCGGTCCGACTGTCCCCTCGGAACTACCCAACAAGTTCGCCATGGCGGTAAGGAATCCGATCGGCGTCTGCGGCATGATTACGCCGTGGAATTTTCCCATGGCCATTCCTTCATGGAAACTGCTTCCCGCGTTGGTATGCGGCAATACCTGCGTAATCAAGCCGGCGCAAGACACCCCGCTTTCCACTTTCAATCTGGTGCAGGCGCTCACTGACGCCGGCGTTCCCAAGGGAGTCCTCAACGTCGTGACCGGGTTCGGTCCCGAAGCAGGTACTCCTCTGCTCGAGCATGCTGCAGTTCGAGCGATCTCTTTTACCGGATCGTCGTTGGTCGGGAAGATCATCGGCACCACCGCTGCCAAAAGCTTCAAACACTGTTCGCTCGAACTGGGCGGCAAGAATCCGATGATCGTGCTCGACGACGCCAACCTCGACCTCGCTATTGAAGGCGGACTGTGGGGCGCATTCGGTACCACGGGACAACGTTGCACCGCGACCAGCCGCATCATCGTGCAAAAGGGCGTATACCGCGAATTCATCGACCGCTTCGTCGCCCGGGCGAAGAGACTGAAAATTGGAAATGGGCTCGATGAGACCGTGGAGATGGGCCCGGCGGTCAACGAGAATCAGCTCAACACCGACCTGAAATACATTGAGATTGCGAAGCAGGAAGGCGCGAAACTGGTGTGCGGCGGCAATCGTCTGGACAAAGGCGAGTATCAGCACGGGTGGTTTCTGGAGCCGACGGTGTTCATCGACGTCGATCCGAAGATGCGGATTGCGCAGGAGGAAGTCTTCGGGCCCGTCGTTGCAATCATCCCCTGTGACGGTTTGGAAGATGCCGTTGAAATCGCCAATAATATCGAATACGGGCTTTCATCCGCGCTTTACACCAAAGACGTCAACCGGGCTTTCAGCGCCATTCGCGACCTCGACGCTGGCATTACGTACATCAATGCGCCGACCATCGGAGCGGAGGTTCACCTACCCTTCGGCGGCGTGAAAGCCACCGGCAACGGACACCGCGAAGGTGGCATCGGGGCGATTGATTTCTACACCGAGTGGAAGGCCGTGTATGTCGATTACTCGGATACGCTTCAGAAAGCTCAGATCGATCGACCCGAATAGAGACACATATCGGCAGTTGGCAAGCGTCCTCTAACCTCACCTTTCAGCCGCCACCCCATTGGGATTGGCGGCTGATTGTCATTGATTCCAGCCCTGAAAGCGTCTGACTTTAGGAAGATGAGGCGTTTCTAATGACAACCGTAATCTTGCCGATAGTCATGTCACGACATTACTGTTATTTGTCGCGATGGCGATTGGGGGAAACCTGTGGCGCAATGGGTCGGCGCGTGCTCTGTCGGGAAGAAGCTACGCGCGGCAATGGTGTGTTCAGGCACCGCTATCGCCTTCTTATTTGCGTTCGCTGTTTTGCCCCCCGCGCAGGCACAGAAGGCGACCAAAGCACCTCGCCGACTCGTGCTAAATGTGACGCCTGAATATCCGAACACTCTGCGCTCCGCCCATGTGGGTGGACTGGTGCGCTTGAACGTAACCGTTTCTCCCAACGGGAACGTGACCAGGATCGATCTGCTGGGAGGAAACCCAATCTTTTCCGAAAGCGCAATCAAAGCCGTGACCAAATGGAAGTATGCGCCCGCAACCACGGAAACCACGATGGAAGTGGAAATCCGGTTTAATCCAGACTCGCCCAATTCACGCTAACTTCTCAGAATCGCTTTCCCAGCCACTCAGGGCGCTCCTGTACAATTTGAACGAAAAGGGAACGACTGGCATGGCCCTCACTCAAACTCGCGAAATTGCTTGCGCAACCCGCCTGGAGCATGTCCGCTACGCCATCCGCGATTTGGCTTGCGTCGCCGACGAAGTCGTCCAGCAAGGCCACAAGATCCTGCCGCTAAATATCGGCGACCCCATCACGTTCGACTTTGCAACACCCGCGCATCTGATCGAAGCCGTGCACAAGGCCATGCGCGACGGCAAGAATGGCTATGCACCATCGTCGGGCGTGAAAGAAGCGCTCGACGCCATTCGCGGCGAGGCGGCGCGCAAGGGCATCACCACCGTTCAGGATGTGTTCGTAACTTCTGGCGTGAGTGAAACGGTCGATATCTGCCTCGCGGCCCTCCTCAATCCCGGAGACAACCTGCTGACGCCGTGTCCCGACTACCCGCTCTACTCGGCCGTGCTCGCGAAGTTGGGCGTTGACCTGAACCCGTATTACCTGAGCGAAGAGGATGGTTGGCAGCCCGATCTCGATGACCTGAAGAAGAAAATCACGCCGCGAACTCGCGGGATCGTGCTTATCAATCCCAACAATCCCACCGGCTCCGTCTGTACCAGGAAGATGCTCGAACAGATCGCCGACCTGGCCCGTCAGCACAACCTGGTCATTTTCGCGGACGAGATTTACGACAAGCTGATCATCGACGACGACGCGCACATCGCAATCGCTGCGGTCGCGCCCGATGTTCCGGTCATCACATTCGGCGGCCTGTCAAAGAACTATTTAGCACCCGGATGGCGTATTGGTTGGGGCATTGCCAGCGGGGATCCGGCTGCGATCAAGCCCTATCTGGAAGGCGTGAACAAGTTGCTGCGTGCCCGCTTGTGCGCGAATCATCCCGAGCAGTATGCGATCAAACCCGCGCTCGAAGGACCGCAGGAACATTTGATCGAAGTCAAGCGCAAGCTGCGCTCGCGCCGCGACCTGACGATGAAGTGGTGCAGTGAGACTCCACGTGTAAGTTGCGTGGCACCGCGAGGTGCGTTTTACGCCTACCCCTCGCTCGACATCCCCGAAGGCGACGACATCTTCGTAGCGGAACTCATCCGCCAGAAGCACGTGATGGTGGTGCATGGCTCCGGCTTCGGCCAGCGTCCAGGAACGCAGCACTTCCGAATTGTGTTTTTGCCGGACGAGAAGACGCTGGGCAACGCCTACTCTGCGATTGGCGACTTCCTTCGGGAACGATACGGCTGATGCTGCGCTACCAGATTCCAGGAATCACCGCCGGCACATGGCGCACATACTCGTCGAACTCGGCTCCGAATTGTCCTCGCAACAGCCTCTCTTCGACCCGAACCCGAAGGTAGGTTCCCGTCGCAAACACCACGATGGCCGCCAGCAGCGCGGGCCAGCGACTCATGGCTAGTCCAGTCGCCACTAACATCCCGAACATGCCGGTGTAAATCGGATTTCTAACCAGCCGATACGGTCCCTCGGTTATCAGCCTGTGTCCTTCCACGAGTCGCGCCGCCACTGCCCACTGCTTGCCCAGGGCCCGCACCGCGGCGTGCACCAGCCAGACCGAGCCCAGCGCAATCGCAACCGTCAATACGGCTAACCCGAACTCTGCCGGTTTCGGCAACATGAGAAGAGGCGAAGACAGAGGCCGCCTCATCGTCGGCGCCCACACGATGAAGTAGCCGACCGACTGAATCATCATTCCGAGCATCGCAGTCCAGTCGCGGCGGATCTCCCGCTGACGAGCCACTCGCCTCCGCCAGAGAAAGACCAGCGCAAACAGAAACCAGCAGACAATCACGGCATAAGCCACGAATTCCGCGACCGCATCCGGAGCTTTACCGGTCAGTATCATTCTTCCCCGCCTCCCCGAACTGGTTGCATAAGAATTCTACCCGCTCTGCCGATCCGAGCCGTACAGGAGCTTTCGTAACTGATCCGCCATCCTGGCACTTACTTATACTTGATTCAGGAGTATCTGCTATGCGTCGAGTTATTGTGCTGTTCGTCATCGCTCTGATCGGCACTCTGAGTTTCGGCCAGAGTTCATCTCCTGAAGCGCTCTACGACCGTGGCCTGGACGCTCTTTCCGGAGCCGGGACGTCGCGCAACGATCGTGATGCAGTCGACTACCTCCGCCGCTCGGCCGAACTCGGCTATGGCCCGGCGCAGGTTGCATTCGGATATCTCCTGGAGACGGGCACGATTACGGCCGGTAGCCAGACGCAAGCGATCGACTGGTACAAAAAGGCGGCCAGCCAGGGTGACACACTCGCCAGCTGGATGGTCGGACGTCGCTATTATCTTGGCGGCGGGGTACCGCAGGACGTCCATGCGGCACAAAAATGGCTGGAGCCCGCGGCCGCGCAGGGTAATCCATTTGCAGCTTATCTGCTTGGGCGCATTATGGCCGACACGGACTACAACAAGGCGCCCGCGCTCTTCAAAGTGGCCGCGGAACAAGGCATTCCGCCGGCCCAGTATTTTTATGCGAAAGCGTTGAAGGAAGGCCGTGGCATTGCACTCGACCGCTTTAACGCTTACGTCTGGTTCGTGGTGGCGTTAGATGCGGGGTACAGTACCGCCCGCTCAGACCTCTCCGAACTCGATGGCAGCGGGTACTTGACGCAATCCCAGATTGCCGAAGCGAAAAGCCAGGCCCGCGATCTGGAACAAACCGTCATTCGGGTTGTTGCCGCCCGCGGCTGCACGGGATGGGATGGCGAACTGGACGAGTGGCCGACTCCGCCGCCGGTGAAATTGCAGCGCTTCTGCCGGTAACTTCTGCGCCATTGACTACTCTCCAACTATGGACTATATTAATTACATGTTTGGAGAGTCAACCCTGGGCGCTGAAAGCGTCCGAATTCCTGGAATTGCGTTCGATCGCCCGCTGGATCTTTCCAGCAGGGTGGTTCAGGAAAAACTCAGCCCCGCCGCGAACCGCGCTTTTTTCAGCCTGACCGATCATTGGAAGCTGCGCGACGAAGACGCCCGCAACCTGCTCGGCGGCGTCTCCAACGGCTCGTTCTATCAGCTCAAACGCAGCCCTTCGAAAACGCTCGATCAGGACAAACTGACTCGCATTTCCCTGCTCATCGGAATTTTCAAGGCGCTGAACATTCTCTTTAGTCCGCAACTCGCAGATGCCTGGGTGCAATTGCCGAATGCAAATCCAATCTTCGCCGGTGAGTCTCCGCTGGCCTACATGCGTAAGGGTGGAGTTCCCTCGCTAATTCGCGTGCGACAGTTGTTGGACGCGCGGCGGGGCGGGTCGTAGAACGTATTACCGCCGAGACGCAGAGTTCGTAGAGACTTTTCTTCCTGATTTTCTGTGTTCCTCTGCGTCTCTGCTGTAAACCGTTTTTGATGGTGTTATGCCAATCAAGACTACCCATCTCGAACAGGACGATACGCGCCGCCTGATCCCGAATCGTTTTTTCAATGACGGCGAAAGCGTGCTGTCGCGACTGGGACTTCCCCCGGCGCAAATGGCGCATTTGTACCAACTCGACGACGCAACCAACGAGCGCCTGGCAGGCGAGGCGAATCTTCTTCCCGGAATTACTGTCCATGAACTGGTGTTTGGGGTGCCATACTCTCACGTGATCAACGCTGCCTTCACTCATGCGCAGCCTCAAGGGAGCCGCTTTAACGGACCGGATCGGGGCGTCTGGTATGCGAGTTTTTCATTGAAAACTGCACAGGCGGAAGTTGCGTTTCACTATTCTGAGTGGCTACGCGAAATCAACTGGCAGACGGAAGAGATTGTTGTTTACCGGGAATTTCTGGTTGACTTCCGCGCGGACTTCCATGACCTTCGCAACGACCCGGCCGGAAAAAAATACCTGCGGCCGGATAGCTACCGCGAATCTCAACGACTGGGGCGGCAGTTGCTGCACAAAGGCTCGGCGGGGGTGGTCTATCCGAGCGTGCGCCATTCGGGAGGAACCTGCATCGCTTGCTTTCGTCCGGCGTTGGTCGGCAATGTGCGCGAAGGGGCAAAAATCACGTTCACTTTCCCGGATGCATCGCAACCGCCGAAGGTGCGGGCGAGTCGCTAAGGAATCACTTCGGAAACGGATCTCCCGCCCGCAAGACCCACGCGCTTGGATGCTGCGTGAATCCGACACGCGGATAATATTCGGCGGCTTGCGGCGCCGAGAGCAAAACCAGCATCGACCGCGGCCCCATCTTCTGGCGTGTCTTCTGGATCAGTTCGACTCCGATGCCACGTTTCTGATGTGATCGCCGCACGGCGAGATCGGAAAGATATCCAACGTAAGCAAAGTCGGTCAAAGTCCGCGAAATCCCGACGAGCAGATCTTCCTCCCACGCTGTAACAATGAGGTTGGCATGCCGGAGCATGTCGGCAAATATTTGAGGATCGTCCACGGGACGGCGCTCGCCGAGGCCCGACGCGTTGTAGAGTTCAATAACCATTGCTACGTCTAGGTCGATACCGAAGTGATAGGCGATGTTGTTCATGTCAAAAGTAGCTTGGCGCTTTAGAGGACTTGGGACAGTCCCTCTTAACTGTGTTGAGCGCCGCAGCTCGCTCCCGCTGCCTACACCATCTCCGTCCCCCACAAATCATGCAGGTGGACGATGCCGAGTACGCGGCGATTGTTATCAACCACAACCAGCGACGTGATCTTCATTTCTTCCATCTGTGCCAGTGCTGTGGCCGCAAATTCCTGCGGGGCGATGGTTTTCGGAGAACGGTTCATGGACTCTTGTGCCGTGAGGTCGAGCGCGTCTTTGCCGCGATGTTCGAGCAATCGCCGCAAGTCGCCGTCGCTGATGACGCCCAGAAGTTTGTCGCCGTCGACAACGGTCGTTACCCCGAGTTTCTTACGCGACATTTCGTAAATCACGTCGGGCATTTTCGTGGTCGCTGCGACGCGGGGAACCGTATCGCCCGAGTGCATCAAGGATTCGACCCGCGCCAGCCGCTTGCCCAACTTACCGCCAGGATGCAGGTTGGCGAAATCTTCTTCTTTGAAGCCGCGTTTTTCCGAAAGGGCCACGGCCAGGGCATCTCCCAACGCCAGCATGGTCGTGGTCGAGGCTGTCGGTGCCAGGCCGAGCGAACAGGCTTCTTTGGAAATCGAGCAGTCGAGCGCAACGTCCGCCGCCGCTGCCAGTGTAGAACGGGCACTGTTGTCGGTTGCGCTTGACGCTGCGCTGCCCGCCCACTGGTCGCAAGTCATGCTGATGAGCGGAACCTGCAATCGTTTGATCGTTGCCAGCAGCCGCAGGATTTCTTCCGTTTCGCCGCTAGCCGAAAGCGCGAGCACGATATCTCCTCGCATTACCATCCCCAGATCGCCGTGAAGGGCCTCGACGGGATGCAGATAAAGCGCCGGCGACCCAGTGGAATTCAAAGTCGCGGCCACCTTCCTCGCGATGATCCCACTCTTGCCCATCCCGGTAACCACCACCCGGCCCGGACAGTCGAACATCAGATCAACCGCCCGCTGAAAATCGGCAGCCATCGCTCCCGCGAGCCGGTCGGCCAACGCCCGCAGCGCCTCGGCCTCAATGCGCACAACACTTTCGCCCACGTGTTTCATGGAAGGGAGAATGTTAGCAGAGGAGTACGGCCCAGGGGTGATCGCGTCAAGCGGTTGCGGAGTCCACTCATCAAAAAAAACGCAGGTCACTCTCTCGAGTGCCTGCGCCTGAATTTTCTTCGTACTGGCGGCTTATGCCTGAGACAACTGCTCGTTCTGTCGCGCCTCATACCAAAGCGCCAGTTCAACCCGGTTCCAGAGGCCGAGTTTGTCGTAGATTACGCGGAGGTAGTTTTTGATAACGTGTTCGGTAGTTCCGAGGGAATCTGCAATTTCCCGGTTTTTGCAGCCTTCGGCGACGAGTTGGATGATGGCGTGTTCCCGGGGATTGGGGCCGCTTGAGTTGACTGTTTCTCCGACCATAGCTGTCTCCTGTAGAGCATAGTGGCGAGCTTGACGCGCTTGATGCCGCCTTTGATACCAAAACGTAGAAACAAGCGATTAAAGTGCGCTTTCACGGTGCGCTCGGCGATATGCAGATCCTGCGCAATTTCTGAGTTGTCGCAGCCCTGGAGCAGGAGATCGACGATCTGCTGCTCCCGGCGTCCGACCCGGTTGCTCCCTTGTTCCATGCACTGCACCTCACCAGGTAGCGCACGGGATGCCGCCCGTGCGCTGGGCAGCATTCAGGGGTTCCGTTGCGCACCTTGAAATTCAAGTCTGTGCCTCCACTCCAGCATCCGCGCGGCCAAATCTACGGAAATCGGTTAACTCCATGTGAAAATGTGGAGCATTGCGTATTTCCTGCAAAAAGCTTACTTCCAGCCTTTTTAGAGCGGGGGAAAGGCAGAGTTTTGCTCAGGCTCTAAGCCAAACACCTTAGGACAAAAGTGCCAGACGCGCCGGATAGACGGCGAAAGGATTACACGGCGTCGTACCCGGCGCGAACGAAAGCCGGAGGGGCTGGCATTTGACAAATAGCCGGATTCAACGTCGCTTCCTCAACGACGCGTCCTTTGGGCCCTGAACTACATCTGTGTATGATCGAGATTGGACCCGAATGGACTTCAAACTCACTTCCGGCTACACCCCCCAAGGCGACCAGGGACGGGCCATCGAGAGCCTCACTCGTGGCGTTTTTGACCGAGATCAGCACCAGGTTCTGCTCGGCGTGACCGGCTCCGGCAAGACCTACACGATGGCCAAAGTGATTGAGGCGGCAAACCGCCCCGCCCTGGTGATGGCCCACAACAAGACTCTGGCAGCGCAGCTCTACCACGAATTCAAGAGTTTTTTCCCGCAGAACGCGGTGGAATATTTCGTCTCCTACTACGACTATTACCAGCCCGAGGCTTACGTTCCGGCGGCGGACCTTTATATCGAGAAGGAGTCGACGATTAATGACGAACTCGACAAGCTGCGGCTGTCGGCGACCCGTTCTCTGTTCGAGCGCCGGGACTGTCTAATCGTCGCCTCGGTGAGTTGCATCTACGGCCTGGGATCACCCGAAGCTTATTACGGCATGCTGCTGTTTCTGGAAAAGGGGCAGAAGATCAAGCGCGGGGACATCACCAAGAAACTGGTCGAGATTCTCTACGAGCGCACCGAAGCCGAATTCCGGCGCGGGACGTTTCGCGTGCGCGGCGATGTCATCGAAATCTATCCCACCTACGACGATAACGCCTATCGCGTCGAAATGTTCGGGGATGAAGTCGAGTCGCTCGCCCAGATCGATCCTCTGTTCGGGACCGTGAAGCAGCGCTACATGCGGTTGCCGATCTATCCCAAGACGCACTATGTGATGAAGGAAGAGACGCGCTCGTCGGCCGTCGCTTCCATCAAGCAGGAGTTGGCATGGTGGGAAGTGGAACTGGAAAAACAGGGACGCGCCGTGGAAGCGCAGCGCATCCATCAGCGCGTGATGTATGACCTGGAAATGATCAAGGCGATGGGCTACTGCCACGGCATCGAAAACTACTCGCGCCATTTCACCGGACGCCTGCCCGGAGAGCCGCCACCCACGTTGCTCGACTATTTCCCGCGGGATTTTCTGCTCTTCATCGACGAGTCGCACCAGACCGTGCCGCAGTTGCATGGCATGTATCACGGCGACCGCTCGCGCAAGCAGACGCTGGTTGAATACGGCTTCCGCATGCCGTCGGCGCTCGACAATCGTCCGCTGACGTTTGAGGAATTCGAGCACCGCACCAACCAGATCGTATATGTCTCCGCCACGCCGGGACCTTACGAATTGACGAAATCGGCTGGCGTTGTTGTGGAGCAGATTATTCGTCCGACCGGACTCATCGATCCGCCGGTCGAGATACGTCCCGTGAAAGGCCAGATCGACGACTTGCTGCACATGATTCGCGACCGCGTGTCGCGCAACGAGCGCGTACTGGTTACGACTCTAACCAAGAGGATGTCCGAGGATCTCGCCGAGTACTACAGTGAAGTCGGCGTGAAATGCCGCTACATGCATTCTGAAATCGAAACTCTCGAGCGCGTGAAGATCCTGCGCGATCTGCGCAAAGGCGAGTTCGATGTGCTCATCGGTATCAACCTGTTGCGCGAAGGACTCGACCTGCCCGAAGTTTCTCTGGTTGCGATTCTCGATGCGGACAAAGAAGGCTTCCTCCGCTCCGCCGGGTCGCTCATTCAGACCATCGGCCGCTGCGCCCGCAATCTGAACGGACGGGCCATCCTGTATGCGGACCGCATGACCGACTCCATGAAAAAAGCTCTCGACGAAACCAATCGCCGTCGCGCCATCCAGCAAGCCTACAACGAAGAGAACGGCATCACCCCCGAATCGATCATCCGCCCGCTGGATATGTCGCTGGTGGCCGTCGTCGGCGCCGACTACACCGACCTAACGGGCGGGGAGACAGATGGAGTCCCCGAGTTCAAAACGCAGGAAGAACTCGACACGTACATCGCAAAGCTGGAGAGCGATATGCGGGAAGCAGCCAAGCGGTTTGAGTTCGAAAAAGCTGCGAAACTGCGGGATACGATCAAGGAGTTGCGGACGAAGGAATTCCTGGTCGCGTAGGGCAAGACTACTGCGCTCTATTCGAAGCCACCTGCGAGCTCCGGCGAGACGATCATCAGCGCTTCAGGTACTCCGCCGGTGAGAGAATGGCGATGCCCCTCCACGGGTTTAGAGCACGGAGATCGTCGTCGCCGCTGATGATCACGTCGGCCTCGCCGTGCAGAGCGACTTCCAGGAACTTGTCATCTGCAGGATCGCGACATTCGTGGACTGGGTATACGGCACGAACAAATTCCGCCACTCGCCCAAAGAGACGAAGGAATTGTTGGCGATCTTCCACCGTGATATAGCGATTGAACTTCGAGCGGGCCAGGACGTCTGCCAGTTCGTTCATCGTCGCGTCGGACACGAGAAAGACGCCGGAATCCGCAGCCTTGCGTATGGCTTTACCGGGAACGGACGCGGGGAGTAGGAGGCGGCTGATCAGGCAATTGGTGTCAGCGACAATGCGCTCACGGAGCCGCATTAGTGTCTTAATAGCTTCTTCAAGCCCGATGCCGTCAGGCCACGCGCTTTCGCTCGATCTGCCACGCGATCGCAGAAACGCTGCAATTCAGCCACGTTGAGGTCGCGCATTCTTTCGAATTCTTCCGCCGACATGATCACGGCGACATCCCGATTTTGCCGGCGAATGACCACGGGTTCCCGCTGCGCAGCGTCAAGGAGAGCTGCCAGGCGCTGTTTAGCGTCAGTAGCGGAAATACTTCGCATATTGTCTATTTTAGACAAACTAGACATTATGTCAAGCGCCGGAGGATCTCTTCGGAATTTCGGGGGGGCGGGTACGACTATTGGGCAAAATTCTGCCGCACCTTCCTCCAAACCAGGCGTGCAGGGAAAAACAAGAGCGCCAGCCAGAAAAGCAGACTCGGGATATTCTCCAACAGAAACAGAGCCAGCCCGACCATGCCGTCGACCATGCTCTTGTAACCGTGAACGGCCGCATTACCAAGCCGCGTCGAGGTCGATGGCGGTACGACCTGTAACTGAGCTTTGTAGTCTTCGGTGATGGTCGCGTTCAGCGTCGCATAACTCACCTGATTCGACATGTTCTTTCGTTCCGCTTCCATCTGTTCGATCTCGCCGCGGACGCGATCGACTTCCTGCTCCACTTCCAGCACATCGGAAAGTTTGCCAGTGCGCTGTCGCAGCAAGTCCGTAAGGCGCAGCTCGGTGTTCCGGGCGTTGCCCAGCCGAGCCTGAAGATCGACGTATTGCGACGTGACATCCTGCCCGCTTTGCGACTCCGATTCAACTCGGCCAAGCGACTTCAGATCGGTCAAGCTGGTATCGAGTTGGTCGGCCGGGACGCGCAGTGTGGCGGTGAGGGTACGCCCGCTGCCGGTGGCCCCTCCCACACTCAACTCGCCTACGTACCCGTGATGCCGCTTCAAAATCGTCTCTATGGCCGAGCGGGCGTGGTCGAAGTCTTTCGTGATCAGCGAGAGGTCGGCAGTGCGGATGATCATCGGACCGCTGGCCACGGCCTCTCGTGCCGCCGATGACTCATCCGGTTTTGGAGTGGGGAGTTTTACGGGCGGTGCCTTCTGCAAGTGAGCGAATTGCTGGATGCGGTCGAACTGCCTTCCCGGTATCGGAGCCGCTGCGGGCGGCGCATCCTTGGATGCGCGGACCTCGATGCGATCTCTGTCCAATCCTGGATTCGCGTCATCCATCGCAGATCCGACCTGACTAAACACGTTGTTTGCATTGCCGCCAATGAACCGCACTGTGCCCACGACAACGATAAAGATGACCGCCAGCGCTCCGACCCACTCGGCCGTCTGCCAGCGGATTCCCAAAAACCTTCGCCGAGGCTGTAGCTTCAAGCCAGCAGCTCTTTCCGGTTCTGGCGTTTGCTCGCTGAGCGCAGTTGTGACGGTCGATGGCATGTCAGAATCCAGATCAGCAACAGCCCAAGCTCTTAGTGAGCGAGAAACACTCCGCAGATCGTTGATCAGGGTTTGGCATTCCGCGCAGTCGCGCAGATGTTCAGTCGCGACAGTCGTGCGGTCGCTCGACAATTCCCCATCCAGATAGGCCATCAATTCTTCCGGTTCGACGGGATGCACGATCTTGTTCATAGGGCCTCGCCTTCGGTCGGAGTCAGTCTCAGCTTCTCAGGGGCGTCCTTCGGAAGCGCCGCATCGCTGGGCTTTCGCTCGGGCTCCAGATGTCCTTTCATCGCCATGCGTGCTCGAAACAAACGTGAGCGGACGGTATTCACCGGCAACTTCAGCAAGGCCGCAATTTCCGTGTAGCTGAGTTGTTCGTACTCGCGAAGCATCAAAATCTCGCGCTCTGATTCGTCCAGTTTTTCCAGAGCGTGTCGGACCCAGATCGCCGCATCCGGAGCGTCTTTGGTTGTTGCCTCTGGAGCGGCTTGGCCGGGAGGCGAATCTCTGAACCGCTGGCGCCGTTCCGCGGCCAGCAAATTCATCGCGATGCCATACAGGTAGGTGCGTACCAGCGCACGCGGCTCGTAGTGTGCGGCGGCCCGGATCACGGCCAGAAAGGTTTCCTGTGCCAGATCTTCTGCGCGCTCTTCGCTCCACAAGCGGCGACGGAAGTACCCATACAGAGGGCCGCGATAACGAGCAAATAACTGCTCAAACGCTGCGCGCGATCCGCCCTGAAATTCCAGCATCAAGGCTTCGTCGCTGATCATGGTCGGCGCCACTTCGCTCCAGTCTTGCAGTCCCTGAAGTCTCATTCATAGGCGGTAATGTCGCAAGCGGCCGAAAAGTTCCCAAAGAAAGCCCAATAAACCTTTCGCTGCGGATGTAGGCAGTGATTGTGTTGCCGCGGACCGTCGCAGCTGTCCAGCCGGACCGCCCCGCAGCCGAGTGTCACTCCGCAATAGTGTGAAAACTCGGTCACACTCTTTTCGGGATTCTCGCGGGGCTTGGTTGTCTCACCCTGCGCCGAGACTCCTCCGAATCAACCGTAACTGATTGATATGGTGACACTTCCATCCAAACACCGGCGGCGGCATGCCAGCCCCATTTCGGGAAGGCTTGGCACCGGGCATGCTCCTATTGACACTGTGCGAGTGCAAGTAGGGTAACGGTTACTGCAAATTGTGGTAACTTTCTGGCCCTTGAAACGAGCATGCAGCGGCAAGACGTTCATGTGCCCCATCGCATGTTTCCCCTTCTTGACGCATCGATGAAGTTTTCCCATGTGGGAGGTGTTCAATGAAAATTCAGCTTCGAAGTGCAGTAACAGTGGTTTTCGTCTTCGCGATCTCGGCTCTTCTGAACGCGCAGCCTCAGGCACAGCTTGGCAATTTGTACGTCGGAACTTGCGACAGCGTCCTGCTGAATACGCAGCAGAATGAGATCGACGTGTACGACGCCACCGGAGCGCTTGTAACCACTTTCCATGGCCCCTCGCAGAACGCCTGTCTCACCGGGATGACCTTCGATGTCGGCAATCACGCGCATGTCATCAGCGCGCCTTTCGGAACTCAGTCCCGCAATGTAATCGAATTCAATGACTTCGGCACCTTGCTCGACAACTCGGGACCCTTCAACGGACCTATCTCGGTTACGCACGACCTGCAAGGCAACATCTATCTTGGCCAAGGTGGCATTCTCAAGATCGACCATGCCGGCAATACAGCAACCTATGCCGTTGCGGGCGGGGCGCAGTGGATTGATCTCGCCGCCGACCAGCGCACGATGTTCTACACCGCTGCGAATGGCGACGTGAAAAGCTTCGATATCGCCAGCCAGACGCAAGGGCCGGACATTGCGGTCAACGCCCTGGCTCGTAATGTGCGCGCCCTGGGAGACGGCAGCATTATGTTGGATAGCCTGGGCGCCATTCAGCGTTGGGCCCCCTCCTGCGATGGTTGTCTTTACAAAAAGAAGATCGCCTACCAGATTCCGGCTAACGCGGATAGTTTCGCGCTCGACCCCGATGGTGTCAGCTTCTGGTCCATCAACACTTACTACGACAGTAAGAACCAGTTAGGGCATGCCGACGTCTACCGGACCAATATCAAGACCGGCGAAGCAATGGGAAGTTTCTCCTTGCAACCGTTGACTGATGGACGGTACTACTCGATGAGCCTGGGAGTGAATGGCGACGGCATGGGCTCGAGCGCAATCGTCACACCACCTTCTGTGAGTTTCGCCAAACGCATCGTGGGAACAACCAGTGGCGCGAAAAAGGCGGTCCTCACCGACATCGGTGTTGTGCAAGTGGTGGTGACCAACCTTACGATTACAGGCGATTTTGCGATCAAGAAAAATGGATGCGCGAAGCCGATCCTGGCGGGCTCGTACTGCAATATTCTGGTTACGTTCACGCCAACCCAGACGGGAACCCGGACTGGCAAACTGACAATTTTCAGCAACACCAGCAACAGTCCGCAGACGGTCACTTTGTCCGGCGTTGGCAAGTAGGACCGCACCGCATTGGTCGCTCCGTCCCGCTCGTGGCGGCGGACGGAGCGCACCGCCAGGCAGTTCGTCTCCCAGGAATAAGGTCGGCTAGACCTTACTCCAGTAGATCGCGTAGGTCACAATCCAGAAGAGCGCGTGCAGAACAGGCGCCGCGGAAGCGCGTCCAGCTTTGCGGAGCAGGATTCCGGTTCCCGCAAACCCCACCCACACCGCCGCCAGCCGCCACAGGCGAGCGGGAATCGTCACCAACAGGAATTCCAGCAGACCCGAATGAGCGGGAGCTTCAACGGCATACACTTTATAGGGGATGCCCCGCAGCGGCCCCAGGCTCACGCCCCAGATACCGTACCGATTCCAGTCGCCCTCCGCACGCGTGAACATGGCTGGAGAAACGGCCGGAACGCGCGCCACAGCCTGGGCGGCAGCAGCACTGTGGCTGGACCAGGTAAACATCGCCGCTCCAGCCAGCACTGCGCCCACAATGATGGCCGCGATATGGATCAGAGCGCGCCGGGGACGAAACAACGCGACGAATGAGAGGGGGACATCCGGCAGGATGAAAAAGAGAGTGCCCTCAGCAAATCCCCACAGGAACGCTAGCGCAGTCCCGGATCCGCCATTCATCCACGCGGCCCACTTGGGTGTGAAATCGGTTGGCGATTTGGAAGTCGATGGCATCAGATACATAGACACAGATTGGAAAAGATAGCACCATCCGAAGAGGCCGCCGGGTGGCATTCATTAGGTCGCCGGACCTCCACCCTTCGTCGTTACCAGTTGTAAGCTTGCAGCGGGAGCAACCGCACTCAGCGCAGTTTCGGTGACACTCTTCTGGCTGATCACGGCGTCTTCCATTTCGACCAGAGCCACTTTGGCGATCGCCGTATAATTTTCTCCCGCAAGAATCAGTGCGGCGAGCGCGGTTTGGAACGGAGAGAGGCTCGGATTGAAGGCGACGTTCTCAATATACGCGCCGCGATAGATGCGTCCGGATTGAGTCCCGATCGCAACTCCAGAATGCGCCTTGCTATAGGGAGCATAGGACCGGCGCGCCGCATCAAGCGCGGCGAGAGTAAGATCGTCGGATTCCCCGTTCGGGCGCGCAAGATTGACTTCTCTCACCGGGAGCGCGCCGCCTTTTAGTCCGAGGTCTTTGGGGCCGAAGGCGAAAGGGAGAAGCGCGTCCAAGCGTACGGGAGAGTTGCCCGCAATTATGACTTGCGTGTCGCCTGCAGGCGCCATTTCGTTGATGAACTGACGGCAATGTCCGCAGGGCGCGGCCGTCACCGCAATTGCAGCAACACCCTGCTCGGAATGCATATAGGCATTCGACAGGGCAGATTGTTCGCCGTGTACGGAGAAACCTAGCGAATGGCCGGGGATTTCGATATTGGCGCCCAGATACAAATTTCCGCTCGCGCCCCGCGCCACTGCTCCCACGAAGTAGTTGGAAATCGGCGGACGAGAGTACGTCCGCGCCAGGGGCAAGAAATCGACCATCAGCGCGTCAGCAGTCTTGCGCTCGTTCTCGGCCAGAAGTGCGACCTCGGGCGCCGGAATGTGTCCGCTGAAATCGGGGGCTTGCAGCAAGCGCAACAAACGATCCCGCGATTTGCCGTTCAAATGCGGCAGGAGTTTGGCCAGCGAATCGGCCTTGAAGTCTGCGGCGTAGGTGGGAGTCCCTGGCATAGCCAGCAATCCTAAACCGGCGTAAGCGAGAGTGACCAGCGCTGTTCTTCGGTCGATCGATCTCTTGGGAGGCATGCTGGCCATCATACTTGTGCGCCGGACATTCCCGTCCGGCAACCTAGGATCCGCTGGCAGCCGAACGCGTCTTGCCGGATTCCCGAGCGATGACCGACAGTTCTTTCTCAAGCGAAGAAAAGCGCTGAAAGACTTCATGCAAGCGCAGAGCCATATTGTGGATGGTATCGACCTGGGCGAGTACTGGGGCGGGCAGTCCGGGCTCAAGCAACAGTAATTCCGCATTGCCCAATGCGGACGTGAGCGCATTGTTAATCGTGGGGTACATCTGCGCCATGTAGCGCCCCAGAGTCGCTTCGGCGTCGGCTCCAGCCTGAAGGAGGTTGGATTCCGCGGCTCGCGATTCGGCTTGCAGGCGGCGCAAAATTTCCTGGCCCAGGACCGCGGCCATCGCAGGCCACGCGTGAGGGTCGCGTCGTAGTTCGACGATTGGACCGTGGATGGCGCAGGCGCACGCGTCAACGTCCGAATGGACGAGAATCGCTGGCTTCCGAGCGGCGGTCAGAGCCAGGCTCAGTGCCGCGTGCTTTTCAGGACTGCCCGCATGGGCAATCGCCAGATCGTAGGTGTCCCGCGGCAGCTCGCGACGGTGATCTTCTTCGAGCAGAACAAATTCCGGCGTCTCGTGTCCTGCGGGCCAGACCTGGGTCAGTTCCCGGGAGAAGGCACGGTCGCTCGAAAGAATCAGCACGGTAGGACGATTGATCATGACGGCACGTGCGCACACAACTAGCTGCGCTTTCCACCACCGGAGGGCTTCGACGAGGCGACGGCGGCGCGGGCGGCGGGCTTCTTAGTTCCACCTCCTTGCAGGGCCTCGTCCACAGCGGCCCGCAGGTCGACCAGCATGCGCAGGGGCTGTCCCGAAGAGTATTCCGCATGGAACATCACCTTCCAGGACTGGCAGATCATACGCAGACGGGTTGTAGGCTCGTCGGCGGAGAACTGCGCGCGGCGGCAATCGAGAGTGTTAATGCCGCGTTTTTCCAAGTCACGCAGGCCATCGAGAATCGCGTTGAGATCGTCGTGCATAAGGCGGAAAAATACCCGCCGCATCAGAAAGCTGAAACGCGCAAAGGCCACCATCGTTGCGGGATCGAAATACCGGTCACCGCCCTGCATTTTGAGTTTGCGCCCCTGCTCCAGCACTCCACTGTGGAGAAGCTCGCTCAGTCGTTTGCATTTCATCGCCGACTGCATCAGTGTGTCGAGCGAACTCAGCCAGCTCGGCAGCGTCGGGTCCTGCGGGCCCAGCGCAGGTTCCAGCACCTGCGCTACATACTCCAGGTCGAGATCCGAGTCTTCCAGTCCGGAGGGCGCACACAGCGAGAAATACTGCACCAGCAGAAAGTCGATCTTGTCGCGGTCGCTCGCCGACTTGACGTCCTTGCGCAGATGATGCGTCAGCAGATCCCGCAACACCGCTTCGTTAGCCAGACTGGTCGTCTGCAGGAACTGGCGCAGTTGATGCACCTGAATGTGAGAGTCGACCTGCAGCAGCCAGTCGGTCGCCTGCTCGACCGCTTCCTGCGACGGGGATTGCGCATCGTCGACCAGCGGATTCGCCGGTACCTCGATGACGAATTCCTTCACCAGAGCGGAATAGATCGGCTGTAGGGCGCAAAGCTGCGGCCACTGATCGCCTAACGACATTGCGGTAGATGGGGTCATGATTTTACGATCCAATTGGGAACATCTTTAAGGAACCGGGCGGCTACTACCGTCCGATTCGTGTGGTACTGCACCGCCACCACCGAAGCCTCCACTCGAAACGAGCCGTCCCTGCTTTCGAGCAGCACGCGATCGGCAAACTCCAGAGGACAATCAGTGGCAAACAGAACTTCACAAGGGGTTCCGAACTCAATCACGGTGTCGGAGCGTTCGCTGTCACGCTCTGTCCCTTCGGCACGGCTGAGCTTGACGGGAATACGGACCGGAGTTGCCTCCGGAAAGAACTTCGCCAGACGTCCGACGAGTTCTGGTTGCAGAGCGCGCGCAGAAGCGGTGGCCTGGTTGGGCAACGGAGAAAACCTCAAACCCGAGCATTGAAGCAGCCGAGTCTCCCCTCTTCCCGGTTAGGAAGAGCTGCGAGGAGACCCGCCCTGCTCTATCGGCGAGATATGGTGCACGGTGTACGCCAAAAACTAATGGGTCAGGGACTGATGGGCAAGTGGTGGGGGAATAAGTAGTTATGCAGGCAATGGCACGAGGTTTCCTCGTCGGTAAGGCGAACGCGACGGCAGCCGATCTCATATTGAGATATTTTTCTCAATCCTGCACATTCTTAGTAGAACCCGTCCGGCTCAGCCCTCACTAAGCAAAAGCGGTTTGACGAAGCGAACGGAATTACGTACACTTCAAACTGTACATTATAACGTACATTTGTCGGGAGGTATGCCATGAAGCCCGCCGAAGCGCTGCAACCGGAAACGCCGCGCACGTTGGAAGAGAACGTGGAACTGGCAAACGTTACGAGGTTGCGGCAGGACCTTCTGCCCATTATCGAACGCCTGGAAGCTGATCCAGCCCTGCGCTTCCTCATTTTGAAGCATGGCAAGCCACAGGCTGTGCTGATGAGCGTCCAGACCTACGAGTTAATGAAGAAGCTGTTGAATCAGGTTCAAGAACAAATGGCCAGCCTGACGCGGGAAGAACGCGTTGAAAGTGCCGTAAGCCGTTTGCGAAGCGAGCGCAGCGCCCCGCCCGCAGCGAATTCGGTCGACGTAAAGCGTCCAGCCCTGCAGCAACTCGATGCAGTCCTGACCATCCTGCAGCAACTCAAGCACGACCTCCATCAAAACGAGACGGCGCAAGCTGACGTTGTGAAATAAGTTTGGGCCATGGTATAAGGCGATGGTCCAGGTGGAGGCAGTCGTGGTTGTCGATGTATCGATCGACTTCTTCGTCGAGGTCCAGATCTACGGAACTGGACGGTTTCCTGAAGCTTTATTGAAGGAGATCGGGCTGAAGAAAGTGGAAATCTACAAGAGTCTAAGCCCGGACCGCGACGATCCAGATATCCTGCGCGGTTCCGCCATCATTCCGGTAAAGGAACGCCGCTTCGACGTGCTGTTTATCGCTGACAAGCAACAAATCGACCGTGAACTGGACATCTATCCCATGCGGGTGATGAACGTCGATGAAGTCGCGTAAGAGCGAAACGAATGGATAGCAATACTGCGACCCTTCCGCCCGTGGTGACGGTAAAACTTGCCGTGAACGTGGCCAGCGCGGCGTTTGGCATCATAGGTACCTGGCTTATGGCCAAAAGATACGCACGCGAACCTCTGCGGGCTCTTTTCTTTGCAGCCCTCTTACCCTTTATTGTGCTGTTCCGTGGACGGGCTGCGGTACGCGCGTTTCTAAGGGCAAAGATCGCTCTGAATAGCGACGTTCCCGATTCCCCCATCGACATGATCCTGGGCTTGAACCTCCTGTTTCTCGCATTCGTGCTCCAGTTGGTGGGACTCTATCTCGAAGCCATCAAGTAACTTATCGGCAGGAGTTGAACGGCAGCTACAGTTGCGATCTACTGCAGTGTGGGGGGTTGCACCGACTCTTCCTCTCGCAATCCGATGTTATAGCGCTTCAGCTTTCGGTACAGGGTGGCCCGGCTAATCCCCAGCATCTTCCCCGCCAGCGCCTTGTCGCCGTTTACCTGGATAAACACACGCTGGATAGTGGCGCGTTCGATGTCTTCAAGGTCCGTTGCCGTGGGATCTGTCGAGGATATTTCGTAGCGCGCCGTCTTCTCGGGCACTTCGGCGTGCACAATCGCCGGAGGCAGGTCGCCAAGATCGATGAGCTTTTGGTCGCCGAGGGCGACGGCCCTCTCCAGACAATTCTCCAGCTCACGGACATTACCCGGCCAATCGTAAGCCAACAGCGATTTCATGGCGGCGCCCGAGACCGAGACGTTACGGCCGGGCGCGAGCCGCTCCAGGAACCAGTTCGCCAGAATCGGAATGTCGGATCGGCGCTCGCGCAACGGCGGCAGATGAATCGTTACCACGTTCAGGCGGAAGTAGAGATCTTTCCGGAAGGTTCCTTTCTTGTAGTCTGTTTCCAGGTCGCGGTTGGTGGCGGCCATGATGCGCACGTCCACCTTCACTTTCTCATTACTGCCCACCGGACGGACTTCTTTCTCTTGCAGAAACCGCAGCAGTTTGGCCTGCATTTCGAGGGGCAGTTCGCCGATTTCGTCGAGAAAAATGGTTCCGGTGTCGGCGGATTGGAGCAGGCCCTGTTTGGAGCGCAAGGCGCCGGTGAATGCGCCCTTTTCATAGCCAAACAATTCGCTTTCAATCAGCGTGGGGACGAGCGATCCGCAATCGACCGCGACAAACGGACGATTCGCCAGCGTGCCGCGGTAATGCAATGCACGCGCGACCAGTTCTTTTCCGGTTCCGCTCTCGCCGGAAATCAAAACCGGCGTGCGCGTATCCTTCAGGCGGGAGATCAAACGCAACACATGCTGGATCCCGACCGAGTTCCCGATAATGCCGTGCACGGCGGTCTCGGTTTCGGAGCGTTCGCGGAGATACTGGTTCTCTTCTTCCAGACGCACCTTGTCCGCCATGCGGCGGAGGAACAGGCGCAACTCATCCAGCGGCGCAAAGGGTTTGGAGATGTAGTCGTAGGCGCCCAGTTTCATGGCCTGGACTGCGGTCTCGATCGAGCCGTGTCCGGTCATCAAGGCGACTTCGGCACGCGGCAGCAGAAGCTTGACCTGTTCCAGAAACTCCAGTCCCGACATGCGCGGCATGATCATGTCGGTCAGCACCATGTGGGCGGGCTGTTCTTCCAGCAAAGCAAGCGCCGCTTCCCCACTCTCGGCTTCACAGCAGACGAAGCCCAGCGACTCGCCGACCGTCATGCAAAGCTTGCGGATGCTTTGCTCGTCGTCGACCACCAGCAGTCGCACTTTAAACTCTTCACTCATGATGCTTGACCCATGGTTTTCTCAACGATCGAAATGAACTGCTGCACCAAAAAGGGCTTTTCCAGGCAAGGCGCGCCGGTCTTTTGCAGGATCGCCACGGTTTCTTCGTTAGCGATGTCGCCGGTAATGAAGACGACTTTCGTAGCCAATTCCGGGCGGTGATGGGCGATCCAGGAATGGACTTGGGCGCCATCGACGCCGCCCGGAGTACGCATGTCGGAAACCACGCCCTGATACTCGCCAGCGGCTAGCAATCGTAACGCGTCCGCGCCGGAGACGGCCGTCACCACGTGATAACCGTGCCGTTCCAGAGCGGCGCGGACATATGCCATTACTGCCGGCTCGTCTTCAATTAGAAGGACCGGCGCCGATGCGGGTTTGGTTCCTGTATGGGTCATTTGGGTTGCACTCCGGCCACGGCTCCAAAGGAGGCCGCTTCGGGCGCCACCGACAGGCGCACAACAAAGGTCGCTCCCTCAGAATCCAGATTGTTGTGACACAAAATTTCGCCTCCGTGTTCGCGAACAATCCCGTAACAGATACTCAGCCCGAGGCCGGTTCCCTTCCCGATTTCCTTGGTGGTGAAAAATGGATCGAAGATACGATCCGGATAGGTAACGCCGGGTCCGTTGTCGCGGAAAAACACTTCCACCGTGGCGCCGTTGCGGGTGCTCGTGATCTCGATCCGCGGCGCCCGGCCAGTTTCGCGGACAGCATCATGAGCGTTGTTGAGAATGTTGAGAAACACCTGCTGCAACTGTTGCGCGTCCCCAATGACTTCGGGAAGGGATTCGTCAAGTTTCTCCACGATCTCCACCCCATGCGAGAGGAAGTCGTATGTGCGCAACTGGAGAGTGCGGCGCAGAATGGCATTCAGTTGAACCTGCCGGCGCTGCGCCGGCATCTGCCGGGCAAAGCTAAGCAGGTTCTGCACGATCTGCTTGGTGCGCTGGGCTTCCTGGAGAATCACCCGCAGATCGTGGCGAGCGCTGTCGGGCAAATCGGTGCGCTCCACCAGCAGATCGGCAAAGCCCAGGATCGCAGTCAGCGGATTGTTCACTTCGTGAGCGACGCCCGAAACTAACTGTCCAACCGCCGCCATTTTCTCGGTGTGGATGAGCTTCGCTTGCAGCATCGCGGAGTCGGTGACGTCGGTCATGACCACTACGATGCTGCTCACGCGGCCATCGTCTCCGCTGATGGGGCTGAGATTGACGGAGAATTGGCCGCTCTGCCCATCTCCGCGCAGCAGTTGCATCTCGAAGTTGTCCACCTGGTGCCCGCCAGCAACCGAGGCCAGCGCCTCGCGCAAAGCCGTCTGGCGAGCCGGTATCGTCAGTTCGTGGAAAGCGTGCCCCAGGAGTTGGCTCTGTTCGAATCCGAGTCCGCCCCAGCGCCGGTTGGCATAACTGATTACGCCTACGGTATCGGTCACCAGGATCAAGCTTTGCGTGTGGCTCAGGATCTTGCTGGAAAAATCGCGCTCGCGCTGCAATTCGGTTTGGGATTGGCGAAGGCCGCTGACATCCAGAATCAGACCGCGATACTGCCGCACGATTCCCTGGGAATCGCATAAGGCGAAGCTGTTGATGAGGACGTGGACGGGCGATCCGTCCTGGCGGCGCAATACTTCTTCATGATTACGCAGGCCGCCTTCCTGTTCGATCATCCGGATGAGTTCCTGCCGCCGCTCTGGCGAAAAATAGAGTGAGTTGGGAATATCGAGCTGCAGCAATTCTTCGCGGCTCCGGTAACCGAGAATGCGCACCAGCGCGTCGTTCACTTCGACAAAGCGCCCCTGCGGCGAGGAAAAGAAAATCCCTTCCTGAATGTTGTCGAAGAGTTCGCGATACCGTTGCTCCGCCTCGCGACGGTCCGTGATGTCTTTCAGTACGTGCACGGTCTGCATCTGTGTGCTGGCGGCAGCGTGAATCCGGGAAGTCGAAACCAGGTAACTGCGGTCGAGAGCATTGTGCACATATTCATCGAGGCCGTCGCCGTTCCGGCAAAAAGGGCAGGCGTAAGCCGACGCGCCGTTGGAGAGTCCTTGCAGCGCCCGCATGTTAACGCCAATCATCTGGTCCGGGGCCAAACCCACAAAATCGGCCAGGGAGTGATTCACTCGCAAGATGTTGTTCGCCTCGTCGTGCACAACGATGTAATCGCTGATGGCGTCAAAGACTTCGACCCAATGACGATTGGCATGCTGCATGCGAGTAAAGAGGCAGGCATTTTCCAGCGCAATGCTGGCATGGCTGGCGACGGCCCGCAGCAATTGACGGTCTTCATCGCTAGGCGCAACGTTGCGATCGGCCAGGCACAAGACTCCGATAAGTTCTCCGGAAGCACCGGCCAATCGCACCAGGGTGCAGTCGGTCCATCCCAGACTGGAGGCCAGCGCGGGCCCGAGCAGTTCGCCCGCGGGACGAAAGACGACATCGGTCTCATCCTTGGACAGGGCCGCGCCGATCGCAAGGTTAAAACGGCGCAGCAGCGGCTTGTCCTCCACCTCTGATCCGCCCTGCAGCAGAACGGTTTCCTGGGTGGCCCCTTGAAACAAACTGAGCGCCACCGCGCGTCCGCCCAACAGATCCGTAGCCCGGCGGGCAAAACTGCGAGTAAACTCCGGCAAGTGCAATACCGTATTCAGTTCCAGCGCGAGTGCGACCAGCGCCTCAGCACGCCGCCGATGCTGTTCGGATCGATGCAGGTTGGCGGTCAATTCGAAGGCAATTGCGGCCTGAGCGGCCAGAGCTTGCGCCCGGCGAACGTCTTCCTCCGGAATGCGCCCAGGCGGCACCTTATCGAGCAATCCAAACATCCCCAGCACTTCGCCGGTCGAACCCATCATTGGAACAGCCAATAGTTGGCGAACTTTGAAATTCTGGACAAACTCCAGGTTCGCGCCGGGAACAGTAACGGCGTCCTCGGTGAGAAAGACTTGCTTCTGCTTCAGGGCACGGGTCGCCACGCCATCGTGGATCACGATTTCGATGGGGCGGGTGCGTCCTTCCTCGGCTCCCCAACGAACGCGGAAACTTTCGCCTTCCAGCGGCCCGATGAAACAGCGCCGAAAACCCAGGAAGCTCGCCGCTCTGGTGACAAAGGTCTGCATGAACTGATCGAGCTTTCCGGCCGAGCCCAACTCGGTTGAAATTTCCAGGATCTGGTGCAATTCCTGCGCTTGCGCCCGCGCCATTCCGTACAACTCGGCATTGGCGATCGCAACCGCGCCAAAACCGGCCAGAGCGGATACAAGCGTTTTTTCCTCGTCGGTGAACGGCGAAGCCCGCCGAGGATAGACCAGAATGGCGCCATGCGAGCGCGAAGTCCGAAACGGGGACGCGATCAGAATTCCTTCCGGCGCGTGCTCTCCCGGATGAGAGGCGCTGTCGATGCTGGCGGTAATCCTTTCTCCCGCCGTAACCGCTCGGTTGGCGATTTCGCGGACAGAATGCAGGTTGCCTTCCCGATCCCGGGTGCGCAGCGACCCGCCCAGTTCCGGCGGGTCGGCAGATACAGCTTGTAATCGGAAGGAATCGCCTTCCTGCACAAAGACCAGCACCGCAGGGGAATGCAACAAGACCCGCAATCGGTCGGCAATTCCCTCCATGACGGCGGACGTATCGGGCAAGCCGTGAAGCGCGGTGGCCAACTCCGCCAGGATCATGGCTCGACGATGCTCCTCCTGCGAAACCAGGCTGAGGCGGAGAGCTTCCAGTGCGCTACCCAGCTGTCCGGCAAGAATCGTCGCCTTGGCGGCCGCATCCTCATCAAAGCTAGATCCAGGCGTGTTCTTCAGAATCGCAACCGCGCCGATTACGTCTCCTGAAACCAGCAGCGGAGCGGCCAAAACGGATTGGGCGTGGTAATCGGCGAAACTGGGATACCGCGTCATATCGAGATCGTTCACGAAAAGCGTGCGGCCGTACTGCACAGCTTCCAGGGCAACCGAAGCATCGCCGGGCTGCAGGTGTAAACCGCGAAAACGCTCGGCCTCGAATCCGTCTGCCTCTGCCCCGATCAGCCCACCTTCCGGAGTACGCCGCCAAAAGTAGACGCCGGTCGCACGAAAAAATTCGCGCGCCAAGCGGCAAAAAGACTGAATGACTAAGCTGCCGTCGGGACTCTGAAATGCGGAACTGGAGAGTTCCAACAAGAGTTTCTGAAAAGTCTCGTCGGAATGAGATGACTCACTATTCGTCAGAGCCGAATTGCTGGGATTACTGATCAGTCAGCACCATCCGCCAGCTAAGCAATTGAAAACAATTGAATTAATACTAAAAAACTACTCCGGATTCTCAAATTGAGTCAAGATAATACGGTGAGACGGGGTGTCAAAATGTAAACATTGGCCCGGCGGGCTGTCAGCGCCATCTCATCGCCGCTCCCGTCCATCACCCCTAGCGGCCGGAGGGATGCTTTTCAGGAATCACGTTTTCGTTCCCCTAAGCAGCATCTGCTGAGCAACTTACGACGATCACTAAAGTAATCGTTTTGAGGAACTTTTGGGAGCCACCGGGTACGCTCCGTGCAAAACTTAGGCTCGTGGTCGAAACGACTCTTGGGAGGATTGGCGTGTCTTTACGGGCCGAAACTCGTTGGTTGACAGTGGCGATTTTGCTCATTCTGGGATGCACGGCAGGTAGCGCTCCCCTAGCGCGCGCACAGGATACAGAGATTACGCGCAAGGTGAAAATTAGAGTTACACCAACCTATCCGGAATTGGCACGGCGGATGGGTATTACCGGGATCGTAAAGGTGCAAATCACAATCGACAAGGGCGGCACGATCAAGAACTCCAAACTCGTTGGCGGACATCCGCTCCTGGCGAGTGCGGCCCTGGATGCTGTCAAGAAATGGCGATACGAATCGGCCGCGGAAGAGACCACCGGTGTGGTGGAATTCCGTTTTGATCCGACGAAAGAATGATTCGATTTCTGCTCGCTTACTCCGGTTGAGGACGATCAGCGTATGAGCATCAGAAAAAAACTGTACCTGAGTTTCGCAGGTATTCTGGCAACGGTCGTGATTCTGGCGGCCGTGATCCTGTTGGCGGTCTATCGGGAGCATGAGACGAAGGCGGCCGCCCAACGGTCGATGGATATGGCCCAGGCCACCTCGGCAGTGCGCTTCGAGATGATGCAGAATCGCCTTCACCTCCAAAACTACCTGCTCAGCGGCGATACGCGGGACGTTGAGAAAATGAATGACGGCGTCCGCCGTCTGGACGATGCCCTACACCGGGCCGAGGGACTGGTGAGTGACGATCAGCAGCACGCCAGCCTGGATAAGGTTCAGGAATTCGAGCACAGCTGGAGCACCGACTTCGCCGCACCCCTGGCTGAAAAGCGCCGTCAAGTCGATAGCGGAAACGCCACCGTCGCGGAACTCCAGATTTTTTACTTGCAGAAGGATCCCGGCTCCTGGGTTTCGCGGTCCAGCGATGTACTCGACCAGGTAGACCTAGTGAATCTTAAGCTGTTGGATGTGCGGCGCCGCTCCGACGAATTTGCCGCCACCTTTACGGTTGGAATCACCCTCTTCATCTCCCTCCTCGCGCTCGGAGTGGGTATGCTGATCGCTTATCGCACTTCCAACTCGATTACTGACCCCCTGAATCGCCTGATTCACGTTGCTGGCCAAATCGGCGACACTGGCGACCTCGACCACACCATCGACGTCCGCGGCCAGGACGAGATCGGACAACTGGCGCGCACTTTCGATGCGATGGTGAAGTACCTGCGCGAGATGGCCTCCGTTTCGGAAGCGATAGCGGGCGGAAATCTGACCGTCGATGTGCAGCCGCGTTCCAACAACGATACCCTCGGCAATGCGTTCACACGCATGGTGCAAGGCTTGCGCGGACTCGTGCGCAACGTCCGCGATGCCGCTTCGCAGGTCGCCAGTGCCTCCACGCAAGTCGCAGGCGCCTCCGACGAGTCCGCCAAGAACAGTCTGCAAACTTCTTCGGCCATCGATGAAGTCACCAGCACCATGCACGAGATGAGCGTGAACGTGCAGAACATGGTGAAGAGCACGCAGACACAGGCTTCAAGCGTCAGCGAGACCTCGGCTTCCATCGACCAGATGGTGACCTCGATCCAACGCGTTGCCGACACCGCCAAAGTGTTGCTCGACATCTCCAACCGCTCCCGCGAAGAGGTGCACAGCGGCATCGGGACCATGGAAAAAGCAACGGATGGCCTGAACCGGATCAACACCACGATTCGCTCCTCGGGCGAAATCATCGACGCTCTCGGGTCGCGCGCCGACAATATCGGAAAGATCGTCGAAGTCATCGACGACCTCGCCGAGCAGACCAATCTGCTGGCGCTCAACGCCGCCATCGAAGCCGCGCGCGCCGGCGAGCACGGACTCGGCTTTGCGGTCGTCGCCGACGAAGTCCGCAAGCTGGCGGAAAAATCCGCCCAGTCCACCAAGGAAATTTCCGACCTCATCCAGAGCATCCAGAAGGAAGCCCGGCGGGCGGTCGATAACATGGAGAAGAGCACCTCGATCGTCAACGAAGGCTTGAACCTGGGCCAGGAGTTGAACTCGGCGCTGCGCAAGATCTCCAACGTGGTCACCGAGGTTTACAAGTTCGCGCAGGAAATCGGCGCCGCCACCAACGAACAATCGCATGGCTCCTCGCAGATTGCCCGCGCTACCACTCGGCTCAACGAAATTACCCATGAAATTAATTCCGCGGTCGAAGAGCAGGCGTCCGGGGCGCAGGCGGTCGTGAAAGCGATGGAGCGCATGCGGGAACTGGTGCAGAACTCGACCTCGGGTTCCACCGAACTGGCTGCTTCCGCCGAACAGATGTCGAAGATGTCCCGCGATCTGCTCGGCTCCATGGACAATTTTGCGCTGCGCGCCGAAGAGGGTACGCCCGCTTTCCGTGGCTCCGCCCGACAGGCTGCCGCTGGAGGACACTAGACCATCATGAGTGGTGAGACCCAGGTCGTCGGCTTTCAGGTGGGACGTGAGACGTACGGCATCCCCATCGCCGCCCTGCACGAAATCGTTCGTGTGCCAGAAATTACTGCGGTACCCGATGCGCCTGCCTACATGGAAGGCGTCATCAACCTGCGCGGCAAGATCGTCTCCGTACTCGACTTGCGCAAACGCTTCAGCAAGAGCGCCAGCCCGCTCCACCGTCGCAGCCGCATTCTGGTAGTCGAACACAAGGGACGGCTCGCGGGCATGATTGTCGACGAGGCGTCCGAGGTGCTGAAAATTCCCGCCTGCGACATTGAGCCCGCGCCCGGCATGATG
Source organism: uncultured Acidobacteriota bacterium (assembly GCA_963799305.1). GTDB lineage: Bacteria > Acidobacteriota > Terriglobia > Terriglobales > Acidobacteriaceae > Acidiflorens. Next base: position 327,462 of record CAWCWX010000002.1, on the reverse strand, counting down.
CTGGAAGGCGGACTGGATTGCGTGAGCGGCCTGGGAAAGTATCAAGGCCGGCTTATTATCCTGCTCGATGTTGGAAAGGTGTTGGATTTCCGGCAGAACGCAGCCCCAGACACGGCCACCGAGACATCGGCCAGCGGCAAAGTGGCGGCGCAGAGCGCGGCCGCCGGCAAGAAATAGCGCGCATCCGAACGACCATGAATACAAGCGAATCGCCCCTGCTCACCGAATCGGAACTCAAGCTGTTGCAGGCGCTGATTTACCAGGAATGCGGCATGCATTTCGATGAGCGCCGCACTCATTTCCTCCAGGACCGCCTTCTGCGGCGGCTTAAGGAGTGTCAGGTCGATTCGTTCTACGGTTATTACCGCCTGTTGATCAGCCCGCAGGGCAAAGCGGAACTCGCGCTCCTGCTGGAAAATCTGACGGTCAACGAAACCAGCTTCTTTCGCAACAAGGCCCAGCTCGAACTTTTCCAGCGGAACACGCTCGAAGACACTCTGCGGCGCAAGCACGAAGCCCGTGACTACAACCTCCGCCTCTGGAGCGCCGGGTGCTCTACCGGACAGGAACCGTACACGATGGCGATCATGGTGGCCGACGCGCTCGCCTACTACCAGTTACGAAATGTTGCTTCCCATGAGAGCACCTTTCCGAGGCCCCTTATTCCGGCTCCCTGGCGTCTGGAGATACTGGCCAGCGACATCAGCTATTCGGTTCTGCGTGCGGCCCAGGAAGGCTTCTACAACGAACACCAGATGTCGGCGGTGGACTATGGCTGCCGCCTACGTTACTTCGACAAAGTGGGCGACCGCTATGTGGTCAAGAAGGCGGTCAAGGAATTGATCCACTTCGACTTTCACAATCTCAAGACGCAGTACCTGCCGCAACGCAATGACGTGATCTTCTGCCGCAACGTCATGATGTATTTCGACGAGGCGGAACAGAAGCGGCTAGTCGAGAAGTTTTATCGCTGTCTCAACCCCAGGGGCTATCTTTTTGTCGGCCACGCCGAAAGCCTGCGCGGCCTGAGCGAAAAATTTCAGATGGTGCATCACAACAGCGGCACCGCTTACCAGCGGCTCGAGGTGACCGGGTGACGTCTCCCCCCGAAGACCGGATGTCCGAGCTGCGCGACCTGTTCTTCGAGAGCGCCGAGGAACTGGTGCAGACCCTGAACGAGCAGGCTCTCCTGCTGGAGAAGGCGCCGGGCGAGGCGGAAATCATGCGCGGCCTCCGCCGCACCGTCCACACCCTCAAGGGGGACGCCGCCGCCTGCGGTTTCAAGGAACTCAGCGAACTGGCCCATGAATTTGAAGACGTGCTCGCCCTTGAAAATCCCGATGCCGCGCCCCTCGTGCCCGACGTTGCCCTGCGAGCCGCTGATGTGTTTGCCACATTCCTGAACGCCTATCGCCGCAAGAAAAAAATCCCCGATGCCGGGTCGCTGCGCGCCGAGATCTCTCGTCTCTCCCGCCCAGGAACTTCATCCAGCCTGCCGGAGAAGAAAACCGGCAAACGTTCGGCGACCCTGTCGCACTGGTCGGAATATGATCGCCTGACTGTCGCCAAGGCGGTAAGCGAGGGCAAGCGCGTGTACCACGTGCGCGTGCAGCTCGATCCCCACTGCGCCATGCCTATCGCCGCCCGCCAGCTCATCCAGGTCGCTCTTTCGGCGTTGGGCGAGGTTCTGGCAATGTATCCGCCGGCGGAGTCGGTCGTAAATCAACTGGAAATCGCCCTCGCTTCGGAAAAATCAGCGGAACAGATTCGGGCCAAGTGCCGCATTCCTACCGTGGCTGCGAGTGCTCGGATCGCACTCTGGCAAGACAAGGCGTCGGCTGCGGCCAATCTCACCCCCACCCCGCAAGACTTGCCTGCCGCGACTTCTGCCAAAGATTCGCCTGCGAATCTACCCGGCGACGAATTGCCGGCTTTAATCACATCTTCCGTTGCCGACAACACGCTACGAGTCGACACCGAAAAAATTGACATCGTACTCAACCTGGTCGGTGAACTGATCCTCGCCAAGTCCATGTGGCAGCAGATGCTGAACGAGTTTGGCGAGCGTTTTCCGAAAGACGAATTGCGCGGTAGGTTTTCCGATGTCATGGCCTTCCAGTCACGCGCCCTGAACGATTTGCAGCGCTCGGTGATGAAGATCCGGATGGTACCGGTTGAACAGCTCTTTCGCCGCTTTCCTCGCGTCGTGAGGGACGTCTCCCGCCATTGCGGCAAAGATATTGAACTGGTAGTCAAAGGCGCGGACACTGATCTCGACAAACGCATTCTCGATGCTCTTGCCGAACCCCTCACACATCTCGTGAGAAATGCGATCGGCCACGGCATTGAGCCCGCGGAGGAACGCGTGCGGGCCGGCAAGCGCGTGCAAGGCACGTTGCGCCTGACCGCCTACCACCAGGGCAACCAGGTAGTCATCGAAGTTTCTGACGATGGGCATGGTATTGAAGTCGCCAAAGTCCGGCAGCGCGCCATCTCGCAGGGGCTGTTGTCGCCGGAAGAGGCTAGCGTACTCAGCGAAGCGCAGACTCTCGACCTGATCCTTCGCCCCGGCTTCAGTACCGCCGCCGAAATCACCGAACTCTCGGGCCGCGGAGTCGGGCTGGACGTGGTGCACAGCGTCCTCGATCGCCTCAAGGGCACGGTGCAGATCGAGACCGAGGCTGGCCGCGGCACCACTTTCCGCCTTCGTCTGCCTTTGACCCTCGCCATCATCAAGGCCCTGTTGTTCGGCGTGGAGAAACGGCTCTATGCCATCTCCCTGAACTCGATCGTCGAGATTACCCGCACCGTGGAAAGCGAGGTTCACGAGATCGAGAACTACGAAGTTCTGCAATTGCGTAACCAGGTTTTGCCTCTGCTGCGTCTGGGAGCTCCCGTGCCTGTAGGCCGTGAAGCCTCCCAGCGGAAGATTTTTGTGCTCGTCACCAGCAGCGGCGACCGGAAATTCGGGTTGATTGTCGATGAACTGATTGGCGAGGAGGAACTAGTTATCAAGGCGCTCGACGATCAATCGGTCTCCACCGATCTGGTCAGCGGCGCATCCATTCTCGGTGACGGCCGCGTGGTTCTGATCCTCAATTTGCTGGCGCTAGTGGAGCGTTTCACCAAAGCCGGCGGCAATCGGAGCGAGAGTCGGCTGGCGGGTTTGCTGCGCGCCACCACCGACGTCGCTTCGCGGACCCTGGTGGCAGCAGGAGGCCGAGCATGAGCGTGCGCGTGCTGGTCGTCGACGACTCCGCCCTGATGCGGAAACTCATTCCGCGAATCATCGAGACCGACCCCTCGATTGAAGTCGTGGGTACGGCCATGGACGGCAATTTTGGCCTCAAGAAGATCGGAGAGCTGGCGCCCCAGGTGGTCACGCTCGATCTGGAAATGCCCGGACTGAACGGAATCGACACCCTGAAAGAGATCATGCGGCGGTGGCGATTGCCGGTGATCGTGGTCAGCTCCCACAGCACGGCCGGCGCGGCGATAACGCTGAAGGCGCTCGGCCTCGGCGCCTTCGACTTTGTGGCCAAACCCGCCGACGTCTCCGCCCGCATGCCCGAGATCGCCGCCGAATTGATCGGCAAAATTAAGGCTGCCGCCCAGAGCAATAGCTTTCGTCCCCAATTGATGCCCGAGGGCACCCGCGCCATCAAGACCACCGGGGCCGGAACTGCCAATCCTACGCGCGTCATTGGCATCGGGGTCTCCACCGGCGGACCGAATGCGCTCCAGTACCTGTTTTCCCAACTACCGCCACAATTCCCCGGGAGCATCCTGGTGGTGCAGCACATGCCGGATGGCTTCACCGAAATGTTTGCCAAACGGCTGGACGAAACCTGCGCGATCCGCGTCAAGGAAGCGCAATCGGGCGATTTGCTGCTGGCGGGCCGCGTCTTGATCTGTCCCGGCAACCGGCACCTCAAAGTCAAGAAACTGCCTCTGGGAAATGTGGCGGTGCTGGCCGAGGAATCCCCGGTTCAGGGTCATCGGCCTTCGGTCGACGTGCTCTTTCGCAGCATGGCACAGGAGTTTGGCGATAGATCCGTGGCCGTCATCATGACTGGAATGGGCGACGATGGCGCCTCCGGTATGGGGACCGTTCGCGCCGCAGGCGGTGTCACCATCGCGCAGAGCGAAGAATCCTGCGTAGTCTTTGGCATGCCGAAAGCCGCCATTGACCGTGGCTATGTGACCCGGGTCGTGCACCTGGAGGATTTGCCTAACACTTTACAAGCGCTATGTTCGCCCGAACGAGTTGGAGGAGACTCCAGCCGGCCCAAGGCGACTAGTGCCGGAAGTAACTAGGGTCATCTATCCGAAGTCGGATGCCCCGTGGTATTGCTTAGAAGGGGAGGAGTGTCATGGAACAGTTTGCGCCCGTAAAGCGGAGCGAAGACGGCCAACCCGTGCGCTACCTGATCGTGGACGACTCTGTTTTCGCTCGCAAAAACCTCGCCCGAATGGTGGAATCGTTCGGCGGGCAAGTCGCGGGCGAGGCTGGAGACGGAATCACCGCGATCAGCGAATACGACCGGGTCTCGCCTGACATCGTTCTCATGGATATCACCATGCCGCAGATGGAAGGTATTGAAGCGGCGGAGAAGATCGTTCGCGAGCATCCCGATGCCCGCATTGTGATGGTTTCCTCGGTCGGATACCAGGAAAACATTGTAGCCGCATTGCAGCGCGGCGCGCGGCACTTCGTACAAAAGCCGGTCAAGCCCGAAGTGCTCTATGAAGTCATCAAGTACGTGATGAGGGACGACGGAGCCGCGGCGCGCAGCGCCGGAGCGGGAGCCGGAGCAGGAGCTTAGCGCGATGCGCATGGAGTTGATCCAGCCGTTCATCAACTCGGCGGATGCCGTCCTGGCTCAGGGACTGCAAGGACCCACTTCCGTCGAAAATCTGAGCATGGAAGAAGACGCATACCGCCGCCGCGGCATCGCCGCCGAAATCTGCCTGACTGGAGAAATCGAGGGCCGCATCATCTTCGATCTGGCCCCGGAAACCGCGGTAAAAGTCGCAAGTTGCATGGCGGGTACCGAACTACCGCAAACGGACGACCTGGTGCGAGAAACGGTGTTTGAACTCGCCAATCAGGTCATCGGCAATGCCGTCACCACTCTGAACGACCAGGGATTTCACTTCCGCGTTCATCCTCCCCATCTGCATACCTCCGACCACGGCGCCAAAAGCAGCGAAGACACCGAGGCTCTCGTGATGTGCTTCAACACCGCGAGGGGACCTGTCTTTATGAATGTGGCCCTGCGCTATCACCCCGGCAACGTGGCTGAACACGCCGTCGCAGGCTAAGGCGTTTGAACTCTTCCGGCGATTTCAGGCCCAAGAAGATGAAAATGCGCAACGTTCCAGGTCAGTATTCTGGTAGCGCCGACTTTCAAAGCACACTGCCCCAACAGCGCGTCGTAGACGGTTCCACCTAAAACGCCATAGTGTGCAGCCTGATTGATTGCCAGACGATACTCTCGAGCATTCAAGTGGACCAACTCCAATCGCTTTTCTACTTCATCCAGGAAGAGAAGCACTTGATCGCTGACGATCCGTTGTCTCCCCGGGATGCGCGTGAGAGTCGCGTATAACTCAGCGAGCGTATGTGCGGCGCAACAGGCTGTCTTCGGATCGGACGCCGCAAAAACCGCAAGACTGCGCTGGTGATGTTCGTGGCTCGCCAGAACCGCCGCAATCAGCACAGATGTGTCGAAGAACGATTTCACCGCTTGATTCCCAACGGCGTTTCACTTCGCTCGTCGCGAACCTTTTGGATTGTTTTCTGCACATCCGACGCTGTGACGGGTTCACCGGTATCGAACACTAACACTCCGAGTTCCCTTCGCATGGCAGCACGTTCACGGACGGGACGCAGAACGATATGGTCCTCGAAGGACTCGATTTCTAGCGATTCACCGGGCAACAGTTGCAGGCGGTCTCGTATGGGTTTAGGAAGCACGACCCGTCCGGCGCGATCAATGCTCAGCTTGGCATTCATGATGGTATTATACCATATGATTTGCCATCATAAATGCCATAGCCAAGCCCGCAACAAAGGATTCGGGCTCCTCGGCCCCACTGGGAACAAGCCTTCAGCAGCTAGTGAATGTCGAACTGCTCCTGGTGCAGCGCCGGGTCTGACTTCACGATGATCGTCTTCTTCACCAGTTCTTCCATCTCGGTCAGCAGGCGCGCACTGTTTGTCTTGAGCTGTTTCGCGACTTCCGGATTCACGCGCAACATCACGTCCGCATGGTCAAGTTGCTTCGAGATCTTCCTCATTTCGACATAGATCTCATTGCAGATCGTGTTCACTGATTTCACGTATCCGGTCGCCTGGCAATAAGGACACGAGGTTCCAATCGTCCGTTCCAGCGACTGCTTCACGCGTTTGCGGGTGATCGCAACCAGTCCGAAGTCGTTGAATTGCAGAACCTTCGAGGGTGCGCGATCGGCGCGGAGCGCCTCTTCCAGGGCCTGCATGACTTTCTGACGGTTGCGGCGTTCGTCCATATCGATGAAATCGATGATGATGATGCCGCCCAGGTCGCGGAGCCGAATCTGGCGCACGATTTCTTTGATTGCATCCACGTTGGTTTTGACGATGGTGTCTTCGAGGCGCGTCGTCTTGCCGACGTACTTACCGGTGTTCACGTCAATCGCAACCAGCGCCTCGGTCTGGTTGATGACAATGTATCCGCCACTCTTCAGCCAGACTTTTGATTTCAATGCCTTATTGATCTCTTCGTTCAGGCCGAATTGCTCGTAGAGCGGCGTTTCTTTCGTGTACAGCTTCACTCGCTTCACGAGGGCAGGCTGAAAACGATTGGCAAAACGCAGGATACGTTCGTACTCGCTTTCCGTGTCGACCCAGATCACGGAGAAGTCGGAAGTCACCTGATCGCGCAACACCCGCTCGACCACGTTCAGGTCGTGATAAATCAAAGCTGGTGATTTGCCGCTATCGGAGCGCGATTTGATTTCGTTCCAAAGGTTCTTGAGGAAGCGAATGTCGGCGCGAAGTTCTTCGTCCGAAGCTCCCTGCGCGGCTGTACGAACGATGAAACCGCCGTGGCCGTTCTCGCGCTCGCTTTGAATGATGCGCTTCAAGCGCAAGCGCTCTTCTTCCGATGCGATCTTGCGCGACACGCCGGTGTGATTCACCGTGGGCATGAACACCAGGAAGCGTCCCGGCAAGGCGATGTGGCTGGTGATGCGAGCGCCCTTCTTGCCGATTGGCTCCTTGGCGATCTGTACCAGAATTTCCTGGCCTTCTTTAAGCAGTTCGCTGATCTGGGGAACGACCGTGTTCTCGCGGCGCTTGGAAAAACGGCGTCCTCCGCGGCGTCCACGATGGCGGTCAAATGCCGGCGCGGGACGGGGAGCCCGCTGCAGCCTCGCTTCCGCGGGCGCGCTGCGCACTTCGGCGCTGGCATCGACGGTACCTGCTCCAATCGCCTCAGCTTCCAGCAATGCCTCCGCCTCTTCTTGTGCCTCTTCCAGTTCGAGTTCTTCGGCCTCGATTTCAGCTTCCTCGGCGACGGCTTCTGCATGATGTTCAGCGCCAGTCTCCAGAGGCTCGTGATCGGCCCCCTCGGCCACCGACAACAAATTCAATTCCTCCGGGTGCTGCTCATGCAGGTGCTCGTGGCGCTCCTGCGCTTCTTCCGCAAAAGCGGCGTCTCCGGCAGCGCGGGTTTCTTCCTCTAGTTCCTCGAAAGCGGCATCCTCTTCCAGTTCTTCGGCGTAAGAATCAAGATCCGCTTCTTCCTCTTCGATTTCCTGCTCTTCGATATTGCCGGCAGGAATTTCGACGATGGCCCTGAACTCCTGTTCGCGGGCACTCTCTTGCAGAGGCGCCGCAGAAAGCATTTCCCGACGCGCCTCCGCTACTTCTGCCAACGCGCTTGCTACCGACTCGCGCGGCTCTTCGTAAGTTTCCGCCGGAGCCACGTGTTCGTGCTGTTCGTGAAGGGGCTCGGCCGCGGCAAACATCGGCTCGTCCTCAGGAAAATTTCCCGCAATCGAAGCCGGTAACGGACGCTCCTGCGCTGCAGGCTCCGCGGGAGCCGTCGCAGCCTGGGGTTGGCGGCGATATTTCGAGATCGACTCGCCGGGAAGAATCATCGGCTGATATCCGGCTGGAGGTCCGTAATCGTAGTCGCGTCCGGTCCGCACTTCCGGGGTTGCAATGCGCGGCGGACGGGCCTCAACCGGCGTGCGATCGCGTTCCCCGCGTTCGCCTCCCCGCTCGATGCGCCCATTGTCGTTGCCGCGTTCACGTTCACCTGAACGCCCGCGACGGCGGCGGCGGCCACGAAATCCCCGCGGCTCGCGTGAACCCTCGGCGCTTGTGCCATTTGTGAAAACTTCCTGGCTCTCGTTACCTTCACTCGGAGCTTGCGCAGAACTCGATGCGCCGCCTTCCGCCGCCGGAAACGCCGGCTCAAAACTTCTTGGGGGACGTCCCTCGCCGGCCGGACGTCCGGCGGGGATCGCCTCGTCCAGATCCTCGTCCTGCTGCTCCAGATCCATGAAATCGGAAACGTAAAGGAAGGCATCGCGTTCCAATCCAATATCGACGAAAGCCGACTGCATGCCAGGCAGCACGCGCGTCACACGGCCTTTATAGATGGAACCCGCTAAGGTGTATTCGTTTTCAAGTTCGAGGTAGATTTCGGCAAGTTGATCGTCTTCCACGATCCCCACTTTGATTTCATGGGGCGTGGAAGTTACGTACAATTCTTTGTTCATGCAAACTCCGGTTATTCTTCACGGAGCGAAGTGGAAGGTGATCGGAAGGATCAAGGATGGTCGGAGTTCAGTGCGGTTCTGTGCACACGTCAGCGAAGTTCCGGAATTGTTTCCGGAGTTCGCTCGCTCGTGAGAGTTCAGAACTCGTCTGTACTGATCGCATCTTGTACGGCGCCAGCCTTGTGACCGCTCTCTCAAATTTCTGAGGGGGCCGTTACCCAAACCTGGCGGATTTCAATCCTGTCCGGCAACCTCTTCGCCGGTGATTTGCCCTCCTTTTACGCGAGGGCTTTCGTAATTTTCGTAATCTTGTTGGTGGCGCCGTTCTCAGGGACGCCAGCACTTCTCTTCCGCTAGTTCACAAAACGGCGCATCCGGACGTTCATTACCATCCCCAGCGCCAGAAACATGAACAAAACAGAAGACCCGCCGTAACTCATGAGCGGCAGGGGTATTCCGGTGACCGGCATAAAGCCAACCACCATGCCTACGTTTACCAGGACGTGGAAGCTAAGCACAGCCACCACTCCCATCACCAGAAACGTCCCGGCGCGGTCGGGCGCCGTTTGCGCGTTCTGGGTCAAACGCATCAGCACGATGAAGTATAACAGCAGTACCCCCAGAGCTCCTACAAACCCGTGTTCTTCCGCAAATGCCGCGAAAATGAAGTCGGTTTGCGGCACCGGCAGAAACGACAGCTTGGTTTGCGAACCCTCACTGCTCCCCCAAACCCCCCCGGACCCAACCGCGATCAGGGATTGATTCACCTGGTATCCGGAGCCTTGACGGTCCGCATCCGGATTCAGGAAACTGGTGAGACGATCCTTCTGATAGGGCTTCAGGATATGGACTCGATCGGAGAAAAAAACCGCCCCGATCAGTGCCAGTCCCAGCAAAATAACCGGTAACGCCTGCCCCACCCGCAAGCCGCCTAAAAATAGCCCCATCACCGCAATTGGAATAAAGGTGAGCGCGGTCCCCAGGTCAGGCTGCGCGAGCACCATCAACATGGGAAAACCGACGATCGCCCCCGCCTTGATGAAATCCGACCACGCCAGTTCCCGGGAGTGCAGATCAGCGAAGTACTTGGCAACCGCCAGGATCAATATGAGTTTGACCCACTCGGAAGGCTGAAAATGCACATTAAATGGCATCTTGATCCACCGGCGAGCACCCAGGTATTTCTGTCCAAAAAGTAGAACGGAAATCAGTGATGCTAACGCGGCGATGTAAATCCAATGAATCCTCTCCAGCAGTGCCTGATAGTTCACCAGGCTCACCAGAAACATCGCCCCCACCCCGGCCACCACCCAATAGATCTGGCGAATGTGCGCTCCGGCAAATTTGGTGTGTTCGGTGGCACTGTGAATTTGGAGCACGCCAAGGGCGCACAAGACAAGTACGAAGGCCATCAGCACCCAGTCGAAATCCCGGTAGGAAACGTAGCGGGACATGGTTCAGGCGCTCGTGGAGAGAGTCATTGGCAATTCTGGGTGGGACAAGCGGGACTGAGCGGATCGTCGCCCTGGACCAGCACCCACGTCGTGACCCCGCCCACAATGGCGATCCCGGTATACAATGCGGCGCTGGAACTTAGAATTCCGCCATTGGCGGCCGTGGCCGCACCGGCGCCGCGCTTCCTTCTTTTCTTTTTCTTTTCAGAGCTGGAAGTATCGTCGCGAGTCGTCTGCTGCCCCTGTTGCACGGTCGTCGTGCCCTGCTGGTCCTGCACCGTCACATCGCCCTTGCTGGCGACAATCTGCACCTGGCCATCGACGTCCGTAACCTGGAACTCGGTCCACGAGTTGGCGGCCGGCTTCACTGTGACTTCGCCGGCGCGCGTCGCCAATCCTTGTGCGGTACTGATGCGGACAGCGCCGTGTTCAATCTCTACCGCTTCACCTTGAAACTTCACCAGAGAATCGGCCAATACCATTACGCTGGATCCGTTGGAGCTCAGGTTGGCGCTGGAATCCGGCCGAGTCTGCACCAAGTCTCCGGAAAATACTGCGGCCGACTTGGGAACTGTAGTGCCGTTGATCCATGCCATGCCGTTCGAATACAGCATGGCCGATGCGGAGTCCGCCGCCAGCAATTGCGCCGGTACCAACATCGCCAACATGATGCTCAACGCTGACCGCATAGCGCTCTGTATCATTTTAAAGCTCACTTCCACCAGCCTTGCGATTTTCGACAATCCTATTCCGCTATGAGGTGCAAGTCAATGAGGTTGTTGCCTTTTGAGTAGTTTTTGACGGTTACTTCGGTCTGTGGCGGGACCTGCGACATGCAAAAAAGTATGCCGAGTAAGCCAGAGCTCAGCAGTTTTCCTCCGAATCGACAACGATCGCAAGAACGCCCGCGGGGAGTGCAAGTGGAGAAAAGTATACTCCGGTCAGGCTGCGACTCGAGTTGTTCGCCCATCGAGCAATTCCCCGTTGGCGCGCTCGACTCGAACCTCCAACCACCGATTTGATTCCCAGCGTTCGGCGATTTTCATTTTCAAGTAGTTGTCGGTCAACGCCTCGGTGGAGTTGTTGTCACCGGAACGCAGCGTAATCGCGTCCAAGGTCCTGCCCACCTGATCGCGCATGAATGCAGCCCTTTTCGCGTTGCCGATTTCTCTGAGGATCTGATTACGATCTCTGGCGGTCGCAACCGGCACCTGATTGGCGTATTCCGCCGCTGGCGTTCCCGGACGTGCCGAGTAAGTGAATACGTGCAGATAGGTAAATGGAAGTTCTTCAACGAGGCGCCGCGTTTCGGCGAACTCGGCTTCGGTTTCTCCCGGGAATCCGACCATCACGTCCGCGCCGATCGCCGCATTGGGGATGGCCTTTCTGATCTTCAGAATCTTCTCGCGATAGTGCCAGGGCCGGTACTTGCGATGCATTCGCCGCAGGACCGCATCGCTCGCCGACTGTAAGGGCACATGCGCATGTTTCGCGATGCGCGGAGACGCCGCCATCATCTCAATCAGTTCATCGCTCCAATCCATCGGCTCGATGGAACTGATGCGAAGTTTCTCCAGCGAAGTCTGCTCCAAAATGGCGTGAACCAGCTGCTCAAATCGCTGACGGTTGGCCTGAGAACGGAGAACGGAGAACGGAGAACTCTTCCCCAGGTCCCTTCCCCACCGTCCCAGGTTGATCCCAGAAATCACTACCTCGCGATAGCCTGCACCGACCAGGGTTCTTACCTCCCTCAGCACGCGCTCCAAGGGAAGCGACCGGCTTTGTCCACGAACCGAGGGAATCACGCAGAACGAACACCGGTTGTCGCATCCATCCTGCACTTTGAGATTCGGACGGGTGCGCTCATTCGACGCGTCAAACACGGGAGCGGCAAGGAGTTCGGTGTGCGCGAAAATATCGCCGACGATCACGTCAGCGCTGAACAACGAGTCAGGCTCGCCGGTCAGCCGCGATAACGGGACGAATCCCGGAAACGATGACTCCTGAGAACTCGCAATCTCCGCCGCCAGGTGTTTATGCGAATTGCCCACCACCCAGCGCACGCCTGGCAGCGCCGCCACTTCTTCCGGAGCGCGCTGCGCGTAGCAACCCGTCACCAGAATGCGGCAGTCGGGATTCTCTCGCCGCACGCGCCGGATCGCTGCACGGGCATCTTTGTCGGCGCTCTCAGTTACAGTGCAGGTATTGAGAACGACGATTTCGGCGTCGCGCGCCTCGTGAGCGCGTTCCAATCCACGCTCCAGAAACTGGCTTTCGAGTGCGGCGCCGTCGGCCTGGGTGGCGCGACAGCCAAAATTCTCTATGTAGAAGCTGGCCACGCTCCTATACTAACCGAGTAGCAGGGTGCGAAAGGCAGCCGGCGACGGCTGCGGACGATTCGCACTTTCGTTCGCATCTCCCAGCCGCTCCCGAGGTGCACCATGAAACGGCGTATCCTTCTCGTTGACGACGATCTTGCTGTCCTTCTGACCCTGAAGGCCGTCCTGGAATTCCACGGTTTCGAAGTAGAAACTGCGTCCAGCACGAGCGAAGCCTTTTCCCGTCTTGAGTCAGCCACCTATCAGATGGTGATCAGCGATTTGCGCATGGAGACAGAAGACGCCGGGCTAAAGGTCATCCTCGCCGCGCGCCGCCAGAGCTATGACCCTGCCACCGCCCTGCTGACTGCCTTCCCCCCCTCGGGCGACCACTGGGAAGAAGAACATTCGGACTCTCTGTTAATCAAACCGCTCGGAACGAACGATCTCCTGCGTCAGGTGGAAGCTCTGCTCGTACGCCACGCCGACGCCAGGGAAGTGCGCCAACGCATCGCCGCGGCCGGGACACAAGACTCCGCCCGCAAGGCGGGCTAGCCTCCGTCTCGCCAAAGTGCTTGCTTCTTCTGGATCTGATCAGGCGGTTGCGACTTGCCGCTTTTGCTGAAAACATTCCCGGCACAACACCGGCCGCCCCTGGGTTGGACGAAATGGCACCGTCGTTTCCTTGCCGCAATGGGAGCAGTTGGTTCGGGTTTCGGTTTTCGCGTAGGGCTGGCCGTGGGTTGCGCCTAGCACCGCAACCCGTTTTCCCTTACAGTTCTTGCAGCGTTTGGGTTCGTTTTTGAACTGCTTGTCGTAGAAAAACAGCTGTTCACCCGCGGTAAAAACGAATTCCGTGCCACAATCCACGCACTTCAATTGCTTGTCCTGGAATTCCATGCGAAGAGGCACTCCATTCCCCGTCCCTGCCCGTCACGGTGGCCGAATGGGGAATGACTCGGCGCACGACGCAGGCAGAGGATTTTCTCCCCCTCATTTTTGTGAAACCCCGGGTTCGGCCCACCACGCGAAGTGCTTCGCGTGGTTACAGATAAAATTCCTGGACTGCGGAAGAATGTGACTACGTTGGGGAACGGGCCGTCACGCCAGAGGGTGACGGCCCGAATGCTTAATCCTGTTCTTTGCGCGCCTTTTTACGGCTACGCTTGCGTGCCAGCGCTTCCTTCACCCGTTTTTTCTCGCCGGGTTTCAGGTAAAAGGAGTGACGTTTCACTTCCTTAATGATGTCTTCCTGTTGGACCTTGCGCTTGAAACGGCGAAGCGCATTCTCGAGGGATTCGCCCTCTTGAAGTCTGACTTCAGCCAATCTGACTACACCCCCCAACTCGCCCTAAATGGACCGAACTGTTATGACAAGCCTAGTCTACCTAAGTCAAGCGGAATGTGCATAATCTCAGCCCGAGTTTCAAAACAGGAATCGCAGTCCCAACTGCACCAGCCGCGGCGCGTATGCATTCGTGGCCTTAAGAAAATTTGTAGGCTGCTGATAATACGCCGGATAAGGCAGTTGTCCCGTCGGCTTCCGGTCCAGCGGAACAAACTGCCCCGCCGAATTCAAGAACCCGTCCTGACTGAGAACGTATCTTTGATTGTCCCGGTTGAAGAGATTGAACGATTCCGCCGTGAGTTCCAACCGCAACCGTTCGGTGACATGAATCTTCCTGGTGAGACGCAGATCCATAGTGGCGTAATCTGGTCCAAGGAAAGCGTTTCTCCCATAGCCGGCTAAGCGGTCGTTGCTGGAATTGTCGTCGCGATTCGGATCTCCGGTCACGCGCGCGTCAGTGGGACGTCCGCTGCCGTATGACATCACGCCAGCAATCTTCCATTCATTGAACATCTTCGACAGCACTTCCTGACCTCGCCCAAAGGGCCGCGGCTCCGCGATCCACGAGATCAACAGGCGGTTCCGCTGATCGGTCACGCTGGGCCCACGCTCACTACTGGTTGAGTAGGAGTTCTGCACCGTCACTGGACGTCCCGCCACGAGCGCATCCTGCCCATCGTCAATGGCGTGCGCCCAGGTATAGGCGAGACGAAAATAGAATCCGTGGCTCATCCGCCGCCGCAGGGACACCGTCATGCCGTGATAAATACTGGTCGCCGCGCTCTCAAACTGGTTGACCGCCGTCAATTGCGGGATCGGCCGCGCCACATCATTCAGGCACGGCGGATAGGGACAACTGAGACTCTTCTGCGTCTGCCAGGTCGCGAACGAGTCCACCGTGTAATAGGAGTTCGTGAAGGTGTTGCCGGTGGGATCGTAGATGGGATAACTGTATTCCGTCGGCGGCGGCAAATTCACGTCCCGCGCCCGGATCAGGTTCTCGCCATGCACGTACAAGTAGGAAACGCCGGCCGCGAACCGTTCTCCAAGTTCCCGCTCAATGCTGAAACTTCCCTGTTGGACTTTGGGCGTAATAAAGTTCGGCGCGAACGCCGACACGTCGCTTGTCAAGTATGGCTTCAACGAATCGGGCGCCGTACATGCCACCGGTCCCGGACTGCACTTCACCATCACGTTGGGATATGTCGGAAATATCTGATGCTCGGTCGTGTCCGCGTTATCGAGGAATAGAAATGTCCCCGTGAGGCCGTCGTTATTGATGACTGTCGATTCGTAAAGCTGCGGCAGACGCGTGTAGAAGATGCCGAAACCGCCGCGCACCACGAGCGGCCGCTGGTTTCCGATCGAATATGCAAATCCCACCCGCGGCGAGAAATTGTTCTTATCGGAAGGCATCTTTCCCGACGCCGGCCAGAGCGGATTGGTGACCAGATCTTTGCTATTGAACGTCTGCAGGTCGTAGCGCACTCCCAGACTCACCGCCAAACGTCCCGTCACTCGGATCGTGTCCTGCAAGAACGCGGAGTAGTCGTTGCTATTGGGATGGGAAGTGGGGTTCCCAAAATTCTGCAAGTAATAGCGCGGCACGTCGTGTGCCCAGGCGCGAAGAGGCGTAAGTGGAAGACCGCCATGCTCCGGAACAAAAGTAAAAGGATCGACGCTGATGTTGTCGTACAGGTACTCGCCGCCGAAAAGCGAGGGAAAGTAGTTGTAGTCCCAGCTGAACATCGCATCGCCGCCAAATTTCCAGTCGTGCCTTCCACCTGCCAGGCTCAGAGTCTCGGCCAGGTGCAGGCGATGTTCCCTCGTCTGCCGTGGCAAAATCGACGATTGCCCGAACCCTTCCATCACGTTGTAAATGCGCGTCCGCACATCGCCGGAATTAGCGAACGATTCCTGCAAATCGCGCGAAAACTGCGCCCGCAGATGACTGGTCAGATGAGAGGTCAAGCCGCTGATCAGCCCCAGCGACGCGCTCTCCGTCTTCACATCTTCCTCACCGTTCGAACTCTTGGCGAAATTTGTGATCGGGCTGGCGGGGTCCAGAAACACGTTATTGGTTCCGTAATAACGCGATGTATTCAACTCGCGCCTGAAAGAAACTGCTTCGGACTCAGCGAATAATCCAGCTTGATGAACCCGCTGTTGCCCAGCATCGTGCGCAGGAAATGATCCCGCTCAGCGTGGAGAGTATCGGCCGCCGATTCAAATACCAGATCCTGATCGCACGCCTGACCTCCAATCTGAGGGTCACAAATCTCATAGTCCAGAGGATGCGAAGGCGTTCCCAACTGCGGCACCAAGGTCGTCGAGCCATCGTCGAACTGGACCACCGCGGAATTGTAAAAAATGTGCTGATCGTATCCCGCAAAGACAAACACTTTGTTGCGCTTGATGGGCCCGCCTAGTGTTCCACCAAACTGATGCTGCCGGCTGCTCGGCTTGAATCCCACGAAAGGCGCGGTGGCCGCGAGCGCGCTGTCGCGCAGAAAGTAGAATCCCGTGCCGTGCCAGTGGTTCGAACCAGACTTGGTCACGACGTTGACCACCGCTCCGCCTGCGCGTCCCAGCTCCGCGCCGTAAGTGTTGGAAGAAACGCGAAACTCCTGCACCACCTCATTCGAAAATTGATACGGCGCCCGATAACGTCCCCGCGCCTGCGCGAAAAATCCGTTGTTATTGTCGGCGCCATCGATCAGATAGCTCGACTGGTAGCCGCGGATCCCGCCAAACGCCAGATCGCCGTTCGAACTCGAGGTCAACCCGCGCGGATCCTGCGTCACTCCTGGCGCCAGCAGTGACAAGTCGGTATAGCGGCGTCCGAGCAAAGGCAGGTTCTCGATCGCCCGCTCGTCCAGTAGCGCCGACACCGCGCTCGGCTGCGTCTCGACCAGCGGGGGCACATCCGAAACCGTCAGCGACTCCTTCGCTCCCGCCACTGCCAACTTGAATGAGAGCTCCGTCGCTCCGCCGATCTCGACCCGAACCAGTGGCGAGTTCTGCGGCAGCATACCCTCGGCTTCCGCACGCACCGAGTATTCCCCCGGCGACAGCAGATCAAGTTTGAAGCGCCCGTCGGCCGCGGTCGCACCGTGATAACGGATTCCGGTATCCACGCGAATGGCAACAACATCTGCCGCCGTAATTGCCAAACCTTGTGCATCCACGACAACCCCGCGCAGCGCACCGGTGGAGGCGTCCTGCGCCCACAGGACGCCTCCAGCGCAAATCAGGGTGAGCAAGTAAGAGATGCTGCTACGAAGAGAGTGAGTCTGCCAACTGCCACCAAACATGGAAATCCTCCAGCGTCCAAGACTTCGGAACGGGAGGAAATCTGGGGAGACCAGGTAGGTTGTAACACGCCACCAGCAGGAGAGATGTGACGTAGGACACACCGAATATGTTCAGTTTCGCAAGATCAACGTAATGCCAGCGTCCCGCCGGCCGTCCTCGCCTTCGGCGTAAGCAGCTACAAGACTGCCAGCATTTCGGGAAGCCGCGGCGGCGGGCAAACGCCCGCCGGGACAACCGCCGGGGACGGCGGCGCTACATTAACGCATCTACCGCGCGGGCTGTGGCGCCGGCGTGCCGAAATCCACTTTCGGAGTCTGCCGCGATCCTTCCGAGGCCTGGAAGTAAGCCTCATTGGCTTTGTACCCGGCAAAACCGGCAATCAGGTTGTTGGGGAATTTCAGCAGGTAGGTGTTGTAGTCCTGTAGGGAGTCGTTGTAGCGCTTGCGTTCGACCGCGATGCGGTTTTCGGTGCCTGCCAGTTCGTCCTGCAAACGAAGAAAATTCTCGTTGGATTTAAGCTGCGGATAGTTCTCCGTGATCGCCAGCAACCGCCCGAGTGCGCCGTCAAGGCCCTGGTTCGCTGCGATTTTGTCGGCCGGAGTCTGCGCCGAAAGGAGTTTCGAGCGCGCGTTGGCGATGTCTCCAAATACGGTTTGTTCCTGCTTGGCGATCCCCTTCACCGTCTCCACCAGGTTCGGGATCAGGTCAGCGCGGCGCTGTAACACGATATCGACCTGTGACCACGCCGCCTTCACGGCCTGGTCCTTGGTGACCAGCGTATTGCGCACGCCGACGTACTGCATGAACACGAAGCCGACGATCAGCGCCAGCACGATGAGTACGATGATACCTTTGCTCATAATCTCTCTCCTGAATCGAAATCGTTTTAGGTTTGAAGCCCGCAATCTAAAGATGCGCTTTACTGCAGCGTTGAACCGCTGCGCCACCCCAAATCACGCGGCCGGATCCAGCATTCTATCCACCGCCGCCGTGACCAGTTCAATCTCTCTCAAATACCGGGCAAACAAATCATTCACGTCCGCCGTCTTCGGATCGCGTTTGTGCTCGCGGATCTCCAGCAACTCGAAAAACGCAGACGAATCAAACCCAACTTTCGCCGCGAGTTGCTGCACCGCCTCCCTCTTCGACGCCGTCGCCGGTTCTCCCAATTCGAGAAGAGCATGCCGGAAGAGCGTAGTGAATGCCGGCAGAGATCGCAACAACAGTTCCCACATTCTCGCTGGATCCCCCGCAGCCGCGAGGAGCCCCTGCCGCAGCAGGATCACTTTCTCGCGCAACTCATACTCCAGTTGCATCCGATGGAATCGCGTCGGGATCACCAGCGCGCTCAATATATCCTCTCCCCACATGACACGATAGCCGTTCTTCATATCCAGCAGTTCGATGGAAAACACATCCGCCGACCGGCGCAATTCTTCCATCCCCATAAACAAAGGAGCGCGATTCTTCTGGGCTGTCCAAGCTGACACCGCGGGCGCAAGTTTGCCCAGCTGCGCGAATGAAGTCTCGTGCAGTACGCACAGAAGATTCGTATCGGACGAATCGGGAACGAAATCCCGCGCTGCCGCCGAACCATAGAGAATCACGGACGCCAGATTCGCCCCCGCCGCATCACGCAGGCGGCTCACAAAGTCGTTGATGTTTGTCTCGGCAACCATTTCACTCACTCCTCGACCCTACCAGCTGCCTCCTGCCCCGCCGCCACCCGTGCTGCCGCCTCCGAAACCGCCAAAACCCCCACCACCGCCGCCGAATCCGCCGCCACCCCAGCCCCCACCACCCCAACCGCTGGACCGCCCCCCTCGTCCGCTCAGGCTGCTGAAAAGCATGCTCCACAGCAGTCCCGAAAGAAAGCCCGACCCGCCACCACCGCCGCCTCTTCCTGCTCGGGACAATGCCCATACCACCAGGACAGCGATCACGATCAAAACGATCACGACCAGGATTCCTGCCCCAGGTGGCACTGCGACTGGCTCAGGTTCCGCCGGCGCTTGCGCGTTCTCCAATGTGATCCCGGCATCCTGCGCGATGACGTTCGCCATACGCAGTGTCATCAGCGATGCCGCGCCGGAATAGTCCCCCTTTTTAAGCAAAGGCACGGCCTCGCGTCCGAAACCGCCAACCTTGCCGTCCGGAAGAATCGGTTCCAGCCCGTACCCCACGGTAGTCCAGTATTTGTGGTCTTGAACGGCGAAGAGGATGAGTACACCACGATCACTTCCTTTTTTCCCGATCCCCCACTTCTGATAAAGCGCAACCGAATAACTGGTGATGTCCTGCCCGTCGGCCGACTTCACCGTCACGACGGCAATCTGCGCGTGAGCTTTTTCGTCGATCTGCCGGCCAACGTCGTTGAGGCGAGTTGCAGTCGCGGCGTCCAACACACCCGCGAAATCATTGACGTAGTTGCTGGGCTTGAGCTGGTCAACAGGTTCTGCGGGCAGGAGTGCCGCCAAAGCCAGCACCGCCAGACCAATCGCCGCAACTTTATGAAGCCATTTCACCGGAAGAAAAAGTGTACAGGATCGGCTTTCCTCCGTGTCCTCTGCGACCTCGATGGTTGAAGCTCTTGACTTCGCTCGCCCCGCTAGACTGTCAGCAACTCCCGCGCCGCCGCCAGCACCTCCGGCACTACCGCATCGATGTCGGATTCCTGAGTCAGATGATTCACGATACAGGCCCGCAGACAGAACTTCCCTTCCAGCATCGCATTCGAGAGATAGACTCGCCCGCGGCGCACCATCCGTTTCATCAGCGCCAGATTGAAACGGTTGCGCTCCTCCTCCGAAGCGTCCGCGCTCGCAAGATGACGAAAACAAACCGCGCTCAACTCTCCCGCCGCCACCAACTCCAGTTCCGGGCACGCCCGCACCGCAGCCGCCAACCGCTGCGTGTGCTCGAGATCTCGCCGGATCGCCGCTCGAAACGCCGCCAGCCCGTGATAACGCAACGACAACCACAACTTCAGCGCACGGCACCGCCGCGACAATTCAATTGACTCCTCGAAGAACGCGAAGCCCTCAATCGGGTCATCGCTGAGCTGCTTGGCGTAGTCCCCCGTGTACGCGAATGTCTTTCGCGCCATCGGGAGATCGCGATAGAGCAGGCATCCGCAGTCCAGTGGCTGATAAAGCCACTTATGCGGATCGAGTGAGAGCGAATCAGCCAGCGCCAGCCCGTCAAATTTCTCGGGAACCGCGATGGCCGCCAGCGCTCCATAAGCTCCATCAACATGCATCCACGCGTCGTGCGCATGAGCGATCTCGGCAACCTCACGCAGGGGATCGATGGCGCCAGTATTCACCGTGCCCGCCGACGCCACCACTGCAATCGCCGTAGTGCCATCTGCCTTATCCCGCTTCAGCGCCCGCTCCAGTTCTGACGGAATCATTCGATACGACGCATCGCACGAAATGTAACGCAGATTCTCGCGCCCAATGCCAATCATCGCCACTGCCTTCGGCACCGCCATGTGGACTTGCTCGGAAGCGTAAACCACACTCGGTGGCGCGCCGCGCAAACCGCGTTCGTTGGCGGGAGTCTTCGCCTCACGCGCCATGGTGAGTCCCATCAAATTGGCCGCAGACCCCCCGCCGGTCAGCGTGCCCACAAATCCCGCGCAGCCGACCGCCTCCGCCAGCCAGCGCACCACGGTGCGTTCAATCGTCACACCCGCCGGCGACGACCGCCACGCCGTCATGTTCTGGTTCAGGATCGACGCCATCAGATCGCCCAACGCCGCCACCGGTTCGCCAGGGCCCTGGACGTAGCCGAAGAAGCGTCCATTCTGCGCGCGCGAGTGAGCGATCACGTTTTCTAAAGCGTCCAACGCTTCCGCACCCATACCGTTCTCGGGAAGCACCGTGGAGAAGAGTTGTTCGACCTCCGCGCCGTTGGTTTTCGGGAAGATAGGTCTCGAGCCGAGGCTGGAGAGGAAATCCGACGAGAGATCGGTGATAGTGCCGGCGAGGCGGCGAAATTCTTCCGTTGAAACATTGAGAGGATCCATACGAGGTAATTTAAATCACGGCAGTTCGTGTGGTCCGGAGGCTCTTGTCCCGACTGCCGTCGGTACCAAAAAACGCAGCGTGATTTTCGGCGCAAACGTGGGTCGGAGAAGGGTGTCCAACCAACACGATCGCAGGTGAGATCACAGCCTCGCTTCGGGCTGCAACACCAGGCTGGCGACGTATCCCACCGCAAACGTCACCGTCGTACCGATCGCCACCCACCACGTCCATGGCACGTGTGAACCCAGCCACAGATAAAGCTCGACCCCAAACCCGCAAATCATTCCGATGATCGCGCCATTCTGGTGGGCTCGCTTGGTCAGAACTCCCAGCAGGAACACTCCCAGCATCGCTCCGTACGCAACCGATGCGATCTGAAGTCCGACTTCAATCACACGTCCCACGCGGTGCAAAGCAATCACGGCCAGGGCGAACAGGACCAACGCCCAGAAAACCGTGGCCAGACGTGAGAGTTTGAGCCGTCTACTTTCGTCCGGCTCGGGACGAAAGCGGAAGTAGAGATCCATCATCGAACTCGACGAGAGCGAATTCAGAGCTGCACTCAGGTTCGACATCGCCGCCGCGAGAATCGCCGCAATCAGCAATCCGGCGATTCCACGTGGCATGTGCGTGACGATGAACGTCGGATAAATGCGGTCGGCCTTTCCGAAGGCCGAGGACGGAGCCTGATAGTAAGCGAAGAGCATCACGCCAACCAGGAGGAACAACCCAAACTGAAACAGAATCGCCACCCCGCTCGAGAGCAGTGCGAGCGTCGATTGCCGTTGTCCGCGCGCCGCCAGCAGTCGCTGCACGATGAGTTGGTCGGTGCCATGGCTGGCAGTCGTCAGAAACGCTCCGCCGATGATCCCCGCCCACAGGGTGTAAGGCTTCGATAAATCCAGATAGGGGAAGTGCGCGATGAAAGATGTATCGAAGACCTGAAACTTATGCGCGGCACTGGCGATCTGGTACACAGAACTCCATCCGCCCGGCACCAGGTGCAGGATTGTTACCAACCCGACCAGCGTTCCGCCGACGTAAATAAAAGTTTGGACTACGTCGGTCCAGATCACCGCCGCCAGACCGCCTTCGAAGGTGTAAATCAGGGTGAGCAGAGTAATGATTGCGATGGAAGCAATCTCGCCCGTCCCCAGCGCGATCGAAACCACGATGGACACGGCATAGACGCGCACGCCTTCCGCCGCTGCGCGCGTCAACAAAAAGAGCGCCGAAGTCACCGTGCGCAGGTGCGGTCCAAAGCGGCGCTCAATCAGCTGGTATGCCGTGTACAGGTCGCCGCGGAAATATTGGGGCAGTAGAACAACACTGATGATGACGCGCCCAACAATGTATCCCATCACCACTTGCAGAAACGTCAGGTTGGAATCGTAGGCAAGGCCCGGAATACTGATGATGGTGAGCGTGCTGGTTTCTGCCGCAACGATGGACAACCCAATCGCCCACCATGGAATATCGCGGTCGGCCAGGAAGTAATCCCGCATCGACCGCTGCCGTTTGCGGAACCGCAACCCGAACAGCGTGATCCCCGCCAGGTAGACGGCAATAATGACGAGATCGAGAGAACTCAGCCGCAAAAGCGCCCTTTCGTAGAGACGCGGCCTACCGCGTCTCTGGCTCGCCGCATTGTACAAGGCCAGGTCAGAGGTGAGAGGTCAGATCGCAGAAGTGGAACACTTAGCCGAATGAAAAGACCAGTTCACTTTCCTGTGGTAGAACTAGCGCGTGGCATTCTATCTCGGCATCGACGGCGGCGGAACCAAGACGCGTTGCGCTCTCGGCGATGAAACGAAGACGCTGGCGACGGCCGTCTCCGGCGGTAGCAATGTAATTCGCGTTGGCGAAGCGCTGGCTCGCGAGGCCCTGCACTCCTCCATACTTGAGGCCTGCAATACCGCTAAGATCGGTCCCGACAAGATCCAGAGCATCTGCGTCGGCGCGGCTGGCGCGGCGCGGCCAGACGTGGCAGACAGAGTCCAAAGCATTCTCGCTGAAATCACTCCCGCTTCGATACAAGTAGTCGGCGATATGGTGATTGCCCTCGAAGCCGCATTTGGAAAAGGCCCGGGGGTCATCGCCATCGCAGGCACGGGCTCCATCGTCTACGGACGGGATGCTACCGGCCGGACCGCCCGCGCCGGCGGATGGGGCTATGCCATTTCCGACGAAGGCTCCGGACACTGGATCGGACAGCATGCCGTCTCCGCCATCCTGCGCGCCCGCGATGCGGGACATAACACTTCCCTTTCCGACATGGTGCTCAAAACCTTGGATTTGCCCGACTTGGGAGCGCTGGTAGAAGCAGCAAACTCACAGCCTCCCCCTGATTTTCCGCGCCTTTTTCCCATCGTCCTGAAGGCCGCCACCGAGCGGGATGCGGTCGCTCGCGCCCTGCTGGCCGACGCCGGATCGCAACTGGCCAGCCTGACGGCCAAGGTCGTCAGCCGCCTTTGGCCCTCCTCTCCCCATGCCCCAGTAGCCATGACAGGCAGTGTCTTTCGTCAGTCCTCGGAAGTGCGCCAGGTTTTCTACAATTGTCTGCATGCCCGTTTTCCCGGTCTCGAAGTACGAAGCGACTTAGTCGAGCCAGTCGATGGAGCGCTGGCATTGGCGCGCAGGAACGCTTGACCGCCGAGACGCCGAGAACACCGAGAAATACCCTTGGGAAAAGGACCGAACGAATTTTCTGGGTATCTCGGCGGTTAAGAGACCGTTCGTATGATTCGTCAAGACGAAAACCCGGAGGCATCTCGACGTGCCCCTCACTCTTCCCTCGAGGGCTTCCTCCCCACCTTATCTTCTGAGGAACTACTTCGCGCCGCCGCGAATCCTGCTTTGACGGAAGACCTGGCTCTGTCCCTGCTCCAGCGTGCGGACCTGCCCTCGGAAGCCTTCGATCGACTCGCAAAAAATGGGAATGTGCTCAAATTACGCAAGGTAAAGCTGGCGCTGGCCTGCCATCCTCATGCCCCGCGACAAGTATCGCTGCCGCTGATTCGCCAGTTCTATACCTTCGACCTGATGAAGATCGCGCTCACCCCAAGCGTCCCCGCCGACGTCAAGGTCGCGGCTGACGATCTTCTGGTTTCCCGGTTGAAGACTGTCACTTTGGGCGAGCGCCTGGCCCTGGCACGCCGGGGGTCGAGTCGACTGGCTGGCGCCATGCTGCTGGATGGCGATGCGCGCGTGATGCAGATCGCGCTCGACAGCGCCCGGTTGACCGAGGTCTTTGTAGTTCAGGCCGTGTTGCGACCCGAGGCAAAAGCGGCGCTGGTACAGGCCGTAGCGCACCATACCAAGTGGTCGTACCGAAGAGAAGTCCGCATCGCCCTGCTGCGGACCGAGTACCTTTCGCTGGCAAGAGCGCTCGAATTCAGCCACGGCCTTCCCGCTCCGATGCTGCGCGACGTCCTGCACAGCTCCCGCCTGCCCATGCGAATCAAGGAACAGGTACTGCGTGAGAATCAGACCGAGTCGAGGTTCTGACAGTAGTCGCGGCGGAGGCTGCTCTCGCCATGCGCTTTACGCGTCCAGCGTCAACGCATCCAGTTCCAGAAATTCCTGCACGATGGGCTCGCTCGACTTCTCCATCTCTTTGTAGGGTCCAAAGAAAATCACCCGCGCTTCGTAGAGGAACACGATGCGATCCGCGAGTTTCTTGGCCAGGCGCATGTCGTGGGTAACGACGACGCTGGTCAGATGCAGTTGCAGTTTTAGTCGGGCGATCAAATCGCCCAGCAGTTGCGCCATCAGCGGATCGACCATGGTGGTCGGCTCGTCATACAGAACGCACTCCGGCTGCGCCGAAAGCGCTCGCGCAATCGCCACCGAACGCTTCATCCCCGTCGACAAGTCCGACGGCAACAGGTCGCGCATTTCTTTAACGCCGACCATTTCCAGCAAACCGTCTACTACCTGCAGAATCTGGTCTTCCGACAGCTCTCTTCGTTCACGCAGCGGGAACGCGACGTTTTCACCGACAGTCAGCGAATCGAAGAGTGCGCCGTTCTGAAACACCATCGTGACTTTCTTGCGGATGCGTTCCAGTTCCGGCTCGGGGTAATCGGTGATGTCTTCGCCCGCGACAATCACACGCCCCGAATCCGGCTTCAAGAATCCCATGATGTTATGCAGGGATACCGACTTGCCCACACCGCTGCGGCCGAGAATACAGACCATCTCTCCCGGCAAGACGTCGAAGCTGACGTCGTCGAGAATGACCCGATCTCCAAACGCCTTATAGACGTTCTTGAACTCGATGTAGGGATTGGTGGTTCCGTTTGCCATCGCCAACAGCATGGCACGAGAGGCGGGTCTGGCTCAACCGTTTGTTGAAGAAATCCGCGTCTCTATTGCTGGGCTGTCCGGAGATCCTCGGGAGTGTTCACGTTCAAGAACATCCTCTCGGAAAATCCGGCCCGTAGCAAATCTGCTTCGTCAATCATCCGCACTACAACCGCGGGAAACACCGCGTCAATCTTGTACTTTCCCGCCCGCAACGCCTCTTCGGCCGCCGCCGCGAAGGCGCGGCGATATACCGCGCACAGAGGCTGAAGTCCAGATGACGTGCGCGGTACCACGACGGTGGCGTCGGATTCTGAAGCGCTCGCCAGGAGAAAAGCAATTAGTTGACTGGAGACGAAGGGCATGTCCACCGCCATCACCAGGTTCAGTTCCGCCGAAGAATGCGCTAGCGCCGCGTGAATGCCGGCTAGTGGTCCACAGCCCGGATACAAATCGGCGGCCACGGGGCCGTAGCTCGCGAACTTCGCCGCGTCCCCGACGATCGTCACCACACCGCAGACTTCGCCCACAGTCTCGATCGCCCGCTCCAGCAGCGTGCACCCGCCAAATTCCAGAAAGGCCTTGTCGGATCCCATACGCGCACTCTTCCCTCCGGTGAGAATGAAGCCCGCGCTAGAAGTTTTGGGAGGTTGTGGCATGCAGTCGAGGCAATGCTAAACCGCGTTGGCCGAGACCGGCGAGTCATTCAGAAGCGCCGCCGCGCCGGCAACGCCGGCCTCTTCTCCATAGCGGGCCAGTAGCACCGGGATTCGATCGGGCCAGGGATTGACAACCGCGCCTTTCCACCGTTGGCGCAGTTCGTCAAGATACGGAGCCAGCATCGAAGAGACGCCGCCACCCATAACGATCACGTCCGGCTCCAGCAGGTCGATGACGTTGCCCAGCCAGTAGGCGAGGACATCGAGCGTTTCGGCGATGACAGTCTTGGCGACGGGATCGCCCGCCGCGCAAGCTTTACCGACCATCTGGCTGGTCAGCGAATCGAGATCACCACCCGCCAGTTCCGTGATCCTTGAGGAAGGACCGTGCGCCAGTTTCTCCCGCGCCCGCCGCGCGATCGCCGGACCTGATGCCAGAACCTCAACGCACCCATGCTTGCCGCATGGGCAAGCAGGCCCGTTCAGGTCGATCCCCATGTGGCCGCCCTCGCCGGCGGCGCCGGTGCGGCCGTGATAAATCTCACCGTCAAACACGATGCCGGTACCGATCCCCGTTCCAATACAGAGGTAAAACACGTTGCGATAGCCTTGCGCCGCGCCCCATTTCACTTCCGCCAGCGCCGCCGCATTGGCATCGTTCTCGACCCGAACCGGAACGCGATACAAACTCCGAATACTCTCCGCCAGGGGGAAGTTACGCCAGCACGGCAGATTAGGGGGATTGATCACGACACCAGTGTCGGGATCGAGCGGACCCGGAGAACAGATGCCGATGCCCCGAATCTCTTGACTGGAAGACGTCTGCGCCAGAAGCGACTGAATCGCAGACTCAACAGCAGCAAAGCCTTCCGCAGATGTGCCCCGCGCCACCATCGGTGTGCGGCCGCTGGCGATGACATTGCCCTCACGATCAACCAATCCCGCCGCGATCTTGGTTCCGCCGATATCGACGCCGACGACACATTCGTGAGTCATAGGTGGATCGTGGTTAGTGGTTAGTGGATAGTGGATGGTGGATGGTGGATAGCAAAACCGCTGGGGCTTCTATCCATTATTCACTGTCTTCCATACCTCTCGCTATTCGTCTTCGACCCACTCATCGCGAAAAACAAAATGTACAAATAGCAGATCGTAGCCAGAATCAGCGCGTATTGAATGCCATGACCCCAGCTCGTCTCCCCTTGGGTCATCGCGGGATAGTAGGCGCGGTTGATCCAGTCGCCCACCTTCCCGACGAGGTAGGGAATAATTGCCCCGCCCACAATCGCCATGTTCAGGATGCCCGAACCGTCTCCGGTCAGCGGGCCGAGTTCGGCGATGCCCATGGTGAAAATGCATGGGAACATAATGGAGTTAAACAAGCCCACGGCCAGAATCGACCACATCGCGACGTGGCCACTGGTGAGCACCGAGACTGTCACCAGCAGAGCGGCCATGACCGCGGCTAAGGCCAATAGTTTGCCGGCTTTGATTTTCTGCAGTAGTGCTGAACCGATAAACCGACCGACCATGGCGCCCAGCCAGTAGATGGAGATATATCGAGCAGCCTCTCCTAACGCTGCCCGATAGCGGATCGCCGGGTCGGCGATACTGGAGGCGAATCCACCGATGTCAGGCAAGGCAAGATAGTTTGCGATCGAGCTTCCAATCGCGACTTCGCCGCCCACATACACAAAAATGCCAATGGCCCCGAAGACCAGGTTGGGATGTTTCCAGACGCTGTCGTTAACCTTTTCGCCAACCTGATGTGCCGCCGACTGGATCTGTGGCAGCTTCGAAAGCCCAATGCCAATCGCCAGGATCAATAACGCAACCGCGAAAAAATAAACGTACAACCGGACAATCGCATTCGCTTCCTGGGACGTGCTTTGCGCCAGCGCCTCCGAGGTCGTCCCCAGGATGATCCTTGCCCCGATCCAGGGAAACACCGCCGTGCCCAGCGAATTGAATGCCTGCGTAAGATTCAGACGGCTGGACGCAGTACGCGCGGGTCCGAGCACTGCTACATACGGATTCGCCGCCACTTGAAGAATTGTGATACCCGTGGCCAGCACAATCAGGGCCCCTAGAAAAAACGGAAAGGAAGGAATCTTCGCCGCCGGATAAAAGCCCAAACAGGAAACGACCATCGTCAGTAGTCCAACCACAATGGCCTTCTTGTAACCGATCCAATCGATGATCTTCGAGGCTGGAATCGAGAACACGAAGTAGGCCGAGAAAAATGCCGTCTGAATCAGCATGCTCGCGGCCAGTTTCAGGTTGAAGACGTGCTGCGCGTAAGGGATGAGCACATCGTTCAAGGAGGTCAGCGAGCCCCACATGAAGAACAGCGTGGTCACGATGGCCAGCGCGCTGCCGTAACTCTGATTGGAATCTGGTGCTGCGGGAACCGCCGATTTCACCGTGACATTGGCCATCGAGAAGTGTTCTCCGTTTCAGGCTCCGACATGGGTGCGGGTCCGCCTATTTTTTGGTGTACACGCGCACGTAGTCTACCAGCATGTTCTGGGGAAACACGGTGTTATTGTCGGGCGCCCCGGGCCAGTCTCCGCCGACGGCCACGTTCAGCAGAATGAAGAAAGGATGATCGAAAGCCCAGGCTTTACCGGACGGAAGATCCGCGGGCGTGCGCGTCTCGTAGAGCTTGCCATCGACATAGAATCGAACCGCCGAGGTCTCCCACTCCACCGCGAAGATGTGATAGTCGTCGGCAAATTTCCCAGACGGTATGGTGTAGGTCCCCGACAGCCCATCGCCTCCCGAATAGCCGGGGCCGTGCATGCTCCCATGAACTTTGTCGGGCTCCTTTCCGATATTTTCCATGATGTCAATTTCGCCGCACGTGGGCCAACCGTCAGTGCCGATGTTGTTACCCAGCATCCAGAATGCCGGCCACATTCCCTGCCCCTGCGGAATTTTGATGCGGGCTTCGAAGCGCCCATATTTCTGGTCGAACAAACCCTGCGTCTTGATGCGGGCGGAAGTGTATTGACGGGTGATGCCGTCACCGCCGGTGTAAGTTTCTTTGTTGGCCGTGATGACAAGGTTGCCGTCCTGCACATGCGCGTTCTGGGTCCGATTGGTATAGGTCTCGAGTTCGTTGTTCCCCCAGCCGCCTCCGCCCGTTTCCATGACCCATTTTGCGGAATCGGGTAATGATCCATTCGCGGCGCTGAATTCGTCGCTCCACGTCAGCACATAGGTCGGTGGCGGAGGAGGAGTGGCGGCAGATGGCGAAGAACCACAACTGCACAGAGTTGCAGACAGTACGGCCATCATTCCGAGAATGCTTCTTGAAATTCTTCGCATCTTGCGCCCCTCTTTCAAGCCGTGTGGGACGTATCTTTTCTATTTCGCGGTCAATGTCGTTTCGATCAGGTCGACGGAATTGCCCCCCGCCATGATCTTGAAGGTTCCGGGCTCCACCACGCGATGCATGTCCACATCCAGGAATGAAAGCTGATCGAACCCAAGAGTAAACTCCACCGTCTTGGTCTCGCCAGGCTCGAGCGTAACGCGCCGGAAGCCTCGCAGTTCCTTGATTGGCCGCGTAACCGAGCTCACTTCGTCGCGAATGTAGAGTTGCACTACTTCATCACCACTCACCCTGCCCGTGTTACTCACGTCTACGCTGACCTTCGTCTGCCCAAAGGTTCCAATGGTTGCCGGGTTGAGATGAAGATTGGTGTATTTGAAAGTCGTGTAGCTCAGCCCCCAGCCGAACGGAAATAGCGGTAGCGTGGTCGAACCAAGATAGCCGCGCTTGGCAGAAGGCTTCTGATAATAATAGTCCGGGAGTTGGCCAACCGAGCGCGGCACCGTGATTGGCAGTTTGCCACCGGGATTGGCGTCCCCAAACAGAACGTCCGCAACCGCGGTGCCACCTTCCTGCCCAAGATACCAGCCGTCGAGAATCGCAGGAATGTGTTCGGCGATGTAGTTGATCGAGTTAGGTCGTCCGTGAAGCAACAGAACTACAACGGGCTTCCCGGTTTCGACCATCGCTTTGGCCAGATCATCCTGGCTGCCAAGCAGATCGAGGCTGTCGCGATCGCCCAGGTGGTTGACGGCCCAGGCTTCGCGTGAGGTTTGCTCATTCTCGCCCAGCACCAACAGGACCAGGTCGGCCTTGCGCGCGACCTGCACGGCATCCTGAATGCGTTTGGCGTTGAGCACCGGGTCCCCGAGAACCACTTTGTCGGCATCCCAATCGGGAAGCGTTTCGGTGATCTTGCAGCCTTCGGCATAGAGCACTTCCCCACCCGTGCCTACTTTGTTCTTGATGCCCTGCAGCACGCTGACGCCGCGGCCCGGGTTGTTGCTGTATCCGCCGAGATGAACTTCGCCGGCATTCGGACCGATCACAGCAATCCGCTTGTATTTTGAGGGATCGAGGGGCAGAAGTCTGTTCTGATTCTTGAGCAGAATGATGGCTTCGTGTGCGGCCTTAAGCGCCAGTTTCTGATGCTCGGCGCTGTTGGTAACTTTTTCGGCGTAGTCCGGATCCACGTATGGGTCGTCGAAGATCCCGGTCAGGAACTTCATACGCAAGACACGTCCTACCGCCCGGTCCACCAGTGACTCTGCGACCTTGCCGTCGCGAACCTGCTGCAGAAGGGTGCGAAAATTTGCTACCGCAGGAAGTTCGACATCCACGCCTGCTTCGAGGGCCATTCGGGCCGACGCTTCTTCGTTCTCCGCGACGTGGTGCAGAACCACCAGGTCATTCACGGCAAAGTAGTCTGACACTACCAAGCCCTGGAATCCCCATTCATGGCGCAGCACATCGTCCAGAAGGTGCCGGTTCGCGTGCGAAGGGATGCCGTCCACTTCATTGTAGGAAGGCATGAGGCTGGCGGCATGGGCCTCCTGAATCGCGACCTGGAAGGGTTTGAGAAAGTATTCGCGAACCACGCGCTCCGAGTAATTACCCGGTGCTACGTTCGTTCCAGCTTCGGGCTGGCCGTGCACGGCAAAATGTTTCGTCGTCGCCATGACGTGTGACTTGTCGATGGCCGGACCAACTCCCTGAAATCCCTCGATGGCAGCCACACCGATGCGAGAAGTCAGGTAAGGATCCTCTCCATAGGTTTCCTCCGTGCGTCCCCAGCGAGGGTCGCGCGCCAAGTCGAGGACGGGCGTCAAACATTGTTGGGCGCCGCGCGCGCGAACTTCCTGCGCCGTGGCGGAGAACACGTCGTGCACCAGTGTCGTGTCCCAGGTGGACGCCAACGCGATGGCCTGTGGATAAGACGTGCCTTTCGGCGCCGCATGGCCATGCAGACACTCCTCATGGAAAAGGATCGGGATTCCAAGCCGCGTGTGTTCGATGATCCACTTTTGCAGCGTGTTGGTAAATTCCGCCATCTCGCGTGGCCCACGCTGTTCACTGGGACGTGACATCTCACCCAGCCCGTCTTTCAGGAGCACCGCAGCTCGGTCAGGGAGAAACGCGCGATTCTTGTCTACAAAGAAAAGTGTTTCATCCTTCACGATGGATCGGTTTTGCCACGCTCCGCCTAATTGCGCAACCTTCTCCTCGAGCGTCATACGGGAGAGCAAGTCGGCGACGCGCTGCTCCACAGGAAGAGCAGGATTCCGGTAAGGCAAAGTTTCCTGTGCGGAAAGCACCCTGAGAAATCCGGCGAGGATGACGAGCGCCGCGGCTCGCCCTAGCATGCGACCACACATGAGTGCCTCCAAAATCAAGTTGATTACTTCGGATAATGCAGGAATCGACCGGGTACTATATCACTCCGCTAGTGGGAGCCGCTCGTTATGGTCCCGCCAGAGACGTGAATCACCGTGTCTGCTGAACCTCCAAGTCGTTCCGTTTTGGGCGGCAGTTTGGGACACACACGAAAGTAACCTATCCAGCGATGCCATCTCGTCGCAAGATGAAACTAGCCCGAAAGTTCCGGGCGCTATCACTCATCATGCCGCAAAAGATCATGGATGTTCTCATGCTGGGACGTTGTTCGCACGAATTCGCCTGGCCTCGGCGCGCCGCCAATGGAGAGTACTACCAGGTTTGCCTCCAGTGCGCCGCCGCTTATCAGTACGATTGGAAAACCATGCGTCGCGGCAACCGTGTGGAAAACCCCGTGGCGGACACCGCCGCCGTTAAACGCCGCTCCAGTCCGAAGCAACCGACCTGGGTCCCCCGGGCACGCCGCTTGAAACTGGACAGTCCGCTTCGATTCCGGGTGAAAAACCTTAGCACCTGGTTTGAAGGTGTGATTCAGAACATCAGCCAATCGGGGGTGTTGTTTCACGGCCCGCAGCAACTGCCGGCCAATGCCCTCATTGAAATGGTTTTCGAGATGCCGGAAGAGATTTCCGGCCAGAAAAACAGCACCGTACTGTGCCAAGGCCGCTTGATTCGCTCCAAGGAGGCCCATGCGACGAAGACGGGATCCGTGCTGGCCGCCTCCATCCTGGACTACAAGTTTCTGCGCCAGCAGGCGTCGCCGTCGAGCTAGAGTTCAGGCCCTATTTTCGAGCTGACTTATTTTCCGGGAGGGCCGCTTGCAAGGCCCCCTTCACGCACGGCCCAGCCATAAATTTTCGCGCAAATCTCTCCAGCCCGGCATCTAAACTGGGATAATCTTTCCCTGTTGAGGAGTGTGCTATGAAACCTCGAATCAGTTTTTATGTTTGGATGATGGTGCTCGTCGGCATCATCGCCATCGGCGTTGCCTGCACGAAAGCGGTCGGGGACAACGACGTTACCAGCGAGGTACAGAGCAAGCTCAATGCCGATTCAGGATTGCAAGGCAAACAGCTCACCGTGCAAACCTCGGGCGGAGTGGTGACTCTTTCTGGCACTGTCGATAATGAGGCGCAGCGTTCCGCCGCATCCCGTTATGCATCGTCGGTTCCCGGCGTCAAAGAAGTCGTGAACGACCTGGAAGTGGCAGCGCCTTCAGCAGCGCTGTCGTCAGAACAACCTGTCCCTGCGGAGCGTCCCAGTCCAGCGGACAAGCCTCGTCCCAGTGTTCCTCGCCAACGGCATGTTTCAAGGTCATCCGACATGGCGTCCGCGGCTCCTCCACCATCGGTAGCGCCGTCGCAGGATTCCAATCCGGCCCCCGCACCCGCGCCCGCGCCCGTGGTAGCCGTCGCGGCACCAGCACCGCCACCACCACCAAGAAGAGTAACCATTCCTTCGGGCACGCCGTTGTCGATCCGTCTGGTCGATGAACTCGATTCCGAAACCGCGCAGCCCGGACAAAGTTTCAAAGCGACTCTCGATGCGCCTCTGTCGGTTGACGGAGACATCGTTGTTCCCGCCGGCTATGAAGTCCAAGGTCATATCATCGACGTGAAAAGCGCCGGCAAGTTTGCGGGCAAATCGGAGCTGGCCCTGCAACTCGATCGCATTGCGGTAGGCGGAAAATCGTACAGCATCCAGACCGACGAATACCGGCGCGAAGGCAATTCACGCGGCAAGAACACCGCCGAAAAAGTAGGAGCCGGGGCGGCCATCGGAGCCATCATCGGAGGCATCGCTGGCGGCGGCAAGGGCGCAGCCATCGGAGCAGCGGCCGGCGGCGGCGTGGGCGGAGGCGTACAGGCCGCAACCAAAGGGCAGCAAATCAAATTGCCGTCCGAAACCGTGCTGAACTTCAACCTGCAGTCTTCGCTGACGGTCACGCCGGTTAACGAAGGTCCGAATTCCGGACGCCGCAAGCTGGAGAGTCAGGCTCCGCCGCCGGATACGGCCCCTGCTCCACCAACCTCCTCAACTCCAGAAAACCTCGGCCCGCAGTAGCTGAGTCCGCTGGTGGAGACGCGGCCAAGCCGCGTCTCTTGCCAAGTTTGATCGAACACACTCTAAGCCATCCTGAACCGGTTGCCGCCGCGCCCCGAGGCTGCTAAAGTCTTTGCAGAATCGATTCGGCGGTACCGCGCCCTTCGCAGGAACTCGTCAAGTCATGATCGCTAGGAACCGGCGCCTCTTCAACCCGTCGGGCAAAGCGCCCATGCTCGAAAAATGGGCGGCACTCAGGCGCCATTGGGGCGTCGTTCGGTATGCCGGTGCCGTCCTCAACGCCTGGCTTGCGCTCAGCCTCTGGACTTTTTCTCCGATCCTGCACCGCCATCCTTTCGCGCTGTTTCTGGCGGCGGTCGTAGTCACTGCCCGCTTCTTCGGCCTCGGCCCGGCCCTTTTTTGTTGCGCGGTTTCCACCGCGTGTCTCGATTTCGTCGTCTTCCTGCCCCGCTACAGCTTTGCACTGAACCCACGTGACGATGCCGAGCGTCTGATTGTGTTTCTCGCCCTGGCAGTTTTGGTTGGCAGTCTGGCTCGGCAGCGAACCCGGGCCGAACTGAAGGCAGAACGAAGCATGCGCGAGATGGCGGCCATTGTTGAATGCTCCGACGACGCCATCTTCGGCACCACTCCTGAAGGCGTCATCACCACCTGGAATCGCGGCGCCGAGCGACTCTACGGTTACAGCGAAGAAGAAGCCGTCGGCTCTTCCGTATTGAACCTTGCGCCCCCCGAACGCCGCAACGAGGTTGAGCACCACGGCCAGGTCCTTAATCGCGGAGGTTCAATCCAGGCTTACCAAACTGAACGCATGCGCAAGGATGGCACGCGCGTTCCGCTGATCCTGACCATCTCGCCGCTCCGGAATCAGGAAGGCCAGATCCTGGGAACCTCTGTGATCGCGCGCGACATCTCCGCCCAGCGTCGTTCCGAAGAAGCGGTGCGTCGCAGCGAAAAGCTGGCCACCGCCGGACGCCTCGCCGCCTCCATCGCGCACGAAATCAACAATCCACTTGAGGCTGTGCTCAACTTGCTGTATCTCGCGCGCAACGATCCCCGCCAATCCGATCAATATCTGGTCATGGCCGAACAGGAAGTGGTCCGCGTCGCTCGATTGGCGCAGCAAACCCTGGGATTTGTCCGGGACACGACCGCTCCCGCCCGTATGGACGCCGCGCATCTGATGGATGAAGTGATCGACTTATATTCCCGGAAACTCCAGGGAAAGAAGATTCAGGTGACCCGGCGTTATCGCGGCAACGCCCAGATCAGCGGGTACTCCGGCGAAGTCCGTCAGCTGCTCACCAATCTGCTGGTGAACGCCGTCGATGCCATGGATGACAGCGGCATTCTGCAAGTCCGAGTGCAGACGGGGCGCCGATGGTCCGACTTGCAAGATGGGATCCGCATCACGCTCGCCGACAACGGCAGCGGCATCCCTCGCGAAAGCATGCGCCGCATATTCGAACCCTTTTACACCACCAAGAAAGACACCGGGACCGGCCTGGGACTCTGGGTTTCGCGCGGCATCGTCCAGAAGCACGGCGGTTCCATTCGCCTGCGCAGCCAGTCCTTGGGTCCACATCGCGGAACGGTATTCTCCATCTTCCTGCCCAACGAGTACGCCGCCAGCCAGGTCGCCTGAGGTTACATTGTCCTCGTGCTGGCGGAAATCAGGCTCACATCAGAACGTGACCCGGTGCCAGTCTCGCCCAGAGGCGACTTGAGGCACAGTTCCGACGCTTCCAACATGCTCTGCGACTCCTGCTGTTTCATCTTCTGCCAACTGTTGAAGGCCGCCTTCTGGCGCGCGACCGCATCGTGGTGGCGGCTGATGCGGGCGGCATATTGCTCTTTTACCCTCTCCAGTTCCGCCTCAATCTGGACAATCTCCTCCGCCTTTCGACCCCATTCCGCCTCCGCCTGCTTCCGTTGTCCGTCCTCGTAGGAATCCAGGGCTTCCTGACGAAGCTTGGCGTCTCCCAACACTTCGGCGACGGTAATGCTGGCGGCGTCCAGAGCCATCAGCACCGCCGCGCGTTTCATTTCCTTCGAGAGCCCGCGCATATGTTCGCTGCGCAACATCTCGACCACTTTCTTGATGCTGTATCCCCGGCGTAAACAAATGATCCCGGCCGCG
The DNA here is from genome assembly GCA_963799305.1 of uncultured Acidobacteriota bacterium. GTDB lineage: Bacteria > Acidobacteriota > Terriglobia > Terriglobales > Acidobacteriaceae > Acidiflorens. The sequence continues at coordinate 291,322 of CAWCWX010000002.1, read as the reverse complement.
GAATAAATATCTTCCATCGACATGTATTCGACCTGGGCCCGCGCGGCCCCTTCCGCGGCTGGAGTCGCCGGCGTTCTTTCCGGAAGCGGCGCCAACTGAAGCATGCGCTCCCCGTGCGGGTTCGCGCCTTCGCCGCTTTCCTTACCGTTACCATGCCCCTCGTTTTTTCCGTTGCCGTTTCCGTCCGCTGCTTCTTGTTTATTTTTCCAGAGCCAACTTCTTCCCATAAGTGTCCCTTCCTCGCTGATTGGTGGTGATGGATTCTGCTTGGTGTGGCGTTTTGCCTCTCGACGAACGCCGGCATCTTTCTCTTTCACGCCTGAAAATGGCCTTCTTGGAAGCCGCACGAATTTTGCGCGGCTTGCTATCTCTTACTTTCTCTCGCATTTGCTCGCGGGCCGTCGGCGTTTTTTCCGCGGGAGGCTCGCCGCTCTTGGCCGTCAACTGCGGGGTCTCTTGTAAGACTGCGAGAGCGGACCGCTCCACTATCTGCGTGTTCGCACCGTCTCGTTGTACTCCGACCAGGTAGTCCATCCCGTCGCTGACGCAATACCTGGCAACCCCGGAGAATTGTTCCCAGCGCCACTGAATTTTCAGCCTCGATCCCACCGCAATGGGCGTCGGCACTCGAAGACAGACTCCACCGGCGGACTTGTTTTCAATCCGCGCGGCAATCGTCCGCAAGGCTCCGCTATGATCTTCCCAGGTGGCCTCCACGACGATCATCACTGCGGTTCGTCGCTCACGCATAACGTCGACTCGCAAATTCTCCTCGGCGACAATGACAGATCTCTCGTCCGATGGCGCACACGAATGTAGATAGACCTTTGCGATTTTTTCGTGATTTATGCCGCGCATCCCCCAAGGATCGTCGCGGCGGAACCCGCTATCCACAGGCCCTCACGCGCTTGTCCGCCGGCGTAGCCGACCCGTCCGCTTTCTGCTTTGTTGCCAATTACATCCGATGGCCGAAAGTACCATCCCCTTCGTACCTTAGAAGCCCCCCACCCACCCGGCATATAATCGCCAAATCCAGACAAACTGGGCACTTAGCTAACGTGGACCCGCTTCTCGCCATCACGATCTTCGCTCTGGGACTCGCCTTTGGCAGTTTCCTGAACGTATGCATCTACCGCCTGCCTCTGGAGCGGTCGGTCGTGGCTCCCGGGTCCGCGTGTCCGCATTGCGGCAAGTTCATTCCGCTCTATGACAACCTCCCGGTTTTAAGCTGGCTGCTGCTGCGCGGAAAGTGCCGCGCCTGCAAAGAACCCATTTCGCCGCGCTACCTCGTCGTGGAATTGCTGACAGGTTTGCTGTTTCTCGGCTGTTACGCTCACTTCGGACTCGGCTTCGCGATGGCGAAATGCATCGTCCTCGGCTACCTGCTGCTCGGCCTGATTTTCACCGACGCCGAAACCAAGCTTCTCCCCGACGCACTCACTCTGCCCGGCATTGTTCTGGGGATCGTGTTCAGTCTGCTGGTTCCAGTTGATGATCTCGCCTCGCGAATCATGCCCGGCCTGGTGTCTCTGCCGGTGAGCGGAGAGGTTTCCTGGCGCTTGTGGTCCCTGGCGGATTCGGCGCTGGGAGCCGCCGTCGGCGCGTCCTTCTTGTATGGAGCCGCCGCCATCTACCTGCGTGCGCGCGGCGTCGAAGGCATGGGCTTTGGGGACGTCAAGTTAATGGCGATGATCGGAGCGTTCCTCGGCACCAAACTCACGGTGCTGACCATCTTCGCTGCATCGCTGGCCGGATCGCTGTTCGGAGTAAGTACCGTCCTCGCGGTCTGGATCAAGCGTACGCGCCGCAATGCCGCGCGCGGCAATTCCGCAGTGGAAGCGCGCCGCCGCGCCTGGCAATCCGCGCGCCTGGCATTGCGACACTACGAAATGCCGTTCGGAGTCTTTCTCGGCAGCATGGCGTTGCTGGCCTTTTTCTTCGGCAATGATCTGCTGCACTGGTATTGGGGGCTGCTGTGAAGGTGCTGCTGAATCCGATGATCTTGCGCATGGGCCTGTTGCTGACCATCGCCGTCGCCGCCTTTGTGCTGGGCGTCTACGCCATCCGCCGCACCCGCAAGAGCCTTGTGAGTGACGCCGATTCCTTCGCGCAGTCTCCTCTCTCCGCTGAGGGGTTGCCGATCCACAGTTATCACGCTGTCATTCAGCAACTGAAACAGCAGAAGCACGAGCTCACGGCCCTCCAACAAGCCGAACGGAGAAAAGCGAAAGCCTCTGACACCTTGAGCTCCACCGTGCTCGCCAATCTTTCCTGCGGCGTACTGTTTGTCAATACCAGCGGATTGGTCCGTCAGGCCAATTCGAGGGCTCGTGAGGTTCTCGGATTCGCATCCCCGATCGGCATGCGCGCCAACGAGCTTTTTCGCAGCGCCACATTGCGCGACGGCAGTACCGGTAATTTCGACGAAGCGATTGCTCCCGCTGTGCAAGGCGAGGCCGTAATCCGGGGCCTGGTGCTCGACTATGTCAGCCCGGATGGTTCGCGCCGTGTTCTGGATCTCGTTGTCTCTCCGGTCCTGGCCGAAGACGCCAGCCTGATGGGAACGACTTTCGTGCTCACCGATCGAACTGAAATTTCGCGTATCCGGAAGGATGAGGAAACGCGCCAGGGGGTCTCCGCCGAAATGGCGCTTGGACTGAGAAACTCCCTCGCCACCATTTCGGGATACGCGCAGCAACTGGCCCACAGCCGCGACGCCGAACTGGCGCGGCAACTGGCCGATGACATTGCCCGCGAAGCCGCGCAACTCGACCGGACCATCGGCAGTTTCCTGGCTGGCGCGAACGCGAAGGCGGCCACAACTTCTTGAGATTAACGGTTCAAGACTAACAACGGCAGGTCGGCGACTGGATCGCACCCTGCGGAGGATGCTGAAATGAAACAGACAATCTGGATGACCATCGGAGCATTGTTGCTGGCTGGAACAAGCCTTGCTTCAGCACAGTCCCTCGCCGACGCGGCACGTTCCGCCCGCAAGGGGAAGACCCAGCAGACCGCCTCCACTCACTATTACGATAACGATAACCTTCCGAAAACCGATCACTTGAGCGTCGTAGGTCCCGCCACCGCCGATGCCGGCACCCAGTCCAGTGACCCCAACGCTTCCGCAGCCGCCGCCCCTCCGGTCGATCCGAAGGCCGAGGCCGCCGACCGCGAGCAGGCCGCCAAAGATTGGAAGGACAAGATCGACGATCAGAAGAAGACGATCGATTCTCTGAAACGCGAACTGGACCTCACGCAGCGCGAATACCGTCTGCGCGCCGTCGCCGAGTATTCCGACGCCGGCAATCGCCTGCGCAACTCCGCCCAGTGGGATAAAGACGAAGCCGATTTCAAGAAACAACTCGACGAAAAGCAGAAAGCCGTTGACGCCGCCCAGCAGGACCTGGAGAACCTCCAGGAGCAGGCGCGCAAAGCCGGAGTCAAGCAGCGCGAATAAGTCTTGCCAATAATCTGGGCAAGACGCCGACTGATCCAAGTCACGCGGCCGCCCGAAGGGCGGCCGTTTTATTGCACCCGTGTAGAAATCTTTTAAGCGCCACCCAGTCGCTCGCGAATCTGCCGTGCGTGATGCCGTCCGTGGAGCCAGTGAAACTTCCGCCACTGGTCGATGTTTAGCGGTCCCAGGACCGGGTGGTCCAGAAGCCTCGTTCGCGGGCCAAACCTGCGTCCGCACTCTGCGAAACCGGCGTCCATCTTTTGAATCTCGGTGAGAATTGCGCCCTGCACCTCTGCCGCCGGCATCCCCTGGGGACTGGCGCGCTCGGGGGTCTTCCTGCCGCGAGGGAAGTACGACAAGTTCACCACCGCAAAAGTCCGCACACGGTCCGGGAATGTGACGGCCGTCGCCTGCGGCGCACCTTTTTCCAGACACTTGGCTAGGCCCACGTTGGTGCCGCGGTATGTGAGAAACAAATGCTCCAGAACCTGCGCCGGAGTCCACTTCCCTGGTGGCCCGCTGTTCATACGCTCGGAACCAGCGACGGTCATTGTCGTTTCGAGTTCCCGCCGCAATCTTTCCAAGTAGGAATCCATGGCGAAGCTCCAGTACAATGGCGATGCAATCCGATTAAAATCCTACAGGAATGACCATGAAAAAGCTGGTCGTTGCATTGTTCGCGCTCGTCATGATGACGGCGTGCACATCCGAACCGAGCAAGCCCTCGGAAGCGGAGAAGCCAAAGCCCCCCGAACCCCTCACCGGCCGAAGCGCGTTTCAAAAGTGTTACATTGCCGCCCGCAATTGGGCGCGCGATGCGCAGCCCTACCGTCTCGAGTCCCAGCTTACTGGAGACTCCAAAGGGCGCGAAGGAAAGTCACTTGCGTGGCGCGCCGGCTTTGCTTCCCCCACGCAGATGCACGCCAGCCGCCCCTACACCTGGGCCAATGGAGAAGTCTCTTTCGGAGTCGAGGACACCTACAGCCCTACCAACAGCAGCACCGCGGTGTTTGACATTCAGTTCCTCAAGGTGGACTCCAGCCAGGCTCTGGAGACCGCCCAGAAACACGGTGGAGACAAACTGCTGGAAAAAGCTCCCGACACACCGATCCTTTATATTCTGAACTGGGACCGCCAAACCAATGGACTTGTCTGGCATGTGATTTACGGCACCGACCCGATGAGCGCGAAACTGCGCGTTGAAGTCAATGCATCTTCGGGAGACTTCATGATGGTGGAAAAGTAGGCGCGATGATGCAAGGGGCTCGTTCTCCCAAAGAGTATGACGTCTGCGTGGTCGGTTCGGGCGCCGGTGGCGGCATGGCAGCCAAAGTTCTTACCGAGGGAGGTCTCAGCGTAGTTCTGCTCGAGGCTGGCCCTCCGCTCAATCCCGAAAAAGATTTTAAGGAGCACGTCTGGCCCTACGAACTTCCGCATCGCGGTGTAGGCATCGGCGGCCATGCCATGCAGCCCGGCCTCAGCATGGAGAACGAGTTCCTGGCTCCGACCGGCGCATGGACCATCGAAGGCGAACCCTACAGCACGGCGCCCGGATCGAAGTTCCGCTGGTTTCGTTCCCGCATCGTAGGCGGACGCACCAACCACTGGGGACGCATCGCGCTGCGCTTTGCCCCCGTCGATTTCCAATCGAAAACCAGAGACGGCCTCGGTGACGACTGGCCGATTACCTACGAAGAGCTCGCACCTTACTACGATCGGGTCGAGTCTTACATCGGAGTGTTCGGCACCAAGGAAAATATTCCCAGCGCTCCGGACGGCATCTTCCAGCCTCCTCCGAAACCCCGTTGCTCCGAAGTGGTGTTGCAGCGCGCCTGTCAAAAAGCCGGCGTTCTCTGCATTCCCGCGCGACTCGCAGTGCTGACGCGTCCGCTCAACGGACGGCCCGCCTGCCACTATTGCGGCCAGTGCGGACGCGGCTGTAAGGTGGCTGCCAATTTCAGTTCCAGTCAGGTCCTGATTCCACCCGCACAAAAGACCGGCCGCCTCACCCTGATCACCGGTGCCATGGCCCGCGAGATCCTTATCGGAAGGGACGGCAAAGCGCAGGGCATCTCTTACATCAACAAGGCCACCCGTACCGAGGGACGCGTAAACGCAAAAGCCATCGTGATCGCAGCCAGTGCGTGCGAATCGGCGCGCCTTTTGTTGAATTCGAAATCCTCACTCTTCCCCGACGGCATCGCCAACTCTTCCGGCGCGGTCGGACGCAATCTCATGGATTCGGTGGGCAGCAGCGGCGCCGGCTATTTTCCGCAAATGCAGAACATTCCGCCGCACAATCATGATGGCACCGGCGGCATGCACGTTTACGTTCCCTGGTGGAAGTACGACCGCACCAACGATTTCCCCCGCGGCTATCACATCGAAATGGGCGGTGGCCGAGACATGCCGGGTGTAGGCATGTTCGACGACCTTTGCGACGACACGGAAGGCTACGGCGTGAGCCTGAAGCAGGCTTGCCGCAAGAGTTACGGCACCGTGCTGGGTTTCTCTGGACGCGGCGAAATGATCCCCAACCTCGACAGTTTCTGTGAGATCGATCCCGACCGCGTCGACCAGTGGGGCATCCCCACTCTTCGTTTCCACTTCAAGTGGAGCGACCACGAAATCAAAATGGCGAAAGACATGCAGGAAACCTTTCGCTCCATCGTTGAAGCCGCCGGTGGCACATATCTCACGAAAACCGAGACGGACGGCGACAATCCGTACGGCATTGAGGATGGCGGCGTCATCATTCACGAGATCGGCACCGCCCGCATGGGCGCTGATCCGAAAACATCGGTGCTGAATGGTTACTGCCAGGCGCACGACGTGAAAAATCTTTTCGTGACGGATGGAGCGGGCTTTGTAACCAACCCCGACAAGAATCCAACGCTCACGATCCTGGCCGTGTCCTGGCGCGCTTCCGAGTACCTGCTCGAACAAGCGCGGAAAGGGGAGCTGTAACTCGACACCCTATGCCATCCCATCCCATCAGCCGCCGCGACGTTTTAAGAACTCTTGCTATGGGCGCCGTCGGGGGTTCGGTCTTGCAGATCATTCCTCTCCAGGCCGCTCAGCACGCGCACCGCATGGTCGCCCATGAAAAGGCGGCCAAACCCGGAGCGAAATATAAGCCGAAGTTTTTCGGCCCCCATCAGTATCAAACGCTGGGCACGCTGTGCAACCTGATTATCCCGTCCGACGAACATTCCGGAGGAGCCGTCGAAGCGGGCGCCCCCGAATTCATCGACCTGCTCACCAGCGAAAACAAAGACTACCAGGTCCAACTCGGTGGTGGATTAATCTGGCTCGACAGCGTTTGCATCGACCGCCACGGCCGTACGTTCATCGACTGCCAGTCCTACGCCCGCAAAGAAATACTGGATCAAATCGCGTACCGTAAGAACGCACTCACCGACCCGGGACTCAGCCAGGGCATCGAGTTCTTCGCCTTTCTTCGCCGTCTGACCGCCGACGCCTTTTACACCAGCGCCATCGGCATCAAGGATTTGCAGTACATCGGCAACACCGCCCTCAAAGACTTCCCCGGATGTCCAACGCCGCCGGAAACCTAGGGCGCGCGGTAGAAAGTCGGAGGGGAACTCGGGCACATCCTCCGTTTTAGTTGCTGGAGCCTCGCTTCTCGATCACCACTGCCGACTTGTCTTCATATACTCTCGACCATTCCTCCGGAAGCTGCCCCAACAGACTCGTAAGCGTAGAATCCACCGGCAACACCAGCGTTTGGATCTGCCATTTCTTGAGTATTTCCTTCCAGCCTGGCTCCGCCTGCATCAGCATCAGGTACTCTTGAAACCGGCCTGATCCATATAAGTCGTGGCGATCGTCAATCACCACCAGCCGTTTGGGATACAACCGATAGATGAAATATCCTCCCCACTGATCTGGCATAAAGATTGGATCGGTCTTCTGCTCGCGCTCAAGATAGTCGACGGCACCCGAAGGAAAGTGTTCCCCGTCAAATTCCTTGTGAATTACTTGCAGCGACCCGATGCGCCCGCCGTTCAGGCAAACGACCAGCGCCGCGATCACACCCAGCATCGGCCACAAATGTCCGCGCAGCCGAAATTCCTGTGCTCGTGACCGGTCCGCGAAAGCCGACAGCCAGGCCGACGCACGCCGCGCCGGCCCCGATGCTTCCGGACGTTCCGCCAACCCCGCCACGCTCGCCCACAAGCCTGGCCCCACGATCAGCGCCAACACCATCGCCGACACCGGCACGTTCCGCACCGCATATACACCCGCCCAAGCCATCAGGAGGACGACCATCCAATGGCTGATCCGCATCTTCCCGCGATTTCCCGCCGCCGCGATCAACACCAGCACCAGAATCATCACAAAGCAGCGTTGTCCCCAGCCATGAAAATCCGGCGACCGAAATTCCGCAATGCGATTCATCAGATAGCGGTCGCCCAAATAGCGATAAATATGCTCGTGCAACCGCAGACCGTAAGGGTTAACGACCGTTGCCACTACCGACGCAACCCACATCCACAACATCCCGCGCGCGCGCTGTAAGCAAAGAATTCGTACGATCGCGTCCGAACTTCGCAGACTTTCTATGAATGCAGCACCGGCATAAAGCGCAAGCAGCGCCATCCCCAGCAGCCACCCGCCATGCAGATTGACCCACAACAACATCGAGACGGGGAAAAACCACCGCAACCAGACAGGTGCGATTCCCTGCTCCCAACGTTCCAGCGCAATGAACCACAACACCGTAAACAACCAGCTCACAATATGCGGACGAGCAAACACATGGATACTTGAAGCCCCCAAAACCAGCAGCCACAGTGGCATTGCGACCGGCAGCCCAGTTCCACGTGCCAGCATCTGCCGGAATACAATGGCGAACGTGGTCGCCATCAGCAGCGCCGCCAACCACACCACACCGTTCAGTCCCATCGCCCCGTGGACAATCCCAAGCAGCGCGTCATAAAGCCACTCCCACGCAAACCACGGTTGACCTTTCATCGTGAAAGAAAATGGATCGACTCGCGGGACGGAATGAGTCGCCAGAATCTGCGCACCCGCGCGGATCTGCCATCCGATGTCCGCGTCGGCGAGCGGGCGATTGGAGAGGGGGCCGATCAGAAGAGCCCAAAACGCAATCAGAAAAACGAGGTCGCGAACGGAGGGCAGCAGAAAACGTAATGCACTATGGCTCGCGGCCTCACGCGACGCAAGCGTATCCGCGCTCTCTTGATCTTTGACAATCATGAAGTGTGCCGGCGCCTCCGACGTTCGCCACGCGCCGCTGAATGGGTCACCGGGAAGGATCAGGCTACTGGAAAATAGAGGGTACCCGCAAGGATAGACAGTGGAGCCCCTACAATCTCGAGATAGAAATTCAGTAGCGAGGGAACAGAGTCACAAGCCTGAGCACGAATGAGGCAGACTCGCATGGAGTGGCCCGTTTCAGTCGTGCGCGTCGCTAGCGACCAGATCCCCAGCCCGTACGTCCTCATCCACTGCGCTCGGGCGCCGTTTGCGGGACTTGAACCAGTGCTCAACCCGATCAAGATAAATGTAGTAAACGGGAGTGATGTAGAGCGTCAGCATTTGCGAGAACACCAACCCGCCCACCACCGCCAACCCCAGCGGACGCCGCGACTCCGCGCCAGCCCCCAGTCCGAGCGCGATGGGCAGCGTTCCCATCAACGCCGCCATGGTCGTCATCATAATCGGACGGAAGCGCAGCAAAGCACCCTGATAGATCGCTTCCGCGGGAGTCTCGCCTGTCGTCCGCTGCTTTTCCAAGGCGACGTCGATCATCATGATGGCATTCTTCTTCACGATTCCGACCAGCATGATCACGCCGACAAACGCGTACAGGTTGAGGTCAATCTTGAAAATCATCAACGTCAGGAGCGCGCCGAAACCGGCGGAAGGCAGGCCAGAAAGAATCGTCAAGGGATGAATGAAGCTTTCATACAAAATCCCCAGCACCAGATAGATGACCGCTATCGCGACAATCAACAAGATCCCGAGTCCGCTTAGAGACGACTCAAAAGCCTGCGCCGTCCCCTGAAAACTGGTGGACATATCCTGGGGCAGTGTTTCCCGCGCGATTTTGTTTACTGCATTCACCGCTTCGCCCAGCGCCACTCCCGGATGCAGGTTGAACGAAATCGTAACTGCCGGTAACTGTCCCAGGTGGTTAATGGTCAAAGGGCCGAGGCTTGGAGAAAATTCCGCTACCGCATTCAACGGCACCAGCTGCCCGCCGGACGACCGCACATACAACATCGAAAGCACCGAAGGATCCGCCTGAAACTCCGGCTGTAATTCGGTCACCACGCGATACGTGTTCGAGGGCGCATAAATTGTCGAGATCTGGCGCGCACCGTACGCTGTGTACAACGCGTCTTCCACTTGTGCGGCCGTGATGCCGAGAGTCGAAGCCCGGTCGCGGTTAATCTTCACGTCGATCTGCGGATTCTTGATCAACAGATCGCTGGTGACATCCTGCAGCAAGTTAATGACTCGAGGATCGCTCCGAAGTTTGCTTTCCAGCTTCGGGGCAGCATCGTAAAGCTCCTGTATGTCTGGACTTTGCAGGGTGAACTGGTACTGGCTCTTCGTAAGCTGTCCGCCGATGCGAATCGTTGGCAGCAACTGCGGATACGCATTGATGCCCGGCACCACGGCCAACTGGGCGCGCAACTCCTGTACTAGTTCCGCCGCCGACTGCCGCTGGTTACGCGGGACCATGTGGATGAAAGATCCGCCCCTGGTTGCTGCTCTGCGACATCGAGGAAGTGCCGCCGCCCACCGTGCTATTGAATGTCTCCACCCAGGGCAACTTCATCACGATCTCGTTCAGCTCCTTCTGGTGACGCACCATGCTGTCGTACGAAATCCCCTGCGGCCCTTCGGTGAATACGAACAGGAAGCCTTGATCCTCATCCGGCAGAAATCCTTTGGGGATCGTGCGAAACATCTGGATGGTCGCGACCGCTACGACCAGTGACAGCGCAAAAGTCGCCGCACGATGCCGTAGAGTAAATTGCAAAGTGCGGTCGTAGAACCGCAGCAGGTTATCGAAGAAAGCTTTCAGTGACCCGCCACAGCCACCCGTGCTTTTCCTCGCCATGAGGACGAAGGAATCGGCTGCACAGCATGGGCGTCAGGCTGAGTGACACGAAGCCCGAAACCAGAATAGCCGCGCCAATCGTCACTGCGAACTCATGCAGCAACCGCCCCACCAGTCCGCTCATGAACAATACCGGGATGAACACCGCGGCCAGAGAAAGCGTCATCGAGACGATAGTGAAGCTGATCTCTTTTGACCCGCGCAACGCCGCGACCATCGGGCGTTCGCCCATCTCCATATGGCGCACGATGTTTTCCAGCACCACAATGGCGTCGTCCACCACGAAGCCTACGCACAACGTCAGCGCCATCAGCGACAGGTTGTCGAGCGAATAGCCCATCACGTACATCAGAGCGAACGTGCCCACCAGCGAGAGCGGCAGAGCGAGACTGGGGATGGTGGTGGCGGAAATATTTCGCAAGAAAAGAAAGATGACGAGAATGACGAGAACCAACGCCAACAACAGTGTGAACTTCACGTCACTGACGGAATCCCGAATGGTGACAGACCGGTCATACAGAATATTCATCTTGACCGAAGGCGGCATCTGCTCACGGAATGTGGGTAGCAACTTCTTAATGCCGTCCACTACTTCCACCGTGTTCGTTCCCGGTTGCCGCTGAACGGCCAGAAAGATCGCTCGCCGGACGCCGCCTTCCCTGTCGAAAAACCAGGTTGCGGTCTTGTCGTTCTCCACACTGTCGCGCACCGTTCCCACATCCGATAACCGCACCGGAGCGCCATTGCGATAGGTCACGATCAGCGGCGCATAGTCGCTTGCCTTGTTCAACTGTCCCGTGGCCTGCACGATGTACGCTTTATCAGCACCAAAGAGCGTGCCTGTCGGCAGGTTCACGTTCCCGGTCTGAATCGCCTGCCCCACTTCATCGATGCCGACTTGCCGGCTGGCCAGTGCCCTCGGATCGAGCGACACGCGCACCGAATATTTCTGCGCGCCCAGCACCTGTACCTGCGCCACGCCACTCACCATCGAAACGCGCTGAGCGATCAGCGTCTCGGCATACTCGTCGACATCGGAGAGCCGCATGGTCGGCGAGTTTAACGACACGTAGAGCACCGGCTGGTCCGCCGGATTTACCTTCTGATACGAAGGCGGACTCGGCATGTTCTGGGGCAGATCGCGCGCCGCCTTGGCGATCATCGCTTGCACGTCTTGCGCAGCCGCGTCGATATTGCGGCTCAGGTTGAATTGCAGCGTGATTTGCGTGGATCCCTGCGAACTGCTCGAGGTCATCGAGTCGAGTCCGGCGATGGTCGAGAACTGCCGTTCCAGCGGCTGCGCCACCGCCGATGCCATCGTGTCAGGCGTCGCCCCCGGCACGCTCGCACTTACCAGCAGCGTAGGAAAATCGACGTTCGGCAGATCGCTCACCGGCAATTGGAGATATCCCATGATTCCGAACAACAGAATCGCCACCATGACCAGGGTGGTCATGACCGGCCGCCGGATAAAGCCTTCTGCGATGTTCATACGAAATCTCTAGTAGAGACGCGGCGCGCCGCGTCTCCTTCCGCGAACGGGAACGCGCTACTCCCCGGCGCTACTGGCCCGCGTTCACCGGAACAGTCTGCGACGCCGTCGCCTGCTTGACCTGCACTTTGCTCCCGGGCACCAATCGCAACTGTCCGTCCGTAACAATGCGTTCGCCTGCCGCCAAGCCTTTCTGCACAATTAACTGTCCCGCCTGCTGCGTTTCGGTAGTCGTGACCTGTCGCGCCTCGACCGTGTTGTCGTCTTTAATTACGTAAACGAAGCTCCCCTGCTGCCCATTCTGGATCGCCTGCGATGGAATCACCAGAGCATTGCTCTGTGTCTTGAGGGTGAGATACGCATCGACGAATTGCCCGGGCCACAATCGGCGGTCGCTGTTCGCAAACACACCCTTCAGCTTGATCGTGCCGGTGCCCGAATCCACCATGTTGTCGATAAAACTCAGTTTCCCGGTGATCGCGCCATGCGTGTCACCCGGGATAACCGCCTGCACCGCCAGGCTGCCGTTCCGGGAGTATTGCTTCACCTCCCCCAGATATTGTTGCGGCACCGTGAAAGTAACGTAGATCGGCTCGACCTGATTGATGTTGACCAGGGACGGCACGTCATTCGCCTTGATCATATTTCCCTGATGGACGAGCAAATTTCCCGTACGCCCATTGATCGGCGAATAGATCGAAGCATAGACCAGCTGCACCTTGGCATTTTCCAGTGCACCCTTGTCGGCGCGCACCGCCGCCTCCAGCGCCGCCGCATTCGCGGCTACCCGGTCATACTCCTGGGTCGAAACTACACCAGCCTTGACCAGCGACTCATAGCGCTTTTGTTCGCTGAGCGCGTTCTGTGCCTGCGCTTCGTCGCGCGCCAACGCGCCTTCGGCGCGCCGGACGTCCGCTTCCAGGGGACGCTTGTCGAGTGTAAAAATCAGCTGCCCCTTGGTGACGTCCTCGCCTTCCTTGAAAAATACTCCCGTCAACTCCCCCGTGATCTGCGTCTTCACGGACACCGTCGAGTAAGCTTCGACTGCGCCAATCGCGTGCACCTGGAGAGGAACATCCTTCTGCTCGACCGTCGCCGCCAGCACCGGCACCGGCGGGGGCGCTCCCGGAGCCGCCTTAGTCCCAACGCAAGCCGACAACCAACATAGCAGCGCCGCCATTGACGCCAGCAGTACAACCCGCAAACGATTTGAACCGTCGTGTCTCATTTTCCTTATTGAACCTGATGCTGCAAGCGCTTCCGCCGGGGCAAAATTTTTGCCTTCCGCCGCGCCGCCTTCTTTTCTACCTGCACTCCCTGGAGCCAGATTCGCGCCAGCGTGCGACTCACGGTATGCAGATCGAAATCCTGTACTTCTTTCCCACCGAAGAGTTCCTGTATCCAGGAGTGATACACCAGCATGCCGACAAACCCACGCGCCGCCAGCAGCGGATCGACGCTGCGAAACCGTCCGGCGGAAACGCCCTCCCGGACGAAGCGCGCCAGCACCTCAAAATAATTTGCAATGTAGTTGCGGAAGAACCGCTCCGACAATTCGTGCTTCTCCAGCGCGCTGAACAGGAGCAACCGGGAGAACGTCTGATCCTTGGCTCGCCGATCCAGCACTTCAAAGGCAACCCGCGACAGAATCTCCAGATCGTCGCCGCCCGCTTCAAGATTCTCCAGCAACCGCTCGAGCGGCGCCGCGCAGTTGATCTTGCGCTCGATCACCGCCCAGTACAACTCTTCCTTGCTGGGAAAATGCCGGAAGATCAGCGCCTCAGTGACGCCGGACTTCTCCGCAACAAGTTTGGTGGTCGTCCCCTGGAAGCCCTGCTGAGCAAACAGGCCGGTGGCCACTTCGAGGATCTGCTCGCGCCGGTCGGCGGAGGAGTAACGGGTTTGGGGAGTGGCCATGGCGCGAAGTAAGTAAACACTTACTTATAATCGCGCCGAAGTCAGCCTGTCAAGAATCGGAATCACCGGCATGGATGCTCCCCTGAAGGGAACCCCCGGTCCCAAATGGTGGGGACACCCTCACGGTAAGTCTTGGCCTGGTCGCCAAGGGCCGCTACGGGGAACCACAGCTCACTCCTTCGCCGACGGCGGGTTAACCACCTGAGTGAACGTCGCCTGGCTCTTCTCCCACAATACATCCGGCTCGTAGAGCGCGATGATTGGAAGCGCGCCGACCGGCAATTGATCCGTAGTCAGCGTAGCCACCCCATCAATCATCGTCACCTTGCCGAGGCAATGGACACCGTTCATGAATCTTACAAATCCAGTGGGAAGGCCGAGTCTCGAGCTCACGGTTGCGGTAAGGGTGACTGACTGGCCATGAACGGACGGATTCAAGCTCGAACTCAGAATTGAACTAGTCGGGTGACGCCCAACGTGGAAAAGTACGCCGACAATTCCCCAGGTCTCCAAGATATCGAGCCTGCCGTCGCCATTCACATCTCCGAGCGTAACCCCTCCCGAGCCCCCAAGCCCGCCCGTGTAAAAGAGGTTGGCGAGCGTCAAGGTGCCGTCACTATTACCGTAGAACATGGCGACCCTGCCGTACCCAGGATAACCTCTACCTCGCCAGCATTTGTGACATTCGGTTACAAACAACTGGTTTAGAGAGCCATTGCCTTGTAACGCCATCGCCATGTGACTGGGGAAACGGCCCCGCGAAGGGGAGGATACAGCGCTTTGAAACGTCCCGTCGCCATTCCCCAACAAAACTCCTAACTCTCCATAAGAACAAAGATCGTCATTGCAGTCATTGAGGATGATTAGGTCCTTCCAGCCATCGTGGTTCACATCCCCACCTAGAATCGCAAGCGGGTGCAAGCCGCCCGGATCATACACGTGCACCGGTCCGAAGGTACCGTCGCCGTTGCTCAGGGACACCGCCCCCTGGCCAGCACCGACCCCGAGCAGGTCGGCATTGCCGTCCCCGTTTAAGTCTGTCAGCGAAATTGGGTTTAGGGTCACTCCGATATTGGAAGTCTGAATGGGTAGAAACGTTCCATCGTTGTTGCCCAACAACGTTCCTGCCTGAGATTGCGAAGTGAAAACCAGATCCTGTTTGCCATCTCCATTCACGTCGGCTACCGCTACGCCATAGCTTGACCGACCCAGGTTGTAGGTGGCCGCTAGGTGGAACGTCCCATCGCCGTTGTTCAGTAGCACGGCAAGAACACTGCTGCTGCAATCAGCACTGCTGATACAACTATTGAGGACAACCAAGTCGGGGTTGCTATCCCCGTTGAGATCTGCGGAGGCAAGGGAAATTGCAAGATAGCCGCCGGAGGGATAGCTGGAACCCGCCTCGAACGTTCCGTCTCCGTTGCTGAACCACACTTGCACATCGCTGCCAGAGGATTCAATCACATCAGCCCGGCCATCTCCGTTCACATCGACCGCCAGCGGATCGCCAGGACAACACGGGAGATTGGTGTGCGTAACCGGGTTATACAGTTGGGCGCTCAGGGGCGAAGAGCGCGATGAGAACCAGACTCACAACCAGAAAAAAGAAGAGTTGAGTCGCACGTTGGGGCAACATTGATCCTCCTCTAAAACGCTCCGGGAAGTGGAGCGCGCCGTTCGAAGACAGGGGCCGGAGAAAACACTCGGTGCAACAGCAAGGAAGAGTGTCACGCGACGTAAGTGCTGTCAAGAGCGGATTAGTCAATTTTGCGGCAATTTATAGGCGAGATACGAGGATGGTAGCTATCAGTGTCAATAGTGAATGGGAAATAAGCGAGGAACCCGCGCCTGTTCTACCGCAGAAACCCAATCCCCACCCGCAAATGGTAGAGCAAACTCGAAGGGATCGTAACCGATAGCGTCAGCCCCAGGACCGCATGCACGATGCCAAGAAGATAGATACTCCGATAACGTCGAAACATCTCACAGAAGAAAAGTCCGCCGATTAACGTAAACGTCGTCAAAACCATGTTCGGCACATGGATTACCGCAAAGAATGTCGCCGTAACCCAGACTGCGGCCGAGCTTCCAAACAGTTCCTCGCAGCGCGTAAAGAAGAAAGACTGCAGCATGAATTCCTGCACCAGCGCCCACACCATGTACTGCCACGCCATGTGCATGTTGGGAAACAGGGGATTAGCCGGCACCGGCCCGCCTCCGACCCAGCGCGTCAGAAGCATCAGCAGTACGGCCGACGTCAGGCCTACACCTAACATCAGGCTCGTTCCCATGGCGTTCGGCAGTCCCAATCCCAACCGCCGCACGGACGGCCGGTCCACCAGCGCAAAAGCCACCACGATGATCCCCGCAGCCATCGCCCACCGGTTCCGGACTGATAGCCGTGCCGCCCAAACCCCACATTCCACAGCCAGAAAGGCAATGATTACCTGAGCCCAAACCAATCGCCGGCGCCAAGTCTCCGTGATCCCGGCCCCGTGGACGCGGATCGTTAGCGGCGGCAGCGGGCCCGCGATGGCGCGAAAAGATTTCGTCTCAGAGGCCATATTCTGAATCTCTATAGAGGGGCCTATGAACAGCAAATCCAACCCGCGAGTCGTGGTGGTTGGGGCGGGCTTCGGTGGACTGACGGCCGCCCGGAACCTCGCCAGTCTGCCGCTCCAGGTGACAGTTGTCGACTGTAAGAACCACCATACTTTTCAACCTCTGCTCTACCAGGTCGCGACTGCCGGCCTGTCTCCCGGCGAAATTGCCGCCCCCATCCGCTGGATATTAAGAGGACATTCCAATGTTGAAGTGTTGCTTGAGGAAGTACGCGATTTCAATCTGAAAGAGCGCACCGTCATTACGAATGAGCAGGTACTAGGGTATGACTATCTGGTCATAGCGTCGGGAGCCTCCCACGCTTACTTTGGTCACCCGGAATGGGAACCGCTGGCGCCTGGGCTGAAGACCATCGAAGATGCCCTGGAAATCCGCCGTCGCGTGCTCTTGGCCTTCGAATTAGCAGAAAGACAGGTAGCCGCCGGAGTCCCCAATTTCCCGCTGAACTTCGTAGTGGTAGGCGCTGGGCCGACGGGCACGGAACTGGCCGGAACCTTGGCCGAAATTTCCCGCCACGTCCTGGCCAAGGAGTTTCGCAACATCAATCCGGCCATGACAAAGATTCTGCTCCTCGAAGGCGGCCCGCGCGTTCTGCCCACCTATTCCGAGGTCTTATCGCGCAAAGCTCAGCAACAACTTGAGCGTCTGGGAGTCGAGGTACACACCTCGAGTGTCGTCACCTGCATTGAACCCGGAGTGGTCTGGGTGGGAGAAAAGCGCATTCCTGCCCAAGTCGTGTTATGGGCCGCCGGAGTCGCAGCATCGCCCCTGGGAAGCAAGCTCGACGCACCGATTGATCGCAATGGTCGCGTTCACGTTCAGCCCGACCTCAGCCTCCCCAACCATCCCGAAGTATTCGTGATCGGCGACTTAGCCGCCTTGAAGGACAAACACGGCAAACAGCTCCCCGGAGTTGCGCCGGTGGCCATTCAGCAAGGTAAGTGGGTCGCGAAATTGATCGCCCGCGACCTGGAAAATCAGCCACGTCGCAACTTCCATTACTTGGACAAAGGAAGCCTCGCCACCATCGGGCGCGCCGCCGGAGTAGCCCAATTCCCCGGCTTCAGCCTCTCCGGATATTTGGCTTGGCTCGCCTGGCTCTTTGTCCACATTTTCTTTCTCATCGGCTTCCGCAACCGTATCATCGTAATGATCCAATGGGCGTGGTCGTATCTTACCTACGAGCGTGGAGCGCGCCTGATCACCGGCAGCACCGAACTGCCGGGCTGGACACAAAATGAACGGGTGGAAGTGGAAGAACATAACGCCGTGCCGATAACCAGAGACGGGACGAGGGGATAGTTAACATACACGCGCCCGCCCCGTGGCACCGAAGGCCACGACTTCACTACGGGTGGCCAGGCTTCAGAGCGGGTGGCCACGACTTCAGGGCGGGAGGGCACGGCTTTAGCCGTGCCGCCAACCGCAGGCTTCGACTCGCGCTTTAGCGCCCTGGTCAGTTTTGTTTCGCTGCCGATTTTTTCCCGACCCGTGCGTGACCACCGCGACATCGACGCAGCCCCGAAGGGGCGTAAGATAAACCTGTAAGCGCCGTGTCCAAGGTGTGCGCATCATGAAACCGTCTCGACTTGCCATCGTCTTCTTCTCACTGATTTCCCTTTTCGCGCTCCCGGCATCCGCCGACGTCCTCAAGATCGTCGTCCACGACACCATCCATCCCATCACTGCTGAGTACATCGAACGCGCCCTCGATGACGCCGCGGCCAATCACGATCAGGCGGTCCTGATCGAACTCGACACGCCCGGAGGCTTCCTCGATTCGACTGACGAAATCATTCACAAGGTCTTGACCTCGCCTGTCCCAGTAATCATTTATGTCGCGCCCACCGGAAGCCGCGCCGCGTCGGCTGGACTTTTTATTCTGGAATCCGCCGATGTGGCCGCCATGGCTCCCGGGACGCACACGGGCGCAGCGCACCCCGTGACCGCATTCGGCAAACCCGACGATGTCATGATGAAAAAGATCGAAAACGACGCGGCCGCCGAAATGCGTTCCGTCGTTTCCAAACGCGGCCGTAACGTTCAACTCGCCGAAAGCGCCGTGCGTGAATCCAAGTCGTTCACCGACCAGGAAGCGCTCGACCAGAAACTGGTAGACTACGTCGCCCCGAACGACCAGGACCTCTTTCGGCAAATCAGCGCGAAGCCCATTAAACGTTTCGACGGAACCACCGTCAATCTCAACCTGGTGGGCCAGGCGATCCACTACTACCCCATGACGCTCAAGCAGCGCATCCTCGCCTACATTGTGGACCCGAACGTTCTCTACATCATCCTCGCAATCGGCGCGCTGGCACTCTATTTCGAATTCAATCATCCGGGAGCCATCGTGCCCGGAATGATCGGGATCACCTTCATCGTGCTAGCGGCCTTCGCGATGCACTTGCTACCTATCCGCTTCGCGGCACTGGCCATGATCCTGCTCGCTTTTGCCCTGTTCGCGGCGGAAGCGAAATTCGCCAGCCATGGCCTCCTGACAACCGGCGGAATCGTCCTCCTTACCCTGGGAGCGCTCCTCCTCGTCGACTCGCCCATTCCTGAACTGCGAGTTCACCTCCTGACCGCTCTCGCAGTGAGCGTACCGCTCGGACTCATCACCGCCTTCCTGATGAGCATTGCCCTGCGCGCCCGCCGCAACAAGATCACCACCGGCAAGCAGGGCCTGATCGGCGAAGTCGGCGTCACCGAGACCGTGCTGTCACCGGCAGGAAAAATATTTATTCACGGCGAACTCTGGGATGCCGTCAGCCCGACGCCCATCCCCGCCGGGGAGCGAGTAGTAGTAAGGCAAGTCGACGGCCTTACCCTGCAAGTTGAACCCGTCGCAACCGCCAGCCCGGTCATGGCGCACTCGTAAAGACGCGGCGCGGCCGCGGCTCCTAGCGGAATGAATCACCCTTAACACCTCCACGCCCAAAGCCGCGGCTCTCTAATTGCGCTACAATCCGCTCAGACACTCTCTCTTTCGATAAGAACGCCCGGAGGCGAATATGGATCTCGGGTTCCCCGTGATTACGGTTGCGGTTGTCATCATTGTTATCTATCTCCTGAGCTCCATCAAAATCCTCGCCGAGTATGAGCGCGGGGTTATCTTCCGCCTCGGTCGCCTTATGGGACAAGCCAAGGGGCCGGGAGTTATTTTCGTCTTTGCCCCGGTTGACCGCATCGTCCGTGTCTCGCTCCGCCAGGACGCTCTCGAAGTGCCGCCTCAGGACGTCATCACGCGCGACAACGTCACCCTGAAAGTGAACGCGGTCATCTTCCTGCGCGTAATCGATCCCAACAAAGCCGTGGTCGAAGTTTCCAACTACGTTTACCAGACATCGCAATTCGCCCAGACGACGCTACGTTCTGTGCTCGGCGAGCAGGAACTTGACGAACTCCTGGCCCACCGCGAGAAGATCAACTTCCGCCTGCAAAGCATTCTCGACCAGCACACCGCACCCTGGGGCGTGAAGGTCGTCAACGTGGAAGTGAAGCAGGTGGATATGCCCGAGTCCATGCTGCGCGCCATGGCCAAGCAGGCCGAAGCGGAGCGCGAAAAGCGCAGCAAGATCATCCACGCCGAAGGCGAATTCTCCGCCGCGCAGCGCCTGGTGGACGCCGCCCACTTGCTGGCGACCGAACCCGTCAGCGTGCAACTGCGCTATTTGCAGACCCTGACCGAGATTGGCGTCGAGAAGAATACGACTGTAGTTTTCCCCGTTCCAGTCGATTTCTTCTCTGGGCTCCAGAAACTGATGGGAGGCGCCCCCGCCCCAGCGAAGACCGGGAGTTAGAAGGGCGGTCTAGCGCGATGGAGTTGCTTAACCGCATTATCGGCATGGCCGCGAGAGAGCATTGAAGTGATTGCGGAAATGCGCTCAGAACTACCGTGGAAGAGCGGCCCTTCAGGGCCGCGTAAGACGCTTGAATGATTGGGGGCTTTAGCCCCCGGCCCGAAGTATGGCAAACACGCAACAGGACACCGAAATCACCCTCGGCACCGGCCGCATGCTGGCGCTGTTTTTCGCGCTGGTCACCATCTGTGCCGGATTTTTCGCTATCGGCTTCTCGCTCGGACGCAAAGCCAACATCGTCGGCGGAGGCAGCCTGCTCACCGCGCAAGCCGGATCTCCAGCGACCGTCGTCCGCCCCTCCGCCGGAAAAAATAGCCAGCCACCCGCACCGTCCTCTGGCGACTTCAGCTTCTATAAAGCCGTAGAGCAAAAAACCGCCGACACCAAGCTCGCCACGCCGGACGCGCAAGCCCAATCAGGAGCACCAGCCACCGCCGATCCGACGAAACCACAAGACAATCCCGCCGCAGCCGCGCCCACCAATTCGTATTACGTTCAGGTCGCCGCAGTCACCCGCCAGGAAGACGCCGACGCCCTCGTAGACGCGCTGAAGAAAAAGCAGTATCCCGCCTTCTCCGCCAGCAACCCGTCCGTCGACAAATACTTCCGCGTCCAAGTCGGCCCCTATGCCGATATCAAAGACGCCGAAGCCATGCGCGGACGGCTGGTCGCCGATGGGTACAACCCAATTCTGAAAAAGTAGTTAGTGGACGGAAAGCGGGAGCGCACGCCTTCACCATGCGGAAAAACTCCGGGCCCGAGGGCATGGCTTCAGCCGTGCCGTGTGGACCTCTTGAAGACCGCGCTTTAGCGCGCAGAATCAATTCGACGCCTTAATCTCCATCGTCTCGTCGATCCAAAGCTGTGCTGGAGCTCCGGCACTGTCGCGGGTGGCCGTCGCATGAAAGCCGGTGGGAGTGACGTCAACATCGTACATATACGGTGGCCGCTGTCTTTGGATGGTGATGTAGTTTCCCGCAATCAACTCGTCCAGCGAAGCGTACTTCTGCTGTGTGGCAAAGTATCCGCGCTCGGCATTGGCGATGCTGATGAGATCATTTTTCACTCCCACGATGTCAGCCGCCCCGGCGGAACTATCTCCCGCGCCAGCGCTGGAGATACCCTTCTCCTGCATCGAATAGATGTACATGCCGATAGCCATCACGATCATGGTGCCAATGAAGCCAAAAGCACGACCCATGGAACCCTCCGCAGACTGTAATTGCATCGCGAAATGGTCTCAGAGACAAGTAACTGGAGTGTAGTGTCCGGGCCCGTGGAACACTTAGTCTAGAGACTAATCGGCTCTTCGAAAGGGGAAGGGTGGCCACTTCTGGATGGCCCCGTTTGTCGGTGTAATGGTGATGCTCTCGCTAGCTGGCCCGGTTGTTCGCCGGCAACTAAGGGCAAGGAGAGTAATGTCTATTATCAATATTTGTTGCTCAATCGTCGGCTCGCCCAATATCGAAATGCTGAAGCAGTTAGTCTTTTGCGGCTGGAGTATTTGCCAATTTGGCAGCTGCTTGCGCTTCCACGTTCGCATTGGTAGGGAATGGGAGCACTTTCATCATGGGTGCGATCTTGCCCTCAGCAATGTGCTCGTCGGTTGCCTCACGGTGCAGTGACCATACGTGAGGCATAAGCGTCAAGATATCAGCCTTTGATCGATCCTCTGTAAGACCCCTGATCAGCCTGAATACCCAGCCTCCTTTTTGGGCGCCGTACCTGGTCGCAACTACGACGGATTGATCATACTCAGGCACAGCGAACTCAGCATGATCGATACTAGGAAGAAGCAGCTTACGCCTCGAGGCAAGTGGAATCGTGGTGTCCGTAAAGTCATGTTGAAGGGTTGTGATAAGAGCGGCCCATGTTTTCGAATACGCGGCCAGTTGCTGTGGTAGCGTTTCATCAACCATCCAAGGTTGCAAATGATTGTTGGCGTCTGTTTCCTCAATCACCCAACTTCTGGGAGAAAAGGGGCAGCCCTCTGAAGTGCAACCGTTAATGACTGCCAAACAGAAACTCGGGTTACAAGCGTCGCACGCGCATTTGCCGCAGTCTACCTGCGGACAGCATGAGGCTCCATTTTCGCAACCGAGAGTAGCACAGTAGCCGGGAAAGTGGCCTGCATCAGTACATTCTGGGCAACTGCAAGTCGGAGTACAATGGCACGTTACACATTGTCCCGCCGCAGAAACAGAAAACCCGAATAGAACCGCGAACAGGACCAGTGAGCGTGTACCCAACTTTGGGGTCTTCATTAAGGCACCCCCGATTTGAGTTCACAAAGTACGAATTTACAGCAAGGACTGTACTCAAACCAGCGAAAAAATACCAATACCTTGAGAGCATTCGATGAGAGCCTTAAACAAATGCCCGACGAACGTACGCGACTCGCAACTCGTTGTTAACAGGCCGATTACAACCAACGCCGTAAGGCAATAGTAGGGTCTGGTCACTTCCAGCCCCTGTCGTATTCCCCCGAGTGCCGCTGCTCCCTCCACGGATCCCCATACATGTGATACCCATTCCTCTCCCAGAACCCCGCCTGATCGCGATCAAGAAACTCAAACCCGCGCAGCCACTTCACCGATTTCCAAGCATACAGATGCGGCACAATCAGCCGGGCCGGATACCCATGATCCGGACTCAGCGGCTCTCCATCATGATGCGTAGCGACTAGCACCTCGTCTCGATCCAGGTCCGCCAGTGGCACGTTGGCCGTGTACCCCTGCTCGGCGTGAACCAAAACGTAAGCCGCTGACGGTTGCGGCTGAACCAGCCTCAGAATCTCGCGCACCGCAACTCCACTCCATCGGTTATCAAACCGGCTCCAGCGTGTGACGCAATGAAAGTCGGATTGGGCCTCGACGCGAGGCAACTTCCCAAACTCCGCCCAACTCCAACGTGCCGGATTCGCCACCAGCCCATACACCTTGAAGTCCCAGCGCTCCGGATCAAACCGCGGCACCGACCCGTAATGCAGCACCGGCCACTTCAGCGTCAACGACTGCCCCGGCGGCAATCGTCCCGCCGCCTTCATCTCGCGTTCTTTTTCCCGCCGCTCGTTGCCTTCAAAAAGCATGTTCAGTAGATGCGAACGGCGCGGGAAAGTCTCAGCTTCGAGCTTAGAGCCGCGAGCTACGAGCGAACCGTTTGCTCGAAGCTCCTGGCTCGTGGCTCGAAGCTGAATTCTGCTAATCTTCCTCTGATGCCCCACTCTTCCGACCTCGGTCCCTTCCTCCACGCCATCGCCGACCCCGCCCGTCGACGCATCCTGCAAGCGCTCAAAGAAAAAGGGAAGAACTCTCTGGGAAAAGAAAGTGGCCTCTGCGCCTGCGATGTGGAAGAACGAGTGAAACTCTCGCAGCCCACGGTGTCGCATCACATGCGAATTCTGGTCAAGGCAGGACTGGTGGAAGTGAAGAAACAAGGCACCTGGCGCTGGTACCGCCGTAATCAGAAGTTGATCTCCGAAATGACTCGCGGCCTGAAGGAACAACTTTAGAAGGAAGATCTCCCAACCGTAGCGCCGGCGCCTCGCCGGCAGTCGCGAGGGCGCCCCGCCCTCGCCGTTGCCACGGAAATTACCGCCGAGGATTCTCCAAGCACGAACTACGCCCCCGCGGTCGTAGCCTTCACCGCATCTTCGCGCTGCAACAACCGCAGCACCTGCGAAATCAAATCCGCCACTTCAAAGGGTTTCGCCAGCGACGGCACATCTTTCCCCTGAAGAAACTGCCGCGTCTCCGGGTCCATCACCGTGGAGAACGTCAGCAGGAGCCGCTTCTCCATGCCCGCGGAGTTCTGCTCCATCCAGCGATACATTTCCGTCGCGCTCGGACCGCCCGGCATCCGCCCATTCATCACCATCACGTCGAACGAGCCGTCCTGCAAATGCTGCTTGGTTTCGTCGATGCTCAGCGATGTGGTCACATCCGCGCCCGCGCCCACCAGCACATCGCGTTCGAATTCCAGCACCGCCTCTTCATCTTCGACGAGCAGCACGCGGCCCTTGAGCAGCGATTCCCGCCGCGCCGGCGACCCAGCCACTTCCGGCACGATCTGTTTCTCGCTCGCCGGCAGCCGGATTTCAATTGCCGCGCCGCCTTCGTCCCGGTTGCGCGCCACGATCTCTCCGCCATGTTCTTTGATAATGCCGTAGCAGATGCTCAGCCCAAGCCCCGTGCCCTTGCCGATGGTTTTGGTGGTGTAGAACGGATCGAAGATTCGCGTTGGATCCTTAATCCCCGGACCGCTGTCGTCGAACTCGACGCATACGAAACTGTTCCGCCGGAAACCCCGCACTTTCAGAGCACCGCTGCTGTTGCTCTCGAGCATTGCATCCAGCGCGTTATTGATGATGTTGAGGAACACCTGTTCCAACTGGTGCGGGTCGCCGACTACCGTCGGCATGTCTTCCGGAATATCTCTCTCCAGAGTGATGTTGCTCACTTTCAGATCGTATTCCCGCAGCGCCAGGGTTTCTTCCAGAACCCTCTTCAGATCGACGTCCTGCTTTTGCGGCTTGCGTTGACGCGAGAACGAAAGCAGGTTCTGCACCACGCGATGCGTCCGCTGCGCTTGCTTGAACAGCTTCTTCACGTAGTCGGCCGAGCGATGATCGAGTCCCGCCCCCTCCAGCAACTGGGCATATCCCAGAATCGCCGTCAGGGGATTATTCAACTCGTGCGCCACACCCGCGATCAACTGGCCAACCGCCGACATCTTCTCGCTCTGCAACAGCTGTTCCTGCGTGTGCCGCAGATCTTCGTACGCCTTGCAGGTTTCTTCGTAGAGCTGTACTTTTTCGATGGTCGTCGCCAATTGCCGGCTGATTGCGACCAGCAGGTTTTCATCGTTGCTGGAATACACCCGGCTCTCTTTGCTGGCGATGCCCATGATGCCGATGGGCTTGTCCTTACTCCACAGCAGGACCCAGATCCATCCCGGCAAGCGGTCGGCGCAGACAAACTCCACCACCGCCGGCGGCAGATGCGGGACAAAATCCTGCGTCACCACTTCCGCCCGCGAACGGTTCACCAGATCGCCGAACCCCTCGGGGAAACTCACCTCCGACATCTTGACGCGCGCTTCACTTCGCGGGCCCCAACCCGCCCGGCGCCGGAACAAACCCTCCGGCCCTGCCGCAAGATAGACCGAACCTGTCTCGGCACCAAACAGTGAAATGACCTGGCGCAACGTGAGGTTGAGAATTTCGTCGAGATCGAACGACTGCGTGGCAATCACAGCCATGGCATTCAGCGCATTCAGTTCGCGATTGCGCCGACGCATCTCATCTTCCGAGCGCTTCTTCTCCGTGATATCAAGGACGAACCCCTGGTATCGCTCAATGTTTCCCAGTGAGTTCCGCGTGGCGAAGCAACTCGCCGCCGCCGTCAGCAGCGTGCCATCTTTCCGGCGCACCGTGATTTCAAAATTGCGGACGTAGTTGTGCGCCTCAATCTCGTTCCGGAACGCCGCCCGCTCGTCCGGCACCGGATAGAGCACACTATCAATATCAACCGCCGTCAATTCTTCCCGGCTGACGTAACCCAGCATGGTCACGAAAGCATCGTTGCAATCGAGCAGTTTGCCGTCAAGAGTCGCGACGAATACGCCTTCCTGCGCCTGCTCAAACAGCATGCGATATTTTTCTTCCGCCGCATGCCGCTCCGTGGTATCGCGTACGACGTGAATCGTGCCCTTCTGCTGGCTTCCCTGCTCGGTAAACGAAGACGTCGAAACCAGCGCCTGTCCACCAAAGCACGGGTCCAAGCCTTCGGTCAGCCCCGCGCCCCGATCGCAATACGGACAACCAGTCCACGGCGTTCTCTGCGGCAAAACCATTTCACACGGATTGCCCACCACGTCCGCCGGCGCCTGTTCCAGTCGTTGCAGGAGCGCCTGATTGGTTTTGAGAATCCGGAAATCGCCATCGTGCGCCAGAATCAGATCCTGGATCGAATCGAAGGTGTTCATCCACTGCCGTTGCGAGCGCAGCACCTGCTCCAGCAGCCGCAGATTTTCCACCGCTATGCCCAGTTGGTTGCTGACGGTTTCCAGAAAATCTATCTCTTCCGTACTGTGGCTTCGGCGGGACGCACATCCCAAGGTCAGCGTGCCGATCGTCGATTTCTTGCCCTGCACCGGAAGAACAATAAGGTGGTCAATACCCTGTTTCTTTAAATGCTCGCGCGTCGACTCAGGCGCTTCGGAGACCTTCACCACCGCCGCACGGTTGTCGCGAAAGACCTGCTTCAAGATATCGTCAATACCAATCTGTGTAATGGCGCGGGCGCACTCCGGCGACAAGCCGACATGCTGCGTGAGGACTAACTGGTCGCCCTCGATCATCCGGAACCATGCCGTCTTGGCATGGGCCACGCCCTTCAGCTTTTCCAGAGCCGACTGCATCATCGGCCCATGGTTCTGAGCCCGCGAAATCGTGACCGTTAATTCGTTGAGCACCGAAAGCCGGTCCACCCGCACCCTGGAATCGGCCAGCACCAGCAGCAACATGCTGGACCCAAACAGCACTTCCGTCAGCAGTATCCCTTCCGCTGGAATATGCGTGGTATATGGTGGCCAATTCAGGTGCAGCGTGAGAATTCCCAGACTCAACAGGATCGGGCCCAACCCCATCCGGCCCAGGCGATAGCGAAGCAGTCCAACTCGCACGCCATCGCCGCCATCACACGACAGCCTGCTTCGACCGCGACCCTCATGCCTGCCGAGTCAGGAAGATACAGTGGCCGCAGCACCGCGCATGCCAACACTACTGAGCACAGCATCAGCATCGCGGTCAGAAGGTTCTTGGCGTGAGCAGATAGCAGCGCCGCCGTCGCGAACAGGCCTAACGCGAGCACAAATTCAGCCGCCGTGATGGCTCCCGCGGCCGGGGTGTGAGCCGACATCGCGCCGCGCCGTTCCATGAACAGGAACACGGCGTAGGTCACCCAACCCATCCCCCAGGTCAGAAGGTATCGTTGCCGGAAGGCACGAAAGAACAGGAAACTCACCGCTGCCAGGATCAGAGCAGTCGTCTCCCGCGACGCCAGCCAAGGGACGGCCAGAGCGCCAACCGGGTACCCTGAGAACCAGGCAGGATTCATAGACACGTGTACCAACGTCAGAACTTGTTGATAACACGATGGACCCCCTCCAACCGCGAATTTCCGCCCCCAAGTGGTTACTTTCGGAATGTGCCACGTGCGCTAGAATTGGCGATACAGTAAAGCCCAACCAGCCATGCCGCGAGACCGTATCCTCGTAGTGGACGACGAAGAACCGATCCGCGAAATCGTCTGCGCCATGCTGTCGGGCGCCCAGTTCGAAACCCGCAGGGCCGCCAGCGGCGTAGAAGCCCTCGCCCTGCTCGAGTCGGGCGAAGAATTCGATCTCGTCCTCTCCGACATGTTGATGGCTGAGATGGATGGCGAAACCCTTCTCGCCCGCGCCAAGGAAAAATTTCCCGACGTTCCGGTCGTCATGGTGACCACGGTCAGTGATATCCAGGTAGCCTTGCAGTCCCTTCGCCACGGCGCTTACGACTATCTGCCGAAACCCTTCGAACGCGAACAGTTACTGGCCACCGTCCGCCGCGCTCTGGAGAACCGCCGTCTGAAACGCGAGAACGACGCCTATCGCACCAACCTCGAGGAACTGGTCGCAGCCCGTACCCAGCAATGGAAGTCTGCCCTTGCGGATCTGGACAAGTCCTACGACATGACGCTGGAAGCTCTGGGTGACGCTCTCGATCTCAAGGACGCCGAGACCGAAGGCCACTCCCGCCGTGTCACCGCCTTTACCATCGCTATCGCGAAGAAAATGCCTCTGCCGATGGATCAGATCCGTGTCATTGCCCGCGGCGCGTTCCTGCACGACATCGGTAAAATCGCGGTTCCTGACAATATTCTGTTCAAGCCCGGAAAACTCACCCGCGAAGAATTCGATATCATGCGCGAGCATGCCTGGTACGGGTACAAACTCTTGAGAAATATTCCCGTCCTCAGCGAAGCCGCGGAAATTGTTTACGCTCACCAGGAGAAATACGACGGCACCGGCTACCCGCGCGGCCTTAAAGGGGATCAGATTCCGTTGGGTGCCCGCATTTTTTCCGTCGCCGACACTTTCGACGCGATCACGTCCAACCGTCCCTATCGCCCGAAACAAACCGACGAAGCTGCCCGCAAGGAAATCGACGCCTGGTCTGGCCGCCAGTTCGATCCCGAAGTTGTCAAAGTTTTTCTCAGCATGCCCGACAGCATTTGGGACGAACTGCGCCGGGACTGCGCTCAAAAAGGCCGTTTCCCCCAAGCCTAAGTTTCTCGCACCCCGCAGGCATCGTTTCCGCCTCACCCCTACATCCAACTGTTAGACTGACGTGAATCAAGACGGCACCCCGGAGCGGTCCCAGATGCCGTTCCGGGGTGGAAGCCGATCCCTCCTGCGAATTTCCATCACCACAACCACACAAGTAATTCGCGAGGACGCGGCCAACTGCGTCTCCCATACCGATTGCTCTCCCAAAAGCCGCAACATTCCTGACTCGCCGCGTTCTATCGATGTCGGTGTATAACTGTGATTCCGGAGAACTCCTATGAAATCTACGCTGCTTCTCTCTGCTGTCCTGTTGCTCGCGACCTTCGCCATTGCACAGACGCCCACACTCACTGCAATGCCCAACACCGTCTTCGTCGGCGCCGACGGCAAATTCGAAACCGCTCCCGACACTGCCCTTATCCAATTCAATATCAACGCCCAGGCGGACACCGCCAAGGCCGCCTATGACCAGGCAGCCAAATCCGCCGAAGCCACGCGCCAGGTCCTGCGCGCGAATGGCATCGACCCAAAGACCGCCGAGATCGGCTTCTTCTCTGTGAACCCGGTGTATGACTGGAAGAACCCGAAGCACAAAGTGATCGCTTACAGTGTCACCACCAGCGTCACCTTGAAGCTAAAAGATTTCGCCAAGATCGGCGCCATCACGCAGCAACTCGCCGACGCCGACGTCAGCGAGAGCCAGTCGCTGAGTTACACGCTCGATAACATTGACGAAGCCAAGACTAAAGCCGTGGCCGACGCCTACCGTCGCGCCCGCGCCTCCGCAGACGCTCTCGCCACCGCCGCCAACCGTGCCCTCGGAGAACTCTCTTACGCCTCGGTCGACACCGCGGAGAACATTCGCATCTACGCCCCCATGCAGCGCAAAGCCGGCCCCATGATGGCCATGGACACGGTCGCCCCCACCGCCGAATTCACTCCGCAGGAAGTAGCGGTCACCGCGCACGTAAACGCGATGTTTATGTTGAAGTAAGCAGCGCGGGGCTCGCGTTTCACAAAATGTCGTCGAGCATGTGATGAGGCGAGAAATACAGCTCGATCAACCGTGGAATAGCGGCCCTTCAGGGCCGCGTGAGCAAGATTCTTGAGTGGGGGCTCCGCCCTGGGCTCCGCCCCCGAAGCGATCTAGCGCCCCACAACTAGTCCCGAACCACCACTTCGCGCCGGGACGTAATTCGGTTCGCATCCACCGACACCTCGCGCTGAATAATCATCTCAATCGATGTCCCTGGCTCCAGCTTCACGTCACTGCCGCGCGAAATCATTGCAATCGCCAGCCCGGTCAATCCTCCAGCAGCGGCGCCAATCCCCGCTCCCTTACCTCCGCCCGTGATTCCGCCGATCACCGCTCCGGTTGAAGCCGTGCTTGCGACCGTGCCGATGTCCTTCCCTTTTTCGCTATCCTGACGGACCGTCCCTTCCGAGCCCTTCGTCGACGTCTTGTCCGCGCCCGGTATCTTGTCCAACGATCCCGGTAACATGACCGTATAACCGTTCGGATAGATCATGGAGGTGAAGTGCATCAATAATTCCGCTCGTCCCTTGATTCGCCCCGGCCGCTGCACGCGGCTGATCTTACCCTGTATGTAAGTGCCCGCCGGAACCACGATCCGGTCGTCGATCACGAATGGGAAGGTCGTCTCGCAATACACGGGATCACCTTCCTGCGCATTGCGGGTGGAGATCGCCTGCTTCAATGCCAATGGAATCTTCGTGCCCGAAGGGATGATAATTCTCGCCGGAGTCGCCGCAGGAGTTGCAGTAGCAGGTGTGGCGGGGTTTGCAGTCGCCGGTGCCGCATGGCCCGTTTGAGGCGGTTCCGAAGAAGCTGCCGGCGTCTGCGCCACCGCGCACCCCGCCATTAAAAGCGCTCCTAAAACGCGAGTCCACATGGAGAGTCACCTCATTGGGATGTCGAAGAGATCGGGCCTGTAAACTCTGATGCCGCCGCCAGAGCCCCCGGTTACCTGGAAAAAAGCGATTGTCTTAAAGGAATGGCGAAGCACTAACCACCAACCACTAACCCTCAAGCCCGCCGCCGCTCCTCATTCTCCCGCAAATTCCCCATGAACTGCGATTGCAGTTTCTGAGCGCACCCTTCGCCGCATACGGGAAGAGCGCCTTCCTGGACCAGCAACTCGCCATCCCAGGGCGCAAGATGCAATACCGGAGCGTCATACTCGTCGAACGAAGTCCACATCACCCACCAGCGGTTATTAACACCCTTGACCAATCCGCAGTTCGGCCCAGCACAACGGTGAAACGGATTCGGAACAAAATTTTGGCTATCCACGATGGAAGAAAACCTTGCGACTATTGTATCGGAGGAGTGCCGCCCGAGCACACAGATATATAGCCGAAGCTGGATGTTCGTGTGGGTTTTCTGAGATCTGAGAACCGGGAACCGAGAACTACTTGTACAGCAAGTACTTGTCCCGCACCGTCACAAACGCTCCCAGCCGTTCTTCCCAGTCCTCCGCGATCCGTCGCGGATCCTGTCCCGCCCCGATCGCGTCAAAAGTCGCCTGATTCAGCAGGAGTTCCCGCATGCGCTCAATTTTGAAGTCGGCCGGATAGAGCTTGAGCAACGCCGCCGCCAGTTCAATCCCCAACTCCGGCGCGTCGAATGTATTGCGGTCGAGCAGCACCAGATTCACGCCCTCGCATTTCTGTCCCGCATGGTTACTCGACGAAGGCGTAAATGTCACGGGCACAAACCGCACGCTCGGGATGCTGCGCTGATTGAGGTACGCCGCCAGTTCTTTGCCTTTCATCCAGGGGGCGCCGATCAATTCGAACGGCGTGTCCGTGCCGCGCCCAACCGAAACATTCGTGCCTTCGATTAAAGCCACTCCCGGATACCAGGTAGCCTCCGTCAGACTTCGCATATTCGGCGACGGATTCACCCACGCCAACCCCGTCGAATCGAACCAGTCGCCGCGCTGCCAGCCCTGCATCGCGACCACTTGCAGCCGCGCTCCGATTTTTCGTTCCGCGTTATACATGGTCGCCAGTTCGCCCAGCGTCATCCCGTGGCGTACCGGCACCGATGAATAATGAGTGAAGCTCTCCCGCCCTTCGTCTGAAACCGGCCCCTGCACAAACGATCCAGTAATGGGATTGGGGCGATCGAGAACGATGATGTCGATGTCCGCCTTCGCCGCGCCCTCGAGAAAATAGCCGACCGTCGTTTCATACGTGTAAAACGGAACGCCCACATCCTGAAGATCGATCACCACCGCATCCAGCTTTTTAAGATCTTCGAGCGCCGGACGCCGGTCGGCATCCTTCGCCCCATACACACTGCGAACGGAAATTCCCGTAGCCGCATCCTTCGTATTGCCCACATCCGTCGTGTCCAATTCGCCGGTCACTCCATGCTCCGGACTGAAAATCGCATCCAGCGAAATCCCCGGCACATGTGCCAGCACGTCGATCGTCCGCCGCCCCTCGGAATCGAGGCCTGTCTGATTCGTCAGCAACCCGATCCTTCTGGGCGAGCCGTCTTTAGAAGGTTTGAGCGCCGCGAAGACATTGTCTTCCAGCACATCGATTCCAGTCTTCACCGTTCCATTGCGCGTCGCCAGTTTGCGCGCCGCACTCTGCATCTCGTTGTAGCCGGTCGTCGTGGCCAACCGCAGCGTCTCCCTCTCGCTCGGCTTCAATGCCAACTCCACCGCCACCGCCGTCGCCACTTTCGTCCGCAGCGACACCGCGCTTCCCTTCTCTCCCATGTGCACCGCGTTCGTCATCAGCACGATGTAAGTCCTGGTCGTGGGATCGATCCATAAAGACACGCCCGTAAATCCGGTATGCCCGAACGATCCCACCGGCAGCAGTTCGCCGCGATTCGTCGAAAACGGAGAATCGATATCCCACCCAAATCCGCGCACCGAGGTCCCGGTAGCAGGTTGTTGTGGCGAAGTCATCTTCGCAATCGTCACCGCGGTGAGCACCCCATGTCCGCCATCGAGCAAGGCCTGCGCGAATTTCGCCAGATCGTCCGCCGTAGAAAACAAGCCCGCGTGCCCCGCCACGCCGCCCATCCGCCGCGCCGTGGGATCGTGCACTACTCCGCGCAGCATGTGGTGGTTCTCGTCTTCTTCGGTGGGCGCCGTCCGCGATGCCCACGAGCGCGGCGGCAAATAACGCGTCTCCTTCATCCCCAGCGGAGTAAAGATATGCTTCTGGCTGTATTCATCGAGCGATTCCCCCGAGAGCCGTTCCACCAGCGCGCCCAGCACCTCAAAATTGATATCGCTATAGACGAACCACGAGCCCGGCGCCCGCTCCGGTGTTTCCGCGAATGCCATGCGATACGTCGCTTCCTTACCGCTAAAAGGTTTTGTTAGATCCAGATCCGGCGCCAGACCGGAATAGTGCACCAGCAATTGCCGGATCGTGATGTCCTGCTTCCCATTCTGCGCAAACTCCGGCAGATACTTCGCCACCGGATCCGCCATGCGAAACTTCCCGCGCTCCCACAGTTGCATCACCGCAGTCGTAGTCGCGATCACTTTCGTCAGCGAAGCACAATCAAAGATCGTGGTAAGGGTCATCGCCTCCCGCCGAGGCACAATAGCCCGGCTGCCATAGGCCTTGCGATAGACAACCTGCCCATCGTGCCCCACAGTCAGCACCGCTCCGGGAATCTGCTCCTGCGCGATGGCGTTGTTAACAATGGTATCGAGCACGGAAAAACGTGCATGGCGAGACGCTTGCGGGAACGCAAGCGAAGAACACAACAGCACGCACAAGGGGATGATTTTTACAGGACGTAGCACTCTGCTGTGACTGTACATGAGCGCCATACCTGCCTCAAGCAGTCCGCGCCACATCGCGCCCCTGTAGTAACTCCTCGACTACCGCGGTTTGCCTCGACCCGCCGCCTTTGCTATAACCCGATCAGCCCTCCGAAACGACTTTGACCGCGACTCAGAATCCGTCTGCCGGTTTCGCCTTCCTGGTGCGCAACTTTCGCACGCAGGAAGAAAGTTTCCGCAGCGCCTTCGACCTCCTGCAAAATGCGATTGCCGCCCGTGCCTTCCCCGCCTGTGCGCTCGCCGTCACCCTCCAAGGAGAACTCGTCGCCCACCACGCGCTCGGCCATTTCACGTACGATGCCGTGTCCAAGCCTGTCACAACCGGCAGCATCTTCGATCTCGCCTCAGTCACGAAAACCCTCGCCACTACGACTATGGCGATGATCCTGTACGAGCGCGGACTACTCGACCTCGAAGCTCCCCTAACCGTCATCGTCCCTGAATTTGCCGGCGACGATCCCCGCCGCCGCGAAGTCACCCTGCGCATGCTTCTGGCTCACTCCTCAGGCCTGCCCGCCTACGAAAAACTCTTCTTGCGAACCAAGACACGCGAAGAACTATTGGCCGCCGCATTCGAAACCAGACTCGCCGCCGATCCCGGCACCCGCGCCGAGTACAGCGACATCGGCTTCATCCTCCTGGGCGTCGCCCTCGAGCGGCTGGCCGACGAACCCGTCGACACTTTCTGCCAGCGCGAAATCTTCGGCCCGCTAGCCATGTCATATACCACTTTCAATCCCGCGAAATCTCTCGAAGATAAAATCGTCCCCACCGCCGACGAAAGTGAACAAACTTTCCGCGCCAGAATCATCCAAGGCGAGGTGCAGGACGAGAACGCCAGCATCCTCGGCGGCGTCGCCGGACACGCCGGCCTCTTCTCCACCGCCGAAGACGTCGCCCTCTTCGCCCACAGCATGTTAAGCGGCGGACGCCCCATCCTCCGCCCCGAAACCATCAACCTCTTCACCCACCGCGAAACCGCACCCGAAGGCACGTCACGCGCGCTAGGCTGGGACACACCGTCATCTCCCTCACAATCCGGAAAATATTTCGGGCCTCATTCCTACGGCCACCTCGGCTACACCGGCACCTCCCTCTGGATCGACCCCGACCGCCAACTCTCCATCACCCTGCTCACCAACCGCACCTGGCCCGACTGCCAGAATCAATCCATCAAACAGGTGCGTCCCGCATTTCACGACGCCGTCATCGAAGCCCTGAAATCCCGCGGACTCATCCCATGAAATTCTCGACATCCTACAAAAACTGTCATCCTGAGCGGAGCGAGAACATGCGCGGAGCGCGTGTACTCGCGGAGTCGAAGGACCCCGTCGAAGTTGGCAGCATCCGGATTGCGTCAGGGAATTCTCATCGCGACTCCCGCGTGGGAAGAACTCCCTGCGACATTGCAGGCGCCGACCGCGGCATAGGGGTCCTTCGACTCCGCGACTGTTTCGCTTCGCGAACCAGTTGCTTCGCTCAGGATGACAGTTTTGATAATTTGCACGACCCCCGCCCGGAGCCACGCGCGTGAAGCGCCTCAACCTCCGCCGCCTCACGACCGAAAAACCCAACCCCGCCTCCGCCGACTTCGACCGCAAATCCTCTCTCGAAATCGCAAGCATCATCAACGCCGAAGACGCCAAGATCGCGCCGGCCATCGAGCGCGTCCTCCCGCAAATCGCGGAAGCGATAGAAATAATCGCCAACGCCCTCTCCCAAGGCGGTCGCCTCATCTACGTCGGCACCGGCACCAGCGGACGCATCGCCGCCCTCGACGCCGCCGAAATTCCTCCCACTTTCGACGTCGATCCCAACAGAGTCCAATTCATCATCGCCGGCGGATTGAAGGCCCTGGCCCGAGCCACCGAAGCCAGCGAAGACTCCCGCCCTCTCGGCCGCAAGGAAATGGCAAAGAAGAAGCCCGGCAAAAAAGACGTAGTGGTCGGAATCGCCGCCAGCGGACGCACTCCCTTCACCATCGCCGCCGTGCAGCACGCCCGCGCGCGAGGCGCGAAAACCATCGCCGTCACCTGCAATCGCAACTCGCCGCTGGGAAAAGCAGCGCACCTCGAAATCGTCGCCGAAGTCGGCTCCGAAGTCATCGCCGGATCGAGCCGCATGAAAGCCGGCTCCGCCGAAAAGATGATCCTCAACATGCTCTCCACCGGCGCCATGACCCGCATGGGATACGTCTACGGCAACCTGATGGTCCACCTGCGCCCGAAAAACACAAAACTACTCGAGCGCGGAATCAACATCCTCGAACAAACCACCAACCTAAGGTGCGCCCAAGCCACGAAGCTCTTGAATAAATCCGGAAACTCCGTTCCAGTAGCACTGATCATGGCCAAGACCGGAGTTACCCGCGCCACCGCTGAAGCCGCGCTGAAGAAATCCCGAGGCCGCGTCCGCGAAGCGATCGCAACTGCAAAAAGCTAGACTGCAGCGCCAGGTCCGTCCGCCACCATCACGAAACCATCGCAATGGTTTTCCTCCGTGACCTCTGTGACCTCCGTGGTGAAGAATTCCCCCCTTTACAAAAGAATTCCTCCCTCGAAAAGTTCCCCAACCCCGCGTCACCGACCGCTAAAATGAATCCATCCCTATGGACAAGCTAGTCATCCGCGGCGGCGAACCCCTGCTCGGCACCATCCGCATCAGCGGAGCGAAAAACGCCGCCCTCCCTTGCATGGCCGCCGCTCTCCTCACCGACGAGCCCGTTATCCTCGAAAACATCCCGCAAGTCCGCGACATCGAAACCACCCGCAAGCTTCTGGCCGCGATGGGCGCGGAAGTTGAACTCGGCTTTGGACGCGCACAGCACCGCACCACCATCTCCGCGAAAAATCTCAACGCCCCCGAAGCGTCATACGAACTCGTCAAGACTATGCGCGCCTCCACCCTCGTTCTCGGCCCGCTGCTTGCCCGTTGCGGACGCGCTCGCGTCTCCCTTCCCGGCGGCTGCGCCATCGGCGCCCGCCCCATCGACCTGCACATTAAAGGTCTGGAAACGCTGGGCGCGAAGATCACGCAGGAACACGGCTATGTCGAAGCCACCGCCGACCGCCTGCGCGGAGCGGAAATTGTTTTCGACAAAATCACCGTCACCGGCACCGAAGACCTGCTCATGGCCGCCACTCTAGCCGACGGTGAAACCGTCATGCAGAACTGCGCCCGCGAACCCGAAGTCGCCGACCTCGCCGAGCTGCTCAACGCCATGGGAGCCAAAATCGAAGGCGCGGGCACATCGACAATCCGCGTCAAGGGCGTCTCGAAACTTCACGGCGCCAAACATCGCATCATCCCCGACCGCATTGAAGCCGGCACCTTCATCATTGCCGGCGCGCTCACCGGCGGCGACCTCAACGTCACTGCCTGCGAACCTTCGCACCTGACCGCAATCCTGCAAAAACTCAAAGAGACCG
Source organism: uncultured Acidobacteriota bacterium (assembly GCA_963799305.1). GTDB lineage: Bacteria > Acidobacteriota > Terriglobia > Terriglobales > Acidobacteriaceae > Acidiflorens. The sequence continues at coordinate 254,251 of CAWCWX010000002.1, read as the reverse complement.
GCGTGAAGACCGCCGTGAAATCCGACTCCGTCCGCGTAATGGGCGACCATCCCTTCATCGCCGCCGACATGAACACCGAAGAGTACCCCGGCTTTCCCACCGACATGCAGGCGCAATACATGGCGCTGGCCACGCAAGCCGAAGGCACTTCGATCGTGTCGGAGAACATTTTCGAGAACCGCTTCATGCACGCGCAGGAATTGCTCCGCATGGGCGCAAACATCAAAATTGAAGGTCGACGAGCCATCGTCCGCGGCAAGACTCCGTTGAGCGGAGCGGCAGTACTTGCCTCCGACCTGCGCGCCTCAGCGTCTCTTGTGCTCGCCGCGCTGGTCGCCGACGGAGAAACCATCATCGACCGCGTCTATCACCTCGACCGCGGCTACGAAAACATTGAAGAGAAGTTAAAAGGAGTCGGCGCGCAGATTCGCCGCGTCGGAGATATCCTGCCCAAAAAAGCCGCCGCACCCACGAGATCCTAGTGTAGAGACGGGGCGTGCCCTCGCCGCCCGCAGCGACATTGTCGCCCGCAAAACAGTGACAACAATCCGCGTCTCTACTCAGTCTTTCTTATTGTGGCGATCCTGCCCCCAGCATCGCCTGCTGGCACGCGCTCGCCGCGTTCAACAACTGGGTGAACGCTGGATCAGCGCGGAGCTTCTCCAGCAATGGATCCGACAGCAAATTCGAATGCGCGCAATAATTCTGTTCGATCGCGCTCTGCAACCTTTTGAGCGCAGCCTGCTTCTTTCCACAATATCCATAGAGCGCGCCCTGGTAATACCAGTTCTCCGGATCGGCCTCAGCAGGCGGATTCGTCTCCGCGTCATTCGCCAACCGATCTAGCTCCGACGCCGGACGTATCCCCAAACAGGCTTCCAACAAATCACGGTGGAATTGCGGAGTGACCGACATTCGCTTCACCGCCTCGCGCGCTTCCGCCACCTTGCCTTCACGCAGCAGGATCGACGGCGTCACGTAAGCCGCCCATTCCGACCCCGCATCCAGCCGGACATACTCCGCCGCCCGCTTCGTATTGCCCAGTTCCATGAACGCCCACGCGCACGACCGATATGTGTAGTTCCCCGGATCGAGCGCCAGCGCCGTATCACACTCGGTCGTCGATTTCTCCAACATTCCCGCGTAGCGATACACATATCCCATCACGAAATGGGCCTGCGCGCTCTCTGGACGCCGCTTCACCAAATCCTGCGCGGCCAGATACGCCTTGCCCAACTCACCACGCTCGACGCGATTCGTGATCAACTGCCCCGCCGCCACAATCCGATTCGGATCCAGAGCTAGAGCCCGCTCATAAGCGCTGTTCGAGCGCTGAAACATCGCTTCGCCACCATCGGAATAATTCGCGTCGTAGTAGCAGCGCAGACCCAGCGCCTCCCATGCCGGCGCATAATTCGGATCGGTCTCCACCACATGTTCCAGCACTGCGATGGCGTCCTTGTTCGGACCGGGATCGTGCGGCAGCGCCAGGCTGTGCAGGTAGAGATCGTAAGCCTGCGCGTCCTTAGGACGAGTCTGTGTATCGAGCACCCCGCCTCCGGCACCGAGACTAGGCAGTAAACCTTGCCGTACCTGCGCCGCCATCCCCGCCTGCAAGGCGATCAGATCATCGGCAGGCACGGTTACATTGCTCTGCCAGCGCAGCCGGTTGCTGTCCACATCGATCGCTTCCAGCGTCACCAGCAGCCGATCGCCCTGCTTCAGAAAATGCCCGGTAAGAACAGTCGAGACATGTACTTCCTTCCCCACCTGCGCGGGATCGACGTCGTTCGACGCATACTTCCGAGTGATCGAGGAAGGCCTCACGTCCAGCGACCGCGTGTACGTCAGTGTGTTCGCAATTTCATCCGCCAGCGCGAACCGCAAAAACTCTACGCTGACGTCGCCATTCATATTTTGCAGCGGCAGCACCGCGATCGTATTCTTGGCCGCGCTGCCGCCCGCTCCCGGACGATTCTTGAACCACCATGTCCCCACCGCCGCCAGTACGGTCACCAGCAGGCCAAGCACGGCAATCAGAATGTAGGTCTGCCATCGGCTCGTCGCCGCGAACGTATTCGTCGCGATGCGGTAGGGCAGCGCCGGCCGCCGCATCCCGCTCTTGGTCATCCCCGTTTCTGTTTCCTTCTTCAGCGACAGCAGGTCGCCTTTCATCGACTGGGCATTCGGATAGCGATTGCCCTTGTTCTTCTCCATCGCCCGCCCGATGATGCCTTCCAGATCGGCGGGCAACCGGTGATTGAGTTGCAGTGGAGACACCGGCTTCGAATTCAGCACCGCGTCCAGCGTCGTCACCACGTTGCCGCCGGAGAAAGGCTTCTTGCCGGTGGACATCTCATAGAGCACGACGCCCAGCGAAAACAAATCGCTGCGCGGATCAATCTCTTCCCCGCGCGCTTGCTCCGGAGACATATACACCGCCGTCCCCGGAATCACCCCGACCGCGGTCAGCGAGTCTTCGTTCAGCGTTCCATCGCCCGCCGCCAGCTTGGCCAGCCCGAAGTCGAGAATTTTCGCCTGTCCTGTCGGCGTCACAATAATGTTGGCCGGCTTGATGTCGCGATGAATAATCCCCTTGGCGTGCGATGCCCCGAGCGCGTCCGTCACCTGAATGCCGATGTCCAGGATCTCGTCCAACTCCATCGGATTCCCGCGGATCCGTTCCTTCAGGCTGGACCCGTCCAGTTTCTCCATGACAATGAACGGCTGCCCGTCCTTGTCTTCAATGTCGTGGATGGTGCAGATTCCAGGATGGTTCAACTGCGACGCCGTGCGCGCTTCGCGCACAAAGCGCTCCAGCGCTTTCGGATCACGCACCAGACTTTCAGGAATGAACTTGAGAGCGACGTGCCGTCCAAGGCGCGTATCTTCCGCCTCGTAAACCACACCCATGCCGCCGCCGCCGAGTTTCCCCACGATGTGATAGTGGGAGACTGTCTGGCCAATCATCCGGAGGGCCTCGGTCCTGTCCGGCGCCTATGTTAGGCCGTCCAGCGAACTCCGGTCAACCCATGTGCACTACGGGCCCTCGTCCTCCCGCCGCTCACCCCGTAGTACTCCCGTGACGTGGAATCTGACTCCGTTCCCGGCCAACATAGAGGCACTATGAAATCCCCCAAGATCGCCGTGCTCGCGCTGCTTCTCTGCGTTCCAGCTCTCGCGCAACCCTGCCCCAAGGTCAACACCACCACGCAGACGTCCGCTACACTACGCGCCATCGTGAAGTCCATCAACTGCCTAGTCGACTCGGAATCCGCCCCCACGGCCACTCCAGCGACGTTCCGCACCGCCGAGATGCGCACCGGCAGCCAGGTAGACACTCTTCCCATCATCGGCCCTCAGCATTCCCGCATCTATCCCGGATTCCTGCTCGCCATCCTCTCCATGCCCGTGGACAACACGCACAAATCCGTCCTGGTGACGCCGGACTCTCCCCAGGCCGCAATCCGCGGCGCTGGCGGCGGAGAGTGCAAACTCAAACTAAACACTGACCGCACTCTGGACGCGCAATGCAACCAGGCCGGCGGGACGGTGTTTGTAGTGTTCAAATAGGTCGCCATCTTTTTCTCCGCACGGCGAAAACAACGCATTGACGCCTCGCGATGATGACGACCCTCCTCCCTGTCGTTTCGCCTCCCCCATCTTCTTCCGCAAATCCCCGAGTCCGCTACCTCTCCTCCTTAGATTTTCACTGGTTGACTGAATTCCCGCCTTACATTTGACCCCGTTTTCTCCCACCCCTAAAATCAAAGATTCGCACTAGCGACCTGAACTCATTCATGGCCCTTCGCCTTTACAACACACTCTCCGGAAAAGTCGAAGAGTTTCAGCCGCTGCAGGGCAATCAGGTGCGCATGTACGCCTGCGGCCCCACCGTCTACGACTACGGACACATCGGAAATTTCCGCACGTTTATCGCCGTCGACATGCTGTACCGCTTTCTCCGCCAAAGCGGATACGACGTGCTCTACGTAATGAACATCACCGATGTCGACGACAAGATCATTCGAAACGCAACCGCCGAGGGCGTGCCGGTGCAACAGTACACGGCAAAATACGAGCAGGCGTTTCTGGAAGATTCCGCGGCGTTGAATATCGAGCGGCCGCTGCTCGTGCGCGCCACGGAGCATATTCCCGAGATGGCTGCCTTCATCGGGAAGCTGGTGGAAAAGGGGATCGCGTATCGCACCGAGGACGGTTCTTACTATTTCCGAATCGCGAAGTTTCCCCAGTACGGCAAGCTCTCAAAAAAAGATTTTGCCGGGATGGAAGACGGCGCCCGCGTCGATGTCGACGAATACGAAAAAGACAGCGCCCGCGATTTCGCCCTATGGAAGGCTCCGAAACCCGGCGAGGCTTCGTGGGATACGCCGATCGGCCCGGGGCGTCCGGGATGGCATCTGGAGTGTTCGGTGATGTCGATGGGCGAACTGGGGCCGAGCTTCGACCTGCACGCCGGCGGTGAAGATCTCATCTTTCCGCATCACGAAAATGAAATCGCGCAGTCCGAATCGCTCACCGGACAAACCTTTGCCCGCTTCTGGTTTCACGCCCGCTTTCTGCTGGTCGAAGGCGAGAAGATGTCCAAAAGCCTGGGAAATTTTTTCACCATCCGCGACCTGGTGCTCAAAGGACACAAGCCGTCTTCGATCCGCTGGCTGCTCAGTTCAGTTCCCTATCGCAATCAGTTGAATTTCACTTTCGATGGCTTGAAGTCCGCTGCCAGTTCCGTAGGGAAGCTGCGCAACTTCCGTTTCCGCCTGACCACGGCGCAACTTGCAGAGGGTACGAGTTCCGCGATGACAAAGCTTGCCGCTGAAACAAGTGAGCGCGTCAAGAGCGCTCTCGAAGACGACCTGAATGCCGCGCAGGCGCAAGCGGCACTTTTCGACATGATCCGCAAAGCCAATGTCGCGCTGGAATCAGGCGAGGTCCACAAAGACGACGTCCCGCTGCTGCTGGCCACCCTGGAACAGTTTGACGCCGTATTTGCTGTGCTGAAAGACGACGACCAGCCCAAGATGAAGGCCATCATCGATTGGGCGCGGACGGTTGGCCGGGAGAACGAAGCCAGCCCCGAACTTCTTGAAATAGCCGGCTCTGCCCAGCTTTCCGATGAACAGGTGAATCAAAAGATTGCCGAGATGGAAGCCGCGCGCAAAGCCCGAAACTTCAAAGTCTCCGACACCCTGCGCGGTGAATTGACCACAGCGGGCATCGTCGTCGAAAACACAAAAGAAGGCGTACGCTGGAAGAGGAAGTAAACTTAGACCGTAGCGCCGGCGCCCTCGCCGGCTGTCCGGCGGGCGCCCCGCCCGCCGTAGACGCTGAGTCATAACAATGAAATCTCTGGACGAGTATCTCCGCGACGCCGAACAAGCCCACGGACATCTCTGCGCGGGGCAAGTGCTAGGCGTTCGTATGGCGATGCTGGGGCTCAGCAAGCTCAGTATTGACGATCCTCACGGAAGAGACCGCAAGCGCCTGGTCACCTTCGTCGAGATTGACCGCTGCGCCACCGATGCCATCGCCGTGGTCACCGGATGCCGTCTGGGCAAACGCGCTCTCAAGTTTCGTGACTGGGGCAAGATGGCGGCGACTTTCGTTGACGTAACTACGGGCAAAGCAATCCGCATCGCCGCGAAAGAGTCGTCCAAACAGCTCGCGCGCACGATGCATCCCGAACTCCCCGACAAGAACCAGCAACAGATGCTCGCCTATCGCGAGATGGCGGAGGACGATCTCTTCACGAAACAATGGGTCAAGGTCGAGATGCCTCCCGAGGAATTTCCCGGATACAAAGGCGAGCGCATCGTCTGCGCCGAGTGTCGCGAGGGGATTAATTTTCGGCGCGAAGTTGAGCGCGATGGGCGTGTCCTGTGCCGAGCCTGCGCCGGCGAACCCTACTACAAACTCGTGTAGAGACGCGGCTTGCGGCGTCTCTACCCAGCGCCGTTTCCTCGCGCCTGTTCGTAAGCGTGAGCGACCCGCAGCACCGTCGCCTCATCAAAATGCTTCCCAAACAACTGCAAGCCAATCGGCAGCTTTTCGCGATTCTCCCCGCAAGGCACCGAAATTCCCGGAATTCCCGCCAGGTTCGCCGTCACCGTGTAAATGTCGGCCAGATACATCGCCAGCGGATCGTTTACTTTTTCGCCTAGGCGAAACGCCGGCGTCGGCGCAGTGGGCGCTGCAATTACATCGACCTTCTTGAACGCTTCCTCAAAATCGCGCGTGAGCAACGTGCGAACCTTCTGCGCCTTCAAGTAATACGCATCGTAATAGCCCGCGCTCAGAACATACGTCCCCAGCATGATACGGCGTTTGACTTCTATTCCGAATCCGCCATCGCGAGTCTGGCGATACATGTCGGAAAGAGTACGCGCATTGCGGGCGCGGAATCCGTAGCGGACACCGTCATAGCGCGCCAGGTTCGACGAGGCTTCGGCGGTCGCGACAATGTAATACGTGGGAATCGCATACTCGGTGTGCGCCAAGGAAACGGGGACGATCTCGCATCCCTGTTCCGCCAGCTTCTGAATCGCGGCTTCCACCGCGGCGCGAACTTCGGGATCGAGTCCATCGCCAAAATATTCTTTCGCCACTCCAATCTTCAGACCCTTCACTGGCTTCGCCAGCTCCGCAACGTAATCAGGGACGGGCACGTTCGCCGAAGTAGCGTCCATCGGATCGCGCCCCGCGATCGTGCGCAGAACCAGCGCCGCTTCTTTCACGGTCTTGGAAAACGGGCCGATGTGATCCAGCGAAGAAGCAAAAGCGATCAGCCCGTAACGCGAGACGCGTCCGTAGGTCGGCTTCAACCCAACTACGCCGCAAAACGACGCCGGCTGCCGGATTGATCCGCCCGTGTCAGAACCTAACGTCGCCACCGCCATCCCCGCAGCGACCGCCGCTGCGGACCCGCCCGACGATCCACCCGGAACGCGGCTTTTGTCGCGCGGATTGCGTACGGGGTAGTAGGCCGAATTTTCGGTGGACGATCCCATGGCAAACTCGTCGCAGTTGAGTTTGCCCAGGATCACCGCGCCCGCCGCTTCCAGCCGCGCGACTGCGGTGCAGTCGTAGGGAGGGACAAATTTTTCCAGAATCTTCGACCCCGCCGTGCTTCGCAAGTCGCGAGTGACCATGACGTCTTTGATCGCGACCGGAACTCCGGCAAGCGGCGGGAGCGGATTGCCCGCTTCGGCGAGCTTGTCGATCTCGGCGGCTTTAGCGTGGGCGCGCTCTTTCGAGAGCGTCAGAAACGCGCCGATCTCCGGATCTTCCCGCTTGATTCGCGCGTAGAATTCGTCGGCCAGAGCCGCCGCCGTGGTGCGGCGCTCGCCGATCGCCGTGCGGACGCTCTCAATGCTGTTGGTTTCCGTCATTTACGAAGCGTCTTGGCCCAGGGCGATTACGAAATACTGGGCGGGAGTGTCGCCGCTGTTGCGAATGCCATGTTCCTCATTCGATGCCACAAAAGCAGCCGAGCCAGGAGTCAGCTTCGTGCTCTTCCCTGAAATCGTGACCTCAAGAGTGCCTGTACTGATCAGGAACAACTCTTCGTGTACGTGGCGATGGGGCGGATGCGGCATGGCATTCGGCTCCAGAACAGTCTCATGCACCTCCAGAGAATCGCCAGTATGCGTGCTCCCTCGCAGAATATCCCGGTAGGTTGCTTCTTTCTCTTTGTCGACAGGGAGATCTTCAAAGCGATAGGCCTTCGACATCAGCGACGGCGCCTGCGACACGCCGACAGAGACTCGACTTAGCAGCGCGAGCAAGAGGCAGGCTTTTCTACGAGTCAGATCCATGGCTGGCTATCTCTCGATCACTTTGGGTACTTCAAAAAATGTGCCGTCGGCTTCGGGAGCGTTTTTCAAAGCGGCTTCCTGCGACAGGGATTCGCGCAAACCATAGCGGACATCTTGCCGGGTGGCGTAGGCGAAACGCTCGCTGCCTTCTCTCGAGTCGTCCACGCCATGGCGGTCAGAGACTTGGGCCATGGGCGCGACACTATCCGTATCCAGTTCGTTGAGACGATCGATGTAATCGAGGATCGAGTTCAGATCGTGAAGCATGCGGGTACGCTCGTCGGCGGTCAGGTCAAGATTAGCCAGGTCCGCGACGTACGCGACATCTTTTTCCGAAACTTTCATCACGAAGCTTTCACCACAAACTCAATGCGCCGAACCTGCACTGCGGAATACCGGTTAATGGCCGCCACATAGCGCGGAGCAAGTGACGTCAATTCATGACGCCATCCCGCATCGGAAACTTCCACCCGCAGAATACCGTCGAAAAATGCGATGGGCCGGGTGCGCTCGGCGACAGCGCTGCCGCAGGCTACAGGCCAAGCGAGCAGCGGACTCTCCTGCGCGGGCGCAAGATGTAGCGCTTTTGCGACGATCGTTTCCAGCCGTGTACCGGCACGTTCCACAGAGTTACTCCAAAAATGGGAGAAAAGATTGTAGCACCGGACGGTTAGCCTATTAAGCAACCCGATCCGTGCTCACTGGGACGCCACCGCCGCCTTTGCGCGTTTCTTGGCAAGCTTTCGCAGATGCGCGGCCGAGTACATGCTCCCGCGGCACCGCCGGCTGCGGCAGTAGCAGGGCGCGTCGTCTTCACCGTCGAACAGGCAGTAGTCGTAGGTCAGTTCTTCGCCCGCCCCAATATCACGTAACGCAATCACCCAGACGCGGCCCCCAATGATGTCAGTTTCGCAATTGGGCTGGCAAGAATGGTTAATGAAGGCAGCGACGCCGTAGCCGTCCAGCACGTGTTTGCCAGTATCGAGCCCAAAAAGATAGGTCATGGGCACGTCATCATAGAGATCGTCAGCCTGCTCGTTGCTCAGCCGCTCGCCGACGTATTCCACAACGAGCGTGCCTTTCCGGATCGGAGCCGTAGTGTAGCAACCGCAGGAGTGGATGCGAGATTCCCGAAGGATCAGAGCCATAGCGCGTGCTTCCATCTTTAGCACAGTCGACCCACGCTCAGGCAAGAGGAACTTCGCGGCACCGGATAAATTTCCGCCCAACCCGCGATGCGACGAAACGACTGCGCTGGTAAGATGCTGCCGGAGGTCGATCGTATGGCGCAGCAACATCCACCTCGTTTCCTGAAGCTTGTCAACGACGCGAAGCAGCGCGTTCGCGAGACCAACGTCGACGAAATCAAGGCCCGGCTGGACCGGCACGAGAAGTTTGAACTGATCGATGTCCGCGAAGATCACGAGTACGACAAGGATCATCTGCCTGGCGCAATTCACTTGGGCAAGGGCATTATCGAGCGCGACATCGAAGGCAAATACGCCGAACTCGCGACCCCGCTGGTGCTCTACTGTGGCGGCGGATTCCGTTCGGCTCTGGCGGCCGATAACCTGCAAAAGATGGGCTACACCAACGTGCTCTCGATGGATGGCGGAATCCGCGAGTGGCGCGAGAAGTCGTACCCTCTGGAATCGTCGCGGTAGGCCTTTATCGACGCGCGGAACTGTACTTCCGCCCCCGGTTCCATCGTCCCAGATTCGACGACTGAGTGCACTTCCGCGCCGCCTGTGCATTGCTTTGTGGCCGTGAATCTGAAAAAATACCCCTGAGTTCCCTCCCATGTCCCAGATTGGCAGCTTCGCGCTCCTGTTGGCGCTTGGCCTTAGTTCGTATTCATTCCTCGCCGGTCTTCTCGCATTGTTTGGCCGCGACGCCGGTTCGATGCGTCTGGGCGAAACCGCCCGCCGCGCCGGGATCGCCACGTTCGGCGCCGTTCTTCTCGCCGCCATCGTGCTGGTCACGGCCGCCTTCCGCGACGACTTCTCCATGGCCTACATTTTCCATCACAGCAATCGCGACTTGCCCGCTGCTTACAAGTTTGCCGTGCTGTGGTCGGGACAGGAAGGCTCGCTGCTGTTCTGGTCGCTGCTGCTCGGTGGCTACGGATTCGTCCTGCGCCTGCGCTATAAGACCGACCAGCGCCTGTTCGCCCATGCTTCGGTTGTGATCGCCGCAGTCCAGGTTTTCTTCCTGATGATCCTGAACTTTGCGGCGCATCCGTTCGCCATCATGGAAGGCGCGCTCCCGCCCGATGGCAGTGGCCTGAATCCGCTGCTGCAGTATCCCGAAATGGTGATTCACCCGCCCATGCTGTATTTGGGATACGTCGGATTCACTGTGCCCTTCGCGTTTGCGCTGGGCGCGCTGATCATGAAGTATCCCGGCGAAAAATGGATTCAGATCACCCGCCGCTGGACGATGGTCACCTGGTGCTTCCTAACTATCGGAGTCTTTCTCGGCGCCCATTGGGCCTACGCCGTGCTTGGCTGGGGCGGCTACTGGGGATGGGACCCGGTAGAAAACGCCTCGCTCATGCCATGGCTCACCGGCACTGCGTTTCTCCATTCGGTGATGATGCAGGAGAAACGCGGCATGCTGAAAGTCTGGAACATGTGGCTGATCTTCGCCACGTTCCTGCTTTCGATGCTGGGGACTTTTCTTACCCGCTCGGGCGTAATCAGTTCGGTGCACGCGTTTGCGCAGTCCTCGATTGGCACATGGTTCATCGTATTCATGCTGGTGACGTTCTTCACATGTCTGTTCTTCTTCGTGAAAAACAGGTCGCACCTGAAGAGCGAGCACAAGTTGGAATCGCTGGTTTCCCGCGAGTCGAGTTTCCTGTTCAACAACCTGCTGCTGCTGGTGGTGTGCTTTACCATCCTGTGGGGCACGTTCTTCCCCATCATCTCGGAATGGGTGCAGGGACACAAAGTCACAGTCGGTGCGCCCTTCTTCAATCGCGTGGCCGTTCCAGTGGCGCTGCTTCTGCTGCTCCTGACGGCGGTCGGACCCCTATTAGCCTGGCGCAAAACATCCGTCGAAAGCCTGAAGCGCAATTTCCTGTTCCCGGCCGTCGGTGCCGTTTCCATTGGCATCGTGATGATTATTTTCGGAGTACGGCCGTGGCAGGATCCCTCGTATTTCTACGCCACCATGGCAGCCGTGCTCTCAATGCTGGTGATCTTCACCGTCGTCTCCGAATTCGTCCGCGGCGGACGCGTTATCGCCGGCAAGAGCGACATGAACCTGTTCGCAGCCATGGGGCACCTCTGGCATCGCAACACGCGGCGCTACGGCGGATACGTCGTCCACTTCGGCGTGGCGCTGGTAGTCATTGGAATTCTAGGAACGCCGTTCAATAAAGAAGTTGAAAAAGAAATGGGCTTCGGCGACAAAATTCTGATCGGCCCCTACACGCTGGTCTGCCAGTCCTACACGCAGGACGACAATCCCAACTACGGCAACGAGTGGGCGATCATCAACGTGTTTCGCGGCGGGAAGCAAATTACGACGATGTATCCCGAACGCCGCTTCTACAAATCCAGCGGACAGCCGCAGACTCTGCCCAGAATCTATCCCAGCTTCAAGGAAGATTTCCTGCTGGTCACCGATCTCTACCTGGTCTACGAAGGCATTAACGAAACCACTGGACGCCCAATCATCAAGGCCCACCTGAACCCCATGGTTCCGTGGATCTGGACCGGGCTCATCGTCATGGTGTTTGGGACAATCCTCGCCCTGGTGCCAAACGCAGCGCCCGCACGCGTGATAGCGCCGGCGGCGGTGCGCGAGCCCGCCACGGTGGGAGTGGGTGACTGAAATGATCTCTTCGACTTCCCGGCGTGGCGCGCAATTGGCCGTCGTGATCCTGGCAATCTTTCTCTTCATGGGCGCTGGCGACGATGCCCGCTTCAATAAAATCGGCCACGCCATGATGTGCACGTGTGGCTGCGGCCAGGTGCTGCTGGAATGTAATCACGTCGGATGCCAGTCGTCCGACAAGATGCGAAATGAACTCATCGCAGCGCTCGATCGCGGCGATAACGATGACCTGATCATGCAGGGATTCGTCCAGAACTACGGCCCCACTGTGATCGCTGCGCCGACTGCTACTGGGTTCAATCGAGTGGCGTGGATCATGCCCTTCCTGGCTCTGGCGCTGGGCATGGCGTTTGTAGTCATGGTCGTGCGCTCCTGGAAAAACAAGCCTGCGCCCGCCCTGGCCGACGGTATCATCGTTTCCCACAGCGGCGATCTGGACGACTTCAAAAACAAAGCGCGACGGGAGACCGGCCTATGATTCTCTACGTCTGCGCCGCCGTCACCGTTGCCGCGCTCTATTACGTGTTTTTCTATCCCGGCGAGGTCTATGCCGGACCGGAAAAGACGCGCCTCATCTATCTGCGCGAGCGCAAGGAAGCCGTCTACGAAAATTTGCGGGACTTGAATTTTGAGATGAAGGCCGGCAAGGTGCCCGACGCCGATTATCAATCGCTGCGAGCATCACTCGAAGAGGAAGCGGCCGCGATCATGGCCGAGATTGCGCGACTGGAACAATCGACCTTTTCGGCCTCGACGCCATCCCGCCTTTAAAAATTGACAAGGAGTGGACTTGACGAAATTCGCAACGGTAACGCCGGCGCCTCGCCGGCAACTGCTCGCCTCAGCAGTCCTGGTATTGGTTCTTTCAACCATCGCCGCCGCGCAAACCCTGACCGGCACCGCCACCAACGGCACCACCGGCAAACCTGCGGCGGGCGACGAGATCATCCTCATCAGCCTGGGCAACGGCATGGAAATCAAGGCCAAAACCAAGTCCGACAGCGCCGGGAAATTCAGCTTCCAACTCCCCGACAGTGGTCCGCATTTGATCCGCGCCGTTCACGACGGCGTCACCTACCACCAGATGGCGCCTCCGGGCACGAACTCGGTTGAGGTGCAGGTCTACGACGTGGCGCGCAAAATTTCCGACCTCAGCATGACCGCCGACGTCCTGCGCTTTGAAGCCCAGGGCAACGAACTGCATGGCAAGCGCCTGTTCGCCGTCAACAATGCCTCCGTGCCCGCCCGCACCCAGATGAACGATCACAATTTTGAGTTCTACCTGCCCGAAGGCGCGAAGATCGAATTTTCGCAGGCAAAAGCCCCCAACGGACAGCCCATCGCCGCCGAAGCCACTCCGCAAGCCGAGAAGAACCGTTACGCGATCGCCTTCCCGATGCGTCCCGGCGAAACGCAGTTTCAAGTGGAATACACGATGCCGTATTCGGGATCGCTCAAGGTCGATCCCAAGCCTCTCTATCCCGCGCAGCACGTGGTCGTGGTGATTCCCAAAACCATGCAATTCAAACCCACCAATTCGTCGTTGTTCCAGCCCATGCAGGACCCGGGTTCCAGCGACACCCTGGTCCAGGTGGCCCAGCAGACGCAACCAGGCCAGTCTCTGGCGTTCACCATCAGCGGCACGGGCACAATTTCCGAGTCGCCTGCGCAAGTCGCCTCCGGATCCGCCCAGGCACAAGACCAAGCCCAAAGCCAGGGTCAGGCCCAGGGCCGCGACAATCGTCCCGGCGGCGGACTCGGCGTACCCATTGACGCGCCTGACGCCTTGCAGCAATACCGCTGGCCCATCCTGATTGGCTTTGCGCTAGTGCTGGCTGTGGGCGCATGGGTAGTGATGAAGCGCCAACCGGCCACCGCCGGAGTCCCCGCGGCCTATGTAGATCCCACCGTGCCAGCTCCGCCGGCCGCTGTTCCTGGCCTAGCTCCAACCGCCAGTATTCCGAAATCAGCCATGCTCCTCGAAGCCCTGAAAGAAGAAATGTTTCAGCTCGAACTGGAACGCCGACAAGGCAAAATCACCCCCGCCGACTACGAAAAAGCCAAATCCGCGCTCGATCAAACCCTCGACCGCGCCCTGAAGCGGCAAGGCTAGGAAGCCGGGTCACGGGTCAGCGGTCGCAGGTCAGAGGAAAATTTTAAGATTGAATTTCCTGTGACCTGTGACCTGTGACCCCTGACCTACTCCGGAGCCGAAACCCATCACCCCGCATCTAATAAGACTGAGGCGACTCGATATGGGCAACACCTTCAAGACCGCGTTCCTGCTGACCGCAATGACCCTGCTCCTGATGGTCGCGGGCCGCGCTTTCGGCGGAGAACGCGGGATGCTGATGGCGCTGATCTTCGCCGCCGTCATGAATTTTGTTTCGTACTTCTTCTCCGACAAGATCGCGCTCGCCATGTACCGAGCACAGCCGATCTCGCGTGAGGACCTGCCGCGCGTCTACAACATCGTCGAACGTCTCTCACAAAAAGTCGGCTTGCCGATGCCCAAGGTCTACATGATTCCGAATGACTCGCCCAACGCCTTCGCCACTGGACGCAATCCCAACCACGCGTCGGTCGCTGTAACGCGAGGCATCCTGGGCCTGCTCAACGACGAAGAACTGGAAGGCGTATTGGCCCACGAACTGGGACACGTTCGCAATCGCGACATCCTGATCAGCTCCGTGGCCGCGACCATTGCCGGCGCGATCACGTATCTAGCGCACATCGCACAGTGGGGAATGATTTTCGGCGGCTATGGAGGCGACCGCGATCAGCGTCGCGGAGGCGGCGGTCTGGCTGGACTATTGATGATCTTCCTGGCCCCGCTCGCCGCCAGCCTGATTCAGCTAGCGGTCTCGCGCTCTCGCGAATACTCGGCCGACGAAACCGGCGCCCACTGGACCGGCAATCCCTATGCCCTGGCCAGCGCCCTCGCAAAAATCGATGCCTACTCCCGCCGCATGCCGCTGGCGGCCACCCCGTCCACCGCGCATCTGTTTATCATCGCCCCGTTCCTCGGCGGAATGAGTTGGGGCAACCTGTTCTCGACCCATCCCCCCACCGCAAAGCGTATCGAGCGCTTAACCGGACGGCCGGCGGAATTTACGCAATAAGCTCCAGGCTCTCAGCTCCAAAGCTCTCAGCTCCAGGCTCTCAGCAAAATCGGGCACTGATTTTCCTGACAGCTGAGAGCTAACAGCTTAGAGCTGCCTCGTGACATTGGTAATCATCGAGGCCCCGCAGCAGCAGTGTAGAATCTGCTTCAATGGCTCCCCAAGCAATGGTTGCGACATCCCGCCGCGCGGCGGATCTGGAACGCGCCCTGCGCAGCGTAATTCGCGGCCAGGACGACGTTTTGCGGCTCGCCCTGGTCTCCATCTTCGCCAAAGGACACCTGCTCATCGAAGGCGCTCCCGG
This sequence comes from uncultured Acidobacteriota bacterium, assembly GCA_963799305.1. Taxonomy (GTDB): domain Bacteria; phylum Acidobacteriota; class Terriglobia; order Terriglobales; family Acidobacteriaceae; genus Acidiflorens. The sequence continues at coordinate 239,147 of CAWCWX010000002.1, read as the reverse complement.
AGTCGGCAAAACCACGCTTGGCCAGACCCTGGCCCGCGCCATCGATTGCACCTTTCAGCGCGTACAGTTCACCAGCGACATGCTGCCCTCCGACGTCCTTGGCATTTCGATCTACTCCGCCATCGAACAAAAATTCGAATTCAAGCGCGGCCCCGTTTTTACCAACGTTTTACTGGCGGATGAGATCAACCGCACCACTCCGAAGACCCAGTCCGCGCTGCTCGAAGCCATGAACGAAGGGCAAGTCACAATGGACGCCTATTCGTATGCCTTGCCCCAACCGTTCCTCGTGATTGCCACCCAGAATCCGATCGAGCACCACGGCACCTATCCCTTGCCCGAGTCGCAACTCGACCGCTTCCTGATGCGCGTGCGGATGGGATATCCCGAAGGCGACACCGAGCGCGAAATCCTCCGCTCCGAGGCCGGAACCGCGCAACTCGAGCAGTTGCGTCCCGTTCTCAATGCCGCCGATGTCCTGGAAATTCAGCAAGCCGTGCGACTAGTCCACGTGGACGAAGCGCTGATCACCTACGCCCTCGCCATTGTCCGCAAAACCCGCGAGTCCGATCATCTTTCTCTAGGCGTCTCGCCCCGCGGATCGCAGATGTTCTATCACGCCGCCCAGGCCATGGCCTTCCTCGACGGCCGCGACTATTGCACTCCAGAAGACTTCAAACCGCTGGCAGTAGCGATCCTGGCGCACCGCGTGGTGGTCAGTTCCCTCTACGCTTCCACCTTGAAGAAATCAGAACAGGCCGAACAGGTGATACGCGAGATTGTGGAGAGCGTGCCGGTGCCGGTGTAAGAGGAGTTCTCAGTTCCCGGTTCTCAGTCTTTCAAGACCAACAAATGTCATCCTGAGCGAAACAAGTTCGCGTGCGAAGTGCGCGAACTTGTGGAGGCGAAGGACCTCCAGCTCACATGCAGAGTAGTGTCGGACCCAAGGGCGTTCTCACAAGGCGGCGCGTGTTTGGGAGAATTCCCCGAAGCGATCTCGATGGACTATAAAATGTTGGGTCGTTAGACTGCGAAACTCGTCTGCTTCGCGCACGAGTTTCTTCGCTAAGGATGACACTCAAGGGGAAATAGAACTACTCTCCGCTCGCGACCGGTTCCGGCCCCGGCTGCAAACTCGACAACCGCGAAATCGCCGCTACCATCATCCCTGACAGAAACTGCATGGTCGCGACATCGTTGTGATCGAACGCATTCGGCGTCGACGAGAGCACTTCAAAAACACCCAGCGTCCGCCGGAAATGGCGAAGAGGCGCTACCAGAATTGAGCGCACGCCAAGATGGCGGCAGGTGGCCAGGTCCGCTCTGGGATTGAACTCCGTATCCGGACACAACAACACTTCACCCGTGCGCACACATTCTGCCGAGAGTCCGCGATCGGTTTGCAACCGGCAGCCGATATCGGGAGCTGTCCGTCCCGTACGGGCACGGCAGACAATCTCGTTGCCTTGGCGAAGTGCAATCGCCGCGCCCGTCGCTCGAGTCAGAGCCTGGGCCCGTTCCGCGATGATACTGATTCCGGGTTCAAGATCAATTTCACCGGGATCGATTCTAGGATGGCGGTCGTGTACTCCGCCCGCGCGGTGGACGATAGCTGGCCCCGGCTGGCGAAGACGCACATGATGACGACTCGAAAGGGACGTTACCATCGACTCGGCTTCGTTCTCTACCGGCGCCGCCTGACTCGGCAGAACCTGAGGCACCGTATGCAGCAGCGAGCGCACCAGTCGATCCAGTTCAGCGTCGGCGATGAGGTGCGCCGTCGTCTGCCCGCGCAGCGATCCGCCCATGATGCGCGAGAGATTGAGCACCGCGCCGCTCCCACACGCCAGACAGCGGGGCGTGTTGTTGTCGCTGAGCAGTTCGCAATCCACGCAAAATACCGCCCGCCTCAAGCTCACAAAGCCCACGTCTGCGGCAGCAAGCGAACCCGTTAATCCCACTATTCTTCCTCCGGCCAATGTAGGGGGAAGGTCGAAAATAAATTCGACGCACTTTTGACGTAAGTGACCGCTCTGGTTCGGCCTGTGGATAACCGGCCCGCTATAATCGCGCTCTATGGTCGTGCTGCGTTTCCTGATGTTGCTGGCGCTCGTAGTCTGGCTTGGCAGTTTGATTTTTTTTGCCTTCGTCGTCGCTCCGACCGTCTTTTCGCCAGGACTGCTCCCCACACGCCATCTCGCCGGCGAAATCGTAGGCCGTTCGCTCGGCGCTCTGCACTGGATGGGTATCGTATCGGGAATCGTCTTCCTGATCACGTCGGCAATCTACAACCGAATCACCGTCGGCAATGCGAAGCTGCTAGCCGGTCGTCATTTGATGATCGCCCTGATGTTGCTCTTGACTCTGATTTCTCAATTCGCCATCTCTCCGAAGATGCACACCCTGCGCGCCGAAGCCGGCGTCATCGACAACCTCGCGCCGGACGACCCAGTCCGCACGGAATTCGACAGGCTGCATGTTTGGTCGGAGAAGTTCGAGGAAGGAGTGTTCCTGCTCGGACTGGTAGGGCTCTTCCTGACCGCTCGCGACCTCCGTTAGGGTGCAGCGCCTCCGCCCAGCATGATTTATTCTATCTATTTCGACGCGACGCCAGCCTCGTACCTGTGAGCGGTTCTGTCGCTTCATGCTGAGAACTGAGAACCGGGAACTGAGAACTAATCATGAAAACTGGCATTATCGGCCTGCCCCAGGTAGGCAAGACATCTCTGTTTCGCATTCTGACCAAAGCGAATCTTTCCGAGCAGGCGTATTCCAACCCGCGCGAAGCGCACGTTGGAATTGCCAAGGTTCCCGATGAACGCCTCGACAAATTGGCCGCCCTCTACAATCCAAAAAAACTGACGCATGCCGCCGTGGAATACGTCGACGTAGGCGCAGTCGGTCAGGATGCGCTCAAAGAAACGGCCTATATCACCCACCTGCGCAGCGTCGATGCCCTCATCCACGTGCTCCGCGCCTTTGAAGACGACACCATCCCCCACGTCGGGGGCATCGATCCTCTGCGCGACATCAAGAACGTCGAGTTCGACCTCATGGTCAGCGATCTTGGCCAAATCGAAAAACGCCTGGAGCGTCTGGAAAAAGATCTCAAGAAAATGAAGACGCCCGAACTCGAACGGGAAAACGAGTTGCTGATCAAGGCCAAAGCCCATCTCGAAACCGAAAAACCTCTGCGCGAAATGGACATGACTCCCGAAGACAAGAAGCGCCTGCGCGGCTTCATGTTCCTGAGCGAAAAGCCGATTCTCTACGTGTTGAACATTGGCGAAAGCACGCAACTCGGCAAAGATCTGGATGCCGCCGTTTCAAAATTCAACCTAAGTGAAGTGGCGGCGCGCCCCAACGCCGGAGGCACCGCCATCTGCGGCAAAGTGGAAGCCGAACTCTCGGAAATGTCCGACGAAGACGCCGCCGAATTTCTCGGCAGTTATGGCCTGACCGAAAGCGGTCTCTCGCGCCTCATCCGAACCAGCTATCATCTGCTCGGACTCATCTCCTTTTTCACCGCCGGAGAAGACGAATGCCGCGCCTGGACGATTCCTGTCAACACGCGGGCGCAAAATGCCGCCGGAGCCATTCACTCCGACCTGGAAAAACACTTTATCCGCGCGGAGACCATCCGCTGGGACCAGCTCTTGGAAGCCGGCTCGGAAGCCAACGCCCGCGCCAAAGGCACACTTCGACTCGAAGGCAAGGACTACATCGTGAAAGACGGCGACGTGATGCACATCCGGCATTCAGGCTAACGTATCCAACACAAACCGCGCAGTGCGGCGCCCTTCTTTACTCTAACGGATTCGCACCGGAATCCACGAGTGACTCTGGGTCTGCGACCTGGCGGGCAATGTCGCTATAGTAGCGATGCAAGGCGATTGCCGACGACAGAGCTTTGCGCAAAACGTCGCGTTGCGCGTGCCGGGCAATGTCCCGCACGGAAAAGCGGAGACGCAGTCGATCGGTGGCGCACTGGGCACTCAGGATCTCCAGCTGTGCAGAACGAAGTTCTGCGTTCATTTTAATGATGGCCACACGATCGCCATCCTTGTCCCATGAAAACATCTGTTAACTCCTCAGAAGTGAAATCCACAAACCGGGGCGGGAGACTGTTCAAGCTGGCAAATATTAACATCGTTACTTTTACGATGTCAATACAATATTCGCTTGAGTGAATAGGCGAATTGAGCAGAATATAGATTGAGCTAACCTAGGGTCATATTCGTATTAATCGATTTAATGGCAAAGATTCTGCATCGAACCTGGTTGCGCACTTCGAATGTTAGCTTTACACTGTCTATGTATAAACCAAGAGAGTAGAGTTGCGAGCCGAATGCCCCCGATAGCCGACAAGCATCTGGAGGAACGAATTCTGAAGGCCGCCCGGCGTTTGTGGCGGACCCGGGGCGAAACTGCCTTGACGTTACGGGCAGTGGCGCATGCGGCAGACACGACGACGCCCACCCTTTACAAACGCTTTCGCAACAAGGAGGCGCTGCAGCTGGCGCTCGCCTATCGCCTCCGGGACGAATTGCTCGCCGACTTGTTCACATCTCCAAGCCTAGAAGAAGTGTACCGGCGCTACCTTCGCTATGCAGAAGCGAATCCGCACGAGTATGACCTGCTTCGGCTCTCGTGGGGACAGTTTTTCTCACCGGGCAATCCGCGGCCCGGCCGTGCGTGGGTGTTGACTCGCATGGCGACGCGTTTTGGCGGCAACCCTGAAAACTATGCCCCAGTCTTCGACGCGATATTCCTGCTATGCCACGGGACCGCGACATTGCTGACCGTAACGGACGACAAGGCATTGCGGGCTGAGATACGAGAGAATTGCATCAAGGTCTGCGACAAGCTGCTTGCGAACGTGGCAATTCTTCGTGCAGACTGACCGTACTCTGGAGTTCAGTTTCGTTCCAGCCAGCGTGCGGAGTCGATTCCCTGCCCTGGTCTCTCCAATGATTAAGCACCAGCCATTTCACGGTGTTCCGTGGGACCCTGACGGCCGACGAGGACATCCGCAGGACCGCCTGCCCAGCTTGCCCTGCACGATGTCGAAGAGTGCTACACAACATCCTGAAACTAGAGCACTTACTGGTCAGGAACTTCCACTCCCAGTCCGGGGTCTAAGTAATCAGGCGGGTGACGTTGGCTCAAGAAGAATTCCCGCCAGTGGGCTGCGGTCGTCCTATAATCAGGGATACGCCAGGAGAGTTATGGCGGGAGCTACGACGTTGAGCGATCTCGCAAGCGCCATCGGAGCCCGAACCCAGGAGTCCGCCGTCATCGCCGAATTGAAGGCGGGTTCCGAGCAGGCCTATGTCTGGCTGATTGGCGAATTTCATCAGCCCATCTACAGCCTGGTGTATCGCATCGTGAACGACCCCTCCGATGCGGCGGATACCACACAGGAAGTTTTTCTCAAAGTCTTCCGTGGCATGAAGCACTTCCACGGCGAGTCGAGTCTGAAGACCTGGATCTACCGCATCGCTCTGCATGAAGCGGCGAACCGCCGGCGCTGGTGGTTCCGGCACAAGGCGCAGGAGACCACGATCGAGCCGGTGGAAACCGACAGCGGCGAGTTTTGTCTGGGCGATCGTCTGGTCGATCCCAGCGAATCGCCTTTCGATAATTTCGCCCACGGCGAAGTGCATACGGCGGTCGAGAAGGCGTTGCATCAGGTGCCCGAGCCGTTCCAGACCGCATTGATCTTGCGGGATCTGGAAGAGATGTCGTACGAAGAAATTGCCGAGGTCTTGCAGATTTCGCTGGGCACGGTGAAATCCCGCATTACCCGCGGCCGCCAGGCACTTCGCAAGATACTGGCGGGATACGTTCGGGAAGTCGGCGCGGAAATGGGACTGCAAGCTCCGCCAGAACACGACCAAGAGGAAGTGGAGCGGGACGCGGTCTCCCCCAGGTCGCGCGGTAGCAGAGAGGCTGAGGTGACACCATGAATTGCGGCGACGTCAAAGAACTGTTCTCGCCGTATCTGGATGGACAAGTGAGCGGCGTTGAGATGCACGCGCTCAACCGTCACCTGGAAGTGTGTCCTCGCTGTTCGCGGGAATATGCCGCTCTTCAGCGGACCCAGCAATTGGTCGCGGGATTGGGTTCCAAGAAAGCTCCCGCCGATCTCGCGCTCAAACTTCGCGTGGCGCTCTCCCAGCAAGTAGCCCGCACGCAGCGTCCCCGATTCCAGGGCTTGCTGGTTCGAATCGAGAATGCACTCAACGCCTTCATGGTTCCCGCCACGGCGGGACTGGTAAGCGCCGTCCTGATCTTCGGCTTGCTTCTCGGCTTCTTTGCCCTGCCCGGACAACTCCAGGCCTCCAGTGGCGACGTTCCTCTCATGCTCTACACTGCGCCGCAGCTCGAGCAAACCATGTTCGGAACGAACCTGAGCGGCATCGGCGACGACTCGGTCGTCATCGAAGCGTACGTTAGTGCCAGCGGCCGCATCGACGACTACCGCATCCTGTCGCAACCCGAAGATGCGGGCACGGTGCTGCCGGAAGTGAAGAAAATTTTGATCTTCACCACCTTCCGTCCCGCTCTCTCGATGGGACGCCCCATCGCCGGCCGCGCCGTAATCTCCTTCTCCAAAATCAGCGTGAAAGGCTGAGCATACTCTGGTAGAGACCCGGCTTGCCGCGTTTCCCCTGCGATCGCAGGAATGCAACCGGAAACCCAGCCAGCCGCATTTCTACTACTTAGGCAGCCTACGTTTGACCCCGAATTCATCCCTTCGTACACTAATTCATAGCTCGCCACCCTGCGTTGCGATCGGGAGGATTCCCCTGGGAAGTAGTTTTCGACTTGCGTTTGTTCTTGGTCTGGCAGTCTGTCTGGCATCCTCTTCTTTAGCCGAGAGCAAGCCCAACGTGTCCCTTGATACCAGTGAGACTCTGTTCACCGTCCTCACCGCCATCAATGCCTGCGGCTACGACCAGGAGTTGAGCGCCTCCGACCCCTTACGCACCCAGATCCGGACAGAGGTGTCGAAAGTAGTCCAGAGCACGCCCGCCGCCCAGGACGCGATCGCCCCGATGTGCGAGTTCTACCGTTTGCACCAGCCGCCTGACTCCTCCCGCGACCTGGCTCAATACGTCTCGCTCGCTCTCTACCTCGAGGATCCTCCCACCTTCGCTCCCAAGGTGAAGCAAGCCGAACTGCCGCCGGAGGCGGCCAACATCGCGCCTTTCGTTCCCCTGATGCAGGCGTTCTACGACAAAGCCGGACTGCATGCCATCTGGGAAAAGCATCGCCTCCAATATTCGGAGTTGACCGACGCCTATCACCAACCGCTCTCGAAGATGACCTTTGACACCGAAATCTATCTCAAGCTGCCATCCTCCGGCTATCTGGGTCGGGATTTCGTCGTCTACCTTGACGCCATGGGCGCCCCGGGACAAGTGAATGCCCGCAACTATGCGTCGGACTACTACGTCGTCATCTCGCCGTCGAATACGCTGAAGATGCAGCAGATTCGCCACACCTATCTGCATTACCTCCTCGATCCCCTGGCCATGAGGAATGGAGGCTCGTTCAAACGGCTCGAGCCTCTTCTCGATCAAGTAAAAAGCGCGCCCATGGACGAGGCGTTCAAGAACAACATCTCGCTCCTGGTCACCGAATGCCTGGTGCGGGCGATCGAAGTGCGCACCAGCGCGTTGAACAAGGCGCCCGAAGCCGAGATTTCGAAGAGTCTGGATCAGTCAGACCAGGAAGGCTACGTTCTGACCCGCTATTTCTACGAGTCGCTGATCAAATTCGAAAAGGATCCCGCCGGCCTGCGCGCAATGTATGCCGAGTTGCTGGACGGAATCGACATCGGCAAGGAAATCAGACGAACCTCGCAGCTTGAGTTCGCCGGTGAAGCGGCGCCCGAACTTCTGCATCTGGCCGGGCCCAGGGACGAACAGCTACTCCTGAAAGCGGAGCGCAGTTTTTCCGCAGGCGACATCGCGGCCGCGCAAAAGCTCGCGCAACAGGCGCTCGACGAAGGGCAGGACGATCCCGGACGAGCGCTCTTCATCCTCGCCCAGGTCGCCACTCGCAACCGCGACATGGAGGGAGCGCGCACCTACTTTGAACGCGCCGTGCAAATGGCGCACGATCCCAAGGTGATCGCGTGGTCTCACATCTACCTCGGCCGGATTTACGATCTCAAGGAAGAACGGGACGTCGCCATGGATCACTACCGGGCGGCCCTGAGCGTAGCCGGACTCGCCCTTCCCGAAGCCAAGGTAGCGGCGGAGCGAGGCATCGAACAGCCTTATGAGCCTCCGGCAGCGGCGCACCCAGAACAGCAGTAGCGTAAGATTTCTTGAAACGATCCAGGAGAACCCATGAAGCGAACAGCAATGGCAGTGGCGATATTAAGCGTAGCCATCGGAGCCGGGGCGCAAACCACAACCCCAGCCGAACAGCAGACTCCCCCGGCCGCCGGACAACCCGCACCCGCCGGTCAGCCCACCGTTCCAGCTACTCCGCAGGCGAAGCGCCCGCCCCAAGCCAAGACCCAGCCCGAATTTGACGCTTATAAAGTGGCCGCGGCGAACACGGATCCGGCCGCCTTGGAGAAGGCCACCGACGACTTCGCCATCAAATTCCCCGACAGCGAACTCCGTACATTGCTCTACAAGGCCGCCATGCGGACCTACCAAAACGCCAACAATGGGGAAAAAACCGAAGCCATGGGGCGCAAGGTGCTCGCTCTCGATGCCGACGATCCCGAAGCACTGGTCGTAGCGGCCGAAGTCATCGCAGAAAGGACTCGCGACAGCGATCTCGACAAAGAGCAACGCTACGACGAAGCGATGAAGATGGCGCAGAAAGCGAGTCAGACAGTCGACACCGATACCGTTTTCAACCCGGGCACTCCCCAGGAGAAGATCGACGCTTACAAATCGTTGCTGCGTTCCAACGCCTATTCCGTCATGGGCACCATCGACTTCAAGAAAGATAACTTTGTGTCGGCGCAGGAAAATCTCCAGAAGTCGATCGACGCCTATCCGGCTCAGCCCGACCCGGTCGTGGTTCTGCGTCTGGCGCTGTCGCTGGACAAGCAGTCCAAGTATCAGGATGCTCTCAAAGTTGCAAACCGCGCCGTGGAGCTGACACAAGAGAGCTCGCAGGTCGGAACACTCGCCCGGCGCGAACGCGATCGCCTCCAACAACTCACCGGAGGCACGCCACCATCAACCGCTCCGGCTCAGGCTCCCGCTCAACCGCAGGCACAGCCTCCGAGTAACTGACCGCCGCTCGCTTCGGCGAGCCGTCTGTTGAATCATGAAGCCACCTGACATCATGGCGCTGGAAGAAAGTCTGGGATACCGCTTCCAGCGCCCCGAGCTCATCGAGCAGGCGCTCACTCACAGTTCGCAGGCCCGCGAGGTGGAGTCGATGGGCGCGACCGATCCCACCGCCCGCCGCGGCGACAACGAGATCCTCGAATTCCTCGGAGACGCCGTCCTCGGTCTGGTCACTACTGAATCCCTGTTCCATCGCTTTCCCGGATTGCAGGAAGGACATCTTTCCAAGTTGCGCGCGCATCTCGTTGGTCAGAGGCATCTGCTGCACGTAGCCGAAGAGCTTCAGATCGGGCGTTACCTCCGCCTCGGCCGCGGCGAAGAAAAAAGCGGTGGGCGTCATAAGGCGACTTTGATGGTAGACGCGCTCGAGGCGATCCTGGCTGCTCTCTATCTCGATGGTGGATGGATCGCCGCTCGCGATTTCATCCTGCGCTCTATCGTCGAGCCCGAACTGGCGCGCATGAATCTGGAGACCAGTGAAATCCCGGTCATGGATTTTAAGTCCGCGTTGCAGGAAAAGCTTCAGGCCGAAGGCATGCGCCAACCCGTTTACGCCCTGGTGAAGGAAGAAGGCCCGGAGCATCGCAAGACCTTTACCGTGGAAGTACGACTGCCTGAACCGGAGGTGATCGATTTCGTAGCCCGCGCGCAAGGCCCGACCAAGAAACGCGCCGAGCAGGAAGCCGCCCGTCAGGTGCTGGATTATCTGTCCACTTCACCGGAATGGCAAAAAGCGCGCGAAGGAAAGGTTGTGTAGCCGCCGGAAACGTTTTTGCCCCGCGGGCTGTCGCGAGGCACCTTGCCCTCGCCCGGCGCAGTAGATGATTTTGGGTGGCGCAGCAGTTTACCGCTGTGTTAAGGCTTTCGAGGAACCTCGGCTTCAGCCGCCGAGGTCAGACTCGCGCATCGCCTGCTATGTCGTGGAGCGAAAAATTTTCGACCAGTGACTGGCCCGCCACCGTGCAATCGGTGGCAGGAACGATCGTCGTCGCCGTTTTCGTCGTCACCTTCCTGGTGCAGGCCTTCACCATCCCCTCCGAGTCGATGGAAAATACACTCCTCATCGGGGACTACCTGCTGGTAGACAAATTCTGTTACGGCAGCGGCGGCCTATTGAACCATGTATTGCCTTACCGCAAAATCGCGCGCGGCGACATCGTGGTATTCCATTACCCGGTGAATCCCGCGCAGCATTTTGTAAAGCGCGTGGTGGGAGTCCCCGGCGACCGCGTCCGCCTGATCAACAAACGCGTGTTCGTCAATGGTGCCCCGCTGCAAGAGCCCTTCGTGCAATACATCGCTCCCGATCGTGAGCCCTATCGCGACGACTTCCCTCGCACCGACTCCCCCGCATTCGGAGTCACCGCCAACTGGTGGGAGGAGATGCGAAAACTGGTGGAGGACAAGCAGCTCATTGTTCCCGAAGACAGCTATTTCGTCCTCGGCGATAACCGCGACGACAGCCAGGACAGCCGCTACTGGGGTTTCGTACCTCGCGACAACATTATCGGACGCCCGCTGCTGATCTATTGGTCGGCGTCAAACCTGAACAACGATCTGACCGGGTCGCCAACCGCAGGTGATAAACTTTATCACCTTGCTTATGCGGTGACCCATGTGTTCCAGATCACCCGCTGGGAGCGCACCTTCCGCATGGTTCGCTGAAAGAAACGTGCGAAGTAACGCGCGGCAAAAAACCGACTACGGATATCAAATTGGCCACAAAAGAAAAAAAAGCAGACAAGAAGGCAGAAGCCCAGGAACCCGAGAAGCCTCGCGAGACGACAGTCGAGTTTCTGGCCTCGCTCGCCGAAGTGTTGGTCGTGGGCTTATTCATTATTACGTTCATCATGCAAGCCTTCGCAATTCCTTCCGGCTCCATGGAAGACACGCTCCTGATCGGCGACCACCTCTTCGTCAACCGCGAGCAGTTCGCCCCGCCCGCGCATTGGATGGGGCGCCTCATGCCCTATCGCGATGTACACCGCGACGAAATCGCCGTGTTCCTCTCGCCTGAGCAACCGGGCTTGTTCCTGGTGAAACGGATCATCGGAGTTGCCGGCGACCGCATCCACCTGCGCGACGACGCCGTGTATCGCAACGGCGTAAAACTGGAGGAACCATTTGTCCGCCACAAACGGCAGCCCGACCCTTACATCGCGGATTTCCCCGCCGTGCCGCCCTTGCCGGAATACGGAGTCAGAAACACAAAATGGGCGCAGGAAATGCCTTCCCACATCCAGGGCGAAGACATCGTCGTGCCCCCGAACAGCTACTTCGCCATGGGCGACAACCGCGACAATAGCTACGATAGCCGCTATTGGGGCTTCCTTCCGCAGGAGAACCTGATTGGCCGCCCCATGTTCATCTACTGGTCGTTTATCACTCCCGACGATCAGTACGAAATGCGCGACATCGGCGACCGGATCGGATTCATCGCCCACATGATCATTCATTTCTTCGATGAAACGCGCTGGAACCGTACGCTCAAATTCGTTCGCTGAGTGTGTGTGACTTTATTTTGAACTGTCATCCTGAGTCGTCCGCAGGCGGAGCCGAGGACGAGCGAAGGGTCTGATTTTCTGGCGCACCGCAGGAAAGCAGGTCCTTCATTTCACGCAAGGAAACCAATGTCCCAGGCGGATTAATCAACGTGCCCAAACAGGAAAAGCAGAAAGAAAAAGAGCCGCCGCTAGAAGATAAGCCCTCCGAAACTACCATCGAATTTCTGTCTTCCCTCGCCGGAGTGCTCGTCACCGGCCTGTTTATCATCACGTTCATCCTGCAAGCCTTTGAAATTCCCTCCAGTTCGATGGAAGACACTCTGCTGATCGGCGATCACGTCTTCGTCAACCGGGAAGTGTTCGCGCCTCCTACCCGCTGGTTAGGTCCACTCCTGCCCTATCGCGAGATACACCGCGGAGACACCGTGGTCTTTCTGTCGCCGTCCGAACAAGGCCTGTTCGTAGTAAAGCGGATTATCGGCATTCCCGGCGACCGCATCCACCTGCGCGACGCCACCGTTTACCGCAACGGCCAGAAACTCGACGAGCCTTACGTTCGCTACAAGAACGACTCCCCCAGCGTGGAAAACACGCGCCCGTACCGGGAAAATTTTCCTGCCGTCCCCCCGGACATGTACGGCGTCACGCCGGAGTGGCAGGCGGAGTTGCCCAGATTCATTCAGGGTGAAGACCTCGTCGTGCCTCCCGGCAACTACTTCGCCATGGGCGACAATCGCAACGTAAGTTATGACAGCCGCTTCTGGGGATTCATTCCACGCGAGAACGTGATCGGCCGCCCCATGTTCATCTACTGGTCATTCATTACGCCCCCCGACCAGTACCTGAAGCGGGAAGTGAAAGACCGTGTCGGGTTCCTCATGCATATCGTCATTCATTTCTTCGACCAGACCCGCTGGTCCCGCACATTCAAGGCCGTCAAGTGAAGTTCCTGCGCTCCAGGCGCGGACTGGCAGCGCTCGCCGCGCTTCTGATCGTCCTGTTTCTGTTTCGCCCCGGCGTGCATCAACTGCGCGACCGCATTGCCGGATCAATTGGCTCGGCTCTCGGCCGAAAAGTCGCGCTCGACAACGTTCGCATCCATCTTCTGCCTCGGCCCGGCTTCGATCTCGAAGGCTTGGTCATCTATGACGATCCCGCATTCAGCGCCGAGCCCATGGTCCGAGCCCAGGACGTCTCCGCCGCCATCCGTATCAGTTCCCTGTTTCGCGGACGCCTCGAAATCGCCACTCTCAGCGCCACCGAGCCCAGCATCAACCTGGTACGCAACGATCAGGGCCACTGGAACCTTGCCAACCTGCTGGAACGAAGCTCGCACATTCCCGCCGCTCCAACCAGCAAACGCCTTTCCGAGCGCCGTCCAGCATTTCCCTATCTCGAAGCCACCAGCGCCCGCATCAATTTCAAAATAGGACAAGCCAAGAAATCCTGGGCATTGACCGACGCCGACGTCGCCCTCTGGCAGGACGGCGAGAATTCCTGGGGCGCCCGCATGAAAGCTCAGCCACTCCGCACCGACTTCAACCTCACCGACACCGGACTCATTCAGGTCAATGCGGCCTGGCAGCGCGCTTCCAGCCTGGGCGACACGCCCCTGCAAGTTACGCTGCAATGGCAAAAGGGACAACTCGGACAAATCACAAAACTGTTCAGTGGCGGAGACCGGGGATGGCGCGGCGGCGTAAACCTTATAGCAAGTTTCTCCGGCACACCAAAGTCTCTGGTGGTGCAGAGCCATGTCAGCATCGAAGACTTTCGACGCTACGACATCATGAGCAGCGGGATGAGCTTGTCCACGAATTGCTCGGGCCACTACAGCACCCAGGACGGGGTTGTTCGAGACTTGTCCTGCGAGTCGCCGGTGAACGATGGAGTGGTACGTCTGCGCGGAAGTCTCGGCCCGATCAAGAATGCTCCCAGCTACGACTTAACGCTCACTGCGGACAAAATACCTCTGTCGTCACTGCTGCAACTGGCGCGTCAATGCAAGAAATCATTGCCCGCCGACCTCACCGCCAGCGGACGCCTGAGTGCCGAACTCCGCGCCGCCACCGTGACGTCCGATACTACGCAATTCACCGGCGGCGGCACGGCCGCCGATGTACGCGTATCGTCGAACTCCGGAAAGGACGAAATCGCTTTTGGAAGTATTCCTCTGACGTTGCGAAGCGCAAACTCCAAACACACAAAGGCAGGCGCCTCCCGAAAGCAAACCATGGATGATGAGCCCGCCGAAGCTCACCTTCAGATCGGCCCGATACCGCTAGCCATGGGCGCCACTGCCCCGGCGAGTGCATCGGGATGGCTGTCCGCATCGGGCTATAGTTTAGCGCTGCGCGGCGAGACCGAAATAAAAAGCTTGTACCGCCTGGCGGACACGTTGGGGATTTCAGGATTTCATCCTGTCGCCGAAGGTACAGCGCGCCTTGACGTCAGCGTGTCCGGCCTCTGGCCGGGATTCGCAGCCCCGCAAGCCGTGGGCTCCGCGCAACTGAAAAACGTCCGCGCCGGCATGCGCGGCCTCAATCCGCCTATCGAGATTGCGTCCGCCCTATTGAAACTCGATGCCGAAACCGTTTCGCTCGAGAAGATCACGGCCCAGACCGGAGACACGCATTGGATCGGCGCCGTGAATGCGCCTCGCCACTGTGCCGAGGATGGCTGCATATTCCAGTTTGACTTAAGCGCCGACCAGTTATCGTCCCCGGGCTTCGTTGAGTGGTTCACGCCCCGCCCTGTCAAACGTCCGTGGTATCGCATTCTCAGTTCCAGCGAACCGAAGGGCAAGTCTCCCTTGCTGGGACTGCGTGCCCATGGCCGCTTGCACGTGAATCACCTTCGCCTCAACAAAGTGGACGCCTTTCAGATCGCCGCACAAGTCACCATGGAAAGCGGCAAAATCGCTCTCAACGACCTGCGTGGACAATTGTTTCAAGGTACGTATCGCGGCGACTGGATGATCGACGTTTCCGCCTTGCCGCCTCACTATCAAGCCAAGGGAGAACTCGAAAACATCTCCATGTCCCAGCTAGCCGCAGCCATGAACGACGACTGGATCACCGGCACCGCCGATGGAAAATTCACCCTGACCACCTCCGGCGAGACTCTAGCAGACCTGCTGGCGCACTCCAACGGCGACTTGCAATTCGCCCTGCGCAATGGAACACTCTCTCGCCTTGAACTTCCAGAGGCGTCGAAGCCGTTTCCCGTACATCTCTTCGACGGGCAATGGAAGATAAAG
This sequence comes from uncultured Acidobacteriota bacterium, assembly GCA_963799305.1. Taxonomy (GTDB): domain Bacteria; phylum Acidobacteriota; class Terriglobia; order Terriglobales; family Acidobacteriaceae; genus Acidiflorens. Next base: position 224,055 of record CAWCWX010000002.1, on the reverse strand, counting down.
AATGGAACCTGGAACCTGAGTGCCGGCAAATTGCAGTCGCACGACGGGATGTATCAAATCAGCGGAACCGTCGCTCCCGCCAGCGGATTGAATATCCTGCTGACCCGCGGCGACGACCAATCCTGGAACGTAACCGGAACTCTGCTCAAACCAACCGTGACCCACGCGAACCGTGCCGAAACGCGGACGGCGATTAAGCCGTTTTCCAGGTAGTGCCTCCGAGCTAACGAGCAAATCCCGCTCCCCGCAACACTTTCCCCGGCAGCGCACCCGTCATCTTCCCGTTCTCGATTACCGGCACGCCATTGACCAGCACAAACTCCATCCCCTGCGACAGTTGGTTCGGATTATCAAACGTCGCCAGATCCCGCACCGTTTCCGGATCGAAAATCACCACATCGGCCCACATCCCCGTTTTCAAGACGCCGCGATCGGTAAACCTCATCCGTTGCGCCGGCAATGCGGAGAACTTGCGAATTGCATCTTCCAGCGTCAACTTCTTCTCCTCGCGCACATACTTCCTCAAAATTCGCGGAAACGTCCCATAGGCCCGCGGATGCGGATGCTCTTCGCCAAGAATTCCGTCCGGCGAAGTACCGGAGGAATCGTTGTCGACCGAAACCCATGGCTGCTGCAACGCCAGCACAACATCAGGCTCCGACATCCCAAACACCGCGCACGAAGTGAATGCTTTGTCCGCGATTAATAAATCGAACAACGCATCCATCGGATCTTTCTTCCACGCCTGAGCCACTTCCGACAGCCGTTTGCCCTGAAATTTCTTCAGATCCGGATTCAGCACTACCCCAATCATCACATCCTGCGGCCCCGAAATCTCATCCCACTCGTTGTCCCAGGTCTTCGAAGGCGTCATCAAATCCTTACGAATTCGCGCGCGTGTTGCTGGGTCCTTCAGCCGTTCAATTAGCTTCGCATCTCCGCCATCGTGCGCCCACGGCGGGATAAACGCCGACATGCTGTTGAACCATGCCGTATAAGCGTAAGTGTTCGCCGAAATATCAGCGCCCTGCGCCCGCGCATGATCGATTTTTGCGACCACTTCCGGCATGCGACCCCAGTTGTGCTTGCCCGCAACCTTGAGGTGCCAGATTTCCACCGGAATGTGGGCCTCACGTCCAATGCGAATCGACTCATCGATCGACCCCAGCACGTCGTCGCTCTCGCTCCGCATGTGCGTAGCGTAGATGCCACCAAATTTCGCCGCCTCACTTGCCAAGGCAATCAGCTCTTCCGTCTTCGCATACGGAGCAGGAGCGTACTCCAGAGCAGTCGACACCCCGACCGCGCCGTCCAGCATCGCCTCGCGAACCAATGCCTTCATCTTTTCCAGTTGCTCCGGAGTAGGCTGGACATCGGCATCGCCCAGCACCATCCGCCGCACCTGAGTCGCGCCAACGTACGTTGCGAGGTTGATGCCCATCCCCTGTTTTTCCAGACGGGCAAAATATTGGCGAAGCGTTCGCCAGTCGGGATTGATCTTGTAGTGTTCATATCCCGGCAGATCGGCCTCCAGGACGGCGTCGTTCTGCGGAGCAATCGATCCACCCTCTCCGGTCACCTCAGTCGTGATCCCTTGAAAGATTTTCGACGGCAACCGCGGATCAACCAGGATCGTCACCTCCGACTGCCCCAGCATGTCGATGAACCCCGGCGCGACGACTTTGCCCTGCGCGTCAATCGTGCGCGTGCGAGCCGCCTCGGAGAGATTGCCGATCGCCGCAACCCGCCCGTCGCGGACGCCGATGTCTCCCGAATACCACGGAGAGCCCGTACCGTCGATGATGTGGCCGTTAGTGATAACCACGTCGAAGGGCTGGTCGGCGGCGAAGGCAAAGGGCATGAAAAGCAGCAACAAAGTCAGTGCGATACATCGGGTTGAAGTCATGAGTTTTTTCCCGGTCAAGTCGTTCAAATGTTACGAAAGTTATGAGCAGACGATTCGTCCAATGACACGTCGCGCAGAATGTGGCGACCCGCCAATATACCTGACATATAATGAAAGTTGAGATGAAAACGACGAAACCACTCACGATTGATTCCATTGACGTGGAGAACGACCGCGAACTGGATGCGCTCATGGGCCAGGTGCTGGCTGAAGGCGACAAGATTTACCAGGCGCAGCGCGCTGAATCGATCCGCCTCGGAATCATTGATGAACAAGGACGCCTCTTAAAGCGCGAACTACCCGAAGACATGCGCGAGGATGCGGGTACTGACTTCGGAGGCTAGTTGCAGAGCCCTCGAATGGTCATCGTCGCGGGGCCGCCAGGTAGCGGCAAGAGCAGCCGTCTGGCTCTTTCTGGATTCGGGATTGAGTGGTTCAACGCGGACGATCGCGCCGCCGAACTTAACTCTGGCTCCTTCCGTAACATTTCAAACAAGATTCGCGAGCAGGTGAATGTTGAGTTCCAACAGTGGATTCAAGATCACATCGCCGCGCATAGCAGCTTTGCGCTGGAAACCACGCTGCGCAGCCCGGTTACATTTGAACAGTCTCGCCTCGCTCGTAAACTCGGCTTTTGGACTGCGCTGGACTATGTCTCAGCCGGAAGCGTCGAAGAGAGTATTCGTCGAATTATCGAACGTTCCTATCGTGGCGGACATTCCGCGTCGGAACGGCTTGTCCGCGAAATTTACAGAAAGAGCATGGAGAATCTGCTGATCGCGCTCGATTTCGCGGTGAGCGCTATCGAAGTAGTACGAATCTATGACAATTCCCGCGTCGGTGGGCCCGTGCGACAAATACTGAGCTTCAGAAGAGGACGAGCGGGACCGATCGGCGACGAAGTTCCGATCTGGCTCAGGTCCCTGTTTAAAGGCACAAAGTTCGAGAGTACGGTTCTAGGTAAGCCTTAGCGACTTACTGCTTCGGCGCGTTCTGCGCCGCCCTGGCGCCCTACTAAAATCCCCGCCATCAGCCACACCCCCAGCGCCAGCCACTCCCATCGCGAGAAATTCCCCGGCACAAAAGGCAGGACTTTCATCAACACCATCGCCAGCCCGACGATCGCGCCCATCCAGGCAATCGCCCTCTCCCGGGCCGGAGGCTGCATCCTCAAATACGCGGCGCAAACGGCAAACCAGCCGATCGCCGATGCCAAAGACCCAACGTCCGTGATCGGCACCAGGATCGAACTGCCCAAAAACATGCATGCCCCGGTCGCAATCCCGATCCACACGACTGCCGTTGCCGGCGTTTGATTCTGCGGATGTACGCTACCCAACCGCGGGTCCACCAACCCCCGCCGGCCCATAGCAAAAAGCAAGCGGGTGGCGGCGACAAAGTTCCCATTAAATACTTTAAACAGCGACAGCAACGCGGCCGCGAGAATGATGCTCACAATCCAGCGCGACCCGATCGCGTGCTGGAACGCCACCGCCGTCATGAACGGCGCGCCGATCAGTTGTTGCCACGGCGCCACGAATCCCACCGCCGCAATCACGATAATGTAAAAAACAAAGCCCACGATAATCGCCGCCCAGATCGCCCGGAAATATCCGCGGCTGCGAAAGTCCGGATTCGCTTCTTCCGCCGCCTTCGTCACCGATTCAAACCCGGTCATGAAATAAGGAACGATCTGCAACACCAGCAGGATCGAAATGAACGGCGTGTGCGTGAACAGCGGAGGAAAGTTCGCAGTCGATCCCCGCGTAACTCCGATCCCAACGAACACGACGAACAACGCCAGCGTTCCGAACGTGGTCCAGTTCTGAAAAGTCGCGCTCAAACGAACCCCGCGATAATTGAGCAGAGTCAAGAAGACCGGTAAGCCCCAACCCGATCGCCAGGTGCGGCAAGTACACCGGCTTTCCCGCGACCCGATACAGTTCCACCGAATCGAGCGCCGGAAAAATGTATGCCGCGATCCGTCCCACCGCAACCGCCTCCCACGGACAAACGATGAAATACGCCAGCATCATCATCCATCCCGTAAAGTAGCTGACCGGTCGAGGAAACACGCGCGCCGTATAGGCGACTTCGCCGGCGGCGTCCGGCATCGCCATCACCAGTTTGCCGTACACATAGCCGATCGGGAGCAACAACAGCCCACCAATCAAGAAGCCGAGAATCCCACCAAGCGGTCCACCACGAGTGAGCCAGTCGTCCATCACGACCAACCAGCCCACGCCCACCATCGTCCCCCAACCGAGAGAGAAATAGTCAGTGATGCGCAGTTTGCGGGCGAGTTCGGTCATTGTGGCCAGCTAAAACAGGCACAGCATTTCATAAAGCAGATTCGCCGCCAGCAGCGACGTGATCTCCCCGTTATCGTACGGCGGCGACACTTCGACCAGATCCGCTCCCACAAGATTTTGGCCCGCCAAAGACCGTACCAGTTCGAGAATCTGAAAGCTGGAAAGCCCACCCACCTGCGGCGTCCCCGTCCCCGGCGCAAACGCCGGATCCACGACATCAATATCCAGCGTGAAGTAAACCGGTTTGCCTCGAAACCGTTTCAGGATTTTCCCGACCGGCGCCAACCCGCCGCGATGAAATTCTTCAGCCGTAACCACGCTGAATTTATGCGCCCGCCCGAATTCAAAATCGTCTTTCGAATAAACTTGTCCCCGCAATCCAACCTGCAACACGCTCCCCTCGATCAGCAGCCCTTCTTCCACCGCGCGCCTCACCGGCGTGCCATGCGAATGCGGACTGCCGAAATAACCTCCCCAGGTATCGTTGTGCGCGTCAAACTGAATCAGCGCCACCGCCCCGAACTTTTTATGGATGGAACGCAGAATGGGCAACAGGATGGAATGGTCTCCCCCGACGCAGAGGCCTCGTGCGCCCGCGCCGAGCACATCATTCAACTGACTCGTAATCCGCTCAAACGTATCCTCCAGCGACAGCGGATTGATCGAGAGATCGCCATAGTCCCCAATTCTCCATTTGCCAAACGGATCCACGTTGAGCACCGGATTCCAAGGCCGAATCATCGCGCTCTGCGCCCGAACATTGCGCGGGCCAAAACGCGCTCCCGACCGGTAGGTCGCACCGTTGTCAAATGGAATACCGATGAGGGCTATATCGAGATCCTGCGCGCGTGGAACATGCGGCAGGCGCATAAAAGTGGAAATACCTGAGAATCGCGGATATACCAGAGCATCGACCGGCGCGGGACGGGGACCTGCCAGCCGTTTAGGCTTCATGGGCGCGAATTATAAAACATTCGCGCCCACCCGCCTCAGGCGACCGCGTAGTGCGGCCGTTCTCCCGGCGCTTGCAGGATGCAAAGCGCCTCTTCCAGGGAGGAAATCTCAAACACTGATGTGAGCCGCGTGGCCTCCAGTACCTTCCGCAGAAACGCCGACGGGTTCACCAATTTCATTTGCACCGAGTTCACGCGGGCCCAGCGCCGCAGCACTAACAGAGTGCCCAAACCCCCGGCATCCACATGATCAACTTCAGTAAGATCGACCACCACCACGCGTACATGCTCCAGCGCTTCAATTCCGCGACGAAATTCGTCCAACGACTTCCCGCGGACCAGTCGTCCAGAGCAACGCACGACCGCTACATCATGCAAACATTCGACTTGGTATCGCAGTTCCATACTGTTATTCATACGCAACCAGCTTGGCAAAAGTTCCAACTCAGAATTCAAGAGTTAGACGATCCCAGATGCGAAAAGTTATCTGCGGTGACCCAGGCCTCAGGCCTCAATGAATTGGATGCGGCGAATTGTTAAGGCACGATGAACGAACAGGCTGGCCTCGGTTAGCTCCTTTGGAAACTGCACGTTAACTAGCCGGTATTCTGTGACCCGTGACCCTCAGTTCGGCCCTCCCGCCTTCGTTCCCAGCGGCAGCACCGCCATGTTCTCCGCCTTCCAACGCATGGCGGCGGTAATGCGCGTGCGTCCACTGGGATGATCGAAGAAAATCATCTCCTCCAGCGGACTCGGGTCCAGTTTGCGATAGTCGCCAAGTTTCAGATCGACCAGGGCCTCTCCGTCTGGCTGGCGCGCGGCATTCAATCCAAAAATGTCCGCTTCATATTCCTGCATGCGAGTCCAGGAATTGGTGACCGGGGTAAGCACAAAAAAGAAAATTGAAAACAGCAGGATCGCCAGAGGCAGAGCAGCCACGTCTGTGATTTCCCGTATGCCCCACCGTTCTCCCCAGCGAGCCAGACTCCAACGCATGCCCCAGTTGAGAAACGCGAATCCCGCCACGAACACAACGCCGTAAAAGAGCACGTCCTTGTAAACATGATGCAGAACGTAGTGCCCCATCTCGTGCCCCATCACCGACTGAACCTCTTCCGGGGTACAGCGATTGAGAAGGTTGTCGTTCAGTACAATCCGCTCCGACCCCAGAAATCCGCTGACGTAAGCGCTCACCCTCGTCGATTGCTTGGAAGCGTCAACCTCATAGACTTCGGTGACAGGAATCCCATTTGCCCGCGCCAGACTCAGAATCGGATTCTTGATCTTCGGATCTTCCAGCTTCTTGAAATTGTTGAACAGGGGCGCGATATACACCGGAGCAATCAGCGAAGTGAACACCAGGAGCACAACGGCGACGCCTGCGCCCCACACCCACCAGTTTTTCCCCAAACGGCGAACGACCCAGTAGAGTACCAACACCGCGATGCCGCCGAGAACCGCGCCCACCGCGAGGTTCACAAGCTGATCCCGCATCCAGGGCCTAAACGTCTGCGTCGCCAATCCGTACTTATGTTCACGAATGAAGCCTTCATACACTGCAAGCGGAAACTGGAGAACCGTCGTGATCGCCAGAAAGAAAACAAAATAGACGAGGTCGCGAATCCCTCGCCACGAGGACACCCGCGCCGCCCAGTCGCGCATGCGAACCGACAACCGTGATTGCAGGAGAAAGATAGCAATCGCAGCACCCAACAGAAAATCCCAAAGCTGCAGCCAGTACCCGCCTTCGAAGTAAGCATCCGAGCGCGCCTTCTTGTCGGGAGGCACGGTGGCGAGATAGGCGTCAGTGGCCGCCTTCACGTCGAACGCGGGACCGCTTGGGGCCGCGGCAGCGGCGGGCGCCGACGGAGCCACGCCCGACTGTGGGTCTGCCCACAACACTGGAACCATCAACAGCACGAATATCGCAGGAGTCCACTTTCGCAGCAGCATGATCGACCTCCCTCACAACGGAGTATGCGACCACGCATTGTACGAAACGGTAGAGACAAGTCAAACCCGGATTTAACAGATTTCGGGAGGGCACGACTTCAGTCGTGCCGCCAGCGCATGAGATTGATTGCGCTTTAGCGCGGCGGTGAACTCTTTACGTCATAACAAAACAATCGAGAAACTTGAATCAATGGCGGGATCGCGCGCTCCCGCCGCTCACAGCCCCACTTCGATCCGCGATCGCGGATCCAGCACGTCCCGCAGAGCGTCGCCGATAAAGTTAAACGCCAGCACCGCCAGCATCACCGTCACCGCCGGAAACAGCACCAGATGCGGTGCGTCAAACAGATGCGATCGCGCGTCGTTGAGCATCGACCCCCAACTCGCCGTAGGCGGCGGAACGCCCAGCCCGAGGAAACTCATCGTAGCCTCAGCCAGAATCGCGCCCGCCATCCCAATCGCAGCCTGCACAATCACCGGCTGAATAATATTCGGCAAAATGTGATGCACGATAATCCGCAAGTCGCCGGCCCCCAACCCCCGCGCCGCCTCCACGAATTCCCGTTCGCGTACCGCCAGCACCTGCGCCCGAACCAGCCGCGCGTAGCCAACCCATCCTCCCAGCGAGAGCGCCAGCACCAGATTCAAAATCCCAGGCCCACGAAAAGCAACAAACGCAATTGCAATCAGGATGCCGGGAAAAGAAAGAAACGCATTCATCAGCACCACGTTGACGAAGCGATCAATACCCCCGCCGTAATAGCCAGCAAGGCTGCCGATGATGAGTCCGAGTGCAAGGGAACAGATGACCACGCTGCTCCCGACAAACATAGAAATGCGAGCACCCCAAATCAGCCGCGAGAGAATGTCACGCCCAAGCTCGTCGGTCCCGGCGAGATGATGCGCAGAGGGTGACTGCAAGCGGTTGGGAAGATCGATATAGGCGGGATCTTGGGGAGCGATCCAGGGAGCAAATATCGCACAGGCCATGAACACAGCCACCAACACCACTCCTGCCGTCGCCAGCGGGTTGTGGCTAGCGAGACGCGGGAGAGAGATGGCGGCGGTGGACATGTTCGCGCTACGTACCAACTACCATATCTCGAGCTCGAATTTGCGGTAACTGTGGATCAATTCAAAATCGGCGCGGTTCGAGGTGATCAAGCGTGCCCCGTGGGATCGTGCCGTGAGCGCGATGAGCACGTCGAAATGCAGATCGCGCAGTTTGGGTAGCTCAAACCCACTATGCGCTTGAATTTTCGCTAGCAGTTCGCCCGACTCCTGCCAAATTTTTTCCGTCGGCGTCAGGATCGGATGATTCCTGCCAAGCTCCCGGATAACTTCACGGTCCTCTGGAGATGCAACCCCTCGCAACAGCTCGGCTAACACTACCGCGCAATTGCGCACCACTCCACGGAGTGCTTCCATCCGGCGCTGATGGCGATCAGTGCGCAAATGGTCCACCAGGACCGACGTATCGAAGACAATGAACTCACTCATCAAGATTGGCGAACGAGAGCTTGCCGCCGTGCTTCTTCATCAGAGCTTTAAAACGCTTCAGCGCAACCAGTTCGCGAAGAGCCACATGGACGGCCTCCGTGCGTGACTTCACGCCAAGCAACTTCTTCGCCTCATCGGCCAGACGAGTGTCCAAACGGATCGATGTCATGGTTGCAGCCATCCGCTCACCTCAATGCACTGTATATACAGTGTACTACATTCGTATATACATCAGTCAAGTGAACTTTTGAGGCCACTTAGGGACTGGATATCGACAGCGCAAATAAGATTTCGGGTGTCCGAAGAAGAAGGCCTCTCACTGTCTAATCCTCGGATTCACCGCCGAATACAACAAGTCCGTGAGAAAATTCACCGCCACGTAAGTCAACCCGATGGCCAGAATGCATCCCTGCACCAGATAGTAATCCCGATTCGAAATCGCCTGAATCGTCAGCCTTCCAATCCCCGGCCAGGAAAAAATCGTCTCCGTGACAATCGCTCCTGCGAGCAACGCCCCGAACTGCAATCCCAGTACCGTCAGAATCGGAATCATCGCATTGCGCAGCGCGTGACGATAAACAACAGTCCGCTCCGGCAGTCCCTTCGCGCGAGCAGTGCGGATGTAGTCCTGTCCGAGTTCTTCCAGCATCGAAGTCCGAACCATGCGCGTGAGGATGGCAGCCAGTGCTCCACCCATCGTGATCGCCGGCAGAATGAGATGGGCAAACGTGCCGGAACCGGACACCGGCAGCCATCCCAACTCAATCGCAAAAAATAAGATCAGTACCGGCCCCAGCGCGAAGTTCGGGAACGATAGTCCAAACAGACTGACCACACTCAACACACGATCATCCCATCGATTTCGTCGCCGCGCCGAACGCACTCCCGCCGGGATCGCCAACAAAATTGCGACGAACAATGCCGCCAGCGTTAGCTCCAACGTGTTGGGATATCGGTTGGCGATCAGTGACGTCACGCCCTGGTTAAACCGCAACGATTTCCCCAGGTCCCCGTGCAGAACGCCCTTCCAGTAATTGAGGTATTGCTGTCCCAGTGGAACATCGAGACCGTAGGCATGCCGCGCGGCCTGGATGTCGCCGGAGGCGGCTCCTTCGCCCAGCATTTGCTGGATGGGATCGCCGGGGACAAAGTGGATCAGCAGAAAGACCGTCGACACAACCAGCCAGATGACCGGAAGCGTATACAACAAGCGAGAAAAAATTTGGCGAAGCATGCTTTCAATTCGAACTTGCTTCTGCGGCTTAGTCCCCCGCCAACTGCTTCGCCGCTGACGGCACCAACTCGATCTTCACCGTCGCGATCCGATTCCCTTCCATCTTCTCCACCACAAACCGCCGCGCCTCGTACTCGAAGGCATCTGCTTCTTTCGGAATCCTCTGCAAACGCGACAAAACGAACCCCGCTAATGTCTCAAAGCCTTCGTCTTGCGGAAGCTTCAATTCATATTGTGCTTCGAGGTCCCGGATGTTGACGGCGCCATCGAGTTCCAAGGGCGCGTTGGCATCCGTCACCGCCGGTTCGGTTGAAGCGATATCGAATTCGTCTTCCAGTTCGCCGACCAGCTGCTCCAGCACGTCTTCCACCGTGATCACGCCGGCTGTCGATCCGAACTCGTCTACCACCACCGCCAGATGCCGCTTGCGGACCTGAAACTCAACCAGCATTTCGAGTAACGACTTCGTTTCCGGCACGACTAACACGTCGTGCATGATCTGTCCGATCTTCATCGTCGAGATACGCATGGCCGACGCCGGACTCGAACTCAGTGTCAGCCGAAATCGCGTCCAGCGCATCAGATCCTTGGCGTAGAGCACCCCCACAATGTGTTCCGGCCCGCGCTGTGGATCGTACACCGGGATCCGGGAATGTTGCTCCTCCACCACCCGCGACAACGCTTCATCTAGGTTGAGATCGGCGGGTAAGGAAAAAATGCGCGGCCGGGGCACCATCACCTGGCGCGCCGTGATGTTGTCCAGTTCGAGCGCGTTCAGCAACATTTCTTCCTGCCCGGACGAGAGCTGCCCCGAACTACGCGCGGCAGTTACAATCAGCCGGAGTTCGTCCGGCGAGTGGACCGATCCGTGCCGCATGTCGCGGGTGCCAAACGCTTGCAGCACAAGGCTGGCCACGCGTGTCATTACCCTCGTGAGCGGGCCGGAGAGAGTCAGGAAGACATCCATTGGCGCGGCGACCGCCAGAGCCACCCGCTCTGCCCGCTGCAACGCCAACGATTTCGGGACCAATTCCCCCAGAATTACGTGCAGCCCCGTGATCAGAACAAAAGCCACCGCTACCGCGCCGGCGTGAGCATAGACCGCGGCATAGGGGATGTGTCCGAACATCCCTTCGAACATTCGCGCCAGCACCGGCTCGCCGACCCAGCCCAGCGTCAGGCTGCACACCGTGACGCCCAGCTGCACTCCGTTGACGACCCGCTGGAGTTGCTGGTGCAGCTTCAAGACGGTGCGCGCCCCAATGCGCCCGGCTTCAATCATCTGTTGAATTCGCGTTTCGCGGACGCTGACCAGCGCAAACTCGGCCGCTGCGAAGAACGCATTAGCTGCCACCAGGAGCAGGATGAGAAACACCCGCAGCAGCACATACCCAATCATGGAGCCATAATTCTAACATTCCAAAGGGAAAAGGCAGATCCCCAGGTATCAGGAGACTCGATCCGAGTTTGTCTTACGGTGCGAGTTTTCGTTTCGACCTGTCTTCTTCGATAGCTTCGATCCACAAATGGAGTGTGAGGTCTTCCCGTTCTGGATTGCCTAGTTGCCACCGCAATTCGCTCCGGTAGCGATCGTTCAGTATTTCCAAATTGAAGGGGATAGCCCGAGCGAGATGTATTACGTCGTCGCGGTCGCGCTGGATGTTTCGTTCCAGTTTCGACAGCGCCAAATCGTAGGGATCTAGAGCAAATAATCGAAGGCGTTGGAAGATTCCTGGAAATATCTCCGTCAAACGCTCTTCGTAGCTTTCGGGCACATGAGCCACGCCCACGTGGTGAAGAGAAATCTTGTACTTCGTGTGAAGGGCGGCCCCTGGCGTCGCCAAATCTAGAAGATGGCGGCCGATATTCATGGGCACAATTTCCAGAACGTCCAGGTCTCCCGTCGACCGTGAGAATCCGTATACGATGGTTACAACGAACCCTCCCATGCAATGCAACTGGACTTCATCGGACGCTGCCGAATCGAGTTCTCTCAGAAACGAGAACCACGGTTCGGGAATATCTTCAGGGGAGCGGACTGGCAAGATATTCCCCTTTCATGTCGGTAAGCAGATTCCAGTACGCCGCGGTCGCCGAGCGACGTTCGCGCAGCCAGTTTCGTTCCGCTTGCGTCATCGAGTCGTGGCAGAAGGTACCTTCCCTTGCCAGTCGCGACTTTTCCAAGACTTCCAAACTCTGTCTCAGTGCATCTGCCCGCCTCGCATCGCCGTTCTGCTCGGCCGCTTCACTTGCCAACGACAAGGTAAATCCCAGTCGATTCTGCTGGTCGTTGAGTTTGGCATTCCGAACCAACCAATCCCAATCCATGTCAGCATACGCGAGAGCCAGCCACGGCAGGCCTTCCGCGACCCGTGCATCCAAGTCCGGTTGATTCAGCGCTTCCAGTAGAACCTGCGCCGGATTGCGTCGCGGCTTCGTTCGCAAGTAAGCGAACCCAGGATATCCAAGACCGCCCAACTCAGCGCTGAAATTCGCTGCGGGGATCGTCATGGCGGCGTGCGTTGGCAGAGTGAGGGCGGTGGGGGGCAGGTGCAGCACTCGATGCGCCTTGCGGACCAGCAACTCCAAGGGCGGACGCCGTCCCTTCTCCAACATCGAGAGGTACGCTTGCGTCACTCCCAAGGCACGCGCTGTTTGCGCTTGCGTCCAGCTTTTGCTGCGGCGCGCTTCTCTTAATCGATTCCCATCCATGGCGCATTCATTTCCCCAAAGATAAAATATAACACATATTGTTATATTAATCCGAAGAAACTCTGCAAACTACCTACAGACAACAACTTGACGATAATAGTGGCGCGCTGCGGGTCCTCCCATATTCGAGCCCCGTTCAATTCTGCCCAGTCTTACACAGATAACAGCAGCCATTCGTCCGCTTACCTTTTTTATGACACGAGGTCTAAATCCTCGATCAGCAGTCTCGTCGGCAGCCAAGTTTCCAGGAACTATTTGCTCATCTCATTCGTAATACAGGATGAAGCCCAGGTTCCCTGTTGGAAATCCAGGTAGGAGGCGGTTTGTGAACGGTAACGGAAATGGCAAAAAATCGAAGCGGCGTAAGCGGATCATTTACGGTTCCATTGCGGCCGTCGTGCTGTTGGTGATCGTGGGCGGCGTGTACGCGGCCAGCAGTGGTGGAACCAAGATCGACCCCTCCAAACTGGCAAAAGTGGAAAAGGGCGACCTCGCCAAGAGCGTAGTAGCCACGGGCAAGATCGAACCCATCACTAAAGTCGAGATCAAATCCAAAGCCAGCGGTATTGTGAAAAAGCTCTACGTCGAATACGGAGACAAGGTCAAGAAAGGCCAGCTCCTGGCCGAACTCGACAAAGAAGAGATCCAGGCCCGGGTTGATCAGGCGCACGCGCAACTGGATGCTTCCACCGCCAGCATGAACGGCACCCGTGCCGACCTGGAGCGCGCGAAGGTTGACGCTGAAGGTCCGGACGTTCCGCTCAACAAACGAGCCTTTGACCGTGCCAAAGGCATGGCCAAGGAAGGCGTTGTATCTACGTCCGCACTGGACGACGCCCAGAAGAACTATGAGATGTCGCTGAACAAGCAGAATGTTGCCAAGGCGCAAGTACAGGTTCTACAGGCGAAAGTCGGCCAGGCGCAGGCGCAGGTCGCACAGGATCGCGCCAACCTGAAGCAACTGGAAGAACAGCTCAGCTACACCACGATCACCTCTCCGATTGACGGCATCGTTCTTTCTCGCGACGTAGAAGTCGGCGACGCAGTCAGTTCCATTCTGGTCCTCGGCTCCTCCGCCACCCTCGTCATGACGCTCGGCGACACCAGTGAAGTCTACGTCAAGGGCAAAGTGGACGAGAGCGATATCGGCAAGGTCTACATGGGACAGCCCGCCCGCATCAAAGTCGAGTCCTACAAAGACAAGACTTTTACCGGCAAGGTCAACAAAATTTCCCCCATGGGCGTGGAAAAAGATAACGTCACCACCTTCGAAGTGCGCGTCTCGATTAACAATCCCGAGGGCGTGCTCAAAGCCAACATGACCGCCAACGCCGAGATCATTCTGGAAGAGCACAAAGGCGTGCTCCAGATTCCGGAAGGCTCCATCATCTACGACAAAGACAAGAAAGCGTCCGTAGAAATTCCGGATCCCAAAGCCAAAGAAGGCAAGAAGAAACTGGCCGTCAACATCGGAATCTCGAACGGCGCCAAAACGGAACTCCTGAGCGGACTGAAAGAAGGCGATCAGGTAGTTCTGCAATAAACATAGGTGTCAGGTGACAGGTATCAGGTCTCAGGAAAAACCGAGGCGCATCGTTCGCGAGCCAAATCCTGGAGTCTGACACCTGACACCTGAGACCTGACACCTGTTTCCCATGACCCTCGGTGAAATTTTCCGCCAGGCTTTCGCGACCTTCCGAGCGCACAAGCTGCGCACCTTCCTCACCATGTTTGGAATCGTCTGGGGAATCGCTTCGGTCATCCTGTTGGTAGGCCTGGGCCGAGGCTTTACCGTAGATCAGAAAAAGCACATGGAGACACTGGGCAAAGACCTGGTAATCGTCTGGGGAGGCCGCACCAGCGCGCAGGCTGGCGGCCTCGCCGCCGGCCGCGAGATTACTCTCACCATCGACGACGCCCGCCTGATCCACAGCGAATGTTACCTGGTAAAGAATGTCAGCCCCGAACTGCGCCGAACCGTTCCTCAAGTCAGCGCCTTCAACTCCTCCGCCCGCGGAGTAGTTGGCATGTGGCCCGCCTATCAGGATTTCCGCTCGCTGAAACTGGACTCCGGCCGCCTCCTCACCGACGAAGACGAAACCGAAGCCCGCCGCGTCGTCGTCCTTGGTTCAGCCGCCTACCAGCAACTCTATCCGGGACAGCCCGCCGTCGGCTCGATGGTCTCCATTAAAGGCGTACCCTATGCAGTGATCGGGGTCCTCAAGAAGAAGGATCAGAATTCCAACTACAGCGGCCCCGACAACGATTACCTGTTCGCCCCCTATTCCGCCGTCGCCCGAGACTTCCCTCCGCCGCAGAAACCCGGCATTGTCAAAGGCTACCTCGACGACATCGTCTTCCAGGTCGGCGACCCCGAAACCCACGACGATGCTGTCCTTCAAGTTCGCCGCACTCTCGGCCGAGTGCACCACTTCGAAGCCACCGACAAAGACGCCCTCTTCATATGGGACACCATGGACGGCGCCAAGATCCTCGCCCGCATCTTCGACTACGTCACCCTATTCTTCGGCTGCGTCGCTATCGTCACGTTGTGCCTGGGCGGAATCGGCGTCATGAACATCATGCTGGTCTCGGTGACCGAGCGAACCCGCGAAATCGGCGTCCGCAAAGCCATGGGCGCTACCCGCGGTGACATTCTCCGCCAATTTTTCGCCGAATCCGCCCTGCTTACCATCGTCAGTGGCAGCCTCGGACTGGCTTTCGGGATCGGCGTATGTGTGCTCACTTCTGTCGTGCCCTTGCCGGACTTCGTCCCTCATCCGATCGTTTCAATAATTTCTGTAGTCGCTTCAGTACTCACTCTTTCGCTGATCACGCTGACCGCCGGGATGTATCCAGCCCAGCGCGCAGCTGAAATGACACCCGTGGAGTCGCTCCGTTATGAATAACCTTTCAATAATTCGCAGTCGCGCAACTCGCATCCTGCTGTTCGTGCTGGTCAGCTCGCTGGCCGGCTTCGCCTCGGTGGTCGGAACCTTCGATCGCTCGTTCCAGGTCAACGGACCAGTCGACCTCGAGGTCCTTACCCGCTCCGGCGACATCACCATCCGCAACGGATCGTCCAATACTGTCTCCATCCACGGCAAGATCCACCAGGGAAGTTCCTGGCTGGAAGGCGGCCGCAAAGAGGATGTGGAAGAACTCCAGAAAAATCCTCCACTCCGTCAGGACGGCAACAGCATTCGCGTCGACTACGTAAACCTGCACAACGTCTCCGTCGATTACGAAATCACCGTCCCGGAAAACACAACCGTCCGCACCCACAGCGGAAGCGGCGATCAATCGGTTGAGGGCCTGAAAGGCACGGTTGACCTGGAAGCCGGATCGGGCGACATGCAACTCTCCCGCCTCACCGGCGACCTCCATTTTCAAACCGGCTCCGGCAATGTGCGCGGCCGTCAACTCTCCGGCCCCGCCAGGGTCAAGGCGGGAAGTGGCGACATCGAAATTGAAGAAGTAGGCGAAGGCGACGTCGACATCCGCACCGGCTCCGGCAACATCACCGTCAGTGGAGTCAACGGAGGATTTCGCGCCGAAGCCGGCAGCGGCGACATTCGCGGCAACGGCAATCCCAAAAGCCTGTGGAGCATCCGCACCGGTTCCGGCAACGTAGACCTCCGCATCCCCTCTGAAGCCGGCTTCAACGTAGATATCTCGTCCAACTCCGGAACCGTTGTAGTCGATCATCCCGTAACCACAACCGTCCAGGGCCGAGTCCAACAGGACCGCAAAAGCATAGTAGGCAAAGTAAAGGACGGCGGCCCAACGATCTCCGTACACACCGGGTCGGGAGACATAAGGCTCGATTGAGAAAAGGTGTCAGGTCTCAGGTGTCAGGAGAAACGTCGAAGGGTTTTCCTAACACCTAAGACCTGACACCTGACACCTCCTTCGCCCAGAGACGCCCGATGCTCTTAAAGGAACTCATCTCGCAAGGCTGGCTCGCCCTGAACCGCAATCGCATGCGCTCGGTGCTGACCATGCTGGGGATCGTCTGGGGACTGGCCTCAGTCGTGCTTCTGCTCGCTTACGGCCAGGGGCTTGGCGGCAGCGTGATCCACGCCTTCATGAACATGGGAAACAACGTGATTGTCCTGTGGCCCGGACAAACCAGCCTGCAAGCCGGAGGCCAGCGCGCCGGCAAAAAAGTCGACTACGAATACGCCGACGTAGAAGCCATTCGCGACGAAGTTCCTCTGGTGCGCGCCGTCAGCGCCGAAGTCGATCGCGATTTCGGATACAAAGTCGGCACCCGCGTCGTCTCCATGAATACCCGCGGCGTCGAACTCCCCTACGGACAAATGCGCAAGATCGACATCGAAACCGGCCGCTACTTCAACGAAACCGATTTCCTGGAGCATCACCGCGTAGTCATCCTCGGCTACAACGCCGCTAAAAAAGCCTTCCAGGGCGCGCCCGCCGTCGGCCAGAGCGTCAGCATCGGCGGACTGGACTTCGAAGTCATCGGAGTCATGCGCAACAAGATTCAGGACTCCATGTACATGGGTCCCGACAACGAAAATGGCTTCATCCCCTTTCCCCTCTTCCGTGACCTGAAAAACATCAAAGACCCCGGCATGATCATCTTCCAACCCCAGGCCGCGGAATTAAACAAGAAGGCGCTAGCCGCAGTCCGCGAAGTCGTAGCCAGACGCCACCACTTCGATCCCAAGGACGAAAAAGCCACCCCCGAATGGGACACGATCGACAGTAAACAAATGGTCACCGCCTTTTCCCTGGGCCTCCAAGCCGTCCTCGGCCTGATCGGCGTAGTGACCCTGGCCGTAGGCGGCATCGGCGTCATGAACATCATGCTGGTCTCCGTAACCGAACGCACCCGCGAAATCGGCCTCCGCAAAGCCATCGGCGCGCGTCCCCGCCACATCCTGGTGCAATTTCTGCTGGAAGCCCTCGTCCTCACCTTCTTCGGCGGCATCATCGGCATTATGGTCGCGATCTTCCTCGCCTGGGCGATTCCTCCCATGCCGCTCTACAGCGAGTTCTACAAAACTGCTAACCACGAAGGCGATATCTTTCTCCAAGTCTCGTCAATCGTGGTCGCAATTTCGTTCGTCCTACTTTCCCTGATCGGCATCATCTCCGGCTTCTTCCCTGCACTGAAAGCCGCGCGCATGAATCCGATTGAGGCATTGCGTTACGAGTAGGCTTAGTGGCGCGAAGCCTCGCACTTCGCGCGGACCAAATTCGATCGACGATTCAGCCCCCGGTTGACCATGATCGTCGCGATCCTCCCCGGAACCCGTTTGAGGCTGCTGGCCGCGCCAGTCAGTGAATTGACTCTTCGAGAGTTCGCTCTTACCATGACCGTGCCACTTCGATCGTAGGGGCAGGATGATCGAAACCACCATCTCGCACTACCGCATCCTCAAGAAGTTGGGAGGCGGCGGAATGGGCGTGGTGTACAAGGCAGAGGACACACGGCTACACCGCTTTGTCGCGTTGAAGTTCCTGCCCGATGACGTGGCCCAGGATCCCCAAGCCCTCGCCCGTTTTGAGCGCGAGGCCCAAGCCGCTTCGGCGCTGAACCATCCCAACATCTGCACCATCTACGACATTGGCGAACAGGACGCGCGCGCCTTTATCGCGATGGAGTTTCTGGAAGGGCAGACCTTAAAGCACCTGATCGCCGGCAGGCCCCTCGAGCCAGAGCGACTGCTTCCCATCGCCATCGATATTGCCGATGCGCTTGATGCAGCGCACGCGAAAGGTATCGTCCATCGCGACATCAAACCAGCGAACATCTTCGTAACCGAACGGGGTCATGGCAAGATTCTCGATTTCGGGTTAGCCAAAGTGACCTTCCATGGCGGCCCCAGCCGCTCCGAATCGGAAACCGTCGTATCAGACTTTGACCCCCAGCACCTGACCAGTCCGGGAGCGATGCTGGGGACGGTGGCCTACATGTCACCGGAGCAGGTGCGCGCGAAGGAACTGGATGCGCGGACCGATTTGTTCTCATTCGGCGCGGTGCTGTACGAAATGGCGACCGGCAACCTGCCATTCGATGGCGGCAGTTCGGGAGAGATTTGCGGCAGCATTCTTCATAACCAGCCGCTGCCGCCGTCACAGGTCAACGCGCAGATTTCCGTTGGGCTGGAGACGGTGATCAGCAAGGCGCTGGAGAAAGACCGCGACCTGCGTTACCAGCATGCCTCAGAGCTTCGGGCCGACCTGCAGCGGCTGAAACGCGACAGCGACTCATCGCATCACTTGGCTGCTGTTGTCCCAGGAACGGAATCAGAGGCGGGGCCGATCCGAGTCGAGAGTAGGGCTGCCAGCTCTCGGCAGCGAGTTGACCCGTCGCATGTGACTGAAGCCGCACCTCCGGGGCAAGACCATCCCGGCTTTCCTTGGAAGACCGTCGCGATCATACTTTTTGTGCTCGCGGCCATCGTCGCGGGCGGATTCTACTGGCGCTCGCAGCGGACTCCGATCCTGACCGAGCAAGACACGGTGGTGCTGGCAGACTTCAACAACACAACCGGAGATGCGGTCTTCGACGACACCCTGAAACAGGCGATTGCGGCGCAACTGGGACAGTCTCCATTCCTGAACTTCCTGTCGGTCCCGAGAACTCGCGCCACGCTGAAGCTGATGGCTAAGCCGCCGAATACCAAGCTGACGCCCGAAGTAGCACGCGACCTCTGCGAGCGTGCCGGCGGCAAGGCCTATCTCGCGGGTTCAATTGCAAGCCTGGGCAGCCAGTATGTGATTGGCCTGAATGCCGTCAATTGCAAGACGGGCGACTTTCTGGCGCAGGAGCAGGTGACCGCTGAAAACAAAGAACACGTTCTCCGTGCCCTGGGCGAAGCGGCGACGACGCTGCGCAAGAAACTAGGCGAATCGCTCGGCAGTGTAGACAAGTTCGACGCTCCTCTCGATCAAGTCACGACCCCCTCTCTCGAAGCCCTGAAGGCTTTGTCGGTGGGGCGAAAGATTTTGCAGGAGAAGGGACCGGCGGCGGCAATCCCCTCGTTCAAGCGGGCGGTCGAACTCGACCCGAATTTCGCGGATGCGTATTCGGCATTGGGAATCTCGTACATCAACCTTCGAGAACCGGGATTAGCCAGCGAGAATTTGCAGAAGGCTTATGATCTGCGCGACAAGACAAGCGAGCGGGAGGGGTTCCGCATCTCGGCGAATTATTATTTGCTGGACACGGGCGAGTTGGAGAAAGCGATCCAGACGTATGAAACCTGGGCCCAGACCTATCCCAGAAACAATGAACCTTACGGCAACCTGGGGGTCGACTACACCTACCTGGGGCAATACGAGTCCGCCGTGAAGGCCAGCCTGGAAGATCTGCGCCTATTTCCCGGAAGCGCGGCTGCCTTTACCAACCTGGTCGGTCTTTATACAGCCCTGAACCGTCCGGAGGACGCGAAGGCCATGTACGAGGAGGCCATCGCGCACAAAGTTAACAACCCCCTGCTGCATGGCAATCGCTATGGCGTCGCGTTTTATGAAGGCAACGTGACGGAGATGGAGCGGCAAGTCAACGGGCAGAAGGACCAACCGGGGGAGGACATTCTTCTGTCCTTTGCATCCGATACTGATGCCTTCTACGGGCATCTTGCCAGCGCCCGCGAAAAATCGCAGCGCGCCATCGAGTCAGCCCGTCAGGGCGACGCGAAAGAAACGGCCGCTGAATGGCAGATGAACTCTGCCCTGCGCGAGGCGGAGTTCGGGAATGCAGCCCGCGCACGCCAGGAAACTGCCTCCGCGCTGGCGACCGCTGCGACCCGGGATGTGGAGATTCTTGCTGCCCTCGCATGGGCGCGAACCGGCGATGCCATGCAAGCACGGAGACTTGCCGACGATTTGGCCCATCGCTTTCCGCTCAATACCATGATCAATCGCTATTGGCTGCCGGCTATCGACGCCTCGATCGAACTTGGCCGCAAGAATCCGGCGAAAGCCTTGGAACGATTACAAACCGCGACACGGTACGAGTTGGGCACACCTACTCCCCAGTTCGAGGTTGGCGGCTCGCTCTATCCGGCATATATCCGCGGGCAGGCGTATTTGTCGCTGCATCAGGGCGCGGAAGCGGCTTCGGAGTTCCAGAAATTCCTGGACCATCGTGGCATCGCACTGAATTCCCCTTTGGGCGCATTGGCACGGTTGCAGCTTGGCCGTGCCTACGTGCTGGCAGGAGACAAAACCAAGGCCCGCCACGCCTACCTGGAGTTTCTCGAACTCTGGAAGGACGCGGACCCTGACATTCCCATCCTTAAACAATCCAAGTTGGAGTATGCGAATTTGCAGTAAGGCCGACCGATGCTACCTCGCAAGCCGACACGACGCCCGATAGCTTGTACGGGACAGCCCGGGAGAAGAGTCTCGTACCGTGGCCATCGCCCATGACTGTGCCGAAGTCGGCTTCTGGGAAGTTGAATGACGGCTTGACGTCAAAAAAAAATGAATTCGGCCCCAACCGCCCCAACACCAGCCCCTACCTCCGTACCTTGACCTTCTCCCGCCCCCACCTGATACTCTCGACGAAGCGGACTCCACTTCGTCAGAGCACGAGGCAAAAGATTGGCGCGCACTTCGATCATCACCCTGACCACCGATTTCGGACTCAACGATCACTTCGTCGGCGCCATGAAGGGCGTCATTCTCGATCTCGCGCCCGATGCGCAGATCATCGACATCAATCATTCCGTGCAGGCGTTCGACGTCCTCGATGGCGCTCTCACCATTTCGCAGGCCTATTCTTACTATCCTTCCGGCACCGTGCACATGGTGATCGTGGACCCGGGCGTCGGCACCGCCCGTCGGCCAATCCTGCTTACCGGCGATCGTCATCAATTTGTTGCGCCCGATAACGGCGTGCTGTCCCTCGTCTATGATCGCGAGGAGCGCCTTTCCGTCCGCCACATCACCGCCGAACATTATTTCCTTCAGCCTCGCAGCAACACCTTCCACGCGCGCGATATTTTCTCGCCCGTCGCCGCCTATCTGGCCAAGGGCGTCGAACCCGACCGCTTCGGCGACGAGATCACCGACTACGTCCGCTTCAATGCGCCCCGTCCCAAACCCGTCGACGAACGTACCCTGCGCGGCGTCGTCCTCAAGGTCGACCGCTTCGGCAACCTCATCACCAACATCACTTCCCAGGATCTGCCCGCCCTCTTGGAAACAAAAACCGCGACCTTCAAAATCACCGTGGGCAGCAAAGGCCATGCCTCGCGCCTGGTCACCAACTACGCCGAGGGCACGCCGGGCGAAGTGTTCGCCATCCTCAACAGCATGGGATACCTCGAACTCGCCGCCAACCGCGGCTCCGCCTCTCAACTCGTGGGTGCGGGCAAGGGCAGCGAAGTCAATGTGGTGATGGAAGGGCGCCCTGCTTCCAAGGTTGGAACCGCGGGCAGCTAGACAGTCTCTGCTTCTTATTCCTTACCGCCCACCACCTGGGCGTGTCCAAGCGCCGCCACCAGCGACAGTCCGCCGATGACGTTCCCCAGCAGAGTTGGCAGGAAGAACTGTGTAACGTACGTCCCCCAGGAAATAAGTCCCGAGCAGATCAGATAAAACATTGTCGTGGAGCCGGCAACGATGTGGTTGAAGCCGCTAATTCCGACCAGGTAAGTCACAATGATGATGATTCCCACCCGCGCCGATTCCGCGGCGGGCAGCAGCCACACCATCAACGCAATCAACCATCCGGCAAAAATGGCTCGCACCAGCACGATCCCGAAACCGGATCCTAAGTGAGCCGCTCCAATCGCGGTCAGAGTCTGTTGTGTGTGTGCGTCGAACAGCCCGATCTTTGCCAGCGCCAGACCAAACAGAAACGTCCCCGCCAGGTTCGCCGCGAGGACTACGCCCCATAGACGGAGCACGCTCCACAGAGTCGAAAGATCTTTCTTGAGTAGCAGAGGAAGCACCACCGTGAGAGTGTTCTCCGTGAAAAGCTGCTGGCGTCCGAGGATGACAATCAGAAAACCCACGCAGTATCCAGTCCTCGAGATCAACGGCCGCCATGGTTGATCCGGCAAGCGGGCCACCAGCAGCGCTTCCGCCACGAACGAGAACCCCATGGAGAGCCCAGCCGCCAGCGCCGACCACGCCAGTGCGGCGACTGGTCGCTGCAATTCCTCTTCGCCCTCCCGCCGAATCGTCTCGTAGACGACATGGGCACCGATCGCCTTGCGCTCCTCGACTTGTTTTTTTTCGACAGTAGTCGAAATCGTTCCCTCCATCGCTTGCGGACCCGCTCGCACCGCCTTCTTGTTCACGTCGGCCTCGGACCTACAAAGATGCACGTGCCCCGGCACACATGCCAGAGTCCGCGCACCTAAGATGCATTCCCGGGGACAGTGTTTGATGGACAACCAACTTTCTTTTTCCAAAGTGTGATTGACCCCAGGGCAGCTTTGTGATTTACTGCGCAGATTGGACGCGCTCGGGCGCGATACCTCTTTATCGCGAAATTGCGCGTGACATGAGGTGCAGTATGAAGTCCATCGTTTTTCCCAGCCTGGCCGTCCTCGCGCTAGGTTTGACCCTCAGCGCCAGCACGCGGGATGTGGTCCTGCCGGCCGGTACTCTTCTGCAATGCACCCTGAACGAACCAAATTTTTCTTCCTCCAGCGCCGCCGTCGGCGATCCCGTTCTCTGCCATCTCCGCGGCATCACGTCGTTCGGACAGCAGGCTTTTCCACGCGGCAGCTATCTCGTGGGACATCTTGAGTCCGCGAAAGAGCCCGGACACTTTTTCGGCAAGGGCAATATGAAGTTGCAGTTTGACCGCATCGGATTACCCAGCGGCGATCTGCCGCTCGACGCCAAGGTCATCGCGACCCGCGGTTACAAGGTCGATCGCGAGGGCGAAATCAAGGGCAAAGGCCATGCCAAACGCGACATCGTTGAATGGATGCTCCCGCCCTTGTGGCCCTGGAAGCTGATCATGTTGCCGGCTCGTGGTCCGCGCCCCGCGCTCAAAGGCGAGTCCGTAATGACACTCCGCCTCATGGACGACATCCAGATCGCGCAGGTCTCGCGCAATTCGGTCCCGCTCGGGCCGGGCTGGCATTATTTCGGCGAGCCCCGGACCGAATCCTTCAACGACTCGCAGTCGCTGCCCGCAACTCCCCAGTTAGCCCTGCGTGAAGTAGCCCCAGTCTCGGATGACCAGGCCGCCACGATGCCGCAGGCTTCCTACGCCAGCTACGTCACGAAAGAAGCGCCCGCGCCCATGGCGGACAACCAACCCCAAACCATAACGCTGACTCGTCTCGCTGCGGCTACGCCCGGCACTCCGGTATTCGTACTCAAAGGCGGAATGGTCCTACCCGTCGCCAATTTCACCTACCGCGAAGGCCGCATCAATTACTCGTTGGCTGGTGGCGGAAGCGGCGTGATCAGCACCGATGAAATTGACTGGAGCACCACCACCCGAGTGAATTCCCAGCGCGGCGTCCGCGTGACGCTCCGTAGTGGACATCAAAACCTGGGAGCTTCGGGAATGTAGAAATTGTTTGAAACTGTCATCCTGGGCCGTCCGCAGGCGAAGCCGAGGACGAGCAAGGATCTGCATTTCTTGCCGGACGAAAGGAAAGCAGGTCCTTCGTTCGGCTCAGGATGACAGCTCATATGACGGGCACTTATTCAGTTCCCGCCCCCTACGACCCCTTCACCCTGGGATGAACATACCGATCCATCTCCCCCGTCCACTTCAAAAACCGCCACAAGCTCTGCCGCTCCGTCCACAAAAACTCCCAAAATTCCAGGAACCCGATCTGCGTCATCTTTACGCCCGTGTAGGTCTCGATTCGCCACAGCAGATACGGACTGCGCCACGGCGCAATCCGGTGTCCCCGCGTCGAATTCCAGAAAAAGCGCAGCATCTGCCTCATCGACAGCTAGTATAAGCGCGCGCCATCCAGCCGAGGCATGCACCACCGTAACCTGCAATGAGGCCGGATCCGTCAAAACAGGGAATCGAGCATGCTTAAATATTTGCAGCACCCTGCACAAAAATGCCCCCTCAGTCCACTTCCGCGAGCGCGCTCTTCGCACCGGGCTCGAAGCGCACCCTGATTTTGTGCCTGCTTCTCGTCACCTGCACCCTCGCCGTCTATAACACCGTCACGCAAAACGGATTTGTAAATTACGACGACGACGTCTACGTCACCGCCAACCGCCACGTTCAAGCCGGACTCCGCCTGAGCACGCTAAACTGGGCCTTCACCACTTTCGACGCCGCCAACTGGCATCCACTGACCTGGATTTCCCACGCCCTCGACGTTCAAGTTTTCAAACTGAATCCCGCCGGACATCATTACACCAGCGTACTGCTCCATTGCATCAATGTCGTGCTCTTGTTCCTGCTGCTGGCCGACGCGACGAAACGCACATGGCCTCCCCTGATTGCAGCCGCAATTTTCACCCTTCACCCCCTCAACGTGGAATCCGTCGCCTGGATCGCCGAGCGCAAAAACGTTCTCAGCATGACGTTTCTGCTCCTGGCCCTCTGGGCCTACCAGCGCTACGCGTCGAAGCCAAGTTTCGCGAGATACTCGGCAGTGTTTCTCCTCTTCGCTTGCGGACTCATGGCCAAGCCGCAAGTCATCACGCTTCCCTTCCTTCTTTTGCTGTGGGATTACTGGCCCCTCCGCCGCCTGCAACTCGGCTCGGCGCAGCAAGCCGATGGCCAACAGTTCCCGTCACTGGGCTGGTTGTTCCTGGAAAAAGTTCCGCTGCTAGTGCTGTCGGCGGCCAGCGCTCTCGTAACCCTCGCCGCTCAGCACGCCGGCGGCGCGGTGCGCTCCACCATCGAATATCCATTCGCAATACGAATCGAAAACGCGGTCGCCGCCTACTTCGATTACGTCGGCAGAATGTTCTGGCCCCTGCGTCTCGCTCCCATGTACCCGCATCCAGGGAATTCGCTACTGGCATGGCAAATTGCCGTCGCCGCCATCTTCATCGTGGCTGTCACTATTTTCGTCTTGCGCAAGCGAGAGAAGCGCTACTTACTCGTCGGCTGGTTCTGGTTTCTGGGAGCCCTCGTCCCCATGCTCGGCCTGGTGCAAGTCGGACAGCAAGCCACCGCCGACCGCTACATGTACCTGCCCATCATCGGCCTGCTCATCATGCTTTGCTGGGGTATTGCAGACTGGGCCGGCGATAAACAGCCGCGACTGATCGCCGTCACTGTGGCCTCTATGCTAGCTGTCGCCGCCCTGGGATCCTTAACCTATCGTCAGATCGGCTACTGGCACGACAGCGAAACCCTCTGGACCCACGCCGCCGCCGTCACCAAAGACAACTATGTCGCCCACGTAAACCTCGGCGAAACTTTTCTCAATCAGGAACGCACGGAAGAAGCAGCCGCCCACTTTCGCGCCGCCGTACAGATTCGTCCCCGCGATCCCGCCGCGCACCTGAATCTGGGAAGCTGCGAGCGTCGCCAGAAGAATTACGTGAGCAGCACTCCATGAAGATCAAGCCGTCTTGCGGCTCACTTCCGCTAAAGACCTCCGCGCTTACGCGTTCGTCAACATGGGCAGTGACTATCGTCTCTTGCAGGACTACGCACGCGCCAAAGAAAGCTACGAAGCCGGCTTGCAAGTAAACCCGGAAGCGGCCCGCGCCTTCGTCGGCCTCGGCGTCATCGCCCAAAAAACCGGACACTTCGACGAAGCCGCAAGAAATTACTCGCGAGCCGTGGAACTCGAACCCAGCGACGTAGGTTATCTGCTCCTGGCGAACGCGCTACAGCAAGGCGGCCAACCTGCCGCCTCGCAAACCGCCATCGAATCTGCCCAACGCATCTCGCCTAACTTCGACCGCGCCCAACAAGACGTCCACGACCTCTTGGCGGAATAAAATTGGCCGCGAATCAGAAACGTAGCGCCGGCGCCTCGCCGGCTGTCGCTAGAGCCTCCCCTGAGCTGTCGAAGGGCACCCCGCCCTCGCTCCCTTTCAACCCTACTTCTTCACGATATCCACACTCGCCCGCGTATTCTCCCACTCCGCGTGCAGCGTGCACTTCTCGCCCGCCTGATCGAACCCAATGGTAAAGTTCTCCACCGGCCCGCTGGTCTTCGAAACGCTCATCGGCGCGCGCACTAGATCCTCACTGGGCCCTGGATAATCCGTACCCCACTCGCCCGTCTTCTTGCTGACGACCAAAGTCCACTTGTCCGCTTCCGGTACCGTAAAGATGGTGTAGCTGCCCGCAGGCACATTCTGTCCGCCCACCACGACATCGCTGTCCACAACAAAAGTCGTCGACTCATTCGCGCCGGTGCGCCAGATCTGCCCGTAAGGAACCAGGCCGCCGAAAATCTTTCGCCCCTTCGCCCGCGGGCTCGAGTAATCGATTTTCACAGTCTTCCCATCTGAAAACTTGCACTCCGCACTTGCAGGCGGACTAGGCCGCTTCGACTTATCCTCCGCCGCATTCGCAACCACCGCGACGGCCAACAGCAACACGCTAAGCACAGCAAACTTCTTCATGACAAATTTCTCCTGGGTACTGAGTACTAGGTACCGGGTACTGGTACCGGTCTGACCGCTGCGATTATACAATCTCTGAATGACCGTCTTCGACGAGAAGCAGGAAGAACTCGAACACTTCGAAACTCGCATGGGCATCCCGCGCGGACGCCTCGCCGTCACCATGGACCTGGTCACCGACGCCATGGCCCTCGTCGGACAACACGGCGTCTACTGCCAAAGCCAGCGCTGGCCCGGCAAGCCCGTCATGGACATTCAGATCGTGATGAAGAACCTCACCGACGCCAAAGAGCTGATTCAAAGCGTGATGGAAGAACTGCGCACCAAAGCCTCATCCCCGCCGTCACCTCCCGACGCACCCCGCTAAAGCCTACAATCGTAGGAATGGAGAAAAAAATCTTCTGGATCGTCTTCACGGTCCTGGGACTGGTCGCCGACGTCGTATTCCCGCTATGGTGGGCCCTCGCCGCAACGATCCCGATCGTCTACGTCTCCTGGTGGGTAGCCTACCGCAGCGACTGGTTTTAGTACGTCAAGGACGGACACTTTCGTCCGTTGATGTTGGCGTTGATGTTGTCCTTGACTCTCGATCAGCCTAATCCCGGTTCACGGCTTCACCGTAACCATCACTACCCCATGCGGCGGCACCATCGCCGCAAACTTCCCCGTAACCTTCCCCATCTCCTTGTGCAACCACAAATCCCGCACCGCAGCCGTCACGTGCTCGGGATACCCAACCTCACTCCAAGACACCGCCACGTTCTGTTCCGCCGCTCCGCGATTGAATAACAGCACAGCCCGGCTCCCATCCGCCAGCTGTTTCGACCAAACTTCCCGGTCGCCATCTTTCATCACCCGTCTCGCCTGCCTTCCTAACGGATCCTGATTCACAGCAATCACTTCCTTATTCGTCAAAATGTCGTGAATCTCCGGACGCATCTCCCGCAGATCATTTCCCGCAATCAGCGGCGCCGCCAGCATCGCCCACAAACTGAAATGCGACCGGGACTCGAGGTCGCTCATGCCTCCATTCCCCACTTCCAGCATGTCTGGATCATTCCAGTGCCCCGGCCCGGCAAAAGAATAAAGCTCCGCTTCCTGATCAACGATGTCCACCACGCCGTAGTTGCAGCAATTGCCTGGATTCCACTCCTTCTTCCCCGACCACCGATCCTGAATGTCACCCGTCGTACGCCACAAGTTGCCGCCCACTTCCCTGCCCCACAACCACGGCTTCGCCGTTCCCCACTCGCAGATGCTCAACACAATCGGACGCCCCGCCGCATCCAGCGCCGCCCGGATGTTCGCATACGACGCCTTAGCATCCTGCGTGGTCGTATTGCACCAGTCGTATTTCAGATAATCGACGCCCCACGCCGCATACTGCAACGCATCCTGATACTCATGCCCCAGACCACCCGGACGCCCCGCGCAAGTCTTCGAGCCCGCGTCCGAATAAATTCCGAACTTCAACCCCAGCGAGTGCACATAATCCGCCAGCCCCTTGATCCCCGAGGGAAACCGCTGCGGATCAGCCACAATATTGCCCGCACCATCGCGGCTCACCTGCCAGCAATCGTCAATCACCACGTACTGATAACCCGCATCCTTCATCCCCGACTTGACCATGGCATCGGCCATTCCCCGCACCAGCGCATCGCTGACGTTGCATTGAAACTTGTTCCAACTGTTCCATCCCATGGGCGGAGTGAGCGCCAGCTTGGCGGAAATATTCTCCTGCGCCGTAAGCGGCACCGTGCACGCCATAAATGCCAACATAACTACGACCAGTCGCTTCGTTGACATATTTTTCTCCCTGAGCATCGCGCTGACCTTTGTATCAGAAGCCGGCCATCGGGAGTCTGCTTTCCCCGTGACCCCTGTGGTTAAGCACTTCCTGTCCTAGTCCCGACCACGTCCCACCTTCTTATCGAAGAAGTCGGCCATGACATGCAGCGCCTCCGTAGTCTCCGGCAACCCGAAGTTGTACCAGAACGCATGCGGCAGCGCCTCAAACACCACCAGTTGCGCATCCACCCCGTCCCGCAACAACGCCCGATGAAACGTGGCCGTATCGCTGAGGAGTAAATCGCGCGTGCTAGTGACCAAAAGAGTAGGCGGCATCCCGTGCAGATCGGCGAACATAGGCGAGAGCACCGGATCCTTGCGATCCGTCTTGCCCACATAGGCATCGTCCGGCAAGTGATTCGGATCCGTAGGCTCAAGCCGCCCCGGCAGCCCGTTCAATCCGAAGATTTGTCGCGATTCGCCAACCCGGCTGTAGTCCGCCAGCCCTGAAAAAATTCCTAAAGCCGCCGGCAGCGGTAGTCCCAGTTGCTTCAGCCGCACCGCGACCTGAGCCGTCAAAATCGCGCCTGCCGAAGTCCCGAACATCCCAATATTGTGTGCCGGATAAGTCTTCAGAAGTTCTTTGTAAACCGCCACCACATCATCGACCGCGGCTGGAAACGGATTCTCCGGCGCCAACCGATAGTAGACCGACACAACTTTGATCTTCGCCAGATTCGAAATCGGCACTCCCTCGATCAACGACCCCGAATCGGAATTGAAACCGCCACCATGAAGATTGATGAGCACGCGATGAATCGGCGGAGTCGTAAGTGGCGTGATGATGTCAGTACGAACTCCCGCCGTAGTCGTCTCCTCAATATTGACGGGGTAAAGCCGGCGCGCCTCGGCGGAAGCCTTCTTCCTCCATTCATCGGTATGCGTCCGCCGCTCCTCCAGCGTCTCCGGCGGCCCCACCTTCCGCTGGTTGAGCGATTCCAACCACTTTTGTGCTTCAGGACTGACCGTCGTCGGCGCAGGAATCACGCGAGTGATATGCGCGGTGCCGTCGGGATCGAAGGTAGCGGAGTCTAGGGGAGTGGAATTGGACTGGCCCGTGAGGGTCCGGGTCAGTGCAAGCGCGACCATAGCAACCAGACCTAGAGCCCCGAGTTTCATGCGGATAGTTGTAGCAGAGAAGGGATCACAAGTGGAAGCAGATGCGGCAACAGGTGGGAGACAGTCAGAGACCTCCAATGAACTCTTCCGCTGTGATACGCGCCTACTTCAGGATTCCACGCAACGTGCCAAGCGCCAGTTCCGCATGAAGAGGAACGACGCAGCCCACGATCTTATCCGCGGCCATCCTCTTGAGCACAACATGACTGCCGCGTTGCCGAACCTGGCTAAACCCTAAGCGTTCAAGCACACGAATTGTTTCTGCCCCGGAAACACGGGGCAGCCTAGGCATAGCGCGCCTCGAAGACGGTTACCAACGGACGGCTTGGAGCGTCGGGCGTAAATTCCTCCAGATAAAGTTCGGTAGCTTCCTTGAGGTTTGCCACTGCTTCTTCAACACTCTTGCCTTGGCTGACGGTGCCAACCTCCGGGCAGTTGGCGACATACATGTCCCCTTCTTTGTGCAGGACCGCAGTAAATGTACCAATAGGCATACTCGACACTCCTTAGGGATGTTCGTACGTCGCTGCCGCCCTAATCTTAGTCTCTCTTACCCCAGCGTGTACTTCCCCCGTTCAATCGTCTTCTGCGCAATCTGCTGCCGCAACCCGATCGTGTTGAACGGATCGTGCTTGGCCAGCCGCCGCACAATCGCCAACTGCGTCCGCAGCATATCGCCATCGGCGACGTCAGCGATGACTTTCTTCGCCGCCGCTTCGATTTTCTCCAGCGCCTGCGTCATGTAGACGCGCGCCATCGCGATGGCTAGCTCCGCAGATCCTTCGCCCTTCTGCTCAGCCAGTTTCTGCGCCCGCAGCACCGCCGACTCCATGGCGTAAATCTCAATCGTCATGTCGGCGATCGCGCCCATCACTTCCTGCTGGTCCTGGATCGCCTGCATATACTTCTGTGTGGCCGCGCCCGCCACAAACAGCCCCAGTTTCTTCGCATTCGCGACCAATTTGCGTTCGTCCGCCAGCGGCCCTTCGAAATCTTCGCCCGCCGACGGACCGCTCAGCACCTCGTCCATCAACTTCTTGATCGCCGGCATCAGCGGCAGTTGTCCCGACATCGCCCGCTTCAGCAAAAACCCCGTGATGATCAGCCGGTTGATTTCGTTCGTGCCTTCAAAGATCCGATTGATACGGGCATCGCGATACGTCCGCTCCGCCGGATACTCTTCGACGAAACCGTATCCGCCGTAAATCTGCACCGTCTCGTCGACCACGTAGTCGATCATCTCCGATCCCCACACCTTCAGGATCGAACACTCCACCGCGTATTCTTCAATCGCCTTGCGCGTCTCTTTCGCCGCATCCGGACTCGCCTTGTCGATACTGCCCAGCAGATCGTCCATCATGCCGACCGTCCGAAAAACCAGCGACTCGCCGACATAAATCAGCGTCGCCATATTGGCGATCTTCTCCCGCACCAGACCAAAATCGGCAATCACCTTGCCAAAAGCCTTGCGCTGCTTGGCATACGCCACCGCATGCTCCAGCGAAACCCGCGCCCCGCCCACCGACATGGCGCCAAGTTTGAAACGCCCCACATTCAGGATATTGAAAGCGATGACGTGTCCCTTACCAATCTCACCCAGCAAGTTCTCCACCGGCACCTTGCAGTCATTCAAAATCAGCGGACAAGTCGACGATCCCCGAATGCCCATCTTGTGTTCTTCCGCGCCCACCGAGAACCCGGGGAAAGTCCGCTCAACCAGAAACGCCGAAAATTTCTCGCCATCGACCTTCGCGAACACGGTAAACAGATCGGCAAACCCGCCGTTGGTGATCCACATCTTCTCGCCGTTCAGCACGTAATGTTTCCCGTCGGCGGAAAGCTCGGCCCGAGTGCGGCAGTTCAGCGCATCCGATCCCGAAGAAGATTCCGAAAGCGCATACGCCCCCACAATCTCCCCCGCCGCCAGTTTCGGCAGATATTTCTGCTTCTGCTCTTCCGTCCCGAAATAAACAATCGGCAGTAGCCCGATGCCGCTATGCGCCCCCCATGTAGTAGCGAACCCGGCGTACTTCGCAATATTGTCGGCGATAATGGCCGCCGTCACCTTATCCATCTCCAGCCCGCCATAAGCCTCGGGAACCTCAACCCCGCTGAGCCCGAGGTCGCCCGCCTTCTTCAAAAGATCGCGCGAAACCGAAAAGTCCTTGTTCTCGATTTTCTCCGCCTGCGGCAGAATTTCATTGATCGCAAACTCTTCCGTAGTCTGCCCGATCATCCGCTGCTGTTCGCTGAAATCTTCCGGAGTAAACACATCGACAGTCTGCCTCTCCTCCAGCAGAAAACTGCCCCCGAGAACCTTTGCTTTTAGAATCGCAGTAGTAGCCATGAATAAGCCCTCCCGGCTTCGCGTGCAGCAAACAACAACGCGGCGTACTCTTACCTTGGATACAGAAAGTGTATAAGCTGGGAGTGCAATTTCCTAGCAGCCGGCCGTACACGAAAGATGCAGGTCAGGGATGGCTAAGTGGACGGAGAAACAATCTGGTTTTTGGGTGGCGAGCGGTTTACCGCTGCGATAAATCCATGATGTTGCATAGGGGCTTTAGCCCCAGGGGTAGAACCCGATGACGATGCCCAGTCCGCAGCGCCCCGATTCGGCGCCCTTATCCAGCCGCTCTTTCCGATCCTGCCTCACCACCGCATTTGCATTCGCCGCAGGTGTCCTGGTGGCCGTGTTAGCCCTGCTCCTGATCGTCCGCACCTCCCAAAGCTGGGCCGGCTCTGTCAGTTCGTGGCTCCAGAGAACGACCAGCACGGACCTTACTCAGCCCACAGTCGTTGACCGCATCCAGAAATTGCAGCGCCTGGAAACCATCGTCTATACCATGGACAAAATCGTCACCGGGGAAAAACAAAGCTCAATCCTGCCCGACTTCCTCGCCGGCGACCGCCTGCTCCTCATGGTCCACGGAGAAGTCATCGCCGGCATCGACTTCCAAACTCTCCAACCCGACGACGTGCAAGCCCACGGCAAGAAAATTCGCCTCCACCTTCCGCAAGCCCAACTATTGGTCACCAGACTCGACAGCTCGAAAACCCGCGTCTACTCGCGCCAGACCGGCCTGTTAGTCCCCACCGACCCAGACCTCGAATCCCAAGTACGCGACAGCGCCGAACGCGAGCTGCGAAGGTCCGCCCTGGCCGATGGCATCCTGAAGAAAGCCCAGGAGAACGCCCAGTCGACACTCACCAGCCTGATGCAAAGTATGGGATTTCTAGAAGTGCAGTACGAATAACGCACACACGTTCGCCGACCGCGCCAGCGAGTGAGTGGAGAACTATCACTGCTTTTTCCCCGTGCCCCCCGTGCTCCCCGTGGTTAAAGCATTTGACTTACGAAGCTGAAGCCCACTCTCGCCTCATGCCACATTCTCGAAAATCCCCGCCGCCCCCATCCCCCCGCCGACGCACATCGTAACCATCCCATACCGCCCCTTACGCCGCTTCAATTCCCGGATCACACTAGCCGTCAACTTCGCCCCCGTACATCCCAGCGGATGCCCCAGCGCGATCGCCCCGCCATTCGGATTCACCCGATCCGGATCCAGCCCAGCCTCCTTGATCACCGCCAGCGACTGCGCCGCAAACGCCTCGTTCAATTCGATCACATCGATATCCGCGAGCTTCAACCCCGCCATCTTCAACGCCTTCGGGATCGCAAACACCGGTCCCAGCCCCATCTCTTCCGGCTTGTAACCGGCAGTAGCAAACGAGACATAGCGCACCAGGGGCGTGATGCCCAACGCCGTCGCCCGCTCGGCGGACATAACAATCGCAGCCGCCGCCCCATCCGACATCTGCGACGAATTTCCCGCCGTAGTAACACCCTTCACATGAAACGCCGCCTTCAACGCCGCCAAAGCTTCCAGTGAGGTATCGGCCCGCGGTCCTTCATCCACGTTGAAAGTAATCTCCTGCCGCTTTGGCTTCGATCCGTTCGGAGTGGTGAAAGTCACCGGCACCGGCACCGTCTCCTCTTCAAACTTACCCGCCGCGATCGCCGCCAACGCCTTCTGATGGCTGCGCAGGGAAAACTCATCGCACTCGGCGCGTGTAATTCCGAACCGCGTCGCCACCCGCTCCGCCGTCAGCCCCATCGAAAGATACGCATCCGGATAATGATCGACCAGCCACGGATTCGGAGAGATCTTATTTCCGCCCATCGGGATCATCGACATCGATTCCGTGCCGCCCGCAATCATCACCTCGGCGCCACCCGCCATGATGCGTTCCGCCGCCATCGCAATCGCCTGCAATCCCGACGAGCAGAACCGATTGATCGTCACCGCCGACACCTCCACCGGCAACCCCGCCCGCAATGACGCGATCCGCGCCACATTCATCCCCTGTTCCGCCTCCGGCATCGCGCAACCCAGAATGACGTCTTCAATTTCCTTGGGATCAAGTTGCGGCACCCGCGCCAGCGCCCCCTTGATCGCAACCGCCGCCAACTCATCCGGACGCGTAGCCCGCAACGTCCCCTTGAACGCCCGGCCCACCGGCGTGCGCACCGCAGAAACCACAACCACTTCTCGCATAAGAAACTCCGTAACTATTGTAGCGCCCGCTTCAAAGAGGCCTTTCTTGGAAATGTCATCCTGAGCGCAGCATTCACTTCACGAAAGTGAAGTGAATGCGGAGTCGAAGGACCCCATCCCTCTGGGCAGCGCAATTGACGTGACAAGGCATTCTCCCAACCTTGCCGGCCGCGATC
Source organism: uncultured Acidobacteriota bacterium (assembly GCA_963799305.1). Lineage (GTDB taxonomy): Bacteria > Acidobacteriota > Terriglobia > Terriglobales > Acidobacteriaceae > Acidiflorens. The sequence continues at coordinate 189,266 of CAWCWX010000002.1, read as the reverse complement.
AATTCAGGTGATCGCCAGCCTGGTGTCCGTTCGACTTATGCCAACCACCTAACCCCCACCCTTCTTCAACTGCTGCTTCCACCCCAGCACCCGCGCCTTGTTCCCCTCCGCCTCCGCTTCGGGAACCATACCCTTCTTCTGATACAGAATCGACAGACTCGTGTGTGCCAACACGTCGTCGGGATCAAGTTCTGAGATGCGTTTGGCGACCTCGATCGCCTCGTCAAACCGGTTGAGATCCTGCAACGCCCGGCTCAGTCCGTGAAGCGCGTCGACGAACGTAGGATCGGCCGCCAGTGCCTTGCGATATTCACCCACCGCCTGCTCATGATGCCCCTCCGCCACCAGATCCAGCGCCGCATAGTAATGGTCTTCCGCTTGTGGGTTGGAACTCGGCGGCTGGTCGGGCATTGTGCACAGTCCTAAGGTCTATGAGTGAGGGTTTCGGGAGGGCACGGCTTCAGCCGTGCCGTTAACCCCTTTGAGTGAATTGCGCTTTAGCGCCAGAGGTTAGCTTCTCGCGTCCAAGTCAGCATCCTACAGCCGCGCCTGAATTCGCTCCGCCAGCGTCCGGAAATCCGACACACCCTGCAACTCGTAATCCGGCAATTCAATCCGAAAATGCTGCTCCAGCCGCGTCAACAAATCGAGCGCCTGTAAACTGTCAATGCCAAGCGCTTTAAAAAAGTCCCCGTCCGGCGAAAGCTTCTCCCGCGGCACCTTAAAATGCGCGGCGGCGAGACTAAGAATCTCATGGAGCGTCTTATCGGTAGTAGGCATAAAAGTTCGCTCTTTCAATTACCAATCACTAATCACTAATACACTAATTACTAATCACTAATTACCAATCACTAATTACCAATCACTAATTACCAATCCTAAGGCAAGTACGGCTGCACGCCCTCGTTCTTCACAAACTTCCGCAACCCCTCTTCGACGGCAGGACGCGCAAACAAGTCGCAAAAAATCTCAATTTCCCGCTCTAACTCCGCAAACGGAATCGGCTTTACAAACTCCTTCGCCGCCATCGACGTCCGCCGATCGAACTTGCCAACCTGCGCCGCCGTGGCTCGCGCCAGCCGCAGCGCTTCGCCCTCCGCCGCAATCTGGCTGACCAGTCCGATCTGCTGCGCCTTCATCACATTGAAACTCCGTCCCGTGAGAAGCAGATCGCGCACCACCGCATTCCCCAGATCCCGCTTCAGACGCGGAATCCCGCCGAAACCCGGGATCAACCCCAGCCTCAACTCCGGAAAACAAAACCTCGCCATCCGATCCGCAATAATGATGTCGCAAACCAACGCCAGCTCAAACCCGCCGCCAAACGTCACGCCATGCACCGCGGCTATCGTCGTCAGTGGCGCCGCGTCCAGCCGGTTCATCACTCCGTGGATGCGCCGCAAGAAATCCCGCACTCCGCGCACCGCTTCGCCCTTCTCCATCCCCCGCGAGCCTTCATATAACTCGCGCAAATCCGCGCCGGCCGAAAATCCTGCCTTCATCGTCGAATGAATGATCATTGCGTGCGCATCGCGACCCAATTCCGGCAGCGCCGCGACGAACGTTTCCAGCTCTTCCAGAGTCCCCGACCCGATCTCGTTACACGGCTCGCGATGCAGCGCCAACTCGATCGCGCCGTTCACCACCCGCCACGAAATCGCCTGTCCCTTGAATTCGTTCATGCCGTTTTCGCCGCCCGGTACATACCGTCGATCTCCGTCTGGTAGCGCTCCGCGATCAAATCGCGCTTCAGTTTTCCGTTCGCCGTCAGCAGCCCGTTTTCGATCGTGAATGGATCGCCGACAACATGAAAAGCCCGCACCTGCTTGTAATGCGGCAGCTCCGGATTCAGCGCATCCAGCGCCGCCTGCACACTCTCCCCGCTGACTTTCCCCGTCACCAGCGCCGCCAGATATCCGCGCGCATTCCCGACCAGCACCACTTGGACCGCGCCTGGCAGGTTTTGCAGAATCTTGTCCTCGGTCGGCTCCGGCGCAATATTGTGTCCCGACCCCAGAATAATTAGACTCTTGATCCGCCCAATGATCTTCCAGTTCCCCGCCGTATCCACCTCGCCCTGATCGCCGGTATGAAACCATCCCTCCCGCAGCGCCTTCGCCGTTTCCTCCGGACGATTCCAGTATCCCGGAAAAATATTCGGTCCGCGGACAAGAATTTCTTCGTTCTCTCCCAGCTTCATCTCGACGCCCGCGATCGCCGGCCCGACGCGGCCGGGCACAACCTGTCCATGCGGATCGTCCATCGTGCAGATCGCCGTCGTCTCCGTCAGCCCATACACCTGCAACACCGGAATCCCCAGCATCGAATAGTAAAGCTGCGTCTCGACGCTCAGCGGCGCCGACCCGCAAATCAAAGCTCGCAGTCTGCGGCCAATCATCTTCTTACGAATCGTTGGAAACACCAGCTTCCGCGCCGCGCCCAGCCAAACCCCGTCTCCGGCGCGCGCTTTCCCTTCTTGCTTCCGCGACCACGCGCCTTTGGCTTTGCTGTACACCTTCAACGGAAATCCGCCAGACTGCCACAACTGCTCGTCGACCGCCTTGCGCATTCGCTCCAGCAGCGCGGGTACATTCAGAAAATATTCCGGCGCCGCTGCCCGCATATCCGACGCCAGCTTGCCCAGATCGGTATTGAGAGTAAGCCGGCTTCCCCGCAAAAGGCACGTCAACAGCATGATCCACGACCCCGCAAAACAAAACGGCAGATAGTGAAACACAGCGTCCTGCCTCACGCCGCGCTGCATCAGCTGATCGAGCCGCCCCGACGTACATCCCACCATGTGCGTGATGTTGCCCGCGTTCAGCATCACGCCCTTCGCGTCGCCCGACGTTCCCGACGTATAGATAATCGTCACCACATCGTCGCTCTCCGCCGCGACCGATACATCCGAAAGCGGAGGCCGCGACCCCGTGAACACCTTGCTCATCTCAAAATGCGGAGGCGCTTCCGGCCACTCCTCGACGATCGCATTCGCCAATAGCTCATCGCCGCAACAGATTACCGCCGGCGAACAATCCTTCATCATTGCCACTAACTCGCCCGCCGCCTGCCGCGCATACAATGGCACCACCGTCAGCCCCTCTGCCACGATGGCGAGATCCATCGCCACCCATTGCATCGAGTTATGTGCCAGCAACGCGCACCGATCGCCCTTCTTCAAACGCAGCCGTCGCAGATAAGCCCGCCCCACACACACCTGATCCAGTAACTGCCGCGCCGTCTGCGGGACCACACGCCCCTCGCGCATCTCCTGGAGTACAACACTGTCCCCACTTTTCTCCAGGCTCGCGAAAATCTGTTCCAGAAATGTCATGAGTATTGTTTAAGAACTGTCACCCTGAGCGCTTATAACTCGAGGAACTGTCATCCTGAGCGAAGAGAAGGACCTGCTTTCCTCGACTCCGGATTTACCTCCTACGAGTAAGCCCCCACCAACTCCCGAAGCCCTGCACTCATCGGCGGCAAGTAGTCTTCCCACGACCACTCCCCTCGCCGCGTTGGAAACTCCGGATACCGGCGCTGCACTTCTTCCTCAAAGTACACTCCCATCCGCGCCATGAGCTTCAAGTTGCGGACCACAGTCCGCGCAATCCCATCCGCAATCCTCTCCCCGTCGCGATCCAGAACCTCCAGCGCCACCAGCGTCCTCTCCGCCAGATCCGGATCGTCCACGTTCATCAGCAACTCGCGATGCCCGCGCTCATTCATCAGGTTGCGGATGCGCTCATCCATTGTGATCCCCGCCGATGGCACCAGCGCCGGCATCGAAGTCACGATTCCGTGATATCGCGACGACACCATCAGATGGCAAGCCCGCAAAATGCTCACCAGTTGATACATGTTGTAATCTTCGGACGTAAGAATCGGCACACCGCCCAGCATGTCTGAAATCCGCCGACAAGGCCGGGCATCCAGTCGCTCCGTGGCGACCATGATGACGAAAACATTCTTCTTCTGACGAAACGCCGCCACCGCTTTCGCAATCGACGACAGATAATGCTCGTAAGCCCGGTCCGCCTCCGGCCCTGAGTTATGAAAATAAGGCCCGCGGTAGTGACTCGACTTATAAGCGCCCTGTAAGGCTGTGCAAAGCCGCCTTCGCCACCGACGCCTTCACCGGCCACTCAAACGGGTTAATCGGACAAACGACCAGCACCGGCGTCTTCCCATCCCAACCCACATCGCGCAGCGCCTTCTGCCCGTATTCCGCCCCCAGCGGCTCAAACGTCCATGCCGTGTCCGTTCCCAATTCTGTCGGCACTCCCAGCTCGCGCAGAATCTTGCGCGACTCCTCGTTACGAGTAATGACCAGTGACTTGTTGCAGTAACGCCCGCACATCTTCGCCACCAGCGGATCCATATGTCCCGCCTCGGCGCCATAACCCACCGACAACTTGTTCTCCGCCGCCGCAATCCCCAGCGAGCCAATCATCATCGTCGCCAAAGCGTTGGCAAACTTCGACTTGAACATCGACCCTTCGCACGCCACCACACCATGATGTTTCGGAACTTCATTCGCCAGGAAGGGTGGAAAGATATCCGGTAGCCGAACCTGCGACGTCCCGTCGAAATACCCGCGCGACCGGTCGAAATTGAACGTCATCATGCTGAGTTCTACATTTTCCGGCCCCAGCACCCGCCGTACCTGCCGTAACATTTCCTCCACGCGCACATCGGAGCCCGTGTTCCGCGTCCCGTTGTAGCCCGCAAACAGCAGCTTCAGTTTCTGTCCAGGCTGCCACGGTTGCCCCTTGCCGAGCACCCACTGCACCTTCTTGCCTTCGATGATGGCGGATACCCACGCCTCTAAAAATAAATCCATCATGCCGCCGCTCCTCCTGCGCCCTGCGGCCAGGGCTGATACGGATAAGTAAAATCATGGTCCCGGCTGAACTTCAGCAGCGGAAAACTGTACTGCGAAAACGGCGCCGGCATGCGTCCTAGTTCGGAGGTAACTCGCGTATTGTCGAACACCGTATTCCACGTCAGGTAAGGCAGGAATACCTTCATCAGCGCCGCACTGTGACCAACCGGGCCTTTGCGATTCGCCAGCAGGTTCACCATCGACCGAAACGGTCCCTCCAGAATCGGCACAAACATCGGACCACGCTTCGCTTGCGCCGCCGCCAGCGCCGTCGTAAGTTCGCGAAAACTCTGCGACCCGTTTCCCGACGAAAGATGATAGATCTCGTACAGTGGCTTGGCTTTCATGTGCAGAGTGGAAATCGCATCCGCCACAAAATCCACATTCACGATGTCGATCTTGTCATCCGGACGAAACGGCAACACCGGCAATCCGGCCAGAAACACAAACGACCGCACCATATCGAATTGCGTCGTCTCCGGATACCGGCTGTCCCCCAGCACAATGCTCGGCCGAAAAATTGTCCGCGGCACATCCGGAAGCCATTCCTGCACCATATGCTCGCAGAATTTTTTCGTGCGCGCGTAGGGATCGTAATCCGACCGCTCCCACTCGATCGACCGGTCTTCTGTCACCAGTTCATGATTTCTCTTCCCCGCCACCGCCACCGTGCTGACATTCGAAAACCGCTGCAGCCCGTGATAGTAATGCGAGCGCCGAGCCAACTGGATCACTTCCAGCGTGCCCCGCAGGTTCACATTCATGCAGCTCTTTTCCGATTTACGATTCAGCGAAGCCGCGCAATGAATGATCGAATCGGTCGTGTGCACCAGCCGGTCGTAAGCATCCTGATCCAATCCAAACCGCGCATCAGTCAAGTCTCCCGGGAAAATTCGCACTTTCGCCTGTAGATATTCGTAGAAGATCTTGAATGGCATGTGCAGCTGCATCGCGCCCCACAACCGCTCAGCCGCATCCTGCGGATCGCGTCCCCGCACCAGAACATTCAGCGTCGAGTCGTGTTGCTGCAAAAGATTCGCAGCCACATGCGCCCCGATATACCCCGTAGCCCCAGTAAGAAAAATCGCCATCTTGAACCTAAGAAGTCCTCAGCTCTCGCATCGCCGCTCGAACACCGTGCGGGATTGTGGCTTTTGGGTGGCGCAGCCCTTCAGCGCTGCGGTGATAACCCCCCACGATCTGCGGCTTTAGCCGTCCGGGATCACGAGTACCGCAAAGCCGCGCCCGTACCCGTTTTCACAGTTTCACTGTCCCCTACGACCAGACGCCGCGGCGCTCTCGCCTCCAGAGGACGCCCCTCAATCAACGGATACGTCCACCTCCGCAGAGCCGGAATATGAATCTCAATCCAATATTCCCACCAATCTACTGCGGCCGCTTGATATCCAAATGCAGCCTGCTCCTCGGGCACCAGAGCCAGCGCGAGCTTTTCTACATTGTCCGCCACAAAATCATGTTCATTGTGCAGGATGAACGGCTCAAACAACTCAATGAGTTTCTCCACCCGCTCCAGACTACGCTCCGTCTTCGCCAGCGGCTTGCGCACTGTCAGCGGAGACATGATCGCCTGAATCGATTTGATAATCATCTTCTGCGCCGGCGCCGACATCCGCTTATACCGCGTCTTCGAAACCGAAATCGCGTCCATCCGCAATCGTAGCCAGTATTCCAACCCTTCCTGCGCCCGGTAGTGCTTGCGATGTCCCAGGGACGTCAACTCGATGCACCGTCCCATGTCGCAAGGATTCGCCACCGAAGTCGCCAGCTGATACAGCGGATCGTGCCGCCTCTCCACCAGCGCCGCCGCAATTAAGGTCATCCCCGCGCACACCGCATCGACAGGAATGATGTCCAGCCGCTTCCGTTCATTCGAAGGCAACTGCCGGAACGACGTTCCCAGCAAATACGAAAGCGACGCCGACGTATTGATTCCCTCGTTCCATCCGCGAAAAGGCTTGAAGACCGAAGTCTCCACAATCGCCGGACGCACAATCGCGATCGGCAGCGCCGCACCGTATTTCGCAATCAGCGACTCTGCCAGACTCTTGCTGAACGTGTAAGTATTCGGCCAGCCCAGTTCTTTCGCGCGCGCAATCCCGGCTTCGGTCAGATGATTCTTCAGCCATCGGATGCGATTCTTGCGAACTTGATTCTCCAGCGCCGCACCATGCAGATCTTTGGCCGCGTGTTCTTTCCCCAACGCCTGCTTTGTCAGCTCGGCAGTAACTTCGGGCCCCTCCGCCCGCGCCTCAGCCGATTCCACCAACTCATGCAGTGCATGCCACTCCCGGTCTGCGTCGTAACCCGCTACGCCCGCGGGCGTATAATTCGGACGCACCCGCTCACTCACCCGCCCATCGCGTTGCCCCGCCACATAGCAAGTAGAAAGATGCAGCAACGCTGCATGCGCCGATCCCCGAATGAACTCCATCAGGTGATGCGCCGAGTCCACGTTCACCGCCAGCGCGTCCCGCAAATCAGGATTAAAATCCGTCAGCCCCGAGCTGTTGATGATGAGATCCAGATATTTCCGCAATCGCTCGGCTACAGCCGGATCCAGCCCCAGCCCCGGCTGCGCAACATCGCCCTCCACCACTTCCACCCGCTCCGCCAGAAACGCGCCCAACCGATCGCCGTACCGCTCAAACAGCGGATCAAACACCGGCGACTCTTCAATCATCCTCTCGAATCGCGCTCGCGCCGGATTCGATTTCTGCCGCCGCACTAACAAATACAACTTTCCAATTTCCGGCAAATCGAGCAGCGTATTCGCCAGCCAGACTTTGCCGATAAATCCTGTGACCCCAATCAACAGTACCTGCTTGCCGCCCAGCGCGTTGCGCACCGATAGCGGCCCAGTATGTCGAGGCTCGTCGAAATAAACAATCGGACGCGACCGTACCGGCGACTCCCGCTCCGCCGGAACCGTCGCCCCCTCCAGCGCCCGCAATCCGCGAAGCCCCAAAGCCCGCACCCAGCGCGCGGTGCTCTGCTGTCCGTCCGGCCCCGCTTCGCGAATCCGAGCAAACAATCCCCGCGGACGAATTACCGGAGTCAGCAACCTCCCCGTCGCAACCCCATCGCGAAATTCCAGCCGGTTGGCGATAATCCACCGCACGCCCAAATGCCGCGCCAGCGGACGCATCACCTGCTCCAGCCCCTGGCTCACTAGCACCACTTCAGCGCCCGAATCCTGGAGCACCTTCAGCTTCTTGACTCCTTCTACTTTCAGCAATGGCTTGAGCTTGTACTGGAACTCTTCCTCCCCCAGCAGATCGAGCCGGTCGCGTGTGATCCCGCGCAACACCGCATGCACGATCCGCGTTGCCGCCTTGCGGTGCGCCGCATACAGAAACGGCCGCAGCAGCGCCGTGACCAGCACGAGAGAACGCCGCCAGGCCCGCGAAGCAAACGTCTGGCTGTTCCATGCAAAAAAAGCGATCGGCCGCGTCGTCGTCAACTCCAGCAAGCTTCCTTCCACCCGCCAGTACACCGGCGCGTCCGGACGCTTACGCTCGTGATTGAGGTTGTTCTGGGACAATCGTTCTCTCGGCTTACAGCCTCCATGTGGGAGGACACAATCCTCTATTTTAACGAATCTGTAACAAACAGCGAAGCCCACGATTCTAGAGGAGTCTATGCCTGGAAGGTGTCTCTGTGCGAGAAATCCGACATCGGGATGAGCCGGGAGCGCTCGCTGTGTCTGAGGCTACGAGAACAGCAGCCGCCGAGCGACACAACACTCACCCGGATGACCGTCAACCATCGAGTAAGTCGGGGATGCTCATCCCTGCGGCAACGCTTTCTGCCCAAACCGCAGGCACAGTACAACCACTCCGCTCACTGCCAAAGCTCCGCTTACCAGCAAGAGTCCGCCCGTAAACTGCCCCGTCGAAGTCCGTACCAGCCCGATGACATATGGCCCGGCGAAGCCCCCGAGGTTCCCAATCGAGTTGATGAATGCGATCCCGGCCGCTGCCGCCGTCCCCGACAAGAACGTAGTCGGCATCGACCAGAACGGCCCCATCATCGAGTTCACGCCCATCACCGCCACGCTGATCAACAGGATCGACGGTCCCACCGAAGTGGAAAATGCCGCTACCGTCAGGGCCATGGCTCCGGCGAACGCAGGCAGCGCCGTATGCCAGCGCCGTTCTCCCGAACGATCCGAGTGCAGCCCCACCGCCACCATTGCAATTGCCGCCGCCACATACGGAATCGTCGAAATTACGCCCACCATAAAATTGCCCACTCCTGACAGACTCTGGATCATCTTGGGCAGCCACAAACTCACTCCGTACGAAACCGTATTCAGCCCGAAGTACGCCAGCGCCAACAACCAGACGCGCCCCATCTTCATCGCGCTGAAAGTGCCCCCGCTCGCCACAACTTCTTTCCCTTCCGCCCGCAGCGTCTCCAACAGCCACTCCCGCTCCGCGACCGAAAGCCATGGCGCCTTCTCCGGACTATCCACCAGGTAAGCCAGGGCCACAAATCCCAGCAGCACCGCCGGAATCCCCTCGATCACGAACATCCACTGCCATCCCCTCAGCCCCAACTTCATGTGCAGATCCAGCAGCGCTCCCGATATCGGACCACCCAACACTCCCGATAAAGGCGCAGCCGTCATGAATCGCGCCACCGTACGCGCCCGTGCCCTCGCCGGAAACCAGTTCCTAAAATAGAAAATGATGCCCGGAAAAAATCCCGCCTCCGCCGCCCCCAGCAGAAATCGCAAAGCATAAAAACTGCGCGGACCGCTGACCAGCACCATCGCCGACGAGATCACTCCCCAAATCACCATCAGCGTCGCAATCCACCGTCGCGCTCCCACGCGCTCCAGCATCAGATTGCTCGGCACCTGGAAACAAAAATACCCCGCAAAAAACATCCCCGCGCCCAGCCCATACACCGCGTCCGAGAACCCGAATTGTTGCTGCATCTGGAGCGCCGCAAATCCCACGTTGGTACGATCCAGATACGCCACGATGTACAACAAAAAAAGAAACGGCACCAACCGCCAAGTCAACCGCCGCACCACCGCTTCTTCCATCAGATCTCCGCCCCGGAATCCCCGCGCATTCCTCTGTGTCCTCTGTGACCCCTGTGGTTAAAGGTGTTCGCCGCGAACGAAAAAAATCCGAGACTTCGGAAGTTCACGCAACCCACGGCCGAATCTTCCGAACAATCTCCTCCCGAGCCAACCCCGCATCCACCACCAACGCCTCCGACGGCTCCTCCAAAGTCGCGATCTGACTCTCCAGCATGCTCTCTTTCATATAATGCCCGCGCCGCCCCGACAGCCGCTCCCGCAGCAACGCCCGATCCCCTTTCAGATACACCACCCGAACCTCCGAGCCCCACGACCAACCTGTCACGATACTCCTTCTTCAGCGCCGAGCAAGCCAGAACCCCACTCTTCGCCGCAGCAATCCACCCCACGATCACCCCCCGCAGACTCTCCAGCCACGGCGCCCGGTCCGCATCTGTCAGCGGAATGCCGCTCCGCATCTTCTCCACATTCTCCGCCGAATGATAATCGTCCGCATCGGCAAACTCCCATCCCATCTGCGACGCCAGCAGCTTCCCCACCGTCGTCTTCCCCGCCCCCGACACTCCCATCAGCAACACGACCACGCGAGTTCACCGTCACCGAAAAGTTTGCAGCCCCCACCCCAAAGCGCCGGCTCCCACGATCAACCACACCGAGTTCACTCGAAAACGGAGCAACGCGACCACACTCAGAACAAACAACGCCAGCGTCATTCGATCCACCAGCGCCGCCTTTCCCAGTTGCCATGCCACTACTGCCATCAGCGCAATCGAGGCCGCCACCACGCCATCCAGCGCCGCCGCAACCAGCGGAGCGCGCCGCAGACGCGGCATCAGCGGACCCAACACCGCCACCAGCAGAAACCCCGGCAGAAAAATCCCGACCGTAGCCACCAGCGCTCCCCACCAACCCGCCACGATATAGCCGATGAAAGTCGCGGTGGTAAACAACGGCCCCGGCGTGAACTGCCCCACCGCGACCGCATCGATCAACTGCCGTTCGGTTAGCCAGTGTAACCGCTCGACAAACTCCGAGCGCAGAAACGCCAGCAGCACATACCCGCTGCCAAACACCACCGCGCCAACTTTCAGAAACGACAGAAACAGCCGTCCCAATCCCACCGGCACAGCCACTCCCGCAGCCACCGCAGCCGTCGTTGCGACGAACAGTTTCGGAAGACCCACGGTGAAAGCAGCCACCGGCCTGTTGCGGATCCACCGCTCCATCGCCGACACAACTCCCGCGACGAGCAACACCACCACCGGACTCACGCCCAGAAGAGTTATCAACCCCGCCATCCCTGCGACCACCGCGAGAAACACCGTTCGCAGGCCGTTTCGCGCGAACTTCCCCAGCGCCTGTACCACAATCGCCACCACCACCGGCTTGATCGCATAAAGCACCGCGGCCACCTGAGGCAGCGCGCCGAAGCGCACATACGCCCAGGCAATCACTGAAACCAACACAGCCGCCGGGATAATGAAGCAGCAGCCCGCCACCACCAACCCACGCCAGCCCCGCTTCAGATGTCCCACGAATATCGCCAGTTCCGTGGAACTCGGTCCCGGAATCAGATTCGCAGCGGCCAGCCGGTCCAGAAATTCCGCTTCCCCAATCCACTTCCGCCGCCGCACGAATTCCTCCTCCATCATCGCAATGTGGACAGCCGGACCTCCAAACGCAGTCGTCCCCAGCTTCAGAAACACCAGCGCAATTTCCGCCAGCGACGGCGACCGATTTGGATTGGGCTCTGACAAGGCGATCCTGGGCGACCGAGCATTGTCACACAGGCAGGACCGCCGCCTTTCGACGACTTTTTCGAGCGGGGATATCGGACGACACTGGGCAGGCGCCCAACTTCTCTCTAACCTTTTTCAGAGTCGACATCGCGCTGGGACGGATTTGTGTCGCGCTGCCGATCGGTTGGGCCGGTAGTGTAACGGAGCACGTCGGAATAAGCACTGCTGTTCTGGATTTCTCGTCCGAAAGCGCAAGTTCAACGCTTGCCCGGTCCACCAGATAGGAATCGCCTGCGTCGCGAAACTCGCGAACAAGCCCCAACGCATTTTCGGCCCCACCCTCTACTCGCGTCGGATTCACGACAACACAACGCCGCCTTCACCCCAGCAACGCATCGACGATTGCCTCGACATGAATCACCGCCGTATCGAGAAACTCGATGCTCGTGTCGCCCGAATCGCGTAGCAGCAGTGGAAGCTCCGTGCCCGCCAGGATCAATGCCTCGATACCGTCTTCGGCCTTCATCCGGTGAGCGATACGCAGAATTTCTGACCTTGTTTCCGGCAGGAATTGATTATTGAGGAGTTCACCGATGTACTTCCTGTGAATAAATTCCCGCTCTGACTCTTTCGGGACGACCACGGCAATTCCCGCCCGTTGTAACGCGTTCGGGTAGAAATTCGCGCGCATGGTAAATCCGGTTCCAAACAGGCCCACTTTCTTCAAACCGAGCGCCCTCGCGCGATCCGAGGTGGCGCGCACGATGCTGAGAAGAGGGATCGACGACCGGCTCTGTACCTCGTCGAACACGAGGTGCGGAGTATTCGCGGCGATGAAACCAATCTCTGCTCCTGCCCGCACCAATAGTTCCACGCCGTCGGCAAGATAATCAGCCAGCTCGTCCAGCCGCCCCGTGTCAAGCATAGCGATACCCTTTTCGACGTCGAGACTGTTGATGACGATGTGCGGATATCCGCCATCGGGCCGCCGGGCACGATAACGCGCGATGATCGACCGATAGTAGTCGATCGTGGATTCAGCGCCCAGCCCTCCAATCATGCCTATGGTTCGCATACTACCGGGAAGAGATGCACCCCGCGCAGCTTAGGATTCGACGACAAGAACGATCCAATACTAACGAGGACAGCATTGCTCCTCGCACACATTGAAGCGTAGATGTTCTCCTCGCGCCGCCGCGAACACCAACCGCAACTCCGGCTCGGATGACGATCAAACTGCCCGCTCCGTCCAGCACACATCCCAATACTTCCCGAACTTTCTACCCACCTCTGAAAATACCCCGACCACTTTGAATCCAAGCCGCTCATGCAGAGCGGCTGTCGCCGCATTTGGCATGGTGTATCCCGCGACAAAACGATGCACGTCCTCGCCACGCATTTCCTCAAAAAGCCGCTCATACAAACGCGACCCTATCCCCTTTCCGACAGCCTCCGGCGCGCAATACACCGTTGTCTCCACTGTCGTCTCGTACGCTGCCTTTGGACGAAACCTCATCGTCCCGGCATAGCCCACCACCACAGCGTCCTCCTCAGCCACCACCAGACGATGTCGACCCGCCGTGCCAAACTGCTCGAACCACACCGCGCGCCGCTCCACCGTGTAGGGTTCGACGTCGAACGTCACCGCCGTGTTCACGACGTAATGGTTATAGATCTCAGTAAGTCGCGGAAAATCAGCCCGCGTCGCCGTCCGAATGCGAACCTGTGACAAGGCAGTCTCCTCTCGATGAGGCGACATTGTACGTCTTGGAAAATGGACAGACCAGTCCCGTGCGTGTAACGGCCATCGTTTCAGGGTGAAGAACTCTTTTATTCAGCAAGTTAAATCCGACCAGGCAGCTGGAGTCGACACCGATCCGCCTCTCCGCGATGGCGGGATCCTTCCTTATATCTCTAAATTCTTCGCGCAGATTGTTACTGAGCTGTACCGCGGGTTTGGGGGCTGGCCTGGCTGAGCACAGATTCCAGGATGGCAGTGAGGCGGTCGGAGTTCTGATCAAGGTCCAACGCCGATTTTTCAAGATATGCAGCTGCGCCCGCTTCCAGCAGTTTCGCTTCATTCTTCTGCGAAAGCCTGCTGAGCACGATTACTGGAATGGCCGCGGTAGCGGGCATTTCCTTCAACTTTCTCAAGACCTCGGTGCCGCCGAGCTTAGGCAACAGCAAGTCCAGCAGGATCACATCGGGCAGTTCCTCCTGTGCCATCCGGACCGCTTCCTCACCGTCGGCTGCCGTGCTCACCGTGTATCCGGCCTTGGTCAGTACACGTTCGTTCGCCAACCGCAGGAACGTGCTGTCTTCGACGACCAGGACTTTAGCGTGTTTGAGATTCACTCTGTCTCTCTGGCTTACTGATCGGCCAGATTCGCAGACTCCTTTAGTGAGCTGCCCAAAAAGATGACCACGGGAGGCAAGAAAAAGGGGCCGCCATATCGGCAGCCCCTTTTTTCACTACAGCTCGAAACTGATAGCTAATCCCCGGCCACCGGCTCCGCCACTTCCGCCTTAGGAGCCCCATCACCATTGGAGTGCCCGTTCCCCGCCGCTGGAGCAATCGCCCCTAGCGGAATGAAACCAGCCTCATCCGAAGTAGCCGGCTTCTCTTTCAGCACAACCTCGCGATACAACGCAGCCATGCGAGCGTCGTAAGCCGCATCGTTCTTCTGATTCCCGCGCGCCGCCGCCTGCTTGGCATCACGAGCCCGCACCTTCTCTTCGCGAGCCGTCTTTGCGATACCCAGCTTGTCGAGATCGTGCTGCACTTCGTTGGTCACAATGCTTTCGCGCAAGTAGAGAGCGTGCTCCTTGTCTTCCAGACTGACTCTCTTGCCGCCCGCGAAGATCTCATGCCGCCCATGCTCCTCGTACCACTTCGTGAGCGTAGCCGTCATGTGCATCTTCTCGATAATGTTCCGCCAGCCCACGCCTGTGTTGTAAGCGCAGAAGCTGATCTCGCCTTCCTGCGTAGCGTAAGGAATAATGCACTGCTCCGTACGGCGGAAGTCGTAGTTGAACAGATCCTGGAACCACATCCCCGCGATGAACAGGAAATTCCACCGGTCCTGCCGCCGCTTCATCACGTCATCAATCGTCCGGTCCGGACCAACCTTCCCATAATTCTTGCCCGTAGCGTTGAAGTTCTTATCGAACTTCTTCAACAGGTCCATCAACTTGAAATGCTTCGGTGACTGGAACGGATCGTAATTCTTCATCAAGCACAGACGCCATCCCAAACGCGGTCCAGAACTTCGAACGCGCCGCATCGTTGACCTTCGCAATATCCTTAGCCAACTGATCGCCCTTAAGGAAAGCCGTAACCGGCACCGCCTCCTTGGTCTCCTTATCAATCATCAAAGCCATCCCCGTCCCGCAATTGGGATGACATCCGCAGGAAAGCTGGCCCCAGTCGTTGTTGGCGTCTCCCGCGTGGAGGACGTCGGCCCAGTCGCTGAAAGTGGACATGAAGCTGATCGGATACCAGTCGCGTGCCGGGACGCCGAAGCCGGTTTGATTTTTTACGTCGTGGGCCAGGTGGGCGAGCGTGTAGCGCTGCGCCTGACGGCGTTCGTCCGTAATGGCTTCGTCGCGTCCGGTGAAGCTTACTGGCTGGAATGACAGGAAGCCGATTTTTTTCGGGTTGTCGAGCGCGAACTGGATGATGCGTCCGACCTGCTCGTTGTTGATGCCATTGACGATCGTGACCACGGGGACGATTTCGCATCCCGCGCGGTGGAGGTTGTCGATAGCCTTCAACTTTACGTCGAACAGGTTGCCGACTTTGCGATGATCGTTAGCAGCATTGCCGATGCCGTCGAATTGCAGGTAGGCATATCGCATACCCGCTTCGACCGCCTGCTGTGCGAACTCAAAGCTCTTGGCGAATTCGATTCCGTTGGTGGCAGCCTGCACACTGTTGTATCCAACCTTGCGAGCGTAGCGGACGGCGTCCAGGAAGTAGGGCGACAACGTCGGCTCGCCGCCGGAGAACTGTACCGACATCTGGCGGCGCGGCTTGATCGTGATCGCGTTGTCGAGAACGGTCTTGATTTCTTCCCACGTCAATTCGTGGACGTAGCCAACCTGGTTTGCGTCCATGAAGCAGGGATCGCACATCATATTGCAACGGTTGGTGAGATCGACCGTCAGCACGGAACCGCGCCCGTATTTCACCGTAGACGATCCGTGGTGA
The DNA here is from genome assembly GCA_963799305.1 of uncultured Acidobacteriota bacterium. Lineage (GTDB taxonomy): Bacteria > Acidobacteriota > Terriglobia > Terriglobales > Acidobacteriaceae > Acidiflorens. Next base: position 173,358 of record CAWCWX010000002.1, on the reverse strand, counting down.
TGCAGTTTCTCGTCGTTGTGGGCCTTGATGTCGCGGCCGGGGAAAACCTTTTCCAGATGGTCGGAGAATTCGGTGTCGATCGACATCAGATCTTCGAAATGACCGTGCGTCGGGCAGTCCTTGACCATCCAGATTTTGCCGTCACGCTCGACGATCTGCGCTTTGATTTCGCCGGCTTTTTCGTTCATCAGAACGTCGACGGGCAATTTGCCGTCGAGAATCTGCTGACGAATTTCCGGCACGCACTTCGGGCAGAGAGAATCCGTGGTACGCGGCCAACCCAGCGGCGGCTTCGATTTTTCCCAGGACTTGAGCAGCGGCTTATCCGACCACTTCGGCGTCGGAGACGCATTCTGAGCAACACGGTTCAAACGTGAAAAGACGGCCCACGCGCCAGTCGCTGCGACGGTTACGGCCTTCTCGACATACTTGATCGGCTTATGCATTCTGCTCTCGCTTTCCTGAGTGCTTAGGTTGTGAATCCAACAAACTTTAGAACTCTCCCCACGGTCCTCTGATGATCCTGAGGACAAGTGCGGATACAGCTTTTCCACGGTGAAACCTGGAAGTTTCGCTACGTGGAGTTCGTCAGGTTGATCTTATTGAAGGATATCGAGTTGCGCAGCCAAAAGGCAATAAAAGGGTGAAAATGGGGGTCGAGTGGTAACTGGGGGGAGTGAATGGGGCTATGTTATTGAAAAGAATGGAGCAGGTCACGGGTCAGAGGTCACGGGTTTCCAGGAACGCCATCATTTCGGCGGCAGCAATGCAGGATGGTTTCTTTCCAACCATGCTCGAACTCGTGGCCTCAACTCTCTCGCGAGGCGCACCATTTCTTCAACCTCGCCGTCAGAGACCGCGCCGGCCATTTCGTAGTTGAGCTTATTTCGTTTGGCTCGGAAGCCGTCGAGTCTCTGCTTGACTACCTTATCCTGGAGAGTCATTTCCAGAGATTCGATCACCTTGTAATGATTGTCGCGGCTCGAAGCGCGATACCCGGACGCAAATAGCGCCACGGTTGCGCATTGAAGGGCGGCATTGTAGGCCCGTTCCAGACGCGCGTCCGGAGACAAACCTGGCACTTCGCAGTCCTTCAAATCGCGGTCGATGATGCCAAACAGGTTGCCGATTTCCTCGGGGCTAGACTGGTGTGTCTTTAGCCATCCGTAGTCCACCCAGGTTTGAAAGCTCATGCTCGTCTCCGATAATGAAGAGGCGCTTGGTCTTCAAAACGCTCGTGAGGAAATGATTGCGGGCCCGAACCTTCGCGACGAACTCATCGACAGGATATACCGTGGGATTGACCTCGCGACCGAGTACCTTCTGCGCGCTTGCGAGACGGGAAACTGCGTCGCCGAACGAAATCGAGCCGACGATCAAGACATCGATATCGCTTTCGGGCCGCTCGTCGCCGCTGGCGATGGACCCGAACACAAAAGCTACGTTGATGTGACTGGCAACCGGTTCCAGCAGTTGACGCAGCACTCCGACCACTCCCACAGTCTTGGCGACCAGCGCTTTGACTTCGGAAAAAGTGGGACTGTCGGCATTGGCCTGATAGAAAACCTGATTGCCAATCTTGCGGCGCAGGATAAGGCCGGCGTCGGTCAACTGCCTCAATTCCCTTTGGAGCGCGCCAATACCGGAATTCACTTCTCGCGCTATTTGCCGCAGATAAAACTGCTGGTCAGTCTGTCCGAAGAGCAGACGCAGCACGTTGGCGCGAGTGCGGCCAAAGAGGACTGCGGCGGGACTTGACTGAATCGTACCCATTTGGGGTACGATTGTACCTATTATGGGTACAGTAGTCAAGGCTCATGTCTTCGAGAGCTGAGAAACAAGCAACATCGGCCGTGCGGTTACTGCGCCACCAGCTTCAGGACGCTCCCACCCAGATCCACCACGAAGACCTCGCCCGCCGAGTCCTGGCCAAACGAACTGATCGTCCGCGCGGTAGAAAGCAGCAGCGTGCGCGTCCAGACGTTCGTCGGAGACTCCGTCAGACTCCAGATTTTCCCGTTCAGGTCGGCGAAGATGTAGGCGTTGGCGAGGCCGGAAATGCTCCCTTTGTAAACGTATCCCCCGATGATGGCTTCGCCTTCGTTGTGGCCATACTCGGCAATCGGCAGAATCTTGCCCGACATGTCGCATCCGCTCGACGGACTAAAGCAGTGCGCCCCTTCCATCACATTCCATCCGAAGTTGCCGCCCTTGGTGATGAGGTCGACTTCCTCCCAGCTATCCTGCCCAACGTCGCCGGCGAAGAGACGAGTGCCGCCGCGCTCAAACGAAAATCGCCACGGATTGCGCAACCCATAAGCCCAAATCTCCGGCAAGCCACCGCCGCCGGCAAACGGATTGTCCGCCGGAATCCCGTACGGCGGGCCGCCATCGACGTCGATGCGCAGTATCTTGCCCAGCATGACGAAAAGGTTCTGCCCATTGCCGAGCGGATCGCCTCCACTGCCCCCATCGCCCAGCCCGATGTAGAGGAAATGATCCGGGCCAAAGGCAAGCTGGCCGCCTTTGTGGTTTGCGGCGACGGGCTGGGCAACGACCAGAACTTCGCGCCTGCTGGTCGGATCGGCCTGGTTAGGATTCCCCGCCTGTGTCTGGAACTCGGCGATCACCGTCTGTCGATTGGAGTTGTTGCTTCCGCGCGTGTAGTTCACATAGAAGAGCCGGTTCGTACTGTAGTTCGGATGAAACGCCAGACCCAGCAGTCCTTGTTCCGCGCCGTCGAAGTTCGTCAGGCTCTGGATGTCGAGAAAGTTCCCCGCCACCAGCGCTCCGTTTTCGATGATGCGGATGGTCCCGCGCTGCTCCACGACAAAGAAACGATTGTCGCCGGGAGGATGTTCAAGACCTAGTGGACCGCTGAGTCCGCTTACGACCGTCGTCAGCGTGAGAGTCGGAGGAGGTGGCGGCGGAGGAGGAGGAGTCGAGTTGCTGCTGCCTCCGCAGGCGGTCAGGAAAAGGGTCGAGAGAATGAGTGCGGGGAGCGGGAACGAGGTACGGCGGGACATTGGGATAGGTTAGCGCAAGCCTTGATGGAGGAGCCAGCAGTGAGGTGGGAAGGGAGATGTGAAGCGGCATCATCCTGAATGAAGTAGACCAAACGGCGAAATCTGGCCTGTCGACAATACTAGGTTTTGAAATCGCGAGAGACCCTAACTTAACTCTCGTTTATCTTCTTCTCGAGATCACGGATCGCCTTCATCACCCCATCGAAATCAGGTTCGCTGCCGAAATACATCTCTCTCATTTTCTCGTAGTCCTTTCGTAGACCCTCTTCAAGACTCTTGTTTGGGGCTAGACGGAGTGTATTCTTTTTTGCCAGGTCATAACGCGCAGTCCCTTCGCGAAAAAAGTGCTGTTTGTGCGACACCACTTCTTCAAGTAAAGATGCGTACTTTGTCATCGCGGAGTGTCCGCGTGCATGCCTGGAAATAACCACCAAGTCGTCGTAATGTCGAAAGACTCTCTCACTGAGCTCTTTTCCAGCCTCCGCTCGGTAGTATTCCCTATGAAGAATTGTTGCCTTTTCCCAAAAGGTTCGTTCGGCACTGATTGCCAATACCGGTGCCACAGGAATCTCAAAAAGGCTCGGGTTAACCTCTGCAGCATAGGGTGTTACAGTCGCCTCCTCGCAGGGAATCTGATCGCCTCGACATCCCAATTCAAGTCGCACCGCTCGTTTGATGTAGCCGGATAAATGAGAATCGGGGATTCCTTTCGGGTACTGAAATTCAACCGTGCCTGGCTCAGTAGCGTCCGGATCAATCCTAAGAATCCATCCATCATCTCCAACAATCGAGCGAACCTGAGAATCCAATTTTGGTACGAACTCCTTTGCAATTACATCGAAACAAGTCTCCTTAAGCTTCTCGAGGGTTCGATTTCGCAGGTTTGTTGCTTCCTGATTAGCGGGATCTGTAGTGTCATTGAACCCGAGTTCATGTCGATTGATGACCAAGTCAATGTCTTCGGAAAATCGTTTGATAATGCCAAACACTTTGGAAAGCGAAGTTCCGCCCTTGAAGATGAGCCGTGGAAGATCAGTCAGTCGAGAAATCTGAAGCAGCGTCCAACACACCCAAAAATCCTTTTCGATAATTTCAGGCGAGACGTTCATTTTCGCCGCTGTCGCGGTGAAGAGCGCTTCTCGTTCCTTTGGCGGTGCCTTTGCCCATCTATCCATCGATTGTCCTCTCCAGTTGACTAATAATCTCCTGAGTCCACCTCGGAGCATGCCTTCGGAGTTTGATCAGCTGCAACTTGTCTTTTGAACTGAGACCTCGGGACAGTTGTTTAAGCAGTAGGTTTTTATCAACCTTTGGCCCTACGGCGCGCAGTGCCTGTATCGCCAGGCCTGCCCGTGTGCCGGTTCCAGGGAATTTCGATGGCCGAGCCTTGCGGAGTTGGATCGTTTGCCCCTCTATTTTCACTCGGCGCGGTGGACCATCAGTCAAATACACCAGTTGAGCGGGAACTTGGGTAGTAAGCCCGAAGAGGTTGGCTGCGCGTCCGCCAGAAATTTGCAGTCGACTTCCTGTGCTGGCTGCCAAGGCAGCGGCTACATCATCAGGGTTAGGAGAAAGAATTCCGAGCTTCTTGTGAGTGCGCGGATAGTCGTATACGCCTTGCGCCAGTCGCCGAATCGTGCCATCCCTGGAGAGGCGAGACAATGTTTTTTTTATAGCACTCTCAGCCCCTAAATCGAGGAATTCTGAGGTTGTGAATATCCAGCCTCGTCCGTGGCCTCGGATCCGTAGAACAATGGAATTGGACGTTGATTTTCCGTTATTCATGTGTCACTAAAACTACCACATTTAGTGACATAAATTTAGCTCTCTAAACACGCTAAATATATGAAAAAATGTATCTTATTTTGTAATAAAGAATATGGGTAGTTCGCTAATCATGTCGATGAAATTCGCACATTTTTATTAGAGCAAGAGGTGCGACTCTTTGCGGAATGGCGGCGGGTATATATACCCGCCGCCATTCCGCAGCAAGCATTTAATTCTAAAGATCGCTCATTCTGTCGAAGCAGGTATATATACCTTGCTTCGACAGAATGACTATAATCTTAAGAGCCAAATGAAAACAAACCCTTCGAAGTTGCTTAAAAGCCACTTCAGGCGCCTTCCACCGTTCATTTTTTGGCCCAACGAGATTTCACAATTCATCGCAAAGCATCGCCGAGAGTGGGGCGGTTCCTCTTTCAGCATCGCAGAACTTCTCGAAATTTTGCTCGAGCAAGAGCTAGTCATCAGAGCAGAATTTGTGTCGAAAGAATACGGAATGATTGTTCGTTACCTACATGGTGAACACTCAACAAATGAACTAGCATTGTCCTTGCAGCGCGATTCATTCCTGAGTCACAGAACAGCGTTGGCAGTGCATGGAATGGCGTCCCCGGGCGACATGATCTATGTAAACCGCGAACAGTCGCCAAAAAATCAACCGGATGGGATCACCCAAGCAGGCATAAAGCTCGCGTTCAGAAACAGGCAACGACAATCGAAATACATATTTGATAATTCAGGCGTGAAATATGTGCTCTTGAGCGGGAAAAATACAGGCCGCGCCGGTGTAACGCAAATTAAAGCTCCATCGGGTGAAACGGTCGACGTTACCGATACGGAGCGCACTCTGATCGATATCGTCGTGCGACCAGCATATACAGGGGGGATTGAGCAGGTCGCCGATGTCTACGCGGGGCGTGTTAACGGAATTGATGTCGATCACATGATAGATCTGCTCAATCGATTCGGCTTCGTATACCCATATCACCAAGCGATTGGTTTCCTGCTAGAACGATCCGGGCTATCCAATACGGACTGTCGAAAGTTCGAAGCACTGGGGAAGAAGTTTGATTTCTACCTGGACTATGGTATGAAGCGAGCCACCTTCAATAAGAAGTGGCGTCTCCACTATCCTGCATCTCTCGACTGAAATCAGATGCCTGGTATCCCATGACGTTTGACGTTCTAGTGGGCGTTTCAGTGTTTGCGGTGGTAGAGGGAGTGAACGCGCTGGGCCCATTCGGTCATCATTTTTTCGAAGGGGGATTCGGGGACGGGGGGAGCGAGAGAAGGGGCGGCGGGTTCTTCGTCCGCAGAAACTGCAGATCCCTCGCTCCGCTCGGGATGACAGTTCTTTAACGTGGAGTCTTCGGGTTGCTTGTGCTGGAAGAGGTGCCAGGCTTCGTGGAATTGTTCGAAGCGGGGACGGCGTCCGCTGATGTTGCCTTCGGGATAGAAGCGGAGGCTGGCGCTTTCGGGGAAGGCGTGGGAGGGGATTACGTACCAGAGGTCGAGCGGGAGGATGTAGGCGACGAGGACGTCGATGTCGGCGGGGGTGTAGTGGCCTTTTTTCTTCTGGTCGGTGTAGGTGGATTGGACCTGGTATCCGTTGGCGTTGAGGGATTCGGTGCATTTGATCTGGACGCGCCAGGTGCGAGGGCCGGAGTCGAGGATGAAGTCGTAGCGCTCGCTGTCGCCCCAGGGCTTGGAGACGGCGTATCCGAGAGTGGCGGCTTTGAGGACGAAGGCGGCTTCGGCGCGCTCTCCGGTGCGCTTGGTGTTCGGATGCTTGCGCTTTTCGGGAGCGGGGTCGGACTGGGCGTGAATCGTTTCTACTGCTAATGATGGCGGCATGATGTCGGTATCTTTCGATTATTGCATCGCGTGGGGCACGGTTGACGCGGAATTGTGGATGGCGGGTGTTGTCTTCCTGAAATGGGAAGTCGTGAGCGTCAGATTCGGACGCGGCGCGGGACGCATAGTGCTCCTGCCTCCGGTTAAAGCAGCAGCGTGACCACGCCGGTAACCACGAGTGCCGCGGCCCACACCAGGTTGAGATTGACCCATGCCTTGCGAAGAACGGCGAGGCCGAACTTGCTATACACGATCCAGGCGATGAGTCCTGTCACCGCAAGATAGGCCGCCGTATGGACTGCGGTGGCGAGCAGGGCCGCGAGAGGGCTGGCGGCCGCGGATGTGTGATGGTGGGCGGCCATGTGGTCCGCCGCTTCGACGGTGCCACGGCCGAGCAGAACGGGCAGCAACATCAAGCCCGCACCGTGCGCCGTGGCCATCAGAAATGACCAGAGGGTCAGGTCGCGAAAACCCACCTGCATGCGGACCCAGCGCGGGTGGTAGTGCCGCACCAGCGAGAAGATTCCGAGACCGAACAGAAGCGCGGCGACGGTATAGCGGATCGCTTCCTGCGGCAGCGCCATGCCGAGAAATGCTGCGGCCATTACCACGCTGCCAATGGACAAGGCGTGGCCAAGCGCGATCGGGACGAGCGCTTTCGCCACCGCGCTTCCTTTCTGCTCCTGCATCCCCAGCGCCACCGCGAAAAGCCAGCCCATCCCGGGGTTGATTCCGTGGTAGGCGCCGAGGAGCAGCATCAGCCACAACGCCGTCGAGCTCATCTCGGCATGGGTCATTTTGCCGGCGCCTCTGAGTAGCAGTAGGAGTCGGATGAGGCGTCGCCGCCGTCCAGCCGCACCTGATGCGCGCGCAGTCGGTCGAACTCGACGAAGAACTTTTCATCGAGCTTCATTCCGCCGTTCGGGTTCGCGTCGACCTTAACCATCCAGCTCTTTACCCCGTCGGGATAGAACTGTTCGTCCCACGGAGAGTAAAGCGAGTTGGTGAAGTAGACGCGCTTGCCGTCACGGCTGATCTCGACCATTTGCGGCGCGCCATTGAGCGCCTGCTGCGGCTTGCTTGGATGAGCCGCGCGGCGCACGATGCCACCGAGATGGATCGAGCCGGTCTTCTTCGGGTTAGCGGGATCGGAAACGTCGTACTGGATGAACTCGCCGGTCCCCCAGCACGAAACGTAAAGGAAGCGGTCGTCGAGCGACAGGTTGATGTCAGTTACAAGTGGAGGCACCGCCTTGAAACCCTTTAGCAGCGGCGGCAGTTTATCCGCGTCAGCGGGCTCGGCGGGGATTTCAATTACCTTGCGGATGGCCCACATTCCGTTCTTGCCGGCACCTTCCCGATACCACATCCAGATGGAAGCTGAAAGGTCTTTGAGCGAAACCACAACGCCTACGAAGCCGTAGGCCTTGTTGGGATCATGCGAAGGCCGAAGCTCGAGCGACATCTGTTGCTCCGCTCCCAGGTCCAGTTCCTGCAGATGGCGGCGCTTGTCCAGGTCCCAGATATGGATCTTGTGCCCGTACTTTCCGGCCAACAGCAACTCAGGGTTGATGCCGTCTTTCACCATGTTCGGCGTGCCCCATTCGGAGGTAATCATCGTGTCATGTCCGAGGTGCCACCAGAAGTCGTAGGACAGTTGCTGGGGGCCACGATCCTTTTCCCACTGGCCCTTCAGCTCGAATGTGTTCGCGTCCATCAGGAAAATGCCACCGGGACCGTCTCCACTAGGCGATCCCAGAGCGCTCCCATAGATGCCGTCTGGTCCGCAATGAATTGTGTGCGGCGAGGTGTAGCCCGTCTTCTCGATGAACTCTTCGGGCTCGATCACCTTCACGATTTTCGGGTGCCTGGGGTCCGGCTTGGTATCCAGGATGTAAATCCTCGAAGACCCGATGCCCGGTACGATCAGGTAGCGGCGCTCCATGTGTGGATGGGGAGCCTGCGGGCACAGACATGCGCTGCAGGCATTCCAACCGAAGTGGTGCAGTTCATTGTCGCCGCGGGGAAAATCTGTTTGCCCGACGAGCCGACCATACTCCGAGGAAGCGGGGTCTAGATCGATGACACCGATGGCGTCGCGCTTGCCGTTTGTGCCGACGTTAAGCAGAGCGACATAGGCGAGGCGTTCTGGCGGGGCCTGCATTGCCATGCCCGGTGAAGGGTAAAAAGTTGGATCCGGACGCATTAAAGCCATATTCGTATCTCCTCAGGTTCAAAGATTTCGCAGAGAAAGCGGTCGGACTCAGGCTTTCACTGCGATGACTTCCAGATATTCAGACGAAACTACGGTGAGTTGATCTCCTCCGCGATTGTGCGCGGACCACAACCCTTCCAGTTCGTCGCGCAGTTTTCGCGCGTCGGTTTCGTGCAACGACGCGAAGGCACGATTGGTAGGCCCATAATACTCCCGAAAGAACTCGACTACCTCAGCCGGCGGGAACGGGTAGGTGAAGCTATATTGGCGACGCGTCATCGTAAGGTCGGAGACTCCGTGTCCCAACCTCTCGCGAACTACAGTCTCATCGCCCCACAACACCGGGGCAGGCATGCCGGAAGGAGCGATGAACTTGGCGAAGGTTTTGAACATTTGGCCCACGAATCCTTCGCGCGTCCAATTTCCCATGGCGATCGTACCTCCGGGACTGGTCACTCGCAATAGCTCGCGGGCCACAAGTTCCGGTCGCGGGGCAAACATCGCTCCAACCAGGCTGGTGACGACGTCAAAGCTGGCGTCTTCAAACGGAAGAGCTTCGGCGTCACCTTCGATGAAACGAGCCTTGAGATGTTCCGCGTCGGCGCGGGCCTGCGCGCGCTGCACCAAGTTGGGCGCGATGTCCACACCAGTGACGTTCACTCCATCTCGCGCCGCCCACAGCGCGACCTGGCCCGAGCCGCAAGCCACGTCGAGCAGTTGGCATCCAGCGGGAACATCGAGTTGTTCGTAGAAAATGCGCGCGCCCTGCTCCATATAGCGCGAGAAGCGGTCATAATCTCCGGCCATCCATGTATCTTTTAGTCGTGCCTTAAGCCCGTCGATTTCCTGGATGGTTGTAGTGGTGCTCATGTTTTCCTCCTGTGTTTTTTATTCGCCTGCAACAAGGGCACGGATCGCGTCAGTCGACATGGCCAGCCCGCCAATTTCCCATTCCTCATCAAGAACGTTTTGAATGTCTGCCCACGTAACACTGCACATCTCCGCTTCCTCGACCGACGCAGTGACATAGCTGACGTTGTTATTGAGCTCCGTCTTGCGGGCCGGCGTAAAAGCTTTTTCGTTCCCATTCACTTGAACCATGTCCATGGTCGGATCCTCCATTCGGGGTCAATCGGATCGAGTCTTTCCGCCGCGCTGACTTCCCTAATATGGGGCAGCTGCCCGGGCCACTCTTGTCCACGCGTCCGGCTTTCTTGCTCACGGCCTGGTTGCCGTATGATGGCTTTGCCCAGAGTCCGGAGAGGTTTGCCGGCTGTCCGCGAGAGGACCCATGGATGTGCTCTCTGAAGTACTGAAGGTGGTAAAACTCCAGGGCGCCGTGTTCTTCAACGGAGAATTCTCCTCGCCGTGGAGTTTTTGCTCGCCACCCTCGCACACGGTCGCACCCTACATCGCGCCGGCCGCGCAACACGTCATCATTTACCACCTATTGACTGAAGGGCGCGCCTCCGCCCGGCTCGCGGATGGCGAGCGTATCGTTCTTGACGCCGGCGACATCGTGATCTTTCCCCATGGCGACGCGCACTTCATCGAAAACGGCCCTCCGACGAAGACTCTGGACATGGTGAAGGAGATGGCGCGAATTTTTTCCCAGGGGTTGAAGTTGTCGCGCCAGGGTGGCGGAGGGGAAATTACGAGATTCGTCTGTGGCTTCATGGCGTGCGATCCGCGACTTAGCCAGGTTTTTCTTAGCGGCCTGCCCCCGGTGTTCAAAATCAGCATTCGCAACGACGCTTCCGGCAGATGGCTGGAGAACTCGATCCGCTTTTCCGTGAATGAAGCTGACGCTTCCCGCGCCGGCGGAGAAGCCGTCTTGGCCAAACTGTCGGAGGTCTTGTTCGTGGAAACTTTGCGGGCCTACATTTCGCACCTTCCGGCCGAGCAAACGGGCTGGCTGGCTGGCGCCCGCGATTTGGAAGTCGGAAAAACACTGGCGCTGATGCACCGGGATCCTGCACGGCCGTGGACCATTGCTTCCCTGGCAAAAGAAGCGGGGCTGTCACGCTCGGTGCTGGCGGAGCGCTTCCGTCATTATCTCAACGAGCCACCAATGGCCTACCTCACGCGCTGGCGTTTGCAACTGGGAGCGCAGATGCTTGCCTCGACGAGCTATTCGGTGTCACAGGTCGCATCCGAAGTTGGATATGAGTCCGAAGCCGCCTTTAACCGGGCATTCAAGCGCGAGTTCGCGGTTCCGCCCGCGCGTTTCCGCAGCCAGTCGAGGTCGGCTCATCCTGGCCCGGCCGAGAAATCCCGGCCAGGCAAATGAATACTCGAAGAAACACGGTCGCATAGCGAAGGCCCGGCTTTCAGATACCATTTCCCGCCATAACCCTTTACGCCCGTTCCACTTGCAGCCAACATAAGTATATTTCTGTACGTACACTAATGCCCGGGAAATGTTCCACGTGGAACATAGTGTCCATCTTCAACCCGCCCTACACCGCCCAATCCGACTCCTTCACGCTGGCGCCGACGCTCTCAAACTCTCCCAGGAAGATTTCCTTTTCAGTCAGGCTCTCGCATTGCTGGTCGAGTTCTTGATAGGCGGAGTGATGGGTTTGCTTGAAGTGGTACAGGGCGTCGCGGGAGGTCCAGCGGTCGAGGATCAGGTAGCGGCCGGGACGGCTGAGGTCGCGGAATAGTTTGGTCCCGAGGTAGTCGGGGCTGTGGTGAAAGAGTTGGGCCCAGGTACCGTCGGGACCGTAGATTTCTTCGAAGGCGGAGATCGACTCGGGCTTGACCTGGAATTCCCAGAGGGCCTGGTAAGGAGTGGGCATAAGACGTCTCGGTCGGACCTAAACATTCTAGCGCCAAGGCGGCGGCCCATCCTGGCGCGGTCTTGATACAATCCTCGGGCGCATGAATCGCGAACATCACAAGAATTACAGCCACGAATTGCAGCGGGACATGGAGGCGCTGGTTTTTGGCCACGCCGGGCCTCCGCTGCTGGTGTTTCCAAGTTCTCAGGGACGCTTTTTTGAATATGAAGATCGGGGGATGATCGGCACGCTCGGCGCGAAGATTGACGCCGGCGAGTTGCAGGTGTTTTGCGTGGACAGCGTCGACAGCGAGAGTTTGTACAACGAGCGAGCGCATCCCGGAGCACGCATCTGGCGGCATGTGCAGTATGAACGCTACCTGCTCAATGAGTTCGTGCCATTCATCAAATGGAAAAACTGGGCTCCCCAGATGGCGGTTACGGGATGCAGTTTTGGCGCGTATCACGCATTGAATTTTTCTTTGCGGCATCCGGATCTGGTTTCGGCTTGCGTGTGCATGAGTGGGGCGTACGACATCCGGAGGTTTTTGGATGGGTATTACGACGACAACGTGTACTTCAATAACCCGCCGGACTATTTGCAGGGGATGAGCGATTCGTGGTTTCTGGATCGCTATCACGCGATGAAGATCGTGCTTGGCACGGCGGATTGGGATATTTGCCTGGATGCGAATATCAAGATGGCGGGGCTCATGCACTCGAAAGGCATTCCGCATTGGCTGGATATTTTCGGCGACAACAGCAAACATGACTGGCCGCTGTGGCAGCGGATGGCGGGGAAATACTTTTATTGAGCCGCGAGCTTCGAGCCGCGAGCTACGAATATTGCATCTGGCCGCCAGTTTCTAGCTGATGGCGAGCAAAATCGGGAGTCTACTGTGAAGAAAATTGGGATTCTGTTTGGGATGGAAAACACGTTTCCGCCGGCGCTGGTGGAGAAGATTAATTCCATGAAGGTGCCGAACGTTGAGGCGGAGTTTGTGAAGATTGGCGGGATCCGGATGGACGAACCGCGAAAGTACGCGGTCATCCTGGATCGCATCTCGCAGGATATTCCGTTCTATCGCGCCTATCTGAAGAACGCGATGTTGCAGGGGACGACGATCGTCAATAATCCCTTCTGGTGGACGGCGGATGACAAGTTCTTTAACTACGCCATGGCGCACAAGATGGGGGTCGCGATTCCGCCTACGGTGATTCTGCCCCATCACAAGCATCCGCCGGATACTACAGATCAGTCGATGCGGAATCTGATTTATCCGCTGAATTGGGATGAACTGTTTGCTTACGTCGGCTTTCCGGCATTTCTAAAGCCTTACTCCGGCGGCGGATGGAAGCATGTTTACAAAATCCATTCTCCGGACGAATTTTTTCACTACTACAACCAGACCGGCGATCTCTGCATGACGCTGCAACATGGCGTGGAGTTCGAAGAATATTTTCGCTGTTATGTGATCGGGCAGGAAAAGGTTCACATCATGCGGTATGACCCCAAGGCTCCGTTCCATGAACGCTATGTGAAGGGGAATCCTCCGCCGGCTCCGGCTTTGAAGGAGCGCATCGAGAAGGATGGGATCGCGCTTTGCCGGGCACTGGGATATGACTTGAATACGGTCGAATTTGCGGTGGAAGATGGAGTGCCATACGCGATCGACTTCATGAATCCGGCGCCGGATGCGGAGGTTACTTCGGTCGGGCAGGAAAATTTTGAGTGGGTGCTGAAAGCGATGGCAGAGTTTCTGGTCGCTAAGGCGCTGGCTGATGAGAAGCCTTACGAAGAGATGCGGTGGGCTTCGTTTCTGGGTGGTCCCAAGTGGGTGGATCTGAAGACGCCTAAGCCGCGGAAGAAGGTTAAGGCGCAGGAGTAAGTTTTTTTGGGTTCTTGCCCCCGTTTTCATCGACGCACGAGATTGGTGACCTCGGAAAAGGAAGAAAAGGTCAGGCGATTTCGAAGATCTTGACTCGCCCACTTTCAATCGTGAACACGTGCTTCACTATCTGATCGACAATCACAGCGCCATCCATGGCCCGCACGACCTGGTGGACATCTACCGTGACTCTGTCGCCGTCAGTATGAAAGCTTTGCGGGTCCACGCGAGGATTCACCAGTTTCCACTGGCGCGTCCAGTATTCCCGGACCCCTTCGTGTCCGTGGACGTTGCCTCCGTCCATACCATTGGCCCACACTACATCGGGATGCATGCCGGCCAGGCAGCGATCGATGTCGCGGGCGTTAAAGGCGGCGTAGAGGTCGGTTAGCAGCACGTGTTGGGTTTGGACTACCATCGGTTTATCTCCCGCTGAAACTGCCGGGCTCTGCCCGGTTGGAGGGGTCAGAGACCCGTCCCCACACTGTTATACTATTGGGACTTCGGCCAGCGCCCCCCTGCCTGGCTGTGTGATGCCGCTATGAAACCTTCGTTCACGCTTGGCATTGAAGAGGAGTATCAGACGGTTGATCCGGAGACTCGGGATCTGCGGTCGCACATTCATGCCGAGATCATCGAGAAGGGCAGGCTCATTCTTCAGGAACGGGTGAAGGCGGAGATGCACCAGTCGGTGGTGGAGGTGGGGACTTCGGTTTGCGACAGCATTACGGACGCGAAGGACGAGTTGAAGAAGCTGCGGCGAAACATGGTCCGGTTGGCGCGGGAGAATGGCTTGCGGCTGGCTTCGGCGGCGACGCATCCGTTTGCCGACTGGCGGACGCAGGACGTGAATCCGGACGAGCGTTACAAGCACATCGTCGAGGATCTGCAACTGGTGGCGCGCGCGAACCTGATCTTTGGGTTGCACGTGCACGTTGGCGTGGAGGATCGGGAGACCGCGATCCACCTGATGAATCACGCGCGATATTTCGTGCCGCATCTGCTGGCCTTGTCGTCGAATTCGCCTTTCTGGTGGGGGATGGACACGGGGCTGAAGTCGTATCGCTGCAAGGTGTTCGACAAGTTTCCGCGAACGAACATGCCCGACTACTTCCCGAGTTGGGGCGAGTACGACAGTTATGTCAAGCTGCTGATAAAGACCAACTGCATCGATAACGCCAAAAAGATATGGTGGGACATCCGGCCGCATCCGTTCTTTAACACGCTGGAGTTCCGGGTGTGCGATATTCCGATGAGGGTGGAGGAATCGATTGCCCTGGCGGCGCTGATCCAGGCCACGGTGGCAAAACTGTATCGGCTGTACTCGGCGAATACGGGATTCCGGCTGTACCGGCGTTCTTTGCTGATGGAGAACAAGTGGCGTGCGGCGCGCTATGGTCTGGATGGAAAGCTGATCGACTTCGGCAAACAGACCGAAGTACCGGAGCGAGAACTGATCGAAGAGTATCTGGAATTTGTCGACGACGTGCTCGACGAACTGGATTCGCGGAAAGAAGTGGAGTACATCCGCCAGATCATGAAGATGGGCACGGGAGCGGACCGGCAACTGAAAGTATTTCGCAAGACCGGCGACATGAAGGCCGTAGTGGATTACATCATTGAGGAGACCGAGGTTGGCCTGGGTGAGGAAGAGATCAAAGTCCCCACCGCCCGGGCCGTTTGAATTCTTGGATGAAGATCGCAGAGACACAGCCCACACGACAACTGAAGCAAGTGCCCTTTGATCCGGAACTGACGCCGGGAGCGCGGAATGCGGTGCAGGTGTGCCTGCGCATACAGCCCTCGGAAAAAGTCACGGTCATCACCGACGAAGTGACTCTGGAGATTGCTGCGGCTTTGGCGCATGAACTGGAAGGCGTCGGATGTCCTTACAACGCCTGGGTACTGGAGGACTTGGCGCGGCGTCCGCTGACGGATTTGCCGGCTGCGATTCTGGAAGATATGGAGACCAGTCAGGTCAGCATCTTTGCGGTGCAGGCGCAGAGGAATGAGTTGAAGTCGCGCATGCAGATGACCGAGGTCGTGAACCGGCAGAAGATCCGGCACGCGCACATGGTCAACATCAACCGGCAGATCATGCTGGAAGGGATGCGAGCAGACTTTCTTAAGGTCGATCGGTTGAGCGCCAAGGTTGTCGAGCGGGTGCGGATCGCTAAACAGATTCGCGCAACCACTCCTGCGGGGACGGATTTAACGGCCGACTTGAATCCGAAATATCGCTGGCTGAAGACGAGCGGGATTATCAGCCGGGACAAGTGGGGCAATTTGCCGGGCGGCGAAATTTTCACCACGCCGGGCGAGGTCAATGGAACGTTCGTCATTGATGGCGTGGTTGGCGATTATCTGTGCGCGAAGTTCGGCGATTTGAAGAACACTCCGCTGACGATTCAGGTTAAGAAGAATCGGGTGGTGGAGGCGCATTCTTCCAATCGCGAACTGCGAGACGATTTTTGGGCCTATACGCACACGGACGAGAACAGCGATCGCGTAGGGGAATTTGCGATTGGCACGAATATCGAACTCAAAGATGTGATTGGACAAATTCTTCAGGACGAGAAGTTCCCGGGCGTCCACATTGCGTTTGGGAGTCCATATGGGCAGCACACCGGGGCGGAATGGAATTCGTCGACGCACATCGATGTGGTGGGGCGGAAGTTTGACATCTGGGTGGACGGCGAACAGATTATGCGCGGCGGGCAGTTTTTGATTGAGGCGTAGGAGGGCAGCTTCTAGCTATTGGCTCTTAGCTCTTAAGAGCTAAAGCCCTACAGCTTCGCTCGGTTGGACGGGTCAGAGACCCGTCCCCACGAGCAAGACCACAGCACCATCATGATTCCCTCCTTTCGGCGGGCTTTCAACTCGGGCTTCACTCCTGAAAAATATAGGACCTTTCGGCGCGAACTGGCTTCGCGGTGCGGCATGGAAGTGCCGTTTCAGGTTTCGGAGACGCCTTGTTTCTTTCCTTCTTCTCTTGTCGCTCGGCTCGGCGAGGATGGGAAGGCGTTGATCCGGCAACTGGTGGATAGCGCGGAATATCGCGCTCTGTCGGAGAAGACGATTCCTGCGGCGTTCCGCGTGGCAAATGAGGCTGCGCATCCTCTGTTTATTCAGGTGGATTTTGGGTTGGTCCGCGACGCCTCCGGAGAATTACAGCCGAAGCTGGTCGAGTTACAGGCCTTCCCTTCTCTTTACGCTTATCAGCCCGTGCTGTCGCAGACTTATATGGATGTGTTCGAGCTTAATCCTGGATTGCGGTATCACTTGAGCGGGCTGGATGCGACTTCCTACACGCGGCTGCTGCGGGATGCGATTGTGGCGGGGCATGATCCGGAGAACGTGGTGTTGATGGAGGTGCATCCGGAAGAGCAGAAGACGCTGCCGGATTTTTTGCTCACTGAGAAGTTGCTGGGGATTCGGACGGTCTGCATCACCAAGATCAAGAAAGAAGGGCGGCGGCTGTTTTACGAGGCCGATGGCAAGCGGATTCCGATCGAGCGAATTTACAATCGCGCAATTGTGGATGAACTGGAGCGGAAGGGCGTGGCGTTGCCGTTCGACTTGCACGACGATCTGGATGTGGAGTGGGCGGGGCATCCGAATTGGTATTTCCGGATGAGTAAGTATTCGATTCCTTACCTGAAACATCCTTCGGTGCCGCGGACGTGGTTTCTGGATCAGATGCCCGCGGTGCCTGCTGACCTGGAAAACTTTGTTCTGAAGCCGCTCTATTCGTTCGCGGGGCTGGGGGTGGTGATTGCACCTTCGCGGGCGGATATCGATGCGATTCCTGCGTCCAAGCGCGGCGAATATATTTTGCAGGAGCGGGTTAGTTTTTCGCCGGTGATTGAGACTCCGCATGGACCTACCAAGGCTGAGTTGAGGATCATGTATATCTGGCTCGGGGAACTGACGCCCGTCCTTATTATTGTGCGGATGGGGCGCGGGCTGATGATGGGTGTAGATCACAACAAGAATATGGAGTGGGTGGGGTCGTCGGCGGGGCTGGTGGGGTGAGGCAGTGGATAGTGGTTGGTGGATAGTGGATAGTTTTTCGGGGCACGGAGCAAGGATGATAGAAATCAAGGAACCTATTCTCTACAAAGAAGCTTTCCCCGTAGGGACAATCGTCCGCATCGCGGATCGGGCTTTCTTGGACGCTTTTGTTCGAGAGTGGAAGTATCATCACAAGTTGCAACCTGAGCAATTGCTTTACGCTGGACGCGAAGCGATAGTCCGGGGCGTTGGCTTTTATCACGGCGGCGATCCTGTGTATTCCTTAGAAAATATCCCTGGCCAGTGGCTTGAACCCTGCCTTCACTCTGCGTGACACTGCCAGATTTTTCGCACTCCTGATTGACCTTGGAGGATTCACCGCCTAACATTACGCCTTCGCGGGCTTGGACGCGCGTGCCGCACGGGATTGTGCGATCCACGTAGAATCTAAAGGCAGCTGCAACACCAGCGGCAACGGCGTCAGACATTAGTGTCCGACCCACACTGGCAACATCACGACCACTATGGACATGCTCGGCCAGACGGTTTCCCACTACAAGATTCTGTCGAAACTTGGCGGCGGTGGGATGGGGATTGTGTATGAGGCGGAAGACCTCAAGCTGGGGCGGCATGTTGCTTTGAAGTTTATTCCGGATCATCTTTCCAACGACAAGCGGGCTCTGGAGCGGTTTACGCGGGAGGCTCGGGCGGCTTCGCAGTTGAATCATGCGAATATCTGCACGATTCATGACATTGAGGATAGTGACGGGCATCCGTTCATCGTGATGGAGAAGCTGGAAGGCGAAAGCCTGAAGGCGCGCATCAAGGGCAAGGCGATGGACTTGGAGCATCTGCTCGACATCGCTTTGCAGGTGGCGGATGCCCTGGCGGCTTCGCATGCCAAGGGGATTGTGCATCGGGATATCAAGCCGGCGAATATTTTTCTTACTCCTTCCGGACAGGTGAAGATTCTCGACTTCGGTCTGGCGAAGCTGGCCAGGGTTGGGGAGGTGGGGACTGCTACCGACAGTTCCCTGGAAGAGTCGTTGACGCAGGTAGGGGTGATTCCGGGGACGGCGGTGTATATGTCTCCGGAGCAGGCGCGGTCGGAGGATCTGGATCCGCGCAGCGATATTTTTTCCTTTGGCGTGGTGCTGTATGAGATGGCTACGGGCAAGAAGCCGTTCACTGGGACAAATGTGGTCACAACGCTGCATGCGGTGATGAATTCGAAACCGGCGTCGCCGACCGCAGTGAATCCGGCGGTGCCGACGGAGTTGGAAGCGATCATCGGCAAGGCGATGGAGAAGGATCGCGAGAAGCGGTATCAAAATGTCAGCGACATGAAAGCCGATTTGCAGCGGCTGAAGAAGGAAACGGAGTCGGGAGTAACGCGAAGCAAGCACTCAGCGCCCAAAACGGCAACCCGCACTTTTCAGAAGTCGAGCTCAAAACATTTGTGGATAGCCCTGGGGTTGGGAGCGGTCCTTCTGACAGTGCTGATTGCGGTGGGAGCGTGGTGGTTCCGGAGTCGCGAGGCGGCTGTTCATGCGGGGACGCGCACCATCGCAGTGCTGCCGCTGCAGAATCTTAACAACGATCCGAAGAGCGATTTTTTAAAGTTCGCTTTGGCGGATGAGATCGCGAACACTTTGACGTACGCGCGGACGCTGGAGATCCGGCCTTCGTCCTCGACGCGAAAATATGCGAATGGGGAGAGAGACCCGGCAAGGATCGGGCGCGAGTTGCAGGTCGGGACAGTGGTGACCGGACACTTTCTGAACGAGAACAAGAAGGTGATCGTTACTCTCGAAGCGGTGGATGTGAAAGACAACAAGCTGATCTGGACGGGGTCGCTGACAGCGGGGGCCGACAACATTATCGCGTTGCAGAATCAACTGAATAAAAAAGTGCGGTCGGAGTTGCTACCCGCGCTGGGCATTGGACGAGCGGCAGTGGACGTGAGCAGCGCTCCGGCTAGCAGCGAGGGTTACAACCTATATCTCCGCGGCACATCGATGGGGCACGAGGCAGGGCCGAACAAGGACGCGATCAAGTTGCTGGAGCGGGCGGTGTCGCTCGATCCCAACTATGCTCCAGCCTGGGAAGCGCTGGGGCGCCGATATTATTTCGACGCGAATTACGCGAACGGAGGAGCAGCGCAATACCAGAAGTCGAATGACGCGTACCAGAAAGCGTTAAGTCTGGAGCCGGGGCGGGTAGGCGCAGAGGGATTTCTGGCCGCGAACGAAGTCGAGATGGGCCAACTGGATAAGGCGTACCGGAGCGCCCGGGATCTGGTGGCGCGGCGGCCGGACAACGCGTTCGCGCATTATTCCCTGGCGTATGTTTTGCGTTACGCGGGGATGCTGGATCAGTCGGAAAAGGAATGTGACGCGGCGGCGGCCATCGATCCGGGAAATTACAACTGGCGGTCGTGCTCGTTCGCGTTTTTTGAAGTGGGCAAGACGGCGTTCGCAAAGCCTTATCTGGAGAAGGATGCAGGATCGGAATGGTCGGGGGCGGTAATAGTGTCGGTGCTGATGCGGGAAGGGAGAATGAAAGAGGCTCGGGAGGCGGCGGAAAAGATGACCACGAATCCGACGTGGATGCGGGAATTTCTGCTGGGCTGTTTGAACAAAGCGCCGGCCGAGGCCCTGCATAGCCTGGCGGAACGTGTGCAGGATGATCTGTTGTGGGAGCAGGATTCGGAGTTGAAGTATTACCAGGGGACGATCCTGGCGCAGTGTGGGGAAAAGAAGATTGCGTACGCCTTTCTGCGGAAGGCGGTGGAGCAGAAGTATTGCGCCGCGCAGGCGCTGGTGGCGGATCCGCTGCTGTCGGGAGTTCAGGGCGATGGAGACTTTAAGGAGATCGTTAAGTCGGCCCAGGAGTGTCAGAAGAAGTTTGTGGAGACGAGTGGGGCGCGTTAGATGTTTTGTTGCGCGCGAATATATTTGGTCCTTTCGTGGGAGAAGCTCCATCACATGGGAATGTTTGAAATTGGGCGGTATCGGTCTGAGACATTGAGCTTCGGCAGGCGCGCAGCGGCATTGGTGCTGGCGGGTTTGATGGTATTGCCAGCGAGTCTTCTTTCTTCGGCGCAAACTTCTTCCGCGCCAGCGTCGGAAAAAACTCCCGATCATTATTACGATCCTTTGCCGCAGGAGACGGGTGCGGCGGGGCTCCAGCTCATGCTGCGGAGGTTGCAGACGACCGCCCGGTTGATGCAGGTGACGGCGCATCCCGATGATGAAGATGGCGGGATGCTCACGCTGGAGGCGCGAGGCAAGGGCGTTTCCACGTTGCTGATGACACTGACGCGCGGCGAGGGCGGACAAAACAAGCTGGGCAGTAATTTGTTTGATGTGCTGGGTGTCCTGCGGACTTTGGAGCTGCTGGCTGCGGATCGGTATTACGGGGTGGAGCAGAGATTTTCGCGGGTCGCGGATTTTGGATATTCGAAGACGCCGGAAGAGACTTTTCAGAAATGGCAGGGGCACGATATCGCGCTGGGCGATCTGGTGCGGGTGATTCGGACGTTTCGTCCCGATGTGCTGGTGGCGCGTTTTTCGGGGACGGAGCGGGATGGGCATGGACATCATCAGGCGTCGGCGATTCTGACGAAAGAGGCGTTCCGGGCGGCGGCGGATCCAAAGCGGTTTCCAGAACAGATCGCGGAAGGATTGCAGCCCTGGCAGGCTAAGAAACTTTATTCGGGCAACGTGTGCGGGTTCTTTTCGAACACCTGCGATGCGGCGAATTACACGGTGCGGTTGAATACCGGCGTAAACGATCCAGTGCTCGGGACTTCTTACATTCAGTTTGCGATGAAGGGGCTGCGGCATCAGCTTTCCCAGGGATCGGGGGCGTGGACGGTGGAGCCGGGCGACCGCTTCACTTATTACAAGCTGCTGGATTCCGTGGTGGACTCGCCGAAGGATAAGGATGGACACGAGGAGGATCTGCTCGAAGGGATCGATACCTCGCTGCCCGGCCTGGCAGGCCGATTGGGCGATGAAGAGAAGAAGGTGCCTTGGCTACGCGCAGAGCTGGAATCAATTGCCTCGGAATTGAAACATGCTGCCGGCAAGGGTGCGTCCGATCCGAGCGATGCAACTGCCCCGCTTTCAGGGGCGATACAGAATTTGGAGTTGGTCGAGGCACGTCTGGCGAAGAGCGACTTGGGGGATGTAGTAAAAGCAGACTTACTCGAGGTTCTCGGGCAAAAAATCGAGCAGGCGCAAATTGCGCTGGGACTTTCTCTCGATTTGGTTTTGACAGCGAGTGCGGGTTCTCCGGAGGCCGCCGGCAAAAGGGCACCGGAACTCAAGGATGCGCTCACCGTAGTCTCTCCCGGACAGAGTTTTCAGGTGCTGGCCAAGCTGCACAACGGATCCAAATACTGGTTGGACGTGGATGGCGTCGATCTTGACCAGAAGGGTAATTGGATACGGAAAACCGACGCGAGTGAAATGACCGTCGCTCCCGGCCAGACTTACTACGCCAACTTCGCCCTGAAGGTTCCGTCCGACACTGAGGTTAGTCGGCCGTTTTGGCATCGCGATAACCCCGAAACTGACGCGCTCAACACGGTCGATGAGGAGAGGTATCTTACACTTCCCTTCCCGCCCCCACCTCTGCGCGTGCACGTGAGGTACGAGGCCATCCAGAAAGGCCGTGGCGCGCACTCACCCTTGCCCGATGTCGTCAGCCGCCTTGGCGGTAAGAAGGTGGCGCCGACAGGAGACCTTTCCGCAACGGTATTGGTCCCATTTACTGACGAAACCGGTAAGACGCGGAAGACTTCCCTGGCGGTTGCGCCAGCATTCTCACTGAGTCTTGAGCCTGGGGAACAGGTTTTGGCGGTCGAAGACGGAAAAGAAATATCGGTCAACGTGGGCGTGAGTTCTAATCTCACTGGAGCGCCGGGTGGGACGCTCAGGCTGGAGGTGCCTGCCGGATGGAAGTCGGAGCCCAGGCAGTTGACGGTGAGCGCGCTCAAGCGGGGCGCCAAGCAGGATTTCGTATTCAAGGTCCTACCCGCGAGTTTGAAGGAGGGCCGGGCCGAAGTTCGAGCCGTACTGGACGCGGGGGGCAACAAATACGCCGAGGGCTACACGCTGGTGACGCGAGAAGACCTGGGCGCCGCTTACTATTATCAGCCGGCGATGCAACGCGTAAGCATTGTGGATGTGAAGGTTCCGAAGAATCTCGAAGTCGGATACATCATGGGCGCGGGCGATGAGATTCCGCCCGTGTTGCAGCAAATCGGGATCAACGTCACTCTGATTCCAGCGGAGAAGCTGGCCGCCGAAGACCTTGGTAAGTACAAGACCATCGTGCTTGGCATACGGGCGTATGACACGCAGAAAGACGTTATCGCCAATAACAAGCGCCTGCTGGAGTTTGTCGAGGCGGGCGGCCGACTGGTGGTGCAGTACAACGCCTCCGTCGGGGACTTCAACAGCGGGAAGTTCTCTCCGTATCCGTTGACACTCACGCGGGCACGGGTTTCTGTGGAAGGGGCTCCAGTCACGATGCTGGATCCCGCAAACCGGATTTTCCATTATCCCAACGAAATCACGCAGAAGGATTTTGACGGATGGGTGCAGGAACGCGGTCTTTCTTTCGCGTCACCGTGGGATGAGAAGTTTATGCCGCTGTTGGAGACGCACGATCCGGGAGAAGGCGAACAGAAGGGCGGCCTGCTGGTAGCAAAGTACGGCAAGGGAACTTATATCTACACGGGACTGGCGTTCTTTCGACAGTTGCCGGCGGGCGTGCCCGGGGCGGTGCGGTTGTTTGTGAACCTGGTGGGTAGCGGCAGTGATTAGTAATTAGTGGATAGTGGTTAGTTGTTAGGCCATTGTAAGCTCATGCTTTCAAGCACTCATTCGCTAGTGAAATGTGCGGGCGAAAGCAGATCCTTCGCTCGGCTCAGGATGACAGGTCCTGTTAAGAAATGCGCCGCTTCGAATAATCCAAGTGTAACTACAATCGATAAACCACCCATGGATACCACATCCGACGCCGCGACCGATAAACCTCAGCTTGTCCGCGGAATTGGGCTTGGATCAGCCACAGCTCTGAACATGATTGACATGATCGGCGTAGGGCCGTTCATCACTTTCCCGCTGATTTTAACGGCCATGGGCGGACCGCAGGCGATGTTGGGGTGGATTCTGGGAGCGGGGCTGGCGATCTGCGACGGGTTGGTTTGGGCAGAACTGGGCGCGGCGATGCCGGGCTCGGGTGGGTCATACCGGTATTTGAAGGAGAGTTACGGCCCGCAGAAGCTGGGTCGGCTGATGTCGTTTCTGTTCATCTGGCAGCTTTCGTTCAGTGCACCTCTTTCGATTGCTTCGGGATGCGTAGGGCTTTCGCAGTATGCGGCTTTTTTCTGGCCGGGGCTGGAGCATGTTTGGGCCGGCCGCACATGGAGCCTTTCTCTTCCGTTAGCGGGGACGCTTCAGATCAGCTGGGTTGCGATGCCGGCGACTATGGTCGCGATTGGCGCTTGCCTGTTGACCGCGTTCCTCTTGTATCGGCGGATTACGGTGATTGGACGGCTCTCGAAAGTGCTCTGGGTCGGCGTGATGGGGACGATCGGGTGGATCATCTTTGTAGGTCTGACTCATTTCAAAGCCGCACAGGCGTTTGATTTTCCACCGGGAGCGTTTACTCTCTCGCGCGGTTTCTTCGACGGGCTGGGCGGGGCGATGCTGGTCGCGACCTATGACTATTGGGGATATTACAATGTCTGTTTTCTGGGCGACGAAATCAAGGAGCCGGGACGAAACATTCCCCGGGCGTTGTTGCTATCGATTGGCGTGGTGGCGTGTCTATATATCGTGATGAACATCAGCATCCTGGGAGTCGTTCCCTGGCGGGAGCTGGTGCAATCGGGGGCGTCCAACAGCAAGCTCTACGTCGTATCCACATTCATGCAGCACGCTTACGGGAGCGCGAGTTGGGCGGGGCCGGTAGTGTCGGTGTTGATCATGTGGACGGCTTTTGCCTCGGTATTTTCGCTGATGCTGGGATATTCGCGGGTGCCGTACGCGGCGGCGGCGGACGGAAATTATTTTCGGGCGTTCGCCAGGGTGCATCCGGTGCACAAGTTTCCCTACGTTTCATTGCTGGTGCTGGCGGGTGTGGCGGTGCTGTTCTGCTTTTTACAGCTGCCTGAATTGATTGCGGCTCTGGTCGTGATCCGGATTCTCCTGCAGTTCCTGGTGCAGAGTATCGGCGTGATCGTGCTGCGGATACGGCGGCCGGACATGCCGCGCCCGTTTCGGATGTGGTTGTATCCGTTGCCGGCGCTGGTGGCGGCGGCGGGGTTCATTTTTATCCTGATCAAGCGGGTAGATGCCTGGAAACAAATTCGGTACGCTGGAGTGATTCTGATAGCGGGACTTCTCATCTTCTGCGTGCGGGCGTGGCGGCGCGGGGAGTGGCCGTTTGGTGGAGTAGGGTCAGTGGTTAGTGGTTAGACTCGAACGTCTTACATGGCTGAAATGATCAACATGCCGGTGGCGGAGCGGCCGAAGGTGCGCGGTCGCGTTGTATCGCCCTGGGCGCCGCTGGGGCAGTCGCTGTTTCGGTCGCTGTGGATCGCTTCGGTCATTTCTTATACCGGCACGTGGATGCAGAACGTTGGCGCCGGATGGCTGATGACGCAGATGACCATGAATCCGTTCATGGTCGGGCTGGTGCAGGCGGCCGGGGCGTTGCCGGTGTTTCTCGTGATCCTGCCGGCGGGGGCATTGGCGGATATGGTGGACCGGCGGCGGTTTTTGCTGGTCACGCAGGCATGGATGGTGCTGGCGTCGGCGACGCTCGGCATACTCACTCTAACGAGTTGTGTCGGACCGTGGGTGCTGTTGTTGTTTACTTTTCTGCTGGGTTTTGGATCGGTGATGAACGATCCAGCGTGGCAGGCGATTACGCCGGAGTTGGTGCCGCGGGAGCAGCATGCCTCGGCGGTGGCGCTGAATTCGGCGGGATTCAATGTGGCGCGGGCGGTGGGTCCGGCGCTGGGTGGAATCGTGGTGGCAGCGGTGGGTTCGGGAACGACTTTTCTTCTGAATGCGGCGTCGTTTTTTGGCGTGATCCTGTTTCTGTATTGGTGGAAACGTCCGGCCGAAGCTTCCGCAACGCCACGGCGAATTCGGGCCGCGATCGGGGATGGATTCGCTTACGTGCGAGAAAGTTCTCTGGCGAAATCGGTGCTCTTGCGCACGGGAACGTTCAGCATCGCGGCGGCGGCGATGCTGGCCTTGATGCCGATTATTGCTCGGCCTTTCGGGGCGCGAGGGTATGGGGTCTTGCTCGGGTGCTTCGGTTTGGGTGCTTTAATCGGCGCGGCCGCATTGCCTAGGGTGCGTGAGAAGTTGTCGGTCGATGGAGTCGTGGTGTTCGCCATCATGGTCTTTGCCGGGATGACGTTCGCGGCAGGGCAGGTGCAGAGGTTTGTGCTGCTCAGCAGCGTCATGTTCGTGGCGGGCGTGGCCTGGATCGGAATCCTGGCGTGTTTGAATGTGGCGGCGCAGACGATGTGTCCGACAAAATTGCGGGCGCGAGCGTTGTCGATGTACTTGCTCGTGTTGCAGGGCGGAATGGCGATTGGCGCTACGCTTTGGGGTGCAGTGGCAAAGCAGTTCGGGATCGCCAATGCGTTAGCGGCGGCAGCGGTGGTATTAGCTTGCGGAGTGATGGCACTGCGCGGGCATCGGATTACCGCGAGCGAGTTGGAAATGACTCCGGCGGTGGTGCGGGATTGAGTGGCAGTGGTTAGTGGTTAGTGATTAGTGGTTAGTGGATAGTGGATAGTGAAACGGCTTCTTAAATTCACAACTGGGAGAGTCCATGAAGAAAAGTGCATTGGTAGTAGCGGTGATGGCGGTGCTTTGCAGTTTGGGGATGGCGCAGGCTGGCGAAAAGAAAACCGTCACGAGCGTGCTCGATGGCACGGTGAAGACGATTGAGGGCGAACTGGTTCCGGCGGTGGAGGCGATGCCGGAGGAGAAGTTCGGCTTCGCGCCCACCGAGGGCGAGTTCAAAGGAGTGCGGACATTCGCCGCACAGGCGAAACATGTGGCGGCGGTCAATTACATTGTGGCGGCTGCGATCCTGGGCGAGAAGCCTCCAGTGGAATTGGGCGGCGAGAATGGACCGGACAGCGTTAAGTCGAAGGCTGACATCGTCAAGTTCTTGAAAGACTCCTACGCGTACGCGCACAAAGCGGTGGCGACGATCAACGAGGGGAATGCCGTGGGGGAAATCAAGAATCCGTTTGGCGAAGGGACGGCTACGCGGCTGGGAATGGGTACGGTGTTTGCGTGGCATGGCTTCGATCATTACGGGCAGATGGTGGAGTATCTCCGGATGAACGGGATCGTGCCGCCCGCTAGCCGGTAGTTAGTCAAAAAACAGCGAGCACCGTGCTGGAGCCCTTCATGGCCCACCGATTACGTGGTCCTGAAGGGCCGTGCTTCTGCGGTCGTAGTGGTTGTCTGAAAGAGGGTTCAAGTCTACAAGAAGTGGCGTGACTCCACCTCAAGAGGTGCGGCTAATGATGGGTAATTCGCGTTCGCGGACCGCTTCTGCCGCGAAACGAAGGGCTTCGCGGATGTCCTCGCGCTCTAGGTCCGGGTAGGCTTTCAGAATCTCGTCTTCGGACATCCCCTCACTCACCATACCGACAACCGTTGCAACCGGGATGCGTAGACTCCGGATGCACGGAAGACCGTCCATTTGATTGTGATCCACGGTGATGCGCGCGAAGGCTTTCATGGTTACAACGTTATTCTATCGCACGCCGCTTCGCCAGGTTCTTCCGTCACTTTGCCTGCTACGACCCGTGCTTCTTGCGCCAGTCGATGCCGTCGCGGCCGCCGTGGGTGGCGATTTGGGTTAGTAAGAGTTCGGCCGGCAGGCGGCGTTTTGACAGGTGGGCGGCGATTCTTTGTTTCGCTCTTTTCGGATTCGCTTTCCCGTCCAGAAAGACAAGGACCGACGGGCCGGCGCCGCTTAGAGCTGCGCCCAGGATGCCGGATTCTCCGGTCAACTCCTTGATGGCGGGCAACAAGGGGCAGAGCGGGGCGCGGTAGGGTTGGTGGATGCGGTCTTCCAGGGCTGCCGGCAAAAGATCAGGGCGGCCGTACACGAAGGCTGAGAGCAGCAACATCGAGTTCTGGATGTTGGTGACGGCGTCGGCGCGCGAGTATTGGAAAGGCAGAACGCGGCGGGCCTGATCGGTGGAGAGTGGCGCGTCTGGAATGGCCAGCAATAGCGGCCAGTGGCCTTTGGGTTTTACTTCCACGATTTGGGCTTGAACCTGGTTGGCCATGCGGGCTACGGTGATGCCCCCCATCCAGCAGGCGGAGGCGTTGTCGGGGTGATGCTCGCGCATGGAGGCTTCGCCTACGATGCGGTCGGCTTTCCAGCGGAGATGTCCATAGTGGACGGCCAGGGCGATTCCGGCAAGGCGGGCGCAAGCGGAGGCGCCGCAGCCCTTGCCGATGGGGATTTCGTTCTCGATACGGATGCTGAGCGGGACTACTTTGCGATTCTCGGATTCCAGAACCTCACGGTAGGTCGTGAGGATGAGGTTGTCGTCCATGCGGCGGCAAATCTGGGCGTCGCGGCCTTCGGCGATGATGAAGAAGTCAGGAGCCCGCTCGGCGTGAAGGCGGAGATAGAAGTCCATGGCGACAGCGGCGCTGTCGAAGGCAGGGCCCATGTTCGCCGAGGTCGCGGGCAGCGACAGACGGATGGAACGGTCCGAGGATAAGGGACGCGACGGCATATCACCTCAGGGGCTGAAGCCCCAATTCAAAAGTTGTTGCTGATCGCAGTGCTGAAGCGCTGCGCCACCCAAAAGCGCAATTGCCCTTGCGAGTTGCCCCACGCAAACTTACCGTCCCAAGGACTGAGCGCCCGAAACAAAGGCGAAACCGAGTTTTATACACGAGATTGGGTGGAACTGCTACGCTTTTCTCTCGGCGGCATCGAGAGTAGCGATTACGGCGCCTAAATTGGCGTCGAGAACGATGGGTGCGCGTTGTAGACCAGCGGTTTGAGACGCTCGTTCCTCATCGGGGGTTCCGGTGAAAAGGTCCCCGCGGTGGAATTTTATGGTGAAGTCGGGGTCCTTTAAAAGGTGGCCGGTCAGGATCAGGACGACCGATTCGTTCTGTTTTACGAATCCGCTCTTACGGAGCTTTTTCAGACCCGCCAGGGTTACCGCGGAGGCGGGTTCGCACCCGATGCCATCGGCGCCGATTTCGGCTTTGGCTTGGGCGATTTCTACTTCCGAAACTTCCTCAACGGCGCCGCCCGTCGCATTGAGAACACGCAGGGCTTTTTTCCAAGACGCAGGGTTGCCGATCTGAATGGCGGTGGCTTGGGTGTGCGCGGTCATGGATTCCAGTTTCTTGCCGCCGAATTCCGTTACCGTGCGGTAGAAGGGGTTCGCGCCTTCGGCCTGGATGATGGAGAGTTTTGGGAGGCGGTCGATCAACTTCAGATCGCGCATCTCTAGCAGAGCCTTGCCGATCGCAGAGCTGTTTCCTAAATTTCCGCCCGGGACGATGATGTGGTCGGGCGGTTCCCATTCCAGTTGTTCCATTAATTCTATGGCGGCGGTCTTCTGTCCTTCGATGCGGTAGGGGTTGACGGAGTTCAATAGGTAGATGGGCTTGAGGCGCACGAGTTCGTTGAGGATGCGAACGCAACCGTCGAAGTCGGTGCGGAGTTGGCAGGTGAGCGCTCCGTAGTCGAGCGATTGCGAGAGTTTGCCCCAGGAGATTTTTCCTTCGGGAATCAGGACGAGGCTGTGCATGTTACCGCGGGCGGCGTAGGCGGCCATCGAGGCAGAAGTGTTGCCGGTGGAGGCGCAGGCAACCCAGCGGAATCCCTTTTCGCGAGCGGCGGAGGCAGCGACGGTCATGCCCGTATCTTTAAAAGACGCGGTAGGATTCATGCCCTGATGCTTGGCTTGCAGCGTGTCGACGCCGGCGATTTTGGCGCAGCGCGGCATGTCGTACAGCGGCGTGTTCCCTTCCCGCAAAGTGATGGCGTGCTCTTCTGGAATGGGCGGAAGAAGTTCGCGGAAGCGCCAGACGCCGCTCTGGTCGAGGGGTTTGAAGAGAGTCTTGCGCTGGTTCCAGAGATGTTTTAGCGCGGGGGGATCGTCGGGCCACTTTACGAAATTGAACTCGAGCAGGTCACCGCAGGTGGCGCAGCGGAAATCCTGGGCGGCGGCGGCGCAGGTGCCGCCGCAGGAGATACAGCGGAGTTGAGCAGTGGTCGACATGATTCAAGCTTCTTTTCCTCTGTGAACCCTGTTTCCTCTGTGGTTGAGACAGGCCTTAACCACGGGGGACACAGAGGTCACGGAGGAAAGCTAACGCAAGTACACGTCCGTCCCGCTCATCCAGTCGGCACGGGGCGGGTTGAAGACGTCGTAGTCTACGGTATCTTCCAGCGCTTCGGCTTTGTGGGGCATGTTGGGCGGAATGGTAAGGACTTCTCCGGCGTTGACGACGATTATTTTGCCGTCGATCCAGAATTTCAGGGCGCCTTCGGCGATGAAAGTGATCTGCTCGTTGGGATGGCTGTGTTCAGGGACGATGCAGCCTTTCTTCAACAAAACGCGCGCCAGCATTACGTTCTGACCCACGACAAAGTGGCGGCCCAGTAAAGGGTTCAGCGCTTCCACCTCAACCGAATTCCAGGGGACGTGGCGGAGCACTGCCTTGCGCTTCGTTTTCGAGACAGTGCCTTTCAGCGCGATTTTGCTCACGCCTCTAGCTGCTTTTTTCTTCGCGGTCTTCTTTTTTGCAGGCTTTTTGGGTTTCGCTTTTTTCATGTCAGTGGCTCGATGTCAACGAAGGATACAGGCTGAGGGCGGTGTCGTGGAGATAGGCGTGGGCCATCTCGATAGCTTTGTCGTCGGTGATTTCTCCCGAAGAAACCATTTCGGCTAACGCTCCGGCGAGGGCCTGGCGGGCGGAGATGTTTCCCAGCCAATAGCTTTCTTCCGCGCCCAAAACGTCATTGTAGGGAAAGCAGTCGGTGCCGAAAGTGATTTTGTCGGGGAAGGTTTCCAGCCATTGGCGCAGGGAATTCTTGAAGGCTCCCGGATACATGAAAATCTCTTGCAACGAGGAATCCAGGTACACGTTCTTGATCGCCGCGAGCCAGATCGCTTCGCGCTCCAGCGGGTATCCGCCGTGAATCATGACGAACGTTGTGCCGGAGTAGCGCGGGTCGCGGAGAATGTTTTCCAGTTGCATGATGTTGCTTTCGGAAAGGTTGAAGTAGTCTCCGATACCGACGGCAGAGTGGACGTGCACCGGGAGCTTCAGGCGTCCGCCTTCGGTGATGAGGTAGCGGAAGATGTAATCCTGAAAGGTGCGGTACTCGGGCTCGGTTGGGACGCCGCCCTTCGCATACTTGTTATAGACAGCTTCCGCTTCTTCGCGCGGTGGGTCGTTGAAGTGCAGTGGGCGGAAGTAGGCGACTTCAAACTTCATGGCAATCGCGTTCTTGTTTTTCTGATTGTCTTCGAGCGTCTGGGTTACAAACTTCAGGTAGTCGCTGAAGCTGGCGGGGAGCGCGCTGACTTTTTCCTGTTGCATCCAGCGCTTCAACATTTTTTCCTGAAGAGGAATGTAGACCTGCTGGTCGGCGTTGCGGGCGGTTTGCTGGGTGTTGTCGAAGGGCCACATGAAAGCGTCGGCGAAGAAGACCCAGGGGAAGCGCTTGGGATCGAGGTAGTCGGGCATCATGGCGCGGTTGGCGACGCCGCGGTCGAAGTTCATCTTGTCGAGCAGCATGTTGAAGTAGGCGGTACCGGGATACTGCTTTTTCACCTCGGCTTTTTTCTGAATGAGCCATTTCGCGTGCTCGGGCGAGAAGTCGGCGTAGGGATATCCCCAAAGAGCTCTGGCGGCAGCCACCAGTTCCGGATTGGTGTCGCGTTCGCGGAGGGCGGCGCTACCGGGAGGAGCGGCCATGGCGTCGACGTCGGGATCGTCGGCGAATCCGGGATGGGCGTGGTGGTCGAAGGCGGGAATGTTGTTCACCACGTCGAGATAGTGTTGGTAGAGCTGTGGCAGGTCGGGACCCGGATAGGGGCGAGCCTGGCTGAAGGCGGGGAGCGTCGCAAAACAGAGTGTCAAAACCAAAAAGGATTTCATTTGTGTGTTGCTCCATCAACGACCTCGTGATCAGAGTCCAAGGTTTCCTCTGTGACCTCTGTGTCCTCTGTGGTTGAAAGAAGCCGTTTCACCACAGAGGACACAAAGGTCAAACAGAGGATGACTCAGTCACTTGATCGTTCTATTTTGTGGCTATTGCTCCTTGCCAGGCTACGGACGCTTTTTGAATTCGAGTTACGGCTTCTTTCAAGATCGCCGACGACGATGCGAAGGAGAAGCGGACGAAATTTTTCCCCATGTCGCCGAATGCGGCGCCGGGGATTCCGGCTACTCCTGCGTCTTCGAGCATGATGCGACAGACTTCTTCGGCGGACATTCCGGTGTCTTCGATATTGACCCAGGCATAGAACGCGCCTTCGGGTGGAAGGCAGTGGAAGCCGGGCACTTGATTCAGGTCGGCAGTGAACTGGTCGCGGCGTTTCTGGAATTCAGCGACCATGCGGGGAGTAGCTCCGGTGGAATCGCGCAGGGCTTCAATGGCGGCGTACTGAGTGAACTCGGCGGTGCAGGTGTAGCTGTTAATGGCGAGCATCACCAGATGCGGCACGAGTGCGGGCGGCGCGACTGTGTAGCCCAGACGCCATCCGGTCATAGCGAAGCTCTTGGAAAAGCCATCGATGATCAGCGTGCGCTCGGCCATGCCTGGGTAGCTGAGCATGGAATGGTATTTCTGGCCGTAGATGATGCGGGCGTAGATTTCGTCGGAGAGGACGTAGAGATCGTGCTGAACAGCCAGTTCGGCGATGCGGCGCTGAACGGCGTCGGTGTAAACGGTGCCAGTCGGATTGCACGGTGAGTTCAGAATGATCGCTTTCGTGTGCGGCGTGATCTTCGCGGCAATCTCTTCGGGGTCGGGCTGGAGTTCATTTTTTTCTTCGAGGCCGAACGGAACGGGAATGCCGTCGAAGCCTCGGGTGATGGACGCGTATCCCGGGAAACCGGGGTCGGGCCAGAGGACCTCGTCGCCAGGCTCGAGGATGGTCATCAGGGCCAGGAACAGTGAAAGCTTGCAGCCGGGAGCTACGACTACATTTTCTGGGTTGACGGTGATGTCGCGAGTGCGTTGGAGGTATGCGGCAATCTCTTCTTTCAGTGCCGGGAGGCCAGCCATGGGACAGTAGCGGTCTTTGCCGTCGCGAACGGCTTTTTCGAGAGCGGCTACTACCGGCTCGGCGGGATGAAAGTCCGGCTCGCCCAGTTCCAGATGAATGATGGAGCGTCCCTGGCGCTCGAGTTCTTTGGCGCGGAGGTAAACCGTGAGCGCGCCTTCTCCGGTTAGGACTTCCATGCGGGATGCGATGGGCTTCATGCGTTTCCTATCTTAGTTGATGTGCGCCCGCCGTGACAGCTGAGAGCTGTGCCCGACTGTCTTTCCATTCGCCAACGCTGCCGAGCTTTGCTCGGCTGGACGGGTCAGAGACCCGTCCCCACACTGGTGATCGGGATGCGAAGGGCGTCTACGAAACGCGGAAACAATTCAAATGCGGCGGCGGTGGCTACCAGTTCGATGATCTGAGGGTCGGTGAAATGTTGTTTCAGATCGGCGAAGAACGCGTCGGTGATTTCGGCAGCGGAGCGGTGCAGGCGGTCGGCGGCGCGGAAACCCTGTTTCTCCGCTTCGGTAAACGGGCCGTGTTCAAAGTCGGAGCGGGCGGCGGCGATTTGCGCTTCGGTTGCGCCTTTCTGCTTTGCCGAGAGGGCGTGGGCTTTCACGGCATATTCACTGGCAAGGTGAACGGAGAGGCGCATCGCTATTAATTCTTTGTAGTGTCCGGGGAGCGCGCCGTCACTGAGTAGAGCTTTCAAGTATCCGGCGGTCGCCAAAGCTAGGGCTGGAGTGTGCGCCAGGGTTTTGAACATATTGGGGACGACGCCCCGCGTTTTCAGCAGGGCGTCGTACACGTTGGCGACTTCGGGTGTGACCTGATCGCGCTCCAGGAGCGGGATCCGGGGCTTGGACGTTTCCGCGGGCACTAGAAGGCGTACCTCAACTGGAACTGGATGAGGCGCGGAGTACCGACGGTGCTCAGGATCTGAGCGAACGATCCGGCGGAGAAACTTACGTCCGTTTGTATCGGGTTGTTGAAATTGGCGTGGTTCCAGATGTTGAAGAAGTCGGCGGTGAAACGAAGGGACTGAGTTTCCGTCAGTCGGAAATTCTTGATGAGCGAGAAGTCCCAGTTCTGCTGGAAGGGGCCGCGATAGATGTTGCGTCCGAGATTTCCGAATGCGGTCGTGCAGGCATTATTGGGATCGTTGGCGCAGCCTGCGGGATCCGCGAAAGGAGCGAAGTCGAAGTTCGCCCGATCCAGATATCCGTTGAGGCGGTCGTGAATGTCGCCGTGGGTCTTGCCGGCGGCGATCGAGCCACCCGCCGCTAGAGTGCCGCCCAGCGTTGCTGAGGTCAAGCCGGGAGCCAGGTAGGCAGTGCCCGCGCTGGCGTCGGTAACCGAGAACGGCGTGCCAGACTGGAAGATGGTGATGCCGCTGATCGCCCAGTCTCCGAGAATTGCGCGTTTGAGGCCGCTTGCTGAAGAGAAAAACGGCAGTTCATATCGATAGCTGACGGTAAGGCGATGGGTACGATCGTAGTCGGAAAGCCCGCGGGAGAATCGCAAGTCGCTTTCGTCGTTGAATGCAGTGTTCAGCGCGGTGTTGCCGCTGGAGGTGGCGTCGGTGGAACGGGAGAAGGTGTAGGCGCCCTGGAAATATCCCGCGCTCCAACGCCGCGAGATGGTGGCCTGAAGCGAGTGATAGTGAGCATAGGCATCGTTAGCGAAGAGCTGCATTCCACCGTAACCGTTGACGCCGGAGAGAGTGGAGCGCGCCACGCCGTTGTTGACAGTGCTTTCGGTGATTTTTGACGGGGCCGTCGATCGGTAGTTTGGATGATCAGCGGATGGTCCTGCGTCGCTAGCTGGGCTTGAACGTTAGTGCGCGTCTCCCGGAGATGAATGGCATGGGTACCGACGTAGCCCAGTTCCATCACCCAGTTCTTGCCGAGATCGCGCTGCATCGTCAGGTTCCATTGCTGCGTGTTCGGAACCACGAAATTGCGCGGGACGGCAAGCGCGAACAGGAAGTGCGAAGGAACGACCCCTGGACTCCCGGCCGCGCAGCCAATGTTCGGAAACTGCGTGGTATCGTCTCCTGGAAAGCTTTGAATTGTGCCGAGGCAGGGCAGGAAACTTCCATCCAGCACGCCGGCTGCGGGCAGACCATTGGGGTTCGGGTTGGGTGGATCGGGGCAACTATTGGTCGGCGTCGGATCGATCTTAAAGAATTGCGCCAGACATCCCGGAGGACCACCGCTGAACGCGATGGGCAGGATGGGAGCCTGGAAGGACAACTGGTCGACGGTGCCGACGTCTTCCCGCACATAATAAATACCGTAGCCGCCGCGGAGGGTCATGTTGTGATGGCCGAAGACGTCCCACGCGAAACCGATGCGCGGTCCGAGACCGGTCGAGTACGCGTTCTTTCAACGTCGTGTCGCTGCCATGGCCGGTCAGTCCGTCGACCTTCAGCCCGTTGGCGCAGCCGCCGTACACCAGCGGATACTGGCCGGCATTCGCTAGTCCGAGATCAAAGTTGCCGATGTGGCAGAGGTTGTCGTGGAAGGCGCCGATGACTTCGGTGCGCAGTCCGAGGTTGAGCGTGAAGTTCTGGCTGACTTTCCAGTCATCCTGCGCAAAAAAGGAGAAGTTGTTGGTGCGATATTCGTGGTTGTAAACGCCGCCGCCGCCGAAACTGAAATCGACCTGTCCGGAGAGGACCTTCTGGAAGTCGGTTAGGCCGCCGGTGCCGATGGGCTCGCTCTCGGTCGGAGCCACTCCCGCGGTGTTTACAAAGAACAGTTGTCCATTGAAGACCTGCGGGAAGAGTTTGTCGAGATTGACGCGGGTGTATTCGCCACCGAAGCGGAATGTGTGTTTGCCTTTCACCCAGCTTAAGGTCTCGACAAAGTTGAAGTTGTTCTGCGTCTGCGCCTGGTCGGCGGGCGGAGTGGGCCCGATTTGTATTCCGGAGCTCCCGAGCGTGAATTTGTAGATCGAGTTTGTGATGTTATTGGTGGGCCGATCGATGCCGACGGCGTCGGCGGTGACTCCGGCGGGCGGCTGATTGATCAGGCTATTGTTGATGCGCACGAAGCCAAACCGGAAATCGTTGACCAGCGTACCTGAGAACAAGTGTGTTTCCGCGATGCTGAGAAAGCGGCTATTGACAGGCAGGTCGTAGGGGAAATTCAGGTCCGTCGCGCTGATGCTACTGGCGAGCGTCCCGCCAAGTGAGGCCTGCAATCCGCCCGCGCCGAAGGGTAGCAGGGATTCGTTGTTCGAGAAGAAAAAGCGGGCGGAGATCTTGTCGCTGCCGCCGTGGAATTCCTTGTCCCATGTGGTGGTGAACTGGTCGTCGGTGAATTTGCCGGGCTTGCTGATGATGAAAGGCGCCGTGTTGACGGTCGCGTTGCAGGTGGAGTCGTCCACCGTCACGCCGGGTGTGCCGGGCAGAGATGGAAAGAGGTAGCCATTGGCGTCGCCGCCGAACTGATTACTCTTCAAGTTGAACAGGGCGAGACTGACATCGTCGATGGAAATTGGGTTCGCGGCGCAATTGTCGCTGGCGGGCGTGCTGAAGATTGCAGCCAGATTGTCCGCCGAACGATCGCCGGGGAGAATAGGCAGGCTGGTGCTGATCAGCGTACCCGGCGACAATCCGCTGCGCTGCCGGGTCCCCTGATAGTTCACAAAGAAGAATCCCAGCGGGCCGAGTGGGCCTCCGAGGCTCGCGCCAAAGATGTTTTGTTTGACAGGCGGACGCTTCTCGCCCGCGCGATTGAGAAAGAATTCATTCGCGTTCAAAACGTCATTCCGGAAGAACTCGTAGGCGTCGCCGTGGAAACTTTTTGTGCCTGATTTCAGGATGGCGTTGACGTTGCCGCCGCTGTTGCGTCCCTGGCTGGCGTCATAGAGAGAGGTCTGGACTTTGAATTCTTCGATAACGTCCGGATTTGGCAGAGGGACGTTGGTTGACTGCGAGACGTTGTAGTCGGTGGCGCTGATGCCTTCGATCAGATAGTTGTTGTTGTCTTCGCGCTGGCCGTTGACGATGACGCGGGCGTTGCCGCGTCCGAGCTGGGCGGAGGCGTTGAGTTCGCTCTGCGCGCCTGTGGAGAGGGTCAGCAACTGCTGGAAGTTTTGTGTCGCAAGGGGCAGTTCGCGAATGGTGCGCTCTTCGATCGCTTGTCCAGTGGTGGCGGTGGTCGTCTCCACGGATTGGACGGTGGCCTGCACGTCAATTTTTTCCAGGACTTTCAGAGGCGCGAGTTTGGCCGTGAAGCGGGTCGTTTCGGTAATGCGGACGACGATGTCTTTGAAGATCGCTTCGGCGAGGCCGGTCGCGATAACTTTCACCGTATACGTGGCCACTGGCAGCAAGGGGGCGGTGAAGTTGCCGTCGGCGTCGGTCCTGAGGGTGCGGGTCACGACCTCGGTGTCCTGGTTTGTGATTTGGATTTGGGCACCGGCGACTACTGCGCCCGTGACGTCCGTAACCGTGCCGGTGATGGCTCCGGTGGCGCCGCCTTGCGCGGCCGCAACGGCGGCGAGCGCAACAACGAACGCGGTTAGAGCAAATGCTAATTTCAGATTCGACATATACAGCCCCCTTCGGAGATACGATCGCAAATCAGCACGCCCAGTTGCGTCCCGGGACCGGGCAGCGCTCAACGATTAGGACGACGATGTCCGACATGCACTTCTTCCCCACACTGGCGATAGAAAAATTGCTCAAATCATGGTTAGGATGGGCGGAAGCTTACTTGAAAACAACAAACGTTGCAATGACGAAGTGGGTGCAGGGGCGGGGTATTACACCTCGTTCGCCACCCGACGGAAGAAAGCTCTATGCAGTAATATTTGGAACTTTTTTGGGGGATTCCGCGAGTGCGGTGAAAACTACTACAGCCCTTTGTAAACGCCGCCATCGACCAGGATCGTCTGTCCCGTGATGTAGGAAGCGCGGTCGGAGGCCAGCCAGACGATGGTGTCGGCCAGCTCACGGGGTTCGCCGAGGCGTTTGAGAGGCGAGTCGGAGGCAAAGGCTGCGAGGATTTCGTCTTCGGTTTTGCCGGACGCGGACGCACGCGCTTTGGCGAGTTGCTTCAATCGATCGGTGGCGGTGTATCCCGGCCCGACATTGTTGACCAGGATGCCGTCTTTGCCGAACTCGTTGGCAAGGCTCTTGACCAGTCCCACAACGGCGGCGCGCACCGCGTTGGAATACACCAGGTCAGCAACAGGCTGTTTTGTGGTGACCGAGGTAAGAGTCAGTATGCGTCCCCATTTTTTCTTTTGCATGTGCGGGATGACTTCATGAGCGAAATAGACCACGCTCATGAAATTGGCGTCCACGGCGCGTTTCCACTCGTCGATGGTCGTAGCTAAAAAGCCTTTGGCAGGCGGTCCGCCGGCGTTGGTGACACAAATGTCGGCGCTGCCGAATTTTTGGACGACGGCTTCGACAAAGTCCCGGACGGCGGCGGGATCGGTCACGTCGAAGGGTTCGGCCAGAACTTCCGCGTTATGTTGGGCGCGAATTTCTTCCGCGGCGGCATTGAGGGTTTCTTTGTTGCGGGCGCACATGGCCACGCGGCAACCCTCGGCGGCAAAGGCCTCGGCGGTAGCGCGTCCGATGCCCTGGCTGGACGCAGCCACAATGGCGACGCGGTCTCTCAGTCCAGTTTCCATGATGGAGGTGAGCGCGCCGATTATACGAACAGAAAGACGGTTTGTCTTGCTCTTTATCGGGCGCCTTGCCGTGGTCCGGTTGCGGCAGGTACTCTTCTAAAGTGTAATCATTACGCACGGGGAGACTATGGCCACCGCACGTTACATCTGGATTGACGATTCTTTGAAGCCTGCCAGCGAAGGGGTCGTGCCCTTTCTGAGCGCGGGCGTGCAATACGGCTTCAGTGTGTTTGAGGGGATCCGTTGTTACGCAACCGATCAGGGGCCGGCCGTGTTTCGTCTTGACGAGCACGTGCAACGACTGCTGGACTCGGCACACATCGTAGGATTTCGCGAGTTGCCTGTGGGAGCGGAGCAGATGCGCACCGCGATTCATCAGACAATTTCCGCGAACGAGTTCTCGGCCTGCTACATCAGGCCAATGATTTTTCTGGATGGCGCGCTCACCATGACGGTGGAAGCGGGCACGCCTCGCTTTATGGTCGCGGTCTGGGAGTGGAAGTCGTTCTTGGGGGCGGAGGCGAAAGAACGCGGGATTCGCGCAAATATCGCGTCGTTTACGCGGTTGCATCCCAACATCATGATGACCAAGGCGAAAGTCTCGGGAAATTATGTGAGTTCCATTCTGGCGAAGACGGAATCGCAGCGCGCAGGCTTCGATGAAGCCATCATGCTCGGTCCGGATGGATATGTCGCGGAGTGCACGGGAGAAAATCTCTTCGTCGCACGCAACGGCGTAATCTACACCACGCCGCGGGCTGGGATTCTGGAAGGGATCACTCGCGACACTCTGATTACACTGGCCGGCGATCTGGGATATCGGGTTGTCGAAGAGCCGATTTCCCGCGATCAGCTTTACATCGCGGATGAAGTGTTTGTCTGCGGGACGGCCGCGGAAGTGATCGGACTGCGCGAAATTGATTTCCGCACCATAGGCTCGGGCAAGGCGGGTCGGGTGACGCGGGCGTTGCAGGCGGAGTTTGACAAGTTGGTTGCGGGACAGCACGCGCGGTCGGCAGCATGGTTCGCGCCGGTGACGGCAGTA
This sequence comes from uncultured Acidobacteriota bacterium, assembly GCA_963799305.1. Taxonomy (GTDB): domain Bacteria; phylum Acidobacteriota; class Terriglobia; order Terriglobales; family Acidobacteriaceae; genus Acidiflorens. The sequence goes on along the minus strand of CAWCWX010000002.1, from coordinate 133,768 downwards.
GTCGCTCGGTAATAGAGTTCTCCGTAAACCAGTTCTCAGCCGTCAACTTCAGGCTCTCAGGTGACAGACTCGAACAGAAATAATGTTGGAATTCCTGAGAGCTGAGAGCTTGGAGCTAAGACCTTCCCTTGGAGTAGATGATGAAAAAACACGAGTTTCACCAGGAGACCGAGGCGGTGCGTGGGGGGACCAGTCTGCATAAGAAGAACGGTCCGCTGTCGACGCCGATCTATCAGACTTCCACATTTGAAGTTACGGATTCGCAGGAGCAAGTGCGGGCTACGCATACGGACCGGTTCTACACCCGCTATGGCAACCCGACGCATACTGTTGCGGAGAATTCTATCGCCGAGTTAGAAGGAACGGATGCGGCGTTGTTGTTTTCTTCAGGAATGGCAGCGATCACGACTTCGATTCTGGCGCTGGTGAAGGGGGGAGACCATATCGTCGCACAACGCGACATTTATGGCGGTGTTACTAAGTTCCTTTCGCAATGGCTGACTAAGTTGGGGATTGAGACTACTTTTGTCGACACGAATGACATCGAGCAGCATGCGCGGGCGATCCGTCCGAATACGAAGATGATTCATATTGAGTCGCCGACCAATCCGATTGTAAAAGTAGTCGATCTGGAGAAAATTGCGGCGCTGGCGAAAGAGCGCGGAGTGATCACTACGATCGACGCCACCTTTGGAACGCCGATCAATTGCCGTCCTGCGGAGTGGGGGATCGACCTCGTGCTTCATTCTGGGACGAAATATTACGGCGGGCACGGCGACATCATTTGCGGGATAGCGGCAGGGCGGAGGGATTTGATTGAGCAGATACATGCATTGCGGACGACGCTGGGCTGCTGCATGGATCCGCACGCGGCTTTTCTGTTGCTGCGAGGAATCAAGACTCTCGCGGTACGGGTGCAACGGCAGAATGCGAGCACGCTGCGAATTGCCGAGTTCCTGAACGGACATCCGAAGGTGACCCGCGTACATTACCCCATGTTGAAGGGACACCCGCAGTACGAACTGGCTCGCAAGCAGATGACGGGCGCGGGTGGCGTGCTCAGCTTCGAAATTGACGGTACCGGCGAAGATGCTTGCAGGGTAAGCGAGGCTCTCAATCTCTTCACCTTGGCGCCTAGTCTAGGAGGCGTGGATTCTCTCGTGTCTCTGCCGGTCCTGACGTCACACGCCATGATCGATGCGGAATCGCGACGGAAGATGGGCGTCACCGAGCAGATGATCCGGCTGTCAGTGGGGATCGAGAATGTCGACGACCTGATTGCGGATTTGGAGAAGGGCCTGGCGGTGCTGACGCGAAAGCGGGAGAGGGTCGGGGTCGCGGACTAGGATCGCGGCAAATCTAGTACAAAAGATCGAGCAAAACAAAATCCTGACCTCTCTCGAGGCCAGGATTTTTTGTGCCGGTTGCGCCAACTAGAAGCTGAACTTCGCGCCGAGTTGAAGGATGCGGGGGTTGTGGGCGCCGGCGGTACGCAGGAAGCCCGAGGTAGGGTCATTGCTGAAGGTGTTATTTCCGGCTGCGTTGTTACTCGCGCCGGAACCTGCATCTCCAGAAACGGGGAGCCACTGGGTATGGTTAAAGATGTTGTAAGCCTCAGCGCGGAATTCGAATCCGAAACGCTCGCCGAGTTTGAAATGCTTGAACAACGAAAAATCAAAGTTCGTGCGATGTGGGTTGGTGAGCGAGTTCCGGCCGGAATCTCCGAAGGTTAATCCGCGAGGCGGGGCAAAAGCACCTGGATTGGCAAAGAGCGGACTGTTGCCCTCAAGTGGACTCTGCTGGATGGCATACGGATCGCCAATCAGATCCGGTCGTGAAGTCGAACCCACTCCATTGGCAACGCCCGCGTTATCTCCCGCAAAAACCACGCCATAAGGCGTGCCGGTGGAGAAAGTTGTGATGCCAGACAGCTGCCATCCGCCCAAGACCTTGTTGGCGAGCCCGGGCTGCTGGAAGAACGGGATGTCCCAGACATAGCTGAGGTTCAAGACATGCCGCTGATCGAAGCTGGAACTCGCGCGATTCAAGGACGGATTGTACGAGTCGGTAAAGGCGGAATCGAAACGATCCGACGAGTCGTCGATCGAGTGGCTGTAGGTGTACGAAAAGTTAAGTTGCAGTCCGCCGATCGTGTGCCGAACCGAGGTTTGAAAGGCATGATAGATCGACGATGAAGCGAACTCTAGCCGAGTAATATCGCCGTAACCCGTGTATTGACGGAAGAAATCGGGGTTGGTTCCGCAGGCTGCCACTCCGAGATTGATGGCTGCCTGGCCCGTAATTGGATTCCCGCTTGGCGTCGTGCCCGCAGTGGGCACGCCGAATTCATCGAATGACTCGCCACAATCGACCGAAAGCCCGGTGTTGTCGTCGATGGTGTCGCTAATCGCCTCCCCCTGATTGTAGGGATTGTCCGTAACCGGATGAAGCTGATTGAGGTTGGTCTGCCGATTGAGATGCGTGCCTTTGCTCCCGACGTAGGAAACGGTGGCCACCGTATTTTTTAGGATTTCGTGCTGTACATCCAGATGCCATTGCTGAATGTAGGGCCAGATGGCCTTAGTTGGAATCGACACTACGCTGAGCGGAAATTGAGGGGCCAGTTCGCCGCCCCCGATCGACAGATAGCCCGAGCCGCCGTCCTCGCCGATGATATTGTTCTGCTGCACGGTGGTGGCGAGAGGGGGCGAGTTCTCTAATGACTCCGAATTCGCTTCGTTTCCGTTGGCATGCTCAAAAAACACGCCATAACCGCCGCGAATCGCGGTCTTACCGTCACCACGAGGATCCCAGGCAAATCCGATCCTGGGGGCCGGGTTGAACAAATGACCCTTGATACAACTGTCCGGCACACCAGCGGTCACGCCACATTGAACGATTCCGTTCGGCAACCCATTGATGAAGAGGCCATTGACCGAACCGTCGTCGTTGAGAGTGGTCGCACCGGCCTGATACTTCGATGGATCAAAGTTAAACGCCTGGTGATAGCGTTCGCGGTAGGTTCCGAAAAGACTGATTCGCAGGCCGAGATTCAGGGTTAAGTGGTTGGTGACATGGAAATCGTCCTGGAAGTACGGTTCGACAATTTTGTAGCGGTTGTAGTATTTGATACGCCTGTCTTGCTGACCGAAGCTGCCGATGTACCCGAGAAGAAGATCTGCGAAGGCGTTCCCACTAGTCACGCCACTAGTGTCGTCGAATGTCAGGTAGCCTGGGATTGACCCAGCACCGAGTTCTCCACCCAATTCATTCTTCTGACCTGCGACAAAGTAGGCCCCAAATTGAAGGTTGTGTTTGCCAATGATCTTGCTGACGTTGTCACGATAAGTATAAGTCGGATTCGAGTTATAGGGGCCGTTGGGAATGTAGCCAGCGTCCTGTCCAAAGCCGCCGCCATAGAGGTCGGTTACAAGATTGTAGCCTGGCAAAATCCCGTCTCCGTTGCCGCCAAAAAGGTCACCGATGGGCAAGCCGTCCGGGCGCCTCCATGCGCCCGTGTTAGTTAGGTCGATATGATCGGTTGTGTAACTGAAGACAAATTCGTTCAGTAGCGTGGGCGAAAATGTCGAACTCATGCGGGCAACCAGGCTCACTCCGGGGCCCTTGAAATTCGTCCCTATTGTCGGAAAGCTTCCCGCATTGGTCCACAGAGGCGTAGAGCGATCTTGCACCCAGGAATCATGGATATACCGGAAACTCAACCGGTTTTTCTCGTTCAGGTTATGGTCGACGCGGAACAGTTCCTCGCGCCAATTGACGGGTTCGGGCGCGTTGCCAACGAACAGCCAGCGCCCGTCATCCGTTTGCTGCGTCGGTTCGGGAATCGTCGCCAGCAGAGCCTGGGCCACGGCCTGGCTATCCTGAAAAGCTTGGACGCCGGTGATGTCTCCATCGACTCCAACGTTCGGACAGCCTACGCCCGCTTCGCAATCGGCGCTGAAATCTCCAGCGCGTTCCGCCAAGGAAGGAACCTGAGCGTTGAAAGTAGCCGGTACTCGGTCGCGGCGCCATTCCTGGGACCAGAAAAAGTAGGTGTGATTCTTCCAGATCGGTCCGCCGATGGTGTATCCGAAATCATTCTTTTTGTATGGCGTCACATCAGGCTGAAAGTAATTGCGAGCGTTGAAGGCGTCATTGCGAACAAATTCGTAAGCGTTCCCGTGGAACGCGTTGGTTCCAGACTTGGTTTCGACTTCGATGGTGCCGGAGCCGTTGCGGCCATACTGGGCGCCGTAGTTCGAGGTGAGGACTTTGAATTCCGCGATGGCTTCAAGGCTAGGATAAACGTTGAGCGTGTTGTTGCTACCGTTATCCATATTGTCACCGCCGTCGAGTTCCCAATTGTTGTATTCGACTCGGCCGCCGTTGATGCTGTAGCTGACATTGCCCGCGATGCCGACGGCGCCTTCGTCCTGGCCGGTCTGATTGCTAACGCCGGGAACAAGCGTCACCAGCTGGGTGAAGTTGCGCCCGTTCAACTGCAGCTGTGTGATCTCCTTGCCAGTGACCGTGCCTGCCAAGTCCGACGACTGGGTTTCAACCTGAGCAACGTCGGCTCCAATCACGGTGACTTCCGTGGATGCGGCGCCGACTTGCAGGGGTACATCGACGCGGGCTTTCTGAGCGACCTGCAAAATGACGCCCTTCGCCAGGAATTTCTTAAAGCCTTGAGCGGTCACAGTAATGTTGTAGGAGCCGGGAGGCAGTGCGGCCACGGAATATTCTCCGTCGGAGTTGGAGGTGGTTTCGCGGTTGATGCCGCGGTCGGCGGCGGAGACAGTAACCTGGGCATTGGCTACGCTGGCGCCGGATGAGTCGCGTACGGTTCCGGTTACGGAGGCGGAGTCCTGGGCGTGCAGAAATGTCGCCGAGATTAACGCCATCACAAAAACGATTTTGCTGACGAGACGGATGTTCATACGTGACTCCCTGGAAAGCATCGAGATAGGACCGCTGTGTGGGCTCTCGGAACAAAACGTCCACACCCGGCTACAGAAAAAATTCCAAACTCCATATTTCTGGGCCTGCTGGCGCTGCGGCCATTCTCCACGGAATGGCAAAATCCCTTTATTAAAACGTGTCAATAGTGCTTCAGCAATGGGCTGGTGTCAAGTCAAAAGAAGACCACATTTCTCGTTTGGCCAGTTTACTTCAAGGTACGTGTCGACTCGCGCACGATTAAATCGGGAACGACTTTGCGGTGAATTGCGCGCGCCGGCTTCTTTTCCAGACCGGCATTAATGGTCTCCACAACGATGGCGGCCGCGGCCGCGCCCATCGCTTCCATCGGCTGACGAATGGTGGTGAGAGCGGGAGAATAAATCGCGGCGGGAGCGACGTCGTCGAAACCGATGACGGAACATTGTTCGGGAACGCGAACGCCGGCCTTGGCCAGCGCGCGGATGGCGCCGAAGGCGGTCATGTCGTCGAAGGCCATGAGAGCGGTGAAGGGGCGGCGGCGGTGAAGCAGTTCTTCCGTGAGTTTGAATCCATCTTCGAAGCTGGAGAACGGGTCGCGAGACTCGGGTAGGTCGACGATCAGTTTGGGATCGATGGGCACGTCGTGTTCGCGAGCTACGGCGCGCACGCCTCGCCAACGCGGTTCGGTGTCGGACAACTGACGCGGACCACGGATGAAGGCGATCTTGCGGTGTCCTAGAGAAATCAGATGCTCAAGCGCGGCGCGGGCGCCCTGAGCGTTGTCCACGATCAGAGAACTGATATGGTCGTTCTTGAGTTCGCATCCAACAATGGCGGTGGGGATTTTACTTTTTTCGATATCGGCCAGCACATTGATGTCGAGGAAGAGCCAGTTGGCGAGAACGATCAGGCCTTCGATGCGGCGGTCGAGGAGCATTTCCAGATAACGTTCGAAACGGCTGCGCTCGTTGTGCACGTCGGTAAGGATAGGGAGAAACGAAGATTGATAAAGAGAGTTCTCCATGCCGCGCAGAACCAGGGTGCAGTAGGGATCGGTCATGTCGAAAACCATGATGCCGACGGTATGACTGCGCTGGCTGCGCAAGGAGCGCGCGAACAGGTTGGGTCTGTAGCCGAGTTGCGTGGCGGCGCGCTGGATGCGTCCCTTGGTAGTGTCGGGAATGTAGCGGGCCAGGGGCGCGTTGTTCAATACGATGGAAACGGTGGCGGAAGAAAATCCACTGCGCTCAGCAACGTCGCGGATGGTAACGGCCGCCGACTGGGAACGCTTGCGTCCAGACTCAGCACGCGGAGCCGTGGTTTTGGGAGGTTTCGAATCAGTGGAACTCATGGACTCCTTGATCGACCGTGTCTTGTTGGCGGACACTACAGCACGATGAATCGAGTGTCAAGAGCGCGTGCGGAGCGCAGCGTCGGGGTGCCGCCTCTGGCGCGACTCGATTCTTATCCCTTTGCTTACCCAGCCCTTGCCCGCCGGGCTTTCTTGCATCGCCCCTTCGCGGCTTGGGTATGGCTAGTGCTTGCGTTGCTGGCCGTTGGTCTTCTCGTTCCCGAGCTGAAAGCGCAACAAGGCCCGCCCGGAAAGGCGCCGGGAGCAACCGTGAATCCGCAGAAACTGTTTGCAGCCGGCGAGACAGCGCTGCGAGAAAACCGACTCGACGATGCGGAAAAGGATTTTCGGGGTGTGCTGGCGGTGGACCCTGGAGTGGCGGGCGCGTACGCCAATCTGGGGGTGATCGAGATGCGGCGCAAGCGGTGGCCGCAGGCGCTGACGATGTTGCATAAGGCTGAGAAGCTGGCTCCAGCGGTGGCGGGAATCCGATTGAATATCGGGTTAGTTTATTTCCGCCAGAATGATTTTTTGTCGGCAATGAAGCCGTTTGAATCCGTGGTGAAGCAGCTTCCTGAGTCGTATCAGGCGCGCTATCTGTTGGGGCTTTGCTACTTCTTTAACGATCGTTGGGCGGATACGGTGGCGACGCTCGAACCGCTCTGGGGACAGGCTTCGAGCCAGCTGAATTACCTCTACGTGCTGGAACACGCTGCGGAAAAATCCCACAACACGGCGCTGGAAGAACAAGCACAAAGCAGGCTGGTGGAAATCGGGCAGGGCACGCCGGAGTACCAACTGATCATCGGCAAGGCTCACTACAACCGCGGCGAGTATGACGATGCGGTCCGAGAGCTGGAAGCGGCCGCACGGAGCGATCCCAAGCTACCATTTGTGCATTTCAACCTGGGGCTGGCCTATCTGAAAAAACAGGATTACGAACGAGCGCGGGCGGAATTCAAGAGAGACCTGGAGCTGGAGCCGGATGTGGCTTTCACCTATGAACAACTGGGCAATGTGGAGTCCACTCTGCAGCATGAAGATGAGGCGGAAAAAAGTTATCGGCAGGCTGTGAAGCTGGATGCACGACTGGTGAATGCTCACATGGGTCTGGCCAAGATCGAGGAGCGGCGTCGGGATTATCGCGCGGCGCTGCAGGAATTGGATGAGGTGGTCAAGTTGGACCCGGGGAACGCCAGCGCGCGTTACCTACGAGGACAGGTGCTGGTGCGGATGGGTCGCGAGAAAGAGGGACGTGTGGAATTGGCGACGGCGACCAGGATGTTGAACGAGCAGCGCGCGGCGCGGCAGAAAGAATTGGAAGCGCCGAGTCCGGAGTTGGCGCGGGAACCGGAGTAGTTCGACATCGCGCGACTTATGATCGCCACCAATGACGAGTAGTACCTTGCCTGCTGGCTTTTCTTACTAAGATCCACCGCGGAGCGTCTACTTCGAATGCACGGACGCGCGTCGCCGAATAAACGGATTGGCTTGCGAAGCGCGCAGGTCCTGCCAGGCTCGCCACAGTTTGCGCGGCCACTCCCGGTCCATGCAGGGCCTCTCGATCAGCAGGAAGAATGCTCCGCAACTGACAAGCACGCAGGGCAGGATCACGAGTGCTTGAACCCCATAGTACATCCAGAAATTGTGTCCAATGCGCAACGGCGCCGACAGGTGCCTCACGGCGGAAATTACCAGGACGTGAAACAGGTAAATGCTGTAACACATCCCCCCAATGTCAGTAACTATGCGGTTGCTGAAGATGACCGAGAATATCTTCCCTCGAAAGGCCGCAAGATAGAGAATGACGATAAGAAACGGCATCAGAACATGGCCAAGGTTACGCGACAGAGGCGACCATACCAGAGGCCACCCACAGAGTGCGAGAACGTCCCACAAAAAGGAGGGCTTCCAATCTTTGCGGGTCAGGTACAAATCGCAAACCAGAAACCCAGCCAGAAAGAACGCCAGGTAATAGACAATGGATGCGCGCAGATGAAGATTGCGGTACGCGGCGGTGCTCAACAGGCCTGATGCGAGCGACGGGAGTTCTCAAGATAGAGTTGCAATCGCTGGCACGAAAGGTTTTGCTATATTCTTGCTCAGTGTTTCGGCAAATTCTCAAGAGGCTAAGTCACGGCGTTGTATTGAAGCGGCATCTTCCACGAGGCTTTGGCAGCGTACCTCTGTTCGTCTCGCCGGACTCCGGACTGGCATATTGGCGAAGAGACCTATCGAAAGTCGACCCCTTTTTGCTTTCCATGGTTCGGGAGTTAGTGCGCCCTAAAATGGTCGTGTGGGACATAGGCGCAAACGTCGGACTATTTTCTTTCGCGGCGGCGTCGCTGGGAGCGCAGGTTGTCGCTGTCGAGGCAGATACGTGGTTGGCGAACTTGATTCATCAGTCGGTACTACTGAACAAGCTGCCCGTGACCGTACTGCCCGCTGCGGTGTCCGCTCAGCAGGGGATTTCCAAACTCTACCTCTCTGAACAAGGGAAGGCATCAAATTCGCTTTGCGGCGACGGCATTGCTCAGACAGTTATTACGGTCACGCTCGACTCGCTGCTAGATCACTTCGACGCTCCGCAAGTGCTCAAAATAGATGTTGAAGGAATGGAGTATGCCGTCTTGAGCGGGGCGCCAAGAGTGCTAGCGGCTCGACCTCATATTTTCTGCGAAGTAACAGACCATCATGAGGCAATCGGAAAATTGTTGAAAGAAGCGAATTATGAGTTTTACGCGGCGAGGGCAGCCAACCGACAATCGCTGCTGCGCCCGTCTCGGGATACGATAGCTGTTCCCCGTCAGTTCTGACTCTTGTCCAAACGCGGGACTTTCTGTTTTTGATTCAGAGCCCGAGTCAGACGCCGCAGGAAATACTGTTTCAAATTCACCTTGGGAGCCTGCAAAAGGCGGTGGGAGGCGAACGGCACGCCCAGAATGAATCCGCTGATGGCGAAGAATAACTCAACTCCGCGCTTGGGTAAGTCGACGTCCATGGCCCAAGGAACTGCAACGTTTCCCGATTCCAACGCGGCGTAGATGTGGAGAAGGACGACCGAGCTGATAGCAACAAAACGCAACCCGTCGATTTCGGGTATGAAGCGTTTTTGGGTGGTGATCCGTCTGAACTGCAGCATGCTCTTGATTTCGAAGAGAATAACACGCGGCTGGAAGGGCGCGCGTTATTGCACAGGCGGGATGCACTCCAGGATTTCCAGCTCGCTCAAGGTGTGGTCGCTCGCCTTCGCGCGACGGTAAATGCGGTCCACTAATTCCTCCGTCGCGGCGTAGCCGCGGCGTTCGAGCCAAAACTGGACATTGGACCTGCCGCTCATCGGCCCAACGTCAATGACTTGCTCCAGACCGAACACGTGCGAGGGGACGCCGGAATAGACGGAGTTGGCGAGTTCGACATCCTTCTTCTTATAGGCCTTGATCACGGCGGCGGCGTGGACTCCGGTAGCGGTGCGGAAAGCATCGTCGCCGACGACGGGATAATTCACGGGTATGGGCACTCCGGTCGCCTTTGACACGGCTTCGCAATACGGTTTGAGTTGGGTGAGGTCCTGCTGGTCCCAGGGCGCGATCCCCATGAGCTTCAGGTTGACGAGCATCTGATCCATCTGGGTGTTGCCGACGCGCTCGCCAACACCGAGGGCGCAGGCGTGAACGCAGCCTGCACCAGCAACCAGAGCGGCCAGCGCATTGGCGGTCCCAAGGCCGCGGTCGCAGTGGCCGTGCCAATCTACGCGAACGTTCGCGCCCGACGGCTTCACGACCTCCTGCATGACAAACTTCACCAGTGCCCCCGCGCCCATCGGAGTAGCGTGTCCGGCTGTGTCGCAGACAACGATGGCGCGGGCGCCACAGTTGATCGCGGTCGAGTAGAGGCGCTTGACCATTTCCGGATCGCAACGGGTTGTGTCCTCGGTGACGTACATGACTTCGAGGCCGAGCGAAATGGCGTATTTGATGGCCTTTTCGCTGGTCTGGAGGAGGAAGTCGTCGGTCCAGTTTTCGGTGTAGCGGCGGATCGGACTGGAACCGATGAAAGTCGCGGCCTGGATGGGAAGGCCGGTCTTCTGGACGATCTCGGCGATGGGGCGAATATCGTTTTCGTGAGTGCGAGCGGCGCAGTTCGCTTTGATCTTCAGCTTGTCGTTTACGATCTCGCGCGCCAGGGCGGTGACGTGTTCGACCGTGCGCTGCCCGGCCCCGGGCAGACCGAGGTCGAGTGAGTTGATACCGAGAGCTTCCATCAGATGGAGAATTTCAATCTTCTGTTCGATGGAAGGATCGCGGACGGACGGCGACTGGAGGCCGTCACGCAAGGTTTCGTCGTTGAGCAGAACGGGACCAGCGGGATGCAGGGACTGGGAATCTAAATGATTCCAGTCGTAGATGAGTTCAGAAACTTGCATTTTTGTGACGCCGCACTCGTGCCGCAACGTGCGTCCCAGTCATTGTATCGAGCCTGTGAGCGAGACCAAAATCGGGTTGATCAGTCGAATTCCTTGTGCGGCGCAGGCTGCACCGCGCCCACGTTTCCGGTAGCGATGTCGGCTATAAAATAGTTTTCTCCTCTAACGGGCACACCCGCCATTCGGCGCAGCATTGCGATCTGACCTACGTGGGTCAGGGCGTCGGCCACCGGTCCTTGAAATAGCTTTTCGGGAGAAACACGCAGGGAACCTTCGGACGCGAGGTAGTCGTCAAATTTCTTGAGGGCCGCGTGGAAACGTTCGATCTCTTTGTCCCATGGAAGGGGAGCAGACACATGAAATTCCTGTCGCCCTTCCGCGATGCTTAGCGCCCAGTCAAACAGGTCGCCGATATGGGCGAGAATCTCGCCGGGGGTGCGCGAGGATTCTCCGCAACGATATTCGGCGAAGTTGGCGGGGGCGTTGCGGACGGCTTTGCCTCCGCGATAGGCGAGGGTGGCGACGGTGTGACGGAGTAGCGAACGGGCATCAGTCATACGATGCGTCCTCAAGAGGCGTAATCTGAGCACGAGTGATGTGCTCGGAAGGGGTTGAACGTGTTAAACGTTGTTCCAGATCGCGAAGGTTTGCGCTCCACTCATTCAATCCGTCGGCTTCGAGCCAAAGGTCTTTGAGTTCAGAATTGGTTCTCACTCTTTGGATGGCACGGATTGCCAGAGCCGCCAGATCTGGGGGGGACTCGGGTTCCATCTTGCGCGCCCAATCTGTGATCGCACGCGGAGGCGCTTCCGGCGGGGCCCCGCTCACGGTCGCAACCGCTTCGGCCGCGGCTATCATCACGCTGCTCTCGTGAGCTTCGAGATAAGCGTTGGCGTCCACGCGAGAGAGCAGTTGTTGCAGGTCGTCCGTCGTCAAGCCAGGAAGGTGTTTCAGCCAATCCTGTGCGTCTTCGTTGTCAAAACTACCGGAACCCCACCCCGCCATGCGGCCTCCCTTGCTCGACTTCTTGTGTATCACGCGTTTGGGATGCGGTCCAGTATTGGTCGTCCGGGGGAACTCGGGCCTTTCCCGAAATTTACTCGAAGTTTTTTGCCACGACTCGGCCTCATCTCCGAAAAATGTTGCCCGAACCCAAACTCTCTGTAATCCTTACCCCTCGCCATTGCACCGGCGCGAAACTTCTTGTGTGAGCGACCCCGGGCCAGAATCCATCAACACCACCGCCGGCGAGGTTTCTATCACCGAAGCGGCTGACGCCAACCGTCCCAAGCGGGTCATGGGATTCCGCGACCTGCTGCTGTTCTATGTAGTCACCGGCGTCAGCTTGCGCTGGATCGCTACCGCTGCTGCAGCGGGGCCGAGCTCCATCGTCATCTGGGTTGGCGCGTGGCTCGTGTTTTATACGCCGCTGGCGCTTTCCGTGATTGAGCTTTCGTCGCGCTATCCCAATGAAGGCGGGATCTACGTCTGGTCGAAAAAGGCCTTCGGGGATTTTTCCGGATTCATGACCGCCTGGGCGTACTGGACCTGCAACCTCCCTTATTTTCCCGCCGTGCTTTATTTCGCCGCCAGCAACGCGCTTTACATGCGGCATGACTCCTGGGGACATCTTTCCAGCAACACTACTTTTTTTGTTGTCTTCTCGCTGTCGGCGCTGGCGGCGGCAACTTTGCTGAACGTGCTGGGACTCGACGTGGGCACCTGGCTGCACAACATGGGGGCGCTGGCCATGTGGATTCCGGTGGCCATCATCATCGGCATGGGAGCGGTGGCGTGGCATCGCTTTGGCTCGGCTACCTCATTCACTGTGCACACCATGACGCCGCGCACCCATCTCAACGACATCATTTTCTGGTCGGTGCTGACCTTTGCGTTTGCTGGATCGGAAACCGCCTCGCTGATGGGCGACGAAATCAAGAACGCTCGCCGCGCGATTCCGTGGGCGCTGTTCCTTGCGGGCATCACGGTTACGATCTGTTATATCGGCGGGACCGTCGGCGTGCTGCTGGCGCTTCCGGAATCAGAAGTCGGCAACTTGCAGGGTCTAATGCAGGCCATCTCGACTACCGCCCATCGCATCGGATGGGAAGGCGCGATTCCTTTCGCCGCATTTCTGATTGCCCTCAGCAATATCGGCGCGGTGGGCGCGTATCTGGCAGCGGTGGCGAGGCTGCCATATGTGGCGGGCATCGACCGTTTTCTGCCTCCGGCCTTCGGCGCGCTGCATCCGCGATGGAAAACGCCCTGGGTCGGATTGCTTACCCAGTTCGTATTCGGCGCGATCTTCGTATTTCTCGGACAGGCTGGCACCAGCATCAAAGGCGCCTACGATGTGCTGGTCAGCATGGGCGTGATTACCTACTTCATCCCTTTTCTGTATCTGTTCGCGGCCATGTTCAAGTTGCAGAGCGAACCCGCGGGGCCGGACGTCATCCGCGTGCCGGGCGGGAAACCGGTGGCGTATGCGGTCGCCATTGTCGGCTTTGTGACCACGGCGTTAACGATCGCGGTTTCGGTCTTGCCGCCGCCCGACGAACCGAACAAACCTCTCGCGGTTTTCAAGATCGTCGGCGGATGCGGGGCCATCGTGCTGATTGGCGTCTGGTTGTATTTGGCGGGAAAACGTCGGGCGCTACGGGATCGACGAATTGTTTCACATTGACAACGCCGGCGCCCCAATGTCACACGCCCTCGCCTTCAACCTGCTGATAGCAGGCAAGTATTGCCGACGTCGCCGATCCGGAACCCCAAGGTGACCAAAGCGCCTCGGAGTAGCCCATCGGAGCCATTCCCACCCACCGGCATACACGCTATCTTGATGTTGCAGCGGATTTCGGGGGAGGTCTGCTGGACGAACGTCCCACGACTCGAAACGGAGTCTGGGGCGTTTTCGTTTTGGGGCCAAGTGTGATTAGCGCCGCGAACCTCCTGGGGCCACTAGGAAACCTACGCGCGGCGCGCAGCCGCAGGAATCCACCCGCAGCACCTTCTCGTTCACTGATACAGGCATGGAGAGTGGAGTACTATAGTGCTGCTCGCTCGTTCCTGGCTTCATTTCTATCGAGAAGTAAGCAGGAGCAGTATGCCCCGTTCCCCTCAGACCGCGCCCGCAAGCACTCTGACAAAGACGATCCTGTCGGCGATCGTTTTTCTCTATGCTGCTGTCCTCCTTGGCCAGCACCCTACAACCTCACCCAAATACGATCTCCAAACCGAGACCAAGATGAAAGGCACCGTGGACGAAGTGACACTGCCCCCGGGCGCAAAAGAGATCGTCCACTTGCTGGTGAAGACGGACACAGGTACGGTCGACGTCTACCTTTGCCCCAAATCTTTTCTGGAAGACATGGGAATGAGTTTCTCCAAGGGCGATCAAATCTCATTCACCGGCTCAAAGGTTAAACAGGGTGATGCCGATCTCATCCTCGCCCGTGAACTAGTAAAAGGAACCGACACCTTCGTCCTCCGCGACGCCAAGGGCAAACCCGTCTGGAGTTGACCACCCGATCAGACCACCATCGGGATCTGTGGCGGCACAGGAGAGCCCGGCACGTAGACGCCGGAGGCCGAAACGGAATGAAATGAGTCCGCTCTAGCGGACGGCACAGCTCTAGCAACCCTTTCGCCGGCACCTTACTCGCAAGCCACGCGTCCCGCCGGCTCGAACTGATCCAACTGCGCCTCACGCTGCGTAGCCAGATGCCCGCCCGGCGCCTTGCCATAAAGTTCTTCGCCGACGCAATAATACAAAGCCGTCTTCGGATCTTCCCACACCGAAATATTCGGATTTCCCCGCCGCGGCGGCGGCTCCGGCGCCTCCGCCAGCCCCAGGCTCACGAGTGCCCGCTCCCACGGACGTAAGCGCGGTTTGTGATGCGTTCCCCCCACCGGCGTTGCCGAGAGTACCCAGACCATGGCAAACGTCGACACCGCAATCGCCGCCACCAGATAAAAATCTGCCCGGTGGAAGCGCAGCTTCACCCGCCAGTCCCGCAGATTTCCAACCGAAGCCGCTTCGTCTACAGTCTCCAGCGCAGAGGAATCGGCCTCAGCCTTTAATTCCGCCAGACCCGCAAAGCCGCTCGCCACGGCCAGCGACGACTCATCCCTCGCCGCTTCCGTCTCCACTGCCAAAGAATCGGCACTCTCCCTGGCACCCAACGGGATCTCGATTGTCTCGGGAAAATATTGAGCCGGAATCTCGTCTGCGACGATCGTCTGCGCCGCGCGTTCTTCCGGTAGTGAAGAAAAGCTTTCCGCTGGGAGTGAAGAAAAGCTCTCTGGCCCCAGCCCCTGTTCCTGACTCATCAGCCACAACGACGCCCATTTGCGCTGCAAATCCTCGCCCGGCCGCGTCGCCTCGGTGCACTTCTGGCAGAGCGAAGCGTCCTCCGCAACGGCTGCGCCACACTGTCCGCAAACCCGCTCCGGCGGTGCCTGGTTTTTCCGGCGCAGCGCATTATGTTCCTGAATGGTAAAGGCCGCTGCCAACATGTCCTGGAAGGACTGCTCGTCAAGGGTCAGCTTGTGCCGGCTAGTGGGCATGGGAGTCGGATCAGAAAACGGGCAGCCCGGCTGCCCCCATTGTAGTGCATGTCGCAGGGCCGTAAAGCGGGAAAAGAAGTTGTCAGGTCGCAGGTGTCAGGGGTCAGGTCTCAGGGGTCAGGTCTCAGGTGTCAGGTCGCAGGTCTCAGGAGAGTGCTCGTCCGGTGTGTTTCCCTCCTTGACGAACACTTCCACCGACCTTGCACTTTACGTGAGACGCGAGAAACCTGAAACCTGACACCTGAAACCTGACACCTGACACCTGACACCTGACACCTGACCCCTGATTACCGGTTACCCTCCCACCCGGGACATACCCCTTCGGTTCCCGTTTCCGGATTCCACTATGGGAAACGGCTCATGAGCGCGTCCTAAACAAAGCCTCCACCGATTTCGCATCCACCGCCTAACCCACGCCTCATCAATACCTTGCCCATCGGCGAACATTTGGCGAATTGCGTGCACCTGTTTCCAGCGGGTCGCGACCCCATGACTACACTCTAAGGAGCAGACGAAACGCCCATGATTAATCTCAATGAAATCAAGATTACCCCGCGCGATCAGCAAGTGTTACGCCTGCTCGTGCAGGGCTGCAGTAACAAGGAGATCGCCAGCCAGCTCAGCATCAGCCCCCGCACCGTGAAACAGCATCTCCGCACGCTGTTTCTCCGCGCCGGCATCAAAGAAGGCCGCAAGCGGGTCAAACTCGCCACTGCCATGTTCATAAAGGATCAGGTGCAACCATGCAACCGCGCGATCGGCTAACCACCAAGGAAATTCAGGTCGCGACCCTGGTCTGGCAGGGTCTTACCAACCGGGATATCGCCGGCGTCCTCGTCACCAGCGAGCAGGTCGTCAAAAACTACCTGCGCACCGCCTTCGACAAACTCGGGGTCTGGACCCGCCTCGAATTAGCCCTCTACGTCGCCAGCCACGGCGGCGCCAACTGGCATCTCGAACTGGGCCTTGCCCCTTTGCCCGACCGCAGTGACTGGAAGACTCACTCATCCGACGACAGTGGCCCCCTTCTCACCGGCCGGAGCAAAGGGGTAGCCGCCGCCCGCGGTACTTAGCCGCCGGTCGGCCCTCTTGCTTACACGACCGTCGAGGCCCGCCTTCCTCCGTGCCCCTCGTGCCTCCGTGACCTCTGTGGTTCAAGCTCTCGCTCTTGACCACAGGGGCCTCGGAAACCCGGAATGAAATCGGTACCCACCCTGAAAACTTCGTCTCCGTTCGCACCACCCCAATTACCCTTTCGGAAACCAATTTCACACGGACTCAGCTCGCCGCCCGGAACCAGCCCCCCAACTCCAACCGAACGACACTCGACTAACTAGCCTGCTTTCAGCGCTTTCTCTCCTCCAATTCGCTCCCAACCAATCTTCCCTGACCAGCCTCTGCCCCCGGTAACATCGGTAATCAAATTGCTCATTCATTTGCGGACCCTTTCGGCCCCGTCGTACCGGCTCTGGTGGCGCTCATCCCACAGCAACTGAAACTGAGGTAGGTAATGGGATTCAACAAAGAAACTTTCTGGATGGCCTGCGATTCGACCGAGCAGCTCCGCGCCGAATACGGCCCCTTCCACACCCGCCCCGAAGCCGAATCCGAAGCCCGCAAACTCGGTTTCGGATACCTCCTCCGCTACGAACACATCCTCGGCCCCAACGAAGAAATCGAAGAAGTCCGCTGCGTCTTCATCGAACTCCCGGACACCCCGTCGTCCCCCAAACCCGGCGTCACCTTCCATACCCGCTGCGCCAGCTGCGGAGAATCCGCCACCCACGAATTCTCCTGGCAAGCCGAAGTCTGGGCCGACATCCACGAATTCGAACACTCCCGCCACAAAGTACGCCTCTTCGAACACGCCGTCGGCGAAGGCCTGAGAGAAATCGGCGACTGGCGCGGCCACGCCGCCTAAGTAAGCCCGTACTCCCGTCAATGCAAGTGTAGGTCGGACACTCCTGTCCGACACCTTTGACCTTCGTTAGTTCCACCCAACGAACTCTCAAATTCTGTCATCCCGAGCCGTCCGCAGGCGAAGCCGAGGACGAGCGAGGGATCTGCTGTTCGCCCTCGACGCAGACTTACTTCCGCCATCCCAAATCGATCGACGACACAACTGTCGACACTACCGTGAAAGAGCGGCCCTTCAGGGCCGCGTCAGCCGCAAATACGGACGGGCTTTTAGCCCCGGTCCTTCCCAGGCCCTGTGGGAACGACTATGAAGTTTGGATTGACTTGAAGCGACGCAGCTCGAACCGCGCTGCAAACTGCTTTTCGGGAGGGCACGGCTTTAGCCGTGCCGCAACCGCCACAAGCTGCAAACTGCTTTTCGGGAGGGCACGGCTTTAGCCGTGCCGCAACCGCCACAAAATGAATCCGGCTTTAGCCGCCGAGCTTCGCTCGCCGTTCCCTGAAAGCGGGCGTTCCTTCCACACTCGCTGTGCCCAGTCGACACTCTTCCCGCGTAAGTTTCCCATCTTCCCCGTCGACACCACCGTGGAAGAGCGGCCCTTCAGGGCCGCGTCAGCCGCAAATACAAACGGGCTTTAGCCCCGGCGCTCCCCAGACGCTGCGGGAAAAACTATGAAGTTTGGATTGACTTGAAGCGATGCAGCTCGAACCGCGCTGCAAACTGCTTTTCGGGAGGGCACAGCTTTAGCCGTGCCGCAACCGCCACAAAATGACTCCGGCTTTAGCCACCGAGGTTCGCTCTACCCGCAGAAGAACTCTGTAAGCAGCAGACACCTTCCGTCGCCCAACTTCCTTCCCTCCGCCAGCCCCGCGCCTTCAAAAGCACAACCAAAACATCCCAGCTTCGTATCCGGACGCGCCTTCAGCCGCGCCAGAAGCGCCATTGTGGAAGGCCACGGCTCCAGATGATGCCGCAAAGCGACGTTCGGGAGGGCACGACTTCAGTCGTGCCGCAAGGGCCAACCAATCCTCAAGCGTACTGCCATCCCGAGCCGTCCGTAGGCGAAGCCGAGGGCGAGCGAGGGATCTGCAGTTGGCCCGTAAGGTTCGCTCGCGGCTCGGGAGCGACGTCCTCTTCTAGCTCGAGAGTCTCTGCTTTTGGGTGGCGCAGCGGTTCACCTGCTGGGATGAAGGCACCCGCCTCGAGATAGGTTACGGTAGGCATCGGGGAAAGTTTAGCCGAGCTGGTGATCTTACAGGCGCAAGAAAAGACGGGTCAAACGGTTGAGGGGGATAGCTATACATATCAGCAAACTGCTACACCCCTCAGGCTCACCCGCCGCCACAGGCCCCAACACGTTCACCAGCAGCAAGCGCACTCCGATGATCTCGGCCAGCGCCGGATCTTCGCTGGCCGACCCTCCCCGCAGGATCATCTCGCGGCACCACTCCCCGAGCGTCCGACCGCTCGCCTGCGCCGCCGTTTCCAGCTGCGCGTACTCTTCCTCGCTGACTTTGAAACCGATGGATTTCGTGCGCAGCGGCGGCTTCACCATGTCTCGGCTTCCTCTCTCGCCCTCTCAGCCGAGACTAGCAGCCGCGCTTAAGAATCAACAAGTTCGCCTGCGCTAACTTCAGGTTGCTGTACAGCAACCTCAAGAGCGGGATTTTTTTCTTAGCTGCTCTGGTTTCAACAAGTTCGCGCACGGTAGCCGAAAGTTACCGTGCAGCACCCTTTCAGGGGTGGAGTGTCACCCCTCCACCCCGTGCGCAGCACGGCTAAAAAACATCATCCCCGCCACGGCACTCCGGGAACACGAAAAAGCCACCCCTCACCGTGCCGGAATCGCCACACTGCCGGGTAGGGATCAGCGGCGGAATCGGCACCGGAAAGCACGGCTAAAACCGACCCCGGTCAGGGCGCGAATCGGCGGCTCCTTGCCCCAGAATCGGGGAACCGATCACGCCAGGATCGGGGATCAGGAAACATTGTGCTGAGGGCCGGGTATTTTGTCAACCGGTTGAGGGGATAGGAGGTAGAGCGTTTTGAAACTGCCCTCGTTACCACTTCGTTAACAGGTGGGGGCCGGGTGGGTGAGCGTTGGGGGTGGAGTGGGGGCGCGGGGAGTGGTCAGGGCCAGGGGTGAAGGGAAATAGAACAGGGGGAGCTGGGTGGTATGGGACGCGCGGGGCGCGGGAATCGCAGGTTGTGCTTGAACTTCACCGCTGCTCCTACGCTTCGAGGCTCTACCCTTCCAAGCGAAAGGAGACCTCCGTCTTCTCTTGACTTTTATTATCATGGATGTCCCCAAATTTCCTGAATCAGCCAATCTGCACTTCATCGTACCTGGGGCCCCGGTGTAGGTCCCAATCACCTTCGGGTCGCCGAATCGCTCCAATTACGAGTGTCGGGTCGCTCCACGAAAACCAAGGCTCTTCACCATGTTCTACTATTGAGACCCCTTCCTCGAAACCCAGACAGACGAACGGCAAGTCGTGACGGGCTAAGAGGTATCGCCAGAGGGAACCGTAGTCCGTTCCAATAAATTCCACTGTCCCCAACCAGCAAGAAAAATCCTCCCCATCGAAATATGGGCACAACCCCAAAACATATCGAATTGTCCCTGAGGCAGGCTTCACCATGAAAGAGGAAATTATCCCATCGGCAGCCAGTGCATTAAGGTCAGCATCTGGGTCGGTAGGGGGTTCATAGCTAGTTTTGTCTGTGTAAAGTACCTCAATGGTCCTGGGTGTGGGAACTAATTCATTTGCAACTTCAACGAGCGAACGCGCCGCAAAAATTCCGAATTCTAGAACAAGCTGCAACGACATCTCCCTAGTGCCCTCCCGCGTCAAAGTACGCTTTTACGACACCCCAGCCCGCCTGCGCTTGAGTCACAATGCTTCGAATCGTACCGTCTTTCGCGACGGTCATAAATGTTGAACCTGAACGGTAGATCGAACTTCCTGAACCCATATAGTTGACATTTTCAACCGCCGTTCCAGCCTCGACTGCAGCTTGTCGCAGCGCGGTTGCATACTGAAGCAACTGCGATGGGTCACCGCGCCCGACGCCGGTTCGCGCGATCATTTGCGCGACTTTTGCACCAGCCGGCAAAACTATTGGCGCTAAGTTAGAAGCCTGAGAAACGGTTAGGGTGCCCAAAGTGGTCAGGCCCGTTCCGCTTATCGCCCCAAGCGCAATTCCTCCGGTAACCACCGCACCGCCCACGACCAAGGTTCCCCCAAGTACATTCACGGTCATTGAGGCTTGCTTGAATATCGGATTTCCGAAGACAGCTTGAGCTCTCGAATTGAGCGGTACATCAGGGGCGGTCGCCGTCACTGTTGCACTAGGCGGGTGGCCCAGGTAACGCGCGGGTGCCCCACGTTTCGTTTTTTGAAACGTGGGTGCTGGTCGCGGAAACATCCTCACTAGTTTTCACCAAAATCGTACCATTCCCGAGAACATAAAAATGTACCACGTACTGACCCGCACAGGCCCTCAGCGATCTTACTTGCTTCCAGGAGGAAGAGGGTTCATTCTGCCGGGTCAGTTACACTGGGGTGCTTGGAGAAAAGATCGCATGTCAGAACTTGAGAGTCTGAGGAGACGGGTGCAAGAGCTGGAGATAGAAAATCTCGCCCTGAAACAGGAGAATGAGGCCTACCGCACCAAGCTCGAGGAGTTGGTCGCAGTGCGGACGCAGGAGATGAAGTCCGCGCTCGCCGATCTGGATCGCTCCTATGACATCACGCTCCAAGCTCTGGGCGACACACTCGATCTCAAGGACGCCACGACCGAAAACCACTCGCGCCGCGTCACTGCCTATACCATCGCCATCGCGAAAAAGATGAACGTGCCAATGGATGACATCCGCGTTATCGCGCGCGGCGCTTTCCTGCACGATGTCGGGAAAATGGCGATTCCCGAGAATGTTCTTTTCAAGCCTGGCGAACTCACCCGCGAAGAGTTCGAGATCATGAAGGAGCACGCCTGGTACGGATACAAGATTTTGAGGAATATTCCTATGCTCACCGCAAGCGGCTGAGATCGTCTATGCCCATCACGAAAACTTTGACGGAAGTGGCTACCCGCGGCGCCTTAAGGGCGAAGCAATACCACTGGGGGCGAGAATCGTTGCGGTGGCGAATACCTTGGATTCGATTCTCTGCGACCGCCCCTATCGTCCCAAACGGAGTCACCAAGCCGCCTGCAAAGAAATCAAACTCTGGTCCGGCCGCCAGTTCGATCCCCGCGTCGTCGACGCCTTCCTCAGCATGCCCGACGAGATATGGGAGCAGTTGCGCGGCGAAGCCAAAGACTAGCCCCAGGTTGTGAGGCGCCCAAGTTATCCCCTGCTCGCTTTTGTGAATGCCATATATCTATAAGCTAATCACAATCTCTGTAACTCCTTAATTTCATTCCAAATCCTTTCCTTGACAATAACCCGCTCGACTAACTAACATCGCCATACCCCGACACTCCATCCGTAAGGTCGCGTGCCCACCCCGCGATCCCGCCCCGCAGCGTCACCAGTTCGACCCGAGCCACGCCGGACCTAAGTCCAGCGCGCTCAAGATTATACGTACAAGCTCTTTGACATCAATATTTTGGCGGAAATCCACCCCTTAACTCCATGATTCCAAAAGACCGGAGGGGGAGGGGGATACCCCCAACAATAACCATCAACCAAAGCAAGCCAAGAACAAGCTGTTAGCTAAGAGCTAACAGCTAAAAGCCGCAGCTAAAGCGAGGAGAGTACCCGAATGTCGCTCTATCCTGAAACCATCGCCCGTTGCCAGCACCTGAAAGTCAACGGCACCCAGTGCGGATCGCCCGCTCTGCGCAAACAACGTTTCTGTTTCTTCCACAAAGTCTGGCGTCAAAAACGTCTCCAGATCAACACCAACCTTCGACGTGAGCAGGGAGCAGTCATCCTCCCCGTCCTCGAGGACGCGAACTCCATTCAAGTATCACTGATGCAGGTCATGCGCCTTCTTATCTCCGCCCAGATCGACCATCGCACCGCCGGACTTCTTCTCTACGCCCTGCAAACCGCCTCCGCCAACCTGGCCCGCACCACCTTTGAGCCTGAATTGCCGACGCGCGTAGTCATCGACCGCGCCGTAGTTTCGCGGCGACCCCTCGGCGCCACCGCCTGGTCCACCGTAAAAGATCGCGAATACGACGATCAGGACGAGAAAAAAAGAGACCCCGAAAACGAATCGCTGGCCAGAATCCTGCTCGACCGAATGGGCCTCGGCAAAGCAAGGCCCGTGCACCTCGACGAAGAAGACGATCAGGAAGAAGAGAACGAAGAAGAGAACGAGGAACAGAACGAAGAGTGACGAAGAGTCCCTAAGTCTTGACCGCGCCCGTGATGCAGATCACAGGGCACGCGTAGGAGATCAGCGATCTTGACCGCTTCTGGAGGGGCCTCTGCCAAGTGCCTTGCAAAGGCATTGCAACCCCTTTCACACAGGCCGTCCAAGCGCCCCTGCGTGTCCCTGTAACTCATAGATTAAGAGGCGTTTGTCACGTGGCTTAACTGGGCCTTCGATTGCCCTCTAACTGGCGACGCCGTATCTCTAGCTGGCCGCATGAGAAACGCGATGATCCGAAAGACGATCCCAAAGACAATCCGAAAGACGCTTGCAGCAAGCCTTTTGATCGCCGGGGCGAATGGAGTACTGGGATGGAGCGCGACCTCGGACCCTTCCCGAGTCGTTCCCGATCGCCCTCCGCTGGCACAGTTGGAACAACAACTCGGCCGGTCGCCCGCCCATTTATCGGAGTTCTCTCCCGTATCAGAACCCCTGGCGCTTCCACGCTGCGGCGACGTTCGTCCTCCCGAAGCCCTGGTCACCCCCGATCCGCTACTCCAACTCGAGGATGAAAACCCGCGAGTACGCGTCAGCTTTATCGTAGGCGCAGACGGACGAGTGCACAGCCCATTCATTCTGGACAGCGGGGGGCCACACCAGGACCAGGCCGTATTGCATGTTATCCGACGTTGGCGCTATCGTCCCGCCCTCTGCAACGGCGTTCCCACCGATTCCGAAGCCCGCGTACAATTCGGCGTCCGCTGATGCCCGGATTCTCCTACAATGGCAGCGGTGAGGTGGCGTTGAATCCCGAAAAACCAAAGCCGGAGGAAAGCACAGGGGGCGTGCCCGAAAACCTGGAATTGAACGAGTTCTTTCAGCGCCTGCCGGCAAACTTTCGCTGGCCCAAGCCGAGCGATGAAGCGGTGGCTGCGGCCGTGGAAGCCATCCAACGGATGTCAGGCGGCAGCGGAGTGGAAGAAGTGCCCGCCGAGTCCGAACCCGGCAACCCGTGCGCGGGATGCGGCGGATCCCTGCCTCCCCAGGCGCGTTTCTGCGTCTGGTGCGGACTGGCAAAAGATGGCGCTGCGGCTGCTGCGGCCCCGGAGCCGCAGGGGCACACGGGTGGACAGCATCACTATCACCACCACTACCATCACATCGTGACGGCGCCGGGAGCGGGCTCGGGCACGCCGTCCGCGGAGACCGCAGCGACAGGGCCTCGCGGCAAGGCTTCCGTTCCTGCTTCGAGCGGTTCCGGCAACAGCCGCGCCGAGACTGCGGTCCGACAGGTTGTGCAGGACTGGGCGCAGGCCTGCAATACGAAACATCTGGACGACGTACTCGAGCTCTATTCGGCTGACGCTACGGTAATCCGCGCCGGCCTCCCTCCCGTGCGCAGTCTGCCCGCGATCCGCGAATTTCTTTTTTCCTTGCTCGAAGCTGGACTGGGCGACGTGGAAATGGAATCGCTGCGCACGGATGTAATGGGCGAAGTTGCGCTGGATCTCGGGCGCTGCAAAATGCTGGTGCCGGTCGCCATGGGCAAGCGTCGCGAAGAACGCGGAAAATATCTGATCGTGCTGGCGCGACAGCCTGCGGGCACATGGAAGATCGTCGCCGATTGTTGGTCCAGCGATATGGTGGTCAGCACGCCCACACCGCCTGAGGCGGGACGAAAAATTCCCGAGCCCCCGCCCACCCGCAAACTTCGCTAAGAGTTCCTGTTATGTCGTTTAGTTGGTGCGCACCGCGAAGACCTGGCGATAACCCAGAGTATCCACATCGCGGAACAGCGGTGTACCGGGAGGCAGGCCCGCCGGCAGCGCAAAATCCGCGTCGAAACTGTAGTTGCGTGTCGGCGCTCCATATACGGTGGTGCAACACTTGTACACACTGGTGTTGTAGGTGGAGAAATAGAGGCTTACCAGCGAGCCCTTGTAATTCAGCGGTCCACCCCAGTTTTCGAGGTAGCGCAGGAAGTTGTGCACACCGCCGTCGGTGCCATAGTCGTTGGCGCCCCAGCCCGGCTTGGGAAAATTCATGTTCTTGCCCCCGGCAATCGCCAGACGATAGTACGTCGTGGTGCCGTTCCGCGCGCCTGGCGTGGTGGGGTTTGCCAGACTGTTCAAGTCCGACCAGTTATTGGAGAGAAGCGTGACCGCATCCGCGATGACCGAAGCCGCTGCATGCCCAGCCACGTCCGCTCCTCCGCCCCAGACAGGATCGCCGGCGTTGGAGTTGTAGTTGCCCTGAATATAGACGGGATTCTCGGAAGCAACCGTGAAGCCGCCTGTATTGTCGGTTCGCAGCGGCACGTTGCCAAGAGAGCCATCGACCAGCTTTAGCACATGCCGCGCGCCGCTGACCCAGTTCTTTCGGCCTGTTGTAAGGCAGCTTGCGATGCGCGGCAGGTAGGGATTATCTGGCGCCGCTGCGATGATTCCGGCATTGACGTTGGCCGCCCCGTTATAGAATCCCAGCCCGAGGTTCGCCGGTCCGAAAAAGTCGCGCGCTCCATTTTCATTGTCGTCTTCCGGTGAAAATTTTGCGCCCGCGGCTTTCGGTTCGAGAGTGCCGTCGGGAATACCGGCAGCGGAGCTGCTGTTGATCGAGTCTTCCAGCCCGGAGTCGCCCGACTTTTGACCGTTATAGGGCGGGTTGGGATTGGGCAGCATGCCTCGTCGATCCGAGAAATACAACACGTATCCGTTCTGAGTTGCAAAATCGACGTTGGGGCCATTGAAGCCAGTCTGACCCCACAGCCAACGTTTCAGGTTGCCGGTGTCGATCTCGACCGCGTTCATTAATCCGGCAGCCGTACAGGAGTTATTGCCTGCGCCTACGTCGCGCGGCTCGCCTTCGCGGGTGTCGTAGAAATTGATGGGATACCAGTTGGTCCGGCTGAAACTTTGCTTGGCCGTGCCGGCGCTGGTTATTCCGAAGAACGGACTGGTGCTCCCCGAGCCTGTCATCATCACGTCAGTAAGCGCTTCAGGCGGCAGTGGATTCGTCCACCGGGTGCAAACTCCGCTGCTAACCCGGGTGCAGTTGGGGGCAATCCCGGTAATGTCCAGGTTGCCGTCGGCGTTGCGATCGGCGGGTTGCTGCAAAATCAGGATTGCATTGGGATTGACAGTGTTGGCTCCGAGAGTAGCCGGCGCTGAAAAGCCGCGCGCAAAACCCAGACCCAGCCATTCATTGGTGACCGGAACCCAGTTGCCGGCGGTATCCCGGTATTCGACACGGAGCCAGCCGTCCAGCGTGTTCCAGGTGGCGGCACCGGCGTTATTTGCGCTGCTGTAATACGGAGGCGCGGTCGCAGCCGGGCAGCCCGCGGGAAAATTCCCGGCGGCAACATTGGATGGCGGGCAAAGCGCAACCTGCGGAGCGGGCACGGGACCAGCGGTGAGATTAGGAGCGCCCGCCGGCACCAGCGTTTGCGAGCCAGTCGCTGCGGCAGCGGGGGCCAGGGGCCAGTCCGGGGACAGGGTTACGTCGGAATTGGCCGGGGAGCAGGCAGAGTTATTGCACGAGGTGGCGTCCGGGACCGCGCTCGATCCCGTCGCAAAATAGGTGTTGTAAGTCGAGCCCGCCGGCAACGCCGGCAGACCGCCCGGCACTGAGGTGGCAATTCCAAACTGGTTGCTGCCCGGTACATTAGCGAGACGAACGTTGTTGGCATCGCCGGCTCCGCCCGGAAGTTCCGCGGGATCGTCGGAGAGCAGCACACGGATCTGTGCCAGGTTATATTCGCGTGACGCCCCAACCCCGGTCGTAACTGGTTCGCCATTGCGCGGACGACGAATGATCTCGTATGCAAGATTGGTTCCGTTGACAAACGGCAGTTGCAGGCTTTTCGCCCCCGTTCCTCCGGGAGGCGCGATGCCAAAGTTTCCGTTGACCACCTCGGAGTTGTAGTAGCTCAGCGAAACCGTCGGCCAGTTTCCATTGTTGCTCGACTGGGGGGGATTCCCGCCCGCCCCCGTTACGCTGCCTTCCGACATACCCAGATTCCGGCAGGCTGGCTTGCTTCCATCGCAGCCTTGCGCCGCGGTCGGTATCTTTACGGTTCCGGCGTAGTTCGCATTGGTAGTAAACCCATTCGGCAACTGCGCTCGAACCACGTTGCCGAAGGTTGTTACCTTGTCGTGAAAAGTAATCGTGCTGCCGTTGCCCACTTCCGGGTACAAGTCGCCGTTGGTGTGAACGCGTCCGGCGAAATCAAAATTCGGACCGCTGAAGAACGAGAGATCGCTGTCCGAGAACACGCCAAACTGAAAAACCGGAATCAGCGCCACCTGTGCGTTGCGCATCATGCTGACTTCCTGGCCGCCCGCCTGCGCGGCAGTTGCCAGCATGGTGACCGGGATGATCTGCGCCCACAGGCCCTGGTTCGGCCCGGACTGAATCTGTCCGTAGTTGTTCGACAGCGGAGCGGAGCACCCTGAGGCCGGCTGCACCTGATAATCCTTCCAGGTCACGCCCGTGATCGTGGGCTGAAGCGCACTCAAGGCGCAGATGTCGCTGGGCTGCGGCGCTTGCACGGACTTGAAGGTGGCGGCCAGGTCGGAGGTCATTTTTTCGATGCCGCCTTCGGCATTGTGATAGGCGATGTTATTTTGCAGATCGACGGAGCCGACCTTACTCTCGGTCGTGACCATCATCATCAGGCCAATGCTGATCCCCGACAGCAGCAGCAACATCAGCAGACTTGCAATCAGTGTGAATCCCCGCGATCGACCTGCCGTAATCCGCCTCATCCAAGTACCCCCTAACCCTTGGATCGGCAAGAGGAATCCAAATCTCCAGTCAAAATTGATCGGCTGAAAATCGTCCGGGTTGTGATCGTGGTTACGGAAGTTTCAGGGGGCGAAAAGCAGAGGGTCCCCGGCGGGCGATACCTGCCCGCCGGGGACCTCTGATGATCCTGCCCTCAAGGCCGCAGAAGCGGCCTGGTCGGTGAGGGTGAAATCTACGTCGCTAGTTGGTGCGCACCGCGAACAGCTGTCGGTAACCGAGCGTGTCCACATCGCGGAACAGGGGCGTTCCAGGAGGCAGGCCCGCGGGCAACGCAAAGTCCGCGTCGAAACTGTAATTACGCGTCGGCGGACCGTAGACCGTGGTGCAGCACTTGAACACGCTGGTGTTGTAAGTGGAGAAGTAGAGGCTTACCAGCGAGCCCTTGTAATTCAGTGGTCCACCCCAGTTTTCCAGGTAGCGCAGGAAGTTGTGCACGCCGCCGTCGGTGCCATAGTCGTTCCCGCCCCATGCCGGCCTGGGGAAATTCATGTTCTTCCCGCCGGCAATCGCCAGACGATAGTACGTGGTGGTGCCCACCCTTCCGCCTGGGTTGGTTGGATTCGCCAGACTGCTCAGGTCCGACCAGTTGTTGGAGAGCAGCGTGACCGCATCCGCGATCACCGAAGCCGCCGCGTGCCCAGCCACATCCGCTCCTCCGCCCCAGACGGGATCGCCGGCGTTGGAGTTGTAGTCGCCCTGGATGTAGACGGGATTTTCGGAAGCGACAGTAAAGCCACCCGTGTTGTCGGTTCGCAGCGGCACGTTGCCGAGAGACCCGTCGACCAGCTTCAGTACATGGCGGGCGCCGCTGACCCAGTTCTTTCGGCCAGTCGTAACGCAGCTCGTGATACGCGGCAGGTACGGATTGTCCGGCGCCGCTGCGATGATTCCGGCGTTGATGTTGGCAGCTCCGTTATAAAAACCCAGCCCCATGTTCGCGGGACCGAAGAAGTCAGGAGCGTTGTTATGATTGGCATCCTCCGGCGAATATTGTGTTCCTGCGGCCTTCGGTTCGAGAACGCCGTCGGGAATACCGGCAGCGGAGGCAGCGTTGACCGAGTCTTCCATTCCGGAGTCGCCCGACTTCTGACCGTTGTAGGGAGCGTTCGGATTGGGCAGCATCCCGCGCCGATCTGAGTAGTACAGCACCCATCCGTTCTGGGCTTGGAAGTCGACGTTGGGGCCGTTGACTCCAATCTGGCCCCACAGCCATCGTTTCAGGTTGCCGGCATCGATCTCGACCGCGTTCATCACGCCGGCTGCGGTGCAAGAGTTGCCGGCCCCTGCGACGTCGCGCGCTTCGCCTTCGCGGGCGTCATAGAAATTGATCGGATACCAATTGAACATGCTGACGCTCTGAGCGCCGGTGCCAGCGTTCGTAACTCCAAAATATGGGCTGGTGCTGCCAGCGTTGAGCGCTACAAAGTCGCTGACCACTTCTGGGGGGCGGCCGTAGTTCCATAGATCGCATTTCCCCTTATTGGCTCCGGAGGTAACTATATGAGTGCAGGCAGGCGCCAGTCCGGTGGGATCAGGAGCTCCGTCTCCGTCACGATCCGCCGGTTGCTGGAGGAGTAGGATTGCATTGGGATTCACCGGATTCGCACCCGGAGCAGTGGGTGGGGACGGTCCACGCGCAAATCCCAAACTCAACCATTCATTGGTAACCGGAACCCAGTTGCCGGCCGTGTTCTTGTATTCCACGCGCAGCCAGCCATCGATCAGACTCCAAGTGGCGACGTTCGCCGGGAGTGGGTAAGGGGATACATTGTTTGCGGCGTAATACGTGGCTCCAAACTGCCCCGGAAGGGGCGGCGCGGCCGGGCATCCCGCCGGGATTGCGCCAACGATATTGGCAGGCGGGCAAAGCTGAAACGCCGGTGCGGCGGCTCCGGGGTCTGAAAGGATCGGAGCATTGGCAGGCACAACATTGTCACCCGGGTGATGGGCTGCGGGATTCAAAGGCCAATCGGCGAAGATGGGAGTGGGCCCGTTCGTCGCTGGCGGCGCCAGACTGTTGTTACCGCAGTTCGCGTTTTTGCACGGAGTCTCATCCGGCAAAGCCTGAGTGCTCGCGGCAAAGTAAGTGTTGTAAGTCGAGCCCGCAGCCAGCGCGGGCAGGCCGCCCGGTATCGAGGTCGGAACTCCATATGGGTTGCTACCCGGCACATTAGCCAAGCGAACGTTGTTGGCGTCGCCGGCGCCGCCGGGAAGTTCCGCTGGATCGTCGGAGAGCAGTACGCGGATCTGTGCCAGGTTATATTCGCGCGACGAGCCCAGCGCGGACGTGGCGGCTTCACCATTTCGTGGGCGGCGAATGATCTCGTAGGCCTGGTTGGTTCCGTTCACAAACGGCAGTTGGAGGTTCTTCGCTCCTGTACCTCCGGGAGGAGCAATGCCAAAGTTGCCGTTGACTACCTCGGAGTTGTAGTAGCTCAGCGAGACCGTCGGCCAGTTGTTGTTGTTGCCCGACTGCGGCGGATTGCCGCCCGCGCCCGTCACGCTGCCTTCCGTTAAGGCCAGCGTCCGGCACGCCGGCTTGGCCCCATCGCAGCCCTGTGCTGCGGTCGGTATCTTTACCGTCCCAGCATAATTCGCATTAGTAGCGAACCCATTCGCCAACTGGGCTCGAACCACGTTGCCGAAGGTCGTCACTTTGTCGTGAAAAGTGAGCGTGCTGCCGTTACCGACTTCGGGATACAAGTCACCGTTGGTATGAACGCGGCCGGCAAAATCGAAATTAGGACCGCTGAAGAACGAGAGATCGCTGTCCGAGAACACGCCAAACTGAAAAACCGGAATCAGCGCGACCTGCGCGCTGCGCATCATGCTGACTTCCTGACCGCCCGACTGCGCGGCGGTGGCCAGCATGGTCACCGGGATGATCTGAGCCCACAGTCCCTGGTTCGGTCCCGACTGAATCTGCCCGTAGTTGTTCGACAGCGGAGCCGCACAGCCGGAGGCCGGCTGCACCTGGTAGTCTTTCCAGGTCACGCCAGGAATCGTCGGCTGCATTGCGCTCAAGGCGCAGATATCGCTGGGCTGCGGCGATTGCACCGACTTGAAGGTGGCGGCCAGATCGGACGTCATCTTTTCGACGGCGCCCTCGGCGTTGTGGTAGGCGACGTTATTTTGGAGGTCGACCCCACCCACTTTGCCCTCGGTATTAACCATCATCATCAGACCGATGCTGATCCCCGACAGGAGCAGCAACATCAGCAAACTTGCAATCAGCGTGAATCCCCTGGATCGCAGTCTCGCGCTTCTCATCGTTGAACTCCTTGGTTGTTTCCCCATGTCTTTTTCTCCCACCACCCGGTCTCTACGGACTCGAGAGGGGATAGTCATTCTTGAAGGTCAAATCCCTCGCGCTCACGGAGGTTTGCAGATCCAATCCCTGATAGCCTTTGCTGCCATGGAGCGCGCTGTTGACGCTCATGTGCTTGATGTTGATCTTCGTGATCTGGTTGGGGGTCAAGGCCTGCGAAGCGCCGCCGTCCGATTGATCGGTGAGTACCGACCCGGTATTCGAGTTATAGAGGTCATAACTGAACTGGAGGAACGCCACGTTTTCCGCGAGCGGGATCGGAGTATGTCCGCTCACCTGACGCATCAGGCGCGGGGGAACAATCGAATTGTCGATGTAGTAGGAAACGACGTTGATACGGTTCGCCGATCCGGTACCGCCAACAATCTGCTTGACGCTGCCTGCGGCGGCGGTGGGCTGATTCATCCTCAAGGGATCCCCGGCGGCAAAGGCCACGTCCCACTGGGTGGCAGACTTCTTGGTCACATTGGTCACTTCCGCCATCACGGTAGAGCTGGTCGCCCCGGCGCCGGCGCCGATGGTGACCTGGAATTGCACCAGATCGCCGGGTGTCAGGCCGATCGTCGGGCTATCGACAGGCTGCGGCGCCACCAGCGGCGGCGTCAGTACGCACGTGGGATGCAAAGGAGCTGGCAGTGTGAAGCGGACCAGCGTCGCGGAAGTGACACTCACGTCGTAGCACCCAAGCAGAAAAGTAGTGTCGGCATTCACCACCGTCAGCACGTCCGTGGGGCCGGCGGCGCCGTTGAGCGTGGGGCCGAACTTCCAACCCGGCATCAGCCCGTACAGATAGGGCACGTTGACCCCGCCTACAAGTTGAGTCGGATAGGCCACCGCGCCGCCATTGATGTAGCACTTGGGAATCTGATCGCAGCCATACACGGGGAGCACTCCGGTGCCCGAGGGCAGAGCGATCTGCACGTTATTTCCCATTCCGGAGCCGGCCATACTTGCGTCTTTGGTCAGCATGGTGGCGGCGGCGCGAAAGTCCTGCTGCATTTCGGAGCGCTGCGTAACCAGCCAGGTGCCGGTCACACTCTTGCTGAACATCTGGACGGCGGCTGCCATCACCACAGCTCCCAGAGCCATGGCGATCATCATCTCCAGCAGAGTGAACCCTCGGTAGCGCCGGACTGTGGCGTGCTGTTGCATTATTCCCCCTCTTTACCGGTACTGCGAAATAAACGAAGTGAGAACGTATGTCTTGCTTCGAACAACGCGGGGCGTGTTGTATTGGACCGTGATATTGATCGCCCGCAACGTAGCGACAATGTTCCCGTTGTTATCGGTAACCGGCTGAATCTCTATCTTGCGTTGATAGTTCGACATGGGTAGCTGGATGTCGTCGGACGTGCCGTAAATTCCGTCCGGCCCCGGCTCGATGATGGTCTGGTATCCACTCCCGGCATCATCGGCCGTACCCATGATGCCGTCGCCCCCTGCTTTCCATATCGGTTGATAGCCGTTGAGGAAGACGCCGCCATCGGCAACGTTCTGAATGTCGCTCCACTGCTTCTGGGACGTGTTGCGCGCGGTCACGATACTCTCGAGCGCTTCATTGGCCAGTTGCTTGGCGATCATGTCCTGCTGTGAATCCTGCGTCGAGGCCATGGCAATCCCGAATACACCTAACAGGCTTACGAGGCCGATGGTGAGGATGGCCATCGAGATGACCACTTCCAGCAAGGTAAACCCAGCTTCAATTTTTTTGCGCGGGACTAACCCCGCCTTACGTCCGATTACTGTCGTTGCCAAGCCGCACCTCCGCCGCCGTTATAAAGCCGCCACCCGCGAATGCGTCCGGTGGCTCCCCACACGGTGATCGCGCGCGAACTCAACAGCTCTCCGGGCCGCGCAATATAAACCACACCGCTGCTGATATTGCCGGCGCACTGGCCCACGCCGCCAACTGCGTCCTGAACGGAACCATCCGGACAAAAATAGATAACGTTGCTTCCGCCCACGCCCGTTCCAGAACCGGTAAACCCAAAGTCAAGTGCCTTCCCGCCGGTCCCAAAGCCGTCCGGGGTTTTGGTGGGCGCGGTCGGAATGCCAGCTACGACGTTGAAACTTACGTCGATGGGAAGCGCGTATGTCACCGTTTTCTGGATGCCCTGCGGTCCCACCAGCGTGGGTGCCACCGTGACGCTGTTTGGAATGCTTACGGTCGAGAGCGTGACCACGTAGGAAGTCCGCTGCGCCACCGAGTTGTCGCGCGCCTGACGCATCGCCGACAACACCGTGTTGTAGGCGTTGTTCACGCGCTGCTGCCGCAGCATGGGTTGCAGGCTCATGAATGAAATGCTCGCCATGATGATGATCAAGGCCAGCACCGTAACCATTTCCAGCAGGCTGAACCCGCTGGTTGGACGCGATGATGTTGTTCGCAGGCTTTTCATAATCGTTGCCGGAACCTTCGTTCCACGTGCTGCGTGCCTAAAAACTGATAGCCCGGCGGTCGAGCAGTCCTGCACGGAGCGCTCTTCCATCGGGGGCCGGACTGTGCTGATGTTAGGGACGGTTGGGACATGCGTCAAAGTACCGGGGTACACCGGCCATTCGCACAATGTCCTTACGATATGTAATCGGCTGGGAGTTACAAAAGTTTAGCCGGACGAGGCTTGCGAGTAGGCAGACGTGGATGACTTGGAAGTGCCTCGCCGCGTACTGGGCACATACGCGCAGGAGCGGAAGTCATAATGCTTGCTCAAACAGGAAGGGCAAAGGTGAAGCTGATGAACGCGGCATTGGATGACCGGTTCGTCCTCGAAACACTGGTCGCACACCGCTTTGCTGCGGCTCGATTTGGCGCTCGCCGTGGCACTCTTTGGCGCCGGCGCAGGCCCGAGTGCCCGTGCTTTGACATAGAAACCACCGGAAATCAGCAGCAGGCCCATCGCGGTCACGACCGACCCGACGCCCAAAACAGTTCGGTCGCCTTCGGCACCGAACGCTGCCGGCAGCATGCACAGTCCGGCGAAGCCGATGATGGCGCCGGCTGCCATGAGCCAGGTTGCGATTTTCGTGTCCATGTGCGCGGGTCCTGGAAGAACAATCGGGCGCACAGACTCTACTGCGCCCAAATTCAGCTTAGACCGCGTCACCGGAATGTCCAGATGACGAAAGTTTCCCTGTGACACAGGTAACTTGTCGCAGATATCGCCCCACCCTAGGATGCAGACATCATGGACTTGCGCGTTCTCGTGGTGTGCCCGGACCAGGATTCGGCGAACCTGCTGAAGACTGTCCTGAAGGAGATGGAGATCATGGCGGAACATACGCCCTCCATTTCCCGCGGCCTGGAACGCCTGGACGAAGAGATTTTCGACGCGGTAATTCTCGATTACCGCGCCGACCAAAGCTCGGAAGAATTCCTCGCCAAACTTCGGCAAACTCGCAGTGGGTCTCGCAATACGCTGCTCGTCGCCATTCTCGACGCCGACTTCAGCGCTCGCCCGGTGTTTGGTTTGGGCGCAAATTTTGTTCTCTACCGCCCCCTTTCGTTGGAGCGTACCCGTCTCAGCCTGCGCGCGGCCCGCGGATTGATGCGGCGCGAGCGGCGCCGCGGCGCCCGCATTCCCGTGAATTCGCCCACCAGCGTGGCGTATCCCGGCGTGGAGGATTTGCGCGGCACGATCGTCGACCTGAGTGACGGGGGAACGTCTCTGCGAAGTGCAAATACCCTGCCTCCCGCCGGCAAAGTGTATTTCCAATTTTCGCTTCCCGGCCAGCAGGGGAGCGTTCGCGTGTCAGGCGAAGTGGCCTGGCAGGACGCCAGCGGCCGGACTGGAATCCGTTTCGTGGATGTTCCCCAGGCTTCCCGCCGCCTCATGCACGCCTGGCTGCTGCAAAACAATTTCCGCCAGATTCAAGGTAAGGATCTCCCTCCTGCGCAACCCGTCCGGCCAGCGGCTGGACAAGTTCCAGCAGAAGGGCATGCCGCCCCCCTGGGCGGCAGCAATCGGCGCGGCGAGCGGCGTTTCGCCTGCAAGCTCGGCGCTGAGGTCTATCGAATGGGGAGTACTGTTCCTAATCGTTGCGCGCTTTCCGACGTCAGCGAGGGTGGCTGCTATGTCGAAATGCCGTCCCCGCTTACCGGACAGACCGACGTCGAAATCGTGGTCCGCACCAAGGAAATGAAATTGAAGATTCGGGGCGAGGTACAAGCCGTGCATCCTGGCTTCGGCATGGGCGTGCGCTTCATCTTCGAGGACGACACGGAACGCGAAGAAGTGTTACGTCTGCTGGCCCTGCTCGCGGCTGGTCCTACGCTTGATGAACTGGCGCGCTAACGGAGCGCGTTGCGCGATGCCTCTGCGACCGCCTTGCGAAAGTACTCTAACGACAATTTCAGGCCGCTCTCCAGATCGATTTTCGGTTCCCAGTCCAGCAAGAGCCGCGCTTTTGAAATATCGGGACACCTCTGTTTGGGATCGTCCTGGGGCAACGGCTGGAATTGAATCTTGCTGTCGGAGCCGCTTACCGCGATCACCTTTTTGGCACACTCCAGGATGGTGAACTCGTTCGGGTTTCCGATGTTCACCGGTTCATGCTCCGTAGACCGCGACAAACGGAGGATGCCCTCAATTTCGTCGCTCACATAGCAGAAACTGCGGGTCTGGCTGCCCTCGCCGTACACCGTGAGATTTTCTCCGCGCAGCGCTTGCCACATGAAATTTGGAATCACTCGTCCGTCCTTAATTTGCATGCGCGGACCGTAGGTGTTGAAGATGCGGAGAATCCGCGTGTCTACCTGGTGGTAGCGATGATAGGCGGTGGTGACGGCTTCCGAGAAGCGCTTGGCCTCGTCGTAGACCGACCGCGGCCCAATCGGATTGACATGTCCCCAATAGGTTTCGGTTTGCGGATGTTCCAGAGGATCGCCATAGCACTCCGAGGTGGAAGCCATCATGAACTTGGCATTGTGGCGTCGGGCCACCTCCAGTGCTTCAAACGTGCCATACGATCCCACGCGCAGCGTCGCGATGCCATGTTCCGCGTAATCGACCGGACTGGCCGGACTGGCGAAGTGAAACACGTAGTCGACCGCGCCGCAATCGAATGGAATGCAAACATCCTGCTCGAGAAATTCGAAACGGGAGTCGTTCCGCAAATGTTGCAGGTTAGTGAGCCGTCCGGTGAGCAGATTATCGGCGGCAACTACCGCATAACCATCTCCCAGCAGAGCATCACAGAGATGAGAACCGAGAAAACCCGCTCCCCCGGTGACGAGCGCGCGCGCAGGTTTCATGAGGTCAGGAAATACGCCCTTTCATTCGGCGCGAACCGCGATGGGGAGATATCATCGAACAAGTTTGGCTCGCCAACAACGTTTAGATACTCTATCAGCATACCAACGGGACAGCTTTTGGCTTCCAACTGCCTGATCACAAAGCTATGTAGGATCGCCTAAGGCCCATCCCGGCCACGCGCCTCCGCCAGAAATTCCTTCCCCTTACTCTCCGGCCCCAGGCTGACGACGACTATCAGCAGAATAATGTTGATAATTTCGAATCCCGCAAGTGCCCGCGAATAGCCGAAACGGTCCCGCAGCGCATATTCAATGCTATTCACCGGCGAAGCCACGAGAATTCCCAGTTGATAAGCCAGTCCAGGAATCAGTCCGCGCACCGCCGCTGGCGAAAGTTCATTCAAGTGCGCCGGAATAATCCCCCACGCTCCCTGCACTCCCACCTGCATCACGAAGGCGCCGACCGCGAGGGCGGCCAGGCTATTGCCGAATGCCCAAAGCGGAATGACGCACAACGAAAGCAGAGCCGCGCTTACCAGACAGCGCCGCCGCCCGATGCGCTCCGAAAGACGTCCGAAGACGACCGCTCCCAGCAACGAGCCAACGTTGTAAAGAATCGCAATGTTCGCGACCGTCGATGTCGAAAAGCCATGCACCGATTTCAGAAAGTTTGGATATAGATCCTGAGTGCCATGCGACAGAAAATGCATGCAGCTCATCATGACGACTAAATACAAGAAGAGTTTCCAGTTCGACGCTGCCGTTTTTACAATGGCGCCAAATCCCGGCATGCGTTGCTGCTTCCACGCCTCCGACTCGCTCACCTTGAAGCGGATGTAGAACGCCAGCAGAGCGGGCAGGCCTCCGACCCAGAACATCGCGCGCCATCCCCAGAAAGGCAGCACAACTTTCGCCGCCACCGCGGCCAGCAGGTAACCAAAGGAATATCCGGACTGGACGATCCCGGAGATGGTGCCGCGCCATTTTGGGGGCACGCTTTCCATGGCCAGCGAGGCGCCCACGCCCCACTCTCCGCCCATGCCGATGCCATAGATCGTGCGCAACACCAGGAACACCGTGTAGTTGGGAGCAAAGCCGCAGAGCAGTTCCACCACGGAAAAGAACACGACGTTCGCCATCAGCGGAGTCCGCCGTCCGTAGCGGTCAGCGAGCAGACCGAACAGAAGCGCGCCCACCGGACGCATCCCTAAAGTGAGAGCGATGGTGAAAATGATGCGTGATGCGGGCACATGAAAGTGTTCGGCCAGCACGTCGACCAGAAAGACAATGACAAAGAAGTCGAACGCATCCAGTGTCCAGCCGAGAAAACTGGCGCTGACGGCATGGCGCTGCTCGGAGTTGAGGGGAAACCGCGAAGGTCCATCCGCCGTCATTTCGATTTCGTGCCCTTCCGAACGCCAAAGTCCATCAGCAGGGCAACCTCCGACCGCAGTGGCATCGTCACACCATGGTCGCCCAAAAGGTGTGGCACATCCGGAGCGCTGGGACTGAGCACGGCCCAGATATAATAACCGCTGGGCGGCGCATCCCCGACGCATCTAAGAGAAACAGGTGAAACATACTTTCTTAAGTGCCGGCCTTCTGGCCGCCGTTCTGGCCGCACTCCCTCCCGCCTCGTTTGCGCAGGACCGATCCGGTGAGTTGCGTCTCTCCGTATCTGACGCTTCCGGAGCCGGTCTGCCGGCCCATGGCACGCTCTTCAGCGAGGCGAACCGCTTCGAGTTGACCTTTGATACCTCGACTACCGGCGAATACATCGCCCGCAGACTCCCTCTGGGCAGCTATAAGCTCACCTTGGAGGAGCCGGGCTTCGCGCCTTACAGCGTTCTGATTGAAATCCGCTCCGAACTCCCGGTAAAGTACTCCGCGGCGCTGGCCGTCGCCTCCGTGAGCCAGACCGTAAACGTGCGGGATTCCGACACGCTGCTGGACACGATCAACACCGGCAACACCTATCAACTTGGGGCGATCGCCCTCCGGGACTGGTCTACGACGGTTCCTGGGCGGCAGGGGATTGATGTCGTGCAATCCCAGCCCGGCTGGTTGCTCGAAGCCAACGGAGTTTTACATCCTCGAGGCGCGGAATACGACACGCAGTATGTCGTGGACGGATTGCCGATCCTCAACAATCGCTCGCCGGCATTCTCAGCAACTGAAGACCTCGACGATGTGCAGTCGGTCAAGGTATACACCTCCGGCATCCCCGCCGAGTTTGGCCGTAAAGTTGGGGGCGTGATCGAAACCGTCACCGACCGAAATCCCGCGCGGGGCGTGCACGGGACGGTCCTGCTGGAAGGCGGGAGTTTTGTGACCGCCAATGGTTTCGTCGGCACCAGTTACTATGACGGGCGCAATGTAGTCGGACTGAGCGTACAGGGGGCGCGCACCGACCGTTTTCTCGATCCTCCAGTCCTGAACAACTTCACGAACCGCGCAACCATGGCGGGCGTGAAGGGCAGTTTTGAGCGCGACCTGACGCCGCAAGACCGCTTGCGTTTTTCGGTGAACTTCGCGCGCTCGGGCCTGCTCGTTCCCAACGAACTCGTCCAGGAGGAAGCCGGGCAACGGCAGGACCGCAACAACAAAGAAGTCGCGGGCCAGGTTTCCTATCAGCACATTTTTTCTTCCAGCCTTTTAGGAACCGTGCAAGCGCGGGTGCGGGATGTGCAGGCGGGCCTGGTTTCCAATCCCTTTTCCACTCCCATGGAAGCGTTTCAACACCGCGGCTTTCGCGAAGGGTATGTCAGCGGCACCATCGCTGCTTCCTTCAAGCATCATGACTTGAAGGCGGGCATTGACGCGATCGACAGCCTGGTTTACGAAAAATTCTCCTATCACATCACGGACGACGATGGCTTCGACCCCTCCACGCCTCTGGATTTTGCGTTTCACGAATCCGGACACGATCGCGAGCAGGCGCTTTTCTTCCAGGACAACATCCATTTCAAGAATTTCAATCTGAGCGCGGGGCTGCGCTTCGACCACTACCGCGTGCGGGTGGAGGAGTCGGCTTTTAGTCCGCGGGTCGGTTTCGCCTGGTATGTTCCGAAACTCGGAGTCGTATTTCGCGGATCGTACGATCGCGTCTTCGGCACACCGGCGATCGAAAATCTGCTGCTCAGCACCTCGGCGAAAGTGCGCACGCTGAACGACGACGTGGCGCAACTGCCCCTGCGTCCCTCGCGGGGAAACTATTTCGAACTGGGCGCCACCAAAGAGCTTTACAAGCGGGCGCACGTTTCCGCCAATGTATTCGAGCGCCGACTGCGGAATTTTGCCGACGACGATGTGCTCCTCAACACCGGCGTGAATTTTCCAATCGCCCTGAGTTCCGCGAACATCTACGGAGTGGAAAGCCAGCTCGCGCTGCCGCAGTGGGGACCGGTTACGGCGTGGGTTAGTTACTCCTATCAGGTCGCATCGGCGCGCCTTCCCGTGGTGGGTGGATTGTTCCTCGGGGAAGACGCCTCTGAAGAACTCAACTCGCATGATCGGACATGGGTTTCGCAGGATCAGCGCCATACCGTCCACGGCCAGGTTCGCTATCAGCCCCGGTCGAGATTCTGGGTGGCGCTCGGGACGACCTATGGCACCGGCCTACCGGTGGAACTCAGTGACGAAGACATGACCACGCTAATCGAGGAATTCGGTCAGGCGGTAGTGGATCGCGTGAACCTGGAAGCGGGGCGGGTCAAGCCCTCATTGTCGGTGGATATCTCGGCCGGGGTCGAACTCTATAAGAAGGAAGCACGGGCGGTACGTTTGCAGGCCGACATACGGAATCTGAACGACCGGCTCAATCTAATTAACTTTGCCAGCCTATTCTCCGGCACCGCGATTGGTTCGCCCCGCGCGTTTTCCCTGCGCTTACGAGTCGATTACTAACTGGCCCTAGCCGATTGTCCGTCTGCTCTCGCCCAAAAATATACGCCACGCCTATCAAAGATTAGGACACGATGTGGTGGGTGCCCAGGCGCGCTTACCTGGTCGGGCCGGCTTGGTCGATCTTTTCTTCACGCGGTGCCGCGTCGCGGCGCTGCCGAGAGTTCATTGTAGAACCAGAAAAGAACACCCCACACCCTGGTCAGACAGGCCGCAGCGCAGGCGGGTAGCGCCTCTCATGGCGCTCCGTAGGGTTGCTTACAGGGTTCTCGATGGGGGGCTGAATGTGCAAAGAGTTGCAGCCTCTGAAATATTTTTTTCGCACAAGAGATCAGATGATATAAAGAACGTACGACCCCTGAGTCTTTTAGCGCTTGCATGGCCAATTTCCTCTACTGGCTCCATAACTGCTTACTCCCCTTGTAACGCCCCGCGTGGCGACCTGTGCCAGGCGACATATCTGTTGGAGGTAGCTGCTGATGAGTCTCGTACATTCCCCCGAAAGGATGGGAAGATCCCATTCTGGTGTCCATTGCCGGCCTTATGGTTCGTTCAGTCGTTGCCGCTTGTCGTTCTGGGCGCTCGGAGCGAGCCTGTTCTTCCTGTGCCTGGTCTCGTCGGCGCAAGTTGCATTTCCGACGAGCCACGACAACAATGCCCGTACTGGAGCCAATACCAACGAGGTTTTGCTCACTCCCAGCAACGTTGACAAGAACAATTTCGGACGCTTATTCACCTATCCATTGGACTATCAGTCCTTAGCCCAGCCGTTGTATGTTCCTAACGTCAACATTCCCGGCAAGGGGGTCCACAACGTTGTCTATGTGGCGACCATGGCAGATTCGGTATACGCCTTCGACGCGGAAAGTAACGCCGGAGGCAACGCGGCGCCGCTGTGGCACGCGAATTTTACTAATCCTGCCAGCGGCATCACCACCGCCAGCGGTGCATTTCTGCCTTGCGCCAGCACCGAGGACCGTGGTCCCGGTTTCACCCAGGAAGGAATTGTCGGCACGCCTGCCATCGATGCTGCTGCCGGCACTATGTACGTGGTGGCCAAGATCCTGGACAACGGCACCGTCCGCCACCAGTTGCATGCTCTCGACCTGGGGACCGGACAGGACAAGCCGGGAAGCCCGGTAATTATCAGCGCGACTATCACCAGCAACGCTGGACACGTCGTCAACTTTAATAGTCTTCACCAGAAAAATCGCCCCGGCCTGTTGCTGATGAATGGCGTTGTGTATCTCGCCTTTGGCTCGAATTACTGCAATGACAGCAACCATTCCTGGGTGCTCGGCTATGACGCCACGACGTTACAGCAAACCAGCGTTTTCGATACCAATCCCGATCACGGTCTTACCTCCATCTGGCAGTCTGGCGGCGGGCTGGCAGCCGATGATCAAGGCTTCATTTATCCGTTGACGTCCGAAGGAAACTTTGACGTTGACGTAGGCGGCCAGGGCTACACCCACGCCGTCCTCAAGCTTTCCGGCGATCTCCAACTGATGGATTTTTTCATCCCCGGTGCGGTGGCCTATCTCAACGATCATGACCTCGATCTCAGCGGCGGGTCTCCGGTAATCCTGCCCGATCAGGACGGACCCTTTCCGCACGTAATAGTGGCGGCGGGCAAGCAGGGCACGATCTACGTCCTCAATCGCGACAACCTGGGGATGTACGCCCCGAACGACAGTCAGATCATTCAGGAATTGGTCGGCGTGCTGCCAACCAATTCCTTCCGAACCGCTCCCGCGTATTGGAATGGCCGGTTGTATTTTAGCTCCAAGGCCGACCTGCTGAAGGTGTTCTCGGTGTCCGGCGGGATGCTCTCCGCGACGCCAATCGTTCAGACCACCAGCAAACTCACCGGAGCGCATGCCCCTTCCATCTCGGCCAACGGGAACAACAATGCAATCGTCTGGGTGATTAATGGCGGTCAGATTTATGCGTATGATGCCCTGACGTTGAAGTTGCTGTACAGCTCTCACCAGCTGGCACGCGATTACCTGCCGAATCTGTCCCATTTCGTCACTCAGACCGTCGCCAACGGAAGGGTGTACATCGCGACCCGCACCACCCTCGAGGTCTTCGGACTCCAGCACTACATGTCCCTGATTTCCGGAGGCGACCAAACGGGGATAGCGAAAACGGCCCTGCCCCAACAAATTCAAATCCAGACCGTGCAGGCGTACACCAACGTTCCCTATGCTGGTGCAACCATTGCCTTCAGCGACGGCGGGAAGGGCGGCGTATTTAATCCCGCCTCAGCCATGACGAACGGGAGCGGATTTGTGTCGACTAGCTACACGCTGCCGAAAAAGACGGGAACCTATACCCTCACCGCGACCTCCACGGGCTTTGGAAATCTCACACTCACTGCAACCGCGATCGCGGGCCCGCCGGTGAAGGTTGTCAACGCGGGTGGCGGGTCCGGACAAACCGGCACCGTTGGCACAGTTCTGCCGACCCTGCTCGGAGTAACGGTGCGGGACGTGAATGCGAACGGCGTCCCCGGCGTAACCGTGACCTTCGACGACGGCGGCGCGGGCGGCGTCCTGACTCCGACGACCGCGGTGACTGATTCCCTCGGCAAGGCTTTTGTGTCCTACCAACTGCCGAACGTTCCGGGAAAGTATTTCTTGCACGGAACTGTCGCCGGCCTGAAGGCTGTGAAGTTTACGGAGACAGCAGTGGCGGGTCCGTGATCAGCCCTCCCTGTTCAGCGAAAGACATAGTGGTGTTTTCGGCTTAACCGGGCCGCTTCCACCGAGAACGGCCCTGTCCTTTTTTGGGAAAGGCGGGCAAGGGCTGGCGCAATTGACTTCTCTCCGGATTCGGGGGAAACTCGCGTGCAAGCCTGCTCTTAACTGCGGACTGCCGACTGCCAAGTCCGGGCAGGCCACCGGGACATCAATTATGCTCCCGCAATCCATGTCGTGGCCGGAGTCGCGCGCAGACGATTCGAATCCGCTCGCCCAACCGGACCTGGCTCAGGCTCTTGAGCGGCAGATCGCCGCCGGCTTTCCTCCCGGACTCGCGCTCGATCTGATCCTCAATGAATTGGTCGTGCGCGCCGCCGACGCCACCCGTGCCCGCGCCGCCGCGCTGGCCCTCAAGCGCGGCGATGAAATGGTCTGCCGCGCCGCTACGGGAGAGCACGCTCCCGACCTCGGCATCCCCCTCAATACCCGCGACGGCCTTTCCGGCGCCTGTCTTCGCACTCATCAGTCGCAGCTCTGTCTCGATACGGAAACCGATCCGCGCGTGGACGCGGCCACCTGCCGCCGCCTGGGAGTTCGCTCCATGTTGATTGTTCCCGTACTGGAAGGCGAAGAAATGGTTGGCGTGTTGGAAGTATTCGGCACTGATCCCGCCGAGTTCGTCGAAAGCGATCAGAACCTTTTGGAAATCTTCGCGCGGGAAGCAGCTCGCATCCGGCGTGCCGGGTTTGAACTGGAACAACGTTCGCCATTGGCTTCTGACGCCTCGGGCATGCAACCGTTCGTGCTGGCGCCGAAATACGCGACACCGGAGAAACGATCGCGCTATGAAACCTGGAGCCTGGTTCTGGGAGGTCTGGCGATTGCGTTGGCGATCTCCGTGAGCTTCTTGATTGGAACCCGTATCGGATGGCTCGGCCATTCCGCGCCCGTCCCTAAGAATCGGCCATTGTCCGCAGTCGATGCAAAGACCTCACGCCCAATCGCTCCCGCCGCGCAGGAGCCGAAATC
The DNA here is from genome assembly GCA_963799305.1 of uncultured Acidobacteriota bacterium. Taxonomy (GTDB): domain Bacteria; phylum Acidobacteriota; class Terriglobia; order Terriglobales; family Acidobacteriaceae; genus Acidiflorens. Next base: position 90,220 of record CAWCWX010000002.1, on the reverse strand, counting down.
GAACTCTACCGAAAAATCTGCGCCGGACACCGCCCCTGCGGGGTTAGTGGTCTACGAACAAGGCAAAGTTGTCTTCCGGATGAAGCCGTCTGCGCACAAGAAAGCTCTCTCTGCGGCGTCCGGGGACGCGACTCCATCCGCGATTGCGCGGGTCTGGCTGGCGCCAGAGGCGGCTGAGGGTCGCCTCCTCCAGCGCACCGAGCCGCAATATCCGGCCGAGGCCCTGGCCGCTCACCACGCCGGCGACGTGGTTCTGGAAGTAATCGTCGGATCCGATGGCGCGGTAACCTCGATTCGCCCAAGGTCCGGCGACCCCGCGCTAGCCGCAGCCGCCTCCAACGCCGTGCGCACCTGGCGCTACGAACCTTACCTCGTGCAAGGCCGTCCCACCGAGTTCCAGACCGAAGTGACGCTGAAGTTTGCACTGCCGGAATGACCAGGGTTGCATCTTGCCTGATGTTCAGGCAAGTTGAACATTCAGGCAAAGAGGATAAATGTGGAATCAGCCAAAGTTGGGAAACGAGGAGCGGTCATGTCCCGGCGAGATTACGCAAGAGATTCGGGATAGAAGAAGGCAGTCTGGTAACAGCCGAAGAAACCGAGGACGGGATTTTGATTCGGCCCGCGGTGGTCGTCCCGGTTGAGCAGTATACGCCGGAACGCAAGGCAGAATTTCTGCTTTCGAACGCGGTTGGCCCCGCCGACTACAGAAGGGCCCGCAAGGAAGTGCAGAAGCTCGGATTGGATCCGGATTCGATTCCTCATTACCGGCCGGCATAACGCGAATATCCTGTTTTCCGCAGCCTACAACCTCGATGGCGTGGTCCGGCGACTCTGGAAGCTCCCGCGCGTAGAGCTTTGCTCCTCGCACTATTTGCAGTCGAGGAAGCGAGGATCAATCTCACGCATCCGGACCAGCGTGAGCGACTGGCCGAACTGACCAAAGAACTCTCTTTCTATGACGTTGTCGAGGGAAAGCTACCTCCTGGAATCTCACTACCCGAGAAGGATATGCCTATCATGCATTCGGCAGTTGAGGCACGCGCAACCCATCTACTGACGGGCGACCTTCGCCATTTCGGTCGATATTTCGGCAAGCGGATTGGAGGCGTACTTAACGTGCCGCCAGCAGCCGATCTGAACAGCCGCCGAGTCGAGTAGAAGATTGCCACCCTACGAAAACGCCAACTCCTTCGCCCGCTGCACCGCTTTCACCACGGCCTTGATCAGCGTCACACGCAGTTTGCCCTCTTCCAGTTCCATGATGCCGTCAATCGTGCAGCCCGCGGGCGTGGTCACCGCGTCTTTCAGCAACGCCGGATGATCGCCGGTTTCCAGCACGACGCGCGCCGCACCCAGCGTAGTCTGAGCCGCCAGCAGTGTGGAGATATCGCGCGGCAGGCCGACTTTTACGCCTGCCTCCGCCAGCGACTCGAGAATAATGTAGATGTACGCCGGACCGCTGGCCGAAAGCCCGGTGACCGCATCCATGTGCTTTTCGTCGACGATCACAGTCCGTCCCACGGCGTCGAAAAATTTCGACGCCAGTTCCAGATGATGCTTCTGCGCGAATCGTCCCTTGCACAGCGCCGTCATGCCCGCGCCCAGCACGCATGGCGTATTCGGCATGGCGCGGACGACCGGCACTTCCTTTTCCAGCCCGCGTTCGATCATCTCGGTGGGCACTGACGCTGCCACTGAAATCAAAAGCTGGTTGCGGTTCACGTGCGCCCGAATCTCCCGCACCACATCCACGACCACCTGGGGCTTGACGCAGAGAAAAATGATGTCGGCATCCCGTACGGCTTCCAGATTGTCGGTGCCGGCGTGAACTTTCAGTTTGTCCTTAAGCGCCCGCGCTCGCTCCGCATGCGCCACCGTCGCCCACGTTTGCGACGGCAACAGCAGGCCGTCGCGCAACAGCGCCTGCAACAAAATGCCTCCGATTTTTCCCGCGCCCAGCACCGCAACCTTGTGTTTGTGTGTCACAGCTTTCACCATGCTTATTCTCCCTGCTTGTATTGGCGAGTGACCAGACTACACCAGGATGGCGTCTCTTGCGGAGGCACGGCGTCGATCATCTCTTCAAAAATTGCATCGGAACCATCTTCAAAATCTCTCGCCCAATCGGCAGCGACGCAGTCGCCGCCGGCGACGGCACGTTAAGCACATGCAGAAATCGTTCCTTTGGGACGAAATGAAAATCTTCCACCAGGTTGCCGTCCGGCGCCAGCGCCTGCGCCCGCACGCCCGCTCCTCCCGGAACCAGATCTTCCGAGCGGATCTCCGGCACCAACTGTTGAAGCGAGCGCACGAACGCGCCCTTCAGCAAGGAACGGCGATACTCGGCAAGTCCGTACCGCCACTGCCGCCAAGCCATCGCCCGAAAGCCGCGATAGCCAAGCGTTGCCATTGCCTCGCCCCAATCAAAATCCGTTCGCCGATAGCCCTCGCGCCGCAACGCCAGCACCGCATTCGGTCCGGCATCGATCGTGCCGGAAATGCGTCGCGTGAAATGCACGCCGAGAAAAGGGAAACTCGGATCGGGCACGGGATAGATGAGATTGCGGACCAGCGAAGACCGCTCAGGAATCAAGTCGTAGTACTCCCCGCGAAACGGCACGATCATCATCTCCGGGTCGTGCCCCGCCAGCCTCGCGATCTGATCGCTGTACAATCCGGCGCAATTGACAACATAGTGCGCAGAAAAATCTCCCGCGCGAGTCTGAATGACCACTTCGTTAGCGTCCTTGCAAAAACCGAGAACGCCTGCGCCTGTCTTCAATTCTGCGCCGCCTGCCGTTGCGATCTCCGCATACTTGCGCGCGACGTTGCCATAGTCCGTAATCCCGGTCGACGGCACTTTGAGCGCCTTCACCCCAACCACATGCGGCTCAATCTCGCGCAGCGCTTTCGGTCCGACCGTTTCCACGCCAGTAAGGCCGTTCGCCTCTGCGCGTTGCCGCAACCCGTCCAAGCGGGCAGCCTCCTCCGCATTGATCGCAACGATGACCTTGCCGCAAACTTTGTGTGCAATTTCGTGTCGCTGGCAAAACTCGACCATCTCGCGAGCGCCCTCGACGCAGAGCCGAGCCTTCAGCGATCCCGGCTTGTAGTAGACGCCGCTGTGGATGACACCGCTGTTGTGACCCGTCTGGTGCTGCGCTACACGGTTTTCTTTTTCCAGGATCAGCACCCGCACTCCGGGAACCTGCTCCGTTGCCTGCATGGCAACAGATAGCCCCACAATGCCGCCGCCGATCACCGCGATATCATGCATAGGATTGGTAATTGGTGATTGGTAATTTGTAATTGAAGACCGTATCCGCTGACGCTAGATAGTACCGCAGCACAACCCGGCAACAGAGTAGAGACGCGCGTGCCGCGTCTCCCCCTGCGCCACAACGCGGCCGCGCCAGCGGCAACGCACTTGACGGCGGTGTTTCCAAATAAGCAAAAGGCGCGGATCGCTCCGCGCCCCAAATTGCCAGCACAAATTACCATTTACAAATTTCCTACTGCACGGTGAGGTTGAACGTAGCCGAATGCTGAGCCACGGGCTGAGTCGCTTCGGTCACGCTTACGGTGATTGCATATGTCCCGGATGCCGTCGGCGTCTGAATGTTGACGGTTGCATTCGCGGACTTGCTCACGTCCGCCAGCGCCGTGGCCGTCACCGTGACCGCTCCTGCCGGAACCGCTCCCGGCGCTGTGTACAAACCGCTCGCGTCGACGGACCCATTCGACGCCCCGCCAGCAACCGCCCAGGTCACGCCCGGGTTCGTCGAGTTGTGTACCGTCGCCATAAACTTTTGCGTTTGCGGAGAAGCTCCGGCAAGATTGGGGTAAAGAGTGTTGACGACTGTCGGGCTCACCGACACGCTGACCGGCGGGGGTGGCGACCCAGAGCTTCCGCCTCCGCCGCACGCCACTAGCACGACACTCACCGCCAACGCCACACCGAGACGAATCCCGCCCAAGGGCCTCTTCCCACCTCGGGCCGCCAGCCGCAGCAACGCCATCCCCGCCAGGGGGAGGCTCAAAAACAGCCACAGTCGCTGATTCTCGCCGCCCAGTCTGGGTTTCGTTCCCGCAAATGGCCCCGCCGTCTGGATGCTGACGACCACATTTGCCGCTGCGCCTCCGGCCGGAATTTGCGTCGGATTGAACACGCACGACAGTCCCGCCGGCAAGCCCACGCACGCATAGGTGACCGCGCCGCTGAACACCGCGCCGCCGATGGGTGACAGATTCATCGATGTAGTGGCCTTCTGCCCGGGCTGCACCGACACATCCGCAAGAGTCGGCGGGACATTCACGTCGGTATTCACTATCAGCCTCAGGATCGGCGTAGCGTGGGTGATCGCGCCATCGGTCCCTTGAATCGTGAAGTCGAAAGTACCTGCGGTGGCGCTCCCGAGCGTGACTGTAAATCCGGCGCCCCCGGCCGTGGGTTTCAACGAAGCAGGCTGAAACGTGCACGTACTCGGTTTGCCCGCCGTAGCACAGGAGAGAGTCACCGTCTGGTTGTATCCATTCAGGGCTGTCAGCGTTCCGTTCCAGGTGACCGTCTTGCCCGCGAGCACAGTGTTCGTACCCGGCGTGACCGCAATCGCGAAATCCGGAACGGGGGCGATCACAACCAGAGTAAGCGGCCGTGTTTTAGCCGCCGGTGCGCCCGCGCTCGTGGCCTGGATCGTCACCGTGTAACTGTTCAGCGCGATACTCATCGGCACCGACACTGTCATCGACACATTGACCGGATTCACCGCCGTTGGATGAACCGTCGCCGACGGAGAAAAATTGCAAGTCGCGCCCGCCGTGATCACCGTCCCCGTACAACTCAGCGTGACTGCTCCAGCAAACGAACCCAATCCCGTGACCGCGAAAGATGTAGTGTTCGACGTTCCTCCCTGTTGCGCAGTAACCGTGCTCGGAGCCGGCGCGCCGAGACCAAAGTCCACGACTTGCAGCGTCACCGCCGCGTCGTGCGTGATCGTGTTGCCATCGCTTCCTTCACCATGGATATTGAAGTTGTAGTCGGTAGTTGCGCTCCCACTATTCATCGAGACGCTGAACGCGGCCCCGCCCGCCGTCGGCGTAATCGGATTGCCCAGCGGAAACGTGCATGCTCCTGGCGCGCCTGTCCCGCAACTTAGCGTCACCGAACTTGCATAGCCGTTCACCGAAGTCAGCGATCCGCTAAAGACCGCCGTCTGGCTGGGAAACGCGACCACCGGCGTGTTGGAAACGGCCAGCTGGTAATCCGGAATCGTAATCAGATCGTATTCCCAGATGCCGCGTCCGTAAGTCGAAACCCGTAGCTTCTTCGCGCCGCCGGAGTTGAACAACCGGATCGCCGACACCGGCACATTCGGCAGATAGCCAGTCGCTCCTGGCTGCGCATTGGGACCGACCTCGGTCCAATTGGCAGTGGATGTCGAACTGACAAACACTCCCACGTCCGTAGCGGCGTACACCTGATTGGCCGACGCATCCACCAGCAGCGCATTCACCGGAGAATCCGGCAAGCCCGTCGACGTGCTGCCAAAGTTCGTCCAGGTTTGACCCGCATTGCCAGTCTTCCAAACGTGCCCGTTCCCGGCGCCAACAAACCCCATAATCCCGACATAAGCTGTCTGCCCATTCGCTTGCGATGTGTCCATCGCCACCGACGAGATCGTGTAATGGAGAGGATTGATCGACCCCGTAACGTTCGACATCAGCGAGGTGGCCGCGTTGGTGGTGACCCAAACCTCGCCTCCCGCTGGCCCGCCGCAGGATCCCGTGCAGTTCGGTCCTGTTCCCTCACTCGTCGCGTAGACAACATTGGAAAAATTGTTGACCTTGGGCCCGCCCGCAGCCAGCCCCCGCACCAGATTCGTTTCAATTCCCGTGCACGTGGTGTTGCTCAGGAAATCAAAGTTAACGCTGAGCGTGGAAAAGGCCGTTCCCGCCGTGCTCCCTCGCCACACCCGGCAAGTGCCAAGCAGCAGTTCGCTCTGATTCTGCGGATCAAGAATGTAAGGCGAATAAAACGGACCGAAATCTCCTGCGATGGTTGCGCTTCCCGCATTCACCACCGTGTGGTTCTGAAAAATGTCCGCGTTGCAGGACGCTCCCGAATTACACACCTGAATACTGACGTTCGTGTTCGCCGTAAACCACTGCGCCGGATTGGCGCTGTTGATCGCGTTGAATCCGCCATCGCCCGCGTTCGCATTCTGCCAGAGCGGATTCGAAGTGGCGGTCGAAGTTGCAGGAGAACCATTGTCCTGCGTGCCGCCCAGTACAGTGTTCTGGTCCGTCGGATGGAGCGAGAACGACACAAACTGCGTCATCGACCCCATGTTCGTGTTGAGATCGTCAAACTGGTTTTGCGTCCCGCACGTTCCACTCACCAATCCTGAAATTCCATCCAGCGTCCGGTAGATGCCGCCATCGTTGGCAAAGTACATCACGTACTTGCCGCCAACCTTGATGAAGTCCAGTCCGTGCTCGTCGGGATGAACCGGACCGATCGTTGGACACGAGTAGACCTGCGTCAGGTTGATCCAGTTATTCGGTACGTTATTGTCGATGGTGGCGCAAACATGTGTGCCGCTGTTCACCCGGCACTTGTAGAGATTGACCAACCCCGCATACAGGTCGGTCGAACTCCCGTTCGGCACCGCGCTCAGTTCCAGGTTGTAGAACGGTTGCCGCATCCCGCAGGGAGGGTTCGAGCTGTCGCTGTCCAGTGTGCACTGGCTCGCGGTTTGCACCTGCGTCCAACTGCTTCCCCCTGCAGTCGTCTCCCAGATGCCCATATCCTGAAGGGTGGAGTCGACGAACCAGAAATACATTTCGTTCCGTCCTGGCACGACCGCAAACTGCCCGCGATACATCGGACAGTTCGCACTCGCTGCTGCCGGACAATTTGTCGTGCTCAACGCGGTGGGATTGGGCTGGCTCCCCAAACGGCTCCAGTTCACGCCGTCCACCGAACTGTAAACTCCATGCGAACGAATCGCCGCGAAGAACAGTCCCGCGGATGCGTTGTAAACCACATCGGTAGCGGAAATCTGCGAAATCGATGTGCCGCCGTCCTTCGGGGTACGGTAGGACCAGGTCTGGCCCGCGTCGGTTGACAAATACAGTCCGCGATTCGTCTGGCCCGTGATGTTCCCTTCCTCAAATCCCAATGCCGTAGTCGCGGTGGCCGCCACCACCGTGTTTCCAGTCGCAAGCCATGCAAACTTGCTCACACCCAGGCCTACGAACGGATGAGAACCACCGTCCGCGGAAGGAACAAGAGTCCAGTGCGCGCCCTGATCCGTCGAGCGCAAAATTCCGACGCCGTAGTAGCTGTCGATGGCGTTGTCCGGCTCACCGGTTCCGACCAGCAGAACGCTGCCGTCCGGCTTCACCGAGACCGCGCCCGTCGCAAGTGAAGCCTGCTGGTCCGTGACCGGAGTCCAGTTGACGTTGGCGGCATTTGCATCGGCGGCATTGGTCGATTTCCAAACGCCTCCGAAAGCTCCGCCTAAATACACCGTATTGCCGGTTGCGTCGCTCGGATCGACCGCCACCGAAGTCGCCCGCCCGGTCACTAACCCGTAACTGAAAAAAGTTCCCGACTGCGAAACCAGCGGCGCTGGTCCCAGATTCACCCATCCCGTGGTATCTGGCGTAAGGACGCCCGCCTGACGCTGAGCACGAAACGCCATCTTCTGCTGATGCGCCCGCAATCGCAGCGCCGCCGCCGATTGTCCCGCCGGAGCCTCCCGCCCTCGATCCATCCATTCCGCCCGCTTCGACGGATTGTCTCGATCGCTCTCTTCGACCGGATCATTCTCCGACCTCATCCGCGATCCCTGACCAAAACCGTTACCAGACAACAAGGCCAACACTACAAGAATAAAGAGCGAGAGAAGTAACCGTCGGCTGGTCATAGGCTTGAGCGAGGAGGGACCCATCAATCCGGCCAGCGTAAAAGGATCCAACCGAAGTGTCAGTGACTGCCATCACTCCCAATTTGGTCGGTTTTGTCGAGTCCTCAACCGTAGCGCCGGCACCTTGCCGGCAGACGCGAGATCCTGCCCTGAGCTTGCCGAAGGGGCGCCCCGCCCTCGCCCCGCTGGCGGCACAAGGGTCGAACCCGGCCTGTAAATCCAGCGCCGCTTCGTAAGGCCCTACTCCTGCGCCCGCCGCATCCGCTATACTAATGAAGCATGTCCGTCATCAAGAACATCGGTGCCATAGCCCAGGGAATGAGCATCACCCTCAAGGAGATGTTCCAGCCCACGATCGTCGAGAACTATCCCGACGGCCCGGGGCCGCTGAAGGGCGCGATGTTTCAGGAACGCTTCCGCGGCATGCACGTCCTGCAGCGTGACGAAAATGGACTGGAGAAATGTGTTGCGTGCTTTCTCTGCGCCGCAGCCTGCCCGTCAAACTGCATCTACATCGAAGCCGCCGAGAATACGGAAGAAAAGCGCGTCTCCGGCGCGGAGCGTTACGCTCACGTATATAACATCGACTACAACCGATGTATTTTTTGCGGATACTGCGTCGAAGCCTGCCCCACCGACGCCATCACCCACGGCCACGGATTTGAACTGGCCTCGTTTAATGCCAGCAACCTCGTCTATCGCAAAGAGCAACTACTGTCGATCATGCCGGCCCACATGGGTGCCAACGCCGTATTCAGCGGCGCGGAGCCAGAAGGCTCGACACCGGTGGGGACTCAAGGGAGCTAGTCGACTTCGCAATTTTGAGATCAATCCAACGCCGGTCCCCAGCGGGCCGGCGTTTGTTGTATCAGGGATAGGTCATAGGTAGATGGAAAAGTTCTCAGTTCCCGGTTCTCAGTTCTCAGTAAAACCTGATGAACGACCGGATAAGGCCTCGAACTGAAGACTGAGAACTGAGAACCGGGAACTGAGAACTTTTTTCTGATGCCCGACTTTCTCCAAACCGTGCAGGAACGCGTCGTGGTCTACGACGGCGCGATGGGTACCAATATCCAGGTGCGCAATCCCACTCTGGACGACTATTGGGGCAAGGAAAATTGCAGCGAAGTCCTGGTGTTGAGCCGGCCAGACATCATTCGCGACATCCACGCCGACTTCTTCAAGGTCGGTTGCGACGTGGTCGAGACCAACACCTTCGGCGGCACCAGTCTCGTCTTGCGCGAGTTTGAGCTCGAAGACCGCGTCGCGGAAATCAACATTGCCGCTGCCAAACTCGCCCGCGAAGTTGCGGAACAGTTCTCTACGAAAGACCATCCCCGCTTTATCGCCGGTTCGATGGGCCCCACCACGAAGCTGCCATCACTAGGACACATCAGCTACGACGAAATGGTCGCCTCTTACGAACAGCAGGCGGCCGCGCTGATCGAAGGCGGCGTCGACGTGCTGCTCATCGAGACCGCGCAGGATTTACTGCAAGCCAAAGTGGCCGTCGCCGGCGTGATCGAAGCGATGCGCAAAGCCGGGAAGCGCCTGCCCGTCACCGTGCAGGTGACACTGCAGGAATCCGGCACGATGCTGCTCGGCACGGAAATCGGCGCGGCGCTCACCGCGCTTGAACCCTTCGACGTCGACGTGATCGGCCTGAACTGCGCCACCGGCCCCGCCGAGATGAACGACGCGGTCCGCTATCTGGGCCTGAACTCGACCAAACATATTTCGATTCTGCCCAACGCCGGACTTCCGCAGAACGAAGGCGGCCACGCTGTCTACAAACTCTCGCCCGAGGAGTTGGCGAAGTATCACAAGCATTTCGTAGTCGACTACGGAGTACGAATCGTCGGCGGATGCTGCGGCACCAAGCCTGAGCACTTGAAAGCCGTGGTCGATGCCGTAAGCGGAGTTGAGCCTGGGAAGCGGGAAGTGAAAGCGGTAGGAGCCGCGTCGAGTGCGTACACCACCGTCCCGCTGGATCTCGAACCAAAGCCCCTGATCGTCGCGGAAGAGATGAATACGACTACGCGCGTCGACCACTTCCGCAAACTGGTGCAGGGTCACAAATACGACGACATCCTGGCACTCGCGAAAAAGTTGGCGAATGAAGGTTCGCACATGCTCGACCTGTGCTGCGCCATCGTGGGCGAAGACGAGAAAGGCTACATCTCGAAAATCCTCGAGAAAGTCGCGACTCGCGTGCCTGCGCCCATTCTCGTCGACTCCACCGAAGCCGACGTCATTGAAGAAGCCCTTAAGCGCATCCCCGGCAAGGCCATCATCAATTCCATCAACCTGGAAGACGGCGAGAAGCGCACCTCCAAAGTTCTCCCGATGGCCAAGCGCTACGGCGCAGGCGTAATCGCCCTGACCATCGACGAGGAAGGCATGGCCCTCACCGCCGACCGGAAAGTAGCGATCGCGCATCGCATCTTCGATCTCGCGACGCAAAAGTATGGCATCCGCCCCGTTGACATCATCTTCGACGCGCTGACCCTGCCCATCTCAACCGGCCAGGAGGAATATCGCAGCGCCGGCATCGAAACGCTGAACGCCGTCAAGCGCATCAAGCAGGAACTGCCCGACGTGAAGACCGTGCTTGGCGTGAGCAACATCAGCTTCGGCCTCGACGTATATCCACGACGCGTGCTGAACTCCGTTTTCCTGCATGAAGCCGTCGAGAACGGACTCGATATCGCCATCGTCAATTACTCAAAGATCTATCCCCTCTACAAGATTCCGCAGGAAGAAGTGGAACTGGCCCGCAAAGTGATTTATCGCGACATGGCGAACGGCGATCCGTTGCAGTTCTACATGGCCCATTTTGCCGGGACGAAAGGCAAGCCGCAGGCGCAGACCGCTGCTCACGTCGAGACTCTGTCCATCGAGGACAAGCTCAAGTACGCCATCATCAACGGCGAAAAATCTGTAGGCGAAGGCGAGCAGAAAAAATCGTTGGACGTCTTGCTGGAAGAAGCGCTCCTCCAGTACACCCCGCTTGACTTGATCAACACTGTTCTGCTCGACGGCATGAAAACCGTCGGCGACCTGTTCGGCGCGCGCAAGATGCAGTTGCCGTCGGTGCTCGACTCCGCGGGTGTGATGAAAGCTGCCGTCGCCTATCTCGAGCCGAAGATGGAGAAGAAGTCGGGCTCGCAGCAGAAAGGCACCATCATTCTCGCGACCGTGAAGGGCGATGTTCACGACATCGGCAAGAACCTGGTCGACATCATCCTGTCGAACAACGGCTACAAGGTCGTGAATCTCGGGATCAAGCAGGCGGGCGACGTAATCATCCGCGCCGCCAAGGAACATAGCGCCGACGCCATCGGCCTGAGCGGCCTGCTGGTCAAGTCCACACTTGAAATGAAGTACGTAATCCAGGACTTGCAACAGCAGAACCTCGCCTACCCGGTGATCTGCGGCGGCGCCGCCCTCACCCGCAAATACGTTGAAGACGACCTGCGCCGCGAATATTCCAACGCCGTCTTCTACGGCGAAGACGCCTTCGCCGGACTGCACGTTATGGAAGACCTGACCTCCGGCGCCGGCAAGAAAGAAACTCGCCTGACCGAAGGCAAGACCGTGAAGGAATACACAAGAGCCGTAGCGGTCGACGAAGAAACCGGTCCCGTTTTCGCCGAAAGAAGTGCGGTAGTCACCGACGCGCCCAACATTCCCACGCCGCCATTCTGGGGCGTGCGCGTAATCAAAGACTACGACCTGCGAACCCTCTTCGATTACATCAACGATACCGCCCTGTTCAAGAACCAGTGGCAGCTGAAAACCGCAGCGCAGGAAGACTATGCCCGCCTCGTCGAAGAAAAATATCGTCCCATCAAGAAGAAGATGGAAGAGGAGATCCTAGCCAGCGGATTGTTTGAGCCCAAAGTAGTCTACGGATACTTCCCCGCCCAGGGCGACGGCAACGATGTCATCGTCTATCAAACAGATGGGCAGGGTGAAATTCTGCGCTTCACCTTCCCCCGCCAGCGCGAAGGCCGAAAACTCGCCATCGCCGACTTCTTCGCGCCGAAATCGTCCGGCAAAATGGACGTAATCGGCCTGTCGCTGGTCACCGTCGGCGCGAAAGCCTCGGTCGAAACCCAGCGCCTCTTCGAAGCCGGAGAATACACCCGCTACCTCTATCTCCACGGTCTGAGCGTGGAGACCGCCGAAGCCCTCGCCGAATATCATCACAAGAAAATGCGCGAAGAACTCGGCATCTCCGGAGAAGACTCGCCGCACATCCGCGACCTCTTCCACCAGAAATATCGCGGCTCACGCTACTCCTTCGGATACCCTGCGTGTCCGCACCTGGAAGATCAGACCAAGTTGTTTAAGTTACTCGATCCCGAGAAAAACGTCGGCGTGCGGCTCACCAGCGCATACTTACTCGAGCCGGAGCAGAGTACGTCGGCGATCGTCGTTCACCATCCGGCGGCGAAGTATTTTGTGGTGTAGTGCCCGTCATCCTCGGAGTGCACCCTTGAAACTGTCATCCTGAGCGAAGCGAAGGACCTGCTTCCTCGGCGAACAAAAGGACAGCAGATCCTTCGCTTCGCTCAGGATGACAGTTCTAAAAGTTAGCGAGGAGCAGCGGGTTACTTCGCGGGCCGCGTCAGCATCTCCAACTCCTCCGGCGTCCGTGGCCAATCCGCTTTCAGTAGTCGAGACAACGACCGGTCCGCCAGCAACTTCCCGCCTGTCTGGCAAGTGGGACAGTAATTCGTCTCATTCGATGCATAACGAATCCGCTGCACCTTGGCGCCACAGCGCGGACACGGTTCTTTGTACCGCCCATGCACCGCCATCCCCGGACGAAACGCCGTAACCTTCTCCGGAAACTCGTCCCCCGCTTCCACCCGCAATCGCGCAACCCATTCGCCAAGATTCGCGCGCACCGCGGCAAACAGCCGCGTAATCTCCTCCGGCTTAAGCTTCTGCGTCAGCGCCAACGGCGAGAGCTTAGCCTGGAAAAGAATTTCGTCCGAGTAAGCGTTCCCGATCCCGCTGAACAGCCGCGGATCGCTCAGCGCCCGCTTCAAAGTATGATTCGCCGAAGTAAGTACCGAGGAAAACTGCTCAAGCGTCGCGTTCAGAACTTCCAGTCCGCCCGGATCGAGCGCCCGCAGCCCCGCTTCTCCCGAAACCACGTGCAGTGACGCCCGCTTCTTGGAACCAGCCTCCGTCCAAAGCAGACTCCCGTTCGGAAAATCAAACGCCGCCAGCCCGCGCGGAGGAGAAACCTTCACGCCCCGCCTCTTCCAGTGCAACCGTCCCGCGATCATCAAGTGGAGAACCAGCCATAGCCCGCCTTCCAGGCCGATGCAGATGCGCTTTCCCATGCGGCGCAACTGCACCACTTTCCTGCCTTCGAGCGATGCGAGTGCCGGGTTGGCAGTGCGCAACAGGAAGGGACTGGCGACCCGAACATGTTCCAGCGTCTGCCCGAGAATGCGTTTCTCGATCGCTTCGATGTAAACAACGATGTCAGGCAGTTCGGGCATTCATTTCTCTCAACGAACGACTACGCCAATCGTATAACGCGCCAGCGACTTCAAGTCAGGCGCTTGCGGCGTTCTCCTTTAGATGACTATAATGACTATAATGACCATTATGACGCATGAACCGGTCAGAGGAGGTCTCATGAGTACCTGGAGCGTAGCGCAAGCGAAGGCCAAATTCAGCGAGGTGATTGAAAAAGCGAAGTCCGAGGGGCCACAGACCATCACACGAAACGGACGCAAAGCCGCCGTGCTGGTGGCGGCGGAGGAATGGGATCGCAAGAGCAAGCCCAAGCCCCACGAGTCCCTTCTCGAATTTTTCCAGAACTCCCCGTTGCGAGGCTCGGGAATCAATCTGGAACGTCTGCCCATCCGCCTGCGCAGACGCGGTCTATGAGCTTCTTGCTCGATACCAATCTGGTATCAGAATGGGTTAAGGACAAGCCCAACCCTGGCGTGATGGAGTGGTTCGCAAGAATCGAAGTGGCCCAGACCTTCCTCAGCGTCGTCACCATCTCCGAGGTCCGCTACGGCATCGAGCGCATGGCGCCCGGCAATCGAAGAAAACGCCTTGACGATTGGTTGGGCGGAGAACTACTCCCGAGCTTTGATGGAAGAATTATCCCGGTGGACATCGTGGTGGCCGACGCCTGCGGAAGACTCATTGCTCGCAGCGAGAAGTTGGGGCGTCCAATCGAACCGCGAGATGCTTTCATCGCAGCCACCGCAGAAGTCTACGAACTAACTCTAGTGAGCCGCAATGCGTCGGATTTCCAGCCCACGGTCAAGACGATTCTTTCTCCATGGAGTTAGCGACGAACCCCGTCCCCGGCTCGCTCGGAGTCCTTCACTTTCTCCTCCAACAACTCCACCCGCTGCGCCACTTCCGTCAGCGCGTCCGAAAGCGGATCGCGAATCTCCCGCGGATTAGTAATAACAACGCGCTTTCCATTTCGGAAGATGATGTGTCCCGGCACGCCCACAATCGTAGAATTCTCCGGCACGTCGTCGATCACCACCGAAGCCGCCCCCACCCGCGAATTTTCGCCGACCGTGATATTTCCCAGAACCTGCGCCCCCGCTCCGATCACTACCCGCGAAAGAATCGTCGGATGTCGTTTCCCCCGCTCCTTGCCAGTCCCGCCGAGCGTTACTCCCTGGTAGATCGTGACGTCATCGCCGACCACGGCGGTCTCGCCAATCACCACGCCCATGCCGTGATCGATAAACAATCGTCGACCGATTTCAGCTCCGGGATGAATTTCGATTCCCGTTACCCAGCGCGCCCATTGCGAGAACAGCCGAGCCAGCAGGTAGAGTCGAATCCGTACAGCCGTGTGTGAAGCGATAAGCCCAAACCGCATGCAGCCCCGGATAGCACAGCATCACCTCCAGGCGCGACTTCAGCGCAGGGTCGCGCTCCATGATGGAGGCAATGTGCTCGTGAATGCCGCCGTATGAGTCCCATATCGATCTACGCCGCTACAGCTTCCATCGCCAGAGCTTCCTGCCGCAAATGCTCGAACAGGATGCTGGTAAGGTAGCGTTCTCCGAAATCCGGAAGGACCACCACAATCAGCTTGCCCGCATTCTCCGGACGCTTCGCCACCTGCACCGCCACATGCGCCGCCGCCCCACAGGATATCCCGCTCAGCAGCCCTTCTTCCTGCGTGAGCCGCCGTGCCATCTCAATCGCATCCTCGTTTGAGACTTGGACGACTTCATCGATCAAATCGGTGCGAAGAATTTCTGGAACGAAGCCCGCCCCGATCCCCTGAATCTTATGCGGACTGGGCTTTCCCCCCGAGAGCACCGGACTTGCGCTCGGCTCCACTGCAATCGTACGAAACGACGCTTTCAAAGGCTTGATGTATTCCGCCACTCCCGTTAATGTCCCGCCGGTCCCCACGCCCGATACGAGGATATCCACCTTTCCATCTGTATCGTTCCAGATTTCCGGTCCAGTCGTCTCGCGGTGAATTTTCGGGTTAGCGGGATTGGAGAATTGTTGCAGGATGAATCCGTTCGGAGTCTCCGCCAGAATCTGGTTGGCCTTGCTGATCGCGCCCGGCATTCCATTAGGTCCCGGCGTGAGCACTAGTTCTGCTCCGAACGCGCGCAGCAACACACGCCGCTCCAGGCTCATGGTTTCCGGCATCACCAGGATCAGCCGGTACCCGCGCACCGCCGCGACAAACGCCAGCCCGATCCCCGTGTTTCCGCTGGTCGGCTCAATCAGCACGGTCCTACCAGGATGGATCTTCCCTTGCCGCTCCGCCTCCGTAATCATGCTCACGCCGATGCGGTCTTTCACGCTGGCGCAAGGATTGAAACTTTCCAGCTTGGCTGCGACCGTAGCTGCCGCGCCTTCCGTGATCCGGTTCAACCGCACCAGAGGCGTCTTACCAATCAATTCCGTAACGTCATTTGCGATTTTCATGAAACACCCCGCGAAATACCTGTTCAAGATTGTAATGAGAAATCAGTAAAGAGGCGTGGCCAGGGAATCCTAGCGACAACAACAACAACAAAAGGCAGAGATGAAGAGGGCCTGACAAAACCGCCGGGACCGGCTTGGAGAGATAAGAAGCATAAGAGTGCTTCGTTCTGACTATCCTCAATTTACCACGCCACCGGGAACGAAGCCACTCGAAACCCAGGGACCGGCTTTTTGGTATTCTTGCGGACCGAGGGGGCAGAGGTCTCAGGTCACACGTCACAGGAGATCCGGACTTGACCATCGTTCTGGAAGCCTCTGACCCCTGACCTGTGACCTCTACCTGCCCTCAGGAGCGAAACGAATGGCGCGCAAATTCAAAGACCTGACCGAACGCGAAATCCTGGCCCTGGCGATTGGACTGGAAGAAGAAGACGGCCGTGTCTACGCCGATTTCGCCGACGGCCTTCGCGAAACCTACCCCGCCACTGCCAAGCTCTTTGAACACATGCAGCAGGAAGAGTCGCAACATCGCGCCAGCCTGATCGAAACCTACCGCGCCCGCTTCGGCGAACACATCCCGCTGCTCCGCCGTGAAGACGTGAAAGGCTTCGTGCAGCGCCGTCCGTTCTGGCTCACCCGGCCGCTGAAAATTTCGGAGGTCCGCAAGCACGCCGAAATGATGGAAGTGGAGACCACGCGCTTCTACGAGCGCGCCATACAGCAGGTGACCGACGCCGGCATCCGCAAACTGCTGGGAGACTTAGCCGAGAGTGAGCGTAAGCACGCCGTCGCCGCCGAAGCTCTGCAGGAAAATATCACTCCTGACATCAAGAAGACGGAAGAGGAAGCGCAGCGGCGACTTTTCGTTCTGCAAATCGTTCAGCCGGGCCTGGCCGGTCTGATGGACGGCTCGGTCTCCACCCTGGCTCCTGTTTTCGCAGCCGCCTTCGCCACCAAGTCCAGCCACGACGCCTTCGTCGTTGGCCTCGCCGCCTCCATCGGTGCTGGCATCTCCATGGCCTTCGCGGAAGCTCTCTCCGACGACGGCTCCCTCACCGGCCGCGGTCGCCCCGTGCTGCGCGGCGCCGTAACCGGCCTGATGACCGCCGCCGGCGGCATCGGTCACACGCTGCCCTTCCTGCTGCAAGATTTTCACGCCGCCTTTATCGCCGCCGTGATTGTCGTGGCTTTCGAACTTGCGGCCATCGCCTGGATCCGCAATCGCTACATGGACACTCCACTGCTGTCAGCCGCCTTCCAAGTCGTGGTCGGCGGAGTGCTGGTATTCATTACCGGAATTTGGATTGGAAGTTCGTGAGACGAGAATCTGAAGGGTGACCCGTCTATTACTTGACGCTTTGGCGCACGCCTTCACCCAGACCGATCAGAGTGCACCTGACCCACAAAAACCCGCCCAAGCGGAGCTTGGACGGGGCACCCTACATTTTTTCCGGGTCCGCGATCCTACGGTTGTGTCGGCGCCAGCGCCTTCCACTTCTCATACACCGCCTGCGGAAACACCGGAGCCCCCTGTGGAATCTTTCCCTGACTGATCGCCCACTGCTCAATCCATCCCGTCCCACCCTCCCCCACGTAGGTATTGGGCAAGCTGTACGCCGAATCGCTCAGCGCGTCTTCCAGCGTGATGAATCGATACCCCCGCTTGCGAAAGACGTCGAGCAACTCTCCAATATGATCGGCCTCCAGTTGATTCGCGTGCAGCAGAACAATCTGCTTCGGCTCGTACCCGACGACCTGTTTCGAGAGCTGCTCGGAATAAGAAAATGAAGCATCGCTGTAGGCGAGATAACTCTTGGCCAACTCATCCTGCGCCGCCGTGTCGCCGCGCCGCTTGGCATCTTCGTAGACGGCGGCATAAGCCCAGTCCCACGCATCGAGCGTGATCGGCGCAATATGGTAGCCTCTGGCCGTCAGAAACGCCTCCGCCTCGCGCCGCGTTTGCAGGTCTCGCCCCACATCAAGATAAGGATGGCGGAAATACCGCATCTTCATCTTGTGGTCCGCCAGCAGCATCGTCGTAACGCTCTCGCCCTGGATCACTTCTTCTTCCCACGCCTTCAGCCCCACGCGGTTCAGCGAAGCGTGGCTGAAGGTGTGATTGCCCAGCTCAAATCCGTAGTCGAGCCACATCCGGAGCGCGTTAATTCGTTGATCGGCTTCTCCCGGTTTGTAGAGCTTTTTTTCATTGACGAAGCCGACAACCGGGATCTTCTGATCGCGCAGCGTGGTCAGCAACTTGGTAGTCATCTCCGTAATGGCGGATGCGTTGAGGACGTTGGAACCAGCTGGCAGGTCGTCAATCGTGATCGCGACCTGGCGATCGGGTTTCGCGTTCTGAGCCCGCGACCTCATTGGACTTCCAATCACGCATAGCACGGCCACAACAACGACAATCACGTGACATAGTTTCCGCACGGCTATCCTCCTGAACTTGGTCGAGTCCCGTTCCGATTATGCCTGATGTTCATTTCTGAATCTGTTACCATTCCCGCCTCATCGGTATTTCTCGTATGCATGTGTGGTCGACGATTCTCGGTATAGCGATCGTTCTCACGATCCTGCGCGACGCCTTCGAAACCATCGTCCTCCCGCGCCGCGTCCAGCGCGGGTTTCGGCTGACGGCTTTGTTCTATCGCAGCACATGGAGGCTGTGGGCGCGCGGCGCGCAACACATTCACAAGTCCTCACGCCGTGAAAATTTTCTCGGATACTTCGGCCCCCTCTCGCTGATTGTCTTGCTCGGTCTCTGGGCTTCTTCGCTGATTGTCGGCTTCGCTTTTGTGCAACACGGACTCGGGCAGCATCTTCAGACGAACGGCGAAAGGATCACGCCCGGCCTGATCCTTTATCACAGCGGCGAAACCTTCTTCACGTTGGGCTATGGGGACGTCATCCCCAACAACACCGCCGCCCGCGTCCTTTCAGTCATGGAATCGGGCATGGGCTTCGCCTTCCTCGGCGTCGTCATCGGATATCTCCCCGTTGTCTACTCCGCGTTCTCCACCCGCGAAAGTGAAATCTCCCTCCTCGACGCCCGCGCCGGCTCGCCCCCCAGCGCCAGCGAATTCCTCGGCCGGCTGGGCTGCTGCCCGGAACAGAGCGTGCTCGACGATATCTTCCGCGACTGGGAACGCTGGTGCGCCGATCTGCTGATCACACACATTTCGTATCCAGTGCTGGTGTTCTTTCGCTCGCAACACAGCAACCAGTCCTGGCTGAGCGCCCTTACCTCGATGC
Organism: uncultured Acidobacteriota bacterium; assembly: GCA_963799305.1. Taxonomy (GTDB): domain Bacteria; phylum Acidobacteriota; class Terriglobia; order Terriglobales; family Acidobacteriaceae; genus Acidiflorens. Next base: position 71,069 of record CAWCWX010000002.1, on the reverse strand, counting down.
TGGATATCACCTCGCTGGTGATGACCGGCGTCAGCGGAATCCACGCCGACCAAGCCAAGCTGACGTTTGCCATGGCCCGCCACGCCATGGTGGACTTAACCCAGGTAATCGGCGCCCAATATCAACCCCACGATCCCGATCGGCTTCCCCCCGAACAGGAGCAGCGCCTGCGGAACGATCTCGCCCGCCGTGGCGTAACCCTCTCCAACACCGCCGAAGCCGCCGCGCATCTGACGGAACTGCGAGTCCTCTACGAACCCTACGCCGAAGCCCTCGCTCGCCGCTTGTATATGCCCTTGCCCCCGTGGATCCGGAGCGAAGCGAAGAAAGACAACTGGAAAGGAGGGCCCTGGGATCAAGCCATCCTGGCACGGGCGCTGGAACGTCCGGGCAGGGCGGCAGACGATCACTTCTGAGCAGTCTGTGACATCGTCCCCGGAGAGGTTGGGTACGATTTGCGGCCAGGACGAACCCAATTCCTCCGAAGTCTACCTCCACCCGCCGACTCGACTATACCGGCGTAGCCGTCTTCCTCTTGGGATTGAAAAAGGGCAACGATACGACGGTTGCGGTGGTCTTCATCCGTTGGGCTTCGATGGTTAATTCCATCTGTAATTTCGTGCCCACTTTGGAGAACTCGCCGTTCACGCTGGCTAGGGCGATTAATTTTTTCAACAGTGGCGAGAAGGCGGTCGTGGTGGCCTTTCCCACCTGACGGTCTCCGGAATAAATCGGAACGGCTACGCGCGAGGCCTGGCTGGGGGCGGCGGGAGATAATCCGAATTTGTCGAACTGTTCTTCGACTTCAACCCAGTCTACTTCCAGCCCGACTAGCTGCCGCGGAACGCCTTCTTTCGTATCGCGGACGAGGGCGCGTTTGCCGATGAAGTTTTCTTTGTCGAGGTGAACCATTTTGCCGAAGCCCAACTCGTACGGCGAATATTTTTGTGACGCGATCAGAGCTTTCTTCGAGCTGGTGTAGTCGACTTCGATCAGCAGCAGCCCGGCTTCGACGCGCGATACATCGAGGGCCAGCATGCCCGCCGCGTGGATGTCGAACTGTTTGCCTTTGGACATTAACTCGTCCCAGACTTTAACGGCGTCGTTCCAGGGAATCCAGATTTCGTAGCCGAGGTCGCCGGTGTAACCGGTGCGGGAAATGTCGACGGGCACGCCGGCGATTTTGCCGCTGGTTTTACGAAAGTATTTCAGGTTGGCGATGTCGGCGTCGGTCACGGCCTTCAGCAACTTCGCCGAGGTCGGGCCTTGCAGCGCCAGCGCCGCGGTCTGCTCGGAGATGTCTTCGATCTGAACGTCCATGTTGAGGCCGTTCTGGCGAAACCAGCGCAGGCTGGGATCGGCAGCGGTCCAGCGATATTTGTTTTCTTCGAGGCGGGTGATGGTGCCATCGTCGATGACTTTGCCGTCTTCGTCGCACCAGCAGCAGTAGATAACCTGGCCGAGTGCGACTTTGTTGATGTCGCGGGTGATGATGCGGTTGACCAGCTTGGTGGCGTCCTTGCCGGTGACGAGATATTTGTAGAGCGGGGAGATGTCGATCAGCGCGCAGGCGTTGCGGATGGCGTTGTACTCGTGCTCGTGATGTACTTCGTAGACGCTGACGGTGTAGTATCCCGACCATTCCCGGTAGTTCAGGCTATGGCAGAGGGCTAATGTTCTCTCGTGAAATGCGGTTCCGACGGGCAAAGGACCACCTCGTGTGCTCTCCTCCGTGACCTCCGTTGTCCTCGGTTCCAGCTTTTGATCTTCACCACAGAGGACGCGGAGGTGACGGAGGAAACCTGAAGGCGGATTATATGCAGTCGGAGCGCGTCTCAGCAAGCGCCGAACGGACTGACCCTAAGTCAGAGAGTTGGCGTAAGTATCGAGACAAAAAGATAGTTTCCCGTTAGAATGGCGAGTCACTTTCGGGGCGCCTTTCCTGCAATCTGGATCCCACTATGTCTGCTGCTAGCGGTACCAAGTACGACGTGATTGTCATCGGCGGAGGTCACAACGGCCTCACCACCGCCGCTTACCTGGCCAAGGCAGGGCGGAAGGTTCTGGTGCTGGAGCGCCGGCATATCCTCGGCGGCGCGGCCTGTACGGAAGAGGTTTTTCCGGGATTCAAGTTCTCGGTTTGCTCGTATGTTGTGTCGCTGCTGCGGCCGGAGATTATTCGTGATCTGGATCTTCCTCGTCACGGACTGGAGATTCTTCCGCTTGACGGCACGTTCACGCCCATGCCCAGCGGCGATTATCTGTGGCGGGTGAACGATCATGGCAAGACGCATCGCGAGATTGCGCGGCACTCGCGGGTGGACGCCGAGGCGTACGACGAATTCGGCAAGGCGATGCAGGCGATGTGCCGGTTCGTGAAGCCGATCCTGAGCATGGTGCCGCCCGATCCGGCGACACTGAATCCGAAAGAGCTGATGAAGATGCTCTTCCTCGGACGCCGCTTCCAGGACATGAACAGCGAGGACAAGTACAACCAGGTCCAGCTCATGACCATGAGCGCGATCGATTTCCTCGATCAGTGGTTCGAGACCGACGTGCTGAAGGCGACGATGTCGGCGTCGGGAATTATCGGGACGTTTCTCGGAGTGCGCTCGCCGGGCACTGCCTACGTTCTGCTGCACCACTACATGGGAGAAATTGACGGCGCGTTTCGCGCCTGGGGATTTGCCCGCGGCGGCACGGGAGCGATTTCGAATGCGATTGCGGCGGCGGCTGTCGAGGCGGGAGTGGAAATCCGCACGAAGACGCCGATCGCCAAGATTCTGGTCAAGAATAATCGTGCGGTCGGCGTGGCGCTCGACAATGGCGATGAAATTTTTGCCGATGTGATTTCTTCCAGCGTTGATCCGCGGCTGACGTTCGTGAAGATGATCGAACCGGGCCAGCTTCCTGAGGAATTCATGGACGGCGTGAAGCGCTACAAGTTCCGCGGATCGTCGGGCAAGGTGAACCTGGCACTTGATGGACTGCCCAACTTCAAATGCCTTCCCGGAGTCGGACTGCACCTGCGTGGCGCGATGTCGATTTCCCCGAGTGTCGAGTACATGGAAAAGGCTTATGACGAAGCGAAGTACGGGCACTGGTCATCGCATCCGTATATCGATATGGTGATTCCGACTTTGACCGATCCTTCCGTCGCGCCGCCGGGGAAACATGTGATGTCGTGCTTCGTGCAATACGCGCCTTACAAACTCGCGCCGGGATTGAACTGGGATACGGAAAAAGAGAAATTCGGCGACGCCGTCATCAACACGATTGCCGAGTACGCGCCGAATATCAAGGACATTATTCTGCATCGACAGGTGGTCACGCCGCTCGATCTGGAACGCGAATGGGGGTTGAGCGAAGGCAATATTTTCCAGGGCGAGCTTTCGTTGGAGCAGTTGTTCTTTCTGCGTCCGGTGGCGGGCTGGGCGGCGTTCCGCACGCCGATCAAGAATCTCTACTTGTGCGGTTCGGCGACGCATCCGGGTGGTGGGATCATGGGCGCGCCGGGACGACTGGCGGCCCTGGAGATTCTCAAAGACGGAAAGGCTGCCTGACTTCCGGGAAAACGATCATGGCTGAAATGCGCGATGTGATCATTGTCGGCGGCGGGCACAATGGCCTGATCACCGCCTTCTATCTCGCCAAAGCCGGATTCAAGCCGCTGGTGCTGGAGCGCCGCGCACAGGTCGGCGGGTCGGCGATCACCGAAGAATTTCATCCCGGATTTCGCTGCTCTACCCTTGCTCACAATGTGGGCTCCCTTCGAGTCGATGTAGTGCGCGACATGCAACTCAAGCAGCACGGTCTGGAGTTGACGACTCCGGAAGTGAGCACGGCTTCGTTGTTGCCGGATGGCCGCGCCCTCATCTTGTACTCGGACCCGAGAAAGGCGGCGCAGGAAATCACGCAGTGGTCACAGAAAGATGCCGCCGGTTACACCGATTTCGGCGCTGCATTGGCGAAGATCGGCAAGGTCATTGGCCAGGCGCTGACGCTCACGCCGCCGAACATCGATAGTCCCAGCAGCGGCGATCTCTGGGGTATGTTGAAGACCGGGCGCGCGATCCGCAATCTCGGCAAGAAAGATATGTACCGCGTGCTGCGTTGGGGACCGATGGCAGCGGCCGATCTGGTCTCGGAATTTTTTGATACCGAGCCATTGCGAGCAACGGTTGCGTCGCGCGGGGTCTTCGGGACTTTCCTGGGGCCGTGGTCGGCGGGCAGCGCGCTCGTTCTGTTGTTGCGCGCCGCTTCCGATCCCACTCCCGTTGGAACGGTGCAATTTGCGACCGGCGGAGCGGGCACGGTCACGCAGGCCATGGCCGCTGCTGCCCGACAAGCTGGCGCTGAAATTCGCGTCGCAGCCGATGTGGTGGAGATTCGCGTCAAGGACGGCGTCGCTACTGGAGTCGTGCTTGCATCGGGAGAAGAAATTTCTGCAAAGGCCGTGGTGTCAAACGCCGATCCGAAGCGAACTCTGATGAAACTGGTCGATCCGACGCACCTGGCGCCTGACTTCGTGCAAAAGATCAAGAATTATCGTTCCATGGGGACAGTGGCGAAGATCAACCTCGCGCTCTCGAGCCTGCCGGAGTTCCGTGCCCTCAAAGACGCGAACTTACTAAGGGGGCGCATCCAGATCAGTCCTGAGATCGACTATCTGGAGAAGGCTTTCGACGAATCGAAATATGGCAATTTCTCGCGGCAGCCGTATCTGGAAATCACGTTTCCGTCGCTCGCCGATCCGTCGCTGGCCCCAGTGGGACAGCATGTAATGTCGATTTACATGCAGTACGCGCCGTACAAGTTGAAAGACAGCGATTGGGAAAGCCAGCGGACCGCGCTTGGCGAGGCGGTGGTCAAGACCATCGCGCAGTACGCGCCAGCGCTGCCGAAGAGTATTTTGCGCCACCAGATCATTACGCCGAAAGACCTTGAAGATATTTACGGGCTCACGGGTGGCCAAATCTTCCACGGCGAACTGGCGCTCGATCAGTTCTTTACTATGCGTCCGTTGCTGGATTGGGCGCGGTATAAGACGCCGATCGAGAGGCTGTATTTGTGCGGCAATGGGACGCATCCGGGGACGGGGCTGACGGGCGGATCCGGCGCTAACGCCGCGCGGGAGATTTTGCTGGCGCTGAAGAAGTAGAACCTGCTGTTGTTTCCTCTGTGACCTCCGTGTCCTCTGTGGTTGAGGGTTTGAAGATCTTGACCACAAAGGACACGGAGGTCACTGAGGAAATCCGTCGATCCGTATGCATACCTCCTCCATCCTCCTCGTCTCCTGTCCCGACCGCAAGGGAGTGGTCGCGAGCATCGCGGAATTTATTTTTCGGCATGGGGGCAACATCCTGTTCGCGGACGAGCATGGGGACGAAGCGTCGAATCTCTTCCTGACCCGGGTAGAGTTTGACGCAGCGCAGTTTGATTTCGATCTGGCGGAGTTTGCGGAGCGCTTTGCTCCGATCGCCAAAGAGTTCGAGATGAACTGGCGTCTGGCGCACTCGACCGACCGGCCACATCTGGCTATCTTTGTTTCGAAATACGACCACTGCCTGCAGGACTTGCTGTACCGGCATCGCAATGGCGAATTGCGCTGCGATATCCCGCTGATTATCTCCAATCATCCCGATAATCAGCGGATTGCCGACTTTTACCACGTGCCGTATGTGGTCGTTCCGGTGAGTAAAGACAACAAGCGGGAAGCCGAACAGAAGCAACTTGCATTGCTTCGGGAGCACAAATGCAACCTGGTTGTACTGGCGCGCTACATGCAGGTGCTCTCGACGGAATTCACGGCCGCGATCGGCTCTCAGCACCTGATTAACATTCATCATTCGTTTCTCCCGGCTTTTATCGGATCCCGGCCGTATCACCAGGCATTTGAGCGCGGCGTCAAACTCATTGGGGCGACGGCGCATTACGTCACTGAGGTGCTTGACGACGGACCCATCATTGAGCAGGACGTGGTCCGCGTCTCTAATCGGGATACCGTTGAGCAGCTTGTCGAAAAGGGACGCGATATCGAAAAAATCGTGCTTTCGCGGGCCGTACGCTGGCATGTGGAGAACCGTGTGTTGTTATATGGGAATAAGACGGTGGTATTTGTGTAGTAGCTTTCAGCTCTCAGCTCTCAGCTTTCAGCTTTTAGCTTTTAGCTTTTAGCTTTTAGCGCTTAGCGCTTAGCGTTCTGCTCTTGGGCCTTTAGGATCTCCAGCAATTGGGGGTGGGCTTTCGCTGGGTATTGGGTGCTAAATTCCGACCACTCCTCTTCCGTCGTGTCACTTCCGTAACCACGCTAACAATTGCGTCCCATTCCGGTTTCGGTTTTACTAGAGTCAACCCTTTAGAAGATAAGTGGGAACTTTGCCTCCAAAGGAGTCCTTCTGGCAGAGGATCCAAAATGGGAATTAGCTCTGCTGGCCACGGTCCAGAGCTTCTACCAGCGGCTGATGGGCGACCATCTGGGCGGAGAAATTCCTACGCCCGCAGAACTGACGCCTGAGGTCCTCCGGCGCACGGAGGACGTCCACAGCACTCTGAATCATATGAAGGTCTGGATTCAGTTGCTGGACATGGCGATTACCCCCGCTATTTTGCGGCTGGGCATGGCGAGCGACCTGGACGCGGAAGTGGCGGAGGCGTTGCTTCGCTATTTCGCCCGACATCGCGATGATTCCGCTACCAACCGCGATAAAACCGATCTGGTGGCCACGTTTCTGTTCCGCCGGCCCCGGGTCCCAGGGCAGTGGGAAAAAAGCGGTTACGGGCTGGACGGGTCCCTGCCGCTTTCCCCGTTTGAAATTGCGCTGCTGGAAATTCTTTCTGAATCGGAAGCGCCCGTCCTTCCCGAACAGCACGTGCAGCGATTGCGCGAGTTCGGGCCATTGCTGGACGAGGCGAACCGATTTCAGGATTTCAACGCCCTCATGGATTCCGGCATCATCCAACGCGTTCGGGATCTGAAGGCTTCTCTGGGAGACTCGTTTTATCACCCTGGCGTGCTGGCTACGCTCGCGCCTTACAACGCGGGGTTCGGCGAGCGCTTTGACAGTCTCTTTGCTGCGGCGACCACCGAGATCAAGGATTTTGCCAAAAGGCTGGAAGAACTCGGCGGCAGCATCCTGAGCACAGTGGATGGCGTGGAGGTGACGGTCGAACACGTGGCGGCGCTCAACGAGGCCGACCTGCTCAAGGTGGACTACGCGGCCGCGCTGGACAAATTTCGCCGCGTTTCCAAGCTGAAGAAGGAGTTGGAGCGCAGGCCTCCGCTACGCCGGGCGCCGCAACCGGCAGCGCACGCGGTGGGAGCCGGAGGCGCGGCTGCCGCTCCGGCGCGCGCGCCCAAGTTCGTTCCCGCGGCAATTACTCCACAGGCGCTTTCGATCGAAGAATCCAAGTTACGCCGGGTGGAGGAATCGATTCGCGTTTTTGTGCGGGTGGCCGATCCCAAGTTCCGTCAGATCGTCCCTATGCGCTATTTCAACCTGATGCTGAGCGCCCCGGAAATTGAGGCATACACTGCCGATTATCTCGAGGAAGTGAGCCCTCGCGCCGATGTGGGCCGGATGCTGCTCCGTGTGGTCGCCGTATCGGCGCGCATGGCCACCGAACTGGAAGAGCTGAAGCGTTCGCAGAATTCCCCGTCGATCTGGAAGCTGCACGCCGATTCTCTGGTGGTGCTCCTGGATCTCGGACGGAGGCTGGCGGAGTCCGTAGAACGGTTGGCGCTAGAGATCAGCCAGCAGCCTGACCTGAAGACTCGCAGCGAAGGGCTGCGCGACTCCCTCGGAAAGCTCCGGGAGCGGACCGATCAAGTCGTCAAGGTTCTGGCGCAGGCCTAGAAGTTTTTATCATCGAATGTACGGGCGGATTCGGAATCCGCCCTGGCCCGGCTGTAATGACACGAACGCTGATCTGGATCGACGACCCGGAGAACAACGCATGGGCTTGCTCCAGTTGCTCATGGAAGTATGCTGTCCCTACGTTTCTCAGCGATCCGGAAGCCAAACGCGCGTACGACCGGCTGGCGGGATCGAAGTTCCGCGAGCATGTGTGCGAGCTTCCCTTTCACCAGGAAATCGAAGACACTTCCACCGAGCCGACTTTCGCGAAACGAGTCATGAAGCTGCTGAAAGTTGGCTATAAACCGAAGGACGCGGTGCAGATCGCGCTCGACGAAGTGGCCCTCGAACACCGCAACGAGCCGCAGGTGATGGCTCAGGCGCGGGCCGATGCCCAGGATTTCATGCAGAGAGTCCGAGAAGGCAGAATCTAATCGAGCTTCAGGCGCCGAATCTCTCCGCCGCGCGCGCCCGCGCTTTGGCCGCCTCTTCCTCTCGATTCTTGGGCGGGGCGGTGGTCTCCAGCGAGCGCAGCAGGCGATTGGAGACAGCGGCAATTTCGTCAATGGCCGCCAGGAAGGCCTCCTCGTTCGCTTTTGAGGGCTTGTTAAACCCGCTGATTTTTCTGACAAACTGAAGCGAGGCCGCCCGAACTTCCTCTTCCGTTACAGGCGGATCGAAGTTGAAGAGATTTTTGATGTTCCTGCACATGGGTGAGCTACCTCTTAAATTTGCTGGCAAAAGACTCTGTAGAGACGCGGCTTGCCGCGTCTTCCTCGCAGAACGGCAAATGAAGTGACGGAGGGGGAGAATCCGCGCGTAATCGCTGTCCCTCAGCGAAACTCCAGGAGCGCAGCCCGTCGAAACATCTACCAGCGCAGCCCGAGCGTAACCGGAAATACATTCGTGTGCACGTCGCCGGTGTAGACGTGGTGGTAACGGCCTTCGACATAAAAGTTAGTCCTGTGGGTGAGACGGTAGGTCAGGCCGCCGCCGGCGTTGTATCCACCGCCGTCGTCGCTATGGGACGATAACGTCTGCGAAGGCGAAACCACGATGGGCGGCGTGGTGGTGCAAGTGATGCCCCACAATACATAAGCAGGTTGACACTGCGTGCCCGCGGGCAGGAACTGACTCCGCGCGTCCACGCTGCGCCGGTACCATCCGGCGCCTCCGATCGCATACACTCCCACCTTGCCCCCCAACGAATGGCTGAAAAAGAGGTTCAGGGTGGCCGATTGCAGCTTACCCGTGGCATCGGGCAGGCTCTGATCTGTCTTCACACTGTCTTTGAAGCCGAGATTGAAATACATGTATTCGGCCTTGAACCCGAAGTTGCGGCTCAAATTCATTCCGGCGCCAGCCACGCCGTTATAGGACGCGCCCGTAAGTTTTCCCACGTCGCCGAACGCGTGCCCAAACCCACCTCCCACGTTGAAGTTGAAGCGGTTGAATGTCTGGGCAGCAGCAGTCGTGATTCCGAGCCCGCCCAGGGCCAGGAGCAACAGTATTCGCTTACGCAATCTCGATCTCCTGTTTCAAAGGGGTCGTGTTTCTCAACCGTGTAATTTCTTGGATGCGGCGAGCCGGCCCGAGGGCAGACTGCTTCGGCCCTCGAGCGCTGGCTGCCCGTCTCAACTGTGGGAAGAATGCTTCATCTTCTTGAACACCACGGGCCAGTAGTTGCGGAAAAAATTAAAGCCGGCGCGACTGGCGATGTCGATTCCATAACGCTCAAACGTCTTGCCGGCGGTGCGCTCGCCTTCCGGCCAATACGCGTTGGCCAGGCCCTCGCCCATCGCCGGGCCGAGCAGACCCGACCAGTTGGCCACGTCGTTGCCGTCGTCGTTACGGGTCACGAACACCCTGGTCACGGCATACTTCACGCTGCCGCCAAAGGTAGGATCGGCTTGCGGAAAGAAGCGCGGATCCTGGTGCAGCATCGAGGCCAGCAGGAACGTCCCAAAGAACTCACTGGATGCGTTGCGGGCCATGGATGCGCCGAAACGCTTGCCGTACCCCTCAGCGCCCTGACCATAGCCGTGAGGAAAGCTTTCGGCTTGGCCGATTCCGGCGCTGGCGGCGGCCCAGACCAGAGTACCCAGAGACGCGCTGTTGTCGACGAAGAGTTTGAACTTGTCGCCCGTCGAGAGCCGGCTCTCGTTGGTGGCAATGTCGGGGAAGAAAAGGGACTTCCGGTTCAGCGTCGAGACCATCGAGGCCGGAGGCTTGTGGGTGGCGGAAGGGGCGTCGGGACGATCCGCGCTGGGCGCCGGCTGCTGGGCGCAGAGGGTGGCCGCGGTGCCCACTAACAGCGCAACCACCACGGGAACGACGCGAGACAGCATAGCAAAACGGGTGGAGCGAATCGGCAGTTCAGATGCCGGTTTGGACCGGGGCTGGGGATTCGTTCGCGGGTTTGGAACCTGACGGGTGGCACATGGGCGCAATGGCATCCGAACAGGCTAGCGAAAGCCGCGCTACTAAGCAAATGCTTTGCTGGGAATTATTTGAGAGGAGGAGATCCGGTAGGTTTTCGCCTCCTCAGTCGCTTGGGAATTGAGGATTGCGTGTGGCCAGGTATTCCACCAATTCCAGCATGCTCAAGCCGGATTCGAGGAGCGCAATCATTTGTCCGGCATCTACGCCTACGTGCCCGCCGAGCAATATCAGTTTGGCGAGGGCCCGCTCCAGGACCCTTTCTTCAGCGTAGGTCAACGATTCCACTGCGTCGGGGGCACTCGTCACAGCAGAATGGAGGTCTTCCATCTTGTCTCACTCCCAAACGCTTCGCGCCGGTCCAGATACGGGGTCGTAGAACCGCTAAACCAAGTTGCGGTTTTGGCGATGTGCAAAAATAATCCCAAGCAGAATATCCGGTCTGTGATCTTCCTTACCATTCTTTGTGACAACTAAATTGTTTCGGGTTCCAGATTGGCACAAACCCCCCTTGTGGCTGCCGACTGGGTTAAGAAACCCTGCCGCCTTTCCGGTGCAAATTGGCTCAGACAAGAGTGGTCCGACCCACCCTGAGCCTCAGGTTACTTTTGCCAGACATTACGGTGAATTGTGTTTCACGTCTTGCGGGTGCTACCATCCAAGTAGATAGAAATGAGGAGGAAGATATGTCGGATCGTGACGGGAACAGCTTTGTTTGGTTTCTGGCAGGCCTCGGAATCGGAGCCGTGGTAGGTCTACTCTACGCGCCGCGCTCCGGAGACGAGACGCGCGAAGTGCTGCTCTCCAAGGCGCAAGAAGGCGGCGAACGGGTTCGTAAACAGGCCCGCAAGGCTCGCGAACAGGCAGGAGACTGGATGGACCGAGGCCGCGACGCGGTCAGCCAGCAGAAAGAGCAACTTCGGGCTGCTTATGACGCCAGCCGGCAAGCATACCGCGAAAAGACGGCTGCAGGCGTGGAACCGCCCAGCGGCGTCTAGAATTGCGTTAGAGGACGAAGAAGAATCGGAGTCCCGGTGAGAGCGCTATGGATGACAATCTGCTGAAATTTTTTATCGCGCTGACCGCGTTCGCAGTCGTGATTCAGGCGGGAATTTTAATCGCGCTTTATCTCGCGGTCCGCAAGAGCGCCGCCCGCATGGATGCGCTCGCCACCGAAGTCACCAACAAAACCCTGCCGACGCTGGAGACGGCGCAGAGCATGCTGATCGAACTGCGTCCGAAGATCGAAACCCTGGCCAGCAACGCCGCCGACTCCACGACCATTCTGCGCGTGCAGTTGGGCCGCATTGACGGCACCCTGAGCGATATTCTCGATCGCGCGCGCCTCCAGGTCATTCGCGCCGACGAACTTCTCAATCGCACTATGGACAAAGTTGAAGACACGACTGACGTGGTCCATAGAACTGTGCTCTCGCCCCTGCGCCAGGTTTCCGGTTTGGTGAGCGCCATCGGCACCGGATTCGAAGTCTTCTTCGGCCAGAAACGCCGCAGCCCCCGCAACGGCATGGGCGTGCCGCAAGACGAAATGTTTATCTGAACGAGTACAGCGCCCCGGACCGTAGCGCCGACGCCCTCGCCGGCAGTCCGGCGGGCGGCCCGCCCGCCGCGCAACGATTTCAGCGATCACGAACCCTCGCCTTTGATCGTCGCCGCCTTTCTCTCTCACCGAGGACTTCGCTGACGCGCTTATAATCTCCGCGAAATGCAACTCAAGATGAAAGTCGTGCGCTACGTAGATGACGGTTTTCCCGGCTGGGTGGAGTGCGAGTTTTTGGACGCAGAAAACCGCCGGTCACCGTCATCGAAAAAGTCCCTGTTGTGAGCGACGAATGGTTTGGCCCGGAGACTGTTTATCCTCAAGACAGTAGCGTCGCCTGCGAAATCTTGGCACGGTGGCGAGACAGCCGTGGACGGGATCTGCTCCGCGTCACCACAGAAATACCAGGGGGCATCGAGTCCACAGAAAAACTATCAGAGTTCGTTGTTTTGCCCGAACAAGTAATATCCGCCGAGGATACGATCGCGGAGTTCGAGAAGAAGGCAACCGAATGTGAACAGCGGTCAAAGACCGAACCGGAACGGAGCGCCGTGGGCACGCGCCATGCGGCGGAAAGATACGGTGAATGGATTGCGGCTCTCAAAAAGGGACACTGGAGGGCGTAAGCGGATGCCGCAACCCTCATGTTATTTTTCTATCCGCCGCGCCACAAAATCCTTCCCCGAATAACTGTAGGTCAACCCTTCCACTTTCCCCTCCGCGCCAACCTTGAACACCACCCGCCCCAGAAAATTACGCTCCAGAAACTCGATAGCGGAAACCGGCACCAGCGGCGTCCGAAAACTCCCTAGTTCCAGCAGCAGCGCGCCATCCGCGGCGGTCAGCGAAAACTTCCCATTAGGCACGTAGTAGTCCGCCCCGTACTGATATTCGCCCGTGTAAGAAACGAGGGCTGCAGGAGCGATCTTGGCGGCAGTAAATACCGGAGGCTTTTCCGGCTGCTCCCCGAACGCAATCGCGGCCAGGCCCTCCGCAATCGGATCCTGTGAAACCGTCGCATAACTGTTGCTGAGCACGATCACGGTAACGTCGTCGTCCGGATAGCGATCCAGCGCCGCCGTGAAGCCGGGACTGCGCCCGTTGCCCGACATCACGCGATGCCCCGACCGTTTTCGATTGAACCAGCCAAATCGGTTTCCCCTTCCTTCCACAAAATATTTCTGCCGGGTCGCGGCTTTCAGAAGCACGTCCGTGTTCAGGGCGCGGTAGAAGCGGTAGAGGTCGCCCACGGTCGAGTACAGCGACCCGTTGCCGGTCTTGTTGGACCAGTCAAGATACGGCGCTTTCTCATAGGAACTGACACCGGCCGGCTCGTAGCCGGAAGCTGCGAGCGGAATCAGGCGCTCGGCTTCGCTGTCGACGCCGGAGTTTGTCATCCCGGCTGGATCCAGAATGTGCTTGCGCACATAGTCTGCATAACTTTCGCCGCTCGCCTTTTCCAGGATTAACGCGAGCAGATTGTAGTTGGAGTTGCTGTACCGGTAGTCGGCGCCCGGCTGGAAATCGAGCGGCAACGCCGAGAATTTGGCAACGAGTTGATCGAGCGTGTGTGGAGTGCGGGCAAATGTATCGTAGTCAGGAAGATCGTTGACATTCGGAATTCCGGAGGTATGGGTCAGCAGGTGTTCGAGCTTGATCTTATCGCCGTTGGGAAAATCCGGAACGAAACGCGAAACCGGATCGCCGATACTGAGCTTTCCCTGCTCCTGCAACTGGAGGATCGCCATCGCAGTGAACGGCTTGGAGACGGACGCAATGTGAAAACGCGTTGCCGGCGAATTCGGAACTTGCAGTTCGTAGTTCGCCATTCCGTAGGCGCGCTCGAAGAGGACCTGTCCCTTACGGGCGATCAGCACAGCCCCTGTGAAGTTGCCGCTCTTCACGAACGGCTGGAGGTAAGCTTCGACTTTCCTGGCTATTTGGGAATCAGGAACCGCCTGGGCGCCAGCGAGAGCGGTCAGAACGCAAGCGGTAGTCACTATTTGAACAATTCGCAGAGCCTTGCTGGACATGGTGTTCAGCATTTTACTCCGCCATTCCCGACGGTCGTCAGCCTGTAACTGCCGTATGAGTCAATCCGCGCCAGGATCCCGCTACACCTGAAGTACGTCGCCTTCACGAGCAACCATTTCGTACAACACAGGATTTACGAAGAACCCAATAAAGAGTCGGGAAATCAAGCCCGCCACGATGACGATTGCAAATGGCTTCTGCGTATCGGAGCCAATCCCCGTGGAGAGCGCGGCCGGAAGCAACCCAAGGCAAGCAACCAGCGCGGTCATCATGATCGGACGAAGTCTCAAGAGCGAAGCCTCGCGAGTCGCCGTGTGGATGTCCATGCCTTCCTGCCGCAGCTTGTTGATGTAAGAGACAAGAATGACGCCAGTTTCAACCGAAACACCGAGCAGGGCGAGCAAACCCAACACGGAAGAGACACTAAATGGAGTGTGCGTGAGCTTGAGAGCAACCAGCGCGCCGACGGGTTGGGTCATGATTGCACCCAACGCAATGGTGACGGGAAATTTGAAATTCCCATAAAGCGCGAACAGGATCATGAACACCAGTACCACGGCCAGTGGTCCGATGAAGTACATCTGCGACTTTGCTTCTTGAAACAGGCTGTTTTCGCCGCCCCAGAGCAGCCGGTATCCTGTCGGTAAGGCTACCGCTTTGTTCACTGCCGCTTGTCCATCTCGAACTGCACTTTCCAGGTCACGCCCTTCGACGGAGTACTGCACGCCAATGTAGCGCGAATTATCCTCGCGATAAATGAAGGACGCTCCGTTTCCCTGGGTGATATTGGCCAGTTGGCTCAGCGGAATCTGCTGCCCATCCGGTGTGCCCACCAGAAGATTTCCGATCTCGTGCGCATCGCTGCGGAATTGCGGCTGCATGCGGACCACCAGGTCAAACACTTTTTCCCCTTGCACGACCTGGGTGACAGCTTCTCCGCCAACCGCGGCCGAAATTACTGCCTCCGCGTCGGCGACATTGATTCCATAGCGCGCGATCTTGCTTCGGTCGATGTCGATCAGCAGGCTCGGTTGGCCAAGCTCGCGCACTACCGTCAGGTCTGCGAAACCCGGCACTTTGGACAGGGTATTCTTGATCTGGATCGCCTTATCCTGGAGAACATTCAGGTCTTCCCCATAGATCTTGACCGCCAGCGCACTCTTCAGCCCCGTCAAAGCTTCATCCACAGCATCTTCCGCGGGCTGCGTGTAGTTGAAAACAATCCCGGGAAAAGCGGAGAGCTTTTTATCGAGCGACTCGATCAGTTGTCTCTTTTCGCTGATATCGCCGGACCAGGCTTTGTCGCTGTAGGGCTTCAGGCCGACATAGAATTCGCAGTTGAAAAAGCCCGTAGCGTCGGTCCCGTCGTCCGGACGCCCTAACTCTGATCCCACCACTGTCACCTGCGGATACGACATCAGAATGTCCCGCACCTGGGGAGCAATCTTGCTCGCTTCCTCGAACGAAATCGTGTAAGGCATAGTTGCCCTGACCCAGAGCGCTCCTTCATCCAGGTGCGGCATGAACTCTCCGCCAATAAAAGGAATCAGCAGCAAGCTCGCAACAAAAATAACCGTGGCAATTGCCATGGTTAGCTTGGGTCGCGCAAGCGCCCAATCCAATTGTTTTGCGTACTTCGCTTTCATCCACTCAAAAGGACGGTTGGGCTTCTCACGCACGCCGCGCTTGAACCAGTACGACGCCAGTACGGGAACGAACGTCAACGTCAGGATCAGCGCACCCACCAGGGCGAAGGACATCGTCTCGGCCATGGGATGAAACAGCTTGCCGGCAGGCCCAGTTAGCGCGTAAATGGGCAGGTATCCCGCAAGGATGACCGCGACCGAATAAAAAATCGGACGGTCCACATCTTTCGCGGCTGCGAGTATGACCTCGTTCAGTTTGTAGTCTTGCCCTTCGCGCAAGGCGAGTTCGCGGTAGATGTTCTCCATCATCACCACCGTGCCATCGATGACAATGCCAAAATCGATGGCGCCGATGGAGAGCAGATTCGCAGCCACATCGTGCGCATGCAGCACGATGAACGCAAACAGCAACGAGAGTGGGACTGTGATCGCCACGATGATGGCGGCTCGGAAACTGACCAGGAAAAAGATCAGCACGACCAACACCAGCACCATGCCACGAAGCAGGTTGGCCTCCACCGTGTCCGTGGTCAGCGCAACCAGTTCGCTGCGGTCGTAGTAGGGATGAATCTTCACATCGGGCGGCAAAACGTGGCGGTTCAACTCATCCGTTTTCGCTTCCACTCCTTTCAGCACGTTCTGCGTCTGCTGTCCACGCAGCATGAGAATGACGCCTTCGACCGAATCGTCATTTTTCATGAAACCGAACTGACCCAACCGCGGCGCGTGCCCGATGGTGACATCTCCGACATCGCGCACCCGAATCGGTGCGCCTTTGTTGACGCCCACCACCACATTCCCAATATCGTCCGTATCGCGCAGCAACCCAAGGCCGCGCACATAAGAGAACTGTCCACCCTGGGAATAGAACCCGCCGCCGGCGTTGGAGTTATTCGCAGCGAGGGCCGCCGTCACCTGTGGGACGGTCAGGTGATACCCATAGATGCGCGCCGGATCAAGCAGCACCTGATATTGCATGGCAGTTCCGCCAAAACCCGAATCATCCGCCACTCCCGGAACCGCGCGGTAGGCTCGCTCCACCACCCAGTCTTCAATGGTCTTCAATTCCTGTGGGCTGCGATCGGGACTTTCCAGCACGTAGCGGTACACCAGGCCGCTGGGACTGAACAGGGGCGCGAGGCTCGGTGTAATTCCAGTTGGCAGCTCCGCCTGAGAAAGCCGCTCAAAGACGATCTGACGCGCAAAGTAGGAGTCTGTGCTCTCTTCGAACGTGAGTTTGATATCGGAAAGCCCGTAGAGGGAGATGGAACGCATTACTACCAGGCGTGGAGCGCCGTTCATCTCGAGTTCCAGAGGAAGGGTAACCAGCCGCTCCACTTCTTCCGCCGCGTGGCCCGGCCATTGCGTGACGATCTCGACCAGGGGGGGCGCGAGGTCCGGATAAGCGTCCACCGGCATCTTCTGAAATGAGATGACTCCGCCGACCGTGATAAAACCAGTCAGCATCAGCACCAGGAACCTTTGCCGCAGAGCCGCTTGGACGATTCGATGAATCATTCCGATGTGGTGGACACTATCCTTGTTGAGTTTGTAGAGTGCTTGCTTCCTCGCTGAAATCAGCGTTGTAACGAATTCGCAAATTGCAGGAACAGACTGCCGTCTCCGATAACCTGGTCCCCTGCCTTCAGCCCGCTGGTGATTTGGGTTTGTCCATGCAAACTTTCTCCCAGCGTCACCGAACGCCTCCCAAACTGACCGGAGGACGTGCCGGCGTAAACGAAAGGCTGGTTCTCACCGTCACGCAGCACTGCTGCATCAGGTAGCGCGATCGCATTCGGGATCGTTCCCGCGCTGACCGTCGCCGCCACATACATATCTTTCTTTAATTTCTCGCCGGGGTTAGCGGTTTCAATACGTGCCTGCAACGTTCGCGTGTTCGGATCCAGAGAGGCCGCGACATATGCAATACGTCCACGGAACGTTTCCGGATAGGCGTCCGTCTGAATCGTCACCGGATCGCCGACCCGCACGTACGGCAAATCTTTCTGATAGACATTCACCAGCACCCACACGCTGCTGACATCAGAAATCACAAAGCATTGGGTGGAGCCCGGCTGAACGAGTTGTCCGGCGGCAACGTCCTGTTCAACCACCAGGCCGCTGATCGGAGCCTTTACCGGAACCTCAAACGACGGAGGAGCTTTCGCCAACGCCTCGGGATCGGTGATTCCCAGCACCCGCAGGGCAGCCTGCGCTGCTGCCAGGTCACCGCTGGCTTGCACCTCGGCCGATTCCGCCTGCTCCAGTGCTTGCGCGGCAATCGCTTTGTGCTCGTACAAGTCCTTGGCGCGGGCATAGGCCTTTTCCGCTAGTGCGGACCCGTCCCGAGCTTTCAGATAGTTCGTGCGAAGTTGCGAGTAATCCGGACTGGCCACGTATAGCATCGGCTCGCCCTGACGGATTCTCTGTCCGGGCACAACCACGACCCTGCTGACCGGCCCGCTCACTTGTGTGATCACGGGCGTGGTCTTGAATCCGTTATAGGCAACCGCGCCGGTCAAACGGAGAGTGCGCGTTATCGTGGCCGGCTCGACTTTTAATATCTGCACATGCGACATCTGTTCCGGCGGGATCGTAAACAGTTCGGGGTTATTCGAGTTCTTCTCATAGGTAGAGACTTTCTCCCTCGAGCCAGAGCAACTGAAAAACAACAACGCGACCGGCAAGGCGACAGCAAACGTCGCCAATGCTCGCCACCGGCTTATGTTTCTGTGCGTACGGCTATACCCGCTATTGTTGTGCCGATTCATGGCAGGTTCCTCGTTCCGACCGCTTCCTTCAACTGTTCCAGCGCCGTCATGTACGAACCTAACGCCTGGCGATACGCCAACTGGACAGACCGGTAGCTGCGCTCGGCATCCAAAAAATCAAGCAGACTGGCGGCGCCGCGTTTATACGCGTACTCACTAATGTCCCGCGAATCCTGCGCCTGCTTGAGATAGCCCGAAACATACAATTGCACGACTTCCTCATTACTCTTGACCGCAGCATAGGCGTTGCCAACATCTGAAATGACTGTATCGCTGGCCGAAAGTTCCTGTTCCTCTGCCTGGGTGAGCGCATACTTGGTGCGCGCGATCTCCCCTTGATTGCGGTTAAAAATTGGCAGGTCAAAACTCGCGAACAGCGACGCCGTACTCTGACCCCCGACATGGCTGAAGTCATAGGTGCCGCTGACGTCCACCTTCGCGTTCGCCTTGGCCAGCAGGAGTTGACTCCGCGCCGCCGTGATCCCCAATTCGGCCGCGCGAAAGTCGGGCCGCTCGCGCAGTGCGAGTGCCTGCAAGTCTTCCTGGTGGGTAGTCAACGGCTGATACGCGAGGTCACCAATCACGTCGAAGTCGGCCGGCACCGCATCATAGCCAAGAAATCCACGAAGCGCCGTCAAGGCTTGCACCCTGGCAAGGCGCGCAGAAGAGAGGTCGGTCTGAAACTGAAGAAGCTGAAGCTTGATCTTCAGATAATCGCCTTCTCCAATGAAGCCGGCTTTGAATTGCGCTTCGCCTATATCGACGGTCTGCTGAAAGCTTTTCAGTCCCTGCTCGGCAAGTTGGACGGTGGATTCCGCCAGCAGTACGCTCACGAACTGTTGCCCCACGTTGAATGCCAGCATGCGCTCGGCGTCGGTGACCTGGGAGCGGGTAACCGCCGTCTGATCGCGTGCCGCCTCCAGTCGTCGCTGACGCTTGCGGCCACGCTCGAACAAGTAGCTGATTCCAATATCGAATTGCTGAACCTGATCCAGATTGTCTCCGCCAAAATACTGCGGACTGAAAAACGGAATGAACTGAGAGTCCGCACCCAGAGTGGGGTTTGGCCGCAAATTCGCGGTGATTTCCTGCGCCTGATTCTGAAGAATCAGGGTCCGGCTCGCCTTCAGCGCATGATTGTGCGCCAGCGCCAAATCAACCGCCTCATCAAGACTGATCAGCTTCGTATTTTGCCCGAAAGCCGTCCCCGCCAAGAGAAAGAGGGCGATCAGGAATGCGGCGATCATCGGGAACCACTGTGAACGCATAAGGCTCTCAGCACCGCAAAAACAAAATTAAAAATGTGGCCCGTCTCAAGGCCACTAGATGAATGCAGTTTGAAATCGACCCCCCAGGCGCGAATGGATTTCGCCTTCGAAGTCAGATCACAACGTAAGAAATGGTTGGATTAAACCAGGACAGGCGGGGGACGAGCGTTCAACGGTAAACCCTGCCAGAAGGACTTTGCTGGTACGCTCAAGAGTCCCGATGGGGAATTTCTGGGGATCAGCAACAGAATAATTAGTATGGCGGCAAGCAGAATGGATTGCGCAATGGCGCAGACCGTACAAAAGGGCGTTGCCGATGACATCGCAGCCTGCAGGCCAGGTGCGTGCGGCATGATGGGTTGGCAAATGTGTGCACCCTGGATGACCAGGGCAAGGACCACCACGGCCACGAAAATCTGCCCCAAGGCGCCGTAGCTGGACCCGGAAAATTGTCGACTGGAACGAATCAAACTTACTCTCTCAGTCAGATGCCGCAAATACCTGATTCGTCGCTTGCGGCTACTCACTTGAGCGGGATTCTACCACGCAATGCCAGCCTGGCCCGGTCATATCCTAATCCTGGTCTCCTAATCCTCGTCCGCGTCGGTCGCCCGGCCCCTTCCCTGCACGCGTTCGCTCTTTACGTCGGGGACGGACACCGCTTGCACTCCCTGAGCGGCGGCGAGCTTTTGGAAGGCTGCGATATCGGTGGTGCGCACCTGTTCCCAGCGTGCCAGGTCGTCGTCGGTTTGTTTTTTCAGCCGGTCGAACAACTGATACTGCGCCTCGGTCGGGGCGGAATCGGACCCGCCGTCCACCGACAACGCCAAAAACGCCAGCTTTCCGTCGAGGCCCGGCGGATAGCTGAGCGAGTCCTCGTTGGCGCTGATCCTGAGGTTGATCAGCGGATCGCGAACCGCGATCAGCTTCGCATCCAGTCCGCTGGCAGCCTCCAGCACGCTCTTGTACGAATCTCCCGGCGCCAGCCGCTTCTTGAGTCCGTCGAGTTGGTCACGCACATCCTGAATCTGATTGACAGCGTCGTATACGCGATCGATCTGTTCGCTCACATCGGACAGAAGCTTGAATTGTTTTTCCAGGTCGTCCTGCGAAACATTGACTCGCGGATCGATCTTTACTTCCAGAGGCGCTGTAAGACTCTTGCCATCCGCCGTCAGCCGCACCTGGTACTTGCCGGGCAAAGCCAGCGGGCCGCGCGCCCCGTCCTGGTACTCCCAGAGGTAGTAGCCGGGAACGCGGTTCGCTTCCTCATAATGAAGATCCCAGACGAAACGATTCAGTCCCGCCTCAACCTTGATTTCCTTTTCCGGCTTCTTGGCATCGGGATCGAGGGGCTCATCGGGCAGTTGCAGTTTAAGACTGGAATAGTCGCGGACCAATTTGCCCGCGGCATCCAGTATCTCGATTTTCACTTCCTGCTTCGGCGCCTGCTTCAGATAAAAATAAATCACCGCGCCATTCGGCGGATTCTGGCCGGTGAAGGCCGCCCGCGGCCCGCCTTCGGGACTCGGAATGCGCCGGCGATACGCGGTCGACGGCTGATAGAGATGCGCATCTTCGTTCCCCACGGATTCCGCGAACTGCCGCAGGGGCGAGAGGTCGTCGAGAATCCAGAAGGAGCGGCCGTGCGTCGCCAGTACCAGGTCGTCGTTCTTTACCACCAGATCATGAATCGGGGCGGTCGGCAGGTTCAACTGCATCGCGCGCCAGTCAGCACCGTCGTCGAAGGAAACGAATACGCCGCGCTCGGTACCTGCGTAGAGTAATCCCTTCTTTTTTGGATCTTCCCGCACCGCGCGGACAAACGCTGTGTCCGGAATGCCGCTCACGATGCGAGTCCAGGTTTTGCCGTAGTCGCTGGTCTTATAAATGTAAGGATGCAGATCGTCGTTCTGATGCCGGTCGATTGCGGCATAGGCAGTGCCGGCATCGTGCGGCGAAGCCTCGATCAGGCTGACTTTGCTCCACTCGGGCAGATCTTTCGGGGTGACGTTGGTCCACGACTTCCCTTCATCCTGCGTGATGTGAATCAATCCATCGTCAGTCCCTGCCCAGATCAGACCCTTCGTCACCGGCGAAGGTGCAATCGAGAACACCGTGTCGTAGTACTCGGTGCCGGTGTCGTCGATGGTGATCGGTCCGCCGGAGGGCTGCTGTTTTGATTTGTCATTACGCGTCAGATCGGCGCTGATCGCTTCCCATTTCATCCCGCCGTCCGTGGTTTTGAAAACACGCTCGCCGCCGTAGTAAATCGTGTTGGGGTCGAAGGGAGAAATCACAATCGGGGCCGTCCATTGAAAGCGGTGCTCCAGTTTGGCCGCGCCGCGAGCATCCGAAAGATCGGGCCAGACGGCGATGTTCTTTACCTGGCCGTTGCGTTTGTCGAAACGGGTGATGTTGCCTTCGTAGTCGCCCGCGTAAACGATATTGGGATCTGGCGGGTACGGGGCAATGTATCCCGCCTCTCCTCCTCCTACGGGATACCAGTCGTCACGGCCAATTTCGCCGTCATCGCTGCGGCTGGCGATCGCGACGGTGGAGTTGTCCTGCTGGGCGCCGTAAACGTAGTACGGATCGCGGTTGTCGGTGGCGACATGGTAGAACTGCGCCGTCGGCTGATTATCCTGGCGGGTCCAACTCTTGCCGCCGTCCAGGCTGACGGTTACGCCGCCGTCGTTGCTGGCAATCATGCGCCGGTTATTTTTGGGATCGATCCAGAGCCCGTGATTGTCGCCGTGAGGAACTTTGACTTTGTTGAAGGTGCGTCCGCCATCGGTGGAGCGGAAAAATTCCACATCCAGAATGTAGACCGTGTCGGCATCCTGCGGATCGGCGATCACGTGCATGTAATACCAGGGCCGCTGATACAGGCTGTGATTGCCATTCACCAGGTTCCAGGTATCGCCGCCGTCGTCGGAGCGGTAAAATCCGCCCTGCTTCGCCTCGATGATGGCGTAGACGCGATCGGAATTCGCAGCCACCGCCAGTCCGATGCGGCCGTATGGTCCCTTGGGCAATCCGTGCTCTTCCAGCTTTTTCCAGGTCGTCCCACCGTCGATCGAACGATACAGGCCGCTGCCCGGACCTCCACTCGAAAGAGTCCAGGGCGTGCGCCGCGTCTCCCACAGAGAGGCAAATAATATGTTGGCGTTGTGGGGATCGAAGGCGACGTCGATGGCGCCGGTGTTCTCATCTTTGTAGAGGACCTTGTCCCATGTCTTGCCGCCGTCGGTCGAGCGGAAGACGCCACGCTCGGTGTTGGGGCCAAAAGGATGCCCCAGGGCAGCCACGAAAACGACATCCGGATTTCGCGGATCGATAATCACCTTCCCGATCGAACGCGAATCCTTCAGCCCGACGTTTTTCCACGTCTTACCAGCGTCCAACGATTTCCACACGCCGTTGCCATCGGAAATGTTGCCGCGAATGCAGGCTTCGCCGGTGCCAACATAAACCACATTCGGATCCGACTGGGCGACCGCCAGGCTGCCGATGGATGGAGAGGCGTCCTTATCGAAAATTGACGACCAGGTGTTCGCGCCGTCGATGGATTTCCACACGCCGCCCCCCGTCGCGCCGAAATAGTAGGTCGTCGGGTCGCCGGGAATGCCGGCCGCGGTTAACGAACGGCCGCCGCGAAACGGGCCGATGGCGCGGTATTTCATCCCCCGGAACAAGGGGTCGCCTTCGTTCTTTTCTTTCTTCGCTTCGTCGGCAGTTTGCGGGGTAACGACGGCCGCGCTCGACTCCGCTTGCTGGCCGCGGACTTTGTCTTTGTCTTTGTCTTTCTGCTGAGAATGGCTGTACGGGGAGAGCGGCAGCAATCCAAACGCTGCCACACAGACGAGGGCCCGACGCATCATGAACAGTTCTCCAGGGGAAGAATGAGTGCGCTTTATGGTAATGCCCAACGCCAAAACCTACAATCCCTTACCGTTTTTGGCGGGGACTTCCTTCCATTCGACGAATGTGAACCCGTGTAGTCAACAGCGGTTGTGGATAATGTGCGGTTGACTTCTGCCTACTCCAGCCTAGAATGTTTCAAACATTTCGTCACCTCTTTGTTTGAAGCAGGATAGCGCCACATGCAGCAGCAATTTACTTCGAACGAAGTCATGATCCTGACCGGGATCACCGCTCGCCAGTTGCAGTGGTGGGACGAGCGCGGCATTGTTGTCCCCGAACGCCAGGGACACAGCCGGGTCTATGCCTGGGACGAGCTGGTGACGGTGGCAGTGATCTGCCAGTTGCGGCGGCGAGGATTCTCTCTGCAACGCGTCCGAAAAGTGATCCGCTTCCTGCATCAGGAATTCGGCACCAGCCTGGCAGCTACGGTGGACGCGGCCTCCGAGTATCACCTGCTCAGCGACGGTACGCAGCTCTATCTGCGGACTTCGGCGCGGCAGGTGGTCGATCTGCTCAAGAATTCGCGCCAGCCGATGTTCGACATCTGCCTGAGCGATGAAGTCCGCCGCGTGAAAGCGGAAATTCAGGCTCGCAAGAAAAACGCAACGTCCGAGCAGGCCCGGCCGTTGCGCAGGGCCAGGAAAGCGTAAGCGGAGATCGGGGGAGAGATGATGATCGGCGAATTGAGCGTTCTCAGCGAATGGATTCCCGAACAGATGGAACCCGGCACTGTCTTCGTTCTGGAAAACGCCGGCGAGGTCGGCGAGAAAGAAGATCCCTACTGGGCCGTACTCTCCTGCCCAACCTGCGGCACGTTGGGCCTGATCACGCGCAAACAGATGGCCGGCCTGCTGCCCGTGATCTGTGGTTCGTCGCACTGCTCGGCGCAGTTCTTTATCAACGACGAAGAAATTATGCAGCGGAAACCGTTCTAGAAATCCCGCCCTATTCAGGGCTTCACTTCCACTCCCGGCAAGCCGCGTCTCTACCGGTGGGCTTTTACGGGCGCCAACTTCACCGGGACCTGCTCGACGATCTCGATATCGAACCCCTCCAACCCGGCCACGCGTCGCGGATGGTTCGTTAGCAGGCGGATCCGCTTCAGATTCAAGTCCGACAAAATCTGCGCGCCCAGTCCAATCTCGCGCTGGGTTTTGCGCTCACTCTCCGGAAGAGTCGGCAACCGGCGTTCGCGGTGAAAGGTCAGGAGCGACTGCTCGCCGATTTTCTCCGCGGAAAATCCCTTGGAAGTCTGATGCAGATAAATCAGCGCGCCGCGGCCTTCTTCCGCAATCGCCTGAAGCGAGCCTTCGAGAGTCGCACGGCAGTCGCATCCCGTTGCGCCGAACACGTCGCCCAGCAGGCAATGGGCGTGCATGCGGACCAGCACGGGACGCGACGAGTCCGAAATATCTCCGCGAATAAACGCCAGGTGCGAACCTCCGCCATCTACTTCGCTTTCGTAGGCGATCACACGAAATTCGCCGTGGTTAGTCTCAACCGTCGCTTCGCCGACACGATCGACGTAGCGCTCATTCTGCATCCGATAGCGGATCAACTCCGCAACCGTCAGCATTTTCATTTCGTGGGTGCGGCAAAACTCAATCAGGTCGGGCACCCGCGCCATGGTGCCATCGTCCTTCATAATTTCGCAGATAATTCCGGCCGGCACCATTCCCGCCAGGCGCGCCAGATCCACCGAAGCTTCCGTTTGTCCCGCACGGACCAGCACACCGCCCTTGCGCGCCCGCAGAGGAAACACGTGCCCAGGCCGCGCCAGGTCGGTTGGCCGCGTCGCGGGATCGATCGCTACTTTGATGGTATGGGCGCGATCATAGGCGGAGATGCCGGTGGTCACGCCCTGGCGCGCGTCAATCGCTTCGCAAAATGCGGTGCCGTATTGCGAAGTGTTCTCGGCGGTCATGGAGCCGATGCGCAGATGATCGAGGCGCTCCTCGGTCATGGTCAGGCAGACCAGGCCGCGGCCGAACTTGGCCATGAAGTTGATCGCCTCGGGGGTAACTTTCTCCGCGGCGAGCGTCAGGTCGCCTTCGTTCTCGCGGTCTTCATCGTCGACGACGACAATCATCCGCCCGGCGCGTATTTCTTCAATCGCCGTGGCAACGTCGGTAAATGGGCTCGCAGGACTCATCAGGTTAAGAGTTTAGCACCACAAATGAGGCAGCTTCGAGAGCGCGCTTCAGGCGCGGCGAGTTACTTCGCCGCCGCCTGGGCAGTCTGGAAGTCCACGATTTGTTTCAAGACTTCCACCGGAACCCCGCCGCTCAACATGCGTCCGTTAATAAAAATTGCGGGCGTTCCTGTCACGCCCACCGACTTGCCCAGGGCCAGCGACGCTTCGATTCTGGCCTTGGTATCGGGCTTGGCGGCGCAGATAGCCGTCGCATCGGCATCGGCGCCGGATTCGGTCGCGATGGCTTTCAATTTCTCATCCGCGTTGGCTTCGGTAATATTTTCCTGCTGCTCGAAGGTTTTCTGGATGAACTTCCACACCGCATCGTTCGAAGAGCGCCCAACGCAATCCACGTAGCTCGCTCCCTTTTCCGCCCAGTTGTGATTGGGAAGCGGAAAGTTTTGAAAAACGAAATGCGCGTCCGGTTCCTGCGTCAGCAACTGCTCGATCGTCGGAGCGACCTGTTTACAGTGCGGACACTGCATATCGCTGAACTCGACAATGGTCACGGGCGCTTTGGCCGGGCCCTTGGCCGGGCCGGTGACGCCTTTTTCGAGCTTCACGCGGTCCTGCTCAAACGGCTTGGGTCCGAAGGGGATGATGTCTCCCGTCACCGCGTGCTCGCCGTCGCTGGTGACGAAGAACCGGTTCGTGTTGGAACCTTGCGGGTCGGTAATCACGACCAGGACTTCGGTGAGTCCGGCGACCCCCGTGGGACGAATCTCCGCCACCTTCCAGGACACGCCTGGGTTGTAGCCGACCATCTGCTTCATGAATGCGTCAACCGCCTCCTCGGAAGGCATGGCATCGCTGGAAGTAGTGACTGGAGTCGAAACAGATGGTTTCGCGGCAGGCTTCGCCGCTGGTGCAGGCTTGTTCTGGGCCGCAGCGGCGGCGATCAGACAAAGCAGTACGACTACGTTCTTGAACATAAGCTCCTTTTGAAAAAGCAGGTGTCAGGTGTCGGGTCTCAGGTGTCAGGAAAATCGGGCGATCCAAATGGATGTTGCCTTCCTGAGACCTGACACCTAAGACCTGGTACCTAAACTGCATCCTGCCAGTCAGCGAATTCTAGTTTTGCGCGACAGTTCCCACTTTCTTGCGCGCCGTTTCAAGTTCGGGGCGTTCGTTGCCGACGCCAACTTCCGCGAGCTTGCGAAAATACTTCGCGGCCACGGCAGAATCGCCGGCAGCTTCCGCACTCGAGGCGGCACCCCAGAGCGCATTGAAGCGTTTCGGCGCGGTCTTCAAAACTGCTTCGTACTCTGCAACGGCTTCTTGCGGATGCCCCTGCGCCTGCAACAACTGGCCCAGCAGTTCGCGCGCCGGGACTACAGCACCCGGAGTGACCGGACTCTTGTCCATACTCTCCTCGAGCTCAGCTGCGGAACGCATCGCTGCTGTTGCCTCCGTAGGCTTTCCCGACATCTGGAGGATCCAGGCAGCCACCTCCTGCCGCTGCACCTCGATCTGGTTCGACCAGTAAACATTCTTCTGCTGAGTCGTAGCATCACGCAAGCGGGCGAGATTCTTCTCGGCCGTGGCGGCTCGATCGGGATCCTTCGAATGAGCCGCGCCGAGGCCCACTGCCATCCAGGTGATTGCCTGGGCCCAGGGCACGCCTTCGGCACGCGGTTGGAGACGGCCCGCCTGGTCCCACTTGCCCAGTTCGAGCATGTACCGAGCCGGAACGGCCGCCAGCGCGTAGTCTCCCGTCAGCGTCAAGCCGGAAACCGGCGATAGCGATTGCATTTCGTCCAGCACCGCCTGCGCGTCTTTAACCCGACCTAACTGCAGATAGGCGTATTCCAGGTAATCCATGGCATGCAGACGCTGGTCCCGTGCCTCTCCGTTAGCGGAGGTTGCTTCCGCCTGCTTCGCCAGATCCGCCGAGCGCGAATTCGATTGGATGGACTCCTCCCAGGAACCAACGCGCGTGAAGATGTGCGACGGCATGTGATTGGCATGGGCCGAGGCGGGCGCGATCGCCGCATACTTGCGAGCCGCCGGCAGCGCCCCTTCGGCTAATACAGGATTGTCGCTGCAATGGATGATGTAGTGCGCAATGCCGGGGTGATTGGGCTGTTTCGCGAAAATTGGCTCCAGGATTTCCACGCATTTGCGCTGGTTGGCAAACGTTTTATCCGTCTTCGGCGCGATGATCGCGAGGCTCAGGGCGTGGAAAATAGCGGCCTCGCTGTCGTCGGGATAGGAAGTCTGGAGCTTTGCCATTTTCGCTTCGAAGGCTTGCCCGTGCGCATAGGAAGTGCTCCCGTCCTCCCGATAGATTTCCGAGAGCGCATCGATGTAGCCGCGCTCGCGAGGAGTGATCGCTGATGTGTCGGCGATCTGCGCTGCTTTGGCAATCGCCTGGCGACCGGCTGCGGTGTCGCCGTTGTCCCAGAGTCCGTGATAGTACGACATGGCGATTCCCCACTGGGCCATGGCACAGGCAGGGTCCTGCCGTCGCGATTTCCTGAAATGCCTCGCGGGCCTGCTCGTACTGAAAAGAGTGCAACAACGCAACTGCGCGCTGGAAGTTCGCTTGGACAGCAGGCGCGCACGAAGTCGCAAAGTGCACCGATCCGACTTCCTGCTCGGTAAGCTGGTGGTGATGTTCATCACACTGCGCCACGCTTGCACCGATTGTCAGAACACAGAGGAGCGCTCGAAGAAATCGCATAGATACCATCCCCGCTGCTAGCTGATTAAAATTTTACCGCGTAACAGCGGCTGTATTGGCCCTTTTATAGCTCCGGCTTGGCTGCAATCGGCAACCTGCGACCGTAACCGAAGGCCTTGGTGGAAATTTTGATTCCGGGCGCGGCCTGCTGGCGTTTGTACTCGCTGCGTTCGACCATCTGAATGACGCGCTTCACCAGATCGAGATCAAAATCGTGGGCAATCGCAATCTGCTCCGCCGAGCGCGCATCCTCGACATAGTCTTCCAGAATTGCGTCCAAGACGTCATAGGGCGGCAGCGAGTCGGAATCTTTCTGATCGGCGCGCAACTCGGCAGATGGGGCTTTGTCGATTGTCGACTGAGGAATCACCGGCCGCCGCGAGTTTACGTACGCGCTCAGTCGATATACGAGCGTTTTGGGGACATCGGAAATCACCGCCAGCCCGCCCACCATGTCCCCGTACAACGTGCAGTATCCGACCGCCACTTCGCTCTTGTTCCCCGTCGATAGCACCAGGGCGCCGAACTTGTTGGAGAGCGACATCAGCACCATCCCGCGGCTGCGCGACTGAATATTTTCTTCGGTAGCGTCTTCGGGTAGTCCAGTAAATACAGGTGCCAGCGTCTGGCGGCAGGCTTCGTAGATTTCATTAATCGAGAGCAATTCGAAACGGATGCCGAGATTCTTCGCCAGCTGTCGCGCATCGTCGATCGACCCGGAAGACGAATAGGGTCCCGGCATGCCGACGCCCGTGACATTTTCCGCTCCGAGAGCATCTGCGGCGATCGATGCCGTCAGCGCGGAATCGATGCCGCCGCTCAGGCCGACAATCACGCGCTGAAATCCGCATTTGCGAACGTAGTCGCGGGTGCCGAGAACCAGCGCCTCGTAAGCGCTCGCTTCGTCGCCTGCCATTTGTTCGTGCATGTCGCCGGTCAGATTCTGTGAGTCAAAATAAATCAGGTCTTCGGCGAAGGATTTGCCCTGCGCGATCACGCGGCCGTCGGGCGCAATGACCATGCTTGACCCGTCAAACACCAGGCTGTCGTTGCCGCCGACCTGATTCACCATCGCCACCGGTACGTTGTCATTCTTCGCGATAGTGGCGAGCATGTCGCGACGCAGCTCGCGCTTCCCAATCCAGAAGGGGGATGCCGAAATATTGAGCACCACGTTGCCGCCAGCCTTGATCAGTTCTTCAACTGGGTCCACGCCATAGAGCCGTCGATTCCAGAAATGTTTGTCGTTCCAGGCGTCTTCGCAAATGGTGAGTGCGATCTTGCGGCCGCAAAGATCAAACAGTTGCTGGCTTTTGGCAGGCGCAAAATTCCTCATCTCGTCGAATACGTCGTAAGTAGGAAGCAGCATCTTCGACTGGATGAACTCGACGCGGCCGTCACGCAGCAGAGCGGCCGAGTTCATCACCGACTTGCCGGTCTCGGCGTGCGCGGGAGTCACCAAGCCGCAGATGACGGCAATCCCCTGCGTTTCGGCGGCAATCTTTTCGACGCTCTCACGGTTGCGAGACACAAACGACGGACGCTCCACCAGGTCGCGCGGCGGATATCCGCAGACGGACAGTTCGGGAAAAAGAATCAGGGCGGCGCCGGCTGTGCGGGCCTGCTGAGCATACTGGATGATCTTGGCGGCGTTGCCAGAGAAGTCCCCGACAGTGGGATTGATCTGGCCGAGGGCTATCTTCACAGTACTAGTTTAGAGGGTGGAAGGGTGGTTGGTCGATGGTGGTGGGTCGCTCGCCGACCACCAGTTCGGAGGCGTACTTCCGCCGGGGTCGGTTGGCTGCGGACCTGCGACAGGCGGCGTACTATCGACCCCAGTGGCAGGCCGCGCATTCGGCATGTCTTCGCCAGGGCGGCGGAGCGTGGGCGCGTTCACCGGGCGTTCCTGCGGTTTGTCGGCGGCGACGGCCGTGGGTGTATCGACTTCGCGCTCGGTGCGAATCTGTTTTTCGCCGTCGACTTTCATGGTTTCGACACGCGCCACTTCTTCTCCAATGAAGCGCACGAAATCCACATCGTGCGGCGGCTCACCGTAAATCCACTCTTCGTAGTCGACACCGTCCTGTTGTTCTCGCAGCTTTTTCGGCGGACGCCCCTTGGCAAAAATCACCATGTCCCGGTTCATGCCTACGAGGACGTGATGATCCTTAATCGCCTCCTTGATCTTCGGTGTGACCGTCTCCAGGTAGGCGTCAAGCGGCGACTTGGAATCGAAATCGAAGACCGGCCGCAAGACCTGCTTCAACTCAGGCCCCGTCATCTCGGGGACGTATTTGTCGAAGTAGACATCGACGAAAGATCCGCGGGCATTGGCGTTCGAGTCCGAAGGGGCGATGGGCGTCGATCCGCCCGCGCCTTCGATCTGAATGCGCTGATACCACTTCTGCTTGCGGACCGGCCCACCGTTGAATTCAAAGTGAATGTAATCGCCTTTGATTCGGATATCGGTGATGCGCGCCTGGTCTCCCGGCTTGGCGGAAGGCCCCCACAACGCCATCAGGTGCTGAAGATCTTCGCCGTGAGGCGTGAGGACTCCGTCCTTGAGCTTCAGCCCGGTCTTGCCCATGGGGAAATTCGTGCGGATGTAGCACAACTCGGAGTTGAACACCCGGATAATCTGCTCGCGCGTCTCCTTGGTCATATGCGGCGGAGGCGTGTTCTCGGCAAGCGCGAAGCCCAGCAGAAGGAAAGCGAGAAGCGGGAAACGGAGGATACGCACGAAGCACCCCGAACCAATGGGCTCATTATAAACCCGTCCGGAGCGAAATCGACCTCAACCTTGCGCGGGTCCTACCCCGAAGTCTCTACCCGCAGGCCGTCCCGCGCAACGCGCAGCGGCAAGATGTTGCCTCCGGCTTTGGCGATTGCCCTCGCCACCGCGTCTTTCGCGCCCTCCTCCACCATCATCAGCACGCATCCCCCGCCGCCCGCGCCGCAGACTTTGGCGGCGCGTCCGCCGTTCTTGCGGGCAACGGAGATCAGTTTGTCGATCAGCGGAGTGGTAATGCCTGGAGCATTGGTGCGCCGCAACTTCCACTCCTCGCGCAGCAACCGCGCCACATCCTCCCAGTCGTGACGAAGCAGCGCCTGGTGCATCTCGCGGGCGATCCGAGCGATATTTTCGAAATTGCGAAACACGTGTTTATCGCCGTTGATGTGCGCCTTGAACACTTCCCAGTTGTTGATGCCGGACTGGCGCGGAGCGCCCGTGTAAGCCAGCACAAACCGCATCTCGATCTCCTCGGGAGCAACCGGCACCGCAGCCCGGCGAATGCCGTCGGCACTCAGATGGATCGCGCTCACGCCGCCATACAGCGCTGGGTAATAATCCTGACAGCCGGTCGGAACGTGGATGACCTGGGCCTCAACATTCTGCGCGATCACGCGCATCTGTTCCAGATCCAGATCGCGACCCGTGAACCGGGCCAAGGCAGCGGTGGTCGCGATCATCAGTGCCGACGACCCCGAGATTCCCGCTCCCGCGGGTGATTGCGAATCGGTCACCACTCGCAGCCCGCGCTCGGGCGCAAAGTAGCGCACCAGGTGCCCGGCCAGCACGTGACGAAGCTTGCGGCTGGCGATCAACTCGTCGAGGTTCGCGAACGATTCATCCTGGCGGGTGTCCAGCGAGCAAAGGTCGATCCGCTGCCCCTTCAGCGGCGTAATCCGGCAGGTGGTCAGGATCTCCACGGCGAAGTTCAGGGTCAGCGCACCCGAATGAAACAAATACAACGGCCAGAGGTCGAGGGTGCCTCCGGCCAGATCCGCACGGCACGGCGCTTGCGCGGTAATCGTCGGTTGCAGGGAAACAGGCTTTCCAGGCATGCAGAGTTTGTATCACGCTCGTGGCGTCGGCCGACCCCCGCCGCACCGAAGTCGTCGCCGATTGGGTACTTTCGTAACGGTCAGTTGTACCAGCAGCACCTAAGTCTTTCACCCGCAAAATCCTAAAATAGACCCAGCCCGTACGAGCCTGGCTCGTGCTCGCGCCACAGGACCGTCTCTTGTCGATGAAGCCGTCCATCGCTACGCGTATACCCCTGCTCTACGTCATGCTTGGCGTATTGCTGGCGCTGAGTGTCGTCCCCATGTATTTCTATTCGGCGCAGGTTGAAAGGGTGAACGCGAAGCCGCTGAAGACCAACGAAATGTTTTTGCAAAATACGGTTGCGCGATCTCTGGCCGACGACATCTCGCAGCACCAGGAAACGCTGCGCATGATGCTGTCGAACCTGGCGTCGTCGATTCAGGTTACGACCGGCAACGACATCGGGGCGCAGAACATCGCTGCTCCCGAACTGCGGGCGCTACTGGAACACTTTGTTTCGTCATCCAACGACATTGCCTATGCCACCGTGCTCAATCTCGATGCCAAGGGCATTTCCGCGGGGCGCATTGAACCCGACGCCTTCCTGCAACGCGAACTGGAACGCGCCTACGCCGCCGCCCATGAGAAGCGCAGCTACAGCGGCCAACCGCTGGTGGTGGGCAGCGGCAAGTCTGCCCGGACAGTGCTTCTGGTCAGTACCCCGATCCTCTATGGCGATCGCTTCCTGGGAATGATCGGGTGCGTGGTCGACCTGCAATACCTCATCCGGCGTTTGCAGGAAGTGAATCGGGCCGGCCTTATCCCTTACGTTGTGGATGCGCAGGGCCGGTTAGTGGCCGCTGCCTCCGCAGAATTTGCCACCGGGCAGGACATGACCAGCTTCGATATCGTCCGCAGTTTTGTGGACGATGGCGCCAAGGCGCAGCTGGCGGCCACGCGAGAATTTGCCATCCGCGACGGCAAGACCACCACGGAAATGCTGGGAACGTACAGTCCGGTGTCCGCGCTCGATTGGGCAGTGGTAGTGCAAAAACCCACCGCCGAGGCCTATAGCAGCATCTACGAAACGCAACGCACGGGCCGGTTGCTGGCACTTCTGGCAGTGTTTATCAGCATTTTCCTGAGTATTTTTTCGGCGCGCCGCATCACGCATCCCTTGCAGGTGCTGGCCCAATCGAGCCGTGCGATCGCCAAGGGCGACTTCACCCAGCGCGTCCACATCAAAACGCGCACCGAGATTGGCGAACTGGCTTCGACCTTTAACACCATGTCGGAGGAACTGGAGCAGTTCGTAGAAGACCTGAAGCGCGCTGCCGACGAAAATAAGCAGCTGTTCATGGGGTCGATTCAAATGCTGGCCGGTGCGGTCGACGAAAAGGACCCCTACACCCGCGGCCACTCCGACCGTGTCACTAAGTACTCGCTGATGATCGCCAAGGAAATGGGGCTGGATCCGGGCTTCCTCGAAATCCTACGCATCTCGGCGCAACTGCACGATGTGGGAAAGATTGGAATTGAGGACCGTATTCTGAAAAAACCGGGCGCACTCACCCCCGAAGAATTCGAGATCATGAAGACGCATACCACGAAGGGCGCCAACCTTCTGCGTCCGGTGACGCAACTGAGCGAAATGTTGCCAGGCATTGAATTGCATCACGAGGCGATCAATGGACGCGGCTATCCTTATGGGCTCCAGGGTGACGCCATTCCCCTGTTGCCGCGTGTGATTGCCGTGGCCGATACCTTCGACGCGTTGACCACCAATCGTCCCTATCAGCAGGCGCACGATCCTTACGAAGCCATTCGCATCATCGAGAATCTTTCCGGCAAACGTCTGGACCCGACCGCAGTCACGGCGCTGCTCGCGATCTTCCTTCGTGGAGATATTCGCATCCCGAAACCAACCACTCCGGCTGAAGCCACTCCGAACTTGCCCGCTCCGATCAGTCCCGTTGATCCGGTGGGCGTGGATACGCGCAGATCCTAGCAAAGGCTGCGGGCTTTGAGCTGCGGGCTTCGAGCAAGCGTCCTGCGCTGAAGGTTTCGCTCTCTCGCAGCTCGCATCCCGAAGCTCGCAGCCCTTCCGCCTATATAATCAGCTTGTGATTCAAACTCTTTTCGGCAGCCTGGACGAAGTCCAAAAGCCCAGTTTTCTCGATCGTATGAAAGAAGCGGTCTCGCGCACGCGCGAGAACCTCGCCGAGCGTATCGAGGACGTGGTTGCCATTGGCAAAGAGATCGACCGCTCCACGCTTGACGACCTGGAAGCCACGCTCATCGGCGCCGACCTTGGGACGACGACCACGCATGAAGTCCTGCAAAAACTGCGCGACAAAGCTGACCGCAAACAGATCAAAGATGTCGACGAGTTG
Source organism: uncultured Acidobacteriota bacterium (assembly GCA_963799305.1). Lineage (GTDB taxonomy): Bacteria > Acidobacteriota > Terriglobia > Terriglobales > Acidobacteriaceae > Acidiflorens. The sequence continues at coordinate 36,471 of CAWCWX010000002.1, read as the reverse complement.
AAGCGCCTGCTCAAAGAGGAACTACTCGCAATCCTGACTTCCACCGCGGCGCGCCCGCTAACGAAAGTTGACGGCACGCCGGAAGTAATCCTCGTCGTGGGAGTGAATGGCACCGGCAAGACGACGACCATCGGCAAGCTGTCGCAAGTTTTCCGCTCGCAAGGCAAGACGGTACTTCTCTGCGCTGCCGACACCTTCCGCGCCGCGGCCATCGAGCAACTCGAAATCTGGGGACAGCGCACCGGCACCGAAGTCATAAAAACCAAAGCCGGAGGCGATCCCGCCGCGGTATTATTCGACGCCCTGCAAGCCGCCACCGCCCGCAAAACCGACTACGTAATCGTCGACACCGCCGGCCGCCTGCACAACAAACAGAACCTGATGATGGAACTGGAAAAAATGAAACGCACCGCCGAACGCATCGTCCCCGGCGCGCCGCATGAAACGCTGTTGGTAATGGACGCTACCACCGGCCAGAACGGATTGCAGCAGGCGCGCCAGTTCACCCAGTCGGCGGGCGTGACGGGAATCGTTCTCACGAAATTGGATGGAACCGCCAAAGGCGGCGTGGTGGTGGCGATCTCGCGCGAGTTAGGGTTGCCGGTACGCTTCGTGGGAGTGGGAGAAAAAGCCGGAGATTTACTGCCGTTCGATGCGAAGGAATTTGTGGATTCGCTGTTTGCGTGAAGGTCAGTACCCGGTACTCAGTACCTAGTACCCAGTACTACTCAGAACATCTGAGAACTGAGAACTGAGAACCGAGAACTGGGCACTAGGTACTTGGCACTGACATTGAGCGACGATCTCTATCACCTGCGCAAAGCGCTCGAACTGGCCCGATCCGGCGTCGGACTTGTCTCACCGAATCCGGCGGTGGGCGCCGTAGTCGTCGACTCGGCTGGCAAGAAAGCTGGCGAAGGCACTCACACCTACGACGGTGTGAAGCACGCCGAGATCCTTGCTCTCGAAAAAGCTGCCGGACGCGCTCGCGGCGGCACTCTTTACGTCAATCTCGAACCCTGCTCCCACCAGGGACGCACTCCTCCCTGCGCCGACGCCGTCATCGCCGCTGGAATGCGCCGTGTCGTCTGCGCCATGAAAGATCCGAACCCGCAAGTCAGCGGCCAGGGTTTCGACAAACTCCGCGCTGCTGGAATCCAGGTCGATGTCGGACTGTTTGAAAAAGAAGCGAAGGAACTGAACGAAGGCTTCGCCCGCTACATCCGGACTGGGATACCTTTGGTGACGCTCAAAGCCGCCATGACTCTCGACGGCAAAATTGCTCCCGCTCCCTCGGGATCACGCCGCCCCACCGATGTGGCCGCCGGCGGTTCGACGGGAGGCTGGATCACCGGCGAAGTGGCGCGCCAGCACGTCCACCAGTTGCGCCACCAGCACGACGCCATCATGGCCGGCGTAGGCACCGTCATCGCCGACGACCCTCTGCTTACCGATCGCAGCGGCCTGCCCCGAAGGCGTCCGCTGTTGCGCGTCCTGCTGGATTCGTGGCTCCGCATGCCGCTCGATTCGCGCCTGGTGAAGACCGCTCAGAACGACGTCCTGGTCCTCTACTCGCAGGCCGACGAAGCGAAAAAGCAGGAACTGGAGAAGCACGGCATCCGAGTCGAACACATTCCTCCCGCCCATCCCGACGGACGCCCCGACCTGGCCGCCGTCCTGCGCCATCTCGGGCAGCAGCAGATCACCAGCGTCCTGATCGAAGGGGGCGCCACCGTAAATTGGACCGCTCTCTCCTCCGGAGTCGTCGACAAACTGTTTCTCTACTACGCACCGAAGATTCTCGGCGAGGGCGCCGTCCCGTTCGCCGCCAGCGGAGGCGCTGCCGGCCATCATGGGATGCTACAGGCGCAGCGGATTGAGGTGCATCAGTTTGGGGAAGACTTTGCGGTGGAGGGATACTTAAAAGATCCGTATCAGGCCTGACGGCGGCGGAACTGTGACAAGAATCTCGGCCCGCGTAAAATGGGGGCGTGACTCAATGCTTGGAATCGAACGAAGGACTTGTAAAGGTCGTGTTCGACGTACCTGAAGACGATGGCTCCGTTCTTAAAACGGAGAGCCTTTGGGCCGAACCGGTAGGCGAGGATCTCTACTGCTTGCGCAATGTTCCCTTCCTGGCCTTCGGATTTAGTGAGCAAGACGTAATAACGGCGAAGCAAATAGATGGCGTGTTGACCGTCACGGGAGTTGCGGCTCGTAGCGGGCACTCGACTTATCGCCTTGTACTACCAGAAGACACTTCCGAAGATCAGTTCTTGAAGGATTGGGTTCCGTTGAGAAAACTAGGCTGTACATATGAACGCGCCACTCGGCGTTTTGTCGCGATTGATGTGCCCCCCGGTGCCGACATTTACGCGGTATACAAAGCCCTAGAAGAGGGGGAGGCAGATCGTCGTTGGGAATTCGAAGAGGGTCACTGCGGTCACCTAGAACCCACTTCTGATTCCTGACAACACGTGAAGTAATTGAGGGAATTCATGTTCACCGGCATCATCGAAGAAGTAGGCAAAGTCGTCAGCATCCAGCAGCGCGGCGAGAACCGCCTCATCACCGTCGAAGCGGCAAACACGCCAAAGGAATTACGCACTGGCGACAGCGTCTCCGTAAGCGGCGTTTGCCTGACCGCGCTCGACATCCAACCGACGTCGTTCTCCGCCGACCTCGCGCCTGAAACCTGGGAGCGGACTTCCTTCTCACGCATTCATGAAGGCGCGCTGGTCAATCTGGAACTGTCCATGAAAGCCGACGGCCGCTTCGGCGGACACATCGTCCAGGGACACGTAGACGGCGTCGGCCGCCTCCTCGAACTCGAACGCATCTTGGATTCGGAGAGCCGGGCTCCGAGAACTGGTGGCTGCATATTGAACTGCCGGCCGAGATCGAGAAATACACTGTCTTCAAAGGCTCGATCTCGATCGAAGGCATCAGCCTCACCGTCGCCCGGCTCGAAGGGAATCGCTGCACGATTGCGATTATCCCGCACACCGTCGAGATGACGAACCTCGGCTCGCTCAAGCCGGGCGATCCGGTAAACCTCGAAGCCGACCTGATCGCGAAATATGTCGAGAAGATGATGCGCCGCGATCCGGCGGAAAGCGCCCTGGCCATTGAAGAGCTGGTGCGGCAGGGGTTTTAGGGCAGTGGTTAGTGGATAGTGATTAGTGATTAGAACTGGCCTTACAAACTGGTTTTGGGAGGGCATGGCTTTAGCCGTGCCGCTCAGAACCAACAAAAATGCGGGGCTTCAGCCCCTGAGGACCCACTACTTCAGCTTTGCGTACTCGTTTGTCGCTTGCTTCAGAATCGGAATGTCGGAATCGCCATCTCGCCATTGGGTGAAGAAATCCTGATAGGCTGTCCGGGCTTTCGCGGAGTCGCCGGATAGAGCGAGGGCGCGGGCCAGTCCGAGCTTGGCCAGACCCACATAAGCGGACGGGCCGAACGCGGACTTGTGGTCGAGAATCTTCTGGAACTCAGCCACTGCCTGTGAACCCTGTTTCGCCTGCAGGTAGGCCAGACCGCGCAAGTAAACCGGCACGCCACCCGCTATGTAGCCAAGCTGATACGCCTCGGTCGGGCGCAACTCCTCGATCGCTTTGGCAGCGTTGCCGCGCTGCAGCTCAACCCGGGCGCGAATCTGAGGAATGGCCAGTTTCTGCGCGAAAGTATTGAGGGGATAGTTTTTCGCCAGCTCGGAGGCCGCAGTCGCCGCCTTCGCCGACGCTCCACAGGTCGCGAATACATATCCGGCAAAGGTGGCGGCGTCCTGATTCTTGCCAATGGGCAACGTGGTGGCGCTGGGCAGGGCCTTTTCACACACACCGAAATCGGCCTGAACGACGGCAAGTTGCCCCAGATCGGACCACTCAACCTCTTTCAGATTCTGGCTTCTTTCCATTTCCAGCGCCTGCTGCGTCACCTCATTCGACAACTTCAGTTTGCCTTCTCTTTGCAGGGAACGTGCCTGCACGGCAAGGAGCGCATACTCGTTTGACTTGCCCTTGGACCATCCGAATTGGCTCTGCGCTTCTTCCTGTTTTCCGAATGTCAACGCCAGCCAGTACATCGACCAATGCAGACTTTCTGAATCCGGAAACTGCTTGAGAGCCTGTTCCATCGTCTGAAACGCCTCGTCCGGTCGGTCCAGCGCGCTGTAGGCGTAGGCCAGAGTACCGTACGAACCGGACGAATTTTGGTCCGCCAGCACACTCTGACGCGCCGCTTCAGCGGCCTTTTCATACTCACCGATTTGGGAGTAGCTCAACGCCAGGTTGTTGCCTGGAATGGAGTCGGAGGGGTAGGTGCGCGCATAAAGCTCCAGCGTCTCGATGGCTTTATCGAGTTCGCCGGTCACGATGTCGTAGTAATGCTCGGTGATGTAGAGCTTTTCCCGTTCGCTGACCCGATCCCGCAGTTCGTACGCCTTGCGTATGTATTCTTTCCCGAGTTCGGTCTCGCCAGCATTGGAGTAGGCCGTGCCCATGCGAGCGTAGACCCAGGCGAAGTTCGGGTCGAGTTCCACTGCGCGCCGATAGAACGGCAAGGATGCCAGTTCGCGGCCGTCATCGAATTCTGCATTTCCCAAGGCAAACGCCTTCAGAGCGTCGAGCGAGGCGGTCGTCACCTGCTCGATGGGCACATCGAATTTTTGTACCGAGGCTAACGACTCGCCCAAGGTGGCGCGCAACTTTGAAGCAGCGCTGCCCAGCCCGGACAGCACTTGCTCCTTGCTGGAGGCCTCGGCCTGCTGTTGCGCGAGGGAATCACCGGTCTGACAATTCACGGCGTTCAAGGTGATGACGTATTGCTTGCCCAGGCTGGCGATCGATCCGGAAAGCATCGCCTTGCTGCCAATGCGGAGGCACAAATCACGCGCCAAATCGCTGGTGAGGCGCGCCTCCGGCGGGCGGCCCATAAAGGCGAGCGTCGTCTGGACGCGGGCGGGTGGCACAACCCGTAAAAACGGCGATTGGTCGAGGTCCACGGCCAGCGCCTGCTTCAATGTGCCGTCGAAGACCGCGTCACCTGTGGTGTTGGCGAAATCGGCGAGTACGATTGTGTCCCTCTCGGTAAGTTTGGCGGCCTTGGCCGGACGAAAATAGAAAACTGTAATCGCGACGGCGACCACGACTGCGACGGCGGCCGGTACCACTACGCGCCACGGCCCTTTTTTCTTCGGGATGATGGTCGGAATGGGCAGCGGTTCGGGGGGCTTCGGAGGCCACGACGCGTGCGGCAGCGGTCCGGAAGAAATCGGCGCGGACGGCTGTGAGCCCGATGGCGGACTCGGTTCCTGTGCTACTGCCACTTTGCCGGAACTGGCGGCGACGGCGCGTCCGGATTCGGTGTCTCGTTTCAGCCTTTGCAGATCGGCGCGCAGGTCGGCAGCGTGCTGGTAGCGGAGGTTGCGGTCTTTCTCCAGCGACTTGTTGATGATGTCTTCAAGCTGCGGCGGCAGATCGGGATTGAGGCGAATCGGCGACGTGGGAGCGCCGTCCAGTATGGCTTTGAAGATGAGCGCGGAAGTGTCTCCACGAAACGGTAGCGTGCCGGTGGCCATTTCGTACAAGACCGCGCCGAAGGAAAACAGGTCGGTGCGGCCGTCGAGATCCTTGCCCTTTGCCTGCTCCGGCGACATGTAGGCCACCGTCCCCATGGTCGATCCCGGGCTCGTGAGATGCTGTTCACTCACGGCGGTCATCTGGGCCGTGGCGCCAGCCAAATCAGCACTGTGACTGGCGGTGGGAGTTACTTTGGCGAGCCCGAAATCGAGAACCTTGGCGTGGCCCCGGCGGGTCACAAAAATATTCGCCGGCTTAATGTCGCGGTGGACAATGCCCTGTGCATGCGCGGCGTCGAGCGCATCCGCAATCTCGATGCTCAGAGCCAGAAACGCTTCCAACTCCATTGGACGGCTGCCGATAAGATGCTTGAGGGTGGCGCCATCCAAAAACTCCATGACGATGAAAGCTTTGCCGTCCTGCTCGCCGATGTCGTAAATGGTGCAGATGTTGGAATGATTGAGGGCGGACGCGGCCTGCGCTTCCCGCTGAAAGCGTCCCAGGGCCTGCGGATCGCGAGCCACTTCTTCTGGAAGAAATTTCAGGGCGACAAACCGGTGAAGGCGAGTGTCTTCGGCCTTATAAACGACGCCCATGCCGCCGCCACCCAGCTTTTCTACAATGCGGTAATGGGAAATCGTCTCGCCGATCATCGTTTGGGACGTTGGCTCAGGCTGGCATAACGACGAGCCGCTTGAGAGGATGAGTCTATCAAAAGCAGAGCGTGGACGGATTATTTAGCAGGACTCCTACACCATCCTGATCGGACCGGGGTACTGCGACACCAACGAATCAACGGTCAACAGCGTAATACCCTCGACGGTCGCCTGCGCCACTAAGACTCTGTCAAAAGGATCCTTATGAATTACTGGCAAACTCTCGGTGGCAACGACATGATCGCTAACGATTGGCAACTCGCCATACCCATTGTCCAGTAGACCACGGCGCAGCAACCGCACATCGACCTTAAAATCTTGCCGGCCCAACCCACGTTTGATCGCCACTTCCCACAAGCTGGCCGCACTGAAAAGAAGCTCGTTGTCCGGGCTATCGATCAGCCTTCGAGCTTGTCGTGAGAGCCGCTGCGGTTCACTGGCAGCCCAGAGGAGGAGATGGGTATCCAGCAGCAGTTTCATCCGCCACCGCCGAAAATTCGTTCGATCTCTTCCTTGCCCATCTGGTCGAAGTCGTCCGGTACGGAAATCTGTCCCGACATGAATCCCAGCCGTTGCACCTCGGCGCCGGTTGGAGCGGTGAGGGCAGTGACCTTTACGACGGGCTTGCCTGCCTTCGCGATGATGAACGCCTCACCCCTTCGAGCTTCTTCGATGAGTTTCGAGAGTTGAGTTTTCGCTTCGTGAATGTTGACTGTTTTCATACTGTTTGACAGAACTTAGTTTAACTAGTTTAGTTTATCATGGAGATTCGGAATCGCGAACGGTCAAAATCGAGGCCTAAGTTTTGGCCTCCGCATGCATCAGCCCGACAATCTTTTCATACATCCGCGAGCGCATGGCATAGCGCTCATTGGCGCTGGTGATGTAGCGCACCTGCATCTCCACTCCCGACCCTGTCGGCCGCAAATGGATGGCCGGAACTACCGACAGAGACTGCAATCGGTTCTTGGTGGAGGCCTTCCATTCAATCTCTGCCTGGGCGCTGTTGCTGCGGGTTTCTTCCTCCACCAGTTTCTGGATTGCCTCCACCAGCGGGTAGGGATCCTTTCCAGAGGGGATCGTCACTTGCAATTCATCCCACAGCCACTGTCCGGCGGTGGAGAAGTTGAAGAAGTGGCCTTCGATGGCAAAGCCGTTGACGAAAGCGACTTTTCGGCCCGTGGGATGGCCGGTGTCAGTCCAGTTGCCGGTTTCCATCAGGACGGTGCGCAGGGGGCCGATTTCAATCACCTCGCCGACCACGCCGTTGATCTCGACCCAATCGCCGACTCGAATGCCATTGCGCCCCATCAGGACGAACCATCCGACGAAGCCGATGATGAAGTCTTTTAGAGCGACCGTCAGGCCGGCGCCTGCCAGACCGAGTACCGTCGGCGTCTGGCTGGGAGCCCCGAAGACGACGAACGCGACCAAAAGAACTACGAAAGCTTGCAGCGCGAAGCGCAAGACCGCGCGCAAAGAAATCAACCGCTTTCTTTCTCCGTGGACCCCAGCAAGAGAGCGATCCAACAGGTGGCTTGCGGCGTATCCCAGGACGAGGATCAACAGAATCCAGAGGATGGATCGCCACACATTATGCCGAACCGCGCGCTGCTGGCCTGCAACCATGTCGATCCAGTTGCCGTAGACATCGCCAAGTTCTTGCTGGTCCTGAATGCGTTTGTCGAAATCGGAGAGTTGCTTCTGGGCGTTGGAAAAGTGCTTCAGGGACTTCACCGCTTCGGCGGTGGCTTCCTTCGAGCCTCCACCGCTGGCTGCATCCTTGCGAAGTCCGGAGGCCTGCGTCCTGGCAACCTGCTTTTGCGATTCCTCTTCGTCCACCCGATGTTCCAGCGCATCATGCTGCCCAAGCAGCTTTTGTCCCAGAACCCGGGCATCGCCGCGGGCAGCTTCCAGAACGCCGCGCTTGTTCCTCAGCCAAAGCCAGGCACGCAGTTGCCCGGCAAGGTTGCGGGTTCCAAGATCGAGCGGAGTAACCTGCAAAGGTGCCGACTGAGATGACGAGTCCAGGTCTCCGGCCTCGTGCTCTTCGCGCAAGCGCTGCATCATGCCTTCCGGATTGCCTCCTGCCCGGATCAGGTCTTCACTGGCATCCTCCAGTTCGTCCTCGTCGAGCGCCTGCTGCGCTTCGAGCAAGTCGATCTGCTCTTGCAGGCTCTCCAGTTCGTTTGGCTTGGCGGATGCGGCCCTGGTTTTCAGTTCCTTGAGGCGGGACTTCTCGTCGGCGAGCGTCGCCTGCGCGAGTTGGATTCGCAATTGCAGCGGTTCATTCTTCGGATCGGCGTCGGAGGTGTGCTCGGCGGCGTCGCGGAGAGCGCCCGCAAAAGCCATATCCACTTCGTGATCGGCGATGCGGCTGGCTTGCCGCGCCAATCGTTGCTCTTCCGGCGTGCTCGCTATCAAAGCCAGCTGGCGCGCGGCTTTCAGAGGCGTCTGGTCGACCAGCGGAGTCCGCTCGCTGGGCGATGGCTGAGTCGGCCGGGACGAGTCAAGCGTCGTCACATACCCGACGACAGCCACACCGACCAGCAGCAGCAAGACAACGACGATTGTCCAATGACGCCAGGCCATTCTGGAGGAGAGTCTAACAGCGATCATCGGACACGAATACCCACTCGTTCCCCGCGCGTGGTAACTTGTGGAGTTCGCCGACGTCCAATCACTGCCGCAACTGCGGTCCGCGGGAATCCGGAATGAGAAAACTCATCGTCTTGATGATGCTCACCCTGTTTACTGTTTCTTCTTGGGCAGGGCAACAGAAAAAGGGATCCGATCTCCTGTTCAAACTGGAAGCTGATTTCGCCAAGGCAGTCGCCGAACACGGCCACGCGGCGTTCGTTTCTTATTTCGCTGAAGATGGAGTCGAACTCGACGATGGCGGCGGCATCAATTCGCGAGACGACATCGCCAGGCAGCCCGCGTGGCCGGAAGGAACGTCGCTCATCTGGACTCCGGTGCGGGCCGACATGGCGGCGTCCGGCGATCTTGGCTACACCTACGGCAATTACGTCTTCAAGTCGAAAGATAAAGATGGCAAAATCGTCCCCCACTATGGCAAGTACATGTCGGTCTGGAAGAAACAGAAAGACGGCTCCTGGAAGGTGGCGGTGGACATGGGGAATTCGAGTCCGCAGCCAGAGTAGTGAGTGAATAGTGATTAGTGATTAGTGATTAGTGATTCAGCCGCGCCGGCGCTTCCTAACCACCAATCACTAACCACTAACCACTTTACTCACGAGTTGTTCAATCCGGCCCAGCACCTCGTCCTCGCTCAAATGAGTTGAGTCGATCAGCACCGCGTCCGGCGCGGCCACCAGCGGTGAAACGGCGCGGGTGCGGTCGCGCAAGTCGCGCTCGCGAAGTTCTGCCGCCATATTCGCAGCGGAGGGCCCCTTGACCTTCTGTTGTTCCAGACGACGTTGCTCTCGGACTACCGGATCGGCATCGAGAAAAATCTTTACCTCGGCATCGGGAAACACTTTCGTTCCAATATCGCGGCCTTCCATCACCACGCCACCAGCGAGCCCAAGTTCACGCTGTCGCGCGACCATCCATTCCCTCACTTTGGGATGAACGGATACACGGGAGGCGGCCTCCGTCACATCGCGTTCGCGGATCCGCACCGAAACGTCGCAGCCGTCGAGCAGCACGTGATTCCCGCCGATACTCGGAACCAGCTCGATGCGGGAATCGTGCGCCAGTTTGAAGAGAGCGGCCTCGTCGTCAAACGAAGTGTCCGACTTGATCGCTTTCAGTGCGAGCGCGCGATACATGGCGCCGCTCTCCAGGTTGACGTAGCCCAGCTTGCGGGCCAGCCGCGAGGCAATCGTGCTCTTGCCCGCGCCGGCGGGGCCGTCAATGGCGATGATGAGTTTGCGCGGAGCGGGGTCGGTCATCAGGGGCGAAGGGAATTGTACGCGAAAGCCGGGGTTTGGGAGGACACTACTTCGTTCGCGTCGCCTTACGGCCCCACCCGTTCTGGCCGCGGTCGTGGCACGTAAGCCTGCTTCGCCGGTGTCACCTGCAACAGGGACTTCTTGCCGACATGCACGAAGCTTACTTCGCGTGCGGACAGTAGCGCGTTGATCGCATCTTTCACTCGGGAACGCGGCACAAAGTTTCCGAAGAAGGTCTCAACTTCTGCCTGATCGGCGGCCACCAGGCAGCCGAGGTATTTGGAGATCACGGCCGAGAGCGCCTCCGCGACCGACAGAGAGACGCCCTCCTGCACCACATCGGGCGCCCAGCGCGAGAGTTCGTCCCACACCGACCCTTCCTCGGCGGTATAGTCCACGCGCGTGATGCGCAGCTTCGCCCAAAGTTCGCCGAGAGCTCGGTCAAGTCCGGAAACAGAAACAGACCCACCCAGCATCTCGCCGAGTTTTACTTTTGCAATCGGTCCGCGGCGGCGAATCAGTTCGAAGGCATCGCAAGCCAACGGAGAATATCCACCGCTTGAGTTTCCCCGTGGCGGCTGCTTGGGATTGCGTTCTCCAACCAGCGCATAGAAATATGGAAACACCGAAGCCGCCACCAGAAACGCATTGTTCTCGTCGAACAGAGGCGCTTCGTAAGCCGCCTTGTCGCGGAGCGACCGAACCATCAAATCGGTGGCTTCTTTGGCGCGAGGATCTTCAAACACATGCTGCCACGTGGGCAGACGATCGTCCGCTCCCACCCAGGCTCCGACGAACGTCGGCACCGGCACCGCCGGCCGCAACGGATACATCATGCAGAATCCGACCGACTCGAGAAACGACCGCGCATCGTCGAGCGTGCGGATCGGCCGCCCATCGAGATGCCATTTCTCGACGCGCGCCTGCTGGAGTTCGAGGTCGGTCATTAGATTGATTAGAACATAGCTGTCAGCTCCAAGCTCTCAGCTCTCGGCGAAAAACTGACCAAATGCCCAGTGACGAGTGTCACTGAAGGCACATTTAGTTTCATGCAGACTCAAAGATGGAGAACGCCATGGCGGACAGTTATCGCGATTTAATTGCCTGGCAGAAGGCTACGCAACTTGCCCTTGAGGTTTATCGTTGCACTCAAGATTTTCCGAAGCATGAGTTGTACGGACTCACATCGCAGATGCGGCGGGCCGCGGTTTCCGTGGCAAGCAATATTGCTGAAGGCAAAGGCCGACACTCGCGCAAGGAGTTTGCACAGTTCCTGTTTCGCGCCCGCGGGTCTCTGCTTGAGCTGGAAACTCAGTTGTTCCTCGCGCAAGAATTGCAGTATGTCGAGCGCAGTGCCATGCAACGCATGGAAGGCAGAACGATCGAACTCGGGCGAATTCTGAATGGCCTAACCAAGAGTGTCCAGGGAAGCACGTTGTAAAGACCGGAATCTGAACCTGCGACGATTCTCGAAAGCTGAGAGCTGAGAGCTTGCAGCTTAGAGCTTGGAGCTTGGAGCTCGCGGCTCGCAGCTAGATCCTCTTGAACGCCTTCTGAATATCGACCATCGAATACCGCAGCACTATCGGCCTCCCGTGCGGACAGCTCATCGGATGTTCCGTCTTGGCAAGCTCCGCGAGCAGCCATTCCATTTTGTTTTGTTCGAGCGGCATGTTGACTTTGATGGCCGCGTGACATGCGATCGAAGCGGCAATGCGTGTGCGGACTGCTTCCAGATTGATGGCTTGATCCTCGCGCGTCAGTTGTTCGAAGATTTCGTTGAGCATGTGCTCGATCTGGGAGGCGTCTACTCCGGCGGGCGCGACTTTGACCGCAACGCTGCGGGCGCCAAATGGTTCGGCTTCGAAACCATTGTGGGCGAGTTCGTCGGCGATCTCGCTGAAGATGGCCTGCTGCGCCGGCGTCAGTTCCAGCACGAGCGGCATCAGAAGACGCTGGCTTTCCACGCGCTGGGCGGCGCGCTGGCGCAACACTTTTTCGAACAGGACCCGTTCATGCGCGACGTGCTGGTCGATGATCCACAAGCCGTCTTCGTTCACGGCGAGAATAAACGAGTTGCGAATCTGGCCGAGCGGCTTGAGCGTGCGTAGCGACTCCAGCGTGGGCGGCGTATGCGTGTCCTGCTCCATCGGGGGAACGCAACCGTGGTCAGGGATGGTGACATCCGGCCCGCGCGCCAGAGCCACGGCGGCATTGGCTTCGACCGCAATGGCTCCATCAAATTCCAGGTTCCCGGTCCTCGGCGGAACTGGCGGCGATTGCAAAGCAAAACCGGTTGTCCCGGGCTCCGCCAGATCGCGCCACGGCGCGGCCTGTGTGCCATTGCCACCGTGGGCGCCCGGGGTCAGCGCCGGGCTTGCGCTTGGCTGCGCATTGATCTCCGAAAGAAACTGCGGCACCGGCCGCGCTTTCATCAGGGCCGCGCGGGCCGAGTCGCGCACGAAGTCGTGAATGACAGTCTGTTGCCGGAATCGCACTTCCGTCTTCGAAGGATGCACGTTGACATCGACTTCGGGAGTAGGCATTTCCAGAAACAGCAACACGACAGGAAAAACCGTCGGCGGCAGGATATTGCGGTAGGCTTCGGTGAGCGCGTGCTGAATCAGGCGGTCTCGGATCAGGCGTCCGTTCACAAAAATAAAAATCGAATTACGGTTGAGCTTCTGGATTTCCGGCTTCGAAACGAAACCGTGCAGGCGGACTTCGCCCGGCTCGACTTTCTGAGCTTCGACCTCCGGATCGCGCCGCCACGGTGGCGGCTGCGGCAGTCCAACGCGTTCGAGCGGTTGCACTGCCGCGAGGGGAATCAGTTGATCGAGCGTCTCCTGCCCAAAAACCTGATACACACGCTCGCGATGGCCCGCCACCGGAGGCGCAACCAGTAGCGCATTGGTCGCCGAATGTAACTCGAAATGCTTTTCCGGATGCGCCAGCGCGTAGTGCGTCACCAGCGACGCGATGTGCGACAGTTCGGTCGATTCCGCCTTCAGAAATTTCTTGCGCGCCGGAGTATTGAAGAAAAGATCGCGCACCGTGATCGACGTGCCCAGCGGCAGCCCCGCTTCTTCCACGCGGATCATCTTGCCGCCATTGATCTCAATCACCGTACCCGCAGGCTCCTCCGCGGCGCGAGTCTCCAAATGCAGGCGCGCTACCGAAGCGATCGACGGCAAAGCTTCGCCCCGAAAACCGAGTGTCGCCACGCTGAGCAGGTCGTCAGTCTCTTTTATTTTGGAAGTAGCGTGGCGCTCGAAAGCCAACATGGCGTCGTCGCGGACCATTCCGCAGCCGTTGTCTACGATCTGGATGACTTTCTTTCCGCCCGCTTCCACATTGATACGAATCCGAGAGGATCCCGCGTCGAGCGAATTTTCCAGCAACTCCTTCACCACCGACGCGGGACGCTCCACCACTTCGCCAGCGGCGATCTGGTTGGCAACGCGTTCGGAGAGGACGTGGATTCGGCCCATGGTTCAGTGGTTAGTGTTTTATGGTTGGTGATTAGTGTGACAGAGTCTGGCGGGCAGTGGCTAGAGGGGCGCTAGTTTCACCGGAGGCGAGGGCCATCGACGGAGTTCGCAATCGCGAAGGTTGTCGCGAAGAAGTAGGAAAACGCGGTCAGAAGTTCGTCCAACGCATCGACGCGGAGCCGACGCATGGGACGCCCCGCTAATCAGTGTTTCAGTTTCTTGAAGTTGACCTCGGGAAAGGCGAGTTTTCCCGACGCCCGGTGGAACTGTGCGTGATTGAGCGCCATGTGAAAATCGTGGCCGGACTTTAGCCGCGTCAGCTCCTCGGGCACTTCCACTTCGTGAAGTTCCTGGCCCGGTAAGGGAGAGAGCCCAACATTCATCTTCGATGACTTCCCCCGGTTCGGGTGCGCCGCCGCGAGGATTCGCCCTGCCGCGTCGGTGACCACCAACATTTTCGTCTTAGACGCCATGATCCTCTCCTAAGTGTTTCCGCCGCCTTGCATATTGAAGAAAACTCCGCTGCTCCCGGTGTTAGTGACGGTAACCGAGTAGCGGTAGTAAGGGTCGAAGTATCGATACACGGGAGCACCGTTTTGCTGTACCTGGCCGATCTCGTAATGCAACTCCTTGGTGAAATTGGAAACGGTAAGTTGCGCCGGCGGCTGCGTGTCCGCCGAGAGGGGATGGGCCATAATCCATTGCGCCCCATGATCGTCGCCTGGATTTCCAAACCAGACAATAATGCCCGTCGAAGCGCCGGGAGCCAAAAAGAAAGGACCGCTCGCTGGCTGCAAACCGTTGAATGCCATAAATCTCCTTTTTCGCGAATCTCTTCACTGACTGCATGACACCGTGTTGCCTGTCAGGATAGTGACGGGGACCGCAAGAGTGTTTCAACCGAGGAAAGAAATTTGCAATGCCGCGATCATCGGGGACGAAGACAAGGTTGCGGGCATCGTGTCCGCAGGCTTGTTTTCGTGTTTCCCCCACGCCTACAACGCCTAACCGATTTCCCGGTGACCCGTTTGATAGAACTCAAGAGCCATTACGCCCCGGCGAACCGATGGTATTGGGGCAATGGAGGCTTTGAGGCGTCGGGATCATTTCTTCACCTGAATCCCCAACTCCCGCAACTGCCCCTCCGCCACCGGCGTCGGCGCCTCCACCATCAGATCCTTGGCGGCCGCAGTCTTCGGGAATGGGATGACTTCCCGCAAGCTGTCCGCCCCCGCAAGGATCATCACAATGCGATCGAGGCCGAGAGCAATCCCGCCATGCGGAGGGGTGCCGTACTCCAGGGCTTCGAGGAAGAAGCCGAAGCGGGAGCGGGCCTCTTCTTCGGTCATGCCGAGGGCGCTGAAGATTCGGCTTTGCACGTCCTGACGGTGAATACGGATCGAGCCGGAACCTAGCTCTGTGCCGTTGAGAACCACGTCGTAGGCCAGCGCGCGCACCATCGCGGGATCGGATTCGAGTTTGTCCATGTCTTCTTCGTGCGGCGAAGTGAAGGGATGGTGCGCCGCCATCCAGCGTTTTTCGCCTTCGTCGTATTCGAACATGGGGAAATTCGTTACCCAGAGGAAGCGGTAGTCTTTCGCCGGATCTCCGGTTTTCTTGAAGATGCCGTGGCGGTCGGCATACTTCTGGGCCAGCGCCACGCGCAGGATTCCAGCAGAGGCGTAGATCGCTAACTCCGCTGGTGTAACTTTGCGTTTGCCGGCAGGATGGTCGTCACTTCCAGACTGCGCCGATCCGACGACCAACACGAGCAGGTCGCTCTCGGCGGCGCCGGACTTCTGGCGGACTTTCGCTCCCGCTTCAGGGAACTTGTTCTCGATGCGCTTGAAGTCTTCGAACACGCGCGCTCCGCCCTTCGAGACAAACATAGGCTTGATGTCGTCGCGTTCCTTTCTCGATAACTCGCCTACGTTCGGTGTGCGGACGGCGATCACGGGCAAATCTTTGTTGATCGCCAACTGCTCGAGATCGGCGGGCGCGAAGCAGTCGCGGACGTCGGTGAACGCGGGCAGGCGCAGGTCGGGCTTGTCGATGCCATATTGGCGGATGGCGTCGTCGTAGTCCATACGGATGAAGGGTGTTTTGATTTCATGGCCGGCGGCTTTGAAAGCAGCCGTCAGAAAGCCTTCCACCACTTCCCACACCCGCTCGGGCTGCGGGTATGACATCTCGAGATCGATCTGCGTGAATTCAGGCTGGCGGTCGGCGCGCAGGTCTTCGTCGCGGAAGCAGCGCACGATCTGGAAGTAGCGGTCGAAGCCGGAGATCATCAGGATCTGCTTGAACAACTGAGGCGACTGCGGCAAGGCGTAAAACATCCCCGGCTGCACGCGGCTGGGGACAAGATAATCGCGGGCGCCTTCGGGCGTGGAACGGGTCATGAAGGGCGTTTCGATTTCGAAGAAGCCCGCCGCCGAAAGATTCTCGCGGATCGCCAGTGCAACTTTGTGGCGAAGTTCGATATTGAACTGCATCGCGTCGCGTCGCAGATCGATGTAACGGTATTTCAGGCGCATCTCTTCGTTGGCGAGGACCGTATCGCTGGGCAGAAACGGCAGTTGCTTCGAAACATTCAGGATGCGCAGTTCTTCCGCCACCAGCTCCACTTCGCCGGTAGGGATGTTTTTGTTGATGGTGTCGGCGTCGCGCTTCTTGACTGTTCCGATCACGGCGACAACGAACTCATTGCGCAGAGTTTGGGCTTTGTCATGGACGGCGGCGTTCAGTTCGTGGTTGAACACGACCTGGGCGATGCCGCTGCGATCGCGCAGATCGATGAAGATGATCTGTCCGAGATCGCGGCGGCGGTTCATCCATCCCATGAGGACAGCTTTCTTGCCCGCGTCGGCGAGGCGCAGAGCCCCGCACATGTGAGTTCGCCGTAAATCGCCTAAGAAATCGAGCACTGATTCGCCTTGTGTCTTCAGAGTGGAGAGCTGAATTGAAGATTATAAATGGAGGGAGTCAGTACCCAGTACCCGGTAGCCAGTACCCAGTCAGCTGGGCCTGCGGTTCGGCTGGGTACTGGGGTACTGAGTATTATTTTTTCGTCTGTTTGCCGTCCATCACCAAAGTCCAATTCGTTCCGTCCGGGGAAACTTCGAACTTGAAGGTATAGGAGGTGGCGGTCAGGATCTTCATGGTGAAGCGCCCTTTCATAGTCTGCGGACCCATCTTCATGTCGTTGGTCCAGGTCCAGGTATCGCCGTCGACGCTTCCTTTGGAGTGGGTCGCTTCGCCGAAACTGTTGAACTCATCGTAGGTATAAACCTTCTCCTGCGGGTCGTAGCCCATGAACGAAATGCCGCTCCCATTGCCCATACCGGCACTGGTGAAGGTGGAATGAATCACGACAAAATATCCACCCTCCAACCACTCTGACTTTTCATTGATGGTCATCTTCCCGCCGGGCCCCATGGGGCCGGGTTTCATGTCGCCTTCGGCTGTCCAGTTGCCGACGAAGTAATCGAGTTTCTTGACTTCCGGACCAGGAGGTAGCATCGGTCCTTGCGCCAAGGCAGCGGCGGCGAGCAATACAACAGCGGTCACGATGAGTAGGCAGCGTTTCATGAAGACACCTCTTGGGTGAGTTGCGTGAACCAACATCCACGCATGCGAAGCGATGCTAGAAGGTCACAGAGTATAAGTCAACGCGTCTGCTCGAATGACGAACTCAATGATGCCCCCCATCGCTTGCCTGCGTGCTTTTGGCCGCCTGCTCATCGAGAAATTCGTAGCGGGGGCGCAGAGCTTCGGAAGTGGCACCCATCTTGTCGGACGAAAGATGCATCACGTGGTAACCATCCGCCTCTTTATAGGGCGGCCACTCCGGCAGGCCTTTCCCATCTGGAGTGCCGTGTGCGGCGAAATTGGCCCAGTAGGACGACATGGCGTCAGAGACGCGGAAGTCGCCTTCCGTCCAGGGCTCGTCCTTCGACTTCAGGGTTTGAAAAACATACTCGATTTCGCCGGCGTGCCTGGATCCGAGTTCACTGGCAGCGACGGGGCCGATCATGGCGCCGGGTTTTACGGCGGGCACTTGTTCGAAATGGTAAGCGTAGACGGTTGCTCCGGTGTCGGCTTGCAGGTTCAGCCATTTCCAGGTGGAGTAGGCGATGAAATCGTCGCTGGCGAGAGCCTCCGCCGAAAGAACGGCTTGCTCGTCGGTGGGCGCGGGATAGAGTTTCAAAAATTCCGCCGCCTGGTCGCCGAAACGATCCTTGGCCTGCTGCTCAAAGCTCTTGGCAGTGGGCTTCTGAGGATTGAACAGCACGTTCATTTTGCCTTCGTCCGCATTCCATCCCGCGAGCAGCGGAACGTGTGCCTGCTCATGTTTGGCATAAATGGTGGCTGGATCCTGCGGGAAGAAATAGCCGTCGATGTTCGGGCCGAAATCGAATCCGCGATTGTTGTGCTTGGCCGCCGCCTCCAGTAATTCCGGCCCCGGCTTTGCCCGCAATTGCGCGATCGTTTTGGCGCCCATGAACTCCGCGAATTTCTCTCCGGTCTGTTCGGTTTCGCTGAGGGGTTTCGATGTGAGTCCCCCCGCATTGCGACGGCTGGGGAAGAATGCTCCACTCTCGCCGATCGCTTTTTGAAACAGGCCTTTCGACAGAGGGGACGCCATCAACGCGCAAACGGAAAACGAGCCGGCCGATTCGCCCGCAATCGTGATGTTGTCGGGATCGCCCCCAAAGGCCGCTATGTTCTTGACTACCCATTGCAGAGCGGCGACCTGGTCTAACAATCCGTAGTTGCCCGAGGAGTTGTGGCCTGACTCTTTTGTCAGTTCGGGATGCGAGAAGAAACCGAAAATACCCAGGCGATAGTTGGGACTCACTACCATCACGCCCTTGCGGGCCAGGTTTTCTCCGTCGTAGCGAACTTCGGAGTTGCCGCCCGCGACGAAGCCGCCGCCATAAAACCAGACGATGGCCGGCAGTTTCGCGGGGCTCGTCGCCGTCTTCGCCGGGATCCACATGGTGAGATTGAGGCAATCCTCGTTGGGCTCGGCATCGCGAAAAAAGATATCGCCGAAAACATTGGTTTGCAGACAGGCAGATCCGAACTTATCCGCCTTGCGCACTCCCTTCCAGTGCGGCGCCGGTTGCGGCGCCTTCCAGCGCAGATCGCCCAACGGAGGGGCAGCGAAGGGAACGCCTTTGAACATCCGCACCGCGTGATCGGCGGTGGCCGTGCCTTCGACAATCCCGGCTTCGGTTTGTACCTGGTCGGCGGCGAACGCCGGGAATGCAAGCGTGCCTACAAACACAACGAGCAAAGCGGCAAAGTGGAACCGTTCCAATGGCAGCATCGTGTTCTCCATGACTAGCGGGGTCTAATCGTAATCGGTGGCGCTCCAAAGATTTCTTGTGACTTGCTGGAACTTGAGTTTCCATTTGCCGGCGTCTTTCGCCCATGTGTCGCTCATGTGGCGGTAGCGCGGACGCGCGCCGGGAACGATCAGGTCGTAAGTGACTACAGCGCTGTCGTCACTGAGCTTGACGACTTGCATGTCGTAGACGCGTACGTCCTTCGGCATGCCCTCGTGAGCGCTGCCGACCAATTCCCCCTTGTCATAGAAGTCGCCGTTTGTGCCGATCCCTCGAAAATCGTCGGCGACAGACTGACTCACATAGGCGATGTTCTTCTCCGCGAGCGCCTGCTGGAACTGATTCTGGTTGTTCACCAGTTCCTGGTCAAAGGAGGACATCGGCGACGAGGGCATCGGCTTGGACGGTTGCGTTTGTGAGGCGGCAAAGGTGGCACAGATCAGAACAACAGACAGCATCGTGAGGGTTCGCATGGTTTCATCTCCGGAGAAAGATGATTCTACTCTGTATCCTCGGTGTGCTCCGTGGTTAAGAGCAAAAGCTTGAACCACAGAAGACAGAGAGGTCACAGAGGAATTCTAGTTCTCAAAATGCGGTCCGCGAGATCTGCTCGCGGGACGGTTTGCTGTTCACCTGACGCAAGATGCTTCAGCGCGAATGTATCCGCCTTCACTTCGTTCTCACCGACGATCAGGATATAGCGCGCACCGATCTTGTCGGCGGCTTCGAAAGATTTTCTCAGACGGAATGATTCGTCCCCCAAATCGGCAATCACGTCGTGCCGGCGCAATTCGCGCGCCAGACGGGCCGCTTCGCGATTCATCCCCGCGCCGAGTGGAGCGATGTAGACGTCGGGCTTGCGGACAACCGACTCCGCCGTCTCCGCCAGCGACATCACCAGACGGTCTTCGCCGATGGCAAAGCCAATTCCCGGCGCGGCCGGCCCGCCCAGCGCTTCTGACAGACCGTCATACCGTCCACCGCCGAGGATGGCATTCTGCGCGCCCAGCGCTCCGTGCGTGAACTCGAACGCGGTGCGCGTGTAGTAATCCAATCCCCGCACCAGGCGATCGTTGAGAACGAATGGGACAGACACGGCCTTCAGAATTTCCTGCACCTCCGCGAAGTGCGCGCGGGAAGCATCCCCCAGAAATTGTGAGATGCGCGGAAGCCTGTCGATGATGGGCTGGTCTTCGGGAACTTTGCAGTCGAAGACGCGCAGCGGATTGGTGATCGCTCGGCGCTGGCAGTCGGAACACATTTGCGCGGTGACCGGTTCGAGGGCTTGACGCAGGGCCTCGTTGAACTTGACGCGATCTTCGGGCGTGCCAATGGAGTTGAGTTCCAGAGTCCAGCCGGTGATGCCGACGCGGTCGAGCAGGGTCGCCAGCAGTTCGAGGATTTCGGCATCGCGCGCGGGAGATTCACTGCCCGCGCTTGCCGGGCCAATAACTTCAGCGCCGATCTGATAGAACTGGCGATAGCGTCCCTTCTGCGGACGTTCACGCCGAAACTGCGGGCCTATATAAAAGAGTTTGTTGATGCCCCGATCCCAGAGTTTGTGTTCGATGTAGGCGCGAACTACGCCAGCGGTGTTTTCGGGACGGAGGGTGAGCGATTGGCCTTTGTCGCTCTCGGCGCGTCCGCGATCTTCCCACGTGAACATTTCTTTCGCAACGATGTCGGTCTCTTCGCCCACGCCGCGCGCGAAGAGGTCGGTGCTCTCAAAAATCGGCGTGCGGATTTCGTGGAAGTTGTAGGCCCGGAAGACGTCGCGGACGGCAGCCTCGACGAAGTTCCACAACGCCGTGTCGGGCGGGAGAAGATCGCGAGTTCCGCGGGGAGCTTTGATCATGAGGCTAGTGGATGGTGGACAGTGGCTAGTGGATAGTGGGTCAACTTCTAATCACTATCCACCACTCACTATCCACTGCTTTTCCTCTCCAGCAAGTACGCCTTCTTGTATCCCAGATAATTTTCCGTGTAGCGCAGAATCATGGCTTCGTCATCTTTGTTCAGTTCGCGGCGGAAGGTGCCGGGGGAACCCATCCACAGGGAATTCGGTTCGACGACGGTTTTCTCCGGGATCAGTGTTCCGGCGGCAATGATCGATCCGCGGCCGATCACGGCTCCGTTCAAGATGATTGATCCCATCCCGATCAGGCAGCGGTCTTCGATGCGGCAACCGTGCAGGACGACGTTATGGCCGACCGTGACGTAATCGCCGACATACACGCCATACTGCTGGGTCATGCCGTGCAGAACGCAACAATCCTGAATGTTCGAATAGTGGCCGACGCGGATTTCGTGGACGTCCCCGCGCAGGACAGCGTTCATCCAGATGCTCGAATGTTCGCCGAGGATGACGTCGCCGATAATCTGGGCCGATTCGTCTACGTAGCTGGTGCTTGGATATTCGGGCGTGATGCCTTTGAAAGAGCGGATCATGGTCTCGAATAGTCAAAATATCACGAGTGGGGAGCGATTGCAGATTGCAGAAGTCAGATTGCAGAAGTGGAGCCGGGCGATGTCGATGTCGGTATAAAATGCAAAGCCTATGTTTGACACTGCAAAATCGCGAGCTGTATGGGCTCTAGTCGCTCTCTTTTCTGTTTGCTGCCAATTGCCCGCGGCGGCGCAGACTTCTTCCGCCGACCTTTCCAAATTCTTCGCTCAGTATTTCGAAGAGCGGCTGCGAGACGAACCCGAGTTCGCCACAACCGTTGGACGCCATGAGTACGACGACCGCTGGTCGGATCTTTCGAAACAAGGCCGGGAACAGCGGCGGGCGCACTTGCAACAGACGTTCGACCAGTTGCAGAAGTTTGGCACACAGGGATTGTCCGAGCAGGATGCGCTGAGCGTTCGGTTGTTAAGTTACGATCTGCGCACGCAGCTTGACGCGCTTGATCTCGATACCCACCTGCTGCGGGTCGGGCAGTTGTTCGGCTCGCACACTCGCGTCTATCTGACGATCGACCGCATGCCCTCCTTCACGGTCAAGGACTGCGAGAACATCATCACGCGTTTGCATGCGGTTCCGGCATATGTGGACCAGAACATCGCGATTTTGAACGAGGCCATCGAACGCGGAATCACCCAGCCGAAGATTGTTGCCGACCTGGTGACCGAGCAGTTGAAAGCGCAAGTAGCACAGGATGCCAGCACAACTCCGTTGCTGGAATTCCTCAAGAAGATGCCCGCCAACATTCCTGAGACGGACCGGGAGCGTCTGCGCAAACAGGCGACCGATGCTTTCGAGAACGACTTCCGTCCGGCGTGGCGGAAGTATCTCGACTACATGCAGACCACGTACGCGGCGCATGTGCGGCCGGAAATCGGGATCGAGAGTTTGAAGAACGGGAAGGAAGACTACGCGATTCTCATCCGGCGGCTGACCACGACCAACATGACGCCGGAAGAGATCCACAAGATTGGCCTGGCGGAAGTCGACCGCATCGAAGGCGAGATGCTGGCGATTGCGCGGCAGACGGGCTTTACCGGCTCGGTGAGCGAATTGGAAGTGAAGCTGGCGAACGATCCCGCGCAGCGCTTCCATTCCAAAGAGGAGATGCTCGTCTATTGCCGGAACGCGGCCAAGATCATCGAGCCCGAACTTCCCAACCAGTTCAAGCATATTCCGTTCCTGTTGTATGGAATCCGCGCGATCCCGGAAGATCGCGAGCAGGCGACAGCGTCCAACGCACAAGCACCCGCGCCCGACGGCAGCGCGCCGGGATGGTTCAACCTCCGCGCATATCAGCCTGAGAAACAGGTGCGTTACGACAAGGAATCGCTGGTACTGCACGAAGCGGTGCCGGGACACATTTTCCAAAACTCGCTGGCCCACTCGCAGAAGGGCTTACCGGACTTTCGAAAGTTTTACTGGAACAGCGCCTACGGAGAGGGCTGGGCACTGTACGCGGAGTCTCTGGGATCGCAGCTCGGCGTCTATAAAGACCCATACAACCGCTTCGGACAACTCGCCAGCGAACGCTTCCGCGCAGCCCGGCTGGTGATCGACACGGGGATTCACTCGATGGGATGGACGCGCGAGCAGGCACAGGACTATCTCCGAGTCCACGCAC
This sequence comes from uncultured Acidobacteriota bacterium, assembly GCA_963799305.1. Lineage (GTDB taxonomy): Bacteria > Acidobacteriota > Terriglobia > Terriglobales > Acidobacteriaceae > Acidiflorens. Next base: position 13,383 of record CAWCWX010000002.1, on the reverse strand, counting down.
CGACCCAAGCCTTGTCGGAAGTCGACCGCTACATCAGCTGGCCGGGGCAGGCGCTGTCTTACAAACTGGGGCAGTTGAAGATTGTGGAGTTGCGCAAGGAAGCCGAACAGCAACTGGGCCCGAAGTTCGATGTCCGGGATTTCCACGACGCGGTGTTACGGGATGGGTCATTGCCGCTGGAGCTGCTGCAGGGACAGGTGGAGGAATACATCGCGCAGAACAAGTAGCTAGGTTAAGTGTCGGTAGCTGACACATCCTGGACTTGTCGTTTGACGAAATATCGCCATTCACTCGTTGCCCCCCTTCGGAGGACTAAGGGAGCATGGTAGCGACGGAGCCGCCCGGATGTTCGGGCGGCATCGATGTGTTTGGCTGCGATTCGCGCCAATTCCTATCGGATCGGGAATTAACGCTTCAGAGTACCGCTGACAATCGTGTCCGCGTCCGTTTCAACAGCTAGCATTTCGTTCCCGCCGTCCACAACTACCAGGCTGAAGTGCATTTCGGGGTGGCCCTTCGGCGTTATGGTAGCCCTGCCCCTGCAGTCCTTGGCGACTCTGTAAGAGCCGGTGACGGGCTCCTCTGCGAATGTTAGAAACTCGCCACCCTCGCTGGCCGCTACGTGTCCGCTTATTACTCCTTCTCCAGAAGGGTTGACCGCTAACTTCAACTCACCGATGAAAGCCACCGCTCCCGTGGCGGGCCCTGCGAGGAAGACGCCGGTTGTTTCAAACCCAAAAGGACCCTTAACACTGGCATTCGTGCAGGTCGGGGAGCCCTGCTTCACGGCGAATCCCTCCGAAAAAAGGTGAATGGCCAAAAACCCCGTTGACGTAACCACAAAGGAGAAGGGGCTGCCTCCCGTGGGTCTACCCTTACCGGTGCAGTTCGAGGCGACTTTGTATGTTCCGGCGAAGGAAAAAGTTGCAATCACGCCGTTATGGGATGCTTTAGTCTCTCCGGTAAATGTGCCTGTGGTTGAGTCAAACGTCATCTGGCTCACGGCGGCGGTGAAAGGGGTGCCATTGCTATCTGTGCCGTCGTGCAGAAACCCGTAGGTGCCGCTTAGAGAGCCGTTTGAACAAGTTGCAGCCCAGGCAGCGGGACTGAGCGCAAAGCTGGCAAGAACAATCATTCGAGCGATGCGAAACGCTTTGGAAATCATGGTGCTCTCCTCTTCTCTGTTTCTTGTTTGCGTTCGTCTATCTAGCCCGGAATTTCTTTTTTGGCCCCAAGAACGGCTGCCATTGTCCTCTCAATCCCTATTCGCGTCAATCTGAAGTAGTTTTGCAACGCCGGGAGGGAACATTTCTGTTATGGATTGTTGGCGTAACATCGCGATTACACTCATTAACCCACGGGTCACATTCCGGCCCGGCCCCGAGCCTGGCGGAGTTGTTGGTGTAATCGCCTGTTAACAACAGCGATCTGGACTGCCACTGAGGACATGGTGTAAGTTTCGTTCAAATGAGCACAGCTAGGGCGCACGGCGTGAGGGTCTGGTTTCTTACTGCGGTTTCGGTGCTGCTTTCGGTTGCCTCTGCGTTTAGCTGTTTAATGTACATGGGACAGGGCATCGCTGTTGGTGCCCTAATCGGCTTACCGGGCCGGGAGGGCGATGTTGCTTTTGCACAGCATTGGGCTGCGGACTGGCGAGTGGCAAGTGCGATCTGTTTAGCCGGGTCGATTGCTGCTGGTACGTTCGCTTTGCCGTTTTACGCAAAGGTATCCCGCGTGTCGCGGTTCATTGCACGCTTTATTCTGGCCTCGATCCTTTCAATATCTCTCACCGTGACTGTCGGGGTTGTGGCAGTCTCAATCATCACCTCTTCGCATCAAGCAGCGAACCGGAAATCCGGTGACACAGTTATCTCGAAAGTCGAAGAGTTCAGGCGAACGAAGGGACGGCTACCAGTTTCTTTGTCCGAGGCGGGGATCGAGGGAAATGAAAGTTGCCCTTGTTACTGCAAGACCGGCGACAACAGCTACATCGTGTGGAATGGAACCACTTTGGGGGAATCCGACACGTATGATTCCCAAACGAAAAAATGGTCAGAAGAGGGGCAGGGTGTTTGCGCTCGGTAGTTGGCGAAAAATCGCGATTATACTAGTTTGCGCTTTCTTTTCGCCCGTTTGGCGAACAAACGGCGCAAGCTGGTGCTAACGCCTGGTTTCGACAGTTACATTCCTAATCTCGTTTTCGACGGGGATTGCTCCGAAGCAACGACCACTAACCCTACGGTATGCTATCCTCTTCTGCTTTTGAAATTCTTGCAGATTCTCTTCGAATCTCCTAGGAGGGCCCCATGCTCAAACAATATCTAGTCCGCTGTCTCCCTGCACTCGCATTCGTAGGATTCCTGGCAGCGACGAGCTTTTGCCAGAACCCGATCTTCAAAGCACCCAAAATCTATCCCTCTGGAGGAGCTTATACAGGTGGCGTTGCGATCGCCGATCTCAATGGTGATGGTAAGCTGGACGGCGTGGTTGTTGATCGAGGTGGGAATGTGTGCTGCTCCAACGGCTATGTTGGCGTGCTCATGGGCAACGGAGATGGTACCTTGCAGGCCGTTTCCGACTACTACGCGGGCGACGTCGCCACTACCGCAGCTGCCGTGGCCGACGTCAATGGAGACGGCAAGCCGGATGTGCTGGTGGTGAACTCCAACACCCTGGGAGTGCTATTAGGCAAGGGCGACGGCACATTGCAGCCGGCGAAAACCTATTCTCTCGGCGGGTCATTCGGACGGGCTTTGGCAGTTGCCGATCTTGACGGGGACGGCAAACTTGACGTGGTCGTGGACAACAACTCCTCCAGCGGGGGACAGATCAGTGTGCTTATGGGCAACGGCGACGGAAGCTTTCGGGCACCCCAGATCTACCCTACAAACGCCTTCGAAGAAAATTCGGAGGGCAATACAGTCGCTCTGGCGGATGTGAACAAGGACGGCAATTTGGATATCCTGGTGGCGATCAACCTTCTTGGATCCTGCTGCGAGGGCTATTTTGGCGTGTTGCCGGGCAATGGCGATGGCACGTTCCGGCCGATCGTAACCTACGACGCCGGAAATGTGTTTGCCACGAACATCGTTGCAGTCGATCTAAATGGAGATGGCAATGTTGACGTGATCACAGACGGCAATGTGTTCCTGGGGATTGGGGATGGCACGTTTCAGCCGCCCCAGCGCATCTCGAGTCAATTCGGGGGCGGCCAAGCGACGCTGTTGGCGGACGTGACGCGCGACGGCATCCTCGACTTGCTGGCGGGTGATGATTGCAACGGCGCCTGCGGAGGCAAGACCAAAGACACCTGGGCGATCGTCGGCAACGGAGATGGAACGTTCCAATCCAGCCCGCACTTCTATGGAGGCGGGATGGGTGCTGAGGGCATCGCCGTAGGAGATTTGAACGGAGATGGCAAACCTGACCTCATCGTTGCCAACAAATGCATCAAGATGACCGACTGCACCGCCGGCACGGTCGGTGTGCTTTTGAGCGAGTTTCTTTTCACAACTACGACCTCGTTGAGTTCAAGTCCCAATCCGTCCGTCCTGGGAAAAAAAGTGACCTTCACGGCAACCGTAACGTCGAAGGGATCAATCGCGCCTACAGGAAAGGTAACGTTCAAATACGGCGCCAAGGTGAGCACAAAAACGATGGCAAATGGCGTGGCCGCTTTTACAACGGCGAAACTGCCGGTTGGAAGTCTGTCGATTACGGCGACTTACGATGGCGACACAAACTGCGCGAAGAGCACCTCACAGGTTCTGATTCAGGTAGTAAACCCGTAAAGCCGTTTTCACACTGATTCTAAGGGAAACGCGGCCATCACTGGCGTAAACGGATTGGCGTGCGCACGGATTACGTCAATAAGTGCTAACGCCAGTGGCTGTTGAAAAACTCTTGCGATGCGTTTTCACTTCAGAATTTGGTCTGTAAGTTGTTGAATCCTGGTTTGGCGAATTTGAGAAAATTCCCCGAAATTACTGCTTTGATTTCTCTTTCAACACCCACGCCTGTTTTCGTCAGTCAGGAAAGAAGGCTCGTGTCGTGAGAAAAGAAGTACGCGGTTAATGAGGCCTGGAGCCGACAAACAGCAGCGTGCCGACAGAGGCCACCGTGACCAGAAACCAGGCACGGTAACCATAAGCGTCAGCAACCGCAGAGGATGGGACCGCCAGCAGAATACCGATCAGCACTAGACCCACGTCCCCTTGCACCAAACATGTAGTTCAAAAGCGAGGAAGCAGCCCCAAAAGTAACGCGGAGGGCAAACTGAGAGCACACCGCCGATGGTCGTCCAGTCGACAACTTCATTTATTATCCTGTAGATGAACCGAACCGCAACTCCGTCCTCAGTGCGCATGTTTGACGGATCTATCGTACTCTCGCTTTCGTAGTTGGCGTAACATCGCCATTTCACCAACAACTTCGGCCAGGGCGCGGGGCAGTTGTTGGTGCTAACGCCTGGTAACAACAGTTGATACGATGTAGGTGACGGTACCCACGCACTGCGCGGACGGCGTTTACGGGAAGAGATTCAATGAAGGGGAGACAAGCAATGGTGGAAATGTCGAAGGTTTTTTTTAACCAGCTTCCCGAACAGATACGAAGGCAAGAGTGCCACCAGGGCGTGCATATCTTCCAGGAAGTGTGGTTGAACGAAGAACGCGCAATCGTTCAGTGTCAACCTGGCGGTGATCGGGACAACGTGAGAACAGACAGTTGGGTAAAGACCAAAGACGGCTGGGTGAAGACGGGATAGGAATCACAGTCACTTGATTAGCGTAACATCCCCATTACACTCATTGACCGGACTGCAAATATAAAGTCGTTTTACGTTCTACTGCTTTTCGCAGGCCTTTTACGAGGTCACGGAGTCGAATCTTTTCCTTCGCGTGGGCCACGCCTGTCCCTCGGCATTCCAGTCGAACACCGCAGCTGGAGCCGTGGTTCGGATGCGTTAATATCGTTCCTCGGCTTTCCTCATGCCCGTAACCCAAAATCGCCCGGAACTCGCCCGCGACCTCGGACTCTCGCACGCGGGTGCGGTTGTCGTCGGCACGATCATTGGCAGCGGAATCTTTCTCGTTCCCGCCGAGATGATGCAAGCAGTCGGCTCGGCGCGGCTGGTTTATCTGGCGTGGATGGTGGGCGGCGTGTTGTCGTTCTTCGGCGCGCTGACTTATGCCGAACTGGGCGCGATGAAGCCGCAAGCGGGAGGCGAGTATGTTTATGTCCGCGACGCCTACGGTCCTCTCCTTGGATTTCTCTACGCCTGGACCTGGTTCCTCATCGCCAAGCCGGCCTCGATTGCTACGATTACCACGGGGATCGTTCGTATTCTCGGAACCTTCTCCGCCTTCTCCTTTCTCTCGCACTCATTTCTGACTCATCCGTACACGATCACTTACGGACAACTTCTCGCGATCGGGGCGACGATCCTTATTTCGGGGCTGAACTACATCGGCGTGCGCCGGGCGGGAGAATTTCAGTTTCTCTTCACTTTGCTTAAGGTGGCGACGATCGTGGGGATTGTGGCGGTCGGCTTCTCGTACAGCGGCGGAACATGGTCAAACTTTGCGACAGAATTTGTGGGCGCCAAGGGAGGCGTGGCCGGATTCTTCACTGCGCTGGTCGCGGCCCTGTGGGCGTATGACGGATGGAACGATCTCAACATGGTCGCGGGGGAGGTGCGCAATCCGCAGCGCAACGTGCCGCTGGCGCTGATCTGGGGAGTGGCGACCGTCGGAGTCCTTTATATTCTGGTCAACGCCGCGGTGCAGTACGTGCTGCCGGCGGCAGCAGTCGCGGTGTCGGAGCGGCCGGCGTCGGATGCGGTCGCGCTGGTGTTGGGGCACGCTGGGGCTGCGCTGGTGTCCGCCGCGATGGCGATTTCGATGCTGGTAACTTTGAACGGAACCACCATGAGCGGAGCCCGGGTTCCCTTCGCGATGGCCCGCGACGGATATTTTTTCAGTTCGATGGCGGATGTGCACCCGCGTTTTCGGACGCCGTCGGTGGCGATCATTGTGCAATGTGGGCTGGCCATTATTTTGCTCTTGCTGGGAGGAAGTTTCCGGCAGTTTTTTTCGTTGGCGATTTTTGCCGAGTGGCTCTTTTATATGATCGCGGGGAGCACAGTGTTTGTGTTTCGGTGGCGCGAACCCGATGCCGACCGGCCGTATCGGGTGTGGGGATATCCCGTGGTCCCGGCGTTGTTCGTGATGGTGTCGGCGGCGCTGCTCTTCTTTACATTCAAAGATAACCTGCCGAATTCGGCGTACGGGACGCTGGCCATTCTGGCGGGAATTCCCATCTTCTATTATTTCGCCAGGCGGTCCAGGACGACGTCGTAGAGAGGTTGCCGTCCTTCGAGACTTTTTTTTCCGACTGGACAGCGTTCCGTCGCTCTCGCGACTGGGGGCGGTTCGGCCCACGAATTTCCTTGGCTACCGACATCTTTCTCGCCACAACTCCTGAGTCCCTCTGCGTCCTCCGTAGTCATGATTTTGACGTTTCGCGCGCGCCGCCATCACATCCGCGTTACGGAAGAGTTACAACCCAAACGTTTGTACGTACTTGCGCGGTTACCAAAGGACAGGCGCAGCCGACACGTTTACCCATGGCCAATCATCCCCTAATGTGAAGACTCCAGCCCCAAGCGCTCTCCCCAACTTGGGCCCCCAATTTGGAGTCAAGGTATGCCTACGTACGGACGTGAATTTCGGCTCGGCCTTTTGCCCGAGAAAAAGTGGGACTGGCGGACCTTTGCGACGAGCTATGGTCTGTTAACTGCCTTCATTCTGCTGTTCCTGCTTGTCGGGCTGCTGATGCCGGCGGAAATCACGACCAATTTGAATTTTCACGTGACCGAATTGATTCCCCGACCTTCGTTGAGTCACGAGCCTCCACCGCCGCCAAAACCGCTGCCGATCCACGCCAAGATGCTGAAGCCGGCGCCGGTATTTGAGGCTCCGAAGATCGTGGTGCCGCAGGAAATTCGGGCGCCCAAGCCGCATGTACAGGAAGTGGAAGTTCCCAAAGTGGCACTGAATAATTTCGCGCCCGCCGTGATCAAGCCCATTCCGGGTGGAGCGCGGCCGGTACTGATTCACACCGGCAGCTTTGGCGGAAGCTCGCAGGTGCCGACCGTCAATGCGCCCATCGAGAAAGTGCAGACCGGCGGATTCGGCGATCCCAATGGACTTAAGCCCAGCGACAACAGCAAGGCCAACGCCAAGTTAGTGGCTGCCGCGACGGGCGCATTCGACATGCCGGAGGGAGCGGGACACGGCAACGGCAGCGGCGGAGCCAAAGGAATCAAGGGCACGGTCGCCAGTGCCGATTTCGGGAATGGAATCGCCACTCCGGGAAAAGGCGACGGCCGCAGCAGTGGCCGCGGCGTACAGACCTCCGGTTTCGGCACGCAGGAAGTCGCGCAGCTTAAGCCCGGCGCACACCTGGCGGATACGGGCCCGGCCACCAGTTCGGTCGAAATCCTGTTCAAGCCCAATCCGGCTTACACCGAAGAGGCTCGCAATCTGAAGTTGGAAGGCGAGGTGCTGCTCGAAGTCCTGTTCAGCGCCAACGGAACTTTGCACGTGAATCGCGTGGTCCGCGGTTTGGGCCACGGGCTCGATGAGAACGCGATCGCAGCCGCGAACAAGATTCGCTTCAAACCGGCGATGCGGAGTGGACAGCCAATGGACGCCACGGCCATCGTGCATGTGGTGTTTCAGCTAGCGTACTGAAATTTTTTGGAGAAAAGAGTTATGCGCACTTCGAAATGGATGGTTCTAGCCCTGCTGGTGGTAGCGATGACGGCAGTGGCACAACAATCGGCTCCCGCGTCTGCAACCCAGCAGCCTGCAGCGGTGGTCCCGCAATCCGGACCGGCGGCTCCGGCCAGCGAACCCATTTCCGCGACCCCCGCTCCGCCGCCACCCGTGGCTGCGCCCGTCACCATGGATCAGGTCGTGGACCGCGTCATCGAGCGCGAGAAGGGCCTGGTCAAGATGATGGCCCCGCGCACGCCGGTGGTCGAGACCTACGTCCAGAATCTCACGCAGGATACTCAGCTCGGACCTGTGCCCAGCGACGACCGTTATTTCCTCGGCCGCATGGACCTGAGCGATTCCATCGACCGCGACGACTACCTGAAAGAGAAAGACGATGGCATGGAGAAGCGCCTGCTCGGCGGCGTCACCAAAATGTTCAAGTTCCAGTACACGCCGCTTGGCTTCTCGTGGATGATTTACGCCGACCGCGACGACTTCGACCGTCAGCATTACAATTTCCGCTACATCCGGCGCGAGTTCATGGGCGATGTCCGCACCCTGGTGTTCGATATCACGCCCAAGAAAGACGCGGGCCGAGGCCGATTCCTGGGCCGCATCTGGGTGGAAGATCAGGATTTCAATATTGTCCGCCTCAACGGCACCTACACTCATCCCAAACGCAACAGCTACTACTTTCACATGGATAGCTGGCGGCTGAACCTGGTCCCGGGCTGGTGGGTGCCGAGCTACATCTACAGCGAAGAGGGCGACTTCACCGCCGGCTCCAAGAATAAGATCGCGTTCAAGGCTCAGACCCGCCTCTGGGGATACAACCTGAAAACGGGCGCCGGCAACGACGAACTGACGAACATTCGCGTCGATAGCGTGAAGGACGAAAGCGCCTCCGCGCAGGACGCCTCTCCGCTGGCGGCACAGCGCGAATGGCAGCAGCAAGCCGAGGACAATGTTCTCGAGCGCCTGGAACGTGCCGGACTCATGGCGCCCGAAGGTGACCTGGACAAGGTCCTCCAGACTGTCGTCAACAACCTTCAGATCACCAACAATATCGAGTTGCCGCGTCCGGTCCGCACTCGCGTGCTGCTCACGTCCCCGCTGGAAACATTCAGCGTGGGCAATACCATCGTCATCAGCCGTGGCATGATCGACGTGCTCCCCGACGAAGCCAGCCTGGCCGCTGTGCTCTCGCATGAACTGGCGCACATCGTCCTCGGACACAACCTCGGTAGCCAGTACGCCTTCAACGACCGCATGCTGTTCTCCGACGAAGGCACCTATCAGAACCTCGGCTTCAAACACATTCCCGAAGAGGAAGCCGCCGCCGACAAGAAAGCACTCGAGATGCTGAAGAACTCGCCCTACGCGCAGAAGCTGGACGCAGCCGGCCTGTTCGTCAAAGTGCTGCAGACGCGGGCAACCCAGTTGGCCGCCCTGCTGCAAGCTCACCTCGGCAACAGCATCGCGGAAAACGGCACGGTTACTCGCATGTCGCAGCTGGCAACTTCGGCTCCGGCACTCGACTGGAACAAGCTCGACCAGATCGCAGCCTTGCCCCTGGGCGGACGCGTGAAACTCAATGCCTGGGACGACAAAGTAGAAATGGTCAAATCGCAGCCCGTCGCGATCACTTCCGCCCGCGACAAGATGCCCTTTGAAGTAACGCCGTTCTTCCCGCGTCTAGTGCGTTTCGGCGCGAATGCGCCGAACGCCGGCTCTGCTCCTGCAACCACAGCGAGCTCCGCCAACGCCAGCCCTAGCCCGACTAACTAAGTCGGCTCACGAGGTGAACCAAAGCGCAAGCCGGGACCGGAAGCAATTCCGGGGCCCGGCCTTGTGTTTTTTGGGGACGATTGTGTGGGGCGGGCACTCTTGTCCGCCGCCGTTGCTCTTGGACTGAAGGCGTAGTCGCTGGCTTCCAGAACGGGAGGGCACAACTTCAGTTGTGCCACAAGTTCCCCGATGAAAGCCGGCTTTAGCCGCCGAGGCCTGGTGCCCCAGGTTCGCGCCCCCGTAAGAACAGTCAATCCTAGGACGCCCAGTTCTTGGGGCGCTAACCTGGGTTCAGGAAAATTCGATCAGGACCACCGACCAGTCTTATCTCGCGATCGCGCGCTGTCCACTCTGACTCGATCTCCACTACGCCAGTTTCCCGCAAGGCGTAGCGCCGATAACTGCTCCACCTCCATTGTTCTGGACTCGCTACCAATCCTCGTTTGACTGGGTTCCTGTGAATATAGCCCAATTTTTCCATGAACTCCTGGTGGTCTCTTACATTGCGGTCGTAGTATCGCTTTTGCCAGACGTTCCCAGACTCGCCCATCGGTAAACTACGCGAGCGCTTGGTGAATGACAGCTTCAGGAAGTGAATGGCGTCCGCTAGTAGGCCTGCTTCCGGTTCGCTCAAGAGCAGATGTACGTGTTCTGGCATCACCACATAGGCGTACACGCAGAGTTCGAAGCGGCGCCGCATCTCTTCCAGACACATGACGAACCGTTGAAAGCGTGTGGAGTGGTTAAAGAAAAGTTGGCGGCGATAACAACTGAAGGTGACGAAATGCGATTGCCCGGATTCCTGGTATCGTCGCAGATCACGTGGCATGGTTAGAAACTACACCCCGCCAATCCTTGCGGTAAAGGCTCGCGGTTGGGCGGTCGCGTCGGTTCGCTGTGGCCCAGGTTAGCGCCCCTAGAGCTGGGCTTGGTGAAATCGACCGTTTGTACGGGGGCGCGAACCTGGGCACCGGGCACTTGCACTGGGACCTACTCCACCGGAAATTTGGTGAAGAAGACGGACGCTGTAGGGAACGTCACTTGCTACACCTACGATCAACTTCACCGACTTCTCAGCGTCACGTATCCCAGCGGGTCCTACGCGGCCAGCACAGACAAGAAATACTTCGTCTACGATTCTGCTTCGGTCGGCGGCGCAAGCATGCAAAACGCGAAAGCCAGGCTGGCCGAGGCATACACCTGTCCGGCGACCGGTTCATGCACGACAAAGAAGACCGATCTTGGCTTTAGCTATTCGGCGCGGGGAGAGATTGCTACCGTCTATGAAAAGACACCAAACTCACCGTCAACGTACTACCAGGTGTCGGCCACGTACTGGCCACATGGAGGAATCGACGTTTTGAGCAGCAATCTCGCGGGCGTCCCTAGTATTACCTATGGGGGCACCGGTTCTGGGGTGGACGGCGAGGGCCGGATCACTACCGTTACGGCGTCCTCCGGTCAGAGTCCGTTGGTCAGCGCTGTGACCTACACCAACAGCGGTACAACCCAGCCCATCGGTTCATTAACGCAAGTGACGTTCGGCTCTTCGGACTATGACACGTTCAGCTACGATATCAGTACTGGCAGGCTAAATCAGTATAAGTTCTTCGTCGGAACAACACCACAAACGGTGACGAACAATTTGACCTGGAATGCCAATGGTTCACTCGGAAGCCTTGCAGTTACCGACCAACTCAACAGTGCCAATACCCAGACCTGCAACTATAGCCACGACGATTTGGGTCGGATAGCTACCGCCAATTGTGGCTCGATCTGGAATCAGAGTTTCGGCTTCGATCCCTTTGGCAACATCACAAAGAATGCAACGGTGGGTATTTCCTTTACACCGACGTACAGCCCAAGCACGAATCGCTATTCCTCTATTCCTGGCTGCACGCCGTCATACGATGCCAACGGCTTCGCGACGAATGATTGTGCACATACCTATAGTTGGGACTCAGCGGGTAATCCCCTCACGATTGACGCGGTTGGCCTGACTTATGACGCACTCGGACGCATGGTGGAACAAGCACGAGGCACTACTTATACTCAAATCGTGTACGGCCCGGTCGGTGGTAAGCTCGCCTTGATGACAGGCTCCACTCTTAATAAAGCCTTCGTACTGCTGCCCGGTGGCGGAGCAGCAGTTTACACGTCTAGTGGCCTACTCTACTATCGTCATACAGATTGGCTCGGTAGCGGGCGGCTGGGTACGACGCCGACTACCCGTGCTTTGTACTTCGACGTGGCCTACGGACCGTATGGCGAGGGCTATGCCTTATCCGGAAACGTCGATTTGGATTTTACGGGTCAGACTCAGGACACTGTTTCCGGCCTCTACGACTTTCTATTCCGGGAATACAATGCGAATCATGGTCGTTGGCCTTGGCCGGATCCGGCGCGTATGGGAGCGGTCAACATTACGAATCCGCAAACTTGGAACCGGTATGCTTATGTGGGGAATAAGCCACTGACCAGTGCCGATGCGGCTGGCCTTCTCCCACGATGCAGCGATGCCTGCGACTACCTGCGCGCAATGGCACATACGGCTGGTCTCTTTGGCCGGTTCGAGTTCTTCTCACTCTTTATGCTCGGAAATTGGAATGAAGACAGGAGAATGTTTGATCGAATCGCATGGCTTGGCCTCGTAGGGCCACCTGACCAAACAATCTTTGACTGGCAATGGAATCGCACGCCACCTAACAAAGAGTACAAACTGTTGCGGACTAGCGATTGTTTCGATCAATCTAACGCCCAACGAAATTCTGATTACAGCCTACAAACGGCGAACGGTCAGGACGTTACTGGATACGCGGAAATAACTGAACACCAAACCAATCCGACTACCACGTCGAATGGACGTGGGACATCGCAGACGCACGGTAGCAATGTATTCAGCGATCAAATGAGGGGGCCGTTCTTTGGCGAACCAATGCAGAGCATCAGATATTTTACGGTCAACCTCAATGGCATGCCGATGGGCTTAGTGCCAGTGCAATATGGTGCAAATGGGTCAATGTATAGTTATGAAGGAATATATGCTTCGGCAGATAGCAGCAATCCGGTAAATTCACAAGTGTTTGTTAATGGGCAACTAGCTCCGACTCAGTGTGGACGCTGACAATATGAATACTTGCGAAATAGGAGTATAGCAAATGCCGAAATCCAAAATGCAATTTGTCATTGTGCTTGTCGGAATAGTAATCACAATTGCTGGAGTGTCTATCGCTATCATCACGCGAAATGAACGCACGTTAGCGATCAGATTCTTAGCCGACATAACATCGATGACGGTCGGCGCTGACGAGTCATCGAGGGTAGCTTCACTTTTTACAAGATATGACAAGCAAGCAATCATTCACACATGTGAGGCGCAACATTGTACCTATGCTTTTGAGTTCACGAACAAGTGGCTATACAGAATCCATCTAGCGCCATTGATTCGACTAACGTGTACTATTGTCGTTACGGGAGAAAGATTGGAGTCACGGTACTGCGAGCTATCTTCAGGCGATGGCAACGCCGCTACTAGTGCGTTGGTGTGGGAAAAGCCCACATGGGAGTCGCAACGTCAAGAATTATGGGTGAACCGCACATGGTCAGATGGGCTTTGGAGAGTGCAAATAAGGCTTACGCCGGCTGCAAGTTCGTCGCAGAGAACCTTAGCTTACTCGCTAAACCTAGACTGTTTGAGTAGGATTGGTGGATGTAAGGGGGCGAAGGAACTTCTGCCGACAATTGAGTAAGTGGCGAGTCCACGTCGCACGAGCAGAGATGAGTTTCACCCAAAATGCCCCAGAAACGCGGAGGG
>CAWCWX010000001.1:0-65763 GCA_963799305.1 uncultured Acidobacteriota bacterium | reverse complement strand
ATCTTTGCAAGCTATTGATGCAGAAGGTTATTGTACATTCGCGGCGTCATCGCTGCCCTTCTCCGCTCGCTGAACTGTGGCCGTACTGTGGCCAATTTCTCTTTTTTCGTCCAGTCGGCGCGCGGCGTCGGCGAGGTCTGCCTGATCGATGATGTTGTAGCGCTCGAAGACATTCCGAGTTTTCCATCCGCCGATACGCATGATAACGCCTTCGCTCACTCCCAGGCGGCGCAGGTTGCGGGCGCCGGTGCGGCGCAAATCGTGGAACAGCAAATCGGGTACTCCCGCAGACGTGCAGGCCGCCTCCCATGAACCGCGAAAATTCTTCACGGGCTTTCCGCCATCACGGGTGAAAACATGATCTTCGGGCCGCTTGCCTTCCACGCATGCCTTGAGCAGTTCGAAGGTTTCAGTGGTCATGATTACGGTCCGACCTTCAGAATTTTTAGTCGTCCCGGGATCTAGACGGATCGCGCGATTGAGAATATCCACTTGCGCCACGCGCAGGTTCAGGAGTTCGCTTTTCCGCCATGCGAAGTTGCAGCCAACGGCCAACATGGCGCGAGCCAGAGGCCAACCGCGGCGCACGATGATGCTAATTTCCCGTACTGCTCATCGGTCAAGAATCCCTGGCGGGCGTCGGACTCTTCCAGATGCGGGAACGCGGAACAGTGTGCACTTTCGGCGGCGTTGCTTTGCGCGCGATCGTGAAGGCGCGGCGAAGAAGGCTCAACTCGCGATTGATCGTAGAGTTTTCCGCTTCTTGGCTTTGTCGATGCCCGACATATGAAAGAAGCATGTCAGTAGAGACTGAGCCGGCCTTCGCATTTTCGAAAAATGGAGCAAGGTGAAGTTTCCAGCGCCGCTCGGACCACTCCAGAGACTTTTGGCCCTTGATCGCCCCGGTGCGATACTGCGCGAGCAAGCTCTCTGCTGTTCACCGACTCGAACGCGCTCCGCTCCGGGCCCGGCGAATGTTCCACTCTGTATCTGTCCGGTGCGCTCCTGGAGTTTCTTCTCGGCCTTTTTGATTGACGTTGACCGCGTGCTCTCGCGGATCCGGCGGCCGCCGGCGTAGTACTGAATCCAATACATCTCACTCCCGGGACGCTTTGAAAACGCTGCCGGTGAACCGTGGTCTCATAGTTCGCCTTCGTCCCTCTGTTGGGTTTTGATCTTGTAGCCCTTCTCTTTGCGTAAGTGGTAAATCCTGCGTCTCTTGGCGTTGTGTCGTTCACGCCAATCCGCATCGGACTGATAGGTTTTGACGCGGCACGAATCGCTACCGGAGCAAAAGCGCTGGGAGCGAAATTTTGCAAATATCCATTTCCCACATGTGGCGCAGCGCCTCACTCGGGAGAGTAGGCCCACTCTTCGCAATTGCTGGATGTACAGAACGGCCTGCGCCTCGTCCTCGTCGCTCGCGGCGGATTTCAGCAGAGTTCCCATCCCGCGCGGTAAAACAAACAATTTGAAAGTGTAGCGAGAAAGCAGCGCTTGCAGCCTGATGGTGTTCTCCCGAAGGGCTCGATGCCACCGCGCCACGGCGGAATCATCGTCCGGATTAGTTTCGCTCTCGCAGGTTTCTTCGATTGACTGGGACAACTCGAGTATTTCCTCGACGCGGCGCCGCCTCGGA
Organism: uncultured Acidobacteriota bacterium; assembly: GCA_963799305.1. GTDB lineage: Bacteria > Acidobacteriota > Terriglobia > Terriglobales > Acidobacteriaceae > Acidiflorens. The sequence goes on along the minus strand of CAWCWX010000001.1, from coordinate 64,124 downwards.
CTATCCGCGGACCCAACCCAGGCTATGAGGTCGCCCGCTAAGTCCTCTCCGGTACATTTGTGGCGGCGTTTCGTCATACGTCTTTTTGCACTACGTGCAATACGGAATATACGCTGACACTCAAAGAGAATCAAGCGATATTGCCATCATGCACACGATAGCAGCGCAGCAAACAAAGACGCATGACGTTAGGCCGGATGGTTTTTGGACGGTCAGAGATGTAGCAGCCTACATGAAGTGCTCCACTGGTGCGGTGTGGGGTTGGAAACGCGCTGGTTTGTTGCCCTTCTATTCCGCCGGCCGCTTGGTTCGCTTTCTGAAAGCAGACGTCGACCAGTTCGTTTCTCAAAGCAGCCGGAAGGTCGCTCAGTGACTCGTGGAAAAAGCCAAGCCGATCGGATCTTGTGGCTGCTTCAGGCCACATGGCCCGGCGAAGTTTCGGCTTGGGACTTGTCTCGAATTTCGCTCGGGTACGGCCGCGCGGTCCACGAGCTACGTAAGCGCGGCTTCATCATCACCAACCGCATCGACATGAAGGACGGAAAGCGAAACGGCTACTTTCGCCTTGGCCCGGCTCCGACTCCGCGCAGTAGCGTATTACGCGCGCGCGCCGCAGCTGCGGCCGCATCGCCAATCAAAGAGACTCTTTTCGGCGACATCGCCCCGGATCGGACGTACCAAGAATGAACGGCTACACCAAACTTTTTTCTTCAATTGTGACCTCCACGGTCTGGCGGGAGAATCCGACGACGAAAGTGGTCTGGGTGACGTTGCTGGCCTTGTCCGATTCCGATGGCATGGTCGAAGGATCCGTCCCAGGGATTGCACACCTCTCGGTTGTCAGCCTTGAAGAATGCGAAGCGGCACTGGCAACACTTTCGCAGCCGGATAAGTACTCGCGGACACCTGACCACGAAGGGCGCCGGATTGAGGTGGTCCCGGGGGCTGGTTCATTCTGAATAGGGCTAAATACCGCGACTTGATTCCAGAGGAACGGCGCCGGGAGCGCGACCGACTTAGGCAGCAAAAGCATCGCGCTGTGTCACGCGTGACAGAGTGTGACAGTCACGATTTGTCACACCAGAAAGAGAAAGAGAAAAGAGAAAATCAAAGTCAAAATCTCTTTGTCCGAACTAGAAACCAGTTCGGACGGAGCGCTTGGAAAAAAAAATCCCAAGGCGTCGAAACCAAGTCACGAAGCCGACAGACTCGCACAGCTTTTGAAAACCGAGATCCTCCGCAACAAGGCGGACTTCAACATCACTGAGCACGAGCTACGGAAATGGGCGATCGCCGCTGATCGAATGATCCGCATTGATCACCGAAAGCCGGAACAGATTTCAGATTTGATCCGATGGGTACAACGCGACGAATTTTGGCTGAGAAATGTTCTCTCGATGGAAACACTGCGCAGGAAATTCGACCAGTTGGAATTGAAACGCACGGCGAACGGGAAATCTCACTCGGGGAACGGACACGCGCGAACGTCCGATGCGCGTTTTGTGGGAGAGAATCCAAACCAACCTTGCCGTCTTGGGTTCTGCGACGGCTCCGGAGAGTGGTTGGATCGAAATACGCGCGAGAAACACAAATGCGATTGCGCAGTTCAGGGGGCCACTGCATGACAAAAGCAGAAACCGTGGACCAGTTGACGAACGTCCTTTCAAAACTTGGAAAGCTCAGCGGCGAATCTCAAGCGCAGCAACCGCGGGCATTCATCGAACAATGGTGTGAAGAAGAGGCCTTGGGCGTTTGGTGGTTGAGTATTCCGGGTCACAACGACAGGCCGGCCATGGTCTATGCCGTGTTCGCCTTGCGCGCCTTGAATGGCGGAAACACCGTCGGGGCTCTGAACCTTCTCCAGGAAACCCTACGGCTTTTACAGCAGAAATCAGCAACTTAGGAGAAAAAGCAAAATGGAATACGACTACCAGGTCATTCATAAGACAGGTTCTCAATGCAGGGAACCCGGATGCCCTCGAACCTCAATCGCAATTTTCTCGGAAACGTCCACCGGACGAAAACGCCAAGTGTGCGGCCGGTGCGGAAACTTTCTCGCCGCGGCAGGTTGGGTTTTTTGGCAAGAAACAGAATGGGCGGAGGACGTTCGCCAGACTCAAGAGGGTAACCAGCGAAACATGCGGGATACTAGGCGCCCTTGACGGATTCAATGAAACCAGGGCATAGGTAACTCAGAGGCCATCAAAAAATGAAAATTGTTCTTACGGAACGCGAGGCGAAGGACTACTCGGTCGGTCGCGCCATCCTAGCGAGTGCCGGCGGCGAGCGTGGTTTCGAAGGCGAAGTCTCCGACGAACTGGGGAAAGCAATGGGTCGGCCGCCGCGTTCGAGCGGCGGAATCTTCGTCCCAACTCGCCTGATGAGGCCAACGGCGTTCGGTCTCGATACGAAAACCGGCGCCTCCGGCAACTGGCTTGTGCCTACCGTGGTTGAACTGGAAGAGGCGCTAAGGCAGACTTCGAGGTGCATTCAACTCGGATCTCCGCTTCTGACTGGCCTTCGAGCAAATGTGGAGCATGCATGCGAAAACGCGACGACTGCGGCCTCATGGATTTCCTACGACAATCCTGGCGTTGACATCTCGGACACAGATCCGAGTTTCACGCTGAAATCGGCGACGCCGCATCTCCTCCAGTGCTCCACGAGCTACTCGAAACAACTCTTGGTTCAAAACTCCGTTCAAATCGAAAACTTTCTCCGACGGTCGCTTGCGAAGAGTCACGCGATTGCCTTGGATTCAGCCGCGGTCAACGGGAGCGGCTTACAGGGGCAACCTGTAGGGCTCTTAAAGCAGCCCAACCTTGGGACGGTCGCAATCGGGTCTGACGGTGGCCCTGCAACCTACGCGAAAATTTGTGAGTTGGAGGAGCTCGTGGCGCTTGGAAACGCTGACTTCCCCACGCTGGCCTTCTGGACGAACCCGACACAGAGAAAAAAGTTGAGGCAAGTTTTCAAAAACGGAGTCGGGTCGGAACCCGCGTGGTCAGACGAAGGCCCTGGCCCACTTGGTTACCAGGGAGTGACATCGACGGCAATTCCCAAAGATTTGTCGAAAGGCAATGGGACGAATCTCAGCGCCATCGTCGCGGGCAACTTCCAATATCTAGTTTTCAGCGGATGGGGCGCTTTAGAGATTATTTCGGACCCGTTCAAAGGAAAAAAGCAGGGCATGATCGAGATCACCAGCTTCGGTGCATACGACTGTACTGTTCTCCAGTTGGGCGCTTTCGCCGCCATCATCGACGCAAGCTAAAAAGAAGGGGAGCGATGGCTTCCATCAACTACGAAACTTCGATCTGTGGGCGCATGCTCAGCGTCGACGAAGTAGCACGCGCGCTGGGCATGAGTCCCGAAAACGATTCGCAATTGGATGGCGCTTGGGAAATTGCGCTACTTCAAAATCGGACGGTCCACGCGCATCTCTGAAAACGAAGTACTCGAGCTCCTGGCGCGAAGTCACAGGACGGGGAGCCATTCGCGATGAGCCGAGATTTCCATCAAGTTCTAGCGCATCTGAATAGACAACGTGGTGCGAAGGGCCCCACTCTATTTGGCGCGCTGATTCATATCTCTGGCCAGTTTTGGGTCGCGTGCATTCCTCGATCCGACGGCGATTGGCATCGTGAGTTCGTCGGGAAATTCCCTACCGCACAAGAGGCGAGTCGCGCAGCGCTGGAAGCGTTGAGTCGAAAGAGAGCAGAATCCAAAATCGCCGCAGTAGTGGATCCGCCAAAGGTCGCACCTGAAATTCTGTGGCATCTGGATGGCACCGGCAACCCGTGCACCTGTGAGCGCGGTCGCAATTCCAGCTTAGAGTGGATCGCATGAGCACCCCCCCAATCAGAATCCAAATCTCCGGCGACGATTCGCAATTAAACGCCATCCTCGCGCGGGCACTGGCGAATGTGAAATCGTTCGGCGCTGAGGCTGGCGCCGGCGGCGAAAAAATGACGCGAAGTTTTAGTGAAGCGCGGGGTGCAGTCGCGCTGCTGAACGAAGAACTTGGCACAGGGCTAGGTCGTCACCTCCGTACAATCATTGCATCCAGCGAATTGCTAGGGCCGGCACTCGAACTAGCATTTCCGATCGCAGCGGCAGTAGGGTTTTTTGAGGTACTGAAAAACGTCGGCGAAAAATTAGGCGATTGGTATTATGGCGCCGAATCCCTCAAGCAATTCGGAGAGCAGGTTAAGTCCACAACTGAATTACTGGTAAAACTCTCAGGGGAAACGGACAAACTTAATAGGCAGGCTGCTGGAGCTGGCGTGTCAGCCCAGCAACAGTGGGCGGTTGCTCTTGAGGAAACCACGAAGAAGGCAGTGCAGGCGGATAAGGCGGCCCGAGATCTCAGCGACATCATCTATTCCCTTGGCCCCAACGGGCAGCAGACGAACGTTTTGGGAAACACAGCGGAAGATATACCGGCACTGCAACAGCACCTGGCCGTATTAGTAGACCTGTCAGCCCACGCCCATGCGGATCAGGCGAATGCGCAGGCGCAACTAAATGTTGCGCAGCGTGCAGGGATTGACGAGTACAACAAAAAACTCGAAGAGGCGAAAAAAAAGGCTGAGGAACTCCGCAAGGAATTCCAATCGATCCTGAAAGAGGTTTCCCAGTCCCCCGCATTCTTCAATTTGCCATCGCTCGCTCGCGTGCGGGACCAGCAAAACCCGCTGGCGCTCGATCAGCAGAACACGCTCCAACAAATTCCTACAATCGATCCAGCAATCGCAGAAAAGGCCCTGGCGAGATTTAAAGAACTTCAGGCTATCTTTGCGGAAACTCGCACGCCAGCAGAACTTCTTGCTGCATCGATCCAACACCTAAACGATTTGTTTCGCGGCGACACATCCTCAGAGCTCTACCGGCGTGCTGTAGAGCAGATCCGCGATAAGTACGACGAAGCCCGCCAGGCTGTGATGCATTTTGGCGAAGAGGCTGGTGCCGCGCTCAAGCAAGGCCTTCTCATGGGCCGAAGCTGGAAAGATGTGTTGGACTCGATTCTCGTATCCTTGGCCCAACTCATCGTGAAGATGTACGTACTGAAAAGTCTGCAAGCTAGTTCCTTTGGGTCGACCGGATTGGGCGGATTCTTGACCGCTGCACTTGGAGGGTTAACCGGGAAAGCCTCAGGCGGCACCGTTTGCCGGCGGCACTCCCGTACCTGGCGGGCGAGCGCGGACCGGAGACGATGTTCCTGCCGGATATCTCGGCTCGATTGTCCCGAATGGAAAGTGGGCGGCGGAACGGTGGTCTACAACATCGATGCGCGCGGAGCGCACCCGGGAGCGGAACGCGATATTGTGCTGGCACTGAAGCAGACCGAGGACCGAGCCGTCGGTCGGGCCATCGCCATCACTCGCGAAAACGGCTTGCGAGGGCGTGGTATGTCCATAAAAGCGAACGGCGACGCGTGCAGCGTTAATAGAATTGGCGAATCACGCTCAGGCTTTGGCCCCGGCATTTGATGCGGCGATTCGTTCTGGTGATAAATCGCGGACCGACGCGCTTGTTGCGGAACTGCTCCCAATTCCTCAAACAGATGGCCACACTTCGGATCGAGCTTGGCGAGGGGGGGCAACTGCTCCAATTCCTCCGGCAGTTTTCCACGCAGTACGGTATAGACATTTCTTCGGTATTGCCAGGGGCGGTCCAATGAGCAAATCTCTTTTCGCGCTTTCACTGATGATCGTTTCCGGGATTGCATGGGGACAGGTCACTCGGGCCGGCACGCAAGTTGGATTCAGCGAAGGCGTTGGATCCGCGTTCTCTTCCGTCGATACTCTGCCCATCACAATTGTGTCCGGCTCGAATCGGGCAGCTCGCATGCTTGACTGGCTATACGACAGGCACGACCCATTCGTCGGCCAGCATCAGCGGTGTCGACCTTTAATGGTGTGGGGCTAACAAAGTTGGATGATCAGCGCATCTCCGTCGCCAACGGAACCTGCGGCCCAGAGATGTGGTACCTGCTGGCCCCAGCCGTCGGCGCCACCTCGCCAGTTACGTTTACTTGGACGGCGACGATCATTCGAAGCGGGAGTCAGGTGCCTGCAACTGAACGGCGTAAACCAGTCGACGCCATTCTGAGCGGTATCCAAGGCGAGCAATGCTTCCGGCGATGGCACTGAACCGGCGCTAACCGTGACCTCTTCGACGTCTTCACTGGTGGAATCGATCTTCTGGTAGCGATAGCCCGAATCCGCGCGCCTGTTACGTGCATGGTGTAGGAGCCAGCGGCACAACGCGGCCCGATCCAGGGGCGTCATGGTGCCTTGGCTTGCAGTTAGGATCACAGGCCGCAGTCTACGATTACAACGTCACCGCCACGCGAACCCAGGTCTACCAGACCGAGGATCCGGGCGCGTCCACCGTCAGTGTCGATTGGTTCATGAATGCGAACGACCCGACCGGTCGGCACTGGAACCTGATGTCTGTGAGCGTCAATCACTGAAATCTTTTTTGGGTCCCTCTGGGCGCATCCCATACGGGTGTCGCCGCACCGCTCCGCACGGCTATTCCTGATTGTTTTTTTTAGGTTACCAGTTACCACATGGGCTCTGTTTTAGAGGAGGTCACATGACAGCAAATAATCAGATGGTCTCGGCGCGTGGATACGCCAGATTGCGCGGCGTGTCCCACGTCGCTGTGCTTAAGAATATTGAACGGGGCAAGATACGAACGCACGGCGGCAAGATCAACGTGGCCGAAGCTGATGCTTCCCTGGAAACCCAAAAGGTGACCTTTGCCGAAGCACTGCGCCGAAAAACGCAGGCGCAGGCCGAACGCGAGGAACTGCGGTTGCTACAGGAGCAGAATCGGGTGGTTTTGATTGAGACGGTCGTCGCAAAGCAGATCGAGGTCAATTCGATCATCCGCGCACGGCTGCTGGCAATCCCTACAAAACTCGCGCCTATTTTGTTCGGGATGGATTCCAGAGCGAAGATCCAGGCGCGGATACAAGAAGAAATCTACGACGCCCTGTCGGAACTGGCGTCCCACGGCAAAGCAAAGGGTCGATCCCGTTCTAAATAGCGCTGTGCTTACTAAGCACAGGCTCTAATTCTGTTCGTCAGGACGTTTCAGGCCCCGAAGTATGCCTGTTTTGCGAGTGCCCTTGCAAGCTTCTCTATACGGAGTTGGGCGGCGCTGCTAATTCGCTTCGGCGCGCCTCCGCTATCTGAATCAGCAGCGCCGGCGGGACCCGCAGAGCCCGGGCGAGCCGTAGAAGAGTGTCGATCGTCGGACTCTGACCTACTTCTAAGTCCCCGACCTGCTGTCTGGATGTCGACATGCGCGCCGCCAGTTGCCGTTGTGTCATCTGACGAGACTGGCGAAGTACCCAAATCGCAAAGCCTACCTGTGTACCGGTTGCCATAAAATTTCTTCCTTCCGTCGAACGGATCGTCGCCGTCCGTCTGCTTGTCGATGCTGTAATCCCAGTCTGGAATCGCGCCAAAGAGTTCCTTCTCCATGAAAGCCGATCGGGCTTGGCGCCGGTAGAGGTATTTGCGATGAGTCACTCCTAGGGCCATCCCGCACGCCAAATCCAAGATTTCCGGGCCGCCACTCCAGTCAGCGCGCAGCAATCCCAAGAGTCGCAACGCGACGGTAAAATCCTCGTGCTCTTCCGCATTCCGGGCTAGTTGCGCTTGGCCGTAAACGTATAGAATTGCCGATTCGAGTTTTTCGGCCCCGTCGCGTGCACAGATCCTCCAGGATCGGGGCGCGCCGGGGGAAGAAGGGCGCGCCAGGGGGGAAGGGCAGTCCAATCCTACCCACCGCTGCGTATAGAGTCAAGCGCTTGAGCAGACAAATCTATGACCAAGAAAAAGAACACTGCCGCCGTGCAGTTGGGACGGAAGGGCGGCAAAGCGACCGCCAAAAAACGGACAGCAGCGCAGCGAACAGAGAGTGCCCGGAAAGCCGTGCTCGCCAGGTGGGCAAAGTGGAGAGCCGAGAGGCGGAAGAAAGCGAAGTGACTGTGGCTAAACTGTGGCCATATGGTGCGTATCTTCGCGTGTTTTGAGTATTACGACGTGTAGCACCACTGGCGTAACTCATTGCAAACGCAACCTAGTGAGGCACTTACAAAACGCTATCCCTGCTTTTTAAGTCCCGTGCGTCTGCCAGTTTCGCCATCCGGGCTGGTCTATCTACGACATCATATAAGACACGCCTGATTACCACCCTTCAGCAAAGCGGCCCTGCCAAAAACGCCCGGTTCGAGCGATCAGCCCAGCCACGTACCAAACTCGGAACCGGGTCCGCTGTTCCCGGTGTTCTAGCATAGGGCTTGCAAAGACTCGACGGTCTTGATCCCGGCAACATGCCCGCTCCGCTGAAACAGAACGCAATTCGACGCAGCACCAGACTGCCTCTTGAAGTTCCTGTCCTTGTCACCAGCCTCGACGCCGCCCTCGAATTTTCCCAAGAGTGCACAACCACGCTGGTCAACGCGCACGGCTGCGGACTAATCACACAACGTTTCCTGCCGCGCGGTCTTCCTGTGCGTCTTGAGATTGTTCGTTCCAATCGTCAGACCACAGCGTTGGTCGCGGACGTGGTCCCTTTGGGCGGCGATCCGGAAACCTGGCTGCTGGGACTGGAATTCGACAAACCGGGCAACTTCTGGGGAATTGAGTATGCCCCGTCCGACTGGAAAATCGAGACCGACGATGCTCCCCCTCCGGCAGCGCCCCCGCCTCAGCCGGAATCGGCTCCTGCAGCCAGACCCGCACCAACCACTCGCCGCTGGCGACTGACGGATATCAGTGCCGGCGCCTGCTATCTCGAGGTTTCTGAGCCGTTGCCGGTGGGCGTCCCGGTGCTCATAAGCGTGCGCGTCGCGAATACAGAATGCCTTCTCGATGGCATCGTTCGCGCATCACATCCGCAAACGGGTATGGGAATCGAGTTCACTTCCCACTCCGGGGATCATGGCGCTCGCGTGGAGGCACTCGTCAGCCGCCTCGTGGAGTCTCGTGAAGTCCCTCGCGTGTTCGTTGGCCGAAAAGAGGTTAAAGCGGCGGCGCGCGGGGCATCCCGGCGTTCTAAGCTCCAACATACGGATCCAGAAACTCCCGATCCGCTCCTCGATCTGGTTCGCAGAGGCGACTCCCTGCCAATCGAAGAGTTCCTCGACGCATTGAAGGCGCAGCGACAGGGCCAGCAGCACCAACCACCGGTTGATTGAAATCAGCACGTCGCCTTCCTCTGCCGGTTTCCGCATCCGGAAATTGCGTTTATCGATTGCATCGGCAAGACGTAGTGGACTAGTACTAGCTCACGGAACCCGCGACGGAATTGGTGTTGTGACCCTCGGAGCTTCCCCAGGAGTAGCATTCTTGCCCGCCAGGGCACGACTGTCCCCGGGGTGAAGAGCATATTTTGAATTGACACCGATTTCTATCGTTCTATAATTATTATCATCTAATAATCATGCGCCTTACCCATGAGCACTTCCGTGAGCTCGCCGCGAAGCACGGCTTGGCGGTCACGCATCAGCGTCAGGTGGTCTACGAGGAGGTCGTCGCTTCCCACGGACACCATTCTCCGGAAAGCGTTTACGCCGCAGTCCGGCGTCGCATTCCCTCCATTTCTCTGGCCACGGTCTACAACAATCTAAGGCTTTTCATCGAGTGTGGGATGCTGCGAGAGGTCACTCCTCACGCTTCCACATTGCGCGTGGACGGCAATCTCAAACCTCATCACCACCTTGTCTGTTCCCGCTGCAAATCGGTGCAGGACATCGAAGGTGAGTTCATCAATATCAAACGGCTGTCCCGGCAACTGCCGGAAGGCTTTGATCTGACGCAGCCGGTGATCGAGGTCTTTGGCCTCTGTCGCCGCTGCAAGACAAGAAAATAATTCTCTTAACGCAGTACACAGCCAGCTTTAGAAGGAAGAAAACATCATGGAAAATACACTCGCGACTTCATCGGGGAGCGTTGTCCCCGAAGCCAAAGAAAAAACCGCCGCAACCGAATCGAAGTGCCCAGTAGCCCACGGCGTTCGCAAATCCAACGCCAACGTGGATTGGTGGCCGAATCAGGTGAACCTGAAGGTCCTCCACCAGCATTCCCCGCTTTCCGATCCGATGGGCAAGGAATTCAACTACGCGGAAGAATTCAAGACGCTCGATCTGAATGCCGTGATCAAGGACCTGCATTCCTTGATGACGGACTCCCAGGAATGGTGGCCGGCCGACTTTGGCCACTACGGACCGCTTTTCATTCGTATGGCATGGCACAGCGCCGGTACGTACCGCATCGGCGACGGCCGCGGCGGCGCCGGAGCCGGTCAGCAGCGCTTCGCGCCGCTCAATAGCTGGCCCGACAACGTGAACCTCGACAAGGCGCGCCGGTTGCTGTGGCCGATCAAGCAGAAGTATGGACGAAAAATCTCCTGGGCCGACCTGATGATTCTCACTGGCAACGTCGCCCTTGAGTCGATGGGCTTTAAGACCTTCGGCTTTGGCGGCGGCCGCGAGGACGTCTGGGAACCCGAAGAGGACATCTACTGGGGACCGGAGGGCAAGTGGCTGGCGGACGAGCGCTACAGCGGCGATCGTGACCTTCAGAATCCTCTCGGGGCCGTACAAATGGGTCTGATCTATGTGAATCCGGAAGGACCCAACGGAAAGCCCGATCCGATCGCTGCGGCGCGTGACATCCGGGAGACTTTCGCCCGCATGGCGATGAACGACGAGGAGACCGTTGCGCTCATTGCTGGCGGTCACACCTTCGGCAAGACGCACGGCGCCGGCGTTCCCGCTCAATATGTCGGAAACGAACCCGAAGGCGCCGACATCGAGGATCAAGGCTTCGGATGGAAGAACAAACTGGGCAAAGGTTTTGGTGGCGACACGATCGGCAGTGGCCTGGAAGTCACTTGGACCACGACGCCAACCAAATGGAGCAACAACTTCTTCACCAACCTGTTCAGCTACGAATGGGAACTGACCAAAAGTCCGGCCGGTGCGCATCAGTGGACACCGAAAAATGGCGCAGGCAACGGTACAGTGCCGGATGCGCACGATCCCTCAAAGCGTCATGCGCCTTCCATGCTGACCACTGACCTCTCCTTGCGCTTCGACCCTGCCTACGAAAAGATTTCACGCCGCTTCTACGAACACCCGGATCAGTTCGCCGACGCCTTTGCCCGGGCATGGTTCAAGCTGACGCACCGTGACATGGGACCAATCGTGCGTTATCTCGGCCCCCTCGTTCCGAAGGAAGAACTGGTGTGGCAAGACCCTGTTCCCGCCGTCGATCACAAATTGATCGGCGACAAGGACATCGCTGCTCTCAAGGCGAAGATCCTCGCATCCGGACTGTCGATCTCCCAACTGGTCACGACTGCCTGGGCGTCCGCAGCATCGTTCCGCGGCTCTGACAAACGTGGTGGAGCGAATGGCGCTCGCATTCGCCTCGCACCGCAAAAAGATTGGGAAGTGAACCAGCCCGCCGAACTGGCGAAGGTCTTGCCGAAGTTGGAGGCGATCCAAAAGGAGTTCAACAGCTCGCAGACCAACGGCAGCAAAGGGACAAAAGTGTCCCTCGCTGACCTGATCGTTCTCGGTGGTTGCGCGGCAGTCGAGGAAGCTGCGAAAAAGGCCGGGCACGACGTGAAGATTCCTTTCTCGCCCGGCCGCACGGACGCTTCGCAGGAGCAAACTGACGTGCACTCCTTCTCCTTTATGGAGCCGGTAGCGGACGGTTTCCGCAACTACCTCCGCAGTGGACAGATCCTTTCGGCTGCGGAGTTCCTCTTGGATCGGGCGCAGTTGCTGACACTGACTGCCCCTGAAATGACGGTTCTGGTTGGCGGCATGCGGGCCCTGAATGCAAATTACGGGCAGGCTAAACACGGCGTCTTCACCAACCGTCCGGAGACGCTGACGAATGATTTCTTCGTCAACCTGCTCGACATGCATACGAAGTGGGAGCCCTCGCCTGCATCCGATGGCGTGTATGAAGGGCGCGATCGGGCGACGGGCAAAGTAAAGTGGACTGGCACCCGCGTCGATCTCCTCTTCGGCTCGCACTCCCAACTCCGGGCACTCGCAGAGGTCTACGCGTCTAACGATTCGAAGGAGGCGTTCGTAAAGGACTTCGCGGCTGCGTGGACGAAGGTGATGAACCTCGATCGCTACGACCTGGCCTGAAGTTGTCGACTAGTGCTTGCCGTTGTTTGAACCGGACTGGTAAAGTTCTCGGGCTTAAAGCCGAAGAAGTAATGAACGGCAAATTGGCCACGGCTGGCGACTGGACGCTTGCTCTGTCAGGTTGCGCCGCGAGCGGCCGAATCCTGCACTTCCCCGCAGGATTCGGCCTTTGTTATGTGAATCGACCGCTACCCGCTATTGACGCCGACCCGCTGCATCCTCGACCATCATCGCGGAATCCAATCGAAGAGTCGCGGGAGCCGGCATGAAGATTGGCATCACCTGTTATCCAACCTATGGCGGTAGTGGAGTGGTGGCCACCGAATTGGGCCTCGAACTGGCTCGCCGGGACCATGAAGTCCATTTTATTTCCTATTCCCAGCCGATTCGCCTCATCGACACCGCTCCCAACATTCATTATCACGAAGTCGAGGTCTCCCGTTATCCGCTGTTCGAATATCCACCCTACGATTTAGCTCTGGCCACGCGGATGGCCGAAGTCTCTCAGCTTTACGAACTCGACTTGTTGCACGTGCACTATGCCATTCCCCACTCGGTAAGCGCCATGCTCGCCCGCCAGATGCTGGCCGCGACTCCTCCGCGCCGCCATTTGCCGTTTCGTCACGACGCTGCACGGCACCGATATAACTCTGGTCGGCCTCGACCGCTCCTATCTTCCCATCACGCGCTTTTCCATCGAACAGAGCGACGGCGTAACCGCGGTGTCGCAGTACCTGCGCACGCGCACGCTGAACATGTTCGATATAAAGAATCACATCGAGGTCATCCCCAACTTCGTCAATTGCGACGAGTATGTGCGCAGCGCCGGCAGTCCAGAGCAACGCCGTGAATACGCCGCGGACGACGAGCGTATTCTCGTCCATCTCTCGAATTTCCGTCCCGTAAAACGTCTGCTCGACGTCATTGAGATCTTCGACCGCGTACACAAGAAAATTCCGTCCAAGCTCTTGCTGATCGGCGACGGCCCGGATCGTTCCCAGGCCGAGTGGCTGGCCGTGCAGAAAGGCATTCACGATCACGTGCTGTTTCTCGGCAAGCAGGACCGCGTTCAGGAGAAGCTTGCCATCTCCGACGTAATGCTCCTGCCCAGCGAACTGGAATCATTCGGATTGGCCGCTCTGGAAGCGATGGCCTGTGAGGTAGTCCCGATTGCGACCAAAGCCGGGGGAGTGCCCGAAGTAGTCGAGCACGGCGTCAACGGATTCTTAGCCGACGTCGGCGACGTGGACACCATGGCCAGCCACGCCATCGACCTTCTGGGAGATGAGTCAGCCCTGCGCGCCATGGGCAAGCGCGCCAGAGCGGCCGCTCAGGCCCGCTTCTGCACCAGTAAAATTATTCCACTTTATGAAGACTTCTACCGGCGGGTGCTGGCCCAATCGCCGCGGGGCTCATAAGTGATTCGTAATTATCCAGCACGGGCAGCCGCAATCGAATTTGCGTACCCGCCCCTTCCCGGCTCTCGATCATCATCTTCGCCGCATCGCCATACAAAACTTTCAACCGCTCCGCCACATTCGCCATGCCAATGCCGGTTCCCTCGACTTCACCGGGCTGGGAAAGCATCTGCGCCGCCGCCATCCCGACGCCGTCATCCTCCACCTCGATAATCAATCGCGACTTGATCACCCTGCTGCGCAGCGTAATGCTCCCCCCGTCCACCTTGGGAGAGAGACCATGCTTCAGACAATTTTCCACCAGCGGCTGCAACAGCATGCTTGGCACCATCACCTCCAGCGATGCGGGTTCCAGTTCCTTGATCACCCGCAGCTTGTCGCGTCCGAAACGCACCACCTCAATGTCGAGATAGTTGTCGATGAACTCCAATTCCTCCCGCAGCGGCACAAACGAATCCGTACTGCTCAACAAGCGCCGCAGAATCGTCGCCAGCTTGATGATCATCTCGCGCGCCGTGTCCGGATCGAATCGCACCAGCGAAGAAATTGAATTCAGGGTATTGAAAAGAAAATGTGGATTGATCTGATTCTGCAGCGCGACCATCCGCGCTTGAAGAAGTAGCCGCTCCTGCTCCTCGAGTTTGATCTGGATGCGTACGCCGTTGTAGATCTTCAGCTCCGTCCCCACCACTACGACGGCCGAGAGATAGATCGCGCCCTCCACCCACAGATTCGGGTTCTCCAGACTGAAGATCGCATTCGGCCAGATGCGCCATATTTCCGTCTGTAGAAAGCGCAAGCCAACAATGGTCAGCAGAAACGTGATCTGCCAGTCGAATAGTCGGGGTACCGGCAGGTTACGGCGAATCCAGTTGTATACGCTGAGATCGATGAACGGCGAAAACGACCAGATATCTTCCTCATCCGGAGCAACATGCCGTAACTGCCCCGCCACCAGCCCGCAGAACACATCGAAAGGCAGCGCCGCCCATTCCCCGTGCAAGACCGCAGGCAACGCCATCAGTGCGCCACCTACTCCTCCCGCCAGCCGCCCGCCGAGAACTCCCAGCAACACGGTAGTTTCCAGCGCCAGATCTCCCGCCAGAAAATTGCGCGCGCTGAAACGAATCCATACCCCCAACGCAATCGGCACCGCCATCCACAGGGCAAGATAAATCTTGTGACGGGACTCGCGGTTCTCCCGGAACAGCTGTTTCTTGAACTCCTTCGACCGCACCAGCGCGCTAGAAACCGCCGCAGCCACGCCCAGCTTGATCAGAAGATTGACGAGAATCAGCCGCTGTTCCATGAAAAATTCTTACTGGGGAATCCCTAACGTCTACGATCTCGCCGTAGTGTAACGCCCGTGAGCCGCAGAGCGGCGAAAGATCGCAGCCCACCGCGCAAGCCGTGGGAAGAGGCGGAGGACCACTAAAGCCCCGGAGGGGCGACAGACACCAACTCCGACGCTTGTCTCAAGAGTCGCTGCACATCGCTTCCAACGGGCACTCCACCCTGTGCAAAATCCTGCGATCCACCGCCGCGTCCACCCACGGTCGCCAGTACCTGCTTGAGCAAAGCTCCCATGTTTGCACTCCCACCGGCCGACTGCGCAAACACCAGCCCCGTCGGATCCATCGCGCTAGCCACCAGTGCAACTGCCGTAACTCCCGATCGAGCCACCTTCTGCGCGAACAACTTGGCGAAACCGATATCCCGATCGTCAAACACCCGTACTACGATTTTCCTGCCATTGCCTTCCGGCTGCGAACCCAACGCCGCCAATGCCATCGCCCCCGCAAGTTCCTCCAGCGCTTCATCCCGCTGCTTGCGCAGTAGCTTGGTATCGTCAAATGTCTTGCGGATCTGCTCCGGAACATCCCCCAGTTGGGCAGAAAACAGCCGAGCCGATTCGCTGAGAGCCGTAAAATCCCCTCGTGCCGTTCGTGCTGCCCAGCCGCCGCAGACGAATTCCACCCTCATCCCCTGCCGCACCGTCTCCGTCTTGCGCAGTAGGATGGAGCCGATCTGCCCGGTGGCACTCACATGCGTACCGCCGCACGCCGACAAATCGAAGTCCGCCACTTCGATGAGCCGTAACTCATCGCGATCCGCCGGAGGCATCTTCCGCAAACCTAATTTTTCCGCTTCCGCCCGTGAAACAAACCGAATCGTCACCGGACGATTCTCAAAAATAATTTCGTTGGCCCGCCGCTCCGCTCCGGTAATCTGCTCGACACTCAACGAAGGCGCCGTCAGATCGATTGAGCAATAGTCCTCCCCCATGTGAAATGAAACTGTCGGGATTTGATACAGCTCAATGAACGCCGCCGACAAAACATGCTGCCCCGAATGTTGCTGCATGTGATCCCGCCGCCGCTCCGCATCGACACTGCCGCGCACTGTATCGCCCGGCGCAAGCTGCAACGGCGCTTCCAGATAATGCACAATCCGCCCGTCTTCCGTGTCTGCAACTTCCGCGACCCGAACCCGCTCGCCGGCCCCGGTCCTCAGCCAGCCCGTGTCATAGACTTGCCCGCCGCTGGTGGGATAAAACGCCGTCTCCCGAAGAATCACCGCCGGACGAGACTCCGCTTCCGCCGGCAGCACAATTTCCTGCACCACCGAATCGAATTCATGAAGCTGAGGATGGGTGTAGTAGAGTCGATTCGTCATCGCAACCCGCCGCGCAATAAAAAAGCCAGGCACCGGCGCCCCACTGCACACGAAAGAGCCCGTTACCGTTGCTTCCTTCCGGACCTGGCGGGGTTCGCGGGAAAACGTCGCGCGGGACCGATGCCTGACTTCTCATTCTAGCAAGACTATTCGCCTTTACCGTCGCCGCCGCGAACTTTCCCTAATAATGAGCGACCGTAGGACTGACAGAGGCAAGACTTCAATCGTCGCGAAAAACTTGTCTTTGTTTTGATTCGGCTTCTCGGGAAGGGCTCGACTTCAGTCGTGCCATAAGCTCGCCCATGATGTCGGCCTCAGCCGCTGAGATTTGCTTCGGCCGTTTGGCTGCGCCGTCTATACTAAAACTTCGCGGAACCTCAATGTTGCGTCAGTCGCCCCATCCCATGAACCACTTCTTCCATCTCGACGACCTCCTCCGCGACCGCGCCGCCAAGGGCAAACTCTATCTCGAATTTCTCCGCGTCCCCGCCATGAGCGCCGGAGTCTATGTCTTGCCGAAAGCCGCCACCGACCCGCAAAAACCCCACCGCGAAGATGAGATGTATTACGTAGTCCGCGGACGAGCCCGCATGCAGATCGCCCAGGAACACAGCGAAGTGAAGGCCGGTTCCGTGATTTTTGTCGAAGCAGAATCCGAACACCGCTTCTATGACATTCAAGAAGAATTGGAAATCCTGGTTTTCTTTGCGCCCGCCGAGCAGGAATAGGTTCTACTGAGAACTGGGAACCGAGAACCGAGAACTGGTTTCTAAGTCTTGGCCGGAATCCAGTAAATCTCCTCTTTCAGATGCTCTTTCTGAAAACCGATTCGCTTCAGCATTCCCTTGCCGTTCTCGATCATGTCGGGATGGCCGCAGAGATAGGCAGTACTGTTGCTTGCCGTGCATCCCCACAGGTCTGCGTACTTGCGCAGGACGTCATCCACGCGTCCCGTTTCGCCTTTCCATTTCTCGTCTTCCCACGGACGGCTCACCGTCGGCACGAACGTAAACCAGGGCGCCTCCGCAGCGAATTTCGCCAGCTCTTCGTGGTACCCAAATTCCCAGGATCGGCTGGCTCCATTCAGTAGAAAGAGCTTGTGGTCGCCGGCAAACTTGCCTTCCTTCCAGTCCTTGAACATGCTCCGGACATAGCTGACAAACGGCGCAACCCCCGTGACCGTGCTGACCAGCAGATGATTCGTGCGGTCGGCATGCGCCTTGTCCAGCGTGAACCGCCCCTTCGGAACCTTCCGCATCAGACATTCGTCGCCAACCTGAAGTTTGTACAGAGGCGGCGTGACCGCGCCTTCAGGCACCAGCTCAAAAAAGAACTCAATCTCTTTCTCGTAGGGCGACGACACGATTGAATATGCGCGCTCCAGCCGGCGGCCTTCCTTGTCCACGCCCTCAACACCGAGCGTGGCGTATTGGCCAGGCGCGAAAACAAACTCCGCTCCCGGATCGACCCGGATCATCCACAGGTCTCCTGCAAAATCAACACGTTTCGTGATGCGAGCCCGGTAATGCTTGTCACTCATAGAGTAGGTCTCAGGTGTCAGGAAATTCAGAATCTGTCCGCAGGTATGTTAACCCAATTTCCCAAAGATGCGGTGTGCCAGAACTTCTATCGCGTCCCAGAGCAACGGTTTCTCTGAGAACTGAGAACCGGGAACTGAGAACTGCCCCAAAAAGAACAGCCCGCAGACTTTGCAGCCTGCGGGCTGTCCGGTGGACTGGTTGGGATTGACTGAGGCGGTCACTCTCGTGGCCCCCCGCTCATTCCGGTACCCGGAGCAACCTGGCGCCGGGTGGATCAGCCCATACTCACGGATTGTTTGCGAGAGATGTTCCCGACTTCCCCGACCAAGGGTCATCCGGAACAACCCATAGAATTAGAGCAACCGCTCTAAGTCTCAGCCACCTCACCTGGTCTGGTACAACTATGTGCATCTGAACTTTGCATCCGACCACCTCCTTTCCGGTGTAATCGCAGAGTACAAAAAAACCAGCGTGCGAGTCAACGGCACTGGAGTGGGGTTCCGTAGAAGGCAACAGAAGAAAGGTCGGAGGTCACAGGTCTCAGGGACGTCAAAATCAAATCCGCTGTACATGCCCAGCAGGCATCTACCTTCAGTACCTTCCCATCCCTAGACTGAGTTAACCCTGCAAAGCCAGGTCGGCTTTCCCCGAAGTCACAGATCTTTCAATAAGTTCCGAGTGATCGACGCGCGATTTTCTGAGAACTGAGAACCGGGAACTGAGAACTCATTTCCATTGGAACGCCCCCTTCTGCGCCAGCCCGATATGCGCCAGCACGCGATTCGCAAATTCTTTCGCCATCGCATCAAGGCTTGCTGGAAGGTTGTAGAACGCTGGAATCAGCGGAAAGATCGTCGCCCCCGCGTCCGACGCCAGCGACATGTTGCGGATGTGGATCTTATTCAGCGGCGTTTCCCGCACGCAGAGCACCAGCGGTCGCCGCTCTTTGAGAGCCACATCGGCGGCGCGTTCAATCAGGTGCGAGGCAATGCCGTTGGCAATGCGAGCGAGCGTCCCCACGCTGCACGGGATCACAACCATCGCGTCCGAAGGATATGACCCGCTGGCCACATTCGCACCGATGTCCGCATTCGCTTGCAACTGAATTTTCGTCGACGCCGAGCCGATGATTTGACGTAGCAGATCAGCCCGGCCTTCGATTCCAAGCTCCTCGGCCATCACGCGCAAGGCGCTGTCGGAAGCAATGAAATTGACGGTTTTAACCCGCTCGTCACGCTCGACCGTCAGCAGCAAGTGCTTGAGAAACAACGATCCACTGGCACCGGTGGTAGCAACCGTAAGGTTTTCCGGCGCTGGAATATACAAGAAATGCCCCCTGTGGCGATGGCCTCGAATGGCATCGAACCATCGAGCATAGGCAGCCGCCGCGGACCAAGTCAAGGCGGCGAAGGCAAATGCTGATTTTTGAGTTTTGATTGTTGATTTGAGGGGCGGCTGACCCAATCAACAGTCAAAACTCAACACTCAACAATTTTCCAAGATGGCAACGCACACCATCCTACGATCCCGGCGCAGCGCCGCCCAGCTTCACGCCCTCGTCGGAGTCGAGCGCGAAATCCGCTCCTACGACCACGCCGGCGGACGCAAATATCTCCGCGACTTCCGCGACGCGTTCCGCTCCTACGAAAAAACTCTCACTCCCGAAGAAGTCCGCGACGAAATCGCGGCCTCGGACATCGCCCTGGTCGCGGACTATCACGCCCTGCCCAGCTCGCAACGCTATCTGGCGTCCTTAATTCGTGATCCCGAAGTCCACCGCCGCCCCGTAGTGTTAGGCGTGGAAACCATTTTCTCCCGCGACCAGCACATCCTCGACGAATGGTGGCGCGGCGAAATCGACGAGTCCGAACTTCGCCAGCGCATCCGCTTCGACTTCGACTGGGGATATGACTGGACTCCCGTTTTACGAACTCCTCTCCGCCGCCCGCGCCCACGCCGCCCGAGTCTACGGCCTCGACTGCATGCCCCGCGAAGACCTGCGCAAAATCGGAGCCCGAGACCGCCACGCCGCCGACAAAATCGCCGAGATTCGCGGACGTCATCCCGAAGCCCTGGTGCTAGTCCTCTTTGGAGAATCCCATCTCGCTCCCCGGCATCTGCCCGCGCAGGTCCGCGAGCGTCTCCCCAAAGAACGCGTACTAACCGCCCTGCAAAACGTCGACGCCCTCTACTGGCGCGCCGCCGGCGAGCCCACCGACCATGTGCAAGCCGTCCGCGTAGCCGACGGCGTAGTCTGCGTTTTCAACGCCACGCCGCTAGAAAAATACGAAAACTACCGCCTCTATCTCAACCGCTGGGGACGCGACGAGACCGGCGCCATCGACCTCGGCCCCACCGTCTACAACCTGATCGACGGCCTGGTCCGTTTTCTAGGCATCAACCTCTACTCGCCGCACAACACCACCCAGCCGCGCCTGCTGGTCGACCTGATGCCCGAAGTGTATTCCCGCAACTCCGACACCCTTCTGCGCCGCCTGCTCTCGCGCAAAGGCTTCTCCTCGGCCCAGCGCCGCGCCATGTTGCAGCGCGTCCACGATCGCGGCAGCGCCTATCTTGCGCCCCTCAACGCCTTTTACATTCGCCAGTTTCACATGATGTCCGCCGCTGAAGACGCCGCTCGCTTCCTCCATCACGCCTGCCGCGGATTGCCCGACCGCGTGAACGGCAAGCCCCCGACGCCACGCGCGCCCCACGACGCCTTCTTCGCCGCGACCATCGAGCACGCCCTGGCCTGTTTCGGTTCCCGCATCCTATATCCCGCGCGCCCCGCCTTCCGCGATGCCGACCTGCGAGCGTTCTACGACCTAACCCGCGAGGATCTAGAGCAGCAAACTTCCCTGCCCTATCCCGACGCCGTGGAAATCATCGACTTCATCGCCTGGCATCGCGACTCTGGACGTCGAGACCGCGCCGCTTCTCCCGATTGGACCCGCGTCCTAACCTTCACCGGACGCAAGCAGGAATACGCCACCCAACAACTAGGCCACCTGCTGGGAAACGACCTCTACGATTCCTATTTAGAAGGCCGAATCGGCGCCCCCGTCCTCCGCAAACTATTCCTCGAACACCTCGAAGCCCCCGGCGCCGCCCAACTCGCCTACGCCAACCTGAACACCCGACTGAAGTAAGAAAGCTCTCAGCTCCAAGCTCCAAGCTTTCAGCTCCAAGCTCTCAGCTCCAAGCTCTCAGCTCTAAGCTCTCAGCTCCAAGCTCTCAGCTCTTACATCAGCGTCTCCCACATATCACAGCTCCTGGGTCCAAGCTCTAGCGGCGGAAAACTCAAGAACGCGTGCACCACCGTGGAAGAGCGGCCCTTCAGGGCCGCGTAAGCCCAAAATGAAGCCGGGCTTCAGCCCCCGTGGTCGCGTTCTAATGTGACCTAACCGTTTCCGCAGCCTCAAACTCAAAGCAGCAACTCAACTCTTCCTGAGAGCTGAGAGCTTGGAGCCGAGAGTTGTTCTTTGGGCCTTTCCTGAGAACTGAGAACCGAGAACCGAGAATTGCTTTTTGCGCTATCCTCACCTATCGCATGCCCGACGATCTCCATCGCCAGACCCCCGACTCCCTCATGCTCTTCGGCTTCTGGTATCGCGCCCTACCCTCGAACCAACTGAGTCGCGGCAAGCTGACCAAAGCTATGCTGCTGGAAACTCCCCTAGCCTTGGGCCGCGACCGCGCCGGACGACCTTTCGCCCTCCGCGACGCCTGCCCCCACCGCGGCATGCCCCTCTCCAGCGGACAACTCGACGCCGACCAAGTCGAATGTTCCTACCACGGCTGGCGCTTCGACGCCCACTCCGGCCAATGCACCCTGATTCCCTCGCTGGTCGCCGATCAAAAACTAAAGGTCGACCGCATCTACGCCGGCAGCTATCCCTGCGAAGAGCGCGACGACTTCATCTGGGTCTTCATTCCCGACCCCAGCCCTGCCAGCGCCGGATTCGCCAAGCCCGCGCCCGCACCAACCCCGGCGCCAGAAGTCCCAAAATTCAGCGAGGACTACAAACTAGCCTTCCTAACCGCCGACCTGCCCTGCTCCGTTGACCACGGCATCATCGGCCTCATGGACCCCGCCCACGGCCCCTTCGTTCACCAGGCCTGGTGGTGGCGCAGTCGACATTCCATCCACGAAAAACAAAAGAACTTCGAGCCCATCCCCTACGGCTTCCGCATGAGCGCGCATACGCCCAGCTCCAACAGCGCGCCCTACAAACTTCTCCGCCTGTACTCCGGCGGCGATTCCATGACCACAACCATCGATTTCGTCCTCCCCAACATGCGCTCCGAGATCATTCGCGTAGGCAAGTATTGGTTTTCCAGCCTCACCACCGTCACTCCGATAACCCGCAGCCATTGTCGCATCGACGTAGTAGCCGCCTGGAACCTCTTCCGCTGGATCCCCTTCGCGCCCGAACTCCTGAAGTTTGTCTTCGCCAAATTTGTCGAACAGGACCGCCGCACCATGGAACTCCAATCCGAAGGCCTCCAGCACAACCCCCACCTGATGCTGATAGACGACGCCGACCGCCCCGCGAAATGGTACTTCGGGCTGAAGCAAGCGATGTTAGACATGAAGAAAAACGGCGGAGAGTTTCAGCATCCGATGACAGGGCCCGTGACACTGCGGTGGAGAAGCTAGGAGTTCTCAGTTCCCGGTTCTCGGTCTTCAGTTTTCAAATCGAAGGGCCCTCATCGCCATTTGAGTCTTGACTGAGAACTGAGAACCGGGAACTCCTGTCACCAAATAACCTTGAGTCCGCCGTACAGCCTGAATTTCTCATCCGGGGTTACGACGGGAATTTCCTCGCACAAAGCCTGGGCAATGATCTGGCGATCGAATGGGTCACGGTGGTGAAGTGGCAATGTGAAGAGGCGATACGCATGGTCGCCGGTAAAAGGCAAGACACGAAGCATCATGTCTCGCATTGCCTGGCGAACAATTTCAGTCGGCATCCTGAGTTTGCCGAGCGTGTTTTTGATTGCTATTTCCGTGAGCGAGATGGAACTGAACTCGCGAATGTTGTCCGCCCCTTGAAGCGCCGCATAGGCGCTTTTACTCAATCGTTCGGGCGATTCGGCGGCAAGAATCAAGACCGCCGTGTCCACCAGAATGCGCACTCACTCCTCCCCGAACAGGTCTTCTATTTCCTTGTCGGGCATGGGCTTCCACCAGTCAGGATCGAGAATCTGAATCTTGCCCCGGAGCGTTCCGAATTTCGGCTTCTCGCGCGACGGCGTCTGCGTCCGCACAATGTCCACCACCGGCACACCACGACGACAGATGGTTACGGGTTCACCATCTTCCGCGGCCTTGATCAGTTCCGGCAGCTTGTTTTTGGCATCGGCTACGCTGACTTGCATGGATTTCATTATAGCTATTTAAGATAGCTATGTACAGCATGAGTTGTCCGGTATCAAGTACTGGGGGTCAGGTCAACAATAAAGGAGTGTTTGCTCTTCGCAACTAACAACTAACCACCAACCACGAACCACTATCCACTGCTTTCCGCCAGATACTCCATCGCCTCTTCCCGAGTCTTAAACGTCGCGATCGTCCGCTGCGAAAACGTGTGGAACCCCTCCATCAGTGCGTGCGGAATATTTTCCGTCCCCACCCACGCCGTCTTCTTCACAAACGGACGATCCAGCGTCAGCACTTCCTTAATTCGCGTAGCCACCGTGCGGTCGACTTCCGCGCCCGTCATGTCCGCCAGAGTAACCAGCGACTCATGCCCGTGCTGCGCCACCGTAATCCGCAGTTGCTCCAGCAGGAGCAGCATCTGATGCGCACTGGCGTTCGTGCAATCAATCAGCAGGATCGTCTTGCCCTTGTGCTTGATGAAATGGATGCGGTCGTCCATAATTTTGCAGCGCCTTCCCCGTGACCCGAAAGGCAGTTCTCGGTTCTCAGTTCTCGGTTCTCAGTTCTCGGTTCTCAGTTCTCGGTTCTCAGTTCTCGGTTCTCAGTTCTCCAGTAAAAATCTCGAGTCGCTTTTACTGAGAACTGAGAACCGGGAACTGAGAACTCCTTTGACCCCACAGAGCCCAATCTACCCAAGCAACGACTCCACGACTTTGTACACGTCCGCCAGCGCCGCGTCCAGCGCCTCCGGATTCTTCCCTCCCGCCTCCGCCAGATCCGGACGCCCTCCGCCCTTACCGCCCACCTTCTCGGCAAGAGCGCCCACAACCTTTCCAGCCTGGATGCGCCCAGTCAGATCCTTGGTGACCCCCGCGATCAGCGACACGCTCCCGTTGCTCGCGGAACCGACCACCACCACCCCCGAGCCAACCTTATCGCGCAGTTGATCAACCAGAGTTCGCAGTTGCGGACGCTCAAGATTATCCACCCGATGCGCCAGCACCTTGATTCCCTTCACTTCCTTCGTGTGGTCCGACGCCGACGCCACCGAAGACGACGCCGACTTCATCCGCGCCTGATCCAGTTCCCGCCCCAGCCGCTTGATCTCCGAATCCCGCCGCTCCAACTCCCCCCGCAAAGCCTCCGCCGGAGACTCCGCCTCCTTGCTGGTCAGCGCCGCCACCACGCCCTCGAGTTCATGATCCTTTCGAAAATGCCTGAGCGACCCTTCCCCCGTAACCGCCTCAATCCGCCGCACGCCCGACGATACACTGCCTTCCTTCAAAATCTTAATCAGTCCAATCTCGCCCGTAGCCCCCGTGTGCGTGCCCCCACAAAGTTCAGTCGAGAACTCTCCAATCTTCACCACGCGAACCTTGTCGCCATACTTTTCCCCAAACAGCGCCATCGCGTGATACTTGTTGATCGCCTCATCGATCGGCACGTCAGTAAGCGTCTCGACCTTGATATTCCGCAGCACTTCCTTGTTGATGATGTCCTCAATATCCTGCAACTCTTCGTCTTCCACTCCCGTGAAATGCGAAAAATCAAACCGCAGATGATTCGGTGCCACCAGCGACCCCGCCTGCTTCACATGCTTGCCCAGAACCTCTCGCAGTCCCGCATGAAGCAAATGCGTAGCCGTATGATTCCGCATAGTAGCGTCGCGAATGTCGGTATTGACCACGGCATCAACCTTCTGCCCAACACGAAGGGTGCCCCACCCTTCCGCGGTCTTTGCGGAGGGTGGGCCCTTCACAACGACCTGATGCGCCCGCACCCCCTGAATCGGCGAGTAACACCCAGTAACTTCCGCAACGACGGTATTGTGATCGTCAGAGTAAAACCATCCCCGATCGCCAACCTGCCCACCCGACTCAGCGTAAAACGGCGTGTGATCAAGGATGACCTCGCCCTGATCACCAGGCTTCAGTTCATGCACGCCTTGGCCATCCTTGATGATGGCCAGTACCTCGCAATTTTCCGACCGCGTCTGGCGATACCCTTCGAAAATCGACTTCGGAAGCTGCTGGTACGACGGATTAGCAGTTTGCTTGGCGGCGCCTTTCCAGGAGGCGCGGGCCCGGTCTCGCTGCTCGGACATGGCGCGGTCAAACTCCTCGACGTCAAGGCTAACGCCCAAGTCACGACAAGCATCTTCGATAAAATCTTTCGGGACACCGTATGTGTCGTATAGCTTGAAAGCTTCTCGTCCAGAGAGACATACTGTAATTCCTTGCACCTTTCTAATTGAAACCAACTCAGAAGTGCTAATTTCATTTTCATTTGGAACGATGGGCCCTGCATTCACGGCGAAAATGCGGATGAGTTGCTCAAGTCGGTCGACCCCCACCTCCATTGTGTGTGCAAACCGCGTTTCTTCTGCCAGCACCGCTTTCGACACGCGATCTGCCGACTCTTTCAATTCCGGATACGCGTCCTGCATCAGTTCGCGCACCGCAAGAACCATCTCGTAAAGAAACGGCTTGTTTTGGCCGAGCAGTCGCCCGTGAGTAATTGCACGGCGGATAATCTTTGCGCAGCACATATCCGCGGCCCTCATTCAGCGGTATTACTCCATCGGATATTAAGAAAGTTGCAGCGCGAGCGTGATCCGCAATCACCCGCAGCGAAGCCGCCGACTTCGTATGTGCTTCCTTATCGAGTTCCTTCTTGAGCGAAGTCCCGGTCAACTCCGCCGCCCGCTTAATCAGCGGAGTAAACAAATCCGTCTCGTAATTCGAAATCACTCCCTGCAAAACCGACGCTACCCGCTCCAACCCCATCCCCGTGTCAATCGACGGCTTCGGCAGCGGCGTCAGTTTCCCCGAAGCATCCCGATCAAACTGCATGAACACCAGATTCCAGATCTCGACATACCGCCCGCAGTCGCACCCAAACGCGCAATCGGTATGCCCCTGATCCGACGCGGCCACGCCCATGTCGTAGTGAATCTCGCTGCACGGACCGCAAGGCCCGGTATCGCCCATCTGCCAGAAGTTATCTTTCGCTCCAAATTCGTAAATCCGCTCTTTCGGCACCTGCTGACCCACCCACAAATCGTAAGCCTCGGAATCCCTCTCCACCCCGTTCTCGCCCTTGAAAATCGTCACGTAGAGTTTGTCTTTCGGAATGCCGAACCACTCCGCCGACGTCAGCAGTTCCCACCCATACGCAATCGCATCCTTCTTGAAGTAATCCCCAAACGAAAAATTCCCCAGCATCTCGAAAAACGTATGATGCCGATTCGTGAACCCGACATTTTCCAGATCGTTATGCTTCCCCCCCGCCCGCACGCATTTCTGCGACGTAGTAGCCCGCGAATACTCGCGCTTTTCCAACCCCAGAAAAACGTCCTTGAACTGGTTCATCCCGGCATTGGTAAAGAGCAAGGTGGGGTCATTCTGCGGCACCAGCGAAGACGAATGGACCTCGCGGTGCCCCTTCTGGATAA
Organism: uncultured Acidobacteriota bacterium; assembly: GCA_963799305.1. GTDB lineage: Bacteria > Acidobacteriota > Terriglobia > Terriglobales > Acidobacteriaceae > Acidiflorens. The sequence continues at coordinate 37,459 of CAWCWX010000001.1, read as the reverse complement.
AGTAATCCAGGAACTTGCGGCGGATTTGCGAACCTGTGAGCATGAAACCTAAATTCTAAATGATTTAAAAAGTTCTCAGTTCCCGGTTCTCAGTTCTCAGTAAAATCACGTGGAGTCTTTGACCTTACTGGGTACTGAGTACTGGGTACTGAGTACGATGGAGAAACCAAATGCCGTGCGCTCCGCAGATTCTCAAGCAAGTTCCGCTTTTCGCCCTGCTCGATGACGACGAAACCGCCATTCTCGCCGCCCAGGTCGAGCTAAAGACCTTCGCTCCCCGGCAACGCGTCTGGAAGATTGGCGACACCGACGGAAAGGCTTACATCCTCGTCTCAGGCATAGTCCGCGTCACCACCATCGACGAGGATCATCAGGAAGTGGTCGTCGACGAACCCGCGCAGGGCGAATTCTTCGGCTTCGCCTCCATGCTCGAGCAGACGCCGCACCAGACCAATGCCGTCGCCCTTGACGAAACCGTCTGCATCGAAGTCGACCGCCACGACATCGCCATCCTGCTCGAGCGCAAGCCCCATGCCGGCATGGATTTACTCACTGTCCTCGGCCGCCAGTTTCACGCCTCGCAGCATCTGGTACGCCTGCGCGCCGCCCGCAACCCGCAGGACATCATCGAGGAAGAAGAGACCTTCGGCGAGCGCATCGCCGACAAAGTTGCCAGCTTCGGCGGCTCGTGGACCTTTATCACTTCTTTCGGAATCGTGCTGGTTGTTTATGTCGGACTGAACGTCGCTCTGGCGCTGCGCGCCTGGGACCCATATCCCTTCATCCTGCTGAATCTGTTTCTGTCGATGTTAGCGTCAATTCAGGCGCCCATCATCATGATGAGCCAGAACCGGCAGGATAAAAAAGACCGCCTCCGCAGCGAACTCGACTTCGACGTCAACCGCCGCGCCGAATCGGAAATCCAGAACCTCGCCCACAAAATCAACCTCATCGGAGACAAAATCGGCGACATCGAGGACCTGGTCCGCAAGGAGATTCCTGGATAACGATAAGGCAGCCAATCGCCGATTAAACTCGAAGGGTGCCCCGTCCAAGCTCCGCTTGGGCGGGGTTTTTGTCGGCCAGCAAACGACTTACTTTACGACGTCCCCCGTCTTCTCCGCTCCCTTTTTCACGCCATGGCCCACGGCCTTCACGCCTTTCTTCACTCCGTGTCCCGTCTTCTTGGCAGCGACTTCGGTGGCGTCTTCGGTCTTGTCAGCGGCCTTCTCCGTGGCCGCGCCGGTTTTCTTCGCAGCCGTCTTCGTCGCGTGGCCCGTATCCTTCGCGGCATCGGTGGTGGCGTCGGCCGTTTTGTCGGCAGCCTTTGCGGTGGCGTGGCCAGTTTTCTTCGCAGCCGTTTTGGTGGCATGGGCGGTATCTTTGGCGGCGTCTTTCATGTCTGTGCCAGCATCCTGCCCATAGGCAAACGCGGCCAGAGCAAGCACCGCCAATGTCAGTTGGTATTTCATGGTTCCTCCAAGTCTGAATTCTGGGATTGGTAACAGAAAGTATGAGGTAAGAACATCCCCCCGCGCAAGCGTCCGCATCATCCCGCTTGATCGAGCGTCTCGGATTCCAGCGTAGTCAGCGTTTCGTCGTCCACATCCCACTTCTTAAGGATGCCAAAAATCGTCTTGGACCCAAACCCCGCCCGCATCAGTTGCCGGAAAATACGCGCCGCCTGTTTCCGATCTTTCGGCTTCTGTAAACGTTTGCGCCGCAGGTAATCCCGTGCCAGCTTCTCTTCACTCACATCTTCATAAGCCGACGCCACCGCCTGATCGATCACTTCCGGATGCACGCCCTTGATCTTGAGATCGGTGATCACCCGCCGACTGCCAAACTTTTCGTTGTCCCGGCGAAACGAAGAATACGCCGCCGCATATTTCGCGTCATTCAAGTACCCCCGATCTTTCAGCCGCACCACGATCAGTTCCACCAGCGTCTTGCCGATCTCCGTGTCCGCCTCCACCCGATTCCGCAACAACCGCTTCAACTCCGCCACCGACCGCGCCCGGCGTCCCAGCGCGCCGACAGCGTACTCGTAAAGCTCCTCCTCGGTAAAAAGCTTTCGCGGACGCCCAAAACTCATCCCTACACAATAGCGCGCCCCCGATCCCATGTGTAGAGACGCGGCGTACCGCGTCTTCCGCATGCGCCGGAATCCCCGGCGCGAACCTTTTTGCGCCACGTGTCAATCCTGACACATCCCCAGACCCAGACCCACAACCCTTCGCAGGATAACGCCGCTAACTAGCTTATTTTCAATCCCCTGCAACTGGTCACCGGACTGCATTGTTCAAACCGCACCAAGGGAGCGCACACATGGAATCGTTACTCGAATTCGTAGTCGTACTAGGTGGCCTGATGTTCTCCTTCGCCACCGCTCTCTTAATCGAAGAACTCATTTTCGGACGCATCTTCCGGGTGGTCTTTGCCCGTCGCCCCGAACCCAACCCCGGGCAGAAGCAATAGGAGAGGAGCACGACCATGCTGTGGCTAAAGTATCTCTTAGTCAGCGGGGGAACCACGATGTTCGTAGTTGCCGTGGGAATTCTCGCCTTCGACCTTTACCGGCTGTTGTCACAAGAGTCGCGCCTGAACCTGTCGAGCGATGCGACTGCCTTACCTCCCAACGTCCACTGGCGGACTTCCATCGCCCTCGCGATGCTGGCCTGGGCCCCCCTGCTGGTCTCCGCCGCGATCATCTTTGTACCGACTGGCCGCGCAGGCGCGTGATCCCCCAACTCACAACACACGGCGCGAACGCCGCCAGGCAGCGCCCTCAACCAGAGCTCTCGGCCGTAGTGCCGGCGTCCCGCCGGCTGTCATGGGGGCGTCTCGCCCCCACCCCGGATTTACCATCGCAGCCTCGGCTCTTGGAAGCACGGTGCAAGGCGCCTACGCGAGCTACTCAAAAGCCAACATCCATGCGCCTATCCTCGCAACCTCCGAGCTATAATCACCCCATTCCACACATGCATGGTCGGCGGTCACGCACTCTGCGGATAAGTTGGCTGGCAGCACTCCTCTTTGTAATCCCTTCCCTTGCTAACGCATCCACCCTCGCCGACACGGCGCGTCAACTCGCTCACAAAATCGCCTCCGCCACCGGCCCAGGCGCCATCGCTCTTGAAATCACAAATCGCTCGTCTCTCGACGAAAAATCCGTCAGCGAATTACGTAGTGCTCTCGAAGCCCAGCTTCGCGCCGAAGGCGTACACACCGCCAAGCTCGATGAGTCCGTCGGATCGGTCACGGTCCTGCTCTCCGAGAGCGTGCGGGAATATGTGTGGTCGGCAGAAATCGCCATCGGTGCGGACGAACGAAAGGTAGCCTTGGTTTCCACGCCTCGCCCCCAATCCGGCGCCGGCGTGGCTGCAGCCATGCCGCTCATCGTCCGCAAGAATTTCCTCTTCGCGCAGGAACAGCCCATCCTCGATGCGGCTGTGCTGGATATGTCTGGCAGCCCGCGCCTGTTAGTGCTCGATGCCAGCCAGGTCGGCGTCTTCCATCAACAGAGCGGACGCTGGGAACTGGAAACGTCACTCCCGATCCTCCATTCCCGCATCTTCCCGCGCGACCTTCGCGGACGCCTCCTGCTCCGTCGCGATCATCTCTTCGACGTGTACGTGCCGGGAATTTTCTGCCATTCGAGCGTCACCGCCCCCCTGGCGCTAGCCTGCAATGACAGCGACGATCCCTGGCCGCTAACCGCCGACGAAAATTCCGTCCGCGCTTTCTTTGCGCCCGCCCGCAACTTCTTTACCGGCGCGTTTTCTCCCGGTATCGGAAAAGTTTCCAACGGTCCATCGTTCTACTCAGCTGCCGCCTTGCCGCGTCCAGGCTACACGCTCTGGTTGCTCGCCGCCGTCGATGAATCGATCCACATGCTTGACGGCATCACCGACCAGGTCATCCGCGGCGCCCGCTGGGGCAGCGATCTGGCCGCAGTCCACTCGAATTGCGGAACCGGCATCCAGTTACTTGTCTCCGAAACCGGTGACCCCGCGCAGGACACTCTGCGCGCCTTCGAAATCCCCGACCGCGATCCAGTCGCAGCAAGCTTTCCCGTGGAATTCGATGGCCCGATCGTTGCTCTTTGGCCGGAAAGCACTCCCACCGGCGCGATGGCAATTGTGAAACGAGAAGACACAGGTTGGTATGAGGCGTATCGCATTTCTATTGCTTGCGGCAATTAGCCTGCTCACCATGGCGCCCGGCGAGACTCGTCCACGCTACGGCGGGACCGTGCGCGCCATGCTGCAATCCACGCCTAATACTTTGGAAATACCCGCCGACGCCACGCCGGCGGAGTATTGGGACTCCGCTCGCATCCTCGCAATGATCGCGGACAACCTAGTCAAAACAGATATTTTCGGTCGCGCCCAACCATGCCTCGCCACCGTATGGCAGAGCGACGCAAACGGCCGCCACTGGCAATTTACGCTGCGCCACGGACTCAAATTTCACGACGGCAGTTCCGCCTCGGCTGCAACCATCGCGCTGATTCTCGGCGCGACCCACTCCGACTGGACCATCCGCGGCGCAGGCGACTCATTGACCATCGAGAGCGGCTCTTCCATCCCATCATTGTTGTCGGAACTCGCGCTCCCTCGAAACACGATTTTGAAACGTAGCGCCAACGCCCTGCCCGTAGGCACGGGCGCATTCCGCATCATGGACTTTCAGCCCGCAAGATCTCTGAAGTTGGCCGCGAATGAAGAATATTGGGCTGGCCGTCCTTTCGCCGACGTGATTGAGATCGACTTTGGCCACTCCCTGCGCGAGCAAGCCATCGCCCTCGAACTCGGTAAAACCGACGTTATTGAAGCAATGCCGCAGCCACCCGCGCTAAGCACCGGCCCGCTGCGCATCCGCACCTCGCTGCCAGTAGAACTGATGGCGCTAATCTTCCCCGCCAACTCGAAAGCCCAAGACCCTCGCCTTCGTGAAGCAATCGCTCTTGCGATTGACCGCAAGCCTATCCAATCGGTGCTGCTGAAAGGCACGGGAGAAGTGACCGCCAGCATCCTGCCCAATTGGATGACCGGCTACAGCGGAGTTTTCCCAACTCAAGCCGACGTACGACGCGCGAAAGTCGTTCTCGCGGATTCCCGGCAACCCGCGCTCATCCTTAGTTACGACCCCCGTGATCCTCAAGCGCAACTCATCGCCGAGCGGATTGCGCTGAACGCCCGCGAAGTTGGCATCACGCTCCAGGTGTCATCGTCTGCGGCGCCCGACGTCAGCCTGATTCGCATCGTGCTGCCCAGTGCCGATCCAGTTATCTCTCTACGCGAAGCCGCCCGCTCTCTCGGCCTGCCGCAACCCTCCCTCCGCGGCAATTCAGTCGACGACCTCTATCCCGCTGAACGCACTCTGCTCGACGCCCACAGCGTGATTCCTCTTTTCCATCTGCCGGTCGCGAGTGCGGCCAGCGTCCGCGTAACCGACTGGCAGCCCGGCCGCGACGGCGATTGGAATCTCTCCGACATCTGGTTGGGGGCGGACGCACGATGAGCTTCCGCAAAAAACTCCTGCTGATTTTTGCGCTAACCGTTTTCCTGAGCGTGGTCGTCATCTCCGCCTCGGTCTGGAGCACCATGCGCCGGTCCTTCGATCGCGCCAACGACGACCAAGCCAATGCCGTCGCCGCCCAGTTCCGCTCGGAATTCCAGCGCCGCGGCGATGAAGTCGTACGCAAAGTAGAAACCGTCGCCGCCAGCGAATCCGTCCAGCGCATCGCTCTTGAGATCAACCGCGGCGCCTCCGATTCCGGCGACTACGTCGGCGAAGCCCGCAGACTGGCCGACCAGCAGCACCTCGACTTCCTCGAACTGGTCGACCACCAGGGCGCGATTCTTTCCTCCGCCCAGTGGCAAGCAAAATTCGGATATCCCGAACCTGCGATCCCCGGAGCTGTAGGTTCAGCCGGCGCATTTCTAAAACGCGAAGAACTCTCCACCGGTTCGACGCTAGGCTTGTTTGCAGTGAGAGCCGTAGGAGTAGGCGAGCAGCCCATCTATGTAATCGGCGGCGAGCAACTCGATCAGGCTTTTCTTTCGACCCTCGAGATTCGAGCCGGCACGCGCGTGCTCCTGTATCAGAATCTCAATGCGAGCTGGAATCCAAAGTCCCTGCTCGATTTGAACGGCCCCGCCTCCGGCGCCGAAAAACTTGCTCCTCTGGTCGAACAGGTGCGCCGTTCGGGACGGGAAGCGCAGAGCGTAATTCACTGGTCCGCCGATTCTGCCAACGCCGAAAGTTTTCACGCCATGCCCCTCCCCGGCCCCAACCAGCAGGTGATGGGCGTCCTTCTCGTCGGCAGCTCGCGCGGCCCCTTGGTCGAATTGCAAAGACAGATCGTTTCCGCAGCTTTACTGGTTGGAAGCGGGGGCATTCTAGTAGCGGTCCTGGCCAGTCTATGGTTCGCTGCCAGAATCACGCGACCCGTAGTCTCGCTGGCCGAAGCCGCCCGCCGCGTCGCCGCCGGAGACCTCTACGCCAAAGTAGAAGTCGAATCCAACGACGAATTAGGCGAACTGGCCGCGGCGTTCAATCGCATGACCGAAGATCTCCTGCAACAGAAAGAACGCACTCTGCAGGCCGAACGTGTAGCCGCATGGCGCGAACTGGCAAGACGTCTCGCGCATGAGCTGAAAAATCCGCTTTTCCCGCTCCAGGTCACCGTAGAGAATCTCATTCGCGCCAAAGAAAAAGCCCCGGAGCTATTTGAAGAAGTATTTCGCGAAGGCACAAGTACTCTGCTGGCCGAAGTCAATAACCTGAAAACCATCATCGGCCGCTTCAGCGAATTCTCCCGCATGCCGCAACCACAGCGGAAGCCCACGCAACTCAACGAAGTCGTGATCTCCGTTCTGCGAGTGTTCCAGGCCCAGTTACAGGAAAACAATCAGATTACGGTCCGCACCGAACTCGATCCCAACTTGCCGCAGATTTCCGCCGACCCCGACCTGCTTCACCGCGCCCTCTCCAACCTGGTCCTGAATGCGATCGATGCCCTGCCGCAAGGCGGAGACGTTACCATCCGCACGCAATCCGCCGGCGATGAAGTAGAACTTTCCGTCTCCGACACCGGCGCCGGACTCACCCAGGAAGAATGCGCCCGCCTGTTCACTCCTTATTACACGACCAAACAGCACGGCACCGGCTTAGGATTAGCCATAGTACAGTCGGTAGTAAGCGACCACGGCGGCAAAATTTCCGTCGAGAGCGCCAAAGAAAAAGGCACCACGTTCCGCATCGACCTGCCCCGAGGAGAACCATGACCTGCCAAAAAGTCACGCAGCCACAGAGAAAAACAAAAAAGAGGTTTTCTCCGTGCCTCCGTGTCTCCGTGGTGGATTCTGAACTCCGTTTTTGACCAGGAGAAACCCGTGCCCCACAAAGCGCACTTACTAATCGTTGACGACGAACCCAACACGCTAGCCTCCCTCTCCCGCGCCTTCCGCCTCGAAGGACACGAAGCCACCGTCTGCAACAACGCCGCCCGCGCCCTCGAACTCGCCAAAGCCCAGCCCTTCGACCTCATCCTCTCCGACGTCGTCATGCCCAACAAAGACGGCCTGACACTCCTCGAAGAACTAAAAGCCCAAGCCGTATCCGCTCCCGTGGTCATGATGTCCGGCCAGGCGCACATCGAGATGGCGGTCCGCGCGACTCGTCTGGGCGCGCTCGACTTCCTGGAAAAGCCCATTTCCACCGAGAAGCTTCTCCTCACCGTCGAGAACGCGCTAAAACTCGGACGCCTCGAACGCCAAAACCTCGATCTAGAACGCCGTCTCGGCAAACACGAAATCGTCTGGCAAGGCGACACCATGAAGCGCGTGATGGCCCAGGTAGAAAAAGTAGCCGCCAGCGAAACGCGGATCTGCATCCTGGGGGAAACCGGGACCGGCAAGGAACTCGTTGCCCGCACTCTCCATGAACGCAGTCCGCGCTCTGGCGGGCCGTTTGTCACGCTGAACTGCGCGGCTGTGCCCGCGGAACTGATCGAGTCCGAATTATTCGGACACGAAAAAGGATCGTTCACTGGAGCGGGCGCGCGTCATTTAGGAAAATTTGAACAAGCGCAGCGGGGCACCATCTTCCTCGACGAGATCGGCGACATGCCTCTGGCCATGCAGGCCAAACTACTGCGCGTTCTGGAAGAAGGCGAAGTGGAACGGATTGGCGGAGACCGCTCTATCACGGTCGATGTCCGCGTCATCGTTGCGACGCATCACGATCTGGAAAAGCTGGTCCGCGACGGAAAATTCCGCCAGGACTTATTTCATCGCGTCTTCGTCTTCCCTTTGCGCCTGCCGCCACTACGGGAACGTCGCGAAGACATTCCAGCGTTGGTGGAGCACTTTGCCAGCCAGGTCGTCAGCGCCAATAACTGGAAACCGATGTGCTTCGCACCCGACGCCATCGCCGCCCTCCAGGATTACGCCTGGCCCGGCAACGTCCGCGAACTACGGAACACTGTCGAGCGCCTGATGCTGCTCGCGGCGTCCGACGAAGTAACCGCCGAAATCGTTGCGCAAGCCTTGCCCAACTCTGCTGCCGGTCCAGACTCGCCTTCTGCTGGAACCGGCCCCCTCGCTGACCGCGTGCGATCCTTCGAAAAGCAGACCATCTTGGCGGAACTGAAACGCAATCACAATCAGATTTCAAACACGGCCCGTGCCCTGGGGCTCGAACGATCGCACCTGTATAAGAAAGCTGAGCAGGTGGGAATCGATTTGAAGGCGGCGCGCAATGAGGGCGACCGCTAAACCCGACCTCCAGCTGTTGCGTTTGCAAATTGCATCTTCCGAGATGACAATCAATCATTCATGCCTTCTGCGTCCGACCCACACTCTGCCGGCCCGTTCCATCCCGGGGCCATCGTGATCGCGACGCTGAACAGTCCGCGCGAGAAATTCTGGGGCGCGATCCTCGATCTTTCCGCCGGCCTGACCATTCGCGGCGTCGATCTCGCTTCCTTCGACGACCTCATCGCCATGATCAAAGCGGGCGACTCCTTCACTTCCGGCGTGGTCTACTTTCCCATGCATCGCGTGGAGCGCATCGAACTCGATCTGCCCGAAAGCAACATCCTGTCGCTCAGCCAGCGCTTCGCGCAGCAAACTGGACACGATCCCGCGCCCCTTCTTACTAACGAATTTCTGGCGGGAGGCCGGGAATGAATCTTCGCCAGATGCTGACCGCTCCCAACCAGCTGACGCTGCTGCGGATGATCTTCCTTCCATTCATCGTCATCAATGTTGTGGGACAGCACTATATCTGGGCGCTGTCGCTGTTTGTTTTGGCCGGAATCAGCGACGGCCTCGACGGACTGCTGGCGCGCAAACTTCATCAGCAGACCCAACTCGGCCAGTATCTCGATCCCATCGCCGATAAGCTGCTGATGAGTACCATGTTTCTCGTGTTATCGATCGAGCATCGGGCGATCGTCCCGTGGAAATATACGGTCGTTGTCTTCAGCCGCGATATTTCGATTCTGCTGGTCAGCGGCGTGCTCTTCATGATCGCCGGCCTGAAGGATTTCCGTCCCAGCATTTTTGGCAAAGCCAACACCTTCGCGCAGGTTGCCGCAATTTTCTTCGCGATGCTGCTGCTCGTGATGCCCGTGGTCTGGGTCGACATCGCGCGCAAGACATTTTTGCGAGCGACGTTTTTCTTCACCATAGTCTCCGCCGTACATTACGCATTTCTCGTGCAACACCGTCTGCGCGAGCATGCGCCCTCGCCCGAGGCAAAAACTTAGGCGATTTTCGTCGCGCCTCGCTCGCTTCCTGATCGTCCTTTTCGTTGAGGTAGTCGGCCCTCACTTGCCGAGGCCCATGTGGCCAAGCAGGATTCCTTATTATCTTGTAGATATATATTAATAGCTACGAACAGCTTTTATGGTCATGAGCAGAGTGACGGAGGTCGAAGAACATGGACGGCAGTCAAGGATAGTCGGCTCCTCTGGCACAACGAAACCTGGCGGGGATCAATAAATACCACGCTGACGTCGTACAAAGCGGTCGTCGAGTACAAGCCGGGTCAACAAAAATCAAAAGCCCTGCCGCGAGCTCCCTTTGCTCGGGATCGCCGCAGGGCAGTTGTGTTTGGTTTTATCTATTGCAGCCCGTTCTGTGTAACTTTGTACGCTGTATTGGGCGGCCCGGCGAACCCAGCGAAATAGAGACTGGAGGCTTGCTGGGCGGTGCTGTCGTTGTCGACGACAATACCGCTGGATCCGCCGGCAACGTCAAATGTTAGGGGAACAAATAGGTCGTCGCCGGTGCGCATCACGACGCAGCCTGAGGTTCCCGTGCCGGTGCACTCGGTGGTCAGGCCGAAGAAGAAGAAATCTGTCCCGTTTACGCCGGCGTTCCGGTTGAAAAACTCCGTCCATCCAGTGCAACGGCTGTCGATTGAGGTCGTGAGCGGCGCAGAGAAGTTCGGGATCGTCTTCATCACATAGACTCCGCCGGTGAGGGTGAAGCCGAACGAGTATTGCCACGGAGTGGTGTCGGCGGCGGCGGTGCCGCAAAGGCGCGCCACTCCCGTGGAGGGATCGTCGAAATAGGCATCGCTGAACGCGGGTTGAAACAGATTGACCGGCGTATGCGATTTCGACGCCACTCCGATCCGAGCTTTCGCCATCACGGTCATGGTGGCGGAATTGACCTGGACGAGTACGCCTGAGGTACCGTCATTGGAGCTGACCGCAAAGCTCGTGCCATTGCTGACATCCACGATGGGCGGCGCCAGAATGCCCGGGTTGGTGCCTGCGCTTACTCCGACCACAAGCGACTTTACGACTCCGGTCGTGGTATTGACAGAGAAGAACGTGCCTTCCTGATTTCCGACCAGCACCCGGCCCAGATTCTTATCCAAAACGGGAGACGACAACGACGTTCCCGGACTTAGCGAGATGGGCCACGGACTCCCCGCCAGGGTGGGCGTGCCCTTGAAGACGCCGGTGATCTTGTAGAGAATGCCGTCATTTGCTCCCACATACGCGACGTCGGTGTTGTAGTCCACCCAGGGAGAAGACCGCGTGTTGAGCCCGGCGGAGTAGGTCAAAGAGGTCATGGCCGCACCTGGGTTCGCCGCTTTGTTGACCACTCCCATGCCGGCTCCGGCAGTCCACGTCAGCACGTGAAAGGTCGACGAGGTTACGTTTGTCTCGACAAAGGCGATCTTCTTACCGTCCAGGGAGAGGACGGGCGAAGTAGAAATCCGGCCGGAGTTTGTAGAGGCGTTGTAGGCAAACAGGATGGTGGGGTTAGCAGTGCCACAGAATGGGGACCCGCTACTACTCGAGTACAGATTATTAAACCCAATCAGATTCGCTTGGCCGTTAGTCATGGAGCCGCGGTTCAATCCGAATACGACGTAGTCATTCAGGCAATCGGGCTGCGATCCCGGATCGAGCGAGAATTTGGACGGAAACGTATTCACCGCGAGGCGCGCCGTTCCTCCTCCCAAATCAAAGTTCCAGTCTCGATTAGGTTTCCTCTTGGCCCCCATGCTGGAGGACGCATTCCCAAATACCCACGGATGCACGTTCTTCCAGCGCGCAATTTCACGATTCGCAATTCGGGGTTCGCGTTCCAGCAGGCTGGGGTTCTTCAAAAGAGCCCCGCGTTGGTATACGATCTGGTGCTCGGTCCAATCATGCACAACTCCGATCGGGGCCGGTTGCGGTGGATCCTGAGCCCATAGGCTCGAAAGAAGAATCAGGCTCGACACCAACATGGCGAATACGCCAAAGGCATTCCAGGGCTTCACAACGACCTCCCCTTTGAAGGAAATTGCGACCATTGTAGCCGTTTTCCATCGATGAGAGGTTAACTGAATTTTGCGCAGGTATACGATTTGGCATAAGAGTTTCACATCCAGGCGTAATTCCGGGCGAAGTCGGTTCAGCGCCCGCCGCGGCCGGCCGTTATCGACCCAATTTTCGGGCGGCCACGGATTTCCGGGGCGTGATTCCGGGCCGGCCCAGGAAAGTCTCTCCAAGTAGGATAAGACGATTTTTTTTGTTTAAGATGTGGCATAAGTCCGAAGTTATCACTACAATTCTCCCTGCAAGTAACCTGAGGGGGTTTTCAAATGACAAACATAAGTAAAGCGCTGGCTCGGCTCCGCGAGGATCGCCGGGACGCGCAAAAAGAAGTAGAAAAACTCGCGGAGGCTATTTCCGTTCTGGAAAAGCTGACGCGCGGTGGCGGAGGGTCTTACGCCAGTGGGCAAGGTCGGGCCAAGCGTGTTCTCTCAGCTGCCGGGCGCAGGAGAATCTCGCTTGCGCAAAAAGCGCGTTGGGCCAAGCTTCGCCAAGTCAAGAAAGCGGCCTAAGGCAAAACGGGCTGCGAGCTATGCAAGTCTTTCCCCTGGCATAGCTGCAGCCCGTTTCCATTGCTATCTGATCCTCGCTGGAACCATTGCCCAACGAGATTAACCGTGACCGCCGCTCAATTCGCGCACAATACTCCCCACAAACGCCTTGGCGTCGCCGAATAACATTAAGTTATTATCCAGATAGTAAAGTGGGTTATCGATGCCGGCGAATCCCGGATTCATGCTGCGCTTGATGACCATCACGGTGTGAGCCTTGTCGACGTCCAGAATGGGCATGCCATAGATGGGGCTGGTCGTATCGGTGCGCGCCGCGGGGTTGGTCACGTCATTGGCCCCGATGACCAGAGCGACATCCGTCTGCGGGAAATCGCCATTGATCTCTTCCATTTCGATCAGGCGATCGTAAGGAATATCCGCCTCGGCCAGCAGCACGTTCATGTGGCCCGGCATGCGTCCGGCGACGGGGTGAATGGCAAAGCGCACTTCCACGCCTCGTTTGGTCAGGGCGTCGTAGAGTTCGCGAACTTTATGTTGTGCCTGCGCCACCGCCATCCCATAACCGGGTACGATCACCACCTTATTTGCGGCGGAAAGAATGGCGGCCGCCTCTTCGGGAGTCGCGCTGCGGACAGGCTTCGCTTCCTGTCCGGCCGCAGCAGAAGGCTGCACTTGCCCAAATGCGCCGAATAAGACGTTCGAGAAGGACCGGTTCATGGCCTTCGACATGATGATGGAGAGGATCAAGCCCGACGATCCATCCAGCGCGCCCGCGATGATGAGGAGCTTGCTGTCGAGCACGAAGCCCATGGCCGCCGCGGACAGTCCGGCATAGCCGTTCAACAGCGAGATCACTGTCGGCATGTCGGCGCCGCCGATGGGAATGATCAACAGCACTCCGAACGCTAATGCGATCAGGATCATGAAGGGGAACAGATTGCGCGCTTCCGGGTGCAGGACGAGATAGACGGCGATGACGGCCGCGATCCCGAGCAGCAGGAAGTTGACGAGATTCTGTCCTTTGTAAGTCAGCGGACGCTGCGGCAGGATTTCCTGCAACTTGCCCGCGGCCATCAGGCTGCCCGTAAACGTCAGTCCGCCGAGAATCACTTCCAGCGACAGTACCGACATCATGAACTTGGAAATGTCAGGCGAACGCAGGTAGAACTCAGCTGATCCGACAAGCGTCACGCAGAGTGCGCCGAAGGCATGACTCAGCGCGGTCCGCTGCGGCACCGCCGTCATGGCGACGCGTCCGAGGGGAATGCCGATGATCGTTCCCAGGACCAGCGCGATCGCAATCAGCCGGTAATCGACGATGCCGTGGTGCAGTAGAGTGCCACAAATCGCCAGCAGCATGCCCGCTTCACCCGCCCAGATACCGTGACGGGCCGAGGTGGGCGAACTCATCCACTTCAGCGAGAAGATGAAGAGCACGCTCGCGATGAGATACAGGACTTCGATGACGATCTGGCCGCCTGCGAATTCCGCGTTCATGGTTTGCTCGCGGGGCGGCTGGATTTGAACATCTTCAACATGCGGTCGGTGATGATGAAACCGCCGACGATATTGCTGGTGGCGGCCACGACGGCGATGAATCCCAACGTCGCAGCGAGCGAACTCTTGTGCTCGCCGACCAGCACGATTGCGCCGACGACCGCGATCGCATCCAGGGCGTTGGTCAGGGACATCAGGGGGGTGTGCAGCAGAGGCGAAACTCGCCGGATTACTTCAAACCCGATGAATCCCGCCAATACAAATATGAAGAGTGCGTCGATCAGATTCGAACTGCTGGCCATCTATCCTCCGGTGGAAACGCCGGTCGACTCTATGTCTGCACGACCAGCGCCGGCAAGGCAAGAAACTCACGCACGCGGGCGTTGACGATCTCACCGCCGCGAGTAACGAGTGTCTCCCGCACAATTTCGTCTTGCAGATTCAGGTTCAGCTTTTGATCTTTAATCAGGTGCATCAGAAAGTTGGTCATGTTCTTGGCGTACATCTGGCTGGCATGGTATGGAACTCCGGTGGCGAGATTGATCGCCCCGATGATGGTGACCCCATGCTTGACGACCGTCTGCCCGCGTTCGGTGATCTCGCAGTTTCCGCCGCGCTCCGCTGCGAGGTCGAGAATCACCGATCCCGGCGCCATGCCCTTGACCATCTCCTCGGTCACAAGCACCGGCGATTTCTTGCCCGGAATGACCGCTGCCGTAATCACAACGTCGCTTTCCTTCACGACCTGACCCAGCAGTTCGCGCTGGCGCCGGTAGAAATCTTCTCCCTGCGCCGTGGCATAACCGCGGGCATCCTGCGCGTCTTTGGCTTCGATGGGCAATTCGACGAACCGTCCCCCCAGGCTTTGCACCTGTTCTTTCGCGACGGGCCGCAGATCGTAAGCCGAGATGACCGCGCCCAGCCGCCGCGCGGTCGCAATGGCCTGCAATCCCGCAACGCCCGCGCCGATCACAAACACGCGCGCCGGGGTGATGGTTCCCGCGGCAGTGGTCATCATCGGAAAAATTCGGAGATGCGAGTCGGCGGCGACCAGCACCGCCTTGTACCCGCAGATCGTGCCCATGGAGGAGAGCGCGTCCATGCTCTGCGCCCGGGTGGTGCGCGGCATCAGTTCCACGGAGAACGAAGTGACGCCAGCGCGCGCGATCTCCTGCGCCACTTCCGCTTCCCCGAACGGACGCAAAAAGCCGATCAGGATCTGATCGCGGCGGAACAGCGGCAGGTCCTGTTTCCCGGTGATATCGTTCGATCCATAACACAGAACCTGCGCAATGATGTCAGCGGCCGAAAAAACAGCCGCCCGGTCGGCTACAATCTTTGCGCCTTTGTCGGAATACTGGACGTCGGGATAGCCGGCTTCGATTCCAGCCCCCGACTGCACATGAACTTCGAAACCTGCCTTGGTGAGGGTGGGGAGAACCGAGGGCACTAACGCGACGCGCCGCTCCCCAGGATAAATCTCTTTCGGAACACCGATGATCAAGAGCCCCTGCCTGTTCTGCGCTCAAGGCACAGCCTCAGGCGCCTGACTGCGCGCCCTGCGGATGCTTCTAAAGAACTCAGGATTTTAGATGACGCGGGCGCGATCCGCAAATGACATTCATCACAGGCCGATGTGATGCTGCTCATTGAGCGATAGGAGCAGGCTGGTTCCATCGAGAGCGGCAGTGATGTCCGTACAGTCTCGCACCACCCAATCCGCGCCCGCTTTTTCCAGATCAGCGCGGTCCGTACTGGTAGGGAGAGCGATCACGCGCGCACCCGCCGCTTTTCCCGACCGGACTCCCGCAATCGCATCTTCGACCACCACACACTCGGAAGCGGGAAAACCGAGCCGGGCTGCGGCTTTTAAATACGGCTCCGGATCGGGCTTACCGCGTTGGATATCACTCGAAGTAATCATGTTCGGCAAAACGGGAATGCCGGCGGCACGCAGCCGAACCTCGGCCAGAGCAAGCGTTGCCGAAGTGGCTACGATCCAGCGGTCGGCGGGAAGGCTGTTCACCAAAGCGATCGCGCCCGGAACCGGAACCACGCCATCGAGGTCCTCGATTTCCCCGCGCTCGATTTCCAGGTTCTCGGCATGGCTATCGGCATGAGGTAAAAACTCGCGTACGGTTTCGATACTCGGGCGCCCGTGGGCCGCATGAACAACAACCCGCGGATCGAATCCATGAGCGATGGCCCACTTGCTCCAGACGCGCTCGACGGCGCCCATGGAGAAGACCAGCACCCCGTCCATATCGAACAGCATGGCCTGACAGCGAATGGTGGTCATCCGCGCTACGGCTCCACGCCGAGAGCGGAATACAATTCCGCGGGCCGGTAGAGAACCCCGTCTTTGACGACAAGTGCGGTTTTTCGAATATCGCTGATGTTGGCGACGGGATCGCCATCCACCAGCGTGAGGTCGGCGAGTTTGCCGGGAGTAATGGATCCCAGATCCTTATCCATGGTCATGATGCGAGCCGCGCCGAGCGTGGCGTCCTGCAGTACTCTGGCGGACGGAATACCTGCCTGGACGTGCAGTTCGAGTTCACGATGCAGGGCGAATCCGACCATGGAATCCGTGCCGGACTCGATCGGAATTCCTGCGCGGTACAGCACACCGACCAGCTGTACCATCTTCGTGAATGAATCGCGATAACGCTGATCCATGCCCGCGGGAGGAGTCAGCCCACTTGATAACAATCCGCGACGCACCTGCGGCGGCAGGCGCTTTGCAACCGGCTGGAAGCCCCGCGGAATCTCGCCGGCGCGAGTCGTAAACATGTCTTCGAAGATGCTGAGCGTGGGATCGAGGGTAGTGTGATGATCCTGCAGCAGCTTCACGAACGACTGCACTTCGGCCGAGTTCAAATCCAGATCGGCGCCGCGCTTGGCAACTTCGGTGAAGCGCGTGGGCGTGTTTGTGTTCTTCACGTCGGGCATGAAGTTCAGCATGAGAAAGTTGGCATGCTGAATTTCGTCGTAGCCGAGCTTTACGCACTGCGACGCCGTCATTTCCGCTGGGATGTGGCCGCTGACGCGCAGTCCCTTTTTATGCGCTTCGTCGATGATGGCCGGCACCAGTTCCGGCTTCACCGAACTGTAAATCTTGATCTGGACATACCCGAGTTTCACGTAGTTATCGACGGCGGCGCGAGCTTCTTCCTCCGTAGACACGAGAACCTTGGTGGGACCCTGAAATGGTCCGGGGCCGTCGATGATGCCGGCGATGACGATACGAGTGCCGATTTCCTTGCCCTCGTCAATGCGCTTGCGGCGGGCGAGGAGTGAATCCGTGTCGTTAGCCAGATCACGAACCGTCGTGACGCCGGCCGCAAGGTTCAGCAATCCGTCGTTGTCGCCGACGTGGGTGTGCATATCCCACAGCCCGGGGAGAAGGGTCTTGCCCTTGGCGTCGATTACTTCGGCATCTGCCGCTTGCACTGCGCCCGCGGGCCCGACGCTTTGAATGCGATTCCCCGCGACGACGACGTTCTGGTCTTTAACAATCTTGCCCGACTCGGAATCGAAGACGTTGGCGTGGGTAAACACGATGCCGTGGGGCGCGTGGTGAGCCAGTTTCTGCGCCAATTCCGCAGAGCGCGCCTGCGAGATCTCATCCTGGACGGTGTTCAGACCATCCGCCGTCTTCTCCCATCCTTCGGGGATCACGGTGCTCCATGGATTCACGAACGCGAAGAATTTGTCGTGGTCATCGAGCCATAGATACGTCGGCGAAAAATCGAGACCAGTGACGGAGTACATGGCAACATGTTTTTTCTGCCCGGAATTCTCCAGATCGCGTTCGGCAACGCGCTCGACTCGGGCCTCGCCTTCGGGCAACAGAGCGACCTTGCCGCCGTTAGCGAGCGCGGCGTGCACCAGTAACGCAAACTCTGCCGGCGCTCCATTAATGGAGACGTAGATAGCCGGCGCGCCCAGTTTTTTCTCGCCCTGTTCGGAATCGTTTTTCCAGCGTGCCATGCCGTCCTGGAGCGAATAGTCCTCGCTCACCGGAGACTTGAGATAGTCGTTGCCCTTGACCGTCTCGGCGACGGGCACCCCGCTCTTATCGAGCGTAAGAATGCTCGTCGTCTTCGGACCGCGGCCGCGGTCGTTGAACTGGTAGAACATGTGGGTCGTGCCATCGGCCGCCGTCCACACCGCTTGCTGGCCCGCCAGGTTCCCCATGATGGTCACGGAGTAGCGCTCCGCATTGGCGGGAACGTCAGCGGGAAGCGCAGGCACAGCGCTAGCTTCTTTGGACGGTTGCGCCCACGCCTGCAAAACGGCCAGACAGCAGATCAGCAAAAGTCGGGCGGAAATATTCTGTTTTGTCAAGGTGATGGTTCTCATGCTTTTCCCCAGATTTCTCCCAGCACACGTTGAAAATTTGCGCCCAGGACTTTCTCGATGGTTGCGGAAGTCTGTCCGCCCTTGGCCAGTTGGTCGGCGATGATCTCCATGTGATCGGGCCCGTTCAGGTCGGGCACATAAGGAAAGCGATCTTCTCCGGGAGCGCCGATGCCAAGTTGTTTGCGCCTGGCGATGTCGGCCTCGAATGCGGCTTTTTGTTCGGGCGTCAAGACGACTTTCTCAATCGCGCCATCCGATCCGATTCCCACATGATCCGCGCCACAGACATGAATGGCATGCAGCAAGTGAGACATCACATGCTCACGGGTTGGCACGGTGGGCGAAGCGACCAGGTATGGCATGAGGTAGACACCGAAATATCCGCCGCGGTCGGCCAGCGCTTTGAGAATATCGTCGGGCTTGTTGCGCGGATGCGGATAGACCGCGGCGCATCCCGAATGGCTGATCAGCACCGGCTCGGCGGAGGCTGCGATGGCCTCTGACGTGGTGCGGTAGCCGCTATGGCTCAGGTCCACCGCGACACCGATTTCGTTCATCCGGTGAACGGCCGCCGATCCCGCCTTGGTCAGCCCCGCATTGCCTGATTCCAGGCATCCGTCCCCAAAGGCACTCCGTTTGTTGTAAGTGATCTGCATGATGCGCACGCCCAGTTTGCGAAACACTTCAATGCGCGCGGGATCTTCCTCCAGAAACTGCGTGTACTGAAAACCGGGAAGGATGCCGATCTTATTCTCCCGCTTGGCGCGAGCGATATCGGAAACCTGGCGCACGATCAGGAACGTGTCGGGCACCTTTTCGACCAGTTCGTCCACGGCGGCAAGCGCGTCGATGGTCTCTTCGAAACTCGGGAATGAGATCGTCCAATTCACCGCGGTGATTCCTGAGCCCCGCACCGCCGCCAATGCCTCCGCGCCGGGCAGTTTGTCCATGTCGGTAAATGGAGCGGCGAGCGAGTCGATGACAATCGCGCGCTGATAGAGGGTTGCGATCTCGGGCGAAGTGTTCGCAAGCGAGCTGGCAAAAAGCCGCGGGGCCAAGCCCGCGGCGGCCGACAACTTCGGAATGGAAGCGAGAAAATCCCGGCGATTCATGAAACTTTCCCGGCAGTTCAAAAGCGGGAGTAATCGGTCGATGGGTGGTGAGCGCGGCAGGATTCGAACCTGCGACCCACGCCTTAAAAGGGCGTTGCTCTACCACCTGAGCTACGCGCCCACACTCATTTCAATCTAACATATCCGCGATGATTGCCCGGGTTGCGCCCGGGACCTCGGAGTCGCTGATACACTGACGATTCGCTCCTCTGCATCGGCTTTCCGGAGGACGAGTTGCCAAATTTCGCGCCCATGAGACCTCCGGTCTTCATCGTAGGTTGTCCCCGTTCGGGAACGAGTTTTCTCTACCACCTCCTGCTTTCGGCAGGAGGCTTCGCCCGCTTCCACACCCAGATGAATGTTTTCGACGTGCTGGAACCTATCTTTGGTGACTTCAGCTCTCCCGGCAACAAAAAGAAGATGATGCGGGAATGGCTGCGCAGCAAGGCTTTTGCGGTCTCGGGCCTCGACGCCTGCGAAATTGAAGCGCAGGTGATGGAGGAATGCCGCAACGGCAGCGACTTCATGCGCATCGTCATGGGAGGCGTCGCGCAGAAGCAGGGCGTTGACCGCTGGATCGATTCCACGCCCACCAATATCCCGCACATGCTGCGGATCAGCCGCGATTTTCCCGACGCGCAGTTTATTCACATCATCCGCGACGCCCGCGACGTCGCCCTCTCTCTCGACAAACGCCACTGGAGCCGCCCTCTTCCCTGGGACAAGGAACGCAGCCTGCTCGCCGCCGGGCTCTATTGGGAGTGGATCGTACGCCTGGGACGCAAGAATGGAACGCTGCTTGGTTCGAGATATATGGAGGTGCGTTACGAGGATCTGGTCGAGCGTCCGGAACTGGCCCTCAAGGGAATCGGCGCGTTTCTGCAGCACGATCTCGACTACACGCACATCCAGGAAACCAGCATCGGCTCGGTAAAGAAGCCGTTGACTTCTTTTAGAGAAGACCTGAAGGAAGGCACGTTCACTCCCGTCGGCCGCTGGAAGGAAAAGTTTCCGGCGGAGGAATTGACCGCGTTCGAGCAATTGATCGGGCGCTATCTTCAGGAACTGGGCTACGCCCTTTCCGACCCCGCCAACGCTTCCGCAAATTCCCTCGCTCTTCGTAGGATGCGCTGGACCTATAGCAATTTCTATCCCTTCAAGCAATGGGTGAAAGTAAACACCCCGCTGTCGCGCTGGATGGTGAGCTACTCCGACATCCTGATCGACAAGTAACAAAACCCTGCACGGTATATTGCTCGGAGCACAGAAATATATGGGAGGCAAAATGCTTGCAGACTCCAAACTGATGGGCTTCATTTTCACGCACGACTACGAGAAAGCGCGCGCCTTCTACGAAGGCCAGCTGGGATTCCAATTCCTCAGTCAGGACCAGTTCGCGCTGGCCGTGAAGGCCGGCGTACACATGATCCGGATCGTCAAGATTCCCGATTTCACTCCGGCGCGCGCCACTGTGCTGGGCTGGGAAGTCACGGATATCGACTCAATCGTTACGTGGCTCAAAGGCCGGGGCGTGGTATTCGACGATTACCCATTCATCCAAAATCGTGAGTCGCTCATTTGGGACGCTCCCGGAGGTAATCGGGTCGCGTGGTTCAAAGATCCAGACGGAAATGTCTTGTCGGTGAGCCAGCACCATTAGCCCGTTTCAGGCTACTTTGCGGAGGATCCAGAGCGCGATCTTCAATCCGCGCATGACGTGGCTTGCAGTGCCGATTGGTTCGGCAATCTGGCGGTAGATACCGCGCCGGGCAGGTTGGCCATCCACCGTCTCCACGCCTTCGGTGAGTCGGAGGCGGATGCGTTCGGCCCGCCGGCTCGTGTCTTCGATGGCGGCCTGAATCGTCTGGGAGCGTGATGCCACCAGGGCCTCGATCTCCCGGCCTTCGCGTTGGACGGTTTCCAGTCGCGGCAGCATCGATTGCTGGAACTCTTTGGCGAGTTGCACTGTGGGCTCCAGCTTCTGCTTCAGCTCTCCTGCGATTTCGGCGGAACGACGAGCGGCGCGCATGGCCAACAACGCCATCCCGACGAAGGCAAGGATTTCCGCCAGCAGCGCCGCTGCCATCAGGATTACGACCGTCCACAGGAATGCCGTCATGAGTCGCCCAGCCCCAGTGATGGTAACAGGTCGCGCCAGCCGTCCAAAGGCCTTTCCCTTGCCCGAACTCTCACGGATGGATACTCTGGCGTTAGCGACCACGCGCCCTATGTTGTCATTTCGCTTCTTGCAGCGGTGCCTTCTCCTCTCGCTTTGTTTAACCTTCTGCGTTCTTCCGTGCCCCGCCAAGAAGAAGGAACTGCCCGCCCGGCGCTGGAAAGCCGGCGCCCTGGGCTGCGAATTCCAACGAGGTGACGATGGCCGCTACCGCTGGCACATGGTCGGCGACGATCTCGACATGACGCTGCTCGTTGACTCGCAGGAGTTATCCAACAGCCGGCGTCGTATTAACCAGCCCCTCGGCGTGTTCCTGAGCGTGACTTACACGGGCTCGACCAAATTCGATTTTCCGGCTGATGTGCGGATGGAGTTCGTCCGGCATCACAACGTGATCGAGGGCTCTCTCGATCCCACGAGGTACTCGACCAGATTGCAGAACGACGTAGATACTGAGGTGTTCGACACCGAACGCGAAATCAAGAAACATCCGGAGCAGGCCGCGGAGAAGACCGATCGGGCGCGCGAATTTCAAAAACAGGTGGCCGAGTTGATCGAGTTTCTCAGCAGCCAGAGTCTGGAGCCGGCCATTCTGAACCCGGGCAATCCGGAGGTCCACGGCTGGGTTTTCTTCGGGACCAGGAATAAGTGGCTCGGCTCGTGGAAGAGCCGCGAAGATTTCATTCTCCGCGTGTGGATGAAAGACAAAGTCTGGGAGTTCCCGTTTTCCCTGCCGCCAACGGAAGGGGATCTCATCCTGCGCAAGCGCGACGAGTAGATTTCCTCCGTGACCCCCGTGTTCCCCGTGGTTAAGGCTTTGGATCCTAACCACGGGAACACGGGGGCCACGGAGTTTATGCTAAAGTTTCTCGCTCATGGACTCCAGCCAGCACGGGACCCCCGCCACGCCAAAACCCGCTGAGATCCTGTATTGTCCAGTCTGTGCGGCGGAGGTCTCCGACCCTTTGACCTGTGGCGATTGTTCCTCTGTGATCTGCCGACGCTGCGGTACTCCGCTCGAATCTTCCGACGAACTGGGGATGGGATAACGAATGAGTTCCCTTCCCGTCGCACAAACGGACGCATCCGGCGAAAAGCCGAGCCTGGTCCGCGGTCTGAGCCTTCTCGACTCGGTTTTGCTGCTGGTGAGCGGCATTATCGGCTCGTCGATTTTTCTCACCGCCAAGGATATCGCCGGACCCCTGCCGCATCCCTTCTGGTTTTTTCTCGTCTGGATTCTGGGCGGAGCCATCTCGCTGTGCGCCTGCGCCGCCTTCGCCGAACTCGGATCGATGTTTCCTGACTCCGGCGGGCAATACATTTATCTGCGCGAAGCTTATGGCGACCTCGTCGCGTTCCTCTATGGGTGGATGCTGTTCACGGTGGCTAATGGCGGGACGATCGCGGCGTTGTCGGTCGCGTCGGCCGCCTACATGGGAAATATTGTTCCTGCCATTTCGCAACAGCATGTGATCTTCTCGATCCTCGGCGTGGGGTTCACGCGCGCCCACGCAGTGGGTCTCGTCCTGATCGTAATCCTGACCTACGTCAACGTGTTCGGATTGCGTTGGGGCGCCCGCTTACAGAATATTTCGACATGGACAAAGTTCCTCGCCATGGCCGCATTCGTTGGCCTGGGATTCACGATCGGCAAAGGCCACTGGTCAAATTTCACCGCACACACCGGCGGCCTGAGCATGGGAATGAATCCCGGACAGCTGGTTTCGATGCTTGGCATCGGACTGATCGCCGTCTTCTGGGCCTACGACGGGTGGGTGTACATCACGTGGGTGGCCGGCGAAGTCAAAGATCCGCGGCGAAACGTCCCACTGGCCATGGTCTTGGGCGTGCTCGCGGTCGGCGCGATTTACCTGGCCATGAACATGACCTACGTCTACGCGCTGCCGCTGAGTGAAATTGCGAAGCACGAAACCATCGTTCACGATGCCGCGGCCGTGCTGTTTTCGCCTGGAGCCGCGGTCTGGCTGTCGGCGATGATCGCGGTCTCATGTTTCAGCGCGGCCGCCGCCTGCACGCTCTCAGGATCGCGCGTGTATCTCGCCATGGCACAAGACGGCGTCTTCTTCAAACGCATGGCAGTCATTCATCCCAAGTGGCGCACGCCCGCCTTCAGCCTGATTGGACAAGGCATCTGGGCCGCCGTGCTCACCATGAGTGGGCGCTACGATCAGCTTTACACCTACGTCATCTTCGGGATGGTGCTTTCGTACACGCTGACCGTGATCGGACTGTTTGTGCTGCGCTGGAAGCGACCGGACGTGCCTCGTCCTTATCGCTGCACGGGATACCCATGGCTGCCCGGCTTTTACGTGCTGGTCGGCGTGGTGTGGACGCTCAATACCATTTTCACGCGACCCACGGAAGCATTTTGGGGCGCGACGATCGTCCTGATCGGCGTGCCGGGATATCTCTACTGGAAGCGAAAGAGCGGTAAGATCGTCGCTTCGGAGTAAGTCCGTGTTCGAGCGATGCACAGAACGCCGGACACGTGTTCCTCTTTAAAGTTTCGCGAGCACTCCGCTTAATGACAGGTGCCTTCACGACCGCGCGCCACACTCAGCTTGAGTAGATTGTCATCGCAGACGGCAGTCCCGTCTAGGACCAGAAGGTGCGATCCAGGGTGCGGTACTGGATGGCTTCGGCGATGTGTTTGGGCTCGACGTTGGGCACGCCTTCAAGGTCGGCGATGGTGCGCGCTACTTTCAGGATGCGGTCGTGGGCGCGGGCGCTGAGGCCCTGCTGGGTCATGGCGCGTTCGAGCAAGCGTTCGCAGTCAGGGGAAAGGTCGCAGAAGGCGCGAATGTGGCGGGGAGACATCTGTGAGTTACAGTAGAGTTTTTCGCGGCCCGAGGCGAAGCGGGCGAGTTGGATGTGGCGGGCGCGGATTACGCGTTCCAGGATTTTTGCAGAATTTTCCGGCTCATTCGTGCTGCGCATTTCTTTGTAGTTCACAGCCGGGATGTCGATGTGGATGTCGATGCGGTCGAGCAGGGGGCCAGAAATTTTTGAGATGTAGCGCTGGATCATCATGGGCGAACAGTGGCACTCGTGGGTGCGGTCATTGTGAAATCCGCAGGGACAGGGATTCATGGCAGCGGCAAGCATGAACCGGGCGGGGAAGGTCAGAGACATGGCGGCGCGCGCGATACAGACGGTGCCATCTTCAAGAGGCTGGCGCATGACTTCGAGAACATTGCGCGGGAATTCGGGAAGTTCGTCGAGGAACAGGACGCCGTTGTGCGCCAGGGAAACTTCACCGGGACGCGGAATCATGCCGCCGCCAATGAGCCCGGCGTCGGAAATCGTGTGGTGGGGGGCGCGGAAAGGCCGCATACCGACGAGACCCGCCCGGGCATCGAGGACACCGGCTACGCTGTGAATCTTGGTCGTCTCCAGGGCTTCTTCGAAAGTGAGCGGCGGCAGAATGGTCGGGATGCGTTTGGCCAGCATCGTCTTGCCGGAGCCGGGAGGGCCGATCATCAGGATGTTATGTCCACCGGAGCAGGCGATTTCGAGAGCGCGCTTGGCGGTCTGCTGGCCGCGGACGTCTTTGAAGTCGACCAGGAAATGCTGGGCCTCGCTGAGGAGTTGGTCGCCATCCACCTGAAGGCGAGCAACGCCGTTGCCTGAGTTGATGTAGTGGATGACATCCAGCAGCGACTTTACGGGATATACCTCGAGACCGTTTACCATCGCGGCTTCGCGGGCGTTGACTTCGGGGACAATGAGACGTCTGATCTTCTTGCCACGCGCTTCGATGGCGATAGGCAAAGTGCCGCGGACACCGCGGAGGCTGCCGTCGAGAGAGAGTTCGCCGACGAAAAGCGCGTCGGTGATCTCCTTCTTGTTTAATCCGCCGTAGGCGCCGAGAATGCCGAGGGCCATGGGAAGGTCGAAGCCGGAACCTTCTTTGCGGATGTCAGCAGGCGCAAGGTTGATCGTGATGTTGGTGGCGGGAATGTCGTAACCGCAGTTTTTCAGGGCGGCGCGAACGCGGTCTCGGCTTTCGCGGACGGCAGCGTCGGGCAGGCCAACGGTGTGGAAGTAGTCATCTTTCGTTTTTATGTTGGATACATCCACTTCCACGTCGATAATGCTGGCGTCAATGCCATAGACGGCGGCACTCATGGTCTTGTAAAGCATAGGGACACCGGTGGGCACACGGAGGAAGCGAAGCGGGTGGGAGACCCGCATTGATCATACCAGCCGGGCAATAATTCGGTGTGACCTACGTCACCCGTTACCGTGATGGAACGTTGCCATCGTGTCGGCGGCCATTGGATGCTAGGCTACAACTAAGGTTGGCGAGAGTGCGGCGCTTTCTCGAAAGTGTCTGCGCGTTTGCGAGGTATTCCGAATGCCTGAAGGAGGAAATACCCCGAACCGGATGAATCCTCCGCCCAGTCAACTGGAGCGCGAGGAAAGCCAGCTTTGGCGATGGGCACTGGGCTTGTTCGTCCTCATGGCTGCGGCCGTAGCCTATCTTTCCTGGGAGCAACTCAAGACTCTTCCCTACCGGCTATGGGCAATTCCGATCGGCCTCCTGATCCTGTCAGTGCTGTTTGCGGTCTACGCTTTCGGGCGGCGGCGCGAAGTCGGCGAACTGAAGGACCTCCTGAAAAATCTGCAGGACCGGGCCGGGGTGATGCCCTCGGACTCGCAACTGGATCAACTCACCCAGATGATCGCGCGCTCGCAGCGCAACTTCAAAGAGCTGATTGACTCCCTGGAAGATGCAGCTCTGGCCATTTCTCTCGACGGCACTCTGCGGACCGTGAACCGCCGCGTGACCGAGATTCTGGGGGTTCCCTATACCGACATCGTGGGCCACAAGCTGCCAGAATTTCTTGCAGCCGGCGCGCGCGTGGAGAGCGATGCCAGCCTGACACGGTTCCTGGAGAAACGGCACTGGGCGGGAGTGGTGGAAATCCATCTCAAGAATGGTTCGAGTCCGAGTTACTACGACTGCGTAGTCAACGCCATCGTGAAGGGCGATGAAGTGGTGGGCGCCAGTGTGTTGGCCCGGGATATCACGGAACAGCGGGAGAAGGAGCGCCGGTTCACGCAGTTATTCGAGACCCTGCAAGAGGGGGTCTACTTCAGTACGCCGCAGGGTAAGCTGCTCGAGGTGAATCCGGCGCTGTTTCGGATGCTGGGGTACGGCAGCCGTGAGGAGTTGTTAAACCTACCGGCGTCGGGCTTGAACGTGGATCCGTCGCAAGATCCGGTTCTGGGACGGGAAGGAAGCCAGGCGGGTAGCACGCGAACTCGGGAAATACGCGTGAAGCGGAAAGATGGGAGCGTCGCGGTGTGCGTGGACACCTCCACCGGCGTCATGGATGCGGGAAAGATTGTCCGGTACCAGGGCACCCTGGTCGATGTGACGGAGAAGCGGGCAATGGAACGGCAGTTGCGGCGGCAAGAAGAGTTCCGGCGGCACTTGCTGGAGAGCTTTCCTGACCTGATTCTCGTGCTCGACCCGAAAGCCACGTACACGTTTGTGAGTTCTCGCATCCGCGACCTCCTCGGCTACGGTCCTGAAGCGTTGATGGGGAAGAAAATTGGCGAAGTGAAGGAGAATTCGCCGGAACTGGTGACCCTGTACGAGTCGGTGGTGAACGGGCAGACGCCGCTGGCCACGTCGGAGTATGGAGCGCACCACCAGGATGGCAGTTGGCGCACCATGTTGGGGACGGCCAGTCCAATGCTGGACACGGAGGGAAAGCCGGCAGGAGTGATCATCTCGGTGCGCGATGTAACCACGGAAAAAAAGCTTGAGCAGCAGATCATCCAAAGCGAACGGTTGGCGGCGATGGGGCAGATGATCGGCGGCTTCGCGCATGAGTTGAACAATCCGCTGACCAGCATTCTCGGGATGACCGAATTGCTCCAGGATACCGAAACCAATGAAACCAGCCGCAAGCAACTCATCTCCATGCATCAGCAGGCTCGGCGGGCAGCGGAGATCGTACAGAACCTGCAATATTTCGCGCGCCCGCCAGCTCCCGGACGCAGTCCGGTGAACCTGGGCGAACTCATTCAACGAACTCTACACTTGCAGGCGTATCCGCTGCGCAAGAGCAATATCACGGTAGATTTCTTGCAGGAGCCGGCTTTGCCGGCCGTCATGGCGGATCCCAACCAGTTAATGCAGGTGTTTCTGAACCTGATCCTGAACGCAGACCAGGCGATTCGTGAGAGCCGGGAGAGAGGCACGATCCGCATTCGCATGGGACGCAATCCCAATTCCGTGTGGGTGATGTTCCAGGACGACGGGCCTGGGATCGCCCCCGAGGTACTGCCACATATTTTCGATCCTTTCTTTACCACGAAGCGGCCGGGACGCGGCACCGGCTTGGGCCTGAGTATCTGCAAGACTCTGATTCGCGAGCATGCCGGCAATATTGAAGCAGCCACGGCGCCGGGAGGCGGGGCCGTGTTTACGATCACGTTGCCGGTAACCAATACTCAAGACACAACGCCGCCAGTAAACTAGTCACGAGACCACCCATTCCATGATTCAGACAATTGAGCACGGATCCGTGCGCGAGCTGCGGCTGGACCGGCCACCGGTCAATGCGCTTTCTCCGGAATTGATTGTGGCGCTCCGGCAGGCAATTCAGGCTGCGGCGCGGGAAGGCGCACGCGCTCTGATTCTATCCGGCGCTCCCGGACGATTTTCCGGCGGGCTCGATGTTCCCTTACTGCTGGGGCTAGACCGTACTGCGATGGCGGCGCTGTGGCGGGACTTCTACGCTTTGCTGGGAGCAATCGCAGCATCGCCGATTCCGATCGCGGCCGCCGTCACGGGACACGCGCCCGCAGGCGGAACGGTCCTAGCGCTCTTTTGCGACTGGCGCGTGATGGCGGAGGGAGATTACAGAATCGGTCTCAACGAAGCGCAGGTCGGCATTCCGATTCCGCCGGTGATCTGGGCGGGAGCGCGGCGGTTGCTCGGGCTGCGCGTGGCGGAACAGCTGGCGGTCAGCGGAAGGCTGCTTACGTCGCGCGAGGCCCTGGCGGCCGGGCTGGTGGATGAAGTCGTTCCACTGGAGCAGGTAGTGGAGCGCGCGAGGCAGTGGTGCGGGAGTATTCTCGCCTTGCCGCCGGAAGCGATGGCCGGCACGCGGCGGCTGGCGCGGGCTGATCTGGTGGCCGTGTTTGAAGCGAATCTGGAACCAGAGTTGGAGGGCGTGATCGCGGCGTGGTGGAGTTCGGAGACACAGGCAACGTTGCGGGCGCTGGTGGAACGGCTGAAGAAGAAATAGTAGCGCCGGCTTCCTGCCGGCTGCCCCGAGGGCGTCCCGCCCTCGGCGCATGCGCCAAATTGACCGGCCGTAGATCAACAACCTAGGGTTGCGGCGGGACGCCGCCACGACAGCCGCCGGAACGGCGGCGCTACACTATCGTTCAACCGCCATGGCTACCGCGTTTCCTCCACCCAGGCAGAGGGCGGCAATCCCGCGATGCACGTCCCGCCGGATCATTTCGAAAATCAGAGTGACCAGCACGCGCGCGCCGCTGGCGCCGATGGGATGCCCCAGCGCCACCGCACCACCGTTGACGTTGACGCGGTTCATCTCGAGGCCCAGTTCGCGGATGACTCCCAACGCCTGCACGGAGAATGCTTCGTTCAACTCATAGAGGTCGACTTCATCTTTCTTCCAGCCGGTCTTCTGCCAGATTTTCTGGATGGCGCTGACGGGAGCCATCATCACCCATTTGGGGTCGATGCCGCTGGTTGCCTGCGCGACAATGCGGACCATCGGAGCTACGCCCAACTCTTTCGCTCGGGCTAAGCTGGTCACGACCAGTGCTGCCGCGCCGTCGTTGACTCCGGGAGCATTGCCGGCGGTTACCGTGCCATCTTTCTTGAAGGCGGGCTTGAGGGCGCGCAGGGTTTCGGGAGTGGTGTCCTCGCGGGGCCCTTCGTCTTTGTCGAAAATGACGGCGGGCTGGCCTTTCTTCTTCGCGGGGATTTCAACCGCCACGATCTGCGACTTGAAGCGACATTCTTTCTGTGCGGCTAAGGCCTTGCGATGGGAGTTGACGGCGAATTCGTCCTGCTCTTCGCGGGTGATGCCGTATTTTTCCGCGACGTTCTCGCCGGTGAGGCCCATGTGGTAGTCGTTGTAGATATCCCAGAGGCCGTCATGCACCATCGAGTCGATGAGCTGACCGTTGCCGAGGCGATATCCCTTGCGGGCGTTGGGGAGCAGGTAGGGCGCGTTGGTCATCGACTCCATACCGCCGGCGACGACAATGGAACCATTGCCGGTCTCGATGGCTTGCGCGGCCAGAGCCACAGCTTTCAATCCGGAGCCGCAAACTTTGTTGATAGTCATGGCACCTACTTCAGGAGGGAGTCCGCCGAAGAGTGCGGCCTGGCGCGCAGGATTTTGCCCGAGGCCGGCGGAGACTACGTTGCCCATAATGCATTCGTCGACTTGTGCGGGATCGATCTTGGCGCGCTTCACGGCCTCGCGAACGGCGATGGCTCCCAGTTGCGGCGCGCTCAAATCGCTCAAGCTGCCTTGAAATTTTCCGATGGGCGTGCGGCATCCGGAAATGATGACGACATCGTTAGAACCAGCCATACATGCGCTCCTTCGCGATTTTCGCTTTGTAAAAAGTCTGTCTCATTATAGATGGAGGATGAGCGCAGGAAGGTTCAGAGGGCGTTCGTGCTGCCGAAGCGAGATGTTCGCGGTACTGACCTTGCGATCGAGTGGGGACCGGGCGAAGTTTTGCACCCTGCGCGTGCTCGCTGGAGAAAGTTTGCGATGGGGTCCTCGATTTTTTCCCGCGCGATGAGCGAAGTGACTTTGGTACATCGTTGCGTGACTGCGTCGATGATCATTTTTCTCTTGACTTCACTATGCGCTGACTCTATACAATCAAACAGTTGCGACAGAAGACCGTTGCAAGATTCCATGAAGA
Organism: uncultured Acidobacteriota bacterium; assembly: GCA_963799305.1. Lineage (GTDB taxonomy): Bacteria > Acidobacteriota > Terriglobia > Terriglobales > Acidobacteriaceae > Acidiflorens. The sequence goes on along the minus strand of CAWCWX010000001.1, from coordinate 6,982 downwards.
ATGGAAAGGGAGAATAGATCCATGGCAACCAAAAAGAAAGCAAAGAAGAAAAGCAGCAAAAAGCACTAAGCACCTGCAACAAAGGCAACGACGGGGACGCGATGAGCGTCCCCTTAGTTTTTTGTGCTGAGATCAAGAATCGTTTAGTTCGCGCGAGCGGCTTTCTTCGGCGCCACGGTGATCACCTTCTCGGTCGCCGGACACAGATTGCTATACGGGCAAAAGACGCACTGGTAGCCGGGTTTGGCATCGAATTTTCCTTCTGCGATATCCTCCGCCACTTCCTGCACGCGGATTTTCGCTTCTTCCAGTTGGGCGCTGTTGCGCGTGGTCGTAATCGCCGTGTTGTTTTCCACGTTGTAGAAGATCAATTGCGCGACTTCGTGTCCCCAGACTTCACGAGCGGCGAGGGCGTACAGCGAAAGCTGCAGGCTCTCGTCCGCTTCTTCCTGCGACTTGGGCTTGCCCGTTTTGTAGTCAACAATGGCAACGCCGCCCGATGCGAGACGGTCGATGCGATCGACGCGTCCTCTTAATTTCGTCTCACCCACCCGCAAATCGAAGGTCTGTTCCGTCTGGAGAACTTCGGGCCGAGGAGTGGTTCGAGCCAGTTCCAGGAATTGCCGCAACTGCTCGGTTCCCTGCTTCAGGTAGAGCTCGTACTGGTAGCGGTCGGCGATACCCGCGTCCACCAGGCCTTTCCGCATCTGTTCGATCAGGTCGGCGTCCGCGATCTCGCGGCCAAAGCGGTGAGCGTCATAGAAAGTCCGCAGGACGCTGTGCATAACGGCGCCATAGTGCAGGGTGGCAGGAACATCGTGGGGCAGATTCCATTCCCGTTCGAGTTTGAAGCGAAGCGGGCAACCTTCGTAGGTAGTGATGGCGGAGGCGCTCAGTCCGGTCACAAAATTGGCGGAAGGCGGCGTCAGCAGCCAGGCCGCGACGTTGGAGTGCTCGATGGCGATTTTCTGTTCCTCGGCGAAGAGATCGTCCTGTACAGCTGCCGCAGGACGGGAACGCCAGAATGTCTTGTAAGCCGGGTTGGGCATAAACTCGCGCAGGAACTTTGTGGGCGTCGGGTCCTTCTTGGCGCGGCCCTGTTGGGTATAGATTGCCAGCGTATCTTTGGCGCGCGTCATGGCGACGTAGAACAGGCGGCGCTCTTCTTCATCATTCAGGGCTTTGTCGTCGTCCTCCGAGCCGGAAGTGCGCAACTCTCGCGGCAGGTCAACTAGCGGCTCGCGCCATGCGCAGGGAAACGATGGCGACGATCCACGGATGATGGCGACGTGCTGGAACTCGAGCCCCTTGGCAGTGTGGACGGTCAGGAGGCGGACAGCGTCGGCGGTGGTGGGAGGGAGAGTGATCGCTCCGTGGGCCTGTGCAAAGTAGTCAAGGTAGACGAGAAATTCCGCGGCGCTGCCGACCTCCACGATGGGCTTGCTCTGCCAGGTTTCGACAAATTTCAGAAAGGCCGTTGCGGGCTGGGAGTCTGGAAGGGCGAAGTGGCGGAGCACCATGCGGGTGGCGTCAGCGGCGCGAACACCTTCTTTCTCCACCTGGCGATGAGCTTTTTCTACGCACTCCAAAACGGCGGTGCCCTGGGGCAACTGCTCCAGCACCTTGCGGAAGTCGAGTTCATCGCGCTTGACCGCGCGGAGGGCAGCGCGCAGTTCCGTGGGATTGATTGAAAACTGCGGCAACGCTGCAACTCGGAACAGACTAGCGGCGTCTCCGGGACTGACGGCGGCGGTGAGGCAGGCGATCACGTCACGGACTTCCGGCGTATGCAGGACGTCAAGGGCTTCAATCAAAAACGGGATGCCGCGCTCGGTAAACTCTTTGACCAATTCCTCGCGATGGCCGTGCTGACGGTAGAGAATGGCGAATTCGCTCCAGTTGCAGCGCTGCTCTTTCTTCTTTTTCTGAATCTGGCGGGCGAGGTCGGCGGCTTCGACTTCTTTGTCTCCCCAGGTAACGATTTCGACTGGTAGCGCCGCGATCGGCGCGGCTTGCGCAAGGGCTTCGGCTTCGCGCTCCGAGGCAAGCGGTGATCGCTGGTATGACACAGTGCTTCCCTTCTGCGAAAACACGGGCGGATTGTCGTTCACAATTCCGAAGGCGCATCGGAGGATGGGCGAGAGAGATCGCCGATTCTTTTCCAGCACCACAAATCGCGGGGACGGAAAGTGTCCCGTGAAAAGGGTGAACGCCGCGCTGGACGCGCCCCGAAAACGGTAGATGGCCTGGTCAGGATCGCCGACAGCGAAAACGTTGCTGGTAGGCTTACCGAGGAGCGCAAGGATCTCGACCTGGGCGAAGTTGGCATCCTGAAATTCATCGACGAGGAGGAAGCGGGTACGCGCTTGTTCTTCGGCGAGCAGCACGGGATCGCTCTTCAGAAGTTGATAGGCGCGGGTGATCATGTGTCCGAAGGTGCCGAGGTTCTTTTCCGCGAGCATGCGTTCCACGGTGGCATACACATTGGCGATTTCGCGGCAGCGGCCGAGAATTTCTTCCTGCTCCAGTCCGCTTTGTTTTTTCGAGCTGACGACACGCTGGAGAGGCACCTCGCCGCGTTCCAGACGGTCTACGTAGGCGGCGTATTGTTCGGGTCCAACCAGTTCGTCCTGGCAGCGGCGCATGAAGTCGAGCAGGGCGTCGAGAAACTGGCTGACGTTGGCGGCCCGTACGAAATACTTCAAGCGCAGTTCGCGAATGTTGCGGCGCAGGTAGACCCAGAGGTCTTTGTCGTCGAGCACGCCGAAGTTGGCGCCTCGGCGGATCAGCAGGTTGTTGCACCACGCATGAAAGGTCTGCACCTGGAGGCCGGTGCCGTCGTGCCCTTCGAGTTCCGCCTGCACCCGCCTTTTCATTTCCTCGGCTGCGTTGTCCGTGTAGGTGAGCGCGAGGATTTCGTCGGGGCGTGCGTGGCCTTCGCGGATTAGGTTGGCGATGCGATGCGTGAGAACGGTGGTCTTGCCTGTGCCGGCGCCAGCTAAAACCAGCATCGGACCGTGAACGTGTTCGATCGCTTGGCGCTGGCGTTCGTCGGGCTGAACTTTCTTCTCTAACAAAACGGAAATACTCACTTGCCGGAGAATATCAGAGCTTCTTGTGGAAAGGACGGGTGATCAGCGAAGGGCGTCGAGGGCCAGAGCGGTGGCGACGATAGCAGCGGTTTCAGCGCGGAGAATAGTGTCGCCGAGCGAGGCGGCGGTCCAGTGGTTGTCACGGAACCATTCGAGTTCTTCGGGGGCCCAGCCGCCCTCCGGGCCGATGGCGAGGGTTACGCTGCAAGGGCGCGGGGTCAACGCTTCGCGCAGGCGGAGGTCGTTTTCAGATTCAGCCAGGACGATCTTAGCGCTCTGGGGAGCGGGCGATGGTACCTGCCCGACCGCCGGCGGGACGCCGGCGCTACAAAAATCTTTCAGCTTTATCGGAACGGTGATTTCGGGCGGGGCAATGCGGCGGGATTGTTCTGAGGCCTGGAGAGCAAGGCGTTGCCACCGTTCGCGGCGCTTCTGCGCAGCCGTAGCGAGATGTGTGTCCGTGCGACGGGCGATGACGGGAATGATTCTGGTGACGCCGAGTTCGGTGCATTTTTCGATAGCCCATTCCATACGGTCGAACTTAAAAATGGCCAGGGCGAGCGTGAGGTCGGGTGCGGGCGCTATTGGCTGTTCGTCGCCGAGACAGAATTCAACGCGATCGTCATTGATCGAGGTTATGGTCCCGAGGCGGACGGAAGTGCCGGTCGCGATGTCGAATTGTTGTCCGATTTCGGCGCGCAGGACACGCGCAAGATGGAGCGCGTGATCGCCTGTAAGGGCAGCGCTGTTCCCGTCCGTTTCGTCAGCGATCCAGCGGCGGGTTGTCATGAGTCTGTTCTCAGTTCTCGGTTCTCAGTTCTCAGTAAAGACCGTCACATCCAAATAATAACCGCGTGCATCTCCAAACTGAGAACTGAGAACTGAGAACTGAGAACTGAGAACTGAGAACTGAGAACCGGGAACTGAGAACCGGGAACTGAGAACTCTCCTTACGCGAACATATCCTTCATTCTTCCCAGCAACGACCGGCGTTGCGGCTTGTTCTCTACCGGGGAAATTTGCCCCAGTTCGTTCAGCAGTTCACGCTGGCGTTTGGTTAGCTTGCCGGGAGTTTGCACGCGGACTTCCACATGCAGGTCGCCTTTGCCGTGGCCGTTGAGGACGGGCACCCCTTTGTTGCGAATGCGGAACGAAGTCCCGGACTGGGTGCCTTCGGGGATCTTAAGCTTGTAGTCGCCTTCCATGGTCTGGACTACGATCTCGGTGCCAATCGCCGCTTGCGGAAATGAGACTGGCACTACGCAATGCAGATCATTGCCTTCGCGTTCAAAGAAGGCATGTTCCTTTACGTGCAGGACGACGTAGAGGTCCCCGGCGGGGCCACTAAAGGCGCCGGCCTCGCCGTATCCGGAGAAGCGGATGCGGGTGCCGTCTTCTACTCCCGCAGGAACTTTGGCCTCGATAGTGCGCTCGCGGACCAGGCGTCCTTCGCCTTTGCATTTCGGACAGGGATCAGTAATGACGTTCCCCGCGCCCTGGCACGTCGGGCAAGTTCGGGCGATGCTGAAAAATCCCTGCTGATATCGAACCTGCCCGCGACCATTACAAGTGCGGCACTGGACCGGCGCTTTGCCGGGAGCCGCGCCAGATCCGCGGCATGCGTCGCAGGCTTCGTGGCGCCGGACTTTGACTTGTTTCTCCACCCCAAAGAAGGCTTCTTCAAATTCGAGGTTCAGATCTTCGCGCAGATCGGCGCCGCGCTGGGCGCGAGACCGTCCGCGGCCTCCGCCGCCAAACAAGTCGCCGAAGCCGAAGAATTCTCCGAAGAGATCGCCAAAATCCTGGAAGATGGCGGGATCAAATCCGGCCGCGCCGCCAGCGGAACTGCTCACCCCGGCGTGTCCGAAGCGGTCGTAGAGCGATCGCTTCTCCCCGTCGGCGAGAATCGCGTAGGCTTCAGTGAGTTCCTTGAATTTATCTTCCGCCTCGGGATTGTTCGGATTGCGGTCGGGATGATACGTCATCGCCAGCTTGCGATAGGCGCTCTTGATCTCGACCTCGGTAGCCGTACGAGTGACGCCGAGAACTTCGTAGCAGTCGCGTTTGCCGTTGTTGCTCAAAACTTGAGAGTCCTTTACTTGAAAAGAAGTGGTTAGTGGTTGATCATTAGTGGCTAGTTAAACCCAAGGCCTTGCTAATCACTGATCACCCACCACTAACCACCGTTTCTAGCCACTCTCACCATCGCGGGACGCAGCAGCCGCCCTTTGTAGTTGTAGCCGCGCTGAAATTCGTCGAGCACTTGATGATCTTCGGCTTCGGTGGTGTCGACCATCTCCACGGCTTCGTGCAGACGCGGGTCGAACACCTTGCCTACGGATTCAATCGGCTGCACGCCCAGTTTCTGGAGCGCGTCCTGAAACTGGCGGTAAATCAGTTCGAGACCACTGCGCAGGTCGTTGGCGTCGCCGGCGGGTGCCTTCAGGGCGCGCTCGAAGCTGTCGACGACCGGCAGAATGTTTTTGATCACCTCAGCTGCGGCAAACTCCCGAAATTCCTGCTGCTCGCGGACAGCGCGTTTGCGGGCGTTGTCAAATTCGGCTTGCAGTCGGGCCAGGCGATCAAGCAGAGCGTCGCGTTCGGCTCGCAGCTTGTCGATCTCCGACACAGGCGCGGAGGCGCCCGACGACGCCGAAGTTGTCTCTTCCCCGCTCTCCGCGGCAGGCAGTTCGTGCTCCAGATCCAGGTTCGTAGTATCTGTCTTTCCGTTACCCTTACGCATACTTCTTCCTTACTCCGATTCATTCAAAAGTTTGTCGAACAGGCGCGCGATGTACGACACCGCCGACATCGTATGCTGATAATCAAGCCGCGTCGGACCGATCACCGCCAGCGACCCCATGACTTCTCCGCCGACGCGGGCCGGGGCGCCGATTAAAACGAAGTTCCGCATCGAAGGCAGCGTCTCGTCCAGCCCGATTACGACGCGCACAGCTTCCTGCGGTGTGTTCAGATACGCAGCCAGCAACTTCACAACCTTTTCCTTCTCTTCCAGAGTGCGCAGCATTTCCTGAAGACGCTGCTGGTCCTGCTCTCCCGTTATGAGGTTGGCCGCGCCTTCCACGAACACCGCTTCCGTTGCCGAGGTGGTGCTCAGAGCGCCCTGCTGGTAAAGCTGCGCGATCGACCCCATCAGCCGGTCGTACTCGCTGCGTTCTTTTTCCAGACGCCGCGCGATTTCGGCGCGCATGTCTTCCATGATCCAGCCGCGAAAGTTTTCGTTGATATAACGGGCGGCGAGGTCAAGTTCCGCCTGCGGCAGATCCAGCCGCAATACACGGTCCCGGACCACTCCCGAACGCGTCACCACCACAGCCAGAACCTTCTGATCGCCGAGTCGCGAAAAATAAACATGTTCCAGCGCGTTGCGCGGACCGCTGGTCGCCACCGTCACACCCACTCCGCGCGAGATCAGCGAGAGCACGTGCGAAGTCCGCTCCATGAATTCCTGCACATCGCTGACGCCGGTCAGCGAGTCCTGAATAATGCTTTCGTTCTCATGCGACAGCCGCGTCTCGCCGCTGAGCTGCTCGACATAATAACGATAGGCCTCGGTGCTCGGCACCCGCCCCGACGAAGTATGCGGCTGCTCCAAAAAGCCCGCATCCGCCAAATCTGCCATCACGTTCCGGATGGTAGCCGCGCTCAGCCCCTCGCGACTGGCGCGCGCAAGCGTGCGCGAGCCTACCGGCTCTCCGGTGGCAATAAAGGTCTCGACAATGGCGGTCAGGATTTCGCGTTCCCGATCGCCCGCTGGTCCGGGTGGCATAAGGTGTTGATTCTGGAGCCGGAGGCTCTACCTAAATACTTTAGATGCAGAGGCTTAGAATGTGGATTCACGGCCCCTTTTTCGATTCTAGGGAGGGGGC